>NC_010397.1 GCF_000069185.1 Mycobacteroides abscessus ATCC 19977 | reverse complement strand
CGGCGAGCATCTCTCTCAGCTGGTGGGGACACGTCGACACTAGCCCCTTTTGAACGATCGGTCGTGGGTTTCCACACGGTTATCCACAGCTGTGGACAACAAAGCCGACCACCCCCATGGTGGTCAGTGTGCGTATACCAGGAGATCATGTCGGATCACCTGCTCCGGGGGACCGGCTAGTCGGTGTCCGACCGCGATCGGCATCGGCCAGTGTGGATGGTTCCGATGCATGCGCCCGGTGGAAACGGCATTCGCAGAAGCTAACAGTTTTTGTATCGCCCCGCCAACCGATCCAAAGACATGGATGACAACTTTCGTAAAGGTGACAGACTCCTGTGCCGAGGGGATACGCGTGTGACGTCTGTGATCAGTTTGACCGGCGTCGAGCAGGTCAGTACCCTCAAACAGTCGCCCGAACGTCGGCGGCACGGCCGCGACCCGCACGTCATCAGGGATGAAACCCAGGATTCCGTAGGTACCGCGCCGGTGGCGAGTGAGAAGTACCAACGGACTGATGCGTCTCAACACATCGCAAGCGTCGTGATTCGGCGACGGGAGCGATGGTGGTCGAGAACGTGATGGACATGAAGGAGTAGTAGCGGTGGCAAAGGGCAAGCGGACCTTCCAGCCAAACAATCGGCGTCGCGCACGCACCCACGGTTTCCGGTTGCGCATGCGTACCCGCGCGGGTCGCGCCATCATTGCCGGCCGGCGTCGTAAGGGCCGTCGGGAACTGACCGCCTGAGTTTCGGGCGCGGGTGGTAGTCGGTGTTGCCGACTCGACACCGGATGACCAAATCATCCGAATTCCGACAGACCGTCAAGCGTGGAGTGCGAACTACCCACGCGGACTTGGTGATTCATCTTCGGCGCGGTTGTCCTGATTCTGCTTGTGAGCAGGTTGAGGGCCCCAAGGTGGGTCTGATCGTCGGAAAGTCGGTGGGCGGGGCGGTCGTACGTCATCGGGTCTCGCGTCGGCTTCGGCATGCGGCCGCGGAATTACTGCCCAAACTCGAGCCGGTAGATCGCATGGTGATCAGAGCGCTGCCCAGCAGCAGCACGGCGCTCTCGGCAAGCCTGCGTCAGCAATTGCGAGACGGAATCGATCGTTCGGCACGACGGCAGGAACCGGCAGCAGAGCGGCAACGATGAAAAGCCGCCCGGCGCGAGCCGTGATCTTTTTGATTCGTCTGTATCAGACCTGGATCTCGCCGATGCGGCTGCCCAGTTGCCGGTTCATGCCGACCTGTAGCCAGTACGCGGTAGAGGCGTTGACGGCGCATGGCCTGATCCGCGGCGGCTGGTTGGCCACGATTCGGCTATTGAAGTGTGGACCGTGGCATCACGGCGGATGGGACCCAGTCCCGGAACGCCATACCGAGCACGGGGACCCAGAGGATCGGGGTCGAGAGCACGCGAGCGTGCGGAGGAGCACAGCGGATGTTTGATTGGTTCAACCTCGGGTTCATCTATTACCCGGTCTCCGGGATCATGTGGGTTTGGTACAAGCTATTCGCCTACCTGCTGGGCCCCAAGAACTTCTTCGCCTGGGCACTGTCGGTGATGTTCCTGGTGTTCACGTTGCGGGCGATCCTGTACAAGCCTTTCGTGCGGCAGATCCGGACCACCCGGCAGATGCAGGAGCTGCAGCCGCAGATCAAGGCGCTACAGAAGAAGTACAAGAATGACCGTCAGCGCATGGCGCTGGAGATGCAGAAGCTGCAACGCGAACACGGATTCAACCCGATTCTCGGGTGTCTGCCGATGCTGGCGCAGATCCCGGTATTCCTGGGGCTGTTCCATGTGCTGAGATCCTTCAACCGAACCACCGGTGGTTTCGGTCAGGTGCATATGACGGTGGAAGCGAACCGCGCGACGGGAAACTATTTCTTCAGCGCCAATGACGTGGCCAACTTCTTGGACGCGAACCTGTTCGGTGCACCATTGGGCGCCACCATGATTCAGACGACGGGTCTGGACGCCTTCACCGAGTTCAATAGACTTGCCGTGGCAGGGGTATCCATCCCGCTGATGATCATCGCGGGTGTCGCGACCTACTTCAATAGCCGGGCATCGATCGCGCGGCAGAGCCCCGAGGCGCAGGCCAATCCGCAGACCCAGATCATGAACCGGCTGGCGCTGTACGTGTTCCCGCTCGGCGTGGTGGTCGGTGGACCGTTCCTGCCGATCGCGATCATCCTGTATTGGGTGTCGAACAACATTTGGACGTTCGGACAGCAGCACTACGTCTTCAACAGAATCGCCAAGGAAGAGGAAGAAAAGAAGCAGGCGGATCTGGAGCGGCGCGCGGCCAACGCTCCCAAGCCGGGTGCCAAGCCGACGCGTGGCAAGAGCCAGCCGGCCGAACAAGCAGACGACTCGGATGCGAGCCCGGAGGTCGTGGAGTCCACCGGCACGGACGAGGACAGCGGGGGACCGGCTTCCCCGAATTCAACAAATGGATCAGGCACGACGAGCCGTACCCCGAAGCCGGGTGCGCGGCCCGATCGTCGCCGCAAGCGCTAGCCGCCCGCGATTCTGTACGGGCGTGACAGAGGGAGAAGAACGATGACCGATCTGGACACTCAAGCCGAAGAGACCACGGCCGAGGAGACCGCCGCCCCGGAGGCCGAGCCGCGCACGGCCGACCTTGAGGAGCGTCTGGTCGCCGAGGGCGAGATCGCCGGCGACTACCTGGAGGAGCTGCTGGACCTCCTGGACTTCGATGGTGACATCGATCTGGATGTCGAGGGTGACCGTGCGATTGTCAGTATCGACGGCGGCAGCGACCTGTCGAAGCTCGTCGGTCGTAAGGGCGAGGTGCTGGACGCCCTGCAGGAGTTGACTCGGCTCGCGGTTCAGCAGAAGTCGGGTGAACGCAGCAGGCTCATGCTCGACATCGCGAACTGGCGAGGCCGCCGCCGCGACGAGCTGGCCGCGCTGGGTACCAAGATCGCCAAGCAGGTGCTGGAGTCGGGCGAGCGTGAGGAGCTTGCTCCGATGACCCCGTTCGAGCGAAAGATCGTGCACGACGCGGTTGCCGCCGTCGACGGTGTGCACAGCGAGAGCGAGGGCGTGGAGCCGTCGCGTCGCGTCGTCGTTCTGCACGACTGACGCCACCAAATCTCATCCATGTAATTCTGTGGCCGCGCTCCGGGAGGAATGTTTCACGTGAAACACGGCGAGACCCTCCCGGTGCCGGAGGCCGCTGCCGAGGTGTTCGGTGAGCGGCTTGCCCGGGCGGTCGAGTATGTAGCGGCGCTCGCCACAATCGGCGTGGAGCGAGGTCTGATCGGACCCCGCGAGACGGGTCGATTGTGGGGGCGCCACATTCTTAACAGCGCTGTCCTCGGGGAGCTACTCGAGGCGGGGGAGCGAGTTATTGACGTCGGGAGCGGCGCCGGGCTACCGGGAATTCCCCTAGGTATCGCGCGGCCAGATGTCGGTATCGTTCTCGTCGAGCCGATGCTTCGGCGCACGGAGTTTCTCCGTGAAATGATCGAGCAGCTGGGGCTGACCAATGTGTCGGTGGTGCGGGGTAGGGCAGAGGAGCCCGCTGTTATCGCCGAGGTTGGCGGGGCGGACGCGGTGACGTCCCGGGCGGTCGCGGCATTGGACAAGATCGCCCGCTGGTCTCTTCCTTTGACGCGGATCGGCGGACGGATGTTGGCGATCAAAGGTGATCGTGCAGAGGATGAAGTAGAGCAGTACGGCAGCGCGCTGGGTCAGCTCGGCGCCGACGATGTGAGGGTGGTGCAGTGTGGCACGCGGTACCTCGATTCGCCCACCACGGTGGTGGTCGCGCGGCGGAAAGAATGCGACGGAAACCGGCAGCGGGGAAGCTCCCGCGGCGGTTCGCGGAAGCGGAGCCGATGAGCATCCGATCAAGGAGACGACAGTGAGTAGCGACGATGTTTCACGTGAAACCGGCGCAGCGAGTGACGGCCACCGGGCGCCCACGGAGTTCGTGGAATCCGAGACTCCCATCGGCGCCGCGGCGCAGCGAGCGACTCAGTTGAAGCAAGGCTCGGTCCGACTACCGAAGCCCGCACATCGGCGGATGCTGACGATCGCCAATCAGAAGGGCGGCGTCGGCAAGACCACCACTGCGGTGAACCTTGCGGCGGCGATGGCACTGCAGGGGCTCAATGTTCTGGTGATCGATTTGGACCCCCAAGGCAACGCAAGCACCGCACTGGGTGCCGACCACCGCGCGGGCACCCCCTCGTCGTACGAGGTACTCCTTGGCGAGATACCCATTCAGGACGCGATTCAGTCCAGCCCGCAGAGCGAGCACCTCTTCTGCGTTCCGGCGACGATCGACCTTGCCGGTGCCGAGATCGAGCTGGTTTCGATGGTCGCGCGCGAAGGGCGGTTGCGTTCGGCGATCGCCGGTCTCCCGGCCGATGCGTTCGACTTCGTCTTCATTGATTGCCCGCCATCGCTCGGTCTGTTGACGGTCAATGCGCTCGTTGCCGCCAACGAAGTGTTGATCCCCATCCAGTGCGAGTACTACGCATTGGAAGGGGTGGGCCAGCTGCTGCGCAACATCGAACTTGTCCAAGCACATCTCAACCCGGCGCTGCATGTGTCGACGATCTTGCTCACCATGTATGACGGCCGGACCAAGCTGGCCGACCAAGTGGCGGATGAGGTGCGGGGCCACTTCGGCCCGAAGGTACTGGGTTCGGTCATCCCGCGTAGCGTCAAGGTGTCGGAAGCACCGGGGTACGGAACCAGTGTTCTTGAATACGATCCGGGTTCACGTGGCGCGTTGAGCTATCTCGATGCAGCGCGCGAACTCGCCCAGCGGCCGAGCTCGTCGGCGAGTGATCCGCAATGAGCGGGGTGTGCTACGGAAAAATCATCACTTGTGCGGAGCGGATGCGAAAAGGGAGAAGTAATCGATGAGTCAGTCGGCATCATCACGGCGTAAGGGCGGACTCGGTCGCGGCCTGGCGTCGCTCATTCCCACCGCCCCGGTGGACGGCTCGTCGGCACCGGCGGGCCCAAGTCTGGGTGCCGCCGCCGCCGACGTAGTCATCGGAGGTGGCCCGGCGCCGGCAGCGCCGGCGGCCACACCAGCGGCCGATATCGGTGCGGTCTACCGCGAGATTCCAGTAACCGCCATCAAGCCGAATCCCAAGCAGCCCCGCCAGGTGTTCGATGAGGAGGCGCTGGCGGAGCTGGTTCATTCGATCCGTGAGTTCGGCGTGATGCAGCCGATCGTGGTGCGCGTGGTCGACGACGGTGACTACCAATTGGTGATGGGGGAGCGGCGTTGGCGCGCCACACAAGAGGCGGGTCTGGACACCATCCCGGCAATTGTGCGGGAGACCGCGGATGACAACCTCCTCCGTGACGCGCTGCTGGAGAACATTCACCGCGCACAGCTGAACCCACTGGAGGAGGCGGCGGCCTACCAACAGCTTCTCGACGAGTTCGAAGTCACCCATGAGGAGCTGGCCGCGCGAATCGGTCGGTCGCGTCCGGTCATCTCGAACATGATCCGCCTGCTGCGCCTCCCCATTGCCGTGCAGCGTCGGGTGGCAGCGGGCGTCTTGTCGGCCGGCCATGCACGCGCCTTGCTTGCCCTCGAAGGGGGAGCAGGAGCGCAGGAAGAACTGGCCGCGCGCATCGTGGCGGAGGGGATGTCGGTACGGGCCGCCGAGGAGGCCGTGACGCTCGCCAACCGTAGCGATGCCCCGAAGCCCGCGCCGCGTCGCAAGCCGATGCAGATGCCTGGTCTGCAGGATGTCGCCGAGAGGCTCTCGGGCACCTTCGATACCCGCGTGACGGTCAGTCTCGGGAAGCGCAAGGGCAAGATCGTTGTCGAGTTCGGTTCTGTCGATGATTTGCAACGAATTGTCGATTTGATGTCCGGCGAGGGCACGTCCTAACCCTCAGGGGAGAAACGTCACTGTGACGTGAAGCCCGCCGGCTTCTGGCGCTCGCGCGAAAGTAGTTGGTAACTCAGGGTTTTCGGCCCCGCAGTGCACGCATCTGTGCGGAGGGGGCCATGGCGGCGGATTTAGCCGATCGTGACCGGGCTGCCGGGTGCCAAACCAGAAATTTCGCATATCCTTGAAGGGTTGCCGGACGCATGAGGCGTACCGCGCACCATGTTGACCGGACGTGGAGGCGTACAAAACCAGTGTCGGCTCGGATCGTTCCCCTGCGGCTCGATGGTTTCGAGCAGCTGCCCAAGCATGCCCGGCGGTGTGTCTTCTGGGAAGTGGACCCCGCTACCGTCGGAGATGGTCAGCATCTCTCGGATCCTGAATTCGAGAAGGAAGCCTGGCTTTCGATGGTCATGCTTGAGTGGGGGTCGTGCGGTCAGGTCGCGGTAACCGGTCCGCAATCGCGGCCGACCACTGCGGGATACGCGCTGTACGCGCCGCCCGGTGTTGTGCCCCGTGCCCGGCTATTTCCCACGGCACCTGTCAGCGCGGATGCGATTCTGTTGACCTCGCTCGGGGTAGAGCCGGGACATGAGTCAGATGGTCTGCCGCACAGCATCATCGCCAACGTGGTCGCCGAATTGGTCCGCCGAGGTGTGCGCGCGTTGGAGGCCTTCGGACGCACCGCCGAAGCGCTGGACCTGTGTGAAGGATCGCTGGCGAGACATTCCGAAGCCCCGGATGTGCTGGGGGAGTGCACCATTGAGCAGTGCATGATCGACGTGGACTTCTTGAAGGATGTCGGCTTTACGGTGGTCGCTCCGCACCAGCACTTTCCGCGGCTACGGCTGGAGCTGGATCGAGGGCTTGGCTGGAAGGCGGAAGTGGAGGCCGCACTGGAACGCCTGCTGGAATCGGTGCAGATCCCGCAGCATGCCGGCGCTGGACCGGTGGTGGGTGCCGGGTTCTAGGCGGGGCCAACAGAGTTGGCTGCTCAATCGATCGCCCGAGAGCCGTCCCATGTGAACGCGGCACCGCTGCGGCGCACACCCAGCGGTGAATGTGCAGGGAAGTGTGCGGTGAGGAGCTTGAGGTTTTCGTCGGCGCACCGTCCGAGCAGTGCGCGACGGGTGGCGACGGCCTGAGCCGGATCGGCGTCAGCGTAGAAGGGTAGGTCCGGAAATTGTGCCTGCATAGGGTGATGGAGTGCATCACCGGCGATGAGCAAGCCGGTATCCGCGGCACGAACCTCGATCGCTACGTGCCCGGGAGTATGTCCGCCCGCATCGAGTGCGCGAATATGGGTGGAGCCGTAAGAGTGCAGCACCTGTCCCGATTTCACGAAACCGTACGGCGCGTGTTCCAGAACGGGCAGGATGCTGTCCTCGTAGACCCAGCCGCCGTTGTCCTGCCACTGGTCAATGGGTGCTGATTCCCACTGGGCCCGAATGTATTTGAGTTCGGTGTGATGGAAAAGGTAGGTGGCGGCAGGGAAGGTGGGCCGCCATGTGCCCTCAACCAGGCGAGTGTTCCAACCGCAATGGTCCAGATGCAGGTGAGTGTTGACGACGATATCGACGGCTTCGGGCGAGTATCCGGACTGTTCGAGACGGGTCAGGTAGTCGGTATTGAGCATGTGGAGGTCCGCGAACAGCGGCCGGTTCTTGTGATTACCCGAGCAGGTGTCGACCACGATGATGGTGTCAGCGAGCTCGATGACGTAGTTGTGGATCGCGAAGATGAGTTCGGAGCCATCGTCGGACACGGCGGACGGTGCGTAGTTGGCCCGTGCGAATACGAGTTGCTCTTCGGAGAGAGCCGGATACCAGTGATGCGGCTTGATGGGCCACACATCCAGTTCGGTGAGCTGAGTGACGGTTGCGTCGCCGACAGTGAAAGTCCGCACAGCCGCGGAAAACATCTGGCGAGAGGGGAGTATTCCCTTCAGGGCGCGATGCCGCGGCACACGAGATCCGCGGTGGCGCGTACCCTCGCTGCGAGGATGTCCTGATTCGGTTCGTGTCCGTAGCGGGCGAGGATGCCCAGCGGGATGCCGACCACTGAATCTGCGACGGCTTCGACGTCGATATCCTCTCGGACGTAACCGGATTCGATCCCATCGCGCAAAAGACCTCCGAGCACCGCAGCGCCGGCGTCGAACACGCCGCAGAACTGAGCGGTCATCTCTGCATCTACAGCGGCACCCTGTTGCAGTAGCAGGCGGGAAAGCCGCGGATCCGCCACCACCAAATCGATGTAGGCAAGTCCGAGATTCACTGAGAAATCATGAAATTCGTTCAGTGATGTGATGCGTCCGGGCAATGTGTGGCTGAGGGTCTCGATGGTGCGTTGCGTGGCGTGTTGCACGACGTGTTCGAGGATATCGCGCTTGTTGGTGAAGTACCGGTAGAACATCGAGTGCCCTGTGCCGAGGCGTTCCGCGATGTGTGCGATCGATGTTTGGTGATAGCCGCGTTCCGAGAACTCGGCGAGGGCGGCCTCGACCACCTCTTCCTTGACGAGCTCGCTACGTCGAGCGCGCTGCCGATCCGCCATCCGGATCGGCGGTTCCGCGGGGTCCTCCATGCGGCTGAGGATAGTCCACAAAGACTCTCTGAGGCGACACGTGTCGTTTAGCGGAATCATTTGTCTCAAAGTGATTGACTTAGTCTTGAACTAGACATTAGTGTCCGACTAGACCGCTCGGTGACGGTGAAAGGACATAGGTGATGACACGGTTGAGCGCGGGTGCGGAGTGGGGGCCACCACCGGTGATTCACGGTGAACCCTGGTGGGCCTGGACCGTGGTGGCGGTTCTTGTTGTCTGCCTGATGATTTCGGCAGCATGGGTCGGCTGGATGACCATTCGTAAGCACGAGGACGCGCTGATGTACTGGCTCATCATGCTCAGCGGAGTGACGATCCTGCCCTACTTCGTCGAGCCGTGGCTCGACGTGATCGGTGCAACCACCTACATGACCAACACCCTGCCCTATGTGATCATCGCCGACCGGCCGCTGCCGATCTTCGTCCCCCTGGTGTGGGTGGGCACTGCGCCGACGGCGCTGGTTGTGTACGAAATGATCAAGAAAGGTTGGGCCGCTTGGACACTCATCGTGTTCGCGCTGGTGTTCGGAATCGCCGAGTGTATCGGGGAAATGGTCAACAGCCACTTCGGACTGATGAGGTACTACAGCAATAACGCGCTGGTCTTCGGGGTGCCGCTGCCGAGCCTCGTGCAGAACGGCGGCTTCCTGGTGATCATCGCTTGGGTACTGGTTGCTATCCGGCCTCGCATGCGCGGATACCGTTGGGCAGTAATACCATTCGTTGCGCCAGCCGCTTATCTCGCCTACACCATCGTCTGTACTCTGCCGAACTATTTCGCGATTCACCTGGGTCTGGCGCCGCTGCCATCGTGGGGCCTGGCGGGGTTGTCCACGACCCTGAATCTGCTGGCCGTCGCGATCGCCGCGTACTCACCCACGTGCCAGCGGTACCGAGACGAGGTCGGCACCAAGGTGCTGGGTCCGGTCCGCACCGCTGCCCGGCAATCGGTACCCGCAGCATGACCGAGCTGGTGGGAAAGGAAGTCACGCGGGGCTGCCCGGCAGAGCCTCACCAGGACGGCCCTACCGGGTTTGGCGACTTCCCGCGCGAGCTGGCAGGGCAGTGGGGCCCGCTGCCATTGAATCCCTCGGTCCATGAGGTCAACGAGATCGCAAGAGCCCGCCAAAGATTCGAATACTCGCGCAAAGATCCGTGGTGGCTGACTCGTGCCAGTTTTCCGTTGGCCTCCAGCATCGTCAGGGGTGTGGGGAGTCCGGCGCTCACGCCGCCCGGCCCGGTGGGGCACCCCGTTGTAGGCAGCGTGCCGGAGATGCGGCGTGAACCGTTCGAGTTCTTTCGCCGCTGTGCACGGGAATTCGGTGATGTGTATCGGGTTCCATTCCCGTTGGGCGGCAGCATCGTGGTGGTCAACCATCCGGATTACGCGAGCCAGGTGATGGATGACCCGGTGGGCAGATACAGCATGATCGGACCGGGCCAGGCGGCTATGGGCGTGATCGGAGCGGCGATTCCGATGCTGGAGGGGGACAAGTTCCGGCAGCGCCGCCGAATGCTCATGCCGATGTTCGGACGCCGTCATCTGGCGCGGGTGGCAGAGGTGATCGCGGACGAGTTTGTCCGGCGGGTCGACCGGTGGGCATGCTGGGCCGATACCGGCCAGGTCGTGGATCTACAGCACGCAATCGCGCAAGTGACCCTGCCGGCCTTTCTCCGTGCGATGTTCTCGTCGACTATCACCGAACAGGAGATTAGTGAAACCGACGTAGATCTAAGAACTTTCATGTCGCTGATGGCATCGGTGACAATGATGAGCCCGCTGCCCAGTGTCCTGCCGCTACCGGGGCGGGAATCGGCACCGCGGTCTATGTGGCGGCTGTGGCGATTGACGCGACGCTTGATCCAGCAGCGACGTAAGAATCCGATCGAGACACCAGATCTGCTGAGCCTCCTCCTGGAGGCGAGCTACGACGACGGAAGCCAGCTCTCGGAACGAGATCTGAGCATGGAGTTGATGATTCTGATGGCGGGTGGATATGAGACAGTCGTGGCATCGTTGTCGTGGACACTTGCGCTGTTGTTGGGGCACCCTGAGCACCTGAGACGGTTGTACGCCGAGGTGGATGGCTTGGCTGGCGCGCTGCCGACACCGGATGATCTGCCCAAATTAGCTTGGGCCAAGGCATGTTTCGATGAGGGCCAACGACTTCAGGGCCATCCGCTGAATCCTCGGTTTGCGATGGACGACGACGTTATCGGCGGATACTTCATCCCGAAACACACCATCGTCGGGCCTTCCCTGTATTCGATCCATCGGGATCCGCGGTGGTGGGCCGACCCTGATACGTACGACCCGAACCGGTTCATGGACGAGGTCGCAGCCAGAAGCCGACCGCGGTTGGCGTTCATGCCATTTGGATCGGGTAGGCACCACTGTCTCGGCACGGGTATGGCTTATATGAATGCGCAGTTCCTGCTGGCGATCATCTTCCAGCGCTATCGTTTGGCGTTACCGGAAGGCTGGAAACCAAAGCACCACTTCAATTTCTCGGTAACTCTCGAGGGTGGGTTGCCTGTTACCTTGACGACGGTGTGATCGTGAGTCCGCCCGACAGCAGTTCCTCGGTGAGCGTCGATCAAGATCTGTGCATGGGGTCAGGGTATTGCGTTGCACAACATCCCGATCTGTTTGGTGCGGATGTGGACGGCACGGCCGTGCCGTTGCACAAGGGAGTGCTGTCCGGGGAGCAAGCCCGGGAGGCGGCCGACGCGGCTCACGTGTGCCCGGCGGCCGCCATCGAGATACATCCTGCGTCACAGTGACGAAAGCCGCGGGAACCATGGGAACTCTCGGACCTCGAAAGATCAGCTTCCTGCCGACAATTCGTGAGCCAGCAGCTCGTCGAAAGTGAACGTGCCGGTGGGGCGGTCGTTCTTGCCGAGCAGGTATACCCGCTTCACTGCGGCCAGAATCGACTCGGCTACCACGTCCCGGTAGTGAGCAGAGCTGAGAATGGAGACATCGTGGGGGGAGGTGATGTACCCGATATCCACCTGCACGGTGGGCATCCGGGTGAGACGGAGGAGATCCCAGGTGCGGCCATGGGCGCGACAGTCTCGTAATCCAGTGCGCGCGGCCACTTCTCGCTGAATGAAGTCGGCAAGCATGTGTCCGATGGTGGAGACGGAGCCATGTAGGTTGCCGAAGTGGTAGGACGCGACACCGCTGGCGGCCACCGTGGGCTGTGCGTCGAAGCGGAGACTGATCATCAGATCGGCACCCACATTGTTGGCGTAGGTGGCTCGCTCGACATCGGTGGGGTTGTTCTGTATGGCGCGCGAGATGTAGGTGTCCATCCCGATCGCGGTCATGCGGCCCTCAAGACGACTCGCCAAGTCCCACAAGATGTCCGCCTCGCTGGTGGGGCCCTCGCGACCCGGGACGATGCGGCCACGATCGCCGCCACCGAGGCCGGGGTCGATCACGATGCGCTTGCCGGACAGCTGCGGACCGGCGTTGCGTACGTGCTCGGTCTCCCGGATCGCGTGCGCTGAGCCGCCGGTCACGTGGCGGCCCAGCAGTTGGAAGGACCGCAACGTTTCGGGCCCGCAGATGCCGTCGGCGGTCAGCCCGTACTCGCGCTGGTAGGACATGAGCGAGTTGTAGGTCTGTAGGCCGAAGTTCCCGTCGACCAGACCGGTGTAGAAACCCAGATCTTGCAGGCGCTTCTGCAGGGTGGCGACATCGTCGCCGTACATGGGTGCGGAGAACTGATGGAAGAGTGTGCGCGCCCCGAGCCGGTAGGAGGCTTCTTTGAGCGTGCGGTAGGTCGCGGGTCCGACGATGCCGTCGACCAACAGGCCCCGGCACTGCTGAAACGCGCGCACGGCGTCGTCCAGTGTCGCGTCAAAGCGATCGACCATGACGTGCCGACCGGTCGCCAGGACCTCGTCGGGGTCCTCCAGGAACCCGAGGGCTGTCAGCACCTCGCGCACCTCGGTGACGGCCGGGCCTCGATCGCCGTGGCGAATGTTCGACGCGCCTGTCGTCATACTCCGCCTTTCGCAGCCTTTCGCAGCCGTATATAAGGAAACCGCACTGCTACCGACGCCGAGAGCAGCTGCCCGCCGTCGGGACGGCAATATTGTCTCAGATGCCTAGGCGATGAGCGAAACTCCCGGGCCGGTTATGTGACCGACGTTGGGCAGGTTAGACGACGCCGTCTAGCTCACGCAGCAACGCCGACTTGCTCTTGGCACCGACGATCCGCTTGGTTGCCTCACCGTTTTGGAACAGGATCAGCGTTGGGATCGAAGTCACCTGAAATGCGCGGGCGGTCTCCGGGTTGGCGTCCACGTCGAGTTTGGCGATGGTGAGTGCTTCGCCGTGGTCCTTGGCGATCTCCTCCAGTACGGGCGCCACCATCTTGCAGGGCCCGCACCAGGTCGCCCAGAAATCGACCAGCACAGGTTTGTTGCTGGACACAACGTCTTCCTGGAACGAGTCGTCGGTGACGGTAACGGTCGCGTGGTCGCTCATAATTCTCCTTTTGTCTGTGGCAGGGGGGCGCTAGGCCTCAATGAGGGTCTGGGAATGTGCGGTCTCGGCTAGCCAGCGCTCGGCGTCAATGGCTGCAGCACAACCACTTCCAGCGGCGGTTACCGCTTGCCGGTAGGTGCGGTCCACCAAGTCTCCGGCGGCGAACACACCCTCCACGGAGGTGTAGGTGCTGCGATCGCGCACCAACACGTACCCATCGGGGTCGACGTCAACGACATCCTTCACGAGTTCGCTGCGCGGGTCGTGGCCGACGGCGACGAACATACCGGTGACGGGCAGCTCCGAGGCTTGGCCGGTCACGGTGTTCTCCAACTTGAGTCCGGTGACCGAGTCGGTTCCCTCCACCCCGACGATCTTGGTGTTGGTGAGCACCGTGATCTTGGGGTCGGCGTAGGCGCGTTCCAGCATGATCTTGGAGGCACGGAACTCGTCGCGGCGGTGGATCAGGGTAACGCTGCGGGCAAATCGTGTGAGGAATGTCGCTTCTTCCATCGCGGAGTCTCCGCCGCCGATGACGGCGATGTCCTGATCCTTGAAGAAGAATCCATCGCAGGTGGCACAGGAGCTGACGCCGCGTCCCAGCAGGGTGTCCTCCCCTGGCACCCCCAGGTACCGCGGTGCCGCACCCATCGCCAGGATGACGGCTCGCGCACGGTATACCTCGTCGCCGACGGTGACGGTCTTCACGGGGCCCCGCAGGGAGACCTCGTCGACGTCCTCGGTGCGGAGGTCGGCGCCGAAGCGGATGGCCTGTTCGCGCATCTGATCCATCAGGTCAGGGCCCATGATTCCCTCGCGGAAGCCGGGGTAGTTCTCGACCTCGGTGGTGGTCATCAAGGCGCCACCGAATTGGGTGCCCTCGAACACGATCGGCTTGAGCTGCGCGCGGGCCGCATAGACCGCCGCGGTGTACCCAGCGGGTCCAGAGCCGATGATGATGAGCTCGTGAACGTCCGATTCGGTCCCGGTCGACGGAGCCTGAGACATGCGGTTCCCTTCTGAGGCGATCTGATGTGCCTGATCCAACTAGGCCGTGCGAATGCTAAAACAACAGCCTAGAGCGGGATGTTCCACGCCCGGCGGGCGGTGGGAGATCTACCGGCTAGGTGTGGCACCGATTCGGGTCTGGGCCACACGCTGCGGATCGGTCTGACTGCAGCCGGGGCGCACGGCCACCGCCAACAGTTCACCGGGACGTTCGGCGGGAAGCACCATCAGCACCGCGGGCCCGTCGATATCGAGGGTCTGCGCACCGAGGACAGGTGTGGAGGCGGAGAGTCCGAGGCCTGTCAGGCAGGACGCACGGCGAGCGGCATCATCGAGCTCCCCGAACGCGGGCGCACGGCCCACCAGGGCGGTTATCTCATTTCCGGAGAGGGGAAACGCCGTTTGACCCACTGCGCCACGCGCGGGCAATTCTGGCGCCACCGGTGCGGCTGTCTTGGGCGCAATCTGTTGGGACAGCGACGGGCCAGCCACGGCGGTGGTGGTTTGCGAGGCGCGCTGGTTGTCCTGAGCGACGACGGTGATGGCGACGGCAACGCAGGCGGCGGCTGCCAGGCCCGCGCCGGAGTAGGCCAGCCAGCGACGCTTTGCCGCCGGGCGGCGCCGATGATCCAGCGGCACTGGACCTGTGACCAGGTTGAGGCTCACGTCGGCGGGCCGTACCGCATCCGCAGCTATCGCTGGCAACGTGGACTTGGCGGATTCCGCGCGTAATGCGGCAACGATGTCGTCGACGACGGACTCGGGCACCTCGGGTGCGGGACTGTCCATCCACGCCACCAACTCCGCACGCACCTGATCGAGAGCCGCCAGGGTCTGACGTGCGTCTGGATCTTGGTCTGCGCGTTGCCTAAGCACGTTGGAATCGCCGGTGTCATAGACACCGGCGTGCAGGTCGGCCAAGACCTCGAGTGACAGCGGCACCTCGGCGAGGTTCACCTTGTCGAGGTTACCTTCGTCATCGGCACCGCCCGGCGGGTTGCTGACCATTTGTGTTCATTGTTCCCATATCCAGCTACCGCCCGCCACGACCGTTGCCCAATGTGCAGGTGGATCGTGACACGGTGATACACGGTTAGTAGTCGATGGTTTCCGGTTCGACCGAGCCGGCCTTATCCAGGTAGTGCAGGGCGACGGCCAGGCGTGCGCGTGCACGCGCGCAGCGGCTCTTCACCGTGCCCTCCGGCACACCGAGCAGTTCAGCGGCATCGGCGACCGAGTAGCCCTGCATATCGACCGCGATGACCGCCGCGCGCTGCTCCGCGGGCAGCCGTAGCAGTGCCTTCTGGATGACGATCGAGGTATCGACGTTGGTCGAGGGGTCCTCGAGGGTGTAAACGTCCTCTTCGAGCTCGATGGGAATGTGCGCCTTGTTGCGACGCATGCGATCCAGACAGGCGTTCACCACGATGCGATAGAGCCAGCTGGTTACCGCGGCGTCGTTGCGGAAATTGGCAGCTCCCCGGTGCGCCGACAGCATGGCCTCCTGAAGCGCGTCGGCGGCATCTTCGGGGGTGCGGCTGGTGGCCCGGGCGAGTCGGTAAAGACGACGATGATGACGGCGAAACAGCTGTTCGAAAGCTGACGGATCACCGGCGACATGGGCAGCCAACAGCTCGGCGTCCGAGTGTTGAGGAGTGGTGAGAACCCCCTGAACCATGCCCACACGCGCACAGTAATCAAAAATGGGGGGTGCCGTCGACCACGACGGTGCCCCACAGCAAACTGTTATACAACTTTCAACAATACGTAACAGCGATATACGTAACTGGACAACATGAACCGCAGTTCAGCGCCCCACTGAGAGGTTGCCATCGGGTTTCAACTACCGTGAAAAATAACGGGCCGGGTATGTGGATGGTTACCGAAAAGCCTTCGGTAACTGGTCGACTCTCAGACGATCGCCCAGCTAGGACGCAGTTGACACGGTGATTTCGCTGATCTCCGCGTGGTGATCACCGTTGGTCGAGCCCAGCTTGTTGATCCACACCAGCACATGCGAGACCTGCGAGCTGCTGGTGATCGGAATGGTGGTTTTGCCGGACTGCAGCGTGGCGGTTGCCGAGATCTCCTTGGTGTCATTGATCGAGCCCGGCGTGGCCGAGTCCGCCGAGCGGATCTGTACTTGCGTTCCGACACTGTGCGATTCGATGGTGACGCTGCTCAGCGCACTCGAGGACTGTAAATCCAGCAGCAGACCCACGCCGGGCTTGAACAGCACCGGGAAGGGGTCGGCGTCGGTGTACGTATCTGTGATCCACGACGTGGAAGGGTTGCCATCCACGGCCAGGCCCGCCTTGCCGGGTTGATCGGCATCCGGGCCCGGGGGAAACACGGTCGCCTGCACGATCTTGGCCGGGCTACCTGGCTTCGCGGCATCGCCACCGGAGGACTGGGTGGGCAACCCGATGCCGATGTTGATCTTGTCGAGCGGTCCGACGTCTCCGAAGATCCGCGTCACCCAGACCCCGAGCGCGATGCACAGCGAGATGACGAGAACACCGACCACACCCAGCCCGATCAGGAAGATCTTGCGGTGGCGCGCGGCCTCTTCCGGATCTTCTTCCTCGTAGTCCTCGTAGTCCTCGTCGTCGGAGTCTGCCGGGTCCTCAAATGACGGACGCCTGCCGACGTCCAGCGCTTGGGTGGGTGCCGCGGCCGCTGGTTCGAGCATGGTGGTGTGGTCGACACTCGCGATGGCCGACTCCAGGCCGTCGAGCAGCTCAGCTGCTGAACCAGGGTCATCGCTCAGCGCACGTGCGGCCACGTCGGAGATCTCGGCAGGCACGGTGGGGATGAGAACGCGGGCTTCGACGGGTCTGCCGTCGGGGGCGCGATTGGCGGCGGGCAGCCCGCTCGGCTGACCGGTCTCGGCCAGCGGCCAGCGACGCGTGGTCAGCGCGTAGAGGGCGGCACCGAGCCCGCGCACATCCTCATCAGCGCTGGCCGAAGACAGCGTGGCAGGGAAGGCGAGGACGGCGTCTCCGTCGATGCTGATGCGGACCCGGTCGGGGTGGTCGATGCTCAGCGCCGATCCGGCCTCGAAGGCCGCGTCGGCGGCCTCAGCCAGCGAGCGGACCGCGCGGCTGGCGCCCACAGCGGAGGGTTCGGTATCGGCGACCTCGCGTAGGGAACCGCCGCGGACCCACTGGGCCACCACGATGCCGCCGTTGCCCTCATGGACGGCGTCGAGCACGCGCGCCAGACCGGACGACTCAATCTTGCTGAGCCGCAGGGTGTTCGAAAGGATGTCCTGCACCTGGTCGGCGGTGAAGGCCGCGCCGTCGATGATGGTGAGTGCCACCGGTCGGTTCAGCTCGGTGTCGGTGGCTTGCCAGAACTGCAGGCCGTCCGGGCCGCCGTGCGAGGTCAGCAGGCGGTAACGGCCGCCGGCGATGCTGGCGCCGGGCATCACGGAAGTGGGGACCGGGCCCGTGGACGGGGACTGGGTGGGAACAGGCCGGGTCGATGACCCCGGGGTGTCGGTCACAGCCCTGCCCTTTCTCGTATCAGCACCGCCCCCGTGCGCTGGTTTGTTTGCGGTTGTCGAGCCGATGGCATCGCTACCGCCGACTGGATCACCCGAATCAGGGTACGGCAGGGATGGCCCGGGGGAGTTGCCCATGACCGAAGCGTGATCTTGTGTCTCTGCCCGAAGCCGAGCGCCGAGGCGACCACCGAGCCGGCGCTGCAGCATGGCGACCACGCTGAGGGCCTCCGGGAGCTTGACGGCGACCATGAGGGCGAAGGTGACCGCGAGCATGACGATGCCCAGGATGGCCAACCGCAGAATCGAGCCAAGGCCGCCGCCTCGTTGGGTGAGCAGGTCGAGGCCGAAGCCGCGATCGATACCCAGACCGACTGCGGCGGCGGTCACCGACGCGGCGAGGGCAACCAGTGCCGTGCGGGCAACATCCGGACCGATGAGCGGGCCCGCCGCGCGCCCCAGGCTGCGGCGCAACAACAGATACCCGCATAGTGCACCCGCCACGAATCCGAGCCCGTTGGCGGCACCCAGGTATCCGGCAACCAGATCGGGGTCGTCCGTCAGGTGCGGAGCGGCAACGGAACCAATGACCTTGACCGCAGTGATCACGATGATCATCAGCGTGGGTGTCCAGGCCTCGTGGCGTGCATAGAAAACCCGAAGCTGAAGCAGCACAAGGGCGTAAGGGATGAGGGTGAAGGCAGAGAGCGAAATCGACAGTCCGAGGTAGTGAGCGGATCCGAGGTGGAAATTGCCGTACGCGAATAGCGCCGGGCCCATCGCCGGCCCGGCGACCGTCATCACCGCCACCACAGGAATCAGCACGGTCATCGTCAGCCGGGTTGCCAGCGACATATCGCCGAGCACGGCAGGAGTGTCTTGAGCGGCAGCATTGCGACTCAGCCGGGGCATGATCGCGGTGAGGATCGTGACGCCGACAACCCCGTAGGGCAACTGCAGGATCATCCAGGTCTGGCTATAGATGATCGGGCCGGATTCCGCGGCACCGGCGGCGATCCGGTTCGCGATGACATACCCGAACTGACTGATGGCCACGTACGCGAACATGGCGGCGGCCATTCCGCCGAACTGTTTGAGGCGGTCGTCGAGCCCCCACAAGGGGCGCAGGGGAATCTGCTGGCGCCGAATCGCCGGCAGCAGCACCATGGCCTGGGCCGCCACACCGAGCGTGGTGCCGATGCCCAGTACCAACAGCTTCGGGTCGCTCATCCGGATCGGGTCGAGGGTGAGCTCACCCGGCATCAGCCAGTACAGCACGAGGGTGGCGATCGCCACCAGGTTGTTCCACACCGGCGCCCAAGCGGGCGGACCAAACACGTTGCGGGTGTTCAGAATCGCCATGAACAGCGAGCTCAGGCCGTAGAAGAAGACCTGCGGCAGGAGCAAGTACGCCAGCGCCGTGGTGAGCGGCGTGTTCACCTTGGGATCGCCACCGAGCATGATCCCGGCCAACAATGGTGCGGCCAGCACCGAGAGCAGTGTCGTCACCAGCAGCAGCGTCGTGACAATGGTGAGCAGCTTGCGTATGAACGCCTCGCCACCGTCGGCGTCTTCGCGCTCGGCACGGGTGAGCACCGGGATGAAAATCGCCGTGAAGGTGGCCTCAAGCACCAGCGCGGCAATGATGTTGGGCAGGGTGTTGGCAGTTGAGAAGGCGCTCGCGGATGCCGCGCCGAGCGCCGCGGTGATCAGCAGCAGCTTGATGAAGCCGGTGATGCGGCTGACCAAGGTGGCCACCGCCATCGATCCGGAGTGGGAGACGACGGCGGCGTCGGACAGTTCCTCGATGGTGTCGTCGGCTTCGGGATCGGGTAGCGGGTCCAGCGGCTCTCTCATTGCTGCCACTGGGCTCCCTTCTCCGGTGCGGCAGGCTCGTCCTCGCGGTCGAGGTCGGCGCGGTCCGGCTGACCGCGGAACCGATGCCACAGCCGCCGGCCGGTCAGGGCGAAGAGCACCGTGGCAGCACTGATGGTGATGAAGAACAGCGGCTTGCCGTACGCGTTGGAGTGCACGGACAGGCGGACCGGGTCGCCCAGCGGCAGTCCGTCGGGTGTGTGCAGCGTGACGTCCACCGCCATGCGTTGTGACACGTTGACCTCGACGGGCACCTTGACCGGCAGGAAGCCGGGCGGAACTTCTTGTACGCCAACATCTGTCGCACTCATGCCGGCAGGGGTCTCGACTCGCAGGGAGACCCGGATAGGCACCGGAAGTTCGTTGCGCAACACCAGCGGCAGCGGACTGTGTTCGGTGGCCAGGGTGTAGGACCCACCCGGATTGACGACGGTGACCGCGTTGAACAGATCACCGACCGTGCGGCGGATGGCGGCCAGCCGTTCGCGCGCGGCGTCGTCACGGGCATCGGCGGGAACGCTCTGGCTCACGGCGCGCAGGGCGTCCTGGCGTAGCGGATCGGTGTATTGGACGCCAGTGAGCCCGGTGCGGGCGTCCACGGTCAGTGCGGCAGTGAGCCCCCACACGCGGCGGACCTCGTCACCGAGGCCCTGAGACACCCAGTCGTCCACGGCTTCTTGTGCGTCGACGCCGAAGGTGGTGTCCACGGGGTTGGGCTGGGCGCCGGCGCGTGCCTCGCCGATGAGGGTGGGCAGCGGGCGCGGTATCGCCAGTCCCGAATGCAGCAGGGTCGAGGTCGCCGAAAGGATCGAGCGGGCCTCGCCGTCGGACAGATCCCAGGTGGCGTCGGGAAGAAGAACCGTCTGACGGGGGGTCTGCTGCGGAGAGAGCGCCTGCCAGGCCATGGCCCCGAGTGCGTCTTGTATCCGCGCGACGCGCGAATCATGTTGCAGTGCGAAGCGCAGCGATTGCGGCACATAGTCCGGTGTCATGGGGGTGCGACCAACCGCGCTCAGCGCCGCGCCTACCGACGGGTCAAAGGGCGCCGCGACGAGCGTGTCCGACACCCGGCGCGGATTGAAATCGGGCGGTGTCTCTTGTCCCGACGGTAAGGGCGACACCGCGACGGTCGGGCCCTGCGCGGTGAGCAGGTCGATGCTCGCCGCCGAAAGGTGGCTGTCGCCGAGCAGGGTGGCTCCGCGCAGGCTGACGACGCCCAGGATCTGGTCCAGGACATCGGCGGCTCCAGTGGTGGCCTGGTGGGACAGGCCGTCATCTGCCATCTCGGCGACGGCGTCCAGGCTGGCCTGGGCGTAAGGCAGCGGGGTGACACAGGTGTGTTTGGCCATCGCGCGCAGCCGGTCGAGCCAGGCCACGGCGAGCCCCTGCCCGGTGCCCGGGTGTACGGGACCGGCGGGGTCGGCCGAATTGTCCAGCACCTGGTAGTTCTGCGTCATCTCGTTGACGGTCACCAGCAGGTCGGGGTCGACGGCCACGCAGACCGTGCGTGCCAACTCGCCCTTGGGGTCAACGGCGGGCTCGGTCGCGAACTCCAGCGCGCCCAGCAGCGCGTCCAACCTGCCCCCGGGTGACAGGGAGCGCTCCAGCTGGTCATCGAGAAGCCGCACCGGAGTCGGTCCGCCGGGTTGGCCAGGGGCCAGTCGGGGACGGTCGGCCAGCGGCCACAGCAGCGTCAGCCCCACCGGGCGGGAGGTGTCGGGTGCGACCTCGGGTTCGGAGGCTGCATTGTTCGGCGGCGGCACCCCGAGAACCGGGAGCAGGAACCGGGCATCGTCGAGGCGCGCGGGGGCCCCGTAGTCCGGGGTGCCGTTGACGTTCACCAGCGCGGGATACACACCAGGGGCTTCGATGTTCCAGTTCGCCCCGGTTCCTCCCCGCAGTGGGAAGGCGAGGCTGAATGGACGTTGCTGTCCTTGTTCGAGAGTGCCTGCGACGGTGACGAACTCGCCCACGGGCCGGAACTGATCGTGGTGACCGTGCAGACTGGCGCGCAGGTCGGAACTGGTGGCCACGGCATCGGCGCGCTCCAGACGCACCACCACATCGGTGACCGGGCGATCCCCGACGTTGGCGACGGTGCCGCGCACGGTGACCATCGAGTCGACGGTGGTGACCGTTTGGGGATTGACCTCATCGATGACGACCTTGAGGAACTGTCCGTCGCGGTAGGCCTGGGCCCGCGGGACAGACCACGGTGCGCCGAGCAGGACAAGCGCGAGGACGGCAAGTACTGCCGCCACACGCGTCGCGCTGCGATGCGTGGGTCGGGTCATTGCTGTTGTCCGCGCCCGGATCGCCGGCCCGGTGTCCTATGCGTACTGGAATGCGTTTGAGGGCGGCGTCGTGGCGCGGAGGGCGGCAGGGGAGGTAGCGCTGCGGGTCCTTCGGTGTGCAGTTTGTCGATCAGATCGCCCGCCACTTCGGCCAGTCGCCGCTCGTCGGCGTAGGCCAGGCGGGTGGGTAGCTCCCCGAGCGGTACCCAGGCGACCTCGGTGACCTCGACATCGTCATCGGACAGCTCGCCGCCCAGCGAGCGCATCAGATAGTGATGCACCGTTTTGTGCACGCGCCGGCCCTCGGTGACGAACCAATAGTCGATGCTGCCGAGCGCGGCGAGCACGGTGCCGCGGATTCCGGTCTCTTCGGCCACCTCGCGGATGGCGGTCTGCTCGGCGGTCTCACCCTGTTCGATATGCCCCTTGGGCAGCGACCACAGCATGCGTCCGCGCCGGTCGGTCCGCCCGATGAGGGCAGCGACCTGACCGTCCTTGGGGCCGTCGATGCCGGCGATGACCAGGCCGCCGGCCGAGGTTTCACGCACCGTGCGCAGTGAGGTGCCCGCTGCTCGGCCCTTGACGCGGCCACGGCCCTTTCCTGCTGCGGTGTTGGCTCCGTTTGGCGCAGCAGGAGCCCCAGCGGCAGGGGAGGCCGCCGGAGTATTGGCGCCCTGCGCCCGGCCCTGTGCTCGACCCTGCGATCGGTTGCGCCGACCGCGGCGCGACCCGCGGCCGCGCGCTGAGGCGGGGTTCGAGCCGGGTTCATCCGACGACCCACCCGTGCGGGAACCGCCGGAGGAGTCAGACACCCATGTGATAGTAGTTCCCGCTACTGAGAGCTCCTGCGATACGCGCCGGTAGGCTGTCCCGACGTGCCCGAATCGATACCGACCGCTGAACTGTTGGCCACCGCCGCGGTGACCTTGAACCGGCACAAGAAGCTGCTCTCGGAGCTGGGTGCGCTCTTCGATTCCGCCGGTTTCGACCTGTATCTCGTAGGCGGCAGCGTCCGCGACGCGGCGTTGGGCAAGCCCGGCATCGACCTGGACTTCACCACCGACGCGCGTCCCGAACAGGTGCAGAATCTGGTGACGGGCTGGGCCGAGGCCATCTGGGATACCGGGATCGCGTTCGGCACCATCGGCGTGGCCCGTAGAGGCCAGCGGGTCGAGATCACCACCTTCCGCAGCGACAGCTACGACCAGCAGTCGCGGAATCCCGAGGTGGTGTTCGGCGACAGCCTCGAGGGCGACCTGGTGCGCCGCGACTTCACCGTCAACGCCATGGCGGTCAAGATCGGGCCGGACGGGCCGGGAGAGTTCTGCGATCCCCTGAACGGGCTGGAGGCGCTGCGCGCCGGAGTGCTGGACACCCCGTCGGCGCCGGAGATTTCGTTCGGCGATGACCCGCTGCGGATGCTGCGCGCGGCCCGGTTCGTGTCGCAACTGGGCTTCACGGTGGCGCCGCGCGTGCTGGAGGCGCTGCACGCGATGGCCGATCAGCTGGGCCGGATCACTGCCGAACGCGTGCAGACCGAACTGGACAAGTTGATCGTGGGCGCACATCCGGTGGCGGGAATCGACCTGTTGGTCGACAGCGGACTCGGCGCGGTGGTGCTGCCCGAGGTGGGTCAGATGCAGTTGACCATCGACGAGCACCACCAACACAAGGATGTCTATCGGCACTCGTTGACGGTGCTGGAGCAGGCGGTGGATCTCGAAGACGAAGGTCCGGACCTGGTGCTGCGCTGGGCGGCGCTGTTGCACGACATCGGCAAGCCGGCCACCCGTCGGCACGAAGAGGGCGGCGGGGTGAGCTTTCATCACCACGAGGTCGTCGGCGCCAAGATGGTGCGCAAGCGCATGCGCGCGCTCAAGTACTCCAAGCAGATGGTGGACGACGTCTCGCAGCTGGTGTATCTGCATCTGCGGTTTCACGGGTACGGGGACGGAAAATGGACCGATTCTGCGGTGCGCCGATACGTTACCGACGCGGGGCCGCTCTTGCCGCGGCTGCACAAGCTGGTGCGCGCGGACTGCACCACGCGCAACAAACGGCGCGCGGCGCGGTTGCAGGCCAACTATGACGGGCTCGAAGAGCGCATCGCGGAGCTGGCGGCCAAGGAGGATCTGGCGCGCGTGCGGCCCGATCTCGACGGCAACCAGATCATGGAGCTGTTGGGCGTTCCGGCCGGCCCCATCGTGGGGCAGGCCTGGCAGTTCTTGAAGGAGCTCCGGTTGGAGCGGGGTCCGCTCGATCACGACGAGGCGGTTGAAGCGTTACGCCAGTGGTGGGCCGGCCGTTCCTGACCGCGCTCAACGGAGCATGTCGTAGCCGAGCTTGCCCACCATCACCACGACGACCGCCAACAGCACCACGCGGACGAAACCCGCGCCGCGCCCGAGCGCCATATGCGCACCGAGCTGAGCGCCGACGATGTTTGCCAGACCGAGGGCCAAACCCAGCAGCCACAGCACGTGGCCCTGCGAAGCGAAGACAACCAGCGCCCCGACGTTGGTCCCGGAGTTGAGTACCTTGGCGGTGGCCGAGCTCTCCAGGAAGGTCATTCCCGCGGCGACGGTCAACGTGATGATCAGGAAGGTCCCGGTGCCGGGGCCCATGATGCCGTCGTAGAACGCGATCGCGACGGCGGCGATGGTGAGTGCCGTCAGGGTCGCGGTTTTGGTGCGGGCGGTTCCCTCCGTGGTCGTGCCGAACTGGGGTCGCGTCGCGACGAAGACGCCCACCGCCACCAGCAGCACGAGCACCACGGGCTTGAAGACCGACACGGGTAGCCGGGAGGCGGTGTACGCGCCGGCACTGGCGAAGGCCGCCGCGACGAAAAAGGCCCCCACCAGGACACGCCAGTTCAGAGGTGTTCGGGGAAAGAGCCGAATGGCCGCCGACGCGGTACCTGACAATGCGGTGAGTTTGTTGGTGCCCAGCGCGGTGGCCGGGGCCATTCCGGGGAAGACGAGCATGAGCACCGGGATGAGGATGAGGCCGCCGCCGCCGACCACCGCATCGACCCACCCGGCGGCGGATGCCGCCGCCAGCAGCACGGCGAGGGTAGGTGCATCCACGGGGACAGAGACTACGGGGGAACCGAATCGCCGCCGGTGTGCTCCTACAGACATGCATCAGTATCAGCGCAGGTTCTGCCGGGGTGGTTATCCACATGCCTCAAGAAGGCGGAACGCCCGGAGCCGGCGGGGGCTCATATCGGATATGGACTACTGCTTCGGTGCCGGGGACGGCGTCGTCACCGCCTGGGATGCACCGCCCAATGTGGACCTGGATGGCGACGGGGTCATGGACGCGGTGCGGCTGGACTTCGACGGCGACGGGCTGTTCGACGACATGATGTGGGACGCCGACGGGGACGGCTCGGCAGATCACAGCGTGCTCGATATCGACAATGATGGCAGGCCCGAGACCTACTTCACCGATGATGGCCTGGGCACCTGGAGGTTTCACGTGGAACGGAGTGGGTCCATCAGCTGGTTCGGCCTCGATGGCATGGAACACCCCGGCGGCACCGCCGATATCGACGGGGACGGGAAGCCGGATCAGCTTTTCGATGTGGATGGCGACGGCGATGCGGAAAGAGCCTTTAGTACAACCGATTCCGGCAATTCCGTGTACGCCGACACCACCGGAGACGGCCGCTGGGATGTCGTGCTCACCGATGGTGACGGAGACGGGATCGCCGAGGCGGCCCGGCCCGTGGCTTCGCCCCAGGTGTCAGCGGAAAATCCTGTCGAAGGATTGCCCTAGCGCTGCCGTCCACGCGAGTGTCGGATCGGACTCATCGGCTACCCAGACTGGGTGATCGAGGCTGAGTTGTCCCTCGCAGGTGGTGACGAAGAAGCTCGGGGGAAGTGTCGTGGCCCGCAACCGGATGCGCCACCCACGTGCGGTGGCACGGAAGTCGTGTATGCGCAGCCCCGCCGGCAGGCGCAGCGCAGGTATGCGGCCCCAGTTCGGACCATGAGCGGATTCTCGACGGACTGCTGCTGCAGCGGTTGATGCCGTAGAAATGCTTGGTGCACACGGCGATCCACGAGGCCGCTGGCCAGGGAATCCAGTACCGCGCGCGCCAGACGCAGCGGGTCGTCATCGGATGTCACAGCCAGAGTCGCGGTGTCGGCTCCCTGGATCACGGTCCCTTGCGCCGCGGTGATGGGCGCGCCGGTTCGTGTGCGTAGGTCCACCGAAGATGTCAGGCCAAACGTGACGGGGTCCTGCGATCGTGAAAGCGTTTGGGCAGCAGACAGGATCGCGGCACACACGATTCCGTGCACGGTGAGGCCCGCCGCGCGGGCGGAGTCGAATAGGCGCGTGGTCTGCGCGCGGCTGAGTCGGGTGCGCCCGTGGCGGAGCACAACCGCCGTCTCGACCGTCGGCTCTACCGGTGTCGCCGGGGGCGCGCAGGGCGCGGGTATGACATAACCGCGCTCGGCAAGGAACTGCTCCAGCGACATCGCCAGCGGATGCCGACGTGTGGCCCCGGCTGATCCCGTCTCGACCACGCGGGTGTAGAGCGAGCACAGGACTTCCAGGTACTTCAGCGAGGCGCCCGCGTCGGCGATGCTGTGGTGGGTAAGCAAGGTCAGGCGAAAGTCGTTGCCCTGCTGGGCTACGTCGATGGCACACACCGCGTCGGGGTCGACGATGGTGAAGCCTGCGGGGGGTAGTGCGGTGCAGGTGCCCACCTGAAGCGCGGGCGGACGAGGAACGTGGTGAAGTAGGTACTCGTGCCCGGCGGACACGATCTGTGTCGCCAACACCGGATAGCTACGCAGCAGGGCGCGGAAGGCAAGTGTCAGAGCATCGATATCGAGCACACCGGTGCCGAAGGCCGAGTACGCCACCGTGCTGCGATTTCCCGCGAACATTGCCTCCGAGGGATCCAGCGTGCGGACGGCGGCCCCGGGGTTCATCCCCGGCCGGCGCCGGGCGGGCCGGCGAAAGCCTGCGCGATGGACAGCCACTGCTCGGCGTCCTGGCCAGTGGCCCGCAGATCCAGATCGGCGCGCGGACGGCGCTGGGTAACCAGGTAGCAGAAGTCGAGCGCTGATCCGGTGACGCGCTGGGCGGCCTCCTCGGGCCCCCACGTCCAGGTATCGGCGTCCGGGCCGGTCAGTTCGACCCGAAACGGCTCGCTAGGGGCGGGCAATCCGTGCACCGAGAAGGCGAAGTCCCGGGTTCGAACACCAAGGTGGGCAATCGATTTGATGCGCGGGGTAGGAGCGAGCGGCACGCCGAGCGCATCGGCGACGTCGAGACCGTGCGCCCAGGTTTCCATCAAACGTGCGGTGCCCATGGACGCCGCGCTCATCGGCGGCCCGTACCAGGGAATCTTGACACCGTCCGGCACGGCGCGCAGTGCCGCGTGTAGCTGGTTGCGGGTGCTGCGCCATTGGATGAGTAGGTCGGCCGGCGGGATCTGGGCGGTTTCTTCGGCCGCCTTGTCCACGAAGCCGAGCGGATCGGCCATCGCCTTGGGCAGTTCCTCGGCGAAGACGGCGGGGTCGGTGACTGCCAGCAGCGACTGCGCGTCGGTCCAGTGCAGGTGCGCTATCTGGTGAGCGATGGTCCAGCCCGCTGCGGGTGTGTCCCGGGCCCAGCCCTGCTCGGGGAGCGCGGCCACCAGGGCGTCCAGTTCATCGCTTTCGGCGCGGAGGTCGTCGATGACTGCGTCAGCGGTCGAGGTCACGGGCTTGTCCTTCCGGGTTGGGCTGGGTGGGCAGGGAGCCGGCGTTGGGCTGGGTGGGCAGGGAGCCGGTGTCCAGCGTGCTGGGCCAGAGGGTTCGTGTCATGTGCACGATCAGTCCGGCCAAGTAGATCATCGCGCCGGAGAAGGCTAGCCAATGCGCGTGCGTGATGAAGGCGGCGCCTACCGCCATCGCGCCGGTGAAAGTGACCCAGAACAACGAGTCCTGCACCGCGAAGACATGCCCGCGCAGAGCGTCGTCGACGTCGGTCTGCATGCCGACATCGGCGCACAGCTTGATCACCTGCCCGGCCATGCCGAGGCCGAATGCGGAGGCCAGCAGGATGGGGATGTACAAACCTGAGGCGATCAGTTGCAGGACGACTGCCCCGCCCAGCGCCATCCCCAGGGTGCGTCCACGGCCGAATCGTCGGAGCAGAGCCGGGGTCGAGACCGTCCCCAGGAACGAGCCGATACCGGTACACGCCAGGAACAATGCCGCCGCGCCGATCCCGGCGAACACCGACTCGTTACTGCGTACCAGGACAAGGACCAGCAATGTGTTGACACCGAACACCATGCGGTGCGCGGCCAGGCCGATGAGCGCATCGAAAACCGATGGTGTGCCGACGATGGTTCGCGCCCCGTGCAGCCATCCGGTGGCCACCGCGTAGAACGCCGAACCATGTACGGCACGCACGCTGTCGTCGGGCCCCAACCGGTCGCCGGGGAAGCCGGATGCCACCCAGGCCGCGGCCGTGGTCGGCACGATCACCAGGAAAATAACTGTGGCAGAACCCAAGTCCCCGGCTCCGAAAGCGGCGCGCAGCATCAGCATGAAGTTGGCACCGATGAAGGTGGCGGTGGCGCCCACGGCGGTGGCTACCGAGTTCATGGTTGCGACCTGATCGCGCGGTACCACGTGGGGCAGGGCCGCCGACAGTCCCGACGTCACGAAGCGAGTGACGCCGTTGACTATCAGCGCGCCCAGCAGCAACACCACATCGTCGGCGCTGAACGCCAGCTCGAAGCCCACCAGGGCCACCAGCAGGACGCGGATCAGATTGGCGCAGATCAGGACGGCGCGCCGGTCCCAGCGGTCCAGCAGTGCGCCGGCGAACGGACCGATCGCCGAATACGGCAGGAACAGCACCGCGAATGCCCCGGCGATGGCCCACGGTTCGGCCTCGCGCTCCGGGTTGAACAGCAGCGCGCCCGCGAGTCCGGCCTGGAAGAGGCCGTCGCTGAACTGAGTCAGGAGGCGCACCCACACCAGCCGCCCGAAGTCGGGAAGGTCGTGGATGGCGCGCCACAGGCTCAGCGGCGAGTGGCGCGCAGTCATGTGAGTCGCTTTCGTGTCGAGATCGGCCTACCGAACGTAGGCGGCGGATTATGCGGGGTGTTTAACGCCCACACTACAAATGTGTAGCGGTTGGCCGAGCACAAGTCATGAAACGGCAAACGGTGTCATGATGATGAGGTGGCGCACGGGGACGAGCCTGAAGAGGGCGAGGCATATGGCGAGGGCTACATGGCGCCGCCCGCACATCGCCTGCGGGCCGGGACCCTGCTGATTGCCAACACCAATCTCTTCGAGCCGACGTTTCGGCGCAGCGTGATCTTCATTGTCGAGCACAACGACGGCGGCACGCTGGGCGTAGTGCTCAACCGTCCCAGCGAGACCGCGGTCTACAACGTGTTGCCGCAGTGGGCCAAGCTGGCTGGCAAGCCCAAGACGATGTTCGTCGGCGGGCCGGTAAAACGGGATGCGGCGCTATGCCTGGCAACGCTGCGGGCGGGTGTGAGCATCGATGGCGTGAAGGGTCTGCGCCACGTGGCGGGTCGTATGGCGATGGTAGATCTGGACGCCGAACCCGAGGACATCGCGCCACTGGTCGAGGGCATCAGGGTTTTCGCCGGCTACTCAGGGTGGACGATTGGTCAGCTCGAGGGAGAAGTCGAGCGCGACGATTGGATCGTGCTGTCGGCGCTGCCGTCCGATGTGCTCACCGATGCGAGTGAGGACCTGTGGGCCAAGGTGCTTCGGCGGCAGCCACTGCCGTTGTCACTGTTGGCGACCCATCCCATCGACGTCAGCCGCAACTAGGGCTAAAGGTCGTCGCCCACCGACGGATCGGTGGGGATGACGGCCCGGCAGAAGTCCTCGCCGAAAGGCGTCAGGTGGATGCTGCGGCGCACCGTTTTGTGCGCGCGGCCCGCACGGCGGCACGCCGCGACCACGTCGGGTTGCACCTCCAGCACCTGATAGCGCTCGGCCGCAACCGCTTCCGGAGATGCGCGGACCAGGCCGAGGCGCACCAGGTTGTTGGTGTAGGCGTTGTTGCGATTGGTGTAGCGGCAGCCAGAGCGTTCGGCGACCATCGACAGACCCTCGGCGATCATCTCCGAGCCGACGTCGAAGGGGCGGCTGGTGCGCACATCGACCACCGGCTGTGCGCCGTGCGCCGCCAGGAAGCGCAGGATGCGCGCCTCGTCGGGCGCCAGCTGGTTGATGATCCGGGCGTAGGCCGGATGGGTGTCCTCGACATCGGTGACATCGGCCGACCGCCGCAGCAATTCCGCTCCGCGGCGGCGTAATTCATCACCGTCGAGAGCGCCTGATTCGGTGATGTCGATGGTGACGCGCGAGGGGGCGGGCTTCTGCGGCTTGGCCAGGGTCAGTCCGGAGGAATCGCTGGGCAGCTGTAGCGCGTCGCGTACGGCGCCCAGGACGTGTTCGGTCGCGGACAGCGCGATGTCGGTGGCGGAACGACCTGCCCGGACATCGTCGATGATCTTGGTACCGGTGGTGGTGGCGACATCGGCTGACCACTTCACGCCGCGCCACCAGGTCTTCGCGGCCAGCATCGCCACACCCTGGACCACGCGATCGGGCCGGAGCTCACGGTTGTTGTGTGCTGGAACGGGCGTGTTATCGGTCATCGGGCATCATCTTGTCAGGTCGGCTCCGGGCACGTGTCAGCCCGCTGGCGGGAAAATGAGTAGGTGCGCCAGGCCTCCGGCAGCGCCCAGAACGGCGCCGTGCACGAACAGCAACCACTCGTCCTGCTTGACCGCCGAGCGCAGCAACTCGTTGAAATCATCGAGTGAGAGCTTGTGCATCTGGGTGGAGACGAAGGCGCCGATCTTGCCTTGACGTTGCTTGTTGAATTCCGGATCGGAAAACGCAAGGGGCGCAAAGCCGGTTGCTTCCAGGGTGACCGATTCGGTGATCTGGTCGTACTGTCGCCGGCCGACCGCTACCCGAATGGCGCGCCGAGCCGGTCCGAGCGCTTGCTCCAGCGCCGGCCGGATGCCGTCGGCGAGCATCTGCCGGGTGCGATCCGAGCGAGGTCCGTTGAGCATCTCGTCGCCGATGTTTTCCAGTGTGATGACGTTCTCGGAGATGGTGCGCGCGTATTCCTCGGAGATCTCGGCCTTGCGTTTGATGAACAGGCCCTGGCGCCAGGGCACCCACTTGTTGGGGTGCACAGGTTCGAAAATCATGGTGATACCGAGGTAGTTGACGATGTACCCGATGATGACGCCGCCGAGCGGCAACACGATCCACGGTGTCCACCAATGGTGCGGTACCGACTGCAGGATGGCCACGAGCACGAAGCCCATCGGGTAGCCGAAGTAGAAACCGAAGTTCTGCATGAACTGCAGCTCTTTGTGCCCCATGGTTCGGAAGATGTCGTTGAGTAGCTTGGGATGTGCGGTGAGGTACCGGATGATCATCAACTTGGCATCGACGAGTTGCTCGATATTCTCGCCGATTTGATCGGTCATGTTCTTGATGATCTGGGGCAGCTGATTCTCGATGCGTTTGAACATCATTTCCCGCAAGGCCGGCGGCAGGTTGTGCCACAGCTGCGGGTCCTCACGCTCCATGATCTTGGTGATGACGCCGCGAATTTCTGACTTGGCAATCAAGGCAAGGTGATTGGCGATCAGATCAGGCTCGAGTTGCTCGTAGAAGTCCGAGATACTGCCGAGTTTGGCCAGGCTCTTGTCGACGGCGATGCTGGCCATCTTCTCGGCACGAGACGGCACAATGCCCTGCCAGCCAAACCGGCCGTCGGAGGTGATGGCCGGGATCACCTGCACGCGCCGGGGCAGGAACGCATACAGCGTGCGTAGTCCGGGAATGCGCCAACCGTAGAAACGCAAGGGTGCGAACAGCATCAGTACGCCGGTCCAGTTGGTGATGTAGCCGATGATGCCGGTGAACAGGGGGATGGTGAGCAGGTCCACGATCAGCTGGTCGTCGCGATAGATGTACGCGGCGATACCGGAAGCGACCGCGAGAACACCAACGAGGATGAACTTCACCATCTGCTTGGTGTCTTTCACGGCTCCCTTTCTGACTACCGCCGACGGTCTTGGCGCAAACGCTCATCCCACCCGTCTACGAGTGCCCGGAAACATAACACCAAAAAAGGGGCCGACATGGGCGAATACGGAGCACATTCCGATGAGGTAGTGCCGCCGTGTCTAAAGATTGGACATGTCAGGGCCGCGCGCACACGGATGAGCCGCTCGCGCGAAGACCGTCGCGCCCGGGGGAGTCATTGCGGCCCGCGCCGGGGCATCCTCCGCAGGCGCTGCCGCAGCCGCCCGCCGCGGACATCTGTTGTGCGGCGGTGGTGTATTGGGCGACCTGCCAGGCTGCCGCACCCACCGTCACGAGGGCGGCCGCACCGCACACCGTCAGCCCGACCAAACCGATTGTGGTGGAGCCGAATAGCGCTGCCAGACCGCCCGCAGCCAGGATGACCGCGGCTGCGGCCTGGGCGGGGGCGAGCATTCGCTGCGGGCTGCCGTGCGGCGCCCGCAGGAAGGCCGCTGCCGAGAGCGCAGCCAGCAGCCCGGCGAGGGCGATGGTCACGATGGCGGCGATCAGCACGTGCTCAGTTTAAGCGGGGCACCGAGGCGGTCATGCCGCGGGCGGTGCCGGTGGCACCAGCGCGGGCAAGGTGGGCAGGGGTGGCAAACCCGGGACACCGGGCGCCGGCGAGGCCGGCGCGTTGGGATCGGCGGCTGCGGGCGCTCCGGCGGCGGGTGTGGCGGGCGCACCGGGTACGGCGTCCGGATCGGCGAGTGCGTTGGGGTCGGCTACCGGGGCGGTGACGGGAGCGGCATCCCCGAAGCGCAGTCCGTTGACGATCAGGTCGGTGGCCGGGGCCTCCGCGATGGCGTTGCCGACGGTGGTGGTGACGGCCAGCTGGACCAGGAAACGGTCCTTGCCCTGCGTGATGATCACGGCGCGGCGCGAGGTGTTGAGGGTCTCCCCGTCCTGGCGGAAGGTGCCTTCCACGATCGAGGACGGGAACCCCTGGTAGGTGACCAGCGAGGCATCGGTCGGCTGCCAGCCCTGCAGGGCCTTGACCTCGACGGGGCCATGCGAGACGGCTTCGTTGGTGTCGAACTCGCCGATCAGCTTGCTCATGGTGAGCTGCGCGTTGGATTGGTAGATCCCGGTGCCGTTGGCCTTGCTCACGATCACCTGGTACGCGTTGGGGACGTTGGGGTCCGGCACGTTGGCCCAGTTGTTGGGGATCGGGATGCTGATACGCGGCACCCCGTGGCTGCTCTTGGTCAGCGGTTCCACCTTGACGTTCTTGGAGGCGAAGAACTCCGAGAGGGTGCCGTCGGCGGCCGGTGCGACGCCGGCGATCGGCGCGGCCGGCTGCAGGGGATTGGCCGACGTCGTTGGGGCCACGGCGGGTGCGGGGGCGGCATTCGGGGCCGGCGCGACGGCGGCGTTGGCGGTAGCCGCCGGTACTGGGGGTACGGGCGCTGGCTGGGGGTCTGCCATCGCAACGGCTGCAGTCCCAGCGAGCAACGCCGCGACGGAGGCCGTGGCCGCCGCGAATCTGACTGAATACCGTGTGGTCGTCACCTTCTATGTCCTTCCGGCTCTGTCCTGCGCGTGGTGTGAGGTTGGGGCGACAACGGGGAGCGCAGAGGGGCTCTCGGTTGTGGCGGTCCCGAAGTTAATAACCGCAGCTGAGAAACCACCCCGGACACCCCCGGAAGTGGCCGGATTGTGACCAGAGTGATTAACTCTCGTCGCCAAAGCGGCGATTTCTGTTCGCTGACCAGCCACCTTTACCCTGGAACCGTGACCGAAACCCAGCACGACGCGACCGATACCGCTGAGTTGCCCAGGCATCGCTATACCGCGCAGCTCGCCGGGCAGATCGAGCGCCGCTGGCAACAGACCTGGGCCGACCGGGGTACGTTCCATGTTCCGAACCCGGTGGGATCGCTTGCGCCGACGGACGGCACGCCGATTCCCGCCGACAAGATGTTCGTGCAGGACATGTTCCCCTACCCCTCGGGCGACGGCCTGCACGTCGGACATCCGCTCGGATACATCGCGACCGACGTCTATGCGCGCTTTCACCGGATGCGTGGTGCCAACGTGCTGCACGCCCTGGGGTTCGACGCGTTCGGGTTGCCCGCCGAGCAGTACGCGGTGCAGACCGGCACCCATCCACGGGTCCGGACCGAGGCGAACATCGTCAACTACAAGCGGCAGCTGGGTCGGCTGGGGCTGGGTCACGACTCGCGCCGCAGCTTCGCCACCACCGATGTCGACTTCTACAAGTGGACGCAGTGGATCTTCCTACAGATCTACAACGCCTGGTACGACGAGCAGGCCCGCCGTGCCAGGCCCATCCAGGAGCTGATCGCCGAGTTCGACTCCGGAACGCGCGCACCCTCCGACGGCACCGTGTGGGCGGAGCTGAGTGTTGGTGCGCGGGCGGATGTTATCGACTCATATCGCCTGGTGTACCAATCGGATTCGGTGGTCAACTGGTGTCCGGGATTGGGCACCGTGCTGGCCAACGAAGAGGTCACCGCGGACGGGCGCAGCGAGCGCGGCAACTTCCCGGTGTTCCGTAAGCGCCTGCGGCAGTGGATGATGCGGATTACCGCCTACTCCGACAGGTTGATCGATGACCTAGACGTGCTGGACTGGCCGGACAAGGTCAAAACCATGCAGCGCAACTGGATCGGCCGCTCGCAGGGCGCATCGGTGTTGTTCGGAGCGCCTGGCGCGGGGGACATCGAGGTGTTCACCACCAGGCCCGACACGCTCTTCGGCGCCACCTACATGGTGCTGGCCCCGGAGCATCCGCTGGTGGACCAGTTGGCGGCGGATGTCTGGCCGCAGGACACCGATCCGCGTTGGACCGGCGGGCAGGATTCGCCGCGGGCGGCGATCGAACAGTACCGCCGCTCCATCGCCGCCAAGAGCGATCTGGAACGTCAGGAGAACAAGGAAAAGACCGGCGTCTTCACCGGCGCATACGCCACCAACCCGGTGAGCGGGAAGCCGGTGCCGGTTTTCATCGCGGACTACGTGCTGCTGGGGTATGGCACCGGTGCCATCATGGCGGTTCCCGGGCACGACCAGCGTGACTGGGACTTCGCGAACACCTTCGGTTTGCCGGTGCAGGAGGTGATTTCCGGGGGCGACGTCACCAAGGCCGCATACACCGGGGACGGTGTGCTGGTGAATTCCGACTACCTGGACGGGCTCGACATCGAGGCCGCCAAGGTGGAGGTGACACGGCGTTTGGTCAAAGACGGACGCGGCGAATCGCGCATCGAATACAAACTGCGCGATTGGCTCTTTGCGCGCCAGCGCTATTGGGGTGAGCCCTTCCCGATCGTCTACGACGAGGACGGGCGGCCACGTGCGCTGGGTGAGAACGTATTACCCGTCGAATTGCCCGAGGTCGAGGATTACGCACCGGTGTCCTTCGATCCCGACGACGCGTCATCGGAGCCGTCACCACCGCTGTCCAAGGCCGCCGACTGGGTGAATGTCGAGCTGGACCTCGGCGATGGGCTCAAGCACTACACGCGGGACACCAACGTGATGCCGCAGTGGGCGGGCAGCTCCTGGTATGAGCTGCGCTACGCCGACCCCGACAACGCAGAGGCCTTCTGCGACAAGGAGAACGAGGCATACTGGCTGGGCCCGCGCCCGGCGGAACATGGCCCGAATGACCCGGGCGGTGTCGATCTGTATGTCGGCGGCATGGAACACGCCGTGCTGCACCTGCTGTATTCGCGGTTCTGGCACAAGGTGCTGTACGACCTGGGGCACGTCAGTTCCCGCGAGCCGTACCGGCGGCTGCTCAATCAGGGGTACATCCAGGCCCACGCCTACACGGATGCGCGCGGCATGTATGTGCCGGCGGCCGAGGTCACCGAGGAAAACGGAAAGTTCTTCTACCAGGGCGCAGAGGTGCAACAAGAGTTCGGGAAGATCGGAAAGAGCCTCAAGAACTCGATCTCGCCGGATGACATCTGCGACAACTATGGTGCCGATACGCTGCGTGTGTACGAGATGTCGATGGGCCCGCTGGAGCTGTCGCGTCCCTGGGCCACGAAGGATGTCGTGGGTGCACACCGCTTTTTGCAACGCGCGTGGCGCGTGGTGGTCGATGAGGAGACCGGCAAGATCCGTGTCACCACGGACGACCTGACCAGCGAGGACACCCTGCGGGCGTTACACAAGACGATCGCCGGAGTGACGGAAGACTATGCGGCCCTACGTAATAACACCGCCGCGGCCAAGCTGATCGAATACACCAATCACCTGACCAAGGACTACCCGGAGGGTGCGCCGCGCGCGGCGGTGGAGCCGCTGGTGCTCATGCTGGCACCGTTGGCTCCGCATCTGGCCGAGGAGCTGTGGAGCCTGCTGGGCCGCGACGACTCGCTGGCTCACGGTCCCTTCCCGGAATCCGACGACCGCTGGCTGGTGGCCGACACGGTCGAGTACCCGATTCAGGTGAACGGCAAGGTGCGTGGCCGCATCACCGTCGCCGCCGATGCGCCCAAGGGCGACATCGAGGCAGCGGCCCTCACCGAGGAGAAAGTGCTGGAGTTCCTGGCCGGCGCCACCCCGAAGAAGGTCATTGTGGTGCCCGGCCGCATGGTGAACCTGGTCGTCTAGTTCTGCCGCACCACGATCTGGTGCACCCGGGCGTCGCGGGGCAGATTCACAGCATCGGCAACCAGCTGCGCGACGGACTCGGGACGCATGTAGTCGTCTGGGTTGTACTCGCGCCCTTCATGTTCGGTGAGTTCTTGCTGCATCGGCGTGCTGATCCGGCCCGGGTGCACCGAGGTCACCCGGAGTGCGGGCTCCTCGGCGCGCAGTACATCGGCGAACCCACGCAGCGCGAACTTGCTCACCGAGTACGAGCCGATGCCCGGGTGAGCGTTGATCCCGGCGCCCGAGTTGATGAATACTACGTCGCCCTGTGCCGCACGCAGGGCCGGAAGAAGGGCCTGGGTGAGTGCTACCGGGGCTAATACGTTGACATCGAGGGTCTTTCGCCAGTCGGCAAGAGTGGAGTCGGCGATGGTTGCGGGGTAGGAGACTCCGGCGTTGTGCACAAGCACGTCCAGCGCGTCGATGCCCGCCACGGCCGCCAGTATCGCGTCCTGGTCACTCAGGTCGACGGGCCACGGGGTGGCGTCCAATTCGTCCGCCAGCGTGTCCAGCCGGAGGGACGGGCGCCCACCCAATAGCAGGCTGTGGGTGGCTGCGAGCGCGCGGGCAATGGCGGCACCGAGACCACCGGCGGCACCGGTGATGAGAGCGTGTGGCATGAGCGTCACGGTACGCGCCGATAAGTGGTTGTGCGCCTGCTGAAGGTTCACTTAGGGTGACCTGAATGACTGCCGTCGAGCCCGTCACACCCGGAATTCGGTATGTCTCTTTGGATGTGATGCGGGGCATCGCGATCCTCGGCACGCTGGGCACCAATATCTGGATCTTCACGAATCCCGAGGGGTTCATCGGATATGTGTCCGGGGTGGGCCGCGCCGAAGGCGTGTGGCGCTGGGTCGAGGCGGTGTTGCAGCAGCTCTGTCAGGGCAAGTTTCTGGGCCTGTTGACAGTCATGTTCGGTATCGGCCTGGCGATTCAACAGCATTCCGCGCAGCGGCGGGGGGACTCTTGGCCGGGGGCGTACCCGGTGCGCGCAGGCCTGTTGTTCGTGGACGGTGTGGTGAACTTCCTGCTGTTCACCGAGTTCGACGTGCTCACCGGTTACGCGGTGACCGGATTGATCGTCGCTTTCGTGCTCGCCACATCGGCCCGCTCACAGAGGATCTGGCTGTCGGCCGCGGTGTTGGTGCATGTCGCGATTCTGATGGTGATAGTGGGCGCTATCGTCGCGTCGCCGCCGCCCGAAGACAATCCGCCGGTGCAGCAGCAGCCCAACCCCTACGCGGAGGGTTCCTTCTGGGACCTGGTGGTGTTCCGGGTGGATCATCTGCTGGTTTTCCGTGCGGAGACGATTCTGATCCTGCCCGTGGCGATCGCCATGTTCATCGCGGGTGCGATGGTGTTCCGGGCCGGAGTGCTGGCGCCGGAGGGCGCAGAGCTGCGTAGACGGCTGATGATCGTGGGCTTCATCGTTGCGTTGCCCATCGACCTCATTGTCGGGTTGTTCTGGGGCAGTGCGGGAATGCTAGTGGGCCGCTACCTTACGGCTGCGATCATCGCGTTCGGTGTGCTCGCCGCGGTCGCCCAGTTTTATGTGGCCGGCCGGGTGCCCGGGATTGTCGGTCGCGCGCTGGGAACCGTCGGGCGAATGGCCTTGAGCTGTTATGTCTTACAGAACGCGCTGGCCGGTGCGCTCTGTTATGGCTGGGGGCTGGGCCTGGCGCAACGGATGGGCCCCGGCACGGTAGTGCCGGGCACCATCGGGGTATACGCGTTGGTGGTAGCCGTGCTGATGCTGTTCAGCAAGCTGTGGCTTTCGCGATGGGAGCGCGGTCCGCTGGAAATGCTCTGGCAGGCGAGCTACCAGAGATTGACTACCCGGCGTTAGCGCGACTTTCCGCTAAGCACGCCGCACAATGGACGGATGCCGTCCCACCCGATGTTCACTCCTACGCAGCTGGCAGCGCGCGCGGCGTACCTGCTCAGGGGCAATGACCGGGGAACCATGACCAGTGCCGCTCCCAAGCTGTACCCGCACATGTGGAGCTGGGACGCGGCATTCGTGGCGGTTGGGCTGGCGCCGCTGAGTGTCGAACGCGCTGTCACCGAGCTGGACACCCTGCTCTCGGCGCAGTGGGCCAATGGGATGATCCCGCACATTGTCTTCGCGAACGGGGTCGACGGATATTTCCCGGGTCCCGCGCGCTGGCAGACCTCGGAGTTGGCGGCCAATGCGCCGTCGGGATATCAGACCTCGGGAATTACCCAGCCACCCGTGCACGCGATTGCCGTGCAACGCATCCTTGATCACGCACGGCGGCGGGGGCGGAGCGCGCGGGGCATCGCGGAGGCCTTCCTGGACCGGCGCTGGACCGACCTCATGAGGTGGCATCGTTGGCTTGCCGAGACTCGGGACCAGAATCAGCACGGCCGAATCACCTTGTATCACGGGTGGGAGTCCGGAATGGACAATTCGCCGCGCTGGGATGGGGCCTACGCCAACGTCGTTCCGGGTGAGTTGCCGCCCTACACCCGCGCGGACACCGCCATTGTCACCGATCCGTCGCAGCGCCCCAAGGACGCCGAATACGACGTGTACCTGTGGCTGCTGGAAGAGATGAAATCGGTGCGCTACGACGACGCGCGGCTACCGGACGCGATGAGCTTCGCGATGGAGGATGTTTTCGTCTCGGCCATCTTCTCGGTGGCTTGCGAGGTGCTGGCCACGATCGGTGAGGAACACGCCCGCCCCCGCGCCGATGTGCGTGAACTGCACGGCTGGGCCGAGCGGTTCCGGCAGGGTGTGCTCGATACCACCGAGGAGCGCAGCGGCGCGGCAAGGGATTTCGATGTCAAGACCGGCAAGTGGGTTGCGACCGATACGGTAGCAGTGTTCGCGCCATTGCTGTCCGGTGGAATGCCGCGCCCGCAGGAGTTGGCCTTGTTGCGGCTGCTGGAGGGCCCGCGGTTCTGCGGACATCCGGACCTGCGATACGCGCTGGTGCCCTCGACGTCGCCGGTGTCGCGGGACTTTCGCCCGCGCGAATACTGGCGGGGCCCGGTTTGGCCGGTGCTTACCTGGCTGTTCTGTTGGGCATTCGAGCGGCGTGGATGGAGCGAACGCGCGTTTCTGTTGCGGCAAGAGGGATTACGCCAGGCGGGCGACGGATCTTTCGCGGAGTATTACGAGCCGTTCACTGGCGAGCCTTTGGGCAGTATGCAGCAATCCTGGACGGCCGCAGCGGTTCTGGACTGGCTGGGCTAGGTCCTATTCCTGCCCGGAGAGGCGCCGCAGCAGCGGCGTCATCCGGAACGCAACCAGCTCGTGCATGGCGATGGCGATCGACGTCCGGGTAATACCCGGGATATCGAGAATGTTGCCGGCGATCCGGTAAAGATCGTCGCTGTCGACGGCCACCACCTTGATCATCAGGTCGTCTGCGCCCGCCAGACCGTGCACTTGCACCACTTCCGGCACGTCGGCAAGGGCAGCCCCGATGGCTTCCAACTGGTGCTGGTCGATCCGTGCGGTGACGTATGCGGTCATGGGATAGCCCATCGCGCGCGGCACGATCTGATGGTCGATGCCGGCCAGGGCCTCGTGCTGATCCCAGCGGGTGAGCCGTGCCTGCACAGTGTTGCGTGACAGACCCAGTCGCTGCGCCAGCTCGACGCCGGATGCACGGGGAGTTTGCGTGAGGGCGAGTAACAACTTCGCATCGGTGGCATCCAGAGTGGTCATAGCGCGCAGTATCGCACAAAGTACACGCCGGATTGTGGGCATAATGCTCAACTCGACACGCATCGGTTGCGCAGTATGACTATCTGATGCACTGTGAGTCATGACACACCCACACGGTGGCAGTCAGGTACACGCGGTGCGACCCATCGTTAGCGAGGGCAGGTTATGGAGACCATCCAGCTCCTCGATTCGGACGGTAACCGGATCGAGAATCCCGAGTACATGCCGCTGGTCAGCGACATCCTCGACGAGGACGGTCTGACTCAGCTGAGGGCGCTGTACCGGGACATGGTGGTGGTCCGCCGCATCGACAACGAGTCCACGGCCCTGCAGCGTCAGGGCGAACTCGCACTCTGGGCCCCGTTGCTCGGGCAAGAGGCCGCGCAGGTCGGTTCCGCTCGCGCGCTGCGGCACGACGATTTCGCCTTCACCAGTTTCCGCGAGCACGGCGTCGCCTATTGCCGTGGTATCGAACCCACGGCCATGCTCCAGTTCTGGCGCGGTTCAACACAATCCGGCTGGAATCCGCGCGATCACAATGTCACCGCGCCCGCGATCATCGTCGGTGCACAGGCGCTGCACGCCACCGGATACGCCATGGGCGTGAAATTCGACGGATCGGATACCGCGGTCATCGCCTACTTCGGAGACGGCGCGACCAGCCAGGGTGATGTCTCGGAGGCATTCGCGTTCGCTTCGAGCTTCGGTGCGCCCGTTGTCTTCTTCTGTCAGAACAACCAGTGGGCGATCAGTGAGCCGGTCCGGGTGCAGAGTCATCTGCCGCTGGCGGCCCGTGGCATCGGATTCGGAGTGCCGGGTATTCAGGTGGACGGCAACGATGTGCTCGCCGTGACGGCCGCGACTCGAATGGCGCTGCGGCGTGCCCGTGAGGGCAGCGGGCCGACCCTGATCGAAGCCGTGACCTATCGGATGGGGCCGCATACCACCTCCGACGATCCGACCAAGTACCGCAATGCCGCCGAGCTGGACGAGTGGCGGGCCAAGGATCCGTTGGCGCGGGTGGAGAAGTATCTGGAGAGTCGTGGTGCGCTGAGCGAGTCAGAGAAACACCGCATCGCCGCGCTGGCGGACGAGGTCGCCGCGCAGCTGCGTGCGGGCTGCCTTGGCACGGTCGAGCCGACAGCCGCTGACATGTTCAATCACGTGTACGCGGAACCACATCCGCTTGTCTCCGCCGAACGGCGCGACTACTTGGAATACCTGGCCACTTTCGAGGATGAAGGGACCTACGCATCATGACCAGGATGACTATGTCCGGTGCCCTGGACGCTGGCTTGCGGTCGGCGCTGGAGGACGACGACAAGGTGATCGTCATGGGAGAGGATGTCGGCAAGCTCGGCGGTGTCTTCCGGGTGACCGACGGGCTGCAGAAGGATTTCGGCGACCATCGCGTCATCGACACGCCGCTGGCCGAGTCCGGAATTATCGGCACCGCGGTCGGTTTGGCCATGCGGGGATACCGTCCGGTCTGTGAAATCCAGTTCGACGGATTCGTATACCCGGCCTTCGATCAGATTGTCAGTCAGGTGGCCAAGTTGCACTACCGCACCAAGGGCGCGGTGGGAATGCCGCTGACCATCCGAATTCCCTTCGGGGGCGGAATCGGTGCGGTGGAACATCATTCGGAGTCACCCGAAGCGTATTTCGCGCATACGGCCGGCCTACGCGTGGTGTCTTGCAGCTCACCGCAGGACGCTTACGACATGATCCGGCAGGCTGTCGCGTGCGACGACCCGGTGGTCTTCTTCGAACCCAAGCGGCGATACTGGGAGAAGGGCGAGGTCGATACCGCGCTGGTGCCTGTCCCACTCGGTGCCGCGCGCGTTGTCCGGTCCGGAACCGCGGCCACCATCGCCGCCTATGGACCGATGGTGGCAGTGGCCAATGCCGCCGCGGAACTGGCTGCCACGGAGGGCATATCGGTCGAGGTGGTGGATTTGCGATCGCTTTCTCCGGTTGATTTCGACACCCTGGAGGCGTCGGTGCGCAAGACCGGACGGCTGATCGTGGTGCACGAGGCCCCGGTATTCATGGGTTTGGGCGCCGAGATTGCCGCGCGCATCACGGAGCGATGCTTCTACCACCTGGAGGCTCCGGTGTTGCGGGTCGGCGGCTTCGCGCTTCCGTACCCGGCCAACAAGGTGGAACATCACTACCTACCCGATGCGGAGCGGGTGATGGACGCCGTCGACCGCGCTATCGCCGCCTAGGAGGGATGCGAGATCTATGGCAGTCAAACAGTTTCTGCTTCCAGACCTCGGAGAAGGACTTACCGAGGCGGATCTGATTTCCTGGAAGGTGCGGGTCGGCGACGAGGTAAAGCTCAACCAGGTGCTCGCCGACGTGGAGACCGCGAAGGCGATGGTCGAATTGCCGTCGCCCTTCGAGGGCACGGTGGTGGCCCTACAGGCAGCCGAGAATTCGACTGTTGCGGTGGGCGCGCCGCTCATCTCGATCGAGGTGGCCGGTGCCGAGCCCGACGCGCCCGCCAATCTCGTGGGATACGGCCCGTCGGATTCGGCGGGCCAGACGCGGCGCCGGCGACGCTCGGGAGCCGGTGCGGCCGCACTTGCCCTCGTAGAACAGACAACCGAGCCAGAGCCCGCCGTCGCGGCGCCGGCAGCCCAGGCAGAGTCGGTACCGTCGCGCGCGGCAGCTAAGCCGTCCGTCCGCAAGCTTGCCGCCGAGCTGGGCGTGGCCCTCGAACTGATCAACGGAACAGGTATCGGCGGCAGTATCACGCGCCAGGATGTGGAGGCATACACCCGTAGCCTCACCGCTCGTGCGCCGCAGGGTGCGCCCGCAGAGGAGGAGCCGGTGGCCGGTGTCGCGGTCCAGCCGGGTGGTGAGACACGGATTCCGATTGCGGGAGTGCGCAAACACACCGCCGCCGCCATGGTGCGTAGCGCGTTCACCGCACCGCACGTCACCGAGTTCCTCACCGTCGACATGACCTCGACGATGGGGCTGCTGGCCGAACTGAAGGCGAAGTCTCCCGATCTCAAGCTCACCCCGATGACGTTGGTTGCACGGATGGTGTTGCTGGCCCTGCGGTCGCATCCCTCGCTGAACTCCGCCTGGGATGAGCAGGCCGGAGAGATCATCGTGAAGCATTACGTGAATCTGGGCATCGCGGCAGCCACGGAGCGAGGATTGGTGGTGCCGAATGTCAAGGGAGCCGACGCGATGTCGCTGGGTGAATTGGCTACTGCTATCGCACAGTTGGTGTCCACCGCACGCGCCGGGAAGACCGCGCCGACCGATATGAGTGGGGGCACATTCACCCTCACCAATATCGGGGTCTTCGGTGTCGACGCCGGGACACCGATCATCAACCCGGGGGAGGCGGCGATCCTGGCACTGGGCTCTGTCGCCAAGCGTCCCTGGGTGGTGAACGGCGAGCTGGCGGTGCGGGACGTCACCACACTGGCGTTGTCGTTCGACCACCGACTGGTGGACGGTGAGCAGGGATCGAAGTTTCTCGCCGATCTGGGGGCGATGCTCACCGATCCACGAATGGCACTGGTGGTGTAGCTTCACTCCTAGCAAACTTCAACTGGAGATGCTAGGAGGGGGCGGTCTATGCGGCGGGGTATGGCCGCGGTCTGCATTGTGCTGAGCTTGGCTGGTTGTTCACGGATTTCCGGGGGAGAGCCGACAGCGCCGGTAGGCATAGAAGGTGTATACCGCGAAATCCGGCCGGTCGATGGCAAGCTCGGCGGGCGACTTCTGCCCGCCGAGGAGGTGCGGGCTGTCACAGGTCTGCCGCGGCTTCTCAAGGTGTGGGATCCCGTCGACTCGATGTTTGGTTCCACAGATCCGAGCCTCGAATGCGGATTGGGCTACTCGCTGGCCGAGGTCGTGCAGTACTCGGGGTATTCGGCCGCGCGGATTGAAGGCTATTCACAGGAGACCGAGGAGGTCCGGGAGTACTCAGTCAGCGATGCGCTGGTCGTCTTCGCGGATGCCGATGCCGCGCAGCGTGAGTTCCGGTCTTTCGCTGGGCGCATGTCGAAATGCGATGGGGTCACCACGCAGAAGAGGCCTCACGAGGATGCCGATTTTTGGAAGCTGAGCATCACTAGTGCCGATACCGCCGACGAGGTGGCATGGACCCGTAGTGTTATCGGCTCAACCTGGGCCTGTTACATGGCTGCGCGCCAGCGGGCCAACTTTGTGGCATCGTCGATGTTTTGCAGCCACGGGTCGGACAACAAGGCGGGCGATGTGCTGGATCGATTGATGCAGAAACTGTCGGGTTCGCGGTAATGCGCGGGGCGCCAGTGATTTTGCTCAGTGTGACGGTGCTCCTGTCCTCGTGCACGCAGGCGATCGCGGGGGACGCGACGGCGCCCGTCAAGGCGGAGAAGTTGTATCCGGTGCTACCGCCGAGGCAGGCCGAGCTTGCGGATCGCTTGTTGTCGGCATCGGATGTCCGTGCGGCAGCGGGCCTTCCGGAGGTCAAGACGATCCCGCCGGTCGAAACCGTGCTATCGACGGCCAACACCGTGTCCGACTGTGCATACGGGTATTCGTTGGCGACACGCCAGCAGTACTTGAGTTTCGGCGCGGCGCGGATCCAGGCCTACGCGCACACCGTTGACAAGATGCGCAAGCACACGGTCGGTACCGCGCTCATCGTGTTCGAGACCGCCAGCTCGGCCAGCCAACAGTTCGAACAATTCGCCCAGCGCATGTCTCGATGCGATGGGGCGCACGGGACCACGTCGGTGGGCGGTGCCAGCGAGAACTGGACCCTCAAGATTCTGCATAGCGGTCAGGATGAAGTGAACTGGACACGCACCACGGATCATTCGCCGTGGTCGTGCCGCCTTGTTGCGCGGCAACGCGCGAACTATGTCGCCTCGGTGATGTTCTGTCGTATTGATCCGGAGGACGACAAAACCGAGGCGATGTTCACCCTGCTACTGGACAAGCTCGCCCGCTGACTGATGGCAACCGCCTCTTGCGCCCCTGGCGTATGGACTTTAATGTATCGATCGCCACATTAATTGAGGAGGGGTCGGATGCTGCAGGACAAGGTTGTCGTCGTCACCGGCGGAAGCCGTGGATTGGGGCGGGCAATGGTGCGGGCATTCGCGGCGCACGGCGCCGATGTGGTGATCGCCAGCCGCAAGATCGACTCGTGTCAAGAACTGGCTGCCCAGGTGGAGGCCGAGCACGGCCGCCGGGCGCTTCCGGTTGCGTGCAACGTCAGCTCCTGGGAGCAGTGCGACCACCTGGTGGACACCGTGTACCGCGAGTTCGGCAGGGTGGATGTGTTGGTGAACAACGCAGGACTCTCGCCGCTGTACCCCAGTCTGGATCAGGTGTCGGAAGCGTTGTTCGACAAGGTCATCGGTGTGAACCTCAAGGGCCCGTTTCGGTTGTCGGCCTCGATCGCCACGAAGATGGCCGCGGGAGCTGGCGGCTCGATCATCAACATCAGTTCGATAGAGGCGGTACGGCCCGACGCGACGGCGCTGCCCTACGCGGCGGCCAAGGCGGGGCTGAACGCACTGACCCTCGGGCTGTCGCACACGTTCGGACCGACGGTGCGCACCAATACGATTCAGTGCGGGCTCTTTAACACCGACATCGCCGCCGCCTGGCCGGAGGGGTTCGCCGAAGCGCTCATTCCGAGCATCCCGCTGCGGCGCGTCGGTGAGCCGGAGGACATCGTGGGCGCGGCGCTCTACTTGGCGAGTGAGGCATCGGCCTACTGCACGGGCACGACGATTCGTCTAGACGGCGGCATCCTGTGACAGAGGCCGGAGCCAAGCCGCGTCGGGGCCGCCCACCGGCCTCCGATGGCGACGCCGCGGCGACCCGTCAGCGGATCATGGAGGTCGCGACAGATCTGTTTGCGGAGAAGGGATTTCACGCCACGGGCGTAGCCGAGATCGGTGCTGCGGCAGGCGTGCGCGGTGGCGCGCTCTACTACCATATCGGGTCCAAGGAGGAACTCCTCTGGGAGATCTTGCGCAGCTATATCGATGAGATGCTCACCGAGGCCGTCCATATCGCGAATATGAACACCGAACCGGCCAGGCGCCTGCGCACGCTGATCGGCTCGTACGTCATCCTCATCGTCAAGTACCGCAAGCAGGTTGCCATCCAGGTACGTGATGGTTCCGCGCTGACCGGTGAGCGTGCGGCGCAATTGCAGGGGCTTCGCGACGAGCTGCAGCGCTGCTGGCAGCGCGTCTTCGACGAAGGTCACGAGGTCGGCACATTTCACACGGCCGACCATGTGCTCACCAACGCGATCTTGGGAATGCTGAACATGGTGGCGGTCTGGTACCGCACCGACGGCAAGAGCCCCGCACAGATAGCCAAACGCATCGCCGACATGGTGTTGGACGGTATCCACGTGGACCGTCCGGAAGAACACGCCGAACAAGCCCCGACCGACAGGAAGTGACCGCCATGGCATGGGATTTCGAAACCGACCCGGAATACCAGGAACTGCTTGACTGGGCCGACGAGTTTGTCCGCACCGAGGTCGAACCCCTCGATTACGTGTTCCCCAACCCATACGACAAGTCCGACACGGTGGCCATGGATTACGTGCGGCCGCTCAAGGAAGAGGTCAAACGCCGCGGCCTGTGGGCATGTCATCTGGGACCGGAGCTGGGTGGTCCGGGTTACGGCCAGCTCAAGCTGGCGCTGCTCAACGAGATTCTGGGTAGGTCGGTGTGGGCTCCTTCGATCTTCGGATGCCAGGCACCCGATACCGGCAATGCCGAGATCCTCGCGCACTACGGCACCGAAGCGCAGAAGGCCAAATACCTGCAGCCACTGATGGACGGCGACATCGGGTCCTGTTATGTGATGACCGAGCCGCAGGGCGGATCGGATCCGACGCTGTTCAAGACCACCGCCGTCCGTGACGGTGACGAATGGATCCTCAATGGTGAGAAGTGGTTCAACTCCGAGGCGCGGCACGCCGCGTTCTGGATCGTCATGGCCGTCACCAACACCGAAGTCAGTCCCTATCAGGGGATGTCGATGTTCATCGTCGACCCGAACGCGCCCGGTGTCGAGATCGTCCGGAACATCACGGTGCACGGGTTCAGTGAAGACGAGGCCTACACCCGCTTCACCAACGCCCGCATTCCTGCCGAGAACATGCTGGGTGCCGAGGGGGGTGCGTTCGCCATCGCACAGACGCGTCTCGGTGGTGGTCGTGTACATCACGCCATGCGCACGGTGGCCCAGGTACGCAAGGCCTTCGACATGATGTGCGAACGCGTCGTCAGCCGGGAGGCCCGAGGCGGCACCATCGCCAAACTCCAGATGACCCAGGAACGTATCGCCGACAGCTGGATCGAGATGGAATCATTCCGGCTGCTGGTGTTGCGGACCGCCTGGTTGATCGATAAGCACCAGGATTACTTGAAGGTACGCAAGGATATTTCGGCCATCAAGGCGGCGATGCCCAAGGTGATGCACGATGTCGCCCAGCGCGCACTGCATCTGCATGGCTCACTCGGGGTGTCCGAAGAGATGCCGCTGGCCAAGATGTTTCTGTATTCGGAGGTCATGGGTCTGGTCGACGGCCCGACCGAGGTACACAAGGTCACTATCGCCAAGGAAGTCCTCAAGGACTACACCCCTTACGAGGGTCTGTTTCCGCCCAGCCACATCCCGGCATTGACGGAGAAGGCGCGCGCCCATGTCGCGGCCCGGCTCGAACATCGGGTGGGAAATCTGTGATGGCGGCTCCACACCACATCGACCCGAAAAGCGTTGATTTTGATGTTGTTTCGCACTGGATGGATGAACAAGGTCTTCCCGGCGGACAGCTGACGGATATCTCCGCGATCACCGGCGGCACCCAGAACATCATGGTGCGCTTCAGCCGTGGAGGCCGCGAGTATGTGCTGCGGCGACCGCCCAAGCATCTGCGCGAGGCCAGCAACAACGTGATCCGCCGGGAGGCGCGACTGCTCGGAGCACTACGCGGGCAGGGAGTTCCGGCGCCCGAGCTCATTGCGGCGTGCACCGACGAGACCGTGCTGGGCGGCGCTGTCTTCTACCTGATGGAGCCCGTGGACGGATTCAATGCGTCGGTCGGCCTGCCGGAACTGCATGCCGGCAATGCCGAAATTCGGCATCAGATGGGCTTGGAGGCGGTCAGCGGCATCGCGGCCCTCGGCGCGCTCGACTACCAGGAACTGGGCCTGGACGGATACGGCAATCCGGACGGCTTCCTGGAACGGCAGGTGCCACGCTGGCTCAAGGAGCTCGACTCGTACGCCAAGCACGACGGGTACCCGGGGCCGGATATCCCGGGCCTGCAATCGGTGGCGAATTGGCTTGAGCGGCACCGGCCCTCGCAATGGAAACCGGGCATCATGCACGGGGACTTTCACCTGGCCAACATGATGTTCCGCAACGACGGACCGCAGCTGGCGGCGATCGTGGACTGGGAGATGTCCACCATCGGGGATCCGCTGCTGGATTTGGGCTGGATGCTGGCCACGTGGCCGTCCGAGACCGACGACGCGTCCTTGGGTGGCGCGCTGGTTCAGGCCGGGGGCCTGCCCACACCGCAGGAGCTTGTCGCGCATTACGCGGAACGCACGGACCGCGATCTCGGTGCGATGGATTGGTACACGGTGTTGGCGTGCTTCAAGCTCGGCATCATCCTGGAGGGCACACATGCCCGCGCGTGCGCCGGGAAAGCACCTGTGGCGGTGGGGGACTACCTGCACGGACTGACGTTACAGCTGTTCAAGCGCGCGGTAGCGATCACCGGGTAGTCCGTTCGCCGGGCTCGGGGGTGCGCCGCCGCGTCAACCGCAGTATCGCGAAGAGCAGCAGGATCACGCCCCAGGACAGCAGGCTTGTCCACAGCTGGGTGCGGGTGGCGTCCTGGAATCCCATGGCCACCAGGATGGCGACGATTCCGATCGCGGTCAGAATGGTCAGGGCAGGGTAGCCCCACATCTTGACGAGGAGCTTCTCCTCCGGTGTGCGGCGGCGCAGGACATATTGCGAGATGGCAATCATCAAGTACACGAACAGGATTACCGCGCCGGAGGAGTTGAGCAGAAACAGGAATACGGTGTGCTCGAAGAAGTACGCCAGGATGACGCAGACGAACCCGATGAACGAGGACGCCAGAATGGCCTGTACCGGCACGCCGCGCGCGTTGACCTTGAGCCAGCTGCGGGGCGCTTCCCCGCGGCCGGCGAGCACGAAGAGCATGCGCGAGGCGGTGTACATTGCCGAGTTCAAACACGAGAGCACGGCGGTGAGCACGACGACCCGCATGATGTGGTCGGCGGCAGGGATGCCCATCGTCTTGAACGCGGTGACGTACGGAGAGGTGCCCAATTCGGGGCTGTTCCACGGCACGATGACCGCGATGAGAAAGATCGATCCCACGAAGAAGATGGCCACCCGGTAGATCACCGAGTTGGTGGCCTGGCTGATGGCTTTGGCGGGGTCCTTCGATTCGGCAGCGGCGATGGTCGCGATTTCGGCTCCCACCATGGAGAAGATCACGATTACGATCGAGGAGAAGATCGCTCCAGGGCCGTGCGGCATGAACCCCTCGTGGACCGTCAGATTCGAGAAATCCAGCTTCTTGCCCGGCCACAGCCCCAGCACGTAGCAGGTGCCGGCGACCAGAAACGCCACGATCGCAGCCACTTTCACGCTGGCGAACCAGTACTCGAATTCACCGTAGGAGCGCACCGAGAACAGATTGGTGGCCGTCATTGCCAGCATCAAAAGCAATGCGATCAGCCAGAGCGGCGCGTGCGGGAGCCAGTCCTGGATGAGCTTGCCCCCGGCCACCGCTTCGAATCCGACGACGATCACCCAGAAGTACCAGTACAGCCAGCCCACGGAGAATCCCGCCCAGTCGCCGAGCGCGCGGCGGCTGTAGTCGGCGAAGGAGCCGGTGGAAGGGTTGGCGACGGCCATCTCGCCGAGCATCCGCATCACCAGGACGATGAGCACGCCGGTGATCGCGTAGGTGAGAAACGCGGCGGGCCCGGCAGCTTGGATGGTGGCGCCGGACCCGACAAACAGGCCGGCGCCGATGACCCCTCCGATCGCGATCATCGTCAGATGTCGCTTCTGCAGGGAATGTTGCAGACCGCCTTCGCTGGGCGCTGCCGTGGTCGCCATGGGATGCCTCTTTCAGCCGGGTAGGTCGATGTTGCACCCCGTAACCAGATCGTGCAGCGCGTTGCCCGGAATTTCAGGGGCGCGTGGGCGGTTCCTTGAGGTCGTGACCGGATTCGGTATTTCCACCACATCAGCCGACGGATACGTGTCCCCGGATGTGCTCGCACGCGCTGTCGAGGAGCGCGGCTTTGAATGGCTGCTCTTCGATGATCATTCCTACTTCCCCGTCGATACCCCCGACTCGATCGATGCCGAGTTTCGCGCGCGGCTGCCGTTGATCCGCGACTTGCCGGTGGTGCTCGCGTACGCAGCGTCGGCCACCGAGCGGCTGATTGTCGGCTCGGGGGTGGCGTTGCTTCCCCAACGCGATGTGCTGCACACGGCCAAAGCCTGGGCGACGGTGGCGACCCTTTCCGGCGGGCGCACGGTGCTCGGCGTCGGGGTCGGATGGAATTTGGGGGAGGTGCGCAACCATGGCATCGACCCGGCGAAACGCGGCGCGGTACTCGACGAGCAACTCGCCGCACTGCACGCGCTGTGGACTCAGGAACAAGCCGAATTCCATGGTGAGCATGTCGATTTCGGTCCCGTCGTGGCGCGTCCGCGCCCGGCCCGCCCCCTTCCGGTGCACGTCGGTGGCCCCAGCCGGGCGGCGCAGGCGCGTGCGCTGCGGGTGGGTGACGGTTGGCTGCCCTACGCGGGAACGTCCACGCCCGACGATGTGCGCCGCGCATGCGGCTGGTTCGCCGAGCAGGGCCGTGCCGACCTGCCGGTCACCGTGAGCGGCGTGCCCGGCGATCACCAGCTGGCCGGCGAATACCTCGGTGCCGGTGCGGAGCGGGTTCTCTTCGACGTGCATCCGCTGAATGAAGCGGACACTCTGCGCGCATTGGACCGGCTGACCGAAGTCGTCGCGCGGCTCACCTAGCACCGAGGGCATACCCGATGCAGACGAATCGACAAACGTCTGCGCCTGGTATGCCCTCGGCGGTAACGACTTTGGGGTGACTAGCCCCGTTCAACGGTCTTTGCGTAAGCGGTCACCCCGCGATGAACTGCTCCAGCTCGGCGCGCGCGACATCGTCGGCGAGCTGCTTGGGCGGGCTCTTCATCAGGTAGGCCGAGGCCGGCAGGATCGGTCCGCCGAGGCCACGGTCCAGGGCGATCTTCGCCGCGCGTACCGCGTCGATGATGATGCCGGCGGAGTTGGGGGAGTCCCAGACTTCGAGCTTGTACTCGAGGTTCAGCGGCACGTCACCGAAGGCTCGGCCTTCGAGGCGTACGTACGCCCACTTGCGGTCGTCGAGCCATGCGACATAGTCGGACGGGCCGATGTGCACGTTCTTGTCGTACACCTTGTCGGCAAGGGAGCCATTCAAGTTGCTGGTCACGGCTTGCGTCTTGGACACCTTCTTGGACTCCAGGCGCTCGCGTTCGAGCATGTTCTTGAAGTCCATGTTCCCGCCGACGTTCAGCTGGTATGTGCGGTCCAGGGTGACACCGCGGTCCTCGAACAGCTTGGCCATCACGCGGTGGGTGATGGTGGCGCCGACCTGGCTCTTGATGTCGTCGCCCACGATCGGCACGCCGGCGTCTTCGAACTTCTTGGCCCACACCGGGTCCGAGGCAATGAAGACGGGCAGCGCGTTGACGAACGCGACCTTGGCGTCGATGGCGCACTGCGCGTAGAACTTGTCGGCCTCTTCCGAACCGACCGGCAGGTAGGAGACCAGGACGTCAACGTTGTTGTCCTTGAGCACCTTCACGACGTCGACCGGTTCGGAGTCGGAGACCTCGATGGTGTCGGCGTAGTACTTGCCGATGCCGTCCAGGGTGGGCCCGCGCTGCACGATGACGTCCGTCGGCGGCACATCGGCGATCTTGATGGTGTTGTTCTCCGAGGCCGAGATGGCCTCGGAAAGGTCGAAACCGACCTTCTTGGCGTCCACGTCGAAGGCGGCGACGAACTTGACGTCACGCACGTGGTACGGCCCGAACTTGACGTGCATCAGACCCGGAACCGTCGAGTTCTCGTCCGCATCCTGGTAGTACTGCACGCCCTGAACCAGTGAGGATGCGCAGTTACCGACGCCGACGATGGCGACCCGCACCTCAGATGATGTGTTGGACATGGACGGTTCTCCTTTACCGATGGTCGTGCGTTGTGTCACGTCTAACGCTCCTCGACCCGTGCCTGCGCGGTGCGCTCGGCAGCGATCAAGTCGTTGAGCCACTTCACTTCTCGTTCACTGGATTCCAGTCCAAGCTGGTGCAGCTGCTTGGTGTACCGATCGAACGAGCTGCTTGCCCGGGTGATGGCCTCGCGCAGGCCCTCCCGGCGCTCCTCTACCTGGCGGCGGCGGCCTTCGAGGATCCGCATCCGGGCCTCGGCCGGTGTGCGGTTGAAGAACGCCAGGTGCACGCCGAAGCCGTCGTCGGTGTAGTTCTGTGGCCCGGTGTCCGCCACCAGCTCGCTGAACCGGGACCGGCCCGCCGTGGTGAGCTGGTAGACCCGCTTGCCGCGTCGCAGCATTGTCGCGGCGCTGTTGATGCCGGGGGCGGCGTCCTCTTCGATGAGTCCGTCGGCCTGCATCCGGCGTAAGGCCGGATACAGCGAGCCGTACGAGAACGCCCGGAACGCGCCGAGCAATCCGGTCAGACGCTTACGCAGCTCGTAGCCGTGCATGGGTGACTCAAGCAGCAAGCCAAGAATGGCTAGTTCCAGCATGACGTCACCTCCCAGATCCACATATGACGACGGAGCATCTCTCGTGCACCGATCGATTCATCGTATCGCCGCGATATATGCGGGCGCCACACGGGGCGGGTTATGACGGCGGGTAGAGCTTGGGATTGAGCCCCTGGGCGTCCACGGAGATATAGCCGGATTCGTAGTTTCCGCGGGAAGCGTAGATATTGATCTGCAAACCGCCCTCCGCATTGGGCCGGATGATCACGTGACTTGGTTCGCCCCTGTCGATCCCCAGGGTCTGCGCGGCACCCCGGATGATGCCGAGGATGGCGGCCTGGTCGAATGCGCCGACGTCACCGAGATTGTCGAACGAGCGCGGTCGGCGATCGGGATCGTCGAAAGTGCCCTCCCGGTAGAGGTATGAAATCAGCCCCTTGGGTTCATCGGGATCAGCGCGTTCGATGATCGCGTACTCCGGGTAGAGGTCCAGCTCATATCCCGTCGAGTCACCGAACTTCTGATGGATGCGGTCGATCAGCGTGGACAGCCCGGGGGCGGTGAAGATGTTCTTCTTGGCGGGCGCTGGCCGCGGGATCACCGTGGGGGCGACCCCGTCGTCGATCGGACCCGCACCGCGACCGACGGCGCCGGGCGCGCCCGCAGAGCCGGGCCTTTCGGCAGTTCCCGATTCCCGCACCAGCAGCCCGACACCCAGGGCGATCACGGCCGCACTGAACGCCGCGATGACGAGGAATGGTGTGCGCTGACGCCACGCGGAAGGTTTGTGCTCTCTGGGGAGTGCGACGGGCGGCGCGTCCAGCTGTAGATCCGTCACCAGTGCAGAGAGGTCACCAAGGGTTTTCGCACTGGTCGCGGCGGTAACCCTTTCCCGATGTTCCTCCATGGACAACTGGCCATCACCCAGCGCGATGTCGAGGGCTTGGCAGGTCGCGTCACGATCGGAGTCCTTGGCGCGAGTTTGGGATGGAGGTCGCGTCGCCATGGGAGGAATCGTAGAGTGGCACTGATCGTGGCGGTCAGGACGCAGGCGTGACCTCTTTGGGCTCTCCGTTGCCCGCGACCAGCATGCGTCCGGTGCGGTCCTTGTCCGAGACGGTGATGGTGATGTCGACACCGTCGTCGCTGGGCTTGATCACCATGACGGTCCCGCCGTCCCCGGCGGTGGGCACGTTCAGGGTTTCGGGTGCACCGCGCAGAACCCCGACGATCTTGGTGGGATCGAACCTGCTCAAATCCCCGATTTTCACATTCCGCCAGGTGCCGGGCATCGCGCCGCCATCGCGGAAGCCGCCCTGATACGGGTAGGTGATGGGCAGGTCCGGGTCGGAGGCTTCGATGCGGACCAGTGATGCGTTGGTCGCGCGGATCGTCAGTTCGATACCGACGGTGTCGCCGAACTTGGCGCGCATCTGCGCCAGCAGGCCGGTCAGGCCGGGGACGGAGAACAGTTTCGCCGGCGCGATCACCACCGGAGCGATCCCGTCGCTGACGGCGCCCGGGTCGGGTGCCGACGGCCGGGTCGCATAAATCCCGGCTCCGGCCCCGATCGCCGCCGCGACCACCGCGGTGGCAGCGAGTGCCGGCCAGCGTCGCCGTGGCGGCGGGGCGGTCGGTGTTTCGGCCGCATGAGCGGTGATCTGCAGATCGGCGACCACGCCCTTGAGCTCGCCGAGGGTCTGTGCGCGGGTGGCTAGGGCGATCCGCTGGCGGTGTTCTTCCGTGGAGATCTGGCCATCGCCAAAGGCCGTGTCCAGCGCCTTGCAGGTGGCTTCTCGGTCGGAGTCCTTGGCACGGGTCGCCATGCGAGGAATCGTAGAGCCGCCGGCGTCAGCCCCAGTACGCGAACTCGCAGACCGGGTTCGGCTCGTTCTTGAAGGACACCAACATGTCGCCCATCGTGATCGTGCAGCCGCTGGCGGCTCCGTCGGCCCGAACCTCTGACGGGGCTTCTTCGACGACGTCGATCGAGTGCTCCCAGGGCAGCGGCACATCCCGCTCCACGTGCGCGGGGCCACCGTTCGCCTTCCAGGTGACAGTCGCCGTGCCGCTGCCGAGCACCTTCAGGACCGCGCTGCCGACGACTTTGCCCTTGCCTCTCACGCCGGCCGGCGCCGAGGCGGTGATAGCGGGCCCATCGGTCGGCCCGGATCGCGTCGTTGATGTGGTCGTCGACGTGGCCGAGTCGATGGCCGGGGTGTCGGCGGTGGTACCGCACCCAGCCGCGGCGCCGGTGATGATCGCAAAGCCGGCCAGAGCCGTTGATAGACGACGAGATGTCATGTTGCCCCCTCGGAATGACAGTTGCTCGATCGTAACGAGCGGAGCGCGGATAGGGCTCAGGTTCGCAAAGGACAGCCTGTCTGTGCGGCCGAAGCTCTGCCAGCGCGCGATGGACGTACTCTGGTTAGCGTGCGATTGCAGAGACAGGTAGTGGATTACGCGCTCAAGCGCCGATCCCTGCTGGCAGAGGTCTATTCCGGGCGTACCGGTGTGGCTGAAGTCTGCGACGCGAACCCTTACCTGCTCCGGGCGGCTAAATTTCATGGAAAGCCCAGCGCCGTGGTGTGCCCGATCTGCCGCAAGGAGCAACTGACACTGGTGTCGTGGGTTTTTGGCGAACATCTGGGCGCAGTCTCGGGATCGGCGCGGACGGCCGAAGAACTCGTGCTGCTGGCCACCCGCTATTCGGAGTTCGCCGTGCATGTTGTCGAGGTATGCCGGACCTGCAGTTGGAATCATTTGGTGAAGTCGTATGTCATGGGCGCCCTGCCGGCGCCGAAGGGGACCACCCCGCGTCAGCGAACAACTCGTGCCCGGACGGCCAGTGAATAGGCAGACAGGTGAGGGCGGCATGGTTGGCGAGGAGAATTCGGTAGCTCCCAACAGCGGCCCGGATTCACCGCGCACCCCCAGCACGGACGATCGTCCGACATCGATCCTGGACCCCATCGAGGATTTGCCGCTGTACCGGCGCGACGATGACGCCGTGGCCGCCGCGCGTGCCGCGCTGGAACGCGACGAAGACGGTGGCAGGGGACATGAGCCACCACCACCTCCGGGCACACCCGGCAGGCCGGGCGGTTCGTCGCGGCCCCCGCAGCGTCGCCGTAAGCGAAAGAGCAACGGCTGGAAAATCTTCCGCAATGTGATGATCGCCCTGGTGCTGCTGGCCATCGTGATTCCGTTGGCGACATTCGCCCTGGCGTACTCGGTGGTGGACATCCCCAAGCCCGGGGACATCCGTACCAGCCAGGTGTCCACCATCCTGGCCAGCGACGGCACCACAGAACTCGCGAAAGTTGTGCCACCGGAAGGGAACCGGGTCGATATCAAGATCGACCAGGTGCCGCAGCACGTGCGGGCGGCCGTGATGGCCGCCGAGGACCGCGACTTCTACGGCAACCCGGGCTTCTCGTTCTCGGGTCTGTTGCGCGCCGTCAAGAACAACATGTTCGGCGGCGATACCCAGGGCGGGTCGACCATCACCCAGCAGTATGTGAAGAACGCGATGGTCGGTTCGCAGCGCGCCGGCCTGGGCGGCCTGACCCGTAAGGCCAAGGAGATCGTGATCTCCACCAAGATGTCGCAGTCTTGGTCCAAGGACCAGGTGATGGAGGCCTACCTCAACATCATCTACTTCGGTCGCGGCGCCTACGGCATCTCCGCGGCGTCGAAGGCCTACTTCGACAAGCCGGTCGAGCAGCTGACGGTGTCCGAGGGTGCGCTGCTGGCTGCGTTGATCCAACGGCCGTCCCGTCTGGATCCCGCGGTGGACCTGCCCGAGTCCACGAATCGCTGGAACTGGGTGCTCGACGGCATGGTCACCATCGGTGCGCTGTCCGCTCAGGATCGCGCCGGGCAGGTGTATCCGGCCACGGTGCCGCCTGAGCAGGCCGCGGCACAGAACGCGACCACCGGTCCCAACGGTCTGATCAAGCGCCAGGTGATGGCCGAGCTCACCGACCTGTTCAACATCGACGAGCAGACCTTGAACACCGAGGGCCTGCAGATCACCACGACCATCGACACCAAGGCGCAACAGGCTGCCGAGAACGCGGTCAACACCACCTTGCAGAGCGAGAATCCGGATTTGCGGACGGCGGTGGTTTCCATCGACCCGCGCACGGGCGCGGTCAAGGCGTACTACGGCGGCTCCAACGCGCAGGGTCTGGACTATGCGCAGCAGGGTCTGCAGACGGGCTCCTCCTTCAAGGTGTTCGCTCTGGTGGCGGCGCTGCAGCAGGGGATCGGCCTGGGCTATCAGCTGGACAGCTCCGAGTTGACCTATCAGGGCATCACCATCAAGAACAGTGAAGACGCCTCGTGCGGAACGTGCTCGGTGGCTGAGGCGCTCAAGCGCTCGCTGAACACCAGCTTTTACCGCCTCATGCTGAAGCTGAAGAACGGGCCCGAAGACGTGGCCGCGGCCGCGCACAACGCCGGCATCGCCGAGAACTTCCCCGGTGTCTCGCACACCCTGTCCGAGGACGGACAGGGCGGTCCGCCCAACAACGGTGTGGTGCTGGGCCAGTATCAGACTCGGGTGCTGGACATGGCATCGGCGTACGCGACGCTGGCGGCCTCCGGTACCTATCGCAAGCCGCATTTCATCCAGAAGGTGGTGAACGCCGACGGCCAGGTGCTGTTCGACGCGGGCTCTTCCGATAACACCGGTGAGAAGCGCATCTCCGATGACGTTGCCAACAACGCGATCTCGGCGATGAAGCCCATCGCGGCTTACTCACGTGGACACGCGCTGGCCGGCGGTCGGGAATCGGCATCCAAGACCGGTACGGCACAGCTGGGCGACACCAAGGACAACAAGGACGCCTGGATGGTCGGTTTCACCCCGTCGCTCTCCACGGCGGTGTGGGTGGGCACCGACGACGGCAAGCCCATCAAGACCAGTTGGGGCGGGCCGATATACGGATCGGGTCTGCCGTCGGACATCTGGAAGAAGACCATGGACGGCGCTCTCGACGGCACCGCCAAGGAGACCTTCCCGAAGCCCGGCCCGATCGGCGGTTACGCCGGTGTGCCCACGTACGTGCCGCCGCCGCCGGTTCCGAACGGTCCGCCGGCGCCCGCGCCGACGGGTGGCGGAGAAGTGACGGTCATCCAGCCCACCATCGAGATCGCGCCCGGTATCACCATTCCGGTGGGGCCGCCGACGACGGTTCCGGTCGGTCCGGCGGCGCCCCCGGCGGGCGACGTACCACCGCCGGGGCCGTAGGCAGGTGCCGACCGAATCCACAGTGTCACCCGAGCCGCTCGCGGACGATCTGCGTAGTGCCGATGACCGCGATTTCCCAAGTCGCACTGACGCGTTGGGTGCGGAGCTGTCGGAGGTGGTTGGTGGGCCACTGGGCAGGCATGCACTGGTGGGCCGGCAGCCGTTCTGGACTCCGCTGCGGGTGGTGTTCGTCATTGCGCTGGGGTTCCTCATTCTGGGGTGGACCAGCAAGGCGCCCTGCTTGCAGCAGAGCGGCACCGGCAACGGTGCTCAACGCGTGGCCAACTGGGACAACAACCGGGCCTATTACCAACTGTGTTACTCCGACACCGTGCCGCTGTACGGCGCGGAGCTGCTGAATCAGGGGCGTTTCCCGTACAAGTCGAGCTGGCTGGAAACCGATTCGGGTGGGCACCAGAAGATCCAGTACGACGGCACACCGGCGGTCCGGTACATGGAGTACCCGGTGGTGACCGGGGTGTATCAGTACACGGCGATGGCGCTGGCCAAGACCTACACACAGGCCAGCGACGTGCTCGGGCTGCCGATCGTGGCCGAAGTGGTGATGTTCTTCAACATCGTGGCCTTCGGTTTGGCATTGGCCTGGTTGGTAACCATTTGGGCCAGTGCGGGATTGAGCCCGCACACCCGTCCGTGGGACGTGGTGATGATCGCCGCGTCACCCATAGTGATTTTTCAGATTTTCACCAATTTCGACGCTCTCGCAACGGCTTTCAGTATGACCGCGCTGTGGGCGTGGGCGCGCAAGAAGCCGTGGCTTGCGGGCGTACTGATCGGGCTGGGCGTGGCCGCCAAGCTCTATCCGGTGCTGCTGTTGCTGCCGCTGCTATTGGTCAGCCTGCGTAGCGGCAAGGTGCACGAGTTCTCCAAGACCGCCGCGGGCGCGGCCGCGAGCTGGGTGCTGGTGAACATGCCGGTGGCGACGCTGTTCCCGCGTGGTTGGGGAGAGTTCTTCCGGCTCAACACCCGTCGCGGCGACGATATGGACTCGCTGTACAACGTCTTCAAGTCGTTCACGGGCTGGCAGGGCTTTGACGGCCCGTTGGGCTTCTGGGAGCCGCCGGTCATTCTCAATGCGGTGTCGGCGGTGCTGTTCGGGTTGTGTTGCCTGGGCATCGGATACGTGGCGCTGACGGCGCCCCGGCGCCCGCGGGTGGCGCAGCTGGCCTTCCTGGTGGTCGCTGTCTTCTTGCTCACCAACAAGGTCTGGAGCCCACAGTTCTCCCTGTGGCTGGTGCCGTTGGCGGTAGTCGCCCTGCCGCATCGCCGAATCCTGCTGGCGTGGATGACGGTCGATGCGCTGGTGTGGGTGCCGCGGATGTATTACTTGCTGGGCATCGAGAACAAGGGCCTGCCGGAGCAGTGGTTCACCGGGACGGTGCTGGTACGCGATCTCGCGGTGATCGGACTGTGTGCGCTGGTGTTGCGCCAGATCTATCACCCCGGCGAGGACTTGGTGCGCGCCGGTGATGACGATCCCGCGGGTGGGCCGTGTGACGGGGTCGCCGACGCCCCGCCCGGATGGCTGCCCGCTTGGCTGCGTCCGCGTAAACCGGCGCCACACATCGCCCGGGCGCATTCCGTGGGATCGAGTGCGAGCCTCACGCGGAAATAGGGGCCGTAAACCGCGCCAGTCTCGCGCTCGATGCGGGCCCCGGCCGTCCGGCGACGATTTCGCCGGTCAGCGGGTATTGCGGTAGCCTGGGCCGGTTGCCGACGCAGGCGACTCTCCTGCCACGGATGCACCGTGGCCGCACAAGACCATAGGAGGTGATGAGTTTCTCATGCGTCAGTACGAAATCATGGTCATTCTGGACCCCACCCTTGATGAGCGCACCGTAGCTCCGTCCCTGGATACGTTCCTGAACGTTGTCCGTGGTGACGGTGGAACCGTCTCGAAGGTGGAAGTCTGGGGCAAGCGTCGTCTTGCTTACGAGATCGCCAAGCACACCGAGGGCATCTACGCGGTGATCGACGTGGTCGCTGCTCCGGCCACCGTGTCCGAGCTGGATCGCCAGCTTGGCCTGAACGAGTCCGTGTTGCGGACCAAGGTCCTGCGCACCGGAGCCCGCTGACGATCTCTGGGAGGTCCTACGGGAGTCACTGGTCTTCCGTAGGCTGCCGGTTAACTAAGCCGCTGACATCTACGAGGAGGAACCGTGGCAGGTGACACCACCATCACGGTCGTCGGAAACTTGACCGCCGATCCGGAACTGCGATTCACACCGTCCGGGGCAGCCGTCGCCAACTTCACCGTGGCGTCGACCCCCCGCATCTTCGACCGACAGAGCTCGGAGTGGAAAGACGGCGAGGCGCTGTTCCTGCGGTGCAATATCTGGCGCGAAGCCGCGGAGAACGTGGCCGAAAGCCTTACTCGTGGTTCCCGTGTCATCGTGACCGGCCGACTCAAGCAGCGCTCCTTCGAGACCCGCGAGGGCGAGAAGCGCACCGTGGTCGAGGTCGAGGTCGACGAAATCGGCCCGTCGCTGCGGTACGCGACCGCCAAGGTCAACAAGGCCTCGCGTGGTGGCGGTGGCGGCGGAGGTTTCGGCGGTGGTGGCGGCGGGGGTTCCCGCTCCAGCGAGCCCGCCGACGATCCGTGGGGCAGTGCCCCGGCCTCCGGCTCTACCGCGGCCGACGACGAACCGCCCTTCTGATCTGGGCGATACAACTTATCTAGCTAGAAAGAAAGAGATTCACCATGGCCAAGACGACTAAGCGCCGTCCTGCCCCGGAAAAACCGGTCAAGACACGTAAGTGCGCGTTCTGCACCAAGAAGGCGCTGAACATCGACTACAAGGACACCAACCTGCTGCGCACGTACATCAGTGAGCGCGGCAAGATTCGTGCCCGCCGGGTCACCGGAAACTGCGTTCAGCACCAGCGCGACATCGCGATCGCGGTGAAGAACGCCCGCGAGGTGGCCCTGCTGCCGTTCAGCTCGGCGACGCGGTAGGACCGGAGGGACATCTAATGAAGCTGATTCTGACGACCGAGGTCGAGCACCTCGGCACTGCCGGTGACGCCGTTGAGGTCAAGGACGGTTACGGGCGTAACTACCTGCTGCCGCGCGGGTTGGCGATTGTCGCCACCCGTGGTGCCGAGCGCCAGGCCAACGACATCCGTCGTGCCCGCGAGGCCAAGGAGATCCGTGGTGTCGAGCACGCCAACGAGATCAAGCAGGCGATCGAGGGGCTGGGCGCCGTCAAGCTGACGGTGAAGACCGCCGGCGAGGGCAAGCTGTTCGGTTCGGTGACTGCCGCCGACGTGGTGGGCGCCATCAAGGCGGCCGGTGGCCCGAACCTGGACAAGCGGACCGTGACCCTGCCCAAGGCTCACATCAAGCAGATCGGTTCGTACGTGCTGGACGTGCACCTGCACGCCGGTGTGGCAACCAAGGTCACTGTGGATGTAGTCGCCGAAGGCTGATCGATCCTAAATAGTGCCGGGTCAACGGCGTCGCGGATTTCCGCGGCGCCGTTGCCGTATCTACTGGCGAACGTATTGTACGCGTGTGCCAGTCCAGCGAAGCCACCTCTAGTTAACCTAGAGGGTTGGTCGGGGTAACAGAACACGCCCGAAGACGCAACCTGCAGCGACACGCCGGAACGATTCCCATCCACAGTCCTGTCAATCGATTCACCGGCCTTCAGCTGGGAAAAGTGCAGGAATGAAGGTAGCTATCCCCAAGTTTTCCCCAGCCCCCTAACACCGTGTTGGACAGTAGTCCACACCCCATGCCCAGGCTCATCCACAGGGCCCCTTGGCAGGGCCGCTAGCAACATCTAACGTCTACCGCGGCGCGCCGGGACTGTAAGGATTGTCGGTCTCCGCCGTTAGCATGCCGACGAACACGTGTTCGACTTGATCTGAGTAGGAGGACCCGCGCGCCGTGGCGATAGTCGACGATCTGGGTCAGTCCGGCCCAGCTGCCCCTCCCGAGGAGGATTTCGGCCGTCAACCACCCCAGGATGTGGCTGCCGAGCAGTCCGTGCTGGGCGGGATGATGCTGTCCAAGGACGCCATCGCCGACGTGTTGGAGAAGCTACGGCCGCATGACTTCTATCGCCCTAATCACCAGAGCGTGTACGAGGCCATCCTCGACCTCTATGGCAGGGGTGAGCCCGCCGATGCGGTGACGGTGGCTGCCGAGTTGGACCGGCGCGGGCAGTTGCGCCGGGTGGGCGGTGCGCCGTATCTGCACACCCTGATTTCCACCGTGCCGACCGCCGCCAACGCGGGGTACTACGCCGGGATCGTGGCGGAGAAGGCGCTGCTGCGCCGGCTGGTAGAGGCGGGAACTCGCGTGGTGCAGTACGGCTATGCGGGGGCCGAGGGCGCCGATGTGGCCGAGGTGGTAGACCGGGCGCAGGCCGAGGTCTACGACGTCACCGACCGCCGGATGTCGGAAGACTACGTGCCGCTGGAAGAGCTGCTGCAGCCCACGATGGACGAGATCGATGCGATCGCGTCGGCCGGCGGCATCTCCAAGGGTGTGCCGACGGGATTCACCGATCTGGACGAGATCACCAATGGGCTGCACCCCGGGCAGATGATCATCGTGGCGGCGCGGCCTGGTGTGGGCAAATCGACTCTCGGCCTTGACTTCATGCGCTCGTGCTCGATCAAGCACCAGCTGCCCAGCGTCATCTTCTCGCTGGAAATGAGCAAGACCGAGATCGTCATGCGACTGCTCTCGGCCGAAGCGAAAATCAAACTGGGCGATATGCGTTCGGGCCGGATGAGTGATGACGACTGGACGCGCCTGGCGCGGCGAATGAGCGAGATCAGCGAGGCGCCGCTCTACATCGACGACTCCCCGAACCTGACCATGATGGAGATCCGGGCCAAAGCGCGCCGGCTCAACCAGAAGGCCGGACTCAAGCTGGTGGTGGTCGACTACCTGCAGCTGATGACCTCCGGTAAGAAGCACGAATCGCGTCAGCAGGAAGTCTCGGAGTTCTCCCGAAACCTGAAGCTGCTGGCCAAGGAGCTCGAGGTGCCGGTGATCGCGATCAGCCAGCTGAACCGTGGTCCCGAGCAGCGCACCGACAAGCGTCCCCAGGTCTCGGACCTTCGTGAATCGGGCTCACTGGAACAGGACGCCGATATGGTCATCCTGTTGCATCGCCCGGACGCTTTCGAGCGTGATGACCCGCGTGGCGGTGAGGCCGACCTGATTCTGGGCAAGCACCGTAACGGCCCGACGGCGACGATCACCGTGGCGCACCAGCTGCACCTGTCGCGGTTTACGAATATGGCGCGGTAGTAGAGCTGTTGTGTCGGTTCCGCGTTTCCGTGTCATTTTCCGTTTTCCGCTGTCGTTTCTTGTCGTTTTTGACATGTATCCCGGACGGGCCCGAGCCGCTGCCTGGGCTGAGGGTGTGCGTTTGTTGCGTGCATCTACGGGATAGGCGCAGTTTGTTGTCAGGGGTCGGTTTTCGGCTCTTTGATGTGTCGGTTTGGGTCTGAACTGGTGGGGAGGTTTGGTTCAGGACCGAGGTGACCTCGATGGTGTCCTATCGCTATACGGGTCTAGGTGAACCGCAGTGGTCTTCGGCACGTGTGAGCGTGCGAGCCTCTGGGGGCGAGATCGTTGAATCTGCGGCGAGTGACGTGCACTCGTCAATGTGGGACAAAGCTGAGCCGTGGCGGACCTTCCGCTGGCATCGGGGCCAGAAACACTACTCGGGTTGTTACTGGTCGACGACTGAGTCGGGTTTCGTGGTGTACGAGTCGCGTTTGGAGTTAGCGCATCTAGTACGCGCCGACTTCGATCCGTCGGTTCGCCGTATCGTCGCGCAGCCATTCTTAGTGCAAATCGCTCTTGACAGTAAATGCCGCCGCCATGTCCCGGACTATTTGCTTTTCACCGGCGACGGGTTGGTGATTGTGGATGTCAAACCGCGTGAGCTTCTAGAGAAGCCGAAGATTGCGTACACGCTGGCCTGGATGCGCGATGTTGGTGCGCGGATGGGTTGCAGCTTCGAGGTGCAGTCGGAGCCGCCCGCGATGGAACGCCTGAATTTGAGATTTGTGGCGGGCTTTAGGCGGTCAGAGTCGGTGTCGGCACAGGTGCTTGAGGAGCTTCGCGGCTGCAACCTGGACGGGTTGACCATCGGTCAGGCGGTCTCCTGTGTGCAGCATCCGCCACCGAGGGTGCGGGCGGCGCTGCTCCACATGGTGTGGCGCCACGAATTGCTGATTGATTTGGGCCGCCCGATGACCTCACAGACCCTGATAACGCGAGTGGCACCGTGACCGCCGGAGCTGAGCGGTTCGGCATAGGAACCAGATTTGTTTACGAGGGGCAGATCATCGATGTTGTGCAGCTTCGGTCCACCCCAAAGGGGCCGGAAGTTATCGCATCGAACGGCCTTGAGGTTATGCACGTGGCGCTAAAAGAACTATTGCAGTCTTCGCGAGCCCGCCTGATCCCCACTGAGGACGGGCCGTCCGCCGACGATGAGCAAGAGACTGCGGCGATGATGCTCGCGCAGCTCAGTAAGGCCGAACTCAAAACGGTCCGTGAGCGGGCTGCCCATGTGCGTGAGGTGCTAACGGGCTTTCGCCGGGGAAGTGAACACATCAAGGAACCCGACGAACCCCGTCCCGGTTTCGACCCGTGTGGTGCGCTTGCAGATCGCTACAAGGCCAAGGCCGAACAGCTCAACACCTCGGTGCGCACCGTGCAGAGATGGGTCAGTAATTACCGCAGATTCGGTGAGGCCGGCCTGGTGGATCATCGCAAGCCCAGACAGCTAGGTGTCGATCAACGTTGGGTGGATGAAGCATTAGCGGTGATGGTCGAGCGTACGAACGAATCACGCTGCACACGCAAATTGGTGATGTGGGAAGCAACCAAACGCATAGAACAACGTTACGGCACAGGATCGGTCCAGATACCGTCGAAAACAACCGCCTATAAGGTGCTTAAAATACTTGAAACACGGTATCCGGCTTTCCGGCTCAGCGCCGCCCGCAACAGAGATATCGCGGGCCGCCCGCAGGAGCCCTATGGCAAGCTCAAACCAACCCGGCCCGGCGAGTTCATGCTGATGGACACCACGCCACTGGATGTGTTTGCATACGATCCCGCTACCTCACGTTCAATACGCGTCGAACTGACCGTCGCGATGGACTGGTACACCCGCTGCATCACCGCGTTGCGGCTGACGCCCGTATCAACAAAAGCTGTTGATGTGGCCGCTGTTCTGTACCAGCTGTACCGGCCGTTGCCGGCGGGACCGAACTGGCCCGATCACGCGTGCTGGCCCGAACACGGTGTCCCACGTTCAGTGCTAATCGACCCGGACGCGATCGATTACACGGGAGCCAAATATCCACAAAAACACGAACAACAAGCGGGTCCGCCGACCCGGTCGGGCGGACCCGCGATCGTGCCAGAAACCATCGTCATAGACCACGGCAAGATTTACGTTTCCGAACACATCAACAGCGTGTGCGCACGCATGGGCATCTCGATTCAGCCCGTCCGATTAGGGGAGGGCCGCGACAAAGGACCCGTCGAACGGTTTTTCCGCAGTGTCCGGCAAGGCGTATTGGAGTTCCTGCCCGGCTATGCAGGGCCCGACATCGCCTCGCGCGGACTGGACCCGCAGGCACAAGCAGAGCTGTATATCGATGAACTCGAAGAACTGCTACGCCAATGGGTCGCGGTCTACTACCACCACCGGCCACACAGCGGACTGGTGGACCCCCATCTGCCATCGGCTCGGATGAGCCCGGCCCAGATGTATGAACACGGACTAGCGGGCGCTGGCTTCATCGAAATTCCTCGTGACCCGGATCTGGCCTATGAGTTCCTCCGACCAGAGCTGCGTACGATCCAGCCTTACGGGGTGCAAGTGGATAACCGGATCTATCGTGGATTACCACAGGACGAGACACACATCCTGGGCGAACTAGCTAATCTGCCCAGCCCGTACGGCCGCCACCGATGGCCTGTCTATAGCGACCCCGACGACATCAGATACGTCTATGTGCGACACCCAGACAACCGCCGCTGGCACACCTTGACCTGGGAGCTGGCCGACGCGCTCAATATGCCGATGAGTGATGAACGACTAAGCTACCTGCGCCGTCAAGCGGCACAGCAGCACGAGGAATTCGATGACAGGCTCATCCTCGATGAACTGCTCAGCGGCTGGAACTTGAGTATGGGCACGAGCACGACCGAAAAACGTATTGCGCTAAGGATGTCACGTCCCCACGCCACCTTGAGCTACCAGATACAACAGATTGGACCAAGGCCCTCCCGCCCGGAAACCGGCCAGCTCGCACCAGATACGGCACCGGAACCGCTTCTAGCCCAGGGCACCTCGGCTATAGCCGCAGACATACAGATAGAGGGCACCGCAGCGCGATGCCGGGCCGCCGCGCAAGCCAGCGACGACGACGATGACGATGAGCTCGACGACTTCTATGCGGGCGCACTCGAGGAAGCATGAGCCCTCAGCCGCGCCGAAACCTGCAGAACATCACCCTGATCCGCAAGGAAGGGTGGCGCGATTTTGTTGTAGCCGCCCCGCGCCGACAACCAGAACAGCTCACCACCGCAGAACTGGCCGTGTTAAGCCCACGTGCGGCAGCGCAATACAACACCCGCCGCGCCGACTGGCACGCCAACATGGGTGTCCTCAAAACCCATCAGCTCAAAGCAGTGCAGGAGATGCTCGATCTCATCCTGGAAAGCAACCAGCAAGACGGCGACAAAGCCAAAGACGCGATAGCTCTGAGCGCATCGGCGGGACTGGGCAAGACCACCGCTGTCGAGGACTTCGGTAAGAAATACCACCTCAGCCAAATCCAGACCCACGGCCCACGCACCACCGGCGGTCACGAACGGTGGCCCGTATGCAGGATCACTCTGACGGGCAGTACCACCATCCGCGACTTCAACCGCGCCTTGCTGGAATTCTTCGCTCACCCCGGCGCCGACAGAGGTACCGCCGCCCAGTATTTGCGTCGTGCACTCGACTGTTTTCTAAGCTGTCAAGTGCGCCTACTGATCGTTGACGATGTCCATTTCCTACAGCCCCGGTCCCGCAATGGTGTCGAGGTCAGTAATCATTTCAAATTCATCACCAGCGAATTTCCCGTCACCTTGCTCCTGGTCGGCATCGGTCTGGAAAACATCGGTCTGTTCCCCAGAGGCGTTGACCACACGCTCGCCCAAACCGGGCGCCGCACAACCATTTTGACAATGGACCCCTACACTGACACCGGAGAGCAATGGCGCGCCTTACTCCTGGCCATCGAACAGCGTCTCGTGTTGGCGAATAAACATCAAGGCATGTTGGCCGACACCCTCTCGGACTACGTGTACCGGCGAACCGGTGGACACATCGGATCGCTGATGACCCTGATCAACCGCGGCAGTCTGCATGCCATACGCACGGGCACCGAAGCGCTCACCGAAGAACTGCTCGATGCCGTGCCCATTGACTTCGCTGCAGAAGGACAACGCGGGGCCCGCGAGGCTGCACACCGCAATTCCACGCGACGTCTGCGCCGGCAATGACACGCACGTTGCCGATCCGCGTTGAACCCATCGCTGGAGAAAGCCTGCAATCGTGGCTGACTGCACTGGCCCACCGCAACGACGTCACCTGGACCCAAATCCTCAGAGCCGTTGGGTTGCACCACCACAGCCGCGACACTGGCCGCTGCGGATGGACGGTACGACTGCACCCCCACGAGTTGCAGGGTATGGCCGAGGCAACCGAGATCGAACCCGCTGTGCTGCAGCAGATGACATTGGCCCGTTTTGAATATGTCGGTATCACCCTGGGCCGTAAGCCGCATCTAATCGATATGGGGGGAATCCGTGACTACGCCAGCAGATCCCGCTACTGCCCGCACTGTCTGAACGACACACAAGGCCGCTGGCAACTACATTGGCGGCTGGGATGGAGCTTTGCTTGTTTGACGCATCGATGCTTGCTCGCGCACACCTGCCCGCACTGCCAAAGGCCACCGCGGCGCCTAACCCCCTACGCGGCGGCGATCCCGCAACCCTGCTGCTGCGAGCATCGCCTGCAGCAGCAACCACATGTGCAGATCTGCGGAAAAGACCTGCGTCGGTCACCTGCCGTTATTCTCGACGGTGACGATGCGATCCTGCACGCCCAACAGTGCATCAACACGATCATTGCCACCGGGACAGCCGATTTGGGCGTGTACCGCAACGCGCCGGTTGCGGCTCGGATCGCTCTGGCTGATCTCAAAGCACTAGCTACCCGACTGGCCCGCCAGTACAGCGGCAGCGGCGATGAGCCCGGGCTGCAGGGCGAGGAGCTCTGTGAGATCGACCCGGCCGATGACACTCTCGGCGCACGGAAGGTCTCCGCGATGCAACCGGCATTGGCCTTAACCGACGCGCTTCGCGTACTGTCGGCGCCCGATGTGCACACCGCTGGCCGGCACCTGCAAACCCTGATCGAAACGATCCGCCGACACGGGCGAGCAGCCAGCGCCACCTCGACAGCGACATGGGGTATCTCGACAAGCAAAACGCTTACCGCAGTGCAACTGGCCGCGGTCTCGCCCTGGCTGTCCCCGAGTGACCAGATCCGCTATCGCGTGGCCAGCTCAAAGCCCCAACGCCCACAACGACCGCAGCTTGTCCTCGCCCGCATCGCCCGCGCAGTACCAGCGCTGCTGTGGCCTAACTGGGCAATCCCTATGCAACCCAACAACATCGAATACGAATCGGTGCGGGCGGCACTGTCTGTGGCGACACTACTGGTCGGCACCCGCGCCACCCTCGGCCAGGCCACTCAACTACTGGGTTCGGCGATCACCCCGGCGGCAGTATCGCGCACTCTGGTGCAGCTGCGCTCCAGCGGGCACTGGACCGGCATCCAAAACGCGGTCACCGATTTAGCCGAACACCTCGCCGACCAGCACCCCGTCATCGACTATCAGCGCCGACGCGCTCTCGACTACACGAACCTGTTACCCGACCGCCAATGGGCCCGAATCTGCCGCACCACCGACGCCGATACAAGAAGCACTGCGGCCCCACTGCTCAGATGCCTGCTATTCACCGAACTCAGCGGAGGACCTGCGTCGGCGGCCCCCTGGTTCAACAGACAACCAGCATTCCGCCGCCGCTTAGCCGAACTACCTTCGGCACTGACCCCGGATCTGCACCGTCAACTCCACTGCACCGCACAGGAATTCCTTGAAGAACAACACATCAGCGAACCTGTATCGGCCCCACCACCCAATACGGTCCTGGACAGTGGCACACTGCCGGGCCCGAACCTGGACCGTATCCGCCCCGGTGCCATCCATCGACGAATCCAGGCCGGCAGCACAATCCGACAAACCGCCCAGCAGCTGTGCTTACGCACCGAAACGGTGCGCTACATCCTAGAAACCAACCCGGCGACGCCACGACCCACCAACGGACCAAGAGCACTACACCAACTCATACGGCTACACGATCTGAAGAACGGCACCGCAGCTCTGATCCGAGCACACCCGGCCACCCCACCCAATATCACCGAACTTGCCCGCCATGCCGGCGCAAGCAGACAAACCCTCGCCCGCATGGCCAACGCGCTCGATACACCGCTGAACCCGCCTGGACGTCCCCGCAGTCACCGCATCTGTCAACGAGAATGGTTGCAGCACCACTACATCCGAGATCACCGCACCATTGCCGAAATAGCCGCGTTAGCAGCCGTCAGTCCCACCACGGTGCGCCGATGGGCACGCTATCACCACATCACGCTGCGCTCTCGAGGCACAGCCAGCCACCGCGCCCATGGTCAACTGCGCCGCGCCGCACGCTCTTACCCTGCCCGCATCAGGGCTGCGCTGGACAGCCCAGGCGGCCACGACCGGCTCACACGCTTCACCCAAGCCATGAGCTACCCCACCCTGCATGCCGCGGCTACCGCCCTGAGCACGACACAACCAGTATTAACGCAGCAGATCAATCGGTTGGAACGCGAACTCGGAGTCCGCCTGTACCAGCGGGCACGGCGAGGCCACCCCATGACACCCACAGCCTCAGGCATCGAGCTGATCAAAGACTGGACGCGTTAACCAACAGGCTCTGCCGACAACCACCCGCTCCGGTGCACCACCTCTCAAGGGAGAACCGTGGCCTTAGGAAGCCTTTCGGCGCTGTTGACACACGGGCGCATTGGTCGGCAATTTGCATGGGAGCGGCTTACTCGTCGACTTCAGCGGAAGGGAGCCACGACGACCTGGACGTCGTCGCGGTAGAGGATCCGGCCAGGTTCGCTGGTTCTGCGTACGGTCCAGGCAATGCCATGTCGTTCGAGAAGCGCTAGATAGCCGGGGACGCGGTCTAACAGGTGATTTGCGGTGCTTTTGAACCAGCAGCTGACCGCGGGGTTCTTTGCTTTGTCGAACAAGGTCGCGTCGACGGTCGCGGGATCGGCGTATGCCGCGTTGAGCCAGTCGTTGTTCGAACGCCACCAAGACCAGTCAATCTCGCTGAGCCGACCAGACCAGGCAAGATCGTTGGCGATTGAGAAAACGCCGACGTTCTCGCCACGGCTGTTCGAAACAGGTGACTCGTAACGGACATAAAGCACTTTGTCGGCCTCCTTGTCGGTGACAATTGATAGCTACCGCGTGCCTGGATTAGTGGATAGGCGTGGTCATGAAGGTGCTGTTGGGGTCCTGGCGGTAAGAGCCGAAGGGGCCGCATTCGGTGAATCCATGTTTTCGGTAGAGCGCCCGGGCAGGTGCGAAAAATTCCATGCTCCCGGTCTCTAATGAGATCCTTGTGACGTCGCGCCGCTTGGCGTCATCAAGGGCGTGAAGAAGTAGCTGTGAGGCGATGCCTTGGCCCCGTCGCTGCGGGGCAGTGCGCATGCTTTTGAGTTCTTCGTGCTGCGCGGAGATCCGGGCCAGCGCAACGATTCCGACCAGGTCGGATCCGTCGCGAGCCACCCATACCCGGACTCCGGGGTGCTGGAGTCCGGAGGCGTCCAAGGCATGCCGGCTTTCTGTTGGTGTGGTCGGCGCGATGTCGTCCAGATGAGCTTGCAAGAACCTCAGCAGTCCGATGTCCTGGAAATCGGCCGGAGTGATCGAGAGCGCCACGTCTTGCAGTAAACCTCAAGCCTGAGTGAATCGCCTATGGTGCAGTCTTTGGCAAGCAGTTTGCGGTGGGCGCGGTAGAAATTACAGGTGTGGGCAGAGACGTCTCTCACCAGCGGCCGAACGACAGATTCGAGATGTGCCGGCTGCTAGCCTGCGGGAGCGAAAGCCGTTGTGACAGAGCTGATGGCCTCTTGTGGCCGGGATTATGGAGACTGCGATGGTAGATGAACAGATTCCTGATACTGCACGAATCCTTGGGCTGGCCCCACATCCGGAGGGCGGCTGGTATGGGGAGACCTGGCGCAGCGACGTGGTCTTCGAGGTTCCGGGCCGTGGGCATGAGCGTCCAAGCGGTACTGCCATCTATTTCCTGCTCACGCCTGGTGACGAGTCGCGTTGGCATGTGGTGCGTTCTGATGAACTGTGGTTCTGGCATGCCGGAGGGCCACTTGAAATGGTGGTCAACGAGTCGGGGCCAGCTTCTGACGATGAAGCTCGGTCGGTCGTGCTGGGGCCAGATGTGAGATCCGGTCAGCGTCCGCAAGCGTTGATTCCTGGTGGGCATTGGCAAACAGCTCGGCCCGCGGGCGACCATGAGGTGCTTGTGAGTTGCGTGGTGTGCCCGGGGTTTCACTTCGATGACTTCACGCTTGCGTGATCGAAGGGTTCTGGTTTGTGTGTGGCACATTCTGTGCTTGCCGAAGGAATGCGCCGAATTGTGTAGGCAGCGGCGAGGAATAGAAGAACGCTACTTTGCTCAGGTGTGCGGCTTCGGTAGATAAGCTTGCGCTCTGCTGGGGCTGGTCCTCGTGGTCGGCGAGTGTTTGATGATCTTGCGATCTGTTGTGTAATGCCGATGTGATCCAGCAGGCGGTTGCGGCTGCGCGTACGTCATTGTCCCCGAGGTTTTGCGCTTGTACGTAGTGGGTTGCCGCTAGCAGCGTCTCGGCTGGAACGTAGCGCTTGAGCTCCAGGATCCCGTCTTGGATCTCGATGATTTTCCGGTAAAGACCTTGACGCTGGTCCGTGCAGGCCAGAAATAGATACAGCAAGTAGCCTCTCGGCTTATGGAGTGTTAAGCCGTCCACACTCTTGGTGATATCCCGCCACAGCGGGTAGAGCTGAGATAGCCACGCCGATGCGCGGACCCATCGTGACATTGACGTCACGATCGGGACAGCCGCCGCAGCCCCATACAAGAGTGCCTCGGTAGCCCTGACAAGTGGGAAGAATCGCGCGATCGAATTGATCGGAATGAAGAAATGAATCAGCGACACGAGCATGTATAGCGCCGCCATGGCCGTGCCGACGGAGAAAAATAGCAGAGCCACTCTCAAGGGCGATGAACGGGTTCTGGCAAAGCAGCGCCAGCAGATGTAGGAACACCAGCTATTGGCGACGAAATGATAGAGAAGAAGGACGAGCCAGTACACCGTGCCGGCTGCTGAGTCCTGGGACGATCCGGTCGGCGTGCGCTGGTCGAAATAGTGGTTGATCAGCAGGAGCGTCGCGGTGACCACGAGAGCGGCGCCGTACGTGAGACGAGCGTATTGGTCTTTTCCGACCACTTTGAGCACGAAGCTAAATATTGCTGCCGCAGCGAAAAGCCCAATAACGTCGGCTACTATGTCGCGGTTAATGCCTAGGAGGTCTCGCCCGACCAGATGTACGGCAAGTTCATAGGTGAAAGTGATCTGCAGGCTCATTGAGGTAGCGCCCAATAGAAGAGCCGACCACATCGTGCGTTCGTTGCGCCCTCGGATCGTTGGGATACGCACCAGGACAACGAGCCATAGAAATGTTAAGCAGAAAATCTCGATGAGTTCGGGAACAGCGAGGCCGTATTCCCGTTCGGTCACAGTATTCCCATCGCTCCGCCCGCTCGCCGCGCCAGTTCGTCGGCCTCGCGCCCCGTGCGGTTCTGCGCCGACGAGCGGTAGAGCAGGTCTGCGAAGAACTCGGCCTCACGTTCTTGTGGGGTGGAATATGGCGTGGTCCGTGCCAGCGCCCGCCGAATGAGCTCAGGCTTGAGATGAGGAAGAAGCGCGGGGAGCCCGGCGGGTATGTCGAGCCCTTGATGGCCGCAGATCATATGGCCGACCTCGTGCAGGACGAAATGCTTGTGGTGCAGGCTGCTGGCACCTTGTCTGGCAAAGATGTAGTCAGTGGTCTCGGTCGCGACCCACAGCCCGCACGGCACCGGGCCAGTCTGGCCGTGGGGTAGGGCCTCGATATGAAGGGGGCGCCCCCTTAGCTCGGAAAGCCGAGATGCCAGATCGGACACCGTCCAGGCCGAGCACAGATCCAACGCACGCGCAAGACTTTTGCACTGCTGCTTCAGGCTCGTTTCCATGAACGCTTCCTCCCCGGTGTTCGGTCGCCTACTGGGCCTTATCTGTTTCCCGTTTGGCGATGACTTCAAGCATGTCGGTGATGGTGGTTAATCCCGCTGGCGATAGCTCCAATGCGCGCAGCGCGAGGTGCTGAACCCCTGCGTTGCGCAGTGCCCCAAGGAACTTGAGCTCCGAGTCGACTTCGGCACCAATCTGTTCGTCGAAGAAATAGGCCACGGGAACCTGGAAGAATTCAGCCAGGGCCTCTAGATGGCGTTTGGTCGGGTTGTCGCGCCGACCTGTGCGCAGTTGCCACAGATAGGTCGCCGAGAAGCTCTCGCCTGATGACTCCCGGCAAGCCCGCGCCACTTCTTCATGACTGTGCTGCTCACCGTTTTCCCGCCGAATGACATCGAACAAACGGTCTATCTTGCGGGCCAGAGGGCCATCTTCCTGGGGTTTCGACAATCGTGACGCTCCTGCACTTGAGTCCTACCCTGTCGCAGGGTGCTGCGGGAGGGCACGCCCCGTCACTATAAACCAAGATGAACGCGATAGTGAACATAATGATTTTTCAGTTGCCCACCACTGCGCGTCGTGTGTAGTGTCCCGGCATGAGCTGATATGAATGAACTAGCGCATGATGATCACATGAGACTAAATGCCGTCGTGGGGCGGCCTGAACGGAGGCGAGGACATATGGACAACTACATGCTCAGAACGGTCATCAGTGGCTCGTATGGGAAGCATTTCGGGCAGATGATCGCGATCAAGAAATTTCTGCAGGGCCGCGAGATTATCGTGCAGGCACCGGTGAGCGAGGGAATCGTCGACGGCACACAGGACACGTTCATCCTGCTCGATGAGGATCCCGTGACTGATCCTCGTACCCTGCAAGACTCGGTATTCGCCAAGATCCGTAGCTCCACTTTCCTGGTGGTCGCCAACGTCGGTGGTTACCTGGGCCGGGCCGCCGTCCTGGAAATGGGGTATGCCGTGGCGTGCGGTGTACAGATCCTGACCCTCGAACCCGTCGAGGACCCCAATCTCGGTGTCTACTGCCGCTTATTGACCGATGTCTTCCCAGACTGGGCAACCCGCCACGAAGTGCCGGCGCTGGCCGCCAACTCCGCCCCGACTCGCTCGGTACACGAGGCCGAACTGATCTCGGCCGGAAACCCTTCCGCCCAGGGACGTTGAATGGACTTCATCCTGGATGTGGGCAGCCACAGCCTCAAGCTCTACAAACTGGGCGCGACCGTCGAACTTTCCGAAACCCTCACCTGGGATCCGTGGGGAGGCGACGTCGAGGGGCATGCCCCGAACACCTTGCTCAAAGATCTACTGTTCAGGACCCAACAGCGCCACCCCGAACATCAGATCACGGCGTTTGGCACCGAGGCGATGCGGCGGGACGGCGAGTTAGCCGGGCAGGTCAGCGCTAGCTGTGGCGCTCTCGGCGTGCCATTTCGGGTCATCTCTCAGGACGAGGAGGCTGCGCTGATTTCGGCGGCTTTCCAAGCAGAAGGCGAGTATTCCCACGACATCGTCAATGTCGGTGGCGGCAGTATCCAGATGGTGCTCGGTGCCTCCGGCATCCCTCAGACATGGCTACTGGAGTTCGGGATAGTCGATCTGAACAGGGGATTCAATCTGCTCAGTGAGCCCGAAGCCCGGGACGTAGCCGGGTGCCGGGAATTTGTGGCCGCCTCCTTGCCGCAGGACATTCGTCAGTTTGTGTACACGGGTGGGGAACTGACGTATCTGCGCCACTTCGGGGTGCCACTTGTAGACGGCTATTGCGACCGCTACGCATTTGCCGACCTGGCGGACAGGCTCGAACAGCTCAGCGTGGGCGAACTCGTACACGACTCGCCCTTTGACCCGAATTGGATGAAAGGCGCTATCGCATCTAATTGCATCGTTCTTGCCCTGCTCGACCACGCGGGGTTGCAGCGGTTCGTGCCATCTGACCTCAACATAGGTCACGGCCTTGCTGCACAAATCGCCGAAACGGCACGCACGCCTGACGTTTCGCTGCCAGGGGCGGTCTCATCATGAGCCGGGACGCGGCACCCCGACACATCGTCTGGGACTGGAACGGGACCCTGCTCGATGACAACCCGGCGATGCTCGACTCGGTTAACGCCGTGTGCGAGCATTTCGGCCGGCCGGCGATCGACATGCTGACCTGGCAGATGGCCCTGTGCCGTCCTCTGTGGCGCTGCTACGGCAAGATCCTGGAGTGCGACCTTCGCGCACCGCAAGATTGGGCCGTAGTGGAGAACATCTACCACCAGGCTTACCGCCGAAATGTGGCGACATGCCAGGCCGCGGCCGATGCACACGATGCACTCAGCAGAGCCAAAAGTATTGGCATGACCCAATCGGTCCTCTCGATGGGCTTACACGACGACGTCACCGGTCAGGTCCACCACTTCGGGCTGCATGAGTATTTCGATCGGATCGACGGTGTCAAAGACGCAGTTGCCGGCGGAACCAAGAGCAGCTACCTGAGCACCCATTTGCGGGACCTGGATATCGATCCAGAAGCCTGTGTGCTTATCGGAGACGTCGTTGACGACGCCCTGGCCGCCCAGTCCGTCGGCGCCCAATGCGTTCTGGTCACTACCGGAATGACCAGACGCCAGGAACTGCAGGAAACCGGACACCCTGTGGCCGACAACCTGACTGACGCCATCGCCACGCTGCTCGGCGACGACCAGAGGCTCACGGCGCCTCGACCATTCGAGGAGCCTGTGCCGCGATGAGCGCGGGTGTGTCGTTGCAGGACTACCGAGCACTGCTGGCCACCCCGCAGCATCGCTGGACGTTGGTGTGGTCGGCCATGGCCAGACTGCCTTACGCCATGATCAGCCTGGTAGTGCTCTTCTACACACAAGCGCGCAGCGGATCGTTCGGCTGGGCAGGAGCGCTTGCGGGCGCAATGCTCATTGGCACAGCATTAGGCGCTGTGCTGCAAGGCAAAATCATCGACGCCGCCGGCCCGGGGAAGCCGCTACTGACAGCCAGTGCAGCCTTCGTGCTCTGCGTACTGCTGCTGGCGCTAGCTGTTGAACATCAGTGGCCAGGTCCCTGTCGGCTGCTCTGCGCGTTCGGTGTCGGAATGTGCCAACCGAATGTCGCCGCCGCCTCGAGGGCACTCTGGGGGCGGGTTGTCACCGACCCCGGCTACATCAAGACAGGAGCTGCCTACGAAGCCCTGAGCCTGGAGGCCTTCTTCATTATCGGTCCAGGCCTAGCGGGCGTATTCGCCATCGCCGGATGCACGCTCACCGGGCTCGCGTTGTGCGCCGCCCTGATGGCAGTAGGCACCATAGGCTTTTGCCGCAGCGCTCTAGTGCGCCGCTGGCCCGCCCCCAGACAACGCTCGGAGCAAAGCTCATCACACCCTGCCGGGCTGCGACAATTGTTCGGACACAAGGGTTTACGTGCATTGATGACCGCAGCCACCGGACTGGGCATCTGCCTGGGCGGTGTTGAGGTCGCGATCCCAGCGGCGCTGCGCACCCAGTCCTCACCAGGGCTGGGCGGCCTGGTGCTCAGCGGGTGGACGATCACCTCGGTCCTGTTCGCACTCTTCTACGGAACGCGCCCTTGGCCTGCGGAGGTTTCCAACCGGGTGCCCGCATTGCTCGCCGCATTCGCAGCATTGATCGCTGCTTCAGCAATTCCGCGGGCGCCGCTGGGTGCATGCGCCCTGATCCTGATCGCCGGAACTCTGATCGCCGTGCAGCCAACGACCTATTCTCTTGCGTTGCAGCACGTAGTACCCAACACGCAAGTGGCCGAAGGCTTTTCATGGATTCTGACGAGCATGACAGTCGGTGCCGCAGTAGGCCAACTGGTCAGCGGGCAGATCGTCGAAATCTTCAACGCGCGCACCGCACTGGCGTGTGTTGGACTAATCGGACTAGGAGCAGCCATCGCCGTCGCGCTCCAACGTGCGGGCCTAACAGAGCAGCACCGCCAGGTCCGCACAGGGACGTTCGAGACCACGCAAGATTCCACCAGTTCACAGTAACGAGGAAATCGGGGTTTGAGATGGCCGGCATTTTAGCGTTGGCAACGGCAGCAGGTAGCGGGATCGAACCAGCGGAGCAGACGGGCCTGATAGGCCAAATCATCGCCCAGCTCGCTCATCGAGGGCAGCGAGGATTTTCACTGATCGCCCAACAAGTCAGTGGGACCGAATCCGGATACTTCTCAGAGCTGCCCGCGGCCAACCTGGACCAGGGCGCGATCGCCGAAGGCCTTGGCGGTCAGCGAATGCGCGCACTGTTAGGCCACGTTCACCAAACACGCGCAGACATGAATAACCAGCCGTTTTCCTCAGATCAGCCCGTAACCGGGGCACAGCCCAGACGGCCATTTGCGCTGCACGTGGCCATGGACGGCGGGATCGTGAACACTTCAGAACTAGCGCAAGAGCTTTCAGCAGCTGGAGTGAAAATCTCGGCGGGATCGGATGTGGAAATCCTCACCCGGGTGGTGGAGCAGATCTGTGTGTCGAAGTATGTCAACCGCGGCCTGCGGCCCGACTACGCAGAGGTGTTCCGGGAAATCGACCTCAAAGTTGACGGTGCGGTCAGCGCGGTACTTGTTGACGATGCCGGGGTTGTCGTAGCGTACCGAAACTGGCAGGGCTTGCGCCCGTTGAGTGTGTGGCAGCGCCCGGAGGTGATCGCGGTGGCCTCTGAGATCGATAGTGCCGCCGCTGAAACCGGTAGCATCCTCGAGCTGCAGGCAAGCCAGATCGCTGTCATCGAATCGGCAGGCGGCGGCCAGATCCAGGTGCAATTTGTCGGGAGGGCAGCTCACCGGCCCAAGAAATGTGTCTTTGAGACCCTCTATCTGGGGCACCCGCGCACCCGATTTCATGGCGAGACACATTGGGAGACGCGCCGCAAGATAGGTTTCGAACTGGGAGCGCTGCTGGGCCAGACACTAGCCGGCACAGAGGACCTTATCGTCGCGTCCATGCCCAAGACGGGTATTCCCTACGCAGATGGACTTTTTGAGTATCTGCAGACACATGCGCCCAAGAACGCGGTTGTGCGAGAAGAGCTGGTAAAAATCGGCTTGGCGCAGCGCACCCTCATCGGCATCCCAGGTGAGCGCAAAGCGCTGATCGAACGGAAATACAGCCTACGAGATGTCGATGTCACCGGCCGCAACGTCATCGTTGTCGATGAAGCATTGATCCGCGGAGACACCAGCCGGGCGGTAGCGCAACTATTGTTCGACGCTGGCGCACGCTCAGTGCACTGGGTCGTGGGATCGCCGCCCTTCATTTCCCCGAGCTACTACGGACTGGGAGTCAACTCACTCGAAGAGCTCATTTTCTGGCAGATCTGGAGCAGCCTTGCGCTCAAACCGGAACGGCCCTGGCTCGAATTGAACTCCAGGGACCCACAATTGCTCAGCTTCTTCGAATCACTGGTCGCCACAGACATAGGTGTCACCCGCGTCACCTACCTGCCCTTCCATCGGCTGACGCGCGTTCTGCCCGGCGGGGAGTACGACTACGACTGCTCACCATTTACCTTCCGGATGCCGACCCCGATCGGGCAAGTACGCGCCGACGAGGAGTACCTGCAGATCCTCGAACAGCGCTGTGCGCCAGAAGAGATGGTGGGGTGATTCGGATGCCTCTCACTGTCGTCTATGACTGGAACGGAACGCTGTTAGATGATGCCGACGCTTTCACCACATCCATCAACACCATCCTTACCCATTTCCGGCGTCCCGAGATTGACGCCGAAACACTGCGTGAGATATGCGAATTCCCGTTCAGCAGGCTCTACGAAAAGTTGGGGCTACCGGCCGCGGCCCAGGACAACGACAACGAGCTGTTCTTCGGCAGCTACCAGCCGCTAGCGGCCACGTCTGGATTGCGTATTGGCGCCGAGCGTGCACTCGAGGCCTTTAAAGAGTCAGCCGATGTGCTGATTCTCAGTAACCACATCGAACACCTCATCCGCGAGCACATCGCTCTACTAGGTGTCGAGAGCAAGATCGCCCACATCCTGGCCTACGCCAGCCGGGAATCTCAATACCAAGGCTTCACCAAAGGCCAGATGCTGCAGCGGTATATGCGCGAACAAGACATCTCACCGCAGCACACCGTGATCGTCGGCGACACCCCCGAGGAAATCCGCATCGCCCAATCGCTGGGGCTTACCAGCGTCGCGATGACAGGCGGCATGGCTTCAGAATCGCGACTACGCAATGCAGGAGCAGATCACGTCGTGCACGACCACGACGAACTCCTGGCTGTGCTCACACGCGAGAACTTGCTATGACAGCAGCAACGACACTGCGGATCGAGAACAAGCCGCATCTGTCCGGGCAAGCAGTCGGACTCGTTGGCGCCGGCCGCATGGGCACAGGAATAGGGCTATGCCTCCTACGCCAAGGCGCCAAACTGCGGGTAATCGCAAACAAAGATCGATCAGGAACAAACGAACTCATCGACCACGGAGCGACGGAAAGCCGCTCACTGGCCGAGCTAGCCGACGGATGTGCGGTAGTAGTGCTGTCCCTACCGTCGAGCGCGCAAGTCGAGAATGTCTGCGGTCAAGACGGGGGACTATTCGGCGCACTTAGTCAGGGAGCGGTAGTTCTGGACACCACCACCGCGTGGCCGCAGTCAACCATCGCACTGGCCCAGCAGGCTGGCGCTCTGGGCATCCGATTCGTCGACGCACCCGTAACCAGGTCCCCGGAACATGCCCGCCAAGGCGCCCTCAACAGCATGCTGGGCTGCACCGGCGACTTCCGGGGACTCATCGACGTCGTCTCGGCCTACAGTGCAACGATCACCCGCGTGGGCCCGGTGGGATCGGCACACCAGATGAAGATCGTCTACAACGCAATGACCATGGGGATCTCGGCGGTGGTAGCAGAAGCATGCCAACTTGCCGCCAGCATGGACGTAGATCTTCATACCCTGCGCAGCATCGTTTCCATGGGATCGACAAACAGCGGCATATTCCAAAAAATAACCGAGTACCTCCTAGAAGAGGACACCACCGTGCTGTCCATCTCCCTAGAGAACGCTGCCAAAGATATCCGTCTGGCCGTAGACGCCGCAGCAGAAAACAAATTGAGCCTTCGTTCCCTGGCTGCGGCATCCGAAACGTACCAGGAAGCATGCCGTGCCGGCTTGGCCGACAAAACTCTGCCGAACTTGGCGACCCACTCACAGAAAGCGACCAGACCCGAACTGGGATGAAACGACAAACTCTTCCGACGTGATGTGCCGGTGATCGGTCTCGATGCGAAAACCACTGGCTACGCGCCGATAACCTCGGCTATCTCTGGTCAGTGTGAGTCGCCTAAAAGCGACCCGGTCGTAGGAAAGCCAGGGCAATGCAGGGCAATCCGCACATGAGCCCTGGCACCGCGCCGTCTTAATTCTGTTGATTTAATGGCTTATCAGTAACTTGGTTAGCAAGTTACTACCAATTATGTTGTCCCACACTATATTTATCTATGATATACATGTATACTATGTGGGTGATACCCAATATTTGGGCTGAAGAGAAACCGGCGTGTACCTATTGCGAAGTAGGTACACCTATGGAATCCTTCGGTTATGAACCTAGAAGTACAGGTGGAGTGCGACACCTTGGTGCGGCAGCATCACGTAGCGCTTTCGCAGGTGCGCAAGGACGTGGCCGAGGCGGTGTTGAGAACTGCCGCGTTGTGGGAGTCGGTGTTCTCGGATCCATCCGATATGCACGGCCAGTTGCATTGCACGTCGGTGCGAGGCTTGTTAATCAAGGTGCGCACCGACCGCGAGGCTGGTGTCGGTCTGCCCGATGGGGAGAGGGCACCGAAGAGTTCCTTGACCACACGTTGCGGTCAAGGCATGTCGGCGATTTTGGACGATGGCCGGGGCGGGGAGGGAATACGGATCCGCAAGGCGCCATCAAAGGTGGTGGCCGAGCACGACCGGCTGGTTGTGTATCCCTCAAAGCAGCAGAGAGAGGCGGCTCTGAAGCTGGCGCAGGCCGAGGCGCAACGTGCGGCCGAGCGGGCTGCGGCCAAAGCCGGGTGCGACAGGGAGTCCGAGCCGGAAGTCATCAACGGGCAGTACACCTTTGGTGGGGAGTTCGACCAGCTCGAACGCAAGCCCACCGGCTACGACTGGTTCGTGTTATGGACGTTGAGCCCGGACAGCTTGCATGTCCTGGAGGTGTATTTGGCGGCGGTGATCGGTATCGACGACAGCACGAACACAGTTATCGTGGCTTCTACCCCGCTGCCGAAGTCGGTTGCTCAGCAAGGAGATACGTCCGACACCGACTTCGAGGACTTCGGCAAGGGCGGCGAAGAGGGTACTGGTCCTGCACCAGCGTGACGGGTTTGTCACACCCGTCGGTTAGCGTCACGACACTTAGTGTTGAATCGGGATCGCTATGACGAAGACGGTGGAAATTTTCGGTTTGCGGGTGCGCCAGGCCCGCTTGATGAGACGGCTGACAGCGAAGCACGTGATGGAGGCGGTGGGTTGGTCCGGCGCGCGTTTGTCGCGGCTTGAGCGATCGGAAACCGCACAGGTCTCCGAGGGCGAGCTGGCCGCCTTGATGGACGTGTTACGGGTTCCTGCATTGTTTTTCACGTCAGTGCCGGTGTGTCGCGTGGAGCCTGATCAGTTGTTGTTTCGTGCTCCGAAATCGACGACAGAGACCGAGAAGAATCGGATGGCGCAGTTCATCGCGCTTTCTGGCGACTTTCTGCTGGAGATGAACGGGCGCCACAAGCTGCCGCCTGTTCAGATCAGCGCGGCCCCTGATCCGGACCCTGTATCTGCTGCGCTGCACGCTCGCCAATGCTTGGGTGTCGATCGAGATGTGCCGATCGGTGATCTGACCCATCTGTTCGAACGCGGCGGTATCCCGGTGGTGATGCGCTACGAGCGGTTCGGGGGCAGCGCACCGGAGGACAATTCGCGGGGTCGGCTAGAAAAACACTTGGGCTGCTCAACCTGGGTGGGCGAGTTCCGGGAGCGCCCGCTGATCGTGTTACGGGAGCTTGATTCGTGGGAACGGACCCGCTGGACATTGGCGCACGAGCTGGGGCATCTGATTCTGCACACCAATGTCGCGGAGTTGACCGATGATCATGAAGATCAGGCGTCGCGGTTCGCTTCGGAGTTTCTGGCGCCGTTCGCGGCGGTGTCGCAGTCGGTCAAGGCGGCTCCCTCGCTGCTGAATTTGCTTCCCGTTAAGCAGAAGTGGGGCATCTCTGTGGGTGCGTTGCTTCGGCATTTCCACGATTCAGGGGCACTCGATACTGAGCGTTACGACATGCTGCGCACGCAGCTGTACACGCGGATCAACGCCGATACCGGGTTCACCTGGGGACGCACGGAGCCGGGCTGGGATGACCGTAAACCTGAGCGGCCTCGGTTGATGAGCAAGTGGATCGAGTTTGCGTTCGGGGTCAGCTCGCCGGAAGCGCTGATGGCGCACCGGGTGATGTGGCCGCTGGACATGCTGCAGGAATTTCTGGTCGGCCAGCGTATGGCCGTGCCGGCCACCGGCGCCCCGCGGCCGCCGTCACCGCGTGGTTCCGGTGGTGTCGCCGATTTCGCCGCGTACCGGCGGCGGCGGGCGTAGGCGGGCAGGGCTGGCGGTGGCGCGGGTTCAGCGGGTGCTTGATGCAGCTGATGGTTCGCGCTGGTACACGGTGGTTGGTGCAGACCACCTGCCGGTCGCGCCGGTCGCGGAGTACATCGCGTTCCTGCGTGATGACCAGGCATCGCCACACACGGTCCGCGCCTACGCTGCGGGACTGGCGGCTTGGTGGACGCTGTTGGAGCACACCGGGACCGGATGGACACAGATTTCAACCTCACTGTTCGGCGGTTTCCTGACATATCTGCGGACCGGGGATCTTCCCGGGACCGCGCGAGTCGGGCCTGAGGGAAGCGGGCTGGCCGCGGCGACGGTGCAGCAGCGGGCCGCCGCAGTGCTGGCGTTCTACCGCTATCACGCGCACGCCCACAACCTTGATGTGCCCTATCAGAAGCTCTATGGGTCCCTCGGCAAGCGTGGCCGCTCCCGTTATGTGCCGATGCTGGCTGGGGTGGGGCGGCGGCCGCGACGGGACCGGCCCATCTACCGGGTTCGTGGTGAGAACGCCCGCCGCACACCAATCTTGCTGCCCGTCCAGGTGCAGCTGATCCTTGATGCGTGCGCAATCCAGGACACCGACGGGCAATGGTCAGGATCGCAGGCCGGTCTGCGGGACCGGTTGCTGTTCGCCACCTTGGCCGAGACGGGGATGCGCCTGGGCGAGGCATTGTCGTTGCGGCACCAGGATTTCTGTATCGGTGCCGGAGGCACCCCGTGGATCGATGTGGCTGCCCGCCAGGATCATCCGCATGGCGTGCGGGTCAAAGGGCAGCCGCGTCGGATCTATGTCGGAGACGATCTAGAGGCCCTGTATTCGGCGTACGTGTGGCAACTGGTCGATGCCGGTGCGGACATGACAGTGCCGGATCTAAACAACCATTTCGTGTTCGTCAACCGCGCCGGTGGCACCCTGTTCGCACCGCTGCGCCCCGAGACCGTGTACGCAAAGGTCCGATCGGTGAACAGGTCAGCCAAAGATCTTCTCCCGGCGGGCTGGTCGCCGCACTGGCTGCGCCACACCCATGCCAGCGCACTACTGGCCTCGGGTGTGCCCACCCATGTGGTGATGCGCCGGCTGGGGCATCTGGACATCCAGACCACACTGTCCATCTACGGGTGGGTGACCGAAGACATTGCGATGCGCACCGCGGCGCAGTGGAAGAACTACGCCGCCGGATGGAAGGGCCTGCACGATGCCCCCAACTGACCCGCCGCCCACCGGGCAGCTCGACCCCAGGTACGCCGAGAATCCGGCGTGGGAGCAGCAATGGGCGAAAGTGCCTGCCGCGTGGCGAGCGCCGGTGTACCAAATCGACACTGCCCCGTTCAACGAGGTTTTCGTGCAGAACCGCTACTACACCACAGCCACTCCCGGCTACGACGGCTACGATTTCACCCCGCCCGGACCGCCCCGGTTCGCTCACGAGCTGGCGTGGTGGGTCTACACGTGCTGGCGTGAAGGGTTGCGCCGGATCGACCCGGCCAAGATTGTCTGGTTCACCCAGGCCCTGCCCGAAGCCGCCGCCGAATACCGGCGCCGTCGCGGCCGGTCGCCAGCCAGCCTGCTCGACATCACTGTCCCCGACATCGTGCGGCACGCGACGGTGCTCTTCGAGCAGCGCCGCCACCGCCTGCCCACCCCCTCCTACCGCCGCAATCTGGAATGGACGGTGGAGCATCTACACACGCTGCTGGCGGTGCGCTGCACCCCGGCGCCGTGGTGGAGCTATGACACCTGGGACCTGCGGATCGACCCACGAATCCCACAACGCGAGCACGAACCCCATCACGAGCGAGTACTCAAACTCGCTGGGATACAACCAGTGTGGCTGCGTGAAGGGCTGCGGTTCTGGATGCGCACCGCCATCACCCATCAGCTGTTCACCTGGACCACCGCGGTGAGCCGATGCCAAACCCTTGGCCGCCATCTGGGCCTGTTCTGCCAGCACAACAACTACCGCGATGACCCGCTGATCACCGCTGATCCCGAGCAGCTGCGTGCGGTGTTCATGGATTTTCTGACCTACTTGCGCAGCCCCGAGGCCACCACCAAATCCGGCACGCTCAGCGACTACCTGGTGGCCGAGATCCAGTACCAGGTGCAAGCGTTCTACACCTTCATGCACGATCACGGCGCCGAAGCCGCCGCCGCGACCGGAGAGAAACGCTGGAAAAAGTTGGGGATCAGCCATACCCGGCTGTGGGCACCGGCCTACCTACCGCGCAAAACGCACCGGTCCCGCGAGCTGACCTGGTATAGCACCGCAGATTTGCAGCGGATGCTGGCCTACCTGGAGGTGCTGGGCGCAGACACCGAGGAACGTGTCGTGCTCACCCACCCCGACGGGCAGATCTCGGTGATGGCCGGTCTGGGCGATCCGCAAGCGGCCCGCGCCTGGCTGCTACAGGCGATGACCGGCCGGAGGGCCTCGGAGATCTTGATGCTCGATCATGATCCACTGCAAGCTATTCCGGGAGCCGCCGCACCGGCCGGTGCAGATACCGGGATCTTCGTGGCGCGGCTGCGCTATCAGCAGACCAAGGTCGCCGGAGTAGATCCCACCATCTTGGTGGAACAACAGATCGTCGATGTCATCCGCGAACAGCAGCGCTGGCTCTCGCGCCACTATCCCGGCATGAAACCCAAATACCTGTTTGTGGGGATGGTGCACCAGCACCAAGGCCAGCGTGCCCGCCCATACACCTCGTATCTGAACGCGCTCAAGAAACTGGACGGCGTCCACCGCCTCGTCGATACCCAGGGCAACCCGCTGCGGTTCTCCCAGACGCACCGGCTGCGGCACACGCGCGCTACCGAGTTGCTCAACGACGGTGTCCCGTTCCATGTCGTGCAGCGGTACCTAGGCCACAAGAGCCCGGAAATGACCGCACGCTACGCCGCTACCCTGGCGGCGACCTCCGAAGCAGAATTCTTGAAACACAAGAAGATCGGCGCGATGGGCGCCGATATCGCCATCAGCCCCTCAGACATCTACGAGATGACCCAGCTCGGCAAGCGCACAGACCGGGTACTGCCCAACGGGGTGTGCCTGTTGCCGCCACTGAAATCATGCGACAAGGGCAACGCCTGCCTGTCGTGCGGGCACTTCGCCACCGATGCCACCCACCTAGCTGATCTGCGCGATCAACTCACCGCCACCGAGACCCTCCTGGCCGGGCGCCGCCAGCAGTTCGCCGACCGCACCGGCCGCGAGCTGACCGACGACAACGTCTGGGTCAGCGAGCGCCTTCGCGAAATCGCGTCGCTACAGGCCATCATCACCCGCCTGTCTGACCAGGCAAATACATTGGCACACAATAGATCTGGCGATATCGCGGTCGCAGGCCCGGCTACCGCTGGGCGCCGACCCCAGCTGCCGATCCTCACTCGCGGTGCCCACGAAACCACCATTAACCATGCCAGCGGGCACCGGCACTGCGATGACTGACCGCAGCCCGGGCACCGACGGGCTGCGCCGCCACGCCCAACAACGCTCCGACGACGCCCGCCGCCGCATCGACAAAGCTATCCGCGATCTGCGTAAACGCGGCGAGCCGATCAACGTCAATGCTGTAGCCCGCACCGCCCGGGTCACCCGCAAGACCATCTACGCTCATTCCGACCTGCTCGAACGGATCCGCGCCCACACACCCCTGCACCTCGCAGCACCCACGCCGCCGGCTCCCGATTCGCAGAACAGCATCGTGGCCGCACTACGTCGCCAGCTCACCACCCAACAAACCCAACTGGCCAATCTCAAAGCAGAACTCAAAGCACGCGAGGACGCACTGGCAGCGGCGCACGGCGAAATCGCCCGCCTCTCAAACGGGCAGCGGTAGTACACAACTGCAGGATCAGCAGCACTGGACACATTTGGGTGACTGCCGCGGCCAGCCACCCATAGTCGATTGCATCGTTTCGTGATCCCCCTCGCCCGCAATGATGCTGACACCAGGCCGCGCAACTACTCCTTCACCGCGTGCGACATGGGGTGAACAGGTCGCCTGCACGTCGTTTGAGTTTTACGGCAAGGGCCACCGGCGTGACAAGTAGGCCAGGGTGCGGCTCAGGTGCGCGCGGAACCAAGGAGTGCACAAGGGTTGCTTTGTCGGCTCCGAGAAGATACTTGATACTTCCGCTGCTGTAGTGGATCTGGCCGGACCCGTAGGGGTTGATGAGGATCCAGAACGGCAGCTGCGCCCCAACATTTTCCTTGACCTGCTGCACCCACGCGCTCTCGGGATCGCCGCTGAGATAGAACTCGGGCTTGCCCTTGGTCGTCTTGCGCACGCCAATGTACTGCTGGATATACGTGTAGAAGTCGCGTTGCGCCGAGGTGTCGATGACACCCACGCGCTGCCAGTGATCGCCGGGACGATCTTCGTCAACGTCGACGTCAGCTGAGGTGCTCGATACCCAAACAGTGGCCATCGCAATATCGTGCCGCACACGGACGTCAAACCGATCCAGCGGGCAACGGTAACCAATCCACGGTTGCACTGGACTATGCGGGCCCGGCGTTTTCTGCGTCCCGGAGCCGCGGTGCGCTGTGTCCGGCAGTGCCCATCTAAACACCTCCATTACTCAGCGCGACGTCAGCAGATCACAGCGGGCACCAGCAGAACTTGTTGCGGCACTTGATGTTACGCCTTGTCCATCGCCCCCGGACATGTAGACTAACCGTGGCAACAGCACAACTGTGTCCGCAGCGCCCTTAATCCTCGGTGCCCTCGACCAGTGCGCCGACGCGAACTTGCAGCGCATCGGCGATGTCGAACAAGCGCTCATAAAGCAGGCCCCGTCGGCCGTGTTCAACATCGATCAAGACATTGCGCGTCACACCCGAGCGCAGCGCCAGCTCTTCTTGGGTCAACCCTTGCCGCAACCTGCACGCACGAATCCTGCGGCCGACATCGGAACGGATCTGCTCCCACCGAGCTACACGGGCAGGGTCGTTCTGGCTCGGTCGGGTGGGCACGCACCTCAGTAATGAGGCGGGCGTACCAAAAGTCTGCCCCACTAGTAGTACATTGCTGCATCGTGTTCGAAACTGATTCTGACTTTGACCCCGACTTCGGCCCCGAGGAGACAGTGTCCTCACTTGCTCTGGACGTCATCGACGAACTGCGCATGAAGATGCTCGAATGCCTTCTGGTGCTGCACACCCTGCCTGATGAGGCCGACCTCAACTTCGCCGACTTGGCCAATGACATTCTGGCCGCACACCGCGGCACACAGGAGGCCTACCAGGCGGCCAGCATCCTGCATCAGGGCGCCGAACTCGACGAGCGGTGGGGCAACAACCTCTCGCGTCCTAAAGCCATCTTTGCCCGCCACAACGCCGCGGTGCGCCAGGGTGCAACGAAGGTGGTGCCAGTACCGGCGCTCTGCGATCGGCTAGAACGACACCTATACCAACTGCCCAGGCCTGACCGCACCCAGACCGCCGCCGCTGCACGCCCTAAATGCTCGGGCATGGTCAAGACAACCGGCGAGGACTGCACCAACTCGGCGATCTACCTTGGTGCAGGAATGTTTGGCGCCCACTGCTATTCACACGCCACCCCCACCGAGCGTGAGCGGTATCGAGTCCATCACGAGGAGAACGACGCCCGCCAAGCCCGCTCCCACACTGATCTGCGCAACCTGCAACGGGCCGTGGGCGAGAAGATCGCCGCACACTGGATATCCACCCGGGAGCAACGAGCTCAGTGGGTCAATGACATCGTGCCCAACTAACGCGTCAACTTCCCTGCCCCCAGGGTCCGCGGGCCTCAGGCGCTGAAGGCTTGCCGCCTTGCCAACCCTGGGCATGCCACGTGGCGGCGAGCACTTCGGAATGAGAGGGCCCCAGCAATGCCTCGAGCGATCCCAAGCGATAAGTGAGCATCAGGGCCAGCAACGTACTCAGGTGAGGATCCGGGAATTGTTTCTTCTCCAGTGCGGCAAGGGCTCCTCGGGTAATACCTGCCCGCACAGCAGCCTGCTCCTGAGTCAGCTTCGCCCGCTCGCGATGCCCACGCAACACCTGGCCAAGATGCACAGTTGACTGAACATCTTGTGTGTTGTGGACGACACGCAATGCGCGGTCCTTGCGTGTCGACATCATGCCTTCTATCTCGTTTTATTGATGTCACAAGGACCACTGTCGCCGCTGGCCGGAGTGTCACAACACTTTCTTGACTATGCACAGTAGACTATGCACAACCGACCGGACAATGGACATCATTATGGGCCTCGTCTTACTGCGCAAGGGCAAGCACGGGATACCTGAGGCGCGGCTGACACTATCGAGCTACCATGGGTGCTCCACAGCACAAGGGGGTGGGTTGTGAGGGCAGGTTTGATAACGATAGGCAACGAGACGAGCCGGCGCGAGGCTGATCATGATGCGGCCCCGTTCAGCGTCTATATGTCGGTGGCTCCTGGCACCCTCGCCTTTGGGCGAGCAGTAGAGCCGGGGGTAACCCGCACCGTATTTACCGAAGGATGTTCCACTAAAGGAGTTGCCATGATGGGCAGCAGCACAGTCGATGACACGCTGGACAACCAGATGCGCGCTGCTTCCGCCGGTCTTGTCGCCTCGGATGCTGTTATCGCGCTAGGGCGGGCGCTGCGTGGTTCGGATCTGCAGCCCCGCGAGACCGCAGTTCTGACCGGACTGGCGAAAGGATTCGGTCAAGAAGCTGACCTGTTGACCGGTTCACGGCCACGCCCGCGCACAGCGGACGGCGGATACATGCGCTCAGCACACGCATTGGCCGGCGCAACAATCCTGGACGGACCGCATCTGAGGTCGCTGGAAGATATCAAAGATCTGGATCAGAAAACTCAAGTCATCGAGATATTCCGCAGCTTGAGCCAGGTGCTAGATAAGGTCGCCTCCGGCAACAGATCCGATGCCGACCATATTTCTTGGGCACGGGATGTTTTGCGGGATCTGTCCGATACGATGAATGCCAGGTTAACTAGCTCGGGAGAGTCCGCAGAATTTTTTGAGTAGTTGTCTCAGCTTGGGGGTACGTTCTTGGACGACTCAGTTCGAGTGCAAGTCCTTGCCGAGATATTCATAAGCCGGATTGCCTGGTTCTCAGAGAAGATTGAACGCGCACAGATCGATACCCCTCGCCGCTCCACCGGTCATCGCCGGGTTTTCGAGCTTTTCAACGAATACGTGGATCAGGTCCGGGCCCGGGTAAACGAAGATCTGGCGGCCGACGATATCGAGCCCACCGATTTGGCCCGCCAACTGCGGCTGTTGATGACGCAGTTCGTCGGCCTGCACCGCACATTCGATGATCTGTTCTCCCGAGATAGGAGCCGGGTACCGCAATCACTGCCTTTCTTCGTGCAGGAAGCGTGCCGTCAGTGGGAGCTACCTGCGGCCGACACGGTCATTACGGTGGGCAAGCCCGGTAACTTCACCACACGAAACCGCAGTTCATGGAACACCATGTTTCTGTACGGCTCTCCCTCGAACATCTTGTCTATTGCGGTGCCTGAGCACGAGGGAACACAAGCTCGCTGGCTTCCCATCACCTTGGGCCATGAACTGGCCCATCATTATCTATTGGCCGGGAACATACCTGAGCTCGAAGAGATCGAGGCGCAGATCGCCGAGCAATTCGCTGCTGCACTCAAGGGCGAAGACGGTCAGGGTGCGGAAAGTACGTTCGCCGATCAATGGCGTGCTGAGGAAGTCCTGCACGAATGGGTCGAGGAACTCGTCTGTGATGCCTATGCCGTCGATCTTTTCGGGCCCGCCGCCGTCGCGGCCAGCCTCGAGTTTCTTCATTCGCTCGGTGATCCATCGGCGCCGACGAAAACCCACCCGCCGACGTTGTTCCGAGCCGAATTAATGCTCGCATGGTTGGCTGATGTGACAGCTGGGGCACCCGATCACGGCACACTCAGTCTGCAGTACCTGGGCGATGAAAAGATCACGCACCCCCAAAGTGCTCTGCTCTGCGACGCCATTCGTACGCAGTCCCAAGCAATTTGGGACGCGGTGCGTTCGTGGTCGAAGGAACGCTCTTACTGCGCCACCGAACGCGAACCCCATGTCGATGCTCTGGCGCGTCTCCTGTCGCAAGGCATACCGGGAGCCTTCACACCCGATACACCCCACGACGTCATCGACATAGTCAACGCCTATTGGCGTGCCCGCTCTGCGGGCACGCAATTCCCGATCGACCGCCTGGCCCTCAAGGCGATCGATGATCTCTACTTCATCAAACTATGGACGAGCGCCGATGGCGCCATCCATGAAGACCACGTCAGCTGCGATTGGGTTGGCGGGCCCGGGGTGCTCACTAACGCCGACTTCCGTACCCGGATAAACAACGGGGACGACAACCAGATCAGCATCACCCCCATGCTTCCCGGGGCGCTGGGCCCAGCCAGCGTGGACCTACGACTGAGCAACCAGTTCATCGTCTTCGAGCAGACATCGAACGCATCGTTCAACGCCCTGGAAATGTTGCAGGACCCCCGATCGATGCAATCGCGGCTGGAAAAAGACTGGGGCGACGAGTTCTACCTGCACCCCGGCCAAATGGTTTTGGCATCAACGTTGGAATACATCGTGTTGCCCTCGGACCTATGCGCTCAAGTCATTACCCGCTCATCGTATGGGCGGCTAGGACTTCTGAGCGCCACCGCAGTACAAGTGCATCCCGGGTTCAGGGGCTGCCTGACCCTGGAATTGGTGAACTTAGGCAAGATGCCGCTGGCGATCACACCCGGCGAACGGGTGGCGCAGCTCATGTTTTTCGGCGTGTCCTCACCGCATGCCCCAGCAGCGGAAACCGCCCGCAAGTATGAATGCCCCACTGGCCCGGAATTCTCGAAAATCAAAACCGACCCCGAGCTGAACACGCTGCGCAACATCCGTAACTACTCAACGCGCACCACCACAGCCGTTAACGTGGAAGCCACGCGCGGGCGACCCGAGAAATCACAGGGGGAAACAGGTGGGAACACCAGAGGTTGATCAACTGCTGGCGGCGCCGGATTCAGAGCTCTACGCGGCCGTCGGGCGGGCTGTAGACAAGAGCGCGGCCGATGACGGCTCTGCCGAAAACGCCGGGGAGCAGTACTTTCGCAGTAATCTTCCCAAATTCGCTCAGAAGATTTGCGCAGACCCGCACGTCACCGCGCTGCGGCGCAGCTACGCCGACGGTACGACTCTGGTGGCGGCCATCGCCGATGCCCTCGGCACGCTGGCCGGCCTGCCTGCCGTTCTCTCCATTTCGGTACTGGTGCTGCGTTACGGCCTGGACAAGCTCTGCGGTATTCCCCCCGCCCAGACATAGATCGCCGCTGGGCCGGTCTGCAACCCTTGGGTCCAACGTGCGGCTACGCCGTGGCAATGACCTGTGCACTGCGGTGTTCGCGTACCCAGTTCTGCGCGGCGACTTGTACTGCGTCCCAGGGAGATCCCAGGGGCGGGGTGTAGGACAGGTCGAGCTCACTGAGGGCATCGACGGCCATCGCGTGGAACAAGGCGGTGGCGTAGGTGTCGACGCGTTTGGAGATCTCCGCGGAGCGGTGTCCGACGAGTTGGGCGCCGAGCAGTGCCCCGGTGGTGGCGTCGCCGGTGATGCGGATGCTGATCGGGGTGGCGCCTGGGTAGTAGGCCTTGTGGTCGTCGGGGGTTGAGGTGGTGGACACCGGAACCCAGCCGCGATCGGCTGCTACGGCTTCGTGTTCGCGCAGCCCGGTGCGGGCAGCTACGAGGTCGAAAATCTTTACGACCTGGGTGCCCAGACTCCCGGCGTAGCGGGCGTTGCCGCCGATTGCGTTCTCTCCGGCGACGCGGCCCTGTTTGTGGGCGGTGGTGCCCAAAGGCAGCCACGTGATGCCGAGCAAGCGGTGGTGGGTGTGCACGCAGTCACCGGCGGCGTAGACGTCGGGCAGGTTGGTGCGCATCGCCTCGTCGACCACGATGGAGCCTTTGATGCCGAGTTCGGCTCCGGCGTCGGCGGCCAGTTCGACATCGGGTTTGACTCCGACCACGACGAGCACGAAATCTACGGTCCGGGTGAGTGTTTGGCCGTCATGGACGGCGGTCACGGTGAGGGCGTCGCTGTCGGTGCGGGAGATGGCGGTGACGGCGGTGTTGGTGAGGACTTCCACGCCGTGGCGCTGCAGTTCGGTGTGTACGAGTGCGCCGAGTTCGGGGTCGACGGTGGGCAGCACTTCGGGCAGCGCCTCGATCTGCGTGACTTTGATGCCGCGGGCGGTGAGGCCTTCGGCCATTTCCAGGCCGATGTATCCGGCGCCGATGATGACTGCGGTCTTGGGGTCACGGGTGGTCAGGGAGTCCATCACCTCGAAGGTGTCGCCCATGGAGTGCAGCAGGTGCACACCGTCGGCCGGGCCGAGAGCGTCGGGTCCGGTCAGGCCGGTGATGGGTGGGCGGGCCGAGACGGCGCCGGTGCCCACGATCAAGGCGTCGTAGGACAACTGTTGCGGGTTGCCGTGTGGGTCAAGGACATCAAGGGTGTGGGCCGCGGCGTTGATGGCGGTGGCGCGGGTGCTGGTCAGGACCCGCATGCCGGTGGCGGCCAGGTCGGCGGCGGTGCGGTGCGCCAGGTTCGACCAGTGGGTGACTTCCCCGGAGACGTAGTAAGGGATCCCGCAGATGGAGAAGTTCGGGTAGTCGTCGGCGACCACGACGGTGACGTCGGTGGTGGGGTCGAGTTCACGGATGCGCAGGGCGGCGCTGATCCCGGCGTCGCTGCCGCCGATCGCAATGACGTGTCGTGGGCTCATGAGTGCGGGTCTCCTCGAACGGATGGGGTGGTGTGCCGAGCCTGAATTGGAAGTGAGGCGCCGTTGCCTGCTGCTGTCAGTTCGCGGTGGCGGTGAGCTGGCGGTGCAGCTGCTGGACGCGCCCGGCGATGTCGTCGCGGACTAGGCGCATGCGTTCGATGCCTTCGATGCCGCGCTCGGAGGGCTCGTCGGTGTCCCAGTTATCGAGCGTGACGCCTTCGGGTACCTCGACTTTGGCTTCCCGGCCCAGGGTGATCACCTGGTCGATGCGTGCCAGCAGGTCCGGGTCGATTGTCTTGGGGTATTCGCCCTCGGTGCTGGCGCCGACCTCGTGCAGGCTTTCTGCGGACAGGGCGTTGACGGCGGACCCGGGTGCGGTGCCGGCCGAGTGCACTTCCACGCTGTCCCCGGCGATCTGGCGCATCAGGGCTGCTGCCATTTGGGATTTTCCGCCGTTCTTGACGCACACGAACAGGACGGCCGGGATACGGCCGGAGGTCAGGTCATTGGTCATGGGGTTACTCCGTCACGTTCGTTGTGGATGCGGCCGTGGAGGCTGCAGGTGAATTGTGTTGGGGTGCTGGGGTGAAGCGGCCGCGCAGCGCCAACGACACGTAGACCAGGGCGACTAGGACCGGCACTTCGATGAGGGGCCCCACGACGCCGGCCAGAGCTTGACCGGAGGTGGCGCCGTAGGTGGCGATCGCGACCGCGATGGCCAGCTCAAAGTTGTTTCCGGCGGCGGTGAACGCCAGTGTGGTGGTTCGTGCGTAGCCCAGGCCCATGGCGGCGCCGAGCAGATAGCCACCGCCCCACATGATGGCGAAGTAGGCCAGCAGTGGTAGTGCGATACGTGCCACGTCCCAGGGCTTGGAAGTGATCTGATCACCTTGCAGGGCAAAGAGAATCACGATGGTGAACAGCAACCCGTACAGCGCCCACGGCCCGATCACCGGCAAGAACTTCGACTCGTACCAGTCGCGGCCCCTGGTGCGTTCCCCGATGCTCCGCGACAGATATCCGGCCAGCAGCGGGATGCCCAGGAAGATGAGCACGGACTTGGCGATCTGCCACGGGGAGGTGCTGATCTCGGTCTGGGGCAGGTGCAGCCAGCCGGGCAGCACCGAGAGGTAGAACCAGCCCAACACCGCGAACATCACCACCTGGAACACCGAATTAAGTGCGACGAGAACGGCCGCGGCTTCCCGGTCCCCGCATGCCAGGTCATTCCAGATGATGACCATCGCGATGCAGCGGGCCAGGCCGACGATAATCAGCCCGGTGCGGTACTCGGGCAGATCAGGCAGCAGCAGCCATGCCAACGCGAACATCAATGCCGGGCCGAGCACCCAATTCAGCACCAGGGAGCCGAGCAGCAGCTTGCGGTCACCGGTGACAGTGTCGAGACGGTCGTAGCGCACCTTGGCCAGCACCGGATACATCATGATCAGCAGACCCAGCGCGATCGGCAGCGAAATGCCGTCGACCTGAACCTTTTCCAGTGCAGTATTCAGGCCTGGAACGTTGCGCCCCAGCAGCAGGCCCGCTGCCATCGCGACACCGATCCACACCGGCAGAAACCGATCTAAGGTCGAGAGTTTCCCGGCCACCGCGGGATGTTCGGCAGTGTCGGCGGTTGCATTCATGAAGGGCCCTCCGTGGGTGTTGCAGAGATGGTCGTGTCGGGGATGCGCACGATGCCGGCCAGAGCGTCGAGAACCTCTGGCACGACTTGGTAGTACACCCACGACGCCCGGCGTTCAGATGCCAGCAGCCCGGCATTGCGCAGGACTTTGAGGTGATGAGAAATGGTGGGCTGGGAGACCTCGATACCCGGGGAGATATCGCAGACGCACGCCTCGCCACCAGCGTGGCTGGCGATGAGACTGAACAGCCGCAGCCGCACGGGATCGCCAAGTGCCTTGAACACCTTGGCCAGATCCACCGCCTGCCCCGCTGATATCGGCTCGCGCACCAGTGGCGAGCACCGGATGTTCACCGGCTCAATCACCAGCTGATTCGACATACATCGATATTGACAGGTATCGAATCAATGAGCAAGCCAACATCGGGTAAACGAAGGGCCGGCCAACTCATTTTGTTTGATATATGTCTAATTAGTGGTTAGTGTGGTGGGATGCCCAAAGCGTTACCCGTCATCGATGTCAGTGCACCCATCTGCTGCCCCCCGCTCTCGGCCGCACCCATGGGCGAGGACGTGGCCGTGGAATTAGCGCTGCGGCTCAAGGCATTAGCCGACCCCACTCGGTTGCGGCTGCTTTCAATCCTGCTGACGGCCAGTGACGGCGAAGTGTGCGGCTGCGATCTGGCTTCTGCGGTCGGGCTCACCGAAGCCACTGTCAGCCATCACCTCAGCCAGCTCAAGAAGGCCGGCCTAGCCGCGTCGGAGAAGCGCGGATTGAATGTCTTCCACCGCGCGAACCCGCAGGCCATCGAGGCCCTGCGCGGGGTGTTGATGACCTGCTGCTGACCGGGCAGCGCACCTGCGCCCACATCCGGGTGCGGCGACAACGATGTCGACTGAAAGGAACTAGTTCGATGAGATCAAGGGTGGACAGCGCGCGGCCGTCGGTATGGACCCCGGCGGATTTCCCCGACGAGAGCGCATGGTCGTTCCCGCTTTCCGGAGCGGACCGGAACATTCTGATCGCCTACGGCCGAGGTCAGATCGAGGATCTGTCAGCACATTTGGGTGGCGCCGCCGCGCAGTGGATCGAGCTGTTGCACCAGGGGCCCGGGTTCGTGCGGCTGCGCGGATTCCCGATCCACGAGCTGACCGACACTCAAATCGAACATGCCTACCTGGGGCTGGGGCAACTACTGGGCCGCCCGGTAGGGCAAGACCGGCACGCCAACCTGCTTACCCACATCCGTGACGAACAGATCGGCGCCGAGCCCGGGGTGCGTAAGTACCGCACCAATTTGCGTCAAGACTTCCACAGCGATGGATCGGATCTGGTCGGGCTGCTGTGCCTGCGCCCGGCCAAAACCGGCGGCGAGTCCAAGATCGTCAGTGCCCATGCCGTCTACAACGAAATGCTGGACCGTGCACCGCATCTGGTCGAGGTCATGTACCGGCCGATGCCATGGGACCGCAACAACGAACAACCCGTCGGCGAACCGCCGTTTTTCGAGCTCCCGCCGATCATCGAGATCGACGGCATCCCAAGGGTTTTCTTCATCGCCTGGTACATCCGCGACTCCCAACGTCACCCCGGCGCGCCGCGGCTCACTGGCGGGCAGCGTCAGGCATTGGCGCTGGCCGAGATTATCGCCAACGACCCGGCCTTTCATATCCAGATGCAGTTCGCACCCGGAGACGTGCAACTACTCAACAACACCACCGTGCTGCATTCGCGCGAGGAGTACACCGACCACGACGATCTCGCACTGCGCCGGCACCTGCTGCGTCTGTGGCTGACCACCGATTCCGCCGCGACCCACGAGATCCTGCGCGGCGGAATCCCGATGCAGAAGGCGAATTGACGACACGCGGCCAACCGGGTCCTCTTGGCGGCGTTTGTTGGCTATCGGCCAGCCGTGCCGCTACGGGCTGCACAGCAGCGCACCCGAGGTGGCCAGTGCGATTGTGACGAGGGGTCCTGCGCTGATAGCGGCCACGCACATAGTTAGCGCAATGCGAGCCCATGCACGTGCCGGGGGCTCCGGTGGTGTCAGCAGTCGTTCGGCACGGTCCAGGACCGCCACATTAGCGGCGCCAACGGCGGCGGCCGGAACGGTGCCGGCCAGATCCATCAGCCCCGACAGCAAGACGCCACGTCCATGGTGGCGGGCTGCAGAGTCATCTGCACACATCTCAAGCAGGCGTGATATCTGGGCGGAGCCGTCAGTCATGAGCCGAACCCTTGGAAAGACATCGGCCAGGGCGCGCAACACGGAGACGAGCTGGGGATGATGCCCCGCAAGATGGGCGCGTTCATGGGCCAGTATCGCCGCAACCTGTGCGTCGTCGAGAACAGCCAGTGCGCCGGTCGTGAGCACGATCGCCGAAGGACGGCCCGCGACGCAGTAGGCGGCAGCTTCTGGAGCTTCGAGAACCATCACGTCCCCCTCGGCGGTGCGCCGCCCCACCATGTGCACCGCATACGCATGCTCATGGGCGGTGTCGCGCAACCGGATCAAGGTTCGGGCCAGGCGCACGCCCAAGGCTGGCGCGGCGATGCTTCCCGCCGCCGAGAGGGCTAACAGCCCAACCTGTGCTGCCGCACCTGCTTGACCAATAAGCATTGCGTGCAGCCGGGCCGCGCACGCTGCTAGCACAACCGCAGGGGAATTCCAGTGCCGGACAACGTCGATGACAATCAGTGCGGCAGCTGATATCCAGGTGCCCAACACACTGACGATCGCCGCCAGCCATGCTGTGATCGCCAGGCGCGGGGCGTACCCGGTCCGGGTCAATCGCCGCAACAACCGGGGCCCGAAGATCAGCACAGCGACGCTGTACAGCAGTAGACAGACAGCGATACTCATTTCGTGCGGGCCCGTTTTGCCGGTCGACGCAACACGGCCCGCAGCCGCTCCGATTCTTCGGCGCTGATCTGCTCCAGGAAGTGGGTGAGCACCAGCTCTGGGCTCCCGCCGCCGCTGAGTGCCTCGCGCATCAGGCGGGCGCTGTGCTGCTCGCGGGTCAGGGCCGCCCAGTACCGGTAGGCCTTGCCCTCACGCTCGCGCTCCAGCCAGCCCTTGGTGTGCAGGTTGTCCATCGTGGACATCACGGTGGTGTAGGCGATATCGCGTTCGGCGGCCAGCTCATCGAACACCTCCCGCACCGTGGTCGCGGTCTCATCGCCGCGACTCCACACGCGGTCCATCACCACCGCTTCCAGCTCACCAAAACCTCGGCTACCCACCGCTTGCGTCTCCTAGCCGTAAATTTCTTACTGTCTACGTACGTAAACAGTAATACTGCCGACCGGTCTGTGCTGGCGGTCAGTCAAGCAGCCGTGGCGCCCGTATGTGCATAGCTGTCCCACCCATGCACATGGCTGCGGTGCGGGACAGGCGATGCTGGTACGCCGTTGTGGCACATCGCCTGCCCCGCGCGGGTCAATTCTTTTGGTTCCTAAGGCTTGTCGGCGCAGCAGTCGTCGCCGCCCTTGGCGGCGGGCATGTCGGCGCAGCAAGGGCAGTCGGCATCCGGAGCGGACTTCATCGCGGCCATCATCGTTTTCATCGCCGCCTCATCGCACCACATGAGCGCGGCCATCGAACCGCCCCCGCCCTGATAGGTCACCATTGCCGGCGCTTCGCCGGTGACATCGAAGTACACCTTGCCAGTGGCGGTGTGCCCCTGGGCGATCGTGGCGGCGGGGATCCCGTACGGGCTGGCCACCTGCCACAACGCCGGGTAGCGCTCTTGCGAACCGGAGACCGCGCCCAAATTCGGGATGAGCGGGGTCACCGACCCGGTGACCGCGTGCACCGATGCGGTTGCCTCCCAAAGCTGTCCCGCCACCGGATAACCCGGGACGCCATCAGTGCTCTTGCGCAGCCCGCTGATGGTCCATTCCTGCACCACCGCGCCGTCGGCATCGCTGAGCCGCTGATGTGACCCCATCTTGTGCGGACAGTCATTCTTGGCTGCATTGGCCAACGGAACGCTGACCGCCAACATCGCCAATACCGCCGCGGCGGCCATCATGATCATTCGCAATACACGCACGTGCACAACCCCTTTCAATGCAACTCGGTTTTCTACGTACTTGCTACGTAAATCGATCGTATGCTGATCTACTATCTACGTACCTAGATAGTAGATCAAGGGTGAGGGTTGTGACGACGCAGTGGCAGGGCGGTCAGATGCGGCATCGGATGAGGCGGCTCGCCGCACTGCTGGCAGCCGGCCTCGCAGCCATGGCAGTACTGCACTGCTCGGGCTCCGTACAAGTCCCCTTGCTCACTGCAGGCGCGGTGCAACTGGGAGCCCCTATAGCTGCCGCTGTCAGCGGCGATGCGGATTACCCCGGGATGGGGTCGGAGCACTCATCAATGCATTGCCTGCCCGCTGCCTCCGTCGCCATCGTCGGCGACGGTAGCGGCATCTGGTCGGTATCTGACCTGACATTGGCGTCGTCGGCGTCGTATCGCCCGTTGGAAACTCCGGGGCTGCGAGCCCCGCCACGCCCGGCGCAGGGCGGCGGCGCGCTGATGTATCGCCTCTGCGTTATCCGGCGCTGACGGCGGCGCCGGGTCGCCGCGCTCAGCGGGAGAGGCCCCCACACGCCACCGTCACACGCCGCCATTGACGCGGCAATCACACGTAGGGAAATCCCATGCTAAACACCACCTTTATTCGTCGTACCAGGTTCACCGCAGCAGCTCTCATCGGCGCAGCGGCGCTCGCCATCACTGCATCGCCGACCGCGCTCGCCGGGCCCACCGGCACACCGAACGCCCTAGAGGTCATCGCCATGCTCGAGCGCCAAGGCGACACCGTCATCGTCAGCCGTACCGGAAACAAGCCACTACAAATGTGCACGGTCACCTCGGTACGGGAAATACAGGCCCAGTACTGGTGGACACGTCCACGGGTCCAGAACCCCAAACCCACACGGCGCCCCAACGCCGTGGGAACGCAGCTGATCATCCGCACCATGCGGGTCGAGATCAGATGCTAGAACGCAAAGCGCCGACGCAGCTGCCCTCGCAAATGCGGAGGTCGAACACCACATTGAATCGCCGCCGACCGCTATCATCGTCATATGACGATCAAAGGATCGGTGGTGCAGTCTTTCGCGCCCGTGTCGTTGCAGGCCGCATCGGCGCTGTTCCATAGCCTTTCGGACGAGACGCGGCTGGCGATTCTGCGGCGCCTGGCCTGCGGTGAGGCGCGGGTGGTGGATCTGACCGGCGAGTTGGGTCTGGCCCAATCGACGGTGTCGGCGCACCTGGGGTGCCTGCGTGAGTGTGGGCTGGTCGACTACCGCCCGCAGGGGCGTTCCTCGGTGTACCGGCTGGCCCGCCCTGAGGTGCTGGCGGTGTTCACCGCAGCCGAGGACTTGCTGGCCGCCACCGGGAACGCGGTGGCGCTGTGCCCGAACTATGGCCATCCAGACGGCCACCCGGAAACAAAGCGGAAGGTAGTGCGGTGAGTGATGCGTGCGGCTGCGGCCACGACGAACCGGCCACCGGAGACGAGGTCGACGGTGAGCGTGAGCCCGAACGGCTGTGGGAGGTTAGCGAACTGCGGTTCGCCGCGGTCGCCGGGGTGGTGCTGCTGGCTGGATACGTGGTGGGTTGGACCGGCGGGTCACACCCGGTCGAAATCGGTTTGTATGCGGCGGCGTTGGCGATCGGCGCCTACACGTTCGTGCCCTCTACGCTGCGCCGCCTGGCCCGCGGCAAGATCGGTGTGGGCACCCTGATGACGATCGCCGCGATCGGGGCGGTGATCCTCGGTGAAGTCGGCGAGGCGGCGATGCTGGCGTTCCTGTTCTCCATCAGCGAGGGCCTGGAAGAGTACGCGCTCGCGCGCACCCGCCGCGGTCTGCGAGCGCTGCTATCTCTGGCGCCCGAAGAGGCCACCGTCCTGCGCGATGGCACCGAAACAACCATTACCGCAACAGAATTGCAGGTCGGTGACACCATGTTGGTGCGCCCCGGGGAGCGAGTGGCCACCGACGGCACCATCACGGCGGGCCGCACCGCGCTGAACACCTCGGCTATCACCGGCGAATCGGTGCCGGTAGAAGCCGGGCCAGGCGATGAGGTTTTCGCCGGCTCGATCAACGGCAACGGGGTTCTGCAGGTGCGCGTTAGCGCTACGGCGGCCGATAACTCGCTGGCCCGCATCGTGGCGATCGTGGAAGCCGAACAATCCCGCAAGGGTGCCAGTCAGCGCCTGGCCGACCGGATCGCCAAACCGCTAGTGCCCGCGATCATGATCACCGCCGCCGCGATCGCCGTGCTGGGTTCGGTGTTCGGGGATCCGTTGGTGTGGATCGAGCGGGCCCTGGTGGTGCTGGTGGCCGCATCCCCGTGCGCACTGGCGATTTCGGTGCCAGTGACCGTGGTCGCCGCAATCGGGGCGGCCTCCAAGCTCGGCGTGCTGGTCAAAGGCGGCGCCGCCCTGGAAGCCCTCGGCGTTGTGCGCACCATCGCGCTGGATAAGACCGGCACCCTCACCGCCAACCGGCCCACCGTCATCGAAGTCGCCGCCACCGCCGGAGCCACCGGTGAACGAGTCCTTTCTGCCGCAGCAGCATTAGAGTCCCGCAGCGAGCACCCCTTGGCGGCGGCGATCCTGGCGGCGGCCGGCTCCGTCGACCCGGCCGACGACGTAGAAGCGGTCACTAGCGCCGGGCTGACCGGCCGCCGCGGCGGACACACATTGCGGCTGGGGCGGCCCGGCTGGATCGATCCGGGCTCGCTGGCCCCCGATGTGGCGCGCATGCAGCAGGGCGGAGCCACCGCCGTCCTGGTCGAAGAAGACGGCCAGCTGCTGGGGGCGATCGCGGTGCGCGATGAACTGCGCCCCGAAGCCGCCCACGTCATCGCAGCATTGCACCGCAGCGGATACCGGGTGGCAATGCTCACCGGCGACAACGCCGCCACCGCCACCACGCTGGCCCGCCAGGTCGGCATCGACACCGTGCACGCCGACCTGCGACCCGAAGACAAAGCCCGCATCATCACCGAACTGCGCCAACAACATCCGACCGCCATGGTCGGTGACGGCGTCAACGACGCACCCGCTCTGGCCACCGCCGACCTCGGCATCGCCATGGGCGCTATGGGCACCGACGTGGCCATCGAAACCGCCGACGTAGCTCTGATGGGCGAAGACCTGCGCCACCTCACCCAGGCGCTGGCTCATGCCCGGCGGGCCCGGACCATCATGCTGCAAAACGTAGGCCTGTCTCTGGCACTGATCGCTGTCCTGATCCCGCTGGCTCTGTTGGGGATATTGGGCCTGGCGGCGGTAGTGGCCGTGCACGAGCTGGCTGAAATTGTTGTCATCGCCAACGGTGTACGCGCCGGACGCACCCAACCGTTGACCGCTCCCGAACACGCGAACACTCCTGCAGCACAGCTAGCTCAGCAGGAATGAGGTCACCAGCCCAGCGTCCCTCGCGTCGGTAGCGCTGCAAACTGTCAACGATCATCGTGAAATGCACCCCTGCATGGCGGGCGTGTATGTGCGTGCTTCCGGAGCGCTCCCCGGAAGCGACCACCGGTCGCTCGGCAGATCTCTGCCACTCGCTTCGAATTCCCTCATTGTTACTTGAGCTATCTGAAATCTCTATTGTGCGACGCGTGCTTAGTTACCGCAGGTTATGCCAAGCATCCGCGAACGGTGGTTCATCCTGCATTCATCTTGAAAGTGTTGCGAGTTAACGCTCTGACCTTAGGTTTAGGCCACAACCGGAATTACTCAATGAATCCTGTTGTATTGACTTGCCGACCTGGTGGCGTTTGGGCCACCCTCAACCTTTCGAGGAGCTTCGTGAAACTCAACCGTTTCGGCGCCGTGCTGACTCTGGTGGCATCAGGTGCGCTGGTGCTCTCGGCATGCGGCAGCGACAACAATGCCTCCGGTTCATCGGGCAGCGGGTCCGGTGACCCAGCAGGGGTGTCCTGTGGTGGCAAGAAGTCACTGAAGGCCAGCGGCTCGACCGCCCAGGCCAACGCGATGACCCGGTTTGTGAACGCCTATGAGCAGGCATGTTCGGGCTACACCCTCAACTACACCTCCAACGGGTCCGGCGCGGGAGTCAGCGAGTTCCTGGGCAAGCAGACCGATATCGGTGGCTCAGACTCGCCGCTGAGCAAGGACAAGGGCGAGTACGACAAGGCCGTGCAGCGCTGCGGCTCACCGGCATGGAACTTGCCGGTAGTGTTCGGCCCGCTGGCAGTCACCTACAACCTGGCCGGGGTAGACGCACTGGTCCTGGACGGGCCGACCGCAGCCAAGATCTTCAACGGTGCGATCACCACATGGAACGACCCGGCGCTGGCGGCCCTTAACCCCGGCGCCTCGCTGCCGGCCGAACCGATCCATGTGGTGTTCCGCAGCGACGAGTCGGGAACCACCGACAACTTCCAGAAGTACCTCAACGGCGCCTCCGAGGGCGCCTGGGCCAAGGGTGCCGGCAAGGCATTCAACGGCGGTGTCGGTGAGGGCGCCAAGGGCAATGAAGGCACTTCGGCTGCCATCAAGAACACCCCCGGAGCCATCACCTACAACGAATGGTCGTTCGCCAAGGCCCAGAACCTGTCGGTCGCCAAGATCGTGACCTCGGCCGGACCTGACCCGGTGGAAATCAGCGTCGACACCGTCGGCAAGACCATCGCCGGGGCCACCATCAAGGGCGAAGGCCACGATCTGGTTCTGGACACCACCTCGTTCTACAAGCCGACCCAGGCGGGGGCCTACCCGATTGTGTTGGCCACCTACGAGATTGTGTGCTCGAAGTACCCCGACGCCGACACGGCCACCGCCGTCAAGGCGTTCCTGAAGTCGACCATCGGGCCCGGCCAAAAGGGACTGTCCGATAACGGCTACATCCCCCTGCCGGACGCTTTCGGATCGAAGCTTTCCGATGCCGTCGGCGCGATCGCTTGATCTGGACCAATGATGGTGCCCGAGCCCAACCTCTCCACATCCGTGCGGGTGCCGCCAACCGCGGCACCCGCACGGGGACAGAAACCTGCCATGGCTGATCAGCCCACATTCTCCCCGCCGCCCAGCGCGATCCGTCCCGGCTCAGGCCGCTGGGGCGAGCAGCTGTTCAAAGGCCTGGCCACCGCGGCCGGCGCCACGATCGTGTCGGCCATCGCCCTGATCGCGATCTTCCTGCTGATCCGTGCGGTGCCCTCACTTCTTGCCGACAACGCCAATTTCCTCACCAGCGCAGAGTTCAGCACCACCGACGAGAACAATCTGCGGTTCGGCATTCGTGATCTGTTCATGGTGACGGTGCTCAGCGCCGTCTTCGCCTTGGTGATCGCGGTACCCGTGGCCATCGGGATCGCCTTGTTCCTCACGCACTACGTGCCGACGCGGCTGGCGCGCCCCTTCGCCGCGCTGGTCGACCTCTTGGCGGCGGTGCCCTCAATCATCTTTGGGCTCTGGGGAATCCTGGTTCTCGCCAACTGGCTCGAACCCGTCGCGGCGTTCCTCAACAGCACCCTGGGCTGGCTGTTCCTGTTCGATCAGGGAAACGTGTCCCTGGCCGGCGGCGGCACCATCTTCACCGCCGGAGTGGTGCTGGCGGTCATGATCTTGCCGATCATCACCTCGGTCAGCCGTGAGGTGTTCCGCCAAACTCCGACCGCGCAGATCGAGGCCGCTCAAGCCCTGGGCGCCACCAAATGGGAAGTCGTGCGCATGACGGTGCTGCCCTATGGGCGCAGCGGCGTCATCGCCGCCTCGATGCTGGGACTGGGGCGCGCCCTGGGCGAGACGGTGGCGGTGCTGATCATTCTGCGTTCGGCGGCACAGCCAGGCACCTGGTCACTGTTTGACGGCGGCTACACGTTCGCCTCCAAAATCGCCTCGGCGGCAGCAGAATTCAGTGCCCCACTGCCCACCGGCGCCTACATCGCCGCCGGATTCGTGCTGTTCGCGCTGACCTTCGTGGTCAACGCCGCAGCCCGCGCAATCGCCGGCGGAAAGGTCAACGGATGACAAGCACACTGGACGAACCGATCAAAACCTCGACGTTCCATTCAGTGAGCACCGTACGGCGCATCAAGAACCGGGTGGCCACAACACTGTTCGCCACCGCATTCGGGGTCGCCCTGGTACCGCTGGCATGGGTGCTGTTCATCGTCCTTGAACGCGGATGGCAGGCAGTGACCACCTCAGGCTGGTGGACCCGTTCACTGCAGGGCGTGCTGCCCGAAGAGTTCGCAGGCGGCATCTACCACGCCCTGTACGGGACACTGGTGCAGGCCGGTATCGCTGCGGTACTGGCGATCCCGCTGGGTGTGATGGCCGCGATCTATCTGGTCGAGTACGGCCGCGGCACGCTGGCGAAGCTGACCACCTTCATGGTCGACGTGCTCGCGGGGGTGCCCTCGATCGTGGCGGCCCTGTTCATCTTCGCGTTGTGGATCGCCACCCTAGGGTTCCCGCAAAGCGCGCTGGCGGTATCGCTGGCACTGGTGCTGCTGATGCTGCCGGTGGTGGTGCGCTCCACCGAAGAGATGCTCAAACTGGTGCCCGACGAACTTCGGGAAGCCAGCTATGCGCTGGGTATCGCGAAGTGGAAGACCATCGTCAAAGTGGTGGTGCCCACCGCCCTGCCCGGAATCATCAGCGGCATCTTGCTGTCGGTGGCCCGCGTCATCGGGGAGACCGCCCCGGTGCTGGTACTGGTCGGCTATGCCCGCTCGATCAACTTCGATGTGTTTGAAGGCAACATGGCCTCGCTGCCGCTGCTGATCTACACCGAGCTGATCAACCCACAGCCCGCCGGCCAGATGCGTGTGTGGGGTGCGGCCCTGACCTTGATCATCGTGGTCGCCATTCTCATGGCCCTGGCCGCGGTCGCCACCCGCCTGCTGACCCGCAAACGTTAACGACAGGACTTCCTCAGATGGCAAAACGTTTCGACCTCAAAGACGTCAACATCTTCTATGGCGACTTCCACGCCGTGGCCGACGTGGGTTTGTCGGTGCCGCCGCGCAGCGTGACCGCATTCATCGGCCCATCAGGCTGCGGCAAGTCCACGGTGCTGCGGTCCCTGAATCGGATGCATGAAGTCACCGCCGGAGCCCGGGTGCAGGGTTCGGTGCTGCTCGACGGCGAGGACATCTACGGCGACGGTGTCGACGCGGTGGGGGTACGCCGCACCATCGGCATGGTGTTCCAGCGGCCAAACCCGTTCCCCACCATGTCGATCCGCGACAACGTGGTGGCGGGTCTACGCCTACAGGGCGTCCGCAACAGCGGCGCCCTCGATGAGGTCGCCGAACGCTCGCTGCAGGGCGCCAACTTGTGGAACGAAGTCAAGGACCGCCTGGACAAGCCGGGCGGGAGCCTCTCGGGCGGTCAGCAGCAGCGTCTGTGCATCGCCAGAGCCATTGCGGTGCAGCCCGATGTGCTGCTGATGGACGAGCCGTGCTCGGCGCTGGACCCCATCTCGACGCTGGCGATCGAGGATTTGATTGCCGAGCTCAAGCAGGAGTTCACCATCGTCATCGTCACGCACAATATGCAGCAAGCCGCCCGCGTGAGCGATCAGACCGCGTTCTTCAACCTGGAAGCAACCGGTAAACCGGGGCGGCTCATCGAGATTGACGACACCGAGAAGATGTTCTCCAACCCGGGCCAGAAGGCCACCGAGGACTACATCTCCGGCCGCTTCGGCTGACCGCGGAGTTGGGCTGCAGAACGTTGTCCATCGAGGCGCGGCACACCGAGGGGGCCGCCAAACTCAGCGAGCACCGCGCAGGCGCGGCGCCCTCGCGCGGTGCGATCATGCTGGTCGATACCGACCCCCAGATCGCTGCCGGACTCTCAGAGCAGGCCGCGCAGATCGGGATCAGCACCCTATGGTGCCGAGACGGTGCCGACGCGCTGCTGCATATCGGTGCCGAACCGCCCGACGTGCTGGTCCTGGCCGCGCACACCGACATCATCAACGCAGCCCAGATCACCGCCGCCGTGCGCGGCCGCTGGCAGTTGCCGATCCTGATCGGTGCGGCCCCGGCCACCGACCTCATCGCCCGAAAAGCGCTGGCCGCCGGTGCTTCCGCCGTCATTACCCGCCCCTACGACATCAACGCCATCAGCCCGTTCGTACTCGGATCCGAAGAGCAGCCCGGGTCTGGGCCCGCGGTGTACATCGCCGGACCGATCCAGGTCGATCGGCGCGGCCACGAAACCCGGGTCCGGGACCGCGATGTCCAACTGACGGTCCGCGAACTGGAGCTGCTGGTCTTCCTGATCGAACAGCACGGCCGCGTCGCCAGCAGCGAGGAAATCAGCCGCGCCGTATGGGGCAGGCCCTCGGACACCAACACGGTGGCCGTGCACGTACGGCGTCTGCGCGAAAAGCTCGGCGATGACCCCGAACACGGCGAGTACATCCGAACCATCCGTGGCGCCGGATACCGGCTGGCGCCCTCGATCTCCTCATGAACACCGCCATGAAATCGGTGGGAGCCGAGTCCGTCGCGTGGCGCAAGGCAATGGCCGCGCTGCGGATCTTCCAGAGCGCCCGGGGCAGCGCCGAGGTGCCGCGGCGCTTCCGGGTCCAGGGTGTGGACCTGGGTGCGTGGGTGTACACCTGCCGGGACCGTTACTGGGATGGTCTGCTGTCCGCCGCGCACGTCGCTGAGCTGCAGTCAGTGCCGGGCTGGTCCTGGGGTCCGGTCCGGCCAGGCACCTGGCGGCACGCCTTCGACGCCCTGGCCCGCTACGCCACAATCCACGGCAGCACCTTGGCCCCGGCCGAGGAGAGCGTGCGTCAATGGTCTGCGGCACAACGCAAATCCCACACCAGCGGCGAGCTGTGCGCCGCCCGCAGCGCACTGCTGGAAACGCTGCCGCATTGGGAATGGGACCTGGACCAACTGCGCTGGCATGACGGCATGCAGGCCGCTCGCCAATACGCGCACAAGCACGGCACGATCAGTTCGGCGGCGCCCGGGACCTGTGTAGGCGGTTTCGGTTTGGGCTGGTGGCTGCAACGCTGCCGCCAAGATCACCGCGCCGGCACGCTGCCCGCGCCGCGCGCTACTGAACTCGAAGAGTTACCGGGCTGGTCATGGGGCCGGGGAGAGGACAGCTGGGAGCGCGGCATGGCCGCCCTAACCCGGTATGTCGCCCAAGCCGGTGATGCGTGCCCCAGTCAGCACGTGGTGATAGACGGTGTGGCACTGGGGGTGTGGGTATGCGACAAGCGCCGCCGCTACCGGCTGGGCATCTTGCCGCCGCATCAGGCCGCCGCGCTACAGGGAGTGGCGGGCTGGCAGTGGTACCCGCAGGAGGCCAGCTGGCAGCGTGGCCTTGCCGCACTGTCGGAGTACGTCGACCGTCATGGCGGGGCCTGCCCGTCCAGCGGATGCCGGGTCGGGGCCTACCCGGTCGGGGAATGGGTGCGCGCCCAGCGCGAGGCCTATCGGCATGGCCGTCTGGCGGCGCGACGCGCCGCCCAGCTGCAGGCCGTGCCCGGCTGGTGCTGGCACCACCAGGACTGCCCGGCCGGCCATTGTTGTGCCACATCGCCATCCTGAGCCGGGCGGCCAGACGGGCCGCTAATATTGTTGGCGGCTAATGGAATTGCGGGATCAGCAGGTACAGGCCATAGGCGACAGCGGCAATACACAGGCCGTGCATGACGGCGGCCTGCAGATATCCGCTCATACGGCGCGGCTGGTCGATGATGCCGTCGCTGACGGCGGTGTCAGCGCGGGAAATGCCGAGCACTCCCACCGAGAACGCGGCCACGATCGCAACGCCCACGACGGCGCTGAGCGCCACCACACGACCCAGAGCCATCCAATCAATGTGCAGGTTCATGGTGTTCGTTCTCCGGGTTTCAGGCGACCGTAGTCGGCACGGCGGATTCGGCAGGGACCTCGTTGACCGTGGCGGCGGTCACCGCGTTGCGGCGGTTGATCAGATAGATCGCGGTGACGGTGCCGATCAGCACGGCGGCCACCACCAGAACCCCGGTGTTGCCGGTGTTGGCGATGCGGGCAGCTATGCCGCCGACGATTCCCGAGGCGGGCAAGGTGAAGCACCAGGCAAGCAGCATTCGCCAGGCCACTGACCAGCGCACCGATTGGCGGTCCTTGCCCAGTCCGGCACCCAGGATGCTGCCGGCGCATACCTGCGTGGTCGAGAGCGGGAACCCGGCATGCGAGGACACCAACAGCACCACCGTAGAGGTGGTTTCAGCGGAGAAACCCTGGGGGGCTTCGATTCTGACCAGTTTATGGCCCATGGTCTGAATGATCCGCCAGCCACCGAGATAGGTGCCGATCGCGATGGCGGTACCGGCGCTGAACACCACCCACAGCGGCGGCCCGGATCCTTGGTGCAGCTGCCCGGCGGCGATCAGAGTCAACGTGATGACACCCATGGTCTTTTGCCCGTCGCTGGTGCCGTGGGCCAGTGACACCATGGACGCCGAGACGGTCTGCCCGACCCGAAATCCACGCGATACCGATGCCCCGTTGGCAGACCGCACGATCCGGTACGCCAGATAGGTGGCCGCGGCGGCCACGAGCGCGGCCACGACCGGCGAAGCGAATGCCGGGATCAGCACCTTGGAGATCACCGCACCGAAATGCACTGCGTTGGCACCTGATCCGATCCACACCGCCCCGATCAACCCGCCGAACAGCGCCATCGAGGAAGACGAGGGAATTCCCAGCAGCCACGTCAGCATGTTCCACACGATCGCCCCGGTCAGCCCGCCGAAGATCACGGCCGTGGTGATCTTCGTGTCATCGACCAAGCCGCCGGAGATCGTCTTGGCGACCTCCGTGGATAAGAAGGCGCCCACCAGGTTCAGCACCGCCGCCACAGCCACCGCCACTTTGGGTTTGAGCGCCCCGGTAGCGATCGAGGTCGCCATCGCGTTGGCGGTGTCATGGAACCCGTTGGTGAAGTCGAATGCCAAAGCGGTGACGATCACGATCAGGACCAGAAGCGGAATGTCCACGGCCGGAGCTCCTTAGCAGTCAAATCCAACGAATTTGGCTCAATATACGCTGAGTTATTAATCGTGTGAGGGTGACGGTAAACATGCCCCGAGAACACCCCGCAGCGGCCCGGTGAACAGCGGCGAAACCGCAGCGGTACCCGCCGTCACAACCTGATCCGCACGCCGAACGGGCGTCATCGGGTGGTGTCCGATTGACAGCAGAGGTCAATGTGCTGACCATTGACTCAATGGCTACCGAGGGTGTTGAGGAAGGTACGCCGCCGGATCAGGGCTTGCTGGCCCGTGTGGCGGTGCACGCCGCGCTGGCCGACCCCACCCGCCTTGCGATTGTTGAGGCCCTGAGTATCGGGGATGCCTCGCCGACCGAGCTGCAGGCCCGGCTCTCGATACCGTCGTCGAACCTGCTGGCTCATCATCTCGGGGTCCTGCAGAGCGCCGGGGTGGTGCACAAACGCCGCTCCGAAGGTGACCGTCGCCGCTGGTATCTGCGGCTCATCCCGCAAGTGCTCGACAGCATGTGCACGACCTCGCCGACCAGCGTGAGCCGCGTGGTGTTCGTATGCACCCAGAACTCGGCGCGCTCGCAGCTGGCGGCCGCCGCCTGGCGGGCACAAAGTCCGATCCCTGCCGAATCAGCCGGAACCCGCCCCGCACGCAGGATTCATCCTGAGGCCATCGAAACCGCACGACGGCACGGTTTGGAGCTGGCAGCCGCGGCGCCGCGGCGCCTCGATGATGTGCTGCAGGCCAGCGATTACCTGATCGTGGTGTGCGACAACGCCCATGAGGAACTGCCGGCGATCATCACCCGCAGCCACTGGGCGATCCAGGACCCGGTACCGGACGGGGGCACGGCGGTATTCGATGAGGTCATGACCGACATCGACAGCCGGATCGGCAGACTCGCGCCGCGGCTGATCCCGGCGCAGGCCAGCTAGGGCTGCCCGCCCAGGGCGTGCAGGACCGCAGCAACCTGGGACGGGCTCGGCAGTGTGCCGGTGACCGTGCAGATCGCTACCCGCACATCCACCGGATCGGGGTGAGTGTTGCCGCAGGTGCGAAAGTTCCGCACGACCTGATCGAGCTGCCCGCCGGTCAAGCTCACCGGCCCGTTCAGGGCGATCAGGGGCGAAAAGCCCCACCGGGGCGCGTCCTGGTCATATCCGCCCCGCACCCACGCCGCCGCAGCGGCAACAGCACGGCGCAGCCAATGCCGATGCTCGGGTCCGGTGCTGTGCGGCGACGATGACAGCAGGTGCCCGGCGGCATGCGCGGCCCGCGCCCAGGCGATCACTGCCGGGCGCCGAGCAGCTCATCGACGAGATGCCGGACCCGTCGCTCGATCTCGTCGCGGATCGGGCGCAGGCCTTCAACATCGAGCCCCGTGGGGTCATCGAGGGTCCAGTCCAGATAGCGCCGGCCCGGAAACACCGGGCAGGCATCACCGCACCCCATGGTCACCACGACGTCGGCGGCCTGGACCACCTCATCGGTCCACGGCTTGGGGTACTCACCGGAAATATCGATACCCCGTTCGGCCATCGCCGCGATGGCAATCGCGTTGACCTCAGTGCCCGGCTCGGAGCCGCCCGACCAGGCCACCGCCGAATCCCCGGCCACCGCCTGGAAGAACCCCAGCGCCATCTGGGAGCGGCCCGCATTGTGAATGCACAAGAACAGCACCGTGGGACGGCCATCGGCAGATTTGCCCTCCACCCGGGCCAGCGCCCGCAGCCGCTGGCGGGCGAACCGTTCAGCCAGCAGCGGCAGGAACCGCGATACCGACGCCCGGCCCGCGAACTGGCCATACGAGGACTGCAGAAACCGCTCAATCGTCTCGGTGCCGAAGGTGCCCTCGAACTCCTGCTGCAGTCGTGTCGCGGCCGTTTTGAGGGCATGAACCTGATCCAGAGTCAGTTCCTGCCGCGGCTCGGTCGATGCCTGTCCAGTCACAAAATCGCTCCCTTCCCAACCTGCATGTACGGGTCCAATGGGTCAGGAACAACCCGCACCAAATATATATCAATAAGTATTGAGGTATCTAGTGGGAAACGTGAGTCCGGGGATCGGTGGTGCGGGGCATGCAGGGACGCCGAACGTCGACATGGTGTGTCCGGCGGGAAAGGGACGGGCTCAGGACGGCGGGGTGATGAGCTGGGCCAGCTGGCCGAACGCCGCGGCGTCAAGCCGGTAGTAGGCCCACTTGCCGCGCTGCTCCCGGTGTACGAGGCCGGTGTCCACAAGCATCTTCATGTGATGAGAGACCGTAGGCTGAGAGAGCCCAACCGGCGCGGTCAAATCGCACAGGCAGGCTTGCCCGCCCTCGGCGGCGGCGATCAGTGAAATCAGCTTGACGCGAGCAGGATCGGCCAGCGCCTTGAAGATCTGCGCGATCCGCTCCGCGCTTGCGCTATCGAGGATTCCGCCGGAAAGCGGCGAGCAGCACGCCTGCGCCCCGGCCGGGGCTAGGGGTATCGCTGGACTGCTCACCAATCCATCATGACACACACATTGACAAACATCGATGTATCGAGCATTGTCGATGTATTGATGTTGATCGATGTGAGGAGTGGCGATGTCTTCGGATCTTCCCGTTGTGGTCATTGGCGCCGGCCCGCAGGGGCTGGCCGCCGCTGCGCACCTGTTAGAGCGGGGTGTGGAGCCGCTGGTGCTCGAAGCAGGCGCGGGCCCGGCCGCTGCGGTGGCCGAGTGGGGACATGTGCGCACGTTCTCGCCATGGCCAGAACTGGTCGACGGCGCCGCGGCGCGACTGCTGACCGCGCAAGACTGGAGCGCCCCTGAGGACGGGTATCCGACTGGGCAGGACTGGGTGCAGCTCTACCTGGGTCCGCTGGCGGTCGCTCTGGGCGATCGGGTGCGCTACAGCACTGCCGTCACCGGGGTTTCACGGCGCGGCCGCGACCGCCTCGTCAGTTCCGGGCGCGCAGAGCAGCCCTTCGTCATCCACACCGTCGACGGCCAGGGCCGCCAGCAGCGCCTGCTGGCCCGCGCGGTCATTGACGCCTCCGGCACCTGGCGTAGCCCCAATCCCGTTGGTGCTGACGGTCTTGCGGCCGCAGGCGAACAGGCGGCTGCCGCAGCCGGTGTGCTGACCTACATTCCTCCGGCACCTGAACTGTTGCGGCAGTGGGCAGGACGTCACATCGTGGTGGTGGGCAGTGGGCACTCGGCGATGACAGCGGTCATCGAACTTGCCCAGGTGGTGCGCCGTGATCCCGCCACGACCTTGACGTGGGTGCTGCGCCGCGGCATCAGCAGCGACACCTTCGGTGGCGGCACCGCCGATGAACTACCGCAGCGCGGCGCGTTGGGGATACGGGCCAAACAGGCTGTTGATGACGGCCTGGCGTCTCTGGTGACCGGTTTCCGAACCGAACAGATCGAGGCCACCGCAGATCAGGTTGTGCTCGTCGCCGAGGACGGCCGTACGCTGGCCCCCGCAGATCACGTGGTGGCGCTGACCGGGTTCCGTCCCGACCTGTCGTTCCTGTCCGAGATTCGCCTGGAACTCGATCCCATCCTGCAGGCACCGGTACGACTGGCACCCGAGATCGACCCGAACCAACATTCGTGCGGCAGTATTTCCCCGCACGGGGTCACCGAGCTGGCTCATCCCGAACCTGACTTCTTCGTGGTCGGTATGAAGTCCTATGGCCGTGCCCCAACATTTTTGGCGATGACCGGCTACGAACAAGTCCGCAGCGTCGCCGCCGAACTGGCCGGGGACCACGAGGGGGCCCGCCGCGTCGAGCTGGTTCTTCCCGACACCGGTGTCTGCGGGGGCGCGGGACTCTTCGATGACCCCGACAGTCAAGGCGCCGGCGGCTGCTGCGGCGTAGCCTCCAGTCCCGAACCATTGACCATCGGGGCCCGGCCGCCCCAACAATGAGCACCGCCGCGGTGCACGCGCAGCCGCACTCGATCACTGGGCTGCGCGGCGTACTGATCACGCTGTGTCTCACCGAGATCACCAGCTGGGGCGTGCTCTACTACGCCTTCCCAGTGTTGGCGCCGCGCATCACTGCCGACACCGGGTGGTCCGCACCGGCGGTAACGGCGGCCTTTTCGGCCGCACTGGTGGTCGCGGCGGCGGCTGGTATCGGGGTGGGCCGCTGGCTGGACCGGCACGGCCCACGTTGGCTCATGACAGCCGGATCACTATGGGGCCCTGCAGCGTTAATCGGGGTGGCGATGGCACCGAATTACGGCTGGTTCCTCGCCGCATGGCTCATGGCCGGGATCGCGATGGCCGCGGTGTTCTACCCGCCCGCCTTCGCCGCACTGACCCGCTGGTACGGACCGGGTGCGGTGCGCGCACTAATGGTTCTGACCCTCGTTGCGGGACTGGCCAGCACAGTGTTTGTCCCGCTGACCGCCGTCTTGGCATCACACATGGATTGGCGCACAACATATCTGGCCTTGGCCGTGCTACTGACGATAATCACGGTCCCCGCGCACATCATTGGGCTGCGCCGACCCTGGCCTTCGCTACCGGCGACGCATCTGGCTGAATCGCCAACCCGAATCGCACGAAGCAGACCGTTTATTTCCCTGATCATCGCGTTCGCCCTGGCCTCATGTGCCTCCTATGCAGTCATCGTGAACCTGGTCCCGCTGATGAACCAGCGTGGCCTGGACGGCACCGTTGCAGCCACCGCTCTCGCCCTGGGCGGAGTAGGACAGGTGATCGGGCGCTTCGGGTATCCTGCATTGGCGCAATGTATCTCGGTCGTGCCCCGCACCTTGCTGATCATGGGGGTAGTAGCCGCTACCACTGCACTACTAGGGGTCTTCGCTTCTGCCGTATCGTTAATCGCCGTCGCCGTCGCCGCCGGAATGGCGCGCGGAATCATGACCCTTCTGCAAGCAACCGCCATCACCGAACGATGGGGCAGCACCCATTACGGGCACCTCAGTGGACTTCTCACCGCGCCGATCATGCTCACCACGGCGCTCGCCCCTTTCACAGGTGCAGCGCTAGCCCAACTCCTGCACGGGTATCCCGCCATGTTCGTGGCGCTAGGAGTCGCCGGGATCATCGGCGCTGCAGCGGCTACCGCCACAAACCCATCCCAGTAATCATCACCGACGAATCTCAGAACGCACTGCCATCCGTCACCACCATGATCATGGTGTCCGCCTACCGCACCAATGCCTGGACTCCATCGACGACTCATAGCCACTCGAGTGTTATCACCGACAGCAAGCCGCATTCACATCCGCCCGATCCGCCATCGGGAACACCATTACAGATAACACTGTTGACCAAGCCCAATACGCCCTATCGAACATCCTTGAGTAACAGTCGTATACAGCGGCAGAACCATTACAGATAAGAAGTGGAAAGTGGTGGAAGTTTTAGGTCGAGAGGGGGCACCCGCCAGACAACGGTGTAGCGGGTTGCCGGCTTACGGTGCTGAGGTGGGCAATGAGCGATAAGCAAAACGGGGTCCCGGACAGTTCGGGGCCGTTCTCACACGCTGTGCCGCAGGAACGGATCGTTGCTGACGAGTTCGTGATGAGGCGCTGGCGAGTCGGTGATGTGTCCGCAATGCATGAAGCGGTCACTAGCTCGTACGGGCATCTGCATCCGTGGATGAGATGGCTGGCCGAACCGATGACCATCGAAGGCGCGCAGGCGTTTATCGACTCAGCCGCCAGGGGATGGCCCACTTCGAGTGGTGACTGTAACTACGGCATCTTCGATGCTCGCGAGGCCGTTTTGGGTGGTCTCGGGTTACACGACTGCGTAGGCCCAGGCGCACTGGAGATTGGCTACTGGTGCCATGTGGCGCACACCGGCCAAGGCCTCATCACCCGCTGTGTGGCGGCGTTAACCGAGGCCGCGTTGGCCCTACCTGGTGTGGATCGCGTTGAGATTCGCTGCGATATCGCTAATGTGCGCAGTGTAGCGGTTCCGAAACGCTTGGGATACAGGCTAGTTGAGCGGTATGAGCGACCGGTATGTACCCCAGCAGAGTCGGGTATCGGCATGGTATGGGTCAAAGCCAGTCACCAATAGTTACCGCCAGCATCAGGCCCAGGTGTCGTGGACGATACCGAACTCGCTGCCCTCGGGGTCAGCAAGCACCTGATCCACCGGGCCACGGTTATTAACTTGCGGGATGGGGGGATCGGGCGAATGCTGCGGGCTGTGGATATGCATGCCGGTCAGGTGAGGATCACATCATCGGTGGTGCGGGGTTTGATCGATGCTCAGTTTCCTCAGTGGCGAGTTCAGCCGATTAGGCCTGTTCAGAGCGTGGGAACGGTCAACGCGATTTTCCGCATCGGTAGTCAGTTCGCGGCGCGGTTTCCGTTGCAAGGCGAAGATCCCGGTGCGGTATTGCAGCAGCTGCAGGCCGAGTCAGACGCTGCGGCGAAACTGGTTGGGCGCACGCGGTTTCCCACGCCGGAGCCGGTAGCGATCGGTTCCCCGGGGCCGGGTTATGGGTTGCCGTGGTCTGTGCAAACCTGGCTGCCTGGCGTCGTAGCGACCGGCCGCGATCCAGGCGATTCGGCGGGGTTTGCGCGGGACTTGGCTGAATTCGTTGCCGGAGTGCGCATGATCTCGACCGGCGGAAAGAATTTCGAGGGCCCTGGTCGCGGCGGTGTGATCGCTCTTCATGACGAGTGGATGCAGATGTGTTTTGAGCGCAGCGCCGGGCTTCTTGATGTGCCGCGATTGCGTCAGGTGTGGGCGCAGATGCGTGAATTGCCGCGCGGGTCTGATGTTGACGTCACCAGTCATCGTGACTTGATTCCGGGGAATATGCTCGTGTCTGGCGAGGGGCGTTTGGCGGGTGTCCTCGATGCTGGCGGGCTCGGTCCAGCCGATCCCGCACTGGATCTAGTGGGTGCTTGGCATCTTCTTGATGCTGCTGCCCGCAAGGTGTTTCGTGAGAGTCTGCGTCCTGATGAGCTTCAGTGGCAGCGAGGCCGGGCGTGGGCGTTTCAGCAGGCGATGGGACTGGTCTGGTATTACGCCAACAGCAACCCGGCCATGAGCAGGGTCGGTCGGCGCACTCTTGATCGGCTCCTTGCTGACTCGTCCTGATTGAGGGCGTGTACAAATCGCAGGTGCGGGTCTATTAGCTGAAGTTCACGTCGGGCGGTGCCTCGATCACACGCTGTGACCGTGGCGAGGAGAGGTTCGGTCACGGTGTAGTCATGGGTGACTGATTGCCGGGTACGGACAAGACGTTGGCGGTTTCTGCTTTTACTGTTGGGGGCGTGCCTGAGTCTGTTGTCGAGAAGACGTCCAGCGATTGTCCGCCGTTCGCGGCGGGTGCGGTCGCATTGGTGGTTGTTGTGGCTGGGGTTGTGGCGGTGTTGTCGGCCACACGGTATGGCTATTACTACGACGAGCTGTATTTCATCGCGGCGGGCAAGCGGCCCTCGTTCAGCTACGCCGATCAGGGTCCGTTGGTGCCGCTGCTTGCCCGCGGTGTGGACTGGGTGTTTCCGGGATCATTTGTTGCGCTGCGCATTCAGGGAATCATTGCCGTTCTTGTGGTCGTGACGGTCAGTGCGCTCATCGCACGTGAGTTCGGTGGCGGTCGCAGCGCGCAGGTTCTTGCTGCGGTGGCCTGCAGTACGGCGTTCGGCATATTGGGCGAGGCAGGCACGTTGACCACCAACATCATCGACACCGCAATGTGGGCGCTGCTGTCGTGGCTTGTGGTGCGTTGGGTGCGGACCCGCCGCGATGGATTGCTGCTTGTGGCCGGGCTGGTGACTATGGCTGCGCTGCAGGTGAAGTGGCTTATCCCGATCTTTTGGATCGCAACGCTGATCGCCGTGGGATGCTTGGGACCCAGAGAGTTGCTGCGTCGCCCCACCCTGTGGTTCAGCGCGGTCGCGGTGGCACTATCAGCGATCCCGATGCTGATTTGGCAGAGCCAGCATGGGTGGCCGCAGGCAGCGATGGGCGCGGTGATTCGTGGCCAGACCAGCATGTTGTTCGGTCCGGCGACCTTCATTCCGCGAGCCGTGCAAATGTGCGGGGTGCTCGGTGCCGTGTTGTTGGTATATGGGGCGTGGCAGCTATGGCGGTCACCGCGACTGCAGCCGTACAGGTTTCTAGGCTTGACGTTTCTGATCGTGGTGGTGATCTTCGCGGTCACCGGCGGGCGCATCCAATACGGCGCCGGCATCTACGCGGCAGTGATCGCAGCAGGAGCCGTCGAACTGACAGCGTTACGCAGCCGCTGGGTCACAATTGCCGCCGTACCCCGTGGCGGTGGTGTCGGTCGCAGCATTCGTGATCTGGGCAACCCCGTGGCGACCGGCTTCCCAACTTGCTCCCGCCACCGATTTCGCTGCAGGACTGGCCAGTCAGGCCTACGGCGAGTTCGGCTGGCCGGAATTGACGGCGACGGTAACCAGCATCTACCAAGAGCTACCGGCCGAGCAGCGCCGCAGCGCGGTCATCATCACCGAACGCTACATCCAAGCCAGCGCCCTCGACTACTACCAGTCCGCGGCTGGTCTTCCTGCGATCTTCAGTCCCAAGCGCGGCTTCGGATACTTCGGTGCCCCACCCGACAACGCCGAGACTGTTTTATGGGTCGGCAGCACCAAAGCCGATCTGCAAGCCCGATTCACCACTGTCGTGGCGGCGGCGAAATTCGGTGTACGCCTGGGCATGCCACAAGTCACACGCGACATCACAATCTGGAAATGCACCGGACCGATACAACCCTGGTCAACAATGTGGCCAATAATGCAAACCCTCTAACTACATTTGGAGGCAAGATCTCATGAACCGTTCATCTAGCGATGTGCGAGCATTCCAAGCCCATTGAGTGATGCTAATTTGCACGAATTAGCCTCGTCGCGACTGCTGGAAGCTGAGATATCGCCTGGATCCTGGACAAGTGCCGCCCACCGGCGACCTCACACCCTCCAACGCGAGGAACCTGCCGCAGTCGCTGCGGCCATCCAGCAGATCACGGAACAAACATAGCTATCGATCTCGAAAATGCGAGTCGCCAGTAGCGCGCAACTACGACCTGCTATCGCGATGCTAGGTGAGGGAAAGTCAAACTCATGAGCGAAGATTCAGTCTTGTGGCCAAATTGGGCCACCGAGGACGTTGAGATCGTCGGCTATGACCCGGCTTGGGCCATGCACGGTGCGAAGGAACGCTGCCGGCTGCGCGCGCTTCTGGCTCCGTGACTCGCCGAGGGAGTTGAGCATGTCGGCTCAACCGCTGTTCCTGGGCTGGCCGCCAAACCGATCATTGACCTCCAAGCACTTGTCACGAACCTAGAAGTGGCTAATGCCATCGCCGCTAAGCTTGCCCCACACCAATGGTGTTACGTTCCAACATATCTGGATCGTCGGCTCGATCGCCGGTTCTTCGTCAAAGTTGTTGATGGTCGCCGAACGGCTCATCTACACCTGCTGACGAACGACAGTGCCAGATGGCACCAACAGCTCGCTTTCAGGGACGCGCTGCGTATCGACCCGGACCTTGTTCGCACCTACGCGGATCTGAAAATCCAACTGGCCAAGCATCACCGTCACGATCGCGAGGCCTACACCGCAGGCAAACAGCTGTTTATCAACGAGGTTCTCACTCGCCACGCGCACGACAACTGACTGTTCCGCAGCGGTTTCCAGGGGTCCGACCGACCGCTGATCCCACTTAGTTCAGTAGCGCGGTGTCGTGGGCGGGCGGGGCTGATCGTTGCGCTTTGGCTGTTTCATCCGATTTCGAGAACAGGCCGGAGGTGCTGTTACGGCTGGTCGTCGTGGCTGGTCGCCATCAGGTTCTCAGGGGGTAGTCGGCCAATGTGTGGGACTCATCATCGGTGAGTAGTCGCTGGTAGTAAGCCATTTCGATGTCATCCCAGGTTCCGCGCGCATAGGCGTCGGTCACCACGCCGTCGATACGCACGGCGGCCCCAAAGCCGTAATTACGGTGCAGTAGCTTGTTCATCATCTCCTCGTCGGTGATGAGGCCCGCTGCCCGTCGGTCGACGGTGTCGGTGGGCGACTCTTCTAAAAGGGAGGGATCCAGTGCCATCCGACGAATGATCCTTTGAATAGTGGCCTGGGAGTAGCTGCCCACGATGTCACTGATCTGTCGTTGTGTGAGCCCGGCGTGGCGGGCCGCGCGGTAGATGGCACGTTCAAGTTCACGACGGCAGAGGCGTTGATGCGCAGCTGCAATGGTGAGCTGACGCTGGGCGGTAGGCACATCGATGTCCAAGACGAGCCAATCCCCTCCGTGATTCGTTTTGAATCAAGATCTAGTGGAGTGCTGAGGCCGTTGGCGGTGCTACTGGCGAGCTGCCGATTCGATGGCCGCCGAACTGGGGCGTTAGTCAGCATTACTTGCCTGTTCCAAAATGTCTAACTCTGCTGGTAGCTGCCCGCTGGGTGTAGCGTGCTCGGTAGTTCGCCAGGGCATGGGAGGGAATCGTGGGTATCGAGGATCTGATCAAGAACGCGAATGCTGGCCAGTTGGCGTTGCACATGGATGACGAAGCGTTCAGCGAGCTCATCAAGGCATGCGATGTGTACCGGGATCAGTTGGAGCGGTTGTACAACGATGCGAAGAGCCTGGGCCACCATCCGTTGGGGTTCTCCGAGGATCACCTCTCCTCGGGCGCGGCGCTCGCGCGCAAGTTTCAGGAGAAGGCAGCAGCTCCAGATAACAGCGCGGCTGCCACGTTCAAGTCGCATATGGAGCGGGTGGACGAATTCAAGTCGCTGTTCTTGGCGTCCCGCGCTGCCTACCGGCAGATGGAAGAGGACAACGCGCGCAAATTCAAGCCAGGCGATGGCCACTAATTCATGGGTGCTACCGGTCTTGGCGTTGACTGCGGCGTTGACGGTGTCCTGTAGCCACTCGCGTATCCAGCCGCAAGATGCATCCACGAGTACGAGCACCTCTACATCGGCGGTCGCCACCAATACCGCGGGCAGGGCCAAGATCACTTTTGATCCGTGCTCGCAGATCCCGGCAAGCGTGATCGCCCAACAGAAGCTGGACCGTCTTCCTCCGAAACCCGATAGGTCTGCTGACGGGGATATCGAGAACAACCGGTGCGGGTACCTGGCGCAGGCGCGTTACGGAGTTAGCGCGGTGGCCTCGAACTACACCCTGGAGATGGACAAGAAAGTCGACTTCCACGGCGACTTCAAAGAGTTCGACATCAACGGTCGGCGCGCGTTGAGCTTCCTGATTTACAAGAACGACCCCACGGCCTGCGCCATAGATGTCGAGGCAACCACAGGCACCTACGGAGTCAACGCGTCCAGCGCAATGGGTACGTTCGGCGATTTCCCGGATTGCTTGACCGCGGCCCGCGCGCACCTGGATGCATTCTTGCCGTATTTCCCGGCCTGACCTCTGTTTGGCAGATTGCCTGCGGATTCGGTGGAACCGAATCTGCGCTATGGCCGTCGTACTTAGGTGTTGGCGGATTCTGGGCAGAGAGGTGAGCCATGAGCGGGGGTAATTCTATGCACCTGTCGGTCGATGCGGTGATTCCGAATGTAGATCGACTCGGCACGGTGGCGCGGGATCTTGAGGAGTCGTTGAGGCAACTTGTCAGCAATGTCGAGGGCGTCGTGGGGGTGTCGTGGACGGGTGATTCGGCGAAGCTGTATGAGGAGAGTTGGCAGGAGTTCCGCGAGGCGGCATCGCGGATCGTAGGTGATGCCAAGGAGATTGAGAGCAGAGTTCGGGGGAATGTCACTCAGTTCCTGCAGCAAGAAGCGATCAACGCCTCGCGGCTGGGGGGCCAGTAATGCCGCGCAGCCAGGATCCGTCGGGGCGGTACACGTTTGATGCTGATGAGCTTGATCAGCTAGAGGCGGACGTCAAGCGATGGGTCACGCTTGCCGCGGAAAGCCTCGCGACCGTGGAGAAAGTCATCTCCGAGCTGTCTGACTCGACGGTCTGGTCAGGCGAGGCCAATGACGCTTATCAGGCTCGGCACCGCGACTGGCTAGAGAAGCTAAAAGAACTGCGTGAGAATGCATCTGATATGGCGTCCTGGGCGAACACGGCTTCGCAGACGTATCGGAAGGTGATTGCGACCAACATTGCCATGCTCGGGCAGGGTTCTTGACGTGCCCAAGGTGACGGTCGAACCTGACTGGTTCTTCTACACGGCGGCCTGCCTTGGCCAAGCTGCATCGAGCCTTGCCGGAGCTGTTTCCACGGCGACCGGCGACGGCGGGCTGTTGTACAGCCAGAAAATGGCAGGCAACGACGCCAAAGGCTCGGGATGGGGCACGCCGTACGATGCGTCGGCTAAAACCGTGCTACACGGGGCCGCATCGTTGGTCAGCGCCTGGTCCAGCATGGCGCAGAAAGTTCACCAAGCGGGCGTTAACCATCAGTTCGCCGAATGGGAAGCAGGCCGGCGCGGATATCCGGGCCCCAATTCCGCGCCCCCGAAACCGCCCATATCGTCGTCGGTCGCGAACACGCCACCGTCGGCTGTCGGCGACAACGGCCCTGGGTTGGATGACTTCATCCCTGGTCTGGTGGATGCCGTGGGTGAGCCTTGTCCCAACGGCGATTACGAGAAATTGGGCCGCATGGCTCCGGCGTGGACCGCGCTCGGGAACGCCATCAACCGATCGGGCAGTGAATGGATCGCCAAAATTCATCGCCCCGACCCATCGATGACCGATGCGATGCCGTTCTACGACGCGATCATGAAGCTCAACGAACCCGCGAATGCCATCGCGGGTGACGCCATGCAGATGGCCTCGTTTACATCGACTTTCGGCACCGCGATACATGCGTTCCGTGAGGCCAGCGCCAAAGCAATCGATGACCTGGTGTTGATCATCGGGCTGATTGGCGTCGCCACCGTCGTGGGAACACGAATTGCCGGGAAGAAAGCCGTTCAAGTGGGCGGACGGCTGACTGCTCGCGAAGTTGGCGAAACCGGCAAAGAAATCAACGGTCTGATTCGCGCGCTGGAACCCGTGGTCGCCAGCATGCGCACGTTCGTGACCGCCCTAAATCCCACAATGCAGGGCCTCCTCGATCAGACAACACAGTTTCCGGCAGAAAGCTATGAACTACAGCCCGACGGAACCTTCAAAAAGACCATTCGATACTTCAAACTTGAAAAGTGGATGGCTTGGCAGAGATACTTATTGCGCGGCGGCGATATGGATATCGATACCTGGAGCGACTATTACGACCGCATTAGACAAAACCAGGCCGACGGCGACGCATTCGACAAACTCGCCGCCGACGTCATGGGATACGACAAAGGCGAAGGCTGGACCCCTCAATTCGGAAGCAAAAAAGAGGACTACGACAAGGTACCGCTTCCGGGCAGGCACTGGGACTGGGGCAACCCAGACCTTCAGCAGGTGGCAGAGCACAAGAAGGGTAAGCTCGACTCCGACCAGATGGTGACCGACAGGGAAGTCCTGGAACGAACCCGATGGACGGTCACCTACAACATCAATGCGAACCATCAATACACCAAGGCCGAAGAAGACTGGCTAGCGCAAATGCAAAAAGCATTCCCGGGCCGCTTCATCGTCAATCGGATCGAATTTTAGAGGAGGAATGTTCGATGGGCGCTACTCACGATTATATTCCGATTCAGCTGACGAAAGAATTTCGCAGGGCGCAAGAAAACAAGCTGTTTCGGTCATGGCTCGACAGGCAGCAGGCCATAATGGCCATCGAATTCCCCGTCGAAGATTGCCCCGAAGTGGCCGGCATCATGTACACCGAGGAAAGCCTCGCTGTAGTCGAGAACAAACTGCTGTCGCTGTATGACAACTTCCGTGACGCCTTGGACGAACAGCACGTTCATACCACGATGAGGTACGTCTATTACATCGGAGAGACCTACCGGATCGCTTTTGAAGGCACATGGGCTGCACTTCCAAAGGCAGGCGCCGGCGCCGATGACAATACGCCCGTCGTCGATCTCCCGTTCTGGGAAACTCTGCTCAAACCGATGGAATCCGTACAGGCAGCCCTTAACCGACGCAACGGATCAGAGCTGGCCGGCCAGTACCCATACGCGCAGCGAGACTACCTAGCCTGGGTTGAAGCTGGCCGTCCCGAACGCACATACCGTGGCACCTTGCGCGAGAACGACTAAGCCATAGCTCAGCGGTCGATTCTTGGGCCAACAGACGTGTCGTTCCGAATAATACGTGCAGCATTAAGCTTTGCACGGACTGTCCGGCCACGTCGGTCGCCGCGATGGGGAGGGTGGGTGAAATCGGCAAAGAACAGCTTCCCTTCGCCAGGCGAAGTGACAAGATCGGCATCGTGGAGCTTGCTGACAGCCCCTTCGAACACGCCGTTGCCGTGGTTCTGGACACATCCTATTTCGACAGCGGACATTTCCACGTTGAGAAGGTAACTCAGTTCGCGAAGGGCCTGGCGCATCGCGGGGTACAACTGTGGATCCCACAGCAGGTGGTGCTTGAGTGGGCCGTACACACGATGGGGCTCCTGAGTGACTTGCGTCGGGCACAGACCCGACTGCGAAATGCTGGTCTGCTTCGGTGGTTTGGTGATGACAATCTAGGCCGAGACGCTGCCGAGGTTGCCGCTGGACTACAGCAGCGGTGCGAGCGGATACCCAATGTAGTGGTGTTGCCGATGAACGGAGCAGCGGCGGTTGCGGCCGTTCGCGACCAGATTCTGGGTACCGGGCCAGGCCGGGTCGAAAAGGGAATCAGGACGGGGGCAGTGGACTCATCATGGGTACGTGATGCACTCGTCCATCTCGATGGTGACCACCGCAAAATCATCTTCCTGACGAAGAACGGCGCCGATGTGCGCGCCGCGGGACGAGCACTTGGTCTTGAGATCCGGTGCTGGACCGGAAGGCTGAACTCATTGTTCGGCAATGTCTTTCCGATCACACCGATAGCGGACGGCGATCAGGTCACGGTGTTGAAGACGATCTGTACAGTCCTGCAGCTGACGCTAATAGGAAGTTCGCTGGGTAATTCTCGGAATCACGCGGCGCCGCCAGTGTGGTTCGAAACGGACAACATCGATCCCGGTGATGACATCCATCCACGAATCCAAGAGCACATCGAACAGCTCGTGGACCCCTACGTTCAAATCGATCCACCCATCAAGATCATCGACGTACGCGACATCGAGGTGGACAACAATGGCGAAAACACCCGCACGGTCCGATTCGCGGTCCGCCTGCTGACTGATCTGCGCGTTGATGGACGCGTAATCGACGACGATGGAAGCCTAATCACCTTGTACGACACCGATATCATGGAGGATCGACTACTTCGGGTTCCGCTGGCTGCCGAGCTCACCGATGATGGACTGACCATCCTCACTCAGACCGAGAGCGCTAGTTCGCAAGCCGCAGAACAGCGTTTCGACGACGGCTATGACGCGTACGTGTGGCTGTACACCGAGGAGATCTGTCGATGGGAGCACATCACGGTACATCCCCTGTCGGAACAGACCGAGGGCTTTTCTGCGCCAAGTAGTTTTCAGTTGCGTGGCCCGACGGGCCGTACGGTGATCGCTTCTCTGGATGAGCAGTTTTCCCTCATTCAAGAATGGACGCTGAGATTTGAAGGGTTGAACGTGAGTATCAGCGGTAGGTTTGATCCGGGTGGTCGGATGTGGCTGGGCCCGGATGTCTACTTGTACCGAGACGATCCGGTGTACCACCGCCGGCCTTACGGACTCAAGTCCGAGGGACAATCAGCGGATCTGAACACCGACGAGCCTTACACCGCGTTGGCGGTCGTGTGGTCCTTCCTGCTGGACACAAGCGCAGGCTTAGGCAGGTAGCTGCCGGCAGTTGTCAGGTCCTCCCGTCAGGAGGTCGATATAGCGGTGCTATGCGCCGAAATCACGGTCGCGGCGGTCAACCGGTTGCGCACCAACGCTTCACGAACGGTAGCCGGATGTGACCACCGGCCAACGGCCACAAGATCCTTCACGAAATTCTCGACGTCGACCCGAAGATCGGCCAAATCCTGCTTGGTGATGACACGAGTATGCGGGGGCAAGCTGGCATTGGGACTAAGCACCGCGCTGGGATGCACGATCACCGGTATTCGACTGGTGGCGCCGGGATTGCGTCTAGCATCCCACTCCAATGAGGTTAGTAGTTGGCCGGCTTCATCAAGTTTGTGGATGACCGGATCTTTCCGCGTGATTTCAGTCTTCAACTCGATGACGGCGTTGGCTTCCGGCGACAGACCCCAGAGAACGTCTGGGCCGCCGTCGTTCTCTTCCCGATCAGGGCGGCTCGACGCGAAACCGAGATGCAGTCCAAGCAAGCGGAACTGATCCTCCGCCAGATCATGCGTTTCCGGCACCGCCCACACGATGTTGTCGAACAAACTGCCTACGCTCAGGCGCAGTGCAACCGGATCGTCGTACTGCGCGCCGAGGTACGTGGCGGCGGCTTCAGCTTGCTGGGCGGGTCCTTTCGTTCGTCTAGGCTCAGGGGGCACCTCGGCCTTGAGCGCACCTGGGTTACGGAGTCGGGCACCGACGAGAGTCTTCTGACTGCCGGCCGGATCAACATGTTGTTGATAACCCGCCAGTTCCTCCATCGCCCAACCCGTTTCAAGCTCGTCGGTAAGGGTGTCGATACCCGAACGAAGTAGCTGCACCGCAGTGCTCAGGTCGCCGGCGACGGCCTTGTCGAAGGCTTGTCTGCGCGCCTCAGTGTGGGCATCGACAGCCCCGTCATGCTTGTACTCGACATCAGCGACCGCGGCACGGCTTACTGACACCCAGGATTCTTCACGCTCAAGAAAGATGTCCAGCACATTGCGGATTTCTTCCAGGCCTTCTGCGGCAATTTGATCGGCGACCTGCTGGCTGAGCTCAATCTGCGCACGAGTAACCGGTGAATAGAATTGCAGGCGTTTCGGATCGCGCAGCGTCAAGGAAGCCTCACGCGTCAAAACCAGCACCGCGCAATAGTCCTGTAGATCCCGGATACCTCGACCCATGCCCTGCTCAAGCCGTTGAACCTTCCTGGACTCAAAAGTCAACGACCCGGTCAGCGCTGCTGCTTCACGCTGCTCGCTGCCCGAGAGCGGAGTGGGAACGCCATCGATGATCAATAGTCGGCATGCTCCGTCAGGAAGGTCGACACCGTCGTATTTGTTGATCAAAACGACCACACCGACGTGCTCACCATTGGTCATCTGCTCGATCACCGGGCCCATGGTGTTCACGTTTAGGGTGTGATTGGCGAACTGATCCCACAGTTTGGCCCGTTCGGTCCCGGGGACCAAGACCACGACATTGACCGGGTCTGCTTCAAGGGTGCCGTCGCCGTTACGGTCGCCGTCAGCGAAATCACGAACAAGTTGTCGCACCAACTTCTCGTCAACGTCGGGATTGATCGACTGGGGGGCCAAAATCAGGCGGTCCCCAAGATCCGACGCGCGATCAGGAGTGATCGGTTTTCGGACACTACGGGCATCAGCCCCCAGCTCAGTGACCAAAACTCCCTCATCGGCCAGGGTCGCGGTCAAATACACCCTCCGTGTGGCATCGGCGAACGCCGCAATCAAATCGATTCGGGGACAAGGAGTCTTGATCTCCACCGAACGCGACGTGAAGGTGATCGTAGCTAGCGCTAGATCCTCGGAAATCAGCGGCCAACCGAAGAACATCGACTTGACCGCGTGATCCTCGCCCAACGGCCGCAAAATGGCCATCACCTCAGCTGTGCGCTCTACGACCGCCTTGGGCGGCACTCGTAGCGGTGTTCCGCGATCGCCCGCCGCTAAGTCGGCATATCCCCGCTGACTCTGGCGCTGGAGGTCGGCTGCGAACAGGCCTAACAGCTTCGCATAACCCTCAGAGTTCGCTGACAGCGTTGGGCGAAACTGCTGGCGTGCTGCACTCAATGCTGCGTGCGCGTCATCGACGATGACGGTTCCCAGTGGAGTGATTTCGCGGCGTCCACGCACACCGAACACAGTGCGGCCATTAACCAACTTGTCGAATGTGGCCACGCAAATTGCCCGCCCAGCACGGAACAGTTCTTCATCGACGTCAGTGGTCACCGCGATCCCCACTGCTTCCGCTGTGTCCACAACCTGTGTGATCAGGTACCGGTCGGGCACCAAGTAGATGACGGGTCCGATCCCCTCGTTGAGACTGGACTGGCCGATCAACAGTCCCACCAACGTTTTACCGCCGCCAGTGTTCTGTTTGATGACCAAGTCACGCTCGGTGCGGCGAGCAAACCACGCCTTGAGCACTTCACCCTGCTCTGCCCGCAGTCGGGGCCAGCGCTTATCCGGCAGTGCAGCGAAGATGTCGCGTGGCTCCAGCAGGTGTGCACGCTTCCCCGGGTTGATACGGCCAAGATCGAGCGGCATAGTCCCAGCACTCCTCCCCGCCGGCCTCCGCGCCTCTCGGGCTGCCCAGCTCCGCATCGGAGTTTACCTCGGCGTCAGTGAGCCTATGTCTTGCATTTTTGCCCCGGCCAGCGCATTGCTACTATCGCTGCATGCAGCCCGACGGGCGGTGGGAACGGCTGCGCCAGATCGCGGCCAATCAGTTCGGGTTATTCACCGCCCACCAGGCCCGCGCACTTCGGGTGCGGCGCTATGAGCTGTCCCGCATGGCCGACGCAGGACAGCTGTGGCGCGCCCGTCACGGCGTCTACGCCTTTACGGATGAATCGGCCGATAAGTACCCGTATGAGGACTGGGCGGCCCAATGGCTTGCGTTGCGGCCAGCTGCCGACGTCGGTGAGCGCCGCGGCGATCCCGACGTGGTGATCAGCCATCAATCGGCCGCAGAAATCCTTGACCTGGGTACGATCGTGAGTCACGACATCCTGCATTTGAGTGGCCCCCGGCGAATCAACGTGCGCTCAGCGCGCGTACTGGCCCATCGGCAGCCCGTCGGGGAGTGCGACGCAGATTGGCAACTTGTTGAGGGCCTTCCGGTGGCTACCGCGCCTCGGGTGATTGAAGATTTGGCTGCCGCCCACATCGACGGTTCCCATCTGGGCATAGCGATCGAAGATGCCCTGCATCGCGGCCTGGCAGATGTCGACGACATTCACGCACGCCTGGACCGGCACGCCAATACATGGAATGCCCGCAACGGAACCGAGTTAGCACTGCGATTGCTGACGTCGGCGGGCAGGCACTGATAGAAGTAATCAACGGGTACGACGTATTTGACAGCCGGAATGGAGACAACGGTTGAGTACTGACGCAAGCGGGCTCGGGTCACCGCTTGAGACGAACCTGCCGCTGTTCGTATACGGGAACCTCAAACCAGGTGAACTCGGCCATCTGTTGATCTCCCCGTGGGTCAGTGATTCGCGGCCCGCGACGGTGACCGGACATTTGTGGGTGCGAGATGGAGTGCCGTTGGCCGACTTGGGTTCTCGCGGACACATTCGCGGTCACCTTTTGACGTTGTCGGCCCCTGGTTACCGTGCGGTTGGAGAGCTCGAACCCACGGCCTATTACCAGTGGGCAAAGGTTACTTGCATTGAACCGTCAAGACTTAAAGCCAACACGTTGGTAGCAGCTGGCTGGCTCACACCTGACCGCGGCGGCGGCGATGTGCTCTACGAACCATGGACCAGCACGCAAGATCCGCTTCTGACCTACGGTCTGGCTGCAGTGACCGACACACTCAGAAACGATGGACGCGCAGCCTTTCAAGGAGGACAAGCCCTCTACGAACCGGTGCACTGGCTGCGTTTCTACCGGCTACAGGCGGCGTACATGCTGGCCTGCTCAATCCTGGAGCGCATTGCATTCCGGCTCGCACCCAACGCCGGCCCCACTACGAAAGTGAACATTCTTGGCCGACAACCGCAATTCATGTCCGCGGTGCAATCTGCTGGCGTGCCGATCCCGCGCCGAGCTGTCTATCGAGCAGACAATCCACGCGAGCGCGTAAATCTGAATAAAGCCGATCAATTCGCCAACTGGGCCTATCAGATCCGCAGCAACCTGGTGCACCGCGGCAAGAGCGCCTCCCTCGAAGCAGAACTTGTTCGCACCGCACTGATCGACCTGCACGACGTACTGCGCATCTACCTGCAGGCCGCCATCCCCTCCATCAGCGACACCTGGATGCACGCCGATCCCACCGACAGCATCCGCGATTGGCGAATCAAAACCGAATTCAACGCCCCGCCAGACAACTGAACCGGCCACCACGTAACCGAATCGACTTCGACACAACGTCCGTGTGTATCAGTGGTCTGCCTACCTGCACATCAGAAGCCGAGAGGCGTCCAGGACCGTCAAGCAGAGGCGAAATGAGTAGCGGCGATGACTTCCGTACGGTTCTAGCACTGGGCCGGGCCGTGATTGCCCACAACATCTGGCGCGCTGACACCCCTGCAGATAGCTCATAGCTGTCGGATGCACGAAAGCAAAGACGTCCATCTTGTCCTCGCCGCCACGTCAACAATCCGAGCCTCTATGAACCGTTGTCGCATGAATCTGGATATTGCACTTGGGAACTCGCATCCAATATCTGCCCGCGATCGGGGGCAACGCTGCGGGCCGGCGGGCTGTCCGAGTGAAACGGAATCCTGGCACCGTGCACGCCACGGCGGCTGCTAGCGGGCATTCGCTTTGGCTTTGCGCATGTTCGGAAGCAGCAGCACGGCACGACGGAATGCATATGCGGCGTTGTCTTAGCTGAATCAGTCGTAGCTCGGAAACTTTAAGGCATACGCTACGGATACACGGGCAGATACGCGGATCGCTGCGAGGGGGGAAATCGGTGACGTCCAACGACGAATTCTTTCAAAGGCAGCAACCAGCTGCTGTCCTTAAGCACTCCGTGCTTGAGGAGTACTGCAATGTGTTCACTTCTATGGTGGGTTCGGCATTCAAAGGGCCGATCTGGTTAATTGACGGCTACGCAGGACCAGGCTGGTATCAGAGCGATGACAACACCGCCCGGGTGCCGGGTTCACCGATCGTCGCCGCCAGACTGGCCCAACGGTGGCGCACGACCGGGAAACGCGATCTGCGTTGCATCTTCATTGAGGCCAACCCTGCGTACTTCTGCAGCCTGCGCGAAGGGCTAACGGAATTCGCACAAGACAGCGCGATTCTGGTTCCGCTGAACGGCGAAGTCCAAGAAAGGCTCGATGAGGCGTGGAAGTGCGTCAATGGCGCTCCAACAATTACGTTCTTGGACCCCTTCGGGATTGCGATGCCCAACCACCTGGTAACTGACGTTCTGCTGAGTAGGACACGTCAGCAAGCGCCTTCCGAAGTGCTTCTCAACATCAACCTCGAAGCCGTCTGGCGGCTGGGCGGATGTCTGCAGGAACGTGACGGCCAGATCGTGGCAAAAACGCGGCAAGAAAAAGGCGTCGAACGGGTCGACAGGTTCTTCGGAGACATCTGGTGGCGCCGCGAATTCTACGAGGCACGAAACGCAAACGGAGCGTCCGCCGCGGCCGCTGCCACAGCCGTCGTCGAACAGTATCGTCGTCGGATCACAGACGCCACCGGTTGCCTATCCATATCGATTCCTGTCCGTCGTAGACACGGAAATCCACCGCTGTTTCATCTGACATTGTTCTATCGCCACCCAGTTGCCGGCTACAAGTTCGCGGATGCAGCGCGACGCGCCACCCGGAAGTGGCGAGATACTTTCCGGGCCAAAGAACTTGCCGACGCCACCCTGCCGGTCGAAGGAACCCTGTTTGATCTCACTGAACAGATCCAAGAGTCGCGGGAGAAAGAAGCGGCCGCCCAGGAGCGTGCCTTTGCGGACAGCTGGATCGCCGTCATCAGTGCCAACATCAAAGAACTTGTGGCCGAGCACCGCGTATTGCCCGTTGCTGAAAACGTTGTACCCATCCTGGGTGCAACACTATCGCTGGCAGGTGAGCCGGAACTGCGACGAGCCTGGGATCAGTTAAGCGAAACTGGAATAGTGTTGCCCCGCAACAAGTCCAAAGCGCTGTATCAGCAGAGCCTTTGCGCTACGCCGTAGACTTTTGCGGCATTTCGTCCCACACCATGCCGTCGAGAACCCGGCCGCGCTCTTTCGGTGTACGACCACCCCACTGTTTATGGAAAAACGGCACACCATTTTCGATGCAGGCATCCCGTATATCGCGAACCCACTGTTCATCGAGTGGCCGGGCTTTGGGGCCAGATTCGCCTCCGGTGATAACCCAACCGATACCTGAAAGATTGAGCCCGTTAAGGGGCCCCAGCAGCGGCTCGCATGACAAGAAGCGGACAGCGGCCGGTACCTGTCGCAGGTGATCTATCCGGTCGAGATGCCGTCGGTCCTCGACGCTTACGCCCAGCCACAAGTTCTCGGGCCACCGCAGTTTGTTGGCGATCTTGGGCAGGCGAGCCGAGCGCTTGGTTAGTACCTGGTAGGTGTGCCGAGGGGTATCTTCGATCACCTCAAAGACGCTGCGCACGAAGTCAAGTGGAACTTTTGCGTGGAACAGGTCGCTCATAGAATTGACGAATACGGTCCGGTTGCCGGACCACTTGTAGGGTTGATCCAATGCATCTGGATGAATCTGGAGGGCGAAGCCGGGGCCAGAGGTGCGTGGGTCGCCGTCAACTTGGTAGCGGGCAGAACCCATGGCCTTGAGCCGCTTAGCCATTGCCAAGGCGTAGCAGTTGTCGCATCCGGTCGACACTCGGTCGCAGCCAGTCGTCGGATTCCAGGTGACTTCTGTCCATTCGATACCAGTGCTGCGACGCATTGCGCCTCCCTACGTATTTCTCGTTACGAGTTACCCGTAACGTGTTGCTCGTAGAATACTGGGTATGACTGACGAGCTGACTGCGCTGCGACGCATGTCGCGGGAGGCATTTCGGCAGGATTACCGGCTGGAGGTCATGCTCGCGGTCGGCCGTTCGACCGATGGACTGGTTTGCCTTTCTGACCTGGCGGCAGCTGTAGGCACGAGCACTAGCAACGTCCAGGGCCCTCTGCGTAGCCTGATCGCGCTGGGACTGCTCACTCCGTTACCTAGAAGTGACAGCAAGAGACGACATATGCTGCGTAACCCCAGTGCAGCGTGGCAGTGGGCCGAGGAGCTGGCGGTACTGGCGGACTCCCAAACGGATTCACCTGGGACCAATCAGTTGCGTTAGGTCATCGCCGGAGGCCAGTTGCCCCAACACGGGCTGCGTGTTCAGCAGCTATGTCAGCTCTCCTGCCAACGCGGTAGAGGGCTCGTTTTGGGTTCCGATCTGCAGAGCACCTCTGGGACTAGGCCTGAATGTTGACGACCTGTGGGGCCACGCGTGACCGAATCAGCTGGTGCCCGCAGGTTCTCAACCGGGCGACGCGACAGCGATACTGCCCGGCTCGCCGAGGATCCGCTCCACCGTCGCACACTGCGCCTGGCTGAGCATGTCCAACGTGAGGCCGTCTACGGCGATCGCCCACCACACAGTGCCGGTGCACGGGCACGCCGGACATACCCTGGGGCCGATAACCGCGAACGTACCCATATGCGGTGGGTAATCCCATCCGGCCTTGAACGCCTGGCTTGGTGTGAGCGTTGCCTGAATACCGCACACCTCGCAGATATGCTGCAGCGCAATATCGTTCATCGCCCCTACCTGACAGATCGGTGCTGTGACTGACTACCCGACGGTGCGCCGTGGAGCAGGCAGTTCGGAGCTCATCGCTATTGTGTCAGCCGGTTCGCCGATAAGCGAGCTGTTTACACCGTCGCCTCAAATCGCGCGACAACTGGTCCGATAACCAAATACGTCGGCGCTGAAGCGAATTCTGCCGCTGCCGCTCGGTCGGAGATGCGAGGACGATCAGCTGCGGGGGATGCTTGGGGGGATGCGAGTATGGGGTCTGGGGGCTCTGGATCAGATGTCCCGCGTGGGCGGCACGTGTCGTGGCCGAACTAGCCTATTGATACGGCAGGGTCTCGATACATGAGCAGCCACGGTAACGAGCGCGGCGAGTTGTTCGACAACGGGTTGTTCAGATCGGCAAGCTGAGCATGCCAATCGATGGTCCGAAGCTAGGTGTCGCGGCCAGTGTCTAGCTGGGCGACCCATTCTCGGTACCGCGCGGCCTCTTCATCGAACTCGGTTGTACGTTCCAGGAGCGAGCTTGCTGGGCCAGGTAATGCCGCAAGCTCACGCAACATCGGTTCATAGTCCGGAAGGAGCCCCTTATGGCAAGTTCCACACAGGGTAACGAGGTTTTCTTCCGCCGTCGGACCAGCCATGCGCCACGGGATCAGGTGGTGGACATGCAACTCGAGATCGATGTGATCCATCGCCCGACGACCGCATATCACGCACCGGTACTTATCCCGTTTGATCACCCGCATACGGAGCTTCGGGCTGGGGGCACGACGCTCTATCGCGTCGTTGGGGAAGTGCCCAGTTCCCAGAAAGCCGAAACCGCCAACCTTTAGGCCCCCGTCGTGCACGCACTCGGAAGGACCGATCACATCGGGTATGCGATCCTCGGCGAGTTCCTTCTCAACCAGCGCATTCCACCCCACCTCAGGAAAACGGCAAGCGCACGATCGTCGTGCACGACGATCCAGGTCTGGCCGATCTCGTTCCATAACTGCGTCATCCACCCCGCATCTACGAGGCTGGCCTCCCTGATCTCCCAACGAGGGTTTCGTTCGGACCAGCCAACAAAGTGTGTCTGCCTGGCCCAGAAGGGCTTTCCGCGGCGGTTCGCTCCCAGAGTGAGAGCAAAATAGCTCTTTTCAGCACGAGCGCATTTCAGATCATGAAGCCACTGATCGTCGGCGTCATCAAGCGTTTCATTGGCCATGTCAGCGAATATCTCACATCGCGCCGACACGGCTGATCCGCACGGAGCCGCAGGACCGCACTGGACCAGACCGTTCTGGACATCCCGATACCAGTCACCTTCTCGCAACCGCGAAGATGCTTAGGGGGCAGGCGCTTTCATCGTCGAGACGGAATATTGAGCCTGATCGTGCCGTCGATGCGTTCGAGCGATGACTGCCCATCGGGCAAGGACACGAGTGACACCTGGTCGTTGAGGGCGAAGTCGCCGCCGCGTCGGTGCTTGCCCCAGAACCGCTTCCATTTCTTCCAGCGAGACGAGTCCACCACCATCACCGCGTCGAGACACTCTGCCCACCCTGGCTGGCGGAGCGCGTTCGTTAATGCGTCAGTGACCTCATCCGGTATACCCGTTGTGGGCCTGTCGGCTTCAAGCCCGATTTCCTGCCGGGTGTAGAAGTCATTGATTTCCGCGCATGAGTATCCGATGAAGATGCGCGGTGAGCCCTCGGACGTCGATTGGTCCACGATACGGAGGCGATTGAGCAGGTAGGCGCCGAGCGCGTCGGCCTCCGAGAACACCGACGCCTCAGCGGAGTACATGCGCGCACGTGTATGTGCGTAGTGATGGAATGCTGCCGGGTCCGAGAGGATTTCGGCGACCATCAGCAAGTCCGTCAGAGATATGACCCAAGTTGGTCTATTGACATCGCCGGCGACCGCCAGCCCGCCGAAAGCGAAGGGGTCGATTCGCTCGAACGTGATGATGATCGCGGTCCCGCCGGCGATGTCAGCCGGGAGCAGTGAGATCTGCGGACCGCCCTGCTTAGAGGCGAAGGATCGACCGTTCTCGTCGAGGATGTAGGTCAGTGCGCGGTCAGTCTGCTCGAGCGCCTTGCCGAGGATCTCCTGGAGTTTCTTGTCAACGCGGTCTGTGTAGCCACGCCGACCGCGCTCAGTCAGTGCGATCGCCTTGGCTTCGACGACGAGTGGCCACTCGGCACAGACCAGCGCATCGATCTCGCCGTTGTCTCCAGAAGCCAGTGTGTAGTGCTGCGACGGGTGGACGTTCGAGGTTCCGAACACGTTCGTCAATGTGCTGGCGATCAGGCGTTCGTGTGCGTCTTGGCGGTGCTTGAAGTACTTCTGCGGGTCGTAGCCGCTGCGTTTTGGCTCTACCGCTAGACGGTGGTGAAGAACCGCCGACATCGACCACGAGTCCGGAACTAGGTAGGTGCCATCATCGAGTTTGATGACAGGATGGGTGCGCACCCGATTCGCGTCCCTAGGGGCACGGAACTCGGGCTGGCAGCCGAATTCGACGGAGAAGAACTCCAGCATCGCGATGATCTGCTCCACAGGGATATCGGTGCAGGCCGCAACATCGTCGGGATCCCACAGCGTAGGTGCATCAAGCCCCTTGCGCATGGTCTCTTCGGCCATGGGGTTCGGAACGCCACCGTTCAGAACGTCCTCTAGCGCGTCCAGAGCCGACTTGAATGTCTGGTTCAACCAACAGGCACGCCGTCGAGTAACCCGGATGACATCCGCGGGATCGAAACCGAGCCCATTCACGTAATAGTCGCGGTGCCGCCCGAACACCTCGGTGTCAACCTCTTCCAGATGCACCGCGTAGCCGGGCATCCGGTCCACCTGATACTCCAATCGCAGCTGCTGCAACAAAAGCTCACGGTGCCCGTCGCCGCGGTCAGCGTGTGCGAGACCGTCGGTAAGCATGTTCAATTGGTCGGCTTCAAAGATGTCGCTGATCAGCTGCCTTACGCGCTGCGAGACTTGCGGCGGGGTATCGGTGTCTCCTTCGGGGTCCACTGATAGCGCAACACCCACGAGGTATTCGATCTTGGCCGCCCACGACGATGTCGCATCTCCATCGGCGAGGCTTTCGCCATCGGTGTACGCCACCGTTGTAGCGGGGACCACCACCGAGTTGATGAGTTGGGTCAGATCCCGGCCGACCATCAGGCCGCGGAGCTCCTCGATTAACGCAGGGAGATCCCCAGCAGAGGCCTGAGCTGCTTCGAATATCTTGGCGAGGAGCGCGTCGCGTTCGGGCCCCGGCGGCAGTGACCTCTGCATGACCCCGGCCTCGGAGCCCATTGCGGACTCGAACAAGGCATCAGAATCCAAAGATCGCCGCTGTGGGAATCCACCAAGTCGAGGCATGGCGGGATCGTAAATCGGCGATCCGACAAGAAGCCCCGAAATCGACATGCGAGCGGCCTGTGTCTCGTCCGAGACAACGCTGATAAGCGGTCGCGACACCGGAAGGTCATCCGTTCCGACTACGTCGACGTGCTAGAGAATCGCAGGGAGACCGGAAACCGACACGACTGTTAAGAGCCGGATTGACCTTTCATCGAAACTAGCGGTCGGTTGAGTGCTGGCCCACGACGGAAACCCTGGGATAGAGAAACCGAAGACACCAGTGGTCGTGCGTTCTGCATCACCACAGCGATAAACAGTCAGCTGCCTTCAACTCCTGCTGTGACGTGAACCCACTCGATATTGAAGAAATGACACGGAGTCGAGGCTAAACTTAAACGACACGCATTTAAAGAACGTGCATCACCGCAGGTTAAGGAATCGTGAGGTGACGCGGAATTTGAGAACCGATCAATTATGGCGATAGATGATTCGATAGCCATGTCTGACCTCGTCCTGCACCGCGAAGCGCTCGCCATGAATACCCCTGAACTAGTCACGGCCCTGGCCGACCAGCTCGGGTTCAAGCTGGTCGCCTACCTCGGAAAAGTCAAGGAAACCCGCGCCGCTAAGCAGTGGGCAGAGGGAACCCGTGAACTCGCGAACGCCGAGGACATCGAACGGCTCCGTTTGGCCTTTCACGCGGCCAGCCTGATCATGTCCCGCGGGCCCTCCAGTGTCGCGCAGGCATGGTTTCAGGGCCTGAACCCCGCATTGGGAGATGCATCGCCCGCGCGACTGTTACGCGAAGGTGATATCGAGGCTGTTGGTCCGCGCATCCTCTCCGCAGCAAGGCAATTCGCGACAGCCGGGTGATTCTGCGGCCGTACCGGTCCTGACTGTAGGAGCGCGCGCTGCGTCTAGTTTGCACAGTGCAGTCCTATGGTGCGGATCCGTTAATGCCGAGCCCACACCAAGAATGGTGAGGTAACCCCCGAGAGTGGGTCGTTGGTTTTACGGACGGTGCATGTGTACCCGCCTGGTTTGAGAGGATCGGTTGTGTAGACCGTCGGATCTGTGCCGATTGTCTTAACGAGCCGTTCAACCTGAGTGTTGCGTTCGTCGTAGAGGGCAATCTCTACTGCGCAACGTCCTGAAGGGGACGTGATGGTTGCACTGAAACGTTGATCGGCGGAGACCAGTTCCGGCGTGCAGACCGAGAGATCTTGTGAAGCAAAGCTTTTAATCATGATTGGCGCCGCAGTGATGATCGATTCTATTTCGTAGATGGCGGCTTTATTGCAGTGCAGATTGCCGTGCTTGTCGGCGATTCTTCGGATCGAATTAGAGTCGAGCGCAATACCTTTCGGTACTGACGCCGCCGACACGGTGCCGTCTCCACCCGGCTCGATTCCGTCGAGCAGAAGCGAGTATCTGTAGCGGCCGCCGGATAGAGTGGCCGAAACGGCGGTATTCTGGCTGCCTCCGATTATCACGTGTGTGCGGCTTCTGCTGCCGCTATCGGCGTCTTCGGCAACTTCCAGCTCCTGGTAAAACCGAGCCGAATCTTTGATACATCTGGTCGGCAATGGTGAACAGAGTTGATCGACAAGGTATTCAGGCCCGTGCTCGCCGTTGACACAGGCATAACTCGGCAGTAGCTGGGCGATGGAAGGAAACGAGATAGCCGTCTGATGCAGCCACTCGCCGAATCTGCCCAGCTGAGGCAACGGGCCTTCAGTCAGCACCGCTAGCGCCTTGAGCGCCCCTCGGTGAGGGGTGCCTAGCGTGATCAGTTTGCGTGTCAGTTCAGCCCCGCCCTCGCAGCTGATGTACCAGCGAGCCACCAGACCGCCCATGGAGTGACATACGAAAACGACTTGTGCGTCACGGTTTTCGGGGGCGTACTCACGCCATTGGCCCAGAGCCCGCTCGACGAAAACTTTGAGCTGGCGCGCCGTGTATCGGTTGGATAAGCGCCAATCATAAGGAAAAACCAGAGGATTGGTGATGGCGTACCCCCGGGCATGTCTCTTAGTCGGCATGAACAGAGGCTGCAGGTGGCGTACAAGTCGTTGGTACCCGTGTGCTGGTGACCAAAGCCCCGGTATTACATGCAGGCTTGAGATCGCCGTGCCCGCCCGCACCCCGTCGTCGGGGGCCTCATCGCCGATCCCGTCAGGCAGCTGCAATGTCTGAAGATGCGTGGTCAACACAGTAAGAGCGGTGATCAGCTTCCCCGGCTTGGTAGACCACAGCGGGATGGTGCCGCGTTCGAGGGTGCTGCCCCCGATCCCAGGTATCACTACCACTAGGTCGTTGTTACTCATTTGCGCCGACCGATTGGTCGAGCAATGCCGCGACCCGAGGGAAATGAGGGCAGACGCCAGATAGGCTGTTACAGAGTTCTTTCCAGGCGAGTACGCGATGAGGTGCCCGCTGACAGATGGTGGTGATCAGTTCACGGGCCTGCTTTAGCAGACCGGCATCGACAAGCCCAGCTGCTACGTAAAACGAAGCGGTTATCCGTACTTCCGGTGTGGCATCGGCCGAGGAAATGTCCAGGAGCACGGTTGTTACTAGGAGAACTATCGCAGTGCCGTACTGGACGGTGAGCTGGGTCAGTAGCTGTTCAGCTCGGTCGACAGCGGTGATAACTGCATTGATTTGGTTGCCCAGCCCGAGATCATGCAACGCGAGGAGTGCAGCCGCGGCAGGCAGACGAGGGCTGTCCACCCGCTTTTGCAGATGCTGGTTCACCCAGTCGACGCGCAGCGACGTGCTGTGTTCGTTTAGCATCTGCAGGCGATGCCGTAAGTTAGCGGCGAGGAAAGCTTCAGCGAGATCGAATGCCACGCTTGTGTGGGGGAGTTCTCGAATGGTGCGTAGGGCATCAACCCGTGCTGGCTCTACGGTGGTTATGAGCGCGTAGACCTCATCGATCGCGGCGGTGAAATCGTCGCCGAGCAGCTCTGGGTGCTGTTGCAGGAAATCTGCTGCGGCAGTGTAGTTTTGACAGGAGATCCATGCAAGGGCTAGTTGAACTTTGTCGTCGTCGATCGTGATCCACTTGGGGATATCGACGCCGGTGTCTTGCTGCCATAATTCGTCGAAACGAGCTGGGTCTGTGGAGCGAATCGGCCGGGCAAGCTGGCCTAGTCCGAACCTTTGCTTCGGGTCGGCGACATCGATCGCGCTGATTGCCTCGTATATCCATCTTGGGGTACGTGGATGGCTAGCAGGTAGTCCGTGTATCACATTGGCGTGCAGCACCATATATAGGTATCCGTGCAATCTGCTGGCACACCGCTGGACGTGCGCGTCTAACACCGCGAGTCCATGCCCTAAGTCGCTCAGAATGCTTGCTAGCAGTGCCAGAAGTCGTCCGCATTCGACGACTTCCTCAAAGGTCCACTGAGGCACTCGACAAAAATTGTCCAGCGACTCGATGGCCGTGTCCCGCGCTTGTGTGGGACAACGGGCGGCTTGTAGAAGTTTTGCCTGCGTGCCCTGAGCGGAAGCCAAGGCATAGCGGTGTGAGCTGTCAGCTTGGGCGAGCCTGGAGAACACCAGTACCGCTTCACTTGCTGCGTTCAGAGCCGATTCCAGCTGTTGGGTTTCGCCGAGCATCATCGCGGTATTGCGCAACGCCCTCCCATACATGGAGGTGTTGGACATACCGGCTTCGCGAAGCACCGCGACCGCATGTTCGAGATGATCTAGCGCCTGTGCTGGATCGTCAGCGCACGATCGAGCGGTCTGTGTGTATAGATCGGCTAGTTGGCTTGGGCTCATCGCACCGGTCACTGCGAGGGCCACTGCCTGTTGCGTGACGTTTCTCGTCACGGATGCGTTCTGTCCCGGGAGGCCCAGTTGCCTTCTGTAGTCGTTGATGTCGGCTTGAGCGCCGAACACGATGGCCTGTTTTTGTGGGTCATCGGCGGCAGTTGGCTGGAGCACCGTGATCGCTTCAGAGGCTGCATTGATCGCGTCCGTGAAACGTGCCGCAGCCGCAAGGCGATGGCTGTAGTTGCAGAGGATTTTCGCTAACTCGACATTCAGGCCGAGGTTGGTCTGCCATGCCTGCCGGTAGTACCACAGTGCATTTTCTGTGGCCTGCATAGCGAGGGTGTGGTGGCCGGCTTTGGTGAGCGCATTGGCATAGTTGTTCAAAGTCAACGCGAGTGCGGGTTGGTGAGCCTTCTCGCGTGCCGCGAGCTCTTCCATGATCTGTACTGCCTCATACGCGGGTTTCAATGCCGCGGTGGATCGGTCCTGCTGTTGCAGCATGTGAGAGTAGTTGCTCAATGCTCTTGCACGATCGATTGCTTGGTGTGCTGTCGGCAAGGAAACAGCGCTGTATTCTTCGACCACAGTGGCCATCAACGCAAGGGCCTGCTCTTGATAGCCGCATTGCTCGTGGCGCACAGCCAGATCACCGAGCACTCCGAGTAGGACTTCACGCCAGATCGGATTGACCTGGGTCAGTTCGCGGGCAATCCGACGCGAGCGTTCGGTGACATTTAGCGCTTCATCACACTTGCCGACATCGGCGAGCCGGCTGCCCAGATTCTGTAGGGCTTGGGCAAGTAGCGCGTTGTCGCGTTCGCTGACGCTGTTCTCCAAAGCTCGGACCGCGTCGCGGCTGGCCGCAACGGCTTCAGAGTGTCGTCTGGCCAAGTTATACGCCAGCGACAAGGTGTTGTGTGCGGCTCCGAGCCGATGCCCATTATTGGCGCCAACACGTTTGGACTTTTCCTCAAGTTCGACGGCTTGGCGGGCTGCCGTGATTGCTGTATCCGGGCGCTGAGCATCGATCAGCATATTGGCGTAGTTACACAAGATCGCCGGGTGGTCGAAATTTTGCCAGCTCCCGGCCACACCGTGCTGGTCGATGATTTCCACGGCCCGCCGCTGGTTCTCGACAGCATTGGTTATTTCACCACCGGCGTGCTGCACGGCGGCCAAGTGCACTCTGGGCAGTACTTCGTCGAGTTCAGTGGTGTGGTCTAGGTCGGTCAGAAGCGTGACGGCTTCTTCGGCCAGGTGGGTAGCCTCAGGGAGTTGGCGTTGTTGTGCACGCGCTGCGGATACGGCCAGCGCTGCCGCAACTAGATCCATCGCGAACAAGGGGTTACCCCGCAGCAGATCCAGGCCAGGTTCTGCTGCTTGGGCGACGTAACACCACAGGTAACGACGAAGGTGTGGACTGTTAGTCAGATGTGGAGCCGGGTTTAGTGCCCGTGCCGCCGCTGTCAACGCCGCGGCCACGCGTAGCGGCGCGCTTTCATCATGTGCGCGTGCTTGATTCGCGAAATGCTGAGTGATCAGCGCATGCGAGAAACGATAAGTGGCATAGCCAGATTCGGAATCTTCGACGATGTAGTCGCTTAGTGCGGCAAGGACATCAGCAATGTCTTCGCGGCTGAGCTGCTCGGATAACCAACTGACGCCGTTAGCGATTGCGAGCCATTCGGCTTCCGGCAGCCCGGCACCCAGCCCGAAGGCGAGCGTCTGCAGCAGGCACTTTGCGCGACGAGTAGGTGCGGCGTCGTTGTAGGACAGCGCCACCAGATCATCGAGTGCGGCGCCTACTGACTCAGCAATATCGAATCCGTGTGTTCCAACGCCGGGGCTGGCAGTGCGCAGACGGTCCACGACTAAGTTCGCGAGCACAAACGGTGGTGTGCTGCCCGCTTCAAGAGCTCGCTGCAATGCGTCGAACACGGCCGCATGATCAATGTCTGTGTCGATCTCTGCCAGTCGGCTCTTCAGCAGGTCCTTGATGGCTTGCCAGCCGGATGCCCGCTGCTCGCTGGCGTCCAGGTCGAGCATCCTTTGCGGTTCGGTGAGTACAGCCGCGATCGGCATATGGTCCGCCTGGACAGACCATTCACCAGGCCTGGCCACCTGCCGCTGCTGAGGACTTGGCACTTGTATAGGCCGGGCCGCCACCACGACTCTGGCTGCCCGGCTCAATGGTGTTAGGAGCTCATCGATAACCCGTGAAACGTCCGTGGCTTGGTCAAGCCCATCGATGCCAACCACCGGTACCGGTTCGCCGTCATCGACCAACCGCTTGAGCGCACCTGAGAGCTCCAGCGGGTTGCGTCCATGGCTGAGGCTATCCAGCACACCGACATCGACTAACGCCTGCTCAAGGCAGACAACAATGCGGTTCAGGTTCAGGTTGCTCACGTTCACACTGACGGCTACGGACCGGCGATCAGAGGAGGTCCGTACCTGCCTTAACGTCTGAGCAAGTAGCGCTGATTTACCCGCACCGGGCCCACCGGTGATCAGATAGATTCCGTAATGCGAGGCCTCAATCCATTCTGAGATTGTCGATACGGCTCGACGCCGCCCGAAAAATGGTCGGCGCGATGGCGTTGCTGTCAAAACCTCGCGCACGGTGGCGGCGGTCGCTGCGGGCCGCCACAGCGGATTACGGATCATTGGCAGCGGAAAGTGCCCAATCGCATCGAATGTCGGTAACGGTTCCACCTGCAACTGTTCGAGCTCCTTGATGAGTGTCCAACAGAGATCATCTCCGCGAATCAGTTCCTGATGGACAGTCCACCGTCGCCGTACGTCCTGGGCGTGCGGACCGTCCAGTCGAGGTCCGTAGCGCAACAGTCGGACTATTGCTTCACCCAACACCCGCGTGCGCGCTGCATCTCGCGGTCCGCATGCGACAAGTACTCCGCACCACGTGGCTGCGCTCGCGGCGGGATGATCGCGGAAGTATTCATCAATTCGAGAGCCCACACTCAGAGCCCTACCCGAATAGCACGTGTCGATAATGAAGAGCATCTGATTGGCGCCTGTCGCTGCGCAGTGACCGGCTACCTCGTTCGCGGTCAGCACATGGCCAGCGATGGTCGGGTCATCGTGACTGAGCAGGTACAGGTCATCTCCGGCGCCCTCCCTGCCGTGGCCGGACCACATCATGACCAGCTTGCCCTCGCCCGCGGAAAAGTAGCCGGCACGCGACCTAAGCTCCTGGCGCACTTGCGTTTCGGTGGCGTCCTGTAAAACGACCGGTGTGAAATGGTCTCCGACAAGTTGCGACACTTGATGTACCTCGGCGGCCGTTCCTCCCAGCTCATTAAGACGCTGGTTGCAATACGTCTGCATACCGAAACCCAGAAACAGTGATTCGGTGCCCTCAATGCTCATGTCGACATCATTGCTGAGAACACCGACAGGTATAACGACATGCGAACTGGGTCTCCCCAGTTCCCAGCCAGGCCGGATCATCTGGTCGTTGAATTAACCGATAGGCCAGGCTTGACGATCTCGAATCTCTATCGCCCGCACTCTCCGGGGGCTCTGGAACGGATGGCCGCACAGGCGGCGCCAGTGTCGGTGAGGTTTGCGATGGTGTACGGGGCCGGCGCACCGATGCCGAAAAGACCAAGTGAAAGTTTGAGGGTAGCGACATGAGCAGCTATCGGCGGCGGAATTGGACACCGTACGGAATGGCACACATTCTCGATGAGTCACGTCAATCGGTCACCCGGTATCTGCAATTCCTGCGGCAGGAAAAAGATATGGGGTTGGATCCGCGGCTCGTGCCGATGCGTGCGGGTATCGAGCTCATGTCAGCGTCGCCGACCCTGTACTGGATGAACAAGACCGCCGTCGATGTAGCCGCAGGCCTGGCCGCTCGCGGTGTGCCCGACCATACGACAGAAGAAGTGTTGGCCAGCGCCAAGGTATCAGCGCACGGATTCTTATGTTTCGCAAGTCCATTGGGGCAGTGGCGCTGGCTGACAGCCTCGGACGGGAAGCCCCGGGAAGTGACATGGGATGGGCTGTGCTGGGGACACATCTACGACCGACGGCGCAAAACCAGACGATTCAGTGTCGAGATCTTGTCCCGGATGAGCGGGCAACGCAGTCTGATCAGCGACGTACGCGGGGACGCTCCGCTGATCGGGGTTGGCGGGTTTAATTTCGATTCCGATGAAGCCATGTGGGAGAAGAACATTACCTCGATCGACCCCACAGGCCCGGCGCTCACACCTGCCGAATACAGTCACGGAGCTGCCCTCATTACCTCGGTACTACTGACGATGGGGCAGCCGCGGATGACTTCACAGACCGCGCTCGGTGCCGCAGATGGTGTGGGCGCGCCGCGGTCGAGCACGGACGAACCGCCCAAGCCCCCAGAGGTCATTCTCATCGACCTGTTGCGCCCACCGGGCACTACCGCTCGCGGCGCAGGCCTCCAGAGTCGCGACCACGACTTTCGCTGGTGGGTGTGCGGCTACTGGCGGATGCAGCCGTGTGGCCCTGGCAACATAGAGCGCAAGCTGGTCTATGTACGACCACATACCAAAGGTCCCGCGGATAAACCGCTGGTGAACCCTACCCGGGTCTACGTCGTGCGTCCGGACCCGCCCAACGATCTCACGGGTATCGTCGGACAGTGAACTAGGACTGGGACGCGCAGTCTCTGATATCCAGCCCCGCAAGGAATCCCGGCAGGTGCCGGCGGCAGGCTCCCTTCATGTGCACCACTGCCTCAAAACCGGCACCAGCTAGAACGAAACGCACACGTTCCCACCCCTCTCGGGCTGGCCGCTTGACTTTTGGAATCAGGAGACGTCTCGTCGTCTCCGCGTCATCGTTGCGGTGGCCGTTGAGGGAAGTCACGTAAATAGCTGTAGGAATTGACAGACATCTCGGAAAAAGGTGGTGACATTTCGGAGGGAAACAGGCCAGTACGCCCTAGTAAGTAGTTGTTCCAGATGACACGCAAACGCGGAACCTACATGTTGTTGTGCAGGGTCCCGAGTTTCGTGTCGTATTCCCAAGTTTGACGTCATGTGGTTGTCGTTTTCACACGAACTTGGTACGGGGCTGAGCGTATATAGCATGCGCTTTGGCTGGTGAAAGCACCACTTTGTTTGGGAAGACACAGCTTCAAAATCGCGGCGGCGACTGTACGTGGATCTCAAAGCTGCCTCGTACTTGGAGTCCAGCCTGGTTCAACGCACCGCAGAACGCCTCCGAACCCCTCGTGGGCATCATGGGCCGGACCTTACTGGCATGTTGTTGGGGTCCGCAAGGTGGTCTAGGAGGCGTAATCCGATGACATCAGGTATCGACAACTGGCGTGACAGTTTCGTGGAGAGTGTTGTACGTATGGCGGCTTCGCCGGAAATTCAGATCAGTTACCTACAGGAGCTTGGTGTGGGAACTGATGAACTGGCGCTTGAGTTCGACTCCTTGTATGTACCAGAACGGCTTTCGTTAACTGATCGGCAGAGCGTGTATGCGGTCGACTTGGATCGTCTTCTGACCGCGATGTCAGAGGCTCCGGATGTTGGCCAGTGGTCGTACGAAGGGCTGCAGTCGGATGATCGATGGGCTGAAGTCCGGCTTCTTGCCGCCGAGCTCCTCGCTTCTTTGAGGGTATCCGAATGAGACCCCTGGTCTGGTTCCAGTTGCGGCTTCCTCGATGACAGCCACGCGCAGCAGGCGGTTCCCTATGTGCCGCTGCAGACCTCCACGACGCCGTGGCGGCATCGGAATCGCATGGTGCACTTGGCTTGTCACCTTGCGCAGATTCCAGAGACGCAGTTGGATGGCGTGGCGCTGGATCGGGTCTTCATCGATCAGGTCAGTGGCAAGGATGCGAGCCGTCCGCAGCTTGAGGCGGCGTTGGCTTATGTCCGTGAGGGCGACACCCTGGTGGTTCACAGCATGCATCGTTTGGCGCGGAATCTTGAGGATCTGCGTCGGCCAGTGCGCAGCCGTATGAGAGCTGCCGTCTCGTTGAGTGCGTCGCTGGCGCCCTGTTCGCGCGGCGTCGGAATGAGTAGGGATTATTGGGCCCGCCTCGGCTGCGCAGCTGTGTTCGTGTTGCTATGAGCGCGTCGTGGACGAGACGCGATTGTGCGGATGCTGGCGCCGGCCTCGTACTCGGCTTTCAAGACCGCACGTTCGGATGCACGTCGAGCGCCGTACAGTTTCACCAGATACCCCACCCAAGTTGCCAACCTGGTGGATGTTAACAGCAGAACGCGACCTCCGGCGGTGGCGGGTGACCCGCTCAGCGCTTCGCTGGTAGGGACGCTGCGTATCGCCCGGATACATACAGGAACCGGGCAGGCGAAGTCGACTGCTGGTTGACAAGGTAGCTGTCAACTTCTACCGTGCCATTACACAGCCTGTTTAGGAGATTCGGGGTTTTCTCGTATGGAGGATGCCGCAGGGCGGGCTCGACAGTGCGACGGGGGCGATAACAGGATGACTGCCACGATGGAGTGTAGCCGCGTGTATCGGGCCCACCGCCACACCAGAACCGCTTCGGCAACCTCAGCTGTCCTTGCTGACATTTCAGCTCGCCGCAACATCTTTCATACGCTTTCGGGGAGGGACGCTAGCTGATGACTGACACCGACAGGGAGGGTTCAGCCCGCTACCACGGCGACGAGGATCCCACGCAAACCTTGCCCACCGCGCCAGTGCCCGCACCGGAGTTGGCGGGGGTGGGGGCCGGAATCGTTGGGGCCGTGTTGACGGCTGTCGGGGTGTGGGGCTTGCACGTGCTGACACGCGGCGACGGGGTAGCTGGGGCGGCGGGATGGGTGATCCTGCTGTGTTTGGCCTTCAGTGCCCTGGGTAAGGGCATCGGCTTGCTGCGCCGCGCACTAGCCCCTGTCTCGGCGGTGTTGTCAGCGTCGGTAGCGCCCATCCCAGCCCCGACGCGGGCCGTAGCCGGGATCGGTGTCGGCGCCGCGGGTCTCTGGTCGGTGCTGCGCGGGCATGCCGCCACATGGTGGGCGCAACTGACCGGCACGGATATGACGGGCACGGATGCTGCGTGGTCACTGCCTTCACAGCTGGCGCAGGTGGCCATTGTGGCGATCGCCGGAGTGCTGCTATTCGGCGGCGCCAAGGTGCTCGGCCAGCTCATTTTCGCTAACTCCGGTACACGGCAACAACATTCACTCGGTAACAACAATGCGCGGGACCGCTGGAGCACTTGGTGGTCGAGCCACGTGGGCCTGGGGCTATCACTGCTGGCCGGGGCTGCCGCCCTGGTGCTGTTGTCAGGGTATGTGGTGCCGCGGGTGTCGGGGTGGCTGACCGGGGATGATCCGATGGCCGCCCTTGCCGCGATTGCCGCGATTTTGTCCGTCGCGTTTTTGGCTAACACGTGGTGGTGGCGTGCCTTATCGGGCTGGTGGACATGGGCACACACACCCAACGGCCCGGGCGGTGCCACCCCGATAGGACAGATTTATGCCGGAGCCGGAGTCTTGGCGTTGGTCGCGTTCTCGGCCACTGCCTTTGGGCTGGCTACCTTCTCGTCCTACTTACCTCAAACGGCCGCCGTAGCGTCAGCGGACCCGTGCGGCCCCGATGGTTGCGGCGGTGGCGGCAATGGGCAAGGCTCCTACGGTCCGGACACCGGAAACTTCCAACCCCCGCAGATGCCTAATCAGATGCCTGACTATCAGGGCGGGATCAATCAGCCGCCCTTGGATCAGAACAGTGGAATCAGCATCTACAACGAGAACCCGTCTGCTGGCCAGGTGCCCTCCCAAACGGGTGGACAGCAGTCCATGCAGGACCCGTCTTTTCGAGCCAATCCAGATGGTTCGTGGCAGGCCCGCAATGGTGAATGGTCCCCGCCCAACTATCAGACCGCCACGCCCGGTCTGACGCAAGGCCCCGGCCAACCCAACCCAGGCTGGTCGGGAAACCAAGCACCGCAAATCAATACACCGCAACAACCCGTGCAACAAGCACCCCAAGCGCCTCAGCCCGCACAGCAGGCTCCGCAGCAGCCGGCACAGGCACCACAAAACCCTGCCGGGCAGCAGCCTGTCGAGCAAGCACCGCAGCAACCGGCACAACAGAACTGGCCGCAAACCGGCCAAAATCAGACCGGTCAAACACAGCCGGGCCAGCAGCCGCAGAAGGAACCGGAGGCCCCGAAGAAGAATCCGATGGACCCCACGGATCTGGCATCGGCGGCCACTCGCCGTGGTTCGCAGCAAGCCGGGGAGCAGGCAGGTCAACAGGCGGTGCAACAGGGTACGCAACAAGCGACGCAGCAGGCACCCAAATCTACGGCGCAGACTCAGCAAGCTCCGCAGAGCACGCAGCAGGGGCAGCAAACGCCTAAACCGGCGCAACAGAGCCAGCAGGCCCCTCAACAAACTAAACCAACAAACGGCAAACCAAAGGGAATCGACGGCGCCGCCAAGGGCGCGCCAGAAGAACAGCCCTGGGATGTTACCGGTGAGGTAAAACCGATACATCAGGAGTTCCCGAATGGTAGCCAGAAAGTTGGCGTGGAGGGTCGATATGGCCTTCAAAACAAAGACCCTATCTCTCTTGGTGAGTCCAATGTGGGGCAATTCGATTTGGGTAGCTCGCTTCAGCAGAAATTTGGTGTTGAAGGAGAGGTCTCATCAATGGTCAATCCCCCAGAGTCCGGATCCAATCTTCTAGTGCCGAAAGCGGAGGCGTTCGCGGGCTACAATCTGGAAAACAAGAACGTCATATTCGGACCGGGTGTGCAGGGCACGATCACAAATACTTTGAAAGTTGGACCGAGCCTCAGCAAGGGGGCGACCACGGGCACACCTATTGGCGCTAATGCAGTATTCCAGAACCTGGGTAATGGGAAGTTCTTTATCAATTTGCCTGTGAGTGTGCCTTATAAGGCGGTTGAGGTGGGCAGCACCATCCAAGGAGTCGTGGATGTGCCGCAGCTGATCCAGGGCACGCTAGGGCAGGCTGGCCAGTGGATAACCAGCGGAATACCTTCGGTGTTCGGTGGGTAGAGTCGCTAGATCGACGGAACTGAGAGGCAGAGGTAGACGAGAATGGCCACCCTTGAACTTGGGCTCGGCGGTCATGCACCTGTTGGCTGGAGCGTGAATCTCGATGCGGCCCGTCGCGGCGATACCTATCTCAGTTTCACCAGGGACAGTGAGCTTGGTCAGCAGATCGCCCCGGAGATCACTGTCTCCTTACTGGAAGCCTCTGGTTCGGTCACTCCTTTGGATGTGCTGGCTCACGACCGCCGCGCCGCGATATCGGAGATCTACAGCGGGGTCAGGCTTAGACGTGGTGAATATATCTCTGAGCGTGACCCGCAGATGTATGGTCAGGAAATCTGGTTCGAGACCGAGCCGTCGTCGGGTGATCGTGTCGCGGTAATTCAAAGTGAGATTCTGTTCACCTTCACGGGACTTGAACCGCGTGTGTTGAGTTTCCTCCTGACGTCACCGGAGTCTGTGTTTGAAGATTGCCTCCTGGACTTTAAGGCGGTATTCGATTCCATCACTGTGCAAGAAAGCGAGTAGGCAACTCCCATGCGTTACACATCGGCAGCGGTAATGCCATTTATGTCAATAATGCTTGCTGTGTCGGGATGTACAGTCACGTCGACATGGCATGCCGGTCGGATGACATCTGAATCGCCATCGACGCCTCCGGTAAGACAGATTTCGAAAGACCAAACCGAAAAAGTCGCGAAGCAACGCATCGAGGAAGTCACTAAGGACCAAGTTGAGTCATTGGTTTGTGAAGGGCCTCTTGAAGCGACTGTGGGTGCCACCCAACGGTGTGTATTGACCGACGGTGGTCAGAAGGCGGGGGTGACTCTGACCGTCACAAAAATCGAGGGCGACAAAGTCGATTTCCGTTTCAAGATCGATGATCACCTGCTGCCGGAGTAGCCTGATGTGCGGTAGCAGCCAATAGCCTATGCGGCGTCGAGCGCGTTACCGCTTGTTTTGTGGTGCAGGCGTTTGGACCATGCGGGGACGGCATGTACGCCCGGTTTCATCATCTCCGGCGAGACTGCGGCCCATGCCCGAATACTCGGAGCGTGGGTGGAGGAACTCGTGCTGGTGGGCGTCGGTGTGGTGCGATCTTCCTGAAGATGTACAACGGAACTGGGTCTTTCGAATGCTGCAGGTTTTTCGACGAATGGCCCCCTGATCAGTGGGAGCAGTGGAGCGTTGACGAGCTCGATCAGATAGTCGATGTGCAGCTCGACATACTGAAACGTGTCCTCGCCACCGCTGTTCGCCAAGACGCTGCCACTCTTCCATGGCCGCGACCACCCATCGGCTCCCGCTGAAACGGGATCGATCGACGGGCGAGTCATGTGTGGTCTGGGCCACGCCAATCGGGCGTGAGCGACACCGAAATGCCTGTGGCGACCGGCCATTTGTTACTCCAGCGCGGGTTCCGCCTTCAACCTCAGGGCGGCGGCGGTGGCCGGGCCGACGATACCGTCCACCTTGAGGCCACGGGCCCGGCGCTGGAACTCCCTCACGGAGGCTTCGGTATTCGGACCAAAGATCCCGTCGACCACGAGGTCTGCGCCGTGCTCGTTGAGACGGCGCTGAAGTTGGGAGACCTGAGGACCTTTGGAGCCGCGGAACAGCAGAACATCGGCATATTCACCCACCGGCACAGACGGTCTCGGTGTCGGGGCCGGTATGGCGACGCGGCCGATCTGGTCCTGGATATCGCGTCGCAAGACGTCCATGTCGATGGCTCCCGGGTCCCACTTGCCCTGAGCGCGGCCGGCGTACTCCTTGTGTCCGATGGTGCGGGCGGACGTCTGCGCCAGCCGTCGGTTGATCGCCGCACAACAATTGATCAAGGTGGAATATTGTGCGTCGGGCCAATTCTGGCGGTGCGGAGCGGTGGGACTGGTACCGGTGTTGGCGCATTCGATGCCGATCAGGTGCCAATTTCCCATGTTGGTCGGCAACCACGGGTACATACCGACTCCCGCATGCCACGCGACGCCGACCGCGACCACGGTCACCGCGCCATTGCGGGCGATGTGCAACTGGGATAGCGGTCCCGCAAGATCAGGGCGACCTTCGGCAATCGAGGCGGCACTAGCGCTATCGGATCCGGTGTGGTGCACCATGACACCGCGAATATCCTTGAAGTCACCGTGCCCGCGGCCACGCCAGCCGGGATATTCAACGGGATTGACCCCTTCGGCGCGCAGGATGTCGACGATCCAAACCGGATCGCCGGTCCAAGGTCCCGTCTGCGGCATGCAGGGTCCTTCCTCGCGTCATCGGTACGGCGTAATGCCAGCCGTCGACGCGATCGAACACGCGGTGTGGAGGTTGAAGTCCGATGCGTACCCACATTCTACTCGGGAGACCAGGTGGCAACATTGATTGCGAGAATGGTTAGCCCATAATCCTTTTGCCAAAAATGTAGGAGCTGGCATCGGCATGCCATTAAGGAGTGACTCCACGTTGCGCAGCGGCACTTGCCAAGGAGTGCCAGCGAACCTTGGGCGCGTCGGGGCCGACAATCTGAGGCCGCCGGCGCGGACGAAACGGAACGAGTAGCCAGCGCCCGTACACGGGGAAAGTCGTCTGCGATATCAGTGGGGTGCATGTGATCCCTTGTAACTCAAGCTTTTCCGCTCCAGTGCGCCTACACTTGATGGTGTCAGCTCGGCCGCCGGCGCTGGCGGTAGCTGGGCCGGTCTCAACGTTGAGGGGTGAGCCAAATGGTCAGAACACATACCGTGGTTGCCGGGGATACATTGTGGCAATTGGCGCTACGTTTCTATGGTGATGCCGAGCTTTATCGGCTGATTGCCACCGCCAGCGGGATTTCCGATCCTGGAGCCATTGGTGTGGGGCGGCGGCTGGTCATTCCCGATGTCACGAGATACACGGTGGTTGCGGGGGATACGTTGTCGGCGTTGGCGTTGCGTTTCTATGGTGATGCCGAGCTTTATCGGCTGATTGCCGCCGTCAACGGGATTTCCGATCCTGGAGCCATTGGTGTGGGGCGGCGGCTGGTCATTCCCGATGTCACGAGATACACGGTGGTTGCGGGGGATACGTTGTCGGCGTTGGCGTTGCGTTTCTATGGTGATGCCGAGCTTTATCGGCTGATTGCCGCCGTCAACGGGATCGCTGATCCCACCGCCCTGGATGCCGGGCGGGTGCTGCTCATATTCCGTGGGCGCAGTGATGGGTTTGGGCTCACGATCGTGGATCGCAACGAGGATGATCCGCGCCTGTGGTACTACCGATTCCAGACCGACGCGATCGGCTGGAACCCGGGCGTCAACGTTCTGCTTCCCGACGACTATCGCACCAGCGGACGCACCTATCCCGTCCTCTACATGCTTCACGGCGGAGCAGCCGACTTCCGCCAGTTCGATTTCCTGGGGATCAGAGACCTAACCGCGGGAAGGCCGATCATCGTGGTGATGCCTGACGGCGGGCAGGCGGGTTGGTACTGCAACCCGGTCGGTTCGTTTGTCGGTCCACGAAACTGGGAGACGTTCCACATGGCCCAGTTGATTCCCTGGATCGAGGCGAACTTCCGAACATACGCGGAGTACGACGGCCGCGCGGTTTCCGGGTTTTCGATGGGTGGGTTCGGTGCGCTGAAGTATGCGGCCAAGTACTACGGCCACTTCGCCTCCGTGAGTAGCCATTCGGGTCCGGCGAGTCTTCGTCGGGACGGGGGCCTGGTCGTCCATTGGGCAAACTTGAGTTCTGCGGCCGTCGAACTGGGCGGTGCAACCGTCTACGGCGTCCCTTGGGACGAGGCCAGGGTCAGTGCCGACAATCCTGTCGAGCGGATCGAGAGCTATCGGAACAAGCGGATATTCACGGTCGCCGGCACCAGTCCGGATCCGGTCAACTGGTTCGACACTGTGCAAGAGACTCAGGTGCTTGCCGGCCAGCGCGAATTCCGCGGACGTCTCAGCGACGCCGGTATCCCACATGAGTTTCGTGAAGAGCCAGGCGGCCATGTCTTTCGGCCTGACATGTTCGTACTAGACCTTGACGGCATCATTGCACGGCTGCGCCCCGCGAGTGCCAGTGTGGCAGTTTGAGATGTCTGGATGCAGCCTTGGTCAAGCGTGCTTCTGCAGGTATTGAGTAATCATGGAGCGCAGGGTTTGTCGGTCGAGTGTGCGCCCGTGTCCGGGATAGGTAGTCTGCACATCCATCTGTTTCAACTTCTGGAACGACGCCACATATTGGGCTACAGAAGAGTCAGAGGTCGTGTCGAGCAGGCCCTCGCCCTCATCGTCGTAGATGACGTCACCGGAAAACAATTCGCCTGTTCTCTCATTGAAGAGCGCAGAGCTGTCATGGGTGTGTCCGGGTAGGTGCACGACCCGAAATTGGGTCTTGCCGCCAAGGTCGAGAACTCCGGTATCGGATATTCCCTTGACGTTTGGCACAGGTATCACGCGATACTCGTCGGGGTTGTATGTGGGGGCGGGAAGCTGCGAGAGCAACAGGGCGTCTGCGCCTACCTCCGGGAGGCCGAGATCTTTCTGCAGGCCATGGCGCCGTAGGCTGGCCGGCGGCGGCCTCAACAACTGGGGCACGCCCGTTTCGAAGACACGTACGTCATCAAATTCGTGCGCGCCGCCGCTGTGGTCCAGGTGCCAATGACTCACGTATGCAACGGGATCACGCTGAAATAATGTGGGGATCTCGCGACGAAGCGAAGAGACACCTAGTCCGGTATCTACGACCATATCGCGGTCCGGTCCACGCACATGCCAGATATTCGCTGCGACAAACGAATCCGCGTGTATCTCACGGTAGAGGTTGAGGTGCTCCGAGACAACCTCTCGGGAGTACCAGCTTCCCACGGCCGGTACGCTTTCCGGGCGACGCGGACTTGCGCACGAACATAGGGATGATGCGGCTAGCATCGCCGACCCGAGCAGGAAGGTTCGCCGGCGCATGGGTCCGCCCGATACCGGAAAAACGGTATTGTTCGGCTGAATCAACTTGCGCACCTGCGTATTCACACCCACGCCCCCTTACTGTCAATACGCGTAGTCTAGCTGCGCACGATAGGCGGGGTGGCCATGTTGGTCGCCGAGTGCCGGGAGACCGCCTTGCGGGCCATCCGGACTCGATGATTCGGGTGCCGGAGCGCGCGACTATGCCGCCGGCAATCGGAACAGGGTCGGTACCGAAATGACGAGTCGCCTAGCCCACCCGCTCCGACGGGCTGTCTGTGTTGTGCAGGTACCACAGGCCGTCATCATGCTGGAGGCAGTACCAGTACTTGAGGAATGCGTCGTCGGCGTTGTTCGCCAGGTGTTGGTCGGGACCGTCCTTGATGCACGACGCCTCGGTCGACCAGCTCCAGGGGACGCCGTTGGCGTCCCGAACGACGACGTCGTCAGCGTGTGCGACGGCTGTGAACATATTGGTGAACACGCCACACAGAACAAGCACACCGGCAGCGGCGATCCTCGTCAACACGGCCTCCTCCACTCCACGGCCCGGACGGGCTGTCGCGGGCAAACTCAAGTGGAAGCTATCCGGCGATGGCGATGTCCGCCTTCGTAAAACTTCCGGCCTCCAGAAAATTCAGCTAACGCTGGAGTTCGGGTGTCGACGAAATGCGCTCCGGCCGTGGTTCCAACAGGGCGCCGACGATCGGGATGAGTCCCGCGATGGCGAGTTGCAGCAGATCGAGAAATGGTCGGGAGATAACACCGTGCAGGTACAGGTTGATCGACAGCGGCAGTGCGCCATTGACGACCATGCCGACGGCGATGATGCCTATGAGTCGCCCCATCCCGAGCGCCGGTTCTCGGTGTATGAGGAACACATAACCAACCCAAGCGGAGGCAGGAAGATCGCGACGGCGATAGGTCTCGTGTCTGTCGTCCTCGGTCGCGACACCGTCATGGAAGGTGAGGAAGAAGCGCAGCGGTCCCGAGCCGAGCGTCTCGATGATCTCAACCACGTCGCCGGCTGGATCCGATGAATGGCTAGTCGGTGGTCCGCATGGGGTCGATGATCAGCATCACCAGCATGGCGGCGGAGATTCCCGCAGCGGCCCAGCTGGCGTGAACGTCCCATTCCTGGGTGGCGAAGGCGCCGGCCACCGCCCCTCCGGCAAAGGAACTGATCAATACCCCGTAGATCCGTGCGGCTTGCCAGGCGGCGGAACCCCGATGCGTCAGTGCGTCATAGATCTGTTGGACGAACCGCATGAGATTGCCGGTGGTGGCGGCGGGCATGTAGGTCAGGTCTCCAACGGTGCGGAACAGTCCGATCTGCACCGCGCCCAGGAATGCGACCGGCACGGTGACGAATGCGTGCGGGGTGGATGCCGGTAGGAATCCGATGGCGACAAGTGCCGCGACCTGGGCTCCCACCGCCCAGCGCAGTGGGTGCGCCAACCGTGCATGACCGGCTTCGATGCGTGCTGCCATTGCGATGCCCAGCATGAAGGCGGGGATCGGCCACACATGCGCCCTGGCGTCGTCCCAGTTTCGGGTCGCCGCGTCGACGGCGAACAGCACCATGTTGCCGGTCTGTGTGATCGCGAATGTGCCACCGCGCGCCAGGTAGGTGTAGGCATCCATGAAGCCGCTGGCAAGGGTGAGTACCAGCGCGAAACGCAAGGTGCGCGTCGGTGCGAAATCGTCCATGCGGAGATGCCCTCCAGCCCTCTTGCCCCAAAGCTGTCGACACGCAGTGATCTTCAGGACCACCGTATGCGCATGCGGGTAGCTGCGCAGAGCATGTGCGTCGGCAGGGTGAGGTCTACGGCGTCACTGGTGGAAGTTCCACTGGCCCACGTCCTGAGCCAAGGCGTCGCTGACGTCGACTTCCAGGCCGCCGACCACGGGACCGGGGTTGGACGCGGTGCTCACGATCCGTTGGTAGAGAACCGCTCCGGGGAAGACCTGACCACGAGACCATGAGCGGGTCTGCCAGGCCCAGACGTGACCGGGAGAGCGTGAATTGCCGATCACGCCATCGGAAGCGGCCCATTGGCAGGGGTTGACGCCACCGTAGATGCCGGTGCGCTGCACGCCAAGCACCGAATTGATGCCCCGGAACCACTGCAGGGCAACATCGTTCCAGGTGCCGCGATCAATGTCGTCGTCGACGGAGAAGAAGATCGGCGCACTCTGCCCGCCGCCGGCCGCGGTATGCAGCTGCCATGCGGTGCGAGCGTCTTCGACACCACCGGCGAACCCGCGGGTGAAGTCCGAAGGTGCTGTCCCGCCGGGCTTCCCATACTGGAAATTACTGACGATCACCAGTCCGGCGGCGGTGAGCGACTGTGCATAGGGCCGGGTGATCGGCTTGGCTCCCATGGATGAGCCGGGCCGCGATGTGGAGACGTAGTTGATCACCCCCGCGTGCCCGGCGGCCTTGATGTGCTCGGCTGGGATCTGGCGCATGGCGAAGTCGATCAAGGTGGGCGCGGCGGCTGAGGCCGTCGGTGCGCCGGTACCGAGTGATGCCGCGCCGAGTCCGGCCAATGCCGATACCGCGGTGGCATAGCGCAGGGCGTCTCGCCGGGTTACCGGACGTGAGGTGTGCCGAAGGCTCTGATTCCCCGACGAATCTTGCATTGCGCGATGTTAACAAAGTGACTGATGTTAAAACTGTAGCCTCAGCGGCACTTAGATAACGCTCTTGTATCAATGCGACGGATCTCGTGATCTGAACAGGCCCAGTCATTTTCAGCTGTCAGGCCGGCTAGTTGCGGTAGAGGTCCAACATGCGCGCAGCGACGGTGGCAATGTGACCGCTCAGCCGCACTATGGGCGGACCGCCGCGTTGATGGATGACGTTCGCTAGGACGACCACGTACGTGTCAGACCCCGGGTCCAGCCACAAGGTCACGCCGGTGAAGCCCGAGTGGCCGAAGCTGCCGATGGGGAAGAGCATTCCGCGCGGTTTGGACAACTCGGTGTCGATGTCCCAGCCCAAGCCGCGCAGGTTCTGTCCCGCGATGGCCGGATAGCCCGGTGCGAGTAGGGGATCGGTTGAGTTGGACGTCTTTTCGATGGCCAGTCGAGCGGCGTCATTGGCAGCCTTGAGTTGTCCGTCGTTATGGCCGGGCTGCGCCGGACTGGTCATCAATTCCAGCGTGGCTCGTTTCAGCGGGAAGGTGCTCGGGCGTCCCGCCAGCCGATCAAGCAATGCCTGGCAGTACCGGCCGACGTCGCCAGCCGTCGAGAACACGCCGGCGCTACCCGCCACACCGCCCATCCGGCGCGCGGTCGGGTCGTGCACGGTTCCACGAATGAGGCGGCCGTAGTGGGGATTGATGCCCGGGGTGTCCTCGTCATGTGCGGTCGGCGCGATGCGGGTCAGCAGGGCGGTGCTCCAGGCGCCTGTCGCGCAGTCCGGTGCGGCGCGCGGGCCTTCCTCCAAAGTGATTGCGGTACCGACTATGTGGTGCGGCCCGCAGGCTTTGGCGGCGGGAAGATAGCGGGTTTCGTTCATGCCCAACGGTGCAAAGATATTGTCCTGCACATAAATATCTAGAGTTTGGCCGGTGACCTTCTCGACCAGCGCGCCCAGAATGATGAAGTTGATATCGGAGTAGTGGAACGTGGTGCCAGGATCGAATGCCAACGGTGTGGTGAGTGCTCGATGGATGCCATCCGCCTTATCCGCCTGTTTCAGTCCCCACGGGCCCTGGTGACTCAGGTCGCCGCCGATACCGGAGGTGTGGGTGAGCAGCATCCGAAGGGTTACCTGGTCGCGCCGCGGATCGTTGGTGGGGTTGAAGTCGGGCAGATATGCCTGCACGGGTTCGTCGATGTGAACCCGGCCCCCTTCGTACAGTTGCAGTACGGCCACGCTCGTGGCCAGGGGTTTGGTCAGCGATGCGATGTCGAAGATTGTGTCGTCGGTCATCGGCTCGGCGGGTGCCGGTGATCCGTTCAGGCCCGGCTCGTCGGGAAGCTTGCGCCATCCGAAAGCCTGGCGGAAGACGATCTTGCCGGCGTGCCCTATCTCAACTACCGCGCCGGGCAGTCGCGGTGCCGCGACGGCATCGTTCACCAGCGTGGTGATGGGCGCGAAGGGGCCGGTGGGAACAATGCTTGGCGCGGTGATCGGCTGTGCCGGGCGTCCGCACGAAGGGATGCCCGCGAGAGCAAGCAGAACCGTGGCGACGGCGCACACCCGGGTGGCGTGCGATCCGGGCACCTTCACCACACCGACGGTAGTACAACGGCGGTGCCACTCATCGCAGTGGCGGCAGCCCGCATGTATTCAATTTGTTATCGAATTTCAGGATATTCACAATATTCGTGAAGTTGTTATCCAGCATAAGAAGGTAAAAGTCGGAGCGAGAAACAATCGCGCTGATAAAAACTGCTTGATTGCCGAGTCTCTATTACCGGCTTAGCATCGGAAATATGCCAACATTTGACGTGAATTCTGTGGACTGGGATGAGTTGTATCGTGGCGAAGCGGTCTATGCGCCAGGAGATCCCGGTTGGAACATCGGCGAGATGCAACCCGAACTCGCCGCCCTACATCGACAGGGGCGGTTCGAAAGTCCCATCCTGGATGCCGGGTGCGGGATCGGATCGACGTCGCTGGCGTTGGCCGGTCACGGCTACCAGGTGGTGGGACTCGACTTATCGAGCGGCGCGATAGAAAAAGCGAAAAAGGCTGCCGAGCCGCTTGCGTTGGATGTTGTCTTTGACACCGCCGACTTGACTTCGGATATTGGATATAACGACCATTTCAACACCGTGATTGATGGCCTGGTATTCCATTGTTTGCCCGCGCAAATCAGGGGAGACTATGTCCGGTCCCTGGCGCGGTCGCTTAAGCCGGGTGGCAGGTTCTTCGCGCTTGTCTTTGCCACCGAGGCTTTTCCGCCCAATGCCGAGTTCGGCCCCAGGCCGTTCACCGAACAGCAGCTGCGCGACATCGTTGGGCGGCATCTGGTGGTCGATGAGGTGCGGCGCGCGCGAGCGTGGGTGAATGTTCCCGGTCAGCTGCCCGAAGGCTTCGAATACCGCAATGTGACGATCGGTTCTGATGGACGCGCGCAGCTGCCGGCCTGGTTGGTTTCGGCACACCGAAGCTAGGCCTGGCCGATATCGAGCTGCCTGAATTTCCCGCTCTCGTCGGGGACGAACCGAAAGAAGGTTCGGAAATTTCCCCAGGTCTCGCTGTGGAACTGGCCGGTCACAGTGTGGCCGTCGGGGCTGACCTTCTCGATGCTGGTGAAGTACTCGTTGCCGATCTCCGCGCTGAATGCGCCGAAGTCACGCAGTGCGCCGTCGTCGGTCAAGCCTGGTTGATCGACAAAGGCATCCAGCCAGCTTGTACTGTCGGCCCGCTGCCAGGCTCGGAGAGCGCGCTCGACTGCTGGATCCGTTAGCCGGGTGAAGTCGTCTGTGGGCGAAGGCATGTGAGAGGTGTCCTAACGTTTCGGAGGTGCGGTGAGACCGTTCAGTGCATTCGCCAGCGGGTTCAGCACGCGAGGATCCAGCGGCACGGGCAGATAGATGACCGCCGCGTCGAGACCGGCTGTCTGAAAGGCGGCGAGCTCCTCGACTAGGCGCGAAATACCTTCGGGCGTATCGGAGGTGAGCCAAACATGCGCCGACGTCAGGATCGCCGAGGGGGCACGGTTGATGGCTGCGCAGTATGCGTGCAGTATCTCGCGTTTACGCGCGAACTCGGTGGGAGTGCCGTCGGGAAAATTCCAGTGTTGGGCGTATCGGGCGACAAGAGGCAGAGTCCGCTTCTCGCCCTTGCCCCCGATGAGGATGGGTGGGTACGGCTGTTGCAGGCATTTAGGTTCGCAGTAGGCGTCGGTGACGCTGTAGTACTGTCCGGAAAAACTGGTCCGAGGTTGCGACAGCAGGCCGGTGATGATGTGGCAGGCTTCCTCGAAACGGTCGAATCGCTCTGCCAACGTACCCAGCTCGATGCCGTACGCCTGGGATTCTTCTTCGTTCCACCCCGCCCCGAGTCCGAGCTCGAGGCGGCCACCGGAGACGATGTCGGCCGTGGCCGCCATATTGGCCAGGATGGCGGGATGTCGGTAGTGGATACCGGTGACGAGGGTTCCGAGTCGTAGGCGCGAGGTCTCCTGTGCGAGTGCGGAAAGCAACATCCAGCCTTCAAGGCAGGGGCCCGCGCTGTTGTGATCTCGTTGCGACGGTGAGGCTATGGGATAGAAGTGATCGAAGAGCCATCCGGTGTGGAAGACCTCGATGTCGTCGGCCTCCTTCCACACACTCAGGATCTCTTGCCACGTGGTGTTGTGATTTGCAGTCTTGATATCGAAACGCATTGCCGTGCAGTGCCTCCGATGAGGATGGTGGAGCATGGATGACGTGGGGACCACCCGGCGCGAGGCCGCGAGTGGTCCCCACGCCGGCTCACGAGGTGTGCGTGTCGAACCAGTCGATCAGTTGTTCCGGGTTGTGTGGGAAGTAGTTGTACCCGTCCCAGCGCCTGGTTGAGTTCTCGATCCAGAACAGCTTCTTGTCGTTGGTAGGAATGCTGTCGAAGATCGTTTGGACGTCGCTTTCCTTGGTCAGCGCATCGTTGCGCACCTGGACCAGGAAGGTGGGGATGTCCATGCTCTTGGCATACGGAATCGGCGACATATCATCGAACTTGAAGCTGGTGATCAGCTGAATCTCTCGCTCGATATCATCCAAACGTTCAGTGATTCCGAGGATTTCGGTGATCCGTTCGTAGAACGGCCGCAGCGATACCGGCTGGGGTGACACGATGGCGCGGATGTCCCGGAACACTTCGGGACGGCGGTCGTGGGCGATGAACGTGGCATTCATACCGCAGCAGCGGCTGAACAACACCAGGGTCATGTCCTTGGTGTCCGGCCGTGAGCGCACGTACTGGATCGAGCCGATCACATCGCGCGACTCGAAGATTCCGTTGCTGCCGACGCCACCATTGCCGATGCCGCTGTGCCCGAAGTTGCGCATGTCGTAGGTGAGCACGTTGTAGCCGGCGTCATGCAGGTTCTTGTAGTCGGCCATGAAGTTGACTTCGAAATCGTTGCCGCCGGCGGCACCGATCTGCTTCCACGGTTCCAGATGTGCGGGCAGGCCGTATCGGTTATGCCAGATTGGGTGGTTGGCGATCGCGATCTTGTTGGAGCCCTTACATGGAATGAACCAGGCATCCAGCGGAACGCCGTCCTCAGAGGGGAAGGACACCGACTCGTACTCCAGGCCGTACTCGTCCGGCCAGTGCAGGATCGGCGACCGGATCGGACGCCCGAACGTCTCGGCGAGCTGCTTGATGAGCTGATCGACCTCATCGATCTTCTCAGGCATGCATGCCCCTTTCACTTTTTCGACTGGAATGTCAGTAAATCCCTGACCTCATCACGCTAGGTCGCTGTGCCACAACTGAGAAACAAAAAAATGTTCAAGATCCACAACTTCTACTTGGGCATATAGTTGCTACCTATGCCCGAGCACTCAGCCGGAATTTGGGATGATCCCGTCGATCTGCGGCGCCTCCAGCAATTCCTATCTGTGGCCGAACACTCCGGTTTCACGCGGGCTGCGCAGCAGCTCCGCCTCACCCAGCAGGCCATCAGCCAATCGGTGACCAACCTGGAGAAGCAGGTCGGCGCCAAGCTGTTTGACCGCAGCGGTCGTCACATTGCGTTGACGCCTGCCGGTGAAGTCCTGCGGGATGGCTCCGTGGTGCTGCTTGCGGCCGCACAGACCTTGGTGCGCCAGGTACAGAACACGGCGGCCGAGCAGCCGCGCCCGTTCGTGGTCGCGCACACCCCGGCGATCACCGCCGAGGAGGTGCACCAGCTGCTTGTACCGGTTCGGTCGGCACTGCCGAACGTCTCCGTGACGGCGTTGCAGGTCTTTCCCAACGCGCTCGAACCCGCGGTGATCGGCGGTTCGGCAGACATCGCGTTGCGCCGCGGAATAGCGACGCCCAAGAACCTGGCCTCACGCGTGATCGGGTACCACGCGCTGCGAGTTGCCGTTCCCCGGGAACATCTTCTGGCTGAACGCGATTCGGTCGCCCTGCGGGACCTGCGAAATGAACGGATCATCGTCTGGGCGCCACCGGGAGTCTCGCACTACACGGACTTTATTTTGAGTACCTGCCGCTCAGCGGGTTTTGAACCCGCCTTCGTCATCAATCATGTCCAGGGCACACCGCCGGTTACGGCGGTATTGGACAACGATGGCGTCGCATTTGTTACCGCGCCGACCGGGCCGTGTTTGGCGGGCCAGGTTGTCGTCATCGACATCGTGGACCCGCCGCAGGCCCCCATCCAGGCAATCTGGTTGCCGCACACCCAGTCCGCGATTCGCGATGCCCTAACCAGCGGTTGACTGCCGGTAGCCACTCGGGGTGGTACCCACCCGCTGCGCGAATGCCGCCCACAGATGATCGGGGTTGAAGAATCCGAGTTGGACGCTGATTTCCGCGATAGAGGCCGTGGACTCGACGAGAAGCCGCTTGGCCTTTGTGATTTTCCTGTCGAGGAGGAGCTGGTGTGGTGTGGTGTGGAAAGCGGCGGCAAAGGCCTTGGTGAACTCTCGTGTTGTCATCCCGACGTGCGCCGCGAGCGGGGATAGTCCAATCATCGAATCGGGGCATTCGTCCAAGTACTCGATCAGTGCGGCGCGATCAACCGCCCCGAAGTCGCGATACAAACCGGGCGTGCTGTCGCTGCCAGTCACGAATCTCTTGGTGAGGTGCCGCAATAAGGTCTCGGTCAACCATTCGGCGGCTAGCCGCGCAAAGGCATCCTCACGTCCGGCCACGGTGCTGATCTGCTCGATGACGCGATATGTGAGCGGATCCCGTTGCCGAATACTGGGTTCAAGGTCGGCTTTCTCGAGGAATCTGGGCGGCAACGTCATTTGACAGTATTCGACGGTGCTGCCGTGCGCGAGTGCGGAATAGCGCCGATCGGCGGGGATGAGCCAAATGTCGCCTACCTGTGGGTCGGCCCGGCCCGAGGGCCCACCCTCGAACTCAAGCTCCATGGTGCGCAGCCGGCCGCGGCGGTGCACGACGACGACGTGGCGTCCCTCGTGGAAGAACCAGTCGGTGGGAGTCGCGATCTGCTCGGTGGCGAACACGTATTCGGCGCCACTGGCGGCAAGACTGACGCGTGATTGCCACGTGCGAGGGGTGCGCGGCCGGGTGCCGTCCCAAACCGTCAATTGGCGGGTGTTGGTTCTCATGGTGGCCGTGGCGGTCGGCCGCCGGTAAGGGGGGCGCGCGAGATCACTGGTGAATCGCATTGTGCTCCTCCTCACACCAATGGCTGGCTTGCCTGCCCGGAGCATATGCGGGTAATCGCTTGAGGGCTCGTTATGCGTACGTGGAGCGCCTACCGGCCACTGGTGCCGATCGCGTCCTCAGCGGGGTTTGCGCGCCTCCGCTTACAGTGGTTGGTCGAAGAACATTCGAGAGGACCGTATGGCCACGGAAACCCCCGATATACGCCCCCAGGCGGACATCCGGACCGCGCAACCGCGCGCCTTCTTACCGGTTTTTCTGCTGGCCTACTTTGCCTCCGCGGTCGCGCTGTTGGCCGCAGGTGGAGTGAGCATCCCACTGCGGCTCGCCGAGCTTGACCCTGCGCACAAGACACAGGCGTTGTCGTTGACTATGGCGCTGGGTGGCATTGCGATCATCGCGGTCACGCCCCCGCTGGGGCATCTCAGTGACACCTCGACGTCTCGATTCGGGATCCGTCGCCCATACCTGGTGGGTGGCACGCTGGTAGGGGCGTTGGGCTTGACGGCCCTGGCGACTGCTCCCTCGGTAGGAGGCGTCGTCGCCGGTTGGTGTATCACCCAGATTGGTTTTGCGGCAACACTTGTAGTGTTCAACGCACTACTGGCCGACCAAATCTCCATCGCGATCAGGGCACGTGTCGCGGCGGTGTTTGGCATCTCGACCAGCCTGGCGCCAGTGGTCGGCAGCGTGTTTATCAATGTGCTGCCCAACGATCCTCGATGGTGGTTCGGCCTGCCGGCGGTGATAGCACTGATATGCAATGGCCTTGCCGCGGTCATTCTGCGCGATACGGTTCGCATGCAAGGCGACCCCCGGAGCTGGCAGCGGATTCTGTCCAGCTACTGGATAAGTCCAAGGAAGCATCAAGATTTTGCGTGGGCGTGGGTCTGCCGCCTACTCGTCACCATGTCGGTGCTGTTGGTGACGGTATACATGCTGTACATCGTGGCGGGCACGCTGGGCTTGTCCGAGCATGAGGCGGCTGCCAAGTACGGCGTGATTATCGGCGCATTTTTGGTTACCAACACCCTCACGGCTGCGGTGTCCGCCTGGTGGTCCGACCGCACCGGACGGCGTAAGGGCATTGTGTGGACCTCGTGCGTCATCACGGCACTGGGATTGGTCATCTTGCTGTTGTTCAAGGATTTTCATGCGCTTCTGCTCGGTGCGGCGGTTATCGGGGCAGGCCAGGGCGCCTATGCCGCGGTGGATCTGGCACTGATGACCGAGGTGCTGCCGGAGACGGAGTCGTCGGGTAAAGACCTCGGCGTGGTCGCGATGGCGTACCTGCTGCCACAATTGCTGGTGCCGCTATTGGCCACCGCGCTATTCGGAATGCACAGCGCACAGGGCGATTTCAGCATCCTCTATATCGCGTCGATGGTGCTTTCCGTCCTCGGTGGTTTGGCGGTACTGCCGATCAAAGCTGTCCGCTGAGCAGGTCGGGCACTGCCCACCGCGGTTAGCGTGTGTAGTTCTGGGCCGCCACCTGCTCTGCGACCTGCTGCTGGGCCGGGTCCCCGGATCGGCGCAATCCTTCGATGACGCCAGTGCGGTTACGTTCGGGCTGATTCTGCGACATCTTTGCCTTGCCTTCGACCGATTCGATGCTTAGTTCGATCCCAACAATGGCGCGAATCTGTGCAGACGTGAATTCCTCGGGAGCATCGTCGATCCCCCATGGCGAATCCCGGTGGTGCTCATGCCGATCGGTGAGTTCGGTGACCAGTGCGCGTACCCATTCGGGGTTGTCGTGTGCGGTGAGGTGCCCGTGAACGTTGAGGACTTCATAGTTCCAGGTCGGCACCACCTTGCCGGTTTCGGCCTTGGTGGCATACAGGCTGGGTGAAATGTAGCCCTGAGGGCCGGCAAAAATGGCGATGGACGGACCGGTTCGATGCCAATGCGGGTTGGCGCGAGAGACATGCCCGACGAGTGTGTTGCTTGTGGGTCGATAGAGCAGTGGAACCGGTGTCACGAGATACCCGGCGTCATCATGAGTGACGAGATGGGCCAGGCCGGCGTCGCCGAGAACGGCGGTGATCTCCTTGGCCTGCATCGCGAAGTTCTTGGGCACGTACATGGGCCCATTGTTGCGTAGGCATGCCGAATTCCTCGACCCTTTACCTGCTAGCAGGTAAAGCAGATCACCTGCTGGCGGCGATGTTTGCGGCCGGTAGTTCACGAAGACTTTTACTGGCACCGCGACAGCGCGGTATCTGTGAAAGGAGTGCGCCATGCGTTTTCAGTCGAGGCGCGTTTGGTTGGCGGCCGTGCTGATCGCCCCCGCGGTCGTCACCGCTGGGGGAATAGGTCTGGCCGCAGGCAGTGCGGTGGCCCCCATGGCGGATTCGCATCATGCCGCGGCGGCGACAATCCCGGACCATCCGACGGTGTCGATGCGGATCATGCTGGCGAGCAATGACTCCGGACCAAACAACCCGGATTCTGATATCAGCGGGCCCTATGATTCGGACAAGACGAACATTGCGCCAAAGGCGCCTAGCAGTGGCACCGGCATGGCATGTGAAGACCAGGGTGTTGCCTGTGATCACGATCAGAGTGGGTCGGTGCTCTCGTCGGACAACGACGAGGTATAGATGAGCGGGGTGCTTCAGCGAGGGGCCGGTGCCTACGTGAGTGATGCGATGGTGCTGTCCGACGCGGTCGGTGACAGTAGATCGATTGTCGGTAGCACCGCGCGCAGCACGGCGGGACTGATCTCCACGGGCTGATGGGTCACCGCGCGCATGATCCAACGCCCGGCTTCCTGGGCGGATAGTGCCGCAGCATCATTGTATTCCTCTGTGGGAGTGATCATTTCGGTACGCACCAGCGGGAAGTGCACGTTGGTCGCGTGCACTCCGGGATGCGGGCGCTCCGCGTTGAGGCTGCGCCCGAAAATAGCTAGCGCGCTTTTCGAGGCCGCGTACGCGGAGAATCTCGGAAATGTGTTGGCGTGCAGGGCCCATGTGCATACGTTGACAAATTGACCGCGGCCCCGCTCGATCATTCCGGGCAACAAACCCAGACTCAGCTGCACTGCGGCGAAGTAGTTCAGCGCCATGGTGCGCTGGTAATCGTGCAATCGATCGGACGCATCGACAATGCGGCGGCGGATGGAATGCCCGGCATTGTTCACCAGTACGTCGACCCCTTGCTCGGTGAGTTCCTCCAACAACCGTGCGATCTGGTCCTGGTGGGACAGATCGCACGTGTGCCATTCGCAGCCGGTCTCGGCCGCGAGTGCCTTGAGTTCATCGGCACGGCGGGCCACTCCGATCACTCGCGCGCCCTGGTCGCGCAGTTGCAGGACGCTCTCACGGCCGATCCCGGCGGACGCTCCGGTGACTACGACGGTCAACCCGCGGACGTCACGGCCCGGGCCGGCGATCAGGGAGTCGATCCGATCGGGAAGCAACGTGCGGCGCTGCACAAACTCTTGGACGGTACGACGAATGGACACGGGGACCCTCTCACGTGACGGCAGGTCACCTCGATATGGATATGACCATACGGTCATATTACCGATTTGCCGAAGAGCCGGCCCGAGTGGGTTGTCACACGGTGAACATGCCGCTATCGTGATCGGCGATCAAACAGTGATCATCGTTCACTTACGGAGGTGTATGCATGGCGGAGCTCAGCGAGCGTGCCCGGTCGGTCCGGCGGCGCATCATGACCGAGATCATGAGCCGTGGCACCGCGCCTACGATGGCGGAACTGCTCGCCGAGTTCGCAATGTCGAAGGCTGAAATGGCACGACTCATGCGTGACCTGGAAGGCGCAATCTGCGTGGCGCTCCAAGACGAAGAGCACGCGGGGGCGCCGACCTTCCAGGACGAGGTACTGATCGAGCCGCAGCCTCCGCTTGGCGAACTGGTCTATGCGCGGCCGTTCGCGGCATTCAGAAACCACTACGCGGTAACTGTTGCGGGCCAGCAGAACTGGTACGCCGAATGCGCTGTCGAGGCGTGTGCCATATCGGGGCAGTTTCCGGGTTCAGAAGTGATCGTCGACTCGGTATGTCGGCAGACCAAAGCGCCTGTGCGGTTGGTCGGGCGCGACGGCTTTCTGGTCGACTACACACCCCGCACATTGCGAGTACACCTTGCGTATCCGGTTCGCGAGATGCCTCATCGGGTGGCCGGCTGGTGCGACTACAACAGCTTCTTTGTGTCGGAGGACGCCGTCACCCAGTGGAGAGCCGCACACCCCGAGATCGGGGGGATCACACGTTCACCGGAGCAAATGGCTTGCCTGATAACCGGTTCGATCGGGCAGGGAAGGCACCGCTACGACTATCAGCCCACGCTGCCAGTGCTGACATTGGCGCGACAGATGCGGATGATGGGGCTTACCCGTACCACCCGGCTCGGGCTCCATGTGCCGGACCCATTCTGGCTTCCTACGCCAAAGATGCTTTCGGATTGGCGACGCAATGGGATGGGCAACTTCATTCGTCTGCGATTCCGGTGAGCAATCAGAGCAAGGAGGTACCGATGTCACGGGCCCGGGTATACGCGATGGTGCAGCAGGAGAAGCGCGATCTCGCCGCGCTCTTGCGCGAACTGACGCCCCAAGAGTGGGAGTCACCGTCGCTGTGCGCCGGCTGGCGCGTGCGAGATGTGGTGGCCCATGTGCTGTACGACGGAACCCCGTTGCTCCGTTACGGCAGCGAGGTCATTCGAGTGCGCGGTTCGGCAGACCGGCTGAACCGGCTTTACCTGGATCGGGCACGAGGGTGGTCGACCGAGGAGTTGCTCGCCGCTTTCGAAGCCACCATCGCGAGAAGCTATTCGGCCAGGATCCAGCCCAAGCTGGTCCTTGCCGACCTGCTTATTCATCAGCAAGATATCCGACGCCCGTTGAACCGTCTCCGGACGGTTCCCGAGGGCACATTGCGGATGGTGTTGGACAACCCGGACCCGTTCATCAATCCCAAGCGACGGCTCAAGGGGTTGCGATGGACTGCGACTGACATCCAGTGGACCGACGGCACCGGGCCCGAGGTCCACGGGCCAGGTGAGGCGATTGTGATGGCTGTGGGCGGCCGCCCCGCCGCGCTGGCCCAGCTTGACGGGCCGGGAGTGGAGATACTCCGTACCCGGCTCGACGGCGACTAGCGTCGGCCCTCTTCCTACACTGGCTGTTCAACCGATGTCTCCAACCGAGGACTTGATGTGCCGACCCGGACGAATGCTGCGGATGTGCCGGCGACGCGGCGGGCTCGCCAGCGCGCGCAGACAACGGACGAGATCAAGGCGCTCGCGCGCAGGCAGCTCGCAGACGGTGGAACGGGAGCATTGTCGTTGCGCGGGATCGCTCGGGAGATGGGCATGGCGCCCGCCGCGCTGTTCCGCTACTTCGAGACACAGGCGGCCTTGATCACGGCACTATGCGTTGACGCCAACGGCGCTCTTGCCCAAGCGATGAGTGACGGGCAAAAGGCGGCGCCCGAGTCTGATTCGGCCGCCAGACTGCGGGCGGCCTTCGTCGCCGCCCGGCGCTGGGCTCTTGCTCATCCCGGCGATTTCGCACTGCTCAGCGGAACCCCCATACCGGGTTATGCTGCTCAGCCAGCTGAAACCGGTCCTGCCGCAATGAGAGTCATTGCCTCCTTCATGGATGCTTATCTCAGGGCGGTAGCCGCCGGCGAGGCCGTCCCGCGGCGGACGAGGTTTCGGCCCTCGGCTCCGGGGCCCCTTCTTGTCGCGATGTTCGGCGAAGACACAGCCCCGCCGATCGATCCAGCGATTATTGGCATTGGGATCTTCGCCTGGGCCTCGATCACCGGATACCTTGCCGGTGAGGTCTTTGGCAGCCTCGGTGATCTTGTCGCGGACAGTGATGCGCTCTACCACGATCACGTCGACACCGTCCTGTGCGGTATGGGTTTTGCGGGTGTTTGAGCGGGCTGACATGGTCTAACAGGGCGGGGCCCTCGGCGGTTTGATTTCGCGGAGCCCGGGTATTCATTGCGTCACGAATACCACTTCAGGCCCCACGAGGAGAGACCCATGATTGAAATCGGTAGCACCTTTCGGCGCCGTGGAGCCGATGGCACGTGGGCCACCTTCACGATTCGGGTCATCCGCTATTCGCCATTTCCCTATGTGGAAGCCGAACCGGTCGGCGGAGGCCCACGCGTTGCCTTATCCGTGCGTGCCGCGGAAGGGCTGTCGGCCGCCCGAAGGTAGGCGCGTCTAGCGGCGAATGAACGCGTGCACGAACCTGCGAACGCGAGGTGGCGGGTCGGCGGCAAGCGCCTCGACCTGGTGCCTGCCCTTTTCGGCCGCGCTGGCCAGCTCGCTGCCGCGCTCGGAGAGCCGTTCCGCGAGTTCGCTTCCTCGGCGCGAGGCGGTCTCCGCGAATTGGCTGCCCCGTCGTTGAGCGGTTTCGGCGATCTCGGCGCCGCGTTCACGCGCGTGTTCGACGAGATCCGGAATCCGTTCGCGCGTGGCCTCTCCCAGCTCCAGGGTCTTCGCCCCGAGGGATTGTGAGGTCTGCTCCACTCCGGGGAGTGCAGAGGTCACCGCGGCCACGGCGTCACGGGCCGCCCGGCGGGCACGCCACGATAGGCCCGGGCGTCCCTCGGTGTCGATGCCGGCGATGATCAAACCGCCCAAGATGGAGATGTTCTTCCAGAAATGCGTTTTCTGCTGCAACTTGAGGGCCGGATCGGTTTGACGCCAGTACGCCTGGTCGGTCAGCGTCGCAGGTACCAGAGTGCCGGCGAGCACCCATGCCGAGATCCGCGGTAGCTTTCCGCTTGCCAGCGCCAGACCGGCGGCCAGCTGCGTGGCGCCGTGGATTCGTACGTAGGTCTGCGGATCACTGGGCAGATAGCGGCGGGCGGATTCCGGGGTGTGTTCCAGCAGACTGCTGACCAGCGGTTCGGTTGCGGCCACGGATGCGGACGGGCGGGTGAGGCCGTCAGCGCCCGCGACGATGAAGATGGACCCGAGCATCGGTCGGGCTATGTGCCGCACCAACATTCAGAACCACACCTTACGGCCCGCGACTGGCCTGCCCACCGCCCCGAGTATCCATAAGATGGCGCCGGCCACGATAAGGACCAGCCCCACCGTCTCCAAGATGGGGACAGCAAGAACGTATCCGAGGACAGCCAGCAGAACACCGAGAATGATCATGATGCTGCGCTCCTTATTCAGGACTCGTCAGCGGCCACCTTGGCTCGCGCCTCGGTGAGATACCCATTTGAGTTGGTTCAAAACATCAGCGATCATCATCGGTAACGTCCCAGGTTCCCGGCAGCATCGGGATGGTCCGGTTCTCGGCATCCCCGTCCAGGGTGGAAAGCCCGGTGGCTTCGACCGCGGTTGTCGCGGTGTGAACTCCGGCGAAGCCCAGCCGCCCCGCGCCCGTACCGGAGGCCACAGCAGTGACTGGATCTTGGGGCCCGGTGGGGGTGTGGTCATCCATGGTGGCGTACTCGTGGCGGTATCCGCGATCGTCGATGGTGCGCCGTCGCCGCCTGCGGCTCTTGCCCGTTGCCGGATTGCAGGCCAATGCGGCTGCGGCAGACACTGCACTGCTGGGTGCGTGAGCCGTGGCTCCGGTGCTCGCGCCGATGGTCGGCCCGAAGCCGAATCCGGGACCGTCACCACGGACGGCGTATCCCAAGCCTTCGGCACCGGCGGGCGGTGGCGTGGGCGCCGGCGCAGAGCCCGGCGTGGCCGGGGAAGTAGTTGTCGGTGTGGGTGCCGCAGTGCTCGCCGTGGGAGCCGGTGCGCCGCCCATCGCCACCGCGTGCGGCTGATCGATGCGCGCCGGGACTGTTTCGGCAGGTGCGTCGACCGGCGGAGCCTCGGGCATCTGCGACAGGCTCGCCAGCGTGATGGCGAGGGGGATCGAGATCCCCGCCGCTGGACCCATGATTGCCGCGTAGATCGGCGTGCCCATCACGGCAAACGTTGCAGCGTAGGCGAACACGTAGAAGAGGGGCGTCCATGTCACGATGGCGGCCGCCGGGTTGGTGGAGAAATCGATGATGATCCGGACGATGGTGCCCACAGGATCGGTGATCAGTCCCTTGAGCGCGCGGTACATGCCGAGGAAGTGCTGGGAGTTCTTCAGCAACATTTCAATGGGATCGTTCGGATCGGGCACGATGGGTGGCGGCTTTGTTGCGTCCTGGGCCGCGGTCCGTGCGGCAGCGCCACTGTCCGGTGACAGCACGGGCGGCGCAGGGGAGGTTGGCGGCGCCGCCGAGACCGAGGATTCCGAGACGGCCTGATAGGTGCTCATGACGGTAGCGGCCTGTATCCACATCCGGATGTAGTCGGCCTCGTTCACCGCAATCGGAATGGTGTTGATACCAAAGAAATTGGTGGCAACCAAGGCGCCGTGTGTCGCGTGGTTCGCGGCGAGCTCACCAAGGGTGGGCATGGTTGCGAGCGCTTCACTGTATGCCGTTGCCGCGGTCTCGGTTTGGGCGGCGACGCCGGCACTGACCGCGCTGGTCTCGTGCAACCAGCTCAGGTAGGGCACATGCGCTGTCTGATATTGCTCAGCGCTGGCGCCATCCCACACGCCGGCTCGCACTGAACCGAGCGTAGTAGTGAGTTCGTTTGCGGCCGAGGAGTATTCCGTGCTCAACGAGCGCCAGGCGTCGGCCGCCGCGAATAGTGAGCCGGGACCGGGACCGCTGCTGAGCAAGGCCGAATGTACCTCCGGGGGAGCTGCCATCCATACCGGAGCTGTCATGATGGGTTGCCCGTATCGCCCATTGAACCGATTGTGGGGGAACCAATTTCGCTAGTCGTCATTGACCGGTTTCCAGGGCCACGGGCGGGCTTCCTGGCGTCTCCTCTCCAGTGCTCGCTGACCGCGCCTACGAGATCGGGCCAGTCAATGTAGGTTAGCGTAACCTTCCTTCAAATGGTGGGGTCCCTGTGCGTGGACGGGTAGCGTGGTTGCGGTGCTTGATATCTGAAACATCGGGCCGTAGCCGTGTTGGCGACTAGGAGCTGCGATCTTCCGGTTTCACCGGGATAGCGACCACTGCCCGAAATCTGTTGCTAGAACATCGTCGACGTCAACATGTACGTCGCCGATGAGAGGGCCGGGATTGGATGCGGTGTTGACCGCGGTTTGGTACAGCACCGCGGCGGGCTCACGCACTCCACCCGACCATGCGCGTGTCTGCCAGGCCCACCGGTACCCGGCTGTCGTTGAATGCCCGATCACATCGTCGCCGATGGCCCAGCCACAGGCGCGAGCGTGACCATAGATGCCGGTACGGCGAATGCCCAGCACCGAGTTGATCCCCCGGAACCATTGGGCCGCCTGGGTTTTCCAGATCCTTTCATCGATGTCCTCGTCTACACTGAAGAAGATTGGTGCGGTAGCCGGCCCTCCGGCGGCACCGTGTAACCGCAGTGCGGTCTGTGCGTCGGCGACTCCGCCGTCATAGCCACGGGTGAAGTCCGACGGGGTCGGCCAGCCCGGCTTGCCGTACTGATAGCAGCTGACGATGTGCAAACCAGCCGCACGCAGCCCGTCGGCATAGTCACGGGTGACGGGTTTGAAATCGAAGTCCGCACCCGGCCGCAACTCGGATACGTAGACGAGTGCGCCCGCGTAGCCAGCCGCTTTGATCTGCTCGGGCGTGACCAGGCGCTCGGTGAAGTCGATCAGGCGCAGGCCATCCGCAGCTGCTTGCGGCGCGGCGAAAACCGGCAGGCCCGCGAGCAGCGGTGCGGTCAAGACGTATCGGAGGGCGTCGCGCCGCGATACGAGAGATGATCCGCTGTGCCGGCCGGGTGCCGACGAGTGGTGCACGGCGTGATGTTAACAACCCGGGAGCGCCGGTGTGCGCGGGTTCTACCGCCAGATGGTGATGGAACGATGAGCCGATGACGGCAACACTTGTCGCGAAGAACCTGGCCGGGGGTTTCGCGCACCGCACCCTCTTCGAGGGCCTCGATGTGACCGTGGCGCCGGGTGATGTGGTCGGAGTCGTGGGTGCCAATGGCGCCGGAAAAAGCACCCTGCTGCGAATCCTGGCAGGGGACCTCCAACCGCTCTCCGGAACGGTCGGCGTCGCGCCCGGCGACGCGTTCATCGGGTGGCTGCCACAGGAGCATGAACGCATACCGGGAGAAACGGTGGCCGCCTACATCGCGCGCCGCACGGGATGCATCGCGGCAACGGAGGCGATGGAATCGGCTGCGGCGGCATTGGCAGACCAGGTGCAGGGCCGCGCAGACCTGGCAGATGAATACTCTGTCGCGTTTGATCGCTGGCTTGCCTGCGGCGCAGCCGACCTCGAGGACCGGGTGCCCGCGGTCCTGAACGACGTGGGCCTCGGCCCGGACACGGTGCGACCGGCGTCGACCCTGATGACTTCTCTGTCGGGTGGGCAAGCCGCACGTGTCGGTTTGGCGGCGTTGGTGTTGTCGCGGTTCGACGTCGTGTTACTCGATGAGCCGACCAACGATCTCGACCTCGACGGGCTGGCACGGCTAGAGGACTTTGTCCGGGATCTGCGCGGTGGTGTGGTGCTGGTGAGTCACGATCGTGAGTTTTTGGCCCGCAGCGTCACCCACGTTCTCGAATTGGACCTGGCACAGAACCGGACCACCGTCTTCGGGGGCGGATACGAGAGCTATTTGGAAGAGCGTGCGGTCGCTCGACGACACCGGCGCGAGCAGTACGAAGAGTTTGCCGAGAAGAAGGCGGACCTCGTCGCGCGCGCCCGGATTCAACGGGAGTGGTCAAGCCAGGGCGTCCGCAACGCGATCCGCAAGGCCCCGGACAACGACAAGATCCGCCGCCGCGCGGCCTCCGAGTCCAGTGAGAAGCAGGCGCAGAAGGTGCGTCAGATGGAAAGCCGGATCGCCCGCCTTGAGGAGGTCGTCGAACCCCGGAAGGAGTGGGTGCTCGAATTCACGATCGGTGCCGCGCCCAGATCGAGTGCGGTCGTAGCCACTCTCGAGAATGCCGTTGTGCGGCAAGGGGAGTTCGTCCTTGGCCCGGTATCGCTTCAGGTCGACGCGGGCGAGCGAATCGGTATCACCGGTCCCAACGGGGCAGGGAAGTCCACGTTGTTGCGGCTGCTCTTGGGCCGCCAGCAGCCCGACGAGGGTCGTGCGAGTCTGGGTGCGAACGTCGCCATCGGCGAGATCGACCAGGCACGTGCCGATTTCACCGGCACCGATCGGCTGGTGGATCGCTTCGAGCAGAGAGTGCCGGCATGGTCGACCGCCGACGCGCGAACCCTGCTCGCGAAATTCGGGCTGCGCGCAGACCATGTGGAGCGCACCGTCGATGAGCTGTCGCCCGGTGAGCGCACCCGGGCGGGCCTGGCGCTACTACAGGCATGTGGCACAAATGTGTTGGTGCTCGATGAGCCGACAAACCACTTGGACCTGGCCGCGATCGAGCAGCTTGAGCAGGCGCTGGAAACCTATGACGGCGCGCTGTTGCTGGTGACACATGATCGCCGGATGTTGCAGAACGTTCGGTTGGACCGAGCCTGGGCTGTCGACAACGGCTGTGTCACGGAGCGGTAGGCCGACATGCCCCGTCCGCTCAGCTGAAGCGCACGCTCATCGTCGCGAGTCCGAAGATCTTCTTACCGCTGGCCTTCGCGGTGACAACGACGATGCCGGTGCGAGTCTGAGGGTCGAGTGACTTGATCTTGCCGCCGAATTCGATATCCGCGCCCTCGGCAGCCGAGACGATCGCCGGCGCGGAAAGACGCACCGCGTAACGAGTCACCGCACCGGGATCGCCCGACCACGCGGAGAAGAACCCGGCACCGAGCCCCATGGTGAGCATCCCGTGTGCGATCACATCGGGCAGCCCTGCCAGCTTGGCGATCTCCTCGTCCCAGTGGATGGGGTTGGCGTCGCCTGCCACGCCGGCGTAGTTGACCAGATCGCCCCGGGACAAGCGGGTGTGGTGCACCGGAAGCTCGTCGCCCACCTTCACGTCATCGAACGACGGCGTCCCCGGATTTCGGGCGGTGTCCTGGGCCACGCGCACTTCGCCCGCGGGCCGGACCGTCTTGATGTAGGAGTCCCCGGGTGCGCCGATTCCGGAGAAGTCGACGTCGTGCATCATCGCCTTCTGCACGGCGGCCATTGTCCCCGGACTGATCTCATCGGCGGTGATCCCGACAACGGTGGTGTGCAGGGTGTGTACCCGCTCCCCGGCCATGTCGGTGAAGGTGTTGGTCACGGTGATCAGGTCGCGGCCCGCCACTCGGCGGATCGACGTCAGCTCCACGTCGATATGCAGTTCGTCCCCGGCGACGATCGGGCGGTGCTGTTCAAAGACCTCTTCGGTCTGTAAATAAGTGTCGTATCCGACCACCACCGACTCGAACATGCGGCGGTTACAGGCCATGGCGGGGGTCGAAGTGAACGTCAGTGGCGCCACCACACCCGAGTAGCCCAGGTCCGCTGCGGCGGCGGCATCCCAGTGTGAGGGGTGGTAGTCCTGCACGGCACGGGCGTACTCGCGTACCTTCTCCCGGCCAACCAGGTAAGGGTTGTCCATCTGGTAGTAGTGGCCGACTCGCGCTTCGAGCGCCGACCCGTCTACTGGTGCAGTCATGAATGTGTCCAACTTTTCTATCGGCATGTTCGCTGATGGCGACCAGAGCACATTAGCGCGCCGCGACGGTGCCGACGGACGCCGTTGTCTAGCGGCTCCCGGGGTAACACCCGGTTTCTCAGATATGACGGGTGCCCAGCACCCGGATTACCAAGATCACGTTCCCCGACGTTCCGGCGGTCGTAAACTCGAAGATAGACCGTTGACCACCGACTCCCGAGCACTCCGTCGAGAAATCGTTGTCAGGGGTTGTGCCCACGGAAGGAAGGGAGTGCACCATGGTGGCCATTTTCAGAGGAATCGCTGCAGGCGCTTGTGCGATAGCAATGGTGAGCGGTTCTCAGATTTTAACTCCCGCGACGGATGTGATGCCGCAAATCCGCGTGATGTGCGAAGAGGAGAATGCGGTCGGCGACTGCATTCGGGATACTCCCGGTGAACAGACCGGCGGCGATAGCTGTGTGCTGATCAACGAGCTGGGTGCATGTGAAGACCAGCAGGAAGTAGACGATCCCGCGCACACCATGCTCAGGTAGTCGATGACGACAATCCCGGGGGCGACTGGCGATCATGATCGGTGGCCGCTAGTTTTCTGAGGTGATTTCCTCAGCTGTTGGTGCTGTTGCGCGATGGATTGCTCCCTGTTTGGCCGTGTTGAGCCTGGGTATCTTCTTGGGCCCGGTGGCAGAGGCGGACAACCCGCTGGATGGCCAAGGGTTCTACGTCAATCCCAACTCGGCGGCCATGCGTGCCGCACAAGGCGCGGGCAGCCCCGAGCTGACGTCCATCGCCAATACACCACAGGCGTATTGGATGGACAACGTCTCATCCCCGAGCGTGGATGCGAAGTACATCAGCGCGGCCCAGGCCTCCGGTGCCACACCCGTGTTGGCTCTCTACGCCATCCCGCACCGCGACTGCGGCAGCTTCGCCGCCGGGGGCTTCGGATCGGCCGACGCATATAAAGGATGGATCGACGGTGTGGCCGCCGCCATCGGGGCCGGGCCCGCGGTGGTCATTCTCGAGCCCGACGCGCTCGCGATGGCTGATTGCCTCTCGGGGGCCCAGCGCCAAGAGCGCTTTGATCTGATGCGTTATGCCGTCGACACACTGACCCGGAATCCGGCCACCGCCCTCTACATCGACGGTGGCCACTCACGTTGGGTGAGCGCCGATGTCATGGCCGCCCGGCTCAATGAGGTAGGCGTCAGCAAGGCGCGGGGCTTTAGCCTCAACACCGCGAACTTCTTCACCACCGACGAGGAGATCGGTTACGGCGATGCGATTTCGGGGATGACGAACGGTGCGCATTACGTGATCGATACCTCGCGCAATGGCGCCGGCCCCACTTCCGATGCGCTCTATTGGTGCAACCCGAGTGGTCGTGCGCTCGGTACCCCGCCCACCACCGCCACCGCGAGTCCGAATGCCGATGCCTACCTGTGGGTTAAGCGTCCCGGTGAGTCCGACGGCTCGTGCGACCGTGGAGACCCGAGGGCAGGCACCTTCGTGAATCAGTTCGCGATCGATCTGGCGCGTAACGCAGGCCGGTAGTCAACAAGACGCGAGGAGTTGCCGCCTTAGTGCCGAAGCGCCGGCAGGTGTTCGCCGAGGTTGGCTACGTGAAGGCCACGATTCGTGGCATCGCGGCGGTGGCCGATGTGGACAAGTCATCGGTCACTCAGTACTTCGGGAGTACGAGCAACCCTTTCCGGGAGGCCGTCCAGTGGCGAATCCCGGTTGATGAGCTGACCGTGCCGGACCTTGCGGTAACGGCGGAGAACTATTTGCGTGGCTTACTCTCGGGTTGGGCGGCCGAGCCGGCTGGTCCGATGGCCGTGCTACTGCGTAACAGCATGACCAGCGACGATGCCTTGGAGTTGTTGCGCGAGCAGGTAACCGATCACGCGGTGAGCTCGGTGGCAGCGACTATCGATCAGCCGGACGCGCGGCTGCGAGCGGCGTTGTTGAGCGCCGTGTTGATGGTTGTCGCGAGCCAGCGCTATCTGCTTCGCCTGCCGGATCTGGCGGGCGCCAGCGACGACGACATCGTCGCGCTGGTAGCCCCGCTGTTGACAGCGCTCATAGCTCCGGAAAACGCCAGCTGAAGCCCCACAATTTGGGGTGCCTGCGAGACCAGTTAGCGGGCTCGATGGGCTGCGATTTTCGTTATCAAAACGTGGGCAACGCGTTACCGAAATGGCAAGCGCGCCCGCTACTTCGGGTGCTGACGCGTCCTTACGATCACATCGTCAAATGACGAAGTAGTCATCCCAGAGGGGTCGGGCCGATGAGGGCAGTTCTTCACATGGTTGTGGCGGTGTCTGTTGTCGAAGCGGCGCTGGCCGGGCACGTGGTAGGAGTTGAGACCACGGCCGTGAGCCTGCCGCTTGATATGAGCGTCAGATCCATTGCGCCAATGCCGGATAGGCGGGTGGGTATCGCACACCCGGTGGTGGTGACATTCAACGAACCCGTAGCCGACCGAGGAGCTGCCGAACGTGCGCTGGGCATCACATCGACACCGCCCATGACAGGTAGGTACGAATGGCTGGATAACAATGCCGTGCAGTGGAGTCCGGACAGGTTCTGGCCGCCGCACAGCACTATCAAACTGATGGTTGGCGGCAAGCCCGCGGAGATTTCGACGGGCCCGGCGCTGATCGGCATCGCGAGCGTCTCGCGGCACACCTTCACGGTGTCCTATGAAGGTGTGTGGCGCAGGCCATCCGATGGAGCGGCGGGATTACCTGCACCGCACCATCTTCCGCGGCTGGGTGAGGAGGGCGTCTTCCCCGCCTCGATGGGCCGGCCGGAGTACCCGACGCCGCTGGGTACCTACTCGGTGTTGGGAAAAGAACGCTCCGTACTGATGGATTCGAGCAGTGTGGGTATTCCGGTCACCGCCCCTGACGGTTACAAGATCGATGTCGAGAACGCCGTTCGTTTCACCACCCGCGGCCTCTTTGTACATTCGGCCCCGTGGGCCGTTCCGGCGATGGGCTATGAGAACGTCAGCCACGGCTGTATCAGCCTGCCCCCGGCCGCCGCCGAGTGGTACTTCAACAATGTCAACATCGGCGACCCAGTGGTCGTGCAGGAGTAACCGCGCCGAATAGCGATGATGCCGAGGCTCCTTTCGGGAGCCTCGGCATCATCGAAGATATGGAACTGGTGATTAGCCTTGCGGGCCAGCAGGAGTCGGTACGCCCGGCGTCGGGCCGCCCGGAACCGTAGCACCAACGGGTGCACCCTTGCCGCCGACCGGCCCCGCGGCCACGGCACCGTCTAGAGGCGCCGCCGCGGCCGGAACCACCGCGGGTGCTGCCGGAACCACCGGCGCGGCAGGGACAATCGGTGCCGCAGGCACAACAGGTGCGGCCGGAACTACCGGCGCGGCGGGTGCCGCGACGGGGCCCGGCAGGATCGGCACACCGGCCACCGGTGCCGCTCCGGCGGCGGGGCCACCAATCAGTGCGCCCTTACCGGAGCCGCCCGCACCGTCCTCTATGGAGTACTGCCCGCCGATCTCCAGTGCGGCGGTCGCATGGGGGCTCAACACCATGGCAGCCACGCCAAAACCAGCGCCGGCAATTATTTGAACAACCACTCGATCAAAGTTGATCGCCACCGACCCGACTCCCTAGCTTGTGCGTGTAAATCACGCGGATGAAATTCTCTGGTTGAACTTTAGGGCTCTCTATAAATTGCGTCCAGGCCAGATCCGGCAGTTTATGAAGCTGATACGGAAAAAGGGCTGCGTCCGTGACTTTGGGGGTTTCAGCCAGGCGGCGGGCTTAGCGGATTCTTATTGTTAACTACCAGCTCACAGGGCGGTTCTGGTTACATGCGGGCGCTCCTTTCGGGGATGCAAGACCGTGATCAGAACGTGTCCGTGGCGAGCTTCTCGTGCCGTAAGAATCTGCTTTTGGCGCAAGAAATCCCTTTATAAATAACCAAGAAAGTTTGGTTACGTAAATACATTTAAATGGGAATCTCGCGCACAAGTATTTAGGCGAGATTGTGCATCGTCCATTACTCAAATTTGCGCGCCGAATGTGGCCGGCCGCTTTCAGCGCCGGTAGGCGGTCAGATTGTCCGACAATTCGTCAAAGACGGCCTGATTGAGGCCGAACGCGATCTTGACCTCGTCCACTATCCGAACGTTCTCTCGCGGGCTCAGTCCTAGCTCATCCAGGCGCGCGCGGTACGCGTCTTTGTACGGCTTCGGGCGCATGGGGAAGTCGTAGAACGAGAGTCCGGCCCCGCCGAGGCCGAATGCGCGGTCGAGCATGCGCCCGATAGCCTGACCGCCCGAGAGATCGCCCAGGTATCGAACATAGTGGTGCGCCACGAGCGCTCCAGTCCAGTCGGCCTTGGCTATGCGATCTTGGTAGGCCTGCGCCGCAGCCGAATTCACCTGCCGCCGGGTGCCGGGCGCCCAGTGCTCCAGATCTGCGGCGAGCGCGTGGTGGCGCTCCAAAACCGGGTCATAGACCGCCGCCACCAGGGGATCCTCGCGGTGTGTGCGCACCGCGTCTTCGATGGCGGTGTAGATCATCTGTAACCGCATGAGGTAGTCGACGTATCCGTCGGTGTTGACCCGGCCGGCAAGCAGTTCGGAGATGAACGGCGACTGCTCGGCGGCATCGTGTTCGGCACGCGATCCGTCACGCATCGCCAGTGACAACGATTCGGGAACCGTGGAAGAGCTGACGTTCATGTGGCGGACTTCCTGACCTCGAGGTTTATGTGACAGCCTGTCAGGATCATATTGACAAGCTGTCAGAAACCTAGCACGTGGCCGAGGTGGAGTGGGGGTTACGGTGTTGCACCCAATGCGCGCAGTACAAAGCGCTGAATAGCCTCGATGGGCAGGTGTCGCGGCGCCAGGCAGGCGTGGATCAAAGAGATCGTCGCAGCCCGATCCTCGACGACGAAGGTCCCTGCGGCCACCCCGTCCCGCAGGATTTCGAGTAGCACTTCCTCGACGGCGACCACATGCTCCCGGATGGCCACTGCGGCGTCCCGGGACAGCGTCCCGTAGAGCTGATTGCCCAACCCCATATGGAACTGCTGACCGGCCTCGAGCTGATGGCGGATGTAGACGCTCAATCGTTGTGCCGGGTCGCTGATATCGGACAGTGCCGCGCGGAGACCTTCGAGGTATCGGCTTGTCTCATGCGAGGCGAATTCGACTATGACGGCTTCCTTGTCGGCGAAATGGTGGTAGATCGCCGTGCGCCCAATTCCCGCTGCCGTGGCCAGCTTAGCCATGGTGATGGCGTCGAAACTCTGCTCCGACATCAAATCGGCGAAAGCCTGGAAGACCCGACGGTGCACCTGCTCGCGATGCTCTTCGACGGAAGAGGCGCTGATTCTGGGCACGCCGCGACTCTAACCCCTTCCGTATCTGTTCAGCGTTTCCGCGCGCGCAACACGTGCGAGCCCAAGCGGGAGAAGCCTTTGACGCGCACTCCGCGCAGATGGCGGAGGGAGAACTCGCCGTCGTCACCTAGGGCGGCGGCCGCCCCGTCGTCGAGCAGTATGGTGCCGGGACGCGCGACGCCGGTCAGTCGCGCGGCAATATTGACCACTGTGCCGTAGAGGTCGCCGAAGCGACTCAGTACCTGGCCATACGCAAGTCCCACGCGTATCTGAGGCATGTCCGGAATGGTTTGTGCGGCTTCAGTGATCGCCGTGTTCATAGCGACTGCGATGCGCGCGCCCGCGGCGGCGCTTGCCGCCGCGAACATGACCTCGTCGCCGACGTTCTTGATCACCCAGCCCCCGTGGGTGGTGATCGCCTCGGTGAGAGCGGTCTCGAATGTCTCCAGCAGACTGGCCAGTTCATCGGGATCCAGATGGCGCGAGAGCCGGGTGTAGCCGACCATGTCTGCGAAGCCGACAAGCAACTGTCTTGTGGTGCTTCCCGTTTCGTTTGCGCGATGCAGTGCGGCGGCTAGATGTCGCTGCCACGCGTAGTTCTGCAACGCCGTCAGGGTCGCAATCGTCTGCGTGGCGGCGTTCGCGCTGGACTCGGCGGATGCATCGTCACCTTCGGCCGCGAGGCGTCCGCCCACCTCGCGAGTCAGCAGGTCTGCCTGCCACTCGGCCAAGCGGGCCATGGCCTGCCCCAGGGTGCGGGCCGCGGCGATCTGGCTCTGTTGGTTGGCCGCCGTCGCGCTGCCCAGCGCCGCGAAGGTGCGGATAGCGGAGACGTCGGCGTCGGTGAACGCGACCTCGTCGTCGCTGTCCGCGGCCGCGAAGCCGAGTGCCACCCATAGCGTGCGGGCGCGCTCGACCGGTACCCCGGACAGCTGGGACACCTGTGAGCGGGTGTATCTACGCGGTCCCCCGAGCAGCACCTGTTCGACGGCGGCGTCGACGACCGCGTTGAGCTCGTCAGACTCGGGCATCTCGCCAGTACAGCACACAGGTGGCGCGCCGATCGGGGATACCGCGGTGAGCCGACGCTGTGTCAGGGACCTTGACTTGCTCACGGGAAACCCCGAGTATCTGCAAGGAAATTCCTCGGCAGCGGGGTGAAGGGACGGCGCAATGAACTGGAACTTCCTAGGGCACAATTGGCACCTGTTCGGAAACCTGGCGGTGCTCGCCTTCGTGGCTCTGCTGGTCTTCGCCACGTGCATGTCCGTGTACACCGCGCGTCTCAGAAAGCGGGCAGTCTCGCCGCTGGCGCACAGCGTCGGCGGATACCCGTTCGTGCTGAGTAAGGTCCGAAAACGCGAACAGATGTCGACAGACGAACTGAGTTTCGCTCGCCAGGCGATAGCCGATCGGGGGTCGTTGTGGGCGTTCTCGATTCCGGCGACCATTTTCAGCCTGGGCTGTTTCTATGTTCTCGGCAGTCTTGAACAGCTCCATGGGGCAACCCCGTCGGAGCGAACATTTCTCGGGGTGATCCCGATGGTCTCGTCCATAAATATCACCGCACAGGTGCTGCGTATGAGGCGCCTGAAAGGGCGGCTGCCTCGAGCATCCGTGCCGCCTGTCTGATGGATATTTCGTGAGGTCGCGGTGGAGCATGCATTCCCAGGTTCGGCTGATAGCATTCTCGACCGTACTAATGTCAATTCAATTGACATCTGTGGTGTGGTGAGGTCGGGGAAGGTGGTTGGGTGAGTCCACGTTCGGTTGGCAGAACGGCCCTAGCCCGAGCCTGGATGCCATTGGTCGCCGCAATCGCGCTCGGAGTCGCGTCGGTGTCGATGTGGAAGGTGCACCAGATGTCCGCGCCAGAGCCGGTGATCACAGTCAACCAGCCGCAGGCACCGCCGGAATTCACGCCCAAGACGCTCACCTATGAGGTGTTCGGTGCGCCGGGGGAGGGCGGCATGCTGAGCTATGTCGACATCGACGGGCATCCCCATCAAGAGAATGTGACGACGCTGCCGTGGTCGCATACCGAGACCACCACGCTCACTGTGGTGTCGGGCAGCATTTCGGTGCAGGTGCGTGGCGGCCAAGTCGGCTGCCGGATTCGTGTGAATGATGTTGTCCGCGATCAAATGTCAGATGATCATGCCGACGCGAACGTGATGTGCAGGGTGAAATCGGCATGAGTGAGCAGAGCAAGCACAGCGTGAAGCGGCCCCTCATTCCCCGGATGGTGCGTGTTCTCGCGGTGCCTATCGTCGTGTTCTGGGCGATAGTCGCGGTGACGACGAATACGTTTGTGCCACATGTGGAAGATGTTGCCGAGGAGCTCGCGGGCCCGATGATCCCGCACTATGCCCCGTCCCAGCGGGCGATGCTGCATATCGGTGAAAAGTTCCAGGAGTCCACATCCACCAGCCTGACCATGCTGGTGCTGGAAGCCGATCGGCCGCTCGACGGCTCCGATCATCAGTACTACGACGATCTGGTGCGCAGGCTCAAGAGCGACACCGAACACGTTCAGTACGTGATGGATACGTGGGGCAAGCCGATCACGGCTGCCGGTGCGCAGAGCCTGGACGGCAAGTCGGCGTTCGTGCTGCTGCGGTTGGCCGGCGATATCGGTCAAACGCAGGCGAACAAGTCGGTGGAAGCGATCAAGGAGACGATCGACAAGGACACACCGCCGCGCGGACTCAAGGTCTATGTCAGTGGTGCCGCGCCTCTTGCCTCCGACACCCTGAGCGTCGCGAACTCGAGCCTGAACAACATCACCATCGTGACGATCTTCCTGATCATCTTCATGTTGTTGATGGTGTATCGCTCCGTCACCACCATGCTGGTGCCGCTGTTCGGGGTTTTGGTCGAAATGCTGGTCGCCCGGGGAGTTGTCGCCACTCTCGGGCACTTCGGCTACATCGAGCTGTCCTCATTCGCCGTCAACATCGTGATCGCGCTGACGCTCGGGGCGGGGACCGATTACGGAATCTTCCTGTTGGGCCGGTACCACGAGGCGCGCAATGCGGGCTTGGACCGGGAGGACGCCTTCTACTCCGCGTACCGGGGCGTATCCCACGTCATCATCGGCTCGGGCCTGACGATCGCGGGAGCCGGGCTGTGTCTGAGTTTCGCGCGGCTCAATTACTTCCACACCATGGGCCCCGCGGTCGCCATCGCGATGCTCTTGACCATTGCGGCCGCCCTCACCCTGGGGCCGGCCTTGCTGCACTTGGGCAGCTTGTTCGGTCTCTTCGACCCCAAGCGCAGGGTCAAGGCCCGCCTGTACCGCCGCATCGGGGCAAGCGTGGTGCGCTGGCCCAAGCCGATCCTGGTGGCAAGTGCCGCAGCAGTACTCGTTGGCGCGGTGTTTGTGCCGACATACCAAGTGAACTACGACGATCGTGCGTACCAACCGCCGGACGCTCCGGCCAAGCAGGGTTTCGCGGCCGCCGACCGCCACTTTCCGCCAAGCAAGCTGTTCACCGAGATGCTCATGGTCGAGTCGGACCACGACATGCGCAACTCGGCCGATTTCATTTCCCTGGACCGTGTGTCGAAGAGCCTCGTGCGGCTTCCGGGTGTGGCGATGGTGCAGAGCATCACCAGACCCATGGGCCGCGCGCTCGAGCATGCCTCGTTGCCGTACCTGTTTACCACCCAGGGGAGCGGGAACGGTCAGCAGCTTCCTTTCACCAAGGCGCAGAACGCCAATACCGATAGGCAAGCGCAGATCATGGCGCACTCGGTCGCGGTCTTGCGACAGACCACCGACCTGACGCAACAGCTGGCGGACGAGATGCACAACACCGTCGTGACGATGGAAGACATGCAGCAGGTCACTCAGGACATGAACGAGAAGGTCTCTAACCTGGACGATTTCATGCGACCACTGCGCAACTACTTCTACTGGGAGCCGCACTGTTTCGACATTCCCGTCTGCCAGTCCTTCAGGTCGCTGTTCGACATGCTGGACAGCATCGACAAGCTCGCAGCCGACATCAAGGACGCGGTGGGCTCGCTGGAAGTGGTGGACAGGCTTCTCCCGCAGATGGTGGCGCTATTGAAGCTCACCGCCAATGATCAAGAGGCCCTACAGGCCCTCATCGTCAACACCTACGGTCAGACGAACCTGCAGGCCACCGCGACGGACCAGACCTTCGACGACATGATCAACGTGGGTAACGACTTTGACGCGTCTCGCAGTGACGACTTCTTCTACATCCCGCACGAAGCCTTCGACAACGAGGACATCAAAACCGGTATGACGCTGATGATGTCGCCGGACGGCAAGGCCGCTCGCTTCATCGTCACCCACATGGGCAACGCCATGGGGCCCGAGGGCATCGAGCACGTGAACGACTTTCCCGATGCCATTACGACGGCGCTGAAGGAGACTTCGCTGGCCGGTGCGCAGGTATACATCGGTGGCGCCGGTTCGAACAACAAGGACATTAAGCAGTACGCGGCGTCTGATCTCCTGATCGCGGCGATCGCCGCGTTCACTCTGATCTTCTTGATCATGATGGTCATCACACGAAGCCTGGTGGCGCCCTTCGTGATTATCGGTACGGTGGCCTTTTCGTTCGCCGGGGCCTTCGGGCTTTCGGTGCTCATCTGGCAGCACCTCGTCGGGCTGCCCCTGCACTGGCTCATCCTGCCGTTGACCTTCATCATCCTGGTGGCTGTGGGTTCGGACTACAACCTGCTATTGATCGCCCGGCTCAAAGAGGAAACCGACGCCGGACTGAACACCGGGTTGATACGGGCGCTTGGAAGTACCGGAGGTGTGGTCACTTCCGCGGGGCTGGTCTTCGCGTTCACCATGTTGGCAATGTTGGCGAGCGACCTGCGAACCATCGGTCAGGTGGGAACCACCGTATGCATTGGCCTATTGTTGGACACGCTGATTGTGCGTTCGTTTATCGTGCCCGCGCTTGTTCGGCTGCTGGGGACGTGGTTCTGGTGGCCGACGCGGGTGTTGGCCCGGCCGCGGCGGGAACCCGTGCGATCTTGACGGCTGCCCGTGACCGCGCTCTTCGGCGCCACTGCCAGGTACTGATGCCGGTAAGCGCCAGCAGCAGGGGAGTCAGGCCGAGGACGAACCAGATCGCACGCCAATAGCCGTTGACAGCGAGTCCGAAATGAGCTGCGGGACCAGCCCATTCGTCGGCGATTGCGTTGGATACGCTCATTGGTCTTGCGCGCAGGATTTGTACATGGGCGGCGTCATGGGCGTCTACGCCGACCGATCTATTACCGTGGTAGTTGAGGCTGTGTGCCCGCAGATCCGGACTGTCGGGGTCCAGCAAGTCGATCCGGTAGTACGGGTTCTCCTCGTCTGGGAGTCCGACCCAAGTCACCTCAGCCCCGGGAAAGTGGCTGGCGGCCGCGGAAATTGCTTGGCCGACGGATACATCCTCGACGCCACGGCTCGCGGTAGATGTCCGTTCGGCGGGGTGTCCTCCGGTCAGCGAGTACCACAGAGTGGTGAGGCCCGGGGCTTCGAACTGTAATCCGGTCGCTGCCCAAATGAGCAGCGGCACCGTGGCCACGATGCCGATGATCGCGTGCAGGTCGAAATCGCGAGCGAAGCGCCCGGAGCCCCAGCGAACGCGTAAGGCGTTGCGTAGCTTTCGGATTGCCTTCCACCAGATGAATGGAGCGGGCAACACGAGCAATAACAGAACGGCCGCCGCACATGCGAGTAGCGCCGATCCCCATGAGAGCCCAGAGAAGGCGCCGAGTTTTCCCAGCGGGCACGGTTGCGCGAGGAACGGTAGGTATCCGCTATAGCCCTCGCAGGTGAAACCACAGTCGTGCATGTTGACCAGGAAGCCGAGGATGCCCGCGCCGAGATCCAGTCGCCCGTTCAGGACGCCGGTTCCGGCGTCGACGAAGAATGTGTCATGTGTTTCCGACGATGCACGCAGTAGATACACGCCGTCCTTGAGGGATGCGCTCGCGAGCTGTATGCCGGGGTATTGCGATCGTGCTTCGGCGATTGCCCGCGTGAAGCCGACCGGGTTGTCGGTAGGGGTGCTGTGGAACATCTCTGGATGCAACGCCCGGACCAGCTCCGGTTGGTAGACCAGTAGTGCGCCGCTCGTGCTGACGATCACCACCAGCAGCCCACAGATGAGGCCAATCCAGCGATGGCTCAAAACCAAAGCGCGTCGGGTCTTCAACGACACGCGCCGACGCCGGGGTGTGGACACCTTCTGCTCCCATAGCCGAACCGACGCTGTCGGGGAGTAAGGCTAGCGAGGTCGAACACGCAATGGGCGGCTACGTCTGTGGCCTGCGCAGAATGGTGACGGATTCGTTGATCTTCTTGAACTTCGCGAAGGTTTCGGTCGGCACTCCGAAGACGGCTGACAGCACATCGGGCGGTAGCTTGCTGATCGAGGCACCAATTCCGATGTCGTCCTTGCCTTCTGCGGTACTGGCGTTGAACACGATGAGCAGTTTGAGGTCGTCGGGGCCCTTGTTCTCGAAATAGTGCAACGATCCCTGCGGTGCGAAGACGACGTCACCGACGTGGGCATCGAAGGTTTCGCTATGGCCCATGGGATCCAACAGGGTCCATGTGGCCACGCCGCTGGTTATGACGTTGATCTCCCAGGCGCTCGGATGCCAATGTGGTTCCCGGATTCCGCCCGGTTGCAAGGTCACCATGACGACGCTCGCCTGCTGTCCGGTGAGGATGGGAAAGTTGCCTTCGTGAGCCTGTCTCAGGTCACCGCCGTCGAAAGTTTGTGGTGCGAGCGCACCGAGGTGAAACAGATGCGGCTGGGCGGTGTTCAGTTCGGCGGGGAGCCTAGGGTCGCCGAAGCGAGCGGCGTCATCGGTCACGGTTACGTCCTCTGGATTGTCATGGGAGCGAGGGGGCGAAAACGCCCAGTCGGTGCCGGCGCCGGCAGCGGCCGCAACCCCGGCGACGCCGACTCCGCCGAGCACCGTGCGTCGATTGATTGACTTCATAACGCGAAGGTAGAGCCGGCCGACTGATTGTGAAAGGCGATAGAACCGTTTATTGGTAACGGATATCGTGATTAATTGGGTGAGATCGATGCGCCGTCAGCGTCCTTGCGCCAGCACGGCGCCGCCGAGCCACCGCTTGAGGAAGCCGCGGAGCTCGTCGCGAGACCGGGTTGCTTCGTTGGGTGAGACAAAGAACGACAGCATGATTCGGAGCGCGAACTCGACGAGTTCGCGCTTGGCCGCGTCGTCGTATCCGTACTGGACCCAGTCGACGTCGAATCGGTCGAGCATGCGGAGGCCGAATGCCTGAGCTTCGTCCGATGTCATGTCGCTGGTATGAGAATGGGCATACGGTTCGGACATCATGATGCCCAAATGTGGTGTGCGAGTGACTTCTTCCAAGGTGTAGAGCACGCCCTCGGTGAGCGCCTCCGCGGGATCGGTGATGCCCCGCACCACGTGGGTGAGCCGGTCCAGGAAGCCGTCGACCGAGGCGAGGGAAGCGGCATGCATGAGGGCGTCGGCCGTGGGGAAATACCGGTAGACCGTTTGCCGAATGACGCCCAGTTCGGCTGCCACGTCCGCAAGGCTCACGGCCGAGCCTGTCTCGCCGATCAGTTTCACCGCTGCGGCGACGATCCGCTCGGCCGCTTCCTCGTCACTGCTGGGTGGCTGTCCATCCCATCCCCGCCTACGCGCCATCGCTGGGCTCCCCGGGCGTCGGCATCCATGCAGCATATCGCCATTGACATCGGCGGATCCCTCCCGTAATCATACAGAGAAACAAGTAATTGTCTTATTGTATGTTCAAGCGAGGTGCCTTCATGACGGAACTGATCGTGCGCAAATTGCGGTTCGCCTTCGCCGATCACCACGTCCCGTTCCTATGGAACGAGTCCAATCCGGCCTTTTCGAGCATGGCCAATGCGGTTTCCTTCCTGGCGATCGCATTCGAGAAGATGATCGGCCAGATGATTCCCGAAGCGATGCCGCTGATCGCCGATCCGGTGATCGCCGAAGAGGCCGATGCGTTTGTGCGGCAGGAGGGCCAGCACTCCATGGGCCACCGCCAACATGCGAAGGGTCTGATCAAGAGTTATCCGGGGCTCAAGGAGACCCTGGACGAGGTGATCGCCTCCTTCGATGACCTCACCGCGAACAAGCCCTTGAAGTATCGGCTGGCGTATACCGCCGATTTGGAGGCAACGTTCACGCCGGTGTTCAAGCTGATGCTCGATCACGACGACACGCTCTTCGCCCCCGGCGATGATCGGGTGGCCTCGTTGTTTCTCTGGCACTTTGTCGAAGAGGTCGAGCATCGCAGCTCGGCACTGATCATCTATGACGCGGTAGTCAACGATCCCTGGTACCGCATGCGGATGGCGCCGTCGATCTTCAGGCACGTCTGGTCGGTGCTGCGCATCGCCTGTGAAGGTTTCAACAAGCACGTCCCCCTCGAAGATCGCAAGGTCGACGCCCTGTCGATGTTCGGCATGCAGGCACGCAAAAAGTCATTGCTCCAACGTCTCCCGTTCGTGGATGCGCCGAATGACGGTCCTATCGAAAACGCGTTCAGACACTTACCGGCGCGCGAAGTCATGGTGGCGATGTCGGGTGCGGTGCGCAGTCAGATTCCAGGCCATAACCCGGCGCACGAGAAGTTGCCGGCACTGGCCGACGAATGGTTCGCCCGGTACGAGGCCGGCTACGAGGTCACTCAGTGGTACACCGCCGGCAAGGCGACGGGAGTGGGAGTCTGACGATGTCTGGTCTTTGTACGCCGACTTTCGCCGATCTGGCGGCGCGGTTGGGCTTCTCGTGCGACACCGCGGGCGGCATCGCCGTGTTGCGCAACCCGTCCTCGCTCGAGAACTGGACGCTGCCGGTCCTGGAGCTGACCGTGATCGGCGGCGCCATATTGGCGCTGTTCTACGCGATCATTCGGCTGCGCCGTCATAACGATCCGACGAACATCGCGGTGTGGTTCGGAGCGATCGCCTATCTCTTGATCATCGAGCCGCCCCTGTATTTTCCAGGGCCGTTCGGCATCAGTGAGCACGTGGACACGATGTTCGCGCACAACGTATTCACCGTGGATTTTCTGTGGGGCCGACTACCTCTGTACATCATTGCGATCTACCCGATGATGGCCACCGTGGCCTTTGAGATTGTCAGAACTCTCGGAGTCTTTCGCCGTTACGGCGTGCTGGTGGGGGCGGCCTGTGTGGGGCTGGTGCACCACGCCTTTTACGAGATTTTCGACCATCTCGGTCCGCAATTACGTTGGTGGGAATGGACTCTGGACAATCCGTTGAACAAGCCGTTCTTCGATTCGGTGCCGATGGGCAGTGTCGTTGTCTTCGCTGCGCTGTGGCCGATGTCCTTGGCGTTTTGTGCACAGCTTTTCGTGGGCCGCCACGTGGATGAAGGAAGATCCTTCACCGGCGGACAAATCGTCTGGCGCACTGTGGTTATTGGATTGCTTGCCTCGATTGGCACCGCAGTGCTGCCTATGCCCGCGACCATCGCGGGTCTGATAACGGACAGCACCGCCGTGGTCGGCGTTGTGTATGCCGCGGAGCTGCTGACCCTGGTGGCGGTGGCAGTGCCGGTCCTGGTCAGACAGTGGCTTGCGCTTCGTGGCGGGGGCACGGACGGCTATGTCACGCATCCCTCCATCCTGGGTTACGCGGTGGTCTATCTGGCGGTAATGACGGTCTTGTGGGTGTCGGCGCTGCCCGACTATTTCGGGGCCACTAATGGCCTTACCGCTATGGGCGATCCGGTTGGCAGCCTGTGGTACGGCGCAATTTGCCTTGGCATTGCAGCTGCGAGCACAATCGCTGCCTGGACGGTTGCCGGATCCGGCCGAAGAGGTGGAACCGGTCAGCGGGAGCGCATGGTAGCGAGCCGAGCCGCCGAATCCTAGAGCCAGTCTGATCAAATTCTTGGCGCGATTTGTCCACAGTGGCTATCGCGTATGGGCGGTCTGCGGTTCCAGACTCGGTGGATGCGGATGGCATCGACGCACCCGAATGCTTGCAAGCGGTCTGGAGCAACGCTATGACACGACCGAAGTTTCGCGGCGCGGCAGCGGGGTTGGACGAGCTTGAGTGGCAGATGAAAGCGGCCTGCCGCGGAGTCTCGACGGATATCTTCTACTACGCCGAAACTCAACGCGGCGCCCTGCGTAAACAGTACGAGGTGCAGGCGAAGCAGATCTGCAACGAGTGCCCCGTACGCGCGCATTGCGCGGCCCACGCGATAAGAACTGATGAACCACACGGTGTTTGGGGCGCGATGACGACCCGCGAGCGCCGCCTCGCCATGACGAGGTCTCGGCGTCGGACCGTGGTGTCCGAGCAAGCTACATCTTGATAGACGGTAGCAGCCGGGTGAGATTCCACAGCTGATTGCGTCGCGCCGACAGACTGGTGATGAGCAGCCCGCCCAGCAGAATGAACAGCAGCGTGATCACGGCCTGCCAAAGCCGGCCATCGATACCGCCCAGGATCAGCTGGCGTAATCCATTGACGCCATATGTCATGGGGTCGTATTTGTGAAGAATCTGGAACGGTCTCGAGGTGGTCTCCACCGGGTACATACCGCCGGCGCTGACCAGTTGCAGCATCAGTAATGCCATGAGCAGTACGCGGCCGACTGCCGGACCTACCAGAGCGTTGATCGCTTGGGTTGCGGCGACGAAGGCGAAGGAGATCAGCACCATGAAGCCGAGCATCGCGACCGGGTGCGCCGCATGCATGCCAAGGGCGAAGCGCACTACGCAGTACAGAATGATGGCCTGGAATATCCCGATCGTGGCGGCGGGCAGATAACTGGACAAGGCCACGCGGAGGGGGAGTACCTCGGCGGCAATGGCGCGAGTCTGCAAGGGCCGCAGAATCATCCACAGCACCAGCGCCCCGAAAAACAAGGCGAGTGTAACGAAGAAGGGTGCCATGCCGGTGCCGAAGTTGGGCGCGGCGTTCTCGTGCGCGGTCTCCAGGTGCACCGGGCCGCCGATGGTGTCGGCGATGGCGTTCTTTTGCTGATTGCTCCAGGTGGGCACCTGTTTGGCACCATCGGTCAGCTTGGTGGCCAGTTCGGCAGAACCGGAGCGTAGTTGCGCGGTCCCCGATTTCAATTGCTGTGCACCATCATCCATTTTTGCTATGCCACTGGACAGCTGGGCGTTCCCGGTAGCGAGCTGCTGCGCACCGTTACGCAGCTGGGTGAGTTTGTTGGTGAGTTCCTGTCCCTTGCCGCCGACCTGATCGAGCGCGGACTTCAAGGGGCTGCCGGGCCCGCGCAAGGTCTCGGTCATCGCGATGGACGCGTTCTCCGCATCGGTCAGCTGCTGGCGGACTTGGGGCGTGAACTGATGCTCTCGCAACTGATCCTGTATCCCACGCAACGTGTTCGCGGCCGGATCCTGGCGCCCGGCAAGCTGGTCGATCACAGCGGTGAGCGCATTGGCGGCGCTGTCCTGGGCCTTGGCGATGCCGTCGATTTGATCGTTGGCCTGCCGGAGGGCCTCGGCCCCCTGCTGCAGTTTGTCGGTGCTTCCGCCAATGTTCGCGACGGCTTTGGTGACGGTGAGCAGCGGATCGGTGGCCTGGTTGATGCCGTCGGAGAGCTGCTTGGCCCCGGTGGCGAGTTGAGCAGATCCCGGCCGTGCGGTGTGCAGTCCGGTGGCCAGTTGCCCGGCGCCGTCATCGACCTTGGCCGCGCCATCGGCCAGCTGCCGGGCACCGTCGGCGGCCTGCTGAATGCCGGCACCGGACGAGACCACCACGGAAAGCACCTGATTGACGGCCTGCCCGGAGATGCGGGTCGAAACGGCGTTGAGCACCTGATCGATGGCGGTGCGGCCGATGCTCGACGAGATGTAGTTGTTGGCGTCGTTGTAGACGGCAACCAGATTGGCTTGTTTGGGTTCTCCGGTCAGCGGTGAGGCGATGGCCTCGCTGAAGTCGGGCGGCAGTTCCAGCATGAAGTAGTAGTTGCCGTGATCGACGCCGCTGCGTGCCTCGTCGAGACTGAGGACGTGCCAGTCCATGCTGCCGTCGGCAGTCAGGCTCTTGGAGATTTCCTCACCGATGTTGACGTGTTGGCCCGACACGGTGGCGCCCTTGTCGGCGTTGACCAGCGCGACAGGCATCTTGTTCACGTGACCGAACGGGTCCCAGTACGCCCACAAATAGAGCGCGCCGTATACCAGCGGGAGCAGCATGAGAACCACGATCGCGGCGCGTGTCATGCGGCTGCGCCCGAAACGCTTTATCTCCGAACCGAATGCGAGTCCAGCGAGCATGAATCAGTCCCTCCCGGTGAGGATGCGGTGGTCGTGCAAGTCGTGGACGGGCGCGTCGGTGCCCAACGGGTTGGTCACTCCGACGACGACGGTGCGGTTCTGGGCGATGACTCCGAGCCGTTCGACCGCCAATGTCCGGCGTGCGTTGTCACGCACCTGCTCCAGGTCGCCCACCACAAGGATGGGCCGGTCCGAAAGCAGCGCCAGCGTGATGCGCAGGAGAAACAAATCGAGATCGGAAAGTTCGACGATGAATGTCTCGCCCGAAGGAGGCGGGAGTTCACCGAACACTTCGTCTAGCTTGTCGCGTCCCGTATCGGCCGGAACCCGGGAGAACCACGGCGCCAGCCAGCGGCGCTGCTCGGCGAGCACCGTCTGGACCGTCACGGTTTCTTCGAGCTCATCGATATCGGCGAACGCGGCAATGGCGCAATGCCGGCGGATCGCACGCGGCTCGGTGTCGCCCATCACGTTGACGGTGCCGTGGCTTGCTTTGAGCCGGCCCGCCAGCGTGAGTAGCAGACAATGCTGGGCCGGCCCACCGGGCATCTGAATGGCATGAAAGCCGGAGGTGAGTTCGAGTCCGATGCCCGAGAAGAGCGGACCGTGCTCCCCATCCACCCCAAGGCCTGTCGCGGTGATCAGCACCGGAGCTTGGTCGTTCGTCTCCTTGGATATGGCGATATCCGTTTCATCCGGTGTGGTGGCCGGTTCGTCCTGTGCGTTCACGGGTTGCTCGTTTCAGATCGCTGACTGGCACGTCCATTCGATCAAACATGATGTTGCCTGGGGAAATCAGTGTGATCTCGGATATCGGGGCGATTCCGAGTGATGTTCCCCGGTAGTGGTCCGCCAGGGTGGGCCGTCAAAGCGCTCGCGGGTGACGAATTCTGCGGCGCGGTTGCGCCGCAGCCGCGTCAGCTGTTTGACCGGTTTACCGATCGGCAGCACCGCGGCGACAGCGTAGGTGTCGGGGATCCCGAGGAGCTCTCGCACCTTCGGTTCCTCGGCCACCGCCATGGTGGTGAGGGCGCCGCCGTAACCTTCTGCTCGCGCCGCCAACAGGATGTTCCACACCAGCGGATAGATAGAGGCTCCGCCGACCACCCCCACGCGTTCCAAATCCTGGTCCACGGCGGCGACCAACCGCAGATCTACGCATACGACAAGGACGGCCCCGGCCGTGCGCAGCGGTGCGGCCACCGATTCGGGTACCACAGTCGCGGCGATGGTCTCGGGGTCTACCCGGGTGGGGCTGACCGGATTCTATGGTGACTCACCGGCCACGACCTGGGCGAAATAACGGCGCGCGCCCGGCTTCGTCGCCTCGACCAGGCTCTCCCGCGTGGCCGGGTCTTTGACCACGATGACGTGACCGGCCTGCCGGTTGCCCCCGCTGGGCGCGAACCGCGCGTTGTCGAGGATTCGGTCTAATACGTTGTCGGGCAGGGGATCTCTGGTGAACTCACGTGCTGCGAAGGTGGTGCGCATGACATCGTAAAGCTCCATGCGGGTCACCCTAGTCGGCACTCAGCCGTGGTGGTGTTCGAGCAGATCGGCCTGATTGATTTTGAACCTGGGCATGAGCAGCCACCTGCGCGTCTGCTCGTGTGCGCGACCGATCAGCTCATCGGCGTGTGAGAAGTCTGCCGGTGACGTACGGACCGGGCACAGCCCCGGAACCACGCGCAGGTCGACGCTGCCCTCGAAGCGGTTCACATCGGCAACCAGGCGCTGATTGATGGCCAGGGTCATCGCATGTAATGCCATGGGTACTGCACCCCTGGGTGTTTCCGTGAGGGCGCAGGCATATCCGGTGGGTAGCACCCAGATCTCGGTGGCGCCCAGTGCCACGGCGTGCGAGAGCGGGGTGTTGTTGACCACGCCGCCGTCCATGAGGTCGCGCCCGTCGATTCGCACCGGCGGCAACACTGCGGGTACGGCGGCACTGGCTGCGATGGCGTCGATCGGATCTCCGCCGGACAGCAGGACGTCTTTGCCGGTGAGTACGTCCGTAGCTACGACGTGCAATGGTATGGGTGCATCTTCAAGACGGCGAAACAGCAAGTGTTCCTTGAGGAGCCGTCGAAGGCCGGAATCGGATACCAGACTCTGGCGTTGGCCGATGAAGCCCAGGAATCCCACCGAGAGATTCGTGGGAAAAACGTCTTTGCGCGATAGCGATCGCCATAAGTCGGCCAGACCGTTGATGCCGTCGATGTCGGGGCGCGAGGATATCCATCCGCCGTTGAGGGCGCCGACGGATGTTCCGACGATCAGGTCGGGGGCGATACCCGCCTCTGCCAAGGCGAGCAGCATGCCTACTTGAATCGAGCCCAGGCTGGCACCACCGGACAGCACGAACGCCGTTGTCATAGAACAACACTAGCCACGTGGTGGCTCCGGTACGCGAACGCCGTGGAGGAAGGCGTCGGCGAAAATCTTGCAGACTTCCTGGATGTCTGGGAGTTCCAGCCCGAGGACGCCCTCGGCCGCGGGACGAAGGGCCGTGTGCATAACGACAGGTGCGAGCAGTTGCTGTGTCAGCACGGTCACCGGTAGGTCGCGAATGCGGCCAGCGGCAATCTCGCCGGACAGCCATAGTCCAACGCTGCCGAGCATGCGCGGTGCGTTGTGTTCGATGAGCTTGCGCACCGATGGGTCGAAAGGGCGGGCCATGATCTCGGCATACATGGCGGGCATGACCCGCGGCTTCTGACTGAAAGCTTGGACGAGGCGTTGGTAGATGCGATGGAGCTTTTCCTCGGTGCCCACTGAGGAGTCGCCCACGGTGTCCTCGATATCGACGATGGGCCCAAATCGGTCGAAGGTGGCGCGCAGTAGCTCGTCGCGACCGCCGAAAGCGGCGTAGAGGCTGTGCACCGAGCAATCCGCTTGGGTTGCCACGGCTTCCAGTGTCACTGCCGCCAAACCGCGCTCATCGATTAGTTCGGCGGCGGCGACAGTGGCGCGTTCTCGCACAGGCGCGCGCCCGCCCGGATCGACGCCGGTCTCGCGGACGGCGGCGTCCAGCGCCTGCCGCGTGCCGCCCAGCCGGCGCAACAGCGTACTTCGGGACACTCCGGCGGCGCGGGCGACTTCCACCAGCGGGACGTCCGCGACGTCCTTGCCGAGCGCGTGCGCAGCCTGCAGCGCCGCGTTCACCAGGTCCTCGGTCACCGGGGTACCTGTCTTTGCTGAGGTCACAGCGCGATGATACCGCTAGACGTGGAACTCCATTAAATGTAATCTGTATTTGAATTTCAACGGTCGATGAATACATGAGAGGGGCGAGAAGATGAGCGAGAAGACGACATGTGTCGTGGTGGGTGGCGGTCCGGCGGGCATATTCGCCGGTCTGCTCCTCGCCCGGGCCGGGGTAGAGGTCGTCGTGTTGGAGAAGCACGGCGATTTTCTGCGGGACTTCCGCGGCGACACCGTGCACCCGTCCACCCTGCGGTTGCTCGACGAGTTGGGTCTCTTCGATCGATTCGACAAGCTGCCCCACACAAAGCTGCAGCGGATGAGAGTGACCAGGCCTGACGGCGAGCAGATTGTGATGGCCGACCTCACCCGGTTGCGCACCCCGCACCCCTATATCGCCATGGTGCCGCAGTGGGATCTGCTGGACATGTTGGCCGAGGTGGGAAGCGAGGAGCCGGATTTCAACCTCCGTATGCGGCACGAGGTGACGGGCTTGATATGGGACGAGTGCGGCCGGGTGGCCGGGGTGCGCTATGAGAGTCCGGGCGGAGCCGGTGAGCTACGCGCGGATCTGACACTCGTGTGCGACGGGCGCTGGTCGCTTTGCCGTCAGGAGGCCGGCCTTGTGCCCCGCGAATTCTCCGTGGGAACCGATATCTGGTGGTTCCGTGCCCCGCGCGTTCCGGGAATCGGCGAGGAGTTGGTTCCGCGCTTCAAAGACGGAAAGCTCTTGGGGATCATCCCTCGTCAGGGCTACCTGCAGATTCCGCAGTTCATCCGCAAGGGAGACGACGCGCGACTACGGGCACGGGGAGTGGAGGCATTCCGTCGCGATCTCGTCGACGTGGTGCCGGAATTGACGGATGTGGCCGGTGAGATCGGATCGATGGATGAGGTAAAGCTGCTGGATGTGCGGGTAAACCGGTTGTCGCGCTGGTACACCGACGGGCTGCTGTGCATCGGCGATGCGGCCCACGCGATGTCGGGCCTCGGTGGTGTCGGGATCAATCTTGCCGTTCAGGACGCTGTCGCGGCAGCCCGTATCCTCGCCGCTCCGCTGCGTCGCAAGCGCGTCACCTGTGCGGACCTGGCCGCCGTGCAGCGCCGCCGGATGTTCCCGGCGGTAGTCACCCAGGCCGCACAGCTCTTCGCGCATCGTTACCTCGTGGATCCGGTGCTCACCGAGAAGAAGTTCCGTGGCCCTGGTTGGTTGGTGCCGATCATCTCTCGTTTCCGGTGGCTCACCGTGCTTCCGGCGTACTTCATCGGTATCGGCGTACGGCCGGAGCACGCACCGGACTTCGCCCGCAGGGCCGCCGTGGGCACGCCCGGGTCTATGGTGAGCGGGTGAGTGGAATTGAGCGGGTGATCACCCGCGGAACTTTCGAACTCGACGGCGGCAGTTGGGAAGTCGATAACAACATTTGGATTGTCGGCGAGGGCGATGATGTGGTGGTCTTCGATGCCGCCCACTCCGCGCAGCCGATCATCGATGCGGTCGGCGGGCGCAATGTGGTCGCGGTGGTGTGCACCCACGGACACAATGACCACATCACCGTTGCCCCTGAGCTGAGTCAGGCTCTGGATGCGCCGGTGCTGCTGCATCCGGCAGATGATGTCCTATGGCGAATGACTCACCCGGACAAAGATTTCCGTGCCGTCGAGGACGATATGGTGTTGCCGGTTGGCGGCCTGGAATTGCACGCACTGCATACCCCGGGGCACTCCCCGGGTTCGGTGTGCTGGTACGCGCCCGAACTGCGAGCGGTGTTCTCCGGGGACACGCTCTTCCAGGGCGGACCGGGTGCCACGGGCAGATCGTTCTCCGATTTCCCGACGATTCTGCGATCCATTTCGGGACGGCTCGGGCCGCTTCCGGAAGACACCGTGGTCTACACGGGCCACGGCGATACCACCACCATCGGTGATGAGATCGTGCATTACGACGATTGGGTGGCTCGCGGCCACTAGCGTGCTGCGGTGCGGAACCGTTCGCGGTAGGCCTTAGGTGAGACACCGAGCTCGCTGACGAACGCCCGGCGCAGAGTTTCGGCGCTCCCGAACCCGGCGATCCGGGCGGCCTCGGTCACGGTGCTGCCCGCATCCAGGGCGCCACGTGCGGCATCTATGCGGACGAGCTCCACGTATCGCGCTGGGGTGGTGCCCAATTCAGAATGAAAGAGCCGCGTAAGCTGCCGCGCGCTCAGCGCTGCCCGTGCCGCTAGCTTGGCGACGCTGTGGTCGGCGGCGGGGTCGGCGGCTATTGCGTCGGTGGCAGGGCGCAGCGCCGAACCGGTGGGCAGGGCGGACTCTACGAAGACAGAGAACTGGGACTGTCCACCCGCCCGCTTCAGGTAGACGACCAGCGACCGGGCCACGTCTCGGACCATCTCCGATCCGTGGTCATCCTCGACCAGAGCCAACGCCAAATCGATGCCCGCGGAAACCCCGGCCGAGGTGAAAACATTTGCGTCCCGGACGAATATCGCATCCGGCTCGACGGTGACGTTGGGGAACGCGCGCTGCAGCAGGCCGGTGTGGCGCCAATGAGTGGTGGCCCGGCGATGGTCGAGCATGCCCGCCTGGGCCAGCAGAAACGCTCCGGTGCATATCGACGCGATGCGTCGGCAGCGCGCTTGCAGCTGGGCCAGGGCGGCCACCAGAGTGGGGTTCAGCGGGCTTCCGATCAGTACGTCGCCGCCCGCGACCAACACGGTATCGGCGCACTCGATCGAGTCGATTGTCTCGGTGACGGAGAACGGCGATCCGATCGAGGTCGACACGTCGCGGCCGTCGACGGAGGCGACCACCAGCCGGTAGTTGGCGCCGAACCGGTTGGCTTCGGCGAATACTTCGGCAGGCCCCGCGAGATCTAGCAGCTTCATGCCGTCGAACACGACGATCGTGATGAGCCGCTCATCGGACATGCCCTCAGGATCGCAGACGCGCGCCGGCCCGTATGTCCGGATCTGTGGGATCGACGGCCGTCTTACCTCTCTCACCGGCGAGCTGCGGGCTCACAGACTCGTGGGGAACGGAGTTCCGCCGGATACGAGCCACATCAGATGAAAGGCATGCCATGACCGAGATCGCTGGAGTCGAGATCCCCGATACCCCACTTGTCCGGGAGATTACCGAGTACATCCATGACACCGAGGATGACCTACTGTTTCACCACTCGCGACGGGTGTACCTGTTTGGCGTGCTGCAGGGGCAGCGCCGCGGCGTGAAGCCCGATCTTGAGTTGTTGTACGCCGGGGCGATGTTCCATGACATCGGGCTCACCGATGGCTACCGCGGTTCACCGCTCCGGTTCGAGGTCGACGGCGCCAATGCCGCCCGAGACTTTCTGATCGAGCGTGGGGTGGGTGCCGAGGACGCGCAGAACGTGTGGCTGGCGATTGCGCTGCACACCACGCCGGGAATCACCGAGTTCCTCAGCCCGGAGGTAGCGCTGGTGACTGCCGGTGTCGAGACAGACGTGGTCGGGATCGACCGGGATGCACTGTCCGGTAAGGATTTAGACGAGGTGGTTGCCGCGCACCCGCGGCCCGATTTCAAGAACCGGATCTTGCGCGCCTTCTTCGAGGGAAACCGGCATCGTCCGCGTAGCACTTTCGGCAACATGAACGCGGATGTCCTCGCGCACTTCGACCCTTCTTTCGTGCGCGACGATCTGGTAGATCTGATTCACGCCAACAGCTGGCCGGAGTAGGTCGCACGCCCACTAGAACGGCGGCGGATCCTTGGCGGCAAGCGCAGCCAGTGCAGCCTCACGTTGTAATCGTTGTTCGCGATTCAAGTTTCGTTCAGTCCGCCGCCTACGGTCACGTGCCTGTTGGCGGGTGTGGTGGCGAGTAAGCGCCGGGAAGAGGAACCAGCTGACCGGGGTGGTGGCATAGCGATGCCCCGTCGGAGACTTCCAGATCACGGTGCCGTCGGGTTCTTGAAGCTCCGTCCACTGGCCGAAGGTCTTCAGGAGATGATGCTTGCGGCACAGGGCCTTCAGATTGGCGCCAGTGGTGGGGCCACCCGTGGCCCAGGGCACGGTGTGATCGATATCGGCGCGGTCGGCGACGGCTTCGCAACCGGGGAACCGGCACAGTTGATCGCGGGAACGTACGAAGGCGGCAAGCTTGGCGGAGGGGCGGTATCCGGTGCTACGTGAGTCCGTGAGGTTGCGGGTTGGGGTACCGGCGACTGCGGCACGGGCTGACTCAGCGGCCAGGACCCCGAAGCCCGGTACATGGGCAGGGCAGTCGTCACTGCCGGCGAGGGTGGATTGGTTGATGACCACGTTGACCACCACGGGCACGTCGGCGGTATCACGGCCGGAGCAATCGGGGTGTCCGCAGGCGCAGCGCATTCGGTTGAGACCTTGGGTCAATGCACCGACGGCATCGGCGCGACGCTGGGTCTTGGACCGGGGATCCGCCGGGCACACGGTGCCGGCCAAGAGATCCAGGCGCTTGTCCAGCGCCACGGCATGGACGGCCTGCAGGGTGCCCCAGACCTCGGCGACCGGCTCCCCGTTTCCGAGGGGGCGAATCTCCAGATGTCGTTTGTCGGTGGCAGATCGGTTGCGCCGCACGGCGTCCTGATCGAAGTGAAGCACCAGTGCATCGAGCGCTGCGGTGATGCGTTTGTGTGACCAGCGTGCCCACCGCGGCAGCGCGCGCACGATGGCGGCATCTACGCGTGCCACCACGGCTTCGTCGTCGACGAGTTCGGTGCGATTGATGATCAGCGCAACGGTCCGGAAGTCGAGATCACCGGCCGCGAAGCGCTCCGCGACTGCCCGGAGGCGGTGTCGCAGAACCTGGGCGTAGCGCATTTGGCTGGACGCCAGCGCGTGCGTGATGCCTTGGGCCGCGGCGACTTCCGAGGCGACCCTGTCCCAACGATCCAGTGCGTGATGGTCGCGCTCATCGGGCTTGCCGAGATCGGCGTGCCGGTCGACAAGCACTCCGATCGCGTCCAATTTCCGGGCGCATGCCTGCGCCTCGGCGCGTTGTGCGGACGCGATCAGATCGATCAGCTCCACATCGCCCAACTCATCGAACATGCGTTTGATTTTAGTGAGATCGGTGGGAGCACGGCGTGTATGGGGCCGTTGTTGTGGATGAACTCCGGATTGTGGATAAACCGCGGGCCGCCTATGCGATCGGGGATCGGTCGGCCGCCGCGGGGGCCACGGCTAGTTTGTGTGTGCGTACGCGTCGAGAGCCTCGGCGGCGCAGCGGCGCCCAACCTCGATCACCTCGGTGGCCCGGTGAAAGTCGAGACTGCGGCTGACGCTGCGGGGTACCTCGATCAGGACATCCGGTGGATGCGCGGCCAGCTGCATGCGGGCAAGTTGTGACTGCATGACCTCGATGGTGCGGTTCATCACCTCGAAGCTGGTCAGTTTCGCGGCGGGGTCTGGCTGGCCTGCCACCTCGGGATCGTCGGTTGAGAACAACGCCGAGGTGCTCCGCAACAGACGGTTCAGCCATTCCGTGGTGACACGCGGTTCTCGCGGTTCTGGCTCCGGTTCCGGCGGCGCGGGTGCGCGCCGCTCGTCGCCCCCGCTGAGGGTCACCGCGACCCGCAACTCGGCGTGCACTCCAGCGAGGGGAGCCACGGCAGGCAGGTCCAAAACGCCACCGTCGGCGAGCACCCGCCCATTGAGAACATGTGGCGAGATCATCCCGGGAATCGCGATTGATGCACGGATGGCGGAGGCCAGTGAGCCATTCTGCAGCCACACCGACTTGCCGGCGATCAAGTCCGTCGCCACGGCCGTGAACGGAATCGGCAGGTCTTCGATCGCGACATCTCCGAGCAGCTCGCGTACCACGTCAAGGATCTTTTCCGCGCGAAAGAAGCCGGGGCTGGTCCAGGTGGGATCCAACAGCCTCAGTACCGCCCGTTGGGTCAAAGATGTTGCCCACAAGGCGAATTCGTCGAGTGCGCCAGCGGCCTCCAGGCCACCCACCAATGCGCCCATCGATGATCCGGAAATACCGGAGATCTCAAAGCCGCGCTCGTGTAACTCCTGGATCACGCCGATGTGTGCGTAGCCGCGTGCTCCGCCAGCGCCCAGCGCCAGCGCGATCTTCGTGCCGGGTACACCCGTGCTCGCCTCGCCTGTCATCAGCTCAATCTTGGCAAGAGTGTCACCGTGTGGCCAGGTGAGGTCTGCGACACCCGGCTACCGGCGCGCGTGTGGGTCCGATGCGTTGAGTGTGGCCACGACGTCGTCGTAGTCTCCGCGGACCTCGCCATAGCGCAGGAACTTCACCCGTTCGACCTGGATCTCGTGGGCATCGGGCTCGCTCTCGAGCAGCGCGATCACTTCGTCGATGAAATCCTTCAGGGGCATCGCGAATTCGCTCTCTTGTTGTCCGGGCATCAGGTTCGTTCGGACCGCCGGTGGCAGCAGTTCTTTGACCTCGACACGGGTGTCTGCGAGTTGTAGCCGGAGCGACTCGCTGAGCATGTGAATGGCGGCTTTGGACGCGTTATAGCTGGGCGTGACCTTCAGCGGCGCAAAGGCCAGCCCTGATGACACGGTGATGATGGTGGCTTCCGGCCGCACCTGCAGATGTTCGATGAAGGCGGCGATCAAACGAATCGGGCCGAGCACATTCGTGGTGACGATCTCCTCGGCGGATTGCAGAAACGACTCGGGGTGATGCCAGTCTTCGACGCGCATGATCCCGGCCATGGTGACAAGGATGTTGAGGGTCGGGTGGTCGGTAAGTACCTGTTGGGCGGCGATGTCGATGCTCGCCGGGTCGGAAATGTCGATGCGCACGGTCGAAACCCCCGGGTGATCCCTGCGGATCTGATCCAGTAGCTCGATGCGCCGGCCACCTACGATCACGGTATTGCCCTTGGCCTGCAAGGCCAGTGCGAGCTCTAAACCGATCCCGCTGGTGGCTCCGGGGATGAACACCGTGTTGCCCGAAATCTGCATAGGAAGCCCTTTCGATCATTATGTGTACGTACCGTACATATATGTAATGTACGGTACGTACACATAGAGGGCAAGGAGTGGAGGGGTGCGGTGAACGGAACTCGGCCAAGGCAGCCTCGCCGTGGGCGGCGACCGACCGAAGAGGTGCGCGAGGAGGTGCTTCAGGCGGCGGGTGAGTTGTTGTTCACCGAAGGCATGGGAGGGTTCACCATCGACAAGGTCGCCGCTCTTTCCGGCGCGAGCAAGATGACGATCTACAAGTGGTGGCCGTCCAAGGGGGCGCTGGCGCTTGACGGGTATTTCAGGAAGGTGGAACCGGACCTGAATTTCCCGGACAGCGGTGAGATCGAGCGCGACCTGCGCGCGCAGATGCGGGCCTTCCTCGGTGTCATTCGGGATACGGCTGCGGGTGCCATCATCGGCGAACTCATCGGCCAGGCCCAAGTCGATCCGGAGCTCAAAGCTGCTTTTTTGCAACGATATTCGGGACCACGCCGTGCCCTGGCAGTCGCGGCGATACGCCGCGCGCAGGAACGTGGACAGTTGCGTGCGAACGTGGACCCCGAGGTCATGGTGGATCAGCTGTGGGGCGCCTGCTACCACCGGCTACTTGTGCCTGACCAGCCGTTGACCGCGGGATTCGTGGACGCCTTGCTGGATAACCTTTTCAAGGGAATCGGGGCATGACGCCGCTCAGGAGTGGGGGGGAATAAGGGGTGCGGGGCCGATGGTTTGATGCCACATGCCACGCAAGTTCACCGAAGCAGAACGCCATGATTTCCTTGCCGCGAAGCACGTCGCGGTGTTGTCTGTTGCGACCGACGACGGACGCCCGCCTGCGAGTGTGCCGATTTGGTACGACTACACACCCGGGGGCAATATCCGGATCAATACCGGCGCGGGAAATCGAAAGGCACGCTTGATCGAGCGGGCCGGCGCCATAACGCTCACAGTGCAGCATGAAGAGCCGCCGTACCAGTATGTCGTTGTCGAGGGAACGGTTGTCGATACGGAGCGGCCGGCCTCTGCCGGGCCAAGGGAAGAGATCGCCATCCGCTATCTCGGCGAGGAGGCGGGGCGCGAATTCGCGCGCAGTTATGACAACACCGATACCGTGCTGTTCACGATCAAGCCCGATCGGTGGTTCACGGCGGATTTTTCCGGCGAGCTGTAACGACGCGGCGGCGTCCGCGTGCTACGCCAGTGCGAGGAATAGCTTCTCAAGCTCGGCCTCGGTCATCGGCGCGGTGTTGCCGCTCTTGTCGGCGGCGATGCATTCACGCAGTCCGGTGGCAACGATCTTGAAGCCGGCACGGTCGAGTGCCCGTGACACCGCGGCAAGCTGAGTGACCACATCTTTGCAATCGCGTCCGTTTTCGATCATGTTGATCACTCCGTTGAGCTGCCCCTGTGCTCTGCGCAGCCTACTGAGGATGGCGGAGATGCTGTCCTGGTCGTCAATCATGAATCTACCTTTCGGGGCCCGTAGCTATGTTCAGTATACCCTCCTGGGTATAGGGTCGCCGACCGTTTGGCCGTGCTTCCGCGGTGGGACCGGTGCGAACTCTCAACGGCCACCAGAACCACGGGCCGAGCAGCCCGGCTAAGGACGGGGTCATCAACGAGCGCACGATGAGTGTGTCGAACAATAGGCCCAGGCCGATGGTGCTTCCGGCTTGCCCAATCGAGCTCAAATCGCTTGCCACCATGGACATCATGGTGAACGCGAAGACAAGCCCGGCAGATGTGACGACTCCGCCGGTTCCCCCCATGGAACGGATGATGCCGGTCTTCAAGCCGGCGCCGATCTCTTCCTGAAAGCGTGACACCAGCAACAGGTTGTAGTCCGAGCCGACGGCCAGCAGGATGATCAGTCCGAAGACGGGTGCAATCCAGTTGAGCTCGAGACCGAAGATGTGTTGCCACACCAGTACTGAGATCCCGAACGCGGCGCCGAGCGAAAGTAGCACAGTTCCGACGATGGCCAGCGAGGCGACAAATGCCCGAGTGATGATCATCATCACGGCGAAAATCAGTGTCACGGCCGCGATTCCGACAATCAGCAGGTCGTACCGCGAGCCGGACTGAATATCTCGATAGATTGCGGCGGTGCCTGCCAGATAAAACTTGGCGTCGGTCAGGGCGGTTCCCTTGACGGCTTGATGGGCGGCCTCTAGTTCGGACGTCACCGTGGAGATTCCAGCCGGAGTGGCGGGGTCCCTGTCATGGGTGATGATGAATCGCGCCGCGGTGCCGTCGGGCGATAGGAACAGCTTGAGTCCGCGCTGAAAGTCTGGGTTTTGGAATGCTTCTGGTGGGAGGTAGAAGTAATCCCCGCTTCGGGACGCGTCGAACGCCTGTCCCATGGCGCTCGCGGTGTCGGTCATGTGCGCCATCTGCGTGATCAGGTTCGAGAAGCTGCTATGCATGGTCAGCAGGGTGTCCTGCATGGACCTGGCAACGGCGATGATCGGTGGAAGCTGCGCCGCCATCTGGGGAATGACCGCGTCGACGTTCCCGATGTCTGTGGTCAGCGCGCGCATCTTGTCGGAGAAGGCGTCGACGCCGTCGAGTGCGTCGAACACGGATCGGATCGCCGAGCACGCGGGGAGGTCGAAACAGTGTTGTTCCCAATAGAAGTAGTTGCGCAGTGGCCGTACCACGTCATCGAAGTCGGCCAGGTGATCGCGAATCTCCTCCAGCGTCGTCTTGGCGTCCGTCATGTTGGCGGACATGCGGTGGGTTGCACTGCTCATCTGACCCAGCAGGGACTGCATGCGCTCCATGGCACCGATCAGGGCATCGAGGTCCTTGCTCATGGAGAGCATGTCCGCTGCCCGGTCCTTCATGAATTGAAGGTTCTGCTGGATGGGAATCGATTGGGCACTGATCTGGAACGGGATGGAGGTGTGCTCGATGGGGCCGCCCAAGGGGCGGGTGATACTTTGCACCATCGCGATTCCCGGCGAGCGGAACACCTCCTTGGCGATCCTGTCCAGGATGATCATGTCCCCGGTATTACGCATGTCGTGATCGCTTTCGATCATCAGAATATCGGGATTCATTGTGGCAGAGCTGAAATGACGTTCGGCGGCGGTGTATCCGATATTCGAGGGTAGGTCTTCGGGGATGTAGAAGCGGTCGTTGTAGCTGACCTTCATGGTCGGCATGATGGCGATACCGACGAGTGCGATGGCCGATGAGGCGGCGAACACCGCGCCGGGCCAGCGCACGGTGGCGGTGCCGATGCGACGCCACCGGCGCACGTTCACTGGGCGCTTGGGATCAAGCAAACCGAAACGCCCGGCGACCACCACTACGGCCGGCGCCGCGGTCAGCGCACCGACGACCACGACGAGTAGCCCGAGCGCGGACGGGATGCCCAGTGCCTTGAAATAGGACAGCCGCGCAAGATGTAGGCACAAGGTCGCTCCGGCGATGGTCAGACCTGAGCCCAGAATGATGTGGAACGTGCCCCGGAACATTGTGTAGTAGGCATTTTCGCGGTCCTGGCCGACTTGACGCGCCTCTTGATAGCGTCCGATGAGAAAGATCGCGTAATCGGTGCCGGCCGCTATCGCCAGTGACGACAGCATCGCCACCACGAAGGTGGAAAAGCCGAGCAGGTCGTAGTTTCCGAGAATTGCGACGATACCTCTGGCGGTGCCCATTTCGAAGCCCACCATCACCAAGACCAGCAACATGGTGCTGACGGAGCGGTAGGTGATCAGCAGCATGATCATGATGACCGCCCCGGTCACCCCCATCATGATCAGCATGCTCTTGTCGGCGGCCTCGTTCATATCCGTGGTCAGCGCTGCTGGGCCGGTGACGTACACGGTGACCCCCTGCGGCGGCGTGGAGTTATCCACGATTTCCCTGACCGCAACCACTGATTTGTTGCCCAAGGTGCTGCCCTGGTCGCCGGCCAGATTGACCTGCACATAGGCGGCCCTGCCATCGCGGCTCTGAACGCCGGACGCTGTCAACGGATCACCCCACACGTTCTGCACATGTTGCACGTGTCTGGTGTCTGCTTGCAGCGCGAGCACCAAATTGTCGTAGTACTGGTGCGCCCTTTCGCCAAGTGGGTCGTCACTCTCAAGCACGATCATCGCAATGCTGTCGGAGTCGGACTCGTGGTACTTCTGGCCAATGTGTTTGGCCGCGATCATCGCGGGCGCATCATGCGGCGACATGGTGACCGCGTGTTCTCTGGCCACTGACTCGATCGGTGGCACAAGGACATTCACTGCGACAGTCATAAACAGCCAGGTGGTCAGGATGGGGACGGCGAATCTGCGCACAAAACGCATGAAGGCCGGTCGTTCGGGGGCCGGGGCGCTCACGCGGCTTTCACCAGACATGAGGTCTGGGCGCGGTGGCCCTCGGTGGACTGTTCGTCTTGGACCCGGCCGTTGACGGATATCCGGCAGCCGAGAGAGGGGCTATTACCTTGTGCCACAACACTGGCAATCACCGCGGGTGCCGATGTTTCGATCGTGTGCGTCCAGGGCAGACTGGTGAAATCGACGCGTTGAGACCGCGCGTCTTTGTCCAGGTAGCTCACCGCGCCCGTGGCACTGCTGGGCCCGTAGACCTCGTAGCGCACATGCTTGATCGTGGAAGACGCGAGTGGTTCCGCGCTCGTGCCCGTTGCCGAGAATATCGGCTCGGACCCGAACGCACCGCGCAGATTCGTCACCGCTATGGCGCCGAGACCGACCGCGCAGGCGACAACCGCGGGAACCCAGGCCCGCTTCAAGACGGATGCTGTGGCTGTACGCATGGTCTGCACCAACTTTCTTCTGTAGACGCGCGGGCTATGGCGACAGATACCATACCCCCTAGGGTATTGACGTCGATAACACCACATATGTCGCCCGCGACGCAAATACCTTAGGGGGTATGGTATGAATGAAAGCGGGGGCCACCTGCGGCAGGCGTCAGTGTGGTCTTTTCTTGGTGTCGGCCTTGATGCACACGTGAAGGGAGATGCCGTATGCCAGCGGATGGCGATGCAGCGGCAAGCGGACCGTTCGATGTGAGGATTTGGCTGGATCCGGTGTGTCCGTTCTCGTGGAACACCGCACGCTGGCTGGACGCGGTCGCGATCGGGTCCGGAATACCGGTCGATTGGCAGCTGATGAACCTGGCCGTGTTGAACGAGGGCAGGGAGCTGCCCGACGTGCAGCAGGCCCGGATGCGGGACTCGCGAAGGGTGGGGCGGCTCATGGCGGGCATCCAGTGCGAGCTGGGCCAGCAGGGTCTGCGCACCGCGTACTTCGCCTTCGGCCGACTGTATTTCGATGAGTCGTTGCCCCTCGACGCGGAACTCGCGGATCGCGTGCTGGGCGCGGTGGCACCCCTGACGACGACACGTGAAACGTTGTCAGATGCCTCATTGGATGCGGAGGTCCGCCGCTCCCACGAGGCGGGCCAGCGCGCGCTGGGCGATGTCGGGGGCAGCCCTCTTATGCAGGTAAATGGACGCACGTCCTTTGGGCCGGTGCTGACGGCTGTGCCAGAACACGACAGCGCTAGGGCGCTTTTTGACGCGGTCGCGGCTCTGGCACGGGTCCCGGAATTCGCTCAGCTGCAGCGCCCCCGACCGGCCCATTAGAAAGCCCACTATTCAATCTATTCAGGAAGATGGAGCGCGGAACATGAAGAAGATCGTCATCCTGGGCGCCGGAATCGGCGGCCTGAGCGTGATCAACGAAATCCGGCAGTCTGACGTACCTCTCGACGGTGTGGACATCACGGTTGTCGACGAAGACTTCTCACATTTTCTCGGTTTCACGTTGCCCTGGGTGATGAGAGGTTGGCGGGAAGTCGAGAGCGTTCCGATTCGGCCGAATGCCGAGTCTCTGTCGGGGGTAACCGCCATTACAGGGTCGGTGACCGCGATAGATCCCAACGCCCACACGGTGACCCTGTCCGACTCGTCGACGCTGTCCTTCGATGCCCTCGTCATCGCCACGGGCGCCCGTAACGCTCTTGACAAGGTGCGCGGACTGGCCGAATCGGCCGCCCGGGGCGACGCGGTGCACTACTACAGCGTCGCGGGGGCTGGTGATGCCCGCCGCGCCTTGGCGGATTTCTCAGCAGGCAAACTGGTCTTTCTGGTGACGTCGCAGCCGTTCCGCTGTCCGGTGGCCCCGTACGAAGGTGCGCTACTGGCCTCGGATCTACTGAATGAGAAGAACGTACGATCAGCCGTCGAGATCAGTATGTACACCCCGGAGGTGCACCCGATGCCCTCGGCGGGGCCGTATGCCGGACCGCAGCTGGTGCAGTTGCTCAAGGACAACGGCATCACCTTTCATGGTGAACGCACGACTGAATGTATCGACCCGGAGCGCAAGGTTGTCGTGTTCGGCGATGGCACCACCGCAAGCTTTGACTTACTGGTGTTCGTGCCGCCGCACGAGCCGTCGGTCACGATCGACGGGCAGGGATGGATCGCTGTCGATGCGGAAACCATGCAAACCCAGTACGACGGGATCTGGGCGATCGGCGACACCGCGGCAGTCACATCACCGTCCGGCAAGCCGCTGCCGAAAGCCGCGATTTTTGCCAAGAATGGCGCAAAAGCAGCTGCCCAGAACGTTCTTCATTACCTGGGCCGGTCCGACAGGAAGGCGGTGCTGTCAGGCCTGGGGTACTGCTACCTCGACACTGGTCAGCACCGCGCGGCGCAAGGTAAGGGCGATTTCTTCACGCTGCCGCATCCGGCGATCACCCTCACCGAACCTTCGGTGGGTCAGCATCACGACAAGCGGGATGAGGAGGCCCAATGGCGTGATATGTGGGAGTCCCGTTCCGGTGCTTGATATCTCGCCATCCTCACGACCGCTCGCGTATGGTGGATAGGCGTGACTGCTCCCAGTGCAAACCCCGTACCAGAGACCACTGAGGAATTTTCGGAGCGCCTCACCGCGGCCATCGACAATGCCGCCCTGGTCCTGCTGATGAGCATCGGTCATCAGACCGGCTTGCTGGACACGCTGGCGGCCTCGGCCGGCTCGACGAGTGAACAGCTTGCCGATGCTGCCGGGCTGGAAGAACGTTATGTGCGCGAGTGGCTGGCGGGGATGACCGTGGCGCACGTAGTGGACTACGAGCCGGTGAGTGCGATCTACACCCTGCCGAGTCACCGTGCGGCGACATTGACGCGCGAGGCCGGCCTGAACAATCTGGCCCGCCTCGCCCAATACTTGCCGCTGCTGAGCGAGGTCGAACAGAAGATTCTGGGCTGCTTCCGCCGGGGCGGCGGCCTGCAGTACCAAGACTATCCACGTTTTCACGCGGTGATGGGAGAGCGCAGCCGTGAGGTCTTCGACAAGGCGCTGATCAGGACGGTGCTTCCCCTGGTTGAGGGGCTTCCGGAAGGGTTGGAAGGTGGCCTGGATGTTGCCGATTTCGGCTGCGGCAGTGGATATGCGATCAATCTTATGGCCCAGGCGTTTCCCGCCAGCCGGTTCACGGGCGTCGATTTCTCGGACGAGGCGATCGCAACAGCGGCTGCAGATGCCGAGCGGCTGGGGCTACGTAACGCGTCGTTCCTGAGTGCGGATGTGGCCACGCTCAACGCGCCGGCCACCTATGACCTCATTACCGCGTTCGACACGATCCACGACCAGGCCCATCCGGCTGCCGTACTCGCGAACATTCATCGGGCACTACGCCCGGGTGGAGTCTTACTGATGGCCGATATCAAGGCGTCCAGTCGGCTCGAAGACAATATCGGCGTCGCCATGAGCACGTATCGGTACACCGTTTCCCTGACCCATTGCATGCCCGTTTCACTCGGCCTGGAAGGCGCCGGGCTGGGCACCATGTGGGGGCGGCAGCTGGCTGAGTCGATGTTGGCCGAGGCGGGATTCTCGGATGTAACGGTCCGCGAAATCGAGCAAGACACCTCCAATTACTTTTACATCGCCAGGAGATGACAGCGGCTGCGCTGTTAGGATTGGGTTTATGCCGCTGGCGCGCCGTGATCGGGGATCAGTAACGCGCCGTGGGCTTCTCGTAGCCGCACTTCTGATGCTGGTCGGTGTTCTGGCCTCCCTGTCGCTGGTTCATTGCCCTAAAGGTGTTGTGGCACTCACTCATACGATGGCATCGAGCGGTTCCCTGGTACCGAGTTCAGCCCTGGCGGAACAACCGGGCGGGGCGTGCGCGTCCCCCGAGGTTGTCATAGCTCAGGACGCGGCGCATGTCATGCGGCCGCCCTCGGTGCTGCCCGAATCCATAACTGCCCTTCGAGATCTGCCCATCCATGGCAGCGTGCGTGGAGCCCGATGGCAACCGGGAAACATGAATCCTTGTGCCGCGCAGAATGGTCGATCGCTCTTGTATCGGATCAGCGTGATCCGGCGCTGATCTGATCTGCGCGCCTTTATCTCTTCAACCACTGAGTGGCCGTTGCGCCGCGCCGTCAGTACCAGCGTGCGCCGAAGCGTGCCCTTTCTAGCACCAATCCGACGACTTGAGGCCGACGATCAATGACTAGTGATGTTTTCGTGAACACCAAAAGCAACGGCAGCACGTGGCGCGACAGCGCCGGGCTGGCGGTCTTACCCATCCGGCTGGTGGTCGGATGGACCTATTTTTCCGCGTTTTGGCGACGGGTCGCACTCGAAAACAAGCTGGACCCAGACGTTTCGGGCTACGTGGGAGAGAAGTTCAATCACTTCCTCCCACAGGCTCTGGGCATCAAACCGATCATCGCCTTTCTGGTCGAGCACCCCGATCTTTTGAAATGGTCGATGGTCGTCTTCACCGTGGTGGAAGGCGTTACGGGACTGTGTTTGATGGCAGGAATTCTCACCAGGGCGATGAGCGTGAGTGTTTTTCTGCTCGCGCTGGGGATATTGTTGGGGTCTGGCTGGCTGGGTACGACCTGCCTGGATGAATGGCAGATAGGCATCCTGGGAATCTCTGCAGGATTGACGCTGTTCCTGGCCGGCGGGGGTCGCTATTCACTGGATCACGTTGTGGTGGAGCGTAATTGCGGGGTTGCCGAGTCGTGTTGGTTCCGATGGCTGGCATCGGGGCCCCTGGACGTGCGCCGTCGGCAGGTACTGGGTGGTGCCGCCGCGGTGCTGACCATCGCGTTGTGCACCAACCAGTATTTCCACGGTGGCCTGTACGGGCCACTACGCAACAAGTCGGTGGCTCCGATCATCGAGGTATCGAACGCGCGCATCTCCGATCGGAACCTACGATTCACCGTGTACCGGACCGAGGGCGTCGATGTCTACGGATCATTCCTGGTGGGCGTCACCGTCACCGAAAGCGAGACCGGACGGGCAGTGGTGGTTCTACGGGCCGAGCAGCTGAGCAGTCTGCCCGCGCACTCCATCACCAATCGGTACATCGCGGCGGTGAAACCCGGAGCGTATGGCGTGATTGTGCCGTTGGGGGCCAAGGCAGAGTTGAACATTGACGGTCTGGACATACGAATCGATCCGCGGCATCACTACAATCTGTCCCTCGCGGACGTCAGCGGTGCGGTGTGGACGCAGGCCTTGCAGATCGACGACTAGCTACCAGACACGGATCCAGTCGACAAGCATCTCCGCGGGATAGGTACCCCCGCGGGGATCGCCGCCGCCGGATCCCGCTACCGCCAGGTTCAGCACGGCAAAGGCCTTGTGGCCGGGATTGTTGAACGGCCAGTCCGCCAGGGAGTTGGCCGGGACCTCGAAATACGGTGTGGCCCCGTCGGTGTAGTCCTTCCAGAACCGGATGCCCTTGTCATCCCACTGGGTGCGCCAGGTGTGCCAGCCGCTGTCGAGAGAGATGTTGTGTGTCTTCCATTCTGAGCCATTGGCCTTGGCGTGCACGGTGGTGGCCGACGGCCAGCTGCCGTTGCCGTACCACTCGACAATGTCGATCTCACCGTCTTGGTCACTGCCGAGCCAGAACGCGGGCCATGCGCCCGGGGTCAGACAGTTGAACTTGATGCGTGCTTCCCAGGTGTAGCCGATACCGAGTTCGGTCGTGCTGTAGATCTTGCCGCCGTAGTAGGTGTTGCCTTCTTTGGCGGCCTTGATCACCAGGTTCGAGTTTCCGTCGAGGAAGACGTTCTTGCGGTCGTCACGGTACTGCCCGACATTTTCTGGGAGTTCCCAGAATGTCGGGTCCTTCATGGTCTCGCGAGCCTTCGATATCGCCCACTTGGAACCATCGGGGGCCGAGCCCGCCGGTCCGTCGAACTCGTCGACGAAGACGTACTTGCCGGTGGGGGGTGCCGCGGGCGGCCGGTTGGGCGGTCCCAGTGGGGACGGTTGCGCCCACGCCTGCGGCATCGAAGCTGCTGCTGCCAACATGCCAAGCCCTGAGAACGCCATCATGCGGCGCCGATCCATGTTCACCATCGTGGCCGACGATAACAGGATTCGCCCGGAAGGGTCCGGGCGCGCAGGAACGGCTGCTATTGGCCCGTGTGTAGCGAGTCACGTCCGGGTGCCAGCATTGCCGCAGTCAGACCGCGGGCGGCCAGATCGTCGGGTAGGGCGGCGCCCGTGGCCAGCGCGGCGCCCGTCCTGGCGAGAGCGGGTGCCATCTGGATGCCGTATCCGCCCTGGGCCGCGTACCAGAAGAAGTCCTCGACACCCGGATCAGCACCCACTACCGGTGTGCGATCGGCGGTGAAGGAACGCAGGCCTGCCCAGGCGGAATTCACGCTCCGAATGCCAAGCGTGGTTGCCTCGTTGATCATTCCGATCGCGCGTGCCATCTCTAACTCGTCCGGTCGCGGGTCGCCGGGTGGCTGCGGCGTCTCATCGGCGGGTGAGCAGAGAAACTGTGCGCCATCGGGTTTGAAGTAGAACGCGTCGGAGGCATCCAGTGTCATGGGAAGCGAGCCGGTGGCGTTCGGGCGGGGCGCCGAGGCCATGAACGCCGTGCGTCGCAGCGGCTGGATACCCACCGGGCGAGCGCCCAGCAGGTGTGCGAGTTCATCGCACCACGCCCCCGCGGCATTGATGACGGTCGCTGCCTCGAAGACCCGCCCCGAGGAGTCCCGCAGGGCCCAGCGCCCATGTCGGCGGGCCCCGCTCACGATTCCTGCCGACTTCACAATGGTTCCCCCACGCCGACGCAGGCCACGCACATATCCCTGGTGCAGGCCATGAACATCGAGCTCCATCGGCGTCAAATCGACCGTCGCCAGCTGGGTGTATCCGGGTCGTAGGTAGGGGTTGATCTCCTCGGCCACCGCGCCGTCGACCAGCTCGGTGTTGCACCCGAGCAGAGCAGCCTGGTGGTGCGATTCCCGCAGTGCATCCGTGTGCGCGGAGTCGGCGATGGTCAGCAGCGGCAGGGAGGTGGCCAGGGGAGGGTCGAAGCCTTCCGGAGGGTCGGTGAATGAAGTCGCGGCTCCCGGCCGTCAACATCCGGATGACCGAATTTCCGTAGTTCTCGATAAAGGTTGCGGCCGACCGCCCCGTGGTGTGAAAGGCAAGGGTCGATTCCCTTTCCAGCAGCGCCACGGTCCGGTGCTCGGCGATTTCGTAGGCGACCGAGGCTCCCGACATCCCGCCGCCAACGACGATTACATCGACGGAGAGTTCGGTCTCGGTGGGGTGGCTCACGTGACCTCCATCTCGGTAAGGCTGAACGTCTCTTCGAGTTCGAGGGTAGGCCGTGAAAATCACCGTATTGTCTCCACTGAGCCCTGGAAGCACTCACTGACTGGGAGGCCGTATGTCGATCACATTGCCCCACAACTGGGCTGACGATTTGGGTGATCTGGCCGACTTCTATCGCGACCTGCATCAGAACCCGGAATTGTCGTTCCAAGAGCATCGGACCGCCGGAAAAATCGAGGAGGCCATCGCCCCACTCGGGCTTGAGGTGACAGCGGGCATAGGTGGTACCGGCGTTGTCGCTGTACTGCGCAACGGCTCCGGTCCGGTGATCTGGTTGCGTGCAGACTTCGATGCACTTCCGGTGCAGGAACAGACCGGCCTACCCTATGCGAGCACCGTCCGCGCGACGAACCCGGACGGCAAGGACGTCCCGGTCATGCACGCGTGCGGCCACGATATGCATGTCGCCGCGCTGGTCGGCGCTCTTCGGCTGCTCGATCAACTCAAGGCGACGTGGTCGGGAACAGTTGTCGCGGTGTTCCAGCCCGCAGAGGAAGTCGGCGGGGGTGCGAACGCGATGATCGCTGACGGCATCCTGGACCGGTTTCCCAGGCCGGACGTCGTTCTCGGACAGCATGTCGGTCCCCTGCCGGCCGGGATGATCGCGTACAAAACGGGCACGGCACTAGCCGCCTCGGATTCGCTCAAGCTGCAGTTGTTCGGGCGGGGTGGTCATGGCTCACAACCCGAATCGACGATAGACCCGGTGGTAATGGCGTCAAGTGTGGTACAGCGTCTACAGACGATCGTCTCGCGCGAGCTGTCTCCGTTCGAGCCCGCAGTGGTGACCGTCGGCTATGTGCATGCGGGCGCGAAGGACAACATCATTCCCGACGATGCGGAGCTCGGCATCAACGTGCGTACCTTCAATGAAGAGGTGCGAAAGAAGACGCTGGCCTCCATCACGCGGATCGCGCAGGCCGAGTCGATAGCCTCCGGTGCCGATAAAGAACCGGCGGTGACATCGATGCACACCTTCCCGGTCACCGTCGTAGACGACGGGGCGATGCAGGCGATAGCCGCAGTTTTCCGGGAGCACTTCGGTGCGGAGCGGGTGGTGGAGTCCCCCAGCCCGCTTGCGGGCAGCGAGGATGTCGGCATCTTTGGAACCACAGCCGGTGTTCCGACCGCGTTCTGGTTCTGGGGCGGATACGAGCAACAGCGTTTTGAGGAAGCCGCCGCGGCCGGAAAGCCGGTGCCGTCCAACCATTCTCCGGAATTTGCGCCGGTGCTGGAGCCCACCCTCAGTACTGGAATCGAGGCACTGACCGTGGCGGCGTTGTCTCGTCTGACCGCTAGGGCGTGATCAATCCGAGCATCCGCGCCCGTTCCAGGATTATGCGAGCTCGGTTGAGGCGGGGTAAGTCGCTGCCGTCCTTGGGCTTGCCGCCCTGGCTGTTGAAGCGATCCACGAAGTCTTGCGCCCATGACACATCTTCGTCGGAGGGACTCAGCCCCGTATTGATGGTGTCGGCATCCGATGAACGCAGGGCCAGCTTGCCCGTCATGCCCATGCGGCGTGTCAATGACACCGCCTCGGGCAGCTCGGCCGGGTCACGCGTCGGCCCGTCGATTGGCCCCGGGATGTGTGCGGCCCGCGACGCCACCACAAGTTGAGAACGGCTGTAGGCCAGTGCCAACGGATCTTGATCAACACCGATGTCGAGGGTGTAGTCGTTGACGCCGAAGGCAATACGAAAGCACGGGCGGGCCGCCGCGATGTCGTGTACCCGGGATAGGCCGCGTGCGGTCTCGATCAACGCGATCACCGGCGTCTCGCCACCAAGACGATTCGAGGTGTCCCACATGTGGTTTCCGCCCTCTGTCTTGGCAAGTACAACTCCCTTCAGACCGCGGGCGTCGGCCAGGGCCCGGCAGTCCGCTGACCAGAAGTCGCTGGATGCGTCGTTGACGCGCACCCACGCATTGCCGCCGGAGTTCAGATACTCCAGCACGCGTCCGCGTGCCGGCTCCTTCTCGTTCGGAGCGACGGCATCTTCCAAATCCAGGATTACCTCGTCGGCATTTGTGGAAGCGATGGCGGCTTCGAGACTGGCTTCCCGCGACGGATTCATCAGCAGCCACGAGCGTGAAACCTTCGAATTCACTGTCACCACACCAGTATTTCGCAGTGTGTGGCGCTACCGTGGAATTCTGCTCAGCCAGTCGGATTCTCCGTCGACGGGCTGATTCCCGATCACTACCATCGGCACACCGGATTTAGGGAAGGCACGCAAGAGCGGCAGATTATTGGCCGCGATGGCGCGGGCGTCAAAGGGCACCGGCAGCCCGAGTCTGATCAAATCCTGCGCCCCCTGAGGCGCGTGGACACGCTCGGCCAGCGCTGCCAGCTGGTCGTTGGTCAGGTCGGTGTCACCTTCTTCCTTCGGTTGTGCGTCTTTGGCGTAGATCTGCTGGATGAAGCGCCACGTGGTTTCACTCGACCGTGACTGGTCCGCGACCACGAAGCTCGCATATATCGCGCGGGTGTCGTATGTGCCGCTGGCAGAGTACTTATCGAGGAAATCCACGAACCGGAGATTGATGTGTAACCGGCCGGATTCGATGAGCCGCGCGATCTCCTCGCCCTGGTCCTGCACCATCTTCCCGCTGTAGGGGCACAGCGGATCCAGGTACAGATCGATTTGTCCCGGCGCCTCGGGAGCGCCAATCGAGAGGACATCGCCGGCGGGTGCCGCCTCGGCCGCACGGGCCAGCCCGACATTGGGCCCCCAGATCAGAACTGCGGTGAGTAGACCGAGGATTGTCGTGAGACGTTTCGCTGCGTGCATCGGTCCATCATGGCGCAGGCATATCAGTCCGGGGTGAAGGCCGTGCGGCGCCCCGGTGTCAGACCTTGCGGTTCTCCGAGGCGATCAGCCAGGCCAGCTTCTCGAGGCCGTCGATGAGTTGGTGCAGGATGTCGGCAGTGGTCGGGTCTTCCTCGTCGACCGCATCGTGCACCGCGCGCAGCGTGTTGACGGCGGCGTGGACCCGGACGGTGATGAGGTCCACCACATCGGCGGTGCTGCGCTCATACGGTGGGAAGTGCGGCAGCGTGGTGCTGGCCGCTACGGTGTCCGACCGTCCGTCGGGTACGGCGTAGAGAGCGCGCATCCGCTCGGCGACCGTGTCGCTGCCCTCGCGCGCGAACTCGACCAGCTCATCGAGTTGCAGATGTAGATCGCGGAAGTTGGTCCCCACCACGTTCCAATGAGCCTGTTTGCCTTGAAGATGAAGCTCGATGAGGTCGACGAGGACGCGTTGCAGGTTGTCCGACAAGGTCGACGAGGCACTGAAGTGTTTGATATCGGATTCTGAGAGACGGGCTGTGTTCGTCATGTCAGGTGCAACGCGCCTTAATTTGGATCTATTCCAGAAAGTGCGAGCCGGGTCGGTCGTCCGCGGAATCAGATGGACGCGCGGAGGTGCCTGAGTGCCTCGGCGGCGGCATGGGCGCCGCACATGCCGTGTGCGCCGGGGCCTGGCGGTGTGGCCGCCGAGCAGATGTACATGCCGGGGATGCCCAGGCGGTACGGGTGCGCGGTTGTCCGCGGTCCAAAGACCAGCTGACGGATGTCCTTGGCGCCGGTGACGATATCGCCACCGACGTAATTGGGGTTATAGACAGTCATGTCGGTGGTAGAACGCACGGCGGTCGCCACGATCCGGTCACGGAAGCCGGGGGCAAAGCGCTCTATCTGGTCGATCAGCGCCTGCGTGGCGTCGCCGGTAAACCCGTGCGGTACATGCGCATAAGTCCACAGTGGATGAATATTGCCGTTCGATCGCCCGGGGTCGGCGAGGTACTGTTGGCCCACGAGAACGAACGGGCGCTCGGGCATACGCCCTGCGTGTACGGCACGTTCCGTCGACGCGACCTCGGCGAAGGTGCCGCCGAGGTGAACCGTTCCGGCGCGGCCAGCATCTGGATTGGTCCACGGCACACCGTCTTCGATCGCGAAATCGACCTTGAACGCACCAGGCCCGTAACGGAACCGCGAGAGGCCGCGCGCTACGGAGGTCGGCAAATGGTCCCGCAGGATGTCGGCCACCTGAGTGGGCGAGAGGTCGAACAGGGTCACGTCGGCCGTGGGTAGCTGTGTGAACGACGTGACGTGAACCCCGGTCTCGATCCTTCCGCCGAACTGAGCCAGGAGTGAAGAGAGCGCGTCGGTGATGGATTGAGAGCCTCCCGCCGCGACCGGCCACCCGTGGCGGTGGCCGGCGGTGATGATCCCCAGACCGATTGCGGATGTCATCGGGTAGTGCAGGGGCCGGAAAGCATGTGCGGCGATACCGCCGAACAATGCACGGGCTTGTCTTGTTCGAAAGAGTTGTGCCGTGGCAGCGGCGGGTAGCACGGTGGGAACGCCGAATCGTGTCAGTGCCAGGGGATGCCTGGGTATCCGTAGCAGTGGTCCCATGATGTCCGCGGTCAGTAGATCAAAGTTGCGTGCCGGCCGTTCGAATAGCGCCCGCCACCGGCGCCCGTCGCGTCCCAGGCCATTGGCAGTTGCGGCGACATCGCGATAAAGCACGCCGCACGAACCGTCATCGAGGGGATGCGCGCAGTCCACTTCCGGCCAAAGCCACTGTAGGCCATGCTTTTCCAGATCAAGACCGGCGAGTACCGGCGACCCCACCGCCATGGGATGTATGGCCGAGCAATAGTCGTGGATCAGCCCTGGCCCAGTGGCCGCGCCTGATCGAACGCCGCCGCCGACCGAATCGGCGGCTTCCAGCACCGTGACGTGCACACCCTGCTGAGCGAGCAGGATTGCCGCTGTCAGCCCGTTGGGCCCGCCACCGACGATAACGGCAGTGCTCACTTCCTGATTCCGTTCAGCAGTGCCGCGGCCGCGTCAGTGATCCACTCGGGGGAGGCCTGAACCTCGCGGATCGATTCGGCGGCCTGATTCACCAGGCGAGTATGACACTTTGGACCCAGCCGTTGCGATCAGTGAGAGCGCGGCGTCGCCGCTCGTGTACGGGGCGATGTCGATGCATGTGACCAGCCTGCCATCGGTATCCATGCGAATGAGCGCAAAGGGATGACCTCCCGGTGCGATGACTGCTCCTACCCGTCCATCGATGAGAAGTATTGCCGCGACGGCGATTCTGTCAGTAAAGGACCGCGTCTCTTCGGCGACGGCTTGTGCGCCCCGTACGAGTGTGGCTGCGCCACTGGGGATGAGCGTGTGGTCGACGGTGCGAATCACGTCGGGCGCCATCAGGGTGATGAGGCGTTCGATGTCGCCACCGCGGGCTGCCGACAGGAATGCCTCGACTATCTCCAGCTGGCTGCCGACCTCACGGGCCCGCTCAGGGTCGGCCGCTCCGAGACGTGCTCGCGCCCGGCTGGCGAGCTTCTTGGCCGAGACGGCCGTGGTGTCTAGCACGGCGGCGATGTCGCCGAATGGCACGGCAAACAGGTCGTGCAGGACGTAGGCCACGCGCTGTTTGGGGGAGAGCTCGTCGAGCACCACCAGCACGGCGCGTGAAACTTCCTCGCGCCGTAGGAACTCTTCATCGGCGGCGAACTGGGTATCCGAAATATGTTCGGCGGTGAGCGGAACTTCGCCGTGGCGTTCACGTGCCCGGAGCTGATCGAGGCATAGCCGCGCGGTGACGGTGGTCAGCCACCCTGGAGCGTTGTCCACCCGGTTTGGGGCGGCCGACTGTGCCCGGATCCAGGCGGATTGCACCGCGTCTTCGGCATCGTGGCGTGAGCCCAGGATGCGATGGGCGACCGATAGCAGCCGTGGCCGCTCCGCCTCAAATTTCTCGATGAGATCCACGCGAGGTCACCTTTCCTTTCTGTCGATCGTCAAAGGGGTGAGGTAACGAAAACCGACGAGACAGGAGGCTCACATGAGCGTACAGATGGTCCGATTCAGCACGGACGCGCAGCGCGCGCACGAAGTAGAGGAAGCAATCGCGACACTGTTCACGGCAGTTGCGGAGGCGGCTCCGGCCGGCGTGACGTACACGGCGGGCAGGGTCGGTGACGGTTCCGACTTCGTGTTCATGCTGCAGCTGGCCGAGGGGGTCGATAATCCGCTGGTGGATATCCCGGGTGCGCTGGACTTTCGCGCCAGAGTCGCGGGATGGGCGGGCGAGGCCGTTGCCCCGCAGCTTTTCACGGTGCTCGGAAGGTACGAGGGCTGATGTCGATTCTGGAGACGGGGCTGCTGATCACGACTGTCCTATGTATAGCCACCAACGGATTTGAGGTGGTTGCCAAGGCCGTCAAGGCACAGTTCGTAGTGCAGAACTCCGGTGAAGTCGGCTTGGCGCCGCGATGGCTGCCCTATCTTGCGGTCGTCGAGGGAGCCGGTGTGGTGGGTCTGGTGATCGGGCTCGCCGGAGTGCGACAGATCGGGCTTGCGGCCGCAATCGGGTTGGTGGCCTTCTTCATTGGTGCGGTAGGGGCGCACATCCGCAGCAACGTGCTGCACAATATTGCGTTTCCGGGCGTGTTCTTGGCGCTTGCCCTCGGCTCGGTGGCCTATTTCACCCTGCCTGATTAATCAGGCGGAGCGTAGGTCTGCAGATACGCGGTGACCAGGCGGGCAAAGTCTGATGTCTAGTGTCCCGCTCCCGCACCTTTGGTGAATCCGAAGTCACCGTGCAGCCGATGGGTGCTCGCGACGATCGCGTCACACAGGGCTTGTTCGGGTTCGGAGAGCACGGATCGCCTGCGCAGCAGCACAAACTCCAATTCGCCCAGGTCGGGCAGGCTGTCATCGCTGACCTTGACCAGACCGCTCGGCAAAAGAGATTCGGCGTGAGCTATGACGCCCATACCGGCGAGGGCCGCAGCCCGCAGTCCAAGCTGACTGTCGCTGACGCACGCGATGCGCCAGGTGCGGCCCTCGCGTTCGAGCGCTCGCAGCGCCGCGTGCCGGGTCAGACTCGGCGGCGGATAGGTGACGACGGGCACCGGGTCGCGGACATGGTGCGTATTGGGTCTTCCCGCCCACACCAGCTTGTCGCGCCAGAGTAGTTCGCCGTGTGTTTCACCGGGCAGCCGCTTGGCCACCATCAGGTCCAGCTCGCCCGCGGTCATTCTGGTCTTGAGATATTCGCTGAGCCCGACGACGAGTTCCAGATCCACGCCCGGATGCGAGTTCTGAAATTCGACCAGTACATCGGGCAACTCGCGGGCCACCAGGTCGTCGGAGGCCCCGAGCCGGATCAGCCCGGTCAGCTCCGAGCTCGCGAAGAACCGGTCGGCCTGGGCCTGGGCATCGAGGATCGAGCGGGCGAAGCCGACCATCGCGGCGCCATCTGCGGTGGGCGCCAGATTGCGGGTATCGCGGCGGAACAGCTCTCGGCCGACGGATTGTTCCAGCCGCGCGATATGCCCGCTCACCGTCGACTGCCGCAGCCCAAGAATCCGTCCCGCCGCCGTAAAACCACCCGCGCGTTCAACTGTCAGAAAAGTTCGTAACAACTCGGGGTCCAGCACAACCATCACGGTACTCGTTCATAGATATCGTTTCTATCGGCTTTTGTAATCAGTGCTCGCACTCGTACGGTTGCTTAGTGAAGTGGTTGGCCAAACTCCGTATTGATGGGTTCCTGCTGGGGCTGTTCGCCGCGATGGGGATCGGACTGGTGCTTCCCGCGCGTGGAGATGCTGCCGACGTCCTCGACTGGGCGACCAAGATTGCCATCGCAGTGCTGTTCTTCCTCTACGGCACGCGCCTGGAGCCGCGTGAAGCACTTGAGGGCCTCAAACACTGGAAGCTGCACACCACGGTGCTGGCGGCGACCTACGTGCTGTTCCCGCTGCTTGGGCTGGCGATGCGGCTGTTGGTGCCCTCGGTTCTCACCGATGATCTCTACACGGGAGTGCTGTACCTGTGTCTGTTGCCCTCGACGGTGCAGTCCTCGATCGCGTTCACATCGATCGCCCGAGGCAACGTCGCAGCCGCGGTGGTCAGCGCATCGGTCTCGAACATGTTGGGTGTCTTCATGACTCCCGTGTTGGTGATGCTGCTGATGCAGACCACCGGCGAGGCGACGGTCTCTCCTACGGCGATACTGGAGATCGTCGTGCAGCTGCTGTTGCCCTTCGTCGCCGGACAGGTGTTGCGGCCCAAGCTGTATCGGGTGCTGTCGCACACCACGCTCACCAAGGTCGTCGATCGTGGGTCCGTGTATTTGGTGGTTTACGCGGCGTTCAGCGCGGGAATGGTCGAACACGTCTGGCAGGGCCTGCAGATCTCCCGGCTGTTGGCCGTGGTCGGTGTCAGTGTCGGGCTGCTGGCGGTGGTGCTGGGCGTCACGGCGGGGGCGGCGCGATTGCTGCGCTTCGACCGGGCCGACCGCATTGTGGTGATCTTCTGCGGCTCCAAGAAGAGCCTGGCGACGGGATTGCCGATGGCCACTGTGCTTTTCGCGGGGCACCCGGTGGGCTTGATTGTGCTGCCGCTGATGATCTTCCACCAGATCCAATTGATCACCTGTGCGGCGCTGGCCGGGCGTTGGGGCCGGGCCGCCGAGCGTGCGGACGAGGGGGACATCGGAAGCCAGGCCGTCGCGGCTGCCTGACCTGTGCCCATTGGTTGCCTGACTGTCGCTTCGGCGCGGTCTTGGGTAGCCTGGCATCGCTACCTCGAGGAGGGCGCTGGAATGCCTGAGGGCGACACGGTTTTTCGAACGGCCAAGCTCCTGGACGACGCGCTGGGCGGGCGGATCCTCACGGGCTGCGATATCCGTGTTCCCCGTTTCGCCACGGTCGACTTGAGTGGGCAACGTGTTGAGGGCGTGATCGCCAGGGGGAAGCATCTTTTCATTCGCGTGGGCGGGGCCAGCATTCACTCGCATCTGAAAATGGATGGCAGCTGGCGGATCATGCCCGCGGGCCGGCCGGGGCCTACCTGGAACCATCGAATCAGGGCGGTGCTTACCACGGACGATTCCGTGGCCGTCGGGACCAGCCTGGGCATCTTGGACGTGGTCGACCGAAGACGGGAAGGCGACGTGGTGGGGCATTTGGGCCCGGACCTTCTTGGGACAGACTGGGATCCGGATGTGGCCGTCGAGCGGTTGATCGCGCGATCAGATGAGGCGCTGAGCGCGGCACTCCTAGATCAGCGGGTCATGGCGGGCATTGGCAACGTGTATTCCAATGAGCTGTGCTTCTTGGCCGGGCTGCTGCCCACCACCGCGGTGGGACGCCTCGGGGACCCCGCGGGCCTGGTCGAGCGCGCCCACACATTGATGCATGCGAACAAGGACAGCTATCGCAGGACAACCACTGGTGACCCGCGTTCAGGCCGTGAACTGTGGGTGTACGGCCGGCATGGAAAACCGTGCCGCCGTTGCGGAACCCCGATCGCACGAGATCAGGGGCTGCCGCGTGTGGCCTACTGGTGCCCCAATTGCCAGCGGTGACCGCGGCCGTGGAGCATGAGAGTCGCTGGCCGGCTGCTGTCGGAGCGCTGGCTTAGAGTTCATCCAATGATGCTGCAGCGTTTCAGGCGGAGGGCCGCTCGTATGCGGCGGCGTCTGTCGCGTGCTTTTGTCACGCTGGTTGTCGTGGTGCTGACCGGGCCGGTCATCGCGCTGATCATGTGGCCGGCGGTTCTTGTATACCGGCACACAGGAGATCCAGCGCTGGCCGCGCTGGCTCAGGCGGCATATCTGGCGGCTCCGTATGCGGTGTATTTGGGCGTGCGTGGGGCGGGGTGGGCTCTGCGGCGACTTGGTGAGGCGATGGTGCGACGCCGCGATGAAGCCCAGTGGCAAAGGTACGCACGGTTATCCGGGCTCGCCGAGATCGATGGGATGTCCGGAGTCGATTTCGAGAGGTTCGTGGCGGCCCGTATGCATAGCGCGGGCTGGCATATTGAGACCACGCGGGTATCCGGTGATTACGGTGTCGACCTGATAGCCACGAATCGGCGCGATGTCGTGGCCGTACAGTGCAAGCGTTACTCAAAGACCGTGGGTGTCCGGGCGGTTCAAGAAGTGGTGGCGGGTGCGCGGCACTACGATTGCACTCGTGCCATGGTGGTAAGTAACCAAGACTTCACCCGCCAGGCTCAGGCGCTGGCGGCAACCAGCAGGTGCGAGCTCATCGGCCGGGATCGGTTGCCCCGGTGGCTGGTTCATGGGGAGAAATCCGCCTTTGCGAACGCCGCACCGCCCAGATGACAACCAGCAAGGCGGCACCCAAGAGCGGATAGCCCATCACGATGCGTGCGGTGGCCAGCCAGCCGACCGAGTCCTGGGTGTACAACCACTGTTGTACAACGAATCTGGATGCAAACACCGCGCTCAGTGCGAGTGTCGCCCACGCGAAGGCGGATCGTGACGGTTTGTCCTCCCGCCAGCGCTGACCGCCGCCGGTCAGGCCGTGCCAGATAACGCCAACAAGCGGCCAACCTATGACTACCGACATCGCGAAGACCACCGCGGCGATCAGGCTGGTCCAAATACCCATCAGGAAAAAGCCCTTGGCGGAACCGACCTGGACGGCTATGGCCGCCGAAACCGCGACCCCGAGCACCCCGGAAACTGCCGGTTGTAGTGCCTGATTGCGCAGCCATCGCCAGGCCGCGATGGCCGCTGCGGTTGCCATGGAGATCCATATTGCGCCGACCAAGCCAAACGCACTGTTACCCATCGTGAAAGTAACGCTTGGTAGGCCGGCGTAGACAAGTCCGGACAGTCCTCCGGATTGCTCGAGCAGGGTGGGCTTACGGTTGGTTTTCGCGGATGCTTCGAATGTCTCGGTCACGACACCTGCCGTCCGCCCACATGTTGTGCCAGGAATCGCTCTGTCGCACGGTGCAGGTCGATCTGGTTTTCCGGGTTCAGGAAGCCGTGCCCCTCATCCGCCTTGACCATGTATTCGACCTCGACCCCGCGGGCGCGCAGGGCTGCCACGATATTGTCTGATTCGGCCTGAACCACGCGAACATCGTTGGCGCCCTGTGCAACCAGCAATGGCGTCCGGATCCGGTCCACCCGGCTGATGGGCGATCGGGCGAGCATGTCGGCTTCCTGTTCGGGCACGGCGGGGTCGCCGACATAGCGATACCAGTTGTTGGCCAGATTCGGCCGCACGAACGGTGGAAGGGTGCGCATGAAGTTCGCGAGATTCGAGATGCCCACATAGTCGACGGCGGCGGCGAAGACATCAGGGGTGAAGGTCACGCCGACCAGCGCGGAGTAGCCACCGTACGAGCCGCCGAATATTGCTATCCGGCCGGGGTCCGCGTAGCCCTGTTCGACCGCCCAGTCCACGGCGTCGATCAGGTCGTCATGCATCTTGCCCGCGAATTCCCCAATGGCAGCCTTGGTGAAGGCCTTTCCGTAGCCGGTGGAACCCCGGAAGTTGACCTGTAGCACCGCATATCCGCGGTTAGCGAGGAGTTGCACCGTCGGATCGAAACCCCAACTGTCGCGATGCCACGGACCGCCGTGGACCACGAGTACCAGCGGCAGTCCTTCGGGCTCGGTCCCGACGGGCAATGTCAGGTACGAGTTCAGGGTCAGCCCGTCGCGCGCGGTGATCGTTACCGGCACCACGGGTGCAAGGTCCGCTGGATCCAGGTGTGGGTACGGACGAAAGAGCTGGTGGCTTTCCCCCGTGGCGTGGTCGTAGAAGTATGTGACCCCAGGATCTCGATCGTGCGTGAAGCTCACCACCCAGCGCCGACCGTCCTCGTCGGATGAGACTTCCGCCAGGTCTCCGTCCGAGAGCTCCTGGAGCTTCTCCAACACGGGGCCGAAATCCGGGTCGAGGACCCGGATTTCCTGTCGCGCGCCGAGGTATCGGGCAGCCAGGAGCTCACCGGATTTTCGGTGTCTAATCAGCGTAGGTGGCAGGCCGAGAGCGGCGGCCAGGTCGTATGCCGGGTGGCTGTCGATCGTGGACTCCGCGCCGGTGGCCAGATCCAGCCGGACCAGCCGGGTGCGGTCGGTGTCCCGGCTGGAGCCGAGCCACATTCCGGAACCATCCGGCGTCATCTGTGTCGGGTTCATTCCGACCGGATAGTCGGCGCCGTCATACACGCACAGCGGGCGCAGCGCCCCGGACTCGTATCGCGAGAATTCGATATCACCTCCAGGTGTCAGCGATTGTGCGAACACTTCGTGATTCGGGCCGCAGAACCAGGCCATGACCCCGCCGGGATTCTCGGCGAGCATGGTCAGCTCGCCCGATGCGATATCTAGCTCGTAGAGGTCGATCTGGTCGATCCGGCGGTGGTTTAGCTGGATGTAGACCTTGCCCGAACGGCCGTAGGGCCGTTCCAGTCCGAGCAGCCGCGCACCGGGAAACGGCGTCAGATCCACGGCCGTGGCATCGGGGGTGCTCAGGTCCACGCGGTACAGGTGCCAGTTCTCGTCGCCGCCGGAGTCCTGTACGTAGAGCAGCCAGCGTGGGTCGTCTACCCAGAAAAAACCGGTGACACTTCGAGTTTCGTCGTGCGTGACGCACCGTGCCTCCGTGGAGCCGATGCCCTGAACCCACACATTGAGTCGGTTCTTTCTCGGTGCCAGGTACGCGATCATGGTGCCGTCCGGTGAAATCGACGCGGATGTGCGGACGGGTGGCTCGAAGAACTCTTCGACCGTGATGAGCTTGGGCAGCCCCATGGTGTTCCTCTCGGTGTCGGCGTAACACCAGGAGAAACTATGCCGCTACGGCACTGTCAACTGTAGTGTCGCCGACCTGTGAAAAGGCGACCGAATGGTCGCGAGGATGTGGTGGCGGTTGACGATTAGGCCGGCGATCGCCAGCACGCCGTACACGCCGCACAGGATGAGCCGGCCATGGGTCGAGGTGATCGGGAACTGGACCACAAACAGTGCCAACAGTGCCCAGGCCGTAGCGCGGTGGAATCGCAGGGCGAGAATCAGGGCCACACCCATCATGGTTTGCGTCGCGGTCAGCAGCGTTTCCTCAACCTGACGGGCATCGAGGACCAACGAGAATCCGCCACCGCCGGCAAGATGGGCGAGCGGCAGCGAGCCGATCAGCAGTGTCCACTGGTTGACCTTGGACGAGATCAGTGTCGCGATGGCTGCGGTGCCCTTGCCGCGCGCGGCAAAAATCGCGGCGATGATGAACTCGGGTGCCTCAGATGCCAACGGCGCGAGCCACTGCACCAGCAGGAACTGGTCGACACCCAATTGCGTTCCGGCACTCACCAGACTGTTGGCGAACGGCTCGGCGCACAGCAGAATGACGGAGGCGGCCAGGACGAACATCGTGACGACCGTGCTGCGGCGCAGATGCTTGGGCAGCATGCCTATCGCTGCGGCGGTGCCCACCAGATCCGGTTCTTCGGCCTCGCCCCGGCTGATGGTGAACAGATAAAAGCCGAACCACGCGAGCAGTGCGATGCCGAGCGCGAGATGAATCTGGCCACTTGCCGGGATCACAAACGCCACCACCCCGGCGACCGTCAGGAACCCGAGTTCGATGCGGTTGGACGGCTCCAACGAAAGCAGGTTGACCGGGTGGCCGGACGTCTTGCGTGCCACTGCCAATGCGAGGAGAACGACGACAGGCCATCCGAGGCCCATCAACAAACGGTTCGACCCGGTCATGTTCGCCGCCGCGTATTGGGTGTACTCGGGGACGTGACCGGAGATGTAAGCGTAGTAGAGATCGACGGCATATTCAGGCAGCACCGCGATCAAGGCCAGTACTGCGATCGCGAGGCCACCGGAGACATCGATCTGCGCTGCCTCTGCGGCCCACGCCAATACGAAGCTCGCGGCTACTACTGCCGCGCCGTAGATCACGAGTGCGAGGACCGGACTGGGGTGCAATCCACCGACCCGGGTGATCAGCGCGGGCGCCATGAACAACGCAGTGGTGCATATCGACCGCAGGAGCTGACGTCGCAATCCACCGACTACGGCGGGCGTACTCGCGGTGGTGGGCACGGCATCCTCTCTCGGTAGGGGCAGGAGTGATCCCCGGCCTCTCGGGTCGCAGACACAAGCTAGCACCACCGCATGCATCCAGCAACAGATCGATGCCCCTGTGCGATATCGTCGGAGGCTGGAAATCACCAGGTTACGGGTGCCTTTATCGATTGTTCGGTAACCCTAATGCCAATATATGGCAAACCGCACTGTCTGCGGCGCGGGGTAGCCGCTGATGGCGGCGGGATTCATGTGTTGACTATGCCGTAACGGCATAGTGTCGAGTGGCACCCATGGCAACGGATGCTGAAGGAGTGGCGGTGGGCTGGAGCACTCGAGAGCTTGCCGATCTTGCCGGCACCAGCTTGCGCACGGTGCGGCACTATCACGACGTCGGACTGCTCGGCGAGCCCGAACGTCGGCCCAACGGTTACAAGAGCTACGGCGTCGCACATTTGGTTCGGGTGCTACAGATCAAACGCCTGACCGGGCTGGGTCTTTCGTTGAAACAGATCGCGGAGATGGATGAGGCTGATGAGAATCAGCAGGAGGCGCTGCGGGCACTCGACGCGGAACTGGCTGCGACCATCGATCGGCTGCAAGGTGTGCGTGATGAGCTGGCACAGATATTCTCCAGTGAGATAGCGGCAGATCTTCCGCGCGAATTCGGTGCTGCTGCGGTCGACATGAACTTTTCGGAGACGGATCGATCACTCGCCTTCGTGATGTCCAGGGTGCTGGGCCCGGCCGGCTTGCAGGCCTTCGTCGGGATGTTCCTGGACCAGCAGGACCGCGCGCTCGATCATGAGCTGGAAAACCTGCCCGCCGATGCGGGCGAACGGACACGCGCCGATCTCGCAGAACGAATGTCGTTGCACGCTAAGCGGTTGTATGCCGATCACCCCGGAATGCTGAATTCGACCGCCGATGCCCCGCGTGGGCAGCGCTTCGCTGAAAGCACGGTGGCGCGGGCGCTATTGGATCTGTTCAATCCCGCGCAGCTTGATGTGCTGATCCGGGTCGGCGCCGCTGTGCGATCAGAACCGGGTGAGGGTTAGTTGCTCGGCTGGGGGATATTGCACCGACTTACTGATGGATTGAGGCCCGCGTAATTCAGTGGTCCGGCGATAACGGTCAGCGCGATGGTTCCTGCGCTGGCACAGGTTTGTGGGCTATTGGTGAAGTAGCCGCGTTGAGCGACGGCAATGGCGCCAATGATCAACCAGATGGCCAATAGCACTCCGGCATAGCGCATGATGTTCTCCTTGCCATTTCAATCGGGCCATTTCAATCGGGCCATTTCGGTCGGGCCATTTCGGTGGGCGGGGTCAGTAGTAGTGGCGACGACCCCCGACGGCGTGACCCATGCGGCCCGCGACCAGCAGTACCAAGCCGATGACCATCAGGACGACTCCGGCGGTCCAGAGCAAGCCGATATCGAGGAAGTATCCGGCGGCCAACAGGATGGCTCCGAGGATGATCATGGGCTCTCACCTGTTTCGTGTGGGTTCTCACGCGCTCGCGCTACATATTGTTTACGGTGTTAACTATACGCCTCCGTCCCCCTTGGGGGGAGAGTTTGAGCATCTGTGTTCTGCGGTCAAGCCGCATTAGGGTTTGTATTTAATTTCTTGTGTGACAGGCTAATTGGCTGCAGAAGCGAGGCGGTGCGAGCGAGCGTCCTTGACACGCCGCGGTGTCCCGAAGCAGCCTGGACGGATGAGACCTTCGGTGGGCATCGCCAGTGCGTGCACGGCCGCCATGTTGGTTGCGGGTGGATGCGGCCAGGCCGGCCCCGGGGGTTCGCAGACCGGAAGCATCGGAGTCGCCTTGCCGACAACCTCTGGAGAAGCCACGACCTCGGTGACCGGCGGCCGCGGGATATCCGTCGCTTCCGCGCGGCAGGCATTGCAGACGGCGGGGGCGGCGGTGCCCGGCGGGCGGCCGTTCGACCTGGAGACGGGAAGCGACGAGGGGCAACGGGTGCTGGAGGTGAAGGTGGCGTCCCGGGGCGAGGAATTCAAGGTGGTCGTCGCGGCGGATGGACAGCAGGTTGTGCGACAGCAGCAAGCCGACAAGCCCAGTGACGATGTCGCCAAGGCGGAGGGCGCCAAGGTAGATGCGCGGAGGGCATTGCAGGCGGCTGCCGGTACCGACCCGGGTAGCACGCTGTCAGAGATGGAGATCGACACCAACTACGACGGCGCCGTGGTCTGGCAGGTTGCACTGGTGCACCGCGATGGCTCGACGCTGCAGATCGACGTGGACGCCAAGAGCGCGGCGATCAGCGCTCGCTGACGCGGTCGCGTCTGTTTCACATTCATCAGTGGCCTCCAACACAACGTAGCGGATCCCCGCGTGGGTGCGGGTAATTGCTGCGGCCGGCTAGGCCGTCAGTCACCGTGGGCGGGGGCCGGACCCGTCACCTTGTCGCGGCCCCTGCGCGCTCATGGCGAAAAGCATGGGAATTAAGGAACTTACGGGCCGTTCGTACGGCGATTGCGGTCATCCCCGCCTTCGGCGCCCACATCTGCAGATCTGGTTGCCGGCGACATGGCCGATGGGACGGGACCGCAAACTGGGCAGTTGACGAAACTGTAAACGTAGTGCAAATTTTGTCCCTGTGACAGGTGTCGATGAGCAGGTAGGAATCGGTCAGCTTGTGGACGATCTGCAAGGCCGACACCCCAGCGTGACTCGCGACGTGGTCGATGCGGTGGTGCGGGCGGTGCATGCTCGCTTCGACGGCAGCCCCGTGCGCGACTATGTTCCGCTGCTGGTCGAGCGGCGCGCCCGCGAAGAATTGGCGCTTCTCAGCGTCTGACGAGCTAGCTCTCGGGTAGTACGCCGGTGCCGTGGATCGCGGCGCGAATCGCGTATTCGACGTCGCTGTTCGCGATGAATAGCATTTCGTCGCCGGCCTCCAGGAGATCGCCCGGACTGGGTGTGACGACCGTTCCATGCCGGACCACGGTGACCAACGCGGTGTTCGGTGGTAGTTCCAGGTCCGCAACTCGTCTCCCGACGAGTGGATTATCCTGTGGCAGAGTAAGTTTCGTTAGGTCTGCGCGTCCCTCGCGCAATCCCATGAGACGCACCAGATGCCCGATGTCAATGGCGCCCTCGATGCCGGCGACCATGGCGCCGGGGGTGGATACCGCGACGTCGACCCCCCAGGCCTGACCGAACAGCCACTGGTTGCGGATGTCATTGATGCGGGCGACAACCCGCGGTACGCCGAACTCGCTCTTGGCCAGCAGCCCCACCACCAGGTTCGCCTTGTCGTCACCGGTCGCGGCGACCACGACATCGCACGTCTCAGTTCCCGCTTCCTCGAGAGTGTCCAACTCGCACGCGTCGGCGTTGAGCCAGTCCGCACCGGCCACCGACTGGGGTTCGAAATTGCTGCGCTCGCGCTCGATCAGCAGGATCTTGTGGCCGTAGTCAACCAGTTCGCGTGCGACGGAACGGCCCACCTTGCCCGCGCCGGCGATCGCGACCCGCATCTTCCGTTCCACCATCCCGCTATCGTGCCCTATTAATTAGAGTCGACCGACGGGAACGAAGTGAGCCTGCACCAGCTGTACCTGGACTTGCTCATCGGTGGGCTGGTGCTGCTTGCCAGCATCGTGGGTACCAGGGTCGCGACTCGCATCGGATTTCCCAGCCTGCTGTTCTTCCTCCTAGTCGGAGTCGTCCTCGGGGAGGACGGGCTCGGCCTCGAGTTCGACAACGTGGAGCTGGCCCGGAATGTGTGTACCGCTGCGCTCGCGGTGATCCTCGTCGAAGGCGGTTTGACCACGCGGTTTGCCGATATCCGCAAGGTGCTTGCTCCTGCCGGCGCGTTGGCCACGGTCGGCGTGGTGGTCAGCACCGTAGTCACGGCGTTCGGTGCGCATGTGCTGCTGCGCATGGACTGGCAGCTGGCACTGCTGCTCGGCGCCATCGTGTCCTCGACCGACGCCGCAGCGGTCTTTTCGGTGCTGCGGGTGCTGCCGTTGCCGCGTCGGCTTGCGGGGCTGTTGGAGGCCGAGTCCGGGTTCAACGATGCCCCCGCCGTGATCCTGGTGCTGATGTTCAGCATCGTGCCTTTTGTGTTCGAGCCGAAGAGCACCGCCGTGCAGATCGTGTACGAACTGCTGGCCGGTTCCGCGATAGGTCTGCTGTGTGGCTTCCTGGGTGCCATGGCGCTGCGGCGCGTCGCGCTGCCGGCCTCGGGTTTGTATCCGATCGCGACATTCGGTATCGGCCTTGTCGCGTTCGCAGCGTCGGGCACCGTGCACGCCAGCGGTTTCATTGCCGCCTACCTGGCGGCGGTGGTGTTGGCCAACTCCGGCCTGCCGCACCGATCCGCCACCCGATCCTTCGCCGAGGGATTGGGCTGGCTGGCGCAAATCGGCCTCTTTGTCCTACTCGGGCTACTGGTCAATCCCAGCGAGTTGATGGATGACCTGCTGCCCGCCATCCTGGTGGGGCTTGTTCTGCTGTTGGTAGCTCGCCCGCTCTCGGTGGTGGTATCTCTCATCGGATTTGGCGTTCCCTGGCGCGAGCAAGCATTCCTGTCCTGGGCCGGACTGCGTGGTGCCGTACCCGTCGTGCTGGCGACCTTTCCCATCGTCGCGGGGGTACCCGACAGCTATCGTTTATTGAACATCGTGTTCGTGCTGGTGGTGGTCTTCACGCTGGTACAGGGGCCGAGCCTGCGGCCCGTCGCGCATCTACTGGGGTTGATCACGAGGGAGGCCACGCGCGAAATCCAGGTTGAGGCGGCTCCTTTGGACGTATTGGACGCCGAACTGCTCACCATGAAGGTTCAACCTGCGTCCCGGCTGCGCAATGTCACCATCCTCGAATTGAGGCTGCCCGACCCGGCGGTGGTCACGCTGATCATCAGACAGGGCAACACGTTCGTCCCGCTGCCTGACACCCGGATCGAGCCGGGCGATGAACTGATGATCGTCACGACCAGCAAGACCAGGGCGCTGACCGAGTCGAGGCTGCGGGCGGTGAGCAGGCGCGGAAAGCTCGCCTACTGGTTCGATGAGTACGGAGACGTGGGTTGATTCTCGCGCCGGGGCGTCAAGCGGCCGTTGAGAATTTGGTGTTGCGTTGACGCACAGCACCACTCGGGCATACAGTACCGAGCGTCAGCACCTCGCTAGGCGAGGCTCCTGCACGAACACAGGCCACTGATCCGACGACGTCGAGAGACGCCCAGGGTTAGGACAGATCTCCCCGGCTTAAGGGGTGATCCGAGGTGGCTTCCCGTCCAGGGATTACGTCGTGCAGTGCCGAAGCTCTGACGAGAGAGGTGGTCGGCCGTCGCTTGGCGTGCGCCTCTGGTCCGGGCACGCTTGTCGTGTGTTGACGTGAACTATTGCGGCACAGCCGCTCTGGCAGCGAGGAGGTGAGGGACGATATGCAGTCCGGCGATAGTCCGTATCCCAGTCCGGATCGTAAGTCTGGCCTAGGCCAGCACATACATGTGTTCCCAGCCTTCCGCTGCGGCACCGATCACGCCTGACCTTTCGCGAGACCTGATGCGATAGGCCATTTTCGGCGCGCTTGGGTCATATCCGCAGTGGCACCGAATCCTGAGAAAGGGCGGCAACTGCAATGGCATTCTTCAATGGCGTCTCACGCCGGTACGACGCCGACAGACATCGCCCGGCAAGCGCTGTCATGGACAGCGCGCATGTCGGGGACATCGTCGGCGCTCTGGGCACCATCGGACAACACGAGAATATCGAGGGCCGCAGCCGTTGGCAGCGGTTCCGGATGCTGTTGGCGGTCTTGGGACCCGGTCTCATCGTGATGGTCGGTGACAACGACGCCGGTGGCGTGGCCACCTACGCGCAGGCCGGTCAGAACTACGGCATGGCGCTGCTGTGGACCTTGGCGCTTCTCATTCCTGTGCTCTACGTCAATCAAGAGATGGTGGTGCGGCTGGGCGCGGTCGCCGGGGTCGGGCACGCGCGGCTCATCTTCAGCCGATTCGGACGTTTCTGGGGCGCCTTCAGCGTCGGTGATCTGTTCGTCGTCAACGCATTGACCATAGTCACCGAATTCATCGGAGTCGCAATGGCACTGAGCTACTTTGGACTCCCACGCTGGATCTCGGTACCGCTGTCCGCGGTGCTGTTGTTCGCGGTGGTCGCCGGTGGCTCGTTCCGGCGATGGGAACGATTCCTGTTCGCCCTCATCGCGATAAATATCGTGATGATACCCATGGCCATTCTGGTGCATCCGTCGGTCAGCAAGACCGCATCTGGCTTCGTGCCCTCGTTTCCCGGGGGCTTGAACGCTGAACTGCTGATGTTGATCGTCGCGATCGTGGGCACCACGGTGGCGCCGTGGCAATTGTTCTTCCAGCAGTCCAATATCGTGGACAAGCGTTTGACGCCGCGCTGGATCCGTTATGAGCGAGTCGATCTTGCGGTGGGCATCGTTGTGGTGATGATCGGTGCGGTCTGCATCATGGGGGCCGCGGCATTCGGACTGGCCGGTACCGACGCAGGGGGAGACTTCACCGATGCGGGAGCGGTCGCGCGGCTACTACACGAGCATGTAAGCCCAACGGTGGGTGCGCTGTTCGCCATCCTGCTGTTGGATGCTTCGCTTATCGGAGCCAACGCGGTGGGGTTGGCCACCACCTACGCGTTGGGGGACACGTTCGGTAAGCGTCACTCGCTGCACTGGAAGCCGACGGAGGCGCCCGTCTTTTATCTGGGGTACGCGATGCTGTTGGTGGTCGCGGCGGCGGTTTCCTTCAGCCCTGATCCAGTGCTCGGAGTGCTCACCCAGGGCGTGCAGGCGCTCGCGGGGGTGTTGCTGCCATCGGCCACCGTCTTCCTGGTGTTGCTGTGTAATGACAAGGCGGTTCTGGGCCCGTGGGTGAACTCCACACGTCAGAATATTGTTGCGGGAGTTATCGTTTGGGTTCTGGTGTTGCTGTCACTGTCCCTTACCGCGGCGACGTTCTTCCCGGATCTGACCACCACACAACTCAAGGTATTTTTCGTTGTGGGCGCGGGCGTTGGCCTGCTGGGTGGGCTGTTCGTGTCCCTGGCCAAGAGCCGTGCCGAGCATGCTGCCGCCAGCGCGGTCGCCGCCGAGTTGGGCGGTCTGGATCCCGATCAGGTGCAGGACTTGGACTCCATGCCACGAGACCGAGTGTTGCGCAGGGATATCCAGTGGCAGGAGCGCGAAAGCTGGCGTACCCCGGCGCTTGAGACGCTCGAACGTCCGGCGTGGTCACCGCTACGCACGGCGGGCATGATCGCCCTGCGAGGCTATCTGGTGGTGGCAGTGCTTTTGGTAGGTGTCAAAGTCGCGCAGACCATCATCGGGTAGTGCGATGAAGTGGCTTGAGTGGGCGCATTGCCGCGGCATGTCGACAGATCTGTTCTTTTCGCCGGATCACGAGCGGGGGAAGGCACGGAGTCTGCGTGAGGCCCGAGCGAAACAGATCTGCCGTCGCTGTCCGGTTCGCGAGCCGTGTAGCAGCTATGCCATCGCGGCCGGCGAGTCATTCGGGGTCTGGGGTGCGACCACCCCCAGGGAAAGACGCGACCGCAATGGATGCGGAGACGGGGCAGACACTGGACGTAGTTAGGCATAACGAATAAGATAGTTAGGTGACCCGAAATCAGGAGGAAGGGGCGGCGGCTCGGGACGTGTCATGGTGCGAGACCGTTGCGGTAGCGCAAGCACTCGCCCTGGGAGACAAGGTCTCCGCGGCGCATATGTTGCGCACCAGTCGACGCCTTCTCATGGTTTCGGAGGGTCTGCTACATCTGCTCTCGCTGCTGATGCGTGGGGCCCCGGCCGGCGATACGAATCGCCTGCTCGACGCGGCCCGGATCCGCACCGCGCCGCCGCCAATTCCGAATCTCGTTCCAGTACAACCATTTCAGGAGGTCTCGCACACGATGTCCACCCTCACCGACGAGATGAAGCGGATGCTCGGCGCACAACTGGCGATCCTTGCGACGGTGACCGATGGTACGACTCCCAATATCGGTCCGAAGCGTTCCCTGCGTGTCCGCGATGATCGGTCTCTGATATTCAACGAAAACACCGGCGGGCAGACGTTGGCCAATATTCATGCGGGATCGAAGGTTTCCGTCGCGGTGATCGATCGCGAGGCGTTGGACGGTTATCGCTTCGTCGGTTCGGCGCAGATCCACGAATCGGGCCCGGCCTTCGACAATGCTGTCGCGTTCGCCCAGGAACGGGGCATGAAGCACCCGCGTTGTGCCGTCGTCATCGACATCGAGGACATCTACACGCTCAAGCCGGGAGCTGGCGCAGGTAAGCGCGTGCGGACAGGAGGCCATGGCTGATGCGCCGCCTCTCAGGATGAGGCCATCATGTTTGGCAGCCGGGCTGTTCATCCGGTGTCACATTGCGCACCCGGCCGCGTTTCACCCGACTGCGATAACCGCACGAGAGTGTGAGCCCCGGGCGCTACGGTAGTGACGCTGCTCACGCCCCGGTGACAGCTGCTACGGCAATCCCGTGCCGGACCTGCACGAACGTCCGCCGGGCGGGAGGTGGTTAGCGCGAGCTCACAGGGAATAGTTAGCTTAGGTATGTACTTTTACTGTGTGGGCAGTGGCGCCCCCCGTACTCGTAACTAACACCGATTCTTCCGAGGTATCAGGCATGACTGAAACGATCTCCACAGCGGCTGTCCCCACTACGGATCTCGAAGAGCAGGTGAAGCGACGCATCGAGCAGGTCGTGTCCAACGATCCGCAGCTGGCGGCGCTTCTCCCGGAAGATTCGGTCACCGAGGCGGTCAACGAGCCCGATCTACCGCTGGTCGAGGTGATCAGGCGACTGCTGGAGGGCTACGGTGACCGCCCGGCACTCGGCCAGCGCGCCTTCGAGTTCGTCACCGGGGACGACGGTGCGACCGTGATCGCGCTGAAGCCCGAATACACCACCGTCTCCTACCGCGAGTTGTGGGAACGTGCCGAGGCTATCGCTGCCGCGTGGCACGAGCAGGGCATCCGTGACGGCGACTTCGTCGCTCAGTTGGGTTTCACCAGCACGGACTTCGCGTCGCTCGACGTCGCGGGATTGCGTCTGGGCACCGTCTCGGTGCCCCTGCAGACGGGCGCGTCGCTGCAGCAGCGCAACGCGATTCTCGAAGAGACCCGGCCCGCAGTCTTTGCCGCGAGTATCGAATACCTTGATGCCGCCGTCGATTCGGTGCTTGCGACCCCCTCGGTGCGACTCCTCTCGGTTTTCGACTATCACGCGGAGGTCGACAGCCAGCGCGAAGCGCTGGAGGCTGTGCGGGCCCGGCTTGAGAGTGCCGGCCGGACGATCGTCGTCGAGGCCCTGGCGGAGGCTCTCGCGCGGGGGCGGGACCTGCCCGCCGCGCCGCTGCCCAGTGCAGATCCCGATGCCTTGCGTCTGCTCATCTACACCTCCGGCAGCACCGGTACCCCCAAGGGCGCCATGTATCCGCAATGGCTGGTCGCCAACTTGTGGCAGAAGAAGTGGCTCACCGACGATGTGATTCCGTCCATAGGCGTGAACTTCATGCCCATGAGCCACCTGGCGGGTCGCCTCACTCTCATGGGCACCCTTTCCGGTGGCGGAACCGCCTACTACATCGCTTCGAGCGATCTTTCGACTTTCTTCGAGGACATCGCGCTCATCCGCCCCTCCGAAGTGCTCTTCGTGCCGCGTGTGGTGGAGATGGTGTTCCAGCGTTTTCAGGCAGAATTGGACCGGTCCCTTGCCCCGGGTGAGAGCAACTCCGAGATCGCGGAGCGAATCAAGGTCCGCATCCGGGAACAGGACTTCGGCGGGCGTGTGCTCAGTGCTGGCTCCGGGTCGGCCCCGTTGTCTCCTGAGATGACGGAGTTCATGGAGTCGCTGCTGCAGGTGCCGTTGCGCGACGGGTATGGGTCCACCGAGGCCGGTGGTGTGTGGCGTGACGGAGTCCTGCAGCGTCCGCCCGTCACCGACTACAAGCTGGTTGACGTTCCGGAACTCGGATACTTCACCACAGATTCGCCGCATCCCCGTGGCGAGCTGCGGTTGAAGTCGGAGACGATGTTCCCCGGCTACTACAAGCGCCCGGAGACCACTGCCGATGTCTTCGATGACGAGGGGTACTACAAGACCGGTGACGTGGTCGCCGAGCTCGGGCCGGATCACCTCAAGTACCTCGACCGCGTCAAGAACGTCCTCAAGCTCGCGCAGGGAGAGTTTGTCGCGGTGTCAAAGCTGGAGGCCGCTTACACCGGCAGCCCGCTGGTCCGGCAGATCTTTGTGTACGGGAACAGTGAACGCTCGTTCCTGCTGGCTGTCGTGGTCCCGACACCCGAAGTCCTTGAGCGGTACGCAGATTCGCCAGATGCGCTCAAGCCCTTGATCCAGGATTCGCTGCAGCAGGTCGCCAAGGACGCGGAGCTGCAATCCTATGAGATACCGCGCGACTTCATCGTTGAGACGGTGCCGTTCACCGTCGAGTCCGGATTGCTATCGGACGCGCGAAAGCTGCTGCGCCCCAAGCTGAAGGATCACTACGGAGAGAGGCTGGAGGCGCTGTACGCCGAACTGGCGGAAAGCCAGAATGAGCGGCTGCGCCAGTTGGCCAGGGAGGCAGCCACGCGCCCGGTCCTGGAGACGGTGACCGATGCGGCCGCCGCGCTGCTGGGCGCATCGTCCTCGGATCTGGCTCCTGATGTGCGATTCATCGACCTCGGTGGCGACTCACTGTCGGCGCTGTCGTACTCCGAGCTGCTGCGCGACATCTTTGAGGTGGACGTTCCGGTGGGCGTCATCAACAGCGTCGCCAACGACCTTGCCGCGATCGCCCGGCACATCGAGGCGCAGCGGACCGGCGCCGCTACGCAGCCGACCTTTGCGTCGGTCCACGGCAAGGACGCGACGGTCATCACCGCCGGTGAACTCACCCTCGACAAGTTCTTGGACGAGTCACTGTTGAAAGCGGCCAAGGACGTTCAGCCGGCAACGGCCGATGTCAAGACCGTTCTAGTGACCGGCGGCAACGGCTGGTTGGGTCGTTGGCTGGTGCTCGATTGGCTGGAGCGGTTGGCACCCAATGGTGGCAAGGTCTACGCCCTCATTCGTGGCGCCGATGCCGAAGCAGCCCGGGCACGGTTGGACGCCGTGTACGAATCGGGTGATCCCAAGCTGTCCGCGCATTATCGTCAGCTGGCGCAACAGAGTCTGGAAGTTATCGCCGGCGATTTCGGCGACCAGGATCTCGGTCTATCCCAGGAAGTTTGGCAGAAGCTGGCCAAGGACGTGGACCTGATCGTGCACTCCGGTGCCTTGGTGAACCACGTGCTGCCGTACAGCCAGTTGTTCGGTCCGAATGTGGCGGGTACCGCCGAGATCATCAAGCTGGCAATTTCGGAGCGGCTCAAGCCGGTCACCTACCTGTCGACGGTGGGCATCGCCGACCAGATTCCGGTGACGGAGTTCGAGGAAGACTCCGATGTTCGTGTGATGTCGGCCGAGCGCCAGATCAATGACGGCTACGCGAACGGATACGGCAACTCAAAATGGGCCGGCGAGGTGCTGTTGCGGGAGGCTCATGACCTAGCGGGGCTGCCGGTGCGTGTGTTCCGCTCCGACATGATCCTGGCGCACAGTGACTACCACGGACAGCTCAACGTCACCGACGTGTTCACCCGGAGCATCCAGAGTCTGCTGCTCACCGGTGTTGCACCGGCCAGCTTCTATGAATTGGATGCCGACGGCAATCGGCAGCGCGCTCACTATGACGGTGTGCCCGGCGATTTCACCGCCGCATCGATCACCGCCATCGGCGGTGTGAACGTGGTAGACGGTTACCGCAGCTTCGACGTGTTCAACCCGCACCATGACGGTGTCTCGATGGATACCTTCGTCGACTGGCTGATCGACGCAGGCTACAAGATCGCGCGGATCGACGATTACGACCAGTGGCTCGCCCGGTTCGAGCTGGCCCTCAAGGGATTGCCCGAGCAGCAGCGGCAACAGTCGGTGTTGCCACTTCTCAAGATGTACGAGAAGCCGCAACCGGCGATCGACGGAAGTGCACTTCCGACCGCAGAATTCAGTCGCGCCGTGCACGAGGCGAAGGTCGGAGACAGCGGTGAGATACCGCACGTCACCAAGGAGCTGATCCTCAAGTACGCCAGCGATATTCAGCTGTTGGGCCTGGTGTAGGTGAGCTACTCGGGCGCCGGTTCGCCGGTGTAGTCGCCAAACGACCACAGGTTGCCTTCGGGATCGCGAACCGCGAACTCGTGGGCACCGTAGTCGGTTTTGGCGAGTGGCCGGACAATGTCGGCCTTCTTGGCAACGATCCGCTGGTACAGGCCGTCGGGGTCGCGGGTCACGACGTATGCGCCCGCGGTTCCCGGCTCCAGTGCCCATTCACCGCCGGGCCGGTGGCTGCCCAACATGATGCCGCCGGTGCCTTCTGGCCAGTTCAACTGGGCATGATCGACCCGGTCGCCCTCGCCGTAGCGGGCCGCGAGCAGGAAGCCGAAGGTGTCGACGTAGTACTCGATGAGAGCCGGGGCATCCTTGGCCTTAAGGGTCAGCCACACGCTGGGCGTCGAGGTAGTCATGCTCACACTCTGATCCGAACGAGTGTCCGCCGTCTTGTATATTTCGGAACTCCGCGGCCAGCCATGTCCGTGGCGGTACGCCGGTGAAGCGCACGAACTCGTGTGTCAGATGCGCCTGATCGCTGAACCCGGTTTCGGCGGCTATAGCCGCCAGGTCGACACGCCCGCGTCGCGCCGATAGCGCGAGCAGACTGGTGGCCCGCTGGAAGCGCATCAGCATCGCCACGGTCTTGGGTGATCTGCCGACCTCACGCTGGAACAGGGTGGTCAAATAGCGCGAGCTGATTCCTACCCGGGAAGCCAAGGTGCTTACAGTAATTCGTCCTTGACTGCGCTCCAGCAGATGCCAGGCCTGCACTACCTCTGACCGGACGGGCGCCACCGAGCGCTGCCTCCGCGACTCCGTGAGGTAGGTCGCGACGGTATCGAACGCATCCGACCAGCGACGTTGCCGTGCGGTCCGTTCCGGCAGGCCGGCCACAGCACCACCCAGAATCTCGAGTCCCTGGAAATCGGTGACCGGCAGTTCTGCGCTGGGCACCCCGAACAGGGCACGGGACGCCAGGGGATGTACCGCGAGCTGTATCCCGGCCTGACCAGGACGCTGCCGAATATGCGGGGCACGGGTGTGCAACCCACCGAGAACCAAAGGATTGGGCCGGGCATCGTCGAGTGCGGCGGCGGAGTCTGCGCTCTCGACCCCGTCATCGAGGCTGACAATGAATGTCAAGGTGGCTGAGGGCATACCGAGATGGATTCCGTCGGGAATGTCGCGCGCACGGTAGCCCACCATTGACGCGACGCCCGGCACACTGCGCACCGGTGCGACGACGAAATCCCAGTTGGGCGCCTCGTTTCCCGCCATTCCTATCTACGCTACGCGGTTCTACCGGGATTTTCCGGGGAGTAGCCGGTATTTGATCCGCTCTGGATCGGCTCGGTACCAGGTGATGGTCTGCTCAATGCCAGCCCGCCAAGTAGTCGCGGTGCGGCCGGTGAGAGCGCGAAACCTGCTGTCGTCCACTAGGAATGGTTGTTCGAACTGATACAGCAGCTCGGCGCCCTCGCGGACGATCGGGGCCACCACCTTGAGGAGCGCGACCATAGGTGGTGTCAGCCTTCCGACTTTGGGGACGGTGCCGGCTTGACTTGCGATCAACTCGATGAACTGCCTGCCGGTGATGGCGGGTGCGACGGGGACGTGGAAGACCTGGCCAACAACTGCGGGATGTTGCCCGAGATCGGCGAGTGCCTTGCCGAAATCCCCGATGAAGGTCGCCGTCATGGGCAGGTCTGGGTCCCCTGGCCAGATGGCCTTGCGTCCGGTTATACCGGCAGCGAATACCCCTGCGCCCAATAGGGATTCTACCCGTGGACCGTAGAGCTCGGCGGCCCGCCCGACCACCGATTCGGTTTGTCCCCGGGCATAGGCCGACGCGATCATCTCCGCGGCCAGAGCGCGCAATGCGCCCTTGTAGGCCACCGGCCGCACCGGGCTATCCTCGCGCATAGGACCATTCACCTTGCCGTACATCCAGGTGTCGTCGGCGTAGACAAGCCGGGCCCCGACATTGCCCGCGGCGGTGATCAGCGAGCGGGTCAGGTCGACATAGGTGGGTAACCATGAACCCATTGGCGGTAGCGCGCAGTGATACAGGCTTGTCGCGCCCGCGCAGATCTCGGTGATTCGCACGGCGTCAGTCGCGTCGGCCGCAATCTCGTCGACTCCACTCGGTGCGCCGCGGCCGCTGCGGCTGACGGCTCGCACCGTATGGCCGGCGGCCAGCAGCTCCCTACACAGGACGGTGCCGGTCGCTCCGTTGGCTCCCACCACGACGTGTATGCCCACGGCGCCTCCTCTACAGATGTAGAGGGAATGTACTCTACGAACGTAGAGGGAGGCAAGATGGCCGATGATCGGCGCACCCAGCTGGCCGATGCCGGGCTGGCCGTTTTGGCGGCGGGCGGCGCACGGGGTTTGACCCACCGGGCCGTCGACCGCTCGGCTGAACTGCCGGAGGGTTCCACCTCGTATTACCTGCGCACCCGAGTCGCGCTGTTGCAGGCCTGTGCGACACGGCTTGGGGAGCGGACCATGACGGCGGTGGTGCCGCTGGCGGAACCGGTGCACCTAGACATTTCCGCGTTGACACAGCTCGCGGTGCGCGCTGTGCGGGCCTGGATCGCCGACGGTGGCGTGCTGGTGCTGGCGCGGCATGAGCTGCTGCTGGAATCGGCACAGCATCCCCAGATGCGAAGCGTTCTTGATGCCGCAACCGATCACATCCGCGGGCTGCTTGAGCGGCGGCTGATTGCACTGGGAATCTCCGATGCCGCGGAGCGCACAGGAGACCTCATCGCCTGCCTTGACGGCATCGCGCTCGCCTATGCCGTCCGCGGAGTCGCCGCGGAGGATGCGCTGCGGCGAAGCGTGACGCGAGTGGTATCCGGTCTGCTTGCTGTTCGGGACTAACCTTGGCACGGTGACCAGCGCCGGCGAAGAGCAAAGGCTGCGTGATCTGGCGCGGTTACGCAGGGTGCGCGACCGGATCGACCGCGAATACGCGCAACCGCTGAACGTCGAGGCGCTGGCCCGAGAGGCGCAGATGTCAGCGGGCCACCTGAGTCGGCAGTTCAAGAGTGCGTACGGGGAATCGCCCTACTCCTACCTGATGACCCGGCGTATCGAACGGGCCATGATGCTGCTGCGCCGCGGAGACATGAGTGTCACCGACGTCTGTTTCGCGGTCGGGTGCTCATCGCTGGGAACCTTCAGCACTCGCTTCGCCGAACTCGTGGGAATGTCACCGCGCACCTATAAAGAGCGCATTGTCGATCACGCCGGTATTCCGTCGTGTGTCGTCAAGCAGGTCACCAGACCGATCAGGAATCGAGAAGCAACGCCTGCAGTGCGCGGCTAGCGTCACCGGTATGGACATCACGATCAACGCGAGTTTTCTGCCACACACCGATGCCGAGGCCTCTCTGGCCTTTTATCGCGACGCCCTCGGATTCGAGGTCCGCAAGGACGTGGGATACGAGGGGATGCGGTGGATCACCGTGGGGCCTGCCGGGCGTCCCGATATGAACATCGTGCTGACACCGCCCGCAGCGGATCCGGGTGTCACCGATGAGGAGCGCCGCACCATCACCGAGATGATGGCCAAGGGCACCTACGCAAGCATCATGCTGGCGACCGATGATCTGAGCGGGCTTTTCGAACGTGTGCAGGCCGCCGGCGCTGAGGTGATGCAAGAGCCAACCGATCAGCCCTGGGGGGCTCGAGACTGCGCTTTTCGTGATCCCGCCGGATGTACCGTCCGCATCCAGGAGCTTGCCTGAACGGCCAAGAGTTTCAAGATAACCCAGAGACGTGCGTGCCCAGCATGCGAGCGCCTAAAGTTGACGCGGGGAGGTAGGCCATGGGAAAGAGTCCGTACGCGGTGTTGGGTGGTGCCGCGCTGGCCGGCGTGGGTGCGGCCGTGGCCGGGATTGCTGGTTCTGCCGCCGCCTTGCGTAGTCCCGCCGTGCTACGGCGCCTGAACAAATGGGCCGCACACAGGTTGACCGACGAGCAGCGAGCGGACCGGCATGCCGCCATCCTGCCGACCCCGATCCCTGGACCCAGCTTCTACTCGGACCCAGGTGATCTCGCCGGCCGTGTCAACGGAGAAGTGATCCGCCAGCAATATGTGCGGCCCCGTCTGCCGGTACCGGGTGCCTCCGTCCAGCGATTCATGGTGCGTTCCACCAACACCGCCGGTGATGCGGTACCCGTGACGGCGACGCTGATCGAGCCCAAGCGCCCATGGCGCGGCCCGGGCGCCCGGCCGGTGGTAGTGCGTAATCAGCCGATCAACTCGTTAGGGCTGAAAGCGGCACCTTCCTACCGGATAGCGCGGGGCATGTATGTCGACGTGCCGCCGCTGGCACCTCTGCTGCTGGCCCGCAACTACGCGGTGCTGATACCCGATCACGAGGGTCCGCGAATGGCGTACTCGGCGGGCGTGATGGCCGCGCACGCGGTTCTTGATGCGGTGCGCGGAATGCACGGGATGCGCGCCGATCTCGTCGACGCTCCGATGGTGATGGACGGCTACAGCGGCGGGGCCATAGCGACTGTGTGGGCGGCACAGGAGCAACCCACCTACGCGCCCGAGCTGAGATTTAGCGGTGCAGTCGCGGGCGGCACACCAACGGACTACGCACTGTTGTATCGGAGTATGAACGGTGCCTTGGGATCTGGATTGTTCGCCGCGGCCACCATCGGGCAGGCACGCGAATACCCGAGCATGGTCGAGTTGTTCGGGGATTTTGCTTTCTATATGTCCACGCTCGTCAAGGACTTGCCGCAACCGGCGTTGGCGGCGGCCGGGGTCGCGCGTATCGATCTGGACGTGCTGGCTGCCGTACCGGCGCCATTCGACTCCGACATCGCGCAGGATGTCATCGCCGCGAACAAGCCTGGCGCCGCGGCGCCGAACATGCCGATCTTGCTCTACCACGGATCGCGCGACCGGTTCTTAGGTGATCAATTCATCCCCGAACAAGGTGTCACCGAGCTCGTCGGAAGCTGGCGGTCCAAAGGTGCGATGGTGGACTACCTGCCTGTTCCTGGCGAGCACATGATCGCCGCGGGCTGGGCGATGCCCCGTGTGCTGCGCTGGATGCGTGATGTTTTGGGCGACTAGGAAGCTACGAATCAGGATGTGACTCAGGGTTTTCCCGGAGGCGCAGGCGTCTACGCGACCGCTAGTCTCGCGGCTATGACATCCATCGCGCCCGAACAATCCGGCACCTCCGAGAGTGAGGCAGTCCGGGGACCGGCGCGCTGGACCTCGTTGCAGAAAATCGGATTCCGGGTGTTGTTCACTGTCGGCGGCGGAATTCTGCTGCTCTCGGTGTACGACAACCTCGGTTTGTTCGGTCTATTCGAACCGGTGTTGTGGCTATCTGCACAGATCGGCAGTTTCCTGATCCGCGGGCACGGTATCGAGCTCACCGTATCGTCCGGGGGCGACCTGTTGTGGTTGTGGTGCTACCACCTGGGGTGGGTTGTCATCGCGCTGGCAATTGTCGCGATCTGGACCCTGTCGGACCGTCACCGTGCCCACTACCGCCGGCTGTCGGCTTCGTTGTGGGTATTCGCCAGATTCGGGCTGGCCCTGTCGATGATCGTTTACGGGATGGCCAAGGCGATTCCCACGCAGATGGGATACATGACACTTCCCGACCAGCAGCTTCAATTGGTCGGTGACACAAGCCTATTCAATACGCTGTGGGGTTTCATGGGCGCCTCGGAGCCCTATTCGATAGCCACAGGGCTGGTAGAGCTAGCGGCCGGGCTGTTGCTGCTATGGAATCGGACTTGGGTGCTGGGCGCGTTGGGCTCCGTCTTTGCCATGGCGCAGGTATTCCTGCTCAACATGACCTACGACGTTCCGGTGAAGCAGGTGTCCGGAGAATTGTTCTTGATCGCGGTGGCTATCACCGCGCCGTTGTGGCCGAACCTGGTGCGCGTAGTTTTCAACCGCGGGACAAGACCGGTGCGGCTATGGTCGCCACTCGGCACGGGCCGTCGCTGGCTGCTGAGGACAGGCATCGTCTTGAAGTTCGTCCTGGCGGCAGCGTTGACGGTGCAATGCGCCTTTCTGAGTACGCTGATTTACTCGACGTATAAGACGCCTACGTCCAGCCTTGACGGTGTCTGGCGTGCAACATCATTCACCGTCGACGGACATGAGGCGACGGTGGGCCAAACGAGCCCCGCACCATGGTCCAATGTGGCCATCAGCCATCGCGACAAGGTAGAAGAGTTCGGCGTGCGGGCCTTCGTCTCCCAGACGCCCGACGGGCGCACATCGCGGTGGATGCTAGAGGTCAACGGTGATCAGCTGGAGTTACGTAAGCGTAAATCCGAAGCACCGCAACAGGTTTTACACGCTCACCAATCTGATCCGGACCGACTCGTACTTAGTGGTGTGGTGGAGGGCAAGCAGATTGCCGGCACTTACGAGCGCCGGTTCATGGAGCGTAGCAAGTACGGCTTCCGGTGGGTTCAGCCGGAGATGGACCCGGACGTGGTGGCCGTCGGCGAGTAGCCCAAGAGCCGGGGCGGTGGCAGCAAGAGCTATTTCTGAACGAGTAGTTCATTCCCAAATTTGGCTGATATCAAGGCATTAGGCGTTGCCAGACCGGGCCGGAACAAATTTCGGATTGTGGCGTTCACGAGGCGTCAACGTGGTTTACTCGTCGGTAATCGGGTCGCGCGCGACGAGGCGTGCCGCACGTTGGCGGTGCTTCGCATACGACCGAGCCTGGGTGCCCCGCATTCGAAGTTCGGTTATCCGTTGTGTTCACATCCGATCTGGAGATACATGTTTGCGCAGCTGACATGCTGCCGAGCGCGGAAGACAGTCGGAGGGACTCAAGATTTTCAGGCTCTTGAAGCGCGTGTGGATTCCGCTGGTGCTCGTGGTGGTGGGTATTGCAGGCGGATTCACCGTGTCTCGGTTGCACGGTGTATTCGGGAATGAGCGTCGGCCCGAGTACGCGACCGCCGATCGCGAAGAGAAGCGGCCCCACGACCCCAAATACCTGGTCTACGAGGTGTTCGGCCCCCCGGGCACCGTGGCAACCATCAGTTACTTCGACGCCGATGCCGAACCACAGGTCATCAGGCAGGCCGCCCTGCCCTGGTCGGTGGAGTTTCCGATCACCGAGGCGACCGCCATGGGAAACATCACCGCGCAGGGCGACACCGACAGCATAGGTTGTCGCATCCTCGTGGGTGACAAGGTCAAAGACGAGAAGATCCGATACGGCGTAAGTGCTTTGACCTTCTGCATGTTGAAGGCCGCATGAGTAACCGTAACGAACCTCCCACAGAACCGCTGCCTACGCTCAGCCGACCGTCGTTCTTGGCGCGGATGATCCACCGCCTAGCTGTGCCCATCATCCTCGGCTGGTTGGCGATCGCCGTAGTCTTGAGTATCAGCGTTCCCTCACTCGAGCAGGTCGAGAAGGACCACGCCGTGGCGATGAACCCCGACGCGGCTCCGTCATTTCAGGCAACGCAACGAATGGGCAAGCTGTTCGACGAGTCGAACTCCGGCGTGGTGGCCATGATTGTCGTGGAGGGCCAGCAACCACTCGGCGAGGACACCCACCGCTACTACGACGACCTGATTCGCCAGCTGAAGGCCGATACGACACATGTGCAGCATGTGCAGGATTTCTGGGGCGATGACATGACGCAGGCCGCCGCGCAAAGTCTCGACGGCAAAGCCACCTATGTGCAAGTGGCCCTTACTGATCCACGGCAGGGTGTCTCGGCGAACCAATCGGTGGAGGCCGTTCGTGGGATCGTGGACAGGACTCAAGCCCCGCAGGGAGTCAAGGCCTTTGTCACCGGCCCGGCCGCATTCGCCGCGGATCTGGGGCCCGCGGGTAACCGGACCGTCTTACTGGTCACGGGGCTGAGCCTGGCGGTCATCTTCACCATGCTGCTTCTGGTCTACCGCTCGGTCGTCTCGGTCATCCTGATGTTGGTGGTCGTCGGCATAGAGTTGACCGTGGCCAGAGGATTCGTAGCCTTACTCGGCAATCTGGGATTCATAGGCATCACTACATTCGTCGTCAATCTTCTTGTGGCCCTGGCTATCGCGGCAGGAACCGACTACGGCATATTCTTTACTGGGCGATACCAAGAGGCACGTCGGAACGGCGAAGATAAGGAGGCGGCGTTCTACACCACCTTTCGCAGCGTTGCCAAGGTGGTCCTTGGTTCGGGCCTGACCATCGCCGGAGCCGTTCTGTGCCTACACTTTACGCGGTTGCCGGTGTACCAGACGCTGGGCGTAGCCACCGCCGTTGGCATGGTCGTCGCGGTGGCCGTCGCCATCACGCTGGTCCCCGCGGTCATCGCCGTCGGCAGCCGATTTGGCCTGTTCGAACCGAAACGAAAGGTTACCGTCCGTCGCTGGCGTCGGATCGGTGCAGCCATCGTGCGTTGGCCGGCGCCGATTCTCGTCGCGACGTGTGCGGTGGCGCTTATCGGTCTGTTGACGCTGCCCGTCTACCAACCCAGTTACAACGACCAGAAGTACATTCCGCAAGATATCCCGGCCAATGTGGGATATGCCGCTGCCTCGAGGCATTTCCCACAATCATTGATGATGGCACCGGACATTCTGTTGATCGAGGCCGATCACGATATGCGCAATCCGGTCGACTTTCTGGTTCTGAACAAACTGGCCAGGGGAGTGCAAGCAGTCCCGGGTGTTTCGAGGGTTCAGGCGGTTACGCGCCCGGGTGGCGAACCTCTCAAGCACACCACTATTCCGTTCATGCTCAGCATGAGTAGCGCGAGCCAGTCGCATCTGATGCCCTTTCAGCGCAACCGCATGGATGACTTGCTGGTCCAGGCCGACGACATGCTCAAGACGATAGCGATCATGAAGCGCATGCAAGCGTTGACGGAGCAGATGGTTGGGACCACTCACGATATGGTTGGGACCACGCATGAACTCGAAGACATCATGAATGACTTACGAGACCACGTAATGGATTTCGATGATTTCATTAGGCCACTGCGCAACTACCTCTACTGGGAGAAGCACTGCTACGACATCCCGGTGTGTCAGGCCCTACGTTCAGTTTTTGACACCCTCGATGGCGTTGACGAGGTATCGGACAAGCTAAGCGATCTGGTCGCGAATCTTGACAGGCTGGATGAACTTCTCCCGCAAATGGCCGAACAGTTTCCGGTGATGATCGAGACGATGGAATCCACGCGGAAAATGATGTTGTCCATGCACAGCACCATGTCCGGGATATTCGACCAGATGGAACAAACCACCAACAACGCGACGGCGATGGGAAAGGCGTTTGACGCCGCTCAAAACGACGATTCGTTCTATCTGCCGCCGGAGGTCTTCGAGAACGAGGACTTCAAACGTGTGATGGACATCTTTCTGTCGCCGGACGGAAAGGCGGCTCGACTGCTCATTTCTCAGCGCGGCGATCCCGCGACGCGCGAGGGTATGTCGCTTGTTCAGCCGATAGAGACGGCGGCTGTGGAAGCGCTGAAAGGCACCCCGCTGCGAAACGCCAAGATCTACATGACCGGCACTGCGGCGTCGGTGAAAGACATCGTCGACGGTTCTAAATACGATCTGTTGATCGCGGCGACGGCTGCGCTGTGCCTGATTTTCGGAATCATGTTGATCATGACGCGCAGCTTTGTCGCTGCGCTGGTAATCGTTGGCACGGTGGCTCTTTCGTTGGGGGCCGCGTTTGGTCTGTCCGTTCTGATCTGGCAGAGCATTCTGGGTATCCCGTTGAACTGGGTTGTGTTGGCGATGTCGGTGATCATCTTGTTGGCGGTGGGGTCCGACTACAACCTGCTGTTGGTGTCGCGTATGAAAGAAGAGCTGGGTGCCGGTATCAATACGGGCATCATTCGAGCGATGGGTGGGACCGGCAAAGTGGTCACCTCGGCGGGTCTGGTCTTCGCGTTCACCATGTTGTCCATGGTGGTCAGTGACCTTGTCACCATCGGGCAATTGGGCTCCACCATCGGGATCGGCTTGTTGTTCGACACTCTGGTGGTGCGGGCATTCATGACACCGGCCGTCGCGGCGCTGTTGGGGCGGTGGTTCTGGTGGCCACAACGAGTGCGCCAACGTCCTGCTAGGGCATTCCATGCTTCAGCTGGTCCTCGCCCGTTGATGAGTTTCCTTCTCCAGAAGCAAGAGCGCTGAACGCGATGATTGCCTTTGTCTGTCACCGGATGACGACCGGATGAGTATCCACCGGATGAGTGGCCGGCCGCCGCTGCTGGCCGGGTTGATTCGACGGCTCTCCGTACCGATCATCCTCGGCTGGTTGGGCATGATAGCCATCGTCACGTTCGCTGTTCCTTCGCTGGAGCAGGTCGGTCGGGAAAGCTCGGTGTCTCTGGTTCCTCAAGCGGCGCCGTCCTTTCGGGCGATGCAGCGGATGGGCGAGGTGTTCGGAGAGTCGAATTCCGACAGCGTGGCGATGGTCGTGTTGGAGGGACAACAACCACTGGATGACGAGGCGCACGCCTACTACGACTCGCTGGTTCGGCAGCTGGGAGCCGATACCACCCACGTGCAGCACATTCAGGACTACTGGGGCGATCCGCTGACCGCGAGTGGTGTGCAGAGCGGCGATGGCAAGAGCGTGTATGTACAGATCAGTCTCGCAGGCAACCAGGGGCAGGCCTTGGCCAATAAGTCAGTGGAGGCGGTCCGGAGCATCGTGGAACGCTCTGCGCCACCGCCGGGAGTGCAGGCCTACGTTACGGGACCGGCGCCGCTGGTGACGGACATGAACGATGCCGGGAACTCGTCCATTATCAAGATCACCGCGGTCACGCTCGTGGTGATCTTCACGATGCTGCTCTTCGTGTATCGCTCGGTGATGACCGTGATTCTCCTGCTGATCATGGTGGGAATTCAGGTACAAGCGGCCCGCGGTATCGTCGCGTTCTTGGGCGACCAAGGGGTGATTGGGCTTTCGACCTTCTCGGTGAACTTGCTGGTATCACTCGGCATCGCTGTCGGAACGGACTACGGCATATTCTTCACCGGGCGATATCAGGAAGCGCGCCAGTGCGGCGAAGACCGCGAGACCGCCTTCTACACCACCTACAGCGGTGTCGCGAAGGTCGTAGTGGCCTCCGGGCTGACGATTGCCGGAGCTATCTTCTGCCTTAGTTTCACGCGGCTGCCCTATTTCCAGACCATGGGTATACCCGCTGCGATCGGCATGGCGGTGGCGGTAGCCGTGGCGGTGACGCTGGTGCCTGCGGTCATCAGCTTCGGCAGTCGATTCGGGTTATTCGAGCCCAAGAGAAGAATGATGGTCCGCAGATGGCGCTGGATCGGCACGGCGACCGTCCGTTGGCCGGGCCCCATCCTGGCGGCGGCTTGCGCGGTCGGGTTAGTGGGCCTGCTGGCTCTGCCCGGTTATCAGACCAGCTACGACGACAGACTGTATGTGCCCCAGGATATTCCCGCCAACGTGGGTTATGCGGCAGCGCAGCGGCACTTCCCCGAGTCGCGCATGACGCCCGATGTCATGCTTCTTGAAGCAGACCACGATATGCGCAATCCCGCGGACTTCGTGGTTCTGCACAAACTGGCCAAGGGCCTCTTCGCCGTACCGGGAATTTCCATGGTGCAGAGCATTACTCGGCCGGAAGGCAGTCCGATCGAGCGGACATCGATACCGTTCCAGATCAGTCTGCAGAGCGCAGGCATGTTGCAGATTCTGCCGTTCGGGAAAGAACGCGTGGACGACATGTTGAAGCAGGCCGAGGACACGACCAAGATGATCAACCAGATGCAGCACACCTATGAGTTGATGAGCAACATCTCCGGCATCACCAACGAAACGGTCGTCATGAACCGAGAGCTGACGGCGACCGTGGATAGGCTGCGAGATTACATCGCCAACTTCGATGATTTCTTCAAGCCACTGCGCAATTACCTCTACTGGGAAAAGCATTGCGAGACCATCCCGATCTGCTTCGCGATCAGGTCAGTGTTCCAGGCACTTGACGGTACCGATCTGCTCAGTGAGCGCACTCACCGGATTCTCGAACGCGTCGAGGAGATGAACCTGTACCAGCGGGAGTTGATCGCCCTATTCCCGCCCATGATCACGACCATGAAATCAATGCGCGCCATGATGCTGACGATGCACAGCACCATGTCGGGAATCTTCTCTCTCATCGACCAAACCGCCGCGAATGCCAGCGCGATGGGAAAGATCTACGACGGCGCCCAGAACGACGATTCGTTCTATCTGCCACCGGAGGTGTTCGAGAACGAAGACTTCAAACGAGCTATGTCTCTGTTCTTTTCACCGGATGGAAAGGCTGTTCGACTCATCCTTACCTATCGGGGTGATCCGGGAACCCCGGACAGCCTTTCGCGGGTGAATGCCGTGCGGTTGGCGGCCCAGGAGGCGCTCAAGGTAACGCCGCTGGAGAATGCCACGATTCATCTGGCGGGTACCGCGGCGACTTTCAAGGATCTACGGGACGGTTCGGCCTATGACCTCTTGATCGCGGGTGTGGCTGCGCTGTGCCTGATTTTCGGAATCATGTTGATCATGACGCGCAGCTTTGTCGCTGCGCTGGTAATCGTTGGCACGGTGGCTCTTTCGTTGGGGGCCGCGTTTGGTCTGTCCGTTCTGATCTGGCAGAACATCCTTGGTATTGAACTGCATTGGCTGGTGTTGGCGATGTCGGTGATCATCTTGTTGGCGGTGGGGTCCGATTACAACCTGCTGTTGGTGTCGCGTATGAAAGAAGAGCTGGGTGCCGGTATCAATACGGGCATCATTCGAGCGATGGGTGGGACCGGCAAAGTGGTCACCTCGGCGGGTCTGGTCTTCGCGTTCACCATGTTGTCCATGGTGGTCAGCGACCTCCGGGTGATCGGGCAGGTTGGCTCCACCATCGGGATCGGCTTGTTGTTCGACACTCTGGTGGTGCGGGCATTCATGACACCGGCCATCGCGGCGCTGTTGGGGCGGTGGTTCTGGTGGCCACAACGGATACGCCGCCGGCCCGCCATAACGTCACAAGCGCCTGCTGAGCGCCGGATGAGAGTACTGCTTGATGCCTGACTTGAGCGCTGGTATCCGATTTATGCCAAATATGTTGGAAAGAAAGGAAGTAAACCTATGTTGCGTTTGTCGCTGAGGGGTCTCTCTGCCGTGTTGGGAGGGCTCGTGTTGTCATCGACGGTCGGTGCCGGGATCGCCTCGGCGGACCCCGACTTGGACTTGGCCATCAACACAACATGTAGCTATCCACAGGTGATCGCCGCACTCAACGCACAAGATCCGCAATTCGGTAAGGCTCTCTCTCAGTCGCCGATACTGCAGCGCGGCCTACGTGAGTTCCTGGCAGCCGGCCCGGAAAAGCGGGCGCAGACCGCACAAGACGTGGCGAACGCCCCAGCCTTCCAGCCCTACCTTGGCGTCATGGAACAGGCCTACCGGACTTGTCACAACTTCTGACTTCATCAATGGATCTCGCCGGGCAAGCTGAAGTCGGCCAGGGTGAGTTCAGCCAGCTCGCGTAGCGCTTCCTTGGTGTTGGTCGCGCCGGGTTGGTAGGCGCCAACGCTGATGAAGATCTTGCCGTTGAGACGGCCGGAGAGGATGAACATCCGGCCACCGGTCCGCTCGAGTAGCTGCCGCCGTTCGCGCTGCCCGGTGGCACGTGCGTTCTGGAAGTCGGCGAGCGTTCCCGCGGGCCAGCCGATCATGGAATGCAGATCGCCTAGATAAGAACAGAACACCGACTGATCGGGGTCCGCTGGCATCCTGGCGACCATCCGCTTGAGGGTGCGTTCCGGCGCGAATGACGGTAGCCACAGGAGCAGTTTGGATTCGTCGGGCGATTCCTTCAAGGTCTTGAGGGTCTGCTTGATGGCGGCCCGAACCTCGCGCAGATCTGTGGTGAGCGATACCGGATCGATGCTGACGCGAGCATAAGACAGGGCCATTGCGCGGGTGTCGTTCTCGGTGCGATCGCTGATCGGAATTTGCAGGGTAATCGCCCCGTCATGGGCGCGCCGTCGTCCGATTCGCTCTCCGAAACGAGCTGCGAAAGCAGCGGCGAGCGTATGACTGGCGCCACCAAGAGCTTCCGCCCGGGCATCCCACGCATCCAGGCCGACATAAATGGTGATAGCCGGCACCAGCACAACTTCGTCGGATGGAGCGGTGCTGCCTGCGGGGCGTACCGCGACCGGTGCCAGCCCGGGGAGGTTTTTGTCACGTGCCTGCTTACGCCCCAGCCTTACCGCAGCGACCAGCGCGCGGGTGGCCTGGGGCACGTCCCGTGCAGTTTGCCGGACATCCTGGCCCAGCGCGCGTAGTCGCCTGCGAGACAACGGTAATGGGTAGCCGAGGTCACGGGTTCTCCCCATGACCGCTTCGACGATGACGAGAGCTAGCCCGAGGCCGTCGATTAGATTGTGCGACAGCACCAGGCTGATCGCTGTCGTGCCATCCTGGAGCGGAAGGACACCGATATGCCAGCCGGGGCCCGATTCGGGGTCGATATGCAGCTGTGAGCGTTCATCGACCCATTCGCTGAATTCTGCACGCGGACGGGCTCGCTCCTCGATATCGATATCCGCGGGCCCATGATCTATCACCCAGCGATGCCGGGCGATCGGCAGTGCCGGTGCTTCGATGCGCCGTCCCAATAGTCCCCGGCCCAGATTGTGACGGAAGCGCTGCAAGGCATCGAGGTCGATGGCGTGCGAATACAGCCAAGTGACCTGGATGATCACATTCATACCGGCGGCGTGGTGCTCAGCGAGCAGCGCTTCATCTGCCAACGCCAGTCGATTGTCCATCGCGGCAGCGCCTTTGGACGTACGGCGCCTGCTGAGAGATTTACGCATATGCCGGATCTGCCCAGGCACCGATCGGACTCCTTACCCTAGACCACGGTCGACTGTTTCCGGTGTGAGCGGCAATCGATGTGGAAATATGTCCGGCGCAGTTGCGGCGCATCTCTGTCGGCTGCTCAGCCGAGCCCGCGTCAACCGAATAGCTTCGGAGCCTAGTCGCTTCGCGGGAAGGTTGTGGAGAAATCTTCCACATGATCACCGTGCGTAATCTGATGTACGGGCAGCCCCACAGTGCTGCTGCCGCGCATCTTCCGCATATCTGGATTGGTATTGCATTTTTGTGCCCCGCAGCGTTTTTGATTTTGCGACTGGTGCATCGGAAGGCGTTGCGGTGATCCATGATGTTCTACGTGGAGAACAGTGCCCGCGATATCTCGAGCATGCCTCGCGGCGGTCCCAACGCCTCCTGGCTGGACCGGCGATTGCAGACCGACCGACTGGAATACCTGGACCGCGATGACGTCGATGACCTCAAACGTAGGGTCATGCAGTCTCTTGACCGTGCCGGGCGTCGACGGTGGATCGGCATCCATGAGAAATGTGCCCGCATGGCGATTCGGGAGGTGGCGGATGTGGACCGTCCGAAGATCCTTGAACTTGGTGCAGGTCTGGGTGGGTTGTCGCACAAGCTATTGGAAATGCATTCCACCGCACAGGTGACGGTCACCGACGTCGACCCGAGCTTCGTGGCCGCGGTGGCGGCGGGGGAAATTGGCAGCCATCCGCGTGCCACGGTCCGACAGCTGGACGCAACCGAAATAGATTCTCCGGGAGGATATTACGACCTTGCGGTATTTGCACTGTCCCTGCATCACCTCCCACCAGAGCTTGCCGCGCGAGTCTTCGCGACCGGGACCAGGGTGGCCCGAAAGCTATTGATTGTTGACCTGCCCAGACCGCCGGTGCCGTTACACCTCGCGCTGCTGGCAGTGGTGCTGCCGCTTGTTGCCATCTCGCCGTTGCAGCACGATGGATTCATCAGTTCTCTACGCGCGTACAGCCCGTCGGCGTTACGTGCGTTGGCGCATCACGCCGATCCCGCCATCAACGTAGAGTTCCGGAGCCGGCGCGGCCTGGGGCCGACGGTGGTCGTCGCCAGCCGTCCGTGACAGCGCGGCTGAGAATCGGAAACCCGTTTCGTATCACCGTCGTTACCACATTGCGAAAAGCGTCTCGATGTCATCACATGTATCGCGAACGCATGATTCAATGTGCGACAGTCAATTACGTCTAGAAACTCGTTCTGATCGGATGGTCCCATCAGGACCGGGCGGTGTACCGCTGGAGGATCTCATGGTGTGGCACGATGCCTTCCTGTTGAACGCGTCCGGCGGCTGGAGGCCGAGTTCATGAGTCCGGATGGTCAGGGACGTCCCGTTCTCCTCTTCGTCATGGGCATGGCCCGGTCGGGCACGTCGGCGATCACTCGGGTTATCTCGTTATGCGGTGGTGTGCTTCCGGCCGCGCTCGCGGGAGCCAATCCGGCGAATCCGCGAGGTTATTGGGAGCCACGTAAGGCGATCATCCTCAATGAGAGGATCCTGCATCGCAACGGCAGTTCACGGTTCGACACGACGTTGCGCTTGCAGGAGCCTGACGCGTTCAGCGCCGTGGAGAAGACCGCCTGCATAGCCGATATCCAGGGGTACCTGGCGACACTGCCACCGGCCCCCCTGGTGGTTATCAAGGATCCCAGAATAAATCTGCTGTCCGATATGTGGTTTGAGGCGGCGCGGAAGTCTGGATTCGATGTGGCGACGGTCATCGCGGTGCGTCATCCGACAGAAGTCGTCGCGTCGGTTGCCGCCCAGGCGGCCGCCTCGCCGGAGTTTTCCAGCGCCTTATGGCTCAAGTTCAATCTGTTGGCCGAGGCCCACACCCGCGATGTACCCCGCGTGTTCGTCGGTTACACCAATCTGCTGGAGGACTGGCGCACGGAGATGAAAAGGATTTCGGTGGCGCTGGGGGTCAATCTGGATGCCCGTGACGATATGGCTATCGAGGCGTTTCTTGAAACCGATCTACGGCGTCAGAAGTACTGCGGGCCGGTGACAGAGCCTTTCGGCACGGATTGGATGTCTGTCGTCTATGAGACGCTGTGTGTGGCTGCGAGCGACGGACCTTGGGATTCAGCGGAACTCGACCGTGTCCTGGCTGCATATCGATCAAGCGAACGAGGGTTCCGCATGATGGTCGAGGACTTCCAGAAGTTCCAGAAGCTCAGTCGGCGGACCCGCCCGTCGATGATGAAGTTGATCTACGAGGTGATGGCGGCAGCCAATGGGCGCCGCGGAACGTGGGCCTGAACAAGTCGGCTCTACTACGCGTTAGCGGTTCAGGCCACGCCGTTGATCACCTGGATGATTCCCGCGATCGAGAAGATGGTGATCAGCATCTGTCGTCGGTGGGCCAGTGCCCAGTCATGTAGTGGTTGGAGTACCGCAATCGTTCTCGCGGGTGCGATCAGATAGCAGATGAGGGTGAGTTCGGCCACCGTAAACATCCCGAAGACAAACGCGATGACGGCAATGATCTGTGTTCCTATCGTGGAGCCGGATGCCACTACGGGCGTGAGTACGAAGATGACCAGCATCGGCGGGGGAAGTCCGCAGAGACCGAACACGAATGCGACCCATAAAGCGCCCTGTTCCCAGGCAATTTGCAGATGGCGTAGTACGCGCCGAAATATCGAGCCGGCCGCTACCCCGGAGTTACTGGAGACTCCGAACGGTGACGTGATGGGACGAGGTTTCTCGGAGTCAACGGTGGGCACGTTGCTCGCTGCCACCGGTATGTGGGTGCGCTCGCGAAGCGCGCGCACGGCGAGCAGTGTGGCGATCGAGAGCATGAGAAGACCCATCCCGAGGTTCACCACGCGGGTGGTGACATTGCTGCCCGGTACGGCCATGTTTTCCACAAAGGAACGGAACGACGGTGCGACGTGTAGGACCGCCAACGGCACCAAAAGACCTGCGAGGCTCACGATCATGCTCCCGAGCCAATAAGCCGCCAGGTTCTGCACTGGTCGCGGCCGTGAGATCATCAGGACGATGACGGCGAGCAGTACCGGATTGACCGCGAACATGATCGCCATCGCGAGCAGTAGACCCCACACGGGCCCGAACACTACCGAGACGGGCGCGTTTTCTTGGGGGAATTCACAACCAATGCGGGCAGCAATACCAATCGGTGATCTGGCGAACCGTTGTGTCCGAATGGTTTTCGCCTTGGCATCAGGCGATGGGGTGTCAGATCCCACCGAGTCCATGGATCAGAAGTGATATCCCAGCCACCATGCACATGGCGATCAGAATTTTTCGGCGATGGGTCAGCGCCCAGTCATGCACACGCTGAACGACAGCGTGAGTTTTCGTCGGTGCGACCAGGTAGCTGATCAAGGTGAGTTCGACGATTGCCAGTACTCCGAGCGCGAATACCGCGGCGACGATGATTTGGGTCGCGGTGTTTGCGCCAGAGGTCACCAGGATGGCGATGAGAAATAGACCGGCGTCCGGTTCGATGCCGCCGAGTAGTAGGCCGATCGCGAATGCGACCCAGAGGGATCCGGTCTCCCACGCGAAGGTGGCGCGGTTGAGCATCCGCCTGAAAGGCGAGCGGTCTTGGGACGTGTCGTCGTCGGCATGACCCAGTAGCCGCGACAGGGGATTTGGTGCCGGTGAATCCGCATCTGTGGGGGGCACGTTTCCGCTGATGGCCATGTGGTACTGACGCTGCCGAAGCAGTGGACGTGTCGCTATCAGAACGGCCACAGAGAGCGCGAGCAGTCCCATGCCGACCTGAATGTGGCGGATGGTGGGGCTGATCGCGACGCCCTCGGCGAACGACCTGAACACCGGTGTGACATGTAACAGCGTCAGTGGCAACACCACGGCGGGAATGCAACCAATGAGGCAACCGGCCCAATAGACGAGCAGGTTCGGCACTGGCTTGGGTCGGGAGATCACCAGAAGGGTAATGCCGAGGCGGATGGGATTGAGGGCCACGAGTACCACGAGAGCCAGTACCGATCCCCACACGTTCGGACACACTACGCGGTAGGTTCGTGATCCGTGGTTCCTTTGAAGGTTGTCCTGTGGCGCACGGTCCTCAGCCCGCGGATATCTGAATGATGGCCGTTACCAGTGAATGCCGGCTATGCCGCGCGGCTGGCCCACACCCACGGCTCGAGATCCGCGAGATGATGTTTGGCACTCGAGAGGTGTTCGAGTACTTCAGCTGCTCGGCGTGCGACACCTTGCAGATCGTGAATGTGCTCGAGGGCGAAGATCTCATGCGTCATTATCCGGCGACCTACTACTCCCACAACGGCTCGGGACAGCCAAGCGCTCTTCAATGGTTGGTCACACAGCGCGACCGCCGGAAATTAGACGGCGGCGGAAGGGTATTCGGAGCGCTTATGTCGAGACCGATACCAGAGGGCATCTTCCGGGTGCTCCTGGGTGGGGATGCCGTGAACATGCTTGCCGAGCTTGGAATCGGACGCGACGCGCGAATCCTGGATGTCGGCTGCGGCAGCGGCGCATTGTTGGACAGGCTCGCGCGAGTCGGATTCAGCAGCCTACTAGGTGCCGATCCGTTCATCGCGGCGGATGGTCAATCGCGTGAAGGCATACCGCTGCTGCGGAGGTATTTGGGCGAAGTGACAGGCGAATTCGATCTCGTCATGTTCAATCACTCGCTCGAACACATGCCTGATCCGGTGTCGACGCTTCAGATTGCGGCCCGCAAACTTACTACCGGAGGCATGTGTCTGGCCCGCGTGCCAACTACGTCATCGGAAGCATGGTCGGTCTACGGGGCCGATTGGGTGCAGGCGGATGCTCCCCGGCACATGGTCATACCGTCGAGACGGGGAATGGCGCTGGCCGCGGAGCGAGCCGGTCTGCGTGTCTTGCGGGCATTTGATGATTCGACATTTGGCCAATTCACGGGGAGTGAAGCGTATCGGGCCGACGTTCCGGTGACCGATCCCAAGATCCTTACGATGTTCCGGCCCAAGCAGATCTGGGAATGGGAGAAGCGCGCGAAGAGGCTCAATCAGCAGCACCGCGGTGACCAGACCGGGTTTGTCCTCCGTGTCAAATGAGGTGAGAACTGAACGATCTGCCCAAATCTCTTGGATTTCAAGATAATAGCGTGAGCGCCGAGTTATGCTGCCGGGCGGTCGAGCCGTGGCGAGGCTCCCGCTTTCATTCCGCAGAAACCGGGGAAGTGAAGGGCTGAGATCCGCGATGAAATTCGTACTCTCATTTTATGGAACACGTGGTGATGTCGAGCCTGGTGTTGCCGTCGGCCGAGAGCTGTTGCGCCGCGGACATGATGTGCGCATGGTCGTTCCACCCGACCTGGTCGGCTTCGCGGAGGAGGCCGGGCTTGCCGCGGTGGCATGCGGACCGGATGTGCGGGTCTGGCAGGACGTGAACCGCGATTTCTGGTCGCGATTCCTGCGCAACTTCTGGAGAAATTTCTGGCGAATCCGGGATCTCAAGGAACTGTTGCGTGAGGACTGGCGGTTTCTCACGCAGTGCTGGCAGGAGGTCAGTTCGACGCTGAGGTCGCAGGCCAAGGATGCTGATCTGCTCTTCACCGGGGTCCTCGGAGAGGAATCGGCCGGCAATGTCGCGGAGTTCTACGGCCTCCCGTTCGCCACGCTTCATGTGTTTCCGATACGGGCAAATGGACAGTTGGTTCCGGGTATGCCGGCGCGAGTGGGCCGGTCCATCATGAAGCTGTCGGAGTGGCTCGGTTGGCCGCTGTTCAAGAAGCTTGAGGATCCTCAGCGACGCGAGTTGGGCCTGCCGAAGGCCACCAAACCGTCACCGTGGCGGATCACCGAGCGCGGATCGCTGGAAATCCAGGCGTACGACGAAGCCTGCATGCCGGGATTGGCTGCCGAATGGGCGGAATTCGGGGGGCTACGGCCATTTGTCGGGGCGTTGACTTTGGACCTACCGACGGCTTCCGATGACGAGGTCGCCGCATGGATTGCCGCCGGGGCACCGCCGATCTGTTTTGGATTCGGCAGTATGCCCGTCGAGTCCGCGGATAGGACTCTTGCCATGATCAGTGCCGCCTGCGACCAACTGGGTGAGCGCGCCTTGCTGTGCGCCGGCGGCAGTGATTTCAGCCAGGTTCGTCATGTTGAGAATGTCAAAGTAGTTGCCGCGATGAACTATTCGACAATATTTCCAGCGTGCAAGGCGGTAGTGCACCATGGCGGTGCGGGTACCACTGCGGCCAGCCTGCGCGCGGGTGTTCCTACGCTGGTGCTGTCCACTGACCTTGATCAAACACTGTGGGGGGCGCGCGTGAAGCGATTGAAGGTAGGCACCGCCCGACGATTCTCGGCTTCCACAGAGAGGACCTTGGTCGCGGACCTGCGCAGCATCTTGGATCCGCAGTGTGTGGCGCGGGCCCGTGAAGTGGCAACCCGCATGACCAAACCAGCCGAAAGTCCCGTAACCGCCGCTGATCTGCTGGAGAACTTCGCTCGTGTGCGTAGGGCCGATTGACGGCCGAACACGCATGGATGTGACAGGCAGGAAGCCGCGATGAAATTTGTGTTGGCCAGCTACGGGACCCGTGGTGATATCGAGCCGTGCGCGGCTGTCGGCCGTGAGCTCATCCGCCGGGGGCACGACGTGTGTATGGCCGTTCCGCCGGACTTGATTGGATTCGTCGAGGCTGCCGGGCCGACCGCGGTACCGTACGGACCTGATCTGCGGAACGTCCTTGACGCGCATCGCGAATTCTGGACACATTTCTTCAGAAACTTCTGGAGAGTCCAGGAACTGATCGAGAAGCGGCGTGAAGTGGTCGAGCCCTTTCTGCTGTGCTGGAAGGACATCGTCGGGACGCTGACGTCGTTGGCGGAGGGAGCCGACTTGCTCTTCACCGGCGTCAACTTCGAGGATGCCGCAGGCAATGTCGCGGAGTACCACGACATTCCGCTGGCTACATTGCATCTCTTCCCACTGCGGTCCAACGGTCAGTTCGTGCCTTTTTTGCCCGCTCGGCTCGGCCGCTCGGCCATGAAAGCGGGGGAATGGTTGGCATGGCAGAACGCGAAGAAGGTTGAGCGTGTGCAGCGCGAGGAGCTGAGGCTTCCGAGGGCCACCAAGCCGTCACCGTGGAGAATCACCGAGCGACGGGCGCTGGAGATTCAGGCCTATGACGGGATGTGCTTTCCGGGGCTGGCCACAGAATGGGGCGGGTTCTCCTCCAATCGGCCCTTTGTCGGCGCGTTGACACTGGATTTACCAACGGATTTCGATGAGGAGGTCGCCGGATGGATCGCTTCCGGGACACCGCCCATCTTCTTCGGTTTCGGCAGTCTGCCCGTCGAGTCCGCCGATCAGACGTTCGCCATGATCAGCGCTGCGTGCGCACAGTTGGGCGAGCGAGCCCTGGTCTGCTCGGCCGGATCAGGCTTCGGCGATGCGCCCGATGCCGAGAACATCAAAATCGTGCACGCGATGAACTATTCGGCGGCCTTTCCGAAGTGCCGTGCGGTTGTCCACCACGGCGGCACAGGCACCACCGCCGCGGGTCTGCGTGCCGGGGCGCCTACGTTGATCTTGTCCACGGACCTGGATCAGACGCTGTGGGGCAGACGCATCAAAGAATTGAAAGTCGGGACTACCCGGCGCTTCTCGAGTACAACCGTGAAGACCTTGACATCGGATCTGCGCGCCATTCTTGATCCGCAGTGTGCGGCCAGGGCGCGCGAACTGGCCACTCATATGACGAAGCCCATCGAAAGCGTGACGAAGACGGCCGACCTTGTGGAGGGCCTGGCCGCTTCCTATCGCTGCGGATCCCGCGCCTGACCGGTGCCGTGTACGTCGGCGGGGCATGTCGGCGTGACCGCGGGCGCGCAGGTCCTGATCGCGCGCACGCTGATGGAACCGCCGCGATGCGGTACGAAGGTGACGTGCTTGGCTTGCTGCTTCTCATCGGGAGCAGTGGTGGTATTCAGCTCCACGCGCCGCAGGATTTCGCGCAGTACAACGCGTATCTCGACCATCGCGAAGGTGGCACCCAGGCAACGGCGGTTGCCGCCGCCGAACGGTAGCCAGGTGGTGGGGCTCAACGTGGTGCCAACCATCCGATCGGGGTCGAATCGTGCCGGGTCGGGGTAGACCGCGCCGCTCGCATGCACCAGTCCGATCGCCGGGTCGACCATGATCCCTACCGGTAGTTGATAGCCGCCCACTTCTACAGATTCCTTGAGAACTCTGCCAGAGCTGAAGATCACCGGACGGATCCGCAGGGTCTCCTTCACCACGGCGTCAAGGTACTCGTCGCCGGCCGGGTCGCCCGCCGCGCTTGCCTCCGCGGCCTGTGCGGCCTTGAGGAGCGCATCCGGATGGCGGGTGAGACGTTCCAGTACCCACGACAGTGCCGTCGCGGTGGTCTCATGACCCGCAGCGATGGAGGTCAAAAGGTGGTCACGCAGTTCTTGGTCTGACATGGTGCGTCCGTCGTCATCGGTGGCGCGCACGAGCATGGCCAGCACGTCGGTTCGCTCGGTCAGGTTTGGGTCAGCACGACGTTCGGCAATCTCCGCGTAGAGCAGGGCGTCGGTCTCGGCCATCCGACGCCCCACCGCTGTCCATGGCCAGTAGCGCCGCAGGCCCGGATTGGTGATCGCCGGTGTTTCCCATGGCTTCATGTAGAGCAGACGCGGCACGACCTTGCGCAGCGCGGCCAGCCGTACTGGATCGGATGCGCCGATGACTGTTCGCAGGATTACCTCGAGGGTGATGTCGGTGGTACGGGGAGCAACGGGAAAGCTCTCCCCGACCGGCCATTCGGCGATGTTTGCGGCAGCGATCTGGGCCATCTGGGTGGCTTGCCGCGCTACGGCATCGCGATGGAACGCGGGCATCAGCAGTCGCCGCTGATGGTGGTGTTCGTCCTCATCAAGGACAAATAGAGAGCTGTCCCCCAGCAGGCCGCGGAAGAACCAGTGCGCTTCGCCGGAATGAAATACATGCGGATCGCCCGCGTACACGGTCTTGATATCGGCGGGATCCGCGAGATATACAACCTTGCCCGACAATGGAATCCGCAATGTAAACATGTTGCCGTAGCGGCGTTGGCACCCGGCCAGGAAGCGTAGGCCGTAGCTCGCCATCAATATGGACTGCACCGCCAAAGGCAGCGGAGGTCCGGGTGGCAGTGCGATTTTCGCAGTTTTGCTCACTATGCGTGATCCTAAGTACTAGACGGTATTACAGCGCACAGCCGACGGACCCCTCGATAGCTTCCGCGAGTTTGCCTGTCTTAAACGAGGACTCGGTCCGAAGCGTCGCGGTGCTTGTCAACCGTACGAGTGTTGGGGGCGGCGTGCGGGCACTTTCGGTGGTTGGGCATGTCACTGGGAGCCCGCTGGGCTGCCGGATGGGCACCCTTGCGGCCCAAAGAATCTGGTCACGTCGGATACCTCGTCCAGTAGTGGCCGATGCGTGCCACGAACCTTACAGCAAACTATGAGACAACCAGGTCCGTCTGTGTCGCGGCCGCGGCGGTAGGCTGTTCACGCGGGGTCTGGTCACGACTAGCAGCCAATTTGTCTCTGGCGGGCCGGCCGTGCCGGGCAATCCTGGCCGACGTCTGGCATTTGTAACTGGCCAGTAGCAAGTATTGGGGATTTCTCTAAAAACGTGTACCGGCGACGTTTTCTCGGTTAGTTTTAGAACAGGTTCCACTTATCTTGGGTGGATGGTTTCGGGAGAACTGTTGAGCATCAATCCATTTGACGACGACAATGGCAGCTTTTTCGTTTTGGTCAACGATGAGGAGCAACACAGTCTATGGCCGGCGTTTGTCGATGTGCCGGCTGGTTGGCGAGTCGTCTTCGGCGCGGCGGACCGCGCCGCCTGCCTTGACAACATCGAACAGCAGTGGCCGGACATTCGGCCAAAGAGTCTGCGCGAGAGGGTGGCACAGGGTCGGACTGTTGAGCAGTAGGCAGTGGGTGGGGACCGATGGACAGTAATGCTGGGGCGCTCTCGCTCACGCGGGGCCAGCTAGATATTTGGCTTGCCGAAGAAACCGGGCGTTCTGGAGCCAAATGGCACCTCGGGATGCTTGGCCGAATCGAGGGGATCATCGAGCATGGGTTGCTCGAGCAGGCCGTGCGTCAGGTGATACACGAGGCCGAACCGCTCAGGGCGGTCTTTTCCGAGCTCAACGGACAGGTTTTCCAGACGGTCGTCGACTACCCGGATACCGAGCTCGCGCACCACGACCTAACGGGTTCGCCGGATCCTGTCGGTGACGCCTATCGGATTGCGGGATCGATCCAAAAGGCGCCGATGCCTCTGGACGGACCGCTGTTCAGGTTCGCGCTGATGCAGGTGCGGCCCGACGACTTCTATTTCTTCGTGTGCTGTCACCACATCGTGACCGACGGTATCGGCATGGGCCTCCTGTGTCATCGAATCGCCGCTGTTTACTCCGCGATCGCTACGGATGCGCCGGTTCCCGCACCGATTTTCGGATCGTTGCGAAGCCTCGTCGAATCGGAGTCGGACTATGAGGGCTCCGAGGACTACCTTGACGATGCGGCCTACTGGGCCAGCTGTGGCCCGCTCGACGATGAACTTCGGTATGGGACGCCGCCGGCCGCTGCGGCTCGACTCGCTGAGTACGAGCCATCTGCGCCAATTCAGTTGGATCCTGCCGTTGTTGCCAAGGCCCGTGAGTTGTCGCACGCGTTGGGGGTTCGGCGCGCGGCGGTGATCACCGCGGCATGTGCCCTGCTGGTGCATGGTGAAGTTGGGGGCGCAGAGGTGGTGCTCGACTTCCCGGTGAGTCGGCGGGTGCGCCCTGAGGCGCTGCTGGTGCCCGGTATGAGTTCTGGCGTGGTGCCGCTGAGGTTGACAACCTCGCCGTATACCTCGGTAGCCGACTTCTGTGAACACGTTGCCACCCGCATACAGGAAGCGTTGCGACATCAGCGCTTTCCGCTGCGCGACATCGAGAGCAAGACCGGATTCCAGCGCGGTGGGTGGCCATCGAGACATGCTGCCGTCAACTTCATCCCGACCACCCGCCTGGCTGACTTCGCCGGGGCGGCTGGGTCCGGCACCGTGACCCATACCGGCCTGGTGGACCAGTTCGGGCTCGTCTTTATCAAGAACGACGATGAGCTTTTCCTCAGTACAACAGGTGTGGGGGAATTGTTCCCCGACTGTGACGCTCGCACCCTGGCGGATCGGTTCGAACGGGTGTTGTCGGAGATGACCGCCGACCCACGGCGGCCACTTTCAGCCATCGACGTCCGCGCTGAGGCGCAGTGCCCTCAGCTGGACCTCTGGAGTAACCGGGGTGCGTTGACTCACCCCGTGCCCCGGCCGCTGTCGATTCCTGAGTTGTTTGCCGAGCAGGTGGTGCGTGATCCGGGGGCTGTTGCGGTCAGTTGTGGTGGGCGGTCGGTGTCGTATCGGGGGTTGGATGAGGCGTCGAATAGGTTGGCGCACTTGTTGATTTCTCATGGGGTGGGGCCGGGGCAGCGGGTGGCGTTGTTGTTGTCGCGGTCGGTTGAGGCTGTGGTGGCGATCATGGGGGTGCTGAAGACGGGTGCGGCGTATGTGCCGATTGATCCTTCGGTGCCTGATGCGCGGTTGCGGTTTGTGTTGTGTGATGCCGGGCCGGTGGTCGTGGTGACCACCGCGGAACTGGCGGACCGGTTGGCGGGGCACGGGCTGACTGTCGTGGACATCGACGGCCGCGCGGTGTATGGCCAGCCGAGTGCGGCCTTGTCGATAATGCCGCACCCCGACGACGTCGCCTACCTCATCTACACATCGGGCACCACCGGCACGCCGAAAGGTGTTGCCATTCCCCATCACAATGTGACGAGGTTGTTGGAGGCCATCGACGCCGATCTTGAGCTGGTGCCCGGGCAGGGGTGGGCGCAGTGTCATTCGTTGGCCTTCGACTTTTCGGTGTGGGAGATTTTCGGTGCGCTGCTACATGGCGGTCGGCTGGTGGTGGTACCCGAAGGCGTCACACGGGCACCCGAAGAGCTTCACGCATTGCTGGTGCATGAGCGCGTCAGCGTCTTGAGTCAAACGCCTTCGGCGTTCTACGCGTTGCATGCAGTGGACACGGCATCACCCGAGCAACGGCAACTCGCTCTCTCGGTGGTGGTGTTTGGTGGTGAGGCGCTGGAGCCTGCGCGTTTGAGTGATTGGTTCCAGGATCATCCGCAGTCGCCGCGATTGATCAACATGTACGGCATCACCGAAACGACGGTGCATGCCTCGTTCCGTGAGATCACCGTCTCCGATGTCGTTGGTACGAGTAGCCCCATCGGGGCGCCCTTGGCCGACTTGTCGTTCTTTGTGCTCGACGACTGGCTACGCCCGCTACAGGCCGGTGCGGTCGGGGAGTTGTATGTGGCCGGTGCGGGGGTGGGGTACGGCTATGCCGGCCGGACGTCTTTGACGGCGACAAGGTTTGTGGCCTGCCCGTTCGGCGGACGGGGCACGCGGATGTATCGCACCGGGGATCTGGTGTGCTGGGGATCCGACGGGCAATTGCGGTATCTGGGACGTGCGGACGAGCAGGTCAAGATCAGGGGTTATCGCATCGAACTCGGCGAAGTCCAATCGGCTTTGGCGGCTCTGGAGGGAGTCGATCAGGTCGCGGTGATCGCCCGCGAGGACCGTCCCGGCGACAAGCGACTGGTCGGCTATTTCACCGGCAGCGCCGATCCCGGGGAATTGCGTGAAACGCTGACGGACCGGCTGCCGTCCTACATGGTGCCCGCCGCGATCGTGGTCCTGGAGTCCTTGCCGCTGACCGTTAACGGCAAGCTCGACAGGAATGCCTTGCCGGCACCTGAGTACCGGGCCGTTGAGCGGTACCGCCGCCCGGCCACTGTGGTGGAGGAGACGTTGGCCGCGATCTATGCCCAGGTTCTCGGACTTGAGCGGGTCGGCGCAGACGATTCGTTCTTCGAACTGGGTGGCGACAGCATCTTGGCGATGCAGGTGTCCTCCGCGGTGCGGATGGCAGGCCTCGCGTGTCGCCCCCGTGACATCTTTGTCCAGCAGACGGTGGCGCGGTTGGCCGAGGTGGTTGTCGCCGGGGACACCATCGCCGAGCCGCTCGACGAGGGCACCGGTCCGGTTACTGCCACTCCGATCATGCGGTGGCTGAAGGAGATTGGCGGACCGGTCGCCGAGTTCAACCAGACGGTCGTGCTGCAGGCACCCGATGGGGTGACCGGTGCGGCCGTCATCGCCATGCTGCAGGCCGTATTGGATCGGCATGCCATGTTGCGGCTGCGCGCCGAGGACCACGGTAACGGTGGCTGGTTATTGTCAGCTGCCGCGCCGGGTGCGGTGGAGGCCGCCCAATGTCTGGAGTCGATCGACAGACTGACCGATGAAGCCCTGCTAGCGGCGCGGTCTCGGTTAGACCCGGCCGCGGGAGCTGTGCTGAGCGGGCTGTGGGTGGACTCCACCCACCGGCTGGTCTTGATCGTCCATCACCTGGCGGTTGATGGTGTGTCTTGGCGAATCCTTTTGGAGGACCTGAACATTGCCTGGACGCAACAGCAGGACGGGCGGCCTATCGCGCTACCCCGGCCGGGGACGTCCTTCCGGCAGTGGGCGGAGCTGCTGTCCGAGTACACGCGGAGCGAGCCTGTCGTGGAGCAGGCGCAGCGTTGGCAAACGGTGTCAGCCGTCCCGGCGCTGTTGCCGCCGGTAGACCCCGAGGCGGATACCTACGAGACCGCGGGGCAGCTTTCGGCGGCCCTTGACACGGAGACCACTCGCTTGCTGCTCGGTGCCGTTCCTGCCGCGTTTCATGCTGGGCCGCAGGAGATTTTGTTGATAGCCCTCGGGCTGGCGCTGGCAGAGTTCTCGGGTACCACACAGATAGCCATCGACGTGGAAGGCCACGGTCGTCACGAGGAATTAGGCGAGCTGAGTGGAGCAGGCGCCCGCAGTATCGATCTCTCGCGTACGGTGGGTTGGTTCACTACCAAGTATCCGGTATCGCTGGATCTGGATGGATTGGCCTGGTCCAGTGTGGTGGCCGGCGATGCGGCGCTGGGTGCCATGATCAAGGCCGCCAAGGAACAAGCACGGGCACTGCCCGACGGGCTGACGTACGGTCTGTTGCGTTACCTCAATCCGGCGGTGGATCTTGCGGCATCCGATCCGTCGATCGCGTTCAACTACCTGGGCCGGGTCAGCGGGCTCACCGGTGCCGGGTGGCAGCTTTGCCCGGATAGCGCGTCTCTGTCCCGAGCCGCCAGCCGGGTGCCTACGCCGTTGGGGCATCCTTTGGAGCTCAACGCCATCGTGATCGAGACCGAAGCGGGCGTCTTGCTGAATGCGGACTGGACTTGGGCGCGTTCGGCACTTGATCAGACGCAAGTCGGCCGATTGAACGAACTGTGGTTTCAGGCCCTGACCGGGATCTGTGCGCATGTTCGAAGTGGCGGTGGTGGATTGACCCCGTCGGATATCGCCCCCGCCGTGCTGAATCAAGGGCAGATCGATGAACTGTCTCGGCAGCATCACTTCACCGATCTGCTCCCGTTGACTCCGTTGCAACAGGGGCTGCTCTACCACTCCGGTACCGCACGGGGTTGCGACGACGTGTACGCGATGCAACTGAGCCTCGTGCTGGATGGACAGCTCGACCCGCAGCAGCTTCGTGATGCCGTCCAATCGGTGGTCGACCGACATCCCCATTTGGCGGCCCGCTTCTATGAGCGATTCGATCCGCCGATACAGGCAATCCCTACCGACCCCGTAGTGCCCTGGCAATACCTCGCGTTGGATTTCAACGGCACTGATATCGACGGACAGGTCCAGGAGATCAGCGCCGCCGAACGAGTCGCCGTGGGCGACCTCGCAAACCGATGCGCCATTCGGGCGGCGCTCATCCGCACCGCTGATGAGCAGCACCGCTTCATATTGACGACCCATCACATCGTGCTCGACGGTTGGTCGATGCCGATCCTCATACAGGAGATCTTCGCGAGTCTGCGTGGACAACGGCTGCGACCGGCGGCCTCGTATCGCAGCTTTGTCACCTGGCTTTCCGAACGCGATCAGGTTGCGGCCCAGCACGCGTGGCGCAAGGCGATGGCGGGATTCGATGCGCCCACACTTGTCGGTCCATCCACACCGGACGGGCCGGGACACCGCGGCGTTGAGTCGTTCCAGCTGCCGGAGGAGATCACCAAAAACGTTGGTGAGTTGGCGCGTTCGCGGCAGACGACGGTCAATGTGGTGTTGCAGGGTGCGTGGGCGTTGCTGCTGAGTTCGTTGTGCGGGCACGGTGATGTGGCGTTCGGTACTACGGTTTCGGGTCGGCCGGCCGAGGTGCTCGGTGCCGAATCGATGGTGGGTTTGCTGATCAATACGGTGCCGGTGCGGGCCACTATTGGTGCGGCCACCACGACGGCGGAGTTGTTGGGGCAGTTGCAGGGTAGACACAACGACACCCTGGAGCATCAGCATCTGGCCCTGAGCGACATCCACCGCATCACCGGACAGGAACGACTTTTCGACACCCTCATGGTGTTTGAGAATTACCCGATCGATGTCACCGAACGGTGGGACATCGAAGGACTGGCCGTCACCGGCTTCGATTTCCGTGAATCCAACCATTACCCGCTCGCGGTGCAGGTGCTGCCGGGCAGCGCCCTGGGCCTGCGCATCGAGTACGACTCCGGCGTCTTCGACTGTGCTGCTGTCAAGGCACTGTTCGGGCGACTGACAACGATTCTCTCGGCCATGACCGCCGATCCCGGGCTGCCGCTGTCCTCGATCGACCTGCTTGACGATGCAGTCCGTACCCAGCTGGACACGTGGAGCGGCCGCGAGAGTTTGATCGATCCCCCTGCGGTTAAGTCAATTCCGGAGCTGTTCGGCGAGCAGGTTGAGCGCTCACCGGGCGCGATCGCGGTGACCTGTGACGGCCGATCGCTGACCTACCGAGAACTCGATGAATCCGCCAATCGCCTCGCGCGCGTGCTCGCCGACCGTGGAGCAGGCTCGGGTGAAACGGTGGCGCTGCTGTTCTCCAGGTCCGCAGAGGCCATTGTCGCGATGCTGGCCGTACTGAAAACCGGCGCGGCCTATGTGCCGGTGGATCCCGCACTTCCCTTGGCCCGCATCGAGTTCATGGTGGCCGATACCGCGCCGATCCTGGCCGTCACCACCACGGAGCACCGACCCCGTCTTGGTGACATCGAGCTGTGCATTATCGATATCAACGAGCCCTCGCCGGATGTACAAGCGGAAACCGCGCCGCCGGGCCCGACGCCCGACGACATCGCGTACATCATCTTCACCTCGGGAACCACCGGCACACCGAAAGGTGTTGCCATCGCACACCGAAATGTGCCCGGGCTGTTCGACGCACTGAACGCCCAAGTACCGTCCGGTACTGGTCAGGTGTGGGCGCAGTGGCATTCATACAGCTTCGATGTCTCGGTATGGGAAATCTTCGGTGCGCTGCTACACGGCGCGTGCCTGCTGGTGGTGACGGAACAGGCGGCGGCATCGCCCGGGGAACTTCATGAGTTGCTTGTCACGCAACGCGTCAGCGTATTGAGTCAGACACCTTCGGCAGCCGGGATGATCTCGCCGCAGGGACTGGAATCGACGGCGTTGGTGGTGGCGGGAGAGGCTTGCCCACCCGAACTGGTGGACCGCTGGGCGCCCGGGCGGGTGATGGTCAACGCCTACGGGCCGACGGAGGCCACGGTGTATGCATCGATAAGCGCACCACTGCAGAGCGGGAGTCCGGTACTGATCGGCGCCCCGGTGCCGGGAGTGGCTCTGTTCGTACTGGACCAGTGGATGCGTCCGGCCCCGCCTGGTGTGGCCGGAGAGTTGTACGTGGCGGGTCGCGGTGTGGGCCTGGGCTATTGGCGCCGGACCGGGCTGACATCGACGCGCTTCGTGGCCTGCCCCTTCGGTGAGCCCGGCGGCCGTATGTATCGCACCGGAGACCTGGTGCAATGGGATGACGGTGGGCAGCTGCGGTATCTGGGTCGCGCCGATGAGCAGGTCAAGATTCGCGGATACCGAATCGAACTCGGTGAGGTCCAGGCGGCGCTGGCAACGCTCGATGGAGTGACTCAGGCAGTGGTGATCGCTCACGAGGACCAAGGTGGAACCCTGCGTCTCGTCGGATACGTCGTTGGGAAGGCAGATCCTGACCGAATCCGGACGCAGCTCGCGGCGCGGCTCCCTGGCTATATGGTGCCGGCCGCGGTGGTGGTGATCGACGCGTTGCCGCTTACCGTGAGCGGCAAGCTGGACAGACGTGCCCTGCCCGCACCGGATTACGTGGACGCAGCTCGATATCGCGCTCCGAGCAACCCGACCGAAGAAATCCTCACCGACATCTATGCCCGAGTCCTCGGGCACGAGCGTGTGGGGATCGATGACTCCTTCTTCGATCTGGGTGGCGATTCACTGTCCGCAATGCGTTTGCTCGCTGGGATCAACGCCGCGCTGAACACCGGTGTCACGGTGCGTACCTTGTTCGACGCGCCCACAGTCGCACAGCTGTGCACCCGGATCAGTCGAGACGAGACCCGGGTGGCACCGCTGACCGCCCGCGAGCGGCCTGCCCGGGTTCCGCTGTCATTCGCCCAGTCGCGACTGTGGTTCTTGGACCAATTACAGGGCCCCTCAGCGATTTACAACATGACCGCTGCCTTCCGGATCGACGGAGAGCTGGATGCCGACGCGTTGGCCGCCGCATTCACCGATGTCGTCGCTCGACATGAGAGCCTGCGCACCCTATTCGAGGCTCCGGACGGAGTCCCGCACCAAATGGTGATGCCTGCCGGCGGCGCCGAGCCAGGTTGGGAAGTCATCGATGCCGGAGATTGGTCGGTCGGGCAGCTGCGGGAGGCCATCGACGAGATATCGCGACATGCCTTCGATCTGTCGGCCGAAATACCGCTGAAAGCGGCCCTGTTCAGAGTCACCGACAATGAGCACGCGCTAGTGGTGGTGGTGCACCACATCGCCGCCGATGGTTGGTCGATCGCCCCACTGATGGCCGATCTGGGTACGGCCTATGCCAGCCGGTGTGCGGGTGAAGCTCCGGCGTGGGCAGATCTGCCGGTGCAATACGCCGACTATTCGCTATGGCAGCGTGCGCAGTTCGGTGAGCTACAGGACAGTGACAGCCCAATCGCACGGCAGCTCCGCTATTGGCATGGCGCGCTGGCCGGACTACCGGAGCGCATCACGCTACCCACCGATCGACCATACCCGTTGGCGGCTGATCAACGCGGAGCGACGATAGCGGTGAACTGGCCTGTTGAGCTACAGCGGCAGATAGCCGAACTGGCAGCCGAGAACAACGCGACCAGCTTCATGGTCGTACAAGCTGCACTGCTGATCCTACTTTCTCGTCTCAGTGCGAACTCTGATGTAGCGGTGGGATTTCCGATCGCCGGAAGGCGCGATCCAGCTCTGGATCAACTTGTCGGATTTTTCGTTAATACTCTGGTGCTGCGGGCCGATCTCGCTGGTAACCCCACGATCTGCGAGGTTCTCGAGCAGGTGCGCGTGCGCAGCCTGGAGGCCTTTGATAATCAAGACGTGCCTTTCGAGGTGCTCGTCGACCGGCTGAACCCGGTCAGATCCCTTGCCCATCACCCCGTGGTCCAGGTGGCGCTGGCGTGGCAGAACTTTGCCGGTCGCCATGTCAACGATTCGGCTGCGGGAGTCGAACTGGGGGATCTGCGGATATCGCAGATGCCGGTGGAAACCCGTACCGCCCGTATGGATGTGAACTTCTCGTTGGCGGAGCGTTGGACGAAGTCCGGTGAGCCGGCAGGCATCGGCGGCACCGTAGAATTCCGCACCGACGTGTTCGATGCCCGCACCATCCAGTCATTGGTGACTCGGTTGCAACGGGTGCTGACGGCAATCACTGCGAATCCCGCGGCGCGGCTTTCCGTTGTAGATCTGCTCGACGACGATGAGCGCTGCCGCTTGTCCGTCCTGGGCAACCACGCGACCCTGGCCCGGACGCCGTCTCGGCCGGCGTCGGTCACCGGACTTTTTGCAGAGAAGGTGAGCCGCACCCCCGAAGCGGTGGCGGTCTCCTGCGGGGAACGTTCCTGGACCTATCGGGAGCTTGACTCTGCAGCGAACCGGTTGGCGCACTTGTTGATTGATCAGGGCGCCGGTCCAGGGCAGGTGGTCGCGTTGCTGAGCAACCGATCGGCCGAGGCGATTGCCGCGATCTTGGGGATCCTCAAGACCGGTGCGGCATACCTGCCGATCGATCCCGCCGTGCCGGATGCGCGGCTGACTTTCGTGCTCGCCGACGCTGGCCCTGTCGTCGCCGTCACCACCACTGATCTCGCGGATCGGCTGGACGGGCGAGGGCTGGCGATCATCGATATCCGCGGTGTCGGGCCACACCCGCCGGATGCCGGATTCGACGGCGCGATACCGGATCCTGAACCGGACCACACCGCGTATCTGATCTATACCTCGGGCACCACCGGTGTGCCGAAAGGCGTGGCCCTCAGTCACCGCAACGTGACACAGTTGCTGGATTCTCTGGACGCTGGATTGCCACATCCGGGAGTGTGGTCGCACAGTCATTCTCTGGCCTTCGATGTCTCGGTGTGGGAGATATTCGGCGCGCTGCTGAGTGGCGGGCGAGTGGTGATTGCTTCTGAAGGAGCGACGAGCTCGCCCGAGGATCTGCACGCATTGCTGATCCGTGAGCACGTCACCGTGATCACCCAAACCCCCTCCGCGGCCAGAGCACTACCGCGGGAAGGTCTGGACTCGGCTGCGTTGGTGGTGGTCGGTGAGGCGTGCCCCGCCGAGGTGGTTGATCAATGGGCCCCGGGCCGGGTGATGATCAATGCCTACGGCCCTACCGAAACCACCATGTGCGTCGCGATCAGCGCGCCGCTGACCGCAGGGCAGGGGGTGCCGATCGGCACACCGGTCACCGGGGCGGCGCTATTTGTGCTCGACGAATCGTTGCGTCAAGTACCTGTCGGTGTCGTCGGCGAGTTGTATGTCGCAGGTAGGGGTGTGGGCTACGGCTACGTAGGCAGAGCGCCGTTGACGTCGACACGGTTTGTGGCCTGTCCGTTCGGGGATCCGGGCACCCGGATGTATCGCACCGGGGACCTGGTGTGCTGGAGACCCGACGGACAGCTTAACTATCTCGGCCGCGCCGACGAGCAGGTCAAGATTCGAGGGCATCGCATCGAGCTGGCCGAAATCCAGGCAGTCTTGGCGAGTTTGGGCGGCGTTGAGGAGGCGGTGGTCATCGCCCGTGAAGACCGCCCCGGCGACAAGCGTCTGGTCGGATACATCACCGGGACAGCCGATTGCGGCGGACTACGGATGGCGATAGCCGATCGCCTGCCTGCGTATATGGTGCCTGCTGCGGTGGTTCGGCTGGATGCGATACCGCTGACGGTGAACGGCAAGCTCGATACCCGGGCACTTCCCGCACCCGATTACGGCGACCACGGTCGATATCGGGCCCCCGCGAATGCGGTGGAAGAGGTGCTGGCCGATATTTATGCCCAGGTTCTGGGGCTGGAGCGGGTCAGCGTCGACGATTCCTTCTTCGACCTGGGCGGGGACAGCATTCTGTCGATGCAAGTGGTGTCCCGGGGTCGGGCCGCTGGCCTGCTCTGTCGACCCAGGGACATATTCGTCGAACAGACCGTGGCCCGGCTGGCTCGAGTTGTCCAAGTGACAGCAGGCTCGCGCGGACCGATCGATGAGGGCCTCGGGCACGTAGTTCCGTTGCCGATCATGCTGTGGCTGAAGGGGATCGACGGCCCCATCGAGGAGTTCAATCAATCGGTGTTGGTGCAGGCGCCCGAGGGCGTCGCAGAGGACGACGTGGTGACGTTGTTGCAGTCATTGCTGGACCGGCACGCCATGCTCCGGCTTCGCGTCAGTGGAGACGGTGTCGGAGGGTGGTCTCTGACGGTGCCGGAACCGGGTTCAGTCGATGCCGCCACATGTCTGCACACGGCGGAGTATCTCTCTGACAGTGCCGTGGTGACGGCGCGGTCGCGGTTGGATCCTGCGGCCGGGGTGATGCTCAGTGCGCTGTGGGTGACGTCTACCTCGCAACTGGTGATGATCGTCCATCACCTGGCGGTGGACGGCGTCTCATGGCGAATTCTGTTGGAGGACATCAACCTTGGCTGGGCTCAGCATCGTGATGGCCAGTCCGTGGTGTTGCCCGCGGCGGGCACCTCGTTCCGGCGGTGGGCGGAGCTGCTGACCGCGCTCGCCCACGATCCCGGGGTCGTCGAGCATGCACGGACGTGGCGGGAGGTCTCGGCGGCACCGGCGATCTTTCCGGCGGTACGACCCGACACGGACACCCACGAGACCGCGGGGCAGCTCTCGGTATCGCTGGATGTCGAGACCACCCGGATGCTGCTCGGCGCGGTACCCGCGGCATTTCATACGGGTCCGCAAGACATTCTGCTGATCGCATTTGGGTTGGCGCTGGCCGAGTTTGCGGCCACCGACACCCCGATCGGCATCGATGTCGAGAGCCACGGCAGGCATGAGGAGATTGCGGCAGGAATCGACCTGTCTCGGACCGTCGGGTGGTTCACCGCCAAGTATCCGGTGTCGTTGTCCGGGCGTGGGGTGCGCTGGTCCGATGTCGTGGCCGGAAATGAGGCACTGGGCGCGGCTCTCAAGGATGCCAAGGAACAGCTTCGAGGCCAGCCCGAGGGCTTGACCTTCGGTCTGCTTCGGTATCTGAACCCGGGAGCAAATCTCGCGACATCCGACCCGACGGTGGGATTCAACTACCTCGGGAGGCTGGCGGGCGGAGCTGCCGCGATGTCCGATGATCTGTGGCGGATACCTGCCGACGGCATGTCGGCTGTCAGCGTGGCCGCCGCGATACCGATGCCCCTGACCCACACGGTGGCGCTGAACGCGGGAGCGGTCGAGACCGACGACGGCCCTCAGCTGCAGGCCAATTGGACCTGGGCCTCTTCTGCACTCGATCGGGATCAGGTCAGCCGTCTGAGTCAGCTGTGGTTCGACGCTCTGACCGGCATCTGCGCGCACGTGCGCGCAGGCGGTGGCGGATTGACGCCGTCGGACATCACACCGGCCCGATTGAGCCAACGCCAGCTCGACGAGTTGCAACAGCAGTACCTGATCGCAGATGTGCTGCCACTGACCGCACTGCAGCAGGGCCTCGTTTTCCATAGCGGTGCTGGGAACGGGCCCGAGGGCGACCTTTACGTGGTGCAACTGGACATCACCATTGATGGCGCGCTGGAACCAGAGCGGCTTCACGGTGCGGTCCATACTGTCGCCGCCCGCCATCCGCATCTGGCGGCGCGATTCTGCGGTCAGTTCGAACAGCCTGTACAGCTCATTCCGGCAGAACCGACGGTGGGTTGGCGCTATGTCGACCTGAGCGCCGAATGGAACTGCGCCGATAAGGACGAAGAGCTCCAACGGCTGTGTGCCGCAGAACGCGCGGCGGTCTGCGACCTGACCGAACCGCCGGCATTCCGGGTGGCCTTGATACGTGTCGCGGCTGAGCGGTATCGGTTTGTGCTCACCAATCATCACATCGTGCTGGACGGCTGGTCATTGCCGATCCTGCTGCAGGAGATCTTTGCCGCCTATCGAGGACAACGGCTACCCGCCGCCACCCCTTTCCGGAACTTTGTCAGCTGGTTGGCAGCACGCGATACGGCAGCCGCACAGGCGGCCTGGGGTGAGGTGCTGGCAGGATTTCAAACTCCCACTCTCGTTGGCCCACCGCAAAAGTCGGGGCTGGGGCGGCGGGGGGTGCGCACGCATCAGTTGTCAGGGCGTCTCACTGGAGCGTTAGGCGAGTTGGCGCGTGCGCAGCACACCACGGTCAACACGGTGTTGCAAGGGGCGTGGGCACTGCTGCTCACCTCGCTGACCGGACAGCAGGACGTGGTCTTTGGTTCGGTGGTCTCCGGCCGCCCCGCGGATGTACCGGGTGCCGAATCGATGGTTGGCCTGCTGATCAATACCGTGCCGGTGCGCGCCAATATCAGCGCGGCCACCACCACTGCGGGTCTGTTGGATCAGCTCACCAAGGAGCACGCTAAAACGCTGGAGCATCAGCATGTTCCGCTGAGTGAGATCCATCGTATTGCCGAGCAGGAACGACTGTTCGACACTTTGTTCGTCTTCGAGAACTATCCGGTGGACACCGGTGTGTTGTCGGGGGCCGACGGATTCGCCATCGACGAGATCATCAGCCACGAATCCACCGACTACCCGCTTACCATGCAAGCGATCCCCGGCGGAGAGCTGCGGCTGCGCATCGAGTACGACACCGCTCTCTTCGATGTGTGTGGCATTGAAACCTTTGTCAAGAGAATCGAATCGGTGTTGTCGGCGATGGTCGCCGACCCGCGTCGTCCGTTGTCGGCGGTGCAGATTCTCGACGAAACCGAGCGTGATCGCCTGCAGCGGTGGGGAAATCAGGGAGTCCTGACTCATCTGGCGCAGCCGGCGTCGATACCGGAATTGTTCGCCCGGCAGGTCACGCGGTCCCCAAAGTCCATCGCGCTGGTCTGCGAAGACCGTTCGTTGACATATCTGGCCCTGGATGAGGCATCCAACCGGTTGGCGCGCTTTCTGATTGGGCGTGGGGTGGGCCCGGGCGAGCGCGTGGCGCTGATGTTCCCCCGCTCGGCCGAGGCAGTCGTGGCGATCCTGGCTGTGTTGAAAACCGGTGCTGCCTACCTGCCGATCGACCCGGCTCTACCCGGCGCCCGCGTCGAGTTCATGGTCTCCGACGCGGGCCCGATGGCCGTCGTCACCACGGCCGCACTGGCTGAGCGTTTCAGCGGCTTCGGGCTGCCCGTTGTCGACGTGCAGGATCCTGCGATAGCCGCCGAATGCGGCGCCGGATTGACGATGCCCTCGGCGGACGGCATGGCTCACATCATCTACACCTCGGGTACGACCGGCCTACCCAAGGGCGTGGCGGTAACACAGCGCAATGTCACCCAACTGTTCGACTCCTTGCAGATTGGGGTGCCGCTGGAGCCGGGCCAGGTGTGGACGCAGTTCCACTCATATTCCTTCGATTTCTCGGTGTGGGAGATCTGGGGCGCGCTGCTGCACGGCGGAAGGCTGGTCGTGGTGCCCGAAACGATCGCCCGCTCGTCGCGGGACTTTCACCGGCTACTCGTACGCGAGCAGGTCACGGTGTTGACGCAAACACCGTCGGCGGTGTCGATGTTGCCGGTCGATGGTCTGGATGTGGCGACTCTGGTCATCGGCGCCGAGCCTTGTTCACCGGAATTGGTCGACAGGTGGGCGCCGGGACGAACTATGGTCAATGTCTACGGCCCCACCGAGACCACGATGTGGTTGTGCGCCAGCGCGCCGCTGGCGCCCGGTCTGGGCGCGCCGCCGATCGGCTCGCCAACGGCCTGGGCGGCGTTCTTCGTACTGGATGAATGGCTGCGTCCGGTGCCCGCCGGTGTGGTCGGTGAGCTGTACCTGGGCGGTGCGGGGGTAGGTATCGGCTATTGGCGCCGATCGGGTCTGACCGCGGCGCGGTTCATGGCCTGTCCGTTCGGTGAGCCCGGCAGCCGGATGTATCGCACCGGTGATCTGGTGCGGTGGCGCGCCGACGGACAGCTGGACTACCTGGGCCGTGCCGATGAGCAGGTCAAGATCCGTGGCTATCGGATCGAGCTCGGTGAAATCCAATCGGCGCTGGCCGCGCTGGACGGTGTCGAGAACGCAGCCGTGATCGCGCGCGAGGATCGTCCTGGCGATAAACGTCTGGTCGGCTACATCACCGGCGCCGCGGATCCGGTCGGCGCACGGACGGCGCTGGCCGAACGGCTTCCGGGCTATATGGTGCCCGCCGCGGTAGTGGGTTTGGCCGCGTTGCCCATGACGGTCAATGGCAAGTTGGACGTCCGGGCACTCCCTGCGCCCGACTACCAGGATGTCGACCGTTATCGTGCGCCGGTCGGTGCGGTGCAAGAGATCTTGGCCGGAATCTACGCGCGGGTACTTGACGTGGAGAGAGTCGGAGTCGATGACTCGTTCTTTGATCTGGGCGGGGATTCCGTATCGACCATGCGCTTGGTGGCTGCGGTCAATGCAGCACTAAATGCCGACCTTTCGACACGTACGGTATTCGACGCACCCACGATCGCGCAGCTCGCTCTGCGGATCGGTGAGGGCGCAGGCGGCCCGGAGCCACTCGTTGTGGTGGAGCGTCCCGAGGTGATCCCACTATCGTTCGCACAGAACCGATTGTGGTTCGTCGATCAACTGCAAGGGCCTTCACCGGTTTACAACATGCCAGTGGGTCTGCGGCTCTATGGGCGGCTCGACGCCGCCGCCCTGGGCGCTGCGCTGTCGGACTTGATCGGCCGCCACGAAAGCCTGCGTACACGTTTCGATGCACCCGGCGGGAACCCTCGCCAGATCGTATTGCCGGACGGCCCGATTGATTTCGGGTGGGAAATCATCGACGCCACGAGCTGGCAGACCGGCCAACTGGACGAGGCCATTGCCGCGACAGTCTGTCGCAGCTTCGATTTGGCTATCGAAATACCTTTATATGCACGGGTTTTCCGCATCGCCGAGGAAGAACACGTGCTGGTTGCGGTGGTACATCATATTGCGGCCGACGGATGGTCCCTGACCCCCCTGATGCATGATCTGAGCGTGGCGTACGCCAGCCGGTGCCGTGGCCATGCTCCCGACTGGGCGCCCCTGCCGGTGCAGTATGTCGATTACACCCTTTGGCAACGGGCGCAACTCGGCGACCTCGGCGACGGTGACAGCCCCATCTCTGCACAATTGGCCTATTGGGAAGGCGCACTCGCCGGGCTTCCCGAGCGAGTGGCACTGCCCACGGACCGGCCGTATCCGCCGGTTGCCGATCAGCGTGGCTCCACCGTTGAAGTGCAGTGGCCGCCTGAGTTGCAGCAACAGGTGCGGGCGACGGCCCGCGAGCACGGTGCGACCAGTTTCATGGTGATGCAGGCGTCTCTTGCGGTGCTGCTGGCCAGCATCAGCGGTACATCCGATGTGGCCGTGGGGTTCCCGATCGCCGGGCGCAGGGATACCGCGCTGGATCAACTCGTCGGATTCTTCGTCAACAACCTGGTGCTGCGCGTCGATCTGAGCGGTGACCCCACGGTTGCAGAGTTGCTTACTCAGGTCCGTCAGCGCAGTCTCGCCGCCTACGAGAATCAGGACGTGCCCTTCGAGGTCTTGGTGGAGCGACTCAACCCGATCCGCAGCCTGGCCCATCATCCGCTCGTGCAGGTCGCACTGGCCTGGCAGAACCTGCCCTGGCAGGACACCGGTCCCGCGGATGGCCTGCGCCTGGGCGATCTGCGAGTCGAGCCGCTGTCGGTGGATACCCAGACCGCCCGTATGGATCTAACCTTCTCTTTGGGGGAACGCTGGACCATGGCCGGTGAGCCCGCCGGCATCGCCGGTGCAGTGGAATTCCGTACCGATGTGTTCGACGCCGACAGCATTGAAGCGCTGATCGCGCGCTGGCAGCGCGTCGTGGCGTCGATGACGGCCGATCCCTCCCGGCGCCTTTCGTCGATCGATGTACTCGATGAGGCCGAGCACACCCGCGTGGATCGATGGGGTAACCGCGAGCTGTTGAACAGGCCACCTGCTGTTCGGAGGTCGGTGCCGGCATTGTTCGCCGAGCAGGCCGCTCGGGTACCCCACGCGGTCGCAATCAGTTTCAACGGTCGCGAGCTGACCTACCGGGAAGTCGATCAAGCATCAGATCAGCTGGCGCACAGGCTTATTGCGCAGGGTGTTAGGCCAGGCGAGTCCGTTGCGCTACTCACCGAACGTTGTCCGGAAGCTGTGGTGGCGATGCTTGCGGTGTTGAAGACCGGCGCCGCGTATCTACCAATCGATCCCGCACTACCTGATGTGCGGGTCGAATTCATGATCGGCGATGCCGCACCGACAGCCGCGATCACCACGGCAGACTTGACCGACCGCCTGGCCGGATACGCCCTGACGGTCATCGACGTCGGTGATATCGCGGAGGGCGCCAGTTCCGGTGCGGGGTCCTCGCTACCGCTGCCGAGCCCAGACGATATCGCCTACATCATCTACACGTCCGGCACGACCGGGGTGCCGAAGGGTGTGGCTATCGCACATCACAATGTCACTGCGCTGATGGGATCGCCCGCGACATTCCTGGCGGGACACACTTGGGCGCAATGGCATTCGTACGCTTTCGATGCCTCGGTAGAAGAGATCTGGGGTTCGTTGTTGCATGGTGGGCGGTTGGTGGTGGTACCGGAGTCGGCTGCGCACTCGCCCGAGCACCTCACCGCCCTGCTGGTTGCCGAGCAGGTGACCGCGTTGAGTCAGACCCCTTCGGCGGTGGCGTTGTTGACACCGGAGTCGCTGGACGCGGTGTCGTTGTTGGTGGCCGGTGAGCCGTGCCCGGGTGAGGTAGTGGATCGTTGGGCGCCGGGCCGGTTGATGGTCAATGCCTACGGGCCGACGGAGACCACGATCTGCGCGTCCCGGACAGCGGCATTGGTGGGTGGCACGGGATCGCCGTCGATCGGCGCGCCGGTACCGGGCGCGGCGATGTTCGTGCTGGACGGGCTGCTACGTCCGGTACCGCCGGGTGTGGTGGGTGAGTTGTACATCGCCGGCCATGGTGTGGGGGTCGGATACGCGGGCCGTACCGGTTTGACCGCTTCCCGTTTCGTGGCGTGCCCATTCGCCGATGCGCAGTTGCCGGGGCAACGGATGTATCGCACCGGTGATCTGGTGCGGTGGCGTGCCGACGGACAGCTGGAGTACCTGGGCCGCGCCGACGAGCAGGTCAAGATCCGTGGCTATCGCATCGAACTCGCAGAAATCCACTCAGTTTTGACCGCACTGGATGGAGTCGATCAGGCTGCCGTGATCGCCCGCGAGGATCGTCCAGGGGACCGGCGGCTGGTGGGCTACGTGACCGGAACCGCCAACCCTGCCAAATTGCGCGCGCAGCTAGCCGAACAACTACCGGCGTACATGGTGCCCGTCGCCGTGGTGGTGTTGGCGGCATTGCCAATGACCGTGAACGGCAAGCTCGACACCCGCGCCCTGCCGAGGCCGGAGTATCAAGACATCGATCGATACCGCGCGCCGGGAACACTCACCGAGGAGATTCTGGCCGGGATCTACGCGAGAGTGCTGGGGGTTGAGCGCGTCGGCGTTGACGACTCGTTCTTTGATTTGGGCGGAGATTCGTTGTCCGCGATGAGACTGATCGCGGCGGTGAATGCGGACCTGAACGCCGTTGTATCGGTGCGGACCGTGTTCGAAGCGCCGACGGTGGGTCAGTTGGCGCCTCGTATTGCCGACGCGTCGAGCTCGCTCAGTCCGCTGGTGGCCGCTGAGCGACCGGCGCAGATCCCGTTGTCATTCGCGCAGGCCAGACTGTGGTTCCTCGATCAACTTCAGGGCCCATCACCGGTCTACAACATGGCGACCGCGCTGCGGATCAGCGGAGCGCTGGATGTCGACGCATTGGGCGCGGGTCTGGCAGACGTGGTGGCTCGCCACGAGAGCTTGCGTACGCAGTTCCGTGCGACCGGGGGTGTACCACAGCAGGTGGTCGTGCCAGCAGCGGACGCCCACTTTGGTTGGGACGTGGTCGATGCCACCGGGTGGACGACAAGCCAGCTGCGCGAGGCTATCGGTGAGGCCGCGCGGCACACTTTCGACTTGTCCAATGAAATACCTTTGTATGCGCGACTTTTCCGGATAACCGGTGATGAATATGTGCTCGCGGCGGTGGTACATCACATTGCTGCGGACGCCTGGTCCATCACCCCGTTGGTGACGGATCTCGGTGTCGCCTATGTCAGCCGGCGTGCGGGGCACGCACCGGGGTGGGCGCCGCTGGCGGTGCAGTATGTGGATTACACCCTTTGGCAGCGTGCCGAATTCGGCGACTTCGCAGACGGTGGCAGCCGGATCGCGGCACAGCTGGACTATTGGCAGGACGCACTGGCCGGGATGCCCGAACGTGTGGAGCTACCCACGGACCGGCCCTACCCGTCGACCGCTGATCAGCGCGGTTCCACCATGGCAGTGCAATGGCCGGCCGCCTTGCAAGAGCAGATCGCCCGGGTGGCCCGCGAGCACAATGCGACCAGTTTCATGGTGCTGCAGGCCGCCCTGGGAGTGCTATTGAGCAAGCTCAGCGGAAATACCGATGTCGCCGTGGGATTCCCGATAGCCGGTCGCCGGGACCCCGCACTGGATGAGCTGATCGGGTTCTTCGTCAATACTTTGGTGCTGCGGCTCGATCTGTCCGGTGACCCGACCGTTGCCGAGCTGCTCGCGCAGGTGCGCGCACGTAGTTTGGCCGCCTACGAAAACCAGGACGTGCCTTTCGAAGTGCTTGTCGAGCGGCTCAATCCCACGCGATCGTTGACGCACCACCCGTTGATCCAGGTGGCGCTGGGCTGGCAGAACGTGCCTGGACAGGACAACGGTTCGTCGGGCCCTGGACTGGCACTCGGTGACTTGGAGGTCACTCCGATGGATGCCGATACCCAGACCGCTCGCATGGATCTGAGCTTTTCCCTTGCCGAGCATCGGACACGCGATGGCGAACCGGCCGGGATCGGCGGCACGGTGGAATTCCGGACCGATGTCTTCGACCCGGCGAGCATCGAGCGGCTACTCGGCCGCTTCGAGCTGGTGCTGACCGCAATGACCGCTGATGTGGAGAGCAGGCTGTCGTCGATTGACGTGCTCGACCCTGCCGAGCACGCCCGCCTGGACTCCATGGGTAATCGTGCGCTGTTGGAGCAGCGCGCGATCAACCCGGTGACCGTCCCGGCGTTGTTCGCCGACCAGGTGGCGCGCACCCCGGAGGCAGTGGCGGTAACTTGCGGCGGGCACGCGTTGACTTACCGGGAACTTGACGATGCCGCGAACTGGCTGGCGCTCAGGCTCAGCAGGGCGGGCGTGGTGCCGGGAGGCTGTGTAGCGCTGCTCCTGGAGCGATCGTCGCAGGCGATCGTCGCCATGCTGGCGGTGTTGAAGGCCGGTGCGGCGTATCTCGCGATCGACCCGGTGATGCCTTCTGCACGTATCGATTTCATGTTGGACGACGCGGCGCCGACAGCCGTGGTTACCACCAGCGGCCTTGCCGGGCGGTTCGATGGCCGCGAGATGTCCGTCATCGACATTGGCGAGCTCGCCGATGTGGACGATGCCGAAATGGAGATCGTCCACAGCCCAGCGAATCCGGGTCCCGAGCCCGATGACATCGCGTATCTCATCTACACCTCGGGCACCACAGGTGTCCCCAAGGGCGTGGCCGTCACACACCACAATCTGACACACCTGGCGCGCTCGACCCCAGCACAGTTGCCTGCGAATCAGGTGTGGACGCAATGTCATTCCTACGCCTTCGACTTCTCGGTATGGGAGATTTGGGCCGCCCTGCTCGGTGGCGCGCGCGTGGTGGTGGTGCCGGAATCCATCGTGAGTTCCCCGGAGGACTTCCACACTCTGCTGGTCAGAGAGCGCGTCAACGTGCTCACGCAGACGCCGTCGGCGGCGGGTGCTCTCTCGCCAGCAGGCCTGGATTCGGTGGCGTTGCTACTCGGCGGTGAGGCATGTCCGGGCGAGGTAGTGGATCGCTGGGCAGCGGGGCACACAGTCATCAATGCCTATGGACCTACCGAAATCACCGTCTACGCGTCGATGAGCGCACCACTGGCGGCCGGATCCGGAGCCGCTCCCATCGGGGCGCCCGTATCGACTTCCGCGCTATTTGTCCTCGATGAGTGGCTGCGTCCGGTACCGGTCGGGGTCGTCGGTGAGTTGTACGTCGCAGGTGAGGGTGTGGCCTGCGGGTATCTGGGCCGCTCGGGCCTGACCTCGGCACGGTTCGTGGCCTGTCCGTTCGGTGTGCCCGGTGCGCGCATGTATCGCACCGGTGATTTGGTGAGCTGGCGGCCGGATGGACAGTTGCAGTACCGCGGTCGTGCCGACGACCAGGTCAAGATCCGCGGATACCGCATCGAACTCGGCGAGGTGCAGGCCGCGTTGTCCGCGCTGAGCGACGTGTCGCAGGCGGCGGTGATCGCCCGGGAGGATCCACCGGGCGTCACCCGCTTGGTCGGTTATGTCACCGAATCGGTGAATGGTGTCGCAGAACCGGACCGGCTTCGAAATGCTTTGGCGAACAGGGTGCCCGGCTATATGGTCCCGAGCGCGATCGTTGTGCTGGAAGCGTTGCCGCTGACGGTGAATGGCAAGCTCGATATTCGCGCGCTGCCAGCTCCCGAATATCAGGATGCCGAGCGATACCGCGCCCCGGCCGATGCGGTCGAGGAGACACTGGCCGGCATTTACGCGCAGGTACTCGGGCTTGATCGCGTCGGGGTCGACGACTCGTTCTTCGACCTTGGCGGAGACAGCATTCTGTCCATGCAGGTGGTTGCGCGGGCGCGTGCATGCGGTGTGGTGTGTCGGCCACGTGACATCTTCGTGGAACAGACGGTGGCCCGGCTGGCTCAGGTCGTTGGCGTGGTCGATGAGGACTCGGGGCCCGTCGACGAGGGCGTGGGGCCGGTGGCGGCGACGCCGATCATGCGGTGGTTGCGTGATGTCGAGGGCACCGGCGCCCCGACCGATCAGTTCAACCAGACGGCGGTGATACAAGCACCGGCCGGCGCGAGCGAGTCCGATGTCGAGATGGTGCTGGGAGCCCTGTTGGACCGGCACGCGATGCTGCGGCTGCGTGTCGAGAATTGGATGCTTCAGGTCCCAGAGCAGACTTTGACGGCACCCTGTCTGCAATCGGTTGAGGTACTTACTGATGCGGAGTTGCTGGCGGCCAGGGCACGATTGAATCCTGCCGCCGGTCAGATGGTCAGTGCGCTGTGGGTGGCATCGACGGGCCAGCTCGTGTTGGTCATCCATCACCTCGCGATTGACGCGGTGTCCTGGCGAATCCTGCTCGAAGATTTGAACATTGCATGGGGTCAGCATCGTCATGGGCAACCGGTGGCATTGCCGAAGGCGGGCACTTCGTTCGCCCGCTGGGCAGCGCTGCTCGAGGAGCACGCATACGACAGGGACGTTGTTGATCAGACCGATCGCTGGCGGCGCGTGCTGGCGACCCCACCGGCGCTGCCCGCTGCGTGCCCGGAGCTGGACACCTATGCCAGCGCCGGCCACTACACGGCATCACTGGACGTCGAGACCACCCGCGCGCTGCTCGGCGCGGTTCCGGCCGCATTCCACGCAGGGGTCCAGGACATCCTGTTGATCGGCTATGCGCTGGCATTGACCGAGTTCCTGGGTGTCACCTTGCCTGTGGGCATCGAAGTCGAAGGTCACGGCCGTGTGGAAGATCTGGGAGGATGTGTCACCGAGATTGACTTGTCCCGCACGGTAGGTTGGTTCACCACGAAATACCCTGTGGCATTAGCTGTTTCGGGAAAGCCCGGGCGATCTGCGGGCAGGTTGCGCTGGGATCAGGTGGTGGCCGGCGATCCGTTGCTGGGCGCGGTGATCAAGGATGCCAAGGAGCAGTTGCGCTCCCTGCCCGAGGGCATGACCTACGGACTTCTGCGATATCTGAACTCCGATGTTGATCTCACCGGAGCCGAGCCGACCGTGGGATTCAACTACCTTGGCAGGCTCGGTGGCGGGGGCGCTGGTCGAGCGGAATTCCACGACCAACTGTGGCAGGTCAGCCCGGACACGGCTGCGGTGGCCGCTGCCGTTACCGCATTACCCATGCCACTTACCCACACCGTTGAACTCAACGCCAGCACTGCTGAAACAGAGGACGGTCCAAGCCTTTATGCGGCGTGGACGTGGGCACCCTCGGTCCTGGACGAGGTCCAGGCCGCCAGACTCAGCCGGCTGTGGTTTGACGCGCTCGCCGGGATCTGCGCGCATGTACGTAGCGGAGGTGGTGGTCTGACACCCTCCGACATCGTGCCTGCCCGGCTGACCCAGCGCGAACTGGACGACCTCGCCCGAGATCATGCGATAGACGACGTACTGCCTCTGACACCGTTGCAGCACGGACTGCTGTTCCAGGCCAACACAAGTCGGGGAAACAGCGACGACGTGTACGCCATGCAGCTCGATATCACCATCACCGGTCCATTGGACGCCGACCGGCTGCGGGAGGCGGTGCGGGCGGTCGTCAACCGCCACCCCAATCTGGCGGCTCGGTTCGACAAGAGATTCGACGAACCGGTGCAGATCATTCCTGCGAACCCAACGGCGCCCTGGCAAGTTGTCGAAATTGATGTGGAACAAGCTGATTACGAGCAACGTCTACAGGGGTTATGTGCTGCCGAGCGTGCGGCGGTCTGTGATGTGGTCAATCAGTCGGCCTTCCGTGCGGCCCTGATCCGTATCGACGAGAATGAACACCGATTCGTCATGACGTATCACCACATCGTTCTCGATGGTTGGTCGCTGCCGATCTTGCTGCGCGAGGTATTCGCAAGCTATTACGGGCAGCGGCTTCCCGTTGCGAGTTCGTACCGCAGGTTCGTGACCTGGCTGATCGAGCGCGACGTCGATGGTGCGCGCAGGGCTTGGTGTGAAGTTCTGAAGGATTTCGATCGTCCGGCTCTTGTCGCCCCCAAGGGCCGGCTGCCGGGGCGTCGTGCCACCGAAACGTTCCGCATATCCGCCGACATCTCGGATGCTGTGGGGCAATTGGCGCGCTCACAGCACACCACCGCAAACACCGTGTTGCAGGCCGCCTGGGCGCAGGTCCTGATGTGGCTGACGGGCCGTCATGATGTCGCATTCGGGGTGGCGGTCTCGGGCCGGTCGGCCGAGGTGGCGGGAGCTGATTCGATGGTGGGGCTCTTGATCAACACCGTGCCGGTGCGCGTTACCGTCACCCCGGACACCACCATCGCCGAACTGCTTGCAAACCTACAGCGGCAGCACAGCGACACCCTCGAGCATCAGCATCTGGCACTCAGCGAGATCCAACACGCGGTGGGCCAGGAGCAGCTGTTCGACACGTTGTTCGTCTATCAGAACTATCCGGTACAGACAATGGCTTCGTCTATGCCGGACGGTTTGTCGATCACCGCGGTCAGCGGTCGCGAGTACAACCATTACCCGTTGACTTTGCAAGCGATGCCAGGAAATGAACTGGTGCTACGGGTCGAGTTCGATACCGGCCTATTCGGTGAGAGTCGGGTGCGGAAAGTCGTCGAACGATTCCAGCGGGTGCTGGAAGCCATGACGGGGGAGGTGCGGTAGCAGTGAAGGCCGATGCGACCAGGCGGTTGTTGTCGATGGACCTGGATGATGACGACGAACGCGCTGAGTGGGAAGAGTGGGGAAATCGAGCGGCCTTGGAGCGGTCCGCGCCTTCGCTGTCGATTCCTGAGTTGTTTGCCGAGCAGGTGGTGCGTGATCCGGGGGCTGTTGCGGTCAGTTGTGGTGGGCGGTCGGTGTCGTATCGGGGGTTGGATGAGGCGTCGAATAGGTTGGCGCACTTGTTGATTTCTCATGGGGTGGGGCCGGGGCAGCGGGTGGCGTTGTTGTTGTCGCGGTCGGTTGAGGCTGTGGTGGCGATCATGGGGGTGCTGAAGACGGGTGCGGCGTATGTGCCGATTGATCCTTCGGTGCCTGATGCGCGGTTGCGGTTTGTGTTGTGTGATGCCGGGCCGGTGGTCGTGGTGACCACCGCGGAACTGGCGGACCGGTTGGGCGGCAGCGGGTTGGTGATCATCGATATCGATGATGTGTCGTCTGGTCCGGGGGCAGCGCAAACTGACGGTCCGCAGCTGTCGGCGCCGTGCGGGAGTGACATCGCGTATGTGATCTACACGTCGGGCACCACCGGCACGCCGAAAGGTGTTGCCATTCCCCATCACAATGTGACGAGGTTGTTGGAGGCCATCGACGCCGATCTTGAGCTGGTGCCCGGGCAGGGGTGGGCGCAGTGTCATTCGTTGGCCTTCGACTTTTCGGTGTGGGAGATTTTCGGTGCGCTGCTGCACGGTGGCCGGTTGGTGGTGGTATCGGATTCAGTGGTGCGCACACCCGATCGGTTGCGTGCGCTGCTGATCGACGAGCGCATCGGCGTGCTGAGCCAGACTCCGTCGGCGTTCTATGCGCTGCTCGCCGCGGACGCGGACCGTTCGCAAGACGCGCGACTCGGGCTGGATGTCGTGGTCTTCGGTGGTGAGGCGCTGGAGCCTGCGCGTTTGAGTGATTGGTTTCAGGATCATCCGCAGTCGCCGCGATTGATCAACATGTACGGCATCACCGAAACGACGGTGCATGCCTCGTTCCGCGAGATCACCGTCGCCGATGTCGTCGGTACGAGTAGCCCCATCGGGGTCCCGCTAGGGCATCTCGCATTCTCGGTTCTCGATGAGTGGTTGCAACCCGTGTCGGTTGATGTGGTTGGTGAGTTGTATGTGGCTGGATCGGGTTTGGGCTACGGCTATGTGGGACGAGCACCGTTGAACGCCACGCGATTTGTGGCTTGTCCGTGGGGCGGGCCCGGCACGCGGATGTATCGCACCGGAGATCTGGTGAGCTGGGGAACCGACGGGCAATTGCGGTATCTGGGGCGCGCGGACGAGCAGGTCAAGATTCGTGGGCACCGCATCGAACTGGGTGAAATCCGCTCGGTATTAAACGGTTTAAATGGTGTTGGGCAGGCTGTTGTGATCGCCCGCGAGGACCGGCCCGGTGACAAGCGGCTGGTCGGTTACTTCACCGGAACTGCCGATCCCGCGGAACTGCGGGCCGCGCTGACGGACCGGCTGCCGTCCTATATGGTGCCGGTGGTGCTGGTGGCGCTGCCGCGTCTTCCCCTGACGGTCAATGGAAAACTCGACTTGGACGCCCTGCCTGCGCCGGAGTATCAATCAGTCGATCAGTATCGCGCTCCGACGAGTCCGAGCGAAGAAATCCTGGCCGGCATCTACGCCCAGGTACTTGGGCTGGACCGGGTGGGTATGGACGATTCATTCTTCGATCTGGGTGGCGATTCGTTGTTGGCGATGCGTCTCGTCGCTGCCCTCAACCGGTCCATGGACGCGGGCCTGGAGGAACGCGCCGTGTTCGACGCTCCGACCGTTGCACAACTGATGCTCCGCATCGGAGGTGGCGAACACACGCTGGAGCCATTGATCGCCGGTGAGCGTCCCGCGGTGATGCCCCTCTCGTATGCTCAAAGCCGTTTATGGTTTATCGATCAATTACATGGTCCCTCACCTGTTTACAACCTAGCGGTGGGATTGCGTCTGCAGGGAGTCCTGGATGCCGACGCGCTGGAAGCTGCCTTCACGGATGTGCTGGATCGTCATGAGAGCCTCCGCACCATGTTTCCCGCGGTCGACGGCATACCGCAGCAGCTGATCGTTCCGGTGGAACACGTCGAATTCGGTTGGGAGGTCATCGACGCCTGCGACTGGCAGACCGACCGGCTGGATAGCGCGGTCGCCGAATCTGCGCAGCACAGCTTCGTCCTCTCATCAGAAATTCCTTTTAAGGCAAGGCTTTTCCGAGTGGCTGCGGACGATCACGTGTTGGTGGCGGTCGTGCACCATATCGCCGCGGACGGTTGGTCCATTACCCCGCTGGTGGCGGATCTAGGTGTGGCCTATGCCAGCCGGTGTGCGGGACAGGCCCCTGATCGGAAGCCGCTGGCGGTCCAGTATGCGGACTACACGCTTTGGCAGCGGGCACAGTTGGGCGACCTGGACGACAGCGAGAGTCGTATCGCCCGGCAGCTGACCTATTGGGAGAACATGCTGGCCGGGATGCCCGAGCGTTTGGCCCTCCCGACCGACCGGCCCTATCCCTTGGTGGCCGACCAAAGTGGTTCCAGAGTGGATGTGGCGTGGCCGGCCGAATTGCAGCAGCGGGTCAATGGCCTGGCGCGCGAACACAACGCAACCAGCTTCATGGTCATGCAGGCCGCCCTGGCGGTGGTGTTCTCCAAACTCAGTGCGAGTTCCGATGTGGCGATCGGGTTCCCGATTGCTGGCCGCCGTGATCCAGCACTGGACGAGTTGATCGGGTTCTTTGTCAACACCTTGGTACTGCGGGTTGACCTCGCCGGTGATCCCAGTGTTGCCGAGCTGCTGGCTCAGGTGCGGGCTCGTAGTCTCGGTGCCTTTGAGAACCAGGACGTGCCGTTTGAGTTGCTCGTAGAGCGCTTGAACCCGGCTCGGTCGCTTACCCATCATCCGTTGGTGCAGGTGATGTTCGCTTGGCAGAATATCCCTGGCCAGATCGATGATTCCGGCCGTGAGATGGCGCTGGCGGATCTAGAGCTCACCCAACTACCGCTCGATACGCATTCGGCCCGTATGGATCTGGCGTTCTCGCTGGCCGAATCCTGGACCGAAGCAGGCGAGGCTGCGGGTATCTCGGGCACGGTCGAGTTCCGAACCGATGTGTTTGACGCCCGAAGTGTTGAGATCTTGATTGATCGGCTGCGCCGCGTGCTGGATACGATGACCGCGGACTCGGCGCGACCGCTGTCCGCGATCGACGTGCTGGACGCCGAAGAGCTGGCTCGGCTGGACGAGTGGGGAAATCGTGCGGAGCTGGCGCAGCCCGTGACCTCGGTATCGATTCCGGCATTGTTCGCGCAGCAGGTATCGCGAGTCCCCGGTGCGGTTGCCGTGAGCTCCGCAGGCGGCCACCTGTCTTATCAAGAGCTGGACGAAGCATCGAATAGGCTGGCACACAAGCTTATTGAGTATGGGGCCGGGCCCGGGGAGCGAGTCGCGCTGCTGTTCGCGCGATCGGCGGAGGCCATTGTCGCGATCATGGGAGTGCTTAAAACCGGTGCGGCGTATGTACCCGTCGACCCTTCGGTACCCGATGCGCGGCTGGAATTCGTGCTCGCCGATGCGGAGCCGGCGGTGGCGGTGACCACCAGCGACCTGATGGATCGGCTGGATGCGTGCGGGGTGGTGGTTATCGATGTCGATGATCCAGAGCTGGCTGTCCAGCCTGCGTACACACCGCTGACGAGACTGAGTGCCGACGATATCGCCTATCTGATCTACACGTCGGGTACCACGGGAGTGCCGAAAGGCGTTGCTATTCCCCATAAAAACGTGGGTCGGCTGCTGCACGTGCTCGGCGGTGACCTGGAGTTGTCGGCGGGGCAGGTATGGTCACAGAGCCATTCACTGGCCTTCGATTTTTCGGTGTGGGAGATCTTTGGCGCACTCCTGCACGGTGGCCGGCTGGTAATCGTGCCCGAGACGGTGGTGCGATCACCTGAAGAGTTTCATGCACTGCTCGTCGATGAACAGGTCAGCGTACTGAGCCAGACGCCGTCGGCCTTCTACGCCCTGCAAACCGTGGATGCGATGGTCCCCGAGCGTGCCGGGCAGCTCGGTATCGAGGTGGTGGTGTTCGGTGGGGAAGCCCTGGAGCCGCAGCGGTTGAAGCCGTGGATGGAACGCCATCCGGTGCTGCCCCGCTTGGTCAACATGTACGGGATCACCGAAACGACAGTGCATGCCTCGTTCCGGGAGATCGTCAGCGCCGACACGGAGGTGACGGTCAGTCCGATTGGTTCACCGCTGGCGCACGTGGGCTTCTTTGTGCTGGATCGGTCGTTGCGTCCCGTGCCGGCCGGTGTGGTCGGCGAGCTCTATGTGGTGGGTGCGGGACTGGGCTATGGATATGTGGGCCGGGCCGGGCTGACGGCTGCGCGGTTCGTGGCGTGCCCGTTCCGCGTCGGCGCGTCGGGACAACGGATGTATCGCACCGGCGACTTGGCGAGCTGGGGGCCCGGCGGACAGCTGCAGTATGCCGGACGCGCCGACGAGCAGGTCAAGATCCGGGGCCATCGCATAGAGCTCGGTGAAATTCACTCGGCGCTGACCGCTGCGCCCGGGGTAGAGCAGGCGGCGGTGATCGCCCGCGAGGATCGACCTGGCGACAAACGGCTGGTCGGTTACGTCACCGGCACGGCCGATACGGCCAGGATCCGCGCTCAACTTGCCGAGTGCCTGCCGAGTTATATGGTGCCGGCCGCGGTGGTCTCTTTGGCGGCATTGCCGTTGACGGTCAACGGCAAGCTCGACAAAAAAGCCTTGCCCGCACCGGAATACAGCGACATCGATCATTACCGTGCCCCGGCCACGCTCGTAGAGGAGATACTGGCCGGGATCTACGCCCAGGTGCTCGGCCTGGAACGTGTCGGCGTCGATGACTCGTTCTTCGACTTGGGCGGTGACAGTATTTCGGCCATCCAGGTGGTGTGGCGGGCCCACGGAGCCGGTCTGATAGGTAGACCGCGTGACATCTTCGTGCAGCAAACCGTGGCCCGGCTGGCCCGTGTGGTCAGGATGGCCGATGGCTCGGATGGGGTGATCGACGAGGGCGTCGGTTCGATGGTGGCGACCCCGATCATGCTCTGGCTGAAGGGAATTGAAGGCCCTATTGATGAATTCAATCAGACGGTGGTGCTGCAGGCTCCTGCCGGAGTGACGGAAGCGGCGGTCCTGATCATGTTGCAGGCCTTGCTCGATCGGCACAGCATGCTGCGCTTGCGGGCCGCTGACGACGGCGCCGGCGGGTGGGCGTTGACGGTGCCCGAGCCGGGGACCGTCAACGCCGCGGACTGCCTGCACGCGGTGGACGTTCTTTCGGACGAGACACTGGTGGCGGCACGGTCGCGGTTGGACCCCGCGGCCGGCGTGATGCTGAGCGGGCTGTGGGTGGCGGCCACCGGCCAGCTGGTGTTGATCATTCATCACTTGGCCGTCGACGGTGTTTCCTGGCGGATTCTGCTGGAGGACTTGACCATAGCCTCGACCCAATTGCGTGGTGGACAGCAGGTCTTGTTGCCTCCAGCGGGTACGTCGTTCCAGCGCTGGTCGGATCGATTGGCCGAACATGCGCGGCATCCGGATGTGGTCCGCCAGGCCGGGGCCTGGCGGCAGGTGGGGTCGATCGCGTCGAGCTTGGCCGCGCCGCGGCCCACCGAGGACACATTCGCCACGGCCGGACGACTGACCGAGTTCCTGGATGCCGAAACCACACACATGTTGCTTGGTGAGGTGCCTGCGGCGTTCCACGCCGGGGTGCACGAGATCCTGCTGATTGCCTTTGCCCTGGCATGGGCACAACATTTGGGGACCGGTGCCGCACCGATCGCCATCGATGTGGAAGGCCACGGCCGTCACGAGGATCTACCAGCCCGGAGCGGAACATCCGAGGGCAATATCGACCTGTCGCGTACGGTCGGGTGGTTCACGACCAAGTACCCGGTGTCGCTGGCGGTTGGTGGGCTGCGCTGGACACAGGTGGTGGCGGGTGACGCGGCGCTGGGTGCGGTGATCAAGGAGGCCAAGGAACAACTTCGGGCCATGCCGGACGGACTGACCTATGGACTGTTGCGCTATTTGAACCCCGACGTCGACCTTCCTGAATCCGATCCGGCGATCGGATTCAATTACCTTGGACGGCTGGGCTCTCCGGCGGCGTACGCATCCGGGGATGTGTGGCGATTCAGCCAAGAAGGGCTGTCGTTGACCGGGGCCGCCGGGGCGATGCCCATCGCGTTGCCTCACACCGTGGAGCTCAACGCGGTGACCATCGACACGGACACCGGGCCGCACCTGAATGCCACCTGGACGTGGGCGCCCACGGCGCTGGATCGCATGGCAGTCACCAGGATCAACCGGCTGTGGTTCGACGCGCTGGCCGGCATCTGCGCGCATGTACGCAGGGGCGGAGGCGGGTTGACACCGTCGGATATTCTTCCCGCCAGACTCAGCCAGCAGCAGATCGACGGGCTACAGAGTCACTTTCCGGTTGCCGATGTTTTGCCGCTGACTCCCCTGCAACAGGGTCTGCTATTCCATGCCGGCATCGCGAAGAGCTCGGGTGACGATGTGTATGCGGTGCAGTTCGAGATCGCGCTCGGTGGTGTGCTCGACGCGGAGCGGCTCCACGAAGCGGTACAGACGGTAGTTGCGCGGCACCCGCACTTGGCCGCCCGCTTTTGCGACCAGTTTGAACAGCCACTGCAGATCATCCCCGCCCAGCCTGTGGCGCCCTGGATGTATATCGAATTAGCCGATGGAATAGCAGATTCCGATACTGAAGAACAGATCGAAAAGATATGCGCCGCCGAGCGTACAGCTGTCTGCGATCTCGCCGAACAGCCCGCTTTCCGCGCTGTCCTCATCCGCGTTGCCGACAACCGGTACCGGTTCGTGCTCACGAATCATCACATCGTGTTGGATGGCTGGTCGATGCCGATCCTCATGCAGGAGATCTTCGCCGGATATCACGGGGTGCGGCTTCCCCCGGCGGCCTCGTATCGCAGCTTTGTCACCTGGCTTTCCGAACGCGATCAGGTTGCGGCCCAGCACGCGTGGCGCAAGGCGATGGCCGGATTCGATGCGCCCACACTCCTGGGCCCGCCACAGAAGCTGCAGTTCGGCCGGCGCAGCGTAGACCTGTTCCGGGTGCCTCTGCGGACGACTCGAGCGTTGACAAAGCTGGCGCGTTCGCAGCAGACGACGGTCAATGTGGTGTTGCAGGGTGCGTGGGCGTTGCTGCTGAGTTCGTTGTGCGGGCACGGTGATGTGGCGTTCGGTACTACGGTTTCGGGTCGGCCGGCCGAGGTGCTCGGTGCCGAATCGATGGTGGGTTTGCTGATCAATACGGTGCCGGTGCGGGCCACTATTGGTGCGGCCACCACGACGGCGGAGTTGTTGGGGCAGTTGCAGGGTAGACACAACGACACCCTGGAGCATCAGCATCTGGCCCTGAGCGACATCCACCGCATCACCGGACAGGAACGACTTTTCGACACGGTGTTCGTCTATGAGAACTATCCGACCGATACGAGGGCGGCCGCCGACGTCAACGGATTGGCCATCACCGGCCTCAGTAGTCGTGACTACTACCACTATCCGATTGCCGTACAGGCTGGGCCGGGCCGGGAGTTGGAACTTCGTGTCCAGTACGACACCGACGTGTTCGACGCGGAGAGCATCAAGGAGCTGATCGAGCGGTTCAAGCAGGTGCTGGTGGCGATGACTGCTCATCCTGGCCGCCAGCTGTCATCTCTGGATCTGCTGAACGGCATCGGGCGAGATCGGTGGAGTGAGCGGAGCAGTCGAGTCGAGGGGCAGAGCGTCGACACGCGTGACACCAACAGCACCTATTGCCGGCCGGCCACTTTGAACGAGCAGATCCTGTCCAGCATTTTCGCCCACGTGCTGGGTGTGGACCGGGTTGGAGTGGACGAATCGTTCTTCGATCTGGGTGGTAACTCACTCGGGGCAATGCGGGTGGTTGCCGCGATCAACACGGCCCTGAACGCGAATCTGACGATGCTTGCACTGTTTGATGCGCCCACGGTGAGAAACCTGGCCCAGCAGCTGGAAAGCACCTCAGCGCGGTGAAGACAGGTGGGCTTGTGAAAGCCATTGCGAAAGTTGTCGCGTTCGGAGTCGTTGAGCTTGCCGTCTTCGGGCTGGTGTTGTTCCTGCTCGCTGGCACAGTCGATTATTGGCAGGTTTGGACATTTCTGGTGGTGTTCGCGCTGTCGACGTGGATTCCCACGGTCTATCTGCAGCGGGCCGACCCCGCAGCGCACCAGCGGCGTAAGCGGGCGGGACCGGTGGCCGAAACCCGGAGTCTGCAGAAGGTACTCATCGGAAGTTGGTATTTCTCCCTGGCCGCCATGGTCGTGATCAGCGCCCTTGACCATCGCTTCGGATGGTCGTCGGTGCCCCCGGCGATCTGCGCGGCAGGTGATGTCTTGGTGGCGGTTGGACTGGGTGTGACCAGCCTGGTGGTCGTCCAGAACGGCTTCGCGGCCTCCACAGTTCGGGTGGAGACGGGCCAGACTCTGGTCACGACCGGTCTGTACGGGCTTGTGCGCCACCCGATGTACACCGGCAACTTCATCACCATCGTCGGGTTTCCGCTGGCCCTTGGCTCGTACTGGGGCCTGGCCTGCGTGGTGCCCAGTCTGTTGGTGCTCATCGTGCGCATTGTCGACGAGGAGAAGCTACTCGTCGAAGAGCTCGACGGATACCGCGCGTACACACGGGCCGCCCGCTATCGCCTCATGCCGTACGTATGGTGACTGTTTTCGCCGAGTGTCACGAGAACCATTGGGCGCGCGCGAATCCGGCTAGCAGAACACTGAATCCGCCGATTTCGCCGAGGATGAGCAGTGCCATTGCCAGATACAGCCCGATGGTGGGCTTTTCGAACTGATTGGTGGTGTCACGAAGCGCTCCGTGGGCGATGTAGCTGGCGATCGCCGCGACGAAGAAGAAGACCAGCATCATTGCGGCGGTGAGGTTTACCCAGCTGGGCCACGCACTCAGTTCGACGAATACTGCGGTGAGCAAGGTGGCGAACGAGTAAAGCAACGCCGCTCGATGTGCGGTATCCACATACGGGTGAGCGAGGTGGTTTGGGCCGGTGACCATCTGGCGGTATTTCCACACGCCCAATACCAGTGAGAGTAGAAAAATGAGTCCTGCGGCGAGCAGCGTCACCGCGGTGTCGGTACTCAAAACGTACCCCGATGCGATCATCATGGTCATTCTGCCGTGGGGATTGGGCCGGCATGGATTCGGTCCGCACGGTGTCGCTACTCGCCGTGCCGAAGACCCTCGAGCCCTGCCACAATGAGCCCTAGGCCGAAATCAAACTCCTCATCGAGCGGGACGAGGGTGACGCCGGCGGTGGCCAGTGTGGACGGGTAGCTCGCCAGATCGATATTTTCGACGAGCCGGGTCAGCATCGCGATATCGGCCTCGCTTGCCCGATGTTCCGCACCTATCTGATTTGCGAAGCCCAGCACGTAGCGGCCCAGTGTCATGTAGATGCGAATCGCCTCGGCCGGGGAGAACCCCGCTTGGAGACAGAGCGTGAGTGTGTGTTCGCGAATCATGAAGACGTTGGGTCCGACGGGAATTTGGTCGGCCAACAGCATGGCCACATTTGGATGGCGGCGCAGGGCGTCGAACAGTGCCCGTGAACTAACGATGCATGCGTCTTGCCACGGCATTCTCGCCAACGCAGGATCATCCAACTGAACCTCGCCGAAGACCCGATCGACAACGTGCGCGACGACCTCGGTGCGATTTGCAAAATGGCGGTAAATGGTCGCGGTCCCGGAGTCGAGCCGCCTCGCCAATGCCCGCATGGAGAGGGCCTCACCGCCCTCTTCGTCCACGATCTGCAAGGCCGCGTCGACGATCGTTTCCATGGGCAGGGGCGGGCGACCTCGCATGCGTCGCTCGTCCGTCATAGCGGTCAGTATGTCTGTCTTGACAGCGCGGGGCAATTACGGCAACACTGTTGCCGTAATTCTTTTAGCAGGTATGACCAGGAGACCGCGACCGAGTTCACACCCCGCCGATGTTGGGGATCGACTCACGAGGGGTGTCGCGGACTTCCTCGGTCACCTGCAAGGATCTGCAGACCGGGACTCAGCCCAACAACCGGTTGACAGACGAGACCACGTGAGCCGCCCCGTCCTCGGCGGCGAGCAAGTCGGAGATTCGCCGCGCCCGGATCTTGATTCCCGGGTCGGTCACCGCGGTGCGGATGGCGGCTGCGAGGCGTTCGACCGTCAGGGTGCGCTGTGGCACCGTATCCGCGCTGAGCCCGAGATCGCGCAGCCGCCGAGCCCAGAAGGGCTGATCGCCCAGGCCGGGTACGGCGACAGTGGGGACCCCGGCGCGTAAGCCGGCGGCGGTTGTCCCTGCGCCGCAGTGATGTACGACAGCGGCCACGTGGGGAAACAGCCAACGGTGCGGCACCTCCGTTACGGTGAGGGTGGTCTCATCGCCGACATCGATTCCTGCCCAGCCTGCTTGTACGATGCCCCGCACCCCGGCCCGGCGTAGAGCGCTCCGGACGAGTTGCGATATGTGCTCTGACTGCTTGGCAGAGGTCATTGTGCTGCCGAATCCGACGTAGACCGGTGGCGGGCCCGCCCTGAGGAAATCGACAAGTGCGGCGTCGGGGCGCCACTGTGGATCGGTTTGCGGCCACCAGTACCCGCAGATCTCCAGGCCGGGACGCCAGCCTGCGGGCCGTGGCACGATGTGCGGCGAAAAGCCGTGTAGAACAGTCCATCCCGCTTTGGTGCGTTGCTCGCGTAGCCGCCTGGCCGATACTTTGGGTAGGCAGAAATCGCGGCGAAAGCCGGCCGTGACGCCGCCGTAGAATCGATCTACCAGCTCAGCCCGGCCCGTGACGCCAGCCGATTACCCGTCGGCCCCGCGGACCACCCCCCGAGCGTGGCCGGGGGAAAATCGGCGGTAGCAGAGTAGGGCTGGAATCGGATTCCCGCGCAGGGGATGCCTTTCGCCTCGGCCAGCGGATGCCCGGCAAGTTCTGAGAACGGCGACAGCAGCAAGATGTCGGTAGGTGTGTCTTGCAATGCTGTCAGCAACGCGGTACCGAGAGACCGCATGCCTTGTGGAGCAAGGAATTGGAATAGTGCTCCCGTGACGTCGACATCGGCCTCATCGGAAGACTCACGGGGTTCGGAGACACCACGAAAACCTATGCCACAGCTGCGGACAAGCGACGCGAAGCGGTCGTATGCGGTGAGGGTTACCCTATGGCCGGCCTGCTGAAGACGAGCGCCGACGCCGGTCAACGGGGCGACGTCACCGTGGCTGCCGAGCGCGGCAATGACGATATCTGCCATCACGCGTTACGGACCATTCGGCTGAACATCTTCACCAGGTCGTCCGAATAACGATGCACATCGAACTCCGGATCGCGCAGTATCTTTTCAACCACCGCGTTGACGGCCGCCTGCAGTGCGATGGCAGTCGAATCAACTGGGAAATAACAGAATTCGCCCGTCTTTTGACCGGCGCGCAGTAGGGTTGCGGGGTCGAGCTGGGCAAGCTGTTCGGACAACTCGGGTGTCAGTCCGAGGTCGCCAAAATGCTTGCCGCTATGGGGTTTATAGCTCGTGCCAAGCTGCGCCAAGGCGGTGAGCTGCGGCCGATGCGTATCGAAATAGTCGATACTGGAGCGGATATAGGCCGCAAGCTTGTCCGTCTGTGTGCGCGCCCGGTTTATCGCAGGGGGCACAGTCTCGAGCGCGGCCTGATACATGGACGCGATGACCGCCTCGATGAGTCCGTCCTTGGTGCCGAAGTGGTACAGCACCACACTCATTGCGATGCCGGCGCGGTCGGCGATCTTTCGGATCGTGGTCTGCGGATAGCCCACCTCTGCGATGACGTCAATGGCGCACGCAATGATCTGCTGCCGGCGGGCGGTCTCGGTGAAGGTTCGATCGCGGCCCCTTTTAGATCGCATGATCGAATTATAGATCATCTGATCTACACCGATGTGACGGTTTCGCCTGGTTAACGGACGGTTAACGGCTATATACCACTTTTCCCAGACCCCAACCCCCATGGGGTACTCTGAGATTTAGCTGAGAATCAACCGAACATCTCATAAGTTGGGAACTAGGTGATCCTTGAAGCCGTTGAACTGGGTGAATGCATCAACGTTGATGTCTTAGGCAAGTGATGTCCACTGCCCTGGCCATTAGCAAGTTGACCGAGCAGAAAGGAAACATCACATGAATAAGTCAATCGTTGCAATGCTTGGCGGAGTCGGTGTCGCGGCGACAGTGGCCTTGCTGGGTGCACCGATCGCTGCGGCGGGCCCGACGCCTCCTCCCGGCTGCTACGCGGGTAAGAGCAGCGTCAACAACCCTCAGGGGTCCTGTGTGACGCCTGGTGGCGTCGCGTATGAGCAGGGTGCTCACCAGCCGACTTACGAGGGCGCCAATCCGCACGTTCCGCTGGGGACCAACCCCCACGTTCCGTACGGCACGTACAAGATCAACCCGAGCCAGTCACCCTCGCCCGACAACGCATAACCATCTGTAAGGCGGCTTCGTCTTCAACGATGTAGAAGGAGCGCAACCAATGAAGAAGATCATGGCAGTGACAGGCGCGGCGCTCAGTGCTGCCGGTCTGTCTCTTGCGACAGCGGCAGTCGCGCTGGCAGGCCCCACGGAGAGCCCGGATTCGGTGATCAACGAACTCAAGTCCAATGGGTACCGGGTGATCGTCACCAAGGTTGGATCGGAACATCCGTCGCAGTGCACCGTCCAGGGAGTGTCACAGCAGTCTGGTGTTCAGAACGTGCAACCGGGCCGCAATATGCGTAATCAGCCGACGACCGTTCCGACCGCGGGGCAAAAGGTCGCGTACGTGACGCTAGCCTGCTAGCTGTGCATGCCGGGCGGCGGCGATATGTGGCAGTGATGGTCTAACAAAGATCGTTGCGCCGTATCGCCGCAGCCCAATGCGCAGGCGCGGTTTGCCGTCGCCACCCATGCCGCCGTGTCGGCATCTGTATGCGATCGCCGCGTCGGCAACGGAACCGGGGGACACGTTCACCCGCGGCACCAGTCGACGAATTTGGGATGCGGGTGGTTGCTACCGATCATGTGGACGATGACTCGAGCCCGTATGCCGCAAGCGTGGCGGCATTAGTTGTTATCCAACCGTATTCGGCTTCCTAGGTAATGGAGGCTACTGGCTCCGATTCCTCTGTCTGCCGCGGGCGCCGGTCGAAGTCGCGTCAAAATTATTGTTAATAAGCGATTTTCGACAGCACCATCGGTGCCGGGTGCTGTCGGTTCGGTGACAGATGTGAAATCAGGTCCCGCCGGATGCGTACCCGCTCACGCGATGTGTGGCCCGCAGTGGCTGCACCACAAACATCTGGGCAGGAAGCAGATTCAAGGAGTTCGGCTGGGCAGGTATTCGGGGGTGCGAGCCGGCCGTTGATGTCTCTGTCTGACTCATACAGGAATCGACTGTGGGGCTTCATTTTGGACCCAATGAGTGAATGTGAAACCCCGAATGGAGTAGCGCGCAAGCCATTCCACATAGTGGGACGAAAGGTGGGCAAAAGGTGGGATAGGTAACAGAAAATTTCCTGCGTTGATGCAAGTGATGCGCAGATGTGCAGGAACGGTGATGCACGCCGGTGGTGCGTAGCAAATTCCATGCCGAGGCCGCACGGCCGTCGACAAACCGATGATGTCCTGCATGTTTGTCCGACTGGACGAACGGTGGGGGATGCACTACCGTAATCAGTAACGCGTTGGCGGACAGTAATTCTCACCATAATTCTCAGCAACTATGACGGAAACCACATATTTTGGCCGGCCGTCAAGCTGCTTGTTAGCGTCGCGTCCCATGTCTGATCTCGCTGCTTTGCTGGCGTTTATCCATCAGGTCTCGGGTACGCCATACATCTCGGGCGGAGACACAGCACGGGGCACCGATTGCTCCGGCCTTGCCTCTTGGGTGGCCAACGTCGCCACCGACCGCCCCGCATTCGGTTCACGGTTCAACACCGGGAATCAGGAGCGCGCGCTTCTCGCACGTGGTTTCAAGTACGGCACCGCACCCGGTGCACTGGTGATCGGTTGGAATGGCGGCCATACCGCTGTCACGTTGCCTGACGGCACCGCCGTGTCCAGTGGCGAGGGCGGCGGTGTTCGGATCGGTGGTGGTGGCGCGTACCAGCCCCAGTTCAAGCGCCACATGTACCTGCCCATGGACAGCGACGACGCGGCTGGATCTGCGCCATTGGACGTACCGGCCGACGCCGAAGGTCCCGAGGTGATTCCCGCCTCGGTGCTTGTGCCACAGCCCGAATCTGTGCCCGCTGACGAAGCGCCCGCTCAAGTCGCTCCGGTCGAAATCTAGCCCGATCCCTAAAATTCTGGTGCGCCTCACAATTCGGCGCTCCGGTGTTGTCGCTCACGTCTCCCGATAGGCGGGAGACTCTTACTGCTGGCTGACGGGCCTGTGGTTGCCTGTAGTCGTGAATGGCAATTCTGCTCTGCTGCAAGGAAAGAACGTCATCGTTACCGGCGGCGCTCGCGGACTGGGCGCGGCCTTCTCGCGCCACATCGTGTCGCAGGGTGGTCGGGTCGTGATCGCGGATGTACTCGACGGCGACGGGCGTCAACTGGCCGCCGAGCTCGGCGATGCCGCCCGGTTCACGCACCTGGACGTGACCGACGCGGAGCAGTGGCGGGAATTGATCGACACCACGCTCGCAGGATTCGGCACTATCACCGGCTTGGTGAACAACGCGGGCATCTCCAGCGCCGCAATGGTCGCTGATGAGCCGCTGGAACACTTCCGCAAGGTGATCGAGATAAACCTGGTAGGCGTGTTCATCGGCATGCAGGCTGTGATCCCAGCCATGCGAGCACACGGATGCGGTTCGATCGTGAACATCTCGTCGGCCGCCGGCCTCGTCGGGCTGGCGCTCACCTCCGGATATGGCGCGTCTAAATGGGGCGTGCGGGGCCTGTCCAAGGTCGCGGCCATCGAGCTGGGGCGCGAGCGAATTCGCGTCAACTCCGTGCACCCCGGTGTCATCTACACCCCGATGACGGCCAAGGAGGGCTTTCGGGAGGGGGAGGGCAATATGCCTATCGCCGCCATGGGGCGGGTGGGGAACGCCGACGAGGTGGCCGGCGCTGTCGCCTACCTGTTATCGGATGCCGCGAGCTATGTCACCGGCGCGGAGCTGGCCGTGGACGGCGGCTGGACCGCAGGCCCTACTCTCACAACGATCACGGGTCAATGATTTCCGCCCGCGGCCTTCAGTAGCCCGAGGACTTCCTCTGCCACCCGCGCGGGTAATTCCAGTTGGGGAAAGTGTGTGGCCCCGTTCAGGCGCTTATAGCTGAACCAAGGATTGCGATGTTGGAACTCGTCGTGCAGATCGTCGTAACCGGTGCGCTCGCGTGTGCAGAAGATGTGGTGCACGTGCGGCGGTTCGGCCATCTTTTCCATCCGTGACATCGGCGAGCCCCAGGTGACGTACGCATCCTCGATGACACGGCCTGCGCGGGCCCAGACGTCGAATCCGAATCCACCCATCTCGGAGCGGATGTGCCGGTTGACGGCCGCGTTGTCACTGCCGGCGAGCCAGGCACGCAGGAACTCCAGACGGCTTGACTGCCAACCCATCGGATCGCGAAATGCTCTGATGCCCTGGAGGAATTCAGGGGGCGCGGCCGTCATGATGAGGTCAACGAGCATCACTGCGGGTACCCGCGTTGTGCCCAGCCGGTCGGCGAGTTCCAATGCCGTCCAGCCGGCGTGGGCGTGTGCGACTGGGACGAATGACCGGACGCTGAGAGCATTGAGCAGACCGATGATATCTGAAAATTGTTCCGCAGGACCAAAATCGGCGACGGGCGTGCGATCGAGACCGTGCCCGCGCCAGTCCATGCGAATGACGCGATGGTGCGGGACGAGGTAGGGCAGAATCTCGTCATAAGCACGGTGATCATGTCCCCACCCGGTGAGTAGCAGGATAGCGGGCCCGTTGTCCAGGCCCTGGTCGTCGAAGGTGAGTTGTGTGCCGTTGATGGAGATGGTGTACATCGGGTTTCTCCTTAGAGGGCGGCGTGGACACGGAGCGGGCATACACGCACGATGACTTCGCCAGGCCCACTGTGATGTTCGTCCACGTAGGCCTCTGCGCGATCAGCACCCAAATACCGGGCAGTGATATCGATCAGGGCGGTACGGACCCCTGATTCATCGGTATCCACCTTTGCCTCGCCCTGTACCTGAACATATCGATACGGTTCGGCCTGCGTCGCGACTGTGATGACAGTACGTGGATCACGTTGCACAGCCTTCACTTTAAGTGTTTTCAAATGCGTGACGAACTGAAGATGATCGTCGGTGAGGCGATACCAGACGGGCAGAATCAGCGGACGCCCATCGGTGCCGAGATATCCCAGCTGCCCAACGAGGGCGGGATCGGAGTCGAGGAACTTGCGTACTGTCGCGTCGTGGATCGAGGTCATAGCTGACCAACTTAAAATCTCAAGCGCACTTGAGGTCAAGGCGGTGGGTCTCGGGCCCGCGCGCTGTGACAGTGGTGTGGCGGACATCTATCGCATACCGCCCAACCAAGCGGCGTGTGGGGATAATGGACGGGTGATGCGCCAGATCGCGTTCGGTGTGACTGCTATTGCGCTCGTCGTAGTCGGGCCGTCCAGCGGATATGCCCGTGCCGATCCGCAGGCCTGTGTGCCGGGCGATGTGGCCCGGCCCCAGGGCGAGCTTTTCGCCAGCAACAACACCGCCACCATCACCGATCCGGCAGACGCGCGTCTGCAAGATCCACTCGATGATTTCTCGGTGCAAGTGAGCGCCATGACCGTTCAGAACCTGGCTCTGCCCGTGCGATCAACCCGCGTCGACGGCGTCTACTGGTCGCAGGACAACGATCGCATGACCTACGAGCGGTCACGGGCCTTTGAACTCGCCTGTGTGGATGGCGATGACCTCTACAGCATCGGGGAGCAGGTCGGCCGGCGGTTCGGACAGGAATCGGTGCTGACCTTCGAGTATCTACCCGCCGGTGATGCCCGGGTAAATGCGGTGGCGGTGGAAGTTCCGGGTGTTGACCGGGTCCGGTTTCATGATGTGCTGCTGACCGACCCGGCCGCGCGTGCGGCGCTGTCCGGGGGATCGGTGACTGAAGACGGCTGGTTGATCCTGATCGCGGACGTCAAAGACATCGGTATCGCCCGGCGGTTGGTCGACGCTGCTGGAGGTCGTTGGCAGGATGTCGCCATCCAATACGGGAAACGCGAGTTCGTGGAGACGGCGCCCTAGCGATTCATCGGCTCTGTTCAGCGGGGGTTCCCGGTGTGCGTTGGCCATCCTGGATGCGCAGACCCTGGAGGACGTCGCGACGATCAAATTGCCGCATCGCGTGCCCAGCGGATTCCACGGTAACTGGGTGCCGAGCACCGGCTGACCGTCACCAGGTATCGACAACAGATCGTCTGAGCGGCAGCGGTTCCCGCATGGCTGCGGCAAATGTGGAGGCGACCAGCGACCGTGTCTCGGCCGGGTCGATCACATCGTCGATCTCAAAGATCTGAGCAGCGTTGATCGCCTTGGCATTCTCCTGCGCCGCGGCTGTGGCCTGACGGACGGCCTCCTCCCGGGCGGACTCGTCGGCAATGGCCTCCAGTTCTTTGCGCAGACCCAGGCGCACCGCGCCCTCCAGCCCCATCGGGCCCAGATGCGCGTTGGGCCAGGCGACCGTGAGAAGCGGCTCGTGCAGGCTACCGCCGGTCATGGCTTGTGCGCCAAGGCCATACCCACGGCGCAGGATGACTGACACCAGAGGTACGCGTAGTGCTGCCCCGGCCACGAGCATGCGGGAAGCGCGGCGGACCAACGCCTCGGCTTCCGCAGCCGGACCTACCATGTAGCCAGGACAATCGACCAGCGAGAGCACCGGAAGTCCGAAGGCGTCGCACAGCTGTAGGAACCGTGCGGCCTTATCCGATGCCGCGGCGGTGATGGCCCCGGCCATCACCATGGAATTGTTCGCGAGGACGCCAATGGGCCTGCCTTCGATACGTGCGAGCGCGGTCGCCATCTCGGGGGCGAATTTCTCTCGCAGAAAGGTCACCGAACCGGTGTCGGCAAGCGTCTCGATGATCGGCCGGATCGGATAAGCACGCCGGGCACGTTCGGGAATCATTGTGCGCAAGGCGGTTTGGTCAGCACCATCGCCGGGCGCCACCGCGCCCTGGAAGTAGCTGATGAGTCGTTTGGCCACCGTGACGGCCTGCTCCTCGTCGTCCACGACAACATCGACCACACCGTTTGTCGACTGGACGGCAATGGGCCCAACCTCGTCGGGGTGGACCTCACCGAGTCCACCGCCCGCGATCATGGCGGGACCGCCCATGCCGATCGACGTGTCCTTGGTTGCCACAATCAGATCCGAGCAGCCCGCGATGACAGCGTTGCCGGCGAAACACCGGCCGTTGACCACGGAGATCCGCGGCACTACCCCCGACAGCGCCGCCCATAGCTTGAAAGCGCGGACGTCGAGCATCGAGACCACTGGGTAGTCGGTGTCGCCGGGGCGGCCGCCGCCCCCTTCGGCAAAGAACACCGTCGGGAGCTTCATGCGTTCGATGAGGTCGAAGAGCCTGTCCTTCTTGTGATGCCCCAGCGCGCCCTGGGTTCCGGCCAGCACGGTGTAGTCATAGGACAGCACGGCGCATGCGCTGCGGTCAGCGCCGAACAGATTGCCGTTGACGCGTGCGGTCCCGGCCACCAGTCCGTCTGCGGGTGTGCGGGCGATCAAGTCGGCGAGTTCGCGACGGCGGCGTTGTGCGGCAATGGCGAATCGTCCGTATTCCACGAACGATCCGGCATCCACCAGATCGGAGATATTTTCGCGCGCGGTGCGACCGCCGGCCGCATGGCGGCGTGCAACCGCATCGGGGCGAGCGGCGTCCTCTGTGAGCGCACGTCGCGCTAGTAGCTCGACGTGGTCCTCGCGCAATTGCTCATCGGCCATGCCGCGAACTCTTCCATACCGCTGTCGGAACACTTGAAGATCTGCGGGAACTTTTTCTCACGGTGATTCGACCACTCCTCCGGTGCCCTGTGTGGGCTAGGCAGTCAAAGGAGATGTGCAGTGGATTTGGTCACCATGCTCGGAATGCCGGGGGAAGCTCTCCGGGTGACGCGAGAGGAATGGCGAAGGTCGCTCACCGATGTGCTGCGTGAATCTTTCGCACTGCACTTCGAACGCAATGGCTTCTATCGTGCCCAATGCGATGCCGCAGGCCTTATCCCGAGCGGTATTCGCGATGGCGCGGACCTGCATCGAATCCCCTTGCTGCCGGTCAGCATGTTCAAACAGGCTGGCGCACATGTGCTTATGACCTGCGGACTCGAGGACGTCGAGATCGAGATCCGGTCCACCGGCACCAGTGGAGTGCCGTCGGTGGCACGGCGCGATTCGATGACAGTGACCAGGGCATCAGTGGGAATCTTCGGCGGGTACCGCGATTTTCTGGGCATCTCCCAGGGTGCGGGCCTATTCCTGTGCCCGTCGACGGCCGAAGTGCCGGAGATGGGCATGGTGAAGATCTTCAATCTGCTTACCGGCATGCTCGACGACCATCGCTACGTAGTGCGGGAATACTCGTTCGATCCGGACGAGGCATTGGCGCAGCTGCGGAACTGGGAGGGGAAGATGACCCGGCATCTCATCGGGCCGCCCTTCATCATCGCCAGATTCATGAAGTACCTGGAGTTGGAAGAGATTCCGCTTACGCTCGACCCCGACTCGTTGATCATCATGCTCGGCGGCTGGAAGCAGTACACCGGCAACTCGATCAGCCGCGATGACTTCAACGAGAAGGCGCAGCGCGTGCTGGGAATCGACCCCACCCACATTCGTGACATGTACGGGATGATCGAGTCCAACATGCTCGCCATCGAATGCGAGCACCAGCGTAAGCATGTGCCGCCGTGGTGCTATGTCTCCATCAGGGACGTCACCGACGCCTCCGTCGAACTGGAGCCGGGCAAGACGGGCGGGATAGCGATCCTCGATGCACTGAACACCGCGTACCCGGGCTTCCTGCTATCCGACGACATCGGTGAAGTGGACGAAAGTGACTGCCCGTGCGGCCGCACCGGTCAGACTGTCAAGTTCCGTCGTCGTCGCCAGGGTGCCGAACTGGGATGCTGCGCGGTGAGTATCGAAAAATACATCGATTCACAGGAAGTCGTCGCTGAGTGCGAGCTGGTTCCTGCCGGGGCCACGCCAGGGGCGACCGGCTAGTGCCCCGTTTCAGTCCCGCAGTCATCGATCACTTCACCAATCCGCGCAATGCGGGCCGCCTAGATCAGGCCGATGTCACGGCCTTCATCGGAAACCCCGTGTGCGGTGACCAGATCCTGTTGAGCGCTCAGATTCGCGACGAGGTAGTCAGCCGGATCGGCTTCGAGGCCTACGGGTGCTCGGCATCACTGGCCGTGGCATCCATTCTGACCGAGCGTCTCAGCGGGATGCCGGTGCGCGACATCGAAACGATCCAGGCGGCGCAAGTCATCGAATGGTCGGGGGGTCTTTCACCCGAGCAGCAGCACGTCGCAGCCCTCGGCGCCGACGTCGCGCAACGTTTAGCCAACAACTACCGCAACGGAATTCACGAAGATGTCAGCGCCCTCCCAGGTTCTTAACCCACCCACGCAGGTTGCCCCCACCGAGATTTACTTGGACTACGCGGCCACGGCGCCGCTGCATCCGCGTGCGGCGCAGGCCGTCCTGAACGGACACCAGCTGGTGGGCAACCCGTCGAGCCGCCATGGCGCCGGCCGCGATGCCGCGGACGCCCTCGCCGCCGCGCGGAAGACCGTCGCGCGGCTATTGGGAGCCGATGCCGAGGAGGTGGTACTGACCTCCGGCGGGAGCGAAGCGAACACCCTGGCTTTATGGGGAACCTTTGCCGCCGTGGGTTTTCGGGGTCATTTGGTGACATCCTCCATCGAGCACCCGGCCGTCCTTGCGAACGCGCACGCGCTACGGGACTTGGGCGTGCAGGTGACCTTGGTAGATCCCGCGCCGTCGGGCCACATCTGCTCCGCAGATGTGGCCCAAGCGTTGCGACCCGACACCACGCTGGTATCGGTGATGCACGCCAACAACGAAACCGGTGCCATTCAACCGGTTTGGGAGATCGCCGATATCGCCAGGCAATCGGGGGTGGCCTTCCACACTGACGCGGTCCACACCGCGGGGAAGTTGGATCTGACGGTAGTGGGCGCCACCATGATGTCGGTGTCGGCACACAAGTTCGGCGGCCCACGCGGAATAGGTGCGTTGCTGGTCCGCAGCGGGCATCGGCTGCTGCCGGTGACGCGTGGAGGTCCGCAAGAGAACCGGTTGCGCGCCGGCACCGAGAATGTGCCCGGTGCACTCGGTATGGCCGCCGCGGCCGACGTGTGCCTGCGTACGGTGGAGAGGGAGTATCGGCTGGGTATGCGGAAACGACGGGAGCAGTTGATCGACGGACTGCGCGCGGTGGGCGGGGTACATCTCAATGTGACCGAACCTGTTTTGGAAGAGACCGTGAGCGTGCGCTTCGACGGGGTTCGCGCCGACACTCTCGCCGACCATCTGGACATGCATGGCATCTACGTATCCACCGGATCGGCTTGTCACGCTGGGGAAGACACTGTTTCCCACGTGTTGCGGGCAATGTGCCTGACCGAGGACCAGGCGCGCGGAACGGTTCGTTTCTCGCTGGGCCCGGGTGTGTCTCCGGCAGATGTCGACACGGTTGTCGCGGTTACGGTCCAGGCCGTGCACAGACTGCGCGCAACGGCAGGAGGGATGATCCGTTGATCGTCGCTGTCAAGAATCTTGTCGCCGAACGTGCCCGCTTTGTACTTTCGGTTGTCGGGGTGGCCGTCGCGGTCATTCTGGTGCTGGTTATGTCGGGGATCTTCGTCGGCACGACCAACCAGGTGACCACCTATATCGACCACTCCAAGGGTGCGGTGTGGGTGGTTCAGCCGGGTGTTTCACAGATGTTCCGGGCCGTCTCGTGGCTTCCGGCGGAGGGCAAAGACCGGTTGTTGAAGGTTCCCGGCGTGCAGTCGGCCGAGCCAATACTCGGCCTTCCATCGGACTTCGTGCACAAGGGTGGACACACCGCATACTTCGTTGTCGGCTATGACACTGCCACCGGGATAGGCGGACCCTGGTCGCTCGCCGAGGGGCGCAATGTCGCGGGGTCTGGTGAAGTGGTGCTGGATCGAGTGCTGGCGAAGAAGAATAAGATCCATCTCGGCGACACCGTTCGGCTTGTGGACGGTGACTTTACGGTCGTGGGCCTGTCCAAACAGACCGCGGCCGTCGGCAATTTCTACGCCTTCATCTCCCTAGTGGATGCCGCGCATCTACTACGAGCTGGAAATCGGGTGTCCTACTTCCTGGTTCAGCCGACAGTGGGGTTCACCGGCGACCAGGTAGTCGATTCGGTGAGGAAGTCGGTGCCGGGGATGGACGCCTTCACCTCGGAAACGTTCGCGGAGAACAGCCGCGCCATTGTGATTTCGATGATTGGTCGGCCGCTCAGGACGATGATCGGGATCGCCGCGCTGGTCGGGGTGGCGCTGGTGGGTTTGACCGTACTCGCGGTCACCACCGAGCAAATGAGCGATTTTGGCGTACTGCGTGCGCTGGGTGTGCGTCCAGTGCAGCTGTGTCGCACCGTGATTGCCCAAGCGGCGCTGATAGCGGGGCTCGGATACATATTGGGTGCCGGCATCACCTACGGTGTTCAGTTCCTGGTTAAGGACCGGCTAGGAGATGTGACGGTGGAGGTGACCCCCGCAATGCTGGCCGGGATGGCGGCGGCGACCGGCGTCATGGCGGTAATCGGATCACTCATCCCGGTCCGGCGGGTAACACGGATCGATCCCGCTCAGGCGTTCCGGAGGTGAGTGCAATGAATAGTCCTGAAAGGCCAAATGTTTCACCTGAGCCGGTCCTGCAACTCAAGGGCGTTGCGCACCAGTATGGAACCGGCGCCGCGGCGGTGCACGCGCTGAGGGGCCTGGACCTAACAGTCAATACCGGTGAGGTGGTGCTTGTTGTCGGCCCTTCCGGTGGTGGCAAGACCACGGCATTACTCGTCATGGGCCTACTGCTGACTCCGGTCTCGGGCCTGGTCAGGATTGGGGGCCGGGATGTGGGTGAGCTCGCGGAGCGAGACCGCGCACACATCAGGTTGGAGAAACTGGGATTTCTGTTCCAGGAATACAACCTACTGAACGCGTTGACGAGTGCGGAGAATGTGGCCCTGCCTTTGCGTTACGCCGGGGTGAGCAAGGACAAAGCCATGTCACGTGCGCGGGGCTTGCTGGCCGACGTTGGGATGGAGCATCGGACCGATCACCGTCCACCGGCGCTTTCGGGCGGTGAGAAGCAACGCGTTGCCGCCGCACGCGCGCTGGTGGCCCGTCCGGGCTTGGTCCTTGCCGACGAACCGACCGCGAATCTGGATTCGGCAACCGGCAAGAGGGTTGCCGCGCAGCTCGCGGACGCGGCCCGAAGCCAAGGGGCGGCGGTGGTGATCGTGACCCACGATCTACGCCTTACCGATATCGCGGATCGAGTACTGCATCTGGAAGATGGCGTGCTGCTGGAGAAAGAGAACCAATGACCGAGATGGTAGTGCTTCCGGAAGATGCGGAAATCATCGGCGCCCTCCGAGGCGCACTGATCAAGCTACTTCCCCCGGAAGACCTGGCACAGGTGGATCTTGACGCCGTGAATGCGCAGACGGCACTGCTGGGACTACCCGTGGACTCCGTGGTGCTGATGGCGCTCATGAACGAGATGGAGGACCGATTCACGGTATTCATCCCGGAAGAGGACGCCTTCGCGTTCAGCGTGGTGGGCGATATCGGCGCATTCATCCGGGGGCGCCTGCGCGCCAAGGCCGTGCGTCGCGAACAGGCATGAGCGATAGGGGGATTCGCCAGCATGTGGAGATCAATGCGCCGGCTATGAGGTCCGGTGCGATTGATTATCCCGGGCTGCTTCGCGCGGGACTGGAAGAGCTCGATTTCTACGATTCGCGACGCCATCTGTACACACGTGCGGGTGCAGATCTGGTTGTTGACATCCGGATCCGTGCCGCGGCGCTACGCGAGCGTGGACTGAGGCGCGGTGATCGAGTCGCCATGACCGCCGCCAGCGACGAAGAATACCTGGCGACACTGTTGGCTGTGCTGTTGTTGGGTGCGGTGCCCTGCGCGATCGCACCGCCGCCCACTCCCTCGAGGCCGGACTCCGCGGGAGTGGCGCATCTTCGCGCCGCGCTTGAGGTATTGAGCCCCGCTGTGGTCATTGCCCAGCCACGTGTCATGGTGGCGGTCGTGCATCCAAACGTGTTGGCATATGATCAGCTTGGCGATGCCAATCCTATTGAATGGGAGCTACTTTCGACTGCACACCCAGCAGACGTGCACCACATACAGCTTACCTCAGGCTCGACCTCCGCGCCGAAGGCAGTAGTGCTGACCCATGGCAATGTCGTGCACAACGCCAGTGCAATCGCCTACGGCACAAGGGCATCGCGGAGGCGCGATCGGGTGTTCAGCTGGCTGCCCTTCTATCACGATATGGGTTTTATCCAGGTGTTGGCCGCACTGCTCTACGGTCTCCGAGTGGGGGTGATGACCCCGATGGGATTTCTGCGCGATCCGATCTCCTGGCTACGACACATGTCTCATCACGGGTCGACTCACACCGCGGGTCCACCGTTTGCGTATCGGGCGGTATCGGACGCGATCGGTCGCGGTGACCCGCTTGTAGATGTGGATCTGTCCTCCCTGCGTCATGCCTACGTGGGTGCCGAGCCCATCCCTTATCCGGTGGTGTGTGACGTCACCGCGCGGCTTGGTTTGTTGGGTATGCGTAACGACGTGTTGGTGCCGTGCTACGGCATGGCGGAAACAGTCCTCGCGACAAGCATTGCACTGCAACCGTATCCACCGGGAGAAACAGCGTTCGGTCGGGTGTACGGTCGGCGTAGTCCGGAGAATGGCCAACTGGTTGTGTCGTGTGGTCGGCCGGTCGACGGCTTGCGGCTGCGCGTCCTTTCGGCCGAGGGCGAAGTACTTGCTGATGGAGCTGTCGGCGATATTCAGGTGAGTGGGCCGTCGGTCATGCGCGGCTACTTGCGTCCCGACGGTGGGGTAGTCGCGCCCGAGGGCGGATGGCACAGCACTGGTGACCGCGGCTATCTCGACGGCGGTGAACTCTTTGTGGTGGGGCGTCGCAAGGAGATGCTCATCGTGCGGGGTCGCAACTTCCCGCCCTACGACGTCGAACGGCAAATCGACCAGCTCTCTGGCGCGGGTGGAGTTTCCGTTGTGTTCACGGTGCAGGATGAACGGCGCGCCCGCGAGTCGGTTGTGGCCGTGGTGGGAACGCGGGCGGCCGCACGCGAGTACGAGGGATTGCGTAGCCGTGTGGCCGGTGGTGTGCGCGCCGCGTTCGGGTTTTCACTGGATGACGTCGTCGTGGTGCCGGCACGCGCGATTCCGCGGACCACGAGCGGAAAACGTCAGCGACTCAAGGTGCGTGAGGCGTATCTGTCCGGGCTGTTGTCACCGGCCGGAGGCTGAGGTGTCAACACCGAATAGCCTTGCGCCATTGTGGTACAGCACATCGCGCATCCAGGCGTCATCGATCCCGGGCATTCTCCGTAGCGCGGTGATGGCCTCGGCGTATCCATACGGGATGTTCGGGAAGTCACTGCCGAAGTAGATCTTGTGACCCATCTCGACGAGCCGTGGGTAGTCGGATTCTGGGAAGGGCGCTTTCTCGTTGGAGAATGCGGTGAATGCCATTGTGGTGTCCAGCCGCACCTCGTCGTGCTGCTCGCACAGATCGAGAAACTCGCTGTACTCGGGCATGCCCATGTGCGCGACAATCAGCCGTAAGTGCGGGAATTGTTTGAGGAGAGCCGTGACCGGATCAGGGCCGGTGAATTCCCCCGGTGCCGGGCCCGACCCGCAGTGGATCACCACCGGAACGCCGGCATCCTCGATGAGGCCCCACACCGGGACCAGCAGCGGATCGGTCGGGGAGAAGGCACCGACCTGAACGTGGACCTTGAATACCCCCACTCCCGCATCGATCGCCTCACGTACGTAGTCTGCGGCGCCGGGTTCGGGAAAGAACGTGGCGGTGTGAATGCAGTCCGGGGTCTGTGCCGCGAACTGGGCCGCCCACTGGTTTAGCCATGCCGCCATCTGCGGCTTGTGGGGATAGACCAACGAGGTGAAGCGGAGCACCCCGAAGTCGCGCAGGGTCGTGACCCTCTGGGACTCATCGGCGCGGTAGGTGATGGGCCAGGGGCGCCCGACCAATGGCCCCGCCGAATCGAAGTAGGCCCACACCTTGTCCATGACGGACTTGGGCATGAAGTGGGTGTGCACGTCCACGATCCCGGGAATTCCCAGTTCTTGCCAGATCTGTCTGACGGGCGCCGGGTCGAAGGCTGATTCGGACATACGCCTATCTATATCAACGCCTATCTATATCCATCGATCGGAGAGGAGCATCCGGCGCTTCCGAATATACCCCCGTGGGGTACTTGTCAGGGTGCGCACGCTGCTGCTACGTTGGGACCGCTAGTACCCCTGGGGGGTATGGAAAGGAATGGACAAATGTCAGCGACGGAAACCTACGACTGGAATCTCAAGGGCGATTGGTTCGATGTGTGCAGTTGCAAGCTGCCGTGCCCATGTAGCTTCGCGCAGGCGCCAACTCACGGCGACTGCCTGTTCACCTTGGTGTGGCATGTCAGTGAGGGGCATTGGGGCGATGTCGATTTGAGCGGTCTGGGTGTGGTCGCTCAAGGCGAGTTCCAGGGCAACATGTGGATTGGAGATCCCGATGCGACGATGAAACTGATGTTTTACATCGACGAGGACGCAGACGCCCGCCAGCGGGTGGCGCTCGAACGCATCTTCACCGGTAAAGAAGGTGGCTGGCCAGCCGAGTTCGCAAGCCTTATCGAGGAGCTACGCGGTATCGAATACGTGCCGATCAAGTTCGACAAGGCAGAGGACCTTGCGAGCTGGAGCGCGGAGATTCCAGGGAAGGTCGATCTGCATGTCGAGGCGTTGACAGGTCCGACCGCCGATCCCAATCGCCGGGTCACGACCGCGAACGCGCCGGGTGCGGAGGTGGGTCCGGGGCAGATCGCGACATGGGGAGTGGTGAAGAAGGATCATTCGGTCGGGTTCGAATGGTCGCATGAACACAGTGGTGGCTCGAGCAAGCATTTCCCGTTCGACTGGCGCCCGGATGGCGCCGTGCCGACGGTCTCGGACGAGCTGGCCGGAGCACAACAGGGCGGATGCTGCTGCTCGAACTAATCGGCGCGCGGCCGCATCCGGGGTCGGACCCCGGATGCGGTCCGTTCGTGTGCGACGGGTTGACCTCAAGTCCAGTTGAGGATTTTCCGTCGCGGGTATGACCTTTAGGCCAATCACCTTCAGTGGAGCAGCCGCCCGGGCGTGACCTGCCCCACCTGGGGAATGAAGTCAGGGGCGGAAGGTCTTCAATGGATACGTGAACATTGACCTGACGGGTAAGACAGCGCTAGTAACGGGATCTACGCAGGGCATAGGACTGGAGATCGTGCGTCAGCTCGCGGCTAGTGGCGCGCGTGCTGTGGTCAACGGGCGATCGCAGGAAAGGGTCGACGCGGCGGTCGCCGAGGTCGGTCTTCAACATGGCAGCGTTAGTGGTGTTGCTGCCGACGTTTCGACCGCTGACGGTGTCGAGCGGCTTCTCAAGCAGCTCCCCGAAGTGGACATTTTGATCAACAATCTGGGCATTTTCGGCGCCACCCCGGCGCGAGAGATCACCGATGAGCAATGGCGGAACTATTTCGAAGTCAATGTGCTCTCCGCTGTGCGCCTTATCCGTGCGTACCTGCCGGCGATGATCGGGGCCGGATGGGGCCGCATCATTCAGATTGCGAGCGACTCGGCGATTGTCATTCCGCAGGAGATGATCCACTACGGCGTGTCGAAGACTGCACTGCTCGGGGTGACACGCGGATTCGCGAAGGACGCGGCCGGCTCAGGTGTCACGATCAATTCGGTGATCGCCGGCCCGACCCACACCGCTGGGGTGGAGGACTTTGTCTACCAGCTCGTCGACAAGTCGCTGCCCTGGGATGAGGCACAGCGCGAATTCATGAAAAGGCACCGGCCCCAATCGCTGGTGCAGCGCCTGATCGAGCCGGCGGAGATCGCAAACCTGGTGGTCTACCTCAGTTCCCCGCTGGCTTCTGCCACCACCGGCGCCGCGGTGCGGGCTGACGGCGGTTACGTGGACTCGATCCTGCCTTAGGCATTCGGTATTCGTTCACAGACGAAGGGCTGCTTCCGAAGCCAATCCGGAAGCAGCCCTTCGTTGTTCCGCCCTAGTTGATGCCGCCGATGTACTGGCCGCTGGGAGGCGGGGTGTAGCGCATCTGAGGCCCCGAGTTGTTCATCGTGTACTGGCCGGTGCCCAACCGCGCGTGGTCCCGATTGCCGCCCCCGTTGCCGTTGTTGCCGGCGCCCGCGGCCAGGGAAGACGTGGGCGCGGTGGTCAGTTCGATTGCGGCATAGGTGGGAACCAGGATCGCCAGACCAATGCCGGCCGCTGCGACAACGCGGCGAACGCTGGTGGAGATTGCCTGCGAATTGGCGGTGATGGCAGTCATTTTGTCTGTGCTCCAATACTTTTAAGATCTTCCTGCGATGCCTCCTACAACGCGAGTGGCATCTGTTGCCATCCGTAAATGCCTGTGATAAAGCAGTCCGTCCGGTGCGGAATAGATCCGGCAGGCGAGTCGTTCGATATTGCAAGACAGTCGAATACGCCAACACGGAGCCGCGCGGTCACATGGCCGCACGGCTCCGTGTTGGCGTGAGATGGGTTAGTTGTACGAGGGGCACGAGATGTCGACGTACACCGTTGAGAAGGCGGTCGCGCCGCGCAGCCCTTCGATCCCCGTCACCACGCACTCAGACAACGGTGCCGTCGGAATTCCATTCAGCTGGACCGTGTAACCCTGCGCCTGCAACTTGTCCACAGTGTCCGATGCCGACGATCCGCCGCCGCCGGCCGCGGCGGCCTGTGCGGAGGAGGTGAAGGAGGCCACCGCCATGGCGGCGAGCGCGGCGAGTGCGACCAGGAACGAAACTGCCGACCGGATGACTGATCGAGTGAAGGAGGCGCGAGGGGTGTACATGGCAGTTTCCTTTTTCATGAGGTAGAGCAAAACGAAGTGCTAACGCTTACGGCAACGTGTATCCATTAGTGGGTATTTCCGCCTCCACTGTTAGATAGACCACATGGTTACAACTGGCGCTATCCATTAGAAAAGTTAGAGTTGGGGGATGGGTACGAGCACGGCGGGCACGATCGCCGCCGTATTGGGTGAACCGCTTCCCGTGGAGCTCATGAACACCATTCGCGGCGGGCGGGGAGATCTCCGAGACGCGCTGGACAGCGACGAATCCGTCTATGAATGGCTCATGGCGATGGCGGACCGGATCTTGGCCGAATCGGGAGCACACACCATCGCCTTCTCTCCGGAGGACGCGAGACTTGTCGCCCGTGACCTCAGGGCGCTACGAGACGCGCTGCGGAGCTTGGCCGCCGAGATCACCGAGGATCCACGTCCGGCGACATCCCGGATGACCCACACGCAGGCTGTCGCGACCATTAACGCGCTCGCCGATGCCCGGGCGGAGTTGGTGTGGCCCGCGGACGGAGAGCCGATCCGAGCGGCGGCGGTGCGCGGATCCCAGGCGCGGTTGGCCGTCGGTTTGATCGCGCGTCAGGCAATCGACTTCTTCGGTGGCCCGCCTCGGCATCAGCTGCGAGCCTGCCTGGCGCCGCGCTGTGTGCTCTACTTCGTCAAGGAGCATCCGCGGCGGGAATGGTGCACGCCGAAGTGCGGCAACCGGGCGCGGGTCAAGCGACACTATGACCGCCAAAGTACGGGGTCCTGATGATCAACCGTTCTCGGTGACAGCGCGGCGCTTCTCCAGGTACACCTTTGCTGCCGTTGCGGCGGCGGGCAGCGTAGACAAGATGGCGATGACCAGGATGATGATGTCCAGGTGCTCGCCAACGAATGCGATGTTGCCCAGGAAGTATCCGACCACGGTCAGCCCGGTGCCCCATGCGGCACTGCCAATAGCGTTGTACAGCAGGAATGTTGGGTAACGCATACCTGACATGCCGGCGATGACGGGAGTGAAGGTTCGCACCACGCCGATGAATTGCGCGATAAGCAGTGTCTTGGGCCCGTGCTTGTCGAAGAACTCGCGGGAGACCGTCAGATATCGCTGCTTGAAGAAGCGCGCGTCTTCCTTCTTGAATAGTGCCGGGCCGAGCCGACGTCCGATGAAGTACCCGCATTGGCTGCCCAACAGCGCCGCCAGCGCGGCGCAGGGCGCCAGGACCTGGATGGCGACCGGAGAATTGGGCTGCGCGGCGATCAGTCCTGCTGAGAACAACAAGGTGTCGCCAGGCAGGAATGGAAACAGTAGTCCGGTCTCGATAAAAACGATGACCATGACGCCGGCCAGGACTGCACCGCCGAACAGGCCGCCCTCACCCAGCCAGTACATCGGATCCATGACGTCCGCGGGCGCCAGACCCATGTCCATGGCTGGAAGCTAGCCATGGAACATTGCTGGACAGGAAACAACACGAGAACCCTGCCTGGCCAAGTGCCGCCGTCACACCACGCTGAGTACACGCCGTTCGGCGAGCGGATTCTCCAGCGGCACTAGGAGACTGCCTTGTACTGCGATCATCGTGCACATCTTGCCGACAGCATCAGGCGGGGTACCGCCGCGCAACGCGATTTCAATCGCGTCGTCGGTCTCGTGAACGGTCGCGTGTACGCCATGGCATTGCGGGGTGCCAGTGGTGAAGTACACAAGCACCGCATCGCCGCTCGGGGTGCGGCTCCAGGTTTGGAAGGTTATGGGACGGCTGTCGACTATTCGGGGGTCGTTCTCGAAATCTGATGACAAAGAACTGGGCGGCACTTCCGTCGCGGCGGTACTGGAGGTACCGGCAACGGCTCGTGGTGTATCGATGCCATGTATGCCGCCCCAGGCAAGGAACATGGCATAGAGAGGCGTCACCGCAAGTACACGCATACCCCACCGTAGGCGCCTGACTGTACGTGCGGTGCTATCGGATCACCGGCGCTGACAGCAGCTCCCGGACTTCCCGGTCGGAGATCTGGTGAAAGTCCCGGTAGGCATCGCCCACCGCTTGAAACCGGGACGGGCACGTCGCCACCACAAAATCGTCCACGAGAGAACCGAACCGGCCGACCGCCGATCGTGGGGCCACGGGGACCGCCGCCACCACTCGCGCAGGTGATGCCCTCTTGACGGTCAGCAGCGCCACACGCATCGTCGCGCCGGTCGCGATGCCGTCGTCGACCAAAATGACTGTTTTGTCCCTTATCTCGACGCTGCGGTGGGCTAGGTAGATACGCTCGCGGCGGGCCAGCTCGCGCCGTTCGCGATCGGTGACCTCGTCGAGTTGTATCGGGGTGACGCCCATGCTGCGCACGATGTCGTCGTCCAGGATCACCTCGCCGCCGCTGGCGATGGCTCCCATTGCGTATTCCTCGTGTCCGGGCACTCCGAGCTTGCGCACGACCAGTACCGCCAGCGGGGCGTTCAGGGCCGTCGCGATTTCCCGCCCCACCGGTATCCCGCCGCGCGGCAGCGCCAGGACCACGATGCTGCGTAGCTTGCGGGGCGCAAGCATGCCTGCCAGTACGCGGCCGGCGTCCTGGCGATCACTGAACATCCGATGTGTATCCGACATGGGAGCGTCCTGGGATAGTTCCATCTTCCGTCCGTGGTGGTGTGCTGACAACACCTGATTCCCGGACGGCGGCGAACAGTTTGGTGCGGATGGCCGACACCGAATGGGGCAACCACACGGCCTGCACGGGAACCAAGGGCGGATTGGCGATTTCGATCACCCGAACCTTGCGATGGTAAACGTTTCCCGGATCGTCTGTGACGAACGCGCAATGATCCGGGTGCGCAAGCACCGCCGTGTGGGGCGGCGTGCCCTGCACCGGATTGATCAGCAGTCGTGGTTCGAAACCGCTTCTGCGACAATGTGAAACCAGCAAGTCTGTATAGAACGAATGTCGCGGCGGAGCCCACACCACGATCGGGTGCTCGGCGATCTCGCCGATATCGACATAATCCTGCGCGGCGAGCGGGTGGGATTGCACGACGGCGATACGCAGCGGCTGGTACAGCAGAGTGTCGGTGGCCAGGTCGGCGGGCATATCAACTCCGCGGCGTAGCGCCAGGTCAAGCGAGCCGTCGAGCAGGCCGTCACGCATCGTGCTGGGGAAGACCTGTCGGACGGTGATCGACGCTGTGGGATCGGCGACGACGATCGGCTCGATGATGCGGTAGACCTCCTCGCCGGAGATTGCCGGCGAATGCCCGATGACGAAGGCCCGTTGTGGATTCGAAATATTGCGGGTTGCATTGGCCAACACGCGTATACCGGCCAGAAGTGGCTTAGCCCCGGTGTACAGCTCGTGGCCGGCATCGGTGAGCTGCAGACTGCGTTGTGCGCGCGAAAAGAGCTCGACGCCGAGGTCGCGTTCCAGTTGGCGTATCGCCGACGACAGCGCCTGCTGGGTGATGAAGAGGTCGGCAGCGGCGGCGGCAAGCGTCGGCGCTTCTGCGGCGACGACGAACTGAAACAATCGCCGCGAGTCCAGCAAGTCGGCTAGCGAACTGCCCTCGGGTGTCGCGCTCATCTGCAATAACAACTCCTACTTGTGTTTGTACAAGAATAATGTGGTTTTCTCTTGTGCTTACTGAACCTACGATTTTGTAGGGAGACGTGGGCGACCATGTAGTCCACTCGTCACGACGGGGTCACGCACCAACAAGGGAGATATTCGAGTGACAGATCATTCGCTAAATGGTAAAACGGTACTCATCACAGGTGGCGGCAAGAATCTGGGTGGCCTCATCGCCCGAGATCTCGCCGCGAACGGGGCCGGGGCGATCGCGATTCACTACAACAGTCCTTCCAGCAAGGATGCCGCGGAAGAAACCGTGGCTGCGGTACAGGCGGCTGGGGCAAAGGCGGTCGCATTCCAGGGTGACCTGACCACCGGAGATGCGGTAAGCAAACTATTTGCCGATACCGTCGCTGCGGTGGGGCGTCCCGACATCGCCATCAACACGGTCGGCAAGGTCATCAAGAAGCCGTTTACCGAAATCACCGAGGAGGAGTACGACTCCGCCAGTGCCGTCAACGCCAAGTCGGCCTTCCTGTTCCTCAAGGAGGCGGGTAAACACGTCAACGACAACGGCAAGATCGTGACGCTCGTGACATCGCTGCTGGGTGCCTACACTCCGTTCTACGCCGCCTATGCGGGAACGAAGGCCCCGGTCGAACACTTCACCCGTGCCGCTTCGAAGGAATACGGGGAACGTGGCATTTCGGTCACGGCGGTGGGCCCCGGCCCCATGGACACGCCGTTCTTCTACCCCGCCGAAGGCGAGGACGCGGTGGCGTACCACAAGACGGCCGCGGCACTCTCGCCGTTCTCCAAGACCGGACTCACCGATATCGAGGACATCGCCCCCTTCATCAGGTTCCTCGTCAGCGATGGTTGGTGGATCACCGGACAGACCATCTTGATCAACGGCGGCTACACCACCAAGTAGTCACTGTTGCGGTAGCGACTCCGCCCGGGACGTCGGGGTCGCGGGGACTGGCCGCCGTACGTGTTTGGCAAGTAGGACACTCGCCAGGGCGACGGCGGCCAGTTCTGTCAGCACGCTGAGCATCGCGTACGGAGCTGGATCCCAGCCGTGTTCGGAGAAACCGAATAGGCCGATGGTGCGCGACAGTGCGAATGCGACGAGTGTGCCGGCCGAGCCCAGGCCCGCTGCCGTGACCATCCAATTCGGTGCACCCACAATGATCAGGACGGACATCGCGAAGAAGGCGCCGGCCTGAACCAGGAAGGCGGGACCGATCGACGGAATATATTGGTAGCCAACGATATACAAGTGTGAGTGGGTGTATCCGCTGACGGCCAGTGATACCGTGAGAGCGATGCGATAAGCGGTGTTCATGTCAGTCTGTCCTCCTTGAGGGCCAGGGGCTGAGTGCCCCTCAGGTAGCTCACCTCGCGGATGCCGAGGCTGTCGTGCAATCGCCCTGCGGGCAGGGTCACTGGTTTGGGAGCCGGACCGTCGCCGGGTTTGGGCAGGGGATAGGCCGTGGTGGTCCCGCTGTAGAAGGTGATGTTTCCCTCCGTCTTGGTGAATAGCTGGTGCACATGGCCGTTCAGGCATGTCACTGAAGCGAATCGCTTCATATAGCTCAGCGCCTGCGCGGAATCATCAGTACCCCAACCCCATTCGGGATACATGGCAAATAGGGGAATGTGGCTGAACACGACGATCGGTGTGTCCGAAGAGACTGGCGCAAGGTCCTTTTCAATGAACTCCAGCTGATCGTTGCCCAGGTGCCCTAGCTTCTTCAGGTTGAGAGTATTGACCAATGCGATGACATGCACGCCGGCGATGTCGAAGCTGTACCATCCGTCGCCGCGGGTGCCGCCACCGAACACGCTGCGATACTTTCGTCCGGCATCATCGATTGAATCATGTTCTCCCGGCACGGTGAACACGTGTGGAGTGCTCAGTCCGGACATCATCTGCTTGGCCTGATCGAACTGCGCGCCGGTAGCCACATGAGTGAGATCGCCGGTATGGATTACGAAATCGGGGGTGTAGCCCAGATTGTTGATCTGATTGATCGCATGACCGAACGAATCGACCACGTTCGCGTTGGCGGTGCCGGTGAATCCGAGGCGGCTGTCACTGATCTGGGCGAAGCGCAGCGCGGGGCGCGCAGGAGCGGCCGCCGCGGCGGAGCCCGCCACATGCGAGATCACCTCTCCGCCAGTCACTGTCAGTGCAACAGCGGCACCGAACCAGGCGGTGTGCCGGATCAGCTCACGCCGCGACATGCTGTTGGGGTCTTGTTCCCCCGTCATCGCACCACCACCGTCGCTTTCATGAACGGGTGAATCCCGCACACGTACGTGTAGGTACCGGCCTTGGTGAATTGATGTGAGAACGTGCCCTGGGCATCCATTCCGGGCGACCGGAACGCGCCGTCCTCGGCGACCACGTTATGTGGCTCCTCGTCTTTGTTGGTCCAGGTGACGGTGGTGCCCGCGGGCACAGTCAGGGTGGGCGGACTGAAAGCGAAATTTTCGATGTTGACAGCGGGGCCTGCTGGAACCGGTAACGAAGGAGCGCCGGCAGCTGTCGGCATCGATGTCGTGACCGGCATTTTCGGCATGGCGTGACCTTGCATGCCAGGTGTCTCACTGACATCGGATGCCACAGTGATGGACGGCGGCGCGTCAGGTGTCGTGGCTGTTCCACCAGAACACGCTGACAGCGGGATCAGTATGGTCACGGCGAGCGCGGTGTGGCACAACGAAGATAAATACATGGGGCCCTTCCATGAACGAGTCCGCGGCCAGTCGCGAACTACCGCACAGAGATAGGGACGGTGGTTACAGTCGCGCTAGACCGGGCGATCGGGTGCGAACACCTCGATGTGCCCCTCGGTCTCGCGCACCTGCAATGTGGGCAGCGGTTTGGGTGCGATGGGCAACTGGTGCGTGATCACGCGTCCGTCGGTGGTGAACGATGTGGTGTGGCAGGGGCACTGCAGCCGGTTGTTCGTACCGTCGAACCAGAGCTTGCATCCCTGGTGGGTGCAGACGCCGGATACGGCCTCGACCCGCCCGCCCACCCGGCGTACGAATCCGTTGACGAAGCCGAGATCGAAGGGATGCACCCCGCCGTCCGGGACGGCGTTGCTGACCGCCACACGCTGCCAGCTTCCCGTATTAGGCACGATCTCGCCGGGGGCCTGATGGGTGTCGGTCTGCGGTGTTGGGGTCATCAGATGGTCCGCGGTGACGGCGACCGCGGCCGCTGCTGCTGCGGTCGACGTACCAACAAGAACGGTTCGCCGTGGCGCTTGCCACCGCCTCGGCGCGGAGGACACCGGCGTATCGCTGATCTGCTCGGCGAGGCGTCTCCCTAGCTCGGCGAGGAACTCCTGGCTGGGTGCGTCGTCACCGGGTCGACTGGCGCGCAACTCGATCGCGGTACGGATCTGTGCCGCCTCAAAATCATCGGGGCGAAAGGACTTGGGTCGGCGCCCCCGGAGCAGGTCGTCGACATAACGGCGCAGCCCACGTGGGTTCATGACGCGTCCTGGTCGTTGATCTGGGCGGCCAGGCGCAATGCCCGATGCTGCAGCACCTTGGCGTTGGCGACGGTGGTACCAATCCTCGCGGCTGACTCCTTGATCGAACAGCATTGCAGGAAGCGCAGTTCCAGAATTCGACGATAGTTTTCCGGCAGGGCAGCCAAGACTGCTCTGGCATGTTCCGGGGCGGTGCTGATGGGCTCATCGGCCTCGGGGGGTTGGTCGGCGATGTCCTGCGTGTCGGGGATCGAGGTGATCTCGCGTCCCAGTGTCTCGCGCCAGTGTGCGGCGAGGACGGTACGAGCCGTCGTTCGCAGATAGGCCCGCACTTCGGCCTTGGTGACAGTGAGGCGCAACGGGCGTAGCGCGGCAAGAAAGACCTCGGCGGTCAGGTCCTCGGCGTCGGGCTTGTTGCCTACCCGTGCGTAGATCGTGCGGTATATCCATACGGCATTGTCTTCGTACACGGACTGCCAGTCCGCATAGTGATCGCCGCCCGACGATACGGCCCGCAAGCCGCGCCGGGTGGTGGGATCACGCTGTGTCATCACCGTCGGTTGCCCCGTCCCCAAACTTCTTTCCAGGGCAGCCGGATGCCTGTCCTGGAATGAAGTAGCGCCGGTGGTTACACGATGTCGACGGCCAATTGGTTCGCCGGTAGCGTCACTGGGATGACGGGTGCTCTTGATGGGATCCGGGTGCTGGAACTGGGCACCCTGATCGCCGGGCCTTTCGCTGGTCGCCTACTCGGAGACATGGGGGCCGAGGTGCTCAAGATCGAGCCGCCCGGGGCGCCGGATCCGCTACGAACATGGGGGCAGGCCGAGGTCGACGGACATCACGTGTTTTGGACGGTGCACGCGCGCAATAAGAAGGCCATCACGCTGGATCTGCGGACCGAGGCGGGACGGGCCCTGTTTCTCGATCTCGTCGACAAGTCGGACGTGATCGTCGAGAATTTCCGGCCCGGCACCCTGGAGCGGTGGGGTCTGGGCTACGACGTCCTGGCGCAGCGAAACAAGGGGATCATTCTGGTTCGGGTATCCGGTTATGGGCAGACCGGTCCTGACGCGCACAAGGCCGGATACGCGTCGGTCGCCGAGGCCGCCAGCGGTCTGCGGCATCTCAACGGATTTCCTGGCGGGCCGCCGCCCCGGATGGCGCTGTCGATCGGCGACACCCTCGCGGGTATGTTCGCAGCCCAGGGTGCGCTTGCCGCCCTGTACCGGCGTACCGTCACGGGACGGGGCCAGGTCGTCGATGCGGCGCTGACCGAGAGCTGTTTGGCGGTACAGGAATCCACCATCCCCGACTACGACGTAGGTCGGGTGGTTCGGGGGCCTTCGGGGACCCGATTGGAGGGCATCGCGCCGTCGAACATCTACCAGAGCGCCGACGGTAGTTGGGTGGTGATCGCCGCCAACCAGGACACCGTCTTCCGCAGGCTGTGCGAGGCGATGGGCCGGCCCGAACTCAGCTCCGACGCGCGATTCGCCAATCACGTTGCCCGAGGACGTAATCAAGACGATCTGGATGCGATAATCGCCCAGTGGGCGGCACAACGGCTGCCCACGGACATCATCGATGTGCTGAGCGCAGCCGGGGTGATCGCCGGTCCCATCAACACGGTCGCCGATGTGGTGCAGGACCCGCAGCTCAAGGCACGGGAGATGCTCGTCGAGCACTTCGATGAACGACTCGGCCGCTCGGTACTGGGACCGGGCGTGGTGCCGGTGCTATCGGAGTCGCCGGGCGGAGTCCGAAATGCCGGACCGGCACGCCCGGGACAAGACAACGACGACGTCTATGTGGGGCTGCTCGGCAAGAGCGCCCAAGATATCGAGCGGCTACGGGCGGAAGGGGTGCTATGAGTCTGCCTGAGCACGTCAGCATCCGCGAGGTGTTGCTGCGGGACGGCCTGCAACTGGAGACACCTATCGCGTTGGCGGATAAACTCAAACTGCTGGAGGCGGTCGCGGCGACAGGGGTGCGTGAGGTCGAGGCCACCGCATTTGTGTCACCCACCAAAATGCCGGCGTTGGCCGACGCCGCCGAGCTTGCGGCGCAGTTGCACCACTATCCGGATATCGAGTTCTCGGCACTTGTCGCCAGCCCCAACGGTGCCAAGCGTGCGCTGGCGGCGGGGTTTACCTCGCTGGAGTATGTGGTCTCGGCCGCGGACGGACACAGCCGCGCCAACGTTGGAATCAGCAGCGCGGAGGCGATTGCACGTATCCAGGAGATCGTGACATTGGCACGTGGTGCGGACGCGACGGTGGAAGTGATCGTCGCCTGTTCCTGGGACTGCCCCTTCGACGGTCCGACCGCCCAGAAGAGGGTTCTGGACATCATGCAGAGGGCTCGGGATTGGGGTGCGGATCGCTACGCCCTGGCCGATACCATCGGCACCGCCACCCCGCGTCGTGTGGCGAATCTGATTGCGGCTGTAAGGTCGATCATCGGCGACGCACCGCTGGGCGCACATTTCCACAACACCCGTGGGTCCGGCTTGGCCAGCGCGTATGCCGCCGTGCAATCCGGAGTAACGCGCCTCGACTCGTCGATTGGGGGGCTGGGCGGTTGTCCTTTCGCACCGGGCGCGACCGGCAATATCGCCACCGAGGATCTCGCTTACCTGTTGCGGGATAGCGATGTGAACGTCGACATCAATCTCGATGCCGCGATAGCGGCCGCACAGATAGTGCAAGAGGTGGTCGGCCATGAAGTCCCGAGCGCTTTGCTGCGTGCGGGCGATCGGTTATTGAACTAGCAGGGGTTGCGGTGCGGGGGTCGGCCCCAGGAATTTGGTGTCCGGGCTGGGCACCGTCACTAAGTTCCCGCGATGCCCTTCTGTGAGCGCAGGTAGGTGGTCTAGCTTGCTAACTGACTCACGAGTCAGTTAGCAACTGATTCTTACTCAAGGAGGAGTATGTCCACACCCGTGCTGGTAGGGATCGTCGTGGGCGCCGTGGCCATCGGAGCCTTGCTGGGTGCGGCGGTGTTGTTCGCCCTGGCTTCCGGCGACGGTGGGCCGCGCCGCTTCGGAGTAACCATGCCGGACCCGGATTTCTTCGACAAGGCGGCGTCATTCGCGGTAACCGCACAAATCAGCGTGCCCGGTCCTGTCGAGCGGGTGTGGGCCCAGGTCTCGGAGGGTGGCTATCTGGACTCGATTCCTTTTGTCTCCGGCCCGGTTTGGTCGGCAGACCGGGGTGTCACCCGCACGCCACTGCTCGCCTTCACCGAAAAGGCGGTGCATAACGAGGCGGGTCGCAAGCTGGTGACGATTGGGACGGGTATTTCGATTCCGCTGCTGATCAACGCCTTTGGCGAACGATGGGAGTTCGCTGCCGAGGGAAACAAGGTGCAGGTACGTTGGACCGTGGCTGTCACGCCGAAATGGGTCGGTTGGTTACCGTTGCGCTGGACAGCATTCGCGGTACGCCCTTTTCAGCGGGCGCTGCTGGGCCTGACTATCCGTTAGCGGCCGCACGTGACAGGGGGACGTCGCCGAGCACGATCCCACTGAACATGGTGGCGATCGTGTCGGCGACTTCTGTCATTGTTGTTGCGGGATCGTCGGATTCGGCGATGATGCTGTTGGCCGTGACGAACATGGTCATCAGCATGCGGGCGGCCATATGCGTGTGGACGCCGGCCTTGAGCTCACCACGGGCAGCAAGGGTATCCATCAGTGTGACCAACGGCGGCAACACGATGGTCTCATCGATGTGACGATAAGTCTCTTCGCCGAGCACCATCGGAGCCTGGCGCATGAGTTCCCGGTATGTCCTGTCGTGCAGAGACCTGGACAAGTAGACCCACGCGGACGTCGCCGCGACCTGCGGTCCGTTCGCGCCGGGCTTGTCCAGCAGCCGGATGCCGGTGGTGACAGTGTCGGCGGTCTCGGTGAGACATTCGGTGAGCAGGGCGGTGAACATCGCCTGCTTGTCGGAGAAGTGGTAGTAGAACGTGCCCTTGCTGACCTCGATGCTGCTGACGATGTCGTCGACGGTCACGCTGTTGTAGCCGGTGGTGGTGAAATGCCGGCGCGCGGAGTCCAGAAGGTCGGAACGAGTCTGTTCTGCGTACATCTGCCGCCGGGTAGCCATGCAGGCAGTTTAGTCAGATCCCGACCCCTAGTCAGTTTCTGCACTGTCGGGCGGATGGCCGCTCACCACACCAAACGGGCCAGGTAGGTCTGGGCGTAGTGCCTGACTGCGGCGGTATCGGTGATGTCGAGAACGCCGGCGCGATTAGTCAGCAATGAACCAACAAGGCGCACAAGTATTTCCGATACCGCGAGGACGGCATCGTCGGGCATCGTGGCGCCGCTGTGTCGCAGGCTGGAGGCCACCAGTGCGCTGGCACGCACGATGGCTTTGTCTCCGGACGGGGTGTTGAGCCCGATGACCAGCTCGGGCTCGTTTTCGATGATGGTGCCCGCCAACCGACTTTCGGTGATCAATCGCATGGCCAGGGTGAAGCACTCAACGATGGCGCCTGGTGCGTCCTGCCCATTGGCGGCGACGGCGAGCTGGCCGAAGACGGTGATGCTCTCTGCCTCGATGAGATGCTCGAACAGTGCTTCCTTGGTAGGAAAGCGGCGATAGAGGGTACGACGACTCACCCCGGCCCGTCGGGCGATGGCATCCATGTTTGCCCGCCGCATCCCGTGCCGTTCGAACTCGGTGCGCGCGGCATCGAGGACGGCGTCTGTGGGCGGCGCGCTGGTCGTCACCCTCAACAGTGTGGTCATGCCACCCGGTTGTGTAGCGGCCGGGGGTCCACTCCCTCGCGCTTCCAGCCTTCGGCGGCCCACGGCAGATACAGCCAGCGCACCGGGAGCCGGTTGAACACGGGGTTCAACGCCCGCATCAACGCCGCGAACCGGCGGAAATTACGTTCCTTCTTGTCGCTCCACTGCAGGCGGCAGACGTCCTTCATTTGTGGCGGCAGCGTTCCGACGACGACCGTGCGGATGAAGGCATTCAACGGTGCCGACAGCACCTTCCACAGCGGCCTGGGAATCTGCCGTGGCCCGGGCAGGCCCTGACGGATGTAGCCGGTCGCGTACAGAATGGTCTTGGTCGGGACGAACCGGTCGAACATGCTCTCCATGTAGGTGACGAATTCGTCGTATGTCTGCGGCTGATTGCGGGCGCTGACGCCGTAGAGGCTGTACCAGACCTTGCTCTCTTCGAAGATCCGAACTTTTTCCTCGTAGGAGAGCCGACGGATGAAGGTGTCGGTGATGTAGAGCACCTGATCGACGAAAGTGGCATGAGCCCAATAGAAGAGCTCCGGATTGAGGGCATGGTAGCGAGTGCCGTCACTGATGGTTCCGGTGATCGGCTTATGGAAATCGCGCACCATCCGGCCCCACTTCTGCGGATCTGCCGAATAGATGGTCTTCATGATGGGCGGGCCGGAGCGGCGGGCGCGGCCGATGGTGTCGGTGAAGATCACCGAATGGTCTTCGACCGCCTTACCCAGCTGTTCGATGCAGTTCTCGGTGCCTGCCAGCCGCTGGAATCCGAGCACGCCGCGAATGTCGCCGTAGAACTTCCACACCAGGGAATCCGCGCCTAGGCGCAACGACGGCTCGTCAGGCTTGTCCTCGACGGGCATGGGGATTGCCTCGCGTAAACCTTCATCCAGCGTGAGGGCACTCTGATCGACCACGACGACCTCCCTGACTCGTTGGCACAAACATGTGAACTTGTGCCAAACGGTACCACGGCTCGTCTCCGGCGCAAGGCCAGCGTGTTATCGATCGGCGGGCCATCGATCGGCCGCAGATTTGGAGGAGCTAGGACTCGTCGGATGTGTCGTCCTGTATCGGTCGCCGCACCGCCCACGCCACGCAGGCGGCCGCGACAACGGTCAGAGCGATGCCGGTCCACAGATTGACGTTGCCGCCCGCCTTGGCGAGGTTGTGCGCCGACGCGTCGTGGATACCAACACCGATGAGAATCAGGCCGAAGCTGCCCAGTAGCGCAGCGATGACATTGCGGATGTCAAAAACGCTGCGCATAGCGGTCCTTCGGTGGGAGATCGTCGCTCCTTGTCATTGTGCCAGCAGATGGGACGAGCCGATCGTGTATCGGGCTGGCCGCATCGCGCATGGCACCGCACGCGGGAGGAGGTTGTCTGACAACCTGGTAAGCATGTAACCTTCTTGGTATGCACCCCAGGCTGTCTTCGCAATCGCTGGCAGAGCAGGTAGCCAACATCTTGGCCGCGCAGATAGGTGACGGGCGCTGGTCGACCGGCGCCAAACTGCCCGGAGAGGTGGCCCTCTGCGAAGAATTTGGCGTCAGCCGAGCAACGGTTCGTGAGGCGATTCGTGATCTCAAGACCAAGGGGCTGGTCTCGACCCGCCAGGGAGCTGGCGTTTTCGTGACATCGGATCGGCCCCTGGGGCAATGGGATCGGGTGCTCGCAGCGGCCGAAATCGATGCCGTGGTAGAGATTCGGCGCCTGCTGGAAGTGCAGGCGGCAGGGCTGGCCGCCGAACGGCGGAACCGCAGCGATGTGGCGGCTATCCGTCGAGCGCTGGTGGCACGGGCAAAAGCGGAATCCGCGGGGGACGATATCGAATATGTCGACGCAGACCTGGAGTTCCACCGGGCGGTGGTGGCCGCGGTGCACAATCCGCTACTCGACGAGCTGTTCGACTCGTTCTCGGTGCGGATGCGCGAGGCGATGCTGGCTTTGTTGGCGGGTAGCGCAGAGCGTCCGCATGACCAAGAACACCACCAGTGGCTCTTTGACGCGATCGTAGACGGAAGTACGCGGCGCGCTGTCGAACTGGCGACAGATCAGCTCCAGCATGTGCGAATGCGTTGATGCTGGGGTCTTTTCCTCGTGCAGCCAACTGCTGCACGGGCAGTGAGTGCCGCCTGGCAATGACTTGAGCACTCGTAGTGACGGGAGATATAGCGATGTCGGATGACGAATCTCTATGTTGGACAACAGCTGTCGAGCTATCGCGACGGATTGCTGCGCGCGACATCACGCCGATGGAGGTCGCCGACGCGGTACTGCGGCGGATCGAAAAGGTCAACCCGTTGCTCAACGCGTTTGTCTTTCACAACCCGGAGCAGGTGCTGCGCGATGCCAGGAGGCTCACCGAGGACCTCACCAAACGCACGACTCTGCCTCCACTGTACGGAATTCCGTACAGTGTCAAGGAGGTTTGCGCAGTTGCGGCAACACCGGTCACCTCAGGAGTCGTGGCCTTCAAGGATATGGTCGCAGACCGCGACGAGCCGGTGTCCGCTCGGTTGAGGGCATCCGGGGGCTTGTTCCTGGGAAAGACGAATATCGCGGAGGGCGGGTACAAGGCCAGCTCCGACAATCACCTCTACGGTTCCACGCGCAATCCTTGGCATCCGGGAATGACCGCGGGTGGCTCTAGTAGTGGTGCGGGAGCGGCGGTGGCGGCAGGTATGGGCCAGCTCGCACAGGGAACCGATGGCGGCGGCTCTATCCGGATCCCGGCGGCCCTCAATGGCGTGGTCGGATTCAAGCCTTCCCTCGGCCGTATTCCCCAAACCCGGCTTGCGGGCCGTTTTCACACCTTTGCCTTCCACGGCCCGATCACAAGGACGGTGGCGGATGCTGCGCTGATGCTCACCACGATGGCCGGCTTTGACGATGAGGACCCGTTATCGTTGCCGTCGGATGGAGTCGATTACCTCGCTGCACTGGACCAGCCGATCGAATCTGGGCGCATGGCGTGGTCACCGGACCTTGGTATATCCAAGTGCGATAGCGAGATTCAAGGAATCTGTGAAGAAGCGCTCATCGCCTTTGTCGAGATGGGCTGGACCGTTGAGGAGGATCGCCCGGACTGGACGGACCCTGCCAAGACCATGTGGGAAGGTGTGTGGGGGCCGGTCTATGCGGGCAAACTGGATGCCGCGAATTGGGATGACCAGGCAGGCCACGTCGATCAGGAACTTGTCCAGGTGATACGTGATGGCGCACGGCTGACCACCGTTCAGGTTCAGCGCGCGGACGCGGCGAGGGGAAAGATGGTCGACACATTGCGCGAATTCCTGCGCCGGTTCGACTTTCTCGTCACGCCCGTCACCACGGCACAAGCCTTCGGTCATGACGAGTTCTGCCCCGCCGTGCTGGCCGGCGCTCCGCTACTGGAACGGCTGATGGGGTGGGTCCTCACCTATCCGTTCAATATGACGACGAATCCGGCGATTTCCATACCGGTCGGGTTCACCAGGAATGGCGTGCCCGTCGGCTTGCAGATTGTGGGCCGCCTCCGGGCAGACGCCGACGTGCTGCGGCTAGCGGCAGCCTTCGAGGCCGTGCGGCCATGGGCTCAGCGTCGGCCGTCTGACGCCGTGCTCAATGGCGAAAACCCTTGAGCACAAGAATATTCAGCCCGCCGTGCGATCGAAGGATATCTTCATGACTACGTTGCTTGAGCGTACTTTCCACCGCAACCCCGGCATGTTGGCCGCCGCCGTCGAGTTGCATCAATCCGGCGCGCTGCCGGCGGCTACTCAGCTGATCGATCTGGACATGATTGCCCGCAACGCGCGGTTGACCGCAGAAGCCGCGGCCACGCACGGTCTGCGTGTATTTGCCATGACAAAACAAAATGGGTTGAACCCCTTCATGACTCGCGTACTCCTGGATGCGGGAATTCCGTCCACATGCGCGGTCGAGACGTTGCAGGCGCATAGGATCCATCGCTACGGTTTCCCGCTCGGCAACGTCGGGCACATTCAGAACATTCCGGCGGCCCAAGTTCCCGCCGTGGTGGCAATGCGGCCGGAATTCATTACCGTGTATACACACCAGGCAGCGCAACGCGTTTCCGATGCGGCGCGTGAACTGGGTATACGCCAACGTGTCTATGTGCGCGTCACCAATCAGGCTGTTACCGGCAGTGCCATCGTGGGGGCGGATGATGGCGCGTTCGCGGGACTGGTGGGAGGCTGGACGGAAGACTCCTGTGTCGAGGGTGTGCGTGCTCTGCTGGATCTGCCAGGAATCGAGATCGCCGGCCTCACACAGTTCTCGGCGATAAGTTATGGCGAGACCGGTGACCCGTCCGCCATCAGGCCGACTGACGCGTTCTTTACCATGCTGCGAGGTAAGGAGCTCCTGGAAAAGCGACTGGGGCTTGAGGACTTGCACCTCAACGTCGGGGGAAATGCAAATGTGGGTACCTTTCCGACCTTGGCCAGCTACGGTGTCACCGAGGTGGAGCCCGGTGTGTCGTTGGCGGGCTCTGGTGGCTTCCATGCCAAGCAAGACATGGCGGAAGGCCCTGCCCAGGTTGTCGTCACCGAGGTAAGTCATTACTGGGGTGACAACGTGTACACCCCCGGTGGAGTGTTCAGCTTTGTATCGGATCTGTATGACCCCGAGCCCATGTGGGCGGCAGTGGGCCACGACCTGGACACTGCCCGGCGGACCAGGATCCCGTACCTCTATAACCAGATGGTCGACGCGCACGGCGTGTTCGGCGGAGCCGATCCCATGCCCGCGATCGGTGACACGGTGCTCGTGGTGCACCACCCACAGGCGTTTGTGGAGCGTGGATACACCGCTGCCGTCAGTGGCATATCCAGTGGTGCACCGAGTCTCGAAGGCATCTTCGATTCGGCCTGCAACCAGCTCGGGCCGGATTTCAACGTGCTTCCCTTGGACGACACACTCGAACATCTTGCGGTGCTGTCGGCAAAGTACCGCGGCGGCCGTTGACTCGGTCAGCGGCCACCGGACAGCAGAGCCTCCAGCTTGGTCCGCGTATTCGTGCCGTCCAGCGGCAAGTAGATGACAATGTGGAGGTCAGGAAGGTCGGACGGGCTCAATCGATGATGCTCGAAAATCAGCTCCCCCGCTTCGGGATGGTGGAACCGTCGCTCGCGTGAGGTGAACCGGCCGACCTCGTGCTCGGCCCACGCCCGCGCGAATTCAGGGCTCTGCTGCTGTAGCCGGTCCACGAGCGCGCGATGTCTCGGGTCTCCCAGCAGCGCACCAGCCTCGGCACGGTATTCGGCAAGAAACCGCCTGCTCGTGATCGGCCAGTCGGGCAGCATCTGCCGCACATATGGGTCGGTAAAGATGAACCGCAGTAGATTTCGGTCCGCCGGCACGATCGAGGCGATGCCCGGGTACAGGAGTTCGTAGGCACGGTTCCATCCTCCGATGCTCCAGTCGGCAGACACGACAAAAGCGGGAGAGGGCACCAGGTTCTCGACCAACCGCAAAAGATGATCGGGCACAGGAGCCGGGTCGGGAGTGGCACTGTGCGGCAATGGCGCAAATCCGGCGAGTTCGAGCAGATAGGTGCGCTCGGCCGCGGACAGGCGCATCTCAAGGGCGATCGCCTCGAGGACCTGGCGGGAGGGATTGATGTCACGCCCTTGTTCAAGCCACGTGTACCAGGTGACACTGACACCGGACAGGTAGGCGATCTCCTCGCGGCGCAGACCGGTGGTGCGGGAGCGGCCTACCGGAGGCAATCCATAGTCCGCGCGCACAAGATGTTCCCGCCGGACACGCAAGAACGCGCCGAGTTCTCTGCGGCGTTCGTCCGTCCCTGCCATGCGTCGATCCTAGTAGTCCCACTACTAGTACCCGCGCCGTCTTCCAACCTGGGTGGTGCCGTGAGCGAATGGTGACATGCCTGCACTTCGCTCTCGAACTGTCACGCACGGCCGCAACATGGCGGGCGCTCGCGCGCTACTGCGTGCGGCCGGGGTGGCCGCCTCCGATTTCGGGAAACCAATTGTCGCAGTTGCGAATAGTTTCGCCGAGTTCGTCCCGGGACACACTCATCTACAGCCGGTCGGTCGCATAGTCAGCGAGGCGATAGCAGCCGCGGGCGCGGTACCTCGGGAGTTCAACACGATTGCCGTGGACGATGGCATCGCGATGGGACACGAAGGGATGTTGTATTCGCTCCCGTCACGCGACCTGATCACCGACTCGATCGAGTACATGGTGGAAGCACATCGCGCCGACGCCCTGGTGTGCATCTCCAACTGCGACAAGATCACACCGGGCATGCTGATGGCGGCATTGCGTCTGAACATCCCGGCGGTCTTCGTTTCCGGCGGGCCTATGGAGGGCGGGCGTGCCACGTTGCGGGACGGAACTGTACGCACCGGAATGACGCTCATCACCGCGGTGGCCGAATCGGCGTCCGATTCCGTCTCTGACGAGGACCTGGCCCGTATTGAGGACCAGGCCTGCCCGACATGTGGATCGTGCTCCGGGATGTTTACGGCCAATTCCATGAACTGTCTGACCGAGGCGCTGGGACTGGCACCGCCGGGCAACGGCACCACGCTTGCCACCCATACCGCTCGCCGCGGCCTGTACGAGCAAGCCGGAAGTCTGATTGTGGAACTTGCGCAACGTTATTACGGCAGCGACGACACCACCGTGTTGCCCCGAGAGATCGCGTCACGCCGGGCATTCGAGAACGCGATGTGTATGGATATAGCCATGGGCGGTTCGACGAACACCGTTCTGCATCTATTGGCAGCCGCCCATGAGGCCGAGCTGGACTTCGCACTCGCCGACATCGATGCGCTCTCACGTCGTGTCCCGTGCCTGAGCAAGGTCGCTCCGAACGGTGCCTATCTGGTCGAGGATGTGCACCGCGCCGGAGGAGTCCCGGCGTTATTAGGTGAACTGAACCGTGCGGGCCTGCTGCATCGCGATGTTCACAGCGTGCACGCACCGGATCTGACCACATGGCTCACACAGTGGGACATACGCGGCACGGCGCCCTCGCCGGAGGCGATCGAGCTATTTCACGCCGCCCCGGGAGGTGAACGGTCTGCGCGAGCGTTCTCCCAATCCCAGCGCTGGCACACTCTCGACCTTGATGCTGAGAACGGCTGTATACGCGACACCGAGCATGCCTACTCCGCTGACGGTGGCCTCGCGGTACTCACAGGCAATTTGGCCCCGAACGGATGCATTGTCAAGACCGCGGGCGTCGACGAGAAGATCCGTGTTTTCAGCGGCCCCGCCGTGGTACTCGAATCTCAAGAGGCAGCGGTGGAAGCCATCTTGAACGACCGTGTGCGTCCGGGCGATGTGGTGGTGATCCGCTATGAAGGCCCGCGCGGCGGACCGGGAATGCAGGAAATGCTCTATCCCACAGCCTTTCTCAAGGGCCGCGGCCTAGGCGCGAGCTGCGCACTCATCACCGACGGGCGCTTCTCGGGCGGTACTTCCGGGCTGTCCATCGGCCACATCTCGCCAGAGGCGGCAGCCGGTGGCCCGATTGCGCTAGTCGAGGACGGCGACATCATCAACATCGACATAGCCCGGCGCTCGATTGTTGTTGCGGTTGACCCTCAGACGCTTCAGCGCCGTCGAGCGCTCCTGGAATCGGGCAACGGATATCGGCCTGTCACACGCGAACGCCACGTCTCTGCTGCCTTGCGCGCGTACGCCGCGATGGCCACGTCTGCCGACAAGGGCGCTGTCCGGAGTCTGAGTGGGTGACGCGTCAGTGGAAGATCAGGTTCAGCGCCACCACCAGTATCAGTGCCGTCATGGCCAACTTGACGGGTTGACGAAACCACCCCGATGCGGGCTCGTCGCTGGAGAAGGCATGGGGTGTCTCCGAATACACCAGACCCGCCAGCTCTGCGGCCGGCTTGGGTTCCGTGGTCCAGCTCACCGCAACACTCACCACGATGTCCACGGTGAAGGCCACACCTGCCTCGATGAAGTTGGAACCCTGGCCGGCGAGTGTGTACACGCCTGTCTCAAAGAGTGACCATATGCCCACGGCGGCAAAGGTTCCGGATACCAATCCAGCCCAGCCCGCGGTTGCGGTCATCCGTCTCCAGAACATGCCCAGGATAAAAGTTGCGAACAGTGGCGCATTGAAGAATGCGAACAGCGTCTGAAGGTAGTTCATGACGTTGTTGTAATTGGCCGCGATGAAGGCGGTACCGATGGCGATGACCGTGGCTCCGACAGTGGCGATTCGGCCAATCCGCAAGTAGTAGCCGTCGGGACGGTCCTTGCGGATGTAACGCTGCCACAGGTCGTAGCTGAAAACCGTGTTGAAGGCTGAGACATTGGCGGCCATACCGGCCATGAAGGAGGCAAGTAGGCCGGTGATGGCCACGCCCAGAACACCATTCGGTAGCACCTCTTTCATCAGGTAGAGCAGCGAGTTGCTGTACGTCAGATTGGGATCACTGGTGGGTTGCCCTGCCTTATAGGCGACCATCTGGGGTACCAGAACCGCGCAGATCATCCCCGGGATCACCACGATGAAGGGTATGAACATCTTCGGGAAGGCGCCGATGATCGGGGTGCGCCGTGCGGCGGACAATGACTCGGAGGCGAGTGCGCGTTGTACCTCAACAAAATTGGTGGTCCAGTAGCCGAATGAGAGCACGAACCCGAGACCGAACACGATGCCGATGACAGAGAGCAGGTTGTCAGAGAATCCGCTGAGTTCATTGCCGGGCCAGGATGACATCTGTCCGGCGGATACCTTGTCTTGCAATCCCTGCCAACCGCCGACCTGGTGGAGGCCGACGATGGTGAGTGGCAGGAGCGCCGCCACGATGACGAAGAACTGCAACACCTCATTATAGATGGCCGCCGATAGACCACCAAGAGTGATGTAACACAACACGATCGCCGCCGCGGCGATGACCGATACCCAGAGCGGCCAGCCCAGCAGCACATTTACGATGGTTCCCAGGAGATACAGGTTGACTCCGGCGATGAGTACCTGTGCGACGGCGAAGCCTGTGGCGTTGACCAGGTGCGCACCGACTCCGAAGCGGTGCAACATATATTCGGGCACGCTGCGCACCTGTGAGCCATAGAAGAAGGGCATCATGACGATGCCCAGGAACAGTATGGCCGGCACTGCACCAATCCAGAAGTAGTGCATACCAACCATGCCGAACTGTGCCCCGTTGGCGGACATGCCCATGATCTCGACCGCGCCCAAGTTGGCCGATACGAAGGCCAGACCCGTGACCCAGGCCGGTAGGGAACGCCCCGAGAGGAAGAAATCGATGCTGGAAGAGACGCCGCGGCGGGCGAGTAGGCCGATGCCGAGAACGAAGACGAAGTAGATGGCGATGAGCACGTAGTCGACGGGACCGGCGTCCAGGCGAAGTGAACCCGTCATCGGATCCGTCGTGCACCATCGGAGGGTGTAACCACGAACACTTGCGGTATAGGCCAGTGCTGTGCGGAGAAGTGTTGTGCCACTGCCGTACCGATCCGTGCCGACGAATCGGCCTCGGCGAGTGCGATGACACTGCCGCCGAACCCACCGCCCGTCATCCGCGCACCGTGGGCGCCGGAATCGCACGAGGCCTCGACTGCAGCGTCGAGTTGCGGCGTCGACACCGCGAAGTCATCGCGCAGCGAGCCGTGTCCGCGCGTCAGGATTGGGCCGATCGAGCGAGGATCCCGACCACTCTGAAGTATTGCGACCACTTCGCGTACGCGCGCATTCTCCGTCACCACGTGCCGAGCACGTGCGCGGAGCATCGGATCAGCCACGGTATCGAGAACTCCGGCATCGGTGACGGCGCTCAGCGAGTGAACCTCGAGGAGGCTCGCGGCGGTCTGGCATTGTTGACGGCGGGTGGCGTACTCGCTGGTGACGTGGTTGTGCCGGGTGCCGGTGTCGATGACCACGAGCTCAAGTCCTGCCGCCGCCAGATCGAAGGGCACCTGCGTGTGTGCACCGGTTTCCGCGTCGAGAAACAGGGCATGCCCGGCGGTGCACAGGATCGATGCGGATTGGTCGAGCAGTCCTGTCGGCGCACCCACGAAATCGTTCTCGGCTCGATGTGTGATGTCTACCAGCTCGGAATCGGAGAGTTCGGTCGCGAAGGTATCCCGGATGGCTGCCGCAACCGCGCACTCGACGGCGGCCGAGGATGACAAACCGGCCCCGACCGGTACGTCGCCGTCAAGGCGCAGATCCATACCGTGGATGTCGTTCCCGCGCTTGACGAATTCGTGTACGACCCCGAGCGGGTATCGCGCCCAGCTCACGATATCGGTGTGGGCCAGCCGGTCCAGCGGTACCTCGACCCAGTCTCGGCCGTGCTGTTGCGATGTGACGCGTACGGTCTGGTCGTCACGCGGCGTCAGGGTGCAGTCGACGTGCTGGGGGATGGCGATGGGCAGTGACAGACCACCGTTGTAGTCGGTGTGCTCGCCGATCACGTTCACTCGTCCGGGCGCCGACCACGTCCCCGTCATATGACGTCCCGAAGTTCGGCCGCGACCTGTTCGGGTGTGGTGTCGCTGATGAACGCTCCCATACCGCTTTCGGATCCGGCCAGGTATTTGAGCTTGCGTGGTGCACGCTGAATCGAGAACACCTGTAGGTGTAGCCACCAGTTGTCGCGGATAGCGCCGGACGCGACGGTGGGCGCCTGATTCCAGGACGCGATGTATGGCATCGGGTTGTCGAAGCGACGCGCGAAGCGCTGGAGCACATCGAGATACAGCTCGGCAAAGGCGGAACGGGCGGCGTCGTCGAGGTCCGGGATATCGGCGACCTGCCGGTGCGGATACAACGAAACCTCATACGGCCAGCGGGCGAAGGACGGTACGAACGCCGTCCACTCGTCGTTCGCGGTGACAACCCGGGTGCCCGTAGCCCGCTCGGCGGCAAGGATTTCCCCGAAAAGATTGGTGCCGTGTTGTTTTCGGTGAGTATCGACGTTGGACAGGACGCGGGCTGTTTTGGCGGTGATGAACGGATAGGCGTAGATCTGTCCGTGCGGATGTGCCAGGGTGACGCCGATCTCCTCGCCGTGGTTCTCAAAGCAGTGGACCTGCTCAATCCCGTCGATCGCACTCAATTCCTTTGTACGCTCGGCCCACACATCAACGATCAGGCGGGCGCGGCGCGGCTCCAGCTGCGCGAAAGAGGTGTCGTGCTCGCTGGTGAAGCAAAGCACCTCGCATCGTCCGAAGCCTGCGCCCGCCGGAGGCGTGGCGGCCTGTGCGTGCAGCGACAGCGACGGAAACCGGTTCTCGAACGCCACCACTTCGTAGGCGTGCTCGGGTATCTCGGTAGGACGCTCCGGTGTGGACGGACACAGCGGGCAGAGATCGGTGGGCGGCAGAAACGTACGCGTCTGCCGGTGTGAGGCCAGGGTGACCCAATCGCCCAGCAGCGGGTCGAACCGTATCTGGGATTGCGTGGAAACCGGCGGCAGATCGCGCCGATCCACGGCGGCCCGCTCCGTGGGGATGGAGTCGAAATAGAGAATTTCCCGGCCGTCGGCCAATTCCCTCCGGGTCCGCCACACGGCGACGAGCCTAGAGGCATTGTCTGGTAAATGGCTGGGAAATGCCGCCCTACGAGCTAGGCGTCCTAATCGGTGAAATCGATGCGCACCGAGATCGGCGTCGTTTCCAGTGCTTTGACGACGCGCGCGCCGATCACGCCGAAACCGCGCCCTCGTGCGACGACATCGTCGTCGGGCCGGAATTGCGCGGTACCGGTGCGCCATCGGTTACCTTGCCGTACGCGAACATTGGGATTGGCGGCGATGTTACTTCCCCAACCCGAGCGAGTTCCGTGCTGGCAGATCACCCAGGCGCCGGTCGAGTCGAACTGCACCGAGACGGGCACCCGCCTGAGCTGTCCGGTTTTGCGTCCGGTGGTCTCCAGCTCGGAGGCCAAGGCGGTGCGCACACCCAGCTTGGCCAAGGCCCCGACGGCCGGATTGAGCAGGTAGCGGCCCATGGCGCGCTCCCGGCGGAACTTGCGCAAGGTTTTGTCAGTCATGAACTTCTCCTTTTTCGGAATGCTTCGACGCCGTTGTTCTTGAGGAGCCGCAGGGTCGTGATCCACGGACCGATGCTGGGATCCGGGTCGCTTCCCGCGCCCAGGCGGTGCATTTGGGTGCCGTGCCATTGCAGCTCATGCGCGCTCAGGAAGGCTTTCGCGCGCGCGGTCGCGGCCAGCCGCGCCGGTAGCGGTAGCGCGGCGTCCGGAACTGTCAGCCGATCCCGGCGCGTGCTCAGCAGCTCGATGGCCGCTTCGGGGTTGACGGTGGTGGGCCGCCCCAAACCGATCACATCGCAGGCCCCACTCTCGATGGCCTCGTTCATGGCGGCTGTGGTGCGGAAACCACCGGTCACCGCCAGCGGTACATCGCCGGCCACGGCGCGCGCCGTCGTGGCGTACTCGAGGAAGTAGGCCTCACGTGCCTGGGTGGACGTTGATACCACGACGGGACGCCCCTCCATGGCCGGGGATTCGTATGTACCTCCGCTGATTTCGATCAGGTCGATGCCTTCGGCGGCCAGGGCGGCGATAACACCACGGGACTCTTCTTCGGTGAATCCGCCCCGCTGGAAGTCGGCCGAGTTGAGCTTGATGGCGACGGCGAACCCGGGGCTGACGGCCGCCTTGGTACGTCGCACGATCTCCAGAACGAAGCGCATGCGCCGCTGCGCGTCGCCGCCCCAGCGGTCGGTGCGGCGATTGGTGTTGGGGGACAGGAACTGCGCGACCAGATACCCGTGCGCACCGTGAATCTGCACCCCGTCGAATCCAGCGGTATCGGCGACGACGGCGGTCCGCGCGTACCTGTCGATGATGTCTTCGATCTCGACATCGGTGAGCTCACGCGGCGCCTGCCATCCAGGAACGCTCATCCGGACGGCGGAAGGGGCCACCGGTTGATGCTTGGTGGCCAGCGGGTTGGCTTGTCTTCCCGGATGATTCACCTGCATCCAGATGAGACCACCGCCATCCTTGGTCGCCTTTGCCCAGCGCGACAGGCCTTCGAGGTGACGGTCGTCCTCGATGACGACGTTCCCCGGCTCACCGAGATGGTTGTGGTCGACCATCACATTGCCGGTCACTATGAGCCCGTATCCCCCCGCACCCCAGCGGCTGAACAACTGTACGAGTCGGTGATCGGGGCCCTGCTCGGCGTTACCCAGGGCCTCGCTCAGGGCCGATTTCATGAGTCGATTGCGCAGTACCTGTCCGTTGGCGAGTGCTAGCGGATCGTGAATATCAGGCATGCCGGCGACGGTAGTACACCGATCGGTATAGTGCAATATCGCGAATATCTGCCCACGTCGGAGGCGTGTCGGTAGACTGAGCGGTATAGCTAACACCTGACATGTTTTGGAGGCAGTACGGCGATGTCAGCACGGGACACCTTGATCGCCAGTGTGACTGGTCTGGTGCGACGCAGGGGTGTGGCGGGGACGGGCCTCAATGCGCTCCTGGAGGACAGCGGTGTCTCGCGGCGCACCATCTATCTGAACTTCCCGGGCGGTAAGCAGGAACTCGTCGCCGAGGCGACCAGGCTCGCGGGGAACGAACTCACCGCCATCATCAAGGCGGCCGGTGACGACGTCGATCCTGCGCGCGGGATTCAGCTGTTCATCGAGCTCTGGAAGGCGCAACTCGCCGAGACCGAGATGCAGGCCGGCTGCCCGGTGGTGGCGGCGGTGTTGGGGCGTACTGAGGCTCCCGAGGCGGCGGCAGTGGCGGCGGATGCGTTCGAGAGCTGGCAGAAGATACTCATCGACCGGCTGGTGCGCTACGACGTCGACGGCGAGACGGCACGGTCATTGGCCAGCACGATGATCGCGGCCATCGAAGGAGCGGTCATCATGTCGATCGCGGCCCAGTCGACGGAGGCGCTTGACGATGTCGGTCAGCGGCTCGTGGAACTGGTCCAGCTGTACGTCCCCGCTGACGCGAAGCCGAAGCCGCACGTCGACTAGACAGCCCTTCCCTTACCGGTGATCAGGGGCAGATCGAGCGTGGTACGAATGCCTGCCTCGGCGGCGACCACGGCAGGCACCGCGTTGACCACCCGCATGGCGGTCGCAATCAGATTGGCATAGTTGTGATCACCCCGCGCGCTGAATGAGCCGAGATCCAGCAGGTAACTGGGCTCTCCAGTGATTTCCACCCGGTAGGTGCCGCCTTCGTGGGCGGGTTGTGGCCAGTTTGGCGCCAGATCTTCGCGTAGCCGGGTGAAGTGCTCCAGGACAGTCACCGCCCGGCCGTCCTTGATGCCGCGCACTTCGAAGTGCAGTGCGGCCATGGTGCCCGCTGGAATATGACCCGATGAAATATCGAAATCTTCAGGTGCGGACAGCTTTTCGTATACTTCGGTGACCTCGTCCAATTCGACGCCGAGGCCGGCTGCGAGTTGCCGCACGACTGAGCCCCAGGCCAGCGACAGCACCCCCGGCTGCAGCAGCATGGGCGTTTCTTCCATGGGCTTACCAAATCCCATGACGTCAAACATCACTGTTGCGCTGTCGTAGGTGGCGTAGTCGACAATTTCGATGCAGCGCACTTGATCGATGCGCTGGCAGGTGCCCATGAGTGCCAGCGGCAGTAGGTCGTTGGCGAAACCGGGGTCGATGCCGCCGGCGAAGATCGACGAGTTACCTTCTCGTGCGGCATTTTCAATGGGTGTCAGCATATTTTCCGGCAGCACGCCCCAGGGATATTGCAGAAACACCGGTGCGCTGGCGGCAACGTTGATTCCGGCAGACAGCAGGTCGGTCAGATCTTTCAGGGCCTCCATGAGGCGGTTGTCGGTCATGGCGGTATACACCACGCAGTCGGGCCTGAGTGCCAGAATCTGCGCGGCATCGGTCGTAGCGGTGATGCCGGTGAGGATGTCTAGTCCCGCCAACGCACCGGCGTCCTTTCCGGCCTTGTTGCTCCCGGAGACCCATACCCCGACAAGTTCCATGCTCGGGTCGGTGATCACGCCGGCGAGGGCGTGCTGGCCGACATTGCCTGTACCCCAGACGGCTACACGTGTCTTCGTCATCTCGTGCCCTTCCTAAGCGAGGTCCGGCAGCGGGATGTCGAGGTTGGGCGCGATCAAACCACCGTCGACCTCGAGCACCTTGCCGGTCAGGAAGCTGCCCGCCGGCGAGGCGAGGTAGACCGCGGCGGCGGCGATGTCGGCCGGATCCCCGAGTCGGTGCAGGGGTGTGTTCTGCTCCAGCGTGTTGCGCATCTCGTCATTGCCTGCGACCACCTCAAGTGCAGAGGTGAGGATGGAGCCCGGAGCTATGCCATTGACACGGATGCGGGGACTTAGATCCATTGCTGCCGTGCGTGTGTAGTGGGCCAGCGCGCCCTTTGCGGTGCAGTAACCCAGGAACGCGCGCCCGGGCAAACGTCCCATCGTCGAGGTGATGTTGATGACCGACGCGTTGTCCGACTTGAGTAGGTGCGGCACGGCCGCGCGCAGGAGTGCGTGTCCGCTGAGGACGTTGAAGGAGAACGCCTCGGCGAGATCGTCGTTGGTGGTGTCCAAGAAGGGTTTCGGCATGGTGCCGCCCACATTGTTGACCACGACATCGAGTCGCCCGAACCGATCGACTGCCTTCTGCGCTAGCGCGGCGGAGGCTTCGGTATCGGACAGATCGGCGACGACGACCTCGGCCTGGCGGCCCGCCGCCTGTACTTTCGCGGCGACCTCGCGCAGTTGGGACTCGGTGCGTGAGGCGATCAGTACGTCGGCACCGGCCTGAGCGAAGGCCTCCGCGATCGCCGCACCGAGGCCGCGACCCGCGCCGGTGACGACGGCGACATTGCCATCAAGTTTAAAACGGTCCAGGATCATGGCGTCCTCCGTGTCGAGTATTCGACTACCATGGGGCGAATAGTCGATGCACTCTAGACCCGCACCGTGCGTCACACAAGAGGGGGAACTTATGCCGGCCAGCTCACCGCCGACGGCTCGTGTGGTTCGTATCGTCGAAATGCTTGCAGCTGCAATGCAACCCAAAACGGTCAGTGAGATCGCCGCCAGCACGGGCATTTCTCGCGCCACCGCGACTGCCGTGGTGAACGAGCTGGAAGCGGCAGGCTGGGTGGCGCGCGACGACGAGCTTCGCTACCGCATCGGCGCATCATTGCCACGCGCCGTTGACACCAGCATGCCGCGGGAGGCGCAGCAGCTGCTGGCCCGGATTGCCGCGGAGGCACAGGCCGGTGCGACGATCAGCCGCATCAGCGCGAAGGCATTGACCGTGGTAGCCAAGGCGCAGGCGGGCCGCCGCGCTGTCACCGGATTCGCTGTGGGCCAGAGTATTCCGCTGGCATTTCCGGCCGGGTCGGCGGTCATGCCGTGGCGAGCCGCCGAGGAATGCGAGCAATGGCTTGGTACGGCAGCAGGATTGAGTGCGCGGTCCGGTCAGCGGCTCTTGCAGCAGGTGTCGGATTGCGGATACGTGGTTTATCGCCCCGATCACGATGACACCGGGATGGTCGACCTGCTCTCGGATCTACTGGGCTCGGTGGGGTCGGAGGTGATGGAGGCGGCATTGCGCGAACGGCTGCTGCGCCAGCTTTCCCGGCTCACATCGCGTCCCTATTCGCGCGATGAGCTGACGTCCGACGAAGTGCTGCCGATCAGCTATTTGGCTGCACCCATATTTGACGGCGCGGAGGCGCGATACGAACTACAGCTGGGACCGCTTTTGCCGCGGGCGACCCGGGTGGTGCGGGAGACATTGATCGCGACGTTGATGCGCGGCGCTCGTGAGCTTTCGGTAGTGCTGGGAGACCGCTGACGCGTCAGCCCGCAGTGACGACAGGTATGCCCTCGGACGGTTGCACGATGACGAAGCCGCGCCCCTGGAACGAGACCTGAAGGGCCTCCCCGGAGCCGCGGCCGATGAGAGCGCCGGCCTTGAAGCTGGTTTTGAGTTGAGTCTGCAAGTTCGACGACCAGGCCACTACCGCATTGGTGTCGGCGAACGTCGGTGCCTCGGCGGCATTGAGCACAACTGGCGGCCCGTCGGTGGTCAGCGCCACCCAACCGGTGCCGCGCAAGGTGGTGTTGAACAGGCCGCCCGTCACCACGCTGGCGCCCCTGACTCGCTCGATATTCCAGTTCAGGCCCGCGGAAAAGGCCAGCACATTCTTGCCACTGATGGACAGGCCCGCGTTGTTCAGATTCAGCAGGTGCACATCGAAGGCGCGCTCGGCAAGGAACACGTCGCCCTGGCCCGAACAGCGCATGAGCGGAAGGCCCTCGCCGGTCAGCGCCTTTTTCAGGAACTTGGCTGCGCCGCCGCCCTCGAAAGCGAAGTCGACGCTGCCCTGATACGCCACCATCGATCCTTGGCGCGCCAAGAACGGTTCTCCGAGGCGGACGCGCAACAGCTTCGCGTTCTGGTTGGAGATCGGTTTGGCTTCATTTTCACTGAACCGGCCATCCACCAAATCCCCACTGATACCGGAGAATTGGTCGCCCGCGGGCTGATCCGGTGCTGCGGGCTGAGCCGCTGCACCTCCCAGCGGGGCCGTACTGACCGAGCCTTGGTGCGCTACTTGATCCGTCCAGCGCTGTCCGTCGTGCCAGCGGAATTCGTATCGTCCGTCGGGGTCGGGTTGCCAGCTGCCGGAATTCGGAGTCGTCATGGTTCCAAGCTAGCGTTGTTCGATCAGGATCGTGGGCAACGCCAGCGCCGGATCTTTGACCGTGACGACCCGGGTGCCCGGCTTGTGACCATTGCGGATATCACCGAGCGTGGCACCAGCCCCGCTCAAGCGGGCATGTGAGGCTTCGATGTCGGCAGTGCGCCAGGCGATTCCCCACAGTGAGTCCGGGCCGGACGGGTCATCGTCGCGCAGCACCACCTCAACCACCAAGCCCGCGCCCCGGAAGAACAATTGGTGTACTCCCCACGATTGCAGGCGATCCAAGCGTAGATCGAAGCCCAAGCGTCCGCACAAGGTCGCGATGATCCTGTCGCGGTTGGGAGAGAACAGCACCAGGTGATCTATCTGGCAGCTGTCTGCGTCCGGTTGGGGAACGGCGGGCGGTTGCCCGCTCAGCCCAAGGGTCACTCCGTTGGACTCGCCCGTCGCGAGATCTCCGTGCACGGTCAGCGCGAGCCCGCGCCGAGCGACTGTCCGGGCCGCGCAGTCGAGGTCGTCCACGCGAAACAGCATCCCGGGATGGGAGGCCCATCGCGGGAGTCCGAGGTGTAACTGGGGGTGCGGCGCGGAGCTGTTGAACAGCCGTGAGTACGCGTCCTTTGCCTCACCGAGATTTGGAACGTCCAGGAGCACCGAGTCCAGTTCGGTGATCATCAGAGCTTTTCCTCCCTGCCGGACCGAAGTCCGCTTAGGCATACTGGCAATATGCGCTTCCAGCTACTCGACATTGTCTTCCACCTGCCAAACCCGGCGACAAGGGCGTTGGCGCCGGCTGCGGAGCGGCTGAACAGGGTGATCGAGACCGCGGTGTTGGCCGAGAATTTGGGTTTTGATTCCTTCGCCGTTGGGGAACGACATGCTGGTGACGTGCTTTCCTCGGCGCCCACCGTGCTGCTGGGAGCGGTGGCGGCCGCGACCGACCGGATACTGCTGTCCACCGGCGTGACGGTCTTGTCACTGCTGGATCCCGTGCGCGCGGCCGAGGACTTCGCCACCATCGACCAACTCAGCCGGGGCCGGCTCGAGATAGTGATCGGGAAGGGCAATGAGGATCGTCAGTACCCCTTGATGGGTCTGGATATCGCCAAGCAGTACGAGTACCTACAGGAGAACTACGAGCTCCTCCGGCGGTTGTTGCGTGAGGAGCACGTCGACTGGGTCGGGGTGCACCGGCACCCGCTGGCCGACGCGACCACACTGCCACGACCGTATGACGGACCGTTCCGTATCTGGCATGGCTCGGCGACTTCAACCTTTGCGGTCGAGCTCGCGGCCAAGTGGGGCGACCCGATAGTCACCGCAAATGCCTTGCAGCCCAAGGAGAACTACCGAGTGCTCATCGACAGATATCGTGAGCTGTACGCCCATCACGGGCACGACCCCGCGCAACTGTACGTGGGTGCTGGTTCGGGTGGGCTGTACCTGGCGGACACGACGGAACAGGCCATCGCGCAGTATCGGCCGATCTACGAGGCGCGCCTGGCGCAGATGGCGAAGCTCAAAGCGCATCCCAAGGCCGTCGGTAAGTTTCCTTCCTTTGAATCCATCGAGGATGCCGCGGACCGCGGGCCGGTGCTCGCCGGTTCACCGGAACGGGTGGCCGAGAAGATCCTTGACTGGCATGAGGCGTTTGGACACGAGTTCCAATCGATCTCGTTGAGTCCCGAGGCCGACTTCGAGGAACAGAAGGACACCTTGCGTCGGTTCGCCGAAGAGGTCGTGCCGCTGGTGCGAGCGGAAGTCAAGTCCACGCTGTGGGGCCCGCTCGATACGCGGCGGGCCAAGGGATTTACCGCGGCCTAAGGGCGCGTCAGGGCTGACCCGGGTGGTTCATCGGGTTCAGCGGGCTGGCGGGGTTCGCGGGATTGTTCGGATTCATGGGACTGGCGGGATTGGCCGGGTTGTTGGGGTTCAGCGGGCTGGCCGGGTTGGCGGGGTTGTTGGGGTTCAGCGGGCTGGCCGGGTTGGCGGGATTGGACATGCTGTTCGGTCCGTAGGGGCCAACGTTGCAGACGGCATTGGCGTTGCCGATGCAATCACCGGGGTTGAACGGGTCGGGATCCGCCGGGTCGGCACCTGCGAAAGCTGGGGCAAACGTCATCATCGCGATGAACAGTGCGCCACTTGCCGTTGACCTGATCATTTAACGAGCGTAGCAAGGCCATTGAGAGTTTCACCGGGTATCGGCCGAGGTGCTACGTGGCCGGTGGGTGGGCGCGTTCTTGCCCAAAAATAGAACATGTTCTAACGTCGAGCGAAGTGCCTGATCGGCGACCATTCATTGAGGAGCGCGATGCCTGATCCATTCGACCCGCTGCACGGGTCCATCAACTCCGGGCACCTGCTGGTATCCGCGCTCAAGCGCAATAGGGATGCCCCCGCGTTGGTACTCGGCGACGTGACTCTGACTGGCGCGCAAATGGCCGACGAGATCAGTAAGTACATCCAAGCCTTCATCGAGCTGGTACCCGACCCCACCGACGGGCAGGGCATGTTGGCGCTCAACCGGCCCGAAGTGCTGTTGGTGATCGGTGCCGGGCAGTTGCTCGGCACTCGCCGCACCGCGCTGCATCCGCTCGGTTCGCTCGATGATCACGCCTATGTCTTGGCCGATGCCAAGATCACCACGCTCGTCATTGATCCCACACCGCAATTCGTGGAACGCGCGGCGGCGCTGGTGGCCAAGGTGCCGACGTTGACGCGCGTGCTCACGCTGGGGCCGGTGCCCGCAGAACTGGCCGAGGTGGGCCAGGATCTGGTTGCCGCGGCCGCGGGCTTCGCGGCCAGGCCCTTGACACCGATCAATCTGTCGCCGGACCACATCAACGGTCTCACTTACACGGGCGGGACCACCGGTAAGCCCAAGGGTGTCATCGGTACCTCGCAGTCCATTCTCACCATGACGCAGATCCAGCTGGCCGAATGGGAGTGGCCGGAACGTCCCAAGTTCCTGATGTGCACTCCGCTTTCGCATGCCGGTGCCGCCTTTTTCATGCCCACCTTGATGAAAGGCGGGTCGATGGTGGTGCTACCCAAGTTCGACGCGGGTGCCGTACTGGCCGCGATCGAGGAACACCAGATCACCGCCACCATGCTGGTGCCGTCGATGATCTACGCGCTGTTGGACCACCCGGATTCACGCACCCGCGACCTATCTTCACTGCAGACCGTCTACTACGGTGCCTCGGCCATCAACCCGGTGCGCCTGGCGGAGGCCATCGAGCGATTCGGGCCGATTTTCGCGCAGTACTTCGGTCAGTCCGAGGCGCCCATGGTGATCAGCTATCTGGCCAAGGGCGATCACGATGCCAAGCGGCTGTCCAGCTGTGGCCGACCCTCGGCGTTCCTGCGCACCGCCCTGCTCGATGAGAACGATCGGCCGGTCAAACAGGGTGAGCCGGGCGAGATCTGCGTCGCCGGCCCACTGGTAGCGGGCGGCTACTGGGGTCTGCCCGAACAGACCGCCGAAACATTCAAGAACGGCTGGCTGCGCACCGGAGATGTCGCGCGCGAGGACGAAGACGGCTTCTGGTTCATCGTCGACCGCACCAAGGACATGATCGTCACCGGTGGCTTCAATGTCTTCCCGCGTGAGGTGGAAGACGTTGTCGCTGAGCATCCTTCGGTTGCTCAGGTCGGTGTTATCGGAGTGCCCGACGAGAAGTGGGGCGAAGCGGTGACCGCGATCGTCGTGCTGCGCTCCGACGCGTCATCCGACGAGGAGGCGGTCGCGTTGATGACCTCCGAGATTCAGTCCGCGGTCAAGGAACGCAAGGGTTCGGTGCAGTCGCCCAAGCACGTGATCATCGCCGACTCATTGCCGCTGACCGCGCTGGGCAAGCTGGACAAGAAGGCGCTGCGCCAGAAGTACGCCACGGTCTGATTTCCTTTCCGCGAGCATGCCCAAATATGCGGAAATCGGCTGTTTTAGGGCTCGTTTAGGCATGCTCGCGCCAGGAGGGCATGGGCGCTGGTGTGGACGAACTCGCGTAGCCACGGTGCCGGCTCGCCCTTGTCGGGGAGGTGCCGGCGCACAGCGGCGTAGGGCATGTCGATCAACGCGAACATCACCTTGTCGATCCGCTCGGTGGTCACCTTGCCATACCGGCGATCGGTGTACTCGCGCAAAGTCTTTCGTACCCGCGAGTTCAGCGATTTGAGCTCGGTGGCGAGGGTGTCGGGCCAGTGGGCCACCAAATCCGCCTTCTCGTATTGAAGGAGCAGCAGCGCCTCGTTGTGGTTGCTTGCCGTCCAATCGAAGGCGTGATCGATCGCCGCCGCGAGGGCGTCGTCGGCGTCGGGCAGGGCAAGGGCGGTGAGTACGCCGTCCTGGTAACGCGCGATTGAACGTAACCAGAGGCGGGCCATGAGTTCGTCGCGGCTGGGGAATCGGTGGTAGATCGAACCCGAAGGGGCTCCGAGCACCCGTCCGATCGCCGTAGCCGTGGCTGCGGACGGACCACCGGCAGCCACCAGTCCCAGGGCCGCATCCAGGATGTCGTCGGCGCTGTACTGCGGCTTACGTCCCACTGCGACGGACCATGCTGGTGCCCTGGGCCACCGCGACCAGCGTGGCCGTGCCGTCGTGGTCCTCGACGGAGATCTCGCAGCGGCCGAGGGCTTTGGTGCGCCCGGCACTTACCAGGGATGCGTCGGCGACCAGGCGTGCGCCGTCGCGGGCGGGTGCCACGTATTCGATGGTGTATCCACTGGTCACGATGTCGGCGCCGAGTCCGAGACCGCAGGCGTACGTGATGGCGTTATCGGCGAGATAGCTCAGTACGCCGCCGTGGATGAATCCGCTCTGCTGGCGCAGTTCGTCGCGGATCTCCAGGGAAAGCTGGATTCCGCGCTCGTCGACCCGGGTGATCGCAGCCCCCAATAGACGGCTGAAGGGTTGTGCATCGAGAACTTGTTGCGCCTGGTCAAGGGTAATCACGATATTAGAGAATAGTCGCTAATAAACGGGCGGGCCAGCGTGCATATGATGTAGGGCGCAGCTGGTCTGCTGATGGTGGCCCGATTCGTCCGGGCCGTTGTCAGCATCGAGTGGCGGGCCCTACGGGGGCCGGCACAAGAGGGAACCCGGTGAGAATCCGGGACTGTCCCGCAGCGGTATGCAGGAACGATCGCCGTCATAAGCACTGGGAATGCCACCAACGCTCCTGGGAAGCGACGGCCCGTAGGAAAACCTGAGCCCGGGTAATGCCTGTAAGTCCGAAGACCTGCCAGTTGTGTCGGATGCGCCGCATCCGGCGGATCATCGCCTCGCGGAATGGGCGTATGGCCGAATCGGTTTCAACCAGCACCGTGCGTGCTGGTTATTCGGGCTCGGCTTGCTTGTCCTGGGCGGTGACCACTACGCCGTAGATAGAGGACCGCATGACCACTCAACCATTGAAGGCCACCACGCTCGGTTCGGCGCGCATCGGCCCGCGCCGTGAGCTCAAACGGGCTACCGAAAGCTACTGGGCCGGACGCATCAGCCGCGCCGAGCTGGAGGATGTCGCCGCGGGGCTTCGGCGCGACAACTGGACCGCGTTAGCAGCCGCTGGGCTCGACTCGGTTCCAGTGAACACCTTCTCCTACTACGACCAGGTGCTGGACACCGCGGTGCTGCTGGGTGCACTTCCGCCCCGCGTCGCGGGCATCACCGACGACCTCGATCGCTACTTTGCCGCAGCACGCGGCAACGCCGATGTCACGCCGCTGGAAATGACCAAGTGGTTTGACACCAACTATCACTATCTGGTGCCCGAGATCGGGCCCGGCACGAAATTTGAGCTCAACGACGCGAAGTTGTTCGGTGAGCTGAAAGAGGCTCAAGCACTGGACATCCCCGCGCGTCCAGTCGTCGTCGGCCCGGTCACCTTCCTTGCGCTGAGCAAGCCGATTGACGGAGCTGATGCGCCCATCGAGCGTCTCGACGAGGTGGTGACCCTGTACGAACAATTGCTGGTGCGGCTTGCCGAGGCCGGGGTCGCCTGGGTCCAGATCGATGAGCCCGTGCTCGTCACCGACATCCTCCCGAACGGACCCGAGCTGGCCGAGCGGGTGTATGGGCGCCTCGGGACGGTAGCGGATCGCCCCGCGATCCTGGTCGCCACCTACTTCGGTGACCTGGGCGCGGCGCTGCCGGCGTTGGCGCGCACCCCCGTCGAGGCGATCGCCGTCGACCTGGTCTACGGGTCGGTATCGACTGTGACGGCGGTGCCCGAGCTATCCGGGAAGACCGTGGTGGCCGGCGTCGTCGATGGCCGAAACATCTGGCGTACCAACCTCGAATCGGCGCTGGGCAGCCTTGCGACCCTGGTGGGGAGTGCGGGGGCGGTGGCGGTTTCTACGTCCTGCTCGACATTGCATGTGCCCTATTCGCTGGAGCCGGAGGCCCAACTCGACGACCAGTTGCGCAGCTGGCTGGCCTTCGGCGAGGAAAAGGTTAAGGAAGTCGTCGTGCTGGCGCGTGCTCTGAGTGAGGGGCGCGACGCGGTGGCCGCCGAGATCGCGGCCTCCAACGCGGCTGCCGAGTCCCGCAGGACGGACCCGCGTCTGAACAATGGCCAGATCCGTGCACGCTTGGATGCGATTCTGGCGGATGGTGTTTCGCGTGGCGACGCCGCCGAACGCCGTCGTAGTCAGGACGAGCGTCTACGACTGCCCACCCTTCCCACCACGACCATCGGGTCCTTTCCGCAGACCGTCGAGATCCGCAAGGCCCGCCAAGCCCTCACCAGGGGCGAGATCGACGATGCCGAATACGTGCGGCAGATGCGCGCCGAGGTTGCCAATGTCATTGCTCTGCAGGAGAAACTGGGCCTGGACGTGCTGGTGCACGGCGAGCCGGAGCGCAACGACATGGTGCAGTATTTCGCCGAACAGCTGGATGGTTTCTTCGCCACCCAGAACGGTTGGGTGCAGTCGTACGGTAGCCGTTGTGTCCGGCCGCCGATCCTGTATGGCGACGTGGCCCGCCGCAAGCCGATGACCGTCGAGTGGGCCACCTACGCCCAGTCACTGACTCAAAAGCATGTCAAGGGCATGCTGACCGGGCCGGTGACCATCCTCGCGTGGTCGTTCGTGCGCGACGATCAGCCGCTGGGGGACACCGCGAATCAGATCGCCCTGGCAATCCGGGATGAGACGGTGGACCTGCAGAATGCCGGCATCGCCATCATTCAGGTGGATGAACCCGCGCTGCGCGAGCTGCTGCCTCTGCGTAATTCCGAGAAGCAGGCGTACTTGGACTGGGCCGTCGGTGCGTTCCGTCTGTCCACTTCGGGCGTGTCCGATGCGACACAGATCCATACGCACCTGTGCTATTCGGAGTTCGGCGAGGTGATCGGCGCGATCGCTGATCTGGACGCGGATGTCACTTCTATTGAGGCGGCACGTTCGCATATGGAGGTGCTCGACGACCTCAATGCGATCGGGTTCTCCAACAGCGTGGGTCCGGGCGTCTATGACATCCATTCACCGCGTGTGCCATCCACTGAAGAGATGGCGACATCGTTACGTGAAGCGCTGAAGGCTGTTCCGGCTCGGCGTCTCTGGGTCAACCCTGACTGCGGTCTGAAGACCCGCAAGGTAGACGAGGTCACCTCGTCACTGGCCAACCTGGTCGCCGCGGCTGCCTCAGTGCGCGCCGACGCGTAGATGTCGATGTCTGGTGGGCAGTCTTGCGGATATGGGGGACTGCCCACCAGCGAAAATTATTGGTGCATATACCATTAGCCAACCCACTGTTTGCCAAATCGGAGGTACTTGGGTGTCGATGAATACCGTTGCGTTGGAGATGGTGCCTCCCAACGTCGATGGCGGCCTCGATAGGGCAGCTGAGGAACTGCGGAAACTGCGGCAGTTCTCCGCCGAGTTCGGGATCGACCGGCGCATAGCGCACGTGATGATTCCCTCGATGATCGTCGAGGACGGCGATCGGCCCCTGGAGATGAAGCCCAAGCTGGATGTCGTCGACTACTGGTCGATTATCCGGGCTGAACTGCCCGCGGTGCGGGGACTGTGCACGCAAGTCACGTCGTTCTCGGACGAGACGTCACTGCGGGGGCGGTTGACGGATTTGACCGATGTCGGAATGGACGGCGTGATCTTCGTTGGCGTGCCACGCACCATGAACGACGGCGATGGCGCGGGCATACCGCCGACCGACGCGCTGTCGAAGTTCGATGACATCGTTCAGAATCGCGGAGCGATCCTGATCCCGACCCGTGCCGGGGAGCAGGGGCGATTCTCATTCAAATGCGACAAGGGCGCGAACTTCGCCATGACTCAGCTGCTGTATTCCGATGCGGTGGTGGGCTTCCTGCATGAGTTCGCGCACACGAGCGATCATCGGCCCGAGGTCTTGCTTTCCTTTGGTTTCGTCCCGAAGCTGGAGTCCAAGATCGGACTCATCGACTGGCTGATCCAAGATCCCGGTAACGAGGCCGTCGCCCGCGAGCAGGACTTCGTCAAGGCGCTGGCGGCGCGGGAACCCGGGGAAAGGCGGCCACAGCTCGTCGACCTCTACAAACGGGTAGTAGACGGGGTCGGGGGTCTGGGCTTTCCGCTGAGCATCCATTTCGAAGCGCCGTACGGTCTCGCCCGGCCGGCCTTTGAGACGTTTGCGGAGATGCTGGAGTACTGGTCACCGGCGGTCTCCTGACAGCGGCGCGACCCGGCAGAATTCCGTTGACTCTGCTGTCGGTGCGCTCGAGACTGGTCGGATGGAACCCGTTGAACTGCAGACGGACCGGTTGATGTTGCGGGCCGTTGCCGACGCCGATGCGGCGGCAATTGTTGACGCGTGCAACGATCCAGAGATCCTGCACTATCTGCCGTTACCGGTGCCATACACGGTCGGCGACGCCCGCAGTTTCATCGCCGCGTCGGCGCAGGAATGGGTGGCCGGTACGCGATACGGCTTCGGCTTCTTCGTGATGGACACGGGCGAGTTGGCGGGCACATGTTCGCTGAAGCCCGTCACGTCCGGCGTGCTGGAGGTCGGATACTGGTCCGCGGCGCAACATCGCCGCAAAGGACTGACAACCGAGGCGGTACAGAGGTTGTGCCAGTGGGGATTCGATGTATTGGATGCCCATCGCATCGAGTGGTGGGCCGTCGTCGGCAACGAAGGTTCACGGGCCGTGGCCGAGGCTGCTGGTTTCGAGATGGAAGGGCTGCTACGTCAGCGCGCTTGTCGGCGCCAAGAGCCCGCTGATTGGTGGGTGGGCGGGTTGCTACCGCGGCCCGAATAACGGGTATTGACGCCGGGCGTGATGCTGGTTAGCCTTTCGCTCGGTACACCGGGTCCGGAGCCTTCGTGCTTCGTCCGTCGAACACCCGGTGCGAGAATTGATCAACACAGTTCCCGTTCGGAACGAATCTCTTGTCTATATCGGTATTTCAAACTGGGAGTATCAGTGCTGCGGCCGGACTCCCGAAATAGGCCAGTCTGTCGACTGGCAGATCTGTGCCTATCCGACAGAGAGCGGATACCTATTGGCATCGGCTGCTGCGGTCGATTGGGACGAGGGCCGTGAGATCATCAGGTTCCCGTACGGTTGCGCCGGTTGGGATCCTGCGCTTGGTGATCCCGCCCATAGGCTGGTAACCCTTTGGGCCACATGGCATGAGGGTCAAAACTGGCCGCGTCTGCTGGGGGTTGTTGAGGAGCTGTACGACGTGTCGGCGGTGTCCTACCGGGACGAGTCTGACTGCATACGTTGCAGACCCTCGTCATTCCAGTACAGGTCGGTGGAGCTTGCGACGCGGTGGCCGGAAGAATCATCGAGGGGAGAACTGGGTCGTCGTGTCATCACGGGTTGCGTGGTGGGTCTGCGGGTTATGTCCGTGGTCGAACCGGAGGACGCCGATATTCAAGCGCGCCAGGAAGAGCGAGACCGGGCTCGCAGGACGTTGGACCTATTCGGGCCTCCAGGCGTGTTCGGCGCGGTGATCCCGTCGAGGGGCGATCGGGTGACAGTCGATCTCGCGGACCCTCGGTTGAGCGTGAACGATACGCGTGGCTATGCGGGTGTCGTCACGGGCATTGCCGGGCAGGTAAGTCGCGCGGTGCACTCGCCAGATGGCTTCTACACCGGCCTCCTTGACATCAACTCGGAGGCGCCCCCGCCAGACGAGTTGTTCGTCCAGTTGCTCTGTGACAGAGAGCCCGAGTAGCCGGGCCGAGTGTGCGGTTCGTGTCGAGAGTCAACGATATTTCGACGTAAACCGCACACTCGGGGCTGATTTCAGCACGCCAGTGTGCGCTGGGGCTTTCCGGAATACTCGCTCAACGGCCGGATCAAGGCGTTGGCCGCGGCCTGCTCCATGATGTGTGCAGTCCATCCCGTGATCCGGCTCATCACGAAAATGGGTGTGAAGCACGGTATGTCGAATCCCATCAGGTAGTAGGCGGGTCCGGTCGGGAAATCCAGATTGGGTTTGATGCCGGTTGCCGCGTCCATCTCGGACTCGAGCACCTTGTAGATCTCGAGCCACTGGCCACCGTCACGCACCCGTGCGACGTCCTCGAGCGCGGCACGCATGGTAGGAACCCGGGAGTCACCGTTCTTGTACACGCGGTGACCGAACCCCATGATCTTCTCTTTGCGAGACCGCTTGCTCTGCAACCACTCCGAGGCCTTGGATGCGTCGCCTATCTCTATCATGTCATGCATGACGGCCTCATTGGCGCCGCCATGCAGGGAACCCTTGAGCGCGCCGATGGCCGCGGTGACCGCGCTGTAGATGTCCGACTGCGTGGAGGTGACCACCCGGGCGGCGAACGTGGAGGCGTTGAAGCTGTGCTCTGCGTACAGAATCATGGATTGCTCGAAGGCTTTGACGATGACCGGATCTGGGATTTCGCCAAAGCACATCCGCAGGAAGTTGGCCGAATAGCCCAGATGGCTGTGTGGCTGAATCGGGTCAAGCCCACGACGGCGGCGCATATCGGACGCGACGATGGTCGGGAGCACTGCGAACATACGAAGTGACTTGGCATAGTTGGCATCCGGTGTGCTGTCGTCCTCGGAGGGATCCTCGGCGCCCAGGTAGCTGATGGCGGTACGCACCACGTCCATCGGGTGACAGGTCTCCGGCAGCTTGGCCAACAGTGCCATCAGCGAGCGGTCCAGCCGACGCTGCGCGCGTTCACGCTGGTTGAACAGCGCGAGTTCTCCATCGTTCGGCAACTCGCCGTGCCACAGCAGGTATGCCACTTGTTCGAAGCTGCATTGCACGGCCAGATCTTGAACCGGATATCCGCGATAGGTCAGTGAATTCGTTTCCGGTACCACCTTGGAGATGGCGGTGGTGTCCACCACGACGCCGGCGAGGCCCTTGTGAATTGTCGGTGTAGCGATAGTCATTATTGACCTCCATCGAGACTGAAATTGAAGATCTCGGTATCGAATCGGTTGTATTCGGCGTAGTGGAGCAGCTCATAGAGACGGCTGCGGTGCTGCATCTGCTCCAGCAGTCCCGACTGTGTTCCCGCCGAGTTGATTTCATGCAAGCCCTGCTCGACGGCGTACATCGCCAGGCGCAAGGTGGTTACCGGGTAGATGACGACGTTGTACCCGACCTCACGGAGGCGGTCGGCTGTCACGAGTTCGGACTTTCCGAACTCGGTCATGTTGGCCAGCAGCGGAATGTCCACGGCGGCGCGGAACTTCTCAAACTCGCCGATGTCGGTGAGCGCTTCGGTGAAGATGAGATCCGCGCCCGCGTCGGCATAGGCCCGGGCGCGATCTATAGCCGCGGGCAACCCCTCGATGCCCGCCGCATCCGTGCGGGCGCAGATCACGAAATTGGGGTCGCGCCGGGCCGAAACCGCGGCGTGTAGCCGTCGGACCATCTCGACGGTCTCCACGACGGCCTTTCCGTCAAGATGGCCGCACCGCTTAGGATTTACCTGGTCCTCCAGATGAAGGCCGGCTACCCCGCTGTCCTCGAGGACGGCGACCGTGCGGGCGGCACTCATCGGCTCGCCAAAGCCCGTGTCGGCGTCGATCAAGGTGGGAAGGTCGGTAACCGACGCGATCTGCCGGCCCCGGGCCGACACCTCGGTGAGTGTGGTCAGCCCGATATCGGGCAGGGCCAGATCCGCCGACAACACCGCGCCCGATACGTAGACACCTTCGAAGCCGATTTCCTGAATCAGCTTGGCCACCAACGGGGAGAAGGCGCCAGGTAGGCGCAGCAGTTCACCGGACGATAGGCCTTGACGGAAGGCGGCGCGTTTTGTCGCCGCGTCTGTGGCGGAGGCAAGGAGTGTACTCACTTGAAGATCCCTTCCGGGGTCGACGGAGCCTTGTCCAGGACCACGGTGTCCACGAGTGGATTGAGCGCACCGAGCGAACCGGGCTTGAGATCGGCCAATCCCTGTGCCACGGAGAGGAATCGCTCTTGCTCCCGCGGAGCGATGATGCCGTCGGAGAGCGCCGTGAACTTGTTGACATAGTTTTCACGGGCGAACGGGCGTGCACCTAACGGATGCGCGTCGGCAATTGCCAGCTCGTCGGCGATCACCTCACCGTTCTTGAGGGTGACGACGGCCTTGCAGCCGAAGGCCTTCTTGTCAGGATCGGTCGAGTGATAGCGCCGGGTCCACTCCGGATCTTCGATCGTGCTGATCTTGTTCCAGAGTTCGATGGTTTCGGGACGGTGCGCACGTTCCGGCGCGTAGGACCGCTCGTGATGCCAGGTGCCGTCCTCGAGCGCGACGGCGAAGATGTACATCACCGAGTGATCCAGCGTTTCGCGTGAAGCATCCGGATCGAACTTCTGCGGATCGTTGGAGCCGGTACCGATGACCACGTGCGTGTGGTGGCTGGTGTGCAGCACGATGGTGGCGATCTGTGCAAGGTCACCAATGCGTTCGCGCATCCTGCGGGCCAGGTCGATCGGTGCTTGGCTCTGGTATTCGGCAGAGTGCTCCTTGGTGTAGCTATCCAGGATGGCGCGCTTTTCCTCGCCGGGGCCAGGCAGCGGCACTTCGTAAAGCTTTTCCGGCCCGCCGAGCAGCCAGGCGATCACACCGTCTTCGCCCTCCCAGATCGGAGACGGCGCACCCTCGCCGCGCATGGCGCGATCCACGGCCTCGATGGCGACCTTGCCGGCCCACGCCGGGGCATACGCCTTCCAGCTGGAGATGAGCCCCTTGCGGGACTGACGAGTTGCGGTGGTCAGATGCAGGGCCTGGCCGATGGCCTGGTAGATGGTCTCGGTGTCGAGTTTGAGCATGGTACCCAAGCCCGCGGCCACCGAGGGGCCGAGATGAGCGACATGGTCGATCTTGTGCTCGTGCAGGCAGATTCCGCGAGTCAGATTGATCTGTGTCTCGTAGGCGGTGGCCAGGCCGCGAATCAGGTCATCACCTCCGATGCCGAGCTGCTGCGCGACGGCTACCAGCGGGGGGATGTTGTCACCGGGGTGTGAGTAGTCGGCGGCCAGAAAGGTGTCGTGGAAGTCGAGCTCGCGTACGGCGACTCCGTTGGCCCAGGCAGCCCACTCGGCCGAGTACCCACCTCCGATGCCGAAGACATGGGCGCCGGGTACGGCCGGATGTGCCTGCGCCTGGCGGCGCGCCACCGTGACGGGACGGCGGATAACCGAGGCGGCGCTGACGGCGGCGTTGTCGATGACCCGGTTGATCACCATCGCCGCGGTGTCGGCGGGAACGGCGACGGGGTCGGAAGCGATTTCGGCGATCTTCCAGGCGAGGTGTTGGTCGCGGGGAAATGCTTCGGCGCTGCGGCGGGTGCGTACGGAGTGAACGGGCATGATCCGCACATTACGCACGGTTCCCTGCGATCAAAAGGCCATGTAAATGTGTATTTCTGTATCCTTAGTTCGCGCATCCTGCAAACATTGCAAACACGTTTGGGGCTATCCTCGTCTCATGTCCAGACCGTTCGCCGGTGCGCGGCTGCGGAGGTTGCGTGAGGAGCGTGGCCTGACGCAGGCGGCGCTCGCACGTGTCCTGGACCTCTCGACGAGCTACGTCAATCAACTGGAGAACGACACCCGCCCGGTGACGGTGGCCGTGCTACTGCGGCTCACCGAACGGTTCGATCTATCGCCCCACTACTTCTCGCCAGACTCCGATGCCCGGCTTGTGGCGGATCTCGGCGAGATATTCACCGAGGCGGCGGTCGGTGAGGTGAGCGATCTGCAGCTCGAAGAGCTGGTGGCCCGGATGCCGTCGGTGGGGCAGACCCTGGTCGGCATGCATCGCAGGTTGCGAGATGTCACCGCGGAGCTAGAGAGCTACCGGGCCACCGAGAATGCGGAAACTATCGGTGATTCTGTTCGCGAGCCACTGCGGCCCATGCCATTTGAAGAGGTTCGTGACTTCTTTTACGACCACAAGAACTATCTCGGTGAACTCGACACCGCCGCAGAGGACCTTTTTGAGCACTACGGACTGCACGTCGGTGGGCTGGACATCCAGCTGGCGACGGTGCTCAAGCAGGACCTAGGCATTGCCGTCGCAGTGAATAAGGCTGGGGAACCTTCGGATTCGTCGAAACGCAGATTTGACGCCACCGCCGGGGTGCTGCGTATCGCCCATTGGCTCACGCCGGGGCAGCGGGCTTTCCAGATGGCCACACAGCTGGCGTTGGTGACGCAGACCGAAACCATGGCCGCGATTCTCGCTGGAGCCGACCAGTTGAGCCCGGAAGCCATCGGTGTTGCGCGCATTGGGCTGGCCAACTACTTTGCCGGCGCTTTCCTCTTGCCGTACAAGCAGTTCCACCATGCCGCGGAGTCCAGCCGGTATGACGTCGATATTTTGGCGCGGCAGTTCGAGGTCGGGCATGAGACGGTCTGCCATCGACTGTCCACCCTGCAGCGTCCGTCGATGCGAGGGGTTCCGTTCATACTGGTGCGCACCGATCGAGCCGGAAATATCTCCAAACGGCAGTCTGCTACCGCATTTCACTTCTCTAGGGTGGGCGGAAACTGCCCGCTGTGGGTGGTGCACGAGGCATTCTCGAACCCGGGACAGTTTGTCACCCAGGTGGCCGAGATGCCCGATGGCCGCACCTATTTTTGGGTGGCTCGGACCAGCAGCACATCCACCGGTGGATTTCTCAGCACCCCAAAGTCATTCGCGATCGGATTGGGTTGCGATATTGCGCATGCGCACAGGCTGGTGTACTCCACGGGGATCGCAATCGACGATCCATCGACTGCTGTGCCGATCGGGCCGGGCTGCAAGGTATGTGTACGTGAATCGTGCGCCCAGAGGGCTTTTCCGTATATCGGACGCAGTGTGCACGTCGACGAGGATGCCAGCAGCGGGCTGCCTTACACCTGACCGGCGTGCCGCAAGAGCGTTGGCGCTGCCGTGATCAAGGCCACCAGCTGGATCACGCCCACCACGGCGATGAGCATCGGAATCGACACCCCGTAGAGGTAGCCGGTGAGCGCGCCGCCGATTGCCGTCGCGGTGCCGAGAACCGCCGCGTATACCCCGTACGCGGTGGCACGTCGGGGAGGGGGAACCAGGTCGGCGACCACCGCGCGCAGCGTGGATTCCTGGATGCCCACGGCCGCGCCCCAGAGCAGTGCACCGAGGACGATCCCCGGCAGGGAATCGGTGAATGCCAACATCGGTACCGTCGCCCCGACAATAGGAAGGGCTGCTAGGGATTTCGGTCCGACACGGTCGTAAGCCCATCCGGATAACAGCGCGGCGACCGCGTCGGCGGCCATGGCGGCGGCGTACACTATCGGCACGGCGGGAACCGGTAGTACTCCGCGCTGCACCATGTGGAAGGACAGCACCCCGAACGTCGCGAACCCGATCATGGTGATCGCAGTGAAACCGGAGTACAGCCAAAAGGAAAGTGGCAGTGAGAGTTTATGCGGGCGGTCTGCCGCACCACGGATGTAGTCGTCGTGCTCATAGCGCTCGGGGTGGGGTACGCGTCGGCGCAGCCAGAACAGCAGCAAAAGCGTCGCGCCACCGGGGAGGGCCAAGATGGCGAAGGTAGGTAGATAGTTGACGTGGGTGAGGGCGAGCATGCCCGCCACCAGGAGCGGGCCGGTGATGGCACCGATCTGGTCCATGGCCTCATGTACCGCGAATCCCTTGCCGCGGCCGGTGACTGCGGTGGCATGGGACAGTAGAGTGTCCTTGGCGGGACTGCGCACCGCCTTGCCGACACGTTCGGCGATCACCAATGTCGCGGCGATCCACAGCACGCTGGACACTCCCAAGAAAGGGACGGTTACCACGGTCAGTGCGTAACCGGAGATGGTCCATGCCCAGAACTTGCGGGTGCGGTCGGTGAGGGGGCCGGACACCAGACGCAGTGCTAGCGCCGCGGCCTCGCCGATTCCGGTCACCACCCCGACCACAAGGGCGCTGGCTCCCAGCGATGCCAGCAGTGGCCCGGTGATCGAACGCGCGCCCTCATACACGATATCGGCGAGCATGCTGATGACACCGAATGTGGTGACGAACCGCCAGGCTGAAAGACGTTGTGGCACAGCCGGTGAATTTAGCCGATCCATTGCTTGACCTGCTCGGCGATCCGTGCGCCGTCATCGAGGGGGATATCGTGGCCGGCGGTGGGGTGCACGGCGATGGGGCCGCCGTACCTGGTGGCGATGGCGTGTGATGCGGACGAACTCACGATCCTGTCCCGCAGCGCGGTCAGTATCAGTAACGGGGTATCGATGTGCCGGGGCATCCGAAAGGTGACGGCGGCGGCTATCTGCCGGACAACGCCTGCACTCGACGGGCGTTGGGACTGCAGGTATTGCGCCCAGCGCCTGGCAAGTGCGTCGAGGTCGAGATCGGGGTTGTTGGCCGTCTGGGCCAGGATCGTATGCTCACGGATCTGCGGGAATTGCTCCCGGTGGCGCTTCTCGCGGCTCAGGCCGCGCAGCAGCAGCCACCGCGTCATCGCTTGATACCCACCGTGAGTCGGTCGAATTCGATGAACGGAAGGGTGAAGGGGTGATGCACGGGTCGCTGCACAGTGACCTCGAACCCGGCGGTTTCGAACATCAGCCGCATTTCGGCCTTGGACGGCACGCTCGCGGGGATTCTGTCGCCGAACACCCGGCGCAGGATCGGAGCGGAAGTGCGGTCCGGCGTGAATGTGGTGATAGCTGCGAATCCGCCGGGTGTCAGTACGCGATGGAACTCCGTGAGGGCGGCGGGTTGGTCAAAGAAATGGAACGCCGATGTCGACACCACCGCGTCCAGTGCACCGTCATCGAACGGCAACTTCTCGGCGGGCGCGAACTGCCAATTGACCAGCGACGAACGGGCCTTTGCCTGAGCGAGCATTCCTTCAGACATGTCGACGCCGTGCACTTGCTCGGGTTCGAGTTCATCCTGAATGCGCGTCGCCAATATTCCAGTACCACAGGCGATGTCGACAATACGCTGCGACTTATGCTGGCGCAGCTGGGCAAGCATCTCGTCCTGAGCGGGGCGGTACACCCATTGCTGTAGCGGTGCCCAGTCATACGCTCGCGCGGCGCGGCCCCAGAACCGCGTGACCTGGTCGTTGAAGGCCCGGCGATGGACGGGGGATGGGTCACCTGAGTGAAGACCATCGGCAGTCGTCATGGGCACAACGTACGCCAGCGATCTGGGGGTCGCCAGATGGGTACGTTCACTCTGCGGTGACGGTGACCCGGTCCGGGTAGAACGCGAGATACCGCGCGATCGGGGCGACCTCCGGGAACGGATCCTCGTATGTCCAGGCGGCGTCCTCGACCGTTCCCTCGGGTGTGCGCACCGAGTAGTAGGAGGCCTCGCCCTTGTATGGGCAGTAGGTATGGGTATCGGTGCGTTGCAGCACATCCCAATTCACGGAGTCGGGCGGGAGATAGTGCACGGCGGGATAGCTGGCCTCTTGTAGCCGCAGCGCGCGGGTGGAGTCGGCGACGGTGTCGTCGCCCGCGGTCACAACGACGCGTGTGTTCGACGGTGAAATGCCGATGGGATGGTCCGGGCCAGGAACCAAATGCGGCCTGTCGGGGATGGACATGTCTTCGAGGGTAGGCCCTTCCCGATGGGGGGCCACAAGGCTAAACTGACTAGAAAACCAAATTAGTCATATAGTCAGGGGTGTGATGGACGAGCGGAAGGCGACCGGTATTCTCAATGCCGCTGAACAGCTGTTTCTGCAGTTCGGATACCGAAAGGTGACCATCGACGAAGTGGCGCGTCGGGCCGGTGTGGGCAAGGGGACGATCTATCTCTACTGGCCGAGCAAGCTCGAGCTCTTCGGTGCCGTGTTCACCAGGGATGGCGTCGCCATGCTGACCGCGGCGGCCGACGCGTTGCGGGCGGACCCGCGCGAGGTGCTGCTGAGCGTGAGTAGCAGGCGGACTTTCATCGCGACCATGAACAATCCATTGGCCAGGGCAATCGTGACAGGAGACCAGGCGCTACTTGGTGATCTTTTGACCACCACCCCCGCTACCGGCGAAATGGGACTTGGCAAGCTTGGCACCACCGATCTGGTGTTGCGCCTGCTGTACCGGCACGGGTTGCTGCGTGATGACCCTGAACAGGACCCCATGCTGGCCTATCGGGTCGCCGCGACGACCGCTGGCTTCTATGCCGTTGAAAACACTAGCGCTGCTGGAGGGTTCGCTCTGGAAAGTAAGGCCGATGCTCTGGCAGACACGGTGAGCAGCGCCTTCGAGCCGGCCGAAGAGCCGAGCCTGGCGGTGCTTGAGGCCGCGCGTGCCGAGGCGTTGACGTTCTACGAACGCTGGTGTCACGAGCTTTCTGCCGTGCTCAACCCGTCTGCCAAGGAGACAGCGAAATGACTGCCAAGGTCGACTTCAGCGATGTCGAATGGAGGTCGGTGACCTGGACCATGCTGGTCACCCTCTTTCTCCGGGCATACGAAAGCCGTTCGCCGCGTTCGATTCTCAATGATCGCGCGGCCGCTGAATTGGTGGATCGCATCGACTACGACTGGCCGCGTATCGAACGCACGACCGCGCCCAGGTCCAACCAGTACACCGTCACACTGCGTGCGCGGGCGCTGGACGACTGGACGGGGGAATTCCTGACGGCCCATCCGGATGCGACCGTGCTGCATCTGGGCTGCGGGCTGGACAGCAGGGCGTTCCGATTGAACCTGCCGGCCGACGTGCGTTGGTTCGACGTCGACATGCCCGAGGTCATCGCGATGCGCCGGCGGGTCATCGAGGAGCGAACCGGCTATCGCATGATCGCCTCGTCGGTGACCGGGGCCGCGTGGTTCGACGATATTCCCACGGATAGACCGACATTGGTCGTTGCCGAGGGTCTGGTGATGTATCTGACCGAGGACGAGATACGGGAGCTTCTGCAGCGGATCACCGATCGATTTCCATCCGGGCAGATCGTGTTCGACGCGATGCCGCCGTCCATTGTGCGGGCGCAGAAGCTGTTCAAGTCTTCGATTCGAAGTGCTGCTCAGGTGCAAGGATGGAACCGGCGCTTGCGATGTGTCGAGGAGACAACTCCATGGCGGCTGTACCCGTTGGTGCCCTCGCGGTTTCTGCGCGGAATCTACTGGGCCATGGCTAGCCTGCCCTGGCTTCGCAGTTTCGAAAGGCTGTACCGCTTCAGTTTCTAGCCGACACGGTGGCTGGGGGAGTTAGGGTTTGCGGCATGGCTACCGACGCTGCACCAACCAACCCCGACGAGTTGTTCGGTATCGATGCGCTGCTCAGCGACGAGGAGCGCGCGATCCGTGACAGCGTGCGCGCGCTGGTCCAGGCGCGCGTGGTACCCAATGTTCAGCGCTGGTACGAGCATGGTGATCTGCCGGTACGCAAGCTCGCGCTGGAGCTGGGCAAGATCGGTGTACTCGGGATGCATCTGCACGGATACGGATGTTCCGGAACGTCCTCTCTCGCATATGGACTGGCCTGCATGGAGCTGGAGGCCGGTGACTCGGGGATCCGCTCGTTGGTCAGTGTGCAGGGGTCGTTGGCGATGTATGCCATCTATGCCTATGGCAGTGATGCGCAGAAGCAGAAGTGGCTGCCCAGGATGGCAACGGGCGAAGAGCTGGGGTGTTTCGGTCTGACCGAGCCCGATTTCGGGTCCAACCCGGGCGGCATGCGCACGCACGCGCGCCGGGATGGCAGCGACTGGGTACTCAATGGGACCAAGATGTGGATTACCAACGGGTCGATCGCCGATGTCGCGGTCATCTGGGCGCAGACCGACGAGGGCGTCCGTGGTTTTCTCGTGTCGACCGATTCGGCGGGGTTCGATGCCCAGACCATCCATTCGAAGATGTCTTTGCGCGCATCCGTGACCGCCGAGCTCAACCTCGTTGATGTGTGGGTGCCGGAGAAGAACAGGCTGCCATTAGCCGTCGGGCTCAAGGCCCCGCTGTCGTGCCTCAACGAGGCGCGTTTTGGCATCATCTTCGGCTCGATGGGCGCCGCCCGTGAATGCTTGCGTACCGCACTGGAATACGCGCAGACCAGGGAGCAGTTCGATCGCCCGATCGCGGGCTTCCAGCTGACCCAAGAGAAACTGGCCAACATGGCGCTGGAATACGGCAAGGGAGTGCTACTGGCGCTGCATCTGGGGCGCCGCAAGGATGCCGACACTCTGGCGACCCCGCAGGTCAGCCTGGGCAAGCTCAACAATGTGCGCGAGGCCATCGAGATAGCCCGGACCGCCCGCACAATCCTTGGTGCGAACGGTATTTCGGGCGAGTACCCGGTGATGAGGCATGCCAACAACCTGGAATCGGTGCTGACCTACGAGGGCACCAGCGAGATGCACACACTGGTTATCGGCCAGGCGCTGACCGGGATTGCGGCGTTCCGCTAGTCGAACGCCGACACGCCGCCTGGCGGCGGAATCGTTCGAGACGAATCCGCCACCAGACGGCGTGTCGGGACAGAGAAGTGGATCAGTACTTGCCGAGGGCGATCGCCACGTTGTGGCCACCGAACCCGAACGAGTTGTTGACCGCGTACTTGTAGTCGCCCTTGCGGGGCTCCTTGCTGACGATGTCGAGATCGATCTCCGGATCGGGTGTTTCGTAGTTGAGGGTGGGCGGAATGATGCCCTCCTGCAACGACTTCACCGTGATGACCGCCTCGACGGCACCGACCGCACCGACGGAGTGCCCGAGGGCGCCCTTGGGTGCGTAGACCGCGGCGTGCTGCAGACCGGACTTGTGAATGGCCCTGCCCTCGGCGACGTCACCGACGCTGGTCGCGGTGGCGTGCGCGTTGACGTGGTCGATGTCCTTGGCGTCGAGGCCGGCGGTTTCCAGAGCCCGGTTCATGGCCTTGGCGGCCCCGATGCCGTCCGGATGCGGTGCCACTACGTGGAAGCCGTCCGAGGTGATGCCCGCGCCGAGAAGCCGAGCGTAGATCCGGGCCCCGCGTGCCTTGGCATGCTCCTCGGTCTCGATGACCATGAGCGCGCCGCCTTCGCCGAACACGAAGCCGGTGCGGTTCTTGTCGAATGGCCGCGATGCCCCCGCGGGGTTGTCGTTATCGGTGGACATCACGATGCGCATATTGGCGAACGCGGCGATGGGCGCGGCCTCGATGGCTGCCTCGATACCACCGCAGATGGCGATATCGGCGTCGCCGTAAGCGATCTGCCGCCAGGCGTGGGCTATGCCCTCGTTACCGGAGGCACACGCCGAGACGGGGGTGATGACGCCACCGCGCGCCTTGCGTTCCAGGCCGATGACGGCGGCAGGTCCGTTGGGCATGAACATCTGAACGGTAAGAGGCGAAACGGCCTTCGTGCCCCGGGCGCGCATCTCGTCGTACGCCTCGACCAGCTTCTCGCCACCGCCCAGTCCGGTGCCCACCGAAACCGTCAGGCGCTCCAGATCGATGTCTTCCGGGGCTCCGGCGTCTTCCCAAACCTGACGGCCCAGGATCGCAGCCAGACGCTGCACATAGGACAGGCGGCGAAGCTCGATCTTCGTCATGTCCTTGTCGAAGTCGCGGACCTTGAGGTGCCCGCCGATCTTCACCGGTAGGTCGTACTGGGCGACGAAGTCGTCGTCGAGTACGCGGATGCCGCTTTCGCCGTTGAGGAGTCCCTTCCAGGTGCCCTCGACGTCGGGTGCGATCGACGTCGTCATGGCCATGCCGGTCACGACGATGTTCGGAAAGCCACCATTTGCGGTAGATGGTTTGGCCATTATTTACATCCCCCCGTGGACATGTACGTGACAGGCACGTTCTATCCCCTTTCGAACTCTTCTCTGAGCTATCTGCTAGACCGAATTTTAGTGACTTGTCTGCTAGCGAACTCCGTCCGGGTGGGTAAGCAGGCGGATTCGCTCATGAACCTTATGCGAAATTTGTGTAGGAACTGCACAAATCGGCTACGTGTGTCCTGGCGGTTGACGCCGTCGCGCCGTGGGTGAAAAAGATGACGGGCAAATGAATGAAGGGTCCGGTTACCAGGGCCTCACCTGGGCGAATGTGACCTGTTGCACAATGCTCGCCACGGAGAGAGATCTGTAGCATTGCTCACTATTGGGTCTAGTTTGCCTTGAGAGGAGCGGGATGCGCGTCGACGGGGACACCTGGGACATCACCTCAAGCGTGGGCGCCACGGCTCTCGGAGTGGCGGCCGCCCGGGCCACCGAGACGCTGCGTGCCGACGCGCTGATCCGCGATCCGTTCGCGCAGATACTCGTCGACGCGACGGGGAAGGCGACGGGTTGGGAACGCTTGGTCGCCGGCGATATCGACTGGCCCGACCCCGAGGCCGGACGGATATACGACCGAATGGTGGACTATCAGGCCACCCGTACGCACTTCTTCGACGAGTACTTCCTGGCCGCAGCGGCGGCGGGTATCCGGCAGGTGGTGATCCTGGCGTCCGGCCTCGATTCCCGGGCATACCGGCTCGACTGGCCCGCCGGTACCACCGTTTACGAGATCGATCAGCCGCAGGTTCTGAAGTTCAAGGATTCCGCTCTGGCCGCGCACCAGCCGACGGCACAGCGGCGCGGCGTGGCCATCGATCTGCGCGAGGACTGGCCTGCCGCCTTGCGTGCGGCGGGCTTCGATTCGGCGCAACCGACCGCGTGGCTTGCCGAGGGCCTGTTGCCCTACCTGCCCGCAGACGCTCAGGACAATCTGTTCCGCGACATCGGTGTGCTGAGCGCCGCCGGCAGCCGTGTCGCCGTAGAGGGATATGAGGGCAAGCTGGTCCTGGACGAGAGCGAGGAGGAAGCGGTCCGCCGGGAACAGGTGCGCGCCGCCTTCAAGACGGCGATAGACGTCGACGTCACGATCGAGAATCTGATCTACGAGGACGAAAACCGGGCCGATCCCGCGGAATGGCTTGATGCGCACGGATGGTCGGTGACCAAGACCGACGCGCACGATGAGATGGCACGGTTGGGTAGGCCCGTCGCCGAAGATGTCGAGCGCGGAACGTTCCGCGGCCAGCTGATCCAGGGAGAGCTCCGATGACCGGCACGACCACCGCACGGTCCGATGACGACAGCTGGGACATCGCCAGCAGCGTGGGCGCCACGGCGGTCATGGTGGCGGCCGCCCGGGCGGCCGAAACCCGCAGTGCGTCACCGCTCATCCAGGACCCGTTCGCGCAACTTCTGGTCGAACGCGCGGGGTCCGGCGCCTGGTCGGTGCTTGCGAGTGACGGACTGCGGCAGCAGCTGGCAGAGCTTGACCCGGACGCAGATCGCGTCATGCAGTACGCGGTCGATTACCAGGCGGTCCGCACGAGATTCTTCGACGGTTTCTTCGAACGGGCGGCGCACGCCGGCATTACCCAGGTGGTGATACTGGCCGCCGGACTCGACTCCCGCGCCTATCGACTGGACTGGCCTGCCGGTACCACGGTGTACGAAATCGACCAGCCGCTTGTGTTGCAGTACAAGCGCCACACGCTGGACGCGCACGATGTGCGCTCCGCGTGCCTGCGCCGCGAGGTCCCCGTCGACCTGCGGCAGGACTGGCCCGCGGCACTGCAGCGGGAGGGATTTGACGTCGCCGAGCCGACAGCGTGGCTGGCCGAAGGTCTGCTCATGTACCTACCGACCGAGGCGCAGGATCGGCTCTTCGAGCTGATCGTGGACCAGAGCGCACCGGGCAGCAGGATTGCCGTCGAGGCAGTTGGGCCCGACAACGACAAGCGCCAAGAGTTCCGTAGCAAGATGCGTGCGCATTTCGACAGAGCTCGCAAACTGGCAGGGATGGACGGCGAGTCTCTCGATGTCGGATCGTTGATGTATCACGACGAGAACCGCACCGACGTTCCCCAGTGGCTCGCCGGCCGGGGATGGACGGTACGGGCGATACCAGCGGAGGTGGAGATGGCCGAGGCGGGCCGTCCCGGATACATCGAAGAGGATCTGCGTGGAAACACGCTGATCGAGGCCGAGCTCAAGGGCTGACGGCGCGCGGCCCTCGGGGGTGCGGGGTTCTCAGGCCCCAACTAGTTGGTTACCATCGGTGATACAGCTCACTTAGCTGCCATCGTTAGTCCGTACACGCCTGCGTGACCTGCGGAGATGCGCTCAATGATGAGCCTGCCATCGAGAGGAACGGATATGACCACCGAGATCTCTACGCCCGCCGACCAACACGCTGCGTCCGAACCCTCGCGCATCCCGGGGATCGTGCGCGGTCTGCGGGAGACCTTCGCGACTGGCCGGACCCGCGAATACCAGTGGCGCAAGGCGCAGCTCGTAGGACTGGAGCGGCTTTTCAAAGAGAACGAAGCCGCCATCGCCAAGGCACTCAACGACGACCTGGGGCGGTCCAGCGCGGAGGCGTGGATCGCCGACGTGGTGGGAACCGTGGTCGAAATTACCTACGCCCGGAAACACCTGAAGCGATGGATGCGCCGGAAGCGAGTGCGGGGTCTACCGATGGCACAGCAACCCGCCAAGGCCTACGTGCAGTCCGAGCCCTATGGCACGACGCTGATCATCGGCGCATGGAACTTTCCCTTCTATCTCACGATTGGCCCACTGGTCGGTGCGGTTGCGGCCGGAAACACGGTGGCACTCAAGCCGTCTGAACTAGCGCCGGCGTGTTCCGCACTGATGGCAAAGCTGCTTCCGCAGTACCTTGACCCGCACGCCGTCGTCGTCGTCGAGGGCGACGGGTACGTCACCCAGGAACTGCTGGCCCAGGGCTTCGACAAGGCGATGTTCACCGGTGGCACCGAGATCGGTAAACGCATTCTGGAGGGCGCGGCTCCGCACCTCACACCGGTGGCGCTGGAGCTCGGTGGCAAGTCACCGGTCTACGTGGCTTCCGACGCCAACATTGAGGTGGCGGCCCGTCGTATCGGATACATGAAGGGCCTCAACTCCGGGCAGGTCTGCCTGGCACCCGACTACGTCATCGCGGACGCATCGATTCGTGATGAGCTGGTGGAGAAGATCAAGGAGTCGTGGGAACAGTTCCAGGCAGACCGGGAGGACAAGGGTCTGCGGGTGCTCAACCAGCGTCAGTTCGATCGGCTGGTCGGATACCTCGCGGCCACCGAGGGACAGGTGGCCGTCGGTGGTGCGTCGGATGCCGAGAGTCTGACCATCGAGCCGACCATCGTGGTGGATCCCGATGCCGACGAGCCGCTGATGCAAGAGGAGATCTTCGGCCCGATTCTGCCGATTGTCACCGCTGAAACACTGGATGCCGCAATTGATTTCATCAATTCGCGGCCGAAACCGTTGGCGGCCTACGCATTCACCGAATCCAAGTACACCGCTAATCGGTACGCTGCCGAGGTGCCGGCAGGTGGCATGGTGATCAACCACCTGCTCTACCACGCCGTCATCCCGAAGCTGCCGTTCGGTGGCGTCGGTGCCAGCGGTATGGGTGCCTACCACGGCAAGGCCGGGTTCGACGAGTTCAGTCACCGCAAGTCGACGCTGTACAAGTCGACCGCGCTGGATCTGAAGCTTCCGTACCCGCCGTACACGGAGAAGAACCTCAAACTTATGCAAAGGCTCATGTGAGCCAGGGGCATTGGCCCTTCAGTTTACCCAAACCCCATGAAGTTTCGATTGAACCCTCAAGTGAATTAGGAGTTCTGCATGCCGGGAGTGCAAGACCGGGTAATTGTCGTGACCGGAGCCGGAGGAGGGCTGGGCCGCGAATACGCGCTGACTCTCGCCGGCGAAGGGGCCTCGGTGGTCGTCAACGATTTGGGCGGTGCCCGAGACGGATCCGGCGCCGGATCGGCAATGGCGGACGGTGTTGTCGACGAGATCAAGGCGGCCGGTGGCCGGGCTGTCGCCAACTATGACAGTGTCGCCACCGAAGAGGGCGCCGCCAACATCGTCAAGACCGCCCTTGACGAGTTCGGGGCCATTCACGGTGTGGTGAGCAACGCCGGCATCCTGCGCGACGGCACCTTCCATAAAATGACATACGACAATTGGCATGCGGTGCAACAGGTTCACCTCTACGGCGGATACAACATCACCCGTGCGGCATGGCCGCACTTCCGCGAGCAGGGATACGGCCGCATCGTGGTCGCCACCTCGACCAGCGGCCTGTTCGGTAACTTCGGCCAGGCCAACTACGGAGCCGCCAAGCTCGGCCTCGTGGGACTGATCAACACTCTCGCGCTGGAGGGGGCCAAGTACAACATCCACTCCAACGCGATCGCGCCGATCGCCGCGACCCGGATGACCGCCGACATCGCCTCCGAGGCCGTGCTGGAGCAGCTGCCACCGGCCTTCGTCTCGCCGGTCGTCGGTTACCTGTGCACGGAGGAAAGCACCGACAACGGATCCGTTTTCGTAGTGGGTGGCGGCAAGGTGCAGCGCGTGGCTCTCTTCGAGAACGCCGGCGCCACCTTTGCCTCGCCACCGACGGTCGACGAAGTTGCCGCGCGGTGGGGCGAGATCGAGGACCTCGCCACCGTCACCAAGGCCGGCCCTCCGTCGCTCGCATGAAAGCGATACAGGCGCAGTCGTTATCGGGCCCGGAAGGGCTGGTGTACACCGATGTGGAAACCCCGGGAGCCGGGCCCAATGTCGTCGTGGTCGACGTCAAGGCCGCCGGGGTCTGCTTCCCCGACTACCTGATGACCAAGGGCGAGTATCAGCTGAAGATGGAGCCACCCTTCGTCCCCGGAATCGAGACAGCCGGGGTGGTGCGCTCGGCGCCGGAGGGTTCCGGCATCAAACCCGGCGACCGCGTGATGGCCTTCAATTTCATTGGGGGATATGCCGAGCGCGTGGCCGTGGCGCCCTCCAACATCCTGCCAACGCCGCCCCAGCTGGACGACGCCGAAGCGGTGGCGCTCATCGCGAACTACCACACCATGTATTTCGCCTACGCTCGTCGGGGACAGCTGCGGGCAGGGGAGACGGTGCTGGTACTTGGCGCCGCCGGCGGCATCGGCACCGCGGCAATCCAGATTGCCAAGGGCATGGGCGCCAAGGTTATTGCCGTGGTGAACAGAACTGCCGCAACAGAATTCGTGAAAAGCGTGGGTGCCGATATCGTCCTGCCCCTGGAAGAGGGCTGGGCCAAGGCAGTGCGTGAGGCGACCGGCGGCGCCGGTGTCGACATGGTGGTCGACCCGATCGGCGGACCCGCTTTCGACGACGCTGTGCGGACACTGGCCTCAGAAGGCCGGCTGCTGGTCGTTGGATTCGCCGCCGGGGGGATACCTACGATCAAGGTGAATCGTCTGCTGCTGCGTAATGCTTCGCTGATCGGCGTGGCCTGGGGCGAATTCCTGCGTACGCATGCCGACTACCTGTATGAGACCCAGGCCGGGCTGGAAAAGCTGGTGGCCGAGGGTATGCGCCCGCCGGTCAGTGCGCGCATACCGCTGTCGGAGGGCCGCCAGGCGCTGCAGGACTTCGCCGACGGCAAGGTGTACGGCAAGATGGTGTTGGTGCCGTGACGGGCAAGGTGTTCAACGGAATTGAGGAGATCACCACCGGTGATCTGGGTGTCAGTGACTGGTTACTGGTTGACCAGGAGCGCGTGAACACCTTCGCCGACGCCACTGGCGATCATCAAGTGGATTCACGTGGACCCGGAACGGGCGGCCGACGGTCCGTTCGGGGGCACCATTGCGCATGGACTACTGACATTGTCGCTGCTGCCGCACTTTCAGTTCGAGCTGATTCGTGTGGACAACATCTCCATGGGAATCAATTACGGCTACAACAAGGTTCGATTCATCAACCCGGTGAGGGTGGGGTCGAGGTTGCGGGCGCGTGCCGAGGTGACCAGCGTCGAGCAGAAGCCCGGCGCCGTGGACGTGACCATCGTGACCACCGTCGAGATCGACGGCGCCGACAAGCCGGCCTGTGTGGCCGAGTCGATTTCGCGCTACATCACGTAACCAAATTCGGCGTATCGTTTCAGGCCGGGCCGCGCCGGGATATCGCGGCGAATACCACCGTCGGAATCAACAACAGCAAGGTCTTGGGTGTGATACCCATTCTCGCCCAATGGAATCACAACCTGCGATTTGTCAACGGTTTGGACATCGCACATCACAGCGTGGCGAAAATCTCACCGCGAACTACGACGATGTGTAGATCACGTCGGTCAGGTGTTATGTTACTGCTCAGTTCGGGCCCTGCTTTCTCTGTGACCAGCGAAGATGGTGGGCCCGAGAGGTTTGGACGAGAGGGCATCACGTGGGTCACCCAGCACGCGGTCGTGTTGCCCTGGGGTATTCGATGCGTTCGATCGTGAGGCCGCGATGACCACATTCGAGGGAACTAGCCCGGCGCGGCCAGCTACGCCGTCTCGCGACGCTGTTTCCGGTGCGCTCAAGGAGTACGTACGCAAGCACCCCGTGCAGGCGGTGGAAACCGCAGGCAGTCAGATCGTGCTCGGTGTGCGAGCGATGCAGTACATGTTCTCGGACATCGTCCACCGTGCCTTCCCCTGGCGCGAGTTCATCCATCAGGGTGCGTTCATGGCAGGCAGCGCTGTGGTGCCGACGCTGCTGGTAGCCATCCCGATCGGTGTCACCTTGTCGATCCAGTTCGCGCTATTGGCGGGGCAAGTCGGTGCGTCCTCCTTGGCGGGCGCGGCCAGCGGTGTCGCGATCGTGCGGCAGGGTGCTTCGCTGGTCGCCGCCGTGCTGATGGCCTCCGCGGTCGGGTCGGCCATCACCGCTGACCTCGGCTCACGCACCATGCGTGAAGAAATCGACGCGATGGAAGTGATGGGTGTGTCGGTGATTCGGCGCCTCGTCGTCCCGCGGGTCGCTGCCGCCGTCCTGGTGGGTGTAGGCCTCACCGGCACCACGTGCTTTGTGGGCTTCTTGGCCAGCTACTTGTTCAACGTCTATTTCCAGCACGGCGCTCCGGGAAGCTTCGTGGCGACCTTCGCATCGTTCACCCGCGTCGACGATCTGGTGCTGGCGCTGCTCAAGGCGATCCTCTACGGACTCATCGTCGCGATCGTCGCCTGCGACAAGGGGCTGACCACCAAGGGCGGCCCGGCGGGTGTGGCCAACTCGGTCAACGCCGCGGTCGTGGAATCGATCCTGGTGCTCATGTTGATCAACGTGCTTGTCAGCCAGGTGTACGTCATGGTCTTCCCCCGGCACGGGATATAGGGGCCGCGCCATGACCATCTCCACATACCGTCCCAAGGGCGTTCAGCCGATCATCGACGCGGGGCAGCGGATCGCCCAGTCGATTCGGCGACTCGGGCACATGCTGGCCTTCTTCGTGGAGGCCATCGCCTCGATCCCGAACGCCCTGCGCTACTACTCCAAGGAATTCTTCCGGCTGCTGGCCGACGTCACGTGGGGTAACGGCTCGCTGGTCACCGGCGGCGGGACCGTCGGTGTCGCCGCGGTGTTGGGTGCCACCATCGGCGCGTTGATCGGTATCGAGGCCTACAACCTGCTGAACATCATCGGCCTGGGCCCGGCCACGGGATTTATTTCTTCCCTGGTCTCGACGCGTGAGCTGGCGCCTGTGATGGCAGCCCTCGCTTTCGCGATGCAAGCCGGCTGCCGCTTCACCGCGCAGCTCGGCGCCCAGCGCATCAACGAGGAGATCGACGCGCTGGACGCGCTGGCGATCCGGCCCATTCCGTACCTGGTGACCACTCGACTGCTGGCCTCCACCGTCGCCGTGGTTCCGCTGTATCTGCTGTGCCTGGTGATCAGCTACATCACCTGCCGCCTGCTCGTGGGAATCTCCAGCGGCGGTTCGATCGGCGGTGCCTACAACCACTACTTCACGATGATGCTGAGCGGCACGGACGTCGTCTACTCCGTCATCAAGGCCGTGGTCTTTGTGTGGATCGCCTCGACCATCCAGTGCTACTTCGGATTCAACGCCTCGGGCGGGCCCGAGGGTGTGGGTGTGGCTGCCGGGCACGCGATGCGCGCGGCCATCACCGTCGTGATCATCGTGAACATGCTTCTGACCATGGCGTTATGGGGAGTCGACGCCGGCGCAAGGTTCGGTGGTTGACGTGAGTGGAGGTTCGTTCTCGGCGAGCGGTCGCGGCTGGTCCGACCGCGCCCTGCTGTTGGCCGGTGTGGCGGTGCTGGCGATCTTGGGCCTGGTGACCGGGTTGTTGCTCGCCAAGTCCAAGGGCTATCTGGAAGACACCGTCAAGGTCGACGCGCAGCTCATGAACGTGGGCGATGGACTGCCCGAACGCGCGGACGTGAAGTTCCGCGGCATGCTGGTCGGGGCCGTCACGTCGGTGACACCCGCCGAAGACGGCAAGCCGAACATTGTGCACATCGATCTGAAGTCGGAGCACGCCGGCGGCATTCCGAGTACCGTCACCGCGCGCGTGGTCCCGAGCAACGTGTTCGCGGTGTCGTCGGTACAGCTCGTCGACAACGGGGACGGTGCCGGAATCCGTAACGGCGCGATAATCACCGAGGACACCAAGCTGCCGACGGTGCTCTTCCAAACCACCACCAACAAGCTGCGTCAGGTGTTGGCCGCCACCGAGCGGCAACGCGGCGACCCGCCGGTCGGTTTGATCGGGGTATTCGGTGAGGCCACCCAGGGCCGCGGAAACAAGCTGCTGAGCTCGGGGGCGCGGCTGCAGGCGATCCTCACCGAGTTCAACGCCATGGTCACCGCCAGTCCGAACGATCCGTCGACGATCGCGGCCCTAGAGAAGGTGTCCGACGCACTGAGCACCACATCACCGCGACTGCTGGACAACCTGGAGAACGCCCTGGTGCCGCTGCGCACCCTGGCTCAGAAGAAAGATGATGTGCGCGGCCTGCTGTCGGCCGGTTTACACACCACCGGTACCACCGCGACCGCCATCGATAATCACATCGATCAGATGATCGGTATCGGCACCCATCTGACTCCCGTTGTCGGCGTCCTCGCGCAGAACGCGGACAAGTTTGTACCGATCGCAACGCGTGTTCGGGCACTGTCCGATGCCGCCTTTGCCAATGGCTGGGACCCGGGCCGACAGGTGATCGGGCTGAACCTCATCCTGTCGTTCAGCCCGGCCTGGACCTATGTCCGTGACGACTGCCCCCGATACGGCGAGCTGGCCGGACCGAGCTGCACCACCGCGCCCGAGACGCGGCAGTGGATCGACATTCCCGAGGTGTTGCAGCCCGGTAGCTACAAGCCGCCGCCGGATATCGCGCCGCCGCCGGGGACGGTGTTCCCGCCGCCCGCGGCCGACATCATGCTGCACGGCACGGGCCCCAACCCGCAGGAAGTCGACAGGGCCGCGAACCCGGTGCTGCCGCCGTTCGGACCGCCGCCCAACCCGGCGCCTGCGCCCGTGGCGCCGGCCTCGTTCGGCGGAAATGTCGGGCCGGTGGGCAGCGCGGTCGAGCGCGAGCAGCTCGGCAAGGCGCTGGGCGGTGATGCCAGCACCTCGCAGCAGCTGCTCCTTGGCCCGGTGGCCCGCGGAACCACGATCTCGGTCAGCCGTGACGAGTCGGCGGCCGATGCGGCCCAACCTAATTCGGCGCAGCTCAACTCGGGCCAGGGAGGCGGACGATGAAGAACTTCCGGGCCGCGGCTATCGGGCTGTCGTTATTCGTCGTGTTCGCCATCGGCGTGACAACCCTGGTGTACGGCACCCTGCGCCGCGACACCACCGGGTCGACCAAGAACTACACCGCGATCTTCACCGATGTCACTGGTGTGCGGGTGGGCGACGATGTGCGCATCGCGGGTGTGCGGGTGGGACGTGTTGACTCCATCGAGCTGGACGGTTCACTGGCCAAGCTGAAGTTCCGGGTCAAGAGCAACCAGAACCTTTACGGCAACACGATTGTCGCGGTGACCTACCAGAACATCATCGGTCAGCGCTACATCTCGCTGTCCCGCGGTATCGAAGGCAGTCCGGAGCGCCTGCCCGAAGGCAGCGTCATCCCGGTGGAGCGAACCGAACCGTCCTTCGACGTCGGCGCGCTGCTCAACGGCTTCGAACCGCTGTTCACCCTTCTGGACCCGAAGCAGGTCGACAATCTGTCCAACGGACTCATCGACGCCTTCGCCGGTGACAGGGGTGCGCTGGCCCACGTTGTCGCGCAGACCACCGAGATCACCAAATCCTTTGCCGGGCGCGATCAATCGCTGGGTGGCCTGATCGACAACCTCAACACCGTCCTGGACAATGTCGCCAAGCAGAACGACAACCTCGACCAGCTGGTCATCCAGGGCCAGAGCGTCGTCGGTGAACTGGACAATCGGCGCCAGAACCTGGTCTCGTCGATCGGCTCGGCAACTCATGTGGTCAGCCGGATTCAGACCATCGGCGACAACGTGTACCCACAGATGCAGGAACTCGTCTACCGCGAGCCGGGCACCGCGGCGCACATCCTTGCCAACAAGGATCAGTTCGCTTTCCTCGGGTCCAACCTGCCGCTGCTGCTCAAGGGCCTTGCTCGCACGACTCAGGATGGCGCGTACGGCAACTCCTATGCGTGCCAGCTGAACATCAACGGGTTCTTCCCGGGCCTGAATGACCTGGTCCCCGAAATCGTCAGGCGCGCCACTCATGGCAATGTCGCGAAGTACACACCGAAATGCCGAGGGATCGAATGAGCCCCCGTGAACGCAAGCTAGAAGACCGCAGCAAGTTCTGGATCGGCATGATCGCCGTGGGCGTCGTCGCCGCGATCATCGCGTCGATGCTGCTGTACCGGCAGATCGGTTTTGGATACACCCGCTATCAAGCCGAGTTCGCGCAGGCGGCACAGCTCAAGAAGGGCGACTACGTCAGCGTCGCGGGTGTTGACGTCGGTGAGGTGAAAAGCGTTGTGCTCGATGGCACCAAGGTGCTGGTCGACCTGCGGGTACGCGACGAGGTGAAGCTGGGCGCCGAGACGCAGGCGGCGATCAAGACCACCACACTGCTGGGCTCTCGGTACATCGAGTTGCGGCCGCGTGGCGCCGGCACCATCCCTAACAAGCGGATCGCTTTGTCGCACACCGAGGTGCCCTACGACCTGCAGGCTTTGCTTGCCGACACCGCGGCCACCTACGAACAGGTCGACGCGACGAAGCTGGCCCAGTCGATCGACATCCTGGCCAAGCAACTCGAGGGGTTGCCCGAGGCGCTGCCCGAGGCCATGCGGAATCTGAAGGACCTGTCGGGGATCGTCTCCACCCGGCGGACGCAGATCGGTGAGCTGCTCAAGAGTGCGTCCACCGTCACCGCAACGCTGCATCGCCAGCAGGCGAACCTGGGCCACCTGGTTTTCCAGGGGCGCGATCTGCTGGGAGAGTTCGTATCCCGTAAGGCGTCGTTCCAGCGCTTGATGGCATCGATCACCAAGGTCGTCGACCTGTTGAGCAAGGTCGTCGTCAAGGACCGGCCGGCCTTCGAGAAGTTGTTGCAGCAGCTGCGGGATGTCACGGCGATGGCCAGTGATCACGACGACTACATGCGAAACCTGTTGCAGATCCTGCCTGTTCCGTTGCGCAACTTTACGAACGCGACCGGCTCGGGGTACTCCATGGGCATCAACTTGACCAACGGTCTGATCGTGGACAACTGGATGTGCGCCATCAGTAGCCGGGCGCAGCAGTGGGGCCTGATCGAGTACTTCAAGGACTGCGCATGAGCATCAACGTGACACAGCAGGGTTCCAGGGCCCGGCGGGTTTTCATGATCGGCGCGGTGTCGGTGCTGGTCGTGTTGGCTTTGGTCGGTGGCTATTTCGGTCTGCGTAAGGCCGGAGTGGTGGACGACAAGATCACCGTCACCGCCCAATTCGACGAGGGTTCAGGCCTTTTCGTCGGCAACGTGGTGGAAGTGCTCGGCCTGCCGGTGGGGGCGATCGAATCGGTCGAGGCCAAGGGCACCTACGTCGAGGTCAAGTTCAACGTCGACAAGGACGTCAAGGTCCCGGCGAATGTCATCGCCGCAGCCTTCACCAGCTCGGTACTGACCGACCGGCACGTCGCACTGAGCCCGCCGTACACCGAGGGACCGGTGCTCAAGGACGGCGACCTCATTCCGCTCGATCGCACCCGTACCCCGGTCGGATTCGACCGGGTGCTGGCCACCGTCGACAAGCTCGCCTCGGCCATGAAGGGTGACGGCAAGGGCGGTGGTCCGGCCGCCGATCTGGTGAACATCGGGGCTCAGGCTGCCGCGGGCAACGGCGAGCAGGTCAAGACCGCGCTGGACGAGCTGTCGAAGGCGCTGAAGATGACCACCGATGGCGCCGAGACCAAGGACCAACTAACCACGATCATCAAGAGCGTGAGCTCCCTGGTGAACGCGATGAATGAGAATGACAAGGCAATCCGGCAGTTCGGCTCGGCCGTACATGGCACCGCCGATGTGTTGGCCGCCGAACGATTCGGCACCGGAAACACAGGCCGCAAGGCCAATGAGGTCTTGAAGAGCACCGCGGAGCTCATCGAAAAGAACCGCGATGTCATCAAGGGACTCCTGGGCAACAGCAATGTCACCCTGCAGTCGTTGAGTGACAACCAGCGTGAGCTCAAGGAGACCCTGGATCTGCTGCCGCTGCTACTGGACAACGTCGACCGGTCGATCGATCCGGTCAACGGTTCGCTGCGCCTGCATCCGATGCTGGACAAGCTGCTCTTCGAGAGCCAGTTCACCAAGGAAATCTGCAACATGATGGGTCTGCGGCAGCTCGGATGCAGCACCGGAACGATGGCCGATTACGGTCCCGACTTCGGACTGACCTACATGCTCGACGGCATGGCCAGGATGGGGCAGTGATGCGCGGGTCGAAGATTTCGAAGCTCAGGGCGGCGGCGCTGGCCGCGGTCGGCGCGCTGGCCGTTTCTGCTTGCACGCCACCAGGACTCGACAGTCTGCCGCTGCCCGCCCCCAATATGGGTTCGCAGTCCTACAAACTGACCGCGCGATTCGCCAACGCGCTCAACCTGCCTGCCAAGGCGAAGGTGCGCCTCGGTGGTGCCGATGTCGGCGAGGTCGAGTCGATGGATGCCGTGGACTACGTCGCGGTGGTTCAGCTGCGTATCCGCGAGGGTGTGCGACTGCCCGTCGGCACCACCGCACAGCTGCGCACGGCCACTCCGCTGGGCGATGTCTTCGTGGCGGTCACCCCACCGGCGACGCCGAGTGGCCAGCTCCTCAAGGACGGCGGCACGCTGGATCTGGACAACACCTCTTCGGCCGCGACGGTTGAGGGTGTGCTCGCCTCCGCCGCCGTGCTCGTCAACGGTGGTGTCATCCGCAACCTGACGCACGTGGTGAACGGGCTCGGAAAGTCCTCCGGCGGTAATGGCAGTAACGGCATCGTGTTCGGCGACATCGTCAAGCAGTCCGACCAGTTGATGGGCACTCTCAACGGGCGGTCGGCGCAGATCCAGAACTCGCTGGACAAGACCTCGCAGCTGGCCTCGACACTGTCCGCACGGGAGAAGACGATCAACGATCTGCTGGAGTCCGGTGCGCCGGCGTTGAAGGCGATCGATCCTCACCAGGTCACCGACCTCGCGGACACCGCCGGGCATATCTCAGATCAACTGGCGAAGTTCCCGTCGATTCAGGGCACCGACAGTCGCAGCATGATCACCGATTTCAACACGGTCGCGCGCGCATTCAACGACGTCACGGTGAGTCCGGACACCAGCCTGGTCGCGCTGAACCGCTTGCTTCCGATACTGATCAAGGCGAACGCCGGCAGTGCGCTGGCTGTCGATGTCAACATGGCCAAGCTGGCGCTGGGCAACTGGCCCGACGCCGGGTACAAGGGCGACCCGACCTTCCACGGCCCCAAGCAGGCCGACTGGGGCTATCTGGTCGGCAGCTTCAAGTACTCGCTGTACAGACTGCAGGAACGTGTGGTGGGTCAGGGACCGAACCCGCCCGCGCCGGCCCCGGCACCCCAACCGGAACCCGCGCCGGCGCCCGAGCCAGGACCCGGCCGATGACCGCCCCGGTGCAGTCCGGTGGTCTGCTGGAATCGGTGTCCCGGGGACTGTTGGCCGTTGGTGACGTCTTCAGGCGCAGCTGGAAGTGGCTGTCGGTCGTCGGCCTGGTGGCGATCCTCGTCATCTGCGTCGGCTACGTGATGTTCGGGACATTGAAGGTGAACCCGATCGAATCCGAGTACCAGGTGAAGGTGCAGCTCCATGAATCCGGTGGGTTGCTGCCCAACCAAGAGGTCACCCTGCGCGGGGTGCCGATCGGACGGGTTGAGTCGGTCAACCTGGACAAGGGCGGCGTGGTCGCGATCGCCGCGATCAATGGTTCGGTGAAGCTTCCGGTCGACAGCGAGGTCCGAGTATCGGGCTTGTCACCCGCCGGCGAGCAGTATCTCGACTTCCGGCCGACGACGAACAACGGCCCCTTCCTGGGGAACAACAGTGTCGTTGCGCTGGGCAAGGCCACCACTCCGATAACCCTGGCACAGGTGTTGGCGGATTCTGACGGCCTACTGGCGCAGTTGGATACCCAGAAGCTGAGCACCCTGCGCAAGGAGTTGGGGGTCAGTGCACAGGGGCCGGAGAAACTGGCCAACATCCTCGACGGTGGCACCTTCCTCATCACCACCCTTGATGGCGTGCTGCCGGAAACGGTGACGCTGCTCAAGTCCAGCAAGGTGACCTTCTCGACACTGGTGGACCTCAACTCCGGTCTGGACGCCACCGGTCAGCAACTGGGTAGCACCTTCGCCGGTCTGAAGAAGATGGACGGCGGTTTCCGGACCTTGCTCGAGCGGGCCCCACAAACCCTGCACGGTGTGGACAATCTCTTCACCGACAACTCCGACACGATGGTGCAATTGCTGGGCAATCTCGCCACCGTCGCGCAGCTGAACTACGTCCGGGTCCCGGCCCTCAACGCGTTGTTCCCCGGGCCGGAGGTGCGTGGATCGATGCTGGAGAGCGCCGCGTCGATCTTCCACGACGGCGCTGTCTGGGCACTTGCCGATCTGCTGTACCCGAGACCCACATGCGATTACGTCACACCCCGTAAGCCAGTGTCGGACGCGAGCTTCTACGAACCGGCGCTCTACTCCACGTACTGCGCCAACCCCGACCCGGCGATGCTGGTGCGTGGTGCACGCAACGCGCCGCGGCCCGCGGACGACGACACCGCCGGCCCACCTCCCAACGCGGACCTGGCCAAGGTGTCCGACCCGACGCCTCGGGGCAAGTGGAGTGTTCCCACGCCGTATGGTGGACCGCAGTGGCCCCTCCCGATCCCTGGCGATGCACCCCTGCCTCCCGAGGCGCCTGCGCCACCGCCCGGTTTCGGTAATACTCCACCTACCGGACGCTAGCCTCGTCCGGTAGGCACCCGTGACACCCGCAAGGAGCACAACCATGGCAGACGACGCTGCCGACAAGGACGCCAAGAACGCGGATGAGTCCGCGGTGACTTCGGACGCGGAGAAGGCCGAGTCTTCGGCCCCGTCTTCCGCAGCGGTTGAATCCACGGCGGAGGGGACGACGGAGGCCGCCACGGCAGAGGTCGCCGACTTCGACGCGGAGGATTCGGAGAAAACCAAGGATTCCGGTGCCGTTGAGGATTCCGATGATGAGGACATCAGCCTGGAACCGGACGAAGAGGAGAACCCGAAGCGCATCCGCGGCCGCCACTGGGCTCTGACCGCGGCCGCGATCGTGGCTATCGCGATCGTCGCGCTGGCGGCCATCATCGGGCGGCTCTACGAGGAACAGCGGATAGAAGAGCAGTCTTCTCGCGAGGCCCTGGCGGCGGCGCAGGAATTCGCCAACGTCATGATCAACGTGGACAGCGCCAAGCTCGACGAGAGCTCCAACAAGACCTTGGAGAGGTCAACGGGCGATTTCAAGCAGAAGTACTCGGAGTCCAGCACCACGTTGCGCCAGGTCATGATCGAGAACAAGGCCAAAGCCACTGGCGTCGTTGTGGATTCTGCGGTGAAGTCGGCGGCACCGGACAAGGTCGAGGTGTTGCTGTTCATCGATCAGGCGGTATCCAACGTGGCAATTCCTGATGCGCGCATGGACCGCAGCCGGGTGCAGATAACGATGCAGAAGGTCGACGGCCGCTGGCTTGCCAGCGATGTTGAGCTCACCTAGGAGCCGTTAGCCGATGAGTGTCGGTGGGCTGTTGTTGGTGGCCCTCGGTATCGCCATCGGCATGGTCGGCATCGTGGTGCCGATGGTTCCCGGCACCGGGCTCGTTGTTCTTTCCATCGGGGCATGGGCGCTTGTGGAATCAACCACCAAGGCCTGGGTGGTGCTGGGAATTGTGGTGGGGTTGGCCGCTACAACCACCGTGGTGAAGTATGTGTGGCCGGCTGCGCGGATGCGTGAGGCAGGCGTACCCACGCTCAGTTTGGTGTTGGGTGGCATCGCGGCGATAGTCGGCTTCTTCGTGATTCCGGTGGTGGGTCTGGTGGTCGGCTTTGTGCTGGGCATCTATCTCGCGGAATTCATCCGGCGAAGCAGCCAGAGGCAGGCGTGGGGAGCGACCGTGACCGCGGTGAAGGCGGTGGCCACTTCGATCGGTATCGAGATGGTGGGTGCCATGGTATCGGCGGGCATTTGGCTTGGGGCTGTGCTGGTCTGACCCGAGTGACGGCGGTCAGGTGAGTGCGGCGCGCAGCGCGGTCAGGCCATCGTCATCGACTCCGGCAGCTACCAGCATCGCCTCTGGTGATCCGAAAACATTTGCCACTTGGCGGAATCCAGTGTCGAGGTATTCCTCGCGCACGCCCAGCACCTCGTCGGAGAGCATAGCGGCCATGGTCTGGGCGAGCTCGGGCTCGGCCGCATTCATCTGCGCGGATATATGGGCCCGCATCGCGCCGATAGCCGCATTGCTGCGCAAGTAGTCGGCGGCGATATCGGCATAGTCGACACCGACCGAGCTCAGCAGCAGTCCGACGAGGAGACCGGTTCGGTCCTTGCCTGCCGCGCAGTGCACCAAAGCCGTTGCACCGCTCGATAGTTGGTCGACGACCGCCTTGAGTGCGACGAGTGTGCCGGGCAGCTCGGGGAACCGCCGGTACTCGGCCAGCATGAATTCCACCTGCGAGGCCGGGTCGGGGCCGCGGCCCGCGGTCATGCTTTCGAGCATCATCTGCCGGTATGCGATCTCGTGGGGTGCGCGTTCCTCGCCCGCCGCAGGGGTGGCGAACGGAACCTCGTGCACCCGGATTCCGCCGTCTACTCTGTCCGATCCGGTGCGAGCGATCTCGGTCGGGCTGCGCAGGTCATACAGGTCGGTGACACCGAATGCTCGCAGCGTCTGAGCGCCGGCCGGGGTGAGCCCGCTGAGCTCGGAGGACCGGAAGAGCACGCCGGGCCGGATGGTGACAGGAGAATCGGCGCCGCCGACGTCGCGGAAGTTCCAGATGCCCTCTACGGGGTTGTCGGCGGGGGACGCCTTCGACTCGGCGCTGGAGATCGTCACACACCCACGGTAGCGGGCGCCTTTTCGTCGGTGTTTCCGCCCGGTTCAGGACGGAACAGGACGAAGAACGCGATGGTGATCACCAACGCGTACCCCGCGAAGCTCAGCCAAATTCCGCGCCAGTCCTTGCCGTCGTCGGGGTAGGTAAAGAAGTACTCGATGACCGCTCCACTGATGAGACTGCCCAACATGGCGCCGAGCCCGTTGGTCATGAGCATGAACAGGCCTTGAGCGCTGGCGCGGATCTCGGGGCCGCACTGGTCTTCGACGAACAGTGAGCCCGAGACGTTGAAGAAGTCAAAGGCCATGCCGTAGACGATGCAGGACAACACGATCATCCAGAGTCCGTCACCGGGATCGCCGTAGGCGAACAGCCCGAAACGTAGCGTCCATGCCACCATGCTCATGAGCATCACTGTTTTGATTCCAAAGCGGCGCAAGAAGAACGGAATGGCCAGGATGAACAGCGTCTCGGAAATCTGTGAGATGGACATGATGATGGCCGGGTGCTCGACGGCGAAGAGATTCCGGTACTCCGCGACATCGGCGAAGTCATGCAGGAAAGTGTCGCCGTAGGCGTTGGTGAGCTGCAGTGCGCCGCCCAGCAGCATCGCGAAGATGAAGAATACGGCCAGTTTGCGTTGTTGGAACAGGGTGAATGCGGTGAGCCCGAACCTGTCGGCGACCGTGGTGCGGCCCGGGCCGCTCGACGCCGACGAGCTCAATTTCGGACGGCACGGCGGCAATGTGAAGGCGTACAGACCGAGGAGTAGCGCCGCCGTGCCGGCGACGTAGAACTGGCCCGTCGAGGTTTCCAGCCCGAGCAGGCTCACCGTGTGCAGTGCGGCGATGAATCCCACCGTTCCCCAGACCCGGATCGGGGGGAAGCTGGTGACGGTGTCCCTGCCGGCATTTTTGAGTGCGTTGTAGGCGACGGTGATCGCCAGCGACAGCGATGGCATATAACACAGCATGTTGAGCAGCAGCACCCAGAAGAAGACGGTGGGACTTGCTACCAGGGGCAGGCTAAAGAGTGCCGCTGCGCCGCCCAGATGCATAACGCCGTAGAGCTTTTCGGCGTTGATCCATTTGTCTGCTATCACACCCATGATCGGCGGCGTGATGATCGCGGCGATGCCCATCGTGGAAAAGGCCGCCCCGAAGTGGGCGCCCGACCAATGTTTGTTGTTGAACCAGTAGGCACCAAGCGTCAGCAGCCATGCCCCCCACACGAAGAACTGGAGGAAGTTCATGACTACGAGGCGGGCAGTTAGGTTCATCGGCTTCCCATACTGGAGGACATCGGCCCAGTTGGCAGCGCAATCGTTTTGCGGACAGGCAAAGAATGTCCCGGTCCCTCGCTCACGGTTTATGCCGTCAGGTAAACATGACCCATGCACAAAGACGTGTCTTCTGATTCTGACGGCCCTACCGGGGATGCGGCATCGCTCGACGCCGATGCGATTCCCACGAGTTTGTCGGAGTACCTGAACCGCGAGCTGGGTGAGCAGGTCAGCGTCCGCCGCCTTTCGGCGGGGCATTCGAATCTGACCTACGTGGTTACGGGATCCTCTGGTACGCAGTGGATCTTGAGGCGTCCCCCGTTTGGGCGACTCCAGGCCGGCGCGCACGATGTGATGCGTGAGTATCGGGTGCTCGATGCGCTCAGCACCGCGCAGGTACGGGTTCCGCGAGTAACGCTGGCCAGCACCGATGCCGAGATCTTCGGCGCGCCGTTCTACCTGATGGAGCGTCAGGATGGCGAGGTGATCAGGGACGTCTCCCCGGAGTGGTTCGTCGGCTCGGCCCGGCGTGAGCTGGTGCTGGACCTGGCGGTCGCGCTAGCGGAGATCCACAATGCCGACCCAACGCGGTTGGTGGAGGCCAAGCTGGGCCGTGAATCCGGTTATCTCGCCCGGCAATTGAAAACATGGGGCGGGCAGTGGGAATCCATCAAGGAGCTACCCACCGGCCGCGACCTGCAGGACCACACGACTATCACCGCGTGGCTCACGGAGAATTATCCGGGAGACCGCCCGGCGGCGGTGGTGCACGGCGACTACAAGCTGGACAACGTGCTCGTGGATCCGGCGACGGCGCGAATCACCGCGGTGCTGGATTGGGAGATGGCGACAGTGGGCGATCCGCTCGCCGACCTGGGGTATCTGCTGTACATGACCCCGGAGCCGGGTGGTGAGGTGGCCATGTCCGAACTCACCGGATCGGTCACCGCGCAAGAGGGCTGTCCCTCGCACACCGAGATCGCCCAGGCTTATCGCGAGGCCCGTAGTGGAGACCAAAGTTACTGGACCCCAGAGGATTTGGTCTATTACCAGGTGCTGGGCGGGTGGAAGCTCGCCACTCTGCTGGAGGTTTCGTATCAGCGGCATCTTGCCGGTACTACCGACGATCCGTTTTTCGCGGAGCTGGATGAGGGTGTTCCCCGGTTACTTTCGGTGGCTCGCAGCCTGATTCCGGCCGCTGGTTAGCATCAAGAAATAAACCCACTCACTACCCAGAGGAATGCCATGGCCGACGAAGTCCTGATCGAACAGCGTGACCGTGTCCTACTGATCACCATCAACCGTCCGGACGCGCGTAACGCGGTCAACAGGGCAGTCAGTCAGGGGCTTGCCGCTGCTGCGGATCAACTGGACAGCTCCGCCGACCTGTCCGTCGCCATCATTACCGGTGCGGGCGGAAACTTTTGCGCCGGAATGGATCTCAAGGCCTTTGTGAGTGGCGAGGCGGTGTTGTCCGAGCGTGGTCTGGGCTTTACCAATGTGCCGCCACGCAAGCCGATCATCGCCGCGGTGGAGGGTTTCGCGCTGGCCGGAGGCACGGAGCTGGTGCTGTCCTGCGACCTGGTGGTCGCGGGCCGCAGCGCGAAGTTCGGCATTCCGGAGGTCAAGCGTGGGCTGGTGGCCGGTGCCGGCGGCCTGCTGCGCCTGCCGAACCGGATCCCGTATCAGGTCGCCATGGAGCTGGCGCTCACCGGAGAGTCCTTCACCGCGGAGGACGCTGCCAAGTACGGGTTTATCAACCGGCTTGTGGACGACGGGCAGGCACTGGACACCGCACTCGAGCTGGCCGCCAAGATCACGGCGAACGGACCGCTGGCCGTAGCGGCCACCAAGCGCATCATCATCGAGTCGGCCAGCTGGGCTCCCGAGGAAGCCTTCGCTAAGCAGGGCGAGATCCTCATGCCGATCTTTGTGTCCGAGGACGCCAAGGAAGGCGCCAAGGCGTTTGCGGAGAAGCGCGCGCCCGTCTGGCAGGGCAAGTAGGCCACCGCCCGTTCCGGGCAGGGATGCGGCTGCCAGGTACCCGGCTGAGAGACCAGTGGCGCTCCCAGCCAATCGGCGTACTGTAGTTAGTTGTGCGAACTTGTCATAGGTAAATCGCCTTGACCTGCGCTTTTAAATGTACGCACGCCTGACATGCGCGTTTGATGGGAGACCTGCTGTGGCCAGAACCGAAGGTGATACCTGGGACATCGTGACAAGCGTGGGCGCCACGGCGCTCGTCGTTTCCGCGATGCGTGCGATAGAGGCTCGCAAGCCTGAACCGCTGGCACGGGACGACTATGCGCAGCATTTTGTCGCTGCGACCAAGGCGGAGGCGCCACTGTTCTCCGAGCTACTCGAGGACCCGGAAGCCGCACAGGCGCCCGACATACAGCTGTTCTCGAGCTACCTCGGCGCACGGACCAAGTACTTCGATGAGTTCTTCCTGACCGCCGGTAACGCCGGCGTACGGCAGGCGGTGATCCTGGCGGCCGGTCTTGACGTACGCGGATACCGTCTGCCCTGGGCGGCCGGGACCACGGTGTATGAACTCGACCTTCCGAAAGTGCTCGAGTTCAAGAAACAGGTGCTCGATGAGCACAACGCACGCGCCACCGCGACAGTCCTCGACCTGCACGTGGATCTGCGCGATGACTGGCCGACAGTGCTCAAGGCTGCCGGATTCGATCCCGCACAGCCGACGGCATGGCTGGCCGAAGGGCTGCTGCCCTTCCTGCCCGGCGCCGCCCAGGACTTGTTGTTCGAGCGCATCGCCGATCTATCCGCGCCCGGAAGTCGGGTTGCCGTAGAGGATTTCGGTGCGCCCGGGAACCAGGCGGATCGGATGTCGAACGCGATGCAGAACGAAGAGGGCGCCTTGCAGCGGATTTTCAAGAGCATTGTGGAGGAGGACGCGCCACCGTCGAGCCTGTGGTTCGGCGATGAACGCGAGGACCCGGCGCGATGGCTGACCGGCCACGGTTGGACAGTCGAGGCGACCACTGCGGGCGAACTGCTGAAACGGTACAACCGGGTACCGCTGGCCGGCGAGCATGAACTCACCGATGCCATGGGGCAGAGCCGCTACTTCACCGCGGTGCTCGGCGCGTAGGCATGGTGCGCACCGAGGGAGACTCCTGGGACATCGTCACGAGTGTCGGCTACACGGCGCTCGCGGTGGCGGCTGGACGCGCGCTCGACGCGAAGCTGGACCCGCCACTGGCACATGACGATCATGCTGCTGCGTTTGTCGCGGCGGCGGGGGCGCCCCAGCTGGCCGCCGCGGTCGCCACCGCAGATATGACCAGCTCGGCGGCCTTCAACGCCCAGTGGGTGGGGGTGCGGACGCGATTCTTCGACAACTTCTTTGCCGATGCGGCCGGTGCCGGTGTGCGGCAGCACGTGATTCTGGCCGCCGGGTTGGACTCGCGTGCCTACCGATTGCCGTGGCCCGCGATAACCACGGTGTTCGAATTGGATCAGCCGAAGGTATTGCAATTCAAGGACGAGGTCTTGAAACGATCCGGGGCGCAGCCGAGTGCCAGACGGGTGACGGTGGCTGTGGATCTACGCGACGACTGGCCTGCTGCGTTGCGTGAGGCGGGCTTTGACGCCACCCAGCCGACGGGATGGATTCTTGAGGGGTTGTTGCCCTATCTGCCGGGCGCCGCGCAAGACGCCCTGTTCGAAAGACTCAACGACATGTCCGCACCCGGAAGTCGGGTTGCCGCCGAGCTGGGCCCCGAACCCGGTGAGCTGGAACGCCTCGCTGCCTCCATCAAGACCGTCGTCGGGGAGACCAGCGACGGTGAGACACAGCCGAACCTGCGAGACCTATGGTTCGACGACCCGCGGCTCGACACCAAGACCTGGCTGGGTGAGCGGGGCTGGACGGTGACCGAGGCCAACCTGGTAGATGCCGCAGTGGCCTACGGGCGGCCGCTCCGTGACCTGCCACCAGCATTTGAGAATTTCCTGAGCACCAAGTTCTTCACCGCTGTCCAAGACCACCCGAGAGGCTGAGATGACAAGTACAGACCAAGGAAGCTGGGCCCGCAGTGAGGGCGACTCCTGGGACATTGTGTCCAGCGTGGGGTACACCGCGCTGGGTGTCAGCGCCCAGCGCGCTGTCGAAAGCGAGCGACCGGATGCCCTGATCGACGACCCGTTTGCCAAGCATTTCGTTCTCGCCGCGGGTGAGCCCCATTTGATTGAGACGATCACCAAACGCGATGCGCCGCAGGCATCTCCATTCGAGTATCTGCGCGGCATGGGTATGCGCAGCCGCTTTTTCGACGAGTTCTTTCTCGAAGCGGCGGCTTCAGGGATCACGCAGGCGGTGATCCTGGCGGCTGGGCTGGATGCACGCGCACACCGGCTGGCGTGGCCTGCGGGTGTCACGGTGTACGAACTGGATCAGCCGCAGGTTCTCGCTTTCAAGGACGGGGTATATGCCCAGCAGGGCGCCGAGCCGACCTGCGATCGCCGCACCGTCGCTGTCGACCTGCGCGATGATTGGCCGGCCGCTCTCAAGGAGGCCGGATTCGATGCCGGCCGGCCCACCGCGTGGTCCGCGGAGGGGCTGTTGCCGTATCTGCCTGCGGCAGCTCAAGAACTGCTGTTTGAGCGGATGGTCGAGTTGTCCGCTCCCGGCAGCCGCGCCGCAATCGAGGGCCCGACGGGGACATTGGGGATGAGTCAGTTCGCGAAGGTCGAACAGAAGTACCGATCCGAAAAGGACACCTTCGGCAAGATCGATATCACCGAATTGTTCTACGACGAGGAGAAGACGCCGCCCGTCGAGTGGTTCTCGGTGCGTGGGTGGAGCACGCAGGGGCTGGACATGTTTGACCTGGCCGAACGGTATGGCGTGCGGCATCCCGAGGTTCCCGAGGACATTCGCGAGCTTGCCGGTGCCATGCACTACCTGACGTGCACACTTCCTGCCTGAAAGGACAGCTCAATGACCAACATCGAGGACAAGGATTGGTCGCGCAGCGAGGGCGACTCCTGGGACATCGTGTCGAGCGTCGGATTCACGGCCCTGGGGGTGGCCGCAGCGCGGGCCGTCGAGAACAGGGAGGCCGATCCCCTGGTGCGTGATCCGTATGCGGAACATTTCGTGCGCGCCGCAGGCGAACCGCATTTGATCGGGCTCTTGGACAGTTCGGAGCCGAAGCCGCCGAACCCGGGGACCGCACCGCGTCATATCGGCCTGCGTAGCAAGTTTTTTGACGAGTTCTTTATTAACGCAACGAATTCGGGGTGCAAACAGGCGGTGATTCTGGCCGCGGGGCTAGATGTTCGGGCGCACCGACTGCCGTGGCCGGCGGGTACCAAGGTGTTCGAGCTGGATCAGCCCCAGGTGCTGGAATTCAAGGATCGAGTGCTGGCCGAGCACGACGCCACCCCAACCAGTGACCGGCGTGAGATCGCTGTCGATCTCCGAGACGACTGGCCTGCCGCCCTGCTTGCCGCAGGATTCGATCCAGAGGTTCCTACGGCATGGTCCGCCGAAGGCTTGATCATTTACCTGCCGTCGGCGGCACAGGACCTGCTGTTCGAGCGGGTTGTCGCCCTGTCGGCCCCGGGCAGCCAGGTCGCCGTCGAGGCCACCCGGGGGCGCCCGGATATCGCCAAATGGGGCGAGATGCAGAAGAAGTACGCCGACGAGGGCCATCCGATGTCCAAGGTCGACATCACCACGCTTTTCTACGACGAGGAGCGCGCCGATGTCGCGGAGTGGTTGGCGGCGCGGGGATGGAAGGTTCAGGGGTCACACGCTCTCGAACTGGCAGCCGCCTACGGGGTGGAGATCCCGGAGCTGCCCGAGGACGTAGTCGAGGTGGTGAAGCAGGGCAACTACGTCACCGCTGTTTTGCCCAGCTAGGCGGACTGTCCCCAGGGGCTGGCTGGGTTCGGTTTCCCGGGCTAACATGCGCAGGGGGCATGTTTAGAGGGGGAACGCATGAAAATCGATCCGGTAGCGACGGAAAAATGTGCGGCGCAACTCGACGCCACCGATACCCATGTCGAGTTCGCCAAAGGGAAGCTGCGCGCCACCGAGGGCAAGGACCTCGGTGATCTGACCGACGCGATGAACGCCGCGCGCAACCGGGTTTCGGGTGCGCTGGGCACAGTCTCTGCTGTGCAGAAGGAGATTTCGCAGAACATCCGTACGTGCACCAAGGCGCTTGTCGAGATGGATCAGCGCAATGCGGGCAATCTCAGCGATGCCGGAATCAAGTTCCCGGTGCTCAGCTAGGCCCGGTGTGCGATGACCCTGGGAGACACGCAGAAGCAGCTGGAGCAGGTGATAGCCGACCTTCGACAGGTCGGCGAGATCACGGTGAGCACGGTGTGGCCGATCGCCAAGAAGGTCGTCGGGGCCGTCCGCAAGGTGATCTCCATTGCCACCGAACCCCCTCCGCCCGAACCGGACACGGTGCGGGATGTGGCGGCGCGCTGGCGTGAAATGGCTCCCGCCATGGGGGAGTGGCATGCCAACGATGTTCAGCAGGCGCAGAACACCATCCCGGACACCGTATGGGGGCGCACACCTGGTGATCCGTACGGTGAGACGACCGGGGACAAGGCGCGCACCAGTATCGCGAACTTCAAGACCCGCTCCACCACGATCGGTCCGGCCGCGACCGGAGTCGCGAGCTCGCTCGACACCTTCGCCGGGTCGATGGAGAAGGCGCGCGCCCGGTGGCACAACGCCTTCGCGTCACTCAAGGACGACGTTGACTGGAACAACATCCCGAAGAACCCCTTCGATGCGATCCCGTATGTGCGCAAGCTGGTGGGGGACGTCCTACACGGCGTGGAGGAGCTTGCCGGCGCGTATGGAGATGCCGACAAGGCGGTGAACAACGCCAAGGGTGAACTTGGGAAAGCCATGGAGGGCATCACGTTGCCCGACCACACTTCGGTGGCCGCGGGCGCGATCGGCTCGGTGAACAATTGGTCGGACGTCAAGAACGACCCAGATGGGCACAAAGACGGAACCGGTCTGCGGCCGGGCGTGCAAGAACGTGCCGATGCCAACCTGGCGGCGATGAGTCCGGAGGATCGTGCCAAGGCGCAGGCGATGCTCGACAACGCCAAGGACGAGGCCCGGCGCAACTGGATCATCTCGGCTCTGGCGCGAGGCGGGGATATCGGGTCGTTGCAACGGTTCTCGGAAAAGCTAGCGCAAATGGACGATCAGCAGGTGCGTGAGCTTGATCCAGTGGAATACGCCAAGAACCATCCGGGTGTACTGGTGCAGCCGGATGGCACCACGTGTGGGTCGTCCTCGCTTGTCGTCGCCAAGATGATCAACGACCCGATGTATGCGATGAAGATGCTCACGGGATATGACGCGAACGGCTCCGCAGCACCGCAGCCTGGTCAGTCGCTAACCACAGCGGAGGTCACGTCGAGGTTCGCCGACGAGGCCAAGAAGATGCATGACTCGACGAACAACGCGATCGTTCCTGGCTGGGGCACTACCTGGCCGGAGTCGCTGGGGACCCCGCCGGGCGGCGCCGCCGACGAGATGGGCAAGCCCGGTGGTCCTGGTGTGCCAGGTAGCGCCTACCAATTCGAGGTAGCGAATCCGTTGGGTCCGTCGGGGGACTATCAGGCGATCAGCGCGGCCGTTCAATCCGGTCAGTCCGTTCCGCTGTTCGTGGGCAGCGGCGCCAACGGGCACATCGTCCTGGTCACGGGAATCCAGGGCGATTCGCTGGAAATCTACGAGCCCTCGTCGGGACAGAAGATGACAATCCCAAGGGATGACTTCGTCAACAACCGAATATCGTTCGGGGGCGAAACACGTTATCGGCCATGGGGTGAGGTGATCCCGAAGTGAAGGGTCTAAGACTTGCTCCGGCTCTGCTGCTGGTGTTTGTACTAGCTGCGTCATGCCCGAAGCACCCCGAGACCTTCGAACCCAACGACGTGGATGCGGCACGATCTGCGCGACTGGCGGCGGACGCCTGGGTCGCTCCTGCCAAGACGTACCGCAGTTCGTACAACGGGCTGAACAACATCTCACGTGAGTCGGTGGTCAGGACTGCATCTGTCACACACAGTGATCCATTGGACGTTGTCACCCGAGAGACACAGAAGGCCCTACAGAACGGATGGGTGCTGACCTATGCCCACTGCGGTTCCGTGGCGCGGCCCATGTCGTCGGCGAGTGCACCCCAGACCCTGTCTGGTGTGGAAGTGAATCTCGAAAAGTCGCCGACCGACCCCGAGAATGCCGCCATCGCACAGCTGACGGCCTACCGTGTGGCGCCCGACCCGGACGGACAGGGGATGGTCAACATGGAGATCAACGCCTTCGCGCGATATCACTCGGATAGGGGCTGGCCGGATCTACCGAGCGTGCCGCTGGAAACCACGTGTTTGGCGATACCCGGCGCGGCTACTGCTGGTGTCAATGCGACATCGGCATTTCCGTTGGGGATCGTCCAGGGTGTGAAGGGCGGCCGGCCGTTGGACGAGAAGGGCGAACCTGACGGATCGGCGCGCTGAAGGACGTTGCCTGAACCGCGGACGGTGCCAGACTGGGACGTGTGAGCCAGAACCCGGAGAACACCAAGTACGTCGAGCCCGGTGAGTTCAAGCGGGACACCAACTACATCAACACGCGGATCACCGCGGACGGTCGTGACGGTTATCCCGTGGAACCCGGGAGGTATCGACTCGTTGCGGCACGTGCCTGTCCCTGGGCAAATCGGACGCTGATCGTGCGCCGGCTCCTCGGGTTGGAAGATGTTTTGTCACTGGGACTTTGCGGGCCTACCCATGACAAGCGCAGCTGGACCTTCGATCTTGACCCGGGTGGAGTCGACCCGGTCCTGGGCATCCACTTTCTGCGTGACGCCTACCTCAAGCGGTATCCGGACTACCCGCGCGGCATCACCGTGCCTGCCGTAGTCGAGGAGTCCACCGGTGAGGTCGTCACCAATGACTATGCGCAGATGACGCTGGACTTCTCCACCGAGTGGGCCGAATATCACCGCGCGGGTGCGCCGCAGTTGTACCCCGCGGACTTGCGCCCAGAAATCGACGAGGTAAACCGCCGCGTCTACACCGAAGTCAACAACGGGGTGTACCGCTGCGGTTTCGCCGGTGATCAGGCCGCTTATGACGCCGCCTACGATCGACTGTTCGCCGCGCTGGATTGGCTGTCGGAAAGGCTTGCCGGACAACGTTATCTGGTAGGTGACACCATCACCGAGGCAGATGTGCGGCTGTTCACCACCCTGGTTCGCTTCGATCCCGTCTACCACGGACACTTCAAATGCAATCGTGAGAAGCTGACCGAAATCCCGGTGTTGTGGGCCTACGCGCGCGACTTATATCAGACACCCGGCTTTGGCGACACCGTTGATTTCGGACAGATCAAAGAGCACTACTACGTGGTGCATGCCGACATCAACCCCACGCGCGTCGTCCCCAAGGGGCCGGATTTGAGCGGCTGGGGCACCGTGCACGGGCGCGAGAAGTTGGGTGGTCGCCCGTTCGGTGATGGCACCCCGCCGGGACCGCCGAGGGAGTCGGAACGGGTTCCGGATCCTGGTCCTTGCCCTGGTTAACGACCTTTGCAGTATTTACAAAAACGGAAGACTTGTTAACAAGCATGCCTTTCCTTAGTATCCGTCGGCATGCTGCACCACGGCGATGAGCGCTTGCGCGAAGAGCATTGAACAGGGTGAAGGGCGAGTAGATGACCGATCAACCAGTCACTATCGGAGTTGTCCGAGAGTCAGGTGAGGACGAGCGCCGGGTCGCGCTGGTACCGAAGGCGATCGCCGGCCTGATTGGCAAGGGTGTGAACATCGTCATAGAAAGTGGTGCAGGAGAGCGCGCCCTGCTGCCGGACGAGCTGTACACCGAAGCGGGGGCGACCGTGGGCGATGCGTGGTCCGCGGATGTCGTGGTGAAGGTGGCGCCGCCCACCGCCGCCGAGGTCGCTCGCCTGCGGCAGGGACAGACCCTGATCGGCTTCCTGGCGCCGCGCAATGCCGAGAACAGCATCGGTGCGCTCAGGAGCGCGGGCGTGCAAGCCTTTGCGGTGGAAGCCATTCCGCGTATCTCGCGGGCCCAGGTGATGGACGCGTTGTCATCGCAGGCCAATGTTGCCGGCTACAAGTCGGTGCTCGTGGCGGCTTCGGAGTCGACCCGTTTCTTCCCGATGCTGACCACCGCTGCCGGGACCGTGAAGCCGGCACTGGTGCTGGTTCTCGGCGTCGGCGTCGCGGGCCTGCAGGCCCTGGCCACCGCCAAGCGGCTCGGTGCGCGCACCACCGGCTACGACGTGCGGCCCGAGGTGGCCGACCAGGTCCGGTCGGTGGGTGCCCAGTGGCTCGATCTGGGCATCGACGCGGCCGGGGAGGGCGGGTACGCCCGCGAGCTGACCGATGAAGAGCGCCAAAAGCAGCAGCAGGCGCTCGAAGACGCCATCAAGGGATTCGATGTCGTCATCACCACCGCACTGGTGCCGGGACGCCCGGCGCCGCGTCTGGTGACCGCCGCGGCCGTGCAAGGCATGAAGCCGGGATCGGTGGTCGTCGATCTCGCCGGTGAGACCGGCGGCAACTGTGAGCTCACCGAGCCGGGGCAGACCGTCGTCAAGCACGGCGTCACCATCGCCTCGCCCCTGAACCTGCCGGCCACCATGCCCGAGCACGCCAGCGAGCTGTATGCCAAGAACATCACGTCCGTTCTCGAGCTCCTCATCAAGGACGGCGCCCTGGCGCCCGACTTCGATGACGAGATCGTCGCGGGCTCCTGCGTCACCCGGGAGGTCTCCTAGACATGTACGGACAGCTGTTGGCCAACATCGCGATCCTGGTGCTTGCCGGGTTCGTCGGATTTGCCGTTATCTCCAAGGTGCCCAACACCTTGCACACACCGCTGATGTCTGGCACCAACGCCATTCACGGCATCGTGGTGCTGGGTGCGCTGATCGTGCTGGGCAACCTGCCTGCCGATGCCAGCTGGGGCACCCGCGTCATCGCGTTTGTCGCGCTGATCTTCGGAACCCTGAACGTGATCGGTGGCTTCCTGGTGACCGACCGCATGCTGGGCATGTTCAAGTCCAAGAAGCCAGCACAGTCTGAACAGCAGAAGGAGGCGGCCAAGTGAGCAGCGAAAGCCTCAACTACATCGTCGATGTTCTCTACATCGCCGCGTTCGCCCTCTTCATCTACGGTCTGTCCGGGCTGACCGGGCCTAAGACCGCAGTTCGCGGTAACTGGATCGCCGCCGTCGGTATGGGCATCGCGGTGCTCGCCACGCTGATCAAGGTCAGCGAGAGCGCGACCACGCTCGACTGGATTCTGATCGGTGCCGGACTGGGAATTGGCGTTGTGTTGGGTATCCCGCCCGCGCTGAAGACCAAGATGACCGCCATGCCGCAGCTGGTGGCGTTGTTCAACGGCGTCGGTGGCGGCACCGTGGCACTTATCGCCTGGTCGGAATTCATTGAGACCAAGGGCTTTTCGGAGTTCAAGCCGGACCAGTCGCCGACTGTGGCGCTGGTGGTCGGATCGCTGTTCGCCGCGATCATCGGCTCGGTGTCGTTCTGGGGCTCGCTGGTGGCCTTCGCCAAACTGCAGGAGTCCATCCCGAAGAATGTGGAGAAGCGGCTTGTCGCTTCGGCCAAGCTTTTCCAGGCCTCCAACATTGTGCTGCTGCTGGCCGCCGTCGGTACCGCGGTCTACATCGGACTGCACCCGGGTCTGCCGGTGTGGTGGATCGTCGCGGTGCTGGTGTTCGCCGGTGTGATGGGTCTGTTCGTGGTGTTCCCGATCGGCGGTGCCGATATGCCGGTGGTCATCTCACTGCTCAACGCCATGACCGGTTTGTCAGCTGCCGCAGCAGGTTTGGCGCTGAACAACACCGCCATGATCGTGGCCGGCATGATCGTCGGCGCGTCGGGTTCGATCCTGACCAACCTGATGGCCGTCGCGATGAACCGTTCGATTCCGGCTATCGTGTTCGGTTCGTTCGGCGGCAGTGACGCGGGCGCCGCAGGTGGTGCGGCCGAGCAGGGCACCGTCAAGGCGACGTCGGCTTCCGACGCCGCCATCCAGATGGCTTACGCCAACCAGGTGATCGTGGTGCCCGGGTACGGCCTGGCCGTCGCACAGGCCCAGCACACCGTCAAGGAGATGGCGGATCTGCTGGAGAGCAAGGGTGTCGAGGTCAAGTACGCCATTCACCCGGTCGCCGGACGCATGCCTGGACACATGAACGTGCTGCTGGCCGAGGCCGATGTCGAGTACGACGCGATGAAGGAAATGGACGACATCAACGGCGAGTTCAACCGCACCGATGTCACCATCGTGATCGGCGCCAATGACGTCACCAACCCGGCGGCACGCAACGACCCGTCCAGCCCGATCCACGGCATGCCGATCCTGAACGTGGACGAGTCGCGGTCGGTGATCGTGCTGAAACGTTCGATGAGCTCGGGCTACGCAGGCATCGAGAACCCGTTGTTCTTCCAGCCACAGACCTCGATGCTCTTCGGGGACGCCAAGAAGTCGGTGTCTGCGGTCATCGAAGAACTGAAGGCGCTGTAGCCCAACCCCTTTGCCATCGAGTGGGAATCTCACGCGGAAATCCGGCCGGAAATCCGCGTGAGGTTCCCACTCGGCGTATGAAGGGGTTATGCGTGGGCTACTGGGCGCTTTTGTCGCCGGGGCGGCGTTGTTGACCCCGGTGGCCACCGCCGAGCCGCATGACTGTGCCTCGGTGGATCGGGCGCGCGTTCAGATCAGGCAGTTATCACAAGAGAACGGAGTAGCCGTTCGGCAGACCGCGGTCACGCGGAATCGGGCGACAGCCGCGCTGCTGCGGACAGCCGCGGTCGATACCTCGGATCCGGCCGTGCGTGACCGTGCCCTGGAGGCTGCGGCTGCCGCGGAGCGATACGCCAATGTGTTGGCCGCCGCGACCTCCGTCGACGGTGTGCTGGAGCCGCCAGGCGAGGAGATGTCCCGGGCCGTCAACACCATGGCCGCGCTGGAACGGGTGTGCCCGGCCCCCGGGGGCTAGGACTCTTCGGAGTGCGCCAAGCTCCCGGCGGAGGCCGATTCGGTGTCCTCGACACGCCGCCACGTCACCAGTGCGGCCGCCACCGCGGCCAATCCCGCAAGCCAATACAGGGCGTGGGGCATCGATGAAATCGCGACGGCGGCAAGGGCGATCGCGGGTAGCCCGATGTTCAGCACCGCATCGCGGCGGCGCAGAAGCAGGATCAGCCATGCCAGTACCAGATAGATGGCGAATGGGACGGTGATGGTGAGCGCCGCGGTGGTGGCACTGAGGTGGCTCTTGCCCAGGCCCTGGTCGACCGCGACTTCGAAGCCGGCTGAGATCGCGGCCACGGAGGCGAAGATGAAGTAGTGGCTGTATCCCCACAGCAGGCTCGCGCGGAGCGAGGCATCCTCGCACTCCTGCTCCTCGTCGAAGTAGATCCACCACACCGCGGCCACGATGGTCAGGGCGGACACCGCGATGCTGATCATGGTGCCGGAGTGCTCTGCCTCCTCGGCGCCGCCGATGATCGAATTCGCCGACGCCAGAATGGATTCACCCAGCACGATCAGAGTGAACAGCCCATAGCGCTCGGCGATGTGCACGGGATGCCAGGTAGTCGGCGCCACCCGCTCGGCGAACAACGGGACCGACATGTCGGCAAGCGCGATCGCGATGAACAAACCGAAGCGCACATGCTCGGGTGCGCACACGCCCCACCACACCCAGGCGGCCTGCACGGCGGCGATACCCGCCGCGTACCGCAGGCAGGTGGCGCGCATGGCGGGGTCGCTGACGGCTGCTCGTAGCCATTGACTGCCCGCCGCGACGCGCATCAACACGTAGCCGCCGATGACGATCCCGAAGTCGGCCTGTGTCATCGCCCGCTCGACACCGGCGGCGATGGTCAGTGCCCCGGCCATCTGCACCAAGGTCGTCAATCGATACAGCCAGTCATCGGTGTCGAAGGCGCTGGCGAACCAGGTGAAGTTCATCCAGGCCCACCAGATGGCGAAGAACCCCATCGCGTACCCGATGAGCCCCTGGGTGAAATGGCCCTCGGCCCAGAAATGGTGCAGGCTCCCTGACGCGCGGGATACCGCGACCACGAAGACGAGGTCGAATAGCAGTTCTAGCGGGGTGGACGCGCGGTGCGGCTCTGCCGGATCGCGGGACACCATGGCCCGCAGGCCCCCGATCATGTGGTTACCTTCTGGTCTGGAGACGGCGGTGGACGTCGGCAGCTTAACGTGTGAAACGGCGCCGAGCCGGCGAACATGGTGACGCAGTAATCCAACCAGTTGATCGGGATTGCGTCCGCAGGTGGAGGGCCTGCGCATATAGTGAGGCACCATGCAACCGGTCCCCGAGGCTTCAAAAGCAGGCAGCTCGTCGCAGCGCCGTGCCGGCCGCCGCGAGGAGTTGGTGGCAGTGGCATCCAAGCTGTTCGCCGCGCGTGGCTATCACGGCACCAGAATGGACGATATCGCTGATGTCGCCGGCCTGAACAAAGCGACCGTGTACCACTACTTCGCCTCTAAGGCGCTCATCCTGTACGAAATCTATTTCAAGGCGGCCGAGGAAACGCTGGCCTGCCTGCAGGACGATCCAAGATGGTCGGCGCGAGAGTCGCTGTACCAATGCACGAGCCGGATGCTCGCGCTCATCTTTTCGAATCGCGAGCAGGGAGCCGTCTACTTCCAGGAGAACCCGTTCCTGTCGGAGTGGCTCTCGCCTGAACAGGTCGCCGAGATACGCACGCGCGAAGACATGGTGCAGGAGCGGGTTCAGAACATCATCGAGCGGGGCATTGCCAGCGGAGAGTTCGTCGAGTGCGATTCGCATGTGATGGCACTTGGCTATATCGGCATGGTGCTGGGCTCGTACCGGTGGCTCAATCCGAGCGGCCGCCGCAGTGCCCAAGAGATCGCCGTGGAATTCAGCACCACGTTGCTGCGTGGACTGATCAGGGACGAGGCAACCCGGATCAATGATCCGCTGGGTGTCGCGTCGGCGACGTCTCTTGACGGTGCGCGCTAAGTGACGGACCGGTAGTGGCTGCTGACTGCTATCTGACCTTGGACTTGCCCAACGTCAGATTGCGCGCGCTGGCCTGGGGGCCGCAGGACGGTCCGCTGGTCATATGCGGACACGGTTTCCCGGACTCGGCGCACACCTGGCGTCTGCTGGGGCCGCGGCTGGGGGCCGAAGGGTGGCGTGTGGTGGCTCCTTTCACCCGCGGCTACGCGCCCAGTGAAATACCGGCCGACGCCGAATACGGCCTGGGTGCCCTGATGCAGGACGTCTTGGACATTCACACAGTCCTGGGCGGCGACGAGCGCGCGATATACATCGGCCACGATTGGGGCGCACTGGTGGGCAATGCCCTGGCCCGCAGCGGTCGGTCGCCGTTCGCTCGCATCGTTACGATGGCGGTCCCGCCGTTCGAGGTTCTGGGATCGAATATGGCATCGATCGGACCGGGCGGTTGGCCCGCCGTGCTCGCACGACAGTTGTTCATGAGCTGGTACACGCTATTTCACCAGCTTCCGTTGCTGCCGGAGTGGTTATTGCCCTGGCTGCTGCGGTTGTACTGGCGGCGGTGGTCGCCGGGATACGACGCGCGTGCCGATCTGCTGTACACCGGTGAAGCGATGTTGCAGAAAGGGAACCGCCGGGCCGTCATCGGCTATTACCGGGCGAACATTCGCGGGGCGCTGTTTCCGGCGCGGAAGTACTGGCCGACGCAGCGTTCGCTGCTGGATGGGGCGCGCACGCCGATGCTGTACCTGCATGGCCGCAACGATGGGTGCATGACGTATCGGCTGATAGATTCTGCGCGTCCGGATCTGCCCGATCGCAGCGTCGAAATCATCAATGGCGGTGGGCATTTCGTGCATCTGGAATGCCCGGATGTGGTCTACGAGCTCGTACGTGAGTTCCTGGGCCCGCCAACTTCAAAGGTAGAGTGAACCAATGCCAGTCGTCAGTCAGACCGTCGAGGTGGCCGCGCCGCCGCAGGTGATCGTCTCCATCGTCACCAACTACGAGGCGTACCCCGAGTGGAACAAAGAGATCGCCAGCGTCGACATTCTGCAGCGCCTCCCGGACGGTCGCCCACACATTGTGCGGCTCAAGGTGGAGACCTCGGGCATGTCCTCGACGAATGTCGCCGAGATCGCCTACCTCAACGCCGCCCAGGTGGCGACGCGTCTGCTGGAGAGCGACATCTTCGAGAAGCAGGAACAGACATTCTCGATCGTGCCGATGGGGCAGACCTGCCTACTCACGGTCGACATGGATGTGGAAACCAAGCTTCCGATCCCCAAGCCGATGGTGAAGAAGCTCGCCAATCAGGTGCTCGAACATCTGGCCGAGGGACTTAAGGGCCGCGCCGAGGCGATCGCTTCCGGTCAGCTTCAGCCCGCTCCGGTGCAGCAACCCCCCACGCAGGCTTAGCGGATCGCGCCCTAGTCCTGCGACCACATCCCGGTGCGGTCCAGGTACTCGATCAGTCGGCGCGCGCCGTCGATGAATTGGACCTCGGTCTGAGCGATCACCTCAGCGATATCTCCTGCTCGTAGTGCGGCGATCAGCTTGTCGTGTGTCTCCGTCGTCGGCACGATCCAGGAAGCGTCTTCGGCGAACAGTTGATGCGGTGTATACCGCACGGCCTGTAGGAGGAACCAGGCCAGCTTCGGGCGGTCGGCCACATGGTTGAGAAGACGGTGGAATTCGAACTCGGCCCAGATGACCTGATCGGGGGAGGTGGCATTCCGCAGTGCGTCGTTGAGCTCGGCCAGTGCGTCGGCTTGCTCAGGGGTGATGCGCGCCGCGGCCGCCTTGGCCAGCTCGACGGCCAGATGGGACTGCAAGGCAAAGATGTCCTCGACGTCTTTGCGACTGAGTGCCGCTACCGCGTAGCCGCGATGCGGGACCGCGTCCACCATGCCCTCGCCCCGCAGCGTCAGCAGTGCCTCGCGCACCGGCGTGACGCTGACCCCGAGCTGAGCGGCCGTCTCATCCATCCTGATGTACTCGCCCGGGCGTAAGTCGCCCGTCATGATTGCCGCGCGGAGTCGGCCGGCAACCTCTTCGGACAGCTGCGGCCTACGGATTTCGCGGGTCCGTGCCCGGGGCGCATTCATCCGATCTGCCTGCCATTTCCCTGTGTGGTGACGCTCTTGCATCTAAAGTCATATCAAATATATTTGAGCAGGCGCGACGAGGCGACCCCCCAGGAGGCAGTGACGTGAGTCTCGATGAATCTGTCGGCGCACCCGATGTCGCCGTCGACGGCGGCATCATGCGGGTCACGTTCACCCGGCCTGACCGGATGAATGCGCTCAATGGACCGGCCACGTCCGGCCTGATCGAGGCTTTGGAATCCATCCCCGGCCGAGACGACGTACGTGTCGTCGTCATCAGTGGCGGCGCACCGGGCAGCGCATTTTCGGCGGGCGCCGACGTCACCGAATTGGCGGCCGGTTCGGCGGATCTGACGCCGCTGCAGGCAGCCGAGCTGACCATGGACAACGCCGAGCGCTTGGTGCGCGCGGTGCTGAATTGCCCGGTGCCCACCATCGCAGAGGTCACCGGGGTGGCAGCCGGTATCGGTGCTTCGGTGGGCCTGGCATGCGATTTGATCTACGCCGCCGATACTGCCTTCTTTCTCTTGGCCTTCGCCAATATCGGGCTGATGCCCGACGGCGGATCGAGTGCGTTGGTGTCCGCTTCCATCGGGCGGGTGAAGGCCAACGCGATGGCATTGCTGGCCCAACCACTCAGCGCCACAGATGCTTTCGCGGCCGGCCTGGTAAATGAGGCATTGCCCGGGGACCAACTGCGCGAGCGCGTCGACAAGACGGCGCGCCGCTTGGCCCACGGCTCCCGCCGCGCGATGCAGCTGACCAAGGAGGCGATGAACGCGGTATCGCTCAAGCTGTTCGACGAGGCCATCGCCCGTGAACGTGACGGGCAGATCGAGCTGCTGATTTCACCCGATGCCCACGAGGGTTTCGCCGCATTTCTTGAGGGCCGACGCCCCAACTTCAGTTAGTAGGAGAATTTTGTGACCGACACGATCGACGCGACCGTCCAGTCCGCCGGCCTCGCCCAGCCGTACCGTGCGCGGCGGCAGAACTGGTGTAATCAGCTGGCGCGGCATGCGCTCATGCAGCCCGATGCCACCGCTATCCGTTACCTGGGGCACAGCATCTCCTGGGCAGAGCTGCACCAGCGGGTGCAAGCCCTGGCCGACGCGTTGTCCCGCCGCGGTGTCGGATTCGGAGACCGCGTTCTCATCCTCATGCTCAATCGACCGGAATACGTCGAATCATGGCTTGCCATCAATGAACTCGGGGCCATCGCGATCCCGGTCAATTTCCGGATGACACCGCCCGAGGTCGCGTTCCTGGTGGAGAACAGCGGGGCCAAAGTCGCCATTACCGAGACGGTCTTGGCGCCGGTAGCCGCCGCGGTGCGTCAACAGGCACCCGCGCTGGAAACGGTCATCGTCGCCGGCTCGGCATCCGAGAATGGTGTCCTCGGCTATGAGGAGGTCATCGCCGAGCCAGGCGAACCACACGCCGAGGTGGATCTGCCCGGGGATACGCCCGCGCTGATCATGTACACCTCCGGGACCACCGGGCGCCCCAAGGGTGCAGTGCTGACACACCTCAATCTGTCCGGTCAGGCGATGACCTATCTGCTGAGCACCACGGTGGATTTGAACTCGGACGTCGGATTCATCGGTGTTCCCATGTTCCATATCGCCGGTGTTGGGAACATGATCACGGGGTTGCTGCTGGGGCTTCCGACGGTCATTCATCCGCTCGGCGCATTCGATCCGGGTGCGCTGCTGGATGTCCTCGAGTCCGAAGGCGTCACCGGAATCTTCTTGGTGCCCGCGCAATGGCAGGCGGTCTGCGCGGCGCAGCAAGCAAACCCGCGCAAGGTGAGACTCAAGACCCTGTCCTGGGGCGCGGCGCCCGCCACCGACGTCCTGCTGCGGACGATGTCCGAGACATTTCCCGACGCGAGGATTCTGGCCGCGTTCGGGCAAACCGAGATGTCGCCGGTCACCTGCATGCTCATGGGAGACGACGCGATCCGGAAGATGGGATCGGTGGGCCGGGTGATTCCGACTGTCTCGGCGCGTGTGGTCGACGACAACATGAACGACGTGCCTGTCGGTGAGGTCGGCGAGATCGTCTACCGGGCGCCGACCCTGATGCAGGGCTACTGGAACAACCCGGAAGCTACTGCCGATGCCTTCGCGGGCGGTTGGTTTCACTCGGGTGACCTGGTGCGACAGGACGAAGACGGATTCGTATGGGTGGTAGATCGCAAAAAGGACATGATCATCTCCGGCGGTGAGAACATCTACTGCGCGGAGGTCGAGAATGCGCTCGCCGAGCACGAACAGATCGCCGAGGTAGCGGTGATCGGCAGGCCGCACGAGAAGTGGGGAGAGGTCCCGGTCGCGGTCGCGGCCATCCACGGAGCGGCGCTGACACTCGCTGAGCTCGATGGCTTCCTCACCGCGCGCCTGGCTCGCTACAAGCACCCCAAGGACCTTGTGATCGTGGATGCGCTGCCGCGCAATCCGTCGGGCAAGGTACTCAAGACTGAGCTGCGCCAGCGGTTCGGCATAGCCGACTAGCAAATATGAATCTGGATTCAGAAAAATTTAGCCAAGAGCTAAACACAGAACTGGAAGTCATGTACATTCCTGTAATTGCCGTCACATCGGGGGGATGGGCGTGACCGAATCCGCCTGACCGGCGGGTTGTGTTTGCTGACGAAAGGGATCGTGTGGTGCTTCAGACCTTGCTGTGGCGTCGCACCTTCGCGTGGGTAGGGAACGTCAGGGCGGGTCGGCATGGCCAATTCCTTTGAGACTGATGGCCGGGGACCGTCGGACCGGCAACTGCTGCTGTGTGGCCTGGTGATGGCCGTGGTCGCGGCACTGGTCGGCACGGCCCTGGTCATCAAATCGACCGGACGGTTCAACGACTACGTCCGGGTGGTCGCCGAGCTGACCAACGTCGGCGACGGTCTGCCCGCCAAGTCCGACGTCAAGTACCAGGGTGTGCTCGTGGGCGCGGTGGACGACCTGACCCCTTCGCAGCGTGGCAGGCCCAACGTCGTCCACATCAATCTAAAACCTGCTCTGGCACATACAGTTCCGCGCTCAGTCACTGCCAGGGTCGTGCCCAGCAACGTTTTCGCGGTCTCCTCGGTGGAGTTGGTCGATCATGGGCCTGGCCCCGCGATCACCGACGGGGCGGTGATTCCCGAGGACACCGAGTTGCCCACGGTCTTGTTTCAGACGACGATCAGCAAGCTGCGCGACATCTTGCTGGCCAACGGGCGCGGCCGTGACGACGATTCGGTGGGCATTTTCGCCGTCATTGCTGCGGCCACCGAGGGGCGCCGGGCGACTCTTCTGAACGCGGCCGGGCAGCTGACCCGGATCATCGATCAGCTCAACGACATCGTGGCCACCGATACGGGGCCGTCGACTCTTTCCGCGCTCCTTGATGCGACCAAGGGACTGCAGACAACAGCCCCGGAACTCGTCGATGCACTGCATCAGGCCATCAAGCCCATGCAGACCCTGGCCGAGAAACGTGAGCAATTGCAGAGTCTGCTCAATGCCGGACTGCATACGACGGGAACGGTGCGGCAGTCATTGGACAACCAGACCGACCGGATGATCGACATCACGACCAAGCTGACGCCCGTCGTGGGTGTGCTCGCCAAGAACTCGGTGCACTTCTTGCCGATGGCGACGCGGCTGAAGGTCTTCTCCGACAAGTTCTTCAGTGAAGTGTGGGATCCGGAAAAGGATGTCGTCAACATCCGCGGAATCCTGTCGTTCACTCCGTCGACGATGTACACCCGTGCCGATTGTCCCCGCTACGGGGAACTCAAGGGGCCGAGCTGCTTTACCGCGCCCGAGCTCGTCGTCCGGCCCGATCTTCCGGAAACGTTGCTCCCGCAGAACTTCAAGCCCCCGCCGGATCTGGCACCTCCTCCGGGTACCGAGGTAGGTCCGGACGGAAATCTGATCGTCACCGGGCCTCCGTTGCTCAATCCGCACCCGAACCTGCAGGACCCCAATCCGCCGTTGCCGTGGTGGCAGCCGAATCCGTCCCCGCGGGTGCCCGGTAGCGCAGATCCAGATGACCTGGAGCCCCCACCAGGAAGTCCGGGTATGCCGATTCCCAGCACCGCGCCGGCCTCGTTCGGTGGCGCGGTGGGCCCGGTGGGAAGTAAGACCGAACGGGACCAGCTGGGCCTGATCACCGGTGGTGAGGCCAGCTCGTCCACTCAGCTGCTGTTGGGCCCGGTCGCTAGAGGCACCAAACCTGTTGTCGTCGAGCAGGCTTCGGCGGGAGGTCGGCGATGAGGTTTCGCGGTCCGCTGATCGGGTTGTCTGTGTTCATGGTGATCGCGCTGGCCATGACGTGGCTGGTGTACGCGACGCTGCGCCGTGAGGTCGCAGGATCGACCAATGACTACTCCGCGATGTTCACCGATGCGACCGGGTTACGTGACGGGGACGATGTGCGCATTGCCGGTGTGCGGGTGGGCCGTGTGGAATCCGTTGCGATCGACGGTGACCTGGCCCGGGTCGACTTTCGGGTGGAGACCGAACAACCGTTGTACGGCAACACGATTGCGACAATCACCTACCAGAACATCGTTGGCCAGCGCTATCTCGGCCTGTCCATGGGCAAGACGGGTAGCACGGATCGCCTCAAGCCTGGAAGCGTGATTCCCCTAGAACAGACGGAGCCGTCGTTCGACATCGGCATGCTGCTACATGGGTTCGAGCCGCTGTTCAGCGTGTTGGATCCCACACAGGTCGACAATCTGACCGACGGTGTGGTCAAGTCCCTGCAAGGGGACACCGGATCGATCGTCGGGTTGGTGGACCAGACCTCGCAGCTCACGGAGACCTTCGCAGGCAGGGACAAGGTTCTCGACGATGTGATCACCAATCTCAATGGGCTGACGCAAACGCTGGCCGGACAGAACAAGAACTTGGACAGCGTGTTGACACATACACGTGAAATGGTCGCGATTCTTGACAATCGGCGTGGGGCACTGGTGGATTCGGTGGGCTCCACCGCCTTCGCCGTGCGGCGGCTGTCGAACATCTCCGACACGGTGTACCCGCAGCTCAATGAGATCCTGCACCGGGAACCGGGGTTTGTCAGTCATCTGAACACCGTCGAACCGCAGCTTGCCTTCGCGGGCGCCAATCTGCCGTTGCTTCTCAAGGGTGTCGCGCGGACCACCCAGGAGGGCGCCTTTATCAACGGCTATGTCTGCGATCTGAACATCACCGGGTTCTTCCCGGGACTCAACGACGTCGTTCCGATCATTGTGAATGCGGCGACCCCCGGCAACAAGGCTCAATACACCCCGAAATGCAGGAACCTGGCTGATGGCTAAAAACACAGCGTGGCAATCGTTATGGCGGAGTATCTCCCAGCGCCCCGTCGAGTCCTATAACAAGGCATGGCTCGGCGCGATCGCGCTCGCCGTCATCGGTGCTCTGGTGGGCGCGATGTTGCTGGTTAAGGCGATCGGCTTGGGATACAGCCATTACACCGGGGAGTTCTTACAGGCAGCATCGCTGCAGCCGGGCGCCAACGTGTCCTATGCGGGGGTACCGGTCGGAAACGTCACCAGCGTCGAGCTGGCCGGCGACCGTATCGAGGTCGGCATGCGTGTGCGCGATGACATCACGTTGCGCAAGGATGCCAGGGCATCGATCAAGATCACCACGATCCTGGGCAATCAGTATGTGGAGCTGCGCAACGGCGGTGACGGGACCCTGCCCAACCGCCGCATCGATCTGGCACATACCGAGGTTCCCTATGACCTGCAGGCGACCCTGCAGGACGCAACGTCGACGTTCGAGCAAGTGGACGCCGACAAGATTGCGGAATCGACAGCGATATTGGCCAAACAACTGGAGGGCCTGCCCGCGGTACTGCCACAAGCCATGGAGAACATCCAGACGCTGTCCTCGGTGATATCGCATCGCCGCGACCAGATCGGCACATTGTTGTCCAGCACGGAACTGGTGGCGGGCACCCTGCACCGGCAGCAGGGAGACATAGGCAAGCTGATTGTCCAGGGCCGTGATCTGCTGGGTGAATTCGTTTCCCGGCAAGCAAGTTTTCACTCGATGATGCGCGCGGTCACCGAGCTGGTGGATGTGCTGAACAAGATCGTGGTCAAGGATCGGGGTGCTGTCGACAAGCTCATCGCCGACGTGAAGACATTCAGCAATTTGATCGGTGGCCACGACGACTTGTTCCGGAGTCTGCTACAGGTGACCGCGGTCGCCGCACGTAACTTCACCAATCTCACGGGCTACGGCAACGCCCTCGAGCTGAGCGCCCCGGGTGGCCTGGCCGTGGACTCGTGGATGTGCGCGATCAGCGGAAGGGCCAAGCAGTTCAATATGATTCCGTACTTCAAGGACTGCCAATGAGCGCATCGCTGAGCACTGGGACACGACGCACGCTGTGGATCGCCGGAGCACTGGCGATCGTAATCGCGGTGGTGGCAGGAGCCTTCGGTTGGACCTACCTGCGTGACAGGAGCCACAGGCTCACCATCACGGCTCAGTTCGAGTCGGTGTCGGGCCTGTACCCGGACAACAAGGTTTCGGTATTGGGCATGCCGATCGGCAAGGTCACCAAGATCACCTCGCGCGGGACGTACATGGAGGTGGAGTTCACGATTGATTCGACGGTCAAGGTTCCCGCCGACGCCAAGGCTGTCACGGTGTCCACATCGATCCTGACGGATCGTCACATCGAGCTCACCCCCGTCTATCGCGGCGGGCCCACGCTCAAAAATGGTGACATCATTGGGCTGGACCGCACGAAGACACCCGTCGAGTTCGATCGTGTGCTGGCCATGATCGACAGGCTGTCAAAGGCCATGAAGGGCGACGGCAAGGGCGCCGGACCGCTGGCGGACCTCATCAACAACAGCACAAACGCACTCTCGGGCAACGGTGAGTTGATGACGTCATCCCTTGACGAGTTGTCCAAGGCGCTGCGGCTGAGTGCGGACGGCGGCGCGATGACCCGTGATCAGCTGACTAAAATCGTCACCCGTCTCAGCTCGCTTTTCGAAGCATCGGCACGCAATGACCAGAACATCCGTGAGTTTTCCTCGACGGTGCGGCAGTTATCCCAGGTGCTCGACCAGGAACAGCTGGGTTCCGGCACCACCGGCAAGCAACTGAACAACATTCTGCTGCAGGCTGGTTCACTTCTCGAACAGAACCGCGATGCCATCAAGCAATCGGTGGGTAATTCCAGCCAAATCGCTCAGGCCGTGTACGACAACCGGCGGGAGCTTTCGGAGGGGTTCGACCTGCTTCCATTGATGGCGGACAACGTCTACAACATCATCGACCCGGTCAACAATGTGGTGCGGGCCCACGTGCCGGCGGACAGGCTGTTGTTCGACACCCAGGCCGCCAAGGAGATCTGCAACCTGATGGGTCTGCGCCAATTGGGTTGCAGCACAGGAACCTTGCAAGACTACGGACCCGATTTCGGATTGACCTATGTGCTCGACGGTCTCGCGGCGATGGGGCAGAAATGAACCGATGGCAGAAACTCGCGGGGCCCGCGGTGGTAGCGGCGGTGCTGTTGACAAGTGGATGCAGCACCAACGGCCTTGCGAGCCTTCCGCTTCCCGCGCCAGGTATGACGGGCGGATCCTATGGGCTGACGGCAGTGTTCACCAACATCTTGAACCTGCCCGCGCGAGCCAAGGTGAAACTCGGGGGCGCCGATATCGGGGAGGTCGACTCCATGAGCACGGCCAATTACACGGCCGTGGTGACGATGCGCATCCGCTCGGATGTCGAGATTCCCAAGCGGACCACCGTCGAGCTGCGCACCGCGACGCCGCTGGGTGACGTTTTCGTCGCACTGAAGCCGCCGCGGCCAGCGGTTCCCGACGCGCCGCTGCTGCGCGACGGGGACACCATCGGCCTGGACGCGACCACCGCGGCCGCGACTGTGGAGGCGGTCCTGAGTTCGGCGGCGATCATCGTCAACGGTGGTGCGGTACGCAATCTCACGGGCACGGTCAACGGGCTTGGCCGCGCGACGGGCACCAACGGGCAAGCATTCGGTGATCTGATCGGCAAGTCCAACCGGCTGCTGAGCACGCTCAATGCGCGTTCCAGCCAACTGGATTCGGCGCTGCGCGACACCGCTCAGCTCGCCGCCGAGATGAATACCCGGCACGACACACTTTCGGATTTGTTGGTCGCGGCGGCGCCAGCGACGGATACGCTGGCCGCCAACGCGTCTCACATAGCCGATTTGGCAGACCAGGTTGGCCTGGTTACCAAGCAACTCTCCAAGTTCCCTTCGATCGCGGGCACGGATACCAGCGGCCGCAGCGTCATCGCTGATTTCAATACGTTGTCCGCGTCGTTCAACGACATCACCGTCAGCCCCGACACCAGCCTTGCCGCGCTCAACCGGCTGATGCCGCCGATCATCAAGATCATGGCCGGATCGGCATTCGCGGCCAGGGTGTCGATCGACAAGCTCGCGCTCGGTTCCATTCCCGATATCGGATACCAGGGCGATCCGGGTTTTCATGGCCCGAAACGCTATGACTGGGCCAAGCTCGTCGGCTCGTTCAAGTACACCCTGTGGCGCCTGCAGGAGCGTGTCGTGGGCAAGGGGCCCGACGCCCCGGCGATTCCGATGCGTCCCAGCCCGACGGAGCCGGGCGTCATCGAGCCGGTGCCGGGTGCGGCGCCCGTTCCGCAGGAGCCGCCGCGATGATCAATACGCTCGCCACCACGATCGTGGACGCTGTGAAGATGGGTCACCGCCAACGCTTTTGGTTGTCCGGGATGGCGCTGCTGGCGACCTTGCTGGTGGCATGTGCCTACTTGATGGTGGGCGCATTGCGTGCGAGAGCCTTCGCGTCGACGTATGAGGTGTCGATCGAACTGCCCGAGTCCGGTGGGTTGATTCCGGAACAGGATGTGGCGCTGCGGGGGATGCGGGTTGGCCGGGTGGACTCGGTGACGCCGTCACCGCGTGGGCCGATCGCCCGGATTCATATCGAATCCGGAGTGAAGATTCCGGTGGGAACGCCGGTGCGGGTGTCCGGGCTTTCACCGGCCGGTGAGCAGTACGTCGACTTCGCGCCGGTCACCACCGCCGGGCCGTATCTGAGTAATGGCAGCGTGATCACCCGGGGCCAGGCGACGGTTCCGGTATCGCTATCCAGATTGCTCGCCGATGCCGATGGTGCGCTTGCCCAGGCAGATACGAAGAAACTGGAGATCATCAAAAAGGAGCTACACCTCTCGCGTGATGCGCCGCGCAAGATGACCGACATCATCGACGGCGGTGTGTTCCTACTGTCGACCTTGGATTCCGTTCTTCCGGAGACGGTGAGCATCCTCAAGAAGAGCCGTGTGACGTTATCTTCGTTTGCGGAGATGAACAATGGGCTCGCCGTCACGACACAGGGCCTGAATCGTTCTCTGAACGGAGTGGCACGGATGGACAACGGTTTCCGCACGCTGATCGACCGGGTTCCCGGCCCGCTGGCCACCACCGATGCCGTGATCGCCGACAACTCCGATAACATGGCCCAGCTGTTGGGGAACCTCACCACGGTGGCGCAGCTGTCCTACGTCCGAGTGCCGGCGCTCAACGCCCTGTTCCCGACGTATCGCGGATCGGTGATCGACGCGGTCGCCAACACCTTCCACGACAACGGCGTGTGGGCCATTGCCGACATCTATCCGCGCTACACCTGTGACTACGGCTACCCGCGCACCGCGGTGTCGGCGGCCGACTATCCGGAGCCGTTCCTGTACGCGGGTTACTGCCGAGATGATGACCCTGCGGTGCTGGTGCGCGGCGCCAAGAACGCGCCGCGCCCGGCCGATGACGACACCGCGAGCCCGCCCAGCGGCGCGGACCTGGGCAAAGTGGCCGATCCAACCCCGAAGGGACGCTTCACCATTCCCACGCCCTACGGTGGGCCTACGCTCCCCATCGAACCGCCGCGCTAGGCGGCGCTCAGCTGAATCCCAGCCAGCTGGGCAGTGCCCGTCCGACACCTCCCGCGGCATCGCAGAGGGTGTAGGTGGTGTCGCAATTACCTTTGGGGGAGCCGTAGCCGGCCCACATGCCGCCGGCGTCGCGCCTCAGCACGATGGCCGAGGAGCTGCCACCGTCGAGCGCGATTGCCTTGTCTACGCCCAATCCGCGGTAGAGGTCTTGAAGGTTGTCCGGGGTGTAACTGCCACCCTGGAAGACCATGAGTTCGTCCGTGGCGGACTTGTAACCGAGCGCGGTGCGGGCGGCGGCGGGGCCGGGGTCGTTGAGCTGCTCGGTGAATCCCGGCAGCAGCAGCTTCAACCCACTGACCGCGACGAACTGAACTCCCTTGTCCATCAGTCCCTCTAGCGGCGCGGTGGCGTACCCGAAGTCCTTGGGCCCGGCCGAGGCGATCACCTCGGGCGCCGATCCCTGAGAAAAGACCATGGTGGCCAGGGCCGTCCAGACTTCGTCGCCGCCGGAGAGCGCCTGCTTCCCGGCGTAGACACGGGTACCGGTTACCTGTTTGTTGTAGTTCGCGCTGCCGTTGGCGGTGTCGACGTAGGCGCCCAGGGGGGAAGTGCAGCCGGTGCTCTTCCAGGTGCCGCCCTTCTGGCCGCGGACATCGAAGAAATTGGCGTTGATGATGAAGGTGGGCTTGCCCATGGCCACCCACGCCGCCATGGGTTTGTAGGTTTCGGAGGCCTGCCACAGCCCCTCAGAGGTACGTGCGCGCGGATCGCGTTCGCACCGCGATTGATAGCCGGAGTGAGTGTCTACCAACAGGTTCGCACGCAGACGAGATGAGGCGCTCTTGATCACCATGAGGTGTCCGCCGTTGTCCAGTGTGTACTCGTTGCCCGCGGCATTGCGGAAAGGTGCAGGATTGCTGCCACCGAAGTTGTAGACCAGGAAGGTGCCCTTGGTGTTGGCGATGGCCGCCAGGACCGCGTCATGGGCGGCCTCGGCGCGGGCGGTGTTGTGGGTGGCCGGAATGGGCAGCGCGGCCACGAGCATCAGACCGAGGGCCGTGGTGATGAGTCGCGGTCCCGTTGCGGTCCTGCGTAGGCGTGAAAAGTGTGACATGCCCACGGCGGTCCCTCCTGTGATGATCTTGAATAGTTAACGACAATCACAGCAGCAACTTGGTCAACTTTGATAACAAGTGTGGATCGATCGCACATCGGCGAAATCGCGAAACGCGGGCAAATCCCGTTAACCGCCCAGGCGGGTATGCATCTCCCACACCAGGATCTCGGCATCGCGTATCGCGGTGACGCGGACCGCGCCAATATCGGTGAGTCGCAGGGCGTCCCCCTCGGTGAGCTCACCGACCGCTTCGACCGTGATCGCTCCGCGGGGGACGAAGAGATGGACGAACTGCGCGGCGGGGAGCTCGACGCTGTCGCCGGCGGCGATGCGCGCCGCATGCAGCGCGGCGTTCTTCTGGGCGATGGTGATAGCCGTCTGGTCGCGATGCTGCGGCATACCGGAGGCCACGGTCACCAGCCCGCCGCTGAGCAGCTCATTGCCGATCTCCCGTTGTTGATACCCGGGGTCGATTCCGGAGTCGTCCGGGGTCACCCACATCTGGATGAAGCGCACCGGATCGGTATGCCGCTCGCCGGACAGCCGCCACGAGTCGTTCTTTTCTGAGTGCAGGATGCCGGTGCCCGCTGACATCCGTTGTGCCAGACCGGGGTAGATAACACCGGCATTCCCCTCGGAATCCTGGTGCACCAACGAACCGTGTAGCACCCAGGTGATGATCTCCATATCCCGATGGGGATGCGTCTCGAACCCCGCGCCCGGCAGCACGATGTCGTCGTTGTTGACCAACAGCAGCCCATGGTGGGTGTTGTGTGGATCGTAGTGCTCACCGAAGGAAAACGAGTGTCTGGAATCCAGCCAGGAGATCCGGGTCCTGGCCCGGTCGTCCGCATGCCGGATGTCGATGCCCATCTCCCCAGTATGCCGGGCCCTCCAGTTCGCCGACACGCCGCAAAGTGCGCCGAAGTGCGAGTAGATCGCGCACAACGCGGCGTGTCGGCGAACTAGAGGGGGTGGTTTACCAGTCGGCTTCGGTGTACTTGATGACGCCGCGGATGTTCTTGCCGTCGAGCATGTCCTGGTATCCCTCGTTGATCTGCTCCAGGCTGTAGGTGCTGGTGATCATCTCGTCGATCTTGAGCAGGCCCTGTTTGTACAGGCCGACCAGGCGCGGGGTCTCGGTGTGCGTGGTGCCGCCGCCAAAGATGTTGCCCTTCAAGGTCTTCTGCAGCATGGTGAAGAGGAACAGGTTGAACTTGACGTCCACGTCGACCATGGCGCCCATGCCCGTCACCACGCACGTGCCGGTCTTGGCGGTCAGCAGCATGGCCTCTTCGATCATCTCGCCGCGCATCTCGCCGACGGTGATGATGGTCTTCTGGGCCATGATGCCCCAGGTCAGGTCCATGACGGGCAGCAGTGCCTCGGCCATGGTGGGGAAGGCGTGGGTGGCGCCGAACTTGAGGGCCTGTTCGCGCTTCCACGGCACCGGGTCGATCGCGATGACACGGCGGGCGCCGGAGACGACGGCGCCCTGTAGGGCGCTCATGCCGATGCCGCCGATGCCGACGATGATCACGTCTTCGCCCGGTTTGACCTCGGCGATGTTGGTGGACGAGCCGAAGCCGGTGGGCACGGCGCAGCCGAGGAGCGCGGCCGATTCGAAGGGCACGTCGTCATCGATCTTGACCACGGAGTCCTCATGCACCACGGCGTAGGGCGAGAAGGTGCCGAGCAGGTTCATCGCGGAGACGGGAGTGTTGCCCGCGTGGATGCGGTTGGTGCCATCGGCAATAGCCTTGCCGCCCAGCAGAATCGCACCGCGATCGCATAGCGATCGGTAGCCGCGCATACACGGCGGGCACTTACCGCAGGCCGGGATGAAGGCGAAGATCACGTGGTCGCCTTCCTGGACGGAAGTGACACCCTTGCCCACCTTGGTGACCACGCCCGCGCCCTCGTGGCCGGGCAGCACCGGCAGCTCCATCGGGGTGGCGCCGGTCAGGACGTGGTAATCGGAGTGGCACATGCCTGCGGCGTGCAGCTGGACCTGGACCTCGCCTTCGGCCGGATCACCGAACGTGATCTCTTCGACGACGATCGGCTTGTTGAGCTCGCGAATCAGCGCGCCTTTTGTCTTCATTGACTCCGCTAGTCCTTCCAGATACACGTGAACCAGATCACTCTCGTGGACGAGGATAGCGGCTTCGGACAAAAAGTGAAACGCGTTCTAAAAGTGCATGGTCAGAGCGGCAACAGTGGCTTTGACTACGACCTATGCACAGCTATGAGGTCTTGTCCATGACTGGTCTGGGAGCTGTCGCGCATGGGTAAGCCGCAGCATCGATGAACCGGCGGGGTGCGACGCCGTTCCGCACCTCCGGCGGATGGGTAGTGGTCCCGGCGGGCGCGATGAGCCAGTTTCACGTCCGGCCCACTATTGCCGAGCAGGTCGGCTAGGACACCCCGGCGTCGCGGCTCTCCCAGTATTTCTGACGCAGCACGCGCTTGAGGATCTTGCCGGCACCGGACAGCGGGAGCTCATCGACGAACTCGAAGCTGCGTGGCACCTTGTAGTTGGCAATGTGCTCGCGACAGTGCTCTTGCAGGTCGCCGTCGCAGCATTCTGATTGCGCCTGCTTGACGACGACGGCATGAACCCGTTCGCCCCATTGCTCGTCGGGGATGCCGATGACGGCGCAGGCGGCCACCGCCGGGTGTTTGGCCAGTGCGTTCTCCACCTCGGCGGAGTAGACGTTCTCGCCGCCGGTGACCACCATGTCCTTGATGCGATCGACGATGTACACATACCCGCGGTCATCCATCCGGCCCGCATCGCCGGTGTGCATCCAGCCGTCACGGATGGCAGCGGCTGATTCCTCGGGTAGTTCCCAATATCCGAGCATGACGTTGTCGCCCTTGACGATTACCTCGCCGATCTCACCCCGAGGCACCTCGTTGTCGTCCGGGTCGACGATCCTGACCTCGCAATGCGGGGCCGCACGCCCCGCCGAACGCAGTAGGGCGGGGTCGTCATGGTCGTCGGGAAGTAGCAGCGTGGCCACCGGCGACACCTCGGTCATGCCGTACGCCTGGGTGAATCGGGCGTTGGGGAACACGCGCGTGGCGCGTTGCAAGACGGCCTCGGAGATCACCGACGCGCCGTAGGTGATGCTGCGGATGCCGCTGAGGTCGAGCTGGGCGGCGCCCGGATGGTCGACCAGCATCTGAATCATGGTGGGCACCAACAACATGTCCTGTACGTCGTGCGCGACGATCGCGTCCAGCACTCCCTGCGGGCTGAAGGACGGGACGATCACATGGGTGGAACCGGACAGGTTCCCCGCCAATACGGCGCTGAAGTCGGCCATATGGAACATCGGCGCCGAGTGCAGCAGGCGGCCGCCGCGGGTGAGGAAATTGCCGGTGGACAGCGATCCCATCGCGGAGGCCAGCACATTATTGTGAGATAGCATGACGCCCTTGGGATTTCCGGTGGTGCCACCGGTATAGAAGACGCCGAGCAGACTGTCGCCGCCGGTCCGGGTGTCATCGATGGGCTCATGTGAGGCAAGAAGGTCCTCGTATCCGATCATGTCCTGCGGCGCCGGGCCGGCTCCGCAATAGATGACGGTTTCCAGACATGCGCAGGCAGCGCGCAGCGGCGCGGCGGCGGCCTTGAACGTGTCGTCCACCAGAAGTACCCGGGTGCCCGACTCCCGCAGGGAGTAGCCGATCTCGGCCAGGCTCCACCGGATGTTGACGGCATTCAGTGCGGCGCCCAACCAGGGCACCGCAGTCAGGTATTCGATATAGCGGTCGGAGTTCAGTGACAGCATGCCCACGCGATCACCCGGCCGCACACCGTTGGCCCGAAGCCCAGCGGACAGCCGGGCGACACGGTCGGCGAACTGCTCCACGGTGTGTTCCCGGCCCTGGTCGATGGTGATGAGGCGGTCCGGGTACTGCTGCAACGCGCGGTGTAGCCACTGGGTGAATTGCATACGTCGATCCTGCCGTTCCGGACAGTCTGGGGTGCGGATTTCGTCGAGCTAACCGGTAACCTTCGGTGTCCCGGTACGATGTGCCCAGGGGCAACAGGTGGCGAGGGGGGGATTGTGTCTGACGGTGTGCTGATGTGGGTGGGTCTGGCCCTCTTCGCGTTGGTCTTTGCCGGGCTGTGGCTGATATTGACCAAGGCACGCAAGAAACGCATCGCCCAGCTAGAGGCATTCGCCGCGTCTCAAGGCTGGATGTATACCGCTGAGGATCAGAGCCTGCTGGCGCTGTCTCATGACGAGCCCTTTGGCCAGGGCCACAGCCGCACGGTTCAGGACGTCTTCAACGGCACCACCGGCGGCCACGAGTTCGTATCGTTTCAATACATATACAAGGTCACGACCGGCAGCGGCGACCAGCGGAGCACCGAGACATACCGTTACATGGTCACCTGCATCGTCACGCCACCGTCGCCGTACCGGTTGGAGATCAAGCCCGAGGGGGTGTTCGCGGGACTTGCTCGTGCCGTTGGTTTTACGGATCTGGAGTTTGAATCCGACGCGTTCAACAAGAGGTTCAACGTCAAGGCCGCGCCGGAACGTTTCGCCTATGACGTGCTCAACCCGCGCACCATGGAACGAATGTTGGCCGACCAAAGATATTCGCAGCCACTGCGATTCGAAAATGGAAGGTTGCTCACCTGGCGCCGCGGCAAGCTCGACGAGAACGCGATCGCCAGCGAAGTGCAGTATCTGATCGACACCCTTGAGCCAATTCCCCCGTACGCCTGGGAACAACACTAGGAGAAGGAAATGACCCCAGTCCTGATCGTGACCGTCATCGCGGTGTTCGTTGCCCTGATCATCGGACTTTGGCTTCTGACGACGTACAACGGGTTCGTCAGAATTCGCAACCTAGTGCAGGAGGCGTGGAAGCAGATCGATGTGGAGTTGCAGCGCCGGCATGACCTGATCCCGAATCTCATCGAGACAGCTAGTGCGGCAGCACAATTCGAACGGGATACATTGCAGCAGGTAACCGCGGCCCGCAACGTCGCGCGCGACGCCGCCGCCACGCACCAGGGCGTCGCCGCGCAGTCGCAGGCAGAGCAGCAGCTTTCCGGCGCGCTGGGCCGGTTCTTCGCCGTCGCCGAGAGCTATCCGCAGCTGCAGTCGATTCAGAACTTCGTGGCATTGCAGCGCGAGCTGGCCAACACCGAAGACCGTATTGCCGCGGGCCGGCGTTTCTACAACGGCAATGTGCGCGCCCTCAACACCAAGGTGCAGACGGTGCCGTCCAACCTCGTCGCGAGGTGGTTCGGGTTCACCGAAGCCGAGTACTTCGAGCTCGATGACCCGCAGGCGCGGAATGTGCCCACCATTCGCGGAGCCTTCGACCGCCTGAACCCGCCGCAGCAGTAAATGGCGATGAGCTGGGCCGAGCTCGGCTCCTATGCGGGTGCCGCCTTCGCGGTGATCTGGCCGTTACTGGGATTTAGCGTGCTGATTCGCACGCTCTTCCGGAAGAAAAACCTGGCGAGTTCTCCGCTGGCCAAGCACGCGGCCGACCATGGCTGGCATTTCGTCGCCGCTGACGACGGGGCGCTGCGCCAGGTGGGCTACCCGGACACCGCTTTTGCGGTCCCGTTTCCCGGGGCCTGCAATGTGGTGCGTGGCCAGTACGAAGGTAGGCAGTTCCTGGCGTTCGAGGCGTATTCCAAGGCCGAACGTGTTGCCGCGGAGGAAGAGTACGAGGTCAAAAGGACGGCGGTGGTGGCTATCGCGATGCCGGGACCGCTGCCCTGGCTACAAGTCTATCCCGAGAATCTGCTGACCAGAGCTCTCGGTGATATCACCTTTGAATCCGACGACTTCAATCGTCGTTTCCGGGTGCTGGCCCAGGACACTCGATTCGCCTACGACGTGCTCAATCCCCAGAACATGGCCCGAATGCTGATGGATCCGCGATACGCGGAATTTCCGTTCCGATTCGACGGAGAGTGGCTGTGGACGTGGCAGTTCGAGGATCTGGGGCCGGCCCTGATCGAGGATCGGTTGCGGTTCTTGGCGGACACGCTGGCGGCGGTGCCCACATTTGTGTGGAGCCCTCGATGAGTTTGGGGGCGCGAGATTGTCGGTATAGGTGAACGGAGGAAATGCCGCCGTCCCACACCGAGGAGATCCGATGTCTCGCATGCTGTTCGTCAACATCCCCATCGCCAACGCCGCGGCCAGCCGCAAATTCTTCGATCACCTGGGATTCTCCTTCAATGACCAGTTCTGTGACGAGAACACCCTCTGTATGGCTGTCAACGAGCAGAGTTGGGTGATGATGCTGGAGCATGACCGGTTCCGCGGGTTCATCGCCGACGACATCGCCGACACGTCAAAGAGTCGCGAAGTGCTGCTGTGTGTTTCGGCCGACAGTCGGGCAGGGGTAGACGAGTTGGTGGATGCGGCGCTGGCCGCCGGTGGTGTGGATTGGATGCCGGCCCAGGAGCTTGGCTTCATGTACGGGCGTTCGTTCCGCGACCTGGACGGTCATGTGTGGGAGGTCAGCTGGATGGACCCGGCTCACCTGCAGTAGCTACGCACGATTGGTGCTGCCTTACGTAGAGTCTTCAACTGGAGTCAGACCGGCTCGCTCTACGTAAGGTTCACATGACACACAGGATTCTCGCGGTACCCGCCGCAGTCGCGGTGCTGCTGCTCGGTGGCGGCGCCCTGGCGGCGCCTGCCTACGCAACCGACGTCTTCACGCCCGGTTCGCCCAACGGCATCGACAGCTACTTCCCGCAAGACGGCAACGGTGGCTACCGCGTCACCCAGTACGACCTGACGCTGCGACTGGATCCGGAGACCACAGACGTCAACGGCACCATGGTGATCAGTGCCACGGCCACCCAGAACCTGTCGCGCTTCAACCTGGACTTCTCGGACTTGGGAACCGTGACGGCTTCGGTGAATGGCCGGGACGCCGCCACCGAGTTCAGCGGTGAGCACGAAATGACCGTCATCCCGGAAAAGGGCATCCGCGCCGGGAGCTCCTTCCGCACCACGGTCACCTATACGTTCAACGAGCAGCAGGAGGCACAGAAGCGCGGTCTCGGTGCGCTACCCGGTTGGGTGCGCAGTACCAGCGGCGGCTACGCGAAGGGCGGAGAGCCCGATGGTGCCGAGAACTGGTATCCCTCCAACAACACTCCGGTGAACAAGGCCCCGTTCACACTCACCGCGACGGTGCCGTCCTCCTGGGTGGCGGTCGGTGGCGGCAGGGAAGGGAAATCCGTCGAGTCGGGCGGATGGACCACCAAGACCTGGAATGAGCCGAATCCCGTTGCTATGTACCTGGTTCCGTTCGCAGTGGACCACTTCTCGGTGTTCCGGTCCACACTGCCCAGCGGCACGCCCGTGGTGAGCGCGTTCGCGCCCGACGCCGGCTCCGGCAACGCCGAGGCGCGGTTGCCCGAGATTCTGACCTTCCTGGAATCCAAGCTTGGCACGTACCCGCACGTGGCCGCCGGCGGCATCTTCGCCGATCCCATCCGTGAGGACATCGCGTTCAGCGCCTTGGAAACTCAGACACGTCCCTACTACACGTTCAGCCGGGATGTCGAGGACGACAAGCGGCTTGCGGTGGTGGTGCACGAGAACACTCACGAGTGGTACGGCGATGTGGTGTCGGTTGAGCAGTGGCGGGACATCTGCCTCAATGAGTGCTTCGCTTCCTATCTGCCATGGATGTGGTCAGAGGAAAAGGAAGGCAAGTCGATCGACAAGCACTATCGCGAGACCGTCGAGAAGATCTGGGATGACGATAAGGTGTGGGGAAACCTGCTCTACGACATGTGCCCGGGGGGTGCGGAATGCTCAGCGGATGAGGTGTTCAACCCGTTGGGGGTCTACGGCAAGGGACCGCTGGCTCTGCATGCGCTGCGGCGCACCATCGGGGATAAGGCGTTTCTGGAGATCCTGCGTTCCTGGCCGTCCGTGCACAAGTGGGGCAACGCGACCTGGCCGCAGTTCGAGGCGTATGTGCAGAAGGTGACCGGCAAGGATCTGTCGGGGTTCTTCACCGCCTGGTTCCACAGTGTGACCCGACCCGAGGACCGGTACCTCTTCCCGGGGAGCCTGGCTCAGCGTTAGTCGGTGAGTTCGGCAGGGAGACCGAACTTCTCGAACAACGAGATATCGAAGAAGCACACCACATGTGCCACGCCGTCCTGGGTGACGTCCAGGACGTGCATCTGGAATGGCCGGTGCACTCCGTCGCCCTCGCGCATGTAGAGGCCGATGGCCGGTTGACCGTTGGCGGACGTCTCGACAAGACGCATGTCGCCGGCATGCTCGGCGGGGCATTGCTCCTTGATGAGTGCGGCGATGCTCGGCCCGCCCTGGTACCAACCGGTAAACGGCGGCATCTCCCAAATAGCCTCGGTGGTAAACATTTTGGCGATGGCTTCGACGTCGTAGCGCTCGAAGGCGTTGATGTACTGACGCAGCTGCTCGCGCAGCATCGGGTCCTCGGGCTCCAGCAGGGTTTCTTCGTGGGGCGACACCTCGTGCAGTTGCGCGCGGGCGCGCTGCAGCAGGCTGTTCACCGCTGCGGTGGTGGAGCCGATGGCCTCGGCGACCTCCTGGGCCTTCCACTGCAGTACCTCGCGCAGCACCAGTACCGCGCGCTGCTTGGCGGGAAGGTGCTGCAACGCCGCCACAAACGCCAAGCGCACTGACTCCCGTGCGCCCACGATGCTGGCGGGATCGGTGGCGTCGTCCGGCAGCGGCTCGAGCCACGGGATCTCGCTGCGCTCGTCCAATTCATCGAGCGGGTCGGCGCTCGGGGCACCCAGTCCCGTCGGCAGCGGCCGGCGCTGCTTGCCCTCCAACGCCGTCAGACAGGTATTGGTGGCGATCCGGTACAGCCAGGTGCGCACCGACGACTTTCCCTCGAACCGTGCGTAGGCCTTCCATCCGCGCAGGTAGGTCTCCTGCACCAGATCCTCGGCGTCATGGATGGAACCCGTCATCCGATAGCAATGGGCCAGAATCTCACGCCGATATTGTTCGGTGTGAGAAAGAAACTCATCCTCGATGGCGTGTGCCGTCACGGGCGCGAGAATAGTCGTGGCCTGTGACAAATGTCAGCTGTTTACCTGCACGGGCAGCTCGTCGTCCCAGGGTTGACGGTTGACCATGTCGGCCACACGCACGTAGCCGCTTTCGAATTCGCCGGTGGCAGCGTCGACAAGCCGGTATCGCTGGGTCTGTCGATGGATGGGCTGGGCGTCGAGTAACACGATGCGAACCTCACCCGGTTCGAAGTGGCAGCGCTCCTGCATCGCGGCGATGAGCTGCTCGTTGTGCATGTGACCGTCACCGAAGTTCCAGCCGATGGCGGTGCTGCAGATGCGCTCGCCGTCGGTGATGACGTACTCGCTTTCGTCCTGGCCGGCCATCGCCCGGTGCGCCAGCGTGAACATGGCGCGTCCGTGCGTGTTCATGGCCCGGAACGCGTAGCCGATGTACATATAGATCTGTGCTGCGTCTTTACTGCCGTAGTAGCGCTCCATCTGTGCCTGCGGCATGCTCGCGATGGCGACGATGCCCTTCTCGATCTTCGCGCTGGCCGACGGTTTGATGCACCACAGCGTGGTGTCCCAGTTGCCCGCGTAGTAGCGCATACCGGGCAGGAAGGAAACCTTGCGGGGCAACAAGTTTCCGGTTGCCACCACACCGGCGCTGACAGCCAACAACAACAGCACCGGTGCCGGGTGTTGCATATCGCTGAGGCCGACGTTCGCGTGCGAGACGAACAGCGCCAGCACACCGAAGATCATGAAGACGTTCCATTCCAGCGGTACCCCCATCGGGATGGCGGTCAGGATGCCTAGGTGAAAGCACACCATGACGCCGGCGGCGACGGTGGTGACCCAGCCGCCGTGGCTGAAGAACAGTGCGAAGGGAACCAGTCCCTCGACCGCGGTGCTCACGTGCGCGACGACGCGGGACAACCGTCCCGGCCGCAGATCGTCGGGGAACTTCTCGAAGAACGCACGCTTGAGCCGTCGCGCACGGATGAGCGGGTTGTTGGACATCATGGTGGAGATGACAAAGGGGAAGTGGCGGTTGAGCTTCGAGGTTGCCGCACCGATCCAGATGACCATGAAGATGAGCTTGGCAGCCATGATCATGTCGGCCCCGGTGAACAGGAAAGCGACGGTGAGCGCGCCGTACACCTCGCCCCGGGCCGCCAGGAAGATCACCTTGTCACGCAGGCCGGTGATGACCAGCAGCCCGAGGATGGCCGCCGTCTGCCAGGTGGGTAGCAGCCCGGCGGCGGTGGGCTGTGACAACAGCGCGACCAAGACCATGCCCAGGAAGGCGGCGTAGAGCGCGATATCGACCGCAGTGCGCGCCGAGCCCTTGGTGAGCGGGATACGCGGCCACGGAGGTAGTCGAATGGTGTTGGGGCGCAGCCAATACAAGATCGAGCCCAGAGGAGGGAAGAACCTGTTGTTGAGTGGGCCGAACCCGCAGCCCAGGCCGACGACCTCGAACAGCATGGTGTAGAGCACGACCTTCTGGAACACGATGGGCAGGGAAAAATCAGTCCATCGGTCGATTCCTTCGGTCGTCACCATGGCGAACAACCAGCCGCCGAGGATGTAGAGGGCGATCTTCAGCACATAGAACAGGTGCAGGGCCACGGGCGTGCCAAAGCCCACCTCCGCCCAGTGCCGGGCCATCGGACGGATCTTCTCGGCGCGAGTGCCCTTGCCCCAGTCGGCGACATCGACGACGGGCAGCGTGGGCTTGAGGAATCCCATGCGCACACACTAGAACGTGTTCTAGTTGATGTTGGCCGGTTCGACGGTTCCGTAAAGTTTCCAGCGTGAGCGGGTCTAGCGATGAGCGTCAGCGAAGAGCATCGAGCCGGGTGCAGCGCACCTTCGACGGTGCCGATGATGTGCGGATCGTCTATGACACCTGGACACCGGCGGGAACGCCGCGCGCGGTGGTGGTGCTTTCCCACGGATTCGGTGAACACGCGCGCCGGTACGACCACGTGGCCCGGCGATTCAACGAGGCCGGATACCTGGTGTACGCCCTGGATCACCGCGGCCATGGCAGGTCGGGCGGCAAGCGCGTCTACCTGCGAGACATCTCGGAGTACACCGATGACTTCGGCACGCTGGTGGACATCGCGGCGCGCGAGCATCCCGACCTGAAGCGGATCGTGCTGGGCCACAGCATGGGCGGTGGGATCGTCTTCGCCTACGGGGTGGACCACCAGGATCGCTACGACCTGATGGTGCTGTCCGGCCCGGCGATCGCCGCGCAAGTGGGGCTGCCGTACGTGCTGACGTTGGTGGCTCCGGTGGTGGGGCGGCTGGCGCCCGGGCTGCCGGTGCAGAAGCTCGATGTCAACGCGATCTCGCATGATCCGGCGATCATCGCCGCGTACCACGCCGACCCGCTGGTGCATCACGGCCGGGTGCCCGCGGGCATCGGCCGGGCGCTGCTGGGTGTGGGCAAGACGATGCGGCAGCGGGCGGCCGGCTTGAAGCGCCCGGTGCTGACCATGCACGGCAGCGATGACCGGCTCACGGCGCCCGAGGGAAGCCGCTGGCTGTCCGAATCGGCGCCCGATGCGACGCTGAAGATCTGGAACGGTCTGTATCACGAGATCTTCAACGAGTTCGAAAAGGAACTCGTGCTCGACGAGGTCGTGGGCTGGATCGACGCCCGGCTCTGAGCATCCCTGGCACCGACACGCCGTGTTTTGCGCCGATTGCTCGACGAACGCGTCAATAGACGGCGTGTCGGCGCCATGTCGCTGGTCTCGCCTAACCTGGCCTTCGTGACAGAGGACAAGCAGCTCTCGCGGATCGCCGCCCTGCTCCGTCAGGCCGAGGGCACCGACAACACGCACGAGGCCGAGGCCTTCATGGCTGCGGCGCAGCGGCTCGCCACCGCAACGTCGATCGACCTGGCGGTGGCGCGGGCGCACTCGGCCAAACGCGATGCCCAGGCGCGGCCCACGCAGCGCACCATCACCATCGGCGAGGCGGGCACCCGCGGCCTACGCACCTACGTCAACCTGTTCGCACTCATAGCGGGCGCCAACGATGTCACCTGCGATGTCGCCTCGAACTCCACCTATGTCTACGCCTATGGCTTCGCTGAGGACATCGATGCCGTGCACGCGCTGTACGCGAGTCTGGTGGTGCAGATGGTCCGAGCTTCGGACGCGTATATCAGTTCCGGGGCGCATCGCCCCACTCCCACGATTACCGCCCGACTGAACTTCCAGTTGGCGTTCGGCACCAGGGTGGGGCAGCGGCTGACCGACGCCCGTCAAGAGGCGCGAGCCGAGGCCGTCAAGACCGAGAAGCGGGGAACCGGAACCGAACTGGTACTACGCGACAAGGAAATCGAGCTACGCGACTTTTATAAGGGCACCTCGACGGCGCGGGGCCGGTGGCGCGCGGTGAGCGCGCAAGCCGGTTATTCGTCGCATGCCCGGCGCGCCGGTGACCGTGCCGGCCGGCGAGCCAGGTTGGGCGCGAGCCCCGAGTTGGCTGGTGCCCGCGCAGCATTGGACAAGAACTGAGCGACCAGCCGCGTCCCCGGGACGCACAGCGCGCCAAGGTCTACGCGGCCGAGGAATTCGTGCGCACCATCTTCGAGCGGGCGGCCGGTCACAGTCGGCGTGACATCGACTTCTTCGGCGCCCGGCTGACGCTACCGCCGGAGGCGCGCTTCGCGTCGGTCGCATCGGTGCAGCGCTACGTCGACGATGTGCTGGCTCTCGTGCACGGTAGGTGGCCTGCCGGACCCGTCACGGTGCGTGCCCGGCGTGGTGCGACGGCGGCGCACTACGAGCGCGACGGGGACCGAGCGGCCATCGCCGTCCCCGATGACCGGAGTGGAAGTGCTTGGGCGATGCGCGAATTGGTGATCCTGCACGAGTTGGCGCATCACTTGTGCCCGCAGGACGGCCCGGCGCACGGACACGACTTTGTCGTCCTGTACCCCGAACTAGCGGGACTGGCAATGGGGCCGGAGGTGGAATTCGTGCTGCGAACCGTCTACGCCCGCGAGGGTGCGCGTTAGCGCACCACGGCGATCGCCAGCCCGTCCCAGCCCTTGACGCCCACGGTCTGCAGCGCGGTGGCATCAAGGCGGGGATCGGATCCTAGCCGCTCCAGTGCGGCCCGGGTGCCCTCGGCGTTGGGGCCCTCTTCCCCGATCCAGCGAATGACGTTGTCCACCACGATGACTGCTCCCGGCTCGGTGAGCCGCAGTGCCCAGTCCAGATAGCCCGGGTTGTTGGACTTGTCGGCGTCGATGAACACCAGATCGAACGGGCCCTCGACGGCAGGCAGCGATTCCAGGGCGGCGCCCACCAGAACCCGAACCCGGTCGCCCAGGCCCGCCTCGACCAGGCTGGCCTGCGCGACGGCGGCGTGTTTGGGGTCGAACTCGAGGGTCACCACCGCGCCCTCGGGACCGACCGCCTTGGCGAGCCACGCGGTGCTGTAACCGCCGAGAGTTCCGATCTCCAGCACGCGCCGGGCCTTGGCGATCGTCGCCAGCAGATACAGGAACTTGCCTTGTGTCGCCGATACCGCGATATCCGGTAGGCCACCGTCCTCCTGAGCCTGCCGAATGGGATTCAACTCGGCAGCATCGGTGGCGACGGTGCGCTCCAGGTAGTCGTCGATCTTTATCCAGCGGGTGTCTGCGTCGGCCATGACCCGACACTACGCCGCATCGAGACCGTGGCGCACAAGGTGATTCGCGTCAGCCCCGTAGCGCGGAGATGAAGATCCGGGGCACCTTCCGCAGGCTGGGCTTACTGGCGAAATCGACCAGCAGTTCGCCGGTGCTCGCCGCTGTGGCATTGCTCACGAACCACGGCGGCTTGGGAGACAGCGCCCATTCTCCGTGCACCACGGACCGGGGGAAAGGACGGAAAGGCCCGCGCACCACGGTGCGCTCCGGCTTCTCGACCAGGAAGCCGTTGTGCACCACGCCGATTCCACTCTGTACGTCATTGATGACATGGCCGGGGAACGCGCCCCAGGTAGCGGCGGGAGTCAGGTAGCCCACGCCGGTCCAGGCGTTGATAGCCACGGTGCCGTACCGCAGGTCTTCGATCAGGGTGTCGAATTCCGAGCCCAGCGCCTTGATGGTGTCGGGGTGCGCGAGCACGTTGACACCGAGGGTCCCGACGAATTCGTCGTTGGCGACCCGGGCGGCCTCCCGCACGAACTCGGCTCCGTCGGAATCCAGTTCGATGACGCCGAGGACAGGCCCGAAGTATTCGGTGCGCAGCAGCGCCGTACGGTCCTGTGGGTCGACAATGAGCACTCGTGCGCCGTTTTGCCCGTGGCGTTCGGCATCGGGATAGGACTGCTGTGCGCCGGCCACCCGGTCGTCCGAACCTGGGTAGTAGGCGGGACGGGACGGTGCTTCGTCGACGGCTTTGCGCAGCGCGGCCAGGAATTCCTCACGCTGCGGCCACGCCTTCGAGATCACTACGACCTGCGAAGCGATGCAGTTGTAGCCGTTGTTGTGCAGGCGCTGGGTGGCGATGTGGCGGGTCTGGAACTCGATATCGGACGAGCTCCATCTGCCGGGTACCACGATGGTCGGTGAGACGCCGCCCAGTTCGCTGGTGATGGCCTTGTCCAGGACGGGCTGGTTGGCGGCCTTGCGCCGGGCACCCTCCTCGCCGGTGCCGAAGACGATCGCGTCATGGGTGATCGAGCTGCCGGTCATGTGGACGTGGTCGACCAGTTGGTGGTGCACTAGGTAAGTGCCGACGTCGGCGCCGCCGGTCAGGATTCGCACCGCGCCGATTTCAATGAATGGCTGCAAGACCTTGGTGAACACGGGCAGCAGGGGATCGGTGATGGGATTGAGCTTGAGCGCCACCACGCGGTTGTTGGCGAACAACTCGTACAGGGTGTCCAGCGGCGCGATCGACGTGATGTTTCCGGCACCAAGCACCGCGCCGACTCCGTGCGTGTGGCTGGGATCGCGTTGCGCCAGACCCGCGGTGCGCAGTGCCTCGGACTGGTCCACGCCGGGCTGCAGCCAGAGTTCGGCGCTGAACCCGGACAGCAACAGGCTGTCGAAGATGTTGAGCGGCAATACCGAGACCGTGGTGCGGCCCCCGGGGGTGACACCGAACTTGGCATCGCGCAGCGGGCTGTGTCCGGCTTGGAGCTGCTCCAGGCTGGCGATGAGAGCGGCGACGGCGCCCGCGACGGCGTAGGGGCCCGAGATCCATTCCTCGCCGACCAGCGGAGATTGCGGGTCGAGCTTTTTGATGTCGAACGCTGCCGCCTGCACCCACTGCGGGGCGTTGTCGATCACGCGCTGGCGTGTGTCCGCCAGCAGCCGCAGTCGATCCGCCAAAGATGTTTTGGCCCAAGTTTTCTCGCCGTCTGCCAAATCCTGCAGTGCCTGGTCGACGGGGGATTCGATCTGTACGTCGGTCATGAATTTCAGCTCGCGCTCTGGTAGAAGTCAGGTGCCGATATGTTCGGTGGGTCACATGGTACGTGACGTACCACACCATTGCTAGAGTGAGCTTCGTGCAGCCCGGCGTCCAAGAGTGCGCAGCTGGCCGGTGGAGCGGTCAGCGCGAACGTCGGCGCGCAGAATTCGTGGACGCCGCGCTGGCGGCCATCGCCGAGCACGGCCCACAGACATCGACCGAACAAATCGCGGTACACCTCGGGGTCACCCGCACCAAGCTTTACCGGCACTTCACCGACGCGGCGGACCTACAACGGGCCGTAGCGCAGCGGGCCAGCGACATGCTGATCGCAGACCTGGCGCCGCTTTGGGAACCGGACGGGTCGATGGCGCAGATCATCGAGGCCGGAGTCGGCGCGCACGCGCGTTTCCTCGTCGGGCACCGCAACCTCTACCGCTACCTGGCGCATTGCTCCATGGCAGAGAATTCCGACGGACCCGATGCGATCACCGACATCAAGCTGGCGGTCGGTACCCATTTGGGGCAGGTCTTCGCGCTGTACCTTGGGGCCTTCGGCGCCGGAGTCGAATCCGACATCCTCGCGATGGGAATCGTGGGCATGGTGGAAACCGCGACCAGCCATTGGTTGGACAATCCGGGAACCACCTCGCAGGAGCGCCTCATCGCCGATCAGGTCCGGTGGATCTGGCTGCTACTCGACGACACCCTGCGCGCGGAGGGTATTTACGTGAACCCTAACGAGCCGCTGCCGCCGCCGGACGAGATCGCCCGGACGGCCGACAGCTACCGCGACCCGTCGCGGTTGCGTTAGCCGCAGACCGCGCCGACCGCCGCCGACTGCACCAGCTTGGTGTACTTGGCCAGCACGCCCGTCTTGTAGCGCGGCGGTAGCGGTTCGAACCCCTTACGGCGCTCGGCGATCTCGGCCTCGTCGACCAGCAGGTCGAGCTTGCCGTTCGCGACATCGAGGCGGATCCGGTCACCGTCCCGGACAAAGGCGATGGGTCCGCCGTCCACGGCTTCTGGAGCGATATGCCCGACGCAGAGGCCGGTGGTCCCGCCGGAGAAGCGCCCGTCGGTCATCAGCAGCACATCCTTGCCCAGGCCGGCGCCCTTGATGGCTCCGGTGATCGCCAGCATCTCGCGCATGCCGGGGCCGCCCTTGGGGCCTTCATAGCGGATCACGACGACGTCGCCATGAGTGATGGTGCCGTCCTCGAGCGCGTCCAGGGCCGCTCGTTCGCGCTCGAAAACCCTTGCGGTGCCCTCGAAGACGTCGGATTCGAAGCCGGCCGACTTCACCACGGCTCCCTCGGGAGCCAATGAACCGTGCAGGATGGTGATGCCGCCGGTCGGGTGGATCGGGTCGTTCATGGCACGTAGCACCTTGCCGTCCGGGTCCGGTGGGGCGATATGCGCCAGGTTCTCGGCCATTGTCTTGCCGGTGACGGTCAGGCAATCGCCGTGCAGCAGGCCGGCATCCAAGAGCGCGCGCATCACCACGGGCACGCCCCCGATCTCGTCGACATCCTTCATCACGTGGCGGCCAAAGGGTTTGACGTCTGCCAGATGCGGCACCTTATTGCCGATGCGAGTGAAGTCGGCCAGCGACAGTTCGACCTCAGCCTCTTTGGCGATGGCCAGCAGATGCAGCACCGCGTTGGTGGAGCCGCCGAACGCCATCACCACGGCGATGGCGTTCTCGAAGGCCTCCTTGGTGAGGATGTCGCGCGCGGTGATCCCGCGGCGCAGCATCTCGACGACAGCCTCGCCGGACTTGCGTGCGTACTCCTCGCGGCGCTTGTCGATGGCGACCGGAGAGGCGCTGCCCGGCAAGGACATTCCCAGCGCCTCGGCGGCGCTGGCCATGGTGTTGGCGGTGTACATGCCGCCGCAGGCGCCCTCACCCGGACAGATGGCGCGTTCGATGATGTCAACGTCCTCGCGTGACATCAGCCCGCGCGCGCAGGCGCCGACCGCCTCGAAGGCGTCGATGATGGTGACTTCCTTCTCAGTACCGTCGGTCAACTTGGCCTTGCCCGGCATGATCGAGCCGTTGTACAAGAACACCGAGGCCAAGTCCAAACGTGCTGCGGCCATGAGCATTCCGGGTATTGACTTATCGCATCCGGCCAGCAGCACGGATCCATCGAGGCGCTCGGCCTGCATCACGGTCTCGACGCTGTCGGCGATGACTTCGCGTGAAACCAGCGAGAAGTGCATGCCCTCGTGCCCCATGGAGATGCCGTCGGACACCGAGATGGTGCCGAACTCCAGCGGATAGCCACCGGCCTCGTGCACGCCGTCCTTCACCGAATGCGCCAGCCGTTGCAGCGACATGTTGCACGGGGTGATTTCGTTCCAGGACGAGCCGACACCGATCTGCGGTTTGACCCAGTCGTCGTCGCCCATGCCTACCGCGCGCAGCATTCCGCGGGCGGCGGTCTTCTCCAGGCCGTCGGTGACGTCGCGGCTACGGGGCTTGATATCGGGCTGCGATGAGCCGCTTGCGCGAAGAGAATCAGGCTTGTGCGGGGCTGACATGGGGTTAAGTATCCCTCGCCGGTGCAAACCGGATCGCGCAGGCGTCGACCAGTCCTTTCCTGGCGAAAAGAGGCGTGACGAAACCGCCGCAAAACAGTGAGTCGGCAGCAATGATGGCCGGTATGCCATTCATGCCGGTCAGCGACTCGATGTTTCTCATCGGGGAAACGCGGGAACATCCCTTCCACGTCGGTGGCCTACAGCTGTTCAAACCGCCCGTCGACGCCGGTCCCGACTATGCCGAGGTGTTCTACGAACAGCTGATGTCCACCACCGAAGTGTCATCGGACTTCCGCAAACGTCCGGGGCAGCCGCTGGCGGTGATGGGAAATCTCACCTGGATCGTCGACGACGAGGTTGACTGGGAGTACCACGTGCGCCGCTCGGCGCTGCCGCGCCCGGCCCGGGTGCGTGAGCTGCTGACCGTCACCTCCCGGTGGCATAGCTCGCCGCTGGACCGGCACCGTCCGCTGTGGGAAATGCATGTGGTGGAAGGGCTTTCAGATGGCCGCCTGGCCGTCTACACCAAAATGCACCATGCGGTGATCGACGGTGTAGGGGCCTTGCGGATGATGATGCGCTCACTGTCGGACGACCCCGACGCACGCGACTGTCAAGCCGTGTGGGCCCCGGCCAAGAGGCGCGCCAAGAGCAGCATCGTGAGTACGACCAACACCTCGGCCATCGACTTGGTCAAGGGGGCGGCCGGGGCGGTGCGACAGGTCGTGTCGATTCCGCCCGGTCTGCTCAAGTACGGGCGTCACGCGCTTTCGGACCCCCAGCTGGTCAAGCCGCTTTCGGCGCCGCACACGATGTTGAACGTCTCGATCGGAGGGGCGCGACGGTTCGCGGCGCAAACCTGGTCGATGGCGCGGATCAAGGAAGCCGGCAAGGCATTGGGCGGCACCGTCAACGATGTGGTGCTGGCCATGTGCGGGGGCGCCTTGCGCACCTATCTCGAGGAACAGAACGCACTGCCCGACAAGCCGCTGGTCGCGATGTGTCCGGTGTCGATCCGGGCTGAGGGCGACCAGAACGCAGGGAACTCGATCACCGCGCTGCTGGCGAACCTGGCGACCGATAAGCCCGATCCCCTGGAGCGATTCAGCGCGATCAGGGATTCGGTACAAGCCGCCAAGTCGGTGTTGTCGGAGATGACGCCGCTGCAACGGATGCTGGTGGGAGCTCTCAATGGTGCGCCGGTGTTGACCGGTGCCGTTCCTGGCTTGGTGGATCGGACCGCACCCGCGTTCAACGTGATCATTTCTAACGTCCCCGGCCCGCGCACCGACATGTTCTGGAACGGGTTCGAGATGGACGGGTGCTATCCCGCATCCATTCCGATCGATGGAGTGGCGTTGAATATCACGTGCACCAGCAGTGGATCATCGATGCACTTCGGGCTGACCGGATGCCGCACGAGCGTGCCGCATCTGCAGCGCATCCTCGCGCACCTGGAGGACGCACTGACGCAGTTGGAGGAGTCCGTCGCCTAGGCGGCGTACCCGCGCGGGGTATATCGCGCGGGGCCTCGTACCCTACGGGGGTATCTGGGCTACCATGGTGGCATGCGAAACCGAACCCGGACTGCCATCCTGGCGGGCGCTGCCGCCGCCGTGCTGATTCTGTCGGCTTGTAGCTCGGACAACAAGGGGGATGACGCGAAGTCTGAGCATTCGGGTCATTCCGGCATGTCGGGCATGACGACGACGCTCGATACCAATGCCGCGGCCCCGGTGTCGGACCACAATGACGCCGATGTGACGTTCGCGCAGCAGATGATCATGCACCACCAGCAGGCGGTCGAGATGTCGAAGCTGACGGAGGGCCGCACCGCCAATCCCGCGGTACTGGATCTGGCGAAGAACATCGAGACGGCACAGCAGCCGGAGATCGACACCTTTACCGGGTGGCTCAAGCAGTGGAACCAGCCTTTGATGCCTGAGGGACACGACCCGGCGGGGCACATGCCTGGCATGGTGGACGCACCGGTGCTAGACCGGATGAAGACCCTCAACGGCGAGGTCTTCGACCAGCTGTGGCTGCAGTCGATGATCGCTCACCACCAGGGCGCCATAGCAATGTCGAATGCGGAACTCTCCGGGGGCCAGTACCCTGCAGCAAAGCAGTTGGCGCAACAGATCATCGATAATCAGCAGCCTGAGATCGACACGATGCAGGGCCTTCTCAAGGGGTAAAGGGACATGAGCACCAAGACTTCGACCGGACACGGTTACTCGCTGAAAAAGGATGACTACGCCAAGCGGCTCTTGCGCATCGAGGGACAGGTGCGCGGCATCGCGAAGATGATCGACGAGGACAAGTACTGCATCGACGTGCTGACCCAGATCAGCGCCGCGCAGAGCGCGCTGCGGTCCGTCGCCCTCGGGTTACTCGATGAGCACCTCGGTCATTGCGTCACCAACGCCGTCGCTTCCGGGGGTGCGGACGCCGACGAGAAGCTGGCGGAGGCCTCGGCGGCGATCGCCCGCTTGGTGCGCAGCTAGGAGCGCAGTGCGGCAACCACCATCTGCCGCAACACCGTTCGGGTCTGTGAGGGCGCCGACCGGCCCGCGCTGTAGGGGGTCGAGTTCATCAGGCCGAAGGCCGCGTGTGCCTTGATCCGGGCATCGGACTCGTCAAGGCCTTGCTGGCTGCGGCATAGCACCTGTACCCAGGCCTCGACATAACGTCGCTGATACTGGCGTACCTGGCGACGCGCGTTCTCCGGCAGCGAATCCAGGTCACGGTCTTGCACCCGGATCAGGTCGCTCTCGTTGAGCGCGAAATCGAGATGAAAATCGATGAGGCCATCGAGGGCCTCTGCCGGGCTGCTCGCCGCCGCGGCGACGGTCATACCGCCTTCTAAGAGTCGACGGCTGACGTCGGTGAGCAGGTCCACCAAGAGTGCTTCCTTGTTGGGAAAGTGCCGGTAGATCGCGGGCCCGCTGATGCCTACCGCGGAGCCCAGGTCCTCCAGTCGCACGCGCGCGTAGCCGCGCATGGCCAACAGGCGGGCGGCGGCCCGCAGCAACTGGTCGCGCCGGTCGGCCTTGGCGCGTTCGCGCTTGTTCGGGGTTTCCGACTCGGGTATCAGGTTGGTCATCAAACCTCCGCCATGGCCCGCTATAGACAAAACAGTTAATCGAGATTAGCCTAAACCTAGTTAATCGTCATTAACTGAACTCAAACTTCGGAGCTGGGTATGACTCTGGTTGGTGAGCAGAACAGGGCGGAGCACGCCCGGCTGGTCGCCGAGCTGCGGGAGCGGCTCGCACATGCGGCGCTCGGTGGCAATGAACAGTCCAGGCAACGACACGTAGACCGAGGCAAGCTGCTGCCACGCGACCGGGTCGACGCGCTGCTCGACCCGGGCAGCCCGTTTCTGGAGTTGTCGCCGCTGGCGGCCAACGGTATGTACGACGACGACGCCCCCGGGGCCAGCATGATCGCGGGTATCGGCCGCGTCGCGGGTCGCGAGTGCGTGATCGCCGCCAATGACGCGACGGTCAAGGGTGGCACCTACTACCCGATGACGGTCAAGAAGCACCTACGCGCACAAGAAGTCGCGTTGCAGAACCGGCTGCCTTGTATCTATTTGGTGGATTCCGGCGGCGCGTTCCTGCCCAAACAGGACGAGGTTTTCCCGGATCGCGAACACTTCGGCAGAATTTTCTACAACCAGGCCACCATGAGCGCCAAGGGAATTCCGCAGATTGCCGCGGTGCTGGGCAGCTGCACCGCCGGTGGTGCGTATGTGCCCGCGATGAGCGACGAGGCCGTCATCGTGCGCAAGCAGGGCACCATCTTCCTGGGCGGCCCACCGTTGGTGAAGGCCGCCACCGGCGAGGTGGTGACCGCGGAGGAGCTCGGTGGTGGTGACCTACACTCGCGTACCTCGGGCGTGACCGACCATCTGGCCGCCGACGACAAGGACGCGCTGCGCATCGTGCGCCGGATTGTGTCGACCCTGGCGCCCAGGACAGAGTCGCCCTGGCCGGTCGTGGAAGCGATTGCTCCGGAACGTGATCCGGGCACGCTGTACGACGTGGTGCCTACCGACCCGCGTATCCCGTACGACGTACATGAAGTGATTGTGCGGCTCGTCGACGGGGGCACCTTCACCGAATTCAAGGCAGAGTACGGCAAGTCGGTGGTCACCGGCACGGCGCGACTACATGGGCATCCAGTGGGCATCATTGCGAACAACGGTGTGTTGTTCGCTGAAAGTGCTATGAAAGCAGCGCATTTCATCGAGCTCTGCGATCAGCGGCGCATACCGCTGCTGTTCCTGCAGAACATCTCCGGATTCATGGTGGGCCGCGACTACGAGGCCGCCGGAATCGCCAAGCACGGGGCCAAGATGGTTACCGCCGTGGCCTGTGCGCGGGTGCCCAAGCTGACCGTGGTCATCGGTGGCTCCTATGGGGCGGGTAACTACTCGATGTGTGGCCGCGCGTATTCACCGCGATTCCTCTGGATGTGGCCGAATGCCCGCATTTCGGTGATGGGCGGTGAGCAGGCCGCCTCGGTGCTGGCCACGGTGCGCGCGGATCAGAGCGCGGCGTCGGGCAAGAAGTTCACCGAGGCCGAGCAAGAAGCCTTCAAGGCGCCGATACGCGAACAATATGAGCAACAAGGCAACCCGTATTACTCGACGGCGCGTCTCTGGGACGACGGAGTCATCGACCCTGCCGATACCCGCACCGTGCTCGGTTTGGCGCTGGGTATTTGCGCCAACGCACCCCTTGAACCGGTTTCCTACGGCGTCTTCAGGATGTGACCACGTGACATTGCAGAGTGTCTTAATCGCAAACCGCGGCGAGATTGCGGTCCGCATCGCGTCGACACTGCGGGCCATGGGGATTCGTTCCATCGCTGTGTATACCGACGGCGACACCGATCACCTGGGGTCCTGCGATACCGCCGTGCGCCTCGGTGCCGATTCCTCGTGCTATCTCGACATCGATGCCATCATCAGCGCCGCCAAACAGACCGGGGCACAGGCTATTCACCCGGGGTATGGATTCGTTTCGGAGAATGCAGATTTCGTCCGTGCGTGTCAGGCCGCGGGGATTGTCTTCGTGGGGCCTCCTGCCGAAGCCATGGACGCGATGGGCGACAAGATCAGGGCCAAGGGCACGGTGGCCGCGGCCGGCGAACCCGTGGTGCCCGGCAGTGTCGGAGCGCTCTCCGATGCCGAGCTGGTTTTCACCGCGGAGAAGATCGGGGCCCCGCTGATCATCAAACCCTCCGCGGGCGGTGGCGGTAAGGGCATGCGGGTGGTACACGACCTGGGCGGAATTTCGGACGCATTGGTCGCATCGCGGCGCGAGGCTGCCGCCCTCTTCGGCGATGACACCCTGCTGGTGGAGCGCTATCTTGCTCGCCCCAGGCATATCGAGGTTCAGGTATTCGGCGACACCCACGGCAACGTGGTGCACCTGGGCGAGCGCGAGTGCAGCCTGCAGCGCCGGCATCAGAAGGTCATCGAAGAGGCTCCTTCGGCGCTGCTGACCCCGCAACTGCGGGCCGCTATGGGCCAGACAGCGTGTCAGATCGCGCGCAGTGTGGGATATTTCGGCGCCGGCACGGTCGAATTCATCCTCGACAGCGACGCACCCGAGTCTTACTACTTCATGGAGATGAATACCCGGCTCCAAGTAGAGCATCCGGTCACCGAGATGGTGACCGGCATTGACCTGGTGCAGTGGCAGATCCTTGTCGCCGCGGGTGAACGGCTCCCATTGTCCCAGGAGCAGATCGTGCTGACCGGTCATGCGGTGGAGGCCCGGGTGTATGCCGAGGATCCCGCCCGGGAGTTTCTGCCTACCGGCGGAACGGTGGCGCTGGCGCGCTTTTCGGGCACTGCACGCACCGATACGGCATTGGCCACGGGATCGGTGGTGGGTTCGCGATTCGACCCGATGCTGGCCAAGGTCATCGTGCATGCGGCCGACCGCGACACCGCGCTCGCCGAGGTGGATCGAGCGCTCGCGGAGACGCGGATACTCGGGGTGGGCACCAACATCGATTTTCTGCGCGCATTGGTAACCAATCCTGTTGTGATGTCGGGAGACATCGACACGGCGCTGCTTGACAAGATAGCGGCCGAGTACCACCCGCCCGCCGCACCCCCGTGGGTATGGGTGGCGGCGTCCGCCTTGCTGGACGGCCAATCCGGCGCCGGCACCCTCTGGGACGGAAAGTCCGGATGGCGTGTCGGTGCCCATGCGCCACGTGCACATCGGCTACGTATCGGAGATTCGACCGAACTGGTGCGGTTGTGGGGCGACCCGGTCACCGAGGTCAGCATCGGCGAGGGAGGCCGGACGCCAAGCCGAGTGCACTGTGCGACAGCGGAAGTCAGCGTCGAGTTCGCGGGCCAGCTACACCGAGCCGACGCGGTCCGATCAGACGCTGCGGCATGGGTCGCGACCGGGGACGGCACCTGGCACGCCGACATCGCGCCCGAGCCGCGCCTGCGACACCTCGACGGTGACGACGAGGACGGAGAAATCCGTAGCTCCATGCCCGGGGTTGTGCGTGTGGTTTCGGTGAGCACCGGAGCCGCTGTCGAGCGCGAGGCCGCGGTGGTGGTGGTCGAGGCCATGAAGATGGAGCACACGCTGCGCGCACCGATCGCCGGAACCGCGACCGTTTCTGTGGCCGTCGGAGACCAGGTGGCCGTCGATCAACTCCTGGCCACCATTCATCCGAATACCAACCCCGAGGAGGGAAAGCCATGACCTTCAGCACGGCGGAACTACCCGACGAATATGAATCGCTGCGCAAAACCGTTGAGGAGTTTGCGCATTCGGTAGTGGCTCCCGCTGCCGCGCACCATGACGCCACCAAGACGTTTCCGTACGCGGTGGTGGCGCAGATGGGTGAAATGGGGCTTTTCGGTCTGCCATTCCCCGAGGAGTACGGCGGTATGGGCGGCGACTACTTCGCCCTCTGTCTGACACTGGAAGAATTGGCCAGGGCGGACCAGAGCGTGGCCATCACCCTTGAGGCGGCCGTTTCGCTGGGTGCCATGCCGGTCTATCGATACGGGAGCGAAGAGCAAAAGCAACGCTGGCTCCCCGAGCTCGCCTCCGGAAAATCTTTGGCCGCCTTCGGTTTGACCGAGCCGGGGGGTGGTACCGACATTCCTGGATCGATTCGTACCCGGGCGGTCGAGGACAACGGCAGCTGGGTCATCAACGGCGCCAAGGCATTCATCACCAACTCCGGTACCGATATCACCGCTGTGGTAGGAGTCGCGGCGGTGACCGGACGCTCCGCGGATGGCTCACCGGAAATCTCTGTCATCCATGTACCTTCTGGTACACCAGGTTTCACTGTGGAGCCCGGTTATGACAAGGTTGGCTGGCATGCTTCGGACACCCATCCGCTGAGCTTTGACGATGTTCGGGTTCCGTACGAGAACCTGCTGGGTGAACGTGGCCGTGGGTACGCGGGATTCCTGCGCATCCTTGACGAGGGGCGAATCGCCATCGCGGCCGTGGCCACCGGTGCCGCGCAGGGGTGCGTTGACGAGAGCCTGCGATATGCGCGTAGCCGCCCGGCCTTTGGCAGCGCGATCATCGACTACCAATCCGTCTCGTTCAAGATCGCCCGGATGCAGGCGCGTGCGCATACCGCCCGGCTGGCCTACTACCACGCCGCGGCCCTGCTGTTGGCCGGAAAGCCGTTCAAGACCGAGGCCTCAATCGCCAAGCTGATCGCCAGTGAGGCGGCCATGGACAACGCCCGTGACGCCACCCAGATCTTCGGCGGCGCGGGATTCATGAACGAATCGCCGGTCGCTCGTCAGTATCGCGACAGCAAGATCCTGGAGATCGGCGAGGGCACGAGCGAGGTACAGCTGATGCTCATTGCCCGGGCGCTGACCGGCTAATCTATCGGGAGTACTTAGCTGGACGGGTGCTCCCGAGCTGCCGCTCGGCGCCCCGATAGCGTGTTTCGCATCCGATACCCCTACGGGGTTATGAATGTGACCTTTTCTAATCAACGGCGATTATGCCTGCTCAAGGGCTATTTCCTTGGGTGGGTGAAACATCGTGTTGCCTGGTGGCGACCTTCCCTATGACACACTGGATGTGTCGTGTCTACAGGAGTGAGCATGCTTGTCTTAACTCGTTGGTTCCGGCGCGCCCTCGTCAGCGGTGTCTGTGTCGCAGGACTGCTGGGTGCCGGGGTAGTTCCTGCACTCGCCGATCCGGGTGACCCGCCTGATCCGGGTATCGAAGAGCCGGGGCCCCCGCCGCCCCCGCCGTTGCCGTGGGAGTTGCCGCCGCCACCCCCGCCGCCGGCACCCGATGCGCCGCCGCCTGCGGAGGTTCCGCCGGTGCCGGCTCCCGTGCCGACCACCCCGCCGCCGGGGGCGCCCCCGACCGGTGATGTGCCACCGCTGCCGGTGGGTCTGCTCAAGAACTCGCCCAACAATGGCGACGTCGTCGGTGTGGCCCAGCCGATCACCATCGTGTTCGCGGCTCCGGTGACGGATAAGAAGGCCGCCGAGGCCGCCGTGAAGATCACGACATCGAAGCCGGCACCGGGGTACTTCTACTGGTACACCGATCAGCAGCTGCGGTGGAAGCCCACGCAGTTCTGGCCGGCGAACACGGATGTGAACGTCAATGCCGGTGGCACGAAGTGGAGCTTCAAGGTAGGCGACGCGTTCGTGTCGACCGTCGATGACGCGACCTACACGATGACCGTGACCCGAAACGGTGTTGTCGAGCGCACCATGCCGATTTCGATGGGCAAGCACGACAAGAAGCATGAGACCAAGAACGGCACGTACTACGTCAGCGAGAAGTTCCAGAAGATGGTGATGGACTCGTCAACGTACGGGGTGCCGGTCAACTCGGCCGAGGGATACAAGCTCGACGTGTATTGGGCGACCCGGTTGTCGAATTCGGGCATCTTCGTCCACGCCGCGCCATGGTCGGTGGGAGCGCAGGGTAAGAGCGATACCAGCCATGGCTGCATCAACGTCAATACCGATAACGCCACCTGGTTCTTCAACCAGTCCCACCCCGGTGATCCGGTGATCGTGAAGAACTCGCCGGGCGGTCCGTACAAGGATTACGACGGCTACGACGACTGGCAGCGTTTCTAGCGTTCCAGCAAGACGAGAAAGCCCCCGGCCTGATGGGCCGGGGGCTTTCTCGTTGCGGTGCTGTCGTCAGCTCCAGATGCGCACCCGCTGATCGGCTTCCAGGAACAGCTCGTCTTCCGTGGTGAGCCCGAAGGCCTCGTAGAACGCGTCGATATTGCGCACCACACCATTGCACCGGAACTCCGGAGGCGAATGTGGATCGACGGAAAGGCGCCGGATTGCCTCGGCCTCACGGGCTTTGGTGCGCCATACCTGTGCCCAGCCGTAGAAGACGCGTTGCACACCCGTCAATCCGTCGATAACCGGCCCCGCGCCGCCGCCCAGCGAGATCTCGTAGGCCAGCAATGCGATCGAGAGCCCGCCCAGATCGCCGATGTTCTCGCCCACCGTGAAGGCGCCGTTCACATGCTGATCGGAGAGCTCGCGGGGGACGAACTCGTCGTACTGCTTGATCAATGCCTTGGTGCGAACCCCGAATTCGTCACGGTCCGTGTCGGTCCACCAGTTGACCAGGTTGCCGTCGCCGTCGTACTTGGAACCCTGATCATCGAAGCCGTGGCCGATCTCGTGTCCGATGACGGCTCCGATCCCACCGTAGTTGGCGGCGTCGTCGGCATCCGCGTCGAAGAATGGGGGTTGCAAAATTGCCGCGGGAAAGACGATTTCGTTCATGCCCGGGTTGTAGTACGCATTCACCGTCTGCGGAGTCATGAACCATTCGTCGCGATCGACGGGTCCGGCTAGTTTGGCCAGTCCCCGATCGCATTCGGCGGCGGTGGCGCGCCGGACATTGCCCAGCAGATCGTCGCGGCGAATGGTGATCGTCGAGTAGTCGCGCCACGTGGCCGGGTAGCCGATCTTGGGGGTGAATTTGTCGAGCTTCTGCAGGGCCCGTTCGCGGGTCTGCGGTGTCATCCATTCCAGATCGGTGATGCTCACCCGGTATGCTTCACGCAGGTTGTCGACGAGAATCTCCATGCGCGCCTTGGCATTCGGAGGGAAGTGGCGTGCCACGTAAAGCTGCCCCACGGCCTCGCCGAGTAGTGACTCGACCACCGCGACCCCGCGCTTCCAGCGATCGCGGATCTGCTCGGTACCCGAGAGCGTGCGGCCGTAGAAATCGAAGTTTTCGTTCACCAGCGGATCGGTGAGATATGGCGCTCGGGCGCAGATGAGCCGCCAGCTTGCCCACAGCTTCCAGTCACTCAGCGGCTCGGTGGCCCAGAGCCGGCCGAAGGTGGTCAGATAATCTGGCTGGCGCACCACCAGCTCGGTCACCTGGCCGGCGCCGGCTCCCAGCGCGGAAAGCCATCCGGACCAATCAAATCCGGGCGCGGTCTGCTCCAGGTCGGCGAATCGCAGCAGGTTGTAGCTCAGCTCCGCGTCCCGGCGCTTGACCACATCCCAATGAGCCGCCGCGATCTTGGTTTCCAGGGCCACGATCTTTCCGGCGGTATCAGCATGGTCGCCGTCGCCGTATACCAACGTGAACATCGCGGCGATATGGGTGCGGTACGCATCCCGGGTAGCCGCGTGCTGCTCCTCCCGGTAGTAGGACTCGTCGGGCAGACCCAGCCCGGACTGGCTGACGTGTAGGAGATAGCGAGAGGAATCTTTGGCATCGGTATCGACATAGCAGCCCACACCGCTACCCACTCCGGCGCGCTGCAGCACACCCATCACCGCGGCCAAGGCGGTGGTGTCGGACGCCGAGGCGATCAGGTCAAGCTCCTGTTGTAGTGGCGTCAGGCCGAGGCCGGACACGGTCTCGGTGTCCATGAAGCTCGCGAACAGATCGCCGATCTTCTGTGACTCGGTTCCCTCGGCGGCGTTCGAGTCGGCCGCCTCGGTGATGATCTCGCGGACTTGCTCCTCGGCACGGTCGAACAAAGTCCGGAACGCGCCATCGACCGCGCGGTCGGCCGGGATGGCGTATTCGGCGAGCCAGCGCCCGTTGACGTGGCCGAACAGGTCGTCCTGTGGGCGGATGGATTCGTCGCGATGGCTCAGGTCGATACCGGATTTTGGCAGCACGGATTCTGTCGTCACCCGTCCATGGTGGCACGGGTGACTAGGGTGAGGCCCGTGAGCAAAGACGCCTCCGCATCCGAGAATGGCCCCGTCTTCTCTCGGTACGGCGTACTGTCAGCAGTTCTTGGCGTGATCACGGTTGTCGCGCTGGTGCTTTCGGTGCTTATCACGACGGGACATCGCAGTCAGGTTGCCCGTGACCGCTATGACGCCCGAGTGCTCGACACCGCGGTGACATGGGTAAACACCCTGATCAACATGAAGAAGAGCAATCTCGATTCCAGCGTGCAGACCCTGCAGGACGGTACCGCCGGCCAGCTCAGCGACCACCTGGGCGAGCTGATCGCGGGTGTGGTGAAGCTGGCCCGGACGGTGGATGCGGACGCGGCGGGCGAGATCGATTCGGTGGCGATCGATAGGCGTGGTGCCAGTATTCCCGGTGAGGATGTGGGGCTTCCCGCGGTGGAGCGAATAGATCGCGTCATGGTGGTGGCCACCTCGGTGACGCGCGATGTCAACGCAGCCCCCAAGGTGAACCAGTGGCATATGCGCCTTGCGGTGTCGAAGGTGGGTGACCAGCTGTCCATCACTGGTCTGGAGCTGCTCCGATGAGCCGAAATATGCTGCGCGTTATTCTTTTTGACCTATTGGCACCGGTGGTCACGGTGCTGGCGATCGTGGAACTCGGCGTGATACTGCGCTGGCCCGTCTGGTGGGTGGTGGTGTGCACGGCGGTTTGTGTGCTCATCGTCGAAGGTATGGCGGTGAATGCCTATCTGGCCCGGCGAGATTCGGTGACTGTCGGGACCGACGACGATGGTCCGGCTCTACGGACCGGAATCGTCGCCTTGGCCACGGCCTCGGTGCTGGCCGTGGCCGTGGTCGGATATGCGCGTTGGACGCTGCCAGACCGAGAAGGGAACGCGGACCGGGCGGCCGTGACCGATGTCGCGGCGACAGTGTCCGAGGCAGTGGTGAACTTTGCCCCGGACAACCCGGACACCTCGGTGCGTCAGGCCACCGAGCACATGACGGCGACACAGGGGCAGTCCTTTACACGTGATTTCGGCCGCGCCACCGCGGAATTGAAGGCCAAGGGCATTTCTCAGCAGGGGGAGATCGTCTCGGTGGGCATCGAGGCTCTCGGGCCTGGGGACGCGGTGATGGCCACGCTGGTCCGGCGCACCAGTGTCGCCGCCAAGACGCGCCCCGAGCAATCCGTGCTCGCACTGCGGCTCACGCTCACCAAACGCGACGGGCGCTGGCTCGTGGACAACATCGCCCCGATCGATCGGATCGGTGCGCAGGTGCCTAAGAACTAATGCGGCCCCAGGCGGGCGAATTCGATTTCGGTGCATCGGTCCATCACGACCTGTAGGCCGGCCTCCGTGGCCTTGTTAGCGGCGTCGAGGTCGACGAGGTCGAGCTGGAACCACAGTGTGCGCGCGCCGATGTCGATGGCCTCTTGAGCAATGCCGGCCAGCTCCTCGGGGCGGCGGAAGACGTCAACCACATCGGGAGTCTCCGGAAGCGCGTCAAGGCTCGGGTAGACGGTCTTGCCGTCGAGCTCGGAGATCGTGGGATTCACCAGGAAGATGCGATAGGGGCTGTGCTCGGCCAGATAGCGGTAGACCCCGTGGCTCGGCCGGTCTGGGTTGGCCGAAACTCCCACAATGGCAATGGTCTTGGTATCGCGCAGTATCTGAGCGATGGTCGCGTCATCGGGGGCGGTCCACACAGTTGTTCCTTTCCTGCCCTGGCCGCACCCGAAAACTCGGGTGACAAGCGCTGGCACCGGACGGTAGACATGGGTATGTGTCTGAGCTGACCCTACGCACCATTGCCGACGAGGACGACTACGAGTCGTACATGGCCTCGGCGTACTCCGTGTTCCTGCGGGACCCGCAGAAGGATGAGATCGAGGTCAACCGCAAATTCACCGAGCTGGACCGGATGATCGGCTTCCACGACGGGAAAAAGTGGGTGGCGACCACGGGTGCGTTCAGCCGTCATGTCGTGCTGCCCGGCGGTGCCGTCGTGCCGGTGGCCGCCGTCACGGCCGTCACGGTGTCGCCGACGCATCGGCGCCGGGGGCTGTTGACCACGATGATGCGCCACCAATTGGCGGATATTCGCTCGCGGGGTGAATCCCTCGCCATGCTGTTCGCCTCGGAAGCCTTGATCTATGGCCGATTTGGCTACGGAGTTGCCACGGAGTCCGCCGAGTTGTCGGGACAGGTACGAGAGCTGGCCTTCCGGCCCACCGTGGATTTGGGCGACGGCACGTTGGAGGAGGTGAGCGCGGAGACCTTCCTGGCATCGGCGCCGGCGATCTATGACGCCGTCATCCCTGGGCTGCCGGGGCAGATGTCGCGCACCCCCGAATGGTGGGCGTCCTGGACTCTGGACAGTGAGGAACTGCAGAAGGAATCCGGCAAGGTCCGCTTCGTCCTGCACTACGAATCCGACGGCACGGCCAGTGGTTTCGCCATCTACCGGCCGAAGCCAGGGTGGGGCGATGCCGGCCCGAACGCCGAGCTTCATGTGCAAGAGGTGCTGGGGACGAATCCGCGGTCCTACGCCCGGACGTGGCGATACCTGCTGGATATGGATCTGGTCCGCAAGATCAAGTATCACGGCGCCTCGGTGCAGGAGGAACTGCGCTACCTGGTGGCTAACCATCCGTCTCTGGAATGTGTTGTGAGCGATGCGATCCAGGTGCGTCTGGTGGACATTCCGCGAGCTCTGGCCCAGCGCCGATACGCCGCTGACGTGGATGTGGTGCTGGAGGTGACCGACGACTTTCTTCCGGAGAACTCGGGACGCTATCGGCTGCGCGGCGGGCTGGACCATGCCAGCTGTGAAATCACCACGGATGACGCGGATATCGCGTTGACCGTGCGTGATCTCGGGTCGGTCTACATGGGCGGGGTGAGCCTGCAGGTGCTGGCCAGCGCCGGATTGGTCACCGAACTGCGTGCAGGCGCGGTGCAACGGGCCGCCACCGCGTTTGGCTGGCCCGTCGCACCCAGTGCGCCCGACGACTTCTAGTTGTCGCGACCGGGGCGGCCCATGGGGCCTATCGGGCCCGGGCCGTCCCATCCGCCGTCATCCCAGCTACGGTGCCAGCCGCCGTGGTGTCCCCAGCCGCCACCATGGCTGTGCCACCAGATGGCGCAGGCGATGCGCAGGGTGATGAACAGGAACAACAGCACCAGGCCGGTGAGCAGGGCAATCTTGCCGAGCAGCTTGGCGCGGTCCGAGGATTCCTGCGCGCGGTCGTACTGGCCGGTGAGCCAGAATTGGGTGACGTTCAACGCGTTGGTGAACGCGCTGAACGCCAACGGCCAGAAGAAGATAACGGAGGCCACCGCCCAGCCGACATTGGTCGGTGGAGGCTTCGGTGGCCCTGTGACGGATGCCGGTGCGGGCGGGGGTGGGGGAGTGGGCGTTGTGATGGCGCCGGTGGGTTCGTCGGATTTCGTCTCGTCGCTCATGGGACCGAGGTTAGGCCGATTTCAGGCCGCCTGCCATAACGTTCGGGATGCTCCCAGGGAACTGACACTGGGTACGCAGGTACCCCGATGTAACCGGCGGATCTACGCCGCGCCTATCCGCGGGGCCGGGTCCGGCCGAACCGGCGGGCCACTCGTCGCATCCGAACCAACATCGCGACCGACGGGATGGTGCTTCCCGCGAGATACGCGGAGAGCTCACTACCTGAAACTCCTATGCGCGAGGCAAACTCGGCCTCGCGCAGGCCGGATGCCTCGAACAGCAGGTTGATCTCATTGGCGGCCTCTCGACGCTCTGCCGCGGCAAGATCGTCACGGGCCCGGATGAGAACTTCTTGCAGAGCGGTCGAAATGCCGTAGAGCTCATCGGCGCTGACTACTTCTTCGACCTGACGGGCTGTTCTGCCGAACGGATCGCGCTTGAGCGCGTGAACGATCGCCTGCCAATCGGAGAGATCACCGCTTTGCAGGGCGCCGAGTATCTCCGCGGTGGTCCAATGGGTGACTGGCTTGTCACCGCGTCCGGGCGGAGCAGAAGTGGAGCCGCTGGCGCCGGAACCCGAAGGCTCGTCGGGCACTTCGGGGGAAACGGCTGGCGCGTCGCTCGTGACCGTCACCTCGCATCCTCCAACATCGCCACCGCCACCGACAGGCACTGCCTGCGCACCGTGGGGCATTCCATCGCACCATCACCGGGCTTCGGGTCAGCGAGCCGGCGCACCAGCTGGCTGGAAACCCACCTCTGATTGGACTGTACACAGTAATGCTGATCGATCCCGGCGAGGACCTTTGCGGCCATCCGTGGCTCCATCGCTGAAGCGAGCCGGGCGAACTCGGTGTAATCGCGTTCGGCGTTGCGGCGCATCAACAACAGTCCCTGCATGCGCAGGGCCTCGGCGTCGGTGGGCACCACGCATTTCTGCCCTGTCGGCAGCTTCACCTGGGTGATTTCCACCGGCGTCACCCGAGACAGAGGGCCGGGCATTTCGACTATGTCGGTGTCTGTTCCGTTTTTGCTCGTCTGCAAGGCCTCAAGGGCCACAGTCAAGTTGTCGCGCCAGCGATCGGCGAGCACGGCCTGCGTGTCGGGTGCGGTGATGGTGCCGCCGTCGGCGAGACGCTTGAGACGTGCGGCAGAGACGGCGATGGCGTGGTAATCGATGCGCGGTTCTTCGAACCCGGACCCCTGAAGCCGCAGCGCGCTCTCCGAGTGTGGCCCGGGAAGCTCATCGACGCAGGGGGTTTCGAAGTCCACGGTGGGAAGCACGTGGTCCAGCCACCCGGGCAGCCACCAGTTCCTCTTGTCGAACATCGCCATCAGTGCGGGTACCAGCACAAGGCGCACCACTGTTGCGTCAACGGCGATCGCGACCGCGCAGGCGACACCGAGTTGCGCCACCAGCGGCATTCCAACGAAAGCGAATCCGATGAACACCGCGATCATGATCAGCGCGGCGCTGGTGATAGTGCGTGCGCTGGTGCGGACCCCATATGAGACGGCGTCGCCGCAATCGCCGGTTCGCAGATACCGCTCGCGCACCCGTGCCAGCAGGAAGATCTCGTAGTCCATGGTGAGGCCGAAGGTCAGCGCCAGGGCCAGGGGCGGGATGCTGCTGTCGATGTTGGCCTTGTGGAAGCCGAGGAATTCCAGCCATCCCCACTGGAAGACGATCACCAGGCTGCCGTACGCGGCGGCGACCGAGAGCACCGTCATCACCACACCCTTGAGGGCCAGCACCGGTGAACGCAGTGTGGCCAGCAGCATCACGAACGCCAACACGCAGACAAAGGCGAATACGCCCAGCAATGAGTGTTCGACTCGAGTGTCGTAGTCGAACAGCAGGGCCGTCGGCCCGCCCACATTGATATCGGCACCCGAGTTCTCGAGCGCGTCGGGCACATTTGCGCGCAACCAGCTGACGGTGTCGCGCGCCGCGTTGGCTTCGGGATCCACGGACAGCACCGCCGAAATCAAGGCGTCATGACCGTCGGTGGAGAAGGACACATCGGAAACCCGCGCGATATTGGGGGCCTGCGCGATCGTTTCCTTGGCGGTCTCGAGAGCCTGGGCGTGGGCGTGGGCCGGGCTGTCCTTGAAAGTGAGCAACACCTGTACCGGTCCGAGTGCACCCGGGCCCATCGCGACGGCTGCGGCATCTATGCCCCGTCGGATCTCGTGTGATGAATCGAACTGGCGCAGCATGCTATTGGAGACATGCATCTGCAGGCTCGGTGCGGCCAGCGCCAGTAGGAATATCGAAGCACCCAGCGCCGAAAGCCATGGCCGGCGCATTACCTGCTGGGTCCACTTGCGCCAGAATGGGATTGAATGCTTGCGCAGCGGCGAAACGCGCAGGAACCGTGATTGGTTGGCGGCGGCCTTGCCGAAGATGGCCAGCAGTGCCGGCATCAGCGTGGTGGAGGTAAGGACAGCGATGGCGACGACGATGATGGCGCCGGAGGCCATCGAGGCCAGCGCCGGTGTCCCGATCAGGTAAATGCCGGCGAGCGCGGCAATCACCGTCAGACCCGAGAACGTCACGGTGAGCCCCGACGTGGCCATGGCCCCCGCGATGGCCTCCTGCCGGTTCTTTCCCGAGTTCAGTTCCTCGCGGTAACGCATGAGAATGAAGAGGGAGTAGTCCACCGCTACGGCGAGACCGATCATGGTCACCGTTGGCAGTGCGAAAACCGAGATGGTGGTGATATTCGACAGCGCCAGGACTATCGCCACGCTCAGGGCAACGGTGCAGACACCGAGTAACAGGGGCAGCGACGCGGCGGCAAGCGAGCCGAACGCCGCGATCAACACGATGAGAATGACCGGAATGTTCCACTTCTCGGCCTTCTTGATGTCACCGGCGATCTGCTCGGTCATCGCTGCGCCCAGCGCGCCCTGGCCGATGACATACAGCGACACCCGGCCGCCGGCGATCTGTCCGGGCTGACCGCCGTGCACACCTATCTTTTTGCGAAGGCTCTTGGCGATATCGGTGGCGCCGGTGTTGTCGAAGCCGATCCGCAGCGTGACAACGAACGGGCGGTCCGGTTGCGGGGTCAGCTGTGGGGGAATGGGCTCGACGGAAACCTGGGGGATTTGGGCCGCCACCTGCTTGAGGTAATCGACGGCGGCCGCCATGTCGGAGACCGTCGCATCAGGGCGGGGCGCGGCGACCAACGCCAGGGGCGACGCGCCCTGTTCCCGGAAACCGGTCTCCATCGCGTCGTGGACCTTCAGTGATTGTGATCCGGCGACCTCGAAACCACCGCCGGTGAGTTTCTCGCCCCGGCCTGCCACCAGCCCCACCGCGGCGACAATAAGAATCAGCCAGACAGCGACGGTCAACCATCGGTACCTACGGAGGTAGTCGCTGGTGCGCATCATGACTGACTGCACGGTGATTCCTGTCGTTCGGTGTGACGCACGCAGTCTCGGCGTGGCGTGGTCGTGATGCTACAGCAACGCGACCAACCTCGCCCCCTGTCTGTATATATCGCGGCAACCTGCGGTGACGTGTTTATTAACAGCCTGCCTTGGCGAAAAACGAGTGGTGGCTGGACGTGCTCTTCGTGCTCCCTGGCAACGTTGTGTCGGATCAGAAAAGGGGCCGTGAAAATCAGAATCTCGCCGACGATAAAGACTCGGTAACTCTCTGGTGACGGCGCGCGCCTGTGTTTCGAAATGGCGCTGGATTTCGATACGTTGGCTGTAATCCCGCAACAAGTAGGAGGAATGTCATGTCAGCCACAACCTCGCGGCGCGCAGCCTATGGCTTGCTGAGCGCAGGTGTTCTAGCTGGCGGGCTCGCGCTGAGCGCCCTGGCACCGATTGCCGCGGCCGAGCCAGTCCCCCCGACTCCCGCCCCGGCTCCGGCGGCTCCCGCCGCGCCCGCACCCGTCGCCAACGCTGCCGCCCCGGCCGCCGCTACGGTGACTCCGGCCACACCCACCCCGGACGGGTGCCAGGCCAGCAAGATGACCAAGACGGTCGGCAACGTCGTACAGAACGCGGCGAGCTACTTGGAGCAACATCCGGATGTCGACGCGGCCTTCACCGAGATCAAGGCGGCTCCGCAGGACCAGATTGCCACCAAGACGCAGAGCTACCTGGTGTCGCGGCCCGATGTCGCGGCTTCGCTGGGAGGCATCGCGGCACCGCTGAATGAGCTGCGCACCAAGTGCGGTCTGCCGCTGGATCTGGCCCAGGTCGTCAACGGTGGCGGCCTGAATCCGGCCGCCATGGGGGTCAACCCGGCTCTGCTGACCGCACTGTCGCAGAACCCGGCCGCGCAACAGGTGGCACAGAACCCGGCAGCTCAGGCGCTCGTGCAGAACCCGGCGGTGCAGGCCGCCATCCAGAACCCGGCTCCCGCTGCCACCTTCCCGCAGGGTCCCGGGCCGGCCCCCGGCCCCGCGCAGCCGGTGCAACCCGCGGCTCCGGCAGGTCCGGTGGGAACCGGCCCGGCGCCCGGGCCGCGCGTCTAGGCCGCATACGCCGATCGAGTGCGAGTCTGGCGCGGGATCTCAGTGAGATTTCCGCGCTGGGCTCGCACTCGGCGTTTGGGGGTACTAGTGGGGTAGGGCTTCGCGACCGGCCGCCGGGGCGACATCGTCGTGACGATTGAGGTACCGCACAGACAGCAGTACCGCGGCATAACCGGCGAGGGGCACCAGCACAGCGGCGAGACCTTCCATACCGCCAGCTTGCGTGTACTGGCGCGCCAATCCAAGCGTGTTGACGAGATCCTGACGGCTCCGGTCAGCTTTTTGAGACGCGGTTGGCGACGGCACGCCACCCCAGCAGGAACAGCGCGGTCACCAGGGACGCGACCACCACGAAGCTCACTGCCACCCCTTGGTTACTCAGCCGGCGCAGGACCATCCCGAACAGCACGGTGCAGACCCATACCGCAATGCCCGTGGGTGTTATCGAGGTGGGACGCGACCAGCCGCGGCTCAGCACCCATCCGATAGCGCCGCCCGACAGGAACGGCCAGGCGGTCTGCCACACACCGAGCAGCGTGATGCCCTCGGCATGGCTGCGGCGACCGATGGTGCAGAACACGAAGATGCCGACGACATCCAGTACCAGTGCAAGCAGTACAGATGTCGCCGGCTTCTTCGTGAGTGAATTCGGTTGCGCGCTGGGCATTCCCCGACCGTAGCGGGTGCCGCACGTGGATTAGTTGGAGGGTGCCTCCGGGTGCCCTGCCTCGATGTTGAAGGTCAGCGTGACCTTCTCGCCGACAAGTCCGGCGCCGCCGGTGATACCGAAGTCGCTGCGGTTGATCTCGGCGCTGGCCTCGAAGCCCGCGACGGAGCCGCCCTGCACACCGGCGCCCACACCCTCCAGGGAAAGGCTGAGCGCGACGGGCCGGGTGACGCCGTGCAGCGTCAGCTCGCCCTCGACGAGGTAGTCGTCGCCTTCCGGACGGACCGCGGTGGACCGGTAAGTGGCCTTGGGGTGATTGTCGGTGTCGAAGAAGTCGGCCGAGCGCAGGTGCGTGTCGCGCTGGTCATTGCGGGTGTCCACCGAGGCCACGTCGATGGTGGCCGATACCGACGGGGTGCCGTCTTCGGCGACGGTGATCTCGCCGCTGAAGTCGGTAAATGAGCCACGAACCTTCGAGACACCCAGGTGGCGAACCGAGAAGGTGATATCCGAGTGGACCGGGTCGATGGTCCAGGTGCCGGCGGCGAGAACAGGATTGGTGGTAATCATGAGTGCTCCTCAAGTTTGGGGTCGGACACTCATGGTAACCGGACTGTGGTCCGCTTTATTTCGGCGGATCGGAAGAATTTTTTGGCGGGTTGGCCGGGGGCGCGCCCGGGGTGGCGTCGGGGTCTTTGGCCGCCGCGGGCGTCGCATCCGGGTCGATCTGGCTCTCGTCGCGGAACAGGAAGAAGAAGATGACCCAGCCGATCGCGGAGATGAAGACCCAGCTGACCGCGCGGTAGATGAGCATCGCCGAGATCGCGTCCGGGAGCGTCATCCCGGACGACACCAGACCGGGAACCAGGAATGCTTCGACCACCAAGAGTCCGCCGGGCATCAGCGGGACCGATCCCGCGGCGCGCGCCGCGGCATAGGCCACCATCACACCCACCAGCGACGGGCGGCTGCCCACCGCATACGCGGCGAAGGCCAGGCAGGCCACGTCGGCGATCCAGTTGAACAATGACCAACCGAAGGCTTCCCCGAGGGCGCGGCGGGTCAGCGTCACCGCTTCCATCTGCTTGAGGATTTCGCGCCAGCGGGCCACGCCCATCATGGGTGGCTTGCCGCGCAGATCGTTCACCCAGCGCAACACCCGGACCCCGATACCGTCGAGCATCTCCGGGCGGGAGGCGACTGCCTGGGCGAGGAGCAGGATGGCCAGCAAGCCGCCGACGCTGAAGACCAAGGAAAAGGGGTTGGTCTTTGCCCCCAAGAGGAATGCGCCACCGAGGCCCAGGATTGCCAGGCCCACCGCCTGCAGCACCCCGGACATCACCAGCTGCCAGGACGCCACCACCGGGGTGGCTCCCCACAGCCGCTGTTGTCGATAGATAAAGGTGGCCGACAGCACCGGGCCGCCGGGCAAGGTGGTGCTCAACGCGTTACCCGCATAGAAGGCGGCCTCGGAACGCCACTGACGGATCTTCACCCCTGCCGAGCGCAGCAGCGTCCGCTGGATCTGGGCGAAGCTGTGCATCGATGCCATCGCGGCCAGCGCCGCCGCCAGCACCCACCAGGGGTTGGCGGTCTTCAGGCTGCGCCAGGCCCGGTCCAGCTGGTCGGAGACAAACCCGATCTCCACCGCGAGCACGATCGCCAGCACGATGAGAATTGCCCAGCGAATCCACCAGTACTTCCCCCGGCGCTTGATGACGGGTTGGGGAGCGGTGTCCGCCTCGGGGTCGTCCGGGCACGAGTCCGGGCCGTTCGGGTCGGGCGGCGTACAGCCGCCTTCCAGACGGTCAGGGTCTCGGTCGTCGGACGGGGGCACGGGCACCACAGTAACGGCGCAGGCTGGTCACTTCTTTTAGGTTCCCGCAGGCCACGCTAGGTGTGTCGCCCTGGTACGGCCCCGGAGCAGCACAGAGTCACCGTGTTCCCAGTGTTTCTGTTCGTCCGGGTCGGCGAAATACAGCGCGTTGGTGGATGCCAGTAGCCGGCTCGGGCGGTGTTTGGCGAGTTCGGTGAGTCGTGAGGCCTCGTTCACAGGGTCGCCGATCACCGAGTACTCATAGCGCGCGGTGGCTCCCACATTCCCGGCGACCGCGAGTCCCGCGGATACCCCGATCGCGAACTCGAATGGATGCGGGAAGTCCTCATTGAGCCGGTCGCGCAGTTCACGTGCGGCCGCCAGGCACGCCGTGGTGGCGTCCGGGCGGTGCAGGGGCGCACCGAACACCGACAGGGCCTCGTCGCCGACGAATTTGTTGACGAACCCGCCGCGACTGTCGACCACCTCCACCACGATGCGGAAGAAGTCGTTGAGGATCGTGAGAACCTCTTCGGGGTCGCGGTCCGCGGCCATGGACGTTGACCCGATCATGTCGACGAAGAACACTGCGACATAACGATTCTCGCCACCAAGGTTGGTTCCCAGTTGCAGCGCCTGGCTGGCGACGTCGGCGCCCACATGCTTGCCGAACAGTTCGCGCAGCTGACGCCGCTCCTCGCCGACCTGCATCATCCGGTTGAAGCCCGCCTGCAGTACGCCGAGCTCGCTGCCGTCATAGACCTCGACGCGCGCGTTGAAGTCGCCTTGTGCCACATCGCTGATGGCGGTGCGCAGCTGGCGCACCGGGTCGGCGAGCTGCCCGGCGGTCAGTAGGGCGAGTCCGTAGCTGCCGACCAGGGTGGTCGAAACGATGAGCAGGACGGTGAGGGCAAGGTCGCGTGTCGAGGTCAGGTCCTCCGGCTTCCAGAGGGCCATGCCGCACAGCGCGATGATCCCGATCGCAGGCGCCAAGGTGCCGATCCACCAGCTCAGGCGTACGCGCACAAACACAGAGGGTGCGAATCGTCCGTGAAACTCGCTGGCGCTCAACGCTTTGGCCGCGATGGGGCGCAGAATGCGCTCGCCGAGCAGGTAGGTGATGCCGAAGCTGGCGGTCGCGGATTGCACGCACCCGATGATGGTGGCCAGAGTCCACTTGGAGTCGTGCATGGCACCCGCCGCGATGAAGACTGTCGCGCCGATGGCCCAGCCGCCGAGGTGCAGTAGCGACTGTTGCAGGGGTGCGGTCAGCGCGGTGCGTAATTCCAGCGCGGTGGGCGGCCCGCCCCGGCAGTACCAGCGGGCCAACCGGTGTTCCATATGCAGCGCCCAGCCGACGCTGGTGACGATCATGATCCCGAACAGAAGCCAGAACAGTGGAGGCCCGTTTTCAAAGACCCAGTCTCCGGCGGGCCGTTTGAACGGCATCCAGTGGCGCAAGAAGTAGAACAACAACAGGAGAGTGGCGGCGTTGATGCCGACCATGGACGCCACGAACACGCTCCAACGGGGGCCCAGTACATGCATGGCCCGAAACCATTCGCGCAGCCGTTCCATCACCCAGGTATTCCGATCGGTCTACTCCCGTTGTACTCCGAATTCCACGACATGACGAAGCATGCCAGTTCTTCTTGCGCCAGAGGATGCGTATACGCAGGCCGGGCTGGTGTTGTGGCCCAGGGACGGTAGTGCCACGGAACCTACTGCGCGGTAGGGTTCGGTCCATGACGCAGCGCAGCATGCCCGTTCTCGATGGTGTCGAGCACCAATACGTACAAGCAGGCGACGTGAAAATCCATGTCGCGGTCGCCGGGCCGCAGGACGGACGAGCGGTGGTGTTGTTACATGGCTGGCCCGAGAACTGGTGGATGTGGCACAAGGTGATCCCAGCCCTGGCGGCCGCCGGATACCGCGTGCATGCCATGGATCTGCGCGGAGCGGGCTGGAGCGAGGTGGCTCCGGCGGGTTACGAGAAAGAGCAGTTCGCCTCCGACGTGCTGGCCGCGGCCGACGCACTGGGGCTCGAATCGTTCGACCTGGTCGGCCACGACTGGGGTGGATGGACCGCGCAGCTGGTCGCGTTGAAGGCGCAGTCACGCATTCGGCGGCTGGTTGTGCTCAACATTCCTCCGGTGTGGCAGCAGCCGGGCCGCGTCGCCCGGTACGCGCACAAGCTGGCCTACCAACTCGTCGTCGGGGCCCCGGTGGTCGGGCCTCTTTCACATCTGTCGCCGACGTTGTGGTGGTTCATTCGCCGCAGCGGCATGCCCAAGGAGTCGGTGGACTTCTTCCGTAGCTGTTTCCGGGATCGTGACCGTCGGGTGGCGGGGTCCAAGATCTATCGGTCCATGGTCGGCAAGGAGTTCGCCAACCTCGCGCGGGGCCCCTATGACGACCAGAAGCTGACCATGCCCGTGCGCGTGCTGTTCGGTCTCGATGACGTGGCTGTGCATCCGTCCTTGCTCGATGGTTTCAAGGACCATGCGGATGACCTGAACATCACCGAAGTGCCCAACTGCGGTCACTTCATCGTCGACGAGCAGCCCGAGTTGGTCGTGAAGTGGCTCTCGGAGGTACTGGCCGAGCCCGCGCCGTAGGGATAGTTGCTGATTGCCAGGTTCTTCGCGCGAGCGGCTCATCGCCGTTAGGCTCAGCGCATGACGCACGCTGACGCAGCCGAGTCGGTTCATCCGTATGTGCGCAAGGGGGCCGCGTGGGCTTGGCGCCTGCTGGTGCTGCTTGCCTTTGGGTTGACGGTTCTGTGGTTGTTCTGGCACCTCAAGACCATCACCATCCCGCTGCTGTTGGCTCTCATGGGCTCGGCGCTGCTGGTGCCGACGGTCAACTTCCTTCAGCGGCATAAGATTCCGCGCTCGTTGGCGGTGGTCGTGGTGCTGCTCACCGGTACCGCGGCGATCGTCGGAATCCTGACGTTTGTGGTGGACCAGTTCATCAAGGGTCTCCCGGACCTGTCGGCTCAGCTGACCAACAGCATCGAGTCGCTCAAGAACTGGGCAATTCACAGCAGGTTCCACATCAGCGAGGACCAGATCGGCAAGGCCGGTGATGCGCTGGTGAACACCATAAAGGACAACCAGGGCAGGGTCACCAGCGGGGCGCTGGCCACAGCCACCACCGTCACCGAGATCATCACCGGTGCCGTGCTGACCTTGTTCACCACCATCTTCTTCCTTTACGGCGGCAAGGAGATCTGGGAATTTGTCACCAGGATCTTCCCGACGGCGGTGCGTCCGCGGGTGCGTCGTGCCGGAGTCCTCGGCTTCGGATCGCTGATCGGTTATGTGCGCGCCACCGTTGCGGTGGCACTGGTAGACGCCATCGGTATCGGCGTGGGTCTGGCGGCTTTCAGTGTGCCGCTGGCGCTTCCCCTGGCCTCGCTGGTGTTCCTGGGTGCGTTCATCCCGATCATCGGTGCGGCGATCTCCGGATTCGTCGCGGTATTCATCGCGCTCATCACCAAAGGTGCCTTCACCGCGGCCATGATCTTGGTCATCGTCATCGTGGTGATGCAGGTGGAAGGCCATGTGCTGCAGCCACTCATCATGGGGCATGCCGTCCAGATCCATGCGCTCGCCGTGGTGCTGGCCATCGCCGCGGGCGGTGTATTGGGCGGAATCATCGGCGCGCTCCTCGCGGTACCGACGGTCGCGGTACTCAATACCGCCATCCGGGCGCTCATCGAACCCTTCGACGCCGACGACCCGTATCTGCGTGAAGGAGAAGAGGAAGCAGAGGTTCTTGACCCGGAGATGGTGCCCGACGGCGGACCATCCGCGCTCGGCGCTAAGCCGGGCAACGGGGTACCAGAGCTCGGTCCGGCACCGCCCAAGGACTGACGTATTCCGATGGGATCCAAAAACGGAACCGTCCCACGATGGATGAGCGGTAGTGACCCGACGGCGTCGCTGTGGCGTGCCGCCCAAGTGTTCCGATTGGCCAGTTTTGGGTATGCCCTGTTGGCATCGCAGTTGGCGTCGTACACCAATTACGAACGACAGGGGCTGAGCTGGGCGCTGTATGCCGTCATGGCGATGTGGACCGGGTTCGCGGCGGTCGCGCTGTCACGCAACTGGTTTCGCCGTTGGCAGCTGGTGTTGTGCGATCAGGCGATTGTGATCGCGCTGATGCTGGCCGGGCGGCTGGTGGTCGATGTCCAGTGGTACAGCGGGCATCAAACCCTCCCGACAACGTTATGGGTGGCCAACGCGGTGGTGTCCATGGGTCTGCTGCGCGGTCAGCTCGCCGGAGTCATCTCCGGTTTCGTGCTCGCCGCGGTCAGCATCGCCGCGCGTGGTCTGCCGGTCAGCGCGCTGTGGCTCGACGCGACGATGCCGGCCTTGGTGGTGGTGGGGCTCGCGATCGGGGCGGCATCGACCACCGCGAAGCGCACCTTCCATGAGCTGCGGCGTGCCGAGCGTGCTGCGGCGGCCGCGATCGAGCGCGAACGGCTCTCCCGTCAAGTACATGACGGAGTGCTGCAGGTGCTGTCGTATGTCAAGCGCAGGGGCACCGAGATAGGCGGTCCCACAGCCGAATTGGCGGCCATTGCGGGTGAGCAGGAGATCGCGCTGCGGGAGCTCATCTCCGGTGCGACACAGACCACGCTTGCCGATGACGAGTTGGTCGATCTTCGCCCGCTGCTGCGTACCCAAGCCAGTACCACCGTGTCGGTCTCTGCCCCAGGCGCACCGGTACTGATTGGTCAGCACATGGCCAGCGAGCTGGCGGCCGTAGTGCGCAGTGCACTGTCCAATGTGGCATTGCACGCGGGACCCCAGGCGCACGCGTACGTGTTGATCGAGGATCTGGTGGACTCGGTGGTGGTGACGGTGCGTGATGACGGGAGCGGGATCGCAGACGGCCGTTTGGATCAGGCCGAGCGAGAGGGGCGGATGGGGGTGTCCCGGTCCATCCTGGGCCGGGTCGCGGACCTGGGCGGGGCGGTCCTGTTGGAGACGGGCCCCGGGGCGGGCACCGAGTGGGAGATCACGGTCCCCAAGTCTCAGGAGGTGGGGGCATGACAGGAAATACTGACAGCGAACAGATTTCGGTGATGGTGGTCGATGACCACCCCATGTGGCGCGACGGAGTGTCGCGTGATCTGCAGGCCGCCGGGTTACGGGTGGTGGCAACCGCAGACGGTGTTGCCTCGTCCGGTCGAATCGCCGCGACGGTGAAACCAGATGTGGTGCTGATGGATATGCAGCTGACCGATGGCGATGGTGCGCAGGCCACTGCCGCGGTGTTGTCGGCGTCCCCGCACAGCCATATCTTGGTGCTCTCCGCCTCTGCGGAACGCGAGGATGTGCTGGAGGCGGTGAAGGCCGGCGCGACTGGGTATCTGGTCAAAAGTGCCTCGGCCGCAGAACTTATCGACGCGGTACGGGCCACAGCCAAGGGGCAGGCGGTGTTCACGCCGGGCCTGGCAGGGCTGGTGCTCGGTGAATTTCGGCGCATGTCGAGCGCGCCCGCTGCCGATGCCGATGAAACTCCGCGGCTCTCCGATCGGGAAACCGAGGTACTGCGGCTCGTCGCAAAGGGGCTGAGTGCCAAGCAGATCGCCACCCGGCTTTCGCTGAGCCACCGGACTGTCGAGAACCATGTGCAGTCGACGCTGCGGAAGCTGCAATTGGGAAATCGTGTCGAGCTGACGCGCTACGCGATAGAGCACGGGCTCGACGAATAGACGGCGACAACGCAGGCTATTTGGGCGCACTCGTATAGCAAACAATTCTGACGTCTGGGCGCACGGTGGCGCCGAGGGGCGGCGACTGTTGCCGTGGTGGTGGCACTCCGGAAACAGGGACAGTGGTGATCTTCGGGAATGCGGGCACGATGATGCGGTGAGGCCGCGCCCGGAGGTACCCACGCGCCGTAACTAGTCTCAAAACCAGTTGTTTACTGCACGATTCGGGGCGGAAGCACCAGGTAGAGATGCGGACCGGACGACACCACCCATAGTGTGTGACGCAGAGCACAGTATACCGATCGGTGTGATTTAGAATATGACCGACTATTCAATTAACGATTGATCATTTATCGTCAACGCTCATTGGCGCCGCAGCCCATAGTGCGCCAGCGAATGCCGGTTCACTGAGGAGTCTGGAATGCGTCGTGCGCTGAGACTGGGTGCGTCGTGACCACTCCCGGCGGACGAGTAGCGACCGAAGACGGCGCCGCGGCAATCCAGGATTGGGCCACCGGCTACGTCAAGCGCCACCCGCTCGAATCCCTGAGCACCGTCGGGGAACAGTTCATGCTCGGGGTTCGCACCCTCCAATGGTTCTTCGTGGACCTGTTCACCGGTCAGTTCCAATGGCAGGAGTTCGTCAGACAGGGTGCCTTCCAGGCTGCGACCGCCGTGATGCCGGTCATCTTGGTGACCCTGCCCATCGGTGTCACCTTGTCGATCCAGTTCGCTCTGCTTGCCGGCCAAGTGGGTGCCACGTCACTGGCGGGCGCGGCCAGCGGCATCGCGATCATCCGGCAGGCCGCCTCCCTGGTGGCTGCGGTGCTGATGGCCTCGGCCGTCGGTTCGGCGATCACCGCCGATCTCGGCTCGCGCACCATGCGTGAAGAGACGGACGCCATGGAGGTCATGGGCGTCTCGGTGATTCGGCGGCTGGTGGTCCCGCGATTCGCGGCGGCGATCATGATCGCCGTCGCGCTGACCGCGGTGGTGTGCTTTGTCGGATTCCTGGGTGCCTATCTGTTCAATGTGTATTGGCAGGGCGGTGCACCAGGCAGTTTCGTTTCCACCTTCGCATCTTTCGCCACCCCCGATGACATGGTGCTGGCGGTGCTGAAGGCCATCATTTACGGCGCGATCGTGGCCGTGGTGTCGTGTCAGAAGGGTCTGTCCACCAAGGGAGGCCCCATTGGTGTCGCGAACTCCGTGAACGCCGCGGTGGTCGAGTCGATCCTGCTGTTGATGGTCGTGAATGTCGCCATCAGCCAGCTGTACATCATGATGTTCCCGCGGACGGGGCTGTGAGATGACCGTATCCAGCTATCTGTCGCCAGGGCGCCGCCCCTTCATACTGGCCTACAACAGGATTCGCCGCCCACTGATGCGGTTCGGCCACATGGTGGCCTTCTTCTTCCGCGCCCTGAGTGGCATCCCGGTGGTGCTGCGTCAGTATTCCAAGGAATTCCTGCGGCACTTGTCCGATATCGCATGGGGCAACGGCTCACTGGTGGTTGGCGGTGGCACCGCCGGAGTCGCGCTGGTGTTGGGGGTAACCGCGGGAGCCCTGGTAGCCATCGAGTCGTACAACTTCCTGGACCTTCTCGGTTTGGGGCCCGCTACCGGCATCATCAGCTCGCTGGCCAGTACGCGAGAGCTGGCGCCGATCATGGCCTCGCTGGCGTTCGCGATGCAGGCAGGTTGCCGCTTCACCGCGCAGCTGGGGTCGATGCGGATCGCCGAGGAGATCGACGCCATGGATTCGGTTGCCATTCGGCCGATTCCGTTCCTGGTGACCACGCGGTTGATGGCAGCGATCATCGCGGTGATCCCGTTGTACCTGGCCTGCCTCGCGATCAGCTACGTGTCCTGTCAGGTCATGGTGGGGATTCTCAGCGGTGGCTCGGTGGGGTCGTATCTGCATTACTTCGGCATCGGGGTCAGCGGCATCGACATCGTGTACTCGATCATCAAGACCGTTGTCTTCGTCTGGATCGCCTCAACGGTCCAGTGCTACTACGGCTTTTACGCCAGTGGCGGTCCCGAGGGTGTCGGCATCGCGGCCGGGCACGCCATGCGGGCGGCCATCACCGTCGTCGTGATGGTCAACATGCTGCTGACCATGGCGCTGTGGAGCGTGGACGCCGGCGCCAGGCTGGGTGGCTAGATGCCGAATCCCTTCGAGGTGGACGGGCGTGGTCCGTCCGGTAACCAACTGTTGACGCTCGCTGTCGTCACCCTCGTGGCCATCGTCGCACTCACCGGTGCCATGTTGTTGAAGTCTGCCGGGCGACTTAATGACTACGTGCGTGTAGTCGCCGATCTGACGAACGTCGGTGACGGCCTGCCGCAGAAGTCGGATGTCAAGTACCACGGTGTGCTCGTCGGCGAGGTCGACGACGTGACTCCCGCGACCGGCAGCGAGCCGAACTTCGTATATATCAATCTCAAACCGGAGTACGCCAAGACAATCCCGTCGTCGGCCACCGCTCGCGTGGTACCGAGCAATGTGTTCGCGGTGTCCTCGGTACAACTCGTGGATCGCGGTCCCGGAGCGCCCATCCGCGACGGCGCCCACATTGCCGAAGATCACGAGCTGCCCACGGTGTTGTTCCAGACCACCGTGAGCAAGTTGCGTGATCTGCTCAACGCCACTGGCCGTGGCCGCGACGACAATTCGGTGGGCATCCTGGCCGCGGTAGGAGCTGCCACCGACAGCCGTCGTGCCAAGCTGCTCGCAGGCGGCGCCCAGCTCAACCGGCTTATCAACGAGCTGAACGCGATTGTCGCCACCGATACCGGACCGTCCACGGTCTCGGCACTGCTCAATGCCACGGAGGGCCTGAAACAAAGCGCGCCCGACCTGCTGGACTCGCTGCACCAGGCGGTGCGGCCCATGCAGACCCTCGCCGAGAAGCGCGAGCAACTAACGGCACTCGTGCACGCCGGGCTGACCACGGTGGGTACCAACAAGCAAGCCTTTGACAACCACACGGACCAGCTCATCGGCATCACCACCGGACTCACCCCGCCCATCGGCGTCTTCGCGAAGAACGCCGACAAATTCGTTCCGATCTTCCGGAACATCAACAAGTTGTCCCGCAACTGGTTTGAGCACATGTGGATGGCGGACCGAGACGTCCCCAATATGCCGATCGCGGTCACCTTGGCGCCGAGCTATACCTACACCCGCGCCGATTGCCCCCGGTACGGAGACGTGAAGGGGCCGAGCTGTTTCACCGCCCCCGAGCAGGTGGTGCGTCCGGATCTCCCCGAGACACTCTTGCCGCAGAACTACAAACCGCCGGCCGATCTGGCTCCACCCGCCGGAACGGTGATCGGCCCCAATGGAAATCTGGTCGCGGTCGGCCCTCCGAGAGTCGTGCCCCCGGGCGGACCGAACCTTATTGATCCCAACCCGCCGCTACCGCCATGGCAGCCGTACCCCATGCCTCGTGTACCGGGTACCTCCGACCCCGACGATCTGGAACCGCCGCCGCCACCGGCCACACCACCGATACCACCCGCGCCGGTGGCTCCCGGTGGGATCAACGGAGCAGGCAGGCCTGCCGTCGCACCCGCGTCGTACGGCGGAAACGTCGGCCCGGTCGGCAGCCGCGGTGAGCGGGATCAACTGCGTGTGATCGCTGGGGGCTCAGCGACCCCCGCGACTCAATTGCTGCTCGGCCCGGTGGCCAGGGGGAGCGCGGTGTCGTTCGTCAAGGAAGGGCCCTCATGAGATTCCGTGGTCCATTGATCGGTCTGACGGTCTTCATGACCGTGGCCCTGACCCTGGGGTGGTTGGTCTACGCCACCCTGCTGCGCGAGGTATCAGGCAGCACCACCGCCTATTCGGCAATTTTCACCGATGTGTACGGATTGCGTGAAGGCGACGATGTGCGCATGGCCGGCGTACGGGTCGGGCGTGTGCAGAAGATCGAGCTTGTCGACAACGAGCGGGCGCGGGTCGACTTCGTGGTCCAGAACGATCAAAAGCTGTACGGCAACACGATTGCCTCGGTGACGTACCAGAACATCGTGGGCCAGCGCTATGTCGGACTGTCACCGGGTAAGTCCGGCGGGCCCGCCGGCGACACGGTGCTGGCCGCGGGAGCGACGATCCCGGTGGAACGCACCGATCCGTCCTTCGACGTCACCACCCTGCTCAACGGCTATGAGCCGCTGTTCAGCACGCTCTCGCCGGAGCAGGCAGACAACCTCACCAAGGGCGTCATCCAGTCGCTGCAGGGAGACAACGCGTCCATCGTCACTTTGGTTAGTCAAACCTCCACGCTGACAAAGGCATTCGCAGGACGTGACCAGGCGCTGGGTAATGCGATCACCAGCCTCAACACCGTCACCGGAAATCTCGCGCAGCAGAACGCCAGCCTGGACAAGGTGCTCACCCAGACGCGTCAGATGGTGTCGGATTTGGATAGCCGGCGCCCCGAGCTGGTGTCCTCGGCGGGTTCGCTGGCGCAGACCATGCGCCGTCTTTCGAAGATCACCAACGACGTGTTTCCCTCGCTGGAGGAGATCATCACCCGCCAGCCGGGATTCACCAATCACGTGGTGGGCATCGAACCTCAGTACGCCTTTCTCGGAGACAACCTACCGATCGTGCTGAAGGGCCTGTCGCGCTTCTACTCCGAGGGCGCGTTCATCAACGTTTACATGTGCGATCTGAATCTCACCGGCTTCTTTCCCGGCCTGAACGACGTGATACCGATCATCGTCAATGCGGCGACCCCCGGGAACGTCGCGCAGTACACCCCGCGATGCAGGAACATGGCCAATGGCTGAGCGATCCAGGTGGCAGAAGATCAAGAACCGGCCGATCGAGACCTACAACAAAACATGGCTGGGCTTTATCGCGATCGCTGTGATCGCGAGTCTTATCGGGGCGATGCTGCTGATAAAGGCACTTGGCCTGGGCTACACGAGCTACACCGCCGAGTTCGTCCAGGCGGCCTCGTTACGTCCGGGGCAGCCGATCACCGTGGCGGGCATCCCCGTGGGCAACGTCACGAGCATGAAGCTGGTGGGAGACCACGTTGAAGCCGGACTGAAGGTTCGCGACGACATCCGTCTCGGCAAGGACACCAAGGCCTCGATCAGGGTTACCACCATCTTGGGGTCTCGCTATCTGGACCTGCGTCCCCGGGGGTCAGCAGCGCTGCCGGGCAAGACAATTGATCTCGCGCACACCGAGGTTCCCTATGATCTGCAGGCCGCGCTGGCAGGGGCGACCAACACCTTTGAGCAGGTCGATTTCGACAAGGTGGCGCAGTCCCTCACCGTGCTGGGCACACAGCTGCAGGGATTGCCCGACGTCGTGCCGCGGGCAATGGAGAACATCCAATCGCTGTCTTCGGTCATCGCCGATCGGCGTGACCAACTGGGCACACTGCTCAAGAGTACGGAGAAGGTGACCAGCACACTGCGGCGGCAGCAGTCGGGAATCGGTGTCCTGATCAATCAGGGACAGGACATCCTTGAGGAAATCGTGACGCGCCGGAACACTTTTCATGCCATGTTGCAGTCATTCACCAATCTGGTGGAGCAGCTGAGCAAGGTTGTCGTCCAGGACCGCGCACAGCTCAACGCGATGCTCAAGACGGCGCACGAGCTCTCGGACATGCTGGGCAAACACGACGACCTGCTTCGTAGCCTCTACCCGATCGCGCCGGTGTTGATACGCGGTATCGCCAACTCCACCGGCACCGGTAATGCCATCGATATCAATCTGACGAACGGCTTGCTGGTCGATTCGTGGATGTGCGCGATCAGCGGGCGCGCCAAGCAATTCGGAATGATCCCGTACTTCAAGGACTGCAAGTGATGAGCAAGAGCGGCCACAGCAGAAGGCGATTGATCGCGGCCATCGGTGCACTGGCGCTATTGGTTGCTGCCGTCGTTGGCGCGGGCGCGTATTGGGTGAGGTCCGCGACCGACCACATCACCCTGACCGCTCAATTCGAGAGCGCGTCGGGTCTTTATGAATCCAATGTGGTTGCCGTGCTGGGTATGCCGGTGGGCAAGGTTACCAAGATCACGCCCATGCCGGGCTACGTCGAGGTGCAGTTCACCGTCGACAAGAACGTGCGGGTACCCGTCGACGCGCAGGCGGTCACGCTATCGACGTCGATCCTGACCGACCGTCAGATAGAGCTTTCTCCTCCGTTCCGTGGTGGCCCCGCGTTGAAGGACGGCGACACCATCGGGTTGGACCACACCAAGACACCGGTGGAGTTCGACCGGGTGTTGGGCATGTTGGACCGGCTTTCGCTGTCCCTCAAGGGAGACGGGAAGGGTCAGGGGCCGGTGGCCGACGTCATCAACCCTGTCTCGGGTATCGCCGATGGCAATGGAGAGAAGATCAAGGCCGGGCTTGGCGAGCTGTCCAAGGCCCTGCGCCTGAGCTCGGAGGGGGGTGCGACAACCCGCGAGCAGTTGACGGCCATTGTCAAGAACGTCAGTTCACTATTCGACGCGGCAGCTGCCAACGATGGCAAGCTGCGTGAATTCGCCTCCACGGTGCACCAACTGAGCCAGATCCTCGACGAGGAGGCATTGGGTACCGGTTCCACCGGCCGCAGGTTCAACGAACTGGTCAAGCAGGCCGGTGACATCGTCGAGGCGAATCGTGATCATCTCAAACAGACCATCTTGAATTCGAATACCGCCCTCAAAGCGGTGGTCGACAACCAGCGCGAGATCTCTGAGTGGATCGACGTCCAGCCGCTGGCGTGGGACAACATGTACAACGCGGTAGACCATGACAACAAGCGGTTGCGTGTCCGGTTCATGACAGATCGGCTGGTGTTCGAGAGCCAGATGGACAAGGAAATCTGCAATATGATGGGGCTGCGCCAATTAGGCTGCAGCACAGGTACATTACAGGATTACGGGCCCGATTTCGGGTTGACCTATGTCCTGGACGGCCTTGCGGCGATGGGGCAGAAATAATGGCGGCTCGGGTGGCACGGACGGTACGGGCGGCAGTGGCGACGTTGATGACTGCCACGGTCCTCAGCGGGTGTGCCACCAATGGGCTGGGTGATCTGCCGTTGCCGGCGCCCGGTATCGGCAGTGGGGGTTACCGTCTCACCGCACTTTTCTCGAATGTCCTGAACCTGCCCGATAGTGCGAAGGTGAAGTTGGCCGGCGCCGATGTGGGGCAGGTCGACGAGATGCACGTGCGCAACTTCACGGCCGTCACCACACTCCGGATCCTCGACGGTGTCCGACTGCCCAAGGGAAGTACCGCTGAATTGCGCTCAGCCACACCGCTCGGCGATGTCTTTGTGTCGATTCGTCCCCCGGCGGGGGCCTCCGCCGACGGTCCGTTGCTCACGGACGGGGACACAATCGGCCTGGACTCCACGACTGCCGCCGCGACCGTGGAGTCCGTGCTCAGCTCGGCTGCGTTGGCCTCAAATGGCGGAGCGGTGCGCAATCTCACCAATGTCGTCAATGGCTTCGGCAAGGCCACCGGTGACCAGGGACAAGCCTTCGGTGACCTGATCAACGACTCCAACAGGCTACTGGGAGCGCTGAACTCACGCTCGGTTCAGATCTCCGAGGCGCTCACGCAGACCTCGCAACTGGCTGATCAGCTAGACGCCAAGAACCAGGTAGTCACCGATATCGTGACGGCGGCCGGACCGGCAACAGAGACACTGGCCTCCAATACCGCGCAGCTGTCCGAACTACTTCTCATGATGGGTGACACGACGCGCCAGCTGCAGAAGTTCCCGTCGATCGCCGGCACCGATACCAGCGGCCGCAGCATCATTGCCGATGCGAACACGATTGCCAAGGCCTGGAATGACGTAGCGGTAGACCCCGACACCAGCCTGGCGGCATTCAACCGTATCTTTCCCACGGCCATCAAAGCGACTGCGGGAAACTCGCTTTCGCTGCACGCCTCGCTGGACCAGCTGGTACTCGGTTCGATACCGGACGTGGGGTCCTACGCCGATGTCGGTCTGCACGGGCCCAAACGCTACAACTGGGCGCAGCTGGCCGGCTCGGTCAAGTACACGTTGTGGCGGCTGCAGGAACGCGTGGTCGGTAAGGGGGCTTTCGGCCAAGAAGCTCCGGTGGGGCCGAGTCCCACCGAGCCTGGCGTGATCGAACCCGTCCCGCCCGCTCCGGGGCCCGGGCGATGATCGACGCCGTCGCTAATGCTGTAGTGGCTGCGGTGCGCGCCGGCCATCGCCAGAAGTCTATGTTGTCGACATTGGCATTGGTACTCACCCTGGTACTGGCGGTGACGTATCTGTGCGTCGGGGCGCTGCGCGCCAACCCCTTTGCGTCCACATATCGAGTCACGGTGAAACTGAGTGAGTCGGGTGGCCTGCTGCCGCGTCAGGATGTCGCGCTGCGTGGCGTCAAGATCGGCACCGTGCAGTCGCTGCGGATCACTCCACAGGGAGTCGAAGCGACCGCCGAAATTCTGTCGAAGTACAAGATCCCTGCCGCGGCCAAGGTGCGCGTTGCCGGTCTCTCGCCGGCTGGTGAGCAGTACATCAACTTCGAAGGCACACCGGGCCAGCACGGCCCCTATCTTAGCGACGGCAGTGTGATTGCCGAAGGGGTACAGGTGCCGGTGACGCTGGCCAAGCTGCTGGCCGATGCGGACGGCGTGCTGGCCCAGGTGGATCCCAAGAAGCTTGAGCTGATCAAGAAGGAGCTGGGTCTGACCAAGGAGGGCCCACGCAAGCTGACCGAGATCATCGACGGCGGCACTTTCTTGCTGAGCACGCTCGACTCGGTGCTGCCCGAGACCACCAGCATTCTCAAGAACAGCCGCGTGGTGTTGACCCTGGCCGCCGACAAGAACGCGGGGATCAAGGCAACTGCGGACGGTCTGGGGCGGACGCTGCGCGGTGTGGAGAAGATGCAGAACGGCTACCGCACCCTGATCGATCGGACGCCGAAAACCCTGAGCGCCATCGACAACCTCTTCAGCGACAACTCGGACACCATGGTGCAGCTGCTCGCGAGCCTGGCCACCACGTCGCAGATGCTCTACGTGCGTACACCTGCGATCAATGCGTTCTTCCCCAACTACCGCGGATCTACCTTCGGCGCGATCGCAGATACCATGCGTGACAACGGTATCTGGGTCACCGCTGACCTGTATCCACGGTATGCGTGTGACTACGGCACCCCGAGAGTCCCGCCGTCTTCGGCCGATTTCCCCGAGCCGCCCGTGTACACCTACTGCGCAGATGATGACCCGGCGGTGCTTATTCGCGGCGCGAAGAATGCGCCGCGACCCGCCGGCGATGACACGGCTGGTCCACCACCGGGAGCCGATCTCGGGAAGAAGACTGACCCCACGCCCAAGGGCAGGTTCACGATTCCGACGCCCCCGGGTGGTCCGACACTGCCCATCGAACCTCCGCGGTGATCGAGACACGCGGTTGGAGTGGCAGATGGATGACGAAAACGACACGACCGCGCGAAAGCGTCTGCCCAGGGGGCAGGGCTGGCAGTTGCGACAACAGATCATCGACACCGCGATGGATCTCATCCTCAGTTCTGGAGAGGCGAGGGCCCCGTCGGCGCGTGAATTGACGCGTGCGTTGGGGATCACCGCGCCGTCGCTGTACCGGCACTTCTCCAGCACCGATGAGTTGGCTGATGCCTTGTGCGCGAGGTATTTCGAACAGCTGGGGGAGGCATTGCAGCGGGCTACGGTCAACGTGTCCACGGCGCTGGAGCGCCTGCACGCACTCGGACTGGCCTATGTGCGTCATGCTGCGGAGCATCCGCTGTGGTACCGCTTCGCGACGGCCAATCCTCCACGCCTCGGGGCGGAATCCGATGAAATACTCAGCAGCTCAGCCTTTCTGCATCTGCGGGACATCGTTCAAGAGCTGGTTGACGAGGAGCGTTTTCCCCGCGGTAATACCCTCGGGTCGGCCCTGCAGTTGTGGGCGACCACCCATGGCGTGGCCTCGCTGCTGGTGACCAGGCCGTACCTGCCGTGGGGCGAACAGGAGTCGTTCGCATCCCGGACACTGCGCGCCGCCTATCTGGGGCAGGTTATGACTGCCGGACCGGAGAGCGCTGACGGAGACGGTAAGTAGAGATACCTAGCGCCGTGAAAAACCCCTACCGGTATTGGTAGGTCTACGTGTTCACCTCGCATCGCACGGCCAGCACGCTGAGAGGTATGTCAGATCCACAGTTGCAGCAGATGACCGCGACGCTGGACGAACTCGATGGGCGTGAACGTGCGCTGCGCGCCGAGGTCGATGCGTTACGAGGCCGGATGGTCGAATGGACCCAGGCCGAATACCTGAAGGCCCAGCGGTATTGGGACGATTACCGACGTGCCCAGGGCGTCGCGCAAGCCGTCGCACCCGCCCCCGTGGTGATGCCACCTGCGCGGATGCCGGTACCAGCGCGTGCCCCTCATCCGGCGCCTCCCCAGCTGGAACCGTGGTGGATGCGCGAAGGATTCGCGAGCAAGGCGATGGCGTTGGCGGGTGCGGTGGTGACATTGGCTGGTGTGGTCATGCTGCTGGTGCTGGCCGCCAAGAGCGGGTACTTCGGTCCGGTACCGCGTATGGTGTCCGGGGCCGCCCTCGCCGGTGGGCTAGTAGCCCTGGGTATTCGGGTGTACTCACGTCCGGGCGGGCGTGTTGGTGGTATCGCCACGGCAGCAACAGGATTCGCGGCCGCATTCTTCGACGTATTGGCGCTTACCGTCATCTACGACAGGATTCCGGTGGTGGCGGGGCTGGTACTCGGTTTAGGCATCGCGGGTGTCGGCCTGGTGCTGGCGCGGCACTGGAACTCGCAACCCTTTGCGTCGGGTGTGGTTGCCGCGATCACGGTGCTGGCGCCATTCCTGACCGATGGGTTCACCGTCGAACTCGCCGCCTTCGCGCTGATACTGCTCATCGCGAGTCTCACCGCTCAGGTCGGCCGGAATTGGCCTGTGCTGCATGCCTTCCGCACTGTGGGGGTCAGTCTGACGCTGCTGACGGCGATTCACGTGAGCTACACGGCGTCACTTGCCCTGCTCGCGATGTCGGTGATGGCCTTGCTGGTCACTCTGGTTGGTTCGCTCTGGTTGCTCACCGGTGAGCACGATGACATCACCTCGTCGGTGATGATCGCGGTCGCGTCGTCCCCGGTTCTCTACGGTGCGCTCTTCTTCCCGGTGTGGCCGCTGGGCGTGCTGGTTCCGGTGGGTGTCGCTGTGGTGATGGGCGCGGTGCTGCTGCTCGTCGGTGCTCTTCCGGTGCACGCGCGCATAACCGTGGCGGCAGTGGCGGGGGTGGCCTTATTGCAGGCCTCGGTCGATGGTGCCCGGGACGCACTGCTGGCAGTGGTGCTGTTGGCGATCGCGCTATCTTGCTGCGCTATCGGATACCAACTGCGCGATCGTGTTGCGCTGGTGTTGGGGCAGGTGTTCGGTGGGCTGGGCGCAGCCGTCTACCTCGCGTACGTGCGGCCGGAACTGCTGACCGACTCGGCAAGTGCCGTGCTGTATGCGGGACCGCTGCTGGTCATCGCCAGCGTGCTCATGGCGGCGACGGTTGGCATGGTGTTGGCGACCATGGCGCGGGTGGGGTGGGCGAGCCCGCAATCCGCTCCCACGCGTGCCGTGCTGGCGGGCGTCTCGATGCTGTACTCCGGTACGGCGGCGGTGGTGCTCTCGGGTACTGCGCTGCTTGGCAATAACGATGGCTTCCTGCTCGGCCACGGCCTGGCGACGGTGTCGTGGATGGCCGTTTCGGTGGCGCTGCTGCTGGCCGGTTTACGCCGCTACCGCGGCCGGAGCTGGGTTACCAGAACAGGATTCGTGCTGGCCGCGATGGCTGTGGCCAAGTTGTTCCTGTTTGACCTCGCGACGCTGGACGGTGTGGCACGGATCGGTGCGTTCATCGTCACCGGCTTGCTGCTCTTGGGTGGAGGCACGCTCTATGCGCGTGAGTACGCGACCCGCAGTGAAGAACCCAGTGCCGAGAGGCCCGTCACGTAATCGACGAGCCGCTCGGCCGGGGGCGCAGCGGAGGCAGGGCGCAATGTCATATCGCCAAACCTCCCGCCGCTGAGGTCCCACCCGAGTCGAGAGGACATCGACGAACGCAACGGCCGAGTAGTGCCGTACCTGAATGTCCTCTCGGCCGAACAAGCCGAGACGACGACAGCATCCCGCGTCGTTAGATGCGGCGTCCCTCGCGGCGCAGCAGATCTTGGGCGCTGACGCTGCCGCCACGGCTGCGGCGGGTGGCCTCATCGACCTCCTGCTGTTGCGGGGTGCGGTTCTGCCCCGGCGCGGGCAGAGCCTCTGTCGCATCGGTGGAGGGCTTGGCAGGCTGTTGCTGCTCGGGTTGAGGCCGCTGCGCCCGTGGCGGGCCCTGCCGCTGCACCTCCGGCTTGGCGATCGGCATGGCAGTCGTCGCGTCCTCACCGGGTGTGCCACTGGCGCGGTTGGGCTGCGCCGGTCGCGGTGTGGACTGTGGCTTGGAAACCGGAATCGCGGTGGTGGCGTCGCCCGCCTCGGTACCCGCGGCTGCGCCGGGCTGCTTGGGCCCACGAAGCTCGCCGAGCCAGGACTCGATCTCACGGTCTGCATTCCGGCGGTCCGGGCGGTGCGTGCCAGCCACGCTGCTGCGCGTGGTGGGAGCATCCGGTCCGGCCGGGTTTCCGCCTGGTACGCGCGTGGTGGGCGCATCGGTGGGAGCTACATTCTTGCCGGGCACTGCCATGCGCGTCGTGGCGGACGCGTCCCCGCTGTCGTTGCCGGCCAGATTGACCGGGGCGGTCGGCGGAGCGGGCGGGGGCGGAGTGGGCCGCGCCGGAGCCGACGGATCGTGCTGGCGTGGCGTCGGTGTCGACGGCAGCCGGGTGCGCTCGGAGGCGATCGGCAACTTGGTGGTGCGCGCGTTGGACCCGACCGGAGACGAGGCCGCGGCGATGGCCTGCTCGCGACCGGTCGGACGCTTGCGCTCGTCGGGCAGGGTGACCTCGCCGAGGCCGAGTTTGACCTGGATTCGCTTCATCCACGCCGGAGCCCACCAGCAGTCGTCCCCGAGCAGCTTCATGACCGCCGGGATGAGCAGCATGCGGACCACGGTGGCATCGAGGATAAGGGCGGCGATAAGGCCGAATGCCAGGTACTTCATCATCACCAGATCGGAGAAGGCGAAACCACCGGCGACCACGATCAGGATCAAGGCGGCGGCGGTGATGATCCGGCCGGTGTTGGCGGTACCCACGCGCACGGCTTCGGTGGTCGAGAGCCCTTGATGACGCGCCTCGATCATGCGGGACATCAGGAAGACCTCGTAGTCACTGGACAGGCCGTAGATCACGACGATGATCAGCACGATGACCGGTGCCGTCAGCGGTGTCGGGGTGAAATTCAGCCATTTCGAGAAGTGTCCGTCGACGAATATCCACGTCAGGATGCCCATCGTGGAACCCAGACCCAGGGCGCTCATGACGGCCGCCTTGATGGGTAGCACGAGCGAGCCGAACGCCAGGAACATCAGGATCGTGGTGACGCTGATCAAGACCACGATCACGAAGGGGAGTTTGTCGAAGACGGTGTCGATGGAGTCTTGCTCCAGGGCGGGCGTGCCACCGACATACATCGTGACGCCCTTGGGCACCGGAATCTCGCGAAGCTGTTTGACCTTCGCCCCGGCGGTGTTCCTGTCGACCAGGGCGTTCTGGATGACCTTGACGCTGGTGTCTCCGTCGGTCTTGACGGCCTGGCGTCGCTGCCACATCTGAGTCTTGTCCCCGCCGGGCTCCACGAAGCCCGGGACCTTCATCGCATCGGCGCGAATCTGGTTGAGCTGTGAGTCGGTGGCGCCCTTGGTGACGATGGTGATGGTCTCGGTGCGGAAGCCGGGGAAGAGCGAGTCGAAGTTCTCCTGTGCCTGACGCACGGAATTGGTTGGCGGCAGGTACTTTTCACTGAACCCGCCGAGCTTGAGGTTGCCCAGCGGAATGATGAGCAGCAGCATCACGATGACGATCGGCACGGCGAACACGAGCGGACGCTGCATGACGTACACGACGGTGCGTCCCCAGAAGCCGTTCTCCAGCTCTTCGCGCGATTTGGTGCGGCTGAACCGCTTGATACTCAATGCATCGACGTGGCGCCCGAGGACACCGAGGCATGCGGGCAGCACGGTGACCGCCAAGATCGCGGCCAGCAGCACCGAGGCGATACCCGCATAGGTCAGTGACCGCAGGAACTGCTGCGGCACGATCAGCATCGGCATCAGGGCCGCGGCGATCAGGGTCGCGGAGAACATGACGGTGCGGCCGGAGGTGATCACGGTGCGACGCACCGCGGTTTCGGTGTCGTAGCCTTCCGCGATCTCTTCGCGGAACCGGCTCACGATGAACAGCGAATAGTCGATGGCAATACCGAGGCCGATCAGCGTGACCACGGGCTGGGCGAAGAAGTGCACGGGGGCGAAGAGCGTGACCAACCGCATGATGCCCAGGGCGCCGGCGATGGTAAGACCACCGACCATCAGCGGCAGGCCGGCCGCGATCACACCGCCGAAGACGAAGAACAACACGACAGCCATGACCGGCAGCGACAGAACCTCCATGCGCTGCTGGTCCTTGCCGATGGTTCCGGTCAGCTCGCTGGCCACGGGCTGTAGACCGGCGAGCTGGATGTCGACACCGTCCATCAAGAATTTGTTCTTGGCGGGGTCGTCGTCCTTATCGGGGTTCGACAGGGCCTTGTAGTTGTTGAGGATGGTGTCGTCGTCGTCGCCCTTGAGGCTGACCGACACGAAGGTGTGCTTGCGGTCCTCCGTCACCATGCGCTTGACAGTGGGGTCGGTGGTGGTGGGGGCGCGTAGCCAGCCGGCCCACCCGTAAACCTCGTCGGGGTTGTCTTTCTGGAGCTGATCGAAGTGGTCGATGACCTTCTTCTGGAAGGCCGGGTCGTCTACCGTCTTGCCTTCCGGGGCGGCGATGACGGCAACCACATGGGTGGTGCGGTCACGCCCCAGCGCGTCGTCGGCCATGACCGAGGCCTTGACTGACTCACTGTTGTCGGCGAAGAAACCGCTCTGCGTCACATGGTCGCCGAGCGTGATCCCGAAAAGCCCAGAACCCAGGCAAACCGTGACGAACGCGGCAACGACGATGAACCGATACCGGTACACCATTCGGCCCCACCAGGCGAACACAGAATCTCCTAACTAGCGTCTCTCACGCGCTGAGTTTTCATGTCCTGGACGTAAGCAATGCCGACAACGGTCGGAACGGCTGCAACCAGGCGCCTTCGTCGGGGAGCGAATCTAGACCCACCCGAGGCAAGGCTCGGGGGAAAACTCCGGGTATGTCCTCGAGATCGACGAACTCCAGAATATCCGAGGTTAGCGCCCAACTCGCATGTTCGCGAAATCCCAGCACACCGACGGGCACCCCGTCACCGGCGATTATTTCCAGCGGTTCGCGGAAAGCCTGACCATCCGCCGAGGCCACAAGCACCCCGGCCAGGCCCTCGGTGGACCGCAGCTCGATATGAGCAAGCATGTCGACGTCGACGTCGCTGTCCTCGTCGATCTTGGGTTTGGCGAATACCGCAAACCCAACATTGCGCAGCGCCTCGACCCACGGGCGCACCACTTCGGCACTCCCCGGCGCGATATTGGTAAAGACGGTGGCCTCGGGTTCGACGAGGCAGTCGGCATGGTCCGCCGAATAAGCGGCGGTGCGCTCGAGCAGCCAACGGCCCAGCGCGTCGAAGCGTGGCCGGTTCTCCGCGGAGGGCCGGCCGCCGAGGATGGCTCCCAGTCCCATGTCGAGGTTCGGTGCGTCCCACACCAGCAGCACCCGTAGCACCCGACGTCGGCGGTTGGATTCCTCCACGGCCGAGGTGCTGCAGGCGGCGCCTTCCATGGCCAGGCTCACAATCGCTCCCAGACGAAGTCGTTGATGACGCTGCCGACGGTGTGGGCCTTGCCCTCGAACTTGGTCGTGGGCCGGTTCACCGAGACCGGGATGCGCGGATCATCGAGCCTGAGGCGCCGCAGCGTCGGTTCACCGTCGCCGACCTCGGCGATGTGCTCGGCGTAATTCGCGTGATCGGTGGCCACATGCAGAGTGCCGCCCGGGCGCAGACGGTCGGACAGCAGCGCCACGGTGCCCGGCTGCAGCAACCGCCGCTTGTGATGGCGGGCCTTGGGCCAGGGGTCCGGGAAAAACACCCGGGCCGCGGTCAGCGATCCCGACGGCAGCAGGTGCTCGAGCACATCCAGGGCGTCGCCGCGGATCAGCCGAATATTCTCGATGCCCTCGCGGTCGATCGCCGACAACAGCTGGGCCAGGCCCTTGCGATAGACCTCCACCGCGAGCACATCGAAATCGGGCTCCTGCAATGCCATCGCAGCAGTAGATGTCCCAGTGCCACAACCGATTTCAAGTATCAGGGGGGCGGTGCGCCCAAACCAGGTGGCTGGGTCCAGTGGCGGGCAGCTGCCGTCGGCCTCCCGGGCGAGACGGCCATACGTGGGCCAGGATCGATCCCATGCCTTCTGCTGCCCTTCGGACAACGACGAACCGCGTGATCTGAAGCTCGAAACCCGGCGTGGATGGTGGTTCTGGCTATCCGTCCGGCCCGAGGAGGCGGCGCCGACGGTTCCCGGGAGCTCGTCGGTGGCTGACCCAGCCTCCGCGCAGCCCCGTTCCTGGCCGTCACAACGCATATCCCCATGGTCACCCATAGGCGGCAGATCCCATAATCCCGGCGCGTATCGATACTCAACAGATGCCTACCAGGGTGCAACCCTCCACCTGATGAGGTGACAATGTGAGCATTTGGCAGGCGAGCGACGAGATTGGGTCTGAAAGGCAACGATGACGCGGGGGTTTGAGGTCTTCCGGGCGACGCTCGAGCGATTCGCGACGCGTCCGGAGATTCGTCAGATCCATGGCGGCCAGCGCATTCACGACGTGGTGGTGCGGGCGGGGGACCCGTTGCGGGTGGCCGTACGGGGCCGCGCCGGGGTCGGCGTGACCAGCGTGATCGGGGCGCTGGGGCTCACCTTGCCGGCCGATGAGGGCCCGGGCCATGCGCTTATCGAGGTGCCGATCGCCGGAGCAGATCCAGAACCGTTGGTTGCGGATGTGGATGTGGTGGTTTTCGCGGAGGCGCTCAAACCCGAGGATCGTGCGGTTCTGGAGGCATCCATCGCACCCAAGGTGCTGATTCTCAACAAGGCGGACCTGACCGATCCTGGTGCCGCCCGTGGGCCGTGGACCGCGGCGGTGTCGCGGTGCGCGGAATATCGCGCGGAGACCAGGGTCCCGACGCTGCCGTTGTCCGCGCACGTCCCGTTGGTCAGCCTCGATGACGGCATGGTCGAGGCGCTCAAGCTGATGGTCGAGAATCCGGCCGACACCAGTTCCGTCGACGCCTTCGTCACCTGCACCCACGATGTGCCGGTGGCGATGCGCCAACGGATTCTGCATGAACTGGACCTATATCCCATGGGATGTGCGATCGGCGCGCTCCGCCAGGTTCCCAGCCTCGCGGCGCCGGGTTTGACCTCCTTGCTGCGTGATCTGTCCGGCATCGACGCGGTGGTCAGCGCGATTCGCGAGGCCATCGCGCAAGGCTGGTACCGCCGGATGCGCGTGGTACTGGCCGAGCTCCGCAAGATCGGGGTGACGGGTGTGCTGCCGATGCAGATCGATTCCTTTGTGAACAGCGATGACGTCGTGGTCGCCGCGATGCGGTGCGCGGTGGACGCCGCCACGGCGGCAGGCATCCCGGTGGACCTCAGCGACCACCCAGAAGATCACCGTTACCGCGCCGAGCGTTGGCAGCGCTTCGCTGAAGGGCCGGTGAACTCCACGTATGCCGCGTTGGGGACCGATATTGCGCGTGGCTCGCTGCGGCTGTGGCGCCGGGCCGGGGGACGCGCATGAGCACCCCGGCGGACAAACAGGTCGATCAGCTGGTGCTGGCCGTGGATCCCGCGCTCGGCCCGCTGGGTGTGGAGCCACAGGACGCCGTGATGGTGACCGGCAGTTGGCTGGCCGGTGCGAGCACCCTGGCGACAGGGCTGAAGTCGCGTATGCCGGGGACACGCATTGTCGAACCCGAGGACCTGCGGCATGGGCAGTCGCCGGCGGCAGTCGTTTTCGTGTGCAGCGGGACAGCGCCGTTGACTCCGTCGGACTGCGGCTTGATCCAATTGGCCGCGGCCAACACCGATGCGCTCATCGCGGTGGTCTCGAAGATTGACGTCCACCAGTCCTGGCGGGAGGTGATGGAACGAAACCGGGAGATTCTGGCGCAGCACGACTCCCGCTTCCGGGATATCACCTGGTTGGGTGTGTCGACGCGCGGTGCCGCGCCGGGCCTTGACGAGCTGGCGAGTGCCGTACGTAAAATCCGCGGGAAGCCGGATCTAGCCGAGCGAAACAGGCTGCGCGCCTGGGTGACTCGACTACAGGGCATGCTCAATGTGCCACCCGAAGCCGGTGAGGGCGCGCGCGCCGACGAGTTGCGTAATCAGCGGCAGGCGGCAGTGCGGCGCACACGGTCAAGCAAATCGGAGCGGACCCTGGCATTGCGCAACCGCATCGCTCAGGCGCGAATGACGCTGCTGTACTTCGCCCGCAAGCGAGTGGGTTCGGTAGGTGGTGAACTCCGTGAGGACATCGCCGAACTGAAGCGCCGCGATGTCGCCGGATTCGGTGATCGGGTACGGCGCCGCGTGGCCGACATCGTCGCCGAGGTTGAGCAGGGTACCGAGGAGCACCTGGCCGAGATTTCGGCCGAGGTGACCCAGCACTGGGTGGCGCCGCGCCCGAGCGCCAATCGCCCGGTGCCACCCGAGGCCGGCGATCCTCCGGTGCGATCACGCAGGCTAGAGACCCGGATGATGGCGTTGTTCGGGATCTTCTTCGGTCTGGGCGCGGCCTTGACGGTGTCGCGACTGGTGGCGTATGCGCGACCGGGCCTGGCTCCGGTGGGTTTGGCCGTCGGCTTGGTGGCCGGCGCGGTGATCGCGGTGTGGTTGGTGGCGGTGCGGGGTCTGCTGCACGACCGGACGGTGCTGGATCGCTGGTTGGGCGACACCATGGGCGAGCTGCGCGCGTACTTGGAGCAATGGGTGGCGGCCCGAGTACTCGAGGTGGAGACCCGGCTCAACGCCGATCTGGTGGAGATCGACGAACGCGAGAACGACAAGCTTGCCGCGCGGGTCGGCCAAATCGATTCCGAGCTGCGCGAGGCGGCTATGAATACCGCGCGGGCAACGGCGCTGCGTAACCGTGACCTGCCGTCAGTGCACAAGGCGCTAACCAAAGTCACCGAACGGCTGGACGCGATCGCCGCAAGCGACGAGAATATGACGTCATGATCGAAGGTTTTGACCAGGGTTTCGGTGGAGGCCTTGGGGGGCTGGAGGAAGGAATGCCCGAGCCGGGGCATGCCCTCAGTCCTGACCTGCACGTCGATCACCACATGTACCTGCCCACCGACGGTGGGTTGGTGGATCTGGGCACCGATCTCATCGACACCGACCACGACGGAATCGGCGACACCGTCACACTGCATCCCTCGGACGGCTCGACCGGACTCTCCGTGGTCTCCGATATCGACGAGGACGGCATCGCCGACAAGGTGACTACGTTCGGGGCGGATGGCACGTATGAGACCTGGGCCCGCGGAACCGGCGCGCACTGGGAGCTCATCGAGCACGGCCGCGTCGGCGGCAAGTAATAAGTAATTAAGTAATACGGCAACGTGCGAGTCCCGGAGTCCCTAGCGCCCCGGAATCTTGTCGGCGATCTGTTCGTTGTGTGGACAGATCGTGTCAAGCCCTATGACGGACTGTCCGTGACCCCGTTTCACGCTGAAGGACACCAGCGCTAACCTCATATATCTAGGTGCCGACCAGTGCCCGTGCGGCCCTGTGTACCCACAGAGGAGATGCTCTCGATGACAGCAGCGACCATTCCCGGTCTTGACAATGCTCCGACGAAACACGCGGGCTTGCTCGCCTGGGTTCGCGAGATCGCTGAGCTGACCCAACCTGATCGTGTGGTGTTTGCTGATGGCTCGGATGAGGAATTCGCGCGGGTTTCTCAGCAGCTCGTTGACGCGGGTACCTTCGTGCGCTTGAACCCCGACAAGCACCCCAATTCATTCCTGGCGCTGTCGGACCCGTCGGATGTCGCGCGCGTGGAATCGCGGACCTACATCTGCTCCGAGCGTGAAGAGGATGCCGGCCCAACCAACAATTGGGTGGATCCCACCGAGATGCGCGCGACCATGACCGAGCTGTACCGCGGCAGCATGCGCGGACGCACCATGTGGGTGGTGCCGTTCTGCATGGGCCCCCTCGGGGCCGACGACCCCAAGCTCGGCGTGGAGATCACCGACTCGGAATACGTGGTTGCCTCGATGCGGGTGATGACGCGTATGGGCGCCGCCGCGTTGGAGAAGCTGGGCGACGACGGATTCTTCGTCAAGGCTCTGCATTCGATCGGTGCGCCCCTGGAGCCCGGCCAGGAAGACGTGCCGTGGCCCTGCAACGACACCAAGTACATCACTCACTTCCCGGAGACCCGCGAGATCTGGTCCTATGGATCGGGTTACGGCGGTAACGCGTTGCTGGGTAAGAAGTGCTATTCACTGCGTATCGCCTCGGCGATGGCCCACGACGAGGGCTGGCTCGCCGAGCACATGCTGATTCTCAAGCTCATCTCGCCGGAAAACAAGGCGTACTACGTGGCCGCGGCGTTTCCCTCAGCCTGCGGCAAGACCAACCTCGCCATGATCCAGCCGACCATTCCCGGTTGGCGCGCAGAGACTTTGGGTGACGACATCGCCTGGATGCGTTTTGGCAAGGACGGCCGTCTGTACGCGGTCAACCCGGAGTTCGGCTTCTTCGGTGTGGCACCGGGCACCAACTGGAGCTCGAACCCGAACGCCATGAAGACCATCGAAGCCGGCAACACCGTCTTCACCAACGTCGCGCGTACCGACGACAACGACGTGTGGTGGGAAGGACTGGAGGGCGAGCCGGAGCACTTGATCGACTGGAAGGGCCAGGATTGGGTCCTGCGGGAGACCGAGACCAAAGCGGCGCACCCGAATTCGCGGTACTGCACCCCGATGTCGCAGTGCCCCATCCTGGCTCCCGAATGGGATGACCCACAGGGTGTGCCGATCTCGGCAATCCTGTTCGGCGGCCGTCGCAAGACAACGGTGCCGCTGGTGACCGAGGCCCGGGACTGGCAGCACGGCGTGTTCATCGGCGGCACCCTGGGTTCGGAGCAGACGGCCGCCGCCGAGGGCAAGGTCGGCACGGTACGGCGTGACCCGATGGCCATGCTGCCCTTCATGGGTTACCACGTGGGTGACTACCTGAACCACTGGATCAATGTGGGCAAGCAGGCCGATGAGTCGAAGCTACCCAAGGTGTTCTTCGTCAACTGGTTCCGTCGCGGCGACGACGGCCGATTCCTGTGGCCCGGCTTCGGCGAGAACAGCCGCGTGCTCAAGTGGATCGTCGACCGGATCGAGCACCGCGCCAACGGTGTGTCCACCCCGATCGGCACCGTGCCGGGCGTCGAGGATCTTGATCTGTCGGGCCTGGACGTCGAGGCGGCCGACGTGGCCGAGGCGCTCGCGGTGAACAACGAAGAGTGGCAGGCGGAACTTCCGCTCATCGAAGAATGGTTCCAATTCATCGGCGACAAGCTGCCGACCGGTGTCAAGGACGAGTTCGAAGCCCTCAAGCAGCGGCTCAGCTCCTAAGTCGAATTTCGCATCCATGTGGCCATGGCGGGTTTCCGCCATGGCCACGTGGATGTTCGCATCGATGCTTCCGTCGCGGGCAGGCCGCACTATGTGGATGGCGCGCCAGGCGCCCGGCTCCGACCGGAGCCGTTGGTGCGGACGAGAGGCAGTCAAAGATGTTGCGAGCGTTTATTTTCGGAGCTGTCGGCGCGTCCTTGGTGATAGTGCCGCCCGCCGCCGCGAACGCCTCGCCGGTGGCGCCGACACCCGGACCCGGCGATCATGTGGGGCAGTTGCTCGGTGGCGGCAATGCGCCGTCCGAAGCGCAGCAGCCGAGAGACGACGCCGGGGGGTGGGTGGAGCATCGCGGAGCCACAGGCGCGCAATGCATGGACCGCGGGGTCGTCTGTGACACGGGAATCTGGTACCCCGACAACCTGCAGCGGCAGGGCAGCCAGGACGAGGGTGGCCGCTCCGAATGGGTTCAGATGCCAGACCAGACTGGTGCCGAATGTGAGAACCCGGGTGTGATCTGCGGCAGCACAGCCTCCTAGCTGCCGAATCCTCGTCTTAGTCCCGTGCCGTGCAGCACTTTCCACGTAGTACGGGCGCTGTTCTCGAGTTGCCGTCGGCGGGCCTGATAACCAGTGCGATCGCGGCGGCAGCCAGACAGCTGGCGGCCGACACCCAAAATGCCGCAGAGTAACCGGCCGCCGCCGCTTGGTCGCTCGACGCGTGGCGGGCAAGAAAGAATGTGGCCGTTGACGCCACCACGCTGCTCAGTAGGGCGGCGCCCAGCGAGCCGCCCACGTGATGCATCACATTGACTGTGGCAGAGGCAATCCCAGACTCCTCCGGGCGTATGCCGGTGGCGGCACCGTGGGTGGAGGCCCCGAAGATGAGGCCCTTGCCGAACCCGCCAATGACAAGTCCGGGCAGTATCGCTGTGTAATAGTTTGCGTGCGAGTCGATATGGCTCAGCATCAGCAGACCGAAGGCCGATGTCACGCCACCGGCAATGAGCACTGTGCGGCCGTCCAGCCGCGGCAATATGAAACTGTTGCCGAGCGTCGAGGCGAACACGACAGTAGCGGAGAAGGGGAGAAAGGCCACCCCTGCCCACAGCGGCGCCAGATGTAGGCACCGTTGCAAGTAGTAGAGAAGTGACAGCACCACGCCGAAAAGTCCGGCGCTGGCGAAGAACATGGCCAGAAACGCCGCGCCGCGCGTGCGGTCGCATACCACACGCAACGGCAACAAAGGATTCTTGCTGCGCTGCTGATGCCTGATGAACACCCCGATCAGCGTCAGCCCGGTGATGAAGGAAAGGATGGCGATGCTCGCGGTCCATCCACGAACCTCTGCGCGGGAGAAGCCGAACACGATGGCGAAAAGCCCAAGGGTGACCGTCAACGAGCCGAAAAGATCGAGTTTGCTACGTTGGCCGACTGGGTATTTCCTGACGAATGCCAACGTGCCGGCCAGTGCGGTCATCGTCATGAGTACGCTGATATACATAACCCAGCGCCAGACGAGTAATTGGGTGAGAACGCCACCCACCAGCAAGCCGGCGGTACTTGCGGCTCCGATCACCGCGCCGAAGATGCCGAATGCATGCCGCTCCGCTGTCGATCCGCGGAAGCTATTGGCCACCAATGACATTGCAGCCGGTGCGAGCAGAGCCCCGAATACGCCCTGAGAGATTCGTGATGCCACCAGCTCGCCAAAGTTTGTGGCAGAGCCGCCCACAAACGATGCGATGGCAAAGCCGCTCAACCCGATGATCATCGCGCTCCGCAACCCCACCATGTCGGCGACTCGACCGCCCAGCAGTAATAGACCGCCCAGGGTCAGCACGTACGCCGTGATCAGCCATTGCCGATCACTGTTGGTGAACCGCAGCGCGGCCTGTGTAGCCGGCAGCGCGGCCGCAACGATGCTGCTGTTGATCACCAGCAGCATCTCGATCAGGCAGGCAACGGAGAGTGCATACCAGCGGCCACGCTCGGCACGAGGTGGTGCCGGCGCGGTTGGCGGGCTAAGAAGCATCGTATGGCCTATCTGTCCTGCGCACGGGATCGCGCGGTGAAGCCTTGTGGTGCCGGGCGGTTCGCCGGCGCAGCCAGAGCTCTACGTTGGGTTGTTCTCGTACAAGCGTCGCGGAGCGTCGCGTTGTTGTCGTCGGGGCTGGTGCCCAGCGCAGTTTCTGGTGGACCTCAGTTGCCGCTAGCGGCAAACCGCCATCGAGACAACCGTTAAGGGCGACGGGATTGCTGCGGGTGCTACCTGATGCGGGGTTGGTGGCTGGCCTCCATACGTCATGGGGCTATTCCGGAGGGCGGAAATGGAAGGTAGCCTCAGTTTTTATTGCATTGCAGGGCAATGTAATTGGGTTTATGAATCGTTAACCATCGGCGGGGGAGTTGTTAACAGGCGCCTGGATATGGTCCGCATCGGTTCCTTGGGAACCGATGGAATAGGACCGAAGGGCGTCGTGATGATGGGTAGAGAACTTGTGCCAGTTGCGGAATGCGAGCTCGTTGCGGCAGGTGCGACCGCCGTCGACAATATGGATGAATGGTGGAGCCGGGCTCGCTGCCGCGGTTTACCGACCGAGATGTTCTTTGTACCCGATGGCGATCGGGGGCGTTCGCGACTTGTCCGTGAGACGCGGGCAAAACGAGTCTGCCAGTCGTGTCCGGTTCTGCGCCAATGCGGCACCTATGCGGTGAGTGTGGGTGAGCGCCATGGAGTGTGGGGCGCGTTGACACCGATGGAGCGCGCCGAGGCTCGTGTGCTGCTTGGAATCGATGAGGTGCTGGCGGCCAGAGCGTGACGAAAACTGCCGCAGCACCGTCTAATCAGACTGATGTAACGGGATGATCGCTGTCATCGTCGTGCCGCGGCCCGATGCGCTGTGAACATCAAGGCGACCGCCGAGGGCCGTGACCCGATCCGTCAGCCCGATCAGCCCGGTGCCCTTGCGTGGCTTGGCTCCCCCGATGCCATCATCACTGATGGTGATGTGGATCTGGTCGTCGGCTTCGTGAGCACGGATGACAACTTCACTGGCCTGTGAGTGTTTAGCGGTATTGGCGAGGGCCTCGGCCACCACGTAATAGGCAGCGATCTCGATGGATTCGCCGTACTTTTGGTCAAGTTCCAGCTCGGTACGCACCGGAATGAGTGAACGCCGGGCCAGGGTGCGTAATGCGGGTGCCAGGCCTTTCGACAAGATGGCGGGATGCAGGCCACGAGAGAACTCCTGGAGCTCTCGCGTGACGGCGGTGAGGTCGGTGTCGAGGTTGTTGAGCTCTTGCGTGAGTTCGGCATCTGTCGCGGGTACGGCGGCTCTGACCATTCCGAGCTTGAGCCTGAGGTACGCCAGCCGCTGTTGTGCTCCGTCATGTAGGTCCCGTTCGAGTCTGCGGCGTGCGGTATCGGAGGCGGAGACGATCCGGGCGCGGGAGGCCGCAAGCTCTTCCCTGGTAGCGGCATTGGCGATAGCGGTCGCCACTAGGTCCGCGAAGTCGCGTACCCCGGCGCGGATGTCCTGGTCGCGCTGCGCGGGAGTATGGCTACCGACGATGAGTGTTCCCCAGTGTTTCGCGTCCACGACAATGGGTGCGCAGACAGCGGGGGTCAGCCGCAGTTCCCGGGCAACGTTGTTGGAGTCCAACAAGGGAAAACGCTTGCCCGCTGGCGGTGTTCGAGATTCCTCCGTGCCGTGACCAGCCACGATGGTTCCTTCGTCCCCAGGCATCAGTTGAACCAGCACCGCGGTGGGTGAGGCGAAACAGCGCGCGGCTTCCTCGACCACCTTCGCGTAGAGCTCGACGGGTGAGACATTGCTTGCGACCAAAGTCGCGGTGCGCCTGAGTGCGGCCTGTTGCTGCGCGATGGCGGCGGCCTCGCGTCGGCGGCGTTCGGCCTCGATGGTGCCGGCGCGGGCGAGTGCGGCCAGTGCGCTGGCCGTCAGCGTCACAGCCAGGAAACTCAGATGCGTGATGAGATTATGACTCTCTGTGGACAGTGGATTCGCCTTGGGCCAGTTGCGAATACAGTCGAAGACGATCGCGCTGGCGATCGACATGGCAAGGGCTAGCCGCAGCCGCCAGATCACCGAGATGACGAGGATGCCGATCAGATAGACCGCGGCCAGATGCTCAGTCGGCGCAATGGTGCGCAGAAAGATGGTGAGCATCGACTCGGCCACCAGCAGCACCACTGCCGCCACGATGCCGAGGCGGGCCGATGGCGGCGTGGATCCGAATAGCTGTGTGCGCCATCCGGAAATGTAATCCGGCATTAGTATTGGCCGCGGCGACGAGGCTTGCGCTGCTTGCTGCATATCTATCGGGCTCTACTCACTGCCTGTGAACCGCCGTGCGGCTCGTTCACCAATCAATAGTATCGGCGGTGAGGCTGATCTCGAGCCTGCGTGGCGGCGGTAACCTGGCGAGATGTCCGCGATACGGGTTCTGGTGGCCGATGACGACACGTTGCTACGGGAGGGCGTGGCGAGTGTTCTGGAAAAGGCCGGCTTCGAGGTGGTAGGTCGCGCGGGGGATGCCACGGCGCTGCTGGAACTGGTTCGAACGGAGAGCCCTAATCTCGTCGTCGTCGATATTCGGATGCCACCGACCCATACCACCGAGGGGCTGGAAGCGGCCCAGAAGATCAGGGGCGAGCATCCCGGCATCGGTGTGCTGGTGCTGTCGGCGCACGTCGAGGTCGAATACGCGGCGGAGTTGATCACCTCGGGCGACGGGGTGGGTTATCTCTTGAAGAGCCGGATTGGGGATGTCGGAGAGTTCGCTGACGCCTGCACGCGTGTTGCCGGTGGCGGTTCGATCGTCGATCCAGAGCTGGTGCGCGAGCTGTTGTCCGCACGGCGCAAGGACGATCCGTTATCGGCCTTGTCCCAGCGTGAGCTCGAAGTGCTGGAGCTGATGGCCCAGGGCCTGTCCAATTCCGGAATCGCTGGGCGGCTGTGGATTACCGAGAGCACCGTCGAAAAACATGTCCACAGCGTCATGCGCAGACTGGACCTGGGACACGCCGACGAGTATCACCGTCGGGTACTCGCGGTACTGGCGTTTCTCACCCATCGGTGAGTCACGTATCAGGCGTGAACCTCGCTGTTGAGTGGTCTTATTCGCCACTGTGTCCATGCATGACCGTGTATCCGCCGATCCCAAAGGGATAGTACGGCGGATATATCGATGGCGGCGGGCCCTCATATATCGGTGTGGCACTGGTGATTTGAACATTACCCGGCGACGAGCAGACGGTATTGGCGTTGGGTACGGTGACGCAGTTCTGTCCACCGCCATTCGCGATGGCGGGCGAAGCGGTGGCGAGTGCGCACACCACCCCGCTGGCCAGTAGTCCGGAAACGAGGTAGCGCCGTTGCATATTCGTCCTTCCCGTCACGCCCCAATCGGGCACAGCATTGATCACCTTCAAGGCTGGACTTCCTGTACCGGAGTTGTCATCCATGCTGGCCGCCATTGATGTCGGGGGCGGTCCACACGACCGGCTGAACTTCCTGGTCGACGCTCCAGGTACGGGGCGCATAGGGTGGTGCAATGCGCTTTGCATTCAAGACATCTCCGCAGAACACCACCTGGGACGACATGCTGGCCATCTGGAAAGTGGCCGACGACATCGAGGTCTTCGAATCCGGCTGGACCTTCGACCACTTCTATCCGATCTTCTCCGATCCCACCGGCCCGTGTCTGGAGGGCTGGGTAACCCTCACAGCGCTCGCACAGGCCACCCAACGGTTGCGTGTCGGAGTGCTGGTGACGGGTATCCATTACCGGCACCCGGCGGTGCTGGCCAACATGGCCTCGGCGCTGGACATCGTTTCCGGTGGGCGTCTGGAACTCGGCATCGGCGCAGGCTGGAACGAGGAGGAGTCCGGCGCCTACGGGATCGAGCTGGGCAGTATCAAGGAGCGTTTCGACCGATTCGAAGAGGCCTGTGAGGTGCTCACCGGACTGCTCAGCCGAGAGACGACGAACTTCGACGGCAAGTTCTATCAGCTCAAGGATGCTCGTAACGAGCCGAAGGGGCCACAGAAGCCACATCCGCCGATCTGCATCGGCGGCAGCGGGGAGAAACGAACATTGCGCATCACCGCCAGGTACGCCCAGCATTGGAACTTCGTGGGCGGGCCGCCCGAAGAATTTGCCCGTAAACGTGAAGTGCTGGCCGCGCACTGCGCGGACATCGGACGTGATCCCAAGGAGATCACCCTGTCGGCTCACATTCGTCTGGGCGCGGATCGCGATTACGCAAGAGTCGTGGACGAAGCGGCCTCCTTGGGTGCCGAGGGCCTTGATCTGGCGATCATCTATCTGCCGCCGCCATATGACCCGGCCGTGCTCGAGCCGCTGGCACAGGCACTTCGCGGTTGACGGCGAGAGGGTATCTAAGCGTGAACGATCGCGTAGATACCCTCTCTGCCAACGATTTAACCGGTCTTGGATTCCAGTGCCGCCAGCGCGGCGGCGACCGCGATGTACTTGTTGGTACCCAGCTCGCGGACGGTCGAGATGTTCAGGGCTTCCTTCAGGGCGGCGTCGTGCTTCTCGGTGAGACCGGCCAGAGCCGACGGGGGCGCATCGAGGACGTCCTTGAGGTCCTTGTTCTCGTAGGCCTTGTCGAGCGCCTTCTCCAGATTCACTGATATGGCCATGATTCCTCCTCTGGTTTGCCCCGCCCGTGGCGCAGGCTAGTGGCTGAAGCTGTGAACCAGAGCCCTTTGGCTATCGGCGATCCAAATTGCAGGTGAACGCCCGGGTTGGGTGCCGCAGTGGCCTGATCATTCAAATATGCGCATAATGCAATCAATGAACGAGGATTCTTCTCGCGGGTTAACCAGCATTCCGGACGAACCGCCGTCCGCCTGGTCCCTGCTGGAATGGAACCCGCCGACCATCCCGGTACTGCCGGTTATCGCGGTTCTGCTGGCCGGTTGGTATGTACTGAGCGTGCTGCGGCTGCGCAGGATGGGGCGAAGCTGGCCGTGGTGGTCGACGGTGTGCTTTCTGTCTGGGTGCGCGATCCTGGGTGCGGTCATGGGGTTGTCGATCGAGCGTTACGGGTTCCGCCTGTTCAGCGCGTTCATGTTTCAGCAACTGACGTTGTCGATCCTGGTGCCACCGCTGCTGGTGCTGGGCTCACCGGGGCGTTTGTTGTTGCGATCGACTCCACATCATGGCTCGGGCAGATGGGTGCTGGCTGCGGCCTTGGCCGGCCTGCGCAGCCGTGCCGGTGCGTTGTTGCTGCACCCGGCGGTCACCATTCCGTTGTTCCTATTCAGCTACTACGGTCTGTATCTATCGCAGCTGTTCGACACCATCGCCGCTACGTGGTTGGGGCACACCACATTAGAAGTCTTTTTCCTGGCCACGGGTCTGCTGTTTGTGATTCCGATCTTGTCCACCGACCCCTTGCCGATCCGGCAGACCAACCTTGGCCGAATGTTCGACATCTTCGTGGAGATGCCACTGCACGTGTTCATCGGTGTTGTCCTGATGATGGCGCCTAGGCCGTTGATCGGGATCTTTGCCAACCCGCCCGCGCAATGGTCCGTTGACCCGGTGCGGGACCAGGCGGTGGCGGGCGCCCTGGCATGGTCGTACGGCGAACCGATAGCGCTGGCCACCACGTTGATCTTCGCCGTCAGGTGGCGGCGCGAGGAGCAGGCGGAGACCGAGGAGCGGGAAGCCGACAATGCCCGACAGGAGGACGAATTGGCTTCGTATAACCGGTTTTTGCGGCAATTACACGGAGATACGACGGATCTGAACCCCTAGAACCTGTGCGGGGTGGCGGGGCCTGGTCCTTGACTGTCCCGTAATACGGGACAATTTCTGTGGGGATGCTGACTGGCGGCCATAGCCTCGGTGCATGCGCCAATGCGAAAGATTGTTACGGAAGTCGGTCGCCGGCTTACGTGGAGTTGGCGCGCTTGGTCAGGGAGTCCAGGGCCGCAACATATTTGGTCTTTCGCTGGGCGAAGCGAGGTGTCGGCGCCACGATGGCCATGGCCTGTGGGATCGCCGCGGGATGCGGCAAGGGAACGGCCACGGAGCTGATCCCGACATCGTGCTCTTCGTGGTCGAATGCCACTCCGGTGCTGCGCACGTCGTCCAGCTCGCGCAACAGGGCAGTGACATCGGTAATGGTGTTCGTGGTGAACACTTCCAGGTCGGCGGGCAGCATATTCCGCACCTGATCCGGTGGAAGCTGCGACAGCAACGCCTTACCGATGGAACTCGCGTGCAGGGCGAATGTCCTGCCGACCACAGTCACCGTTGGGAGGTTCCTGACCGTCGCAATCTGTTCGATGATCACCAGCTCTCCGCCGCTGAGCATTGCCAGATCGATATTTTCGTTGACTTCGCGAGCCACGGTGGCGATGGCTTTGCGCATGGGTGCCACGAACTGCCGGCGGTTGTTCAGCCCCAGCTTGAGCAGGCCGGGGCCCAGTTGGTAGCTCCCGCCGCGACCGCCGGCCATGACGTACTGACTCACGGTGAGTTCTTGGACGATGCGGTGCACCGAGGACTTCGGCAGCCCGGTGGCCTCGGCCAGCTCACGTACGGAGAGTCCCGAATTGGATTCGGCGAGTGCGTCAAGAATCTGTGCCGCGCGAGTCAGAACGGACATGCCGGATCACCTCATTCCCCCGACCACGCCGCCGCTAGACGGCCGTACATCGTTGCGATGCAACAGCATAGCGCGAACTCGCAGCCCGAATTTCGGCAATACAACAGATGAAGGAGTGAATCGAGATGCCCGGTTGGGAAGACGCCGATTGGCGAAATGAAGATCTGTGCAAGTTTACCGAGTCAAATGACAAGAACGCCATGGGGCTTCAGTTCTATGACTTGAGTCATCCGTGGGGTTTGGGGACGCCGTGTTGGCCCTATTTCGAGGACGTCAAGATCGAGCGGCTCCACAACATGGCCAGATCCGGGGTACTGACGCAGAAGATCACCACGGTGATGCATTCCGGAACCCACATCGACGCGCCCGCGCATGTCGTTCCGGGCACGCCGTTCCTCGAAGAGGTGCCGCTGCCCAACTTCTTCGGCACCGGGGTGGTCGTGTCGATCCCGAAAAAGAAGTGGGAAGTCATCACCGCCGAGGACCTGGAAAACGCACGCCCACAGATCCGTGAGGGCGACATCGTCATCGTGAACACGGGCTGGCACCGCTATTACGGAGACAACCGTCACTACTACGCCTACGCTCCTGGCTTCTACAAGGATGCCGGGGAGTGGTTCGTCGAACGCAAGGTGAAGATGGTCGGCTCCGACACCCAGGCTCTCGACCACCCGCTGGGTACCGCGATCGGTCCGCACGGCACCGGTGCTCCGAATGGCCTTATCCCACAAGTCAATCTCGAATATGAGCAGCTGACGGGCCGGAAGGTGATCGAGGACTTCCCGTATTGGGAACCGTGCCACAACGCGATCTTGTCCAACGGCATTTTGGGCTTCGAGAACGTCGGCGGTGACATCGACAAGGTCACCGGCAAGCGCGTCACCTTCGCGGCCTTCCCGTGGCGTTGGAAGAAGGGCGACGGCTGCATCGTGCGGTTGGTCGCCATCACCGACCCGACCGGCGAGTATCGGATCGAAACCGGAACTGCTGGCTGATCCCATGAAGGTCACCAAGTTTGAGGACGCTGTCCTGTATGAGGCGCCCAAGCATTTCGATATGCACGCACTTCGTCTGCAGGGCTCTCCGTCGGCCCGCGCGCGTATCGGCTTGTCTAGGTTCCTGCCTGGTGGTGGGGCTGAAATGGACGTCTCAGATTCGGAAAAGATCTACGTGGTGCTCTCGGGAAGCGTGCGAGTTTCCCTCTCCGGGGGCACCGAAGAGGTACTGAGGATGTTCGACAGCTGTCTCATCGAACCGGGTGAGATGCGCGCGATCGCCAATCTGAGCCATGAGGTGGCAACCATGCTCGTCATCACTTTCGCCACCGGTTCCGAGAGAGAGTCCCACCATGTTTGACGACCCACGAGCGTTGTTCGATATAGCAGGAAAGTCCGCAATCGTCATTGGGGCGACGGGTTCGTTAGGACAGATAGCTAGCCGTGCGCTGGCCGGTGCCGGCGCAAATGTGGCGATATGTGGTTCGCGAGAGGACGCGCTGAGCGACCTCCGCGATGAATTGGCCGCGGCTCCCGGATGTATCGTGCCCATCGCGCGAAGGCCAGATTCCGAATCAGCCAGCGACGCGATCGTCAAGGAGACGATCGAAGCCTTCGGTGGCGTGGACATCCTGGTGGTTGCGTCCGGTGTCAACGAGGTGGCACCCGCGGTGGACATGCAGCCGGCGCGATTTGAGGCGGTGCTGGACGCGAATGTGACGAGTACCTGGTTGGCGGTCCGCTCGGCAGGGCGAGCCATGATCGAACGTGGCCGCGGCGGCAAGATCATCCTGACCTCGTCGGCCCGGGGAAAGCTGGGCCATCCCGCGGGGTACACCGCGTACTGTGCGTCCAAGGCCGCTGTGGACGGACTGGTCCGTTCATTCGGGTGCGAATGGGGCAGGTATGGGATCACCGTGAATGGCTTGGCGCCCACGGTGTTCCGCAGCCCGTTGACAAGCTGGATGTTCACCGATGAGCCTGCTGCTCAAGCTACTAGGGAGAACTTCCTGTCGCGTATCCCGTTGGGGCGTCTCGGTGAACCCGAGGATCTTGCCGGACCCATTCTGTTCCTGAGCGCACCGGCGTCAGATTTCCTCACCGGTCACGTCGTCTACCCGGATGGGGGGTACACAGCCGGATGACAAACGACATCAGGCCGGTTTGCGTCGTCGGCGGAGGACGCATGGGAGCCGGCATCAGCCAAGTATTCGCGTTGGCAGGCTTCACGGTGTTCGTCTACGAGGTAAACGAACAGGTACGAACCTCGGTCGTGGATCGCGTGCGGGAGAGCCTTGCTTGTGCGGAACTGGATGTGGCGGTGGCAGATCGGATCATCATCACGGATGACCTGTCGGCCGCGGTCGCCGACGCCTGCTTCGTGACCGAGGCCGTCGGCGAGAAGCTCGAGCTCAAACGCGAGGTGCTCGCAGGAATTGCCGCGGCGGCACCTCACGATGCCATCTTGGCCTCCAACACTTCGGTGATCCCCATCTCGGAGATCGCGGCGGGCTCGCCCGCAATAGATCGGATTGTGGGCACGCACTGGTGGAATCCCGCCCCGCTCATCCCGCTGGTGGAAGTGGTTCAGGCAACGGGTACGTCAGTCGAGACCGTCTCTCGGACAATGAAGTTACTCGCCGCCATAGGGAAGAAGCCCATGCACGTGCGCAAGGAGGTGCCCGGCTTTGTGGGGAACCGGCTGCAACATGCGCTCTGGCGCGAAGCGATCGCGCTGGTCCAGGAGGGGGTGTGTGACGCGACAACGGTGGACGACGTGGTCAAGAACAGCTTCGGGTTGCGGCTTGCCGTGCTGGGGCCGTTGGAGAACGCAGATCTGGTCGGGCTCGATCTGACCTTGGATATCCACCGGGTGGTGGTACCGGCACTCGATTGTCAAGGCGGCCCCAATCCGGTGCTGGTCGACAAGGTGGCCCGGGGGATGCTCGGGTGCAAAACGGGCGAGGGGTTCCGGCGCTGGAGCCCAGCGGATATCGCGGAGATGAACAACAGGCTCGAGGGTCACCTTGTTCGCCTGCTTCACCCTCGCAATACCGGCCCGGTGGGCTAGAAAGAATAAGGAGGCGCACACCATGGCACGTATCCCACTCGCCGATCCCGCGACCCTGTCGGGATTAGAACAAGCGGTATACCAACGGTTTCCGGCGAATTTGGTATTGGGACTGCTGCGGGCGACACCCGAGATCGCCGACGGCTACTTGGATCTGGGCGGCGCGCTGTCGGCATCGCCACTGGATCGCGGGATTCGGGAGATGGTGATCCTGCGGGTCGGCACACTCAGCGGTAGCGCATACGAACGGATGCAGCACCTCGGCATCGCGCGATCCGTTGGTCTTAGCGACGCGGAGATCGCCGCGGTCGACTCGGGCCGATTCGATGAGCTGGCCCCCAACGAGAGGGCGATCCTGAGTTTTGTCGACGAGCTGGTCGCCTCGCCGAAGGCGACGGTGACCTTCGACGCCGCGTTGCGGGCACTGGGCGAACAGGGGTTGGCCACAGTCATCTTGTTGGTGGGCCATTACATGTTGACCGCCCGGCTACTGGAAACGCTCGAGATTGATCTCGATGCCGGACCGACCAGCTGGGACGGCATCTAACCGGCAAGACATGCAGCAGGCAAAGACAAGGAGACACGCTGTGCACCCCATCACCTACTATCCCGTTGACACCCAGCGGTTGGTCAGAAGCAATGCCGAGCGGATCCGGCACAAACCGTACGCGCACTACTTCAATCCGGACGTCGCCGTGCCCGAGGAGGTGTTTGCGGCGTTGAAGGCTCCGCTCGAGCCCGAGCAGGTGCTGGGTACCTCGAGCACCGAACTCAACCGTTTGTTGGAACCGGGCTACCTGGAGGGCGAGACAGGGTACTGCGGGCTGCCGGACGGGGCGGGCTACACGTCGAGCCTGGTGCGATTCCCCGGGGCCACGCCGGAGATGTTTCGCTGGTGGTTCTGGTGGCATTCCTTTGAACCTGAACGCTATTCACTGTGGCACCCCTGGTGCCACGCCGATATCTGGCGCACAGACCCGGAAACCGAGACCGCGCCCAATCTCACTGATGAACAGCGTTATGTCGGGTCCACGCACCACATCAACGAGTACATCGGGCAGGATCCGCTGGACATCGAGATCACCTTCATTGACCCGGCGCGGTGGGGTTTTGACGCCGATGGGTTCGCGGCCGCCGGGATCGGCGCGCACGCTTGCGGGAGCGTCCTGATGAAGGGTTCGCATATGCGGCTGGCCACCATGGTGCACCTGGCCCGGATCACCGATGACGGCTTTGAACTGCGGTCGCGCTACTGGATCGCGGATCGCGCCGAGCCTCGGCACGATCCGGTAGCCGGCATCGCGCAGTTGACCACGGTGCCCGGATTCAGCGGGGAACGGCAGGCGTATGAACAGCTCGTCCACGATCAAACCGAATTCAACCATCTGGCCACATTCCTTCCCGATATCTACCAGGAATTCGGGCCCCGTTAGGGCGTGTAGCCGCGTGGCGACCCGTCAGGCGTTGCATACTTGACGATCAGCGAGCAGTCCTTGCCGCCAAGCCCTTCGTCGATGAGCTGCTGGAACTGCTCGGTGACCAATGTCGCGGCGGGCAGATTGACTCCGGTGGCCTCCCCGGCGGCCAGTGCCAGGCGGGCGTCCTTGTGCGCCAGATCGACGGTGAAGGTGGCGTCGAAATTGCGGTTGGCGGCGGCGGATTCGATGATGCCCGGTACCGGGTACCAGGTCTGCTGGGCCCAGGAACGGGCCGATGACACCGAACAGATTTCCCAGAACACCTGGGGGTCCAAGCCCAGACGTTCGGCCAGCTGGGAACCCTCGGAGTTGGCCATCATGTCGATGAACAGCATCATGTTGTTGCAGATCTTGGCGGCCACACCGGCTCCGCCGTCACCCGCATGAATGACACGCCCAGCCATCGGCTTGATGTAATCGGTTGCTGCGCCCACATTTTCCAGTTCGCCGCCGAGCATGAAGCACAGCGTGGCGGCCCGCGCGCCACTGATCCCGCCGGACACCGGGGCATCGACGAATCGGAAACCCCGGCGCGCCGATTCGGCGTGACAGTATCGCGAGGTTTCGATGTCGACGGTGGAACTGTCCACCAGAAGTGTTGACGGCGAGGCGTTTTCCCAGATTCCGTAGGGGCCTTCGAACACCGAGCGGACGTGCTCGCCCTTGGGCAGCATCGTGAACACGACCTCGGCGCCGGCCAGCACTTCGGCGATCTCCTCCACCACGGTGACGCCCGTCGTCTCCGCCGCGGCCAGTGCGTCACCCGAGAGGTCGAAACCACGCACGGTGTGCCCGGCCGCCACCAGATTGGCGGCCATCGGGCCGCCCATGTTTCCCAAACCGATCCAGCCATAGGTCGCCATCAGACCAACCTAGCGTTAGGTGCGCGCCCTGTCGGCGGCATCGAGCTCATGTAGCGAGCTGCCTCTGGTTTCCGGCAGCGACCACACCGCGAACAGTGTGATGGGGGCGACGGCCGCCAGATAGACCGCGACCGGCACCCAACTGTGGTACCTGCCGAGCAGGGCGGTGCCGATGACCGGAGCCAGCGACCCGGCGAAGATCGAGGTCACTTGATAGCCCACCGACACTCCGGAATAGCGCATCCGGGTGGGGAACATCTCTGCCATGATCGCCGGCTGTCCCGCGAACATCAGTGAGTGCACCAGCAGCCCGATCACGATGGCCGTCAAGATCACCCACTCGTTCCGGGTATTGAACATCGGGAAGGCGATAAAGCCCCAGCCCGCGGACAGCAGCGCCCCCAGCGCGTACGGTGCCCGCCGCCCCGCAATATCGGTGTAGCGGCCCACGATCGGTAGGGCGATCGCCTGAACCACGTGAGCAATCAGCAGCAGTAACAGGATTCGCCGGGTATCCATGTGCAGCTGGGTCTTGAGATACGTGATGGAGAAGGTGACCACCATGTAGTAGAGGATGTTCTCTGCCACCCGCAGACCCATGGCAGTGAATACCCCGCGTGGATACCGGCGGAACACCTCGATGACGCCATAGGAGCTGGCTTTGTTCCGCTCGATCTCCTTGCGGGCCTCGTGGAAGATAGGCGCGTCGGATATGCGGGTGCGGATGTAGTACCCGATTGCCACGATGATCACCGACAGCCAGAAGCCCACCCGCCAGCCCCAGGCCATGAACGCAGAATCGGAGAGCGTCCAGGACAAGGTGAGCAGCACCAGAGTGGCCAGCAGGTTGCCCAACGGCACCGCCGCCTGCGGCCAGCTCGCCCAGAACCCGCGTTGCGAGTCGGGGGAGTGCTCGGCCACCAACAGCACCGCACCGCCCCATTCCCCACCCACCGCGAAACCCTGTAGGAACCGCAGGCCCACCAACAGCATCGGTGCGGCATAGCCGACCTGGGCAAAGGTCGGCAGACAGCCCATCAGGAAGGTGGCGACGCCAACCAGCACGATCGCGATCTGCAGGAGGTGCTTGCGCCCGTACCGATCCCCGAAGTGCCCGAAAACGATTCCGCCGATGGGGCGGGCGACGAAACCGACCGCGTAGGTGAGAAATGCCTTGATGATGTTGTCGAGGTCGTTTCCCCCGGCCTGCACAGCGGGGAAGAAGACCTTGTTGAAGACGAGTGTCGCGGCGGTGGCGTAGAGAAAGAACTCGTACCACTCGACGACGGTGCCGGCCATCGAGGCCGCGACGACCTTGCGCAGACCCGATGGAGCAGCGTCGGCCTCGGCTGTGGTGGACACAGCCGAACCCTAGCGTCGAGTGCGAGCCTCACGCGGTTTTCAGGCGAGATTTCCGCGCGAGGCTCGCACTCGATGGCTAAATCGATTCGAGGGTGTAACCCATCGGCAGCAGTACGCTCTTGAGCTCGCAGTACTCCTCGATGCCCTCGGGCCCGTTCTCGCGGCCGATACCCGACTGCTTGTAGCCGCCGAACGGGCAGCTCGGATCGAAGGCATACCAGTTGATGCCGTAGGTGCCGGTGCGGATCTGCGCGGCGACCTCCAGGCCCTTCTGCACATCGGTGGTCCACACACTGCCCGCCAGCCCGTAATTCGAGTCATTGGCGATCTTGACCGCCTCGTCCACCGAGTCGTAGGCGATGATCGACAACACCGGGCCGAAGATTTCCTCTTGTGCGATGGTCATCGAGTTGTCGACATCGGCAAAAATCGTGGGCTGCACAAAGTATCCGCCATCCAAGCCCTCGGGGCGCTTGCCGCCGTAGGCCAGTCGCGCACCCTCTGCGATGCCCTTGGCGATGTAGCCCTCGACCCGAGTGCGCTGCTTCTCTGTGATCAGCGGACCGACCTGGGTGGCCGGATCGTCGGGCAATCCGACGCCCATCAGCGAAACCATGCCGACGATGCCGTCGACCACCTCGTCGTACCGTGACCGTGGCGCCAGTACGCGGGTCTGGTTGACGCAGCCCTGGCCGGCGTTCATCAGCCCGGAGAACACCAGCATCGGCAGCGCGGCCGCCAGGTCCGCGTCCTCCAGCACGATGGCAGCGGACTTGCCGCCCAGCTCCAGCGTTACCTTTTTGAGGTTCTTCGCGGCGATCTCGGCAATCTCCTTGCCGACGGCGGTGCTGCCGGTGAAGCTGAACACGTCGACGTCGGGGTTATTGGTCAGTGCCCGGCCCGTCTCGGCGCCGCCAGGTACCACCGACAGCACGCCCTCGGGCACACCCGCCTCGGCGAACACCTCCGCCAGGATGAAGCTGGACAGCGGTGTTTCGGCGGCGGGCTTGAGCACCACGGCGCACCCGGCGAGGAACGCGGGACCGATCTTGTTGAGCGCCAGGAACAGCGGCACATTCCAGGCCGCGATGGCCGCCACCACACCGGCGGGTTCGCGGGTTACCAGTGTCTGGCCGTAGGCGCCGTTGCGCAGTTCCTTCCACTTCACCGCATCCGCGGCGTTGGCGTAGTACTGAATGGCGCCAAAGCCACCCATCCACTGCAGTGTCTCGATAACCATCGGGGGAGCGCCGGTTTCGTCGGCGATGGCCTTGCAGATCTCGTCCTTGCGAGATTCGAGCAGCGACACCGCCTTCTGCAGCACGGCCTGACGCTCGTGCGGGGTCAGTCTGGGCCACGGGCCGTTGTCGAACGCACGGCGGGCGGCGCTCACGGCGGCGTCGACGTCGGCCGGGGAGGCCAGCGGACACTGGCCCACCTTTTGGCCGGTGGCGGGCGAGATGACCTCGATCACCTGGTCGGTGGCGGGCTCGGTCCAAACGCCACCGATGAAGAGTTTGTCGTAGTTCGTCATGAATCGCTGTCTCTTTCCTGATGTGTATCAACGAATCCGGTGAAGCCGGAGGGTTTATGCGGGCCTATCGGCCCGAACTCGAACAGTCCACTGCCGTGGGTCTCGACGCCGTTCTCGATGAGCCGGAACGTTGCGAGATTGTCTACGGGGCACAGCAGTTTGAGCGTCGCGTCTAGCTCGGCGGTCTTGTAGCGCTTGCCCTGCACGACGAGGTCGCCCTGCCACATGCCGTGGCGCCAGTCCGGATCCAGGCCGTATCCGGTGCCGAAGCCGAAATAGTGCGGCAGCACGATGTCGGCCGTTATGGTGATGTCGCCCAACGTGACCACCGCCGAACGCGCTTCGCGCGTGCCGGGGATCAGGGTGATGTCGTGTGCGATGGGGCCGAGCTCCTCGATCCCCTTCGACGGATCGCGCCACACTCGCCGCGCGCCGCTGACCACCTTGTTGCCGTGCTCATCCTCCTGATTGATGAACACGATCGAGTACTGGGGGAACGAGATCACGTTGTAGAGCCAGAAGAAGCCGCCGGCCAGCGTGGCACGCCGCCCGGCGGGCTCACCCTCACCGACAGGGCGGATACCCCAGGATCGATCGCGGTTACCCGACCAGTTGACGCCGTCCAGCTCGTGGGTGGTGCCGTCGATCGTCAGTTGCCCTGTCCAGGTACCTGTTTGGGCAAACCGGGAGGTGTCGAACATGACACGACCGAGCTGGCGCTGGTAATGACCGGGCTCCAGGGACGCCGGTATTTCGCCGGTGTAGGTGAGATCAAAGCTGATGTCGTAGGTGGCATCGTGCCAGCCCGGCTCCAGGATGACCCGCACCTTCTTGAGGCCCTCGACGACCTCGATCCGGTACGGCCCGACAGTCAGATCGGCGCGGTCGTCGCCCAGCGCACGAGAGGCCCGGAACACCACGATGTCGTCGCCATTGCGCACCGATGCAAAGGCGTCGGTGACACCCAAGTTCGGATAGACGCCCAGCCCGGTGATCAGATACGGCAGGTCGGCACGGCCACCGTGACAGCCAAAGTAGTAGCGGTCGTAGAAGTTCCGGTCCGAGGTGCCGACATGGCGGACCACGTCGGCGATCTGGTGGATCGGGTAGTCGTCGAAGGGGGACAGACTCATGCCTTGACCCCCGCCCAGTAGGTACCGTTCAGCATCTTCTCCAGCGTGGCCCGGTGCAGGATCAGGTCATCGGGGTCGTCCGGCATCTGCGCCTGCCCGAAGGCCATGGCGCGCATCTGGATCCGCGCCATGATGACGGCGTGCTGCAATGCCGCGTACGCGGTGTAGAAGTCCAGGTCGGCGGCGTGGTGCCCGGTAAGGGCGGCGTATTCGGCGGCGATGTCCTCGCGTTTGCAGAAGTCCGGCAGGCCCGGCAGGGTGGCGACCTCGGCCAAATCCTGGAAGAAGCGGTGCAGGAAAATGATCCAGCCCAAATCCAGTTCGCGGGGCCCGACGCTCGCCATCTCCCAGTCCAGCAGCGCCACCGGTTCGAAATCACGGTAGATGACATTGCCCGGACGCGAGTCGCCCCAGCTGACGACGTCTATTGGGCGTCCCACGCCCGACAGAGACTCCTCGGGCCAGTTCTCGCGCAGCCACTCAAAGCCGCGGTCGATCAACGGGATCGTCGGCCCGTCGCCGCGCACCCATTCGTAGAACTCGTGGGTGCGGCGCACATGGGCGTCCAGGCCGGTCTCGCCCTCGCGGGCGTCGTTGAGGAACGCGAAGCGCTCGACGGGTGCGGCGTGGATGCGCGCGAGTTGATCGACGGTGAGTCGTTGCATCTTGCGGCGGTCGGCCTCGGAGGCTTCGGTCACCCATGAGCCGAACGTGTACGGCATGCGGTCCGGGGGGACATCGCCGTCCACCCGATCCATCACGAAAAATTCACCGCCGAGCACCGCGGTGTCGTCGCAGTACCAACGCACCGGCGGAACCACGGCGGAGGAATGACGGCCCAGGGTGTCCATGACGTCGAACTGGCGGCGCATGTCGTAGCTCGGGAACACCGGGCTCGAGTCGGGCTGAGGTGCGGTCCTGATCACCAGACGATGGGCGGTGCGTTGGCCGTTCTCGGTCCATTGGGCGTCGGCCAGGATCGTCTCGCTGGACATCCCGTTGGCGCTCGGTAGTTCGGCGTGATCCACGCTGAGCGCGGCATCGGCCGGCAGCTGGCCGGATATCCAGTCGGTAAGGGCGCCGCGCAAGGTTTCCGGATCTCGTTGAGATTCCGCGGGACGTGCGACGTCCTCGTGCGTCGCTGTCTGCTCAGTCAAGGTGTCGTGACTTCCGTTTCTGTCCGCCTCGTTGCGTGACGCACGCAACACTACCGGGGAGTCAGGGGAAGTGGAACCTGTTGCAATTCAGGATTCAGCGGGGGCGCAGGACAAGCACCAAATTGCTCACCAGAACCTCCCGCAGAGCGGGAATTTTGGTGATCCACCATGCCCATTTTGGGTGGTAGCGAGGAAATGCGGCCGTCAGCGTGCCCGTGTCGCGGGCCCACCGGAGCCCGTCGCGCACCGACACGGGGAAAAGTGACGACCCGTAGTTATTCTTGGGTGGATGCCCGTGCTTGCGGGTGTACCAGCGAGCTGCGCGGGCACCCCCGAAATAGTGCGTCAGGCCCATTTCGTGGCCTCCGAACGGGCCCAGCCAAACGGTGTACGACAAGATCGCCAGTCCGCCGGGCCGGGTGACGCGCAACATCTCCTCGCCCAGCCGCCAGGGCTGCGGTACATGTTCGGCGACATTCGATGACAGGCAGATGTCCACGCTGTTGTCGGCCAGGGGCAGCGCCATCCCGGATGCGCGCAGGTATGTCGTGCGGGGGTCTTGAATGCCGCGGTGTCCTTGGGGGGCTGCGTGCATCTCGCGGGGATCGGGTTCGACGCCGATGTACCGTGCTCCGGCATCGGCGAATGCGGACGCGAAGTAGCCCGGTCCGCCGCCGACATCCAGCACCGTGCGGCCCCGCAATGCGACGCCTTCTGCCTGCTGCCATAGGTCTGTGATCAGGTGAACAGTGTCTTGCGCGAGCGTGCCGTAAAAGCGCTCTGGCGCACTCTGCTCAAAGCGAAAAGCCGTCAGCAGGCTGGTGGAACGTCGAAGTGTAGCCCGCTGGGCAAACAAATCGGTGATATCCGGCACGGGCTCCCGTCCTGCTCGGTTCCTCTTGAGAATGACAGAAATTTCTGGAGGCCCACCCTAACGGCCTAGGGTGCTTAACGGTGTTTAGCGAACTGTCAGATCAGCAGGACCTCCCACGGGAGGTCCTCATGCTGTGTTGGCGAGACACTGCCCATCCGCAGGGCGGCGGCAGTGAGACATACCTGCAACGCATTGGCGCGGAGCTGGCCGCATCCGGGGTCAAGGTGACCTTGCGATGTGCCGCCCACCCGGGCGCACCCCGCCGCGAGGTGGTGGACGGGGTCCATATCTCGCGGGCCGGCGGCCGTTTCACGGTGTACCCACGGGCGTTGCTGTCGTTGTTGGCCAGTCGTCTGGGTTTGGGCGCGCTGCGTGATGTGCGCCCTGACGTCGTTATCGACACGCAAAACGGCATCCCCTTCTTCGCGAGTACGGTTGCGCCCGCGCCGGTGGTGGTGCTGGTGCACCACTGCCATCGGGAACAGTGGCCGGTGGCAGGACCGCTCGTCGGCAGGCTGGGCTGGTGGCTGGAATCGCGTTTGTCTCCTCGGATGCACCGGCGCAATCAGTATCTGACGGTCTCGCAGCCGTCCGCGTCGGATCTGGTGGCCCTGGGCGTGGAAGCCGGCCGGATAGCGGTGGTGCGCAACGGCGTCGACCAGACCGATCCCCGCATCGCCGGTGACGCGATGAACGTGCGCAGTGAGACCCCCCGTGCCGTGGTGCTCTCGCGGCTGGTACCGCACAAGCAGATCGAGCACGCGCTGACAACCCTGGCGGTGTTGCGTGACCACGTGCCCGACGTGCATCTCGATGTGGTCGGCGATGGTTGGTGGATGGATCCTCTGGTGGAATATGCTGCCCGACTTGGAGTTTCCGATGCGGTGACTTTCCATGGGTACCTTGACGAGGAATCGAAGCATCAGGTGCTGCAGCGCGCCTGGGTGCACCTGATGCCGTCCCGCAAGGAGGGTTGGGGCCTGGCCGTCACCGAGGCCGCGCAGCACGGAGTGCCCACGGTCGGCTATCGATCCTCCGGCGGGCTCACCGACTCGGTCACCGATGGCATCACGGGTCTTTTGTGCCGTGATCAGGATGAGTTTGTCCGGCATACCGCGACTCTGTTGGCAGACAACAAGCTTCGTTACCGCATGGGTGAAGCGGCACGAGCTCGCTGTGCCGACCTCTCATGGCGGCGCAGCGCGGCCGGCGTCTCGGCCGTGCTCAAGGCGGCAATGGATGGGGCTCCGATCTCGGGCATCATCGGTGCCGAACCGGAGATTGCCCCGCAGGTTGAGATTCCGGCCTGATTTCGTCTAGCCGGCCGCGAGATACCGCGAAGCTAGCGTGGCCCCGATCCGCGTACTGTGCTCGATCAGCTCATCGGCGCTGACGTCGAGAAGCCCAGAGCGCCAAGCGTTGACCAGCTCACTGAACCCGCCGATGCCGACCAGGGTGTCCATCCGGAAGCCGGTTCGATCGATGTTCTTCACCAGATAGGGTTCGGCGGCGGCGATCAGAACCGCGGTGGCTTGATGCAGCAGATCTATCCGCCGCTGCTCCAGCACGGCGCTACCGACGTGCCGGACAAAGATGATGTCTGCCCAACCCGGGTCGCCGGAAACCCGTTCGACCACAAGGGTGATTGTCTTGCGGAGGGTGTCCAGTGGGGGACGGTCGGGGTCCTCCGCGACGATGGCAGAGATCTGCGCGATGAGTTCGTCGCGCACGCCGTCCCAGACGGCGGCAAGCAGATCCTCGCGATCGGCGAAGTCCTCATAGAAGTACCGGTCGTTCAATGAGGTTCGGGCGCACACGCCCCGCATGGTGACGGCGGCCCAGCCCTGTTCGATCCAGATTTCCTGGGCGGCGCCGACCAGTCGCTCTCGGCGTTCAGCACGGCGCTGCGCCGCGGTACGTCCGCCCCATAAACCCGGTGATGCCGCCATCGCCCCATGTTGACAGCCGCGCGCACCGTAGGTCAAAGTGGTGGCATGTGCAGTCAGTTATGGCAGGTGCCACCAAAGTGTGCTGAGGTGGCCTCGTGGTGAGCCTTTTGGGGTTCGGGCGTGGCGAGCGCCGCACGCGCAAGGTGGATGCGGTGGTCACCGGTGCGGCCAGCGGTATCGGCCGGGCATTCGCTGTGGAACTGGCTCGCCGAGGCGGACGGGTGGTGTGCGCCGATGTGGACCTGCCCGGCGCGAAGGAGACCGCCGCGCTGATCGGGGAGCGTGCCATCGAGGCCGCCTGTGATGTATCGGTGTTCGACGAGGTGGAAGCCCTGGCCGACACCGCCGAGGAATGGTTTGGGAAACCCAGTGATCTGGTGATCAACAACGCGGGCATCGGTGCGGGCGGTCAGGTTGTCGGCGCGGCCCCGCTTGCCGATTGGCAGAAGACACTCGGGGTGAACCTATGGGGTGTCATCCACGGTAGCCACGTTTTCGCGCCGCGTCTGCGGGCGCTGGGACGTGGCGGGATCATCAACGTCGCCTCGGCGGCGAGCTTCGCGGCCGCACCGCGCATGGGGGCCTACAACGTCAGTAAGGCCGGCGTACTGGCGCTCTCGGAGACGCTTGCCGCCGAGCTCAGCGGTACCGGTGTGGCCGTGACGGTCCTGTGCCCGACCTTTGTCAAGACCAGCATCGTAGACAGTGGCATCATCGAGGAGTCCGCAGCCCGTCTGGCCGCTACCGCCATGAAATGGACTGGTGTTTCGGCAGACTCGGTGGCTCGTGGGTGCCTCGACGCACATGACAGGGGCCAGCTCTACGTGCTCCCGCAGTTCGACGCCCGGTTCATGTGGCAGGCCAAGCGCCTGGCCCCTGACACCTATACCAAGGCACTCGGCATCGCCGAACGATTCTCCCGCCAGCGCGGAAACTGACCAGGAAGGAAGAACGATGGCAATCGCACTCGACAGCATTCTTGCGACCATCAAGGACAAGCAGTGGGCACTGGCCGACATCGACTGGGACGCACCAGGTGCTGACCAAGTCACCGAGGAGCAACGCCCCACGCTCAAGGAGTTCATGTCCGACCTGGTGTGGATCGAGAATGTGGGTGCGCGCGGGTTCGCGGCACTGGCCAAGAAGGCGCCCGACGAAGATCTCAAGCAAATCTACACTTACTTTCATGCCGAGGAGCAGCGGCACGCCAACGCCGAACTGGCTCTCATGCGCCGTTGGGGAATGATCGAAGAAGGCGAAATGCCGGTGCCCAACAAGAACATCCGGCTTGTCATCGAATGGCTCGATCGTTACAGCGACAGCCTGTCGTTGGCGTCGTTGGGCACGGTGATTCCTTCGCTGGAGACCGCCCTGGACGGGGCGTTGGTCAAGTTCCTGCTCGACGAGGTCAACGACCCGGTATGCCACGAGGTGTTCCGTCACATCAATAGTGACGAATCCCGGCATCTGGCAGTGGGATTCCAAGTCTTGGACATGCTGGGGGCCAGCTCCATGCGCCAGCTCATCATCGAAACCGTCGGTACCTTCGTCAAACCGTCGGTGATGTTGGGACTGTTGGTCTACTCGCCCCTGCTTACCCGGATGGTCACCAACATCTCGGCGATGGGTCTTTCCGAAGAAAAGCTGTACAACGCGATCAAGAGGTACGAGAACGTCGGCGAGCGTAGCGAGAACACCCGTAGGTTGCCGGCGTATCACCTCATCAAGTACCACGCACGTATCGCCATCAACCAGACCCAACCATTCCAGTTTGTCTCCGAATCCATGGGTAAGGCCATTGACCTGTTCCCGATCAAGGTGCTGGGCAAGACCCCGACGTGGTCGCAGGAACTGACCTACGAGCCGGTGTCGCGATGACCGAGGTACTGATCGTCGGTGCGGGCTTCGCCGGTCTGGGCACTGCTATTCGCCTACTGGAGAAGGGAATCGAGGATTTTGTCATCCTGGAGCGCGGCGACGATGTCGGCGGCACCTGGCGCGACAACTCCTACCCCGGAGCAGCCTGCGATATCCCGTCGCTGCTCTACTCGTATTCCTTCGAACAGAACCCGCAATGGTCCAGGGCGTACTCGGGCGGCTCGGAGATCCTCGGCTATATCCAGCGCATGGTCGACAAACACCAGCTGCGACGCTTCATCAAATTCGGTGTCGATGTCACCGGGCTGACATTCGACGACAGCACCGGGATGTGGACCGCCGATACCGCCGCCGGTGAGATCTTCACCGGGCGTTGCGCCGTGATGGCAGCCGGACCGCTGGCCAATGTCAGCTGGCCCGATATCCGTGGGCTCGACAGCTACACCGGGCACAAGATTCACAGTGCGCGCTGGGACCATGACTACGAGATGAGCGGTAAGCATGTCGCGGTGATCGGTACCGGAGCCAGTGGCGTACAGATCATTCCGGAGCTGGTCAAGACGGCAGCCCGGGTCAAGGTCTTCCAGCGGACGCCCGGCTGGGTGTTGCCGCGGTTGGACTTCCAGCATCCTGATTGGGCGCAAAGGGTTTTCGGTAGTAGTCCAGCGGTTCAGAATCTGGCCCGTCAGGCCTGGTACTGGACGCACGAGGCTGCCGCGGTGGGTATGGTCTGGGATACCCCGGTCACCACGCTCATCCAATGGATCGCGAAGGCGAACCTGCGTCGACAGATCAGCGATCCGTGGGTCCGCCGTCAATTGACCCCGGATTTCCGTGCGGGGTGCAAGCGGATGTTGATGACCAGCGACTACTACGCGGCGCTGGAGAAGGACAACTGCAAGCTGATCACGTGGCCGATCGCGACATTGTCGCCCAACGGGATTCGCACGGCAGACGGCATCGAACACGATGTGGATTGCATTGTGTTCGCGACCGGGTTCGACGTGTGTAAGGCCGGTACCCCGTTCCCCATCGCAGGGCTTGATGGTAGGAAGCTTGCCGACGAATGGTCGGGTGGCGCCTACGCGTACAAGAGCGTGAATGTTTCGGGGTACCCGAATCTGTTCTTCACGTTCGGCCCCAACTCGGGGCCCGGGCACAATTCCGCGTTGGTGTACATGGAGGCGCAGATCGACTACATCGTACAGGCGATCGGCATCGTGCGGGCCAAGGACCTGTTGACGCTCGACGTCCGCAAGGACCGGCAGGACCGGTTCAACGAAGACATTCAGCGGCGGCTGGGTAAGACCACCTGGAATTCGGGCTGCCAGAGCTGGTATCTGACCGAGGACGGCAAGAACACCACCATGTTCCCGGGGTTCGCCACTCAGTTCGCGCGCCAACTGCGAACGGTTGAACTGGACGACTACAGCTTTACCTCTGGCGCGGCGGCCGCGTCGGCGGCCAAGCCCCCCGTAGACGCATCCATCGGATAGGCGGGCTTTCACGCTTGGGCCGATCACTTTGTGCCGGGCAATTGGGCTGTGGCGCAGCCGCTCTTGGTTGCGCTGGATGTGGCTCAGTTGTCCGAATCAGGTGTACAGATCTTGGGATCCTGGGTGCCACCCGACCCCACCTGCCGCGTGTGCTGGCGGCGAAACACGGCGACCCCGCCCGCCGCGAGCAACGCGATCCACACCAGGTGCGCCGCGATGACGGCGGCCCGCCGGCCCGGGGGTGCCGCGATGGGGTTCCACGGGCCGGGCACCCGGTACAGCGCGATATCGCCGTCGCGGTAGGCCGTGTCGAGTTGTGCCAGTGTTTTCGACGAAACCGCTTGTTGGCCAGGGGTGTCTGCCTGCACGACAACCCAGCCGACGCCGTGCGCCGCTAGTTCCCGCGGCGCGGCTCCGGCACGCAGCAGTTCCTCGACCTGGCGCCCGCGAGTACCGTCGCCGCGCACATCGTGCCCGTCGACACGCAAGTCGCCGCTGCTCACCGTGTCGGCGCGAATCCAGCGAGGAAATGGATCCAGCACTGGGATCGACGACGGCCCCCACGGGTACTGGCGCATGGTCTCCGGCGGTAGCACCGCCACTGGATGTGGATCGGCATTGATGTGGGCCGCGACAGCGTTCCATCCAGACGGATATTTCACCGCCGTCATCCGGCCGCCGACGCCCCATGCCAAGTCTGGGAGGGTGAATATCAATGCCGCACAAGCAAGTCCGGCTGCAAGGTACTGCGAAGAGCGCTCGCGCACCGCGATGACGGCGGCGGCACCCGCCACTGCGTACGCGGGCATCGCCAACGCCACCCATTTCTGGCCGTCGCGCAGGATACCTAGCCCCGGCACCTCGGTGATGAGCCAGGTGGTCAGTGTCAACCCGGGCCCGGTCGCCAGCAGGGCCGGAATAATCACGGCTGCAACGGCTATGCCCAGCAATCCGAGAGCCTTGCGCGCGCGCCACAACACCGCCGCACCGACCGCGACCACGATAAGCAGCACCACCGAGAACACCAGCGCGAACAAGGTCGTGCGTGAGGCGGGCACCGCCGACGCGTTCCACATGCCGCCCAATGAGGCCAGACTGCCGAGGGTGCCCAGTCCCGGCTCGGCCCGTGCCGCGAACGCGTGGACCCCCGCCGCGTCCCCGGCCGGTACGGCGGCTCCCAGCCCCGATGCCACCAGCCACGGCATCGCGGCGAGCACCGAAATCGCCAGCACACCAACCCTTGACCGGCGATCCGTTGCCGCGGCAAGCCCGACTATCAGCGCCAACACCGTCCCCGTTGGCGTGAGTCCGGCCACCGCGATCCAGAACGCGAGTGGACACCAAGCGCCAAGATTGGTTGCCGTGCGCAGCCGGATGACGGTCAGCGCGATCCACGGTAGACAGCCATAGCCGACCAGCAGGCTCCAGTGTCCTTGTAGAAGCCGCTCGGCCACATAGGGATTCCAGATGGCGATGGTGGCCGCCACTAGTTCTCCCGGAATACCCGCGGCCGGCACCAGTTGGGCGGCAAGACGTGCCGCGCCCCATCCGGCAAGCCATAATCCCAGCGCGAGAAGCATCTTGACCAGGACTCCACCGTCGACCAGCACCGTCATGACCGCAATGAAGAAGTCTTGAGGGACGGCACGCGGGGCGGCTTCACCGACACCCAGTGCGGTATCGGTCACATACGACCGCGGCGTCGAGACGGCATCGCGAATCAGCAGATAGCCGGGGGCAGCCAGAGGGGCGGTGACGGCCGCCGCCAAAGCCAGTGCGTAGAGCGGGGGGATAAGGCCTATGCGGCGCAAGACGTCCCGGCTAGAGGTGGTTTCGGGGCGACGGGAATTTGTCGGTGTCGGCCTCGCTGGCGGGCGGTTTCTCCGGCCCGCGACGACCAAAGAACCCGTGATCCACGGTGTCCAGCCCAGGATCGATCAGCGCCGATTCGGCCCGCAGGCTAAACGACCCCAGCAGTCCGCCACCGACCAGTGCGACGACGCCCAGGGCGGCGAAGGTGATCGGCAGGATGTTGGACCAGATGGCGAGACTGTCGCGGGTGTCGCGCGCGGCCTTCACCTGCTTCTCGACGGTCTCGTCGTTGGACTGCACGGTGTAGTCCACCATGGGGACCTCGGGCTTGAGCGCGTCACGCGAGTAGTAGTGCAGTGCATGCTCTTTGCTCTTGACGATGATGCCGCTGACCGGGTCGACCCAAAACTCGCGCTGTGCCGCGTAGTAGCGCGTCATGGTGATCTCATCGTCCTCGTGTTCGGCCTCCACGCCCCACTGCTGGGCACGGGCTGTCACCTTGGAGTCCTCATCCTTGTCATACAACGAGGGGTAGGCGACGGGCTCCACCAGCTTTCCGTTCGCGTCGTAGCCGACGTTCTGGGTGAAGTGGTAGGCGGTGAGCCCGTTGACGTCCTCTTCGCCGGTGTAGTTGGCGTCGAAGGCGCGCTGGGCGACAACGTCGAAGTACTGGTACGTCTTCTTCTCGGTGTCGAAGGGGAACCGGTAGCTCAACCCCTCGTGCTTGAGTGCGATCGTCGTCGGCGGCGTCTCGTCCTCGATGGCACGCGGCTTTTGCACGCTGCCGCCCGGGTTGTCGTCGCTGGAGATCGCCTCGGCCGAATGCCGGTCCACGGTGACGGTGTCGACCGTGGCAAGGACCAAGCCCGCGTCACCCTGCTTGTCGGTCCGGCGCAGAGTGATGCCCGCCTGCAGGCCGACCTTGGTGGCATCGGCAGGACTGACCGTGCTGATCTGTTCCTGCAGCGCCAGCGGCCTGTCCGGGTCGGCAATGAACTTCTGGCCGGATAGCGAAGCTGGGTCTAGCGCGCGGCCCTTGCCCTCGCTGACCAACGTGGCGTCCCAGTCGAGCGGAATCTTTGCAAGCCGGTTGCTGGTGTACGTGCTGAGCAACAGTGCAGCGATGATGAGCGCCGAACCGAGCCCCAGCAGCCCGCACGCTGCGATACGCATCATGACCCCGCGGTTCACTGTGGACGAACCCTCCTTAACGTGCGGTAGCCCCGGTTCCGGCGGTAGCCGGATGACACACCATGCCCAGGGCAAATCTGTCTGACCCTAACAGTCGCGGCCGTTAGGTGGTCATTCGCGATCGTACGGATTCGCAGGTCCTGGTCCGGTCGAATGTCGTCGGATCGGCTTAGAACCGTACCCTCGGCTGGGTGAGCGCAGCGCCAGCATCGGCTCCGGCCGTCCATGCGCGGGGCTTTGTACCCGCGCTGGAGGGCATGCGCGCCTGCGCTGCGATGGGCGTTGTCGTTACGCATACCGCCTTCCAGACGGGCCACACCGGTGGCGTGGACGGCCGCATCCTGGGCCGCTTCGACCTGGCAGTGGCCGTCTTCTTCGCGCTATCGGGGTTTCTGCTGTGGCGACCCCACGCACTGGCCGCAGGTGGGGGGGCCCGGCCTGCCCCGACCGGGCGCTACTTCGCGTCGCGGTTTGTGCGCATCGTCCCGGCCTACCTGGCCGCGGTCTTCATCGTGCTGTTGCTGCTACCGGATGCGGCCGGAGCCCGCGGCATCGTCTGGCTGGCCAACCTGACGCTCACACAGCTGTATATCCCGCTAACCCTCACCGCAGGTTTGACACAGATGTGGAGCCTGGCGGTAGAGGTCGCGTTCTACATCGCGTTGCCCGCCATCGCGCTGCTCATGCGAAGGGCGCCGGTCGGGTGGCGGGCTCCGCTCCTGACGGCGGCGGGAGCGGCGAGCCTCGGCTGGTCGTTCATTCCCTTTCACCCGCCCGCCGGCATCAATCCGTTGACGTGGCCGCCCGCCTTCTTCTCCTGGTTCGTCGCAGGGATGCTGCTGGCCGAATGGAGCGCGGCTCCGCCCTCCTGGGCGCTGCGTCTGGCCCGTCGGCGGGTGCTGCTGGCCGGGGTGGCTCTCAGCGCCTTCGGGGTCGCGGCGTCGCCTCTGGCTGGCCCGGAGGGCCTGATTCAGGCGCCGCCGCACCAGTACGCCGTCAAGATCGCGATGGGCGCGACGCTGGCCTGGGCCCTGTTGATGCCGCTGACCCTTGATGCGTCCGACACGCCGCACCGGATCCTGGGTAGTCCGTTGATGGTGACGCTTGGCCGGTGGTCCTATGGCCTGTTCATCTGGCACCTGGCCGCACTGAATATGGTGTTCACGGTCATCGGCCGGTTTCCGTTCAGCGGGCATTTCCCGTCGGTGCTGATTCTCACCCTGATCTTCGGTTTCGCCATGGCGGCGGTGAGTTACGCGCTGGTCGAATCCCCTTCACGGGAGGCGCTGCGCCGCTTCCAGCAGCGACGTGATGGCAGGCGTACCGCCGCCAATGCCACGGAGGCCACCGAGATCAGCGCCAGCAGCTGAATCCACCACGAGTGGCCGGTGTAGCCGCCCACCGAGCGCCACGGGTGCCGTGAGAGAGCTGCACCGGCCAGCAGCAGCGAGCCACCCGCGAGGTACACCCCGGCGGCGGTGACCGCGCGTAGTGGCCATCGAGTCCAGACCTTGAACGCCAGCGCTGCCAGGCCGACGGCCATCCCCGAGATACCGCTGATCGCGGTGAGCGCAGCCAATACCGCGACACCGGCGGCCGGGCCCGCGCACCAGGGGGCCACGGGGGGCAGCGTTGTTCGGCCTCGCGCCGGTAGCAGGGCCAAGCACGCCAGGATGGGCAGCAGCGCCAACCCGCCGAACAACCCCGCCCGGTACCAGGTGTTGAGGCCGAAGGTCAGCGTGATCTTGCCCCCGTCACCGGCCGGAAGCACCCAGCCCTGTTGCCATCCGTTGACGCGCACCGGGGTAAGCAGGTGCCCCTGCGCATCGCGCGCCGCCCAGCCGGGGTTGATGCTTTCGGGCACCGCCAGTACCCGCTCGTGTGCGGACGGCTCGGCGGTGACTTCGCGCCGGTCTGGTCCCCAGGCGCCCTTCGGGGCAACCGTCATCGTCGCGGAGGCGGGCTCGGTGGCCGCAGCGGTCAGTTGCACCCCGTCGACGATGAACTGCTGACTCGGATTGACCGTCACATCCTGAATGCCGGCCCCGGTGGCGATGGGGCTGGTGTCGCAAGGGGTGGCCTGAATCACGGTGCCGTCCAAGAGCTCACGCACAGTCGCGGTGATGGACATGGGTACGAAGCGCCCGGCCAACGCGAGAATCGGCCCGCGATTGCACCCGATGGTGATCTTGCGCTTGCTGTTCGCCGCGTTGTCGGCGGGGGCGATCGGCCGGTGATCCGCGTCCAACGCGATCACCTCGGCGATACCGGGTGGCTTGAGCTGATCGAATCCCAAAGCGGTGCGGTCGATGATGTCGGTCCAGTCGGTCACCGTGACGGTGATGGTGTCGGTGATGGACGGATGCAGGGCCAGCTCGGTGACGTCGGCCTTGGGGTCGATGGACCGCAGCTGCGGACCGTCTCCGAGATTGATGGCCACCTGCTTGGGATGCGCGGGTACCTCGGTCCGGCTGGGGCGCAACCGAATTGCGCCGATGGCAGTGGGTTTGGGCAGTTTGATGACGAGGGAGGGCAGATGCAGGCGTTGTACCGAATCCTGTGGTGCCGTCCAGACGGTGCCCGGATCGCCGTCAGTGGCCGCGTACGACGAGCCCTGAGGATCGATCACATCGGAGTCGCCGGTGGCGACAGTGGTCCCGGGTTGCTGGATCAGGTCGCGCAGCTGCGGCCCCGGACGTGCCCGCACCCATAACCGAGGAGTCAATGAAACAGGCTGGGGCACCGTCAATGTGCGGATGAAGGTGCCGGGTTCCTCGGGCGCCAGGGAAAGTGTGGCGGCGCACCGCAACCGTTGCGGGGAAGGGGCGCACCCCGATCGGCCCTGCAGGGGTGAGCCCAGATCCCAGCCGAGGGGATTGTCACCTGCCGGCGGCGGGGGGACGGTCGCGCTGTGGCGCAGGTCGACGGTGTGGGCGAACCCGGCGGCATCGTATTGCGTAAGGGACAGTTCAGTCACTCCGAACTGCACGCCGGAGGTACCGTCATCGGTCCCGGTGGCGGTGACCTTCACCCAGGTGGTCTCGCCGGGACGCAACGCGATGTTGAGCGGCTGGCCCGGTTCATCGAATCGCACCGAGGTCGTGCCGTTGTCGGTCTCGACCTCGAGCCGGCGCACCTGTGCCCCCAGGGCGGTGGCGCTGGGCGTGACGGTGAGGATCGCGTTGGTTATCGGCCGGTCCAAATCGATGCGAATCCATTGTCCAAGTGCGGCTTCCAAGGAGCTACTGACCCAGCTGGTCGCGTTGTCGCGATCAATAGCGGCCGCCGTGCTGGTACCCGGTGCCACATTGGGCAGTGCGGTGGAATCCGACGCGGAGCTGGAGGCGGTGATGGTTCCGCCCGTCCAACTTCCGTTGACGAGTGGAACGCCGGTGGCCGGATAGTCGGGGACACGATTGAAGGTGCGGCGTTTGTCTCCGGGCGCGCGAATGGCGGAGGAATGGTCGTCGACCCGGCCGTAGTCGGTCTCTCGCGCCAACGGGGTATCGGTGACCACGGCAGGTCCAGGCCGCAGGCCGGCCTGCGCAGCGTCGGTAGCCAACAGGGACGGGCCCAGCGGAGGCTCGTTCAGTTGGCGGCGGCGCTCATTCAGCCGCAGGAGCGCCTCGGGCCCGCCCGCCACGCGGGGCATGGTGTCGATATCGGTGAAGTACGGCTCGCCGTCATGGTCGTTCGCGCCAACCGCGTAGATCTCGACCGCCGGGTACTGGGGCCGCAGATCGCTGTCCGCGACAAAGCCTTCCACAGCCCCGGCCCCGACCGGGTCGCCGAACTGTGCCACTTTGGTCAGCCCCGGGGACCCTTCGATGGTGTGGTGTACCAAGATCGGCCGGGCGGACCGAGAGGTGTCGGGATCGAGATCATTGCGCACCACCAGATAGGAGATGCCTTGCTCCCTGAGAGTGTCCGCCAGTCCGTCCGACGGCCGGCCCGCGGCGAACAATTGCTGTACCGAATCGATGGCCCGGATGGTTTCCGGGGGCGTCAACGGGATGGAATCGCGGACTCCCCATGGGGTTTGCCCCAATGCCTGCAGCGGCTCGTCGCGGGTAAGCCCCCAGGTCTGGATGGCGAACGGGGCGCCCGGCACCACGAGTGCGCGTCCACCGGTGTCATGATCGGCCAGCCAGTGCGCCGTATCGTTCCAGTATCCGGGGATGGCGTCGAAGCCGCCGCGGGGTACCAGGCGGCCGGTCCAGGCCAGTGACGTGCTGGCGGCGAGCGCTACCAGGAGCACGATCGCAAAGGCGACGGCGCGATTGCGTTCCGGCCGTGCCAGCGCCGAGAGCCATTGCCGCACGGGCACACTGGCAGGTAGCGGTATCCGCGACAACGCATGCGCCAGGCCGAGGATCAACGGCAGCCGGATCAGCGGCTCCAGCTTGTGCACATTGCGCAGTGGGGTGCCGCCGTCGTCCAGGAAGAATTGAATCTGTTGGGCAATAGGTGATCCGAGCGCACCGGTATACCCGGCGGTCAGCAGCACCAAGCCGATCAGAAGCACGGCGACCAGCCGCCCGCGGGCGGGCATGCCCCGCATCGCCAGCCCGGCCATGCCGGCCGCGGCGAGCATCGTGGTGGCGATGACCATCGCCGACTGGGTGACCAGCGAGGACCCTGCGGTGGCGGTCGGGGCCACGAACGGCGTCCAACTGTCGGTTCCACGCAGCACCTCGGTCAGCGACGTCCATTGCGTGGTAACGCCGGAGGATTCGATGAAGTCGAGGAACTTGGGGCTGATCTTGCCGAAGATGAGTAAGGCCACGATCCACCACGTGCTGGCCAGCGCCAGGCAGGGAATCCACCATGCGGTGAATCGCCACCATGTCCGGTTTGGCCGGTGTGCCAACCACCAGATGACGGCCACCCCACAGGCCAATGCGGTGGCCACGGCGTTGACGGCACCCATCAAGGCGACCGCCACGGCCGATAACGCGGCAGCCCGCCGCGGTGACATGCGGCCCTGGAAGGTCAGGATGAGCGGCAGCAGCACCCATGGCGCCAGCATCATGGGCAAGGTTTCCGAGGAGATCGCGCCCAGGGTGGTCAGTACCCGGGGAGACAGTGCAAAGGCGACGGCCGCGATGATCCGCGAGCCGCGGGTACCGATACCCAGTGCCTCTGCGACACGGATGAGGCCCCAGAACCCGGCAACGATGAGCAGCGCCCACCACAGCCGCTGTGTCACCCAGGCCGGAACTCCCAGCAGGTGGCCCAGTGAGAAGAAGGCGCCGTGGGGGAACAGGTACCCGTACGCCTGATTCTGGGCCTGTCCGAAGGGCAGATCACTGCTCCAGAGATTCAGGGCGCGCGCCGCGAACCGCAGCGGGTTGATCGCCAAGTCCAGCTTGGTATCGGGGGATATCTGCCCGGGTGATTGGGAGAATGTCAGCAGCAGTGAGACGGCAGCGGCAACCGCAAGCCACCGCCGGCTGAGGGCAGAAGAGTCAAGGCGGTATGTCACGGCTCAGGAAATGCGGCGCGGCGCGGTCGGGAGCCGCGAGATGTCAGCTCCGGTTGCCGTAATCGGGCCGGTTCAGAATCGCCGTCGACGGGTCGATACCGGTGACCACGGGCTTCTTGTCCTGCTCGACCGACAGCGTCAGACCGAACACCGCAGCGGCGCCCAGCAGCAGCCCGATCAGCACGCTCGCGGCGGCCGGCACCACAAATCTGGTCATCGGAGCTCCTCTAGGTCATGCAGATACAGCGGCCAAACTAGCACGTTCTGCTCCAGCAACGATTCTCCGGCGGACAAGTCGTCTCAATGCTGCGACGATCAGCTGGGACCTCATAGGTGAGGTCAGGGGGTGGGCGCACGGCCAGAATGCACGACCGAGGAATATGTTTAACCGTGAACAGACCGGCATGGCGAGTGGCCACCCGGGGCTGCTTGCGCCTACCCGTGCGGAATAATGGCCGCCCATGACCGGTCCATACAACTACGGACCGGCGCCGGACTACGACGCGGAGCTCGCCGCGGCGCACAATCCGGCGCTACCGCAGGATCAGTTACTACGGCTGTGGCATACCCGGCCCGATCTGCGTCAGGCCCTGGCGCAGCTGCCGGCCTGCCCGCCCAGCCTGGCCGCACAGGTGCAGTTCTCCGATCCGTGGCGCGATCCCAATGCTCGATCGCATCGCGGGATCATCATGGCCTTCGCGATGCTGGCAGGCGTGCTCGTCATCGTCGGTCTCGGATATGTCGGGTACATGGCGGTGCACGGTGACGGCACCACCACGCAGACACACGGGATGCTTCCGCCGAACGACCCGAAGACGACGAGCAGCAGCGCTGCGACCACCACCACCGCGCCGCCTCCCGTGCCGTCGAGCCCGATCAAGCCGGTCGACGTGTCGACCAACTGCGTGCAGGCCGAGGACGGCACCGATAGCAATGGCGTGAAGTACGTCTACGACCCTGCCAAGGCATTCGACAACGATCCGCTCACCGCGTGGCGCTGTCAGTGGAAGGAGCAGGACGGTCAGTCGATCACGGCCAAGTTCGATCACCCGACACTGGTCACCTCGGTCGGGTTGATCCCCGGGTATGCGAAGACCGATATCGACGGATCGGACCGTTTTGCGCAGAACCGCAAGATCACTCGCGTGCGTTGGGAATTCAGCGACGGTAGCTCGGTCAAGCAGCAGGTACCGGTCAGCCGTGCGTTGGCCAGTATCAAGGTCAACGTGGTGACCGATTCGGTGACCATGGTCATCGAGGCCACCGAACCCGGCGTGTCGATCGTGAACAAGAGCGGACAGCGCCAGGACGCTTTCAATGGCCTGGTATCGGTCAGTGAGGTCGAGATCATGGGCACACAACCCCCGGCATCCGAAGGCCCGGCACCAGCACCCGTCGTACCGCCGGGACCGCCGGTGGGCGCTCCACCTCCGATGCCGACACCAGGACAGGCACCGCTTGCCCCATCGCCGGGGGCATCGCCGGCGCCTGTCGCGCCTACCGCTCGCCCGGCACCGGCGCGGCCGTAGCGGCTCGTATCCAAAACCCGCGGAGCTCTTCTGAGCTCATTGCCAGGAATTGCGGTTACGTTGAATCCATGGCCGAGCTCAACCGCAGGACCGTACTTACCACCGGGGCGATTGCGGCTGGTGCCGCTGCCGTCGGTTTCGGGGGATATGAACTCCTCGGTACGCCGAGGCGCAACAGTTCTTCCGGGTCGGACGGGAACAAGCCGAACATCTTGGTGATCGTGGTGGATCAGATGCGGGCCCCGCAGTGGTTCCCGGATGTTCAGAAACTGACCAATATCTTGCCGAATCTGAGCCGCTTGCACAGGGACAGTGTCAGTTTCGCATCGCATTACACGGCCTCGAATATGTGCACGCCGTCTCGAGGCGCTATGACCACTGGCCTGTATTCGCACCAGACCGGATGTCTCTATACCGGGGAGGGACCCAGTGAATCGAGCCTGGCCCCGCAGTTCCCCACCTGGGGCACGATGCTGCGACAGCAGGGATACCGTACGTGGTGGTGGGGCAAGTGGCATCTGGGCGACTGGAGCGACACCAATCCTGAGGGTCTTGATGCTCACGGCTTCTCGGGCGGAACCTTCCCCTCCCCGAATGGCATGCCGAATCAGGGACTGCAGAAGGACCCGGGCATCGTCGACCAATTCGCGGGATGGTTCGATGCGGAGGCCGGTAAGGGGCCGTGGTGCACCACCGTCTCCCTGGTGAATCCGCACGACATCTGCTGGTGGCCGAAAAACCCTCTCCCGGAGGATGTTCCGCATTGGTTTGACGGGCTGCCCGTCAACTTCCAAACTCCCGATGAACTGCGGCAGCATGGTAAGCCGCGGCTGCAGATCGACTATGCCAATTTCATGTCGCCGATCATGACGGGCGCGGTCACCTACTCGGGTCCCGACATGGCTCGCCAGTGGGCTCGCTGCCTGGACATGTATTTGTGGTTGCAGCAACAGGTGGATGCCCAGATCGGCCGGGTGTTGGACAAGCTGGCATCACGTCCGGAGATCGACGGCAACACGATCGTGGTGTTCACGTCCGATCACGGGGAATATGCGGGTTCACATGGGTTGCGCGGCAAGGGAGCGACGGCCTACGAGGAGGCCATTCGGGTGCCGCTGTACATTCGTGATCCGCAGGGTGTGCTGACCCCGAAGCCCGGTGAGACGCGTACTCAGCTCACCTCCAGCGTTGACCTCGCGCCGCTGCTGCTGACCATCGGGTCCGGTGGCAACGCGTGGCGCTCAGATCCGCGCTTCTCCTATCTGGCGGCGCGTGCCGATATTGCCGCTATCGCGAAAAACAATGCGGCAGGGCGTAAATGGATCGCCCATGTCACCGATGACATGTCGGTGGAGGAGATGGCGACCCTGCTCAAGGATCCCCGGATCCGTGCGGTCATGGGGGAGAACGCACCCACCGAGATCCCCACTTCGGCGGCGAGTCACATCGTCGCGGTGCGCACCGCCGAGGCCAAGCTGGCCAACTACTCGTACTGGAAGCCCGGGGGCATGCGGATCGACACCTCACGACCATCCGAGCACGAGTTCTACGACTATTCAACGCCTTCCGGAAAGCAAGAATCACAGAATCAGGCCGGCGACAGCACCAAACAAGCACAGTTGCAGGCGCTCATCGACAACGAGGTGTTGCCCGAAGTGCAGGCGCCGCTACCGGCCTTCCTGGGCCAGGCCCAAGAACAGGGCCTGGCCGATATGCAGAAGCTGATGGTGCTGCGTGGGGGATAGACGTCTGCCCCGTCTTCGCCGAGCGTGAAGCTGTTGCGGAGATTCGGGCGTTATCTCGCAACAGCTTCACGCTCGGCGCGGGCTACTTGGGTGGAAGTGAGCCGGCGTACGCCAGCGCGCGTTTGACCCACGGTTCCAGCTGTCGCCTGGTGCGCACGCCCTCGGCGTCGATACTCAGCCAGCCATCCATCTCGCGCCCACCCATCACCATCCGGCTCACGTGCGGTTTGGCGACAAGGGCCTCGGTGTCGCGGGGGTCGCAGCGGGCCAGCAGCCCTCCCTCGCGCTTGGCGGCAACCGTCATGTGCCCGTGCACCAGGAATGCCAGTCCGCCGAACATCCGTTTCTCGGTGACGCCCTTGGTCGTGGCGATCACCTCGCGGATGCGCTCGACCAGGTCTTCGTCGTAGGCCATGGTTCAAGTGTGGCTTGCTGTCGATTCACGCGCCGCTCATTCTGCCGACGTCAGTACCTTCCGAAGGGGTTCTGATTGAAGCGTTCATAGTGAGCATCCTCGTCCTCAAGTGAGGGATGGAGTAGGGGGCGTTGTTGTGCGGGATAGGCAGAGGGCGGCTGCGCAGACGGACCAAGGCCTGGTGCACGATGTTGCGGCGCCGACGGCTGCGCAGTGAACATCTCACGGGACTGCGGATGGATTGCCTCAGCTGCCTGCTGTAGTTCGGCGCGTGTCGCGATGAGGCCCTCGAAAAACTGATGGGCGGCATCGGATGCCCGGTAGGTGGCAGCCTGAGCGGTCTCGGCGATCAATGCACCGAGACGACCACGATCCATACGGGCTGTCGCCTGATGAAGTTGGATGCTGAGCACCATTCCGTTTGCGTTCACTCGCACGCGGACCATGCGATCCATGGATTCGGCCTCGGCTTCTATTGCGTCGACCTTGCTCATCTGTGATTCGAGTTCCGCTACCTGGGCGCGTACACGTTCCGCGATTTCCTTGAGGTGATCTGGTTCGTTAGTCATGGGGGAGTCTCTCCATGGCGCGTCGTGCTGCCTTTCGAACCGACGCATCCGGGTCATGCACAAGGGGTTCGACGAGATGGCGAACATTTGGCGCCTTCGCTTGGACAAGTGCTTTTATTGCGAATTCGCGCGCTGGTCCGTCCAGATATCCCACGACTAATTGATGGGATGCCTGTGTCTTGACTTTACCTAGATATTGAATGATAGGGATGACGAGGGCCCCTGTTGGAAGGCTGGGAATGAGCGCCACTATTTTCGAGAATTCCTTCGGCCCGCAGATCAATTTGAGTCCGCCGAGTGCCCAATCGATCTGCCGTGATGGCAGGGGTGGCTGGTGTTTGACCTGGCTAATGAGAAGGTCAATTACTTCCTGATTTCCGCGTGCTGCGGGATCGATGAGATTGCGAATTAGTCCGGAACGAATAATTGAGCGATGCCCGTGATCTGGTTCGGGTCCAGGTATTCGTTCCTCCAGATGGGATAGCCAGTCGACAAAAACGGGAATTGCCTCAGGAATCGTCGCGGGGCCATTGGCAAGGTCATCCAGCGTATAGGCACGGACGCCAACCTCGGCCAGATCACGCATAATGCGTTCATCGAACCCGTGTTCTCCGTGGACATACTGAGAAGGGATATTGTCCATCCAGCCATCGCCTTGCGGCATACCGATGTAATTAGAAGTATGCGTCATCAAGTTCCTTCCTCACAACTTGAATCTGCCCATTATTGACCATCTCCTGAATTTTCGGATCATTGATCACGGTGCGATGGTCAACCACCAGGGTCATTGTGTAGCCGTTTTGGCGTGCCCACTCCGCTTCCGCGAGAATCTGTACGCGATCAGGTCTGATCTCGTTAGTGTTTTTAACCTCGGTGACCTGGCGGTTTACGTCGTCGATCCTGTCAGGCACCACCTCGCGCGCCACAGGCCCGGAGCCCGTGTCGACGATGACTCGCACTTCCCTCTTGCGCCCTCTGGGGTTAATCCCCGCACGCCGCTCTCCTTCGTCACCCGCCGCCTCGTTCTCTTCTTTCGTACGATTGCGAATGGGATCCGTCTGCCTTGGAATTCTATCGAGGAGATTTGATAGAAATTTGGCATCGGTGGTCGCGGTGTTGTTGATGCCTTCATTCGATTCGGCAGCTTGGTCTACCGTTTGGTCGATCGACTTCATGAGTTTGTCATTAGCTTTAGCGTATTCTTTTTTGTTGAACTCAATTAGCCGATCGATCCCTTTTCTTATCCGATCGCCCCAAGGGAGTCTGCGTGCCAGCACCTTGTCCACTTCATATGACAATATGATGTAATGAAGTATGGTCAGGGATGTTTGACCCAGCTTCTTCATCTCACTGGCCTTCGCTCCTACGGCTTCGCAGGCGACGCCAAGATCGGAGGCGACTTCTCCTTTGAGTGCTCCGCATACATTAGCGATTTCAGTGACCATTTCACTGATTTCTGGATATCCTCTTTGTCGTTCATCGGTGAAAACCGCTGTGCAGGCATTCCAGAGTTCAGTTGCTTGCTTTTGGCTTTCGGTGCCGAAGGAGCTGAATGCGGTTCCTGCCGCGCGAATTCTTTCCTCATCGCAGTCAGCCCATTCCTTCTTGACGTAATCGGCAATGAGTGACCAATGGTCTGGTTTGGAATTGTCTCCACCGACAGACAGCTTGCTCGGGTGCATTGCGTGGTTGATCTTGCTGCCTGAAGGCGGGGTTGGAGTACGTTCTTGAGGGCCGTTCGGGCTCGACTCGTTTTCTGCCTTGGCCTCATTGAGGCCTGCTTCGTGTACCAACTTTGCGAGAACTGTGGCCGCCATTACGCCAAGAGATCCGACTTCGAATACGTCGGATGCGGATTGGTCATAGCTCGTGCTCCAGCGCGGACCACCTGTTGTGTAGCTACCGGCAGATCGCGAGACGTTTAGCTTCTGGTCCAGCGCGGTGAACCGTGCTTCGAATGAGGTAGCTGCCTCGGAAAGCTTGCCGGCCACGGAATAGAACCATTCGGGATCGGCTTTTGTCATGGTTACACCCCCGGAAACATTTCACGGTTTTTTGTTCTCGCATCGAGATAGTTGCCGTGAGTAATCTTGATTCTATCGCGTAGCGCCCCGAGCGATTCGATTTGTTGTTTGAACTTGTCCCGCCACTGAGTGCTAGCTTCGAGAAACTTTTCCGCTCCTTGTCCCTCGTATTGGGAAAGGATGCCATCCGCCGTGCGCTCGATGTTCTTCGTCTGCTCGGTGAGTAATTCCATCTGCTTGGTCAGAAACTCGATGTGTTCTTGCATCGCGTCTAGGTCGTAGGAGCGCTCAGACATGTCGGGTCCACTAGCTATTCGTTGAGTCGATGGCCTGGGTTGTGAGCTCTTCCTGATGAGCGTGCAACGTGGCGGTCTTCGACAGCAGTTCGGCATGTTCCGATAGCGCGTCCAAGTGTGATGTGAGTGCTTTGCGGAGATCGTCCCATGCGGTTGCTGCGTCGTTCGCAGCTGCGCCGGTCCAGACACTTCGGAGTGCTTCAGCTCGTCGATGGATCTCCGTGACTGCAGTCTCGATCGTGCGATGATGCTGGCGTAGCTCGCGCGCACCCTGCTCGAGCGCGGTTGTCGAGACCCGTAGTCGTTGGTCTGCCATAGGTCCCTCCCTGCCCAAACCCGTCAACAGCTCAAAGGATGTCCAATGGAATGGAGATCGATAGCATCGCCGCAAGCACAAGACGATGTGGACAAGCTGTTTGGCGATGCTATCAAGTTCGTCGCGGTAGAGCTTGCGCACGCGGACGACTTCGCGCCGTTTATGATGGTCATCAGCCTAGCTGGCGAGATATCGGTGCGACGGTCGGCGATAGCTACAACGCCGCGGGACGAGGTCGGGGTGGTTCGTGGCCTTGAATTGCCCGGCGACGGCGACCAGTTGCGGGCACGCGCAGCCGTACTCGATGTGACTGCGTTGGTTCCTGTAGCGGGAGACGCAATCAAGATCAAAATCGAGCATGCCGAGGGGATTGCCATCGACATGCTCGTGCCCTATCGGATCGACTCGGACGGCGCGACAATTAACGTACAGGCCGCGAATGCGGCCCGCGCTGAACTCCTGTTATGGACGCCTGAGGTGCCCGACGAGGATTAGCGGGAGCCTCGTTTACGGGCTGATCTGGAAACCCTGAAACATGAGCTCGACATCGGCGCTGAACAAGGGCACATCGCTAGTACTCATCTGGTTGCGTAGCTGCAACGGGTAGTACTTACCGCCGACCTGATAGGCCAGGTTGAGATAGTCGTACTGCCGTGCTCCTGCGGTGCCTATTAACCGTGCGGCTCGTACGCCGCAGATCTCAACAGTCTCGTCACGGGTTATTTTCACCGGCCCGACGATCTTGGTCAGGTCCTTCAGCTGCTCCGTGGCCTGCTGACTGGTAGAGGTTGGATCCAGAGACATGAGCATGGTGAGGCTCCTGCTGATTCCGATCGTCTTAACTACAGACAATTTGTTATCTGTGCGAGCGGTCGCGGCTGGCTTCCAATCGGGCAGTTTGGGGATGGAGACAGTGAACGGCTCAGCGGGGGTTTGAGCGTGGGTGTACGCCTCTCCCGTGGCGGCCTGAGCTTGGCAGGAGTAGGTCGGTGGTTGTGCGGTGTTCGGTGCATTGGCACCTGGTTGTGAACACGCGGTGAGTATGAGGGTGCCAGAAATCGTGGCGCCGAGAATTTCCCGCCGAAGGTCGTAGCGCATGCGGCGACTCTACGGGCCGATCTGTAGATGCCGGAACATCGTTTCGATCTCGACGCCGAAGAGGGGAAAGTCGCAGATGGCCATCTGGCCTCGGAGTTGCAAGGGGTAGTAGTTCCCATCAAATGAGTAGGCGAGGTTGAGGTACTCGAACCGCAGGCCTCTGTCTTCGGCAATGCCGACGAGTCGTGAAGCCTCTAGGCCACAAACATCCACGGTCTCGTCTTCAACGATTGCCACTGATGAGTCGAACTTGGCCAGCTCACCCAATTGCTTGAAAGCCTTGTCGCGGTCGGTCTGCGGCCGCAGGACCGACATCGTGACGTAGCTTCGCGCATCCCCGATCGTTTTGGTGAGAGCAAGCTGGTTTTCTCTGAGTGCGGTTGGTGATGATCGCCAGCCGGGCAGCTGGGGAACCGAGACGGAGAACGGCTGGCCATTTGCGCGGAATTGCGTGTAGGTCGCTCCTGTCGCCGACCGCGCCTGGCAAGTATATCTGGTATAGGTTGCTGAAATAGGCTCTCCTGGTACATGATTCGCGCACCCGGCGAGCGTGAGTGCGCCGGAAATGCTCGCACACACCGCGTACCTCCACATGCCGCCTTCCACAGATCGACTGTACGGGCGTGCTGTCGATATTTGCCTCTGCTGTTCGTGGTGTCCCACAGAACCCACGACACCAGAGAGGCACCATTGACCCGTGGCGCACGACGAGATCAGCCGCATCTTCCGCGCGGAGTACGGCCGTACCGTGGCGACGTTGATCCGCTACTTCGGCAGTATCGACCTCGCCGAGGACGCCGTGCAGGAGGCATTCGAGGTGGCCATCGCCAGATGGCCGGAGGACGGCATTCCACCCAACCCGGGTGCCTGGATCACCACGACGGCCCGAAACCGCGGTATCGACAAGTTGCGGCGAGACCGGCGACGCGACGAGTTGTCGCGCGAAGCAGGTGCTTTCGCGGAACCGCAGCAGGAGCCGGAGGACGTGGGCCCGGTGCGCGATGATCGCCTGCGGCTCATCTTCACATGCTGCCACCCGGCGCTGTCGCAGGAGGCGCAGGTCGCGCTGACGTTGCGCCTGCTCGGTGGTCTGACCACCCCGGAGATCGCCGGCGCGTATCTGGTGTCCGAATCGACCATGGCCGCGCGCATCACCCGCGCCAAGAAGAAGATCGCCGCGGCGGGCATTCCGTATCGGATTCCGGCGGCCCACGATCTACCGGACCGGCTGTCGTCGGTGTTGTCCGTGCTCTATCTCATCTACAACGAGGGATACGCGGCGTCCTCAGGTGCCAGGCTTACCCGCACGGATCTTTCCGCGGAGGCGATCAGGCTTTCAAGGCTGCTGGCAGATCTGATGCCCGACGAACCCGAGGCGCTGGGCCTGTTGGCGCTGGTGCTGCTGACCGAGGCGCGCCGTCCCGCCCGCACCGGCGACGACGGCGCGCTGGTATTACTCGCAGATCAGGACCGCACCCGATGGAACCGGCAGATGATCACCGAGGGGCATCAACTGGTGCGCCGCTGCTTGCGGCGCAACGTCCCGGGGCCGTATCAGATCCAGGCCGCCATCAACGCGGTTCACGACGACGCCCCGTCGGCAGCAGGCACCGATTGGCGCCAGATCGTCACCCTGTACGACCAGCTGATGCGATTCACTCCCACGACCGTGGTTGCCCTCAACCGTGCGGTGGCCGTCGCGGAACGCGACGGTGCACAAGCAGGACTGGACGCCATGGAGCCACTGCGAGCCGATCTCGACCGTTACTACCCATTGCACGCGGCGCGGGCCGATCTGCTCACGAGGCTGCACCGGGACTCCGAGGCGGCCGACGCCTATCGAAAAGCCTTGGAACTGACCGAGAATGAAGTTTTCCGCAGGTACCTCGGTGACCGGCTGGCCCGCCTCGAACCCGGCGCATGACACCATGGCCCCATGAGAATGCGCGCAGGCACAGTACTGACCGGTCTCGTCGTCGCGGCGCTTACCGCTTGCGGTGGCAATGCCTCGGAGCCCTCGAAGGAGAACACGTCGTCGACGAAGGCGCAGGCGCCAGCAACCGCTGCGCCCGCCGCTGACCTGGCCTGTCTGAGTACTCGCGACCGGTTGGCGCAGCTACTCATGGTCGGCATCAAAGACGCCGACGACGCCCGTGCGCTGGTGCGCGACCATCACGTCGGCGGCATCTTCGTCGGCAGCTGGACCAAGAAGGAGATGCTGACGGACGGTTCGCTGCATGACGTCATCACCGCCGGCCCCATTCCGGCTGCCGTGAGTATCGACGAGGAGGGCGGCCGGGTGTCGCGCCTGAAGGATCTCATCGGCCCGGCGCCGTCGGCCCGTGAATTGGCCGCTACCCAGACACCCGAGCAGGTGCAGGCGCTGAGCCAGGAGCGTGCCCAGAAGATGAAGGACCTCGGGATCACCATCGACTTCGCTCCGGACGCCGATGTGACCGACGGTGATCCCGACGGTGCCATCGGTGACCGTTCGTTTAGCGGCGACCCCCAGAAGGTCGCCGAATACGCCGAGGCCTCCGTGCGCGGATACCAGGCCGGCGGGGTGCGTGCCGTGGTCAAGCATTTCCCCGGACATGGTCACGCCTCGGGCGATTCACACACCAATGGGGTGGTGACCCCGCCACTGGAGCAGCTGAAGGACAACGATTTGGTGCCGTACCGCTCGCTGGTTACCAGCGGTGCTGCGGTGATGATCGGCCATATGCAGGTGCCTGGGCTCACCGGCGACGACCCGGCCAGCCTCAGTGGGGCAGCAGTTGACCTGCTGCGCAAGGGAACCGGCTATGGCGCGCCGGCCTACGACGGTGTCATCTTCACCGACGACCTGTCCTCGATGGCCGCCATCACCGACCGTTTCCCGATCGAGGAAGCCGTGCTCAAGTCGATCAAGGCGGGCGTCGACTGGGCGCTCTGGGTAAGCACCGAGAAGGTTGGTTCGGTTCTGGATCGTCTGGAATCGGCATACAACGCAGGCGAATTGAATGCCGATGCGATCAACGCGTCGGTGCGCCGGGTGCTGGCGTACAAGGGTGTTCCCGCCTGCGGTTAGCCCAGTGTGACGGGGAGAAGGCGCAGCCCGTGAATACCCATTCCGTTCAGGTACTCGGGCTCGCCGGCCAGTGAGAGCCGGGGGAAGCGTTCGAAGAGGGTCTGTAGTGCCGTGTGCAGTTCGGCGCGCGCCAGCACCTGACCCAGGCACACATGAATTCCCGTGCCCAATGTGATGTTTTCACGCGCATTGGGCCGGGTGATGTCGAAGACGTCCGGGTTCTCGAATGCCGCCGGGTCACGATTGGCTCCGCCGAGAAGCAGTAGTGCCGACTGCCCTGCCTCGATGGTGTGGCCCTCGATCTCGACCGTTTCAGTGGCGACGCGGGCCGACCACTGATTAGAGGTGTCGTAGCGCATGAGTTCCTCGACGGCGTTGGGCCACAGGCTCGGATCGGCCTGCAGCAGCGCGAGTTGCTCGGGATGCCGGAGCAGCGTGACAATCGCCTTGCCCATCAGATGTGTGGTGGTGACGAATCCCGCACCCAGGAATACCGCGAAGAACATCTTGAGTTCGAAGTGGCTTAGGTCACTGTCCAGAAGCGCTGTGGCCAATTCGCTTTCGGTGCCCTCACGGCGCAGCCGGGCGACATGCTTCTCGAGGTATTCGTCGATCTCACGTAAAGCTGCTGTGCCGTCTTGGTACTCGCTCCAGGATGGCGCGGTGGTGGCGATCAGCTGGATGGCGCGGTTCATCGCCGTGTAGAGCCGCGAGTAGTCCGGCGGAGGCACGGCGATCATCTCGCCGATCACGGCGATCGGGATCTTCGCGGTGAAATCGGCTATCAGATCCGGACTTTGGCGTTGCTGCAACACATCCAGATGGCCGTTCGTCACCTCTTGGATCCGGTCACGAAGGCCTTCGATCGCGCGGGGAGTGAACGGAGCGGCGACCAGACGGCGCAGCCGTCCGTGATCGGGTGGATCGGTGATCAGGATGGACGGCGGCTCGGCGGGGTTGAGCAGCTGCGGATCGCTCCACGCGGCCAGCCGTTGAATGATCGGTGAGGCGGACCGGTGTTCGGGTTTGAAAGTGACGAACCGATTGTCTCGGAAGATGGTTCGGACGATCTGTGCGTCGGCGGTGATCCACCCGTCGCCGGCCCTCGACAGCCGGCCGCGTTCCCGGATCTTGTCGATGATGCGGTAGATGTCCGGGGCCTGGCCGACGTCGATACCCAGCTGCGCGACGGGCTCTCCCCGGCGCGCAAGCACTTTCAGATAGGCACGGCCTATCCCGTGGGTGACAGCCCAATGGGTGCGTTGTTTGATCCGGTGCTGCATCCGTCCCGATCCCCGTGTCGGCTCACTCGATGCCAAGCGGACACCGAGCACCTTCGAGATTAACTGCTGGCCGGTACCCGGGCGCGGCCGAGGTTCACCGGCAGGCTTCCGAAGCCATGCAGGTTCACGTGTTTACCGGGAGTGGGGTCGGCCGCCAGCGCGAGTTCTGGAAAGCGCTCGAACAGCGATTGCAACGCCACCACGCCTTCCATCCGGGCCAGGCTCGCTCCGAGGCACACGTGGATGCCGCTACCGAACGCCACGTGCTCGCGTGCGTTGGCCCGGAGGACATCGAAGACATCGGGCTGATCGAAAACCGCCGGATCGCGATTGGCGCCGCCCAGCAGCAATATGGCCATGGACCCGGCCGCCAGCGTGTGCCCTTCAAATTCGCACGCCTGGGTGGCGACCCTTCCGGTGATCTGCACGGGAGAGTCGTAACGCAGGATCTCCTCGACGGCGTTGGGCCAGCCGTCCGGGTTTTCACGCAGATGTGCCAGTTGTTGGGGATGGCGCAACAGTGCGGCGATACCGTTGCCGATCAGGTTGACCGTGGTTTCGAAGCCGGCACCCAGCAGCAGCGCCATCGTGGCCTTGAGCTCGCGGTCGTTCAGATCGCCGTCGCGCACGATGCTCGCCAGGATGCCGTCTACGGTGGGATCTTCGGCGAGTTCGCCGCGCAACCGCACCAGGTGGGCGTCGAAGTAGCGATCGATCTCGATGAGTGCCTGTGTGGCGTCGCGGTATGCCGACCAGGTCATACCGATGTCGAGTAGCGCGGCACCATGATTGCCCCACTCCAGGAGGAACGGGGCATCGGCCCGCGGCACGCCCAACATTTCGGCGATGATCGCGACAGGCAGTTGGGACGCGTAGTCATGCAGCAGATCCGCGCGCTCGTGGCGCTCAAGGTTGTCGAGTAGTTCGGTGGTGACCTCCCGGACCCGATCCTCGAGCTTGCTCACCGCGCGGGGAGTGAACGCCTTGGATACCAGCTTGCGAAACCGGGTGTGCTCCGGCGGATCGACGGCAAGCATGGCCGGAGGCTCGACAGGATTGGGCAGGCCGGGCTCGGTTCTCGCGAAGACCCAGCGGCTAAAGGCCAGCGGCAGAATCGGGGACGGAATATTGGTGGGCGCCATGGTGATGAAGCGGTTATCCCGCAGGATCTCGCGGGTGAGAGCCAAGTCGGTGAAGATCAGACCACCGGCCCGTGACGGCGTGACCGATCCCGAAGCCCGTATCTCTTCGATGTACCGGTAGTGCTTCTCGGCGCGATCGGGGCCGAGGAATAAGGCGGCCAGGGGCAACGTGCGCACTTGGGTCAACAAGGCCGCGCGGCTGATGCCATGCATAGTCGCCCACCGCGACCAGTACTTGATCTGATCCCTGGTCCGCATATCCGCCTCCGACGCTGGACGCTATTTGTCACGAGTCTAATAGCGACCGCGCAGGAAGGGAATGCCGAAAACACCCGCCCGCCGCGCCGGCGCGGAGATACGGCGACACCCCACAGCGGGCCGGGGTGGTCACGCCCGTCACATCAATTCGGCGAGGTGTTAAAGGGCACAGTGCACAATTTGCTCAAAAGCGGTTCTCAACAGGGCTTCCTAGTGGGACTTCGAGTACCGTTTGCATCTGGTACGTCACGTACCATCTACGTTCGGTCGGGGCCGTAGCAAAAGCGTGATGGCTTATTTATTGCTGCTTGTCAACCGACTTTCGTGCTCACGGCTACGCGGAGGTTGCGATGAACTCACTGGTTTCAGGGTTGCGTCTCGAGGAATACCTCGATGAGACGGGCGCCATCTCGCTGCCGGACGGTTACACCGTCAACCATTATCTGGAATGCGCTGTCGACGGACCGCACGACACCTTCGCCTACCGGTACGTCGATTTCAGCAGCGACCCCAATGGGGAGCCTGTCGATCTGAACTGGCCGCAGCTTCGTGCGCGGACCCGCGCGGTGGCGGCCAGGCTCCAGCAGGTAACCCAGCCGGGCGACCGGGTGGCGATCCTGGCTCCCCAGAGCCTGGATTACGTCGTCGGCTTCTTCGCCGCCATTGAGGCGGGGAACATCGCGGTGCCGTTGTTCGCCCCGGAGCTCCCCGGGCACACCGAGCGGCTCGACGCAGTACTCTCCGATGCCCAACCGACGGTAGTGCTGACCAATCAGGCGGCCGCGGAATCCGTCAACAGCTTCATTCGCAGGTTGCCCCGGGATCGTCGTCCGCGGGTGTTGGCCGTCGACAGCGTGCCGGACTCGGTAGGCGCGACGTATGTACGGGTGACTCCGGACACCGATGACATCGCCTACCTGCAATACACGTCGGGCTCGACGCGAGCGCCCGCCGGAGTGGAGATCACCCACCGCGCGGTGATGACCAACGTGCTGCAGATGATCATCTCGGTGGGTCTGGACGTGGATGTGCGGGGAGCGAGTTGGTTGCCGCTGTACCACGACATGGGCCTGCTGATGTTGATGTTCCCGCTGTGCGGTGGGCGGATGACACTGATGTCCCCACTGTCTTTCGTGCGCAGACCCGGACGCTGGATCAGGGAGTTGGCCGCCGCCTCGCATGCGGGCCGCACGTTTGGCGCCGCACCGAACTTCGCCTTCGAGCTGGCCGCCGAGCGTGGCCTACCGAAGGAGGGCGAGTCCCTGGATCTGAGCAATGTCGCCGGGCTGATCAACGGCTCCGAGCCGGTCAGTATTGCGTCGATCCGGAAGTTCAACGCGGCCTTCGGCCCATACGGGTTGCCGGACAACGCGATCAAGCCGTCTTACGGTATGGCCGAGGCGACGTTGTTCGTCTCCTCCATCGCCCCCGATGCGGAACCGTCGGTGATCTACGTGGATCGTGAGCAGTTGGGTGCCGGGTACGCCACCCGCGTGGATGCCGCGCACGAAAACGCGATGCCGCAGGTGTCCTGCGGGCAGGTCGCTCGCAGCCAGTGGGCCGTCATCGTCAACCCCAATGCGGAGACCGAACTACCCGACGGACAGATCGGCGAAATCTGGTTGCACGGCAACAACGTTGGTCGCGGATACTGGGGTCGCTCGCAGGAGACCGAGGTCTGCTTCCGTAACAAGTTGCAGGCGCGCCTGGATGAGGGCAGTCACGCCGCCGGCACCGAGCCGGGCGCCATCTGGTTCCGTACGGGCGACCTCGGCGTCTATATCGACGGCGAGCTGTACATCACCGGCCGGGTAAAAGATCTGGTGATCGTCGATGGACGGAACCACTATCCCCATGACATCGAGGCCACCGTCGAAGATGCCTCGCCCGTGGTGCGACGAGGTTTTGTGGCGGCCTTCTCCGTGCCGGCCGACGAACTGCCCGCGGGCGTCGATGCGGGCGATGGCGTGGGAGAACGGTTGATCATCGTCGCGGAACGGGCCGCGGGCGCCGGACGGGCAGAACCGGGGCCCATCATCGAAGTGCTCCGGGCCGCGGTATCTCGTCGGCATGCGCTGCCCGTCGCCGACATCCGGCTGGTTCAGGCCGGCGCCATCCCGCGGACCACCAGCGGAAAGATCGCACGCCGGGCCTGTCGCCAGCAGTACCTCGACAACCGACTCTGAGGTCCCGCGCGATCTTGTGAAAATTTTTCGATGAGCTGTCGATCCGGGGCAGGTCTATTCGTGGTGTGGTTGAAGGGAAGCCGATAGGGCGCCCGATCGCCAGATACGGATAGGAAAGGACGACCATGAAGCAGTACCTACTTTCGGTCCACAGTTATGCGCAAGATGCCACGCAGTGGAGCGATGAGGATGTGCAGCGGCTGTATGCCCAGACCGGCGCTCTCAACGAGAAGATGAAAGAGGCCGGCGTTTGGGTTTTCGCCAACGGATTGACCGAACCTTCGGACGCGACAGTGGTCCACAGCGTGGATGGCAAGGTCACCACCACCGACGGCCCTTACCTGGAGACCAAGGAGCACCTCGGCGGCTTCTGGATCATCAACGCCCCTGACCTCGATGCGGCACTGAAGTGGGCGGCGGAAGGGTCGGCGGCCTGTGAAGAGGCCGTAGAGGTGCGCCCGTTCCAGGACGAGGAGGCGTGACATGAGCCGCTACATGTTGTCGATCGTCTACGCACCTGGTGCGGTACAGCCCGATGAGGCAGCGCTGGAAACCATCGGGGCCGATGTGCAAGCTGTGACTCGCCGGATGCAGGATGCCGGAGTGTGGTTGTTCGCGGCCGGCCTGCAACCCGCCGACACCGCCACCATGGTGACCGCCAGTGCGGCCGGGCACACCACCACCGACGGGCCGTACACCGAAACCAAGGAGCAGCTCGGCGGGTTCAGCATCATCGACGTGCCCACCCTGGCCGATGCCCAGCGGTGGGCGGCCGAAGTATCCCGTGCGGTGTGGTGCCCGATCGAGGTACGCGGTCTGGACCGGGGCTGCGGCGAGCTGGACTGAGCTCAGGCGGACGAGGCCGGGCGGTCGCGCTCCAGTACCGCCTCGGCCTCGTTGGCCTGTTGCAGCAGAATCGGGTCGACGGTGTCATCCAGTGCGCGTGCCAGCAATCGCGAAGCCAAAGTGACGGTCAATTGTTTTGCCTGTGAGGCGTTTTCGGCGATCTTTTCCCAGTCCTCGGATGTATAGCCGGACTCGACGAAGGGCTGCCAGACGTCGGCCACGTAGGCGCCCAATAGCAGCTGTGCGATCTGATGCTGCAACCGATCGACCTCACGCAGCGTCTCGGCGATCCGCGACAGTGTCATGCCCGAGCTGACCAGTAGCTCGATCGCGTCGAGGGTTTCCGAATCGCGAATCGAGACCGTGGCGGCGTCGACCTCGGAGACCAGATCGGTGTCTGCCAGCGCGGAATCAGCCCCTGCTCCGATGCGCTTGATCAGCTCGGCGCGCGGCATCACCACCGGCTCGCCGTTGGCAAAGGGGCTGAGGGCCTCGGTGACCATCTTGCGGACGCTGTCTTCGGAGCCACTGCCGGAATCGATCACGCGGCGGATAACGTCCAGCGGAAATCCTTGGGATTTCAAGTTTTTGACGTGGTTGATAATCGCGATGTGCTCGTCGGAGTAGATGCCGACGCGGCCCCGTTTCTCGGGCGGGGGTACCAGCCCGAGCGTCTGCCACTCGCGGATGTTGCGTGCCGTCATGGCCACCCGCTGTGCCAACTGGTCGATAGTCAGGTCCATCGGGAAAAAGATTACCCCATTGTCCGTTACGGAAAATTCCGTTACGTTTATGCCTGGAACGTCAACGGAAGGGATTCTCATGACCGTCGCTGCCCAGGTGAGTTACCCGAAAACCCGGCGGATCTCCTTCCGCTTTGGTGAGTCGGAGTCCGAAGACCGGTATTTCGCGAACAACGACATCGCGTTCAGCCACACGGTCGCGTTCTTGTCTGCCGTTTTCCCGCCAGGGGAGGACATCTTCGTCCGGTCGGTGCGCAGATATCGCGACAAGATCGCCGATCCCGACCTCAAGAAGCGGGTAGCCGGTTTTATCGGTCAGGAGATGACCCACGGGCTGCATCACCGCGATCTCAACAAGCAACTTGCCGAGATGGGATATCCGACAGCGTGGTTCGAGTACATTCTGAACAGCACCGAGCGCATGGAGAAGTTTCTCGACGAGCAGTACCCCGACCCGGACCGCTGTCGGCGATTCCGGCACCTGCTACTGGCGTTCACCGTCGGTGCCGAGCACTTCACCGCGGTGCTGGCCGAGAACGTGCTGAGTCGCCCGGAGCTGCAGCACATGATGACGGACCCCGAGATCAAGAACCTGCTCAACTGGCACGCCATCGAGGAACTGGAGCATAAATCGGTTGCCTTCGATGTCTATCGCGCAATCGGGGGGTCGGAAACGTTGCGTATCAACATGATGCGTGTGCTGGCCAACATCGTGATACCGGTTGGTGTGCTCTCGTCCTGGGTTTCGATCCTGACTACCGACCCCGTCGGCCGGAAGCAGCCGTGGCGGGTGCTGCGCGAAACCGTGGGCGTTGTTCGCGGCCCGTTGCTCCGTGGTTTCTACCGCGAGATGAAGCCATTCATGCGTAGGGGCTTCCATCCCGACGACATCGACACCAACGCGCTGCTGAACGAGTGGCAGGACAAGCTCTTCGGTGTCAACGGTGAACTGGTAGACCACCTGAGATAACGCATGAACTGCGCGTCACGGCGCGCTGGTTGCGGGGACCGCAACGGCTAGCCGAGACCAGCACGCTCGTCGCCCCCGACGCCGCCCACTGGCTTTCGGGACAATCCGACTGAACCCGCGTCGGGGCCGGCGGAGGTGGCCGCCGCTACCGCCACGGACTCATCGATACCCGGATAGCTGGGCCGAAGCGCAACAGGAGTGCGGGTCATGTTGTCCTGCCGTGCTTTTCGTGCAGCTGCCAGCAGGTTGAGCCCTTCGACGAGAATCGCGAACGCCATCGGACCGTAAATCATGGCCTTGTCGATCTTGATCCCGAAGCCATCGGCGATAAGGAAAACGCCGATGAGCAGCAAGAAGGACAGGGCAAGCATCTTCACGGTGGGGTGCCGATTGACGAAGGTGAAGACGAAGCGCGAGGCAAAGAGCATGATCCCGAAGGAGAGCACCACCACGGTGACGATGATGAGCATGTTGCTTGTCATGCCCACGGCGGTGATGACGGAGTCGAGCGAGAACACCAGGTCCAACAGGAGTATCTGCACCAAGACGGACTTGAATGTAGCTGCCCCGCTGGATGATTCGCTCCCCTCGGGAGCGCCTTCGAGCTTGAGGTGTATTTCGTGGACGGCCTTGTAGACCAGGAACAGCCCGCCCGTGATCAGGATGAAGTCCTTGACCGAGAAGCCCTGACCGAATAGTTCCAGAATGTCCTCTTTGAGGGTGATGATCCAGCCGGCCAGGAAGACCAGTCCGACCCGCATGACCATTGCCAGCGTGAGTCCCACATTGCGGGCCCGTGCCTGTTGTCCGCGGGGCAACTTGCTGGCGAGTATCGAGATGAAGACGACGTTGTCGATACCCAACACCACCTCCAGCACGAACAGCGTGAGAAACACGGCCACCAGATCCGGAGTCAGCGACAGGGTGAAATCCACGCGGGCATAGTACGGGGTGGGGGTATCGGGAGAGTGGCGTTTGCGCGCTACCCTAGAGAAGGAGTGCAAAACACTTCATTTGGGCAGACTCGGCCCGCGTCAATGGGGCGTATGCAATAGTCGAACTACCCAGTAGCTTACTCTGGAGTAAGTTCGCGTTCACGTCCGAAGCTCGGAGGCAGGCATGGCGGGTGGTACCAAGCGGCTGCCCCGTGCCGTTCGGGAGCAGCAGATGCTGGACGCCGCGGTGCAGGAGTTCGCGCTTAACGGTTTCCGGGACACCTCGATGGATGCCATCGCCGCGGCTGCCAAGATCTCCAAGCCGATGCTCTACCTGTATTACGGCTCCAAGGAAGATCTTTTCGTCGCCTGCCTGCGCCGTGAGCTGGGCCGGTTCGTCGAGGCGGTGCGCGGCGACATCGATCTGACGCAGTCGCCTCGAGATGTGTTGAGCACCACGGTCGTATCGTTTCTCAACTACGTTGACACCCACCGAGCTTCGTGGATCGTGATCTATGGACAGGCCACCAGCACGCAGCTATTTGCCAAGCAAGTGCGTGAAGGGCGCGACAGGATCATCGAATTGGTGGCGCGGCTGATCAAGGCGGCCTCCCCGGAGATCGATCCTGAGACCGATTACGACGCGATGGCGGTGGCCCTGGTCGGCGGCGGCGAGGCTGTCGCGTCCCGGGTGGCCACCGGCGACATCAAGGTCGAAAGTGCCAAGGACACATTGCTGAACCTCGGTTGGCGCGGTCTGCGCGGCCGTCCGCGCGATGAGCCGGTGGCCAAGCGCGCGTAGGCCGTCACACCAGGTAGTAGAGCTTTTCCGGGTTCGCTGCCGGGTTCGGGGGCTCCTCCTCGAGCCGGCTTTGTGCGTAGCGGACGGCCCGCAGCGTCGCCGAGAACTCCTTCTCTTCCTCGGGGAAGACCTGCTCGGGGGGCAGCCAATGGGTAAAGCCGACATTCTCCAGCAGCGCAAGCGAATCCGGGCGGACCCCGGCCAGCAGAACGGTGACTCCGAGCTGTTGCTGCTCCCTGATGAAGTGCTCGAGTCGTTCGATGCAGACGACGTCGGGGTGGCGCACACGCTTCAGCCGCAGAATCACCACCTTCAGATGCTCATCGCGGATCCTGGTGTGCAGCGACTCGAGATAGCGGTCGAGTTCGGGTGCCGCACCGAAGAACAGTTCACCCTCCAGGTCGTAGATGACGGGCGCCCCCGCACCGGTCGGTCTGTCCTGAGGAGTCCGCTCACGGATGACTCCCTCGTCGGTGACGACGAGTTCGGCGGCCTTGAGCTTGGCGGCGCGCGGCACGAACAGCAGGATGGAGAGCACCACGCCGACAAGCACCGCGGTGTCCAGGTTCACGGCCACTCCCACCAGTGCCGTGATGATGACCAGACCGGCGTCATAGCGCGACGCTTTGATGGCGTAGACAAGGCGGTGGAAGTCCACCAATCGCACCGCGGTCACCAATAGCAGACCCGCCAGCGCGGCCTGTGGGATGTAGCGCAGCAGCGGGGCGAAGAGCAGCAGCGCGATGGTTACCGTTGCCGCGCTAACGATTCCGGAAAATCTGGTAGCCGCCCCCGACTGGTAGTTGATCGCCGATCGTGACAACGAGCCGGAGCCGGGCAGGCTCTGGAAGAAGCCGCCGGCCAGATTGGCCAGGCCTTCGGCGAGGATCTGCCGGTTGTAGTCGATCTGCTGCCCGGTGTGGTGTGCGATGGCCTTGGCGATGGACAGCGCCTCGATCAGACCGATGAACGCGATGGCCAGCGCGCCATGCGACAGCTCACCGAGCGTGCTCACCTGTACCTCGGGGATATGGAATTCTGGAAGGCTTGCGGGGATCTTCCCGGAGATCTTCACATCGGTGTGCCCTGTACCGTCGGGCACCGTCCAGCCGTAGGCGTAGGCGATGACAGCGGTGACGATCAGCACCAGCAGCATGTCGATCTGGGGCAACTCGTAGCGCTGGACCAGGCGGCGCAGCAGCACCGCCAACGCCACCGCCGTGACGCTCAGGAACAATGCCCGGTAGTTCACGGCGTCGCCGTGGAACAAGGTGAGCCACGCGCGCTGGAGCACCTGCATATGCCCATCGCCCTTGTCCCGCACGCCAATTGCGTTGGCCAGCTGGCCGATGGCGAGTAGCAGGGCGGCACTTGCCATGAACCCGATGACGACGGATTCGGAGATGTAGCGGGTGAGGTCGCCCAGCTTGAAGACGGCGATGAGGATCTGGATGGTGCCCACGAGCACGCCCAGGAGGAACAGTGCCTCGAACAGCCCGGTGCGGTTCTCCGGATCGAGGAAGGCCAGCGAGCTGAACACCAGCAGCGAGATGGCGCTGGTGGGTCCGTTGATGAGGTGCGATGAGGAGCCGAATATCGATGCGATGGCCGTGACCACGATCGCGGAGTAGACACCGTATTTCGGGTCCACCCCGGCGATCAGTGCGTAGGCCATGGCCTGAGGAAGCGATATCGCCGCCACCGTCAGGCCGGCGATGACATCACGGCGGGCCTTGATCGCGTCGTAGCTCTCGAATAATCCCGGTGCCGAAGGCATCTAGCGTCCCTGTCTGTCGGAGGCGAAGGTGGTGGTACCCCGGTCGGTGTTGCGTGGGATGGTCTCGTAGATCCCGTTGTCGGAGAAGAATTTCTGGCGTGCGTCATCCCAGCTCGACGCGATCGCGGTGATGGGGAACTGGGCGATCGCGGGCAGCGTGTTGCTGTGCCGGGCAAGGATGTCAGGCTTGAACGGCCGGTATCCATGCTGCGCGGCGACCTCCTGGGCCTCGTCGGTGAAGAGGTACTCCAAATAGGCCCGGGCGATCGCGGCCCGTTTGGGATCGCCCAGATTGGCATCCACCCATGCGACCGCCGGTTCGGCGCGGATGCTCACCGGTGGATAGACGATCTCAAGTTCGCCCTTGTTGGCGTCGACCTCGTTGATCGCCTCGTTCTCCCAGGTCAGATGGACGTCGCCGAGCCGTTGGACCGAGAATGTGTTGGTGGCCCCGCGTGCCCCGCTGTCGAGGGCCGCGACGTTCCGGAACAGCGCGGTGAGGAAGCTGCGCGCGTCGGTGTCCGTTCCGCCTCGTGTCACCACCGAGCCCCAGGCGGCGAGCACGGAGAGCTGTCCGTTGCCGGAGGTGCGCGGATTCGGCGTGATGACGGAGACGTTCTCCTTGATCAGGTCCGGCCAGTCGTGGATGCCGCGCGGGTTGCCCTTGCGGACGACGAACACGATCGTCGAGGTGTAAGGAACCGAGTTGTTCGGTAGCCGCTGTCGCCAGTTCGGTGCGATCAGTCCGCGCAGGCTCAGCGTGTCCACGTCACTGACCGAGGCCAGTGACACCACGTCGGCACGCTGGCTGCCGTCCAGGACGCTACGGGCCTGCCGGGCCGAGCCGCCATTGGTGCGCTTGATTTCTATGGTCTTGCCGGTCTTGTCTTTGTACTGCTTGGTGAAGGTGCCGTCGACCACGTTGTACAGCTCGCGAGTGGGGTCGTAGGAGACGTTGAGCAGCTGGTCGGCGCCGTGGTCGGGCAGGTTCTTCACCACCACCAAGGTCGCCGCCACCAGGACGGCGACCACGCCGAGGATATTCAGCAGGGGTAACTGTCGTAGCAGTGCTCGCCAGTCGATGGGTGGCGCGTCTTGGTGATCCTCGTCCGCTGGCACGACGCACTCCTTGAATTTGCTGCATGAAATGACGAGCGATCGTAACGATCGGTTCGCCGAAGTACAGCCGTCGTGATCAGCGTGAGTATTAGTCGGGTCAGCTTGCCGGCGACCATCCCGGGTTGCGGCCGGTGAAGGCGATGAGCTTCACCAGGTTCGGGGAGTCGTCAGGCACCGGCACTTCGTCGGCGAAGAAGTCGCCGTCGCGTCGCTCCGGCTGGATGATCATCCGCACCGATTCCAGGACGCCATCGGTGAGTGCGTCCATCGGCTCGAACTCCTGACCGGTGGCAACCGCGTAATCCCAGGCGTGGACCAGAAACTCGGAGCCGAGGATGCGAACGGCGACTTCGGCCGGGTACTCGCCGATCGGCAGGGTCACCGTGCCGTCGATACCGCGACGTTGCCACGCGTCGACCACGGCCTGCGACTGCGGAAGGAGGCGGTCGGCCACGGAACCTTCGGTGGTGAGGGCGATGTCGACACCGGCAGCGCCGCCGAGCAGCTTGATGGAGTTCTGCAGATGATCGGTGAGCTGGGCGACGGTGAACTTGGCGTTGGGCGTCTGCTTGTCGTTGTCTGCCTCGGTGAGCCTGCTGACGACCTCGTGTAGGGCGGCGCGGGCGTTGGCGACGGTCTCGAGTGGGTTGAGTGCTGTGGTCATGACGGGCTCCTGTCCAGAGGGGATCTCTACCTCTCTGACGAAGAGACCTCCATGGATCCGACAACTCATCGCACTCTTGTCGCCTGCGCACATTCCCGGGACGTGTGCATAGTGCCCGCCTCTGCGCGACAACGCCCACCGTATTGGAAGCATGTCGCTCGTAGCCGGGCAGCTACGGGCGTGCGTCCGCTCCCGACCGCAGAAGGCCCGCGACCGGATTGACCGGATCGCGGGCCTTCTGAAGGTGCGTGATCAGAGCGGGGTGACGCTCCCGGTCACGTGCGGGTCGCCGTTGCGCGGATTGCGGACGGCGATATCCCAAGCAGTGCCGGGCCCGCCGGGCCTGTCGATCCACACGCCCACCGCGGCGGGCAGCAGGACCGGCTTGCCGAACTTCACGTCGTAACGCACGGCGTCGGGAATGTCGCCCTGGATGTTTCCGAGAACTGCTGCAGCAGTAAACATCCCGTGAGCAATCGCCTTCGGGAAGCCCAGTGCCTTGGCGCCGATCGACGAGGTGTGGATCGGGTTGTGGTCACCACCCACCGACGCGTAGCGACGAATCTGTCCACCGCTGATCCGCAGTGTCGAGTTCGGCGGCGGCAGCTTGACGGCCTTGGGCGGCTCCGGCTTGGGCCCGCCGGAGAGGCTGGTGCGCTGCTGGCGCAGGAATGTCATGGTCTGCTGCCACACTGTGTCGGTCCCGATGGTGATGTCGGTGAGGACGTCCACCAGCAGCCCCTTGCGGTGCTCGCGCAGATTCTCCGCCCGCACCTCGATGTCGACGGTGTCGGTCGCGCTGATGGCGCGGTGCTGGGTGATGTGGTTCTCCAGGTGCACCGTGCCGATCGCCGGGAACGGGAAGTCCAGGCTCGCCACCAGGGACATCACCGACGGAAACTGAAGGGTGAACGGATACGTGACGGGCACCTTGTCGGAGAAGGTCAGTCCCGTGACCTGTGCGTACGCGGCCACATTCGCGGGGTCGATTTTCACGCCCTGGGTGCGCACCACACGGGTGGGCAGTGTGGAAGGACGCGGGATGAACGGCAGGGCACCCACCGCCGCCATCACCATGTTCTGAAGCCCGGATGGCTGCGCCATGATCAGGCCCCCAGCCAGGACTGGCCGCACACGCGGACCACGTTGCCGGTGACCGCATTCGAGGCGGGGCTCGCGAAGTAGGCGATGGTCTCGGCGACATCCACCGGCTCGCCACCCTGGTTCAGCGAGTTGATGCGGCGGCCCACCTCGCGGTTGGCCAGCGGGATGGCGGCGGTCATCTTGGTCTCGATGAAGCCCGGGGCCACGGCATTGATGGTGATGCCCTTCTCGGCCAGCGATGGAGCCAGTGCCTGGGTGATGCCGATCATGCCGGCCTTGGTGGCGCCGTAGTTGGTCTGGCCGCGGTTGCCGGCGATACCGGCGATGGAGGCCAGCCCGATGACCCGGCCACCCTCGCCAATGGTGCCGTTTCCGATGAGGCCCTCGGTAAGGCGTTGCGGCGCAAGCAGATTGACGGCGATCACGGAGTCCCAGCGCGCATCATCCATGTTCTTGAGGAGCTTGTCGCGGGTGATACCGGCGTTGTTGACCAAGATGTCGGCCTTGCCGCCGTGGTGCTCCTTGAGATGTGCGGTGATGGTGTCGACCGCATCTTCGGAGGTGACGTCCAGCGCCAGCGCGGTGCCACCGACGCGTGAGGCCAGCTCGTTCAGTTCTTCAGATGGCATGTCGATCGCGACGACGGCGGCGCCGTCACGGGCGAACACCTCGGCGATGGTCTCGCCGATACCGCGGGCGGCGCCGGTGACGATGGCGACCTTGCCGGCCAGCGGCTTATCCCAGTCGGCAGGCGCGGTGGAGTCGTCGGCGCCCACATAGAACACCTGGCCGTCCACGTAGGTGGACTTGGCCGAAAGGATGAAGCGGACCGTCGACTCCAGGCCCGTGGCGCCGGTCTTGGCATCGGGGTGCAGGTACACCAGCTGCACGGTGGCACCGTTGCTGAACTCCTTGGCCAGCGATCGGGTGAAGCCCTCCAGCGCGCGCTGGGCGATGCGCTCGTCGGTGGTGGCGGCCTTGTCCGGTGTGGTTCCGATGACCAGCAGGCGGCCCGACTTGCCGACATTGCGCAGCAGCGGTGTGAAGAACTCGTGCAGGGCCTTGAGCTCGACGGGGGTGGTGATGCCGGTGGCGTCGAACACCAAAGCGCCGAACTTATCGGCCCAACGGCCGCCGAGGTTGTTGGACACCACCTCGTAGTCGTCGGCCAGGGCGGCGCGCAGCGGCTCGGCGAGGCGGCCTTCGCCACCGATCAGCACGGGCCCGGCCAGCGCGGGCTGGCCCTTCTTGTAGCGGCGCAGTTTCTCGGGCTGCGGGATACCAAGGCGGCCGGCGAGCAGGTTGCCGGGCCCGGAGTTGACCAGCAGTGCGTAAAGGTCGTCAGTGAGCTTGGGGGACATGTGCCGTTTCCTTAGTGGTTGCCTTGAGTGGTCTAGGGTGAATTCGACAAAGAACTTACTCCAGAGTAAGAATGCTCGGTAATCCTGCCCCCTCAACAGTGGAGAGACAAGTGGCAACTAGCTCGGCACGCAAGTCAGACGCTTCGCAAGGCCGCCGCCGTGTAGCTGTTCTCGGTGGTAACCGCATTCCCTTCGCACGTTCGGACGGCGCCTATGCGAACGCCTCCAACCAGGACATGTTGACCGCCGCCATCACCGGCGCATCCGATCGCTTCAACCTCAAGGGTGAACGTCTGGGTGCCGTCATCGCCGGTGCGGTGCTCAAGCTCAGCCGTGATTTCAATCTCACCCGCGAATCGGTGCTGGGCAGCCCGCTGTCGCCGTACACACAGGCCTTTGACCTGCAGCAGGCCTGCGGCACGGGCTTGCAGGCGGCGATCGTGGGTGCCGACGGCATCGCGCTCGGCCGTTACGAGTCGGTGCTGGCCGGTGGCGTGGACACCACCTCTGATGCACCGATCAACTTCGGGGATGATCTTCGCCACACCTTGCTGGCGATCCGGCGCGCGAAGGACAACGTCACCCGCCTGAAGCTGCTCGGAAAGCTGCCCGCCGCCCTCGGCGTCGACATCCCGCAGAACGGTGAGCCGCGTACCGGCCTGTCCATGGGAGAGCACGCCGCCATCACCGCCAAGCAGGCGGGCGTCAAGCGGACCGAGCAGGATGCCTTGGCGGCCGCGAGCCATCAGAAGATGGCCGCTGCCTACGACCGCGGCTTCTTCGATGACCTGATCAGCCCGTTCCTGGGTCTGTATCGCGATGACAACCTGCGCCCGAATTCCAGCGTGGAGAAGCTGGCGACATTGAAGCCGGTGTTCGGCGTGAAGCACGGCGACGCCACCATGACCGCCGGTAACTCCACCCCACTGACCGACGGTGCCTCGGTGGCGCTGCTGTCCAGCGAGGAGTGGGCGGCCGAGCGCAATATCCCGGTGCTGGCCTACTTCGTCGACGGCGAGACCGCGGCGGTGGACTACGTCAACGGTCCCGACGGACTGCTGATGGCCCCGACCTACGCGGTGCCGCGCCTGCTGGCCCGCAACGGTCTGACCCTGCAAGACTTCGACTTCTACGAGATTCATGAGGCGTTCGCCTCCGTGGTGCTCGCGACGCTACAGGCCTGGGAGTCGGCGGACTACTGCAAGGAGCGCCTCGGTCTGGATAAGCCGCTGGGTGCCATCGACCGCTCCAAGCTCAACGTCAACGGTTCCTCGCTGGCGGCCGGGCACCCATTCGCGGCGACCGGTGGCCGCATCGTGGCCCAGCTGGCCAAGCAGCTCGCCGAGAAGAAGAAGGAGAACGGAGGGACCGGTACGTACCGCGGACTCATCTCGGTGTGTGCGGCCGGGGGCCAGGGTGTGACCGCCATTCTGGAAGCCTGAGGGGTAAGACAGGACAAGCGGAACCCCCGGCCATGGGTAGCAAGCCTGTGACCGGGGGTTTCGGCATTTTCGGGTTGTCGTCAAAAAAATTTTCGAGTTTTTTCGTGGAGCGTGTAACGCTCCTGGAGTGGGTGTCGATACATGAGTAGCCTCGCGCCACCGTCCGACCCCCCGACCCGACGGCGGCGCGGGGCTGCCTAATTTTTCAGGCGGCCACCGTTACGAGTCGTTTCGGATACCCCGTCGCCCCATCGGGTACCGGGGACGCGATCTGATCGGTCTGCACTGCTCCGGTGCCGTCGGTTGCTCGTGCGGTGATGATGTGTTCACCCGCGGTTGCCTGCCAGGCGAACCACCATTGCCGCCAGGTGTCGACTGAGTATTCCGGCGCGAGTCGGGCCGGAAGCCACGGGCCGTCGTCGATCTGCACCTCGACCGTGGCGATCCCCCGATGTTGTGCCCAGGCCGTGCCGGCCACGATCTGGGTGCCCGTGCCCAGCCGATCGCCTGTTCGGGGTGTATCGATGCGACAACCCGTTTTGATAGGGCCGCGTGCCGACCAGCCTCGGATGGTCCAGTACGCGTCTGCCTTGTCGAACCGGGTGATTTCCCAGTCGACTACCCATTTGGTCGCCGACACGTAGCCATACAGCCCCGGCACGACTTGTCGAACGGGATAGCCGTGCTCGACGGGCAGCGGGGTGCCGTTCATCGCAATGGCAAGGATGGCGTCGCGGCCATCGGTGAGTACCTGCAGTGGGGTACCGGCAGTCCAGCCATCGACGCTCTTGGACAGCAACATGTCCGCATCCGGATGAACCCCCACCGATTCCAAGATCGGCTTGATGGGAAAGCCGGTCCACACGGCGTTGCCGATGAGATTTCCGCCGATCTCGTTGGAGACGCATGTGAGCGTGACCGCTCGTTGGGTCGCCGCCATCGCGTTGAGGTCTGCCCACATAAGAGTGCGTGGCCGGTCGACCATGCCGTGGATGTTGAGTTGCCACTCGGCGGTGGACACCTGAGGTACCCGTAGCGCGGTGTCGATTCGGTAGAAGTCTGTATTGCTCGTGATGTACGGGACGGCGCCCTTGACGTCGATGCCCTCGGGCAGGGGTGGGGCGGGCGCAACGGGCGCGGGCACGGTGGCCTCGCGGCGTTCTGCGGCGACCACGGTGCCCTTGCTCCAGCGGGTGCCGAGCCAATAGAGCCCCGCCGATCCGAGCGCGAAGACAGCTGCTGTCCCGAAGAACCTGCGGCGGTCGGGTACCGCCTGGCTTTGTGCGCGGTGGACCAGGGTGCCTAGCACCAACGCACCAGCGACCGCCGCGATCACCGAGGGCCAGATCCAGGCGAATGTCCCCGCCGGGCGGGTTACCGCGGCAACAGCTCCGAAAACGCCGAGCAGCCCGATAAGCACTGTGCCGTACCGCCGCTCGCCCTCCACCAGGCCGGCTAGTGCGGCGAGTAGTGCGATGATCACGGTCAGACAGGCGAACAGCACCGCTTTATCGGAGGTACCGAAGATTCCGATCACCCATTCCCGGACGGCGGCTGGGGTGTGATCGACGACCGTGTTCCCGACCGCATAGAACGGTGCGGAATCCGGTGCCACCGCAGCCGCGGCCAGTTGTCCGACCGCGAGCGCGGCAGCCGCCGCGATCAGACCCGCGATGATCCGTCGTGCCGCGTGCTCCATCGTCGCCTCCCGTTGGCTCCACTCTTCTCCTGCTGTCAACGAGTCGCGACCGCATATGGTTCAGGTGTGGCGCGGGTGTTGGTGACAGGCATGTCGGGTGCGGGTAAGACCACCCTGCTGCGGGAGCTGGCCCGCCGTGGTCTGTGCACCGTCGACACCGACTACGACGGCTGGACACTGGCGGACGGCAGATGGGATGAGAATCGGATATCCGCACTGCTGGAACAGCATTCCGATGTCGTCGTCTCCGGCACCGTCGATAACCAGGTGAATTTCTACGACAGATTCTGTCATCTGGTGCTACTCAGTGTGCCGGTGGATGTGGCGATTGCGCGGGTGAGCGCTCGCACCGACAACCCGTACGGGCGCACCACTGCCGAACAGGACGAAATCGTCCGCAACACCGAGGAGATAGAACCACTGCTCCGCGAGAGCGCCACTCTGGAGTTGGACGGTCGCCTGTCCGTGCCCGAGTTGGCCGATCGCGTCGAGGCGTTGGCCCGGCAGCCGAGATGACGGCTACGCGGGCACTTTCCCGAGATTTTCCGGCCCGGCTGTCACCTCGGGGCCGGTATCGGGTGGCGAGACCGACCAGATGGTGAGGTAGGCCAGCCCGAAGAAGGCGGCGACGGCCACGGCCACACCGGTATGGGCCACGAAGGAGAATGGCGAGCTGACCCACTCCAGGGTGCTCGCCGCGACCGCGCCGGGACGATGAATCAGGTCCCAGGAATTCCAGCGCTGGAAACGACCGATCACCACGCCCACCGCACACAGCCCCACCGAGACGACGACGACTATCCACCCTGTGACAGCGCCGAAATCGCGCTGAATTCGCCTGTGCACCAAGCGTAGTGACACTATGCCGAGAATTATCCCGGTCCAGGCGGCCACCCCGTACTGCAGAACGTGGCGCCAGAAGGCGATGCCATTGATCAGGTGCACCAGGTCGGTGACGAGGTATGGCGCGTTGGGTAAGAACGCGAGCCATACGAGCCCAATGGGAATCAGCCAAATTTTTTGCCGGACAGCGGAAAAGGCCAGGGCCGCGAAAACGGGTAGCCAAGCCAGGAAAAGGTTCCAGATCAGGAAGCGCGTGGGGTAGAAGAGGGGAGCCGCTGGATCGGTGACGCCGAGCAGAAAAGTCAGCACGCTAGTTGCGACCAGCGATAGAACCAGTACGGCACGTCGAGCTTCGGTCATGCCTCAAGTTTGCCCGACGCCCGGCTCAACGCGGTCAGCCGGTGACGGCCCGGATAAATCCGACGGCTGCATCCTCGAGTTGCTTGAGCCCCGGGTCCTCCAGCGGGTAGTGCCCCGCTCGCTCCAGGGGCACCACCGTCACCGGCACCTTGGTGATGGGGTCGAGTACCGGTCGGCTGAGTTCGTAGGGCGTCCATTGGTCCTCATCGGGCTGGGTGAGGATGATCGGACACACGTCGAAGTCGGCGGGCTCGACGGCGGGGGCGTAGCTCATATATTCCGCCAGGAACTTGACGCTGACCCAGCTGGCGGCAGAGGTGCGGTCCTTCATGAAGACCTTCATCGCCGCGCGGCTGTTCGCGAGCGTGCTCATCTTGGCGGCCAGCCACATCGGGTAACGCACCCGCCGGGCCGGCGTCTTGGCCGCGAGCCGAAGGAACGGGACACCAACCCGTGCGGTCAGCAGATCATGGGCCGTGCCGTCGGCCACCTCACGCACCCGCTGGTCCAGAAATGTCATGCCGATGATCCCGCGCACTGTGTCGCGCGGCGCCTTGGCGGCCACGTGGTACGCGAGCATGCCGCCGGCGCTGAGTCCGTACAGCACGATGGGACGCACATCGCGGCGCCGCTCGTATTCCAGGAAGTCGACCACCAGGTCTACCCAATCGCCGTATCCGGGTACGGTGCCGGGCGCGACCTCGGTCAGGCCATAGCCCAGGTTGTCGATCGCGACCGTCTCGTAGCCCCTGCGCGCCAATGGTGCACCCAGGATCAGTGACATCTGTCGGCCGTTGGTACCGACACCGTGCAGCAACACCACCTTCACCGACGCCGCCGGATTGGCGTACCGGTCGAGGTGTACCTGATTGCCGTGCCAGTCCCAGAATTCCTCCTGCGGCACCGTCGATTCGTCGAGGCGCAGGCGCTCGGGAAGGAACATTTGGAGGTCTTTCCACGCCTGCTGGTCGCGGTAGTAACGAGGCATACGGCAACCCTATGCGGGGTCTGACAACGGCGGTACCCCGGAATGCGCGAAGCCCCCGTCTCCGGCAGGAAACGGGGGCTTCGTGATGGACGAATCAGAAAGCGGCTTCGTCCAGCTCCATGATGTCGTTGTCGACGTTCTCCAGGACGGCCCGGGTCGAGGTCAGCAGCGGCAGCATGTTCTTGGCGAAGAACGAGGCGGCCGCGATCTTGCCCTCGTAGAAGGACTTGTCGGCACCGGTGGCACCGGCATCGAGAGCCTCGATGGCCACGGCGGCCTGACGCTGCAGCAGCCACCCGATCAGCAGGTCGCCCACGCTCATCAGGAAGCGCACGGAGGCGGTCCCGACCCTGTAGACCTGGGTGATCTCCTGCTGGGCAGCCATCAGGTTGCCAGTCATGCTTGCCGCCATACCCTGCACGTCCTCCAGGGCCGTCGCGAGCAGCGCACGCTCGGCCTTGAGGCGGCCGTTTCCGGTCTCGCTCTTGACGAACTCCTCGATCTGGCCGGAAATGAAGGCCAGCGACTTGCCCTGGTCCTTGACGATCTTCCGGAAGAAGAAGTCCTGGGCCTGGATTGCCGTGGTGCCCTCGTACAGCGAGTCGATCTTGGCATCGCGGATGTACTGCTCGATCGGGTAGTCCTGCAGGAAGCCGGAGCCACCGAAGGTCTGCAGGCTCTCGGTGAGCTTCTCGTAGGCGCGCTCGGAGCCCACACCCTTGATGACCGGCAGCAGCAGGTCGTTGAGCTTGACCGCGTCCTCGGCCTCGACACCGTTGATGGTCTTGGCCGCCACGGCATCCTGGAAGGTGGTGGCGTAGAGGTACAGCGCACGCAGACCCTCGGCGTAAACCTTCTGAGTCATCAGCGAGCGACGCACGTCCGGGTGGTGCGTGATGGTGACCCGGGGAGCGGTCTTGTCGGTCAGCTGCGTCATGTCCGCACCCTGCACGCGGGTCTTGGCGTATTCCAGCGCGTTCAGGTAGCCGGTCGACAGCGTGGCGATGGCCTTGGTGCCCACCATCATGCGGGCCTGCTCGATGACATCGAACATCTGCGCAATACCGTTGTGTACCTCGCCGACCAGCCAGCCCTTGGCGGGTACGCCGTGCTGACCGAAGCTCAGCTCACAGGTAGCCGAAACCTTCAGGCCCATCTTGTGCTCGACGTTGGTGACGAACACACCGTTGCGCTCGCCGGGCTCGCCGGTTTCGAAGTTGGGGATGAACTTCGGCACGAAGAACAGCGACAGCCCCTTGGTGCCCGGGCCGGCGCCCTCGGGCCGAGCCAGCACCAGATGCATGATGTTCTCGAACATGTCGTCCGAGTCGGCCGAGGTGATGAAGCGCTTCACACCGTCGATGTGCCATGAGCCGTCGTCCTGCTTGACGGCCTTGGTGCGGCCGGCGCCCACATCCGAACCGGCGTCGGGCTCGGTGAGCACCATGGTGGCTCCCCAGCCGCGCTCGGCGACGAACTCGGCCCACTTCTTCTGCTCATCGGTGGCGATGTTGTAGAAGATCTGCGCGAAACCGGCACCGCCGCTGTACATCCAGACAGCGGGGTTGGCGCCCAGGATCATCTCTTGGATGGCCCAGGACAGCGACCGCGGCACGGGGGTGCCGCCGAGCTCTTCCTGGAGTCCGACGCGGTCCCAGCCGGCCTCGGTGATGGCCTTGACGGACTTCTTGAAGGCTTCGGGGATGGCCACCGAGTGGGTCTCCGGATCGAAAACCGGCGGGTTGCGGTCGCCTTCGGCGAATGAATCGGCCAGCGGCCCTTCGGCGAGGGTGCGCATCTCGGCAAGGAAGGTGCGAGCGGTGTCTTCGTCCAGCTCGGGGAATTCCTCGCCGCCGAATACCTGCTGGATCTTGAAGAGCTCGAAGAGGTTGAACTCCAGGTCGCGGACGTTCGACTTGTAGTGGCCCATGTGCGTCATTGCCTTTTCTCGTGGGGCTGTTCTTGAGTATTCGGTTGGGTTCTTACTTCCGATTAAGTTACCCACCGGTAACAACTGAACTATACCGCCGAGTAGCGTAGGACAAAAGTCCTGGCCTTGTGTCTGTCATCACAATCTGATATCGCAGGTCAGATGCCGTTTTTTTGACGTTTGGGACAGTGATGTCGGACCTGTGGTGTTGGGTGGTGCATGCCAGCTCACAGCCCATGAGAGGACCTCATATGCCTGCCATGCCCCCACCCGTTCTGACCGAGTTGGACGGCCTGATCGAGTACATCGCGCAGCAGCAAGACGCTTTTCGGATCGTGGCTTTTGGTTTGACGGACGAGCAGGCTCGTCTGACCCCGACGGCGGGCACACTGTCCATTGGCGGGTTGATCAAGCACGTCACCAACATGCAAGCCGGCTGGACCGACAGGATCGTGTCGGCGCCCGGACCCGGAACCGACCACCAGCGTGCCGAGGACGAGTTCATCTTGCGCGCGGATGAGACGCTCGCCGGGGCGTTGGCGGCCTTCACCGCGCAGAGCGCCGCGACCCTTGCGGCGATCAAAGAGAAGGGGCTGGAGACTCCGGTGCCCGTCCCGCCCGCGCCGTGGTTTCCCAAAGACGTCGACGCCTGGAATGTGCGATGGGTGGCGTTGCATCTCGTCGAGGAACTGGCTCGGCACGCGGGTCATGCCGACATCATTCGCGAGTCCATTGACGGCGCGACGACGTACGAGTTACTCGCGGCGGCTGAGGGCTGGGAGCCCACCGACTGGCTCAAGCCCTGGACGCCCAAGGCTTAGCGGCCGTAGCGCAGGATTTTCATGGTGGTCGCAAAACTCAGCGCAGTTGCGCTGAGTGAGCCTGCCGCGTCGTTTCGGTTGGAGGCACCGCTGGCCAGGATGTACACGAGCAGTCCGCGCACGACGTTGAAGGACACGTGCTGCCGAATGCTGTTCGCTCCTGACGGAAACATGTAGCAGGATTCCGTTGTAGTGAGTTCTTTCTGGCCATTTTGAACGGGGTTCGGCTCATCGAATTCGAACGAGCATCGCCAGGTGGTACTGCTTCCGGGGATGATGTACGCAACCGCGTCGCACCTTTTCAGCGCATCGGAGGCGCCGTCCGTGGACAGGGCATCGGCCGCCGGGACAACCCGGATCAGGATCTCGCGTTCCGGCTTCTTACGGTCCCGCAGGTATAGCGTCGACGTCTCGCGCCCCTTTGCGCGCAGTGCCCAGGCGGGATCGATGGTGTTGCAGCCCACGGGTGTTCCGCCGATATTGGTGGCAGATCCGGGCGGTACTGCGGGATTGAATTCGCCCGATCTGAAGGTGGGCGACGGATTCTTCTCCCACCCCTCGGGGTAATCGAACTGCCCGGGCAGCAAGGTGTCCAGCACGGTATTGGGTTGCCCGGCCAATGATGCGCCGGGTGCTACCTGGGCGGCGCTAGGGCTGGCTTTGGTTCGGGGATCAGTCCCTTCGTCGGCCCGCGGCCATATCAGGACCGCAACCACGGACGATGCGACTACCAGCACCATGACGCCGATGATGGCCGCAATTCGCTTGTGTTTGAGCATGGATTGCCCCGTGTCGGCCATGGCGAGGGGTGCCATGGCGTGCACCGGCTCTGGTGCTGCGATGGGCGCGGGAGTCGTGGCCGGCACCGGTTGAGTCACCGTCTGCCGGTGCTGTGCCGGATCCGTCAGGATCTGCTGGGCGGCCATCGCGAGTTCCCCGGCGCTTTGGTACCGATCGGCAGGAGTTTTGGCCATTGCTTTGGCAATCAACGCATCCCATGATTCGGGTACCGGGGCGAGTTGCGATATTCGCGGCGGCGGCGCGGAAAGGTGTGCGTTGATGATCGCCGGCAGTGAGTTGCCGGAGCCGAAGGGCGGCTGGCCCGTCAACATGCGAAAGAGCGTGCAGCCCAAGGCGTAGACGTCGGCACGCCCGTCGACCGCCGTGCCGGACAGGATTTCTGGTGCCGCGTATGCGATGGTGGCGGTCACATTCCCGGCCGACGTGACGCTGTTGCTGTCATCGAGTGCCCGGGTAAGACCGAAGTCGCCCAACATGATCCGACGATCACCCGCAGATAGGAGAATGTTGGCGGGCTTGACGTCGCGGTGTACCAGTCCGCGGGCATGGAGGTAGTCGAGTGCCTTGGCGACCTCGCTGATGATGTGAACAGCACGGGTCAACGACATGCGCCCACTCGCGGACTCCGAATGCGCATCGCTGCCCTGGACGTACTGCATCGCGATCCACAGGTCACCCTCTGGTGTTTCTCCGCGGTTGTGCACCGTGACGATATTGGGGTGGTCCAGGGATGCGGCGAGCGATGCCTCACGCATGAACCGTGCCCGGAACTCGGGGTCGCGTGAGGATTGGGCGCTGAGGATCTTGAGGGCCTCGGAACGCTGCAGGTTCGGGTTGGCGGCCAGATACACGGTCCCCATGCCGCCGCGGCCGAGGACGCGCTCGATCTGGTAGCCGGATACGACGGTCCCCGGTGGCAGGTCGCCGGGTTGCTGGCCACCCGGACCCGGTGAGGATCGATCCGATGACGTCATGCCCCTGTGCGTCCCTCTCGCCCGACGGTCCGGCAATCGTACTTGGGATATTTCCTCATGGCGGTCAAGACGGTGGCCCCCAAACGGCTTGCGAGCAACCATGGACGTGTGGCTGAGCTTCCCGTCATCGATCTGTCCAGCGATTCGAACCAGCTACGTGCTGCCTTGCGGGAGGTCGCCCATGAGGTCGGATTTTTCTATCTGACCGGACATGGGGTCTCGCCGCAGCTGGTCCACGAGGTGTTGTCGGCTGCCCGCAAGCTATTCGCCCTCTCGGAGGCCGACAAGGAGGCCATCGCGATGGTGCGAAGTCCGCACTTTCGTGGCTTCACCCGGCTCGGTGGAGAGCTGACCGGTGGACTCACGGACTGGCGCGAGCAGATCGACGTCGGGCCTGAGCGTGCCGCCAGTCCGACGGCGGATGGTCGCGACTACATGTGGTTGCAAGGGCCCAACCAGTGGCCGGCGGCGGTTCCCGAGCTCAGGCCGGCACTCGAAAGCTGGGACATCGCGCTGGCAGAAGTGGGGCGAAAGCTGCTGAGAGAGTGGGCCATTGCTCTTGGTTCGGATGGCGCTGTCTTCAGTGAGGCGTTCGGCGATAAACCGGCGACGCTGATCAAGGTCATCCGATACCCGTCCGACGGCACCACGTCGCAGGGAGTGGGCGCGCATCGTGATTCCGGTGTGCTGACGCTGCTGCTCACCGAGCCGGAGGTTGGGGGTTTGCAGGTCGAGGTGGACGGAGCCTGGCTCGAGGCCCCGGGACGCGAGGGTGCGTTCATCGTGAACATCGGCGAGTTGCTTGAGCGGGCCAGTGGTGGGTACCTGCGTGCCACCCGTCACCGGGTGACACTGACGGGTGCGCCCCGGATTTCGGTCGCGTATTTCTTCAACCCCAGGCTGGATGCCCGCATCCCGGTGTTGGAGCTGCCGCCAGAACTGCGGGACCGGGCGCGTGGGGTGAGCGCCGATCCGGACGATCCGATTCATGCCACGTACGGCGAGAACGCCTGGAAGAGCCGGTTGCGGGCGCACCCCGATGTCGCCGCGGTGCATGGGCATCTCGACAGTTAGCGATCCCGCGAATCGCTCCCGCGAACCGGTAGCGCGCGTAATACTCAGGCTGTGGCAAACTACTGTCACACACTGAGGAGGAGAACCATGCGGACAATCTGTTCGATGGCGGCGGGGTTCGGTTTGGCAGTATCCGTGTTCGCTGCGCCCATTGCTTCGGCGCTACCCGGTGAGGGCCCGGTTGCGGTCCAATGCCAGGTGTATGCGGACAACAATTTCGGACCACCTGGGTTTGGTCCGGGTGGCATGCCGGGAATGGGCTTCGGGATGAAGCAATGGGCGGGCACCGTGATAGGCCGCGGAAGTAACGAGGGTGAGGCGCGCCAAGACGCGCAGCGCCAGATGTGGGGCCCATACGGTATGTCCCCCGAGCTTCGCGACTGCGTGCCTGCGGCATAGCGAGCGAAACAAGATCATTTCGGAACGGGGCATGCAGGCAACGCTTTATGGAGTATCAGCTCCACTACGCACCTTGTTGACGACGACTTCCAAGACACTTTCGGCCGGTCGCGGGTCATCACCGTGCGCCATTATGTAAACGAGGCATCCCCGGACAAGTGCGTAATAGGTCCGGTACCGGTAGTCGAAGCTGCTCCGGCAGCGCGATTCAACGACGGCGACATCATCTGCCGAGACGGCGGGGATAGGCAAATGTGCGGTATCGGTGCACGTGATGTCGGCGGTGCCGTGCTGGGGGCACTGGGCAGTCCAGGTGCGGACGGCCGACAGGTCACGCCATGCACCGGGCTCGGCGATGAAAATCGACAAAATAGATCCACCCGCGCGTGTGAAGTTCGTGAGATACAGCTGGGCCGGAGGATCTCCGGTGGGTGACTGGGCGGGCAATCCGCGTGCCGAATCGCAGGGTGCGATAGTGGGCTGATCGGGACTCGCTAATGGAATAGCCAACCTGGGCATAGCTATTCCGTTTTCCGGCGGCGTTGTGAACCCAGGCGGGTATTCGGAGGGAGTCGGCAGGTACGCCGAGAGGTCCGGTGGTTGTTTCGCACTTATCGCGCTCGCGGCAGGTCCGACGGCGGGGGCGTGCGCCCGCCAGATGAGAGTGATGGCTAGGAAGGCACTGGCAGTCGCGAATAGCAGGGCTAGGCCGATCAGGACCTGCCCGGCGGAACCCTTTTTGTCCACGCCCTAGATGCTGCGGGCCTTGAACTGCGGCTCGGTCTTGTCTATCCCGGCCTTGCGTGCGATCGCGAAGTTGGCTCCGCGCATGAGCCGTAGCTGCAGTCGCCGTTCCAATCCGAACGCGCGGCGCGGCACCATGGACCACGCCTTGTCGAACAGGGTCTTGGTGGCCGCCACCGAATCGGGCGACCGTGACAGGATCTGGTCGATAAGTTCTTGTGCGTCGGCTTCGGGGTCGGCACTCACCTGGGTGACCAGTCCGATCTCCTTGGCGTAGAAGCCGTCGAACATCTCCCCGGTCATGGTGAGGCGCTTGGCGGTGTCGATGCCGATCAATTGACTCAGCGTGACGCTTCCCGACATGTCGGGGATCAGCCCCCATTTGGCTTCCAGGATCGAGAACTCGGCGTCGGGTGTGGTGAACCGGAAGTCGGCGGCCAGTGCCAGCTGTAACCCGCCGCCGTAGCAACGCCCGTGAATGAGGGCGATCACCGGAATGCGGAGCCGGCGCCATGCCCAGCACGCTTCCTGAAAACCATTGGTACCCAGCCAGGGGAGCGGGATGAAGTTCGCGACAACCCGCGCCGGGTCCTTCCCGGCGGCCGCGAAATCCAGTCCGGTAGAAAATGTGTCCCCCTCACCGGACAACACCACCACCCGGATCGAGTTGTCGGAGGCAATATGGCGGGCGGCCGCGGTCAGTCCGTTGAGCATGTCGATGGTGAGTCCGTTGAGCTTCTCGGGCCGAGACAACGTGACGCGAGCTACCTGCCCGTCGACGCGTAGGGTCACATGTGACGTCATGAAGCAAGACTAGAGGTGACATCCAGTTATGACGAGCGACACCACATTGGACGCGGCGACGCTGCGGGAAGCCTTCGGGCACTTCCCGACCGGCGTAGTTGCGATTGCTGCCGAGATCGACGGGACGCGAACCGGATTGGCGGCCAGCACGTTTGTGCCGGTGTCGCTGGACCCACCACTTGTGGCTTTCTGTGTTCAGAATTCCTCGACCACCTGGCCCAACCTGCGGGGCGCTCCCCGGCTGGGCATCAGTGTGCTGGGGGAGTCGCACGATGAGGCGGCACGGACGCTAGCGGCCAAGACTGGTGATCGGTTCGCCGGACTGGATACTTCGACCACCGAAACCGGTGCCGTGTTCATCGGCGGCACCACGGCCTGGATCGAGACTTCCGTCGAGTCCGAGGTGCCTGCCGGTGACCATGCGATTGTCATCCTGAACATTCATGGGCTTACGGTGCATTCGTCGGTCGCGCCGATCGTGTTCCACCGCAGCAAGTTCCGCAAGCTGCTCGGTTAGACGGGTGCGGCGTAGGGACTAATCGTGTTGGTGCGGGCCCACTCGCGCTCTGCCGCCGAGTTCATCGGCGGCGGCACCAGCCCGTTGATCATCCAGAGTTCCTGGCTGGTCTCGTCGACATGGAATTCCCAATGCAGGCCTGGCCTGTTGAGATACGGGGCCAGCGCCGCGCCGAGGCGCCGGGTGGTGCGCTCGCGCGCGGCCTTGTCGGGCAGGGTGCGGGCAATGTGATCGACGACGATTCGCACAGCGCTGTCGGTTTGTTCACCGCCTACGTAGAGGTCGGCCGGTTCGATCTGCTTGAACACCGTGATCACGTAGAACCGGGGCAGTCCCACGGCCGTGTACACCTCGGTAATGCTGTTGGCGAGTTCGGTTTTCTCCTTGTCGGTAAAGATGTTTGGCGTGTGATAGATCGTCCACAACGGCATGTGGAACCTCCTGGGGATCGTTGGGCCGGGGAGGGATCAGTGGCCGGGGCGGTAGGCGAGCTTTTCGACAGGGCCGGCCAGCTGGGACTTGATCTGGACGGTGAGGTCATCGGTGAGCACCTCGTTGTCACCCTTGTCCAGCGCGTCGATGATGCGCGCCGCGATCGCAGAGGGTGGTGTCTTGGGGACGGGCAATGCCGACACCATGTCGGTGTCGATGAATGCGGCGTGCACGCCCAGCACGTGGGTGTGCTGTGCCTCCAGCTCTAGGCGCAGCGTGTTGGACACCGACCAGATGGCGGCCTTGGACGCGCCGTAGGCCCCGGCACCGCCCAGCCACGAGAGCACTGAGTGGATGTTCACGATCGCGCCGCCGCCGTTGGCCTTGAGGATCGGAGCGAATGCCCGTGCTATCCGCAACGGGCCAAAGACGTTGGTCTGGAACGTCGCGTCGATGCGGTCGAAGTCGCCGGTGAGCAGCGGATCGGGATGCAACACCCCGGCGTTGTTGACCACGATCTCGACGTCGGTCAGGTCGCGAGCCAGGGCGTCCACCGATTCTGCTGAGGTGACTTCGAGTTGTTTGGTCACTACCTGCGCGCGCGGGTCCTCGAATGGTGCGCGGGCGGTGCTGTACACCTTGCGCGCGCCACGGTTGAGCACCTCGTCGACGATGGCGGCCCCCAATCCGCGGCGGCCGCCGGTAACCAGTACGACCGTGTCTTTGATCATTCCATCTCCTAACTAACGCTGTCGTTAGTTAGAACGCTAGCTGGACTATCTGGATAACGCAAGCGTTAGTTACAATGGACTGGTGGCCATGGGATTTGAGCGACCGCTGCGAGACCGCTCACGGTGGAACACCGATGCGTGTTCAATCGGGAAGGCCCTGGACCTACTGAGTACCAAGACGGCATTCCTGATCGTGCGTGAATGCTTCTACGGCTCGACTCGATTCGATGAATTCGCCGAGCGGATCGGGGTGTCGGCGCCGGCGGTATCGCGTGCGCTCAAACAGTTGGAGGCGGCAGGTGTCATCGAGAAGGTGCCCTACCGGGAGCCGGGCCAACGGGAACGAGACGGGTACGTGTTGACGCGGATGGGCGAGGATTTGCTCCCGGTGCTGCTGTCTCTGCTCAAATGGGGAGACGACTATCTGCAGAACGGGCACAAGCCGTTGACATTGATAGACAAGAAGACCGGCGGGGAAATTGGAGTCCAGGTGACGTCCCGGCCGGGGCAGGCGGTGTCCGCCGACGGCATCGAGGTCCGCGTCGCGCGCCGCTAGCTGACCATCGCGGTCCTTCACTCATTCCAGAAGTGCCGATACGGGTCGATCCACTGGTCGATCTCACGTAGTCCGTGGGGGCGCAGCGCGTAGACCCGGCGTTGTGCGTCTGGCCTGACATCGACCAGTCCTATGTCGCGCAGCACGCGCAAGTGGCGCGAGACGGTGGGCTGGGTCAGCCCGGGCAGTGTCGCCACGAGATCTCCGGCAGTCCATTCGCCGCCCGCCAGCGCGTCGAGCAGGACTCGCCTGCTCGGCTCGGCAATGGCCTCGAAAGCATCCATGCACAGAGTATTGCATGCCATCTATATAGACGACTGCAAATATAAGCTGGCCACGCTGCGAGTCTCCGGCCGCAGCGGCCTAGGGACGCCTGGTGAGTTCTTCCTGATAACCGCGCACGCGCTCACGGAGTTCGCGTGCGTCCTCGTCGCGGCCCTCACGCTCGGCGAGGTCGGCGCGTATTGAAAGTTCCTTGATCGCGGTTCGGATGTCCGCGACGCTCACTGTGTCACCCATATTCCGATGCTGCCCGCATAGCCGGTCGTGGGCATTGGCGGCCAGTCACAAAGTCCCGGCCCGCTGGTTGGAGCTCAGCGACGGCCGATGATCGGGCGCAGCTTTCCGAGCTGCCATGCGGCCACGGGGCGGACGAACGGTGCCGCCATGCGCAGCGGTAGCCAGCCCACCCCTCTGGGGGTGCCGCCCACATGCCAGGTGAGCCGGGTACCGCCGGTTCCGTTGTCCACGACGTCAAAGACCTCAGCGGCCGAATCGAGAACCAGCGGAACCGAACACGCGGTCGCGGTGACACCGAGTACCCGGCCCGGCTCGTTGACGACGATCTGCTCGGCCAGCACGATGAAGGTGTTGACCAGTGCTCGTTTCGTCCCGATGTCGCGCAGTGCGGTTCCCGCGTAGTCCACGCCCTTGGTGAAGGGGGCCCAACTCATAAACCGTTCGTCCAGAAGCGCCTTGAACACCTGATCAGGCGGATGGAAGAAGTCACGTTGCACGGTGATGGCGAAAGACGCCTCGGAGTCCAGATACCCCCGCAGCTCGTCGGCGCCCACGGGAGTGAGACTGAATCGCGCGGCGGAGATTCCGCCTGCCGCAAAGATCACCAACAAGATCACGCCGAGGACGGCGCCCACGGCCGCCAGGCACGCAACTGCTATGACGATGATCAGCCAGGTCTCCATGGCGACAACCTGGTTAACGGCGAAACAGCTTGTTGCCCAACCAGACGATGGGGTCGTACTTGCGATCGGCGACGCGTTCCTTCATGGGGATCAGTGCGTTATCGGTGATGTGAATGCCTTCGGGACACACTTCGGTGCAGCATTTGGTGATGTTGCAATAGCCAAGTCCCAGTTCCTCCTGGGCCACCTCGCGTCGATCGGCCACGTCCAGCGGATGCATTTCGAGCTCGGCGACGCGCATCAGGTACCGCGGTCCGGCGAACGCCTTCTTGTTTTCTTCGTGGTCACGTACCGCGTGGCAGGTGTTCTGGCACAGGAAGCATTCGATGCACTTGCGGAACTCCTGGGAACGCTCCACGTCCTCCTGCTGCATCCGGTAATCACCGGGCTTGAGGCCCTTGGGTGGCGTGAATGACTGGACCTCCCTGGCCTTTTGGTAGTTGAAGGACACATCGGTGACCAGGTCGCGGATCACCGGGAAGGCCCGCAGCGGGGTCACCGTGATGGTTTCGGACTCGTCGAACGTCGACATGCGGGTCATGCACATCAGGCGGGGGCGGCCATTGATCTCAGCCGAGCAGGAGCCACACTTGCCGGCCTTGCAATTCCAGCGCACCGCCAGGTCGGAGGCCTGTGTGGCCTGAATGCGGTGGATGATGTCGAGCACCACCTCGCCCTCGCTGACCGGAACGGTGAAGTCGATGAGCTCACCGCCATCGTCGTCGCCTCGCCAGACCCGCAGGTGTGCGTCGTAGCTCACGTCAGGACTTCCTTCCTGGGTGTTCTGCTAGTTCTTCGGGCGTGAAGTACTTCTCTAGCTCGCCGATCTCGAACAGTGCCAACAGATCTGGGCGCAGGGGTAGCTGCGGTTCGGGTGTGACGAGGACGTCGGGCACCGCCGGATCGCCCCCGGTGGTGCTGCACACCAGCAGCGTCTTGCGCCAGGTCGCGTCCATGTTCGGGTGGTCGTCGCGGGTGTGCCCGCCGCGGCTCTCGGTGCGCAGTAGCGCTGCCTTGGCCACGCATTCGCTCACCAGCAGCATGTTGCGCATGTCGATCGCTAGGTGCCAGCCCGGGTTGAACTGCCGATGACCCTCCACCGCAACATGTTTGAAGCGTTCCTTCAGCTCATTCAGCTTGACCAGGGCCTGCTCGACCTCCTCCTCCTTGCGGATGATGCCGACCAGGTCGTTCATCGCCTGCTGCAAGTCGGTGTGCAGGGTGTACGGGTTCTCGGCGCCGGCGGCCGCGGGGTCACCGAAGGGAGCCAGCGCCAGCGCGGCGGCCTTGTCGACATCGGCCTCGGTGATCTGTGGGCGTGAGGTGAGACTCTTGACGTAGTCGGCGGCACCCAGGCCGGCCCGTCGCCCGAACACCAGCAGGTCGGAAAGGGAGTTGCCGCCCAGGCGGTTTGATCCGTGCATGCCGCCGGAGCATTCGCCCGCCGCGAACAGGCCCGGCACGGTGGCGGCGCCGCTGTCAGGATCGACCTCGATACCGCCCATCACGTAGTGGCAGGTCGGGCCGACTTCCATGTCGTCCTTGGTGATGTCGACCTCGGCCAGCTCCTTGAACTGGTGATACATCGACGGAAGCCGCTTCTTGATCTCCTCGGTGGGGATGCGTGAGGCGATGTCCAGGTACACCCCGCCGTGCGGGGTGCCGCGGCCGGCCTTGACCTCGGCATTGATGGCTCGGGCGACCTCATCACGGGGTAGCAGGTCAGGGGTGCGTCGTGCGGAATCGTTGTCCTTGAGCCATTGATCGGCTTCTTCCTCGGTTTCTGCGTACTGTCCCTTGAACACCGAAGGGATGTAGTCGAACATGAACCGCTTGCCTTCGGAGTTCTTCAGCACACCGCCGTCACCGCGCACACCCTCGGTGACCAGGATGCCCTTGACCGAAGGCGGCCAGACCATGCCGGTGGGGTGGAACTGGATGAACTCCATGTTGATCAACGTTCCGCCGGCACGCAGCGCCAGGGCGTGCCCGTCCCCGGTGTACTCCCAGGAGTTCGACGAGACCTTGAACGATTTGCCGATTCCGCCCGTCGCCAAAACCACCGCGGGAGCTTCGAACAAGATGAAACGGCCGCTTTCCCGCCAATAGCCGAAGGCGCCCGAAATTCTGGAGACACCGTCCGTGCTGTCCAAGAGCAGGTCGGTGATGGTGCACTCGGCGAAGATCTTGATGCGTGCCTCGTAGTCGCCGGTTTCGGCGAAGTCCTCCTGCTGCAGCGAGACGATCTTCTGCTGCATGGTGCGGATGATCTCCAGGCCAGTGCGGTCACCGACATGCGCCAGTCGTGGATAGGTGTGGCCGCCGAAGTTGCGCTGGCTGATCCGGCCGTCCTTGGTCCTGTCGAACAATGCGCCGTAGGTCTCCAGCTCCCAGACTCGGTCTGGTGCCTCTTTGGCATGCAGCTCGGCCATCCGCCAGTTGTTCAGGAACTTGCCACCACGCATGGTGTCGCCGAAATGTATCTGCCAGCTGTCCTTGTCGTTGGCGTTGCCCATCGACGCCGCGCAGCCGCCCTCGGCCATGACGGTGTGCGCCTTGCCGAACAGCGATTTGCAGACCACCGCGACCTTGAAGCCCTGCTCGCGCGCCTCGATGACGGCGCGCAGGCCGGCGCCGCCGGCACCGATCACGACCACGTCGTATTGGTGCCGTTCGAGTTCAGCCATCAATTAACCTCAGTTTGTCTACGAGTATGGATGTGAGCTTGCTTGTCAGCCAACGAATCTCATGTCGGAAATGGTGCCGCTGGCCACGAGCATGATGTACAGGTCGGTAAGAATCAGAGTGCCCAGCGTGATCCAGGCGAACAGCATGTGTCTGGTGTTCAGCTTGCTGACCTGGGTCCAGATCCAATATCGGACAGGGTGTTTGGAAAAGTGCTTGAGTCGACCGCCGGTGACGTGCCGGCAGGAATGGCAGGACAGCGTGTAGACCCACAGCAGGACGACGTTGGTCACCAGGATCACGTTGCCCATGCCGAATCCGAAACCGCCGGTCTTTTCGGAATGGAAGGCGACGATGGCGTCGTAGGTGTTGACGACAGAGATGATCGCCGCTGCGTAGAAGAAGTACCGGTGAATGTTCTGCATGATCAGCGGCAGCCGGGTCTCGCCGGAGTACCTCGCGTGGGGTTCGGCCACCGCGCACGCCGTCGGCGACTGCCAGACCGACCGGTAGTACGCCTTGCGGTAGTAGTAGCAGGTCAGCCGGAACGCCAGCAGGAACGGCAGCGAGATGAAGGCCATCGGAATGAACCACGGCAGCTCACCCACCCAGTGGCCAAAGTGGCTGGCCCCGGGCGCGCAGGCGGTGCTGACACAGGGCGAATAGAACGGCGTCAGGTAGTGGTACTGCGGAACCCAGTAGGCACTACCCCAGAAAGCCCGCACAGTGGCATAGATGACGAACGTCGCCAGGCCGAGGTTGGTGAGTAGCGGTGCGAGCCACCATCTGTCGGTGCGCAGGGTGCGCTCCGGAATGCGGGCACGCGAAGGCGAGAAGACCCCGGTGGCTTGACTCATCTGATTCCTTGCTCTTCGCGCGAGCGGCTCATCGATAGCCCCCCACGCCTTCGTCGTCGATATCGCCCCAGAACTCCCGGTCGTACTCGGTGTCGGGGATCTGAATCTTCTCGTTACCGGCGAGTCGATGCTCGTGCGGTGCGAGGTCCAGATCGGCGGCATCGATATCCAGCCGCTCCACGTCGTTGACGATGCGGCGCACGGCCGGGAGGTCGCCATAACGAGATTGCAGGGAATGGACACAGCGGCGCAGGCTGCCAAGTGCTTGGTTGAGCTCGGTGAGCTCCGTCTTCGTCGACATCGGACTCCTTGGGCTGAAGGTGTCGTGGATCACAGGCTACGACAACCATCTTGCCAGTACAGCCGAACGGAAAGTGACACAAGTCACTGATGTCGTCGGTTAATTCAAGATCACCGAGCGGCTTCGGCGATTGCCGTACCGAGTTGTTCGGTGGTGGCGGTGCCACCCAGATCGGGGGTCCGGACGCGGCCGTCGCTCAGTACCTGGTCCACGGCGAGGCGGATCTTGTTGGCCGTCGCGGGCTCGTTGAGATGATCGAGAAGCATGGCCCCGGCCAGTATCTGCGCGACGGGATTGGCGATGCCCTGCCCGGCGATGTCGGGTGCCGAGCCGTGCACCGACTCGAACATGGAGATGGCGGTGCGTTCGGGATTGATATTTCCGGATGCCGCCAGCCCGAGCCCGCCCGTGATAGCCGCCGCCAAATCGGAAAGGATGTCGCCGAAGAGATTTGAGGCGACGATGACATCCAGACTGGCGGGATCACTCACCATGCGAGCGGCCAGCGCGTCGACATGCATCGATACGGACGGAGTTTGTGGGTACTCCGCCGCTATCTCGTTGAAGATGCTGTCCCAGTAGGGCATCGAGTGAATTATGCCGTTCGACTTGGTGGCCGAGCAGACCCGGAAACCCGCCGAGGCGGCAAGTTCGAAAGCGTACCGGATGATGCGTTCGCATCCGATCCGAGTGAAAACCGATTCCTGCAGCGCGAATTCGTTCTGGTTGCCGCGATTGTGAACGCCGCCGATCGGCGAGTACTCGCCCTCGGTGTTCTCGCGAACGATCACCATGGAGAGGGCCTCGTCCGATACTCCGGCAAGGGGCGAGGCGATTCCCGGGAGCAGACGCACCGGCCGCAGGTTCACGTATTGGTTGAAGGCGCGCCGTAACGGAATCAGCAGACCCCACAACGACACGTCATCGGGGACGCCCGGGTATCCCACCGCGCCAAGCAGAATCGCGTCAAATCCGGCGAGCGTCGTCGGCGCGTCGGGGGGCATCATTGCCCCGGTCTTGGCGTATCTCTCGCAGGAGTAGTCGAATTCGGTCCATTCGATCCGGCCGCCGGTGGCGCTGTCCATCACCTTGACCGCTTCCCGGGTGACGTCGACGCCGATGCCGTCGCCCGGGATGGTGGCTACCCGCATCCGGTCGCTCATACCGCCGCGCCGATGTACTTGGTCTCCATGAACTCCTCGATTCCCGCGAAGCCGCCTTCGCGTCCGATCCCGGACTGCTTGACGCCGCCGAACGGCGCGGCGGGCGTCGACACGACGGGACGATTCAGCCCCACCATGCCCGTCTCCAGCTGCTCGGACACGCGCCAACCGCGCCGCGTGTCATTGGTGTAAAGGTATGCCACGAGGCCGAATTCGGAGTCATTGGCACGCGTGATCACCTCCTGCTCGGTCTCGAATGTCGCTATCGCGGCGACCGGGGCGAAGATCTCGGTGCGCATCATGTCGCTCTCGTCGGGCACATCGGTCAACACCGATGGAGGGTAGAAGTAGCCGGTGCCGTCGGGCACCTCTCCGCCCAGCCGCACTGTGGCACCACGCTTTCGGGCGTCCGTCACCAGTCGATCGGCCTTGGCCACGGCATCGGGATCGATCAGCGGGCCCACATCGACCCCCGGCTCCACGCCGGGGCCCATGCGTAGTGCCGTGAGTTTGGTGGTCAGCGCCTCGGTGAACGCGTCGGCGATACCGCGCTGCACGTAGATTCTGTTGGCGGCCGTGCACGCCTGGCCGATGTTGCGCATCTTTGCGATCAACGCACCGGCGGCTGCCTCCTCGGGGTCGGCGTCGTCAAAGACGATGAATGGCGCGTTGCCGCCCAGCTCCATCGAGGTGCGTTTGACGGTGGGTGCGCACTGGGCCAGCAAGTAGCGCCCGACCTCGGTGGACCCGGTAAACGAGAGCTTGCGTACCCGGGGGTCGGCGAGCAGCGGGGCCATGGTTGCGCCGGGATCGGCGGTGGTGATGACCGAGACGACGCCGTCGGGGACACCCGCCTCGCGCAGGATGCCCAGCAGGGCGAGCATCGATAGCGGTGTCTGTTCGGCGGGCTTGACCAGGCAGGTGCAGCCCGCGGCCAATGCGGGGCCGATCTTGCGGGTTCCCATGGCCAGCGGGAAGTTCCACGGGGTTATGAGCAGGCAGGGGCCCACCGGGCGGTGTGTGACGATCAATCGCGACTGGCCGTCGGGTGCCAGCATCACACTCCCGTCCAGGCGCACGGCCTCGCCCGCGAACCAGCGGAAAAACTCTGCCGCATAAGCGACTTCGCCGCGTGACTCAGGCAGCGGCTTACCCATCTCCAGGGTCATCAGCAGTGCTAGGTCCTCAGTGCGCTGGATCATCAGGGTGTAGGCACGCATCAGCACATCGGATCGCTGCTGCGGTGTGGTCGCGGCCCAGGATCTTTGGGCGGCAACGGCATTGTCCAGCGCGGCGACGGCCGCGGCGCCGTCCAGATCGGCTACGTCGGCCAGCACTTCCTCGGTCGCGGGATTGACGACCGGAAAGGTGGTTTCGTGACGGTCCTGGTGGGTGAGCGCGCTGTCGACCACCGACGAGCTGGACGACAGGGGGGTAGACACTGTGCCGGGATGCATGCCACCATGCTAGGGAGATTGTCAACAATCGACAACAGCTCTGCTGGATCAAGGGAAGGGATGCCGTGCCTGTCGGTCTTCGCGCAAGCGGCTCATCCGCAACCGCGCTATCACCCGTTCTCAAGCAGGCCACCCCAGTGGTGGCGGCGCGAGGCCAGGGTTGCTATCTGTACGACGAAACAGACCGCGAATACCTGGATTTCACCGCGGGAATCGGTGTGGTGAGCACCGGCCATTGCCATCCGCGCGTGGTCGAGGCCGCGCAGCGGCAGGTAGCCACCCTCATCCACGGGCAGTACACGACGGTGATGCACCGCCCGCTGCAGAATTTGGTGCGGCGCCTCGGCGAGGTACTGCCGCCTAGCCTGAATTCACTGTTTTTCGCCAACTCCGGCAGTGAAGCCGTCGAGGCTGCCGTGCGGCTGGCGCGTCAGGCCACCGGACGTCCCAATATCATTGTGTTCCAGGGCGGATTTCATGGCCGCACACTGGCCGCCGCCACGATGACCACCTCCGGCCCGCGGTTCTCATCGGGAATCGGTCCACTGATGGCGGGTGTATACAGCGCTCCCTTCCCCACGGCGTATCGGTACGGCTGGAGCGAGGCCGAGGCCACACGGTTCGCGCTACAAGAGCTCGACTACCTGTTCGCGACGGCCACCGCCCCGGGCCAGGTCGCGGCGATGGTCATCGAGCCGGTGCTCGGCGAGGGTGGCTACATCCCCGCCAACACCGAATTCCTCACCGGCATTGCCGAGCGCGCGCGCGAGCATGGCATCCTCTTGGTCCTCGACGAGGTGCAGACCGGATTCGGGCGCACCGGGCAATACTTCGGGCACCAGCATTTCGGCGTCACACCGGATGTTCTGGTGATGGCCAAGGGAATCGCGAGCGGATTCCCCATCTCGGGCATCGCTGCCTCCGCCGAGTTGATGGGGCGTGCCTGGCCGGGTTCGCAGGGCGGCACCTACGGGGCCAACGCCGTCGCATGTGCCGCTGCGCTGGCCACTCTCGATGTGATCGACGAGGAGGGCCTCGTCGACAATGCGCGTGCGCGGGGCCAGGAACTTCTGGATGGGGCTCGAAAGATCGCCGCTGACAGAGGAATAGATGGGGACGTACGCGGCCTCGGACTGATGGTTGGCGTGGAGTTCAGCCAGGATGGCCGACCGGCACCGCAACGTGCGGCGCGGGCACAGGCAGCAGCCGCCGAGAACGGTCTATTGCTACTCATGTGCGGCCCGCACATGAACGTGGTGCGCATGATTCCGCCGCTGGTGGTGACGGCCGATCAGATATCCGATGCCCTCGGTATCTGGAGCAGTGTGGTGGCGGGGCTGTGATGGACCGCCACATCTCCATCACGCTGACCAAGCGGAATGTCACCTGCCGCGCCCGGCTGCTGGATGCCGAGGCGCCGAGAACCTGTGACACGGTATGGAATTCGCTGCCGGTGCTGGGCCAGGCCTATCACGCCAAGTATGCGCGCAACGAGGTGTATACGCTGCTGCCGCCGCTGCTTCCGGCGCCGGGCCGCGAAAACCCGACTGTCACGCCGATACCCGGCGATGTCTGTTTCTTCGGTTTCGAGCCGTGGGAAATAGGTAATCCCGCCTATGGGTACGAGCCCGGCTCGGAAGCACATTCGGCACAGGGCGCCACCGACCTGGCGATCTTCTACGGCCGGAACAATCTATTGATCAACGGTGACGCCGGCTGGGTACCAGGAAACGTCTTCGCGACCATTGAAGAGGGCTTGAGCGACATCGCCGCGGCCTGCCAGGACCTGTGGCTCACCGGAGTGCAGGGCGAGCAGTTGGCCTTCGCGCGGGCATAGCGCGATACCTCATCTCGGCGAGGCTGAAGCGGGGGCTAGCCAGCGAGTACCCGCTCCGCGAAGTGCCCCACCGCCAGCACTAGGTCGTCGCTGTGCCGCGGCCCCACGATCTGCATGCCGACAGGCAGCCCCTGCGCGGTGTTGCCCACCGGAATGGACAGCGCGGGTTGTTGGGTCATATTGAACGGGTAGGTGAATGGGGTCCACTGCGCCCACCAGCGCATGCCGGAGTTCGGTGGAACGTCGGCGCCCAGCGGGAAGGCGGGGATCGGGACAGTCGGTGTGATGAGCACGTTGTGCAGCTCGTGGAATGCCCCCATGGTGACTCCCAATTGCACACACGTGTTGCGGGCCGCCAGATACTCGGTGGCCGAGGCTCCGGCGCCGGTATCCCACATCTGGGCCAGTCCGGGATCGATATCCGTACCCACGTCGTCCAGGGCACCGTAGTTGTTCAGGCTGGCTGCCGCGCCGGCAGCCCACAGGGTTTCGAACGAGTCGATGGGGTCGCTGAAGCCGGGGTCTGCGTGGGTGACCGGTAGGCCGGCATCGTTGAGTGCGTTCACCGCGTTCTCCACCAAGTCGGCGACCTCTGGATCAACGTCGACGTACCCGAGTGTGGGGGAGTAGGCGATGTCCAACCCGGTCATGTCGCGGTACACCTGTGAGCGGTAGGTGGTGAGGGTGGGTGACAGCGAGGTGGGATCGCGATAGTCCGGCAGGCTGATGATGTCCATAAGCAGCGCAGCGTCTTCCACCGTTCGGGTGATGGGTCCGCCGTGTGCGAGCGGGCCGAAAGGGCTGATCGGGTACATCGGAATGCGGCCGTGGGTGGGTTTGAATCCGACCACACCGCAGAAACTGGCGGGTATCCGGACGCTGCCTCCGCCGTCAGTACCGATGGACATCGGCGCCATGCCCGCGGCGACGGCGGCCGCGCTGCCGCCCGAGGAGCCGCCCGCCGTGCGGCTCGGGTCGGCCGGGTTGTGGGTGATTCCGCGCTGGCGACTGTCGGTCACGCCCTTCCAGGCGAATTCGGGTGTGGTGGTCTTTCCGACCATGACCATGCCGTCGGCGCGGATGCGTTGTACGGCGGGACTATCCACATCCCATGGCCCGTCGGGATCGATGAGCCCGGAGCCGCGCAGGGTGGGCCAGTTCCGCGTGAGAAAGACGTCTTTGATCGAAATCGGGACGCCGTCAAGCAGTCCGCGGGTGTAGTGGCCGCGCCAGCGCTCCTCGGATTCGGTGGCCGCCGCCAGTGCCGCTTCCTCGTCGACGAGGCAATATGCATTGATCGCACTGTCGTGTTGGGCGATTCGGGATAGCACCGCCGCCGTTGCCTCCACCGGCGACAACTCTCCCGAGGTGTAGGCGGCCACCAGCTCCAGAGCCGTCATCTCGGTGGGGTCGGTCGGTTTATGCATGGCGGTGCATCCTGTTCTTGTCGACGATATTCAGAAGTTCCTCACCCCGCAGGTAGCGCTCGAAATTGACGACGAATTGGTCCTGAAGACGGTCGGACCAACCACGCACGTCACCACTGTTGTGTGGGGTTATGTGGGTGTTGGGGGTGCGCCACAACGGATGTCCCACCGGCAGTGGTTCGGGATCGGTGACGTCCAGCGCGGCGCCCGCGATCCCGCCCCTGTTCAGTGCCGACACCAGGTCCCAGGTGCCCACCAGTTCACCCCGGCCCACGTTGATGAGCCGGGCGGTCGGCCGCATAGCGGAGAGCACGCGGGCATTCACGATGCCCCGCGTCTGCGGGGTGAGCGGCGCGGCCAGCACCAGGTATTCGAATTCACCTACATGCGAAGACAAGTCGGCAGATTCGGCTCGCCCAAGCACTGTTACTCGCATGCCTACTGCCCCGAGGAGGGTGGAGATCGCCTGACCTATCGGTCCGGTGCCGAGTACTCCGACCGGAGTGCCCTCGATGCTCTCGGATTCGAAGTGCCGCCAGCTCAACGCGGCCTGCGCCCTGGTGGATCGGCGAATATCTTTGGCAAAGGCCAGAATCTGTGCCAGCACGTACTCGGCGATGGGGCGCTCGAAGATGCCGCGAGAATTGGTGAGCACCACATCGCTCGCCACGAACTCATCGAACAAGACCGGATCCACTCCGGTCGACGCGATCTGAACCCAGCGCAGCGAGTCTGCGGCAGACCATGTTTCGCGCAGCGCCGAGGAGCGGAAGTCGTATACGAACAAGACCTCGGCTCCAGGCAGTGCCGTCGCCAGCCGGTCGGATTCCACAAGGCGTACTTCGGCGGCCGCGGTCACCGGGGCGAGACGCTCGGGTACCGAATCAGGCGAGTGCTGTACGGCTATCACTGGTCTTCGCACAAGCTGCTCGTTCATGGCTGTCCGTCTTCGCGCAAGCTGTCATCCGCGACATTCGGGCGCGCGCTCACGTTGACACCGTATGGAGATATCGTATGATTGTCAACAATCTGAGTTGCGATGAGCTGCGTGCGCGAAGAGCGTCGGAAATGACCAGGTCTGGCTCAGGCGTAGAGCGATGCTGCGAGTGTTAGGTCCTGCCGGTGGATTTCTCGTCTCTTCCCGACTTCGCTGAGTCGGCGGATCAGCGTGGCATCGGTATCATCGCGCCCTTCGACTTGGCGCTGGAACGCGAGCTCTGGCGTTGGGTTCCGGCAGAAGTGTCGCTGCATCTTGCCCGTACGCCGTACGAGCCGGTGCCGGTGAGTCGGGCCATGGCCGAGCTGGTGTCCAATACCTCTCACCTACAGGCGGCCACCCGAGATGTGCTGCATGTTGAGCCCGAAGTTGTTGCCTACCTGTGTACTTCGGGAAGTTTCATCCGTGGGGTCCAGCATGAGCGGGAGCTGGTGGATGCGATCATGGCGGCGGGCGCCAAGTCCGCGGTTACTACGTCGGGAGCGCTGGCCGAGGCGGTGACCGCGCTGAACATCAATCGCATCAGCGTCATCACTCCGTATGACGCCGAGCTGACCGAGCTGCTCGCAAAATTCCTGGGGGAGTTGGGGGTAACCGTGGTGCGAACGGACCATCTGGGCTTGGGCGGCGGCATCTGGAAGGTCAACTATCGCACTGTGGCCGAACGGATACTGGCGGCCGACACCGCTGATGCGGAGGCGATCTTCGTCAGCTGTACCAATCTGCGCACCTATGACGTGATCGACCCGCTGGAGCAGCTGTTGGGCAAGCCGGTGCTGACGGCCAACCAACTGACCATCTGGGCCTGCCTGGACCGGATGAGTCTTCCCATGATGGGGCCCGGCCGGTGGCTCCGCGATGTATTCGGAGGAGGAGGTTCAAGTGACTAACATTCGCCCGACGGTGGGGTTCATCTACCCGGATCACGCCGCCGAGTCGGATTACCCGTTGGTGGCGCGGCAGCTCGACATGAACTTCCCCGTGGTGCACATCTATGGCACCGATCTGCATGCCGTGCCCGAGTTACTGGACCTCGGAAGTCCCGAGAGACTTGCCGAGGGAGCGCGGCTGTTGCGGCCTCATGAGCCGGGAGCCGTCGTATGGGCCTGCACCTCGGGCAGCTTTGTCTATGGCCCGCAAGGAGCGGCAGAGCAGGTGGCGGGTTTGTCGGAACAGAGTGGGACGCCGGCGTCCAGCACCTCGTTCGCCTTCGTCAATGCCGCTGTTGCGCTGGGAGTCTCGAAGGTGGCAGTGGCCGCGAGCTACCCGCGGGATATCGCGGAGCTGTTCGTGGCGTTTCTGGCCGCACACGATATCGAGGTGGTATCGATGGGCGAGGCCGGCATCGACACCGCCGCGGAGGTGGGCCGGCTCACCGCGCACCAGGTTGACGAGCTGGCCGGGGCCAATGATCACCCGGAGGCCCAGGCGCTGCTGATCCCGGATACCGCCATGCACACGATCGCGCATGTCGAACGGCTCGAATCGCGACTGGACAAGGTGGTATTGACCGCGAACCAGGTGACGGTGTGGGAAGGTTTGCGATTAATCGACGAGGTGCCCGATGTTTCGGGTTTGGGGCGGCTTTTCAGGAGACAACATGACGACACTGGTACCTGAGGAGTTTGCACCCCTGGAGAGGCAGTCGACCGCGGAGTTGATCGCCGAGCGGCTGCGGATCGCGATCATGCGTGGTGTGCTGGCGCCCGGCGCGCAGCTGGGTGAGGCGTCGTTGGCAGCGCAGTTCGCGGTATCTCGCGGGCCGCTGCGCGAAGCCATGCAGCGCTTGGTGTCCGAGGGTCTGCTGCGCAGTGAGCGCAATCGCGGAATTTTCGTCATTGAACTGACCGACGACGACGTGCTGGACGTCTACCGGTCACGGTCAGCCATCGAGCGAGCGGCGCTGGAGTGCATCATGACCGGGGACACCGTCACCGCATACCGGAGGCTTCTGGTTCCGGTGGCGGTGATGACCGAGGCAGCCGCGCGCGGCGATGTCGTCGCCGTCACCGATGCCGATCAAGACTTCCACGAGGTGTTGGTCGACTGCTCGGGAAGCCCCCGGCTGCGCCGCGCCATGCGCACACTGCTGTTGGAGACGCGGATGCTGCTGGGCGAGCTGCAGGGCGCCTATCCGGATCTCTCCGAGCAGGTGCGTGAGCACGAAGTGCTGTGTGCGGCCATCGGTGCCGGTGATGCGCCCGCCGCGTATCGACTCATTGACGAGCACATGCATGATGCGGTCACGCGCCTCATGGCACGTCGTGATCCGGGATCGGTGGAGTAAATCCGCGCTCGACGGGGTTGGATGTAGGCATGTCGACCGACCTCGCCGCCAAGGCCTCGCTGCTCAAGTCGCTTCACGTCCCGGGCGATCCGGTGTTCCTCCCGACGGTGTGGGACGCGTGGTCGGCCAAGTTGGCCGCGGACGCCGGATTTGCGGCGCTTACGGTGGGCTCACATCCGCTCGCGGATTCGGTGGGCAAGGCCGATGCCGAGGGCATGTCATTCGACGATGTGGTGGCCCGGGTCTCGCAGATCACCGCGGCGGTGGACCTGCCGGTCTCGGTGGATATCGAGTCCGGCTACGCACAAACGGCACAACGACTCATCGAGGGACTGATCGAGGCGGGTGCTGTCGGATTGAACATCGAGGACACTGTGCACAGCGAGGGCGGGCGCCTTCGCGAGCCCCAGGAGCACGCGGACCTTGTTGGCGCACTTCGTGTTGCCGCCGATCAGTCAGGCGTTCCGGTGGTAATCAATGCACGCACCGATGTCCTCTTGCGGCAGATCGGGGAGGAGTCGGACCGGGTGGATCGGGCCATCGCTCGGTTGAAGCTGGCTGCGGAGGCAGGCGCCGACTCGCTCTACCCGGTGGGACGCCATGATCCGGATGTGCAGCGCCGCTTGACCTCTGAGCTTCCGCTGCCGGTGAACGCCATTGCCGTTCCCGACGTCGATGACCCCGCGTCGTTCGGCCCGCTGGGGGTCGGACGTATCAGCTTCGGTCCGTTCTTTCAGAGGGCGCTGTCGGCGCGTGCCGAGGAGATTCTCGGACGCTGGCGTTAGGCCGCGTCGGCCGTCACCGGATGCACGGCCGACACGAGTCGGGTAAGCAGTTCGGCCAGCCGCCGGTAGGCGTCCTCGCGCGCGCTGATCGCGCGATACACCAAACCGATCCGCCGGCCGGGTACCGGCGCGGCGAACGTTGCGGTGGCCAAACCGCCGCTGGCGGTCTCGGCGGTGACCGCGGTGCCCGGAATGAGCGTGACTCCGAGACCACCCTCGACGCATTGCACGGCGGTGGCCAGCGAGGCCGCGCGGGTGTGGCCCAGATCGGGGCGCACCCCGGCGAGCTGGCACACCTCCAGGGCCTGATCGCGTAGGCAATGGCCCTCGTCCAGCAACAGCAGTGGCATATCGGCCAGATCTGCCGGCTCCACATTCTTGCTGCCGGCAAGGGGGTGACCGGACGGTAGGGCCAGGACGAAGTCCTCCCGATACATGGGTATCTCAGCCATGCCCTGGGTTTGCACGGGCAACGCCATCACCGCGACGTCCAGGGTCCCGTCGGACAGCGATCGCAGCAGCCGGTGGGTCTGGTCCTCGGTAACCCGCAGCGACATCTCGGGGAACTCGCGGGACAGCCCGCTGAGCACCATGGGGAGCACGTAAGGGGCCACGGTGGGTATCAGTCCCAGCCGCAACGTCTGGGCAAACGGATCGCGAACGCCGCTTGCCGCAGAAGTGAATTCGTCAACGGCATTGAGCGCGGAGATAGCCTTCTCCAGTAGCGCGTCGCCTTCGGGAGTGAGTAGCACCTTGCGGGTGTTGCGTTCGACAAGCCGCACGCCCAGTCCCTCTTCGAGCATGGACAGGGCCTGCGAAAGTGAGGGCTGACTCACGCCGAGCTCGCCGGCCGCACTGCCGAAATGGCGTTTACGTGCGATAGCCACGAAGGCGCGCAGGCCGACGACTGTTGGCTGATAACTACGATCGGACATACCTATCAATATAGTGCCAACAATCACGTTTTATTTTGGAAAGATTTCCGGCACGATGGTGCCAGTAAGCATTCAGCGAATACGTGAAGGAGAATCGTGACTCTGCGCACCATCGGCGATGAATTCCCGGCATACAACCTCACTGCGGTCATCGGCGGCGACCTGTCGAAGGTGAACGCACAGCAGCCCGACGACTATTTCACTACCGTGACCAGCGATGACCACCCTGGCAAGTGGCGTGTGATCTTCTTCTGGCCCAAGGATTTCACCTTCGTGTGCCCCACCGAGATCGCCGCGTTCGGCCGTCTGAACGACGAGTTCGCCGACCGCGACACTCAGGTGCTGGGTGCCTCGGTGGACAACGAGTTCGTCCACTTCCAGTGGCGTGCTCAGCACGAGGATCTCAAGACCTTGCCGTTCCCGATGCTCAGCGACCTCAAGCGCGAGCTGGCGGAGGCGGCGGGTGTGCTGAACGCCGATGGTGTGGCCGACCGCGCCACCTTCATCGTCGACCCCGACAACATCATTCAGTTCGTCTCCGTCACGGCAGGTTCCGTGGGCCGCAACGTGGACGAGGTGCTCCGCGTGCTTGACGCGCTGCAGTCCGACGAGCTGTGCGCCTGCAACTGGCGCAAGGGCGACCCGACCATCAACGCGGGCGAGCTGATGAGCGCAGGCGTCTAGGAGGGTTGGGTAACTGTGTCTATCGAAAACCTGAAGGAAGCGCTGCCGGAGTACGCCAAGGACCTCAAGCTCAATCTGGGCACGGTCGCTCGCGGCACCGTGCTCTCGCAGAGCCAGCTCTGGGGCACTCTCGTCGCGACGGCGGCCGCCACCCGAAACGAGCAGGTGTTCAAGGAGATTCGCGAGGAGGCCGCGGGCATTCTGACGCCCGAGGCCCTCGACGCGGCACTGGGCGCGGCATCGATCATGGCGATGACCAATGTCTTTTACCGCGGGCGCGGATTCCTCGACGGCGCCTATGACGACCTGCGGCCGGGACTGCGGATGAACATCATCGGGAACCCGGGCGTTGACAAGTCCGAGTTCGAACTGTGGTCCTTCGCGGTCTCGACCATCAACGGTTGCCATTACTGCGTCGGCTCTCACGAGAAGGTGCTGCGCGAGGCCGGGCTGACCCGTGAGCAGGTACTCGAGGCCCTGAAGATCGCGGCGATCGTCGCCGGGGTCGCTCAGGCGCTGGCCACGGTGCCCGCGCTCGTCTAAGCAACGTACAAAGGCCGCCCGCAGCAATTGCGCGGGCGGCCTTTGTCGTATCGGCAGACGGTCACGAGTTGTTCAGCGCACCCAGCGCCGAGCGCGTGGTCAAGATTCTGGCGGTTCGTTCCGCGCACCAGGCGAGCGCCTGGTTGTGTCCGGTGGACGTATAGTCCGCCACGGCATCGGCGACGATGAATGCCTGGATATCGTTCTGAACCGCGTCGGTAGAGGTTGCGGTGATTCCGGAAAAAGCGTAGACGCCGGCGAGAATCAGCTGATCCCGGTTGGCGTCATGCAGGATCTCCAGCAGATCGGAGCGGAAGAACTCGCTGTACTTCCATTTGGTGAGAACGGTATCTGCCGCCGTGGGAGCCAGCGGGTCGACGATGGCTCGCTCGGTGTCGTCGTCGGGCATGCCGGGACCATAGAGCTGGCCAAAGAGCCCACGCTGCTCTTTCGTCATGCCGCCGGGTTGTGCCGAGTAGTACACCGGCATCTGGTGTGTATGCGCGGTGTCGAGCAGGCTCTTGATGTTCTTTAGTACTGTCCCGATGGGATCGTCCTGCGGCGCATAGGCTTTCACGAAATAGTGCTGCATATCGTGCACCAGCAGTGCGGCTCGATGTACCTCCAGCGTCCAGGGTGCGCTGCTGGTCGGCACCTGAATCGTGCTGAAAGGGTAGGCGATTGATCCGGTGGGACGCACGTCCGCATGCGCGCTCCCGGCCGTGGTGAGACCCAATGCCGCGGCGGGCAACGCTACGGAGCTGGAACGGAGGAACGTGCGTCTGCGCATTCGGCCTTCCTTGGTCACGCGGTGGGCGAGCAGGTGGTGGCGCTGTCCGTGGACTGCCCGTCGGCGCCCTTGCAGCGGTGACCCAACAGTGCGACCAGTCTTTGGACCACGGTATCGGCCGCGCCGTCAGTGAGCTTGTCCTTGGCATAGGTGGTGTGGGAGATGATGTCGCCACCTTGCGGGTCGCAGAAGAAGTCTCCTGGATTACATACATCAATTACCTTGTGCAGCAATTCATCTCGAATCGCGAGGTTGGCATCTACGCCCGGCGGCCGGATGTTCTTGGGGTCCCCGAAGAGCACGATGGCGACAATGCGGTCCTCCAGCCCGGCCGGCAGGGGGTTGGTAAAGGTGTAGGTCCCAGGCGGGGTGTTGCCCAGCAGCACATCCACCACCGCGGCGCCCTGGGCGTATCCGCCGACGACGAACTTCATCTTCGGGCAGTCGGCGGCGGTCTTCTGGATGTGCTTGCTCAGGTCGTCGGAACCCTTTCCGGCCTGAATGAAATCGATGCTCGCGGGATAGTCCACTCCGTAGGTGGAGATGCTCATCCCCTTGGCGCCCTTGAGCTGTTTCTGGACCGCGTCGGTGAAGGACTGCCGACGTCGCCGAGGCCTGCCGGCTCGTTGGTACCGCGCGCGAATGCCAGATCGATATCAGTGCAGCTTGCTGCCTGTGCGGCCGGTGGCGACTGCATGCCGTAGCCGCCAAACAGCGTGGCGAATGCGGTGACGGCACAGGCTGGGTAACGCATGGCTATTCGCACTCACTGCACCTTTCATTGGCGATCACGCTGCTTTGTTTACCCAAAGTACCGAGCGGTCGAATGTGCCGCCTAGAGGATCAATTGTGCGACAGGCCGCAGCAGGGGCGCATTAGTGATGTTGCTCTCGCCGGGTTAGGGTGCTGCGAAGCCGGTTCGAATATCGGGGCTGTCTGAAGCTGTTGCCCTGTTGCGGGGGTCGAAACAGCCGTAGTGGCTCGTCCGGCGGCGGGGTCGGGGTGGAAGTTGCCTGCCATCGCGTGCCGCCAGCAAGCAGATCGAAGCATTGCTCAGATAAGTTACCCTGTCCGAGGGCTTGGGGTTTCAATGCGAAAGACAAGGTGAAATGCCGAGAGAGCTGACTGACATCGAGATGCTCAGCGAGCTGGAGCCCATTGCTGAAACCAATCTCAATCGGCATTTGGCGGTGGCTACCGAATGGCACCCGCATGACTATGTTCCCTGGGACCGGGGCCGCAATTTCGCGCAGATGGGCGGCGACGACTGGGACCCGGAGCAGTCGCAGCTGAGTGAGGTCGCCAGGGCTGCGATGATCACCAATTTGCTCACCGAGGACAACCTGCCCTCGTATCACCGACAGGCCGCCAAGTACTTCGGTCTCGACGGTGCCTGGGGTACCTGGGTCGGTCGCTGGACCGCTGAGGAGAACCGGCACGGCATCGTCATCCGCGACTACCTCGTGGTCACCCGCGGTGTTGACCCCGTCGCCCTGGAGCGCGCCCGCATGGAGCACATGACAGCGGGCTTCGACGCGACCGATGAAGAAGAGTCGGTGCACCAGACTGATTTCTTGCTATCGGTGGCCTACACCACGCTGCAGGAACTGGCGACCCGCGTGAGCCATCGCAACACCGGCAAGGTGTGTGACGACCCAGTCGCGGACCGGATGTTGCAGCGGGTTGCCGCCGACGAGAACCTGCACATGATCTTCTATCGCAATATGTGCAGCGCCGCACTGGATCTCGTTCCGGATCAGGCACTCGATGCGATCGGAGCGGTGATCGAAAACTTTCGTATGCCGGGACAGGGCATGCCCAACTTCCGTCGCAACGGCGTGCTGATGGCCAAGCATGGCATCTATGACCCGCGCCAACATCTCGACGAAGTGGTGACGCCGAACCTGCGTAAGTGGCGAATTTTCGAGCGGAATGACTTCAGCGCCAAGGGCGAAGCGCGTCGTGATCAGTTGGCTGCGTACGTGGAAGATTTGAAGGGGCAGGTGGTCAAGTTCGAAGAACAGCGCGACCGCATGCTCGCGCGCGAAGCCCGGAAGCGAGAGGCCCGCGCCGGATAGCGCGGGCCTCTCGTGGGTGCCGACTACGTGGTGATCTCGATTTTCTGGGCCGCGGCGTTGGCGTACGCACCGGCGACCTTGACGGTCAGGATGCCTGCGTCGTAGCTCGCCGAGATCGCATCACCGGTCACGTGTGTGGGCAGGGTGAAGGTGCGGCGGAACGTGCCGTACCGGACCTCACGCAGCGTGCGACCTTCGGTCTGCTCGGCGCGCTCGTCGCGACGCTCGCCGGATACCACCAACGTGCCACGCTCAACCTCGACCGTGACGTCCTTTCCGACGTCAACGCCAGGTAGATCGAGGCGCACCAAGGCGTCGTCGCCGTCCTTGACCACGTCCGCTGAAGGGACGAAACCGGGGGTCGGCCAGCTTGTGGCGGGGCCGAACGACTGGCGTACCAGGGCATCGAATTCTGCGAACGGGCTGCGGCGTGTCCACACCAAATTGCTCATAGCTCTCTCCTCACATCCGGGCCGGACTTTGCGGCCGGCCGTCACCCATACAAACTTGAGTGCCGTGCGCTTAAGTTCCGTTTTTGGTACGCCCAGGGCGAACAGTCCCTACGTGGACCGCGGAATGTAGGCGAGCCCGTGGGCTCCCGCCTCGCCCCGCTTGGCAATGTCCAGGGTGTTGAGCACGGTCCAGGTTTCCAGATCGACGATGTCAACCTCCGACGAGGTGATCCCGGCGACGTAACCGAGCCGTCCGTCCGGTGACGCGGTCATGGTGAGCGGAAACTTGCCCTTGAGTTCAACAGACGCGACGAGTTCCCTTGTGGTGGTAGAGAATGCCCTTAGCAGCCCGGGCTCGTGCCGCCCGAGTGTGCACGAGGGGTCCGGCGACATCCGCAGCTCACCGGCCAGCAGGGTGCCCGTGCTGGTCAAACATACGGGGAACACCACATTCTCGGTTTTCAGTACCGCGGTCACCTGGGCCTGCCGGGTGTCGATCACCCGAATGCCGGCCTGCTGGGTCGGATCGGTCTCGCCGACTTTGAACGAGCCATATGGTGCGGCGACATACAGTTCGGACCCGTCCGCCGAGATGGCCAAGCCCTCACTGCCGGGCACCTCGACGGTGGTGAGGGTGCCGGAGCCGAGGTCCACGAACGAGACGAACGGCGCCTCCTTATTGCTGGCGTAGCCCTTCTCTCCGGTGGGATCGATGACGAACCAGTGCGGCCCTGGCGCCCCGGTATCGATGCGGCCCAGCATCTTTCGGGTAGTGGTATCGATGACGACCACGCCGCCATCGCGCTCGTTGGACCCCTCGACACTGACGTACAGCAGGCCCCGCCCGGTATCGAGCGCCAGGCCGTGCGGCGCGTGTTCGGGCGCCAGATCGACTACGTCGACGACGCGCCGGGTATCCGGATCGATGACGGTCAGCTGCGTGCGTCTGCCGGCGTTGGCGTGGTAGTAGCCGGTGTGGTAGGTGTTCGTGCACCACAGCAGCCGCTGTGTTGGATCGAAGCACAGCTCGTGGGGCTCGGCCAGCACATCGATCGCACCGAGCATCTCATCGCTGGCAGCGTCGAAAAAGCTGACGGTGGGCCCCGTCTGGCTGACGACGGCGAGCGTATCGCCCGCGCGGCCCTCCCGTGCGGATGGTGACGTCATGATTCCTCCTGGTCTGTAGGGCTTGCGGCTTAAGCCTGCACGCTGCATGATTGCGAAGAAATGCAAGTATTGATAAGCAATACTTGACTCAAAAGTTAAGGATGCGGCGCCGATGGATTTGAATCTGCTCCGCGTCCTTGACGCGCTGCTGCAGGAGAACAGTGTGACCGCCGCGGCTGAGCGCTTGGCTACCTCTCCGCCTGCCGTGAGCCGTTCGTTGGGCAGACTGCGGCGTATCACCGGCGACGCTCTATTGGTGCGCGCCGGACAAGGGCTGGTGCCCACGCCGCGCGCTGTCCAGATCCGTGATGAACTCGGTGGGCTTTTGCGCCGAGCCGACCAAATCCTGCGCCCCGGAGCAGAATTCGATCCGGGAAAGTTGCAGAGGACGTTCATTGTGCAGGCCGCGGAGCTCTTCCTCACGGCGCTGGCCGTACCGCTTCTGGAGCGGCTGCGGCACGATGCTCCTGGTGTCAACGTCGTGTTCGCTCCCGAAGCCCGCGAGGACACCGGCGCGCTGCGGCGCGGAGACATCGACATCGAGCTCGGCTCACTGGATCACCTCGATCCAGAAACGCGGCACACCCCGGTCGCGATGCTCCCGATGGTGGGGGTGGCCGCGCAGGACCACCCGTTATTCGAAGGCCCGATCGATGCCGGAACCTTCGCAACGTACGGGCATATCAGTGTCTCTCGGCGCGGCAAGCTCTATGGACCCATCGATGAGGCGCTGGCACGCCACGGGCTGCGCCGCCGCGTGCCGGTGGTGGTGCCCAGCCACACCAGCGCCATGCTGCTGGCACGCTCATCCCGACTGATTGCCCTCACAGTCGCCGGCTCGGTGGACACCGCGGGCCTGGGCATCAGGATGTTCGATATTCCGCTCGAGCTGCCCGCCGTCGCGGTCGGCGTGGCCTGGCATCCACGCAACAATGACGACGCGGCCCACACGTGGTTGCGTGGTTTGCTCATCGAATCGTTTGCGCGACTACCCGTGTAGTGGCGACGTGTCGTTCACGGTGCGTGCTGGCCGGTGATTCCCAGTTTCGCCCGGTACCCTCACCGCGTGCCCGGGCAGCCCGCAGAGAATCAGAAGGCATCAGCGCGCGTCGTGCTTCGGCACGCTCTCATCAGCGCCGGGCCGTCCCTGGGCACGTACTACCTGTTGCGCTCGTTGGGGCAGCCCGAGATTCACGCATTGATCGCTGCCACTGTGGTTTCCGGTATCCAGGTGTTGGTGAAGGTAGTCCAGAACCGCAAGTTCGACGTGTTGTCGGGCTTTCTGATGTTCAACTTCGGTCTCAGCCTGATCATCGCGCTCGTCACGTCTGACGCGCGCATGGCTCAGGTGTCCAACACCATTCCCGGGATTCTGCTATCGCTGTTTCTGATAGGGAGCGCGCTGGTCGGTAAGCCGCTCACCGAGTTGATGATCGCCAAGGCGCGTCCCGGCCGGATCGACGAGATCGCTGCCGAGCACCGCTGGACCGGTGAAGACTTCACGTCCTATCACCGGATGCATGTGCGGGTGACCTTGTGGTGCGGTGTCATCAGCTTGCTGCTGTCTGCCATCTCGATCGTCATCATCTATAGCTTCTCGGTCGACATCGCCCAGGCGGTCAACCAAATCTTCTCGCTGGTGACCACGATTGGCCTGATCATCGGCATGATCATGTTTATTCGCCGCTACCTGCAGCGCGTGACGTACGACTCGCCTGCGGCCTGACGAACGGATACAGTCGCGCGGTGTCCCTGACCACCGAGCGGCCCGAAACCGAGAACGGGATATCGCCCCGGCAGCTGCTGATCGAGGGGCTGCTGAACGTGGGTCCTGCGCTGTGTGCGTACTTCGGGTTACGCCTGATCGGATTTTCTGAGCTGCACGCATTGATGGCCGCGACGGCAGTATCGGCCACCCAGGGGCTGGTCAAGATGGCGTGGAAGCGCGCGCTCGATCCGGTTTCTCTGCTGGTGGTGCCCATCTTCGGTGTCAGCTTGGTCATCGCATGGCTCACTCGCGATCCGCGTCTGTCACAGGTCACCAACGAGGTGCCCGGCATGCTGTTGGGTACGTACTTTCTGGTCAGCGCGCTTATCGGCAAACCACTGACCGAGTTGCTGGTCGCTAAGCTTTGGCCCGGCGGTGTCGAGAAGCTCGCCGACGAGCAGGGCTGGACCGAAGCCGATCAAGGCTCATATCACCGGCTGCATGTGCACGTGAGCTTCTGGTGCGGAATCTTCAGCCTGCTGTTCTCGGGTCTGATGGTGGTGATCATCTACAGCTTCTCGGTCGATGTGGTCCAGGCGGTGAATCCGGTGGTTTCCATGTTCACCACCGGCGGCCTCATCGTGGGCGTGGTGGTCGCCATCCGGATGTACCTGCGGCGCAAGGAACGAGTGTTGTCCGCTCGGTAGGTCGCCGGCACGTTTCTCAGGCTCTCTCAGATTGCGTCGGTACCGTCGCTGAGGTGAGTGGGTTGGGTAAGGGTGCAGGGAAATTCACACTTGGCCATGCGCTGGTCAGCGCAGCGCTCGGCCTGGGAACGTATTACGGCATGCGCCTGCTGGGCGCTTCGGAGCTGCACGCCCTGATGGCCGCGGCCGTGGTGTCGGCATTGCGTGTGGTGTACACCGCGTTGCGGGACAAGCGCTTCGACATCGTCGCGGGATTCATCATGCTGATGCACGGAGTGACGCTGGTGGTCGCGCTGCTGACCAGCTCCCCGCAGCTGGCGCAGCTCACTCATGTGGTTCCGGTGGTGCTGTTCGGCGTGTTCTACATCGGTAGTTGTCTGACGAGGCGACCGCTCACGGAGCTCGTTGTGGATGTGATTCGCCCGGGCTGGGTGGCTCGTCACCACTGGAGTGATGCGGATCTACGCGCCTATCACCGGATGCATGTGCGGCTCTGCATAATCGTCGGCTCGCTGGAATTGGTACAGGCGGCTGCGATGGCGGTAATCATCCTGCGCTACCCGGTGGACATCGCACAGGCCGTCAACGGGCTGATGGCAGCGGTGGGCAGTGCCGCGCGGCTGGCGTTCGTGATCGCGGTGATTTGGGTCTTCTTGCGTCGCCGCGGTCATCACCAGCCGTCGCCGGCGCGCCAATCACAGGTCAATGAGCCGGAGGGATCGACTCCGGAACTCATCGGTAGCACGTGCACGCCCTCGTCCGTGGCGGGCACGATGCCGTCGGCCGTCATAACGGGCGTGGACCCTAGCCAGGGCACCCAGCCTCGGGCCCGGTAGAACGGCGCGACGTCGTCGCCGGCACTCAACGCCCCCAGTTCGTAGGCACCCCGCAGCACCTGCTCGGCCGCGTCCATGATCGCGGTACCAAGTCCGTTTCCACGCCAGTCGCTATCCACCGCAACGCCTTCCACATACCCGGTGCGCAGGACGCGGTCCTGGTACAGCAGTCGGCGCTGCACCACAGCGGCGTGGGCGATGAGTATGCCGTGGTACCAGATGAGCGCGTGCATCCCGCCCAGACAGTGTTCCCAGTCCTCCTCGGTAAAGTCGCCTTCGAATGCCTCAATGAGTAATTCACGTGCGGCACAGCGTGTTTCACTGTCCAGGTCGGCAGTGTGAATGAGCCGCGCGGTGTGCGTGCGGATGACGGGGACGGTTGGCATATTGGACACAGCCGACATCTCCTAATTCATACGCGGTCTTGACCAAGAGAACCGAACGGTTTGCCCTGGCCGTACCTGTGCGGCCAGATCGACGTCGTGATCGGTGATCACCCCGATAACCGGATAGCCTCCGGTGACCGGATGATCGGGGCCCAGAATAACGGGCTGACCGCCGGGCGGCACCTGAATTGCGCCGCGCACGACGCCCTCACTGGGCAACTGGCGGGCTGGGTCGCGCAGTTCCAGCGGCTTGCCGATCAGGCGAGTCCCCACCCGGTCGCTGCGATCGGAGACTATCCAGTTTCCGTGGATCAAGGCATCGGGATCGGTGAACCAGTCGTCACGGGGGCCGGGAACCACCTTGAGTTCAACGACGTCGTCGGAGATGGTGGCTACCGGCGCCTGCTCGACCTCCGGGAAGGAAGGGGAGCGTGGTCCGATCGGCAGTCTGTCGCCGGCTCGCAGCGGTTTGGGCCCGATGCCGGACATGATGTCGAAGCTGCGTGAGCCCATCACCGGCGCCACACTCACCCCGCCGCGCACCGCAACATAGCTGCGCAGGCCGCTGCGCGGTGCGCCGAGGGACACCACATCTCCATCCTGAACTTGGGCAATACTGTTCGTGCCGAAGGGGATTCCATTGATGGACGGGTCGGTATCGGCCCCCGTGACAGCCACTACCACGTCGCCGCCGATCACCCGAAACGACATACCACCCAGCGTCACCTCGATGGTGGCCAGGTTGTCGGGATTGGCCACCAACCGGTTGGCCAAGGAATGCGAGCTGCGGTCAGCGGCTCCCGACCGTCCGACGCCCATGGCTGCCTTGCCGACACGCCCCAGGTCTTGTACCAGGGCCAGTGGGCCGGTGCGCATCACTTCCAGGGTGGGCCTCATGCCGTCACCTCCCGAAACTGCACACGTGTGCCGGGTGTGAGCAGGGCCGGTGGGTTGCGATCGAGATCCCAGATGACGGTGTCCGTGGTGCCGATCAACTGCCAACCACCGGGTGATTCACGGGGGTAGATCCCGCTGAACTCGCCGGCCAGTGCCACCGAACCAGCGGGCACCTTGGTGCGCGGGTCGGCGCGGCGTGGGATGGCAAGACGTGGATCGCCTCCCACCAGGTAGGCGAATCCCGGTGCGAATCCACAGAATCCGACCGTCCACACCGTTCCGGTGTGTGCTGTGATGACACCGTCCACGCCGAGGCCGGTGTGCTCGGCGACCTCTTCGAGATCGAGGCCGTCATACCGGACCGGAATCGTCACCGGCGGTGATGTGGTGTCATCCAGGGAGCCGGGCGGGGCCGTGCGCTGTGTCAGCCGATGACGGACCATCGGCTGGTCGGACGGGCCATTGAGCTTGAGTAGGACAGTGCGGGAGGCGGGAACGATATCGGTGACGCCCTCGATAGGATCGGCATTCAGTGCTGACGTCCACGCCAGCACCTCGTGCACGGATGTGCATTCGAGCAGTAACGCCCGGTCCCCGTGATCCCGCACCTTCAAATCCGTTGCGGTACTCATATTTCGACGGTACCCCCGTGGCCGCGCCTACGGGTGCATTTATTTCGCCTGTGTATAAGTCGGTTCGTTCTTCTTGATGTACGCGATCACGCGATAGGTAACGGGCAACATCACAATTTCCACCACGGACTTGAAGACCCAGCCCAGAGCGGTGTACGTGGCCAGCTGACCGAAGGTGTGAATGCCCAGCGCGGTGGCGGCGATGGAGCAGAACACCAGCGAATCCGCGAACTCGCCGATAACGGTCGAGCCGACCAACCGCGCCCACAGGTGGCGCTCCTTGGAGCGCTTCTTCATGCGCACCACAACGAGGGCGTTAAGAGTTTGTCCGACAAGATATCCGGCGAGGCCGGCGACCATGAGCGTGGTGATGCTTTCGACAATCGTGGCGAACGCCTCTTGGTTGGGATAGAACTCGGCCGGCGGCAGCACCTTGGCGGTCCACAGCACCAGGCACGCCAGTGCCTCCATCGCGAACCCGAGCAGAATCACCCGATTGGTGGCGCGATACCCGTAGACCTCGCTGAGTACGTCGCCGATCACGTAGCTAAGGGGAAACAGCACAAACGCGCCGTCCGTGATCAGTGACCAGTCGCCGACCACAGGGCCGAAGCCAATTGCTTTGGTGGCCGCCACGTTCGAGATGAGGACCACTCCGACGAAGACGGCAGACAGCAGCGGATAGTAGCTGCGTCCTACCTGGGCGAAGACCACCTCATCCTGGGGACTCTTCTCGATCTCGCTTGTCGCCATTCCGCGAAGTCTAAGGTGCGTGCTTGCACTGGGGCGCGGGTGGATTTGTCGCGCAGGGCCGCACTCGCACCGGCATGCTGGCGGCCGAGTAGACCAATACGGCCACCGCGGCGAGATATACGAGGAAACCGATGGTCAGGGCCCGGAGCCGCCGTCCGCGCGTAAACGCCAGGGGCAGGGTGCCTGCGGCCAACAGCCCGAAGGGCACGGCGAGCAGCATTCCGAAGACCAGCCCATAGCCGTGTGGGTCGGCGAACGGATTCGACGAGAACCGGGACGACAGCACCGCGAATGCCGCCAGCCCGAAAATGCCGAGCCCGAGTGCGCCGACCAGGCCACCGGCCACCCGGATCGCTATGTCGACCCAATAGGGCTGCTCCGGGCGAGCCGGGGGGTAGACCATCACCCCAATATCCGCGCCAGCTGTGGGACCAGATTGTCCACCACATAGGTCAGACTCAGTGGCGAGCTGAAGTTGATGGCCCCGCCCAACTCCTTACTGGTGAAGATGCTGCGGTCCAGTAGTGATGGCCCCAATGTGGTGATCGCCGGATCGGCCTTGAGCGCGGCGATCTGTTCGTCGGACTCGGTGCCCCACAGCAGCACGTCCGCCTCAGCCAGCACTGTGGAGAGTCGGTCGGCGGCAAGGTATGCGAGCTGATCGCCCTTGGCATACGTCTCCAGGTCCGGGGGCGTGATCAGCCCAAGTCCGGAGAGGAAACCGGTACGCGGTCCGGATCGGAACGCGATGGCCTGCCCGTCGAGCAGCTCACCTTGCAGGTAGATGGCCTTCTTATCTTTGAAACCGGTATGTGCGGAGGCCGCGGAACTGAACTTGTTGTCGACGGCCTTGACGACCGCGTCCATTTCCGCGGGCTTGAATACCGCCTGGCCGATGGCCTTTGCCTGGTCCTTCCAGGGTTCAAAGAACGCGTACTTGCCCGCCTGGGCGATGGTCGGGGCGATCCCGGAGAGCTTGGTGTAGGTGTCCTGGTCCAGCCCGGCGTCGGCGGCAACAATGAGATCAGGCTTCAGGGAGGCGATCTTGTCGATCATCAGACCGTCGGTGAGGGTGAGTACCTCGGGTGTGGCGCCGCCGAGCCGCTCGGTGGCCCAGGGCCAGGTGGCGAACGGGAAGCCGCCGTACCACTCGGTGACCGCTACCGGGACGATGCCCAGCGCCAGCAGGTAGTCGTGCCCTGTGTATCCGGCGCTGATTATGCGCTTCGGTGGCGCCTTGACCTCGGTCGTACCGAACGCGTGCTTGATGAAGGCGGTGCCGTCGCGCTCCGAGGTTGGCGCCGACTCCTTAGCGCAGGAGGCCAGTGCGGTGCTGGCGGCGAGGGCGGCGCCGGCGGCAAGAAGTCCGCGGCGAGTGATCATCCCAGGTGGCACACATCGAGACTAGCTGGCGCACGCAAGCTACGGGGTTGTGATTCGCGGCGCTCCGTTCACGAGATGCCCACCAGTCGCCGCGCCGCCTCTGCGGCGGCGTTCCTGCGGTCTGCGAGCGTGCGCTCGCTTAACGGCTCACCGACAATTCGATCGATGCTGAATCCACTCGCGGCCATCGAATAGGCGATATCGATCAGCAGCATCAGCAGACTCTTCGGGTCCCACGCCGGGTCGATGAGCCCGCACTGCTGTCCCCGGCGCACCTCGTCGAGTTTGGCTTGGAAGATGCGACGCAACAGGTGGTTGTCGAACATTCCATCAGGTGCTTCCAACTCGATCCAGCGCTGTAACCGGGCGCCCTGTGGATCGGCGATGATGTTGTCGAATAGGCCCGCGACGTAGCCAGGGACGTCCTCGGCGCTCAGTGGCACCTGGTACGGTGCATCGTTGATCCATTGTGCGACAACGGCTTCAAATAGCCGTTCCTTGCTCTCGAAGTAGCTGTAGAGCCTCTCCTTGCTCGCGTTCGCGTTGATCGCAATGCGGTTCAACCGGGCGCCGGCAAGGCCGTGCTCGGTGAACTCGGCCTTGGCTGCGGCCATTATTCTGTCGTGCGTGGCCTGGCCCGCCGCTCGCATGGCGCTCACCAGAGCAGCACCGGCTTGATCGCGGCACCAGAACGCGCGTCGGCGACCGCCTGTTCGATATCGGCTGCCGGATAGGTGGTGATCAGGGATTCGATGGGAAAGTGGCCCCGCGCGTGCATCTGGAGCAGTTCCGGGATGAACTCTTGCGGGTTCGCGTCTCCTTCAATGCATCCTCGGATCACCTTGCCGCCCAACATCAAATCGTTGAGATCGATGGGTCCGGGCTGTGCACCCAGTCCGACCAGAACCAGAACCCCGCGCTGGCGTAGTAGGCCGAGCGCGGTGGCGATGACTCCGGCGTTCGCGGTGGTGTCGAGGGCGTGGGTGGCACCGCGTGCCATCGCCGCGACATCCTCCATCGCCGGGTCGACGGTTTGCGTGGCGCCCAGTTCGGTCGCCTTCGCGCGGCGCGAGGCCACGGGGTCCACGGCGATGATCGTCTCGACACCCTGTGCCTTGGCGGCCATGACCGCCGCGAGGCCGACACCACCGGCGCCGAATACCACCAGCCGCGAATCAGGCTCCGGCGAAAGTACATTGAGCACAGCACCGGCGCCTGTCTGGAATCCGCACCCCAGTGGCGCAGCCACCGCAAGGTCAATGGACGGATCGACGACGACGGTGTTGTCGGCGCCGGTCAGCGCGTACTGGGCAAAGCTGGACTGCCCGAAGAACGACCCGTAGACGGGGGTTCCGTTGTCGGATAACGTCGGTGAGCCGTCGGCACGGACGCCTGCCGAATTCAGGCGCATCGAACGTGAGCAGTAGGCCCGCTCGCCGGCGGCACACGACCGACAGCCTCCACAGCTGCGGTAACTGAGCACCACATGATCGCCGGGGCTGATACCGGACACCGCCTCGCCGACCGCCGTGACGATTCCCGCGCCCTCGTGACCGAGGACCGCGGGAATCGGAACCTGCGACTTGAATGTCAAGTCCGTATGACACAGGCCGGTGGCATGAATCTTGACCAGCACCTCGTCGCTGCGGGGTTCGTCGAGCTCCAGCTCTTGCAGGGTGAACGGAGCCGCGGGTGAAGCGCTCAGGGCAGCAGTTACTTTCACTGGTCTCGCTCAAGGAGGAAGTAAAGGTAGCTGCCACTCTGCCGTTGGCGCTTGCCATTCATGATGCCGAACAACGTTGAGCCGTCCACTCGTTTGAAGTGATCGAAGACAGGCTGGCCGTCGTAGACCATGGTGGCGGTGACCTCACCGCGAAACTCGACCTCCCACAGTGTCGCGCCGCCGAGGCTCAGCTCGTTGTTGGAGAACAATTTTCCGTCATTGTCGTAGCAGACGATGGGCTCGACGTCATTGATGGACTTGAAGACCTTGCCGTACCAGCGTGCCGCCGCCAACTGGCCGTTCATCCTGTGCCCGGTGTGGAATTCGTCGCCCTTCCAGCTGCCCAGAATGTCCTCGATGCGGACGGTGTCCAGGGCCGCCCAGATCTCGTCGAGCTCGGTCGGGTTGATGTCGCGTTGCCTCCGAAGTTCGGTGAACCGGGTACGGGCCTTGTGTGCGTCCATCATTCCTCCCAAGTCATTTGGTTCGGGAAGACGCTAGCACCGAACCAGATGGTTCGGCAAGGATGAGTTTGGGCTAGCTGACCAGCAATGAAACCCCCAGCGCCAGCATCACCACGGCTATTCCGGCATCGAGCATCCGCCAGGTCCCCGGGCGCTCGAACACCCCGGCGAGATAGCGTGCGCCATAGCCGAGGCCGACGAACCAGGTGACACTTGCGGTCAGAGCACCTGCTCCGAACAGCCAGCGCGCGTCCCGATGAGCATTGGCCAGCGAGCCCAAGAGCACCACGGTGTCGAGGTAGACGTGCGGGTTCAAGAAGGTAATGGCCAACGCAGTCAACAAGACTGCGCCGAGCCGCGCCGGGTTTGATTCCGCCGGCACCAACGTGCCGGGGCGCAGCGCGCGGCGGGCGGCCATCAGCCCGTAGCCGATCAGGAATGCGGCGCCACCCACCTTGGCCACCGTGAGCAGGCTGGGTGTGGCAGTGATCAGTCCGCCGAGCCCGCCGATTCCCGCAGCGATGAGCAGGAAGTCGCCGGTGATGCACACGGCGATCACCGGCAGCACATGCTCGCTGCGAATGCCCTGGCGTAGTACGAACGCATTCTGGGCGCCGATGGCGGCGATCAGCGACATTCCCGTGAGAAAGCCGAGGAAAAGAACGGTCACGACGACGACGTTAGGGTGATACGAAGCTGCAGTACAGCTAATGATTCTTAGCCTGCATTAGAATCTCTAAGGTGAGTCCGGCTAGTCCAGGTAGCCCTGATCGCGCAGCCAGATCTCGGTGGCCCGCATGCCCGCATCGAGGCTGAATCGCGGCTCGAACCCGAGAATCCGCTGCGCCTTGGCAATCGAATAGCTTCCGGTTCGTGCGAGGTACCGAACGGAGATGGCGTTGGCCTCAGTCGCCTTGCCGGAGAGCGCAAGTACTCTCGCCTTCACCGTTGCGAGGCCGACTGCGGCCGCGGTCGGCAGAACCAGCGGGCCGCGGCGGTCGAGCATGCGGTGGTAGTGCCCGAAGAACTGTGCGCACGTCACGCCGACACCGCCCGAGATTGTGAAAACCTGACCGCTCGCCGCGCCGCCGGAGCCCAACGCGACGACGCCCTCGACCAGGTCATCGATATAGATCGGCGAAAAGACTCCGCGCCCCATCGCGGGCAACACGAACTGGCGACTGCGGATCATCTCCACCGGCAGGATTGTCCAGGGCCGCGATCCCGGCCCGTAAATATCGCCGGGGCGCGCGATTCGGGCATCTATCCGGCCGGCACCATGGGCTTGCAGTACCACCTGCTCGCTGGCGACCTTCGTGTCGACGTAAGCGTTCCCGTCTGTCCGTACCGGGTGCTCTTCGGTCACCATGTCGGGAAAATCAAGGTCGGAGAACGCCCTGACGGACGACAGATGCACGAACACCGCGCCAGGAGCGGTTGCGTCGATAACTTTTTTCGTTCCAAGGACATTGACCCGCCAGGCGGTGTCGGAATCCGCGATATTCGAGACCACGGCCGCGGTGTGGAAGATCGCATCCGCTGCCGCGGCTTCCGTCATCCAAGGCCCGGCGGTGTTGATATCGCCGCCCTGGATGTTGTGTGCGGGGTCTGCCACGAGATCGACGCCGCTGACCTGCCAGCCCAAGGTGCGGAGACGCAGTGACAGTGAGCGCCCCACGAATCCATTGGCGCCGGTGACGAATGCGCGTTGTGTCATATCGGTCACCCGGATCCGGCTGGTTGCCAGGTCGTCATGGCAGCGTCGATCTGTGCCTCATCGAGTGCATCGACCTCCAAGCGCTCTTGGTCGTCGCGTCTTCGCATGCCCTCGATGAGGATTGCCATGTAGCGGCGCCACAGGTCGGCATTGACTTCTCCGGCGAATTCGCTGACCGCACCGGTAAGCACTCCGAAGAAGGGCATGTCGGTCGCGGATGCCTCTGGGCGGAGGTAGCCGTCTTCCTGTGCCCTTTCAACGACTTTTGACAGTAGCGGCAGGAGTCGTGCCCGGCCGGCCTCGACGTGATCGCCGCCGTGTGCCTTACTGAAGGCGATTTCTCGCAAACCCCGGTTTGTGGCGGTGATTTCGCACATCTGATGTACGAACCACTCGAACCCCTCCCAGGAGTTCTCATGGCGAAGTGCCGCTTCCGCCAACCCGCTGAGCTGGTCCATTCCGTCGACGTAAATTGCCTCGAAAAGGGCCTCTTTCGTGGGAAAGCGGCGGTACACGGTCCCGACGCCGAGCCCCGCATGGTGCGCCACCTCGTTGAGCGTCGACTCAAGGCCATGGACTGCGAAAAGTTCGCGTGCGGCGGCGATTACACGCTTCCGGTTACGTTCGGCGTCTTTCCGCAGGGGGCGATGCGCCACTTCACGGCCGTTCACGCCGACGAGTGTATCGCTCGCCACACTTCGCCATAAGTGGATTGACTCTATCCACTTTTACCCATAGATTTCTGCTGACCCTGCCGGCTTCATCCGGCCCGTGACATCCAACTCAGAAAGGGCCGCACCGTGATCGCATTCCACGGCACCGGATTGACACCCGGGAAACCCTTGCGCCGCTGCGCGACTAGCGGGACGGGGTGGCTGCGATGATCAGGGTTGCCAAGCGGGTGTGGCTTCCGATGCTGGTGGTAGCGGCGGTAGCGATCGGCAGCATTACCGTCATGCATTTACGCACCAACTTTGGTGCGACGCCGTTCGTAGTGACACCGAGGAATTCGGATACCGCGGAGAGGTTCAACCCCAAGGTTGTGACGTATGAGGTCTTCGGTTCGGCGGCAACTGCCGTCATTAACTACCGGGATCTCAACGCAATACCGCAGCGGGTGAGTGAGGTGCCTTTGCCGTGGTCATTGACGCTGAGCACCACATTGCCCTCGGTCATGCCCACCCTGTTCGCGCAAGGGGACGGGCAGGACATCGGCTGCCGCATCACCGTCGATAACGACGTCAAAGACGAAAGGGTGGTGACCGGTGTGAACGCGGAGACCTACTGCCTGGTGAAGGCCGCATGAGCAAGCCCATGAACGACCCAACTACCGACGCATTCCCGGCTGCGCGCCATGCGGCCCGTCCGTGGCTTCCCAGGATGATCCGTGTGCTCGCAGTGCCCATTGTGCTGGGCTGGATCGCGGTTACCATCGCGCTCAATACCGTTGTGCCCCAGCTGGAGGAGGTCGGGCACATGAGAGCGGTATCGATGAGCCCCAACGACGCTCCCGCGATGATCGCGACCAAACGGGTCGGCGAGGTGTTCGAGGAGTTCAAAACGAGCAGTTCGGTGATGATCGTGCTGGAGGGCGAGCAGTCGCTGGGAGCGGATGCGCACCGATTCTATGACCAGATGGTTCGCGACCTGCGTGCCGACACCACGCATGTGCAGCACGTTCAGGATTTCTGGGCTGACGCACTTACCGCCGCTGCGGCGCAGAGCAGCGACGGAAAGGCCGCTTACGTTCAGGTCTATATCGCCGGTGATCAGGGTGAGGCGCTGGCCAATGAATCGGTGGAGGCTGTTCGTCATATCACCGCGGCAGTCCCGCCGTCACCGGGTGTGCGGGTCTATGTCACAGGACCGGCGACAACCTCGGCAGACCAAGAAATCGTTGCCAACGACAGCATGGAGCTGATCGAGCTGGTCACCTTCGGGGTCATCATGGTGATGCTTCTGCTGGTGTACCGGTCGGTGATCACGATGGTCATCGTGGTGGCGATGGTCATGCTGGAGCTGGCCAGTGCGCGCGGCCTGGTGGCACTCCTCAGCTATCACAACGCATTTGGATTGACATCGTTCGCCACCAGCCTCGTGGTGACACTGGCGATCGCGGCGGCCACCGACTACGCCATATTTCTGATAGGACGCTATCAAGAGGCGCGCCGGGCCGGCGAAGATCGAGAATCTGCCTACTACACCATGTTCCATGGAACCGCGCACGTGGTACTGGCCTCGGGTCTCACCATTGCCGGCGCGACATTCTGTCTGCATTTCACCCGGCTGCCTTACTTCAAGACCACGGGTATCCCGTTGTCGATCGGCATGGCGATCGTTGTCGCGATGGCGCTGACTCTTGGTCCCGCATTGATCTCGGTGGCCAGCCGCTTCGGTAATGTGCTGGAACCCAAGGGCGCTGGGAAGGCACGTGGCTGGCGGCGTGTGGGCGCCGCGACAGTCCGCTGGCCGGGCGCGATCCTGGTGGCGGCGGTCACGATGGCGCTGGTTGGGTTGCTCACCCTGCCGGGCTATCACACCACCTATAACGACCGGATCTACTTGCCGGGGCAGGTGCCCGCGAATGTCGGCTATGCGGCAGCGGACCGGCATTTCTCTAAAGCCAAGATGAACCCGGACCTCCTGTTGGTCGAATCCGATCACGACCTGAGGAACCCCGCTGATTTTCTGGTGATCGACAAGATAGCCAAAGCGCTTGCCCGCGTGCGCGGAATCGCACAGGTGCAGACGATAACCCGACCGGACGGCAAGCCGATCAAGCACACGTCGATACCGTTCAACATGAGCACAGCCAATACCGCGCAGACTCTGACCAACGACTACAGCCAGGCCAACTTCGCGAACCTGCTCAAGCAGGCCGACGCCATGCAGGTCACCATCGATTCGATGGAGAAGATGCAGGCCATCACGCAGCAGATGGCAGAGGTGACCGCCAGCATGTCCGCCAATATGAAAAATACGGCGCAGGACATTAATCAGCTGCGGGACAACATGTCCAACTTCGATGATCAGTTCCGTCCGATACGAAACTACTTCTACTGGGAGAAGCACTGCTTCGATATTCCGATGTGTTGGGCACTGCGATCAGTGTTCGACGCCCTGGACGGCATCAGCCTGATGTCGGACGATTTCGACACCTTGGTGCCTGATATCCAGCGTATGGCCGGCCTCATGCCGCAGATGGTCGTACTGATGCCGCCGATGATCGCCTCGATGAAAGAGCAGAAGCAGATCATGCTCAGCCAGTATCAAGTGCAGAAAGCGCAGCAGGACCAGACTATGGCGATGCAGGCCAATGCCTCTGCGATGGGGCAGGCATTCGATGACGCGAAGAACGATGATTCGTTCTACCTTCCTCCGGAAGCGTTCGAGACGGCCGATTTCAAGAGCGGCATCAAGCTGTTCGTCTCGCCGAACGGTCATGCTGTGCGGTTCACCATCTTTCACCAGAGTGATCCGCTCACCGAAGAAGGAACGTCACGCGTCGAGCCACTCAAGACCGCCGCCGAGGACGCCATCAAGGGCACACCGCTCGAGGGCTCGTCGATCTACGTCGGCGGCAGCGCCGCTCTGTACAAGGATATGCAAGAAGGTGCCGACTACGATCTGCTTATCGCCGCGGTCGCCGCGCTGATCCTTATCTTCCTGATCATGGTGCTGCTCACGCGGGCGGTAGTTGCCGCAGCTGTCATTGTCGGAACCGTGGTCCTGAGCCTTGGCGCCTCGTTCGGATTGTCGGTGCTGCTGTGGCAGCACATCATTGGCACCCCACTGCACTGGATGGTCCTGCCGATGGCCGTGATCATCCTGCTCGCCGTCGGGGCGGACTACAACCTGCTGCTGGTATCCCGCATGAAGGAAGAGCTTCACGCCGGGCTACACACCGGCACTATCCGGTCGATGGCGGGAACGGGCTCGGTGGTTACTTCCGCGGGGCTGGTTTTCGCTTTCACGATGATGGGAATGATGGTCAGCAGTTTCACTGTCATCGGCCAGATCGGCACGACCATCGGGCTGGGATTACTGTTCGACACCCTGGTAGTGCGGTCTTTCATGACTCCGTCTATCGCCAGCCTGCTGGGGCGCTGGTTCTGGTGGCCGATGGTGGTTCGGCCCAGACCCCGCCCACAGCCCTGGCCGCAACCGCTGCACGCTGGCGCGGCGGAAGCCGTGCGGGCGTGAGAAGGCTGCTCATGGTTCCTAGTCTGCATTAGAATCTCTAAGGTGAGTCTGGACTCGCAGCAACTTGTTGCCTTTGCCGCCGTTGTCGACGAAGGCAGCTTTGATGCCGCCGCCCGGCGATTGATGATTACGCCGTCGGCGGTCAGTCAGCGAGTTAAGGCTCTTGAGCGGTCCGTGGGTCAGGTACTCGTCCGTCGGGAAAAGCCCTGTGTAGCAACCGATGCAGGTACTTCTTTGATGCGGCTCGCCGCTCAGATCGGCACCCTGGAACGCGAAGCGCTCCAGGAGATGGGCGGGGGCGTTCCGATACGAGTTGCGATTGCGGTGAATGCGGACTCGTTCGGTACGTGGATGGGGTCGGTGGTCTCACAGATTCCCGATGGTGTGCTCATCGACATCCGTATCGAGGATCAGGACCACTCGGCAGAACTCCTCCGTGCAGGAGTTGTCATGGCGGCGGTGACCACGGAACCGAGGCCCATCGCAGGATGTCGTTCAGAGTCACTGGGCGCCATGCGATATTTCGGAATGGCCTCACCGGAGTACGTCGAGCGTCACCTGCCCGATGGTCTGTTGGACTCGGGTATCGACAAGGTTCGGCAGGCGCCGTTGATCCGATGGGATCGACGAGATGCTCTACAAGACCAGTTCTTGCGCAAGCTTTTCCGTCGAGATGTCGTCGTTGCCGGACATTGCGTACCGACTACGGTCGGGTTCACCGCGGCGCTACGGGCAGGCTTGGGTTGGGGGATGATGCCCGAGCAGCTGGGCCGAGAGGGCCTCGTTGAGTTGGCACCCGGGCGGTATCTCGATGTGCCGCTGTATTGGCAACACTGGAAGTTTGAATCGTCCACGCTGAGTGCGATCACGTCGGCGGTACGCGAGGCGGCCACTGTCCTTCGCCGGAGCCGCTAACGTCGCACCGTCCGGCTGAGTCGGTGTGCGTGCCGGAGCAGCAGTTGTCCCAGTACCGGCTGCCGATCGGCGTTGAATCGTGCCTCTATTCCGGTCAAAGTCAGTGCGCCGATGGGGTTTTGGTTGGCATCGAAGACTGCTGCCGCCATCCCCCAGGAACCTTCCACTACCTGGCCGGGATTGACGGCCCAGCCGGTCTTACGGGTCAGAGCGACGCGTTCCCACACGGCATCGATACGAAAGCCGTTGCCCCATTCCGACTGTAGGTCTGCCCTCTCCAGGTAGGCGTGAATCGCCGCGTCGGGTAGATATGCCAGGACGGCCATGCCTGACGAGACCACTCCAAGTGGAAATCGTGCGCCCTCGTACAGCACGTGCGAGCGAATCGGGAAGTCGCCGTCCTCGGCGAGCAGCACGACGGTGTGATCGCCGCGGCGCAGGGAAAAGAAGGCGCTCTCGCCGGTGTCGCGTGCCAGCGCCGCCACGTCGGCCGCCGCCTTCTCGGTGATGTTGTAGCGGGGCGCCGATGCGGCACCCAGGACATAGATCTCGGGGCCCAGGAACCATTGGCCGGACCGTGCGTCGCGTTCCACGAGGCCCTCGGTTGCCAGCGACTCCAGCAGGCGATGCGCGGTGGCCCGAGGAATGCCCGTGCGGCGCGCCAGTTCGGTGGTGCTGACGCCGGTTCCGGTGTCGGACGAGACCGCACGCAGCAGTGCCGCGGTGCGGTTCACCACGCTGGGAGCTTCGGTCACCAGGTCACCATACGCGTCCATTGAGTGGACGTTGGTGCGTTCAACTGTTCACCGGGCGGGAGTTTTGTTCACCATCCTTGCCTTGTAGCGGGCTTTCATCCAAGGTGTCGATGCACCGTCAAGTGGACGCCCAGCTGGGCATGGAGGTGGTTGTGAGCGAAAGGCGAACCGTCGAGCAGCGTGGCCTATGGTTCGAGGAGTTCGAGACTGATGTGCTTTATCTGCACCGACCCGGCCGCACCATCACCGAGGCCGACAACGTGCTGTTCACGACGTTGACCATGAACACTCAGGCACTGCACCTCGACGCGGCGTTTTCGGATGCGCTACCACCATTCAATCAGCGCCTGGTGAACTCGATGTTCACGCTCTCGACCGTGGTCGGGCTGTCGGTCGCGCAACTGACCCAGGGCACGATCGTCGGCAATCTGGGATTCTCCGAGATCGCCTTTCCCGCGCCGCTGTTCCACGGCGACACCCTGTACGCGGAGTCCGAAGTGATCGACAAACGCGAATCCAAGAGCCGGCCCGGCGAGGGTATTGTGACCTTCGCGCATACCGGGAGGAACCAGCGCGGTGATGTGGTTGCCACGGCGACGCGTAAAACCATGGTGCGAAGGCGTCCCGCGGAACAGCCGTCATGACCGTCGCCACGGCCGGGCCCGGCTGGCTCTTTTGTCCGGCCGATCGCCCGGAGCGGTTCGAGAAGGCCGCTGTAGCAGCAGATGTAGTGATTCTCGATCTTGAGGACGGGGTGGCTGCCGCGGATCGGCCCGCCGCGCGCGATGCGTTGATCAGCACCCCACTCGATCCCGGCCGCACAGTTGTTCGGCTCAACCCTGCCGCTACCGCCGATCATGCGCTGGACCTCGAGGCCCTCGCGCAGACCGAGTACACCACGGTGATCCTGGCCAAGAGTGAGCACGCGGACCAGGTGCTGGGCCTGGCCCCACTTAACGTGGTGGTGCTGGTCGAAACCCCGATGGGCGCACTCAATGTCGCCGAACTGGTGCGCCCAGGAAACGTCGTCGCGGCGATGTGGGGTGCAGAGGACCTATTCGCCGCGACGTGGGGCACCAACAACAGATGGCCCGACGGCAGCTATCGCGATGTCGCACAGCATGTTCGTTCTCAGACTCTCTTGGCGGCAAAGGCATTCGGCCGAATTGCCCTGGATGCGGTGTATCTCGACATCAAGGCTCTGGACGGACTGCGCGCGGAGGCGGACGACGCGGTGGCGGTGGGGTTCGACGCCAAGGTGGCGATCCACCCCACCCAGGTAAACGTCATTCGTGCGGCCTACGAGCCGACGGCTAAGCAGGTGTACTGGGCGCGTGGCGTGCTGGAGCTGGCGGGGCGCGAGCGGGGAGTGTTCCAGTTCGAGGGTGTGATGGTGGATGCCCCCGTGCTGCGCAGAGCGGAGCGGATCATCCAGCTGAGCGCCCTGACCGGCGGGCTGTGCGAGTGAGAACGATTCGAGGGTGGTGCGGCGGAAGCTTGAGCGCCGACTTGGACAGGTCATTAAGGTCGTGTTGGACTCGCTCCGTTCATCCGTACACACGGTCCGGCGTTTTAGGTGGTGAAGCGAGACGATGAAGGCCTATGACGCCGGGGCTACCCTCTCGCCGATCATCGAGGAAACGATCGGGGAAAACTTCGAACGGATAGCCCGAGCTCATCCCGATGTCGGTGCCCTCGTCGATGTATCGGGCGACCGCAGATGGACCTATCGTGAGCTTGATGCGGAGATCAATCGCGTTGCACGTGGGCTCATGTCGCTGGGCGTCGCGGCCGGTGACCGGGTCGGTATCTGGGCTCCGAACTGCGCCGAGTGGGTGCTGGTGCAGTATGCCACCGCGAAGATCGGTGCGATTCTGGTCAATATCAATCCCGCCTACCGCACTCACGAGCTGGCCTACGCGCTCAACCAATCGGGCGTTCGAACGCTGATCTGCGCCAAGGCTTTCAAGTCGTCCGATTACGTGGCCATGGCGAGCCAGGTGATGCCGGATGCACCCGGCTTGCGTGATGTCGTGTTCATCGGCACCTCTGATTGGACGGAACTGGTGGCAGGTGCCGAGCGCGTTACCGAGACCGCGTTGCGTGCCAGGATGTCGCAGTTATCCAACACCGATCCGATCAATATCCAATACACCTCGGGCACAACGGGTTACCCGAAGGGTGCGACGCTATCGCACCGCAACGTGCTCAACAATGGCTTCTTTGTGGCGGAGTCGATCCAGCTCCAAGCAGGTGACCGGCTGTGCATCCCCGTGCCCTTCTATCACTGCTTCGGGATGGTCATGGGCAATCTTGGGTGCACGACGCACGGTGCCACCATCGTGATGCCGGCACCGGGATTCGATCCCGGTCGCACTCTCGAGGCCATTGAACGTGAGCGCTGTGTGGGGGTGTACGGGGTGCCGACCATGTTCATCGCCATGCTCGCTGACCCCGGCTTCGCCCACCGCGACCTCTCGACGTTACGGACCGGGATCATGGCCGGCTCAGTGTGTCCCGTCGAGGTGATGAAGCGGTGCATCGATGAAATGCATATGGCCGGGGTCGCCATCGCATACGGCATGACAGAAACCTCGCCGGTCTCCTGTCAGACACTCTTCGACGATGACCTGGATCGGCGCACCGCGACAGTCGGGCGCGCGCATCCGCATATCGAGATCAAGATCGTCGACCCCAACAGCGGAGAGACGGTGCAGCGCGGGCAATCCGGTGAGTTGTGCACGCGTGGCTATTCGGTGATGCTTGGTTACTGGAACGACGAGGCGCACACCCGAGAGGTGCTCGACACCGATGGCTGGATGCATACCGGCGACCTGGCGGTGATGCGAGATGACGGCTACTGCACCATCATTGGGCGGCTCAAGGATATGGTGATACGCGGCGGCGAGAACATCTACCCGCGTGAAATCGAGGAGTTCCTGCTGACCCATCCGGACATCGAGGATGTCCACGTTGTGGGGGTACCCGATGAGAAGTATGGCGAAGAGCTGTGCGCCTGGGTTCGAATGAGGCCAGACCGTGTGGTCATCGACGCCGTTGCGATCCGTGCGTTCGCCTCGGGGCGGCTCGCACATTACAAGATTCCGCGTTATGTGCATGTCGTCGAGAGCTTCCCGATGACCGTTACTGGAAAGGTTCGCAAGATCGAGATGCGGCAGCAGACCATCCAAATTTTCGGATTGCCAGAGCCGGGTCGGACCGATGAGCAGTAGCGCCTACGATCGATTCGTCGACCACGTCTCACGGCGGTATGCAGTGCCGTGCAACGACTACGAGGACATGTGGCGCTGGTCGGTCGAGTCCGTGCCGCAGTTTTGGCGGGCGCTCTGGGAGTTTTTCGAAGTACCGGGCCGGGGATTGCGCGACGGTGATGCGGGAGTGCTGGCCAATTCGGCGATGCCTGCGGCACAATGGTTTCCCGGTGTTGAGCTCAACTACGTGGCCCAGATGCTACGCCATGTGCATCGCGATGGTGCCGCTATCGTCGGTGTGGATGAGGCAGGGGAGCGCTCCGAGATCAGCTGGCGGGAATTGCCCGGCCGGATCGGTGCCGTGGCCGCGGAACTGCGTCGTCTCGGTGTGGGGCGTGGGGACTGTGTGGCCGCATACCTGCCGGACGTGCCCGATGCGATGGTGGCCTTTCTGGCCACCGCGTCGGTGGGCGCCGTGTGGGCGGGGTGTGGGCAGGACTACGCCCCGGAGGGGGCGGCGGCCCGGCTGGCTCAACTCACGCCAAAGGTACTCATCTCCGGGCGGGGCTACCGTTACAACGGCCGCTGGGTGAGCAAGCAGGCCGACACCGAGGTACTGCACCGACTATTGCCCGGCGAACCCGCACTGATTATCGAATTACCTACGGGCAGTGAAGATCCTGTTGTGGAAATGGTGCCGTTCGATCATCCGATCTGGGTATTGTTCAGCTCCGGCACCACGGGGAAGCCCAAGGGCATCGTCCACGGCCACGGCGGCATGCTGCTGGAGCATCTCAAGGGAGCTGGGCTGCACTGTGATCTGGGACCGGGCGACGTGTTCTTCTGGCAGACGGCGCTGTCATGGATGATGTGGAATTTTCGTCTGGCCGGGCTGTTGGTGGGGGCGACGGTCGTCTGCTATAGCGGACATCCGTTGTACCCCAATGCCGATCGGCTATGGGAGCTGCTGGAAGCGGAGCGGGTCACTTACTTCGGCACCAGTCCCGGACACTTACATGCGAGCAAGAAGGCGGGCTTGGAGCCGTCATCGGAGCACGACCTGGCAGTGCTGAAGACCTTGGGTAGCAGCGGTTCACCGCTCTCGGCGGATCTTTTCCAATGGGCGGGTGCGCATACCGGGGCCACAGTTTCTTCGCTGTCGGGGGGTACCGATGTCTGTACCGCCTTCGCCGGCGGTACGCCGGAAGTGCCCACCCATCCTGGTGAGCTGCCCGCCCGCTACCTGGGTGTCGATCTGCACAGCTGGTCGCCGGATCGCCGCTCCCTGATCGGAGAAGTGGGCGAGATGGTGATCCTGCAGCCGATGCCCTGTATGCCTATCCGCTTCTGGGACGACCCAGACGGATCTCGCTACAAGGCTGCATATTTCGAGCACGAATGGGCCGATGGTCAAGCGCCGGGGGTCTGGCGGCACGGTGATTGGGTGACAGTCACCGAACGCGGATCGCTGGTCATCCACGGGCGTAGCGATGCCACGTTGAACCGCAACGGAATCCGCATGGGTTCGGCGGACATCTACGAAGTAGTGGAATCGATGGATCAAATCGCCGAGGGATTCGTCCTGGGCGTTGACGGACCGAATGGCGCCTACTGGATGCCGTTGTTCATCACCATGGCGCCGGGGCATACGTTCGATGATGCCCTGGGAGATCAAGTGGCACGGGAGATCCGGGATCGCCTGTCGCCCCGGCATGTTCCCGACGAGGTGATCGAGGCACCCGGAATTCCACACACCCGCACCGGCAAGAAGCTTGAGGTTCCGATCTGCGGTGTGCTGGCCGGGCGTGTCGACGTGTCCTTGGATCCCCGATCTATCGACAACCCGGACCTCGTCGACTGGTACCGGGAACGGGGCCGTGACCACAGGTGGTAGGAGAATTTCGTCCTGCTAGGTAGACAGGCTCAGAGCGATGTCCACGAGCATGTCTTCTTGCCCGCCGACGAGCCGGCGCCTGCCGGCCTCGATCAGGATGCTTCGCACGTCGACGTCGTAACGCTGTGCCGCTGCCTCTGCATGCCGCAAGAAGCTGGAATACACGCCCGCATATCCGAGGGTCAACGTCTCGCGATCGACGCGCACGGGCCGGTCATGCAATGGTCGCACCAGGTCGTCGGCGGCGTCCTGCAAAGCGAATAGATCGCACGAGTGCCCCCAACCATGTAAATCGGCGACGGCGACGAACGCCTCCAGCGGGCAATTGCCTGCCCCTGCGCCATGACCAGCAAGGCTGGCATCGATTCTGGTTGCGCCTTCTTCCACCGCTACAACACTGTTGGCCACGGATAGAGAAAGGTTTTCATGGGCGTGTATGCCGATCTCGGTGTGCGAATCCAGTACATCTCGGTAGGCCCGGACCCGATCGCGCACCATCGGCATGGTCAACCGGCCACCCGAATCTGTGACGTAAACACAGTGCGCACCGAAAGTCTCCATGAGTTTCGCCTGTTCGGCGAGTGTCTCGGCCGAAGCCATGTGGCTGAGCATGAGGAACCCTGATACGTCCATGCCGAGTTCGCGCGCCATCGTGATGTGCTGAGCGGTGATATCGGCTTCGGTGCAGTGTGCGGCCACGCGGATGGAGCGCACCCCAAGGGAGTATGCCCGCTTCAGCTCTGCGACGGTGCCTATCCCGGGGAGCAGCAGGGTGGTGAGCTTCGCGGTGGTGACAGCATCGGCGGCGGCTTCGATCCATTCCCAGTCGGTGTTGCTCCCGGGACCGTAATTGACCGAGCCGCCGGCTAAGCCATCGCCATGCGCAACCTCGATCGCGTTGACACCCGCGGCTTCCAGTGCCGAGGCGATCCGGGCGACCGCCGTGGGGCTTATCTGGTGCCTTATGGCGTGCATGCCGTCACGCAGCGTCACATCTTGGATGTAGAGCTGTGTCATATGCCGAACTCCTGCGATGAATCGCCGCCACGGACCATTGACTCCGCGGTGTGCAGGGCCGCAGACGTCATGATGTCGAGATTGCCGGCGTAGCTGGGTAGATAGTGTCCGGCGCCCTCCACCTCCAGGAACACCGACACTTTGGTGGTCACCGTCCCGGTGGTGTCGCGAAGCAGAGCACGCATCGGTTCGTCGACTCGGTCGAACTGCACGTCTTGTTTGAGGCGATATCCAGGAACGTAGGTGGAGACCTCAGCGATCATCTCCTTGACCGAGCGCCGAATCGTACCGTGGTCGGCGTCACCGACTAGGCAGAATACGGTGTCACGCATAAGCGGTGGTGGGTCGGCAGGATTCAGAACGATGATCGCCTTACCGCGCGCCGCTCCACCTACCTGTTCGATGGCCCGGGCTGTGGTTTCGGTGAATTCATCGATGTTGGCGCGCGTACCGGGACCGGCAGAACGAGAGGATATCGATGCCACGATTTCCGCGTATACTACGGGGGCTACTCGCGATACGGCATGCACAATCGGTATTGTTGCCTGCCCACCGCATGTGACCATGTTGAGATTTGTTGCACCACTGGCGATGTGAGCGCCAAGGTTTACCGGCGGGACGACATATGGCCCGACTGCGGCCGGAGTGAGGTCGATCAGTCGCTTATCGTAGGGAGCCAATCGTGCTGCGTTCTCACGATGTGTTGCGGCCGAAGTTGCATCGAAGATGATTGCCACCTCCGCGAATTGTTCCATGTGGATCAAGCCTTCTACCCCGTCGGCGGTGGTGGCCACGCCGAGACGTGCCGCGCGTGCCAGCCCGTCCGAGGTGGGGTCGATGCCCACCATCGCACCCATGCTCAGTATCCGGGACCTCCGAATCACCTTGATCATCAAGTCGGTACCTATGTTCCCCGAACCGATAATGGCCACAGGTGTTTTCGGAGTTTCAGACGGAAGCGTCATCGTCGTTTCCCTGCGATTGCGGCGGAAAGCGTGCGGTTACGGTGCCGAGCCCCGACAACTCGGCCCGAATCGTGGTGTTGGGTAACGGAGTGATCATTGGCCCTAGCGCGCCCGACAAAACAATCTGTCCCGCACGCAATGGCCGTCCCAACTTGCGAGTTGTACGCGCCAGCCACGCCAATGCGATCAGTGGGTCGCCCAGGCACGCGGTTCCTGTGCCTTCGCACACTCGCAGGTCACCGGTGTACATCCGCATGGTCACCTCGCGCGGTTCGCAGGCATCGAGGCCGGTCCAATGCCCGTTCAGTACGTACAGGCCGGATGAGCCGTTGTCGGCGACGGTATCGGCGATGGTGATGTCCCAGTTCGCGATCCTGCTATCCACGATTTCCAGCGCAGCGCATATGGCGTCGACCGCAGCACGCACCTGCGATGGACCGAGGTCACCGTTATCGAGGTCTTCACCTAGCCGGAATGCGATCTCGGCCTCGATTTTCGGTTGCAGGAGACGGTCACTCGGCACGTGCTGTAAGGCCGAGACATCCATGTCGGATAACAACACGCCGAAATCGGGTTGGTGGACACCCAGCTGACGCTGGACGGCTTCGGACGTGAGCCCGATCTTATGGCCGGCCACCGATGCCCCCCTGGTCACTCGTCGATCAATGACAGACCGTTGCACCAGATAAGCGGTATCGATGTCGTCAGCACCGATGATGTCACGTACCGGGGCACACGGAATACCAGTAACGGCAGCGAATTCCAGCCGCTCCGCTGCGGTGCGAATGTCCGCGCCAGCGATCACGGGCCGACCTGCCTCATGGCCGTACTGACTGCGAAGCCGGCGATCCATTCGGGTACGGCTGCGTAGAAACGGGTAAGCATTTGGTACGGCCCGCTTGCGGCTAGCGAGGAGTAGGCAGCGACCCAGGTGCGCACTTCATGCGCCGAGCCGCCGCCCTCGCTTCCCATCCATTCCGGGGTCCAGCTGTCGATTGCCTCAAGGTCGCCGCTCTCGAACGTGTCGAGAACCTCGTTGTCCCATATTGGGTTGATCGGAATCCGTGAGGAGCTACCTGCGGCGTATTCGCGGCCGGCAGCTAAGACCCGTTCCTCGCCGCGTGCACGTTGTTCGGGGCTGGGTGGGTGGCCCTCTATGAGTGCGTCCGCGACGCGCGGAGGCGCGCCTTGGAGCACAGGCACCGGCGGATCATGGGATAGACCGCCGGAAGCAAGGAAGAGCACCCTCCTGCCTAGCGCCGCCGCCTCATGCCCGAGCGCAGTGCCCAATGCGCGTATGCGATTCAGCGGGCCGAAGGGACCGGCGACTCCATTGATGAATATCGGCACCATCGGCACTCGATCGATACCACCGAACAGCATCTCCAGTGGTTGGGTGAATCCATGGTCGACGGTCATTCTGGCTGACACAGTCAGATCGACATTTCGGCTCAACACGCCCCGTGCGAGGAGTTGCGCCGCATCGGAGTCCACCGAGAGCTGACCCGCAGGTGAACCGAAGTCGCCCACTGCATGTGCTTCGGTAGCGAGGCAGAACGGCGGCATCTCCTTGTAGAAGAAGCCGTTGTAGTGATCGGGTGCGTAGAGCACAACCAGTTCCGGCCTGAACTCATGAACAAAGCTGCGAGCATGTTCGATGGCGGAGTTGATGCGCGCCAAGGTATCTGATGCCGGATCGTTCTTGCCGACAAGTGGTGAGTGGGAAAGTCCCACGAGAGCGCAAGTCATGAGCATAACCTCGCTAGTTCGGGTCCGGATGAATGACGAGCTTGCCTGTTAACCCGCCGTCGATCATGAGCTGAAAGGCCTTGTGGATTTCGGCCAGAGGCATCGTGCGATCGATAACAGGCCGGATGCCGGTGGCATCCAGCATTCTGAGCATGGCGATGAGTTCACTGCGTGTGCAGCCGGTGGATCCCAGGATGCGTTGTTGCAGGTAGAACACCCGGCCGAGATCGGCCGGCGGATTCATACCGGTTGTTGCGCCTGCTATTACGATGCACCCGCCCGGACGCAGAGACTTCAGTGAATGCGACCAGGTGGCTTCGCCCACTGTCTCGATGACAACATCTACTCGTTCAGGAAGCCGTTCGCCGGTCGCGTACGCGTCACGCGCGCCCCAGGAAATCGCAGTCTGCCGTTTGGCTTCTGAGCGGCTGGTTGCGTATACAACCGCCCCCGCGGCGGAAGCGAGGCGGATGGCCGCAGACGCAACGCCGCCGCCCACTCCCTGCACGAGTACCCGGGCGCCTGCGGTGATCTTGGCGTGGGTGAAGAGCATTCGGTAGGCCGTGGTCCATGCGACGGGGAGGCATGCAGCCTCGTCAAAGGACAACCAGGCTGGCTTCGGCACCAGGTTACGGGTTGGCACAGTCAGATATTCGGCGAAGGCGCCGTCATGGCGCTCTGACAGTAACGCGCGATCTGGATCCAGCGTTTCATCGCCCATTCCGGCGTCCGGGTTGGCGATCACCGGATACACGATGACCTCGTTGCCGTCTTGGTCGAACCCGGCGGCGTCACAGCCCAGCACGATCGGCAGCCGGTCGGCGGGGTGCCCCACGCCCCGCAATGTCCACAGGTCGTGCATGTTCAAAGATGAGGAAACAACGCGTACGACAGACCATCCAGAAGGCGGCGTCGGAATGGGAAGGTCCTTGAGCACCAGACCGGCCAGTGGATCTGCGGCGCTCTGTGATTCGGCAACGGCAGCGAGCATGTGCCCAATGTGCCTGTCCGGGAGTCTTTTACCCAGCTGGTGTTCCTGCCAGAGGAACGGGCACTGGCGTGAGGTCGGCGCTACGGGTTTTCTGGCACCATGGCATCTCTCCCGAGACCGGTCGCGGTTGCCCAAGGGGCATTGTGCCGCCCGCAGGCTCTGGTCCGTGACATCGACGTGTCGGGGCTGGTGGATTCACATGGGGGCTTACTCGACCGGGTGATCTTCACAGACGGCGAGCTGTATCGACAGGAGCTCCGTCGGGTGTTTGCGCCCAGCTGGCTGTTTCTGGCGCATGCCGATCAATTCCACAGGCCTGGAGATTTTTTCACCACTTATATGGGCGAGGACCCCGTTATTGTCTCGATGGACAAGAACCGGCGCATCAGGGCATTCCTGAACTCATGCCGACACCGCGGCGCAAGGGTGTGCCGGGCGGACTACGGCGTTACCCGTGGCTTTACCTGCACATATCACGGCTGGGCGTACGACCTTGAAGGCAAGCTGATCAGCGTGCCGAATGAGGAGGGTTACCCCGACTCGTTCTCCACCGACGATTGGGGCCTGGTCGAGGTGCCTCACGTCGACAGCTATCACGGCCTCATCTTTGGCACGTGGAATCCGGCACCTGTCGGGCTACGGGAGTCGCTGGGCGACATGGCCTGGTACATGGATGCGATGCTGGATCACGATTCCGAAGGCACCGTTGTGGTGGGCGGAGTGCATAAGTGGGTCCTTGACGGTAACTGGAAACTCGCCGCGGAGCAGTTCGCCACTGACTGGTACCACGTCAACATGAGCCATGCTTCGGCGCTGATGGTGATGGCGCCACAAGGAAAGGCGCCTAAGGACGAGATCGTGCACCGCACCGGGCGACAGTACGTTGACCCCAACGGGCACGGAGCCGGCTTTCCGGTCCATCCGAAGAACAGATTCGACGCCCGCGTCGTACATCAGTGGACCGATTACGGGGCATTGCGTGAGCGGCTGGGCGAGGCTCGCGTTCAGGGGCCGCTCACCAATGGGCATGCCACGGTCTTCCCGAATCTGTCGTATCTCCCGGTCAATGGGTCTGTTCGAATTTGGCATCCGAAAGGCCCCGACAAGATGGAGGTGTGGGCTTGGACGATTGTCGACAGGTCAATGCCGGAGGAGGTTCGGGATGCGCAGAGGCTATACAACCTGCGGACTTTCGGGCCTACAGGGATTTTCGAGCAGGATGACGGCGAGAATTGGAGTGAAGTGCAAAGCATTTCACGGGGGTTCGTCACAAACAGCGTTGCACTCAACTATCAAATGGGATTGGATTCCGAGCGTGAAGATGGAAGGCATCCGGGGCTGACGAGCGAACTTTACAGCGACGCCGCGGGCCGATCCTTCTATGCGCGGTGGAGAGATCTCATGAACACCAAGGCCTGGCACGAGGAACACGTATGAGTAGCGGCATCCGGGTAGCCGCGCTGGAAGACATCCCCGAGGGCGAGGGCATCGTTGTTGCCAAGGCCATCGCGGGTACCGCAGACAATGTCGCATTGCTGAGAGACGCTGATGGGAGCGTATGGGCTCTCGACGACACCTGCACGCATGCCGACGCCTCTCTGGCAGAAGGCTGGGTTGAGGATGGCTACGTGGAATGTCCACTGCATTCCAGTAAGTTTTGCCTGAAAACTGGGGCAGTGGACGGTCTTCCGGCCACCAAGGATACGTGCCCACACCGCATCGAGGTGCGTGACGGCGATATCTTCCTCTTTCCCGGCGAGAAGCCGCGACCGCTATGAAGCGCATTGTTGTGGTGGGTGGCGGTATCGCAGGCGTCTCGACCGTCGGCGGACTGCGCGCCAACGGGTACGACGGTGACATCACGATGATCGACGCGGGCGGTAGTCCCTACGATCGCCCGCCTCTTTCTAAGGACTACCTTTCTGGCAAAGTGAAATTAGCCGATATCGAGCTGCGGCCCGAGCAGTGGTACCGGGACCAGCAGGTGCGACTGATCAGTGAGTCCACCGTCGCCGTCTTGCGGCCCGCGCTGGGGGCTGTGGAGACGGCTGACGGCACCTTGCTGGCAGCCGATCGTGTGGTACTGGCGACGGGCGGGGGCGCCGCCAGGCCTCCGATACCTGGCTCCGAGAATGCGGCCATCCATGTGCTGCGTGATGTCGCTGACGCGCAACGATTGCGCGATGGTCTGCGCTCCGGCGTCAGGGTGCTAATTGTCGGTGCGGGGCTGGTGGGCGCCGAAATCGCTTCAACTGCAGTTGATCTTGGGTGCTCAGTGGTGCTGGTTGACCCTGTAAGGCCGCCACTGGTCGCAGCCGTAGGAGCGGACATGGCGGATTGGCTGCATCACAAACACCGCGAGCGCGGCGTTGTCACATTGCAGGCCGGCGTCGAGGCATTTCATCAGCGGATTGGTGAGATTGAAGTATCTCTTCAGGGCGAGTATCGACCACAAGTCGCCGATGTGGTCGTGCTTGCCGTGGGGATGGTTCCTCGGACATCTCTGGCCACGGCGGCCGGTCTCGAAGTGGATGGTGCGGTGGTGGTCGATGTCCGGCAGTTGACCAGCAACCCCGCGATTCTTGCGGTGGGTGATGTCGCGCGAATTCGGAAAGACGGTCGGCTGCTGGCTCGATCTGAGCATTGGGATGGGGCCGGTGCCAGTGGCGGACGAGCTGCTGCCACCTTGATGGGTGCAGATCCACCGCCCGCGAGTGCACCCTGGTTTTGGACTGACAGACATGGTGATCACGTTGAGGCGGTTGGGCAGATGAGCGGCGCCGACCACACCGTCCTACGCGGCGATGTGGGCGATCCCGGTTTTGCAGTCTTTGGGCTGCGTGATGGTGCGCTGGTAGGGGCAGCATCGGTCAACCAGCCTAATATTGTCCGGGCGGCTCGGCGGTTGATCGATAGGGGAGTGCAACTGACGGCCGAGGTCCTCGGCGACCCTCATTCCGACCTACGGGAACTCTTGAAACAGCAACGAAGTGTTCGGATTTCGGGAAGGGGTGAGGACTGATGGACGCCAAAATCATACCGGGCGCGCTCGCAGATCGTGACACCCATTTCGATGTCGCACAGTTCTACTATTCAGAGGCCGAACTCCTCGACGAGGGACGTTACGTGGACTGGCTCGAATTGCTCGCCGACGACGTGGACTACTGGATGCCGTTACGTACTAATCGATTGCGACGTCAGCAAGCGCTCTCGGTCGCGGCGCGCGGCGAAGCCGCCTACTACGACGAGACCAAGGAGAGTCTGGCCTGGCGGATCCGGAGGTTCGATTCCGGGATGGCTTGGGCCGAGGACCCACCATCGCGTACCCGGCATCTGATCACCAACATCTCTGTGCGGTACGCCGAACCTGATAAAGGTGCCGAGGCGTGCGATCTGGTGGCCCGCTCGGCATTCTTGGTCTACCGCAACCGGCTGGAGCGCGAAGAAAACATTTTTGCCGGAGCACGCACCGATTCGTTGCGCAGAGTTGATGATCATCGCTTCCTGATAGCGCGTCGGTTCATCCTTCTCGACCAAAACATCCTGCAAGCCAAGAACATCTGTACCTTCTTCTGATCGAGGCGGACCACATGACCATCCACACCCATCTGCAAAGCATCTCTACTACTTTGGGGGAGATCGCTGTTCACGATGTCCCGGCGGCAGGCGGCGCGGACGCGCCGACGTTGGTGATGCTGCACGGGGGCGGCCCTGGCGCGTCGGGATTGAGTAACTACGAGCAGAATATTCCAGCGCTTTCGCGTACTTTTCGCATTCTGCTACCCGACCAGCCGGGCTTTGGCGGGAGCTATCGCCCTACCGGCGCTGATCTGGATGAGCGGTCGATCACGGAGATAACCGTGGATGCGCTGTTCCAGGTGTTGGACGATCTGGCGGTTGGCTCGTTTCACCTCTTAGGCAACAGTCTGGGAGGGGCCGCGGCGATTCGGATGGCTCAGCTGCGTCCGGAGCGGGTTACCAGACTCGTGTTGATGGCTCCCGGCGGCGGATGGCTGCCCTTCGGCCCTACCCCCACCGAGGGACAGAAAGAAATGTTCCGGTACTTCAACGGGGAGGGGCCGACCGAGAAGAAGATGGCTGCCTTTATTCGTGCAATGGTCTTTGATCACAAGCAGTTCGGCCGAGATGTGGTGAGCAGGCGATACCAGGCATCTCTCGACGAAGGCCATATCGAGTTCTATCACCACTACAACGCTGCCTTCGCCAAGAGGAACGGAATGGATCCGCTGTGGCGGGATCTGCACACCATCACGGCGCCCACATTGCTGCTGTGGGGGCGCGACGACCGCACCATCACCCTCGAAGGTGCCCAGATGATGCTCAAGCACATTTCCGACGTTCAGCTGCACGTCTTCGGTCGCTGTGGGCACTGGGTGCAGCTGGAACGGCAGGCCGAATTCGATCGGCTAGTGGCGGATTTCCTGGGGGAGCCGGCATGAGTGGTGGGTGGCTCGGCGGCTATGTCGCGTTGATCACGGGAGGCGGCTCGGGTATCGGGCGCGCGGTGACAGAGCGTTACCTTGCAGAGGGAGCGTCCGTCACGATCGTTGGGCATCGCCCCGAGCAGCTGGACCGCGTGCACGCCGAGAGTTCTGCGCCAGATCGATTGCACACAGTGGTGGCGGACACCCGTGAGAGCGATCAGTTACATGATGCTGTTGTCCAGACGGTCAGCCGTTTTGGGCAACTCGACACGCTGGTCGCGAACGCCGGGGTGTGGGACTACCAGCGGCCGCTCACCCGGCTCACCGCGTCCGAGTTGACGGCAAGCTTCCATGAGGTGTTTTCCGTGAACGTCAAGGGTTATCTCCTGGCAGCAGAGGCGGCGTGGCGCGAGCTTGTGAAGACGCGTGGCAGCATCATCATGACGCTCTCGAATGCCTCGTTCTATGTGAACGGCGGAGGGCCGATCTATACGGCCAGTAAACATGCCTGCCTCGGGCTGATGCGTGAGTTGGCTTTTGAACTGGCCCCGAAGGTACGGGTCAATGGCGTCGCGTGCGGAGGCATGAATACTGATCTGCGGGGGCCCGAGGCACTGTCACTTGCCGATCGGTCGATCTCGACTTCCTTTGCGAAACGAGGCCATGATGCCTCGGCTCCCCTGATTCCGTTGCATGACTCCAGCACCGATCCGGCAGATTTCACTGGCCCGTACGTGCTGCTGGCCTCGCGGGAACAGAGCGGTCCCATCACCGGAGAGGCTATCGCGATAGATGGGGGCATAGGTGTCCGGGGATTCGTCAAACCTGCAGGCGGTGAGCATCTTTGATGGCCTCGGAGTCGGAGCCACCCCGGATCGGTCCCGGATTTCGGCGGCAACTTTGCCTTACGGGTCAGCTACGCAACGCATATCCAGTGGGTAGCCATGATGTACAGATAGTCATCGATGCCGACGCCGCCACCGTTGAGGGCCTATGTGATGCGGCTTCATCGATATTTGAGGGTGATCCCGCCTGCCGTCGTGTTGTGTTCGCCCCCGATACAGACGATGTCGATTCCATCGAAGTGGCTGAGCGCGCGGGGTTCCGGATGGTTGTCGAGGTGGACCTGCCGGGCGCCACCGTCAAGATTCTTGTGTGTGAGCCGCAGTGGGTCACCGACGGCTATGTTGACTTGAACTCGGTGCCCTGCTGACAAGCAGAGTGCTTGCCGACGATGCGATGCGGCGCAAGATCGGCGTGTGCTTTCGGCCGTCGATACGGTCGGTAGGCCCTGAAATCGACAGTGCCGCGACGGGTATCCCGTTTGGTCCGAATACGGGTACTGCGACACAACGGAGGCCCGGTTGTATTTCCTCGTCGTCAAAGGCGATTCCGGATCGGCGTATGCGAGCAAGCTGCATGTCGAGTTCCGTCGGATCGGTTATGGTTCGACTTGTATATCGCTGCAGCACGGGCCTTTTCTGAGCTTTCGGCGGCCGTTCGTAGGCGAGTAGGGCCTTTCCCACGGCTGTGCAGTGCGCCGGGGTGCGGCCACCCACGCGTGATGGTGAGCGCACTTGTCGGTATCCATATAACTTGGCCAGGTATACGACGTCACTGCCGTCCAGCACAGCGAGGTGCGTTGTTTCTCCGATGTGCTGATGGACATCGACAACAAACGGAATCAGGCTGTCCCGCAGCGTATCCCTTCGCTCGTTCATTGGCCCATGGCCGATCTCGTAGAGCCGTCTTCCCAGACGGTAGCAAGTACCTACGCGCTCAACCATCCCATTGCGTTCGAGTATTTCCAGTACGCGATACGCGGTGGACTTATACATGTCTGCGCGTCGTGCGAGTTCGCTCACCCCCACTCCGCTGCTGCCTTCATCCCGAAAAGCGGCGAGCAGGTTCACCGCTTTGTCTATTGCAGCATTCGAGCTGTGGCCGTGATCTTTTGGCAGGAGCGGTGTTTGATGAGCGGCAGAGACGGAACGGGAAGACATGGGCACCTCAAATCACGGTATTTCTGCCATCCTGACCCGCGGTTGATCGTCAGTCAAGAGTGACGGCTAGTACATTAAAAGTGACACCGATGGCTTGTTACCGAATCGAGGCACGATGACGGACCACAACACTTTGGTCGCCCGCAACGTCCGCAGATACCGCCAAGAACGCGCGCTCTCGTTGGGCGACCTGGCTCGACGGTCTGGGCTGTCCAAGCAGACAGTATCGAAAATCGAGCAGGGCGTTGGTAATCCGACCGTAGAAACGTTGGCACTGCTGGGCGAGGCGTTACAGGTTCCGCCTCAGCGACTGCTAACGGAGTGGGGCACTCCCGTGTTTGTGCAGCGGGCAAGTGAGGACGGCTGGGTCGACAAAGGTGCCCGATCGGAGAGGCTCTTGGATGAGATCTACGGATCAGGGTACGTACGCAACCTGGTTGTCCGTCTCGAACGGACCGCGCAGGCAGGCGAGGAAATCGGTGCGCATGCTCCGGGGACCTTGCACCATGTGTATGTCATTGAAGGCATCCTGCGCACGGGTCCTCTCAATGACCCCGTGGAATTGAGGACCGGTGACTTTGCGCGGTTTCCCGGCGACGTCCCGCACCGTCACGAGAGCATCAGCCCTCGCGTTGTCGCCCACCTGGTGACTACCTTGCCGCAGATACGTCAGTTCGATCCGATTCGCTGATATGAAAGCTGATACCGAAGCGTGACAAGAGCTTTTGCGCTTCGTGTCGTCCTTCGCTCCCCGCACCGTTCGTCAGATGAATTTGGGCAACAGGACGGCCATCTGTGTCACTCACGCTGACCTCAGCGGTGAGTCCTGCCGTACCTAATTGGTGTAGCACGGCCCGGCGAACGGAATCGTGTATCAGCGGAACTTTGTGCACCTTACCCACGGCGGTGACAGGTATGGAATCCACGACATGGAAGAACTTGGGTATAGAAGCTGGCTCCGCGCAATGGTCGGCCGCCCACTGCTGAAGCTCGGTTTCGGGCGGATTAGCGCCCTCGCGCAGCACAAGATAGACGACGGGCACCTCACCGGAATGTACGTCGGGCCGCGGAACTGCTGCCGCAGCAACAACATCAGAATGAGACAGCATCGCCTCCTCAATCGGTCGCGGGTCGATGTTGTGGCCTCCGCGGATGATCAGGTCCTTGGCCCGTCCTGTCATATACACGAACCCGTCCGTATCCAACCTGCCGAGATCTCCGGTCAGGAGCCAGCCGTCCTGGATCACACCAGCTGGATCCGGTGCCGGGCCATCGGGTCCAGGCCTTAGATAGCCCGGAAAGACGGCGGGGCCCGATATGGCGAGCATCCCTGTTTCTCCGGCGGCGCAATCGCCCGTGGGACGACCTTCTGTGTCCAGCCTCAGCGCCTTGACGCGCTGGTACGGCAGTGGTGGTCCGACGCTGCCATATCGGGTGTCGCCCAGGGGCATGAAGGTGCTGGCGCAGGTGCCTTCGGTGAGGCCATATCCCTCGATCATCGGCACCCCGGTTACGCGTTCGAAGTTCGTTCGAACCGCGGTGGGTAGTGTGGCTGCCCCCACGATTCCGGCTCGCAGGCTTGAGATATCGACATCCTCGGGCAGTGGGGGCAGGGAGGCATACACGGTGGGCACGGTAGAAAAGGTGGTGATGCGATAGTGCTCGATAATTCTCCAGAAATCGGCCACCGCGTCCCGGTCACGAAAACCAAGTGGCCCTAGTGCCACCGTTGTTCCGCCCGCGAGCAGCGGGGTAAGGGTGGAGACCAGCACCGCGTTGACATGGAACAGGGGCAAGCCAGACAGTACGGCCAGATCACCGCCAAAGGCGTTGTGTTGGCTCAGCGCCCACGCGACGTAGATCTCATTCGCATGGGTATGCGGTGCCACCTTCGGTGTTCCGGTAGTGCCGCCAGTATGGAAGTAGGCTGCGATGTCGGAGCTGGTTCTCTGCGTCTTGGCATCTAAATGTGTTGTGATATGGGTTGATAACAAATCATCGAAGTCGCCGGCCCAGCGGTCAGGCGGGTGCGGGACATCGCCGCCAACCGTGATGAGTGTGGCGATTTCGGGTAACGCGTCCAGGACATCGCGGGCCTTCTGCCAGCCGTCGGGATCAAGCGCGGGCGCAGGTGCAATGAGGATCTGGGCGCCGGTAAGTCCGAGAATGTCGATGATGTGCGCGGTTGTCAGCATAGGGTTGACGGGATTGGCGATACCGACGGCTTGCGCGCCGAGTAGAGCCGGATAGCTCGCCGGAGTGTTTGGCAGCAAGAGGCCCACCACTCCACCTCCGCCGAGCCCCAGAGCGTGATACATGTTGGCCGCCTGGGTGACTCGTCCCAACAGCTCGTTGTATGTCCAGGTGGTGGGTGATAGCCACTCACGGCCGCCCTTGAGCAGCCGTAGAGCGGGCTTGTTCGCGTGCTGTGCCGCCGAGCGGGCGAGCAAGTCATAGATCGTGGCGGGCAGGTCGAGTTCCGACAGCGCCGCCGCCCTGGTGCTCATGCGGCAGATACCCTGTTGCGCAGTAGCCCGATACGTTCGATTGCGACCTCGACGGTATCGCCGGACCGCAGAAAGCGGCCAGTGAATGCGCCGGCGCCGCATGGCGTGCCGGTGCAGATCACGTCGCCGGGTTGCAGGGTCTGATACCGCGACAGATGTGCGATCAACTCCGGGATGGGGTATATGAAGCTACCCGTCCGATCATCTTGTCGTAGTTCACCATTCACATACGTCTGGAGTGTGAGGTCTACCCCGTCGGAGAACTCGTCCGCCGTGACCAAGCATGGTCCGAGGGGCTTGAACGTGTCGAAGCTCTTGGCCACCCCGATCGACGCGGCGGCATCACCCGTCATTGCGCGACGTTGAATATCGCGCGCTCCGACGTCGTTGGCGATTGTCAGTCCGGCCACGTGCTTCCATGCCTCTTCCACCGAGACGGCATGGGTGCTGCGGCCGATCACAACGGCCAGTTCACCCTCATAGTCCACCTCGTCGGGAGCGATCGCAGGCAGTTTGATGGTGTGATCGGTACCCGTGGTGGCCGACCCCGCGATCAGTTGCATATTGGGTTCTGTCGGCATGACGATGTCATCGCGTCCCATGGCTGCGAAGGCCGCAAGCGCTTCCTTCGCATGACTTGGGTAATTCAGGCCGATGATGAGGATCTTTCCCGGGCGGATCACCGGCGCCAGTACCGCAACGTCCGTCAGTGCGACCTCGTCGGTGACGGTCGCGTCGCGGGCTGGATCCAAGCCGGTGTCCGATAGCAGTTCGCCCAGGTCACGGTGGGGAAGATCGAGCAGCGCGAGGATGCCATGGCGATCTTCGCGGCCGATCCCTCGATCAGTTGTATACAGGCGCATGGGCTCCTCCTCGGCCTCGCCGTCGTCTCTTGTCTTTTAGTTAAGAGCAACGCTTGGCTGGCAGTCAAGAGTGTTGGGGGAATCGGTATCCTTTCCCCATGCCAAGGAACCGTCAGCAGATACCGCGGGCTGAGCGGGAGTCTGCGATCCTTGAGCAGGCTGTGGAACTCTTTGCGGCCAACGGCTATAGGGGAACCAGCGTGGCGGCGGTGGGGCGCGCCGCGGGTGTGGCCCCTGCGGCGGTGCACTGGTACTACCCGACCAAGGATGACCTATTCGCGGCGGCCGTCACGTCCATCTTCGATTCCGTGCGGGAGCGGGTCGAGGCAGACCCGTCGATCAATGGCGAGCCATACGGCGAACTGGTGGCACTGCTTTCCGAATCCCAGTCGTATCGCAATTTGCATCGCGAAGCCTATGAGCGGATGGAGGGCTCGGAGGCGGTTCGCGCCGCGTACGAACACGTACAGTCCTGGCTTGACGAGCGGTTGCTGGCCGCGATCGCCCAGCGAAACCGCGGCGGCGTGAATTCTGAGCTTGTCGCCGACGCGGCACATGTGCTCTTCGAGGGGATACTGATCAGCAGTCGTCGACTAGATCGATCGGCCGGTGAGCTTATCGGTCTCGTGGTGGATGCGCTTGTTGCCGTAGCTGTCACGAAGCGCGGCTCCTAACCCTCTTTCGTCCCCGCTGTAGGTCTTGCCGAAATCCGGCGTCTTTGTGCTGCTTGGGATTTGCGCGATCTCGGCCTCTTGACTTCCATTCATGAGAATGATTACCGTGTCTTGTATCACATTCAAGAGGGGTGTGTATGCCCCGCTACAGCCAGGAGCTTTCCGATGCCCTCACCAGAGAAACTTGCCCACGTGGTGCTCCGCACCGGTCGTGTACAAGAGATGACCGATTGGTACCTCCAGCTCCTTGACGGCAAGGTCGCTTTCGCCAATCCCATGATCGCGTTCATCACGTACGACGAAGAGCACCATCGACTGGCCTTCCTTGCGACCGGCGCCTCGGAGCCACCGGAGGACCGGCATACCGGTTTGCATCACGTCGCATTCACATACAGCTCGCTGCGAGGGCTGCTGGACAACTACCTTCGTCTCAAAGACCAAGGACTACTGCCTTTTTGGTGTGTCAATCACGGTCCCACGCTGTCGATGTACTACCGGGATCCGGACGGCAATCAGATTGAGCTCCAGATCGACAGCATGACCAACGAAGAGACCCAGGACTTCATCACGTCAGAAGCCTTCGCGGCCAACCCTGTTGGCATCACTTTTGAGCCCGAGGCTCTGATTGAGCGCTTCGATGCGGGCGAATCTTTTGCCGAGCTGGTGAGGTGGCCGTCAGCATGAGCACCGTCATCACGCCCGTGGTCATCGTCGGTGCAGGGCCCACTGGGCTGGCCACCGCCTATGTTTTGGGCCGGCTAGGTGTGCGCAGCATCGTGTGTGATCAATACGACGGCGTAAATCCGCATCCACGCGCCCATGTCGTGAACACCAGATCGATGGAACTGCTGCGTAACTGGGGAATCTACGACGAGATCATCGCGGACGCGATCGACTTCAATCGCGGGATCAATGTGCTGTGGAAGCACACCGTCGCGGGTGAGGAATTCGGACGGCTCGATCTAGCCGACGTACCGGAAGCACACCTGGCGCGGCGTCTGAACGCATCTCCGGTCACCATCGGTTCGTGTGCACAGGACCGTGTACAGGGGCGGCTTCTGGAGGCGGTTCGCAGCTCAGGTATGACCGAAGTGCGTTACCGGACCAAGGTTTCGGCCGTGGGTGCCCACGAAGACCACGTCGACGTGTATCTGGAAAAGGATGGGCACGCGGAGACGCTGAGAGCCGAATACGTTGTTGACGCTGAGGGAGCGGCCGCGCGGCTGCGCCAGAGTATCGGTATCGACGTGGAGGGTATTCCCGAATTCGGGCATCAGATCAATATGTATTTCCACGCCGATCTGTCCGAATGGACCGACCAGGAGTCTGAACTATTGTTCTGGGTCCTCAACACCGGGTGCCCTGGAGTATTCATCCGTTTGGGCGGTAACCGGTGGACATTTCATACGGGATTCGACCCAGCGCGCGAAGCTGTCAGTGACTACACACCGGAACGTTGTCGCGAATTGATCAGGCTGGCGGTAGGCGCTCCCGAGCTGGAAATCGATATGCGCTCGGTCGGAACATGGGTGTTGGGCGCGAGCACGGCACGTCAGTACCGCAAGGGACGTGTATTCCTGGTAGGCGATGCGGCGCATCAGTTTCCGCCAACGGGTGGTCTGGGAATGAACACGGGTCTGGTCGATGCCGACAACTTGGGCTGGAAGCTTGCCGCCGTTCTACAAGGATGGGCACACACACAGTTGTTGGATACATATGAATCCGAGCGGCGGCCGGTCGCACTGGCCAACGCTGAAAGCAGCATCGCCAATGTGATGAAGATGGCCGATGCCGGAATTGGCCCGAACACCATGGCGGTTGCGGCGAAGCTGGAAAGTGATATCCCGGCAGTTGCCGCTGCCGAACGTAGCCGGATGGCGGCGGCTGTGCCGGAACAACGCCCGCACTTCGACTATCTGGAGCTGGAGCTTGGGTACGTTTATGGTGGACATAATGATGCCGTCGATCCGATCACCACGGCTGTCATGGGTGGCCGAATGCCCCATCACTGGGTGAACCTCGGTGATCGGCGAATCTCGACATTGGACCTTGTCGGGGTCGGATTCGTCCTGATCGCAGGACCAGAGGGCGCGGAATGGATCGACGCGCCGAAGATCCGCGAAATGCGGATTCCGTTGCAGGTCTATCTTGTTGGCCGCGACTTGGAGCCGATTGGCGGTGCGATTCCTGGTGCGGAAGGCAACGGCGCGGTGCTGGTGCGCCCGGACGGTCATATCGCGTGGATCGGCACCGGTCTGGCCGTTGACCCCGTCGAGGAGATCAGCCTTGCTGTCGAAACACTTTGCGGTAAACCACTGTCCGAAATTGCAACGTAAATGGCCGTAGGAAGGAATTTCGTGCGCCAGCCTCTCGTCACACCGTCGGAGCGATACACCGCTGTTCGGGGTACGGTTCACCTCAGCGGTATTCAGGCTTTGGTTCGGTTGGTTTTGGATCAACGGCGCGATGATCGCCGAGACGGGCGGTCGACAGCCGGATTCATATCCGGCTACGAGGGGTCGCCGTTGGCCGGTTACGACACCGAGTTGATTCGCAATTCGGCTCTGCTGGACGAGCACGAGATCGTTTTTGTGCCGGGGGTCAATGAAGAGTTGGCAGCCACCGCGGTGCAGGGGACCCAGATGGCGGTGACCCAGCCGGACAGGCGGGTAGACGGAGTGGCGGCGATCTGGTACGGGAAGTCGCCGGGACTGGACCGAGCGGCAGATGCCATCCGGCATGCAAACCTGATGGGTACTCATCCACAGGGCGGCGTGCTTGCGTTGGTCGGTGACGATCCTGCGGCAAAGTCCTCGAGCGTCCCGGGCGCTTCTGAATTGTTGTTGGCGGACCTCGGCCTGCCGATCCTGTATCCTTCAGATCCGCAGCAGGCCTTGGACTTTGGCCGCCATGGTATTGCCATGTCCCGGTGTAGCGGGCTGTGGGTCGCGATGAAAGTCGTCACCAACGTGGCCGACGGATCGGGCACCGTCGAATTGAATCCGGATCGCGTCAGGCCTGCGTTCCCCGAGACGAAAATCGATGGCGAAGACTATCGGCACACGGTGACGGCTCACATGCTGCAACCTACGCTCGGTGCACTGGAGCGCAGCCGTGACGGGATCCGTCTGGAGATCGCCCGCAAGTACGCGGCGCTGAACGGGTTGAACCAGATCACCAAGCAGGCGCCGGGAGATAGGGTCGGCATCGTCGCGGCGGGCAAGACATATCTGGACCTCGTGCAGGCTTTACGGACACTCGGCGTGGACAACGGGGTACGAGTCTTGCGTTTGGGAATGATTCATCCGCTGGAGCCCGGTGTCATCGCCCAGTTCGCTGAGAACCTTGACTACATCATCGTGGTCGAGGAGAAGCGTCCATTGATCGAACTAGGGCTCAAAGACGTGCTGTATGGGACGGCGGGAGCTCCCATGATCTATGGAAAGCGAAACCCAGACGGGAACAATATGTTTCCTGCCGACGGAGAACTCGACACGGAAGCCATCGCAGATCAACTCAGGCCTGTGCTTGAGCGGTTCGGAGCCCTACCGGCATCCGAGCCGCGGATTCAGCGCGGACGGCGGGGACCTGTCAGCTTGCCGCTGTTGACACGCACCCCGTACTTCTGTTCGGGATGCCCTCACAACACCTCCACAAAGATCCCCGAAGGGTCGATGGTCGGCGCGGGGATTGGATGTCATGCCCTGGTGACGATGATGGACGAGCGTCAGGTTGGCGAGGTTGCCGGCATGACCCAGATGGGTGGGGAGGGCACGCAATGGATCGGCATGGCGCCGTTTCTCAGGCGAGATCATCTGATTCAGAATCTGGGTGACGGAACATTTCATCATTCGGGCAGTTTGGCCATCCGAGCCGCTATCGCTGCCGGCGCGCACATCACCTACAAGTTGCTTTACAACTCCGCGGTGGCGATGACCGGTGGCCAGCAGGCGGTCGGCGCCATGTCGGTGGGCCAGATATGTATGGCGATGCTGGCAGAGGGAGTCTCGCGAATCATCATCACCACCGACAATGCTAAAGCCTATCGGAAAGCCAAGTTGCCCAAGGGCGTTATGGTATGGGACCGCAGTCGATTGATTGAGGCGCAGCGGGTTCTGGCCGACACCGTCGGAGTGACTCTGTTAATCCACGATCAGGAATGTGCCACTGAGCTACGCAGAAAACGTAAGCGGGGGCTGGTATCGGAGCCCGCGGAGCGGGTCCTTATCAATGAGCGAGTTTGTGAAGGTTGTGGCGATTGCGGCCAGAAGTCCAATTGCTTGTCCGTGCAACCCGTATCCACGGAGTTCGGCCGTAAGACGAGGATTGATCAGTCGTCCTGCAACAAAGACCTTTCCTGTCTGGAAGGAGACTGCCCCTCCTTCATCACCGTGATCCCCGACCCCAATGCGAAACGACTCAAACATATTCCGGACGATTCGTTGGCTGACCTTCCTGATCCTCCCCAGCTTCTGGCTGCAGCACACGCACACACCACACGTATTGCGGGAGTGGGCGGTACTGGTGTGGTGACTCTGGCGCAGGTACTCAGTGTGGCGGCGACCTCGTCTGGCTGGCAGGTACGAACGCTTGATCAAACCGGCTTGGCTCAGAAAGGCGGTGCAGTGGTTTCGGACATCAAGATGAGCAAGGCGGAAATAGCTGAACCGAGCAAGGCGGCAAGCGCCGAGTGTGATCTGTACCTGGGCTGCGATCTATTGGTGGCAGCCGACGAGAAGTATTTGAATGCCGCCGACAGCTCCCGCACGACGGCGGTGATATCGACGAGTGAGGTACCGACCGGCCAGATGGTGATCGACCCGGGCGTTTCCTTTCCTGAACCCGGCCCACTGAAAGCGCTTCTGCGAGAGGCCGTGCGCGACACAGTTTTTATCGACGCCCGGGCGGTGTCTGTACAGCTGCTGGGTAGCGACCAATACGCCAACTTGCTATTGGCAGGGGCGGCAGTGCAACTTGGTTCGCTGCCCCTGTCGCCGGCGGCGATCGAGAAAGCCATCGCGCTGAACGGAGCCGGCGTGCAGTCAAACATTGCGGCCTTTCGTTATGGAAGGCTGGCGGTAGCAGAACCGGAAACCTTCAGGAGGATAACCGAACCCCCAGCCCCTTCGAGCACCAGAAGATCTGCGGCGGTGGAAAAGCTGGTTCAGCAAGTGGGAGCGCTGCCCGGCGGTGAACTGGAGCGCTTGTTGCGGATCCGTGTCCCGGATCTGGTCGACTACCAGAGCCTGGGCTACGCCAGGGAATATGTCCGGTATGTCGCGGATGTGGTGCACATGGAACGGGAACGGTGCGCTGGATCGGAAGCTCTGTCGGCTACGGTGGCTCGTCAGTTGTACAAGCTGATGGCATACAAGGATGAATACGAGGTTGCGCGACTATCGCTTAGCCCGGCGGTTGTGGCCGCGGTGACTGCGGAATTCGGCGAGGGTGCGCGCATTGCGTACCGGCTTCATCCACCGGTGCTGCGGGCGTTGGGGCTCAAGCGCAAGCTTGTGCTCGGGCCTTGGTTTCGCCCAGTCTATCGAATTCTGGTAGCGGCAAGAAGATTACGTGGGACGAGGGCGGACTTGTTCGGGTTGGCGAAGGTGCGCCGATGCGAACGCCGACTGGTTGTCGAGTACAAGGAAACCATCGACACTGTGTTGAGTGAGTTGAGCAACGCCAATCTTTCGGCAGCGGTGGAGATTGCCGATCTGCCGGATATGGTGCGCGGGTACGAATCGATCAAGCTCGCGAGTGTGGACCGCTACCGGGCAGCTACCGCAAGGGCGATTGGCCGGTTCCTGTCGATTGGCGAGCCTGTACCGAATTAGTAAGGGTGCCAAGGTGTTCAATCGAAATTTCGACAACATCGCCGGGTCGCAGATAGCGGTCGGTGAACTGACCGGCGCCCCTCGGACTGCCGGTAGCGATCACGTCACCAGGCTCCAGCGTGTGGTATCGCGAAATGTACGCGATGAGTTCGGGTATCGAGTGAATGAGATTGCCCGTACGGTCATCTTGGCGTAGATCGCCGTTGACCCGTGTCTGCAGTCGGAGGTCGACCTTTTCGGTGAATTCGTCTGCCGTGACCAAACACGGCCCCAGCGGCTTGAATGTATCGAAACTTTTCGCGATGCCGATCGAGGCCGCGGGGTCGCCTGTGTAGGCCCGCTGCTGAATGTCGCGGGCACTGACGTCGTTGATGATGCTTAGCCCCGCGACGTGGCCCCACGCCTGGTCGGTGCGTATGGCGAAGCCCGCTCGCCCGATGACTACCGCCAGCTCTCCTTCATAGTCGACATGGTGTGGGGTGGCGACGGGCAGCATCAGCGGCCGTCCATCAGCCTGAACCGCCGAGCCGGCGACAATCTGAATGTTCGGCTCTGCGGGCAACTGAACATCGCGGCGCCCAATAGATGCGAACTTTTCCAGGGCTTCTTCCGCGTGGCTCAGATAGTTGAGGCCGACCGCGAGAATCTTGCCAGGACGGAGGATTACCGGCGCTAGCGATACGTGGTCGCTATCGACCACGCGCGACGCGAGGGCCCGTGCTGCGGTATCCGTGTCCGAATATCGCAGCAGTGCTCCAATGTCATCGAACGGCAGATCGAGTAGCGAGAAATGGCCGTCGGCCCCCTGGCGGGCAATGCCGCGATCTGTCGTGTAAAGACGCATCGTCTATGCCCAGCGGACGACATCGGCAGGGTCGAGCCGCGGTAGCCGGCCAAACCACGGATTCTCGCCGGGGTGGCCGATGTTCACCACCAGAACAGTTGACCAGTCGTTGTCCGGGAAGAACTCGCGGTCCACGCCGTCCGCATCGAACCCGCCCATCGGCCCGGCGGCCAGACCGACCGCGCGGATGGCCATGATGAAGTAGGCCGATTGCAACGCTGCATTGAATATCCCAGTAGAAGAACGTAATTCGCTGTTCGCTTCGAAAAGCTCGGCCATCTCTGGCATGAGGGGGAACACGGTGGGTATCTGGTCGTGGAATCGGGTGTCGGTTGCCAGTATCGCAACGGCGGGAGCGGTAGATGTCTTGGCCTTGTTGGGATCGAACATGTGTGGGATCAAGCGGTCACGTGCTTCGCCCTTGTCTACGAAGAGAATTCGAAGTGGTTGGGTATTGACCGAGGTCGGCGCCCAGCGGGCTAGCTCCCACGCTTCAAGGAGTTTTTCCCGCGCGATGGGGGTGTCGGCGAAGCTATTGGCGGTGCGAGCGTGCGTGAAAAGTGTTGCGCGTCCTGCCTCATCCAGGACGGGCAGAGAGGCGACGGCGATATGGCCATTTGAGTCGGTCACGGAGGGTCCTTAACTGTTGAGCCGGTCGGCAGATAGGCTTCTTGATTTGAGATTAAGAGACTCATGGCTTGCAGTCAAGAGAATGTGCGTTGTCCCTGTTGGGTCGTACCTCGAAGCGCATGTGACGCAAGCGCGCCGCGGGAGAAATAGATCCCTTTGCAGGGCAATGCGATTCACCATAATCGAATCGCCCTGCAAAGGGCCTGGGGCTTAGCCGCGATGGCGGCAGAGCCGCCGTGCGATTCGGGAGGGAGTCCGGGTGGCGATCTCGGCGACGCCTGTGGTGCGCCGAGGCCTGGGTACCAATTCGCCCGCGCAGTTCGGACACGCGTTGAGCGTTGATTGACAGTCGGGGCAGTAAGTGCACTCGTAGGAGCAGATCCAGGCTGTGGCGTCGTGGGCCAGTTTTTGCGTGCAGAGTTCACATTTAGTTTTCATCTTGAGCATGGTCATCCCACCTTGTAGCTGGCGAGAGCCTTTGCGACGCGGGTGCCGGCGACGGTGACGATATCGACCTCGCATGCCGTCAGGGTCTTGCCGCGGCGCAGCGCGCGGCCCGTGCCAAGCAGATCCTCGGCCCGGGCGGGCTCCAAAAATTCAAGGGCGAGAGAGGTCGTCACCCCGCGGAGCTGCTCGGGTAACTCGCGGCCGCACCAAGCCGACACCATGGCGGTGATATCGGCGAGGGCTGCGATGGCTCCGCCGTGGACCATATCGGCGGTCGTTGCCAGCTCAGGCCGCCATGGCATTCGCAGCACGGCTTCGTCATCGGTGAGTTTCTCGGCCCGTATATCGAGCAGTTCGACAAATGGCGATACGGGCAGGAAGAGCGACATCAGATCGGTGCCATTCTTGGCCGCCTGCGGAGTTTGTTCATTAGTCACATGCAGAGTGAATGTCACATGCAGCGTGTATGTCAAGGTTAGGATGGGGCCATGGTTCCGTTGAGGCAGGCGCAGGCCCTCGCAACCCGTCAGCGATTGGTAGATGTGGCAACGGAACTCTTCGCGTTGCATGGATTCACGAGCGTGACCACCACGTCGCTGAGCGAGGCGTCGGGCATGACACGCGGCGCCCTGTACCACCACTTCGCGAACATGACCGAGGTCATGGAGGCTGTCTTCGAGCGGGCCGAAGGATTCTTGGTGGCCGAGGTGAACCACTCACTTACGAGCATCGAAAGTCCCGCAGAGCGCTTTCTCGCCATAGGATCTGCCGTGCTTGACGTACTCGCCCGCGAGCCGATTGTTCAGCGCATCGTCTTTGTCGAAGCGCCTATGGCATTGGGATGGAGCCGCTGGAGAGCCCTTGATGGCGGGCGATCGCTGGGCCTGATCCAGGACATCCTTGAGGAGCTGTATCGGCGCGGGGAGCTTGTTGAGGCGGTCGATCCGCAAATGGCCGCGCAATTGATCCTGGGTGCTATCAACGAATCCGGCATGTATGCGGCAGCGGCGCCGAGTGAGCGTTCGTCCCGTGCCGCCGAACAGCTCACCCTCCTCTGTAGGGGACTTCTTTCGCCGCGCAGCGGCTAGCGGCGGCCGGGGTCTTCGAAACCTGTTAGAAATGACCACAATTCGGACTGGTCGTAACGCCGTTGAACCGGTCGGTTACCCAGGCCATGCTCCTTTCGCCGTCGACGAAGACGGGAAGGAAGGTGTTGATGGCTAGTTTGTTGAATAGCGGCGGCTGCTCGTTGGTCCAGAACGTCACATCTGCGTTCATTGCGCAGTAGTCGAGGCCGGACTGACGCGCGGCGTTGTAGTCGTTCAAGGGATCGAAGCGATTGATCGCGATGTAGACCGGTCCCGTGGGTTTGGTGTTCCCCACGCGTTGCGCGGCAAGCAGGGTCTTGAACGGCTCGAGCTGTGCCAAGTGGGTGATGTCGTCGTTGAACCAGAACTGTAGATGTCGGAAGGCGTAGTCGATCCCTGTCTGCATGATGCAGGTGTGTCCGGACCAATCCAGCATTTGCAAGCCGCGCGGCGTCAGTGACTCGCGAATGGGTTGTTCCAGCTCGGGATACGAGGCAAAGAGGCCACGCAATATGTACCCTGTTGTCCCGGCCATGAAGCTGCCGTCGATACCGGGAAGCTCGGCCGCCAGATCAGTCATGGGGCTGTAGGCATAGGTGCCCACGACGTTTAGCTCCGGCGCGTAGCTTCCCACCTGTTCAGCGGCAGACAGCGACGCATGCGCGCCGGATGCAAATCCCCAGAACGCCACCGGACCGTGCGGGTCTAGGGAAGTGTCAACCAGTTTCATCGCTGCCCGGGCTGCGTCGATCAGGGCGGTGCCTGCCGCCACCCGGTTCAAGAACTGTGGTGATTGGGGGCCATGAACGCCCATGCCGATTCCGTCGGTCACCACTATCGCAAAGCCGCGGGCCAACAATGTTGCGACAAATCCCTCCTCGATGTTGAACATGAGGTCCATCCCTTGCGAGAAGTGGATGCCTTGGTCGAAGAGGCGCGATGGAGCGCATTGCTCGCCCATCCCATACGGAAGCGTCGCGTATGCCAGCAGCGGCCTGGGGCCGCGGCCCGTCCACGGCACGGACGGCTCGATATAGGTCCCGGTCACCGCTACCGGGTTGCCCCGGGCATCGTTGCTGCGGTACATGATTCGGGTACCTGTGCCCATGTAGGCGCCCAGCTGCCCCGACGGCTCGAGCACCAACCGTTGCGGCTCGGTGCGGATCAGATCGCCGGCTTGGCCGGCGGGTAGCGGATTTGGAGGTGTGTAGAACTCTTCATAGTGGCGATCGTCGGCGCGTGCGGTAGGCATCAACTGCCACAAAGAAACGATTGTGATCGCGAGGGCTGCCGTCAGTCTCCACAGGCGCATCGCAGGAGACGCCATTCTATGACTTGCCGCACTTGGCGGGCATATTGTGGCGCAGGTCTCATTCACGACGAGTCATTGTTGTAGCGAGACGGCAACCGGCGAAGGAGGCGTTCCGCCCAGAGGAACCCACGGGAATGCGCGCGGTGCGCAGGGCGTATCCCATCCGCGATGGTCGTCCTAGAGAGCACATCAAGACCCGGGGCCTGCTACGTGTCGTAAAGACGTTGGCTGACTTTCATACACAGTGTCGCTGGATGTCTCACTCTGGCGGGCGAACCATGACTTGAGACACAGCTGTCCGGGCGGCGGCGGAATTCATGATGAGGAGTGATAGTTGACGGCTTCGAAACGGGCATGCCAGGGCCACGGCTCGGCCGCGGAATCCGACCGGCCACAGAAGCTGGACGGTCAGCTGGGAGTGATAGGCATTGTCCTGATGGTTATCGCCGCTGCGGCGCCGTTGACGGTCATCGGCGGTGATGGGCTGCTGGCCATCGCCAGTGGGCCTGGGCCGGGCGCGCCGCTCGGCTTCTTGATCGCGGGCCTGCTATTGATGGCGTTCGCTGTGGGATTCGTGACGATGACGCCGTTCGTATCCGAAGCCGGCGCCTTCTTCTCGTACATCACCAAGGGGCTGGGCGAACGCTGGGGCCTCGGTGCTGCGTTCGTAGCTTTGGTGACCTACACGGCCATTCAGGTGGGTATGTATGGCTACATGGGTTGGGCGCTGAACGATCTCGTCACCTCGTACGGTGGTCCCGAATTACCATGGTGGCTTTGGGCAATCGTGACGCTCGGCCTCGTGGCATACCTGGGGTACCGCAATATCGAGCTCAGTTCAAAGGTTCTCGGCATTGCTCTGGTGCTCGAGATCGCTGTTGTCCTCGTCACCGATGCCGCGATTGTGTTCCAGGGCGGACGCGATGGAATCTCGGCCTACTCGTTCACTCCGGAGGCCGCGGCCTCCGGTCCCTTGGGCATTGCGATCCTGTTTGCATTCGCAGGGTTCATGGGATTCGAGGCCACCGCCGTGTTTCGCGACGAGGCACGCCAGCCGGAGCGCACTATCCCCCGCGCGACGTATCTTTCGGTGGCGATTATTGGTGTGTTCTATGCCGTTTCGTGTTGGGCGGTAGTGGAGGCTTGGGGGCCTGCGAACGTCAAGGACGTCGTTCAGAAGTCGCTGGATTCAGGCGGTAACGCGCTGTTGGATACCGCGGAGGCATATGTCGGGGCCGTGTTCCGGGACATCATGCAGATCCTTTTGGTGACGAGTCTTTTTGCCTGTGTTCTGTCCTTCCATAATGTGATCGCCCGGTACCAATTCGCGCTGGCCAATAAGGGAGTGTTGCCCGCTCCCGTGGGGCGGGTGCATCCCACCGAGAGATCTCCGCATATCTCTTCTGCATTGCAATCAATCACCGCTGTGGCCTTTGTGGTGCTGGTGGCGGCTGTCGGGCTAGACCCTATGGTGCAGGTATTCTCGTCGATGGCGGGTATCTCCACGGTGGGCATGCTCATGCTGTTGATCCTGACTTCTGTTGCCGTGCCGTTGTTTTTCTCACGAGACGACTCCGCCCGGGCCGGCCGGGTATTGACCACCTATGTGGCGCCGATCGTGGCGACCATCGGCTTGTCCGCCAGTGTGTACCTGGTTCTCAAAAACTTCACGCTGGTGACCGATCAGTCGACGGTGATCAGCACCGTGCTGGCCGCGCTTCCGATCGCGGCCTTGATCTACGGCTTGGTTCAAAAGAAGGGAGTACACCGCCGATGACAGTTGTAGAGGTACCCGGAGGGTACGGATCGGCGATGACGGTCGACGCCGGCAGTCTGATCAAGATCGTGAATCCGGCCGGAACTCAAGTAGTCGATTTCTGGGCGCACCAGCGCGCAGATCTGTCGGAGCATCTGGGCCTGGGCCAATGCCGGGAAGTGCTGGAAAGAATCTACTTCCGGACCGGAGATACCCTCATTAGCAATAGGTACAACGCGATGCTCACTGTGATGGCCGACGACACCGGGATTCTTCACGACACCTTGATCGCTCCGTGTAGTAGGGCGATGTACGGCTTCCTGGGCTTGGATCCCGATCATCGCAGCTGTACTTCGAACTACCATGAGGCATTGCCGGAACGGGCAGCGGCTGATCCGCCTCAACCTTGGAATCTGTTCATGACTGCGCAAGTGCGTACTGACGGAGCTATCCAATATGCTCGTCCGCCCATGCAGCCGGGGATGTCGGTGACGCTCAAGGCGCTGACTGATTTGGTGATTGTTGTTTCCGCTTGCCCCGACGATCACTATCCCACGAACGGCGGAGACGGATCTCCCCGTCCCGTCACTGTTGAAATTTCGGGTGACGCATGACCCTATCGACCGGCAGGCTGAAGGTGGCGGGATTACAGACCAGCGGGACGCCGGGAGACATAGCCGCCAATCTCGATGAGCTCGCCTCGGCGGCGTGCGCAGCCGCTGGTGAGGGAGCGCAACTACTCATTACGCCTGAGTTGTTCGTCACGGGATACGACATCGGCGACGTGATCTATGAACTCGCGGCGCAGGATCTGCTGTCACCCCTTAAGCGCATAGCGGAAGAGCACGGGATAGCCCTTGTTGTCGGGATTCCGGAAGCTGTGGGCGAAAAGCTTTATAACAGTGCGGTATTCGTGGATCAGCAAGGGCAGGTGCGTGCAACGCATCGAAAGACGCATTTGTTCGGGCCGCTCGACCGTCAGTACTTCACAGCGGGATCCGACGCTGTCACGGTTGTCGACTATCTGGGTCTCAAGGTTGGGATGATGATCTGCTACGACGTCGAATTTCCGGAGAATCCGCGCATGGCCGCACTGGAAGGTGTTGATCTTCTGGCCGTTCCGACTGCTCAGATGAAGCCGTTCGAGTTTGTCGCCGATTCGGTGATTCGCACGCGTGCGTGGGAGAACCAAATGTACGTGGCATATATCAATCATGCGGGACGAGAACGGCAAACGGCTTACGTCGGTCGCAGCAGCATCGTAGCGCCGGATGCCACCGTGCTAGGCAGGATACTGTCGGCGACCGGGATTATCTACGGCATCGTGGACGGCCACGCGGTAAGGAGCGCACGCAAGCGTAATCCCTATCTGTCGGATACACGCCCGGAACTCAACCAGCGGCTGATCAGACGGCACGAGCCAGGGGATTGACATTCGCACCCTGGTTAGCGGTGCAACCCAGCTGAGTTCAGGGATTGACGTGATCCAGCACCAGCATGGCTGTGTGCAACGACGTACGTGACTCCGCGTCATCCAGATCGACCCCCAGTAGCCGCTGGACGATCGCCAGTTTCGTGTACAGGGTGGGCCGTGACAGGTGCAGGCGTTTGGCCAGTTCGGTCTTGTTGCCGCCTGTATTGAGGAATTCGCGAAGCAACTGAAACAGATCGTCACCGTGGCGGGCTCGATTCTCGAGTACTCCACGCAGCTCTACTTCAGCGAATGCCTGCACCCGTGGATCGGACCGGATGAGTGCCAGTAGTCCGCGTAGTCGGGTGTCCGATGCACGGTGGAATGCCTTTGCATCGTCAGGAAGCGAGAGCGCGACCTCGGCTACGTGCGCCGAATCATCAAGTGACACGGCGGCGTCGATGAGGCGGGTCGAAGCTGGTCCTACTCCCACCACGCACCGGGAGATGTCATCAAGACGCTGCAGCGACGCTCGAATAACGGAGGAAACATTGGTCAGGATCTCTTCTGCCGAACTCGCATGGGTCTGGGACAACAGCACATCGATTTGGCCGGGCCGGGGGTTGGCTGTCAGGGCGGATAATCGTGCGGTCCTGACCGCGTGTCGGACTGCATCAAGCAGTCGAATCTGGCGGCGCTGCAACAGAACCTGATCGGCGCAGGGTTCTTCCCTGACGCGAACCGTCAACGGAATATAGCTTAGAGCGGGCTTGACTCCGAGCGCCCTGGCTCGGGCGGAGGCTTCCGCCTCGTCTTTGATTCGTCCGCGGCGTAGCTCCTCCACCAGCCCGCTCTGTGCCTGCTGTTCGAGCGTGGTCTGATGCTGTTCAATCATGCGGTGCAGTGCCAATGCCTGCGCTGCCCGTTCGAGCGCCATGCGGCCCCGTAGAGAGGATCCCCCGGATGGGGCGATCAAACGGCCCCATTCCTGTCGTCCAGGGCCGACGGGTGTGGTCAGCCACGATTCCGGTCCAGTCTCACCGGTTTCCGGCAATACCGGTGTGAGTCGAGAACGGCGCTCCCAATCGTGGATGACGCCAGTGGGGGAGTCACCATGTGTGGTGAACGCGACGACCTGACGATTGAGGTCTTCCAGTACGATCGCTGACTCGGCGATCTGTCCGCAAGCGTCCACGATTTCGCCGAGCGTTGCTCGGCGCATGGTCAGCTCAGTGAAAACCTCGTGCACGTGTCTGGCGAAAGCCACCTCGTCGTATTGCTCGGCCACTATCGACCGGTGGACCTGCTCGGTGACGTCGACAAATCGAATTTTTCGATGCAGTGCGATGACGGGGAGCTGCAGTTTGTCTGCCTCCCGTGCAACCCCCGAAGGTATGGCCTGCAAAGAGGTTCCAAGTTCTACGACGACCCCGGCGGCGCCCGCGGCGAACAGGCCACCGAGGTATCTCGTGCACGCATCGGGATCAGCCAGTGGCCCGCCTGTGGTCAGTACCAGCTCGCCTCCTTGTAGCAGACCCGAGAGGTCGGCAACGTCGGAAACATGGACCCAGCGAACCGGTCGATCCAGAGAGCCGCCCCCGACCACCTGCGGATCGCCGGCGAGCACGACCGGAAGGGCGAGAATCTCTGCCACCGTCATGTGCATTACACAATGTAATCACAAGCAGCTCAAGACATACAGTCCGTAACCCGATATTCGGCCGCGGGCCAGGCAGAGTCTCAGCCATGACACAGAGCATCACGCATTGGATGAACGGCAAGACCTACCCGGGAGTCGGCGGGCGGCTGGCACCCGTCACGAATCCGGCGACCGGCGCAGTCACCGGTGAAGTGGTGTTGGGCAGCGTCGCAGACGCACGTGCCGTGATCGACTCGGCCACCGTTGCATTCCCGGCCTGGCGAGACATGTCGCTCGCGAGACGTTCTGCCATTCTGTTCAATTTCCGTGAGTTGCTCAATGCCCGTAAGGAGGAGTTGGCGGCCATCATCACCAGCGAACACGGCAAGGTGCTGTCAGATGCGCTGGGAGAGGTTGGGCGGGGACAGGAGGTCGTTGAATTCGCCTGCGGTATACCGCATCTTCTCAAGGGCGGTTTCACCGAGAATGCCTCGACAAATGTCGATGTCTATTCGGTCCGGCAGCCGGTGGGCCCTGTCGCGATCATCAGCCCTTTCAACTTTCCCGCGATGGTGCCCCTCTGGTTCATCCCCGTAGCACTCGCGGCTGGAAACACCGTTGTGCTCAAACCATCCGAGAAGGATCCGTCCGCATCTCTGTGGTTGGCGCGGCTACTGGCCGAGGCAGGTGTGCCGGCGGGAGTATTCAACGTGCTGCAGGGGGATAAGACTGTTGTCGACGAGCTTTTGACACACCCAGCCGTCAAAGCCGTCAGCTTCGTCGGTTCCACACCAATTGCTCAATACGTGTATGCCACGGCGTCGGCTGCGGGCAAGCGCGTACAGGCGTTGGGCGGCGCGAAGAACCATGCGGTGGTCCTCCCCGATGCCGATCTCGACCTGGCTGCGGACGCATTGGTGAATGCCGGCTTCGGCTCGGCCGGTGAACGTTGTATGGCGATTTCCGTTGCGGTGGCGGTCGGTTCGATCGGAGATGAGCTGGTGGCACGCATTGCCCAGAGGGCGCGCGGTATCAAGACGGGTGACGGGACGGGCGACGCCGATATGGGCCCATTGGTAACCAAGGCTCACAGGGACAGGGTGGCGTCCTACATCGAGGCAGGAAGGGCAGCCGGAGCGGCCATCGTGGTCGACGGCCGCGAGGTCGAGGCCAACGGAGCCAGTGATGGATTTTGGCTCGGCCCAACCCTTATCGACCATGTCGGTCCGGATATGAGCGTATATACGGACGAAATTTTCGGTCCGATCTTGTCGGTGGTGCGCGTCGATACCTATGACGAAGCGCTAGAGCTGGTCAACAACAGCCCGTACGGAAATGGGACGGCAATCTTCACCAACGACGGCGGCGCGGCGCGGCGATTCCAGAATGAGGTGGAGGTCGGCATGGTGGGAATCAACGTACCCATCCCGGTTCCGATGGCCTATTACAGCTTTGGCGGATGGAAGAGCTCATTGTTTGGCGATACACACGCCCATGGCATGGAGGGTGTCAATTTCTACACCCGCGGCAAGGCAATCACGAGTCGTTGGCTCGACCCCAGTCATGGCGGAATCAATCTGGGATTCCCCGAAAACAAGTGAAAGACGAAACCATGACACTGACCCAAGAAACAGAAACCCTGCCCAACGGGTTGTCGGCGGCGGACGCTTTTCAGGAAGCTTCCCGGGCATACACACTCGACCGCGCGCATGTATTTCATTCGTGGTCGGCGCAAAGCCAGATCAAGCCGATGACGATTGTCGCCTCTGCCGGCTCCTACGTTTGGGACGGCGGAGGCCGTCGCCTACTGGACTTCTCGTCACAACTGGTCAATACGAATATCGGGCATCAACATCCGAAGGTGGTGGCCGCAATCCAGCGCCAGGCCGCCAAACTCTGCACCGTTGCACCGCAATACGCCAACGATGCCCGATCTGAGGCCGCGCGTCTCATCGCGGAACGTACGCCGGGTGATCTAGACAAAATCTTTTTCACCAACGGTGGTGCCGATGCGAACGAACACGCGGTCCGGATGGCACGGCTGCACACCGGTCGTTACAAAGTGCTCGCTCGCTACCGCTCATATCACGGTGGCACAGATACAGCCATCAATCTTACCGGCGACCCCCGGAGATGGCCCAACGACTACGGCAACAGCGGCGTGGTGCACTTCCATGGCCCGTTCCTGTACCGGTCAGTGTTCAACTCGGCGAATGAGGAGCAGGAGACCGAACGCGCGCTGGCTCATCTGGAGCAGACTATTCGGCTGGAAGGGCCGAGCACCATCGCGGCAATCGTGCTCGAATCTATACCGGGCACGGCGGGCGTCATGGTGCCGCCACCCGGGTACATGGCAGGGGTACGTGAGCTTTGCGACCAGTTCGGCATCGTGTTCATCGCGGATGAGGTGATGGCTGGGTTCGGCCGAACCGGTGAATGGTTCGCCATCAATCATTTCAATGTCGTCCCTGATCTGCTTACCTTTGCCAAGGGGGTGAACTCGGGCTATGTCCCGCTTGGTGGGGTTGCGATCAATGGGGCCATCGCCGAAACCTTCTCGGAAAGGGCTTATCCAGGCGGACTTACGTACTCCGGTCATCCCCTGGCCACGGCTGCGGCGGTGGCCACCATCGAGGCGATGGACGAAGAGGGCATGATCGGCAACGCGCGGCGAATTGGTCGCGATGTCTTAGGCCCACAGTTGCAACGGCTCAAAGAGCGCCACCGGTCTATCGGCGAAATTCGGGGCCTCGGGGTCTTCTGGGCCATCGAATTGGTGGCCAATCCGGAGAGTAGAGAACCGCTTTCGCCGTACGGAACGTCGAACGCAGCCATCAACAGCGTTGTGGCCGAATGTAAAGCGACGGGACTATTGCCTTTCGCAAACTTCAACAGAATCCACGCCGTACCACCATGCTCGGTGACGGATCTTGAAGTCCAAGAGGGGATCAAATCGCTGGACACAGCTCTGGCGATAGCGGACGAATATGTCGTTCCGTAGCTAGCCACATCACTTTGAAACGGAGAAGGACGATGATCACGACGTCGTCCTGCGGGGTTGTGCTGCCCGCAGGGTACATAGGTGAAGCGGAACGTTACCCGGAGGTAGACACCGCAACGCTCGACTTGCTCGCCGCCGACGGCTTCGAGTTCCGGATTCGCAGAGGTGACAACGGCCAGCTGCGAGTGACGCTTTACACCGCGGAAGGGACCGTTTCGCTTGAACGGGTACTGAGCCTGCTGGCGAGCTGTGATCTCGATGTCGTCAGTCAGGTGGCGATGACCATCCGGCGTCCCGACGCGCTGCTGTGTACTGTGCACGAATTCGAGGCCGAACCCAAACACGAACCGGCAGTCAATTTGTGGAACGACGACAGTACGTATCGTCCGATGACTGCGGCCATGTCAGCGATGTGGGCGGGATGGGTCGAGGTTGATCGGCTGGCGGTCCTTACCGTGAGTGCGGGGCTGAGCTGGCAGGATACGGCGTTGCTACGCGCGTATGGCCGATTCCTCCGACACACTGTTGTCCCACTGAGCCAGAATCGGATTCACGCGGTTCTGCTCTCCCATCCTGAGGTTTCCGCAGCTTTGGTCGAGCTCTTCCACCGGCAGTTCGACCCTGCGCTGTGCTCATCTGATGATGTCCGCGCGAAGCGAGTGGATCAACAGTTGGCCAGGGTAAAAGAACAGTTGGAACAGGTCAGCGGTTTGGACGCACATAGGACGCTGAATGCCTATTTGACACTCATATCGGCTACCTCCCGTACCAACTACTACCTGTCGGGAGGCTTGGGCCCGGATCGAAACCACATCTCATTGAAGTTCAGATCAGAAGAGATCGAGGAACTTCCCCGGCCTCGGCCACCCCGTGAGATCTTTGTCTACTCTCCCGAGGTAGAGGGCGTGCATATTCGGTTCGGGCAGATCGCTCGAGGGGGAGTGCGATGGTCTGACCGCCTCGATGACTATCGAACCGAGGTCCTCGGGCTAGCCAAGGCTCAGTCGGTGAAGAACGCGGTGATCGTTCCTGCGGGAGCCAAGGGAGGCTTCGTGGTGCGCAGGCCGCCGTCGCCCACCGGGAATCTCCAGGCGGATCATAGGGCGCACGAGCAGGCGGGCCGCCGATGCTATCGACAGTTCATCACGGGTCTGTTGGAAATCACTGACAATCTCTCGGCCGACGGCGAACCCAGTCATCCCGGCGATGTGGTCTGCCGTGATGGCTTCGACCCCTACCTTGTTGTGGCGGCGGACAAGGGCACGGCGACCTTCGCGGACGTGGCGAATGAGATTGCTGCCGAGCATGAATACTGGCTTGGTGATGCCTTCGCATCGGGTGGTTCGGTGGGTTATGACCACAAGAAGATGGGCATCACCGCCAAGGGGGCTTGGGTCAGCGTGCGCCGCCATCTCTCCGAGATGGAAATCGACGTCGACCGAGATTCGTTTGCAGTGGCCGGGATTGGTGATATGAGCGGTGACGTCTTCGGTAACGCGATGCTGCTGAGTCGAAGTCTCGCGTTAGTCGCGGCATTTGACCATAGGCACGTGTTCATCGACCCCGCACCTGATGTTGAACGTTCATGGCACGAGCGCAGGCGGCTGTTTGAGCTACCGGGGTCGTCGTGGGCGGACTACGCTCCCCATGCCATTAGCGCGGGAGGCGGTGTGTGGCCGCGGGACATCAAGTCGATACCGGTGTCTGATCAGATGCGGGCGGTGTTGGGCCTGGGCCCAGAGGTGTCAGTGTTGACGCCCCCTGCGATGATTCAGGCGATTCTGAGTGCACCTGTCGACCTGCTGTTCAACGGCGGTATTGGCACCTATGTGAAAAGTTCAGGCGAGTCACATTTAGCAGCCGGTGACAAGGCCAATGACATTGTCCGTGTGGATGCGAATGCCCTACGGTGCCGGGTGATAGCTGAGGGAGGCAACCTCGGACTCACCTCGTTGGCGCGCATTGAATATGCCCGCAGCGGCGGACGAATCAACACGGATGCACTGGACAACTCGGCGGGGGTGGACTGCTCAGACCGCGAGGTCAATATCAAGATTCTTCTTGGTGGCGCGATTCAAGACGGGCCGGGCGCGAGCTCTGACCGCTCGCAGTTCCTTGCGTCATTGACGGACGAGGTATCCAGGCTGGTCCTCCGTGACAACGCGGGCCAGAACCGACTGCTGGGTGAGGCACGTTCGCATGCGCATCTTCAGATCGATGTACATGGCCGAATGATCAACGATTTGGTTGCGAGGCGAGGACTGGACCGTGAATTGGAAGCGTTGCCGGGCCCCGAAGAACTCGGTGTTTTGGCTGCCGAGGGCAAGGGCCTGACGTCGCCGGAGCTTGCGACTCTGCTCGCGCATGCCAAACTGGATCTCAAAGCGGGGCTTACTCAGTGCGGCGCATTCGCCGGTCCCGTGTTCTCGGACCTAATGGCAGGGTACTTTCCTGTGCGACTGGCAGATGTTGTGGCCGTTGACGTGCATCCGCTCCGGAACGAAATCCTGGCTACCGAGCTGGTGAACGACATCTTCGAGATGGGCGGCATCACCTACGCCCATCGGCTGTGGGAGGAAACCGGTGCGACACCGGAGGACATCTTGCGTGCCTTTGTTGTCGTGACGGAAGTGTTTGATATACGCCAACTATGGGACGACATCGTGGCTGAGCAGGCCCGGCCTGCAGTGGAATACTCGATGATTGCGGAGGTGAGACGGCTCCTTGATCGCGCGTCGCGTTGGTTCCTGGCCAACCGCCAGCAGCCCTTGGCGGTGGACGCGGAGATCGCGCGATTTCGGGACCACATCCGTAAACACTCGGGGTTGGTGTCAGATCTGCTGTGTGGCAACGAGCTTGCCGCGATGCGGCTGATCCGAGAAGAGTTCGTCACTAAGGGGATCGGAGATTCGACGGCTAAGCGGTTGGCAGACGGCCTCTATCGCTACAGCTTGCTGGACATCATCGAGGTGGCGTCGGAGACGGGACTGACTGTCGAGATGGTGGCGTCAACGTACTTCACGCTGTCGGACCGGCTTGATATCGACAGATGGCTTATCGCCGTGTCAGCTTTGCCGCGGAGGGATCGGTGGCACACCCTGGCGCGGTTGACGCTACGGGAGGATCTGTACCGCTCGGTGCGGCTGCTTACGCGCGATGTTGTAACGGAGGCGGCGGTGGGCGGGAACGCCGATCGGCTCATAGCAGAATGGGAACGCGACAACTGGGCTCATGTGCAAAGGGCCGGCGCGCGGTTGGAGGAACTGGCCGGCAAGGCATCTCATGATGTGGCATCGCTATCGGTGGCCGCGCGTTACGTCCGGTCGATGGCGAATCTGAGCTGATGCGGTGGACCGATTCGATAGCGAGATCATTGCGTTCGTCACCAAGTGGATTCCGTATGGCGGCCCGCCACCGGGGGAGTCACTGGCGGAATTCGGCCTCCTGAACGATCAGTTGGTTGCTCGGGTGCGAGATATCCATGGCCGCCTCTGTCCGGACTCGCTGGACTGGGACGGACGGCATGGACAGGCCGCCGAAGCCTTGGCCTTCCTGGACGGCGCCAGCCCGTGCGGCACCGATGTCGCGAGTGCGCGGAGCTTAGAAGACACCGCAGTGGCTGCGCTTGTACATCCGACCACAGCGAGCGCATCGCAGTCCGGTTGGCGACATGATGCGTTGTGCCGGGGAATGCCATGGGATTTCTTCTATTCGCCGGACGACGAGCGCGGCGCACGGCGCAGAGAACGCGAGCGCCGTGCACTGATCATCTGCCGAGGTTGCCGAGTCGTCGCAGAATGTCGAGGATATGCGCTGGAAAGGCGTGAGGCATTCGGTGTGTGGGGAGCAACCACGGCCGAACAGCGAGAGCAGATCCTGGGATCAGCACCCGATCAACCGGCTGTGGTGGTGGTCGCTGACAGATGAACGCTATAGACATACTTTGGGAGGGCAGCCGTCAACTGCTTGCTTCAGATCAAGGAGTGTCCAATGACCACAGACTGCCCGCGCCCGCACCCCGGCATCGGATGTTTCGTGGTGCGAAACGGTCGTTTTCTCATGGGGCGCCGGCACGGTGCGCATGGCGCCGGCACATGGTCCGTGCCGGGTGGCTGGATCGAATGGGGGGAGAGCCCGGAGGCCGCGGCTATTCGCGAGGTTCGTGAGGAGACGGGAATGCTGGTCGTGGACGCACGCGTAGCGGGTGCCACGACGACATCGCACCCCGAGGGGATGTGCTCGGTCACGCTATGGGTGGTTGCGCGTTGGGTATCCGGTGAACCGGTAGTGATGGAGCCGGACAAGTACGCGGAGCACCGGTGGTATGGGTTGGATGAGGCGCTTCCTGCGCCGTTATTCGAGGTCTGGGAAGATCTGCTGGGATCGCCCGCCTACGGCGAGTTACGTGCGATGTTGAGTGAGGCCTAGCTCCACGGCGAGTAGTCGGCGATCAGCTCCTCCTGTGCGGGCCTTTGTCCTTCGGGGACATGTACCAGGTTGATCCGCACCCGGTACCAGACGGAGCTCGGCCCGCGCATACCGTCGATCAGAATGTCTTGTGGTTCAAGTAGACCGGCCACTCGTGGATAGGTATCGCGCCAGACATCAAGGGCTGCTTGGGCTTCTGGCTTGGTCTTGGTCCTCGCGATTTCGATGAGGGGCATCGTCGGCCGGCGGCGTCCGTCACGCGAGGCACCCTTGGGCGCCTTTTCCGCGGGCCCCAGCTCGGCGGCCAACTCCAGCAGCTGATCGAGTGTCCCGGTCGCATCGTCCATGCCCCGCCAGGGGTCATCGATATCGGCGAACCGTTCTCGCACCGTGTGCAGGGTGAAGGACTCGGGGCGGCAGCCGGCCACCTCGTCCCAGCGCAGCGGAGTCGACACCCGGGCATCCGGGGTGGCACGCACCGAATAGGCAGAGGCGACAGTACGGTCCTTCGCGTTCTGGTTGAAGTCGACGAACACCCCATGGCGCTCCTCCTTCCACCAGCGGCTGGTCGCCAGTTCGGGGGCGCGGCGTTCAACCTCGCGGGCCACCGTCTCGGCGGCCAGCCGCAGTTCCCGGTACGTCCACCGCCGTGCGACCGGGGCATAGATGTGAAAGCCCCGGGAACCGGACGTCTTGGGCCAGGCGGTCAGCCCGTGATCTTCCAACACCCCGCGAACGACAAACGCGACATCCAGGATCTGGCTCCATGGCACCCCCGGCACCGGGTCCAGGTCGATGCGCAGCTCGTCGGGGTGGTCCAGGTCATCGGCACGCACCGGATGCGGATTGAGATCGACACAGCCGAGATTGACCACCCAGGCCAGCGATGCCGCATCGGTGACGACGGCCTCCCGGGCGGAGGTCCCGCGCGCATAGTGCAGCTCGGCCGAGGCGATCCAATCCGGGCGCTTTTCCGGCACGCGCTTCTGAAACACCGCCTCCTGCGCGATGCCCTTGACGAACCGCTTCAAGATCATGGGCCGGTCGCGTACCCCGCGCAGCGCTCCCTCTGCGACATCGAGGTAGTAGTGGACCAGGTTGCCCTTGGTGATGCCCGAGTCGGGAAAAATCACTTTATCCGGGTGCGTGATGGTGACATCGCGCCCCGCGACCTGCAGCACAAGGTCTGCCTTGGATGAGCCGCTTGCGCGAAGACCATCCGCCATGGCGCCATCGTAGGGCCGCAGACCGACTTTCCTGGGCGTACTTCGTGACGTGCCCCCGACCGACCGGTTGGCTGTGCCGTTGAGAGGGAGGTCACATAGGCTGTCGATCATGTCGATCACCGCCGAACGGCCGCTCTTCTCGAAACTTCAGACCCTTGCGAAGCGCGGTGGCGCTGAGCTGCATTATCTTCGCAAGGTCATCGAGGCGGGGATGCTCAAATTGGATCCGCCGAACGTGCTGGCGGGCCTCGTTCGCGACTTTTACCGGTTCGGCGAGATCGGCGCGGTGCCCGCGTTCGGGGCGCACCGCAGCCCATCGCGGACCGCGATCATCGATGACGAGGGGTCCATCACCTACGCCGAACTGAACGACGCGGTGAACGCCCTGGCGCACGGCCTGAATCGGCTCGGGATCAAGGGCGGCGACGGCGTCGCGATCCTGGCGCGCAACCACCGCTGGTTCATCATCGCCAACTATGCCGCGCATCGCGCAGGTGCCCGCGTCATCTTGCTCAACACCGACTTCTCGGGGCCGCAGACCAAGGAGGTCGCCGAGCGTGAAGGCGCCCGTGTCCTGATCTATGACGCCGAGTACGCCGAGTTCCTGGACGGGTACAGCCCCGAGCTGGGCCGGATCATGGCGTTGCCGACCAACCCGGACAACCCGGACCAGCCGGCCTCGACCGACGAGACCATCGCGTCGGTGATCAAGCGCAACAGCACCTCGCCGGCTCCGCGTCCTTCGAAGTACTCGTCGTTGGTGATTCTCACCAGCGGCACCACCGGCACGCCCAAGGGAGCCCCGCGCAAGCTGGCGCTGACCCTGGCGCCCGTCGGCGGCATGTTCTCGCATGTCCCGTTCCGTTCGGGCGAGGTCACCTCGGTGCCCGCACCGATGTTCCACGCATTGGGTTATCTGCACCAGAGCCTGGCGCTGACGCTGGGATGTACCCTGATCCTGCGCCGGAAGTTCAAGCCCGAGAACGTGCTTGCCGATGTCGAGAAGTTCAAGGTCACCGCGATCGTGGTGGTGCCGGTGATGCTCAATCGCCTGCTCAATGCTCTCGACGAGTTGTCCGTGAAGCCCGACTTATCGTCCCTGCGTATCGTTTTCGTGTCCGGATCGCAGCTGGGCGGCGAATTGGCCTCCCGGGCGATGGACACCCTGGGGCCGGTCATCTACAACCTGTACGGGTCCACCGAGGTGGCGTTCGCCACCATCGCGCGGCCCCAGGATCTGGCCATCAACCCGTCCACAGTGGGCCCGGTGGTCAAGGGCGCGACCGTGAAAATCCTTGACGACGAAGGCAAACCGGTCTCACAGGGAACGGTCGGGCGCATCTTCGTCAGTAACGCGATCCCGTTCGACGGTTACACCGGCGGCGGACACAAGCAGATCATCGACGGCCTCATGTCCAGTGGCGACGTCGGCTACTTCGACGAGCATGGACTGCTCTACGTCTCCGGCCGTGATGACGAGATGATTGTCTCGGGCGGTGAGAACGTGTTCCCCGCCGAGGTCGAAGACCTGATCAGCGGGCATCCGGAGGTCATTGAGGCCACGGCGCTCGGGGTGGACGATCCGGAATGGGGCGCACGGCTGCGTGCGTTCGTGGTCCGCCATCCCGACTCGACCGTGGACGCCGACGGCATCCGCGCCTATGTGCGCGATAATCTGGCCCGATACAAGGTGCCGCGCGACGTCGTGTTTCTGGATGTCTTGCCGCGCAACCCATCCGGAAAGATTCTCAAGCGTGAGCTGCGCGAGCTGGAGGTGTAGCCAATGTCCCGCGAACACGACATCGTGCTGTACGGGGCAACGGGATACGTCGGGAAGCTGACGGCTCTGTACTTGGCTGGACGGGTGGAGGCCACCGGTGCGCGGATCGCGCTGGCCGGGCGTAGCACCGAAAAGCTCGCCGCCGTGCGTGATGCTTGCGGCCCCGCCGCGCGGGACTGGCCGCTGATCGAAGCCGACACGACGCGGCCCGCGACGCTGGCGGCCATGGCGGCATCCACACAGGTGGTGTTGACCACGGTCGGGCCGTACACAAAGTACGGGCTCCCGCTGGTGGCCGCGTGCGCCGAGGCGGGCACCGACTACGCGGATCTGACCGGCGAGGTCAACTTTGTCCGGGAAAGCATCGACGTATACGGCAAGCAGGCAGCAGACACCGGCGCCCGGATTGTCCACTGCTGCGGATTCGACTCCATCCCATCGGATTTGAGTGTGTACGCACTGTACCGGCGGGCGCAGGAAGATGGCACCGGCGAGCTTCTTGACACCACGTATGTGCTGAGCAAGTTCCGGGGCGGAGTCAGCGGTGGCACGGCGGCGTCGATGGTGGAGGTGATGGAGGCCAGTGCCGAAGACCCGGAAGTGCGCCGCAACGCGCAGGATCCCTACTCGCTGAGCCCGGATCGTCCGGCCGAACCCGAGGTGGGCCGGCAGCGCGAATTTCAGACATTGCGCGGCGAATCCGTTGCGCCCGAGTTGACGGGCAAATGGCTGGGCGCGTTCTTCATGGGCCCCGTCAACACCAGGATTGTGCGTCGCAGCAACGCGCTGCTCGATTGGGCATACGGCACCCGGATGCGGTACCGCGAGGCGATGAGTTTGGGCAGCTCGGTAGTGGCCCCGGTGGCGGCGGCCGCGGTAACCGGAGCCCTGACGGTTGGCTTCGGTCTAGGAACACGTGTGCCGCTGCCGAAATTCATTGCCCAGCGCGTACTTCCGAAGCCGGGAACCGGGCCGAGTGAACGTACCCGGGAACGGGGCCACTATCGGGTGGAGACCTACACCACCACAACCGAGGGTGTGCGGTATCGGGCGATCATCGCTCAGGAAGGTGACCCCGGCTACAAGGCGACCGCCGTGCTGCTTGGCGAGAGCGGCCTGACCTTGGCCTTGGATCGCACTGAACTGCCGGACCGGCTGGGCGTTTTGACGCCCGCGGCGGCCATGGGCGACCCCTTACTCGAACGGCTGCGTGCCGCCCGGGGTGTGACCGTCGAGGTTGAACGGCTCTAAGACTCTCCGCCAAATGATTGGAGTGCAGGTATGTCCGTATCGGTAGTAGACCCAGGCCCGCAGCAGATCAGCCGCTCAGTCGAAGTATCCGCCCCGGCAACGGAATTGTTCGCCATTGCGGCGGATCCGCGGCGCCATCATGAACTCGACGGTTCCGGCACGGTGGGCCAAAACATCCGTACGCCCGACCATCTTCAGGTTGGCTCACGATTCTCCACTGGCATGCGGATGTTCGGGCTTCCGTACCGCATCACCAGCACCGTCACCGAGTTGGACCCCGACAAAGTTGTCGAATGGCGTCATCCTCTGGGCCACCGATGGCGGTGGGAGTTCGTCGCGTTGTCGCCGACCAGCACCCGCGTCACCGAGACATTCGACTTCCGGAATGCCGGACCGATCCAGAGCCTGCTGAACTACAAACTTCCCGGCTTCGTCAAGGCGAACGCGAAGGGGATCGAGGCCACTCTGCGGCGACTTCAGGCCCGGTACAGCTAGCCGGCGGATTCCCGGGTAACCGGGGCGGCCGGCTGCCCCAGGGCTTCCAGCACCGTCACGATCTCGTTGACGACCTCGCTGGAGCGCTCGTTGGGCAGCATATGGCCCGAGCCCGGGTAGGTGCGCAGTTCGTTGGTCTGCAAGGCTGCGGCAATAATGCGGGAATCGCCTGCCGGGGTGAGGAAGTCGCGGTCGCCGGCCAGTACTGCCGTCGGCATGCCCCGATAGGCGCTCAGGCCCTCGGTCAGATCCTCATGCAGCACCATGCTCTCCGCGGCATCCTTGTAGCTACGCGGGGTGCCCGAGCGGATCTGATCCCATACCCGGCCGACGTCGTAGGGGCGCGGATCGCGTCCGAATACCAGCGTCGAGATGATCGGGCGCATGAGGTAACCCTGCTGCAGGAACCAGCCCTGCGCCACGACGCCCAGTATCACCGCCTTGACGACCTGGAAGACCGGTGGAACCACCCGGAGGCGGTGCAGGAGCCGGCCAGCCGACGTGGCAACGAAGACCGCACCGGAAATCCGTTGAGCCACCAGGTCGGGGTGGTATTCGCCCAGGCCCATCATGGTCATGCCGCCCATCGAATGCCCGACGATCACGATCTGCCCGGCGGGAATCTGGGCGTTGATGAAGTCGGCAGCATCCGTGGCGAGTTGACGAACGTTGACTGTGCCCTCGGGAGCGGCGTCGGACTTGCCGTGTCCACGGTGGTCGAGCGCGATGATGCGCAGCTCCGGATCACGTTCGTGCAGCGGGCCGGCGACGTCGTCCCAGGCCTCGCGGTTCTGGGTCCAGCCGTGCAGGAACAGCACGGTGGTGGGCGCCTTACGGTTCCCGGTGTCGGAGAATCCGATTCGGGTGCCATCGCCCGCGGTGAAGAATCCCTCATGCTGGCGCCACGCGGTTTCGGTAGCGGTATTACGGGTCACGCGGCAGTCCTAACAGTCGCTCGGCAATGATGTTGAGCTGCACCTCGGAGGTGCCGCCGTAGATAGTGGTGGCACGGCTAGCTAGAAGATAGTCCGCCCAGCGGCCTTGTTCCTGTTCGGAATCGCCGATGGCGCCGTCTTGCCCGAAATGATTCACCACGAACTCGGCGTACCCCTGCCCGGTGCGCATGCCAAGGAGCTTGGACACCGCCGCCGACGGCATCGGGTCACCACCGGCGAGGGTCAGCAGTGTGGAGCGCAAGTTGAGTAGCTTCACCCCGTGTCCTTCGGCGATGAGCTGTCCGGCGCGATCGCGTGCCACCTCGCCGAGGTCGTGCGTGCCGACGAACGCCACCAGGTCGTCCAGGCTGGCCAGGAATGGCAGATCCGAGCTGCCGATGGAAACGCGTTCCGCGGTCAGCGTGTTGCGGCTGACCTCCCAGCCGCGGTTGACCTCGCCGACCACCAACTCGTCCGGCACGAACACGTCGTCGATGAAGACCTCGTTGAATAGCGCGCCGCCGGTCATCTCGCGCAACGGTCGAACGGTGACTCCTTCACTCTTCATGTCGACGAGGAAGTAGGTGATGCCGTTGTGCTTGGGGGCGCTGGGGTCCGTCCTGGCCAGGCAGGCACCCCAGTCGGCGAACTGAGCCACCGATGTCCAGATCTTCTGGCCGGTGAGGCGCCAGCCACCCTCGACCTTGACCGCCTTGGTGGACAGGCCCGCCAGATCCGATCCCGCGCCCGGCTCGGAAAACAGCTGGCACCACATCATCTCGCCGCGGAACGTGGGAGGAAGGAACCGCTGCTTTTGTTCTTCGGTGCCATACGCGACGATGGACGGCACCAGCCAGGTGGCGATGCCGAGCTGAGGGCGGCGCACCTTTCCGGTAAGGAACTCCTGGGAGATGATCACCTGCTCGACGGGGGAGGCGGCACGACCCCACGGGGTGGGCAGATACGGCAGCACCCATCCGCCTTCGGCGATGGCGGTGTTGCGCTTGCCGGACGGGATCTCTTTGAGAGCGGCGACCTCGGCACGGATTTCCGCGCGCAGGGCCTCGGTCTCCGGCGCTAGATCGATGTCAACCTTGCGCAGGCCGTGTTCGACGGCGGTGCGCACCACGGTTGCCGGTGCCCCGCCGGAACGGCCCAGAGCGGCAGTGAGACCCAGCGCTCTGCGGTAGTAGATGTGGGCGTCATGTTCCCAGGTGTAGCCGATGCCGCCGTGCACCTGAATGCAGTCCTGCGCGCATTGCTGGGCCGCGGCCGGTGCCAGCGTCGCGGCCACCGAGGCCGCGAATTCGACCACGCCCGGATTCTCGTCGGCATCGTCGAGAGCGCGAGCGGCATCCCACACGGCCGCGGTGGCGCGTTCGGTGACGGCCGCCATGGTGGCGCACTTGTGTTTGATGCCCTGGAATTGGCCGATGGGGCGGCCGAATTGCTCACGCACCTTGGCGTATTCGGACGCGGTGTCGGTGGCCCAACGGGCAACGCCCACGGCCTCGGCGGACACGATCGTGGAGATGATGCTGGTGGCCCGAGCGTCGGTGAGGTTGCTCAGCACACGATCGGCCGGAACCTGCACGGCGGTCGCGGTCACATGCGCCACCGGTCGCAGGGGGTCCACGCTCTGCTGCGAGTCAAGAGTGACATCGTCGGCGCTCAGTACCACCCACCTCCGATCGGAGTCGATGGCGACCGGCGCCACCACATATGTGGCGGACGTCGCCGAAAGCACCGAGCGTGCCTGCCCGTCCACGCTCAGGCCATCGCCGGCAGGCGTCGCGGTAAACGACGACGTGGAGGAGAAGGTGGCGATGGACGCGCCCGAGGCCAGGTCGCTCAGCAGCGGATGATCGGGGTCGTGTGCGCTGATGAGCGCGCTCGCGATCACCGAGGGGACGAACGGCCCGGGCACCGCGCCCCGACCGAACTCGGCCACCACGATGGCAAGCTCTAATGCGCCAAATCCCTGACCGCCGACCGATTCCGCGAGGTGCACGGAGGTCAGGCCCTGATCGGCGGCGCTCTTCCAGAACGGAGGAGGCCACGGCAACGGGGTCTCGAGTGTCTCGTGCAGCAGCTCGGTGGGCACAACACGTTCGACGAACGCATGTGCCGAATCCGCAAGTGCTACATGCTCACTGTTGATGGCGATCGGCATCTGAATGCTTCCTCACTATTCGGTGCTGGGCCCGCTGTGGCTCGCGCGGTCTTCGTAGGCCTTGCGGGCATCGGATCCATGGGCATTGAGCATGAAGTCCTGGATGCCGAGCTTGCGGGTCAAGAATTTGCCGGTACTGCGCGGTAGCACCGACATGGTCCGGTACATTCCGCCGAACATCTTGGGAACGAAAACCGGGAAGACGCCCCGGCGTACCGCTTTCACGACGGCATTCGCAATATCTTCTGGTTCAACGGTTTTCAATAGCCAATGGGTGTCTAGGCCGGAGATCAGCTCGGTGTTGACCATGCCGGGCATCACACATACCACCGAGATTCCGGCGGGTTCGTACTCCAGGCTCAGGCTTTCGCTGAGGCCCACCACGGCGTGCTTGGTCGCACAGTAGGTCGCGAGCCCGGGGAAACCCGCCTTGCCCGCGGCCGAGGCGATGTTGACGATCACACCACCGCCGCGCGGCTTCATCCGCTTGATGGCGAGCTGGCTGCCCCACATGACTCCGCGCACGTTGATATCGAGTTGGCGCTGGATGGATTCCAGGGATTCGTCATCGAACGGGGTGATCGGCATGATGCCCGCGTTGTTCACGATCACGTCGACCGGCCCCACGGTGGCCGCGATGGTGTCGAAGAAGGCCTCGAAACTGCCGTGATCGGTGACATCGAGCGGCAGGCCGATGGCGCTGTTTCCGATCTCAGCCGCGGTGTTCTCGCACAGTTTTTTGTCGATGTCGCCGATAGCGACCTTGGCGCCCTCGGCGGCGAACGCCGTGGCGATGGCCCGGCCGATGCCCCGCGCTCCGCCGGTGACGGCCACGACCTTGCCCGCGAGTTGTACGGCTGTTCCCATTCGTCCTCCCACGCCGTTGTGGTATCCGTTGCACGAATCTTTACGAATTGCGCCTAGTGTAAATCTTTGGCGCTAGCCTAGCGCACGCGGTCAGCTAGCGGCATCCCCTCATGTATACGCCGACAGTTGTCGATGGCGTGGTGGAGGTAGCGCGTCATGGTGTCGGCGGTGAACCAGGTGACATGCGGTGTGAGCACCACATTCGGAAGCGCCAGGAGTGGGTTTTCTGGCGAAACCGGCTCTTGGGCAAAGACATCGAGACCGGCAGCGCCAAGAGGGCCCTGCTGGAGCGCGTTGACCAGCGCCGCCTCATCGACCACCGCCCCGCGTGAGGTGTTCACCAGCACTGATCCGGGTTTCATGCGGTTCAGGGCGGCGCTGTCGAGCATCCCGGTGCTGGCCTCGGTGAGCGGGAGGTGCAGCGACACGATATCGCTGCTGGTCAGCAGGTCATTCAGACCGCGCCAGCCCGCGGTGCCGTCGTCGCGGGTGCTGGTATGCAGCACGGTGGCGCCCATTGCCAGCAGTATCTTCTCCAGGGACTTGGCGATATTGCCGTAGCCCACCAATCCAATTGTGCAGGAGCCGATATCGCGGACACTCTCGCCGAGGGACTGATCGGTGGGCCATCCGTTGCCGGAGCGGATGTCACGGTCCAGGCGGGGCAGTTGCCGTAACGCCGCCAGCATCAGAAGCAGGGCCCCCTCGGCGACCGACGGGGCGTTGGCGCCGGGCATGTTGGCCACGGCCACCCCATGCTCCACCGCGGCATCCAGCGCGATGGTGTTGACCCCGGCGCCGAACTTGTGGATGAGCCGCAGCCGTTCACCCTTCGCGACGTCATCTGCCGACAGTGGACGCAAGACGTGCCATAACACGTCGGCACCGGGCAGCTCGGCATAGAACGTGTTGTCGTCATCTTCGGCGCAGAAGCGGACATCAAGCCAATCGGCGTGCGGTGCAAGCTGTTCGAGGACCCGTGGACCGGACGGAAAGTGTGCGAGAACCCTTACCCGATGATTTTCACCCGAGAGGCTCATCTCACCACCGCTTGCTTGCCCACTCCGCAATGGTATCGGCCTGCTCCTGGCGGGCTCCCGGGTTCTGGAAGTAGTGGTCGGCATCGATCGTTGCCTGCGATTTGTCGGTCGCGCCCAGTGCGCCGTAGATCCGCCGCGCATCCGAGGGAAAGACGCCGGTGTCGCCGTCGGCGTTGATGACCAGGGCGGGGACGGTGACATCGGCCAGGTGGGGTTCGGCACGGGTCTGTGCGTGCGACAGGCTCCACATGCCGAGCCAGTTCTTCAAGGTGGTGGCACCCCCGATTCCGAATGTGGATCGGTTGGCCTTCACCGGAACACCGGCGTAGCACAGGTTGGCAGGGCGCTTGGTGGGCTCCAGCGTGGGGTCGACCATGCGCGGGTCGGCCCAGGTGCGGTGCACGGTGAAGGCGCGATCGCTGAACCCGGCCGCACGCACCCGCGCGAGTTCCTCGAGCGCCCACGCCGTGATCCGGTGATTCCGCGCTGCCTGGCCTTCTCGGTATTTGACGACGAACTCGGGTGCGTAGGCCGGGCCGTTGGCTTGGTTGAACAGATCCAGTGCCGGGTCTGTTGAGGCCGGATCGCTTTCGTCTATCACCGAGGCGTCCATCCAGTCGGTGAGGACATCGGGGCGGCCGAGATGCGCGGCGGTGGCGACGTAGCCCGCTGCCGGGAGCAGGCCGTCCAGCCCTTCCGCGGGCCGCATGCCCTCCAGCGGCTTCACCTTGGGTGCGGTCGCCTGGGACTGATAGGCCGCCATCAGTGAACCACCGCCGGAATTGCCCAGCAGTAGTACCGTTTCCACTCCTGCCTGCTCTTGTAGCCAGCGCACGCCCACACCGATGTCGACCAGGGCGTGGTCCAGTAGGAACTGGCTTTCAAACCCCCGGAACCGGGTGTTCCAGCCGAGGAATCCGTACCCGTGCCGGGCTAGATACTCGGCGATGTAGTGCTCGGAAAAGTCGATCTGATAGTGGGTGGCGATAAAGGCGACCTTGGGTTTGGTGCCTGCCGCCCGGTGATACAGACCCTGGCAGGGATGTCCGCCGGCGCCGCCCCGTCCCGCGGTCGGTGAGGGTAGCCCGATGAACTCTCGCTCGACGGTCACTTGGGTGGGCATTCAGCAGACCTCCTTGGAATAGATCGCGCGGTAACAGATTCCGGCCAGAGTGTCTATGCAGGCATCATCGTCGACGGTGGCCGAATTGCCCTGGCTGAGCTGGTTGTAGGCGAACTGATTCATCATCGAGACGATCGCGCTGGCCATCAGGTGGGGATCATTGCCCGGGCTGTACCCGTCGCGCTGTGCGCGCTTGATCGTAGTGGTGAGGAAATCGATTGGCTCGGAGCACATCTGGTTCCAGAATTCGGCGAACTCGGTATTGATCATGGCCAGCTGGGACACGCTGATCATCTCGGCCAGCTGATGACGCCAGGTGAGCCAGTGCGCGGTGGCGATATCGCGTGCGCGCTGTTTGTTGGAGCGCCCATGTCTGATCGCGGCCGATACGCGCTCCTGCGCTTCGGTGCGAAATCGCATGGCCCACTGCGCCACCATCGCCTCTTTTGAGTCGTAGTAGTTGTAGAACGATGCCGTGGACCGGCCGGCCTCGGCGGCTATGTCGGCCACGGTGGTGGACAGGATTCCCTTGCGGGCGATCACCGTTCGTGCAGCCTCGTCGATAGCCGCCTGGGTCTGACGGCCGCGCACGGTGGGTTGGACCATGCTCACCCCTGTCTACTTGCCGCACGGGTATTGACCCGTTTCTGAATCTGATGTTAGATTCAGGTTAGCGTAAAACGCAAGGTGGTCATGCGGTCGGATCAAGGAGGCTCCCCATGACGATGATCAAACCGAACAACCCCAACTCCGAATTCGAGTTCGGCGGTTTCAACCATGTGGCGCTTGTGTGTTCGGACATGGAACGCACTGTCGACTTCTACTCCAACGTGTTGGGTATGCCGCTCATCAAGTCGCTGGATCTGCCCATGGGGCAGGGGCAGCATTTCTTCTTCGACGCGGGCGGTGGCGACAGCCTGGCATTCTTCTGGTTCAAGGATGCGCCGGACGGCGTCCCGGGGATATCGGCGCCTGCCGCGATTCCGGGGATCGGCGACATCGTGAGCGCCGTCAGCTCCATGAACCACATCTCACTGCATGTGCCCGCCGAGAAGTTCGACGAGTACCGCGTCAAGCTCAAGGCCAAGGGCGTGCGGGTGGGGCCCATTCTCAACCACGACGAGAGCGAATTCCAGGTATCCAGGGAGCTGCATCCGGGCGTGTATGTGCGCTCGTTCTATTTCTTGGATCCGGACGGGATCACTCTTGAGTTCGCTTGCTGGACAAAGGAGTTTACCGCCGCGGATGTCGCCGTGGCACCGAAGACGGCCGCTGAGCGCACGCCGCGGGAGGTCGCTACCGCCTGACGGGCTGCAGCAGCTCGGTCAATACCCTGACGAGTTCGGTGCCCGGGAGCTTGAGCTGACCGGAGACCCAGGCGGCCAGCGTGTGCCCGACGCCGCCAACCGTGTAATAGGAAACGGCCCTAAGTGTTTCGTCGTTGGTGGCCTGATATGTCTTGTTCATGTGTTGGCCGGACAGGGCCGCGAACATGTCCCAGGCCGCTTGGCGGCGTTCGGCAATCACCGAGTTGGCCGGGTTGTTGCCGAACATCAGCGTCCCGATTCGCGGGTCGCCTTCGATGACGCGTACGAGGTTGGCGATGCCGGCGGAAGTTTTCTCGGGCAGGGGCGCCGCATCCACGGCCTGCTGGGTTGTTGTCGCGACATGGCCGATGGCCCTGTCGAAGACCTCCGCGCTGAGCTGGTCGAGATCGGTGAAGTTCTCGTAGAAGTATCGGGCGACCACGCCCGCGTGCTTGCACACACCGCGGACCGTCAGATTCGGGGCAGGGCCGGAGGTGAGCAGGTCCAGGCCCGCGTCCAACAGCCGATTACGGCGCTCGGCCTGGCGGTCGGGAGCCTCGACGCCCCCGTATACCCGCGATGACGACACCACTACATCTTGACAGGTGGTGCTCCACTGGACGATATTTGAGAACAAGCGTTCGCAGATATTAGGGGTCAATGGTGACTATCGAACAGGTGTCGGAAGCTGAAGCGCAGCTCGCGGGCGATGGCGGCCCGGGCACGCGGAGCCGCCGCAATGAGCCGGTGCCGCCGGCCGCGCCGCTGTCCCCGTGGTGGTCTTGGCGGCGCCGGCCCACGGTGGCGGACAACTTCATGGGTCTGGCCTTGCTGGGCGGACCGGCCAACATCATCATGCAGCTCGCGCGGCCCGGAGTGGGGTATGGCGTCGTCGACAGCAAGGTCGAGAGCGGGCGTGCAGATCTGCATCCCATCAAACGGGCGCGAACCACCTTCACATTCCTGGCGGTCGCCACACTGGGCACTCCGGAGCAGAAGGCGGCCTTCCGAAAGGCGACCAATCGGGCACACGCGCAGGTGCACTCGCAGCCGGGCGACAAGGTCCAGTACAACGCCTTTGATCCGGAACTGCAGAAGTGGGTGGCGGTCTGCCTCTACAAGGGATTCGTCGATGTGTACGAGGCCTTCGTGGGGCCGCTGACCGGCGAGACGGCCGAGCGGTGCTTGCAGGAAGGGGCCGTCATGGGCACCACCTTGCAGATGCCGCTGGCGATGTGGCCGAAGTCGTGCGCGGAATTCGACGAGTACTGGGCACAGTCCATGGATCTGGTGCATATCGACGATCACGTCCGTCCGTATCTGTACCGCATCGCATCGGCGTCCATCGCGGTGCCGCCGTTCATGCGCGGTCCAGTGGGTGCCTTTTCGCGCTTCATCACCACCGGGTTCTTGCCGCAACGATTCCGCGATGAGATGGGGTTCGCCTGGGACCCTTCCCGGGAGCGGATGTTCCGGTGGCTGCTCGCCGTGCTCGGGCTGGCGGCCCGTCTGCTGCCCAACGGGTTGCGGCGCTTCCCCTTCAACGCGTTGATGCTGGACCTCGACTGGCGCATTCGTACGGGCCGCCCACTGGTCTGAGCATGATTTGGCCAAAGCAGCTACATCTGGGCGCCGATGCATGTCAACTTGGTTGTCACCCTCGCAGAGTATTGTCGCGATCATGCGCACCGATCGAGATAACTGGGACATCAACACAAGCGTCGGCTCCACCGCTTTGTTCGTGGCGGCCAGTCGGGCTCTCGAGGCGACGAAACCCGCACCGCTGGCGGCAGATCAGTACGCCGAGGTGTTCTGTCGTGCCGCGGGTGGGGAATGGGCCGAGCTGGTTGCCGGCGGTGTACCCGAGCATCCGTTGCGATCGGAAGACTTCGGCCAATATTTCGTGAGCTTTCAAGGCGCCCGCACGCGCTACTTCGATACCTACTTCGGCAAGGCAATCGAGGCCGGCGTCAAGCAGGTGGTGATCTTGGCCTCCGGGCTCGACTCGCGGGCGTATCGGCTGGATTGGGCACCGGGGACGACGGTCTTCGAGCTGGACCAGCCCTTGGTGCATCAGTTCAAGCGCGAGGCGCTCGACCAGCACGGGGCCGAGCCCAAGGCCGTCCGTGCGGAGATCTCCGTCGACCTGCGTGAGGATTGGGGTAAGGCGTTACAGGACAAGGGGTTCGATCCGTCCGAGCCGTCGGCCTGGCTTGTCGAAGGGCTGCTGATCTACTTGCCGGCAGACGCTCAGGAGCGTCTGTTCGAGTCGATCGATCAGCTGGCCGCCCCGGGCAGCTTCGTCGGCATCGAACAGATGACGACCTATGCCGACGTGGTGTTCGCCATGCTGGTGGCGGGTGCCAATGAAAGCGGCGACCAGGCGAATTCCGACTTCTTTTCGCTGATCTACAACGAGCAGCGCAGCGAGGCTGCCACCTGGTTCCGTTGCCATGGTTGGGATTCGGAGCGCACCGAGCTGTTGGATTACCTGAACTTTTCCGGCCGCACGTTGCCAGAGCCGAGCCAGCCCGCGTGGTACATGTTCAATTCGATCAGTCTGGTGTCGGCCGTCAAGGGCTAGACATTCAGATGGCGGTCGAGGAACTCGGTCATGCGGCGTAGGTAGTCACCCTGGTTGACGTGCAGGATGTGATTCCCGGGAAACCAGTGCAACGCGCAGCGATCCCAGTGTTCCCAGAGCATTTCGGATTGCTCCGGCGGGGCCAGGCGGTCGCCGAGCCCGGTGATGATGAGCCGCTGCTCTCTGGGTACCACCGGCTGATAGGTCAAGGGCGACGAATAGGACAGCGCACCGTCGAGCCGGCCCTGGTCGAGATGCCCGAGCCGGGCGGCGAGCTTGATTGTCGGCTCGGCCGGAATCCAGCTGTGCAGAAGAGATTTCACGTCCACTACGGGAACATTGGGAATGGTGACGTCGATCCGGCGCTCCACGGTGGAGATCAGTCCGGTGGTATAGCCGCCCAGCGACAACCCCGTCAGGCCGATCTTTTCCACGCCGGTACCGCGTAGGTAGTTCACGAAGATCCGAAAATCGTGCACCGCCTGGCACATCGATTCGGAGAAGCCGGTGAATCCGTGGCTGAAGTATCCGGCGCCGCTGAACGGTGAGTACTTCTCGGCCCGGCGGCCGTGAAAAGGCAAGGTGTACAGCAACACGTCGTAGCCGTTACGGAAGAACCAGGGCAGCGCGAAAAATGCTCCGTTCAACAGATACGGCGAGCCGAAAAACCCGTGGATGACGCAGAGCGTGGGCCGTGGGCCGTCATCGTGACGCCAATGCTGGGCGCGGGCCACACTGTTGTGTGGGAATCGTTTCCAATAGTCGCGCAGCGCGGGATTGCGGGTCTGGTACGGGCTCTCGAAGTCCAGGTTCTCGACGGTGGCCTTGGCGAGGGCCTGTGCGACGCGGCCCGCAGGCCGGGAGAACACCACGGGCGTGATCTCCGGTTCGGGAAAGGACAGATCGGCATCGCCCATCGCGGCCAGTTCGCCGTAGAAGGCCAGGTTGTCACGTTCACGCGCCACGAACTCGCGGTCGATGACCAGGCTGGGGGCAACGACCCCCATCACGGACAAGGCGCCGACGGTGCGTAGGGCGATGTCGGTGAGAGCGGACGTCTCGACCATCGCGCGTTCCCGCAGGGTCAGATCACCGGGACGGGGCAGCTGCGGGCGTGCGGTGGGGGCAGGTCGCGGGGTGATCCGCGGCTGTTCGATGTGTTCCGACAGTTCCGCTGTCATCGGGTGTCCCTTTCGCCCGGGTGCTAGCCACGCTGCTAGCTCATAGCGAATGCTAGGGCACCTGTGCGAAATTCGTTCGTCAAGACGACGAAGCCGTCAACTCGGTGGAGGCCGGCGGAGAGGGCTGGATTTCATGCAAAAAAAGGGGTGCCGCCAGGGGTTTTAGGCAGCGCAAATTACGTTTACGTTTCGACCAGTTTTGACAATAAAACTTGTGCCGTCAAGCCCTTGTGCTAGCTGACGGGCGGGTTCAGAGTGAAGGTATGTCCGAAGCATGGATTGAGGGCTGTCCAGTCCAGCGGATCATGTTCCGTGACGGATTGGTGATCAGCCTGGGTGACTACAACGAGGTGGTTATCGCCGTGCCGATGTGGCTCACGCTTCCCCCAGCGGGAAAGTGGCCACGGGAAATCGTCTGCGTCGATCCGAAGGCCATTCTGGATGAGGAGCGTCCGCTCTTCAGCATCTCGGGTTCCACCTGTACCGAGGCCAGATGGAACGACGCAGGCGATTTGCACATGGAGTTCTCCGACGACCACGTGATCGACGTGCCGCACCACGACTTCGACACGGCGTGGGAGATCTATGGCAAGTACCACGGATACGTGGCAAGTCTGCCGCGCGGCAAGGTTCGTGTGGTGCGCCACGACGTGGCGGAGGAAGCCGGGGCCTAACCCGTTTTCGTCGCGGTCGAACCCGGCACCGGGTTGGTTCGTGGTTACAACGTGAGACTTCTCGCGGTGGCATGTGCGTCAGCGATACTCACGGCCGGTGCCGGAGTAAGTGCTCCGCCGGGTACGGCTGAGCGCAGCGCGGTATTCGACGTGGGTCTGACGGCGTCGGTGCAGCCGGCGCCCGGGGCGCTGCTCACCCAGTTTCTGGCCAACCAGGTACAGAACTGCTCGTTGATCTGCCCGTTCGTGGTGCAGGGTGCCGTGCAGATCCCGGCCTCGGTGCTGGCGGCACCGGCCACCTTGGTGACCCGGCTGCGGGCCGGGCAGCCAGTGGTGCAAGCGCTCGGGCTGACCGGCGCGACGGTAAGCGGGACGGCCAACGAGATTTGGACCGGGCTCATTCGCACCGATCTGGATCAGGTGGTTCCACGCACGCAGTTCGGTACCGAGGTGATCGCGGTGGGGCTCGTGCGGATCGGCGAGGCGGCGATCACCCAGCCCGGCGGTCTGCCCGGGGCGCTGGGGCAGGTCCGCTCCGATCTGTTCGGGGCATTGAACAATCCGCCGGGGCCCGAGCCACTGCCTGCGGTACACACACCGCTGGAGGCTGCCGCGGTACGCGGCACCGAGGTGTTCTGGGCGGTGGCTTTCCATGGGCCCGAACAACTCACGCTCATAGTGACCCGGGTACCGAACGCGTTTCTGACGACATTGGGCAGCACCGGCAATGTGGGTAAGGCCGTGCAAGCGGCAGGGGAAGCGGTGGCGACCACGATCTCCGAATCGGTCGCGCCCGTCCGAGACGCGCTGACCAAGCCGATTCCGATCACTCCCGCGACAGCCGCCAAGGATGAAGGGAAGGCGCCGGACGTCACCGCCGCCCATCCCCGGGCGCCGGCCGCCAGCGTAGAGCTGGTCAAGACGATGGCGCCGCAGGCGAAAACTCCGGTGGTGCGCCTTGATCCGAAGTCCAACCGGCAGGCTTCGTTGCCGAGACCACCGGCTCTTTCGTCGAGACCTGATCCGGGCAGTGCCGCGAAGATCAAGCAGCCGAACCCAATGAGCGGGCTGGGCGGGGCGATCAAAAAGGCGTTCGGCGATGTCGGCGCGAAGAAGCCGGCTGCGCCGGGCAAACCCGCGAAGACCGATCGTCCCTGACGCCGACATAATCCTGTTGCGGCGAATTCGGCGTCGCAAATAGGGTTGAACCCATGACATCCCACACGGTACCGACGGCCCAGGCCTCGCTGAGCGAACGGGTCGATGCGCCGGATGTTGTGGAAATACCCTCGGCTGGAGCCGATTTGACGTGGCGCGCGGCAACCAAGGAGGACATACCCGCTCTCTTCGAACTCTGGCGCGCCGCGGGTGCGGTCGATCACCCCACCAGTCTGGTGATGCTGGATGAACTCGAGGAGGAGTTCGACGACGACGATTTCGATCCGGCGCTCGACTCGGTCATCGCCGTCGACTCGTTGGGCCGAGTGGTGGCCTTCGGATCGGCGACCGTGAAATCCGCCCACGAAACAGTCGTGTGGGTGGCGCTGGATGGCACCGTGCATCCCGAGCGGCGCGGCGAAGGAATCGGGTCCAGTGTGCTGCGGTGGCAAGAACAGCGGGGACTGCAGCATCTTGCGGAATCGGATGAATGCTTGCCTGGCTGGCTGGCTAGTAGCGCCGAGGAGCACGCTGTGTGGACAATTGAATTGTTCCACCGCAACGGCTATGAGTCGGTGAGATGGTGGCACGAGCTGGAACGCGATCTGGCTCAACCTATCCCGGACGTGACTCTGCCTGAAGGCATACGGATCGAGACCTACGGTCCCGAATGGTCCGAGCCGACCCGTGACGCCCATAACGAGGCGTTCCGTGATCATTGGGGCAGTCAGCCAGAAGCCCGCGAGGATTGGGAAGCGGCCCATAGGCTCAGTGCCTTTCGCGCTGACCTGTCGTTCGTGGCCGTCGCGCGCGATGCTGCGGGGCAGGACATCGTCGTCGCCTATCTGCTCAGCGATGTCAATGAGGAGGAGTGGGAGGCGAACGGCTATTCGTTTGGATTCGTCGATCTACTGGGCGTGCGGCGCGATTGGCGCGGGCGCAAACTCGCGCAGGCGTTGTTGACGCACGCGATGCGCGCTTACCGCCACGAAGGGCTGCAGCGCGCCGTTCTGGACGTGGACGCGGACAGCCCGACCGGTGCCGTGGCGCTGTACGAGGGTCTTGGATTTTCGTTGGTGAACCGTTCGATCAGCCTGATCAAACAGTTCTGAGGTCCTTGGCGGGCTCTGGGCATTCGGGTACCAGCGTTTCGGCGATCACCTTCTCCGATCCGGTGTGCCAAGTGTTTTCGGTGAAGAACCGGGGCGCGACGGCGCGTTGGACGAGCATCAGCACCACCCCCAGCGCGAGGATTCCGAAACCGAGGAAGAAGACCAGGCCAATGCCGCCGATCGATGACCCGCTGCCATTGGCGGGATCCATCGATTCGCGAATCGAGATCGCAAAGATGACGAGGAGCATCGCACCGCCCAACAACGGGCACAGGAAGCGGAACACCACATTCCGGACGCCGCGGAAGAGCGTGTGTCGGAACTCCCAGATGCACGCGAATGCGGTGATGCCGTAGTACCAACAGATCATGATGCCCAGCGCGGCGATCGTGTCGGTAAGCGTGTGCTCGGATAGCACCGTGACCACCGTGTAGAACACCGCCGTCACCGCGCTCGACACGATGGTGGAAAAGCGGGGCACCAGGAACCGTGGGCTGATCTCTGCGAACCTGCGAGGGACGGCGCCGTAGACGCCCATTGCGAGCATCACCCGTGCCAGGGGCAGGAAGGTGGTTTGCAGACCGGCGACCGCGGACGCCAGCACCGCGAGGGAAAGGAATGGCCCAAAGAAGGGTCCCAATACCGGATCGGCAAGGGCGCCGAAGATGTTCTCTTCGTTCGCCGGATTGCCCAGGCCTAGCCCGGTCGTACCGACCCCGGCGTACATGGTGAGCGCCACCGCTACCAGCAGGTAGGTAAGCAGGATGGAGGTGACGGACAACAGGCCCGCGCGCCCGGGCACCCGGTCGGGGTCTTTGCTTTCCTCGCCGAGTGTCAGGCAGGTGTCCCACCCCCAGAACGCGAACACCGAACCGGTGACACCGACGACGAAGGCGCCGATGGTCAACCCGCTGAACGGGTTGAACCAGTCGGCATCGAAGGACAGGTGCCCGGGCGCCGCACCGGTCCCGACCTTCCACAGCGCGGCCCCCGCGAAGCCGAACAACATCAGCATCTGGAACCCGACCAGCGCATACTGAACGCGCTCGCCGGTGGTGATGCCTCGACACGCGACGTACGTCGCGACAAGCATGATCGCCAGCGTGGTGGCGATATTCACGGGTTTGTTCGAGGCCAGATCCGCGATCGCGAGATGGTGTGAGACCTGCGCGATGAACAGATAGAAGAACTGCACCGCCACCGCCGCCAAATTCGACAGCACGATGATGCAGGCGACTACCTGCCCCCAGCCCGCCATCCAGCCGACGTATGGTCCGAACGCGCGGCTGGACCATGTGAAAGACGCTCCGGCGTCGGGATTTTTCGCGTTGAGTTCGCGATAGGCGTACGCGGTGAGGAACATCGGGAGGAAACCGGCGATCAGGATGGCCGGCATCTTCAAGCCCACGGCGGCCACCAGCAGCCCCAGGCTGGCCGACAGGGTATAGCCGGGAGCGACGGACGAGATCCCCAGCACCGCACCGGAGAAGGTACCGATCTGCCCGCCCGCCAGGCCCTTGCCGCCGACACTCAAGGCGTCGCTTCGCTGGCTCACAGGGTGCGGATGAGTTTCTTGTTGACGAATTCCTCCATGCCGAACCGGCCCAGCTCGCGGCCGAAGCCGGAGCGCTTGATACCGCCGAATGGCAGTTCGGCACCGTCAGCACCGACTCCGTTCACGAAAACCATTCCGGCCTCAATGCGGTTCGCCACCCGCTGCGCCTGTTCGGGGTCGGTCGTGAAGACGTAGGAGCCCAGACCAAAGGGGGTGTCGTTGGCGATGGCGACGGCCTGGTCCTCGCTGCTCGCCCGATACACCGACGCGACAGGGCCGAACAGCTCCTGACCGTAGGCCGGGTTGTCGGCGGTCAGACCGGTGATGACCGCAGGCGGGTGGAAGGCCCCGCGGCGCTCACCGGCAGAGATGACAGTGGCGCCACCGGCTTTGGCGGCAGCGACCTGTGCCTCCAAGGTCTGCGCGGCACGCACCGAGCTGAGCGGAGCGATGCCGTCGGCGGCGGCGAGCAATGTGGCCGTGAATTTCTCGACGAACGCGTCATACAGTTCGTCCACGACGATGAATCGCTTGGCGGCGTTGCAAGCTTGCCCGGTATTGTCCAATCTGGCGGCGGCCGCGGCCTCGACGGTGGCATCCAGGTCGTCGGAAGAGAGCACCAAGAACGGATCGGAGCCGCCAAGCTCCAAGACGCACTTCTTCAGGTTCCGGCCGGCGATCTCGGCGACTGCGGCGCCGGCACGCTCGGAGCCCGTGAAGGACACTCCGGCGACGCGAGGGTCCGCGATGAGGCCGGCGACCTGCTCGTTGGCGGCACGAATGTTCAGATATGCGCCGGCCGGCAGCCCTGCCTCGGCGAACAAAAGTGCGAGCGCCTCAGCGGATTCCGGACATTGAGGGGCATGCTTGAGCACAATGGTGTTGCCCACCAAGAGATTCGGACACGCGAATCGGGCCACCTGGTAGTAGGGGAAGTTCCACGGCATGATGCCCAGCAGCACCCCGATCGGGAAACGCTTGATCACGGCCGTGCCTTCTCCGGCAAGTAGCTCAATGCGCTCGTCGGCAAGGAACTTCTCCGCGTTGTCGGCGTAGTACTCGTAGATCGCGGCACAGAAGTCGATCTCGCCGAGAGCCTCGTCACGGGGTTTGCCCATTTCCCGCACAATGATGTCGGCGAGCATCTCGCGTTTTTCCGTATGCAGCTGGGCGACGCGGCGCATCTGGGCTGCTCGATCGGCGACGGTGGTGTCTGTAGGCCAGGTGCGGGAGTTCTCGGCCGCGGCAGTCAGGGCGGCATCCAACTCGGCGTCAGTAGCGGTGGGGTAGGTGGCGACGACATCGCCGGTAGCAGGATCGGTTACGGCGTATTCGGTCACGGGATTCTCCTTGCAGGGATCGGGTTTTCGGTTATTCGTCGAGCGTTGCACACACTCGCTGGTGCCGTGTGGTCTAGCTGTTGACGGGGGCGAGCAGTGCGGAGTTGATTCGGTTCGCGGTATCGGTACCGATCCGCACGCCGCCGTCGACATGCATATAGCCGATGCCTTGGATGTCGGAGCTGGCAAAGAAGATGGGGCCGACCGGCCGGTTTTGTAGGTGACCCCAGCGGCTGAGGCCGCCGATGCTCCAGCTGGCACCGTAGGCGCCGCGCGTGAATTCCTCGGTACCCCAATCGGAAAGGTAGACCGCCAGCGGCCGCTTGGCCTCGTCTCCGAAGTACGCGGCGAACGACTCCAGGATCGCGCCGCGACGCTGGTCGTCGGGTAGCGCCCAGGTCTCCTCGGCTTGCTCGCCTGCCACGAAGCCGACTAGCGTGCCGTGCGGGTGATCCGCGACGGTGTTGTCGTAGACCTCGCAGATCCGTTCGCGGGACGCGAAACCCGTGCCGGACAATCCGTGCGCGCGCCAGAACGGTGTTTCGTAGACGGCTTGAGCCTTGATCACCAGGCCCATGGATTGGTGTTGATGGCTGACCTGCTGGATGCGGGGTAGCGGCGGCTGGTAGTCGATGGTGCTGTACAGGTTCGGCGGTATTGCCAGCACCGCGAATCGCGCCCGTACGGTGACTCTGTCGCTGACGGCGGAGACGATGGAGGGCAATCCGTCTCCGGCGTCGGACCAGGCCAGGTGCCGAACGCGGGTGGACAGGTGCACCACGTCAGGACCGAGTTCGTCGGCTATCTGCTGCGATACCGACTGCATGCCGCCGACCACACGCTCATCGAGCAAGATGCCCTCGTCGATGAGGTGCTCGAACTTCCCCGCCGAGGCAATCATCAGCATGGCCTGCAATACCGAGAATGAATGAGATGGCTTGGTGAACATGCCTGCCGCGATGTAGTGGCCCACGATTCGGCGGGCCTCCTTGTCATCGCTGTTGGAGGCCAGCCAGGTAGCGAACGGGATGGCGTCGAGCTCGGCGGCGCGCGGGTGCTGCCATGGGGTGGCGGCGTCGATCTCCGCGGCCAGCGAGTCCAGGGCGTGGATCAGTTGATTCACCTGTTGCAGAGTGGCCTCGGGGACCGGGAAATCCCCTGTGAACTCACGTCGTTCACCGTCTTGGCCGATGTAGACGGAGTTGCCCTCGCGGTACCGGCGAAAAGTTTTCTTGCCGAGCTCGGCCAGCAGATCTTTGAGCGCATCCTGGTCGGAGGAGATCCATTGGCCGCCGATCTCGAAGAACTCGCCGTCCATAATCTGCGACCAGGTACGTCCGCCGACCCGGTCCCGCGCCTCAAGCACCGCGACAGAGTGCCCGGCCTGGACGAGCCTGCGGGCAGTCATCAAGCCGGAGATTCCGGCGCCAATGACCACCACGTCACGCTCGACGGCTGGTCCGCTGTGGGTGGTTGTGGGTACGGCAAATTCGGTCACGAAACGTCCTCTCGAATTGACGCCGGAAGGGTCCGGACTGCACCGTGGTGTAGGTAATCCCCGATGGTGGCGTGAGTCACAATGCTAGGAACTTCGCCGCCCCGGTCGACTAGCTCAGAAATCGAATCTTCATTTTTTAGAGCTTCTAGCTGGGTAAATTAGCCGTCAATGACGGGTAGATAGTTAATTTTTGGCCGGGCGTAGACGTCTGAGGAACGGATCAATCACGATGCAGAGGGATCGCGAGAGTGACGACACCGCACGCCGCGGGCGAGGTCGGCCATCTGTCGGGGTGCTCAACCGCGACCGCATTGTCGACGCGGCGCTCGCCGAGCTGCGCGCGTCCGGACTGCGCAAGCTGACGATGCGGGCCGTCGCGGTCCGGCTGGGCGTGACCGTGGCCGCGCTGTACAACCACGTTCCGTCGCGGGCCGGGCTGCTGGTGGCGGTGCAAGAGCGATTCACCGCGGGCCTGGATGTCTCCGGCTTCGGCGTCGTCCCGCTGCGTGAGGCACTGTCCCGGTGGGCGTGGAGCTACCTGGATCAGCTGCGCCGCCGACCGGAACTGGTGCCGCTGATCGTGGAGGTCCCGCTGGCGCAGGCGCCGCTGACATCCGGTATGTACCAACGGGTTACCGCGGGGTTCGCCGCTGCGGGCTGGCCGGAGGAGAGCATCATCGCATCGATGAGCATCCTTGAGACCTTCATCTTCGGTGCCGCGGTGGATTCGCCCGGTCCGACCGACGTGTACGCGCCGTATGACCCGGCCAATGCGCCGCAGATGGGCCGCGTCTATGAGGCATTCGCGCGTTCGGTGCGGGAGCGACAGACGCGTGCGCACGATCTGGTCTTCACCATGGGGCTGGACGCAGCCCTCATTGGACTGCACCATATTTGGGGGACAGGACGCGGCTGGGCCGGGGTGAGGTTGCCGGTGCAGCGGCAGTGAGGGTGTGGCACTGTGGCTTAGGGCGAGATTTCTCGCAGCATGTCGGTGACTGATCGGGTTCATCCACCCGCACAGGCGTTTTGGATACGTTCGGGTTCAGTACCCGCTCAGGCCGGCGTACCACGATTCGTGCCCGGCTTTTGTATCAACCGATCGTCATGTTCGTGCTTTCGGCACGCTTCGATGAACGAGACTGCGGCAGACGTGTTGGCCAAGAACAGCTTGTACTGTTCGGCGTCGATCTCGTAATACTCTTCGTAGTCGACAAGTCCATTGCTGACCGGCATGGAGACGTAGTGCCGGCCTGAATCGGTTTCTGTGCCCATCGAGTACCGGTCCTCTTTGGAGAAGTAGACGTCCTCAAACTTCATCGATGTCCACCGCCTTTCGGGTAACGGTCATGTGCATGTTTCGGTCGAGGTGCAGTGCTGGCTAGTGGATTTCTCCGATCACGTAAGCTCGCCAGGGCCTCACGCTGTGTGGCCTGTGGACAGCAGTGTCTATCGCTTTCTCGGGCAGCTCGTTTTCAGCACAGGCCATGCCAGATGGGTGCAAGCACACAACTTCTGGCCGGTGGAGCTTGTTGACGTGGAGCCCGATCACAACCCGGGCGCCAGATGCCCAGTATGACTGGGGCCCTAGTTGGTCCGACACGACGGGTTGTCCAACCGGCGACACAGATACACGACTATGACCAGGCGCATTACGCTTGCCGCTCAGGTTATGCCCGTGAGGAGCAAATGTGATCCCGAAACAGGCCGACGGAGCATAAATAGTGGGGCGGATGCCGGGAATTGAACCCGCGTATTCAGCTTGAGAGGAATGCGTCTGCCGAAATTTGCGCAAGTTCGTTAACGTATTGCGGTCTAAGGCTATTAGACCTATTTTTGGGTCCGTGCGAATACTTTGTCGTTCCCGGCGACGCGGCTTTTATGCGGGAAAGTACGGAGTCATTTAAGCGCTTCCGTATCCAGTAGCCTTGGTGCCATGACCCCACTGCTGACGCTGATCGGATTGCGCATCTTCGCCGTAGGGATAGACGAGCGCAGTGCGCGCTAAGTGGTCAGCGCAGCTGCCATCCGACGCAGCGGCCGATTTCCTCTAGGGCCTGGGGGGACAGCTCGGGATGTTTCTGGCTGAATCTGCCCATGATGTCGTTGACGCCTTCGGCGAGTGTCATGGTGCCCCAGTCGATGGGCATAGCAACGGCTTCGCGAACGATCTTGACCACTTGCTCCCCGAGCTGGTTTCCTTCGTCCTGACCGTATTGGTCGGTTAGCTTTTGCAGGTCGACCCGAGGTATCGCCGAGTCTTGAATACTCGTCACGATCGCTTCGTTTATCAGGTCTGCGTCCATTTCAAGTCAATCCTAACGCTGAAATACAGTGGTCTCGATACCGGTATCCGGGTCAATTACAACGATCCGGTTGACATGCGGATTGTCCATCAGTCGAGGGAGTTCGACTGTCTGCCAAACATTTCCGGGGCGCAAGTTCGATCCGATGACAGCGCGAACTTCTCCCGATGCGCTCTCGGCGTACATCTGTGAGGTTCCATCCCACCACTTCTGTGCATAGTCGTCGGTTGGACTCCACTTCGGCGGCTTTATCCCTTGGCTATCGAGCAGTCCCTCAAGCGTGGTTGCGCGGCTCCCGTCGGCGATAAGGTCAGCTGCTCCGTTGCCGCCCGCGGAAATCGGGCCGATGCCCGTCCCGTCTACGTTTCTGCCAGACCAGAAGAATGCGCCGTCCGAAGGTGTTGCGAGCTGCGCCCGTTCCGGCAACTGGTAGGGCCCTGTATCAGGGAGGGGCGCGAAATGTGGTGGCGAGTCTCCGGGTGTTGAGTGGTCGCCACCGGATCCGCCATTGTGATCACTGACCGCCGGCGCGTGGTGGTCGCTGTCTGTCGGCGGGTGGTCCACGTGAGGTGATGGATGATCGAGCGGTGCTGGTCCGTGGTGTGTGTCGGGGATGTCGTGGGTGAGTGCTCGTGTTTCTGCGCCGGTGAGGTCGCCGAGGAGGCCGCGTGCTCCGGCTGCGGCTTCGCCGCCGAGTGGACCGGTGGCGGCGATCGAGGACACGTCGAACAGTTTCTTGCCTGCGAATCCTGCGGGATCGTTGACTGCGTCTTTGACCTCGCCGGGCAGGGACCCGAGTGGGTTGGCCATCTGATCGGCGGTGCCTAGGGCGAACTTCGCCCAGGACTCAGCCACGCCCGGAGAGCCGGGTCCGCCTTGTCCGGTCAGGTTCTTAGCTTCATCAATTATCCCGTCGACGCGGCTGTTAACCCCCTGCCCGAACTGCCTGGCCACACCAGAACCGAAACCGTCCGCAGGCTTGGGGGCGCCGGGAAGTTTCTCGAGCGCACCGACCGTCCCCGTGAAACTGCCCGCCTTACTGGGGTCGATGGTCAGCTTGTCGCCCGACCCAGGAGTCCTCGGGTACCACTCCTTGTAGTTCGCCTGCGTGTCGGCGCCCGCAGCAGCGGCCTTGGTCGCACCAGGATCACCATTCGGGTCGGGTGCGGCCAGGTGCTCCAAGCCAGCGGCAACACCTCCGGGCTTGATAGCCGAGCCGGGCATCGCCGGAAGGCCTTGAGCCACAGCACCAGACGGGTCCGGGAGTGTCTGGGCAGCTTTCACCGCTGCCTCAAGATCGGCGTTGGCGACACCCCCGGCAGCGCTGATCTGACGCAGCGTGTTGGTCAGATAGTCCAGCTCGTTTTTGTCATACTTGCCGCTAGGCGGGGTGACCTCGCCAGTGTCGTAGTTGATCGTGAATTTGCCTTGGGCGGCGTCATTTTCAATCTTCTTAAGCAGCTGTTGCACGCCCTCGAACTCATCAGCAGCGGCCCGGATCTTGGCCGCAGCGCTCTGCTGGGCCTGGGCGTGCCCGTCGAGATACTTGCCATGCGCATCCAGATCGTGATGAGCGGCCTCCCCAGAGACACCTTTCCAGCCGTCTCCCATGATCGGCAGCCGCTCCACACCGCGCTTCATATCCCGATTCGCGCCTGCCATCCCGTCGAGAGCGTCGGCTACATCGCGGAATGATTGGACTTTGGCGCGCTTGATATCGGCCAGCGGCAACGACATAAAGGCTACGCCTTAGCCTGCGGACGGCTGCCCAGAATATTGACCGCGCTCTGCTCTTCTATCCCGGCGAACGCGTACCCGATCCGATCGAACGCATCGCGGTAGTGGGTGGCTTCGTTCTCAACGTGCTTGGAATGGCCCTGCCACTGCGTCGACTCACTGTCCAGCGCCGACGCGGCACCACCAACCCACCCCGACATCGCCGTGCTGATCGCCGCGTGAGCCTTAGCATGTGCTGCCCGATGCGCTGCCAGCAGCCGATCCATCTCGTTGGCCGAACGGTGCAGCAACTCAGGACTGACTTGCAATGCCCCCACAGCAACAACACCCCCTCAGACAGCTAGCTACTACGCGCACAGTACCGCGCGGCTCGGTAGCTGTATAGCGGGGCGTGTTCGCCAGGACACTTGCCCGCACTATTTCTTGGGCGGAATTTGGTTGATATTGGCCGCTCGGAACCGCCACCGGAATCCCCGCCTCTAACAGCCCGAGCGGACGCTTAAAGAACCCCGCGACCCCCACCGCCACAGGATTCGCGGCGTGGTGTGAGCGCGTCTCGGTATCCGTTGACCCATTCGGTAGCGGACAATGTAGCCGGTCGGTCTGAGTGGGAACTTTGGTGACCCTGAGGGGCGCGGGCCAAACAGATTCGAACACCATCACCGTAGGTAGATGTGGAGCCGATGACGGGAATCGAACCCGCGTATTCAGCTTGGGAAGCTGATGTTCTGCCATTGAACTACATCGGCGGGAGACCAGATGAAAACCCTGATGACAATCCTGAACAGGTGCTTCCGTGCTGATCTTCGGTGTTGCTGCGGTGATGAGACGCGAGAAAATCTCACCGAGGTGGTGGTGTTTTCGCTGGTTCCAGACCGCGACGGAAGTGTATCAGGGGCGGGGCTGGCCGCCGATGGCCCCGAAGCGAGGTGCTTGGGGCTGGGGTCTGGGCGGCGAGAGTCTGGTCGGGTGGAGGGTGACTTTGCTCGAAGACGGCATGGGTGATGGCGTTTCGGGACTGTTGTCGAGCACCCGCCATCGTGACGTATGCGGCTCACCGCTCGATGGTAGGCGGGGGACACCAATGTGAGCCGGCGATGTCAGACCTCGCCGTTAGCGTCAGTGAATCAGGCGAGTGACGGAAGGGACTCGGATGGAGCCGTCGGGGTTTGTCAGCACTGTCAAAGAGGGATTGGCGTTGAAGCTGGAAACGCCGTACATGGTGGCGGCGAGCGCCATCGGGCTACTCAGTGCATGGTGTGCACTGCCGGGTGATGAGGGGTTCCGAACGCCGTTCGAGGGGCTGTCGAAGTTCTTCACGTGGACTGGCTGGGCATCACCAGCCGCGTGGCTCAATACAGCGCATCAGTGGATGAGCGACCCGAGCAGAATCGGGGTCACTCACTTTGCATTCGTCACGCTGGCCTTTCTCGGGACGCTTTTCGCGTCCTACAGCCGTGCATCGTTTGCGTCCCTGGTCGGGATCGGCGGGCTGGTGGAAACGGGGTTTGCGACCGTGGCGTGGGTGCTTCCGGTGTCGTTCTCGATTGCGATGACCTTGGCGGGGTGGGTGATGCGTCGGTGGAACGATGACTTGTGGGAGCGTGCCTGGTTGACTTGGTTCTGGATGGGCATGGCGCTGGGCTACTGCGTACTCGCGCTGATCGCGTTCGTGTTCGGAGAACAGAAAGGCCGTGCTCGTTCACAGCCCGTTGAGGTTGCGCTGTCGTGGGAGACGCAGCGGTATATCGACAAGCGGCTCAGGGTGTTTGGGATGCCCAGCCTGATTCCTCCCGTGAGCATTCCCACGATTGCGCCTGCGGTAGTGACGAGTAGGCAGCTAGCGAAGGACTACCGCAAGAAGAAGATTCGGGACACAGAGGAGATCGGGCATGTCCGCAGAGTAAGCGATTCGGGTAAGGAGCATTCCTGGTGACAGAGGACACGAGCCGGTGCGTCTTTTGTGATCGGGCAAAAGGGGATTTGGTGGACCCACGCGACCCGACATCGCAGACAGTAATTCTTACCCGAGAACATATATTCCCGTCCTCCTGGAAGGAAAAACTGGATGTGAGTATGTTCATTAACGCCACGGAGCCATTGGGGATCAGGGAGTTCACCAGGTACGTGGGAACTGACTTCAAACCAATCTCGTCACGCCCAGAACCGCTTTTCGAGTTGGTGGTCCAACCTGTCTGCGACCACTGCAATAACGGTTGGATGAATGATTTGGATATGGTCGTTTTGCCGTGGCTCCAAGATCCCTATGCCGTTTCCATAGACGCTGCCGCGCTTCGGAGATGGGCGATCAAAGTGGCAATTTTGCGCTGCTACTACGAGAATCCACACGTTCTCGAGCCTGGGGATCTCGTTGCGCTTTACAACGGTGAAGAGATGACGGATTGGCACATCTTCGTCGGGCGGACGCTGTGCCCCAGTCATAGCCACACATTTGCGGGCGCGGGGTGTCTGATCTTCCCTGACGGAGGAAGAGGTGTGGGGTTGACACAGGTCTCCTGGTCGCTGGGAAGAATTGCGGTTGTCGCGATACGAGTCGTCAGTGGCAGTGAAGCAGGGAACGGTTTCTTGAAGCACTTCAAGTCTGTTGTCCGACTTGAGGGGACGCTCGTAGCCGAGGTCTCACGAAAGAAGGGCGTCCGTGCACCTGAACTAGGGGTACTGCCCGAACTGACGCCGCCAAAATGGGAGAGCCTTGTCTGGTATTTCAGCACGAATCCGCTATCGCCTATCGCTAGTCAAGTGGGGCAGATGGAAGAGGACTTTCGTGCGGTCTTGGAGGAGCGTGGAATGGTCGTCCGGGATCAGCCTTGATGGCGCTCCAGGCGGCGCAGCGTATTCGTCAGCCTGCTATGCCGAGGTTGTCGGTGGCCCGCGCCACGATGCAGGCTGTCCGACTCTCCAAGCAGAACAGGAGACACCCGATGGCTCGTCGCAGCTCCACTTCTTCGTCGTCCACCTCGATTCCGTCCATCAGTTGCGGGACAGCCACCTTGCCGATCATGCGGTCGTCCAACACCTCCGTGACATGAGCCACCAGATACTGCGGGTCCGCAGGCGGCCCGGATGGTGTGAGGGGACAAGCACCCCGAGGGGTGGGTGTAGAAACGGGGAGCCGTCTTTCAGGGAGACGGTGCAGCAGGTGCTGTCAGGCGGGGCTTTGGGGTCGATGAGGTCGGTTATGGGCCGACAGTAGGACTGGCTCCTATTGGGCTGACATGCACAGAAGGGGTGTTCGGGGTAGCCGTGGAGCGGAATTTCGGAGATCCGGCACGAAGCCAGGCGTTTCAGAATCGGAGTGTCGGCGTTTCAGGGAAAGTCTGCTCACCGACTACGAAATGCGAAGAGGCGATTGTCATCCGGTCCCCATCGGCGGAGAGCGGCCCCGTCCATTAGAGCTAGTGGGACCTCTCGGCGTGTCAGCTTACATGTGCGAGCTCGCTCCGGTCCGCGCCGGAGTCGGCAGTATCGGCAGTCGATCAGGAAGAGCGCTTGACCAGGGCGCCGATGATCAGCCGGGACAGCATGGTTTCCAGGTCGGTGTCGAAGTTCAACGAGATGTCCGCCAGCGCGGGTTCGGCCTCGGCGGCGGCAATCGCGCTGGCCGACGGTTGGGCGTACATCCACAGTGCCGCGCTGGTCACCACGGTGGAAAGGGACACGCTCTGGGAATCGTCGCCCAGCTCGGGGATGAAGCTACGAATGGCGTCGGTGTATCTGGCGATGGTGGTGTGGGCGGATCGCCGGAAACACAGCAGCGTCTCGGGTGAGACGTTGTATTCCAGGACGCCCGGCTGTGCGGTCATCAGATCGCACAGCACAGCGTGCTCTCGCAGCGACCGGCTGAGCAGGGCCGCCAGGTGGTCGGCCCGCTGCTGCGCCGAACCGTCATACGTGTCGCGAGAGAGCTCCGTCACAATTTCGGTCACCCAATCCCGCAGGGCGCCGTCGAGCAGTTCCAGCAGTACAGCCTCGCGCGACTCGAAATAGCGGATCATCGCCGACTTTGCTAGCCCGGTGCGACGGCTCAGCTCATTAAGGCTGATCTGGCTCACTGGCATGTCGCTGAGCATCGACGAGGCGGTTTCCAGGATGGCTTGCCGACGGATCTCGCGCTGCTCCTCGCTGCGCGCCCGCCGGAAGTTCATGGCCCGATGGTAAACCGCCGCCAATCGCTCGATAGTGAACCGCCGGTCTATTACCGTGGTACGGTCTCTGACGCAATAGACCGGCGGTACACAAAGTGGTGATGCCGCTCGTTCGGTAGTCGCCTCACCGGCAGGAACCTGCGGTCCTGAACAGCGCACAAGCAGAAGGGGATGCACGGGTGTACCGACTGTTGAAGCGGTTCTGGATACCGCTGCTGCTGGTAGTCGTCGTCGGGATCGGTGGATATGCGATTGCGCAGATCCGCGGCTCCGCTGCGCCTCGTCCAGCGAAACTCGGCGAGGGATCGGGCATCACCGCCAATTTCAACCCGAAGCACATCACGTACGAGGTCGTCGGCTCCGGCGGCACCGCAAACCTCAATTACCTCGACGAGAACGGCCAACCCCACCTGATCGAGAATGCGCCGCTCCCTTGGTCATTCACGATCGTGACGACACTGCCGTCGATGTCGGCCAATATCGTCGCCCAGGGGGACCGTAGCGTCACCGATCTCGGATGCCGTGTGACCGTCGACGGGCAGGTGCGCGACGACCGTTCCAGCGCAGACAAAGTCAAACCGTTCATCTACTGCTTGGTGAAATCCGTATGAGCAATCTGCACGCAAAGCCGCACCGCCCCTTCCTCGGCCATCTGATCCGGGTTCTCTCGCTGCCGATCATCCTGTTCTGGGTGGCGCTCGCGGTCATCCTGGGCACGGTGACCCCGTCTCTGACTGACGTGGCGGCCAGCCGGTCGGTGCCGCTGAGTCCGCAGAACTCCGAGTCGTACCAGGGGATGTTGAACATCGGCAAGGTGTTCCAGCAGTACGACTCGGACTCCTCGGCGATGGTCGTTTTGGAAGGCGACGACAAACTGGGCGACAGCGCGCACCAGTACTACGACGACATCGTCGCCAAGCTCAAGGCCGATCACGAGCACGTGCAGAACGTCCAGGACTTCTGGAGCGATCCGCTGACCGCGGCGGGCTCCCAAAGTGTGGACGGCAAGGCTGCCTACGTGCAGATCTTCCTCAACGGCTCGCAGGGCACCAGCGCCAGCCATGAATCGGTGGCCGCGGTGCGCCACATTGTCGACTCCGTGCCTGCCCCACCGGGTATCAAGGCCCATGTCGCCGGCACGACCGTGCTCAACGCCGACACCCAGGTGGCCGGTCACCAGAGCATGGCGACCATGGAACTGGTGTCGGTGGGCGTGATCATCGTGATGATCCTGTTCATCTATCGCTCCATCGTCACCATGCTCATCTCCATGGTCATTATTGGACTGGAACTATTTGCCGCCCAAGGTGTTACGGCGACAGCGGGCTATCTGAACGTCATTGGACTGACTCCCTACGCGGTGAGCATGGTGACGATGCTGGCGCTGGCAGCCGGCACGGACTATGTGATCTTCCTCTTCGGTCGCTATCACGAGGAGAGGTCGAAGGGGCTGAGCCGTGAAGACGCGTATTACGTGGCATATCACGGTGTCTCGCACGTCATTCTGGGCTCAGGCCTGACCATCGTCGGTGCGTGCCTGTGCCTGACCATGACCACGCTGCCCTACTTCCAGAGCATGGCGCTGCCGTGTGCGATCTCGGTGCTGGTGATCGTGGCCGCAGCGCTGACGTTGGCGCCCGCGGTGTTGACGGTGGCCTCCAAGTTCGGGCTCCTGGAACCCCGGGGCAAGCTATCCACCACTGGCTGGCGCAAGGTCGGTACGTCGGTGGTGCGCTGGCCCATTCCGATCATCGTGTTGACCAGCCTGATCGCGATCATCGGTTTCGTCAGTCTGATGACGTACGTGCCGCAGTACAACGACCAGAAGTTCACACCGGCCGATATGCCCGCCAACCTCGCCATGGAGGTCGCCGACAGGCACTTCTCCCAGGCCCGCATGAACCCCGAGCTGCTGATGCTGGAGGCCGACCACGACCTGCGCACACCGGCAGACATGCTGGTCATCGACAGGGTGGCCAAGGGCATCGTGCACATGCGCGGTATCGAGCGGGTACAGACGATCACCCGTCCCCTGGGCGCGCCGATCGAGCACAGCTCGATCCCGTTCTTGATGGGCGCGCAGAACGCCGGCACCCTGCAGACCGCGAAGTTCAACAACGAGAACTCGGCGCAGATGCTTGAGCAGGCCGACGAACTGAGCAGGACCGTGGCCAGTATGGAGCGGATGTACAGCCTCATGCAGGAACTCACGGGCACCATGCACAGCATGGTGGGCCGGACTCATGAGATGGAGGCGACCATCCAAGAGATGCGTGACAACTTGGCCAATTTTGACGATTTCTTCCGGCCACTGCGCAACTACTTCTACTGGGAAAAGCACTGCTTTGACATCCCGATCTGCCAGTCGCTGAGATCGATTTTCGATGTTTTGGACAGCGTTGACGTGCTCGCCGATCAAATGCACGGCCTCATCGCGGATATGGATCACATGGACCAGCTGATGCCGCAGATGCTGCCGGTGCTGAGAACGACCATTGATTCGATGGGCAGGATGCGCGACTTCATGATCGCCACTCACAGCACAATGGCCGGAACCCAAGCCCAACAGCAAGAATTGGCGAAGGGCGCCACGGAGATTGGCTTGTACTTCGACCAGGCCAAGAACGACGACTTCTTCTATCTACCGCCCGATGTATTCACCAACCCCGACTTCAAGCGTGGGCTCAAGATGTTCGTCTCACCCGACGGCAAGGCGGTGCGATTCATCATCACCCACCAGGGCGACCCGGCCTCGGTCGAGGGCATCGACCACGTCCGCGACCTCAAAGGTGTTGTTGCCGACGCGGTTAAAGGCACTCCGCTGTCCAATGCCAAGGTCTCGATCGCGGGTACCGCTTCGATGTATGCCGATATGCAGGATGGTGTTTCCATTGATTTGATGATCGCGGTCATCGCGTCGATGATCCTGATCTTTGCGATCATGGTGCTGATCACCCGCTCCGTGGTGGCGGCCCTGGTCATCGTCGGCACGGTGGCGGCGTCCCTGGGCACCGCGTGTGGCCTGTCAGTGCTGTTGTGGCAGGACATCCTTGGGCTCGGCGTGCAATGGATCGTGATCCCGTTGTCGATGGTGATCCTGTTGGCGGTGGGTTCGGACTACAACCTGCTGGTGGTCTCGCGGCTCAAGGAGGAGATCCACGCCGGGCTCAATACCGGCATGATTCGCGGCATGGGAGCCACCGGCCGCGTGGTCACCGCCGCCGGCCTGGTGTTTGCGTTCACCATGATGTCGATGATCGTCAGTGATCTGCGCGTGGTGGGCCAGTTGGGCATGACCATCGGCATCGGCCTCATCGTCGACACGCTGATCGTCCGTGCCTTCATGACACCGTCAATCGCCGCGGCCCTGGGCCGGTGGTTCTGGTGGCCGATCAACGTCTTCGAGATCGTCCGGCGTGGCCGCGAGACACAGGCACCGGAACCGGTCACGGCGCCGCTTCCGGTGGTGGATGCCGGACCGCAACCGCCGACTGCGCCTTCTACCTCCTGAAAAGTCTTGGCCAGCAGCGAGGAAATTCTCAGCATCGCCTCAGCGGCTACGGGCACTGTAATAGTGCGCATCGACCGTGGCGTGCGCCCTGATGCATGTTGAGAAAGAAGGAACAGCAATGATCGATCGGTCCGGGCGTCCGCCGTACACAGAAGATTTCCCGACGACACCACACGGCTACCGGCTGGTGCATGGTCCGTCGGCGGCCACCCGGACGCGCTACGCCTACGGCGAAACATTTCCGGATCGTGACGCCCTGGCTCCGAACCGCTTGCCGCGTAAACGCCTTCGTGTGGCCGGAATGACCTTCGGTGCTGTTGCGGTGGCTGTTGTCGCCAGCGCCACCACCGCGTTCGCCGTGGTGAACCACTCCGGGCCTGCGGCGCCCGCCGGTCAGGTGGCGGCTCCCGTCGCCGGAAAACCCTCCCCGGCAACGGGTTCAACACTGGGTAGGCCAGCTGCCACCGGTGCGGCCGGTTCGGTCGAAGAGGTATCTGCCAAGGTGCTGCCGAGCGTGGTGCAACTGCAGATCCAAAGTGGCCGCCAGCAGGAATCGGGGTCCGGCATCGTGCTGAGTGCCGACGGTCTGATTCTGACCAACAACCACGTGGTGGCCTCGGCCGCGCCCGGCGCCCAACCATCGGCTCCGGTGACCGAGCCCGACAGCCCATTCGGCGGCCAGTTCGGTAGTCTGCCGCCCGGCATCTTCCCCGGCGAACAGCAGCCGGGCGGCTACCGGGACGGGCGTGACGGCCGGGACTCCGACGACTACGACGGGCGAGGTGTCCGGCCCTCGGCCCGCACCGGTGACGGCGTCAAGGCCACCGTGACCCTGTCCGATGGCCGCACGGTGCCGTTCACCGTCGTGGGCGCCGACCCCGACGATGACATCGCGGTGGTGCGTGCGCAGGGAGTGAATGATCTGACTCCCATCAGCATCGGCTCGTCGAAAGATCTGAAGGTGGGGCAGAACGTCGTCGCCGTCGGCTCGCCACTGGGCCTGCAGGGCACGGTGACCACCGGCATCATCAGTGCGCTCAATCGCCCTGTCGCTACCGGTGACGACCAGAGCGGCCAGCGTTCCGTGATGAGCGCCATCCAAACCGACGCGGCGATCAACCCCGGCAACTCCGGCGGTGCGCTGGTGGATATGAGCGGCAATCTGATCGGCGTGAACTCGGCGATTGCCTCGCTCTCCGGCGGCCAGGATTCGCAGGGCGGCGGACAGGCCGGCTCCATTGGTCTGGGCTTCGCCATCCCGGTGGACCAAGCCAAGCGCATCGCGGACGAACTGGTCTCCACCGGCACCGTGCGGCATGCGTCGTTGGGGGTTCAACTCGCGTCCAGCAAGGACGCTCCCGGTGCGGTGGTCGCGGGAATCGTCCGCGGCAGTGCGGCAGCCACGGCAGGTCTGCCCAAGGGCGCCGTGATCACCAAGGTCGACAACCAGGTTATCGACGGGCCGGACGCTCTGGTCGCCGCGGTGCGGGCCAAGGCGCCAGGGGACACCATGGCGCTTACCTACCAAGACCCGTCGGGCGACGCGCGCACCGTCCAGGTGACCCTGGGGCAGTCGGAAGCGTAAGAGGGCCGTAAGAGGGCACGGAACTTCAGGTAACGAACCGCCGGGCGGCCATCGGTAGCGCTCCGCACTGACATGTTCGCCCGGGACCTGGAAGACTTGAGACATGTCCACTGTCCACGGCGTCATTGTCACGGATCGTCCCGAGCGATACGCGAAGCAACTCGCTCAGCACTGGGCGGCCAAGAGCACGGTGACCGAGCTGGAAAACGATGCCGTGCAGATCGAGATGGGCCCCGGCGCGGTCACGGTGCTACGCCCCAAGCCCGGCGAGTTGCACGTGGAGGCCAGCTCCCCGGAATTCGGCGATGTGGTGAAGCGGCACCTGGAACGGTTCGGCACGCGTGACGAGCTCACGCTGACCTGGATCGGTGACTAGTCCCGGGCGAAGGCGGCCTGTGCTTCCTTCTCCAGATCGATGAACGACTCGTCGCTTACGTCGACAGCGACCACTTTGATGGTGCCGCCGGTGAATCTGCCGGGATTGGTGTACTGCGGCGATACGTTGTCGCCGCTGTCGTAGCCGACGCACAGCCCGTCACCGGCGAGCGTGAAGGTGCCCACCTGAGTCCGCATGGGACCGGTAGCGGCGAGCTTTCCGTCCACGTAAAGATTTGTCGTTCCCAATGATTCGCCGTACTGACCCTTGTCGCGGCGGACAAACTCTACTCCCAGCGTGCGATTACCGGGAGTCAGCGGGGCCGAGATGAATTCCTGCTCGGGCTTGATGCCCAGGAAGTTGTACACGTAGTGCAGCCGTCCATCCTTGATGAAGAGTACGTGCCCACCGAATCGCGATCCGTGGGCGAAGATGACGCCCTGCGCCTGCGCGCTGATATCCGTGTTGGCGACGATCTTGTAGGACTTGCCACGGATGTTGACTGCCACACCCTCCGGCACCGGTGAGGCGTCTGGGTAGTACAGGTAGCGATTGCGCCGCGGCTCGAATTGCGGCCGTTCGATGGTGAGCAGTTCGGTGGGCAGCCGGTCGTCGAGCGGCAGGACGAAGTTGTTGTCCGCCTCCTCGAACCACGCGTCGATCAGAGCTTTGAGTTTGTCGGGGTGTTGATCGGCGAGGTCGGTTGATTCTGAACGGTCTTCGTCGACGTGGAAAAGTTCCCACTTGTCCTGGTCGAAATGGCCCTTGCCGCTGATGGGTGCGTGCAACGCGGAGGCCTTCCAGCCGTCCTCCCAGATACCACGGGTGCCCAGCATGGCGTAGTACTGCCGCTTCTTGGTGGTGGCGGCGTCCTTGTCGTCAAACGTGTATCGCATGGATACGCCGTTGACGGGAAATTGGTCGACGCCGCGATACGTCTCCGGCATCGTCAGCCCCGCCACGTCCAAGATTGTCGGCACAATGTCGGTGACGTGGTGATATTGGTGACGCACCTCGCCCTTGGCCTTGATTCCCTTGGGCCAGTGGATGACTAATGGGTCGCAGGTGCCACCGGAGAATTGTGAGTAGCGTTTGAACATCTGGAACGGGGTGGAGAACGCGACGGCCCACCCCGTGGGGTAGTGATTGTAGGTATCGGGAGTGCCGAGCCGGTCGATGTACTTCATGTTCTCGGCAAGGTCGTCGGGGTAACCGTTGAAGAATTTGTTCTCGTTGACCGAGCCGTTCGGCGACCCTTCGCCGGAGGCGCCGTTGTCGGCGCAATAGAAGACGACGGTGTTGTCGAGCTGTCCGGTCTGTTCCAGGTAGTCGATGACCCGCCCCACCTGGGCGTCGGTGTATTCGGAGAACCCGGCGAAAACCTCCGCCATGCGCGAGAACAGACGTTTCTCGTCGGGGTTGAGCGTGTTCCACGGCCGCACTGAGTCCGCTTCCACCGCAACGTCGTTGGGCAACGGGTTGATAGGGGTGAGCTTGGTTTCCCTGGGCATGATGCCCTTGTCGATCATGCGGGCCAGTACCCATTCGCGGTACGCCTCGTAGCCGTCGTCGAACTTGCCCCGGTACTTGTCGGCATATTCGGCGGGGCTGTGGTGCGGCGCATGGTTGGCACCCGGGCAGAACCACATGTACCAGGGTTTGGAAGGATTGGTGTTCCGCTGATCGCGCAGCATTCGAAGAGCTTGATCGGCAAGATCTTTCGAAAGATGATAGCCCTGCTCCGGGCTGGTCGGCTGCTCGATGAAGCGGTTGTCCTCGACGAGGTCGGGATACCAGTTGTTGGTCTCACCGCCGAGAAAACCGTAGTACCGGTCGAAGCCCTTCTGTAAGGGCCATTCCGACTTGCTGCCGCCACAGGAGACGTCTTCCTGCGGGACGTTGTGGTTCTTGCCCACCCAGAACGTGCTGTACCCGTTGTCCTGGAGCACCTGTCCGATCGTGGCGCATTGTGCGGGCAGCCGCCCGGCGGCGCCGGGATACCCATCTGATCCCTCGGTGATCGAGGCGAAGCGATTCACGTGGTGGTTGCGGCCGGTAAGCAGGCATGAGCGCGTTGGTGAGCACAGCGCCGTGGTGTGCCATTGCGAGTAGGTGAGCCCGTTGTCGGCCAGCCTCTGCAGGGTCGGCATGTTGACCCGCCCGCCGTATGGAGACCAGGTGGCCATCCCGGTGTCGTCGAACAGCACGACGAGCACGTTAGGTGCGCCGTCGGGCGCGTGCTTGAGCTCGTACGGCGTCCAGTCCGGCTTCGAATCACGGACGTCCAGTTCGATCTTCCCGTTGAAGCCGGCATTGGCCTCCTCGGCCGCCGAGCTCCTGTCAGTGCGGGAGGAGGAGTCGTCGTCACAGCCGGCGACCAGCGCCGAGGCTGCCGCGACACCCATACCCGCCGCCGCGATGCCGCCCAACATCGAACGACGGGTCAGTCTGCCGCGCTCAGCGTTCTGTTCCGGTTCGGGTGCGTCGTCTCCGGGGATGTGCATGCCACACAGTCTTCTCTTCAAGATCCAGCCCCGCGTGGTGATCACGAAGATCGATACGAACTCGTGAAGCTCCCCGGAGGTTAAATGGCGACCGAAGTACCGGCATCCCCTTTTCGGGTGATCTTGTGGCGGGATACGACAGTGCGCCGCGCCGGCCAGAGGTCATCGCATCGAAACCAGGTGGTCGATGTGGTCCTCGGGTAGTTCACCGTCGACCACGGCAGCGACGATGGATTCGTTCAACACGATCTGCCCGCCATGGTTATCCAGGAAAGCGGTGTCGGCGGCATCACGTCCGGTGGTGATGCGGACCATTGTTTGGCGCGGTGCCAGGCAGGTTGCGTCCACCACTCGCCAACGGTTGTCGACGACGGCCTCGGCCACAGCGTGAAAGTCCATGGGATCGCAGCCCGGCGCATAGACCGCGACAAGTCGGGCCGGCACTTTGACGGCGCGAAGCAGCGCCACCACCAGGTGCGCGTAGTCGCGGCAGACTCCGGCCCCCGAGAGCAGGGTGTCTACGGCGCCATCAATGGGGTCGCTGGACCCCGGCGAGTAGGTCAGCCGGGCGCCGACCCAGGATGACACCTTCTCCAGCAGCACAGCAGGGTCGGTGTGTTCGCCGAATTCGGCTGCCGCGAAGCCGAAGAATTTGTCGGCCTCGGCATAGCGGCTCGGGCGCAGGTACGTCGACAGGTCCGCGGCCTCGACGGGCACTTCGTCGGCTTGGCCAAGAATGGTTGCGGTGTAAGAGACTTTGAGGTTGCCGCGCTCGGCAGGCAGGCGGTGGATGCGATTTCCGTGCTCGCCCGCGACCTCCTGGGCCTCGACCCGCCGTCCGTTCAGCTCCAGCGACAGTTCTTCCGACACTTCGGCGCCGGTTAGCGGCGACACAGCGACCTGAAACTCCAATGTGGATGGCTCCAAGATGTCCACATCGAGTTGGGCTCGAATATCACGTTTCATGCCGGTCCTCCCGTAAAACGACGATGCGCGTTGCCGTGGGGCGGGATAAGTCTGACATCGGAACCATCGGCCCGCTTGCTACCGCGGTACTACCCCAGATTTTCCACGCACCGAAATCCGATATGGGTGGTCGCACTGTCCTGAGACTGCGGTGAGCGCGCCGCAGGACGATAGCGATGGCAGTACTCGGGTGCGCACAGATGCGATCCGCCCTTGAGTACCTGGATCACCGAGGGATCCGGGTTATCCGAAGGGCTGCAACACGACTTAGGTGCGCCGGCTCCGTGCTGAAATCGCGTTGAGGTCCATTCCCAGACATTGCCGATCATGTCCAGCAGGCCAAAATCGTTGGCGGGAAACGTGCCGACGGGAGAGGTGCCGTGCCACCCTAGGGCGCCGTCATTGCGATACGGAAACCTGCCCTGCCAGGTGTTGGCCATCAGCCGGCCCTCGGGCGCCACCTCGTCGCCCCAGGCGTAGACGGTGCCACTCCCGCCGCGGGCGGCGTACTCCCATTCGGCCTCGGTGGGCAGTCGCCTTCCTGCCCAGCGGGCATACGCGGCAGCGTCGGTATAGGCGACCTGCACCACCGGATGTTCGGCCGCGCCGTCGATATCACTTCCTGGCCCAAAGGGGTGCCGCCAGTAGGCGCCCGGCACCCAGTCCCACCACTGTTGCCAATCGTGAAGGTCCACCGGCCCCGCCGTCGTCCGGAACGTCATGGCACCGGGAACCAGATCGTCGGGTGAGGCGCCGGGGTACATGTCCGGGTCGGGGGCCCTTTCGGCGACGGTCACATAACCGGTCTGTGTGACGAATTCGGCGAACTGGGCATTGGTTACGGGATGTCGTTCAATAGCGAAGGGCTCCACCGACGAGACACGCTCCGGCATCTCCTCAGGGTAGAAGACATTGCAGCCCATGGGAAACGACCCACCTGGCAATTCCACCAGTTCGGTCAGTGTCACCGCCGCTGTCTCCATTTCTCGCAGTTTCCGGTTACGCGGCGAGTATTCCACCGTGCAGGCCGACCCGTCAGCCGGGCACCCGGTACGCGGCGTGCGTTATCGCGCGGGATGCGTTGCCCGTCGAAGCGGTCACCGAGTACCTCACGCAGCACCAATTATTGGTCGCCGATCGCCCGTACTCGCAGCAGCCTGGCATCGTGTGCCGCCAGGCTGGTGCGATACGTCAGCTGCTGCACCGACCGTTGTCCCGAGAACACGTCGAGGACGTCGAACCGCCGGGCTTTGGGCAGCCCCAGCGCGCTGAACGCAGCCCGGAAAGGCTGTGCGACATCGTCGCGGTTCACAATCACGATCGCCGTGGATCCATCGCCAAGTGGCCGGGTCCAAATGGTTCCGCCGCTGCCCGCCAGTGCTGTCGCGGACGCGCGCAGCGAATCTTGATCAATGGCAAGCAGATCCCGATTGATCAGCAGCGCACGGATGTCCTCGGGCATGTGTGTCAGGTCGTTGCCCGCGATCAGAGGCGATCCCCATTCCGCCCACAGGGCGAGCTGTGCTCGTGATTCGGCCGTATTGAGCGGCGGCAGATCAATTCCCGCGACCTGTGGCGCCCCGGCGACCAGCATGTCGTAATCGCAGAAGAAGCCCGGCTGCGGTGTGCAACGGAACCCGGGCCCTGCTGCGTTGGCCAACGCGTCGACGACGCCAAGGCTGGTGTCGTAGGCGTCGATGGCACCCCATGCCGGTACCAGGTCTTGACTCACCCGAGTCATGGTGGCTACCCCGGTGAAGCTGTCGTACCGGCTGGGCGGGATGACGGTGCCGCTGTTCGGGTTGATGCTGTAGAGGATCGGTCTGCCGGTGGCGCGCAACGCATCCCGCATGATGGTGAAGCTGTCGACCAGTTCGTCGACGTCGGCGGGTGGTCCGCACCAGTCGTACTTCACGTAATCCACGCCCCACCGTGCGAAGGTCTGGGCATCCTGGATCTCGTGTCCCCGGCTGCCCGTGCGGCCCGGGTACGAACCGCCGTTCTGCGCGCAGGTAGCCTCGCCGGGGCTGGCGTAGATGCCGAACAACAGACCGCGTGCGTGCACGAAGTCGGCCACTGCCTTCATGCCGTGAGGAAAACGGGCGGGGTTCGCGCGCAGTTCCCCCGACGCGTTGCGTCGCGGATCGAACCAGCAGTCGTCGACCACCACATACCGATATCCGGCATCGCGCATTCCCGACGACACCATGGCCTGCGCCGTCCGCTCGATGCGCTGCTCATCAATATTGCAGCCGAACACATTCCATGAATTCCACCCCAGTGGGGGAGTCGATGCCAGTCCGGCAATGGCCGGGCCGGGCTGTGGCTGGCGGCGGAAAATGTGAACGGACGACACCGTTGCCACGATGCCGATCACCGCAAGCATGATCAGGATCAGTGCACGGCGGCCACGGCTCACGGTTTACACGCTATGAGCAGTTGTTCGTTGGTGCACGGTCCCCAGCTGATTCACAGCAGATCACCGGTTGTAGGGCATCTCCTGCACCCAGTTGAACCCGCGCTCCACGAGCGGGAACGAGGCCGGATCCATCCTGGTGACGCGCAGATGAATCTTATGCCCGGCGTAGTCGTCACCGTCGACAATCATCTGATCCGGTTGCCCGGGCCACCAATACGTGAGCCTGATTCGAGTCGGGGTCTCCTTGTAGGTGCCCAGTTCAATTCGATGACTCAGATCGATGAAGTGTCTACGCGGGTCGATGGTGCCGCCGTACACCTCGAAGGAATCGTCCATGCGCTGCACCGTCACCATCACCGGGGCGGATACATGGAATGGCCTGTCGAATATCACTCTGCGCCAACGGATTTTGTCGGTCAACAACGGGTCACGCGAATAGCCCTCGGCCGAGAAGGTCTCCACCTGCCAGATGCCGTACAGATTGGGCGTGGGTCTGGTGAATTGCTGCCAGCCCTGCGCGCCGAATGCGGCGAGCAACGCCACGCCCAGACACACCTGCGCGATCAGCGCGATCCGGTTGGCCCGGGGCCTTGTGAACAGCTGCGTGGTGGCGGCCGCAGGCACCGCACGATCGGTGAAGAACGCCGTCAACAACCGTCGCGCGTAGGGGGCCAACAGAAACAGGCTCAACAGCAACAATTGGGAGGAAACGGTTTTCAGCCGGATGTCGTAGGTCATGTTGAGCAGGAAGACCTGCGTCAAGTCCACGACGCACACCAGCGCCCCGGCCGCCGTGGTGCGGGGCAGCAACAGAAGCAGACCACCGAAGACCTCGGCCAGACCAAGAACCATCTGATACGCCGGTGATATCCCGACCTGCGCCCACAGCACACCGGTGGGGCTGAAATTCCCGTACGGCTCGACCAGGCGGTTCAGCACGAAAGGCATCTGCGTCGGGATGACCTTCGCCATTCCGAAATAGAACATGGCCGCGGCGAGCACCAGCCGCAGCACTGCCCACACCCACGGCTGTAAGCGGTCATAGCGCCGGCGGTCCCGGTCCAGCACCGTCCAGATGGCCGTCGCCACAAGCGCCAGGCACGCGATGCAGAACAGTGCCGTCCACTGAAAGGCGCTGTCGCTGCCGACCTGGGCGCTCTGCACGCGAAGGCCCAGTAGATGTTCGCCAATCCATGCGATCGGCCCCCGTGCGGCGTGGAAAATTTCGCGGATGACCGACCACGGCCCGTCGACGCCTGCGCCCTTCAGGACGACGGGAATGAGGCCGACCGCCACCACCAGACCGAACGCCCCGAAATAGCAGGTACCGAAGCGAAAACCGATAAGCGCCGCGGCACCCCAACCCGGCCCGGTGCTGTCGTCGCCGACCGGGTCGCGCGGGCCGGTGTCCCCCTGACTGCTCATCACCCCATACTCCGGATGCGTCGGGGTTTGCTCAAGCGTTCGGGCGGAAGTGGCCTCGGGCACGGCCTCAGCAGACGCCCAGATAATCCCTGTAGCCTGCCTAACGATCTGTAAACCGTACTGACATCCCGAGGTGTTTCATGACCGTCCGTCAACTACTTACCGCGTCTGCCATGGCCTGTGCCTGCGCGCTCAGCTTCCCGGCGGCGGCGCACGCGGATGACAAGACGGTGACCTACGAGGTGGTCTCGACCACCGTCTCCACGGCCAACGTCCAGTACTGGGACGGCACCGAGATGCAGCCCGCCGACGGCGTCACCCTGCCGTGGAAGGTCGACGCGACCGTCGGCGATATTTCCCGCGGCGCCAAGACCCCCAATCACGCTGAGGTCAAGGCCAACTGGTCTGCTTCCGCCGACCCCGACTCCGCGGTGACGGTGCGCATCTACCTCAACGACAAGGTGGTCTGTCAGAGCGTCACCGGTACCGGTGAGACGGACTGCAACTACGCGACCTTCTCGACCTACCTGGATACCGCCCCGCCTAAGGCGTAATCCTGTCGATGTGCTCGAGGAAGTGCGTGAGCACCGCCTCGGGTGCCTCGATCTGCGGCCAGTGACCAATGTTGTCGTCGAGCAGCACCACATCGGGGTCGTGAATGACCTCGAGATAGCGCTCGGCCATGTGTAATCCGGAATTGGGGTCGATCGGCCCGTCGATCATGCGCATCGGCACGGCGGTTTCACGCATGGCCCGCACCCACCGGCTGCGGTTGTCGTAGCGGTCGTTGATGAAGCGGCCCACCTGGTGGGTGACACGGGCGCCGTCGTTGTACTCCAGCACCTGCTGAAACAGCGACAACAATCGCGGTGACGGCTTGGTGTCCGGGCCGAACATCTCACTCACGGCGGCGTCCATGATCCGGCGCGTCACCGGGGTGCCCTGGAATCGGCTTACCAAGTCGCCCAACGGTGTTCGCGACATCAGCGTTTGTGCGATGCGGGGGCGGTAGGCCTCGATGAACAGGCCGCCGTTGAGCCAAGTCACCGAATCGATGGGCACCCGGCCACGTGACTGCTGCTCGAACTCGAAGCGCGCCAACATCTCCTGGCCCACAGAATTCCCCAGGTCATGGGTCAGCAGATGAAATCGCTCGATGCCCAGATATGAGAGGAGCGCCTCGTGCATATCGGCGTGATCGAGCACCGAGTATCCGTATTGAACGGGCTTGTCAGAGAAACCCATGCCGATCATGTCCGGCGCGATAACGGTGAACCGCTCCACCAGCGTGGGCCAGATGAGCGCCCAATCCCACGAGTTGAACGGGTATCCGTGAATGAGTAGCAGCGGCGGCCCGCTGCCCTCGACCCGATAGAAGATGTCGAATCCCAGGTAGTCGAAGTAGTGCCCGGCGGCTTTCCATTCTTCGAGCTCAGCGTCCATGGCCGAAATATACCGATCGGTCCGCGGCGCTGTCTGTGGTGAAACCGTTGCCCAACCTTGAAGGATTCGAGAACAACATCGGCCACGATGGAACCGTGTTCCGTCTTCTGACGCTGCCCTGCGCGGCGCTACTAGCCCTGGCTACTGTGCTCCTCGCGGCTCCCGCCGGCGCGGAGCCCTTTGTGCCCTGGTTCGCCCAGTCCGTCGGCAACGCCACTCAGGTGATCGCGGTCAACGGTGCCGGTGGCTCCAACGCCAAGATCGACGTGTTCCAGCGCAACGGCAGCCAATGGCAGACCGTGTCGACGGGGATTCCGGCGCATGTTGGCTCGGCAGGGTTTATCGACAAGGCCAAGGAAGGGGCATCGGCCACCCCCAACGGCGTCTACTCCCTGGACTGGGCCTTTGGCACCGCGCCGCCGCCACCCAGCGGACTGCGCTACCTGCAGGTGGGGCCCAACGACTGGTGGGACGGAGACAGCAACAGCCCCACCTACAACACACACCAGCAGTGCGCCAAGGCCGAGTGCCCGTTCAACACCGCACAGAGTGAGAACCTGCCGATCCCGCAGTACAAGCACGCCATCGTGATGGGCGTGAACAAGGACAGGGTTCCCGGCGGGGGCTCGGCGTTCTTCGTGCACAGCACCGACGGCGGCCCGACCGCGGGCTGTGTGTCGCTGGATGACGCCACGCTGGTCAAACTGATCGGCTGGCTGCGTCCCGGCGCGGTAATAGCCATTAAGGGTTAGTTACTAACAGGCGTTTTCCAGCTTGGGCGATCACCATGAATAGGTGCGCCCGATTCGACTGTTACCGCTGAGCCTTGTGCTCCTTGCCGGGGCCTGCGGTGCGACGCCCGTGCAACCGGTTGCCGCCGTGCTCCCGGCACCGCCGCCACCGTGGTTCGCCGACTCCGTCGGCGCGGCGCGGCAGGTCGTGGAAGTCCAGGGGAGGGGTGGCACCAAGGCCGTCATCGGTACCTGGCAGCGAAAGGGTGATGCCTGGGAACCCGTCGAACGGGACCTGCCCTCCGACGTCGGCTCCGCCGGGTTCACCGACGTTTCCAGTGACGATAATCCGGCCACACCGACAGGAGTGTTCAGCCTCGACTACGCCTTCGGCACCGAGCCATCGGTCGCGCACGGTCTGGACTACCTGCAGGTTGACGCCGACGACTGGTGGGACGGAGATCCTGCCAGCCCTCACTACAACACCCACCAGCGCTGCGCGGAGTCCGCATGCACCTTCGACACGTCTCTGAGTGAAGAACTCGACGGCTACCCGCGCGCCATCGTGATGGGCGTCAACAAATCGCGAGTACCAGGGGCCGGCTCCGCGTTCTTTGTGCACGCGACCGACGGCGGCCCCTCAGCCGGATGCGTGACACTCGACGACGCCGCGCTGGTCCGGCTCATCGGTTGGCTGCGGCCAGGAGCCGTCATCGCCATCAGGCGCTAGTGCCGTGCCCAAGCCTCTTCACCCAAGCGGCTGATCGGTAGGCTCGTCGCGTGCTGCTGTCCGATCGCGATATTCGCGCCGAGCTCGACGCCGGCCGCCTCGGCATCGAACCCCTCGACGCCGCCCTCATCCAGCCATCCAGCATCGACGTACGGCTGGACAGCCTGTTCCGGGTGTTCAACAACACCCGCTACACGCATATCGACCCCAAAGAGCGTCAGGACGAGCTGACCAGTCTGGTGGAGCCGGCCGAGGGCGAGCCATTTGTGCTGCACCCCGGTGAGTTCGTACTGGGATCCACATTGGAGGTCTGTTCCCTGCCCGACGACCTGGCGGGCCGGTTGGAAGGCAAGTCCTCGCTGGGACGCCTGGGCCTGCTGACCCATTCCACCGCCGGATTCATCGATCCCGGCTTCTCCGGGCATATCACCCTGGAGCTCTCCAACGTGGCCAACCTGCCCATCACCCTGTGGCCGGGCATGAAGATCGGGCAGCTGTGTCTGCTGCGCCTGACATCGCCGGCCGAGCACCCGTATGGAAGTGCCGGGGTAGGGTCGAAGTACCAGGGGCAGCGCGGTCCGACCCCGTCGCGCTCCTACCAGAACTTCATCAACCCCTAGCTGGGGTAACGCGGAAGCGCGCCAGCCCGATACATAATCGGCAATGACTCGAACTTTTTGACGGCCTTGGCGCGTTTGTTCGTGTGACCGTGTCGATATGTAGCGGAGGATCTGACGTGGACGTCGTGCTGGGTGTCTCGATGACACCGACGACTGCCCGCCTGGTGCTGGTCGAGGGAGCGGGCGCGGACGGCAGGATCGTCGACACCGACACCATCGTTGTTTCCGAGGGTGAGGGAACAACTTCCGAACAGGTGCTCTCGGCGATCGTGGGTACCCGCGACGGAATGCTCGACGGTGGCCACAATCTGGTGTCCACCGGTGTGGTGTGGAGCGACCACGCCGAGGCCGCCGAACTGCGTGACTCCCTGGCAAGCCGCGGGATCGACGGCGTCGAATTTTTCTCGGCGCTGCATGCCGGAGGAGCCCTGGCCAAGGCCGCCAGCAGTGTCACCGGATATGACAAGTCGGCGCTGTTGGTGATCGAGCCGCAGACCGCGACGCTGGCGGTGGTCGATTCCGCCGACGGTTCGATAGTCGGCCTGGCCAGTGAGCCGCTGATCACGGGAGTCACCTCGGGGGTGTTGGCCAATCTGGTCAATCCGCTCAAGGGCAAGGAAAACGCCCCCGACGGCGTGTTTCTGTTGGGGCTGGGCACCGACGTTTCCGATCTGGCCGAGTCGCTGGGTGATGCGATCGCGCTGCCAGTGAATTCCCCGGACCAGCCCGAGCTGGCATTGGCCCGCGGTGCCGCGCTGGCCTCGGCGCAGGAACCCGATTTCGAAGCCAGCACCGCGCTGCTGGGACAGGCCTACTCGCTGGAGGGACCCACCGGAACGGGGTTTGCGCACCCCGATGCGGTTACCGAAAGCGCCGGGGAAGCCAACACAGAGCTCCGTGAATTCGAGGATTTCGATGACCAGCCGGCCGAACGTAAGCCGTTCTTGCTGGTCGGTGCGCCGCTGCTGCTGGTTTTCGGTATCTGCTCGATAGCGCTTGCCGTTTCGCTGACGGTGACGGTGCGCTCCACGGTGGATCAAGGGCCATCGTCGCCGGACCGCGGCGTGGTGCAGAATCCGTTACCGGCCGAGGCGCCCAAACAAGCCGCGCCGCCGCCGTCCCCGGTAGAGGCACCGGCGCCCGCGGTCTCGCCCGCCCCGGTGCAGCAGGTGGTGGCACCGGCACCGCAGCACAATCCCGCACCGGCGCCCAAGCAGGTGGCCCCCGCGCCAGTCCAGGCCGCCCCACAGGCGCCGGCCCCCGCACCGGAGGCGCCGGCACCGGCCGCGCCGGCTCCCGTACCCGAAGAACAGCCCGCGCCGGTGGCACCCCCGCCTGCCGTGGTGCCGGTACCGATCCCGTTGTTCCCTCCGGTATGGGAGCCGCCGCGCCGCCAGGAGAATCCGTGGTGGCCGGACCGCGACCGTCCGAGGTACACGCCGCCCGCCCAAACACAGCAGCCGCCGATCATCTCCATTCCTGGTCTGCCGCCGATCGGTGGTGGTGACTCCGATCGCGGGTCCCACGGCGGCTCACGCGGTGGCTCGGGTCGTGGTGGCTGGGGCGACGACGGAGATTCCCGTGGTGGCTCCGACAGCGGCTCGCGGGGTGGCTGGGGCGACAACGGCGGTTCCCGCGGCGGCTGGGGTGACAGCGGAAGTTCCCGTGGTGGCTCCGACAGTGGCTCGCGGGGTGGTTGGGGCGGCAATAGCGGCTCGCACGGCGGCGGATCCGGCGGCGGCTCGAACTCGGGATTCCCCTGGCCGTTTGGCGGGCGTTAATCCCTGATTCACAAGGGTTTTCGCCGTACACCCGGCGTTAGGACACCGATGGTGCGGCGTATTCAGGTTGCTAACCCTGGCGGCCTATATAGGCAGTATGAGATGCACCGTATTCGGAACCGGGTACCTCGGAGCCACCCATGCCGCATGCATGGCCGAGCTGGGCCACGAGGTGCTCGGCGTCGACATCGATCCGGGTAAGGTCGCCAAACTCTCGTCGGGCGACATCCCGTTCTACGAGCCCGGACTGCGAAAGATCTTGCAAAGCAACATCGCATCCGGACGCCTGCGCTTTACCACAAGCTATGCCGAAGCCGCCGAGTTCGCCGATGTGCACTTCCTGGGGGTCGGCACCCCCCAGAAGAAGGGTGAGTACGGCGCGGACCTGCGTCACGTCCACTCGGTGATCGACACCCTGGTGCCCCTACTGTCGCGCTCGGCGGTGATCATCGGCAAGTCCACGGTTCCGGTCGGCACCGCACGCGAACTGGGCCAGCGGGCCGCAGGATTCGCGGCAGCAGGAGTGGACGTTGAGGTGGCCTGGAACCCTGAGTTCCTGCGTGAGGGCTACGCCGTCAAGGACACGCTGCACCCCGACCGCATTGTGCTGGGTGTGCAGCGGGATTCGGACCGCGCCGAGAAACTGGTGCGCGAGTTGTACGGGCCGATCCTCGATGAAGAAGTTCCGTTCTTGGTCACCGACCTGGAAACCGCAGAACTGGTGAAGGTTTCGGCCAATGCCTTCCTGGCCACCAAGATCTCGTTCATCAACGCCATCTCCGAGGTATGCGAGGCGGTGGGTGCGGACGTGACCACGCTGGCCGACGCTCTGGGCTACGACCCGCGAATCGGCCGGCGGTTCCTCAATGCGGGGCTGGGTTTCGGCGGAGGATGCCTGCCCAAGGACATCCGGGCGTTCATGGCGCGCGCGGGCGAACTGGGAGCCAGTCACGCGCTGACCTTCCTGCGCGAGGTGGACAGCATCAACATGCGGCGGCGCACCCGCATGGTGGAGCTGGCGACCAAGGCATGCGGCGGATCGCTGTTGGGCGCCAATGTCGCGGTGCTGGGCGCGGCGTTCAAGCCCGAGTCCGATGATGTCCGTGATTCACCAGCGCTGAACGTGGCCGGACTGTTGCAGCTTAACGGCGCGGCCGTCAACGTCTATGACCCGAAGGCACTGGAGAATTCGCGCCGCCTGTTCCCGACGCTGAACTACGCCACCTCGGTTCTGGAAGCCGCCGACCGCGCCGACGCGGTGCTGCTGCTCACCGAGTGGCAGGAGTTCGTCGACTTCGATCCGGATGCGCTGGCCAAGGTGGTGCGCACCAAAGTTATTGTGGACGGGCGTAATTGCCTGGATGCCGCCAAGTGGGTCAACGCCGGATGGCGAGTGTTCTGCCTGGGCAAGCGAGTGGAAGAGCTGGCCCACACCTGACCCGCATTCCCGCGAACATGCTCAAACGTGCGGAATTTCGGCGAATTCCGGCACATTTGAGCATGTTCGGCAAGGGGAAGTGTGCTACTGGCGGTAGCTCGCCAGGAAGTTACCCAGGCGCTCGATGGCGACGGCAAGGTCGCGGGCCCACGGCAACGTGACTATCCGAAGATGGTCCGGCTCAGGCCAATTGAAGCCGGTACCCTGCGTCAGCAGGATCTTCTCGTTGAGCAGCAGATCCAGCACGAGCTGGTCGTCGTCGTGGATATGGTGCACCTCGGGGTCCAAGCGCGGGAACGCGTAGAGCGCACCCTGCGGCTTGACGCAGGAGACACCGGGGATCTCGTTGAGCTTTGTCCAGGCGACATCGCGCTGCTCCAGCAGGCGACCGCCCGGTAGCACCAGATCCTCGATGCTCTGGTGTCCGCCGAGGGCCACCTGAATCGCATGCTGGGCAGGAACATTCGGGCACAGTCGCATATTGGCCAGCAGGTTCACGCCTTCCAACAGGCTGGCGGCGTGGTCCTTGGGCCCGGTGATAGCAAGCCATGCTGACCGGTAGCCGGCCACTCGATATGCCTTGGACAGGCCATTGAAGGTGAAACACAACAGATCCGGCGCCAGTGACGCAACGCTGATGTGCTCGGCGTCGTCGTACAGGATCTTGTCGTAAATCTCGTCGGCCAGCAGCAGTAACTGATGCTTGCGGGCCAGTTCGACCATCTTCGTGAGGATCTCGCGGCTGTATACCGCGCCGGTCGGGTTGTTCGGGTTGATGATGACGAGGGCCTTGGTGCGCTCGGTGATCTTGGATTCCAGATCCTCGATATCGGGCATCCAGCCGTTGGTCTCGTCGCACAGGTAATGCACCGCGGTGCCGCCGGCAAGTGAGGTCGCGGCGGTCCACAACGGATAGTCGGGCGCCGGGATGAGCACCTGGTCGCCGTTGTCGAGCAGCGCCTGGGTGGTCATGGTGATCAGCTCGGATACCCCATTGCCCAGAAAGACGTCGTCCACATCCAGGTACGGGAACCCGTCGACCAGTTCGTAGCGGGTGACCACCGCGCGCCGGGCGGGCAGGATGCCCTTGGAGTCGGAGTAGCCCTGTGCGTAGGGGAGCGCCTGGATGATGTCGCGCATGATGACATCGGGCGCCTCGAATCCGAACGGCGCGGGGTTCCCGATATTGAGCTTGAGGATGCGGTGCCCCTCAGCCTCGAGCCGGGCGGCGTGCGCGTGTACCGGACCCCTGATTTCGTACAGGACGTCTTGTAGCTTGGTGGACTGCGCGAAGACCCGCTGGTGCTGCCGCGGCGAGAGGCCGGGCACGCGCGGGGGCACGTCAATCGGCAAGTTATCGGTACTCACGGTCTCAATGGTGGCATTGCTGTCCAGCCAATATCTAATTTCGGCGGCCTGGACGGCGTGCTCCCGGGGCGATACCCAGTCCCTTTACCGGCGGCTCGGGTGTGCTGCTGGTCTCGGGGGCCTCATCCTTCGGTGCGGAAGTGGCCGGTTCCGTGGGTTCGGGTGCGGTAGCGGGCTGGGCGGGTTCGGGAGCGGATTCGGTGGCGGGGGCGGCCTTCTTGGCTCCGGGACGACGCGCGCCGGCAGCAATGCCGAGACCCTTCACCGGGGGCTCCGCGACTGCGCTCGTTTCGGTGGCCGTCGGCGCCTCGGATTCGGACGGTACCGCCGCAGCCTCAGGTGCGGGCGCGGCGGGTGCCGCAGGGGCGGTCTTCTTGGCGCCGGGTCGCTTGGCGCCAGCCGCCATGCCCAGCCCCTTGACGGGCGGAGCGGGGGCAGCAGCTGCCGCTGGAGCCTGCGATGCCGGTGGGGATGCCGAAGCCGCAGGTGGTGTGGCCGCGCTGGTTTCGGCCGTGGCCTTCTTGGCGCCGGGTCGCTTGGCGCCGGCCGCCATGCCCAGTCCCTTGACGGGTGCGGCGGGTGCGGCCTCAGCGGTGGGCGTCGCGGTGGAAGCTTCCGCTGTGCTGTTTTCGGCGGCGGTCTTCTTGGCGCCGGGACGCTTGGCTCCGGTGGCCATGCCCAGGCCGGAGACGGGCTTTGCCTCCGCGGCCGGAGCGGCGGCTTCGGCCTTCGTTGTGGCCGGTGCTTCTTCTTCGGCGACAACGGGTTCGGGTTCTGCGGTCTTGGTGGCGGCGCGCTCTGCAGCCGCTGCCGCAGCAGTTCCCTTGGCGGGCAACGCCTTCCGAATGTCTTCCGTGCGTCCCACGGACTCCAGTAGGAGCTGCGCGACGTCGACGACCTCCACGGCGGCGGAATCGTCACGAGCGGTGACACCGTCGGTCAACATGACGCGGCAGAACGGGCAGCCGGTCGCGATCTTGGATGCCGGAGTGGACAGGGCCTCATCAACACGATCAATGTTGATGCGCTTACCCAGCTGCTCCTCCATCCACATGCGAGCACCACCGGCGCCGCAGCACATGGAACGCTCGCCGTGTCTTGGCATTTCGGTGATAGCGGCACCAGAGGCGCCGATCAGCTCACGCGGCGCGGTGTACACCTTGTTGTGGCGGCCCAGGTAGCACGGGTCGTGGTAGGTGACATCCTGCGAAACCGGAGCAACCGGCACCAGCTTCTTGTCACGCACCAGCCGGTTGAGCAGCTGCGTGTGGTGCACCACCTGGTAGTCGCCACCGACCTGTGGGTATTCATTGCCGAGCGCGTTGAAGCAGTGTGCGCAGGTCACCACGATCTTGCGCTGTTTTTGCTCCACGCCCTCGAACACCGAATTGAGCAGCTCGATGTTCTGCATGGCCAGCTGCTGGAACAGGAACTCGTTACCGGCGCGGCGAGCGGAGTCACCGGTGCAGGTCTCGTCCGCGCCCAGCACCAGGAACTTCGTCCCGGCCAGGGCCAGCAGCTCGGCGACGGCCTTGGTGGTCTTCTTGGCGCGATCCTCGTAGGCGCCCGCGCAGCCGACCCAGAACAGGTACTCGAAGTCGGCGAAGCTGTCGACATCCTGGCCGAACACCGGCACGTCGAAGTCGACCTCTTCGATCCAGTTAAGACGGTCCTTGGCGTTCTGGCCCCAGGGGTTGCCCTTATTCTCCAGATTCTTGAACAGCCCCGCGAGCTCGCCGGGGAACTCCGACTCGATGAGCACCTGATAGCGGCGCATGTCGATGATGTGGTCGACGTGCTCGATATCGACGGGGCACTGCTCCACGCAGGCACCGCAGGTGGTGCAGCTCCACAGCACCTCGTGATCGATCACGGCACCTTCGCCGCCGACCAGCTGGCGCTCGCCCTCGGCGATCTCGGCCTCGCTCAGCTTGGACTTGTCCTCACCGGCAAGCAGGTAGGGGGCCTTGGCGTAGGTGTGATCGCGCAGCGAGGTGATGAGCAGCTTGGGCGACAAGGGCTTGCCGGTGTTCCAGGCGGGACACTGGCTCTGGCAGCGGCCGCACTCGGTACAGGTGGTGACGTCCAGCAGGTCCTTCCAGCTGAAGTCCTCGACCTTCCCGGCACCAAACGCATCGACATCCGGGTCGGCGCTCTCCATCTCCAGTACCTTGCCGCCGGACATCATCGGCTTGGCTGCACCCAGTGCGACGGAGCCGTCTGCATTGCGCTTGAAGTAGATGTTGAAGAAGGCCGCGAAGCGGTGCCACGCAACACCCCAGACCAGCTTCCGTCCGACCAGCAGCAGGAACAGACCGCCGGACATCATCTTGATGAACGCGAAGACCGACACCATGATCGGGCTCTCGGGTAGCAACTGGGCGACATTCATGGTGAAGAAGTCGGACGAGGGATGGCTGTTGTGGAAGGTGGCGATCTTGCCCGACTTCACCAGGACCATGCCGAGGCCCTCGACCAGAACGATCATTTCGATCGTGTACGCGGCGAAGAAGTTGGAGCCGCCGAAACGCGACAGCCGCTCGGGCTTCCGCGGGTGGTTGAGCTGCCGAATGATGATCAGGGTCACGATGCCGATGACCGTGCCGATACCCAGGAGCTCGTCCCACAGGTGCCACAGGAAGGTGTCGCCGATGATCGGCCAATGGAATTCAGGGTTGAAGGTCTGGCCATATGACTCGAAGTAGAGCGGGAAGCCGCCCAGGAAGCCGACCATGACCAGCCAGTGCGCCCAGCCGACGGTGCGGAACTTGTTCATCCTGGTGTGGGCGACCACCTCGACGATGAGCTGCTTGAGGCGTGGCAGGAAGGGACGGAAGCGAGTCCTGTCGGGCTGGCCCGAGAGGATCACGCGCACCATCTTCACGACGCCGCCGAAGAATGACCCCCATGCGACCAGGCTGAAAATGACGCCGATGATCCCCAGCGTGATCGTCGCTGTACTCACGGTGCTGACCTCCCGGTCCCGATAAGTTACCCGTCAGTAACAAGTGTAATGTTACTGGCCGGTAACTTGTGTCCGATGCCAGGTCATCGTCGCATTGACAGGGCCGAAAGTCCTAGTCAGGCTTACCTAACCCGTCTCCCGGGTGAACTTTCTCGCACTTACGGGGTCAGGATTGCCCGCAACATCGAGAACATGTCGGAGCGCGATTCGGCGCCCAGACGCCGACGGATGCGTGCGACATGATGCTCGACCGTCTTAGCCGAAATGAACAGTTGCGCACCGATATCGCGATAAGGAAGGCCGCGCAGCAGCAGTTCAGCGACCTCGCGCTCGCGCTCGGACAGTCGTGTGGACGTCGGCGAATGCACCGCCGAGGAGGGTGTGGACTCGCCGTCTGCCGCGGCGGACGGCGACCGGAGATCTCGCGCGAGCGCCAGCATCGAGGCCGCGACCTTCGGGTCGTTCGCGTGCAGTGCGGCCTGACTGGCCAGGCGGGTGGCATCCCAGCCCAGGCCCGTGTCGGCCAACATGCGCGCGGCGCTGTCCACCTCCTCGCCGTCCACGTGGTTGGCGAGCACCCGCAGCCAGGTGCGCCCGGCGGTCGCCAGTATGCGCGCGTAGGTACTGGAACCCGCCCCCGCGGCGAGAGCCTGCCCGTGCGGCGCGAGAGTCTCCGGGGAGTTGGTCAAGATCGCGGCGTGTACACCCGCCCACCTCAGTGGCGCGGACCAGGCGATCGGGTCGCCGAGGTGCGCCAGCACCGCGAAGGCGCGATCCAGATGATGGGTCATGACGTCCAGGGTCCGCAGCCTGGCCGCCGCCACCCACAGCTCGCCGACCGGAAGCAGCGTGTAGAGGTCGATCGAATAGGCCGACAACGCATCCATGGAGGCTTGCCAATGCTGGCGCAGCGGACCGGTATCGCCATGACGTCGCGCGATGCCGGTACGTAGTGACTCGGCGAACAGGCGGTCCCGGCGGGACAGTTCTACTTGGGCCCCAGGCAGCCATTGAACGGCGCCAGACAGGTCGCCGGACAACATGGCGATCCAGGCCGCCAGGAGGCGGTGCCGCACGCCGAATACGTCGTGGCGCCGATCGGCGCGGATCGCGCCGGTGAGGATGCTGCGAGCCCGTGCTGTGTCGCCGCTGTGCAGCATGGTCAACGCCGCAAGCGCGACGGTGCTATCCGGGATGAAGGACGACGTGGACGGCTGTTGAGTGACCGCCTGCCCCAACAGGGACAACGCTTCCTGGCCGCGTCCCTCAACGGACGCGATGACCCCCAGTGCGGCGTTGCGCTGTGCGGTGGCTGATGTCGTCGGAGGTGCTCCGACATTGTCTTCCAAGGACTTTCGCCCCTTTGCCAGCTGCCCCGTGCCGACGAACACCGGTGACGCACTCAAGGCGGTCAGACCATCCATATCGGCGCCCAGCCAGCTGTACAACGCGGCCGCTTGTCCGGAATCCCCGTTGTGGCACGCGATCGCAGCCGCCACGCGTACGCCTGCGGTCCGTTGCGCGGGATCCGTACTGGCGAGCACCTCGTCGGCCTGTGCGGCGGCCGCTGCCAGATCACCCGCGCGGGCCAGAGATTCGGCCAGGGGCACCCGTATCGGGTCCGGCTCGGCACCCGCGGTCAGTGCTGCCCGGTAGAGATCAGCGGCGCTCAAGGGGTCGGATTCGGTTGTTGCCCAATTCGATAGCAGCCGCGCAACCTCCAGGTCGCGCAGTCCGTGCCCCACCAGTGCCAGGGCCAGGTCGGCAGAAACCGAACCCATCTCGAGCTGGGTTCGCAGCAGCGAACGTTCCAGATCGAGATGCCGCGCCGCACCGAGCAGCCGGGCGGCGCAACCGTGCACCCTGGCCGCAAAGGCGACGTGGCCTGGCCCGGCGATCAAACCACTCGCCAGTGCCTCGTCGACCAGGTCGGCCGCATCGGGGAGAGCCAGTGCCGCAGCGACATCGGAAGCTCCGATGCCCGGGTTCAACGACATCAACAACACTGCGGCCTGGGCCATGGGCGACAACCGGCGTAGCAGTTCATCTACTCGCGTATCGATCGCGCGCAGTGCCGATTGAAGCGGATCGGGGTCGCCCAGGCGCTCTACCGCGGCTGCCGTCAATGCCAAGACGCCGCCGCTCGCTGCGGCGATCTGCTCGGCGAACGGCGCTGCGAGCGGCGACATTCGACCGATATCGGTGGCGTTGACCGGGCCCAGGGTGATCGCCGGCGATTCGCGCTCCAAGGCCTGAAAAAGGGAGCGCAGGGCCGGATTGCGCCGAGGTGCGGCGGCCACCACGATGATGGCCGCCGGATCGTTCTCGACGACCGCGCGCAGGGTTTCGAGCTGGCGATCAGTCAGCGAGTCGGCGTCATCGATGACGAATGGGCCGGTGTTTGGGCCGGGCGCCGCTTCGGGGACATGGTTGACGGCGGGGGTGCCGGCACTGCCCAGCGCTTCGCGGATGCGGCTCAGCACGAAGGTTTTTCCGCTGCCTGCCGTGCCGTTGACGAGCACCTTCACGGCATGGCCCGCGGATAGCGGCCCGGTGATAGCCGTTATCGCCGAGGCGATTCCGTCGAATGTCCCGGACATCCCGTTATCGCGCGGGGTGTTCAGTTGCGCGGACCGATCGGAATCGGGGGCAGCCCGGGGATGGTGATCGCCGGGCGCGACGTGGACGTGGGTTGTGTCGTTGTGGTTGTCGGTTGGGTTGTTGTTGTGGTCGGCGTAGTCGTTGTTGTGGTTGTTGTGGTTGTTGTGGTTGTCGTGGTGGTGGTTGTCGTGGGGGGTGTGGTGGTTGTGGTCGTCGTCGGGGGTGGAGGTGGAGGTGGTTCCGGTGACGGGGGAGGTGGTTGCACCGACTGCGTGACGGTGTGGGTCTGCGGCGGTGGCGGCGGTTCCGGTGACGGGGGCGGTTCGGCCGGCGCGTCACCCGTGCTCGGCACCACATTGACACTTGGCGTTGTGGTGGCGGGCGCCGGTGATTCACTGCTGGTCAGCGACACCATCATTCCGGTAAAAGCGATTCCTGCAACGGCCGCCGCCGCGATGAACCACACCAGCGGACGGCGGTACCAGGGCAGCGGCGGATAGTCGTCGTAGTCATCTTCGTCCGCGTACGGGCCGTGGCTGAACCGAAGTTCGGGGCGGGCGGTGGTCGCCTCGGTGGGCCCTTGATACTCGTCGTCGAGGTCGACCGTGTATCCGCTCTGATACCCAGTCTCCTGCAGCGGTGCCAAGTCGGGCGCCGAATCATCTTGAGACCAGGCCAATTCCGGCTCTTCGTTGGCGGCTGCGGCCACCGGGGCGGCGAAGGTTCCGGTGCCGGTCGGCACGGGGCGCATCATGGTCGCATCGCCCGGGGGCTGCTCGACCGGCCGCATCGCGGTGGCGTCTTGTGGCGGCAGGTCCGGCCGAGTCGCGAGCAGGGCCACTCCGCGTGCAGCTGCCAGCTGCGGCTGCGGGGCGGTGATAACGGGTACTCGCATGCGCTCGGAAAGTTGTTGGGTGACTAGGGGAATGCTTGCCCCGCCGCCCACCGAGGCCACCGCGGTGATATTTGCCGGATGAATCCCGTTGCGCTCCACCGTGTCCTGAATCGCGTTGATCAGGTTGGACAATGGGCCGCGTAGGTGACCCTCCAACTCGGCGCGGGTGAGCCGGACATCCGTGGTGATTCCGGGCAGTTGCACCGGCACCGAGGTCGCGGTGTCGCCGGAGAGTCTCTCCTTGGCCAGCCGGCACTGATCACGCAGTCTGGTCAGAGCGCCCACCGATGTGGTGCCTTCGGGATCCTGGTTCAGATCGGTCAGCACCTGGGTCAACAGCATCTGGTCGATCTGCTGACCGGAGAAGTCGGCGAATCGGATGGTCTGCCCGATCTGCTGGAACCCGCGGGCCGCATCGGCGAGCGTGATGCTGCTGCCCGAGCCTCCCAGATCGCACACCACCACGACGCCACGATCAGGTGTGCCCGGCCCCGCGGCCAGCGCCTCCAGGGCTGCGCGCGCGTCCGGGATCAGTTTCAGCTGCCGACCGCCCGGAGCGAAGGCCGGCACACGGTCGATCGCATCCCGCAAGGTGCTGACCGTCTGTGGGCTCCAGTGCGCGGGGATCGATGCCGAGAGCACGGGTGGTGCGGTGAAATTCGCGGAAGAGACGGCGTCTGCGATCAGGACCCGCATGGCCTCGGTCAGCGCCCATTCGGCGCGATGAACGGACCCGTCCGCGGCGACGATGCCGACCGGATCGCCGACCCTGCCGACAAATCCGGTGAGGGTCAAACCCGGTTGGCTCGGGACACCAACCTCGGGCGGGCCGTCCTCATGCAGGGTGAGGATCGAGCTGCGCACGACGGGTTGGCTCTGTGGATCGTCGGGTGTCGCAACCAGTTGAGTGGCGCCGATCGACAGTCCCAGTGCGTTGGCCATACCTATCCGTTCGTTCTACGGTGCCGTGATGTTTCACCCCGCAGCCCAACAGTAGGGGATGACGGACGTCACACCCCCTAATGACATGACATCCCCTAACGCGCGTCCCCCAAGGGGGTGTTGGTGGGCAACGGGTCGCTCCCCGTAGCAGGGGCTTCGAGTGCCTTCTACCATCGCAGATATGGGCAATAACCTGTTGGATTTCGTCATGGCGCTGGTCCGTGACCAGGATATGGCCGCCCAGTACGCGGCCAATCCCGAACGGGTCATTGCCGACGCGCACCTGGACGGTGTCCAGCCGTCGGATGTTTCCGCGCTGATCCCGGTGGTCAGCGAGTCGATGCCGTCAATATCGCAGCTGGCAGCCCATCCCGTGGCGAGCGGCCTGGCGCACGCGACGATCCCGGCCGACAACATCTGGGCAAGCGGCGCGGCGGTTTCGGCATTCGACTCACCATTTACCGCGCCGACGCACGACCCAAGTCTGGACGCGGGTCTGCACGCGGCCACCGACGCCGTTTCGGATCTGTCCCCTCGTCAGGACGCGATCACCGTCCCCGATCAGTCCACCGCACCGACGGATAGCGCGGTGGCGGCGATCGACCAATTCCAGGCGCCGCCACAGTCCACCGACGGTGGGTTCGAGCCGCAACAGTTCGGTGCCGATGCGGGTGTGACCGGTTCTGCGGACCCCGGCCTGCATGATCCGTTCTTCGATCAAGGGGATCTGGGGCATCACCCCGGCATCGGTCATGACCCGGGAATCGACCACTTCTAGCCGTGATCGCCGCTAGGCGCGGCGTGCCAGCACCCGGTCGAGCGACAGCCGGGTGTCGTTGGCCGTGACCGCCAGGAGGAGGAGCCCCCAGCAGAAGGTGGCTGCGAAGGCGCCTCCGTTTTGCATGGGCTCCCAATGCACCTGCAGGTGTTCGAAGAAGTATGCGTAGGCCATCATTCCCGCCGCGAGGACTGCTGCCAGCCGTGTCCGCAGCCCCACTGTCAGCAGGCTGCCCAGTACCAGCTCGAACACACCGGCCCACCAATATGGCCAGTTGAGGAATGGTTCGGGGTGTCCGGAACCGGTGGGGGATCCGCTCCACCAGCCGAAGACCTTCTGAGTTCCCTCCAACAGGAAGATGACCCCGAAAACCAGACGGGCGCCCGTCGGAATCATCCACCCGAGGAGGCGTGCGGCGTGCTGAGGATTGATGAGCGCTCCTTCATTGGTCTGCGAGCATGTTCCGTGCCGAGGCCTCACAAGGTGCAGTACGCCCTGAATAGGGCGACCACCGCAGAGCCCGCGAGAGTTGTTGGGAGCAAGGCGAAGCCGAGCATCAGCCGGGTTCGACCCATCGGTGTGCGGCCCGTGGCTCCCTGGGTGCGCAGCCATAGGAGCCGCACCGCCACCGATTCGCTGGACATGTGCAGCACGCCAGGCACGGCCACCGCTGATTGGCTCATTGCCAGAAGCGCGGCGTGCACAGTGGGTGGCCCGTGAACCCGCGCCGCCGCATCGTCGGCCGCCAGCTCCACCATCAGCCGCACCATTGCCGGCGCACGACGCATCAATGGCAGCATCGGAAGTGCCGCTGCGGCGATATCGGCACACAGCACAGCCGCATGGTGCCGGCCGCGTATGTGCGCCATCTCGTGCTCGATGACTGCGGCGCATTGTCGTTCGCCGAGGTGGCGGACTCCGTGAGTGGCCACCACTGCTCCGCGAGCGCCGCCGAGGCTATAGGCGATTGGCCGCGGATCGTCGATCCAATGGACTTCACCGGAGCGACAGGACGCCGCCCGCAGCATCCAGAAGTGACGGGCACGGCGACGGCGTGCGGAGCGCAGGCTCCGAATCGCCACGACCGCGACCCGAGCCAGGATAGTGAGGGGGAGCAGTGAGATCCCAAGCTGAACAAGGGTTCCGAAGGATGAGTGCGGGACGGTTCCGCTCAGGCAGCCGCCCACCAGCGTCCTGACACCGCTGGTGTCCAGTACATGCGGGAAGAGCAACAACGTGGCGGACAACGTGGTGAGTACAAGGAACGCCAGCAGAGCCCCGAGCCATGTTGCCAGCGCAGCCGCGGGTAGCAATGAAGGACGCACAGTCGGTCCCAGACACGCCGGCCCGGCGACGCCGATGAGGGCGGCACCTGCCATCAACACCAGGGCGACGGTCATGCCAGCCCGCCTCGGCGAAGAATCCTGCGCAGCACCGTGGATTCCTCGGGCGAGGTAGCCCCGGCGAAGTGCAAGAGCACCCCCTCCGCATCGCCACTGGCGGCCAAGACTTCCCGAACCATGCGCGCCGCCGCTGCTTCACGTGTTTCGGCGGCCCGGTACTGGAATGCCCGCCCGACTTTCTCGCGCGTGACGTGTCCTTTGTTGTGAAGGTTGTCGAGAACCGTCATGACTGTTGTGTACGCGAGTGGACGCTCCAGCCGATCCAGGACATCGCGGACGGTCACGGGCTCGGCGGCGGACCACAACAGCTCCATGATCGTCGCCTCCCGCTCACCAAGGCCGAACATGTCACGCATGAGCTGCCTCCTTCTGTCTACCTACGATCATCGGCGTCCTCTCTTGTGCTGTCACTTCGCTTCCGAGCGTCGCCCGCTGCGGTGATGCGGGCGCGCAGCAGACGCATCAGGACTACAACGAATGCGGCGCAGGCGATCCCGAGCGCTACGGCCGCGTTCGGCAGGCCGGCGGTGAGGCTTTGCAACCGCGCCTGTACGTCGTACTGAGTATCGCTGCCGGTGAGTCCGCCGAGCGCAGCCGTCCCGTCGGTAGCAAGGAAAAACACTCCGATCGCGATGAACATCCCGCCGGAAACAAGGTTGGTGGAGTGGGTCCGGAACCTTCCGATCCGGAGCTCCCGTCCCCGGATCCAGCGTCGCTGAGACAGTCCCAACTTCCCCCAGGCGAATGCGAGAACGAACAGGGGCGCTGCCATTCCCAGCGAGTACAACGACATCAGCAGGGCGCCATAGATCGGGCTGGAGCCGATAGCGGCCACCGTCAACACGCTCCCGAGTATTGGCCCGGAGCAGAATCCCGCGAGCGCATATACGGTGCCGAGCAGTAGAACCGACAAACCCGACGACAGGTCGAGACGCGCGGACAGACGTGCTGCCGGGCCGACGCGGAAGCCGATCCCGGCGATGATCGCTACACCGAGCGTCGTCATCAGCAGGCCTCCCGTTGTTGTCACCTGTGATCGGTATTCGGTAAGCAGTGCCCCGATCGCGCCGACGCCCGCTCCCAGCGGCGCCAGCACTGTCAGCATGCCCAGATAGAACAGCCCGGTGCTGCGGAGGAGGAGTCCAGTGCGGTCGAAGGAGTATGCGAAGAACGACGGTAGGAGCAGCGCCGAGCAGGGGCTGACCAATGTCAGAACCCCACCGAGCAGGGCGCCGAGAACTCCGACATCGATCACCGCTGAGCCTGCTCGATGACCGATATGAAGACGTCCAATGGCTGCGCGCCGACCACGGGTTGGTCGTTGATCAGGAACACCGGCGTCGATGCCGCCCCGATCGCCACTGCTTCTTGAATATCTTGTTGCACGGCAGGCAGTAACCGGTCGCTCTCGACTGCTGTCTGGAAGCGAGCCAGGTCCGGGACTTCAGCTTCACGAGCCCGATCAAGGAGGATCTTGTCGGTCAGCTCGGCGTGACCGCGATCCGGTGCATGCCGATACACAGCCCGGTTGAATTCCCAGAACCTGCCTTGTTCAGCCGCTGCTCGACCGGCCTTGGCTGCCTGCACCGATTGGGTGCCAAAGATGGGGAGGTCACGCCATTCGATCCGCAACTTCCCGGTGTTGACATAGCGCTCGATGAGTTGTGGTTCGGTGTCCCGGCTGAACTTGGCGCAGAAAGGGCAGCGGTAGTCCGAATAGATGATCAGCACGACCGGCGCATCGACTGGTCCGAGTGCCAGCGGGTCAAGAGGGCGTAGCCGAGCCAGGCTGCTGCTGTGGCCGGTGACCGTGGGCGAGTCGGTCGATGCGGTGCTTTGACTGCGGTGATCGACGAGCAGGTAGGTGGCCAGCGCGACGATCACCACGCCCAAGATCCCGGCAATCCAGATATCGCGCTTGCCGTTCTCGCTTCGCCGCACAGTTTCCCTCTTTCGATCTACTACCCAACTTAGTAAGTGTCTACTAAGGAAGATAGTAGGTAATTACTAAGTTGGATAGTAGGTAAACCGCCTTGCCTGTTCGGGGTGATGGACCCTGCCCTATTTCGGTGGTGGAGAAATGGCGATACCGCGGCGACCGGCGGCCGTCGCGCCCTGCCCCTAGGCATCCCCTAATCCCCTAATTGGGTGGGCGGCAGACCCCCGTGGGGGGTCCGTGGAGAGGGGGAAGTTTTCCCGTTTTCAGTGCCCTTGCAGGTTCGTAGGTTTGTATTCAGTTCGACCGAACAAACCCGGTTGACTCCGAATTACTGAAGGAGACCCCAATGTCCATCATCGACTTCATCCTCAACCTGTTCCGCGACCCCGTTGAGGCCGCAAGTTACGTTGCCGACCCAGAGGCGGCGCTGGCCAACGCTGGACTGTCGGCAGTCAGTGCCGCACAGGTCGGCGCGGTGATGCCGGTCGTCGCCGAGTCGGTCGCTTCCAACTACGGCTACCAGTCGCAGTGGGTGAACACGGGTAACCCGATCCACGATCTGTCGGGCAACCTGCAGAATTACTACGCCGCACAACCCGATGGACCGAGCATCCTGTCGCCGTCGTTGCTGAGCCCCCGGGACAATGACTTCCTGAGCCACAACGACACCGACTTTGCGAGCCACAACCCGATCGCGAGTGGCAACCAGGTGATGAGCCCCAGTGGGAACGTTGACAGCTTCAACCGCGGTCCGCTGCTGGACCTGAGCTTCGGTGATCTGCAGTTCGGTAATCGTGATACCACCGCCATCGGCGACGGTGCCGTGGCCGTGGGCGGCAGCAACTCCGGTCCCATCGCTTCCGGCCAGGGTTCGACCGCCGTCAACGGCGATGTGCGCGATAGCAACATCATTAATGCTGACCACGGCAGCAATGTCGGTGTGGACCAGAGTCAGACTCGTGTTGGTGGCGATTACACCAACGTCAGCGGCCATGGCTCGGCCGACATCGACAAGAGCGTGACCGTTGTCGACGATCACTCGCAGCGCAACACGACCAACATCAACGATTCGTTCAACACCGACCGCTCGACGAATATCGGCTCGGGGAACACCACCAACACCGAGATTGGCTCACACAACCAGGCGAATATCGGTACTTCGACGAGCGCGGGCGGCTCGGCCGCGGTGGGCGGTAACGCTGGTTTGGCGGGCAATGCTGGTTTGGCGGGTAACGCTGGTTTGGCGGGTAACGCTGGTTTGGCGGGTAACGCTGGTTTGGCGGGCAATGCTGGGTTGGCGGGTAACGCTGGGTTGGCGGGCAATGCTGGGTTGGCGGGCAATGCTGGTTTGGCGGGTAACGCTGGTTTGGCGGGTAACGCTGGGTTGGCGGGTAACGCTGGGTTGGCGGGCAATGCTGGGTTGGCGGGCAATGCTGGGTTGGCGGGTAACGCTGGGTTGGCGGGCAATGCTGGGTTGGCGGGCAATGCTGGGTTGGCGGGTAACGCTGGGTTGGCGGGCAATGCTGGGTTGGCCGGTAACGCTGGTTTGGCGGGTAACGCTGGGTTGGCGGGCAATGCTGCGGTGGCAGGTAATGCTGCGGTGGCAGGTAATGCTGCGGTGGCAGGTAATGCTGCGGTTGGTGGAGTGCTGAACACCGGTGTCAGTGGTGCCATTGGTGGTAGTTCTCATGTTGGCGGCGCCATCAATGAGTCGTTGGGTGGTTCGGGTTCTGTTGGCGGGAGCACGGCTGTCGGCGGTGGTGCTCATACCGGTGTTGGTGGGGGTGTGAGCACTGGTGTGGGTGTTGGTTCTCATGTTGGTGGTGGCATTAGTGAGTCGTTGGGTGGTTCGGGTTCTGTTGGTGGGAGCACGGCTGTCGGCGGTGGTGCTCATACCGGTGTTGGTGGGGGTGTGAGCACTGGTGTGGGTGTTGGTTCTCATGTTGGTGGTGGCATTAGTGAGTCGTTGGGTGGTTCGGGTTCTGTTGGCGGCAGTACGGCTGTCGGCGGTGGTGCTCATACCGGTGTTGGTGGGGGTGTGAATACCGGTGTGGGTGTTGGTTCTCATGTTGGTGGTGGCATTAGTGAGTCGTTGGGTGGTTCGGGTTCTGTTGGCGGGAGCACGGCTGTCGGCGGTGGTGCTCACACCAGTGCCATCAACGATGCCCTGGGTGGTTCGGGTTCTGTTGGCGGCAGCACGGCTGTCGGCGGTGGCGCCCACACCAGTGCCATCAACGAGTCGATGAACAGCTCGATCAATGCCTCGCACAGCTCATCGATGAACGAGTCGTTTGGTTCTTCGATGGGCTCGCATGGTGCGGCCGGTACCGGCTTCGAAGCTCAGGGACATGCCCAGGGCCACGCATCGGAGACCGCTCACACCACTCTGCCGGGTGCCGAGCACCACTAACACCTGGATGGATGCCCCGCACCAGAAAACGGTGCGGGGCATCCGCATGGGCCGCTAACCCGACCGTGCTGGTCAACGGAAATGGCACAGTATGAGGAACGTCGAGCGAGAAGGGTTATGGGACCTTGTCTGACACCGCACAGGATGGTCAGCAGCAGCTTGCGCTCATCAACGAGCTGCTTGGGCATGTGCGCAAGATCGCGGGCGAAAACGACCGCGGCGATCTGATCGACCGCTTGGACCGAGCGGACCAGCTTCTCGTAGACCGCCCGCTCCGTGTGGTGGTGGCCGGTCAGCTCAAGCAAGGCAAGAGTCAACTGGTGAACTCGCTACTAAACATGCCGGTCGCTCGGGTGGGCGATGACGAAACCACCTCGGTGACAACCGTTATCGGCTACGGTGAGCAGCCGTCGGCGGCTCTGGTGGTGGCGCCGGCCGAACAGTACGACGGTGGCGGGCTTGCCGGTGAGCCCGAGATCATCCCGATTCCCGTGGCCGATATCGGCAAGGATCTCAAACGGGCACCACAGGCGCAGGGGCGCGAGGTCCTTAGGGTGGAGGTCAAAGTGGCCAGCCCCATACTCAAAAGCGGTCTGTGTCTAGTGGATACGCCTGGGGTTGGCGGTTTCGGGCAACCACACTTGTCCAGCACGCTGGGCTTGCTTCCCGATGCTGACGTCATGCTTATGGTCAGCGATCTCAGCTCCGAATTCACTGAGCCAGAACTGGTATTCATCCAGCAGGCGCTAGACCTATGTCCCGTCGCGGCGATCGTCAACACCAAAACCGATCTATATCCGCATTGGCGTGCGGTGGTTGCGGCCAACTCCGCTCACCTGCAGCGCGCCAAAATTGCTGTCCCCGCTATCGCGGTCTCGTCGGCTTTGCGTTCGCATGCGTTGCAGCTCAATGACAAGGAACTCAACACCGAATCGAATTTCCCCGCGCTGGTGACCTTTCTGAGCAATGCCATCGCCGACCAGCAGGCCAGTACACGACAGCAAGCGATCGCCGAGATTGGTTCTGCGTCAGAGCACCTCACGCTCACCCTGGAAGCCGAGCTCAGTGCCTTGCAGGATCCGCAGAGCCGTGACGAGCTGACCTCGGATCTAGAGCGGCGCAAGCGTGAAGCCGAGGAAGCGCTCGCCCATACCGCGCTATGGCAGCAGGTCCTTGGCGACGGCATCACCGACGTCTCCACCGATGTGGAGCATGATCTGCAATCGCGATTCCGGCGCATCCTGCAGCGCACCGAAGAGGTCATCGATCGTACCGACCCCACCAAGAACTGGGCCGAGGTTGGAGCCAAACTTGAGCAGGCCGTGGCCAACTCGGTGGGAAACAACTTCGTGTGGGCACACCAACGGGCGATGCACCTGGCCGCGCAGGTGGCTGAGACCTTCGCGATCGACGGCTTGGAATCGATCAAGATGCCGCGCCTGCGGGCCAGTGAGATGGGCGCCGACCTGAGCGATCTGAAGTCGCTGTCGAAGTTGGAAGCCAAACAGATCAAGTTGGGGCACAAGGCAATCACCGGGCTGCGTGGATCGTATGGTGGCGTCATCATGTTCGGCATGCTGACCTCCGTCGCCGGGCTCGGCATGTTCAATCTGATCTCGCTGGGCGCAGGCGCGATGCTGGGCAAGAAGACCTACAACGAGGACATGGAGAATCGGATGCTGCGCATCCGGGGCGAGGCCAAGACCAACGTGCGCAGGTTCCTTGATGACGTGTCCTTCGTGGTGCTCAAGGAATCACGTGACCGGCTCCGGCTGGTGCAGCGGCAACTGCGCGATCATTTCCGCGAGATCGCCAACCAGACCACCCGATCGCTCAACGAGTCGTTGCAGGCTGCGATCGCGTCGGCGCGGCTGGAAGCTGAGGACCGGGATGCGCGCACCAATGAGGTAGAGCGTCAGTTGCACATCCTTCGCCAGGTAAATAGCCACGTTGAAGGGCTGCAGCCCGCCGATGAGCAGGTTGGGCGAAGAGCGACAAGGGACGTATGAGCAGCGTCGTACAGGCCCGCGTCATCATCAGTGACGCCATGCGCGCCTATCAGAACGATTCGCGGTATCTGCGCGTCGCGGAGCCGCACGACGAATTGCGGCGTATCGCCGCCAGGCTCGACGAGCCTATCCGGGTGGCTATCGCCGGCACTCTTAACGCAGGCAAATCCACTTTGGTCAATGCGCTTGTCGGAGAGGACATCGCGCCTACGGATGCCACCGAAGCCACCCGGATCGTGGCGTGGTTCCGGCACGGCGCCGCCCCACGGGTCACGGCCAATCTGTTCAGCGGTGTGCGCCAGGACATCCCCATCCGTCGCGAGGGAGGGCTTTCCTTCGAGCTCGACCGGCTGGACCCGGCATCGGTAGCCGACCTCGACGTCAATTGGCCCGCACCGGAATTGAATGAGATCACACTCATCGACACCCCAGGGACCTCGTCGTTGTCCACCGACGTCTCCGAACGCAGCTTGGCGCTGTTGGTGCCGGAAGATGGTGTGCCCCGGGTTGATGCGGTGATATTTCTGTTGCGCAGCCTCAACGCCGCCGATATCGGGCTGCTCACCCAGATCGGCAAGCTAGTCGGTGGGGAGCGCGGGGGAGCTGTCGGAGTGGTCGGTGTGGTGTCGCGTGCCGATGAGATCGGCGTCGGCAGGCTTGACGCGATGTTGTCCGCACGCGAGGTGGCGGCCAGGTTCGCCGGCGAGATGGAGCGCACGGGCATCTGCCAAGCCGTCGTCCCCGTCGCCGGCCTGCTGGCGCTGACCGCGCGTACCTTGCGGCAGGCGGAATTTGTCGCGCTGCAGAGACTTGCCGAATTGGACCCGCAGGTGCTGGCCAAGGCGCTGCTATCGGTGGACCGGTTTGTGCGTGAAGATGATTCACTGCCTGTCGACGCACAGACCCGGGCCGCGCTGCTGCACCGATTCGGGATGTTTGGCATCCGCATCTCAGTGGCCGTCATGAGGGTCGGTGTCACCGATGCCACCGGGCTGGCCGAGGAGCTGCTGGAGCGCAGCGGGCTGGTGGAACTGCACAACATCATCGCCAACCAATTCGGACAACGCGCGGGCATCCTCAAATCGCATACCGCTCTGCTGTCGGCCCGGCGGGTACTGACGACCTATCCGGTACACGGCGGGCGCCGAGTCATCGACGATATCGACCCGCTGCTCGCCGATACGCACGCATTCGACGAACTGCGGCTGCTGGCGGAACTGTCCTCGCGCAGCACCACGCTCACCGAACACGAGACGATGCTCATCCGCAGGCTGCTGGGTTCCTTCGGCACCGACGCCGCCGCGCGTTTAGGCCTGGACGAGACGCGCTCCGATCCGCGGCGTGCGGCCCTCGATGCGGTGGGACGCTGGCGGGCGCGGGCCGAACACCCGCTCAACGATCCGTTCACCAGTCGGCTGTGTCTAGCGGCGGTCCGTAGCGCGGAAGGCATACTCACCCAATTGTCCGCGCACGACCGCCCGGCATACTGAGCACATGATGATGCGCCTGTTCGTCGCGACCCTTGCCCTTGTGGCTGGATTCAGCACGGCGACGGCCGCGGCCGAGCCCACCCCCAGCCCGGCGGGTCCAGCGTCCAAGCCCGTCCCGGCTGGCGTATGGATCAGCCCCGCCGAGATTCCGATGAACAGCGATTACCACTGGTCAGCGGTGAGCCCCACCGCGACCGGAAGGGCGGCCTTCCTCAGCATGAGGCTCTGTGGCAGCCCCTCGGCGGATGTGCTGCCACCTGCCTCGGCGATCGCCACCCAAGCCGCCTCGGGCATCGCGGCGTCCGTGGTGCAGGCCGCGGGACAGTGGCCCGAAGGAAACACCGAAGGGGCCTCGGCATTCCAAAGCGGCATCCGTTCTCAGCTCAACTACTGCCCGGGAGTCGGGGACGTGATCAGCGTCGACCTGCGTCCCGCACCCTCCTGGTACGGCTTCGCGGCGACGCTATTGGTCGGCAAGGAACGTGACAACCCCACCAGTGAGGTGCACATCTACAACGTGGTTCCCCCGGAGTCGGGCACCGTCTCGGAGTTGGCGGTCACCGTGCCTCGCACCGGTCGTGAGCCGTCGCCGTGGAAGCCGGTCGACGACGCAACGGTGCTGCGCGCCCTGGCCCAGCCGTTGTGCAAGGGTTCCTGCTAGCGAGGGATTTCCTGTGACGATGCGCGGGTGGCTGCGGACGATTTCAGCGTTGGTGGTGATCGCCGGTCTGGGCGCCGCGGTTCCGGCTGCGGCCGAACCGAAGTCGTTGCCCGACTCGGTCTGGATCAACCCCCGAGACATCCCCTTGGACCGCGCCTCGCACTGGGCTCCATTGTCGCGCGGTGCGGCTCCCGTTGATCGCCCGGCATTCTGGTCGGCCAATCTCTGCTTCTCGTTGGGTGAGAGCCTGCCGCAATCACCCGAATCGGCTTCCGCGACGGTCAGTTCCGACGAATCCGGATGGACGGCGGTCGAAGTGGTCGCGCATTGGCCCGGGGAGGCCGCTGTGACCGATCAGTACGCGTCGACGGTGTACCGGTCGTTGCGTGGGCGATTGGACCACTGTTTCAATGCCATTGGCGCTCAGGTCAGCGTCACCGAGCTAACCAACGGACATGCGGCTACCGTGACACTGCCGGCGCAGGGTGGTAAGCAACCTCAGTACCACCTGTATGTGGTGCAGCCGCCGGGTACCGGGACGGTGGCCGAACTGACCGTGACAAACGCCATCACCGGCGCGGCCGGGGCGTCGTGGGTGGAGGCGGACGACCATCAGGTCCTGCGGGATCTGGCAGCGCCAATTTGCCGAACCGCCAAGAGCACCGCCTGCTGAAATCTGCGTTCGATTTGTGCCGGCGCAGATGCCGAATCACCACCATTGCGTGCCCTTGACGGCGTAGCGTCCCAGGTATGCACGGACGCGGAGTCCTTTCAGGCGTATGTGGAATCGCGACAATCATCGCGATGGCCGTTCTGCTTACCCCGGTCTCGATTCAGGTGGGCACTGGCGAGACGGCGCAGACCGTGACGTGCGGTATGCCCGTGGGCCCACGACTGTCCCGGACCGCCGAGCTGGACAAGATCAGTTCCGCACAGAACCAGTCGACGAACTATCACGACCAGTGTGCCGCCAAGCTCGATACCCGCCGTATGTGGGCCATCCCGATCGGAGTGCTGTCCTTCGTGATCGCGTTATGCGCGGCAGGTCACCTCTGGAAGGAAAACACCCCCAGCAGCAGCCCAGCGCAGACTCACCACGGTCTGTCTGGGCCGCCTGGGATGCGAATGGCTCACTGACCCCCAACGGGTACCTGGATGTTGCCGCCGCCGGGAATCGGGACGACCACCGACGGGCGGGTGCTCGTGGTCGGCTGGGTTGTCGTGGTGGTCGGCTGAGTCGTGGTTGTCGTCGGCTCGGTTGTCGTTGTGGTGGTTGTCGTCGGCTCAGTCGTGGTGGTGTCCTGACTGGTGGGCGACTCCGGGACGGTTTGGGTTTCGGTGACCGTCGTATTGCCGCCGCCACTGTGACCGCCGTGGCCCTCATGGCCTCCGCCGCCGGAATCCGCCGGCGTTGAACTCGTTGTCGAGGAAACCGATGAGGTGTTGCCCGCCGGGGCGGGTTTGTCATCGCTGCGGGTGATTATCAGAGCGGCGATCACGGCGACCACGGCCACGCCCGCTCCGGCCAGCGCGATGAGCACCGCAGGCTGCTTGTACCAAGGATTGGGCTGGTCGGGCTCCTGGTCGTGGTACTGCTGATTGAACATTGTCGGGTCTTCTGGCGGCTCCGGGTAGGACATGGTGCGGAGCGTAACCCAACTTTCTTAAAGCCCGGGGATTTGCGGGATCTGCGGAATCTGCGGGATTTGGGGTATCGCGGGGATCGGTGGGATGGGTGGAGGAGACGGAATGGCAGGTATCGGGTAGCGATAGATCGTCGAGGTCGGTGTCTCGTAGTACGTCGGCTCGGAGGTCTGGACGGGTGCCGCCGGCTCCGAGGGTGCTTCGGTAGCGGTCGGGACGGCCGTCGAAGACTCCGAGGGGCTGGTCAGTTGGACCGTGGGGGCGGTGCTTGACACCGAGGGCGTCGACGTCAGCGGGGTGTTGTCGCGGACGACGCGCTTGTCCGTAGACAGCACGATGGTCATGAGCACCGCGACGATGGCGATGATGGCGGCGATGGTGCCCACGATGGCCGGCCCCGTGCGATACCAGGGAGCCGGCTTCTCGCTCTCCTCGATCATCTCCGAGAAGTAGCTCTCGTCCTCGGGCGGTTTGGGTGTCTGGCTCATCAGGGCAGGAGCCTAACCGAAGAACGTCAGCTGAATTGCGGTATCACGGTGGAGGCGAAGAACTCCAGGTGATCCAGGTCGCGTATATCGAGTAACTGGACGTATACACGTTGGACACCGGCGTCGACGTAGATGCTCAGCTTCTCTGCCACCGCGTCGGGAGTGCCTGCAAGCGGGCTATTTTCGGTGATCTCTTCCACCTCGCGGCCGATGTTCGCCGCGCGACGGGCGATGTCGGCGTCCGTATCACCGATGCACAACGCGAACGCCGCCGAGTAGGTCATCGAATCCGCGGGCCGCCCGGCGGCCTCCACCGCGTGCGCCACGCGCGCGTATTGGTCGGTGATGACGTCGACCGGCTGGAAAGGCAGGTTGAACTCGGTGGCGAAGCGGGCTGCCAGCGCCGGCGTGCGCTTGACGCCCAGACCGCCGATGACAATGGGTGGGTGCGGTTCCTGCACGGGTTTAGGCAGCGCGGGCGAGTCGGTCACTGTGTAGTGCTTGCCCGCATAAGAGTAGGTGTCGCCGGTTGGAGTGGTCCACAAGCCGGTGAGGATTTCCAGCTGTTCTTCGAGACGGTCGAAACGTTCACCGAGGGACGGAAAGGGAATCGCATAGGCTTCGTGTTCCTCGCTGAACCATCCCGCACCCAGCCCGAAATCCACTCTACCGCTGCTCATTTCGTCAACTTGGGCGACAGTGACGGCCAGTGGGCCCGGATGGCGAAAGGTGGCGGAAGTGACGAGGGTGCCCAAACGGATGGCGGTGGTCTCCCGGGCAATCGCGCCGAGGGTCACCCATGCGTCGGTGGGTCCGGGCAGTCCGTCGGCTCCTCCCATCGCCAGGTAGTGATCGGACCGGAAGAACGCGGAGAACCCCAGTTCCTCGGCTGCTTGTGCCACCCGCAACTGATCTGAGTAGGTGGCGCCTTGCTGCGGTTCAACGAATACCCGGAAGTCCATGACCGCCAGCGTACGTAAGGCCGCATGCCGGGGCACAGCTGACTTGTGTAGATGGTTACGGTGAATGGACACAAATGTGCGTGAGTTGATGGGTATGCGGCGAAACGAGGGAAAGTGATATCACGCGTTACGGTTTCGATCATGGCGGTACTGGCTCTGGCACTGAGTGTGGGGCTATCCGGTTGTTCCGGAACCGAGAAGGGTGAGACCTCGTCGGCCCCGTCGTCGCGATTGCTGAACTTCACCGCGCAGACCATCGACGGGGCCGATTTCGCAGGCAGCAGCCTTGCGGGAAAGAAGGCGGTGCTGTGGTTCTGGGCGCCGTGGTGCCCGACTTGCCAGAAGGAGGCGCCCGATCTGCAGAAAGCGGCCACTGCGCATTCTGATGTCACCTTCGTGGGCGTGGCCGCGCAGGACCAGGTGCCCGCGATGCGCGACTTCGTGACCAAATACGGCCTGACCTTCATCCAGCTTGCCGACACCGACGCCAAGGTATGGGCCCTGTACGACGTCACTCACCAGCCAGCCTTCGCCTTCCTTGGAGCGGAAGGAAAGGCCGAGGTGGTCAAGAGTCCCCTTTCGGGGCCGGAGCTCGACAAGAAGATCGGGCAGTTGCACTGATACCGCTGTATCGACGTGATTGATACCGCAGCACTCACATTCGCGCTGGGCGCCGGATTGGTGGCGGCGCTCAATCCGTGCGGGTTCGCCTTCCTCCCTGGTTATCTCGGGCTGGTGATCGCAGGCAGCGACGGCACCGCTTCGAGGATGACCGCGATTGCCCGTGCCGCTACCGCGACCGTGGCGATGGCCGGTGGCTTCCTGACGGTGTTCGGGGTCTTCGGACTTGTCGTCTCGCCGGTGGTCGCCTCAGCGGGCCGATACATGCCCTTTGCGACCGTGGTGATCGGTGTAGTTCTTGTGGCGCTATCGATCTGGCTACTGTGCGGACGTGAGCTCACACTGGTGCTGCCCCGGGTTTCTGGCGGAGCGCCGACCGCATCGCTGCTGTCGATGTTCGGCTACGGACTGACCTATGCGGTGGCGTCATTGTCCTGCACTGTCGGACCGTTCCTGGCGGTCATCAGCACTACCTTCAAACAGGGATCGATCGTCTCGGGCGTGCTGGCCTTCATCGCCTATGGCGCGGGCATGGCGGTGACCGTCGGTGTGGCGGCGTTAGCGGTCGCGTTGCTGGGTAATTCGGTACAGGCCACCATGCGCAAGGTACTGCCCTATGTGGGCCGCATCGCCGGGGTGATCGTGCTGCTGACCGGTCTGTACGTCGCCTATTACGGCTACTACGAGATCCGGCTGAACTTCGGAGACGGCAGTGCCGACGATCCGGTGATCAACGCCGCCGGCACGGTGCAGGCCTGGCTGGTCGGAGTGGTGGATGCCACCGGAGTCTGGCCGCTGACCGGCGGCATCGCGCTGATCGTTGCCGTAGCGGCGGCGAGTTCATATGCCGTTCGTAAAGGCCGCTGAATCATCGCGGTTCGCGAGTTCGGTGTCACCGTCCCGAAGTAAGCAAAGCTGCCCGGCTCCGTCACCTCCGAGGACGAACCGCGCATGATGGCGAGCGTGGCTGGTCCGAGGGCGGCGAGCTGTTCGAGTGTGAGTGCCAGGGTGGTGGTCGGGCCGGCGGCGTGAAAGAGCACCTCGGCTGCCAATGCCGGTGCCACACAAACTGATTCGGTGAGTGCCGGAACCTGTCCGGTATGGGTGAACAGGTCACCGCACAGCAGCGTTGCGGTGGTTTCGTCGAACCGCAGCCCTGTCTCCCAGTTATGAGGGATGTGTGGAGTGGCAAGAAACCGCAGCCGGTGTCCGAAGGATATCCGGCACATCGAATCCAGCGGTATTGCACGTGAGATTGCCTGAGAAACCTTGGGATACAAGAAGTTCTGTCCGGTGTGAAAGAGAAATGGTTGCTCACCGGTGAGTACAAACTGATGAACGTGCAGCCGTGCTCGGTGATGGGATCCAGGTCGAGAACCGGAAAATACCGTCTGAGATCTCGTCGACGGTGGTGTGCATGGACTCAGTCTGCGCCCGTGCGTGTCGGGTAGACCGCAAAGTGGTGGAGTGATTGTCTCGGCGCAGCTCGCTCATGAGGAGGTGAACGGAGGGACGGTGCTCGCGCGCCGGTAACCTGAGCAGCACCAGCCGACCACGAGGGGGGACGACGATGATGGCCAGGATTCGGATCAAGTCTGGAATGGCGCCGGTGTTGGCGCTGGCGGCGGCCGCCGTGCTTGTGGGGTGTCAGGACGAGCAGCCCATGCGCCGCATCTCGACCGACGGGTCGTCGACATCGGCGGGTACCAGTTCCTCGAGCGTCCCGCAATCGACGACCCCGGCCAAACCGGTTCGTACCCCGGCGACCGACGAGGCTGCCATCCGTGCGTTGTTCGAGCGGGAGCGGCAGGCCAACGAAAACTACGACATCGACGCGCTCGTCGATGTCAGTTGCGCGCAGTACAAGGAGGCCACACGCGCGGCGATGATGAAGGCGGTACAGCCGATGTCGTCGCTCAAGAAGCCGGAACCTCTCAACGATCCGGCGGCGGTCAAGCAGCTGGCGTCGCGGCTGCAAGAAATGCACCCGAAGATGTCGAGCCAGACGGCGCAGGAATTGGCGACGGCCTGGGGGCGGCAGGACGAGGCGGCCTTTGACGCAGGTCAGCGCAAGATGCTTGCCGAGATCACCGTTGTCCAGGACTGGAAGGTAGAGAACATCAAGGTGATGGGGGATACCGCGACCGCGGATGTGACCATGACGACGGCATTCGACCAATACCCGCCGCAGACGCAGAACAACCACGTCCCGTTGTTGATCGAGAACGGTGAGTGGAAAGACTGCTTCCCGCCACCGCAGGGATAGCCAAAACCCCTGATGGAACCGGGTTCGACTGCTCGGGAACAAATATCGACGGCGGGCCGTTGAGCAGTATGTCGAACTTGAGTCACATTGACTCAACTATGGCTTGACGAAAAGATCTGGACGAGGCAAACTTGAGCGGATCTCACTGAAGGCAATGAGGTAACCAACAGGAGGAATGAACTATGGCTCGTGCGGTCGGAATCGACCTCGGGACCACCAACTCCGTTGTCGCCGTCCTCGAAGGCGGCGACCCGGTAGTTGTCGCGAACTCAGAAGGCTCTCGCACCACCCCGTCGGTCGTTGCGTTCGCGCGCAATGGCGAGGTGCTGGTGGGTCAGCCCGCTAAGAACCAGGCGGTGACCAACGTCGACCGGACCATTCGGTCGGTCAAGCGTCACATGGGCACCGATTGGACCGTCGAAATCGACGGAAAGAACTACACCCCCCAGGAGATCAGCGCCCGCACGCTGCAGAAGCTGAAGCGCGACGCCGAGGCCTACTTGGGTGAGGACATCACCGATGCCGTCATCACCGTGCCGGCGTACTTCAATGACGCTCAGCGTCAGGCGACCAAGGAAGCCGGCCAGATCGCCGGTCTGAACGTGCTGCGGATCGTCAACGAGCCGACCGCGGCCGCTTTGGCCTACGGCCTGGACAAGGGCGAGAAGGAACAGACGATCCTGGTCTTCGACCTCGGTGGTGGCACCTTCGACGTGTCGCTGCTGGAAATCGGCGACGGTGTCGTCGAGGTCCGTGCGACCTCGGGCGACAACCACCTCGGTGGTGACGACTGGGACGAGCGCATCGTGACGTGGCTCGTCGACAAGTTCAAGGCCAGCGCCGGCATCGACCTGACCAAGGACAAGATGGCGATGCAGCGCCTGCGTGAGGCTGCCGAGAAGGCCAAGATCGAGCTCTCCAGCTCGCAGAGCACTTCGATCAACCTGCCGTACATCACAGTTGACGCCGACAAGAATCCGCTGTTCCTCGACGAGCAGCTGACGCGTGCCGAGTTCCAGAAGATCACTCAGGATCTGCTGGACCGCACCCGCAAGCCGTTCCAGTCGGTGATCAAGGATGCCGGTGTCTCCGTGTCCGATATCGACCACGTGGTGTTGGTGGGTGGTTCCACCCGTATGCCGGCGGTTACCGATCTGGTCAAGGAGCTGACCGGCGGCAAGGAGCCCAACAAGGGCGTCAACCCGGATGAGGTCGTCGCCGTGGGTGCCGCGCTGCAGGCCGGTGTGCTCAAGGGCGAGGTGAAAGACGTTCTGCTGCTTGATGTCACCCCGCTGTCTCTCGGTATCGAGACCAAGGGTGGCGTGATGACCAAGCTCATCGAGCGCAACACCACCATCCCCACCAAGCGGTCTGAGACGTTCACCACCGCGGACGACAACCAGCCGTCGGTGCAGATCCAGGTGTATCAGGGTGAGCGCGAAATCGCTTCGCACAACAAGCTCCTGGGCTCCTTCGAGCTGACCGGAATTCCGCCGGCCCCGCGCGGTGTGCCGCAGATCGAGGTCACCTTCGACATCGATGCGAACGGCATCGTGCACGTGACCGCGAAGGACAAGGGCACCGGCAAGGAGAACACGATCAAGATCCAGGAAGGCTCCGGCCTGTCCAAGGAAGAGATCGACCGGATGATCAAGGACGCCGAGGCGCACGCCGACGAGGACAAGAAGCGCCGCGAAGAGGCCGATGTCCGTAACCAGGCCGAGTCGCTGGTCTACCAGACGGAGAAGTTCGTCAAGGAACAGCGCGAGCCTGCTGAGGGCAGCGAAAAGGTGGTCTCCGACGAGACCCTGTCCAAGGTCGACGAGGCCATCAGCGAGGCCAAGAAGGCACTGGAAGGCACTGATATCGGTGCGATCAAGGCAGCCATGGAGAAGCTGGGTGAGCAGTCGCAGGCGCTCGGACAGGCCATCTACGAGGCTGCTGCTGCCAAGGCTCAGGCCGACGGCGCTGAAGGTGGGGCCGGCTCCGCCGACAGCGATGTCGTTGATGCCGAGGTTGTTGACGAGGAGAAGGACAGCAAGTGACATCGACCGGTGGGCAAGATCGGGAAGAAGAACGCGAACCGGTGACCGTCACCGACAAGCGCCGGATCGATCCCAACACCGGCGCGGTTCGCGAAGAGGCGAAGGCAGCTGAATCGAAGGCTGCCACAGCGGAACCGGGTGCTTCGGCATCCGGAGCCGCAGGGTCGGCGACATCCGGCCCTGCGGCCGCGGCCTCGGAGGGCGGCTCGGATGCGGATGTCAAGGTGGCCGAACTGACGGCCGACCTGCAGCGTGCGCATGCCGATTTCGCCAACTACCGCAAGCGGGTGGAACGGGACCGACAGGCCGTGATCGACTCGGCCAAGGCGTCCGTGGTGACCCAACTGCTGGGTGTGCTGGATGACCTCGACCGCGCGCGAGAGCACGGCGACCTGGAGTCTGGCCCGCTGCGCAGTGTTTCGGACAAGCTGACCGCGGCGCTGGAAGGGCTGGGGCTGGCGACGTTCGGAGCCGAGGGCGATGACTTCGATCCCTCTCTGCACGAGGCGGTTCAGCACGATGGCCAGGACGGCCATCCGGTACTGGCCGCGGTGCTGCGCAAGGGCTACAAGTTGGGGGACCGCGTGCTGCGCACCGCGATGGTCGTGGTCACCGATGGCGACACGGCTCAGCAGGAACCCGGAACCGGGGATGCCGAAACAAAATCAGAGACAGAATCAGAGTAAGAACTGCAGAGTAAGACCCGATGGACGCGAAGGAGGTGATGTCGGGTGACGCAACGTGAATGGGTCGAGAAAGACTTCTACAAGGAGCTCGGCGTCTCCTCTACCGCGACCCAAGACGAAATCAAGAAGGCCGCACGCAAGCTGTTGGCCGAAAATCACCCGGACCGAAACCCGGGTAACCAAGCTGCCGAGGACCGATACAAGGCCGTCAGTGAAGCCAAAGATGTGCTGTCGGACCCAGCCAAGCGCAAGGAATACGACGAGACGCGTCGGCTCTTCGCCGGTGGCGGATTCGGACGGCGCTTCGGCGACAACGGGTTCGGTGGCGGCGGGTTCAGCGGCGGGAGCAACAGCGCCGAGTTCAATCTGAACGATCTGTTCGGCAATGCCGACACCTCCGGCGGGGGTGGAATCGGCGACCTGTTCGGTGGTCTGTTCGGGCAGCGCGCTCAACCGCGCGCCAGTCGGCCGCGCCGCGGAAACGACTTGGAAACCGAGACTCAACTCGACTTCGTAGAGGCGTGCAAGGGCGTATCGGTTCCGCTGCGGCTCACCAGCCCCGCACCGTGCACCACCTGCCACGGCAGCGGTGCCCGTCCGGGCACCAGCCCGAAGGTCTGCGGCTCGTGCAACGGCAGCGGTGTCATCAATCGCAACCAGGGCGCATTCGGGTTCTCCGAGCCGTGCGCGGATTGCCGCGGAACGGGTTCGATCATCGAGAACCCCTGCACAGACTGCCAGGGCACCGGAGTCACCACCCGGACGCGCACCATCACCGTGCGGATCCCGCCCGGAGTCGATGACGGACAACGTATTCGGCTGGCTGGCCAGGGTGAGGCAGGGCTGCGCGGCGCACCGTCCGGTGACCTGTATGTCACCGTGCACGTGCGGCCGGACAAGGTCTTCAGCCGTGATGGCGACGATCTGACTCTTACCGTGCCGGTGAGCTTTACTGAACTGGCTTTGGGTGCCACGATTTCCGTACCGACTCTGGAAGGCCGCGTTGGCGTGAAGGTGCCCGCTGGTACCTCGGACGGGCGCATCCTGCGGGTGCGAGGACGCGGTATCCCGAAGCGTGCCGGCGGCAACGGCGACTTGTTGGTCACCGTCAAGGTCGCGGTGCCGTCCAAGCTCGAAGACAGTGCGCTGGAGGCATTGCAGCGTTATCAGGTGGCCGAGAAGGCAAGTGGGTTCGACCCGCGGGCCGGCTGGGCAGGTGCACGATGACATCCTCGCAGGGTGACGGAGGCGCCTCCCGTCGTCGTCAGCCCGAGCGGGGCGCCCGCACTTTTCTGATCTCCGTGGCTGCCGAGCTGGCCGGTATGCACGCGCAGACGCTGCGCACGTACGACCGGCTCGGGCTGGTCAGCCCGGAACGCACCACAGGTGGGGGACGCCGTTACTCCCAACGCGACGTCGATCTCTTGCGCGAAGTGCAGCGGCTCTCGCAGGATGAAGGCGTCAATCTCGCTGGTATCAAACGTGTTATCGAGCTGACCAATCAGGTGGAGGCGCTGCAGGCCAAGCTCGCCGAGCTGACGGCTGAGGTAGCCCAGCTGCGCGCCGCCACCGCGGGCCGCGAGGTCGCCGTCATCCCCAAGAGTACGGCCGTGGTGGTCTGGCAGCCCCGGCAGCAGCGCTAAAGCGGGTCGTGCTGGATTCTGGAGGCGTCCGCGCCCCTGGATACCAGCGCTTCCTTGGTTGCCTGGATCATCGATGCCGAGCCGCCGATCAGGATCTGCCGGTCGCCCCAGCCGCCGTACGCCGTCACCACCTCCGAGAGCAATCCCGTCTGGCGGACGTGGAGGCCTCGAGGCGGGGTCGGATCGTGGTACTCGGTGGCCCAGTCCGGGTTCCGGGGGTACTCCGTGACCGGCGTGACCGAGAGCCACGGATTCGTGGAAGCGATATGCCATAGCGTCCACAGGTCATAGAGTTCCTGCGGGTACCGTGCCCCATAAAACAGATGAACCCTTGGGTTTTCGGCCCACTGGGACAGCTCCATGATGAGGCAGCGCAGCGGTGCGATACCGGTGCTGCCCGCGACCATCAGAATGTCTCCGCCGTCGCGATTCACCGACAGCGCACCGAGTGGCGGCGAAATCCGCCAGGTGTCACCCACCTTGGTCTTGTTGACGATGTCGCCGCTGACCAGTCCACCGGGTACCGCCCTGACATGAAACTCTATGTAGCCCTCGGGATCGGGCGGAATCGCCAGACTGAGGTAACGCCAATTCCGCGGACTTTGCGGCACCTGGACATGAACATACTGTCCACAGTGGTACGGCATGGGTGCGTTGAGCTTCAGCCTGATCAGTGCGAGATCTCTTGAGGTGCGGTGAAACTCGATGACCTTTCCGTCCCACCAGGGCTGGCCGATGTCCGAGGCGGCGGCGCTGCGCATCACCTCGATCATCACCGTGTAGACCTCGGTGGCGGTGGCCTCCATCCGCTGGTCCCAAATCGGTTGCAGCACCTCACGTGTGGTATCAAGCAGAGCTTGCCGCATGGTGTCGTACTGACTGTCGGTAGCGCCGAACTTGCGGTGGTCGCGGCCCAGCTGGGCGAGGAAGTTGACCAGGCCTTCGGTGCGGTAGGACGCCATCTCCCAGAGTACGAACTGCAGTGCCTGCCGGAAGTGCTCACGTTGTGCCGACATGTCGGCGGGAAACAGATCGCCGACGGTGGGGTCGATGGCGAACCAGCGGCTGTAGAAGCTCCGGACAAGTTTATTTCCCGAAAGTTCGACCCCGCCGACCAAGTCGTGCAGTGCTTCGACGTCCTCAAGCCCCACGAGCTTCCGTTGCCTGACCTTTCCGGGACCTTCCCTACCGAGACGCCAGTTTAAGAGGCAAGTCTGGGAGTGGGTGAGGCCAGATTCGCGGCAGGCGTTCCCGCGGTGCGTTACCCGTGTGCTGGACGGGCCCTTCTGGATGCCAGTTCTGACTACAAGCCATTGGTGTACCCGCCGCATGGTTTGCTGAGATCCCATGTGTCGGCGACGGATAGCCCGTCGGCGCCGTCAAACGTTTGCCTAGCTAATCAATTCAATCATCCCGTCGCCGGTTCTGCGGGGTGCGTGGGATGACACCACCAACGATGGAGACTTCTTCTATCCGTAGTCTCGGCGGCGGATATGCGGCGGGTTTGGAGTGTTCCGGTCCCCCCGGGGTCATGGAGGACTGCTTCGTCGAACAGGTTGGTTTCCCGCCCAAAGGTCGCCAGATGGACCTGCCGGTGTCGATTGCCAATTATTCCGGGGAGCATTGCGTACGAGGTCTTGGTGGCTACGCCAAACGAAAAGCTGGCGATTTTCTGGTGGGATACCAAGCTGGATTCCCCGGCCGGCTGGCGAACCAGGTGGACGCTTGGTGTGGTGCCCAAGGGCACCATGGTGACCTTGAGTCGTCGCACATTCGAGAGCGATGACCCTGCTGTGTGCGGGATGGCCGCCCTCTCGGATCTGTTCCGGCCGGCCGCGATGGCCAAGCTGAGGCGCCTCATTGACCACGCAGCGACTACGCCGACCGACCGGGGAGGCACTGAGCCCCATGCGGATGAGTTTGCTTGGCTAATGGATGAGAACACGGCGGTGACCCAGATTGATGGGGTATGAAAGGTAACCCGACCAATCTGGAGAGTGCCGTGCCCGACGACGCGAACGACATCGCCACCATCATCCTGGACCAGTTCTATCGACATCCGCCCGAGCGAGTGTGGGCGGTGATGGTTTGTCCGGACGCCATGGAGGAATGGCTGATGGATCCGGTCGGATTTCGGCCCGAAGTTGGTACGCGCTTTCGCTTCATCGCCTTCCCCATACCCGTTGCCGACTTCTCGGGCGCGCTCTCCTGTGAGGTGCTCGCGGCTACCCCCAGCAGGGTGCTGTCGATCCGCTGGTGGGATATGAAGTCCGCTAAGCAGAGGGAGTGGACGGTGACGTGGACGTTGCAGGAGGTTCCCGGCGGCACCATGGTCACCTTGCGTCATGAGGGGTTCGATCCCAGCGACCCCGCATCACGTATGTACCGAACGCTCTCCGAACGCGGCTGGCCCGGAACGATGGGCAGGCTTGGCCGATGTATTGCCAGCGCTCCGGCCGGCGACGATCAGCCGCCGCATTGTCTGGTCACCGATGTATCCGCCTGATCGCCCACACGCCTCGCGCAACTGCGGTATCCCAGGGGTATGACCACGTCGCCGGATGACCTCACCTCGGTGACAGTTGGACAGTTCTTCCCGTACTCAGCGGAGCAGGTCTGGCACGCCATCACGTCACCGGCGTCGATTTCGGATTGGGCGACCGACATCGACAGAGATTCCGTTGTGCCCGGGAAGTCGTTCGCATTCACCACTTTCCCGCTGCCGGAGGTCAATTTCAGCGGCCATGGGCATTGCGAATTCACCGACGTCGTGCCCAACGAACGGCTGGCCTACCGCTTCACCACTCCCGAGAGCTCGCTGAACCTGCAAGCCACCTGGACGCTGCATCCCGAGTCGGGCGGGACGCGACTGCTGGTGGTACATAACGGATTTGATGTTGGCAATCCGGTACATGGGCGGCTGCGGATTCTGGTGCGCGATCTCTGGAAATTGGTCGTGTCCCGTATCGCGGAACTGATGGCAGAGCCGAAAGACGATGCGGTGCCCCCACCCGATGATTCGACGTCATTCACCCTGGCCGAGTTCTATCGCCACGCGCCGCAAACGGTTTGGCGGGTTGTCACGTCGAGAGAGTTTGTGGGCGACGTGGTCAATGACCACGATCTGGTATCGGTGCGGACGGGCGCGCGGCTGACTATAGGCACGTACCCGATTCCGCTCATCGGATTCGGTGGGCGAGTGGACATGGAGTTTCTCGAGGTGTGTGAGCCCGAGCTCATCGTGTGCACATTCGAGATTCCCATCATGGGTGGCACCACCGAGCTCACCATGACGTGGCGGTTGCGGCCGCAAGATGGCGGGACCCAGCTGTGGTTCACGTTGAGTGGGTTCGATCCAGAGTCCCCGCTCAATCGTCAGGTCCGCTCGGTCCTGCGCGGCGGGGCGATTCCCGTGCTGTCCCGGCTCGGCGAGCTGCTCGAGGGGCGCGGCCACCGCGCGTGAGCTCGCGGTTTCTGTGACGACGCCGGATCCCGTTCCGGAGCACCGCCAGGTGTGATGAGCTAGACACCGCACCCGGAAAAATTTCAAAGTTGAGCGGAACAGACTCAAGATTTTGGACGTTAGAACTACTGACTAACTTTTCTCTCAACCCATGGAGGTGTTGTGGACTCGTTCAATCCGACCACGAAGACTCAGGCCGCGCTGACCGCTGCCCTCCAGGCAGCGACCACGGCAGGCAATCCCGAAATCCGTCCGGCTCACCTATTAGTGGCACTGCTCGGCCAGACCGACGGCATCGCCGCGCCGCTTCTGCAGGCCGTGGGCGTCGATCCGGTGTCCGTACGCAACGAAGCGCAGGCTATCGCCGATCGACTTCCGCAGGTCAGCAACGCCAGCGCCAATCCGCAGCTCTCGCGTGACTCGATTGCCGCCGTGACGGCGGCACAGCATCTGGCCACCGAGCTCAATGACGACTATGTGTCGACCGAGCACTTGCTGGTCGGCCTGGCGACCGGAGACTCCGATATCGCCAAGCTCCTCGTCAATCACGGTGCCACGCCGCAGGCGCTGCGCGATGCCTTCGTCCAGGTGCGCGGTAGCGGCCGGGTCACCAGCCCCGAACCCGAGGCGACATTCCAGGCGCTGGAGAAGTACTCCACCGACCTGACTGCCCGGGCCCGTGAGGGCAAGCTTGACCCGGTGATCGGGCGCGATACCGAAATCCGGCGCGTGGTACAGGTTTTGAGCCGTCGCACCAAGAACAACCCGGTGCTGATCGGTGAGCCCGGTGTCGGCAAGACCGCCATCGTGGAAGGTCTGGCGCAGCGCATCGTGGCCGGTGACGTGCCCGAGAGCCTGCGGGGCAAGACCGTCATCTCGCTGGACCTGGGTTCCATGGTGGCGGGCGCCAAGTACCGCGGCGAGTTCGAGGAGCGGCTCAAGGCTGTCCTCGATGAGATCAAGAACTCTGCGGGACAACTGATTACGTTCATCGATGAGCTGCACACCATCGTGGGCGCGGGCGCGACCGGTGAGTCGGCGATGGATGCCGGCAACATGATCAAGCCCATGTTGGCCCGCGGTGAGCTGCGTCTGGTCGGCGCGACCACACTCGACGAGTACCGCAAGTACATCGAGAAGGACGCCGCCCTGGAGCGCCGTTTCCAGCAGGTGCTGGTCGGCGAGCCCTCGGTAGAGGACACCATCGGCATTCTGCGCGGCATCAAGGAACGCTACGAGATCCACCACGGCGTCCGGATCACCGACTCGGCGCTGGTGGCCGCGGCGACCTTGTCGGATCGCTACATCACCTCGCGCTTCCTGCCGGATAAGGCCATCGACCTGGTCGACGAGGCCGCATCCCGGCTGCGCATGGAGATCGACTCGCGGCCCGTCGAGATCGACGAGGTGGAGCGGGTGGTCCGTCGTCTTGAGATCGAAGAGATGGCGCTGTCCAAGGAAGAGGACGAAGCGTCCAAGCAGCGGTTGGAGAAGCTGCGCGTCGAGCTCGCCGACAAGAAGGAGCGGCTCGCCGAGCTCACCGCGCGGTGGCAGAACGAGAAGAGTTCGATCGATGCCGTCCGCGATCTCAAGGAGCAGCTGGAAACCCTCAAGGGCGAATCCGACCGCGCCGAGCGCGACGGAGATCTGGGCAAGGCCGCCGAGCTGCGCTACGGTCGCATCCCAGAGCTGGAAAAGCAACTGGAGCAAGCACTCCCGGGTCTGGATCACGATGGCAATGTCATGCTCAAGGAGGAGGTCAGTCCCGACGACGTCGCCGATGTGGTGTCGGCATGGACCGGCATTCCTACCGGGCGTCTCATGGAGGGCGAGACAGCCAAGTTGTTGCGCATGGAGGACGAGCTGGGCAAGCGCGTCGTCGGGCAGAAGAAGGCCGTCGAGGCTGTTTCGGATGCCGTGCGTCGTGCGCGAGCCGGTGTCGCCGACCCCAACCGTCCCACCGGATCGTTCCTGTTCCTGGGACCCACCGGTGTCGGTAAGACCGAACTGGCCAAGGCGCTGGCGGACTTCCTGTTCGATGACGAGCACGCCATGGTGCGTATCGACATGTCCGAGTACGGCGAAAAGCATTCGGTCGCACGACTTGTCGGTGCACCACCCGGATACGTCGGATATGACGCGGGCGGCCAGCTGACCGAAGCGGTGCGGCGACGCCCGTACACGGTGGTGCTGTTCGATGAGGTCGAAAAGGCGCACCCGGACGTGTTCGATGTGCTGCTGCAGGTGCTCGACGAGGGACGTCTCACCGACGGCCAGGGCCGCACGGTGGACTTCCGGAACACCATCTTGATCCTCACCTCCAACCTGGGGGCTGGCGGTTCCGAAGAGCAGGTGATGGCGGCGGTGCGCGCGAAGTTCAAGCCGGAATTCATCAACCGGCTCGACGATGTGCTCATCTTCGATGGCCTCAACCCCGAGGAGCTGGTGCAGATCGTCGACATCCAGCTGGGACAGCTGCAGAAGCGGCTGGCGCAACGCCGGCTGACACTCGAAGTGTCCGCGCCCGCCAAGAAGTGGCTGGCAGCCCGCGGTTTCGACCCGATTTACGGGGCCCGGCCGTTACGCCGACTGGTGCAGCAGTCCATCGGTGACCAGCTGGCCAAGCAGCTGCTGGCGGGTGAGGTACACGACGGTGATGTCGTGCCGGTGAACGTGAGCGCGGACGGCGAATCGCTCATTCTGGGATAAGTAGCTGTCGGGTGTCGACTTATCGCGCTGTCTACTGGGACTTTCTCGCGATAAGTCGACATTCGGCGCATCACAGTGAAGTAACTCTGGGTCACGATCCGTACGCGCCGTGCGGCAGTTGGGCCGACACCGGTTAGGCTGTCGCGGATGGCTCTACTTTGGTTCACGCTGTCCGCACTCTGCTTCGTCTGTGCGGGCGTGCTGCTGTACGTCGATATTGGCCGCCGCCGTAGTCGCGGGCACCGGCGCAAGTCGTGGGCGCGATCGCACGGCTTCGACTACATGCCGCAGGACAAGGAGATCGTCAAGCGCTGGAACCGCGGCGTGATGTCCAGTGCGGGATCTGCCGCCGCCGCCAACGTGGTCCTCGGACAGATCCGCGGTGAGGCCGTGTACGTCTTCGACCTCGAAGATGTCGCGACCATCATCGCGCTGCACCGCAAGGTGGGCACCAACGTCATGGTGGACCTGCGGCTCAAGGTCATGCAGGAACCCCGGGAGTCCGATATCTGGCTGCTCGGCGCCATCGGCCCCCGCATGGTGTACTCCACCAACTTGGACGCCGCACGCCGCGCCTGCGACCGCCGGATGGTCACCTTTGCCCACACCGCGCCCGAGACGGCCGAGGTGCTGTGGAACGAGCAGCATTGGACGCTGGCGGCGCTACCCATCAACAGCAACCGTGAGCAGTGGGACGAGGGCCTCAAGGCCGTCCGTCAGTTCAACGACCTGCTGCGGGTGCTCCCGCCGTCCGGGGAATCGGCGCCCTCGCCGATTCAGGCCGCCGCACGCCCCAGCCGGCCCGTCGGTTCCAACGCCGCGCCCGTCGCCGACCGCCAGCCCGCCCCGGTGGGGCAGGGCCAGCCGCAGGGCCGCTAGGTACGTCGCCACAGCTGAGTCATCGGCAGCGGCCACCAAAACTTCTTATCGAGGATTACCGCGAGCGTCGGCACCGTGAAGGTACGCACGACGAACGTGTCGATGATCAAGCCCAGCCCGATCGTCGAGCCCATCTGCGCGACATTCACCAGACTCGAACCCATCATCGCGAACTGCGTCATCGCGAACACCAGCCCCGCCGTCGTCACCACCCCGCCGGTGCCGGCGATAGACCGGATGACGCCGGTACGGATACCCGCGCTCATCTCTTCCTTGAAGCGGGATGCCACCAAGAGGTTGTAGTCGGCACCCACCGAGATCAGAATCGCGAACACCGCAACGGGTACCGACCAGTGCAGCTGAATGCCCAGCACGTGCTGCCAGATCACCAGCGCCAGCCCGAGCGTCGACGCGAACGACACCAGCACCGAGCCGATGACGATCAGCGACGCCACCAGACCGCGCAACAGGAGCAGGACCACGGTGAAGATCACCGTCAGGCAGCCGATCATGATCAGTTTTTCGTCGCGGTCGAGCATTACCCGCATATCGCCGATCAGCGCCGCCGGGCCCGCGATCTCGATCACGCTGCCCTGCAGCCGGGTGCCCTTGAGGGCGTACTTCATCTCGCGTGCCAGATCCCGGACCCGCTGGATGCCCTCGTCGCCGTAGCTGCTGCCGCTGCCGATGACGATCATGCGGGTGGTGGTGCCATCCTCGGAGAACATCATCTTCAGGTACGGCTTGAATCTTGGGTCAGAGAGCATTTGCGCGGGAAAGTAGAAGTAGTCTCCGGTGCCGGCGCTGCTTCGGCCCAGGTCCTGCATCAGTGAGGTCATGGTGTCGATCTGCGACATCATCTGACTCATCTGTTCATTGGTCTCGGTCATCAGATCCTGCATCGAGGACATCGAGTCGAGCATGCGCGGCATGGTCCGTGCGGCTTGAGCCAGGCCCCCGGTCATCGATCCCGAAGTGCTGACCAGGCTGCGCATCTGGTCGGTGACGTTCGACATGTTCTCGAAGTTCGACAGGGTCGATCGTGCACCCACACACATCGGGTCGGCGGCACAGTTGGGTTGTGCCCGCACCGCCTCGCGAGCCGGACCCATCACCGAATTGAGTTGTGATTTGAGCTGATTCAGGCTGGCCTGGATCGGTCCGGCCGCCGCGCTGAACTGGGCGGCGCTCTGCTGAGCGGTACGCAAGGTGCCCTGCAGGCCCTGAAGGGTGGACATCATCGAGTTCATGTTGTCGGTCATGGTGCGCATCCGGTGCTGGCGCTGCTCCATGACGATCTTGTTCTGCGACATCATGGTTCCGGCCATACCCACGCTGTAGGTGAGTGAGGTCTGATCCATCGGCGTCCCGGTCGGCCGGGTGATCCACTGCACCGACGCGACGCTGTCCAGCTTGGTGATCTGTTGTGCGGCCTTCTCCAGGAGTCCGATATTGGCGGAGGTGCGCAGATCTTCCGGGGCGCGGATGAGGATCATGTCGGGATTCATCTGCCCCGCGGGAAAGTGCTCCTGAATCGCGTTCATGCCCGCCGCACTGGGCATGTCCTTGGGGATGAACTGCAGTTCGTCATAGTTGAAGGAGGCGGTGGGAATCACCATCATGAGCACAATCAGTGCGGCAAAGGTGGTGACGAATATGGGTTTTGGCCAACGTGCCACCCGAATGCCGACCCGGCGCCACAGTCGGGTGGATCGGACCGTCGACTTGGGCTCGAACCAGCCGAATCTACGCGCCCCGATCAACAGGGCGCCGGGGGTCACCGTCACCGCTGAGAGCACCGTGAAAATCATGGTGATGGCGCCCGGTATACCCATCGATCTCATCATGTCGAGTTGGGCAAATGTCATGCAGGACAGAGCACCCGCGACGGTCAAGCCGGATGCGATCACCACCGGCGCTACGCCCCGATAACTGGCGCGGAAGGCGTCGTCGACACTGAGGCCGGCACGGCGGCCCTCTTGGTAGCGGCCGATGAAGAAGATGGAGTAGTCCGTGCCGGCACCCAACGCCAGCGCGCCCATCAAGGCGTTGGTCATCATCGAGGTCGGAATCAGCCCTGCCAGCGTCAGGAAGCTGGCCATCGGAGTTGCGATCCCGACCGCGACGCCCACCGTGATCAGTGGCAGAAAGGCGACCACCAGAGAGCGGTAGACCAGCAGCAGCAGGCCGCCCACCAGGACCACCGACAGACCGCCGATGATCACGACATCGCGCATCATGGTGTTGATCTGATCGGCGGCAGCCTGGCTGGTTCCGGTGGCATAGACCGTGGTGCCGGGCGGCTTGGCGATGTCATCGATGATGCGCTGCATGGCTTTTGCCGATTCCATCGCCTTGGGACCGCCGATTTCGCCGGATAATTGCACCTGTGCCAGGGCGACCATCTTGTCGGGGCTCTCGGACGCCGTCGCGAATTGCGGGTCCGACCACATGTCCATGCCCGGTTCTACGTGCTCGGTATCGGCGCGCAGCTTCTTCATCAGATCGGCGCGGAACTGGCGGTCCTGCTCGGTGAACGGCTGGTCTTTGACGACAACGACGGCGGCGGTGTTGTTCGACTCGGACTCTCCGAACGCCTTGGCCATGTGTTTGAGTGCCGCCGCGGACTGGGTGTTGGTGGGCATCATGGGGCTGCCATGGGTCAGGGCGAGCTCTTCGAGATTGGGTGCCAATGCCATCAGGCCGCCGGCGACCAACATGAGCAGCCCGATGATCGCGGCGGCATGTCTGCTGATGACTCCGGCGAAGCGTCCGAATATGGGGCTGTCGTGCATCACTGACCACCTTGTGGGCCGAGTTTCTGGAATGCCACGAGGTTGCAGCTGACCGAAGGTGTGCGGCTGACATCGGTCTTCTCGTCGGCCACCTTGCCGTCGACAGTGATGCGACAGGTGACGGTTCCGGTCGATATCGCGGTGACACCCGCGGTGAAGCCGAAGTCGCTGGTGGTCAGGCTGGTGTGCCAGGGTGCGGGGCCGTTGAACAGTCTGGACTGCCCCTTCTCGTCGAGATAGGACACCGTGACGGGCTGTCCGCCGCTGGACACCTCATAGGTCACCGTTTTGGGCTGGCTGAGCGACATGGCGCTCACCGCCTGTGCGGTGGGGGCGACTTCCGCGGTCGGCAGTGCAACCTTGGGAGCGGTGGTGATGTAGGTGCCCGCGGCCGCCCACAACACCACCAGAACCGGGTAGATCCAGCGCTGACGCGCGATGAGCCACCCCACAAGCCGGTCAAACATTTCGCGATGCTAGCAACGCTTGCTCGCGCAAGCGGGGGTTTCCGGACAATTTGTATTAGTAACTTATAGTACCGGTTATGGGGCGGGTGGGAGCATCCGGCCAGACGGGTACGCTGACCAACCATGGCTGCCACGAATTCGGCGCGTCCCGTGGCGCTGATCACCGGGCCTACTTCGGGCCTGGGCGGTGGCTTCGCCCGTAAGTACGCCTCGCAGGGCTACGACGTGGTGCTCGTCGCCCGTGACGAGCAGCGCCTGGGCGCCCTGGCCGATGAGCTCACCTGTCGCTTCGGCGTGTACGCCGAGGCGCTGCCGGCCGACCTGGCCGACGCCGCCGATCGTGCGCGCGTCGCCGACCGCCTCGCGGCGGGGGTGTCGGTGTTGGTCAACAACGCCGGATTCGCAACCGCCGGTGAGTTCTGGACCGCGGCGCCGGAGCTGCTGCACTCACAGCTCGACGTAAACGTCACCGCCGTCATGGAACTGACCCGCGCGGCATTGCCGTCCATGATCGAGGCAGGCGCCGGCACCGTCATCAATGTCGCGAGCGTGGCAGGCCTGGTATCCGGCCGTGGCTCGACCTACTCGGCGTCCAAGGCGTGGGTGGTTTCCTTTACCGAAGGGCTGGCAAATGGATTGTTGGGCACCGGCGTCGGCATGCACGTCTTATGTCCCGGATTCATCCATACCGAATTTCACGAGCGGGCCGGCATTGAGATGGGCACCATCCCGGAGTTCATGTGGCTTCAGGTCGACGACGTGGTCAACGCGTGCCTGCACGACATTGCCGCCGGTAAGGTTCTGATCGTTCCCGGGGTGCAGTACAAGGCCATCACGTCGGTAACGCGGCTAATCCCAAGAGGTTTGGTTCGAAAATACAACAGCGTGGTAGGACGGGGTCGTGGCAGAACTTGATTTAGGACCGGATCTCAATGCGGCCGATCGCGACGAGCTGGCGGCCCTGGTCCGCGATATCGCGGTGGTGCACGGCAAGGTGACGTTGTCGTCGGGTAAGGAGGCCGACTACTACGTCGACCTGCGCCGCGCCACGCTGCATCACCGTGCCGGGGCTCTGATCGGTCGGCTGGTGCGTGAGCTGACCGCTGACTGGGACTATGCCGGCGTGGGTGGCCTGACCCTGGGGGCCGATCCGGTTGCCACCGCCGTCATGCATGCGCCGGGGCGGCCCATCGATGCGTTCGTGGTGCGCAAGTCTGTGAAAACTCATGGTATGCAACGACTTATCGAGGGATTCGATGTCGTAGGGCAGCAGGTCCTGGTGGTGGAGGACACCAGCACCACGGGCGGGTCCGCGCTCACCGCGGTGCATGCGGTGCGCCAGGCCGGGGGAGAGGTGATCGGGGTGGCAACAGTCGTCGATCGCGATACCGGTGCCGCCGAGGCCATTCGCGCCGAAGGTGTCCCGTATCGGTACGTGCTGGGACTGGCGGATCTCGGCCTGGCCGGATCGTGACCTGCCGCAGGGCCCTGCTCGCTCTGCTCGCTGGGGTCCTGGTCTTGGCGGGCTGTTCGAAAGAACCTGAGAAGCAACTGGTTTACGGTGCTCAATCCGCCAAGATCGGCGAGACACAGAGTCTGCTGGGCTGGAACCTGAGTGTCGCCAATCTGCGATTCCAGAACGGTTATGTGCTGATCGACGTCACGGGCGCTGCCGCCAGGGCGGGAGACAAGCCCAGTCCCGCCGCGGAGCTACGCTTCGGCTTGTACGGTTCACTGTCACACCCACTGGAAGCGCCCGCGTTGAGTGGCTGCGCCGGGTTGGCCGATCTCTCGATACATCCTCTGGCCGTACTGGCACCGGATCAGCTCAGTGGCACGGTGTGCTTGGGTCCCATGCAAAACCAGAGTGCGGTGCGCGGTGTGTACGCCTACTCGGCCAAAGACCGCATCGCCGGAACCACCGTGGCCTATCCGGTGGCCTACCCGATGGGTCTGTTGCCCACTCCGCAGAATGATTCGGGTTTGGTGATCACCACCAAGAGCATGGAGGCATGGCGCGCCAGCGGTCAGCAGATCAGTCAGGTGGACCTGGGCGATCCGAATGCCTTCACCGGCAACGGGTACTCATTACTGGGGCTGAATATTTCGGGGGTCGCGGCGCGTTATCGCGACGAGTCGGCAGCGCGCGGCGGTCCGCTCATGGTGACGGTGGCGCCCACGCTGCCCGGGCCGGGCCTCCCGCGCAGTTGTGCGGTCTACGGGGCATCGGTGCTGGTGCTCCCGGACGCCGCCCTCGATGCGGTGCAGCTGCAGCCTTCGCTGTGCCTGCAGGGTGAGATCAATGCGGCGGTGCTCGCCGGCACGCTCTCGGTGATCGGCACCCACGCGGCTGTCTGGATGAACCGTGAGTAAGGACTCGCAGGACGGCCCCGCCGAGCCGTCGCTGTGGGGAGCGACCGGCAACGGCGTGGGCCCATGGGAGCTCGAGCGCGGTTTGCCGCTACCGGAAGATCCGCGGTATGACCCGGAGCTTTTGCGTGACGGGGATGCCCGCAATGTGGTCGACGCCTATCGCTATTGGCGACGCGAAGCCATCGTCGCCGACATCGATCGCAGGCGGCACCGGCTCCATATCGCCATCGAAAACTTCGAGAACGACGCCAATATCGGAACGGTGGTGCGCACGGCCAATGCGTTCGCGGTGCACACGGTGCACATCGTCGGCCGGCGGCGCTGGAACCGGCGTGGCGCCATGGTCACGGACCGCTATCAGCACCTGATGCATCACGACAGCACCGACGAGCTACTGGATTACGCGAAGCGGGCAGGGTTGACGGTGGTCGCCGTGGACAATGTGCCGGGCTCGGTGCCCCTAGAGACGGCTGAGCTGCCCGTGGACTGCTTGTTGGTGTTCGGTCAGGAGGGTCCGGGCGTCACCGATGCGTCGAAAAGCGGTGCGGTCATGACGGTTTCGATTGCGCAGTTCGGGTCTACGCGCAGTATCAACGCCGGGGTGGCGGCGGGAATCGCCATGCATGCGTGGGTCCGTCAGCATGCCGACCTGGACGGCGCCTGGTGAGCACGCCACTCCGGCGAGATGACATCTAGGGACGTATCGATCGAGAAGCGCTGTCCCTGAATGTCATCTCGCCCCCTAGTATCGGGTGCATGGACGTGCTGTGGGCAAACCGCGCCAGTAGCGCCGAAGCTGCGATTACCGCAAGACATCTGTCGCCACTGTGGCATCTGCCCGGCATGCAATTGGGCGTCGTCACGTGGCCGCCGGCGCCGGGTGCAACCTGGTTCAAGAACTGGCACTACTGGTGGCAGGCGCATCTGCAGGACTGTTTGATCGATGCGCAGTTGCGCGACCCACGCCCGGATCGGCTCAAGTACATCGCGGATATGCAACGCGCGCATCGCTTTCGCAATGTCTTCATGTGGACCAACCAGTACTACGACGATATGGCGTGGTTGGCGCTGGCCATGCAGCGCGCCTCCGAGCTATTGGGCCTGGAGCGGCCGCGTGCGCTGAATCGCTTGCGACAGCAGTTCCTCGATGCCTGGATGCCGCAGTACGGGGGCGGCATCCCATGGCGCAAGCAGGACAGGTTCTTCAACGCACCCGCCAACGGGCCCGCGGCAATCGTGTTGGCGCGCACCGGGAGAGTATGGCGAGCCGAGGTGATGTCCGACTGGATCGACAAAACCTTGGTCGATCCCGATTCGCATCTGGTGATCGACGGCATCCAAGAGGACGGCACCCTCGAGCGGGCCACCTACACCTACTGCCAGGGCGTGGTGCTGGGGTTGGAAACCGAGTTGGCGGTGCGGACCGCCGAGCCGCGGCACGCCCAGCGGGTGCATCGCCTGGTCCGCGCGGTCAGGGATCTGATGACCGAGGACGGTGTCATCCGGGGCAGCGGTGGCGGAGATGGCGGGCTGTTCAACGGCATTCTGGCCCGCTACCTGGCGCTGGTGGTCACGCTGCTCCCGCAGAACTCGCCACAGGACGCCGATGCGCGCGCCACGGCCCGGGACATCTTGCTGGCCTCGGCAGAGGCTGCATGGGCCAATCGGCTGACCGTGGAGAGTCTTCCGTTGTTCGGCGCCGACTGGACGCGGACGGCCGATCTGCCGACCGCGCAATCCGCGGCATCGCAGTTTGTCGCCGGTGCCGTCAATCCGTCGAAGGTGCCCGAGCGGGATCTGTCGGTGCAGTTGTCCGGGTGGATGCTGCTCGAGGCCGCGCACGTGGTCGCCTGATATGGCACGCGAGGATTTCAGCTTCCTTCACCCGTTACGGGTGCGGTGGGCCGAGGTGGACATGCAGGGCGTGGTCTTCAACGCTCACTATCTGGCGTACTTCGACGTTGCACTCACCGAGTACTGGGAAGCGCTGACCGGCGCCCGCAACGCGGATGGTGACGGAGTCTTCGAGCATCTCTACGTGGTGAAGTCCGTCATCGACTATCACGCGTCGGCCCGTTTCGACGACGTGGTCGATATCGGGGTGCGTATTGCCCGCCTGGGCCGGGCAAGCATGACCTGCCACTTCGAAATTCACCGCGGCGGTGAGCATCTGATCACCGGTGAGACGGTCTATGTGCACGCGGTCGACGGCAGCTCCGTGCCGTTTCCGGATGCGTTCCGTTGCAAGGTGGCCGAATTCGAGAGGACTCAGCCGACCTTGTAGTGGATCGGGTTAGTGGATCGGGCCGCACGCCGAGATCTGCGTTTTGCACGGAAAGTGCGGGTAGACCTCTACATTTCGTCGATCTCGACGAAATCTCAGGCCCCGGTCGGTGTCTCGGAGCCCTCGGCGGTCTTTCCGGCCTTGCGGCGGCGCATCCATTCCAAGAACATCGGCGCCACCGAGGCCAGCACGATCAGAATGAAGATCGGCTCCAGCAGCTTCTGGATGATCGGGAACTGGCCAAGCCAGTAGCCGAGCAGCGTGATGCCGACGCCCCAGACCACCGCGCCCACGATGTTGTACAACGCGAAGATCGGGTAGCTCATTCGGGCGGCGCCGGCCGTGATGGGGGCCAAGGTGCGCACGATGGGTACGAACCGGGCGATCACGATCGCGAACGGGCCGCGTTTCTCGAAGAAGGCGTGTGCCTCGTCGAGGTAGCGCTGTTTGAGGAAACGCGCGTCGGGTTTGAACATCGAGGTACCGATGCCGCGGCCGATCCAGTATCCGACCTGCCCGCCCAGGATGGCCGCGATCGGGATGAACACCAAGAGCTGCCAGAGCTGGAAGTTGGCCTGTGGAGCGCCCTCGGCGGCCGCGGCCGCGGCGCTCCCCGCCGCCAGCATGCCCGCCACGAACAGCAGCGAGTCGCCGGGCAACACCGGGAACAGCACACCCGATTCGACGAAGATCACCACCAGCAACCCGAGCAGCGCCAAGGTTCCGAACTGCCCGAGCAGCTTGACGGGGTCCAGGAAGCTGGGCATGAGGGCCAGGGTGGTCGTCGACGAAGCCAGGATCACGGCGCCAAGAGTACCGGCGCGAACTGATGGAAACCTGCCTGGCTTATGGTGAGGGGCGATTCCTCAGAGCCCAGAACCGACCGCTCAGAACTGACATGGAGGTCACCCAAGTGCCCATCGCGACGCCCGAGGTCTACACCGAGATGCTGAAGCGGGCCAAGGAGCATTCCTTCGCCTTCCCGGCCATCAACTGCACGTCCTCGGAAACCATCAACGCCGCCATCAAGGGATTCGCGGATGCCGGTAGTGACGGCATCATCCAATTTTCCACCGGTGGAGCTGAGTTCGGCTCGGGTCTGGGTGTCAAGGACATGGTGACCGGTGCCGTGGCGCTCGCCGAGTTCGCGCATGTCGTGGCCGCCAAGTACGACATCACCGTCGCACTGCACACCGACCACTGCCCCAAGGACAAGCTGGACACCTACGTGCGCCCGCTGCTGGCCATCTCGCAGGAGCGTGTCAACGCCGGCCAGGCTCCGTTGTTCCAGTCGCACATGTGGGACGGCTCCGCGGTGCCGATCGACGAGAACCTGACCATTGCCGCTGAACTGTTGAGTGCTGCTGTCAAGGCAAAAATCATCCTCGAGGTTGAGATCGGCGTCGTCGGTGGTGAAGAGGACGGTGTCGAGGCAGAGATCAACGAGAAGCTGTACACCTCCTCCGAGGACTTCGAGAAGACGGTCGACGCGCTCGGCGCCGGAGACAAGGGTCACTACTTGTTGGCGGCCACCTTCGGCAACGTGCACGGTGTGTACAAGCCCGGCAACGTCAAGCTCAAGCCGGAGGTGCTGGCCGAGGGCCAGAAGGTGGCCTCGGCCAAGCTGGGTCTGCCGGAGGGCTCCAAGCCCTTCGATTTCGTGTTCCACGGCGGCTCCGGCTCGCTGAAGTCGGAGATCGAGGACTCGCTGCGCTATGGCGTGGTGAAGATGAACGTCGATACCGACACCCAGTACGCCTTCACCCGCCCGATCGCCGCGCACATGTTCTCCAACTACGACGGCGTGCTCAAGATCGACGGCGAGGTGGGCAACAAGAAGACCTACGACCCGCGCAGCTACCTCAAGAAGGCCGAGGCCAACATGAGCGTGCGTGTCGTGGAGGCCTGCAATGACCTGAAGTCGGCCGGACGGTCGGTTTCTGCCGGGTTGGCATAAGCCGTTGCCCCGAGTGTGAGCATCACCGCTCGCACTCGGGGGAGGCGGAGTTAATCCGACTGACAGATCTTCCACTGGTTATCGCGGAACTGCAGATCAAAGCTCCGCGATGACCGAGTCTGCGGCGCGAACGCCATGAACGACGTGACGTTGGCCTCGGCGTGCTCGCCATTGACGACGACCTCGTCGATGCTGGCCACCACCGGATACTGTTTGGCCGCGGCCACCTTCTGGTATGTCTGCGACCATTCGCCGTCGGGGTAGCGCACGTAGCCGTCACGGGTCTCGCCGCACGTGATAGTGCGCAGAGCGGCCAGGTTTCCGGTCTGGATGGCGTTGTCGTAGTTCTGAATGCTGTTGCGTACCAGCTCTTCTTGCGATGCCTTCGGTGTGCTGGTCCGAGAGATGATCACGGCTGCCAGCACGATCACCGCCGCCAGCGCGGCGACGACGAGTGCCAGCGCGATGACCCAGCCCCAGCTGCGCTTCTCTTCCTTACGGGGTGCGATCGTCTCGGGGGTAGCGGCCTTCGGCCGTGCCTGGGTCGCCAGCGGCTGGATGAATTCGGTCTTGGGATCGTCGCCGACCGGGTCGATCATCTCGGTCTTGTTGGCGTCAAAGCCCGGTGCCGTGTAGCGCGGAACGTCGGGCTTGGCCGGAGCCATCACGACGGTCTGGGCGTCGTCGAGCGGGGGGACCGGACCGGTGTCTGTGTTGTCCTCGGTATCGGACACCTCCGGGGCATTCGCGGCGCCTTCCGGCTGCTCGGCGGACTCCGTAGGCTCCTCGCCTCGTGCGTCGGGCTTGGCCTCGGAGTTTCCACCGGTGGGGTTCGCCATGCGTTTCGTTCCTTATCCGTGCTTAGCGCTCTTTCGCGCAGGCGCGATCGACCGCGCCCACCCTATCGCGATCTCGGGAGGCGGTTCGCGTCAGAATGGTTTCCATGAGTCTTTCCGATGAGTTCTCCCTGATGTCCAATGCATGATCTGCTGGGGCCCGAGCCGGTGCTGCTGCCCGGAGATGACGATGCCGAATCGGCCCTGCTCAACGGGCAGGACCCGGCCGCGGTAGCGGCGGCGTACCCCGCGGCGTCGATCGCCTGGGCTGAGCTGGCCGAGAACGCGCTGGACGACGACGGATCCATCGCCAGCATCGTGACCGCCTACGCATTCGCACGCACCGGCTATCACCGGGGCCTGGACCAGTTGCGGCGAAACGGGTGGAAGGGCTTCGGCCCGGTGCCGTATTCGCATGAGCCCAATCGCGGCTTCCTGCGTGCGGTGGCGGCACTGGCGCGTGCCGCCAAGCTGATCGGTGAGGACCACGAGTACGCGCGGTGCTGCGACCTGCTCGACGATTGCGATCCGGCCGCGCGCCCCGCCTTGCTTCCTGCCTGACTCCACGTCCCGCCGAACGTCCCGTCGACATGCCGTGTTACGGCGGCAATGTGCGATACGAACCCGCCACCAGGCGGCGTGTCGACGCGGTGAGATAGTGCGGCTAGAGCAGCTTGCTCCAGAAACGGAACAGCCAGCCGCCGATCTGGGCCAGGGCGGGGTCGACGCCGAGGTAGGCCACGATCCAATACACCGCGCCGAAGAATGCCCGGTTGACCGGCGGCGACATCAGCAGTGCGAACAGGATGAGGAAGCCGAACGTCTTGGCGTTGCCGAGCGTGCGCTGCGTGTTCGGACTCAGATGGGGTTCGAGCGCGCCGTAGCCGTCCAGACCCGGCACTGGCAGCAGGTTGAGCACCACGGCGGTCACCTGAAGAAATCCGAGATAGGCCATGGCGGCCCAGAACACGACGTGCTCGCGATCGGCGAAAAGAGCTGTCGTCCCGAGGATTAGCACCGCGAGGATCGCATTCGCGGTGGGGCCCGCGAGGCTCACGATGGTGCGCTGCCGGTTGGTCATGCCTGCGGTGTGCACGTACACCGCACCACCGGGAAGTCCGATACCGCCGAGCGCGATGAATACCAGCGGCAGCGCTATGGACAGCACCGGATCGGTGTATTGCAGCGGGTTCAACGTCAGATAGCCGCGCGCTTGGGTATCGCCGAAGCGCCACGCGGTGTACGCATGGCCGAACTCATGGAGGCACAGCGACACGATCCAGCCGGCAAACACGAAGACGAACACCCCGCCGCGGGCCAATGGTTCGGTCGAATCACCGCCCAGCCAAGCGAACACCGCCCCGGCAACGGTGAGCGCGACGAGCACCAGGAAGACCGGGCTGGGGCGGACCGACTGCTTCACGTTCACGGCAAGAAGCTACCGGACAAGCAACCAGCTCTGCTGATGCCGATAGAACGTGGATCGGGTGACCGGGCGGGGGCCCGCGACGCCGTCCCGGACGACGACGGCGCCCACGGTGCCCAGCTGAGCGGCCCGTCCGGTGACCCAGCGACGGGGAAGGAGCCGTGTCCGGCCGCGCACCGAGGCTCGTAGGCCCGGCATGGATTCGGTGGGTTCGACGTCGACCAGCGCGGCGCCGTCGAACAGCAGGGTGTCGTCGACGGTTGCCTCGCCGGTGACCGGGGTGCCGTCGCTGCTCTGCCACGATGCGCGCCCGGCAAGAGCGGTGCCGGTGTCGTCCCGGATGAGCGGTACCCGCTGCGCACGTCCCCTGCGCGCCCGCCGTGCCGCGCCGAACCCGATCCGGTAGATCCGCCGCGCGCGCGACGGCCGATCCGGCACGAAACCCAGTTCCACATCCAGTCTCTCGGCGCGCATCAGTCGCGTCAGGACTTGCCCTAGATCGCCATCGCCGCCCACCACGATGAACCGCGCCGGCCCGTCCGGCAGCGCGTCGACGAGCGCGCGCACCGCACCGGATCCGTCCACCCGGTCCACGGGGAGGTCACGCAGAATGCGGGGCAGTCGGCGGGTGCCGAACAGCAAAACCCGCGCCGCCGCCGTTTCGGTGACGCTCGGGGTACTCACCAGCGACCTCCTTCGTCGGTCCGAATACGTACAAAGCCCGTGGCCTGCGATACAGTGGCTCACCGGCTGAACAACATTTTGCACGCGCAGCGCTGCGCCGCGATGGCCCGCGGTGGGGGCTGCCAACAGGGAAGCGCAGAGAACGCACATGCCGGCAATAGTCCTGATCGGAGCTCAATGGGGCGACGAGGGGAAAGGCAAGGCGACCGACCTGCTCGGTGGCTCGGTTCAATGGGTAGTCCGCTACCAAGGCGGTAACAACGCCGGACACACTGTGGTGTTACCCAACGGGGAGAATTTCGCCCTGCATCTGATCCCGTCGGGCATCCTCACCCCGGGGGTGACGAACGTCATCGGCAACGGTGTCGTCGTCGATCCCGGCGTGCTGCTGACCGAACTCGCGGGCCTGGAGGAGCGGGGGATCGACACCTCGGGCCTCATCCTGTCCGCGGATGCGCATCTGTTGATGCCGTACCACGTCGCAATCGACAAGGTGACCGAAAGATATTTGGGATCTAAGAAGATTGGCACCACCGGCCGCGGTATCGGGCCCTGCTATCAGGACAAGGTGGCGCGCATCGGGATCCGGGTCGCCGACGTCCTGGACGAGGAATCGCTGCGCCAGAAGGTGCATGCCGCACTGGAATTCAAGAACCAGGTGCTGGTCAAGATCTATAACCGCAAGGCGCTGGACCCGGATCAGGTTGTCGATGGGGTGCTCGAACAGGCCGAGGGATTCAAGCACCGCATCGCCGATGCCCGCCTACAGCTCAATCAGGCGCTCGAGCGCGGCGAGACGGTGCTGTTGGAGGGCTCTCAGGGCACGCTGCTCGACGTCGATCACGGCACGTATCCCTTTGTGACGTCCTCGAATCCGACTGCCGGTGGCGCGTCGGTGGGATCCGGTATCGGCCCCACCCGGATCACCACAGTGCTGGGGATCCTCAAGGCCTACACCACACGGGTTGGTTCTGGCCCGTTCCCCACCGAGTTGTTCGACGAACACGGCGCGTACCTGGCCAAGACCGGTGGCGAGGTGGGCGTCACCACCGGCCGCGCCCGGCGCTGCGGCTGGTTTGACGCCGTCATCGCGCGCTACGCGACCCGGGTCAACGGCATCACCGACTACTTCCTGACGAAACTGGACGTGCTGTCCAGCTTGCAGACAGTACCGATCTGTGTCGGCTACGAGGTGGACGGCAAGCGCACCAACGAAATGCCGATGACCCAGAGCGAGATCTACCGCGCCACACCGGTTTACGAAGAGCTCCCGGGTTGGTGGGAGGACATCTCGGGTGCGCGCCAGTTCGAGGACCTGCCTGCCAAGGCGCAGGATTACGTGCTGCGTCTCGAGGAGCTCGCCGGTGCGCCGATGTCGTGCATTGGCGTCGGGCCGGGCCGGGATCAAACGATCGTGAGGCGGGACATACTCTCGCGGTCATGACTGCCGATGGGGACAGACTCGCCGCACTGCACGAAGAGATGAATCGGGCAATCCGTGAGATCGACGGCGAGCACAGTGGAGGGTTCCCGCAGTACTCGCCGTCCTCGGTGGGGCCGGGGTTCGGCCGTTTCCTGACGGCCATGCGCCGGTTGCAGGATCTTGCGGTGTCCGCCGATATGGACGATCCGCGCTGGGATGAGGCGGCCGACCTCACCGAGAAGCTCGTCGAGCTCATGGACCCCTTCGAGGCCCCGGAGGGCGTGGGCCCCGCCAACCGGGTCGCCGACGAGCCCGCCAACGGACATCTGCTGCTGCCCCCCTGGTTCATCGACAAGGCTGGCCCGGACGGTATCGAGGCCCACGGTGACTTCCCGCGGTTCTACCTGGGCGGTAACGGCGCCGTGCACGGTGGCATCCTGCCGTTGCTGTTCGACCACCTCTTTGGCATGACGGTGATCATGGCGGGCCGCACCATCAGCCGCACCGCCTTCCTGCACGTCAACTATCGACAGGTGGTGCCGGTGGGCGTGCCGCTGACCGCGAGCAGCCGCATCGACGAGGTGGATCGGCGCAAGGCCTTTGTCTCGGCGGAGCTGTGCGACGCGCATGGCGTGGTGCTGGCCGATGCCAACGGGCTGATGGTCCAGCTGCTGCCCGGCCAGCCCTAGCCGGCCAGGCGATCGGGATCGCGCACAAGCCCCTCTCAGGCGAGCGCGATGGGCACGATCGACAGCAGCCCGGGCACCACCAGCGCCAGGCTGCCCGCGAGGGCCAGCAGCCTGCGGAACAGGTTGTCCTGTTCGTCGGCCGCGCTGTTGCCGATGATGAGGGTGCCCGCCACGTGAATCGGGTTCATCACCATCAAGGCCGCGGGCACGCAGACGGCGCATACCACCCAGAACATCTGGGCCGGTTCGGTGAAGGTGGAAAACACGATCGGCATCATCAGCCCGAGAACTCCGAGTGTCGAGCTCTCGATGTTGCACAACAGCGCAGTCAGATAGGCGAGGACGAGGATGAGCACCGCACCCGTGCCGAGGCGGTGCAAGACGCTCGCGATCGAATCGATGGTTCCGATCTTTTGCATCAGTCCGAGGTAGGTGAGCAGGCCGCACAGCAGCAGGATGCTGGGCCATGGAATCCGCGCGAGCAGCGACCGCTCGTGCGGATGGAACGCGATCTGCATGAGCGCGGCCAGCGCAATCGCGGTCACCCCGACATCGGTTTTGACGACCACCACGAGTAGCACGAAGGTCAGCAGTGCCAGGCCCGCGCACCAGGCGTACCGAAGCGAAGGACTTTCGGCCGCATCGGTTTCCGTGGCAGCGGCGGGCGCCGGGGTGAGGTCGAAGCCCCCGCCGCGGCGGCGCCGAAACGCGTCGAGCAGTTGCAGGCACAGCACCACCAGGGCCGCGACCACCATGGAGACGGCCCACAGCGCCCATCCCGGATAGTCGACGTGAAATTTGGTGGCGGCGGCGCGCACGACCGCACCCGTCGGGTTCAGCGGGGAGAGGCCGGCGCTGTTGGCCCCGATCACCACGCCCAGTTCGCACAGATAGAAGCTGCTGCGGTACCGCACGGCGACGTGTGCCACCAGGGGCACCAGGAATGCGATGACGGCCGTTGAGAAGGCGCCGGCCGTGGACAGGATGGCGCCGACGAGGAAGCCTGCCCACGGCAGCAAGACGTGACGATCGCCGACGGCCCCGTACACCAATTCCACGAACCAGCTCAGGGTGCCGCTGCGTTCCAGGTGTGCGAACAACAGTGAGACACCGACGATCAGTGCGAAGATGTCGCCCGGAAATGTCGTGTACATCGCCTTGGCGTCCAGACCCGAGAGCGCAAGGACGGGCAACGCGGCACCCAGTGCCAGCACCCCGATGTTCATCCGTCGCCAGATCGCGGCCGCCAACACGACGACCAACATGATGAGCGAAAGAATTTGGGCGGCAGACACTGAGGTGACCTTCCGGAACGTACGGGCACGGCCTGCGACCGGCAACGGGACATGGCTGCGAGCTGCCACCGTACCCGTTACATCTGGCAGGTAGCTGGCAACGGCGGCCGCGCCGATGCCCGGCTGGCGTTAGCGGTCGGCCTGGTTCATGGTGGCCTCTTCGAGGTCCAGGCCGCGCAACACGGTGCGCAGCACTTCGTCGTCGATATTGCCGGCGTCGCGTTCGGCGATGAACACCGCTCGTTCGGTTTCCAGCATCTCCAGCCGCAGGTTCCGGAACGCGGCCATCGGGCTTTCGCCGGCGTCCTCATCGCTGCGTCCGAGACGCTCCCAGGCCGCGTTGCGACGGCGGGTGTTCCAGTGCCGCAAGATTTCCGCGGCGCGGCTGCGGACATTGGTGTCCTCGATGCCGTCGTTGTCGTCAAGCAGTTCTTCCAGCCGGTCGGCGGCCGCGCGGGCGGCCTTGTCCTGGGCGGCGGCTTCGGCCAGGGCATCCTTGCGTTCGTCGTCACTCTGCACGCCGAGCACACGAATCACCCACGGCAACGTAAGGCCGTGCAGCAGCAGGGTTCCCACGACAACGACAAAGGTAAGGAACACGATGTGCGGATGCCCCGGCAGTGGTTCGCCGGTGACCGTGCTGAGCGGAACCGCGAAGGCCATCGCCAGCGACACCACGCCGCGCATACCGGCCCACGCCACCACGAAAACTCCCCGCGCCGAGGGACGCTGGCCCGGCGGCCGCAGGTAGGCGAACGCGAAGACGAACACGATGCGGACCACGATCACCGTGGTCAAAACCGCTACGGAGGACAGCACGATGGTGTTGAAGGACAGTCCGCGCAGGCCCGCCACGACCTTGGGCAACTGCAATCCGATGAGCAGGAACGCGAAGGATTCGAGCAGCAGCTGCACGGCCTTCCACACCGCGTCGTCCTGCAGCCGGGTGGCGTAACCCGCGTGTACCGAACGGTGTCCCAGCATCAGACCCGCGACCACCACGGCGATCACGCCGGAACCGTGAATCTCCTCGGCCAGCAGGTAGGCGAAGAACGGCACCACCAGACCGATGGCGCTCTCGGAGAGTGGATCGTCGAGCTTGCAGCGGATGATGTTCACCAGTTTGCCGATGACAAATCCGACGAACACCCCACCGACGGCCGCGAGCGCGAAAATCCTGAACCCGTCGGCCACGGTGGCACCCAGCCCGATCGCCGCGGCGATAGCAACCCGGTAGGCGGTGAGCGCGGTGGCGTCGTTGAGCAGACTCTCGCCGCCCAGCAGCGTCATGATGTTGCGCGGCAGGCCCAGGCGCCGGCCAATGGCGGTGGCCGAAACCGCGTCCGGTGGGGCCACGATGGCGCCGAGCACCATCGCACCGGCCAGGGGCAGCTCGGGTACCGCGTAGAACGCCACGAAGCCCACTGCGACGGTGGTAACCAGCGGAAGCAGCACCGCGAGGCTGGCGACCGCCCTGACGTTCTTGCGCAGGTTGACGTACGAGCTTTCCAGCGCCGTCGTGTAGAGCAGCGGGGGCAGGATCACGAACAGCACAAGGTCCGGATCCATCTCGATGGACGGCAAACCTGGGATGGCGGTGGCTGCCAAACCGGTTACGACCAGTACCAACGGGGTAGCAAGTCCGAATCGGCGGGAAATCGCGGCCAGAACCAGCGCGGCCGTGAGTACCGCCAACAATGAAACGTTCACGTTCGTATTCTGTGCGCAGAGCGGTTGGAGCATCCACGTGGGCATGCGAGAGGACAGATATGAAGCGGCTGTTTCGGCGTGGATCATCCGGGCCCGCCCCGGCACCCGACTCGGGTCTTTGTCCGGAGCTGGCCGCGGCCGCCGGGCAAGACCCACGGCCGCGTACCCCCGGCGCATGCGAGGATTGTGCGGCTCTGGGTGAGCACGTGTGGGCGCACCTGCGGATGTGCCTGCGGTGCGGTCGGGTCAGCTGCTGCGATTCCAGCCCCCACCAGCACGCCACCGCACATTTTCATGCCACCGGGCACCCGGTGATGCGCTCACACGAGCCGGGTGAGGACTGGCGCTGGTGCTACGTCCACAGCACTCTCGGTTGAGGATATGTGGCAATCTGGCACGCTAGGCACGGTCCAATAGGGCTTGCAGACCGACCGGAAGGCGTGAACGGCATCGTGGTGACGCAGGAGGGTTCGCCCCCCAGCGAGCAGGGGACGGCGACGTCAGCAGACATCGTCGAGCCCGTGCCCGCAGCGGCGGCGCCCGTGACCGAAGAGGCGGTACGGGCCACCAACGGCGCCAAGTCCGGTTCCAAGACCGCCAAGGCCGCCACGCCCGTGGAAGCCGTCGGGAAGACCGTCGAGGCCGGAGCGCCCGCACCGGAGGCCGTCGCGGACCTCGCCGAAGGCCACACCGAGGATCGGACCGGGCAGGCTGTTCCGCAGCCTCCGGAGGCCCCAGCGCCCGCGGACCTGCCGGCCGACGAGGCAGAGCCCCCGGCCGGGAACCGCACCACCGTCATGCTGCTCGGATCGGGTGAGTTGGCCAAGGAGCTGGCCATCTCGTTCCAGCGGCTGGGTGCCGAGGTCATCGTGGTGGACACCGGAAAGGGCGGACCGGCGCAGGGGGTGGCGGATCGTGCCGTGCTGGCGCCCATCGGTGAATCAGAGCGCCTGTACGAGCTCATCGAAAAGGAACGTCCCCGGTTCGTGGTGCCATTGGTCGAGGCGGCGTCGCGTGAGGCGCTGGACAAGCTGGCCGAGGGCGAGGTCACGCAGGTGATTCCCACCGCCAAGGCCGTTCGGCTCGCCGGTGATCGTGAGGGGATGCGGCGGATGGCGGCCGAGGAACTCGGCTTGCCCACCCCCACCTACTGGTTTGCCAACTCGGTCGAAGAGCTACGCACGGTGCTGGAGACGTCGGGGTTCCCGGCGGTGGTGCGCCCGGTGGCGGCGGCGTACGGCCAAGGCCAGTCCGTGGTGCTGCGCGACGGTGACGTCACACCGGCCTGGGAACAGGCCATCGCGGCCAATATCGGCGGCGGCCAGCGGGTGATGGTGGAAACCGCGGTAGATATCGACTACGAGATCACGCTGCTGACGGTGCGCACCGCCGGAATCGGCGGCGCTACCAGGCTGTACTTCTGCGAGCCCATCGCGCACCGGCAGAGCGGGACCGATGCGATGCAGATGTGGCAGCCGCAGCCGTTGAGTCAGGCGGCCCTGGAGCTAGCGCGATCGATCGCCGCCCGTGCCGTCAATGCGCTTGGTGGGCACGGCGTTTACGGTGTCGAGCTGTTTGTCCGTGGCGACGAGGTCTACTTCTGCGATGTGAGTGCACGGCCCTATGACTCCGGGCTGGTGACCGTGCGGTCCCAGCGGCTGTCGGAATACGACATGCACGCCCGCGCTGTCCTGGGAGCACCCGTCGACACCATCTTGGTGTCGCCGGCGGCCGCCGAAGTGGTCTATGGCGACGGAGACGGCCCCTCGCCACGACAGCTCGACCAGGCACTACAGACACCGGAGAGCGACCTTCGGGTGTTCGGGCATACGGAGGCGCATCGCCGCCGCCGGGTGGCGGTGGCACTGGCGACGGCCCCCAACACCGCCTTGGCGCTGAACCGCGCGCAGCAGGTTGCCAGGCACCTGCGGTGACCGGGCAGGACGAGGCGCCGGACGGCGGCTCCGAAGACCGCGGCAGTATCGGCCCGTTTGTCGCCGGCGCGGTGATCTTTGGAATCGTGGTGATCGCTATCGCGGTATCGACGTTCTTCCGGTCGGGCGACGGCCTCACCCCGGAAGGTCGCGTGGGCAGGGCTGTTGTCGCGCAGAACGATGCGTTGCAGCGCCACGCCTACGCGGACTATCTGAAGGCGACATGCCGCGCCATCGTCACGCCGGAGCAGAATGTTCTTGCCGCACAGGAAAAATCCGAGACAGCGCACGGGAATCGCTTCATAGACGACGTGAAAGATGTCAAGATCGGCGCCGATACCGCCACCGCCTCGGTGACGTATCACTACATGAAATCCGAGAACAACAAGCTCACTGCGGACGTCTCCTTCGTCAAGGAAGACGGGTCGTGGAGGGTGTGCAGTCAGTACTGACGGTCTTCGCGCAAGCGGCTCATCACAACCAATAGACTGGCTCTTCGTGGGCTACGCAGGAGATATCACCCCGGAGGCGGCGTGGGCGCTGCTGAAGGAAAACCCGGAAGCCGTGCTGGTCGATGTGCGCACGTCAGCGGAGTGGAAGTGGGTCGGGGTGCCCGACCTCACCGAGCTCGGCCGCGATGTCGTGTACGTCGAGTGGGTGCGCTCCACCGGTGAACGCAACGGCGAGTTCCTTGAAGAATTGGCGGCTGCCGGGGTCACCGGGCCCTCCCAAGGCGATGATCGTCCGGTGATCTTCCTGTGCCGGTCCGGAAACCGATCGATCGGCTCGGCCGAACTGGCCACCGAGGCGGGAATCACGCCGTCCTACAACGTGCTTGACGGATTCGAGGGCAACCTCGACGAGAACGGGCACCGGGGCGGTGTCGGTTGGCGCGCCATCGGCCTGCCGTGGCGGCAGTCATGACTCAGACTCCCAGCGGCGGCTCATCGGTGCGGATTCCGAAGGCACTGCCCGACGGCGTGAGCCAGGCGACTATCGGCGTGCGCGGTGGACTGTTGCGCTCAGAATTCGAGGAGACCGCCGAGGCGATGTACCTGACCTCCGGGTATGTCTATGAGAGCGCGGCCGCTGCGGAACGCGCCTTCACCGGCGAGGTCGATAGGTATGTGTACTCCCGTTACGGCAACCCCACGATCTCCATGTTCGAGGAGCGGCTGCGGCTGATCGAGGGTGCCGAGGCGGCATTCGCGACGGCGACGGGCATGTCGGCCGTCTTCACCGCGCTGGGTGCGTTACTCGGTGCCGGTGACAGGCTGGTCGCTGCCCGGAGCCTGTTCGGGTCCTGTTTCGTGGTGTGCAACGAGATCCTGCCCCGTTGGGGTGTGGAGACCGTGTTCGTGGACGGCGAGGACATCTCCCAATGGGAGGAGGCGCTGTCGGTTCCCACGCAGGCCGTCTTCTTTGAAACCCCTTCCAATCCCATGCAATCGCTCGTGGACATCGAGGCGGTGTGCACTCTGGCGCATGCCTCGGGTGCAAAGGTGGTGCTGGACAACGTCTTCGCGACACCGCTGCTGCAACAGGGCATCCCGCTGGGAGCCGATGTGGTGGTCTACTCGGGCACCAAGCACATCGACGGGCAGGGGCGGGTGCTCGGTGGCGCCATCCTGGGTGAGACCGAGTACATCGAGGGTCCCGTCAAGACGCTGATGCGACACACCGGACCTGCACTTAGCCCCTTCAATGCCTGGACGCTTGTGAAAGGCCTTGAAACACTGGATCTTCGGGTGCGTCACGCCAATGACTCCGCCTACAAGATCGCGCAGTTCCTGGAGCAGCACCCGGCGGTGCGCTGGGTGCGTTACCCGTTCTTGGGCACGCATCCGCAGTACGAGCTGGCCAAGCGGCAGATGCGTGGCGGCGGCACCGTGGTGACCTTCGAGCTCGACGCCGACGGCGACGCGGGCAAGCAACGGGCCTTTCAGGTGCTCGACGGGACGTCGCTCATCGACATCTCGAACAACCTGGGCGACTCCAAGTCGCTCATCACCCACCCGGCTACCACCACGCACCGGGCCATGGGGCCGGAGGGCCGGGCGGCGATCGGGCTGTCCGATGGCGTGGTGCGGTTGTCGGTTGGGCTGGAGTCCACCGACGACCTCATCGCGGACCTGGAACGGGCGCTCGGCTAACTCGGGCTAGCTTTAGTTAGCAGGGGCTAGCACTGCGGGAAGTTCCTTTGTAGTATCCCGTCATGACGCAACGAAGCGTTCATTTCGCGGTACTGGTGTTTGCCGCAGTGGTCATGACGGCTGCTGCCACCGCCTGTTCGATGTCTGATTTCGTGGGCGGCGCCGTGGAGCGCACCACATATCCGCCGATCACGCCCATTCCGCCGCCTCCACCGGGTGTCAGCACGCTGCCCGCGGACTTTCCCCGCGACATTCCGGTCATCAAGGGCATCTATCGCCAAGACGGTCAGGGTGATTCCCGGACCCTGGCGGTGAGCGGCGTTGACCCGTCGGCGGTGCCTGCCGCTGGCAAGCTCCTAACCGACGCGGGGTTCGAGCACCAAACCGTGCTGGGGCAGGACGCGTATCTCAACAACAAGTACACCGTGCTGGTGGTCGGCGACGACCTTGGCGGAACGTTCACGCTGCGGTACACGGTGATGCCGATGACCGGTGTGCCCGCCATGCCGAGTGTCGCCTTCCCGCCGTTGATCTGAGGAGCCGAGGATGTCGCACCAATACAGTCCGGCGTTCGAACGGGCAGGTCGCTTCGTGGCCAAGCACGCCAAACTGGTGGTGCTGGCCTGGCTCGCGGTCGGCGTCCTGGTCAACACCGCCTGGCCGCAGCTGGAGCGGGTGGCCAATGAGCATTCGGTCAGCCCGCTGCCGACGGGTGAGGTGAGTCCCGCGCTGGCCTCGATGAAGGAGATGGGAAAGGCCTTCGGCCGCCCCGGAATCGACAATGCCGTCATCATCGTGATGCACGGTGACAAGGGGTTTGACGCCGATGCGCAGGCTCGATATTCGGCGTTGATCGAGCGGCTGCGGGGGAACACGGAGTACGTCACTTTTGTCCAGGACCAGCTGGGCGACCCGCGAATGCGCAACAATCCGGTGGCTCGTAAGCAGGTTCTCAGCGAGGACGGCACCACCTGGTATGCGATGGCGGGCTTGGCCGGCGACCTCGGTACTCCACTGGCGCAGCGGGCATTTCGCTCCGTGGATGACTTGGTGAAGCAGACCTTCGCCGGCTCGGCCACCACGGCGAACATCACCGGTGCGGCCGGGACCGTGACCGATATGGGCAACGCCGCCCTGGGCGACCTTCCCAAGATCGGCGCGGTGACCGTGGTAGTTATCGGGCTGATTCTGTTGTTGGTGTTCCGGTCGTGGTTCACCGCGATGCTGCCCCTGCTGGTGATGGGAGTGAGTCTGCTCATCGCCCGCGGGGTCATTGCCGGGCTCGCCGAGCGCGGGCTGGTTCCGGTGTCCTCGGTGTCCGCCGGATTGATGATGGCCGTGCTGATGGGGGCCAGCGTGAACTACACGGTGTTCCTCGTGAGTCGATACCACGAGCGCATACGCGCGGGGGAGTCGCCGCCGGATGCGCTGGCACATGCCTGTGGCTCGATGACGCGCGTCATCCTGGCGACGGCGGCCACGGTGGCGATCGCGAACATCGCGCAGTTGACCGCCCGCCTTGCCTTCCTTGCGGCGGCCGGTCCCGCGGTATCGATGGGGGTGATCGTCGCGTTCTTCGTGGTCACCACGATGCTGCCGGCGACGCTGAGTCTGGCCGCCAAGCGAGGATTGGGACTGCCCGGATCCGATCGGGTCGACGTGTATTGGCACCGCATGGGTGTGAACATCGTGCGGCATCCCTGGCCCTTTTTCGGGGTGGCGACCGTCATCCTGTTGGCGGCCGCGTCCTTCGTGCCGTTCATGCGACCGAGTTTCGACATATCGAAGGTACTACCGGAATCGGCCCAGTCGAATCAGGGCATGCGGACGCTCAACGCGCATTTCCCCGCCAATTCGATAATGCCCCAATACCTTTTGGTCCAGGCCTCTTCCGATCTGCGCAATCCGCGTGCCTTGGCCGATCTGGACCAGATGGCCGAACGTATCTCCCAACTCAAGGGGGTGGGAAAGGTCGTGGGGATCACCCGGCCCGACGGGAACAAGCTCACTCAGGCCACCTTGGCGTGGCAGATCGGGTATATGGGAACCCAGATCGACAAGACGAGTGGTCAGGTCAACGCGGACCTGCGGCCGCAGTTGGAGCGGATGTCCAAGCTCGCCGACGTCATGTCGGCGATGACCAACGAGCTGGGCGACGGAGACCCGGCCCGGCTGCAACAGATGATGCCTCAAACGTTGGCGATGGCCAAAGAGCTTGAAGGGCAGCTCGATCGGTATCAGTCGCTGATATCGCAGATGGGCACGGTGGCAGGCATGGTGGATCAGCTGGCCACGATGGGTCCCTCGGTGGAGGCCACCTTCACCGCGCTCGACGCCGGGGCGTCGCTGGCCCAGACGCTGGCCGAATCCCCCTTCTGCCCGGTACAACCCGACTGCGTGACGTTGCGTGACCAACTCGTCGAGCTGCGCACCACCGGGCCGCTGTCCTCGGTGGAAAGTCTGCGCGAATCGGTCCGTGCGGTCACCGGCGGCAAGACGATCACCCAGCTGCTGGGCGATATGAATAGTCAGTTCAAGCAGATTCGCGGACTATTGGCCAAGTTGCCCGAGATGGAACGCAAGTTCGAGCGCATCGCGGGCTACTTCCAGCAGTTGCAGGGGCTGGGCGTCGACTTGAACTCGGTGAAGAACATGGGTGTGCGGATACGTGACCTGAACACTCAACTGGAAGACACAGTGCGGTCGATGGGGGAGGCGGCCGCCACCCTGCAAGGGATCGGCAAGAATTCTAATTCTGCTGCAGCATCAGGGTTCTCCGTGCCGGGGGCAATGTTGCAGAACCCGGGTTTCAAGGAGCTCAGTGCGGCGTTTCTGCAGGACGACGGACGTACCGCGATGTATATGATTCAGTCGCCGCTCAATCCCTATGGGCCAGAAGCGATGCAGCTGAGCCGCGATATGGAGCGCGTCGGCAACGAGGCCACACCCAATACCGCGCTGGCCGGCGCCAAGGTGTCGGTGGGTGGATTCCCTGCCATCAACGCGGACCTGAAGAAGGCCTACGACAGCGATCTGCGGGAGATCATCGTCGTCACGTTGCTCATCATCTTCCTGGTGATGTGCCTGCTGCTACGGGCCGTGGTGGCGCCGCTGTACCTACTGGGCACCGTGCTGCTGACCTATATCGCGTCACTGGGCATCGGCGTGTTGGTGTTTCAGGTTCTTCTTGGCCAACAACTGGATTGGGCCGTCCCGGCCATGACTTTCGTGCTCATCGTGGCGGTCGGGGCCGACTACAACATGCTGTTCATCTCTCGCCTGCGTGAGGAGAGCGCCCGCAACATGCGGGTAGGCATTATCCGCACCGTGCGGCAGACCGGGTCGGTGATTACCTCGGCCGGGCTGGTGTTCGCCGCCAGCCTGTTGGGCATGATGGTCGGGTCGGTCAATCAGATGGTGCAGATGGGATTCATCATTGGGGTGGGCATCCTGTTGGATACCTTTGTCGTCAGAACCCTGATGGTGCCGACGCTGGCGCAGGCCTTCGGCAAGCTCAGTTGGTGGCCGTCGAAGGCATGACTAGCCGTGGCTCACGAACTTGGTGGGCCGCAGATACAGGATGACCCGGTCGGCCTCGTCGCCGGTGCTCGTGCCAGCCCACGGCGCCTGGTACAGGTGGGCGAGTTCCTGAATAAAGGAGCCGGTGGGGTCGTCGTCGATCTGATCGATGGTGCCCCGCACCTCCAGATACCGGTACGGGTTGGTGGGGTCCAGGATCGAGAACGCGACCCGCGGCTCGGACTGGATGTTGCGGAACTTTGCCCGCTTCTTGGTGTGGGTGAACCGGACTCGCTCCCCATCCCAGTCGAACCACATGGGACTTGACTGTGCGCCACCGTCACCACCGACAGTGGCCAGGTGACCGTAGAGTCGCTGTTCCAGGAGATCTTCGAAGCCTGCGGGAATTTCTGCCATGCCCCATCCAAACATTCCGGCACCGCAGATGCTTCCCGGGCGACATGACGGATAGCGGCTGTTCGATTCGCCGGGAGCCAAAGACTGTTGTCGACTGGTCGGTGTTCCTAGGTTCGATCCCATGACATCGGCACCTGCTGCGCCTCCGCGCGCTCGGGTGGCTGACGAAGCCGCCGAGCCGGTGCTGCGCGTCCGGCGCCGCCCGCGCCCCGGGAATTGGATTCTTTCGGCCGTGGCCCTGGTTTTCGTCGCCATGTTCGTGCACGGCTTGGTGCGCAACCCGGGATGGGACTGGCCCACATTCGCGCGCTACTTCACCGCCAAGTCGGTGCTGGCGGCGCTCTGGCTCACTCTGCGGCTGACCTTCTACGGCACGGTGCTCGGCTTTCTCCTGGGGGTCGCGCTGGCCGCCGCGCGCCTGTCCAAGAACCCGGTACTACAGGCCATTTCATGGACCTACGTCTGGATCTTCCGTTCCATACCGCTGATCGTGCAGCTGCTGTTCTGGTTCAACATCGCCTACCTCTACGACACCATCGGCTTCGGTATTCCATTCGGCCCTGCCCTGTTCACCGTCGACACCAACGAGTTGCTCAGCGGGCTGACCGCCGCGGTGATCGGGCTGACCCTGCACCAGGGCGCCTACTTCGCCGAGATCATCCGGGGTGGCATCTTGTCCGTCGACGAGGGACAGCTGGAAGCCGCTGCGGCCCTCGGCATTCCCCGTCGCCGTCAGTTTTTTCGGATTGTGCTGCCCCAGGCCATGCGGTCGGTCATGCCCAACGCGGCCAACGAGGTCATCAGCCTGGTCAAGGGCACGTCCATCGTGTCCACGATGGCCATCGCCGATCTCTTCTATCAGGTGCAGGTCATTTTCGGGCGCAACGGACGAGTGGTACCGCTGCTCATGGTGGCCACGGCCTGGTACATCGTCATCACCTCGGTGCTGACCGTGGTGCAGTACTACATCGAGCGGCATTACGCCCGTGGTGCACATCGATGAGCACCATCGAGGTGCGCGGAGTGCGCAAGTCCTATGGTCAGGTCACCGCGTTACGTGATGTGAATCTGACTGTGCACCAGGGAGAGGTGACGGTCATCATCGGCCCGTCGGGGTCGGGTAAGTCGACGTTGCTGCGCGCACTGAACCATCTGGAGAAGGTGGACGCCGGGACGATACGTATCGACGGTGAGCTGATCGGATACCGCCAGCGCGGCTCGGTGCTCTACGAGCTGCCGGAGCGGGCCATTCTGCGACAGCGCTCGCAGGTCGGCTTCGTGTTCCAGAATTTCAATCTCTTCCCGCATCTGACGGTGCTGGAGAACGTCATCGAGGCGCCGTTGGCGGCGCGGCGGGCGCCGCGTGCCGAACTGGAGGCCGAGGCTACCCGGCTGCTGGAACGCGTGGGCGTCGCGGACAAGGCGGCGCAGTACCCGCGCAGGCTCTCCGGGGGACAGCAGCAGCGGGTGGCCATTGCCCGCGCTTTGGCGTTGCGTCCCAAGGTTATTCTGTTTGACGAGCCCACCTCGGCGCTCGACCCCGAACTGGTCACCGAGGTACTGGACGTCATCGCGCAGCTCGCGCGCGACGGCGCCACCCTGGTGATAGTGACGCACGAGATCGGACTTGCCCGGGAGATCGCCGACACCGTGGTGTTCATGGATCGCGGCGCCATCGTCGAGCAGGGGCCGCCGAAGGAGGTATTGGACAGCCCGTCGCATCCGCGTACGGCGAGCTTCTTGTCGAAGGTGCTGTCGTGAGGTTCCTTACCGTGCTCGTCTGCACCGCGCTGACGGTGCTGGCGGGATGCGCCGAGGGCGCGGCCCCGGGCTCGTCGTCATTTAATTTGAGTCCCGATCAGGACCGCGTGCGAGTTGCCAAGGTAGACGCCATCGCCGCCGAGGTGCCCGAGGGCATCCGCAAGCGCGGCACGCTCGTCGTGACCGGAGACGCCAATTCCTCGCCGCCACTGCGTTTCTACGCAGACGATGACAAGACCATGATCGGGATCGAGACGGATATCGCCTATCTGGTGGCCGATATTCTGGGGTTACGTGTCGACCTGCGTTCGGCGGATTGGGCACAGAACTTCGTCAAGGTGGACTCGGGTGAGGTCGATGCGTTCATCTCCAATGTGACGGTCACCGAGGAACGTAAGGAGAAGTTCGACTTTGCGACGTATCGTCTGGACAATGTCACGTTCGAGGCGCGGCGATCGCTGGATTGGAAGGTCAAGGGCGCCAGGGACATCGCGGGAAAGACGATCGGCGTCGGGTCGGGAACCAATCAAGAGGCGCTTCTGGTGCGCTGGAACGAGGAGAATGTCGCGGCGGGTCTGCCCGCGGCCGATCTGAAGTATTTTCAGCAGGCGACCGGTTACTACCTGGCCCTGGCCTCCGGCCGTATCGATGCCTACGTGGGGCCCAACCCGTCGGCGGTCTTTCATTCGGAGGCCACCGGCCAGACCAAATTGGTGGGCACCTTCTCAGGGGCCGGGGAGGCGCTGCAGGGGGAGATCGCGGTGCTCACCAAGAAGGACAACGGACTGGTGCGTGCCTATGCCGACGCCATCAACCACGCCATTGCCGACGGCACGTATCGTAAGGTGTTGCAGCGCTGGGGATTGGAAGACGAGGCAGTCGCCAAGTCGGAGATCAATCCTCGCGGACTACCCAGGCAAGGATGACATGACGGCATGTGAGGATCTGCTGCAGTTTGTGACGGTCGGGCAGCAGGATCCGTTGGCGGCACCGTTGCTTGCCGAGTTGGCGGTCGAGTACAGCACGCGATACGGCGGGACCCTCGCCGAACACCACGATCTTCTGGTCAACTATCCGGCCGCTCACTTCTCCGCGCCAGACGGTGGGTTGCTGGTCGGATTACAAGGCGGTGCCGCCGTAACCGGCGGTGCGTTCCAGCGATATGACGCGAACACCGCTGAGCTCAAACGCATCTGGACCTCCAGTGCCCACCGCCGTCAGGGGCTGGCCGGGCGCACCCTGGCCGCGCTGGAGGTGGAGATCCGCCGCCGCGGATACCGGCGCATCTATCTGACCACCGGCCCCCGACAGCCCGAGGCCAAGGCGCTCTACCTGTCGGCCGGCTACCGACCGCTCTACGACCAGACATTGACGGCCGACGAGGTCGGCATCCATCCGTTCGACAAAGACCTCTAAGCGGGACCCAGCCTTTCCTTCAGGGTGAGGTAAACGCCGTCACCTTCGCGCACATGGGCGTTGCACCTACTGTGACGACACTGCTCGGTTTGGCCCTGGACGGACACGGTTGGCATCCGGACGCGGATAAGCACGCCGGCAAGCCCTTGACCGGCAGGTACTGGACCCAGCAGGTCCAGCTTGCCGAGCAGGGTTTGCTGGATTTCGTGACATTCGAGGACTCGTTCGCCCCCACTCCCGGTGGCCGCCTCGACGCGGTGCTGACCGCTGGCCGGGTGGCTCCGGCGACCCACCACATTGGGCTCATCCCCACCGCGCCGGCCACCCACAACGAGCCGTTCCACCTCTCCAAGTCGATCGCGACACTGGATATCGTCTCCGGCGGACGGGCCGGATGGCAGGTGACCATCGCCGACACCGAGGACGAGGCCGACGCGTTCGGGCGCACCAAGGTGCTGCCGCTACAAGACCTGCTGGACGAGGCCGCCGACTCGGTGGAAGTGGTCCGGCGGCTATGGGACAGCTGGGAGGACGACGCGGAGATCCGGGATGTGGCAACGGGGCGCTTCATCGACAGGGACAAGCTGCACTACATCGATTTCGAGGGCCGGTTCTTCTCGGTCAAGGGGCCATCCATCACGCCCAGGTCTCCGCAGGGGCAGGCGGTGGTCGCGGCGCTTGCTCGTAGCCGGCCCGGCCAGGCCTTCGCCGCGAAGAACGCCGACCTCATCTTCGTCACCCCGCACGACGGGGCCTCCGCCGCCGAGATCCCGGCCCGCCTGCACAACACGGCAGGGCATCGCGTGATCAAGGTGCTGGCAGACCTGGTGGTCTCGTTTGACCGCGAGGATGAATTCCCTTCGGATGCCGCGGTATTCACCGGCCGCGCGCCCGAACTCGCCGAACTCATCGCCCAGTGGCATGAATGGGGTATCGACGGGGTGCGGTTGAGGCCGGCTGCCAACGCGCTCGATATCCCGGTCGTAGTTGACGAACTCGTGCCCCTTCTGCAGGCCCACCAAGGTTTCCGCACCGAGTATGAAAACGGAGCCCTGCGCGAACGGCTGGGCCTGCCCGCCGCCATCAACCGCTATGCAAGGAAGTCGGCATGAACGTCCCACTCTCGGTTCTCGACCTCTCCCCGGTCAGCGAAGGGGCCGACGCCACCACGGCATTGCGCAACTCGATCGACCTGGCCCAGCACGCCGAACAATGGGGATACCGTCGTTACTGGCTTGCTGAGCACCACTTCGTCGCGGTGGCGAGCACGGTCCCCGCGCTGGTGATCGCGCATATCGCGGCTGCTACCCACCGGATCCGCGTCGGCGCGGGCGCTGTCCAGATCGCGTCCACCACCCCCGCGGCGGTGGTGGAGAGCTTCGGCATTCTCGACGCGCTCTATCCGGGCCGCATCGACCTCGGGCTGGGCCGCACCGGACATCGCATCAGGGACCGGCTGGCAGGCAACGAGCAGAAGCCCGAACCCGCGCCCGCCCACGAGGTCGACGGATTGTTCATCCCGCGGGCGCCCACCGAGTTCGGCATCAAGGACAACCCCAAGCTGCGCGCCACCGCCGCCGCGCTGCAGCAGCCCGGCGCACATGTGGCGGACTTCGACCAGCAGGTCGCCGACATTCAGGCATTCCTGGACGGCAGCTATGTCAGCCCGGAAGGCGTTGCGCTGCACATACGCCCGGGTGAGGGTGCCGACCTGCCGCTATGGCTCTTCGGGTCCAGCAAGGGTGAGTCTGCTCAGGTCGCGGCGCGGCGCGGCCTACCGTTTGTGGCGAACTACCACGTCACCCCCTGGTCCACTGTGGAGGCTGTGGAGGCGTACCGCGACGCATTCCAGCCGTCGAAGGCCCTGGCCGAACCGTACGTCATTGTCTCCGCGGACGCGGTGGCCGCCGACGACGAGACCACCGCCCGTCACCTCACCAGTACCTTTGGTCGTTGGGTGCACTCGATCCGGTCCGGGCACGGCGCCATCCCGTACCCCGATCCCGATGTCGCGCAGCCACTTACCGAAGAAGAGCGGCAGCACTCGGAGGACAGGGTGGCCACCCAGTTCGTCGGCGATGCCGGCCAGGTCGCCGAGCGGTTGGACACGCTGGCCCGGGTCACCGGCGCCGATGAACTCGTCATCACCTCCATTACCCACCGGCACGAGGACCGGCGCAGATCCTATGAGCTCATCGCCAAGGAATGGGGGCTGATCTGATGAGCAATCCTGCAGACGCAGTCCGGACCCGAGAAGGCAAAGATCGCAAGCCCGTTCATCTCGCGGCACACTTTCCCGGAGTCAACAACACCACGGTGTGGTCCGATCCCGCGTCCGGCAGCCAGATCGACTTCGACTCGTTCGTGCACCTGGCGCGCACTGCCGAGCGCGGACTGTTCGATTTTTTCTTCCTCGCCGAGGGGCTACGCCTGCGCGAGCATCGCGAGCGCATTTACGATCTCGACGTCGTCGGGCGGCCCGACACCTTCACGGTGCTGGCGGCGCTCGGCGCCGTCACCGAACGGCTCGGGCTGGTGGGCACCATCAACACCACCTTCAACGAACCATTCAACGTGGCACGGCAATTCGCCTCCCTGGATCATCTGTCGGACGGGCGGGCCGGCTGGAACATGGTCACCTCGTCCGATGCCTTCACCGGTGAGAACTTTCGGCGCGGCGGCTTTCTGGACCACGCCGACCGTTACCGCCGCGCCGAGGAATTCATCACCGTGGCGCGCAAGTTCTGGGACAGCTGGGATGCGGCGGGTGAGCCCCTCCCCGTCAATCACCGGGGTCCGCAATTCACCGTGCGCGGCGTCGCGACCGCTCCGGCCTCCCCACAGCGGCACCCGGTGCTGCTGCAGGCCGGGGATTCCGCGGATGGGCGCGACTTCGGCGCCAAGCATGCCGATGCCCTGTTCACTATTCACTCCTCGATTCCGGCGGGGCAGAAGTACTACGCCGACGTCAAGGCCCGCGCCGTTGCCCACGGGCGCAATCCGGACCAGCTCAAGGTCTTTCCCGGTGTCACCTACGTCCTCGGAGACACCGAACAGGAAGCGATCGAGAAGGCCGCGTACATCCGGGATCAGCAGGTGGGCCCGCAGACCGCCATCGCCTACCTCGAACAGGTGTGGGGCCGTGATCTTTCCGAGTACGACCCGGAGGGCCCGCTGCCGGATGTCGATCCGACGGGTGATGCGTCGATAACCCGGGGCAAGGCCCGCCACGGTGATCCCCGGGAGATCGCAGCCAAGTACCGGGAGATCGCCGAGGCCAAGAAGCTGTCGATCCGCGAGCTGATCAAGGAGGTCACCTCGCGCCAGCAGTTCATCGGCACCCCGTCACAGGTGGCCACCGAGGTGGATCGCTACATCCAGGCCGATGCCTGCGACGGCTTCATCCTGGTTCCGCACCTCACGCCGGGCGGGCTCGACGACTTCGTGGACACCGTGGTGCCGCTACTGCAGGAACGGGGCGCCTTCCGCGCCGAATACGAACACGAGACTCTGCGTGAACACCTGGGGCTCGACCCCATATCCCGGGCGAGTGGCGACTTTCGGCGCGAAACTGCGAGTGCGTAGCGCGGAAAGTCGACACTCGGCGCTAGGTGTTCAGGGCGATCTGGACCGCGTCGCGCAGTGACCCGATCCACGCCGGACCGTGGCCGGGGGCCAGCACGTCGGCGTCGACGTCGGCGAGGGCCTCGGCGCTGCGGCGCGCCTGCTCCATGTCCTTGGTGAACGGGGTGGGTAGCAGCTGAGGTCCGGAGCGCTTGGCAACGGGATGTCCGGTGATGATGGCGTCACCCACCACCAGCACATGCCCCGCGACCAGGAACGAACAATGTCCGCCGCTGTGACCGGGAGTGGGGATGGGCGCGGGCGCACCCGGCAGATCCGCGAGTTCGGGACCGAGCGGAGCGGCCGTCGGAATGCCGTCGCGGACGCCGGCCCCGAGGCGCATCGCGTGGATCACCCACGGCAGCCATCCGGGCCGCCACAGATTCAGCACTACCTTGAGCGGTTCGGCCTGGTCCACGTAGTCGCGCCGGACATTGCCCAGCTCGGCGTTGTGCGCGTATACGGGGACGCCATGCTCGGCGGCCCACCAGATCGCGGTTCCCATATGGTCGATATGGCCGTGCGTGAGCACTACTGCTCGCACATCTTGTGGTTTATGACCCAGTGCCGCAATGGATTTCAGTACATCATCGCGATCGCCCGGATAGCCCGAGTCGAAGAGTGTGACGCCCGAATCGTCCGATGCGATCACCCAATTGACCGCTTCCCCGTTGACCACGTGTACGGCGTCGCTGACCTGGGTGATCTCCACCATGAAATAGAGAGTAATGAGTCCTTGGTTAGGGTGGTTGGAGAACTTGCGATGAGCCGCTTGCGCGAAGAGCGGTAAGCACCCTATGACGCGAGGAGCGCGCGGATGGCACGGGAACTGAAGCTGGGATACAAGGCATCGGCGGAGCAGTTCGCGCCGCGTGAGCTCGTGGAGTTGGCGGTCGCCACCGAGTCACACGGTTTCGACAGCGCCACCGTGAGCGATCACTTCCAGCCGTGGCGGTACAACGGCGGACATGCCCCGTTTTCGCTGGCCTGGATGACCGCCGTCGGCGAGCGCACCCAGCGGTTGCAGCTGGGCACCTCGGTGCTGACTCCGACCTTCCGCTATAACCCGGCCGTCACCGCCCAAGCCTTCGCCACCATGGGGTGCCTGTACCCGGGCCGCATCTTCCTGGGAGTCGGCACCGGTGAGGCCCTCAACGAGATCGCCACCGGATACATCGGCGAGTGGCCGGAGTTCAAGGAGCGTTTCGCGCGGCTGCGTGAGTCGGTCCGGCTCATGCGCGAGCTGTGGACCGGTGAGCGTGTCGACTTCGAGGGCGAGTACTACCGCACCCAGGGCGCCGCCATCTACGACGTGCCCGAGGGCGGCATCCCGGTCTACATCGCCGCGGGCGGTGCCGTCGTCGCGAAGTACGCCGGGCGGGCGGGAGACGGATTCATCTGTACCTCGGGCAAGGGCGAGGAGCTGTACTCCGGCAAGCTCATCCCCGCCGTCCGTGAAGGCGCCGCGCTGGCCGAGCGCAGCTTCGACGACATCGACCGGATGATCGAGATCAAGATTTCCTACGACCCGGATCCGGACAAGGCGCTGGAGAACACCCGCTTCTGGGCGCCGTTGTCGCTGACCCCCGAGCAGAAGCACAGCATCCACGATCCGATCGAGATGGAGCGCGCCGCCGACGAGCTGCCCATCGAGCAGGTTGCCAAGCGCTGGATCGTCGCCTCGGATCCGGATGAGGCGGTCGAGAAGGTTGCCGACTATGTCGGCTGGGGCCTGAACCACCTGGTGTTCCACGCGCCGGGCCACGATCAGAAGCGGTTCCTCGAGCTGTTCAAGACGGACCTCGAACCCCGTCTGCGAAAGCTCGGATGATTGGGGGCATGAGGATCATTAGGCACCGATGAGCTCGCTATTTCGACGCTTTGTCGACGCGGTGAACACCGTGCCGGTGATGGCGTTGAACGTGCCGGGGCTGCGCAGCCTGGCGGGTCGGTACTTCACGGTGGTCACCTACACGGGCCGGCGTTCGGGCCAGATCTTCAGTACCCCGGTCAACTATTGGCGCTCGGGAGACGACATCGTCATCTGGGTCGGCATCCCCGAATCCAAGACGTGGTGGCGAAACTTCCTCGGTGAGGGCAGGCCGCTACAGCTTCGACTCAACGGTGTCGACGTGCCCGGGTACGGAATCGCGAGAAAAGACGACAACGGCCGCGTGACGGTGACCGTCCGTCTTGGCGAGAGCGTCTAGAGCGATTTAGTTAGCCGATAGAGTTCGGACATGCCAGGCATTGGTACAACGGTGTTGGTTTCCGCGTACGCCGCGCGGTTCAACCCGCCGTTGCTCCGTGCACAGAGCGTGGCGTCGCCGCTGGGACTGTGGCTGTCACAGGCGCTGATCGCCCCGGCGACCGAAGGCACTCATCGGCATGGCGTGGGATACCTGTGTTCAGCGCGTGGATAACGGAGCCGGAGGAAGCCCATGCATGACGATCGGCGGATCGTTGAGGACCGCATTCGGCGCTTTGTCGACAAACGCCTGAACGGTGCCGTCTATGTGGATTCGGCGCCCCTGACGGTGACCGCCTGGGCCGCACCCGGCGAGCCGGTGCCGTTCGCCGAGGCAGTGGGCCAGGACTTCCACGAGATCACCCCCGGGACGCCGTGGGGCCCCCCGTGGTCGACCATGTGGCTGCATGTGACGGGGACCGTTCCGCCGTCGTGGCGCGGCCGGGACGAGGGCAGCCCCGAAATGCGCGTGGAGCTGGGTTTCACCGGCGGGCCGGGATTCAACGCTGAAGGGCTGGTGTATCGGCCGGACGGCACCGTGGTGAAGGGCATCGCACCGCGCAATGCCTTCGTGCCCATCGACAATCCGGACGGGCCCGTGGACTTCTACATCGAGGCCGCTGCCAACCCGGATATCGGCAAGTACTTCTGGTCGCCGATGCCGTTGGGAGACAAGGCCACCAGCGGTGAGGACGCGCTGTATCGGCTGGGTGATGTCGACCTCGCGTTGCGAGACCTGAATCTGTGGGGGTTGCAACAGGACATCGCCACGTTGGACGGGCTGATGCACACCCTCCCCGAGGATCTGCCGCGCCGCCACGAGATCCTGCGCGCCCTGGAACGCATGTTGGACACGGTGGATCCTGACGATCTCGCGGGCACCGCGGCAGCTGGACGCGAGCAGCTGGCCGACGTCCTGGCACGTCCGGCGTATGCCAGTGCCCACCGGATCACCGCTGTCGGTCACGCGCATATCGACTCGGCCTGGCTGTGGCCCGTGCGCGAGACGGTCCGTAAGTGTGCGCGAACCTTCTCCAACATGGTCGATTTGATGGACCGGCATCCCGATTTCCGCTTCGCGTGCTCCTCGGCGCAGCAGTACGCGTGGATCAAAGACAAGTATCCGAGCCTGTTCGCCCGCATCAAGGAGAAGGTCGCTGCCGGGCAGTTCATTCCGGTAGGGGGCATGTGGGTCGAAGCCGACACCAACATGCCCGGCGCGGAGGCCATGGCCCGGCAGTTCGTGATGGGTAAGCGGTTCTTCCTTGACGAGTTCGGAATCGACACCCCGGAGGTGTGGCTGCCCGATTCCTTTGGCTACTCCGCGGCGATGCCGCAGATCGTCGCCGCGTCCGGCTCGGAATACTTTTTGACGCAAAAGATTTCGTGGAATTCCGTGAATCGGATGCCGCATCACACCTTCATCTGGGAGGGGATCGACGGCACGGGGGTGTTCACGCACTTCCCGCCGGTGGACACCTACAACTCGGACCTGGGCGGTGGTGATCTTGCCCACGCCCAGCGCAACTATCGTGATTCCGGTGCGGGGACCATGTCGCTGGTGCCCTTTGGTTACGGAGACGGAGGCGGCGGCCCCACCCGTGAAATGCTCGCGTACGCAACACGAAAGCGCTCTTTGGAGGGATCGCCGACGGTCACCCTGGGCACTCCCGCGCAGTTCTTCGCGGACGCGCGGGCCGAATATGCCAACCCGCCACGCTGGTCCGGTGAGCTGTATCTGGAACTGCACCGCGGCACATATACCTCTCAGGCCAACACCAAGCAGGGCAATCGGCGCAGCGAACATCTACTGCGCGAGGCCGAGCTGTGGGCGGCCACGGCCGCGGTGCGCACCGGCTTCGAATATCCGTACGCCGAGCTCGACGAGATCTGGAAGCTGGTGCTGCTGCAGCAGTTCCACGACATCCTGCCCGGTAGCTCCATCGCATGGGTGCACAAGGACGCCGAGCGCAACTACGCGGCGATCGCCAACAGACTTCAGGCCGTTATCGAAGCCGCGACCGGAGCCTTGGCGGGTACGGGCGCTCGGAAGCTGGTCTTCAATGCCGCGCCACACGCTCGCGATGGGGTGCCCGCGCTGGGCGCATCCGTCGCCGATCGGCCGCGCCCGGTCACTCCCACCCCGGCGCCGGGCGGATTCCGGCTGGACAACGGGACTATTGCCGCTACCTTCGACGCCGACGGCCTGTTGGTCTCTCTCGTCGATGCTGTCAGCGGACGCGAAGCCATGGCCGCACCCGGAAACCTGCTGCAACTGCACCGAGACACGCCTAACCAGTGGGATGCCTGGGATATCGATGGCTTCTACCGGAACACCGTGACCGACCTGGCCGGGGCAGATTCGGTCGCGATCGTGGACGACGCACTGGTCATCGCACGTACGTTCGGGAATTCCCGTGTCATGCAACGAATCACGTTGCGGCAAGGATCCGGGGCGCTCGACATCGATATCGATATCGATTGGCACGAATCCGAGAAACTCCTGAAACTCTCGTTCCCGTTCGATGTGCATGCCGACCGATCGGCCTCGGAAACCCAGTTCGGTCACGTATATCGGCCCACGCACGCCAACACCTCATGGGACGAGGCCAAGTTTGAGATCTGTGCGCACCGTTGGGTGCATGTGGGTGAATCCGGCTACGGGGTGGCGGTCGTCAACAACTCGACCTACGGCCACGACATCAGCCGACGGGGGTCCACCACCGTGGTGCGGATGTCCCTGTTGCGCGCGCCGCTCTTCCCCGACCCCGACTGCGACCAGGGGCGTCACCGGCTGCAGTTCTCGGTGCGCCCCGGGGCGACGATCGGCGACGCGGTCGAGGAGGGATATCGCCGCAACCTCGATCCGCGAATCGTCAACGGCGCCGTGGACGCCGTTGAGCCGCTGATCAGTCTGGATAACCCGGCCGTTGTCGTGGAATCGGTGAAGCTCGCGCTGGATGGCTCGGGCGATGTCGTGGTGCGGCTCTATGAATCTCGCGGCGGACGGGCGGAGGCCACCCTGCGCAGCAACTTCGGTCACGGACAGCCGATCGTCACGGACCTGCTGGAGCGTCCGATAGACGAGTCCGGCACTGTTAGTTTCAACGGAGACGAGATTCATCTGACACTCCGACCGTTCAAGATCCTCACGCTGCGATTTCCCAGCGTAGAAAGGCGCGCATGACCCAGCCCAAGGCATCGAGTATTTATATTGCCTCGCCCGAAGGGGACACCGGAAAGTCCACGGTGGCCCTGGGCGTAATGCATCGGCTGGCCGCGTCGGTGGCGCGTGTGGGTGTGTTCCGCCCCATCGCGCGGTCCGGGGAAAGCGTGGACTACATCCTGGAATTGCTGTTGGAGCAGAGTACTGCCGATATCGCGTATGAGGACTGCCTTGGTGTCTCGTACCACGACGTCCATCAGGACCCGGATGCGGCAATCGCCCAGATCGTGGACAGATATCACGCGGTCGCGGAGCGCTGCGACGCTGTGGTGATCGTCGGTAGTGACTACACCGATGTCGCGAGCCCCAGCGAGCTGGGCACCAATGCCCGCATCGCGGTCAACCTCGGCGCACCGGTCCTGTTGACCATCAAGGGATTCGATCGGACGCCCGACGAGGTGGCGGCGCTGGCCGAGGTCTGTCTGGGCGAGCTCAAGGCGCAGCGCGCACACACCGCCGCTATCGTCGCCAACCGCTGCAACCCCGGCCAACTGGACGAGGTGCGCCAGGCCCTGGCGCGGTTCGATAAGCCGGCCTGGGTGTTGCCCGAGGTACCGCTGTTGGTCTCGCCGTCGGTCGAGGAACTCATGAAAGCGGTCAAAGGGTCCCTGGTCAGTGGTGACGAGGCACTGCTCTCCCGCGAGGCCACCAGCTTCATGGTCGCGGGCATGACAGCAGAACATTGCCTGGAGCGGCTCAAGGAGGGCCAGGCCGTCATCTTCCCCGCGGACCGCTCGGACGTACTACTCGCCGTGGCAAGTGCGCATGTGGCAGAAGGCTTTCCGTCGCTATCGGCCATCATCTTGAATGGTGGGCTCAAGCTGCACCCGCGCATCGCAGATCTGGTGGACGGTATCGGGCTGCGGTTGCCGATCATCGAGACGGACTCCGGCACCTTCGAGACCGCGAGCGCGGCCGCGCATGCGCGTGGCCGGGTGACGGTGGCTTCTGCGCGCAAGATCGATACCGCGCTCGCGCTGATGGACAGGTACGTGGATGGCGCGGATCTCGTTGCGCAGCTCGCTATCCCGATACCGTCGGTTACCACGCCGCAGATGTTCGAGTACCAGCTGCTGGACCGGGCACGCGACAACCGCAAGCGCATCGTGTTGCCCGAGGGCGACGACGACAGGATTCTCAAGGCCGCCGGCCGGCTATTGCAGCGTCAGGTCGCCGACCTGACGATCCTGGGCGAAGAGGCCGAAATCCGCTCCCGTGCCGCCGAGCTCGGTGTCGACATCTCGAACGCGCTCGTTGTCAGTCCCAAGACCAGCGATCTGGCCGAGAAGTTCGCGGACCAGTACTTCGAGCTGCGTAAGCACAAGGGCATGACGCCCGATCGGGCACGTGAAATCATGCGTAACGTCTCGTATTTCGGCACCATGCTGGTGTACAACGACATCGTCGATGGCATGGTCTCCGGTGCGGCGCACACCACCGCGCATACGATTAGGCCGGCGTTCGAAGTCATAAGGACGACGTCCGGTGTTTCCACGGTGTCCAGCATCTTCCTGATGTGCCTGGCCGATCGGGTGCTGGCGTACGGAGACTGCGCCATCGTGCCCGATCCAACCTCCGAGCAGCTGGCCGATATCGCCATCTCGTCGGCGCGGACCGCCGCGCAGTTCGGCATCGATCCCCGGGTGGCGATGCTGTCCTACTCCACCGGGTCGTCGGGAAGCGGCGCGGATGTGGAAAAGGTGCGTATCGCAACGGAGTTGGTTCGTTCGCGGCAACCCGAGCTGCTCGTCGAGGGGCCCATCCAATACGACGCGGCGGTCGAGCCGTCGGTGGCGGCCACCAAGATGCCCGATTCCCCGGTGGCGGGCCGTGCGACGGTGCTGATTTTCCCCGACCTCAATACCGGGAACAACACCTACAAGGCGGTGCAACGCAGCGCCGGTGCCGTCGCCATCGGACCCGTGCTGCAGGGGCTGCGTAAGCCCATCAACGACCTTTCACGCGGGGCGTTGGTGGAGGACATCGTCAACACCGTGGCCATCACCGCAATCCAGGCACAGGAAAGGAAACAATCGTGAGCGCCGGCGGGTCTGTTCTGGTCCTCAACTGCGGCTCGTCCTCGGTCAAGTATCAGCTCATCGAGCCGGAATCGGGCCGAGTGATTGCTCACGGACTGGTGGAGCGCATCGGCGAGGAGGAGATCGGCAACCACGAAGAGGCGTTGCGGCTGGTCTTCGACTCCATCGACACCGGTGATGTGGTGGTAGTCGGTCACCGTGTAGTGCACGGGGGCCAGAAGTTTCACGAACCGACGGTGCTTGACGACGCGGTGGTCGCGCAGATCGCCGAGCTGTCTTCCCTGGCACCGCTACACAACCCGGCCGGGGTACAGGGCATCGAGGTGGCGCGGCGCCTGCTCCCGGATGTGCCGCAGGTGGCGGTTTTCGACACCGCGTTCTTCTTCGGCCTGCCACCGGCGGCGGCCATCTACGCGCTGGATCGTGCTGTCGCAGAGCGATATGGCATCCGTCGCTACGGGTTTCACGGTACCTCGCACCAGTATGTGTCGCAGCAGGCCGCGGCCTTCCTGGGGCGTGGGTATGCCGACATCAACCAGATCGTGCTGCATCTGGGCAACGGGGCGTCGGCGTCGGCGATTCTGCGCGGCCGCGCGGTGGAAACCTCGATGGGCCTGACCCCGCTGGAGGGGTTGGTGATGGGCACCCGCACCGGTGATATCGACGCAGGCATCGTGTTCCACCTGGCCCGTCACGGCATGAGCATCGACGAGATCGACACGGTGTTCAACAGACGGTCGGGCATGCTTGGGTTGTGTGGTGCCAATGACTTTCGTGAGGTGCACCGTTTGATCGATGCCGGTGATGCCGCGGCCCAGCTTGCCTACAACGTGTATGTGCACCGGTTGCGTAAGTACATCGGTGCCTACATCGCGACATTGGGTGGCGCCGACGTCATTTCGTTCACCGCCGGGGCAGGGGAGAACGACGCGTTGCTGCGGGCCGATGCCCTGGCGGGGCTGGAAGTGTTCGGTATCGAGATCGACGCCGCGCGTAACCAGGTGCGGTCCGGTGAGGCTCGCCGCATCTCCACCGACTCCTCACGGGTGACGGTACTCGTGGTGCCCACCAATGAGGAGCTGGCGATCGCGCGTGCCGCGGTGGAAGCGATCTGACCCGCCCTGGCGCCGATGAGTCAGAGCAGTGAGGTCGGCCGCGTCGCGTTGGCCAGATCGACCAGCGCGTAGCGGTGGGCGCGTTCGGTAGCCCGGCGGGCCAATGCCCGCAGGCACCGTTCGACCCCCTGGCGCAGACCACGTTTGGTGAACGGAACACCCAGAATGTGATGTCCGGTCGAATGATTGCTCTTGATCCAGTCCAGTGCCGTGCCCAGCACGAGCGCCCGGATCTGCAGCACCCGTGGCTCGGTCTCGGGCAATGCTTCCACCCGGCGGGCGGCCTCGCGGATATCGTCCTCGGTGACCTCCGAGAGTGTCCGCCCCGATAGCAGCGTGACCGCGCTGGTGAGACGCGCGGTGGTGAAATGGCGCGAGGTTGGCGGCACGTTGTCGAGCATGCGTACCGCCTCTGCTCGCTCGCCGCGTGCGGCCAGCGTGCGCGCCAGCCCGTAACCCGCTGAGATGACACTGTTGTCGGTGGACCAGACGGTGCGATAGAAGTCGAGATTCTTCTCGTCTCCGGCAAGTTCGGCGGTCGCGGCCAGGGCCATCTTCGGGGCGATCTCACCGGGCAAGAAGTCCAGTACAGCCGTGAAATGCTTTGTCGCTTGGTCATAGTCGCCGTTGAGCAGCGCGGCCATGCCGCGATACCAGGTAAGGCGCCAGGGAGTGCCCACGCGGTCTTCGAGCTGGTCGAGCTTGCTGTTGGCCTTGGCGACATCGCCCAGATCGAGGAGTGCGCGCGCTTCCATCAGCGGCAGTTCGACCGATTCGGTCAGGTCCACACCGTCGGCGTCGATCCGGCCCAGGCGCGCGGCTTTCAACGATTCCAGGGTCTGGATCGGCTGGCTCAGCACGGTCGCCTGCAGGATCGCGGCACCCACGTCGGTGGGGTCCAGCAGCGGAACCTGGAGGGCTGTCACGATATCGGGGGCCGTCAGGCTCGGCGGATGCGCGAGCCCGTCGACGTAGACGTCGGTGTGTGCCACCAACAGATCGACACCGAAGGTGGATCGGGACGGGCTAAACAGGGTGGACATGCCCGGTCGCGGTGTGCCGGAGTCCAGCGCCACCACCTCCCGGAGCACGCCGACGAGCTGGGTGGCCATTTCCTCGGCGCTGCCGAACCGCGCACTCGGGTCGGGATCGATGGCGCGGCGCAGAAAACGGTGATAGGAGTCGTACTTGGCCAGCACCGGATCGTCGCTGGGCAGCCCGTCCTTGTAGCGGCCCTTGCGGGTGGGCATGCGCAGGGTCAGCACCGCCAGGGTCCGCCCCACCGTGTAGATGTCCGAGGCGACGGTGGGTCCGGTCTTGGAGATCTCGGGCGCCTGGTAGCCGGGTGTGCCGTAGAGGTTGCCGTAGGCGTTGATCGAGGCCACCGCGCCCAGGTCGATCAGCTTGAGCTGCTCCTCGGTGATCATGATGTTCTCGGGCTTGAGGTCGTTGTAGGTGAGACCCACCGAATGTAGAAAACCCAGTGCGGGAAGGATTTCCAGCATGTAGGCGATGGCCTGCGCAACCGGAAGGGCGTTACCCTTCGGTTGCTTGAGGGAGGTGCCGCCGACGTATTCCATCACGATGTACCCGACAGGGTTCCCGTGCTGATCGGGGTGCTCGACGAAGTTGAAGATCTTCACGATCGAGGGATGAGCGACCTCGGCGAGGAATCGCCGCTCGGCCATCGCGATGTTCTGTGCCTCGGCGTCCCCGGAGTGCACCAGACCCTTGAGCACCACCGGGCGATCGTTGACGTTGCGATCCACTGCGAGGTAGATCCATCCCAATCCGCCGTGGGCGATGCAGCCCTTGATGGCGTACTGCCCGGCGATCACGTCGCCCGGATTCAATTGCGGTAGAAACGAGAAGCTGGATCCGCAGGTGGGACAGATGCCCTCGCTCTGGGCGGGACTGTCTGTCGTGGAGCGTCCGACCGGCTTGCCGCAATTCCAGCAGAACCTCTTGGATTCCTCGACGACCGGGTTGGTCATCAAGGCTTCCAGCGGATCGATTTCTGGTACGCGCGGGATTTCGACGAGTCCGCCGCCCAGCCGCCGCGTAGGCGACAGCAGTACCCGCGTGGTGGTGGCGCGGACCTCGGGTTGGGTGGTGGGTTGCGTGGCGGGCTGCGTCGAGTCCGGGGGACGGAACACCGCGCGCGTCGAGATGGGCCGCATCGTCGAGGCGGAGTCGACGTCCAGATCGGCAAGGGACGCGGGCTGGGTACCCGGGCCCTCGTCCGCGGATGTGTCGTCGGGTTCTTCGGGATCTTCGCTCATCAGTCCCGATACTTTGCGCTTGGAGGTGCGGGCGCGGGTCCCAGCACACTCAGCCACTTGCGGTACAAGGCGTTCCACGTGCCATCACGCCGGATGCGTTCCAGGGTTCGATTGACGTAGCGGACCAGATCGGTGTTCTCCAGCTTGATCCCGATCCCGTACGGCTCATCGCTCATGTTCGGCCCGATAATGTGCAGATAGGGATCTTGGGACATCAGCCCTGCCAGTATCGAGTCGTCGGTGCTGACCGCGTCGACCTGCCGCTGCTGTAGTGCCACAAGGCAATCGGCCCAGGTAACCACGGACATGATCACCGGTGGCGGTGTGATCTGCGAGAGCCGGTTCAATGAGGTTGTGCCCCGGGCGGCGCACACACGCCTTCCGGAGAGATCCTGCGCGTTGGTGATACCCGAGTCGCGAGAGGTCAAAATCCGTTGGTAGTTCATCAGATAGACGGATGAGAAGTTGACTTCCTTGCGGCGTGCGCAGGTGATGGTCATGGTCTTCACCACGATATCGACTGTCGAGTTCTTCAGCGCGGCGACGCGATCCGCGGAGGACAGGATTCGGTACTCCACCCGCTCGGGAGTGCCGAAGATATCCCGGGACACCTCGCCGGCGATGTCGACATCGAATCCGGTCAGCTCACCGGTGATCGGGTCGCGGAAGCTGAACAGGTTGCTGCCGATGTCGAGGCCGACCACCAGCCGTCCGCGCTTGCGGATCGCCGCCACCGCCTCGTCATTGGCGGCCCGATCACTGGTGGGGCGCAGGCTGGCCGTCGGGTCGCATGAGGTGTCGATCTTGTCCAGTACCGCGCGGTTGGGTTCCTGCTCGGTCATTTCTGCCGGGGTGGGCCGCGGCACCGTCAGCTGCGGCAGCGGCGTGGAGTTCTCGGGCGTCGAGCATCCGGCCAGCAGTGCGGCGACGAATGCCAGTGCGCCGAATCGCCGGGCCGTACCTTGCATCGCGTATCTCGTCATCGGTACTCGCTCAGACGCGGCCACAGGCCGACCCCCACGCATATCGCGCCGCCCACGGAGAGGATCAGCGCGCCCGCGGAGGAGAGCGTCAAGGCACGTTCGGCGTTGAGCACCCCGGACCGGAGCTGGCGACGGCTGTCCTGCACCGCGCTGCGCAATGACGTGTCGAGGCTGTCGAAGGCGGGTGTGGAATCCGAGTCGCTGTTGCCCAGGGCCACCTGGGTGGCGGCTTGGTAATTCCCGACACCGATATATGCGTTGATCCGGTCGTCGGCCTGCCGCCATCGGGTGAGGAGCTGCTGTGCGTGCTCGAGGTCGGACCGCGCGATGGCATCGGGATTCGACAGGTATTCGCCTATCTTGCGGTCCATCTCGTCGATGCGGTCGTAATACGACTTCTTCCGGACGTTCTCGTCCCCGCGGCGGATCAATGCAAGCGTCTCGTCGGCACGTGCTTGTTGGGCGGAGATGACCAGTTGGGTGATGGTCTTCAGCGAGTGCGCGCCGCCGTTGCGTGCCTCGGTGCCCAACGAGGCGGAGACGGCAAGGGCGATACCCACCCAAACCACCATAAGTAGCAGAGCCAATCCGCCGGCCAGCATGCCGGGATTGATCATGCGCCGCGTCCTCTTGGACAACCACCGATGACCCAGGACACCCGCGATCATGGTGCTCAGCACGATGAGGATCACCGGGAAGGGCACCCGAGTGGATGCGCTGGTCTCCTGATCCGCGCGATTCGCGGTTTCCTCGTAGAGAAGCTGTGCGTCGGGGAGGATCGTGCGCTGCATCAGCGAGGACGCCTCGCTCAGGTACGAGGCGCCGACGGGATTGCTCGCCCGGTTGTTGGTGCGTGCCGTCTCGATCAGTCCCGTGTAGACCGACAGCTCGGCGTTGATTCTGCTGAGTAGCTCCTGCATCGGTCTGTCGGTGAGTCCACTGGACGCCGCGACGAGCGCGGTCGATGCGTCGGTGATTGCCTGCTCATACCGTTCTCGCACACTCTGCGGTTCGGTACCCGCAATGAAGGCGGTGGTCGCCGCGGCATCGGCAACCGACAGCGTGCTGTACAGCTGTCCGGCCGAGTAGGCCAGCGGTTCGGTGTGGTTGAGCACCGTGCTGAGGGCTTCTTGCCGGTTTTGCACGCTCGCCGAGGTGGCGACCGCGGACAGCACGCCAGCTGCGGCGAGGGCGATACCGAGCATCAGAATCTTGCCGGGTGTGGACTTGAGAAACCACCACCAGGGATGAGCTGGCGCGATGCGTGTCGTCGCGCCGACGGGCTCGGTCGACGGGTGCGCTAACCGCGTCGTCCCGACAGTCACCTCTTACCCTTCCTCTCCCGGCCTTAACAGGAAGTCTAAGAGCATATTTAGGTTTCGGTGGCTCTACTGTGGACTCTGTGCGTGGCGACGGTGACGGATGGGTGGTCGCTGACTCGGGTGCACGATTCTGGGGGAGATTTGGCGCGGCGGGGTTGCTGCTGCGTGCGCCGCTACCTAACGGACAGCCCGCTGTCCTGCTGCAACACCGCGCCTGGTGGAGTCATCAGGGTGGCACGTGGGCGTTGCCTGGAGGTGCGCGCGACAGCCATGAATCCGCCGAGGAGGCGGCACTCCGAGAGGCGGCCGAGGAGGCCGGCGTCGATCCCGCCGTCATGACCGTCCGGTCTTCGGTGGTGACGAAACGTATTGACGGTCAGGCACATTGGACATACACCACGGTGATTGCCGATGCCGCCGAATTGTTACCGACGGCTGCCAACCACGAGAGCACCGAGCTGCGCTGGGTGCCCGAGGAAAAGATCGAGGGGATGCGCCTGCATCCCGGTTTCAAGTCGTCGTGGCCGCTGCTGCGGGTCGTTGAGACGTTGCCGCATGCATCAAACGGGTTCACCGGGGCGGGCACCGTCGAGCTCGAATCCGGTCGTTACGCCTGGCAGCTGCCGTAGCGTTTTACCCATGCGCGTCCATCTGTTTCTTGTGCTGGCGATGATCACCAGCCTGCTGATGAGTGCCTGTGGCACCGAGAAATCCGAGAGCGGGCCGGATGACCGTAACGAGGTGGTCGCGGCGGCGCTCGCCCGCATCGAGGCTGACCTGGGCAAACCGGTGAAGCTCGAGGTGCGGAATTTCCATCGCGCCGGCGACTGGGCGTTTCTCGACGGCCAACTACAGGACACCAACGGCCAGCCCGTCGACTACAGCGGGACGCCATTCGCCGAGGCCGCGGCCAATGGCGGCAAGTCGAAGCGCTACGACGGCCTGCTGAAAAAGACGGGCCCCAAGTGGTCGATCCTGGAGAGCGCGATCGGGCCTACCGACGTGCCCTGGGAGGGTTGGAAGGCGAAGTACCCGGAGGCGCCGCCACAGATCTGGCCCTGACGGCTACGCCGAGCGTGAAGCTACCGCGACAATGTGGCCCACATCCCGCACTGGCTTCACGCTCGGCGTGTTGAGCCGCGCAGCGATGCGGCGGCCGCGCGGGGGTCGGCGGCCGCGGTGATCGCCCGCACCACCACGATCCGGGAAGCTCCAGCCTCAACCACCTGGGGGACCCGCGCCTCGTCGATGCCGCCGATCGCAAACCAGGGTTTAGAAGTGTCCAGTTCGGCCGCGGTGCGGACGAGCCCGAGGCCGGAAGCGGTGCGGCCCGGCTTCGTGGGTGTTGGCCAGCACGGCCCGCAGCAGAAGTAATCGATCTCGTCATCGCGGGCGGCCGCGGCGGCCTGCTCGGCATCGTGCGTGGACCGTCCGATCAGCACGTCCGGTCCGACGATCTCCCTGGCCACGGCCAGCGGCAGGTCATCTTGGCCCAGGTGCAGGACGTCGGCGCCCGCGGCCCGGGCGATATCGGCGCGGTCGTTGACCGCGAACAGCGCGCCGTGACGTGCGGCGGCCTCGCTCAGAATCGCCAGATACTCGAGTTCCTCGGCGGGCTCCAGCCGGCCGAACTGCCGCTCACCCGCCGATCCCTTGTCGCGCAGCTGCACGATGTCCACCCCGCCCGCCAGGGCAGCGTCCACGAACTCGGCGAAATCACCGCGCTCCCGGCGAGCGTCGGTGCAGAGGTACAGGTGAGCGGACTGAAGCCGGGCCGAACGCGAGTGCATAGTCGAAGACGCTAGCGTTGTGGGTGTAAGTAACGCGGGAGCCCCGGGATGTCGGGGCTGAGAGTGGGCCAAGGACTCCGGCCCTGACCGTCGTACCTGATCCGGGTCATGCCGGCGAAGGGAGTTGGCTCCGATTGTGATGTCGTCTCAAAAAGGCTCGGTCGCCGTCATCGGCGGCGGAGTCATCGGGCTGTCCGTGGCACGCGAGGCCGCGCGCACCGGGTGGCGGGTCGTCATTCATGACGACGGTGCCAAGGGCCCGTCCTGGGTGGCCGGCGGCATGCTCGCCCCGTACAGCGAGGCGTGGCCGGGTGAAGACGAGCTGCTGGAGCTGGGCATCGAGTCCCTGGGCATCTGGCGGGACGGGTTCATCGACGACGTGGAAAACCCGGTGATCACCGCGCGGGGCTCCCTGACCGTGGCCGTGGACACCGCCGACGTCGGTGAGCTACGCACCATGACCGGCTGGCTGGCTGCGCGTGGACATCCCGTGACGGAGATCGCCAATGCTCGAGATGTCGAGCCCATGCTGGCGCAGAACGTCCGACGCGGATTCACCGCGCCCGAAGAGCTCTCCGTCGACAACCGTAAGGTGCTGCAGGCGCTCACCGCGGAGTGCGAGGCACTGGGTGTCGGCCGGGGTCCGGCGGCTGTGCACACCCGGGATGTCGACGCCGATCAGGTGGTGATCGCCAACGGAGTGCAGGCAGCGGCCCTCGCAGGTCTACCGGTTCGGCCGGTCAAGGGGGAAGTGCTGCGGTTGCGGCAGCGCCCCGGTGCCATGCCGCCGCCGGCGAACGTCATCAGGGCCCGCGTGCATGGACGGCACGTGTATCTGGTTCCCCGCGCGGACGGCGTCGTCGTGGGCGCCACGCAGTACGAGCACGGGCACGACACCGCGCCCGCCGTCGCGGGAGTACGGGATCTGCTCGATGACGCATGTGCGTTGCTGCCATGCCTGGGCGAATACGAATTCGCCGAATGCGCGGCGGGCCTGCGTCCCATGACCGACGACAACCTGCCCATGGTGGGCAGGATCGACGAACGCGTGGTCGTCGCCGCCGGGCACGGCCGCTCCGGCTTTCTGCTTGCGCCGTGGACGGCGAAGACGATCGGGGCAGTCCTAGACGGTGGTGAGTCGCCTGCCGCCGTCGATCCCCGCCGGTTTGAGAAGGCGCACAGTCAGGAGGCCCGATGAACATTCAGGTAAACGGAGACGCGCGCGAGGTCACCGAAGGCGCCAACATTTGGCAGTTGCTCGAGCAGCTGGGCTTTCCCGAGTCCGGCATCGCAGTGGCGATCAATCACACCGTGGTGCCCAAATCTGATTGGGACACCGTGGTTTCCGTCGGCGCGACGGTTGAGGTCGTTACCGCGGTGCAAGGAGGATAAGCACAGTGGGCACGGGAGAGTCGCTTTGTATCGCGGGCCGCACCTTCGGGTCCCGGCTCATCATGGGCACCGGAGGCGCCGCGAACCTCTCGATTCTGGAACGGGCGCTGGTGGCCTCCGGCACGGAACTGACTACCGTCGCGATCCGTCGCGTCGACGCCGCGGGCGGCACCGGGGTGCTGGATCTGCTCAAGCGGCTCGACATCGTGCCGTTGCCCAACACCGCCGGGTGTCGCGGCGCCGCGGAGGCGGTGATGACCGCACGGCTGGCCCGCGAGGCACTGGAGACCGATTGGATCAAGCTGGAGGTCATCGCCGACGAACGCACACTGCTGCCCGACGCGGTTGAGTTGGTGCGGGCCGCTGAACAACTCGTCGACGACGGCTTCGTGGTACTGCCCTATACGACCGACGATCCGGTGCTGGCCCGCAGATTGGAAGATGTGGGATGCGCGGCCGTCATGCCGCTCGGGTCCCCTATCGGCACCGGGTTGGGCATCACCAACACACATAACATCGAGATGATTGTGGCGGCGGCGGGAGTTCCGGTGATCCTGGACGCGGGTATCGGCACCGCCAGCGACGCCGCGCTGGCCATGGAACTCGGTTGCGACGCGGTACTGCTTGCGACGGCCGTGACCCGCGCGGCCGATCCGGAACGCATGGCCGCGGCGATGGCCGCGGCGGTGAACGCCGGCCACCTCGCGCGGCACGCCGGTCGCATACCGCGCCGCTTCTGGGCGCAGGCATCCAGCCCGGCACCGGACCGTCCGCTCGAGCAATAGCTGGCATAGTGGGCCGCATGATCGAACTGCGGTCGCTGACGAAGGTCTATGGCCAGACCCCTGCGGTCGACGACCTCTCCGTCACCATCGAGTCGGGGGTCGTGACGGGGTTCCTGGGTCCCAACGGGGCAGGTAAGTCGACCACGTTGCGGATGATCGTCGGGCTGGCCCGCCCGACATCGGGGACGGCGACGATCGGCGGCAAGCAGTACCACGAGATCGACCACCCGCTTCGCGAGGTCGGCGCACTGTTGGATCCCAAGCAGTTTCATCCCAATCGATCGGCGCGCAACCATCTACGGTGGATCGCGGCCGCCAATGACATCTCCGCCCAGCGGGTCGACGAAGTGCTGGAGATGGTCGGGCTGACCGAGGTGGCCAATCGCCATGCCGGCACCTTCTCACTCGGCATGTCGCAGCGGTTGGGCATTGCGGTCGCACTGCTTGGTGACCCTAAGGTGCTGCTGTTCGACGAGCCGGTCAACGGCCTGGATCCGGAAGGCATTCATTGGATTCGCACCTTGATGCAGAGCCTGGCGGCACAGGGACGCACCGTGCTGGTCTCCAGCCACCTGCTCTCTGAAATGGCCAATACCGCAGACCAATTGGTGGTCATCGGCCGTGGGCGATTGATCGCGGCGACCTCGATGCACGAATTTGTGAGCCGAGCGGGCGCCGATGTGGTGCGGGTGCGCAGCCCGCAAATCGATATCTTGCGTTCGGCCGCGGAGGAAAGTGGTTTCTCGGTGGTGGGTGGGGAACGCACCGGAGAGCCGGGCGTGCTCGAAATCAGCGGCGCCCTCATCGAGCAGGTCGGCGAGCTTGCCGCCCGTCGTGGCGTCACGCTGTACGAACTTTCTCCGCAACGAGTTTCGCTGGAGGACGCGTACCTGTCGCTGACCGATGATGCCGTGCAGTACCGCAGCCAGGTCAATGATCCGCTTGCGGCAAGAGCGACGGGCGCAGTGGCCGATGCGGAGGGTACGCACTGATGGGGGTCGTCGCAGCCGAACGGATCAAGGTGTGCACGTCGCGGTCCGCGGTCTGGTGCAGTCTGCTGGCGCTGGCGTTGGGTGTGGGGCTGGCCGGACTGCAGGGCGGGTCGGCCTCGATCTATGCCCCCATCTCGCCCGGCGACGCGGCAGGCGGCGCGGCCCTCGTCGGAGTGCCACTTCTCATGGTGCTGGCCGCGATGACAGTGACCAATGAAAATCGAACCGCCATGGTGCGAACCACCTTTCAAGCCACCCCGAACAGGCTGACGGTAATCGGCGCCAAGGCGCTGGTGGCCGGCGGCTGGGTGGCGGTGGTCACCGCGGTCACCGCGCTGACCTCGATGGCGTTGGTGCGGGCGATGGCCGGTCCGGTGGCCGGTGCGAACTTGGCGCTGGACAGCACGGGTGTGTGGAACACCGTCGGCGCGGTGACCGTCTACGCATTCCTGTGCGCGGTTCTTGCGGTGGCCGTGGGTGTGTTGCTCAAACACACCGCAGGTGCTGTCGCGGTACTGCTGCTGTGGCCAACGGTCCTCGAATTGATGCTGGGCTGGCTGACCGATGCAGGAAAGGCGTTGCAGCCCTTCCTTCCTTTCGCGAACGGCATCCGGTTTACCGGTGTGCCGTGGTACACCTCGGATGGCGTCCGCTTTGTCTGGGACGCCACTGGATCGCTCATCTACTTTGCTACCGTGGTTGTCATCACGCTCGTCGCGGCGCTGGCTGTGGTGCAGCGGCGCGACGTTTAGGTCGGGACAAGGGAGAGTAGATGGCGACCAATCGGGTTCTGTATGCGGTCGCGGTGTCCGCGGCGTGCGCGCTGGCAACGGTCACGGCGTGCGACCGTGATGCCGCGGAGGCGCCGCCTCGCTCGGCGCCTCAGGCAGGATCCGAAGAAGCCGTCGGTTTCGCGCACTCCCTGCATGAGAAGGTGACCGTCGACAACGTCGTGAAGCATCTGTCGGCCCTCCAGGAAATCGCCGACAAGAACAACAACACCAGGGCGGCGGGGACCGCCGGATTTGACCAGAGCGTCGACTACGTGGTGAAGGCTTTGAAGGACAAGGGGTTCGATGTGCAAACCCCGGAATTCAGCTTCAAATACTTCCAGGCCAAGTCCCTTGATCTGACGGTCGGACCCAAGAAGGTGGACGCAGGGGTGCTGTCCTACTCGCCGGGTGGTCGCGTCGAGGGACGGCTGGTGCCGGCCCGCGCGGAGGAGTCGCCCGGTTGTACGGTCGAGGATTACGACGGGCTTGACGTCAAGGGCGCAGTGGTGCTTGTCGACCGCGGATCATGCCCATTCGCCGACAAGGAAAGGGTCGCCGCCGAACGCGGCGCGGTCGCCGTGATCATCGCGGACAACGTCGACGAGAATAAGACGAGCGGCACCCTTGGTGAGGACTCCAACCCCAAGATCCCGGTGGTGAGTGTTACGAAATCGGTCGGTGCGGACCTGAGGGCCCATCCGGACAAGGTTGTCCTCAATGTCGATGCGGAGACCAAGGACGTCAAGGCGCGCAACGTGATCGCGCAGACCAAGACGGGCGCCACGACAGATGTCGTCATGGCAGGCGCGCATCTGGACAGTGTTCCGGAGGGGCCGGGAATCAACGACAATGGCACCGGCACCGCCGCGGTGCTGGAGACGGCGCTGCAACTGGGGCCGAGCCCCGATGTGAAGAACGCGGTGCGATTCGCGTTCTGGGGCGCGGAGGAAGAAGGGCTGATCGGCTCCACCGACTACGTCAAATCGCTTGATGTGGCTGCGCTGAAAAACATTGCCCTGTACTTGAATTACGACATGCTCGGTTCGCCGAACGCCGCGTACCTGACGTACGACGGCGATCAGTCTAACGAGCCCGACCCGAACGAGATTCCGGTGCGGATTCCCGAGGGCTCGGCAGGTATCGAGCGAACCGAGGTCGCCTATCTGGCCGAGCAGGGCAAGAAGGCCCATGACACCGGCTATGACGGCCGCTCGGACTATGACGCCTTCAGCCGCGCCGGCATTCCGACCGGCGGCATTTTCTCTGGCGCCGAAGACAAGATGTCGGACGAAGAGGCCAAACAATGGGGCGGTAAGGCGGGGCAGCCGTTCGATCCCAATTACCACCAGGCGGGCGACACGCTGGCCAACGTGAACAAGGATGCGCTCAAGATCAACGCGGGCGGAGTGGCCTACACCGTCGGGTTGTACGCGCAGAGCATTGACGGACGCAACGGTGTTCCCGTTCATGAGGACCGCACCCGCCACCAGCTCAAGGGGTAGGGCATCGCGCCGCCGAATCTGGGGTAACAGGTTCGTTGCAACGCGCTGAAAGACCTTGGGAATCAACGCTGGTGCGGTAGCGTGTGCGATTGCCCGATTCGCACAAGTCCACTGGTGTTCCAAAGAGGTTCCATTGAGGTTTATTTGATGGCGTTATTCAGCGCCCGGGGGCTGGCACGCGGTTGCTCCTTGCTCGCGATCGCGGCGGTGGCGAGTTGTTGTGCGCATCCGTCTACGCCGGGTGCCGCGGCGCCCACAGCGCCCAACCCGAATCTCGCGGCAGATCTTGCGCGTTCGGTAACGGTGGACGCGATGATGGTTCACCTGCAACAGCTACAGCAAGTTGCCGACGCGAACGGCGGAAATCGTGCTGAGGGCACATCGGGCTACGATGCCAGCGCCGACTACGTCGCAAAGGTATTGAAGGATCGCGGGTTCGAGGTTCAGACCCCGGAGCTGTCCAGACTCAAGGTGCTCAGTGAGGGCAAGCCGCTTGTCGACATCGGCGGCCGTCCCTATGCCCTGGATCAGGCCTCTTATTTCGCGCAGACGCCTAAGGGCGGTCTCAAGGCGAACATCATTCGCCCGTCGGGTAAGGCCAGTGGTTGTGCGGCGGCCGATTACGGCACGCTCAAGGTGGACGGGCAGATTGCCGTCGTCGACGGCACCGGGTGCTCGGTGGTCGACAAGCACAATGTCGCCAAGCAAAAAGGTGCCTCGGCGGTCCTGGTGGCGATGCAGGCCGGTGCCGGCGAAGGCCTGTTCACTCCCAATTACTATGAGCAACTGTCAATTCCGGTGGGGATCATCGACTCGGGAGTCGACACTCTGCTGCGCCGCAATTCGTCGCCGGTGAACCTGGTGCTGGATATGAACGTTGCGAAGGTGCGCTCGCACAGCGTCATCGCACAGACCACGACGGGCGATCACGCGAACGTTGTGCTCACCGGAGCTCATCTGGACAGTGTGTCGAAGGGGCCCGGCATCAATGACAACGGCACCGGGGTGGCCGCTGTCCTGGAAACCGCCCTGCAGCTCGGGCCGAAGCCGGTTGTCAACAACGCCGTCAGATTCGCATTCTGGACCGCTGAGGAAGACGGCCTCGCCGGATCGCTCGAGTACGCGAAGAGCCGCAGTCCCGAAGAGCTCAACGACATCGCGTTGTACCTGAACTTCGACATGCTCGGCTCTCCTAATGCCGGGTACTTCGTGCTCGACGGCGACCAATCCGCGGCCAAACCGGATCCGAACCGGCCGCCCCTGGATGTTCCGGAGGGATCCGCGGGGATCGAGCGCACCTTCGCTGGATATTTGAACCTGGCAGGCAAACGACCCGCGGCCGAAGAATTCAGCGGCAGGTCCGATTACGGGCCATTCATGGCCGCGGGTATCCCCGTCGGCGGCATCAGCTCGGGGGCACTGGAGCGGATGAGCGGCCCGGAGGCCAAGACCTGGGAAGGACATGCGGGCCAGCCGTTCGACCCCAACTACCACGGACCCAAGGACACCCTGGCGAATGTCGGCAAGACCGCGTTGGGGATAAACGGTCCGGCGGTCGCCTTTGCCGTCGGCACCTATGCGTTGTCCACCACGGGGCCCAACGGGGTGCCGGAGCGCAAACTTCGCCGACACTCTCCGCTGGAGCGTTAGGGCCGCTAGCATGCCAGCGCATGAGGAGAATTCTTTCTTTGCTGGTAACGCTGGCGTCCGGTGTGGTGATCGGCGCGGCCGCTGCCCCGATGACGGCCGCCGACCCGGGGGTGAAGCTGACATACCGCGTGACCTTGCAAGACCCCGGAACCAATCGCCAGGTGACGATCTCCTACCGCACGGGCAAGGGCGAAAAGGCGGTCAAGCAGACCTGGCTGGATCCCTTTGTGCCGTGGGAGCACGACGTCACGATGACCACCCGCGAGGCGGTGGTAAGCCTGTTCAGTGACCCGGGGGGTAACTATCTCGGTGAGATCCTGCGGGACGGCAACGTCATCGCGTCCAACAGCGTGTATCTGGAGCCCGGCTGGGTGGCGGAGCAGAGCGCTCCCTATGGGACGCCGACATTGTTGGCACGCGCCGACGTGCCCTGACCTCACCTCCAAGCGAAGACCGGTTGCTCCAGGTCATCGACACGGTCTCCGCTGCCTTCCAGGCACAGCCACCGCACTTGCAGCAGGACGGCTCCGGTGGGGGCATGAATCAAGTCGTTGCCCAGCGGGATCTGTACTACCGGGCGCGCACTCTCGGGAATCGTGATGTAGCGCGGTGAATCCTCGCGTTGCAGCTGGTGTAGTCCGACGCGGTAGGCGGCCACCACCTCATCGGGGGAGGGGCTGAGCTCCAGTCGGCCTCCGCCCCACACCACCACCGGCGTAATCACATACCCCGAACGTGTCGGGTAGTCGTCGAGCAGCCCGAGCACCGTGGAATCGGGTAGCGACACCCCCAGTTCCTCGTCCAGCTCACGCAGGGCGGCCTGTATCGCGTCCTCACCCGGATCCAATCGTCCGCCCGGGAGCGCCCACTGCGCCGCATGAGAGTTGAGCCGGGAGGCTCTGCGGCACAAGAGGAATGCCGCGCCACCGGAGACGTCTACCATTCTGCCGTCCAGTCCGTGTCCCGGGATCTCACGGCCGCCGATCCATTCCTCCAGTGGTGCCGGATCGATACGGTCCTCACCCAGGTCCGAGTCCACCAGTACGACGGCGACCGCGGCACGGCGTTTGGCCGGGTCGTCGACGGTCCTACGTTCATGGCGTGCCAGATGTGCGCGTATCCGGTTCCGCAGCTCTTCGTCGTAGGCGATCACCGTTCGACCATATCTGCCGTCGTCCACGGTAGATCTTTCGAATCGAGGTGGCTGTATCGCTGGGCATACCGCGCCGGGGTTGTTGTGATGCCAGGGTGACCGACGACCAAACACGACGTATCTATCGCGATGCCGGCATCACCGTGGAAAAACTCGGCGAACACATCGGCGCTCGAGTCAACGGCATCGAGCTGCGCGGCGACCTTTCGGCCGATCGTGTGGAAGCCATCCGGCTCGCGCTGGCCATCAACAAGGTGCTGGTGTTCACCGAACAGCATCACCTCGACGATGCCGGGCAGTACGCCTTCGCCCGCCTGCTGGGGGAGCCGACGCTGCCGCACCCGACGGTGCGATCGCACGGCACCGAGCTGCTGAATCTGGAAGGGGCCGCGAACGGCTGGCACACCGATGTCACCTTCGTGGACCGCATCCCGAAGGCATCGGTGCTGCGACCGGTGACGCTGCCCTCTTACGGGGGTGCTACCACGTGGGCGTCGACCGTCGCCGCGTACGAACAGCTGCCGAAACCGCTGCGCTCGCTCGTCGACGACCTGTGGGCCACGCACACCAACCTGTACGACTACGCGTCGTCCGGGGCGTCGGGCGGGGTGAGCGCCGAACGCCGCGCTGCCTACTACACCGAGTTCACCAGTTCTCGCTACGAAACAGTGCATCCGGTGGTGCGGGTGCACCCGGAAACCGGTGAGCGCAGCCTGTTGCTCGGACAATTCGTCAAGAGTTTCCAAGATTTGCCGAGCGCCGAGTTCGCATCGTTGTTCCAGCTCCTGCAAGCGCGTATCACCAAGCTGGAGAACACCTTCCGCTGGAATTGGCGGCTAGGTGACGTGGCTATATGGGACAACCGGGCCACCCAGCACTACGGCATTGCCGATTTCGGTGAGCAGCAGCGCGAGTTGCATCGTGTGACGCTGGCAGGAGATGTGCCGGTAGATGTTCACGGGCGGCGCAGCCAGATTCTCCTCGGAGACGCCAGCCACTATTCGGGTATCGAGACGCCGCAACGGCTGGAGTTGTTCGCCGCCTGAGGTCAGCGCACCTGCGGTGACGGAGGGCCCCTCCCGGAACTAGGGCAGCGCTATGTATTTCGTTTCGAGGTATTCCTCGATACCCTCGCTGCCGGCTTCCCGGCCGATACCCGATTCCTTGATTCCGCCGAACGGCGCGGCCACATCGGAGATGACGCCGCGATTCACGCCGACCATTCCGGATTCCACGGCCTGCGAAACCCGGAGGGCGCGATCCAGATTAGCCGTGTACACGTAGGCGGCGAGTCCAAACTCGGTGTCATTGGCGGCGGCTATCCCGGCTTCTTCACCATCGAACCCGGTGATCGCCGCGACGGGGCCAAACACCTCTTCACGCAGAATCCTTGCGTCGGCCGGCACGTCGGTGAGCACTGTCGGCGGGTAGAAGTAGCCCTCGCCGTCGGCGACGACGCCACCAGTGGTGACAACGGCGCCCTTGCTGACGGCATCCTGCACCAGCTCGTCGACCGAGGCGCGTTGCTTGGCGGTGATGAGCGGCCCGACCTGCACCCCGTTTTCATCGCCGGGCCCGATGGTCAGGGCGCCCATGCGGGCGGTGAGCTTTTCGGTGAACTCCGCACGTACCGCGTTGTCGACGTGGAAGCGGTTGGCCGCGGTACATGCCTCACCGATATTGCGCATCTTGGCTGCCATCGCGCCGTCGACGGCGGCGTCCACGTCAGCATCATCGAACACCACGAACGGTGCGTTGCCGCCGAGTTCCATCGAGGAGCGCAATACCCTTGTGGCGCACTGAGACAGCAGAATTTTTCCGACACCGGTAGAGCCGGTGAAGGTGAGCTTGCGCAGCCTGGGGTCGTCGATCAGCGGACCCGTCAGCGCCGAGGCGTTGGTGGTGGGCAGGATCGACAGCACACCCGCGGGCAGCCCGGCGTCGGCGAACACCTGGCCCAGCAGCAGCATGGTGAGCGGCGTTTCGGCAGCGGGTTTGACGATCATGGTGCACCCGGCGGCCAGCGCCGGACCGATCTTGCGGGTGCCCATGGCCAGCGGAAAGTTCCACGGGGTGATGGCCAGTGTCGGACCGATGGGCTGCTTGGCCACCAGGATCCGTCCGGCGCCGGTGGGCGACGAGGTGTACCGGCCGTTGATGCGCACCGCTTCCTCGGAGAACCAGCGCAGGAATTCGCCGCCGTAGGCCACCTCGCCCTGGCTTTCTGCCAGCGGCTTGCCCATCTCCAAGGTCATGGCCAGTGCGAAATCATCGCGCCGGGCTATCACCAGTTCCCAGGCTCGCCGCAGGATTTCGGCGCGCTCGCGGGGCGCGGTGGCCGCCCAGGACCGCTGCACGGCCGTGGCCTCGTCGAGGGCGATCGCGCCGTCGGACGCCGCGGCGTCTGCCACGGTGGTCAGGACGGCGCCGGTGGCGGGGTTGTGCACCGGAAACCGGGTACCCGTCGACGACGGGACCTGCTTGCCCCCGATCCACAGGTCGGTGGGAATTGCGTCGATCAATGTCGAGTGATCGGTCACTGGTGGCTCGCCTTCGCACGAATGATGTCGGAGAGGGCGGTGATGCCCTCGTCGAGTAGATCGTCCCCGATAACCAGCGGTGGCAGCAAGCGGATGACGTTGCCGAAGGTTCCGCAGGTGAGGATCAGCACGCCCTGGGAGAGCGCTTCGGCGGCAATGGATTTGGTGAGGGCGGCATCGGGTTCCAGCGTTCCTGGTTTGACGATCTCGATGGCCAGCATGGCGCCGCGCCCGCGTACCTCGCCGATGATGTCCACCTCTTCGGCGAGTGCACTCAGCCGGGACGTCACCGAGGCTTCGATGGCTCGCGCACGTGCGGGCAGATCGAGTTCACGCATGACCCCCAGCGCGGCGACGGCGGCCGCGCAGGTCACCGGATTGCCGCCATAGGTGCCGCCGAGGCCGCCGGCGTACACGGCGTCCATCAGCTCGGCGCGCCCGGTGACGGCCGACAGCGGCATACCGCCGGCGATGCCCTTGGCCATGGTGACGATGTCCGGGACGATGCCCTCGTGCTCGGAGGCAAACCACGCGCCGGTACGGGCGAATCCGGTCTGCACTTCGTCGGCAATGAAGACGACGCCGTTTTCGCTGGCCCATGCGGTAAGCGTGGCGAGGAATCCCGGTGCGGGCACGATGAATCCGCCCTCACCCTGGATGGGTTCGATGATGATGGCGGCCAGTGACTGCGCGCCGATCTGGGTCTCGATGCGGGAGATCGCCCGCCGTGCGGCTTCCTCGCCGGTCAGCCCCGGCTCGTCGCGCAACGGGTAGGAGGCGGGCATCCGGTAGACCTCGGGCGCGAAGGGCCCGAACTGCGACTTGTACGGCATCGACTTGGCGGTCAGTGCCATGGTCAGGTTGGTGCGTCCGTGATAGGCGTTGTCGAATGCGACCACGGCGGGTCGCCCGGTGGCCAGCCGTGCCACCTTGATGGCGTTCTCGACGGCCTCGGCACCCGAGTTGAACAGTGCGGTGCGCTTGTCATGATCGCCGGGGGTCAGGGCGTTGAGCAGCTCGGCGACCTGTACGTACCCCTCGTAGGGCGTCACCATGAAACAGGTATGAGTGAAATGGGTTGCCTGGTCGGCGATTGCGGCGGCAACGGCCGGGTGGGAGGCGCCGACGGTGGTCACCGCGATGCCTGCTCCGAGGTCGATGAAGGAGTTGCCGTCGGCGTCGACGATCACGCCGCCATCGGCGTCGACGGCATAGACCGGCGCGGTGGAGCCCACACCCGCCGACACCGCGGCGCGGCGGCGCTCGGCCAGTGCACCGGACCGGGGTCCCGGTAGCGGCGTCACGATGGTGCGCTTCTGGGCGAGGCGATAGGTGATGTCGGTCATGGCGCTCCCTGTCGTCGATCCGGCGATCTCAGTGTGCCGCTGAAGTGTCATGACGGGAATCGCCGTTTTGTCCATCAAACGGCATCGGTTATGCCGTTTTGTCGTCTCCGCCCTACCCGCCGACACGCCGTGTTTCGTGACTTCTCGTCGCGTTATGCGTCACCGAACGGCGTGTCGACAACTGGTGGGCTCATTCCCTCAGCGGCGGGGTGTCCATGGTCAGCAATTCCCCGCGGAAGAAGGCGGGCTGATACCACCGCATGATCCCCATCAGCAGCGCCCCGAACGCCAGGATCCCGAAGCCGAGATAGAACACCAAGCCGATACCGCCGATCGACGCCCCGCTGCCGGTCTTCTCGGGGTCCATGCTCTCTTGAACGGAGATCACGAACACCGCCGCCAGCATCAGACCGCCCAGCAGCGGAAACAGGAACTTGTACACCAGATTGTGGGCATTTTGGAACAGTTCCGCGCGGAAGTACCACACGCAGGCGAAGGCGGTGATGCCGTAATACCAGCAGATCATGATGCCAAGGGCGGCAATGGTATCCAGCAGGGTTCGGTCGGAGAGCAGGCTGACAATCGTGTAGAACGCCGCGGTGACGACGCCGGCCACCACGGTGCTGAACGTGGGGGTGAGGAAGCGGGGGCTGACACTGGCGAACCGTTTCGGAAAGGCGCCGTAGGTGCCCATGGCGAGCATCGTGCGTGCGGCGGGAAGAGAGGTGGTCTGCAGGCTGGCGATCGCCGAGGCGAATATCGCCAGCAGTAGCAGCGGGCCAAACCAGCTGCCCAGCACCGGGTTGGCCAGGGCGCCGAAGACGTTGTCCTTGTTGTTCTCGTTGGCCAAGCCGAGATCGGTGTCGCCGATCCCGGCGAACATCATGACCGCGACCGCGACCAGAAGATAGGTCAACAAGATCGAGAGCACGCAGAGCAGTCCGGCCCGGCCCGGCACCTTCGTCGGATCCTTCGATTCTTCGCCGAGGGTCAGGCAGGTATCCCAGCCCCAGAAGGCGAAGATCGATCCGACCAGCCCAATGACGAAGGCACTCAGGGTGAGTCCGGTCATGGGGTTGAACCAGTCCAGGTCGAAGTCGAGATGTCCGGCCGCGCCGGGCGCTTTGACGATCGCGACGACGGCAAAGAGCACCAGCACGATCATCTGGAAGCCGACGAGAACGTATTGAACCTTTTCGCTGGTGGTGATGCCGCGGCTGGAGATGTAGGTGGCGATGGCCAGCAGCGCCACGGTCGAGATGATGTTGACGGCCTTGTTGTTGGCCAGCTCGGCGACTGTTTGATTGTGCGTGACCGCGCCAAGGAATTGATACCCGTATTGCACACCGATGGAGGCCAGGTTGGACAGCACGATGATGGTGGCAATCACCATGCCCCATCCACACATCCAGCCGACGTAAGGACCGAATGCCTTGGTCGACCAGGTGAACGAGGCTCCGCAGTCCGGTGCTCGCGAATTCAGTTCTCGATAGGCATAGGCGGTGAGAAACATGGGGATGAAACCGGCGATGAGAATGGCCGGCATCTTCAGGCCGACCGCCGCCACGATCAGGCCGATGCTGGCCGTGAGCGTGTATCCGGGTGCGACCGTTGAGATTCCGAGGACAGCACCGGTGAAGGTGCCGATACGTCCGGCGGCCAGGCCCTTCGAGACAAGTCCTTCGGACCGCTCGGCATGATCCAGTTCGGCGCGAGCGAGGTCCTCAGTCACTATCGCCCCCTTCTTCCTTCGGAATGACGACCATGGGCACTTGCAGCACGCGGAGCATCTTGGCGGCCGTCGATCCGAGGAAGAGCCGTCGCGGCTGGGCCAGACGGCTCGAGCCCACCATGATGATGTCGCCTTCGTGCCAGTCGAGCTTGTTCACGGCGGCTTCCACCGTGGGTCCCTCGGCGACGGTCGAGGTGACCGGAAAATCCGGTGGCAGCACCAATTTGGCGGTTTCGAGGGACTGTTGTGCGTGAATGGTGGCGCGCTCACGCGCCGACTGGTCGTCGTCTCCGCCCGGTATCGGGTCGATGGACACCAACGACACCAGTCGCAGCGGTGTTTCGGCGCGCTTGCAGATCCGCAATGCGGTATCCAGCAGCACGCGCGCGCCGGGTCGGGTGCCCATCGCGCAGGTGACCTCTCGTATGCGCAGGTTCTTCTGATAGCGCGCGCCCCGTGGTGATATCACCAGCGGAATGGGGGAGGAGTGCACGAGCTCGTTCACCACCGATCCCAGTGACAGGCTGCCCACCAGGCCGCCGCCGGAGCCGCCCACCACGATGGCAGCAGCGCCCAGCGCCTCGGATTGCGCGATGAGCCCCTCGGCGATCGATTCATGGAAGCTGATATGCGTCGTGACGGACAGGTCGTCGGGCACGGTGGCCTCGGCGTGATTCAACCAGTGAGCGGCGTTCTGGGACAAGATGTCCTGGCGCTCTTGTTGAGGCAGGGGCGCCAGGATCGGGCGATCCAGAGGCAGTACCATGCACAGATCCAGATGCGCGCCCAGGGAACGTGCGATCTGAGCGCCCACGGCTAGCGCGTCATCGCCGCCCGGGGTGGCCAAGTATGCAACTGCAATCCTCGTGGCGGCGGTGTTCACGGCTAGTCCTCCTGATGTCCGGACATGTGACAGCTCTTCGGCGGGGTGGGTGCGACGTCGAGTGAGGGGTTACGGTCGAAGAATCCGACAGGTTTGAGCCAGAAGTTGACGGTGTCGACGGGCATGATCGGCCAATCCTCGGGCCGGGTGATGTGATGGATACCGAACACGTACCACAGCACCACGTCGGTGTTCTCGATTGACCGGTTGCCTTCGGTCCAGGCGGGCAGTCCGTGGTCTTCCTTGCTTTGTGTAACGAATTCACCTGCAGGCCAACGCTCGTCGGGTGAATTGGGGGTTACCCAAAGTGTGTGCTCGATGGCGCGGCAGCGAGCCAGGACCGGTGAGGAGGGGTCGAACATCGAGGGGATGGCTGCGCCCGGCACCAGCTTGTAGGCAGGTGCGGTACCGATGCCGTTGCGAGTGTTGTCGTTGACGACCTTCCAGGCGCGCTGGGTTTCCCAGCAGAAGTCCTGTTTTCCTTCCGATTCCGTACGCAGCGGGGTGTTGCGTTGCCGCAGCGAGAGTCCGTATGGATTCTCGGGGCCGACGGGCTCGATCTCGGTTTCCGTGGCGTACACGGTGTTCTCGGTTCCGTCGACGTCCAGATCCAGCCTCGCGACGAGGAAATGTTGGTGGTAGGGCGCGTAGGTGCGGTTGTCCACGAGAGTGCCGTGCGGGTGCGCGGCCCCCTCGGTGAAATTGCTGACAACCATGATTCCGGTCGCCCGGACCTCACATTCGATGTTTCCGTCCTGGTAAAACCGCCAGTAGGTGAGGTATTCGTAGTTGGCGACGGTTACATGGAACGACACGGTAAGCCGGCGCATCCGGCGTACCTGGGCGCCGTGATCATGGTCGACGTGTTTCCACAGGACAGCGTTGTCCTCTTCGTGGATGCAGATCGCGTTCTTGATGGTGTATGGCTCACCCTTGCTGTTGTGCAGCACGGCATCCAGATACCGGATCTCGCCCAGGCAGTCGCAGCCCAGCTCCAGTGAGGTGGTCATGAACCCGATGCCCCACTCGCCGATATCGAAAGCTGTTCTGCGATAGTGATCTTCGCAGTGATCCCGGTACGGGACCATCATCTCGGCGAATGACATGCGGTTGGCCACCGACCGCACCCGGCCATTGTCGTTGTAGGTGACCGCGTGCAGGGTCATGCCCTCGCGGTAGTTGAAGCCCACTCGTAGCGACCAGTTCTGCCACTGGAGTTTGTTGCCCTCGATGGTGAATGACGGCCCGTCGGGCTGAGTTATGTGCAGCGGTTGCAGGGATTCCCGGGTGCTCTGCTTGCGTAGGCGTTCGGGTACGTGCCGTGGCACGTACTCGCCCATCATCGTGGGCCGCTCGACAGTGAACGTGTCCTCGATATCCAGCAGCTCCATGCTGTTCATGTCGATGACGCAATGGAATCCATTGACGGGTCCAGCGTATGGGTTGGCGCCGTCGGCGGCACGGACCCAGGTGTCCGACCAGCCTAGACGCCTTCCCCTGTACTTCTCGGGCATGACCGCGTCGCCGTAGGTCCAGGTGTCCATGAATACCAGGTCCATATCGGTGATGCCCCGCCTGGCCAGCGCGGCGATCACGTCGGGATGCCCGCGCAGGACCGCGTCGGCCTCTTCCCACTCGTCAACGGTGAAGTTGGGCTGGACTCCGGGAATGTGGTTCCAGGACAGCACCTCACCGGAGGTCAGCGAGATAACGGCCTTGTACGTGGCGTTCTGGGTGGTGTCCAAACAGGTGGCCAGCGCACGTCGATCCGGCCGGGTGCCGTTGTTGTCGAATGCGGCGACCTCGGCCTTGGATGGCTCGGACAGCTCCACAGAGGTGTATCGCCAGCTTGCCCCGACATCGTGTGTCTGCGCCAGAATCTTTGCGACCGTGGTGAATTCCTCTGCCGAGAGAGGATCGAGGGGGTGAAAGGTATCGTTCATCACGCGTGCGCACTCATGATGTGCTTGATGCGGGTGTAGTCCTCCACGCTGTAGGCCGACAGGTCCTTGCCGTAGCCGGAGTACTTGAACCCGCCGTGTGGCATCTCGGCCACCAACGGGATATGGCAGTTAACCCATACGCATCCGAAATTGAGCTCACGGGTAAATGTTTCGGCTGTGGCATGGTCCTTGGTCCAGACGCTGGAGGCCAGGGCGTAACGCACCCCGTTGGCCAGACGAAGGGCTTCGCCGGCGTCCGCGAAAGATTGGACGGTCAGGATCGGCCCAAAGGTCTCTTCTTGGACTATGGCGTCGTCTTGCCGAACGCCGGTGACGATGGTGGGTTCGATGAAGTAGCCGGTTTCGCCCCAACGCTTTCCGCCGGTGACCACCGTGGCATGTGCGGGCAGGTTGTCGAGCTTCTCGGTAACAGTGGTGAAGTGATTGATGTTGTTCATCGGCCCGTAGAAGCTATCGGGATCGTCGGGTAGGCCCGGCCGGAGGGTCTGCGCAGCCGTGTCCAGGGCGTTGACGAAGTCGTCGTGAATAGATTCGTGCACGATCACCCGGGTGGCGGCCGTACAGTCCTGGCCGGCGTTGAAAAAGGCGGCCTGGGCGATCCCCAGGGCGGCCTTGTCGATATCGACGTCACCGAACACCACGGCGGGTGCCTTGCCGCCGAGCTCGAGGTGGCTGCGCTTGAGCTGCCCGGCAGCCGAAGTGGCTACCGCGATGCCGGCACGCACCGATCCGGTGATCGAAACCAGCCCGATAGCAGGATGACTGACCAAGTCCGAGCCGGTAGCCGCGGTACCCAGCACCACATTGAACACTCCGTCGGGCAGGATGCCCTTCGTCAGCCGCGCCAGTACCAGAGTGCTCTCCGGGGTGGTGTCGCTGGGTTTGAGGACGACGGTGTTCCCGGCGGCCAGCGCCGGGCCGATCTTCCAGATCGCCATCATGAAGGGGTAATTCCACGGGGTTACCTGTCCGACAACCCCGATGGGCTCGCGCCGAACGTACGAGGTGAACCCCTCCATGTACTCACCCGCAGATTTGCCTTCGACGAGTCGTGCGGCACCGGCGAAGAATCGGATCTGATCGGCGCTCACCGCCACCTCCTCGGCCGCGATCACGGCCTTGGGCTGTCCGGTGTTGCGGCACTGGGCATCGACGATCTCGTCCGTGTGGGCTTCGATGGCGTCGGCGAGTTTGAGCAGTGCCTGCTGGCGGAAGCTCGGCGTGGATCTGCCCCAGGACTCGAAGGCACGTTCGGCGGCGGCCACAGCGGCGTTCACGTCCTCGAGGTTGGAGACCGGAGCACGTCCCACCACCGATTCGTCGACCGGGTTGATCAGGTCGATAGGCTCGGACGATTTCAGAGATAGAGCGTCGACGAACTGGCCGTCGATGTAGTTCTGGAGTACCGAATCCGGCATATCGCACGTCCATCCGTCGAGGGAGTCCCGTTAAGTACGCAGAGGTTCAGTGTGCGCTAAGGCACTTCTTTGATCATCTGACAATTCTGGGAATCTTCGCGGTGTTTTTCACCATTCTGTACAGTCCTGTGAAATGACCGTTCCAGTGCGCTGGGTGCTGGATCAGCCCGAGCTGAAACTCACCCTCAAAAGTGGTGCCGCAGGTGTGGGCCGTGAGATCAACTTGGCGCTCACCACCGAACTCGCTGATCCCGCGCAGTGGCTCTCCGGCGGAGAGTTGGTGCTGACCACCGGTATCGGTCTGCCCAAGAGTTCTCGCGACCGGCGGCGCTACCTACGTTCGCTCGACGAAAATAATGTTGCGGCATTGGGATTCGGCACCGGTCTGACGTTCGACGAGGTGCCGCCGGAATTGGTGTCGACCGCCGACGAGCTGGGCATGCCCCTCTTGGAGATTCCGCTGCGGACCCCGTTCGCGGCGGTGGTCAAGGCGGTGAGCACCCGGATCGCCGAACTGGAATACGATGCGGTGCTGCGAGCATCGCGGGCACAGCCCAGGATCACTCGAGCGATTGTCAATGGTGGTGTGCAGGCGGTCACCGCCGAACTCGGACGATCGCTGCGAGCCAGTGTCGTGGTGCTGGATCCCGGGGGCACGGTGGTCGCCAGCCATCCGCGCAATCTCGATGTCGCGACCGTCAATTTGGTGCGGGGTGCATTGTCTCCGGGTGCCTCGGCGGGGGTGCAGCAACTGGACCCCGGAATTACCGTCTCACAACAGGCGATCGGCGTGGGCGGTACGTCGTACGGTGTGCTGGCGGTTGTGAGTAAGACACCGCTGACATTCGTGGACCAGGTGCTGCTCGGCCATACAAACTCATTGTTGGCCTTGGATTTTGACAAACCATCGCGTCTGCAAGAGGCGCAGCGGCGATTGAACGGGCAAGCCTTGGGTCTCTTGCTCGGCGATGAGCGGAATCTGGGCCCGGTCTGGGCACAGCTGGGCCAGGCCGCCGATGCCCGTGGGCGTATCCGGGTATTGGTGGTGGACGCCGAGTCTCAGACAGCGCTGGTCAGGGTGCTGCCGGCGGTGACCCGGGACATGGAGTCCGCGGGCTATCCGGTTTTCGCGCATACCGGCGAGCGTCAGCTCACCGTCGTGCTACCGGGGGCGGAGACCGCCGATTTCGCGCGACGGCTGTTCGGCGACGTGGACGCGCGCATCAAGAAGGGGCTGCGGGCGGGGCTAAGTGGAGCACATCCGGTAGGACGGCTCGCCGACGCGGTGCAGAACGCCCGGCTGGCCGCCTCGGTGGCCGAACGCGGGGGAACACCGCTTGAGTTCACGTCGCTCGCCGGGAGCGCACTGCTGTCATTCGGCGCCAGCCGCGAGGTATTGGTGGCCGTCGCCAACGCGACGCTGGAACCCATCGTCGAGCATGATGCCGTCCACGGCAGCGAGTTGATGACGTCTTTACGGGCCTATCTGGAAGCCAACGGACATTGGGAATCGGCGGCCACTGTGGTGGGCGTGCATCGGCATACGCTGCGGAAACGGATCGAAACCGTGCAATCGCTGCTGGCCTGCGATCTGGACATCGCGCGTGTGCGCGCCGAACTGCTGCTGGCGATGCTGACGGGAACACCGGGCACCGGAAACTGAACTGGTCTTCGAATTCGTATTGCGTTGGGACTTGGTAGTGCTACCTTATTAGAACAGGTTCCAGTTTCGGGGTTATTTATGCAGGTGAAAAGATCGTGAGCGCCATGGTTGAAGCGTCACCGGTGCGGCCAGCCGCCATGCCATCGACCCGGCGCCAACATGAGCAGTACAAGCGCATGCTCGACGCGGCCGAAGAGCTCGCGATGACGCGCGAGCTCGACCACGTTCAGATGCACGATGTCGCCAAGCACGCGAACGTGGCCATCGGCACGCTGTATCGGTACTTCCCGACCAAGCGTCATCTGTTTGTCTCGGCGCTGGTACGCGAGTCCGAACGGCTGGTCGGTCGACTGCCGTCGTTGCCCGATGGTGGGCAGGCGGCAGCCGACCGGGTGGCCGACGCCTTGGTGCGGGCGCTGCGCGGGCTGACGCGTCGGCGCATGCTGGCAATCGCGATGATTCGGTCCTCGAATTCGGCCTCGCTGGCAGAGGTGCCCGACCTGATGCAGATCGAGAAGCGCTTTCACGAGCTGATATCCGAGGTGGCCGGGCTGTCGGATCCCACCGATGACGACGAGGCGGTGATCAGACTGCTGGTGCATCAGTGGTTCGGCTGTATTCAGGTGTGCCTCAACGGTGGTCTCACCGTGGCGCAAGCCGAGGCCGATCTGCGTCGGGCCTCGCGGCTGTTGATGCGGGACTGGCCTTCGGTCAGCTCCTGACGCGACTGCTCAACGCACCTCAGCGGCTCACCATGCGGGTGGTCGCTGCCGCCACCAGCTTGTCCGGATTGGCCACTGCGTAGAGCCGGGTGATCTTGCCGTCGGCGATTTCCATGGTGATGACGACCTCGAGCGCATCGCCGGCGTATACCGCGACGGCGGGTGCCGCATTTGCGATAACAATTTCGGTTCTCCTGTCCGCCATACCTTTTCGGAATGGTCCCGCAAAAATGCGGGCGAGCTTTCCCGCGCCCGTCAGCGGCCGCCGCGCGGCGCCCGCCCGGCCGTTGCCGTCGGCAATCCAGGTGGCGTCCGGTGCGAGGAGCGCCATCAGGCCCTCGACGTCTCCGGTCTCGGTGGCCAGCAGGAACTGTTCGGCGATCCGGGTGCTCTCCTTGGCGTCAAGGGGATCGAATCGTTTGCGCCGTGCGTGCACGTGCTCGCGGGCTCGATGCGCGATCTGTCGCACCGCCGTGGCTGATTTGCTTACTGCCCCGGCAATTTCGTCGTAGCCGAATCCGAATACCTCGCGAAGCACGAACACCGCTCGCTCGTCGGGGGTAAGTGTCTCGAGCAATATCAGCATTGCCATTGAAACAGATTCGGCAAGTAAGACATCCGCGGATCCGTCATGCTCGTCGAGTAGCAACGGCTCGGGCAGCCACGGGCCGATGTAGTCCTCGCGCCGTCGGACGCTGGTGCGTAGGGCCTTGAGCGCTTGGCGCGTCACCAGCTGCGCCAGGTAGGACTTGGTGTCTCGTACCGTGGCAAGGTCTACCTGTGCCCATCGCAAGTAGCTGTCTTGCAGCACATCATCGGACTCTGTTGCCGAGCCCAGGATTTCGTACACGATGGTGAACAGCAGGGGTCGCAGCAGGGTGAACCGCTCGGCATGCTCGTCGCTGTTGATCAAGACTGGACTACCTCTGCCCGGTGCTGGGCGGCCTCTGCGGGCCGGGGCCGGCTCTTGAACCACACACTCGCTCCCGGTTTACGGCCCTCGCGGCGCAGGCCCCACGGTACGCCGGTGAGGACAAATTCCTTGAACCAAGCCGTCAGTCGGCCGCGGGCATGGGCGCCCACCGGACTGTCATCCTTACGGGTGAACTGCAGAACCGCGTTTCTCCGCCCCAGGCTCAGGCACTGTCCGACATAGGCGAGCCGGAATGGGGCGGGTTCGGTATCCGCCAGGCGGCTGAGCACCGTGTCCGCGGCGGCGGCGCCGGTTGTGTTCGCGGTATAGCAGCTCATCCGCGTCGGCAGGCTCGTGGTGGTCACGGCATCACCGGCGCCGATGATCCGGCCGTCGTCCATGCTGGTGAGGGTGTCGTCGGTGAGTAGTCGGCCATCGGCGTCGACACTCAGGCCGCTGTGAGCGGCCAGGGCTGGCACCCCGAAGCCGCCGGCCCAGACGGTGATTGCGCTGGACAGTGCCGTGCCGTCGGCGAGCACCACCGAGTCCGGCCGCACCTCGGTCACCGACGTGTTCTCCAGTACGTCCACCCGGCGTCGGGCGAACCACTGCGCGATGGTCCTGCGTGCGGGCGCCCCAAACGTGGGCGCCAGTTGTCCGCCGCACACCAGCCTGACGTGCCGGCCCAGATCGGCCAGCTCGGAGGCCATCTCGATTCCTGTCAGGCCCGCACCCACCACGGTGATCTGAACATCGGGGCCGGACGTTTCCAGTGCTACGCGCAGGCGTTGTGCCGATTCGAATTCCGAGAGAGGATAAGCGAATTCGGAGAGACCGGGTACGCCGGCGGCCGTCGAGTCAGTGCTGCCGATCGCGTAGATAAGGTAGTCGTAGTCGAGAACATCCCCCGATTCCAGCCTGATCATCCGGGCGGGTGCGTCGATCCGCACGGCGCTGTCGACAACCAGACGCACCCGCTTTCCCAGCATCGGGGCGTACTCGGCGGTGGCGATACCGGTGCCTGCCGCGAACTGGTGAAGCCGCAGCCGGTGGACAAATTCTTCCCGCGGGTTGACGAGGGTGATGTCGATATTCGTGTGCTGCTGGAGGCGGTTTGCTGCCATCGTTCCGGCGTAACCGCCGCCGAGGACGACAACGTGCGGGTGCTGGTCGGTCATGTCGGGCTCCCTTCATCCGGGGTTGATGCCCTTGAGATCCCGCTCGCACCCAGTCTGTGACAAGCCCCGGGCATTTGTGGCGCACATCACATTCGGGGTGCTGCTGCCGTCCTAGCTCTTCAGGGCCGTCAGTGCGGCGTCGATGGCCAGCGCAGGGACGTCGATCGTTTTAGATCCCAGGTCATGACGGGCGCCTGCGATCTCCACGATGGCCGCGCCGCCGGGAATCAGTACCGAAGCCTCCTTGAGCTCGGCGATGGTGCCGAAGGCGTCCGAGGTGCCGTGAGTGAAGACGGTAGGAACCTGGATATCCGGGAGATGTTCGATGCGCAGCCGGTCCGGCTTGCCGGGTGGATGTAGAGGATAGGAGAACAGGGTCAAGACATCGACGATCGGTCCCTTTTCCGCGACCAGCATCGAGGTTTGGCGTCCACCGTATGAATGGCCACCCGCCAGCAGCGGTCCGTCGACCATGGCGCGAGCCTTATTGATCACCTCCGCGATACCCGCGCGGTCCTTGTCGGCCGACGAGGCCGAGGGTGGACCGCTTGGCCGGTTCCGCCGGAAGGGCATATCAAAACGTATCGCCAGCCAGCCCCGCTCCGCCCAGGCCGTACACAGCAAGCGCAGCATGGGGGAGTGGCAGCTGCCGCCGGCGCCGTGGGTGAGTACCACAGCACCGCGAGGATGCCCGTCGGGATGGTGGGCAATTCCGGCGATGTCCGGAAGTTCCTCGGTGCTCACGCATCGAGCCTAAACAGGGCCGACACCGGGCCGTGGCCGTGGCCCAGCGGATACGCGGCCTTGAGGCACTCCGTGATCCACTGTTTGCCAAAGGCGACGGCTTCGGTGACGGGAAGCCCATGCGCCAACGCGCAACTGATGGATGCCGCGAGGGTGTCCCCGGCGCCGTGATCGTGTCCGGTGTCGACGCGTTCGACGGGAAAGTAATGGAACTCGGTGCCGTCGAAGAGTAGGTCGGTGCTGGTGTCGCTGGATCGCAGATGCCCACCCTTCACCAGCGCCCACTGTGGTCCGAGCGCGTGCAGTTTACGCGCGGCTTCCTTTTGCGAGTCCTCGTCGACGACGTCGATGTCCACCAGCAACCGGACCTCGTCCAGATTCGGGGTCACCAGTGTCGCCAACGGAAACAGTCGCGTACGTAACGCATCGAGCGCGCTCGGGTGCAACAGCGGATCGCCGTGCATGGAGGCGCACACGGGATCGACCACCAGGGGAACACTCGGGGCCAGGTTGCTCCATGATTCCGAGATGGCCTCGATGATCGGAGCCGAGGCCAACATCCCGGTCTTCGCTGCCTGGATGCCGATGTCGGTGATGACCACTTCCATCTGTGCCGCCACGATTGGCGGGGGTATTTCGTGAAAATCCTTGACACCCAGTGAGTTCTGTACCGTCACGGCGGTGACGGCCACGCACCCGTGTACCCCGAGCAGTGCCATGGTGCGCATGTCGGCTTGGATGCCCGCCCCGCCCCCGGAGTCGGACCCGGCGATGGTCATCGCCCGCACCGGGGTAGTGCCCGGCTCCGGGAGAGGCAGGAATGGGGACCTCATGTTCTGCCTATGCGATGGGCAGATAGACCCGGTTGCCGTGTTCGGCGAACTCCGCAGACTTCTCCTCCATGCCGCGTGCCAGCATCGCGTCGATGTCCTCCTGGGTCTCCAGGCCGTTCTCGGCGGCGAATTCCCGGATGTCGGCGGTGATGCGCATCGAGCAGAACTTGGGGCCGCACATCGAGCAGAAGTGCGCCGTCTTGGCCGGCTCGGCGGGCAGCGTCTCGTCGTGGAATTCGCGAGCGGTGTCCGGGTCCAGCGAGAGATTGAACTGATCCTCCCAGCGGAACTCGAAGCGCGCCTTGGACAAGGCATTGTCGCGGAGCTGTGCCCGCGGGTGCCCCTTGGCGAGATCGGCGGAGTGGGCGGCGATCTTGTAGGCGATCACACCGTCCTTGACGTCCTTGCGATCCGGCAGGCCCAGGTGCTCCTTGGGGGTCACGTAGCACAGCATCGCGGTCCCGGCCTGGGCGATGATCGCCGCGCCGATTGCCGAGGTGATGTGGTCATACGCAGGAGCGATATCGGTGGCCAGCGGGCCCAGGGTGTAGAACGGGGCCTCTTCGCAGAGTTCTTCCTCGAGCTTCACGTTCTCGACGATCTTGTGCATCGGTACGTGGCCGGGGCCTTCGATCATCACCTGCACACCATGGGATTTCGCGATCTTGGTGAGCTCACCGAGGGTGCGCAGCTCGGCGAACTGCGCCTCGTCGTTGGCGTCGGCGATGGATCCGGGGCGCAGGCCGTCGCCGAGCGAGAAGGTCACGTCGTATCGCGCCAGGATCTCGCACAGTTCCTCGAAGTGGGTGTACAGGAATGATTCCCGGTGGTGTGCCAGGCACCAGGCGGCCATGATCGAGCCGCCGCGCGAGACGATGCCGGTGACGCGCTTGGCAGTGAGCGGCACGTACCGCAGCAGCACACCGGCGTGCACCGTCATGTAGTCCACGCCTTGCTCGGCCTGCTCGATCACGGTGTCGCGGTACAACTCCCAGGTAAGGGCGGCGGGGTCGCCGTTGGTCTTCTCTAGCGCCTGGTAGATCGGCACGGTGCCGACGGGGACGGGAGAGTTGCGCAGGATCCACTCGCGAGTCTGATGGATGTCTTTCCCGGTGGAAAGGTCCATGATGTTGTCGGCACCCCAGCGGATAGCCCACACCATCTTCTCGACCTCCTCGGCGATAGAGGAGGTGACGGCTGAGTTGCCGATATTGGCATTGATCTTGACCCCGAAGGCCTTGCCGATGATCATCGGCTCGCTCTCCGGGTGCTTGTGGTTGGCGGGAATGACGGCTCTGCCCGCCGCGACCTCGGTGCGCACCAACTCGGCGGGCACCCCCTCGCGCACGGCGATGAACTCCATCTCGGCGGTGATCTCACCGGCGCGGGCACGCTGCAACTGGGTGCCGCGGTCGGTCACGATTCCGGCGCGGGGCGGCAGCCCTTTGTGCAGATCGATAACCGCGTTGGTGTCGGTGTACGGGCCGGAGGTGTCGTACAGGTCCAGATACTCGCCATTGGTGAGATTGACGCGGCGCTGCGGCACCCGCAAGCCGTTGGGCAATTCCTGGTAGATCTTTTCGCTGCCCTGAATCGGACCCGTGGTGACGGTTTCCGGGGCCTGGGAACGGGATGATGGGGTGGACATGCTTAATTCTCCTCCCTACGCCGGCATTACCCGGTCAGGTTCATACGGTCGACGGCCCTAGCCGTCCTCTCAGCACGCTGGTGCGTGCTCCCGTGTTTGTGGGGCTGTTCGTTGACGAACACTGGCCACGCTACCTCGACGTGCGGTCCCGGGGGTGAAGTGAGTGCCAGATTTCCGCGGTCGGCTGGATATGACAGATAGGGCGGGTGAGTTTCAGGAATATAGTTTCCCTTGCTAAAGTTAGTGTCGGTGGTAACCAGAGACGGCCGGTCGGTGCTGCCCGCGTCGGGGAGAAGCGCGCAACGAGGGTGACGATGACTGACTTGATTACACGGGTCGATGAGACAGCTGCCGATATCGAGACGGCGCGGCGTCGGGTCCGGGTCGATCGTGACCATCCGCACTACAAGTGGGTGGCACTGTCGAACACGACGCTGGGTGTGCTCCTCGCGACGATCAACTCATCCATCGTCCTGATCTCGTTGCCCGCGATTTTCCGTGGCATCGGCCTCAATCCGCTCGCGCCCGGGAACGTGAGTTACCTGCTGTGGATGCTCATGGGGTACTTGTTGGCCTCCGCGGTTCTTGTCGTGCTGTTCGGCCGGCTCGGCGATATGTACGGACGGGTTCGCATCTACAACATGGGATTCGTGGTCTTCACGGTCTCGGCGGTGGTGCTGTCCTTCGACCCATTCCACTACGGCGGTGGTGCGGTGTGGCTCATCGCCTGGCGCGTGGTGCAAGGAGTGGGCGGCGCCATGCTGATGGCCAACTCCTCGGCCATCCTCACCGATGCCTTCCCATCCACCCAGCGCGGCTTGGCGCTGGGCATCAATCAGGTGGCCGCAGTGGCCGGTTCGTTTCTCGGGCTGCTGATCGGCGGTGTGCTCTCCGAATGGGATTGGAGGGCCATCTTCTGGGTGGGGGTGCCGCTGGGGCTGCTGGGCACGGTGTGGTCGTACCGCTCACTGGTCGAGATCGACCAACCGACGCCGGGCAAGCTGGACTGGGCGGGCACCGTCACGGTGGCGCTCGGTTTGACGGTGCTGCTCACCGGAATCACCTATGGCATTCAGCCCTACGGAAATGCGAGTACCGGCTGGAGTAATCCACTGGTCTACGGATCGCTGATCGCCGGTGTCGCACTACTTGTGCTGTTCTGCGTGATCGAGGCACGGGTGGCCGACCCGATGCTCGATATCCGACTGTTCAAGAACCGTGCCTTCGGTCTGGGCAACCTGGCGAATCTGCTGGCGTCGGTGGGCCGCGGTGGTCTGCAGTTCATGCTCATCATCTGGCTGCAGGGCATCTGGTTGCCGCTGCGCGGCTACAGCTACGAGTCGACGCCGCTGTGGGCGGGAATCTTCTTGCTGCCCATGACACTTGGATTCCTGGTGGCGGGGCCGGTTGCCGGGCTGCTCTCGGATCGATACGGGGCCCGCCCCTTTGCCACCGGCGGCATGGTGCTCTCGGCGGTGACGTTCCTGGCCCTCATCGCAATTCCGGTGAATTTCAACTACTGGGTGTTCGCGCTGCTGATCTTCCTCAACGGCCTGGGCTCGGCAATCTTCACCGCTCCGAACACGGCGGCCATCATGTCCAGCGTGCCCGCTCATCAGCGCGGCGCGGCCTCGGGTGTGCGGGGCACCTTCTTCAACGCGGGTAGCTCACTGTCCATCGGAATCTTCTTCTCGCTCATGATCGTCGGACTATCGGCGACCATGCCGGCGGCGATGCAATCGGGCCTCACCGTGCAGGGCGTGCCCGCCTCGACCGCGGCGCAAGTGTCCAGCCTGCCCCCGGTGGGCAGCCTGTTCGCGGCCTTCTTGGGCTACAACCCAGTCGGTGAATTGCTCGCTCCGTCAGGTGTTCTCGAGCAGCCCGGGGTCAACACGGCGGAGCTGACCGGGCAGTCGTTCTTCCCCAATCTCATCACCGAGCCATTCCACGCCGGACTTGTCGTCGTGTTCGGGGCCGCAGCCTTAATGATGGCGGTCGCGGCGCTCGCGTCACTGGGCGCCGGCGGTAAGTACGCACACGCGGATGACTGAGCTGGCTACTATCTGCCCATGGCAACGTGGGGGATTTCCGGCCCGGTAGATCTGCTGCGCCGCACGGGGTTCTTGTGGTGGCGGTGCTGGCCGCGGCTCATCGGCATCTGGCTGGCGGGCTGGCTTGTCCGGCACTGGCTGATCAAGCTGGCGGTATACGTAGGCGTGCATTTCGGCGGGTTCTGGGGCGACTTGGTGATGCCGTTGGCTGTTGTGGCCAGGCTGGCGACGTACATCCTGATGTATCTGGTGCTTCGTAGTGAATCGGATCTGACGGGCGAGGCCTCCGGCCCCTGGTATCGGGGATTCGTCGGGATACTTCTGAAGGCAATTCTGCCGGTATTCGTGTTGTTTGCGGCGTGGCGCCTCATCTTGGCCGACTACTCGTCCTACGTAGGTCTGTTGAACATCGACCTGTACTACGCGATGGATGCTGGCCTGTCTCCCGACAAGACGCTGGAGCAGACCAAGGAGTACATGACTCCCTCGGACTGGCGGGCCTATCTGGCGATCCTGCTTGCGTTCCTGGCGCGCGGTGCACTGACCAAGTACTCGGAGAAACTTCCGTCCTGGACACAATTGGTGGCTGTGTATCTGCAGGCCCTGTGGGTCGTGCTGCTGCTCAATGCAGCATCGAATCGGCTTGTGGGAAGCCCTAGATGGATATCCGAGCGCAAGATTATTGTCTGGTATACCGAACGGAAGCAGCACGTGCTCACGTACCTCAGCAGTTTTGGCGAGGTATGGAAATGGATCAGTGACGCGGTGGGGCCGATGGTGCTGGCGGTATTACTCGCGGTGACGTGGATTGCCATCGTGGGAGCGGTCTACTCGGTTCGTCCGGATACCACCTGGGCCGGGGTCAGCCGGGCGGCCTTCGGAGAACAGCAGGGAGCCCGCGTCACCGACGTGGCGAGCCGCACCGGAATCGCGGCGAGAGCTCGCTGGCAGCGGCTGCCGCGCCTCGTCCAGACGCGCGGAAACGAGATCTTCCGGAATTTGTTGGGTGTCGCCGATCAACTGGGCGACACACTCCGGCTCACGCTGCACTCCGGTCCGATAACGTTCTGCTTCTTTGTTTTTGCCTTTATGGGGACGGTGGTGCTGGATCCCAATGGCGCCTATTTCAACGTGTACGTGACAGACGGGTACATGTGGCGCGCGATAGCGACATTGCTCGGACCGCACGAATGGATGTGGTGGGCGTCCTATCGGGAATCCATCAGGACAGCCATTGCCGCGCTGGTCGACCCGCTTCGCACGTGTCTTGTGGTGGCGATGTACTGGCATTGTGTGGAACGGGCTTCGGCACCTCCCGTTACGCAGGAGGTGTGAACCGCACGTAGCGGTATTTTTTACCGCTGCCCTTGGCGGGCGAGAATTCGACGTCTACCGCAGTGATGTCGGCGTCCTTGGGCACCACCATGACGGCGGCGAATGAGCCGGGGGTGTTGCAGGTGTCGTAGCCCTGCTTACGCAGCCATTGGGATACCGACATCGGCAGTAAGCCCGACTGGCCGTACCAGTGCCGGTAGTTCTGGTCGACGAAGGTGGCGCGGCACGCCCCCCATTCCTCGCCGAGGGGCGCAGGCCTTCCGTCCCTGGAACGGTCGAAAGCGTAAGAGACAAAACGGGTACCGGGTGGTTGCGGATCGTCGTACCTGGTGTATTCCGGGGGCGGCATCTCAAGCACCCGCATACGCCACAGCACGCCGTCGATCCTGACCGTGGCGCCGGCGGGTACCGTGGCCGCGGGAACATCGGACCCGAGCCCTTCTTTCCACGCGGGGTACCCCACTGTTGCCCCGTAGGTGAGTGTTCCGACGGCCACCAGGGCCACGCCAAGAATGTTGTGCCGCAGCCAGTTTCTCACGGAACTACCTTGTGCTGCACCACGGACAGGGATTGTCGCTGCTCGACCATTTCCGGCGGGATCGCGATAGAGAGTTCCGAGTCGTACCAGCCCTGCATGATGCGGAAATCGTTGTCCGGAAATATGATTGCGAGCAATTTCAGCGACGTGGTGGACGCCGGGACATCGAAGACCCACGTGCCGCGAATGCCGACTTCAGGCTGTCCGAAGGCCTTGTCCGTGCCGAAGTTCTCCCGGCTGATGTTGCGGTGATCGGCCATCAGCTGCAGCTCGATGACGTCAGGCATCCGCACAGTTTCATACGAGAGATCGATCGCGATGTAGCGGCCCTTTGTTCGGTAGAGGTCGATGCTGGTGTCGCTGACGGAGCGTTTCACCTGAACTTCGGGCGCCGAGAACACCCGGTGCACGGTAATCGCCAGATTCCGTCCGGCGACGCGTGTCGGTGCGCTGCCGTGCACCACCGCCGGCGCATACGAATCCGTGCGCTGCGGCACGATTGTGTACAGATACGCCGAGCCGGCAAGCAGGAGAAGGCAAGCAATTGTCTGCATGGCGATGATGACGTGACCGCGGCGCATCACGCGCACCTTTCCATCGTGGTACGCAACTCTCCGTACTCCTCGGTGGTTCCCCAGGTCGTGACGGTACTGGCCAGTCCATGTTGTTCGGCGAAATCAGAAATTCGGATCGTGACCTCATCACCGGGCTTCGCCTTACCGAAGGGGAACCCCCACACGACAATCACGTCCTGCTCCTTGCCGGGCTGCGGTCCCGAGACCAAGCCGTAGGGTCCGTACGCCCCCTCGTCTCGGATGCCGTCGACCCCGAGAAGATCGAATACGTCTTCGTCGCTGGGCCGCACGTCGTGCAACACCACCCGGCCCGAATCGGAGACATTTTCCACGGTGGTGAACAGCCCGACGAGTGTCGAGTCTTTGGCAGCCTTCTCTAATAAGAGCGCATTGCGTGTCGGTAGACGCGACACATCGCATATCAGGGCCACTTTGTGCGGAGTGATCTTGTAGATGCCGTTGGTATAGCTCGCCCCCAACGTCACCGGCTTCATCGGCTCGGCCTTGTCCAATCCGCCGAAAGCAGCCGTTGTCGCCAGCACCGCGACAATCGCCACCTGATGTAGCCGTTTGAGCGAAAAACGATCTAAGAACTGATTCTTTTCCGGCTCTTCGGATTCGCCCGTCGGCTCCGCCCCACCCATGTGCAGAAGCATACGATGGCGGACATCGCTCTCCGTGGCTTTCGATCAGCCGAGGCGGTTCCATCGATCCTGGGCACGCTGGCCGATCACCGATCGCGTGCCTTCGACCCACGTGACATACCGGCCACGGGCGAACAGACATCTCTGAAGCGGATCATCACTGGGGACCACGGAGGTGTACTGCAGACATTCCGCGCTGGGCACTGTGCTCGGGGCGCCCGTTGGTTCGTAGCCTTTTCTGGCCAGAAATCCAGGGCGAATCTTGGCGAGTAGTACCGCCGCTTTCTCAGTGTCGGCCGCACGGGTCAGCTCGCCGTCCGATGCGAGGACGAGCCGGTCGACCCCAGTCTTGCGATACACCTCCGACCATGACTGAATGTCGCTCTCGAAAAGCAGAGCGCCCTGGGCGTCAAAGACGCCACCCGAGCCGGATGGACCGAATTCGGTCGTGTCGGTCGCGAGTTTAAGGAGAGATCCGTCGGGATCGAAAGGAGGACTCAGTGAACTCAGCTGATCGAGGGGGGTGGGAGTGAAATCTTCCAACGCGGTGAGCTGACGTCTGAGATAGCGCGCGATGATGTCGACGCTCTCGGTTTCCGGGCGCTGTCCGACCGAGATACGTATCACCAGTGGCCCCTTCTGCAGGAAGGCCGTCGTGTACGCGAAAACCGCGCTTCCTTCGCCGATGCGCCGCGTGAATGCCTTGGCGTCGGCAAACCCGGGTATCACTTCGGTCTGTGCCCGGCTCCGTCTATCGGGATCTTGTTCCTCACGGAGACGGAAGCCGGCCTCGGCCGCAGCACTCGCGGACGCATCGTCCTTGAAGATCAGGACGGTGTTCTGCAGGATCTCAGTGGTGGATGCGTCGCCGGATGGCTCGCGCTCGGCACGGACACCGGTGACATAGCCGTAGTCCCGGATCACGCTGTCCAGGAGCTTGCCGGTGCCGCCCGGGCTGTCATCGAGGAGGCCCTCTTTGTACAACATGACGACGCCTGTCAGGCCCGCACTGTCGAATCTGGGCTCGATGAGCGTCGGGGACACGATCGAGCTGGTCAGTCGGACTGCTTCATTGAAGAGATTGCGCCGCTTGATGTCTCCGATACTGCCGGTCGGGGCCGGAAGCGCGACGATGGGCTTCGGTTTAGCCTTCGTGGACGTCGTGGGGGGCGAGAACGCGGTCGGGGTTTCGCCGTTGGTGACGATCTCGACCCCGTTCGACGGCGACGCGCAGGCGGTCACGATCAAAGCCATCGCCAGCACCCGCAGGCAACGCATGGGACCCCCTCGCTACTCGGTGGCAAATCTTACCGCCGCGGTGCCCAATTCTGGTCGAGATGACCTCTGTTGACGTATCGGATGAGTAGGGCCGTATGTGGATGTCATCTCGGTGGGGAGAAGGGAAGCTCAGTCCAGGTCGACGACGACGGGCGCGTGGTCGCTGGCGCCCTTGCCCTTGCGCTCCTCGCGGTCGATATGGGCATTGCCCACCCGCTTGGCGAATTCCGGTGACCCGAGCACGAAGTCGATACGCATGCCCCGCTTCTTGGGGAAGCTCAGCTGCGTGTAGTCCCAGTAGGTGTACACACCGGGGCCGGGAGTGAAGGGCCGCACCACATCGGCGAATCCGGCGTCATTCATCGCGGTGAAGGCGCTGCGCTCGGGCTCGGACACATGTGTGCTGCCCTGGTAGGCCTCCACGCTCCAAATGTCGTCATCGGTGGGTGCGATGTTCCAGTCACCCACCAGCGCCACCTGCTGGTCCGGTGCGTCCGCAAGCCAACCGGCCGCCGTATCGCGCAGCGCGGACAGCCAGCGCAGCTTGTATTGGTAGTGCGGGTCTTCCAGGGTTCGGCCGTTCGGTACATACAGGCTCCACACCCGCACGCCGTTACAGGTGGCGCCCAGTGCACGCGCCTCGGAGGCCTCCTCGATGTCCTCGGACGAGGACCAGCCGGGTTGCCCCTCGAACCCCACCGTCACGTCCTCGAGTCCCACCCGAGACGCGATGGCCACACCGTTCCACTGACTGAATCCGACGTGTGCGACCTCGTACCCCGCATCGGTAAAGGCCTGCATGGGGAACTGTTTGTCGGAGCATTTGGTTTCCTGCATGGCGAGTACATCGGTGCCGGAACGCTCCAGCCAGGAGATGACCCGGTCGGCACGGGCACGGATCGAGTTCACATTCCAAGTGGCCAATCGCATGACGCCACCTTACTTTTCGTGCCCGGCAGCGCGAATCTGCGCATACCGATAGCGGTGTTGCTCGGTGAAACCCAGAGTCGGGTACAGCGCCAAGGCGGCAGCGTTGTCCGCACGCACCTGGACATATGCCCGGCGCGCACCGAGCGCGGCGCCCCAGCCCAGCAATATGTCGCACACCTGTGCGGCCAGTCCGCGCCGTCGCTGGTTCTCGGCCACCCGCACCGCCGAGATGCCCAGCCAGTTCTCGGTGACGGCGCCCCGTGCGATGGCCGCTGTCGAGCCTTCGCTGGCGACCGCCGCGAACCCGAGCGTCCCGTCCACGACCGCGGTCAGCACCGGCACCACCAGGGGATGGTTGTCGCCGTGCAGGGCAAGCCAATCCGCCGAGGGCTCGGCGGGCAAGGTGTCCGTGCCCGCGTTGTCCAGATCTCGCACCATAACCACGGTTTCGTCACTCGTCGCCAGGTCATCTGGTGGATGTATCAATCGGTCGGGCAGGCACAACAGGGTGGGCAGGCCGCGTTCGGTGTACCAGGCATCTAGCTCGCCGAGTGCGCGTGATGATGCCGAATGATCAAGAGGCACAGCGGAATTAGCTCGACGAGTGTGCCCGTCGGAGGCCCTGACGAACCACCCGTCCAGCCATTGGTGCTCCAGGCCCGGCCACGCGAGCGCGGCCGCCCGCTGCATCGATCTGATGTCACGATTGAGCACCGGAACCGGCGGTAACACGCGCACCGAGACGATGTTGTCGGCCGAAATGTCGACCACCGCACCGGATTTATGCAGTACCTGCACGGTCGGGGCGGCTGCCACCAACTCGCCCACGGTATCGGTGAACGGCGGCACGGAACCGGGCGGCCGCCGACTCCGGATGGCTACCCGTGTTCCGAGGCCGGGTAAGTGCACGGTGCCGTTCTCAGTGCCCGAACGGATCGGCGACTTGTCCTGGTGTCCAGCTCAATCCGGGCACCCCCCAGCCGTTGGACTTGACGGCACGCTTGGCCGCGCGGGCATTGCGCCCGATCAGCTTGTCGATATAGAGGAATCCGTCGAGGTGTCCGGTTTCGTGCTGCAACATCCGCGCGAACAGGTCGTTACCCTCCAGCGTCACCTCCTTGCCGTCGGCGTCCAGGCCGGTGACGCGGGCCCAGCCTGCGCGCCCGGTGGGAAAGGACTCGCCGGGCACCGAGAGGCAGCCCTCCTCGTCGTCGTCCGGGTCGGGCATCGTCTCGGGAATTTCGGAGGTCTCCAGCACCGGGTTGATCACCACGCCACGATGGCGAGTGCCGCCACCGCGGGTCTCGGCACAGTCGTAGACGAACAGTCGCAAGGGCACGCCGATCTGGTTGGCGGCCAGCCCGACGCCATTGGCGGCGTCCATGGTCTCGTACATGTTGGCGATCAGCTCGGGCAGATCGTCGGGCAGCGAACCGTCTGGGCCGACCGGGACGGGCTGAGTGGGCGTGTGCAGCACCGGGTCGCCAACAATGCGGATAGGAACAATAGCCACGGAAGGCAAGCTATCGGCTTGGTATTGAGGGCCGACGCGCGGGGTTGGCTAGCCGCCGTTGCGGTTTGAGCGTGGTTAAATATCGCCGAACCACAGTGTTGTAGTTATCGCATCGACTTGACAATGTACGAGAAACGCCCCCGGTTGGGTCTAGGAGCTTTTATGGACGGCGCCCAGGCGCGAGCTGAGCAGTCGAAGGCTGCAAATGCTGGTGAGGATTCGCCTGCCGTCGGCTCGGACGGAGTCGAGATTGCTGCTGGTCTGAGCCGGCGCGAGCACGACATCTTGGCCTTCGAACGGCAGTGGTGGAAGTACGCGGGTTCCAAGGAAGATGCCATCAAGGAACTCTTCGGCATGTCGGCCACCCGCTACTACCAGGTACTTAATGCGCTGGTGGACCGGCAGGAAGCCCTGGCCGCGGACCCGATGCTGGTCAAGCGGCTTCGCAGGATGCGGGCGAGCCGCCAGAAGGCACGCGCGGCACGTCGGCTGGGCTTTGAGGTCACGTAGCGGTCGCGGAGATATCGCGGCACAGCCCGGCTAAATAGGCGTTGGCGCCCGCGGACCGTACAGTGGATTCACAATGAACGAACGCGTACCCGATTCTCATGGCCTCCCGCTGCGCGCCATGGTGATGGTGCTGCTGTTTCTCGGAGTGATCTTCCTGCTCGTCGGGTTCAACGCACTCGGATCCGATAAGTCCGCGTCATCCGACTCGACCTCCACATCGGTCAGCGCCGCCGCAGCTCCCAAATCGACGACACCGCCACCGGCCCCGAAGCCCGAGGTTCGTGTCTACAACACCACCTCGGTACCTGATCTGGCGCGGGGTGCCGCCGACCAGGTCACCGCCGCGGGCTGGAAGGTCGCCGAAGTAGGCAACCTGCCCATGCCCGAGGTGAACGTGACGACGGTGTTCTTCGGTAAGACCGCCGGTGAGGAAGAAGCCGCGCACGAAATCGCCAAGGTGCTCGGCGTGCAGGCCGCGCCGCGCGCACCCGAGCTGCTGGAGCAGCCGCCGGGTGTCGTGGTTGCCGTCGCCATCTGATCGATCTGACGGATCCCCACTGCGGGTGCTACGCGCTGTAGGAGAGGTGGCATGATGAAGCCCATGGTTAAGCCCGCCGTTCTTGCCTCCGGAACCCTTGCTGCCGTTGCCTTGTCCCTGAGCGGATGCTCCCCGGACCAGCAGGCCAGCACTACGCCGGGAACCACGCCTCCGGTGTGGACCGGCTCCACCGCGCCCGCGACCGCGGGTGAGCACGGCGGCCACGGTGGCGGTGAGCAGCCGGTGCCGGCGGGGGAGAAGCTCAACGCCACGCTGAAGCTGGCCGACGGCACCCCGGTGGCCACCGCTGCGTTCGTGTTCCAGGACGGCTACGCCAGGATCACCGTGAAGACCACGCAAAACGGCAAGCTGACCCCGGGCTTCCACGGACTGCATATCCACTCCTTCAAGAAGTGCGAAGCGAATTCGGTTGCGCCCGCCGGTGGCGCGCCCGGTGATTTCCTGTCCGCGGGCGGACATTTCAATGTCCCCGGGTACACCGGACACCCCTCCAGCGGTGACCTGGTGTCGCTGAACATCCTCAAGGATGGCTCGGGTGAGCTGGTTACCACCGCGGATTCCTTTACCAAGGAAGATCTGCTCGCTGGCAACGGTACCGCGATCATCATCCACGAAAAGTCGGACAACTTTGCCAACATTCCGGCGGAGCGGTACACCCAGGCCAACGGTGCCTCGGGACCCGACGACACCACAAAGTCGACGGGTGACGCAGGCAAGCGCGTCGCCTGTGGTCTCATCGACGCGGGCTAGCCGCCAGAGTGGCCCGCCCGATTGAATTTCGCGGGTCACCGCGGCCCACGCTGGGGGTTGAGTGGGAGTTCGCGCTCGTTGACGCCCAGACCAGGGACCTCACCAATGCGGCGTCTGCGGTACTCGCGGCCATCGGTGAAACACCGCACGTCCACAAGGAGCTGCTGCGTAACACCATCGAGGTGGTGACGGGTATCTGCGGGACGGTCGGCGAGGCGATGCACGACTTGCAGACAACCTTGGCCACCGTTCGTCCGATCGTGCAGTCCATGGGCATGGAGTTGTTCTGTGCCGGTACACACCCCTTCGCCCGCTGGTCCGCGCAGCAGCTCACCGATGCGCCGCGATACGACGAGCTGATTGCCCGGACGCAGTGGTGGGGACGGCAGATGCTGATCTGGGGCGTGCACGTGCACGTCGGTATCTCCTCCAAGCACAAGGTGATGCCGATCGTCACCTCGATGCTCAACTACTACCCGCACCTTTTGGCGCTGTCCGCCTCTTCGCCGATGTGGGAGGGACAGGACACCGGGTACGCCAGTAATCGGGCCATGATGTTTCAGCAGCTGCCCACTGCGGGTCTCCCGTTCCACTTCCAGGCTTGGGAGCAGTTCGAGGGCTTCGTCGACGACCAGATGAAGACCGGGATCATTGACCAGCTCAACGAAATCCGCTGGGATATAAGGCCTTCACCGGCACTCGGCACCGTCGAGGTTCGCATCTTCGACGGTATCTCCAATGTCGCCGAGCTAGAGGCGCTGGTCGCGCTTACGCATTGCCTGGTGGTGGACCTGGATCGCAAGCTGGAGGCGGGGGAGTCTCTACCCACCATGCCGCCCTGGCACGTGCAGGAAAACAAATGGCGCAGTGCACGTTACGGTCTCGACGCCGTCATCATCCTGGACGAAGACAGTAATGAGCGGCTGGTGACGGAGGATCTCGACGACCTGCTGACCCGGTTACAGCCCATCGCCCGGCTGCTGGAATGTGAGACGGAATTGGCTGCGGTGGAAGAGATCTACCGGCACGGCGGGTCCTATCAACGCCAGCGACGGGTAGCCGAAGAACATGACGGCGACCTGGGTGCGGTGGTGGATGCGGTGGTCAACGAACTGGAGCCCGTCCGCTATACCGACAGCCAGTAGTCCAGAATTGTGGCTGCCTGCTGCTCCGGGTCTCCCTCCTCCGGCCGCAGCACCAGCTCGGCGTTCTCCGGTGCCTCATACGGCGCGTTGACGCCGGTAAAATCAGAGATCTCGCCGGCACGGGCCTTGGCGTACATACCCTTAGGGTCGCGCTGCTCGCAGATTTCCACCGGGGTATCCACGAACACCTCGACAAACGGTAGCCCGGCTTTTTCGTGCTGAGCGCGGATCTTATCGCGATCGGCGCGATACGGGCTGATGAGCGCGGCCACCGCGACAACACCGGAGTCGGAAAGGATCTGGGCCACGGCACCCACGCGGCGGACATTCTCGGCGCGATCTGCCGCCGAGAATCCGAGGTCGGCGTTGAGGCCGTGCCGCAGGTTGTCGCCGTCGAGCCGATAGGCCGGGATACCTCTGGCTACCAGGCGGCGCTCCAATTCCACGGCGACGGTGGATTTTCCGGAGGCGGACAGTCCGGTGATCCAGATCGTGCCACCCTTGGTCGAGCGCTCGTCGCGGGAAACCGCGGACGAATGCCAGACGACCTTGGACTGGTGCAGGGTGGGGCCGGAAATCATGCCCGCCGCGACCGTGTTGTTGGTGGCCTCGTCCACCAGAATGAAACTGCCCGTGGTGCGGTTGCGCCGATAGGGATCGAACATGATCGGGCGCTGCAATCGCAGCTGGACACGTCCGATCTCGTTGAGCTTGAGCTCTTTAGCCTCCTGATCACGGTGCAGGCTGTTGACGTCGAGCCGGTAGTCGAGTCCCGCGATGGCCGCCTTCACCGTCGAGTTCGCGTGCTGCATCACGAACCGCGATCCCTCGGAGAGGGTGGACACATCGGTGAACCAGCACACCATGGCGTCTATCTGAGCGCCGACCAGCGGCCGGTTGTTCGGCCGGCAGAGCATGTCGCCGCGGCCCAGGTCCAACTGGTCGGCGAGTTGCACACTCACCGCGCTCCCCGCGAACGCCTCGTCCACTACCGAGCCGCCCGGTCCCCAGATAGCCGCGACCGATGAAGTGAAACCGGATGGCAATGCCACGATTTCGTCTCCGGGCTTGAACACGCCGCTGGCGACGGTCCCGGCCACGGCGCGGAAGTCGTGCAGATCGGTGATCCGCTCGGCCCCGGGCGCTGCCGCACCGCCCTGTGGACGGATGACGTACTGGATGGGAAAGCGCGCATCTATCAGATTGCGGTCCGACGAAATGTGTACCTGTTCAAGATGATGCAGTAGCGACGGACCTTCGTACCATGGAGTGTTGGTGGACCTGGTGACGATGTTGTCGCCGAGCAGAGCCGACACAGGGATGACGGTCAGGTCATGCAGCTCCAGCTTGGTGGCGAATCGCCGGAACTCTTCTTTGATTTCGTCGAATCGCTGAGGCGACCAGTCCACCAGATCCATCTTGTTGATGCACAACACCACGTGCTCGACACCGAGCAGCGACGTGATGAACGCATGTCGCCGCGTTTGTTGGGTCAGCCCGTTACGGGCGTCGACGAGAATGATCGCCAAGTCGGCCGTCGACGCCCCGGTCACCATGTTGCGGGTGTACTGCTCGTGACCGGGAGTGTCTGCGATGATGAATTTGCGTGCGGGCGTTGAGAAGTAGCGATGTGCGACGTCAATGGTGATGCCCTGCTCGCGCTCGGCGCGCAGGCCGTCGGTGAGCAGGGCCAGATTGGTCTGCGTTTCACCCTTGGCCTTGCTGCTGGCTTCCACGGCGGCAAGCTGATCGGCGAAGATCGACTTGGAGTCATAGAGCAGGCGGCCGATCAGGGTTGATTTGCCATCGTCGACACTGCCTGCGGTGGCGATGCGGATGAGCTCCTGCGCTGGTTCGGCGGTATGCATCACCGTGCTCATCAGAAGTACCCCTCTTTCTTGCGGTCTTCCATGCCGGCTTCGGAGATCCGGTCATCGGCGCGGGTGGCACCCCGCTCGGTAATGCGGGTGGCGGCAACCTCTTCCACCACGGCGCTGGGAGTTGACGCGACGGACTCCACGGCCCCGGTGCAGGTCGCGTCGCCGATCGTGCGGAATCGGACCGACTTCTCGACGAGCTTTTCGCCCGGTTGCAGGGTGAGGAATCTGGTTTCTGCCAGCAGCATTCCGTCGCGTTCCACCACGTTGCGCTGGTGCGCGTAGTACAGGGACGGCAGTACGATGCTTTCCGATTCGATGTACTGCCAGATATCCAGCTCGGTCCAGTTGGACAGCGGGAACACCCGAATGTGCTCACCCTTGCGATGGCGGCCGTTGTAGATGTTCCAGAGTTCAGGGCGTTGTGCGCGTGGATCCCACTGGCCGAACTCGTCGCGGAAGCTGAACACGCGCTCCTTGGCGCGGGCTTTCTCCTCGTCGCGCCGCGCGCCGCCGAACACGGCGTCGAAGCGGTGCTCGTTGATGCTGCGCAACAGGGTCGCGGTCTGCAGGCGGTTACGGGTGGCGCCCGGGCCGGTTTCCTCGACCACCGCGCCCGAGTCGATGTCGTCCTGCACACTGCCGACTTCCAGTCGTAGGTTGTAACGCCCGACTGTCTCGTCACGGAAGGCGATGACCTCGTCGAAGTTGTGCCCGGTATCGATATGCATGACGGGGAACGGCAGCGGTGAGGGCCAGAACGCCTTGGCCGCGACGTGCAGCATGACGACGGAATCCTTGCCGCCGGAGAACAGCAGCACCGGCCGTTCGAAGGTGGCTGCAACCTCCCGGAATATGTAGACCGCCTCCGCTTCGAGGGCGTTCAAGTGCGATAACTCGTATGAGTCGGCCGGTGACGAGCCTCTCGGGTGAAGAACATCGGACGATGTCGGCATATCCACAACTCCATTCGGTCCAAATATGTACCATATCGGTTCGTATTCGGTCCAGCCCAGATTAGAACGCGTTCTCGTTGGGTGTCAATGGTGTGGCGCTCATGTGGCGTCTCGAGTGCGGATGTCGGCGTGCGAAAACCGCCGAGTGCGAGCGGTGATGCGCTCACTCGGCGGTGGCGGGGGCAGGGTCTAACTAAAAGGGCTTGGTGCCGCCGATATGTTCGGTGATGCCGTCCGCGGTGCCTACCAGCGCCTTGGCGCGGGTGGTGATTTCTGCGTCGGTGAGGTCGTCGGCGATGTAGAGGCTGGCGACCATGGCCTGCTTGCCATTGTGGTCGTACACCGGTGCCGAGATGACGTTCACCCGGTGCCGTACCTTTGCGCCGGAGCCGACGGTGTAGTTCTCGCTGCGGAGGTAGACCCGTTCACCGATGCCAGAGACGATCTCGCCGAGCAGTGCGCGCAGCTCGTTGGGGATGTCGCCCGGCACGCCGGCCATCAGTGAGTACAGTTGCCGGCCGGCGGGGGTGAGCAGTTCCACCAGGTAGCCGTCGGCGCGGCATTCCTCGATCACCTTGCGTAAGCGGTCATCTGCGGTGCGGCCGGGAGCGGTCGGATCCTTGGCCAGCCAGGAGGTGATGGTCTCGTCGGTATCCCAGAGCACGAACATCAGGCCTACCGGCGGGGTGAACGGATAGCTCTGGCCGACCTCGACCCGAACCGGGTGATCGGGATCGCTTACCACTTCCAGTACGGTCACGCGATCGCTGACGACCGCCGAAAGGGCTGCGGTGTGCCCAAATTCCCTTGTCAATGCGAGCAATTGGTCGCGGCTTGCCGGCTTGGCGCGTAGCGACTCTTGGGCGGCCCTGCCGATGCGGATGAGCGCCGGCCCCAGGCTGTACGTCTTGTCGCGATCGTCCCGGATGAGAAAACCGGATTCGGCGAGTGTGGTCACTATGCCCAGGCAGGTGGGCTTACTCAGGCCCAGTCGACGCGCCAATTCGGACAGTCCGAAGCGCTCGGTGCGGTGCTGCGCCAGGAAGTCGAGCACGGCCATCACGCGTTCGGTGGGCGGTGAGGTTCTGCCCGCGCCGTTGTCCCGGTCTTCGATCACCTGAAACCTCCTGTGCCCGTGCGCCGATCCCCGACATTCTTGACGTACCCGGTAGCCACGCTCTACTGTCTGGATAGATTCTACCACTGCGGTACAAATCTGTACCAGTCAGGAGCGATATGTACAGCGAAGCCTTCACCGCTGCCATCGTCGAGGCGGAGGAGCTGATCGTCGCGGCCCCGCATATCGAAACCGAAGCCGACCTGTTGGAAGGGCTTCAATATCTGGCGCAGGGGATAGCCGCCTGCACGCACATGGCATTTCACACCGACCGGGACCACCCATTCCTGCTCTCCGGTACCGGTCCGTTTACCAAGATGGGCTTGGACAACCCCGACACCCTTTACTTCGGGGCCCGGGTGAGCGGGGAGTATGAGTACGTGGTCACCGGAAAACGCGGTACTACTACCGATTTGAGTTTCCAGGTGCTCGGCGGCGGTGACTACACCGACAAGAACGTGCCGGGCAGTGCCATCGCTTTCGACGATCGAGAGATCCACATCGACAGCGACGGCAGCTTCGAGGTACGTTTCGGACCCGCGCCTGCCGATGACTCCCGGCCCAACTACTTCACGCTGGGGCCGGGACCGGCGCAGCTGGTCATGCGTGAGGTGTACAGCGATTGGCGCGAGCAGCGCGGTAGTCTCGCCATCGCGCGAGTGGACACCGCGGGCACCGCCCCTGCCCCGCTGACAAAGGAACAGATCGAAAAGCGTTACGCCAGCGCAGGTAAGCAGCTGGTGAATCGAGTGAAGACCTGGCTGCAATTCCCCAAATGGTTCTACGACAACCTGCCCGTCAACACCATGACCGAACCGCGACTCACCCCCGGAGGTCTGGCCACTCAGTTCTCCTCGGTGGGACACTATGATCTTGCCGACGACCAGGCGATGATCATCACCGTCCCCAAATCGGATGCGCCGTACCAGGGTTTCCAGCTCGGCAGCCTCTGGTACATATCGCTCGATTACATCAATCATCAGACCTCGCTGAACTCCAGCCAGGCCCAGATCGACCCGGATGGAAACATCAGAATGGTGGTGAGTAACACCAATCCTGGTGTCACCAACTGGATTGAGACACTTGGGCATCGGCGTGCGTACCTTCAGTTCCGCTGGCAGCGGGCCGACCGGCAGCTGACGCCCGCCGATGGTCCGACCGTGGAGGTAGTCGCCGTCGGCGATATCCCGGCGAAGCTGCCGCATTATTCGCAGAATCAGATCAGCGAGGAAGGGTGGCGTAGTCGCATTGCGGAACGCCAGACCGCGATCGGCGCAAGGATGTTGGGCTGATGAGTCTTCTCAATTTCGACGGCAAGGTTGTCGTCGTATCCGGTATTGGGCCCGGCCTTGGTGCCGCCCTCGCCATCAAGTTCGCCGAGGCGGGCGCCGACGTGGTTCTCGCCGCGCGGACCCAGTCACGACTCGACGAGGTGGCCAGACAGATCGCGGCTACCGGACGCAGGGCTCTCGCGGTGGCCACGGACATCACCGATGAGGCCAGCGCCGCCAATCTCGTCGAGCGCGCCACCGAGGAGTTCGGTGGCATCGACGTTCTCGTCAACAACGCCTTCAGCATTCCGTCGATGAAGTCGCTGGAGAAGACCGACTATCAGCACATTCGCGATAGCGTCGAACTCACCGTGGTCGGCACACTGCGTCTGACGCAACGGGTGGCCGCCGCTCTCGCTCAATCGAAGGGCGCGGTGGTCAATATCAACTCGATGGTCATCCGGCATTCGCAGGTGCGCTACGGCAGTTACAAGATCGCCAAGGCGGCGCTGCTAGCCATGTCTCAGTCGCTCGCAACGGAATTGGGGCCGCAGGGAGTCCGGGTGAATTCTGTGGTGCCCGGATACATGTGGGGCGAGAATCTCAAGGGGTATTTCGAACACCAGGCCAAGAAGTACGGCGGGACCGTCGAGCAGATCTATGAGTACACGGCGGCCAACTCCGATCTCAAGCGATTGCCGACCACCGATGAGGTGGCCAATGCCGTGTTGTTCCTCGCGTCCGATCTCGCGAGCGGGATCACGGGCCAGGCCCTCGATGTCAACTGCGGCGAGTTCCACGCCTAGCCAAGGAGTTTCCCATGAGCTTTGAATCAAGCGCAGAGCGCACCAGCGTCGGCACCGTCGACGATCTGCACGAGTCGGCTACCCGGCTCATCGGACTCGATGACTTCGGTGACGGCTCCGTCGACAACTACCGCGAGGCCCTTGGCGTCCTATTGGACTCGTACCAGGGCGAGGCCGGCCTGACCCCCTTGGGTTCCAAGATGTCTCGGGTTTTCCTGCGCGGTGCGCTGGGTGCGCGGCTACTCAGCGAGGCCGCGTTCAAGGCGCATCCCGATTACGCGCAGGTTGCCATCGACCGGCCCATTTTCGTCACCGGGCTGCCCCGCACCGGTACTACCGCGCTGCACCGGCTTCTCAACGCAGATCCTATGCACCAGGGGCTGGAGATGTGGCTGGCCGATTTCCCGCAGCCGCGGCCACCGCGCGACACCTGGGATGCCAACCCGGTGTACCAGCAGTTGGAGGGGCAGTTCTCGAAACACCACGTAGAGAACCCGGAATTCATGGGCCTGCACTACATGTCGGCCAGCGAGGTCGAGGAATGCTGGCAGCTGTTGCGGCAGTCGGTGCATTCGGTGTCGTACGAATGCCTTGCCCACGTGCCGTCCTATGCTCGGTGGTTGTCCGGGCAGGACTGGACCCCGGCGTACCGGCGTTACAAAGCCAACCTGCAGCTGATCGGACTCAACGATATCGAAAAGCGTTGGGTACTCAAGAATCCGAGCCACCTCTTCGCGCTCGATGCGCTCATGGAGGTGTACCCGGACGCGTTGGTGATTCAGACCCACCGTCCGGCCGAGACCATCATCGCCTCGGTCTGCTCGCTCAACGAGCATGCCACGGCGGGCTGGTCGGAGACCTTCACTGGCGCCACCCTCGGTGCCGATCAACTCGATACCTGGGCCCGGGGGCTGGAGTCGTTCAAGTCCGCACGTGCCAAGTATGACGAGTCTCAGTTCTGCGACGTCGATTACTTCGACTTCATCTCCGACCCCATCGGTACTGTCGAATCCATCTATCGGCACTTCGGACTCGAGCTGTCGGCATCCGCGCTAGTCGAGATGCAGAAGATGAACGACGAAAGCCAAAAGGGCCCGCGCGCACCAAAGCACGTCTACTCGCTTGCCGATTACGGGCTGAGCAAGGAAGCGGTGATGGAGCGCTTCGCCGGGCTGTGACCCGTGTAGCCGTCATAGGGGCGGGTGCGGCCGGGACGATGGCTGCCCTGCACTTGCTGCGGCGTAACGACTCACGGGAGCTGCACCTGACCCTGGTCGATCCTGACGCGAAGACCGGGCCCGGAGTGCCGTATCGCACAACAGACCCCCGCCACCTCCTGAATGTGCCGGCGGGAAAACTGGGCGTCGATTCCGCCGAGCCGCTGGGCTTCGTGGCCTGGCTGCATGACAACGGCCAGACCGACACCGGTCCTGGGGATTTCGTCTCGCGCGGGCTCTTCGGACGCTACCTCTCCCACACGTTCGAGCGGGCACGCGGCGATCGGGTGAGCCGTCTTCATCATCGAGCGGTGGCAGTGAGACGGGGCGGTGACGGGCTCTCGGTGGCTCTGGGGAACGGCGAGATCGCCCATGTGGACGCCGTGATCCTGGCGGCGGGCCCCAACATGCCCGGCGCTTCCTGGGCGCCAAGCTCGTTGCGTGACAGCGCGTTGTTTATCCGCGACCCGTGGCGACAGGATGTGCTTGAAGACCTCCCCGATGACGGTGATCTTCTACTGGTGGGAACAGGTCTGACGATGGTCGACCTTGCCCGCACGCTACGCAGGCCCGGTCGTGTTCTGCACGCGATATCCCGCAGTGGGCTGCTGCCAAGAGCACACCGTGCATTTCCCGCGGCGCCGCCACCGACATTCGCGATGGACCGGGGCAAGGTACTGGAACGTTCGGTGCGCTACATCCACGACGTGACCGCGCAGAGCGGTGACGCTTGTGCGGCCGTCGACGCGCTGCGTCCACACGCAGCCGAGTTGTGGGCGCGGATGATCGCTGACGAGCGAGCGGTCTTTCTGCGAAAGTACCGCAGGCAGTGGGATATTCACCGACACCGGATGCCGCCGCAGTCCGCCGCGCAGATCGAACAGGATGTCGCCGCCGGGGCGTTGCGCATCTATCGCGCGGCGCTGGCAGGCACCTCGACATCGGGCGCGGAAATCAGGGCGACCTTGTCCACGGGGCAGGTCCTCGATGTGGGTGCGATAATCAATTGCACCGGACCGCGGTACGACATCGCGGCCGGTGCCGATCCGTTGTGGAGCCAGCTATTGGACGACGGCCTGGTACGGCCGGGGCCGCTGAACCTGGGGCTGGATACTGACCCGTCGGGGCGCCTCCTTCCTGGGCATGTACCGATGTGGGCCTTGGGGCCATTGAGGCGCGGAAATCTATGGGAAACAACGGCTTTCGCGGAGATTAGGTCGCAGGCGGAGGCTCTGGCGGCGCTGATAGGGTCGTAGTGTGCGTGTTTTGGTGCAACGGGTCGTCTCCGCGGCCGTATCCGTCGACGGCGAGGTGGTCGGCGCGATCCGCCCCGACGGGCAGGGCTTACTGGCCCTGGTGGGCGTCACTCATGACGACGATGCCGAAAAGGCCGCACAGCTCGCGGAGAAGATGTGGCAGCTTCGCATTCTCGATGATGAGAAGTCCGCGGCGGACGTGGGTGCCCCTATCTTGGTGGTCAGCCAGTTCACGTTGTACGCCAACACCAAGAAGGGGCGCCGTCCCGCCTGGAATGCGGCAGCACCGGGCGGTGTCGCCGAGCCCATCGTGCACGCGTTCGCGGACGCACTGCGCAAGCTCGGCGCGCGGGTCGAAGCCGGGGTGTTCGGCGCGCACATGAGAGTTGAACTGGTCAATGACGGTCCGGTGACCGTGCTGCTGGAGCTGTAGCTCAACCGTCTCCGGGCGGGGGCGCCGAGCAGATCGGATCCAGGCATCCCTCGGCGATGGCATGCGCGATGCTGTCGGACAGGCGTGGGCAGCCGCGTATCCGGGCAGTATTGGTGCCCTCCTCGCGCATCTGCGCAAAGAAGGCGCATTTGTCGGTTGCTGCGGTGTTCCATTGCACCGCAGTATGATTGACGCCCAATTTCTTGACCATCACCGAGCCGTGGCAGAACCGGCAGTCCACTTCCTGTAGGCCCGAGGTCAGATACCGTTGCTTGTCGCCCTCGGTGGCCGCGTGTAGTCGGGCGGCCCGCTCGGGGTCGTGTTCGAATGCCGGCGCCTTGGACCAGTGGCCATTGGGCCGGCCCGGCGCATTGGCCTCGTGCGCGGTGTCTTCCCCGTGGGCGCCGTGCAGTGACAGCATCGACTGAGCCAGCTCCTCCACAGTGGGTGGGCTGGTGTTGGCCTCAGCCGATGCTGAAACTTCTGTCATGGCTTCAGCTTTGCGTCGCCTCGGCATGGGATCCGGATTCGGCTGCCGCCTGCTCGGCCTTTTCTTTCTCCAGGGCTTGCCGTTGCAAATTCTCGTCAACCTCGCCGTGCCAGAACTCGTTGGCCTTGGTGGTGTCGATCTCCAGCTCGAACCGGTCGGTCATCTCGGGGGTGACATCGGCCTTGTCGACGTAGAACTGCGAGTACCAGCGGCGCATCTGGTAGACAGCGCCGTCCTCCTCGACCAGCAGGGGGTTGTCGATGCGGGTCTTGTTCTTCCAGATCTCGACGTCCTGCAGGAAGCCCTGCCCGACACCCTTGGTCATCGCGCGCGAGAGCTTGCCGGTCATCTTCTCGTCCATGCCCGCGGGCTTTTGGACGATGACGCCGTATTGCAGCACAAAGGAATTCTGGTCGATGGGGTAGTGGCAGTTGATCAGGATCGACTCGGCCTTGTAGCCGCCGTAGTTGTTGTGCAGCCAGTTGATCATGAAGGAGGGCCCGAAGTACGAGGCTTCCGAATCCAGGATCTGCTCGCCGGTGTACTGCGAGGAACCGCCCAGCTGCACGTCGGGGCGGCCGACGGTGCGCAGGTACTGCGAGGCGATGTGTCCCTCGAAGACGTTCTTGAAGTACGTCGGGAATCCGAAGTGGATGTAGTAGAAGTGGGCCATGTCGGTGACGTTGTCCACGATCTCGCGGCAGTTGGACCCCTCGATGACGATGGTGTTCCAGTCCCAGGTGGTCCAGCCATCGTCGGAGTACTCCGGAATTTCCGGGATCTCGACGTCATCGGTGGGGCCGTTGCCTTCGGCGTCGTGCCAAACGAACAGCAGACCGCTCTTGACGTCGGTGATCCAGCTGCGTGTGCGGGCCAGCTTCGGGGTGCGCTTGGCGTACGGAACCAGCTTGCACTTGCCGTCGCCGCCCCAGCGCCAATCATGGAACGGGCACGCCACGTTGTCGCCCTTGATGGAGCCCTGAGACAGATCGCCACCCATGTGGCGGCAATAGCCGTCGAGCACCTTGATGTCGCCCTGGGTGTCGGCGAATACCACCAGCTTGGTGCCGAACGCGTCGATGGCGTGGGGCTCACCGTCCCTGAACGACTCTGCGACGCCCAGGCAGTGCCAACCGCGTGCGTAGCGGGTGGGGAGCTCACCGACGTCGATCTCGCGAACGCCGATTCCTGCGGTGTCTGTGCTCATGGCGGGGCTGCCTCCAGTGTTTCGATGCCGGTCGCTGTGGCGACCACCTTCAACTAGAACATGTTACAGTTTTGACCCCGCGGGGCGCAAGAAATGTGCCTGCCACAAGCGGAAATAAGGTACTTAGGGAAGTGTCGCTAGGGTATTTCGATGCCTTTGTACTCACTCGACGGAAAAAGCCCGAGCGTCCACCCCGAGGCGTTCGTGGCGCCGACTGCCTGTCTCATCGGGGATGTCACGGTGGAGGCCGGTGTCTCTATCTGGTTCAACACCGTCATCCGCGCCGATTACGCCCCGATCATCATCAGGGTGGGGGCCAACATCCAGGACGGATCGGTGCTGCACAGCGACCCGGGGATGCCGGTCGATATCGGTGAGGGGGCCACGGTCGCGCACATGTGCCTGGTGCACAGCTGCACCGTGGGAGACGGTGCCCTGATCGGAAACCATGCGACGGTGCTCGACGGTGCCTCCATCGGTGCGCGCAGCATGGTGGCGGCGGGATCGCTGGTGCTCGGAGGCGCCCAGATACCCGCGGATGTCCTGGTCATGGGCTCGCCGGCCAAGGTAAAGGGGCCGGTCGCGGGTACCCCGGCGGAGTTCCTGACGAAGGGTGTTCCGGCCGCGTATCGGGAGCTGGGCAAGCGCTATCTGGCCGGTTTGGACAAGTAACCTCTCCGTCGCGAGCAGGCGCTTAGTACCCGCTTCGGGTGGGCGTTCTCTGCGTTGAGCGTCTGCTCGCCGGGGCGGAGTGTGATCGGGATCTCTGGACGTGCGTCCCACTTTCGGTGGAATTGTTTTTAGGCTTGCCTTACCTAATAGATTCCAAATCGCAAGGGGATGGCATGAGGAAGATCCGAGTCGCGGTCATCGGCGCAGGTCCGGCCGGTATCTACGCCGCCGACATCCTCACCAAGGAGTACGAGCACGCACAGGTCGACGTCTTCGACCGGCTACCTGCGCCGTACGGACTGGTGCGTTACGGAGTGGCCCCGGACCATCCGCGCATCAAGGAGATCATCAAGGCATTGCGCCGGGTGCTCTCCCGCGATGAGATCCGCTTCATCGGAAACGTTCATTACGGCACCGATATCAAGCTTTCGGAGCTGCGCCGGTTCTACGACGCGGTGATCTTCTCGACCGGAGCCCGCGCCGATCGCGGGCTCGATATTCCGGGCATCGATCTGCCGGAAAGCTATGGTGCCGCCGACTTCGTGTCCTGGTATGACGGCCACCCCGATGTCCCCAGGGACTGGCCACTGACGGCCACGAGTGTTGCCGTCCTCGGCGCCGGAAATGTCGCGCTCGATATCGCCCGGATGCTGGCCAAGCCCGCCGATGAACAGCTCAGCACCGAGATTCCCGCCAACGTATACCAGGGTCTGGCGCTCAACCAGGCCACCGACGTCCATGTCTTCGCGCGACGTGGCCCGGCCCAGATCAAGTTCAGCCCCATGGAGTTTCGAGAGTTGTCGCACTCGCCCAGTGTGGATGTCATCGTGCACCCGGAGGGATTCGAGATCGACGAGGGCAGTCAGCAGGCCATCAACTCGAGCAAGGCCACCAAGCTCGTTGTCGACACCATGATGAAGTACCTGGGTCAAGAGCCCACCGGTGCGCCGCACCGTATTCACATCCACCTGTGCCAGTCACCGGCGGCGGTACTGGGCATCGATCGCGTGGAGGGCCTGCGTACCGAACGGACCGAGCTCATCGGTGACGGAACCGTCAGGGGAACCGGCGAATTCACCGACTGGCCGGTTCAGGCCGTGTATCGCGCGGTGGGGTACCTCTCCTCGCACCTGGCCGACCTCCCGTTCGATCACCATGCCGGGGTTATCCCGCATGACGCGGGCCGGGTGCTGGATATCGACGGGATCCCGATCGAATCCACCTACGTCACCGGGTGGGTCAAGCGCGGGCCTGTCGGATTGATCGGGCATACCAAATCCGATGCCGCCGAGACGATCACTAGCCTGCTCGCAGACCTCCCGGGTATCCAACCCGCAGAAATCTCGGACCCCGACGCGATATTCGCACACCTGCGGGGAAGCGGGATCGACTACACCACCTGGGAGGAGTGGGAACGGCTCGATGCTCATGAGGTGGCACTCGGACAAGAGCAGAGCCGGGAACGCATCAAAGTGGTACCGCGCGAGGAGATGATCAGCGCCGGGCGCCAGGCCTCTTAGCGTGAAGGCATAAAGGCCCCTGGCGACACAGCGCGGGGGCCTTTATGTGCGTCCGGTGTAGCTAGACCTTTTTCGCCGTGCCGGCGACCTTGTCGAACTCCCAGTAGGCGCGGAGCACGACGAGCTTGCCCTCGTCGTTGGCCTCGTAGGTGAACACACCCTCGGCCGTCATCTGGTAGCCGTTCATAGTGGTGATGATGCGCCCCACGTTGGCCTGATGGGTGCCGCAGTCGTAGGTGGCGTCGAAAATGAAGTCGAGCTTCTCGGTGGGCGCGATGATGTTGTCCCAGAACGCCGCGATGGCTTCCTTGCCGCGATGTCCGTTGCCATCCGGATCGAAAGGTGACGGGCCGACCGGATCCTGCACCACACCGTCCTCGGCGAAGTTGTCAACCCAGGCCTGCTTGTCGCGGGCCTCGACGGCCGCGCGGGAACGCTTGCCTGCTTGATCTGCGAGGCTCATGCCTTACTGCTCCTTTCCTGCGGGCTTTTCGGATCCGACCACCCACATCGAGTAGTACTGCGAGCCGCCGCCGTAGGCGTGGCCCAGTGCCTTCTTGGCGCCCGGTACCTGATGATCACCGGCCTTGCCCATTACCTGAATGGCGGCCTCGGCGAATCGGATAAGGCCCGAGGCGCCAATCGGATTCGAGGAGAGCACGCCGCCGGACGCGTTGACCGGAATCTTGCCGCCGATCGCGGTCTCGCCGGCCTGGGTGAGCTTCCAGCCTTCGCCCTCGGCGGCGAATCCCAGATTCTCCAGCCACATCGGTTCGAACCAGGAGAACGGCACGTAGATTTCCGCGACGTCGATCTCGTCGATGGGGCTGGTGATTCCGGCGTCCTTCCACAGTGCGGCCGCGGCATCGCGCCCGGCCTGCGGGTTCACCCGGTCGCGGCCGGTGTAGTCGAGCGGCTCGGTGCGCAACGCGGTGGCATGCACCCAGGCGACCGCATGCCCCTCCTTGATACGCCGGTCCGCGGTTTGCTCGTCGCCTACGACGATCGCGCAGGCGCCGTCCGAGGATGGGCAGGTCTCATCGAAACGGATGGGATCCCACAGCATGGGGGAGGACATCACCTTCTCGACGGTGATATCGGGCTGATGCAGATGTGCCAGCGGGTTCTTGGCGGCGTTGAGCCGGTCCTTCACGGCCACCATGGCGCCGGTGTCCAGCGGCGCTTTGGACCGCTGGATGTATGCACGCACATGGGGTGCGAAGTATCCGCCCGCGCCCGCTCCCACCGGAACCGAGAACGGCACGGGAATCGACAACGCCCACATGGCATTCGACTCGGACTGCTTCTCCCAGGCGAGTGCCAGAACCCGGCGGTACTTGCCCGACTGCACGAGGCTGGCCGCGACTACGCCTGTCGATCCTCCGACGGACCCCGCGGTGTGCACCCGGATCATCGGTTTTCCGGTCGCACCGATCGCATCCGCCATGAAGAGCTCGGGCATCATGACGCCCTCGAAAAAGTCGGGGGCCTTGCCGACGACGACAGCATCGATATCGTCCCAATCGACACCGGCATCCGTCATGGCGCGATCGATGGCCTCGCGGACAAGACCATTCATGGAGACGTCTTGCCGCTTGGCGACGTACTTTGTCTGCCCAGTGCCGATGACGGCAGCCAGGTTCTTCGATGCACCCATGTTTACTTGCCCTCCAGCACCGCGACGAGGTTCTGCTGCAGCACCGGTCCGCTGGTCGCGTGTGCCAGTACCCGCTGTGCCGAACCATTCCAGATATGTTGTGCGGCAAAACCGATCCGCTCCAGCCCGGCAGAGAACATCGGGTTGGCCACGAGGGCGCCACCGGACGGGTTGACCGTCGTGGAGTCCTTGAGGCCGATGGCCTCGGCGAGGATCAGCTGCTGATGACTGAAGGGAGCGTACAACTCCGCCACCTCGATGGAGCCGGTGTCACCACCGGTCGCGGCGACCGCCGACGCGGCCGTGGACGGAGAGGTTGCCAGGTCCCGGGCGCCGAGGATCGGTGTCTCGACGCGATGCTCTATACCGCTGATCCAGGCCGGGTTTTCGCGCAATTCGCGGGCGCGATCACCGGCCGCCAGCACCATGATCGAGGCACCGTCGGAAATCGGTGCGATGTCATGCTTGTGCAGGGGGTCGGCGAAATAGTCCCGGGCCAATAGCTCATCGACACTCGATGCCGACGGCTCGCTGTCGACGCGCTGGGCGCGCCGGAAGGCATCGAGGGCAACCTGTGCCATCTGCTCCTTGGTCCATTTGCCCGAGTCCAAGCCGACACGCGCCTGCAGCGCCGCCAGGGAAACCGAGTCGGGCCACAGCGGCGCGACCGTATAGGGATCCGTCTGCAGCGCGAGGGTCCTGCGGAGAATTCCGGCGGAAGACTTGCCGAATCCGTAGACAAGTGCGGTCTCAACCTGCCCGCTCAAGATCTTGATATATGCCTCGTAGAGTGCCCACGCCGCATCCATTTCCACATGGGATTCGTTGATCGGCGGCACCGCACCGATCGAGTCGATCGCGGAGATGAACGAGAACGCGCGTCCGGCCAGGTAGTCGGACGAGCCTGAGCACCAGAAGCCGATGTCCGACTTGGTAATTCCCAGTTCGCTATAGATCTGTCGGAAACACGGCACCAGCATCTCGACACCGTTGGTGGTGCCTTCGGTGGTCCGTACATGCGGAGCGTGGGCGAAGCCCACCACGGCTACATCAGTCATCACACCCGGTCCTTGTAGGTTTCGTAGTCGGCATCGGGCTCGCCCGTCGGGCGGAAATACTGGATGTTGTCGATCCCGTATCCCCACTCCTCCTTGGGTTTCCAGACGGCCTCGACTCGCATGCCCATGCGAACATCCGCCGGGTCGATGTCATAGACCAAATGCAGGAAGGGAATATCCGCGCCATCGAGCAGCACATAGGCCGCCACATAGGGCGGTTTGATGCGCTGTCCCGGGAACGGAATGTTGATGATCGCGAAGGTGGTGACGACCCCCTTATCCGCCACCTGCACCAGGTCCGAGGTGGGTTCTCCGGTCAGCGGGTCCGCCCCGCGTGCCGGGAAGTACACGCGCCCGCCGGCGCCGGTGCGGCCGCCGAGCAGCTTTCCCTCGGAAAGCGCTCGTAGGTAAGCGCTTTCCTCAGGAGACGTGATGTGCTGAACTTCCAGGCGGATCGGCGTGACCTGCATGGTGACCGGCTCCTGATCAGAGGTGGGGGCCGGGGTCGCTGCCGTCTTCTCGCCGAGTGCGAAATACGCGATATCGGTGATGGCGCCGACCGTCTCGTCGGCCCATACCGCGTGCACGCGGGCCCCGGTCGTGATACCTGCGGAGCCCGCAGTCCCCACGTCGACAGCATGAAGCAAGGAGGTGTCCGCGCCGTCCAGTTTGATCAGTGCCCAGGCGAACGGCTTGGCCAGCGGCTGTCCCTCCAGTGGTTCGGGCTGCCAGGACCAGGATTGGACGGTGCCCACGCTCGATACCGGCACCACGTCGGTCAACGGTGCATAGGTCACCGGGTCGTACTCGGCCGCGGGTACGTGGATCTTGCCGTCGCTGCCCCGGGTGCCGACGATCTGCCGATCGCGCAGGGCGGTGAAGAACTTGGAGAGGGTGGGCCCCACCGAACGGGTGTAATCAAAAGACAGTTCGAGGGGTGCCGTCAGAAGCGGCAAAGGCCCGGTTGTGCTGCTTTGGGTGGCTGTCACACCTCCGAGTAGAACAAGTTCTAGTTTTTTTCGCAAGGGTGGTGGTCGCGGCATATCTCGTCAGGTAGAACTGACCCATGAAATTCGGATTGCAGCTGGGGTACTGGTCGGCTTCTCCGCCGGAGAATGCGGGTGAACTGGTGGCCGCCGCCGAGGAGGGCGGATTCGACGCCGTCTTCACGGCTGAGGCCTGGGGTTCTGACGCGTACACGCCGCTGGCCTGGTGGGGCTCGGACACCAGCCGTATCAGGTTGGGCACCTCGGTGATTCAGCTTTCCGCGCGCACACCGACGGCCTGCGCGATGGCGGCTCTCACACTGGATCATCTTTCCGGTGGACGGCACATCCTGGGACTGGGCGTGTCCGGACCGCAGGTGGTGGAGGGTTGGTATGGGCAACCGTTCCCCAAGCCACTGGCGCGCACGCGGGAGTACATCGACATCATCAGGCAGGTGCTGGCCCGCGAGGCGCCGGTGCGCAGCGACGGCCCGCACTATCCGTTGCCGCTGACCGGGGACAAGGCCACCGGGTTGGGTAAGCCGCTCAAGCCGATTGTGCACCCGCTGCGGTCGGATATCCCTATCTTCCTGGGTGCCGAGGGGCCTAAGAATGTCGCCTTGACGGCGGAGATCGCCGACGGCTGGCTGCCCATGTTCTACGCGCCGCGGCTGGCCGACATGTACAACGAGTGGCTCGACGAAGGCTTCTCGCGCCCCGGTGCCAGGCGCAGCCGCGAGGATTTCGAGATCGCCGCCACCGCGCAGGTGATCGTCACCGAGGACCGGCGTTCGGTGCTCGATCAGCTGAAGCCGTTCTCCGCCTTGTACATCGGTGGTATGGGTGCCGTGGAACTGAACTTCCACGCCGAGGTGTATCGACGCATGGGTTACGGCGAGGTGGTGGACGAGGTCACCGAGCTGTTTCGTACCAACCGCAAGGACAAAGCGGCCGAAGCGATTCCGGATGAGTTGGTGCTCGACACCACGATCGTCGGGACCGAGGCCGAGGTGCGGGAGCAGATCAAGGCCTGGGAGGCCGCCGGAGTCACCATGCTGGTAGTCGGCTGTCGCAGCGTGGAGCACGTCAAGCAGTTGTCCGCGTTGACCTAGCGGTCGGATTCGCGGAAATCCAGCATCGCGTTGACGGTGTCGACGGCGTCGTTCAGCGCGCTGACGCGCTTCTCCAGCGTCGGCGCCGCCAGCACTGCATAGCGGTCGGCCTGCCCCATGGGCACCCGAGAAGCCAAGGCGTATAGGCGCTTTTCGGCGCCACTGGGCAGGCCCGTGGCTATCGACCAACGGCGGGGAAGCCGTACCTGTCGTGCGGTCGCGACCCGCCGTAACAGGTTCTCGATGCGCACCTGAACTTCGTTGAGTGCGCTCAACGGCAGCACCCGTTCGTCGGGTTCGTCGGGCCACGGTTCCACTTCGGCGCGAGGATAGGGATCGTCCTCGAGCCATCTGGTGATCCGGATCCGACCGGCGCCCTCGCAGCGCACGGCGAAGCGATCCGCCCCCAGGGATTCGCAGTCCAGGACACGGGCAGCCGTTCCCACGTCATGCCGGACGTCTCCGCCGCCGACCTCTCGGCCGCGGGCGATCAGCACGACGCCAAAGGTGTGGTCGGCGGCCAGCACGTCACGGATCATCGCAACATAACGCGGTTCGAAGATGCGTAGCGGTAGGGGCTCCCCGGGCAGCAGTACCGATTGCAGCGGGAACATCGGCGTCACGCCGCCCACACTATCTGTGCGGGTTTAGCTGCCGGTGAAGTTGGGTGCGCGCTTCTCGGCGAAGGCGCGCGGGCCTTCCTTGGCGTCGTTACTGGTGAAGACTCCGATACCGACCTTGGTGTCGGCTTTGAAGGCCTCGTTCTCGTGCATGCCTTCCGAATCGCGGATGGTCTTGAGGACCGCCTGGACCGCGAGAGGCCCGTTGCCGGCGATCATATTGGCCAGTTCCAGCGCCTTCTCCAGGGCCTGACCGTCCGGAACGACATGTCCGATGAGTCCGATGTCCTTGGCCTCCGGGGCCTTGATGTGTCGGCCGGTCAACAAGATGTCGCAGGCGACCGTGTACGGGATCTGGCGGGGCAGCCGCACCGCGGATCCGCCCATCGGGTACAGGCTCCACTTCACCTCAGAGACACCGAATTTGGCGCTCTCACCCGCGACACGGATATCGGTGGCTTGCAGGATCTCGGTGCCACCGGCGATTGCGGGACCTTCGACGGCCGCGATGAGCGGTTTGGTCAGACGGCGCCCCTTGAGTAGACCGGGGATGACCGAGGGATCGTAGCTGCCATCGGAGAATTGATCACCTGGGGCGCGCTTGTTCATGGCTTTGAGGTCGGCTCCGGCGCAGAAATATCCGCCCGCACCGGTCAGGATGCAGACCCGGACCTCCGGATCATTGTCGACGCGGTCCCAGGCCTGCGTCATGATCTCCAGCATTTCCCCGGACAGGGCGTTGCGTGCGTGCGGACGATTCATCGTCACGATGAGGACGTGATCGCGGAGTTCCACCAGAGCATGCGGGGCGTCCTGCTCGGTCACGGTGTGCGATGAGCCGCTTGCGCGAAGAGCGTCAGCTTCGGTCAATTGAGGTCCTCCAAGATGCCGGGGCTTGTCTAAAAATGTAACACGTTCTAATTTATGGACATGGCCCTTAACATTGCCGACCTCATTGAGCATGCAATCGACACTATGCCCGATCGTGTTGCCATCATTTCCGGTGACCGAAAGCTGACATACGCCGAGCTTGAGGAGCAGTCCAATCGGCTCGGGCACTATCTCCAGAGCCAGGGCGTCGGCCCCGGCGACAAGGTCGGCCTGTATTGCCGCAACGGCATCGAAATCGTCATCGCGCTGACGGCCATCGTCAAGATCCGTGCGATCTCGGTCAACGTGAATTACCGCTACGTCGAAGCCGAGCTGCACTACCTGTTCGAGAACTCCGATATGGCGGCATTGGTGCACGAGCGCCGGTACAGCGACAAGGTCGCCAACGTGCTGCCGAGCACCCCCAATGTCAAGACCGCGATCGTGGTGGAAGATGGCGCGGACGGGTCGTTTGACTCGTACGGCGGGGTCCCCTTCGCGGACGCTCTGGCACAGGGATCCCCGGAGCGCGATTTCGAGGAGCGCAGCCCCGATGACATCTTCCTGATCTACACCGGCGGCACCACAGGCTTCCCCAAGGGCGTGATGTGGCGACACGAGGACATTTACCGCTCGTTGTTCGGAGGCATCAACTACGTCACCGGTGAGTACATCGAGGGCGAGTGGGACCTGGCCAAACAGGGTGCCGAGGCCGCACCGTTCATCGGATTCCCGATCCCGCCGATGATCCACGGAGCCACCCAGGCGGCGACCTTCATGGCCCTGTTCCAGGGGCGCACCACGGTGCTCGCGCCGGAGTTCAATCCGGAAGAAGTGTGGGAGCTCATCGAGAAGCACAAGATCAACATGCTGTTCTTCGCCGGCGACGCCATCGGGCGACCGCTCATCGACGCATTGGACACCGAGACCGGCCGCGCACGCGATCTGTCCTCGCTGTGGGTACTGGCCAGCAGTGCCGCACTGTTCTCGCAGACCGTCAAGGAGCGCTACCTGGAATTGCTGCCCAACCGGGTGATCACCGACGCCATCGGCGCCTCCGAGACCGGTACCGGCGGACTGTCCACGGTCACCAAGGGGCAGATGCATCCCGGTGGGCCGACCGTCAAGATCAGCTCCACCACAACGGTTCTCGATGAAGAGGGCAATCCAGTTCAGCCCGGTTCCGGGGTGCGTGGGCTGATCGCCAAGAGCGGCCACATCCCCGTCGGATATTTCAAGGACGAGAAGAAGACCGCCGAGACGTTCAAGACGTTCAACGGTGTGCGGTACGCGATTCCGGGTGATTGGGCGACCGTCGAAGCCGACGGTACCGTCACAATGCTGGGCCGTGGATCGGTCTCGATCAACACGGGCGGCGAGAAGGTGTTCCCTGAGGAGGTCGAGAGCGTACTGAAGGGCCACCCCGCCGTGTTCGACGCGGTCGTGGTCGGGGTACCCGACGAGAAGTGGGGTCAGCATGTGGGGGCCGTGATCGCGGTGCGTGAGGGTGTCGAGCTCACCTTCGAGGACCTGGACGCCCACGCCCGCAAGGAAATTGCGGGATATAAGGTGCCGCGCAGCATTTGGATCGTGGACTCCGTCAAGCGGAACCCGGCGGGCAAGGCCGACTATCGCTGGGCCAAGGAGGTCTCGGAAACCGAGAAGGTCGACCTGGTCAACAGCAAGCACGTCAACACGGGAGCCTGAGTCATGCGTACCGACCTGTGCGAGCGGTTTGGAATCCGTTACCCGATATTCGGTTTCACGCCGTCGGAGAAGGTGGCCGCCGCGATCAGCCGTGCGGGCGGTATGGGTGTGCTGGGCTGCGTTCGGTTCAACGATCCCGATGAGCTCGACGCCGTCCTGAACTGGATGGACGAGAACACCGACGGCAAACCGTACGGCGTCGATATCGTGATGCCTGCCAAGGTGCCCGCCGAGGGTACCGCGGTGGATATCGACAAGTTGATCCCGCAGGGGCACAAGGACTTCGTCGAGAAGACATTGGCCGATCTGGGCGTCCCGCCGCTGCCGGGAGAGCGTGAGTCGGCCGGCGTGCTGGGCTGGCTGCATTCGGTGGCGCGCTCTCATGTTGAGGTCGCGCTCAAGCACCCGATCAAGCTGATCGCCAACGCGTTGGGCTCGCCGCCCAAGGACGTGATCGACCAGGCCCACGAGCATGGGGTGCCTGTCGCCGCGCTGGCAGGTAAGGCCGAACACGCCCGGCGCCATGTCGAGAACGGTGTCGACATCGTTGTGGCTCAAGGCTATGAGGCCGGTGGTCACACCGGTGACGTGGCATCCATGGTGTTGTGGCCGGAGATCGTCGACGCGCTCGACGGCAGTGCCCCGGTGTTGGCGGCCGGTGGTATCGGCAGTGGACGGCAGGCGGCGGCGGCGCTGGCGCTGGGTGCCTCCGGGGTATGGACCGGTTCGATCTGGCTCACGGCCGCTGAGTACGACCTCGGAACCGTCACTGCTGGTGGCGATTCCGTGGTGCAGCAGGCCCTGCTGAAGGCGACCTCCGGTGACACCGTGCGCACCCGCATCTACACGGGTAAGCCGGCGCGGCTCTTGAAGACCAAGTGGACGCAGGCCTGGGATGCCGAGGATGCGCCTACGCCGTTACCGATGCCGTTGCAGAACATTCTGGTCAGCGAGGCGCATGAGCGGATGAACCGCGCGCATGACCCGGAGACGGTGTGTTTCCCCGCGGGGCAGATCGTGGGGCGGATGAACGAGATCCGGCCCACTGCGGAGATCGTCGCCGACCTGGTATCGGGGTTCGAGGCTGCGGTGGACAGGCTGGACGAGATCCGCGGATAGTCAGCGCGCGGTAGCCGGTCCCCGCGCCGAGCGTGCGGATCGTGTCGATTTGCGGCGAGAATTCGACCGGATTCGCACGTTCGGTTTACGCGGCCCGGGCGGCGACGAATGCTTCGGCTACTCGGGCGAGAATCGTTCCCGACCGATGCCGGACCATATCGGAGCTCACCCGAATGATGCGCCATCCCTCGTCAACCAACTCTGTGGCGCGGTCGATGTCCCGGGTGCGTTGCTGTGCGCTCGTCCAATGTTGCGCGCCGTCGAACTCGATGCCTACCTTGTGGTCTGGCCATCCCATGTCAAGGCGAGCGACAAAGTCGCCGAAACGATTCCGGACGACGAGTTGTGTCTGTGGGGCGGGAAATCCCGCACGTACAACGAGGAGCCGCGTACGTGTTTCCCATGGTGATTCTGCGCCGCCGTCGACCAAGCCCAAAACGTTGGCCAGATGGTGTAACCCGCGAGCGCCCCGATGATGGGTGGCCACGGTCTCGATATCGGTGCGGGAAAGCCTCGTCGCATTCATCAAGGCATCCAGATGTTGCACCGCTAGGTCGACGGGGGTACGCCGCCCGATGTCGAACGCCGTACGCGCGGGCGTGGTGACAGGCAGCCCATCGACGAACATCCGCTCGCCCTCGGGCAGGCTATCGCTCCACAACGTGATACCGCGCGGAGCACGACGATTGGTGTGAATTAGTACGACAGGGCCCTGCTGTGGCAGCCACTTGGTGCCATGCAATGCGGCCGCGGATATGCCGGCGATGGTTCCTTTGCGCCTTGACCACAGCCACGCTGCTTCTGCCCGCTTACGCGGAGTGATCTGGGCGTCTGTGGGCGCATAGATGCCTGGGTATAGCGCGGTGAATTGCCGGAGGGCGTATCCGGTGACCACACGGTTGGTGAGTGCCTCGGACCTGATGAGTGGCCACGGTACGTCCCCCATGAATGGAGCATCACATTGACCACCGACAAATTTCCGAGCGTGCGGATCGTGTCGATTTGCGGCGAGAATTCGACCGGATTCGCACGTTCGGCGATCAGGTTCGGGTATAGGTGCCGTTCGTCAGAGCCCACACCGGATCGGCGGTCTCCAGTGCCTCCGCCGACAGCTGCCGCTTGATCACCTTGAACGTCGCGGTCCGGGGAAGCTCACCGCTGACCCGGATGAATGACGGCCATTGCTTGGGTCCGAGATCTTCCTGGGCGGAAAGGAACTCGCTCAAGGTGACGGGATCGAAGTCGGCACCGACGAGCGCCGCCATCACCCGGTCTCCGACGGTTGGGTCCGGAACGCCGTAGACGGCGACCTCGGTGATGTCCGGGTGGCGCAGCAATACTCGTTCGATCGGTGCGGTGCCCAGGTTCTCACCGTCGACACGCAGCCAATCGCCCAGGCGTCCGGCGAAGTATACGTAGCCGTTCTCGTCGGCGTAGGCGAGGTCGCCGCTGTGATACCTGCCGCCGACCATGCGTTCGGCATCGGCCTCGGGATTCTTGTAGTAGCCGGTGAACCGGCCGGGGCCGGTGACGTTCACCAGCTCGCCGGTCGCCTCAGCGGCGTTGATCACCTTGCCGCTTTGATCGAAAATCGCAGGGGGACAGGGGCGACCAGTTTGGATATCCAGAATCTGAATATCCGGGGTGAGAGGGCCGATGGCGCCCGGCGGCGTTCCGGGCGCCCACCCGAGCGCCACACCGCCCTCGGTCGACCCGAACCCGTCGACCACAACGGCGCCGAATCGCGTTGCGAATCGGTCGGTATCGCCAGCGGCAGCCTCGTTGCCGTACATGATCCGCAACGGGTTCTCGGCGTCGTCGGGACGCTGCGGTGTCGCCAGCACGTATGACATGGGCTTGCCGACGTAGTTGGCGTATGTCGCCCCGTATTCGCGTACATCATCCAGAAATCCCGACGCGGAGAACTTGCGCCGCAGCGCAATCGACGCACCTGCTGCCACGGCGACCGACCACCCTGCCATCACCGCGTTGGAGTGGAACATCGGCATCGAGAGATAGCAGACGTCTGTGGAGCCGAGACCGAACCGTGATGACAGCATGATTCCCGCGGACGCCACCTTGGCATGAGTGATCTGTACGGCCTTGGGATCACCGCTGGTGCCCGAGGTGAAGATGAGCATGTATAGGTCGTCTGGTCGCACATCGGCGATCTCGATCTGCGGATGCTGCAAGCCGGCAACGGTATCGGACTCGTCGGCGACCACGAACTGGCAATCGGCGAGTTCGATGTCGCGCCGCAAAGCCGATCCGCGTCGGGTCGAGTTCAGGCCCACCAGCACGAGCCCGGCCAATGCCGCTGCGGTAAGCAGGCGCGCGAAACCCGGTGTATTTTCCAGGATTACGCCGATGTGCGGCGGCTTCGAGGGATCCAGGCGTGCGCGTAATACCGAGGCCAGACGACGGCTTTCGGCTATGTGGTCCCGCCAGGAAGTGAACGAACCTTCGAAGTGCAGTCCCCGGTCCTCGACGTCGGCCAAGTTCACCAGTAGCCGCGTGACCGTCGCGTCCTCGGAGGTGCTCACAACCAGATACTAGGCAGGCGTGTCGGCCAGCTCGCGCCCGATGCGGCGCAGCTGTTCGGTCGCACTGCCCGAGGCGAACTCGCCCCGCTTGGCGGCCAGGAAGTAGCGGTGCACCGGGTGGTCCTCGTCGATACCTACGCCGCCATGCACGTGAACGGCAGTGTGCGCCACGCGATGCCCGGCATCGGCGGCCCAGAATTTCGCGGTCGCGACGTCGACATCGGAAGGCAGGTCTTCGGAAACGCGCCACGCGGCCTGCCACAGCGTCAGACACAGACCTTTGACGTCGATGTATCCGTCGGCCAGCCGCTGGGCCACCGCCTGGAAGCCGCCGATCGGCTTGCCGAACTGCTCACGGGTACGTGCGTAGTCGGCGGTCAGCTCCAGGGCCCTTTCCAGCACGCCGAGCTGGTAAGCACTGTGGCCCAGCGATTCCCGCAGCCGGAGCCACTCCACAACCTCGGCGCCGCCAACCTTGCGTTCGGCAGGAACGGGGACCTCGGACAGGATCAACTCCGCGGAGCTGTCCTTGCCGGTGGTGTGCAGGGCCTGCTGGGTTACGCCGGCATCGTCGGCGGACACCAAGAACACGGCGGTACCGGTCTCGGTCTCGGCGGGCACCAGGTACGCGTCGGCCTCGACGCCGAACGGCACCAGGACGCGGTTGCCGGTGAGCACATATCCCGTGCCCTCGGTTCGCGCGGCGACCGGACCTTCGCCCGGCTCGCCCTCGAGAGCGATGGTCAAGACCTTCTTGCCCGCGACAGCCGGTGCTGCCCAATCGTTCCGCATAGCTTCGGAGCCGAATGCGGCGAGCGCTCCGGCAGCTAGCACCACCGACTCCAGGTACGGAACGGCGGCCAGTTCACGGCCCAGCTCCACCAGGATCGACGACTGTTCCAGCACGCCGAATCCGGCGCCGCCGACCGATTCGGGAGCGGCGGTGGAGAGGATGTCGGCCTCGGCCAGCTTGGTCCACAGTTGCCGGTCGAACCGGCTGTCCTGCTTGTCGAGTTCCTTCTGCCGCTCCGGTGTGCTGATCGTCGACGCGATGGTGCGGGTCAGACCGGCCAGGTCGGTCTGTGCCTCGGTCAGGGAGAAATCCATTGCAGTGCAGTCCCTTCTAGCGGCTTGCCGCAGGTTGGCCAAGAGCGGTCATCGCGATGATGTCGCGTTGCACCTCGTTGGTGCCACCGCCGAAGGTGAGAATCAAGCAGGCACGGTGCATCCGCTCGACGCGGCCGCGCAGCTGCGCGCCGGGCGAGTCCTGGCGCAGCGTCGCGGCGGTGCCGAGGACCTCCATGAGAAGGCGGTAGGCCTCGGTGGCCAACTCGGTACCAAAGACCTTGGTGGCCGAGGCGTCGGCGGGAGAGGGGGCCGCGTCGGTAGTGGAGGCCAGCTCCCAGTTGATGAGCTTGAGATATTCGGCCTTGGCATGCACGCGCGCCAGGTTCAGCTGCACCCATTCCGCGTCGATGATCCGGCCACCCGGGCCCTTGGTGTTCTGGGCCCACTCGCGGACCTCGCGCAGCGCGGTGATGATCGGCGCCGACGAAACCAGAGCCACCCGCTCGTGGTTGAGCTGATTGGTGACCAGCTTCCAGCCGGCGTTCTCCTCGCCGACCCGGCTCGTGACCGGGACGCGCACATCCTGGTAGTAGGTGGCGCTGGTGCCGGGCCCGGCCATGGTGTGCACCTTGGTGTACGAGAAGCCCTCGGCCGTGGTGGGAACGATGAGCATGGAGATACCGCGGTGTTTCTTGACCTCGGTGTTGGTGCGCACCGCCAGCCAGATGTAGTCGGCGTACTCGATGAGACTGGTCCACATCTTCTGACCGTTGACGATGTAGTCATCGCCATCGCGTACCGCCGAGGTGCGCAGCGAGGCGAGGTCGGTTCCGGCGCCCGGCTCGGAGTACCCGATGGAGAAGTGCAACTTGCCCGCGGCGATCTTCGGCAAGAAGAACTTCTTCTGCTCATCGGTGCCGAAATGCATGATCGTCGGCGCAACGCTGTTGATCGTCAGGAACGGCACCGGTGCGCCGGCGATGGCGGCCTCGTCGGTGAAGATCAGCTGATCCATGACCGAGCGGTCCTGGCCGCCGAATTCCTTGGGCCAGCCGAGGGCCAGCCATCCGTCGGCTCCCATCTGCTCGACGGTCTCGCGATAAACGTTGCCGCTGCCGTATTCACCTTGGTTCGACGCCAGAGCCTCCCGCCGCTCCGGGGTCAGCAGTTTGTCGAAGTATGCGCGTAGCTCGCGGCGCAGCTCTTCCTGCTCGGGCGTGTAGGCGATATGCATGTGTGACCTCCGCTGCTGTGGACCTCAAGTGTGACCCACATTGACACAAGAGTTGTAACACGTTCTAGTCTAGGGAGTCCAGACGCGACGATGCCGTACAAACCTGGCCCGGAGATCCCGGCTTTTACCGGGGTTGTGTCGGCGATCACGTGTCGTAGTCTGGCGATACAGCCCAATTAGACGATGACGTCGGCGCGCTGGTTCATACCGCGCCGGAAAGAGGTTTCCAATGCGTGTCGGTGTAGTTCCTGACCGTTGTGAAGGCAACTTGGTATGCCTCGGGATCGCTCCAGAGGTATTCGACGTCGATGACGACGACTATGTCGTCATCCTGCAAGAGGAAGTACCGGCCGATCAGGAAGATCTGGTCGAGCAGGCGATCGCGGAGTGCCCGCGCGCCGCATTGATCCGCAAAGACTAGAGGCATTCATAAATCGCCGGCCCGCTCGCGCGGCGCCGGGGTGAGGGAGTGCGTCGAAGGCATGGGACTGAAGGGAAATTTGAATGAGCGCGATTGCTGATGCCGATCTGAGCGGCCGTGTCGCCATTGTCACGGGTGCTGCCGCGGGACTCGGCCGTGCCGAGGCGATCGGCTTGGCGCGGTCCGGGGCGACCGTCGTCGTCAACGACATCGCGCCGGCATTGGACAAGAGCGATGTGCTCGACGAGATCGCCGCGGCGGGATCCAAGGGTGTCACCGTCGCCGGTGATATCGGCGAGCGTGCGACCGCCGACGAACTGATCTCCACCGCCGAATCCCTCGGTGGCCTGCATGTCGTGGTCAACAATGCGGGCATCACCCGCGATCGGATGCTCTTCAACATGTCGGACGAGGAGTTCGACGCCGTCATCCACGTACACCTGCGCGGCCACTTCCTGCTGACCCGTAACGCGGCCACATACTGGCGTGGAGCCTCCAAGGCGGCCGGAGCCCCCACCTACGGACGCCTTATCAATACGTCCTCCGAAGCCGGCCTGCTGGGGCCGGAGGGGCAGGCCAACTACGGCGCCGCCAAGGCGGGTATCACCGCGCTCACGCTGTCGGCTGCCCGCGCGCTGGGCCGGTACGGGGTGCGGGCCAACGCCATCGCCCCGCGTGCCCGCACCGCGATGACGGCCGACGTCTTCGGAGACGCGCCCGAGGATTCGATCGATCCGCTATCCCCTGAGCATGTCGTGACATTGGTGCGCTATCTGGCCGCGCCGGCGGCGGAGGCGGTCAATGGTCAGCTATTCATTGTTTACGGACCCACCGTGACGTTGTTGGCAGCGCCTACTGTGGAGGCGAAGTTCACCGCGGATTCGGACGCCTGGGATCCGTCAGCACTGAATTCAACCCTGGCTGATTTCTTTGCTGGACACGACCCCAAGCGCACTTTCTCCGCGACTGCGCTGATGGTCGAGGATTAGGTGACGACAAGGGTAGCGGTGCGTGGATAACTAGAACGGGTTCTAGTTATCGCACCAAACCTGCAGGATAAAGTGGACGCGGCGTGCGATTTGCCTGTCCGCGAATGAATTGACACTAAGAATTTTTTCTCGTTAGTATGGTGCGCCTCACAGCGTGGTAGGTACACGTCGATCGTTAACCGGACCCTGGGGGCGGGACTTCGGCAGTGCCGGGATGTGTGAGACAGGAGCAAAGGTTGAAGCAGCAGCTCGCGGCGCCCGCGCGCGCCGTCGGCGGCTTCGTCTCCATGTCGCTGGCTACGTTTCGCAATATCTTCCGTCGCCCCTTCCAGGGCCAGGAGTTCTTGGACCAGACCTGGTTCATCGCGCGGGTCTCGTTGTTGCCGACGCTCTTGGTGGCCATCCCGTTCACCGTGCTGGTGGCCTTCACGCTCAATATCTTGCTGCGAGAGATCGGCGCGGCAGACCTGTCCGGTGCCGCTACGGCCTTCGGCACGGTGACTCAGCTCGGTCCGGTGGTCACCGTGCTGGTGGTCGCGGGTGCCGGTGCCACGGCGATCTGCGCCGACCTGGGTGCGCGCACCATTCGTGAGGAAATCGACGCGATGCAGGTACTTGGCATCGACCCGATCCAGCGGCTCGTGGTGCCGCGAGTGCTGGCCTCGACCTTCGTGGCGCTGCTGCTCAACGGACTGGTGTGCGCCATCGGCATGGTCGGTGGCTACGTGTTCTCGGTGTTCCTGCAGGGTGTGAACCCCGGAGCCTTCATCAACGGCCTGACGGTGCTGACCGGGCTGGGCGAGCTGATGATCTCGGAGGTCAAGGCCTTCTTGTTTGGCATCTTCGCCGGACTGGTCGGTTGTTACCGCGGACTCACCGTCAAGGGCGGACCCAAGGGCGTCGGCGATGCGGTCAACGAGACCGTCGTCTACGCCTTCATTTGTTTGTTCGTCATCAACGTGGTCATGACGGCCATCGGGGTACGGGTCCTGGTGAAGCACTGATGAGCGACCTGCGCGAAGAAGCGATGGCACTGATGAGCGACCTGCGCGAAGAAGCGATGGCACTGATGAGCGACCTGCGCGAAGAAGCGACAATGTGATGAGCGGACCGTACCTTTCGACGCACACAGTGACCTCCTATACCGTTCGGTATATGCGCGGATTGGGACGCTCGTTCGACAAATTCGGGGAGCAAGCCCTCTTTTATGCGCAATCACTGAGCTATATCCCGGCGGCGCTGACCAAATACCGCAAGGAAACGATCCGGGTGCTCGCTGAGATCACCATGGGCACCGGAGCTCTGGTGATGATCGGCGGAACCGTCGGTGTCGCGGTCTTCCTGACGCTGGCCTCCGGTGGTGTCATCGCGGTCCAGGGTTACTCATCGCTGGGCAACATCGGTATCGAGGCGCTCACCGGCTTCCTGTCCGCATTTCTCAATGTTCGCATCGTCGCGCCGGTGGTGGCCGGCATCGCGATGGCCGCCACGATTGGCGCGGGAACGACGGCGCAATTGGGTGCCATGCGCGTCGCAGAGGAGATCGACGCGCTGGAAACCATGGCGGTGCACGCCATTTCGTATTTGGTCTCCACCCGCTTGGTGGCCGGACTGATCGCCATCATCCCGCTGTACTCGCTCTCGGTGCTGGCTGCGTTCTTCGCGTCCCGCGCGACCACCGTCATGATCAACGGTCAGTCGCCGGGTGTGTACGACCACTACTTCAATACCTTCTTGGTGCCCACCGATCTGCTGTGGTCGTTCCTGCAGGCGATCGTCATGTCGGTGGTCGTGATGCTCGTGCACACCAGCTACGGGTTCAACGCCTCCGGTGGACCGGTGGGGGTGGGCGTCGCGGTCGGGCAGGCGGTCCGTACCTCGCTCATCGTGGTTGTGCTTGTCACCCTGTTCATCTCACTTGCCGTGTACGGCGGGTCCGGCAACTTCAATCTTTCGGGCTAGGGGATAGGGAAGGAGATGTCCGATACGTCCACGCGCCGGGCTGTCCGGCTGGCCGGCACGGTGCTTGCCTCCGTGCTGGTGCTGCTGACCGTACTGACCTATCTGGCCTACAACGACGCCTTCGCCGACACCAAGCCCATCACCGTCGTCTCGCCGCGCGCGGGCCTGGTGATGGAGGAGGGGGGAAAGGTCAAGTTCCACGGATTGCAGATCGGCAAGGTCACGTCGATCTCCTACGCCAACGATCAGGCCAAGCTGGAACTGGCGGTCAATGCCAAGGATCTGCGTCTGATTCCCTCGAACGCCACGGTGCGTATCGCGGGGACCACGGTCTTCGGCGCCAAGTCGGTGGAATTCCTTGCTCCGCAAAAGCCCTCGGATTCGTCACTGCGGCCGGGGGCAACAGTGACAGCCGAGGCAGTGGCTCTGGAAGTCAACACCGTGTTCGAGAACCTGACCCGGCTGCTCGGCAAGATCGACCCGGTCAACCTCAACGCCACCCTCACCGCGGTAGGCGAAGGGCTGCGCGGAAATGGGGACAATTTCGGGCAAGGCCTCGTCGAGCTCGACCAATATCTGGATCAGCTGAATCCGAAACTCCCAGCCCTGCAGCAGGATTTCCGTCAGGCCGGACAGGTCGGGCAGATCTATGGTGATGCCGCCCCGGACATCGTGCGCATTCTCGACAACCTGCCCGCGTTGAGTCGTACCGTCGTCGACCAGCAGCAGGACCTCAAGGCGACATTGCTCGCGGCGATTGGTCTAGGCAACAACGGTTACGAGACGCTGGCTCCGGCAGAGAAGGACCTCACCGCGGCGCTGCAACGGCTGCGCGCCCCCGCCACGCTCCTCGGTAGATACTCGCCGGAGATTCCCTGCACGTTGCAGGCGATCTCCAAGGCGCTGGTGACCTTCACCCCGCTCATCGGTGGCGTGCGGCCCGGACTGTTCTTGACCAATAGCTTTCCGCTAGGCGCTCCGGTGTACACATACCCGGACAGCCTTCCCATCGTGAACGCATCGGGCGGGCCCAATTGCCGTGGCCTACCGAACATTCCGACCAAGATGCAGAACGGATCATGGTTCCGGTCGCCCTTCCTGGTAACCGACAACGCCTACATCCCCTACAAGCCGTTGGAGGAGCTGCAGGTCAACGCCCCCGATACCCTCCAGTACCTGTACAACGGTGCCTTCGCGAAGCGAAGTGAGTTCTGATGAAGCGCGCCACACAAATCAAGGTCATCGTCTTCACCGTGGTGATGCTGCTGGTGGCCGCCGGACTGATCATCACCTTCGGTGAGTTCCGATTCGGTTCGGGCAAGAGGTATCACGCGATGTTCAGCACGGCGTCCGATTTACGGTCGGGGCAGAAGGTGCGGATCGCCGGGGTGCCGGTGGGCCGGGTGAAGAACGTATCCCTGAATCGTGACAACAGTGTCGAAGTGACCTTCGATGTTGATTCGAAGTACCAGCTCTACAGCTCCAGCCGTGCCATCATCAGGTACGAGAACCTGGTCGGCGACCGGTATCTGGAGATCACGGCGGGCCCCGGTGAACTACATAAACTGCCCGACGGCGGAACGCTCGACAAGGAGCACACCCAGCCCGCACTCGATCTGGACGCATTGCTTGGCGGACTTCGGCCCGTGCTCAAGGGGTTCGACGCCGCGAAGGTCAACGAGATCAGCAATGCGTTCATCCAGATTCTCCAGGGACAGGGCGGAACGCTCTCTCAATTGCTTGGCGACACATCCTCTTTCACTTCTGGATTGGCCGAGCGCGATCAGCTGATCGGCGATGTGATCAACCACCTGAACGAGGTGCTGGCCACTGTCGATTCGAAGAGCACACAGTTCTCCTCGAGCGTGGATCAACTGCAGCAGCTCATTTCGGGATTGGCGCAACAGCGCGATGTGGTCGCCGGTGCACTGCCGCCGCTCGCTTCGACGGCTTCATCGCTGGAGTCGGTGCTCAAGGACACCCGGCCGTACATCAAGGGCACCATCGAGCAGGCCCGCCAACTGGCCACGCGGGTTGATGAGCGCAAGGCCGACGTCAACGTCGTCGTAGAGAACCTGGCCGAGAACTATCTGCGGCTCAACGCCCTTGGTGCGTACGGATCTTTTTTCAACATCTATTACTGCTCCATCCGGATCAAGGTCAACGGGCCCGTCGGCACCGACTGGCTGATCCCGTTCGGTGGACCGCCAGACCCGTCGAAGGGCAGGTGTGCCTTCAAAAATGAGTGACATTCAGGAGAAGGACCCGGTACGCACCGGCATCTTCGGCATTGCTGTGGTGAGCATGCTGGTGCTGGTCGCGTTCGGTTATACGGGCCTGCCGTTTTGGCCGCAGGGTAAGCAGTACACGGGGTATTTCGCGGACTCCGGGGGGCTGGAGTCGGGCGGCAATGTCTTTGTATCGGGTATCAAGGTGGGGCAGGTCAAGGATGTTTCCTTGGCGGGCAACAAGGTTCGGGTTGACTTCACGGTGGACCGTTCGATCCGACTGGGCGATCAGTCGTTGGCGGCGATCCGGACCACCACGGTGCTGGGTGAAAAGTCGCTCTCGGTGACGCCGGCGGGGGCCGGTCGCATCACGGAGATTCCGTTGGGTCGCACCACGACGCCGTACACGCTGAACAGCGCACTGAGCGATTTGGGCGCCTCGGCCGGCGGGATCGACAAGGCGCAACTGGATCAGTCGCTGCAGGTCATCACCGAGGCGATGCGGGATGCCACCCCGCAGCTGCGCGGCGCCCTGGACGGCGTCGCCTCACTCTCGCGTACGTTGAACGCCCGTGACGCCGCGCTCGAGCAGCTGTTGACACACGCGAAATCCGTGAGCGGGATTCTGTCCGAGCGCGCCGGTCAGGTGAACAAGCTCGTCACTGACGGTAATCAACTGTTCGCCGCGCTCGATGAGCGGCGTCTGGCGATCAGCGAGCTGATCAACCGTATCCAGGGACTCTCACAGCAGATCAGCGGATTCGTGGCCGACAACCGCCAAGAGTTCCGTCCCACCATGGAGAAGCTGAGCGTTGTGCTCGACGATCTGCTGGACCGCAAGGCGCACATCAGCGAAGCGCTCAAGCGTCTGCCCGGGTACGGCACAGCGCTCGGCGAGGTCGTGTCCTCGGGGCCGGGCTTCCATGTCAACGTCTACGGCTTCCCACCCGCCACGCTGACCGCCGTCGCGTTCGACACGTACTTTCAGCCCGGCAAGCTGCCCGCGAGCCTCTCGGACTACTTGAACGGTCTGATCGGTGAACGCCAGATCATGAGGCCGAAATCGCCATGACAACATCGAAAACCTGGCTCAAGCGTGGGGCCTTCGCGATGCTCTCCGTGGCACTCGTGGGCGGCCTCCTGTACTGGGTGTGGCCCAGCCGCGGGACCTACAAGATCGTCGGGCATTTCGCGTCGGCGGTCGGGTTGTATCCGGGCGACGACGTCCGGATCCTGGGCGTGAAGGCCGGGCGCATCAGTGCGGTCGAGCCGCGCGAGGGTGACGTCAAGGTCACCATGGAGATGCCCGACAAATTCAAGGTGCCCGAGGGCGCTCAGGCCATCATCATGGCGCCGAATCTGGTGACCGCAAGGTTTGTTCAGCTGACTCCTGCCTACACCGACGGCAAGGCACTGCAAGACGGTGCCTCGCTGGGGCTGGACAAGACCGCCGTCCCGATCGAATGGGACGAGGTCAAGACCGAGCTGGCCAAACTCAGTGACAGCCTGGGGCCGCAGGGGCAATCCAAGGGGCCGGTAAGCGATTTCATCAACCAGGCAGCCACCACCTTCGATGGCAATGGTGACTCCTTCCGCAATGCGGTGCGTGAACTCTCCCAGGCGGCAGGCAGACTCGGTGACTCGCGGACGGATCTGTTCGGCACGATCAAGAACCTGCAGACCCTGGTGGACGCGTTGGCGAACTCCAACGAGCAGATCGTGCAGTTCAGCACCCATCTGGCGTCGGTGTCCAAGGTGCTGGCCGCCAGCACCGAGAATCTCGGAGCCACCCTGGGCGCGCTCAACCAGGCCCTCACCGACGTGCGAGGGTTCTTGGGAGACACCAACTCCGCACTCATCGATCAGGTGAACAAACTGAGCGATTTCGTGAAGATCTTCTCCGACCAGAGCGACGACCTTGAGCAGATTCTGCACGTCGCCCCCAACGGTCTGGCCAACTTCTACAACATCTACAACCCCGCGGCCGGCACCTTGAACGGCATGCTGTCCATCCCCAACTTGGCGAACCCGGTGCAGTTCATCTGTGGTGGTGTGTTCGAAACAGGCACCAAGACCGAGTATCTGAAGCGGGCCGAGATCTGCCGCGAACGAATGGGACCCGTACTGCGCCGGGCGACCTTCAACTATGCGCCGATACTGCTGCACCCGATCAACCAGATCTCGGCGTACAAGGGACAGATCATCTACGACACTCCCGAGACAGAGGCGAAGTCTCAGGCGCCACGAGAGGATCTGGTGTGGGTTCGGCCGAACGGTGCCCCGCCACCGCCGAAGCCGTCACCGCAAGACCTGAGCGCACTGATGTTGGGGCCCGACGAGGTAAACGCACCGCCACCGCCGGGCACCGAGGTGCGCCCCGCGGAGCCGGGGCCGGTACCGCCGGGCTTTCCGGTGACAGCGGATGACGCGCCGCCACCGGCGATTCCAGGAGCACCGCGATGAGCCGAAACGTACTACGTGCCGCCGTGATGGGTGTCGGCGTCGCCGTCGTCGTCAGTGGATGCCAGTTCAATGGTTTGAACTCGCTGAATCTGCCCGGTACGGCAGGACACGGATCGCGGTCCTACACCGTCACCGTCGAGCTGCCGGATGTCACCACGTTGCCGCAGAACTCGCCGGTCATGGTGGACGACGTGACGGTGGGCAGCGTGTCGGGTATCGACGCATTCCAGAAACCCGACGGTTCTTGGTATGCCGGGGTCAAGGTATCGCTGGAGCCCGAGGTGCACCTGCCGGCGAACGCCGTCGCCAAGGTCGCGCAGACCAGTCTGCTCGGCTCGCAGCACATCGAGCTTGCCGCGCCGGTGGGTGAGCCCGCGGTGGGTAAGCTGACCGGCGGAGCCACTATTCCACTGAGCCGGACCGGCAAGTACCCCAGCACCGAAGAGGTGTTGTCTGCGCTGTCGGTGGTGGTCAACAAGGGCAATCTGGGTGCGCTACAAGACATCACCGATGAGACGTACAACCTGTTCAAGGGGCGCACCGGCAACCTGACCCAGGTACTGCCCAAACTTGCCACGCTGATCTCGTCGCTGAACTCTCAGCGGGACGACATCATCTCTGCCATCGAAGGCATCGACAAGTTCTCCCGAGTGCTGGCCGAGCACAAGGAAAGCCTCGGTCGCGCAATCGATTCGATCGAGCCCGCGCTGAAGGTGCTCAACGAGAATCGCGCGAACATCATCGAGGCTTTCCGCTCCGTGGGCAACCTTGCGAAGATTACCGACCGGGTGCTCCGAACCACCAAGGACGACATCGTCGCCGATCTCAAGGGGCTGTACCCGGTTGTTCGCGCGCTGGCGGAGAACCGGGACGTACTGATCGACAGCCTCGATCTGCTGCCGACCTTCCCGTTCAGCACCAAGTATCTGCGCAACGCGGTTCGTGGCGATTACCTGAATGTCTTCGTGACATTCGACCTCACCGCGCGCCGCTTGGGTGAAACGCTTTTCACCACATCGTTCTTCGATCCGAATATGCAGCATTTCAACGACGTGGTGAACCCGCCGGAATGGCTCATCGGATCGATGGCCAATCTGAACGGCAAGGAGACCAGCCCGTTCGATCTGCCGGCACCTGCCGCACCGCAGGGAGGTGGTCGCTGATGGAAAGGCTGATCAAGATACAGCTGGCGATCTTCGCGGCAGTCACGGTCATCAGTGTGGCCCTCATGGCGATCTTCTACCTGAGGGTGCCTACGGCCCTCGGTATCGGAAAACACGATGTGAAGGCACAATTCGTCGCCTCGGGTGGTTTGTACCAGAATGCGAACGTCACGTTTCGCGGTGTGCAGATCGGACGGGTCACCGACGTTGAGCTGACCCCCGAGGGGGTCACCGCCACCATGCGTCTCAACGACAACGTGAAGGTGCCAGGCAATGTGGTGGCGGCGGTCAAGAGCGTCTCGGCCATCGGCGAGCAATATGTGGACCTGATCCCACCGCCTACGGGCGCGGCCGGGACCCTGCGGTCAGGCGACGTGATCGGAGCAGACCGCACCTCCATTCCCACCGACGTCTCCACCCTGCTGCGTCAGGCGGACGGCCTGGTGAACACCGTTGCCGACACCCGGCTGCGCGAGGTGCTGGCAGAGGCATTCAAGGCGTTCAACGGATCCGGTCAGGAGCTTTCCCGGCTGATCGACTCGTCACGGCTGCTGATCCAAGAGGCCAACACCAACTACGACAGCACCACCAAACTGATCGATCAGGTAGGGCCGCTGTTGGACGCCCAGATTCGCAGCGGCGACAACATCCGCGGATCGGTGTCCAGCTTGGCAGCGCTGACTGAACATTTCGCCAAGGCCGACCCTCAGCTGCGACAGTTCCTCAAGGTGGCACCGGGAGCTTCTGAGCAGGCCTCGCAACTGTTCGCGGGTATTCGCCCGTCCTTCCCGGTGTTGGCGGCGAGCCTGGCCAACCTGGGGCGCGTCGGCGTCATCTACAACAAGTCGATCGAGCAATCGCTGGTCATCCTGCCGGCGCTGTTCTCCGCGTTGCTGACGGTGGCCGGTGGAGCACCGATGGACGAGGGTGCCAAGCTGGACTTCCGGTTGAACCTGGGGGACCCGCCGCCATGTCTGACCGGTTTCGTGCCCCCGCCGCTGATGCGTACTCCGGCCGACGAGACCTTGCGGGAGCTGCCCCGCGACATGTACTGCAAGACCGCGCAGAACGACCCCAGCGCGGTGCGGGGTGCACGCAACTACCCGTGCCAGGAATTTCCCGGCAAACGGGCGCCGACCATTCAGCTGTGCCGTGACCCACGCGGATACGTGCCGATCGGCAGTAACCCGTGGCGCGGTCCGCCCGCCCCGTATGACACCCCGGTGGAAGATCCGCGGAACATCCTTCCGCCTAACAAGTTCCCGAATATCCCGCCGGGGGCTGAGCCGGACCCGGGCACCCCGACGCTGCCGCCGCCGTCTCCGCCCGCCCCGGAAGTGCCGCCTGCCGGTGGCGATGTGATGCCGGTATCAGCGCAATCCGGGCCGATGGCGGCGCGTGCCTATGATCCGAAGAATGGTGTTTTTCTTGACGCCAACAATCAGCCGAGTGTGTATGCGCCCGCACTGGACCGTGGCACTGAGGCGGAGACATGGGCGGATCTGATGTTGGGACCGAAGCCGGTATGACCGAAGAGAAAAAGAGTGCGTCGCAGACCACCCGGCGGCGCGCCGCGCGGCCTGCCGGACCCACGGGAGAGGTCAGCGCCGAGCCCATCAGTGTGTCGCTGGGCCGTACCGAAGCCCTGTCAAAACCTGAGCCCACCGTTGCTGATTCGCGTCGGCCAGGCAACACCCGTGGTGTGCTGAGGGCGGCCACGGTGCTGGTGGTGGTGCTCGTTGGCGCGCTGGGTGTGGCGCTGGCACTCATGGGGCGTGCCCAACACCGTGATGACCTTCGGGCCGCGCGCGATCAGCGCTTCGTGGATACCGCCGTACAGACGGTGACGAACATGATGACCTACAGCCCGGACAGCATCGATAAGAACGTCGACCAATTCGTCAACAGCACCAGCGGACCGCTGCGCGGCACGTTCAACCCCGACAACACCGCCAATCTGAAGGCGTTGTACCACCAGACCGGGACCAGCTCGGAAGTGGTGATCAAAAAGGCGAGTCTGGAGAGTATCGACGAGGTGAGCAAGAAGGCCTCGATACTCATCTCGGCGCGCGTGACGCTCACCAATGCCGACTCGGGAGTCAACGAACCCTCCAAGTCCTATCGCATGCGGATGATCGTGGCCGAAGATCAGCAGGGCAATATGACTGCATACGACCTGCGGTGGCCGGACGGGCAGAGCTGATGCGTTGGCTCGCAAGAATTTTCGTCGCGGTGACCGTGTTGGTTGTCGTGGGGCTGTCGGCGGCGGCAGGCGGGATGTACTGGCATCGGGTCGACACGGTGGCAAGCCGGGCGGCGGGGGAGACGCTCATCAAGCAGGCCGGCAAGCAGATCGGAAGCATCTTCGGGTACGACTATCAGACCGTCGAGCGCAGCCTCGACGAGCAATACGCGGGACTGACCCCGGAGTACCGGCGCGAATTCGAAGACAAGGCCAACAGGGAGATCATCCCGCAGGCCAAACAACGCAAGATCGTCAGCCAGACCAGCATTGTGGGAACCGGAATCATTGCCGCGCACAGGGACTCGGCCCAGGTGGTGGTGTACATGAACCGCACCATCACCGACCAGTCGCGCACACCGGTGTACGACTCATCATCGATTCAGGTGGACTATACGCGTGCGGGAGACAAGTGGCTGATCTCCTACATCACGCCGCTTTAGAGAGGTTCGCCACCCAATACCGCGGGCTGCTCCGGTGCGATCGAGTCGCCGGTCGCCGGGGTGGACAGTGCTTCCAGGAACGCGCGTGCCCACCGATCCACGTCATGTGCGAGCACCTGACGGCGTAACGCCCGCATCCGGCGCCGTCCCTCTTCGGGGGTCTGGTTCAGCGCAGATTCGATACCGTCTTTGACGCCGTCGATATCGTGCGGGTTCACCAGATATGCCTGACGCAATTCTGCCGCGGCACCGGTGAATTCGGAGAGTACGAGCGAGCCGCCCAGATCGCTGCGGCAGGCGACGTACTCCTTGGCCACCAGGTTCATACCGTCGCGCAGCGGTGTCACCAGCATGACATCGGCGGCGACAAAGAAGGCGATCAGGTCCTCGCGTGGTACCGGTCGGTGCAGGTAATGCACTACGGGGTGCCCGACCTCGCCGAACTCGCCATTGATGTGACCCACCTGCTGTTCCACATCGCCACGCATCTTCTTGTAGCTGTCCACGCGTTCGCGGCTGGGCGTGGCGAGCTGGACGAAGACGGTGTCTTCGCGGCTTGCGCGGCCCTCGGCGAGCAACTCCTCATATGCGTGCAGCCGAATATCGATGCCCTTGGTGTAGTCAAGCCGGTCAACGCCCAGCAAGATCTTGCGGGGGCCGCCGAGTTCGGCGCGAATCTCCTTGGCGCGCTGGCGAATCTGCCGGCTACGCGAAACGCTGTCCAGCTGCGTCGAGTCGATCGAGATCGGGAAAGCACCCACCTTGACGGTGCGGAAGCCCACGCGGATTTCGCCGAACCGCGAGCGCACGCCGATAGATGCGCGAGAGGTGCTGGCGCCCACCAGTCTTCGCGCCAAGTACATGAAGTTCTGGGCACCCCCGGCCAGATGGAAGCCGATCAGGTCGGCGCCCAGCAGGCCGTCGACGATCTCGGTACGCCAGGGCATCTGCATGAATAGTTCGACCGGCGGGAACGGGATATGTAGGAAGAAACCAATGGTCAGGTCGGGACGCAGCATGCGAAGCATCTTGGGAACCAGTTGCAGCTGATAGTCCTGCACCCAGACCGTCGCGCCCTCGGCGGCGACAGCGGCCGTCGCCTCCGCAAACTTGCGGTTCACGTCGACGTACGCCTGCCACCATTCGCGGTGGTACTCCGGCTTGACGATCACATCGTGGTACAGCGGCCACAGGGTGGCGTTGGAGAAGCCCTCGTAGTATTCGGCGACTTCCTGGGTGGAAAGCCGGACCGAGTACAGCACCATGTCGTCTTCGGAAACCGGCTCGACATCCGCATCAGGCACGCCCGGCCAGCCGACCCAGGCACCACGGCGCTTGCGCAGCAACGGCTCCATCGCGGTGACCAGCCCACCCGGACTGCGTTTCCACGTCGTGGAACCGTCGGGCAGCTTCACCAAGTCGATGGGAAGCCTATTGGCGACCACAACGAAGTCGGAGGTGCCGGTGACAGGCTTTACCGGCGATCGCTCATCCGACTGGGTCGCCATGATTGTTTCTGAGGTGGGAAACGTATCGAGTTACGCGTCGACCTTGGTCGGCCCGATACCCAGCATCGCGAGCAGCATGCGGCACTCGTCGGCATCGTTCGCGTACGCGGCGACGACGCGCTGAGCCTGATGGGCAGTCTCGTCCGTCAGCGGCTCGAGGTCGTCGATCGCGGCTGGGTCGGTCTTGGCTGGCATTCACCCATTCTAGGCGACGCGATGTGAGTAGCCCACAGGAGGAATGCACAGACCGTCAAACGGGGTTGCTCTGGCCATGACGACAGCCCACGGCGACCCCGCTCAGTTTGGCCCCAATGCCCCCGGATATGCGTGGAGATCGGCTGCCGATGTCGACCCGGTCGAACTCTTCCCGGGGGTGACCATCCAGCCGCTCTGGGAGGGCGACAATGGCGCGAAAGCGCTGATCACAACCATCGCCCCGGGAACGGTGTGGCCCGGGGAGGATCACCATCGGCCCGGGCCTGAGGAGGTGTATGTCGTCTCGGGGGTGCTCAATGATGGTGTCAACGACTACCCGGCGGGCACCTTCCTGCATGCCCCGGCGGAGTCCTGGCACATTCCCCAGTCCGACCAGGGTTGCGTGCTTTTCCTCTTCTACCCGCAGGGGTGATGCTTGACTGGTCGTCGTGAGGTGCGTGGGGGTGGTGCTCCGGCTGATATGCGTCGTGGTCGTCGCAGCCTGCACCGGGCCTCCCCGCCCGGGGGCGCAACGCCTGACACTCGATGTCGGCCATGACTACGGCGACCTGTTCGCCGACGGCAAGCTGCCCGTCGGGGACGGAAAGATTGTCACCGACGGGGCGCGCGGAGGATATGTCTACGCGTGCCCGCGGTATGCGGAGAGTTTCGCGGCAGGAGCCGCCATCGGTGCGGCCGTGCGCGGGCCCTGGTTTTCGGCGGACGGTCAGTGGTACTACCCGGACATGAAGACACACGTCCAGGGGCACGTGCAGCACCACGGCGAGTTCTCCGAGGCCAGGTCCGAGGGCGTTCGGGTCATCACAACCAACGATCTGCCCCGAGACCATTCCACCGGACGGTTCCCGATCGCAACCGATGACACTGCGTATCAGTACGACCGCAACCCGAACGCGATCACCGCGCAGGACCTGACCTACGTGCTGGCTTCCGAACCGACCTATGGCATTCCGCAGTGCATCGGTCCCGAGGTGGGGGTGATGCTCTCAGGTGTTGTGCTCTTCAGCGCATTGGACGCCGGTGGCCGCGACGCCGGCGCATGGGAGGTGCAGGATGGCTGCGCCGGGCACCCGGAGGTGACGGGTAGCTACCACTACCACACGCCCAGCCCGTGTCTGGCGACGTCAGATATCGCCGAGGTCGTGGGGTACGCGCTTGACGGATTTCCCATCACAGGCGCGCGAGTGAGCGATGGAAATATCCTCACCACAAGGGATCTCGATGAATGTCATGGCATCACCAGTAGCGTGCGCCTCGACGGCCGGGATGTGGAGACCTATCACTACGTGATGACGCAAGACTACCCCTACTCGGTCAACTGCTTTCGGGGCCGGCCCACTACGGTGCAGGGCGGAGCGCAGCGGCCCATACCGCCGGGGCATTGATCCCGCCAACTCGGTGAAAGGTGCTTAGCGTCAAGTAGGTTCGGCGACGGGAAAGCTGGATTAGGCAGCGCCGCGCCCTGTTTCGGAGGCGTGGTCCGAGGTCTTATCGCTGGTATGTGCCGGTGCGTTCGCGGGCTGTGAATGCTTGCTCGACGCGTCTGCGGCGGGGTTCTTCTTCTCGCTGAGCCCCGGAACGGACTTGAGATGGTTCTTGAGTGACGGGAACTTGGGGCTCTTCGGTGCCGTTCCGGGTTGTGCCACAGGGAGTTTAGGAAGCCGCAATGTGGGTTTCAGGGTGTTCTTGGACTTGTCGGCTTCCCCAACCGAGTCCTTTGTCGGAGGCGGCGTGCTCTTCGGATCGGGCTTCGTATCAGGTTGGAAGTCCTGGTCTCGGGCTGTGGAGGCGCCCGCGGTACTGACGGAGATGGCCGTGGGGTCGGCGGCCTTGGCCGACGCAGGCGGTGCGGGTGGCTCCGCGGTGCTGAGGGAGACAACCGATGGTGTGGGAGCCTCCGGTGCCGGTATCTGGGTTGTTGCCGACCCGGGATTCGTGGGGCCTGGCTGGGGGACAGGAGGGCTGGCCGGTTTCTCAGGAGACGCCGACTGTTTGGGTGTTGCACCCGCAAGGCCGTTCTCGACGTTGTGGGCGCCTTCCGCAATGGCGGTAGGTAGCTTGTTGAACGCGTCGACGATGTTTTTCGACGGGGTGAAGAAGCTGAACTGTGTGGTGGTTCCCGGGCCGGTGTCGCGGTCGTAGGCCATATCGATGAACACCCTCAGGGTGGGCTCGATGGCGTCGAGTACGAAGGACGCCCCGATGGGATTGGTGAGATCGCGCAGTGGTTGCAGCAACGGTAGGTGCTCGGCGCGTACCAGGTAATAGGTGGTGTTGCCCTGCACCGTTTTGACTACGTTGGGGTTGTCGGGATCGTCAAGAGCGGCGGGATCGATGCGGTCGTAGTACGCATCGGGATGCGCGTATTGGATCGCGGCAATGGAATTGGCGAGTGCGAGCGGATTGAAGTACGCGGGGAAGTCGCCGTAGGTGTCGTATTCGGTGTTGATCACCTTTGTTTTGAACTGGTCGGGTTCCCAAGCGCCGTTGGATTCGATATCGGCCAACGGAATCTTGAGCCAGGGAAATCGGGCGAAGATGCCCCCGTTGGGTGTGTTCGCGCTGCCCATCAGCACGAACTGAATGTTGGGATTTCCGCCCGGGTACCGCTGCAGTAGGTCGCTGTGCGATTTGCTCACCACGACGGCGCCCAGCGAGTACCCGACGATGGTGATCGGCTGGTTTCCTGCTGTGACGATCTCATCATTGAGGTTGGTGCGCCCTTGTGCCACAGATGTTTTGAATGTGGGCGCGGTGAGGCCACTGACCGGCCAGATGGCTCCGGGATACGAGACCGGATGGTAATCGACGCTGTAAGCACCACCGAGCTTGCGGGGGATGTTGGCACTTGCGCCGTCGTTGTTGCCACCGATTCCGATGACATACGAGGCGAGAGTCGAGGCGATGGTCCGTGATTCCATCGCCAGCGGTGCCAGGACCGTGCATGTCGCCGCTACCGCCGTGATGGTTGCGACGTATCTACGCAGCGAGTGACGCTTCCCCGGGACCGAATACTGACCAGCCATCGCGACCCTCCCGCGCCGGCACCCGGCGCCGTTGCCGGGTGCGGTGGCCTGAGAGTAATTCTGGGTAAAGCACTTACGCCATACCCGGATCGGTTGCCGTGGCGAATCTACGTAAATTGACCACTACGGCCGCAGTGCGCGGTGAGCCGCCATATTGGCGTCTCGGTGTGTCCAAATTGACTGCCGGGCAACGGACCCCGCTGCGCGCGTCCACAAGTTCCGTGTGCCCTCCCCGGTCCGCGTTACTGCCGCCGGAACCGGAGTGATCGCCCGACGTGGAATGCTCCCCGAGGGTGGTGTGCTCTTCGGAGCGGTGTGGCTGCCGGATTTTTTCAAGCGGGACAACGGAATTCGTTGCCGCTGTTAGTTGATGGTGAGGATCTCCGTATACCGATCGTTGAGGCTTTGCCAGTCGTATTTCATCGCATCCATGCCGACAACCCTGCCGCGCGGTGTCCCGGCGACGGCCAGGCTGAGTGTGTCCAGGCAGATGTGCCAACCGCCCGCGTTCCCAGCGGCGTGGCCGCGGTCGGCCATTGAATGTTCAAGGGTGAGCCGGCACCCGGTGTCGGTCGGTTCGATTCGCCATCGCAAGGTATCTTCGGGGCCCCAGCGATGGATCAGCTCACGGGGCGGATCGACTGTGAGGACCTCGCCGTCGAGCACGGGATCGGCGGAGGTTTCCTGAACGTTGGCCGGCCCCGCCGAATCCAAGGGGCGATCGGGTATGGCGGGTGACCACTGGCGCAGTCTGTCCGGATCGACGAGCCATGGCCACACCTTTTCCGGAGGGTGGTTTAGATCGCGGGACATGGTGAGGACCCACCGGCCTTCGTGGTCCTCGCACGGCGCGAGGGTGGCGTCCAGGGGGTTAGTCACGGTTGACCTCTTTCTCGGTGTCGTGCATGCCGGCGTCGCTGTCGATGAGAAATGTCAGGCGGTCGAGTGCGCTGGCCCACTTACGGTGATACGGCGTCACCCAGGCCAGTACGGCCGGTAGCGGATCGTCAGCCAGGTGATAGACGCGGCGCTTGCCGGCGACCTCCACCCGAACGGCCTCGGCGTCCCGTAGGACGCCGAGGTGCTTGGACACCAATGACTGCGATATGTCCAGTCGTTCGATCAGCGTGGTGACGTCGGCCGGACCTCCGCGCAGGGCGTCGATGATCCGGCGTCGGGTCGGATCGGCGATCACCATGAAGGCGTCCATGCATTCATATCACTACATAGTCATATGAATGTCAAGGGATATTTGCTGCCCGAAGTGGCGCTGCGTCCCGGGGTGGCCATGGTCAGTACTGTGGTCAGAAGGTACCGGTGAGTGCTGCTCGCCGAGGTCGCGGTGGGGGGCGCGCGATCGTTGGCTCAACGCCGAGGTGAGGACTATTTCTTGACGAAACCGCTGCGTATGCGGGTGGCCGTTATCGGTGTATTCGCATCGTTCGGACTCGTGGTGGCCACCTGGGCCGTACACCTGCCCACCATGAAGCAGGCCACGGGGATGTCCTCGACGGAGTTGGGCTTTGTGGTGTTGGGCCTGGGCGTGGGCGCCCTGCTGGGCATGCAGCTCAGTGGTGTCCTGGTAGACCGATTCGGTAGTGGCCCCATTGCGATTGTGGGCGGTGCCGCGATGGCACTCGGTGTCAACATCCCGCTGGCTGCCCACACCGTGTGGGTTGCCGGAGTGGGCGCTGTTCTGTGCGGTGTCACGGTGGGGATCACCGACGTCGCGATGAATGCCGCGGCGGTCGACGTCGAGCGTTTCTACGGCCGGCCCATCATGGCTTCATTCCATGGTGTGTTCTCTGTGGGCAACGTGGTGGGTGCCGGCATCGGGTCGGCGGCCTTCGCGCTGCACCTGAAGGTGTGGGCGACGGTGCTGGGAGTGACGGTTCTGTGCCTGGCCCTGCTGACGTGCTCGGCCTCGGTGCTGCTGCGCGGCAAGCTGCGTGCGGGCGAGGTGGAGGCGCCGGACACAGTGCCGTACACGATGCCGCCGCCCGTGTCGTACCGGCGGGGCCAGGTGGTGGTGCTCGGTTTGCTCGCGTTCCTCTTGATGTTGTCGGAGGGATCGGCTACGGACTGGAGCAGCCTGCACGCACAGGAGCATTTGGGTGCCTCCCATTCCGAGGGCGCCTTCGCCTTCGGGGTGTTCATGCTCGCGATGACGGTCGGTCGCTTCACCGTCGACAAGCTGGTCGAGCGGGTGGGACGGGTTCGGGTGTTGCGGGGCGGATGCGCGCTGGCCGCCGTGGGAATGCTCACTGTGATCGCCGCACCGGTGCTGCCGCTGACCTTGGCCGGCTGGGTGGCCGTGGGCCTCGGTCTTGCCGGTGGCGTTCCCCAGGTGTTCACGGTCGCCGGCAATATCGACGAACAGCACGAGGGCCGTGTGCTGTCGCGGGTGGTAGGGACCGGTTACGTCGCGGTGCTGGGTGGCCCCGCACTGATCGGTTGGGTGGCCGACGCATTGTCGCTGAATACCGCGCTGGTACTGCCGATCTTCGCCGTGGTGATTTGTGGCTGTGCCGCAGGCGCTCTCGCGGTCACCCCACCGTCGAAGTCCGTCAAGCCACCGCGTTAGGCGCTGTCGCCGCGGCTGTCGACATGGCCGTACGATGCTCGTACCGTCACAGGTATGACGGATACCGATATTGTGGCGGCCGCGTCGGCACGGGAGCTGTTGCGCGACAGCTTTACCCGGATCATCGAACACGTCGGTGAGGTGACCGACGGCTTGTCGGATCCAGCGCTGACGTATCGCCCCACTCCCGACGCGAACAGCATCGCGTGGCTGATCTGGCATTCGGCGCGATGCCAGGACGTGCAGATCTGTGCCATGACCGGCGCCGAGCCGGTGTGGACGGCCCGCGGCTGGGAGCCGCGATTCGGGCTGGATCTACCCGCCGACTCCAACGGATACGGACATACCGCCGGTGACGTGGCCAAGGTGGTCGCGACCGCCGATCAACTGAGTGGCTACTACCGGGACGTGCACGAGATGACGTTGAGTTACGTCGATACTCTGACCGATTCCGAACTCGCGCGTGTTGTCGACCGACAGTGGGACCCACCGGTCACCGCGAGTGTCCGGCTGGTCAGCATCGTCGACGACTGCGCGCAGCACCTGGGCCAGGCTGCATACCTGCGTGGGATCATTCCAACCAACTAGTGGGGATAGCCACGTGGGTCGCTTCGTGCCTAGACTCGACCAATGACAACGACGTCTGAAAATCTCGTCAGCACCCCCAGCGATACCTCCCATGACGTGCGCAATCCCGCGAACGGGCAGGTCGTAGGTCGGGTGAACTGGACCGATCCGTCGGACATCCCCGGGATCGTCGCGCAACTGGCGAAGGCACAGCCGTCCTGGGAGCGACTCGGCCCCGAGGGGCGCGGCCAGGTACTGGCCCGATTCGCGCAATGGTTGATCGACAACACTGGGCGCATCGAAGCTCAGCTGATCGCCGAGACCGGCAAGTCAAAGATCGACGGTGGCATCGAGATTCCCTCGATACTCGCGATCATCGCGTATTACGCGCCCAAGGCCGCGGAGTTCCTGGCGCCGGAGTCGCGGCCCGCGTCCTCGATTGCCATGAACACCAAGAAGATCACCGTGCACCAGCGGCCCCGCAAGGTGGTGGGGGTCATCTCGCCGTGGAATTATCCTGTGGCACTGGGCTACTGGGATGTGATCCCAGCACTGTTGGCGGGCTGTTCAGTCTTACTCAAGCCGTCTGAGCGCACCCCGCTGTCCGATGAACTCATCGCCAATGGCTGGGCAGAGATCGGTGGTCCCCCGGTATTCGAGGTGGTACACGGCGCCCGTGAGGTGGGCGAGGCTCTGGTGGACAACGTGGACTTCGTCCAGTTCACCGGCTCGACAGCCACCGGCAAGAAGATCATGGAGCGCGCCGCGCGCAGGCTCACCCCGGTGAGCCTGGAACTCGGCGGCAAGGATCCGATGCTGGTGCTGCCGGACGCCGACGTCAAGCGGGCGGCGCACGCCGCCGTGTGGGGCAGCATGTTCAACGCCGGCCAGACCTGCGTATCTGTTGAGCGGGTGTACGTGCACGACTCGATCTACGAGCAGTTCGTTGATCTGGTGGTCGAGGAGGTGCGCGGCCTGGAGATCGGTGCGGGTCTGGACCACAGTGTGGGCGCGATGATCGATGAAAACCAGCTTGAGGTTGTGGACAGGCATGTGCGCCAAGCAGTTTCCTCCGGGGCGCGGGCGCTGACCGGTGGTGCCCGAATCCCGGGCCACGGCAGCTTTTACGCGCCAACCGTGCTGGTCGATGTCGATCATTCCATGGATTGCATGCGCGAAGAGACCTTCGGTCCGACGTTGCCGATCATGCGGTACTCCGAGGAGTCCGAAGCCATCGCACTGGCCAACGACAGCGAGTACGGACTTTCGGCCAGTGTTTGGTCCAAGGATCGTAGGCGCGCTGAACGCGTTGCGCTGCAACTTGATTGCGGCACCGTGAACATCAACGACGTGATCATGAACCTGTCCTGCCTGACCGCGCCGCACGGCGGTTGGAAGGGGTCGGGGCTGGGGTCGCGCTTCGGTGGTGTGGACGGACTGCGCAAGTACTGCCGTACCGAGGCCATCGTCGACACTCGAGTGACGCTGCCCAGCGAGCCGCTGTGGTACAGCGGCCCGAGCTGGTTGGCGCCGGTTGCGCTCAAGAGCCTCACCAAGCTCTCGAACAAGGCGCTGCGCCCGTTTCGGCGCTGACACCGGCCGTTTACTCACCGTCCATCCGAAGGACGATTGCCGGGGTTAGTTTTCGCCGGTGACCGACACCATTACCGCCGCTGCGGAGGGCTACACCGTCGATGACGACGATGACGACGACCCGGTACTGATCGCGCCCGATGGTGTCGCGGTAGACACCTGGCGGGAGAACTACCCGTACGACGAGCGGATGAGCCGCCACCAGTACGAACTCGAGAAGCGGCTGCTGCAGATCGAGCTGCTCAAACTGCAGAACTGGAGCAAGCGCACCGGCGCGCGGCATGTCATTCTCTTCGAGGGACGGGACGCCGCGGGTAAGGGCGGCACCATCAAGCGGTTCATGGAACACCTGAACCCGCGCGGTGCACGCGTGGTCGCGCTGGAGAAGCCCACCGAGCGGGAGCGTACCCAGTGGTACTTCCAGCGGTACGTGCCACACCTGCCGGCCGCGGGCGAGATGGTGTTCTTCGACCGGTCTTGGTACAACCGTGCTGGGGTCGAGCGGGTCATGGGATTCTGCAGCGATGAGCAGCATTCCGAATTCATCCACCAGGCACCACTTTTCGAGCAGATGCTGGTCAACGACGGCATCAGCCTGACCAAGCTGTGGTTCTCGGTGTCGGCGGCCGAGCAGCGCACGCGATTCGCGATCCGGCAGGTTGACCCGGTACGCCAGTGGAAACTCTCACCGATGGACTTGGCATCCCTGGACAAGTGGGATGCCTACACCAAGGCCAAGGAAGAGATGTTCTCTCTGACCGATACAGATCACGCCCCGTGGATCGTGGTGAAGAGCAACGACAAGAAGCGGGCTCGTGTCAATGCGATGCGCCATGTGCTGGGCAAGTTCGACTACGACGACAAAGATCTCGACGTTGTCGGTCAGGCAGATCCGCTGATCCTGGGGCGCGCGCTCACGGATTAGATCCGGTGCTGTGATCGGGCCGTTGTGGGCCCTAAGGGACGAGCCAACACTGCTCTTAGCATGGTTGCGAGTATGCTGAGGTAGCCACGAATTGCCTTGGCGGACAGTGCTATCGAAAAGACTGGGATGTTCTGTGCGTTAGAGGTGCCGGTGCCCCGGAACCGGTTCTTCAACCAATTCAGCGCTAGCGGTGCGGAGAGCAGCATCAGAGAGATGTGCTCGCTGCAGTGGTCACGCACATAACTCACGTGGCCGTCGGCGGCGAGATAGCGCTGAACCTGAGCGTCGACGTCGCGCACGTCGATGATCTGATCGTGCTGAGGGTGTATGACCAGCATCGGGCACGCGGGCACGTGCTGTCCCAAACGCACGTCGTCGAATACTTCGACGATCTCGGGTTGCGTCAACAGTTCTGCTAGCGAGATATCGCAGTGGTTGTTGAAGTCCTGCTTGGCAAATCGAGCGCCCGCCCGAACAGTGTCCAGCTGGCTGGCAGCGGCCAAGATCTGCTGTCCCTCTGCGTCGATATGGGCGTTGATGCGCGCGTCTAGACCCGCATAGCAGCGCCGCAAACTGGCGATGCCGATGGCCGTTAAGCCGGAGAACGCTGTTGCGTTCAATCGCACCGCGAGTTGACCCGGGTCGCTGACGGGAGCGCCCAATACTGCTCCCACGATACCGATTTCCGGAGCATAGGCCGGAGCCATCTCGGCCGCCCATGAGCTTGCCATTCCCCCGCCCGAGTATCCCCAAATGCCCACCGGCGTACTCTGATCCAGACCGAGTGGCTCGAAGCTCATGGCGGCGCGCACCCCGTCCAGGATGCGGTAGCCAGGCTCCCGTGGCGCGACGAAGCATCCGTCTTGCCCCTCATGGTCGGATATCGACACCGCCCACCCGCGTGCCACCGCGGCGGCGATCAGGGGCCACTCGAACTGAGGTACGGCGCCGATTGCTCGCGAGCCGTACCTGAGCGCGTAGGAGGGAAAACATTTGTCGGCGACCGCGTCGATAGCACACTGATAGGCCAATAAGGGGCGATGTGCCGGTGCCCGCACACGAGCGGGAAGGACAACGGTGGTGACCGCGACCTCCGGCTCATGGTGCATGCTGTTGGTGCGGTAGAGCAGTTGCCAAGCGTCCACGTGTTGTCTGATCCGGCCGAATAAAGCCAAATCCACTCGGCGCCAACGCAACACAGCTCCCGCGGGGAGTGTCCGAAAGCCGACGGGGGGCTGATAAAACGGGTCGCGGCTCGGTAGCAGCGGAACTTGGTCGCGGGTTTCCCATTCCTCTCGCGGTGGCCTTGCCTGCTCGGGCTTGCGTTCATTCGTCGCGCCGGTAGTCACTAAGCAGAGCCCCTCCCCGTCGGTGTCTCCTGCGGAGCAATTGAGACATATATATGGTACAGCCTCGAATGTAAGACATATATCTATATCTGTGTCGCCCGCTTGTGTAGAGTCCGCTGCGACAGACCGTCCCTGGCCGGTCGCGTCTCAGTACGTGGCCCGTTCACGGATTCGACTAACCTGGGCTCGATGCGATTCCTGTTCGCGGCCCTGTTATGGCTGCTGACCACCGCCGCACTGGCCGTGACCATCGCCGCTGCCTGGGCACAGTCCCGGCTCGTCGATGAGAACGGCTATGCGGCACTGACCGCTCCGGCTGCGGCCGATCCCAGGGTCCAGCATGCGATCGCCGGGGAGTTGACCACCCAGATCGTGTCGCTGGGTAAGAAGCAGGGTTCACGTGTCGATGAGTCCCAGGTGGCGGAGCTGGTCGCCTCGTACACCAGTGGACCGCAGTTTGAAGCGGACTTCGGGTCGGTGAACAGAATGGCGCATCAGTGGTTGTTCACGAACTCGAGCTCCGCGCAGCGTGATTCGCAGGGCGGGTGGCAGATCGATATTGCCCCGATGATCAAGAGCCTTGCACCGCAAGGCCTTTCTATCAAGGCGCCAGAAACATTGAAGGTGTCGGTTACCGACGACAAGCTGGCGGGCCTCACCCCGGGCCGTTTGGTTCCGGTGGCCCGCTTCGGCCAGCTGGCCGTGTGGATCTTCTTCGGTTTGACGCTTGTGTTGGCCGGTCTGACTCAACTTGCGGTGCGTAGCCGCGCTAAGGGACTTGCGGGGCTAGGGATTTCGGCCCTGTTGGTGGGTGCGGCGGGTTGGGCAGGCCTGGAGATCGGGCGGAGCTACCTGGACCGGCCGCTGAGTCGCGTCACCGGCAATGTCCGCGATGTGGCCGACAGTCTCGTCACCGCGGCTGTCGGCAATGCACACCACTGGCTGAGTCTTACGATGGCCGCAGGTGGCCTGGTGATCGTGATCGGCGTCGTGTCAGGGCTGCTCGGCGCGCTGTTGCGCCGCTAGGCGGCGTGAGCGTCGCGGATGCGCTGTACGTCGTGCTCCACGCATCCGATACGTTCGGCGGCGTCACTGGCAGACAGCCGGCGATCCAGGAGGATGTCCAGTTCGGAGGGCGAGAACTCTGGTTCGGCGTCCCACGGAGCGTGGTCCCACCCGTTCTCGCTCAACCCGACGAATAGGTTGTTTGTCATAGTGCACCTCACGGCATTCGGGCTCTAACTACCAGTCATTCGGAAGTGCATCAGTGCGCTTACACCGCTGACGGTGAGTACCTTCGCCGGCCGGGCAACTTTGCCGCAGCCAATAGTTCAGTTGGTTACTACGCTAGCTGAGCTCACTCGACGGCAACAACTCATGACGGTAACGGCTAGGTCTCGATTTCGGTAACAGGGCGCGACGCAAAAGAACGCGTATGTCGACGGATGCATGTCTCTGAACTGGAGTGTTAGCTGTCAATTTACACAACGCTAGCTACAGTTAGCGCCTTTGAGCTGCGGTTACATGATCCATCGGCTACGCCCACTCGCCGGGGTCAGGACCCGCCGAGCAAACTGCATGTAGGTGAATGTGCCGTTACATCGCGATTGGCTGGTGGGAGGGACGTGAGTTGCGAGACTGTGCGGGCCGCAGGGTGATGTACCTCACGTCAGTCGTATCGTCACCATGCTTTCACGGGCGGCGGCGCGGTTGATGTCGGATGGGTTCAGGCTGCCATCGGGATCGCGACGCACGTTGTGGTACTTGGCGTCGCGCGGTACCCGGAGGAGAAGCTCGGTCAGCGGACCCGCGATCTGCGGTCCGGTCGCCAGTTCAGCGGTGCCCTCGAGCCGCTTGCCGCGCACCAGGGCGGTGACCGGTCGTCCATCACGCAGATTCTTGGCCCATGTCCTATCGGTGAAAATGGTCAGGACATCGCCATCGCGAACATAGGTGGCGGCGACGTTGTACTCCTTGCCGCTCTTGCGGCCGGTGAATGTAAACAGCGCGATGTTGCCGCTGAGTACGGGGTGCAGGGGGCTGCGGAGCACGCCCCTGACCACCTTGTTGACCCACGGTGGCACGGTGTTGGATTCGCTCATGAGGCCATCCTCCGCCGCGAGCACGTTCGACGGCATCCGGGATTGCCCTGAGATTTCGGTTCAGGGTGCCAACTGGCGCCAGAGGAACTCGATGGCCAGCGCAGCCTTGAACGCGGACTGCTCGTTGTTGGCCGCGCCTCCGTGGCCGCCCTCGATGTTCTCGTAGTACCAGACAGGTTGCCCCGCTTCTTGCAGAGCCGCGGTCATCTTGCGTGCATGCCCGGGATGGACCCGATCATCACGGGTAGACGTGGTCACCAGCACCGGGGGGTATCGCCGATCCATCGAAATATTTTGATAGGGAGAGTATTTGGAGATGAACTCCCAATCTTCCGGATTGTCGGGATCACCGTACTCGGCAACCCAGGAAGCGCCGGCCAGTAGTAGGTGATAACGGCGCATGTCCAGCAGCGGCACCTGGCACACGAGCGCGCCGAACAGTTCCGGGTACGCCGTGAGCATGACACCCATCAGCAGGCCGCCGTTGCTTCCCCCTTGGGCACCTAGCTGTGCTGCGGTGGTGATGCCCCGCGCCACCAGATCTCGTGCGACCGCGGCGAAATCCTCATAGACCAAGTGGCGGCCCTCGCGCATGGCCTGGGTGTGCCAGACCGGTCCGTACTCTCCGCCCCCACGGATATTGGCCAGTACGTACGTGCCGCCGCGGGAGAGCCACAGCCTGCCCAGCACGCCGTCATACCCGGGTGTCCGTGCGACCTCGAAGCCTCCGTAGCCGCCGAGCAGGGTGGGTCCCGCGGCTTCAGATCCCTTGGCGCGCACAACAAAATATGGAATCGACGTACCGTCGTCGGATCGTGCGAAGTGTTGGGCCACCTCAAAGGCGGCGTCATCGAAGAACGATGGCGCTGTCTTGATCGGGGACACGGAGGCGCCAGCCGGGCCGACCTCGCCGCGCAGCAGCGTCGAAGGCTGAGTGAAACCCGAAGTGTCGAGGAATATCTCGTCACCGAGATCATCGATGGCGACGATCTGAGTTGTGGCGTTGTCTGGAACGCCGGGCAGCGGTTCGGAGCGCCAGCTTCCGGGGGTGAACACCAAGATCTCGCTGGCCACATCGCGCAGGATCGCGACGGTGAGCCGGTCGCGGGTCCACGCGTAGTGGTGCAGGCTCGCGTGCTCGTCGGGCACGAACACCGGGGTGAGCGTGCGATCACCGGCGACGTAATCCCTGTACCGGGCCGCCAGCAGTGTTCCCGCCGAATACTCGATGTCGCCGACTTGCCACGATGACTTGAGCTCGATGAGCAGCCACTCGCGGTGGATCGATGCCGAAGCGTCAGTGGGGACATCGATACGCAACAACTCGCCGTCGGCGGTCAGCTCGTGAACTTCTGAATTGAAGAAGTCGGTGGCCCGGCTGATCAGCGTGCGTTCGAAGCCGGGGGTGTCGTCAAAGCTGGCGCCCACGGTCACATCCGAGGCTTCGCCGCTGAACACCAGCTCGGCGTCGTCCAGGGATTGGCCGCGTTTCCAGCGCTTGACCAGGCGGGGATACCCGGAGTCGGTGAGGCTGCCCGGCCCGAAGTCCGTGCCCACGTACACGGTGTCCGCGTCGACCCAGCTGATCTGGGTCTTGGCCTCGGGCAGCTCGAATCCGCCGGCGACGAACTGCCTTGTTTCTAGATCGAATTCACGTACCACTACCGCGTCCGAGCCGCCCCGCGACAGGCTCACCAGCGCGCGCTGGAAGTCGGGGCGCAGCACGGCTGCCCCGGCCCACACCCAGTTCTCATCTTCCGTGGCCGCCAGGGCGTCGACATCGATGACGACGTCCCATTCCGGATCGTGCCGGCGGTACCGATCCAAAGTGGTTCGCCGCCAAAGGCCACGGGAGTTGGTGGCATCGCGCCAGAAGTTGTAGAGATATTCGCCCCGTCGGCGCACATAGGGGATCTGCGCGTCGGTATTGAGAATGGCCAGCGCCTCGTCACGCATCTCCTCGAAGCGCGCGCCGGAAAACTCGCTGGTGGTGATCGCGTTGTGCTCGCGTACCCAGTTCAGGGGCTCGTCACCACCGATGTCCTCGAGCCAGAGATATGGGTCCAGGGAGCGGCGCGCCGACGTCATTTGAGCAAGTGTGCCAGTGACCGCAGTATGGTCGAAGGTGGCCCGGGGGCGTATCTAAAACACCGAGCAGGAGCTTTCTCGTGATACCACTGCCACGCGCGCAAGTTGTCGCTAGCGCGATGCTGCTGGGGATAGCAGTTGGACTAGGCGCCGGAATGTCGAGCGTCTTGGTCGCGCACGAGTCTGTACGGCCGGATTTGGTCATCGGCCTGATCGTGGCGATACCGAGCCTGATCGGGTTTTTGATCTTGATCGCGTCCACACGCAAATGGATGACCGCGGTCGCGGCATTCATTCTGGCGATCGCTCCTGGTTGGTTCGGGATTCTGGCGGCGATACAGGTGATTCAGGGTGTCTGACAAGAACGCGGAAAACACAGTCGAGAAGACGGATGCGGAGGCCGACGGCGCCGCGGCGGAGTTGGTCGACGACGCGGACCAACCGAGCGTTGTCGAGGGCGACCTCGCCGATCCGCTGGCCGTGCCGATCGATGACGGCAAGGCCCGGGATGGCCTGGACACAGCCACGTTCACCGCGTTCTCGGCGTTCAAGGACGACGAAGACGATCTGGTGCCCACCGGCCGTATCGACACCGATGCGTTGCCGCTGACTGAGGCCTTCGACGTCGGCAGTGATCGCACCGGAGCGATACCGGCTGCGGTCGGCCGTTCCAGGGCCGAGGCGATGACCCCGGATCCGTACACCGGGGCGGTTCCCGTGCTTGGCGACGAGCCCGCCAAACCGGTGCGGGTACCTGCGGAGCGGGAGCCCGCGCTCCTGAAGCGCTGGGTGTTGCTGCTGATACTGGTGGGGACCTGGATTCCTGCCGCCGCGGTCGGGTTGCTGCTCTACCAGAACTGGTTCGCGACACTGCTGCCGCATGACCGAATTGTCGCAGTTGAATATGTGTTGGCCTGGGTGTTTGCCTGCGTGTTGATCGCGCTGCTCTTGGCCATGTTCGAGCCCCGGCCGCTGATAGTTGCCCTTGCGTTCGCCGTTTTGACAGCGCCGGCCATTTCGGTGGCGGCCGCCGGCGTCAAATATGGCTATGTGGCGTGCACGGCGCCTTCGGTGCCGGGTGTGAAGTCGCTGTGCCCTGAGCCGCTGCGCAGTTGGGGCATCCAGTACCGAGACAGGGCATAGTTTCGCGATTTTCCCGCCTTTGGCGAGAGGGAGTTCATTCTCCCGTCCAATCGCCGTCCTACTAGTGTGGGGTTCGTGACTGCACACTATGACGTCGTCGTTCTCGGAGCCGGTCCCGGTGGTTATGTCGCGGCCATTCGCGCCGCCCAACTGGGTTTGAAGACAGCCATCGTCGAGGAGAAGTATTGGGGCGGAGTTTGCCTCAATGTCGGGTGTATCCCGTCCAAGGCACTGCTGCGGAACGCGGAGCTGGCCCACATCTTCACCAAGGAAGCCAAGACCTTTGGTATCAGTGGCGAGGCCACCTTCGATTTTGGCGCCGCGTTCGACCGCAGTCGCAAGGTCGCCGAGGGGCGCGTGGCCGGTGTGCACTTCTTGATGAAGAAGAACAAGATCACCGAGTACGAGGGAGTCGGCACGTTCACCGATGCCAATACCTTGGCGGTCAAGAAGGCCGACGGTTCTCATGAGACGCTGACCTTCGCCAACGTGATCATCGCCACCGGCAGCAGTGTGCGCCTGGTACCCGGGACCTCGCTTTCGGAGAACGTGGTCACCTATGAAAAGCAGATCCTGACCCGTGAACTGCCCGGCTCGATCATCATCGCGGGGGCGGGTGCCATCGGCATGGAGTTCGCCTACGTGCTCAAGAACTACGGGGTGGACGTCACCATCGTCGAGTTCTTGCCGCGTGCGCTGCCCAACGAGGACGCTGAGGTGTCCAAGGAGATCGAAAAGCAGTACAAAAAGCTGGGCGTCAAGATTCTCACCGGCACCAAGGTCGAGTCGATCACCGATTCCGGGTCGCAGGTCACCGTCAAGGTCAGCAAGGACGGGCAGGAGAGCGAGCTCGTCGCCGACAAGGTGTTGCAGGCCATCGGTTTCGCGCCCAACGTCGAGGGCTTCGGCCTGGAGAACACCGGCGTGGCCCTCACCGATCGCGGTGCGATCGCCATCGACGAGCGAATGCGCACCAATGTGCCCCACATTTACGCGATCGGCGACGTCACGTCCAAGCTGCAGCTGGCTCACGTCGCCGAGGCGCAGGCGGTTGTGGCGGCCGAAACCATCGCTGGTGCAGAGACATTGGAGCTCGGCGACTACCGGATGATGCCTCGGGCGACGTTCTGCCAGCCGCAGGTGGCCAGCTTCGGCCTCACCGAGGAACAGGCCCGCGCCGAGGGATACGACGTCAAGGTGGCCAAGTTCCCGTTCACGGCGAACGGTAAGGCACATGGCCTGGCCGACCCGACCGGATTTGTGAAGCTGATCGCCGATGCCAAGTACGGCGAGCTGATCGGTGGGCACCTGATTGGCCCCGATGTTTCCGAGCTGCTGCCCGAGCTCACGCTGGCGCAGAAGTGGGACCTGACGGTCAATGAGCTGACCCGCAATGTGCATACCCACCCGACGCTGTCCGAGGCGCTGCAGGAAGCGTTCCACGGACTTGCGGGGCACATGATCAACTTCTGATTCCCCTCTTCGGGGACTCTGGGATCAGATCGCTTGTAACCGTTGACGGGATGCGTGCCTGCGCATAGCTTCACGCCATGTCGACCACTGACGAACTGCTGAAGAATGCCCAGGCCTACGCGGCCAGTTTCGACAAAGGCGAACTGCCGCTGCCTCCGGCCCGAAAGGTCGCTGTGGTCGCGTGCATGGATGCGCGGCTGAATCCTTATGGGCTGCTTGGTCTTCATGAGGGCGACGCGCACGTCATCCGCAATGCGGGTGGCGTGATTACCGAGGACGAAATCCGGTCGTTGGCTATCTCGCAGCGGCTCTTGGGTACCGAGGAGATCATTCTCATCCATCACACCGACTGCGGAATGCTGACCTTCACCGACGACGCGTTCAAACAGTCGATTCAGGATGAGACAGGCATCAAGCCGCCGTGGTCCGCCGAGGCCTTCACCGATCTGGACGAGGATGTCCGCCAATCCCTCGCGCGGATCAATGCCAATCCGTTCGTGCCGCGCAAGGACAGTGTGCGCGGCTTCGTCTACGACGTGACCAACGGAACGTTGCGCGAGGTCACCGCAGCGGCTTGACGTTTAGGCGAGCAGGGCGGGCGGGCGTGCCGGGACAGGCCATGGCAAGGCTAGATGCTCGCGCAGCGTCGACCCGGTGTACTCGGCGCGGAAGAGGCCTCGTCGCACCAGGATTGGTACCACATGCTCGGTGAAGAGCTCGAACTGGCCAGGCAGTCCCGATGTGCTCAGAATGAAGCCGTCGGCGGCTCCCTCCGAGAACCAGAGCTCGATCTGATCGGCGACCTGCTCCGCGGAACCGACAAACCGGGTGCCGAAGGCATTCAAGGTGCGGTAGAGGAACTCTCTGACCGTGGGATTACCCACGGTGGCAAGGTGTTTGTATCCCGCCAGGGCGGTCTGATGGGTTTCGGTGCTGTCCGGGAAAGCCGATGCCGGTACCGGGCCGTCCAGGTCGGCGCCGACGACGTTGACATCGACTTCGAGCAGCCAACCCGCTTGGTACTCGGGGATGAAGTGTTCGTAGATCGTACTTTCCGCGGCGAGTGCTTCGGCCTCTGTCGAGCCGACGACCACACCGAGCGACGGGGTTACCAGGGGAGCGAAGGTTCGGCCGGCGGCACGCGCCTCCTGGTGGAGTTGCCGGTAGAAGTTCTTGGCCCGTTCGACGTCGGTCTGTCCGGTGAAGACCACCTCGGCATGTCTGGCGGCGAAGGCTCTTCCGGTGGTGGACGATCCGGCCTGAAATATCACTGGATGCCCCTGGCGGGAGGGGGTTACCCCGAGCGGTCCCTTGACCTTGTGAAATTCCCCATCGTGGTTGGCGACATGAATCTTGTTGATATCACTGTAGATTCCGGCCGCGCGATCCTCGATGACGGTATCCGGCTCCAAGGAATGCCACAGTGACTTCACTACTTGTAACGTCTCTTCGGCCAGCCGGTAGCGCTCATCGTGCGGGAGGAAACCCCGCTCGCCGAAGTTGGCGGCAGCGGCCTGCGCAAAGCTTGTCACAAGATTCCACCCGGCCCGCCCCGAGCTCAGATGATCGAGCGATAACAGTTGGCGGGCAAGGTGGTAAGGCGGTTGAAATGTTGACGAACCGGTGACCACGAGGCCGAGGCGTTCGGTCACCGCGGCCAGGTAGGAGGTGGCCGTGAGTGGTTCGAAGTCCTCGGTGGATTTGTGGGCCCAGGTTGCTTTCGGCCCGAAGTTGAGACCGTCGGCGAAGAAGACGGCGTCGAACTTGGCAGCCTCGGCCGCCTTCGCGGTGGCGACCAGGGTGTTGAGCTGGTTGGCCGGGCCGTTCCGCACGCCGGGTAGCCGCCATGCGCCGCCCGCGCGCACGTTGCCAAAGGCCAGCAGATGAAGCTGGCGACCGTTCCTGGATGACACGGCAGACTCCTAGAAGTTGGTACCTGCGAAAGGTTGCGTACCGGTGGAGAAGAGGGCATCGGCGGCGCGGATCGCTCCCGGCGACTGCGCGGACACCAGACCGGCTCGCTCAAGTCGTGTCCAGGTGTTGCCGCCGAGATAGACCGATCCGAGGGCGGCGACGTCGACCGAAATGTCGGGAGTGTGCTGGGTGCGCCGCACCTTGTCGGAACTCACCGAGAAACGTGCCGCGTTGTGTGGGAGGAGGGTGTCCTGTACCTCGATGACCACCGGTGCGCCGTCGGTGTAAGTACGCGCCGCCAATGCCGCCTCGACATCGACCAGTCGCAGCCACGTCTCGTCGCGGATCCCGGCTACCGCCACGGCCCGGGGATCGGTCACCAGATGGGGGAGCGGGTCATCGATGGGGCGCGGTCCGAGTTCGATGACGTCGACCAGGTCCAGATCCAGCAGATGGCCGACCAGCGCCCGGTACGCCTCGTCGCTATGTGCGACAAGATCGTCAACGGATATGGTGCGCGCGCTGCTGGAGAACCACTCGGCGGTGTCCTGCGGCCGGTATCGCACATAACCGTCCGGGTGCGTCACTACATAAGGCTTGACGGGGTCGGCGGCGTCGAAAAGCTCATGCAAGCGCCACCATTGCGGCGGACGCGCCACGGATCCCGTCCACGCCGCTCGCTCGTAAATTGCCGCAAGCCCTTCGGGCGATGCTGCCGCGTCGAGTAGGGCGATTGCCCCAGTATCGATGGGGCGCAGCGGCGCCGCCCGGCGCCGCTGAATGCGATAAGTCGCACTGCTGGTCGCTATCCCATAACCGAAGCGGCGGTAGATGACCGCTTCGGAAGCACGCAAGCTGGCGACAATCTCGCCCCGGCCCGCGATATCGGTGAGCTGCCGGGTGACCAAGGCGGTGAGGATTCCGCGCCGGGTGTGAGTAGGTAATACACCGATATGAGTGACCGCCGCATGCGGAACTCGGGATCCACCGGGAACGGTGAGCCAGCTGGTGTACGAATCGGCGCCGCCGATCAGTTCTCCCTGCACGAATGCGCCCAAATACCGCCCTAATTCTAACAATTCGTCCGCTGCGACGGCTCCGAGCGCGGGTAGCCCGACCATGGCGCGCCAGAACACCGTGAAGGCGCGTTCGTGTTCCGCCCGGCTCTGTAGGAAACGGATGTCGGTCACGGCTTCTTGCCCTGTGTTGTTTCGGCGAGACGCCCCAGGCCATTGAGGCTGCGCGGTGAAGGCCATTGATCGGTCAGCAGGTGCCTGCCGATCTCGCGCTGACGGTATGGCAGTGGGTCATGCGTGGTGTGCGTGCGTGCGTTGCGCCAATAGATATCCAAACCAACGGAGTTGGCGGTCGACCGGGCGCCGGTGGCCTGATAGATGTTGTGCGTCACGTCCAGGGATATCTCGGTGGCTACCGACTTCGCCTGGTCTACCCGGATTGCCAGTGCGCCCCACTGTGCCTCCGTCGGTGCTTCACCGAACGCCAAAGCCTGCTCGAATTCCTTTGTAGCGGAATCGGCTAGGGCAACACCCGCGGCGATCCCTGCCGACAGGCGACCCAGCAGCTGTTGATGGTACGGATCCTCTGTCACGTCGGTCGAGTGCGCCTCTGGCCAGGGACGGCCCTTGTCTCTTATGTATGCCACGCCGGCAGCCAGCGCGCCCTCGGCGATGCCGAGATACAGATGCACGAAGATCAGTTGGCTGAACAGCGCGCGCAGGCCGTCGCGGCGCTCGCGCGATCCATCGAGCCCTGAGTACTCGTCAAGCCCGGTGAGCACCTCGTCATGACGCAGCAGAACATTGTCGAATTCCACACTGCCGCTGGCTGTAAGCCGCTGTCCGAGGTTGTCCCAGTCGTCGTTGAACCGTAGTCCGTCCCGCTCGCTCGGAATGATTGCGTTGATGGGCTCGGCTTCATAAAGGAGGACGGTGATCAAGTCGGCCACGGCGACCCCGGTGGCGAAGGTCCGTTTGCCGTTGACGCGATAACCTTCTTCGGTTCGGGTGACCGTGATACCCGGATCGCGTGGATTACTGACACTGCCCTGAAACCAGCCGTGCCCGCCCACGCCACGCGAGATGTATTCGCGTTGAGTCGGCGACCCGAGGATGTAGGTCCACACTCCGTTGGAGTAGTGGTAGACCAACAGTTGTCCTATTGACCCGTCGGCGGCAGCAATGATGCGCCCGAGCTGCAGTGCTTGCACCAAACTTCCTCCGGCGCCGCCGAATTCGCGCGCAGTGGCGAATGACAACAGGCCGTACCGGCGCAGCAGCTCAATCTCGGCAATGGGATTTTGATTGGCCCGGTCGCGCGTCAGCGCGGTGGCGGACAGCTCGCCGGCGACGCGTGCGGCCACCTGCTCCCACTCGGAGAACTCGGTATCACTGACTCCTTGATAGGCATGGACTGGTGAGGTGGTGGCGGTGGTCATTTGACGAGAACTCCTGTATCGACGGGTTCGGGTACGGGCTCTGCGGCGGGCTCCTCGTGGAGAACTTCGAGGATGCCGAGTTCAGCCAGGCGTTCCTTTTCGGACTCGGAAAGTGTTTGGATGGAACCGATCCGGGCTGCTACCTCGGGCCGCAGGATGCGCAGATACCAGTAGCGCAGCAGTCCAGCGAGCAGAATGGCGCCGAATATCAGCGGCAGGATGTTGAACGGGAATTTGGGAATCGGATAGAAATTGCTGAAGATCACGTACCCGATGGCCACGGTGGCGGCGGCCGAGACCGACAGTCGTGCCGGGGTGAGCGCCTTGATTCGGTACAGCCAGATGGGTGTGGCCACCACCACGAGCAGATAACTGACCAGGAATCCCCAGTTGGCCACGTAGTTTCCATAGACATCGAACACCAGGCGGCCCACCGAGCTGAGGGTGGCGGTAACGGAGAACGCCGTCGCGATGATCCCGATGAGGAAGATGCCCGCGACAGGGGTCTTATAGGTCGGGTGTACCCGCGTGAGTACTGCCGGGAGCGCGCCCTCGTGTGCGAGAGTGAAGAGACCGCGTGCGGCCGAATTGATCACGGCGGTGACGAATACGATGAACGCTATGGTCACGGCAAGGCTTATCGGATAGATGGCCCATGCCACACCGGCATTCGTGGCAATCTGCGGAAGTATCGCGCTGTCGCCGTCTATGTTCCGGAACTGCAGAATTTGCGGATAGGTGGCCAGGATGTACAGCACGCCGATAATCAGCACAACACGCAGCAGCGACCGGGCAATGGTGCGGTGCGCATCCCTGGACTCGGCGCCAAGGGATGCCACGCTCTCGAACCCCGCGTACGCGCCCACTGCCGTGACAGCCGCGATGAAGGTGGTGCTGTTGCCCAGATTCGTGAGCGCCCACTGTTCGGTGTCGATGCGCCAGCCATAGCTGATGTATGAGGCCACGATGATGATGAGAATTAGTGCGGTGGCGATAATTTCGAAGATGAGCTCGTACTTCGCCGAGATTGAGACGCCGCGGTATGGCAGGTAGACGGCGAATGCGACAACCAATGCGACCAAGGCGAGTTTGAATCCGTTTGCTTCCGAATGAATTCCAATGACGTCGAGGAAGGACTCGAAGTACAGCACGCCGCCGAGGGTCCCGGTGGTGGCAAAGGTTATGTACCCGATGAGCAGGCTGAAGCCTGCGGCGTAGGCGGCGCCGGGGCCCAGCCCATTGCCGGCATACGTACCCAGTGAGCCCGAGGACACCGTCCGTTTGGCCTGGAAGCTGATCGTGGTGGCGATCAGCACAACCGCTACCAGGCCGATCACCGCCGACCAGGCGGCGCCCTTGCCGGCCGCCACGAAGAGCGAGAACGGCACCGTCGCGACCGCGACGCTGGGCGCGGCCGCCGCGAGTCCCTGGGCGAAGACGCCCCAGGAGCCGATGGCGTCGCGTTCGAGTCCGTGAGAGTCGGCCGTCCGCAGCGATCTGCCGTTGACGGTGAGTTGATGAGTTGCGGAAGACATGTGGGGGTACCTTCGCTTGGCGGGGTGGGGTGAAACCGATAGCGCGCAAACGGGATTGCGCGCCTACCTACAGTCCTGGACCAAGCGCATGGACCGATCGTGCGGCCGCATCGAGAACGTGTCAACGGTGCAGATGGCGCCGGGCGCGGTACCTGCGACAACTTTGGTGGCGTCTTGCGCGGAATCTGACACTTGACCTGGAGTCGACTCCAGGTTCTACCGTGGCTTTGTGAGCACAAGTGAGCCATCCCATGCCGGCTTCCCCATCTCGCACGTCGCCCAGCGAACCGGACTGTCGATCGATGCGCTGCGCTGGTTCGAGCGTGAGGGCCTCTTTCCGCGGGTCCCCCGCGACGCCGGTGGCAGGCGCCGTTTCAGTGACGACGACATCGAACGTGTCCAGCTGATGCTGCGGTTACGCCGTACCGGCATGCCGGTACGCGATATGCGGAGGTTCATCGAACTCCTCGCGGGTGGTGAGGAGACCCACGCCGAGCGCTTGGAGCTGCTGTTCGCGCAGCGCGTCCGGATTCTGGCCGCAATGGAGCGGCTCACCGAGGACCTCAGGGTCGTCGACTTCAAGGTCGCCTACTACACGGAGTCGGTCAATGGTGCCTCGGCTCAATCCGCCGGAGGAAAGAAGAACTGACATGAAACACACGTGGCTCGGTGAGTTATCTGTGTCAAGGATCGGCCTGGGCGCCATGTCGATGTCCGCCTACTACCGTGCGATTGGTAGCGAAAGCGGGCCCGACGAAGCGACTTCCATCGACACGCTCCGGCGCGCGCTGGACCTAGGCGTCAGCTTGATTGATACCGCAGAGATCTATGGTCCCTTCGTTAATGAAGAGCTCGTCGGTAGGGCCATCGCGGGCCGGCGTGACGAGGTTGTCCTTGCCACCAAATTCGGATTGGTGTCTCACGGCAATGGTGCATCGCAGGTCCTCGACAGCACTCCCGGCAACATCTCGACCGCTGTCGAAGGATCGTTACGGCGGCTCGGTGTTGACCACATCGATCTCTACTACCAGCATCGTGTCGACCCGAATGTCGCCATCGAGGACACCATCGGAGCGGTGGCCGAGCTGGTTCAACAAGGGAAGGTTCGGTATATCGGGTTGTCGGAGGCTGCTGCCGGGACGATACGCCGGGCGCATGCCGTTCATCCGATCACGGCGCTGCAGAACGAATATTCGTTGTGGACCCGCGATATCGAGGACGAGATCTTGCCGACCATCCGCGAGCTAGGCATTGGCCTGGTCGCCTACTCGCCGCTCGGCCGCGGCTTTCTCACCGGCGCCATCGGCTCGCGAGACCAATTGGCCGAGGGAGACTTCCGTAGAGAACAGCCGAGGTTCAGTGCAGAAAACTTCGATGCGAACTTGGCGCTGGTGGAGGAGGTTCGTTCGGTGGCGTCCTCGATAGGGGCGACCAGCGCGCAGGTAGCGTTGGCGTGGTTGCTCGCTCGTGGTGACGATATCGTGCCGATACCCGGGACCACGAAGGTCTCGCGTGTCAACGAGAACGTCGGCGCGGTGGATATCGAACTGCTACCGGAGCATCTTGTCCGCCTCGAATGTCTTGCAGCGGCAGCGGGGGATCGGTACAACGCGGAACATCTCGCGCGGCTGGAGGGCTAGCGGCGGCTGGTCCGGCGGTCAGTGATCCAGCGGGATCCGCAACGACGACATAGTGGCCGCCAACCCGTCGTACTGAGTGACCAGGAGGCAGAAACCGATGAGCTGGCGGCGGTCCAGGAACTTCGAAAGTCCTTCCCATGCCTCATCGGAAAGCGTTCTGGTAGTGAGAATCTCGTCAACACCCGTGATGAGGGCACGTTCCTTGTCGGAGAGCCCCTCGGCACCGGCCCCGGTGAAAATCCGCTCTTGATACGCCGGATCGATGCCAGCTGATTTGGCGATGCGGGTGTGGTGCTGCAGTTCGTACTCGCACTCGCGGACGTGGGCCACGCGCAGGATGACCACCTCGGTGTCCCGGGTGGACAGTTTGGTACCCCGCAGGATGGCTCCGGAATAGGCGAGCCATGGCCAGAACCTGGCGCCCGTCTGTCCGAGCGTGGTCGCCAGGTGCATTTCCGGGGCGTTTACCGCACGTGCCATGCCCTTGGCGATCACCCAGTTGATGGGTCCGAGCTCGCGCAGACCACCTGACGGGATACGGCCACTGCTCATGGGTGAGCTCCTTCCTGCAGAACGAGGTATGGCGACACCGTACTGCGATGCTCGTCCAGGTCGAGTGCCCGGCCGAGTGCGGGGAAGGCGCGCTGGGGACAGTTGTCACGCTCACAGACACGACAACCCACACCGATCGGCGTGGTAGCTCCTTCGGAGGACAGGTCCAGGCCCTGCGAGTAGACCAGCCGGTGTGCATGTCTCAGCTCGCACCCCAGCCCAATCGCGAAGGTCTTACCGGGCTGGCCGTATCGGGATGCGCGGCGCTCAACGGTGCGCGCGACCCACAGGTAGTTGCGTCCGTCGGGCATCTGGGCCACCTGGACCAGGATCTTGCCGGGGTTACCGAAGGTCTCGTAGACGTTCCATAGCGGACAGGTTCCGCCACTGGAGGAGAAATGGAACCCGGTGGCCGACTGACGTTTTGACATGTTTCCGGCGCGATCCACTCGAACGAAGGAGAACGGCACCCCACGCATGGACGGGCGCTGCAGCGTCGACAGCCGATGGCAGACGGTCTCGTAGCTCACTGAATAGAAGGCCGAAAGCCGCTCGATGTCGTATTGGAAATCTTCTGCCACCCCGTGGAACTGACGGTAGGGCAGCACCGTGGCGGCGGCGAAGTAATTGGCCAGGCCCAGCCGCGCCAGCTTGCGTGATTCTTCAGAAGTGAACTTGCCGTCGTCGACCATCGTGTCGATGAGATCGCCGTATTCCAGATAGGCCAGCTCGGCGGCCAGCTTGAAGACCTGTTGTCCACCCGAGAGGTGATTGCTGATTTCCAGCGTCTTGGACGCGGGGTCGTATTTGTGCAGGACGCTGTCGCCCAGGTCTATCCGGCGGGCGATCTGTACGCCGTGCACCTCGGTGAGGCGGTCCGCGATCTCGCGGGCCAGGTCCGCCCGGTGCATGCGCATACGAACCGTCAGGTCTTCGGCGGCCGTATCCAGCTCATGCAGATAGTTGTGGCGCTGATAGAAGTAGTCGCGCACTTCTTCATGCGGCATGGTGATGGATCCGCTGCCGCTGCCATCGGTGTAGCGGTCCTCGGTCGCCGCGGCCAATTGCGTCGTCGTGATTCGATAGCGCCGGTGCAGATTGACCATCGCGCGGGCCAACGCGGGGTGCCCGGCGACCACGTCGGCGATCTCGGCCGGGTCGACGTCGATATCCAGGTCTTTGTCCTGCACTACCTCGCGTAGCTCGGCGATGAGGCGGCTGTCGTCCTGGGAAGAGAAGAATGTCGCGTCCACACCGAAGACCTCGGTGATGCGCAGCAGGACCGCAACGGTCAGCGGTCGGACATCATGCTCGATCTGGTTGAGATAACTCGGCGAGATCTCCAGCATCTGGGCGAGCGCGGCCTGACTGAACCCGCGTTCGCTCCGGAGTTGACGAAGGCGCCCTCCAACGTACGTTTTGGACACGTGGCCAGCGTACGCGCTTTGCGAACTGCACCTTCGCAGTCTTGGCAAGGATGGGATCCATCCAGGGGTATCGACCTCCGCTTTGTTAGGGGCGGGCCCGAGGTAACCGGACGATCAAGCTGGTTTGCTTTCTGGGGCTACCGTGGCTGGGGTGACGGGCGAACATGTCTGGCCACGCTGCTTCTCGCTATGACCGGCGTCACTCGGACCGGCTAGGGGGCCTCGGGGTCATAAAGAGGGGCCTCAACTGCTGATTAACTATCTGTTCACCCATTCTGTGAAATGCAAAATCCGCACGCGATCGTTGCTCGGGTTCCCTGCAGTAAATCTGTACACGCTCGTATCCCAAATAGCGTGTTAATCAATGGATATCGGGTCTGCAACGGGTGCATACGCGGCTCAGATGCATGGTCTAATCTTTAACGGCCGGGGAGCACCGCTGAGGTGTTCCGCGTTTTGCAATTTGGGATGCGCAGATCCGCGCACGGTGCCGGATGCGGAGATAGACGAGGAGGGTTACGATTCTTCGGCTTTTGATGCGTCTGTGGATTCCGCTGCTGGTGATTGCGGTAATTGCCGTCGGCGGATTTACGGTGTCGCGACTCCACGGCGTATTCGGTAACGAGAAGCGCCCTTCGTATGCTGATACGAATGTGAGTGACGCTAAATCGTTCGACCCAAAGAAGATGTCTTACGAAGTTTTCGGGTCGCCGGGAAATGTAGCTGATATCAGTTATTTCGATGTCAATGGTGATCCGCTGTTCATTCAGAAAGTGCCACTTCCGTGGTCCGTCAAATTTGAGATCGGCAAGACCACCGCGGTGGGAAGCATCATGGCGCAGGGCGACGGCAGCAGCATCGGCTGCCGCATCATCGTCGACGATGAGGTCAAATCCGAGAAGGTGACAAATCAGACCAACGCGTTCACCTCGTGCCTCTTGAAGGCCGCATGAGCGCGGACGACGGCAAGGTTAAATCGCATCGGCCGATAATGGCGACCATTATCCGCCGGGGCGCTGTCTTCATTATTCTCGGCTGGCTGGCGATCACGGTCTTGCTGACCGTCAAGGTGCCACCACTGGAGATCGTCGAGCGAGAGCATTCGGTTTCACTGAGCCCTCCGGATGCGCCGTCCGTCAAGGCGATGACGCAGATGGGGAAGGTCTTTCAGGAGTCCAATTCCGAGAGTGTCGCGGTGATCGTGCTCGAGGGAGAGGGCACCCTCGGAGACGATGCGCACAAGTATTACGACGCCGTCATCCGCCAATTGAAAGACGATCCGAAGCATGTGCAGCATGTGCAGGATTTCTGGGGTGATCCGCTGACTGCCGGTGCCGCGCAGAGCGCCGACGGAAAAGCCGCGTATGTGCAATTGAATCTGACAGGGCGTTTTGGTCAGGCTGACGCGAATGAATCGGTGGAAGCCGTTCAGAAGGTGGTCAGGGAAACTCCGGGGCTGCCGCCGGGCGTCAAGGCCTATGTCACGGGACCGGCGGCCATCGTCTCGGATATGGCCGAGAGCGGAAACCGTACGGTCATCCTCATCACCCTGGTGAGCGTCGGGGTGATCTTCCTGATGCTGCTCTTGCTCTACCGATCGATCATCACCGTCATCATCCTGTTGTTCACCGTCGGCATCGAGTTGCAGGTCGCCCGCGGTCTTGTCGCGTTCCTCGGCATGCACGGGATCGTCGGCCTGACCACGTTCGTCGTCAATCTCCTGGTATCGGTGGGCATCGCCGCCGGCACCGACTACGGAATCTTCTTCGCGGGGCGTTATCAGGAGGCACGTCAGTCCGGGGAGGATCGCGAATCCGCCTACTACACCGCCTATAAGGGTGTGGCGAAGGTTGTGCTGGCTTCTGGTCTGACCATCGCCGGCGCCATCGCGTGTCTGCACTTCACCCGCCTGCCCTATTTCAAGCCACTGGGTATCCCCGGCGCGGTAGGCATTTTGGTGGCGGTTGCGGTGGCGCTGACCTTGGTCCCGGCCTGCATCGCCGCCGGCAGTCGTTTCGGACTGTTCGACCCGAAGCGACAGGTGACGACGCGTCGGTGGCGGCGGGTCGGTACCGCGATCGTGCGGTGGCCCGGGCCCATCCTCGCTGCGACGGTGGCGGTTGCCCTGATCGGATTGTTGACGCTGCCCGGATACAACCCCAGCTACACCGATGCCAAGTTCATCCCGCAGGACATACCCGCGACTCAGGGACTCGTCGCCGCCTCGCGGCACTTCCCGGAATCGAAGATGTCCACACCCGACATCCTGCTGATCGAAGCCAATCACGATATGCGCAACTCGGCTGATCTGCTGGTACTTAACCGGCTGGCCAAGGCCGTGTTCGCGGTGCCGGGCATTGCGAATGTGCAGTCCATTACCCGGCCCGAGGGCACACAGATCGAACACTCGTCGGTGCCGTTCATGCTCAGTATGTCGAATGCGAGCCAGCGACTGAGCTTGCCGTTCCAGCGGGCGCGTATGGACGACATGCTCAAACAGGCCGACGATATGTCCAAGACGATCGCTCTCATGCAGCGCATGTCCGACCTGATGAATCAGATGGTCGACACCACACACCGCATGGTCAGCACCACCAAGGACCTCCAGCAGGACATGCGGACGCTGCGCGACCACATCGAGGATTTCGAAGACTTCTGGCGGCCGATCCGCAACTACTTCTATTGGGATAAGCACTGCTTCGACATTCCCATCTGCTGGTCCATCAGATCGATATTCGACGCCCTTGACGGCGTCGATCAGGTGACCGACAAGATGCAAACCTTGGTCGGTGATCTTGACGAGCTGGACAAGTTGATGCCGCAGCTGCTCGAACAGTTCCCGATCATGATCGAGACCATGAAGAGCACGCGTGAATCGATGCTGACCATGCACAGCACGATGTCCGGCATCTTCGCGCAAATGGACGAGTCCACGGAGAATTCCACGGCCATGGGCAAGGCCTTCGATGCCTCCAAGAACGACGACTCGTTCTACCTGCCGCCGGATGTTCTGAAAAACAAGGACTTCCAGCGCGTCATGAAGATCTTCATGTCCCCGGACGGCAAGTCCTCGCGCATGCTGATATCTCAACGAGGGGATCCGGCGACCCCCGAAGGCATCTCGCGGGTGGAGCCAATCAAGACGGCCGCGGAAGAAGCTCTCAAGGGGACGCCTCTGGAGCACGCCAAACTCTCATTGGCAGGTACGGCCGCTGGGGTCAGTGAGCTGGTCGAGGGATCGAAATACGATCTCCTGATCGCGGGCGTGGCGGCACTGTGCCTCATCTTCATCATCATGTTGTTGATGACGCGGAGTCTGGTCGCGGCCTTGGTCATCGTCGGTACGGTGGCGCTTTCGCTTGGGGCATCGTTTGGTCTGTCAGTTCTTGTGTGGCAACACATCTGCGGCATACAGATCAACTGGGTGGTGCTGGCGATGTCCGTCATCGTCCTGCTTGCCGTGGGGTCTGACTACAACCTGTTGCTGGTCTCACGAATGAAGGAAGAGCTGGGTGCTGGACTCAAAACCGGCATCATCCGCGCGATGGGTGGTACCGGCAAGGTCGTGACGGCCGCTGGGCTGGTGTTCGCGGCCACGATGGGCTCGATGATCGTCAGCGACCTGCTCACCATCGGGCAGGTGGGTACCACGATCGGTCTCGGTCTGCTGTTCGACACCTTGATCGTGCGAGCGTTCATGACACCGGCTATCGCCGCGCTCCTGGGCCGGTGGTTCTGGTGGCCGTTGCAGGTTTCTCCCCGCCCTGTCGGCGCGGTGCGCGGGTGGAGGGGGCCGCGCCTGGTCCGCTCGGTACTGCAGAGGAATTGATGAAACCGGGTATGAGTGCCGAGACAGACTCGGCGCGCTCGCGACCGTTCATCGCGCGGACTATTCGAACGCTGTCGCCCCTGATCATCCTGGGGTGGCTGGTTCTGATCCTCTATACGACGCTGGCCTCGGTCAATTGGGACTGGACCAAGGCCATCCCCGCGCTGGAAACGGTTGGGGATGAACGGTCGGTATCGCTCATGCCGCAGGACGCGCCCGCCGTGAAGGCCATTTTGCGGATGGGCAAGGACTTCAACGAGTCGAACTCGGACAGTTCCGCGATGATCGTGCTCGAGGGCAAGGAACCGCTCGGCGATGACGCACATCAGTACTACGCTCAGCTGGTTCGCGAGCTACGGAACGATCCCGAACACGTCGAGCACGTGCAGGATCTATGGGGAGATCGGCTGACGTCGTCGAGCGTGCAGAGCCCCGACGAAAAAGCCGCATATGTGCAGCTGAATCTCGTGGGTAATCAAGGTACCGCGCAGGGTGACCAGTCGGTGGCTGCGGTTCGCGACATCGTAAAGCGGACATCACCGTCGGCGCCCAAGGATGTCGAAACCTATGTGGCAGGTGCTGCGCCGCTGGCATCGGACATGCAGCACGCGGGCAACAAATCGATCCTCAAGATCACGGCGGTCACCGTCGTCATCATTTTCACGCTGCTACTCATCCTGTATCGCTCGGTGATTACCGTGATCCTGCTGCTGATCATGGTGGGAGTCGAGCTGGCAGCGGCCCGTGGCATCGTCGCGTTCCTTGGCCACCATGACGTTTTTGTGCTCTCGACCTTCGCCGTCAACATGCTGGTCTTCCTGAGCATCGCCGCGGGTACCGACTACGGCATCTTCTTTTTCGGCCGGTATCAGGAGGCACGTCAGGCGGGCCAGGACCGAGAGACGGCCTACTACACCACATATCGCAGCGTCGCCCCGGTGGTCTTGGCGTCGGGCGTCACAATCGCTGGAGCCATTCTGTGCCTGCACTTCACCCGGTTGCCCTACTTCCAGACAATGGGTATTCCGTGTGCCATCGGCATGCTCGCGGCAGTGGCGGTGGCCGTTACCTTGGTACCCGCCGGAATCGTGGTGGCAAGCCGGTTCGGTCTGCTGGAACCCAAGCGCAAGTTGAGGGTTCAGCGGTGGCGAGCCATCGGTACCGCGGTTGTGCGGTGGCCGGCGCCCATTCTGGTCGCGTCGCTGGCGGTGGCACTGGTCGGACTGTCCACCCTCCCGGGGTATAAGACCAGCTACAACGATCGGCTCTATATCTCCAGCGATATCCCGGCGAATCAGGGATTCGCTGCCGCTCAGCGGCACTTCTCCGAGTCGCGTCTTACGCCCGATGTGCTGTTGATCGAAACCGACAGGGACCTAAGGAACCCCGCGGATTTCCTGGTGCTGAACAAGGTGGCCAAGGCCATCTTCAAGGTGCGGGGAGTCTCGCGGGTGCAGGGGATCACCCGCCCGGAGGGTACCCCGATCGCCAACACCTCGGTGCCCTTCTTGCTGAGTCTGCAAAGCGCTGGACAAGTTCAGGCAACGCGTTTTCAGAAGAAGCGCATCGCCGAAATGCAAAAGCAGGCCGACGATATGGCCAAGATGATCGCGACGATGCAACGCACGTATGGCGTGATGAAGAAGATGTCGGAGACGACGCACCGGATGACAGCCGACACGCACGAGGTGCAGCAGATCACCGACGACCTGCGCGGCAGCATCGCACTCTTTGACGACTTCCTCCGGCCGATCCGCAATTACTTCTATTGGGAGAAGCACTGTTTCGATATCCCGATCTGCTGGTCGATCAGGTCGATTTTCGATGCGTTGGATGGCGCGGATGCGCTTGATGACGGACTGGTCGAACTCGTCAAGAACATGGACAAGCTGGACGCGATCATGCCGCAGTTGCTCGTTCAGTTTCCTCAGATGATTGAGGTCATGCAGAGCATGCGGACCTCGGTGCTGACCATGTACGCCACCATGTCGGGCCAGTTCGCCCAGATGGATGAAACCACCGACGATGTCATGGCGATGGGGGAGGCCTTCGACGCGTCGAAGAACGACGATTCGTTCTTCCTGCCGCCTGAGGTATTCAAGAATCCTGATTTCCAGCGCGCTATGAGTTCGTTCTTATCGCCAGACGGAAAGACTGTGCGGTTCATCATCTCTCACAACGGCGACCCCATGTCACCGGAGGGGATCGCGCGGATCGAGCAGGTACGGAACGCGGCGGAGGAAGCGCTCAAGGGGACGCCTCTCGTCGGAGGCAAGGTGTACATCGCCGGTGCTGCGTCGACTGCCAAGGACTGGAAAGACGGCTCGACATACGATCTGTTGATCGCGGGTATCGCGGCGATCTGCCTGGTGTTCATCATCATGCTCATCACTACCCGAAGTTTCATCGCGGCCCTGGTGATCGTCGGTACCGTGGCGCTCTCGCTGGGTGCGTCCTTCGGTTTGTCGGTGCTGCTGTGGCAGTACATCCTGGGAGTCAATCTGCACTGGATGGTGCTGGCGATGTCGGTGATCATCCTGCTGGCGGTCGGCTCCGACTACAACCTGCTACTGGTCTCCCGTATGAAGGAGGAGCTGGGCGCCGGACTGAATACGGGCATCATCCGTGCGATGGGTGGTACCGGAAAGGTGGTCACATCGGCAGGACTGGTGTTCGCCGCCACGATGGCTTCGATGGTCGTCAGCGATCTGCAGATCATCGGGCAGATCGGTACCACCATCGGCCTGGGCCTGCTGTTCGACACCCTGATCGTGCGCTCGTTCATGACCCCGTCGATCGCGGCGCTGCTGGGCCGGTGGTTCTGGTGGCCACAGCGTGTGCGCCCGCGCCCGCCGAGTGCGCTGCTGACGCCCGTTGGCGCGTCCGCGCCAAGTGCTTGGCACACCGATGCACGCCATGACGACGAGGGGCCGACGGCCGAGCTGCCGCGGCTTTCTGAGTAGTGGTCTTGCCGTTCAACCGGTTTCGCATCAATTTTTTGCATAGAGCCTGAAGGGCCGGGTACGACGATCGCGTCGTACCCGGCCCTTCAGGTCTGTCTGGCAGGTCTTAGTACTTGTGGCAGCTGCGCACCATCTGCTGGAACACCGGGATGACGTACTCGATGCCCTGATTTCCCTTGACTTGGTTGATCATGCTCACGCGCTTGTCCTTTGGCGAGCTGAGGAACTCTCGCATGAACTGCTGGTTGGGCGGCGACGCGTCGAAGTACTCTGCGGCCATTGGGTTCTCCGCGTGTAGGGCGGCGTTCGCCTGCTCGTACGTACAGGTGCTGTTGACCATCTCGTCCGTAACGGGGTCTGCGGATGCTAGGCCCGCCCCCGCGCTCAACGCCATGGTGATACCGCCCACGGCCGCGATGGTTTTCGTCAGTGACAGTTTGTTCATGTTCTCAATTGCCTCCTCGTACCGACCACATCAACTTTACGTATTCAGCCGTACTCAAGGCCTGGGTTGTTTCCCAGGCCCACATCTCTTTATACGTCTGACACTCCGTAGTGTTACCGCCAACCGGAATATCGGGCTATTTCCGCTGCAAGAGCTGAAGTAGGTAACTTCCATACCCAGATTTGAGTAGCTTTTGGGCACGGGCGGCAAGTTGATCGTCATTGATGAAACCGGCACGCCACGCAATTTCTTCCGGAACGCCAATTTTCAGACCTTGACGGCGTTCGATGGTGCGGACGTAATCGCTCGCATCCAGTAGCGAATCGAACGTTCCGGTGTCCAGCCAAGCGGTCCCGCGCGGCAGGACTTCGACCGAGAGCCGACCTTGATCCAGGTAGATCTGGTTGATCTCCGTTATTTCGTATTCACCGCGTGCCGACTTCTGAAGCGACCGGGCGATCTCGATGACATCGTTGTCGTAGAAGTACAGCCCCGGTACGGCGTAATGAGATTTCGGTGTCGCGGGCTTCTCCTCCAGGGACAGGGGAACTCCTGCGGCATCGAATTCGACCACGCCGTATGCCGACGGATTGGCTACCCAGTAGGCGAATATTGCCCCACCGTCGATGTTCTCGAACCTGCGCAGGCTCGTGCCCAGGCCGGGCCCGTAGAACACGTTGTCCCCCAACGCGAGCATCGCGGTGTCGGTGCCAATGTGTTGCGCCCCGATGACGAAAGCCTGTGCCAGCCCCTCTGGCTGGGGTTGCACGGCATAACTCAGATTGATCCCGAACGCTGAACCGTCGCCGAGTAGGCGCTCAAAAGCCGGGGCATCGGCGGGTGTGGTGATTACCAGGATGTCGCGCACGCCCGCCATGATCAAGGTGGACAGGGGGTAGTAGACCAGCGGTTTGTCGTAGACCGGCAGTAACTGCTTACTGACGCCTGTCGTTATCGGGTGTAGGCGAGTGCCTGAGCCGCCTGCGAGAATGATGCCGCGCAACGTGTGCTCCTACTCGATGACAAATGCGAGTCCGGTTGCGGTGGCGACTTTTTCTGACATGCCCCGCGCAACTCCCTAGTCACCCTATCGCGTACGAAGCTGGAATGCCGACGGAATCGGTGCCCGGCACCGAGCCCCCGAGATGCTTGCGCAGGTATTGGTGATCGGCGCTCGCTGGGCCCGGCTGCAGGGGGCGAGCGCGTCGACGGAGCGTACTGGCGGTCCTGGAACGTGTGTTCGGCCGCATTCTCATTGCCGTCATATTCGAGTTCGTCGTTTATATGCGGCAAGGCAGGTCGATACATTTTTCGGAGCCTTAGCTACTGGCCCGCGGTGGAATTGGAGACGGGTGTATGCCTATTGCATTGAGGCTATCCGAGGCGGGCGAAATCGGTAATAATGGCCGAGAATATTGACGTCCATTCTGTGGCACATTCAGATATCGGGGAGGTCTATACCGTCATGAAATTTGCCATGGCAAGTTATGGCACTCGCGGCGATATCGAACCTGCCGTTGCTGTTGGGCGAGAGTTGCAGCGCCGGGGTCATGAAGTGCGCATGGCCGTCCCTCCCGACTTGATCGGTTTTGCCGGCTCGGTCGGGCTGTCCGCGGTGCCCTACGGAATCCACGTGGGCCCGCAGCTCGATGAGTACCGCGACTTGTGGACGTCGTGGACCCGCCACTTCTGGCGGCTGCAGGACTTGGTGGCACTGTGTCGGCAGGCGCTGAAGCTGGTGACCGAACAATGGTCGGAAATGAGTGAAACCCTGGTGTCGGTGGCAGAGGGAGCCGACCTGCTGTCCACGAGTGTGGGCTATGAGGAGCCGGCAGCCAATGTTGCTGAGTTCTATGGGATCCCGTTGGTCGCACTACACACGATGCCGTGGCGTCCCAATGGTCAGCTTTTCCCGGTGCTACCGCCGATGCTGACCCGGACGGGGATGACCGCCTACGACTGGCTGACCTGGCGGGTCACCAAGGGGGCCGAAGATGCCCAACGACGACATCTCGGATTGCCACAGGCGACCAGCCCGTCGCCGCAGCGTATAGGTCAGCGCAATTCGCTGGAAATTCAGGCCTACGACGCCGTGTGCTTCCGGGGGCTGGCCGAAGAGTGGGCGAAATACGGAGGCCGACGGCCTTTCGTGGGTGCTCTCACCATGGAGCTGACGACCTCGGCTGATGACGAGGTGATGTCGTGGATAGCCTCGGGGCCCCCGCCGATCTGCTTTGCCTCGGGGAGCATCCCCGTTGAATCTCCGGCCGAGACAGTCGAGATGATCGGTTCAGCGTGCGCAGAATTGGGAGAGCGCGCGTTGGTATGTGCCGGGGCGACCGACTTCAGCGGCGTCCAAACCTCGCCACACGTCAAACTGGTCGGAGTGGTGAACTACGCGGCGGTCTTTCCGGTGAGTCGCGCGATCGTTCATCACGGCGGATCGGGCACCACGGCGGCCAGTCTGCGTGCAGGAGTGCCCACGCTGATTCTGTGGACCGTTGGTGATCAGCCGTTCTGGGGGAACCAGCTAAGGCGTATGGGAGTGGGTGCCTCCCGGCGGTTTTCGACCACAACCCGCGACTCTCTGGTCTCGGACCTACGCACGATTCTCACCCCGGAATGTGCGGCCCGGGCGCGCGCGATCGCCCCTCATATGTCGAAGCCGCACGATAGCGTCAGCAAGGCAGCCGACCTGCTGGAGGCAAAGGCTTCCCACCCATAGGCCTGGATGGCTACCCGCGGCAGAGTGTGAGAGACCAACCCCGCGTAGCGGAACCACCATCGATACCATTCACCCGGAACGCATTACCGGTGCGTGCCGGTCACCTAACAGCTCTGAAAGAACGGGAGGCTCGGCTTGTCAAAGACCAGTGCGTCGAAATCTGTGCTCATCTCAGGTGGCGCGGGATTCATTGGATCCGCGCTGTCCAACCGCCTCATCCAGGCGGGGTACGACGTGGCGGTAATGGACGTCCTACACCCACAGGTCCACGCCAGGGGGCGGGCGATCGACCTGCCGGCGTCGGTGCGCTTGTTCACCGGCGATGTCACCCACGCACCGGACTGGGATGCTGTGTTGCGCTTGTTTGAGCCGTCCCAGGTCGTCCACCTGGCCGCGGAGACGGGCACAGCACAGTCGCTTTCGGAGGCGACCCGCCACGGCTCCGTCAATGTAGTAGGTACAACTCAACTTCTGGATGCCCTCAGCCGTTCGGCACTCGTACCGGACCAGTTGGTCCTCGCATCGTCACGAGCCGTTTATGGCGAAGGCGCGTGGCAGTCCGGCGCGGAGGTCTTTTACCCGCGGCCGCGCAGCCACGCGCAGCTGCTTGCCGGTGAATGGGATCCACAAGGCCCGGCGGGCGCATCCGCGACGCCGCTTTCCAGTTGTGCTGATCGCACGGAACCCAGACCGACCAACATCTACGCGGGTACAAAACTTGCGCAGGAACACCTCTTGGCGTCCTGGGCCGCAGCGCACGACACCAATCTGAGTGTCTTGCGGCTGCAGAATGTGTATGGTCCCGGGCAATCGCTCACCAATTCATACACCGGAATTGTCACCCTGTTCGCGCGGTTGGCACGTGAGAAACAAGCCTTGGAGGTTTACGAAGACGGGCGGATAGTCCGCGATTTCGTATTCATCGATGACGTTGTCGATGCGCTGTTCGCCGCGGTGCACACACCTGCCACCGAGCGCCGCACCCTGGATATCGGTTCGGGCACCGCGACCACGATCCACGAGTTGGCGCGCAAGGTGGCCGATATCTGCGCGGCGCCGGAACCCGTCGTTGTCGGGAAGTTTCGCGATGGGGACGTGCGCGCGGCGAGCTGCGATATCGCGCCGGCAGTCGAGGGCCTCGGGTGGAGTCCGAAGTGGACACTGGAAGACGGCCTACATGCGCTGCTCGAATGGATCGACAAAGACTGCCCGAATCGTTTTTGAGCAAGCCGGTACCTCGGCATCGATCGATAACCGCGGGCATCCTATGATTGCTGTGAATCCTGGGCTGCGGCAATGTTTTTCCAACCTGACGCAGAAATGCCGGAAAGCGTGATCAGTCCCTGCGATGGCGATACGATGACGCTCCCAGCGAAGAGTGGCGGAGGCGCATGAAGCTCGGTTCTGTATTCGATTCACGAAACAACGCGCTGAACGCATGTCGGCTCGCTTTGGCGACTGAGGTGATCCTATTTCACTCGTTTCCTCTCACCGGGCGGGTAGTGGAGTCGAAAGCGATCCTTCAGTTGCTCTTCTCGGTGGGAGTCGACGGATTCTTTGCCCTGTCAGGATTTCTGATCACTGCGAGTTGGCTTCGCAATCCCGATGTGCGTGAGTATTTCGTAGCGCGAGCTCTTCGTATCCTGCCGGGTTACTACATCGTCCTGGCGATAACAGCGTTTGTCGTGGCACCGCTGAGCGTGGCGATCCAGGGCGGCTCCGCGGCGAGGCTGCTGTTCTCCAGCGCACCCGTCGAGTACGTGTTGAAGAACAGTGCCTTGGTGCAACTCCAGTTGGACGTGGGCGGTACGCCGCACGATATCCCGTACCCGGGAATCTGGAACGCGTCTTTGTGGTCACTCGTTTTTGAGGTGATGTGCTATATCGCGGTGGCCGGTCTGGGTTTGCTCGGCCTGGCCAGTCGCCGCTGGACCGCACCCGTGATACTGATTCTGGCGACAATTGCGGCGATCATGCTGCCGCCGCTGACATTCCCGGGCCTCTGGACCATCCCACAGCTGGCGGTGCGTAGCGCGATAATGTTCTCCGCCGGTGCGCTGTTGTATCAGTGGCGCGATCGCATACCGGCCCGCTGGTCATTAGTGGCGGTGAGTGTCGTGATCGTGCTGTTTTCGGGCATGTTGCCCGACTATCGAGTGCTCGGGGCGTTGCCACTGGCCTATGCCGTGGTGGTCTCGGGTGTGCTGATCAAGAACAAGCGCATGAATATTCATACTGATCTGTCCTACGGTGTCTACATTTACGCCTCGCCCACTCAGCAGCTCCTGGCCGTCGCGGGTCTGTACGCCTTGAATCCGTTTGTATTCTTTGGTGTTTCAGCAGTAGCAACGCTCATACCCGCGGCATTCAGCTGGTTTCTGATCGAGAAACGCGCGCTGGCTTTGAAGTCTCGGCTTAAACGGAAGCGCGCCACCTCGGCCGGTACTCTCGGTGTGGAGCCGGCGGTCGCGGATAGCGTGGCGCTGCGGGAACGGGCACTGTCGCCGCATGAGGACAGTTAGCTTGGCGATAGCACCGGGAACGTGTCGGTAGGCTGATGTGTATGGCGCTTCGGAAGTCTCGGAACGAATCGCGTTCTTCGAACCGTAAAGAACCGCAAAGGGTTCCGTGAGTATGCCGCTTTTTCGGCTAACCCTCCAGCCTAAGCCGCCGTTTATCGCACGGCGCTATCGCTACGCGGGCCGTCGTCGTATGCTCGATGCCCTCGGGCCGGACTTAGCAGGGAAAGTCTTGATGTCCGCTGACGACACTCCGGCCATGGATACTCCGATAGGCCGGATCTTCGAGGGCGCCGAGAAGGTGCACAAGTTGCGTCATTACCTGCCCATTTATCAGCATGCCCTCGCGCGGACCGAGCGGATGCTGGAGATCGGGGTGGACCGGGGTGGCTCGCTGCAAATGTGGCGAGAGTATTTGCCGGACGCGACCATCGTGGGTCTGGATATCAATCCCGAGTCCGCGCGGCACGATGATCCCGAGCATCGCGTCCACGTGCGTATCGGTGACCAGACCGATGTTCGATTCCTCGGGGCGGTGGTCGACGAGTTGGGCCCGTTCGACACGATTCTCGATGACGGCGGGCACACCCCAAAGCAGATGATCGGCTCGTTCAGATACCTGTTTCCGCGGCTACGGCCCGGCGGGGTCTACATCGTCGAGGATGTGTGCGCCAACTACTGGACGATCTATCGCGATCAGCGTGAATCGTTCATCGACTTCACGAAGTGGCTGATGGACGCGATGCATGCCCACTATCTGGAGATGAACTCTGTGTACCAGATCATGGAGGGTCATCCCAGGAGGCTTGAGGGAGTTCAGGTGCCCCTCGCGACCACCATCATCGACCGGATCGAGGTGTTCGACTCGGTGGTCGTGATTCACCGGGCGGAGAAGCCCAAGAGCCTGCCCCGTGCGGTGTTCCGATGAGCCTGAATATTAATGAAGGACCGTGGAAACTTCGCCCGCGTGAGCCGGAAATATCTGGCGACATCGGTTCATAAGATTTTTTGACAGATTCCACCGAAAATGCAGTCCCCACAACGGAGTAGCCGAGCTCGAAACGTGTCGACGGAGTCGTGCGGGCGGCTATTCTTACCGCTGGGACGGGACACCAGCATTTCGAGATAGGGGCAGTTCTTGACCGTGACCGATTACGACACTCGATCCGCTTATCTGGACCTGCTTCGGCAGGACCTCACCAGATACGGAGTTGATGAACTTGTGCCAGTGGGTTGGAACTGGCTGCATCGTCCCTTTTTCAAATTTGGCGACTACGTGCTCGTGCGCAAGCGCGCGTTCGATGCGCACAAGCGTGACTTGGGACTGGACTGGCCGGCAGATGCACTGACGATGATCGGAATGCAGCGACTTACCAGCCTGCAGCAGTGCGTCGAGACGGTACTTGCCGATGACGTGCCGGGAGACCTGGTCGAATGTGGCGTCTGGCGTGGTGGTGCGTCCATCCTGATGCGTGCGGTCCTGGCCGCGTACGGGGATACGACACGAAGCGTCTGGCTCTGCGACTCGTTCGAGGGCGTGCCACCTCCGGACACTGCCAATTACAAGGCGGACAAGGGAGACCGGCTACATCTCGCGGCGCCCATCCTGGCGGTGACCGAAAAGAATGTCCGGGCGAATTTCGAGCGCTATGGGTTGTTGGATCAGCAGGTCCGTTTTGTGCCGGGCTGGTTCAAAGACACGCTGCATGACGCCCCGATTGAACAAATCGCGGTATTGCGGCTCGACGGGGACCTCTATGAGTCGACAATCCAGGCGCTTGACGGGCTCTACGCGCGTTTGTCCCCGGGAGGTTTTTGCATCATCGACGATTACCACGCGCTTGACTCATGCAAACAGGCCGTCACGGATTATCGGGCAAAGCATGGGATAACTGCTGAGATCATGGAAATTGACGGTACAGGGGTGTTTTGGCGTAAGGAATGACGTCGGACTCACTCCACTGAACCGCGATACCCGAAAGGCGTTGGAAGCGATGAAATTTGTGCTGGCGAGTTACGGAACGCGGGGCGATATCGAGCCCTCTGTCGTCGTGGCTCGTGAACTACAGCGCAGGGGACACGACGTCGTCATGGCGGTGCCGCCCGACCTGATCAGCTTTACGGAGTCGGCCGGGCTGGAGACGGTTTCCTACGGGTTGGACACCAAGACGTGGCTGGACGTGTATCGCAATTTCTGGACGTTCTTCTTTCACACTTTCTGGAAGGTGCGGGAGATTCGAACGATGTGGCGTCAGATGTGGGAGCTTAGTGATGAGTGCTGGGCGCAGATGAACACCACGCTGATGTCTGCGGCGCAGGGGGCCGATGTACTGTTCGCCGGGCAGAGTTACCAGGAGCCGGCCGCAAATGTCGCTGAGTACCATGACATTCCATTGGTCACGCTGCACCATATTCCGATGCGTCCCAACGGCCAGCTGGTCACAATCCTGCCCTCCCGTCTGGGCCGCGCGGCGATGAGAGCCTTCGATTGGGTGTCCTGGCGGCTGAACAAGAAGGTGGAGGATGCCCAGCGGCGCGAGCTTCGCTTGCCGAAAGCTTCGAGTCCCTCGCCGCAGCGGATCGCCGAGCGTCGCTCGCTTGAGATTCAGGGGTATGACTCGGTCTGTTTCCCGGGTCTGGCTACCGAATGGGCGAAGTGGAATGGACTGCGGCCATTCGTGGGCTCGCTGACCATGGCGATGACACAGGAAGCCGATGAGGAGGTCGCATCGTGGATCGCCGGGGGAACGCCACCGATCTTTTTTGGTTTCGGCAGCATGCCGGTTGAATCGCCTTCCGCCGCATTGGAAATGATCGGTTCGGCGTGTGCCGAGCTCGGCGAGCGTGCGCTTATCGGTGCCGGGTGGAGCGACTTTGGCGGCGCGCAGCTCCCCGAACACGTCAAGGTCGTGGGCGCGGTGAACTATGCGACTGTTTTTCCCGCGTGCCGGGCAGTCGTGCACCACGGGGGGTCGGGCACCACCGCGGCCAGTCTGCGGGCTGGAGTTCCCACGTTGATCTTGTCGATGGACGCCAATCAAACGCTGTGGGGTGGTCAGGTCAAGAAGTTGAAAGTAGGCACTACTCGCCGCTTTTCGACGACCACCCGCGAGTCGCTGGTAGCCGACTTGCGACGAATCCTGGCGTCGGACTATGCCGATCGGGCCCGGGAGCTCGCGGCCGGTATGACCAAACCCGGTGAAAGTGCTGTCGCTGCCGCGGATGCCATGGAGCGGTTCGCGCAGGCGAGGTGTTCGGCATGACCAAGGCGGGTGCGACCGGGCAGGCTAAGGGTTTGACACTCGGCCAGGTCTTCGACCCGCGAAACAACGCGCTGAACGCATGGCGGCTCGCGCTGGCGGTGAGCGTCATTTTCTGGCATTCGTGGCCACTCACCGGTCGAACCATCACGTACCGTCCGTTCGAGCAGCTCATCGAACAAGTGGGAGTGGACGGCTTTTTCGCCGTCTCGGGATTTCTTATCACTGCGAGTTGGCTACGGAAACCGAAGCTTCGGGACTTTGCGATCGCTCGCGGGTTGCGCATTTTTCCCGGGTTATGGGTGTGTCTGGCGATCATCGCGTTCGTTATCGCCCCCACCAGTGTCCTCATCCAGGGCGGCTCGGTCTCGGATCTGTTCGCCTCACACAAGCCGATCGAATATGTCATCAACAACGGCCTGCTCAACGTGTACTACGCGGGCGTCGACGGCACGCCGCGCGGTGTCCCCTGGCCGGGGGTTTGGAACGGCTCGATCTGGACGCTCGTATTCGAGATGATCTGTTACATCGCGGTGGCAGTGCTGGGCGTCGCCGGCCTACTGAAGCGCCGATGGGTTGTCCCGGCAGCATTCGTGTTCTTTCTCGCTGCGACGGCCTATCTCTCCTACCCAGTCTTTGCGGCGACGTCGATCCCGCAGATGGTGGCCAGATTTGCCGTGATGTTCGCGGCGGGCGCTCTGCTAAATCAGTACAAAGATATTCTGCCGGCGCGCTGGTCGCTTGTCGCGCTCAGCGTTGCCATCGTGTTGGTATCCGGTCTGCTTGAGAACTATCGAGATGTGGCCGCGTTGCCCCTGGCTTATGCGGTCATCGTCTCGGGCTCGCTTATCCACAAACCGCGGCTAAATCTACGTAACGATCTGTCATACGGTACGTACATCTACGCCTATCCCATACAGCAGCTGTTGGTCGTCTCGGGTCTGGCCAGTCTGAATCTGTTGCTGTTCTTTGTCATTGCGACAGTTGCCACCGTACCGCTGGCGGCTTTCAGTTGGTTTGTCGTGGAAAAACGCGCTATCGCACTGAAGTCCCGGCTTACCCGGAAGCAGGCAGTCACGGTGGCCGAGCGGCCACCGATTCCTCTTGATCGCGATGCTGCGTGATCGTAGGACGTACATCGATCAGCTTGTGAGCCATAGCGATTCGATCAAGCTGAATTGGTTCGTGGCGAGCCTTTCTCACCAGTTTACCGACGACGGATGCTATCGTTTCCGCTGTGGCAGATGAGCTATCGCTCCGTACCCGTATCCAGCTGTGGGCGGTCCGCAAGGAGTATTGGCTTGCGCGCACACTTCTCCCTAAAGTCTATTCGAACGATGCACTGATTTGTTTCAACAGTCATGCGTTCCTTGATGATCCCGACTTCCAGCGTGCGTATGAACGCGGCGTTCGCGCGCTGGGTGGCACGGACTGGTACCAGTGGCACTGGCGGGTACATGTGGGGCTGTGGGCGGCGGCCAGCGCCAACAAGGTGAAGGGTGATTTCGTCGAGTGCGGGGTCAGCTACGGATTCTTGAGCAGCGCCATCATGGAGTACCTCGATTGGGATCGGTTGGGCAAGACGTTCTATCTGCTCGACACTTTCGCCGGTCTCGATCCACGCTTCGTCAGCGCCGGTGAGCGTAATGCCGGCGCGCTCGAAAAGAGCGACAAACTCGTGAAAAACGGCATGTATGTCAGCTCGGTGGACAGCGTCAAGGCGAATTTCGCGCAGTGGAAGAATCAGCGTGTCATCGTCGGGGCCGTACCCGAGACGCTTGCTGAAGTCGACACCGATGCGGTGGCATTTCTACATATCGACATGAACTGTGCTCCACCGGAAGTGGAGACTCTGCGGTATTTTTGGCCACGATTGTCGCCGGGGGCGTTCGTGCTCCTGGACGACTACGCAAACCGTGGCCGCGATGAGCAGCGCATCGCCATGGACGACGTGGCTCGCGAGTTGGGCGTGTCCGTGGTTGCCTTGCCCACCGGGCAAGGTCTGATCATCAAGCCGCCTCAATAGCGGGGCAATCCTCACACCGCTTTTCGGCCGGCGGTGCTCTCGAAGAGATCGGCGGCCTTGGTGACACTATCCGTCGGGGAGGTCATCTGAGCGGAGACTGCGCGGGCCGCAACCGCATATTCTGGAAGAAGGACCCGGCGTAGGTCGGCCGCCAGTGTATTGCGATCGGTGGCGGAGAATCGTCTGGCAGCACCTACCTTGAGTCGGCTAAGTTGATTTCCCCAGTACGGCTGATCGGCTGAGCTCCAGAGGATCAGGGTCGGCACACCCGCTCGCAGGCTGGCCGCGGTGGTTCCCGAACCGCCGTGGTGGACGACGGCTCGGCTAGCCGCGAAGACCGCCGCGTAATTGACGGCCCCGACCACTTTGACATGGTCGGGAATGGTGATCTCGCTGAAATCGGTACCGCCGGCGCAGATCAACCCGCGCTCGCCCAGCTCCGCGCATGCGGAGCTGATCATTTCGACTGTGTCGGAGGGAGATTCGAGTGGAATGCTGCCTGTAGCGAAGCAGATCGGTGGTTTCCCCGCGGCGAGCCAAGCAGCAACGTCCTGGTCGGCTCCGGTTGTCAGCCCCATCGTGAGTGCACCGACAAACGGTCGGCTATCGCCCCATTTCGCCCACTCCATCGCCAACCCAGGTACGGAAACAGCGTCATAGGCCTGGATTTCCACCGCGCCTCGGCGGGCGGTGCGGAATGCCGAGGGGCGGGTTGCCCTCGGGAGGCCAAGGACCTCCCGCTGCGCGTCATCGGCGTCCTTCGTCGCGCGCCACAACAGCCATTCGGAGAGCAACCCACCGGATCGGACGAGCCGAGCCGGCAGCATCGGTAACAGTTGCCCATTGGGCCGCATCGGAAAGTGGTGCAGCATGATCAGCGGAATGTCGAAGTACTCGGCTACGTTGCCTGCGGACTGTTCGAAGTTCAGCCCGGTGGACAACAAATCCGCGTCTTCGGCCAGCGATAGCAGCGTGGTGCTGGTGTCCGGCCAGTATCGGGCAATCGGTGCCCAGAGTTCACGCAAAGCACCGATGGGATTGCGCATCAATCGAGTCCAGAAGGTGCGGAGGAATTCGTCCTGCAGAAAGTCGTGCAATTTCGGCCCGTACGGCACGGCGGCCAGGCCTGCTGATTCCGCGAAGCCGATGAGTTCGGGCGGCACAGCAATGCTTACGTCGTGTCCGCGACGTGACAGCTCGCATCCCACGCTGACGGATGGTTCGACATCGCCGCGGGTTCCGTAGCATGCCAGCGCAAACTTCATACTGTCCCTGGCCCTTCAGTGTTTGTCGCGGGTTGTCGCGGGTTGTCGCGTCGGTGAACCCGAACGGTTGCCATTATCTCTGGTTCTTCAACTGTCGCAAGGCAGTTCAGGGTTTGATAACACTGTCCTGGACTCAAACCTCTGACATACTTCGTCGATGGTACGGAGTCGTCCAGTGCAGAGGTCGCGAGACTGGGTCATGTTCAAGTTGAACGCGGTGTTCACGCAGCGGGTTCAGAAATTCATCTATCGGCATGCCACGCGTAAGCTTGAAACCGAGGACGTCGTGTTCCTCAATTATGGGTACGAAGAGGAACCCGCGATGGGTGTCCCGCTGTCGGCGTCCGATGAGCCTGACCGTTATTCCATCCAGCTCTATCACAGCACCGCCACCCAGGCGGACCTAGGCGGTCAGCGGGTGTTGGAGGTCGGTTGTGGTCACGGGGGTGGTGCCTCGTACTTGGTGCGCGCCCTGCAGCCTGCCTCCTATACGGGCCTGGACTTGAACCCGGACGGGATCAGCTTCTGCCGCAGGCGACACGATCTACCGGGCCTGGAGTTCGTTCAGGGAGATGCCGAGGACCTGCCGTTTCCCGACGAGTCCTTTGACGCGGTGATCAATGTTGAGTCGTCGCATCTGTATCCCCATTTCCCTGTGTTCCTGACCGAGGTGGCTCGGGTGCTACGACCAGGCGGGAATTTCCTTTATACAGATGCGCGCAGCGTTCAGGACGTTGCGGGCTGGAAGGTAGCGCTCGCGAACGCGCCATTGCGCATGGTGTCGGAGCGCGGAATCAACGCCGAAGTACGGCGCGGGATGGAGAAGAACTTGGCACGGTGGCGATATGTCATCGACCGTGCCACGCCTGCTCCACTTCGTGGCATAGTCCGTCGCTTCGCGCCTGCTCAGCGCGCCTATGACGATCTGCGTGCCGGAGGGTCCGTCGAATACCGGATGTACCGCTTTGTCAAGGCCTAGACGATGCGGCAGATTCCTCTTCCGGCAAGGAGTTTCATGCGCCGGGCATCGGCCGGATAGGTATAGTTGAGTGATGAACGTCGTCGAGTCGATAGAACGCGGTCTGGACTGGCTGGCGACACCCCGACAGTTACCGGGACGTCTGGAGATGGAGACTCGGCGGGGGAGACGTCTGGAGCTGGAGGTAGTTTCCGTCGCGATCCGGCTGCCCATTTTGTCGGGTGCTGTGGTGCGGCTCCCGGTCTTTGTCATGCTGATGCCGGCCGGTTCGTCTCCCATCAGCGGGACGGACGTCACCGCTGAGCAGCCGGTCGACTAACCGGTTTTCGTAACGCTGCGCCACGTATTTCGCATTCGGCTGCGATGGCCGTTCAATGGTCTGTTCTCAAGGTACCCGTTGAGGGCGGGCTGAAAGTCCTCATGCGGATGCTTTGGAGCCTCGCTCCGCACACTTCGAGCGATGCGCGGCAACGCGGCTGTGTACTCGCTGTACACCACGTAATGGGCACCGATATAGATCGTGTCGGTGATGCCCGGCGGGTTATTGGGCGAAACGCGCATAACAATGTTTTTCGCGTAATTCGTTGTGTCGCCCAAGGTGAGGGCGCGGGGGTCTAACGACCCTGGATATCTGGGGTATTTCTTATAGATGAGAACTTAATTCGTAGCAGTTTGTCACCACATTTACTTCTCGATACCGCAGTGTCCTCGGGCCCTGTTGCTAGCATCGCGTGTGCAGTGCCGATTCAGGCTTGAATCCTAATTCAGGTCGTCCTGAGTTCATTCTGTACGCACCCACTCGTAATATTCGCCGTCTGTCGCGCAATGAATCAACCGGGGGTGAGCACGTATGTGAACTCGTAAAACTTGTGAACGCAGCGATGTCGGCTACTTCTTCAAGCTACTTGACAAAGATTCCCAGCAAGATCCAATATTGGGTAACAACCGTCACCAGTTCTAGTTGAGTACTTTGCTGTGGCACTTGGCGGTGGAGTGAAATTTGGTTGCTCTCGGGTATCGCAAAAAGCTCGACTCACGCAGCGGGCCTGGACTTGGTATACTCATGTGTGCGCTTGTCGCAACAGATCGGAATCGCAGTAACCATACTTGATCTGCGTAAACACGTCAACGGTGATGTTCTGGCTAATTAGTTGCAGCAGCGAATGGGAATGTGTCAAAGTTACGAAGATTAGAACTTTGTGAAACCCCGTACAACGCTCTAAATTCAGCCGTATGTTTGCGATGTCCACCGAAGCAACCTGGAGAAAGCGTGAGCATCAATCCATTCGATGATGACAAGGGAAGCTTTTTCGTCTTGGTCAACGACGAGGAGCAGCACAGCCTATGGCCGGCTTTTGCCGACGTGCCTGACGGCTGGCGCGTTGTATTCGGTGAAGCGGACCGTGCAGCCTGCCTGGAGTACATCGAACAAAACTGGACCGATATCCGGCCGAAGAGCCTGCGTGAGAGATTGGCGCAAGGTGGGGGTCTTGGGCGCTGAACCTTCGGAGAGGGGGTAGGCGAATGTTGGAGTCTGAGGACCGGGCATTACCGCTTTCGCGTGGACAATTAGATATCTGGCTTTCCCAGGAAACCGGTCTGGTTGGTGCCGAGTGGCAGCTAGGTCTTTTGGTTCGGATCGAAGGTCAAGTAGAACGAGTTCTCCTTGAGCGGGCCATTCGTCAAGCTGTGACGGAGGCCGAACCCGCTCGCGCTGCGTTCTTTGAAGTGGATGGACAGATCGTCCAGCGCCCGATTGATCATTCGGATCTGGAGCTGGCGTTCGAGGACCTGCGCGATTCGGACGATCCGGCCGGTCTTGCTCGCAAAAAGGCGACGGATATTCAACGTACGCTGATGCCGCTGACCGGTCAGCTGCTGAAGTTCGCGTTGTACCGGACCGCGGACGACGAGTTCCACCTGTTCGGCTTGTGCCACCACATCAACCTGGATGGCTTGGGTATGGCGGTGGTGAGCCGTCGCGTCGCATCCATCTATACGGCGCTGGCCACGGGCGAACCCATTCCCCCCGCCTACTTCGGCACGCTCCAGGATCTCGTCGACTGGGAGACGGATTACGTCGCGTCCGCCGAATACGCCGAGGATCGGGAGTACTGGAGCAACAACCTCCCTCCGGACAGCGGGCTCGACTACCGGATGCCCCACGCTTCCGAAGAATCGGACGGCTACAAGCCGTCCGATTCCGTTCAGATGGACGACGTCACGGTCAGTGAGATCAAGGAACTGACAAAGGTTTTACGGATTCGCCGATACTCGGTGATCACCGCCGCCTGCGCGCTGCTGGTGCGGGGTTGGTCCACCTCTGGATCAGAGGTGGCTTTGGACTTCCCGGTCAGCCGGCGCGTGCATCCGGATTCCAGGACGCTGCCGGGCATGATGGCCGGGGTTGTGCCGCTCGTACTCAACGCCCCGCCACAGTCCACGGTCGCCGAGTTCTGCCGGCATGTGGATACGCGCATTCGTGAACTGCTGCAGCACCAGCGGTTCCCGGTGCACACCCTCGAGGACGAGGAATTCGGCTTGCGGGGCCCCCGGCATGCGGGAAACCGTGTTGCGGTCAACTTCATTCCGGCCAGACTGACCTTGGACCTCGCTGGCGCGCCCGCGACCGCGTCATATACCAATCACGGCCCCATGGGCCATTTTGGGCTTTTCTTTATCGGTGCAAGCGATCAGTTGGTCTTGAGCTCATCGGGTGACGGAGAGCCCTTCGCCAGATTCGGAGTGCCAAATCTGGCGGTCCGACTGCAACGCCTCCTCTCGGAGATGGCCGCCGATCCAGATCGGCGGCTTTCGTCTCTGGACTCCCTGGTCAACGACGAACTCGCGGACCTGGCGGAGCTCGGCAACAGGGCCATTCTCACCGCCCCGGCCGCCAGACCCGTGTCGATCCCTGAGCTGTTCACCGCGCAAGTGTCAGCCGAGCCGGATGCGGTGGCGCTGACCTTCGGTGGAAGCAGCCTGACATACCGCGAGCTGGACGAGGCCGCCGACCGCTTGGCGATCCAACTCGGACATCGGGGAGTGGGACCCGGCGATCGGGTAATCCTGTTTTCGGACCGATCGGCCCGCGCGGTCATCGGCATCCTCGCGGTGCTGAAGACCGGTGCGGCCTATCTGCCGGTTGATCCGGCAGTACCCGCGTCACGCCTGGAGTTCATTGTCAGCGACGCGGCCCCGGTCGCGGCCATCACCACCACTGATCTCAGGGGCCGGCTGGATGGTTTCGGTCTTGCCGTCATTGACCTCGATGCCCACACGGACTCACCAGCCGAAGGCCAATCTGGGTTAGTGCCGGCGGCTCCCGCGCCGGATGACATCGCGTACATCATTTACACCTCGGGCACCACTGGGGCGCCCAAGGGCGTGGCCGTCACGCACCACAACGTCACGCAGTTGATGCAGTCGTTGGACGCCGGTTTGCCCAAGCCAGGCGTATGGCCGTTGTGCCACTCCCTGGCCTTCGATGTCTCGGTCTGGGAGATCTGGGGTGCGCTGCTGCGCGGCGGCCGGCTGGCGGTAGTTCCCGAATCGATCACCGCTTCGCCGGCAGATTTCCACGATCTACTGGTCGCCGAACAGGTCACGGTTCTCACCCAGACGCCGTCCGCCGTGGCGATGCTTTCGCCCGATGGCCTTGAGTCGACCGCGCTCGCGGTGGTCGGCGAGGCCTGCCCGGCTGCCGTTGTGGACAAGTGGGCTCCCGGCCGAACGATGATCAACGCCTACGGACCGACAGAGACCACCATGTGTGTGGCGATCAGTGCTCCGCTCAAGGCCGACCTGCCCGATGCTGTGGTCCCGATCGGCTCCCCGGTGCCCGGTGCGGCGCTTTTTGTGTTGGACACCTGGCTGCAGCCGGTACCGGCGGGCGTCGTCGGCGAGCTGTATGTCGCCGGCGATGGCGTCGCATGCGGATACGTGGGCCGTTCGGATCTGACCGCATCACGCTTCGTGGCATGCCCGTTCGGGAAACCGGGTACTCGCATGTATCGCACGGGCGACCTGGTTTTGTGGGGTGACGACGGACAGCTGCAGTACCTGGGCCGTGCCGATGAGCAGGTCAAGATCCGCGGATACCGCATCGAGCTCGGCGAGGTTCAGGCGGCGCTGGGCGCTCTCGATGGAGTGGACCAGGCGGCAGCGATCGTGCGCGAGGATCGCCCGGGCGACAAACGCCTGGTCGGGTATGTCACCGGAACCGCGGATCCCGCCGAAATTCGCGGCATTCTGTCCAAACGTCTTCCTCCCTATATGGTTCCGGCCGCAGTGGTGGTGCTGGAGACATTGCCGTTGACCTCCAACAACAAGCTGGACACCCGAGCGTTGCCTGCTCCCGAATACGGCGGCCTGGGGGCCGACTATCGAGCCCCCGGCAACGCGGTGGAGGAGATTCTCGCGGGCGTGTACGCACAGGTGCTCGGTGTTGAGCGCGTGGGTGTCGACGACTCCTTCTTTGACCTGGGCGGGGACAGCATCCTGTCGATGCAGGTGGTGGCCCGCGCGCGGGCGGCGGGCGTACTGTGCCGGCCGCGAGACGTATTCATCGAACAAACGGTGTCGCGGCTGGCCGCGGTGGCCGAAGTATCCGGCGGCGAAGCCTATGTGGCCGACGAAGGTCTCGGTACGGTGGCGGTCACCCCAATCATGCATTGGCTGCGCGACGTCGACGGCCCCATCGTCGAGTTCAATCAGACGCTGGTGATTCAGGTGCCGTCCTCCGTGACGCAAGACGATGTGGTCATCGTCTTGCAGGCGCTGCTGGACCGGCACCCCTCTCTGCGTCTTCGCTTGCAGGACAACGATGGTGACTGGTCGCTGCTTGTTCCTGAGGCGGGAGCTGTTGACGCCCGCGACCGCTTGCACGTTGTCGGCGAGCTGTCCGATGAGGCATTGGTGGCCGCGCGCACCGCACTCGACCCGGCCACCGGCTCGATGCTCAGTGCGGTGTGGGTGCCCGGCACCGCGCAATTGGCGCTGGTCATCCATCACCTTGCAGTCGATGGCGTGTCCTGGCGAATCCTATTGGAAGACATAAACATTGCCTGGGCGCAGCATCATGGCGGTGCGGACATCGAACTGCCGGCAGGCGGAACGTCATTCGCTCGCTGGTCTGCGCTGCTGGCGGAGCATGCGCTCTCAACTGATGTGGTGGAGCAAGCCGATACCTGGCGGCAAGTTCTGGCTACGCCGGCCCGGGTGGGCACGGTGCAGCCGGAGATTGACACCTACGCGAACGCGGGACGGTTGTCCGTAGCGTTGGACACCGAGACCACCAGACAATTACTGGGCGAGGTACCCGCGGCATTTCACGCTGGGGTGCAAGACATTCTGCTGATCGCTTTCGGGCTGGCCTGGAACGAATTCCTCGGCGTCAGTGGAGCGCCCATCGCTTTCGATATTGAGGGACATGGCCGCCAGGAGGAGATCGGCGAGGCTGTTCACCGCCGCATCGACCTGTCACGCACGACCGGATGGTTCACCACCAAGTACCCGGCCTCGCTGGCGGTGGGCGAGCTCTCGTGGGCACAGGTGTCGGCCGGGGAGGCGGCTCTTGGCCCGGTGATCAAGACGGCGAAGGAACAGTTGCGTGCGTTGCCGGACGGCTTGACGTACGGGCTGCTGCGTTATCTGAACCCCGGTGTCGATCTGACCGGGCCCGAGCCGACAATCGGATTCAACTATCTTGGCCGGCTGGGCGCGGGAGCGGGCGATCTTTCCGAAGACTTTTGGCGGATCAGTGCGGACAGCTTGCGGCTGACGGATGTGGCCGCGGCGATTTCGATGCCATTGGCGCATTCGGTGGAACTCAATGCCGGCACCATGGACACCGCGGCGGGCCCCGAGCTTCGTGCCAACTGGTCGTGGGCGCCATCGGCACTGGACGGTGCCCAGGCCGATCGCTTGAGTCGGTTGTGGTTCGAGGCTCTGGCCGGAATCTGCGCGCATGTTCGTTCCGGCGGAGGCGGATTGACGCCCTCCGACCTGGCGCCGGCGCGACTGAACCAGCCGCAAATTGATGCCTTGGTGCAGCAGTACGATATTTCTGACGTCCTCCCGCTGACCCCACTACAACAGGGACTGCTATTCCAGGCCGGATTCGCGGAAGCCACTGGAGATTCCACCGAAGACGACGTGTACGCGGTGCAGTTGGCACTTACTCTCACCGGCGCCCTTGATGTTGCCCGGTTGCATGATGCGGTGAGTGCAGTGGCCAAACGCCACCCGAACCTGGTTGCGCGCTTCAGTGAGGAATACGGAGAGCCCGTACAGATCATCCTCGCGGATCCGGTAATCGCCTGGCAACATGTCGAATTGATCGGTGACATCGATCAGCAGGTGGAACAGTTGTGTGCTGCTGAACGTGCCGCGGTGTGCCGATTGTTCACCGAGCCGGTCTTTCGGGCCGCACTTATCTCGGGGCTCGGCGGCGCCGAAGATGGCGAAGTGGGCAAGCATCGGCTCGTCCTGACCGCACACCACATCGTGATCGACGGATGGTCACTACCGATCCTGCTGCAAGAGATCTTCAGCATCTACTACGGACACCAGCTGCCTGCACCCGCTCCCTACCGCAACTTCGTCACGTGGCTCGCTGGGCAAGACCGCGTTGCCGCGCAATCGGTGTGGGGTAGGGCTCTCGACGGTTTCGAGGCCCCCACCTTGGTGGGATCGCTCGCCACCGCAGGGCGTCGGGGAGTGGAGTCCTATCGGATTTCCGAGGACATCACCCGGTCACTGGGTGAACTTGCCCGTGCGCAGCACACCACCGTCAACACGGTTCTACAGGCCGCGTGGGCTCAGGTGCTGACGTGGTTGACCGGTCAGCACGACGTCGCGTTCGGTACGGCGGTGTCGGGGCGTCCCGCCGACTTGGCCGGTGCCGATTCGATGGTTGGCCTGCTGATCAACACGGTGCCGGTGCGTGCGAACATCACTGCCGCGACCACCGTTGCCGATCTACTGGATCAGTTGCAGCGCATGCACAATGACACCGTTGAGCATGAGCACTTGGCGCTCAACGAAATTCATCATGCGATTGGATTGGATAGGCTCTTCGACACACTATTCGTGTACGAGAACTATCCGATCGACGCCGACGCGCTGCTCGGTGCGCGGGAGCTCGGCATCACCGATTTCAGCAGCCGCGAGTACAACCATTACCCGTTGTCGGTGGTGGCTATGCCGGGCAATGAACTGAGCCTGCGCGTCGAATTCGACACCGATGTCTTCGATTCGGCGGAAATCGATACCGTCGTCGACAAACTGCGTCAGGTGCTGGCGGCCATGACCGTTGACCCGGCCACGAGGCTGTCGTCGATCGATCTACTCGATGCCGGCGAACACGACCGGTTGGACAAGTGGGGTAACCGGGCGGTGTTGATCCGGCCGGAGCCTGCGTTGACATCGATTCCGGAACTTTTCGCCGCGCAGGTGGCACGCGCCCCGGAGGCGATCGCGATCACCTGTGGTGAACGGTCGTGGAGCTACGGTGAATTGGACGCCACCGCGAACCGTTTGGCGAACCACTTGGTGACCCACGGTGCTCGTCCCGGTGAGCGTGTGGCACTGCTGCTGCCGCGTACCGGCGAAGCGATCGCTGCCATCCTGGCTGTGCTCAAGACCGGAGCGGCGTATCTGCCGATCGATCCTGCCCATCCCGATTCGCGCGTCGACTTCGTGTTGGGTGACGCCGCCCCAATCGTCGCGGTCACCACGGCGGAACTGCTCCCGCGCCTCAGCGCCTCCGGTGTGCCGGTGATCGATATCGACGATCCGGCGGTCAGCGCGCAGAATGACACCACGTTGCCTGTTCCGGCGGTGGATGACATCGCGTACATCATCTACACGTCGGGTACTACCGGTGCTCCCAAGGGCGTTGCGGTGACCCACCGCAACGTCGCGCAGCTGCTGGAATCGCTCGACGCGGAATTGGCTTTGGGGCAGGTCTGGACCCAATGCCATTCGCTGGCATTCGACTACTCGGTGTGGGAAATCTGGGGTGCGCTGTTGTACGGCGGACGATTGCTCGTCGTGCCGGACGCGGTTGTCCGCTCACCAGAAGAGTTGCATGCCTTGCTCGTCAGCGAGGAAGTCAGCGTGCTGAGCCAGACGCCCTCGGCGTTTTATGCGTTGCAGACTGCTGATGCGCTGCAGCCTGAAATGGGGCAGCAACTCAAGCTCCAGACCGTGGTCTTCGGTGGAGAAGCGCTGGAACCACAACGGCTTTCGTCGTGGTTCGACAGTCATCCAGGGCTGCCGCGCATGATCAATATGTACGGAATCACCGAGACGACGGTGCACGCCTCATTCCGGGAAATCGATGACGGAGATGTCGATAGCAACAGCAGCCCGATCGGCGTGCCACTGGAGCATCTTGCCTTCTTCGTGCTCGACGGTTGGCTCCGGAAGGTGCCGGTGGGTGTCGTTGGAGAGTTGTATGTGGCCGGCTCCGGGCAGGCGAGTGGATACCTGGGGCGCTCCGATCTGACGACAACCCGTTTTGTCGCATGCCCATTCGGGGCCCCTGGCTCGCGCATGTACCGCACCGGAGACCTGGTGCAGTGGGGTGAAGACGGACAGCTGCGCTACGTGGGCCGCGCCGACAAGCAGGTCAAAATCCGTGGTTACCGAATTGAACTCGGTGAGGTTCACGCGGCGTTGGCGCGCGTGGCGGGAGTGGACCAGGCGGCGGTGATCGCCCGTGAGGACCGGCCCGGCGATAAGCGGCTGGTGGGTTACATCACCGAATCAACGGCGGGCACTTTGGATCCGACGGCAGTGCGAGCCACCCTGGCGGAGCGTCTGCCGTCCTATATGGTTCCTGCCGCCGTGGTGGTTTTGGATGCTTTGCCGCTTACCGTCAACGGCAAGCTCGATACCCGTGCTCTCCCCGCGCCGGAGTTCCAGGATGCCGATCATTACCGCGCGCCCGAGGATGCAGTCGAGGAGATCTTGGCGGGTATCTACGCGCAGGTGCTCGGCGTCGAGCAGATCGGTGTGGATGACTCCTTCTTTGACCTGGGCGGAGACAGCATTTCGTCCATGCAGGTAGTGGCCCGTGCTCGGGCCGCCGGACTGTTGCTGCGACCGCGCGACATCTTCGTCGAGCAGACGGTGTCGCGGCTGGCTCAGGTCGCCGTATTCGCCGACGGGGAAGCCACTGTGGTCGACGCGGGCACCGGGCCGGTGGTCGCGACCCCGATCATCCGTTGGCTGCACGGACTCGGCGGCAATGTCGGCGAGTTCAACCAGACAGTCGTGCTGCAGGCTCCCGAGGGGGTGTCCGAGGACGATGTGGTGACCGTGTTGCAGGCGCTGCTGGATAGGCATGCCACACTGCGGTTACGTGCCGAGGAGAACGACGGCGAGTGGGCGCTGCTGATACCCGAGGTGGGAACGGTGGACGCTCGGGCGTGCCTTCTCGCGGTCGAAGCGCTTTCCGACGAGGCGCTGCGCCATGCCCGGTCGCGGCTGAACCCCGCGACCGGTTCGATGCTGAGTGCTCTATGGGAGAGCGGCAAGAATCGCTTGGTGTTGATCGTCCACCACCTGGCTGTCGACGCGGTGTCGTGGCGGATCCTGTTGGAAGACTTCAACATCGCCTGGGCGCAGCACCACGGAGGGCAGGCGGTGGAATTGCCCTCGGGCGGCACGTCGTTTGCCCGGTGGGCGACTCTGCTCGATGAGCGCGCACGAACCGCCGACGTGGAGGCGCTGACCGACACCTGGCGGCAGGTGGAGAAGATTCCGCCGGCGTTGCCGGCCGTGCACCCCACCATGGACACCTATGCCAGTGCCGGGCAATTGTCGGTATCGCTGGACGCTGATCTCACCCGCGAGCTGCTGGGCGAGGTGCCCGTCGCATATCACGCTGGGGTTCAGGACATTCTTCTGATCGCTTTCGCCTTGGCCTGGAACGAGTTCCTGGGCTCGGCCGGAGCGCCGATTGGCATCGATGTCGAGGGGCATGGCCGCAACGAAGAGTTCGTGGCCGACGCGGATCTGTCCCGAACTGTCGGCTGGTTCACCAGTAAGTACCCGGTGTCGCTTGCGGTCGGTGAGCTGTCCTGGGCGCAGGTGGTGGCCGGTGACCCCGCGCTGGGGCCGGTTATCAAGGGCGCCAAGGAACAACTTCGCACGTTGCCGGACGGGCTGACCTATGGTCTGCTGCGCTACCTGAACCCGGATGCCGATGTCGCCGGGCCCGACCCGTCGATCGGTTTCAATTACCTGGGCCGCCTCGGTGCGGGCGGTGTCGACCTGTCCGACGACCTGTGGCGGATCGACCAGGACGGGGTGGCTATCACCGCTGCCGCGACAGCGGTGCCAACGCCCTTGGGACACACCGTCGAACTCAATGCGGGCGTGATGGAAGACGCCGATGCGGGCGCGCGACTGCACGCGACATGGACGTGGGCACTGTCGGCTCTGAGTCACAACCAGGTCGACCGCATCAGCAGGCTCTGGTTTGACTCACTGGCCGGAATCTGTGCGCATGTCCGTGGTGGCGGGGGAGGACTGAGCCCTTCGGACGTCATGCCCGCGCGGCTGACTCAGCAGCAGATCGATCAGTTGGACGAGCAGTACGAAATTGCCGACGTCCTGCCGCTGACGCCGTTGCAGCAGGGATTGTTGTTCCACTCGAACCTGGCGCCGGAAGGGCTGGAGGGTAGCGACGACCTGTATGCCGTGCAACTCGATGTCGCGTTGAGCGGGCCACTGGATCCGAAACGGCTGCAAGACGCGGTGCACAGCGCGATACGGCGCCGTCCGAATGTGGTGGCTAGGTTCTACGAAGAGTTCGGTGAACCGGTCCAGCTCATTCCGGCAGATCCCGAACTGGCCTGGCAATATCTCGAGTTGGATGCCGACAGCGAAGCCGAGGAGCAGGTTGAGCGGCTCGCGGCCTCGGAACGGGCAGCGGTCTGCGACCTGGCGGGCCAGCCTGCTTTCCGGGCCGCACTCGCCCGAACCGGGACAGATCAGTATCGATTCCTGGTCACCAATCACCACATCGTGCTCGACGGATGGTCAAAGCCGATCCTGCTGCAGGAGATCTTCGCCAGCTACTTCGGCGAACGTCTGCCGGCTCCCGTGGCCTATCGCAGGTTTGTCACCTGGCTCTCCGGGCAGGACAACGACGCCGCGCGGTCGGCCTGGGGCAAGGTCTTCGAAGGTTTCGAGACCCCGACGCTGGTGGGCCCTCCGGGGCGAATGGTGTTGGGCCGCAGAGGTGTTGAATCCTTCGAGGTGTCCGCCGAGACCACCCAGGCGCTCGGCGAGCTGGCGCGCTCGTGCCGCACCACCGTCAGCACGGTGCTGCAGGCCGCATGGGCTCAGCTGCTGATGTGGCTGACCGGCCAGACCGATGTTGCGTTCGGCACCGCGGTATCGGGTAGGCCAACGGACCTCGTCGGGGCGGAATCGATGGTGGGCCTGTTGATCAACACGGTGCCGGTCCGCGCGACCATCACACCGGACACCACGATCGCGAGCCTGCTGAACCAGCTGCAGGCCGCCTACGGGGAGACCTTGGAGCATCAGCATCTGGCGCTCAAAGAGATCCACCATGCGGTCGGACATGACCAGCTTTTCGACACCATGTTCGTCTACGAGAACTACCCCATCGACACGGCCGCACTATCTCGCGTGCACGAGCTGTCTATCACCGGGTTCAGCAATCGCGAGTACAACCACTACCCGCTTGCGGTCCAAGCTACACCGGGCCACGAGCTGGGGCTGCGCGTCGAATTTGACACCGATGTCTTCAACGCCGTTCGAATTGGCAAGTTGGTCAAGAGGTTCCAGCGTGTGCTGGAGGCCATGACATCTGATGTTAAAGGGAAGAAGAAGGAGCCAACATGAGCGCCGATCCCACCCGGACTTTGTTGTCGATGGATCTTCTCGACGACGACGATCACGACCGTCTCGACGAATGGGGTAACCGCGCGGTGCTCACCGAGCCCGCCGCCGAACCCGTCTCGATCCCGGTGGTTTTCGCAGTCCAGGTGGAGCGCGCGCCGGAGACCGTCGCACTGGTGTGCCGGGACAGGTCTTGGACCTATCGCGAGCTGGATCAGATCACCAACCGCATCGCGCACCTGCTGGCGGGTAACGGAGCGGGCCCGGGAGAGGTTGTGGGACTGTTGGTGCCACGCTCCGGCGAGGCGATCATCGGTCTACTGGCCATCCTCAAGACGGGGGCGGCGTACCTTCCGATCGACCCGGCTCATCCCGACGAGCGCATCAAGTTCATGGTGTCGGACGCGGGACCGGTGGCCGTGCTCACCACGGCGGACTTGGGTTCTCGGTTCGAGGGACTCGATGTGAGTGTCATCGAGATCGACGATCCCCTCATCGACGGTCAGCCCAGTTCGGCGCTGCCCACCCCGGAACCCGATGACCTCGCGTACATGACCTATACCTCGGGCACCACCGGTGTTCCCAAAGCGGTTGCGGTGACGCACCACAACGTGACGCAGCTGGTGGACGCCGTACGCGCCGATCTGCCTGCCAGACCGGGCGAGGTGTGGTCCCAATGGCACTCACTGGTCTTTGACGTATCGGTGTGGGAAATCTGGGGCGCACTACTGCACGGCGGCCGCCTGGTGGTGGTTCCCGAATCGGTGGCCTCATCGCCCGACGACCTCCACGAGCTGCTGATCAGCGAAAAGGTCAGCGTGCTTTGCCAAACCCCTTCGGCGGCAGGAATGTTGTCACCGGAACGGTTGGAGTCGACGACGCTCATCGTCGCGGGCGAGGCCTGCCCGCCAGAACTGGTGGACCGGTGGGCGACCAGCGGCCGCACGATGATCAACGCCTACGGGCCGACCGAGGCCACGATCTATGCGGCGATGAGTGGGCCGTTGACCCCCGGCTCGGGCGTGGCACCGATCGGTTCGCCGGTGCCCGGGGCGGCACTGTTCGTTCTGGACAAGTGGCTGCGTCCGGCGCCCGAAGGAGTGGTCGGTGAGCTGTACGTAGCCGGTAACGGGGTGGCGCCAGGTTATGCGCACCGCTCGGGTCTGACCGCATCTCGCTTCTTGGCCTGCCCATTCGGTGGGCCAGGTTCGCGGATGTACCGAACCGGGGATCTGGTGCAGTGGGGCGAAGACGGCCAGCTGCAGTATCTGGGCCGCGCAGATGAGCAGGTCAAGATCCGTGGCTATCGCATCGAATTGGGGGAGATACAAGCGGCCTTGTCACGGCTGGACGGGGTGGAGCAGGCGGTCGTGATCGCCCGCGAAGACCGTCCCGGCGACAAGCGTCTGGTCGGCTACATCATGGGCACCGCCGATCCGGTCGAGGCACGCAACGCGCTCGCCGAAAGGCTGCCCGCGTACATGGTTCCGGCCGCCGTCGTGGTCCTGGACGCATTGCCGCTGACCGTCAACGGCAAGCTGGACAAACGTGCCTTGCCCGCTCCCGAATACCGCAGTGTCGGAACTGATTACCGCGCGCCTTCCGGGCCGGTCGAGAAGGTCTTGGCCGATATCTACGCTCAGGTCCTCGGAGTGGATCGAGTGGGCGTGGACGAGTCGTTCTTCGATCTCGGCGGCGACAGCATCTTGTCGATGCAGGTGGTGTCGCGTGCTCGGGCGGCAGGTGTGCACTGCCGGCCACGCGATATCTTCGTCGAGCAGACCGTAAGCGGAGTGGCGGCGGTGGCCAGCCTCTCGGACGGCCGGGCCGGAATCGTCGATGACGGAATCGGCCCGGTGCTGGCCACTCCGATCATTCATTGGTTGCAGGGTGTGCCGGGCCCCGTAGACCAGTTCAACCAGACAATCGTGCTACAGGCTCCGGTCGGGGTAACCGAGGATGATGTCGTCGTCATCCTGCAGGCGCTCCTGGACCGCCATGCCACTTTGAGGTTGCGTGCCGAGAGCGGCGACGCCTCCGGCGGTTGGTCGCTTCTGGTTCCGGATACGGGCACTGTTGACGCGCGTGCCTGCCTGCGTGTGGCAGAGAGCTTGTCTGACGCAGAGCTGGTGGCGGCTCGCTCGCGCCTGAATCCGGCTGCCGGTGCGCAATTGAGTGCCGTGTGGGTACCCGACTCCCGCCAGCTCGCTCTCATGATTCACCATTTGGCTGTCGATGGCGTGTCATGGCGAATTCTGTTGGAAGACCTGAACATCGCCTGGGCGCAACACCATGGCGGACAGCCGGTCCAACTGCCCGCGGGCGGGACATCGTTCGCCCGTTGGGCCGCTCTACTCGACGAGCATGCGCGTTCCCAGGACGTGGTGGCAACGGCCGATGCCTGGCGCGAGGTGACCGCGGTGCCGGCGGCACTGCCCGCCGTAATGCCCGGACTGGATACCTACGCCACCGCGAAGACATTGTCGGTATCACTCGACGCCGATACCACCCGCGAGCTGCTCAGTGAGGTGCCGGCAGCGTTTCATGCTGGTGTACAAGACATTCTGCTGATCGCGTTCGGTTTGGCATGGAACGAATTCCTGGACTCCAACACCACCTCGATCGGTATCGGCGTCGAAGGACACGGACGCCAGGAGGAATTGGGCAGAGTTGCCGGACTGGATATCGACCTGTCACGCACTGTCGGGTGGTTCACCACCAAGTATCCGGTGTCCCTGAGCGTCGGCGGACTTTCCTGGAAGGAAATCGCCGACGGGTCCCCAGATCTAGGCCCAATCATCAAGAGCGCCAAAGAACAATTGCGGGCTCTTCCCGATCCGCTGACTTACGGACTGCTGCGCTACCTGAATCCGGACGTGGATCTGTCCGGACCGGAACCGGCCATCGGCTTCAACTACCTGGGCCGCCTCGGTGCCGGTGCCGCCGACCTCACCGATGACCTGTGGCGCATCAACGAGGACAGCCTCTCGTCGGCGGGCGTTGCCTCGTCGGTGTCCATGCCGCTGATGTACACGGTGGACCTCAATGCGGGCATTGTGGAGGGCGGCCTCGGTGAGGAGGCCGGCCCACATCTGCGCGCCGGTTGGACGTGGGCACCCTCGTCGGTCACCGAACCACAGGTGCAGCGGCTGAGTCAGCTGTGGTTCGAGGCCCTGGCCGGCATCTGCGCGTACGTCCGCGGTGGCGGCGGTGGACTGACCCCGTCCGATATCGCTCCCGCTCAACTGAGCCAGCAGCAGATCGATGAGCTGCACGAGCAGCACAAGATTGTCGACGTACTGCCGCTGACACCCATACAAGAAGGTCTGCTTTTCCACACCACATTCGCGCGCGCTGCGGGAGCGCTCGAAGGCGATGAGGCCGGAATCGACTTCTACGCAGTGCAGCTCGACATCACCGTGACGGGTCTTGTCGACCAGCTTCGGCTCCGCGACGCGGTACACACCGTGGTGCGCCGTCATCCCAATCTTGCCGCGCGCTTCTGCACACAGTTCGGTGATCCAGTACAGGTGATTCTGGCTGATCCGGTGATCGCGTGGCGGTACCTCGATCTTCGCGGTGACGACCTGACTCCCGATGAAGAGATTCAGCATTTGTGCGCTGCCGAGCGTGCCGCCGTCTGCGACCTCGCCGATCGGCCGACGCTGCGCGCGGCACTGATCCGCACGGAGGGGAACCAACATCGGTTCGTCCTCACGTTCCACCACGTGGTGATCGACGGCTGGTCGCTGCCGATCCTGTTGCAGGAGATCTTCGCCAGTTACTTCGGGCATCGACTTCCGGCTCCGTCGTCGTACCGGAGTTTCGTCAGCTGGCTGGCGGACCAGGACCTCGATGCGGCGCGCACGGCATGGGGCAAGGTCCTGGAAGGCTTTGACACACCGACTCTTGTCGCGCCGCCGGCGCCGCCTGGCGCCAGAGGTGTCGAGTCTTACCGGGTGTCCGCCGAGACCACCCAAGCCCTGGGCGATCTCGCACGCTCCCAGCACACCACAGTCAGCACCGTGCTCCAGGCCGCGTGGGCACAACTGCTCATGGTGCTGACCGGTCAGGACGATGTCGCGTTCGGTACCGCGGTTTCGGGCCGGCCCGCGGAGCTCGCCGGATCCGACTCGATCGTGGGATTGCTGATCAACACCGTGCCAGTGCGGGCGCGTGCCACCGCCTCCACCACGATTGCAGAACTATTGGGACAGCTGCAGAGTGCCCACAACGACACCATCGAGCATGAGCATCTGGCTCTCAACGAGATTCACCATGTCGCAGGCCATGAACAACTGTTCGACACCCTCTTCCTGTACGAGAGCTACCCCATTGACACCAGTGCGTTCATGGGCGTGCAGGAACTGGCCATCACCGAGTTCGTCACTCGCGAGTACAACCACTATCCGCTGTCGGTGATGGCGCTGCCGGGACATGAGCTGGGGATTCGCGTCGAGTACGACACGGACAAGTTCGGCCTGGACGACATCCAGGCAGTGTTCGAGCGGTTCGAGCGAGTGCTGGTCTCCATGGTTTCCGATGCGGACCAACGACTTTCGTCGCTGGACGTATTGCAGACCGATGAACACAAGCAGCTCGACGGTTGGGGTAACCGCAAGGTGCTGGTGCGCGGACCCGAGCCGGTGTTATCCATTCCGGAGGCTTTCGCCGAACAGGTCGACCGCGCTCCGGAGGCGGTGGCGCTGACATTCGAAGGCCGCTCGACGACGTACGGTGAGCTCGACGAAGCCGCCAATCGATTGGCCAATCTGCTATCGGTCTACGGCGCGGCGCCAGGGGAGTCGGTGGCACTGTTGATGCCGCGTTCCGACGAGGCGATTATCGCGATTCTTGCGATCCTCAAGACCGGCGCGTCATATCTACCGATCGATCCCTCCGTGCCGGACACGCGGCTGGAGTTCATGCTCTCCGATGCCGTGCCGATCGCGGCCGTCACAACCGCCGAACTGCGCGCCCGATTCGATGGGTCCGGAGTGTCTGTCGTCCAGTTCGATGATGCCGAGGACGACCCCACCGGCGCCATCTATGGGCATACGCCGTTGCTCACGCCGGCTCCCGATGACATCGCCTACACGATCTACACCTCGGGAACGACCGGCGTGCCCAAGGGTGTGGCGATCGCGCACAGCAACGTGACGCAGGCGCTCAAGTTCCCGCTCACCCATATGCCCACCGGGCCCGGCGAGGTCTGGACCCAAGCCGGGTCCCTGGTCTTCGACATCACCGTCTGGGAGATCTTCGGCGCGCTGCTGCACGGCGGCAGATTGGTGATCATTCCGGATTCGGTGGTGCGCTCGCCCGATGACTTCCGTGATCTGTTGATCCGGGAAAAAGTCACCGTACTGTTCCAGACTCCGTCGGCGGTCGGCATGTTGTCGCCTGAGGGATTGAACAACCTGACGTTGGTCGTCGCGGGCGAAGCCTGCCCCACCGAGGTAGTGGACCGATGGGCGCCCGGACGAGTGATGATCAACGGTTACGGGCCGACTGAAACGACCATCTATGCCACATTCGGCGAGTTGATCGCTGGATCGGGTGTGGTGCCGATCGGCGTTCCCGTGCCCGACGCGGCGCTGTTCGTGCTGGACAGGTGGATGCGGCCGGTGCCGCCGGGTGTGGTCGGCGAGTTGTATGTCGCGGGACTTGGCGTGGGCATCGGTTACGTGAAGCGGCAAGCCCTCACCGCCGCACGTTTTGTCGCCTGCCCGTTCGGCGAGCCCGGAACCCGCATGTATCGCACCGGAGACCTGGTGCGCTGGGGCGTGTCGGAGTCTTCGGTTGGACAGCTCGAGTATTTGGGCCGGGCCGATGAACAGGTCAAGATACGCGGCTTCCGCATTGAATTGGGTGAGATCCAGGCGGCACTTGCCGACGTGGATGGCGTGGAGCAGGCAGCGGTGATCGCCCGCGAGGATCGACCTGGCGACAAGCGTCTGGTCGGGTACTTCATCGGAACGGGCGAGCCGGCCGAGCTGCGCGCAGCATTGGCGAAACGACTGCCTCCCTATATGGTTCCTGCCGCCTTGGTGCGGTTGGAAGCATTGCCACTGACGGTGAACGGCAAGCTCGACAAGCGAGCACTGCCCGCGCCCGAATACGACGATGCGGCCCGCTATCGGGCCCCGGCCAATGCGGTGGAAGAGGCGGTTGCTGGCATCTACGCCCAGGTGCTGGGAGTCGAGCGCGTCGGTACCGATGATTCGTTCTTCGATCTCGGTGGTGATTCGATCTCGGCGATGCGCGTGGTTGCCGCGATCAACACGTCGTTCGACGCCCAGTTGGCGGTAAGGACGCTGTTCGAGGCACCCTCTGTGCGAAGCCTGAGTGGGTATTTGGATGGCGCCGCGGGTGCACCGGCCAATGGGCCGACCTATGCCTCCGTGCACGGACCGGGCGCCACCGAGGTGAGGGCCAGTGACCTCACCCTGGATAAATTCATCGATGAGGCCACGCTGCAGAAGGCCCCGACGCTGCCGCGCGCCGAAGCGACAGCGCGGACGGTGCTGTTGACGGGAGCCACCGGCTTTCTGGGGCGGTATCTGGTGCTGCAATGGCTCAGGGAGTTGGAGCAGGTCGACGGCACACTGATCTGCTTAGTGCGGGCCAAGTCTGACGAAGAGGCACGCCGGCGTCTGGACAAGACATTCGACAGCGGTGACCCGGAACTCATCCGGGTGTACGAGGCGCTGGCGGCCGACCGGCTACAGGTGATCGCCGGAGACAAGGCCGAACCCAGCCTCGGGCTGGATCAGGACACTTGGCAGAGGCTGGCCGATACCGTCGACCTGATTGTCGATTCTGCGGCACTGGTCAACAGCGTGCTGCCGTATAGCGAGCTGTTCGGGCCCAATGTGGTGGGCACGGCCGAACTCATCCGGTTTGCGCTGACAACAAAACTCAAGCCATACACCTACATTTCGACGGCCGATGTGGGCCGTGAGATCGAGAAGTCGGTATTCCGCGAAGACGCCGATATTCGAGTCATCAGCGCGACCAGGCCGTCCGATGGCAGTTACGCCAATGGGTACGGCAATAGCAAGTGGGCGGGCGAGGTGCTGCTGCGGGAAGCTCATGAGCAGGTTGGGTTGCCGGTCAAGGTGTTCCGTTCCGGGATGATCATGGTTGACACGAGCTATGCCGGTCAGGTGAACGCTTCGGACACGGTGGCCCGCATGGTGCTCAGCGTCGTCGCGACGGGAGTGGCGCCGTACTCCGTTTACCAGCTCGATGCCGACGGGAATCGGCAGCGCGCGCACTTCGACGGGCTGCCGGTGGAATTTGTGGCGGAGGCGATCACGGCCCTGGGAGGCGGTGCCGCCGGCTCATTCGACGGATCTGCGGATTTTGAGACCTACCACGTGATGAATCCGCATGACGACGGCATCGGGATCGACGAGTACGTCGACTGGTTGATCGAAGCCGGTCATCCGATCGAACGCATTGACGATTTCGGCGAGTGGGTGCGGCAGTTCGAGGCTCGTCTGCACGCCTTGCCCGATCACCAGCGCCAGGGGTCGGTGTTGCAGATGCTGAAGATCCTGCAGGACCACGGTTGGGATGGTCAGCCGCCGGAACCCGTGCGGGGGCCAATGGCACCGGCAGACCGTTTTCACGCGGCCGTCCGGAAGGCGAAAATCGGTTCCGACCACGATATTCCGCAGGTATCGGCGCCGATCATCGCAAAATATGCGAGTGACCTTCAATTGCATGGGTTGCTTTAACGTGCGGTAGCGGATGACGCCGCGATGCAATTCCCGTGATGGTTAATTGAATCCAGCCACTTCGGGTCGGGATGAATACATGTCTATTGAACGCGCCCAGCGTAATTCGGGCTGATTCGGTAGGAGATGTCATTCGCGAGCAAACGAGGTAGGGTTAGGGATATGTGGCGGGAATTATTGGGTTTGGCATTTTTGATGTCACTGAACCCGGTGCTGCTCGGTTTGATCCTTGTGGTGATTTCGCGACCCCGCCCCGTGCAGAACCTGCTGGCGTTCTGGGTTGGTGCGCTGGTGGTCAATGTGCCGTCATTTGTGATCGCACTTTTCGCCCTGCACATGGTCCCGAGTTTCGCGTCCTTCGCAAAGAATCTTGCGACCGCGGACCCAGGTTCGTCCATCAAGCCTCTTCAACTCGGCACCGGCGTGCTCTGTGTCGTCATAGCCGTGTGGATAGCGACACGGCTCCGGTCCCGCCAGCGTGAGAACCAGCCTGTGGCGACGGGGGCGGGCGGCGATTCGTCGGTCTTGGTACTGGACTCGGAGGCACCAGCGGTCGAAGCCCGGCCGGTGGGCCGAATCAGGGGTGCTGTTTCTTACCTCGGCTCGACATTTCAGCGCCTTCTTCACCGAGGCAAGGGCGCCTGGGAGAACGGTGCGCTGTGGGTGGCACTGGTACTCGGAATCGGATACATGCCGCCGCCACCATTGGTTCTGCTGGTGGACACCATCATCGTGGGTTCCGGTACCGCGATGAGCACGCAGGTCATCGCGGCCGTCGTCTTCGTCTTCACCATGCTCGCGGTTTTCGAGATCGCGCTCATCAGCTATGTGATCGCCCCGGCGCGGACCCAGGCCGTGCTCGAACCGATTCATAACTGGGCACTGTCCCATCGGCAGTTGGTGTTGCTGGTCCTGTTCGCGGTGGTCGGAATCTGGCAGGTGCTCACCGGAGTCGGTCTCGTCTGACCGACTGCGATCCAGCCGGTCCGGAGCATCTTTCGCTAGGGCTCCGGTGGCCGTTATCGCGGTCCGGCTGCGTGCCGTTTGCGTACTGCGCAAATAATCCCTTGGGCGACAGGCGAAATACTCGTGCAGTTCCTGATGAACAACAGTACGGTGGTGGTGCGGCCGGGTGCGGATCGGTTAACTGCTCATGCATGGGTGGCGGGTTTGAATCCCGTCGGGTTCTTAGGGATCCACGGCAGTTGGATGTGTCCGGATTCGATTTCGCCTGTGCCGCAGCTCTTGTCGGATTTCAGCGGCGGACGCCCGCAGCAGCCGCGACGGATGTGGCAGATCTTGCCGCACCTATCGTCTCGGCCTGAGCGCTTCACCGCCGCAACCGGCAGGTGTGTGATGATCGGGTCGTGAGCACCGAACCGAGTATGGGCCTCGACAAGGACATGATGCCCGTGCCCCACGCGCATCCCCACGTCTACGAGGCCCGCTGGCCGGTGCGGATGGCAGACGTCGACTCCGGCGGGCGACTACGGCTGGACGGGGCTGCCCGGCATATCCAGGACATCGGCCAGGATCACCTGCGGGGAGTGGAGGCCGAGGAGACCCACCCGCTGTGGATCGTGCGTCGCACCATGATCGATGTCATCAAGCCGATCGACTTCAAGGAAGCGCTGTGGCTGCGCCGGTGGTGTTCGGCCACCTCCAACCGGTGGTGTCAGATGCGGGTACGGCTGGATGGACGCGATGGCGGGCTCGTCGAATCGGAAGCGTTCTGGATTCACGTCAGCAGCGAGACCCAGGGGCCGGCGCGTATCGACGACGACTTCCTCGCCACCGTCGCGTCCACGACCGATGTGGGCCGGTTGCGTTGGAAGCCTTACAACAAGCCCGGGAGCCGCGACACCGCGACGGACATCCGGGACTTCCCCGTGCGCTTCACCGACATGGATCTGTTCGACCACATGAATAACTCCGTCTACTGGAGCATCGTGGAAGATCACCTCTCCAGGGAATCCGAGACCCGGTCCGCGCCGTTCCGGGTATGCCTCGAGCACGACTCCGCGGTTTCGCTGGGGGACAAGCTCGAGATCATCACCAACGTCTACGAGGACGGAACCGAGTTCGGTGTCCCGGGTCGCGGTGTTACAACGCTCACATATGTCGTTGGCGACGAAGTGAAGGCCCTCGCCTCGATATTCGCTCGATAACTAGACGCGGCGTCGGTCGTTTAACAGTACGAGCGTTCTGAACAGGGGATTGTTGGTTACCGGTCGGTAGCAACAGTACGGGCGTACGATTAGCCGCTTCGCAAGGTTAGCAAAAGGCTGTCAATGCCTAGCGAAAATTGGCATCGGGAACGGGTGGACCTGCGCATATGGTCTGTGACATCGTCGTAACAGTCAACGCAGTGAACGTGCCTGAGCGTTAACAATCTGTCCGTGGCAGAAAATCGGACAGCCAAACGTCAGGGCAAGTAACAGAGGAGTACCAATGTCGAATGTCGGCAAGCCGCGCACCGCGGCCGAAATCCAGCAGGACTGGGACACCAACCCCCGCTGGAAGGGCATCACCCGCGACTACACCGCCGCCCAGGTTGAGGAGCTGCAGGGCAGCGTCGTCGAGGAGAACACCCTTGCCCGCCGTGGCGCCGAGATCCTGTGGGACGCCGTCAGCAAGGACGACGACTCGTACATCAACGCGCTGGGTGCCCTGACCGGCAACATGGCCGTGCAGCAGGTCCGCGCCGGCCTCAAGGCCATCTACCTGTCCGGTTGGCAGGTCGCCGGTGACGCCAACCTTTCCGGCCACACCTACCCGGACCAGAGCCTGTACCCGGCCAACTCGGTGCCGGCCGTGGTTCGCCGCATCAACAACGCCCTGCTGCGTGCCGACGAGATCGCCCGCGTCGAGGGCGACACCAGTGTCGACAACTGGCTCGTGCCGATCGTCGCTGACGGTGAGGCCGGCTTCGGTGGCGCGCTGAACGTCTACGAACTGCAGAAGGCCATGATCGCCGCGGGTGCCGCCGGTACCCACTGGGAGGACCAGCTGGCCTCGGAGAAGAAGTGCGGCCACCTCGGTGGCAAGGTGCTGATCCCCACCCAGCAGCACATCCGCACCCTGACCTCTGCTCGCCTGGCCGCCGACGTCGCCAACACCCCGACCGTCGTCATCGCCCGCACCGATGCCGAGGCCGCCACCCTCATCACCTCCGATGTGGATGAGCGCGACAAGCCGTTCGTCACCGGTGAGCGCACCTCCGAGGGCTTCTACAACGTGCAGAAGGGCATCGAGCCCTGTATCGCGCGCGCCAAGGCATACGCTCCGTACGCCGACCTCATCTGGATGGAGACCGGTGTGCCGGATCTCGAGGTCGCTCGCAAGTTCGCTGAGGCTGTCAAGGCCGACTTCCCGGACCAGCTGCTGTCCTACAACTGCAGCCCGTCCTTCAACTGGAAGCAGCACCTGGACGACTCGACCATCGCCAAGTTCCAGAAGGAACTGGGTGCCATGGGCTTCAAGTTCCAGTTCATCACCCTGGCCGGCTTCCACGCCCTGAACTACTCGATGTTCGACCTGGCCTACGGTTACGCCCGCGAGGGCATGACGGCCTACGTCGACCTGCAGGAGCGTGAGTTCGCTTCCGAGGCGCGTGGCTACACCGCCACCAAGCACCAGCGCGAGGTTGGCGCCGGTTACTTCGACAAGATCGCCACCACGGTCGACCCGAACACCTCGACCGCGGCGCTGAAGGGCTCGACCGAAGAGGGCCAGTTCCACTAAGCCGTCAGGCGAGGTGGAACCCAGCGGCTGAAGCCACTAAGCCACTTCCTCAAGCCGGGCCACGCGCCCACGTCAAGACTCTCGGTGTGACCCACTGAGTTGACAGCACAGGCCCCGCCCACGTATCCCGTTGGGCGGGGCCTGTGTGCTGGATGGATGAGCCGCTCGGGCGAAGACCATCAGGTAAAGCCAAAACTAACAACGATGTTCAGGGAGTAGTACGAAGATGACGGACGGAATCACGCGCGTAGGGGTTATCGGCGCGGGGCAGATGGGCGCGGGTATCGCCGAGGTATCGGCACGTGCCGGTGTCGACGTGCTGGTGTTCGAGACCACCGAGGCGCTCACCACCGCCGGGCGCGATCGAATCACCAAGTCGCTCGACCGCGGCGTCTCCGCCGGGAAGATCACCGAGCGCGAGCGCGATGCCGCCGTCGCCAACCTGAAGTTCACCACCGACCTGGCCGATTTCGCCGATCGTCAGCTCGTCATCGAGGCCGTCATCGAGGACGAGTCCATCAAGTCCTCGATCTTCGCCAAGCTCGATGAGGTGATCACGGATCCCGATGCGGTGCTGGCGTCCAATACCTCCAGCATCCCGATCATGAAGATCGCCGCGGCGACCAAAAACCCGGGACGCGTGCTCGGGCTGCACTTCTTCAACCCGGTGCCGGTGCTGCCGCTCGTCGAGTTGATCTCGACTCTCGTCACCACTCCCGAGGCCGCCGCCCGCACCGAGGCCTTCGCGAGCGAGGTGCTGGGCAAGCAGGTGGTGCGCGCCGCCGATCGTTCCGGCTTCGTGGTCAACTTCCTGCTGGTGCCTTACCTGCTGGCCGCCATCCGTATGGCCGAATCTGGTTTCGCCACAGTCGAAGACATCGACAAGGCGGTCGTCGCGGGCCTGTCGCACCCGATGGGCCCGCTGCGGTTGTCGGATCTCGTCGGCCTCGACACGTTGAAGCTCATCGCCGATTCGATGTACGACGAGTACAAGGAGCCGCTGTACGCCGCACCGCCGCTGCTGCTGCGGATGGTGGAAGCGGGCCGTCTCGGTAAGAAGAGCGGCGTCGGGTTCTACGAGTACAAGGCCAAGTAGCCACCCCACCGCGCGAGGGCATACCGCACGCACAGATCACAGCCCGATCGGATGCGAGCGGTGTGCCCTCGTCGTGTTGATGCCTGGGCGCGAAATGCGCATTTCTCTTGACCAGGATCACCCAGAGGTGGTTAATTCGGACAGCAACGTGACACGCCCCGGGTTCGCGTGCGAGGGGTTCGGGGCGCTCACTTGCTACGCCCGAGCGAATTCGCCCGCAGTGCTCCATGCTTCGCGTTCGGCGGCGTATGCCAGGCGCTGATGGTCTCGGAACTGGCCTATTGATGCCGCATTGTGGGCAAGGAACGCCGAATACCCCGCCATGGAGAACTCGCCCTCGGTGATGGTGATGCCGCCGTTACCGCGCCCGGTGGCCAGCTCATCGCGTAGCTCCAGGAGCTCCTCGCCGCTCACCGGGTACCAGTTGATCTGATCAAAGAAGCGCAGCAGCCACGGTGTTCCCGGCTCAAAAGCGCCCGCGTTGTCGGGGTGCTGATGGTTCCACACCTGCACGGTGCGTCCCACCAATTGGTACCCGCCCGGCCCCTCCATGCCGTAGATGCACAGGTACGCCCCGCCGATGCCGACCGCATTTTCCGGTGTCCAGGTGCGTGCCGGGTTGTATTTGGTGGTGACGAGCCGATGTCGTGGATCGACAGGCGTTGCGACGGGCGCACCCAGGTATACATCGCCCAGGCCCAGTACCAGGTATGAGGCGTCATAGACGGTGCGATGTACCTCGTCTACCGAATCCAAACCATTGATACGCCTGATGAATTCGATGTTCCATGGCATCCATGGGGCATCCGCGCGCACACCCAGGCGGTAGCGTTCCATGGCTTCACGGGCCGACGGATCGTCCCAGGACAGTGGCATGGCCACCCGGCGGCTCGGCACCACCAGCTCCTCGGAGGCGGGCAGATGCTCATCGATATCGTCGAGCAGCCCCAGCACCTTGCCCATGGGCAACCGGTCGGGATCGAAGTGCACCTGCAGTGACCGAATGCCCGGAGTCAGATCGATAATTCCAGTGGTGTGGGTGTCCTCGAGCCGTTGATGTAACGCGTGCACGCGGGCCCGCAACGCCAAATCCAGTGTCAGGTCCCCGTATTCGACCAGGATGTTGTCATCGCCGCTGCGCCGGTACGTCATCTCGGGTGCGTCGTCACGGGCCGGACGGTAGGCCAGCACGCCGTCGTCGCCGTCGCCCCGCGTCGAAAACACCGATGGCCAGTGCCCGCGCCGATCGATACCGATCGAGCGCAGCGAGGCGCTGCGAGAAGCCTCGATCCGGATGAATCGCACGGTGTCGCCCGCACGCAGCTGGCCCAGCTTCCAGCGGTCCGCGGACACCACCGTGACAGGGCAGACGAATCCGCCCAGGCTGGGGCCGTCGGGACCCAACAGAATCGGGGTGTCTCCGGTGAAGTCGAGTGTGCCCACCGAATAGGCGTTGTCGTGGATATTCGACGGGTGCAGCCCTGCTTCGCCACCGTCGGTGCGTGCCCAGTGGGGCTTGGGGCCGATGAGTCGCACCCCGGTGCGATCGGAGTTGAAATGCACTTCGTAATGCGTAGACAGCAGCTCGTCGATATCGCTACGGGTGAAAAAATCGGGAGCGCCGTGCGGCCCTTCGGTGACGGCGAGTTCCCAATGGTGACCGATCGCCGGCTGGGCGGCACCCGGAATGCATTGTGGCTCACCATCACGGGACTGGCCCAAGGTGAGCACATCACCGGTGGCCAGTGCGCGGCCCGCCGGACCGCCGAAGCCGCCGAGGGTGAACGTCGCGGCGCTGCCCAGAAATTGCGGAACAGCGATGCCACCGGCGATCAGGACATAGATCCGCATCCCGGTGTCCGTGGCAGCGCCCACGGCGAGGGTGCCGTCCGCGGGTACGGTGACGGCACGCCATTGGGGCACGGGGCGGCCGTTCACGGTCACCAGGGCCGGTGCACCGGCGACGCAGACCAAGGTCTCGGCGGTGAAATGCAGGGTAGGGCCGGCAAGCGTCGCTTCTAATCCCGGTGCGCCCTCGGGGTTTCCGACAGCACGATTGCCCAGACGGAACGAGAGGTCGTCCATCGGGCCTGACGGGGGCACACCCACCTGCCAGTATCCGGTGCGCCCCGGCCAATCCTGCACCGTTGTCAGCATGCCAGGCGCCGTCACTCTCACGGTGCTGTTGCTCATAGGCTTTCCACCACCATCCGGACCGGGGTGGGATCGAAGCCGTTACATGGGTTGTTGATCTGCGGGCAGTTCGATACCAGTACCAAGGTGTCGACCTCGGCGCGGAGCTTGATCTTCTTTCCGGGTGCCGAGAGGCCGTCGACGATGCCCAGGGTTCCATCGTCATCGACCGGCACATTCATGTAGAAGTTGATGTTGGACACCAGATCTCGCTTGCCCAGGCCCCACTTTGCGCCTTCGAGCAGAAAGTTCTCCACGCACGCGTGCTGATGCTTGGTGTGGTGCCCGTAGCGCAAGGTGTTCGATTCCTGGGAGCATGCGCCCCCGATGGTGTCGTGGCTGCCGACCTCATCCTCCACGATGGTCATCAACGGGCTGCCGTCCTCGGCGCGCAGCACTGTTCCGGCGCGCAGAAACAGATTCGATTGGGCGGCGATGGTTGCCTGGGCCGAGTAACGGACTCCGGTATCGGCCGCCGAGTACAACAGGGTGTCGACAGCCTGGTTGCCTTTCAGGTCGATGATGGTGAGCACGTCGCCGGCGGCGACCACGGTGCTCCACGGCGCACGGGCCGGAACAACCTCGTCCAATATGGTGCTGTCTTTCACTGCGTCTTTCCCGTCTGCGCGGCGGTCCATGCGTCTTCGGTATTGAGCACGGCGCGTTGATATTCCGGATCGGCGTTGGGAAGATCTGCCAGCTCGCCGAGCGTGGTCCACGCCAGTACCCGAACGGGGCCGGTGTCGAAGGTGTCCGATGGATCCAGGGGATGTGCGGTGTTGGCCAGGAGGGCGATGACGGGCAAGTGGATCAGCAGATCCACTTCGGCCCCGGGGCCTGCGGTGCCGGTACTGTGCAGTGCCCCATCGGCCGCGGCGCGAATACCGTGGAAGAAGGAGACCGACGGCCCGATATCACGTGGGGACAGCCCGTGCTTGGCGGCGGCCAGCGTGAACAGTTCTCGTCCGGCGGGGCTCGCTGAATAGAGTTCGCCTGCACCGTATTTGGCGGTATTTCCGGCCAGTGTGGTGGTTCCGCAGAAGGTGTCGTGGTGCCCGGAGCTGTCGGCGACGATGGTGGCCAGCACCCGCCCTTGATCTGACAGCAGCGGATGTCCGGCGCCCAGGTAGGCCTGCCACGGAACCTTGACGGTGTCGGCGACATTGAGCCGCTCCCACGGGGCGTCGGCCCGCAGTAGGACGATGTTCATACAGGCCGATCCGGTGATGTCGGTGAGTCGCAGCCGGGTACCGCGGCCGAGCACCTTGCTGGCGTATCGCCCGCCGGGGACGGTCTCCGCCCAGGTGAACGTCAGCGGGTCGATATCGCTGGGCGCCCAGGGCCATTCGGAAGCGGGTAGCACGGGCATCGAATCGGTGATCTGGCCTGCCTGTGCGCGGGCGTGCTCCCGTGCTCCCTTGGTGGTGGCGGTTGTCATCGGACGGTCTCCTCGGTGGTGGAAGCGGTGTGCCGCGGGTAGGCGACAAGCCCGGCGAGTAGCACCGCGATGATGCAGATCGGTGCCATCCACACCAGGTAGGGGTGCTCCCCGGTGGGGTCGAAGACCGCCGGGCGAGGCCAGGACAGATTGAGAATCATGAATGCGCCGTAGCCGACGGCCAGGATGTTGATCGGAAGTCCACATCGCCCGAGTGAAAACAGTTTTCGCCCGTCGGCATCGGTCTGGCCTAAATTGGCGTCCCATGTGCTTCCGCCGATGCCCAGGCGGCGCAACAGCAACGGCGTGGTGACCATCAGGTAGGCCAGGTAGATCAATGCGATGCAGACGCTGCACAGGCTGGTGAACAGTGCGGCATTGCCGAAGTTGACGGCCAGGATCAGCACGCAGCACACACCGACGACCACCGCGGGTGCGATCGGCGTACCGGTGCGCGGGTTCACGTGTGACAGCACGGCGGAGAAGGGCAGCTTGCCGTCGCGGGCCATCGAGAACATCAGCCGCGAGGCTGCGGTTTGGATGGCGAGTGTGCAGACGAACACGGCGATCGCGACATCGATGAGCAGCAGGGTGCCGAACGGGGACGCCAGCTTGCTGTCCAATACATACGGAAGGCCACCGGTGGCCAGCTGCCCATCGGTCAGACTGGGCGCTGCCATCAGAGCGCCCAGGATCATCAGGGCGCCGCCGATCGCCGACACGACGATCGCGGAGAGAATGGTGCGCGGCGCGACCCGGCGTGGGTTCCGGGTCTCCTCGGCGAGCTCACTGGCCGAACCGAATCCGACGAGCACGTACGCGGCCATGAGTCCGGCGGCCAGGAAGGCCCACGGATACCCGCTGCCCGCGTCGCCGGTGTGCAGCACCACGCTCGGACCGCGCTCGGCATGCCCGAACAACATGCCGACGACGGCGACCACACCGACGATCTCGCAGGTGACCCCGATGGAGTTGATCCGGGACATCCAGTTGACGCCGACGGCGTTGATGGCGGTGGTCGCGACCAAAAGCAACGAGCCCAGCAGCACGGCGTTGGACGCACCGCTCACGCTCGTCAGCGAGGAGTCCGTGCCGATGAGCTGAAAGCCACTCCACACTGTCGGCAACACCACCTGCAAGGCGATGGCCGCTGCCGACGCGGTGACGATCTGGGCGATGATCATGAACCAGCCGGCGAACCAGCCGACCGCTGCCCCGCCGAGACGACGGGCCCACTGATAGATGGCGCCGGAGATCGGATAGCGCGCGGCGAGCTCGGCGAAGTTGAGCGCCACCATGTATTGCCCGAGGAAGACGATGGGCCAGGTCCAGAAGAAGGCCGGACCTCCGAAGCTGAACCCGAATGCGAACAGCTGGAAGATCGTCGTCAGGATCGAGACGAACGAGAAGCCCGCGGCGAAGGAAGCGAATTTGCCAAGACTGCGATGCAGCTGAGGTTTGTAGCCGAACGCGGCGAGGTCGTCGGAGTCCGAGGCGGCGCTGATCGCGGCGGACGGTGCCGCGGTTCCGGTGGCCGTACTGGCGTTCATGGGCGCTCCAGGATCGCTCGTCGGGCAACGCTTTTTGTGCCCTGTGTGTCGTTGAAACCCACGCCTATGTGGGAAGAAATATCTGTCAGGCGATAGGTAAATAAGTTTGACGGGCGGCCGGTACGGGTGGGTGACACTGCCGTTTCAGAACAGCTGCGCGGTGTAACATTGTCGTTGCGCAGATGTCGGAGCGATGACGAAACGCTCACCGGATGGTGGCATGGCGACGTTGCCGAGGAATACATGGAAGGGTCGGCACAATGTCTGGGCGACCGCGGCGTATCAGTCCCATTCGTGAGGGCAACAGCACTCGCGACGAGATTCTCGACGCCTCGGCCGAGCTGTTCACCACTGATGGGTTCGCCGCAACCACTACCCGCCGTATCGCCGAGTCGGTCGGTATTCAGCAGGCCTCGCTGTACTACCACTTCAAGACCAAGGACGACATCCTCGATGCGCTGCTGGCGATGACGATCGATCAGCCGCTGCACTACGCGGCCCTGATCGCCGATCGCCCGGAGGCGCCGGTGGTGCGCCTGTATGCGCTGGCACTGGGGGACGCCGCGCAGCTGGCCGCGAGCCGGTGGAATTTGGGGGCTCTGTATCTATTACCGGATCTGCGCGCCGAGCGGTTCTCGGCGTTCAGGCGCAAGCGGGACCAACTGCGCACGCACTACCAGGAGCTGGCGGCGGCCGCTTGCCGTGCGAGCATGCTCCGCGCTGGAGTGGAGCGCCTGCCCTTCCGGCTCGTGGAGTCGGTGATTATGCTGCGGGCGGACGGGGATTCGATAGCCCCGGAGGCGTTGGCCGACGCGACCTTGCGTGTCGTGGGGGTGACCGGGGATGCTGGAGAGATCGAGGGGGCGGCACGGGTGCTGCTAGGGCAGTTGGGCTGGCCGGTAGCCATTCCTAAGAGGTAGGCACAGCACGTCGTGCTAGGGTGCCGTCCAGTACAAGGTAGCCGATGTTGATGGGAATTAGGTGCTCCAATAAATGTCCGATCTGAAGCCGTACTACGAGGAATCTCAGTCCATCTACGACATTTCGGACGAATTCTACGGACTTTTCCTTGACGAAGAAACGATGGGCTACACGTGCGCCTACTTTGAGCGCGATGATTTGACGCTCGCCGAGGCCCAGATCGCCAAGTTCGACCTCGCGCTCGGCAAGCTCAACCTGGAGCCCGGCATGACAGTGCTGGACATCGGCTGTGGCTGGGGTGCTTGCCTGGACCGCGCGATGCGTAAATTCGATGTCAACGTCATCGGCATCACGCTGAGTAAGAATCAGAGTGAATACAGCCGTAAGCGACTGGCGCAGGTGGCCGCGGAGACCGGCCGCTCAGCGGAAATTCGCATGCAGGGTTGGGAAGAATTCAACGACAAAGTCGACCGAATTGTCACGATTGGCGCATTCGAAGCTTTCAAGCAGGAGCGGTACCCGATTTTCTTTGAGCGGGCGTACGACATTCTTCCCAATGACGGACGTATGTTGCTGCATACCATTCTTGCGCACACTCAGCAGTTCTTCCGTGAAAATGGAATTGCAATTACCATTAGCGACCTCAAATTCATGAAGTTTATCGGCGAGGAGATCTTCCCCGGTGGCCAGTTGCCGGCGGTAGAGGACATCGAGAAGCTTGCTGCTGATTCGGGGTTCAACCTTGAGCGTGTGCATTTGCTGCAGCCGCATTACGCGAAGACTTTGGACATCTGGGCTCAGAATCTTGAACAGCGGCGCGAGGAAGCGATCGCCATTCAGTCGCAAGAGGTTTACGACCGCTTCATGAAGTACCTGACCGGCTGCGCGGATTTCTTCCGTCGTGGCGTCACCAATGTGGGTCAGTTCACACTCGTCAAATAACGAGACTTAACAGGGCGACGCCGTCTCACGCTTGCGCGAGGCGGCGTTTCTGTTCTTCGATATCGAAATCAGCTGGTGGCCACGAGAGATTTAGGCCATCCAGCGTTTCGTCGAGAAGTGCGGTGACCGCCAGCCTGCTGTACCACTTGCGATCACACGGTATGACATACCAGGGGGCATGCGCTGTGCTCGTCTTCTCCAGTACCGCCTGGTACGCGTCCTGGTAGGCGGGCCAGAACGCGCGCTCGTCAATGTCGTTGGGATTGAACTTCCAGTATTTGTCCGGACGGTCCAGCCGCTCGGCCAGGCGCCGCTTCTGCTCGTCGAGTGACACCACCAGGACGACCTTGAGGATGGTGGTCCCGGCTTCTGTCAGCTCCTTCTCGAAGGGGTTGATCTCCTCGTAGCGTGCTCCCCACACCTCTGGCGCCACCAGATTGTGCACCCGCACCACCAGCACATCCTCGTAGTGTGACCGGTCGAAGACACCCAGTTGCCCGCCGGACGGCAGCGCATTGCGGATCCGCCACAGGTAGTGATGCTTGCGCTCATCCTCGGTGGGCACACCAAAACTCGCATGCGCCATTCCCTGTGGATCTACTTGTCCGACAACATGTTTGACGATTCCGCCCTTGCCTGAAGTGTCCATGCCCTGCAGCACCAGCAGCACCGAGCGGTGGTCTCCGCTGCGCCCATTGGCGTAGAGCATCTCCTGCAACAGGCCCAGGCGTCCAGACAATTCCGCCTGCAACGCCTCGCCGTCCTCGCGCGAGCCGTCGAAGCCCGGAGTGGCACGCGAATCGACATCGGCGAAGGTGAGGCCGGGGCGGTAGCGCAGAGCGGACGTATCGAACTTCTGGGTCATGGCCTGTGACCCTAGCGAGGTCGACCTACGCCGAATGGGTTTGACGCGTTTGTGGTGGGGGCGGAATGGGCGAGGGGTGCACCATGTCCACGAACTTCTCACGGGAGCCGCCGACGTCCACGATGCCCAGCAGCGCGTTCCAGGCGATCATCGTCAGGTAGTCGATGAGCTCATCGGAGCTCATCCGGGGATGTGACATCCAGGAGTGGGTGGCCAGCTGGACGCCACCCACGATCATGTACGCCCACGGTTCAACACCGTGGGTATCCATGCCGGCTTCGTGCATGCGGCGGCGCAGCATGAGGGCAAGCATCCGGGCGATGATCCGTTCGGAATCGGCGATGGCCTTGCTGCGGCTCGCCGAGCTGTTGGCCATGACGAACGGATAGATCTCCGGCTCGGCCGCCACGGTTTCGACGTATACCTTGATGACCGTCCGGGTGAGGTCGTAGCCATCCAGCCGGGCGGACAGGGCCGCCGCCATCTTGGGGATCAGGGTGGTCTGCGCGAAGCGCGTCATGACGGCTGTCGTCAGGTCGTTCTTGTCGACGAAGTAGCGGTAGAGCACCGTCTTGGAAACGCCTATATCGGAGGCGATCTCATCCATGCTGATATCGCGTCCTCGATGCCTGATGGCATCGAGCGTGCCGTCTACGAGTTCGGTACGCCGTTCCACCTTGTGCTTATGCCAGCGGCGCTTACGACCATCAGTCTTGATAGCCGCAGGCTGCGTTTTACTTGCCACGGTTATCGCCACATTCCCTTAGTTATCTGTAACCGATACTACTGGACGGGGACCTTGGGGGTGCGTAATGCGCCCCATGCCGGATGATGGATACGTGGCAGGCAAGCACAGCGATCAGCCGGGCGCGCGGAAAGCATCCGGTGGTGTCTTCGCGATGGGCAATTCGGCCGTCGACGAGCAGCGCCGGAAGCAACTTCGCCGAATGAAAGCCGTGGCCACGGGGTTCCTGATCGGGGCCACCGTGCTCTTCCTGGCATGCCGTTGGTGGCAGTCGGTCGGTGCGCCGGGCTGGGTAGGTTATGTCGGAGCGGCCGCTGAGGCGGGCATGGTCGGTGCGCTTGCAGACTGGTTTGCTGTAACTGCCTTGTTCCGGCATCCGCTTGGGCTAAAGATTCCGCATACAGCGATCATCAAGCGCAAGAAAGATCAGTTGGGTGAGGGGCTCGGGAACTTCGTTCGGGAGAACTTCATGTCGCCCGCCGTCATCTCGGCCAAAGTGCGGGATGCGCAGATTGCGGGTCGGCTGGGCAAGTGGATGAGCGACCGGTCGCATGCTGAGCGGGTCGCCGCCGAGGCTTCCACGGTGCTTCGGGTGGGTGCTCAGATGCTGCGCGACGAGGACGTGCAACAGGCCATAGACAGCGTCATCGTGCGCAGGATCGCCGAGCCCAAATGGGGGCCGCCGGTGGGCCGGGTGCTCTCGACGGTCCTCAAGGAGGACCGGCATGCGCCCGTGATCCAGCTGCTGTGCGACCGTGCCTTCGAGTGGGCACTGGGCGCCAGCGACACCATCGACCGTGTGGTGGTGCGTGACTCGCCCAGCTGGACGCCCAAGTTCGTCGACCACTTCGTTGGTGACCGCATCTATCGCGAGCTGGTGGACTTCACCGACAAGGTGCGCCGCAATCCCGAGCACGACCTGCGGCAATCGGTGAACAGACTGCTGTATGAGTTCGCCGACGACCTGCAACATGACGACCTGACCATCGCCAAGGCCGAAGCCGTCAAGGCGCGGTTGATGGCGCGTGCGGAAGTCCAGAACGCAGCCGCGACCGCGTGGTCGGCCGCCAAGAAGATGATCACCGAATCGGTTGACGATCCGTCCAGTGAGCTGCGCACACGGATCGCCGACACTGTGGTGCGCATCGGTGAGACGCTACGTGACGACGCCAGCGTCCGAGACAAGGTGGACGGCTGGGTGGAACGGGCGGCGCGTCATCTCGTCGATCAATACGGCGCCGAGATCACCGCCGTCATCACCGAGACCATCGAGCGTTGGGACGCCGATGAGGCCAGTCGCCGGATCGAATTGCATGTCGGTCGTGACCTGCAGTTCATTCGTATCAACGGCACGGTGGTGGGTTCGCTGGCGGGTTTGATCATCTATACCGTGGCTCAGCTGCTCTTCTAAAAAGGCCCTGACCCGCGTATTCCCGCGCCGGAGTGAGTTGCCCCACATCGCTAACAGAAGTGCTTGCAATAGCTAGCACTGCAGCTTACGGTGGTTGTTATGCCGCAGGAATCAGACCTCGCCACGGCGGTGAGCAACGCCGCTTCCGATATTGGAGGCTTTATCCGGGCGCAGCGTGAGGCCGCGCAGGTCTCCGTGCGCCAGCTGGCCGAAAAGGCCGGCGTGAGCAACCCGTATCTCAGTCAGATCGAGCGCGGACTGCGCCGTCCGTCGGCTGAGGTACTCAATCAAATCGCAAAGGCGCTAAGGGTTTCGGCGGAGGTGCTGTACGTGCGTGCCGGCATTTTGGATCGTAGTGATGCCAGCCCGGTACGGGACGCCATCATTGCCGATACCTTCATCACCGAGCGGCAGAAGCAGGTGTTGTTGGACGTCTATAGCTCGTTCGTCCAGCAAAACGCTGAAGCCCAGTCGGATGTGGCTGAGTCCGACCTCGAACTCCCGGCGACAACTGAATAACTTTCCCCTCCCCGAAAGGAATCTGGCATGACCAAGAAGAACACCTCGTTCGACGACCTCAAAACCCCGTTCTACGTGGCCGTTGGCGCCGGTGACCTGGCCCTCGCCGCCGTTGCCGACGTCGTCGTGAAGCTGCGCGAGCGCGCCGAGGAAGCTGCCTCTGAGGCCGGCGCCCGCGTGGACGAGACCCGCGACCGCCTGCGCGAGCTGTCGGCCGAGCTGCCCACCGACGTCAACGAGCTGCGCGACCGGTTCACCCCCGAGGAGCTGCGCAAGGTGGCCGAGGCCTACCTGCAGGTGGCCACCGACATCTACAACAACCTGGCCGAGCGCGGCGAAGAGGCCATCGAGCGTCTCCGCAGCACCCCCGGCATCGAGGAGAACGTGACCCGTGCCGAGGGGCTGGTCGGCAACTATGCCGAACTGACCGAGCAAGCGCTGGGCACTGTCGCGAGCCAGACCCGGGCCGTGGGCGAGCGTGCGGCCAAGCTGGTCGGTATCGACCTCTCGGGCAAGGCCACTCCGGCCAAGAAGGCCGCCCCGGCCAAGAAGGCCCCCGCCAAAAAGGCTGCCCCGGCCAAGAAGGCTGCGCCGGCGAAGGCTGCTGCCAAGAAGGCCGCCCCGGCCAAGAAGGCTCCGGCCAAGAAGGCCGCGCCCCGCACCGTCACCCAGAAGTAGGCAGTTCCAGCTCCAACAGCCACCCGGTCAGCCACGTAGGCTGACCGGGTGGCTTTTTCCTTTCATGTCTTCGCGTTGATCTCGCTGATCACCCTGATCGCGGCGATCGTTGCGCTGGTCCATGCCGCGATTCAGCCGGCGGATGCGTTTGTGGCGGCTGAGAAGCAGACCAAGACCACGTGGGTAGTCATCCTCGCCGGAGCTGCCGTACTCACCCTGATCCCGGGGCTGGAGCTGTTAACCGCCGGAATTGCCGCGGTGGCGGCGGGTGTGTACTTCGTCGATGTCCGTCCACGGGTGCTTGAAGTGCAGGGCAAGTCGCGGTGACGAGCATGTTGCGCGCAAAACGTTGACATCGCGGCGGGTAACGGCGGTGGCCGCCGCGATGACCGCGCTGTTGGTGGTGAACGCGGTGCCCGCGGCGGCGGTCGAGCCACCTCTTATCGACCATGTGTCTTGGGGCACAACATCTTTGGGCCGCACCCTGCGCATCTATCCGACGCCGCTGGGCCGTACCTATGACGCACCCGACGCCGTGGATGTCGCGTGGGCAGAGGTTGTCGCGCTGGCGCCCGACGCGCAGACACCGGGTATGCGGATGCAGTTTGACTGCCATTGGTACGGGCGGGTGTTCATTCCGGACAAACCCAGCTGGAACCTCGAGCCGTGGCGTCCTCAAGTGGACGGGGCCTTGATGGCGGCCTCGCAATGCAACCCGGGTGGGCCCGAAATCTAGGGTGCCGAATCGCTCGGGTACGAGCGACGAATTGCAGGTTTGGGCGCACTCGCAGATATCGCACCGCACGCGCAGGCAAATTGCGCTGTGATGCGCATCAATTTCCCTACGGAATTACAAAGATGTAATTCTGCTGAGACCACCGGTTTATCTGCGTGTTATTGGCGGGAGTAAGAAATCACTAAAGCCTCAGACAGCCCAATGGCAACTTTTCTTACCATTCTCCGCTTGCGTAACGCACACCTCGTGAGTAACGATTACAACAGTGATCACAATCTGATCACGACCGGCGTGGCAGGTGGCTCATGACGTACCGCACGACCTCGCCGGGGGATAGAGGATCGGGGTGCAGTGACATGAAGATCGTCATGGACCGGGCACGGTGGGTGCGCGACAGGCGTGCGGTGTGTCTGATCTTCACTGTGTTGTTCATGATGTCGCTGTCCATGACCGCGAGTGTCGCGTCCGCCGACTCCATGAATTGGGATGCTGTTGCCGAATGTGAGTCCGGCGGAAACTGGTCGGCAAATACCGGAAACGGCTTCTACGGCGGCCTGCAATTCAAGCCGTCCACCTGGGCGGCTCACGGCGGAGTCGGAAATCCCGCCGAAGCCAGCCGGGAAGAACAGATCGCCGTCGCCGAGGACGTCCTCAGGACACAGGGGCCCGGAGCGTGGCCCAAATGTGGTGGCGGCGGTATCGGCGGAGGGGCCGGATGCCAATTCGTGCCGGGCGGCAGCATCTTCGGGATCGTCAACTTCCGGCAGATGTGCAACGGCGTCATGGGCCTGATTCCCCCTGCCGGCTAGCCGGGTGGGAAGAGCGCATTCGCGTCCCCATAGGAGAGTGCGTGCGTCGCGAATCCAAAGGTGCCCTGCTGCGCCAGCTCGCGTGCGCCCCCGACAAATGCCCCCAGTGCCGCGCGTGCCATCGCGGAGCCCAGACTGATTCGCCGCACCCCCCACTCCGCGATCTCCCCGACAGAGTGATTCAGCACGAACCCGGTGGCGAGCAGATTGACCGGGCGATCCACCGCGGCACACACCGTGCGGACGGCCTCCGCGTCGGGTAAGCCCGGTGCGTACACCACATCGGCACCGGCCTCCGCATATGCGTTCAGCCGGGTGATGGTGTCCGTCAGGTCCGGTCTGCCGTAGAGGAAGTTCTCGGCGCGCGCGGTCAAGGTGAACGGAAACGGTAGGTCACGTGTTGTGTGCGCCGCGGCGGTGATGCGATCGACCGCCTCGGCCAGCGGGAAGATCGGTGCGTCGGGTCGTCCGGTGGCGTCCTCGATCGACCCGCCGACAAGCCCCGAGGCCGCCGCTTCCCGAATGGTCATCGCGATGTCCCCGATGGTGGGACCACCGTTCTCCAAATCGGCCGATACAGGCAGATGTGTGGCCGCTGCGATCTGCGCGGCGTTGGCCAGCGTCTCGGCCTGGCCGATCAGATTGGCGCTGTCGCGTCGTCCCAGCGCGAAGGCCAGCCCGGCACTGGTCGTGGCCAATGCGGGGAAGCCATAGGCAGTGAGAATCCGGGCCGTCCCGGCATCCCACGGATTGGGGACCACGAACGTCCCGGACTGGTGGAGGGCCGCGAACGTGACCGCACGCTCATGTTGGGAAGTCATGTATGCGACGCTAGCCCTATGACGGAGCCCAGGACGGATTCGGTAGGCACACCGGCGGTTTGGCCGACACGCAGGGAAGTGGCCGCACTCATCGACCACACCCTGCTCAAGCCCGAGGCCACGCCCGAGGACGTGCGGGCGCTCGTTGCGGAGGCGGTAGATCTGGGCGTGCTCGCGGTGTGCGTGTCGCCGTCGATGCTGCCCGTGCTCCTACCCGAAGGCGTCGAGAGACTGCTCGTCGCTGGGGTGGTGGGATTCCCGTCCGGCAAACATCTTTCGTCTGTCAAGGCGCATGAGGCCGCGCTGGCGGTCGCCGCCGGCGCACACGAGATCGACATGGTGATCGACGTGGGTGCCGCGGTGGGCGGCGATTTCGGGGCGGTGCAGGGCGATATCGAGGCGGTCCGGCGGGCGGTCCCGGCGGCGACCCTCAAGGTCATCATCGAGTCTGCCGCGCTGCTGGAGCGTTCGGGCCCCGAGGCCGTCCGTGCGGCCTGCCGGGCCAGCGAGGCTGCCGGTGCGGATTTCGTGAAGACCTCCACCGGATTTCACCCGGCTGGGGGAGCGACGGTGGAGGCCGTCCGAATCATGGCCGAGACCGTCGGCGACCGGCTTCAGGTGAAGGCGAGCGGCGGAATCCGGACCGCACGGGACGCTGCCGCCATGCTCGAGGCCGGCGCCACCCGGTTAGGCCTGTCGGGTAGCAGGATCGTTCTGGACGGCTTCGCCGACTAGAACGACAGATTCTGCAGGCACGGCTCGTTGGTCGGCTTCATCGGCTGATTGGTGCTCGACAACTTCACCGTGATGCCGTCATTGGTCACCTTCACCTCTTGGGCCTTGAGCCCCATCGGGTATTGACCGCCGACAAGGCCCTTGGAGAAGGTGTCGAGCGCCGGCTGGATGATCTCGCGGGGAAGCCCGATGAACGCCGAGACATTCTCGGATTGCAGTGTCACCATGCCGTCCTTGATGACGGGTTTGGTGGTGATCTGTGCCAGTCCGCCGGCGGCGCTCAGCGTCACCTCGCCGGTCGACTCGTTCGTGGTGGCGTCGCCGACCATCGAGCCGAGCATGCCCGGCACCAGGGCGCGAGCGCTCTCGGTGATGCCGGCGGTTGGCCAGGAGACCTCGACATCGAGGCGGCCGATGGTGCCGAGTGAGTCGGCTGTCTTCTTCAGTGAGACGTCGCGCACGGTGATGGCGACGGTCATCTTCTTGGCCTGTGCGATCTGGTTGCCGGCTGTCTTGATGGTGAGCTTGTCGATGTGATCGCCGAGATACTGCAGTACCAGCGGCATCGGGCCGAAGGATGCGGTCGCGCCGTCCTGCACCAGGCACGAGGTAGCAGCATTGACTTCGCTGCTGGTGCGCTGGCGCGCGTACAGCTCGATGCCCAGCACGGCGGCCAGGGCTACGGCGACGACGATGACGGCGATGAGCACCAGCGACTTGTAGTCGCGGCCCTTCCGGGGGGAGACGGGCTCGGGTGCTGCGGCGGGCTCGCCGGGCGGCGGTCCGACCGGGGGCGGCGGCGGTGCCACGGGGTTCTGCAGGGTCGGCGCCTGCTCGTGCGCCGGGGGCGGAACCTGCTGGGCGGGCGGCTGCCAGGGAGAAGGCTCGGGAGGTGTCGATCCGGATGGGCCGGGCGGCGGCTGAGGCGGTGTCGTCACCCGCGCGATTGTGCCCTACTCGGCTGAGGACGAGTTAAGGACCGGCAAGATCTTGCGGGTCTCGGCCACCGCGCCGAGGTTCAGATCCGCCACGATGAGCTCGGGGTCCGGGCCGGCCTGGGCAATGAGTTCGCCCGTCGGCGAGGCCAGCAGGCTGCCGCCGATCCCCGTGGGTGAGCCGTGAGCGGGTGCTTCCAGTGCCGGTAAGGCCTGGTCGGCCGCTGCTACGAAGCATGTCGAGTCCGCGGCCCGGGCCCGTGCCAGCAGTGTCCACTGGTCCCACTTGCCGGTGCCGGCGGCCCAGGACGCACTGACCGTGATCACCTGGGCACCGCGGCGCGCCAGGTCGGTGTACAGCCCCGGGAAGCGGATGTCGTAGCACGTGGTCAGCCCGACGGCCACCCCGTCGACGGTGATGAGAACCGGCTCGTGCCCGGGCGCGACGGTGGCCGATTCGCGGAAGCCAAACGCGTCGTACAGGTGGATCTTGTTGTAGTGCGTGTCCACACCGGGACCGGTGGCCAGCAGGGTGTTGTGAACGCGGCCGTCGCCGGCGGGAGTGAACATCCCGACCACGACGGTCAGGCCCGCTTCGTCTGCGATGGCGCGGACGCCGTCGGCCCAGCGGCCGTTCACCGGTTGGGCGACCGGACCCAGCGGCACACCAAACCGGCACATGGTGGCCTCGGGGAAGACGATCAGGGTAGCGCCCTGCGCGGCGGCGTCGCGTACCGTGGCCGCCACCGTCGCCAGGTTCTCGGTGGGATCGGCACCGCTGGTGATCTGCGCCAACACAATCCGCATGGCCCCAGCCTAGCGCGATGGGCCTGTCACCGGCGCAACCGCTGACCACGGTGTGGTCAGGATGCAATCACGCACCTGGCGGCGCTGCTGCTCGACGGGAAAGCCGTTGTCGCGCAGAGCTTTCAACATCATGCGCCAGCGGACGCGAGGGCCGAAAACGCCATGTGGTGCGGCGGCTGCCCAGTATTTGTCGGCGGCGGCGAGTAGATCGTGGATGGGTTGGCTCGGAACATTGTGGTGGATAAGGGCTTTCGGTAGCCGCTCGGCCAGATCGGAGGGCTTGTCGATATCGAACGGGTCGCAGGCCAGGGTGAGTGTCAGTGGGCCGGAGGCGTCGAGGAGCAGCCACGCGCACCGGCGGCCGATTTCGTCGCAGGTGCCCTCGATGATGAGTCCACCGGGCGCCAGCCTGTCCGTCATGGTGGCCCAAGCCTGTGCCACTTCCGATTCCGGATACTGACGCAACACGTTGAACGCGCGCACCAGAACCGGCGTGAGTCCGGCCAACTCGAATCCCCCGAGACCGAAGTGGACCCCGTCTCGGGCAGGCACCACGCGCTGGGGGTCGATCTCCAGCCCGACCACCCGGATATCGGACCGGACTGTGCGCAGCCGAGCGGCCAGCTCCAGCGTGGTGTTGGGCATGGCGCCGTACCCGAGGTCGACCACCAGCGGATCAGCGGCGCTCGCGAGTGCCGCCTGTACGCCCGGGTGATGAACGAGCCAGCGGTCGCTGCGGCGCAGGCGATTGATACCGGTGGTGCCGCGGGTGATGGTGCCGCGCGGGCGGGCGGGGGGTGCCACGACGTCCATGGTGCCCGGAAGGGCGCTGCCTGCGGTAATCGGTATTTCTTGGGATCGGTAGCGCAATCGCCCGCCTTCACTTGAGCCATCACGGAGCCATCGGGGCGACGGACAACGAAGGGACGAATGATGAATCGAGTAATCGTGGGCGCCATGGGACTTCTTGCCGCCGGCGCGGTGGTGGTCGGCTGCTCGAACGATAAGCCGGCCGGCGCCGCACAGGTAAGTTCCGGCAGCAATGCCGAGGTGAAGGTGGACGGCAAGGATCTGGCGGGTCTGGACCTGAAGTCGGTGACCTGCGTCAAGCAGGGCGGCAACATCAATGTGGCCAGCGCCGCCATCAACGGTCAACAGGGCCTGGGCGTGGTCATGACCGATGAGGCAACCCCCAAGGTGACCTCGTTGGGATTGGTGTACGACGGCGCGGCGCTGGCAGTCAGCGAGGGTATGGGTGCGAAGGTCGGCTCCGCGGACGTCAAGGTCGACGGAAAGACCTACACCATCACCGGTGAGGCTTCGGGTGCCGACGTCAAGAACCCGATGGCCGGGATGATCACCAAACCGTTCACCATCAAGGTGAGCTGCGGCTGACATCTCGACGGCGGCGGGCGTGCGTATCGCGCCCGCCGCTTTTTACTATGCGGAGGTGACGATCATCGGCGATCTAGAGCGCGCCCGTCACTTGGCGTTGGCTGCCCAGGAGGAATCCGCCAAGGAAATCCTGCTCGCGCTGCTCGCACAGGTCGAGGAGGCCGACCGTGATGATCTGGCCTGTGAGGTGCTGGCTCAACTCGCCGAGATCTACCTGGTGCGCACCGCCTACGACGGTGTGGTGGAGGGGATCCGGCGCATCCGCGAGTGCCTGGACGCCTACACGGAAATCCGTGCCGGGCGCCGGCCAGACCTCGCCGGACGCGTCACCATGTCGGAGCGCGAAATCGACCACCTGGTATGCCGGTATACGCGGCGCACGGAATTCCTCGCCGCCGGCCTGGCCGCGGCCAATGGTGACCACACCGGTGCCGCGGCGCACCTGCGGACACTGATCGAGACCGCCGGAGACTTCGAGGATCTGGCCGGCGAGCATCGCGGCCTCATCTGTCACGCCAGGATCCTGATTGCCCGGGGCTTATGCGATGACGACATGTACGCGGACTCGGTTCCGGTGTGGACCGAGGTTCTCGGCCTGCTCGATGAGTATGCGCGCCGGGGCGATGTCGAATCCGACCATCTGTTTGTCCACGGTGCGCTGTCGTACGGCCGGTTCTGTGTCGAGACCGGCAGACTCGATGAGGCGCAGCCATGGCTGCGGCGGGCCGAGGCTCGTGCCGGGGCCAGAGGGTGGCGGCTGGCCGGTGCCCGAGCGCAGTTGGAACGCGCGGCAGCCCGGTGGGCCGATGGCGACATCGCCGAAACTCAGACGTTGGTCCATCAGGCATACCCGGCGATCGCCGAGCATGTCCGGGCCCATGATGTGTCGCGCAGCTGGTTGTACTTCGGGCTCATTCGGTTCCGGGTTGGCGCGCTGGACGAGGCCGACGAATGCTGGGGACACGCGGAACGCCACTGGCGGGAGATTGAAAAGCCTTTGCATATTCATCGAATTCTTCTGCAGCGCAGCTGGATCGCGATCATGCGTGGCGATTTCGCCGCAGCGGTCGAGAAGGTCGCGGAGGCCCGCGAGCTGTTGGACTCCTATCCGCGGCACAGTTGGCTGCAATACGCGCGCCTGGACGATCAACTGGGCAACATTTGGCGGGCCGATGCGCTGGCCGATTTGGGGCTGGATCCCAACACCGGCACGGTGTCAGCCGACCCCGACAGCCGGGAATACCGGAGCGCGATGGTCAAGCTCAAGCAGGCCGCGGATCTGAAGGTGCCGGCGGCATTGGCTGTCGACGCGGTGCGGTATTCGATCTCCGACGCGGGTGCGCGGATGCGCTGGGCCAGATGCGTTTCGGCGCCCCTGTTGGCGGGCGCCTTCGCCGTGGCGAAGGAATGGGAGAACGCGGCACTGGTCAGTGAATTGATCGAATATCACAGCGCACGAGGGGCATTCACCACAGAACTGGGGGACGATCGTCCCCGCCCGGTTGAGGGAGCATGGTCTTCGATCGCGACTGCGGCAGTGCCTGTCGAGGGGGAGCTGGCGCTCGTGGCCGCGGCACCACCGGTGCAGGCGGACGGCGGGCTCACCCGCCTGGGGCCGCTACCGCCGCTTCGGATGGACCCGGCCGGTGATCAGATCATGCGCGGTTATCGAGAGCTGGCCCGGCAGCGGTACGGCCGCGAGGTGACCGCCGTCGACGACGAATGGTCGACGTGGCCATGACGGATATCTTGGTGCTGCGGTTCGCCGATCTGGGCATCGCCACCTATGCCAGCCTGCGAGTGGTGGGAGAGCCCTCCCGCACGGTCACCTGGGTCGTCGATCAGCGGCCGTTGGAAACTGTCTGTACCGCACTCGATGCCGCACTGCCGGAGGCGACGGGGTCTGAAACCGCGCTGACCGCCATCGCGCGAGCCTTGACCGTGGGCGCACTCGCAAGCCCGGAGGCGGAATTACAGCTGGCGCGGGCCTTGGGCGCGGAGCTGGTGGCGCCCGAGGGCTGGAAGCTGTTGTCCGAGTGCGTGACTTCTCCGCGGGCCGTGCTTTTTGTGACTCCCAGCCCGAAATTGGCGCGGGTGCCGTGGGGACAGCTGGCTATGCCGGGGCCGGACGATTATCGGCTGATGGAGTTGGTCGATGTCCTGATGTCGGTGCCACCGAACATCGTTCATGCGCCACGTCATCCAGCGCGGTGGCGCGATCGTCAGCGCGGTCCCGTCGCGTTGCTGTTGGATCCGCGGATTCCGGGGCAACGGCCGGATTCCACATTGGGTTCGGTGTTGGGCCGCCCCGCGGCGGAGGGCGCCCTGACCCGCCATTTCGGCGAACTGATGGATAACCATCGGGTGCTGCCGGTAGCCGGTACGCCGCGAGAGCTGTTCCGCCGGAGCGATACAGACCGTGACTGGCTTGGCGGAGCATGCGCACAGAACCCGGCCCGGCTGCTCTACGTCGGGCATGCCAGTGCGGCGGAGGGGGCTGTTGGCCACGCCGCCCGGGCCGCCCTACATCTGGCCGAGGATCACCCGCTGACCGCGGCCGACCTGATGGCCGCGCAGTTTCCGATCCCGCCGCGAGTGGCGCTGTTGGCATGCTCATCGGGAGGTGACTATCGCTTCGACGAGGCGACGGGGCTTGCCGCGGCGATGATCCTGGGTGGTGCGGAGTTGGTGACCGCGACCCTGTGGTCACTGCCGACTACCGCTGCCTATAGCCAATTTGTTTCGTACACAGCAGATCCCATGACCGATACGGTCATAGGGGTGGACCACGCGCACCGCGACGAGGACGCCGGCCGCGCGGTGAACCGCTGGCAGCGGGCCCAGCTGCGGCGCTGGCGTGATGGCGACCGCGCGGCGAGCCCGCTGCACTGGGCGGCAGTGGTCAGCTTCGCCGTCGATGGCGCTCGCTGATCAGCCGGCGCGTACCCGAACCGCGATGATGCTGTGGTCCGCAGGCCGGTAGTACGCGTCGATTACGCTGCCCGGTGCCATCTTCGACAGCGCACAGGCGGAGATCATCGCGGTTTCCCGAGCGGGGAATTGACCGCCGTCGGGCCGGGTCACCATGAGATCCAGTTGCATCTCGCGGCCGGCCCCGGTGGCTTTGACTCCCGTGACGACTCCGTGTGAGCGGATACCACTGTCGATGACGGCCCGCTGTGCCCGGGTCAACAGCCGCTTGCGGATCAGCAGGTGATCGAATTCGGCGGCAAACTCCTCCACGGTGACGAGGCGCTCGTCGGCCTCGTCGTCCGGGTGTACCGCTGCGCTCCGGCGGCCGGAGAGCAGAGCGATACATCCACCGAAGGCTTTGACGATGGCGGGAAACAATCCTGTGGTCATGTCCATACCGTCGACCCGTCCGGCTGCTACCGAACCCAACTTTCCAGCTGACCGCGGCGATTATCCTTGTCACGGTGAGCATTGGGTCGGCACCTTCCGAGAGCACCCTCACGGTGCGATCGGCGCTGCCGCGCCGTGCCGTGATCGACCGGGCCTGGCGCGCGATCGGTGACGGTGTGGAGGTGCTCAGCGCCGACGACGGCGGCCCGCTGCGGCGGACCGTGAAACGGATTCTCGATCCGCTGGTCCTGCGACTGCGTAGCAATGCGTCATTCTCGGCTCCGGTATTGGCACCCGAGGTGGCTTCTGCCATGCACGCTCTCATCGTGGCGCATGGTCCGCAGCTGAGGGCGACGGCAGATTGGTTCGTGATGCTGAAGGCCGAGCGGCGCCGCCTGCGTATCACCACCGGTAACGCGCAGGAACTCTATTTCCCAGTGTGTTACGAATTGGCTGTTACCCAAGGAATACCGCGGGAAGCGGATCACCTGACCGCGGCGGAGGTGCTGCGCGGCCTGCACCGCGGCCGGGACCGTACGGCAATCGAGGTACTCAACCGCTACATCGAGAATTCGGATGTGGTTGCCCGGCTTGCCAAACTGCGGGATCGAAGCTGGCGCGATGTGCGGCCGGGCGGCGGCATCGCGGGCCCGTTCTTCACCGGTCTGGCCACCGTGCTCGGCGCCGCTGACAGCTACCGTGAAATTGCTGCGCGCCAGCGGGTCTGGACGGCATTGATCGGCGATGCCACGCCATACAACCTGGGTGCGAGTGTCCATGGCGATGTCACCGCGGTGCCGTGGTCGATTGTCGAGATCGGATTGAGTTCGGTTGCACCGCAGCGACCCCCAGCCATCGACGGAGATACCACAGGCGACCGTCCGATGGACCGCAGTGTCGTGGATCGGGTGCGGGCCACGTTGCGGCGGGCGCTGGACCGCGACGAGTTGCCCGACCTACCGCTGCTGTGCGCCGAAGAGGTCGATAGGGCTTGCGCGCCATGGGGTTTGATGGGCGAAGATAAGCAGGCCGCGCTGGTGGCCGGCATCGAGGTGGCGATGGACCTGCGGCCGTTGGATGATTCTGCGCCGACACGCTATGAGCTGTCCGGTCGCGTCCAGGCTCGACTGGTGAAAGAGGCCTACGTCATGCACGCGCGGCGTTATCTTGCGGCGGGGCAAGTCATTCATCCGCGACAGCGGCAGGTGGTCGATGATCTGGCGGCTTTCGCGCGGCCCTACCTCAGCCGGTTATGGGCCAGGTTGCACGGCCGCGATGTCTGGCAGGAACCATGCGGTGATGTCGACGACATGCGATCTCTCTTGGAGGGCGCAGCGCGCTCCGTGAGCCTGGATCACCGGCAGCGCATCAAGGTGATGCTGGAATTGCAGGTATCCGAATGAGACTCGTCAACGAAGCCGGTTTGTGGACAACGGGCCCCGCCCCGGCGCCGGTTCCTTTGGTGGCGGTGCTGGAAGTGAGCGGCGCGGTGTTGTCGTGGCCGGTCGACGACCCCTCGCAGCCCCCGGTTGTGAGTTTCACCGATGCGATGCGGGCGGACTGGATGTGGCGGGTCTTCGGCGAGGCCGGGCATGTCGCGGTCGTGGAGGCACTGCGGGATGCCGCCCCGGGGAAAGCCATCGAGCTGCCGTCGGTGTCGGTGCTGCCCCGGCCTGCGGATTCGCTGCGGCGGTTGGCATTGGGGCATTGGCTCAGGCGATGGTGGCCGGCCAGCCTCCGCGAGGGCGTCGGCCCATTGGATCGGGCAGTGCTGGATGCCGAGGTAGCGGTGCTGACCGCGACGGCCGAGGACTATTTCACCGACGACACCCTGGATGCCGATGTTGCCGGACTCCTGGCACCCCATGCGGCGGCGCTGGACTCTCATCGCGACCCGCGGGTAGGCCTGCTTGCGGCACGCTGTCGGGACTTGGCCGACGAGATGGGTCTTCAGTGGGATGTGCGGGACGCCGAGGTGGCACGGCGCGAGGACTATGCGTTGGCCGCAGGCGCCGGTGATGAGCGCGGAGCGCCAGGCACCATAGCGATGGGCACCGCGACCATCGCGTGGTCGGATGTGCCGCCGGGGATCTTCGATGCGGCCGAACACAATCTGGACTGGGCAGTCGTTTCCGACGGTGCCACCGTCACCATACGGTTACGGGCAGCGATATGCGGCCCGGGTTCGGCGCTCGACCTTCCAATCACGTTGCATTGCGGCGTTTTTCAGGCAATCGGTGTGCTGGATGCCGAGGGGGCCGCGACGCTGCCCGTTCTCGATACCAACGGGCAGCCCGCCGGCGAAATGCAGGCATGGAATGCCGACTGGTCGGTAGCGGAGGTCAGTGTGGGTGCCGGACGGGCCGCCGATTCGAGTGAATCGCGCGACCGGGTTCGGAGATTCGCGCGGGCCCGGCTGGCCGTGCCGCCCGCCGACGCGTTTCTCGCCGAGCTGTTGGCCGCCGAATCGGACTACTGATGGCTGCCCTCGACATGCTCACGCGGTGAGTGTGAAGGCTAGTGGTGCTTGGCGACCCAGTCGGCGATGAAGCCTTCCTCCACGCGGAAGAGGTCGTTGAGGTGGTACAGGATCAAGTCCTCAAGCTTGCCCCCGATGAAGGGGAGGTAGACCCTGCAAGTGCTGGAGAGCCTCAGCTGAGAACCCTCACCGGTATCGGCCAGCGCGCACACTCCGGTAAAAGAGCCCGGCCCGGCCACCACCGAGGCACTGTAGTTGCCTATCGCCGACGCCGTGCGCTGGTCGAAAGGGGCGAAATGCTGTACCCGGGTGATGATCAGGTCGGTGAGCATCACCTTCTGCGCGATCGGGGGCAGATAGATGCGGGGCAGATGCTGCTTGAGCACGACGTCGATACCGCCGTCGGTGACCGAGAAGGCCTGAATCTCGGAGACGGGGGTAAGCCAGCCATACGCCGACATCAGGGTTTCCCAGTAGTCCCGGCTCGCGAAGTCCTGGTAGATCTTCTCGGCCGGAGCCGGAAAACTCACCGTGAAGACGGAACGCCTGGACATCGGACCCAGGCTAGCCGTGGGTGGCGATCCATTCGGAGGTGAATCGCTGTTCGGCAGAGAGCAGGTCCATGAGCTTTCCGCCGACGAAGCCCTCGATTTTGCCGCCTACCAGGGGGATCTTGACTTCGACGCCGACCTTCAGATCAAGTCGTGAACCCTTGGCTCCCGGCTGTAACCGCGCGATGCCCGACAGGGTGACGGGTGCGCCCGGGATCGAGCCCACCACGGTGCCCTCGGATGTGCCGTCTGCGATGGCACCCCACTTCTCGGTGCGGACGATCTGCAGGTCACCTCGGTGAAACTGCGAGACGATGCCGGGCAGCCGGTCGCTGCGCAACACCTGTGTGGTGACGATCTCGAGGTCGCCGTCGTCGGATTTCAGGGAGTCCAGCGTCGCGGTATCGGCTCCGGAGCCCGCTAGACGTTCATGCCAGTAACTCTCGTCGGCGAAGGCCGCATGGACTTGCTCGACGGTAGCCGAATACTCCACTGACAGGTCGAATGAGCGCGCCATGGGTGGCAAGGCTACCGTTACCGCCCGTGGGCCTGGCACGAACAACGCGCGCGGAGATCGAGGACCTCGGCGCTGTGGTGACCGAGGGCGCTGCACTGGCTCCGCTGACGACACTGCGATTAGGGCCGGTGGCCGCCACGCTCATTCGGTGTGAGAGCACCCGGCAGGTGACCGGCACGCTGGCGGCATTGGACGGTCATCCGGCCCTGCTGCTCGCGGGTGGTTCCAATGTGGTGCTGGCCGATGACCTGGCGGACGTGACGGCGGTGCACATTGCCGCGGCGGGTGTCACGGTGGACGGGTCCTTGTTGCGGGCCGAGGCCGGCGCCAACTGGGACGAGGTGGTGGCGTTGTCGCTGCGGGCCGGTCTCGGTGGGCTGGAATGCCTGTCGGGAATCCCGGGTACCGCGGGCGCTACCCCTGTGCAGAACGTGGGTGCGTACGGAGTCGAGGTTTCTTCGTTACTGCGACGAGTCCGGGTATTGAACCGCGAGACCGGCCGGGTGCGTTGGTATGGGCCTGATGAGCTGAGGTTCGGTTACCGCACCAGCATTCTCAAGGGCACCAGTGCGCGTGTGGTGCTGGAGGTCGAGTTCGGTCTGTCCACGGATGGGCTGAGCGCGCCGATCCGATACCCGGAATTGGCCAAGGAGCTGGGCGTGGCACAAGGCGATCGCACCGATGCGTCGGCAGTGCGCGAGGCCGTGCTGGGACTACGACGGCGCAAGGGCATGGTGCTCGACGAGTCCGATCGTGACACGTGGAGCGTCGGCTCTTTCTTCACAAATCCTGTTGTCGCCGAAGGCGATGTGGATGGCGTTCGGGCTCGGGTGCATGAGCACCTGGGCCCCGGTGTCGTGATGCCGCTGTATTCGGCCCAGCATGGCGTGAAGTTGTCGGCGGGCTGGCTCGTGGAACGGGCCGGATTCGACAAGGGCTATCCGGGAGAGCGGTCGGCGGTGCGGGTGTCCACGAAACACGCTCTGGCATTGACGCATCGCGGCGGCGGCAGCACCGATGAGTTATTGACACTCGCCCGTACCGTGCGTGACGGGGTCTTGGAGACCTTCGGCGTGCGTCTGGTGCCGGAGCCGGTGCTGGTGGGCTGCTCGTTGTAGCGCAGCCCAGTAGGCAAGTGCGCCAAGACTGATGGCCGCACCGAGCAGGCATACCCCGCTCCATGCCCGGGCCGCGTAGACCCATGTTGACGCGATGGCGCCGATGGCACTGCCGATGGAATAGAAGGTCATATAGGCGGCGGTGACGCGACCGTGGAGCTCGGGATCCAGCCGGTAGATCAGGCTTTGGTTCGCCACATGCACCGACTGCAGGCCGAAGTCGATGATCACGACGGCGACGGCGAGCCCCAGCAGCGTCCAGTGCAGCGTCGCGGCCAGTGCCCATGCCGCCAGCATCAGCGAAAGGCCTGCGCCGGTGACCCGGTTGGCCCAGCCGCGATCGCACCACGTGCCGGCTTTGAAGGCGCCCACTGCTCCCGCCGCTCCGGCCAATCCGAACAGCCCGACCTGGGTATGCGACAAGTGGTATGGCGCGGAGGTGAGCGGCAGCACCATGGGGGTCAGTAAGACGGTGATGGCGGCGAAGACGAGCATGGCGATGATGGCCCGGGAGCGTAGGACGGACTCGTCGCGCAGGAGCCGCAGCGTGGAGAGCAGCAGGCGGCCATAGGGCGGTCCGTGGCGCGTGGGATCGGATCCCACCAGGGTGCGCGCCAGGATTGTGGCGATTGCCGCTACGGCGATTGCCGCCACCGCATAGACCGACCGCCAGCCCAGCAGATCAGATAGTGCTCCGGATACGGTGCGCGCCAGGAGTATTCCACTGATGATGCCGCCGGTGACGACCCCGACTGCCCACCCTTGTCGTTCCCGTGCGGCGTGGACCGCTGTGTAGGTGACCATCACCTGGGTCACCACAGCGAGTGCGCCCAGCGTGGTGATGCTCAGCAAGAACGTCCACGCGTTGGGTGATATCGCGGTGGCGAGTAGCGCCACCCCGAGCAGTACGGTCTGGCCGACGATGAGCCGACGTTGATCCACGATATCGCCGAGGGGCACGATCAGCAGCAGCCCGATCGCGTAGCCGATCTGGGTGAGTGTCAGCACGATTCCGACTTGCGCTGTGGGCATGGAGAATTGGGAGCCGATGGTGTCCAGGAGCGGTTGGGAGAAGTAGATCGTTGCCACCGCCAGCCCGCAGGAAAACGAGAACAACACGATGACGGGTCTGGTCAGCACGCGCACTCCTCGGTAGAGTTGGTTTCACTTCGCAACCGTTTGAGCATCGCACGATTCGGTTGCATATTGCAACCAAAGGAGACTGGCGATGGTGGGGCGAGCAAGTCATGCGGAATCCAGTTGCACCCTGGCCCGGCCGCTGGGAGAGATCGGCGACGGTTGGTCGCTGCTGATCGTTCGTGACGCGTTCGACGGACTACGCCGATTCGGGGAATTCCAGAAAAGTCTTGGGCTTGCCAAGAACATCCTGGCATCGCGTCTGTCGACCCTGGTGGAGAACGGCATCCTGGAGGTCGTTCCCGCGGGCGCGCGTCACGAGTATCAACTGACGGAAAAGGGACGTGGGCTGTTTCCCGTCCTGGTGGCGTTGCGGCAGTGGAGCGGCGAGTTTTGTTTCCGGCCAGGCGAACCCCGTGTTTCGCTGATAGACCGCAAGACATCGAGCCCGGTGCGGCGGTTCGAGTTGCGCGCCGCCGATGGCCGCCTGCTGGCGCCCGAAGACACGACGGTGGCTCAGACGGCGGGCTAGCGGATTGGTTGAGGTCGTGTTTGAGCTCGTCTGCCGCGGTCTGGACAACGAGTCGTCTACCGTTCGAGTGTCCCGGAATGAAGGAGTGCCCGTGCGGATCGCGATCGTGACACTTGTGATGTGGCTGGGACTGACGGCGGCGCCGCCGGCGACTGCCGACCCCGGGCCCACGCCGATGGACCCGTCCTCGGCAGAAGGTGCGGCCGTCCTGGCGCCCGCTGTCGCGGATGCGGCGGCCCAACTCGGTAAGCCCATTCGCTTGGATGTGCGCAGCCTCAAGGCTGCCGATGGCTGGGCGTTTCTCTGGTCCGCCATGCAGGAGCCCGACGGCAGCCCGGTCGACTACACCGGGACACCCTTTGCCGAGGCTGCCGCGAACGGTGTCTTGTCCAAGAAATACGTGGCCCTGCTGCATCAGGACGATCAGGGCTGGTCGCTCGTCGACAAGCGCGTGGGGCCGAGCGATATCGCCTGGGCGGGCTGGAGTGCCCATTATGGCGCACCTGCGGCGATCTTCGATATCCCGGTCTACTAGCCGATTCGTAGGACAAAACCGCACGTCCAGCGTGATCGTGGGTGTGATCCTGGCCGGGCTGGGCGAAGCTGTCCGCGACGGCCCGTATCGTGGGGTGTCGTGAAGTACCCCAGACCCCATCTCGGTGATGCGCTGACGCGGCGACGCGCGCTCACGATTTTGGGTCTGACGGTCCCCGCCGTTGCTGCGGCCTGCACGACAGTGGGGTCGAATCAGCCCGAGGAAGCGCCCTCGCCAGGGGCCTCGCTGACATTCCTGCCCGACGACAAGGCCAAGGACGTCAATCCGACCGCGCCGGTCAGTGTGACCGTGACCAATGGCTGGTTTCGGGATGTGAAGCTGGTCAACGCGGACGGCAAGGTGGTGGCCGGCGCACTCAGCCGCGATCAGACGAGATTCCACACCACCGAGCCGCTCGGGTTTGACGTGAAGTACACCTGGAAGGGTTCTGCGGTAGGCCTGGACGGCAAGGCCGTTCCGGTGTCCGGTGCGTTCACCACCCTGGTACCCACAGCGAAGGTCAACGGCCAGTTCCAGCTCGCGGACGGACAGACGGTCGGTATCGCGGCGCCCGTCATCATTCAGTTCGATGCGCACATCGCGGACAAGGCCGCGGTGGAGCGGTCGTTGAGCATCAGCTGCGATCCGCCCACCGAAGGTGGGTGGGCCTGGCTGCCCGACGAGGCGCAGGGCTCTCGGGTGCATTGGCGTTCACGCGAATACTTCAAGGCCGGCACCAAGGTCGAGGTGAAGGCCAACCTGTATGGAATTCCGTTCGGAGACGGTGCGTTCGGCAATGAGGACATGTCCCTGGACTTCAGTGTGGGGCGCCGTCAGGTTGTTTATGCCGACGCGCAGAGCCACCGGATCAGGGTGACCACCGACGAGGGCACCATCCTGGACCTGCCGTGCAGCTACGGCGAGGGAGACCTGCCCCGCAACGTCACTCGCAGCGGAATTCACGTTGTCACGGAGAAGTACGAGGACTTCTGGATGTCCAACCCGGCGGCCGGATACTCCAACGTCCACGAGCGCTTCGCGGTCCGGATTTCCAACAACGGCGAGTTTATTCACGCCAACCCTAATACCATTGGGCAGCAAGGGAATACCAATGTCACCAATGGGTGTATCAATCTCTCCCTGGGTGATGCGGAGTCCTATTTCCGCACCGCCATCTACGGCGATCCTGTCGAGGTGACGGGCACCTCGATCGAGCTGTCGTACGCCGACGGTGATCTGTGGGACTGGGTGGTGGACTGGCCGACCTGGCAGTCGATGTCCGCGCTTCCCCCGAACCCGAGGGAACGGACCGTCACATCCTCACCGGCGACATCGTCGATCCCGACGACGGTCCCGCTGACACCGTCGGGCGCTCCCACACTCTCGGGAACGCCGACGTCAACTCCATCGACCACCTCCGGCGCGCCTTCGCTGTCGGCTACCCCGACGACTACGCGGCGATAGCCCAGCACTCGGAGAACCATATCGTCCAGCCGATGATGGTTGGTACCGCCGCGACTTACCGCGCCGCAGACGGGCTGAGGAGCCAACGCCGGGCGAAAACATTTGAAACACAACGTATTAACCTGAATTGAGGGGTTTACACCGGCCGGAGGGCGATGCACCACTGTTGCGGAGCGGGCAGTGGATACTGTGTGCTGCCGGGTCCGTCGCCTTCCTCCGTGACGTGCCTCCGTCGGAAGGACCGGTGTAACACCACGCAATGAATGGTCGGGACGGCCCGGCTCTTACTGGCGCGTGGCCCTGCGGGTAGATGACGCCTGATCGCGCGGCTTGACGACGATCTGATCCAGGTTGACGTGTGGGGGCCGCGATGCCACGAAGGCGATGATCTCGGCGACGTCCTCGGCTACCAGAGGCGTGATGCCGCGGTACACCGCGTCGGCGCGGTCCTGGTCGCCGTCGAAGCGAACCACTGAGAACTCCGTCTCCACCGCGCCCGGTGCCACCTCGGTAAGTCGCACCGGTTTTCCGAGGAGTTCGCCACGCAGAGTGCGATGCAGCGCCGCCTGGGCGTGCTTGGCGGAGGTATATCCGCTGCCGCCGTCGTACACGTCGAGTGCGGCAATGGACGTGACGGTGACGATGAGCCCGTCGCCGGAGTCGATCAGCTTGGGCAGCAGGGCGCGGGTCACCTGCAGGGTTCCCACCACGTTGGTTTCCCACATCCAACGCCAGTGTTCAAGATCTGCCTCCAGCACCGGCTCCAGGCCCCATGCGCCGCCGGCGTTGTTGACCAGCACGTCGACCCGATCCAGGCTCTGTGTAAGGGCCGCAACCGAATCGGCGTCGGTGACATCGAGCACAAACGCAGTGCCCCCGATTTCTCCGGCCAGCGACTTGACGCGGTCTTCTCGGCGGGCTGCGACCACTACGTGGAATCCAAGAGCGGCAAGGGATTTAGCCGTAGCTGCGCCGATTCCGGAACTGGCGCCGGTGACAACCGCGACCCGGCCGTCGAACGTGGGATTGGTCATGGTCGCCACTGTAGTCAGGCAGCGGCATTGGGCCGCTGCTAGGACATTGCCTCGTAGGGATGCTAAATTTCGCCTGTGTCCAACATGCGTGCCGCCGAACCCCGGGTCACTTTCGTGATCGCGGGTATTGGTTCCCGGCTGCCGCTGGCTCGCGAGCTGTGTTGTCGCTGCGTCTGTCGCTGCGCCTAATTTCTGTACGTCTTCCTGACGTCTCGGGCGCGGTATCGCCCCAGTTCACAACACCAAAAGCCACCCTTAGCCCGCGCTTCAGCATTCGTCTGAACCCGGCCTTTTCGCCAAAGGACCCATCTCATGACCGCACCAGTTCGCCGACCCGTTTCCCGCCACCAGATCCACCCGCCCGCCCTCTACATCGGTGATAGCGCCGCCTCGTCCGTCTTCCGTGCCGCACGTGTGCGTGGACCTGTCGCCCGAGACGCGATCGCCCAGGTCACAGGCCTTTCCATTGCTACCGTCAACCGACAGGTGACGGCCTTGCTCGATGCCGGGCTGCTGCGCGAACGCGCCGATCTGGCGGTCTCGGGTGCCATCGGGCGTCCCCGGGTGCCCGTGGAGCTCAACCACGAGCCGTTCCTGACCCTGGGTATCCACATCGGAGCCCGTGCCACCAGCATCGTGGCAACCGATCTGTTCGGCCGGACCCTCGACGTGGTGGAAACTCCGACGCCAAACGGTCCGCAGGGCGCCGCGCTGGCTTCGCTGGCCGGGAGCGCACAGCGCTACCTGGCCCGTTGGCACCGTCGTCGGCCCCTGTGGGTGGGAGTTGCCACCGGTGGAGTGGTCGACGGACCGGCCGGGACTGTGGATCATCCTCGCCTGGGCTGGACCGAGGCACCTGTGGGCCGGGTGTTCGCCGATACGCTCGGTTTGCCGGTTTCGGTGGCCTCGCACGTGGACGCGATGGCCGGCGCCGAACTGCTGTTGGGGCTGCGTCGGTTCGCCGCCCGTTCTCTGACAAGCTTGTACGTATACGCCCGTGAGACAGTCGGTTTCGCGCTCGCTATCGATGGACGGGTGCACAGTCCGTCGAGTGGGCCGGGAACCATTGCGGCGCTGCCCGTCGATTCCGAATTGCTCGGCGGCAGCGGCAAGTTGGAGACCACGGTGAGCGACGAGGCGGTACTGGCCGCGGCGCGCAAGCTGCGTATCGTGCCCGCCGGTGATGGCGTCTCGGTGAGTGCGGTGTACAAGGCCGCCCGCGGCGGCAATGAGTCTGCGCGTGAACTGCTTTCCGAACGTGGGCGTGTGCTGGGTCAGTCGGTGGCGCTGCTGCGCGACATCCTCAACCCTGACGAAGTGATTGTCGGCGGGCAGGCCTTCACCGAGTACCCGGAAGTGATGAACGATGTCGAAACCGCCTTCTTGGACCGATCGACCTTGTCCAAGCGCGATATTCGCGTAACTGCCTTCGGTAACCGCGTGCAGGAGGCCGGCGCCGGCGTGGTGTCCCTGGGCGGCCTGTTCGCCGATCCGCTGGGGGCCATGCGACGGGCGTCCGCTCGTCGCGGCGAGGCCTCCGCGCTGGCTTAGCGCGGCGCGCGCCGAGTGTGACGCAGTTGGATTCCCGCGTTTTTCTCCATGGCGTCACACTCGGCGACCGCGAAAGTGATAGGGATGTGCACATGACGCATATCCACCACGTGTCCTCCGCGAAGGTGCCCATGGCATACGCCTTCGATTACGTCAGCGATGCGCACAATCTGACGGACTGGATGTTCGGGATCGAGCACGTCCGCTTTGTCAACGACGTGCCACGCGGGCTCGGCGCCAAGTACGACATCGCGATCAACCTCGGCGCGACCCTACGCTCGACAATCGAGGTGACCGGGTGGGACCCCGACACGCTGTTCAGCACCGAGTCGCGTTCGGGTATCGACAACCAGATCGAATGCCGGTTCCGGCCCCTCTCCGACGGCGAAACCGAGCTGGAGATCAACATTGACTACCGCCTGCCCGGTGGGCTTGCCGGGCGCGCGCTCGGCAAGGTCATCTCGCCTTTCATCTCGTTGGCCATCACGCATTCGGACGAGAAGCTGCGCAAGATCCTCGAGGAGGGGCACCGCCAGGAGATCGCGTCACGCTGAGGCCCAATGCGCTGGTAGCGGTGCTGCGCGTGGACAGCCTGTATGCAAGTGACAAGATGGCTGTGTGCTTAGTGGCGATGAGTTCGCGCGCCGGGCGGTTGCGGCACTGAAGCCGCGCCGCATCGCCGTCCTGTCCGTACACACCTCGCCACTGGCCCAGCCGGGCACCGGCGATGCCGGCGGGATGAACGTCTACGTGCTGCAAACGGCCCTTCAGCTGGCCCGTCGGGGTGTCGCCGTCGATATATTCACCCGTGCCACCTCGTCGTCCGACGAGCCCGTGGTCTCCGTCACCGACGGGGTGACGGTGCGCAATATCGTCGCGGGTCCCTTCGAGGGTCTGGACAAGTACGACCTGCCCACCCAGCTGTGCGCTTTTACCGCCGGGGTACTGCGGGCCGAAGCGGTCCACGAACCGGGCTACTACAACCTGGTTCACTCGCACTATTGGCTCTCGGGTCAAGCGGGCTGGCTCGCCCGCGACCGCTGGGGTGTCCCGCTGGTGCACACCGCGCACACACTCGCCGCGGTCAAGAACCAAACCCTCGCCGAGGGTGACCGCCCCGAGCCCGCGTTGCGGGGCGTGGGCGAGCAGCAGGTGGTCGACGAGGCCGACAGGCTCATCGTTAACACCAAAGATGAAGCCGACCAATTGGTTTCGATACACAACGCGGATCCGGCGCGCATCGACATCGTGCATCCCGGCGTGGACCTGGACGTTTTCACGCCGGGCGACAAGGCCGCTGCCCGTGCTGAATTCGGGCTACGGGCCGATGAGCAGGTGGTTGCCTTTGTCGGGCGGATCCAGCCCCTGAAGGCCCCGGATCTGTTGGTGCGAGCTGCCGAGCGCCTGCCGGGCGTTCGCGTCCTGATTGTCGGTGGACCGTCCGGCAGTGGTCTCGACGAGCCGACGGCGCTACAGGACCTTGCCGTGGACCTCGGGATCGCAGATCGGGTCACGTTCCTGCCGCCGCAGACGCGGGAACGGCTCGCGCAGGTCTATCGGGCCGCCGATATTGTTGCAGTGCCCAGCTATTCGGAGTCCTTTGGGCTGGTGGCCATTGAGGCGCAAGCCTGCGGCACCCCGGTGGTGGCTGCCGCGGTAGGCGGTCTTCCGGTCGCGGTCGCCGACCAGCGCACCGGTCTACTGGTTCCGACGCATCGCACCGAGGACTGGGCGGACGCCATCGGTGAGTTGTTGGTGCGCAAGGGGGCAGGGTTCAGTCGTGCCGCTGTTGAGCATGCCGCGGGCTTCTCATGGTCAAGCACTGCCGACTCATTATTGTCGAGCTACGGCCGTGCGATCGCCGATTACCGTGCACCACAAAGACCTTCGACGCAGTGGGCGTCTCGTGCGCGTTTCCGGCCACGCAGGCTGTCGGGTCTGCGGCGATGACCACCGCAGATCAGGCTTACGCCACCATCGTGCGGACGCTGGTGGACCGCGAGGTCACCTTCAGCGAGCACCACGGACCCGACGGCAAGCCGGCGCTCGTCGTGGAGCTGCCCGGTGAACGTAAACAGAGGATCACCGCGATGCTCAGCCCCGGCGAGCACGCCGTGCGCGTCGAGGTGTTTGTGTGCCGCCATCCCGACGAGAACACCGAAGGCGTGTACCGCTACCTGCTCAAGCGCAATCGACGGCTGTACGCCGTCGCGTACACGATCGACAACATGGGCGACATCTACCTGGTGGGTCGCCTGCCGCTGCCCGCGATCACCCCCGATGAGATCGACCGATTGCTCGGACAGGTACTGGAAGCGGTAGACGGCGACTTCAACGTCCTGCTGGAGTTGGGATTCAAGACATCAATCCAGAAGGAATGGGCCTGGCGAACCTCCCGGGGCGAGTCGCTGAAGAATCTTGAGGCATTCGAGCACCTCATCGACGACTGACCGTCGTCCAGGGTGGGAGGCAAGGACACTCAGCAGGGACTAGACGCGGCGTGCAAGACTGTCTCGCGTGACCTTCCGAAGCCCGCTGCCAGACGTTTCGATTCCCGACTGCTCTGTCTACGAGTACGTGTTCGGTGACACAGGTGCAGAAGACAGCCGCATCGCGCTGATCGACGGGCTCACCGGCGCTCAGACCACCCTCGGCGAGCTGCGTTCTCAGATTGACGCGACGGCGGCCGGGCTGGCCGAACGCGGGTTCGGCATCGGAGATGTCGCGGCGGTATTCCTGCCCAACTGCTCGGCCTTCGCCGTGGTGCTGCACGGCATCCTGCGCGCCGGCGGCACTGCCAGCACGGTCAACGTGTTGTACACCGCCGAGGAACTGGCCAAACAGCTGATCGACTCCAAGGCTCAGCTCATCTTCACGGTGTCGCCGTTGCTGTCGCGCGCACTCGAGGCCGCGGAGATCGCGGGGATCGACGCCGCCGGCGTGATCACCGTCGACCCTGTGGAAGGACGACTGTCGCTGGCCGACATCGCCCGGCCCGACCTCGCGCCGCCGCAGGTAACCTTTGATCCGGCAACGCATCTGGCAGTGCTTCCGTATTCCTCGGGAACCACCGGCAAGGCCAAGGGCGTCATGCTCACCCATCACAACCTGGTGGCCAATATCGCCCAGGCCAAGCACCTCTACGGGGTGCAGCGCGGCGACCGGGTGCTGGCAGTCCTGCCGTTCTTCCACATCTACGGACTGGTGGTGCTGCTCAATGTGCAGCTGAAGCTGGGAGCAGAGCTGGTGATTCTGCCGCGCTTCGAGCTCGATACCTTCCTGGGCTCCATCGCCAATTACCGCGTGGATCATGTCTTCGTGGCACCACCGGTCGCCGTTGTGCTGGCCAAGCACCCCGATGTCGACAAGTACGACGTGTCCTGCCTGCGCTCGGTATTTTCGGGTGCTGCTCCGCTGGATGAGCAGCTGGGCAATGCCGTCGCCGCACGCCTCAACTGCCGCGTGAGCCAGGGGTACGGCATGACCGAGTTGAGCCCCGTCAGCCACCTCATCCCGCCCGACCGTCCCGATATCCCCCTGAACTCAGTGGGTATCCCGGTGCCGAACTCGGAGAACAAGATCATCGACACCGAGACCGGTGACGAGATCGAGATTCCCGCCGAGGGAGAGAGCGCACCCGGGGAGCTGCTGGTACGGGGCCCCAACGTGATGGCCGGATACCTCGGCAACGAGGAAGCCACCGCCGCGACGATCGAGCCCGACGGGTTCCTGCACACCGGCGATATCGCGGTCGTGCGCGCCGATGGCGTGGTGACGATCGTGGACAGGCTCAAGGAGCTCATCAAGTACAAGGGCTACCAGGTGCCGCCCGCGGAGTTGGAGGCACTGCTGCTGACCCACCCGGGTATCGGCGACGCCGCAGTGATCGGAGTGCCCGATCCGTCCAGCGGTGAGATCCCCAAGGCCTTTGTGGTGCGTACCGACGATGACCTCACCGATGAGGCTGTGATGGCCTTTGTCGAGCAGAAGGTGGCTCCGCACAAGCGGATTCGTCAGGTCGAGTTCATCGACGCGATTCCCAAGAGTGCGGCGGGCAAGATCTTGCGCAAGGACCTGCGCGCCCGTATCTAACCTTCCGGAATTTCGGTGGTGAGGTGTCGGGCCCAGATGGCACCCTGGACCGCATGGGTCATGTGTACGGGGAGATCGACGACAAACTCGCTCGGTGGCTGACCGAGCAGCCGGTGTACTTCGTGGGTACCGCGCCGAGCGGCTCCGACGGGCATGTCAACGTCTCCCCGAAGGGGATGGCAGGCACTTTTGCGGTGCTGGGTCCCCGCCAGGTGGGCTATCTGGACTATTTCGGTAGCGGCGCGGAGACCATCGCGCATGTGCGAGACAACGGGCGCATCGTCCTGATGTTCTGTTCATTCGACAAGCGCTGCCGCATTATTCGGCTACACGGCCGGGCGCGTGTGGTGCAGTTCAACGAGCCCGAATACCCGCGACTGCGTACAAGTTTTTCCAAGGAGCTCGAAAAAGGCGCTCGTTCAATAATTTTGGTTGACGTGACACGAGTGGCCGATTCGTGTGGGTACTCGGTTCCGCTGATGGACTTCGTGGGTCATCGCGACGTGTATGAAAAGCATGTCGAGAGGGTGCCCGAAGAAAAGATGACCCTGCAGAGTGCGCTGGAGACCAATGGCAGCTCGATCGATGGGCTGCCCGCACTGCGTTAGCCGTTGCGCGGGACGACTAACCCGACATTAATCTCGCCGCACCCTTGACAAGCGGGCAGGCGTGCCACACTCTTGGTTTACGTTTATGCGTCATGCGTAAGCGGTAAGCGAAGGGTGATGCCAATGACGGCACCCGACGTGGGAATCTACCCGCGCCGACGTCCGAAGGTCAGCTACGGAGCGAGCGCGGTGGTGACCGGTGCGGGCAGCGGGATCGGCCGCGCCTTCGCGCAGACACTCGCCGCTCGTGGCGGCCGCGTCGTTTGTGCCGATATCGATGTGGGGCGAGCGCAGGAGACCGTTGACATCATCGGCGGTGGCAAAGCCCACGCGGTGCCCTGCGACGTCACTTCGTACGAGCAGGTGGCCGAGCTTGCGCGCGTGGCGACGAGCTGGCTGCGACAGCCTGCTGACCTGGTGATCAACAACGCCGGGATCGGCACCGGCGGGCTGCCGGTGGGCGCGATGTCGATGTCGGACTGGGAAGGCACCCTGGCCATCAACCTGTGGGGCGTCATACACGGCTGCCAGGTGTTCACGCCGCTGCTGCGCGAGCAACGTTTCGGCGGCATCATCAACGTGGCGTCGGCCGCGAGCTTCGCCGCCGCGCCGCTGATGGCTGCCTACAACGTAAGCAAGGCTGGAGTGCTGACGCTCTCGGAGACGCTGTCCGCCGAGCTGAGTGGGTCGGGCGTCAAGGTCACCGTACTGTGCCCCACGTTCGTCAAGACCAACATTGTCAACGACGGGCGTATCAGCGGTTCGGCCAGTGGCCTGGCCGCCTCGATGATGAAGTACACCGGCGTCTCGCCGGAGCGGATCGCGCGCGGCACGCTCGACGCCCACGATCGTGGCCGGTTCTACGTGGTGCCGCAGCTCGACGCCAAGCTGGTGTGGCACCTCAAACGACACATCCCCAATCCCTATCGGTGGGGGGCCGGTCTGATCGGACGGCTGATGCCGACGGCGGTCGAGGCCAAGGAACTACTCGGAGCGGATGTGCGGTGATATGACCCTGCATACGGACGTCGCCATCATCGGGGCCGGCTTCACGGGGCTGAGCGTAGCCGCCGCGCTCAAGCGCTCCGGTGTGCACAACTTTGTAGTGCTCGATCGTCGGTCGGCGGCGTCGAGCGAGGAATGGCGCGGCGATACCGTTCGGCTGTTCGCCCTGGCCAAGCACCTACATTCGGGGCACGAAGCGGCAGCCCTGGCCTACGATGCCGCCGATGAGCGGTGGACTATCAAAGTCGCTGGGGGAGAAGACCTGTCCGTGAGATCGGTGGTACTGGCCACCGGGTCGCGGACTGCAGGAGACCCGACGGTTCCCGGTATCGAGGCCTATACCGGGGTCGTCATGCGTGGCCAGGATTTCAGGGACGTGGACCTGGCCGGTAAGCGGGTAGCTGTGGTCGGCAACGGCGCCGCCGCAGCTACCCTGCTTCCCGAGATCGTGCGAGAAGCGGCTTCGGTCAAGCTGTTCCAGAGCTCGCCCGATTGGGTACTGCCGCGCCAAGGTGGGCGAATCGTACGTCTGCTGGAGGGTGTGCCGGTTGTCCGCGAGGCAACCCGGCAGGCCTGGTTCGCCGGACGCCGTCCGCAACGCAGGGGCATCATGGAGCTGCTGGCGCGCATCCACCTGCGTCGGCATGTCGATGATCCCTGGGTCCGGCGCCAGCTGACCCCGCTGCCGCTGACCGGGCGCCCCAACGTGGTGATCGCCGATGAGTTCTACACAGCGTTACAAGCGCCCAACTGCAAGCTCATCACCTGGCCCATCGCGCGGTGCAGCGCCCGCGGCATCCGCACTGCCGAGGGGATCGAACATCACTGCGACGTCATCATTTTCGCGTCGGCGCCCGATGACGCGGGTGCATCGCAGATTCCGGTGACCGGCGACGGCGGCCAACCGCTGCCCGAGTCCGACGAGATCTCAGTGGCCGGTTTCCCCAATCTGTTCCTGGCGGACCCGCCTCCTTGGCAGCCCGGCAGAGACGCGGTACAGCGAATACGTGGCCGCGTGCACCGGGTGGCCGCGCGGGTACAAGGAACGGTGCGGCCCGAAACCAGCATCGGGGTGCTACCGGCGTCGCGGTTGACCAGGGCAACAGTCGCGCTGGCGGCAATGGGGCTGCGGCCGTTGATCGAAAGAGTCCCCATGAGTCGTCTGGGGGTGGCAGCCTCACGGCGGTTGGTGGCCACCGCCATGACTGCGGGCAGCCCCATGCCCACGAACGTGCGGATCGACCGGGTCAGAGAGCAAGGCCTGCGCGGGGAGTGGGTACACGCACCCGACAGTGACCGTGATGGCCCCGTCATCTTCTACATCCACGGCAGCGGATACGTGGTGTGCTCGTCGCGGACGCATCGGCGTCTGGTGGCCCGATTGTCGCAGGCCTCCGGGCTTCCCGCCTTCAGTCTCGACTACCGGTTGGCGCCCGAGCATCCCTTCCCCGCGGCTGCCGACGATGTACGTGCGGCGTACCAGTGGCTTCTGTCCACGGGGCATGCGGCTAAAGATATTGTGATCGCCGCCGATTCGGCGGGTGGCCATCTCGCGGTCGATCTCATCGCCGAGAACCACCGAATGGGCGTGGCGCAGCCGGGCGCCCTGGTGTTGTTCTCGCCGCTTGCCGATCTGACGCTAGGGCTGTCGGCCGAACGTGAACGTGATGCCCCCGACCCGATCATCTCGGCTGCGGCGGCCCGGCGGCTCGTCGACTGCTACACCGCGGCGCAGCCTGTGGATTCGCCGCGGCTGAGACTTGCGCTGGGGCCGGGCGTGATGTTGCCGCCCACTCTCATTCAAGTCGGCGGTCGCGAAATGATGGTCGCCGACGCCGAGCACCTCGAGCTGATGATCACGCGTGCCGGTGGCGCCTGTGAGCTGCAGGTGTGGCCCGGCCAGGTGCACGTGTTCCAGGCACTGCCCCGCTTCAGTTCCGAGGCGACCGCGGCAGTCCGTGAGGCCGCGCGCTTCATCACGGCGACCCTGGCCGCGCGATCGGAACTGACCGCCGAGCAGTCCGCATAAGACAGTTCTACAAGGAGGAAGAGCAATGGCGCTCGTACTGGAAGAGACTCTGCAGACCGTCAAGGACAAGCAGTGGGCACTGGCGGATGTCGATTGGGATGCCCCCGGAGCCGAGACGATCAGTCCCGAGCTATGGCCCAAACTCAAGAGTTTCATGGCCGACTTGGTGTGGATAGAGAATATCGGCGCCCGCGGGTTCGCGGCCCTGGCCAAGAAGGCTCCAGATCCCACGCTCGCCGAGATCTATCGGTACTTTCACGCCGAAGAACAGAAGCACGCCAATGCCGAACTTGCCTTGATGCGCCGGTGGGGCATGCTGGAAAAGGATGAGATTCCGGAACCAAACATCAATGTGCGGTTGGCCATCGAGTGGTTGGACAAGTACTCGGACGGTCTCTCTCTCACCGTGCTGGGCACCGTCATTCCGTTACTGGAGGTAGCCCTCGATGGGGCGCTGCTGAAGTTCCTTCTGGAAGAGGTCCAGGATCCGGTGTGCCATCAGGCATTCCGGCACATCAACTCCGACGAATCCCGGCATCTGGCGGTCGATTTCCATGTTCTGGACATGATGGGGCACGGCAATCTGCGGCGCGTTGTCATCGAGAACGTCGCAACGGTGATCAACCCGTCGCTGCTCCTGGGCCTGCTCCTCGGCCTTGGCACCGGTATTCCGCTGATCAATCGGATCAAGGGCAATCTGATCGGAATGGGCCTGCGCGAACAGCGCCTCTACGACGCGATGCTGCGCTTCATCAATGTCGGTGACCGCGGCGACGGCAAGCGACTCCTGGTGTACCAGGTGCTCAAGAGCGGCGCCAAGCTCATCACCGACCCGGACAACCGGTTCCACCGGCCGTACCACGCGTTGGCCAACTCCATGGTGCGGCTCTCGGACCATTACCCGCGCAAGCGACTGGCCCAACAGCCCTCCTGGTCAAAGGAATTGACCTACGAGGCCACGGCATGAGCGCGCGGCGGCGCAAGACGAATGGGCCCGACCGCCGTGTTGATCACGAAGTGGTGATCATCGGTGCCGGGCTGTCCGGTATCGGGGTGGCCCGCGACTTGTTGCGGGCCGGCGTCAGCGATATCACCATCTTCGAGCGGGCCGCGGCCGTCGGTGGCACCTGGCGGGACAACGTGTATCCCGGCATCGGCGTTGATGTCCCGGCGCAGGCATATCAATTCCGGGATGCATGCAACCCCGAATGGTCCCGGTTCTATGCCAAGGGCCCCGAGGTACTGGCATATATCGAGCGGTTGACCGACGACTTCGGCGTACGTGCGCTGATTCGCTTCAACAGTGAAGTAGGGGAGCGCCATTGGGACGATGACGCCGATCTTTGGCGCATGAAGGTGAACGGCAAGGACGTGACCGCACGATTCGTCGTCGTCGCGGCGGGACCGTTCCCGGAGCCCAAACCGGCCGAGCTACCGGGGCTCGACGACTTCGCGGGCACCATCCTGAAATCGGCGTCCTGGGATCAGCGCGTCGACCTGGCGGGCAAGCGGGTCGCCATCATCGGCACCGGGGCCAGCGCCGTACAGATCATTCCCGAGATCGCCCGCGAGGTCGGTCGCCTCGACGTCTATCAGCGCACGCCGATCTGGATCTTCCCCAAGTTCGATCCCACCACTCCGAGGGCCGTCAAGACCTTCTTTCGCCGGGTCCCCCTGGCGCAGCGGCTGCTGCAGGAGGGGTTGGAACTCGTTTATGCCGGGGTGCTGGTCTACGGCGTCATGTACTACGCGAACGTCAAGATCGTCCCGCAGGCGGTGTCCAGCTTCCTGCGCAACGTGACCTACCGGATGGCGGTACCGGATAAGGAGCTTCGCGCCAAACTCACCCCGGACTACGACTTCGGCTGCAAGCGGCCCGCGGTCTCCAGTTCGTACTTGCAGACCTTCACTAGAGACAATGTCGACCTGATCACCGATCCGATCGAGACGATCACCCGGACGGGCATCCGCACCCGCGGCGGTGCCCAGCGCGATATCGATGTGCTGGTGCTCGCGACCGGTTTCCGGCTGTTCTATGACCCCCAGATCTACCGCGATACCCCGGTCACCGGGCGCGACGGCTTTGACCTGGGCGACTTCTATGCGCATCAGTTGCCGCAGAGCTATCACGGCATCTCCATACCCGGGTTGCCCAATTACTTCCAGGTGTTCGGGCACTACGGATGGACCGGCGGCACCTGGCACAGCGTCGTGGATACCGCGGGCGCGCACATCAGCCGCGTGATCGCCCAGGCGCAGCGCCTGGGCGCGACCGATGTCGAAGTGCGCCGGCAGGCGGCGGCGGACTGGACAGCGCAGGTACGGGGCCGGTACGCCACCTCGTTATTTCAGGTCGGCAACTGTGCTACCGCCAACAGCTACTACTTCGACCACAACGGCGAGTCCGCGTACATCCGGCCGATGTCCACGCAGGCCGCGCGGCGCTCGTCGCGCACCTTCCCGCTCCATGACTATGCGTTCGAGGGGCACGCCGAGCCGGAGCGGGCGGCGGCTGTGGCGAACAAGGCAGTTGTCTAGTCCGGGGCGGGGGTGCCCGGGTGTTCAGGGCCAGCGCGAGTAGACACCGCGATGCGTCGACAATCGGCGGGATAAGGTAACGCTCATGAGCGGCGAGACCTCCAGTAAGACAAACGGAGCCACCCTGATCCTGCTGCGCCACGGCGAGAGCCAGTGGAACGCCAAGAACCTGTTCACCGGCTGGGTCGATGTCGACCTGACGGAAAAGGGCAGGTCCGAGGCACAGCGCGGTGGTGAGCTGCTGGCTCAGCAGGGTCTGCTGCCCGACATTCTGTTCACCTCGCTGCTGCGTCGCGCCATCAATACCGCGCATCTGGCTCTCGACACCGCCGACCGGCTGTGGATTCCGGTGGTGCGGGACTGGCGCCTCAACGAGCGGCACTACGGCGCGCTGCAGGGTTTGGACAAGGCGGAAACCAAGGCCAAATATGGCGAAGAGCAGTTCATGGCGTGGCGCCGCAGCTATGACACCCCGCCCCCACCCATCGAGCGGGGCAGCCACTACAGCCAGGATCAGGATCCGCGCTACGCCGATATCGACGGTGGGCCGCTGACCGAATGTCTGGCCGACGTGGTGGCGCGATTCGTGCCGTACTACGAAGAGGCCATTGTGCCGGAGCTGCGTGCGGGCAAGACAGTGCTCGTTGCCGCGCATGGCAATTCGCTGCGCGCGCTGGTCAAATATCTCGACGGGATCTCCGACGAGGAGATTGTCGGTCTGAACATTCCCACCGGCATTCCGTTGCGGTACGACCTCGACGAAAACCTCAAGCCGGTCACTCCTGGCGGGGTCTACCTGGATCCGGAGGCTGCGGCCGCCGGCGCGGCCGCGGTAGCCAACCAGGGTGCAAAATAACCTCATCGCGAGTCCGGCCCCACCAGAAGGTCGCCAATCGGCGAATACTCGGTGAACTCAGGCCTAACACCTGTGCCGGAATATGTGACTTGCTCGGCATTTAGCCGCACGCTGCTGGGGTGACGTTCACCGAATGCGTACGCTTTTCGCGTGACCGCCGCATCGGCCCTTCTCGTCGCGACCGCTGCGCTCGCGGCGCTTGCTGTGGGCGCGGCGCTGGGCGTGTGGTACTCGCGCCGCGCATCGACCCATCGAAATGCTTCCGAAGTAGCCCAGACCGGCCTGACGGTCTCCCAGATGCTGGAGCGCATCGTCGCCATCTCGCCGACCGGGATTGTCGTCGTCGACAAGCACCAGGACGTGGTCCTGGTCAATGCCCGGGCCCGCGAGCTCGGCCTGGTGCGCGACCGTCAGCTCGACGGGCAGGCATGGAACGCCGCCCAGCGGACCCTGGCCACCGGTGAGGCCGTCGAAGTGGACCTGACCACCAAGCCGAGGGCGCCGGGTCGCGCGGGATTCTCGCTGCGCGGTCACGTGCGCCGGCTGTCCGATGCCGACACCCGCTGGGTGGTCATCTACGTCGACGACGACTCCGAGCATGTGCGTATGGAGGCCACCCGTCGCGATTTCGTGGCCAATGTCAGTCATGAGCTCAAGACGCCGGTCGGGGCGATGGGGGTGCTCGCCGAGGCACTGCTGGAATCCTCCGACGACCCCGAGACGGTGCGCCACTTCGGCGAGCAGGTGCTGGCCGAATCACGCCGTCTGGGCAACATGGTCACCGAACTCATCGCGCTATCACGGCTACAGGGGGCCGAAAAGCTGCCCGATCTGGAGGTCGTCGACGTCGACTTCGTGGTATCTGAGGCGTTGAGCCGGTCCAAGGTGGCCGCCGAGAACGCCGATATCGCGGTCACCACCGACGCACCCAGCGGATTTGAGGTGCGCGGCGACCCCACGCTACTCATCACCGCGATCAGCAACCTGGTCGCCAATGCGATCGCCTACTCGCCGCAGGGTTCACCGGTATCGATCAGCCGGCGCCGCCGCGGCGACAAGGTCGAGATCGCGGTGACCGACCGGGGCATCGGGATCGCCAAGGAACACCAGGAACGCGTATTCGAACGGTTCTTCCGGGTGGATAAGGCGCGCTCGCGCGATACCGGAGGCACCGGGCTGGGGCTGGCGATCGTCAAGCACGTCGCCGCCAACCACAACGGCGTCATCAAACTCTGGAGTCAGCCGGGTACGGGATCGACCTTCACGCTGTCGCTGCCCGTATACGAGGACGATGTAGACGATGACGATGCCGAAGACACCCAGGCCGATTCACCAACCGGCGACACCACACCTCGCAAAGACGCGACTAACCATCCCCCACGACCCCATGGTCTACCCGCCAGCGGATCATCGAAAGCTGACGGGCTTCTGACCAGCACATCCCCGGCCGATGGTCTTCGCATCGGCTCATCCCCGGCCGATGGTCTTCGCATCGGCTCATCCCCGGCCGATGGTCTTCGCATCGGCTCATCCCCGGCCGATGGTCTTCGCATCGGCTCATCCCAAGTACCGCCCAGCCGCTTACGCGAAGAGCACAAAGCGACTACACGAGAGGAACATGTACGTCGATGACCAGTGTCTTGATTGTTGAGGACGAAGACTCGCTGGCCGATCCACTGGCCTTCCTACTGCGCAAGGAGGGGTTCGAGGCGACCATCGTGAACGACGGCCCCTCCGCGCTCGCCGAATTCGAGCGCGCCGGCGCCGATATCGTGCTGTTGGACCTCATGCTGCCCGGCATGAGCGGCACCGATGTCTGTAAGCAGCTGCGCGCCAAGTCCAGCGTTCCGGTGATCATGGTGACCGCGCGCGACAGCGAGATCGACAAGGTCGTCGGGCTGGAGCTGGGTGCCGACGATTACGTGACCAAGCCGTATTCGGCGCGCGAGCTCATCGCCCGCATTCGTGCGGTGCTGCGCCGCGGATCGGATTCCGAGGAGACGGCCTCCGGTGACGGGGTGTTGGAGGCAGGACCGGTGCGCATGGATGTCGATCGGCACACCGTCTCCGTGAATGGCGAGGCAATTACTTTGCCGCTCAAGGAGTTCGACCTCCTGGAATACCTGATCCGCAACAGCGGCCGGGTGCTCACCCGCGGGCAGCTGATCGACAGGGTGTGGGGTGCGGACTACGTGGGCGACACCAAGACCCTCGACGTGCATGTCAAGCGGCTGCGTTCGAAGATCGAGGCGGATCCGGCGAACCCGGTCCACTTGGTGACGGTGCGCGGGCTGGGCTACAAGCTGGAAGGCTGAGTCTGCTGAGTCTGACCGGATAGGCGTTTACACTCGGACGGCAACGAGGCGCTCACATCTGCGCGCCGCAGTCAGGTCGGACACGTCGATGGAGCAGCTAGTGGCGCAGGAGCCCCCTCGCCGAGGACGGCCCCCGGTGTCCGGGCTTGCCGACAGACGGCGTCAACAGATCGTCGACGCCGCATTCGCGGCCTTCACCGAAAACGGTTACGAGCAGACCAGCATGTCCGATATCGCGACCCGGGCAGGTATGGGGCAGGGCACGGTCTACCGGTACGTCGAGAGTAAGCGCGAGGTGCTCGACCTGGTTTTTGACTACGGCGTGGAGCGGCTCGTCGACACCTTGGCGCTCGACGATTTTCTCGAAGTGGTCGGTGGTACGGCCGGCATCGAAGAACGAAACGACATCATCATGGAGGGCGGCCGGCGCCTCTACGCGCTGGTCGATCAGGAGCCCGCGCTGCTGAAACTTCTCACCGTTCAGTCCGCGGCGGCCGACAAGGAACTCAAGCAGCGCGTCCTTGGCATTCAGTCGATGCTCGATTCGTACGTGCAACGTGGCCTGGAATCCGGCCGCCGGGCCGGCTGGCTACCGGAGGACGCACACAACCAGGCGGTGCTGGCGCGTCTGCTGCCGGCACTGGTCTTGCCCGGCTTTCTGCTCGCCCAAAGCCGACACGACAATCCCAGTACCCGAGAGCGTTTCGTCACCACTGCGTCGCTGATCGCGGAGAAGGGAATCCTGCGTGACGGTGTGGTCCTGGAGCCGGGAGAGGGCCGCGTCGCGGGGGAAACCGTTGACTCGGTGCATGTTCCATTGCCGGCCGCGGCCGACCGGCGCAACGAACTCCTCGATGCCGCGCTCACATGCTTCCTGTCCGACGGGTATCACGCGGTCGGCGTGAACGAGATCGTAGAAAAACTCGGGGTCAGCCACGGCACGTTCTACAACTACTACCAAAACAAGCGCGACCTGCTCGACGCACTGATGGTGCGGGAGTTCTCGGCCATGGAACCCGCGCTGTCGCGCTCGGTTGCCCGGCTCGATGCGCGTCGAGACATAGAACATGCTCTTGCACAAGGATTTAGGAATGCGCTGGAGGCGGTGGCGGCCCGGTTACCGGCGCTGATCTTCGTGTGCACCGAGGCCGCCGGGGTAGATCCGGAAGCGCTGCAGTCCATCATTCAGTTCTTCCGCTTCGCGTCGGTGCGCAGTGAGCAGTCGGTGTTCTCGATGATCGGCGCGGACCGGATCAACCCGGCGATGGACACGGAATTCCTGGGGCAGGCCTTCGTATCGTTGCTGGTCGGTGCCGTCACGCTGGTCGTCGATGACGACGGGCGCACCGACCGTGTCGACGAGTACGCACAAGCCATCACGCAGTTTTTGCTCTATGGTCTGAACCCAGTGCCATAGGACGGCGCGGGAACAAAGGAGCACTCCCATCGGCGAACCGGTTGACGACGAGGTCAACGCAACCCGGGCAGGTGTGCCGTTGCGTGCGAAGAGGGCGGCCGCACTGGGCAAGGTGGTTGCCGGTCACGCCGTTCGCTCGGCGATAACCACAGCCATCAAGCCGGTCTCCGCGGACGTGGCCGCCCGGCGGGACGCCGATATCCTGCGGTTCGCCGACGATCTGGTGGCTGTCGCGGGTTCGATGAAGGGTGCCGCCCAGAAGCTGGGTCAACTGCTGTCCGTCGTGGATGTGGGCATTACCTCGGCATCGGTGCGGGATGAGTTCACGGCGCGGCTGGCGCCGCTATTCGACAATGCGCCAAGGGTTCCCGACGCGACTATGCATGCTGCCCTGGAAGGTGAGCTGGGCAGTCTGCGGTCCCGGATCGCGGATATCGAGACGGGCGCGATCGCCTCGGCCTCGATTGGACAGGTGTATCGCGGGCGCCTTGACGACGGGCGGACGGTCGCGATCAAGATCCAATATCCGGATATTGCGGCCAAGGTCCGCGCGGATCTGAAAAACCTTCAGCTGATCACAAAACTCGCGGCCAAGAAGATGCCGGCGAGCAATACCCAGGCCATTGTCGCCGAGGTGCAGCGGCAGATGATCAAGGAAGTCGACTACCGCACCGAGTTGGTGCATCACCAGCGCATGTTCGAGACGTTCTGCGGGCATCCGGTATGCCGTATCCCGGCACCGATTTCAGAACTGTGTACCGAGCACGTGCTGGTCACCGAGTATCTCGACGGGGTGCCCTTCGACCATCTCACCGATGAGGATCAGCCGGTACGCGACCGGGTAGGGGAGGCGATTTACCGCTTCTACTGCGGGGAGATGTACCGGACGGGTTTCTTCTGCGCCGACCCGCATCCCGGCAACATCATGCTGCTACCCGACGGGCGCGTTGGATTCGTGGACTTCGGGCTGTGCACGGATATGGATCCGTACGACGCCGAGGTACAGCGCAAGGTGTTTCGGGCGCTGCTCACCGGGGACGACGACGGGGCGTTCGAACTCGCCGTGGCGGCGGGCTTCCTGGCCGACCCGGCATCCATGGAACGCGGCGCCGCCATCGAATACATCCGCGCGGTCAGTAGCTGGCATCTCGTCGACGGAAGCCTGCGGATGACCCCTGATATCGCTCGGCGTTCGGTCGCCGACGCGGTGCTGCCCTCGTCAAGGTTCTACGACGGCATTCGGAACCAGCGTTTGGTGGAGACGCACGCGATGGCGCGGCGCACCGAGATGTGCGTGGCCGCGCTACTCGGCAAGCTCGGCGCCGAGGCGCCCTGGTCGGCTATCGCGCGCGAATATCTTGATCTGGCGGACACCGTCACCCCCATGGGTGCTGACATAGAAATCTGGTCTCAACAGCGATAACAGCCATTCAGGCGCGAGTGGAAAAGCCTTCTTGTATTTTAGTGAATGGCATGTCAGTCTGTTAAACATCCGTTCGTGTTCGAGATCACCGAGGAGCGCCGATGACGGCCAATGTGGTGCCGCTGCATGTGGAGCGCGTGGAGCCTGTGCGCTCCGAACGAGGGTCGCTGACTGTGCCGCTGCGGCTCGGGCGATTGGCCGTACGCGCCGTCGCCTATCCGGTAATTGCGCTGTGGGCGCGATTCCCGGCTTTGCCATGGCCGTATCGCGTTGTTGACTTGGCAGCCGCGGTGCTCCGGCCCGTGCGGGGAGTACGCCGATCACGGGTCCGGCTGAGGAACTGCGAGGCCGAGCTCATGTCTCGCGCTGACGGTCCGTCGAACGGCGCGATGCTCTACCTGCACGGCGGCGCATTTGTGGTCGGGGGCCTGAATTCGCATCGTCGACTGGTCTCGCGCATCGTCACGACGGCCGGCGTGACCTCACTTGCCGTCAACTACCGCAAGCTGCCGGCCCATCCCGTTTCCGCGGCCGTAGAGGACGCCCTCGACGGCTTCCGGCTGCTCACCGAGATGGGTTATCGGCCATCGGAGATCGTCATTGCGGGAGATTCCGCCGGAGGCTTCCTCAGTCTGGTCACCAGCCTGATCGCACAACGTCGCGGATATGGCGCGCCGGGCGCCTTGGTGTGCATATCGCCACTGGTACAACGTGACCCAGCGGGCAAGCTCGTGCTCGCCGCGCAGTCCAATGACCCGCTGTTCCCGGAATCGGCGCTGATCGCCATGGAGCGCCTCATGCTGTCCGCCGAGAAGACCACCGCCGGACTAGAGGTTCTGGACAGCTTCGTTGAGGGCTGTCTACCCACGTTGGCATGCTTGCCGCCGACTCTCTTTCAGGTGGGCAGCGACGAGATCCTACGCCCTGATACCGAATTCGCGGCCGCCCGGTTGTCCGAGGCTGGAGTGCCCGTCGAACTGCAGATATGGAGGAACCAGGTGCACGTGTTCCAGATCGCCGCCGATGTGCTCGGCGACGCGAGGACTGCCGTCGGTGAGATCGCGGACTTCGTCGGGGCGCATGTCGGAGGGCGGTCCGCATGAAATTCACAGAGATTCCGATGGACGGCGCGGTCGCGTTGGTCACTGGCGGTGCCCGAGGTATCGGGCTGGCCATCGCCCATCGGCTGGCAGATATGGGTGCCCGAGTAATGATCGCCGACCTGGACGGCGCCGCCGCGAAGGAGGCCGCACGTGAAGTCGGTTCGGGCGCGCGGGGTTTCTTTCTGGACGTGACCGAGTTCGACGAGTATCTGCGAGTGGTGACCGAGATCGAGGACTCCATCGGGCCCGTCGACATCGTGGTGAACAACGCGGGGATCATGCCGGTCGGCCCGTTACTCGGAGAGTCCCGTGGGGTGGCCGAGGCGACAATGCGCGTCAACTTCTGGAGCCACTACAACTCTTATCAGGTGCTGGCGCCGCGGATGGTCGACCGGGGTAGAGGGCATTTCATCAACGTGACGTCGGCGGCCGGCGCCATTCACTCGCCTGGACTGGCTAGCTACGTCGCCTCCAAACATGCCGCCACCGGATTCGCGCGCAGTGCTCGCGAGGAACTCGTTGGCACCGGTGTAACCATCTCGACCGTCATGCCCTCGGCCGTTCGCACGCAACTGGTCGACGGAATCCCCTTCAAATGGTGGGAGAAGCTGGGCATCATCCCGCCGGGATGGGTGGCGCGCGATGCGGTCAGGACCGTGCGTAACCGCCCGGCGGTGGTCGGTTCCCCGAGGGGTACGGTCCTAGCGCTTCGGTTGCAGCACCTCGTACCCGAGTGGCTCTGGTTGCTCGGCAGGCGAGTTGTCAATGCCGACAGAACGGTTGGCCCGGTGGACCGGCAGGCGCGCAGCGAGTACGACGGCCGTATCGAGCGCCAGGTCGAGGCGGCACGATGAATCCCGAGCACGAAACCGTCATCATCGGCGCGGGGATAGGTGGGCTGGGTGCCGCCATAGGTCTGAAGCGCGCCGGTCTGACCGACTTCGTCATCCTCGAGCGTTCCGCCGGGATCGGTGGGACCTGGTACAACAACCACTATCCCGATGTGGCTGTGGATGTTCCCGGGATCGTGTACCAATTCTCGTTCGCGAAGAATCCCAATTGGTCGCGCACCTTTCCGAAGGGGCGAGAGGTGCAGCAGTACATCGCGGGGCTGGTGGATCAGTACCGGTTGAACGACCATCTCCGCTTGGGGCATGAGGTCATGGCGCGGGTATGGGATGAGGACAATCACCTGTGGCGACTGACCCTCGCCGATGGCCGTGTGATCACATCCCGATTCGTCATCACCGCTGTCGGTGCCTTCGTCGAGCCCAAGGTGCCGGACATAGCAGGCTTGGAGTCGTTCGGCGGCAAGGTTATCCAGACCCAGAACTGGGATCACGACTACGACCTGTCCGGCAAGCGGATTGCCGTCATCGGTACGGGCGCTACGTCTGTTCAGCTCATTCCCCAAATGGCGCGGGTGGCATCGCATCTGGACGTCTATCAGCGCCGTGCCATCTGGGTTTTCGCCAAGCCTGATTTTCCGATACCGCGCGCCGCCCGCTGGGCGCTGAAGTACATTCCTGGTCTACAGTCGCTGATCCGGGGAATAGCCGCGGCTGCGGTGGAAGTCGGGTTGGTGGCAATCACCGTGTACGGCAAGCAGATAGCGCCGATAACCCTCATCCCAAACTGGGCGTGCCGTGCCTTCCTCTTCACTCAAGTGCGTGACCGCGAGCTACGCAAGAAACTGACACCCGAGTACGGATTCGGATGTAAGCGTCCCAGTGTCTCGAATATCTACTATCGGACCTTCACCCAGCCGCACGTGGATCTGGTGACCGATCCGATCGCCGAGATCACGCCGACGGGAATTGTCACCCGAGACGGAGTGCGCCGCGATATCGACGTGCTGGTGCTCGCGACGGGGTTCGAAATGTCACAAAGCCCTGAGGTGTATCGCGCCCGCCCCGTCAAGGGGCGCAACGGCTTCGACCTCGCGGACTACTACGAGAACAATCGTGCCCGGGCCTACGAGGGTGTCACGATGCCCCAGTTGCCCAACACCTTCATGGTCTTTGGACCATTCGCCTGGAGCGGCAGCTCCTGGCACGTCATGGTGGAGAACGCCACGCGTATCGCGGTGCGGGTCATCACCGAGGCGCGCAAGCGAGGGGCCACGGCGTTCGCGGTGACGGAAGAGGCCAATAACAGATTCTTTGAGTTCATCGCGCCCAAGGCCGAGTCGACGCTCATGCATGGCCGTGCCTGCGTCAACGCCAACTCGTACTACATCGACCGCCACGGCGACTTCTCATTCCTGCGGCCCACCACGGCGTACCAGTCGACGCGAGCCAGCAAGCGTTTTCCGCTGGACGACTTCCGTTTTGACCGGTTACCCGAGCCGAAGAGCCCGCAGCTGGCCGAGACCGCCACCACGCGGTCGAACTAACCGATATTTCGAAGGGGACACGTGTCCATGCCGTTGTTGTTCTGGGTCGCCGCCGTGCTGGTGGTCATCGGCGGCGTGTTGGCGGCAGTGGCGTTGGCTGCGTTGGCATCCGGGAGTGGGGGGCCGCAGCGGTTCGCCGTGCCCGCCTCCGTGCCGGACGTCGACGAGTATTTCGACAAGGGTGCCACCTGGGCCACGGTCGTAGAGACCACGGTGCCAGCTTCCGCCGAGCAGATTTGGCAACGGCTCAGTGCGGGTGGTTATTTCGGTTCAGTACCCTTCGTCACTGGGCCGCAGATCATAGGCCTCGACATGAGCTATCGCGCAGTGCTCATCGCGCTGAGCGAGCGCGTCGTCCGTCACAACCCGGCGCGGGAGCTCGTCGCGGTGGGAACAGGGTTGTCGATCCCGCTGTTCCTCACCTCGTTTGCGGAGCGATGGGTGCTCGTGCCGGCACCTTCGGGCACCACCGTGCGGTGGACGGTGGCCTTCACACCCCAATGGATAGGTTGGTTCCCGTTGCGTTGGACCGCTTTTGCGATCCGTCCATTCATGTCGATCCTTCTCAAGAGGGCAATGCGTTGAGCGAAGCATTCACCTCCCGCAGCCGGCTATCGGACGCTGAACCTGGCCGGTTGATCGCAGAGCTGACCAGACTGGACCGAACCGATCCCGCCCGTGTCGACGAACTCACCTGGCAATGGCTCGACGAGCTAGGCAAAGCGGGAGATGTCACGACACTGGAGGCCATCTTCCTGATGGGAGCCCCGCTGGTACAGCGGGCCGGGCTTACCCAGGCCAGGTATCTGGCCAGTCCGTACGGCCGATTCGTCGATTCGTTGCTGCGCTGGGGACTCACCCGCTGGTGGCAAGGCCATCGTTTCTACGACGAGGGCCGACGCGGCATCTCGAACACACCGCGACAGTTTCGTTGGGTTTGGCGGCTGCTCTTCCCCGGGTATCCGCGTCCGTCCGGATGCCGGGGCGAAGAGGTATTCGATTTTCGCGCCGTGACCGTCGCCGATGCCAAGCGCCCAGAGCATCGAGTGACGTTGTTGGACTGGCATCTTCCCGCCGGCAAGATGAACCGCTGGATTACCGCACTCGCGCGTCCCGTGATCCGATGGTTCGTGTGGGATCTGACCAGGAGCGAATTGGTCGGTCTCGTGGGCGGACGGGTCATCCTGGCCAGGATTCCGGTACGGATTCCCTTCACGCGCCGCTGGCGTACCACGACTTTCTATATGCACCGATGGTTGACCGATGACCCGTCATCGCCATCGCACCAAGTATCAGCCAATTGTCCTTCCCGGACGTCGAGTGAGGAGCTCCAATGACGGCATCAATTCCCGACCACCACGTCGTCGTGATCGGCTCGGGGGTCGGAGGCCTGTGCGCCGGTGTGCGTCTCAAACAGGCGGGGATCGAAGACTTCGTCATCATCGACCGGGCGGCGGACCTGGGGGGTACCTGGCGGGACAATGTATACCCGGGAATCGCGGTGGATATCCCGTCGGTGATCTACCAGTACTCCTTCTTCCGTAATCCCCACTGGTCGAGGGTGTTTGCCCCGGGCGACGAGGTTCAGGCCTACCACCAGCGCGTCGCCGAGAACTTCGGTCTGCGTCCGCATTTCCGGTTCGGCGTGGACGTGCGTAGTGAGGAATGGGATGAAGGGCAGCACCACTGGCGGCTGAACCTCGCGGACGGTTCGGTGATGACGGCCCGGTTCGTGATTTCGGCAATCGGTCCCTTCTTCGACCCGAAGGAATCCGGCATCAAGGGGATCGAGAGTTTTAAGGGCACTCGGGTGACACCGTCCCAGTGGCTACCCGAACACGACGTGCGCGGCAAGCGGGTGGCCGTGATCGGTACCGGTGCAACCGGTGTGCAGCTGTCGGGCGCCATCGCTGACGACACCGCGTCACTGGTGGTGTTCCAGAGGACGCCGGTCTATTGCATACCCAAGCCGGACTTTCGGATCCCCGCGATAGCTCAATGGGCGCTGCGTATCCCAGGCCTGACCGCCGCGATCGAGTGGGGTGCTCTGGTGGGTGGGAGTGTAGGTCTGTGGTTCCTCATCAACACGCCCGGTGTGGTCATGAGGCCGCTGATGCGCTTGTTCGACAGGGCGGGGCGCGCACTGTACGGGGCTTATCTACGTGCGGTGGTCAAGGACGCACGGGTGGCGAGAGATCTGTTGCCCTCTTTCGGTCCGCTGGGCAACCGGCCGACCCTGAACTCAGCCTTCCCGCGCGTCTTCAACAAGCCGCACTGCGACCTGGTGACCACCCCCATCGACGAAGTGGTGCCCGAGGGCGTGCGAACCACCGATGGAACCGTGTATGAGGCTGACTTCCTCATCACCGCAACGGGTTTTGATCTGTTCTCCGAGCCGGCCTCCTACAAGCGGGGGCGGGTGATAGGAGCGGAGGGCCGCGACCTCGGCGATTTCTTCAACACCCACGGCATGCAGGCGTACGAGAGTGTCTCTATCACCGGGTTCCCGAACCGCTGGATCATTGTGGGTCCGTACTCATGGACGGGCAACGGCGGTTGGCACGGACTCGCGGACACCGCGGTCACTCATATTGTCCGTGCCATCTCGTTGGCGCGTGAGCGTCATGCCACGCGTATGGAAGTACGGCAAGAAGCGCTCGATCGCTTCCATCAGAGCATGTTGCGTAACGGCCGGAACTTGAAGTACTACTTCACCGAGCTCAACCGGGGCGTGCGTTCGTACTGGAAGAATGCTGACGACGATGTTCCGCTGCTGCGTCCGACCACCACGCTGCAGGCGCGCAGAGCAGCGAGAAATTTCCCGGCTATGGACTACGTCTACGAGCAGCACGCCACGAATTCCACGGCGGCCGTGGTTCATTCACAGGCAACTGTCTGACCGTGAGTTGGCCGATGCTTGCCCCCACGTGCCCGATCCCGGTAGCCGACGACTCGGCGTTCGAATCGGCCGCCATCGTGCTGCGCACATCCCACACGTTCGATGCGCCCGTCGGCCAGGTGTGGGCCGCTCTGGATAGCGACCATGCGTGGTCGTGGCTTCCCTTCGGATGTGGTGTGCGCTACGACGAGCCGGACCGTCGTGCCGGTATGGAGCGAGAGATGGGCACGGTATCGGCTCCGTGGCGCTTTCTGTGGATTCAGCGGGAAAGATTCTGGCGATATGACCCGCCGCATCGCATCACCTACTCTGCGGTGGCCGGGACATGGCCGCTGCTGAAGCTGTGGGCCGAGGACTATGTACTGACCGGCACTCCCGATGGCTGTGTGCTGGAGTGGACCGTCGCGATAACCCCACGCTTCGTCTCATGGATGCCGCTGCGCTGGCTACAGCCGCTGCTGCGTGCGGTGTTCACCTGGGGAATGCGGCCCGGCCTGCGGTCGCTCATCGAGCTCCTGGATGGCCCGGGCCGCACACCCGGTAACCGCTAGCGGCCCTGCACCCGGCGGTTCGTCTCCACTCGCTCAGCATCCGGCCAAATAGCTTTGGCCGCAGGCGAGTCACAGAACACAGGGGAGTCCTGCCAGTCCATATCGATCGCCCCCAAGCCCGCCTGCTTGTGCACCATGCAGCTCGCGGTGAGCACCTTGCGGGTGTTGAGGTCGACCTCTTCGGTGGTCATCGTCAGGGTGATGATGTGGGTGTATCCGGCCGCGGTGGGCAGGTAGAAATCGAGATCGCGGCTGGAGAAGGCGCCGCTGTTGACCACCACGTAGCCGTCCCCGCTGGGATAGATGGCCTGTCCGAACATCTGAATCCGTTCGAAGTGCGTGGTCTGCTTTTCGGCCCGCCACACCGAAAATCGGGTATTCACCGCACCATTCATGACACGGGTAGACATCGGAATGATCATCTCGTCCCGGCCGTCGCCGTCGATGTCCTGTAGGCCGACAGGCGAGGGGCTGGTCGGCTCCAGCAGCTCGTTGACCTCTTGCAACGTGTTGCCGGAGGCGTCCCTGATGGTGACCCGCACCGACAACGGTGGGTAGCCCGGAGCGTCGTTGTTGTCGGGTAACGGTTTCCAATACACGACGTCGAAGGTGATCCCGGTGCCATCGGCCGCGGTCAGCCGGCAGTCCGTATGCGCCATCGTGCTTTCCGGGACAATCATCGTGGTGCGGCTGGCACAGGGCGGTAGCGCCGCCCGTGCCGTGGCTACCGGATGAATCACCTGTGCCGACGCCAGGAGGGCAGTCGCGGCGATACCCGCGCGCAGGCCACGCAGACGGTGGGACACGACCTACTTCTGTCCGGGAAGTACGGGCAGCGGCGGCAGGCCGGGTGCCGGCGTCTTGCCCGGCGCAGCCGGCGCTTCGGGCCCCTCGGGCATGAGCTTCTGGTCACCCGGATGCATGATGGTTCCGGTTGAACTGGCGTTCTTGGGGCCGATATCTGTTACCTGCCAGGCATCGCCGTCCTTCTTCACGGTGATCTGCAGAACCAGGGTCGTCGCCCGCGGCTCGGGGTTCTGTACATTGCGGGTGGTCTGCCGAGTAGTGACGATCACCTGGTAGATGCCGTTCTGCTGGGCGACCGCGTCCGAGGCAATGATCTCTCCCTTGGAGGTCACCTGCGCCTGCAGCATGATGGCTTTGAGTAGCTTCTCGGCGTCGTTGTACTTGTTCTTGAGGGGTTCTGCCGCATTCTCTTTGACGGCCTTGAAGAATCCGTCTGGGTCTTCATAGCTATAGGTGAGCGACTTCATGGCGTAGGCCGATGCCGCGTCGGTGGCCGCGGTGCGTTCGGCGTCAGCCGAGCGGACGGTGGCCAGGGTGTCGGACAACTTCTGGTACTGCCAAACGCCCAAGAGCGCGCCGATGATTCCCAATGCGAGGAGACCGATCGCGATCCATTTCCAGATGCCGGGGCCGCTGTCGTCGTCGCCTTCACCGATGACCGGATCAGCGGTCCGCTCCACAGCTTTGACGGTCTTCGCCGTTTTCTTCTTCGCGGCCTTGCCGGTGGTCTGCGTCTCGGCCGATCCCGGGTTCGGCTCCTCGGCCATTTCCGCGAGTTCTTCGGGATCTGCGTCATCCAGGGTGAGCGCGCGCTCGACGATGTCGGTCATGATCCGGACCTTCCTGCTGTTGCCGTTTGTGGTGCTGGTGTCGGTTGCGGGGCTGATGGTTTGGCCGTCGGTTGCGCCGGCTGGGTGCCTGGTGCGGTCTGGTGTGGGTCGGGCTGAGGCCACTCGGGCACACCCAGGTGGATGCGCAGGCCGCCCTGGTTGTTGAAAGTCGAATCCCAGAAATCAAGCCAGTGCCCAGCATCCAACTTGACGTCACGGAGCGGCGCGACGATGGGTTCGAGAACCGTCGTGAATTCCGAGAGTGGTTCGGACAGGGCATTGATGTAGTCGAACAGTTTGTCCACCAGATCGGTCAGTGGTTTGCCGTCGCCCATGCCGGCTTCGACGATGGGCTCAAGCTTCTCAATCACCTTGACCAGATCCCCCAAGCCAGCGAGGCTCCGTGGGACAGTCTTGGCGGACTGCTTCAAGATATCGCCCGCCCGAATCTCGCCGAGGCCATTGGTTATGGTGGACGTATTGCCAATCAGCTCGGCCAGATAGTGCTTATCGTCGTTGACCATCTGGGCGAACAGCCTTGCGGTGGTGGCCAGTTCGTCAATGGTCTTGGTGTTGTCCACGAATCCGGCCGCTACGTTGTTCAGTGTGGTTTCCAGGGCGTCGGCGTCCATGGCCTGCATGAGCGCATTGCCCTTTTGCAGCAGATCGCTGACGGTGTAGACCGGGGCGGCCTTCGACGCCGGAATGACGGCTCCGTCGCTGTAGTACGGAGGTTCGATCCGAACCGGTTTGAACTCCACGTACTGTTCACCGGCGGCCGAGAGATTCTGAACGCTCACTTGGCTGTCCACCGGGATGGGATACCCGCTGTCGAGTGCCATCGAGACGGCCAGACCCGTAGCAGTGGCCTGGATATCGGTGACCCGCCCCACCTTGATGCCGCGCAGGGTGACCTGGGAGGTGGACATCAAGCCGCCCGAGCTGTTCAACATGAGCGTCATGTGATTGGTCTTGCTGGTGGACGCGATATCAAGCACACCGAAGGCCATGTAGACCGCGCCGACGAGCGAGATGATCGAGAGCACTGCGAGAGTGAGCAGGACTTTGAGCCTCATCGCACCAGCCCCATCGTCTGCATGTTCCGGATGACCGAATCGGCGCGCTCGCCGGGACTGACACCCAGGGTGCCATCGGGATTTTGAATATCGGTCACGGTGTACTTGGGGCCGCCGTCTTTGAAGAAGGGGATGATCCGATCACGGATTGTCCGGACCATCTTGTCGCCCAGCACCGGAATGGTGGTATCCGCGGTCGAGGCGCTGTGGACGAACGGGGTGAGATAGGACAGGATCTGCATCAGGTTGGGGTAATCCAAGATCTGTCCGATCTGCCGTCCGAACTCGGAGGCGTTGATGATCAGATCACTAAGACTCAGTACAACTTTGGCCAGTGACGGCAGCTTGGTGGGACCCTCGGAGAGCAGCCGCAGGTACGTCCCCTTGTTGGCCCGGAAGCTCTCGCTCACGGTCTGCATGTTGGTCAGGATCTTGTTGAGGGTGTCCTGATTGCTGGACAGGTCGTGGATGACGCCGGCCAGCGCTCGATGGATGCGGTCGAGTTCCTCCGGGGGTGGAAAAGCGCTGTTCATGTTCGCGACCGTGGTCTGCATGGTGTTAAGGCTGCCGCCGCCAATAAGATTCGACATGGACCGCATGAGGTCTTCCACGTTCGCCGCCGGGACGGTATTGGCCAGGGTTATGGTGTCGCCGTCCTTGAGATGCGTGGTCGCCGGATCCTTGGGGGAGATCATCGCGATATAGATATCCCCGAGCACGGTGGCCTGCCGGAGCTCGGCCCTGACATTTTCCGGGAACTTGGCGTCTCCGTCTATTTCGACGTACGCCACGGGCGTGGTGCCCTTGAGCTCCACCCGGTCCAGCAAGCCCACTTGCACGCCGCCCGAGTCGACCTTCGCCCGACCCGGCAGATTCAGCACGCTGGAGAATTCGATCTTGAGGCGATATGTGTTCTTGGGCAGGTAGGCCCCGGGCATCGGCATCTTGGTGGGATCCAGCGCCTCCGATGAACATGCCGGTACTACCGCGAATGCCGCCGCGAACAGGATTATCAGGATGCTGCGAATCATGACAGCGCCGCCCCCATGATCAGGTTGGTCAGGCCGAGCGTCACCGGGTCCGAGCCGGTTCCGGGCGCGCAGGCCGCCTGCGAGCCGGGGGTGTTTCGATCACGCAGATTCTGGCAGATGGCACTGGCCTGCTCGGGCGAAATGGCAACGCGCGGAGGGATGTAGGTCACGCCATGGGTCTTGGTGTTCGGCAGATAGATGTCGTCGGCCAGCCAATTGATCACCGGCGGTAACGTGTTGAAAAACGTGAGGATATGCGGGGTATACGCATTGAGGATGTCGCGTATCCAGGGCACCAGCTTGTCGAAGACGTTCTTGTACAGCCGGCCGGACGCGCGCTGCACCATGCCGTTCAGCGTCGGAAGAAGCGACACCAGGTTGTCCAGAGCCTGAGCGAAATTGTCAGATATGCCTGCGATCAGGCGCCCGACTTCGGGGAGCGATGTGACCACGCCGGCGAATTCATTCCAGTACTGCAGCCAGTTCGAGGTGACGATGGCGCTGTTCTCGAACAGCTGCCGATAGTCGGCGTTTGCCTTGTACGGATCTCCCACCATCTTGGTGAGACTGTTGAGCATCTCCTTGAATCCGGGGCCGACACCATCGAGTGATCTGGCCGCGCCCTTGAGGGTCTTGTTGAGTGCCCGCACGCCCGGCGAGTCCCCGGGATCTTGTCCGGGCGTTGCCTGCATCAGGGTGTCAGCGAGTTCGCCTATCGCCGAGAACGACTCGGTGACGGTTACCGGGGTTCTGGTGTTCTCGGTCGAGATGCACTGGGCTCCCGCAAATTTTGGCCCTTCACTCCATGGCCGGGTGAGTTCGATGCTCCGATTGGTGATCACCGATTGTGAGTAGCTCGCCGCACCTACGTCGGCAGGCAGCTCCATATCGCTCGGAATCTCAAAGTCGACCTCGACATGATCGGGCTTGTTGGTAACCGCCGTCACCGTTCCGACCTCGACACCGAGCAGCAGAACCTTGTTGCCCTTGTACAGCCCGGATCCGTCACGGAAGTTCGCGCAGAGCGAGCGGGTGTGGTCCAGCAACGGGATATGGGCATTTCCCAGGTACGGCATCACCATGTTCTTGACGGCGGGAAAGATGGTGCGCGCACCGAAGATACCGGCGATGGCCATCACCGCGACAAGCACCAGCGCGGCCGCGCTCACCACTGCCGCGCGTGCGGCAGGACGCATGTTCGCGAGGCGGGTCAGGATGTTCTGGACAAATACTGGCTGTGTCATCAAGGGCCTCAACAGAACCTGAAGAAGTGCGGTAGGCAAACATCTTGTCCGGGTATCACTCGGTCGTTCTCATTGATGGTGATGCCGTTGCCGCTGAGCATGGGCAGGACGATCCCGACGAGCTGGCCCCACTGTTCGGCGGCCTTACCCAGTTTCTCGGGGTATTTGGTGAGTGTGTCGACGATGTCGTCGAGTCCGTTGAGCATGGGCTCGTAGTCGCGCGCGTAGGCCTTGAAAAATCGGTCGAATATCCGGGCCAGGTCTCGCAGCAGCACGAAGACCTCGATGAGGTCCGTGGTGGACTTGCTGTATTTGGCACCGAGTTTGGACATCATGGTGACGATGCTGGCGAGCTGCTCCTTGCCGGTCTTGAAGGCCCGCAGGTATTCGTTCGCGTAGTTCAGGGTGGCGTGAAAGTCCTCGGTGGTGGGCTCGAGTGCTTTGATGAGGGACTGCGACGACTGAAAGAAGTCTCGTAGACCGTTGGGGTACTTATCGACCGCATTGGCGACTTCCATCAGGCTGTCGTGGATTACCTTGGCGTCCACCTTCTTGACCACCGGGGTGAACTTCTGGAACAGCTCGTTGATTTCGAAAGGGATGCTGGTGCGCTCGGGCGGAATCGGGGTCTTGCCGAGTGGCGTTGACCCTTCGGGATACAGCGCCAGATAGTGTCCGCCAAGCGGGGTCAGCATGCGGATGTCGGCACGTGATTCGGACCCGACGGGCACCGCATGGTCCACCGTGAAAGTGGCCTCCACCAAGGATTTATCGATACGCACGGTCGACACCTTGCCCACCGAAATGCCGGCGATCCGCACGTCATCGCCCGCGCGCAGCCCGCCAGAGGCCCGCAGATGTAGCGCGTAGGTCTTCATACCGCTGGTGTTCACGAAGGCCACTCCGGTGGCCGCCAGCACGGCGGCGATGACGAGAACACCGATGAGGCCGTTGCGGCGATTGCGTTTGGCGGCTTCGTGTTCGTCCAGGATGGGGCGGTTTCGTGCGAACATGCTTTTGAGGGACTTCACTTGCACACCACCAGATCCTGATTGGCGAAGGAGACCTCGCCGATGCCCGGCATCTTGACCACGCCGTTCTTGCACTCGTAGGCGGTGGGCGGTGCGGTTTTCTCCTCGATGAGCGCATCGCGCATGCCCTGCACAAGGTCGGGGATCAGCGATAGCCCGGCCATGATGGTCGGGGTTCCCGGGGTGGTGCGGCTTGCTACGTCGTACAGCGGCAGCTGTGCGCCGTCGACCGAGTTCTCGATGTATCGCAGCAAGCTCACCGATCTGCGCAGTACCGGCAGCGCATCCGCCCCCGCCCTGTTGAACTCGTCGGCCTGTTTCTCGAACGGCTCCAACACGTCATTGAGGTCATTGATCAGATAGAACAGTTGATCCGAGGTGCCGCCCAAATCCTTGGAGATGTCACCCAGATTCGTGATGATCGTCTGCAGTGCGGCCTGGCGGTCCACCGAGAGCTTGAGCACGGCGTCGATATCGCGCAGGATCGGTCCGATTCCGCGCTCATCGCCCTGGATGAGCTGCAGGATGTTCTCGGTCAGCCTGTTGAACTGCGCGGGATCAAGAGTCTCGAAAATGGGGCGAAAGCCATTGAACAACTTGGCGATATCGAAAGATGGAATGGTCTGGCCGAGCGGTATGGTGGTGCCGGCCGCCAGAGGGGCGCTGGGTGTCGGCGCCTGTGCGATCTCGACGTAGCGCTGCCCGACCAGCGACTGGTATCGGATTGCCACGGTGGTGTTTTGGTACAGGGGATGGTCCGTCAGCACGTTGAAGGTGATACGCGCGTTCTTGCCGTCCAGATGAATCTTCTCGACCTTGCCCACCTGGACACCCGAGATGCGTACGTCGTTGCCGACGATCAGGCCCGACGCGTCGGTGAACAGTGCGTCGTAGTGCCGGACCGGCCCGTTGACCGGTGTGCGCAGGGCGTTCACGATGATCAGGGTCAACACCACCGCCACCGCGACGATTGCGGTGAGGCCTGCCATCAGAAACACGATCCGCTTCATCGTGGCGCTCCAGCGGTCGGTCCGGGGGCGGGGCCGGTGGGTGCGGTCGCCGCCACGGGAGCGGCTTGACCGTCGAGCGGTACTGGCAGTGCCGCACCGAGCCCCGGAGCGGTGTCCATGATCAGCTGGACGTTGAGGCGTACCTTGCCGTTGTCGACGGGGAAGGCGGCGGTGGTGCGGTCGAGCAAACCGTTGAGCCGGTCGTACGCGGGCGCGAGGCTGCCCAAGAAGTAGGTGAAAGGAACGGCGAGATCCATGATCGACCGGATCAATGGAACCAGCCAGTCGTTGTTGGCACGCAGCCCGTCTCCGGCCGATTTCAGTAGATCCGATAGCGAACCCAGCGCGGCGGCAGCTCTTTCCGTGTTGCCCGGACCCACCATGAAGTCGAGGCTGTCCAGCAGTTTGTTGGTGGATCCGATGACGGGGACGAAGTCGTTGGCGCCCTCGATCAACGAAGCCATCACATCCAGCGTCTTTGAGAACGGCACCTTCTGCGTGTCGGCGATCATCGCGAACAAGTCCCAGAAGGACTTCACGACGGGACCGGTCAGATCAGCATGCCGCTCGAACGTCGCGATGATCGCGTTGAATTGAGGAGTGTCCAGGATGGCGCCCAGCCGCTGACCCATCCGCAGGAATCCGGTGATGGACGCGGCCTGGACGTCGCTGCTGATCTCAAGTACGCCACCAGATTTCAGCTGCTCGCCGACGCCACTGCTGACCAGTTCGACTGCGGCGGTGCCGAAGATGTTCGACGAGGTGAACTGTGCCTTGGTGTCGGAGGTGAGCGCCTTGGCCTGTCGGCCGTCGAGGATCACCGTCATCCGCTGTTTGTTGTAACCCGTGGTCTGCAGGGACTTGACGTGCCCGATGTTGTAGCCCCGGTACTTGACCTCGCCGCCCGGGCCCATGCCCTCACCGATGGTGTTGGTGATCAGGGTGAGCTCGAACGGCTCGCCGTAGCTGCCGATACCCGACTGATAGAGCGAGTAGCCGCCGGCCGCGACCGCGAGCGCCAGCACAAGCCCCCGTACCTTGAGGGCGGTCGGGCCCGCGGAGCGCCCACTGGGATCTTTGTAGATGGCCACCTGTTACCCCGATATCTGAATTCCAGGATTGTTGCCCCAGAAGAGCAACGTGAGGAGCATGTCGAAGAGCACGACCGCCACCAGCGAGGCCCTGATCGCGCGGCCGGAAGCCATACCCACGCCCTCGGGGCCGCCACCCGCGTAATAGCCCTGGTAGCACTGGATGGCGATGATGATGACAACGAATACGACGGCTTTGATCACCGAATAGAGCACGTCCACCGGATGGACGAATGAGTCGAAGTAGTGTTTGTACACGCCCTGCGACTGGTTATGGACGAAGAACACCATGAAGGCGCAGGAGCCGTAGGCCAGCAGCAGAGTCAGTACGTACAGCGGAACGATGATGATGATTCCGGCGATCACGCGGGTGGTGACGACGAACGGGATGGAGCGGATGCCCTGGGCCTCGAGCGCGTCGATTTCCTCGGAGATGCGCATGGCGCCGATCTCCGCGGTCATCCGGCATCCGGCCTGGGCGGCGAATCCGATCGCGGCGATCATCGGTGCCATCTCCCGGGTATTCACATAGGCCGAGATGAAGCCGGTGAGTGAGCCCATGCCCACCATGTCGAGGGTCGAGAAGCCCACGATGCCAACAGAAGCGCCGACCGCGATGCCCATGAAGACCAATACGCCGATGACTCCGCCGCCCACGATGATCGAGCCGTTGCCCCACGTCATGTCGACAAGCAGAATCCCGGTCTGACGTCGGTAGCGCTTGAGGGTCTGGGGTATCGCGGCCAGCACCAGGCCGACGAAAGTGATTTGGTGCCCGAGATATTCGGCCGAACCGCCCGCGCCCTTGGTGAAGTTCCACACGGAACGCACTGCGGCGGGCAGCTCATCCGGGAAGTACCGGGATGGTCGGGAGGTGGCCATTGTCAGCCCACCTTCGACGGCATGAACATGGCGACAATCTGCGTGATCACGGTGTTGAGCACCATGACGGTGACCACGCCGATTACCACTGTGGCGTTGACCGCATCGGCGACGCCCCGCGCGCCGCCCTTGGCCTCCAGTCCACGCTGGCAGGCCACCAAGATGACCACCACACCGAAAAGCCAGGTCTTGAGGACAGCGACGGTGACATCACTGACATTGGCGAAGGCAGCGAACGAGGATAGATAGCTGCCCGGGGTGCCGCCCTGAAAGCCCACGTTGACCAGGTATCCCGCGAAGATCCCGACGAAGATGATGAAGATGCACAGCAGCGGTGACACGAAAAGAATCGCGGCCAGCCGAGGCGTCACGAGCCGCTGAACCGGGTTGACCCCCATCACGCGCATGGCGTCCACCTCTTCGCGGATGCTCCTGGCGCCGAGGTCGGTGGCGACCGCCGAACCCGCTGCACCACCGAGAAGGAGCGCGGCGACGATGGGGGCGCCCTGCTGAATGACCCCCAGGCCACCGGCCGCTCCGGAAATAGAGGATGCGCCCACCTGCGAGATGATGCTGCCCGCCTGCACGGCAACGATCACTCCGAATGGGATCGATACCAGGATGGCCGGGACAACGGTGACGGTCAGGATGAACCAGGACTGGATCACCGTGTCCTGCCATGGATGGCGGAGCCGGACGATGTCGCTGATGAGAAACGCGAAGGACTGCACCACCAGATCGACGTAGCGTCCGAGGGTTTTGAGCATCGAATCGGTTTGAGAGACCGCGTATGCGACCGGGCGTTTGATAAGCCGAGGCGCCCGATCGAGTAGCTGGGGGAGTGCTCCCGCTGCCGGATCGCTAGTGTGATCGTCCTCAGATTTGCTGCCGGATTCAACATCCGGTGTTTCGGTCCAATCGTCGGCGGCGGGCTCCAGACGTGCATCGGCCGCTACATGACTCATTGCTGAGCTCAACAGCGGCTCCTCTGGCTTCAAATATCCGGCTGAAGTGGCCTAACGGCCCTAGTGTTTCCATTTGCGTAACACTGGGTTACTAGTACCCTGCATCACATATGGTGGCTTAGTATGGTGTAGCTCATGGTCTGTGTCAAGCGTGGTGTTGCCACGCTTGGCGTTAGCAGCTGTGTGCCATGCGCACGCGGATGCGTCATGTCGCCCGGTCGGGGCGCCGTCGTCGCGAGGCCGCCGGAGGTCCCCCGACCCTGGCCCCAGCAATTCACTGACTTGGTAGTCAGATTATTGGCTAGGGCCGAGGCTAGCGGAGGTTGATGATCTTGGGACGCGAATTGTCAAGAATTTGCGACAGGTGTGGAACCGGTCGTCGCGGTCCGCACCAACTGGATGAACGAGCCGATGTAGGCCTCGCGTGCGTCCCCTTCTAGTTCGCCCCTGATGGCTTTGAGGGTGGCCGCCATGGACAACCCCGTGATCGCATGGGCCAGGAACGGGATGTCCACCGCCGCGGTGATGGCGCCGTCCATGACGGCCTGTTCGATGATGGTGACGTTGATGGCCTCGATGAGGTCGAGGATGCCGAACATCCGTTTGGTCATCGCGGTGTCGAGCAGGCCTTCACGCAGGATGACCTGCATGATTTCCGGACTGTTGTCCAACATGTCGAAAAGGCGGGTGAATACCGTGCGCAGGTGCAGCTCGAAATCGCTGGCGTTCCCGAGCAGGTCGCTGGTGTCATTCACGGCGGCGACCGTTCGCTGGAAGTAGCTGTCGATCACCGCGTCCAGGACGTCGCGTTTGGTGTCGAAGTACAGGTAGAACGTCCCACGGCCCACTCCGGCGCGCTGTGTGATGTCGGTGATGCTGGCCTTGTGGTAGCCCTTCTCGGCGAACTCCAGCGCGGCCGCCTCCGTCAGCGCTCGCTGACGTTCGCGTGCACGCGCCGGGTTGGGCGGACGCCCCGGCCCTCGCCGGCCACTGCTGGTACTGGCCACGCGATCACATTAACCACTGCTGGCAAATATGTTGGAAAATACACGAAGTTGTCACGACACCGTTCGGGCGCCGTCACAAGCTGGCTCATTAGCTGAACGGTAGGTCGAGTAAATACTGTGAGGTCGGATAGGTGTGGCGCATACCTGTCTCTAGGGGGACAACCTCATGCCCGCTGGCGTGGTTTGTTTGCTGGAAGTACGGTACGGTTTGCCCGTACTCGCAGTGCCTTGAGATTCCCGAGACCTGTACCTGGCGATATGCGCGTCGGGGAGGCCGATGGTCGGTCTACGATGTGGGCGTGTCAACGCAGGTGTACCCGGAGCGCGGCCTTCCTGAGCTGACCGGTGACGCCCGCGTCGACCGGTGGCGTGAGCATCGCGCGAAGGTCCGCGCGGAACTGGTCGAAGCCACACTGAATGCGATCGATGAACTCGGTCCCGATCTGTCTATCGACGATGTGCTCAAGTCCGCGGGTATCTCGCGGCCCAAGCTGTATCGCTTCTTCACCGACAAGGAAGCCCTCTTCGCCGCGGTGGCGATGCGCGTGCAGGAGCTGGTCGTTGAGCGGGTGGTGTCGAACATCGACCTGTCCGTTTCCTTGCTGGAGCTCTTCCGTACAGGTATGGCCGGATACGTCGACCTTGTCGATGAGCGTCCCAACCTGGTGCGCTTTCTGCTGGGCGTGCAGTATGCGAACGCGACATCGCTCATCGAGAGCGGGCGTCCGTTGTCGGATGCCATTGCACAGTTGGTGGGATCGGTCTTCAGTTCTCGCGGTGGTAATGCGGACCATATTGAGTACGTGATCGACGCGATGCTGGCCTCCACCGGTATCGCGGTGCTGCGCTGGTTCGATGAGCCGGTGATCAGTAAGGAGACCCTCGTTGACGAGCTGGTGGTCTACGTGTGGGGCGGCTTGGCGGCATCTGCCAAAGCCCGCGGTGTCGAGCTGAACCCGGACGATCCGATCCTGCTACCCACCGACTGATCTCCCACCTCTTGGGTGTGCGTCTTCTTCTTGTGACACCGACTGGCTGCTCGCCGGCCGGGTGCTTTCTTGGGCTGATTTGACCTAAAGCTGTGTATTGCGTCCCGCGTTGCCCCGGTCTTATGGTGTACTCCAGGTAGTACTTCAAGTACTAGTAACTTTCCGTCACAAGGGAGTGATGAAATGGCGAGCCCGGCTGCGGCGTATCCGAAGACCCGGCGGATCCGATTCCGCTTTGGCGACGACGGCAACGCCCATAAGTACTTCGTGGAAAACGACATCGTCTACAGCCATTTCGTGGCCGGACTGTCCGGGGTTTCCCGCCCGGTGAAGAGGGCTTCATTCGTTCGGTGCGCAAGTTCTCCGACCAGATCACCGATCCAGTGCTCAAGAAGCGTGTCGCAGGCTTCATCGGACAAGAGTCGGTGCACGGACAAGAGCACCGGCGGGTCAACGAGAAGCTGATCGAGATGGGTTACCCCATCGCGTGGTTGGATTCGAAGAAGCAAGTCGACCGGTTGATCCGGTTTGAGAACATGCTGCCCCCGCGGGCTCACCTGGCCTTCACCGCGATGGCCGAACACATGACGGCGATCCTCGCCGAGCGGACGCTCGGTAGTGACGAAGTGCAGGCCATTCCCGGGGATCCCGAGGTATGGCATCTGCTCAACTGGCACGCCCTGGAGGAGCTGGAACACAAGTCGGTGGCCTTTGACGTCTACCGTGCCGTTGGGGGCACCGAGACGATGCGGATAGGCTTGATGCTTGCGGCGATGACCATCGTGCCGCCGCTGACCTTGGGCATCCTCGCCGGCTCGCTGCTTGCTGATCCCGTCGCACGCCGCCAGCCGCTGCGGCTGTTGCGAGAAGCGAGGGGACTCTTCGGTGGCCCCCTGTTCAAGGGAATCGTGGGTGATGTCCGCAAGTACCTGCGGCCCGGTTTCCATCCCGACGACATCAACACCGATGAGCTGCTGGAACGTTGGCAGCAGGAACTGTTCGGCAGCAAGGGAATTCTCGTAGACCACCTCAAATAGACCGCGAAACGTCAAAGGAGACGCGAACCGTGAGCCCTGCCGCACGGCATGCAACGACGGCTGAGCTGGAACAACCTGATCACGAGGTGGCGGTGATCGGGGCTGGATTCGGCGGCATTGGAACTGGTATCTCTCTGCAGCGCAAAGGGATCCACGACTTCATCATTCTCGACAAATGGGATCAGGTGGGTGGCACTTGGCATGCGAACACCTATCCTGGAGTGGCGGTAGATATCCCTTCGGTGGTGTACAGCTTCTCCTACGAGCAGCGCGGCGATTGGTCGCGTCTGTTCGCGCCGGGGATCGAGTTGCAACAATATGCCGAATCGATGGTGCACAAGTACGGCCTGCGTGACAAATTGCGGTTGGGTACGAGCATCACTCGTGCGGAGTTCGATGAGCGAAACAGCTTGTGGCGATTGGCGACTGATGGCGGCAAGGAGATCACCGCCAGATATTGCGTGATGGCGGTCGGCGGACTGGAGCGCCCGAAGATGCCCGACATCCCGGGTGTGCACGACTTCGGTGGGACGCTCATGCATACCGCGCTGTGGGATCACGATGTGGCGCTCGCGGGTAAACGCGTTGCCGTGATCGGAACGGGGGCGACCTCGCTGCAGCTGGTTCCAGCCATCGTCGACGAGACAAGTCATCTCACCGTCTTCCAGCGTACGCCGATCTGGGTCGGTCCGAAGTTCGACCTGGAAATTGGCCCGCTGGGTCGGATAATCCTGGGGAACAGCAGGATTCGCTCTGCTATCCGGGCGATTGCGACCGTCGGCATCGAGATGGCGATGAGCGGTCAGGTGGCCGGACCGGCCTGGCTGATCAACGCGGTCAGGCGCGCGGGTGAGGCACCGATGCGCCGCTGGATGCGGAGCCAAGTCGACGACCCGGTGATTCGCGAGAAGCTGATTCCTCGGTACGGGCTGGGCTGTAAGCGGCCGTCGATGTCGAATGAGTACCTCAAGACCTTCAACCGCGATGACGTCAGTTTGATCACCGAGTCGATCGAATGCGTCACGCCCGACGGAGTGCGCACGGTTGATGGTGTCGAGCACGTGGTCGATGTGCTCATCTGCGCGACGGGGTTCAGACTGTGGGACAAGGGTTCGGTACCGCCGTTCCCTGTGCACGGCCGTGGTGGACAAGACCTGGGCGAATTCTGGGACAGGCACCGTTTCCAGTCCTACCAAGGAGTTTCGGTACCCGGATATCCCAACATGTTCTCCATCACCGGCCCATACGGATTTGTATTGGGGTCCTATCTCTGGATGATTGAGGCTACTTCGGCGCACCTCGCCCGTGCCATAGCCGAGACCAAGCGGCGTGGGGCCACTGTGTGTGAGATACGCCAGGAAGCCCACGATGAGTACTTTAGAAAGTGTTTGAAGCGGCAGGAGAAGAATTTCCTGTTCACCGACGTGTGCGCCGGCTCCAACACGTACTACCTGGACCAGAACGGTGATTCACCGTTCCGGCCGACGACGCACGGTGAAATGTATTGGCAGAACCGCCACTACAACCTTGATGTGTATCGCTACTCGACCGCCTCGGTGGTGCCAGAGACCGTGGCATCGACCGCCGGGGAGAGTGTGTGAGAGTCAATCCGTCGGAGCCTCGCCTGGTGGTGGTGACCGGTGCCGGCAGCGGTATCGGTAGGGCCACGGCCATAAGGTTCGCCAAACGCGGTGCCCACGTGGTAGTTACCGACCTCGATCTGGATACCGCCAATGAAACGGTGGACCTGATTCTGGCCATGGGACGCAATGCGTCCGCGGTACAACTCGATGTCACCGACCCTGCGCATTGGGCGGACGTCGCCCGCTACGTCTCCATCGAGTACGGCGTCCCGGATGTGCTGGTGAACAATGCCGGAATCGCGCTGGGTGGACCATTCCTGAAACTCACGCCGGCCGACTGGGATCGCTTGCTCTCGGTGAACCTCATGGGGGTGGTGCATGGGTGCCGGGTGTTCGGTGAGCAGATGGTCGAACGCGGTAGTGGGCATATCGTCAATATCGCTTCGGCTGCCGCGTTTACGCCGACGGCGGTGATGGCGCCGTATTCGGTGTCGAAGGCCGGGGTGAAGATGCTCACCGAATGTTTGAGGCTCGAGCTGGGGCCCAAAGGTGTTGGGGTCAGTGCCATTTGCCCCGGGTTTATCAACACCAACATCGGCGTACACGGCACCATGGTGGGAGTCGATCCGGAAATCGCCGACGCGAGTCAACGGCGCATCCAACGGATTCGTGAATTCACCGAGAAGCTGCCCTGGACACCGATGAGTCCCGAGCTGGTGGCCAGGGCCGTCACGCGCGCCATCCGCCTGGACCTGGTGGTGGTTCCGGTGAAGCTTGAATCGTGGTTCGGATACTTCGTCTCCCGGGCATTGCCTGCGGTGAACAGACGACTGATGGCGCCGTTCGGCGTGGACAGATTCGAGCGACTCGGTGCGCGTGCACTGGTCAAACAGCAGGAGCATTATGTTCCGGCGCTCGTCGAGAGCGTGGGGTAGGCGATCATGGTGAAACTCAATCAGCTCCAACCCCAACTTGTCGTGGTGACTGGGGCGGGCAGCGGTATCGGTAGGGCCACGGCCATAAGGTTCGCCAAACGCGGTGCCCACGTGGTGGTCTCCGATATGGATCTCGACTCTGCGCATGCCACGACGGCGATGATCCAGGCCGACGGCAACACCGCCTCGGCAGTGCAGTTGGATGTCACGGACCCGGATCAGTGGGAGACCTTCGCCCGGGATGTGCTCGCCGATCACGGTGTGGCCGATGTGCTGGTGAACAACGCCGGAATCGCGCTGGGTGGACCATTCCTGAAACTCACGCCGGCCGACTGGGATCGCTTGCTCTCGGTGAACCTCATGGGGGTGGTGCATGGGTGCCGGGTGTTCGGTGAGCAGATGGTCGAACGCGGTAGTGGGCATATCGTCAATATCGCTTCGGCTGCCGCGTTTACGCCGACGGCGGTGATGGCGCCGTATTCGGTGTCGAAGGCCGGGGTGAAGATGCTCACCGAATGTTTGAGGCTCGAGCTGGGGCCCAAAGGTGTTGGGGTCAGTGCCATTTGCCCCGGGTTTATCAACACCAACATCGGGCTCAACGGGATAACCGTTGGGGTCGATCAAGAAATGGTCCAGCGTGGCAAGGAAATCATGCGCCGGGCACAGGAGTTCGCCGCCCACTTGCCGTTCTCTCCGATGAGCCCGGACTTGGTGGCGCGTGCTGTTACCCGTGCGGTGCGGTACGACCTCGCCGTGGTTCCGGTGCGTACCGAGGCGTGGCTGGGATATGTCCTCGGCCGGGTCGCACCAGGAATCAACCGTCGGACGACACAGGCGTTCTCGATCGAACGTGCCGAGCGCTGGGGTGCCTGGGCACTCGGCAAGCTCGACGATCTGAACCTGCTCTCGCGCCAAGGCGGTGTCGAGGAGGATCGAAAGCCCACGGCGGCGAGGAGGTAACCAGATGAATGACACCGCAGCCATCGGCGAGGTGGCACTGCACGCCCGCAATGTCAGATTCGACTTCTCGGATTCTCCACTGCAATGGATCCCTGGCGAGCCGGTAGCCTCCCACGCGTTATCGGCGCTCAACTTCATGCTGCCGGCCGGCGAGCTGTTCTTCGTCGAAGTATTCGGCCGGGCGCTACCGCACATCAGAGACGACAAGCTGCGTGAAGAGGTCATCGGCTTCATCGGTCAGGAACAGCTACATTCCGATACGCACGACAAGGCACTGCTGGAGTACTTCAGCCAGCACGGTATCGACGCGCAACCGCTACACGAGCTGACCGAGCGCGTGCTCGCCACATTCAGACAGCAGATGGATCGTCTCCCGCCGAAGCTGCGGTATCGCGTAATGGTCGAGGGCATCGCGATCATTGCGGGCATCGAGCATCTCACCGCCACCGCCGGCGATTGGTTGCTCAACTTCGAATTCGAGAATTACGGTGCCGACCCGGTGATCACCGACATGTTCCGCTGGCACGGGGCGGAGGAAGTCGAACACCGCAGCGTCGCCTGGGATCTTGCACGGCACGTCGGAGTCGGACGCCCGCGGATGATGGCGTACTTCATCGGTTCCTGCGCCACCATCCCGGTGGGGCTCATCTTGCTCAGCTGGCTGCTCGCGCGGGCCGACCCCGGGGTGCCGAAGATGAGTTTGGTCCGATGGCTGCGCGAGACAAACCGAGCGATGAAGCGTGGCGCCACCTTGAAGTGGAGCGTGCTGGGAGAGGGCTTCAGGAGTTTTCTGCGGCCCGGATTCACTCCGGAATCGATCGGCGATACCGCGCAGGCGGTTGCGTACTTGGCAAAATCTCCTGCGGCCAAGGCTGCGGCCGCGGCATGACACACGCACTCCCGATGGCGACCCAGACAGGTCGTCATCCCCTCGCCTGGGGCATGAGGGTTCTCGACGTCGTGGGACCGACCGCTGTCGCGGCTCTCGGGAAGACACTGCCCGCGGTGCTGCGACTGAGTCCGCTACTGGGCCCCGTCCGGCCACCCAAATGGGTGGACCGGTCGCTCCACCTGACGGTGCGGGAACGGTCGGTGGTGGCCGCCGACCAGGATGTCGTCGCCCTTTCCCTCGGCGCGCACGACGGTGGGGAGTTACCACGATGGCGGCCGGGCGCGCACCTGGATGTGACGCTGCCGTCGGGTGCCGTCCGGCAGTACTCGCTCTGTGGCGATCCGCGCGATCGGTTTAGCTACCGAATTGCGGTGCGGCGCATACCGAACGGTAATGGGGGATCGATTGAGCTGCACGACGGGGTGAGCGTCGGTGATGTGCTCGGCGTCAAGGGTCCGCGCAATGCCTTCCCGCTGGCCACCACCGGCCATCTGAATACCGGTACGCGCCGGTTCCATTTCGTGGCAGGCGGTATCGGTATCACCCCGATTCTGCCGATGTTGGCGGTGGCGACGGAGTTGGGACTGCCGTGGACGATGACGTACACCGGCCGCAGTAGGGAGTCCATTCCGTTCCGCGATGAGCTGGCCCGTTATGGAGACCGGATCACCATCCGTACGGACGATGAGGACGGGTTGCCCACGCCGGCGGATCTGCTGCCGCCATTACATCCCGATCTTGCGGTGTACTGCTGTGGCCCTGCACCCATGCTGAACGTCGTTCGTGATGCCGTGGCCGAATGTGATGGAGCCGAGCTGCATTTCGAACGATTTTCGGCTCCTCCTATCGAACATGGTGTGCCGTTCCAGGTCCAGCTGGGTATTGGGGGCCCCGTGTTGGAAGTCGGCGCCGATCAGAGCGCCCTGGCAGCGGTCCTCACCAGCAGGCCCGGCACACCGCACTCGTGTAGGCAGGGCTTCTGCGGCACGTGCAAGGTCAAGGTGCTCGCGGGCCGTCCCGATCACCGCGACAGCCTTTTGACGGAAACTCAGCGCGCCGAAGGCCAGATGCTCCTGTGTGTGTCACGGGCTGACGGCGAGCGCTTGGTATTGGACATCTGAGAAACGGAGATACGGATGACTCTCACGACCGAACGTGATGGTGTGACGAACGGCGGTATGACCGAGCATGTGGTGCGCAACGGCGATATCGACGTCGCGTACTTCATGCAGGGCAACCCCGAGGGCGAGACCATCCTGTTGGTTCACGGGTGGCCCGACTCGCACCATCTATGGGACGGTGTTGCGCCGCTGCTCCGGGACCGCTTTAGACTGGTCGCGATTGACAATCGCGGAGCGGGCAAGAGTTCCAACCCCAAGAGCTTCCGTGACTTTCGGCTCACCGAGATGGCCAGTGATTACGTTGCCGTAGCCGATGCGGTCAGTCCGGATAAGCCGGTGCATGTGCTCGGGCACGACTGGGGCAGCGTCGCGATGTGGGAAGCGATCTGCGATCCCGAACTGGAGCACCGATTTTCCTCATTCACGTCGGTGTCGGGCCCCTCCGCGCATCACATGAGCAAGTGGGTGCGATCACGGTTCGGCAATCCGACACCCAAGAACCTGGCACTGGCGCTGGGCCAGATCGGCTCGCTGCTCTACATGTTCGGATCCATGACTCCGGTCATCCCGAACGTCCTGCTCAAGCTGACGATGAATGAAAGACGTTGGCGCACAGGTCTCTCCCTTGCCGAGGGGGCGCCGGTGGAGGACATTCACCTCGGGTCGACATTCATGAGCGATATCACCAGGACATTGCGCGTATACCGCGCGAACGCACTGCCGGCCATGCTGCATCCACAGGACCGGCATACCCGGGTGCCCGTTCAGGTCATCGTCGGCACCCGGGATCCCGCCGTGCGGCAATCGAACTATGACGACGAGCTCAAGTGGAATCAACAGACCTGGCGGCGTGTGCTGGATGGCGGCCACTGGCTGCCGTTCTCCCACCCGCAGGTGCTCGCGGCCGCGACAGCCGAACTGATCGATGCGGTATCGGGGAACCAGCCCGGACGTGGGCTACGGCGGGCAGAAATGGGCAAGAGTCGCAGACCGTTTGAGGATCAGCTGGTGGTCATCACCGGTGGCGGTAGCGGCATCGGTAGAGAAACCGCGCTCGAATTCGCGCGTCAGGGTGCTGAGGTGGTGCTCTCCGACGTCAATCTGGATGGCGCTAACGAAACGGTGTCCCTCATCGAGCAATCGGGCGGGGTGGCGCACGCCTATCGGCTCAACGTCGCGGACGAGGAGGCGGTCAACGCACACGCCGAGGAGGTCGTGAAACGTCATGGTGTGCCTGATGTTCTGGTGAACAACGCCGGGGTCGGCGCTGCCGGTGGATTTCTGGACACCCCCTCGGAAGAGTTCCGGCGCGTCATCGAGACCAACTTGTTCGGAGTGGTGAACGGTAGCCGAGCATTTGGGGCCAAGATGGCCGAACGCGGGCTCGGCGGTCACATCGTCAATCTGTCCAGCATGGCCGCGTATAGCCCGCAGAAGGCCTTCACCGCATATTCGACGAGCAAGTCGGCGGTATTCATGTTCTCCGACTGCCTGCGTGCCGATCTCGCCGCGCACAACATCGGCGTCACCACCATCTGCCCCGGGGTTGTGCACACCAATATCGTTGCCACCACTAAAATTTCGGGCGTCAGTGCCGACGAAGAGGCGCGCATGCAGCAGGCCGGGGATAGGGCCTACGCGATGCGCCGCTACGGCCCGGAAAAGGTCGCCCGCCAGATTGTCGGTGCGGTGCGCAAGAACAAGCAGGTTGTACCCGTGACCCCGGAGGCCCGACTGCAATACCTCAACAATCGGCTGGCCCCCGGGCTGACTCGTTACTTCGCCACCAAGGCGGGCATGACCGATCTGATCAAGCTGGTGCCGAACAAGAAGTAGCGGCGGCGGTCGGGCCGCTAGGTTGCCACCCGGAGGGCGACCGCGCGGCGTGCCCGGATGAATTGACCTTGTCCGGTGACTGTCTGGTCGATATCGGTCCAGCCCTGGGCGCGCAGCCAGCCGGTGACTTCGTCGCGCCCAAACGCACGAAAGCCGCCGATGCGCATGGCCGTGGTGACACCGGGCAGGGACGCCGCCCGAGTCCTCAGAGACGTGAAGACGACGATCTGACCGTCCGGCCCCGCCACCCGGCATAGTTCCCGGACGGCTTGCTCGGGATCGGGGATCAGATACAGCGCGGCGAGGCACACCACCGTGTCGAAGGTGGCGTCGGCGAAGGGCAACGAGTGCGCGCTACCGCGGATGTAATCGACCCGTTCCGCCGAGTTGTCGCGCACCGCGCGCCGCAGCATCGGCCCGGACAAATCCAGCCCAATACACACGCCGGCCGTGCCGAGCTGCGCCGCCAGCTCGCGGGTGTACAGGCCGGGACCGCATGCGACATCAAGGATCTTGTGATCGCCGCGACCGGCTATCTCGTCCATCAGCGCGGTATGGGCTTTGAGAGTGCTCTTTCCGCCATAGCTGAACCCGCGGGTGAACATCGGCCGCCAGGCACGCTCGTAGATCGCCGCCAATAGCGGGCTCTGCATGAACCGGTTGGCAACGGACACCGGTTCATCGCTTTCGGGGCCCAGGACGTCGAGATAGCCGTGATCACGCCGCGGGGGGTGATCGATCCGGGCCGGATCGATCAGCGAATCAGCCAGTGTCGGATGGTGCAGCATGCCCACGATGCCTCCCGGTCAACGTCGATCGAGCGAGTTTGTGGAACGGATAGTACTGGATACTTAAGGTCACGCATAGGTCCGTGATGGAGCGGTTTTCGCAGTATGGACCGCCGCAACCATCTTGCTATTTAGTGAATGGCGTGTCAGTCTATTAAATATTCTCCACTTGTCCGGTTGGGTGGGTCGTCGCGCGCGATGCGTGGGCAGCCGGGACGTTCGGCGAGATACCCCGCAAGGAATGGAAGGAATGTGCCGTGAAAAGAACCATGGAGACAGCCATGGGATTGCCCGACGAACCTGATTACGAGGTGGCGATCATCGGCGCCGGGCTGGGCGGCATCTGCGCGGCCATCAAGCTGCTTGAGATCGGTATCAAAGACTTCGTCATCATTGATCGGGACGAGGATTTCGGTGGCACCTGGTTGCGCAACACCTATCCGGGCGTCGGTGCGGACATTCCGGTGGTGGCCTACCAATTCACGTTCGCCCCGAAGGGGGACTGGCAGCGGTTCTTCGCCAGTGGAGCTGAGATACAGCAGTACGCCTTGGATTTGGTGGCCGAACACGGGCTGCGTGCGCATGCTCGGTTCGGGACATGTGTTCAGCGTGAGGTATTCGACGAAGACAACCACAGTTGGCGGCTGCACACCACAGGCGGCGAGGTCATCTCGTCGAGGTTCTTGATCAGTGCGATCGGCGCCTACATCAATCCTCGTACGGCGCCGGACATTCCGGGTTTGGACACCTTCGCCGGTCCGGTCCAGGTACCGTCCCGGTGGCAACACGACGTGGACATGCGTGGTAAGCGCGTCGGGATCGTCGGTGTCGGCAGCTCCACCGTGCAGATCGCTCCGGCCATCGCCGGCGAGGTGGAACACCTGGACGTGTATCAGCGGACCCCGCAGTGGTACTTCCCTAAACCCGACTTCCGGCTGCCGCGGCCATTGCAGCGGTTGTTGTCGCGGCGCCGGTTCGCCAATGCCCTGAATGGAATCGCCTTGGCCGGGATCGAACTTGGCCTACGCGTGCTGATCTACACGCCCAAGCCGCTTTTCCGTGCGGGCGGAGCAATTTTCGATCGGGTGGCGTTGTGGGCGTATCTCGGATGGCTGCGATACAAGGTGAAAGACCCGGAGGTGCGGCAGCAGCTGCGGCCGCGGTTCGGAGCGGGATGCACCCGCGGCACGCTGGGTGCCGATTACCTCCCCACCTTTAACCGGGCGAATGTGACGCTGGTGTCGAACGGTATCGAACGGATTACCCCGACCGGCATCGTGGACAGGGCGGGGACGGAGCGGCCGATTGACGTGCTGGTGCTGGCCACCGGCTACGAGATGTTCTCCGATCCCGAGACCTACCGAGTGGGGACGGTATTGGGCACCAAGGGATTCGACCTGGCCGAGTTCTATCGCGACAACGGTCTGCAGGCATATCAGAGTACGTCGGTTCCTGGGCTGCCCAACAGGTTTATGCTCGTGGGCCCGTATTCGTGGACGGGCACCAGCTTTCACTACATCCTCGAGAACTCGATGCGCCATATCGAAGCGGTACTCAAACTGGCCCGTGCCAGGAGAGCGACCTGGGTTGAGGTGACGCAGGAGGCCCTCGACGATTTTCAGGCCAGCATCTCCCGCAGCGGCGCGAACCTGAACCGGTACTTCACCGTGAACTGCGCCGGATCCAACAGCTATTTCATCAATTCGCAGGGCGATACGCCCTACGTGCGGCCGTGGACGGTGTTGCAGTCTTACCGGCGCAGTGTCCAATTCCCATCGACCGCATACGAATTCAAGCGCATCAGCAGCCCGGTGAAGGAGATCGAACATGCGGTTTGACGCAGTGCCCATTGCGGCGGACGGGGTCGAGGACTTCTTCGCGACGGCGCCGTTTGTGACCCGAGTTCGCCGCACCTTCGACGCCCCACCCGAGGATGTCTGGCGAGTGGTGTCCGGCGACCGGATGTGGTCGTGGTTGCCGTCGGTCTGGGGTTGCCGGTATCCGCTGGACATCACGCCCACCCCGGGCACCGTCCGGGACTTTCAGATGTACATCCACTCCTGGATGGTGTTCGCCCAGCACGAGCAGATCATTCATTTCGATGCTCCCCGCGTCATGCGATACACGGCGCTAGATGCCACCTTGCCGGTGTTCGGGTCCTGGTGCGAGGAATACCGGGTGGTGCCGGAACCCGAACCCGGCAAGGCAACCGTCGACTGGACGCTGGCCTGCGCGCCGCGGTACCTGACGAACATCCCGGGTTCGCGGTTCCTGATTCGGCCGGTCGCCGCCGTGCTTCAGCCGGTGTTCTGGTTTGGGCTCGGCGGGTTGGCCCGCGAGCTGCCGGTGCGCGGGCCACAGCGCACCGGTTGAGACTGCCCGGCCGGGCAGTACAGGCAGGGCGGGCTGTGTTCCACTGACAACATGCGGTTGATGGCGGTGCACGCCCACCCCGACGACGAGTCGAGCCGTGGTGCCGCGACCCTGGCCAAGTATGCGGCCGAGGGGCACCAGGTTCTCGTCGTAACAGCCACCGGCGGTGAGCGTGGGGACATTCTCAACCCGGCGATGAACCGGGCCGGCGTTCAGGAGAACCTGCGCCAGGTGCGCCGTCAGGAAATGGCGCTTGCCGCGAAAACCCTTGGTGTCGAGCACCATTGGCTGGGTTTCACGGACTCCGGCCTGCAGCTGGATCCTGGTCTGCTGCCGGCGGATGGCTTCGCGCTTGTGCCGCTGGCCGAATCGGTGGCATGCCTTACGGCGGTGATCGAGCAGTTTCGGCCGCATGTGATGGTCACCTATAACGAATGCGGCGGCTATCCACACCCCGATCACATCCGCTGTCATCAGATGGCTGTCGCGGCCTATGGGGCCTGCCCCGACGTGGCCAAGCTCTATTACTTTCACGAGATAGTCCGGGTGACACCGCGCATGGTGCGGTTCGCGGGCCGGGCCGAACGAATCGTCAGCCGGATGCCGCGGCGTCAATCCGCCGCCGCGGCATCCACGGATCAGCGGTTGGGCGACGTGACGGTGCCCGGCTGGGTGCGGGTCTCGAGCATGCTGACGCGACGGGTAGGCAGCCGGCGTGCAACGACCCTGGTTGCGTGCGGAGACTACTTCTGCGTTCGGGACAGGGCATTGCGGGCACACGCGTCGCAAGTGGACCCCAACGGGCCGTTCTTCCTGGTGCCATGGACCTGGCGGCAGCACCTTTGGCCCACCGAAAAGTTCGAGCTCGCGCACAGTCGCGTCGCGACCAAGGCCCCGGAGACCGACCTCTTCGCCGGCCTCTAGCCGCGAGCATGCTCGCGCCGTGCGGTGAGTGGGGCGCGCCGTGCGGTGAGTGGGGCGCGCCGTGCGGTGAGTGGGGGCGCGCCGGGCGCTAGTGCGGCGCCGCGGCGACCGTGGCGGGATGCACCGCGATCAGTCCCAGTCCCTTGCGGCGCTTGCACATCGCGGCCAGCTCCGCATATGCCTTTTCGCCCAGCAGCTCGGTCAGTTCCGGGGCGTACGACTGCCACACCTGCTTCTTGCCGACATGTGCTGCCGGGTCCCCGGTGCAGTACCAGTGCAGATCTGCGCCGCCTTCACCCCAGCCGCGCCGGTCGTACTCGGTAATCGTCGTCTTGAGGATCTGCGAACCGTCCGGACGGTCCACCCAGGCTTGCGTCCGCCGGATCGGCAGCTGCCAGCACACCTCGGGCTTCATCGTCAACGGCTCCACGCCCAGCTTGAGCGCCTTGGAATGCAGGGCGCAGCCGATGCCACCGGCGAAGCCGGGACGGTTCAAGAAGATGCAGGCGCCCTTGTACTTGCGTGTGCGCCACTGCTTTTCCCCGTCGAGCTCGTCCTTCTCGAGGTAGCCCTTGCGGCCCAGCCCCTTCTCCCGGAATTGCCAGTCGGCGTCGGTGAGCTTTTTGACCGAATCATCCAGATTCGCCCGGTCATCTGCGTCGGACAGAAAGGCCCCATGTGAGCAGCAACCATCGTCGGGGCGCCCAGCAACGGTTCCCTGGCATGCCGGTGTGCCGAACACGCAGGTCCAATGCGACAGCAGCCAGGTCATGTCGGCCTTGATCAGATGTTCCGGGTTCTCCGGGTCATAGAACTCCACCCACTCGCGGGCGAAGTCGAGCTCCACCTCCTGACCGTCGAGGGAGGCGTCACGTCCAAAGGGCTGTTTTGGCAGCGTCGTCACAGATGTCAACGGTAGACCCACTAACCTGTCCAGCGTGCGATTAGGCGTGCTGGATGTCGGCAGCAACACGGTGCACCTGTTGGTGGTTGATGCCCGACGGGGTGGGCACCCCACACCCATGAGTTCCACCAAGGCCGCGCTGCGTCTGGCAGAGGCCATCGATGAATCCGGCAAGCTCACCCGTAAGGGAGCGGACAGCCTGGTGCACACCATCGGAGAGTTCTCAAAGATTGCCCGCAGCTCTGGCTGCACGGAGATCATGGCGTTCGCCACCTCCGCGGTACGCGACGCCACCAACTCCGATGAGGTGCTGTCCCGGGTCAAGAAGGAGACCGGCGTAGACCTCGCGGTCCTCTCCGGTGTCAACGAGTCGCGGCTGACCTTCCTGGCGGTGCGGCGCTGGTACGGCTGGAGCGCCGGACGGATCATCAACCTCGACATCGGCGGCGGCTCTCTGGAGATGTCGTGCGGAGTCGACGAAGAACCCGACATCGCGTTGTCCCTGCCTCTGGGGGCAGGCCGGTTGACCCGGGAGTGGTTGGCCGAAGATCCGCCGGGACGGCGCCGCGTCGCTATGCTGCGTGACTGGCTGGAATCGGAACTGGTCGACGCCGCCAAACAGGTGGCGGCGGCCGGGGTGCCTGACCTGGCCGTAGCGTCCTCGAAAACGTTCCGGTCGCTTGCGCGACTCACCGGTGCTGCACCTTCCGGCGCAGGACCACGAGTTAAGAGGACACTTACAGCAAGCGGACTGCGTCAGTTGATCGCATTCATCTCGCGGATGACGACCGCAGACCGTGCGGAGTTGGAGGGAGTCAGTGTCGACAGGGCGCCTCAGATCGTCGCCGGAGCACTCGTCGCGGAGGCAAGCATGCGTGCTCTGTCGTTAGAGGCGGTCGATATCTGTCCCTGGGCTCTGCGCGAGGGCCTGATTTTGCGCAAGCTGGACAGCGAAGCGGATGGCACCGCATTTGTGGACTAAGACCCGTCCCCGGAGCCGCAGGGCCGGCGACATTAGCCTCGGACGGTAGGAGAGGACATGACCGAGTCAGACGACACGCAGCGGCCGGTATCGGTTGCCGAGCTGCTGGCGCGCAATGGTGCCGCCGAAGGCAAGATCAGCGGACACCGCCGCCGTATGCGCGGTAACGCCGATGCGATCCCGGTCGCCGAGCTGACCGGTGAGATCCCCGTCATCCGTGACAAGAAGGGCGGCCGGGCACGTCCCAATCCGTCGCCCGCCGCCGAAACCGCCGCACCCGAGGCAACCAAGGCGCCCGAGGCAGCGGCACCGTCGGAGACGCGTTCCTACCTGCGTTCCAATGAGGACGCGTTGTTCGGTGGCGACAGCATGGCCGACGAGGCGGCGCGCCGTGGTCCCAGCACGCCGTCCACGCCGGCTCAGCCGTCTTCGATGGCGTCCTCGCTGCGCAGCATCTTCCCGCCGACGCCAACCCCTGCCACGCGGCCGGGTGAACCGCGGAAGTCGATCGACTTCAACGACGCCACCGGCGTCATCTCCCCGGTCACCAGTGCGCCCACCTCCGAGCCCACCCCCAAGCCCACCCCCAAGCCCGAAGCCGCCAAGCCGGTCACACCCGTTCCGCCGGCGGCGCCATCCGCGCCTCCCGCGACTCCGCCGGCGCCGGTGTCTCGCCCCGTCGAACCCGAGCCGGAACCTGAACCCGAGCCGGAACCCGAAGCCGTCGTGCAGCCGGAAGCGGAGCCGGAGCCCGACGCCCGTCCCGAGGTCATCGCGGACGAGTACGAGGACGACGCGGAGTGCGAAGAGGACGACGGCGAGTACGGGCGCTCCACGGCCGTCGAATGGAACTCACACGACGCCGAGCACGATGTCGAGGGCGCAGAGAACGACTACGACGAGAATGACTATCAACTGGAGCATGAGCTTCAGGAGCTGGTCAATGAGCACGGGAGCCCGGTCGACACCGAGGCCAGTCAGCTCGCGGATGTCGAGACCGAGAAGAAGACCGACGCCGAGGCCAAGGCCGAGCGCAAGGAGAAGATCAAGACCTACCTGCAAGGCGGCTGGATCGCCGCCCAGTACCTGTTGGCGGCGGCTGCCGGGGCCGGCCTGTTCTTCGGATTCCGGGAGCTGTGGAGCTGGAACCAGGGCATCGCCCTGGTGCTGGGTGTGTTGTTCATCGCAATTCTTGTCGCGTCGCTGTGGGTGATTCGCAAGACGGTGGACTTGATCAGCATCCTCATCGCCATCGTGGTGGGAGCCCTGATCGCATTCGGTCCACTTGTCCTCATGCTGCAAGCAGTTGATTAGGTAGCGTTACCCAACCGTGCGCCCTGCGATCAAGGTTGGTCTGTCGACGGCCTCGGTATATCCGCTCAAAACCGAAGCTGCCTTCGAGTATGCGGCCCGGCTCGGGTACGACGGTGTCGAGCTCATGGTGTGGGCCGAGGCGGTGAGTCAGGACGTCAACGCCGTCGCGAAACTCTCCCGTAAGTACGGCATGCCGGTGTTGTCCGTGCACGCACCGTGCTTGCTTGTGTCGCAGCGCGTCTGGGGAGCCAACCCGATCCCGAAGCTGGAACGCAGCGTTCGCGCCGCCGAGAAGTTGGGCGCACAAACCGTTGTCGTGCATCCCCCGTTTCGGTGGCAGCGCCGGTACGCCGAGGGATTCGCCGAACAGGTTGCCGCGCTGGAGGACTCGAGTGACGTCCACGTGGCGGTGGAGAACATGTTCCCCCTGCGGGCCGATCGTCTCTTCGGCGCCGGGCAGACGTCGGTAGAACGTATGAAACGCCGCGGTGGCAGGCCGGGAATCGGAGTGTCCGCTTTCTCCCCATCGTTTGATCCCACCGACGCCAACCACGCCCACTACACCTTGGATCTGTCGCACACCGCGACCGCCGGTACCGACGCATTGGACATGATGCGCCGCATGGGATCTGGGCTAACGCATCTACATCTGACCGATGGCACAGGCGCGTCTGTTGATGAACATTTGGTGCCCGGCAAGGGAACTCAGCCCGTAGCGCAGGTTTGTCAGGAGCTGGCGGGCGGTGACTTCACCGGACAGGTGGTGCTGGAGGTGCACACCTCGACGGCGCGCACCGAAGACCAGCGCGAGGCCATTTTGAGGGAGTCGCTGGAGTTCGCCAGAACTCATCTGGTGCGATAGACGGCGTGGTAGATGCCCCCTTCGCGCAAGCTATGTCTCTCACCCCGGCCGGGGAGGGACTGTTTGACGCTCACCTGAATGACACCTGGACGATCGGGCCCAAGCTGCACGGTGGCGTGATGCTCGCGCTGCTCGCGGGGGCGGCGCGTGAGTCGCTGACCGAAGGTCTTCGCACAAGCGGCTCATCCGCGGGTCAGCGTGAGCCCATCGCCGTCAGCGCGAGTTACCTGTTCGCGCCGTCTCCCGGTGACATGCAGGTGCGTACGTCCGTGCGCAAGCACGGCAAGCAGATTTCTCTCGTTGATGCCGAGCTGATCCAGGGCGACCGCACCGCGGTTCATGCCGTCGTCACCCTGGGCACTCCGGAGCAGCATGTGGGCCCGCTTCTCACGGCCCTGCCGCCGGCACTCACCCAGCTGCCGGCCGAGCCGCCGCCGGGAGTGGCCCCGATAGCCGAGGGGCATCCGATGGGGGAGATCTTTCACCTGTTTGGCGGGTTGGATGTGCGCCCGTCACTGCGGTCGATGAGCGATCTGAGCGAGCGCGGCAAGCCCGAGATCGTCCTCTGGGCCCGGCCCCGCGATATGGCGCCCGACGGGCTGTTCGCGCTGGTCTGCGGTGACATCTCGGTGCCCGTGACCTTCCCGCTGGGGCGTTTTGGCTGGGCGCCCACCGTGCAGCTGACCACGTATCTGCGCACGCTGCCCGCGGATGGTTGGCTGCGCGTGCTGTGTAGCACCAATCAGATCGGGCAGCATTGGTTTGATTCCGAGCACACGGTGATCGACTCCGAAGGCGCGTTGGTGGTGCAGTCTCGCCAGCTCGCCATGGTGCCCGTAAACTGATCGGGCTACCTGACGAGGGAGACGGGCATGGGCGACAAGCAGAAGACGCCTGACTGGGTCGCCGAGCGCGGCGCGTGGGTGTTGGAAAACGGGCACCGGGCCTTGTTGAAACTGACAGGCGGCCGCTGGCCGCACAAACTCGGGTACATGCAGACCCTGGAGCTGCACACCATCGGACGCAAGTCCGGTGAACGCCGCTCAACATTGTTGAGCTCTCCCGTCTTTGGGCCGGACCGGATTATCGTCATCGCCTCACTGGGTGGTGCCTCGCACCACCCCGCCTGGTACCTCAATCTCGTCGCCGATCCCCATGTTGAAATCACTGTGCGCGGCGAGACCAAGCCGTACATCGCGCGTACCGCCTCGGCGGAAGAGAAGGCGGAACTGTGGCCGGAGATCACCCGGGGATTCGGCAACCCCTACGCGGGATATCAGCGCAGCACCACCCGCGACATTCCCGTCGTCATCTGTGAACCGGCATAAGGAGAATTTGTGAGCAAGCAACCCGACTGGGCCATCCGGATTGGTGCCTGGTTCTTGGAAAACGGTCACCGAGCACTGCTCGCGCTCACCGGCGGGCGCTATCCCAAGAAGGTGCTGGGGATGCAGCCAGTGGAGCTGTACACCATCGGCAGCAAGACGGGGCAGCGCCGCGGCACCCTGTTGACCGCTCCCATCTACGAGCCCGACAGGGTGGTGCTGGTGGCCTCCTACGGTGGCGGCACCGAGAACCCGGCCTGGTACAAGAACCTCGTGAAGAACCCGGCCGTCGAGATCGCTGTCGACGATGTCGCACGCCCCTTTACGGCGCACACCGCCTCGGCCGAGGAGAAGGCCGCGCTGTGGCCCACGATCGTCAAGGTCAACCCGGGCTATGCGGGCTACCAGAAGAACACCGACCGGGATATCCCCGTCATCATCTGCGTGCCGGCCTAGCGCCGGCCCTTGATTGTGGGCTGAGTCACATTCAGGATGGGTGCTAGGTCAATGTCGACACTAGGAGGCCCTTATGACGCGCACACAATACGGATCGCTGCGGGCCGGAGGGCTCAATTGGGATTCCATGCCGCTCAAGCTATTCGCGGGCGGTAACGCGAAATTCTGGGATCCGGCCGGTATCGACTTCTCGCGCGACAGGGCGGACTGGGAATCGCTCACCGAACGCGAACGCGACTATGCCACCCGGCTATGCGCGCAGTTCATCGCGGGCGAGGAATCGGTGACTCAGGATATTCAGCCGTTCATGTCCGCGATGCGCGCCGAGGGGCGGCTGGGCGATGAAATGTACTTGACGCAGTTCGCCTTTGAGGAAGCAAAGCACACTCAGGTATTTCGGCTCTGGCTCGACGCCGTCGGGGTCAGCGAGGATCTGCACGGCTATCTCGACGATCTGCCGGCCTACCGCGAGATCTTCTTCGATCGGCTGCCCGATGCTCTCGGAATGTTGGCCGCAGACCCGTCGCCGGCGGCGCAGGTCCGTGCGTCGGTGACCTATAACCATGTTGTGGAGGGCATGCTCGCGCTCACCGGATATTTTGCTTGGCACAAGATTTGCGTGGATCGCGGGATACTGCCGGGCATGCAGGAGCTGGTGCACCGGATCGGAGATGACGAGCGGCGCCACATGGCTTGGGGCACCTTCACCTGCCGGCGTCATGTCGCGGCCGATGACGCGAACTGGTCGGTGTTCGAAGCACGGATGAACGAACTCATCCCGATTGCCCTGCGGCTCACCGAAGAAGGCTTCGAACTCTACGGCGACGACACCCCGTTTGGGCTTTCTCTGGACGAGTTCATGCAGTACTCCGCAGACAAGGGTATGCGCCGATTCGGAACCATCAGCAGTGCCCGTGGCCGCCCGCTCGCGGAGATCGATCTGGACTATTCACCACTGCAGCTTGAAGATACGTTCGCCGCGGAGGACCGTCAGGCGCTCGCCGCCACGGCCTAGCGCGCGCTGCGTACCGTGGCGGCCCATAGCCGGGGGAAGGCCACATTGTGCATCGGGTTGGGCAGTATCAGGTGGTTATGCGCCAGCCCAACGGCGATGCGACGCTTGGGGTCTGCCCATCCGGTGGAGCCCCCGGCGCCCATGTGGCCGAACCCGCCCAGCAGCCCGGGGGCGGGGAAGCAGTGGTAGCCAAGGTCCCAGATATCGCGGGCAAGGGGAAGGCCGGGTCGGATCCCGCGCCCCCGGGCCAGTTCGGCGGTCTTCTCTGCCGAGAGCAGCTGACGGCCGTCGACGCTTCCCCGATTGCTCAACGCGGCATAGAGCTTGGCCAGCGCGGGCGCGGTGCAGATGGCATTACCCGCGCCCATCTGGGTGTCGTACAGCGGTGCACTGGTGTGTCCGTTGTCGGCGACGATGCGTTCGGCCCCCGGGACATGGATCGCGCCGGTGGCGCCGCGTGCTGCCGGTATGGCGTCGATGACGCGCGCGCCGAGGGACAGGCCCCGCGACAAGAAGGGCGTCCTCACTGCCTTCTCGAGGTGCGCGTAGATCCCCGCGGGGATGGTCGGCGAATCGGCAGGTGGTCGTCCTAGGTGGATGCCGTCCACCCCCAGAGGTTCGGCGATCTCGGCGCGGTAGAGCGCACGCATGTCTTGGCCGGTGATCGCGCGCCCGAGCCCGGCCAGCAGCCAGCCGTAGCTCATCGCGTGATAAGCGGCCTTGCCGTAGAAGCGCCCGACGGGGGCGGCGGCGAGCCGCTCCTCCATGAGTTCGTGATCGAGCAGTTCCTCGGGTGTGGATGCCAGCGGGGCGAGCGCGGCGAGCCCGGACTTGTGCGACAACACCTCTCGGACGGTGATCGACTCCTTGCCGTTGGCCGCGAACTGCGGCCAGTACCGGGCCACGGGAGCGTCATAGGTTAGGAGCCCGCGGTCGGCCAGCCGATGAATGACGGTGGCGGTTACGCCCTTGGACGCCGAGTAGACGATGGGCGCGGTGTCGTGGGTCCAGGGCATGCCCGGACGCGCCTCGCCGGCCCAGATATCGAGCACCGGTTCGCCGTCCACATATACGCAGAGTGCGCCGCCGCCGATGCGGCCCACGTACATCGACGCGAACTTGCGAACCACCCGATCGAACTCGGGTTGGGCCCAGCCGTGCACCCCGCCAGGCAGCTCGGTGCGGACGGGGACGGGTGCGATAGCGGGGGCCGTCTCCACGCGACGCTGCGGTTGTGACATATGTAACTTGTAGTCCGCGTATCCGCTTGCGCGCTACTACGCCAGGTCAGGTCTGCGAAGAGTCACCCATCGGGCCGACTGCGGGTATCGAGGGGCACAGACACCGCCGGCGCCACCGGCGCGCCGGAAAGCCGTTTCCGGACGTGCTAATTGGTCTGCCATGCTGGTCGCCATGTCCAGAATCGCAATTATCGGTGGCGGCAATATCGGCGAAGCACTCATCTCCGGGCTGCTGAGGGCCGGGCGGCAGGCCAAGGACATTGTTGTCTCGGAGAAGGTACCGGCACGGGCCAGGGCCCTTGCCGACGCGTACTCCATCCGGATCAGCGAGGTGGCCGACGCCGTCGAGGGCGCCGACTTCATCGTGGTGGCGGTCAAACCCTCCGATGTGGAGAGCGCAACGACCGAGATCGCCGCGGCGCTGGCGAAATTGGACGCCGAGGGCAGCGAGCGGGAAACCGAGCAGGTTCTGGTGTCGGTGGCCGCCGGGGTATCGACGGGATTCTTTGAATCCAAGCTGGCGGCCGGAGCACCGGTGGTGCGCGTGATGCCCAATGCCCCGATGCTGGTCGGTGCGGGGGTAAGCGCACTGGCCAAGGGCCGATTCGCCAATGATGAGCAGCTCAGTGCCGTCGCCGAGCTGCTCGAGTCCGTCGGCACCGTCATCACCGTCGCCGAATCGCAGATGGACACCGTGACCGCCATTTCCGGATCAGGGCCGGCTTACTTCTTTTTGCTCGTCGAGGCGCTGGTCGACGCGGGGGTGGCCTCGGGCCTCACCCGCCCCGTCGCAACCGATCTGGTCATCCAAACCATGGCCGGATCCGCCGCGATGCTCTTGGAACGGGCCGAATCGGACGAGAATCGCGCCCCCGGACTGCAGACCCGCACCGAGGTGGATACGACCGCCGCCGAGCTACGCGCGACGATTACCTCGCCGGGCGGTACTACCGCCGCTGCGCTGCGTGAACTGGAACGCGGAGGTTTGCGGGCAAGCGTCTACGCGGCCGTGGATGCCGCAAAAACACGCTCCGAGCAGCTCGGAATCACATCAGAGTAATTTAACCAAATCTTGATCAATTAGCCCACACGGGTATCAGTAACCCCACTGGTCCCGCTATTCTCCTTCTAGCACGTGCGTGTCCGTACCGCCGATGGGGAAGATCGGCGGCACGACATGTGCCGAGGGAAATGGGTATGCGATGACGTCAATGAACGGGCCATCCGCACGCGACGGGGCCGGCGCCAAGCCGGGCCGGGACGCGTCGGCTGCTGGCCAATCCGGGAAGGCTCAGTTCCTTACAGTCGCTGAGGTTGCCGCGCTGATGCGCGTCAGCAAGATGACTGTCTACCGGCTGGTACACAACGGAGAGCTGCCCGCGGTGCGGGTTGGCCGGTCGTTCCGGGTGCACGCCAAGGCGGTAAACGATCTGCTGCAGGCCTCCTACTTCGACGCCGGGTAGGCCAAACGGCGGGTAGGAACTGGACAAGAGCACCTTCCCGATTCGGCCGGTTTCCTGACGGGGGGCCGTAACGGGTAGAGTCGTGCGGCACCCTGGTTTAAGCCTTGAGGGGTTGGGGCGCTCGTGTACGGCTGGCATCAGCCGTTGTACACCGCCCACGGTAAAGACGATTTCACAGTAGTTAGCAGGAGTTCATGGGTTCAGTCATCAAGAAGCGGCGTAAGCGTATGTCCAAGAAGAAGCACCGCAAGCTGCTTCGTCGCACCCGCGTGCAGCGCAGAAAACTCGGCAAGTAAACCCTGTGTTAGTGGGCATCCGCTCCGGATGCCCACTACTGCCTTGATGGATAAGCTTCGTCCGTGAGCGCCGGCGAGTCCAACCTGCATTACCCGAGGGTCGTGCTGGTTACCGGGGCCAGCAGATTCCTCGGGGGTTACCTGGCTGCGCGCCTGGTCCAGAATCCGATGATCAATCGCGTGATCGCAGTGGATGCGGTCGCTCCGAGTAAGGACCTGCTGCGCCGCATGGGCCGGGCCGAGTTTGTCCGGGCCGATATCCGCAACCCGTTCATCGCGAAGGTTATTCGCAACGGCGAGGTCGACACGGTGGTGCACACCGCTTCGGCGTCCTACTCGCCGCGTTCCGGCGGGCGTGCCGCGCTCAAGGAATTGAACGTGATGGGCGCGATGCAGCTGTTCGCGGCCTGCCAGAAGGCCCCCACCGTGCAGCGCGTCGTGGTGAAGTCCACCGCGCAGGTGTATGGGGCCAGCGCCCGGGACCCGGTGATGTTCACCGAGGAGATGAGCGCGCGTCGCCCGCCCGCCGACGGGTTCGCACGCGACAGCATCGACATCGAGAGCTACGCCCGCGGCTTGGGCCGGCGCCGGCCCGATGTCGCCGTGACAATCCTGCGACTGGCCAATCTGATCGGTCCTGGCATGGATACCGCGCTGGCTCGCTATCTGGCGGGCCCGGTGGTTCCCACCATGCTCGGGCGCGACGCCCGACTGCAGCTGCTGCATGAGCAGGACGCGCTGGGTGCGCTCGAACGCGCCACCATGGCCGGTAAGGCGGGCACCTTCAACATCGCGGCCGACGGCATGATGATGATGTCGCAGGCAGTCCGGCGCTCGGGGCAGCTCGGCATTCCTGTGCCATCGTTTGCGGTTGCGGCGATCGCCTCCTTCACCAAGGGCACCCGTTACACCGAACTGAGTTCCGAACAGCGTGACTGGCTGGCTTACGGACGCGCCATGGACAACACCCGGATGAAGACCGAGCTCGGGTATCAGCCCAAGTGGACCACCATCGGGGCATTTGGGGATTACGTAAGGGGACGCGGGATCACTCCAGTTATCGAGCCGGAGTGGGTACGCTCATTGGGAGATCGCGCGGTGGCTTTCGCGCAGAAGATCAGTTCGTGAAAATAGGGTGGAGGTGAACAGCGTGGCTGGTGAGACCAAAGCGAAAGTTATTCAACTGCAGGCTAATTCGGAACGCCATGCTGCACGTGCTCGCCGGGCCGAGGCGCGTGCCGACGCCGGCAGGCGGCACCCCTCGTCGTTGACCAACGGTGCGCCCGTCCACGATCCCGCGGAAACCGCCGCAGTGATCCACGACCTCAATGAGATTCGGGCGGCACAGGGCAACGCTCACGTGGGCGACGAGGAGTCGCTGACGGCTCTCGCGGCCAACATTGCCGCCGTCGCTGAGTTCATTCGCCGGCGAGTGGGCGGCGATTACAGCGTTGATGATTTCGGATTCGACGAGCACCTCAACGAATCGCTGTTACTTCCTTTGCTGAGGCCACTGTTCAACCGTTGGTTCAGAGTGGACGTGACCGGGGTGGAGAACATTCCCGCTACCGGTGGAGCCCTGGTTGTGGCTAACCATGCCGGTGTGCTGCCCTTGGATGGGCTGATGCTGTCGGTGGCCGTGCACGACCGGTGCCCCGGCAACCGCACGCTGCGTAACCTGGCCGCCGACATGGTGTTCGACGCACCGTTCCTGGGGCAGTTGGCGCGAAAGGCCGGTCATACGCTGGCATGCACGGCCGATGCGCACCGGCTACTGTCCGGCGGCGAGTTGACGGCGGTGTTCCCGGAGGGTTACAAGGGCCTGGGCAAGCCGTTCAAGGATCGCTACAAACTGCAGCGGTTCGGTCGTGGCGGGTTTGTGGCGGCAGCCATCCGCACCGGTGCTCCCATCGTCCCGTGCTCGATCGTGGGGTCTGAAGAGATCTACCCGATGATCGCCGACCTGAAGGTGATCGCCCGGCTATTCGGCTTGCCGTACTTCCCGGTGACCCCGCTGTTCCCGGCGGCAGGTCCCGTCGGGCTGGTGCCGCTGCCGTCCAAGTGGCATATCGAATTCGGCACCCCGATCCCGACGGATGGGTACGACGAGGCCGCAGCCGACGATCCGATGGTGACCTTCGAGGTGACCGATCAGGTGCGCGAGACCATTCAGCAGACGCTGTACCGGCTACTCGCGGGCCGTCGCAACATGTTCTTCGGCTAAGACGCCCGGCCGCCGACCCTGCCGACACGCCGTATTGCGGTGGTTCTGTATCGCAGTTGCCGTCACCAGGCGAAGTGACGGCGGCGTAGGTTCAACGCGTGATCACAAACCGGGTAACCGAATTGCTGGGTGTCGAACGGCCGATCGTGCAGGCCCCGATGGGCTGGATAGCGCGATCCCAGCTGGCTAGCGCGGTATGCAACGCGGGTGGGCTCGGCATCATCGAGACGAGCTCCGGTGAGTTGGACGCCATCAAGGACGAGATCCGTGCGATGCGTGAGTTCACCGACAAGCCCTTTGGCGTCAACATCGCGCAGGCATTCGTGCGTGATCCTTCCATTGCGCAGTTCGTGGTGGACCAAGGCGTCACCTTCGTGACTACCAGCGCGGGGGACCCCAACAAATACACCCGCGTCCTGAAAGATAACGGGCTCACGGTCTTTCATGTGGTCCCCACGCTGGCGGCGGCCCTCAAGGCGGTCGATGCCGGCGTCGACGGCCTAGTGGTGGAGGGTGTCGAGGGCGGCGGATTCAAGGACCCTAAGGGCGCGTCCACCATGGTGCTGCTGCCCTTGGTGCGCTCGCACGTCGACATTCCGATCATCGCCGCAGGAGGCATCTGCGACGGCGTCTCGATGGCTGCTGCGTTCGCGCTTGGTGCTGAAGGCGTACAGATGGGCACGCGAATGATGTCGGCTGCCGAGTCGCCCATCCACCACAACTGGAAGGCGGCGGTGGTCGCGGCCCGTGAGACCGACACCGTGTTGCTCAACCGGCTCACCAAGCCGGGGCTACGTGCGCTGCGCAGCGCACGTACCGAGGAGATGGAACGACGGGACTTGGTGTCACTGCTGGAAACCGGAGACCCGTTGGACCTTTACTTCGGAGGCAACATGGAAACCTTTGTGCCGCTTGGCGGCCAGGTTGCCGGGCGCATTGGCGGCGTCGAATCGGTCAAGGACATCCTCGACGCCACCATGGACGAGTTCACCGCGGTGATCGGTAAGCTCGCGGCACAGTACGTCTAGGGATTGCAGCCGCTGGCGCTGACCCAGCGGCCGTTGTATCCCACGCACGCATGGACATTCGGCGCTGGTGGTGGAGGCGGCGGGTCGTCCGGAAGCGGCGCATAGTCCTCGGGCGGCGGCGCATACCGCTGCACGGTATCGGCGATGTTCGCGCAGCCGCTCACCGTAATCCGGCGGCCGCCACCGACACAGACATCGGCGTTGGCCGCCGGTTGCGTAATCGGCAGACCAGCCAATGCCACCGCGACGGTCAGCGCGGCCGTCAGGCGCCTCATGGCTGACGCTCCTGCGGCAACTGGCACCGCTCCCGGAAGTCGACGACAGGCTGCCGGATGGCGCGCAGATCGTTCTCGGCCTCGGGGTTGGTGCTGAAGTAGGCCTTCACGGCGGCCTGCATCTCGCCGTGCGGCTTGCCCGCTTGGCTGGTGAAGAAGTCGTTGACGTCCGGGTGCGTGAACAGATAGCTCGATGTGGAGGCGGCGACACCCGCCGAGACCCCGGCCAGATCGGCGGCCGTGCAGTTGGCCGGGCGCTCCGGCTCTGCGTTCGCGGTTGCCGCGCTGAACAGCGCCGCGGCACCCAGGGCCGTAAACAGGCCTGTGGCAATCGGTTTCATGAACGGCTCCTTACGGGACTTGTTGTACAGCGGGCGGCTTCCACGTGCCGTCGATGATCGACGGCGGGGTCTCCTTGGGCCAATAGAGACGAAGCATGAGGTTGAACTTGCCGGTGGGTGCGGGGAGCCAGTTCGCCTCCTTCTCGGGCCCTGGATTCTGATGTTGCAGGTACAGATCCACCGAGCCATCGGGATTCGGTGTGAAGGTGTTGCGCTGGCTCAGGGTGTAGCGGCCCAGGGGATTGTCGACGAAGAACATTCCGGCGTCGTACATGGTCAGCGACCAGAAACCCTCTGCGGGGGGAAACTGACCCTTGTCGAAGTGCAGCACGTACTTGTTCGCGCCGTCGTAGGGCTTGCCGGTGTTGTCCACCTCGGAGGTGGGATACACGGCATCCTGGGGCCGGTTGGCGCCCAATCCAATTGCGGTGATCAGTGCACGCTGCAGGTAATCCGTGCCGTACTGACCGGTCTTGGTGGTGAAGACCCAGCCGTTGATGTTGTTGCCGGCCTCCTTGAAGTGCGCCATGATCTTGGCGAACGCTTCCTTGGGTACCGACTCCAGTGCGCTGACGGTCTGCGTGCCGAGTTTGTCTGTATCGAAGGGCTTTCCGGGCTCGATGCCGATCGTGGCCATTTTCTCCAGAATCGGCTTGTCGGCCTCAGCGGGCGGATTGTCTTTCAGCAGGGTGGCCAGCAGATCGAAGTATGCCTTGGTACTCAGGTTGTTGACCTGCTCGCGGACAGGCGTTGTCATGTCGATGCTCGGATCAACATGGCCGGCGGCCGGGGTATACGGCTTGCCGTATGAGCTCAGTGGCACCAGTGAGATTGCGTCCTGCAGCGTGTGTACGGCCGCGTAGTCCTCTGGGGTGCCCGTGCAGTAGATGCGGCCCAGCAGCCACACCAGTGCGGTCGGAGACTTGTACTCTTGGACCCCCTGCGGCAGCGTGCCTTTCCAGCCGGGGCCGGTGATTGCGTAGGTCTGCGGGCCGGTGCCCGTGGTGCGCTTGCCGGGCACCTCGAAGACATTGGTGAATCCGTCCAGCATGGGGAACAGGTAGTACCGGCCGTCCGCCTCCGGCAGGCTCAGGATCCAGGGCTCCTTGCCGACGTCGATGAAACCGTTGGTGTACAGGGTATCGGCGTTGGGGGCGGTGACATCTCGGAAGGCGGCATTGGGGTACTCGCGCATCCGCATGAGTTGTCCCATGGGCGCACGCGGCGGCTCCGCCTTCTCCACGTTGGTCATCACCCGGCGGGTCATCTCCATGGTGACCAGGGCGTAGCCGTAGACATAGGCGTCCATCGCGATGGACTTCGCCTCGTCGGCGGAAAGCTTCTGGGAGCCAGGCTCTTTGGAGCAGCTGGTAAGTCCCGTTGCCAGCGCGACGGTGCTCATCACGACCAATAGTTTGGTCCACTGCGTACACCAAATCTTCACGGGCCCTCCCTTTCCTGTTGCGACGATCTTGGTCGCCGAATGTTGATCGTGCAGCACATTCGGCCCACTTGTCTTGACAATGGAGGACAAATATTTGACAGTTCGGGACATGGCGGTCATCCGGGGCTCGGCGCTCACCAACTACCACGAGCTGGTGGCCGAGCTCGGCGGCGACGGCAGCAGACTGCTTGCCGGGGCCCGGGTTTCACCGACCGACGCCGGCTCGTACGAGAGGTTCATCTCGCTGCCCAACGGCGCCCGCGCGCTGGAGGCCACCGCGGCCGCGCTGAACGCGCCGGACTTCGGCCGTCAGCTTGCCCGCAGGCAAGGCATCGAGATTCTGGGTCCGGTCGGTTTGGCGGCGCGTACCGCCGCGACGGTCGCCGACGCCTTCGCCATTCTCGAAAAGTTCATGGGCGCATACTGTCCGGTGATCAGCGCGCGAGTCACCGATCACCGTGATCCCGCGCTGTGCCGATTCGAGTTCGAGTACCTGCTCAACCCGGCCCCGCCACAGGCGCAGGCTGTTGAGCTGTCTCTGGGGGTCACGCTGCGGGTGCTGCATCACTTTTTGGGTGCCGGTTACCGCCCGGTGTCAGTTCATCTACCGCACCAAGCCCTCACGCCGGCATCGGCGTATCAGCGTTATTTTGGGTGTCCGCCGTTCTTCTGTGAGCCTGTCGGCGGGTTCACGTTGCGCGCCACCGACATGCAGAAGGCGCTGCCCAAGGACAATTTGGCCCACCAGACGGCGGTCGACTACTTGACGGGAACCCACGCGAGCCGCAAGCCCGATTCCAGTCAGTTGGTCCGGATCCTCATCCGGCAGCTGCTGCCGACCGGTGCAATCGGATTGGGAGACATTGCATTACATCTCGGCGTACACCCGAAGACATTGCAACGGCGGCTCCGCGCCGAGGGGATGACCTTCGCGGAGCTCGTCGATCAGATCCGGAGGGAGGCGGCAGAGCGGCTGCTTTCCGATACCGACCTGAGCCTGGACCACCTGAGCAGACAGCTCGGCTATGCGGAGCAGAGTGTGTTCACCCGCAGCTGTAAGCGCTGGTTCGGTACCACCCCGAGTGCTTACCGGTCGGACCGTAGGCGCGCCTAGTTCTTGCGATGTGAGGCGATGTTCGCGGCCATGGCAGCCGCGTCCCGCTCATGCCCTTCGGCTTCGCCGATCATGGTCACGATGCTGGTGGCGACGGGATCACCGTTCTCGTCGGTAACCTCGGCGCGCACCTCGGCGGTCACCATGCCGTGCGATTCCAGGACGCTGTCCAGGTAGCTGTCGAAGTACAGCCGGTCGCCGACCCGGATCGGCCGATGGAACTTGAGCTTCTGATCGCGGTGCAGCACCCGTGCGACATTGATGGGTAGGTCCATCTCGGTGAATATCTTGTGCTGCACCCGTCGTCCGGCGACCGCCAGGAAGGTGATGGGCGCGACCACGCCGGAGTTGACCTCGCACTCGTCCTTGATGGCCGCCGCGAATTCGCGCATCTTCTCGCGGCCCACCTCGAAGTAATCGGGGTAGCGGTAGTGCGTTCCGACGATGTCTTGGCGGATGGCCATGCATTAACCCATTTCGCTGCAGGTCAGTGACGAATCTAGGACAGTTCGAGCGGCGCTGAGCCTATCAGCAGCGGTAATGGTGATCGTCACTTCTCGCGGCGGGCCAGTGCGGCCGCCAACGCTCCGCCCGCGGCGCCGAGTAGTACGGCCGACGGCACCCCGATGCGGGCGGCCTTGCGAGCAGTTCGGAAGTCGCGGACTTCCCATCCGCGGCGCCGGGCCACGTCCCGCAGCTCGGCATCCGGATTGATGGCCACCGCGGTGCCCACCAGGGACAACATCGGGACGTCGTTGACGCTGTCGCTATAGGCGGTGCAGCGCTTGAGGTTCAGTCCATTGCGGATAGCCAGGTTGCGCACCGCCCGTGCCTTGCCCGGCCCGTGCAGGATGTCGCCGACCAGGCGTCCGGTAAAGACACCGTCCACCGATTCGGCGACGGTTCCCAGCGCCCCGGTCAGGCCCAGCCGCCGGGCAATGGTCTCCGCCAGCTCTCTCGGTGTGGCCGTGACGAGCCACACCTGCTGGCCGGCGTCGAGATGCATCTGCGTCAGTGCCCGGGTACCGGGCCAGATCTTGTCGGCGATGGTCTCGTCGTAGATCTCCTCGCTGAGTGCGACGAGCTCGTCGACGCTGCGCCCCTCGATGAACGAGAGCGCCTTCTGCCGGCCCGCTGCCACATCGTCGGAGTTCTCGCGGCCGGTCAGCCGGAATTTCGCCTGTGCCCAGACGAACTGAAGCATGTCCGAATACTGAAAGTAATCGCGCTGCGCCAGGCCGCGGCCGAAATGAACCAGCGATGAGCCGTGCACCAGCGTGTTGTCGACATCGAAAAACGCGGCCGCGGTCAGGTCGGCGGGAGGTGGCCCGGGCGGCTGCTCGGCGGCCGCGTCCGCCTCGGCGAAGGATGCGGCACGCGCGACGTCCTCGGCGAAAGCCTCGGCGAGCACCTGCTCCTCGGTAGGGCCTTCGGCAGGGGGTTCGCCGTTGATCTGGGGGCTGGTCATGCCTGGTTACCCGCCCTTCCTGTGCGCAGCGTGCGAATGCCGTTCAACCCTACTGAGGGCGGCGAGGACGCGGGGGACCCGGTGGCAGAATTGGCATATGACGTCGCTAACGCTGCTGACGCGGGCCGGATGCGCTGCCTGCGACCGTGCCGAGAGCGAGTTGGCGGCTTTGGCCGACGAGTTCGGCGTCACACTCACCGTCACCGATGTCGATGAGGCGGCCGCCACAGATTCCTCGCTGCGCGCGGAGTTTGGCGACCGGCTTCCAGTGGTTCTGCTGGACGGTCAGGAGCACAGCTACTGGGAAGTAGACGAGCCCCGGCTCCGGGCGGACCTGAAACGTGACCGATAACAGGCTGTTTGGATTTTGCCCAGTGGCCATATTCGGGCTACCGTGCATGAAGTTCGAGCCTCACCAAAAGCAAGGGAGCTGGACAGTGATGAGCCGCTCGCGGGAAGAGCGTCAGGCCCTGAGATGTCAGCGGAGTGACCTGCGGTGAGCGTCCTGCTGTTCGGAGCCTCGCACCGTAGCGCGCCTGTGCCGGTGCTGGAGAAGCTAGCGATTGGCGAGGCCGATCAGCCCAAGATCATCGAACATATTCTGCAATCACCCCTGGTCACCGAGGTGATGGTGCTGTCGACCTGCAACCGGGTCGAGGTATATGCCGTGGTTGAGGCCTTCCACGGCGGCCTCACCGTCATCGGCGAGGCCATCGCCCGGCATGCCGGAATGGGGATGAACGAGCTCACCAAATACGCCTACGTCCGTTACAGCGAGGCCGCCGTCGAGCACCTGTTCGCGGTGGCCAGCGGCCTGGACTCGATGGTCGTCGGCGAGCAACAGGTGCTGGGTCAGGTGCGCAACGCCTACGCCACCGCCGAATCGCATCAGGCCGTGGGCCGTGTACTGCACGAGCTGTCGCAGAGCGCCCTGCGGGTGGGCAAGCGGGTGCATTCCGAGACCGGAATCGACGCGGCAGGCGCCTCTGTGGTGTCGGTGGCACTGAACCTGGCCGACAACAAGCTCGATGGCCTGCCGGGACGTACGGCCGCGGTTGTCGGCGCCGGTTCAATGGGCTCGCTGGCCACCGCACAGCTGATTCGCGCGGGCATCGACAACCTGTGGGTGGTCAACCGCAGCGCCGAGCGCGCGCGGCGCCTCGCCGCGACCGCGCGCGAAGCCGGTGTGAACGCTCAGGCGATCACACTGGACAACCTGGACCAGGCCCTGGCTCAGGCCGATGTGGTGGTTTCTTGTACCGGTGCGGTCCGCCCGGTGATCTCCCTGGCTGATGTGCACCACGCCCTGGAGGGCGGCCGTCAGCTGGTCTTCTGTGATCTGGGCATGCCGCGCGATGTCGACCCCACGGTGGCCGGGCTGCCCGGCGTGGTCGTGGTGGACATGGAGCGCATCCAGCGCGAGCCGACCGCCCGTGCCGCGGCCAACGATGCGGGTGCTGCCCGTCAGATCGTCAACGACGAGGTCGCCCGGTACCTGACCGGCGAGCGGATGGCGGAGGTCACCCCGACGGTCACCGCGCTGCGTCAGCGCGCCGCAGAAGTTGTCGAGGCCGAGCTGCTGCGCCTGGACGGCCGCCTGCCCGGGTTGGCCGGAGCCGAGCGGGATGAAGTCGCCAAGACCGTTCGCCGCGTTGTCGACAAGCTGCTGCATGCCCCCACCGTGCGGGTGAAGCAGCTGGCGTCGGCGCCCGGTGGCGACAGCTATGCCGAGGCGTTGCGCGAGCTGTTCGAGCTCGACCCGCATACCGTCGAGGCCGTGGCCACGGCCGGCGAACTACCGCTCGCCACAAAGGAATTGCACGAATAGAGCGTCGTGGTGGATGGGCTGGGGCCACCTGGGCCATCCAACCGTGACTGTCTTCGCCCGAGAGGCTCATCCAACCGTGACTGTCTTCGCCCGAGAGGCTCATCCATGATCCGAATTGGTACCCGCGGCAGCCTGTTGGCGACCACCCAGGCCGGGGGGATTCGGGACGCGCTGCGTGCCAAGGGGCACGAGGCGGAGCTGGTAATCGTGACGACCGCCGGAGACCAGTCGGCGGCACCTGTCGAGCAAATTGGAGTGGGGGTCTTCACGGCCGCTCTGCGGGAGGCCATCGCCGATGATGTGGTCGACGTTGCCGTGCACTCGTACAAGGATTTGCCGACTGCCGCCGATCCGCGGTTCGTGATACCGGCCATTCCACCTCGTGAAGACTATCGGGATGCCCTGGTGGCCCGTGATGGATTGGTGCTGGGGGAGTTGCCCGCTGGATCCGTCATCGGTACCTCGTCCCCGCGACGGGCGGCACAGCTTAGAGCACTGGGTCTCGGTTTGGAAATTCGCCCCCTAAGAGGCAACCTGGATACCAGGTTGAGCAGGGTCTCCAATGGTGATCTTGATGGTGTGGTAGTCGCCCGGGCGGGTTTGGCCCGAATCGGACGTCTGGACCACATCACCGAGACACTGGAACCGGTGCAGGTATTGCCCGCGCCGGCTCAGGGAGCGCTGGCGGTGGAGTGCCGCAGTGAAGCCACCGATCTGGTGGCTGTGCTGGCGGAACTCGATCACGCCGACACGCGCGCCGCGGTGACTGCCGAAAGGGCTCTGCTTGCCGAGCTGGAGGCGGGCTGTACCGCACCGGTCGGCGCGATCGCCGAGGTGGTCGAGTCGATCGATGAGGAAGGCCGCGTCTTCGACGAACTGTCGTTGCGCGGATGTGCGGCGGCGCTGGACGGATCTGACGTGATTCGGGCCTCCGGGATTGGCACCCCCGACCGGGCCGCCGAGCTTGGGCTCGCGGTCGCGAGGGAACTGCTCGATCTCGGTGCGCGAGCACTGATTGGCCGGTGACTAGACACGGCATAGCGCGACGTAATGCCGTTTGATTGGGAGGCAGTAGTGACCCGAGGGCGCGTGATGACCCCGTGGCGCAGTGCGACCGAGGTGAGGTCCGCATGACCAGGGGGCGCAAGAAGCCAGGGCGCATTCTGTTCGTTGGTTCCGGACCTGGAGACCCCGGTCTGTTGACCGTCCGGGCGCGCGCGGTGCTCACAGGTGCCACGGTCGCGTTCACCGATCCCGATGTGCCGCAGGCGGTACTCGATCTCGTGGGGTCGGCGGTCGAACTTCCTGAACCCGCGCCCGCCAAACCGGCGACGGGAGGCGATGAGGCTCCCGCCGCGGCGGACAACGAAGCCGCTGCCGAGCCGCCACTCACCATCGACATTCGTCCCGCCCTGGGTGATCCGGCCGATGTCGCCAAGACGCTCGTCGCCGAGGCCCGCAGCGGTGTGGACGTGGTGCGGTTGGTCGCCGGCGACCCACTCTCGATCGATTCGGTGCTCGCCGAGGTCCATGCCGTCACGCGGACCCAGGTGGCCTTTGAAATCCTGCCCGGCCTCGCTTCGAGCACCGCGGTGCCCGCCTACGCAGGCCTGCCTCCGGGCTCGGCCCATACCGTGGCCGATGTGCGGGGCGACGTGGATTGGGCGGCCCTGGCCGCTGCTCCTGGCCCGCTGATTCTGCACGCGACCCCGACACATGTGCCCGACGCCGCCAAGGCGCTCATCGAGCATGGCCTGGCCGACCAGACTCTGGTCGCGGTCACCGCGCAGGGCACCACGTGCGCACAGCGCACCGTGGAGACCACACTGGCCTCGCTGATCGACGGCGTCCCGGTGGACGCCAACGACCCGCACGGGCCGATGACCGGCGCCCTGGTGCTGACGATCGGCCGCGTGGTCGCCGGCCGCTCGAAGCTGAACTGGTGGGAAAGCCGTGCCCTGTACGGCTGGACCGTGTTGGTGCCCCGTACCAAGGATCAAGCCGGCGAGATGAGCGACAAGCTGGTCGGGTACGGCGCCCTGCCCGTCGAGGTGCCGACCATCGCCGTCGAACCCCCGCGCAGTCCGGCTCAAATGGAAAGGGCCGTGAAGGGTTTGGTCGACGGCCGGTACCAGTGGGTGGTGTTCACCTCCACCAACGCGGTGCGTGCCGTGTGGGAGAAGTTCGCCGAGTTCGGCCTGGACGCCCGCGCGTTCTCCGGTGTGAAGATCGCATGTGTGGGCCAGGCGACCGCCGACAAGGTGCGCGCCTTCGGCATCAACCCGGAGCTGGTTCCTGCCGGTGAGCAGTCCTCGTTAGGCCTGCTCGACGAGTTCCCGCCCTATGACGACGTTTTCGATCCGGTGAACCGGGTGCTGTTGCCGCGGGCCGACATCGCCACCGAGACCCTCGCCGAGGGACTGCGGGAACGCGGCTGGGAGATCGACGACGTGACCGCGTACCGCACCGTGCGCGCGGCCCCGCCGGCGGCGCAGACCCGCGAGATGATCAAGACCGGTGGGTTCGACGCGGTCTGCTTCACCTCGAGCTCTACGGTTCGCAACCTGGTGGGTATCGCGGGCAAGCCGCATGCACGCACCATTGTGGCGTGCATCGGGCCGAAAACCGCTGAGACCGCAGTCGAATTCGGGTTGCGAGTGGATGTGCAGCCGGAGACAGCGGCCGTGGGCCCGCTGGTCGAGGCCCTCGCCGAGCACGCCGCCCGGCTGCGCACCGAAGGTGCACTGCCGCCGCCGCGTAAGAAGAGCCGGCGGAGATAAGCGGAGAGCTAGCGGAGGCCGTCACCTTGCCTTTTCCCTACCAGCGGCCGCGCCGCCTGCGGGCCACCCCGGCGATCCGTCGGTTGGTTGCCGAGACCACGTTGGCGCCGCGACAGTTGGTGCTGCCGATGTTCGTGGCAGACGGCCTCACCGAGCCCAAGGCGATCTCGTCGCTGCCGGGGGTGGTGCAGCACAGCACCGAATCGCTGCGCCGCGCGGCCGAGGACGCGGTCAAGGCCGGGGTGGGCGGGCTGATGCTGTTCGGGGTGCCACAGGAGAAAGACAAGGACGCCACCGGTAGCGCCGGTCTGTGCGCCGACGGCATCCTGAACCGGGCGCTGTCGGTGCTGTCCGCGGACCTGGGGGACGCCACCGTCCTGATGGCCGATACCTGCCTTGACGAGTTCACCGATCACGGTCACTGTGGGGTGCTGGACGCCGCCGGCCGGGTCGACAACGACGCCACCCTTACGCAATACGTGCACATGGCTGTGGCGCAGGCAAATTCGGGTGCGCGAGTGGTGGGGCCCAGCGGCATGATGGACGGCCAGGTGGCCGCGATTCGGGCGGGCCTGGACGCCGCCGGGCACAGCGACGTGATCATCATGGCCTACACCGCCAAGTACGCGTCGGCGTTCTTCGGCCCGTTCCGGGAGGCCGTGGGCTCCTCGCTGCGCGGAGACCGCCGCACCTATCAGCAGGACGTGGCCAACGGACGAGAAGCCCTCCGCGAGCTTGAGCTTGATGTCCAGGAGGGCGCCGACATCGTCATGGTGAAACCGGCGATGGCCTACCTCGACGTGTTGCGGCAGGTGGCCGATGTCTCGCCGGTGCCGGTGGCTGCCTACCAGGTGTCGGGCGAGTACGCGATGATCTGTGCTGCGGCGCAAAACAATTGGATTGACCTGCAGGCTATGGCGCTGGAGACATTGACCTCCATCCGGCGTGCGGGGGCCGATATCGTGCTGACCTACTGGGCGGCCGAGGCCGCGGGTTGGCTTTCCGACTAGCACCGACTCGGTCCGACTAGCACAGCCCAGGGCAGTTCCTGCGATCTTGGCCACTGCATCCATCACTCATCAGGTTGCCGGGGACAGCACCCGCCGTCTCTCCATTACCGTGGTTGGGTGATGTATCCCGATCCGCACCATCGGAGCGGATTGGCTGGACAACCCTCCGCAGGTCCGGCCAAGCCGCGGCCCGACGATATCGATACCGGCTGCTGGCTCTGGCTGGCCGCACTTCCCTTGATGATCGTGAGCTACATGGCCGCGAATGTCGGGCAGTGGCAACAGGACCCCGAGGTCCACAAGGCCGCCCCGCTGTGGACGGTCTACGCCTTCAACGGATTCATCGTGGTCGTGGTTGGTGCTCTCGTCGTCACGGGCATCTTCCTGATGCGTGCGGGTTACCGGCTGGCCCGCACATTCCTGACGGGTGGCGCCGTCGGGTCGGTGGTGTTCACCGCGACACGATTGATCGACCTGCAGGGTGTACCCGCGATAGTGCAGGCGCTCTCGGGTATCACTGCGTCCGTCCTGATCTGCGGCGGGTTGTTCCTGCTGCACCGCGAGGACTCCACCGCGTACTTGACGAGGCAGCGGTAACGCCCCGATACGCTGCCCGAATGATGATGAAGGGCCCCGAATGACTGCCGAACAGCCGCGTCCGCGCAGTGTCGACGTGGCTTTCTGGTTTTGGGTGGTGTCGGCGGCGGCGCTGTTCCTCAACGGGCTCGCCGGGGTGACCCAGCGTTACGACGCGGTGCGTGCCGCAGCCAGGCACGGTCTGACCGACGAGGATGTGCGAAATCTCGTCACGTATTTCCGGGCGTGGGGCGCGCTGTGCATCCTGTTGGCGGCCGGCATCGCGTTTCTTGCCGGACGCACCCGGCAGGGCGACAAGCGCTATCGCCGGGCGCTGATCGCGCTGTCGGTGGTTTCGGTGCTCGGCGCCATCGTGATGGCAAGTTCGGGCTCGGTGGGCCCGTTGCTGCTCATCGCCGCGCTGTCGTTGATCGTCGCCAATGTGCTGATCATCAGGCCTGCCGCCCAGGAGTGGTTCGACGGGGGCGATCATGGCTAAGGAGTTGGAGGCTGAGCCGCGCCTGTTCTATGAACCGGGCGGTCGCTGGCTGTGGCTGCTGTTGGGCCCGCTCGCCGGGCTGATCATGTTCGGCCTGCAGGTGTGGGGTAGGGGTGGCGTGAGCCCCGTCATGCCATTGATCGCCGCGGTTCTGGTCGCGTTCTTTGTCTCTCTGCAGATCTATGCCGTGCGGGTGCATGCCAGCGTGGAGCTGACGCCCACGGAACTTCGGCAGGGCGGCGAGATCCTGGCGGTCAGCCAGATCAGGTGGCTCTATTCCGACGACGACAGGCACATCTGGGAAGAGTCCCGCCCGCTGGGCGAACTGACAGGTGTGCCCAAGGGGCGCAAACCCGTCGGGCTGCGGCTGACCGGAGGACGCCGGGCACAGGCGTGGGCCAAGAAGCATGAGGAGCTGCGGGCAGCCCTTGCCACGTTGGTGCCGGCCCCGCCGGCCGGCATGGATCTGGGTGATGACCCGGAAATCGATAGTGAGAGTGAGCAATGGTGAAGTTCGGAACGCGAGTAGCGGTGGATCTGGCCATCGCAATGGTGGCGGTCGCCCTGGCCGCGTGGGCGGCGCTGGCTGCCCGTGTACCCACTGAGGTCGCACCCGTCGCGAAGGGCGAGCCGACGCTGTATTTCACCGTGTTGGACGGCGCGTGCGTGGCGCGGGCGCTTGCGCTCACGGCCGTCGCCGGAATATTCCTGGTGATGGCGATATCGCGGGGTGTCCGGGCTCGGCGTGGCACCGCCCGCGCGATTCATAGCTAATTCTAATGTCAGGATAGCTGACATTAATCTACGCTGGTGTCATGACCGAAACTGCTGATATCGACTCGATGCCGCGTGCGGGATTCGGCGCTCCCGTGTGGGACCGCAAGCTGCAGACGGATCGGCTGGAGTATTTGGACCGCGACGATGTTCCGGCGAAGAAACGGTCCGTCGTCGAGTCGCTCGACCTCCTGGGTGAGAAGAAGGGGTTGCACAGGTGGAATGCCGAACAGGCGGCGGGATTCCTGGTCGGTATCGACAGTCCGCGGGTGCTCGAGCTCGGTGCCGCCCACGGTGGGCTGTCTCGTGAACTGCTGAAGCTGCGCCCCGATGCCTCGATCACGGTGACGGACATCGAGCCCTCTTCCGTCGCGGGGATTGCCGCGTCCGGTATGGGCTCGGATCCTCGGGTGAGCGTCCGTGTCATGGACGCGACGGCTATCGATGCGCCGGACGGGGCGTTCGATCTGGTGGTGTTCGCCTTGTCGTTCCACCATCTCCCACCGTCGCTTGCCGCGAAGGTGTTCGTCGAGGGCACCCGGGTGGGGCGCACTCTGTTGATCATCGATCTGTTGCGCTTGCCGGCTCCGCTGCTGGCGCCCGCGTACCTTTTCGCTGCGGCCGTCGGATGGGTGCGTCCGGTTGCCCATGACGGCGCCATCAGTCAGCTGCGTGCCTACGGTCCGAGGGCGTTACGTAGCCTTGCTGAACATGCGGATCCGTCGATCATCATCGAACTCCGCGCCAGGCTTCAGCTGCCTATGCCGTTGCAGATCGTGGTGGCGCGGCGGGGCCTGTAGCGCAGGTCACCCTGGCAGTTGGTACCCCCTAGGGGTATGGTCTGGGTATGGAGACCACTAACACGGGCATGGAGACCACTGATCTGCGGCTGCATGGCATGACGTGCGCGTCATGCGCGTCCCGTGTGGAAAAAGGACTCAACAAGATCACGGGTGTGAACGCCCGAGTGAACCTGGCGCTGGAAAGTGCCCGCGTCGAACACGACGGCTCGGTCACCGGTGAGGATCTGGTCAAGGCTGTCGAATCGGTGGGCTACACGGCGCAGGTCGTCGGCGGCTCACACCAGGATGCGCACGCCGGCGACCATGACGGCCACGATCCGCACGATCACATGAACCACGATGTGCCGGACGATCAGCTCAAGTCACGGCTCATCGGCTCGCTTATCCTGGCCATCCCGGTAGTGGTCATCTCCATGGCGATGCCCTTACATTTCTCCGGCTGGGAGATATTGGTCGCGGCACTGACCACGCCGATTCTGCTGTGGGGCGGCTATCCGTTCCACCGCGCCGCGTTGGTCAACGCGCGTCACGGTGCCTCGACAATGGACACCCTGGTCTCACTGGGCACCATCGCCGCGTACCTGTGGTCGCTGTGGGTGCTGTTCGCCAATGCCGGACACACCCACGGAGATGTTCATGTGTACTTCGAAGTGGTGGCCGCGGTCACCGTCTTCCTGCTCGCGGGCCGGTTCGCCGAATCTCGTGCCAAGCGCTCGGCAGGCTCGGCGCTGCGCGCTCTGCTGTCGCTGGGGGCCAAGGACGTCGCGGTGCTGCGAGGGGGACACGAGACGCGCATTCCCGTCGACCAGCTCGCGGTGGGCGACGAGTTCGTGGTGCGCCCGGGCGAGCGCGTGGCCACCGACGGTGAGGTGATCGAGGGTCACTCGGCCTTGGACACGTCGACGATGACGGGCGAGTCGGTGCCCATGGAGGTCACCGTGGGCGGGCCGGTACTGGGTGGCTACGTGAACACCCACGGGCGGATCGTGGTGCGCGCCAACAAGGTGGGCGCCGACACGCAACTGGCCCGGATGGCGCGGTTGGTGTCCGACGCGCAGACCGGTAAGGCGCAGGTGCAACGGCTCGCCGATCGGGTGTCGTCGGTGTTCGTGCCCGTCGTGCTCGCTATCTCGGCGTTGACTTTTGTGGCCTGGGCGGCCCTGGGCAACTCGCTCGCCTCGGCGTTCACCGCGGCGGTGGCGGTGTTGATCATCGCCTGCCCGTGCGCGCTCGGATTGGCGACCCCCACGGCCATTCTGGTGGGCACCGGGCGGGGCGCGCAGCTGGGCGTGCTGATCAAGGGTCCCGAGGTGCTGGAGAACGTCAAGGACATCGACACCGTCGTGCTGGACAAGACCGGTACCGTGACCACCGGCGTCATGAGCGTGGTGGAGGTGCGGCGCAGCATCGGCTCGGGCGTGGCCGATGCCGACGAAATCCTGCGCATCGCCGCCTCGGTGGAATCCGCTTCCGAGCATCCGGTCGCCAGGGCCATCGTCGCGGCCGCAGCATCGGCTCGACTTACCCTGTCGCCCGTCACCAACTTCCGCAACGAGCCCGGTGTCGGTGTCAGCGGTGTGGTTGACGGCCAAGAGGTTTCGATCGAGGCTATCGAAGGCCAAAACACCACCGCGGCGGTCAGCTGGGGTGGGCTGCGCCGCGGCGAGATCGAAGTGGCCGACACGGTGAAGCCCTCGAGCCGCCGAGCCATCGACGAACTCAAGGCCATGGGCATCACACCGGTGTTGCTGACGGGTGATAACGCGGAAGTAGCCGCGCGGGTCGCCTCGGAAGTCGGTATCGCGGCGGGTGATGTCATCGCCGGGGTCAAACCCACCGAGAAGGCCGATGTCGTCAAGCGCCTGCAGGCGGAGGGCAAGAGGGTTGCCATGGTCGGCGACGGCGTCAATGACTCTGCCGCACTGGCCACCGCCGATATCGGCATGGCCATGGGCACCGGTACCGACGCCGCCATCGAGGCCAGCGATCTGACCCTGGTGCGTGGCGACCTGACCACCGTGCCGACCGCACTGCGTTTGTCACGCAAGACACTGGGCACCATCAAGGCCAATTTGTTCTGGGCGTTCGCCTACAACACCGCCGCCATTCCGCTGGCCGCGCTGGGTTTGCTCAACCCGATGATCGCGGGTGCGGCGATGGCGATGTCTTCTGTGTTCGTGGTACTGAACAGCCTGAGGCTGAGAACCTTCCGCTAGGTTCGTTAGCGAATGTTGTGAAGACCATCAGGAGGATTCGTAGGTGTATACGCGTGTGATCGCGCTGGGTGTGGCGTTGAGTCTGTCGGTCGTCGGTTGTTCCGACGTGCGCCGAAAGGCAACGGACGCACTGGAATCGGCTGCGTCGCAGGCTGCCGGGGCGCCGAGCAACGACATCGGCCGATGGAACGCCGAAGCGCTGAGCAAGGCCTTCGGCACTATCAACGACAAGGTCGGTGCCAATCCGGCTGACTACCTCAGTATCTCGGTCGCCGGCCCGTCGCTGGCCGTGCGGGCCATCGACCCGAAGAAGCGTGAGAACGTCGACGAGTATCGGTACGACGGCACCAGCGTGAAGTCGACGCCCGTCGACGTCAGCGATAACGAGCCGGGCATTGTCGAGGAGAGTTCGTTCAAGAGCGACATCGTCGATCCCGCCGTGTTGGCCAACGTATTGACTGCGGCGGTCAAGGATTCCGGTATCGAGGACGGCAAGGTAACGCACCTGTCCGTCGACAAGTTCTTCGCCAACGAGCCCGAGCCGAAGATTCAGGTATCCGTCTCCAGCCCGCGGGCCAACAAGAATGTCCGCTACACGCTGGCCGGCGCCTTCACCGAGGTCGTCTAGCCCGTCTGTTCTGCCGCCGACACGCCGTGTTATGCGCGAACTACTCGCACGATAGATCACAACGCGGCGTGTCGACGGCACCTGTTAGATCGACGGCACCTGTTAGAAGAGACGGGACCTGTTAGAAGAGCAGCCGCCACAGGCCGATCAGGCCGACCGCGACGATGACCGCACGCAGCGCGCCGGGGGACAGCCTGCGCCCCCAACGGGCGCCGGCGAGACCGCCCACAAATGAGCCGGCGGCGATGATGCCCGCCGCCGTCCAGCTCACCCGGTCGAAGGCGACGATTGTGTAAGCAAGTGCGGCAACGATATTGGTGATCATTGCCAACACGTTCTTGGCCGCGTTCATCCGTTGCATGGATTCGGGCAGCAGCGCACCCATCACCGCGATCTGCATAATGCCTTGGGCGGCGGTGAAATACCCGCCGTAGATGCCGACGAGGAAGTTTCCCCCGGTGAGTGCGGCCATCCGGCCGGGCGGCACATGATCGGCGTCCCGGCCCTGGGCCTCGGAACGCCGTCGCGCCCAGGCCTGGATCTTGGGGCCCACCACCACGAGAACCAGCGCCAGGATCAGCAGCACCGGCACAACGGTCACGAAGGTCTTCTCGGGGAGGTGCAGCAGCAGGAACGATCCGATGAGCGCCCCGAGCAGCACGGCGGGTATCTGCCACTTGAGCCGCGACCATTGTCCGGACAGCTCCCGGCGATACCCCCACACGCCCGTCATGCTGCCGACGGTCAGCCCGACGGCGTTGGACATCGTCGCCACCACGGGTGGGTAGCCGAAGGCGATGAGAGTGGGGAAGGTGATGAGGGTGCCTGACCCGGCGACCACGTTGATCGCGCCAGCACCGAACGCCGCAAGCGCGATCAAGACCATCTCTTGCACCGGCACCCGTGCCAGCGTACGACCGTTAGCCAGCCGAACCAATTCCGGCTCTCGGTGAAACCCGCCACAGGGTGCGGCTCGACCTCGCGGCCCGGATGGGCAAAATGGTGGTCATGCGTCTGAGTCGATCCGCCGGTGTGGCGGCGCTAGTGCTGACCGTCTCCATCGCGGGGTGTACCCGTGACCAGCCCACCACGCAGGTGGCCGCGAACACACCCATTCCGACGTTCGACAACGCCCAGCTGAGCATGCGTTTTGCCGCGTGCGCCGACCTCAATGGGTTTGTCAACGCCAAGTGGATCGCCCAGGCCACCATTCCCGCGGACAAGGCCAGCTACGGCAGCTTCGACATGCTGAACGATGAGGCCCGCAAGGTTCAGCATGAGATCGTCGACGGCGCGGTCTCGGGTCTCGGTACCGCCGATCATGAGTCGGTCAACTATCAGGTGGGGCTGCTGTACCGGGCTGCCACCGACGACGCGAAGCTGGACGCCGCCGGATACGACCCCATTCGCCCCACGCTCGCCGCGATCGATCAGATCAAGACGCCCGAGGAGCTTGCCGCCTTCCTGGCCGCGGACGGCGCCACCGGGCAGCACCTGGTATTCGGGTTGGAGGCCGGCGCCGACTACGCGAATGCCACCGAGCAGATCGGCTACGTCCGTGCCGATGCGTTGGGCATGCCCACCAAGGACTACTACACCGATCCGCGGTACGCGTCGGTATTCGACGCCTACCGCGCCTACATCGCGTCGACGTTCGGTTTGATCGGAGCCGACCAAGAGCTGGCCAAGGCGCGTGCCGAGCAGGTGGCGTCGCTGGAATCCGCCTTGGCCGCAGCGACATTGAGCCCGGTGCAGGAGCGTGATCCGGCCAATCAGTACAAACTGGTCACCGTCGCGCAAGCCGACGCGGTGACACCCCATTTCGAATGGGGCGCCTATCTGAAGGCGCAGGGTGCGCCGTCGGACAGGTCGTTCTCTCTTGCCGAGACCGAGTTCTTCACGGCGTTCGACCGGCTGCTCACCACCACCGACCTGGACACCTGGAAGTCGTATCTGACCTTCCATGCGGTGCATCGCTCGGCCGACGCACTGTCGAAGGCATTCCGCGACAACGCGTTCAAATACAAGTCGGCCCTCACCGGGACGACCGCGCAGAAACAGCGGTGGGAGCAGGGCCTGGAGATCGTCAACACGCTGGTCGGTCCGGCCCTGGGCCAGTTGTACGTCGAGCGCATGTTCAGCGATCGGGACAAGCGGTCGGCCACCGAGGTGGTGCAGAACGTCAAGGAGGCGCTGCGGAAGCGCATCGAGGCCGTCGACTGGATGAGTCCGCAGACCAAGCTGGCCGCAAAAAGGAAGTGGGACAAGCTACTTCTCAAAGTGGGTTTCCCCGACAAGAACCGGGACTTCTCGAAACTGAAGCTCGCCGGCGACAACTTCTACACCGACCGGGCCGCGGCGCTGAAGTTCAATTACGACTTCGAAATGGCCAAGATCGGGCGCCCCACCGACCGGTCGCTGTGGGGGATGACTCCACAGACGGTCAATGCCCAGTACGACCCCACCGAGAACAGCATCACCATTCCCGCCGCGATTCTGCAGGCGCCCTTCTATGACGCCAAGGGCGATCCGGCGTTCAACTATGGCGGTATCGGTGCGGTGATCGGCCACGAGTTCACCCACGCGTTCGACGACGAGGGCAGCCAGTTCGACGGCGAGGGCAATCGGGTCAATTGGTGGACGCCGAACGATCGCGAGGAGTTCGACAAGCGCGCCAATCGGCTGGTGGAGCAATTCAACGCTTACACGCCGATTCCGGGCCGCCCCGACCTGCACGTCGACGGCAGGCTGACCCTGGGCGAGAACATCGCAGATCTCGGCGGGGTGAATACCGCGTATGACGCGCTGGTGGCCGAGCTGGCCAAGCACAACGATGCCGAAAAGGCGAAGGGGATCGTCGGGTTCAACGAGAAGCAGCGGTTCTTCCTGAACTATGCGCGCATCTGGCGTGACAAGCAACGTCCCGAGGACGCGATCACGCAGCTGGCCAGCGATCCGCATTCTCCGCCGGCGTTGCGGATCAACGGTGTGGTGCCCAACGTTGCGCCCTTTGCGGCCGAATTCGGTTGCCTAGCAGGTGATCCCATGGTGAACTCGCCGGACAAGTTCGTGAAGATCTGGTAGTCGCGTACCGCGGAGAAACCTAGGCGTAGGTCAGCAGCACGGCCTGCTCGAACGGCAGCCGGCCAAAGGCGCGGCTCTTCACCAGTGTCGCGGCCTCGTCGCGGCTGACCACCCGGGGGTTGACCACATCGTGCGTCTTGCCCCTGCGCACCACCCGTCCGCCCCCGGCGGCCTGCAGGTTCTTGAGCCAGTCCCGGTCCGGGCCGTAGGTCAGCAGGATGGCCACGCCATCGGGCGTTGTGAATGCGGTGACCGGTGTCCGGAACTCCTTGCCGGACTTACGGCCCTTATGTTCGATGATCGCGAAGCTCGGGGCCCAGCCCGCCCACAGGCGCTGGACGGGGTTGGTGACGTATTTGTTGAAGCGCGCGACCGATTGCGGTATCTGCATACCACTATCAAACTGTGATCCATGGCATACCTCAAGCCCCCGTGGTTTGTGCGCAAGGTCTTCAACCGACTGGCGATGGCCGCCAATATCGGCGAGACCCTCACGATCACCAAACGGGTCAGCGGGGAGCCGCAGCAGATTCCGGTGACCACCGTGGACGTCGACGGGGGCAAGTACCTGGTGTCCACCCGCGGGGAGAGTCAGTGGGTCAAGAACATTAGGGCCAATCCGCAGGTCACGCTCACTGTCAAGGGCGTCCGTGCGGTGTACACGGCCACGGAGGTGCCGGTCGCCGATCGTGCTCCCATCATCGCCGCCTACAAACCCAAGGCGGGCAAGGTGGTGGACGGTTACTTCGCGCAGCTGCCCGACGACGCCGATCACCCCACTTTTGCGTTGAGACCTGCCTAATCCACTACACCCTGTAGTGGACGATTTGGCATCAGCTGAGACACTGGATGCCGTGTCTGATGAGACTCCCAACTCCGCACGTCTGTTCGCCGACGCCTCGACCGTCATCCCAGGTGGAGTGAACTCGCCGGTGCGCGCGTTCGCGGCGGTCGGTGGGGTTCCGCGGTTCGTCAGATCCGGCGCCGGATGCTGGCTCACCGATGTCGACGACAACCGGTATGTGGACCTGGTCTGCTCCTGGGGTCCGCTGATCCTGGGCCACGCGCACCCCGCGGTGGTGGAGGCCGTGCAGCGGGCCGCCAAGGACGGGCTTTCCTACGGCGCGCCCGTTGAGGGCGAGATCGAGCTCGCCCGCGAGATCATCGATCGCGTCCAGCCCGTGGAAAAGGTGCGTCTGGTCAACTCCGGCACCGAAGCCACCATGAGCGCGGTGCGCCTGGCGCGCGGATTCACCGGACGCCCCAAGATTGTCAAGTTCGCAGGCTGTTACCACGGGCACGCCGACGCGTTGCTGGCCGATGCCGGGTCCGGCCTGGCCACCTTCGGCCTGCCCTCCTCTCCCGGTGTCACCGGCGCCTCGGCGGCCGACACCATCGTGTTGCCGTACAACGATATCGGTGCGGTAGCGCAGGTCTTCGCCGAACAGGGCGATCACATCGCCGCCGTGATCACCGAGGCCGCCGCCGGCAATATGGGCACCGTGGCACCCGGCCCGGATTTCAACGCCGGGCTGCGGCGCATCACCGAAAACCATGGCGCACTGCTCATCATGGATGAGGTCATGACGGGTTTCCGGGTGAGCCGGTCGGGTTGGTACGGCATCGACCAGGTGGCCGGTGATCTGGTCACCTTCGGCAAGGTGATGAGCGGCGGTATGCCCGCCGCGGCCTTCGGCGGCCGGGCCGACATCATGGACCGGCTGGCGCCGCTGGGCCCGGTGTATCAGGCGGGCACGCTGTCGGGCAATCCGGTGGCGGTCGCGGCCGGGCTTGCGTCGCTGCGCGCCGCCGACGCGAAAGCCTATGAAACGCTTGACCGCAACGCCGATGCGCTCATCGCATTGCTCACCGCCTCGCTGGACGCCGAGGGGGTGGCGCACCACATCGGCCGCGCAGGCAACATGTTCAGCGTCTTTTTCGGCACGGAGCCGGTGCGGGACTTCCAGAGCGCCAAGGCCACCGAAACCTGGCGCTATCCCGCGTTCTTCCATGGGCTGCTGAGCCGTGGCGTGTACCCCCCGGCCAGCGCCTTCGAGACCTGGTTCGTCTCCACCGCCCTCGATGACGAGGCGTTCGACCGCATTGCCGACGCGTTACCCGCCGCTGCCCGCGCCGCGGCCGCTGCCGAGGAGAACTGACGTGACTGATGGTCTTCGCGCAAGCGGCTCATCCCAGACCCGCACCATCGTGCATTTGATGCGTCATGGCGAGGTATTCAATCCCGAGGGGATCCTCTACGGTCGGCTTCCGAACTTCCGGCTCTCGGACAAGGGGCAGGGGCAGGCCGCTGCGGTGGCAAAATCGTTGGTGGACAACAAAATCACGGCGGTGGTCGCCTCGCCGCTGCTACGGGCTCAGCAGACGGCCACGCCCATTGCCGAAGTGCACGGGCTCACCATCGTCACCGACGACGACCTCATCGAGGCCGGAAACTCCTTCGAAGGCATGAAGGTGTCGGTGGGTGACGGCGCACTGCGCGACCCCCGCAATTGGTGGAAGCTGCGGGATCCGTTCACGCCGTCCTGGGGGGAGCCCTACCGCGACATCGCGTCGCGGATGACGGCTGCGATCGACCGCGCCCGCCTCAGCGCCGAAGGCGCCGAGGCGGTGTGCGTCAGCCATCAACTGCCGGTCTGGACCGCGCGCCAGCACCTGCTCGGCAAAAAACTGTGGCACGACCCGCGCAAGCGGCAGTGCAACGTCGCCTCGCTCACCTCACTGGTGTTCGAGGGGGAACAGCTCGTCGATGTCGTCTACTCGGAACCGGCGGGGTAGCGAGTGCGCCTTCTGGTCGCGGCGCTGGCCGCGCTGGCTCTGTTCATCACCGCGTGTTCCACCGGTGATGACGCGGTGGCGCGCGGCGGCCAGTTCCAGTTCGTCTCACCGGGCGGCAAGACAGACATCCTCTACGACCCGCCGCAATCCCGTCAGACGCCCGGTCCCATATCGGGTCCGAGTCTGCTCGACCCCACCAAGACGTTGTCGCTGAGCGATTTCCGCGGCAGGGTCGTCGTGATCAACGTATGGGGGCAGTGGTGCGGCCCCTGCCGCTCGGAGTTTTCCGCGTTGGAAGACGTATACAGGGCCACGCACGCGCAGGGTGTCGAATTCTTGGGCATCAATGTCCGGGACAACGAGATCACCAAGGCGCAGGACTTCGTGACCGATCGCAAGGTGCCGTATCCGTCTATCTATGACCCGTCGATGCGCACGCTCATCGCGTTCGGCAAGAAGTTTCCGACCGGAGCCATTCCCGCGACTCTGGTGCTGGACCGCCAGCATCGGGTGGCCGCGGTATTTCTCCGTGAACTGCTGGCCCAGGATCTGCGGCCAGTAGTAGAGCGCCTGGCACAGGAATCGGCGAAAGAGACTGCGGGAGAAGTGAAGTGATTCTCGCCGACGCCGGTTCCGCGTTTCAGGACGCGGCGACCAGCGGACCGTTGTTGCTGGCCCTGGGGGCCTGCGCGCTGGCAGGGCTGGTGTCTTTCGCGTCGCCATGCGTGATCCCCTTGGTGCCCGGCTACCTGTCCTATCTGGCGGCGGTGGTGGGCGCTGACAACGGACCGGAGAACGGAGCCGGAGCTCAACCTCATCGGTTGCGGGTCACCGGATCGGCCCTGCTGTTTGTGGCGGGGTTCACCGCGGTATTCCTGCTGGGCACCGTCGCGGTGATGGGTATGACGACCTCGCTGATCACCAATCAGGTGCTGCTGCAACGCATCGGGGGAGTGGTCACCATCGCGATGGGTCTGGTGTTCATCGGTCTGGTGCCGGCCCTGCAACGCGATATCCGCTTCACGCCGCGCCGCGTCTCGACGGTCGCCGGTGCCCCGCTGCTGGGTGCGGTGTTCGCGCTGGGCTGGACACCATGCCTGGGGCCGACCCTGACCGGCGTGGTCGCGGTGGCCTCGGCCACCGAGGGTGCCGATGTGGCCCGCGGGATCGCGCTGGTGATTGCCTATTGCCTCGGATTGGGTATGCCGTTCCTGCTGCTGGCCTTCGGTTCGGCGCGCGCGGTGCGCGGTATGGACTGGTTGCGCAGACATACCCGGATGATTCAGGTCATCGGCGGCATCGCGCTGCTGGCGGTCGGGGTGGCGCTGATAACCGGTGTCTGGGCTGATTTCGTCGCCTGGGTGCGTGATTCTTTTGTTTCGGACGCGAGGTTGCCCATCTGATGACGATCGCGAAGCGTCTCCTCGCGTATGCGCGCAACACCTGGCGTGGCCTGACCTCCATGGGCACCGCGCTGGCGCTGCTGGTGCTACTCGCGCTCGGTGCGATACCCGGCGCGATGCTGCCGCAACGCGCACTCAATCAAGCCAAGGTCGACGAGTACCTGGCCGAACACTCGACCATCGGCCCCTGGCTGGATCGGGTGCAGGCCTTCGACGTGTTCTCCAGCTTCTGGTTCACCGCGATCTATGTGCTGCTGTTCGTCTCGCTGGTGGGCTGCATCATTCCCCGGACCGTCGAGCATGCCAAGGCTCTTCGTGCCCAGCCGGTCCCGGTGCCGCGCAACCTGGGGCGGTTGCCCAAACACGCCGAACGAGCCGTGGTCGCCGACCAAGGGCAGTTGGCCGAGGCCATCTCCGGCCGGCTTCGCGGCTGGCGCCGAAGCACCCGAGAGAAGGACGGGATCACCGAGATCTCGGCGGAGAAGGGCTATCTGCGCGAGTTCGGGAATCTGGTCTTCCATCTGTCCCTGGTGGGGCTGTTGGTTGCGTTCGCGGTCGGCAAGCTGTTCGGATACGAGGGCAACGTCATCGTCATCGCCGACAATGGCCCGGGATTCTGTTCCTCGTCACCGGCGGCGTTCGACTCATTCCGGGCCGGTAACACCGTCGACGGCACCAACCTGGACCCGGTGTGTGTCAAGGTCCAGGATTTCAAGGCCACCTACCTCGCCTCCGGGCAGGCGCATTCCTTCGAATCGAATATCCAGTACCAGGCCGGCGACGATATACAGAACAACGTGTGGCGACCCGATCGCCTGGCCATGAACCATCCGCTGCGCGTCAACGGCAACCGCGTGTACCTGCTCGGGTACGGCTACGCGCCCACCTTCACGGTCACCTTCCCGGACGGCCGCAAGCGCAGCGAGACCATCCAATGGCGACCCGATGACCCCACCACGCTGCTGTCGTCGGGAGCCGTGCGGATCGATCCGCCTGCCGGCACCTACCCAGACCCCAATGTGCGTCGCAAGAACCAGATCGCCATCCAAGGACTGTTCGCCCCCACCGAGCAACTGCACGGAACGCTGCTCTCGTCGAGCTTCCCGGAGATGCGCAAGCCCGCGGTCGCCATCAACATCTATCGCGGGGACACCGGACTGGACTCGGGGAGGGCGCAGTCGATCTTTGACCTCGACCCCCGCATGATCGAGCAGAAGCGCCTGAACCAGGTGGCGCGGGCCAATCTGCTGCCCGGGCAGTCGGTGAAGCTGAACGACGGCACGATCGTCCGATTCGACGGAGCCGTGAACTTCGTGAATCTGCAGGTGTCGCGGGACCCCGCCCAACTGTGGGTGCTGATCTTCGCGCTGACCATGATGGCGGGCCTGGTGGTCTCGCTCGTCATCAAGCGCCGTCGGGTCTGGGCGCGGCTGTCTCCTGGGGCGGCCGCGGGTACGGTCAATGTCGAGCTGGGAGGGCTGGCACGTACCGACAGCTCCGGCTGGGGCGATGAGTTTGAGCGGTTGTGCGACCGCTGCCTTGAGGGTTTCCCGCCGACGGGCGCAGCCAGGGCCGGAAACGGCCACAAAGATGAGGATGCCGAATGAATTCCACCAATATCGATGTGAATCTGGCCAAGTTCTCCGACTACGCCTTCACCTCGGCGATCGTGGTGATGGTCGGTGCGCTGGTGCTGTTGGCCATCGAGCTGGCCTACCGGCAGAGCGACAGGGCGGCGCAGCGTGAACTCGTCAGCTCCGGCGGTGATGTGGTAGCCGCGGGCGAGAACCGTCCGGGCCTGGTGGTGCCGCAAGGCAGGCGCCCGCTCGCCGAGCGGGTGGGTGGTGCCGGGCAGGCCCTGGCCTACCTCGGTATCGGGCTGCTGCTGCTGTGCATCGTGCTGCGCGGTGTGGCCACCACCCGGGTGCCCTGGGGCAACATGTACGAATTCATCAACCTCACCTGTGCGTGCGGGTTGGTGACGGCGGCGATCGTGCTGCGCCCACGCGGCAACGCGGAAGGGCGCAGGGCGCTGTGGGTCTTCGTGTTGATCCCCGTGCTCATCCTGCTCGCGGTGTCCGGCCGCTACCTCTACACCTATGCCGCCCCGGTGATGCCGGCCCTGCAGTCGTACTGGCTGCCCATCCACGTGTCCGTGGTCAGTCTCGGTTCGGGTGTTTTCCTGGTAGCCGGGGTGGCAAGCATCTTGTTCTTGGCCAAGATGTACTTCCCGGACAACTCGTTCGTACAGCGGCTGCCCGACGCCCAGGCTCTCGATCGGCTGGCATATCGGACCACCATCTTTGGCTTTCCCATCTTCGGATTCGGAGTGATCTTCGGTGCCATCTGGGCCGAGGAGGCATGGGGAAGGTTCTGGGCATGGGATCCCAAGGAAACGGTCTCCTTCGTTGCCTGGGTTATCTATGCGGCCTATCTCCACGCACGCTCCACTGCCGGCTGGCGCGACAAGAAGGCCGCCTGGATCAATGTGGCCGGATTCGTGGCCATGGTGTTCAACCTGTTCTTCGTCAACCTGGTGACGGTTGGTCTTCACTCGTACGCTGGTGTGAGCTAACGAACTGTTCTGCCAGATCGGTTCATCACACCTGCGATAGGGTGCGATGCTGAGTCGTTCTGAACGGCCGTTCCGAACACTCCGTGTCCGAACTGCACATTCAACCAATGCATTGGGGGACCGATGTCTGACTATCCCGCGCACCGCGCGCCGGATGGACCGTCGCCATACGCCGCCGACGAGGCGCAGGGTGGACCAACGGCCCCGCCATGGGCAGCACAGGAGCCCGCGCAGCCGGTCATGTACGGCCAGAGCACGCCGCAGCAGCCCCATGAGATGACCCAGCAATTTCAGGCTGTCCCGTTCCAGGACCCGTTTGCTCCGCAGCAGGACATCGCGGGTCTGGGACATGATCCCGCGGTGCCGTCGCTGAACAGTCTGGGCGGCTCCTTCGCACCCCTTGATTTCACGCCATCGGGTAGCCAGGAGGCGGGCGACCCCACCGCTGTCGGCGCGGCAGGATCGTCGGGCGGCCCGGGCGGCTTTCGGGCCGACAACCGATTCAGCGATTCCGGCGAGCAGCCTGCGCAGCCGACGCCGTTCACGGCGGACCGCTGGGCCAGCGACACTCCCCCGTCGGGCATCCCGCAGCAGGCGCAGCAGCCTCCTGTCGGTGGCTCCCGGTACTACACCCCGGTTGGTGGCCAGCAGACCGGAGTCGGCGGGCAGATTCGGCCCGAGCTGCCGCCGTCCTCCCGCGACTTGTCCACCTCCGCGCTGCTGCGCCCGCACAAGCCGGCGCCGTCCGCCGGATGGCGCAAGACCGTCTACCGTGCGTCGTTCGGCACGATCAACCTGGGCGAGGGCACCAAGAAGACCGAGGAAAACGACCTCATCGCACAGGTGAACCAGCCGCTGCAGGGCTGCTACAAGATCGCCCTGCTGAGCCTCAAGGGCGGTGTCGGCAAGACCACCGTCACCGCGACCCTGGGCGCCACTTTCGCATCCATCCGGGGTGACCGTGTCATCGCCGTCGACGCCAACCCGGACCGCGGCACGCTGAGTCAGAAGGTGCCGCTGGAGACCCCGGCAACGGTGCGTCACCTATTGCGGGACGCCAATTCGATTCAGCGCTACAGCGACGTGCGCAGTTACACCTCGCAGGGGCCCAGCCGCCTGGAGGTCCTCGCCTCGGAAAGCGATCCGGCGGTATCCGAGGCGTTCAGCGCCGAGGACTATTCCCGCACCCTGGAGATCTTGGAAAAGTTCTACAGCGTGGTGCTTACCGACTGCGGTACCGGACTCATGCACTCGGCCATGTCGTCGGTGCTGGAGCAGGCGGACACGTTGGTCGTCATCAGCTCCGGCTCGGTGGACGGTGCCCGCAGTGCGTCGGCGACGCTGGACTGGCTTGACGCACACGGACACCGGGAACTCGTCCGCCGCTCGATCGCGGTCATCAACGCGGTGCGTCCGCGTTCGGGCAAGGTCGACATGCAGAAGGTTGTCGATCACTTCTCCCGCCGGTGCCGCGCGGTGCGCCTGGTGCCCTTCGATCCGCACCTGGAAGAGGGCGCCGAGATCAGCCTGGACCGGTTACGGCCGCAGACGCGGCGCGCGCTCATCGAGCTGGCCGCGGTCGTGGCACAGGGATTCACCGGTACTCAGCGCCAGCAGCAGACGTTCCAGGGCTAGAGAGTCGTGCGGCCGCCGGCCGCATGACTTCAGTGCCCCGACGGGTTGTCCTTGCCGATGCGCCAGAGGAATTCGGGGTCGTCGTCGGGGCCGGTCACGCGGGTCTGCGGACGGGTCGGGACCGACTGGCTGATTCGCCATCCGGCGTAGACCAGCGCGCCGAGCACGATCGCGATGAGCACGTAGTACACAACAAATCCTTCTGCAAGCCTCCTGAACAACTAACTCCGAATATACGCGCGGCCAAGGACGATATTCGGCACAGCGATAGGGTGGTGACGTGGCTGAACGTTCGCCGGGAAGCCGGCTCGCTATCGACATCGCCTTGTACACCTTGGCGCGGCTGGGTCTTGCGGTTGTCTTGACGCTCGTCATTTTCTGGCTGGCCCGGCTCATCGGGTACGAGGACTTCCCCCTGGCCATCGCGATTCTGTTCGCGCTGATCATTGCGCTCCCGTTGGGGATGGCGGTGTTCGCGCCGCTACGACGTCGGGTGACCGCGAGCATCGCCGTTGTCGACGAGCGGCGCCGCGCCGACCGCGCCGACCTGCAGGCGCGGCTGCGCGGTGAAAAACCCCACGGAGCCACCGGACCAGGCAAGCCTGACGCGGAGTCCTGACCGATTCATGCGGTTTGACAGCTAGCCCAGCATTCGGGTCGCCACGGCCGTTTGTCGGGCAGCGATTCGGGACCGCCACTGCTGCGCGGTGACGATGTGGTCGGCGTGGAACGGTAGCGAGACTTTGATGCGGTCGAAGTCCACCACTTCGGCCCGCGGGCCGTCCTCGTCGAGGATCGGCCGGTTCGTCCGTTGCCACCGGAATTTGAGGAAACCCCGGCGGTGTCCCACCGTCTCGATCCAATTGACGACGCCAGGGTTCTGGTCGCTGATGACCAGGCGGATTTTGCCGTCGGGATCTACATGTGATTGATGGGAGTTCAGCGAAGTCTGATGATTGATGTAGTCCAGCGACACGTACCACATGCTGCCCAGCTGAAATCCCTGATATGGCGCGTCGGATTTCGGGACGGTGACCATCAGTGCCTGGCCGGGCTCGAGTTCGAAGTAGCCCACCGACGAGAATTGGCTGGATAGCCCACCGGGAGTAATGCGCGGTGGCTCAAAGACATTCGGTGGATTGTTCATGTAGAACCATTGCGGGAACTGTAGCCACGTCTTCACGCGATTGATCAGGTGATGTCCGGCACCGATGTACCGGCCTAGGACAAACTCCTTGGTGAGGGGAGCGGCGCCGATGCCGAGGGTATCGGCCCTGCTGATCGCCACCGTTCCGCGGTTCTCCGTCCAGTCGTTGTACGCCTCGCGCACGATCAGTTGGGCGGGCCGCGGGGCGATCGGTATGTGTGTGTCGCAGCCCGTCACCGGCGCAGCGCCGATGCTTACCCGATAACTGCCGTCCTCGTGGATCGCCAAGTTCCGGTCATCGAACGCCGTGACACTTTCGGGCACGTCACGATCTGTGTACGCGCTATCCAACAGCTGAAAGTTCAGGTCGACCGTGCTGCCCCGCGTGCCACTGAGCACGTAGTCGTGGTGGCCGTCGATCTGTGTCGCGAAATACAGAAAATCGGGGTTATCCAGCCCCATTTTGGTGAAAGGCCCTGTTCCACTGAGCAATACCGGATGTTCTGTGCTGAAGTTGTAGACCAGGTGTAGCGATGCGGCGATGCTTCCGGCGAGGTATTCGAGGCCCTCGAGTAGATCGGCCTCCGATTCGATATGCGGCGCGGAGGCGACCAGTTTTTCCGCCTCGGCGATGGCGTCGGTGAACGGTTGGGTCACTGCATCATCGGTCGCCACGGACTCCGCCCCTTTCCGTTTGGATTGCGAAGTGGTCGATATAGCGTCGGTATGCCGCGTCCACTTCCGCTATTGTCAGCCCAAATTGCGCAAGGCTGTACCTGTGCTCGCCATGCTTGTGTTGCCGGTTCTGCTGCAGCGAGACGCGCATCGCTGTTAACGCATCGTCGGAAAGCCTGCGATCCGCCGCGTGATAGATCCGCTGTACCGCGGCAATCGGATCATCAAGCAGCTCGGTGTAATTGATATCGACGAAGGCGGCCGGGTGTTCGGCGCGAACCGCGATCGCACGGTCGATGATTTGTGCGTTCTTGCCGAGCCAGTATCGGGCCAGCTCGTGGTGATCTACTCGGTCGCTGAACAGCGCTTGGTAGTGCGCGAGCATGCTGGATGACGAGGCAGTGGTCTGGGCCGGGTCGCGGTGGGTCCAGACCACCACCGCCCCCGGGTATACGCGCAGGAGCACGTCGAGGTGCTCCAGGTGGGCCGGAGTCTTGAGCACCCAGCGGCCGCGGGGCTGCTGCCACTGCAGCACCTGCAAGAGCAGGCGATGCAGCTCGTACGCCGGCGTCATGTCCTGATCGGCCAGCCACTTCGCGTAGCCCGGAACATGAAACATCACCTCCGGCATCTGGCTGTGCAGCGCGAAGTCCAGAAGCAGCACGTCCTCTTCGGGTGCTTCCGCTTCCACGGAGTGGATGGCGAAGAACTGCGGTGCCAGATACCTCAGTGAGCGTTCATCCTTGGCGGCCTGTGCTATTCGTAGATCCGGCGCGCCGCTCGGCTGCTCGGGATGGGGTAGTGGCGAGGCGCCCTCCCACGAGCTCATGGAGCCGGCCGACGGATCCGCGGCAAGAAGACGATGCAACAGGGTCGTTCCGGTGCGTTGTAGGCCGACGATCACGATGGGCGGTTCGACGGGGAGCTGTGCGATACCCGGATTCTTTCTGATCAGTTCGCGTAGTCGCAGACGTGTGCTCAACATCCCAACCAGCCGTACTTGCACCATTTTTCGGCCCAGGAAACTGAGCTTCGCATCGTTGCGCAACGATGCGGCCAACACCTCAAGCGCGTCATCGAGATACGCATCGGCGACCCATTCGAGTCCGGTGGCCCGGCGGGCCGCGCTGCGGAGCCACTGCGTGTCGAGCGTGGGTGCTGCGCCGATGCCCGTCAAGGGGTTGCCGACGCGGTTGAGCGCGCGGATCGGCCATGGACGGGCCGCCTTGAACCCGGCACGCATCACGATACCGTTGAGTTTCTTGAGAAGTGGAGGTTGGCGTCTTCGACGGGCTGCGCGCGCGCCATCCACATGTCTCGGTAGTAGTTCATGCTCAGCCGCCACGGGGGTTTGGAACCCTGGCGCGGCAGGTCGGCCAGTACGCGTTGCACGTAACCCGGCCGATAGCCGGTGAATGGCTCCAGGTCCACCGAGCTGTCCTCGAGATGTGGCGTCACAGAGGCGATCCCATTCTCGAAGAGATAACCCAGCAGCCTGCTGACGTATCGCGACACGATGTCGGCCTTGAGGGTGTAGGTGGCCGCCTGGTATCCGACGGTGAATGCGAAGTTGGGAATCCCGTCCAGCATCATGCCCTTGTAACAGACGGTGCTGCTGAAATCGATGGGCTCATCGTCGCGGTAGAACTCGATGCCACCGAACAGTCGCATGTGAAATCCCGTGGCTGCCACCACGATATCGGCAGGTATGTGCTCCCCGGAGGTGAGTAGTAGCCCTTCCCCGGTGAACCGCTCGATCTCCCCGGTCACCATCGTCAGGTCTCCGCGGCCGATCGATTGGAACAGATCGCCATCCAGGATGAGGCAGAGCCGGTTGTCCCATATCTTGTATCGCGGCCTGAAATGCTTTTCGCTGTCGTATCCGGGCGGCAGCTCGCGCTTCGCACGGTCGACGATCGCGTCACCCATGCGCTGTGGCACCCGCCGCGCGAGGTAGAGCGAAAACGTCATCAGTGAAATGTTTTTGGCACGGATGACGGGCAGTGCGACCGTGCGCGGTAGCCAGCGCAACAGCAGATTGGCGAAGCGATCACGTTGTGGGCGGCTGATCACATAGCTCGGCGAGCGCTGCACCACACTGACGTGGTCAGCCGTATCGGCCAGACGCGGTGCCAGAGTCATCGCGGTGGCACCGCTGCCGATGAGAGCGACTCGCTTACCGGCGATTACGAGGTCGTCGGGCCATTCCTGCGGATGTACCACCGGCCCGGGGAAATCATCGATTCCGGAGAATTCAGGAAGATAACCCCCGTCGTATCGGTAGTAGCCCGTGCACACCATGAGAAATGAACACGTGATGGTTTGCTCGCCCGCCGGGGTGTCGACCCGCAAGGTCCACAGGGACGTCTGTGACGACCATCGCGCCTCACGGACGCGGTGATCGAAGCGGATCAGCCGATCGAGATTTTCCTGCTCCACCACGTCCTTCAGGTACCGCAGGATGGCCGCACCCTCGACGATCGCCTCTTTGCCGGTCCACGGAGCAAAGGAGAAGCCCAGCGTGTACATGTCAGAGTCGCAACGCACACCGGGATACCGGAACAGACTCCAGGTGCCGCCGATCTCTGAACGGCCTTCCAACACCGCAACGTTGAGTGACGGGCAGTGATGTGTAATGTGCCACGCCGCGCTGATCCCGGCGATACCTGCGCCGATCACGAGGGCATCGATGTGTCGGTCTGCTGCGGGGTTCATATGGTTCTCCCGGCTGCGCGTTGGAGGGATTGTGTTGGCCGTATATTCCTGATGCATGGGTGGAACCAGCAGTCGTTCACTCGTCCTGACGGGTGCCACGTCGGGGTTGGGGCTAGCACTGGCCCGCCTCCTCGCCGAATCCGATGCTTATCGATTGATACTGCTGTGCCGTAACGAAGAACGTCGGGACGAGCTGATCTCTTGGCTGGGTGCACACGCAGCGCATTACGTCGTGTGTGATCTCTCCGCTCTGGCGAGTATTCGCGGGGCAGCCGCAGAGATCGCCCGGGCGGTGCGTGTGGGAGATCTCGCACCGGTCGGGGCGGTGGTCCTGAATGCGGCGGTTCATCCCGGACATCTCGCCGGCAGCACGGCGGAGGGCTTGGATGCCACGATGATCACCAATCTCGTAGGACCGCATCTGCTCTTGGCGCTGATGTCGCCGTATATGAGTCCCGGCGCCCGCACGGTGCTTGTCGGTTCGGGTGCGCATGACCGGAAGCGTTGGTGGACGGGACTCCCCGAACCCGCGGCCTTGGCCCTGGCCGACGCGTGCACGCCCGGCACCCTGAGTGGCCCGCAGGCTTATGTCACCAGTAAGCGCGGCATGGTGTACCTCGGGCAGGCCTACGCCGAGCGCTTCCCCGAACACTCCGCGGTGCTGGCCTACGACCCCGGGATCATGCCGGCGACGGGCATCACCAGGAACATGAACGCGGTCTCTCGCTGGCTTTTCCGGAGGGTTCTCACCAAATTCGTTGGGGCCAAGGGTTTCAGCACCCCGGAGCGATCGGCGCGGTGGCTGTGCGCCTACCTCACTCGGGAGGATCCGCCGGTGCTGTCGTACGCCAAGGTGGATCGCTATCAGCCGTGGCCGAGTGCGGCGTGCCCGCCGGAGGCTGCGGGCCTGCTGTTCTCCGAGGCCAACGACATCGCGGGTATCACCGCGGATGTCACGGCCACGTGGTGGTTCCTGGGCAGTCCACGACAATCTGGCTGACGGTTCAATGAGCGCTGGTCGTCGTCGTGCCATCGCCCTATTTCCCATTGCGCCGCAGCAGGATCGATTGAGGAACGAGCCGCTTCAGCTGTCTTCCCAACATGAATGCGGCCAGCCCCCCAACGCATCGCACCAACGTGGCATACACCGTGGCAGGTGTGACGCCTTCGAATCCTTTTTCCAGGCGGGCGACGGCCTCGGCCATCATCCCCTCCGGCGGGAACAACGGGGGAAAGAACCGGCCTCGACCCAGTACCACGTGGCAGCGCCGAAGAATCAAGTCCTCCATCGCCTGACCCAACAATTCCCCCATCAGGGTGTTCTCCTGGAAGGGGAAGTACCGCGAATGCGTGACCAGCCGCAGGTGGGCCCCGTAGCCCTCCACCGACTGGTACAGCGGTGAGTTGGTGGTAAGCCGGCGAAGGCCTTCGGCGAGCACGGCCCGCTCGGCAATGCGCCTGGCATGCGATTCCGGTGTGTTGACGGTACTGAGGGCATGCCAGGCGATGTGTGCACCGAGATTGTTGCGGTAACGATTCTGCAGATCGCTGAAAGCCTGGGGGTTGGTACTGCGTGCTGCTTCCGCCACGTCGGCTGTCGTCAGCGCCGCAGCCATCGGAAACATCATGTCCGACAAGGGTTTGGCGATAGTGACGATGTCCACGATGTCCGGCATCCAGGTCTGCTGGAGTAAGAACGTCTCGGCACTGCGCCATACACCGGTCAGCACTTCGTCCACCCCGATGAGGAAACCGCCGCGTTGTTTGGCGCTGGCCACGATCTGTAGCAATTCGGCTGGTATCGCGACACACGACATGCCCTGAATGAGTTCGCACCACACCAGGCCCACATCCGGGTGATCCAGTGCGGCGGTGAGTTTCTCGGCGGCGTCCGCACGGAACGGATCGATGAACACGACGTCCGGATAGTACGGCCGGAACGCGCCCTCGATACTGGCCGAGCGTTGTGGGCCGTAGCGACTGACGTTGAGGGTAGCGATGGTCTTTCCTGAGAAATTGCCCCGGAATGTCACGATGCGGGGCTTGTTGGGGCGCGCCAGCCGGGCCAGGCCCAGCGCGTTCTCGACGCTCGTCGCCCCGCTGACCGCGGGGAACATCTCATCGAAACCACTGAGCGTCCTCAACAACTGTGAGAGTCGGCCGGTGTAGTCGATCTGAGGGTCATGTTCAGCCAATTCCCTTGCCATGTCGGGTGAATTGTGTCCGCGCAGGCTGGCCCCGTTGCCGAGCGCACAATCGAGCAGCGTCGTGCCGTCCCGCAGCAGAATCTGACCGCCATCGGCTCCGGACAAATCGAAGTCGAGCCCAAAAGCCTCCATCAAGTCGGCCGCGGACGGGTTGCAGAAGCGACGGAAGTAGTTGTTGCGGACGCGGCGGTCGGCGTGAATGTTCGCTAGCGTCTCCTCTTGGGACCGACTGATGTGACCGTGCCGGCGCAGGTTTTCGGTCACCAGCGTCAGAGCGGTCGCGTTGGCCGCGAATGTCGAGGTCTGGGCCATGGCATCCAATGGGTTGTTCCATACCCGGTAGGCCTGCTGCGATATCGAATAGGATCCGAACGGCACCTGGAAGTCGGTGAGGTTCTCGCCGAAGACAAAAATGTCACCGGCCGGCAGCCGGCGTCCGGCGTCGATCGCCCCGAACGCGCGGCTCTCTGCGATGACACGAAGTATGTTGTGCCGCTGGGCAGCCGATAACACTTCTGTGGAGTCTTCGCCAGGATCAAGGATCACCAGGCCGGACCATGCCCGGGTCGGCAGCATCGTGAGCGCTTCTGCCGCGGACACTGCGAAGGTAACGTGTTGCGTCAGCGCTCCGTGCTCACCCTCCGACAGCGGGTCGAAATACCGCCGCAACCGTTCGTCCCGGTCCACCACCAGGATCCAGCTTTCGGGGTCATACCCGGCCTCGACCTTGCTGGTGTGGCGGACCAGGCGGATGGCTCCCGACAGCGCCTCCTCCAACGAATTGGCGTAGTAGGTTACGTACCCGGCGTCAGCGGGCAGCACATCACTGATCAGGTAGCCCGTCTGCGCACTTTCGGCCGTGATGGCCAGTCCCGCAACAAGAATATTCGGGCGCTTGGAGGTGTTGAGGTCGATCAGTGTATCGATGGTGTCGCGGGTGGCGGCGCGGTACCGACGTGAGTCCAGGTCACCGCTCGGCCCTACGTGGGCGGTCATTCGGCCACCGCCTCGGCGGTATCCAAGGCGGCGGCGAGTTCGGACAGTGCTTGTTGGTAGTCGGCGGCCAGGTCGGCGAGTGACGGGATGATCTCGGGGCACGCGATCAGGCCCACGTTGAGCCGATCGTCGTGCGAAGCCACCGTGACGAACAGCGCGCCGCCGTCGAATGGTGCGCCGAAGGGATAGAAGCGGCTGATCCGTGCGCCGGCGAAATACAGATCCTGGTGCCGCCCGCCGATATTAGAAAGCACCAGATTTTGCATGACCTTGTGCCGGTCGGCCATGCGTAGACGTGAGTACACCCGGAACAACACACCCCAGTACCGGGCGCTGAAGTCGAACCAGTCGTGGATCCGTCCAGGGCCCAATGCTTCGGCATGGACCTTGGCGGCATTGGTGATGGATGCGATCTCACGTGCCCGCCGCAGTGGATCGTCGGTGAGGGTCTGCAGGCTGGTCAGCAGGCCCGTCGTGCGGTTGCGGCCGTGTTGACCGGGCTTGTCGTGCACCGAGACGGGAACGAACGCTCGCAGCGGTTGGTCCGGTAGTTCACCGCGTTCGATGAGGTACCGGCGTATCACGGTCGCAGTGAGCGCCAACATCACATCGTTGAGCTTGACGCCGAGGCGCTGTTTCACCTGCAGCACATCGGCAATGGGCAGACTCGCCCACGCCAGATTGCGGTTGGCCGTCAACGTGGTGTTGAAGGATGTCCTCGGGGCGGACATTGGTTCGGGTACGCCCGGCGGTAGCGCCGGGACGACACCGCGGCGGCGTGCACGGATGTTTTCGGCCAGCATCCTGGCCATCTTGACCGGCTTGGCGGAAAGCGTCCGCACGCCGCCCAGGGCCAACGCCAACGGCTCGACGGGACCGGCATCGCGGACAACCGCCAATTCGGTGGCCGCGTTACCGCATAACTGGCCCAGCTGCGAATTACCGCGCACTCCATCGAGACTCGCGTTGTGGCGTTTGATGAATATCGCCACGTTTCCGTCGGAAAGCCCTTCCAGCACCCAGATTCCCCACAGCGGGTAGCGCTGGTCCAGCGGCAACGACGCGATCTCGGAGCATGCCTGGGCCAGCTCCGTCTCGGTTCCGGGCGCAGGGATGACAACTCGCTGCACGTGGCGATCCAGGTCGAACGAGGTGTCGGCCACCCAGAACGGGTGCCCCAGGTTGTACCAGGGGTCGTAGGCCTTCTCGGTGTAGGTGGGGATCTGGGCGACTCGGGACGCCAGCCACTCGCGGACGATGGGGAAGCTGTATCCGCCGGGCATCGTGGATGTGTCGAGAATGACGACACCGTAGCCCTGGTGATAGTGCGTAGGTGTTTCCAGGTAGAGGAAGCTCGCGTCATACCCAGTCAGCTGTTCCATGCTCAGTTCCTTCTATCGGTAGTCGGAGAAATTCGCCGTGACCACAAGGGGCCCGGCATTTTTGGTCGTGGATTTCACATCTGGGCCACGTAACGGCTCGCGACGGAATGCTGACGATTCGTATGGCGTGTCACCCGTTGGGCGCTATCGTCGTGGCAATGTTCGGGGGTCTGGATTCGGGAGGGCAACATGAATTCATCAGCTGATACGTCGCAGGAGCGAGGGGGGCTCGTCGGAGTGATCCGGCGCGCCGTGCTGGCTGTGGGGCACCACGATCTGGCCGCACCTATTCGGAGGTCGTCCGTCGTGGCCGATCGCCTGCTGTACCGGATCGGCGGCGGTCGGTGGACCATCACGGCCGTCTCTCGGATTCCGTCATTGACACTCCTTGTCACCAATGCGCGTGGCGAGGGCGTGGTTGTGCCGTTGCAGTACTTGGCAATTGACGGCGACCTATACATTGTGGGCACCAATTGGTCGCGTCCGAACCATCCGCTGTGGTCTTCATGGTTGATGAAGCGGCCGCAATGCCGGGTGAACATCGGTGGCCGCGAGAGTTCGCGTACGGCAATCCTCATGCTGGGAGAAGATCGCGACAGGGTTTGGGCGAGAATCCTGCAGGAGGCCCCGTACCAAGCCAACTGTGAGCGCAAAGCAAACCGGCAGCCACGGGTTTTCCGGTTGGATGAATCCATCACCGGCGCGAACTAACCACGCGTACGGCGAATTTCGGGGATGGAGAGCTTGATGACACTCGATTGGACAGGCGGTAGGAGCGGGAACTGAGCTCCAACGTCCGGCGATGGATGATGCGAGCGAGCATGAGTTGCATCAGTGACTCGGCCAGTCCCTTCCCCACGCACATGTGTGGTCCGCGGCCGAAGGGGGAGTACGCGCCCGGGGTTCGGTTGGGTCCTGCCGAGTCCCCATACCGGTCGACGTCGAACTTCATGGGATTTTCGTAGAACTCGCTGAGAAAGTGCGGGACGGTGGTGCCGATGAATACGCCTTCGCCGCTGCGGATCTGATGACCATGGAACTCGAAATCTTTTGCCGCAACACGAATGATGAATGATGCGATAGGCCGAAGGCGCATTGCTTCCATGATCGCGCCGTGCAGTACGGGAGTGGAATGGAACAGGCTGTCGTGGGTGATACCGCCCCGTTCGAACATGACGGCGACCTCGTCCTGTATCCGGCACAACACATCTGGGTGTCTCAAGATGAGGTACAGCGCGTATGTCGCAGTCGCGGAGGTGGTTTCCACTCCCGCGAAATAGGGCAGCACCGAGTGGAACAGCATATTGCGCTGGTTGGCCGCATTGGGGTCGTCGCGGCAGGATTCGAGGATGTCCTCCAGCAGCGTGGATTGCCCGCGGCGACCACTCGCGCTCGAGTGTCCCGCGAGCGCGAGAGCGTTCTGCGCCACCCGTGCCACCCGTGAGCGCGCGTTGACATATCGGGGAAGCTGCAGCATGAATTTCGGAATATGTTGTACCGGAGCAATCTTCAGAATCTCGCGAGTAACCAGTGCGATATCTTCGATATCGTCGTCGGTCGGCCGGACGCCGCCGAGGAAGGTGCCCACCTGGGCGATCGACAACTTCTGCATCGCCGGGAGGACCGGCACCGATTCTCCCGGCCGCCAGTGCTTGTCGACGGCGTCGTCAATGACATCGATGGCTTCGGAGTACCGGTCGGCGATCGCCTCACGCGAATAGCCGCGTTGCAAGAGGGTGCGCCATTGCTTGTGCTGCGGACCGTCAACGGCGACCAGCGAGTCCTTGCCACCGAATTGTTCCTCGACGAATCGCCACGAGCTACCCACCGTGAGGCATTCGCGACCGTCTTTGCTGCTCATGAACGTCGCGGCCTCGGAGCCGGCCAGCACGGTGTATGTCTGGTAGGGCATCTTGACGGTGAACACGGGGCCGTGTCGGAGGTACTTCTCGAAAAGATAGAACGTGGGGTCCAGCATCAGTCCCACCGTGTCGCCGAGCCGCGGAAGTCTGGCCAGCGCGCGTGCCACGCGAAGTTTTGGCGGACTGACGTACGTCGTCGTCTCTCCGTCGCAGGGAACGCTTGTGATTCGTGCCATTTCCACCCCCATGGTTTCCGGCCGGGTTGATCGGTTGGATGCCCGCTACCCGGTCAACGAGCCCACACTAGAACGTGTCCTAGTTCTTGTCTCGACATTCGTTGACTTGTGCGTCAGCTTTACGTGCACCGGTGGAGCGGTAGATGAAAAGGGCCTGGGTGGCGGCATCGACGTGTGACCGATAGGTTGGCGAAATAGTTTGGTATTGAATAGTTTTCGTAAGATTAACCGGTAGGTTCCGATGTTTTCGCCGATTGGCTGCCGCGGTGCTATGCGACGTCTTATGCTGCCTAGGTCTCGGCTGAGATATTGACTAGAGGTTCTATTTTTCGCCCTTGGGGGGACCTGTGAATGCTGTGCAACCACCTCAGTTGCCTTTTCCGCGCGAGGGTCTGTTTGTGCCTGCCGCCCAGCAACGTGAACTGCAGCGCGCCGGGACCGTGCATCGAGTCACTACCGCGGTCGGCGATCCCGCTTGGCTGATCACCGGCTATGCAACGGTTCGCCAGTTGTTCGATGACGAGCGCGTGGGCCGATCGCATCCGGAGCCGGACACCGCCGCCCGATCGGGTGATTCGGCGTTCTTTGGTGGCCCGATCGGCAGTTACGAGACAGAACGCGAGGACCACGCACGTGGGCGCCGGCTGATGCAACCTCACTTCACGCCTAAGCAGATGCGGACGCTTGCGGGGCGTGTGCATGAGCTTGCCGACGAACTGATCACCGCGATGATCGATCGGGGTTCGCCTGCCGACTTCTACACCGCTGTCGCGGTGCCGCTGCCGATGATGGTGCTGTGCGAGTTGCTCGGCGTGCCGTATGCGGACCGGGATGAGTTTCGTGAATGGACTGTGGCCGCCTCCAATACGCGTGACCGAAGTCGCTCGGAGTGGGGCATGGGCCAGCTCTTCGTCTACGGAATGCAGCTGGTCGGGCGCAAGCGCCAGCAGCCGGGTGACGATGTCATCTCTCGCCTGTGCACGATAGACGGGGTAGCCGACCACGAAATCGCCTCCCAGTCCATGGCGTTGCTGCTCGGCGGCCATGAGACCACCGTGGTCCAGCTCGGTCTGGCCACCTTGCTGCTGCTGGCCAACCCCGAGCAATGGGCGCTGCTTGTGTCGCAACCGGATTTGGTGCCGAACGCGGTCGAGGAGACGCTACGGGCCTCGCGTACGGGTGGCGGAGAGATTCCCCGTTATGCGCGCGAGGACTTGGAGATCGACGGCGTCCATATCGCCGCGGGAGAGCTGCTGCTACTCGACGTCGGAGCTGCCAACCATGATCCCGCGGTCTTCGGCTGCCCCGACCAGCTAGATGTAGCGCGAAAGCATTTGGCGCATGTGATATTTGGTTACGGTTCGCGCTATTGCGTCGGTGCGCCGCTTGCCCGTATGCAGCTCACCGAAGTCCTGGGCCAGCTCGTCGAACGCTTGCCCGGGCTGCATCTGCGTAGGGATATCTCGGAACTGACGATGCGGGGCGATCTGCTCACCGGCGGCCTGCGGGAGGTTCCGGTCGGTTGGTAACCCTTTCGCGGGTTCCCTAGATCGTGTTCTGTCAACTTCTCTTGACACGCATCCGCCGTCAACCTATGTTGACAATATGAGCGACCTTTCGTCGGCCCATCTTGACGATGCCGTCAGCAGTACTGATCCGGCGGTAGGGCTGCGGGCGGTGCAAGCCTTGCGCCGGCTATGTGAACGGCTGGAAGCGATCCACGTGACCAATGCGCGCAATCAGGGCTGGAGCTGGCAGGCGATCGCCGAGGCGCTCGAAGTGAGCCGTCAGGCAGTGCATCAGAAATACAACCGGGCGAGGAAGTGAGCAGCCATGTTTGAAAAGTTCCAGAAATCGGCCAAGGTGGCGGTCATGCTCTCGCAGGAAGAAGCCCGCGAAATGGACGACACCCGTATCGGAGCAGAGCACGTCCTGGTCGGTGTGCTCGACAGCGCGGGCGCGCCGCTGTCGGAGCTGATGGGCGGTTATGGCCTGACCGCAGACGGGGTGCGCGATCGGCTGCGTGCCGGATCCGAACAACCACCGATGGATGATGAGGATGCCGAGGCGCTCAGGGCGATCGGTATCGATCTATCTCAGGTGCGCGAGAGTGTTTCGAAAGTCTTCGGTCCGCAGGCCTTCGATAAGGCCTTCGAAAAGTCGGGGCGCCGCAAGGCGCGCGTGCGTGGCTGGCGCCCGTTTGGGATGATCCCGTTCAATTCGTCGGCCAAAAAGTGCCTGGAGCTGGCTCTGCGGGAGGCCATCGCCCACAAAGACAATTGGATCGGATGCGAGCACATGGTGCTGGGCATCCTGCGCGGCGGCGACCCGGTCGCCTTGGCCGTCATCACCGAGCGGGTATCCGCCGACGAACTGCGCCAGGCAGTGGTCGGTCTCCTCGATCAAGCCGCCTAGCTCAACCAGGCAAGGGCCGCGGCGGTGAGGATTGCCCAGCCCAGCATGGCCAGTCCGGTGTCGCGCAATGTCGGGATCAGCGCCGGCCCTGATGCTCGCGTCACCACCGGACGGGCGGCCTTGGCGATCAGCGGCAACATCACGAGCCCCAGGAGGCGCCACGGGTGTGCGACACCGAGGCCGATGCTGGCCAGGACCGGAACGGCGAGCAGGGCAGGAAACAGCACTCGGGTGCGCGCGTCGCCCAACCGGACGGCCAGAGTGATCTTGCCCGACTCGCGATCGGTGGGGATATCGCGCAGATTGTTGGCGACGAGCACCGCGCTGGAGAAGCTGCCGATCGCCACCGCCAACACGACGCCGACGGGACTGACTGTCGAGGTCTGCGCGTACTCGGTACCCAGCACAGCCACCAGGCCGAAGAACACGAAAACAGCGATCTCGCCAAAGCCGCTGTATCCGTAGGGCTTCGATCCGCCGGTGTAGAACCAGGCCCCGGCTACGCACACCGCCCCTACCGCCACCAGCCACCAGGCGGTGGTGATGGCCAGCGCCAATCCCGCCGCCGCGCCCAGCGCCAAGAACGCGAAGGCGACTGCCTTGACGGACGCCGGCGATGCCAGCCGGGAGCCCACCAGCCGCAGCGGCCCCACTCTGTCATCGTCGGTACCGCGGATGCCGTCCGAGTAGTCGTTCGCGAAGTTGACGCCGATGATCATGCACACCGACACCGCCAGCGCAAGCAGGGCTTTCCACCAGACGGCCGAGCCCGCCGCCGCCGCGGCGCCGGTACCCGCGATGACGGGCGCCACCGCATTCGGCCAGGTGCGGGGACGGGAGCCTTCGATCCACTGCGCGATGCTGGCCATGCGGGAATCCTGCCATGGCGCGATCCGGCTGTACCGGACGCTAGGGGAAGATCAGACCCGGTGTCTTGGATACCGCCGCGGCAAACCGTGCCTGGACATCGGGCCAGTTCACCACATTCCAGAACGCCTTGATGTAGTCGGCCTTGACGTTTTTGTACTGCAGGTAGTAGGCGTGCTCGAAAACATCGAGGCCCAGGAGCGGAATCGTTCCGAATGGCACGTTGGATTGCTGGTCGTACATCTGGAAGGTGAGTAGCTTCTTTCCGAGGGTGTCGTATCCCAGCCAGGCCCAGCCCGAACCCTGGACGCCGTTCGCGGCCGCCGAGAACTGGTCGCGGAATTTGTCGAACCCCCCGAATTGTTCGTCGATGGCGCCGCCGAGTTCGCCTTCGGGCTTGTCGCCGCCGTGGGGGGACAAGTTCTTCCACCAGATGGAGTGATTCGCATGTCCGCCAAGGTTGAAGGCGAGATTTTTCTCCAGCTGCACAATGGCCGCATTGTCGCCCTTCTCGCGTGCCTGAGCGAGCTGTTCTAGGGCGTCGTTCGCGCCCTTGACGTAAGCGGCATGGTGTTTGTCGTGGTGCAGTTGATTGATCTCGCCAGAGATATGGGGCTCAAGAGCCGAATAATCCCAGTCGAGATTCGGCAAGTGATACACGCCGGTCTCCTTGGTGGGAGGGGTTTGTTCGTGGGTCTGATTGGTGCACGACGCGAGCGCCAGGGCGCCCGCCGATGCGGCGGCCGTAATCAAGAATTGTCTTCGATCTAGTTGATGCTCAATCGAATTCACGCCTCCACGGTAATCGTGGTAAACGATTCGTCAAGGCGTGTGGAGTAAATTTGTCGAAAGCGGGGCATCTCGCATTGTGGCGGGCAATTGCCGGGAACTATCCCGGTTGCTTGAGCGACTAATGAATGTCGGCTTTGTGTGCATACCCCACATGGCTTGGGGCTCAGGCGATAAACGACAATAGCGGCATGCTCGCGGTGATAGGTGGAAGCGGTTTCTATTCGTTCTTCGACAAACCGGTGCGGACCGTCACGCCGGCGACACCGTACGGTGAGCCCAGCGCGCCGATCACGATCGGGCTGGTGGGCGGGCGGGAGGTCGCCTTTTTACCACGCCATGGCAGCCGTCACGAATTCTCGCCGCACACCGTGCCCTACCGCGCCAACATGTGGGCGCTGCGGGCCGTGGGTGTGCGCCGGGTCTTCGCGCCCTGCGCGGTGGGCAGCCTGACCGCCGACCTGGGGCCGGGTGCCATCGTGGTACCCGACCAGCTGGTGGACCGCACCAGTGGGCGTGCGCAGACCTATTTCGACAGCGCCGGCATCCATGTGGAATTCGCCGATCCGTACTGCCCAGGCCTGCGCGCGGTGTCCCTACAGCCCGGCACCATTGACGGCGGCACCATGGTGGTGGTACAGGGTCCGCGATTCTCGACCCGCGCCGAAAGCCGTTGGTATGCGTCGCAGGGTTTCACCCTGGTCAACATGACCGGATATCCCGAGGCGGTGCTGGCACGCGAGCTCGAAATCTGCTATGCGGCAATCGCATTGGTGACAGATCTGGATGCCGGCGTTGAGCATGGCCAGGGGGTGCGGGCGGTGGATGTGTTCGCCGAATTCGAGCGCAACATCGGCGGATTCAAGGAATTGGTGCGATCGGCGGTCACCGCCACCGAATCTGTCGATACCTGTGGGCACTGCCGCGCACACGACGGCGTCACACTCCCCATCGAACTGCCCTAGCGGACGTAGCTCGTCTGAGCGTGCGGGCGCTTGGTGAAGGAGAGAACCTTCGACGGCACCACCCGGTACACCACCGCGAATTGGTCGCCTTCCCCGAATCCGCCCGCACTCGGTGTGAATGTCCATTCTTCGCCGTACTTTTCGACGTAGGAACGCGCGAGGAGTTGCAGTGCGGTGGCGTCGACAATGCGCTCCGCGGTCCCCTCGACGACGACATCGTGCCCGTCGTTCCAGGTATTGACGCCGGTGGTGATCGCGACGGCGCGGTTCGATTCCAGATTGAGGGCCTTCTGCTCGGCGGGTCCGGTGCAGAACACGAATGATTCGTCATGCCATGTTCCCACGAGCGGAGTCACGTGCGGGCTGCCATCGGGCCGGACGGTGGTGATCCAGTACAGCTCGGCGGCGGCCAAGAGCGCCGAGACGTCGCTCCACGCCGGGGCGCAGGCGCCCGGTTCGCTGAACCGCTGATCACAACGAGGGGTGAGGGTCATGCAGATGTAGACCCGGCCCGGCGCCGGGATTCATCGCGAGTACCGTGACGCCATGCGTGATTCGGTCACCGTGCATATCGCCGCTCCCGCCGACAAGATCTGGGCGCTGGTCAGCGATATCACCAACACAGGCAAGTTCAGCCCGGAGACCTTCGAGGCCGAGTGGCTCGACGGCGCCACCGAGCCGGCGGTGGGAGTGCGCTTTCGTGGTCACGTGAAGCGCAATCAGAAGGGCCCCGTGTACTGGACGGTGTGCCGAGTCGTCGAATGTGAGCGCGGTCGCTCCTTCGGTTTCGCCGTGCTGTGGCCTAACGGAAAGACGGTGAACACCTGGCGCTACCGCTTCGAACCGGCGGGCGACGGCACCGACGTCACCGAATCCTTCGAGCTGGCACCGACATTGCCGTTGCGTATCTATTGGGCATTGCTCGGCTGGGCGCGCGGACGCACCAACCGCAACGGCATGCGTGAGACCCTGAATCGGATCAAGGCGGTTGCCGAGGCGCCGTGACTACCGGGCGTCCAGCGCCGAGAGCCCCCGCCCCTGTGCCCACACAGCGCTCTCGACAAAGTGGTTGTCATAGGTCTCCTGGGCCGCCTGTAGCTCGCTGATATCGGCCTGCTGGTGCACGATTCGGTCCAATAGCCGGAAGTAGTCGAAGCGCTGCACACCGGGGGAGAGCACCGTGAGGACGTTCACATCACTATTGCCGGTGGCACCGAACGCGTGCGGCATCAGCCGTGGTACCAGCAGGGTGTCGCCCTGCTCCAGGATCTCGATGCGGTCTCCGGCCAGGATCTCCAGCCGCCCTGACACCACGTAGAAGAGCTCGGTGGAGCGGGTATGTAAATGCGGCGCCGCCCCGTTGGCGCCCTGCGGGAGGTAGACGCTGAGCACGCTTACCGCACCGCCGGTCGCATCGGAATCCAGCACCAACCCGGTCCTGTTTCCGGTGGCGGTGCTGACGATCTCCCGGTCCCTGTCCCGGACCAGGGGTGCCGATCCCGGGGCAAACTGTTCGCGTGTCATGGTGTTTGACCGTACGATCTCAAGTGAGCTTGAGGTCAAGAGAAGCGTTTGACAAGTGCACGGCGGTCCAATTTCCCGATACCGCGACGGGGGAGTTCGTCAAGCAGGTGTAGCTCGCGCGGTGCCGCCGTGCCGTCCAGCGCCGCGGTGACATGCTCCCGTAAATCTTCCAGGGTCGGGGCTCCCGCCGCCGACGGCACCACTGCGGCGGCGACACGTTGGCCGAGCCGGTCATCGGGTACACCGAAGACGGCGCAGTCGGCGACCAGCGGATGGGCGCCGAGTGCGGCCTCCACCACCTGCGGGACCACGGTGAGCCCGCCGGTGCTGATGGCCTCGTCCAAGCGTCCCAGCACCCGCAGCCGGCCCTCATCGAGCTCACCGAAATCGTCAGTGTGGAACCAGCCGTGTTCGGCGAAGGCCTTGTGCTCGGGTATGTTTCGATACCCGGTGGCCACGGTGGCACCGCCAAGGCTGATCCGTCCCTCCGGGCCGATGCGCACCTCGACCCCGTCGAGGGCAACCCCGTCGTAAACGCACCCTCCGCAGGTCTCGCTCATTCCGTAGGTGCGGACCACCGGCACGCGGGCCTGCGCGGCCCTGATGGCGACGGTGGCGGGCAACGGTCCTCCGCCCAAGAGGACGGCGTCAAACGAGGCCAGCGCTTCCGATGCCTCCGCATCGCCCAGAGCTTTTACCAATTGTGTTGCCACCAGGGAGATGTATCGCCGGCTCCCGGTCATCTCGGCGACTGCTCGCACAAAGTCGGGCACGGAGAAGCCGGTCGAGACATCGAGCACCACGGGGTCGCTTCCGGCCTGGATGCTGCGCAGCAGTACCTGCATTCCGGCGATGTGATGGGGCGGCAGCGCCAGCAGCCATTGGCCCGGACCACCCAGGCGTGTCGCTGTGGCCGTGCCGCTGGCGGTCAGGGCCTGGCCGGTGAGCATGGCGCCCTTGGGTTTTCCGGTAGTGCCGGAGGTCGAGATCACCACCGCGACATCGTCTGCGATGGGTTCGTCGGCGGAGAGCTCGGAGGCCAGGAAATGCGCGTGATCGGCGTCGTCGGCAGGAACCGGCAAGACCGCGTCGCCGCGGCCATCGAGCAGCTCAGCCAGGCGGGGTAGCAGGCCGAGCACCGTTTGCCCGCTGGGTACGGGCAATGCGCGTAGTAGCCGCGTCACGCGGGGTGATCGGTGGCCTGACCAGAACCCGGCTCCTCGCCGTGGTCGGCGGGCTCGCGCGGATCATCAAGGGGCCAGCCCTTTTTCGCCAGCCGCTCGCGGATGCGCTCGATGTCTTCGCCGGTGGGCAGCTCATCGGTGATCTGGGTGATGAGGACCCCGATATCGATGTTGTCGAAATCGCCGCGGGCCATGAGCTCCCGGGCCACCGTCTTGACCTCGTCATTCGAGAGGCGGCGGCCCAGCAGTGCCAGCAGCGGGACATAGTCGGGCGGCGGGACACCCTCGGGGTACCCCGCCCGAAGCCAGGTGACGATCTTGTTGAGAAATGCGTTCACGGCCTCTAACTCCTGTAGGGACGGGCGGCCGTCCTGGATCTTGTCGACTGAATAGCGATCGTAGTGCTGTTGCTGCCCGTTGTCGCCAGCCAAAACCTAGCGGTATCGGGTGCCGAAACTCACAAGCAGTCCGAACAGTCCGCACCCAAAAGGTTAACGGAATGTGAACTCCTTGCGGGAAATATCAAACTGGCCGGTCAGCGCCCAAACTTCGTCCGTCATCAGCTGGTCAAAGTCAAGGCCTTTACCCCAGAATTAGCGCCATGGACGCAACCATGATCATCCTGGTGCTGTTGATCGCAACAGCACTGGCCTTCGACTTCACCAACGGTTTCCATGACACCGGTAACGCCATGGCCACGTCCATCGCAACGGGCGCCCTCAAGCCCAAGACCGCAGTCCTACTGGCCGGCATTCTGAACCTGGTCGGCGCCTTCCTCTCGGTCGAGGTCGCCGTCACCGTGACCACGTCGGTCATCAAGGTGCAAGACAGCAAGACGGGCCATCTGCTGCCCAACATCACCCCGTCCATGGGTCTGACTATCATCTTCGCGGGGCTCATCGGCGGCATCCTGTGGAACCTGCTGACCTGGCTGTTCGGCATCCCGTCCAGCTCGTCGCACGCGCTTTTCGGCGGCCTGATCGGTGCCGCGCTCGCCGCGATCGGAACCTCGGGCGTCAAGTGGGACGGCATCCTGCAGAAGGTGATCATCCCGGCCGTGGCCGCCCCGCTGATCGCGGGCCTGGTCGCCGCCGCAGGCACCTGGCTGGTTTACCGAATCACTCGCAACGTCGTGAAGAAGCGTCGCGAGGAAGGTTTCCGCTGGGGTCAGATCGCGACCGCGTCCCTGGTCGCGCTGTCCCACGGAACCAACGACGCGCAGAAGACCATGGGTGTCATCGCCCTTGCGCTCATCACCACCGGCCACCTGACCGGCAATGTCAAGGAGACCGGGCTGCCGTTCTGGATCATCGCCAGCTGCGCGCTCGCCATCGGCCTGGGTACGTACCTCGGCGGATGGCGGGTCATCCGCACCCTGGGTAAGGGCCTTGTCGAGATTGAGTCTCCGCAGGGGTTGGCTGCCGAAGCGTCCTCGGCCGCGATCATCTTGAGCTCGAGCGCCGCCGGAATGGCGCTGTCCACCACTCACGTCGCGACCGGTTCGATCCTCGGTACCGGCGTTGGCAAGCCGGGCGCCGAGGTGCGCTGGGCCGTCGCCGGCCGGATGGTGCTGGCCTGGCTGGTGACTCTGCCGGCCGCGGGCATCGTCGGTGCGCTGTCCTACTGGCTGTCGCACCTGGTCGGAAACCTCACCACCCCGATGGTCGGCGACTTGATCATCTTCGCCCTGCTGGTCGTGCTCTCCGGTTACATGTGGTGGCGCGCGCAGCAGGAGAAGGTCGATTCCAGCAATGTCAACGCCGAGTGGGACGACTCCACCAACTCGGTGGTGCCCGCCGATGTTCGTGAGTCGAGGGCCGAAGCCCCCGTCGAGGCCCCAAACAAGCAGGCCCCGAACAAGGAGGCCGCGAACAAGGAGGCTCCTAAGAAGGACTCCGCCAACGACACGGCTTCGGTCTAGCCCACACCAGCGAAGAGAAGGAATCCTCGATGAACTACTTGGAAGCCATCGGCAAGGTGCTCGTGGTCGGGCTCATCCTCGGTGCGGGTCTGCCGGCCGTCTTCGCGGCGGGTCTGGTCGCCTACTCGTCGGGTGCCGGTGGCACCCATGACGACGGCACCGTGGTCGCTCCGAACCCGGCGGTGAAGTTCCTGGGGCTGGCGCTGTTCACTCTGGTCGGCGCGGTTGTTGTCCTCGCGCTGCTGTGGATCACCCGGACCACGATCATTCACCACACCGGCGTCGACTTCTTCCCGTTCCTGAAGAAGTAGCCAAGACATCTCAAAGACACCCGGCGGTAGCTACCGCCGGGTGTCTTTGCGTAACGGGTGATCCGGGGGAATCTGCACGAAGATCAGCGTGACGCCGTCGGGCGCCGCGACGTGCATTTCATGCAGGCCCCATGGCTCCTGCCGTGCGGCGCGGGATATCGACGCCCCACGGCTTTCCAGCTCGGTCTGGGTCTCGTAGACGTCGCGTACCTGGAGCCACAGCGCGCCCGGAAATGCGGTCAGCGGTCCGTCTGGACGACCGTGTCCGGCGATCTCGATGAGTGACTGTCCGGCGAAGAACACCATGCCCGCCCCGTAGTCGCGGGCGACGGCCAGTCCCAAGGTATCGCGATAGAAGGCTAATGTCGCGTCATAGTCCTTAGGCCGCAACAGTATTCGGCTGGACAAGATCTCCATGAGCCGTGTCTACCACGGCAAGCCGGGCTATCCGAGCGTTTCGCGACCGTTTCGGGCGACTCGTGTGACAAGGTCGGGGGCTACCGCGTTGGTGGCAGCTGACATCACCGAGATTCTGGGTGCGATGCGCACCACGCGAGTCCGCGCCGCCAGGACCATCCATTCAGCGGCCTCGGCAGAGGTCAGCGCGGCCGCATTGGTGTAAGCCTCGGTCGGGGCGATCATCGGGGTGCGGACCAGCGGGAAGTACAGCGTGGTGGTGTGCACGTTGTACTTCCCATACTCGGCGTCCACGATTCGGCTCACCGTCGACAGTGCCGCCTTCGACGCGTTGTACACCGCGAATTGAGGCACCACGTCCGTGAGCACACCCCACGTCGCCACGTTGATGATGTGACCGCTTCGGCGCTCCACCATGCCAGGGGCGAACCCACGGATCAGTCGCAGCGGCGAGAAGTAGTTGAGCTGCATGGTCCGCTCGGCGTCGTGCCAGCGATCCAGGGATTCGTAGGTCTTACGGCGAATGGAGCGCCCGGCATTGTTCACCAGAATGTCGACGCCGCCGTGCTTCTCGTTGACGGTCTCGACGAGTTTGTCGATGGCGTCGAGGTCGGACAAGTCGCACGCGATGGCCTCCGCCTCGCCGCCCTCGGCGATGATGCGTGCTGCCACCTCGGCCAGTAGATCTTCGCGTCGTGCCACCACGATGACCTTGGCGCCGAGCTTGCCGAACTGGTAGGCCGCCTCCTCGCCGATGCCGGACGATGCGCCCGTGATGAGCACGCGCTTGCCCTTGATCGGGGCCCCATAGTTGGGATCGAGCCGAGCCCGAACCAGAGGGAGGCTGGGGAATGGCTGCATGGCCGCGCGCGCGAGCGTCGTACTCACGCGCTTGCCGAACGAGTTCTTACTCACGAGTAAGAACTGTATGCCTCTTTCGATGCGTGCGAAATGTTGGGTCCCGGTGACGTATGTCTCGCCCGGTTTCGGCCACCGGTGGTGTCCTACGCTGGCCTCACTCAACCCTATGACGACAAGGACGTGGCTAATGGGATCGCTGGCGGGTAAGACCATCATCATGTCGGGAGGCAGCCGCGGTATCGGGCTGGCCATCGCGCTCCGGGCGGCGCGGGACGGTGCCAATGTGGCGATCATGGCCAAGACCGCCGAACCGCACCCCAAGCTCCCCGGCACCATCTACACCGCCGCCGAGGAGATCGAGGCCGCGGGTGGTCACGCCCTGCCCCTGCTGGGAGACGTCCGTGACGACGAGGTCGTCGCGTCGGCGGTGGCCCAGACTGTCGAGAAGTTCGGTGGAATCGACATCGTGGTCAACAACGCCAGCGCGCTGAATCTTGCTCCTTCGGAATCGATTTCGATGAAGGCCTACGACCTGATGCAGGACATCAACGCGCGCGGCTCGTTCTCGCTGTCCACGTCGGCGATCGGGGCGCTCAAGGAGGCCGACAATCCCCACATCCTGACGTTGTCGCCGCCGATCACCTTGGAGCCCAAGTGGTTCGAGCGGACCACCACCGCCTACACCATCTCGAAGTTCTCCATGAGTCTGGTGGCCATCGGACTGGCCGCCGAACTGCGTCAATATGGGATCGCGTCGAATGCCTTGTGGCCGCGCACCACGATCGACACCGCGGCCATCCGGAACATCCTGGGTGCAGAGCTGGTTGCCCGTTGTCGTTCGGCGCAGATCATGGCCGACGCCGCGTACGAGATCTTGACCAAGCCCAGTCGTGAGGTCAGCGGGAACTGCTTCATCGACGACGAGGTGCTCCGCGAGGCGGGCGTCACCGACTTCTCTCAGTATCGTGAGTGCGCCGAGGAGGACCTGGAGCTCGACTTCTGGATGGAGCGCGCCTAGCTTCTCTTGGCGAGCATGCTGAAATGTGCCTTGTTACGCCCAAATTCGGCACATTTGGGCATGCTCGCCGTCCGGGGATTGCCGACCCGGGCTAGTAGTGCCAGGGGTAGGGCGACCAGTCCGGCTCGCGCTTCTGCAGGAATGAGTCGCGGCCCTCTACGGCCTCATCGGTCATGTAGGCCAATCGTGTTGCCTCCCCGGCGAACAGCTGCTGGCCCACCAGGCCGTCATCGGTGAGGTTGAAGGCGTATTTCAGCATGCGTTGCGCCTGCGGCGATTTGCCGTTGATCGCGGCGGCCCACTCGAGTGCGACATTCTCCAACTCGGCGTGGTCGACGACCTCGTTGACGGCACCCATGTGGTGCATCTGCTCGGCGGTGTAGGGCCGGCCCAGGAAGAAGATTTCGCGCGCGAACTTCTGGCCGACCATCTTGGCCAGGTACGCGCTGCCGTACCCGCCGTCGAAACTGCCCACGTCGGCGTCGGTCTGCTTGAAGCGCGCGTGCTCGCGGCTCGCCAAAGTCAGGTCGCACACCACATGCAGGCTGTGTCCGCCGCCGGCGGCCCAGCCATTCACCAAGGCGATCACCACCTTTGGCATAAAGCGGATGAGGCGCTGCACTTCCAGGATGTGCAGCCGGCCCGCGCGCCCCGGATCCACCGTCTCGGCGGTCTCGCCCCCGGCGTACTGATAGCCGGTGCGCCCCCTGATGCGCTGGTCGCCGCCGGAGCAGAATGCCCAGCCGCCGTCCTTGGGGCTGGGACCGTTTCCGGTGAGTAGCACCGCACCCACGTCGGACGTCATCCGTGCGTGATCCAGGGCGCGGTACAGCTCGTCCACGGTGTGCGGGCGGAAGGCGTTGCGCACCTCAGGGCGGTCGAACGCGATCCGTACGGTGCCCGTCTGGCGAGCCCCATTAGATCCGTGTTCGACGTTCCGGTGATAGGTGATGTCGGTCAGGTCCTCGAACCCCGGTACCGGTTGCCAGCGCGTCGGGTCAAAGGGATTGGCGGTCTGCCCGTCGTCTTGGGTCATGGCTCCGACTCTAGAGGCCACCCGCTATGCGGTCGGTCGAAGCCACCGGGTACGACTACGCCGAGGCTTGTGCCGCCGAGGACGTCGTCCACTGGGTGAAGAGTCCCGGGGGCGGCTGCTGGCACCACGCCCACTTGCCGCCTTCCTTGCGGAACTGGTTCGGCTTGACCTGGGTCTGGGTGCCGGCGCCGCCGAAGCTGTACGTCGCGGTGATGTCGCCCGTGGCGCTGTCGCCGACGATTTTGATGTTGTCGATCGCGAACTTCTCCACGGTGGTGGATTCACGCAGGATCTGCAGCACGCCGGTCGTGTAGGAGAACTGGTCACGGTTCACGATCGCCCTTACCAGGCTCGCGCGCTCGCCGCTGCCGGCGCTGGGGAACTGTTGTGCGACAGCACTGGCCAGGGTGGAGGTATCGCCGTACATGAGCGCCTGCTCGGCGCCCTGCCACGAATTGATCGACGGGACGAGTTTCTCGTCGGCGGTGCGGCTCGACACCTGATAGCGCGGGCAGGTCAGGGCATTACCGGCATCCAAGTCGAGGCTGCCGAGGGCCTTGCCCATTTGGGCCGTGACCTGACGGATCTGTTCCTGGTCACTGACGGTGGGGGCCGTTGTGGTCTGGGGAATTTCGGTGGGCTTGGTGAGCGTCTGGTAGACGGTGCACCCGGATAGCGCGGTGGCAAGTGCCGCCGCCACCACTAGCGAGCGCGTTCTCCTGCCGAAACGTATGGCACGCACCTGAGGCATCGTCGAATACCTTCCCCGTGAGATATGTCCTTCACCAGGTAATTAGTCTGGCTTAAGAAATCTAACTCATGGTGATGCGGCTGTATTCCCGGCCCTGCCGCCGTATCAGCGGCGCTTGATCGGGTGTCGGCTCAGAATCGAGATCCGATTGAAGGTGTTGATCATGATCGCCGACCAGACCAGCACGGATACCTGATCGTCGGACAGATGCTCGCGCACCGCCGTGTACTGCTCGTCGGTGAGGTGGTGGTCGGTGACTTCCGTCACGGCCTCGGCGATGGTCAGGGCGGCGCGCTCCACATCGCTGAACAGTTCGGCTTCCTGCCACACCGGCAATACGGCGATCCGCTGTGCTGACTCACCCTCTTCCAACGCGACGCGCGTGTGTAGGTCCAGGCAAAACAGGCAGCGATTGAGCTGCGACACCCGAATATTGACCAGTTCCAACGTGGTTCGTGAGAGTCCCGTGTCGGCGGCCCGGGCGCGAAGTTCGGCGGCGGTCTTGCTCAGTCCCTGATAGACGGAGGGGGTCTGTTTGTCGATGTAGACGCGGTGCTCGCTCATCCCTGACGTGCCTCGACCGCGGCCAGTGCGTCCCGGGTCACCGGGGTGACGATGTCGTCGAACTCGTGGTGCTTGCCGACGAACTTCTTGACGTAGGGGCATACCGGCACGATCTTGCGGCCGGTGCCCCGCGAAGTGGTCAGGGCAGACTGCACCAACGTCCCGGCCAGGCCGCGCCCGCCGAACTTTTCGTCGATCTCCGTATGAAAGAAGATCCGTACCGCGGTGCCGTCCAGCGAGGTATCCAGGTATTCGGTGAACCCGGCGAGCTCACCGTCTGCGGTTATCTCGAATCGGTGGTTGTCGGGTGCGTCGGCGACCGTGACGTCGGATTCATCCATGGTGACCAACTATGCCGCACATGTGGTGAATTCGGCCGATGATGAAGGCATGAGCAATACCGAGACCACGCCGACGGAGACCCGATGCGAGGGCGGCCCGTGCCCGCTGGACGATGCCGGACGGCCCGTCGTCGAGATCCTCACTCCCCGAGAGGTTCCGCTCGGAGGGCCGCGTGCCATGACGGTGCTGCGCACTTTGCCTCAGGCGCAGCGATCACTGATCGGGGCGTGGTGCTTTGCCGATCACTACGGGCCCGACGATATCGGGCAGACCGGTGGCATGGATGTCGCGCCGCACCCGCATACCGGCCTGCAGACGGTGAGCTGGCTGTTCACCGGAGAGATCGAGCACCGCGACAGCAGTGGCGTGCATGCGATGGTGCGGCCGGGAGAGCTCAACCTGATGACGGGTGGCCGCGGCATTTGCCACTCGGAGGTGTCGACGGCACAGACCACTACGTTGCACGGGGTGCAGTTGTGGGTCGCGTTGCCGGATGAATCTCGGGACGCGGCTCGCGATTTCCAGCATTACGCCCCCGACGCCGTGGTGGCAGGCGGGGTGAGTCTGCGGGTGTTCCTGGGCACGTTGGCCGGACAGGTGTCGCCGGTGCGTACCGCGACTCCGCTGCTCGGCGCGGAATTGCTGCTGGAACCGCACAGTACGGCGCGATTCGATGTTGATGCCGGATTCGAGCATGGGCTGCTGGTGGATACCGAGGCCATCGAGTTTTCCGGTAGCCGGCTGACTCGCGGTGAGCTGGGATATGTGGGCACCGGAGTGGAGCAACTCACCGTGACGAATCCGACGGAGACAACGGCCCGGGCGATTCTGTTGGGTGGCAAACCGTTCGGTGAGCAGATCGTCATGTGGTGGAACTTCGTCGGCCGCGACCATGACGAGATCGCGGCCTTCCGGGAGGAATGGCAGGCCGAGTCCGAGCGCTTCGGGCGAGTAGAGGGCTACCAGGGCGCGGTGCCTCGCTTGCCCGCGCCGCCACTGCCCAGGGTGCGGATGGTGCCCCGGCGCAATGCTCCGACCGCCAATCCTGGCTACGCGACGCCGTGATCGTTTCGTATATCCGGTCCACCGCGTGGATGGGCTTTCTGCGTCAATGGTGGACCGAACCGGTGCCGACGGGTTGGCTGCGCGGCTTCCTTCATGCGCGCAAGCTGGACCGGACCGTCCGCAACCTCATCGGCGGATACGCGCTGATTTTCGCCGCGATCTGCATTGCCGTTCAGTTCAGCGATACCGGTCCGCGCAGCATGATCGGTCGCGTCATCGTCGGGCTGTGCGCGGTCGGCTCATTGGGGTGGGCGTTGCGTTGGGCGGTGGGGCCGTGGCCGTCCCTACGTGAGGCGGTGGCATTCGTCGCCTTTGCCGATATCGGCATCGCGGTGGCTTGCTGGCAGGACTCCGATCCACTCGCGGGCTTGGTGGGCACGGTGCTTTTCACGCCCGTCGGCGCCTACGTGAGCTTCTTCCTGGCGAACCGGCTGCTGGTGGCCCACGTCGCCTGGTGCGCGCCGATGATCATCGCGCTGTCGTCTCGCCTGTTCGCCGAGGGTACCGTCGGCGCTGCGATGACCGCGCTGGTGAAGGTGACCAGCATGCTGTTGGTCGTGGTGCTGATCCCGGCGGTCATTCAATTCGGGATTGCGGTGGTGCGATGGGACGCACTTGCCGCGCAGCGTGATCCGCTGACAGGGCTGCTCAACCGGCGCGGTATCTACGCCGAGTGGCAGCGGCTTTACGGCGAACTGCGGCGCGAGCAGCCGCTGGACGGTGATCAGGTGACCGCCGCGGCCATCGTCGATATCGACAGGTTCAAGTCCATCAATGACCGGTATGGCCATGGCACCGGCGACCGGGTGCTCATCGACGTGGCCCATGCGCTCACATGTGGGACGACCGGAACGAGTGTGGTCGGCCGCTCCGGGGGCGAGGAGTTTCTTGTGGTGACGGTGTGCCCGGCGTCCGCCGTTGCCGAATTCGCCACTCGGTTGCGGCAAGCCGTCACGGCCTCGATGCCGGCCGGTATCGCCGTGACCGCGAGCGTGGGTGTGGCGGCTCAGGCGGTCTCACGAGTGGTATCGGCGACGTCGCAGGAGGCGATCGAGGTGCTCACGGCCTGTGCGGACCGCGCCATGTATGAGGCCAAGCACGATGGGGGAGATCAGTCCCGGATCTTGCACGCGGATGACGATTCCGAGGGGCGATATTTGTGGCGTTCGGGCGCCTAGCCGTTCAGCGGATCGAACCGGAACACAGCGGCAATCCCGGCTAGTGCCTCGAACTCGTCGGGAGTTCCCTCTGTGACCAGTCCGGCGTTTCTGATGAAGCCGACCCCGGCGGGCACCTCGATGGGAAATGCGCGTAGCACCGGCCGGGAGTCCTGCGGAGACAGCTCGATGATGCGGACCTGCTCGCTGTGGCGTCCCCGCGTTAGGGTGCCCGTTTTGGCCTTGCGCGCGTTGGTGATCCAGGCCGAGCCCGGCACTCCGCCAACGGCATAGCGCTGCCCGTCGAGTGTGAAGGGGGTGATGGGGGTGGACCGTGGCTTACCAGACTTGGCGCCCGGCACCGTCAGGACCATCATCGGCAATTTGAGGCCCACCTTGTGCCCGCCGATGACGACCTTATTGAAGTATTTAAGCCACTTGGGTACGGGTTTTATGTCAACTGGCATGACATTAAGGTACGCCTTCGGGGGCCTGCTGGCTAGGGGGTCCTGCCCTGCAAGATCTCACCGAGCAGGCGGGTCACCTGCTCCTCGGCCACGACGGCATTGAGACCTAGCTCGGAGAGTCGGCGGGAGGTGTCGGTGTGGCCGGACAAGATGGCCAGTAGCAGGTGCTCGGTGCCAATGAAGTTGTGCCCCAAGCGCAGTGCGATGTGCAGCGTGGCCTCCAGGGCCTCCTGTGCGTCACCGTCGAATTCCGCGGTCGACAGCGTCGGTGCCACCGCATCGTAATCGGGGGCAGGCCGCTCCGGGATTCCGAGTGCGTCGGCGGTTATCCCGGCCTGCGCGACGATGACTGCGGCAAGCCCCTTCGGATCGCTGATGGCTCCGGCCAGGAGGTGGTCAACGGTGATCGGCGTGCCGTCTGCCAGCGCAAAGCCTGCCGCACCGACGACAGATCGCCTGGCACGATCGGTGAAGCGAGAAAACATCCGTACCGACGGCACGAAGCGTTTCTGTGCCGCTTGCTTGGATACGCCCATGCTGGAACCGATTTCGCTCCAGGAGGCGCCGGAGCGACGGGCCTGGTCGACAAAGTGTCCGATCAACGCGTCGGCATGATCGGACAACCGCCCGGCCAGCAGCATGGCATCGGAAAGGTGATCCAGCGCGGTGCCGTCGGGATGCATCCCGCGTACGGACTCGATCAGGTTGTCCAAGGAGATGGGAAATGCGGCCATGTGTCAACATTAGGTTGACGATATGGTAGTTGTCAACTAAAAGTTGACCAGATGGTGTGCTAATTCCGGCAGGGCCGTGCACGGAATCGTCGCCGCGCCGCGTGAATGGCCCCCACCGAGCGTCCAAGTCGCGTCGCGACTTGCGCGGCCGTGGATGACGAATCGAGTACGGTGCTGATCTCTTCCTTGGTCCAGGGCTTCTGCCAATTCAGCGGATGATCGGAGGCCTCGGCGAAGTAGTGCTCGGTGCGCCGGGTAGCACGCTGATTGATGGGCTCCCACCGTTCCCGTTCCAGGTCGCCGATCCGCCGCAGCCGTCGTGCCTCGGCCGTGGAGCAACCTGGGCACCGGCAACCCGATTGAAATCCCGCGACACCGTGAGCCGTTGTCATGCCCTCTCCTTCTTTGCTTCCTTTGCACTGGGCAGATTGGCATTCGGTCGTGGGACGCACTAGAACCGAAAGTCACTTTCGGGCGCCCGGTGAGGCTGCCGCGGACGGTCCGCCGGGCAGCATGCGACGATCGCAGATGTGGAGCTGCGTCGCCTATACGTTGTGACGCATCCGGAGTCGACTCATCACGTGGATGGGCTGGTCGGTGGGTGGTACGACTCCGCATTAACCGCGGCGGGCCGACGCGCGGCCCGGGCGATCGCCTCGTCATTGCGCACCCGCGTTCCCGGCGGCAGCGAGGTCGAGGTGTACACCTCGGATCTGGTTCGTGCGGCGCACACGGCCGACGCGATCGGCGATGCCCTGGGTGTCGCGCCCATTGTCGATGTGCGATTGCGCGAGAAGTCGTACGGGGAGGCCGGTGGCAGGCCTCAGGAGTGGCTTGATCAAAGGTTTGTGCCGCCGCCCGCGGTGGGCGAGCGGATGGCCCACGATGAAGGGATTAGCGGTGCGGAGACGAAAATCGTTTTTGCGCAACGCATTTACGACGCAATGAGCGATATCGTAGAAAGCCGTTGCCGTCACCAGGTCATCGTGACGCACGGTGGTGCGCTGACGTTTGTCGTATCCGCATGGATCAAGATGCCCGTCGCTTCGACGGGTTACGTATCCTTCCGGGCCCCGGCGGGCAGCATCAGCGTGCTCAGTGAAGACGACTACTTCCACAATCGCGCGGTTACCGAACTGGGCAGCATCGATCACCTCCGGTCGGTCTAGCATGCGACGATCGCAGATGTGGAGCTGCCCGTATTAGACGACGTGCTCGACCGGCTGCATGTTGTCGCGCTGCCCATGCGGGTGCGATTTCGCGGCATCACCACCCGGGAAGTCGCGTTGATCGACGGCCCGGCGGGCTGGGGCGAGTTCGGTGCGTTTCCCGAGTATCAACCGGCCGAGGCCTCCGCGTGGCTGTCCGCCGCCATCGAGGCCGCGTACCGCGCGCTGCCCACGCCGCGCCGTGACCGCATCCCGGTCAACGCGACGGTGCCCGCGGTGACCGCCGCCGATGTACCCGAGGTGCTGTCCCGATTCCCGGGCGCCCAGACCGCGAAGGTCAAAGTGGCCGAGCCGGGACAAACGCTTGACGAGGATGTCGCTCGGGTCGAGGCGGTGCGCGCTCGGATCCGCACGGTGCGGGTCGATGCCAACGGCGGCTGGACTGTCGCGCAGGCAGTCCACGCGCTGACCGCGCTGACCCGCGACGGCGCTCTCGAGTACGCCGAACAGCCATGCGCCACCGTGGAAGAACTGGCCGAACTGCGCCGGCGGCTCCCCGGAGTGCCGATCGCTGCAGACGAAAGCATCCGGCGCGCAAGTGATCCACTTCGTGTCGCGCAAGCGCGGGCGGCCGATATCGCGGTGCTCAAGGTGGCGCCCCTTGGTGGCGTGCACGCCTTGTTGGAGATCGCCGCGCGTATCGGGATGCCGGCGGTGATCTCCAGCGCACTGGACAGCGCGGTGGGCATCGGCATCGGTCTGCGTGCGGCGGCGGCGCTGCCGGAGCTGGATCACGCCTGTGGCCTGGGTACCGGAGGATTTTTCTTGGCCGATGTAGCGGATGTGCCGCCTGTGGTGGACGGCCACCTGCCCGTCACGTCGTGCACCCCCGACCCGGCTCGGCTGGCCGCGCTCGCCGTGCCCGCTGACCGGCTGGATCGGTGGCGCCGCCGAGTAGCCGACTGCCACGCGCTGCTCAACCGGTAGGTTCAATCACCGTGCCTCTCGCGAACATCAACGGCATCCAGATCAGTTATGACGACCGCGGGCCCCTGGCGCTCGGCGCCTCGGGCGACCCCGTCGTCTTTATCTCCGGGCGTGGTGGCGCCGGCCGCAGCTGGCACCTGCACCAGGTGCCGGCGTTCCGTGCCGCGGGCTATCGCACCATCACCTTCAACAACCGCGGCATACCGCCGACCACCGAGTCAGCGGACGGCTTCACCCTTCAAGACATGGTGGACGACACCGCGGCGCTCATCGAGCAACTCGGCGCCGCTCCGGCCCGGCTGGTGGGGTTCTCCATGGGTGCCCTCATCGCGCAGGAACTCACGCTCACCCGCCCCGAATTGGTGACCGCCGCGGTGTTCATGGGCACTCGCGGACGCGAGGACGCCACGCGCTCGTTCTTCCGCAAGGCAGAACTCGAACTATCCGCCTCGGGTGTCGAGGTGCCGGCGGCGTACCAGGCCGCGATGCGGCTGCTGCTGAACTTTTCGCCGAAGACCCTCAACAACGATGCGGCGATCAAGGACTGGATCGACATGTTCACGCTGTGGCCGGAACCGGCCTCGGGTGGCATCGACCATCAGCGCAGCGCCATACCCGCCCCGGACCGGCCCGGCGCCTATGCGGACATCAAGGTTCCGTCGCTGGTCATCGGGTTCACCGACGACATGACCCTGCCGCCCTACCTCGGCAAAGAGGTGGCCGATGCGATCCCCGGCGGCCAGTATGTCGAGATCTCCGATGCCGGGCACCTGGGCTTCATCGAGCGCCCGGACGAGGTCAACCGCGTGATCCTGGAGTTCTTTGCGAGTACCGCTCAGACGGTATGACACCCTGATGGCATGAACCCGTCGACCGCACAGGCCCACGCCGTCGTCGACGAGCTGATCCGCGGCGGCGTCCGCGATGTGGTGTTGTGCCCAGGTTCGCGTAACGCGCCGCTGGCCTTTGCGCTGCACGACGCCGACAAGGCCGGCCGGCTGCGACTGCACGTGCGCATCGACGAACGCACCGCCGGCTTCCTGGCCGTCGGGCTGGCCGCCGCCAGTGGCTCCCCGGTGCCGGTGGCGATGACATCCGGGACGGCGGTAGCCAACCTGGGCCCGGCGGTGGTGGAGGCCAACTATGCGCGGGTGCCGCTGATCGTGCTGTCGGCCAACCGGCCCTACGAATTGCTGGGCACCGGAGCCAACCAGACCATGGAGCAGCTCGGCTACTTCGGCACTCAGGTTCGTGCGGCGATCAGCATCGGTCTGGCAGAAGAGGGCTCGGAGAAGATCGAGGCCCAGAACCCGCACTGGCGCTCGGCGACTTGCCGGGTCTTGGCTGCCGCCAAGGGATCTCGTACCGCCAATGCGGGACCTGTGCAGTTCGACATCCCGCTGCGGGAACCACTCGTGCCCGATCGTGACGGCGGACCGATACCCGCCGGACGCCCTGGCGGCGCCCCATGGACCTACACCCCGGACGTGACATTCGACGAACCCGTCGAGATCGATCTGACTGCGGACACCGTGGTGATAGCGGGGCACGGCGCGGCCACCCACCCAAATCTTTCGATGCTGCCCACCGTGGCCGAACCGACTGCGCCACAGCCCGATAACCCGGTACATCCGCTGGCGCTCACGCTGCTGCACCCGCAGCAGGTGATCATGTTGGGGCGCCCGACGTTGCATCGGCAGGTTTCCTCGTTGTTGGCGGACAGCCGGATTCCGGTGTACGCGTTGACTACCGGGCCACGCTGGCCCGACGTATCCGGTAACTCGCAGGCCACCGGCACCCGTGCGGTCACCTCCGGAAGCCCCGACCCGGCGTGGCTGCAGCGGTGCGCCCATGCGCATCACAAGGCGCTCGACGCGGTGCGCGGACAGCTGAGCACGCACCCCCTCACCACGGGCCTGCATGTGGCGGCGCACGTGTGTGGGTCGCTGCGCGACGGCGATCAGCTGGTGCTCGGCGCGTCCAACCCGGTACGCGACGCCGCTCTTGTTCCGTGGGGCGCCAAGGACGTTCGTGTGCGCTCCAATCGGGGAGTGGCCGGCATCGACGGCACCGTATCCACCGCGATCGGCGCGGCATTGGCGCACCGGGGTGGTCGCACGGTGGCGTTGATCGGCGATCTCACCTTTGTGCACGACAGTTCGGGTCTATTGATCGGCCCTACCGAGCCCCGGCCCGAGAATCTGACCATCGTGGTCTCAAATGACAACGGCGGCGGAATTTTCGAACTGCTGGAGCAGGGCGACCCGCGCTTCCACGATGTCTCCTCGCGCATCTTCGGTACCCCGCACGATGTCGATATTGCGGCGCTGTGCCGGGCTTATCATGTGGATTCACAGTCGATTTCGGTCGAGGAGCTTGGTCCCGCCCTGGACGAACCGGCCAGGGGTATCAGGGTTCTGGAGGTCAAGGCTGATCGCTCAACTCTGCGCGAGCTACATGCCGCCATCAGGGCGGCCCTGTGAACCGGCGCGCCCGCGTCATCACGAGAGTCAGGATCGGAGTGCTGATCCTGGCGGGCCTGATGACCCTGCAGTCACTGCTGTTGGTCGCCGGCGCCTGGCGCAACGACAAGGCAATCGAACGGGATATGGGCGTCGCGCTGGCCGAGGTGCTCAGCGCGGGCCCGCGACGATCCACCATCGAGTTCGTCACACCCGAACGAGTCACGTACCGGCCGGAATTGGGTGTCCTCTATCCGTCCGAGCTCAGTCCGGGCATGCGGATCTATGTCGAGTATGACAAGTCCAACCCGGATCTGGTTCGGGTACAAGGGCGTAACGCATCGCTGTCGATCATCCCGGCAGGCTCTATCATCGTGGTGGTGTGGACGGTCACCGGAACCGTGCTGCTGGGGCTCGCCTGGCTGCGGCGCCGAGGCCCGGCCCCTGCTCACGCTTAAGTTTGCGTGACGTATGCCTGGGGGCAACCTAACTGCCAGTTGATCCTGACATGCTGTCGATGTGCGCATCGCGATCGTCGCCGAGTCGTTCTTGCCGAACGTCAACGGAGTGTCCAATTCGGTGTTGCGGGTGCTGGAGCACTTCCGCCGCACCGGGCACGAGGCCATCGTCATCGCGCCCGACACCCCGCGCGGACAGGCCCCCGCCGCTACCGAGTACGCCGGAGTGCCCGTGCACCGGGTACCGGCCATCATGTTCCCGAAGGTGAGCACGCTTCCGCTGGGAGTTCCGCAGCCGCGCATGGTCCGGATCTTCCGCGAGTTCGCCCCCGACGTGGTGCACCTGGCTTCGCCGTTCGTGCTGGGATATGGCGGACTGCGCGCCGCGCAGCACCTTGATGTGCCCGTGGTCGCCGTCTATCAAACCGATGTGGCGGGATTCGCCGACAGCTACGGCGCCGGTTTCGCCGCACGTGCCGCCTGGCGCTGGACCAAGCATTTGCACGGCCGTGCCGACCGTACCTTGGCACCGTCGTCGTCCGCGATGGAAGACCTTGCCATGCATGGAATCCCGCGGGTGTTCCGGTGGTCGCGTGGCGTGGATATCGAGCGTTTCGCCCCCTCGGCACGCGACGATGAGCTGCGCCGGGCCTGGTCGCCCAAGGGCAAGCCGATCATCGGGTTCGTCGGGCGTCTCGCTCCGGAAAAGCATGTGGAGCGCCTCGCGGTGCTGGCCGGGCGCGATGATCTTCAGCTTGTCATCGTGGGCGGCGGTGTCGAACGCGAAGCACTCGAAAAGCTGATGCCGACAGCGGTTTTCACCGGCGAACTGACCGGGTCGGCACTGTCGCGGGCCTACGCCAGTCTCGACGTCTTCATCCACCCGGGCGAGCACGAAACGTTCTGCCAGGCGGTACAGGAAGCACTGGCCAGTGGCGTGCCGTCCATCGCTCCGGATGCCGGCGGGCCTCGTGATCTGGTGATTCCCGGGCGCAACGGCATGCTGTTGCCGGTCGCCGACTTCGAGGCGCGACTGGGTATGGCGGTCGACCACTTGGTACAGCCGGCCACCCGCAGCCGCTTCTCGGCGGCCGCACGCCGGGGAGTACTTGCACGCACCTGGCCCGCGATCTGCGATGAGCTGCTGGAGCACTACGCCGCGGCGGCGGGCACCACCCTGGGCCGCGGCATCATGACCGCCTGATCCGCCCCACCCCCCGCGTCGACACGCCGCATTCGGTGGCAATGACTCGGTGAACGCATCAGAACACGGCGTGTCGGCGTCCGGGCGGGCTGCCCTGTACCGTCACGGTATGAACCGCGCCACCCTGGAAAAGGACCCGCACGAGGTCGCGTCCATGTTCGACGCGGTGGCCCGTAGGTATGACATCACCAATACCGTGCTCTCCTTCGGCCGGGACCGCTTTTGGCGCCGCGCCACCCGCGAGGCCCTCAGGCTCAAGCCCGGCGACAAGGTGCTCGACATCGCCGCGGGAACCGCGGTCTCGACCGCCGAACTCACCCAGTCCGGTGCGTGGTGCGTGGCCGCGGACTTCTCGGTCGGCATGCTCAAGGCCGGTGCCCGTCGCGACGTGCCGAAGGTGGCCGGGGACGCCACGCGGCTGCCGTTCGCGGATCACTCGTTCGACGCGGTGACCATCAGCTTTGGGCTGCGTAATGTCGTCGATCACGTCGAAGGGCTGCGGGAAATGGCTCGTGTCACCAAACCCGGTGGCCGCCTTGCGGTATGCGAGTTCTCGACGCCGGTCAACCGGCCGTTTCGCACGCTGTACATGGAATATCTGATGAAGACGCTGCCCGAGGTGGCGCGCGCCGTCAGCAGCAATCCGGATGCCTACGTGTACCTGGCCGAGTCCATCCGGGCGTGGCCCGATCAGGAGGCGCTGGCCCACCAGATCGCCTCGGCAGGGTGGTCAAATGTGCGGTGGCGCAATCTCACCGGTGGCATCGTCGCCCTCCACATCGCCACTTTGTAACTGCTCGCGGGAGAAATCAGCTGAACGGCGGACGGGAGTCCAGGCGTCGTGATCCGCCGCCAGCCACTCGCCAGGCCCGCGCGATCATGTCCTGATCGTCGTCGGTTACCAGGTTTCCCATGAGCCGCACGGCAATTCGCATCAATACCGCCGAGTGCATGCCCACCGGTCCCATCACGGGCAGGAAGCGGGGCAACGTGAGCAGCGCCGCGAGTCGCCGTGCGATCGAGAACGAACGGCCGTAGCGGTCCCGTAGCAGCTGTGGCCACAGCTGCGAGTAATCGCCGGCGTCCAGCACCTCGGCGGCCAGGTGGCCGGTTTCCAGCCCGTAGTCGATACCCTCGCCATTGAGCGGATTGACGCAGGCCGCCGCGTCGCCGATGAGCATCCAGTTGGGGCCCGCGACGCCGGATACCGCACCGCCCATCGGCAGCAGTGCCGACGCGATCGATTGCAGCCGTCCGGTGAGCCCGAAGTCCTCGCGCCGCAGCTCGGTGTAGTACTCGATGAGCGGGCGCAGCGCTGCGTCGGCGGGGCGTTTCGACGTGGCCAGCGCACCCACACCGATGTTGATCTGTCCGCCGCCCAACGGGAAGATCCAGCCGTATCCGGGCAACACATCACCCTCGGGGGAGCGCAGCTCCAGGTGTGAGGTCATCCATTCTTCGTCACCGCGGGCCGACTCGATGTACGCGCGGCCCGCGACGGCGTACACGGTGTCCTTGTGCCACTCGCGTCCGAGGATCTTTCCGAGCGTCGAACGCACCCCGTCGGCGACGATGACGGCCTTGCACGCGATCTCGCCGGGACCGTTGTCGTCGAGCACCCGCACCGAGGTGATCCGGCCCGCCGAGTCACGCTCGACGTCAACGGCCTTGGTGGACTCGGCCATCTTGGCCCCGGAGTCGACGGCGACCTGACGGATCTTGTCGTCCAGCTCGGTGCGGCGCACCGCGCTCCCGGTGCCACCGAAAGACGTTCCGGGCCATGGCACTTCGAGATTTCCGCCAAATCCGTGCAGGCGCAGACCCCGGTATCGGATGTGCTCGTCGAGCCAGGGGCGCAGGCCCAGCAACTCGAGTTGTTCGACGGCGCGCGGGGTCAGTCCGTCGCCGCACGTCTTGTCTCGGGGGAACACCGCCGAATCGACCAGGACCACCTCGCGCCCCGAGCGTGCGGCCCACGCCGCGGCCGCCGATCCGGCTGGGCCGGCACCGACGACGACCAGGTCCGCTGAGGTCTGCACCTTCCCAGTATGTTGGACCGGTGAGTAACTCGACCACGGTGGCCGGAGTTGACCTCGGTGATCCCGTATTCGCCGCCAAGGTGCGCGACCATTTGGCCGCCATCGAAACCCTCATCGTGTCCGAGCTGGGGCAGTCCGACCCGCTGTTGACGGAGTCTGTGCTGCACCTTTTCCACGCCGGTGGGAAGCGCTTCCGCCCGCTGTTCACGGTGCTGGCCGCACAGACCGGACCCGATCCGGACAACGACGAGGTGATCCTCGCGGGTGCGGTGTGCGAGCTCATCCACCTGGCCACGCTGTACCACGACGACGTCATGGACGAGGCGCAGAAGCGTCGCGGGGTGCCCAGCGCCAATGCCCGTTGGGGTAACAACGTGGCGATTCTGGCCGGGGACTATCTGCTGGCCACGGCCTCGCGGTTGGTGTCGCGGCTGGGCCCCACGGCCGTGCGGATCGTCGCGGAGACCTTCGCCGAGCTGGTCACCGGGCAGATGCGGGAAACCGTCGGGGTGCCCGAGGGCGGCGACGAGACCGAGCACTACCTCAAGGTGATCCACGAGAAGACCGGATCGTTGATCGCGGCGGCGGGCCGTTTCGGCGCCATGACGTCGCGCTGCGACGACGATCAGATCGAACGGCTGAGCCGCCTGGGCGCCATCGTCGGCACTGCCTTCCAGATCTCCGACGACATCATCGACATCGAGAGCCTCACCGACGAATCGGGCAAGACACCGGGCACGGACCTGCGCGAGGGAGTGCACACCCTTCCGATGTTGTACGCCCTGCGCGATACCGGCCCCGACGCGGACCGGCTGCGCGTCCTGCTGGCCGCGCCGATCACCGACGACGCCGAGGTGGAAGAGGCGCTCGCCCTATTGCGCGCCTCCGAGGGACTGGCGCAGGCCAAGTCCGTCGTCATCGACTACGCCGATCGGGCCAAGGCCGAGCTGGTGGAGTTGCCACCGGGTGATGCTCGTGACGCTCTGGGCGTACTCATCGAGTACACCGTGCGCCGCCACGGATAAGCGCGCGGCGGAACCCTGCTAGATCTTTCTTCGTTAGCTTGAGTGACACCTGGTAACACCCGTCGAGCGAACGAGGAGGATGATCATGCCAGCGGTACCCAGCCACGCCAACGGACTCAAGACAGTGCTGCTGCTGGGCGGCATGTCGGCGATGATCGTGTTCATCGGCTCGCTGTTCCACAGCAAGAGCATCTTGCTGCTGGCCATTGTGTTCGCCGTCGGCATGAACGCGTACGTGTACTTCAAGAGCGACACCTTGGCGCTGCGCGCCATGCACGCCCAGCCGGTCACCGAGTTGCAGCAGCCCGCCATGTACCGGATTGTGCGGGAGCTGGCGACCGTCGCCCGTCAACCCATGCCCCGGTTGTACATCAGCGATACCAACGCCCCTAATGCCTTTGCCACGGGCCGCAATCCTCGCAACGCCGCGGTGTGTTGCACCACCGGCATCCTGGACTTGCTCAGCGAGCGCGAACTGCGCGCGGTGCTGGGACACGAGCTCTCGCACGTGTACAACCGCGACATCCTGATCTCCAGTGTCGCCGGTGCCCTCGCCGCCGTGATCTCGGGCCTGGCCAATATGGCGATGTTCCTGAATTTTTTCGGCGGCGGTGACGAGAACCGCCCCAACCCCTTTGCGCTTTTCCTGGTGTCGATGCTGGGGCCCATTGCCGCCACGGTGGTGAAGATGGCGGTGTCTCGTTCCCGGGAGTACCAGGCCGATCAGTCCGGTGCCGAACTGACCGGTGATCCGCTGGCGCTGGCCTCGGCGTTACGCAAGATCTCCGGTGGGGTGCAGGCGGCGCCGTTGCCGCCCGAGCCGCAGCTGGCCAGCCAGTCACATCTGATGATCGCCAACCCGTTCCGGGCCAGCGATCGGGTCGCCTCGCTGTTCTCGACGCATCCGCCGATGGCGGACCGCATTGCGCGCCTAGAGAATATGGCCCGCTTCTGAGTAATCGCCGACCGTGAAACCAGTGCAGGAAATCGGCTGAGATTCCGCACTGGCTTCACCCTCGGGGAAGTGCTAGACCACCCGGCCGGTCATCGCAGCCAGCCGGTCGAGTGCCGGGGCATCCTCGGCCACGGGCTGCGGGGCGCCGAACTTCCCCGATCGTGCGAACGCCCCGGCAAGTTTCTGCACGAAGCCGAGCGCGTTTTCGGTGAGATCTACCGGCAGGTCGGCGGACGCGCCGGTGGCTCGCGCCAGATCCCAGCCGTGGGTCAGCAGATCGGCCATGCGGACCTGAAGTTGGTTGGCGCCGGTGGTGTGCGCGAACGGGCCGGGATAGGTCTGGTCCAGCACGCCGGGCAGCGCCAGCGCGTCACGCAACGCCTGGGCGGACAGCCGATACGCCGCCACCGGGTCGGCGGCGGTACCGCTGCTGAGCCCGCCGAAGCGCCCGGCCAGTGAGTAGTTCACCTCGACGAGATGGTCCGCCAACTGCCGCAGATTCCATTCCTCGCACGGTGTGGCGGCATCCCACTGATCCGGGCGCACCGCCGCCAGCAACGCCTCGATGGCATCCGAGGCGCGCGCGAAGTCCTCGGCACTCGCGCCGCTCGTCGCTGCCCGGCCTTCTTCGCTCGCGCTCATCAGTGCCCGGCCTTCTTCGCTCGCGCTCATCAGTGCCCGGCCTTCTTCGCTCGCGCTCATCAGTGCCTGGCCTTCTTCGCTCGCGCTCATCAGCGGTACACCATGACGGTGGTGGTGCCGTGCGCCACCAGCCTGCCCTGCGAGTCGACAACCTTGCCCTCGGCGGTCGCCACCCGGCGGCCGGGGTGCAACACCGTGCCCGTGGCCACCAAGCGCTCGCCATCGACCGGGACGGTGCGGACGTAGTTCACCTTGAGTTCGAGTGTGCCGTAACCGATTCCGGGTTCCAGGGTGGAGTGCACCGCGCAGCCCAACACCGAGTCGAGCAGCGTCGCACAGATGCCGCCGTGCAACGTGCCCAACGGGTTGGCGAACTCGGGGCGGGTGACCACGCTGAACGACACCGTCCCGAACTCGATGTCCTCCAGCTGCATCCCGAGTAGACGGGCGATGGGCGGCATCCCGTCGGCCGTCCCACCCATGCTGCGCAGCAGTTCCAGCCCCGACAGGTTCTCGATTTCCGTGGTCATGGCCACCCTTCCGCGTAGACTGATTGGTCCATGCCGACGGTAGCAGCAGATGGACCGATTGGTCTATGTGGGTGAGGAGGGCGAGGTGGCGTCGGGTCCACGGCAACGGCTGATCGACAGCGCGATCGCCATGATGCGCGAGCGTGGTGTGCATGCCACCGGCCTGGCTGACCTGCTTAAACGCAGCGGCACCGCGCGCAACTCCATCTATCAGCACTTTCCGGAGGGCAAGGCCGAACTCATCGCCGCGGCAGAGCGAGAGGCGTCGGATCTTGCCAATGGGTTTCTCGACGCGCTGCGCGCCCGTGGCGATGCGGAATACCTGCTCACCAGGTTCATCGCGTGGTGGGTCAATCAGCTCGAGGCGCATGACTTCGACACCGGGTGCCCGCATGCCGCAGCCGCGCTCGCCGGCCCGGGGGAGGAGCAGATCCGGGCCGCGGCCCACGACGCTTTCATCGGGATGCGCACCCGGCTGGCGGAGTCCTTCCGTGACTCAGGGGTGGCGCACGATGTCGACAGCCTGGCGTCGCTCACCGTCAGCGCCATCGAAGGTGCACTGCTGCAGGCGCAGGCTGCCCGCTCGGTGCAGCCCTTACGCGAGGTCGAGCGTGAGCTGATCGCGCTCATCCGCGCACGGGCGGAGTAAGGGGCGAAAGCCCTTACTCCGCCTCGACTTCCGAGAGGTCGGTAGCCACATGGAACGGCGGGGTGCTCTTTCCGATCACCCGGTATCGGTTCCATGGGTCGGGATCGCCGATGAACGCGTCCCGGGCGCTGTGCGTGGTGCGGATGGTGGCCTTGACGCGGGCCTCGTCGCCGACGATCGCGGTCAATTGCTCGTTCGGCCTGATGCGGCCGATCCAGCGGAAGACGCCGTCGATTGGCTCGCTGTAGCCCTTCAATTCCAACTCGACGGGGATGTCGGTGCCGCGCACGGTGACCGTCGCTTCGCCGATGTAGTCCGAATCGTCGTGTGGGCTGTGGGTGAAGACACTGTTGGTGTCCTCCTGGTGGGGAAGGCTCATGACTCTCCGTCCGGCTCGGTTGCCTCTTGACAATCGGGACACCGTCCCGACAGACTCGCTCGCATAGTCGTAACAGACAGTACCCCATACTTTGTGGTACGGATACTTAATCTTGGCTGATCAGAAGGCAGTGACGTGACGTCCAGCAGCTACAAAGACATCAACTACGCCGACTACGAATTCACCCCGGCCACCACCGTGGGAGGCGATATGCCCACCCGGCGCCGGCGGGTGGGGGATCGACTCAAGACGGCGCGCCGGTTGCTCTTCGAGGCGACCGAACTCAGCTACGACCCCGAGCTCGACATCGATTGGGATGCGCCCCTGGACTCGGGCAAGCATTGGCTGGCCGCACATCGGCTTTCGCTCTTTGGCACCCAGGAGTGGGACATGCTTTCGGACGCGCAGCGCGGCGAGTTGGCGTGCCGCGAACTGGTCAGTCTGCTCAGTTTCGTCATGGATGCCCAGGGTGCGCTGGCGTCGCTGATGTTCCGTGACGTCATCGAGGGCAACACCCTGGCTGACGACTACACGCGCTTTCAGCTGGCCAGTGTTCGAGATATCAGCCGTAATGCCACCATGGTGGGCCGGCTGATCAATAAGACGGGGCTGGAACTACAGCCCGCCCCGATGGCGGTGCAGCGGCTGCAGCGCTTCGGCGTTCCGGCCATCCCGCACGGGCCCCTGGGGCGCGGCTTCATCCTGTTGTTGCACAAGCTGATTCATCAGCTGATGTCCGAGCTTGAGGCCGACGGGCTGGCGCAGCCCGTGGTTCGCCAGGTCGCGAAGATCTGCGTTCTGGTCAGCCGCCGCCAACTCGAGTTCGCCGAGGATGAGCTGTACCGGGCGGTAGACGCCCGTAAATACCTCCCGGCGGCCTGGGCGGATGTATCGCTTGCGCTCCTGACGGTGTTGGCGACGTCATTGATAGTGCGGCCGCAGGTGTATGCCGGTGTGGGTCTGACGCCGCGCAAGGGGCGCCGCGCCGCTGCGCGGAGCGAGAACCTTCGCCACCGGAACTCGGTATTGCTGCGGGGATACTTCGACATCGCCGAGGACGCGGGCATGTTCAGAACCGGAGCTGCGCGAGCGATTCTCAGAGGTCGTGGACTTCTTTGATGTTGCCCGTGGGGATTGACAAACCAGCGCGCGGGGATGAGACTCAATTAACGGTATTAGAAGTAACGGGTACTTTAAGTAATGCACAAAATTGGAGGGCGGGATCAATGACGACCATCGACCAGCCAAGGGCGCTCCACGAGGCCGGAGCCTCGTCGGTGCGCGGTAAGTCCGTTGGAGATCGGGAGAAGACGGCGCAACGGTTGCTGCGTTCGGCGGCGGAACGGGCCTACGACGGTGAGGTGGACATCGACTGGGATGCCCCGCCGGTGCCCGGTCTGTACTGGGCGACGCCGCGCCGCACGTCGCTGTACGGAACCAAGCTGTGGGACAAGCTGACCCAGGAGCAGCGCATCGAGCTGACCCGGCACGAGCTCGGATCGATATTGAGCTTCGGTATTTACGTCGAGACCGGGCTCAGCGCCATGCTGTGGCGGCAGGTGGTGGAACAGAACGGGGGAGCGACCGATCACGGCCGCTACGCGCTGACCGAGGTGAGTGAAGAAGCCCGGCACTCCACGATGTTCGGCCGGCTGGTGAACAAGATGGGTGTCGAGCCATACACCTATCCCAAGTTCGCGACCCGCGTCATCCGGCTCCTCGGCCTGGTGCCGCTGGGACCGTCGGGCCTCGGGGGCCTGCTGCTGGTCGAGGAGGTGCTCGACCGCGCACAACGCGAGACCATGATGGACGAGACGGTGCAGCCGCATGCCCGCCAGCTCATGAAGATTCACGTGCTCGAAGAAGCACGGCACATCACGTACGCGCGTGAGGAATTGGTGCGGCAGATCGCCGAGCGGGGGCCGGTATCCAACGCGATTCACCGCGCGATCTTCGCCCTGGCGGTGATCGGTATTTATCCGGTGCTCTTCAACCCGAAGGCTTACCGTGCGGTGGGTATCCACCCGTTGCGCGGATTTTTCGCCTTCCTGACATCGCCTCACTATCGCGAGAACGCGACCTGGGTTTCTGAGCCGCTGATGCGTTTCATGCATGAGATCGGTTTTCTGGACGGGAAATTCACCGGGCGACTGCTACGGATGTCGCGTGCGATGCCGGAAGACATTTTGGCCGAGATCAAGGCGCGCTAAAGCGCGGCACGGGAACTGGCTCATTGCCGGTGCAATGGGCCAGTTCAGCCATGCCAAGGATCCACCAGTGAAATAGAAAGAGATTGCGCCACATGACTGTTACCGAGACATCACACGAAGAGCAGCGGCCCGACACCGTGGGCGACGGCGGCTCATCGGAGCCCATCCGCATCCGTGCGCTGATTGTCGGCACCGGCTTCTCGGGCATCGGGGCCGGCATCGCCCTGCAGAAGATGGGCGTGCCGTTCCACATTCTCGAAAAGGCCGGCGAAATGGGCGGGACCTGGCGCGACAACACCTATCCCGGTGCGGCCTGTGATGTGCCCACCCACTTGTACTCCTTTTCCTTCGAGCCGAGATCCACCTGGGACCGGCTGTTCTCCCAGCAGCCCGAGATCTTTGATTACCTCAAGGAGGTCGGTGCCAAGTACGGGCTGTACCGGCATGTCACCTTCAACACGCGCGTTACCCGTGGCTACTGGGACGAGGACGAATATCGCTGGCATGTGTTCACAGACGGGGGACAGGAGTACATCTGCCAGTTCCTCATCTCCGGGGTGGGTGCCCTGCATATTCCGAGCATTCCGGAGATCGAAGGCCTGGATCGCTTCGAGGGCCCCGTCTTTCACTCCGCACAGTGGAATCACGACTACGACCTGACGGGCAAGAAGGTCGCCGTTATCGGCACGGGTGCCAGCGCCATTCAGTTCGTTCCGGAGATCGTCGGGAAGGTCGGGGAACTCAAGCTGTTCCAGCGCACGCCGCCATGGGTGCTGCCGCGGACCAATGTCGAGTTCGGTGCGCTGGCCAAACGTGCTTTCGCCGGCGTACCCGGGTTGCGTGCGCTGTTCCGCAGCGGCATGTATTTCGGCGCCGAAGCCGGCGCATACGCGATGAACCGGCGTCCGGCCCTGCTGAAAGGCATTGAGCTCCTGGGCCGCGCGTACATCAAGAGTCAGATCTCGGATCCAGAGGTGCGTCGCAAGGTGACGCCCGACTACCGGGCCGGATGTAAACGTCTGCTGGGATCGGCTACCTATTACAAGGCCATCGAGAACCGGAAGACCGAATTGGTCACCGAAGCCATCACGCGCGTCACCACCGACGGTGTCGTCACCAGCGACGGAATCGAACGCAAGGTCGACGCCATCATCTTCGGCACCGGCTTCCACGTCACCGATTCATATAAGTATCTGGACCTCAAGGGACAAGGCGGCGAGGATCTCGGTGAGCGCTGGTCAAGCCAGGGCGTTACCGCGCACCGAGGCATCACCATCGCGGGCATGCCCAACCTGTTCTTCTTGCTGGGACCCAATACCGGCCTGGGCCACAACTCGATCGTCTTCATGATCGAGTCGCAGATCCACTACGTCACCGAGGCGATCAAGCAGGTCGATGCGGCCTACGCTCAGGCGCTTGTGCCCACGCGTGAGGCGCAGGACCGTTTCAACGCCGAGGTGCAGCGCAAACTGCAGGGGTCGGTGTGGAACAGCGGCGGCTGCCAGAGCTGGTACCTGGACGAGCACGGCAAGAACCGCACCTTGTGGTCCGGATTCACATTCGAATACTGGTCGCAGACAAGAAAAGTCGACCCTTCCGAATACGAGTTCGAGGGGGCGGTGCGGCCAGCGGTGCGCCGGACCATCCCCCGTGCGGACGGGCCCCGGCAGAAGTCGCCAAGTATGGCCGCACAGTAGTTTCGCCCGAGTAGAAGCGAGAAACGATGAAGAACTTCGACAACAAGGTTGCCGTAATCACCGGTGCCGGTTCAGGTATCGGCCGCAGCCTGGCGTTGGCGTTGGCGCAGCGTGGTGCGCGCTTGGCACTTTCGGACATCGATACCGCCGGGGTGGCCGATACCGCCGGGCGCTGCGAGAAGGCGGGCGCGACCGCCATCCCCTTCGAGCTCGACGTGGCCGATCGCGCCGCCGTCTATGCCCATGCCGCCGACGTCAAGAATGAGTTCGGGCAGGTCAATCTGGTGTTCAACAATGCCGGGGTGGCACTTTCGGCCGATGTCAAGGACATGGAATGGGATGACTTCGACTGGTTGATGAATATCAACTTCTGGGGTGTGGCACACGGCACCAAGGCATTCCTGCCACACCTGATCGAATCGGGCGACGGCCATATCGTCAATGTGTCGTCGGTGTTCGGTTTGATGGGCATACCCTCTCAAAGTGCCTACAACGCGGCCAAATTCGCAGTCCGCGGTTTCACCGAATCGCTGCGCCAGGAGATTCGGGCGGCCAAGTTCCCGGTCGGTGTCACCTGTGTGCACCCCGGGGGCATCAAGACCAACATCGCCTCCAGCGCGCGCGGTATCCCCGACGGAGTGGATCGAGAGACCGTCCGCAAGGGGTTCCAGCTGATGGCCATCACCCGGCCGGACTCGGCGGCACGGATCATTCTGCGGGGTGTCGAAAAGAACCGTCCACGGGTTCTCATCGGTCCCGACGCACGCGTGTTCGATGCCATCCCGCGCATCATCGGGCCGCGCTACGAGGACCTGATGGCGCCCTTCTACGGAATGGGCAGGTACGGGATCGGTAAGAAGATCGCGGGCCGCTTCGGTATCGAGTTGTAGGCGGCGGCCCATGACAGATTCTGTCTTGCCCGATACGCCGCGAGTGACCGGCAACCCTCATGTTCACTCGCTGGAGGTCGTCGAGATCATCAGGGAGACAGGCGATGCCGTATCTCTGGTATTCGAGGTGCCCGACGCGCTGGTCGATGCGTTCCGCTACCGGCCGGGCCAGTTTCTCACCCTGAAAATCCCGAGCGAACAGACGGGCTCGGTGGCCCGCTGCTATTCGTTGTCCAGTTCCCCTCATCTTGACGACGACCTCGTGGTCACGGTTAAACGCACGGATGGCGGGTACGCGTCGAACTGGCTGTGTGACAACGTGGGCGTCGGGGACCACATCACGGTGCTCACCCCCTCCGGTGTATTCGTACCGCGCTCGCTGGACAGTGATTTCCTGCTGATCGCCGCGGGCAGCGGCATCACACCGATGCTGTCCATCGCCAAGTCGGTGCTGCTCGGTGGTGCCGGAACGGTGTATCTGTTCTACGCGAATCGCGATGCGCAGAGCGTGATCTTCGGGGCCGAGATCGATGACATCATGGTGGAGTTCCCCGATCGGCTGCGGGTGGTGCACTGGCTGGAGGCCGAGCGTGGTCTGCCCACCCGCGACGCCATGTCCGAGCTGTTTGCGGCCTACACGCGCTACAGCACGTACCTGTGCGGACCGGCGCCCTTCATGGAGGAGGCGCGTGCCGCGCTGTCGGCTGTGGGGATGCCCGCCAATCATATTCACCTCGAGCACTACCAGTCGCTGTCCGGCGATCCGTTCGCGGACATCGTGATCCCGCAGGGCGGCGCCGACGCGGCCCAGGCGACGGTGGAACTCGACGGTACCCGGGTCACCGTCGAATGGCCCAGGAACACCCCGCTGCTCGATGTGCTGCTTGCTCGGGGCATCGATGCGCCGTACTCGTGCCGCGAGGGCGCGTGCAGCGCGTGTGCCTGTACGGTGCGCCGTGGCGAAGTGCGGATGCTGCGCAACGACACGCTGGTCGACGCTGATCTCGCGATGGGATTGACCCTGGCCTGTCAGGCCGTTCCGGTCACGGACAGCGTCGATATCGCCTTTGACCAGTAGACGCGCCATCGCGTGAACTTGGATAGGGTCACAGGATGCGAATTCTGCCCATCCTTGGCGCCGTGGCCAGCGCCGTCGTTGCCGTGATGCTGGCGGGTGTGGCCTCGGCCGACCCGGATACTCCGAATCCGCTTGATCCGTCCGGTCTTCCGAACGTCAACGGGCTCACGCCGGTGTCGCCGCTGGAGTACAGCACCTTGGCGGACACGGCCTATGGCTTCACCATCCCCGGCGGGATCTCGTGCCTGATCAAGCGCGCCGATGCCAGCTATGGCTGCAGCGGCCCGCTGCCCGGCGCCCCCGACGGCGCGAACCTCGTCAGCGGTAGCAACGCTCCAGGTTTCGCCACCACCGATCGGCCGATCTACGGCATGGGCGGCGAGCCGTTCAAGCCGCTGCCGCCGGGGTCCCGCCTGAGCTACCGCGAAGTGAGTTGTGGCCTGGACAGCGGCGGCACGCTGACCTGTGTCAACAACCGCTGGCAGAACGGATTCGTGGTTGGGCCAGGTGGCAGCTACACCACCTAGCGGCCGGTTAGATTGGTTTCCATGCGTGTCGGGTACCTGCTGATCGCCGCCGTGTGCGGTGTCGTCCTTGCCGGTTGTGGTCGGGGTGAAGTCCCTTCGGAGACCGCGGCCCCGGAATCGGCCGACGCGACGACGACGTCGGCGCCTGCGGTGACTGCCGATCCCGGCGTTCAGGCGGCATGCCCCAAACATGGCGGCCGCTGGGACGCCGGGCAGGGATGCGTCATCGACGAGGCCACGCCGCAGGCGACGCAACACCTGGTGGTCCCGGTGCAGTGGGATTCGTCATTCCCCGAGTTACAGCAGGCGGTCGACGGCACGGTGGCCGATATTCGCGCCAACTTCCGCAAGTCCGTCGAGCGTGCCGGCGCGCCACCCGAGGGTAAGCCCTGGGCGCTTCAGGTCAGCTTTGAGACATATCAGGGCAAGGGTGCGCACCCCTCCGACAGCGTGCGGTTTTCGATCAGCGAGTCCCTCGGGGGCTATCACCCCGGATTCGCGTTTCGTACCCTTGCCTTTGATCGGACCTCCAGGCAGGCCATCACCCTGGACACGCTGTTGATCGATCCTGCGACCGCGCTGCCCAAGATCTCCGCGCTGGTGCGCACCGACCTGCGGGCGCAGCTCGGTGGTGTGGGCGCGGAATTCGTCGATACCGGAACGGTGCCGGAGCCGGGCAATTTCAAAGATTTCTCGCTGGACGGCGACGCGCTGCTGTTCTCCTTCGAGCCCTATCGGGTGGCCGCATACGCCGAGGGGCCTATGCAGAGCCGGATAGCGCTATCCGAGCTGCGTGATGTGGTGAAACCCGAGTACCTGCCGGCCTGATCAGAATCCGGTGCCGTGCACTTCGTGCCCGGGTGTCTCGGCCATGAGCCCCCGGTAGGCCTGCTCCACCGTGGAGCCCTGATTGATCACCCCGTCGACCTCGCGGGCGATCGGCATCTGGATGCCGTATTCGTCGGCAAGGGTCATCACCACCGACGAGGCCTTCACGCCCTCGGCCACCTGGTTCATCGATGTGATGATCTCGTCGATGGTCTTGCCCTTGCCGATCTCTTCGCCCACGTGCCGGTTGCGGCTGCTGGAACTCGTGCAGGTGACAATGAGGTCGCCCAGGCCCGCCAGGCCGGGAAAGGTCTCGGGATTGCCGCCCATGGCCACACCGAGTTTGGTCATCTCCCGCAGCGCCCGCGCGATCACCATGGCGCGGGTGTTCTCGCCGATACCGATCGCGTAGCCCATGCCGCTGGCGATGGCGAAGACGTTCTTGAGCGCACCCGCCATCTCGACGCCCACCACATCGTTGGTGCTGTACACGCGGAAACGAGAGGTGCGGAAGAGCTCGCCGAGGCGGGCCGCCTGGTGCTGATCGGGCATCGCGACTACACCGGCGGCCGCGTATCCGCGCGCCACCTCCTTGGCGATGTTGGGGCCGGCCAGTATGCCCGCGGGGTGCCCGGGCAGGACTTCCTCGATGATCTGTGACATCCGCATTCGTGACCCCTGCTCAAGGCCCTTCACCAAGGAGACGATGGGGACCCACGGGCGCAGGGACTGACCGATCTCGGTGAGCACCTCGCGAAAGCTGTGCGAGGGCACCCCCATGATCACCACATCGGCCTGCTCGACGGCCTCGTGCAGATCAGAGGTGGCGCGCAGGCTCTCGGTTAGCTCCACCTCATCGCTCAGGTACCGCGAATTACGGTGCCGCTCATTGATATCCGCGACAGTCTCGGGGGAGCGCGCCCACTGCAGGGTGGGGCTGCGCCGCGCCACAATCGAGGCCACCGTGGTGCCCCAGGATCCGCCACCGAGGACGACGACTTGCGGTTCACGAAGTGCTGCCATGCTCGCCAGGGTATGGGCCCGATGCGCCGCGAATATGCACTTCGGCAATATGAGGGGGTGTTGATCGATGTGACGCTCACTACCGGGTTGAACACCATGGCCGCCGAGGCCGCCGAGGCCGAGGAATCCGGATATGCCGGAATCTGGACCTTCGAGGGTGCGCACGATCCTTTCCTGCCGTTACTGCTGGCCGCCGAGCACACCAAGAACGTCATGCTCGGCACCTCGATCGCCGTGGCGTTCGCACGAAACCCGATGCTGCTGGCCACTATTGGTTGGGACCTGCAGGCCTACTCGGGCGGCCGGTTCATCTTGGGGCTGGGCACGCAGATCAAACCCCACATCACCCGCCGGTTCGACATGCCGTGGAGCAGTCCCGCCGCACGGATGCGAGACATGGTGCTCGCGGTGCGCGCCATTTGGCAGTCGTGGCAGGAGCGCGGAGCATTGGACTACCGCGGCGACTTCTACCAGAACACCCTCATGACACCGATGTTCATGCCGGACCCGGCAGAGGTGAGTGCCTTTGGCCCGCCGCCGATCTGGCTGGCCGGTGTCGGCACGGGAATGACCGAGGTGGCCGGGGAGGTGGCCGATGGGTTCATGTCGCACCCGTTCTGCACGCCCGACTACCTCGCGCAGGTGACCCGGCCAGCGCTGGGCCGGGGAGCCCTGAAATCAGGAAAAGCGCTCGCCGACATCCAGATCCACCATTCTCCGATGATCATCATCGGACGCGATGACGCCGAGCTGGCGAGTGCGCGTGCCGCGGTGCGCAAGCAGCTCGCGTTCTACGGGTCCACGCCGGCGTACTGGCCGATCCTGGAACTGCACGGCAGAGCAGAGATGGGCCCGGAACTGAAAGAGCGTTCCAAACAAGGTGAGTGGGAGGCCATGGCCGCCCTGGTCGACGACGACTTCGTCGACACGGCGGCCGTTACCGTCACCGACCCTGGCCAGGGGGCGCGGGAACTACAGGAACGCTACGGCGATCTGGTGCACCGGTTGGGCTTCAACACCCCGTACCGGCCGGACCGTGCGCTACTGCCCGAGTTGCTGGCCGCCTTCCCGACGAGATGACATCTACGAACGGATTTCGCGAGTAGGGGCGTGCGCCAATGTCATCTCGGAGCTAAGGGGAGCTGACCGCGACACCGGCGCCCAACCCGACGATCATCCACCCACCCGTGGCCCCGACGGCTTCAAGACGTTTGGGGGAGCGGGCAAACCAATTGCGCGCGGTGCTGGCCAGCACCGCCCACACACTGTCGGATACCAGGGCTATCAGCACGAAAATCGCACCGAAGACCGCCATCTGCATGGGCACCGATCCCACTGCGGGGTCGGCGAACTGCGGCAGTACCGCGGCGAAGAACAGCGCCGTCTTCGGATTCGTCATGCCGACGACGAACCCCTGCCGGAAGACGCGCTGCGAACCCACTGCCGGCGCAGCGGCATCCAGCGCGGTGACAAGCGACTTGCGATTCCGAATCGCCTGTGCCCCAAGGTAGATCAGATACGCTGCGCCGACGAGCTTGACCACCGTCAGCGCCCAGGTGGATGCGGCCAGCACCGCACCAAGGCCCGCCGTCGTCAGTACCAGGGGCACCACGGTGCCGGTCGTGTTGCCGAGCACCGTGACCAGTCCCGACCTGCGGCCGAGGCTCAGCGAGCGTCCCACCGCGAACAGGACGCTGGGGCCGGGGATCACGATGAGCGCGTACGCCGCGACAGCGAATCCGATCAGATGCGTTGGTGAGACGGCAGGAAGCATCGGACCATCGTCCTACCGGTAGTTGACGAACTGCAACGCAATATCCAGGTCGGAGCCCTTCAGCAACGCGATAATGGCCTGCAGATCGTCGCGCTTCTTGCTGGACACCCGGATCTCGTCGCCCTGCACCTGCGACTTGACGCCCTTGGGGCCCTCGTCGCGAATGATCTTGTTGATCTTCTTGGCGTTCTCGGTGTCGATGCCCTGCTTGAGGGTGCCGGTGAGCCGGTAGGTCTTGCCGCTGGGTTGCGGGTCTCCCGCGTCGAAAGCTTTCATGCTGATGTCGCGGCGCACCAGCTTCTCCTTGAAGACGTCGACGGCCGCCTTCAGGCGCTCCTCGGTGGAGCTGACGAGCTCGATGGCCTCATCGCCCTTCCAGGCGATCGTGGTGTCGGTGCCACGGAAGTCGAAGCGAGTGGCCAGCTCCTTGGCGGCCTGGTTCAGCGCGTTGTCGACCTCCTGGCGGTCGATCTTGCTCACGATGTCGAATGATGAATCAGCCATGACTGCTCCCTCTTTCTGGTCTTCGTATGTTCCGTATCCAGTCGGTTTGCGTTGGCCCGACCCTATCGTTGTATCCTGCATCGTCTGATAAGGCGGGTTGCCCGAGCGGCCAATGGGAGCGGACTGTAAATCCGTCGGCTTACGCCTACGCAGGTTCGAATCCTGCACCCGCCACAGCGGTCAGGCCCCCTCTCGAGGGGGCCTGACCTATTCCCACCGAGGGCGAGTTCGTCAGCGCGCGATCGGTCAGGCGGCCTGCGCGGCCGCGGCGATCGCCCACGTCACCTCCGGATGTTTGATATCGCTGTGCGCGCCGCTGAACGGCGACTCGTCCGCGGCGATGACCGCGTTCGCATCGAGCGCGTAGAAACGGCCTCGCTCAAACGCATAGGGCTTGCCCGCCTCCTTCAGCATGACCGTGGTCGCCGCCGGGTCTTGTTGGTAGCCGTCATGCCCCATCGCGCCCCAGCGGAATGTCAGCTCCTGAGCGGCCTGGCTGTCCTGGCGCGCCAACGCACTGGCGGCGGGATACCACCAGCCGACGGCGCGATCCGCGGCCGTGAACGTGGCCAGCAGCGGCCCGTCGACCCGTGCTTCCAGTCCGGAGAGCCCGCCGTGCCGGTCGATGTCGAACGGCAGCGAGTGGGCGAAGGCGAAGTGGGAAAAGGCGCCCTGGATCAGGGTGAGGGATTTCACCGGGCTGGTCCCCGTCGCGGGCAGCCCGGCCAGCGCATAGGACACCAACCGGGCGCCGAAGCTGTGGCCGATCAAGTGGATGCGCGGCGGGCCGTCGGGACCCGACAGCGACCCCAGCAGGGGCCCGAGGCCGCGTTCGCCGACCACGCCGGCGCGGTTCTTCATCTCGTAATAGCTCATGGTCCGCAGCAGCTCCCGGGCACCGGACCACAGCCTGGTGAAGGGATTGCCCGATCCCTGAGCGTTTCCGGTGGGCCTCGGGGCCAGGGTGGCGGCATGCCCGAGCACCTTCATGGCGTCGCTGTCCAGGATCGCTGCCTCACCGCTGTCCTCCTCGGATTGCGGCGCGGTGGTGACCAGGCCGGTCGCCAGCGTGACGAACTTCTTCAGCTCGACCGGGTCCTGCGGCTGGATCTCCAGTTGCCGGCCCAACTCGTCGAGTGTGCGCTTCTGGTCGGGCATTGTGGCGGCCAGCGCGGCGGTCACCTGAGTGGGCGAGGCCGGCTGTGCGGACGCCGTGGCCGGGTCATCGTCGGGGAACAAGATGGACGGCCAGATGATCCCGACGGCGGCCGAGGTCGCCCGGCGGTCGCCCAGCTGGCCGGCGAGCAATCCGAACATCGCGTCGTAGAGGGCGCGGGCGGACGCCATGCCGTTGTTCCAGCCGTGTGCCATCACGTACAGGTCGGTGATGCCTCCCGTGGCGACGGCCGCGGCGAGTCCTCCGTCGCCACCGTCCTCGGTGTTGAACGACCCGTCCGCGTTGAACTGAACCTCGAAGCGTCGAAGCCCGTTGATGGGTTCCATGAGATCTCCTGAGTTGTTAGACGTCGGACAGTGCTTGCATGAGATTGACCAGACCAGAGCCCTGAAAGAATTCATGGCGGCCCAAATCGATGGCCGCCTTACGGAAGATCTCCTTGACCCGTTCCGGCTCGCCGATGAATTCGTTGCGCGCGGAAAGGAATGCGGCAATGGCGCCCGAGACGTGGGCGGCGGCCATCGATGTTCCGCTGTCTTCTACGTAGCGGGCCTCATTGCCGGTGGCACCGCGCGTCAACATTTCAAATGCCTCGGCCATCTGCCCGGCGGCGGCAGAGGTGATGCGTTCTCCCGGTGCCACCAGATCCGGTTTGGTCCGGCCGTCCAAGGTCGGCCCCTTCGACGAGTCGTACGTGACCCCACTGGTGTGTGGACGGGAGCGATGAGTCGAACCGACGGTGATGGCGCTGGCCGCGTTTCCCGGATCGGTGATGGTGGACAGCTGGCCATAGACACCGGCCTGTGGTCCGACGATGCCGCCGCTGAGGCCGCCGGTGTCGGTGCCGGCCCCCATGTTTCCGGCGCTGACCACCGTGACCACTCCGGAGTCGGTCAGCAGGTCCAGCTCTCTGCATAGCGGGCTCTGGCCGGCTGCGTAATACCTTGGAATCCAGTCACATCCGAGGGAAAGGTTGACTCCGTGGATTCTCAGCTCGTTGCCGTAGCTGTTGCGCTCACGAACGTAGTGCAGCGCGTCGATGAGGACGCTCTCCACGGTGGTGCCCTCGTCGTTGAGTACCTTCAGGCTCACCAGCCCGGCCTGGGGTGCCACCCCGGATAGTCTGGAACCGGGTGCCAGCGTCCGCGGAATCCACTCCGGGAAGCCTTCGGCGGTGGGCTGGGTCGAGGCGATCACGACATTCGTGGGATCGGGACACTCTCCGGCGATGATCCCGGCCACGTGCGTTCCGTGGCCCTGCATGTCGACGAGGGGGCCGGTCGAAGGATGCTGTGACAGCGAGAAGTCCTTATGCAGCGATGAGACCGCGTCCCCGGTCAGGTTGCCATTCTTGGCGAAATGCGGGTGGCTGGCCTCGATTCCCGAATCCAGAACTCCCCAGACGATTCCCGAACCGCCGGAGCCGTAGGTGCGTAGGGCGGCATCGGCTTTGATGGTGGCCACGGACTTGTCCAGGTGTGGCTTGACCCGAAGGTCGGGCCACACCCGGTATATCAGTTGTAGGGCGCGTTGCGCGCTTTTGGTCCCGCCGGATTTCGACCCGCCGTTGACGAGCAGCTTGACCTCGTCGGCGGTCAGACTGCACCGCACATAGTGCCCGGCGATGGGGGTCGGCGCCGGCGGCACGCCGCCGAGCGCGCGACGGAACAGGCGCAGAAAATCGGCACGCACCTCGTTGGGATCCATTCCCCCGTCGAGACGCAACTCGATCAACACCAGCCGGCGCTCGTGATCGGCGGCGTCGGTGGCCAGCGCCTTGGCCTCGGTGGTCCCGGCAGGTGCCAGCACCATCGGGCTGATCACGGATGGCCGCTTCGGTCCACGCGGTGCCGGATCACTCATCGTGCACTCCTGTTCGACGTCCGCACCGGTCTCCAGGGCGCGAAGGGATTCGTCACACCGTCCAGTGCCGGTGCCAAGGACGGGCAGTGCCGTAGCAGCACCGTGCGCATCGAATTGGATCTGACCCACGCGAAGCCCTCGGGGGTGTATACCTCAGGGCGGAAATCGGTGGTGAAGAACCGGTCGGCCTCCAGGCGCCGGGTAGCCATGAGGACGAATATCCGAAAGGCGGTGTCGCTGAAGCCGAAACCCTTCGGCTTGGGCTCGGCGTATAGCCCTACCATCAGGTCGACGCGCTCCACATCGCCATAGACGGCGGCGAGTTCGCGAGCCCACACCGGGTTGTCGGTGAGGTCGTTGAAATCCGAGGCCGGCCGCAGCCGCAGCATTCGCCGGAAGTCGTTGTAGCGCGGCACGCCTCGTTCACGCACCCGCAGCACATCGATCGAAGCCAGGTCCAGCACCGATCCATCGGGGCGTTCGAGAATTTGAAGATGCCTGGGGTAGTTGTGCAATGTCAGCGCACCCGGGTGGGCGCGGCCGAAGGAGTAGGCCAGATCCTCGATTGACATCTCACGGAACCGGGTGCGCACATGCTGCATCGCCAATCCCGGCAACGTGTGCTCCGCGATCACAGAATCGTCGGTGGCCGAACGGAACACGAAGTCATCGGGAATGAGTGGATGCATGCGGTACACCGCCACAAATTCTTCGGTGAGCGAGTACGGGACATCATGCAGGTTGGTCGGAGAGCCGGGAATGCCGCATATCAATGCGTTGCGAGTCCCGCGCCGCAGGAACTCGGCGACACGTTCGCCAAACAGGCCAAACCAATTGGCATGCATGGCGTACACGGTGGTGGGGTGACCGATGATCGCCGGTGTCCAGTCCACCGTGTGGATCTTCGCCATCACCGCCGTATTGACCAGCCGGGCCGTGTCGTACAGCTGCTGATCCGACATGTCCGGGTGGGCGGTGCCCAGATGGTCGCAGATGGTGTTGTGTTCGCGCATGAACAGCGAGTGCAGGATCGCCAGGCCCACCCAGAAGTTGGCGGCTGTCTCGGATTGGCTGGCGATCTTCTCGACGTCTTCGGGAGGCAGGCCGAGCCGGTCCAGGCGCAGCCGTCCGCCCTGCCCGGTGCGCAAGGCGTCGGCGAAAACCCGATTGCTGCCGTAGAGCTGAGAGCCGTCCCACCAATGCGTGTCCTGGCTGACGTAGGTGGGCGGGCCTGAGGCGTCGGCAGATGGATCCGGCGGCGTCCGGCGAATCCGCATCTGCTCCTGTGGCCACGGGTCATCTGATTCCAGGGGCACGTCCCACGGTTGACTGTCGGTCGTCCCATGGCTGAACCAGTCGTGCACCTCGAACTGAATCCACGCCGCCGCAAGTGCGTTGAGGGTTGTCGCCGGTACGAATTCGTCTCGGGTGAGCAAACGACGGCTAACCGACCGCGGGTTGGGCTCCATCAGGCGATCGGGTGGTTCCGGAAAGGTCTGATCCAGCGGTGCATTGCGTCCGAATCGGCTGCCCACAGACCCCATGAGTGGGTCATCGAGATTGTTGTAGGTGCCGTCAATCGTGCGGGCAGCGCGATGATCAGCGACACCTGGGTCGTGCTGTGGTGCGTCGAGTGCCCCGCGTCCGGAGTCGAACAGGTTGTCCGACTGCAGCGCACGGCGCAACGTGTACAGCACCGCGATCCCTGCCATTTTGGGTAGCCGTGGCCACCCGATGAATCGGTCGATTTGCGTCCCGAACCACGAAGCCAACCGCGTCGGAACGGCCTTTTCCGTCATGGGGTAATGCTGACAAATTTGGCCTGCGCCGACATGCGTACTGCATTACTTGTTCTGGCTCGTGCGTGATGGCTCGAACAGGGTGTGATCACCTGCTCGCGTCCGGAATCGGCGGAGCTTCACGGCGAGATCGAGTAGTGCCGTACTCATGCGCGGATGGCCGGTGGTCATCACACTGTGAACACCGACAAGACCTATTCGGGAGGACTTGACCGCGATGTCCGAATCCGGTGAATTGCTCGATGCCCAACGCAGCTATCTGCGGTACCGCGACGATATGGCTGTCGCGCCGCCAGGCGAGGAAGAAGTCATCGACAGGATCATCAGGGTCTTGCACAAGAACAACGAACGTGCGTACCAGAAATACCGCCATGGCGTGCGTGACGCGCACGCCAAGAGCCACGCGGTGTTACGTGGTGAATTGACGGTGTACCCGGACCTGGAACCGGAGCTGCGCCAGGGCATGTTCGCGACTCCGGGCACCTATCCGGTGGTGGTCCGGCTATCTAGTACTTCGGGTGCGCTGCGCAGCGACAAAGTGCGTGGGGTCCGGGGTCTGGGCATCAAGGTGCTCGGGGTGGACGGTCCTCGTACGCTGCCGGACGACGACGCGACCACACAGGATTTCGTCATGGTGACCCACCGCGAGTTTCTCTTCGCGGACGCGCGCGAGTACCTGCGTAAGGGCATGCCGACGGCCTGGCTGATCGCCCGGCTCTCCGACACCGCTCTTGCCGGCGGTGCCCGGGTGCTCGGCGCTATCGCGAAATGTCTATCGCGTATTGGGATTTCGATTCCCGAAACGGTGACGGTGTTTGTTCGGCCCAATGTGCATATTCTCGGAGACACGTTCTATTCGTCTGCGCCGCTGCGTTTTGGCGACTACGTGGCCAAGTTGCAGTACGTGCCGCTGTCGCCGTCGGTTGCCGAGCTGAAGGACAAACCGCTGTCGGACGATGTCGACGATGACGTTTTCCGTCACATGATCGCCGAGTTCTTCCGCACGCACAGCGCTGAGTATGAATTACAGGCTCAGCTATGTACTGACGTGAAGAAAATGCCTCTGGAGGATGCCACCGTCGCCTGGCCCGAAGAGCTGTCACCGCATCGCCCGATCGCCAAGATTACGTTCCCCGTGCAGGATTCATACTCCGCCCAGCGCCGGGCGTACGGGGACGATGTCCTGTCGTACAACTCGTGGCGAGCGTTGGAAGCGCACCGCCCACTGGGATCCATCAACCGGCTCAAACTCCGGGTGTATGAGGCGTCCAGCAATTTCCGGCATGACAAGAACATGGTTCCGCGGGTGGAGCCGGCCCGCGCCGAGGAGATTCCGGACTGAGATGACCACGACAACCGGCACGATCGATGGGCGTGGACAAGCCCCTCGACTATCGCCCGCGAAGGTGCATCCGGATCTACACTCCTATCCCATGGCGCGCAGCTGGCAGTTGCTTGACCGCCAAACAGAATTCGGCGCCGTCCGCTCGGCTATGGCCGACGATTCGACCTGCGGCGCGGTACTGGTCGGTGCCGCGGGCGTCGGCAAGACGACGCTGGCGCGCGCGGTCACCAAGTCGCTGGACGCGGACGTGCGGTGGGTCGCCTGTACCGAATCGTCGCGCAGCATCCCCTTGGGAGTGTTCGCGCACTGGATTCAGGCCAGCGGGTCACGCGATCCCACCGCGTTGATCGCTGCCGCGCGCGAATCGATTGTGTCGACGGCGAATCCGATTATCGGAATTGACGACGCCCACCTACTGGACGATCTCTCGGCGACGTTGCTGCACCAGATCGCGGTGGATCACGTGGGGCACGTGGTCGCCACCGTTCGCAGCGGCGAGCCGGTCCCGGACGCGGTGACCGCGTTGTGGAAGGACAACTATCTGCAGCGGTTCGAACTCGATCCCTTGACGCAACGGCAGAGCATCGCGCTCGTGGAGAAGGTGCTGGGCGGCCCGCTCGAGGGCCTCAGCGCCGACGTGATGTGGCGATCGTCGCGCGGCAACCCTTTGTTCCTGCGGCACCTCGTCGAGGGCTCGATGCAAGCGGGTTCACTCACCGAGGTGAACGGGGTGTGGCAGCTGCGCGGGGACGCGGTGGTGCCCTCCGGACTGGATACCCTGATCGGGGATCGACTCGAACATGTCGACGACACCGTGTTCAGCGCTCTCAAGGTCCTGTCGATGTGCGAACCCCTGGATATCGATACCCTGTGCGAGATCGCCAGCGATGAGGCGGTGGACGCCGCGGAGATAGCGGATCTGATCCGAGTGGAACGCGACGGCGTGCGCACGGTCGTGCGGTTCAGTCATCCCATGTTCGGGGAAGCGGTGCGCCGCCGGGTGGGCACCGCGTCGGGACGCAGGCTACGCGGCAAGCTGGTGCGGGTGCTGCGCGACCGGGACCTCGGTACTGCCTCGAACCGCATCAGGCTGGCGCGGCTCTCGATTGACTGCGACGAACCCGTCGACGTCGATTTGCTGGTGACTGCCGCCAAGGACGCGGTCTATCTTTCCAACCTTCCGCTGGGCGAGGAACTCGCGCGTGCGGCCGTGGACGGGGGCGGGGGCCTACAGGCTGCCGCCATGTTGTCTCGCTCGCTGCTGTGGCAGGGACGCCCCGAACAGGCCGAGGAAATATTGGCTGCCTTCGACCCCGACGATCTTGACGAGCTATCCCTGGTGCTGTGGGGCATTCCCCGTATCTCCATCGCATTCTGGTCGATGGGGGAGAACGAGCGTGCGCACGAGCTGTTGGCGTTGTTGCATGAGCGCGTGCGGCACCACATCCTCAAGCCGGTGGTCGACGCCACCGATGCGGCTATCGCACTCCACGAGAACAGATTCGACGAGGGTCTTGCTAGGGCACACGCGGTGTTGTCGGATCCGGTGGCACCCAAGCAGGCCGTGGAGTTCGCCGCGTTCGGGGTGGGACTTACGCTGCCGGTCGCCGGTCGCGGCCATGAGTTCGAGCCGATTGCGCAGCGGTGCCGTGACGATAAGAAGCGGACCACCGATGGGCTCATCGCGGCGATGGTCCGCTACTGCGACGTGTTGGCCCTGACGTACACCGGGCAGCTGGATCTCGCCGAGGAACGGGTTGCCGAGTACACCAAGTTCTCTTCTGCCGGACAATTTCTCGCCTGGGCGATCGCCCGCATCATGGCCGGAGTAGTGGCCACCCAGCGCGGGCTTTTCCGTGAGGCGATCGAGGCATTCGAGCAGGCGCTTGCCGCGCAGCGGGCCGATCGGCCGCTGCCGTGGCAGCTTCCGGCCCGGCTGCTGCTGGCACGCGCCTACGCCGCGCTCGGCCGGGCCGTCGACGGCGAGCGGGTGCTGGACGAGGCCCGAGAACATTCGGGCCCGCACGTAGCCATCCATATGCCGCAGATGATGTTGGCCAAGGCGTGGCTCGTCGCCGCCCGCGGCTCCGATCGAGGTGCCGTTGACGCCGCCCGGCGTGCGGCCGACGCCGCGCACTCCGCGGGCCAGTACGCCTTGGAAGCGGAGGCGCTGCACCACGCCGCCCGGTTCGGGGATCGCACCGTGGGTCGCCGGATCGAATCCCTGTGCACCCGGGTGCACGGCCCGTTGACCGGCTTGTACGCGCGGCACGCCCTGGCCGTCGCCCATTCCGATATCACGGGGCTGGAAGCGGTCAGCGCCGATTTTGAAGCGGCCGGCTTGTTACTTTCGGCTGCCGATGCCGCCGCCCAGGCGGTGGCGCTCCGGATGCGCGCCGGAGACCGCGGCAAGGGCTCTGACGCCGCGGCGCGGGTGCTGCGGATGGCCGACAGGTGCGGCGGAGTGGTCACGCCTGCGATCCTGGCCGCCGCCAAACCACTGCCTATCTCCTCACGCGAACGGGAGATCGCCGTTCTCATCGGGGAAGGATTGTCGGACAAAGATATCGCGACCCGACTGCAGCTGTCCGTGCGCACGGTAGAAGGCCATATCTATCGCGCGCGGATGAAGCTCGATGCCGACGATCGTGAGGAATTCGCCAAAATCGTGGGCAGTGACCTCAAACCACCCGAGGCCTCCTAGCGTTCTGCGAATCAGGTACCGGACCACTCACGCGCAAGCTCACCAATCGCTCGAATAATGGCTGTCATCTCCATGTTTCGCGTCAGATACCGCAACCGACGCGGGCCTGTGATATCAGGAAGGACGGCCGCCGGATGCCCACACAACGTGTCCTGGTCACGGTGATGGAACGCCATTTCGATGCCACGGTGACAGCGATGCGGGCCGCAGGCATGACCAATATCCGGGAATACGAAGAGCTCGGGGTGGTCGCCGGGGAGATCGTCAATCCCGATGCGCTGGTGGGCATTCCGGGCGTGATGGGGGTGGAGTCCGCACGCCCGATGCCGGCTCCCCGCACGGTCAGGCGGTCAGACGGCGGCCGATGAGCGTCAGGCCGCCGAATCCAGGTAGGCCGACGTCACACCGGGCAGGGTGCGCAGCCGTTCGGCGAAGTCGCTGAATTCGGGGCTGGCGGGCGCGGTGACCACAAAGATAGACCGGAGTTCCGGGGGCACTCGGTCTGGATTCGTGTAGAGCGGCACGATGCGGTGGCCCGCGGACGCGACGGCCTGCGCGATCGGCGTCGCGGAGTTCCGGCCGCTCGGTTGTTCCCTCAGATCACGTGCGGGCCCGGCCTCGACCAGCAGGATCAGATCGATTTCGGGCCCTGCGTTGCCTGCGGGCGTCTGAATCGTCATGGCGGTCTCCTCCCTGGGGCGACGTGCACTCTTTATGCACGATCACAAGGGTGCGCCGGTTCAGGGATGGGTGACGCGAGTAACGGGCTACCTCAAAGCCGCCCGCCGGAGCAGCGGCGCTACAGCAGCCGCTGACGTTCTGCGATGAGCACCGAACAGTGCGTTCTGCCCAGGACGCCGCAACCGTTCGGGCCGACCAGTTCCTGCACATGGGCCGCATCACCCGCGCCCACGACGACCAGCTGAACGGTGTGCCCGTGGCGTTCAAGGTAATCCAGCGTGCCGCCCACGGGATCCAATGCGCGGATGTCCAGGTCGGGATACCGCACCCGCAGGGGTGCAAGGCGTCGTTCCACGTGGACCGCCGCCACCCGGCGGTCCACGCGAGTGAGGGTGGCGACCCGCTGGCCGGACAGGCTGATCGGCCGATGGCGTAGCAGTACCCGCAGCGGTGCTGCGCGCAGTCGCGCCTCGTGCGCGGCCAGCTCCAGGGGAGTCACAGACTCATGGGATTCATCGATTTCGACCACCACCGCCGAGGTCCCACGCAGCGATGACGGGTCGTCACGGATCACGGCGACCGGGCAGCGCACCGATCGGAGAACTTCGGCCGCGGTGGAACCGACTTTGCGGGTATCCGCGCCGCTGATACCGATTGCTCCCACGCAGAGCATCACCGCGCTGCGCGACGCATCCAACAGCACGTCGGCCACCCGGCCATGCCGGATTTCGGCCTCCACCTTCACCGGCTTGTGAGTGGCGCCGATCTGGCGGAACGCATGGCGCACCGCAGTCCCGGCAGGACTGCGTTCGTCGCTGAACTCAGGGAATTCCGTCTGAGGTGTCACATGTACCAGACGCAGCGGCAGCTCGCGGTGCAATGCCTCATCGACCGCCCAGAGCGCGGCACGGACCGCCGATCGTGACCCATCGATGCCGACCAGCACTGCGGGACCGGGGGTACGAATCTCGTTCATGATCCAGCCCTAACTGCGAATCTCGAATACGTCGGCAAGCGACCGGCGCGGTGTCGGTGGTGGGATGCGGCCGAACGTCGGCGCCAGCCCCACCCTGATCAAGGCCTGCGGGTGAGAGCGGCCGATGGCGGCACCGACCACCTCGCGGCTCGCAGTCAGCTCCAGCATGTGGGTGATGGTGCAGGTCGCCATGCCCGCGAGTGTCGCTTCCAACAGAACCTCGGAAAGCAGCTCGCCGCAGCGCAAGAGGTTCTTAGGAGTGTCTCGCGCCGTGGACAAAGCCAGCACTTTCGCCTGGTCCTCCTGCAACCCTGGGCGCGAGGCCCGTTCGGCCACCACGGGGAAGGTGCGGCCGATGTCGACACGATCGCTGTCTGCGGCCGAGACCAGCGCACTGCGTGGAACCCCGTCTTCCAAGGTGAACGGAGCTGTCCACCAATCGAGTTCGGTCTGGTATGCGGAGTCGTAGATGCGTAGCGCGTCGCTGAGCGCCGAGGCGTCGGCCAACTTCGGGCGCATGACGTCATCGATCACGTCGAGCAGTACCGCCCTGTCGGCGATCACCGTATTGAGCATGCGAGCGAACTGCGACCAGTTCGGTGGGGTTTCGAAGGGCAGGCGATCGGTGCGCCGCTGCAGGATGGCGTCCGCGCGCCGGCGATCGCCAACCACCACCACGGTCCTGGGGGAGAAGGTGATGGCGGCCAGATGATCGGGATTGTCGGGGTCGGGGATTCTTTCTATGCGAGTCATCCACCCGGCGGAGGCCATCGCGACACGGAAATGGTCCAGTGCCGCCCCGCAACTGATGATGGCCTCGCGTCCAGCACCATCGGTCCGCGTGACGCATCGGGTGCGGTCCAGATACAGGTGCAGATCACCCGCACTTGCCCCGAGGTCGACGATCCAGCGCCATGGCTGGGTGTTGTGCAAAGACGGTGCACGGCAGGCAAGTTGGATAGCGGTCTGGATGACGTCGATGTGAACCATGGTCTTGGGCATGTTGGCTCCGCTCGGCTGGTGGTGATATCGACTCTTGGTGAACTACCGGCACGCGGACAGGGCCCTTGGTCACCGGACAGGGGCCCGAAGTCACCGCTGTGGCGCGGTGCGGAGCGCCCATCGTGCCCCGCGGGCGGAGGAACTGGTGACTTCGGTCCCACGGATTGGGGGCCCATGACCGGATGTCCGCAGCTTCCGCCCCGCAACGATGAGGTCATGCGCTCACTACGGTCGACCTTAAGCCCCACCTCCGTTGGCGCGGAGATACGCGAAACTCACACGGGCATCGTGATTTTGGTCGGAGGGATGGCCTATAAGATCAAGAAGCCCGTCATCACGAACTTCTTGGACTTCAGCACTCCCGAGCTTCGCGAAAGGGCGTGTGCCCGTGAGGTGGCCCTGAACAGCCGCATCTCGCAGGACAGCTATCTCGGTGTCTCGCATCTGACCGACCCCGACGGCGGATCCGGTGAGCCGGTCGTGGTGATGCGGCGTTACCCGGACGCCGCGCGGCTGTCGGCGATGGCCAAGTCCAAGCGGGTGACCAAGGCACACCTGGATGCGATCGCGGAGGTGCTGGCGGGATTTCACAAACGTGCCGACCGCAGTCCGTCGATCGACGAAGCCGGATCCCTGGATGCCATCGTCGATCGATGGGACGACACCCTGACCGCCTTGGAGAAATACGCGGGAACGGTACTGGCGGCGGACGATGTGCGGTTGGTCCGAACGCTTGCGACCCAGTTCATCTCCGGTCGCGCGGTGCTGTTCGCGCAGCGTGTAGCCGACGGGAGAATCATCGACGGGCACGGCGACCTGTTGGCCAGCGACATTTTTTGCCTGCCCAACGGGCCGGTACTGCTGGACTGCCTGGAGTTCGACGACCGGCTGCGTCACGTGGACGGTCTCGACGACGCGGCGTTCCTGGCGATGGATCTGGAGTTTCTGGGTCGCCCCGATCTGGGCGACTACTTCATGAACCGTTACGTGGAATTATCCGCGGACACCGCGCCGGAGCCCCTGCGGCACTTCTACATCGCCTACCGGGCGCTGGTTCGCGCCAAGGTGGACTGCATCCGGTTCACGCAGGGGCAGCGGTCGGCGGCGGGGCGCGCCGCCAAGCACGTGGCGATGGCGCTGAGTCACCTGGGTGCCGCCACGGTGCGCCTGGTGCTCGTCGGCGGCGGCCCGGGTGCCGGTAAGAGCACCTTGGCTCGTCGTATATCAGAAGATATTGGCGCACAGGTTATTTCAACGGATGAGGTGCGCCAGCAGCTGCATCGGCTCGGAGTGATATCCGGCGGTAAGGGTGTGCTGGATGCCGGTCTCTACTCCACGGAGAACGTGGGTGCCGTGTACGACGCGGTGTTGCGGCGCGCGCGTCTGGCCTTGGCGGGCGGCCACACCGTCATCCTGGACGGAACCTGGCGCAGCCCGCGGCACCGGTTGCGCGCACATCAACTCGCCTACGAGGCGGGCGCGCCGATGGTGGAGTTCCTCTGCTTGGCGCCGCTGGTCACGGCGCAGCACCGGGTTGCCGCTCGTCATGACGGGGTATCGGATGCCACCGGCGATATCGCGGCGGCACTCGGCGCCGAATTCGCCGGCCCCGACCGAGGGTGGGGCGAGGCTCACGTGATCGATACCCGGCTGCCGCTGGACCGGTCTACCGCCGAGGCGGAGGAGTTGTGCAGGCAGGCCCTGTACGCCCCGGTGCCGTGTCACCCGCGATGACTCAGCGCTGGATGCGCGCGGCCGCCAAGTTGTCCACGAGGGCCTGACAAAACGCCGGTAGATCGTCGGGGGATCGGCTGGTGATGAGGTTGTGGTCGATGACCACCTCCTCGTCGAGCACCGAGGCGCCGGCATTGCGGAGATCGGTACGGATGCTGGGAAATGACGTCACCGTGCGGCCCGCCAGCACGCGTGCCTCCACCAGCGTCCACGGACCGTGACAGATCGCGGCCACCGGCTTGCCGGAAACCACGAACTCGTGCACGAACCGCACCGCGCCGGGGTCGATCCGGAGTTTGTCGGGATTCACCGTGCCGCCGGGAAGGATCAGTCCGGCGTAGTCGTCGACCGAAGCCGTGCCCACCGCACGGTCCACCCGTACGGTTCCTGCCGGCACCAGATCGTGATCACGAGCCTGGATTTCGCCGGGCCGCGGCGAGAGCACTTCCACCCGGCCGCCCGCGGCCGGAATCGCTTCCCGCGGTTTCTCTAGTTCCACGCGCTCGACACCGTCCGCGGCGAGTATCGCAACAACTTGTCCCTCAAGGGAATCACTCATGTTTGCCTCCGATCATTCCGGGTAGACGGATTCCGGAGGTGCGCGTACCCGCTTTGCGTCCGGTTATGCATCGTGCCGGTGCTCGGGGTTCTGGTTTGGCTCGGTCCGCAACGGGTAAGCGCTGTGTGGACCCAACACATCCAAGGAGCAGCTGATGACCGAATTCACCATCCCCGGCCTGACCGACACCCAGAGCCGCAAGATCGCCGATCTCCTGCAGAGTCAACTGAGTACGTACAACGATCTGCATCTGACCCTCAAGCACGTGCATTGGAATGTTGTGGGGCCCAACTTCATTGGAGTGCACGAGATGCTCGATCCGCAGGTCGAGCTCGTCCGGGGGTATGCGGACGCGGTGGCCGAACGCATCGCCGCACTCGGAAGGTCTCCGCAGGGCACGCCTGGGGCGATTCTCAAGGACCGCACATGGGACGACTACTCGGTGGGCCGTGACACGGTGCAGGCTCACCTGGCCGCGCTGGATCTGGTGTATTCCGGAGTGATAGGAGACACCCGCAAGGCCATCGAACAACTTGACGAGCTCGACCTGGTATCCCAGGACCTGCTGATCGGTCACTCCGGCGAGCTGGAGAAGTTCCAGTGGTTCGTCCGCGCGCATCTGGAGAATTCGGGAGGTCAGCTGTCCAACCGGGATGCGCTGACCGAGAAGGGGGCAGCCGCCCGGGCCAAGAAGAAGTCGCCCGTGAAGTAGGGCGCGCGCGGCCGGGGTGCGGGGGTGTCCAAGCCCGTGAACCCGCCCCGATAAGCCGTTTTGGTTCCACCGACGTGAGCGGGTACCCTCGTGAGGGCTTTAATGCCCCCTTAGCTCAGTCGGCAGAGCGTTTCCATGGTAAGGAAAAGGTCAACGGTTCGATTCCGTTAGGGGGCTCGGTAGACGGCAGGCGGAAACGCCGGCCCTGTCTGCGGGGCGGTGTAGCTCAGCTGGTTAGAGCGCACGACTCATAATCGTGAGGTCGGGAGATCGAGCCTCCCCACCGCTACCACCCGAACATAGAGACAACGAACGAAAGAGGGCAACTGCAGTGGCCTCCAGCACAGACGTCCGGCCCAAGATCACCTTGGCTTGTGAGACGTGCAAGCACCGTAACTACATCACCAAGAAGAACCGGCGCAACGACCCAGATCGGCTGGAAATCAAGAAGTTCTGCCCGAACTGCGGGTCGCACCAGCCGCACAAGGAATCGCGCTAGCCAAAAGGCGCTTCGGGCCGCCGCCAGGCGACACGAGTAGGCAAGCCTTACTTGGTATCGATCGACTTCAGTAGGTAAATTCCGGCCGTGGCTTTATCGCAAGATCTCGTCGGAACGCATTACCGATACCCGGATCACTATGTGGTTGGGCGAGAGAAGATCCGCGAGCACGCGGAGGCGGTCAAGTGCCATCACCCGGCTCACCACGATGAGGCCGGAGCCGCGGAGCTCGGACACAGCGCGCTGGTAGCGCCTCCGACCTTCCTGGCCGTGTTCGGATATACCGCGCAGTCCGCATTCTTCGAAGACGCCAATATCGGCATCAAGGACGAGAAGATCGTCCAGGTCGATCAGGCCTTCAAGTACATCCGCCCGGTGCGATCCGGCGACACTCTCTACTGCGATGTGTACGTGGACTCGATCCGCCGATCGTTCGGTACCGACATCATCGTCATCAAGAACATCATCACCAATGACAAGGGCGAGTTCGTCACGGAGTCGTACACCACTCTGGCCGGACGCGCCGAAGACGACGGAGAAGAAGGCGGATTCAACTGATGGCATTGCGTGAATTCAGCTCGGTCAACGTAGGAGACCAGCTGCCAGAGAAGACGATTCAGCTCACCCGGCAGGATCTGGTCAATTACGCCGGGGTCTCGGGCGACCTCAACCCCATCCATTGGGACGACGAGACCGCCAAGCTCGTGGGCCTGGAAGACGGCGCCATCGCGCACGGCATGCTCACCATGGGGCTCGGCGGCGGCTACCTGACCGAGTGGATCGGCGACCCGGCGGCGGTGACCGAGTACAACGTGCGTTTCACCAGCTTCGTCACCGTTCCCAACGACGGTGTCGGCGCGGAGATCGTCTTCAGCGGCCGCGTCAAGTCGGTCGATGCCGACGCCAAGTCCGTGACCATCGCGCTGACCGCCACCACCAACGGCAAGAAGATTTTCGGGCGAGCCGTTGCGTCTGCGACGTTGGCGTAATCATGGCGCTGAGTCTTGACGTCGTCGGAATGACGCATAAGTACTCCCAGACCTATGTCGTTGGTCGGGAGAAGATTCGCGAATTCGCCAAATCCATCAAGTGTGAGTCGCCGGCCAGCCACGATGTCGCGGCGGCCACGGCGCTGGGCCACGACGGGCTGGTTGCCTCGCTCACCTTTCCCGCCGTGATGGCGCTGCTGGTGCAGAAGGAATTCTTCCGTACCTATGACGTCGGCATGGAGACCATGCAGATTGTTCAGACCGACCAGAAGTTCGTTTACCACCGGCCGCTGAAGGAGGGCGACGAGCTGTCCTGCGACTTCGAGGTGGAATCGCACAAGGAGTCCTTTGGGGTCGACATCGTCACCACGCGGAACGTCGTGCGGGATCAGACCGGAGAGGTCGTCCTGGAGGCGTTCACCACGCTGATGGGCCGCGATTCGGACCGGATGGCCGATATCAAGCTCATCTGAGTTGGTGCGGCCTTCGCCGGGCCGGGGCAATTTCAGTCTGGAGCTGACCTCGGGGTACACTCGAGATTCGGGGTTTTCCCACCACAACGCGCCTGTCGGCTACTCGGGAGGCGCGTGTGTTGTGTGAGGGCCCTGGCCACCAGGTTGGCGTGCCAGCCTTAGGGGTGTAGCTCAACTGGCAGAGCAGCGGTCTCCAAAACCGCAGGTTGCAGGTTCAAGTCCTGTCACCCCTGCAACACCCTGGAGTTAAGCACTAGGGAAACAGAGAGGTACGGAAGGGAATGAGCGACGAGCTAGACGAGCCCGATATCGGCACTGCCGACAGCGACCGGGCCGTCACCTCGACCAAGCCGCTTCGCCCGACGGGTAAGCGGACCCGCCGTGCTGACGCCACCGAGGCGGTCACCGAGGGCAGCGAAGCTTCTGCCTCCGAGACCGGCGAGGTCAAGAAGAAGGCCGGGAAGAAGAGCCGGAAACCGGCGAACAAGAAGGACAAGTCGGGGCCGTCGCGCAACCCGCTGGTCCAGCTGTGGGTATTCCTCCAGCAGGTGGTCGCTGAGCTGCGCAAGGTCATCTGGCCGAACCGCAAGCAGATGGTCAGCTACACCTCGGTGGTGCTGGTCTTCCTGGTGTTCATGGTCACCCTGATCGGTGTGATTGACCTGGGCCTGGCCCGGCTGGTCATGCTGGTATTCGGGTAGTAGACCGACGAGACGCAAGAAACAAGAGAGGACGAACGGTGACGACCTTCGACGGCGACGCTGCGAGCGAGCCAGAAGACACCGCTGACACGGCTGCGTCGGTTGACGTGATCGACGAGTCCGACACCGACGTTGCGCCTGAGCCGACCGAGTCGTCTTCGGAAGAGTCGGGCGCCGAGGTAGAGGCCGACGAGGATGCCGACCCGGCGGCCACGCTGAAGGCTCAGCTGCGCCGCGAGCCCGGCGAGTGGTACGTCATCCACTCGTATGCCGGATACGAGAACAAGGTCAAGGCGAACCTGCAGACCCGTGTGCAGAACCTGGACGTCGGCGACTACATCTTCCAGATCGAGGTGCCCACCGAAGAGGTCACCGAGATCAAGAATGGTCAGCGCAAGCAGGTCAACCGGAAGGTGCTGCCCGGCTACATCCTGGTCCGAATGGAACTGAACGACGAGTCCTGGGGTGCGGTCCGCAACACCCCCGGCGTCACCGGATTTGTCGGCGCGACCTCGCGTCCGTCGCCGCTGTCGCTCGACGACGTGGTCAAATTCCTGCTTCCGCAGGCCCCGGCCAAGAAGCCGGCCAAGGGTGCTGCCTCGGCGGACGCCGCGACGGCATCGTCCTCGGAGCCCGGTGGTCTGGAGCGTCCGGTCATCGAGGTCGACTTCGAGGTGGGCGAGTCGGTCACCGTCACGGACGGTCCGTTCGCGACGCTGCCCGCCAGCATCAGCGAGGTCAACGCCGAACAACAGCGCCTCAAGGTGCTGGTGTCCATCTTCGGCCGCGAGACTCCGGTCGAGCTCAACTTCACTCAGGTGGAGAAGCTCTAACAAGACTTCGGACCGCGTAACGGTCCGCAGAACCTCCGGTCGAATAACGGCCGGAACACGGAAGGAAAGTAAGGAAACACCCAATGGCCCCGAAGAAAAAGGTCGTCGGGCTGATCAAGCTGCAGATCAAGGCCGGCGAAGCCAATCCCGCGCCTCCGGTCGGTCCCGCGCTCGGTCAGCACGGCGTCAACATCATGGAGTTCTGCAAGGCGTACAACGCCGCGACGGAGTCGCAGCGCGGCAACGTCATCCCCGTGGAGATCAGCGTCTACGAGGACCGCAGCTTCACCTTCGCACTCAAGACCCCTCCCGCCGCCAAGCTGCTGTTGAAGGCCGCCGGTGTGCCCAAGGGGTCCGGTGAGCCGCACAAGACCAAGGTCGCCAAGGTGAGCTGGGATCAGGTGCGTGAGATCGCCGAGACGAAGAAGGAAGACCTCAACGCCAACGACATCGACGCCGCCGCCAAGATCATCGCCGGCACCGCGCGCTCGATGGGGATCACGGTCGAGTAGCCGAAGGCTAATCGGCCATCAAGAGAAGTCGAATAACACGAATTTTCAGTGGGAAGGCCCGCTTCGGCCTGCAGCGTTTGAAGCTCTTCACCCGAGAGGTTCATCGCAAACCACGACTCCATTAATAGATTGGATTCCAATGAGCAAGAACAGCAAGGCATATCGCGAGGCCGCCGAAAAGGTGGACCGCGAGAAGCTGTACACCCCTCTTGAGGCCACAAAGTTGGCCAAAGAGACCTCTTCGAAGAAGTACGACGCCACTGTCGAGGTCGCGATGCGCCTCGGCGTCGACCCCCGCAAGGCTGACCAGATGGTCCGCGGCACCGTGAACCTTCCGCACGGTACCGGTAAGACCGCCCGCGTCATCGTCTTCGCGGTGGGCGACAAGGCCGAAGCAGCCGCCGCTGCCGGCGCCGATGTTGTCGGTAGTGACGACCTGATCGAGCGGATCCAGGGCGGCTGGGTGGATTTCGACGCCGCCATCGCCACCCCGGACCAGATGGCCAAGGTTGGCCGTATCGCTCGCGTGCTGGGCCCGCGTGGTCTGATGCCGAACCCCAAGACCGGCACCGTGACCCCCGATGTGGCCAAGGCCGTCACCGATATCAAGGGCGGAAAGATCAACTTCCGCGTCGACAAGCACTCCAACCTCCACCTGATCATCGGCAAGGCGTCCTTCGACGCCGAGAAGCTGACGGAGAACTACGGAGCGGTGCTCGACGAGATCCTGCGTGCCAAGCCGTCTTCGGCCAAGGGGCGCTACCTGAAGAAGGTCGTCGTCAGCACCACCACCGGCCCGGGCATCCAGGTCGACCCGGGTGTGACCCGAAACTTCTTGGAGGCCTAAGAGCCTTCGCGAACGCGTGAGGCGAGAGCCCTCATCTTCCCGGCATCGAGCCGGAGATGGGGGCTCTTGTCGTTGCCGCGCCGGTACTAGGGACCAAAGACCGTAGTAACCAGGAGCGGCCCTGTCCTATCGTGGAGCCAGCGGGGTGCGACAGGAAGGAATGCCATGTCGGTGCGTTCTGCCGGTGCCACACTGGGGGCGGGTGGAAGGAAAACGGACATGATCACAGTGTTCCTGGTCGATGACCACGAGGTAGTGCGTCGTGGCCTGGCGGATCTGCTCGAAGAGGAAGCGGATTTCTCGGTGATCGGGCAGGCCTCCTCGGTCGCCGAGGCGATGGCGCGCATTCCCGCCCTGCAGCCCGACATCGCGGTGCTGGACATTCGGCTGCCCGACGGCAATGGGGTGGAGCTGTGCCGTGAACTACGATCCAAACTTCCGAATCTGAACTGTCTGATGCTCACCTCCTTCACCGATGAACACGCCATGCTGGACGCGATCATGGCGGGGGCAGGCGGTTACGTCATCAAGGACATCAAGGGGATGGAGCTCATCTCCGCGGTCCGGACCGTCGGGGCCGGACGCTCGCTGCTGGACAACCGGGCCGCTGCTGCGTTGATGAACAGGTTGCGTGCGGCGGCGGACAATCCGTCGCCGTTGGCGGGACTCACCGCACAGGAACGCACCCTGTTGGAGCTGATCGGGGAGGGACTGACTAACCGTCAGATTGCGGAGCGAATGTTTCTGGCAGAGAAGACGGTTAAAAACTATGTCTCGCGTCTGCTCACCAAACTGGACCTCGAGCGCCGCACGCAGGTCGCGGTGCTGGCCACCAAACTTGCGCGCGAAAACCAGGGGCTGCACGGCTGACAGGGTTGGTACTCACCCGCGGTCAAGGTGTGCGAAAGTTGAATTGTGGTCGAGGATGTTGGTGCGCAACCCAATCGGGTGACGGCTGAGCTTGCCCACCTGCAGCTGCGTGAATTGCTCGCGGAAGTGCAGGGCCGGATCGAGCAGATTGTCGACGGTACCCGCGGACGCATGGACGCGCTGTTGGATGCCGTCATGGCAGTCAGCTCCGGGCTGGAGTTGGATGCGACCTTGCGGGAGATCGTCTGTGCGGCATCGGAGCTCGTCAGCGCCCGGTACGGCGCATTGGGTGTGGTGGGTTCGGACGAGAAGTTGGCCGAGTTCGTATACGAGGGCATCGACGAGGCCACCCGCGACCTGATCGGCCCGTTGCCCACGGGGCATGGCGTACTGGGTGTGGTGATCGATGAGGCCAAGCCGCTGCGGCTGCGGGATATCGCCGCGCACCCGGCTTCTGTCGGATTCCCCGCGAACCATCCGCCGATGCGGACCTTTCTGGGCGTGCCCGTGCAGGTGCGCGGTGAGGTGTTCGGACGCCTGTACCTCACCGAAAAGCTTGACGGGCAGGAGTTCACCGAGGACGACGAGGTGGTGGTGCGTGCGCTCGCGGGTGCGGCCGGCATTGCGATAGAGAATGCCCGCCTCTATCAGCATGCGCGCCGCCGCGAGCAATGGCAGCGCGCCACAGCCGACATCACCGCGGAACTGCTCGGCGGGGTCGATCCGGGCAAGGCGTTGCATCTGGTGGCATCCAGTGCGGCACTGCTCGCCGAGGCCGACTTCGCGTTCATTGCGCTGCCCGCCGGCGACGAAGAGGACACCGCCGAACTGGTGGTGGCGGTGTGTGAGGGCAAGGGCGCAGAAGTTCTGAACGACAAGCTGATTCCCATCGATGGCTCAACTTCCGGAAGCACCTTCATCGACCATGAACCACGAAACGTGGGGCGGCTCGCGGTGAATCTGGCAGAAGGGACGGATTTGGCGTTCGGGCCCGCCCTGGTGTTGCCGCTGGGCGGAGGGGAGTCGACGGCAGGTGTGCTCATCCTGCTGCGCACGGTGGGAGCAATCGCCTTCGATGAGGAACAGCTCGATATGGCGGCATCCTTTGCGGGGCAGGCGGCGCTGGCCCTGGAGCAGGCCGAGGTCCGTTTGGCCAAACACGAATTGGACGTATTGGCCGACCGGGACCGCATCGCCCGTGATCTACACGATCACGTCATTCAGCGATTGTTCGCCGTAGGCCTGGCGATGCAGAGCACTCATCGGCGGTCAGTCGATCCGACGGTGGCGGCCCGGCTGGCCGACCATATCGATCAGCTGCATGAGGTGATCCAGGAGATCCGGACGGCGATCTTCGATCTGCACACCAACGATGAATCTCTGCGTGCCACACTGCGATCCACCATCAACGAACTCACGGCCGAGACCGGCCTGCGCGTGTCTGTGCGCATGAGTGGACCGCTGGATGTGGTGCCCGCCAGCACATCAGGCGATGCGGAGGCCGTGGTGCGTGAGGCCGTGAGCAATGTGGTCAGGCATGCGCGAGCCCGGGAGCTTTCGGTCACGGTGTCCGTCGACGACGAGCTCGTGATTGAGGTGGTCGACGACGGCATCGGGATACCCGACGTGGTGGCCCGCAGCGGCCTCAGCGGGCTCGCCAACCGGGCCGCGCAATCCGGCGGCACCTTCAGTGTCTCGGCGATGGACACCGGCGGTACCCGGCTGGTGTGGTCGGCGCCGCTGCCCTAGCCGCGACTCGTTCAGGTCATTCACTCGATCGCGCAGCCTTGCTGTGTCGGGCGGTCCGCTCGTGAGCGGATCCTGCGCTGGATTGGCCAGCACGCGACGATTCCCCCGATGAGGAGTGCTCGGCGGAAGTGGATGCTCCTTTGGTTCGGTGCGTCGTGTTATCGGGTTTCGAGGCGGCCGTGTCGGTGTGGTGCATATCGGCCTTGGCTACCGATGTTTTGGGCTCGGCGACCGCCGGTGAGCCCTTGGCGTTTACCTGAGAAGTCTTGTCAGACTTGGTTACTGATGTTCCGCTCGTAGCATTAGAGGTGATGGTGGCCGCGGACTCTTTTGACTCGGGTGCGGTTGGAGAATGGCCTCCTGAAGAGATCGCGCCGAGGTTTGTCCGTTGTTTTGCCTGAGTGTTGGGCGAGGTGTCCGATGTTGTCGCGGTCTGGGTCTGCGCTGTTGCACGGTTTGAGGAGGCGGCGCTGTTGGTGCCGGCGTCCGTTATCTGTCCGACAGCTGTCTTTGTTGTTTTCTCGGCGTCATGGTTCGAATTGACGGGCGAAGCGCTGGCGGCCGTGGCTTCGGCGGCGGCTGATTGTGGAGTCGGGATTGTGGGGGCGGCAGCTACTAGAACGTTGAGAGACGAACTGGCTTTCGCGGGGGCCAGCGTCCTATCTGTTTCGGGTGTGCTCGCCAGCGCCGTGGGTTTTGTAGGCATTGACGTTGTGCTACCGGATGTGGCGGTCGTGTCGATGGCTTGTCCGATCGCTTGCTTGATTGCCGCACCGTTACTTGAGGTTCCTTGATAGAGGACGTTGTTCTCGCCGGAGCGGATGGTGGTGTTTCCGCTGTCTTGGGTTGCGGTGACGCCGCGCGAACGGTCGATCTTGGAATCAATGTGGGGGTTGGTGTCTGCCGAGATGAGGAATCGGACAATGGCGTCCACAACGGGTTGTGGCGTGTCAACATGTTTGATGACGTCGGTTGGCTTGGCTCCGGGTAGGGAGTGCTCTTCAACGTTGAAAACTGCGGAGCCAGGACCTGCCTTCAAGAAGGTGGATTCGTAGGGTGTCGCCGTGGTGTCATTCTTTGAGCCCAAAACCAGATAGTTGACCCCGGGACGGGTATCGGGAGTTTTGTTGAGGCGATTCAGAAAGTCGCTGCCGACGGCCTGCTGGACGCCGGCGGGTCCCATCGCCAGACTGAGCCCCACACGGACGACCCGCTGTATGGCGGTGACGACGACTCTAACGGCAGCCTGGGCTACATCAACAGCGAGGTGCGCTGCCGAACCCACCAGCGCCACGGGGCTCTGTAAGACCTGAAGCGGGCCCGCGCGCCCTAACAGGTCTTTTGCGGACTGCGTCGCACTGGTGATGACCGTGTGGATCGGGGCGAATGCCTCATCGACGATGGCTGGGTCAATCAGCTTGGCGATTCCGCCTAACGTAGTGCCATGGTTGGTGGCATTGATGTCAACGACATTGGCAACCGAATCACCGGTGACCTGGGCCAGATAATTCTTGATGACCAGCCCGCCCTGCGAGGCGCCGACGAGGTTGACCTGTGGGGCGCCGGTCACGTTCAGAACCCTGGTGATCTCCTCGGAGAGCCGTTGTGTTGACTGCTGGACGGGGACTTCGCCTCCGGCATCGTACGGTTCCACCAAATTGATGGGCAGCCACGGAATCCGGCCGTAATCGTAGGTGAACGCCTGAATTCCAGCGGCCGCAAGTGCCGGCAACAAGGTGGGAGCGAATTCGCGGGCTGTGCTGCCCCACGTGCCGTGAACCAGAATGACCGGTAAGTATCGTGCCGAGCCTGCGGCCTGTGCTGTACCGGCGGAAGGGGTGGGGCTCGTGTCGGTGCGGCGCTGGGGATCTACTACTACCAGCGTGGGTCCCGGTGCTGACGGTGCAACACCGGAAACAGCCGATGTGGTTGACAGTGCCTGTGCGGCAGAGGTTGCGGCGTTATGACTGATCGCGCCGGCCGTGGCCAGACCGGCTGGATCTGCGGTTACCGACAGCGCGTTGCCGGGATTTTCATAGATTGTCGTGTTGCCGTCGGGGGAGATCGCAAGAACCCCCGAGTTGACAGTCAACGAGAAACGGGCTGTAACTGTGCGTGGCGTTGCGGAGATCTGAGTGACGTCGCCGTAGCCGGCAACTACTTGGCTACTGTTTAACCCTGCCACGGTGAGTGCTGTAACAGCCGCTAACGCAAGACCTCGTTTAATCATGATTCCCCAACTAATTGAGACGCCGTCTTGTGAGCGCAATTCAACGCCGTTGCTGAACTGCTACCAGGACCTACGAATTAGGGAAAGCAAATACTATCTGGGGCGGGTTCGCAATACGGAAATGTATTTTCGTATTGACGGGATAACCGCGTTTCCGCGGTGTGTACGGGGCTAATGGCGTCTGCGTCGAGTCGCGGTCCGCCGTGCTGATGCGCATTCTTATTGGATTGGTCATCGATTATCGGCGAGCGATTTATGCACCGTTCACATTTAGTCAGTGGCTGGATATGACATCGCATCCCACGCTGACCAGCAATCCGGTAGCGCCACAGCAGATAGTGCTGGCCGCCCTAGCCGGAGTTGTTAAGGCACTCGGCGATGCGGCGCCGCAGAAAGTCCCGCCCCGGGTCGGAGCCGTTGGCGGACAGCGCTGTTCGATACCAGTCGATCGCCTCGTCATAGCGCCCGGCGCGCCGCAGTAGATCGGCCCGGACAGTGGCCGCGAGATTGGATCTGGCCAGGCGCGGATCGTGGGCGACCTTCTCCAGGGCAGCCAATCCCGCCTCCGGGGCATCGCGCAGTCCGATGGCCAATGCCCGATTCACCAGCACCACCGGCGAATCCGTCATGGTCAGCAGCCGGTCATAGGCCAGGCAGATGGCATGCCAATCGGTCTCCTCCCAGGACGCGGCGGTGGCGTGCAGGGCGGCGATGACAGCCTGCGGCAAGTAGGGCCCGGTAGACCCCGCGGCCAGCCGTAGCTGGCTTAGCCCGCGGGAAATGCGCCCATGATCCCACCGCGTGCGGTCCTGTTCCTCCAACGGAACCAGTGCGCCAGCGCTGTCCATCCGTTCCAGCCGTCTCGAATCGTGGAGCAGGACAAGTGCGGCCAGCGCATTGGCCTCCCGCTCCTGCGGCATGAGCCGGCAGAGTTCTCCGGCCAGCCGCACACCCTCGTCGCACAATTCGTCGCGGATGGCCGACGGGCCACCGGTGGACCAGTAGCCCTCGGTGAAGACCGAGTAGATGCAGCTGAGCACGTGGGGCGTGCGTTCGGGCAACAACTCGGCCGGTGGTACCCGAAGGGGGATATTGGCGGTGCGGATCTTGGCTTTGGCGCGTGTGATTCGTTGACCGATCGCCGCCTCGCTGTGCAGCAGGGCACGGGCGATCTCAGCGACAGTCAGGCCCGACACCAGCCGCAACGTCAGGGCCAGCTGCGATGTGCGCTCCAAAGCGGGGTGGGCGCAGGTGAACATCATGCGCAGTTCGTCATCGCGCACAGGGTGAGGATCGGCGACGTCGGTCCGGGCGGTGATGTCATCGACCACGGCGGCCAGTTCCTTTCCCGGACGTAGGGTTTCACGCCGCAATCGATCACGTGCCCGGTTCCGCGCGGCCGTCAACAACCAACCGCCCGGGGTATCGGGTATGCCGTCGCGCGGCCAGGTGCGCAGTGCGTCGGCGCACGCCTCCTGGACGGCGTCCTCGGCAACGGTGAGGTCCCCGGACCATCGTGCGATGGCGGCGACGGTGGGGCCCCACTCGCGCCGAAAGACGCCCTCCAGTTCGATCATGTGGTGCTAAAAGCCAGAGACGCCGGTGAGCTGCCGCAGTTGCACGGCCGATGCGGGTATCTGCGAGGCCAGCCGGATGGCGCTGTCGCGGTCATCGGTGGTGATGACATAGAAGCCGTTCGCGATCTCGGTTCCCTCGATGTACGGGCCGTCGGTGAGAACGGCCTCGCCGTCACGCACCCGGATCGTGGTAGCCGTCGACGGGGGGTGCAGCGGTCCGGCGATTTTGATATGCCCACTTGCCTTCTCGCCGAACACGCCATGCCGGGCCGCCACGGCTTCCCATTCCGGGCTGCCCGGCACATACGCGCGGTCTGCGGGCTCCAGCAGCAGCGCGAGCCAGCTCGTGGAGCCCTTTCCGCCGAATTCCCGTGAGCAGTCGACCAGCGGCCATACCTCGACAGCACCGCGCTTGGCTTCCGGGATATCGCGGGCCAGTGCCAGGGCGTCATCAAGATTGTCCGCTTCCAACACGTAGTAGCCGTTCGCAACTTCGGCGCCCTCGGCGAACGGGCCATCGGTGATGACCGGAGCATCGGGTCCGCCGGTGACACGGACGCTATCGGCCTCCGGATACAGGGCATCTCCGGCGCGGATGGACGATGCCGCCTTGGCCTGGAAGTTCAGGTAGTCGGTCAGTTCCTGAGCAGCCTCGTCGGGTGTGCGCTCCTGCTGCGGGCCGATGAGCAATGCGAGGTAGTACATGGTGAAGCCCTCCGTCTGTGTTCGGTGAGCGGAACTCTGCGATCCACTCTCTACCTGTCTGACGAACAGCGCATCATCGATCCGACATCTTGCGGGCGATAAGGACGTGTGCCCGCCTGCATCGAGGCGGCGTACAAAGGAACTCATGGCGCGACGTGACGGAGACAGCTGGGAAATCACCGAGAGTGTGGGTACCACCGCTCTGGGAGTGGCCAGTGCACGGGATGCGGAGACCCGCAGCCCGAATCCGTTGATCAGTGACCCGTACGCCGGTCACTTTTTGGCCGCGGCGGGTGACGGCGCCTGGAACGCGTATCGCTTCGACGGGGAACCGCCCGCCGCCCTGGTGGAGGCCGAGCCCCGGCTGGTGGAACGCATTGACGCGATGCGGTCCTATGTTGCGTGCCGAACCAAGTTCTTTGACGATTTCTTCGGCGACGCCAGCACGTCCGGAATCCGCCAAGCGGTGATCCTGGCGTCCGGGCTCGACGCCCGCGCATGGCGGCTCGATTGGCCGCGCGATGCGGTGCTCTTCGAACTGGACCTGCCCAGGGTATTGGCCTTCAAGGCCGAGACCCTGGACAAGCAGGGCGCCACGCCGCGAATTCGTCATGTTCCGGTAGCGGTCGATCTGCGTGATGATTGGCCTGCGGCGTTGCGGGCCGGCGGGTTTGATGTCGGACGGCCCGCTGCCTGGATCGCCGAGGGCCTATTGCCGTATCTGCCGCCCGCCGCGCAGGATTTGCTTTTCGAACGTATCGACACGCTGAGTGCACCGGGCAGCCGCATTGCGGTGGAGAACTTCGGTGAGGACTTCTTCAACCCGGAAACCCTTGCACGGCAACGTGAACGTGGGCAGGCGTTCCGGCGCGTGGCCGAGGAAATGCAGGGCCAAGACATTCCGGACGTCGCCGACCTGTGGTATCTGGAGGAACGCACCGACGCCGGAGAATTTCTGGCCGGCCGTGGGTGGCGGGTGACCAGTGAGACGGCAGTGGCCCTCCTGGGACGTCACGGGCGTGACATACCGGCAGATCTGCCCGACGCGACGCCGAACTCGGCATTCCTGTTCGCGCAGAAGGCGGACTAGGCGAAGACGCTCAGGGCGCCGGGCACCACATCGATATCGACCGGCAGCGGGGCGACGGGGTCGCCATCGGCGTAGGCGGTGATATCGGCGGCGGAGAGCCGGACCCGTCGTGACCGGAAGGTGCTCACCTCGGGTAGGTCGACATGGGTGCCCTTGTAGACGGTGGGGGACAACCGCAACAGCCGCAGCCGCCCGCCGGCGGCGACCACCGTGATATCCAGTAGGCCGTCGTCCAGAATGGCTCCCGGGCAGATGCGCATGCCGCCGCCGTACGAGGTTCCGTTTCCCACCGCGACGAGCGTGACATCGGTATCGATCACCTGGTCGTCCAGCTCGATGCGGAACGGCAGCGGCCGCAGCTTGGCGGCCTCCAGCGCCATGGCGATGTCGTAGCGGCGGCGGCCGCGAGGCCAGCGCATCCGATTGGCTCGATCGTTGACCAGCGAGTCGAACCCGGACGCCACCACGGTGGCGAACCACGTGGTATCCCCGTGGTATTGGATGCGTCCGGCGTCGATGACCCGGATCCTGCCGGCGGCGATCACCTCGGCGGCGGCGACCGGGTCGCTCAGCGGGATATCCAGCATGCGGGCACAGTCGTTTCCGGTGCCGATGGGGATGACCCCGAGCGCCACCGGGGTGGCCGCCACCGCTTGCAGCGCGATGCTCACCAGACCGTCGCCGCCGGCGGCGACGATTCCGCGGGCACCCGTGCGGGCGGCCTCCTGCGCGAGCGCATGCGATTCCGCCGCGGACGTGGCGGCGTGGTGCGTCACGGTGAGTCCGCGTGCACGCAAATGCGCGATGGCAGCCTCGGCGGCCTGTGCCGCGCCGTGTCCCGCGGTGGGATTGGTCAGAACGGTCAGGTGTGTCACTGCTACCCCTGCACGGGAATCAGCTTGCCGGGATTGAGGATTCCCCGCGGATCGACGGTGCGTTTGACCGCTTGCAGGATCTCGATGCCGAGTTCGCCGACCTCGTCGGCAAGCCACGGCTGGTGGTCACGCCCGACAGCGTGATGGTGTGTGATGGTGCCACCGGCCGCGACGATGGCGTCGCCCGCGGCCTGCTTCGCCCGGCCCCATTGAGTCAGCGCATCCTCGGCGGCCGCGCACACCACGGTGAAGTACAGCGACGCCCCGGTGCGGTAGGTGTGCGAGATGTGGCACAAAACCAGTGGGGGAGTGCCCTGTGCACCAAGCGTCTCGGCGAGTGCCGTGGTGACGGCCGTGCGTAGGTTGGCGAGGTTCTGCCACGATGTCGCGGTCTCGAGCGTTTCCACCACGGCGCCGGCGTCGATCAGTGCATCGCGAAGGTACGGTGCGTCGAAGCGGCCATGGTCCCAGGCCTTGGCGGGCTCATCGCCGAGGGCGGTGCCGCCCGCCGCGGAGAGCACCGCCGCCACCTCGGCTGACCGGGCCGCAACGTGCCCGTGAGTGCCCTCGACGGTGGTGATCGCCAATACCCCGGCGGCCGGGTTCTTGCCGCCAATGTCCTTGGCGAGAGCAAGGTTCAGTCCGCTCTCGGCCTCGTCGGAAAGTCGCAGCACGGTGGGTGCGGCGTCGGACTGGACGAGGGTGCGCAGGGCCTGCGCACCGGCCTCGAAGGAGGGGAAGGACCAACCCTGGTACCAGGTTTCCTCGGGCAGCCGGTGCACGCGCAGCGTCACCTCGGTGATGATGCCCAGTGCGCCTTCGGAGCCCAGGAAGAGCTGGCGTAGATCCGGCCCGGCCGCAGACGCGGGGGCCCTGCCGAGGTTGAGGTCGCCACGAGGAGTCGCGATCCGCACGGCATCCACCATGGCGTCGAAGCGTCCATAGCCACTGGAGGCCTGGCCGGACGAGCGCGTGGCGGCGAATCCGCCGATGCTTGCGAATCGGAAACTCTGCGGGAAGTGTCCGAGTGAAAACCCTTGAGCACCAAGGAGCTCTTCGGCTTCGGGGCCGGTGGTGCCCGGTAGTAGCACGGCGGTACCCGACACCTCGTCCAGGGAGAGCAGGCCCGACATGCGGCGTAGATCGATAGCGATGACGGCCCCGAACGCACCGCGCTCGGGGTCCAGCCCGCCCACCACACTGGTGCCCCCACCGAACGGCACGACGGCGATGCCCTGCTCTTCGCAGAGTGTCAGCAGGGCGGACACCTCATCATGCGAGGCCGGGTAGACGATGGCGTCGGGGGCGTTCTGAACGCCAGTGGAGCGGCGCCGCAACAGATCCGGGGTGCTCTTACCTCCCGAATGCCGTAGCCGGGCGCCGTGGTCTGTGCTGACATGCTCCGCGCCGAGCAGACCGCCGAGCGCGGCGCGTTGGGCATCGGTAAGGGAGTTGGGCGTGAGAGTGACGTGTGATTCGTCGCGATGGACGGGTTCGCGCTCGGGAATGCCAAGCGCCGAGGCCAAGAGCGCCTTCACCTGTGGTGAGAGAGTCTGTCGTTTTTCGGCTACGCCCCAGGCGTCCCACTCCATCATGCGTTACAGTATTACATACGATGACAAGTTGTAACGCAGGTTTGTTGTGGCTCCACTGGTGGATGCGGGAGGTGGCGTGACGGTTCAGGCGATGGACGCGCAGGCCTCGGCCGATCCCGTGACCGAACGCATCCTGGATGCCGCACTGTCGTGTGTCACCGAATTCGGGGTGCGCCGCACCACCCTGGTGGAGGTCGCCAAGCGTGCTGGGGTCAGCCGTCCGTCGGTGTATCGGCGCTGGCCCGACGTGCGCACCCTGGTTGCCGAACTGCTCACCCGGGAGATGGGCTCGATCCTGCCCGCGACCGGTCGGGGGTGTGCGCGCGAGCGGTTGGTCCGGTCGGTGACCGGCCTGGTGACACAGGTGCGTGAACACTCGATATTCGCAGCGATCCTGCGATCCGACCCCGAGTTGCTCTTGACCTACATCGTGCAGCGATTGGGGACCAGTCAGCGCGCGCTCATCGGCTGGACCGCGATGCTCATCGTCGAGGGGCAGGCCGATGGATCGATTCGCGCCGGGATCCCAGAGCAGATGGCGGCGATGGTGCTTCTCATCGGCCAGTCGGTGTTGCAGTCCGCGCGCATCGTCGCCGACATTCTGTCGCCGGACGAGCTGGTGGATGAATTGGCTACCGCCATCGACGGATATCTCAAAGCTTGATCTGCCCCCCGCTAGGAGGATTCATGACAACCCAGCTCAACAGCACCCGCCGCAGTGCCGACCTTGACGCGCTGTCCGGCGGCGCACCGATCGACGTTCTGGTCATCGGCGGCGGCATCACCGGGGTCGGGGTGGCACTTGACGCGGCAAGTCGCGGTCTGCGCGTCACGCTGGTCGAAAAGCACGACTTGGCCTTCGGGACAAGCCGATTCAGCTCGAAGCTGGTGCACGGCGGATTGCGCTACCTGGCCTCGGGGCAAGTGGGTGTCGCGCGGGAGAGCGCGGTGGAGCGACACATTTTGATGACCCGTACCGCCCCGCATCTGATTCACCCACTCGCTCAGGTTGTTCCGTTGCACCCGGCGGTGAGCATGTTCAGTCGCACGCTGGTGCGGGTGGGCTTCATTGCCGGAGATGGGCTGCGCAAGCTCGCGCATACCTCGGCCGAGGTGCTGCCGCGTTCGCGCGCCATTAATGCCGGTGAGGTGATTCGCCGCGCTCCAACGGTGCGGCGCAACGGACTGCGCGGCGGGCTCATGGCCTTCGACGGGCAACTCGTCGACGACGCGCGATTGGTGGTGTCGATCGCGCGTACGGCGGCCGGGCTGGGAGCCCGCATTCTCACCCGGGTGGCGGCCGAGCAGGTCACCGGCGATGGCGCGGTGCTGCGAGATAGGCTGACCGGCAATGCCATCCGGGTGCGGGCGGGGCTGGTGATCAACGCGGCCGGCGTATGGGCGGGACAGGTTGATCGCGAAATCAAACTGCGGCCCAGTCGCGGGACACATCTGGTGTTTCGGGCGGCGAGCTTCGGTGGTCTCTCCGCGGCGCTCACCGTTCCGGTACCCGGCACCATCAACCGGTTCGTGTTCGCGTTGCCCGCCATCCACGACCGGGTGTACCTCGGGCTCACCGACGAGCCGGCGCCCGGCCCGGTGCCCGATGTGGCCGAACCCTCTGCCGCCGAGGAGCGGTTCCTCCTCGACACCGCGAACACCGTGCTGCAGACGTCGTTGTCCGAGACGGACGTGGTGGGTCGTTTCGCGGGGCTGCGGCCGCTGCTCGACGGTGATGATTCCGCCACTGCCGATCTCTCCCGCAAGCACGCGGTGCGCGTGTCGGAGTCCGGGGTGGTCAGCGTGGTGGGTGGCAAGTTGACCACCTATCGCAAGATGGCCCAGGACGCGCTCGACGCTGGACTTCAGCGCCGCCCGCTGGCGGCTTCGGAGTGCGTGACACAGAATCTGGCCGTGGTGGACGATTGGCCGGGTGCCGCCGGTGCCGGACTGGTCGAAGGCGTGGACATCACCCGTGAGCAGGTCGAATTCGCGCTCACCCATGAGGGTGCCCTCGACGCCGACGACATCCTGGACCGGCGCACCCGGATCGGGCTGGTACCTGTCGACAAGAACCAGGCGATCGGCGCGGTACAACGCCTGGTCGATTCCTACTTTTCGCAGGTGAACTGAACCACGTCGATCCAGCCTTCCCGGAAACCCTCGGCGCACCCGGTCAGGTACTTGATGTATCGGTCGTAAACCTCTTGGGACTGAACCGAAATGGCTTCGTCCTCATGAGCCGCCAGATTCGTGGCCCAGCAGTCCAGGGTTCGGGCGTAGTGGGGCTGCAGCGAGTGATGACGAGTGATGTGGAAGCCCGCCAATGCCGCGTGTTTATCCACCATGGGTACGGAAGGTAAACGCCCACCAGGGAATATCTCAGTACCGATGAAGTAGATGAACCGGACTCGTGACATCAGCAGGGGAATCCCCATGCGTTTCCACTCGTCCGGGTGGTGGCTGACAATGGTGTGTAACAACATCTTTCCGTCGGACGGCAGCACGCGGTGCGCCATCGCGAAGAAGCTGTCATACCGTTCATGGCCGAAGTGTTCGAAGGCGCCGATGCTGACGATTCGATCGACGGTGCCCTCAAATTCCTCCCAGCCGGCCAGCCGGACCTCGTAGTTGCGCGAACTGCCGGCGGAGTCCAGCAGGGTATTGACGTATGCGAACTGGTTCTTGCTGAGGGTCAGGCCGATGACGTTCACGTCGTAGTGCTCAAGTGCGCGTTTCATGGTCGAACCCCAGCCGCACCCCACGTCCAGCAGCGTCATACCGGGTTCCAGGTTCAGTTTTCCGAGCGCGAGATCGATCTTGGCCTGCTGGGCTTGTTCCAGCGTGAGGGTCTCTGGCTCGAAATACGCGCAGCTGTACGTCCTGCTGGGGTCGAGGAACAGTGCGAAGAAGTCATCGGACAGGTCGTAGTGGGCCTGTACGTCCGAGAACTTTGGAGTCAGTTTTGACATGCGACGGCCTCTCGAGAGAGATGGCGCGGAGCCCCGAACGGCGCGCGGGCGAGTATTGGATCTTGATGTGGCTGTGTGTCTCGTGCAGAGGCTAGAGCACGATCACGGCAGCGACAAGGAATCCGTGCAGAATTAACAAGCGATGTGAGCGCGCGAAAATCGTTCCCTACGGGAGCTAATTAGCGGCCCGCGGCTTCGGATTCGGGTGTTTCCGCTGCCGGCTCCGATCGAGCGAAGTTCTCGGTCAGCTTGGTGATGATGTGGTTCCAGAGCGGCTCAGGCAGATCGTGGCCCATCCCGTCGATCAGTGCCAGGCGTGAACCGGGAATGGCCCGGGCGATGGCGCGGGCGCCCGACGGACGCATCAGCTTATCGGCCTTGCCATGCAAAACCAATGCGGGAGCAGTGATTCGGTTGTCGAATGGCGCAAGGCTACCGGTTCCCATGATCGCGGCGAATTGCCGGGAGAACCCCTTGGGGTAGTAGCTGCGGTCATAGTACTCGGCGGCGTGTAGATATGACTTTGATTGAGACTGGCGGTATTTCGGGCTACCGATGATCCGGCCGACCTGCACGCTATTGGCGATTATCTGCTCGCGGCTGGCGCCTTCGGGCGGCGGCTTCAGCAGGGCCATCAGTTGGCGGGGGCCGGGTGGCGGCAGGAACGGCTGGTTATTGCTTGACATGATGATGGAGACGGTCGCGGTCCGGTCGGGATGCTCCGCGGCGAACACCTGTGCGATCATGCCGCCCATCGAGGCGCCGACGATGTGTGCCTGCTCGATGCCCAGATGATCGAGCAACCCGGCAGCATCGCCGGCCATATCCACCAGTGTGTACGCGGTGCCCGTGATCTTCACTCCGGCAAGGAATTTCGCCATACTGGGAATGAGTGAGCCGCCGCCGGCGCGTACACCGTCCAGTTTGGTGGACAGGCCGCAGTCCCGGTTGTCGAACCGGATCACCCGATAGCCTTGATCGGCGAGCTGCTGGCAGAACTCGGGGCGCCAGAACACCATCTGGGCCCCGATGCCCATGATGAGCAACACCGCGGGATCGGCCGGATTGCCGAACTCCTCGTAGCACAGCTCGATATCGCCGACCGTGGCGGTGCTGGCCGTCATCTCAGATATCTCCCTCGCGGTTGTGCTCACGGCTGATGTCGACTATGAAATTGCCGAAGTAGCCCTTGAGTTCCGGATCGTCCATCATCTGCCAGCGTGGCGCCAGCAGCTTCATGTAGCGCTCGACATACAGGAATTGCTTGCCGATGAGCACCAGCTCGCGCGGCAACTTGACGTCATACTGCTCGGCCAGCGTGGAGAGTTGCTTGCCGATCTCTGAATAAGACATGTCCCCAAGCGATTTCATGGTCAGGGGAGTAGCGAAGGCCTGGATGTCCTGAGTGCCCTGCTCGGCATCTCCGGGATTGCCGACGGCGCCCAGCATCACCACGATCTTGCCTGCGGCGCGATGGTCCTTCTTCACCAGCAGCGCGTGGATCAATTCGCGTAGCAGCCAGCGGGTCCGGGGATCGATGAAGCCGACGATGCCGAAGTCCAGGAACACGATTCGGCCTTCGTCGTCGACCAGAAGATTGCCCGCGTGCAAGTCGCCGTGGAACAAGCCTTGGCGCAAACCGGACTCGAAGACCGAGAACAACAGCGACTTGACCAACTCGGTGCCGTCGAATCCCGCCTTGCGAATCGCCGGTGCGTCGTCGATGCGGATGCCGTGTACCCGCTCCATGGTGAGCACCTTGGACGTCGTGTAGTGCCAATGCACATCCGGAACCCGGATATTCTTGCCGAGAGACGAGGTGTGCAAGTGCTCTACCCAGGTCTGCATGGCCTGACCCTCGGCAAGGAAATCGAGTTCCTCGGAGAGGTTCCCGGAGAAGTCGTCCACCACATCGCGGGCCGAGAGCATTCGGCCCACCTTGCCCAGTTCCAGTAGCGCGGCGCCGCGCTTCATGATTTGCAGGTCTGCCGCCACCCGCTTGCGAATTCCCGGACGCTGGATCTTGACCACCACCTCCTCGCCGGAATGCAGCGTGGCGTAATGCACTTGGGCGATCGAGGCAGACGCGAACGGTTCGGTGTCGAAGGAGGCGAACAGCTTCTCCGGTTCGGATCCCAGCTCGGCGATGATGAGCTCACGGACCGCTGCGGGGTCCGCGGGTGGCACGCGATCCAGCAACCCACGGAACTCCCGAGACAGCGGCTCGCCGAAGGCACCCGGGCTGGAGGCGATGATTTGACCGAGCTTGACGTAGGTGGGCCCCAGATCGGAGAAGGTCTGCGGGAGCTCGGCGATGAACTTCTGTTCGAGGCTGCCCTTCTTGGTGAGCTTGCCCAGCACGCGTCCGGCGGTGCGGGCGACCTGCCAGCCGGTGGTGCCCAGCCGTGCGGCCTCGGAGAGCAGGGCCACGCGCCCGAGTGGCGCTACCTGACGTCCTCGGCTCGATGCCGCCGGCCCTGCGGCTCCGCGGCCCTCACCGGCACTCCTGCCGGACCGTTCTTGCGCAGTCATGAAATGCAAGTGTGCCGCATCATGCCCGCATGGCCCTAGTCAGTCCTGTACGGCACACTCAAAAGTTGTCAATAACTCACTGGTCACGGGCTTCCAGACGGGTTCGGGGAGATCGTGTCCCATCCTCTCGATGAGGGCGAAACGAGCGTTGCGCATGTTCTTGGCCACCACCCGTCCGTTCTGATACGGCACCAGGGGGTCGTTGCGGCCATGGATGACGACCGCCGGCGCGACGACGGCGCGGGTGAAGCGCAGCAGGCTGCCGGTCCCCAGAATGGCGTCGAATTGGCGTACGGTGCCGATTTTGTAGTCGCTGCGAGCGCGGTGATCGAGGATGCGTTGCCGCAGCTGCTCCCGAGAGGGCAGATTGTCGGGCCCGTTGTAGACGATGCCGTTGTTCACCTCGAACTCAAGCCATTCCTCGGCAGTGGCGTTCTTCCCGGGGGCGTTCAGGGCCGTCTTGATCAACTCCCAGGATGGCAGCCGTGAGAAGGGGCGCCCGGTCGCCGAATAGATGATTCCCACCGAATGGACGCGCTCGGGGTAGGTACCGGCGAAGACCTGCACGATCATGCCGCCCATCGAGGCACCAGCGATGTGCACCTTCTCCAGTCCCAGGTGGTCCACCAGGCTGCGGACATCCTCGGCCATATCGATCAGGGTGTAGGGCACCTTGCTGCCCATGCCGAGGGCGTAGCGCACAACCCGGCGCTGCACCGACCCGGGCGCTTTCTGCCCGTCCAGCTTGGTGGACAGTCCGCAATCGCGATTGTCGAACCGGATCACCCGGTAGCCCTGGTCAAGAAGCTGACGGCAGAACCCGTCCGGCCACATGGGGAGCTGGGCCGCCACTCCCATGACAAGGACGACGGCGGGATCGCCGGGGTTGCCCAGGTCTTCGTAGAAGAGTTCGACATCGCCGTTGCGTGCGATGCCCGATCGGGTGGGAACTTCGGAGGACAGCGGCACCATTCCTGGATACCACGGGAGTTTGGGCCGTTTTGGATGATCGCCCTCATCTGCGGTAACCTAATCCAGCTCCACCGAAGACCGTCGGTCACCTCGTCAGAGGTTGAAGGTTCAGGATTCGTCCTGACGGCCCACGCAGGAGGACGAGGTACGACCTGTGGATCAAAAGTCCGTAGTTCTTCACGCCCCGACCTGTCTGCGTCGGGGCGTTTGTCGTTTCAGATGCCTTCTCGATCTTCGGACCGTCTTGTCCCAGGTGTAGCGACCGAAACGAGATGAGGAGGCAATACATGGCCAAGACTGACAAGGTCACCGCCGTTGCCGAGATCACCGAGCAGTTCAAGGATTCGACTGCGACCGTGATCACCGAGTACCGCGGCTTGTCGGTGTCCGCTCTGGCCACCCTCCGCCGCTCCCTCGGAGCTTCCGCCACCTACGCCGTTGCCAAGAACACGCTGGTCAAGCGTGCGGCTGCGGACGCCGGTGTGGAGGGTCTGGACGAGTTGTTCGCCGGCCCAACGGCAATCGCGTTCATCAAGGGTGAGCCCGTGGACGCAGCGAAGGCCATCAAGACCTTCGCGAAGGACAACAAGGCACTGATCATCAAGGGCGGCTACATGGATGGCCGCGCTCTGTCAGTTGCCGAGGTTGAGCGCATCGCAGATCTGGAATCGCGCGAGGTGCTGCTGGCCAAGCTGGCCGGCGCGATGAAGGGCAACCTCAACAAGGCTGCCGGGCTGTTCGCCGCCCCGGCGTCTCAGGTTGCACGCCTGGCCGCCGCTCTTCAGGAGAAGAAGGCCGGCGAAGAGAGCGCCGCGTAAGCGTTCGCGTAACCCAAACCCAAACCTGTTGTAAATCAAGGAAGGAACCAAAATTATGGCAAAGCTGAGCACCGAGGAACTGCTTGACGCGTTCGCCGAGCTGACCCTGCTCGAGCTGTCCGAGTTCGTCAAGGCGTTCGAGGAGAAGTTCGAGGTCACCGCTGCCGCTCCGGTCGCCGTTGCCGCTGTCGGTGGCGCTGCCCCGGCCGCCGCTGACGCTGCCGAAGAGCAGAGCGAGTTCGACGTCATCCTGGAGAGCGCCGGCGACAAGAAGATCGGCGTCATCAAGGTTGTACGCGAGATCGTCTCCGGCCTGGGCCTGAAGGAAGCCAAGGACCTGGTCGACGGCGCCCCCAAGCCGCTGCTGGAGAAGGTCGCTAAGGAGGCTGCCGACGACGCCAAGGCCAAGCTCGAGGCCGCCGGCGCGACGGTCACCGTCAAGTAGTTCGCAGTACCTTACAAACTGGCCCCGGACGTCCACGGACGTCCGGGGCCAGTTGCTATGCGCGAGTGTGCGAATCCGGTCGAGAATCTGCGCAGAATCGACACAATCGGCACATTCGACGACGTGACCGTCATCTGGTTCGGCCCTTCGGGTACGACGGCTTTCGTGAGCCTCAGGCCGATGGCGCGAGCCGCGCCGCGGCCGCGGCTGCCGAACTGTTCAATCGCTCGGGTGTATCACCCAGGGCGACAAGAAGGTCCGTGGTCATAGAGGCCAGCACCGGACCGACCGCCGCACCGTCCTCACCCCAGAATCCGGCCAGCTCCAACATCACAAACCCGTGCATGACCGTCCAGAACTTGGCGGCGGTGGCGGCCACCTTCGCGGCGTCCTCGGGGGAGCCGTCGATGCGTCCGGCCGCCATTGCCCGCTGAACGCAACGGAATAGGTAGGCCGCGCTCGGGTGCTCGGGTGTCACGTGCGAGGTGTCGAACATGTTCCTGCGGGGCGCGTTGACGCCGTGCGCACTCGTCACGCCGAACATCAGCCGATACATATGGGGGTAGTCGATCGCGAACTGGCGGTAGGCCATACCCGTCAACATGAAGTCGGCGATCACATCGTCGGACTGCTCGACGGCGGCCTGCGCCTCGGCGAACTGGCGCAGTCCGGCCTCGGCTACCTCTGCGATCAGCTCGCGCATGCCACCGAAATATGTGTAGACCGCCATGGTGGAGGTGCCCGCCGCGGCAGCGATCTTGCGTGTCTGCAGTGCGTCGGGGCCTTGTTCGTTGAGAAGCCGCACGGCCGCGGAGACAAGATCGACCCGAGGATTGCGGACCACCGCCCGGTCGGTTCCCTCACTATTTCGTCTGGCAGATGAACTCATGGTCTTGCCATGTTCGCACAACGGGAGTACGTTCACCATAACACTGTAATAACAGTGTTATGCCAGCCAGCTCTTGGAGGACGCGATGACCGCCACAGCTCAACCAGCCGCCAGCACAAGCCCGTACTTGTCCGGGATCTGGGAGCCTGTCCAGCAGGAAATGGACAGCGTCGACCTCGAGGTGACCGGCACCTTGCCCGCGCATCTGGATGGCAGATATCTGCGCAACGGCCCCAACCCGGCGGCAGAGGTCGACCCGGCCACGTATCACCTCTTCAGTGGCGATGCCATGGTGCACGGGTTGTCGCTGCGCGAGGGCAAGGCGCAGTGGTACCGCAACCGCTGGGTGCGCACCCCATCGGTGAGTAAGACGTTGGGTGAGACCCGTCCGGCCGCTATCAGCGCGAATGCGGGCATGGGAGTCATCGGGCCGAACACCAACGTGCTGGGCCACGCCGGACGCACGCTCGCCCTCGTCGAAGGGGGGATCGCCAATTACGAACTCACCGAAGACCTCGACACCATCGGAACCTGCGATTTCGATGGCACCCTCCCCGGCGGGTACACCGCCCACCCGCACACCGATCCAGATACCGGTGAAATGCACGCCGTCTCATACTCTTTCGCCCGTGGCAGCACGGTTCAGTACTCGGTGATCGACGCCCATGGCCGTGCCCGCCGCACTGTCGACATCCCGGTGCACGGCGCGCCGATGATGCATGACTTCACCCTCACCGAGAAGTACGTCGTTTTCTACGATCTGCCGGTCACCTTGGACATGTCGATGATCAGCCAGTCGGTGCCAGTGCCACGGCTGCTGCGCAAGCCCGCTCAGATCGTGATGAACTCGCTTATCGGCAAGGTTAAGATTCCCGGCCCCATCGCGGCCAAGGCCAGTCAGTACTCGGGCAAGTCGCCGTCCATTCCGTATTCGTGGAACCCCAAGTACCCGGCCAGAATCGGTGTCATGCCGCGCGAGGGCGATGACGCCTCCCGGCACGCCCCCGTGCGCTGGTTCGAGATCGACCCGTGCTACGTCTTCCATCCGCTCAACGGGTACTCCGAAATGCGCAACGGTGCGGAGGTCATCGTGATCGACCTCGTGCGGTATGACTCGATGTTCTCCCAGGACGTGCTGGGACCCAGCGATGCCAAGGGTCAGTTGGATCGCTGGACGATCGACCTCGCCAAGGGCACCGTGCATATGGAACGCAAGGACGACAGGCACCTGGAATTCCCGCGAATCAACGAGACTTTCACGGGCAAGAAGCACCGCTACGGCTATCTGCCGGATGTCGAGAACTTCTTCGGCTCCGGAGAAGCGGCGGGGGCGAGCATCGTCAAATACGACTACGAGACCGGATCTACCCTCTCAAGCCGGCTGGACCCCGCAATCGTGCTGGGGGAGATGTCATTCGTGCCGAATCCGACGTGTGCCGCCGAGGACGACGGTGTGCTCATCGGGTTTGCCGTCGACCGCCGGTCCGATGAGGGGCAGTTGCTGCTGCTCGATGCGACCAGCCTGGATCTCATGGCCACCGTCCATCTGCCGCAGCGAGTTCCGGCAGGCTTCCACGGCAACTGGGCTCCGCGCTGAGATCGTGATCGGTCCTGGTGACACTTCAGGCACGGGGCTGTCGGTAAATCGTCGCGGAAACTCGTCGGCGGCCGTCACACTCGTGGCATGGAGATCACGTCGGCCATCAGCGCCATACTCGGGGCGTTCGGGCTTTCAGGTGCCGCCGGGCTGAACGCCTGGTTGCCGTTGCTGGCGGTGGGTGCCGCCGACCGCCTCGGGTGGATAGAGCTCGGACCGTCCTACGGCTGGTTGTCGTCGACCCCGGCGCTGGTAGTCCTGGCGGTCGTCTTTGTGCTCGACCTGATCGGTGACAAGGTTCCCGCCCTCGATTCCGTTCTGCATGCGATCGGCGCATTCATCGCCCCGGCGTCGGGAGCCGTTCTGTTCACCGCCGAAACAAGTCTCTCGTCGAATCTGCCGCCTGCGGTGGCCGCGATCCTGGGGGCGATCACCGCGGGCGGTGTGCATGCCAGCCGAACCGTGGCGCGCCCCTTCGTGACCGGAACCACTGCCGGCGTGGGTAATCCCGTGGTCTCGACCGCCGAGGACGGCACCTCGCTGGTGTTGACGATTCTCGCGCTGGCAGTGCCGATTCTGGCGTTCCTCGTGGTCCTGGTGCTTTTGGCGGGGCTCGGATGGCTGACTTACCGGGCGATCCGGTGGGCGCGTGGCAGACGGGAAAGCGACGCTACCGACGGGTAGGTTGCCCCGGCGATCACCGCTATCGCAGGACGAATGTGGCTGGGGCCCATAGAGTGACCTCACGAGAGGGTGAAGGTGACATGAATCTGGCCGTACGGCACGTGGTAATCGCGTGCACTGCATTGTTCGTGGCGAGGCTGACCATGCTGGACCATGGTCTGGCTGCGGTGTGGGGAGTCGACCGAGGTGAAGACGCCCTCGGCACGATCGAATGGGCGACCGTCGCAGGCGACATAGTCGCCGTGGTGACATTGCTCGTGTTCGCCCGCCTGGGCAATCATTTCCGCCCCACCACCTTCTTGGCTACCGGCCTGGTGATTCTGGGCCTGTCGACGGCCGGGTCACTCATACCGGGATCGGCGACGTTGCTTGCCTGGGTGATGTTGGTCTCGGCGCTGGGCGCCGGACTGACCATGGTGGCCTCCATGCTGATCGTCCTGCATTCGACGCCGAGACAGGGACGTGGGTTCTCGCTGGGGTTTTGGGTGGCGATGTACCCGCTGGCGATGCTCGCCGGCCAGATACTCGACATCAATTCGCCGCAGAATTGGCGCTCGATCACGTACGGAATCCTTGCCGCGACCGTCGTGGTGCTGGTGGTGGTCCTCACCCAGCCGCATCGCGAGTTCGTGGGCACCTTCGACACATTCGACCTCGTCGGTGCGCTGCTGTGGCTGGTCGGTGTCTCCGCGCTGGCATGGCTCCTGGTCGACGACTCATCGCCGGCGCGGGCGGTCATTCTCGGGATCATCGCATTGAGCGCCTTCGGCGGGCTCTTCGCGCAGACCCGGCGCAGGGGCTCGGCCGCGCTGATCGCCATCGACGTACTCACCCGCCCCGTCGTGTTGGCGGCGCTGCTGGCGATCACCGTGCTGACATTCCTGGTGCGGTTCGCGGACTTCGACCACGCGGCCATGTGGTGGTCCATCGATCGTGAGTTGGCGCCCTCAGATGCACCGCCGGTAGCGCTTTTTGCCGCTGGACTGGTCTTCGCCCCGCTCGCCGGTTACCTCATCGACGCGGGAAAACGCACGCTCATCGCGGTGCTGGGCACGGTGCTACTGGTGGCCGGCGTGGCGGCGACCGTGATCGAACTGCATGCCGCCAGCACAGAGAGCGGCTTGATATTGGGCCTGCTGCTGTCCGGGGCCGGCATCTCCACGCTGGCCGTCTACCTGTTCTATGCCGTGTTCCACGGGGTCTCTCCTGTGCAGCTGACCGTGGTGGGTGGCTTGGCGGTGACGGCGTCCGCGCTCGGAGTGGTGCTGGGTGAGTTCGTCCGGCAGCGCGCGGAGATAGACCTGCTGACCGGGTATGGCCTCGGGCACCCGAGTGTCTTCGCCGATATCGTCGGGCTGATTGTCGTGCTTGTCGCGCTGTTGGCCGGAGCATTGCTCATCGTGGAGCGCCGGCGCGGTAGCTCGGCCGCCGCGACACCCGCCGAATCCACGTCGGACTAGGGGCGTAGTGGCTGGTTATCACAGTTAGCCAGTCAATGCGCCTGGTATGGACGCAAACGCGATGCAGTTCTGGGCCATGCGCTAAAGTGATCCGAACCACAGCCTGGCCGGGTTGGTGGCGAAGTGTGCGTGTTGCGGAAGGAACGCCTGGTGGGTGCAGAAGTCTCCGTCGAGGGTTTGACTAAGTCCTTTGGTTCACAACGAATCTGGGAGAACGTCACCCTGTCCCTGCCGCCCGGTGAAGTCAGCGTGCTGCTGGGCCCGTCGGGTACCGGCAAGTCGGTGTTCCTGAAGTCGTTGATCGGTCTGCTGCGGCCCGAACAGGGCGCCATCTACATCGACGGCACCAACATCATGGAGTGCTCATCCAAAGAGCTGTACGAGATCCGCAAGCTGTTCGGCGTCATGTTCCAGGACGGCGCGCTGTTCGGCTCGATGAACCTGTACGACAACACCGCCTTCCCCTTGCGTGAGCACACCAAGAAGAAGGAATCCGAGATTCGCGACATCGTCATGCAGAAGCTTGACGTGGTGGGTCTGACCGGCCATGAGACCAAGTTCCCCGGCGAGATCTCCGGTGGTATGCGCAAGCGTGCCGGCCTGGCCCGCTCGCTGGTGCTGGACCCGCAGATCATCCTCTGCGACGAGCCGGACTCCGGTCTGGACCCGGTGCGTACCGCCTACCTGAGTCAGCTGCTCATCGACATCAACGCACAGATCGACGCCACCATCCTGATCGTCACGCACAACATCAACATCGCCCGCACCGTCCCGGACAACATGGGCATGCTGTACCGCCGCAACCTGGTGATGTTTGGTCCGCGCGAGGTGCTGCTGACCAGTGACGAGCCGGTCATCAAGCAGTTCCTCAACGGCCGTCGTATCGGCCCGATCGGTATGTCGGAGGAAAAGGACGAGGCCACCATGGCCGAGGAGCAGGCGCACCTGGACGCCGGACACCACGACGGTGGTGTCGAGGAGATCGAGGGTGTGCCCCCGCAGATTCAGGCCACCCCGGGTATGCCCGAGCGCAAGGCGGTCGGCCGCCGCCAGGCGCGCGTGCGCGAGATCATGCACCAGCTGCCCCCGAACGCGCAGGCCGCGATTCAGGACAGCTTCGCCGGAACCCACCAGTACCGGGTGCACGACTTCGGTGACGAGCCGACCGGTGTCACCACGGCGACGCTGGCACCGCCGCAGGCCGAGCAGCCCACGCAGAGCATCGACACGAGCGACGACGACACCCCGACGGGGCAGATCCCGCCAGTACGGGGGTAGTGACGCCCCTGTCGAACAGGGGTTGATGTTTGCGAACACGCGTTATCAAATAGGGGTCAGCCCTGTTGATGCGCATGGAAGCGGTGCCGACTATGACAGTCGAGACGAAAACGACGTTCTGCCGTATCTGCGAGCCGTTGTGCGGCATGGTCGCAACCGTCGAGGGCGGCAAGCTGCTCTCACTGCGTCCCGATAAGGACAACCCGGCATCGTCGGGGTTCTCGTGTCAGAAGGGCATCGCCTTTGCCGATGTGCACAACGATCCCGACCGGCTGACCACTCCCATGCGCCGTACGGTGTCCGGCGAGTTCGAGCCGGTCGAGTGGGATACGGCGATGGCCGATATCGCCGAGCGCGTGCGCGCCATCCACCGGATGCATGGCTCCGGGGCCATCGGCTGGTACTTCGGCAACCCGGGCGCGTTCAGCTACTCGCACGTGCTCTGGCTGCTGCTGCTGAGCATGGGATTTGGCTCCCGGCTGCACCTATTCACCGCGGGTTCGCAGGACATCAACAGCCGTTTTGTCGCCAGCCAGCTCCTCTACGGGAACTCCGCGACAATGCCCGTCCCGGACATTCCCCGCACCGACTTGTTGGTGGTCATCGGGGCCAACCCCGTCGTGTCCCATGGCTCGGGCGTCACCATGCCGCGAATACGGGAGCACATGAAGGCGGTGGTCAAGCGCGGCGGACGGGTGTTGGTGATCGATCCGCGCAAGACGGAGACCGCGGCGGATTTCGAATGGCTCGGCATTGCCCCGGACGGCGATGCCTTCCTGCTGTTGTCGCTGCTACAGGTGATGTTTACGGAGAATCTGGTGGACAGGGCGCTGGTTGCCCAGCACGCTCGCGGTGTCGCCTGGCTCGAGGGGCTGGTGAGGCCGTTCACCCCGGAGTCGACCCAGGCCCAGACGGGTGTGGATCCCGGCGTGGTGCGCCAGCTGGCCCGTGATCTGGCCGGCGCCGATCGCGCGGTGGTGTATGGGCGGGTAGGCACTTGCCTTGGCCAAAATGGAACGTTGACAACGTATTTGCTCGATGTTGTCAATCTCGTCGCGGGTCATCTGGGCCGGGTGGGTGGCTCGATGTTCGGATCGTTCGGCATACCCGGCGAGCGGTTCGCCATGAAGGCGGTAGGTGCGCTGCTGGGCGCGGTGTACCGGCGGCGGCGCTCTCGCGTCGGGGGGTTCCCTTCGGTCCTCGGCTCGGAACCTGCAGGCATCATGGCCAAAGAAATCACCACGCCGGGCCGGGGCCAGATCCGGGCGCTGTTCGTCGGCGCGGGCAACCCCGTGCTGTCGGTGCCCAATGGTGACGAGCTGGAGGCCGCGTGCGAGCAGCTGGACCTCATGGTGGGGATAGACCTCTATCTCAACGAGACGTTGGCGCACTGCCACTATGTGTTGCCCGCGACCACCATGTACGAGCGGGACGATTTCATGATTCCCTTCGCCACACTGCGGCCCGCACCGTACCGGCAGGCCACCGAGGCGGTGGTGGCTCCGGCGGGCCAAGCCCGGCAGGAGTGGCAGATTATCGAGGACCTGACCAGCAGGCTGTGGAATCTCACCCCAGGCCTGCGGTTTATCGAGGGCTTGCGCAGAACGGTAGCGCTGTTCGGCGCGCGACTTCAGCCGCGTCTGCTCGCCGATGCCCTGATCAGGATGTCTGCCGGCGGCGACCTGTTCCGGCTGCGCCGTCAAGGACTGACCTTCGACCGGCTTACCCGTGACTATCCGCACGGCAAGGTGCTCGCCGAGCATCTGCCGGAGGTGCCCTTGTCGCGATCGGTTTCTTACCTCGATGGCCGGATGCGTTTGGAGCACAAGGATATTGAGTCCGAGGTGGCCTCGCTGGCGGCGCGTGAACACGATCCTCGCTTTCCGATGCGCCTGATCGGCATGCGAGAGGCCCGCTCGGAGAATTCGTGGATGCACAACGTGCCGATGCTCATGCGGGGCGGGCGCGTGCAGCGCGCGCTCATCCATGCCTATGACGCTGACCAACTTGGGGTCACCACCGACGATCTCCTGGCCATCACCTCGCCGCACGGTGAGATCGAGCTGCCCGCTCAGGTCAGCAAGGACATCCTGCCGGGGGTTGTGGCCGTGCCACACGGCTGGGGGCACCGTCGGCGGGCGGGCTGGAGTACCGCGAACGCCAACCCGGGCGCCAACGTGAATTTGTTGATGTCCAGCCGGCCGGAGGACCTGGAGGCACTCGCCGGGATGGCGCATCTCAACGGAGTGCCGGTCAGGGTGCAGCGCGCGTGACGGGGCGGGGAATGGCACTGGGCGTTGCGGGAAAGAAACGCCGAAAATACTGGCGCTATCTCTTGACGGAGGGCGTGTGAGGCGTCAATCTGTTTGGCAGCACGGACGCATGTGATTTCAGCGAGGCCGCCAGCCAGCGCTGATCCGCAGAATTGACCGGGCAGTTGAAGGCTGCGCGATAGTACGCTATCGTTAGACGTTGCGCTGGCTGCCTCCTGCCCACCTTCCCTCGCCACGACGGTGTTGATTTTTGTTGTGATCGATCGGGTGTGTGTTTGGTCGTTTGCTTGCGCAAAACATCGCAGATGCGCGGCAACACTGGAGGACCGATCTTGGCAGTCTCTCGCCAGACTAAGACCGATAACGCAACTACTAACTCCGTACCTGGGGCCCCTAGCCGACTTTCCTTCGCCAAGCTGCGTGAACCGCTTGCGGTTCCCGGCCTGCTCGATGTGCAGACGGAGTCCTTTGAATGGCTGGTTGGATCGCCGCGCTGGCGTGAGGTTGCGACTGCACGCGGTGAGGTGAACCCGACCGGCGGCCTTGAGGAGATCCTCACGGAGCTTTCGCCGATCGAAGACTTCTCCGGCTCGATGTCGCTGTCGTTCAGCGACCCGCGCTTCGACGAGGTCAAGGCGCCCGTCGACGAGTGCAAAGACAAGGACATGACGTACGCGGCCCCGCTGTTCGTCACGGCCGAGTTCATCAACAACAACACCGGTGAGATCAAGAGCCAGACGGTCTTCATGGGTGATTTCCCGATGATGACCGATATGGGCACCTTCATCATCAACGGCACCGAGCGCGTGGTCGTGTCGCAGCTCGTCCGTTCGCCGGGTGTCTACTTCGACGAGAGCATCGACAAGTCGACCGAGAAGACCCTGCATAGCGTCAAGGTCATCCCCGGCCGCGGTGCCTGGCTCGAGTTCGACGTCGACAAGCGCGACACCGTCGGCGTCCGCATCGACCGCAAGCGCCGCCAGCCGGTCACCGTGCTGCTGAAGGCGCTGGGCTGGACCAACGAGCAGATCGTCGAGCGCTTCGGGTTCTCCGAGATCATGATGGGCACCCTGGAGAAGGACAACATCGCCGGTCCCGACGAGGCGTTGCTGGACATCTACCGCAAGCTGCGCCCGGGCGAGCCGCCGACCAAGGAGTCGGCGCAGGCCCTGCTGGAGAACCTGTTCTTCAAGGAGAAGCGTTACGACCTGGCCCGCGTGGGTCGGTACAAGGTGAACAAGAAGCTGGGCCTGGGCGGCACCAATCCGGCTCAGGTGACCACCACCACCCTCACCGAGGAAGACGTCGTCGCCACCATCGAGTACCTGGTGCGCCTGCACGAGGGCCAGACCACGATGACCGCCCCCGGTGGCGTCGAGGTGCCGGTGGATGTGGACGACATCGACCACTTCGGTAACCGTCGCCTGCGTACCGTCGGCGAGCTGATTCAGAACCAGATCCGGGTCGGCCTGTCCCGTATGGAGCGCGTCGTGCGTGAGCGCATGACCACGCAGGACGTCGAGGCGATCACCCCGCAGACCCTGATCAACATCCGTCCCGTCGTGGCGGCGATCAAGGAGTTCTTCGGAACCAGCCAGCTGTCGCAGTTCATGGACCAGAACAACCCGCTGTCGGGCCTGACCCACAAGCGTCGTCTGTCGGCGCTGGGCCCCGGTGGTCTGACCCGTGACCGCGCCGGCCTCGAGGTCCGCGACGTGCACCCCTCGCACTACGGCCGCATGTGCCCGATCGAGACCCCGGAAGGCCCGAACATCGGCCTGATCGGCTCGCTGTCGGTGTACGCGCGGGTCAACCCGTTCGGTTTCATCGAGACGCCTTACCGGAAGGTCTCGGACGGAGTTGTCACCGACGACATCCACTACCTGACGGCCGACGAAGAGGACCGCCACGTGGTGGCGCAGGCCAACTCGCCCGTGGACGCCAACGGCCGCTTCACCGAGGAGAAGATCCTGGTTCGCCGCAAGGGCGGCGAGGTGGAGTTCGTGTCGGCGACCGAGGTCGACTACATGGATGTCTCGCCGCGCCAGATGGTGTCGGTCGCGACCGCCATGATCCCGTTCCTCGAGCACGACGACGCCAACCGTGCCCTCATGGGTGCCAACATGCAGCGCCAGGCGGTTCCGCTGGTGCGTAGCGAGGCTCCGCTGGTCGGTACCGGTATGGAATTGCGTGCCGCCATCGACGCCGGAGACGTCGTCGTCGCGGAGAAGGCCGGTGTCATCGAAGAGGTGTCTGCCGACTACGTCACCGTGATGGCCGACGACGGCACCCGGCAGAGCTACCGGTTGCGCAAGTTCGCCCGCTCCAACCACGGCACCTGCGCCAACCAGAAGCCCATCGTGGACGAGGGGCAGCGGGTCGAGGCCGGTCAGGTCATCGCCGACGGTCCCTGCACCGAGAACGGCGAAATGGCCCTCGGTAAGAACCTGCTCGTGGCAGTCATGCCGTGGGAAGGCCACAACTACGAGGACGCCATCATCCTGTCCAACCGTCTGGTGGAAGAGGACGTGCTCACCTCGATTCACATCGAAGAGCACGAAATCGATGCGCGCGACACCAAGCTGGGCGCCGAGGAGATCACCCGGGACATCCCGAACGTCTCCGATGAGGTGCTGGCAGATCTCGACGAGCGTGGCATCGTCCGCATCGGCGCCGAGGTCCGCGACGGCGACATCCTCGTCGGCAAGGTCACCCCGAAGGGTGAGACCGAGCTGACCCCCGAGGAGCGCCTGCTGCGTGCCATCTTCGGTGAGAAGGCTCGCGAGGTCCGCGACACCTCCCTGAAGGTGCCGCACGGCGAGTCCGGAAAGGTCATCGGCATCCGCGTGTTCTCGCGTGATGACGACGACGATCTGCCTGCCGGCGTGAATGAGCTCGTTCGCGTGTACGTGGCGCAGAAGCGCAAGATCTCCGACGGTGACAAGCTGGCCGGACGCCACGGCAACAAGGGCGTCATCGGCAAGATCCTGCCCGTCGAGGACATGCCGTTCCTGCCCGATGGCACCCCGGTGGACATCATCCTGAACACCCACGGTGTGCCACGCCGTATGAACATCGGCCAGATCTTGGAAACCCACCTCGGGTGGATTGCCAAGACCGGCTGGAACATCGAGGGTGAGCCCGAGTGGGCGGCCAATCTGCCTGCAGACCTCACCTCTGCGCCGGCCGATACCCGCACGGCCACCCCGGTGTTCGACGGTGCCCGCGAGGAGGAGCTGACCGGACTGCTGTCCTCGACGCTGCCCAACCGGGACGGCGAGGTCATGGTGGATGGTGACGGCAAGGCGCGGTTGTTCGACGGCCGGAGCGGCGAGCCGTTCCCGTACCCGGTGACCGTCGGTTACATGTACATCCTGAAGCTGCACCACTTGGTCGACGACAAGATCCACGCGCGTTCGACCGGCCCGTACTCGATGATCACCCAGCAGCCGCTCGGTGGTAAGGCGCAGTTCGGTGGCCAGCGGTTCGGTGAGATGGAGTGCTGGGCCATGCAGGCCTACGGTGCGGCGTACACGCTGCAGGAGCTGTTGACCATCAAGTCCGACGACACCGTCGGTCGCGTGAAGGTCTACGAGGCGATCGTCAAGGGCGAGAACATCCCCGAGCCGGGTATCCCCGAATCGTTCAAGGTTCTGCTCAAGGAACTCCAGTCGCTGTGCCTCAACGTGGAGGTGCTGTCCAAGGACGGCGCCGCCATCGAGATGCGCGACGGCGACGACGAGGACCTGGAGCGCGCTGCCGCGAACCTGGGAATCAACCTGTCCCGCAATGAATCTGCTTCGATAGAGGACTTCGCCTAACCAGCCCCACTGACCGAACATCTATCCCGCAAGGGGAAAGGGAGTTTACGTGCTCGACGTCAACTTCTTCGATGAACTCCGTATCGGCCTCGCGTCGGCGGATGACATCCGAAACTGGTCCTTCGGCGAAGTCAAGAAGCCGGAGACCATCAACTACCGCACGCTCAAGCCCGAGAAGGACGGCCTGTTCTGCGAGAAGATCTTCGGACCTACTCGCGACTGGGAGTGCTACTGCGGCAAGTACAAGCGCGTGCGCTTCAAGGGCATCATCTGTGAGCGCTGCGGCGTCGAGGTGACCCGCGCCAAGGTGCGCCGTGAGCGGATGGGCCACATCGAACTGGCCGCCCCGGTCACGCACATCTGGTACTTCAAGGGCGTTCCGTCGCGCCTCGGCTACCTGCTCGACCTGGCACCGAAGGATCTCGAAAAGATCATCTACTTCGCCGCCTACGTCATCACCGCGGTCGACGACGAGCTCCGTCATAACGAGCTCTCGACGCTCGAGGCCGAGATGGAGGTCGAGAAGAAGGCCGTCGCCGATCAGCGCGATGCCGACCTGGAGGCCCGTGCCCAGAAGCTCGAGGCCGACCTGGCCGAGCTGGAGGCCGAGGGTGCCAAGTCCGACGTGCGCCGCAAGGTGCGCGACGGTGGCGAGCGCGAGATGCGTCAGCTTCGCGATCGGTCGCAGCGTGAGCTGGACCGGCTCGACGAAATCTGGACCACCTTCACCAAGTTGGCTCCCAAGCAGCTGATCGTCGACGAGGTGCTCTACCGTGAGCTCGTCGACCGCTACGGCGAGTACTTCACCGGTGCCATGGGCGCCGAGGCCGTGCAGAAGCTGATCCAGAACTTCGATCTCGATGCCGAGGCCGAGAATCTGCGCGAGACCATCCGCAGCGGCAAGGGGCAGAAGAAGCTTCGTGCCCTCAAGCGCCTGAAGGTGGTGGCGGCGTTCCAGAACTCCACCAACTCACCCGGTGGCATGGTGCTGGACGCGGTGCCGGTGATCCCACCGGAACTGCGCCCGATGGTTCAGCTCGACGGTGGCCGCTTCGCGACCTCCGACCTGAACGACCTGTACCGCCGCGTGATCAACCGCAACAACCGCCTCAAGCGACTGATCGATCTGGGTGCGCCCGAGATCATCGTCAACAACGAGAAGCGGATGCTGCAGGAGTCCGTGGACGCGTTGTTCGACAATGGGCGCCGGGGCAGGCCTGTTACAGGGCCGGGCAACCGCCCGCTCAAGTCGCTGTCCGATCTGCTCAAGGGCAAGCAGGGCCGGTTCCGTCAGAACCTGCTCGGTAAGCGCGTCGACTACTCGGGCCGTTCGGTCATCGTGGTCGGTCCGCAGCTCAAGCTGCACCAGTGTGGTCTGCCCAAGCTGATGGCTCTCGAGCTGTTCAAGCCGTTCGTGATGAAGCGTCTGGTCGACCTGAACCACGCGCAGAACATCAAGAGCGCCAAGCGGATGGTGGAGCGTCAGCGTGCCCAGGTGTGGGACGTCCTCGAAGAGGTCATCGCCGAGCACCCGGTGCTGCTGAACCGTGCACCAACCCTGCACCGCCTGGGTATCCAGGCCTTCGAGCCGCAGCTGGTGGAAGGCAAGGCAATTCAGCTGCACCCGCTCGTGTGTGAGGCGTTCAACGCCGACTTCGACGGTGACCAGATGGCCGTGCACCTCCCGCTGTCGGCGGAGGCGCAGGCCGAGGCTCGCATCCTGATGCTGTCCTCGAACAACATCCTGTCGCCCGCGTCGGGCCGCCCGCTGGCCATGCCCCGTCTGGACATGGTGACCGGTCTGTACTTCCTGACCACCGAGATCCCCGGCGACATCGGTGCGCACGCACCGGCCGGCAAGGATCAGCCGGAGGTCGGCGTGTACAGCTCGCCCGCCGAGGCCATCATGGCGATGGACCGCGGTGCGCTGAGTGTCCGTGCACCCATCCGCGTGCGGCTGACGCAGCAGCGTCCGCCGGCCGAGGTCGAGGCCGAGCTGTTCGAAAACGGTTGGCAGCCAGGCGATGCCTGGGTCGCCGAGACCACCCTGGGCCGCGTTCTGTTCAACGAGCTGCTGCCCCATGGGTATCCGTTCGTGAACAAGCAGATGCACAAGAAGGTGCAGTCGGCGATCATCAACGACCTCGCCGAGCGGTTCCCGATGATCGTGGTCGCGCAGACCGTCGACAAGCTGAAGGACGCCGGCTTCCACTGGGCCACGCGTTCGGGTGTCACGGTTTCGATGGCCGACGTGCTGGTGCCGCCGCAGAAGGCGGAGATCCTGGACCGCTACGAGAAGGAAGCGGAGCGGATCGAAAAGCAGTACCAGCGTGGTGCTTTGAACCAGCAGGAGCGTCGCGACGCGCTGGTCAAGATCTGGCAGGAGGCCACCGACGAGGTCGGTAAGGCGCTGGAGGAGCACTACCCGGCCGACAACCCGATCACCTTGCTGCCCAAGTCCGGTGCTACCGGAAACATGACGCAGGTGCGCAACCTGGCCGGCATGAAGGGTCTGGTTACCAACCCGAAGGGTGAGTACATCCCGCGTCCGATCAAGTCCTCCTTCCGTGAGGGCCTGACCGTTCTCGAGTACTTCATCAACACGCACGGCGCTCGTAAGGGCCTGGCGGACACCGCGCTTCGTACCGCGGACTCGGGTTACCTGACCCGTCGTCTGGTCGACGTCTCGCAGGACGTCATCGTCCGTGAGCACGACTGCGGCACCGAACGTGGCATCAACGTGGTTATTGCGGAGAAGCAGACTGGGCCCGATGGCAAGGCAACGCTGATCCGCGATGCGCACATCGAAACCTCCGCCTACGCACGGACTCTCGCCGCTGACGCGGTGGATGCCGATGGCAATGTGCTGGTGGAGCGTGGACATGACCTGGGCGACCCGGCGATCGAGAAGCTGCTTGCCGCGGGCGTCACGACGGTCAAGGTTCGGTCGGTGCTGACCTGCACCACCGGTACCGGGGTCTGTGCGATGTGCTACGGCCGCTCGATGGCGACCGGCAAGCTTGTCGACATCGGCGAGGCGGCGGGCATCGTGGCCGCGCAGTCGATCGGTGAGCCCGGTACTCAGCTGACCATGCGTACCTTCCACCAGGGTGGCGTCGGTGACGACATCACCGGTGGTCTGCCGCGTGTCACCGAGCTGTTCGAGGCGCGTGTTCCCAAGGGCAAGGCCCCGATTGCCGATGTCACCGGACGGGTGCGCCTGGAAGAGGGCGAGCGCTTCTACAAGATCACCATCGTCCCGGACGACGGCGGTGAGGAAGTTGTCTACGACAAGCTCTCCAAGCGTCAGCGCCTGCGCGTCTTCAAGCATGAGGACGGGTCCGAGCGTCCGCTGGCCGACGGTGACCACGTCGAGGTCGGACAGCAGCTCATGGAAGGTGCGGCAGATCCGCACGAGGTGCTCCGCGTCATGGGTCCGCGTCAGGTGCAGGTGCACTTGGTCAACGAGGTCCAGGAGGTGTACCGCAGCCAGGGTGTGTCGATCCACGACAAGCACATCGAGGTCATCGTGCGACAGATGCTGCGTCGCGTGACGATCATCGATTCGGGCGCAACGGAATTCCTGCCCGGCTCGCTCACCGAGCGTGCCGAGTTCGAGTCGGAGAACCGTCGCGTGGTGGCCGAGGGCGGCGAGCCCGCGGCCGGCCGTCCGGTGCTGATGGGTATCACCAAGGCATCGCTGGCCACCGATTCGTGGCTGTCGGCGGCGTCCTTCCAGGAGACCACTCGCGTGCTGACCGATGCGGCCATCAACTGCCGCAGCGACAAGCTGAATGGTCTGAAGGAGAACGTCATCATCGGTAAGTTGATCCCGGCTGGTACCGGCATCAACCGCTACCGCAACATTTCGGTGCAGCCGACCGAAGAGGCGCGGGCCGCCGCGTACACGATCCCGTCCTACGAGGATCAGTACTACAGCCCCGACTTCGGTTCCAACACCGGTGCTGCGGTGCCGCTGGACGACTACGGCTACAGCGACTACCGCTAGCCGCGTCCTTCCAACGCAAGCACGAAAGGCCCCCGGGTACGTCCCGGGGGCCTTTCTGCTTCCACAGACTTGTGCGCCCCGAGACCTATATGTGGGCCCGCCCGCGTCGGCATACGCTGAGAGCCGCCGCTACGAGCACTGTCGGTGCGACGATCCACTCCAGGAACATGTCGATGGGGATGATGGGTCCGACAACCGGGCATTGATTTCGGAACTGCGAGTAGAAGCCGCCCTGTACTGCCGTCAGAGCCGCCAGGCCAATCCAGAAGAATGTCCACGGCGGGCTTGTTGTCGGTCGGGCGCCGCTCGTCTTGCGCATCCGCGAGGTGCCGACGGCCAGCCCGATTGCCACGGCGGCAGCGGTGCAGTACACGATCCACCAGCGACAGGGATCGAAACCGAGCTGACCAACGATGATCGCGAACGGCAACATGATGCTCAGAGTTGGCAACGCCACGTCTCCGATGGACTGTCGGTTGATCATCTCAGAAGCCTATTGACGTAAGCGAAGTCGGTTCAGCGCACAACTACCTACCGGGAGTCCGCAATTTCACGTGCGTATCCGACCGTTCGGGTGCTGACCGACCGATATGAGCCTCGCTGTCCGGGGTTTCCTGTGCAATAACTGTCCGCTCACGCGATGATGTCCGGATGACCGTTGCCAATTCCGAATCCGAGACGCCCGACGCCGGATACTCGCGGGGCCTGTCTGCCCGCACGGTGCAGATGATCGCCATCGGCGGTGCCATCGGTACCGGCCTCTTCTACGGCGCCGGCGGCGCGATCGAGAAGGCCGGACCGGGGCTCATCCTGACCTATCTGGTCGCCGGCCTGGCGATATTCGTGATCATGCGTGCACTGGGTGAATTGCTGGTCTACCGGCCGGTCTCGGGCAGCATCTCCGAATACGCCGAGGAATTCATGGGACGTTTCGCCGGATTCGCCAACGGCTGGACCTACTGGGCGGTATGGGCCACCACATGTATGGCCGAAATAACCGTCGCAGGTGTGTATATCCAACGGTGGTGGCCGGGCATTCCACAGTGGGTGACCGCGCTGGTCGTCCTGCTGATCCTGTTCGGGGCCAACCTGATATCGGTGAAAATCTTCGGTGAGGCCGAATTCTGGTTCTCGATGATCAAGGTGACGGCGATCCTGGGCATGATCATCATCGGCGTCGGTGTACTACTGCCCATTTCGGGCTTGGGGCCGGAGACGGGTCCCTCCGTCGCGAACCTATGGAATGACGGTGGCGTGTTTCCGACAGGCTTCAGCCAGGCACTGTTGAGTCTGCAGATCGTGGTGTTCGCATATGTCGGTGTCGAGCTCGTCGGCGTAACGGCAGGGGAGGCGGAGAACCCGAAAGTTACGCTGCGCAAGGCGATCAATACACTGCCCTTCCGCATCGGGTTGTTCTACGTGGGCGCGCTGATCGTCATTCTGTCGATCCAGGGCTGGCGGAACTATCACAAGGGCGAGAGCCCCTTTGTTGCCGTATTCGAATACCTCAACATTCCGCAGGCTGCGAACATCGTGAACTTCATCTTGCTGACGGCCGCGCTATCTTCCTGTAATTCCGGTATCTACTCGACCGGCCGCATGGTCCGCAGCCTCGCCCAGCGCGGTGATGCCCCCGCGGGCCTGCAGGCATTGAGTTCGCGCCACGTCCCGATGCTTGCCATCTGCTTCTCGGCGCTGGCGATGGGTATCGGGGTATTCGTCAACTGGCTCTCGCCGGACAAGGCATTCGCCTACATCACGTCGGTGTCGACTATCGGCATCATCTTTGTGTGGGGTTCAATCCTGGTTTCTCACATGATCTATCGGAAGCGTGTTGCCGACGGACTACTGCCCGCGTCGGACTACAAACTGCCCGGTGCGCCGGTGACCAATATCCTGGCGCTTGGCTTTCTGGCGCTGGTGGTATTGCTCTTGTTCTTCACCGAGGACGGCCGAACCGCCATCTTGGTGGGCGTGGTGTGGTTCATCATCGTGGTGCTCGGCTACTTCGTGCACCACGGTGAGCCAGCGCATCGGGAAACACAGGACGCCTAGGCGCGGTCAATATCGAGCCTGACTTCGACCATCACCCGATCACCGGGCCCCTTGCCCAGCTGAGCCTGAATGTCCTTGCGTACTCCGAGCACATGTCGGCCTCCATACGGTGCCAGGGATCCCGTATAGGGAACCGAGCCATCGAACATGACATGTACCGGCACTCTGATCCTGACGCCGAAGCTGTCGAATGCGGAGTACGGGAATTCCACGTAGGCGCCGGGGCCCTCGGGCTTCTCGATCGTCGCCTCAAACGTGATGGCACCGGGGTCGCGATAGTCCACCATGGGACCGAGCGTAGGCCGTCCGGGCCACAGCAAACTATTGGTTCGCGCGTTTCATATAGTGATGATCATGTCGGGGAGAACGCGCAACACACCTAAGTTCGATTTTCGTCGCCTTTTCGTGTTGCTGTTCACGCCGCTGTTGGTACTGGGCCCGTGGGTGACCAATAGCCCCGTCTGGTTCTCGTTGTTCTGTACGGTGTTTTTCGGCCTTGGCTGGCTTGTGACGCTGCGCAACGGAGACCTGCCTGCCTACCGCCGGAACCCACCGGCCGAATACTGGATGGCCGCGCCGTGGCAGTGGCGTGTAGATGGCCGCGATCACTCGGGTGTCCGTATACCGTTGCGGTACAGCCCGGGTCCTCTCGGGATTGCCGTGCTCGCAGCCGTCGGTCTGGCCCTGCTGGCTCCCGTCGTGATGCGCGTCGCCGCTGACGGTGATGTCTTCGCACATCCGGCAACCGGTGCGCATACGCCCAAGGAGGGTACGGCCTATGCGGTGGCCTTCTACGGCAGTCTGGCCTTCGGCATTGTCGCGCTGGGTGGGGCGGCGAAGTTTCTGATCGATCTGCCGGTACCGAGGCGCAGTGTGCTGCTATCGCATGAGGGCTTGTGGGTGCCGGGGCAGCAGGTCTTGTCGTGGACGGAGTTAGGTGGTGTCAGCGAAACGGACCGAACCCGAAGTCGTGTCAGGTACGGCGTCCTGGGCCGGGACGGCGCGCAGCTTGCGCTGTCCACCGAACCTGCGGCACTACCGTTGCATGTGGTAGTTGTTGGCCTGCAGCATGATCCGATGTTGATAGCGCGCTTGCATCAACGCAGAGCGGCCGAGGATGTCAACGCTCTGATCCTCGGCCACGCCGACGGTGACACCGCGTTTTAGGAGCGCACCAGCTCGTCGATCTGGTTGATCGCTGAGGAAGCTCCCTCGATGACACCCATATCCAGTACCTGCTGCAGTGCCTCGGCAGTCTCGAAGGTGCTGACATAGGTCGCCAGGGTACGGCCATCCTTCTCGACGAATGTGTACACATTTCTCGAAGTAGGCATATTGTCAACGGGATTCAGCTTGTCGTCGGAGAAGCCGTCGATAAACTCCAAGCTGTTAGGTTCGTAGATGGCGATGATCTCCCACCAGCCCGCGTATCGTTCGCCGTCCGGTCCGGTCATGTAGTAGTTCGCGCGGCCGCCTGGCTTGAAGTTGTGGTCGACGAATGTCGCGGGGCAACTCGGAGGGCCCCAAACCTTTTCGAGCTGGCGAGGATCCGCATAGATCTGCCATATCCGCTGGATGGGTGCCTCGAATTCGGCGTTGATGACGATGGTACGAGTATCGATATCGTGGGTTACGTTGGTAACAGGCATGATTCAATCCTTTGATGGTCTGTCGCGGGCTATGAGTTCATCGATCCGGGCGATCCTGCCGCGCCAGAGCTGTTCCAGCTCGGAAAGCATGGCGCCGACAGAACGGACGGCTTCCACGTCACCGCTGGCCAGCTGTTCCCGGCCGTTGCGCCGCTTCGTGAGCAGCCCGGCCTTTTCCAGCACGGCGACGTGCTTTTGCACGGCGGCGAAGCTCATGTCGTAGTTCGCCGCGAGCGTCGAAACCGAGTGTTCACCGGCCAATACGCGCCGCAGGATGTCGCGCCGGGTGCGGTCGGAGAGCGCATGGAACATGGCGTCGGCCTTGTCCTCATCCGCGTCGGTCACACCTCAAATATACAACCATTTGGTTGTATGTCAATCGGCTGGAACCGCCGGCATATGGAATGTGCGACTAGAACGGCCGGACTATGTCATACCTACTGGTCGCGACCGTGTCGATGTTGGTATCGGCGCCAAAGGCTTTGACGCTGTCGAGCATCGCTATCACGCGCTCGCTCAGCTGTTGTTGATCTGAGGCGCCATACCAGGCCAGCGGATCGGTGAGAGCGGAGATCGGGAACTGCTCGAATACGATGGCCGAGATCACGGGTGCTTCGGGGGTAATGGCCCGCACCACCAGATTCTGTTCATACCCGATCGTCGACTGTAGGTCGAGCGCATTCTGCGTGTGCACGCCCTGCCACTGCTGGCGCCAGCGATCGAATGACATGTCGGTGGGCCTGCGCAGCAGCGCAATGTTGGTGAAACCTGTTGATCGCGTGTCATTTTCGGTGTCCGGAGAGGGGAGAGGCACCGATTCGGTAACGAGGTATCCGTGCACTGCCGCAGAGGTTCGGGATAGAACCGTGGCAATCTCGCGTATCTCGGGTCCGTACGACTGCTGAACCCACACGCTGACTGCTGCGGCGAACGGAGGATCCAGGGTTACTAGGCGCAGGTTCGCCGCCCTTACGGAGCCGTCGTGCACGCACACGCTCAGGCCGTGCACACCCGCCGCCGGGATCTTGTCGATGGCCGCCGTCCGCAATCGCTCGGCCCACGCGTCGGTGGTGGCATCGGGCGGTTGGCGCAGCACGAAGACGACCTTCTCCACGACTTCTTTCTACTTCATGGTCCCTGGGAGAAGGCTATGTGAACAGATCTTGTGCAGTTGTCGTGGAAATGTAACACTGAATACATGGCCGATACGCATGTCGTCACCAACCAGGTTCCCGCGCTGCGCGACTACAACGCCGCGACCAGTCCCGTGTTGATGGAAGCACTCATTCGTGAGGGTGGTCAGTGGGGTGTCGACGAGGTGCTAGAGGTGGGTGCGCTCAATGGCACTGACCGGATGCAGCGCGCCGGGGAGTTGGCAAACCGGAACCGCCCGGTGCTGCACACGCATGACCGATGGGGCCACCGCGTCGACGAAATCGAGTTCGACCCGGCCTATCACGAGCTCATGCGGGAGGCTGTCGCCCATGGGCTGCATGGCGCGCCCTGGGCCGACGAGCGTCCGGGCGCCCACGTGGTACGCGCCGCGAAGACCGGTGTGTGGACGGCCGATCCCGGCCACATGTGTCCGATTTCCATGACCTACGCGGTGGTTCCGGCGCTGCGTGCGAACCCCGAACTTGCCGCCGTCTATGAGCCGTTGCTGTCTAGTCGGGTATATGACCCGGTGTTGGCGGTGCCCACTGCCAAGGCAGGTCTGACGGCGGGCATGTCGATGACCGAGAAACAGGGCGGCTCGGACGTGCGTGCGGGAACCACCACCGCCACGCCGAGCGCCGACGGCAGCTACACGCTGGTCGGACACAAGTGGTTCACCTCGGCGCCAATGTGCGACGTGTTCCTGGTGCTCGCCCAGGCGCCGGGAGGCCTGTCATGTTTCTTCCTGCCGCGAGTGTTGCCCGACGGCAGCCGTAACCGGATGCGGTTGCAGCGCTTGAAGGACAAGCTTGGCAACCACTCGAACGCGTCCTCCGAAGTTGAGTACGACGAGGCGACCGCGTGGCTGGTTGGTGAAGAGGGCAAGGGCGTCAAGACCATCATCGAAATGGTCAACATGACGCGCCTGGACTGCACGCTCGGATCAGCCACCAGCATGCGTACGGGTGTCGCGCTGGCCATGCATCACGCCCAGCACCGCAAGGCCTTCGGCGAGTACTTGATCGATCAGCCCCTCATGCGCAACGTGCTCGCCGATCTGGCGATAGAGGCCGAGGCGGCAACCATGGTTGCCATGCGGATGGCAGGCGCCACCGACCGTGCTACTCGCGGCGACGAGACCGAGTCACTGCTGCGGCGTATCGGCTTGGCCGCCAGCAAGTATTGGGTATGCAAGCGCGCCACCCCGCATGCCGGCGAAGCGATGGAATGCCTCGGCGGCAACGGCTACGTCGAGGACTCGGGGCTGCCGCGTCTCTATCGTGAGGCTCCGCTGATGGGGATCTGGGAGGGGTCCGGCAATGTGAGCGCGCTGGACACGCTGCGGGCCATGGCCACCAAGCCCGAATGTGTCGAGGTGCTATTCAAGGAGCTTGCCCTGGCCCAGGGGCAGGACGAGCGTCTGGATCGCCACATCAATGGATTGCATTCGCAGCTCAGCGATCTGGAATCGGTGACGTATCGTGCCCGCAAGGTCGCCGAGGACATCTGTCTGGCGCTGCAGGGGGCGCTACTGGTCCGTCATGGCCATCCGGCCGTCGCCCAGGCGTTCCTGGCCACCCGTCTGGCCGGTGATTGGGGTGGGGCATTCGGGACTCTGCCCACAGGGCTGGACCTTTCCCCGATCCTGGAGCGCGCCACCGTCAAGTCGGGCGACTGATGGTGGACACCTTGAAGACGATGACCTACGAGGTCACCGATCGAGTCGCGCGCATCACCTTCAACCGGCCCGAGCAGGGCAACGCCATCATCGCCGACACTCCGCTGGAACTGGCGGCACTCGTTGAACGTGCCGATCTGGATCCTCAGGTGCACGTGATCCTGGTATCCGGCCGGGGGGACGGGTTCTGTGGCGGCTTCGACCTCAGTGCCTATGCCGAGGCCAATGACGAAGGGTCGGTGCGGTATTCAGGTACCGCGCTGGACGGGCAGGTGCAGCTGCGCAACCACCTGCCCAACATCAATTGGGATCCGATGCTCGACTATCAGATGATGAGCCGGTTCACGCGCGGCTTCTCCTCGCTATTGCATGCCAACAAGCCCACCGTGGTGAAGGTGCACGGCTATTGCGTGGCGGGCGGAACGGATATCGCATTACACGCCGACCAGTTGATCGTCGCCGCTGATGCCAAGATCGGATACCCGCCTACGCGGGTGTGGGGTGTGCCCGCCACCGGACTATGGGCGCACAAGCTCGGTGATCAGCGTGCGAAACGCCTTCTACTGACTGGTGATTGCCTGTCGGGCAGGCAAGCCTACGACTGGGGTCTGGCGGTCGAGGCACCCGAGCCCGACGAGTTGGACGAGCGCACCGAGCGGCTGGTCGAGCGGATCGCCGCGATGCCGTTGAACCAGCTGATGATGATCAAGCTGGCCTGCAACTCTGTACTCATCAATCAGGGGATTGCCAACAGCGCCATGATCGGCACAGTTTTTGACGGTATCTCCCGGCATACACCGGAGGCTCACGCGTTCACGGCAGACGCCATTGCCAACGGCTATCGGCAAGCGGTCCGGCACCGGGATGAGCCGTTTGGCGATTACGGGCGTAAGCCCACCGAACTGTAGCGAGATGGACAACCCGGTCGATCATCACCCGATGACCGCACGTTCGGTCATCCTGAGCCTGCTGCTGGGCGCGCACCCTGCGGAGCTATCGGTGCGTGAAATCCGGGCATTGACAACCTTGTTCGGTATCAGCGACACCACTGTGCGGGTGGCGCTCACCCGCATGGTCGCCGCCGGGGATCTTGTCAGAACCGAAGCCGGATACCGGCTTGCTGAACGCCTACAGGCCCGTCAGCTTCGGCAGGACGAGGCGTGTGATCCGCATCGGGGCTCATGGGACGGCACCTGGAAGCAGCTGGTGATCACCAGCGTGGGCCGTGATGCCCGCGACCGCAATGATTTGCGAACCACCCTGCGGCAGAGCCGTTTCGGAGAATTCCGGGAGGGTGTGTGGTTGCGCCCGGAGAATCTGGAGGTGGATCTGCCGCCGTCGGTCACCGACCATGTGTGGATTCTGCACACCAGGACCGACCGTCCGGAAGTGTTGGCCGCGCAGCTGTGGGATCTGACCGGGTGGTCCACGTACGCGACGGCGCTATTGCGGTGGTGGGACCAGGCCGAGGCGATCCCGGCGCGATTCGTGCTGGCCGCTGCGATGGTGCGGCATCTGCTGGCTGATCCGGTATTGCCGGACGAGCTCTTGCCGGCTGATTGGCCTGCTGACGAAATGCGTGCCCGTTACCGGGAATTCAAGGATGAGCTAGTGACCCTGCGGGATACCGCCGAGATGGAAGAAGCCTCGCTATGAGTGAAGAGATGCAGCCGGCGGTCCGGGTGGAGAAGGCGGGCCCGGTGACAACGGTCATTCTCAATCGGCCGCATGCGCGCAACGCCGTCGACGGGCCGACCGCGGCGGCGCTGCTCGCGGCGTTCACCGAGTTCGACGCGGATCCCGAGGCGTCGGTGGCGGTGCTGTGGGGTGACAACGGAACCTTCTGTGCTGGAGCTGATCTCAAGGCGATGGGGACCGACCGCGGTAACGAACTGCACCCGCATGGCCCAGGTCCGATGGGCCCTTCGCGGTTGCGGCTGTCCAAACCGGTGATCGCGGCGATATCGGGGCACGCCGTCGCCGGCGGGATCGAGCTCGCGTTGTGGTGCGACCTTCGGGTGGTCGAGGAGGACGCCGTGCTGGGTGTGTTCTGCCGGCGTTGGGGCGTTCCGCTCATCGACGGTGGCACGATCAGGCTGCCGCGGCTGATCGGGCACTCGCGTGCGATGGATCTCATCCTGACCGGGCGTCCCGTCCACGCGAATGAGGCGCTGGACATCGGGCTCGTCAACCGCGTGGTCGCGCGTGGTCAGGCGCGTGAGGCTGCCGAGACACTGGCTGCCGAGATCGCTGCCTTCCCGCAACAGTGCGTGCGTGCCGACCGTGATTCGGCCATCGCGCAGTGGGGGATGGCCGAGGAAGCGGCACTGGACAACGAGTTTGGCAGCATCGAGCGCGTCGCAACGGAGGCGCTGGAGGGTGCGGGTCGGTTCGCCGCGGGTGAGGGCCGGCATGGAGCCGGGGTCTGACACACCCGGCTCCAGGCACCGACACACTTCGCACATATCGGTGACGCGCAAGACGCGGACGTACTGTGGACACCGTGACTGTGCGGATGCTCCCGGTTTCGGCCCTGGTCATCGCCGCAGCGGTGCTGGTCGGATGTTCGTCCCGGCCCTCATCCGATGGCGACGGCGACGGCGGCTCGCCCGACGCCCAGGTGACCACGGTGCCCGAGGTGAACAACGGTCCCGGCAAGGGTTTCAAACTCGGAGACTGCGGCGGTATGACCGATGCGGAAGTCAATGCGGCGGTGGGTGTTCCGGGCCTCAAGCGCGATGTGGACAGTCTGCTGGGCTGCCGGTGGTCCACCGGGCCGGGAACCGGCGACACATCCATCTCGCTGTACTGGTACCGGGGTAGCTCGGCCCAGAAGGAGGCTTCGGTCGCGCGAAATCTCGGACATACCGTCGAAGCGGTGACCACCAAGTCCTACCCCGGCTACCGGGTCAGCAACGTTGGGTTGTGCGAGCTGTCTGCGGGGTCGGGACCGGATTTCCTGCACTGGTCGCTGCAATCGAGCGCGGTCAAAAATGATCCGTGTAAGGCCGTCGAGACCCTGATGGACTCACTGCTCGGCAAGGTGGGTAAGCAATGAGAAAGATCTTCGGCACCCTGGCTGCTGTGCTGCTATTGCTGGCGGCACCTACCGGCTGCGCACACACGGTGGACGGTACCGCCGTGGCCCCGGGCGAGGGACTGTCGTCCAACGAGCGGGGCGAGAACGACAAGCTGGATCCGTACGGATTCGCCAACGGCCAGTGTGGTCCCCTCGACGAGAAGACCATTGTCGAGACCGTGAAGGCCGCCCAGATCTACCAGAATTTCTTTGGTGCACTGTGCTATTGGGTTGCGGCAGACGATGCCGGAAACCTCATCGACCTGTTGTACGCGTACTACGAGGGCGGCGACGTCGAACGTGATCGCACGTCCGCCGACGGTATGGGGCAGAAGACCGCCGACATCACCATCAACAGCCGCAAGGGATTCACCAGCAGCGGCCCCGGTTCGGGCTGCGGTGTCACAGTGCCGGCCGGAACCGGTTCGCTGACCTGGTGGGTTCAGTACCGCAAGGGCGGAGACAGCTGTGCCGCCGCGCGCCAGCTGGTCGAACACATCGTGCAGACGGTGTTGTGAGCCAGAGCTAGGAAGCCTTCTGAATGGTGTTGTTGCTTCCGTAGTTGTTGACCTTGGGTTCGCCTGTCTTGTACGTGAGCTTGTTCCCGTAGCCGGTGACCGTTACCTCGGTTTTCAGTTCGCCGAACGTCACCGTGTTCGAGAAGCCCGAGACGGTGACCGTCTCGCAGGGCCCGGTGATGGTCAATGTGTTGTTGGCGCCGGTGATATTGAGGCTTTTGCCCGCTTCGCAGGTCGCGGTCGTGGTCTGGCCGAAGTACCCGATGACGGTCTCGTCCCCGATGTTGACCTTCGCCGACGTGGGGGTGCTGGCGCTCGGCGAGGTGCTGGTGCTAGTGCTGGTGGACGGCGGGGTCCAGGTGCCGGGCGTCGGATTACTTGAGCCCGGTTTGATGATGCCGCAGCCGGCCAGCCCGACGGCGGTAACGGCGACGGCTAGGGCGACAAGGGTCGGGCGAGTGCGGTACATGCTCTCAAGTATCCCGGCGAACTCTCAAGTATCCCCGCGAATCCCCGTGAATCCCCGCGTATCCCGTGTATCCCGGTAAATCCCCGCGCGAACATGCCCAAATATGCGGTTTTGGGCGCATTTACGGCACATTTGAGCATGCTCGCGCGGGGAGCGGGGAGCGGGGAGCGGGGAGCGGGGAGCGGGGAGCGCGGGGAGCGGGGAGCGGGGAGTAGGGAGTGTGGCAGGGTCAGCCGGGCACGCGGTCGATGAAATTCATCATGCCCAGCTCGCGCCCGCGGTCGATGATCGCGGGTTCGCCGGACTTGTAGAGCACCTTCTGGTTGAAGCCGTAGACGGTGATGTCGTTGACCACGTTGTCGGCGATGATCGTGTTGTGCGAGCCCTGTACCGAGATGGCATAGCAGCTGCCCAGGGCGGTGATGACGTTCTGTGATCCGTTCACAAAGACCGTGGAGTCATTGCAGTCGATGGTGGTGACCAAGCCGTATTGAGTGATGTGGGTGTCGCCGTTCTTGGCCAGTCGGATGTTGTCGGCGAGATCCGGGCCAATGGTGTGTGAGCCCGTCAATGCGGCGATACCCGCAGTCACCAGGACGCCGACCAGCATCGGCCGCCCCGCAGAAACTAGAACGTGTTTCATTTCACGGTCCTGATCACCCGATGAGAATAAGCCACGGCACGCCACAGCAGGTTCGATGGGCAGACAAACGCAAAGGTGGTGGTGGGGGAGATAGGGTCATAGCAGGCCATCTGCCCGGAAGGCCGCATCAGTTAGTCCTGGACTAGAACGACTCACCCCCGAAGGCGGCCCCACGTGACGACCGAGCCCGCAACCGCGCACCGCAGAACCCCTGCGCGGGCAACGAGGCTTAACCGGGACGCCGTCGTCAACGCCGCACTGTCGTTCCTGGATCGGGCGGGCTGGGATGCGCTGACCATCAACGCGCTGGCCGTCGAGCTCGGGACCAAGGGGCCGTCGCTCTACAACCACGTGGACAGCCTCGATGATCTGCGGCACGAGGTCCGCGACCGGGTGCTGGCCGAGATTGTCGGCATGCTCCACACCGTGAGCTCGGGGCGCAGCAGCGAGGACGCGATTCTGGCGATGGCCGGCGCATACCGCAGCTACGCGCACCACCATCCCGGCCGATATGCCGCGTTGACGCGGATGCCGTTCCTCGATGCCGTGAACCGCCCGACCATCGACGCGCGCGAGCTGGCCAAGCCGGCGACCGAGGCCATCGGTGTCTACGGGCTGAACGAGGACACGGCCTTCCACGCCGGTGTCGAGCTGTGGGCGGCGATGCACGGTTTCGTGATGCTGGAGATGACCGGATTCATGGCCGGTATCGAGATGGATCCCGATACCGCGTTCGCGGAGATGGTGCACCGCTTCGCCTCGGGTCTGGCCGAACGTAAATAGCCATGTTGCTCGGGTGTTGGTGAGCCGCCGCCTACCAGCGCTTTGTCGCTGGTAGGCGAGTTTGTCTCACTGTGATCAGCCCTGGTATGGTAGGGCGCTGTGCCTGGCCAATGGCCACCGCTGGTAGCGCCGGTGAGGGTCAAATAAGGCGCCAGGTCAATTCGCATGCCCAGAGGGTGAAGGAGTTTTTCTTCGCGGCCGCGGTGCGTGCGACACGCCCGGCCTCGGGATACCGAACTGGGCGAAAAACGCAGGACAACAGGGCCTTTAGATGGGCTCACAGTGCTAGAGCCCAGTAGTAGCTAGAGAAGAAAGCCGGTACATGCCAACCATCAACCAGCTGGTCCGTAAGGGTCGCCGGGACAAGATCGCCAAGGTGAAGACCGCGGCCCTGAAGGGCAGCCCGCAGCGCCGTGGCGTCTGCACCCGCGTCTACACCACCACTCCGAAGAAGCCGAACTCGGCGCTCCGGAAGGTGGCCCGTGTGCGCCTGACCAGCGCGGTGGAGGTCACCGCTTACATCCCGGGTGAGGGTCACAACCTGCAGGAGCACTCGATGGTGCTCGTGCGCGGCGGTCGTGTGAAGGACCTCCCCGGTGTGCGCTACAAGATCATCCGCGGCTCGCTGGACACCCAGGGAGTCAAGAACCGCAAGCAGGCTCGCAGCCGCTACGGCGCCAAGAAGGAGAAGAGCTAATGCCACGTAAGGGACCCGCGCCCTCACGTCCCCTGGTCAACGACCCGGTGTACGGTTCGCAGCTGGTAACACAGCTGGTCAACAAGGTGCTGCTCGACGGCAAGAAGTCCATTGCCGAGCGCATCGTGTACGGCGCTCTGGAGCAGGCTCGCGACAAGACCGGTACCGATCCGGTCGTGACGCTCAAGCGCGCCATGGACAACGTCAAGCCCGCCCTCGAGGTGCGTAGCCGCCGCGTCGGTGGTGCCACCTACCAGGTGCCGGTCGAGGTCCGCCCCGATCGCTCCACCACTTTGGCCCTGCGCTGGCTGGTGACCTTCTCGCGCGCTCGCCGTGAGAAGACCATGGTTGAGCGTCTCGCCAACGAGATCCTGGACGCCAGCAATGGTCTGGGCGCCTCGGTGAAGCGTCGCGAGGACACCCACAAGATGGCCGAGGCCAACCGGGCGTTCGCGCACTACCGCTGGTGATTCCGGGGCCGCGGAAAACCCGGGGCCTGGACCGTCTATAGACAATCCATCCGAAGCGAAAGAGCGGAAACTTCTGTGGCACAGGACGTGCTTACCGACCTGAACAAGGTTCGCAATATCGGCATCATGGCGCACATCGATGCCGGCAAGACCACCACGACCGAGCGCATCCTCTACTACACCGGTGTGAACTACAAGATCGGTGAAACCCACGACGGTGCCTCGACCACCGACTGGATGGAGCAGGAGCAGGAACGCGGCATCACGATCACGTCCGCTGCCGTCACCTGCTTCTGGAACGGCAACCAGATCAACATCATCGACACCCCCGGGCACGTCGACTTCACCGTAGAGGTGGAGCGCAGCCTGCGTGTGCTCGACGGTGCCGTTGCCGTCTTCGACGGTAAAGAGGGCGTTGAGCCGCAGTCCGAGCAGGTGTGGCGTCAGGCCGACAAGTACGACGTGCCGCGTATCTGTTTCGTCAACAAGATGGACAAGCTGGGCGCCGACTTCTACTTCACCGTTCAGACCATCAAGGATCGGTTGGGTGCCAAGCCGCTGGTCATTCAGCTGCCGATCGGCGCGGAGAACGACTTCGAGGGCATCATCGACCTGGTCGAGATGAACGCCAAGGTGTGGCGTGGCGAGACCAAGCTCGGCGAGAGCTACGAGACCGTCGAGATCCCCGCCGACCTCGCCGACAAGGCCGCCGAGTACCGCAACGAGCTGCTTGAGACCGTTGCGGAATCGGATGAGGCGCTGCTGGAGAAGTACCTCGGTGGCGAGGAACTCAGCATCGATGAGATCAAGGCCGGTATCCGTAAACTCACCGTCGCCAGCGAGCTGTACCCGGTGCTGTGCGGTAGCGCGTTCAAGAACAAGGGTGTGCAGCCCATGCTCGACGCGGTCATCGACTACCTGCCGTCGCCGCTGGACGTCGAGTCGGTCAAGGGGCACGTTCCTGGTCACGAAGACCAGGAGATCGAACGCAAGCCTTCGACGGACGAGCCGTTCTCTGCGCTGGCTTTCAAGATCGCCGTGCACCCGTTCTTTGGCAAGCTCACCTACGTGCGTGTGTACTCGGGCAAGATCGAGTCCGGCGCGCAGGTCGTCAATGCCACCAAGGGCAAGAAGGAACGTCTGGGCAAGCTGTTCCAGATGCACGCCAACAAAGAAAACCCGGTCGAGACGGCCGCCGCGGGTCACATCTACGCGGTCATCGGCCTCAAGGACACCACCACCGGTGACACCCTGTGCGATCCGAACAGCCAGATCGTGCTGGAGTCCATGACCTTCCCGGACCCGGTTATCGAGGTGGCCATCGAGCCCAAGACGAAGACCGATCAGGAGAAGCTGGGTACTGCCATCCAGAAGCTCGCCGAAGAGGACCCCACCTTCAAGGTGAAGCTGGACCAGGAGACCGGCCAGACCGTCATCGGCGGCATGGGCGAGCTTCACCTGGACATCCTGGTGGACCGCATGCGCCGCGAGTTCAAGGTTGAGGCCAACGTCGGTAAGCCACAGGTGGCCTACCGCGAGACCATCCGCAAGAAGGTCGAGAACGTCGAGTTCACCCACAAGAAGCAGACGGGTGGATCGGGCCAGTTCGCAAAGGTCATCGTCACCGTCGAACCGCTGGTGGATGCCGAGGACGGCGCCACCTACGAGTTCGAGAACAAGGTCACCGGTGGACGCGTGCCCCGCGAGTACATCCCGTCGGTCGACGCCGGTGCCCAGGACGCCATGCAGTACGGCATCCTGGCCGGCTACCCGCTGGTGAACATCAAGGTCACGCTGCTCGACGGTGCGTACCACGATGTTGACTCGTCGGAAATGGCATTCAAGATTGCGGGCTCGCAGGCACTGAAGAAGGCCGCGCAGGCCGCGCAGCCGGTCATCCTCGAACCCCTCATGGCTGTCGAGGTCATCACGCCCGAGGACTACATGGGCGACGTGATCGGCGACCTGAACTCCCGCCGTGGCCAGATCCAGGCTATGGAGGAGCGCAGCGGTGCTCGTGTCGTCAAGGCACAGGTTCCGTTGTCGGAGATGTTCGGCTACGTCGGCGACCTGCGGTCGAAGACTCAGGGCCGGGCAAACTACTCCATGGTGTTTGACTCGTACGCCGAGGTTCCGGCGAACGTGTCGAAGGAGATCATCGCGAAGGCGACCGGGGAGTAAGCGAAGCGAACGACCCAATTGGGCTTGCGCGAGTAGGTCCTAAGATCGCGCCCCTGGCGCAAAACTGTAAGTAACAACAACAAGAGTCCAGGAGGACACAAGTGGCGAAGGCGAAGTTCGAGCGGACGAAGCCGCACGTCAACATCGGGACCATCGGTCACGTTGACCACGGCAAGACCACTCTCACTGCAGCTATCACCAAGGTGCTGCATGACAAGTACCCCGATTTGAACGAGGCGTCGGCCTTCGACCAGATCGACAACGCTCCCGAAGAGAAGGCTCGTGGTATCACGATCAACATCTCGCACGTGGAGTACCAGACCGAGAAGCGTCACTACGCACACGTCGACGCCCCCGGTCACGCTGACTACATCAAGAACATGATCACCGGTGCCGCCCAGATGGACGGCGCGATCCTGGTGGTTGCCGCGACCGACGGTCCCATGCCGCAGACCCGCGAGCACGTGCTGCTCGCCCGTCAGGTGGGTGTGCCCTACATCCTCGTCGCGCTGAACAAGTCCGACATGGTGGACGACGAGGAGCTCCTGGAGCTCGTCGAGATGGAGGTCCGGGAACTGCTGAGCAGCCAGGACTTCGACGGCGACAACGCTCCCGTCGTGCGTGTCTCGGCGCTGAAGGCGCTCGAGGGCGACGCCGAGTGGGGCAAGACCGTTGCCGACCTGATGGATGCGGTTGACGAGTCCATCCCGGATCCGGTTCGCGAGACCGAGAAGCCGTTCCTGATGCCCGTCGAGGACGTGTTCACCATCACCGGTCGTGGCACCGTGGTGACCGGTCGCGTCGAGCGCGGCGTGATCAACGTGAACGAGGATGTCGAGATCGTCGGCATCAAGGACACCACCACCAAGACCACGGTCACCGGTGTTGAGATGTTCCGCAAGCTGCTGGACCAGGGCCAGGCCGGCGACAACGTCGGTCTGCTGGTTCGTGGTGTGAAGCGTGAGGACGTCGAGCGTGGCCAGGTTGTGGTCAAGCCCGGCACCACCACCCCGCACACCGAGTTCGAGGGCAGCGTCTACATCCTGTCCAAGGACGAGGGTGGCCGCCACACGCCGTTCTTCAACAACTACCGTCCGCAGTTCTACTTCCGCACCACCGACGTGACCGGTGTTGTGACGCTGCCGGAAGGTACCGAGATGGTTATGCCCGGTGACAACACCGACATCTCCGTCAAGCTGATCCAGCCGGTCGCCATGGACGAGGGTCTGCGTTTCGCCATCCGTGAGGGCGGTCGCACCGTCGGCGCGGGTCGCGTCACCAAGATCATCAAGTGATCATCTGGTCGCTCTAAGGAACGCCAAGAAAACGGCGCTCACCCTTCGGGGTGGGCGCCGTTTTTCGTGGTGTGCCAACCTCGCAAAGTCGGCGTCGGGCGGGGTCCCTCAGCGCGCAAAGGCGTGCCCTGCGGTGTTGTTGTCGTGCATGGTGTACGTCGAGCTGACCTTGGCACGTTTCTCGATCAACTCGGACAAAAGATTGTTCACCCTGCTGGGGTTGGGGTTGAGGGCATCCAGTTGACGACGCACCAGACCGATGCCGGGGAGCCTATCCACCACCGAGGTCGCGTTGGCGTTGACCGTGGCCGCCCTGCTGAACAGCCAGCCCGAGAGCCGATGATTGACGCCCGCGAAGGTGGTGTCGCGGAAGAATTCGTCCATCGCCGCCGGCCCCATCAACATGGAGCCCGGACCGGCGATCACCTCGGCGAAGAGACGCCGGACCGGGCCCGTGCGCGCGCCGGACATCCCGGTGGCCAACGCCTCGACCAGCTCGACGCGCCAGCGCGAGGCGTCGCCGGAGCGTGCCAGCAGGTAGTCGAGATTGCGCATGGCGTCGATACCGGTCCGGGGCAGCAGGTCCTCGGTGACACCGAACATCAGTGCCCACCGCAGCAGGTAGTGCCACACATCATCGATCTCCCGGAGCGTGCACGACCTTCCGAGGCGGTAGTCGACAAGGAGCGCCCCGAGCATCGCCTCGATGAAGCCGCACATGGAGGCGTTCGAGATGGGTGCACCGAACTGGGCGAAATTGTCCTCACCCCACGCGCTGCGCAGACCTCGCCGAGCTAGCGAGTGCACGAGCCGCACCCGCATGGTCAGCTTGATCTGTTCGGAACCGGGGACCAGGCCGTCGCGATCGAAGATCATCGAGAAGAACCGGTTGGTCTCGGCCAACCGCTGGGCGCTTTGATAGCGGAATCGGCCGGTGGCTCCGGTCGCCGCCGACACGTCCGAGTTCATCACGGTGTCGAAGACCGCGAAGGTCGCCATGACGGCGGTAGTCGCCGTTGTCACCTGCCGTGCGCGCTGCCGGCCTCGCTCCGCCTTCTCGGGATCCCACCACGGCGGGACGCGATAGGCGTCGGCGAACAGTGCCCGCAGTGCCTCGGGAGGGTCGCCCAGGCTATCGATGCCGTGCTCGACGGCCTGCTCGAACAACGCGCGGGCCTCGGCGGAACCGAGTTCGTGGAACAGCTCCACGACGGCATCCATCAGCTCGTCGCCCTGCCACATGTGATCGTCGAACATGCGAGTCGCAGGGGTGGGGGTCACCTCGTCTTCGACGTCGAACCAGGGGTCGAACAGGTAGTGCCGACAGTGGCTCCATATCCAGCCGAACTCGTTCTTGCCCTCGGGGATCGGCCGTAGGTCCATTCCCGGGCGGTAGTAATAGTCGAACGGGTGCGGATCGCCTGACTGTGGTTCGTCGACCACGATGAGCTTGGGCATCCGAGCGCCTCCTGAGATTTACGTTGACATCATTGACAACGTGCATTGTCAATATTAGGCCGCCGGAGAGGGGCTCACAAGAGGTGAGGTTCCGGTCTAGCGGGCAAAGGCGTGCCCGGCCGTGTTGTTGTCGTGCATGGTGTAGGTCGAGTTCACCCTGTTGAGCCGCTCGAGGAGGCCGAACGCCGGATTCATCATGGTGCTCGGGTTGGGGAGCAGTGTCCCGTAGACGATCCTGCGGGCCAGGTGCGTGCCGGGCACCCGATCGCGGACCGCGGCCAGTCGGGCAGCCGCGGACATCGCGGCGTGTAGGGCCATGCCGGGGAGCCTGCGGGGGAGCCGCTCATAGCTGGTGCCGCGGACGAATTCATCCATCGCCTTGGGGCCCAAGAGGACCCAACCGGGTGCGCCAATTCCTGCCACGAACATCACGTCGCTGAGCAGCTTCCGGAAACGCTCCATGGGCACGGGGGCGATGACGGCCGAGGGCAGTGCGGACAGCACTTCGACGAGTTCAACGCGCCAGCGTGAGGCATCTCCCGAGCGCGCCAGCAGGTAGTCGAGATTGCGCATGGCGTCCGCGCCGGTCTTGGGGCACATCTGCTCGGTGATGCCGAAGAGTAATGCCCAGCGCGTCATGTAATGCCAGGCGTCATCGAGCTCGTCGAGGGTGCACGGCCGTCCGAACCGATGCTCGATGAGCATCTGCCCCAGTGATTCGGCCTCGATGAATCCGCACATTGACGAGTTGGAGATGGGCACACCGAAGTCGGCGAAATTATCCGGCCCCCAGGCGGAACGAAGGCCTTTGCGGGCCAGGGAATGTACGAGGCGCACTCGCAATGTCATCTGCATCTGCCATGAGCCGGGCCGCATGGCATCACGGTCACGCAGTGCCGCGAAGAAGCGCGCCGTCTCGAGGAGGCGTTGTTGACCCTGGTCCCGGAAGCGGCCGGAGGCGCCGGTGGTGGCCGATACGTCCGAGTTCATCACGGTGTCGAAGACGCCGAAGGATGTCATCAAAAGCATTGTGGGTGCGGACATTTGATTGAGGCGCACGCGCCCGCGCTCTGCCTTGGCCGGATCCCACCAAGCCGGGACCCGGTATGCGTCCTCCAGGAGGACGCGCAGCTCTTCCGGAGGGTCGTCCAGGGACTCGATGCCGTCGGTGATGGCCCGTTCGAAAAGGGGCCGTGCCTGCGCGGATCCGAGCCGTTCGAACATGACCACCACGGCATCCATCAACTCGTCGCCTTGCCACATGTGGTCGTCGAAAATGCGTGTGAGCGGGGTCGGGGTGACGTGGTCCTCGACATCGAACCAATCATCGAACAGGACGTGTCGGCAATGGCGCCAAATCCAGCCGAACTCGTTCTTGCCCTCGGGAATCGGCCGCAGATCCATCCCTGGCCGGTAGTAGTAGTCGTATGGGTGTGGCTTGCCGGGGAGCGGTCGATCGACTGCGGTGAGCTTGGGCATGCGAGTGCCTCCTGTCGGTGGTGCCGGCATCGTTGACAACATCCATTGCCAATTTTAGGTGCTGCGTCGATCGGGCACAAGACACCGGGCAACTGGAGGATGATGATCCCCATGAACGTGGTCGCGCGCTTCCTCAAAATCCTGGCCTTTTCGCTGCTGTGCGGGATCGTCGGGCCGATTTTCATCGTGATGTATTACGTGATCGACGAACCTGCGACGAGCTGGATGTTGTACAGCGGTATCGGCATCACCATCGGGATCGTGGTTTTGGCTTTCGTGTTGACGCTGCTCTTCACCAAGAACGAGGAGGCGCGCAAGTTGTTGGAGGCCAACGGCATTCTCGCGCTTGCCGATGTGATGGCCGCCAATGAAACGGGAATGACCGTCAATGATCAGCCGGTGATCAAGCTGACGCTGCAGGTGCACGGGGACGGGATCAGCCCGTTCCGCGCCGAGACGCGGGCCCGGGTATCGGTACTGCAGGTGCCGACCCTCTCGCGCGGAAAGCTGGTCGTACTCGTAGCTCCTGGCACCGAGCAATTTCAGATCGATTGGCAGCGCAGCGCATTGCTCAATGGACAGGTGCCGGCCAAGTTCACCAGCTCGTCCCAGGGGCGTGAGTACGACCTCACCGGGCAGGCGGGCCCGCTCTTCGAGATCATGAAGGTGCTCAAGGCCAACGGCATCGGCAGCGATGGTGTGATCGACATCCGATCGAATCCGGTTGCCCGTCAACAGATCGATGCGATTCTGCGGAAAACCGAGGCGGGCGAGCGATCGATGGGTGCCGAGACGGGTAACGGTGGTTCGGTGGCCGACCGGCTTGCGGAGCTCGATCGGCTCAAGCTGGCATCGCTGATATCCGAGGCCGAGTACGGCGACAAGCGCACGGAGATCCTGCGCGATCTCTAGACCGATTGCGCGGCTTTTTCGATGAGAGCGGTGACCGAGCCTATTTGCGCCCACTGAGCGGGCATTCAATCTGGAACACGTTCTAGAAATGCTGCTAGCCTGGGTTGGACTGCAAAGGAGCAAGTTACATGGCGGATCAGCCCCTGGCCGGAAAAGTGGCCTTTGTAACCGGTGCGGCTCGTGGACAGGGACGGCAGCACGCCGTGCGGCTGGCTCAAGCCGGCGCGGACGTCGTCGCGATCGACGCCTGCGCTCCCGTATCGGAGTACGCCGGATACGAGGCGGCGACACCCGAAGACCTCAAGGAAACCGTCAGGCTCGTCGAGGCGGCCGGGCGCAAGATCATCGCTGAGCAGGCCGATGTCCGAAACGGGGCCGCGCTGCAGAGCGTGGTCGAGGAAGCGGTCGCACAGTTCGGCCACATCGATATCCTGATCGCCAACGCCGGAGTGCTCAGCTGGGGCCGACTATGGGAGATGTCGGACCAGCAGTGGGAAGACATCATCGACACCAACCTCACTGGTACCTGGAAGACCGTGAAAGCCGTTGTGCCCACGATGATCGAGGCCGGAAACGGCGGCTCGATCGTCATCGTGAGTTCGGTGTCCGGACTCAAGGGGACGCCGGGCAACGGCGCCTATGTCGCCTCGAAATTCGGCCTCACCGGTCTCACCAAGTCGTTGACGATCGAACTCGCCGAATACGGCATCCGGGTCAACTCGATCCATCCGTACGGGGTGACCACTCCGATGATCACCGGTGACGCCATGATGAAGATTCTCGCCGAGCATCCCAACTATCTGCCCAGTATTGCGCCAATGCCGTTGTCACCCACCAAGATGCTCGAACCGGATGAGATCTCCGATGTGGTGCTGTGGCTGGCCAGCGACGCGTCGGGCACGCTGGCCGGTGCCCAGGTACCAGTGGACAAGGGACACCTGACGTACTGACGCCTGGGCTAGCCCGGCATCACCACGACAGGGACCGGGCTGTGCCTGACGATCTTCGTCGCACGGGACCCCAGGAAGACGCGGGCCACGGCGCTGTGTGGCCGGCTGCCGAGAACCAACAGCTCGCCATCGTTCCATTCGGCGTTGTCCAGCGCGTCATCCCAGGTATCGCCGGTGACGACCTTCAGCTCCACATCGGCCGTGACGATGCCGGCTTGGCGCAGTTCCGACAATGCTTCCTCGGACTGGGTGACCCAGCTTGCGAGCACCGCATCCTCGGCTTCGGGACCGACGCCGGCGGTGAGCATGGTGCGCCCACGTACCGCGAAGGTGACCACGCGCAGCGGCGCATGTAGGCGCTGGGTCAGCCGAACTGCTTGTTGCACAACGTCGACCGCATCTTCTGTGCCGGGATATCCACACGTGACCCGGCTGACGGTACCGGCCCTCGACCCGCGGTAGCCACGCGGGCTGATGGCCAGCGGGACCGGGGAGGAGTGCAGCAGCCGGTCTCCGGTGGATCCCAGAACCACTTGCCCCAGGCGTCCCTCGGAAGCCGAGCCGACGACTAGCACGTCGGCATCGGATGCTTCGACAGCCTCCAGCAGGCCGCCGGACACCGAGCGGTGCGCCACATTGTGGAAGGTGACATCGATTCCGGCACCGATCTTTTCAAGGTAGGCAGTGGCCTCGGACTTGGAATCGTCGGAAAGCTTCTGTGCCCATTGTGCGTACTCGGCGTCGATCTTGGCCTTGGACAATGTGGTCCACGGCTTCGGTACCACGGTGGTGACAGTGAGCGAGGTTTCCAGTACACGAGCAGATTCGACCGCCAGGTGCAGGGCGCCCTTGCCGCCCTTGCCCGAAAGGTATCCGACGACGACGGTCATACCGGTTCCTTCTCCGATAATTCTGCTGGGTCGCTGGGCAGGTCGTTCAGCGCGCTGTGGTGCCGGCCCCACACCAAATAGAACACCAGCACGATGGCAACCCAGGCGCCGAAGGCAATCCAGGTGATCCAGGGCAGGCTGAACAGGATGTACCCGCAGGCGATGACGGACAGGACAGGAGTCACCGGATAGCCCGGAACACGGAAGGCGCGCGGCAACTCGGGTTCACGCACCCGCAGGATGATGACGCCGATCGATACGACGATGAAGGCGGTAAGTGTTCCGATCGACACCATGTTCGCCAGGCTGTCCAGGGGTACGAAGGCGGCCATGAAGCCCACCACCACGGCGACGATGATCGTGTTGTTCACCGGGGTCAGCGTGCGGGGGTTGACCTGTGCGAAGACCGACGGGAGCAGGCCGTCGCGGCCGATCGCGAAGAGAATGCGTGTCTGGCCGTACATCGAGACCAGGGTGATCGAGAAAATCGAAATCACCGCGCCCGCCGCGAGGAATGTACTGGCAGAGGTGCTTCCGGTGACCTTGTCCAAAATCAGGGCCAGGCCGGCGGACTGCCCCTCGAACTCTTTCCAGGGTTGCGCACCCAGCGCGGCGAGCGCGACGACGAGGTAGAAGGCAGTGACGATGAGCAGGGCTGCGATCAGCGCGCGCGGCATGGTCCGCTGCGGATCCTTCACTTCCTCCCCCGCAGTGGACACCGTATCGAGCCCCACATAGGTGAAGAAGATCGTCCCCGCCGCGGCCCCGATCCCACTGACCCCGAACGGTGCGAAGTCGGAGAAGTTGCCGGCGTGGAATGCGGTGAACGCGATGATCGCGAACACGGAAAGGACGGCGAGTTTAAGCAGCACCATGACGGTGTTGACCAGCGCGGATTCGCTGGTGCCGCGAATGAGCAGGATTGCGCACATGATGATGAGCAGGACCGCGGGAAGATTGAGCCAGGGATGCGGTGCCGCGGGATCGGCGCTGTCCCAAGGCGCGGCGCTGATCGCATGCGGCAGATGCCATCCGAAGAGATTGACCAAGAGCTTGTCAAGGTACTGGCTCCAGCCGACGGCGACCGCCGCGGCCGACACCCCATATTCCAACAGCAGGCAGGCTGCCACTACCATCGCCGCCAGCTCACCCAAGGTTGTGTAGGCGTAGGAGAACGAGGAACCCGATACCGGTACTGCGGAGGCTAGCTCGGCGTAACAGAGTGCGGCTAGTCCGGCGGCGAGGCCGGCGACCAGGAACGAGGCCATCACCGCAGGACCCGCCTTGGGCACTGATTCGGCGAGGATGAAGAAGATACCGGTGCCCACCGTGGCACCGACACCGATCATGGTCAGCTGGAAGGTTCCCATCGACTGCTTGAGGTGCCCTCCGGCGCCGTGGGCGGTGGGAGCACCCGAGGTCGGACGGCGCCGCAGCAGTTGCTGGGCAAGGCTGGGTGACGAAGGTGCCATGTTGCCTCCTGTGGCGGGGCGAAAGCTACCGGAAGCTGGCCAGCGCATCAGCGAACTGGTCTACCGCCCAATCGATTTCGCCCTCGGTGATGACAAGGGGTGGCGCGAACCGGAGCGTCGCACCGTGCGTGTCCTTCACTAAGACGCCAAACTCTGCCATGCGCAGACCGATTTGTCTTCCCGTTGCCAGATTCGGGTCTATGTCGACTCCTGCCCACAGCCCTAGCGAGCGTACCTCGGTGACGCCGTGGCCGATCAGAGCATCTAGGCGGGTGCGTAGGTGCCGCCCCAGAACGGAAGCCCGGCGCTGGAATTCGCCGCGTTCAAGGATTGCCACAACGGTAGATCCGATGGCTGCGCCCAAAGGATTTCCACCGAAGGTGGAGCCGTGCTCGCCGGGATGCAGCACGCCGAGCACATCGGCATCGGCTACTACCGCCGAGACGGGAACCACGCCACCACCGAGTGCCTTGCCCAACAGATAGACGTCGGGAACAACGTTCCAGTGGTCGCAGGCAAACATTCGTCCGGTGCGGGCGAGACCCGCCTGGATTTCGTCGGCGATGAACAGAACATTGTTCTCGGTGCACAGTGCGCGGACGGCGGGCAGGTAGTCGTCCGGCGGGATGACGATGCCGGCCTCGCCCTGAACGGGCTCCAGCAGGACGGCGACGGTGTTGCCGTCGATCGCCCGCTCCAGGGCGGCGGCATCGCCGAATGGCACGATGCGGAATCCGGGAGTGAACGGTCCGAATCCGCCGCGCGCGGTCTCATCGGAGGAGAAGCTCACGATGCTGATGGTTCGACCGTGGAAGTTATTGTGTGCCACCACGATATTGGCCTGATCCACCGGCACGCCCTTGACGTCGGTGCCCCATTTACGGGCCACCTTGATACCGCTCTCGACGGCCTCGGCCCCGGTGTTCATCGGCAGCACCATGCCCTTGCCGCAGAGCCGGGCGAGGTCGCGGCAGAACCTACCGAGGCGATCCGAATGAAACGCCCGGCTCACCAGTGTCACCGTGTCGAGCTGGGCGTGCGAGGTCGCGAGGATTTCGGGATTCCCGTGGCCGAAGTTCACGGCCGAGTAGGCGGCCAGACAGTCCAGGTATCGCTTACCGTCCACATCCTCGATCCACGCGCCCTCGGCCCGGTGGGCGACGACCGGTAGTGGCGCATAGTTGTGCGCGCCGTATTGCTCGGCCAACTCGATGTACTCAGCGCTCTTGTATGAATCGGGCGACATGCCGGGGGCCTCCGTGACGGTCACGAGTGCAGCTCCAGTGTGCAGCATTTGACCGATCCGCCACCCTTGAGGAGTTCGGAAAGATCGATGCCGATCGGTTCGAACCCGGAGTCGCGGAGCTGTTCGGCGAACCCGGTCGCCGCGGCGGGCAGCATGACGTGGCGACCGTCGGAGACCGCGTTCATGCCGAGGACGTAGGCGTCGGTGGAACTGGCGATGATGGCATTGGGGTACATGCACCGCAGTCGCGCTCGGGAGGCCTCGCTGAATGCCGGCGGGTAGTACGCCACTGTCTGTGGATCCAGCACGGCGAGTGCGGTGTCCAGGTGGTAGAACCGTGGATCGACAAGCTCCAGAGTCACCACTGGAATGTCCAGCATTCTGGCGATCTCGGTATGCGATCTGACGTCGGTTCGAAAGCCTGTGCCTGCCAACATGATGTCGCCTGCCAGCAGGAAGTCGCCCTGTCCCTCATTGGTGTAGCGCGAGTGCATGGGGCGCAACCCATGCTGACGCATCCAGGCGGCGTGGGCATCGGATTCCCCGGCGCGTTCGGCGTGGGTGAACCGGGCGACAACGGCGTTGCCACGCAACACGATTCCGCCGTTGGCCGCGTACACCATGTCGGGTAAGCCCGCGACAGGAGGCAAGATGTCCACCCTGTGGCCCAGTCGTTCATAGGTGGCGCGCAACGCATCCCACTGGGCGGTGGCGAGCGTCGCATCCACCGGATTGGAGGTGTCCATCCAGGGATTGATCGCGTATTCGACGGCGTAGTGCGTCGGCGGCACCATCACGTAGTGACGCGTCGTCGGCGTTCTGTCTGGTTGTTGGATCGGGGAATCGGCCGGGTGTCCACCCTGGTGCACAGCGGTCATGTACCGAGCGTAGAAGCGCTGAATCCTGCAATCAATCTTTATCCATTGCGCGGCAGTGTTCGATTCATTGCGTCTAGGCGAGGAATTTGGCAGTCTATTGCAGAATCGCGCGGGATCATTGAAGGAAGGACTCCCATGGCAGAGCTGGACGCCACCGACGAGCGGATCGTGACCCTGTTGATGCGCAACGCCCGGGCGACATTCGCCGAAATAGGGGAGGAGGTCAACCTTTCGGCTCCCGCGGTCAAACGACGGGTTGACCGGCTGGTCGGGACGGGAGTCATCAAGGGCTTCACCACCGTGGTGGACCGCGCGGCTGTCGGCTGGAACACCGAGGCCTATGTCCAGGTCTACTGCCAGGGCACTATCACTCCGGAAGCCTTGCGGCGCGCGTGGATCGATATTCCAGAGGTGGTGAGCGCGGCGACGGTGACCGGAACCTCGGACGCGATGCTCAGGGTCTTGGCACGCGATATCCAGCACCTGGAACGGGCACTGGAACGCATCCGCGCCAGCGGGGATATCGACCGCACCGAGAGCATCGTGGTGCTTTCCAACCTGGTGGACCGGGCGCAGGTGCAGGGGTGATAGGGCTGACATCGCGCGTGTCCAGTCGTGTATGAAGAAACCCATGACCGACGCGGAACGTGGAGTGCTGATCATCGGTGGTGGGCTGGGCGCGGTACGAACCGCCGAACAGTTGCGCCGTGCGGAGTTCACCGGGCCAATCACCATCGTCAGTAGTGAGACCCATCTGCCGTACGACCGGCCGCCGCTCTCCAAGGATGTCCTGCGTGACGCGGAGAAGACGATCGACGCTGTGGTGCTCAAACCGCGAGAGTTTTACGACGAGAAGCAGATTGAGTTGCGTCTCGGCTCCGAGGTCACCGCGCTGGACCCGGTGGCCCGCACGGTCACCCTGAGTGACGGCGGCACCTTGGAGTACGGAGAGGTGATCATCGCGACCGGTTTGGTGCCCCGTCGCATTCCTACTTTCCCAGACTTGGCTGGTGTTCATGTACTGCGCACGGCCGACGACAGCTTCGCGCTGCGTGGCGACGCCGAGAACGCGCGGCGGGCGGTCGTCGTCGGGGCAGGTTTCATCGGCTGCGAGGTGGCGGCCACCCTGCGGGCCAACGGAGTTGAGGTGGTCCTGGTGGAGCCGCAGCCGGCGCCGCTGTTGGCGGCTATCGGCCAGCAGCTCGGGGATCTGGTGGCCCGGCTGCACCGCAACGAGGGTGTGGACGTTCGGGTGGGCGTCGGCGTGGACGCCGTGGAAGGACAGGACCGGGTCCAGTCCGTCACCTTGTCGGATGGGACGCGCCTGGACACCGACCTAGTCGTCCTGGGTATCGGGAGCCGCCCCGCGATCGATTGGCTGGACGGGTCTGGCGTGGCGGTGGACAACGGCGTGGTGTGTGACGCGGTGGGCGCCACCGGTACTCCGCATGTGTGGGCGCTGGGTGATGTCGCCGCCTGGGCGGGCGCCGACGGGCGGCCGAACCGGGTGGAGCACTGGAGCAATGTCGCCGATCAGGTGCGTGCGCTGGTTCCGGCCCTGCTGGGGCAAGAAACGTCTGCCAATACGGTTGCAGTGCCCTATTTTTGGAGTGACCAGTACGACGTCAAGATTCAGTCGCTCGGGCACCTCGGAAGCTCCGACACCGTGCACCTGATCTCCGATGACGGCCGGAAGTTCCTGGCCTATTTGGAACGCGACGGCGTGCTGACCGGGGTCGTGGGCTGCGGCATGGCAGGCCCGGTGATGAAGATGCGGGCCAAGATCGCGGCCGGAACACCGATCGCCGAGGTACTCGCGGGGTCTTAGGGGATTAGCGCAGGGCGCGCAGCCCCACCTCGGCGGCATCGAAGCCCTTGCCGAGCAGCGTGGTGAGCTTCGAGGACTCGTCGGCGAGCCATTGTTCATACGCCGCGAGCGCCACGCCCAGCAGGGTCCAGGCCACGGTCTGCGGCAGCAGCGAGCCGGGATCTGTACCGCTGCGTCGGGCCACGAATTGTGCGATCACATCGCGCCATCCGGTGTACATCAGCATCGAATATGCCTGTAATGCCGGGACTTCCAGGATCATCCGCATCCGCATGCGGTGTCGTGGAGTCTCATCGACCGGAAAGTCGTTGAACGTCAACACGGCTTGACGCAACGCGGTACTGGTGTCCACCGTGTCCGCTGTCTCATCCAAGAGTGCGCGCATCACCCCGAGGTGAGAGTCGAAGTCTCCCCACACGATTGCGTTCTTCGAGCTGTAATACCGAAATACCGTACGCCGGGCGATTCCGGCCGCCGCGGCGATATCGTCGACGCTCACCTCGTCGAAGCCATGCTGCGCGAACAGCGTCATAGCCACCGCGGTGATCTCATCGCGGGTCGTCGAAGGGCGTCGTCCTACGCGCGCCGGCTGCGCGTTCATGCCGAGGAGTCTGCCATTTTCTGACACCCTCTTCCCTTTCTGCACTCGATGCCATTATTATCGTGACCGTCGCCACAGTCCAGACTCACAAGGGAGTGAACAAGATGGCCGAGCCCACCACTGTCGCCGGACAGCACAACGACACCGAATTGGTGCAGGAATCACTGGTTGAAGAGGTGTCGATCGACGGAATGTGCGGCGTCTACTGAGACGCCCCATCGCGATGAGCGCCATGATCGACGAGGCGCCCACCGGTTTCGACTGGACTCGGCCCTGGCAGTTGCATTCCCAGGTATCGCTGCGCCCGGAACCGTTTGGGGCGCTGCTCTATCACTTCGGGACTCGCAAGCTCTCCTTTCTGAAGAACCGCACTCTGCTGCAGATCGTGCAGTCCCTCGCTGAGCACCGCAGTGCCGAGAGCGCCTGGCTGGCCGCCGGTGTCGCCGACGGCCAGGTCAGCGCCTACCAACAGGCCCTGACGGTGCTGGCGGATTCCCAGATGATCGTGACCCGAGAGGACGCCTCATGAGCGCTCCCGCAGTACCCCGCCTCAATGTCGCCGCCGTTGCGGCTCCGAAACTGGTGGATCAGTTCGAGCAGGGGCTGGATGCCCCGATCTGCCTCACCTGGGAACTGACCTACGCCTGCAACTTGTCTTGTGTGCACTGCCTGTCTTCGTCGGGCAAGCGCGACCCGCGCGAGCTGTCCACGCAGCAGTGCAAGGACATCATCGACGAGCTCGAGCGCATGCAGGTGTTCTACGTGAACATCGGCGGCGGGGAACCCACTGTGCGGTCGGACTTTTGGGAGCTTGTCGATTACGCAACCGAGCACCATGTGGGAGTCAAGTTCTCGACCAACGGTGTGCGCATCACCGAAGAGGTTGCAGCCCGGCTAGCGGCGAGCGACTACGTAGACGTTCAGATATCGCTGGATGGCGCGACCGCGGAGGTGAACGATGCGGTGCGTGGCGCGGGCTCGTTCGACATGGCGGTGCGCGCGTTGGAGAACCTGGCGGCAGCCGGATTCAAAGACGCGAAGATCTCAGTGGTGGTCACTCGCCACAACGTGGACCAGCTCGATGAGTTCGCCTCCCTGGCAGCAAGATACGGTGCGACACTGCGGATCACGCGGTTACGTCCGTCGGGTCGCGGCGCCGACGTGTGGGACGAACTGCATCCGACTGCGGCGCAGCAGCGCCAGTTATACGACTGGCTGGTGCGCAACGGCGAGCGGGTGCTCACAGGCGACTCCTTCTTCCACCTCTCGGCCTATGGCGACGGGTCCGGTGGTTTGCCGGGCCTCAACATGTGCGGCGCGGGCCGGGTGGTGTGCCTGATCGACCCGGTGGGTGATGTATATGCCTGCCCGTTCGCGATCCACGATCGGTTCCTTGCTGGCAATGTGTTGTCCGACAATGGATTTGACCAGGTATGGAAGCACTCGCAGTTGTTCAGCGAGCTGCGTGAGCCGCAGTCCGCAGGTGCCTGTGGCAGCTGCGGACACTACGACAGCTGCCGTGGCGGTTGCATGGCTGCCAAGTTCTTCACCGGGCTCCCGATGGACGGGCCCGACCCGGAATGCGTGCAGGGCTACGGCGAGGCGGCCCTTGCTGCCGACCGAGTGGTCCCCAAACCCAGTGGTGACCACTCGCATTCGAAGAGCAAGCGTGGCCCCGCCACGGGTCCGGTCGCGCTGACGCTGACGCGTCGACCGCCCTCGCGCGCATGCGATGAGAACCCTCTTTCCACCCTACGAGCAGGACGGTAGATGGCCCGCAACAAATGGTTCGAGACGGTCGCGATAGCCCAGCAGCGGGCCAAGAAGCGGTTGCCGAAGTCCGTCTACAGCTCGCTGATCTCGGCCAGTGAAAAGGGCCTGACTGTCAGCGACAATGTCGAGGCGTTCGGCGAGCTCGGGTTCGAGCCGCATGTCGTCGGCATCCAGCCGGATCGGGAGCTCTCGACAACCGTTCTAGGGCAAGATATTTCATTGCCGGTCATGATTTCTCCCACCGGGGTGCAGGCCGTCGATCCTGACGGCGAGGTTGCCGTGGCGAGGGCCGCGGCCGCACGCGGCACGGCTATGGGTCTGTCCTCGTTCGCGAGCAAGCCCATCGAGGATGTGGTGGCCGCGAACCCCAAGACCCACTTCCAAATCTATTGGCTGGGTGGCCGCGACGATGTCGCACAGCGCATCCAGCGCGCCAAAGACGCTGGAGCTGTGGGTCTTATCGCCACCCTCGATTGGAGCTTCTCGCACGGGCGTGACTGGGGCAGTCCCGCCATACCCGAGAAAATGGACCTGCGATCGATGATTCGGTTGGCGCCCGAAGTCGTCACCAAGCCCAGCTGGCTGTGGTCGTTCGGCAAGGGAATGAACATCCCGGACCTACGGGTGCCCAACCAGGCGGCCCGCGGCGAGGCCGGCCCACCGTTCTTCGACGCCTATGGGCAGTGGATGGGGACCCCGGCGCCCACCTGGGATGACGTGCGCTGGATGCGCGAGCAGTGGGACGGTCCGTTCATGCTCAAGGGCGTGATGCGCATCGATGACGCCAAACGTGCTGTGGATTGCGGAGTCTCGGCGATTTCGGTGTCGAACCACGGGGGTAACAACCTTGATGGCACCCCCGCGTCCATCCGTGCGTTGCCCGGCATCGCCGACGCCGTCGGACACGATATCGAGGTGCTGCTGGATGGCGGTATCCGTCGGGGCAGCGATGTTGTCAAGGCACTGGCCCTGGGCGCCCGCGCGGTGATGATCGGGCGGGCCTACCTGTGGGGTCTGGCGGCCTCCGGGCAGGCGGGCGTCGAGAACGTTCTGGACATCATGCGCGGCGGCATCGACTCCGCGCTGATGGGGCTCGGAAAGAAGTCTGTGCACGAGCTATCCCCAGATGATCTTTTGATCCCGGAGGGGTTTGCCCGGGGCCTCGGCAGGCACTAGTTCGGCGCACTGCGAATTGAACACGGTGTCCGGCAGAGTGGGTGTGGCGGCAGGGACTGGCGTGAAAATCGGGGCGAAATAGCCCCCTTCGCAAAAGCCGACGGCCAGCAAGGATGCAAAGACCTCCGTTGGGTGCGCCAACTTTGGATGCATTTGACGTGAATTCGGCCTACCATCGGCGGGTGGCTGTTCCGACTGTTTTGAGCACCGCCATCTCCCCGGAGCTCTCAGATGAGGCCATCACTCTGTTCACTCCGCTCGGCTCAACGGAACAGCACGGGCCGCACTTGCCGCTGGATACCGACACCCGGATCGCCGGTGCCGTGGCAACCGGTGCTGCTGCGGAGCTGGCTGCCGATGGCGGTGATGGCCGCACGGCCCTCGCCCCGGCCATCGCGTACGGGGCGAGTGGGGAGCATCAGTCCTTCGCTGGGACCATCTCGATCGGTACCGAGGTGCTCGGCCGGCTCCTGGTGGAGTACGCCAGATCTGCTATTCAGTGGTGCCGGCGCATCGTCATCGTGAACGGTCATGGCGGCAATATCCAGGGGCTGGTCTCGGCGGTTCGGCTGCTGCGTTCGGAGGGCCGCGACGTGGCGTGGTGGGCGTGCGCTGTCGAAGGCGGCGACGCTCATGCCGGGCACGTGGAAACGTCTCTGTTACTACATATCTCGCCGGATGTAGTGCGTCGTGAGGAAGTGCTCGCCGGTAATGTGGCGCCGCTGCACGAGCTGATGGCGCCCATGCGAGCGGGAGGTGTGGCCGCGGTGAGCGCCATCGGCGTACTCGGCGATCCGACCACGGCCAGCAGCCAGGACGGCGCACGGATGCTGGAAACGATGACTCGACAATGCGCCGACGCGGTGCGGCGGTGGACACCTGATGCCGACGGGCGGCTGGTATGACCACGAGCGACGAGCAGGCGCAGCACGCGGCTCCATCGCAGGAGCGGCTACCCGACGGATTCGCGGTTCAGGTGGACCGTCGAGTCCGCGTGCTCGACGAGGGTTCGGCGCTGCTGGGCGGCTCTCCGACCCGGCTGCTGCGGTTGGCTCCGGCGGCGCGGACACTGCTGTCCGGTGGACGGCTCGAGGTCCGTGACGCGACCAGCGCGCAGTTGGCGCGGACGCTACTGGATGCCACCGTGGCGCATCCCCGCCCGGTGGGCGGGCCCGGCTACCGTGACGTGACTGTTGTTATTCCATGTCGAGACAATGGCTTTGGGCTACGCCGCCTGTTGCGGGCGCTGCGTGGCATGCGGGTGATCGTCGTCGACGACGGCTCCACCATCCCGATCGTCGAGAGCGATCTAGAAGGCATGCATTGTCACGTGGAGGTGGTGCGCCACGCCGACAGTCAAGGTCCGGCGGCGGCTCGCAACACCGGTCTGAAGCTCGCGACGACGGACTTCGTTGCGTTCCTCGATTCGGATGTGGTGCCACGGCGCGGTTGGCTCGAGGCGCTGTTGGGGCACTTCAGTGATCCGGCGGTGGCCTTGGTCGCGCCGCGCATCGTGGGATTGGTGTTGAGTGACAACGCTATTGCCCGGTACGAGGCGGTACGTTCCTCGCTGGATCTCGGCCTGCGGGAGGCTCCTGTGGTGCCGTACGGTCCGGTGTCGTACGTCCCGAGTGCGGCGATTGTGGTCCGGCGGTCCGCGATCAACGAGATAGGCGGATTCGACGAAGCGCTGCAGTGCGGTGAGGACGTGGACCTGTGCTGGCGGCTGATCGAGGCGGGCTCGCGGCTTCGGTATGAGCCGGTGTCTCATGTGGCCCACGACCATCGGCTCACTCTCCGAGAATGGTTTGCGCGCAAGGCCTTCTACGGAAAGAGCGCGGCCCCGCTGTCGACCCGTCATCCCGACAAGGTGGCGCCGATGGTCATCTCCCGATGGACACTGCTGGTATGGATCCTCGCGGCGGTGGGGTCGGGAATGGGCTACCTGGCCGCGGTGGGCATGGCCGCATTGGCGGCCGGGAGAGTGGCCCGGACCCTGCGAGGCGTGGATACCCCGCCACGTGACGTAGTTCGGGTGGCCGCTCAAGGAGTGGGCGGCGCCGCGCTGCAGATCGCGTCCGCGCTGTGTCGTCACTATTGGCCGTTGGCGTTGTTCGCGGCCGCGCTGTCGCGGCGCAGCAGGCAGGTACTGGTGGTTGCCGCCATTGTCGACGGCGTCGTGGACTGGATGAAACGCAACGACAGTTCGGCCTCTCCCGATGACCGCATCGGTCTTATCGAGTACGTACTGCTGAAGCGCCTGGACGATATTGCCTACGGGATTGGGCTGTGGTCCGGAATCGTGCGGGAGCGTGATCTCGGTGCGCTCCGACCGGAACTACGGCCCTGAGTAGGCCGATCCACGCCGATGCGCTCATCGTGGGCGCAGGAAGCGCGGGTTCGATTCTGGCAGGCCGCCTTTCTGAAGACCCGTCGTTTCGAGTGGTGCTCGTCGAGGCGGGGCCGGTGTCGTCGGCGGACGAGGCCGGGGTACGGAACGGGTACCGCCTGCCGATTGGGCCCGGCAGTCAGATAGCTACCTACTACTGGGCGACATTGACGTCCACCGGCGATCAGGCCGAACTGGTACGCGGATCCGTGGTGGGGGGCTCGGGGGCTATCAATGGCGGGTACTTCGTGCGGGGCCGGCCGGCGGACTTCGATGGATGGGCGGTATCGGGATGGTCCTGGGCGGAGGTGCGCGATCACTTCCGGGCGATAGAAACCGACCACGATTTTCGCGACGATCCGCTGCACGGATCGCAGGGGCCCATACCTGTTGGCCGTAGGCACGAACAGAGCAGCGCTGGAACAGAATTGATGGACCTTGCCGTCAATCGGGGGTACCCGGTGGTCGCTGATCTCAACGGCTCGGCCGGTGCCGGAGTGGGATTGGTACCGCTCAACATCGACTCCGGCATCAGGGTCGGGCCCGCACGCGCCTACCTGGAGAGCGCGGTGTGGCGTCCCAATCTCGCCGTGTATTCCGGCACCCGAGTGCTGCGAGTGCTGTGCAGCGGCGGAAAGGCAACCGGAGTGCAGGTGGCGGTGGGCAATTCGGTGCGAACCCTCACCGCCGATCGGATCATTCTGAGCGCGGGGGCTATCGAGAGCGCAAAGCTGCTGTTGCTGTCGGGGCTGGGCCCGGCAGATGAACTGCGTGCGGTGGGGGTGCAGCCCGTTGTCGATCTGCCGGGCGTGGGCACGCGGGTGATGGACCACGCCGAATGGGTACTCGATACCGGTGAGCAAGGGCAGCAGGGCCATCCGGTCCTGGACACCGTCTTACATACCGATCACCCGATGTGTCTTGAAATACGGCCCTATACAACAGGATTCGCCGCGATGGCCGGAGTCGTAGCAGATGGGGCGGACGCCCGGCAGATCGGTGTGGCGTTGATGACGCCACAGTGTCGCGGCCGTCTCGAGCTGCGATCGACCGATCCGGCAGCGCCGGTCTACATCGATCTGAGGTACGACAGCGAGACCGCCGATATGGATCGCTTGCGCGACGGGGTGCACCTGGTGTCTGAACTGTATGGGCGCCGCTTTGGCGGCCCGCGATGGTCGACGTCGCAGCACCTGTGTGGCACGGCGCCCTTGGGAAATGACCGCGACAAGCATGCTGTTGTCGACAAGTACTGCCGCGTCAGGGGAATCGACGGGCTGTTTGTCATCGACGGATCGATCCTGCCAACCATTCCGAGTCGCGGCCCCGCGGCCACCATCGCCATGATCGGACACCGGGCCGCGCAGTTTGTTGCGTGGTCGTAACGGAATATGAATCTCGTCGTCTAACCCACGCGTGCAGACCATCGGTCGCACAATTGGACGATGTCAACTTCCGATGATGCCGCCAGCTCGCCCCCGGAAGCATCCCATGATCACGCTGGCGTCCAATCTCATCTTGAGGGCGCGGACTATCTCGCGCGACGGCAGCTGAGGTCGGGCACCGCGGGCTGGGTATTACTGGCAGGCCTGGGAGTCAGCTATGTCATCTCCGGTGACTACGCGGGCTGGAACACCGGCCTGAGCAAGGGTGGGTTCGGTGGTCTGGCCATCGCGGCGGTCATCATCGCCGCGATGTATCTGTCGATGGTGCTGAGCATGGCGGAGATGTCGTCCGCGTTGCCCACGGCCGGCGGGGGCTACACCTTTGCCCGGAGGGCGCTGGGCCCGTGGGGTGGATTCGCCACTGGGACGGCGATTCTCATTGAGTATGCCATCGCTCCGGCCGCCATCGCGACCTTCATCGGAAGCTATGTCGAATCGCTGCACCTGCCCGGCCTCGCCGATGGGTGGTGGATCTACCTGGCGGTTTACGCAGTCTTTATCGGTATCCATCTCAGTGGAGCCGGTGAGGCACTTCGGACGATGTTCATCATCACCGGGGTGGCGCTGGTTGGTCTGGTCATCTTCACGATCGGGGCCGTTGGCCGATTCGACGTGCACAACCTCACCAATATCCCTGTCGACGAAAGTGCGAGGGGTGCATCGGCGTTCCTGCCGTACGGGTACTTGGGCATCTGGGCGGCGGTGCCGTTCGCCATCTGGCTGTTCCTGGCGATCGAAGGTGTTCCGCTCGCGGCAGAGGAGGCTCGTGAACCGGCCAAGAACATCCCGCGTGGAATTCTGATGGCGATGCTGGTGCTCGTCATCACCGGCACGGCCGTGTTGTTACTGGTTCCGGGGGTCGGGGGAGCCCAGGAAATGGGGGAGTCGGGAAACCCTCTGGTGGAAGCGCTGGGTACGGCCACGGTCGCCAAGGTGGTCAACTACATCGGGCTGTCCGGGCTCATCGCCAGTTTCTTCTCGATTGTCTACGCCTACAGCCGGCAGACCTTCGCGTTGTCCCGGGCTGGATATCTGCCGACCGGACTGTCGGTCACCAACGGTCGCAAGGCGCCTGTGCTGGCGCTGATCGTGCCGGGAATCGTCGGGTTCCTGTTGTCGCTCACCGGTGAAGGCGCCATGTTGCTCAACATGGCGGTCTTCGGTGCTGCCCTGAGTTATGTGCTCATGATGGTGAGCCACATCGTGCTGCGCATTCGCGAACCGGAGATGGAGCGGCCGTACCGGACACCCGGTGGCATCGCGACAAGTGGTTTCGCGCTGGTGATCGCCTGTGTTGCTGTCGTGGCAACATTCATTGTCGATACCACCGCGGCGTTCGCCACGTTTGGTGTGTTTGTGCTGTTTATGGCGTACTTTGGGTTGTATAGCCGACACCATTTGGTTGCGAACTCGCCAGACGAGGAGTTCGCGGCGCTTGCCGAAGCCGAGAACGAACTGAAATAGGCACATTATGAGCACTTTTCGTCATATCGCCGGACCGGTGACCTACCAGTTCGGATCGCTCGCGGAAGTTCTCGCCAAGGCCTCACCGCCACGGTCCGGCGACGAGCTCGCGGGCTGCGCTGCGCATTCCGACGCCGAGCGTGCCGCCGCGCGCTGGGTCCTCGCCGAGGTGCCGCTGGCGGCATTCCTGACCGAGGAGATCGTCCCGTATGACACCGACGAGGTGACCCGACTCATCCTGGACAGTCATGATGCGGCGGCCTTTGCCGTCATCTCACATCTGACGGTCGGTGACTTTCGGGACTGGCTGCTGGAGACAATCACCAAACCCCATGGGGCGCAAATCCTCAAGGAAGTCTCCCCGGGGCTTACGCCGGAGATGGTCGCGGCGGTGAGCAAGCTGATGCGCAATCAAGACCTCATCGCGGTCGGTGCCGCGGTGCGTAACCACAGCGCCTTCCGCACCACCATTGGCCTGCCGGGCACCCTGGCGACCCGGCTGCAACCCAATCATCCCACCGACGACGCCCGCGGTATCGCGGCAGCCACGCTCGATGGCCTGCTGCTGGGTTGTGGTGACGCCGTCATCGGCATCAACCCGGCGACGGATTCCCCGCATGCCGCGGGTGACCTGTTGCGCCTGATCGACGACATCCGGCTGAGATTCGACATTCCCACGCAGTCGTGTGTGCTCGCGCATGTCACCACCACGATCGAACTCATCGAACGAAACCTCCCGGTGGACTTGGTGTTCCAGTCGATCGCCGGTACCGAGGGGGCCAACGAGAGTTTTGGGGTCAACTTGGCACTGCTGCGTGAGGCGAATGAAGCCGGGCGCTCCCTGAGCCGCGGCACCGTCGGTAACAACGTCATGTACCTGGAGACGGGCCAGGGATCGGCACTGTCGGCGGGCGCGCATCTAGGGGTTGGCGGTGTCGCGGTGGATCAGCAGACTCTGGAGGCCCGTGCCTACGCGGTCGCGCGTGAGGTGGAGCCGCTCCTGGTCAATACCGTCGTGGGATTCATTGGGCCGGAATATCTTTACGATGGAAAGCAGATCATCAGGGCCGGGCTGGAAGATCATTTCTGCGGCAAGTTATTGGGACTGCCGATGGGAGTGGACGTCTGCTACACCAACCATGCCGAAGCCGACTCCGATGATATGGACGTGCTGCTCACCGTGCTCACCGCCGCGGGCGTCGCTTTTGTGATCGCGGTGCCGGGTGCCGACGATGTCATGCTCGGATATCAGAGCCTATCTTTCCACGACGCGCTGTTCGCGCGCCGGACCTTCGGTCTGCGGCCGGCCCCGGAGTTCAACGACTGGCTTGAACGCATGGGCATGCTGGAACGCGATGGAGGACTGCGTGAAATCGCAGTCAGCGACTCACCCTTGCGTGCGCTGATATGAGTCATATTGCTAATAATGTTGCCGCACAAAATATTTGGGATACCTTGCGTCGGTCCACGCAGTCTCGGATCGGCTTGGGGCGCAGCGGCGATGCGCTGCCCACCACGCGGGTGCTGGAGTTCGGTACCGCGCATGCCGCCGCTCGCGACGCGGTGCACACGCCGTTGGACGCCCAGGCGCTGGCGGGCCGAATAGACGGGCTCGGATTAGGTGCGCCGCTACTGGTGACGAGCCGCGCGACCGATCGGTCCGAATACCTGCGCAGGCCCGATCTCGGGCGTGCGCCCGCCGACGGTGCGCTGGATGTGTTGCCCGGCTCCGGCGGCGACATCGGCATCGTGCTGGCCGACGGGTTGTCGCCGCGCGCACTCGACGACCACGGCGTGCCGCTGCTGCAGGCATTGCACCGGCGGCTTCGTGGGTATGCGATCGCGCCGCTCGTCGTTGCGACACAGGCTCGGGTGGCCCTGGGCGACCACATCGGAGCCGCCCTCGGGGTCGATACCGTGCTTGTCCTGATCGGAGAACGTCCGGGTCTGTCGGTCGCGGATAGTGTCGGGATATATCTCACGCACAATCCCGTCGTCGGATGTACTGATGCCCAACGTAATTGCGTGTCCAACATCCACCCTCCCGAAGGCCTCGGCTACGACCAGGCCGCGCAGGTCGTCGCTGCTCTGGTGGCGGGCGCCCGTCAGATCGGCCGGTCCGGCGTCGACCTCAAGGACATGACCGGCGCGGGCAATCAGATCGAGGGCGCCGGGCCCGCCCTGCCCACCTAACGGGACGACCTGCGGGGGCCAACCAGGTGGTTGGTTACCATCGGAAAATGGCCTTCGACCCTCGCACGCCGGTCCTCGTCGGTACCGGGCAGGTCAACCAGCGGACAGACGCGGACACTCCGTTCTCGGAGATCCCCGAACCCATCGATCTCATGGAGCAGGCGGCGCGCCTGGCGGCCGGTGACGCGGGAGCGACCGAGCTGCTCGGCGCGATCGACACGATATCGGTGGCGAACATCTTCTCGTGGAGGTACCGCGACCCCGGAGTGCTGCTTGGTGAGCGCCTGGGCGCGGTGCCCAAGCGCACCTTTTACACGGGCCCCAGCGGCAACTCGCCGCAGTTGTTGGTCAATCACGCGGCCGCCGACATCCTGGCCGGGGATGCTGACGTGGTGCTCATCGGTGGCGCGGAGATGTGGCGTTCACGCAACAAGATGATGGCCACCGGCGTACAGCCCACCTGGACCATCCAGGATGAGTCCGTAGCCGAGGCAACAGTTCTCGGTGGCCGCATGGATCAAGTCGGTGGCGCGGAAACCGCCATCGGCCTCATCTCGCCGGGCCACGTCTACCCGCTCTTCGAGGAGGCGATACGGATCGCCGGGGGTGTGTCCATCGCCGACCACCGCGCCGCGATGTCGCAACTGTGGCAGCGGTTCAACGCGGTAGCGGTCACCAATGGCCATGCCTGGTCCAACGACGCGTACACCGCCGAGGAGATCGCCACCCCCGGCCCCGACAATCGATGGATCAGTTCTCCGTATACCAAGCTGATGAATTCGAACAATATGGTCGAGCAGGGCGCAGTGGTGTTGTTGACCTCCGTGGAGACTGCGCTGCGGCTAGGAATCTCCAAGGACCGCTGGATATTTCCGCTCGCCGGTGCGCAGGCCAACGACACCTTCGCCCTCAGTGAACGCCATGAATTGCACCGGTCGCCGGCCATCCGGCTGGCGGGCAGACGCGCATTCGAGATCGCCGGACTGGGCACCGACGATGTCGAGCTGGTCGACATCTACTCGTGCTTCCCGTCGGCGGTGCAGGTCGCCGCCGCAGAACTAGGGCTGGCACTCGATGACCCGGCGCGGCCGCTGACAGTCACCGGTGGTCTCACCTTCGCCGGTGGGCCCTGGTGCAACTACGTCACCCACTCCATCGCCACCATGGCGGAGCGGCTGCGCGAGCGTCCGGGGGCGAAGGGCCTGATCACCGCCAACGGTGGATATCTCACCAAGCACGCCTTCGGAATCTACGGAACCGAGCCGCCTGCATCCGGATTCGCATATGAGGATGTACAGGCCGACGTCGATCAAGAACCCCGGACCGAGGCCGCCGACGGCTATACCGGTACGGCAGCCGTGGAGGCATGGACCGTCAACTACGGACGGGACGGATCGCCGTTCCAGACGTTCGTCAGTGTGCGCACGCCGACAGGAGCGCGCACCTTTGCCAAGATCGATGACCGAGACGCCTCCGCGCACATCGCGGATACCGATATCGCTGGCGCCTCAATCGAAGTGGCGGCGGACGGATCCGCGCGCCTCAACTGATAGGCCGCTATCGCAAGGTGTAGCGGATCGGTAGGTGCTTGATGCCACCGACGAAGATGGTGGACGTCCGCTCGATGTTTCCGTCGACCTCGATGGACTCCAGGCGAGGCAACAGCGCCGAGAAGAAGCTGTTGACCTCCATCCGGGCCAGCGCCGCTCCCAAGCAGAAATGCACACCGAAGCCGAATGCCAAGTGCTTGTTGGGGTCTCGGGCGATATCGAAGGTGAACGGGTCGGTGAAGATGTCCTCGTCGCGGTTACCCGACGGATAGGACAGCAGCACCGATTCTCCCTCGGTGATGGGCACGCCGCGAATCTCGGTGTCGGCGGTCGCCGTTCGCATGAACTCCTTGACCGGTGTCACCCAACGGATCATCTCGTCGACCGCCAACGGCATGAGGCCGGGGTTCTCGCGGAGCCGGGCCAGCTGATCGGGATGCTCCAGCAGAGCTTCGAGTCCTCCGGCGATGGTGGCGCTGGTGGTGTCATGCCCCGCGGTGGCGATGATCGTGTAGTACGACGCGGTGTCCACGTCGCTCAACAGCTCCCCGTCGACCCGTGCGTTGGCGATGGTGGAGGCCAAGTCGTCCGTGGGGTGCTGGCGCCGTGATGCGGTGAGCCCACTGAAGTATCCGAAGAAGTCCAGCAGCGCCATCAGCTGTTCCTCCGGGGTGGTACCACGCTGGAATTCGGAGTCGTCACCGCCGAAGAGCTCTTGGGTGAGTTTGAGCATTCGGTCGAAGTCCGACTCGGGGATGCCGAGCAGCGACATGATGACGTAGAGGGGGAAATGCACCGCGATGTCCTGCGCGAAATCGCAGCTGCCGCCGGCCTCCAGGAGCTTGTTGACGTATCTGTTCGCAAGCTCGTCGGTGCGCAGCTTCATGTCGCGCATGGCTTTCGGCCGGAACCAGTCGGCGCCGATGGCGCGCAGTACGCGGTGCTTGGGGTCATCGATATGCACGAGCGTCTTGAGCTCGATCCCCATGGCCGCCTGTTTGTCCAGTTCGGCCTCCTGCTCGAGATTCATCAGCAGCGGGCGCGGTTCATTGATCCAGAGCGCGTTGTCACGCTCGACGGCCATGATGTCGTCGTGCTTGGTGACCGCCCAGAACGGTCGATAGTCGTCGGTAATCACCTTCGTGACGGGTTGTTCGCGCCGTAGCAGCGTCATCGCGGCATGCAAGCGGAGTTCGTCGGCGTAGGCGGCGGGGTCGGCCAGTACGCGGCCGGCCTCTTCGATTTCTGACAGTGCGGTGGCCATAGCCGGAGTGTGCGCGCGTCACACCATAGATTTGTCTACAACGGCCGAATTCGGCCGCCGGTGCGTGCCTAAGCGGGGGTCACCCAGGTGGTGATCTCGGCCTTGACCACTTCCTTGCCGTCGCGATCGGTGATGCTGATCGGCACGACGACGTCGGTGCCCTCGGTGATCGACGCGAAATCGATGCCCTCCAGCGTGGCGATCGCACGCAGCGAAGTGGTGGCCTTGCCCAGGTACTGGACGTTCATCGCCTTGGGAATCCAACGGTGCGAGGACGGGGTGGTGGCCTCCATCAACATGCCCATGGCGACCTCGGCCAGGTTGCACGCGGCGATCGCGTGGAAGGTCTTGATGTGGTTGTAGACGAAGTACCACTTGGGGGCGGTCACCTCGCAATAGCCCGGCTCCATCCGGTGCACATGCGGCACCACCGAGGCGAAGTAGGGGACACGGGCCATCATGGCGGCGGAGAACAGGGCGGAACCGCCGGGCTTGTTCTGCAGACGCTGCCAGATCTTGTAGGTCGGAGATGCGCTCACGGTGCGTACCTTACTCGAAAGTAAGATCAGCGCGAATACTGCCGCGAACTCGCCCGGGCTACGGCCAGAGCTGCGTGCGCTCCCAGCCGTCTCCAACCCACTGATAACTGAGACGCTGGTGCTTGCGATCGGGGGAGCCTTGCCAAAACTCGATCTGCGCCGGCCGCAGGGCATACGAGACCCACTCGTCCGGCACCAGTTCGGGGTCGTCGGCCAACTTCCGGTGGGCCTTCTCGATCTCCGCGTCGATTTCCGCCGGATCCACCAGCGGCTGGCTCTGGCGCAGTGTCAACGCCATCGCCCGCGATCCGACGGGTCTGCCGAGGAAGTCGGCGGCGCTTACCTGGTCGCCGTCGTCCACCACCGCGCCCACCACTCGCACCTGTCGCACTACCTCGGGCCAATGGAAGGTCAGCGCGGCGGCGGGGTTAGCGGACAGATCGCGCCCCTTCTGACTCACCGAGCTCGCCGCGAAATGCCAGCCATCCTGGTCGATGGCTTTGAGGATCAGCACCCGTGCACGCGGCATCCCCGCGTTGTCGACGGTCGAAATGGTCATCGCGTGCGGTTCCTGCACCCCGGCCTGCGCGGCCTGCTCGATCCATTCGATGAACAAGCGAAGCGGTTCGGCGGGGGCGGAGGCGATGTCAAAGGGCGGTGCGTTGCCGGACAGAACGGGCAGTGCCCGTAGAAAAGAACGCCCTCCGTCGGCATCGAGCCAGCGCACCGCACAACCTCCTCATGTGGATCGTGTATTACCGTTCCACATGCTCCCGGAACCGCAGGTCACCGGGTTCCTCTCGCCACCCCGAGGGGGCTACCGCGGGGATTTGGCCGCAGCCGCTGGATAAGGCATACTGTTCGGGTTGCCGTGAACCGGTTGCAGTGCCTTGGGGTGTCCCCTTGACGCGCTGCGGACGGGGACGGCGAACCACCAGCGCCCTTGCGGGCGCGTCGGCCCAGTCCATGCGACGAGAATTTTCGCCGCGGACGACTGCGCGTGAGGGCGACACGCCCGACCGCGGGGGTCGGTGAACTACGACAGGTAAACAGCGGCGGTATCGGGTTGCGCGCTTCGGCGTGCTCCGGACCAGTGACAGTAGAGGTAGGAAGCGTGGCGGGACAGAAGATCCGCATCAGGCTCAAGGCCTACGACCATGAGGCGATTGACGCTTCGGCGCGCAAGATTGTAGAGACGGTGACCCGTACCGGCGCGAGTGTCGTTGGACCTGTGCCGCTGCCGACGGAAAAGAACGTGTACTGCGTTATCCGGTCGCCGCACAAGTACAAGGACTCGCGCGAGCACTTCGAGATGCGTACCCACAAGCGGCTCATCGACATCCTCGACCCGACGCCGAAGACGGTTGACGCGCTCATGCGCATCGACCTGCCGGCCAGCGTCGACGTGAACATCCAGTAGGAGAACCAGAAACCATGGCAAGAAAAGGAATTCTGGGCACCAAGCTGGGTATGACGCAGGTGTTCGACGACAACAACCGGGTTGTCCCGGTAACCGTCGTCAAGGCCGGCCCCAATGTGGTGACCCGCATCCGGACCACCGAGCAGGACGGCTACAGCGCCGTGCAGCTCGCGTATGGCGAGATCAGCCCCCGCAAGGTGACCAAGCCGGTCACCGGTCAGTTCGCCGCCGCGGGCATCAACCCGCGCCGTCACCTGGCCGAGCTGCGGCTGGACGATGAGGCTGCCGCTGCCGAGTACGAGGTCGGCCAGGAGCTGACTGCCGAGATCTTCAGTGACGGCGCCTACGTCGACGTCACCGGGACCTCGAAGGGTAAGGGCTTCGCCGGAACCATGAAGCGTCACGGCTTCCGCGGCCAGGGCGCCAGCCACGGTGCGCAGGCCGTGCACCGTCGTCCCGGTTCGATCGGTGGCTGCGCCACCCCGGGCCGTGTCTTCAAGGGCACCCGGATGTCCGGACGTATGGGTAGCGATCGCGTCACCACTCAGAACCTGGTGGTGCACAAGGTCGATGCCGAGAACGGCGTACTGCTGATCAAGGGTGCCATCCCCGGACGTAAGGGTGGCTTGGTTGTGGTCCGCACCGCTGTCAAGCGAGGTGAGAAGTAGTGTCTGAGGATTTTTTGAAGATCGCAGTCAAGGCTCCGGGCGGCAAGACGGACGGCTCCATCGAGCTGCCGGCCGAATTGTTCGACGCCCCAGCCAACATCGCGTTGCTGCACCAGGTGGTGACCGCTCAGCTGGCCGCAGGCCGTCAGGGCACCCACTCCACCAAGACGCGTGGCCTGGTGTCCGGTGGTGGCAAGAAGCCGTACCGGCAGAAGGGAACCGGACGTGCCCGCCAGGGCTCGACCCGCGCACCGCAGTTCACCGGTGGTGGCATCGTCCACGGCCCGCAGCCGCGTGACTACAGCCAGCGGACCCCCAAGAAGATGATCGCCGCCGCCCTGCGCGGTGCGCTGTCCGACCGGGCTCGCAACGGCCGGATTCACGCCGTCACCGAACTGGTTGCCGGACAGGAGCCCTCGACCAAGAGCGCCAAGTCGTTCCTGGGCGAGATCACCGACCGCAAGCAGCTGCTGGTGGTGCTGGGCCGCGACGATCTGGCTTCGGTCAAGAGCGTCCGGAACCTGCCGAACGTGCACGTGCTGGCCTACGACCAGCTCAACACCTATGACGTGTTGAAGGCCGATGACGTTGTGTTCAGCGTCGAGGCACTCAACGGCTTCATCAACGCCAAGAAGAAAGAGGAGGTGTCGGCCTGATGGCAACCATCGCTGACCCCCGCGACATCATCCTGGCCCCGGTGATCTCGGAGAAGTCGTACTCGTTGATCGAAGACAACGTGTACACCTTCATCGTCCACCCGGACTCGAACAAGACGCAGATCAAGATCGCCATCGAGCAGATCTTCAGCGTCAAGGTCTCCTCGGTGAACACCGCGAACCGTCAGGGCAAGCGCAAGCGCACCCGCACCGGTTTCGGACAGCGCAAGAGCACCAAGCGCGCCATCGTCACCCTGGCACCGGGCAGCAAGCCGATCGACCTGTTTGGAGCCCCCGCGTAGTCGGGGAGTAGAGGACTAGAGAAGACATGGCTATTCGCAAGTACAAGCCGACGACCCCCGGTCGCCGCGGCTCGAGCGTCGCCGATTTCTCGGAGATCACTCGCTCGACTCCCGAGAAGTCGCTCATCCGCCCGCTGCACGGCACCGGTGGACGTAACGCCCACGGCCGCATCACCACTCGCCACAAGGGTGGCGGTCACAAGCGTGCCTACCGGCTGATCGATTTCCGTCGCCACGACAAGGACGGCGTCAACGCCAAGGTCGCGCACATCGAGTACGACCCCAACCGCACCGCGCGCATCGCGCTGCTGCATTTCCTGGATGGCGAGAAGCGGTACATCATCGCGCCGGTCGGGCTGTCGCAAGGTGACGTGGTGGAGTCGGGCGCCAACGCCGACATCAAGCCGGGTAACAACCTGCCGCTGCGCAACATCCCGACGGGTACCACGGTGCACGCCGTCGAGCTGCGTCCGGGCGGTGGCGCCAAGCTGGCTCGCTCTGCCGGTTCCGGTATCCAGCTGCTGGGTAAGGAAGGCGCCTACGCCTCCCTGCGCATGCCCAGCGGTGAGATCCGTCGCGTCGACGTGCGCTGCCGCGCCACCGTCGGCGAGGTCGGCAACGCCGAGCAGGCCAACATCAACTGGGGTAAGGCCGGCCGTATGCGGTGGAAGGGCAAGCGCCCCACCGTCCGTGGTGTCGTGATGAACCCGGTCGACCACCCGCATGGTGGTGGTGAAGGTAAGACCTCTGGTGGTCGTCACCCGGTGAGCCCGTGGGGCAAGCCGGAAGGCCGCACCCGCAAGCCGAACAAGGCGAGCGACAAGCTCATCGTCCGTCGCCGGCGCACCGGCAAGAAGCGCTAGGAGTAAGCGATGCCACGCAGCCTCAAGAAGGGCCCGTTCATCGACGACCATCTGCTCAAGAAGGTCGACGTGCAGAACGAGAAGAACACCAAGCAGGTCATCAAGACCTGGTCGCGTCGGTCGACCATCATCCCCGACTTCATCGGCCACACCTTCGCGGTGCACGACGGGCGTAAGCACGTGCCCGTCTTCGTCACCGAATCGATGGTCGGTCACAAGCTGGGCGAGTTTGCCCCGACGCGCACCTTCAAGGGTCACATCAAGGACGACCGAAAGAGCAAGCGGCGATGACCACTACTACCGAATTTCCTTCGGCGACAGCCAAGGCCCGCTTCGTGCGGGTCTCGCCGACCAAGGCACGCCGGGTCATCGACCTGGTGCGCGGCAAGTCGGTGAATGACGCGATCGACATCCTGCGGTGGGCGCCGCAGGCAGCCAGCGAGCCGGTGGCCAAGGTCATCGCCAGCGCTGCTGCCAACGCGCAGAACAACGATGGCCTGGATCCCTCCACCCTTGTGGTGTCGGAGATCTTCGCCGACGAAGGCCCGACCGCCAAGCGCATCCGTCCCCGCGCGCAGGGTCGCGCGTTCCGGATCCGCAAGCGCACCAGCCACATCACCGTGGTCGTCGAAAGCCGTCCGAAGCAGGAGAAGGGCGGCAAGGCCGGAGCATCCAAGGCTTCGTCCCGCGCTGCGCGCGCGCAGGGTTCCAAGGCCGCCGCCGCCAAGAAGACTGAGTCAAAGGGAGGCACCAGCTAGTGGGCCAGAAGATCAATCCGCACGGCTTCCGGCTCGGTATCACCACCGACTGGAAGTCCCGCTGGTACGCCGACAAGCAGTATGCGGACTATGTCAAGGAAGATGTGGCGATCCGCCGTCTGCTGGCCACCGGCCTGGAGCGTGCCGGTATCGCCAAGGTGGAGATCGAAAGGACTCGCGACAGGGTCCGAGTCGATATCCACACCGCGCGTCCCGGCATCGTCATCGGCCGTCGTGGCACCGAGGCCGACCGCATCCGCGCCGACCTGGAGAAGCTGACCGGCAAGCAGGTCCAGCTGAACATCCTTGAGGTGAAGAACCCCGAGGCCGAGGCACAGCTGGTTGCCCAGGGTGTCGCCGAGCAGCTCTCGAATCGTGTGGCATTCCGCCGTGCGATGCGCAAGGCCATCCAGTCGGCCATGCGTCAGCCGAACGTCAAGGGCATCCGGGTGCAGTGCTCCGGCCGCCTTGGCGGTGCTGAGATGAGCCGCTCGGAGTTCTACCGCGAAGGTCGGGTGCCGCTGCACACGCTGCGTGCCGACATCGACTACGGCCTGTACGAGGCCAAGACCACCTTCGGCCGGATCGGCGTGAAGGTGTGGATCTACAAGGGCGACATCGTCGGTGGTAAGCGTGAGCTCGCCGCCGCCGGAGTTGAGGCTGGCCGCGGCGCTCCCGACCGTCCGCGCCGTGAGCGTCCGGCCGGTACTCGTCCGCGTCGCAGCGGATCCTCGGGTACCACCGCGACGAGCACCGAGGCCGGCCGTGCCGCCGCAGAGACCCCTGCCTCGGACGGTGCGAGCGCACCGTCCGCAGAAACCACGGAGAGCTGAACATGCTGATTCCCCGTAAGGTCAAGCACCGCAAGCAGCATCACCCGAAGAAGAAGGGCACCGCCTCGGGCGGTACCACCGTCGCCTTCGGTGATTACGGCATTCAGGCGCTGGGCCATGCATACATCACCAACCGGCAGATCGAGTCCGCTCGTATCGCCATCAACCGGCACATCAAGCGTGGCGGCAAGGTGTGGATCAACATCTTCCCGGACCGCCCGCTGACCAAGAAGCCCGCCGAAACCCGCATGGGTTCCGGTAAGGGTTCGCCGGAGTGGTGGGTTGCGAACGTCAAGCCCGGTCGTGTGCTGTTCGAGTTGAGCTACCCGAACGAGGAGACCGCCCGTCAGGCTCTGACGCGCGCGATCCACAAGCTGCCGATCAAGGCGCGCATCATCACACGAGAGGAGCAGTTCTGATGACAGTGGGAATTTCCGCTGGCGAACTGCGGGAAAGCACCGAGGAAGAGCTGATCACCAAGCTCCGTGAGTCCAAGGAAGAGCTGTTCAACCTGCGCTTCCAGATGGCCACCGGTCAGCTCGCCAACAACCGTCGGCTGCGTGCGGTGCGCCAGGAGATCGCGCGCATCTACACGGTGATGCGTGAGCGCGAGCTCGGATTGGCCGCAGGACCCGATAGCGAGGACAGCAAGTGAGCGAGAAGAAGACGAGCGCCGGGGCAGCCCCAGGACCACGGCACACCCCGGCCACCGAGCAGCCGCGTGGGCGTCGTAAGACCGCCATCGGTTACGTAGTTTCGGACAAGATGCAGAAGACCATCGTGGTCGAGCTCGAGTCCCGTAACCGGCACTCGCTGTACGGCAAGATCATCCGCACCACGTCGAAGGTCAAGGCCCACGACGAGAACGGCGACGCCGGTGTCGGCGACCGCGTCTCGCTGATGGAGACCCGTCCGACCTCCGCCACCAAGCGGTGGCGTCTGGTCGAGGTCCTCGAGAAGGCCAAGTAAGACCGCGTCATACGCACAAAGCGCGCCGCTCCCGAAAGGGGCGGCGCGCTTTCGCGTTGGCAGCGCAGGATTCGAGGATTAGCGCCGCAAAAAGTCGACGACCGTCTGCTCGAAGGCCTGCTTGGCCTCGATCATCACCCAATGCCCACTGTTGGGGAAGATGTGCAATTCGGCGTTGGGAATGAGCCGCATGGGCACGATCGCCATATCCGGTGGGCTGACCCTGTCGTCGCGCCCCCAGGTCAGCAGTGTCGGGCACTTGATCTTGTGCATCATCGCCCAGTACGGCGGGATGTCGGCATTCGCGAGGAACTGCTGTTGCATCGCAAAGGCTTTGGAGCCGTACATCAATTGCGCGGTCTTGTGCGCGTCCGGGTTGATCGCGGCCTCCCAACGCTCCTCGATGAGCTCGTCGGTGACGACGGCGGGATCCCACACCATGGAGTTGAGCCAGCGGATCAGCTTGTCGCGATCCGGGTTATCGGTGAACTCCTGCAGCAGGCGCAGGCCCTCGCTCGGGCTGGGGCTGAAGATATTCGGTCCGACACCACCGATGGTGACGAGTTTGGTGATGCGGTCGGGGTGCTTGATCGCCAGGTTGATGCCGACGACACCGCCCATCGAGTTGCCGACGACGGCGGCCGAGGAGATGCCGAGGCCGTCCATGAAGCGGATCACCGAGGCACCAGCCGTCAGGACCGGGTGTCCCGGCACTGCGTCGCTCACGCCGAAGCCGGGAAATTCCAGAACGTAGGTGTGGAAATGCTTGGCGAAGACCCCGAGGTTTCCGCGATAGTTGCGCCAACCGGTCACGCCGGGGCCGGACCCGTGCAGCAGGATCAGCGGCTCGCCCTCGCCGGCTGTGCCCGCTTCGTGGTAGCGCAGCGTCCCCTCGTCGGTGGCCAGTTCTCTCTTGGTGCCCTCGTATGTCACGTCCACCAGACAAGAGTAGAACGTGTTTCAGTTTCGGGCGACGCCGGTGTCCACTGAGTGGGTAGGGCGCGCCCGCCGGTTCGGACACTCGGATTAGGCACGAGTAAGGGCGCGGTAAGAGTCGTTTCGGATCGCTTCAAGACTGTGAATGTGGAGGCCGACCTGTCTACGCTGGATGAATGAACCGATACGTCAAGCGTGGATCGGTCGGGGTTTCAATTTTCGCGGTATCCGCGGCGGCCGCGGTGCTCGCCAACCCATCGGAGAACTCTGCGATCGCCGCGGCGGCGGGTTGCCCGGATGTGGATGTGTCCTTCGCCCGCGGCACCAATGATTCGCCGGGGCTGGGCGACGTGGGGAAGGCCTTCACCGACGAACTCACCGACCGGCTGGCCGGTAAGTCCGTCGACATCTACGCGGTGAATTACCCCGCGAGCTTTGACTGGGTGCGGGCCGGCGACGGCGCGAACGACATGAGCTATCACGTCCAGGAAGTGGCCAGAAACTGCCCGAACACACAGTTCGTGCTCGGTGGGTTTTCGCAGGGCGCTGCCGTCGTGGACGTGCTGTTCGGCACGAACGGGACGGGGCTCACCTTCAACAACCCGCTGCCGACGGATCTCGAAAAGCGTGTTGCCGCAATCGTATTGATCGGGAACCCGAAGAACTGGCAGGTCGCCGGCATGAATCTGGACCTGTCGATCAGGGACGACCAGCGCAGCAAGATCATCGACATCTGCAATCCGGGCGACGGGATCTGCGATCCGAACGGCGGTGGTCTGGGTCCGCACATGCAGTACAAGTCCGACGGATCGGCTGACAAGGCGGCCGACTTCGTCGCTGGCCGGCTGGCTGCCGTTGCCGCCAGCAGCAGTGCCGCGGCCGCCTCCAGTAGCACCTCCACGACGGCCTCGGGTGTCCCGGCGTCGACGTCCAAGAGCGCCAATCCGCTGAGCGCTACGACGGCGCCCGCACCGACCTCCGCGTCACCGGCACCGGCGTCGTCGCCCTCGTCCTCCACGCCGAAACCCGTTGCGGCTTCGACGTCCCGGCGGGTGCCCGCCTGGATGATGCCGGCCACCGACGCACCAGCAGCCGAAGTTCCCGCCGCGGTGACCAGCACCATCCCCGCTCCTGACCCGGCGCGCCACGGTCCACTGCCGGGTCCGGGTGGTCAGTAATCCTGCATGGCTGTTTCTGCTGCTGACACGTCGACTCCGTCGGGACGCGCGCAGACGCGCCGCGCGATTTGGAACACCATCAGGGGGTCGTCCGGAAACCTGGTCGAGTGGTACGACGTCTACGTCTACACCGTCTTCGCGATGTACTTCGAGAAGCAATTCTTCGACGACTCGGATCAGAACTCGACGGTCTACGTGTACGCGATCTTCGCGGTCACCTTCATCACCCGGCCCTTGGGATCGTGGTTCTTCGGCCGCTTCGCCGACCGGAACGGCCGCCGCGCCGCGCTGACTCTCAGCGTCTCGCTGATGGCGGCCTGCTCGATGGTCATTGCGCTGGTGCCCTCGCGCGGCAGCATCGGCATGGCCGCACCGATCGTGTTGATCCTGTGCCGGCTGGTTCAGGGATTCGCGACGGGCGGGGAGTACGGCACCTCGGCCACCTACATGTCCGAGGCCGCCACCCGCGAGCGTCGTGGGTTCTTCTCGTCGTTCCAATACGTGACCCTGGTGGGTGGCCACGTGCTCGCCCAATTCACCCTGCTGATCATCCTGACAGTCTTCGATACCGCGCAGGTTCACGAATTCGGTTGGCGCATAGCCTTTGCCACGGGAGGCGTGGCCGCGATCGTCGTGTACTGGCTGCGGCGCACCATGGATGAATCGCTGAGCGAGGAGCAATTGGCCGCCATCAAGGCGGGCGCCGACACCAGCTCGGGATCTATGCGTGAGCTACTCACCCGGTACCGGAAACCGCTGTTGCTGTGCTTCCTGATCACCATGGGGGGCACTCTCGCCTTCTACACCTACAGCGTCAACGCGCCGGCCATCGTGAAGGCCGCCTATAAGGACCAGGCGATGACGGCCACCTGGATCAACTTGGCAGGGCTGATTTTCCTGATGCTGCTGCAGCCCGTCGGCGGCATCATCAGTGACAAGGTGGGGCGCAAGCCGCTGCTGCTGTTTTTCGGCTTTGGCGGTGTCGTCTACACCTATGTCCTCATCACCTATCTGCCGCAGGTGCATGCGCCGATCGTGTCCTTTCTCCTGGTCGCCGTCTCCTATGTGCTCCTGACCGGCTACACCTCGATCAACGCTCTGGTGAAGTCCGAGCTGTTTCCGTCGCATGTGCGCGCACTGGGTGTGGGTGTGGGCTATGCGCTGGCCAACTCGGTGTTCGGCGGGACAGCGCCGCTGATCTATCAGGCGCTCAAGGAGCACGATCAGGTTCCGCTATTCATCGGGTATGTGACGGTGTGCATCGCGATCTCGCTGGTGGTCTACCTGTTCTTCCTCAAGAACAAGTCGCAGACCTACCTGGACCGCGAGCAGGGCTCGGCCTTCAACCGATAGCCCGGCATCGAAACTACGGTTTCTGATGCATCGTGCGAGTGGGTGACGCACAATGCGGCGTGTCGGCGGAGTAAAAGAGCGCCCGGAGGCGCGATTTGGGTTTCACCTGCGTGTTCGCCTACACTGGGCCGGTTGTCTGCGGTGGCCAGCCACCGCAGGCGGCATGACCGCGTGCGTCGGGTCGGAATCCGCCGCACATCCACTTCCAGGTCACGTAGGAGAGACCAGTGATTCAGCAGGAGTCACGGCTGAAGGTCGCCGACAACACCGGTGCCAAGGAAATCTTGTGCATCCGCGTGCTCGGTGGCTCGTCGCGACGCTATGCCGGGATCGGGGACATCATTGTGGCGACCGTCAAGGACGCCATCCCCGGAGGCACCGTCAAGCGTGGTGACGTCGTCAAGGCCGTCGTAGTCCGCACCGTCAAAGAGCGTCGCCGCCCCGATGGCAGCTACATCAAGTTCGATGAGAACGCCGCCGTCATCATCAAGGCCGACAACGACCCGCGTGGCACCCGCATCTTCGGGCCCGTCGGTCGCGAGCTGCGCGACAAGAAGTTCATGAAGATCGTCTCGCTCGCCCCGGAGGTGCTGTAAATGAAGGTGCACAAGGGCGACACCGTTCTCGTCATCGCCGGTAAGGACAAGGGCGCCAAGGGCAAGGTCATCGCGGCCTACCCCGAGCGCAGCCGTGTCCTCGTCGAGGGCGTCAACCGGATCAAGAAGCACACCCCCCAGTCGGCCAACGAGCGCGGCGCATCCTCCGGCGGCATTGTTACGCAGGAGGCCCCCATTCACGTCTCGAACGTGATGGTGATCGACTCCGACGGCCAGCCGACCCGCATCGGCTACCGCGTCGACGAAGAGACCGGCAAGAAGGTCCGAATCTCCCGCCGCAACGGGAAGGACATCTGATGACCACCACAGAAAATGCTCAGCCTCGTCTGAAGACTCGCTACCGCGAGGAGATCAAGACCGCGCTGAACGACGAGTTCAAGTACGCCAACGTGATGCAGATCCCGGGCGTGGTGAAGGTCGTCGTCAACATGGGTGTCGGCGACGCCGCTCGCGACGCCAAGCTCATCAACGGCGCCGTCACCGACCTGGCGCTGATCACCGGTCAGAAGCCGGAAATCCGTAAGGCCCGCAAGTCCATCGCGCAGTTCAAGCTGCGTGAAGGCATGCCGATCGGTGCCCGCGTCACGCTGCGCGGCGACCGCATGTGGGAGTTCCTGGACCGCCTGGTTTCGATCGCACTGCCGCGTATCCGCGACTTCCGCGGCCTGTCGCCCAAGCAGTTCGACGGCAAGGGCAACTACACCTTCGGTCTCACCGAGCAGTCGATGTTCCACGAGATCGACGTGGACTCCATCGACCGCCCGCGGGGCATGGACATCACCGTCGTCACCTCGGCGACCACCGACGACGAGGGACGAGCCCTGCTGCGCCAGCTCGGCTTCCCCTTCAAGGAGAACTGATATGGCAAAGAAGGCTCTGGTCAACAAGGCCGCCAAGAAGCCCAAGTTCGCCGTGCGCGCGTACACCCGGTGCAACCGGTGTGGCCGTCCGCACGCCGTGTTCCGCAAGTTCGGCCTGTGCCGAATCTGCCTGCGGGAGATGGCCCACGCGGGTGAGCTGCCAGGCATCCACAAGAGCAGCTGGTAAGCCAGCACACGTTCGGCACGATAGGCCGGGACTCAACGAGTCCCGGCCTATCGTCGTCTGGAGCCCATTGGGCCCCAGGACCATTACGCTTGCGCGCGTGCACCAGAAACGGAACATGACCCGGCTGCTGGTGGCCGTGTTGGTTGTCCTCGCGGCAGCCGTGTCATGCAGCCCCACCAAGGCGGCGGATCCGACGGTCGTCACCACTCGTGCGGGTGCTGTTCGAGGGCACATCGATGACCAGGTGCGCGTTTTCGCCGCCATCCCGTATGCGGCACCGCCGGTGGGTCCGCGACGCTTCGCCGAGCCGGGCCCCGTCACGCCGTGGCCGGACACGCGTGACGCGACGGGTCCCGGTGTCGAATGTCCGCAGCCGGGGCAAGAAAGCAACCTGCCGCAGACCGAGGACTGTCTGCTACTCACGGTGACCATGCCCCGCCACACCCAGGGGAAGGTGCCGGTGCTGGTGTGGATACACGGCGGCGCTTTCATCGCCGGGAACGGCGTCGACTACAACGCACGGAAGTTGGCCGCCCAGGGCGGAATTGCCGTCGTGACGTTCAACTATCGGTTGGGGACGTTGGGGTTCTTGGCCGCTCCGGGCCTGTCCGGAGGGATCGGCAACTACGGGCTACTGGACCAGGAAGCGGCACTGCGCTGGGTGCGGGACAACATCGCCGAGTTCGGGGGTGACCCCGCACGAGTAACCATTGCCGGCCAATCGGCGGGCGGGGTATCGGTGTGCGACCTGATGGTCTCGCCCCAGGCCAGCGGTCTGTTTCGGTCGGCGATCATGGAAAGCGCGCCTTGTCAGGCACAAGCGCCGGTTTCCTCCGCCGTGCGCGACAGCACCGCCTACGCGGCGGAGGTAGGGTGCCCCGCCGGACCCGACATGGCGCGCTGCCTGCGCGCGCTGTCGGTCGATGCACTGCGGGATTCCCCGCAATTCACCGGTATCGGTCTTCCGGTGAGTCCGGTGATAGGCACGCCTGAGCTTCCGGCGGCGCCCTTGGATGCCTTTACCAGTGGCCTCGCGGCGTCGCCCGTGCCCGTGCTCATCGGCAGTAATGCCAACGAGGCCACGGTGTTTGAGGCCAAGCAGTACCAGCACAGACCCGTGCCCCGCACCGCCGAGGAATATCAGAGTGTGCTCGAAAGCAAGTACGGGACACGCGCAACTGAGCTGGGACGGCGATATCCGCTCGCGGATTTCGACGGAAATGTGCTCGGCGCGCTCGCGGCCATTGATACCGACAACAGCTACGCGTGCCCAACCTTCGCGATGGCGGAGGCGCTGGCCCGAAGGGCGCCGGTGTACGCCTACGAATTCGCCGACCCGGTCGCGCCGGTGGAACAGCAGTATCGTGACGCGCCCTTGCCGCTGGGCGCCTCACACGGTTCGGAACTGGGGTACCTGTTCGACCTGTCCAGGACCATGAATCCGGAATCGGCGGCCTTGTCCACGCAGATGACCAGATACTGGGCGCAGTTCGTGAAGACCGGGAATCCCAATGTTGAGGGCCAGCCCGAATGGCCCGCATATATATCCGGGGGAGCGTTCCAGCGCCTGGCCCCGCCGGCGCCCAGATCCGAGGGCGGCTTCGCCAGTAGGCACCAATGCGGTTACTGGCGGTAGCCGTCTCATGGTTGTGTGCGTGCGGCAGGCGGCGCGTGACATACCCCAGATAGCCACGCCGGGGAGCTGCGAGGTAGGCGCACCGGGCCGCCCACGTCGATGTGGACAGAGGTTGCAATGGCAACATGCCCGACCGCGAAAAGACCCTACTGCGCCATCATGTAGCCGCGGGGGCGAAAGGGGGTTCGGGGTCGGTGGTTCCGGTCGCGGATGCCCACGCCGGACAGTTCGCCGGGACATGCATCCTCGTGGCCGTACAGCAAAACCGAGTGGTGATTCTCGCGACGAACACCGCGCGTTCCTGTGGTGAGCTGGTCCTGTGCCCCGTGTTACCTGGTGGCATCGATTTCATGCGGGGTTCGACCAGCATTCCCGCCGCCGATGTCAGGTCCGGTTCGGTGGTTATCGCCTCCGCGATGACACCTCGCCGCGGGCGAATCTCAATGGCTACAGCCGGAATCGTGCGTCTCATCGCTGAGCACACCTGCCCGTGCGTTCTGCGGGTACCCCTTCGGGGCGCGCGTCGGCGCCCTTGCCGGGCCGGGTGGGGGACCCGGATCAGCAACCTTTGAGACTGTGCCAGAGGCGTCCGGTTGGAGCTCCCGTGTGCTCGGATCGATTCGCCACGATGCGGTTGGATACTTTGCTATCTATTCAGCAGCTTGATCGCTTCATCAGGCTGGAAAAGTTCCCGCGCCGTTGTCTGTGCTGGAGTTGTCTGTGTCACTGTCGCGGATCGCGCAACGGATGGCTGAGTTAGCGGCAGCCGTCCGGCTGGTATACCGTTGTGATGCCGCATTGCTGATAGTCCGGCAGTGGCTCGACAAACTCGCTGATCTAGAGCGTCAGGTGACGGGGGTCGTCGATGAATTCATGTCTGAGCAAATTTTGACGAATGGACACACCGATGCAGGTCTCGCAGGGTCGACGAGGAATCAGCAAGGCGCGCGTGCGCGCAACCGGCGTGGCGGCGCTCACAGCGCTGGCGCTGGTGGCTCTACCCGGTGTGGCCGGCGCAGACCCCGAGGTGCTGCAGTCCAACGATCAGCTCGGCTTGCGCTTCGAGAAGTCCAGTACGCCTCAGCCGGAAGGTGCCACCACCACCGTCACGGTGCGCACCGGCGACGGCAAGGTCGTGCAGACGATCTCGGAGCCGTTCAAGGGCTGGCTCGGCGGTGCCGCCGTTGAGTTGCTCGACATCGATCAGGACGGACGCGACGATCTGCTGGTTCAGGTCGACGCCCGCGTGAAAGACGGCAAGTGGGCCATCTGGCACGCGGTCGGCAGCAACCCGAAGCTGTCGCGCGTGGGCGTGGTGGACGGACATCCGGAAAGTGCCGGACCCGGACTGATCAAGGCCGATACCGAGCAGGGCACCGTCTTCTACGTCATCAAGGGCAACGCTTTGGCGCCCGCGCCGGCTCCCGCTGCCTAATCGCGGGTCTGATGCCGCGTCGTTAGCCAAATGTGCTGTGGTGCACTCTATTAGGTATGCCAGAGGCCTTGCATCCCGTCTTCCAGTCACGCTTCGAGACCGTTCTCGCACGTAACCCCGGGGAGGCGGAGTTTCATCAGGCCGTCTTCGAGGTGATGGCCAGTTTGACGCCTCTGGTTGGCAAGACCCCGGACTACGACCGCTGGTCGATCCTGGAACGCATCTGCGAACCTGAGCGGCAGATCATCTTCCGCGTCCCGTGGATCAGGGACGACGGCGCCGTCGAGATCAACCGCGGTTACCGGGTGGAGTTCAACTCCGCGCTCGGCCCGTACAAGGGCGGCCTGCGCTTTCACCCGAGCGTGAGCCTGTCGATCATCAAGTTCCTCGGCTTCGAGCAGATGTTCAAGAACGCGCTCACCGGGCTCCCGATCGGCGGCGGCAAGGGCGGCTCCGATTTCGACCCCAAGGGCCGCTCAGATGCCGAGATCATGCGCTTCTGTCAGTCCTTCATGACCGAGTTGTACCGGCACATCGGCGAATACACCGATGTGCCGGCCGGTGATATCGGTGTGGGACAGCGCGAGATCGGATACCTCTTCGGGCAGTACAAGCGCGTTACCAATCGCTATGAGTCCGGCGTGCTCACCGGTAAGGGGTTGCCCTGGGGCGGATCTCAGGTGCGCACGGAAGCCACCGGATACGGCGTCGTGCTCTTCGCGCAGGAGATGCTGGCGACCCGTGCACAGTCACTGGACGGCAAGACGGTGGTGGTGTCCGGTGCGGGCAACGTCGCGATCTATGCCGTCGAGAAGGCGCAGCAGCTGGGTGCCAGGGTCATCGCCTGCTCGGACAGCGACGGTTACATCGTCGACGAACGCGGCCTGAACCTGGAACTGCTCAAGGAAATCAAGGAGGTTCGGCGGGGCCGGCTCTCGGAGTACGTCGAAGAACACGGCGGGGGAGCTCGCCAGGTCACCGATGGCAACCTCTGGGAGGTGCCGTGCCAGGTCGCGTTGCCGTGCGCAACCCAGAACGAGCTTGACGGCAAGGACGCCCGCAGGCTGATCGAGAACGGTGTGCAATTGGTCGCCGAGGGCGCCAACATGCCGTGCACGCCGGAGGCGGTGAAGTACTTCCAGGACTCCGGTGTGCTGTATGCGCCGGGCAAGGCATCCAATGCCGGTGGCGTGGCCACGAGTGCGCTGGAGATGCAGCAGAACGCCAGCCGCGATTCGTGGTCCTTTGAACAGACCGAAACGCGTCTGCGGTCGATCATGCGGTCCATCCACACCACCTGTATCGAGACCGCTGATCACTATGGGGACCCGGGGAACTACGTCACCGGCGCCAACCTCGCCGGATATACCCGGGTAGCCGACGCGATGGTCGCCCTCGGCGTCATCTGAGGGCGTTGTTCGCCTTTCGGCGCCGAGCGCGCCGAGGCTGTGTTATCTGTGACGTATGCGCAGGTGCGGCGCTGCGGCGCTGGCAGCGATCGGGGCACTGACGGGTGCCTGGGCGGCACGTGCGGACCGGCCCGAGCCGGTGCCGCTGTACGGCGCCTACGACACGTATCTGGACCATGCGCGGCAGACGTTCGAGGGCAGGCCGGACCCTTCGGCCCCGTCGACGCAGGCGGCGAGCTTCACCACCACCTGTACAGCACAGGGATGCGTCGCACATTGGTTGCGGGTGGCCGAGCTATCCGACAACCCCCATGCCCCCGCACTGTTCGACTACCGATGGAACGGTGATCGGTGGGAATCGTCGGCAGACTATCCGTTCCACTGTGGTGCGGGCGGCACGGTGACGGCCGCCAGGTCCGATTTCCTGATCCCGAACGGTGACGGCAGCTTCTCGGGAGAGCGGACGTTCACGGTGGGAGCGCCGGGCTGCCCGGGGGACGGTCCGGGCACCTACTGGCTGCCCTTCACGCTCACGCCGACGAGTTGAGGAGACTTCTCTCGCCGATTTGGTCCGTACGTCCAGGTCACCTACACTTGACCGGTTGCCTGGGCTTGTCATGCTCACGGCCGGTCGGCAAGTGCTTCCAGATGGATCTGATCGCACTGCTGATGCACGACCCCTGACCGAACCCGGTCAGATACGGAAGATCACTTCGCAGTAGGCCCACGATGCGATGTGCCAGGCCCTCCGCTGGAAACAGGGAACGGGAACCGGCGCAAGCATGCTGCATGGGAACCGCGGCGAGAAAGGTTGATGGACTCTGTCATGACTATGACCGATCCGATCGCAGACTTTCTGACACGTCTGCGCAATGCCAACTCGGCATACCACGATGAGGTGACCCTTCCGCACTCGAAGATCAAGGCCAACATCGCCGAGATCCTCAAGCGCGAGGGCTACATCACCGATTACCGCACCGAGGACGCCCGCGTGGGCAAGAACCTGGTTGTCTCGCTCAAGTACGGCCCCAGCCGTGAGCGCAGCATCGCCGGTCTGCGCCGCGTGTCGAAGCCCGGTCTGCGTGTGTACGCAAAATCCACCAATCTGCCCAAGGTTCTCGGTGGCCTCGGCGTGGCGATCATCTCCACGTCCACTGGCCTGCTCACCGACCGCCAGGCAGCCCGACAGGGCGTGGGCGGCGAAGTCCTCGCGTACGTCTGGTAGGGGAGGACTAAACATGTCGCGTATTGGTAAGCAGCCAGTGCCGGTTCCCGCCGGAGTGGACGTCAACATCGACGGCCAGAACATCTCCGTGAAGGGCTCCAAGGGCACCCTCGAGCTGACAGTGAGCGAGCCGATCTCGGTGTCGCGCAACGACGATGGCGCCATCGTGGTGACCCGTCCGGACGACGAGCGGCGCAACCGCTCGCTGCACGGCCTGTCCCGCACGCTGATCGCCAACCTGGTGACCGGTGTGACCCAGGGTTACACCACCAAGATGGAGATCTTCGGCGTCGGTTACCGCGTGGTGGCCAAGGGATCGAACCTGGAGTTCGCGCTTGGCTACAGCCACCCGGTGCTGATCGAAGCGCCCGAGGGCATCACGTTCGCGGTCGAGACCCCCACCAAGTTCTCGATCAGCGGAATCGACAAGCAGAAGGTTGGCCAGATCTCGGCCAACATCCGCCGCCTGCGTCGTCCCGACCCGTACAAGGGCAAGGGCATTCGCTACGAGGGTGAGCAGATCCGCCGCAAGGTCGGAAAGACAGGTAAGTGACCATGGCTCAAACGAAGACAGAAGCGAAGCAGCACGAGCCCGTCGGCAAGAACATCTCCGAGACGCGTCGCGTCGCCCGGATCCGCCGTCACGCACGTCTGCGCAAGAAGGTGTCCGGTACGGACGCGCGGCCGCGTCTGGTCGTCAATCGTTCGGCCCGCCACATCCATGTGCAGCTGGTCAACGATCTCACCGGTACCACCCTGGCTGCGGCGTCGTCCATCGAGGCCGACGTGCAGGCAGTGGACGGCGACAAGAAGGCACGCAGTGCCCGGGTCGGCCAGCTGATCGCCGAGCGTGCGAAGGCCGCGGGCGTGGACACCGTGGTGTTCGACCGCGGTGGCTACACCTACGGCGGCCGGATTGCCGCACTCGCCGACGCCGCCCGCGAGAACGGGCTGGTGTTCTGATGTTCGGACTTGCTCGGATTTTCCAAGAAGGGACAGCATGATGGCGCAGCGCAATTCGGGCGCTCCCGACAATGCAGGCGGCTCCAACGACGGTCGCGAGGGCGGCCGTGGACGCCGTGACAACCGCGACGACCGTCGTGGTGGGCGTGACAACGCCGAGAAGAGCAACTACCTGGAGCGCGTGGTCACCATCAACCGTGTCTCCAAGGTTGTCAAGGGTGGTCGCCGGTTCAGCTTCACCGCGCTGGTGATCGTCGGCGACGGCCACGGTCTGGTGGGCGTCGGCTACGGCAAGGCCAAGGAAGTTCCGGCCGCCATCGCCAAGGGTGTGGATGAGGCTCGCAAGAACTTCTTCCGTGTTCCGCTCATCGGCGGCACCATCACCCACCCGGTTCAGGGCGAGGATTCGGCCGGTGTCGTCATGCTGCGTCCGGCCTCGGCCGGTACCGGTGTGATCGCCGGTGGTGCTGCCCGTGCGGTGCTGGAATGCGCTGGTGTGCACGACATCCTGGCCAAGTCGCTGGGTAGCGACAACGCCATCAACGTGGTTCACGCAACCGTCGCGGCGCTCAAGCAGCTGCAGCGTCCGGAAGAGGTTGCGGCCCGGCGTGGTCTGCCCATCGAGGATGTGGCACCGGCCGGCATGCTCCGGGCCCGCGCCGAGTTCGCAGCTGCGGCAGCACAGGGAGGCAGCCATGGCTGACGTGAAGATCACCCAGGTGCGCAGCACCATCGGAGCCCGGTGGAAGCAGCGCGAAAGTCTGAAGACACTGGGTCTGCGCAAGATTCGCCAGACCGTTGTCCGTGAGGACAACGCGCAGACCCGCGGCCTGCTCCAGGTGGTTCGCCACCTGGTCACCGTCGAGGATGTGAAGTAATGACCATCAAATTGCACCACCTACGCCCGGCCCCGGGCTCCAAGACCGAGCGCACCCGCGTCGGTCGCGGTGAGGGGTCCAAGGGTAAGACCGCGGGTCGCGGTACCAAGGGCACCAAGGCACGCAAGAACGTGCCGGTGACCTTCGAGGGTGGGCAGATGCCCATCCACATGCGGCTCCCGAAGCTCAAGGGCTTCAAGAACCGCTTCCGCACTGAATACCAGGTAGTGAACGTGGCCGACATCGAGCGGCTGTTCCCCGAGGGTGGCGACGTCACTATCGAGGCCCTGGTTGCCAAGGGTGCGGTTCGCAAGAACGAGCTGGTCAAGGTGCTCGGCAACGGCGACCTCAAGGTCAAGGTGTCGGTCTCGGCCAACAAGTTCAGCGACTCGGCCCGCGAGAAGATCACCGCCGCAGGCGGATCGATCAACGAGGTCTAGTAACCGCTTTCACGAAAGGGCGTCCACCTTCGGGTGGGCGCCCTTTCTCTTTCGGCTGCGCCGAGTGTGAAGCTATTGCGGGAAATCCGGAGAAATCTCGCAATAGCTTCACACTCGGTATCAGGCCAGCTGCGGGATAACCTCGGCGGCAAGGCGTTCCATCTGCTCACGGTCCTCGGCGACATCCTTGCCGACGGGGTTGAGCAGGATCATTTCCGCGCCCGCGTCGGCCACCGCACGCAGGCCTGCCGCCACCTCTTCCGGAGGACCCGACACCGGTACCGCGTCGATGCCCTTCATCTCGCCATAGATCCGGCGCAGTCCCGTCTGCACCCGAGTATGGGCGCGATCCCGGTCGTCGTCGATCATCAGGTAGACCCGTTTGCCGATAGTGAACCGGGCCGGGTCCTTACCCTGGATCGCCAACTCGCGGTGAATGGTCGTCACCTCTTCGGCGAACGCCGCTGTCGTGGAGGAGCCTGCGCCCAGGAATGCGTCGCCAAAACGCACCGCACGGGCCAGCGCGGCCGGCGCATGCCCGCCGAACCAGATGGGTGGATGCGGGCGTTGCACGGGTTTGGGCTGGAATGCCAGATCGGCCACGTCGCGGAAGCGCCCGCGAAAGGTGATGCGTTCCTCGTCAGACCAGGCCAGCTTCATCAGATCCAGTCCCTCGGTGAAGCGTGCGATGAAGGTCTGCTTGTCCACGCCGAACGCCGCGAAATTCCGGGCCCCGCCGCCCGGGGCGACGCCGACGTCCAGGCGCCCATGGCTCAGGCGATCGACGGCGGTGACGGCTGCGGCCAACTGCAGCGGGTCATGTTGCGAGGCAACGAGTACCGCTACCCCCAGACGCAAGCGGGTGGTACAGGCCGCGGCGTAGGCGAGCAGTTCCAGCGGCGCGATGATCGGTGAAGATCCGACGGTCTGTTCCAGTGTCCAGCCGCCGGCGAAGCCAAGCTCTTCGGCGCGCGCCAGATAGTCGCGAACGCCGTCGCCGTCGAAGCTGCCGGTGTCGAACTGGGGTATGGAGATCGAGAAGCGCATGCCACCACGGTACGTGTGGCTAGCGTTTCCGGTAGACGTCGGCGACCCAGGTCTGCTGGCAAAATCTGTCCTGCGCGGACGGCGGATCGATGCCCGCATCGGTCAGCGCCTGATTGCGCGCGGCCGCGCGGCCAGGTGGGCTGTCGTCGTAATCGAAGGAGCACAGCGTGTTTCCGTTGGTGTACCAGATGCGGGCGGGATCGGGCGGATCCGGCCAGTCGGCGGCCTGTACGAAGAGGGAGCCGACCTCGACCACTTTGTCGTCGACAAATCGGTAGAGGGAAACACGCCCCGATCCGGCACCGGTACTGGCGTACAACGCGGTGAAGCGCTCGTCGGTTATCCGGAAATCTGGATAACCGGACATCTGACCTGCCGAGACGAACCGGCCCGAATCCTGCTGTGCCCGCCAGATGTCGAGGGTGTCGCCGGCAGAACCCACGTCACTGACGACGATCAGTTCGTCGCGACCATCTCTATCGAGGTCGGCGAGCAAGGGTGCGGTGCGCTCCGGTTTGTTAACCGGGACGGTAAAGCTCTGGCGCATAATGCCATTGGGCTCATACACCTTGATGGTGATGGGCGGCGTGCCCAACGCTTCGAACGTCAGTTTGGCCGGATCATTCGACCGCAACACACAGTCCAGCGTGGGATCCGGATCGGGCTCGATGGCCTGCGGCTTGATCGAGAAGCACGATGGCAGTGAGTCCAGGCGGCTTGGCGCGGGGCTCGTCGAGGTGGCGGTCCGGTGGATACCGCCGTGGTTACATGCCGTCAGTGCCATGCCTACGGCGAAAAAAGTTGCGGCGTATCGGGTTTTCATGGATTTCTCACCGCGTGCCCTGCCGGTACAAGGTGGCTACCCACGGCTGCAGGCAGAAGTGCTCCTCGGCGTTCGTCTGATCTACACCCGCCGCGCGTAATGCGTCCATGCGTGCTCCCAGTGCCCCCGGCGGATCATCGGACAGGTTCATGGCGCATTTGACGTTGGCGTTGAGGCGCCACTTCGGATCGAGTGGCTTGTTGTCGACCCGTCTTTCGGTGTCCAGTAGCGCCAGTACGGCTAGCTTGTTGTCGACGAACCGGAACAGCGCCGCCACGCCGGCATCGTTGCCGTTGCGCGAGAAGAGTCCGATGAATCGATCGGAGGTCATCCAGAATCGGGGAACGCCGAAAATCGTTCCGGTCATATCGAATTGATCGGAGTTGGGACGAGCGCGCCACACATCCATAAGGTCGCCCGCCGGGTTGCCGGTGGCGGTGACGACCAGCAGTTCCTCGCGCTTGTCCTGGTCGAGATCCTGCAGGAACGGAAGGCGCTGCTGGAAGATCGGATTGGGCACCCTGATGGACTGCAGCTGCGCGCCATTTCCGTTGAACACACGTATGGTCCCGGCGGGCGTGCCGAGTACCTCGAAGACCACGCCGCTGCCATCCGAGGTATGGATGGTGCAGTCCAGCGCCGGATCCGGTTGCCCATTCATGGGCTGCGGTGCGATGGTGTCGCAGGTGGGAAGCCCGGCCAAGCGCGCGGCGTTTTGGTCCGGTGGCGGCGGTGCGTGCTTGGCGTTGGTGATGGTGATGGCCAACAGTTGGTCCAACAAGCCGCCATCCACCTGGTCGGTGCCCGCGACCTCGAACACCAGCGAGCGCACCCGGGCCAGCACGATGCGCTGTCCGCGAACCCCGGACGGTTGCTTGTCGGCGGATGTGTCATCGAGATCCGTGCTCGCGGTCGTGTAGACGTAGGTCTGTACGCCGTCGACCGTCGGGCCGGGGCCGAAGGTGTCGGTGACGTGCCGGTTGCGCACCTCCGGCTTGGCGAAGGCCGGAAACGCCCTGTCGTACTGACCGCATTTCTTGATCCAGTCGGCGGTCAGGGCGAACACGTCGGCGTTCTCGCGTTCCCGGTTCACCGTGACGGTGATGTGGTTACCGGGGGGTTCGGCCTCGTGGTAGGTCGAGGCCGCGTAGTACAGGTTCCAGTCCGACCCGTCGGGGGTTCTCGAAAACGACTTGGAGAAAGGGGCATACAGGCATTCGGGCGGACGTGTCTCACCGTCGGTTTGGCCGTGCATGCCTAGCCCGGAACCGTCGTCGGAGGCGATATCGGGAGCACGAGTCTCGCCGGGGCCAGGGAAGTCGGCGGCCGTCGGCAGCAGACTGGCGAGCTCGGCGTTGTTTCGTCCACCCAGATCCGTGTGGTTGGGATGGAACTTGCCGCGATACTCCGGCGGCAGCGCGGGATAGCTACGAGTGGGCGTCGCGGCCGTCGACGACGTCGATTGCGACGGTGTCAGCTCGCGTGAGCCGGACGTATCCAGGCACCCGGACATCGCAGGTGCCACGGTCAGCGCGAGTAGCGCCGCCAGGTGGGCCGCCTTCCGGACCGTCGTCTTGTCTGCACGTGTCATCGTTGCCCCTCCGCCAGCGAATGGTTCCGACCCTACGCGCCGCGTGGTACGGGAGCACGGATTTGTGGTCGGCGGGATTACCGCATTCGTCGGTACGCTCAAGACATGTTTGCGTTCACCACGCCCACAGACGTCCACGACCTGCTGGCCAAGGTCGACACCGCACGTCATCGGGGAGTGCCGAGGGACTGCATTCTGGAGCTAGACCTGCTTGAGGTGCCGCCGGAGTCGGTCCACCTCGACCCGTTGGGTCTGGTGCTCTCGGGTGGGAGCAGACCACTGTCGCTGCGGCACACCATCGCCGCCATCCACCGCGCCATCGAGGATCCGCGGGTGGCTGGGCTGATCGCTCGGGTACAGATACCGCCGGCCGCGGCTGGCGCCGTCCAGGAGTTGCGGGCCGCTATCGAGGCGTTCAGCGCCGTCAAACCCAGCCTGGCATGGTCAGAGACGTATCCGAGCACGCTTGCCTATTACCTTGCGTCGGCGTTCGGCGAGGTGTGGATGCAACCGTCCGGAACGGTGGGGCTCATCGGATTCGCGGCCAAGGGCACGTTCCTGCGCGGTGCGCTCGACAAGGCCGGCGTAGAGGCACAGTTCCTCACCCGTGGCCAATACAAGTCGGCGGCAAATCTTTTCACCGAAGACGGCTACACCGACGCGCAGCGGGAGGCCGATGGACGATTGCTGGAGAGCCTGTCGGAACAGGTTCGGGACAGTGTGGCGGTGTCGCGCAAGCTCGACCCCGCCGAAGTGGATGCCCTGGCGGACCGGGCGCCGCTGCGTCGTACCGATGCGGTCGCCGGTGGATTGGTAGACCGCATCGGCTATCGCGATGAGGCCTACGCGCGTATTGGTGAGCTCATCGGCCTGCAAGATGACAGGGATCCTCCGCTGCTGTATTTGGCGCGTTACGCCCGTGCCACCAAGCCGCAAGTACCCAGCCTGTCGTCGCTCCCGGGGCGCCCGTCGCGGCCGGCCATCGGCGTAGTGACGCTGGCGGGCCCCATCGTGAGCGGCCGCAGCGGCCCACGGCTTTTTCCACCGGGACCGGCCAGTGGTGGTGATGTGATTGCCGAGGCGCTCCGCGATGCCGTCGCCGACGATTCGGTCGCCGCCATAGTGCTGCGGGTAGACAGTCCCGGCGGTTCGGTCAACGGTTCGGAAACCATTTGGCGGGAGGTAGTCCGCGCGCGTGAGGCGGGTAAACCTGTCGTGGTGTCCATGGGTTCGGTGGCGGGTTCGGGCGGTTACTACGTCGCCATGTCAGCCGATGCGATCATCGCCAACCCGGGTACCGTCACCGGGTCCATCGGCGTGCTGACCGGAAAGTTCATCACCAAGGGTCTCAAGGAGAAGCTCGGCGTCGGTTCGGACAGCTTGCGCACCAACGCCAATGCCGACGCATGGTCGAGTAACGAACCGTTCACCGACGAGCAGCGCGATCTTGTCGAGGCCGAGATCGACATGCATTACGAAGACTTCGTGCAGCGGGTCGCCGACGGACGCAATCTGACCGTCGATGCCGTCAAAGCAGTTGCCCAGGGCAGGATCTGGTCTGGCAAGGACGCGTTGGAGCACGGATTGGTCGACGAGCTCGGCGGCTTCCGGGAGGCAGTGGCAAAGGCCAAGCAGCTCGCGGACATCGGTGCCGACGACAATGTCCGGATCGCGAACTTCCCGAGCTCGCCGCTGTCGTCGCTGCTGCGGCAGCGGTCATCGTCGCAGCCGGCCGCGGCGGCCGTCACTGACGCGGTACTGGGCCGGGTGGCGCAGCTGGCGGTGGAGACGGTGCAGCGTGCTCAGCGAACCCTCGGCAGCGCGCAGGCGATGATGTTGGGCGACTACCGCTTTTAGTGCCCCAGCGCGTTTCGCCTGGGCGGGGGCCCGCACCCGCTAACGTGTCGTGTGCAGGCGGCAGAAGGGGCGTGGCGTGAACACCGAACTGACCGTATTTCAGAAGCGGGTGCTGGCGGTTCTCACGGGTGTTGGTATCGCCTTCGGCATCTACTTCCTGCGTGACTACCTGATATTGATTGTGGTAGCCGGGGTGGCCGCGTACCTGTTCAGCCCGCTGTATCGGCGACTGGGGAAGCGATTCGGATCCGGTATTGCCGCCACGCTCACCTTGCTGTGTGCGTTGGGTGCGGTGGTGATTCCCGTCGGCGCGCTGGTTTACGTTGCGACTCTTCAGATCACCCGGATGGTCGATGATGTCTCCAGCTGGGTGGAGGGCACCGATATGACCGCACTCGGGCAGAAGGCGTTCGACGTGGTCAACAGTGTCCTGGCCAGGATCCCGTTCGTCCATGTCCAGCTGACGCCGGATACGTTGCGGCAATCGATCGGGTCGTTGACGGAGAACGTGGGACACGGGCTACTGCAGGTGCTGCAGAGCACCGTCGGCAGTGTCGCGGCTGCGGTGGCCGCCTGCATCATCTTCCTGTACGTGTTCGTCTCATTGCTGGTCAAACAGGACAAGGTGCTCACCCTGCTGCGCCAGCTGAATCCGCTGGGGGAGGAGATCACCGATCTGTATCTCGACAAGATCGGCGCAATGGTGCGTGGAACGGTCAAGGGCCAGTTCGTGATTGCGATGGCACAGGGCATTGCCGGTGCCGCGTCGGTCTACGTCGCCGGCTTCCGGCAGGGTTTCTTCTTCTTCGCGATCCTGCTGACCGCATTGTCGATCATCCCGCTCGGCGGCGGCATAGTGACCATTCCGTTTGGTATCGGCATGATTCTCTTCGGCCACCCGGTCGGCGGGCTGTTCGTCATCGCCTGGCACCTGCTGGTGGTCTCCAATATCGATAACGTGTTGCGTCCCTTCCTGGTACCTCGCGGAGCACGTCTGGACCCGGCGCTGATGCTGTTGGCGGTATTTTCTGGGATTGCCGCCTTCGGTTTCTGGGGAATCGTGCTGGGCCCGGTGTTGATGATCGTCATCGTGACCACGATCGACGTCTACCTGGCCGTCTACAAGGGGGTTCCGCTGGAAGGTGGAGATGCCGACGAGCCCGAGACGCCCGGGCGCCCCTGGTGGAAGCGGTGGCGCTCGGGCGCGACCGGCTAGCCGAGAGTGGCGTCTACATACACGATATTAGGAAATATGCTGCGCAGCAAAGGGTTCGGTGGGTCCAGGTTGAGTCGCGCGTAAAGCTCGTCGTTCTCCTCGGTGATCACCGTCCAGCCATGTTCGGCCAGCCAGTCCGCGGCCATCTGGCGTTCTTGGGTATAGACAAGCGATTCCAGGTCCAAATCCAGTGTCTCTCCAGCGAATTGGCGGGTGAGCTCGCGGGCCTTGGAGAAGTCGGCGGTTTCCAGTCCGGGAACTTGTTCGCATACCAGGCGGCTGCCGGGGGCGCTCAACTCGGTGATCGAGGCGAACAGCCGGTCCTGAGCCTCGGGAGGTAGGTAGATCAACAGCCCCTCGGCGGACCACACCGTCGGCTGTTCGGGGTCGAAACCGGCAGCCTGCAGCGCGGCGGGCCAGTCCTCGCGCAGATCGATCGCGACGGTGCGGCGCTCGGCACTCGGCGAGGCTCCCAACTCGGCCAGGGTGTCGGTCTTGAACGTGATCACCTCCGGCTGGTCGAGCTCGTACACGGTGGTGCCCGCGGGCCACGTCAGGCGATAGGCGCGAGTGTCGAGGCCCGACGCGAGGATCACTGCCTGGCGCACCCCCGCGGCTGTCGACGATTCAAATGCCGTGTCGTAGTACCAGGTGCGACTTGCCATTCCGTTGGCCATGCCATCGGCGGTGATGCCTAGCTGCACCAGTCCCGCCATCTGCTCGGGATCGAAAGCGCCCGACGCCAACTTGGTGAAGTACTCGATGCCGACGGCGCGCACCAGCGGCTCCGCGTACGGATCGTTGATGAGAGGGTTGGGCACGTGGCTGGCCAGTGCGCGCTGCGCGGCCACCATCGTTGCCGTTGCTCCGACGCTTGAGGCCAGATCCCAGCTGTCGTCATCGGTCCGCGCCATTCCGGGCTCCTTGTTGGTAGGGGGTCGCCAGTGCCCCGACCATAGTGCGCCGCCGTTCGTGATCGCGCACCCTTGGGGCCGTGGCCTGCGCAAATTCGGTTGCGCGGGACTCGGATCGAGGTGTTTGCTTTTCGGGCGCAGGGGGCGGCCCAGATGTCAGGAGGTGAATATGGCCGAGTCGCACGTGCGGTCGCGAGCGGCCGCCACCGGAGGCAGCGTGATGAAGCTGCACCGGCACTCCGTGGTGCTCGACGCAAGGCCATACACCATCATCAGGTTGCGAGCCGACGCCCATGTGAGGTTCTCTACCAACAATTTTCATGAAACCTGGCATGTGATCTCCGATGAGCCGGGCGCCAAGACGCTGGCACGTCTGCTGTGGGGCCTGGCCTACCAGCGGCTCCCTGGCACGCTGGTGCTGATCGATGGTCGGCATCTGGACACCAATCCGTTCGACGCCGAACCCACGGATCCGATCGTGCTACTGCCGTCTCATCTGACAGTGCTCACCCGGCAGGCCGCCCGGTCGCTGCGCCGGCTGTCATGGACCAATCCCGACGGCACCGTGCGCTGGCGCACGCACGGCCTCGACACCCGGGCCGCCGAATTTCACGAGTGGCGGGACACTCCGATCGGCCAACGCGAATATCCGTTCATCCCCGAACCCACCGGCTGGCAGACCGTCGCGCGTGTCGGCGGACTGTTGGTGTTGGCGGGCGGCCCACAAACCCTGCGGCAATGGGCCGTGCATGCCGAACTGATGCGAATCACCGCGCCCTGGGACACGGACTACGAATATCTCGCCGACAGGGAAGGGGAGATTCAGATTTTCCGGAATTATCACCGCGAGGTCCGAATCGCCCGGCGGGCGCGCGCAGACGTCCTCGACGGGCCGCACCCCGCGGACAGACAGCAACTGCGGGAGGCCATTTGGGCGCGGGCCGCGCAGATTCGTCGCCAGTATCTCGAAACCGCCGATGAGGCAGTGCTGACGGGCCCCGAATCGCGGACGCGCGGTGGTACTTTCGGGCGGTGAGGGCAACGGGTTGGCTTGTCATCGTATTTTCCCTGGTGCTGGCCCCGGTGGCCTGGAACGCGGGCGCTCCCGCTGTGCAGGCGGCGCCCGGGTGCCGCCAACTGGACTCGGCCCTGCCGTGGTACGGCGATGTCCGGCAGCGACTGCAGGCCGCGATCGACGCCAACAGCACCTGTACCGGGACGTGGAAGCGATCCACCAAAGCGGTCGCGTTGTTCGACTGGGACAACACCGAGGTCAAGAACGACATCGCCGATGCCACCCTGGCGTGGATGCTGCGGCACGACAAGGTCCTGCAGCCGGCCGATTGGCATGCCACCAGCCGCCACATCACCGAGGCCGCCGCCGCCGCGTTGCGTACGGCGTGCGGCACCGACACGCCCGCCGGGCGACCGCTGCTCACGTCGGCCAATGCCGCGTGCGCCGACGAGATCCTGGCGGTCCGCGAGGGCAAGACCCATGACGAACAGGAAGCGTTCACCGGTTACAACCAGCGTTGGAGCAACGGCGCCTACGTCTGGACCGTCGCGTTGACCTCCGGCTATACCGCAGGCGAGGTCGCCGGATTCGCGCAGGCCGCCAAGCGCGAGAACCTCGCCGCTCCCGTCGGGGCCACCCAGAGGATCGGCAGCACCACGGTGCCCGGCTATGTGCGGGTCTATCCGCAGATCAAGGACCTCATTGCCACCCTGCAGGCTCACGGCGTCAGCACCTGGGTCATCTCGGCATCCTCGGAGGTGATCGCCAAGGTGTGGTCGCCGGAAATCGGGATCCCGACCACACAGGTTATCGGCGTGCGCAGCGTCTACGACGCCAACGGACGGCAGACTCCACATGTGCAGGGCTGCGGTGGGCAGCCCGACGGCGCCGACACCGTCATCACCTATGTCGACGGCAAACGATGCTGGGCCAACCAGGTGGTCTTCGGGGTGCAGGGGCCGGCCGCGTTCGAGCCCTATGACGTGAACAAACGGCAGATTCTCGCCGCGGGGGACTCGACCACCGACGTAACCTTCGTCGACGACGCCACCGCGGCGCACCTCGTCATCAACCGGAACAAGACCGAACTCATGTGCCGGGCCTACGACAACGCGGACGGCAAATGGCTGATCACCCCGATGTTCATCGATCCCGACCCGCAGCGGATGGACCCGTATCCGTGTGCGACCGATGGCCGGACCAACCCCGACGGCAGCACCGGACCGCTGTTACGTTCCGATGGCAGCGTGGTCCCGGACCAGAAGGACACCGTCTTTTCCACGGGTATGTAGCGAACTGTTAGTCTCGTACGCGGCCCGGGCGTGCCCTGACGGCCGCCGAAACGGTTACCCAACGCTGGGATCACCAGCTGATTCATCTAGCAGATCACATGGCGAGCTGCAGGATGCGCAGGAGGATGTGTGCTTTCCGCTTTTGTCTCTGCTCTCAGGACAGCTGACCTGAGGCGGAAGATCCTCTTCACGATCGGGATCGTGGTCCTGTATCGGGTCGGCGCCACCCTGCCGTCTCCCGGCGTGAACTACGCCAACGTGAAGTACTGCGTCGAGCAGGTCAGCAGCGGCGACTCCGCACAGATCTACTCCCTGATCAACCTGTTCTCCGGTGGCGCGTTGCTGCAGCTGTCGGTGTTCGCGGTCGGCGTGATGCCGTACATCACCGCCAGCATCATCGTTCAGCTGCTCACCGTCGTCATTCCCCGGTTCGAGCAGTTGCGCAAGGAAGGTCAATCCGGCCAGGCCAAGATGACGCAGTACACCCGCTACCTCTCGGTGGCGCTGGCACTGCTGCAGTCCACCTCGATCGTCGCTCTCGGCGCCAGTGGAAACCTCTTGCAGGGCTGTGACCGCAAGGACGAGATTGTGGCCGACCAGTCGATCTTCGCGCTGTCGGTGATGGTGCTGGTGATGACCGCTGGATCCACCCTGGTGATGTGGCTCGGTGAAATGGTCACCGAGCGCGGCATCGGAAACGGCATGTCGCTGCTGATCTTCGCCGGTATCGCCGCGCGCATCCCGGCCGAGGGCAAGACCATCCTGGACAGCCGCGGTGGGGTCACCTTCGCGGCCGTCTGTGTGGCGGCGCTGCTGATCGTGGTCGGTGTCGTGTTCGTCGAGCAGGGCCAGCGACGTATCCCCGTCCAGTACGCCAAGCGCATGGTGGGTCGGCGGATGTACGGCGGCACCTCCACCTACTTGCCGCTGAAGGTCAACCAGGCCGGCGTTATCCCGGTCATCTTCGCGTCGTCCCTGCTGTACATCCCCGGCTTGATCACCCAGCTGGTGCGCAGCGGTGGCAATAAGGAGAAGACGGGCTGGTGGGACCGGTTCGTCAGCACCTATCTGACCGATCCCAGCAACTACTGGTACATCGCCATTTACTTCACGCTCATCGTGTTCTTCACGTTCTTCTACGTGTCGATCACCTTCAACCCCGATGAGCGCGCCGACGAGATGAACAAGTTCGGCGGCTTTATCCCGGGCATTCGTCCGGGGCGCGCCACCGCCGACTACCTGCGCTATGTGCTCAACCGCATTACGTGGCCGGGCTCGATCTACCTGGGCGTCATCGCCATCCTGCCGAACCTGTTCCTGCAGATCGGTAGCTCCGGAGGCGCACAGAACCTGCCGTTCGGCGGAACTGCGGTACTCATCATGATCGGCGTGGGCCTCGATACCGTGAAGCAGATTGAAAGCCAGTTGATGCAGCGTAACTACGAAGGGTTCCTGAAGTGAGAGTGGTGTTACTCGGCCCGCCCGGGGCAGGCAAAGGTACGCAGGCGCAGCTGATTTCGGAGAAGTTCGGTATTCCGCAGATCTCCACCGGCGACCTGTTCCGCTCGAACATCAGCGAGGGCACCGAGCTGGGCCTGCAGGCCAAGCAGTACCTGGATGCCGGCGACCTGGTGCCCAGCGAGGTGACCAACAAGATGGTCGAGGCGCGTCTCGATGAGCCCGACGCCGCGGCCGGGTTCATTCTCGACGGCTTCCCGCGCACCGTGGACCAAGCCGATGCGTTGGCTGCCATGGAGGAGGCCCGTGGCGTCACGATCGATGCCGTGCTGGAGTTCCGGGTGCCGGTGGAGGAACTCGTGCAGCGCCTGCTGGGCCGTGGCCGCGCCGATGACACCGAGGACATCATCCGCAACCGGCTCAACGTCTACCGCGATGAGACCGCGCCGCTGCTGGAGTACTACCAGAACGTGCTGCAGACCATCGATGCCGTCGGCACGGTGGACGAGGTGTTCGCGCGCACCTCGCAGGCACTGGGCCGGTAGTAGCGAGTTCGTTAGTGGGTCTCTTCGGCCGTAAGAAGACGGTGGAACAGCGCACGCCCGGTGAGCTCGACGCCATGGCTGCTGCCGGCTCCATCGTGGGGGCGGCGCTGGTCGCGGTGCGCGATGCCGCCAAGGCCGGGGTGTCGACGCTGGAGTTAGATCAGGTCGCCGAGTCCGTGATCCGCGAGGCCGGAGCGGTGCCCTCGTTCCTGGGCTACCACGGCTTTCCGGCGTCCATCTGCTCATCGGTCAACGACCAGGTGGTGCACGGAATACCTTCCGCGACAGCGGTACTTGCCGACGGCGATCTTGTCTCCATCGATTGTGGCGCGATACTGGACGGCTGGCACGGGGATTCCGCATGGACGTTCGCGGTAGGCACCGTCATCCCCAGTGACGAAGCGCTGTCCGAGGCGACGCGTTTGTCGATGGAGGCGGGCATTGCGGCGATGATCCCGGGTAACCGGCTCACCGATGTCTCGCACGCCATCGAACTGGGCACCCGCGCCGCCGAGAAGCAATTCGACCGAGCGTTCGGAATCGTGGACGGCTACGGCGGGCACGGCATCGGGCGCTCGATGCATCTGGATCCGTTCCTGCCGAACGAGGGAGCTCCCGGTAAGGGCCCGCTACTCGCGGTGGGATCGGTACTCGCCATCGAACCGATGCTCACGCTCGGCACCACCCAGACTCGGGTGCTTGCCGACGATTGGACCGTTGTCACCACCGACGGGTCTCGTGCCGCGCACTGGGAGCACACGGTGGCCGTCACCGAGGCCGGCCCCCGCATCCTCACCATGCGTCCCTAGCTATTTGCCCTTGATCGAGGCGGTGCGCTGCGTATCGAAGGTGGCCACGCACGCGATCGCCCGATCCCCTTGAGCCCATGAACGTTTCGTCGGATACAGATAGGTGATCTGCACGCTGTCGTCGTCGAACGCGCTCGGTGCGTAGCTCTCGAGTTCGGCGCCGCACTCCTCGTTGCCCTTTTCGTCCAGCACCGACTGTGACGGCAACGAACTGCCCGACAGCGGTAACACCGCGTACACCTCGGCCTTATGCGGCTGTGCACACGGGATGGCCTTGGTGGTGGTGTAGTAGCTCTTCTCGCCGAGATCGGCGACGCAATCGCCCACCCGCAACTTGGTGACATCCATATCGCCCGATTGGGTGACGTGCCCCGATTCGTCGCGTTTGGCGGAGTTGCCGGCACCCACCGCGACGACGACCGCAAGGACGATCATCCAGATGAAGCCGAGCACGATGCCTGCGATGGCCATGCCGCGGCCGTTCTGGCCGGTCCGCTTGATCTGATTCAGGCTGATGAAGCCGAAGACGACACCGAAGATGCCGGCGCAGATGGGGACGATACCGAGGATCAGCGAGGCGATCGCGAATCCGTTGGTACCCCGCGCGCTTTCCACTGGCGGGTAGGCACCCGCCGCGGGATAGGCGCCGTACGGTGACGCCGGTGGGGGATATCCCGGTGGCGGTGGGTAGCCCGCCGGATTGGCCTGGGGATAGGGCGGATACGGCTCGGCGCCGGGACCGGCGGCCGGGGGGATGGGTGGATACGCGCCCGGCGACGGCTCGACCGGCGGGTACCCGGAGCTCGTCGGCGTCGGGTACGGCGGAAACTCCGGTTGCCCGGGATCCGGTGGCGGAGGCCCTGCAGGCGGTTGCGTCATGTAGGGACTTTAGCAAACACGATGTGGCGTTGGTGGCGTGATCGATCAGCCGGACAGGCCGTCAAGGAAAGCCTGCACTTCGGCGGCATCGGGCAGTAGACCCGAATCCCTGGCATCCAGCAATGACGGTGCAGCACCGTCCTTTTCGGAAACGAGTAGTGACAGCTCGGTGCCGTCGGGCCTACGGGTCGGCCACTGGATCCCAACTGTTGGGTCCAGCGGATCGATGCCGTGCTCGCGGCCGGGGGCATATCCGGCGGAGCAGAGATAGACCACCGTGGAGTCATCCTCGAGTGCGAGGAAACCGTGCCCCACCCCCTCGGGAACGTAGACGGCCCGCCGGTCGCGAGGGTCGAGAAGCACGGCGTCCCAAGCGCCGAACGTCGGTGAGCCGACACGGATATCGACCACGACGTCGTACACGGAACCGGTCAGACAGGTCACGTATTTGGCCTGGCCGGGTGGTACGTCGGCGAAATGGATGCCGCGCAGCGATCCGGCTGCCGACACCGAACAGTTGGCCTGCTGCAGCTCGAACGGATGCCCGATGGCCTCGGCAAGCGCTGGGCCCTTGAACAATTCGAGGAAAACTCCGCGGCTGTCGTGATGCTGCACCGGGGTGATCTCGAAGGAACCGGGCACCGAAAGTTCGCGGATCTTCACGTCAGTGCCCTCTGTTCTTCGCGTAAACGCTCATCACTGCCCTCTGTCTTCGTGTAAACGCTCATCACTGCCCTCTGTCTTCGCGTAAACGCTCATCACTGTCCCCTCGCGGCGTATTGAGATTCCACGTTGTCCTTGATGGGGCGCCACCACTCTTCGTTGCGCCGGTACCAGTCGATGGTGGCGGCCAGGCCTCCGGTGAAGTCGCTATGCGTTGGTTTCCAGCCCAATTCATCGCGTAACGGCGTGGGGTCAATGGCATAGCGCAGGTCATGACCGGCACGATCGGTGACATGGTCGAAGTCATCCGAGGACTTGCCCATGAGCTCGAGAATGGTGTGCAGCACCGACAGGTTGTCTCGTTCTCCGTCCGCACCAATGAGATACGTGCGCCCGATGGTGCCCGCCTCGATGATGCGCCACACCGCACTGTTGTGGTCGTCGACGTGAATCCAGTCCCGTACGTTGGCACCGGCCCCGTACAGGCGTGGGCGGCGGCCGGTCAGGATATTGGTGATCTGCCGGGGAATGAACTTCTCCACATGCTGGTACGGCCCATAGTTGTTGGAGCAGTTGGAGATTGTGGCGCTGATTCCGAACGACCGGATCCATGCGCGCACCAGCAGGTCGGCCGAGGCCTTGGTGGCCGAGTACGGGCTGGACGGGTTGTACGGGGTGGTCTCCGTGAACCGGTTCGGGTCATCGAGCTCAAGGTCGCCGAACACCTCATCGGTGGAAATGTGGTGCAGCCGCACCTGATGGCGGCGCACCGCCTCGAGCAGCGTGTAGGTGCCAATGATGTTGCTGCGCAAAAACGGTGACGGGTCGGCCAGCGAATTGTCGTTATGTGTTTCGGCGGCGAAATGCACCACCACGTCACTGTCGGCGACCAGCCGCTCCACCGTATCGGGATCGCAGATATCGCCCTGCACCAGCTGCACCGCCGCGGCGACGGGGGCCAGTGATTCGCTGCTGCCCGCGTAGGTCAGCGCGTCCAGGACTGTCACCGAGACGTCGGGGCGCTCGCGGACTGTCGCGTGTACGAAGTTGGCTCCGATGAAACCGGCGCCGCCGGTCACCAAAATTCGCATGGCATAACCCTAGTGGGCGTCTACCTGAGCGCGTCCGCCAACGAGGTCAATGTGTCAACCAAACCCTTGTCGCCGAGTACTTGAATCAGCACCTGGTCGGCGCCGGCGTCAAGATGTTCGTTCAGGCGTGTGGCGATTTCCGCGGCGGTGCCGTGCGCCACCACCGCATCGATGAACGCGTCGCTGCCAGGAGAGGTGAGGTCCTCGTCGTTGAAACCGAGCCTCTTCCAGTTGTTTACGTAGTTGCTCAATGTCAGATAGAAGTCGACGGTGCGTCGGCCGATCTCGCGCGCACTGGGGGCATCGGTGCTGAGTACCACCTTGTGCTCGGGAACCAGCAGTGCGTCGGGGCCGATGATCTCGCGGGCCTGCCGGGTGTGCTCGGGTGTCGTCAGGTAGGGGTGTGCGCCGGCGGTGCGATCCGCGGACAGCTTCAGCACCTTGGGGCCCAGCGCGGCCAGGACGCGACGTTCCTTGGGCACCCCCGCGGCATCGAGCCCGTCCAGGTATTCGACGAGGGCGTCGTAGGGCTTGCGGTACTCGGCCGAGGCCTCGGGGTGCCCGGCACCCACGCCGAGCAGGAAACGGCCCGGGTAGGCCGCCTCGATGCGATGAAACGCCGCGGCTATCTCGTCGACAGGAGAAGTCCAGATGTTCACGATGCCGCTGGCAACCGTGAGATTCTCCGTTACCGCCAGTAGCGGCTCCACGTAGGCGAGGTCGGCGGTGAACACGCCGCCGACCCACACCGAGCCATAGCCGAGATCTTCGATTGTCCTGGCCTGCTCCGGCGTTACCGGGCCGCCCTTCCACACGCCGTACCGGTTCAGCTTCGATTCGCCCATGCCGCGTCCCAACTTCGCCAGAGGTGTCGCTATTCCTGCACCCATCCTTCCGGATGGACCGCGGGCGCGGGGGCCGGGGACGCGGGTGCGTCGGCCTGTTGGGTGCGCTTGAGGAGATCGGGCACGTCGATACCCGAAACCCGCAAACTCTCAATTACTTTCGCAACGGCCTGCGGACTTACCCCGAAGAGGGTGCCCAGCGCGTCCTGGGCATCGCCCGCGCCGCCGATGATGGACAGATTTTCGATCTCACCGATCGGTTTCGAGGCGGCCTCGGTGGCCTGCACCACCGAATTGAGGATGTCCGGCAGGGTGAGCAGCCGCGCGGCTTCCGGCGTGTAGGCGTTGAGCGCGGCGGCCACTTCCTTCTTACCGTCGGCCTCGGCCAGCAGCTTGGCCTTGATGCCCTCGGCGTCGGCGAGCAGCTTGGCCTTCGTACCGTCGGCCTCCGCGATGAGCTTGGCCTTGGCGCCGTCGGCAGCGGCCTGCTGTTCCACCCGGAACGCGTCGGCGGCCGCCTTACGCGCATCGGCTTCGGCCGCGCCCTTCTGCCTCTCGGCCTCGGCATCGGACTGGGCCTTGAGGATGGCGGCCTGACGGGCGCCCTCGGCGATCGCGATGTCGGCCTGACGACGGGCCTCGGCGGGCGCGATGACGTCGGCCTGCAGCGCGGCCTGGGCCTGTTCGGTGCGGCGCTGTTCCACCTCGGTGCGAGCCTGCACGCGCGCGGCCTCAGCCTGCTCGCGTGCGATACCCACATCCTTTTCCGCGCGGGCCTGGGCGAGCGGACCGGCCTGGTCTGCCTGCGCGTTCTCGGCCTCGGTCTGCGCGCGCAGCCTGGCCAGCTCCACATCGCGCTTCTGGGTCGCGGTGGCGATGGCGGTATCGGCCTCGGCCTGGGCGATGGCGCCGGCCTGACGAGCCTGTGCGGACTGGATCTGCGCGTCCCGCTCGGCCTCGGCGGTGCCGACCGTCGCGTCCCGGCGCACCTCCGCGATTCGGCGCTGACCGAGCGATTCCAGGTATCCGTTGCGGTCGGAGATGCCCGCGATCTTCAGCACGTCGACCTCCATACCGATCCGGGCGAGGTCGCCGCCGGCCTCCTCGACCACGCTGCGGGCCAGCGAATCGCGGTTGGAGTTCAGATCCTCGACGGTCATGGTCGCGGTGATACCGCGCAAGCTGCCCGCCAGGATCTCGTTGATCTGTCGCTGCAATTCCGATAGATCCGAGGTCAGGAAGCGTTGCACTGCGGTCTGTACGGCCTCGTCGTTGGAGCCGATGCGTACCAGCCCGACGGCCTCGACGTTGACCGGAACACCGTTGTTGTACAACGCGTTCTGCAAGTTGATGTTCACGTTGAACGGTTCCAGGGACATGATGTCCACCCGCTCGATGCCCGGCATTTTGAACCGCGCACCGCCGCGCACCACCTTGGGCTGCCCGCGCCCGGTGAACACCGCGACCTCATTCGGCGGCACCTTGACGTAGTTGCGCACGTAGATGAGCGGTAGCGCCACGAAGAGCACCAGCGCCGCGATGGCGATGATGACGATGATGACAAGCGAGCTCATGCGGGCTCCTTATTGGTTGGAAGGGGCGGACGCATCCGGTGATGCGTCGGGAATGCTGACGACGTGCAGGTATTCGGAGTCCACATCGGCGATGTAGACCGGGGCGTTCTTGGCCAGCCCGGCGGGCTCGTCGGTGATCGCGCGTGAGCGCACCCGGTTGCCGTCGGCGTCGGTGAACGCGACTTCGCCCCAGCCGCCCCCGGCCGGCAATTCCAGGGTCACCGTGCCCAGTCGTCCGATATAGGACGCGCGCCCCGAGTGAGAGTTCGCTTGCTGGCCTCGTAGATACGTCAGGAAAAGTTGCAGGACCGACACCAGCGCAACCGCGCAGACGGCCGCGATGATTGCCGTCGGCAGCGCGGCGACACCCAGGGCCGAAGCTGCGAATCCGCCCGCCCCCGCACCCGTCAACGCGGCAGAAAGGGAGGTCAGGCTCAGAAACGGCATCCCGTCGCCGTGCCCGATATCGGTGAGTAGCAGTGCCGAGAGGACCGCGATTCCCCCGACCGCGAAGGCCGCGAGGTACCCGACCATCAGTCCGTCCACTCGGCCCCCTCCCCAATGTCCCCGTTGCTGCTGGCGATGCTCGCCATTACCGACATAGGTACCACGAATCGGTCCCGCTGGCTACGGTCTGCCGGTCTGAACAGGCGCCCGATTGACCTGGCGCGGTACCGTCATAGGGTGGCTCACCTCGCGGCAGTTTCGGCCGATGCGCGCCGGGACATCACCGACGACGCCGTCGTGATCGTCGGCGGCGGTCCCGTCGGGTTGCTCGCCGCCACCGTGCTGGCCCGCCAGGGGATTCGTGTGGTTGTGCTGGAGGCGGCAGGCTCGAAAGAACGGCAGCGGCACCGCAACTGCGCGACCTTCGTCGGGCACTCGACGCTGCGGCGCTATGACCGGGTGGCACCCGGGCTGGGCAAGCGGCTGCGCGAATCAGCGCTTGCCGTCCACGGCGTACAGACCTTCTACCAGGGCAGGCCGGTCTTCGTCATGTCCTCGTACGCGCCGTCGCGGATTCCCGGCCCGTGGAACCCCGCGGCCTGGGGAATGAGCTTGTCGCAGCGCACCATTGAGGACGAGACGCTGACCGAGGCGCTGGAGCTGGGCGTGGAGTACCACCCCGGGACCGCCGTTACCGACATCAGTACCGACCACACCGGAGCGCGGCTCATGCTCGCCAGCGGTGAACGCGTGCGCGCGAGCTACGTCATTGCCGCCGACGGAACCAAGTCGGCCATTCGTCAGGCGCTTCGCATCGGCATGTCGGAGCGGCCGCCGTCCCCGTCATGCGTGGTCATCGATGTCGAACCACACCCCGACGGCACGACGGTCGATCTGCCCGTGCAGATCCAGTATCACCACCCTGATCTCGGCGGACGGCACGCCATTCGGCTGCCGTACCCCGATGGTCTGCGTCTCGACGTCCAATTCCTGCCCAAGGACGAGGCGCCGCCGACCACCGAACAGGTGCGTTCCTGGGTCACCGCACTTACCCGCGACCAGTGGTATGCCGACCACATCAGGTCGGTCGAGGTGCATCAGACGATCCAGGGCGTGGCCGCCAGCTATACCGACGTCAACCGGCGTGTGCTGCTGGCGGGTGAAGCCGCCCACCAGTTCGCTCCGCTGGGCGGGCGCAGCCTCAACTCGGGCGTGGCGGACGCGATCGTGGCCGCCGAGGCCATCGCGGAAGCGTTGAGCGAGCCCAGCGATCTGGCCGCGGCATGGCTGGCGATCAACCGCAGCGCCCGCGAACGGCGCCGCTCGGGAGTGCGCAACCGGATGCTGTCCGTCCGTGCCCAACGGGTACTCGACGGGTCGGACGTGTCGATGCGGGCCAGAAGGACCATGGCCGCCAAATCCGCACCGCATGTCTGGATCGCGGGCGCCTGGTTGACGGCGGGTCTGGTGCGACCGACGGCGATTCCACATATCAGCAGGTCGGGAGTCACCTGGTCCTGAGGCGCCCGGTGCAGCGGCGGTCCCTTCGCCGGTTTGGTTTGGCGGCGCTACGCGGGTATCCTTGACCAACGGTGCGGCTTACGTGCCGACTATCTGTGTGCCCAGTCCTGGATTTTCCTGTCACCGGCTCACGTTCAAGGGTCGGTTAAGTTTGCTGCGTCAAGCCGGCGACAGCCGGAGCAGGCAATCAGAATCGCGGAGGATATGGCTAAGAAAGACGGAGCCATCGAGGTCGAGGGCCGGGTGGTCGAGCCCCTGCCCAATGCGATGTTTCGCATTGAGCTGGAGAACGGACACAAGGTACTCGCTCACATCAGCGGCAAGATGCGGCAGCACTACATCCGCATCCTGCCTGAGGACAGGGTGGTGGTGGAGTTGTCTCCCTACGACCTGTCCCGCGGTCGGATCGTTTACCGGTACAAGTAACAGAAGAACAGGATTGGGAACGTGAAGGTCAACCCGAGCGTCAAGCCGATCTGCGACAAGTGCCGCGTTATTCGCCGGCACGGGCGGGTCATGGTGATCTGCCAGGACCCCCGCCACAAGCAGCGGCAGGGCTAACAAGCCGTCAGGCCAAGCCCGCTACATAACTGAATGATGACCTCCCAGCTCCAATAGTCGGACACGCCGGCTACCGAGAAATCGGACCACCCCCGGAACGGAGGCCGGGGCCCCAACCTAGAGGGGGCGGACTGGGAACAGACCTTCGTTGAATGAAAGAGGAACTGCCGCATGGCACGTCTAGTAGGCGTCGACCTACCGCGCGATAAGCGTATGGAAATCGCGCTCACCTATATCTATGGCATTGGCCGGACCCGCTCCAAGGAGATCCTGGCCGCCACGGGCATCAGCCCCGAGCAACGCAGCAAGGACCTGACCGATGATCAGGTGACACAGCTGCGTGAATACATCGAAGCCACTCTCAAGGTGGAGGGTGACCTGCGCCGCGAGGTCCAGGCCGACATTCGCCGCAAGATCGAGATCGGCTGCTACCAGGGCCTGCGCCACCGCCGTGGCCTGCCGGTGCGCGGTCAGCGGACCAAGACCAATGCGCGCACCCGCAAGGGACCCAAGCGCACCATCGCCGGCAAGAAGAAGGCCAGGTAACCCCCAATGGCACCGAAGAAACCAGGGGCCGCAGGGCCCAAGAAGGCACAGAAGACCCGTCGCCGGGAAAAGAAGAACGTCCCGCACGGCGCCGCTCACATCAAGAGCACCTTCAACAACACGATCGTCTCGATCACCGACCCCCAGGGCAACGTGATCTCCTGGGCGTCCTCCGGTCACGTCGGCTTCAAGGGTTCGCGCAAGTCGACCCCGTTCGCCGCGCAGCTGGCCGCCGAGAACGCTGCCCGCAAGGCGCAGGAGCACGGCGTCAAGAAGGTCGACGTGTTCGTCAAGGGTCCCGGCTCCGGCCGCGAGACCGCCATCCGCTCGCTGCAGGCCGCCGGCCTCGAGGTGGGCGCGATTTCCGATGTCACTCCGCAGCCGCACAACGGTTGCCGTCCGCCCAAGCGGCGGCGGGTCTAGGACTGGGTCGAGAGGAAGATTTAGAAAATGGCTCGTTATACCGGACCCGTCACTCGCAAGTCCCGTCGTCTGGGTGTCGACCTGGTCGGTGGCTCCAGCGCGTACGAGAAGCGTCCCTACCCTCCCGGCCAGCACGGTCGCGCGCGGATCAAGGAGAGCGAATACCGCCAGCAGCTGCAGGAGAAGCAGAAGGCTCGCTTCACCTACGGCGTCATGGAGAAGCAGTTCCGTCGTTACTACGCCGAGGCCGTGCGTTCCTCGGGTAAGACCGGTGAGCAGCTGCTGCAGATCCTGGAAAGCCGTCTCGACAACGTGGTGTACCGCGCCGGCCTGGCACGGACCCGCCGGATGGCCCGCCAGCTCGTCAGCCACGGCCACTTCACCGTCAACAACGTGAAGGTCGATGTGCCCAGCTACCGGGTGTCGCAGTACGACATCATCGACATCAAGCCGAAGTCGCTGAACACCCTGCCGTTCGAGGTCGCACGCGAGACCGCGGGCGAGCGCCCCATCCCGGGCTGGCTGCAGGTGGTCGGCGAGCGTCAGCGCATCCTGGTGCACCAGCTCCCCGAGCGTGCACAGATCGACGTGCCGCTGGCCGAGCAGCTGATCGTCGAGTTCTACTCGAAGTAACCGCTTGTAGCGATCCTGCTACAAGCCCACTGACCGGCATCAAATAGCGGGTGCCGAGAAGGAGATAGAAAAGAATGCTGATTTCTCAGCGACCCACCCTGTCCGAGGAGACGCTGGCCGAGAACCGGTCGCGCTTCGTCATCGAGCCCCTGGAGCCGGGATTCGGCTACACCCTGGGCAACTCGCTGCGGCGCACCCTGTTGTCGTCCATCCCGGGCGCGGCCGTCACCAGCATCCGTATCGACGGTGTGCTGCACGAGTTCACCACCGTTCCCGGGGTGAAGGAAGACGTCACCGACATCATCCTGAACCTCAAGAGCCTCGTGGTGTCCTCGGAGGAGGACGAGCCGGTCACCATGTACCTGCGCAAGCAGGGCCCGGGTGCCGTCACCGCCGGTGACATCGTGCCGCCCGCCGGTGTGACCGTGCACAACCCCGATATGCACATCGCGACGCTGAACGACAAGGGCAAGCTGGAGATCGAGCTCGTTGTCGAGCGTGGTCGCGGTTACGTCCCGGCCGTGCAGAACAAGGCCTCGGGTGCCGAGATCGGTCGTATCCCCGTCGATTCCATCTACTCGCCGGTGCTCAAGGTGACCTACAACGTTGAGGCCACCCGTGTCGAGCAGCGCACCGACTTCGACAAGCTGGTGCTGGATGTCGAGACCAAGAACTCGATCAGCCCACGCGACGCGCTGGCGTCGGCCGGCAAGACGCTGGTCGAGCTGTTCGGTCTGGCACGAGAGCTCAACGTCGAGGCCGAGGGTATCGAGATCGGGCCGTCACCGGCCGAGGCCGACCACATCGCCTCGTTCGCACTGCCCATTGAGGATCTGGACCTGACCGTCCGCTCGTACAACTGCCTCAAGCGCGAGGGTGTGCACACCGTCGGCGAGCTGGTCGCCCGCACCGAATCGGACCTGCTGGACATCCGCAACTTCGGCCAGAAGTCCATCGACGAAGTGAAAATCAAGCTGCACCAGCTGGGTCTGTCGCTCAAGGACAGCCCGACCAGCTTTGATCCCTCAGAGGTCGCTGGATACGACGTCGCCACCGGCACCTGGTCGGACACCGGCTCGTATGACTTCGACGGCGATCAGGACTTCGCCGAAACCGAACAGCTCTAACAGAACAATTCGGACCCGCCCCTACCTGATACGGGGGCCCGCCCGGATCCGTCCCGGCCCTACCTGATACGGGGGCCGGCCCCGAATAGGAGATAGTCGCAATGCCCAAGCCCACTAAGGGTGCCCGCCTCGGTGGGTCGTCTTCGCACCAGAAGGCGATCCTGGCCAACCTGGCCACCGCGCTCTTCGAGCACGGCCGGATCAAGACCACCGAGACCAAGGCCCGCGTATTGCGGCCCTACGCCGAGAAGCTGATCACCCACGCCAAGAAGGGCGATCTGCACAACCGGCGCGAGGTGCTCAAGAAGATCCGCGATAAGGACGTCGTGCACGCCCTCTTCGAGGAGATCGGCCCGTTCTACGCAGATCGCAACGGTGGCTACACCCGCATCATCAAGGTCGAGAACCGCAAGGGCGACAACGCGCCCATGGCGATCATCGAGCTGGTGAAGGAGAAGACGGTTACCTCCGAGGCCGACCGCGCTCGCCGGGTCGCCTCCACGAAGAAGGCCGAAGCACCCGCGGAAGAGGCGAAGGTGGAAGAGGTCGTCGAGGTCGAGGCCGATACCGCCGACGACGCGGCCGCCGAGGTCGAAGGCGCGGCAGACACCGCCGATGCGGCTGAGGACGCAGACAAGAAGGACTGACCTTTGGTCACATCTCACGACCAGCCCGCCATCCCTGATGGCGGGCTGGTTCGTTTGCGGCTCGATATCGCCTATGACGGAACCGATTTCGCGGGATGGGCCACTCAGGTAAACCAGCGCACGGTCGCCGGGGTGCTGGGCGAGGCATTCACGACCATCGTGGGTGATTCGGTCCAGCTCTATGCCGCGGGACGTACCGACGCGGGTGTGCACGCGACGGGCCAGGTTGCCCACCTGGATGTTCCGGTCGCCTGCCTACCCGGGTTGCGCGGCCGCTACCGCCCCGCGGGCGCACCGGAATTCGACAGGCTGGTTCGGCGGCTGTCACGCTTCCTGCCCAGCGATGTACGCGTGCTCGATATCTCGCGCGCTCCGGCACATTTCGATGCGCGTTTCTCGGCGCTGCGGCGGCATTATGAGTACCGGTTGTCCACGGCATCTTTTGGGGTGCTGCCACTGGCGCGTCACGATGTCGTGGGTTGGCATCGTCCGCTGGATGTCGATGCGATGAACGAGGCCTCACGGAACTTGTTGGGGTTGCGCGATTTCGCGGCTTTCTGCCGCCACCGCGAGGGCGCCACGACCATCCGTGAGCTGCAGCGCTTCGACTGGGGCGTGGATGGGCAGCGACTGACCGCGTACGTGAGCGCCGACGCCTTCTGCTGGTCCATGGTGCGCTCGCTGGTGGGCGCGGTACTGGCTGTGGGGGAGGGTAGGCGGCCGGTGCAGTGGTGCGTCGACCTGCTGAATAAAGAAAGGCGCTCAAGTGATTTCGCGGCGGCCCCGGCGCGTGGGCTGACCCTGGTCGGGGTTGATTATCCGCCGGACGACCAGATGGCGGCCCGGGTGATGATCACCCGTGACGTGCGTATCAGACCGTCCGGCTAGCCTTTCGGCATGAGGAACGTTCGTTGGATCGGGGCGGTCGCTGTCGCGGGCGCGATGTGCGTTGCCGGGTGCGGGGGCGGATCGACAACGGAGATTCCGCCGAGCATCGGCAGCTCGTCTGAAACTCGGGCGGTTGCGCCGGCCAAGCCCGTGCAGAACCTGGTGCTCACCGCCGCGGAGCTGCCGCCGGGGCTGACGGTGACGCCCATCGAAGCAGATGAGAAGCAGGTGATTCTGGACCAGCTCACCGGCTCGGCCGATGAGGGTGCGACATTCACCCCCGCCGAATGCCGGTTGCCATCGATGTTCGAACCATCGGCGCCGGTGGACGCGTCGAAGTTGGGCGTCGTGGTCGGTGAAGCAGGCCGTGGGTATTTCAACGAGGCTGTGGTGGCGCAGCGACCTGCTGTCGCGCAACTGCGGACATTCCTCGACACGTGCAAGACCGTGCGCGAGACGCACGGCGGTACCTCGATCGAGACCACGTACACCGTGCTGGATGGCGTGCGGTCGAAGGCTGACGAGCTGGTAGTCGTCCACGAACAGGTTCCCGGAGTGCTGGTGAAACAGGACGCCTACACCGCGTACGCGAGTGTGGCCGGGCACGCCGTATGGGTGAGGATGAGGACCCTGGGAGGCGATGCGCCGGATCGTCCGCTGTTCGATCAATTGGTGACGGCCTCGATCGATAAGGTCGCCGCCGCGAGGTAGTCGGCGCGACTGCTATTCGGCTTCGCTTTCACCGTGCCGGTTCAGTTTCGAGGCGACGAACGCCGCCGCCTCGGCGGGCAGCCCGGTGCGCTCATACGACGTGTGCGCATCCCAGCTGTTGTTGGGCCCGGCCATGCAGATCGGATCTCCCTGGTTGCAGAGATCGATTGCACGCGAGCCGAATACGCCGGCAATACCGCTCAGTGGCCCACCGGTTCGGTGGGTGGCGTTGCCGAATGTCGCGATCGCCACGATGCGATCGCCCACGGTGGGCGGCAGTGGGCGGTTGAACCCGATGCCCACGTTCGGAACACCGATGATGGTGTCGATTACCTCCGCACCCATGGAGTACCCGCCGATGACGAGCTTGGTCCGCGGGCAACTCGCCGCGACCGATTGCAGGTGATTGCTCAGATCATTGGCCCCACCACCGGCCGAGAAGATGCCTGCGTCGTAGTTGACGGGGTAGACGTTCATGGTCGCGCCGGTCGCCTGGACGCGCGGTGTCAGGGAGTCGACGAATTCATCGCCGACCCGTCCCAAACCGACCGGCTCCTTGCGTCCCCGCGCGAAAGAGACATCGACATCCGAACACGGATCCGCCGACGCGCGGGGGACCGCACTGACAGGCCCGACAACACTGGCCGCAGACAGCACCAACACCGTCAGGACGACAAAACTACTCAGGACAACGCCGACCCTCGTGCCCCGCTGATGCGTGGTCACAGCACGATGTTACGGGTCCACAGGTTCCCGTGCGTGCTTTCTCTAGAGCTTGCCTGCCACGAAAGACGCCGCTTGCGCGGGCAGGTTGGTCTGTTCGTAGCTTGTGTGCGCGGTCCAGGAGCGACCGCCCTCCTGACACACGGGGTCGCCGGGGTTGCACTGGTCGATCCACCGCCCGGCCAGCGGGCCGGTCATGCCGCCACCGCGGCGGTCGATGTTCCCGAATGTCGCGATGCCCCTGATGCGGCTGGCGACATCCGGCGGAGGGTTGCCCGCGACATCGTCCACTACGGTGGCGCCCATCGAGTAGCCACCGATCACGAACTTGGTGTTGGGGCAGGATGACGCGACCTCGCTGAGGTGGTTGCGAAGATCGTCGGCGCCTTCCCCGGTGGAGAGCAGGCCCGCGCTGTAGTTCACGGGGTAGACGTTCATGTTGCTGACTCGGTTTTGGAGGGCACCGACGAACGCATCACCCACCCGGCCGAGACCAACCGGTTCGTCCCGCCCTCGGGCAAAGGAGACGTCCACGGCCGCACACGGATCGGCGGCCGCGGGTACCGGCTGCGACATGGCCACCAGGCTGGCGAACATCAGGAGGGCGGCAAGCAGATATCCGGGCCGCCGGACGTACGAGGTTGCAGGTAAAACAGCACTGTGCGTCGTCACAGGCGAATGCTACGGGTAAGTCAACCTAGTTGTCATATCGGTGCGGTATGGGCATTCTCACCTGCCCGGAAGTGAGTCGAGGAACTCGACCATCGCGTGATTGACCACGTCCGGGCGCTCCATCTGGACGAAATGTCCGGCGCCCTCGACGATCAGGGCCGATCGCAGGCCCGGCACCAGGTCGCTCATGGCGGTCATCGGGTCGCGGCCCAGCATCTCCAGGACCGGGTCGGCGGCACCGGCGATGAAGGCGACCGGTACTTCGACGGGCCGGTCGTGCAGATCTTCGTTCTGCGCCCACACCAGATCTTCTGCCCGATACCAATTGAGGCCGCCGGTGAATCCCGTCCGCGCGAATTCTGCCGCGTAGTAGTCGAGATCCGGCTCGGAAAGCCAGTTCCACGGCAAGGCAGGGGGGTTCGGAAGGACGTCCAGATACCCGTTGCGCTTCCCATTTACCCGAGCCGGATGATCCCAGCAATCCAGATAGCGGTTGGCGCCGCTGAGAGCATGGAACAGCGCGGCCAGGAACGCCTTTGGCTGCGCGTCCAGTTCGAGCTCGGCGAGGCCGGGTTCCTGAAAGTATTCCAGGTGCGTGAAGTGCTGCGAGGCAAGGTAGTTGAAACCCACACTTGGTTTGACCGGTAGCCGGCGGGTTCGGGGCACCGACAGCTGGATAAGCGCGAGGACCCGGTCCGCCGCCCAAGCGGGCATGTCCCAGACCAGATGTGCCCCGAAATCGTGCCCGCAGAACACCGCTTTGCGCAGTTCCAGGGCGTCCAGCAGGCCGACTAGATCGCCGACGGTGGTGCCACGGTCGTATGCGGCGGCATCGCGCGGCGCCGTCGTGCGCCCGTAGCCGCGCATATCCGGTGCGATGGCCCGATACCCGGCCGCCGAGAGCGCGGCCAGTTGGTGACGCCAGGTGTACCAGAGGCCGGGAAAGCCATGGCACAGCACCACCGCAGGTCCCTCGCCCTGCTCGGCGATGTGCATGTCGATTCCATTGACCGACAGCTGACGGTGGGTGATCTGAGAAACAGTCACCCGGGCGAGGCTAGTTGACCCGGGCGGCCGCGAAGTCCGCAGCCTGGTTGATCAGCGCCGGCGGGTACGAGGTGTGGGACTTCCAGGTGTCCTGGTTTCCGTCCATGCAGACGGGATCGCCGTCGTTGCACAGATCCAGCACTCGGTCGCCATAGGCGCCGGCCAGACTCTGCACGGGGGCAAAGCGATTCACGATGTTGCCGAATGTCACGATCGCGCGGATGTGGTCGCCCACCTCGGGCGGTACCGGGTTGTCGAAGGAGAAGAGGTTGCCGATTTGTACGGGCCCGGGCACTCCCAGCGCGGTGTCGACAACGCCCGCGCCCAGCGAGTAGCCACCGACGACCAGCTTGGTGTCGGGACAGTTGTTGGCGGTCTGCTGCAGGTGCGCGCTCAGGTCGTTGGCGCCGCCACCCACGTCGGTGTTGGCGTCATAGCGCACCGCGTACACGCTGAGGTTCTTCACCCGGTTGCGCAAGGCGCTGACGAACGCGTCCCCGATATTGCCCAGTCCGGGGGGCTGGCTGCGGCCGCGCGCGAAGGACACCTCGACGTTGGGGCAGGCCGCCGATGCGGTGGCGGGGATGACGACCGCCAGTCCGGTGGTCAACATGATGGCCGCAACCGAAACAACCGCCGCGCGGGCGGCGGCGGTGAGCAATTTACTGGCTGGGCGTGGATTCGGTTGTAGCGTCACATACTGAGGTTACGGATAATTCGCTGTCATCGCCATGTGATTTCAATCCCGCAGGTAGCGAAGCCGTGAGTCCAGCTCCGCTGGATTCGGGCTCTCCGGGTGTATCCGAACCTCGGTGCGCCAACATCAGCCCCGCGAGAATGACTGCGGCCCCGGCGTACTGGATGGGCGCGATGGTCTCTCCGAGGAGTACCCACCCCGCGATCACCGCGCACAGCACCTCGGTAAGGGCTATCAATGAGGCGTAGCTCGGTCTGAGCCGGGTGATGGCGGCGATACCGGTGATGTAGGCGATCGCGGTGGTCACCACGCCGAGAACGAGGATGGGTACGTATACCGGCGTATTCCAGCCGGCGACATGCACATCCTGGGTGGAGAAGGTCAGTGGCATGATCCCGGTGAGCCCGAAGCCGCCCACCGCGACGGCTCCGACGAGCAGCCCGCTCGTTGCCAGCGTGATGGGTTGCAGTTCTTCGGCCTTGCCGCCCGCCCGGTGTGAGGAGATGAAGTAATAGGCGGCACATACCGCTGCCCCCAGGCCCCAGGCGATTCCCACGGGCTCCACGCGTCCCCCGCTGAAGATGTTGAGCACCAACAGCATTCCCGACAAGGCGAGGGTTGCGCCGGCAAGTACCCGAGTGTGGGGACGGTGCCGCGTGATCATCCACGTCCAGGCGATCACCAGGATGGGGCTCAGGAATTCCAGGAGCATCGCGACCCCGACCGACATATGCCGGACCGCGCCGAAGTAGCAGAACTGCGCGCCGGCGACGGGAATGATTCCATAAAGCACAACAACTTTGGCGTGGCGTCGGGCCTCGGAGAACCATCCGGGTGCCGCGATGCAGGCGGCCACGACCATGACGGCGGCGCCGGTCGCGAGGCGGGCGGTGACCACGGCGGTGAGGGACCACCCCGCCGCCATGAGCGATTTGGCGAACGGCCCGGAGAACCCGAAGGTGGCGGCGGACACGAGGGCGAGAATCACGCCGGCCCGGAAATTGGCCTTGTCGTTCATCGCACCTCCCGCATGTCATGAGTAAAATTGGATACGGTCATGACGGTAAGGGCGAAGGGTGTCAGGTGTCAAATGCTTTTTACTCATGACACGGAGCAAGGTTTGCGGTCGGCGGCCGAGCTGATCAACACCGGCCGCAATGACCGGGAGTTACTCCCGGACGTGGCGGCGTTGCCGCCGCTGCTGGACCGGTATGGCTGGACGGGCCGGCGCGACGGGGATGACGCCGAACTGGAGGCCGTCAAGGCCTTGCGGGCCCGGCTGGGCGATATCTGGGCGCGTATCAATGACGAGGAGTACGTGGTCCGGCAGGTCAACGCCCTGCTTGCCGACACCCATGCGTCGCCGTGGCTGACCCGGCATGTCGAGGAACCCGACTGGCACTTGCACATGGCCGCCAGCGATGCGCCACTGGCTGACCGCCTGGGTGCCGAGACCGCCATGGTATTTGCCGATTTGGTGCGTACCGGGGAACAGCGGCGGTTGAAGACCTGTGCTGCCCCGGATTGCGATGCGGTCCTGGTTGATCTGTCACGCAACAGGTCCCGAATGTTCTGTGACACCGGAAACTGCGGCAACAGGCAGCACGTGGCCGCCTATCGCGAGCGTCTGCGCGACGAGGCCTAGTGCGAAAGCGCTACTGCGCGAAGGCCTGTATCGGGCGGCCCAGGTAGGCGAGCTCATCGCTCACTGTCACGAGGCGGACCTGGATGGTCTCACCGCCGGCGGTCAGCAGGATGTGATCGCCATATCCGTTGGGCTGGTCGATGATCACGTCGGGTCGCGCCGGCAGCGCGTCGTACTCACTGCTGATGATGTGCAGCGCGGTGCAGTTGCTCGGCAGTGCGGTCGGCTGCATGCCGTCCACCACGGCCAGGGTGCATCGAGGGTCGATAAACCCTGGGCCACTGGCGAATTGAATGCGGTTGGCGTCGCCGATGGAGGTCACCATGACATCCCACATGTGTGGACGGTCGGTATAGACGACAACGAGTGCCCCGATGGCGACCGCCCGGAGTACCACCTGCTGGCATACGTAGAGTTCGGCGCGCACCACCACGGTGTGCACACCTTGCCCGGACAGCCGTGTCGCGATGGCGCGACCCGACATGTCGGATCCGATCAGCTGCCCGCAGCCCGAGGTGGGCAGGTGGATACCGTCGAGTTCCTCGTTACTCATCTCGATGCTGCGGGTCAGATATTCCAGCCCGATCGCACCCACCGGAAGCCCGGCGAAGAACGCATCGCGCTGGCTGCCGTTGAGCGAGGTCATTCCGGTGGAATGGCGCACCGGTAGTTGTTCGTCGGTGGCCCAGCGCACCAGTGCGCCCACCGAGGTCCGCCCCTTGGCGGCGGGCCGTAGCCGGACCGTCACGCTGGTTTCCAGCGTGGGCCGGGCCCATAGTCCCGTCAGGGTGGCGTCGGTGATGTACCACGGATCAATTCCCATGGCCACGTTGTACGAATCGATCAGGGTGAGGCCGCTCCAGTCCTCATGCATGGGTGCACCCGCGTACTGCCGCAGCATTTCGGCGCTGATGCGGTGAATCTGGCCGGCCTGCAAGATGGTGCTGGCGCAATGGGCGGCCGCCAGGGCACGCCGGACTCGGGCCGTGGCGATGACGGCGCATCTTTCCGCCCCGCGCCTACCGCCTCCGCGGCGGAAGACCGCGTCGACGTTCGCACCCGGATCGAATCGCAGCACCACCCACACGGTGCGAATGGCAACGGCGGGCAGCGGCCCCACCAGCCGGTCGTAGCCACCGCGCAGGACCGTGCCCTGCGCCGTGCGCTGGCCGTTGCTGATGACGTCGATGCTTTCAAGCTCAATGTCGTTCTGATGCATGCACTCCCGAAGCACGCGCAAGGGCACCAATGAGTCGGTGGCACAGTGGTCCGGGGTGATGACCGAGGGATGGCGCTGTGTCGCGCTGATTTCCAGAACCGTGATGAGTTTGCCGTTTTCCCAACGGGTGCCCGTCCAGCTGTCCTGGCCGCTCGGGGTGTCGGCAATGCTGCCCGAGCTTCGATAGGTGCGGCCCGTCAGGTACTTGAATCCGGTAACTGCCCAATGCCTGACGGTCTGGCCACCCCAGCGACCCAGGACGAGAGCCAGTGACACGATCGCGATCAAGAGGGCGGCCCACCATGGCCAGCCGAACAGCAAGGAAATCAGCACCGCGGCGAGAACCAGCAACTGCGAGATCACCATGATCTGGATCGGCATCGTCGCCCGACGCACCTGTTCCGGAGCCGCCCCGCTCGAGGTCACCTTTCCCCCTTCTCTGCCACCGTGACAGCGGTGGATATCGCCTCACAACCTTGTCGGTCGTTACGGCCATCACCCGCAACCTATCGTGGTTGCCCAGTATTGCAATAGGCTGCATGGCCGTGTGGCCGGTACGTAGGATCTAACAAGATCTGGGGGCCGGCCTGGAGGCATCGCTAGGTCGTAGATTCGAGTTTCGCAGTATTTCCTGGAGGGGGGACGATGGCGCGACAACCGACGACCCGGCTGCAGGTCAGTGGGTACCGGTTCCTGGTGCGGCGCATGGAGCACGCGCTGGTTCGCCGCGACGTCCGAATGATCCACGACCCGATGCGGTCGCAGTCGAGCTCGCTGATGGTCGGCATTGTGCTGGCTACCGTTGTGGTCGCCGGGTGCGCCATCTTGGCGTTCTTCCGGCCGAATATGCCGCTGGGTGATCAACCCATCGTCATGGGCAAGGACACCGGCGCGGTCTACGTCCGGATCCAGGACACACTGCATCCCGCGCTCAACCTGGCTTCGGCGCGATTGATCTCCGGGAACAACGAGAACCCGAAGCCGGTCAAGGACTCCGAGCTGGCCAAGGCACGCCGCGGCCCGCTGGTCGGGATACCGGGCGCGCCGGCCTCGATTCCGGGCGCGTTGACCGGCGACGACACCATCTGGACGGTGTGCGATGTCGCGACGCCGCCGCCCAGCTCGACCGTCACCACCACCGTGATCGCGGGCAAGGTCACCCTGGAGAACGGCAACCAGGAGATGCCCAAGGATCGGTACGCGCTGGTGACCGTGAACAGCCAGATGTATCTGCTGTACGACGGTAAGCGGGCCGCGGTCGATCTGACCAATCCCGCGGTGACCCGTGCGCTGCGGCTGGAAGGTGTCACACCCCGGCCGATTTCGATGAATGTGCTCAACGCCATTCCCGAGGTTCCGGCCATCGCGCCGCCGCCGATCCCCGATGCGGGGGCGGCCTCGCCCATCACCACCGCGGGGGTTCGCGTCGGGTCGGTCATCAAGATGAGCCGGGCCGACTCCGCCGAGTACTACGTGGTGCTCGCGGGCGGTGTGCAACGCATCAACGAGGTGACCGCGGACTTGATCCGGTTCTCGGATTCTCAGGGTGCGCAGGAGATCGTCACCGTCGCGCCAGACGTGATCGCGGGGCATCCCAGCCTCAATCTACTTGCCGTTCAAACGTTCCCGGACCGTGCGGGAAAGATCGTGGATGTCCCGGAAAAGTCGGTGCTGTGCAGCAGCTGGAAGCCGGGCCAGGAGAAGACCCAGGAGCATGCCTCCACCAAGCTCTTGATGGGTAGCTCGTTGCCGCTGAAGACCGATCAGGTGCCGGTGGTGTTGGCGCAGGCCGACAAGGAAGGCCCCAACCTCGACACCGCGTACATCCCGCCGGCCCGTAGCGCATTCGTGCGGTCCACCGGTCTGGGCGGGGACACCGGCCGGGCGGAGTCGCTGTACCTGATCCTCGATACCGGCGTGCGCTTCGGTATCGGAAACCTTGAGGCCGCAAAGGCCCTGGGGCTCAATGTCGAACCGGTACCAGCGCCCTGGCCCATCGTCGGGTTGCTGCCACCCGGGCCCCGGCTGAGCAAGGAAGACGCCCTCGTCGTCCATGACGGAATGCCCCCGGACAAGACCGGTTTGGCGATCAATCCGTCGACATCGGCCACCCAGGCGCCGTCCTGACAGCCCGGTCCTGACAGCCGTTCAGAACGCCAGCCGTGGTTACTCGTCGGGATGTTCGCGGCTTTGCCGGAGCCTGCGCACCGGTGCCAACATCGCCAGCGCGGCGGCGAGAAATGCTGCGCAGACCGCTATTCCGATGAGTGCGACGCGTCGGGGCCGTGGGTCCGGTGGTGGGGGAGCGGGTGGCAGTACGAGCTTCTTGGCCGCGTTGGCACGGGCAAGGTCGCTGGTGGTGCCGAGATCGTCGCTGACCGCCGCGAGTGCGTCCACCACGCCGAACCCGAGGTACGGGTCCCAGCCGCCGGGCGGGCGATGCGCCGTGTTCTTGATGCGATCCATCACCTCGCGCGCACTCAGCTGAGGGAAACGTGAACGTACCAGCGCGACAACGCCACTGACCACCGGCGCGGAAAAGCTGGTGCCCTGGATGGGGACCGGTCCCTGATCGCCCATGTAGGCGTTGGTCAGCGCATCACGGTTGGGGTCCAGCGAGACGATGTCTTCTCCGGGCGCGGACACGTCGACCCAGGGGCCGCCGAGACTGAACTTGGACGGTTGCCCGTCCGGCCCGATCGAGCCGACCGTGAGGACCAGGTCGTTATACCACGCCGGACTGACCGTCTCCAGCACGGAATCCCAATCCGGCGTGTTGGGCCGGGCCGGATCGGGCGGGGGATTCTGGCTCTTGCACTGTCCATCGCCAACGTTTCCTGCCGCCACCACCACCACGACGTTCTTGACGTCGACGGCGTACTGCAGGGCGGCCCCCAGCGGCCGATCGTCCAGGAACTGTTTGGCCGACGCGCAGGCCACCTCGGAGATGTTGATGACGGTCGCGCCCATGTCCGCGGCGGTACGCACCGCCATCGCCAGGGTGTCCACATTGCCGACGCCGCTGATCTTGGAGGGATCGTCGCGATCGTTCCCGCCCTTGTTCTTCACGGCGAATTTCGCGCTGGACTGACGGATGGTGATGAGACTGACGTCCGGCGCGATACCGCTGAAAGCGCTCGCCCCGGTGGGATCTGGCGCGGCCGCGATGATTCCGGCGACGATCGTGCCGTGCGCGTCACAGTCCTGAGTGCCGTTGCCGCCCTCGAAAACGTAGTCACCGCCCGGGATGAGGGGTGGCAGTCGCGGGCTGCGTGCGACACCGGTGTCGATCACCGCGACCGTTTGACCAGCGCCGCGCGACAGCTGCCAGACCAACGGCAGGTCGAGCCCGCGCTGCTGTGTGGGGACCTTGTTGAGGTCGCGCTTGGGATCGATGCCAGGGAATCGGCACAGTTCCTTTTGTTCGGTGGGCTCGATCGGGGCGGGAGGACGCGGGCCGGGAAGCATGCTCGGGTCGACCGGAAGCGGTGCGAAGGCATGTGCCGTCGCCATTACGTGCATCGAGCCCGTAGCCAGCTGTGATGACATCGCCAACATCACGACGGCTCCAGCGGTGGCGATACGGCGGGCCACGCCGAGGCTCATGGCAGGTTCAATCCCCGCACGGCGCTGTACACACCGCACACCCAGACGGCGATCGGAACAATCAGGGACAGCGCGATGTATTCGATGATCTCCACCGTGCGGCGGGCAACGGGCGAGTACTTGCGTGCCGACACCAGGAAGCCCAGCGCGATGGCCGATCCGGCCGCGATCGCCGCCAGCACGGTGGTGAACACCGCGGCCGTCGGGTACGCGACCGCGACGAACGCGAATGCGGCCGCGGGAATGGCGATGCCGCCCAGGTTGATGGCCACGGTCTGCGCCAGGTCGGCATGTGAACGTGCGCGGAGCATCATCGCCAGCGCGATTAGGCCGGCCAGCACCACGCCGCTCAACCGATGGGCTCCGGTGGGATGATGTCCGCCCGCACCGGAGAAGGTCAGGGCCGCCAGCATGGCACCCACCGCGGTGACGGCCGAGGTACCGCACACCAAACCGGTCAGCACGGCATGGGCCCGTAGCGCTTTCTCGCGGAGGTCGGGGAGCGGGGGCAGTGCCGTGGCGTCCTCTACGTCGTCACCCTCGGTATCAAGTCCGTCCAGACCTTCGATGGCTTCGATTGGTGCCGTGGAATGTTCGGGACGAGATGGCGCACCCTGGGTGGGCACCGGAGGCAGGGGCAGCCGGGCGAGGACCATCGCGACCCGCGGTGAGAGGGCCACCGCGCAGATCCCTACGGAGCCGAGCACGGCTCCGAGGCTGTAAATCGGCGGTTCGAACAGCACGTAACCCAGCGCCGCGGCGAACCCCAGAAACGATGCCGAGGCCACCGCGACCAGTGACGTGGTGCCGGTGCCGGTCGCCCGCATGGCGAGAATGGACACCACCATCGCCACCATGAGCGCCAACATGGCGTGGGGAGCGCCGTACTTGCCGGGTACGAAAAGCGCCCCCGCAACGGCGGAAAAGCCCACGGCGCAGTGGCTGAGCATCACCGACGCGAGCGAATCGTCATAGACCCTGTTCGCGAACACCGCCGCGGTCATCGCGACCAGCGCTATCGCCACTGCGATGATGGGAAGGAGCAGACCGGGATTGGTGGCTCCGGCGCGCAGCAGTGCGGTGGCACCCAATAATGCGGAGAGCCCGCAGACCGAGGCACCCAGGATGCGGGCGGCATTTCGGCTCCACGGATGAGCCGAGACGGTACGGAAGGTCGACACCGCCAGAAAGACATCGTCGAACAGCGGATCCGGCGCCGCGACATCGGACCGGGTGAGAATCAGCAGATCGCCGTCGCGAACCTCCAGCTCGCCGAGGGTGCTGGACATCTGCAGGGGTGGCTGGCCGGGCCGGGACAAACGCCAATGCGTTTCCACGGCATCCTCCGGGCTGGTCAGCTCGGGGACACCGACATGCTGGTTGATGATGTCGACGATCGATCCCACCAAGAGGGCCAGCGGAACACTCGTCGGCAGCGCCAGGTCTACCTGGGTTCGCTCAGCCTGAATGGAAACGCGGCACAGTTCGAGAACCGCCGACCGTTGCTCGGCGCCCGACTGCGCATGTGTCATGCTGTGCCCCCTAGCTGGCCCCCGGCCTGGCCCCTGCGTCATTGATCTTTGCGCATGCACACTAGCCGAACGCGACTAAACGCCGCCAGCGGTTCGGCGCATCCGGGCGGCCGTCAACCGTATGACCAGCGGTAGTGGCGATCTTGTGATCGAATTCGTTGCGGCAGCGAACATAACGACCCTATCCTGTAGCCCGCCGTGGGCTGGGCGGTAGCGTGAATGCTTCAGATAGCCACGAGACGTGACGCGGGGGAAGCGGAGGGCCAGGGGTGAGCACCGAGTGAACACCACAATCTTTATTCGGCGGCCCCGGCTTGCCGTGCCGCGCGTGCCGGGTGGCGAGGTCAATGTGCAGCCGCCGCCGGAGATTCCGCGGCCGGTGCCGTCACCCATCATCGCCAAGATCATGCCGCTGGTCATGGTGGTGGCGATGGTCGGCATGATCGCCTTCTTTGTCACCTCGGGCAGTTTCGGTGGTGGCGCGGGCGGCGGCATGATGCGCAGCCCGATGTTCATGCTCTTCCCGATCATGATGATGGTCTCGATGGTCAGCATGGTGTCCAATAGCGGGGGTAAGGGCGCCAAGACCAGCGAAATCAACGAGGACCGCAAGGATTACCTGCGGTATCTGGAAGTGGTCCGCAAGAATGTCACCGATACCGGCGCTGCTCAGCGCAAGGCGCTGCTATGGAACAACCCGGACCCGTCCGCGCTCTGGACGCTGGCTGGTGGCCGGCGGATGTGGGAGCGGCGCCCCGGCGATAGTGACTACTGCCATGTGCGCGTCGGAACCGGTGATCAACGACTCGCCGCCCAGCTGGTGGCGCCCGAGATCGGACCCGTCGAGGAGTTGGAACCTGTCGCATCCGTCGCGCTGCGGCGATTCGTACGCACTCACTCGCTGGTTCCGGAGCTGCCGATCGCGTTGAACCTGAGGGGTTTTGCCGCCGTCACCATCGACGGATCCCCAGAAGTTGCGCGAGGCATGCTGCGTGCCATGATCTGTCAGCTCGCGATGTTCCACGGGCCCGACCAATTCCTGGTCGCGGCGGTGGTCAACCGGCATGCAGCACCGCACTGGGACTGGCTCAAATGGCTTCCGCACTCTCAGCATCCGAGCGCCTTCGACGGGGTCGGAACATCCCGATTGGTTTACCACTCGCTGGGCGAGGTCGAGGAGTCGCTGGCGTCGCTGATCACCGAGCGTGAACGGTTCTCCCGCACCGCGCAGCCCTCGCCCGATAGGCCGCAGATCCTCATCGTCGTCGACAGTGGCACCCTGATCGGTTCCGAACGCCTCATCGTGGACCACGGCATCGATTCGGTGACCCTCGTCGAGATCGGTACCAGGGTGGATCCCTTGGCCGCCCGTCGCGGTATGCAGTTGGAGTTGACCGAACGTGGCCTCGGCGCCAAGGGCAATGTCGGGTCCGAGGTCTTTGCGCATCCCGATCACCTCACCATCACCGAGGCGATGGCCTGTGCGCGGCGGCTGGCGCCCTACCGAGTTCTGACCGGCAGCGGTGATGAGGTTCAGATCCAGACCGAGGTCAGTACGCGCTGGTCCGACATCGTGGGAATCGGCGACCCGGGGTTGCTCAACCCGGAGGTGGTGTGGCGCAATCGGGTTGGCCGCGACAGGCTGCGGGTGCCGATCGGTATCGCGGTGGACGGCACCCCGATGGAACTGGATATCAAGGAAGCCGCAGAGAACGGCATGGGCCCGCACGGGCTCTGCATCGGTGCGACCGGTTCGGGTAAATCAGAATTCCTGCGCACCTTGACGCTCGGCATGATCGCTACCCATTCGCCGGATGCGCTCAACCTGGTGCTCGTGGACTTCAAGGGTGGTGCGACGTTCCTCGGACTGGATCGGGCGCAGCATGTCGCGGCCATCATCACCAACCTCGCCGAAGAGGCAAACCTGGTGTCCCGCATGAAGGACGCGCTGGCCGGCGAGATGAACCGGCGTCAGGAGCTGCTGCGCGCCGCGGGCAATTTTGCGAATGTCACCGAGTATGAGCGCGCCCGCGCCGCCGGTGCGTCCCTCTCTCCACTGCCGGCACTCTTCATCATCGTCGACGAGTTTTCCGAACTGCTGAGCCAGCACCCGGATTTCGCGGAGCTGTTCGTGGCGATCGGCCGTCTGGGCCGATCGCTGCACGTCCACCTGTTGCTGGCGTCGCAGCGTCTGGACGAGGGGCGCCTGCGTGGACTCGAGTCACACCTGTCGTACCGACTCTGTTTGAAGACCTTCTCCGCCAACGAATCCCGTGCTGCCATCGGTGTGCCGGATGCCTATCATCTGCCGAATACCCCGGGGTCTTGCTACCTCAAGGACGACTCGGGGGAGTTGACACGATTCCAGACTTCGTACGTGTCCGGGCCGTATGTGCCTTACGGGCCGGCACGCCGCACCGTCTCGTCCGGGGGCGGGGGTGCGGCGCCGCGGCTGTTCACCGCGGCACCGGTGGCACTACAGATGCGACCCGCCGAGGTGGTGGAGGACGATTCGCCGGCAGTGTCCGAGGCCACCGGTCGCTCGGTTATCGACACGATCCTCGATCGTGTTGAGGGGCACGGTAATCCGGCGCATGAGGTGTGGTTGCCGCCTTTGGACGATTCGCCCACGCTCGGTGATCTGATTCCTCGTCACGGCCGCGCCGGCTTCGACGCGGTCGGCAGTTTGACGGTCCCGATCGGAATCGTGGACCGGCCCTACGAGCAGCGACGCGATCCGTACATCGTCGATTTGTCCGCTGCCGCGGGCAATGTCGCCATCGTGGGCGCGCCGCAGTCGGGCAAGTCGATGGCCGTGCGCACCTTGGTGACTTCGCTTGCGGTGACGCACAGTCCGGCGCAGGTGCAGTTCTACTGCCTGGACTTCGGTGGTGGCACGCTCACCTCCCTGGCTCAACTACCGCATGTCGGCTCGGTGGCCAGCCGATTGGAATCGGATCTGATCCGGCGCACATTCGCCGAAATGCTCACAATCGTCCGGTCTCGCGAAAATGCCTTCCGGGCCTACGGTATCGACTCGATGGCCGAATACCGGCGGCGTAAGGGTGCCGGCGACCCCCAGCTTGCCAACGATCCGTTCGGCGACGTGTTCTTCATCATCGACGGCTGGTCTACCGTCCGTCAGGAATTCGAGGCCCTCGAGCCGCAGGTCACCGCCTTGGCGGCGCAGGGGCTCGGTTTCGGCGTGCACACCGTGGTCACGGCGTCACGCTGGGCGGAGATCCGGCCTGCGCTGAAGGACCAGATCGGCACGCGCGTCGAGCTTCGCCTCGGTGACCCGCTGGACTCTGACTTCGATCGCAAGCTGGCTCAGCTTGTTCCGGATGGGCGTCCCGGCCGCGGTATCACCCGCGACCGGCGGCACATGCTCATCGGACTGCCGCGTGTGGACAGCATCTCGTCGAATCAGGACCTGGGTGAGGCCATCGCGGCGGCCGCCGCGAGCATGCGGCAGCGCAGCTCGGTGGAGGCGCCCCAGGTGCGCATGCTGCCGCACAAGATCGATTACGCCGCACTGGTTCCGCAGGCGCCGCAGAACGATCAGCCGAACTTGCGCATTCTCGTGGGAATCAACGAGTCCGAGCTGGCTCCGACTTTCCTGGAATTCGGCGAGCAGCCGCACATGATGATTTTCGGCGACAGCGAGTGCGGCAAGACCGCGCTCCTGCGCACCATGTGCCGCGAGATTGTCCGCACCACCACCCCGCAGCAGGCGCAGCTGTTCATCGTGGACTATCGCCGTACCTTGCTCGGTGTAGTCGAGACCGAACACCTTGCCAAGTACGCGATGTCGAGCAACACGCTGGTTGACGAGGTGCCGGCGCTGATCGAACTGCTCAAGTCACGGATGCCGGGACCCGATGTCACACAACAGGAGTTACGCGACAGGTCCTGGTGGTCCGGCCCAGAGATCTACATCTTGGTCGACGATTACGACCTGGTGGCCCTGGCGAGTGGGAACCCGCTGTTGCCGCTGGCCGAGTACCTGCCGCACTCCAAGGACATTGGCCTACACGTCGTTATCGCGCGGCGTACCAGCGGCGCCTCGCGGGCGATGTTCGAGCCGATGATGGCGCGCATGAAGGACCTCTCCTGCATCGGTCTGCAGATGAGCGGCAATAAGGACGAGGGCGTGCTGCTCGGCACGGTTCGGCCGAGCGAGCAACCGCCGGGCCGGGGAACTCTGGTCATGCGCTCGGGTGGTCAACAACTGATCCAGGTCGCTTGGAGTGAACCACAGTGATTCTCGATCGCGACCCGCAGACAGGGGCGCGGGTGGCGATCGAAGTGACCGAAACCGCCGTTCGGGCGCGTACCGACGAGGGGATTCAGGAGGCCGGGCGCGCCGATGTCCGGTCTGCGGTCGCCGCACTCGATGACGACATGGCGCTGCTGCCGGGGCGGGTGGTCCCGTCTCGCGCCCTGTGGGCGGCGTTGTTCGAGTCGCTGCTCACCGACCGGAATGCGCCGGTTCGTCTCGACTCGTTGGTGCTGATTCATCCGACCACATGGGGTCCGGCGCGGCGCACCCTGCTCTCGAGCGCCGCGCGGATGATGGCTGCGACGTTGACGGTGCGGTCGCGGGCCTTTGCACTCGCCGAGCGCGGGGTGCGCGCGGATTTGTCCGGTCGCTCCTTGGTGGTGGTGGAGGTATCGCCGAAAGAGGTGGCCGTCGCCGTCGTGGGGCCGGGGTCCGACGGTGAACCCGCTGCGACGGTTCGCCACCTTGAGGATCGATCCTGGGAGACCAGGAGTGCGGCGGACGTGGCGCGCGCCGTTGGGTGTGCTGTTGAGCGGGTAGTCCGCGATGAACGTCCAGGAGTGGCGGCGATTCTCGTCGACTCTGCCGACAAAGATATGGGCGAGGCGATTGTCGATGCGATCGACCGGATCGGTCTGACGCCCGGGGTTTCGCAGGTCGCCGTCGATTCGGTGTTTCGCGAGATGGGGCAGGCGGCCCGCACCTCCGCCTTTCTCGACCAAGGCGTCGTCGAGCCGGTGGCAACCAGGCCGGTGTCCGCATGGACGCCGGGGGCGCCCGCCCGATCGACACCGCGGCTTCCTCGGTGGTGGCCTCCTGCCGCGATCGGCCTGGCGGCGGCGATCGTCGTCACCGGTGTCGTGTTGACCGTGGCGTCTACCCGGTCAAGGCAGCCGGCACCAGCGATCGCGACCTCGCTGCTGGTGGAGGGAAGGGTGCAACTCATGGTGCCCGCCGAATGGGCGGTGCGGCGCATACCTGCCGGTGGAGCCGGGTCGGCTCGGGTTGAGGTGATCTCGCCGGCGGATCCCGAGGCGGTGGTGCACGTGACCCAGGTGAGGGTTAAGCCGGCAGAGACGCTGGCGGCGACGGCCGAGACGTTGCGCGCCGCCATGGAGAAGGAGCCTCAAGGAGCATTCAGCGATTTCCGGGCCGATGACCGAAAGATGGACCGGCCTGCGGTTACTTACACCGAGGTGCGCGAGGGCCATGACATCGCCTGGACCGTGCTTTTGGACGGCGATCTGCGAATAGGAGTTGGCTGTCAGTTCAAAAAAGATAGCTATGCAGATGTTCGTCAGGCTTGTGAACTAGCAATTCACACAGCGCATGCGGTAAAGTCGGGTAGCTAGAAAGATTGCTGAAAAAAACTTTAAAAAAGATGGAACCGATCTGGCGGTAGGGCCATCGTATCTAGTTGTAAGGACAAAACCGGCCAGAAACCGGACGTCACACCCGTGACTGGCCGGGCCTGGGGACAAGGGAGGAACTGAAGTGGCTGTTTTTCAGAATGACCTGGCGTTGCTCGATTCCACTGCCAAGAAGATCGACGGCAAGTACCAGGAGTTCACGGCGATGCAGTCCCAGCTGCGGGACCGCGTAGCGGTGGGCACCAGCACCTGGCAGGGGCAGGCGCGGCACGCATTCGACGAGGCGATGGCTCGCTTCGACCAGGAGATGGGCGACATCCAGAAGGTGCTCATCGGTATTCACGACACCATGGAGTCGAACAAGCGTCGCATCCAGGAGATGGACGAGAGCCAGACCTTCTAAGCGTCTCGTACTAGTCATCTAAGACATCACATAGCAAAGGGGATTGACCAACTATGAGCCAGATTACTTACAACCACGGCGAGATTGACGCGCTGGTTGCTGATGTCAAGGGCATCATCAACAAGTTCCAGGCCGGCCTCGAGGAGCTGCAGCACGACATCCAGCCCCTGGTGCAGCAGGCCGAAGGCCAGGAAGCCACTGCGTACCAGGAGTACCAGAAGGCTTGGCACCAGTCCGCCGAGGACCTGAACCAGATCCTGACCCAGCTCAACGCCAAGGTTGACCAGGGCAACCAGGACGCACAGCACACCGACCAGAGCGCTGCCGGCGCCTGGCACCACTGACCCTTCCGGTCAATCTGTAGACCCTGCGGGGCCTTGGTGGAGGAGAGCCACCAAGGCCCCGCGGTTTATTTTGGGGTGGCTGACGGTGTGACGATGTCGCTGCGTTCGACCGCGTTTTGACCTGCGGTGACGTGGCCCGGTAAGCTTCTCCGCTGGCGTGCGGTACGTCATGCACACGAGGCTCGGGTCACCACTGGTCGCCGAGATCAACCTCCACCGCGCACCACGACCAGCGCCCCGAACGGCTGAAACCGTCCGGGGATCCACCCGAGTAGACAAGGAAAGACTGTGCCTACCTACACCCCGAAGGCGGGTGACGTCACCAGGACTTGGTACGTCATCGACGCCACGGATGTGGTGCTCGGCCGTCTTGCCGTTCAGGCAGCAAATCTGCTGCGCGGCAAGCACAAGCCGACCTTCGCACCGCACGTCGATGGTGGCGATTTCGTCATCATCATCAATGCAGAGAAGATCGCCCTCAGCGGCAACAAGCTCACCAACAAGTTCGCTTACCGTCACTCGGGTTTCCCGGGCGGTCTGAGCAAGCGCAGCATCGGTGAGCAGCTGGAGAAGTTCCCCACCCGCACGGTGGAGAAGGCGATCGTGGGCATGCTGCCCAAGAACAAGCTCGGCCGTCAGATCGAGCGCAAGCTGAAGGTGTACGCCGGTGCAGAGCACCCGCACGCCGCGCAGCAGCCGATCCCGTTCGAGATTAAGCAGGTGGCTCAGTGACCGATATCGAAGAGCAGACCCCCGCAGAAGACGCTGCGAACACCGACAACGGTGACCAGGAGGTCGCCGAGGTCGTGGTCGAGGAATCCGCGGACGACACTGTCGCTGCGGCCGCTCCTCGCGGGCCCGTCGTCATCGACAAGCCCATCCAGACCGTCGGCCGCCGCAAGGAAGCCGTTGTTCGCGTCCGCCTCGTGCCCGGCACCGGCAAGTTCCACCTGGATGGCCGCAGCCTGGAGGAGTACTTCCCGAACAAGGTGCACCAGCAGCTCATCAAGGCCCCGCTGGTCTCGGTGAACCGCGTGGACAGCGTGGACATTTACGCCCACCTGACCGGTGGTGGCCCCTCCGGCCAGGCCGGCGCGCTGCGTCTGGCCATCGCCCGTGCGCTCATCATCGTGGAGCCCGAGGACCGTCCGGTGCTGAAGAAGGCCGGCTTCCTGACGCGCGACCCGCGTGCGATCGAGCGTAAGAAGTACGGTCTCAAGAAGGCCCGTAAGGCGCCTCAGTACTCGAAGCGCTGATCGATACTGTTCGTCCGCGTATTGCGCCGGCACACACCTGTGTGTCGGCGCAATCGCGTTATTGGGCCCAGTTGGGTGTGAGAGGTTAAGCGCATGGGTTTGTTTGGCACTGACGGCGTACGGGGTGTCGCGAATGCCGATCTGACGGCAGAGCTCGCGATGGCCCTCGGCGCCGCCGCCGCCCGGTCCCTCGGGCGCGCGCACGCCGTGGCCGTGGTGGGCCGCGATCCGCGTGCCAGCGGCGAGATGCTCGAGGCCGCTGTTGTCGCGGGTATCGCGGCCGAAGGTGTCGACGTGCTTCGGGTCGGTGTGCTGCCCACCCCGGCAGTGGCCTATCTGACGGGCGCATACGGCGCGGCCTTCGGTGTCATGATCTCGGCCTCGCATAACCCCATGCCGGACAATGGGATCAAGATTTTTGGCGTCGGCGGCCACAAACTCGATGACGATGCCGAGGCGGCCATCGAGGCGCAGCTCGAGGCACTTTCGATCCGTCCGACAGGCGGGGGAATCGGCCGGGTGCGCGACGCTGTGGACGCCCTCGATCGGTACCTGCATCATGTCGAGAATGCCGGCACTCACCCGCTGAGCGGGGTGACCGTCGTGGTCGATTGCGCACACGGTGCGGCCTCCGATGCCGCACCGCTGGCCTACCGGGCGGCGGGCGCCCACGTGGTCGATATCAACGCCGACCCCGACGGGCTCAACATCAACGACGGCTGTGGGTCAACCCATCTCGGTCCACTGCAGGAGGCGGTCCGCGCCCACGGTGCGCATCTGGGGCTCGCCCACGACGGTGATGCGGATCGATGCCTGGCCGTGGACGCTGACGGGAACGTCATCGACGGTGACGCCATCATGGTCGTGCTGGCCGCGGCGATGGCCGAGGCCGGCGAGCTGACCGCGAACACGCTGGTCACCACGGTGATGAGCAATCAGGGCTTGCACATCGCCATGCGCGCAGCGGGTATCGACGTGAAGGTGACCGGAGTCGGCGACCGGTATGTGCTGGAGGAGCTGCGTGCGGGCCAATTCGCCCTGGGCGGCGAACAATCCGGTCACATCGTGCTGCCCTCCCTGGCCACCACCGGCGACGGCATCGTCACTGGCCTGCGTCTCATGTCGCGCATGGCGCAGACGGGCAAGTCGTTGGCCGAGCTGGCCTCTGCCATGCGCAGCCTGCCGCAGACGCTCATCAATGTGCCCGTGTCGAACAAGCACACCGTGGCGCAGGCGCCCGAGGTGCTGGCCGCTGTCGCCGCGGTGGAGTCAGAGTTGGCCGGTAATGGCCGAATCTTGTTGCGGCCCTCCGGAACCGAACAGCTTGTTCGTGTCATGGTCGAAGCTGATGAGCAATCAACCGCCCAGCGCCTCGCCGAGCGGGTGGCCCAAGTGGTGGGTGCGGTCTAAATGCGCGCCAGGGTGCGGGTGTACAGGGCCGCGCCCGCCGCGTCACACAGTGTGACCGTCAGGTCGCCGCTGCCGCCGTCGATGTCGATCTGCCCGAAGTGTTGATAGCCGTCCAGTGGTGACTGCTTGCCGGGCGGTGCCGCATGGACGAAATCGGCACGAGGACCGAAGGTTCCGTCAAGAGTCGACTCTTTACCGGCGCCCGCGTTCAGCGGACCCGACACGAACTCCCAGAACGGGTCGAAGTCGGTGAAGGCGGCGCGGGCGGGTGAGTATTCGTGTGCCGCGGTGTAGTGCACGTCGGCCGTCAGCCATACCACGTTGCGCACCTTTCGTGCCTTGAGCTGCGAGAGAATATGTGCCAGTTCGGTTTCCCGTCCGAGAGGTAAGTCGTTGTCGCCGTTGGCGACGGCCTCGAAGTCCGTTGTTCCGTCCGGGACCACCAGTGCCAGGGGCAGGTCATTGGCCACGACCTTCCACACGGCCGTGGATGAGGCCATCTCGTTGATGAGCCATCCGGCCTGGCGGGCACCCAGGATGGTGCCGTGTTGCTGACGGTTGGGGGAGTTGGGATCCTTGTAGCTCCGCATGTCGAGCAGGAACACGTCCAGTAGTGGGCCGTACGAGACTCTTTGGTACACACGTCCGTCCACGGCCTCGCGGGCTTCCAGCGGTTGCCATTCATGGAATGCCCGATGTCCGTGCCGCGCGAGTATGTCGACCCGCTTTTCGGTGTACTTGTCGTTGTCGAGCACCTCGCCGGGGTACCAGTTGTTGATCACCTCGTGGTCATCCCACTGCACAAGCTGAGGCACGTGGGCATTGAAGTACCGGTAGTTGGCATCGGTGAGGTTATAGGCGTGTTGTCCGCGATACTGGTCAAGGGTCTGCGCGACAGCGCTTTTCGCCTCGGATATCTCGTTGCGCCAGATCCGTCCGTCGGGCAGGGGCAGGGTCTCGGGAATTGGGACATCCGCGTACACCGTGTCGCCACTGTGGATGAAGAAGTGGGGATTTCGCTCGGCCATGGTGCGGAAGACCGTCATTCCGCCGATGTCGGGATTGATGCCGAACCCCTGCCCCGCCACGTCGCCGGACCAGATCAGTCGGACGTCGCGGGCCGTCGCCGGCGCGGTTCGGAAGACGCCGGTGGCAGGCTCGCTGAGCGCCCCGTCCGCGTCGAGCGTCACCCGGTAGTGCACCTCCGAATCCGCGGGTAGGCCGGTGAGGCGGATTCGGCCGGTACCGTCCGCGTCCGGAGTAAGCAACGGGCCGGTGAAGCGTCTTGTGTCCGAAAAACTTTCGGTGGCAGCGGTTTCGACGATCAGGGCGGCGGGTCGATCCGAGCGGGCCCAGATCACCGCGCCGTCGGTACGCGGGAATCCGCTCGCGACTCCGTGGGTCAACCGCGGGCGCGTTGTCACGAGCGCCGGCCCACATGCGGCCACCGGCACCGCCGCGAGCCCGAGCAGAGCGGCCCGCAGCACTGTGCGGCGCGGAAAAGCTGTCATCCCACCACCTTTAGGGCAGCAGGCGAACACACGTCGAACGCAGAGCGAACGGCGCGCGAATCAGAGCAGTTCGCGTAATGCCTCGACATGCTTGATGCGGCCAGCGGCGTCGGCGGCGAGCGGGGCCACGTTGAGGGTCGTCACGCCGGCTTCCTTGAAGGCCGCGACGCGTTCGGCGACAAAGCTCTTGGGTCCGATGAGGGAGATGTTCTTCACCAGCTCGTCGGGTACCGCATCGGTAGCCTCGGCCTTCTTGCCGGACAGGTACAGCTCCTGGATGGTGTCCGCTTCCTTGCCGAACCCGTAGGCAGTGGCCAGGTTGTGGTAGAAGTTCTTGCCCTTGGCGCCCATACCGCCGATGTACAGCGCGAGGCTCGGCTTGACGAATCCGTACAGTGCCTCGACGTCGTCGCCGATCGCCAGTGCGGGCCCTGCGTAGACCTCGAGGTCGCCCAGTGCCGGGTCGCGCTTGGCCTTACCCTCGGCCAGGGCCGCGCCCCACACGTCATTGGCCTTCTCGGGCAGGAAGAAGATGGGCTGCCAGCCTTCGGCGATCTCGGCGGTGAGCGCGACGTTCTTGGGGCCGAGCGCCGCGATCAGTACCGGGATGCGGTCGCGCACCGGGTGGTTGATCAGCTTCAGGGCCTTGCCGAGACCGGTGCCCTGCTCCGGGGGGAGCGGCACGGTGAAGTACTTGCCCTCGAACTCGAGGCGCTCGCGGCGCCACACCTTGCGACAGATCTCGACGGTCTCGCGGGTGCGGCCCAGCGGTGCGTCGTACTTGACGCCGTGGAACCCCTCGATCACCTGGGGGCCCGAGGCGCCGATGCCGAGGACGAACCGGCCGCCCGAAACGTAGTCCAGGCCGGCCGCGGTCATGGCCAACAGAGTGGGGGTGCGGGTGTACAGCTGGAAGATGCCCGACGCGAGCTTTACGGTGGAGGTCTTGGCGGCGAGGTATCCGAGCTGGCTTGCGGCGTCATACGAGTAAGCCTCGGCGACGAACGCGATATCCAGACCGATTTTCTCCAGCTCAGCGAGTTCGTCGACCACTTCGGTGAATCCGCCGGCGTAGCTCAGCGTGGTTCCAATGCGCATGCGGCGACCCTACCCGACCAAGTAGTTGAACGGGAAGGTGCTGTGATCCATGGATCGGGAAAAAAGATGGAACCGGAATCGGTACCTACCCGTCGTAGTCAATATGGGAAAAACCAGGATCGACGTCGCTGGTGTCCAGGGGGTCGCCGGTGAGTTCGACAACATAGCCGGTGAGCTGCAAAAAGCAATTGAGCAGCTGAGGGGATTGTCTTTCGGTGGGGCATCTGCCGGTCGGTGGCACACCGCCAAGGGCGATGACGTCAGAAGCGGATTACGCGAAGTGGTGACCCATCTCGAGGACTGGCATCGCGCCAACACCGCAATCGCCGAACAACTCCGTGCGACCGCGCAGCGATATGCCGAACGGGAGAGTAAGACAGCGGCGAAGGTGACAGGCGTCTATGGCTAACAAGTGGGATATCGAGGCGCTGCGTGGTGAGGGGCTGCAGGCCATCGCCAACTCGCAGAACTATGTCACCGCCGCGATCCGCGGCAATGGCAAGTCGCCCGTCACGATCACCAATCCGGACCTGACAGCCAATGAGCGCCAGTTGTTCGACTGGTACGACATGGATGCCGGCATGGACTTGAACACGTTGGGCGGGGACCTGGAACTGTTCAAGAACGCGACAGCCACCATGAAGGCGGCAGCGGAACGCCAGCACGGACAGCTGCAACGGCTGATCGGCTTGTGGGAGGGCAAGGGCTCCGAATCCGCGAATGACTTTCTGAAGACCCACAATTCGACGGCCGATGCGGTTACCGATGAATTCGGAAAGGTGTCGACGGGTCTGGACGGTCTGCGAAACGCCCTGTGGAACATCGTCGATCTGAAGAAGCAGGCGTCGACCATGGTCGACGGACTGGTAACGGACAGGACGCATTTCGACAGTGCGGTAGCGACCTATAAAACCGGTATGGGCGACAAGTCCCAGGCAGACGAGACCAACGCGACGATGATCGGCCCCCACGTCAAGAACAACATCGAGGGTCAGCTGCTGCCGGCCTTCAAGAAGGCGTGGTCCGCCGGTGGCGGGGCCTACGACACGTTGATCAACGGGCTGAAACAGGAGCTTCCACCCGACTTCAAGTTGCCACCCGGTGTGTTCGGCCCGGACTACGACACCACCGATGAACCCGCCAAGACGACCAAAGGTAAAGGCAAGCAAGACGACAAGGACGGCGGCGAAACCTCCGGCGAGAGCGGCGAGAGCGGCAACTCCGGGGTGAACAGCGGCGCTGGCGGCGGTACCGCGAGCGGCGGGATGCAGGGCACGGCCACGCCGGCGTCCGCGACGGGTAACGCGGGCGGTCAGCTGTCCGGCGCCGGGCAACAGCAGGGTGCCGGGCAGGGGCAGCAAGGCATGGATCCGAGCCAGATGCTCAGCGGCATGACCGGCGCCCTGACGGGTGCGCTCAGCTCGATCGGTCAGGCGGCAAGCGGAATCGTCAGTGCGATCACCGAAGGCATCTCCAGCATTCCGTTCGACCAAATGGGGCAGGGCCTCGGCGACGACCAGTTCGACGGCAGAGCCGACGAGGCCGCCGACAAGAAGGACGAGGCGGCCGCCGATGGCAAGAAGGATCCGGACGCCAAGATGGCGGCGGCCAAAGACGCTGCCATCGAAGAAGCGCGCGCCGACTCCGGTGCCACCTTCGCTACGGATGGCAAGCCGGCACCGGGCATCCAGCTGGCGGGTGCCGGTGGGCTAGAGGCCACGCCGACCGCCGCTCCGGGCCAGACCACGCCGGGCGCGCCGCTCGGAGCGACCCCGACAGGCACGATTCCGCCCGCCGCGGGAGGCCTGTCGGCGGCACAGCCCGCAGGTTCGTCGGCTTCGTTGACGCCGCATCCGGTCCAGGCGCAGCCGCCCACTGTGCCCCAACATCCCGAACCGCAATCCGCCGCGGCCCGGCAGCCATCCCCGTTGCCGTCGGTAGGACCCACCGATGCATCGGCACAGCCCCAGGAGGCGAAGACCGAGGCGGGGGAGACCCCATGTGAGATCGCCGCTGACGAACTGCCCAAGGCCGGGCGATGATCGATATCACCGAAGCGTTGGCAGGCATCGTCGCGGATTTCGAGAGCACCCTCGATCAGCTCCGCGACGAGGCGGAGGCGGCGCGTGGGGAAGCAGTGCTCGGGGAATCGGAACTGGCGAAGACGGCGAAGCCGGTCGACGAATTTCGCATGCCGTCACAGACCTACATGAGCGAAGCGGATTTCGATGAGGACGATGTCTACCGCTGGCAGCGGTGGCGGCGCTGACTACTTCAGCAGCGATTGCACGCGGTCGAGCTCGCTGATCTCTCGTCCGTCGGCCGCCGGCAGCGAGGTGTTCGGCAGTTCGGCCGCCGCGTCCGCGAAATCCCGGTAGCGCTTGTCGCCGACCAGCTGGGACAGCAGGTAGCCGGTCAACAGCGCCCTGGTGTTGCGCTGGGTGGTTCGGCTGGCACCGCCCAGGCCGACGAATCTGCGGAGCCAACTGTGCTCGGGCAGCCCCCCGGCCTTGGCCTTGGCGATGTACCGCAGCTCGGCGCCCGGCCAGGCCTGCGCGAGGGCCACGGCATTGGACCGGAGTGAATGTGCGTCTTCGGCACTCGTCACCACCAGGCCGGGAATGGTCAAGCCGACCGCACTGGCCTCAACCGGCGGCTGAGTCGAGCTGGGGAAAAGCGTCACCACGGCCTTGGCGCCGACCGGCCGGTTCTTCTTGTCCACCAAGGCCGGCGTGCGAGTCGCCGCAAAAACCGCCGCGGAGGCACCCAGACCGTGGCCGACGAGCGCCAGCTTGCTTGGATGCACACTGATCTTGCCGTCGCCGAGGCGCACCCGAGTCACAATCTCGAGCGTTGTGGCCAAGTCGGCGGCCAGATTCAGGTGTGACGGGACCAACCCCTTCTCGGTGTCGGGGGCGGCGGCGACAATTCCCCAGGACGCGAGATGTTCCAGGGTCGCCCGGTACTTGTCCGTACCGGTCAGCCAGTCGTGCCCAAACGCCACGGCAGGCAGGTTGAAGCCCGCTTCCGGTGTGTAGACCACGCCGGTCACTCCCGCGAAGGCCAGGTCGCCGCGCAGCACTTTGTGCGGACCACGGCGGGTCAGGGCTTTGAATAGCGTGCGGGTACTCGCCATGGCATGACCGTAGCTGATACCGGCGCCCGTGGACCTCAGCGGGAACTGAACTACCCTGGTGGGCTATGTGCGGAATTGTCGGGTACGTCGGCCACCGGGACGCCCTCAGTGTCGTCCTTGAGGCGCTGAGGCGGCTCGAATACCGCGGCTACGACTCTGCCGGGGTGGCGCTGGCCGATGGCCACGGCGGGCTGCTGGTGCAGCGCAAGGCGGGCCGACTGGCGAATCTGGAATCTGCGATCGCCGAGTCCGGGGAATCTTTCGCCGCCACGACCGGGATGGGACATACCCGCTGGGCCACTCACGGCGCGCCCACCGACCGCAACGCCCACCCGCATCAGGATGCCACCGGCAAGGTCGCGGTGGTCCATAACGGGATCATCGAGAACTTCGCGGTACTGCGCGCCGAGCTGGAGTCGGCCGGTGTCGAATTCGCCAGTGACACGGACTCCGAGGTGGCCGTGCATCTGGTGTCGCGCCAGTTCGAATCCGGCGACACCGCCGGTGACTTCGTCGCCTCGGTGCAGTCCGTCGTGCGTCGGCTGGAGGGGCATTTCACTCTCGTCTTCTCTCACGCGGACGACCCGGGCACCATCGTGGCCGCGCGCCGGTCTACGCCGCTGGTTGTCGGCATCGGTGACGGCGAGATGTTCCTCGGGTCCGACGTCGCGGCGTTCATCGAATACACCAGGGATGCTGTCGAATTGGGGCAGGATCAGGTCGTCGTCATCACCGCGGACGGATACCGCATCACCGATTTCGAGGGCAATGACGACACCGGGAACGCCCGGGTGTTCACCATCGATTGGGATCTGTCGGCCGCGGAAAAGGGCGGTTACGAGTACTTCATGCTCAAGGAGATCGCCGAACAGCCGGCGGCGGTTTCCGACACCTTGCTGGGTCACTTCGATCTCGACCGGATAGTGCTCGACGAGCAGCGGCTCTCCGATCAGGAGCTGCGCGATATCGACAAGGTATTCGTGGTGGCCTGTGGCACCGCGTTCCATTCCGGGCTGCTGGCCAAGTACGCCATTGAGCACTGGACGCGGCTGCCCGTGGAGATCGAACTCGCCAGTGAATTCCGGTACCGTGACCCGGTTTTGGATCGCAGCACGCTGGTGGTGGCCATCTCCCAGTCGGGTGAGACCGCCGACACGTTGGAAGCGGTGCGACACGCCAAGGAACAGAAGGCCAAGGTGCTGGCGGTCTGCAACACCAATGGCTCGCAGATTCCCCGCGAGTGCGATGCGGTGTTGTACACCAGGGCCGGGCCGGAGATCGGTGTCGCCGCCACGAAGACCTTCCTGGCCCAGGTGACCGCCAATTACATTGTGGGCCTTGCCCTGGCCCAGGCTCGGGGGACCAAGTACCCCGATGAGGTGGCGCGTGAGTACCACGAGCTGGAGGCCATGCCGGAGCTGATCGAGCGCGTCATCTCCCAGATGGATCCGGTCGCCGACCTTGCCCGGCAGTACGCGCAGTCCTCCAGCATCCTGTTCTTGGGACGCCATGTCGGTTACCCGGTGGCGCTCGAAGGCGCGCTCAAGCTCAAGGAACTGGCCTATATGCACGCCGAGGGCTTCGCGGCCGGCGAGCTCAAGCACGGCCCCATCGCGCTGATCGAGGAGGGATTGCCGGTCATTGTGGTGATGCCCTCCCCCAAGGGTATGGGTCTGCTGCACTCCAAGCTGCTCAGCAATATCCGCGAGATCCAGGCCCGCGGGGCACGCACGATCGTCATCGCCGAAGAGGGCGACGAGACGATTCGGCCCTACGCGGACCACCTCATCGAGATCCCCGCGGTATCGACGCTGTACCAACCGCTGCTGTCCACGATTCCCATGCAGGTCTTCGCCGCTGCCGTGGCGCAGGCCCGTGGTTATGACGTGGATAAGCCGCGGAACTTGGCCAAGTCGGTAACCGTCGAATAAGCGGCAGCCGTAGGCCGAGTGCATGAGCCCTGTCGCGGTACCCGAGCATCGTGTCGGAAAGCATTGGGCTGTGCAGAAGTTGGGGCATTTCGTCGATGCGTCCGGGTATGCGCGATTCGTGGCAGCCTATCGGGCGGGTATGGCGCGGTTGCCGCAGATCGCCCGGAGTTTTGATGTCCCCACCCGGCTGGGCTCCGTGCGGGCCTACCGGTTCGGCGCGTGCGGCGGTGTTCCGCTGTTGCTGTTGACCGGGCGAGGTGGATCAACGCCGCTGTGGCGCGCCAACCTCACGTCCCTGCTGTCGCGGCGTAGCGTCTACTGCATCGACCTTCTCGGGGAGCCCGGAATGAGCGTGCAGGACAAGCCGATTACCGGTCCGCAGGATCACGCCGACTGGCTAGAGGACGTGATGGCCGGGCTGAACCTGGGCGCGGTGCATGTGGTGGGGCTGTCCATTGGCGGCTGGGCCGCGGTGAATCACGCGATTCGATACCCGTGCCGGGTGCGATCACTGGTCTTGCTCGATCCGGCGCTGACGTTCGCGCCCCTCACCTGGAAGATGGTGCTCGTCTCGTTGGGCTCGGTGATTCCGGGCACGCCGCAGGCGATCCGAAATCGGCTACTGAGTTGGTCGGCCGGCGGCGCACAGGTCGACGAGTCCCTCCCGGAAGCAGCGTTGATCTCGGCGGCGGCACGGGATTTCCGGATCTGCCTGCCCTCACCAAAAGTTTTCAGCGACAAGCAACTCCGCCGGCTGTCCATGCCCGTGCTGACGGTCATCGCCGGGCGCACCATCGTGCACGACGCCCGGCGTGCCGCGCAGCGGGCGCGGAGCGCGGTGCCGGACAACAGGGTGCATGTTTGGCCTGACGCCTCGCACGCGCTCAATGGTGAGTTCCCGGGACGCATTTCTGAACTGACACACGAATTCCTGGACACGGTGGAGGCCGCCTGATGCGGAACTACTACAGCGCCCAACAGATCAGGGAGGCCGAGGCGCCGCTGCTGGCCGCACTGCCCGACGGGGCGTTGATGCGGCGTGCCGCATACGGACTGGCCGCGGTGATCGCGGATGAGTTGTCGCGGCGTGCGGGTGTAGTGGCCGGGCGGAGTGTCTGTGGTGTCGTGGGTTCCGGAGACAACGGGGGAGACGCCTTGTGGGCGTTGACCTTCCTGCGTCGGCGTGGCGTATCCGCCAGTGCGGTGCTGCTGAACCCGGAACGGGCCCACCGCGCCGGACTGGCCGCCTTCCGCAAGGCCGGCGGGAGGGTGGTGTCGGTTGTGCCTGATGACACCGACCTCGTCGTTGACGGCGTGGTGGGAATCTCCGGTACTGGCCCGCTGCGGCCCGGCGCTGCCGCCGGTATCGCCGAGAAGATCACTGCCGAGGGCATACCGGTAATCGCGGTGGACATTCCCAGCGGCGTCGACGTGCACACCGGGGCGGTCGATGGCCCGGCCTTCCGCGCGGCGGTCACGGTCACCTTCGGCGGATACAAACCCGTTCATGCCCTTGGTGATTGCGGTGATGTGAGGCTCATCGACATCGGGCTGGAGCTGCCCGAATCGGCTTTGCGGGAGTTCGACGCCTCCGACGTGGCGGCCGCCTGGCCCGTTCCCGGGCCGGCCGATGATAAGTACACCCAGGGCGTCACCGGTGTGCTGGCCGGATCGAGCACCTATCCCGGAGCGGCAGTGCTGTGTTCCGGTGCGGCCGTGGCGGCGACATCGGGGATGGTCCGCTACGCGGGAACAGCTGCTGCCGAAGTGGTTTCGCACTGGCCGGAAGTGATTGCCACGCAGACGGAGGAAGCCGCCGGCAGGGTGCAGGCGTGGGTGATCGGTCCCGGGTACGGCACCGCCGAACGTCAGACGAGAACCCTGCGGCGAGTTCTTTCGACAAGCCTGCCCGTCCTCGTCGACGCCGACGCCCTGACAATGCTGGCTGAGCATCCGGATCTGGCGGATCTGGTGGCATCGCGCCCGGCCGCCACGGTCCTGACCCCGCATGCCGGTGAATTCGCGCGGTTGGCGGGTGGGCCACCGGGACCTGATCGCGTCGATGCGGCACGGTCGCTGGCCGTCCGGCTCAAGGCCACGGTCCTGCTCAAGGGCAACGTCACCGTCATCGCCCGGCCGGACGGCACCGCGTATGTGAACCGCGCGCACGGGTCATGGGCCGCGACCGCGGGTTCGGGCGACGTGCTCGCCGGTGTCATTGGGGCGCTGTTGTCCGCCGGGATCGCGGCGGACAAGGCCGCCGCGATGGGGGCCTATGTGCACGCCCGTGCCGCCGCTGCTGCTGCCGCCGACCCGGGTCCGGGTAAAGCGCCCATTTCGGCTTCTCGTCTTCTTGGACATCTGCGGTGGGCGATCGCCGAAATAGGGTGAGAATCGGTTTATGTCGAAATCCCGTGATCAGTTCCGTCTCTCGGCGCATGCCGGAAAGATCAATGCCTCCGCCTTCAGCCCCGCGTACACCGGCAGGCTGTCCACGGCACCCGTCCCGGCGCTGCGACTGCCCGACGAGCCGATGGATCCGCAGGCCGCCTATCGGTTCATTCACGACGAGCTGATGCTCGACGGCAGCTCGCGGCTGAACTTGGCGACCTTCGTCACGACGTGGATGGATCCCGAGGCCGAAAAGCTGATGGCCGAGACGTTCGACAAGAACATGATCGACAAGGACGAGTATCCGGCGACGGCCGCGATCGAGTCGCGATGTGTGGCCATGGTGGCCGACCTGTTCCATGCCGACAACTTGTCCACGGAGGATCCGTCCTCGGCGGTAGGGGTGTCGACCATCGGATCGAGTGAGGCGGTCATGCTGGCCGGGCTGGCCCTCAAGTGGCGTTGGCGCACGAAAATCGGCGGTACCGACGGCACCGGCTGGAAGGGGCGCACACCCAACCTGGTGATGGGTTCCAACGTGCAGGTGGTCTGGGAAAAATTCTGCCGGTACTTCGACGTCGAACCGCGATACCTGCCGATGGCCAAGGGCCGGTACGTGATCACTCCCGAGCAGGTGCTTGAGGTGGTCGACGAGGACACCATCGGCGTCGTCGGGATCCTGGGCACCACGTTCACCGGAGAGCTGGAGCCGATCGCCGCGATCTGCGCGGCGCTGGACAAGCTCGCTGCTACACCCGGCAAGCCCGATGTGCCGGTACACGTCGATGCCGCCAGCGGTGGTTTCGTGGTGCCTTTCCTGCATCCCGAACTGCACTGGGACTTCCGGTTGCCGCGGGTGGTGTCGATCAATGTCAGCGGACACAAGTACGGGCTGACCTATCCCGGGATCGGCTTTGTGGTGTGGCGCGGCAAGGAGCATCTGCCCGAAGACCTGGTGTTCCGGGTCAACTACCTGGGTGGCGACATGCCGACCTTCACCCTGAACTTTTCCCGCCCGGGCAACCAGGTGGTGGGGCAGTACTACAACTTCTTGCGGCTGGGCCGGGCCGGATATGCACAGGTGATGCGCTGTCTGTCGGAGACGGCACGCTGGTTCGGCGACGAACTCGGCAAGAGTGAACATTTCGAGGTGATCACCGACGGGTCGGCGATCCCGGTGGTGTCGTTCCGGCTCAAAGGCAAGCGGCCGTACACCGAGTTCGACATCTCGCATTCGTTGCGGGCATTTGGCTGGCAGGTGCCTGCGTACACCATGCCCGATGACGTCACCGATATCGCCGTACTGCGAGTGGTTGTGCGCGAGGGCTTCTCGGGAGATCTGGCCAGAGCGCTGCGCGATGATCTCAACACCGTGCTCAAGGGACTCGACGAGCTGAAACCGAACGGACACTTCGACGAGGTGCAGCCGTTCGCTCATTAGCGTGCGGATGGGACAATGGGGCCGGTGAGCACGACTTCGACGACAACCGACGGCCTTCCGCCGAGCACCGGTGCGACGACCGCGCAAGCGGTCATCGACCTCGGCGCCATCGCGCACAACGTCAAGTTACTGCGTGAGCACGCCGGTACGGCCCGTCTCATGACTGTGGTCAAGGCCGACGGCTACGGGCACGGCGCGGTTCGGGTGGCACGAGCCGCGCTCGCTGCCGGTGCCGACGAGCTTGGCGTCACCTCCATCGCCGAGGCGCTGCAGATTCGCGCGGCCGGTCTCGACGCACCGCTGCTCGCCTGGCTGCACGCGCCGGGAGCCGACTATGCGGCCGCGCTGCATGCCGATGTCGAGGTGGCCGTGTCCTCGCTCGGACAGCTCGGTGAGCTGCTTGCGGCGGCGCGATCCACCGGGCGCCAGGCGATCACGTCCATCAAGGTGGATACCGGACTGAATCGCAATGGAGTGCCTGCCGGGTACACCCGCGATCTCTTCGAAGCGTTGGCCAAGGCGCAGGCCGAGGAGTCGATTCGGTTGCGCGGCATCATGTCCCACTTCGCGTATGCCGACCAGCCGGGCCATCCCACCGTCGACATGCAGATCGGGCGGTTCAACGAGGCACTTGAGCTGGCACGCGGCTTCGGATTGCGTTATGAGCTGGCGCACCTGTCGAATTCGGCGGCCACTCTCACCCGTCCCGATGCGCGGTACGACATGGTGCGCCCCGGTATCGCGGTATACGGCATCAACCCGCTTGGAGCCGCGGAGTCGGCGACATCCAACCGCGGCCGGACTTCCTTTGACCTGATTCCGGCGATGTCGCTGACCTGCGCGGTGTCCTCGGTCAAGCCGGTGTCGGCCGGTGAGGGTGTGTCCTACGGGCACGTGTGGACCGCCCCACGCGACACCAACGCCGCACTCATCGGAATCGGCTACGCCGACGGGGTGGTGCGCGCACTGGGCAATCGATTCGAGGTGGCCATCGGCGGACGCCGCTACCCCAATATCGGCCGGGTTTGCATGGACCAGTTCGTGGTTGACCTGGGTGACAACGATGCCGGGGTGCAAGCCGGTGATGTGGCAACGCTTTTCGGGCCGGGAACAGGCGGCGAGCCGACCGCGCAGGACTGGGCGGAGCTGCTCGACACCATCGCCTACGAAGTGGTCACCGGCCCGCGGGGCAGGGTGGTGCGGACGTACCGGGATTCCAGGGCCGTTGAGTAATAAGTCGAACGCCTGGCTGGCCGGTGTCGCGGGGCTCGGTGCGGTGGTTGCGGTGGCCGGTGTCGGCACCGCGCGCTCCATCGGCAGGCGCAGATTCGACGACCCTTATCGCGGAGAGAACTTCGATCTGCTGCAGACCGACCGCGGCAGCATCGTGACGACCGACGACGGGGTGCCGCTCGCGGTTCGTGAAGTCGGTCCGTCGAACGCGCCGCTGACCGTCGTCTTCGTGCACGGATTCTGCCTGCAGATGGCGTCGTTTCATTTCCAGCGCCGCGAGCTCGCGAGCCGCTGGGGCGACAACGTCCGGATGGTCTTCTATGACCAACGGGGACACGGTCGCTCGGGTCTACCTGCTCCGGCGTCGTGCACCGTCGGGCAGCTCGGCGATGACCTCGAGTCGGTGCTGCGCGTGCTGGTGCCGCGGGGTAATGCCGTCCTCGTGGGTCACTCGATGGGCGGTATGACGGTGCTGGCGCACGCCAGGCGGCATCCTGAGCAGTACGGCCGCAGGATCGTTGGAGTCGGTCTGATCGCCAGTGCCGCCGAAGGGCTTTCACACACCGCGATCGGCGAGGGATTGCGTAATCCGGCGCTGCGCGTGCTGCGCACGGCCGTGCATTACGCGCCCGGGCCGGCCCACCATGGGCGCGGCGCGATCAAATCGCTTGTGGGCCCGGTGCTGCAAGCGGCGTCATATGGTGGCCATCGGGTCAGTCCCACGCTGGTCAAGTTCAGCGAGCGGATGATTCATCAGACGCCGGTCACCACCATCGTGGATTTTCTGCGCGCACTCGAGCAGCATGACGAGACGGCGGCGCTGCCGACCATCGCGCCCCTGCCGAGCCTGGTCATATGCGGCGACACCGACATGCTGACCCCGCACACGCAATCGGAGTCGATGGCAGCACGATTGGCAGCCAGCGGTCACAATGAGCTGATCCTGGTGCGCGAATCCGGGCATCTGGTGCAGCTTGAGCACCCCGAGATCGTCAACGATGGCATCGACCGGCTGGTCAGGCGTTCAACACCACCACTTTTCGCCGCGATCAAGCAGCGGCTGCGTGATCGGACCGGGCTGTGATCGATGAATCGGGAAGCGTGGCACTGCCGACGGCTCAGGACACCTTGGAGTTCGGGAAACGGATCGGTCAAGGCCTTGCGGCGGGCGACGTCGTGGTGCTCAGCGGTCCGCTGGGAGCCGGAAAGACGGCATTGACCAAGGGCATCGCCCAGGGCATGGATGTCGAGGGCCCGGTGACCTCGCCGTCCTACGTATTGGCGCGGGTCCACGAGGCGCGGCGGCCGGGAGCTCCGGCGCTGGTGCATGTGGACGTCTACCGGCTGCTGGAACACCAAAGCGCTGATCTACTGGGCGAACTCGACTCGCTGGATCTGGACACCGATCTGGATGACTCGGTGGTTGTCGTCGAATGGGGAGAAGGCCTGGCCGAGCGGCTCTCGGAACACCATCTGGACATCCGGCTGGAGCGTGCCGCCGACTCCGATGAACGCACCGCAACCTGGCATTGGAGCCGCGAATCGTGACCCTGATACTTGCCCTGGACACAGCGACCGCCGCCATCACGGCGGGCCTGGTGCGGCGCGCGCCCGATGGATCGGTGCAGCCGCTGGCTGAACGAATCACCATGGGTGCCAAAGGGCATGCCGAGGCGCTCACGCCGAACATCGGGGTGGCATGTGCCGATGCCGGTGTCGCGGTCGGCGACCTCGGTGCGATCGTGGTGGGTTGTGGCCCGGGCCCGTTCACCGGACTGCGCGTCGGCATGGCGACCGCGGCGGCCATGGGTCTGGCGCTGGACATCCCGGTGTATCCCGTGTGCACCCTGGATGCCATCGGCCATGGCACCGCCGGGAGGGTGCTGGTCGTCACCGACGCGCGTCGGCGTGAGGTGTATTGGGCCGGCTATAGCGACGGTGTTCGTGTCAGCGGGCCTGCCGTCGACGCGCCCGCCGACGTGTCGCTGGACGGGTACACCCAGGTCGCCGGATCTCCGGACCATACAACGCTTTTCGATCTTCCGGCGGTGGATCGTCACTACCCGTCGCCGTCCCGCCTGGTGCAGGTGGCGGGGTGGGACGAGCCGCCGGGTGCGTTGACTCCGCTATATCTGCGTCGCCCCGATGCCAAAGAACCCCGCCGATGACCATCGAGCTCAAACCGCTTCGCCGGCGCGACGCCCGCCGGTGCGCCGAACTTGAGGCGGTGCTCTTCGAGGGCGACGACCCCTGGCCGGAGTCGGCCTTCCTCGCCGAGCTCGCCTCATCGCATATCTACTACCTCGCGGCCAGGGACGGACACACGCTGGTGGGATACGGCGGCATTTCCCGGCTGGGGCGTCACGCGCCCGAGTACGAGATTCACACCATCGGTGTGGATCCCGCGTACCAGAAACAGGGCCTGGGACGGCGGCTGTTGGACGCGCTGCTCGCGCACGCCGATCAGGATCCGGGACCCGTCTTTTTGGAGGTACGCACCGATAATGCGGCGGCGATTGCTCTGTACCAGGGCGCCGGGTTTGAGACCGTCGGGCTGCGCAAGCGGTACTACCCCGGCAGCGGTGCCGATGCCTTCACCATGAAGCGTCCCGCACACGGCGAGGTGAAATAGGCTGATGCTGCCATGACAGTCATCCTCGCTATCGAAAGCTCGTGTGACGAAACCGGAGTGGGTATTGCCGAACTGACCCCCGACGGGTCGGTGGTGCTGCTGGCCGACGAGGTGGCCTCCAGTGTCGAGGAACATGCGCGTTTCGGCGGGGTGGTGCCGGAGATCGCTTCCCGCGCGCACCTGGAAGCGCTGGGCGTCACCGCACGGCGCGCGCTGGACCTTGCCGGGGTGCAGCGACCCGACGTCGTCGCGGCGACCATCGGGCCCGGGCTGGCCGGCGCGCTCCTGGTCGGGGTGTCGGCCGCCAAGGGGCTGGCACTGGCCTGGGGCGTGCCGTTCTACGGCGTGAACCATCTCGGTGGACATATCGCCGCCGACGTCTACGAGAACGGGCCGCTGCCCGAATGCGTGGCCTTGCTGGTCTCGGGCGGGCACACGAGCCTGCTGCACGTACGATCGCTGGCCGAGCCCATCGAAGAGCTCGGCGCCACCGTCGATGATGCCGCCGGCGAGGCGTACGACAAGGTGGCCCGGCTGCTCGGGCTGGGCTACCCGGGTGGCAAGGTGCTCGACGAGCTTGCACAACAAGGTGATTCGTCGGCAGTACCGTTCCCGCGGGGCATGACGGGTCCACGCGATGCCCGACACAGTTTCAGCTTCTCCGGGCTCAAGACCGCGGTGGCGCGGTACCTGGAAAAACACGGTGTAGAAGCCGATTTTTCTCCGGCCGATGTGGCCGCGGGTTTTCAGGAGGCGGTGGCCGACGTACTGACCATGAAGGCCGTGCGGGCGGCGACAGACCTGGGAGTGTCGACCCTGCTGATCGCCGGCGGCGTCGCCGCCAACTCGAGGGTGCGCGCGCTGGCCGAACAGCGTTGCGCGGAGACGGGTCTGACACTTCGGGTGCCGCCGCTGCGGCTGTGCACCGACAACGGGGCGATGATCGCTTCGTTCGCGGCACATCTGGTGGCCGCGGGCGCGCAGCCATCCTCGCTGCAGGCCGCGGCCGATCCCGGGCTCCCCGTCGTGAAGGGGCAAGTGCACTGATGAGCTTCGCTGATCGGCTGGCCATCACCGATCTGTTGTACCGCTACGCCGAGCTGATGGACGCGGGGGATTTCGACGGGATCGGCGAGCTCCTGGGCCGCGGCTCCTTCGGTGGTGAGCAGGGGAGTGTCTCGGGGGCCTCCGCCATCACCAAGCTTTTCTTCACCACCACGCGCCGCTACCGGGAGACTGGAGGTACGCCCCGTACCAGGCACCTGGTGCTCAACCCCGTCGTGGAGGTCGCCGGTGACGGCACCGCGTCGGCCAGATCGACGTTTTGCGTGGTCCAGGCCACCGAGCAGCTGCCGCTGCAGCCGATCGTGGTGGGCCGATACCGTGACACCTTCGGACAGGACGGGCACGGCTGGTACTTCAGCTCGCGCCGGGTGGATGTCGAGATGGTCGGTGATGTGTCGGCCCATCTGCTGATGGATCCGGGAGCCTTGAGCGGTTAAGGCCCAACCCACCCTTGAGCACTAGCACTCTCATGTATAGAGTGCTAGATGGCGATCGGTTGACGTCGTGTCGGCACCCGCGACGACGGCGCGACACTCATCCGGCCGCCGAAGCATCTGTTGACAATCCAGGCTCATGGGCAGCAGGCCCACCGAGCCACCCTGAGAGGGAAAGGGATCATTGTGGCCGTGAACATCAAGCCACTCGAGGACAAGATCCTCGTTCAGGCCAATGAGGCCGAGACCACGACCGCTTCCGGTCTGGTTATCCCGGACACCGCCAAGGAGAAGCCGCAGGAAGGCACCGTCGTCGCAGTTGGCCCAGGCCGCTGGGATGAGGATGGCGAGAAGCGGATCCCCCTGGACGTGTCCGAGGGTGACGTGGTCATCTACAGCAAGTACGGCGGCACCGAGATCAAGTACAACGGCGAGGAGTACTTGATCCTGTCGGCCCGCGACGTGCTGGCTGTCGTTAGCAAGTAGCACCGTGTGACCGCCCCGGAAAGAACCTGCGTTGCAGGCGATTTCCGGGGCGGCGCGCGTTTTACCCATTCCTGTCCGGTGCTGATAAAGCCGACTAGAGAGAACACATGAGCAAGCTGATCGAATTCAACGAGACCGCGCGCCGCGCCCTGGAAGCCGGGGTCAACAAGCTGGCCGACGCGGTCAAGGTCACGCTCGGTCCCCGCGGACGGCACGTGGTGCTGGCCAAGGCATTCGGCGGTCCCGCCGTGACCAACGACGGTGTCACCATCGCTCGTGACATCGACCTGGAAGACCCGTTCGAGAACCTGGGCGCCCAGCTGGTCAAGTCGGTGGCGACCAAGACCAACGACGTTGCCGGTGACGGCACCACCACCGCCACCGTGCTGGCTCAGGCACTGGTCAGAGCCGGCCTGCGCAACGTGGCCGCGGGTGCCAACCCGATCGCCCTCGGTGCCGGTATCTCCCGGGCCGCCGACGCGGTGTCCGAGCGGCTGCTGACGGTCGCCGCGCCGGTTGCCGGCGAGCACGCCATTGCGCAGGTGGCCACCGTATCTTCGCGCGATCCCGAGATCGGCGAGCTGGTCGGCGAGGCCATGACCAAGGTGGGTGGCGACGGTGTCGTTAGCGTCGAGGAGTCCTCGACCATCAACACCGAGCTGGTCATCACCGACGGTGTGCAGTTCGACAAGGGCTATCTGTCGCAGTACTTCGTGACCGACTTCGACGACCAGAAGGCGGTTCTGGAGGACGCACTGGTGCTGCTGCATCGCGACAAGATCAGCTCGCTGCCCGACCTGCTTCCGCTGCTGGAACTGGTGGCCAAGGAAGGCAAGCCGCTACTGATCGTGGCCGAAGACGTGGAGGGTGAGCCACTGTCGACCCTGGTGGTCAACGCGATTCGCAAGACCCTCAAGGCCGTCGCCGTCAAGGCGCCGTTCTTCGGTGACCGCCGCAAGGCATTCCTGGAGGACCTGGCCATCGTCACCAACGCCCAGGTGGTCAACCCGGATGTGGGGCTGTCGCTGCGTGAGGTGGGTATCGAGGTGCTGGGCACCGCCCGCCGCGTCGTGGTGAGCAAGGACGAGACGGTCATCGTCGACGGTGGCGGTTCCGAGGACGCCATCAAGGCACGTGTCGCCCAGTTGAAGGCGGAGATCGAAACCACCGACTCGGACTGGGACCGCGAGAAGCTGCAGGAGCGTCTGGCCAAGCTGGCCGGCGGCGTTGCCGTGATCAAGGTGGGCGCCCCCACCGACACCGCCCTCAAGGAGCGCAAGCATCGCGTCGAGGACGCCGTCTCGGCGGCCAAGGCCGCCGTGGAAGAGGGCATTGTGGCCGGTGGCGGTAGCGCCCTGGTGCAGGCCCGTTCGGCGCTGGACGGTCTGCGTGCCGAACTGAAGGGTGACGAGGCCAAGGGTGTCGACGTGTTCGAGGCCGCGTTGTCCGCTCCGCTGTTCTGGATTGCCACCAACGCCGGCCTGGATGGTGCCGTGGTGGTGAGCAAGGTGGCCGAGCTGGACGCCGGGCACGGCTTCAACGCGGCGACGCTGGAGTACGGCGACCTGATTGCCGATGGCGTCATCGATCCGGTGAAGGTGACTCGCTCGGCCGTCATCAACGCGGCATCGGCGGCTCGCATGATCCTGACGACCGAGACCAGCATCGTGGACAAGCCTGCCGAAGAGGCCGACCACGGGCACGGCCACCACGGTCACGCCCACTAGTTTGTGCGCAACGAAAGCACCCCTGGTCCTGTAGAGGCCGGGGGTGTTCTCGTCTTGGAAGTGGGTTCAACTCCTACCGGGAGGATTGCTGGCTAACGCAGATTCGCTGCCGGGGAGGTTCTATGGGTCTGAGTGTCAATCCTGACGACGTTGACGGTTTCGCTAAGACGGTGTGGCACGTCGGCGACAAGCTGGCCGCACTGCGGATGGATTCAGTTCTGCTGCAAGGGGCCGGGGCTTGCGAAGGCACTGCCCTTATGTCGGGGCTTCGCGCGCATGCTTTTGAGCAGCAAGATCATGTCACCAACCACGCGCGGCGCCTGGATGGGTTGGTGGATGAGTTGAAACGCACTGCCGAGGAGTTCCGTCGCACTGAGTCGCGTAGTGCTTCTCGGCTCGATGACACCGGCAAGCAACTGTGAAGATCTCGCAGGTTCGCGGTTGGCACCTCAGCGATCTGACCGACACTGCCACCGGTCTGCGTAACGGGGCTGCTCAGCTTGATGAGCATGCGTTGACGGTGATCAACGGCATGGATGGCGTATCGACCAACTGGGAGGGCGAAGCCCGAGACGCCTACGCGGTCAAGGTCAAAGACCACGGGGAAGAGTTCTTTCAGCGCAAGCAGCGGTGGAATAATGCTGCTGCCGTTCTCGATAAGGGTGCCCAGCAGATGGGACTACTGCGCGATGAACTTCTCAAACGCGTAGACGACCCTGCGGTGCAACAGATGTTCAACATCACGGACGATGGTGGCGTCACCCTGAAGCCTGAGTATCAGGCGACTCTTAAGTCTCCGAAAGACGTTGAGGCAGCCCAAACGCGACGCGCGGAATTCGAACATGCGTTGCGGGCGTTACTGGCAACCGCTGACGTAGCAGGACAGCAGTACGACTGGCAGGCGACGAACGCGCTTCGAGGCGAAAAGGATTCAGATCGTCCATTCGCGCCGCAGATACCCGATCACCCGACACCACCAACGTTCTCGAAAGACAATGCCAATAAGGATGGTTCGGGACCGGATCAGTACGGAATCGACAAGCCAGGCTTTTTGGACAAAGCCGGATTGCAGGCCACGCGAGCGTGGGCGGAGGGACTGGTCGGTAGCACTCGCGCGGCCGGGCAACAGTACGCGCCGGACTTGCTTCAACATTTTCTTGATGGTTCGGGCAAGCCTGCGACGGTGCCGGTCGACAATATGCTTCATGACATGTCGTGGTTCAAGCAAGACTCTACGGCTATGGCAAAAGCTAATTTGGACGCGGCAATGCGGTCGATGCCGCCAGGTTACGAGGGGCCGGTGGCCTTTCAAAGCGGATACGGTTCGGTAGATGGCGACCCCGCGCGGCCGAAAGCAGCGAGTAATCCAGACTGGTTCGCCGCACTGGGTTCCTTCAGTTATCAGACCAGCGGTGTAGCGATGCCTAATGGCAACGGCACCTACGATGTTTCGTCGCAAGTGAACATCTACGACTACTACAACTTTGAGACCACTGACCAACACCCATGGCCGCAACCATCGGATCTGAACAATTTGCATCGCGCAGGCTGGGCACAAAACTTCGAAACATTTGGCACTTCCAGTCCTCAGCGGAGTACCTGGCCATGACCGCACGCCTCATCGGCATCCTTGCTACGTGCGTACTCCTTCTCTGCGGCTGCGGGACCGGCTGGACTGACCACAAAGAGGGCAACGACCCCATGAGTGCCAAAGATGCGCTCAAAGTCGAGGTGCCAGCATCGGCTAGCAGCGTTATCGCTGAAATCGATCCCTACCGTATTCAATTCTTGATGCCGAATGATCAATGGCGCGACTACGCAAGTAAGTATCCGTTGGACCAGTTCGAAGAAGTTCCGTATCCCACCGAGTATGTAGTTCCGGCGATGTGCCTACCCGTTGCCCGTACTGGGGTGAAGTTGACCAGCTGGATCGCGGGAGACCAGATCCAGTATCTCGACACCGGTCAGCGCGCGCATCGGTCGATTACGGTCACACCCGATTGTGAGTCGGGGAAGGCATATGTGCAATGGGGTCTGAACACGCCGCAGTGAGTCTTATTTTGGCAGGTCAGCCGAAGCTGCTTGCGGCCAGGTTCAGTTCTTGCCGCAAGTGTGCTGTCAGATCTTCTATGTAGGGTCGGTGCCCGCGTTCGCCCTTGTTCTCGGTGGCTGCCGTACAGGACCGAGACCCAGCATCGTGGACAAGCTTGCCCAATAGGACCGGGGGTGCTTTCGTCTTCGCAGGGTTTACTTAGCGGATGGCTACTCACATGTCGCGGTTGGCCGCGCTCGCTCTGGCCGGGGTGCTGCTCTCGGGTTGCGAGGCCCATTTCAGTCTGGGGTCATCGTCCCCTGAACTCGCCAAGGCCAAGCTGGAGGCCGGGCTCAAGGACGCGATCACCGAGAAGACCGGTGTCACGCTCACCAGCGTCAGCTGTGACGGGCCGTTGAAGGGGGAGAAGGGTGCCACACAGCGCTGCGCCGTCATCGACGGCGAGGGTAAGACGATCGGTGTCACCGTGACGGCGACCGGTGTCGAGGGAACGAAGATCTCCTTCAACTGGAAGGTCGACGACCAACCGGCCAGCACCAGCACATAAAGGCCCCCGCAAACGTCGAGCCCCCGGTCACCGGTTGGGTGCGGGGGCCCGACGCATTGCTATGCGTATTACGCGGTACGACGTACTCCGCGGCGCAGAATCAGTTCACGTTCAGACTCGGAGAGCCCGCCCCAGATTCCGTACGGCTCGGCGACAGCCAGTGCGTGTGCGCGGCACTGCACCAGCACCGGGCAGGCCCGGCACATCTCCTTGGCCTTCATCTCACGCTGTGCGCGGGCGCGGCCGCGTTCACCGTCGGGATGGAAGAACACCGACGAATCGACTCCTCGGCAAACACCCTTCATCTGCCAATCCCAAATATCTGCGTTGGGCCCAGGCAATTGCTGTGGCTGCGGCATGTGGTTAACCCTCTCGCTGCGCGCGCAGTCGACCTGCGCGTGAGTAAGTAGCACCAGACGTGTCGCCAATGACAAGCGGTGTAAACAACGTAGGTGCGCGGTAGAAATCCAGTCAATAGGCGATGATCATGGCAACATCACACCATTAGGTCCAGAATTAACATCACGTTCATCGTCTTTGCTCATGCCTGGTACGTAACGGTCGCTCACCTGCATGGTCAGCGGGTTTTGGCCGTGGGTTTTCCGTTTCCTTAACGCGAAGTTTGGGAAGTGTTCACAGCTCCAGTTGATGTCGATTTAACATCCGCTGCATCAACTGTTAACGCCATATTTGACGGAATTGGTACGGTGGCCGCTCCCATGGTGACTTCCCCGGCCTCCGCCTCGATCACGCTTCTCGACGCCGCTTTCGGCGCCAGCCCAGCTACTTGGCCGCTTCCATGCGCCTCGACACCTCAGGATGCCTGGTTGCGCGCCATCGCGCTCGGTGGAGCGGGAAGATATGCCGCCGCGCACGCCGAACTGAGCGCCATTCCGGCATCGCGCCCCGGCGGGCTGGCCTCTCTGGCCCTGAGCACCCGCGCCTCACTGCTGCGTCAGCTCGCCTGGCATACGCACGCACGCGGGTTTGATGGCCGCGCGCTGTCATTGGCCGGCTCCGACGCCGAGGCGCGGTCTGACGCGCTTGTCGGGTTGGCCGCGGATGCGCTGGGCCTGGCGCGTTTTCCGCTTGCTCACGCGTTACTGGAACAGGCCGAGCCGCTGTCCGGGCGCGGTGATGCCCGCTGGCCGTGGCGTCTGCCGTTGCGGCTGGCCTGGGTGCATGCCGAGCTGGCCATGGTGTCCGGTGACGGTGAGCGCGCGCTGCGGTATGCGCACGCGGCCGAAGAGCTGGCGCAGGACGTGCCGTCGGTAAGGCACCAGGTCAAGACGACGATGGTGCTGGCCGCGGCGCTCAGCAGCGTCGGTGATCTTGATAAGTCGGCGGTCGTCGCCGCACGCGGGTTGCGGGCCGCGAGCGCCCATAAGCTGGTGCCGCTGCGCTGGGCGCTGGCGGCGATGCTGGCCGGTCTCCCGACGCCTGATGAGGCGGGGCGGCGCGGTGAAGACCTCGTTGCTGTTCGCCGTGAATGTGCCGCGTGGATTGCCCGCGCGGGCGGGGAGTGGCGCTTGGAGGTGGTGGACTAAATGAGCTGCCTGTTGGCGTCCAACGCTATTGTCCTTGGTAACAGCACCACCACGGTGCACCACACGTAACACTGGGGAATGCGCAGTCGATGACAAGTACGGAGAGCGGGCTCGACGACGTCGTTGCTGCTGCCGTCAGAGGCGATCGCGACGCGCTTTCCGAGGTACTTAGTGCCATCCGGCCCGTCGTGGTGCGATATTGCCGCGCTCGAGTCGGAACGGCGGAAAGAAGTGGTCTCTCCGCAGACGACGTAGCGCAGGAGGTGTGTCTCGCGGTGATCGCAGCGCTGCCTCGCTACCAAGATCAGGGACGCCCGTTCCTGGCATTTGTGTACGGCATCGCCGCGCACAAGGTAGCCGACGCGCATCGTGCGATGGCTCGGGATAAGTCCGATCCCGCCGAGAACCTTCCCGAGCAGGTGGACCGCCATGCGGGGCCCGAGCAGGAGGCGCTGAACTCCGAATCGTCGCGGCGCATGCAAGCGCTGCTGGAAGTACTGCCCGAGAAGCAACGCGAAATCCTGATCTTGCGCGTCGTGGTGGGCCTCTCGGCGGAAGAAACCGCCGATGCGGTCGGTAGTAGCGCGGGCGCGGTACGGGTGGCGCAGCACCGGGCACTTCAGAAACTCAAGGCCGAGATGACTCGGGCGGGTGATTACCGTGGCTGATGGACGCGGATGGTTCCCCGGCCAGGGTGGCTGGCAAGAGAACGAGGGACCGGAGGATCTGGCCGCACTGCGGCGCACCAACCGGATGATCGACGCCATCGCGGCGGATCTGCCGGTGGCCACCTCCGATTCGGACGAGTACGCCGTGGCGATGATGCTGGCGGCGTGGCGCGAGGACGTGGGGCGCGAGCCGATGCCTGCCAAACCCACACTCGGGCAAGCGCGTAACGCATTGCGCGATCGCGGCGGCCGGTCACGGATGCTGGCCACAACAGTCGGCTCGGCGGCCGCGGTAACCCTGTTGTTCGGCGGGTTCGGTGCCGCCGTCTACCAGTCGCATCCCGGTGATGCCCTCTACGGGCTGCGCACGTCGCTGTTCGGGGCGCCCCCGGCGGTGCGTACCGATCCGGTGGTGCTGTCGGCGCAGACCGAGCTCGCGCAGGTGGAAAAGCTTATTTCCCAAGGGGATTGGGAAGAGGCGCAGCAGCAACTGGGGGTGGCTGCCGCGCGCGTCAACGAGGTCGGCGACGCCCAGCAGAAGGCCGAGCTGGCCAGCCGTGTGCAGCAGGCGGAAGTCAGGATCGACGCCAAGGATCCGCAGGCGACGGTACCGCCGGAGATGGTGACCGAGACACCGCGAATCATGTTGTCGCCGCCATCGATTGCGCCCATCACCAGCACAACCACCACCTCGACCACGTCAACGACGTCGGCATCGACCACCACATCCGACAGCACGTCCGCGTCCACATCCACGACCGAAACAAGCGGGTCGGCGTCGCCGAGCACGTCCAGCTCCACGTCGACGAGCGCGACGGCGTCGACGAGCGTGACGTCCGTGCCGACGTCCACACCGACCACCGTCACGATCACTACGACGCCGCCCAGCTCGGCCGCCACGATCACCTCGACCCCGGCTAGCGCGACGGAGACGACGACCGCTCCGTCCGTGTCCACCGCACCGACCACGTCCGTACCGGGAGTGACGGCAAGCACCACAGTGCCGCCGACGGCGTCCATCGTGACGGTCCCCACGACTCCGGAAGGGGTGACCATCGTCACCACTCGGCCCGGCGTGGTCAACACTCCCGTGATCACCGCGCCGACGACGATCGAAGCGCCGGTGCCGATTACCCGCACCCCCGACAATCCGGCGCCGGCGTATCAGGCCCCCGTCAACAGCCCGGGGTCGGGGAACCTGCACGGGTATCCGGGCAGTGGCGGAAACGCGGGGTCGGGGTCGGACGGACCGTCACGGCACATGCCGGCAATGACGTCGGTTCCGGTCGCACCGGCCAACCCGGGGAGTGGGTCGGCGAATCAGGGCAGCGGATCGGGTTCGCACACCGACGAGTAGGCGTAGAGGCCTAGATCAAACGAGGAATCAGCGGAATCCGTCGCGGTCGGTTGCCGCCTCGTTGAGGGAGGCATCGGCATAGCCACGGCAATAATCCCAGGTCACGTAGGCCTCTGGCTCGGGATCGAAGGCCGGCTCATGCGGTCGGACCGTACCGTCGACCAGCAGCTGCAGCAGATTCGCGCGCAGCATGTCCCAGTCGTGGTAGTGATCCTGCTGGCATTCATCACAGCAAACCACGAGGCCGCGGATTCCCTTGTGGGCCAGCAGTGCCTCATAGACCGCGAGGTCGGCGAGATCCTCTTCGACCGCGATCCGCTCCTGCGGGTCGAGCGGCTGACCCGGCTCGATAGCATCGAGCGCGGCCGATGGATCGTGGGGGTCATCGGCGAACGGGTCCGGTGGCAGTCCCGGCGGAAAGTGGTCGCGCACACTCTTAGAGTACGCAGTTCGCCGGTTCACGCGCCAGCTCACGTGGGGCATGTCCCAGCACATATCCGGGCGATCGGAGTCTCAGCGAGCCGATAGGATGGATGCACTCCTTCCTCGTTGCGCGCCCGTTGCGCACCGGGATGTATCCGACGGCTATCTGGCATGGAGGCGTGAATGACCATTGCGGCAGGGTCCGTCCACACCGGCGGCGACGACCCGCACAAGGTCGCGATGCTCGGGTTGACGTTTGACGACGTGCTGTTGCTGCCGGCGGCATCGGATGTGCTTCCGGCGGGTGCGGACACCTCGTCGCAACTGACCAAGCGGATCAGACTGAACGTTCCGCTGGTCAGTTCGGCGATGGACACGGTGACCGAGGCGCGGATGGCCATCGCGATGGCTCGCGCCGGGGGCATGGGTGTGCTGCACCGCAATCTCTCGGTGGAAGACCAGGCGGGCCAGGTGGAGACCGTGAAGCGGTCGGAGGCCGGGATGGTGACCAACCCGGTGACCTGCTCGCCCGCGAACACCCTCGCCGAGGTGGACGCGCTGTGCGCGCGGTTCCGTATTTCGGGCCTGCCGGTGGTGGACGCGCAGGGCGCACTCGTGGGGATCATCACCAACCGCGATATGCGGTTCGAGGCCGACCTGTCCAAGCCCGTCGCCGAGGTGATGACCAAGGCTCCGTTGATCACCGCTCGTGAAGGTGTCACCGCGGACGCGGCGCTGGGCCTGTTGCGGCGCAACAAGATCGAGAAGCTGCCCATCGTCGATGGCGAGGGCCGGCTCACCGGACTGATCACCGTCAAGGACTTCGCGAAGACCGAGCAGCACCCCAACGCCACCAAGGACAGCGACGGGCGCCTGCTGGTCGGTGCGGCGGTCGGCGTGGGTGAAGATGCCTGGACGCGTGCCATGTCGCTGGTGGACGCGGGTGTCGACGTGCTGATCGTGGATACCGCCCATGCGCATAACCGCAAGGTGCTCGACATGGTGGGCAAGCTCAAGGCCGAGGTCGGCGAGCGCGTCGACGTGGTCGGTGGAAATGTGGCGACCCGATCGGCGGCGGCCGCGCTGGTCGAGGCGGGCGCCGACGCGGTGAAGGTCGGTGTGGGCCCCGGCTCCATCTGCACCACGCGTGTGGTTGCTGGTGTGGGTGCACCGCAGATCACCGCGATCCTGGAGGCGGCGACGGTGTGTCATCCGGCCGGTGTTCCCGTGATCGCCGACGGCGGCATGCAGTATTCGGGCGATATCGCCAAGGCGCTCGCGGCGGGTGCGTCCACCACGATGCTGGGGTCGCTGCTGGCCGGTACGGCCGAGTCGCCCGGTGAGCTGATCTTTGTCAACGGCAAGCAGTTCAAGAGCTACCGCGGCATGGGGTCCATGGGTGCCATGCAGGGCCGTGGTGCGACCAAGTCCTATTCGAAGGACCGCTACTTCCAGGACGACGTGCTGTCCGAGGACAAGCTGGTGCCGGAGGGCATCGAGGGCCGGGTTCCCTTCCGTGGTCCGTTGTCGACCGTCATGCATCAGCTGACGGGCGGTCTGCGCGCGGCCATGGGGTACACCGGGGCGTCGAGCATCGAGGAACTGCAGCGCGCTCAGTTCGTACAGATCACCGCGGCGGGGCTCAAGGAGAGCCATCCGCATGACATCACCATGACGGCCGAAGCGCCGAACTACTACGTGCGTTAACTGTCGGCACGGCAAAGGAAGTCAACATGCGTGACCTGGTCGAAATCGGCATGGGCAGAACCGCCCGTCGCACCTATGAACTCGATGATGTGAACATCGTCCCGTCGCGCCGCACGCGTTCCTCGCAGGACGTGTCGACGGCGTGGCAGCTCGATGCCTACCGTTTCGAGATTCCTGTGGTGGCGCATCCGACCGATGCGCTGGTTTCGCCGCGCTTTGCCATCGAACTGGGTAAGGCCGGCGGGCTCGGCGTCATCAACGGCGAGGGACTGTGGGGCCGGCACGCCGATGTCGAGGCCCGTATCGCCGAGGTGGTCGAGGTCGCGCAGAAGGAGCCGGAGCCCTCCGCCGCTATTCGCCTGTTGCAGCAATTGCATTCGGCCCCAATCGATCCCGATCTATTGGCTGCGGCCATCGCCGAGGTGCGCGGGGCCGGGGTGACCACCGCGGTGCGGGTGAGTCCGCAGAACGCGCAGCTACTCACCCCGCATCTGATTGCCGCGGGCATCGACCTGCTGGTCATTCACGGCACCATCGTGTCGGCCGAGCGGGTGGCCCGCGACGGCGAGCCGCTGAACCTGAAAACCTTTATTTCCGAACTGGATATCCCCGTTGTTGCCGGTGGCGTGATCGATCACCGCACGGCCCTGCACCTGATGCGAACCGGAGCCGCGGGCGTCATCGTCGGGTATGGGCAGACCGCGGGCGCGACCACCAGCAGTGAGGTGCTGGGCGTCAGCGTCGCCATGGCGACCGCCATTGCCGATGCCGCTGCTGCCCGCCGCGAGTACCTCGATGAGACCGGCGGCCGGTACGTGCACGTGTTGGCCGACGGTGACATCCACACCTCTGGAGACCTGGCCAAGTCGATCGCCTGTGGCGCCGATGCCGTCGTACTGGGGACCCCGCTGGCCGCGGCGCAGGAAGCCGCCGGTGACGGATGGTTCTGGCCGAACGCGGCCGCGCATCCATCCCTGCCGCGCGGCGCGCTGCTGCAGGTGGCGGTGGGGGAGCGGCCGCCATTGAGCGAGGTACTCGCGGGGCCCTCCGACGATCCGTTTGGCACCTTGAATCTTGTTGGTGGGCTCCGCCGTTCGATGGCCAAGTCCGGATATTGCGATCTCAAGGAGTTCCAGAAGGTCGGACTGACCGTCAACTCTTAGACATGTGTCTATTTAGGGTGACCTAATTTACAATACCCCCCTGGTTGTATTTCATACTGGTCGGTAACGTGACCACGCGGAGGTAGGCCAACGATGTCATCACCGGCAGCAGTCCCTGTAAAGCCCGAAGCAGATACCGACTTTGACGTACTGATCGTCGGATCCGGATTCGGCGGAAGCGTCACCGCCATGCGCCTGACCGAGAAGGGTTATCGCGTAGGTGTCCTGGAGGCGGGCCGACGGTTCGCGGACGAGGAATTCGCCGAGACCTCATGGGATCTGCGCAAGTTCCTATGGGCGCCGATGTTCAAGTGCTTCGGCATCCAGCGGATCCACCTGCTGAGCAACTGCATGATCCTGGCCGGTGCCGGGGTGGGTGGAGGCTCGCTGAACTACGCCAACACCCTCTACGTGCCACCGGACCCGTTCTTCAACGATCCGCAGTGGAAGGGCATCACCGACTGGCGCGCCGAACTCTCACCCCACTATGAGCAGGCCCAGCGGATGCTCGGTGTGGTGAAGAACCCCACCTTCACCGACGCCGACCGGCTCATCAAGGAGGTTGCCGACGACATGGGTGCCGGCGACACCTTTGTCGCGACACCAGTGGGTGTGTACTTCGGGCCCGACGGCACCAAGACCCCTGGCGTCAAAGTTCCCGATCCATACTTCGGCGGGGCCGGACCCGACCGGGTGGGCTGCACCGAGTGTGGATCCTGCATGACCGGCTGCCGGGTCGGCGCCAAGAACACTCTGGTCAAGAACTACCTGGGACTGGCTGAATCCAATGGTGCCCAGGTCATTCCGCTCACCACCGTGACCGCGGTGCAGCAGGGCGCGGACGGTGTCTGGCGCGTCTCCACCAAGTCCACCGGCCGTTGGGTGCGTAAGCAGCGCAAGACCTACACGGCCAAGTACGTGGTGTTGGCCGCCGGCACCTGGGGCACGCAGAACCTGCTGTTCAAGATGAAGGACAAGGGGTTGCTGCCCAAGCTGTCACAGCGGCTGGGCGTGCTGACCCGCACAAACTCCGAATCCATCGTCGGCGCGGGCCGGTTGGAGTACAAGGACGACCTGGACCTCACCCACGGTGTGGCCATCACGTCTTCCTTCCACCCGACCAGCGACACCCATATCGAGCCGGTCCGTTACGGCAAGGGCTCCAACGCGATGGGGCTGCTGCAGACCCTGATGACCGACGGCGATGGGCCGAAGTCGAGGTGGCGCCAGCTTATTGAGAACGCCCGTGCCGACTGGCGGGGCACGTTCCGGATGTTCAACGTGACGCAGTGGAGCGAGCGCACCGTTATCGCGCTGGTCATGCAGCACCTGGACAACTCGATCACCACCTTCACCAAGAAGACGTTGTTCTGGCGGCGTCTGGACAGCAAGCAAGGCCACGGGGAGCCCAACCCCACCTGGATTCCCGCGGGTAACGAGGCCACGCGGCGCCTGGCCGCCAAGATCGACGGCGTTGCCGGCGGCACCTGGGGCGAGCTGTTCAACATTCCGCTGACCGCGCACTTCCTGGGCGGTGCCGTGATCGGTACCAGCCCGGAGAACGGCGTCATCGACCCCTACCACCGGGTGTACGGCTACCCGACCATGTACGTGGTGGACGGAGCGTCGATCTCGGCCAACCTGGGCGTCAACCCGTCACTGAGCATTACCGCACAGGCCGAGCGTGCGGCGTCGTTGTGGCCCAACAAGGGTGAGACGGATCTGCGTCCGGAGCAGGGCCTGCCGTATCAGCGGATGGCCCCGGTGCCCCCGGTGCACCCGGTGGTCCCCGCCGATGCCCCGGGGGCGCTGCGGCGTCTGCCGATCGAACCGGTGAGCTCGGCCAGTTAGATCCGGGCCAATCCCCCCACGTGGGAGGTGCCCCCAGCACCACTAAGCTAAGCCGGTGGCGCAAACGGAGCAGCATGGCGACAGACCGGTTCTGGTCATCGACTTCGGGGCACAGTACGCGCAGCTGATCGCACGTCGCGTGCGTGAGGCGCGGGTGTTCTCTGAGGTGATCCCGCATTCGGCGAGTGTCGAGGAGATCAAGGGACGCAACCCCCGGGCGATCGTGCTCTCCGGTGGTCCGTCGAGCGTCTACGAAGAGGGCGCGCCTCAGCTCGATCCCGGCGTATTCGATTTGGATGTCCCGGTTTTCGGCATCTGCTACGGCTTCCAGGCCATGGCGCAGGTGCTCGGCGGAACCGTCGCGCACACCGGCACCAGCGAGTATGGCCGTACCGAGCTAACGGTCGCCGGCGGAGACCTGCATGAAGGCCTGCCCGATGTGCAGCCGGTGTGGATGAGCCATGGCGACGCGGTTACCGAGGCACCACAGGGTTTTACCGTCGTCGCCAGCAGCGAGGGCGCCCCGGTGGCGGCGTTCGAGAATCGGGAACGACGGCTGGCCGGGGTGCAGTACCACCCCGAGGTGCTGCACTCGCCGCATGGACAGCAGGTGCTGAGCCGCTTTCTGCATGAGTTCGCCGGCATCGAATCGGCATGGACCGCAGCCAATATCGCCGAGACACTCGTCGAGCAGGTGCGCACGCAGATCGGTGAGGGACGCGCGCTGTGCGCGTTGTCGGGCGGGGTCGATTCCGCGGTGGCGGCGGCTTTGGTGCAACGTGCCATCGGCGACAGGTTGACCTGTGTATTTGTTGATCACGGTCTGCTGCGCAGTGGTGAGCGGGCTCAGGTCGAGCATGATTTCGTGGCGGCGACCGGCGCCACGTTGGTGACCGTGGACGCGTCGGAGACATTCCTGGGCGAGCTGGCCGGGGTCACCGATCCGGAGGCCAAACGCAAAATCATTGGCCGCGAATTCATCCGGTCCTTCGAGGGCGCGGTCTCCGATGTCGTCGGCGACTCGCGACGCGACGACACTGCGGGTATCCAATTCTTGGTCCAGGGCACGCTGTATCCGGATGTCGTCGAGTCTGGCGGCGGCAGCGGTACGGCCAACATCAAGAGCCACCACAATGTGGGCGGGTTGCCCGAAGACCTGACCTTCACTCTCGTGGAGCCGCTGCGGCTGTTGTTCAAGGACGAGGTCCGCGCGGTGGGCCGTGAACTGGGGCTGCCCGAGGAAATCGTCGGCCGTCAGCCCTTCCCGGGACCAGGCCTGGCCATCAGGATCGTCGGCGAGGTCACGCCCGATCGGCTGGACACCCTGCGCCGCGCCGATGCCATTGCGCGCGAGGAACTTACCGCTGCGGGACAGGACCGCAATATCTGGCAGTGCCCGGTGGTGTTGTTGGCCGATGTGCGCTCGGTCGGAGTACAGGGCGACGGACGCACGTACGGACATCCCATCGTGCTGCGACCGGTGTCCAGCGAGGACGCGATGACCGCCGACTGGACTCGGTTGCCCTACGAGGTACTGGAGCGGATTTCGACGCGGATCACCAACGAGGTCCCCGAGGTGAACCGGGTGGTGCTGGACATCACCAGCAAGCCGCCTGGCACCATCGAATGGGAGTGATCCACTAGCTACGGCCGCGCCTGGTCGGAACTGCCACCAGCGCAACGCCGATGGCGATAGCGATGGCGATCGCGAGCCAGCCCAGCAGGTCGCTGTGTATCAATGCGACGAAGTCTTCGCCAGTGAGGGCCCATCCTCCGACCAGCACGGCCACCAGCCCGGATAGGGCAAGAACAACAGAGGGCCGGGTCTTTTCCTCGCTGGCTGTTTCGGGCGCGGATTCGGTCTGATCTGCCGCCTCGGCGGCGATGCCGGTGATGTCGGTGTTGGTCACTGGTTCGTTGGTGTTCTCAGACACGTCGCACCTCAATACTCCCTACATTGGCCGTGGCGTTGATGGTCAGCACCGGACCGGTACCGACTGGCGTGGGCAGGCAGTCGAAGCTGCCGACGCTCACCTCGCATCTGGTGCGCACATTCATGGCCGACGGAATCAGCACCTCGATATCGCCCATCCCGGCATCGATGTTCACGGTCTTGTCGCTGGTGAGCGTGACCCCGGTCAGGTCGAGAGTTATGGTGCCGATGCCGACCTCGTAATAGTCATCGATCTCGGAAGTCTCTGTGGGGCGGTAGCTTTGGTCACCGATGTTGAGAGACACCTCCAACGGCCCTATCGAGGACGCGACGATGACGAATCCGGCCAGCGGCACGGCCAGGAAGAGCAACGAATAGCCACTGCGAAACCACGCTCCCACCAACATCCCTATGCCGACAATCACCAGCGCCGCCGCGGCGACCACCACCGGAGTCACCCAGCTGCCGCCCAGGAGCCCGACAGCCACGAGCAGGGCGCTGACGATCAGCATGGCGCCGATGGTTACCGGGGCCACGCGTGACTTGGGTTTGGCCGGTGGGGCCGGCAGCGGGGTCGGGTCGGGCAGATCCCAGGTGAAGGGTGACATCCCCGGTGGGCTCCAGGTGGGCGGGGGCGGCGGCAAGGGCGCCGATAGCGGTTCGGTTTCCGGTTTGCCCACATCGACCGGGGCTGTCGTGGTGTCCGGCTGGGCATCCGGGGCGGGAGGCTGGTCAGTGGCGACCGGCGGAGCCGACGGGGGCTCGGTCTGGCGCTGGTAGAGCAGATACCAGCCTCCGAGCAGGACTGCGGCGCTGACGAATCCCCACGGATCGCGGTCGGGGTCGATGAAGGGCCCGCCGATGAGCAGCAGGACGATGATCCAGAAGACCATCTTCACCTTGGACTCGTGATACGGGGTGGTGTAGCGGGCGGTGGGCATGAGCAGCCAGCACGCTACGTACATGATGGCGCCGGCGCCGCCGAAAATCGTTGTCACCACGAAAATTACGCGTACCAGGAGCGGATCTACGTTGTAGCGGTAGCCGATTCCCGCGGCAATACCGGCGAGCTTGCCGTGTCCGGGCAGCCGCAACGGGCGAGTCCGCCACATGTCTGACAGCGTGGAGGACGGGGTCCGTTTGGTGGTGGTATCCGTGTCCATGAAAGCTATGGTGCCCAGCCGCGCGCATGTCCGCCATCAGGATTCACCCTGATCTTTGAAATAGGGGCTTCAGGGACAAGCCCGATGCCGGGGGAGCTTTGCCATGGCAGTATCGCAGAGGTGAGTCCCAGGTTCCGGAATGCCTTCGCGGGCGGAAATCGGCTGACCGCCGCGCCGCCGTTACGCCGGCGGACCGGTGGGCGAGTGGTGGCCGGTGTCGCCGGAGGGCTTGCCGACCATCTCGACGTCCCGGTGTTCCGGGTGCGGTTGGCCTTCGCGGTGCTGGGAGCCGCCAGCGGGATGGGCATCGTGGCGTACGGACTGCTGTGGATGCTGATGCCGCCGGGTGACGACGTCGCCGCCGTCAGCGCCACCGACCGCAGGCGGGCCACCGGGCTGTTGCTGTTGAGCCTTGCCGCGTTGATCATCCTGATGTCGACGGTCAGCGGCTCGGCGGCGTCGCTGGTATTCCCGACCGTGTTGGCGTTGACCGGGCTTGCGGTGGTGTGGCGCGAATTTGATGCGCAGGGACCAAGTTTGGCGGTATTAGGAGCGCCCGGCAGGCCGTCTATGCTGACGCTGGTCCGGGTAGTCGCCGGTGCGGCGCTGGTCTTCGGTGGGATCGCGGTGGTGGTCCTGCGCAATGTGGACCTGTCCTCTTTGCGTGATTCGCTGGTGGCCATCGCGGCCACGTTGGTGGGCGCGGTGTTGTTGACGGTGCCGTTGTGGTTGCGGTTGTGGCGTGCGCTGGGTATCGAGCGGGCCGCCCGTATCCGCACCGAGGAACGTGATGAGATCGCCTCGCATCTGCATGATTCGGTGCTTCAGACACTGGCATTGATCCAGAAGCGCACCGACAATCCCAGTGAGGTGTTGCGTCTGGCGCGCAGTCAGGAACGGGAGCTGCGCAGCTGGCTGTTCTCTGCGGGGGCTGCGTCGGATTCGTCGCTGGCGCAGGAGCTGCGCGCGGTGGCCGGCGAGGTCGAGGACACGCACACCGTGGCGGTCAGTCCGGTGATAGTCGGTGACGCCGACCTGGCGCTGGAGCCCGAGACCGGGCGTGCGTTGGTCGGAGCCACCCGCGAGGCGTTGGTGAACGCGGCCAAGCATTCCGGGCAATCGGATATCAACCTGTATGCCGAGGTGGAACCCGGCCAGATCAGCGTCTTCGTCAGGGATCGGGGTAAGGGGTTTGATCCCGAGGAGGTGCCGCAGGATCGGCAGGGCATCGCGCGCTCCATCAAGGCCAGAGTGCTACGCCGCGGTGGGCAGGTGCAGATCAAGTCGGAGATCGGCAAGGGCACCGAGGTGCGAATTATTATGCCGTACAAGGCCAACGATGTCGACGAGAAGGAGCAATGATGTTGCGGGTATTCCTGGTCGACGATCACGGGGTGTTCCGGTCCGGGGTGCGGGCCGAGCTGGCCGGTGAATCGGATATCGAGATCGTGGGTGAGGCCGGGTCGGTTGTTGAGGCCGTCGCCGGAATACGTTCCAGTGCACCGGATGTGGTGCTGCTCGATGTGCACATGCCCTCGGGCGGTGGGGTGGCCGTCATCAACGGAACAATAGGACCGGTATGCCCTGTTTTCCTGGCGCTCAGTGTGTCCGATGCCGCCGAGGATGTCATCGCGGTGATCAGGGCTGGGGCCAGAGGCTATGTCACCAAGACGATTTCGGGGAGTGAGCTCGCCGATGCGGTACGCCGGGTGGCCGGTGGCGACGCGGTGTTCAGTCCACGGTTGGCCGGATTTGTGCTCGATTCGTTCACCGGGCGATCGAATGCCCCGGAACCGGCGCTGGATCCGGAACTGGATTCGTTGACTCCGCGTGAGCTTGAGGTGCTGCGGCTCCTCGCCCGCGGATACACCTACCGCGAGATCGCCGAGGATTTGGTGATCTCGGTGAAGACGGTAGAGACTCACGCCTCTAATGTGCTGCGCAAGACCCAGCAGTCCAACCGCAACGCGTTGACGCGCTGGGCCCATACCCGCCAGCTCGACTGACGCTCGGTCCGTCCACACGCCATCTTGTGGCGAACATGTGCGAATCCGCCGCAATGCGGCGTGTCGGCAGATAGCTTCTGCTCCCAGCTGCTGCCTTGACGGTTGTCGGTGGCTGGGTGTTTACTCCAGACATCGAACATATGTTCTATTCAAGTGTGCCTGGAGGTGCGGTTGTGACGGCAGTGGCGGCCGCCGACGAAGCGCTGGTAAACCGTGCTGACCAGCTGCAAAAGCTTCGGCAGCAGATGGCGGCGATATCGGGGAAGGTCGGTGGGGACCGGTCCGCTGCGGGGCACTTTCCGGAGGCGCTGCCGGATGCACAGTCTTTGCTGCCAGGTTCCGATGCGCTGGCCAGGTCGATAGGTCATGTGTTGCGGCGCGGCACGGTCGCGGTGGCCGGTGGGGCCCGGTCGTTGCCCTTGGAGGTGGTGGCTTCGGTGACGGCCGCGGGCGGTTATGCCGCGATTGTGGGCATGCCCGAGGTGAGCGTGTTGGCCGCGGTGGAGCGGGGGGCGGACCTGAGCCGCCTGGCGTTGATTCCCCGCCCGGGCCTGAGCGCGGTGGAGGTGGCCTCGGTGCTCATGGATGGGATGGATCTGGTGGTGCTGGGTCTGGGAGGGCGCCAGGTGACCTCGACGTCGGCCCGCGCGATAGTGGCCCGGGCGCACAGCAACGGGTGCACGCTGTTGGCTGTCGGCGGGGACTGGGAGGGCGCCTCGGTTCGGTTGCAGGCGCAGATAACCGGTTACGACGGGGTGTCGGCCTGCGGCCTGGGGAGGATTCGTGGGGTGCGGACGGCGGTGCGGGTACGTGGTCGGGGCGGACGGGAGGTGTGTGGCAGTCGTGGTGCGATCAGATCTGCCTGAAAAGCCGAGAAAAGAACGGCGCAAAGCGCCACGGGTGCTGGCTATGTGGTGTCCGGACTGGCCTGCGGTGGCCGCTGCGGCGATGGCAGATCTTCCCGCCACTCGGCCCGTGGCGGTGACTCTGGCCAACAGGGTGACGGCATGCACCGCTGCGGCACGGGCGCTGGGAGTACGGCGGGGTATGCGGCGGCGCGAGTCCCAAGCGCGTTGTCCGCAGCTGCATATCGCGGTGGCCGACGCCGACCGCGACGCGCGGTTCTTCGAACCGATGATCGCGGCGGTGGACGATCTGGTGCCGGGGGCAGAGATTCTGCGTCCCGGACTGCTGGCACTGCCGGTGACCGGCGCCGCACGCTATTTCGGCAGCGAGCATGCCGCGGCGGAACGACTGGCCGACGCGGTGTCGGTGGCCGGGGCCGAATGCCAGGTGGGCATCGCCGATCAGATGTCCACGGCGGTGTATGCCGCGCGGCACGCGGCGCTGGTTCCGCCGGGTGGCGATGCGCAGTTTCTGGCCCCATTGTCGGTCAAAGAGCTGGCCGCTGAACCCAGTCTGTGCCACCCGCAACGAGAAGATTTGGTGGACCTGTTGTGGCGCATGGGCATTCGTACCATCGGGGCTTTCGCGGAACTGGCGCGGGCGGATGTCGCCTCGCGGTTCGATGATGACGCGGTGCAAGCGCATCGACATGCGCGAGCCGAATCGCAACGTCCGCCCTCGGGGCATGCGGTGCCGGCAGAACTGGGGGTCGAGTTGTCCTGCGATCCGCCGATCGATCGGGTGGATGCGGCGGCTTTCGCGGGGCGAACGCTGGCGGTGAGACTGCACGAGAGGCTGTCCTCGGCGGGAGTGGCCTGTTCCCGGTTGGCCATTCATGCCGTCACGGTGGATGGACAGGAGTTGTCCCGGGTATGGCGGTGTGCTGAACCGCTCACCGAGGAGGCGACCGCGGACCGGGTGCGCTGGCAGCTTGACGGCTGGCTTGCTCGGCGCCGCTGTCTGGACGGACCGGTGGCGCTGTTGCGGCTCGAGCCGGTCGAGGTGGTGACCGCCGAGGCGTTACAGCTGACGTTGTGGGGAGCGGTGGGCGCTGAGGAACGGCAGCGGGCACGTCGTGCGCTGACGCGGGTTCAGGACCTATTGGGAGAGGAGTCGGTACAGGTGGGAGTGATCAGTGGTGGGCGTGGCCCGGCGGAGCGAATTACCTTGGTGCCCTTGGGTGATGAGTTGAGACCACGAGCCGATCCCAGTGCCCCATGGCCGGGAAAGCTGCCCGATCCGGCTCCGGTGGTGTTATCCGACGAACCGGTGGAGTTGTTGGATGTCGACGGCGCCCCGGTGACGGTAACCGGGCGGGGAATGTTCTCGGGAGAACCGGCGAGGGTTCGGCGGGGAAACGGGCGCTGGGAGCTGAGCTGGTGGGCGGGGCCGTGGCCGATCGACGAGAGATGGTGGGAGGAGCGGGAACCGACGTCTGTTTCGGTGGCCGCACGGGCCCAGGTGCTGCTCGAAAGTAGCGGCGGCGGCCAGGCGCTGCTCCTGCATTTCCGCAGGCAACGTTGGTATGTGGAGGGTGTATATGAATGACGGACGGGGTCAGCGGGCGTCATCGACTGTGCGCGCGAATACGCTCACGCGCTCGATGAACCGCTGGAAGAACACTTCGGGATCGGTCTCCACCGCGATCTGCGCGTTGGGCCGCTGTCCCCACTGTCCCTTCCAGTCCGCAATGGTCATCGCACGCGTCAGATCCCCCGTCAGCTCGACATCGACGGTTGCGGAACGGGTTTGGACAAGTGATGGGTCCAGCGCCACCGCGGCGGCGAAGGGATCGTGCATATGCGCCAGGAAGCCTTCGCCCTGCTTCATGTGGAATTCGAAGTAGAAATGCGCGGCATCCTCGATGAAACGCAGCAACGAGTTGCTCGCTCCCGATCGGCTCGACGGAGAGTCGAGTACCGACAGGGGGGTGGTGGTGGCACCGGCGGCATCGGCCAGCCTGACCAGATGTTCCGGTGTCATGGCGATCGTTTCGGTGAGATTCAGGCCGCACACGATCGGAAGTTCTTGTACGCCCGCGGCTCCCCACGCGGCGTACACCTCCGCCGTGGCACCGGGATCCACGACGACGTTCCATTCCGCTACTGGAGTGGTGTTGCCGGGGTAGTCGAACGAGCCGCCCATGATCACAAGCCGTTTGAGGAGTTTGGGCAACTCGGGTTCGGTGCGCAGGGCTAGCGCCAGATTGGTCAGCGGGCCGGTCGCCAGACCTACTAGCTCTCCGGGGTATGCGTGCGCGGCCTTCACCCAGGCCTCGGCCGAGTCGTAATCGGTGAGTGTGCGGGTGGATTCCGGCAGCAAGGCATACCCGAGCCCAGTGGGGCCGTGGGTATCTTCCGCGGTGCGCAGCGCCGCGCTCAATGGTTCGGCGACACCTTTGGACACCGGAATCTGTGGTGCCTTACATAGCTCCAGCAGGCCCAGATTGTTCGCGCAAACATGGTCTACCGAGACATTGCCCGCAGTAGAAGCGATACCGACAATCTCCGCATCCTCGCTAGCGAGGAGATAGATCAATCCCAGTGCGTCATCCACTCCGGTATCGACGTCGGCAAAAACGGGAACCATGGACGTCAACCTACCGCCGGTTAGCTCTGTGCACGGATTCGACAAGCGGCAGAGCGTGCCATGGTAACAGTCATACGACTGACTTAATCTGCTGTTGGGATGAATCCAGTGCCGGTCGGTCAGCAAGGAGCGTGGGATGGGGCAAGGTGAAGTACGGCGGGAGACGGCAAATGGCCACCCGGGTTATCTCGACGGGGCCATCGAGGCGGGCACCCGGGCGGCTCTGGAGATCACCAATGCACTCCGGGGATGAGGCGCACCGCCTTCATCAGCGGGCCTGGCACACGTAACCGCGACACGGCCGCCACACGTTTGGCAGCCCGCGGGCGGCGCCGAGAGGTTGAAAGATCCCGGCGATCATCGACCGGCTCAAGTCCCCGGGCTGCCTTGGAATCCGGGTACGCCAGATACATCTGATGCAGGACCCGGCGGCTCAACTTGGGCGTGAGGTACTGCCCGATATCGGCGAAGGTGCCCATCGGATGGTCGATACGTGTCGGTTTCTCGATCAGACCGCGCACCACCATGGCTGCCGCATGCTCTGGGGTGAGGCCGCGCACCACATTCAGCTTGTGTGAGGGCGTGATCATCGGCGTCTTCACCAGTGGCATATGGATATTGGTGAAGGTGATGTGGTCGGATACCGTTTCGGTCGCTACCACATCGGCGAACGCATCCAGAGCCGCCTTGGTCGGAATGTAGGACGCGTATTTGGGATTGCGGGTCTGTACACCGGCCGTCGAGACGTTGACGACATGCCCGAATTTCCTTTCCCGCCAATGAGGGAGGAGTGCCAGCACCAACCGGACGGCGCCAAAGTAGTTGATCGCCATGACCCGTTCGTAGTCGTGGAATCGGTCGACCGTGTTTACCACCGAGCGGCGAATCGAGCGCCCGGCATTGTTGACCAGGTAGTCCACATGGCCGAATTGGCCGAGAATGCTCTTCACGGTGTCGTCGACAGCGGCGTAATCGGTGAGATCGCAGGGGAACGCATGCGCCTTACCGCCGTCCTCACGAATCTCCGCGACCAGTTGATCGAGCGCCTCCCCGTCGCGAGCGACCGCGAACACGGTGCCCCCACGTCGGGCGACGGCGATGGCCGCCGCGCGTCCGATGCCGCTGGATGCACCTGTGATGATGACGTGCCGGCCCACCAGCGGCCCGGCGGGGTCGTCGCGACGGTACCGCTCGGGGTCCAGGTTCCTGCGCCAGTATTGGTACAGCCGGCCCGCGTAGCTGCCGAAGGGAGGGACCTTGATGCCGCTGGGACGCAAGGCTTCTTGCGTCGACTCCGAGATGAAGGTGGGCATGATCTCGGTGATGTCGATGACCTCGGGCGGGATGCCCAGCTGGGTGACCACCATGTTGCGCCAGACCTTGAGTGTGCCGCGGGCGCGCAGGAACGGCGTGGCTACCGCGTGCGGCAGTGAGCCGCGCACGGGTGGCAGGCCCGCGGCGGCCGCTATGCCGGAGTAGATGTCGCGCAGGTAGGTTACTTCCGGATTGGTCAAGTGGAAGGCTTGTCCGTCGCGTCCCTCCTGATGCATCAGCTCAACGGTGGCATCGACGACGTAGTCGACGGGAACGATGTTGGAGCGTCCGGCCCGGGGCAGCATCATGGGTGTAAAGCTGGGCAACTTGGCGAGCTTGGCGAAGACTCCGAAGAAGTAGTACGGACCGTCGATCTTGTCCATCTCACCGGTCCTGGAATCCCCGACGACGACGGCGGGTCGGTAAATCCGGTACCGCAGACCGGGTTCCGAACGCACCAGCAATTCGGCCTCGAACTTGGTCTGGTGATAGGGCGTCGGCAGGTCCTGATTGACGTCGAAGTCGTCTTCGGTGAACTCGCCTTCATAGCTTCCCGCGACTGCGATGGACGAGATGTGGTGCAGGATGGCCCCGGTGCGCTTGGCCAATGCGATCACCGAGCGAGTGCCCTCGACGTTGGCGGCGCGTTGTGCCTTGTCGTCGACCGTGATGTCGTAGATCGCGGCGCAGTGGACGATGTGATCGGCAGTGACCGGGTCGCCCTCGGCGGGTAGGCCGAGATCGGGCTGGGTGAGATCACCAACCAGTGGCTGCACCCTGTCGTCCCATTGTTCGGCGAGCTTTTCGAAACGCGACAGGGACTCGCGCCGCACCAGGATCGCGACTTCGGCCGCCGGCTGGGTCTCGAGGATTCGGGTCACAATCCGTCGTCCGATAAAGCCGGTGCCGCCGGTGACGATGTATTTCACGCGCTACCCCTGAGACTGTTAGGCCGCTTATCGACCCGTTTGGATTCATCGTTGCCGTTTTAGGCTGTTTCGTCAACGAGGTGTGACAAGTTCGTCATCGCCGAGTTAGCCATAAGGGATACTCCAGGAATGTCCAACATTCGGGTGTTCACTGCCGCTCGTGCTACCGGCAACCTTGCCTGGTGGGTATTCGTGGTTGCCGCTCTGGTGAACCGGGGACTGTGTCCACGGGGCTGGGACTACGGGTGGACCGCATACACGCCGCTCACAGGCGGTGCGCCACGTCGGTATGCCGACTATGTGCCCACCCAGTCCGTGGTGGGGGTGGTGGTCTGGGTGGCCTTCGCCGCCGTGGTGGTCGCGGCCGTCGTCGAGTTGGCCATTGTCCGGCGATGGATTGCTGTGGGGACGGTGGTGATTCCGTTTGCCTCGTTGGGCTTGATCGCCTATGCGTTCGGTGAATTCGACCGTACGATCACCTGGTCGCCGACCGGGGTGCTGTTTTTCGCGCTTGTGGCCGTTGCGATACGCCAGGTGTGGATGCGCCGGTTCGCTCCGGCTGTGGGGGTTGATCAGTGATCGGTGTAGCGCCTGCGCCGCTGGCCGAATTTCATGTCAGCCGGTCGGCGCCCGTGCTGTGGGCCGTTCAATACGCGCTGGCATGGGTGCCCGTGCTTCTCGCCGTCGGCGCGGCATGGACCGTCACGTCTCTGCCCGCGCACGCGACTACTCCGCTGCACCATGCTGTGGCGATATCGGGGCTGGTGTGCATCGCATGTGCGGTGGCCTGGGTGGTGCTGCGGCCCTTACAGCGTTACCGCAGCTATCGGTGGGGCGTGCTCGATGACACCCTGGTGTATGTGACGTCGAAGACGTTGTGGCATAGGTCATTTTGGGTCATACCGCTGGCACTGGTACGCACGGTGGAACTGCGGCAAGACCCGCTGGCGCGTGTTTTGGGGCTGGCTGCGATACGAGTTCGGGCGGACCAAGGTGAGCTGCGGTTCGTAGGGCTTGAGGCCGGCGTCGCACGGCAGGCGGTCGAGTGGCTCTTCGTCAGAGTCGACGAGGTTTCGGTCTATCGATGAGCAGGGACAAGACCTTCCGTATGGGCCGGGTGGTGGGTAGCGGCGCCTGGTGGGTCTATGTAGTCGGCATGTTGACGGCGGGACGACCGTTCGGCAGCGGTTGGCGGTTCATGAGTGTCGAAGACCTCGAGCTCTTCGGGCAGGGGTTGGGATCGAGTAGGTCGCCGCGATACGCCGAGTATCTGCCTGCGGGGCTGGATGGGCCGATGATTCTTGCTCAGCTTGCGGGCATTGTCGTGATCGCCGCCGCTCTGGCCGAGTTGGCAGTGGTCCGGCGGTGGATTGGGCTTGCGACAGTGGTGGTTTCGTGTGCCTCATTGGCTCTGGTGGCGTTGGCAACGCGCCCACCGCTGACCATGCCGGCGCTCAGCCCGCTCGCGGTGGCAATCGGCGTACTGACCGTATCGGCTCTGCGAGAGATCTGGATGCGGCGATTCGCGTCCTCGCCGAAACCGCCGAAACGGTCAGCGGCCGACCGCCTAAACGGTTGATGAGATGTTCTCCGGCAACGCTTTTCTGTTGTATCTCGACAGCTTTGGATCACGGGAGTGGTCCGGCCCAGGCCGTCGGGTCAGCGGGCAGCTGAGCCGAGCTTGCGGACTTCTGCGCATGCCCGATCCAGCGCCGCTGGATCATCGGTCAGGCTGCTGAGAATCGTGTGCACGCCGGACAATCCGGCTCGGTCGAGCAGGCCCTTCTCGTTGGTCACCCATTCGCCGCGCGCGGCCAGTGCCGCGTGGGCGTACTCCATCGCCGCGACCGCCAGCAGTCCCGCGCACTGGGTTACCCGTCCATGCGGCGCGTGATTCTTCTCGGCGTAGAGCAGGCTCAGTGTGGCGCGCTTCTCCCACACATCGGGTGCCGACTCTCGAAGTGCGGCAGGGTAATCCGGGCAGGGCAGGATCCCGTGCAACACTCTGTTGATGGCAAGTTCGCCCACCACGAGATAGCTCGGGATGCCCGCAAGATGGAACATCAGCGGCTCGATATGGAACTCGCCGTGCTCGGCACGCGCCAGCTGTTCTTTGACATCCGCAAGATCGCGGTAGTGCACATCGACATCGCGGCCGTCTATGTGAAGCCATGCGCCACCATTGAAAACCCCGCCACCCCATGCGCCGATCTCGGAGACATCACCCTCCCAACCGATCTGGCGGAGATCCTCGGGATCGAAGTCACCACGGTAATAGATCGCCAGATCCCAATCACTATCCGGACGATGAGTTCCCTGGGCGCGGGAGCCGCCCAATGTCACCGCTTCGACGGCCGGTAGCGCGGCCAGGTTGTCGGCGACGGAACCCAGGAAAGCTGAGTCGGATGTGGTCATCGGGCTGCGGCGCTGACGAGGGCCTCGACCGCCGCGATGAGTGCGGTGCGGTGCGTTGCCAGGCGCTCAGGGGAGAAGGGCTCGGAAGCCGCGAGACCACGCAGGGCCGGCGACGCCCCGAGCCATGCTGTGGTCAGCCCGAGCGTGAGAGCCAAGATATCGGCCGGTTCCACATCCCCGGCAGATAATCCTGTTTGGGCGATTGCCGCGACTTTCGCCGCATACGCCGAGGTTTCCGCCGGGCCGGCGGCGGGTCGTTCCAGCTGGGCCCAGGTGGCCAGCCGCAGATGCTCGGGATGCTTGATCAGGTGGTCGAACAATGCGCCCGCATAGCCCGGCAGGTCTTCGGGGGTGAAGGGGACGGCCTCGGACATCTGCTGGATGGAGTGGGCGACGACGATGTCGAACAACGTCTCCTTGTTGGTGTAGTAGACGTACAGCAGCCGCTTGTTGGCCTCTGCTGCCGCGCCGATCCGATCGACGCGGGCACCGGCGAGCCCATGCTCCGCGAACTCCGCATACGCGGCGTCGAGCAGCCGCTTCTTGGTGGCAGAGGCGTCGGGCGGCACCCTATGAGCGTAGAGGTAGTCCGCCATTGATTTCGTCAGCACACCGGTTGGGCAGCGGTTTTGCCCGCTTGCCCAACCGGTGTGCCCCCGTTAGGCCAGGTGACTGTTGAACCACTCGGCGATATGTCCGACGGTGCGGTCGACGATGTCGGGCTGGTCGTAGTACTGGAAGTGATTGGTGCCGTTCTCCCAGATGAGCTTCTTGTCGGTGGTGGGGATCGACTCGAAATGGCGTCGGGCGGCCGCCGGGTTCATGCAGGTATCGGAGTGGATGACCAGTGCGGGCTTTTCCAGCGTGGCGACTCCGGGCGCAGTGCTGTAATCGAAGTGGTCGAGGTCGCTCATGATCGCGTAGCGGTTCTCCCAGCCCTTGAGCGTCCACGATCCGTACCAGCTCCACACCAGCGGACCGGGTAATCCCGCATCGGATCCGGCGACGGGGTCGCCGAGATCGGGTGAAACCAGGGGCGCGTAGATGACCTCGCCCGTCTGCTCGTATCGCGCCTTGGCATCGCGGGCACGTTCGAGGCGGGCGGCAAGCAGCGATTCGAGCTGTGCGGTGGTCGGCGCGGTGGCGGGGTCAAACGGGTTTTCGCTGACACCGGCGGCGATCATGAACAGGTCGGTTTCGTGGTCTCGGTAGTAACCTGTCACCGAGGCGACGGCCTTGATCCGGTTGTCGTATGAGGCGATATCCAGCATCTCGGGCCCGCCTTGGCAGACACCCGCCCCGAAGATGCGTGATGCGTCGACGTCCTCACGGGTGAGTAGGTAGTCGATGGCCGCCACCGCGTCTTCGTTTTTCATCTTCGGGTTCTCGAGGCGGCGCGGGGTGCCCCCGCTTTCGCCCACGGTGCGCGGATCGAACGCCAGAGCCAGGAATCCTTCGTCGGCCAGCCGGGTGGCGTAATGGATCGGTGCCTGCTCCTTCTCGAAGGAATAGGGGCCGAGCAGCACGACGGCGGGGAAGGGGCCGTCGCCGTGGGGGCGGTGGACAACACCGACGATGTCCACGCCATGCGAGGGGAAGGTGACCTTTTCGGGGGTGTAGTTACCGTGATGTGGCATTAGCTTCTCCGGGTTCTCGGTGAGGTGCTTTTGGTCTATTGGGAGTGTTCTGGCTCCATCAGCATACATTTTATGTATCTAGTTAGTTACCTTGCTGAGATCCGGGCTGGACAATAGTGAGAATCGAACAAATGTTCGATATTCTGTCGGAGTGGGCTGGTCACAAGGTCCGCCAACCTGGGCGGAGATGGAGCGCGTGCTCGACGGGCGCCTCAATCCGCACGCCCCACCGGGTGACGGTGGGGATGGGCCGGCATGGAGCCGAAAGCGACAGCCTTACGAACCGCCACCGCGGGAACGCGGGCGATCGGTCGTGCCGTACGCGGAGTTGCACGCGCATTCGGCATTCAGTTTTCTCGACGGTGCCAGCCTGCCGGAGGAGATGGTGCAGGAGGCCGCACGCCTGGATCTCAAGGCGCTGGCCATCACCGACCACGATGGTTTCTACGGGGTCGTGCGTTTCGCGGAAGCCGCCAAGGAATTGGGACTGCCCACCGTGTTTGGGGCGGAACTATCTCTTGGGGGGCAGGGCAATACCGAGGATTCGGTACATCTGCTGGTATTGGCTCGTGGCCAGGAGGGGTATCGGAGGTTGTCGCGGCAGATGGCCGGCGCGCATCTGTCGGGTGGAACGCCCAAAGACCGGAAGGGCAAGCCACGCTATGACCTTGATGCACTCACCGAGGCGGCCGGAGGGCACTGGCACATCCTGACCGGGTGCCGTAAGGGTCACGTGCGACGGGCACTCGCGGGCGGCGGTCCTGTTGCTGCGGAGAGGGCGCTGGCCAATCTGGTGGACCGATTCGGTGCCGATCGCGTCAGCATAGAGCTCAACAGACACGGTCACCCGGGCGAAGACGAACGCAACGCGGAGCTGGCCGCGTTGGCCCGGGGCTTCGGTGTCGGCGTTATCGCCACCACGGCAGCACATTTCGCGACGCCCGAGAGCGGGCGCCTGGCCATGGCGATGGCGGCGGTGCGGGCGCGTAAGAGCCTTGATGACGCCGCGGGCTGGTTGGATCCGGTGGGCGGGGCTCATCTGCGTTCCGGTGATGAGATGGCGCGATTGTTTTCTCACTATCCGGAGGTGGTGACGGCGGCCGCCGAGCTGGGGGAGGAGTGCGCCTTCGATCTGCGGCTCATTGCCCCACAGTTGCCGCCGTTCGACGTCCCGTCCGGCCACACCGAGGACAGTTGGTTGCGGCATCTGGCCCTTGAGGGTGCCGCGCGCCGATACGGTCCCCGGGCGGGTGCGCAGAAGGCCTATGCCCAAATCGAGCGTGAGCTGGAAATCATTGCGCAGCTGAATTTTCCGGGCTATTTCCTGGTGGTGCATGACATCACGCAGTTCTGTCGCCGCAGCGATATCCTGTGTCAGGGCCGTGGTTCTGCCGCCAACTCGGCGGTCTGCTATGCGCTCGGGGTCACCAATGTGGACCCGGTGGACAATGGTCTGCTGTTCGAACGGTTCCTGTCGCCGGCCCGTGACGGGCCGCCGGATATCGATATCGATATCGAATCGGACGAACGGGAACAGGCCATCCAGTACGTCTACAACAAGTATGGCCGTGAGTATGCGGCTCAGGTGGCCAACGTGATCACATACCGTGGTCGCATGGCCGTGCGGGACATGGCCAAGGCGCTGGGGTTCGCGCAAGGGCAGCAGGATGCCTGGAGTAAACAGATGGGCCACTGGGGTGGCCTGGCCGATGCCGCGGCGGTTGACGGTATCCCGCCGCAGGTGATTCAGCTGGCGAGGCAGATCAAGGATTTTCCGCGTCACATGGGCATCCACTCCGGTGGCATGGTCATCTGCGATCGGCCGCTGGCCGATGTGGTGCCCGTCGAATGGGCGCGCATGGAAAACCGCAGTGTGCTGCAGTGGGACAAAGACGATTGTGCGGCAGTGGGTTTGGTGAAGTTCGATCTTCTCGGGCTTGGCATGCTTTCGGCGCTGCACTATTGCATCGATCTGGTTCGCGAGCACAAGGGCATCGATGTCGACTTGGCTCATATCAATCTGAAGGAGCAGGCGGTTTACGAGATGCTGGCCCGCGCCGATTCGGTGGGAGTGTTTCAGGTGGAGTCGCGGGCTCAGATGGCCACGCTGCCCCGGCTGAAACCCAAGTGTTTCTATGACCTGGTGGTGGAGGTGGCACTGATCAGGCCCGGCCCCATTCAGGGGGGCTCGGTGCATCCATATATCCGGCGGTACAACAAAATCGACAAGGATTGGCAGCACGATCATCCCTCCATGGCGGCCGCGCTCGATAAGACCCTGGGGGTGCCGTTGTTTCAGGAGCAGCTGATGCAGCTCGCCGTCGATGTCGCCGGGTTCAGCCCCGCCGAATCCGACCAGTTGCGCCGGGCGATGGGCTCTAAACGATCGCCGGAACGAATGGAACGGCTACGTAACAGGTTCTACGAGGGTATGCGGAACCTACACGGCATAACCGGCGAGCTGGCCGATCGGATCTACGAAAAGCTTTATGCCTTTGCCAATTTCGGATTTCCAGAAAGTCATGCACAGAGTTTCGCCTCGTTGGTGTTCTATTCTTCCTGGTTCAAGCTGCATCATCCGGCCGCATTCTGCGCGGCCCTGCTGCGTGCGCAGCCCATGGGCTTCTATTCGCCGCAGTCCTTGGTGGCCGATGCGCGCAGGCACGGTGTCACCGTGCACGGGCCCGATGTGAATGCCAGCCTGTCCTATGCCACGTTGGAGAATGCGGGGCTGGAAGTGCGGATAGGTCTGGGCGCCGTCCGCCACATCGGAGATGACTTGGCGCAGGCCATCGTCGAGGAACGAAAAGTGCGCGGCCCGTTCGTCTCTCTGCTCGATCTGACCGGACGTATCCAGTTGACCACAGCGCAGGTCGAGGCCCTGGCCACCGGGGGTGCGTTGGGCTGCTTCGACATGTCCCGGCGAGAGGCGCTCTGGGTGGCGGGTGCTGCCGCCGCCCAGCGGCCCGACCGGCTGCCTGGTGTCGGGGTGTCTTCGCGCATCCCCGCGCTTCCGGAGATGGGTGAGGTGACGCGGGCGGCAGCCGACGTGTGGGCCACCGGTGTTTCACCGGACAGTTATCCCACGCAATTCCTGCGTGCGCGCCTCGATGCGATGGGGGTGGTCCCGGCTAAGGGGCTTTTCGGGGTGCCTGACGGGTCACGCGTGCTGGTGGCGGGTGCAGTCACCCATCGTCAGCGCCCGGCCACGGCGGCCGGGGTTACCTTTATCAATCTCGAGGACGAGACAGGCATGGTGAACGTGGTGTGTTCGGTGGGTCTGTGGGCAAGGTATCGCAAGCTGGCAGTCACGGCACGGGCATTGATCATCCGCGGTCAGGTGCAGAACGCCAGTGGCGCGGTTTCCGTGGTGGCCGATCAGCTGCGACCGCTGGACCTTCAGATCCGTTCCACCTCGAGAGACTTTCGTTAGACGCTGCCCGCAAAGTCGTGTTGTCGCCAGGCCTCGTACGCGGCGATGGCGGCGGCATTGGACAGATTGAGTGATCTGCGCCCGGGCAGTAGCGGGATGCGCACCTTCTCGGTGATGTGTGGATCGGCGAGCACCTCCGCATCCAGACCGGTGGGCTCCGGGCCGAACAGCAGCACATCGCCCGGCTGGTACGCGATATCGGTATACGTGACGCTGGCATGTGCGGTGAAGGCGTATACCCGTTGTGGTTTCAGTGTTTTCCACGCGGCGGAAAGGTTTTCGTGAACCGTCACCGACGCCATGTCGTGATAATCCAGACCGGCACGCCGCACCTTGGCCTCGGACAGGTCGAACAGTGGCTGCACCAGATGCAGCTCGCACCCGGTGCCCGCCACCATCCGGATCGCGTTCCCGGTATTGGGGGCGATGCGGGGTTCGTGGAAAAGGATGTGAAACACGGTGACAGTATCCCTGCTCGTAACGGCGTGACCCGAGGCACGATGGAACCATGCGCAGTCCGGCACGGTACGAGGGCCGAACCACGGCCGATGCCAGCTGGCGGGCGGTGTCCGCGGCTGCCGATGTCACGCTGTCCGGTATCGCTCACGGATATACCGAACTTCGGGAGCGCGCCCACCGGCCTGTCGAACGCAGCGAGGTTGCCGGTGTGGCGCCCGTGCTTGTCGTCGAGCTCGATGCCCCGCTGCTCGTTGCCGACGTGGCCGATCACGCGTCGCCACGAATATGGCAGGCATTCGTCGCGGGTGTCAGCCAGGGACCGTCCTCGACCGTGCATTCAGGTGCGCAACACTGCATTGAGGTGCGGTTGACGCCGCTCGGGTTACACCGGGTATCCGGGCTGGCGATGGACGCAGTGAGCAATCGTGTGGTGAGTCTTGAGGAATTGTTCGGGAAGAAAGCCCGGTACCTGCCCGAACGCCTTGCCGCTGAGCCCAACTGGGTGCGCCGTTTCGACTTGCTTGATTCGGTGTTCATGCGTGCTGCGGCCGAAGGTCCTGAAGCAGACGCCGAGGTCGAATTCGCCTGGCATCGACTGAATCGCACCGGTGGAACTGCGGGGATCGGCGAGATACTGAACGAGATTGGTTGGAGCCGTGCTCGATTGGCGCAGCGTTTCCGCAGCCAAGTCGGTCTGACGCCCAAAGCGGCCGCACGTGTACTTCGCTTCAATCGTGCGATGACGTTGCTCAACCAGCCGGGCCACCGCTCGCTCTCCTCGATTGCCTTGGCTTGCGGATACTTTGACCAGGCGCATTTCAATAGAGACTTCCGGGTGCTCGCCGGGTGTTCGCCGCGGCAATGGGCCGCACTGCGGCATGAAGACCTGATGGGATACCGGATACCGGCCGACGGCGAACATTTGTACAAGACGGGCGTGGACGGCGGGCCTAGCGTCGGCACTGTCCTGTGAATCCAATCGAGAAGGAAACCCCACGATGGCTGGTGAACCGACGTATTTCGAGATCGGCGTGCCTGATGCGCTACGCGCTCAGAAGTTCTATGTGCGGCTCTTCGGCTGGAAACCGCATGCGATGGGTGAATCCGGACAGGCCTGGCTTGAAACAGAAGGGGCGCGAGGCGGTCTGCACAACGATGACGAGGACCGCCGGATCGACGTGTTTTTCGGCGTTGCGGACATTGACGCCGCAGTCATGACCGTCCGCGAACTCGGCGGCGAAGCCGAGGACCCCGGGCCGGAGGAGCCTGGCTTTGGCAGGTTCACATTCTGCAGAGACGACCAGGGTGTGCGGTTCGGGCTGCATCAGCCCGCCCATGACACGGCCTGATCGAGCGGCACCTGCGGCGGCGTGGCCGCTCGTCGGACCCGACCGGCATGATGGCAGTCATGGCCGAGCACTGGACAGATCGTGAGATCACCGCAGAGACCTTCTACGACGAGGACTTTCGCGAACTGCACACCGAGCGTGTGGTTTTCACGGAATGCGATTTCAGCGGAGCCAATCTCACCGAGTCGCTGCACGTCGGCTCGGCCTTCCGGAACTGCACCTTCCGGCGCACCTCGCTATGGCATTCGGAGTTCCGGCAATGCAGCCTGCTGGGCTCCACGTTCACCGATTGTCGGGTGCGGCCGTCGAAGTTCACCGAAACCGACTTCACGCTGTCTTCGCTCGCTGGGCTCGATCTGCGCGAGATGGATCTGTCGGACTGCCGTTTCCGTGAGGCCAACCTGGTGGGCGCCGATATGCGCAAGGCAAACCTGCATGGCGCCGACTTCACCGGTGCCCGCACCCAGAACCTCAAACTCGACGGGGCCGATCTGCGTGGTGCGCGCATCGACCCGACGCTGTGGACCACCGCGGCCCTGATCACCGCCAAAGTCGATCTGCCCCAGGCCATCGCGTTCGCCGCCGCGCACGGATTGGACGTGCACGGGGGCTAGATGCCCCGGCGACGCTCAGCCCTTCAGGCGGATGCGCCAGCGTACGAACCCGGCCATCACCAGCGAGAGCAGCCCCAGGATGCCCATATCGAACAGCCAGGTTCCCGCGTCGTGGTTCCACAACTCGTCCTGCGGTCCCACCGGTACCAGCTTGCGCAAGTCGCAGGTGGCGGCCGTGGCCGCGAATCCCCAGCGCGACGGGAACAGGAACGAAAGCTGTTCCAGCCCGGCACGTCCGGTCACCGGGATCAGGCCACCGCTGAACACGATCTGCGTCATGGTGGCGATCACCAGCATGGGCATCACCTGCTCGGCCGAGGTCGCCAGCGAGGACAGCACCAGGCCCAGTACGGTGGCCGCACATGCGGTGGCCGCGACGGCAACCCACAGCTCGAAGTTCGCGCTTCCCAACAGCACCGCGCCCTGCGTGGGACCGCCACGGACAATCACGATGACGGCCGTCATGATCGCCGACTGCACGATGGCGGCGCCGCAGTAGGTGATGATCTTGGCGAGTAGGTAGGCCGTGGCGGACAGGCCTACCGCCTGTTCTCGCCGGAAGATCACCCGTTCACCGATGAGGTCGCGGATGGTCAGCGCGAGGCCCAGGAAGCTCGCACCGAGATTCGTCAGCGCCAGCAGCAGACCCGGTTCGTTCGGGTTGTCGGGCAGTGCCACGTTGAATCCCGCGCTGCCGGGTACCGACAACACCAAGCCCGCCAGGACGAATGGCAGCAGCGCCAGGAAGATGAAGTACCCACGATCGGCCAGGATCAGTCGCCCCTGCCGGCGTGCCACCGTGGAGACTTGCCGCAGCAGGCTGGTCTTGGGGGGCTTGCCCAGGTCGCCGGGCGGGCTTGCCGCCGTGGCGGGTTTGTTGGCGGCGGGATGCCGCGACAAATACGCCTGATGCACCCCGTCCGGATCGGCCGCGGCGTTGGCGAAGATATCGGCCCAGTCGGTGGTGCCCATCTCCTGACCGATGCTGCGGGGCGGCCCGCAGTAGGCGGTCTTGCCGCCGGGCGCCAGCAGCAGCACCTGGTCGCAGTAGCTCAGGTAGGTCAGCGAGTGCGTGACCACCACGACCACACGGCCCGCGTCGGCGAGCTGGCGCATCAGGCTCATCACCTGACGGTCCAGCGCCGGATCCAGCCCGGATGTGGGTTCGTCGAGGATCAGCAGCGACGGGCCGGTCAGCAGCTCCATGGCCACCGAGGCGCGCTTGCGCTGTCCACCCGACAGCTTGTCGACGCGTGTCTCGGCGTGCTTGGTCATCTCGAGTTCCTCGAGAACCCGGGACACGACCTGCTCGCGATCCTCCTTGGTGGTATCCGGCGGCAGCCGTAATTCGGCGGCGTAGTGCAACGCCTGACTGACGGTGAGCTGCGGGTGCACCACGTCGTCCTGCGGCACCATGCCGATGCGGTTTCGCATGACGGCGTATTCGGCGTGCACCCCGTGCCCTTCGAAGGACACCTTGCCCGCCGACGGTTGGGTGTTGCCGACGATCAGCCGGGCCAGGGTGGACTTGCCCGCCCCGGAAGGACCGATGACCGCGGTCAACGAGCCGGGACCAGCCGAGAAGCTGATGTCGTCAAGCAGCTTCTTGCCGCCCTCGACGACGAAGTCGATGCTCTGCACTTCGAGGCCGCCGACGCGGGTGGCAGTCGTCGGTTTGACCAGCGTGCCGTCCTGGACGACCAGGTCGACGTTACCGATGGTGACGGTGTCGCCTTCGCGCAGCGACGACTGCTCCACCTGGACACCATTGACGAAGGTGCCGTTGATGGTGTGCAGGTCCTGGATCTCCAGGCCGCCGGGAGTGGGTAGCAACAACGCGTGGTGACGCGAGGCCAGCACGTCATTGACGACGATGGTGTTGTCGGGGGCGCGGCCCACGGTGATCGCGCCGGGGGTGGGCTTGGGTGCGCCACCGATCCCGAGTGCGCGCATCGCCCGGGTGCCGAAGGGCTCGACGGGCTCATTGGAGTAAGACGCCGGTACCGGCGTGGGTTCCGACGGGTACTGCTGGCGTGGCCGGGTCGGTCCCGAGGTTCCGTACGTCTGTGGGCCCGAAGGCGCAGCCCCGTACGGATGCTGCTGGCTGGGCGGCTGGCCGTAGGTCTGCGGGCCGGACTGATAGCCGCCGGTGGGATAGTGCTGCTGCGTGCTGTGGTACGGCTGGCCGGTGGTGCCGTGCTGCTGCGCGCCCGTGTAGGGGGCCTGCTGCTGTGCGCCGGAGACATAACCACGCATGGTCGGGGGAGCGATGCCGAGCTGTGTCTCGCCCCCCAGGCCTCCAAGCGCGAACGTCAGCCGTGGGCCCCCGGGGTCGCCCAGGTTGATCACGGTGTCGTCGCGCACCTCGACCCAGCCGACCTGGCGGCCGTTGACAAAGATGCCGTTGAGGCTGCGTTGGTCCTCGGCGATCCATTTACCGTCAACGAACCTGATTATCAGGTGGATACGCGACACCAACGGGTGCGTGATGCGTACATCGGCGTGGATATCGCGGCCGATATGAATATCGTGCCCGGGCGCGAACTTTCGCTCGTCACCGTCGAATACCACCGTGAGAGTGGGTGCTTCCCGACCAGTCATCGCTATCGACTGTATCGGTTCACAGTCAGTGGTCAGTCTTCCCGCGCCGGGGCTCACCGGCTCTAGGACAGAGTTGTGCGCTCGTGCACAGCGTCAATTGGCGACCGTAAAACGCTCACGGCGGTGTGCCGGGTGCTCGAGTTCGTCAGCGACCGCGACCGCATAATCCTCGGCCGAGATGCTCTGCCCGGCCGGGGCGTCGCCTGCAACGCGGTATGAACCCGTGCGTTTTCCCGGCTCGATGAGCGGCGCCGGGGAAAGGTAGACCCAGTCCACGTCCTGCGCAGTCTGCTCAAGTGTGTCGAGCGCCGCGGCGTGAGCCAGCGCTTCGGCGCGGTATGGCTCGGGGAATTCGGGGGAGTCGACCAGGCGTACCCCGTTGACGCGGAGCGTTCCTGCCCCGCCCACGACGAACAGGCGGGTGCCGTGGAGGTTGGCGGCGGCCGCGGTGATTGCTTCGATGAATTCGCTGTGCGGTTCCCCGGAACGGCTCGGTCCAATCGCGGAAACTACGGCGTCGTGTCCGGCGGCGACCGTTGCCACCAGAGCGCCGTCGGTGAGTGTTCCTGCCCGCGTGGAGTCGCTACCGCGGCGGCTGTATCCGGTCACCTGGTGTCCGCGGCTGCGTAGCTCGGCGGCGATGCGCGAGCCGACCATTCCGGTTGCTCCGAATATTGCGATCTTCATGGGGCACGTCCCTTCGTCGATTTGTGTGGACGCCCCAAGGTATCCAATGGTAACTTGGTACCTCAAAGTAACTAATGGAGCTTTCAATGTATCCCTCGTCACAGCCCACGGATGACTGGTGGGGAAACCTGTTCGATACGCAGTGCCCTACCCGGATCGTGCTGGACAGGATCGGGGACAAGTGGACGGTCCTGGTGGTCGCGGCCCTTGCCGACGGACCCATGCGGTTCACTGCCCTACGAGATCGGATCGGCGGCGTCACCGGCAAGGTGCTTACCTCCACATTGCGTTCGATGCTCCGTGACGGGCTGGTGAAACGGACGGCCTATGCCACCGTCCCGCCGAAGGTGGAATACCAGCTGACCGAGTTGGGGCTGTCCCTGCGTGAGCCCATCGACCAACTACGGACGTGGGCGGAGCGCAATGTGGCCCACATCGTCCGCAATCGGGAAGCCCACGACGGGGACATGCCGTCGACAGACACAGCCATTGGGTGAATACGTCCTGGCGTGCGTGAAGTTCAGAGGTTGTGCAGCAAAAAGAGCGTCCTGACGAGGACCAACGCGCATAGCGTCGGCCAGTACCAAATGTGCCAATGACGCCAGTGGCCAACGCCCATCACTATCGGTGCGGCCACGCACGCACATACGGTGAACAACGCCCAGACGAACACCGCGGCGGCCGCGTCGGCCTGTTCGGGTGCCGCGCCGCTGAAGGCGAGCGGAAAGATCGAGGCGAACGCGACAACGCCCGCCGTCGCGCTCACCAGCACCCACAACAGCCAGCTGACAACGGTCTCCGCAGTCCCCGGTTTCCGGCCCGCGGCCGCTGTCATCATGACAGTGATGCTAGGTGAGCACGCAGTGCGTTTTGCTGAAAATCGTTGCCATGCATTGATTGCAGTGGGTACACCGCGAATGAGATGCCCGGTCGGCCGCCACCCGATTCACCAGGTCGGGATCGGCGAGTAGCGCGCGGCCCATGGCCACGAACTCGAAGCCCTCGGCCATGGCCAGGTCCATCGATTCACCACCGGTGATGCCGCCCAGCAGAATCAACGGTATGTCCAGTTCGGCGCGGAACCGACGGGCATCCTCGAGCAAGAACGCGTCGTGATAGGGGTACGACCGAAAGAACTTCTTTCCGGTCAGGCGTACGCCCCAACCCATGGGTTTGGGGAAGCCCTTGGCGAGTTCGCGGATCGGCACGTCGCCACGGAACAGGTACATGGGATTGACCAGGGAGCTGCCCGCGGTCAATTCCAGGGCATCGAGTCCACCGTCCTCCTGTAGCCAGGTGGCCGTTTGTAGAGACTCCTCGATGGGTATGCCGCCGCGGATGCCGTCGGTCATGGTTAGTTTGGCGGTGACGGCCAAGCGGCTGCCGGCAACCTTGCGTACTGCTTGAACCACCGCGCGGGCTACCTTGGCGCGGTTGGCCAGCGATCCGCCGTACTCATCTCCGCGCCGGTTGAACAGCGGGCTCAGGAACGAACTCACGAAATATCCGTGTCCCAAATGGATTTCGACGGCATCGAAGCCCGCTTCAATTGCCAGCCGGGCCGCGTTCGCGTGGGCGGCGATGACGCCGTCGATATCGGAGGCGCTGGCGCGGCGTGCGAATTTCATGCCCAGCGGATTGAAGAACCGGATCGGGGAGAGGGCCGGGGATCCGTTGGACCGTGCGTTGGCCACCGGTCCGGCATGACCGATCTGAGCCGAGACGGCGGCGCCGGTGTCGTGGATGGCATCGGTGAGGCGGCGCAGCCCGGGGATGGCCTCTTCGCGCATCCATACCTGCCCATACTCGGTACGTCCCTCGGGCGCGACCGCGCAATAGGCCACGGTCGTCATCCCGACTCCGCCGAGCGCGGGCCTGCGGTGATACTCGATGAGATCGTCGGTGACGAAGGCGTCCGGGGAGGCGGCCTCAAACGTCGCGGCCTTGATCGTCCGGTTGCGCAGCGTGATCGGACCGAGCCGCGCGGGCGCCAGCACGTCGGGAATTCCTGCGGCGTCACTGCCCATGGGCGGCAGATTACGCCGTGCCCATGGCCGGCGAATTCTGGATGTGGACTCCTAATTTTAGGCAAGTCCGGTGGATGTACGTTCGTCATATGACCTCCCTGAATCTGTCGGCCGACGAAGTTCTGACCACCACTCGTTCGGTGCGTAAGCGCCTGGATTTCGATAAGCCCGTCGAGCGCGCGGTTGTTGAGGAATGTCTGAACATCGCGATGCAGGCACCAACGGGCTCCAACCACCAGGGCTGGCATTGGGTGATCGTGGAGGACGCCGAGAAGAAGAAGGCGATCGCCGACATCTACCGCGAGGGCTGGAACAAGTACGCCAAGGGGGCGGGAGCCACCTACGCCGAGGGGGATACCCGGGCAGAGCGCAAGGCGAAGGTCGTGGACTCCGCCGGTTATCTCGCCGAGAACTTCGAGCGCTCGCCGCTGTTCCTCATTCCCTGCATCGAGGGCCGCCTGGACAATCTGCCGGTGGTAGGCGCCGCGTCCTCGTGGGGTTCGCTGCTGCCCGCGGTGTGGAGCTTCATGCTTGCGGCGCGTAACCGCGGTCTGGGATCGGCCTGGACCACGCTGCATCTGATGGACGACGGTGAGAAGCGCACCGCCGACATCGTGGGTATCCCGTTCGACAAGGTCACCCAGGGTGGTTTGTTCCCCATCGCATACACCGTGGGTACCGACTTCCGGCTTGCCAAGCGTCAGCCACTCGCCGACGTCCTGCACTGGGACACGTGGTGAGGGGCGATGAGCCGCTTGCGCGAAGAGCTGTAGGCCCAGGAATACTAGCCGTGTGACGGCGACTCGACTTGATGGCAAGGCCACCCGCGATGAGATCTTTGTGGAGCTGGCCACTCGTGCCGCGGCGCTGAAGGCGGCGGGCAAGACACCGGGGCTGGGCACCATCCTGGTGGGTGACGACCCGGGTTCGCACGCCTATGTGCGCGGCAAGCACGCAGACTGCGCCAAGGTGGGCCTCAACTCGATCCGTCGTGATCTGCCCGCCGATATCGATCAGGCCACACTGTGCGCCACCATCGACGAGCTGAACGCCAACCCGGATTGCACCGGCTACATCGTGCAGCTGCCGCTGCCCAAGCATCTTGACGAGAACGAGGCGCTGGAGCGCATCGACCCGGACAAGGACGCCGACGGCCTGCACCCGACGAACCTGGGCCGGCTGGTGCTCGGCAAGGAGGCCCCGCTTCCCTGCACGCCCCGCGGGATCGTGTATCTGCTGCGTCGCTATGACGTGAAGCTCGACGGGGCACACGTCGTGGTGATCGGTCGCGGTGTCACGGTGGGGCGTCCACTCGGGCTGCTGCTGACCCGGCGCTCGGAGAACGCGACAGTCACCCTGTGCCACACCGGAACCCGTGATCTGGCCGCGCTGACCCGGCAGGCCGACATCATCGTGGCGGCCGCCGGTGTGCCGCACATGGTGACGGCGGACATGGTCAAGCCGGGTGCCGCGGTGGTCGACGTCGGCGTGAGCCGGGTCGACGACAAGCTAACCGGCGACGTGGCCGAGGATGTCTGGGACGTGGCCGGGTACGTCTCGCCCAACCCCGGCGGAGTCGGGCCGCTGACCCGGGCCTTCTTGCTCACCAATGTGATCGAGCGGGCGGAACGTTCGTGACCGCCCTGCAACCCGGGCCGCGGCGTCTTCTCCCGACAGCGTTGGACGCGATCCAGCGGTTCGCCCGTGAGCAGTGGCCGATCCTGGTGGTCTCGGCGGTCTTTCTGGCGGCGCTGGGGCTGGTGATCGCCGATCGTTGGCGGCGCGGCGCGCTGGTCGTCGGCATCGCGGTCGGGATCGCGGCGGCACTGCGCTTGGTGCTGACCGACGACACTGCGGGTCTATTGGCGGTGCGCAGCAAGACCTTTGATGTCGGTGCGCTCGGTGCGGTGGCGGCGGCGATGGTCTACCTGGCGCTGACCATCGATCCGCTGGGTACCGGATAGGGCGTCATTTCAGCAGTTGCACCGAGCGGGCGATGGAGTCGGCCTGCTCGCCGAGGAACTGCTCGGACGGTTCGCCGTTGGCGCCGGTGACATTGGTGGTGGCGATCTGCCAACGCTGATCGCCCTGACCGACGAATGCCACGTAGATCTTCGGCGTCGCCGCGACCGGAGGTTTGCCCTCCGCGGCTGGCGGTTTCTCCAGTTCCAGGCTGGCCGAGGCTCCGGGCAGATTGGGGCCGTCCCATGAATCTCGTTTGTCTGCAGTGACTTTCGACTTGCGGGTCTTGACGAAGTCGCTTACCGCGTCGGCGTTGGACGAAGCCAGCCAGCGCTTCACCTCGGGAGCGGCCGTGTCGTCGTCGGGAGGCGTCAGCTTGCGGATGCGCACGTACTGAGCCAGCTCCGACGACTCCCACTTGGGCCGGACCTGGTAGGTCACCATTCCCTTGTTGTTGTGCACTCCGTCGGCGAAGGACACCCAGTCATGGGGGGTGTTGATGTAGATGCCCAGCTCGGGGATGAATTGCCGGGTATGCCGTTCGGCGGGCGCGCTGCTGGAAGTGGGCTCGGACTCGCTCTTGGCGTTCGAGGATGAGCCGTGTGATCCACAGCTGGCGAGCGGCGGGGTCAGCAGTGTGGTGGTGACAAAGAGGGCTGCCAACAGGCGGCGATCCGTACGCACGGGTACACCGTAGCGGCACCGGCCGCGTTCGTCGCGGCGAATCGGTGCACCCGGTGTTACCGATTCAGGGTCGCCCGAATACTCACCGTGACATAGGGCAGCGCCAGGCCTGCCGATTGCGCCAGGGCCGGATGGGTCGCCAGGAGCTCCCGAACCTGTTGCAGAGTCTTCTTCCGGGCTGCCTCGGGGGCGGTGATGCAGTAGCTGCGGGAGGCGACCATGTCCAGAAGTGCTTGCGGGGTAAGGTAATTCGTCCACTCGACCTGATGACGTTCCTGCCCGGTGAATGGAGCGGGCAGGGCGCCCACGTCTGCCGAGTCCGCCGCGTTCTCGTGACCGATGATGTGTCCCAAATCGGACACCCATCCCAGGCGTTCGTCGCGTACATTCCACACCAGGCCCAGCCGTCCGCCTGGACGTAGTACCCGCGCCACCTCCGGGATGGCGCGTTCGGGGTCCACCCAATGCCAGGCCTGCGCGACGAGCACGGCATCCACGCTGTTGTCGGGCAGCGGAATCTCCTCAGCGGTGCCCAGCAGCGCGGGCGTGTCGGGGAGTGAGTTGCTCAGCACCTCAAGCATTTCCGCGAGGGGGTCCACCGCTACGACATTGAGTCCGCGTTCCACCAGGCGGGTGGTGAGCTTGCCGGTGCCTGCGCCCAGGTCCAGGACGTCGTGTGCTCCGGGAGGCAGCAGCCAGTCGATAGCCTCGGGCGGGTAGGAGGGCCGGCCTCGTTCGTAGGCGGCTGCCTGCGAACCGAACGAAAGCGATGGTTCTGCCTGTGCGTCCGGCATTCGCGCTCCCTCTGGGTTCGGTGTTTACGAAGCCTGTGTTGCCTTGGCCAGTGCGAGCGTTTCCCGCACCAACTCGCTCACCGCGTCGAACTCGATGAGGAATGCGTCATGGCCGTGCACCGACTCGACCACCCGCAAGCCGGTACAACCAGGCAGCAGGTCCGCTAATTCCTCCTGCAGTCGCAGCGGGTAGAGCCGGTCGGAGGTGATACCGCCGACCACGACAGGGACCGGGCAGCCGCGTAGCGCCTTCTCCACACCGCCGCGGCCCCGACCGACGTCGTGGCGGTTGAGCGACTCGGTCAGGATGACGTAGCTGCCCGCGTCGAAGCGCCGAACGAACTTGTTGCCCTGATGTTCCAGGTAGCTCTGCACCGCGTATCGGCCATCCGCCCAGGGGTCTTCGGGGCCGTCCGGGCCGACCTGCGGGTCGTTGCCGAACCGGGTGTCCAATTCGACCTCGCCGCGGTAGGTCAGATGCGCGATCCGCCGGGCCAGATTCAGTCCCTTCCCGGGGCTGCGTCCGCTGCCGTGGTAGTCGCCACCCTGCCAGTCCGGATCAGTCTGGATGGCGGCGATCTGCGTACTCTGCGTGCCGATCTGGTCGCCGGTGGCCCGCGCGCCCACTGCCAGTACCAGGGCCGCACGAACCGCATCCGGATGCATCACAGCCCATTCCAGCGCACGGGCGCCGCCCATCGAACCGCCGACGACGGCCGCGACCTCGGTGATGCCCAGCTGGGCGAGGGCGGCGACGTCGGCGTTCACCTGGTCGCGCACCGAGACTTCGGGGAATCGTGAACCCCAGGGCTTGCCGTCGCGGGCGAGGGAAGTGGGGCCGGTGGTGCCTCGGCAGCCTCCCAGGACATTGGTGGCCACGGCGCACCAGTGATCGGTGTCGATCGCCGCGCCCGGGCCGATGATCCCCTCCCACCAGCCGCCGGTGATGTGGTCGGGCCCGGCGGGTCCGACCACATGAGAATCGGCGGTGAGCGCGTGGCACACGAACACCACGTTGTCGCGCCGGGGTGAGAGCTCGCCCCAGCTCTGTACCGCGATGGTCACGTCGTCGATCACAGCACCGCTTTCCAGAGTGATCGAACCTATTGGTACATAGGCGATCTCATCGCCCTGGGGTAGGGCGATGTGGGGGACCGGAAGCTGCTGTTCGATGGTCACGATGATGCCACCGCCGCGGGTTGTTTGAGCCTGCGTACGGCCGTGAATCCGGACTCCAGGTCGGCCAGGATGTCGTCGATGCCCTCGATGCCGACGGCCAACCGGACCAGTCCCGGCGTGACCCCGGAGGCCACCTGTTCGGCAGGGGAGAGCTGTCCGTGCGTTGTGGTGGCCGGGTGGATGACAAGCGAACGCACATCACCGATGTTGGCGACCTGGCTGTGCAGGGTCAGGGAATCGATGAAGGTGGTCGCAGCCTCGACACCACCGTCCAGTTCGAATGCGAGCACGGCACCGGCTCCCTTGGGGGCCAAGGCCTTCGCGCGCTCGTACCATGGAGATGTGGGTAGCCCGGCGTAGTTGACGCGAGTGACTTCCGGCTGTGCGACAAGGAATTCGGCCACCCGCTGTGCGTTCGCCACGTGCCGCTCCACGCGCAGGCTCAATGTTTCCAAACCCTGAGCGATGAGGAATGCGTTGAATGGCGAGATGGCGGGACCGAGGTCGCGCAGCAGCTGCACACGCGCCTTAAGTGCGTAGGCCGGCGCGCCCAGATCGGCGAACACCACGCCGTGGTAACTCGGGTCGGGGGTGGTGAATCCGGGATGGCGACCCTGGGTCCAGTCGAAGGTACCTCCGTCGATGATCACGCCGCCGATTGCATTGCCGTGTCCACCAAGGTATTTGGTGGCCGAATGCACCACGACGTCGGCCCCGTGTGCCAGCGGCTGGATCAGATAGGGGGTGGCGACGGTGTTGTCGACGATCAGCGGGATGCCTGCCGCGTGCGCGATCTCCGACAGGCCGGCGATGTCGAGAATGTCGTTCTGCGGGTTGGAGATCGACTCGGCGAACAGCGCCTTGGTATCCGGGGTGATGGCGTTGCGCCACGACTCCAGATCGTCGGGGTCTTCGACGAAGGTAGTCGAGATGCCCAGTCGTGGCAGCGTGTAGTGCAGCAGATTGTAGGTGCCTCCGTACAGGCGCGGGCTGGAGACGATGTTGTCGCCGGCCTGTGCGATGTTCACGATCGCCAGGGTCGCCGCCGCCTGTCCGGAGGCAAGTAGCAGCGCGGCCACGCCACCTTCCAGGGCTGCGATGCGCTGCTCGACGACATCCTGGGTGGGGTTGCCGATGCGGGTGTAGATGTTGCCCTCTTCGGACAGCCCGAAGAGCGCCGCGGCGTGCGCGGTGTCGTTGAAGACGTAGGAGGTGGTCTGGTAGATCGGCAGGGCCCGCGCGTTGGTTGCCGCGTCGGCGGACTGGCCCGCGTGGATCTGCTTGGTCTCGAACGCCCACTGGGCGGAGCGAGGCTTGTCCGAGCGACTGTCTGCTGTGGTGGGATCGATATCGGTCATGGCGCTCTCCTGGGGTAGTCGGGTAGGGCAGTCAGGGCTGGGGGCAACAGCGACAGTGCTGATGAGCCGCTGGCGCGAAGAACAACCGGAACCGACAACAGGAACGCAGGGACCTACCCCCGGGTGACGAATACTCCATCGGGCCAACCTGTCTTCTCGGGGCCCGCCATCGGACCCGCGCTTGCCGTGTGGCCGACTGTTCCGTCATCAACCTCTGACAGCCCAGTCGGCTACTCAACCTGGTCATCACCCGGGGCACCCCACCGCGGTTGGAGGGTTGCCGACCAGCGAGCCGGGGCTTGACGCTGGTACTCATGACCGCTTAGCAGCGTATCGCAATTCACCGAATGGTTGCCACCAGGTAGTCGAAGCGCATATGGGAGCGCGATCACAGGCCGTCCGCCCGCCTAGGCTCGAAGGCGACGTGATACTGAATAGGGCATCCGTGTGACCCACGGGGTACCTGAGATTTTGACCGACCAACAAGTCCGATCAACGATGCCGGGAGTGACTAATGAGTGCGCAGCAGCCGACCATCATCTACACGCTGACAGACGAGGCGCCGCTGCTCGCGACGTACTCCTTCTTGCCGATCATCCGGGCATTCGCCGGGCCGGCGGGTATCGACGTCCAAACCAGTGACATCTCCGTTGCCGCACGCATCCTCTCCGAGTTCTCCGAGTACCTTCCCGAAGACCAGCGTGTTCCGGACAACCTGGCCGAGCTGGGCCGCCTGACACAGCTTCCGGAAACCAACATCATCAAGCTGCCGAATATCAGTGCGTCGGTGCCGCAGCTGCTGGCCGCGATCAAGGAACTACAGGGCAAGGGCTACAAGCTGCCCGAGTACCCGGGGGACCCCAAGAACGAAGAAGAAACTGAGATCAAGGCGCGGTACACCAAGTGTCTCGGTAGTGCGGTGAATCCCATTCTGCGTGAAGGCAACTCGGACCGTCGCGCCCCGAAGGCGGTGAAGGAGTACGCCCGCAAGCACCCGCACAGCATGGGCGAGTGGTCGCAGGCCTCGCGCACGCATGTCGCCACCATGAAGGAGGGCGATTTCTACCACGGAGAGAAGTCGCTGACGCTGGATCGCGACCGCACGGTGAAGATGGTGCTGACCACCAAGAGCGGTGACACCGTCGTGCTCAAGCCCGAGGTCAAGCTGGGCAAGGGCGACATCATCGACAGCATGTTCATGAGTAAGAAGGCGCTCTGCGACTTCTACGAGGAGCAGATCGAAGACGCCTACAAGACCGGTGTGATGCTGTCCTTGCACGTCAAGGCGACCATGATGCGGGTCAGCCACCCCATCGTCTTCGGCCACGCGGTCAAGATCTTCTACAAGGACGCCTTCGAAAAGCACCAGAAGCTGTTCGACGAGCTGGGCGTCAACGTCAACAATGGATTGTCGGACCTGTACAGCAAGATCGAGGCCCTGCCCGCGTCGCAGCACGAGGAGATCATCCGCGACCTGCACGCCTGTCACGAGCACCGGCCGGAGCTGGCCATGGTGGACTCGGCCAAGGGTATTTCGAACTTCCACTCGCCCAGCGACGTGATCGTCGACGCCTCGATGCCGGCCATGATTCGGGCCGGCGGCAAGATGTACGGCGCCGACGGCAAGCTCAAGGACACCAAGGCCGTCAACCCCGAGTCGACCTTCTCCCGGATCTACCAGGAGATGATCAACTTCGTGAAGACCCACGGCCAGTTCGACCCGAGGACCATGGGCACCGTTCCCAACGTCGGTCTGATGGCGCAGAAGGCCGAGGAGTACGGCAGCCACGACAAGACCTTCGAGATCGCCGAGGCCGGTGTCGCCGACATCGTCGACATCGACACCGGCGAGGTACTGCTGACACAGAACGTTGAAGAGGGCGATATCTGGCGCATGCCGGTCGTCACCGATGCCGCTATTCAGGACTGGGTCAAGCTCGCCGTCACGCGGGGGCGCGAGTCGGGGATGAACGTGGTGTTCTGGCTGGACACCGAGCGTCCGCACGAGGTGGAACTGCGTAAGAAGGTCAAGGAATACCTGCAGGATCACGACACCGAGGGCCTCAAGATTCAGGTTGTGCCTCAGGTGTGGGCCATGCGGTACACCCTGGAGCGACTGATCCGCGGTAAGGACACCATCGCCGCGACCGGCAACATCCTGCGCGACTACCTCACCGACCTGTTCCCGATCCTGGAGCTGGGTACCAGTGCCAAGATGCTCTCCATCGTGCCGTTGATGGCCGGAGGCGGACTGTACGAGACGGGCGCCGGGGGGTCGGCGCCCAAGCACGTGAGCCAGCTGGTCGAGGAGAACCATCTGCGGTGGGATTCGCTCGGTGAGTTCCTGGCACTGGCCGTCAGCCTCGAAGACTTGGGCATCAAGACCGGGAACGCCCGGGCCAAGATTCTGGCCACCACGCTGGATGCCGCGACCGGAAAGCTGCTGGAGAACGACAAGAGTCCGTCCCGCAAGGCCGGCGAGCTCGACAACCGTGGCAGCCAGTTCTATCTGGCGTTGTACTGGGCGGCCGAGCTGGCCGCGCAGACCGAAGACGTGGAACTGGCCGAGCTGTTCGCACCGCTGGCCAAGCAGCTGGTCGAGAACGAGGATCAGATTGTGGCCGAGCTTGCCGCCGTGCAGGGCAGCCCGGCCGATATCGGTGGCTACTACGCACCGGACCCCGAGAAGACCAACGCCGTCATGCGGCCGAGCCAGACGTTCAACGCCGCCCTGGCGTCCGTCGAGGTCTAGAACCAACGCCGACACGCCGCGTTCTGACGCGTTTCCCGAGAGGGGCGCGCAGAACGCGGCGTGTCGGCGTTTACGTGTTGCTATCCGGCGTCGGACGCGGCGCTGCGCTTGGCCGAAACCAAGGGATCGATGAGGTCGGTGATCACTTCGGTGACCTGACCGGGCGCCTCCAGCATGGGCACATGGCCCATGCCCGCCAGCGTGATCCGCCGTGCGTTGCCCGGCAGTCCTTCGCCGATCAGCTTGCCGAAGCGGCCCGGGGGCACGATCTCGTCCTTCTCGCACAGCACCAGCTGGGCCGGCACCGAGATGGTGTCGAGGTTCTCCAGACCCGGTGCGGGAAGGATCGACGTCAGCGACGCGAAATACGCCGGGCAGTGCGTGATGTCCTCGAAGATGCTGTGGAAGTCCGGCAGGCTCAGCGCCTCGGTCTCGCCGCACAGCATGCGCGCAGTGGCGAACTTCGCGAACGGCAGCCCCGCCGCGCGGCGCCCCAGCAGCCGCGAGAATGCCAGCCACGGCAGCATGGCCGCGAACTTCACCACGATCTCCGCCTTCAGCGGCGAGTACTTGGTCCAGCCACCGGCCGGCGCGATAGCGGTGACGCTGCGGGCGCGGCCGCGCAGTGCCAGGCCCAGGGCGATCCAGCCGCCCAGCGAGTTGCCCACCAGATGTGCTGTCTCCCAGCCCTTCTGATCCATGATCTGTTCGATCTGGTCCAGGTACACGTCGACCGACCGCTGTGAGAACGGAGGCAGCTTGGGCATCGGGCCGCCACCGTTGTGTCCCGGATACGTGGGCGCGAACACCTCGTACCCGGCGTCGGCGAGCTGCTCGGCAACGGTTTCCCATACCGACTGCGACAGCATGAACGGATGCAGTAGCAGGACCGGCTCACCCTCACCCATCTCGATGGGTGCACGCCGGTTTGACGGCTTCGACAAGATGGCTTCCAGCATGCGGTCCTCCTAGTGCGCCAACATCTGCGTTGACATTACTGTCTGTTGCGTCAATTTACCGTGCCCCGTCTTCTTCGCCTACTCCGCAGTGCTGGTTGTTCTTCGCCCCAGCGGCTCATCACTGTCAGGGCGCTCGACTATCGTCGGCGACCGATGAGCGCCCAGAAGATCACCGTCACCACCATCAACGTCAATGGCATTCGTGCGGCCGTCAAGGAGCGGTCCGCGGAGAATCGGGGACTGCTGCCCTGGCTGGAGCAGACGAGCTCCGACATCGTGTGTCTGCAGGAGGTGCGCGCCGAGGAGGACCAGTTGCGGGAGGCGCTGGCCCCAGCCCTGGCCGCCGGGTGGCAGGTGGTGAGTGCCGCCTCCAGCGTGAAGGGACGCAGCGGCGTAGGGATTCTGAGCCGCGTTCCGGCGGCCTCCACCCGGGTGGCCCTGGACGCCGACGGTGGCGAATTCGATGAGTCGGGCCGGTACCTGGAGGCCGAGATCGGCGACCTGACCGTCGCGAGCATCTATCTGCCCACCGGTGAGGCGGGCACCGCTCGTCAGGAGGAGAAGGAGCGCTTCATGGCCGCCGTGGGCGCGCGGATGGCCGTCCTGGCCGCCAGTGGGCGGGATACGGTGATCTGCGGCGATTGGAACATCGGCCATACCGAACGAGATATCAAGGCGTGGAAGGCAAATCAGAAGAAGGCCGGCTTCCTGCCGGAGGAGCGGGCATGGGTGGGCTCGTTGCTCGAGGCCGGCTGGGTAGACAGTTTCCGGCTACTGCATCCGGATGTGGACGGGCCGTACAGCTGGTGGTCGTGGCGCGGCAAGGCCTTCGACAACGATGCCGGGTGGCGCATCGACTATCACCTGGCCACGGCCGATCTTGGGCGACGGGCACATTCGGCGAGGGTCGAGCGGGCCGATGCCTACGCGCTGCGCTGGTCCGATCACGCCCCGGTGACGGTGGAGTACCGGTAGGGCGCCTTGCGGCCAGAGCGGCAGCCAGAATCGCTTTGACCGGGCATGCCAGGATGGATGCACTATGACTGCCGAAACCGCCGCCCGGGGACGCCTGTTCTCCGGTATTCAGCCCACCGCCGATTCTCTTCACCTCGGAAACGTGCTGGGTGCGGTGCAGCAGTGGGTGCGGTTGCAGCACGAGTACGAGGCGCTGTTCTGTGTCGTCGACCTGCATGCGATCACGGTCGCCCAAGACCCCGAGGAACTTCGGCGGCGCACCCGCGCGGTGGTCGCACAGTACGTGGCACTCGGCGTCGACCCGGCCAAGAGCGCCATCTTCGTGCAGAGCCACGTACCCGCACACGCCGAATTGGCTTGGGTACTGGGGTGTTTGACCGGTTACGGGGAAGCTGCCCGGATGACGCAGTTCAAGGACAAGTCGGCCAAGCAGGGTAACGACGCCACGACGGTAGGCCTGTTCACCTATCCGGTGCTGATGGCGGCCGACATCCTGCTGTACCAGACCAATGTGGTGCCGGTGGGTGACGACCAGCGTCAGCACCTCGAACTGACTCGGGATGTGGCGCAGCGATTCAACGGCCGGTACGGCCAGACATTCGTGCTGCCGGAGACGTTCGTGCCGAAGAACGCGGCCCGTATCTACGACCTGCAGGACCCGACGGTCAAGATGAGCAAGTCGGCCTCCACTCCCGCCGGGCTGATCAACCTGCTCGATGAACCGGCGGTCTCGGCCAAAAAGGTCAAGTCGGCACAGACCGACAGCGACCGTGAGATCCGCTTTGATCGGGACGCCAAGCCGGGTGTCTCCAATCTACTGAGCATCCAGTCCGCGCTCACCGGAGCCGATATCGAGACTCTCGTGGACGGGTACGCCGGGCGCGGGTACGGGGACCTGAAGAAAGACACGGCCGAGGCGCTGATCGAATTCGTCACACCGGTCCGTGACCGGACGAATGAGCTGCTCAGCGACACCGCGGCGCTCGACGACATCCTGGCTTCCGGTGCGGCGCGTGCCCGGGAGCTGGCGGAGAAGACTCTCACCGAGGTCTATGACCGGATAGGGTTTGTCCGGCCCGCGAGGTAGTTAACAGCAGAGGCGGTGAGTGGTGGCTGAAGACGACAAGCCTGGAATCCTTGACCGCTATCGCGCCAGATTTCCCTGGTTCGACCACATCATGCGCATGCAGGAGCGGTACGGGAAGGTAAACGGCAACTTCTTCGCCGCGGGAATCACATACTTCACCGTCTTCGCGCTGTTTCCGCTCATGATGGTCGCCTTCGCCGTCATGGGGTTCGTGCTGTCGCGGCGGCCGGACACGATTGCGGAGCTACGCGGGCGCATCAGCGGGGCCATCTCCGGCGAGGTGGGCAACCAGCTAATCAATTTGATGGACACGGCGATCGCCTCGCGCACGAGCCTGGGTATCGCAGGTCTAGCCACCGCGGCCTGGGCCGGACTGGGCTGGATGGCCAACGTGCGGGCGGCGCTCAGTGCCATGTGGGAACAGCCCAACGACTCGGAGAACTTCGTCAAGGGCAAGCTGTCGGATTTACTCGCGCTCGGTTCCACGTTTGTAGCGCTCGCCCTCACCATCGCGGTGACCGCCGTCGGCGACGAGAAAACCATCCTGCGAATACTCGGCTGGATGGGACTGCATGACGTCGCCATCCCGTCGGTTCTGTTGAAGGTCGTGACCATCGCGATAGCGACGGTGCTCTCGTGGGCGTTGTTCACCTGGATGATCGCGCGGCTGCCCCGGGAGCGGCTGCCGTTCTCGAGTTCGGTGCGGGCGGGGCTCATCGCGGCGATCGGTTTCGAGTTGTTCAAACAGGTCGCCTCGATCTACCTGAGCGTGATCATGCACGGACCGGCAGGGTCCACGTTCGGGCCGGTACTGGGCATCATGGTGTTTGCCTACATCACGGCGCGTCTGCTGCTGTATGCCACCGCGTGGGCGGCCACCTCCGACGAGAACCGGCCATTGGCACACGTGCCGCCGCCCGAGCCCGTGGTCATCACCACCCGGGTCGAGACGGTCGAGCGGCCATCCAAGCTGGGAGTGATCGCCGCCTTCGGGGCGGGAGTCATCGGCGCGCTGGGGATTTCCTGGTTGGGGCGCGGCGGCGACTAAGCCTGTCGGCGGTTGAGTGAGCGCGCCGCGAGGATGAGTCCGAACACGATCATCGCACCGATGATCGTCACGCCCACCCGGACCGGGACGCTGTTGATCGCCTCGGCGGGCAGACCCGCGGCCTGCGCCGAGGGGGTGTCGTCGGCATGCGGTTTGGTCAACAGTGACGGATCTGGATCGACGAGCTTGCCGATCGAGGCGTCGCGCGGCGTGGAGAACCCATAGTCGAGAAGGTGTGCCGCCTGCTCCCACGGTGCGATCGGCAGCCGAGTGCCGCGCAGCATGGTGACCACCAACCGGCGGCCATCACGTTCGGCGGCGCCGACGAAGGTCTGCTGGGCGTCGTCGGTGTAGCCGGTCTTGCCGCCGAGCGCGCCCGGGTAGTTGTACAGCAGCTTGTTGTCGTTCGTCATCTCATAGGCCGGATGGTCATCGCGTTCACCGGGTTTGGCGGGGTGGCCGGGGAACGTGGCCTTGGGCGCAGAGACCAGGTCGGCGAAGGTGGGGTCGGCGAACGCGTATTTGTAGAACAGGCCGAGGTCGTAGGCCGAGGTGCTCATGCCGGGGCCGTCGAGACCTGAGGGGGTGGCCGCCCGGGTATCTCGTGCGCCGAGTTTCTGCGCCATGTCGTTGATCTTGGCGACGGTCTCATCCATTCCGCCGAGCTGAACCGCTAGTGCGTGCGCGGCGTCGTTGCCCGAGTTCATCAGCAGACCGGTCAGGAGCTGGCGGACCGTGTAGGTGCCGCCGACATCGACGCCGACCCGGGTGCCCTCGCTGTTCGCGTCCTCTTGGGTGCCTACCACTGCCTGATTGAGGTTCAGGTTGTTGATGGCTTCCATGGCCACCAGCACCTTGATGACGCTGGCGGGGCGATGGCGGGCGTGGGGATCCTTGGCGGCCACCACATTCCCGGTGTTCAGATCGGCGATGAGCCATGATTCCGCGGAGATGTCGTTGGGCACGGGCCCGGCCCCGTCCGGGGTGATCACATCGCAGCGTCCGAGCATCTCGCCGCCGATGGGCTTGGCCGGCACCGGCAGTGGAGCGGGCGGGTCGCCGCCGGCCTTGGGTACCTCGGAAGTGTCGACGGCAGGCGGGGTGACGACCTTATAGGGGCACCCGCTGGTGTCGGGCGGTGTGAACCCGGGCTCGGCGCTCGCGAGCGGCGGCGCGCACAGCGGGAGGACGGCGACGATCAACCCGGCGGCGGTGGCCGCGGCGAGGCGCGTCACGGCGGTCCGCGGCGACGGGCGGCGGTCGGGCGCAGGAGTCCAGGTGGTCATCGCCTTGCCACAGTAAGCGAACACCACTCTGAACTGGGGGATGTTACGCCTGTGTCGGATGTGACTTATGGGCCGCTGCTGGACGACGCGATATCCGCCAGGCTGATGTGGCCCACCGCCGATGAACCGATGCAGCCCATCCACAGCCGTCCGCCCGATTCGACGACCCCGGTGACGGTACGCAGATCCCGCGATTTGCCGGTGATGTTGGCCAACACATCGCCGGTGTCGGGGTTCACGGCGATGACCCACGGATCGGTATCGGTGCCGGGGAGCAGGGCATCGGGCAGCCGCCACAGCACCTTGCGGATTGCCGGCGATCGGGGAAGTAACCATTCGGCGAGTGCGTTGCGCGGGCTGGCCAGAGTGATCCAGATCCGGCCGTCGGCGCCGGTGCTGATGTTGTCGGGCATGCCCGGAATCTCTTCCACGATCGGTGTGAGTGTGCCGGCGGCCGGGCCGGTGAGCGCATACCTGCTCACCCGGCGACCGACGGTTTCGGCGATGATCAAGGCGGACCCGTCGGCGGTGATCGTGACGCCGTTGGTGAAGGCCAGTCCGGTGGCGATGGTGGTCACGGTGCCGTCCGGGTCGCGCCGGAACACTCGCCCGGTAGGACGGCCCTCCAGGATGGCCGCCATGAACTGCTCGAACGGGAAGCGCGCCGTCGATTCGCTGAAATAGATTGTCCCGTCCATAGATTCGGTGACATTGGAGCAGAAGATGAGCGGGGGCCCGTCGACCTTGGTGACCACCGGCTCGATCTTTCCGGAGGCTGGGTCCAGGGCCAGGAGCTTGTCGCGGCTGCAGATCAGCACCCGGCCGTCGCGTGCGATGTGCAGGCCCAGGGGCGGGTGCTCGGTGGTGGCGACATGCGTGACTGCCGCGCCCTCCGTGTCGTCCGGCGAGATGCGAAAGATCCTCCCGTCCGCCACCCCCGCCCAGATGTTGCCGGCGGCATCGGCCACTACGTCTTCGGGGCCGTGGCCGGGCAGCGCCACGATGCTCAGCCGGGGTAGTGGCTGCGGTTCCAGGGATAGCGCCCGCACTCCGGGCGGCTGCCAGCGGACGGGATCGATCGACGGCTTGGCCATCGGAAGAGTATGGGCCTACCGGCCTTTGAGTAATGTCCGGACGCCTCAAATCGCTGCGGCGCTCGACCTCATCGCCTCCCTGTATTATTTGCCAGCCCTAGGTGAAATACCGGTAAATCATGTACAATCAGGCTTTCTGTGGTTTCGGGTAGTAGCTGAAGCGGAGCAGTTATTTCTGGGTATCAACATGTCGAGATGCTTCTCGACATCGGCCGCGCAGCCGATGCGAAACGTTACGTTGAAGAGGCGTTGGCGGCGGATCCTGACAACACGGCGCTGCGGATTCTGCTTGTCCGCTGTCTGATTGCCGCAGACCAAGAAAGGGTCGCGCTGCCGGTGGTGGACCGGCTGGTCGCCGAGAGTCCAGAATGGGACTATCTGTACAGGTTGCGCGCTATCGTACTCACCGGATTGGGCAAGTCTGCCGAGGCAACTAGGGCCGCCAGGCGCGCAGTGGCACTGGGTGCCGAGGACGCCTGGAACTATTACCAGCTCGCAGTCGTGCTCAACAACGCCGCTGGCCGTGCGTTATCAGGCTCTGAAACGAAGGCGAAAAAGCAGGAGGCTGCGCGTAAAGCTGCCGAACGTGCCGTAGCACTGCAGCCGGAGGAGCCTGCGTTTCATCGGATCATCGGCTTTCTGTACACCGAACCCGAGTATCGCGATATCCGCGAAAGAGCTTGGCGCAAAACGCTTGAGCTGGACCCGGAAGACACGACAGCCATGACGGAGCTGGCGCGGGACGAAGCCATGCGTTCGTTGCGAAGCTCTGGACTCCGCACGATGCGCCGGGCGCTACAGATTGACCCGCAACGCGCTCCGAACGTTCGGCTGGTAGTGGCGACAGCGCTCCATCGTGCGTTGCTGCTTCCGCTGGTACTCACTGTCCCCAGCGGGAGCACGACGATCATTCTGGCCGTTGATTGGCTCCCAGAGACCTGGTGGTCCAGGGCCCTGCCCGTCGGATTTTCAGCTGCGAGCCTGCTACTACTGACAGAGGCCCTGTTGAGGGTGCGTTCGTCACTGCGCGCCATGTTCGCAAGGACCGTGAAGCTGGTCGGCTGGTTTGTTGGATGGATTGTGGTCGCCAGCGCGCTGCCGATCCTTTGGCTCGTAACGCGACATCCCGCTGTGATGGTTGGTGTAGCACTGGTGCTCATTCCGGGAGTTGGGCTGGTCGCGGGATTAGCATGGATCGGGATCAAGTGGGTACTCAAGCTCTGTCAAGGCAGCCTCTCGGATAAGCCGGGCCCGAGGTGGGATGCATATCTGGATAATCAGCTGGGCTCCATGGGGAACCCGCCTCGGAAGTCGCAAACTCCGCAACAACGCAAGATCAGGTCCAGGATTTGGATGATCTTCATTGTCGGGTTCGTCTTGGTCCGGGCCGTTGCCTGCGTCGCAAGCGGAGCGCATCATAATCCACTGCCCGCCACCAACAATTCCCATGTCAGCGCGGGTGATTACGCCAGACAGCTCCAGATCGGACGGTGCGCCCAGGCCACGGGCGACCGCGTATGGTCACCGATCACCATCACAGACTGCGCCGACCCTCGTGCGGTATTCCGGGTGGCGACCCTGTCAACGCCAACATGTCCGAACGCTGCCTATTACCAGTATTTATCTGGAGGATCAGCGTTCTCAACACCGTGCCTGGCAAAGAATCTTCGGGAAGCAATGTGCTACCAGTGGCCCGGCTACGGTTCAGGTAGGACACTTGACCTCTCTGCGAAGAACGTGCCCTGCGGCGATCCCCGGGCGCACCTCAAAGTTGAGAAACGAGTTGATGGTCAAGGGCCTTTGGTCTGTCCGCCGAGCCAGACAATGGAAACGTTTCCCGTTCCGGCACCGGGCGTCGCCTATTGCTTGAGCGATCCCAATCCGTAATCACGGCAAGGCCTAGGCTGAAGCCATGGTGGTTCGAGCAGGCGATCGCACCGATGAGTTCGAGGCGTTGCGCCCGCGACTGCAGGCGGTGGCCTACCGGCTCACCGGCAGTGTCGCCGACGCCGAAGACATCGTGCAGGATGCCTGGTTGCGCCTGTATTCCACGACCGCGGAGATCGAGGACTTGGCGGCTTGGTTGACCACGGTGGTCTCTCGGCTCGGCTTGGATCGGCTGAGATCGGCCGTCTACCGCAGAGAAACCTATGTGGGGGAATGGCTTCCGGAGCCGGTGGTCACCGGCCTGGACGGCGATGATCCCCTGGCGGCGTTGGTGGCCAGCGAGGACGCGCGTTTCGCTGCCATGGTGGTGCTGGATCGGCTAGCACCCGATCAGCGGGTCGCCTTCGTTCTGCATGACGGATTTTCGGTACCGTTCAAGCAGATTGCCGACATCCTCGGCATCAGCGATGCGGCTGCGCGTCAGCTGGCCTCGCGTGCGCGGCGCATGGTGACCGCCACCCCTGAGCCGGTGGCCGATGCCGAACACAACGAGGTGGTGGGCGAGCTGCTGGAGGCCCTCATGTCCGGGAGTGTGGAAGCCGTTGTGCGGCTGCTGCATCCGGATGTGACGATGACGGGTGATTCCGACGGCAAGGCTCCGACCGCGGTGCGCGTGATACACGGCCCCGACAAGGTGGCGCGTTTCCTGCTCGGGCTGATGGAGCGCTACGGCCCACAGATGACGCAGGCGATCAACCCGGCGTTGGTGAACGGGCAGTTCGGCATGTACCTGACCGAGACAGACACCGATCCGAATTTCAGACCGGTGCTGCCCCGGGTGAGCGCGTTCACCGTGCGCGACGGGCGGGTGCTGGCGGTCTGGGATGTGAGCAATCCCGACAAGTTCTCCGGCACTCCGCTGCGTGAGGCCTAGGTGCCCATCGGGTCAGGGGAGGCGGCCCAGGGAACCCGGCAGGCATCACCGGAGTTGAAGCCCTGCTCGGTAATTCCCAATGCTGCGTAGGTGCGGGCGCGCATGTTCTCGACACCGATCTGATAGGTCAGTTCGATGACCCCGGCATCGCCGAACCGGCGCCGCAGATCCTCGACCTGTTCGTCGGTGATGTCGTGCGGGTTGCCGGTCATGGCATCGGCGTACGCGATGGCGACCCGTTCGTCCTCGGTGTAGAGCGGTGAGGTCGCGTAGTCGTCGATAGCCTTGAGACGGTCCACATCCAAGCCGTCGAGGCGCTGCAGCATGGAGCCGAAGTCGACGCACCATGAGCAGCCCACCGTGCGAGCGGTCCAGAACACCGCAAGTTCCCGCACGCTCGTCGGCAGCACCTGCGATGCGCTGCCCAGCATCTGCTCGTGCACGGCGGCCGCCACCATTAGCTTGCGATGATGGGCGATCACCGTAAAGGGCTCGGGCACTTGGCCATAGCGCCGCTTGGTCACCCGGTACATGAAGCGGGTAAGCAGCGAGGCGTTCGGTGGGGCGATCGGAGCGATACGTGATGTAGTGGTCATACTCGTATGACGAGGCAGCACCCAGATGTGTGACAGGGCATCCCGGGCAGAAAAAACCGCCGGGCATGAGCGGTGAATGCTCACACCCGGCGGGGGTAGATCTCGGTCAGCGCGCGAACATCAGGGCGCGCTTGACCTCCTGGATCGCCTTGGTCACCTCGATGCCGCGCGGGCAGGCGTCGGTGCAGTTGAACGTGGTGCGGCAGCGCCACACCCCGTCGACGTCGTTGAGGATGTCCAGGCGCTCCGCGGCAGCCTCGTCGCGGCTGTCGAAGATGAACCGGTGTGCGTTGACGATTGCGGCCGGGCCGAAGTAGCTTCCGTCGCTCCAGAACACCGGGCAGCTGGTGGTGCAGCAGGCACACAGGATGCATTTGGTGGTGTCATCGAAGCGCGCACGGTCGGTCTGGCTCTGGATGTACTCGCGCGTGGGCTGGTTGCCGCTGGTGATCATGAACGGCTTCACCGCGCGGTAGGCGTCGAAGAAGGGCTCCATGTTGACCACGAGGTCCTTCTCCACGGGAAGGCCGCGGATCGGCTCGATGGTGATGGTGAGCGTCTTCTTGGGATTCTTGGGCAGCAGGTCCCGCATCAGCACCTTGCAGGCCAGCCGGTTCACACCGTTGATCCGCATGGCGTCCGAACCGCACACACCATGTGCGCACGACCGGCGGAAGGTCAGGGTGCCATCCAGGTAGCCCTTCACATACAGCAGCAGGTTCAACAGCCGGTCCGTGGGCAGGCAGGGTACCCGGAACGTCTGCCATCCCGCGGCGTCGGGATCCTCGGGGTTGAAACGCTGGATCTTCAGATCCACCATGACCGCGCCCTCGGGGACCGGAGGCAGCGGCGGGTCGCCTGCTTCGGCTTTCTCGATAACCGCAGTCATCTCAGTACTTCCGTTCCATCGGCTCGTACCGGGTCTGGACAACGGGCTTGTAGTCCAGCCGGATGTCGGACAGCAGCTCGGCACCCTGCTTGTACGCCATGGTGTGTCGCATGTAGTTGGTGTCGTCGCGGTTGGGGTAGTCCTCGCGGGCGTGGCCGCCACGCGATTCCTTGCGGTTGAGCGCGCCCACCACGGTCACCTCGGCGAGCTCGAGCAGGAAGCCGAGCTCGATGGCCTCAAGCAGGTCGCTGTTGTAGCGCTTGCCCTTGTCGTGCACCGTGATTCGGCTGTACCGCTCCTTCAGCGCGTGGATGTCGTTGAGCGCCTGCTTGAGGGTGTCTTCGGTACGGAACACCGCGGCATTGTTGTCCATCGACTGCTGCAGCTCGGTGCGGATGTCGGCCACCCGCTCGTCGCCGTGCTCGGACAGCACGTCCGCCACCCATTCGGTGACCATCGTCGCCGGGTTCTCCGGTAGATCGATGAAGTCGTGGGCCTCGGCGTACTCGGCCGCGGCGATGCCCGCCCGCCGACCGAACACGTTGATGTCCAGCAGCGAGTTGGTGCCCAGCCGGTTGGCGCCGTGCACCGACACGCAGGCGCATTCGCCGGCCGCGTACAGGCCGGGAACCACGTTGTCGTTGTCGCGTAGCACCTGGCCGTGGATGTTGGTCGGGATACCGCCCATCACGTAGTGGCAGGTGGGGTACACCGGAACCAGCTCGGTCACCGGGTCGACGCCCAGGTAGGTGCGCGCGAATTCGGTGATGTCCGGCAGCTTGGCTTCCAGCACGTCCGCACCGAGATGACGCACGTCAATGTAGACGTAGTCCTTGTTCGGTCCGGCGCCGCGGCCTTCGAGCACTTCGAGAACCATTGACCGCGCGACGATGTCGCGAGGCGCGAGGTCAACGATGGTGGGGGCATAGCGCTCCATGAAGCGCTCGCCGTCGGCGTTGAGCAGACGGCCACCCTCCCCACGGACGGCTTCGGAGATCAGAATTCCCAGGCCGGCAAGGCCTGTCGGGTGGAACTGGTGGAATTCCATGTCCTCCAACGGAAGTCCCTTGCGGAACACGATGCCCAGGCCGTCGCCGGTCAGGGTGTGCGCGTTGGAGGTGGTCTTGTACATACGGCCCGAGCCGCCGGTGGCGAAAACAATTGCCTTGGCGTGGAACACGTGGATATCGCCGGTCGCCAGCTCGTAGGCGACGACGCCGGTGGCCACCGGGCCGTTCGGCGTCTCGGTGAGTGCGATGTCCAGTGCGTAGAACTCGTTGAAGAACTCGACATCGTGCTTGACGCAGTTTTGGTACAGCGTCTGCAGGATCATGTGCCCGGTGCGGTCAGCGGCGTAGCAGGCCCGGCGTACCGGCGCCTTACCGTGATCGCGAGTGTGGCCACCGAAGCGGCGCTGATCGATTCTGCCCTGGGGTGTCCGGTTGAACGGCATACCCATCTTTTCGAGATCGAGGACGGCGTCGATCGCCTCCTTGCACATGATCTCCACGGCATCCTGGTCGGCGAGGTAGTCGCCACCCTTGACGGTGTCGAAGGTGTGCCATTCCCAGTTGTCTTCTTCGACGTTGGCCAGCGCGGCGCACATGCCGCCCTGGGCTGCCCCGGTGTGGCTACGTGTCGGGTACAGCTTGGTCAGTACCGCAGTACGAGCTCGGGGTCCGGCCTCCACGGCGGCGCGCATACCCGCACCGCCCGCGCCGATGATGACAACGTCGTACCGATGTTCCTGAATGATGGGGGAACCCATAGTGAAAAAGCCCCTAACCGATGTTCGGGTTGAAGGTCAGCAGGACGTACGTGCCGAGCACAACCGTGAAGATGATCGACAGTGCCAGCAAGCAATTGAGCCAGAACCGGGTCGAATCCTTGCGGGTGTAGTCGGCGATGATCGTGCGCATGCCGTTACCGCCGTGCAGCTGAGCCAGCCACAGCATCAGCAGGTCCCAGGTCTGCCAGAACGGGCTTGCCCAGCGTTGCGCCACGAAATTGAAGTCGAGGCGGTACACGCCGTTGTCCCACATCAGCATGATGAACAGGTGGCCCAGCGCCAAGAAGATCAGGACGACGCCCGAGAGCCGCATGAAGATCCACGCGTACTTCTCGAAGTTGGGCATGCCCGAACCCCGTCGGGGTGCGCGCGGATTGTCCAGTGCCGCAGGGCGGTCATAGTTGCGCTCCAGCACGGGAGCGGGGCGGCCGCTGGCGCGAACGCTCGTGTGCGAACCGGTCTGAGGAGTTGTCATAGGAAACGCTCCGCCATGTGCATGAGAATCCGGGTCACTGCGGGAACCATCACCACGAACCAGACCGCGCCGATGATCCACAGCATCAGGCGCTGATAACGCGGGCCCTTGGACCAGAAATCGACGAGGATGACTCGGACGCCGTTCAGCGCGTGGTACAGCACCGCCGCGACCAGACCGAGCTCCATCAGGCCCACGATCGGGGTCTTGTAGGTCTCGATCACCGAGTTGTAGGACTCGGGGCTAACCCGCACGAGCGCGGTATCCAAGACGTGGACAAAGAGGAAGAAGAAAATCGTGGCACCGGTAATGCGATGCAGGACCCAGGACCACATTCCTGGATCACCACGGTATAGCGATCGCTTGAGGCGATTACCTTCGCGGCCAGAGCTGGCCGTCTCGGGCGTCGCAGTCGTCACGTGGGCCTCCAACACCAATGGTGGACTGGGGCCAAACGGTGCGGTGAATGGGGGCGTCCATGACGCGCATCCGATGGCCCAACGGTGGTCGGCGAACCGTCATCCGAACTCTAAACCCAATCCGATGTGGCACCGAAATCGCATAAGCGTGAAATTGCGCCGAAATGCACCGTACTCCAAAGTAAGTTAGGTAAACCTTGCACGAGCAAATGATGAGCCGATGCGACTCTCGTGGGGTCGACAGGGAGGTCTCCGGGTCGTGAAAATCGAATGGAATGAATTGCGGGACAAGGCATATGCCGTGACCAAGCACGCATACGCGCCGTATTCGAAGTATCCGGTGGGTGCCGCGGCGCTCGTCGACGACGGCCGGGTGATCTCCGGCTGCAATGTGGAGAATGTCTCATATGGGCTAGGTCTCTGTGCGGAGTGTTCTGTGGTGTGTGCCCTGTTCTCCAGCGGGGGCGGGCGGTTGATGGCGCTCTCCTGCGTTGATTCCCGCGGTGAGCCGCTGATGCCCTGCGGCCGGTGTCGTCAGCTACTTCTCGAGCATGGTGGTCCGGACCTGCTGATCGACCATGCTGATGGTCCGCGACGCCTGGCGCAGCTGCTACCGGATGCCTTCGGGCCCGACGACTTGGACCGGGGGCGCATCTGATGGCAAATACATATGCCTTCGATATGCCGTCGATCATCGCCACCAAGCGGGACGGCGCGGAGCTGAGCCCGGCCGCCATCGATTGGCTGATTGGCCAGTACACCAGCGGCGACATCGGTGAGGAACAGGTCGCGGCTCTGCTGATGGCGATTTATCTGCGCGGCATGAACGGCGCCGAGACGGCGGCGTGGACAGCGGCGATCCTGGCGTCCGGCGAGCGGCTGGACCTGTCCGGGTTGTCCCGGCCGACCGTCGACAAGCACTCCACCGGCGGAGTGGGCGACAAGATCAGCTTGCCGCTGGTCGCGGTGGTCGCGGCCTGCGGAGCGGCAGTTCCACAGCTTTCCGGGCGTGGCCTCGGACACACCGGCGGCACCCTCGACAAGCTCGAATCCGTTGCGGGTATCCGTGTCGATCTCTCCAATGACCAGATACGTCAGCAGCTTTCCGACGTGGGAGCGGTGATCTGCGCGGCCGGGGCGTCATTGGCGCCCGCCGACCGAAAGCTCTACGCGCTGCGGGATATCACCGGCACCGTCGAGTCGATTCCGCTCATCGCCGGGTCGATCATGGGTAAGAAGCTGGCGGAAGGTACCGCCGCGCTGGTTCTGGACGTCAAGGTCGGCGCGGGCGCGTTCATGAAATCCGAACAGCGCGCTCGTGAATTGGCCTCGGCGATGGTCGATCTGGGTACCGCGCACGGGGTGGCCACCAGCGCCCTGCTGACCGCGATGGACACCCCATTGGGAGCCACCGCGGGAAACGCGGTCGAGGTGCAGGAATCGCTCGACGTGCTGGCTGGGGGAGGGCCCGAGGATGTTGTCGCGCTCACCGTGACGCTGGCCCGCGAGATGCTTGCGGCGGCCGGGATCGACGGCAAGGATCCGGCCGCGACGCTGACCGACGGCACCGCCATGGACGTGTTCCGCACGATGATCCACGCGCAGGGCGGTGACCTCGCCGTGCCACTACCGCTGGGGCAGTGTCAGGAGACCGTGCTGGCCCCGGTCGGTGGTGTCATGCGCCGTATCGACGCGATGCCTGTCGGGATCGCGGCCTGGCGCCTAGGTGCCGGACGCAGCCGCCCGGGGGAGGCGGTGCAGCACGGTGCCGGGGTGCGCATTCACCGTCGGCCGGGGGAGGCGGTGGTAGCCGGAGAACCACTGTTCACGCTGTATACCGACACCCAGGAGCGATTGCCCGCCGCGCTCGACGCGCTGGAAGGTGGGTGGGAGATCGGTGCGGCACCGACCGCTACCCCCCTCATCATCGATAGACTTCCGGTGTGACGGCCGAACTTGATTTGGTGTCAATCACCCAGGCTCCCAAAGCGCTACTGCATGATCATCTGGACGGGGGTTTGCGACCAGGCACCGTCCTGGACCTAGCCCGCGAAACCGGGTACGAAAACCTGCCGGCGCAGGACGAAACCGCCCTGGCCTCATGGTTCCGGACCGCCGCCGACAGTGGCTCGCTGGAGCAGTATCTGGAGACCTTTGCACACACGGTGGGTGTCATGCAGACGGCGTCCGCGCTGCATCGCGTGGCCGCCGAATGCGTCGAAGACCTCGCCGCCGATGGCGTGGTGTACGCCGAGGTCCGCTTTGCGCCGGAGCTGCACATCGACGCTGGCCTCACTCTTGACGACGTCATGGATGCCGTGCTGGCCGGGTTCGCCGACGGGGAGCGGCAAGCCAGTGCCGCGGGCAAGCGCATCAAGGTGCGTACCTTGGTCACCGCGATGCGGCACGCCGCGCGATCACGGGAGATCGCCGAGCTGGCCGTGAAGTTCCGCGACCGGGGTGCCGTCGGGTTCGACATCGCCGGCGCCGAGGCCGGATATCCGCCGACCCGTCATCTGGACGCCTTCGAGTACATGCGGAACGCCAACTCCCGGTTCACGATCCATGCCGGCGAGGGATTCGGATTGCCCTCGATCCATGAGGCGATCGCCTTCTGCGGTGCCGACCGGCTGGGCCACGGGGTGCGCATCGTCGACGACATCGACATCGGCCCCGACGGCACGGCACATTTGGGCAGACTCTCCTCGCTGCTGCGCGACAAGCGGGTGCCGTTAGAACTGTGCCCGAGTTCGAATGTGCAGACCGGTGCTGTCGAAAGCCTGGCCGACCATCCCTTCGATCTGCTGGCGCGATTGCGGTTCCGGGTGACGGTGAACACCGACAACCGGCTGATGAGCGACACCACGATGAGCCGCGAGATGCTGCGCCTGGTCGAGACGTTCGGGTACGGCTGGAGCGATCTGCAGCGATTCACCATCAACGCGATGAAGTCCGCCTTCATCCCGTTCGATGAGCGGTTGGCCATCATCGATGACGTGATCAAGCCCGGGTACGCGGTCCTGATCGGCTAGCGGCGCACTATTCGCGCCGCAGCCGCGCCTCCATCGCCCGCTCCAGGGTGCGCCAACGTTCGGCGGCGTCGACGAACGGGCCCTTCGGTTCGTCGTGCTTTTCGGGCTCGAGCAGATGCCCGACCAGCTTGCCCAGCGGGGTGTCGCTGTCCAACTCCGCGTCGACGCTGTCATCCTCGGAGTATTCGGCGACGTCGGTCAGCAGCTCCACGGCCAGCTCCAGCTGGTCCCGGTCCACCTCGTCAACGCCGTCTTCCAGGTCGTCGGCGAGGCCGGTGAACACATAGATGTTGTCGTCGGTGATATCGATCCGCAGTGATCCGTCGGTGGCGGCGGTGCGGATGTCGTCATAGGTGCTCAGATCGGCCAGATCGTGGTCGTGTTCGTCGGCGAGGTACCGGGCCAGCGCCCGCTCGGAGCCGAACACACTGATTCTTCCGTTGCGTCCCAAGAAGATCGGCTCGTCGTTCAGGTAGCAGCGCAGCGTGTAGAAGGTCCCCGAGTTGGTGATCATCTGGATCGGGTCGATACCGACCTCCAGCCAGAAGTCCTCGTCGCCGCCGAGGACGACGTCGTCATCCGCGGTGTCTTCGTCCTCGGTGTCGTCGTCTTCGGCCGCATCGTCGGACTCGTCCTCGGCGTCGTCCGAACTCTCGTCGTCCGAGTCCGAATCCTCGTCAAGAAGGTCCAGCTCGTCGTCGTCCTCGAGGTCGTCGTCCTTATCGACGGCATTCTCGGCGGCAGCAAGCAGCTCGGCGTCCGCGGCAGCGGAGAGTTCCTCGTCGACATCGGGTGTTGCGGCGATCTCGTCGATGGCGTCGATCACGGAGTCCCATGACTTGCCGACGATGGTGCCGATCTGGTTCCACCGCTTCAATCCGTCTTTACCCGTGAAGCTTTCGGCCCCGCCCGACAGCGTGCCCAGCACCGGGTTGCCGTTGATGAGCTTGTTGATGGGGGCCAGCTCGCAGACCGCGCCAATGGACGCGACGATCGCCAGCGTGGCGCGCAAGGTGTCGACAGCGTCCTCGGTGGGCTTGTCGGCAACCAGCTCGGGTACACCGATCAGGTCGTAGCGGTTGTCGTCGTCCGGCTCCAGCTCGTCGGCAGACAGCGATGCCAGTGTGGACCACGCCGGGTGATCGACCAGGTCGTTGTCGTTGTCGGTCCGGACGAAGGCCACCAGATCGGCGACCGACTCGAACACGTATAGATCGTCGTCCTTGCCCAGAAACGCTTCCCACTCGTCTCCGGCGTCGCGCCACCGCGGGGCCCACAGGGTGACTACGTCACCTTCGGTGAGCCCGAGTTCGATGGGAACGATGTCAGCAGCCATGCGGCAAGCCTAGCCAGAAGGCGCGGCCCGAGGGAAAGACCCACCGCCAGAATCGGCGTGACCGAGGCAACAAGAGTCGCTCGGGCGCCGGTGAACTATGCCTCCGCATCTACCGCGGGCGCTGGTGCCAGGGTGACAAGTGCGGCAAAAGCGTTGTCGCGCAATGCGAACTTCGTCGCAGACGCACGCAGTCGCAACCACCCGCCGGAGATGGCCCGCACCCGCAACACTCCGGTGGTTGAGCCGGCCCGCAGCTCGTCGCGCATCCGCCGTGCCGACGCTTCGTCGTCGGGGTGGATGGTTTCGGGCCGGTCCGGGTTGTAACGCCACGCCAGATCCGGGTACGGCTCGTCAATCCATTTGAGTACGGCGAAGGTGTCGACATTCATCAACAGCCGGTGCACGCCAGGCGTGGCGACCGCTTCCAGAATCTGCTGCGCCAATCCCACCCGAGGCTCGGCAGGACGATTCTCCACCCGGGTGCAGATGATTCTGTTGATGCGAGCCACCGCTCCCGCCGGATCGGTCTCCTTGGATGCCCGCCCGGCGTAGTGCACTTGCAAGGTGTTCCCCTGGTGGTCCGCCGCCAGACAGGTCCCACAGAAGGTGGAATCAAGTTCAGGGTTCACCACGTGTGCCATCAGCTCGGTGTTCCGCGGGCTCGGCAGCACGGGCGCCAGCCCTTCGGCAATGGCTTGCCGCTCGGATCTGTTCTGCGGGTCGAAACCCATGACCTCGAAGTATTCCGCGGTCAGCGTCGTCAGGGAAGTATCCAGGTCGCCCAGACAGGCCCCGGCCAGGGGGCGTGGCGGCGGGTCGACGTCGACCGGGCCGAACCAGACGTGCACGCCGTGGATGTTGGCCTTGTCCATGGATATCGGATGCACGTGCACGACGCGATCACGCGCGGGCGTGAAGGCTGCCGTGACCTCACCTGTGCGCCGGCAGTCGGCGATCGCGGCCTCGATGAGCGGCCGGTGCCGGTTGCGGCGCAGCACGGACTCGAGCGGCGCCAGGTTGCGCGCCTGCGATCCGATGGCTATGACCGTGGGTTCGTCGCCCAGGGTCTCTAGCAGCATCCAATCGCGTGACATGCGCGGATGTTAGCAATTTTCGGCGACGTCGCGCGGTCCCTTATTTCGGCCCGGTGTGGTCGGCTAACGGCGACGCAAGGTGATCAGTGCGACGGTCGCATTCTCGTTGAGGCGGACCACTTGGGTGGCGCAGTGCAGTGATTCCCAGCTGTCGTCATGGCAACGGAACCTGATCACTGCCTCGGTGGCGCCGAAGACGGAGTTGTCGATCATGAAGTTCAGGTTCGCCTCATCGTCGGGGTGAACTTTCGCGCGGCCTAGTGGGTCGAACTCCCAATGCCATTCGGGCGCAGGCGGATCGATCCACTTGAGTAACTTGCGTGACGCGATCATGACCAGGGCGCGATACGCGCCAGGTTCGCTGGCGGCTTCGAGGACTTGTTGTTCGAGCAGCGGTACCGGCGGGGCAGGTTGGCCCACTCGCAAGTTGATCGCGCGCCCCAGACGCTCGGGGACGCCGTCACCATTGGGCTCCAGCACCAGCCGGCTTGCGAAGTGGCACAACGTGGGCTTTCCGTCGCTGTCCACGCCGGGCCAGGTGGCGCTGTAGGTCATGCCCTCCGTCGCGGTGACGATCAGCCCGAGGACGTCCGTCTCGCCGGGATTGGGCGAAAGATAGCGGTAGAGCTCGGGCATGCTTATTTCGTCGTGTGGTTCGTCCGCGGCGATTCCCATGGCCAACGCGGCGCCGTCGCTGATGCGCAGGACGCCGGTATCGGCGTTGAGAACCACCGCACCGCCCTCGGCGGGCGGGACGGTGTGAGGCGCCGTCGATCCCGTCCACAGCCATACGCCGTGCACCCTGCCGTCGGGCATGGCGACCGGGCGGACGTCGATGACCGAGTCCGAATCGGGTGGGCCGATGGTGAGGGCCTTGTTTGCTTTTGTCGCGGCGGTGATGACTCGGCGAAGCAGGCCGAGATTACGATTGCGGCGCAGGAATGTGCTCAGGGGCACCATGTTCCGTGGCTGGCTGCCGGATGCGATGACAGTTGGCTCGTCACCGAGTGTTTCCAGGAGCAGCCACTCGCGCGCCACATTCGGATGCTATCAGCGCAGGACATGCGCCGATCCGGCAGCGCCGCCCGCTGGGCAAGGGGGCCCAGTATTCCCAAAAGGTTGCGAAGACCAGGTCAGACGCGATATTTTCGGCTGGCTCCCGCGATCGGCGGGCTAAGTACGGACCCTGTGTCTTCGGGCCGTGCCCGCAGCGTCGATGGGCTATGCCCGGCGGTCTCAAGGCCGCGCACACAGCCCATCGAATTGGTCGCCACGAGCACCTACCGGTGCGCAAACGAGGGGTCGGTAGGTGTGACGGCGACCGTAGTATTTTGGTGCCCACGTGCCCACCTGGTCCTCCAATGCCGTACTGGCCCAACGACTTAAGAGTCGACGTAAGGCGTTGGGGTGTAGGGGTGGGCCCGCGTCCGCTCCGGCCCGCAGTGCAGCGAGCCTGCGCCGTTATGACTCGTAATCGGTTACGGCTGCGGATTCTTGAGGTCCACCAGCAGCTGCGCCAGCACGCGTTCACGATGATCGAACGCCTGCCCCGCGGCCGCGGCCGCGGTGGCCACCACGATCTGCCCGACGATCTTGGGCGATAGCTTGGTGACGGAGTCGTCGAGTCTCAGGTTGGTCAGCGCACCGTTGCCGTTGGCTTCCGCCTCGACATGCCCCTGCGCCGAACGGGCCCATCCCCGAAGGCCTTTCAACTCCTCGACAGCGCTGTTCAGGATATGGCCGCCGGCGCGGGCCCGCGTCATGGTCTCCTGGTACTGCTGTTCGAGCGCCCGGAAGAAGGTGAGGTCAGGTTCGGTCATCAGGATCTCCGTTCCATCTGCTCTTCGGACTGCCGCAGTTCTATATCGGCGACTTGAGCTGGCGTCGCCAGGCCGATCCTGTCGAGTAGGTAGTCAGGGATGCCGCTTTCGGCAAGCTCCTCGCGCCGTGCCGCGCCGCAGCGCGCGGCACCGAGTTCGCACAGGTTCTTGATCTCCTGTGCCAGTGCCGACGCGCCGCGACTGAGCATGTCGGGTTCGATGTGAACCTCAAGCGGCAGGCCGAATTCGGAGACCTTGACCCGCAGCGTGCGAGCACGATTTGTCATATCGATGCTCGCACGCGGCTCGGGCCGCGGCACTCCCGAACTAGGAAGTGGGTCGGTAGAATCCATGGAATCCCTGTCCGGCGTTGGTGGTTCGGATCGGGGAGATCTGGACCGGATCACCGGCCTCGACCATCATGCCGTTGCCGATCACCATGGCGACGTGGCCATCCCACACCGCGAGGTCACCCGGCATCACCGATCCCTGATCGACCTTGACGCCCACGCCCTGCTCCTGGGCAAGGCGAGGGATATCGACGCCGGACTGCCCGTAGGCCCACTGGGTCAGGCCGCTGCAGTCCAGGCCGACGCCGGGCTTGGTGCCGCCCCACTCATAGGGCACACCCACCTGGCTGAGCGCTTTGCGCACGGCTTCGGCGGCGGCGGCATTCGGAGCCTGGCTGGTGCTGCCGTCCGGGAGGAACAGCTGCACGCCCTTGCCCATGCTGCGCGGGTCGAGCAGCATCTTGGCCGCGCTGGCGTTGGCGCTGCCCAACCCGCTGGAGGTACCACCGGCGGTGCTGGAGGCGTGGCCGCCGCCCGCTCCGAACGGGTTGGCCAGGGCGCCCGCGGCAATGCCGTTCAGTCCCGAGCCGCCCGCCAGCGCGCTGGCGGAACCGCTACCGCCACCGGCACCGCTGAGCAGACCGGTGAGAGCCTGCGGAATCTGGCCGAGGCCCTGGCCCATCGAGCTCATGGTCTGGGTGACGCCGCTTGCGACACCGGACATGGCCTGTGTTCCGGCCTGAAGTCCGCCCTGCATGGCCGACATGGCGGGCTGGACGCTCCCCGAAGCAGGGGTGGCGGGGTTGCCCATGTCGGCGCCCGCCATGCCGGTGAGTTCGCCGGCTTGTCCGGCGAGCTCACCCTCGAGCTGCGCGGTGTGCTCGGCAACGCGCGCCGTGCATCGGCTGGCCGCCTCCGCGAGCTCCGCGGCAACACCCGGAACCCAGAGCAACGGCGTCAATGCCTCCGAGGTGTGCTGGAACTCCTGGAGAGCCTCGGTGATCAGGCTGGTAGCACGAGCCGTCGACTCGGATGCCTGCCCCACGTTGGCGCCCATGGCGCCGCTGCGGGTGGCCATGCTGCTGAGTGCCTGGCCCGCCATGCCGGCGAACTGTCCCAGGGCCTGAGCGGCGGCACCGGCGAAGGAGCCGATGAGTGAGCTACCCGCCTGCAGGCCCTGCTGCATGACCTGTTGCATGACCTGCATGCCACTTTCCAGCATCTTGCTGGGGTCCTGGCCCTCCTTGAACTGGCCGGGACCGACGGTGCCCGCCATGTCCATGGCTGGCCCGATCAAGCCGGAAGAGAAGGGATTGTTGGAGAAATCCGGGTAGTTGGTGTTGACAGCCTCGGACAAGCGGCTGGGCGAGATTGGACTTGTCTCAACCATGGTCAGGCCTCGATTCCCTCGACGGTGGCACTGATGTTCTTACCGATGTTGTCGTCGGCGTCGTCATAGCCGTTGCTCGCCACGTTGGTGGTCACGCCGGACTCGGTGACGTTCATCGCGAGCTGACCGACGTCGAGCCCTTGCTTGGCCGAGGTCATCGCGAAGGCGCCCAGATAGTGAGCGCCGATCGGGCCAAAGACAGGGGCCAGCGCGGCGACCGGAAAGATGCTGACAGCGGTGCCCACCGCCGCGAGCGTTCCGCCCATGCCCATCTGTACGCCGCCAACGCCGCGCAACAAATCTGTATCGGCCGACAATTCCTCTGGCATGTCCCCTCCATCTCCTCGGTGGTTCGGCTACCGCCTGTTTTCGGGCAGTTTTCGCCTTGTACTTGGATACGACGGGTGTAGTCGCGATTCGGTTCCATCTTTCTCAAACTTTTTGAAAGATTTTTCGGCAACGTGGCCACCCCGTCGTATTACCTGCTCAGCATAGCTTGCTCGGCTTTGCTGGGAACGATACTGAGATATCCGCCCACTGAGCGTTCGCGGTGATGCCCGTCACACCCGCGGTGATGGGGATCGATGCTTGCTGCTTTAGGGTCGGTCCATGCATGTGCACGTAGTTGAGCATCCGCTTGCCGCGGCCCGGTTGACCACCCTTCGCGATGCCCGCAGCGACAACGCGGCTTTCCGGACTGCGCTGCGAGATCTGACCCTGATGCTCGTCTACGAGGCCACCGGTTCGGTGCCGGTGGAGTCGTCGACGGTGCGCACGCCGGTGGCGGAGACAACGGGCTACCGATTGGCCAATCCGCCGTTGCTGGTGCCGGTTCTGCGGGCGGGACTGGGCATGGTCGATCAGGCGCACGCCCTCATCCCCGAGGCGCGTGTGGGATTCGTGGGGATGGCGCGCGATGAGGACACCTGGCAACCCACTCCGTATCTGGAATCGCTTCCGGCGGACCTCTCGGCGCAGCCGGTGTTCGTGCTGGACCCGATGCTCGCTACCGGCGGATCGATGGTCTACACACTCGAGCTATTGCACGCGCGCGGTGCCGCCGACATCACCATGCTCTGTGTGGTCGCGGCTCCGCAGGGTGTGACGGCGATCCAAGAGTGCGCTGAGCGTTTCGGCCCGTCGACGTCCGTGCGGCTGTTCACTGCCACGATCGACGAGGGTCTCAACGACGCCGCCTACATCGTGCCCGGGTTGGGCGATGCCGGTGATCGCCAGTTCGGGCCCCGATAGCTCGGGCCGCGTCAGATGTTCCGGGCGTAAGCCTCCAGCTCGGAGACCACCACCCCGGCCCAGATCCGCGCCACGGTGGGGTCGGTGATCACGGGTTCGCGGACCTCGATGTAGCACTTGACTTTTGGTTCGGTTCCCGACGGCCGGAGTACCAGACGGATGGACGACCCGCCGATCTCGCCCGAGAGGACCACCGCGTCGGTGCGCTGCTGGCCGCGTCGCTCCAGAAGATCTTCCGCGGTGATGGGAAATCCGGACAAGGCAGCGGGGATGTTCTGGCGCAGTCGGGTCATCATCGCTTCGATGTCCTCGAGTGAGTCCATGCGCCGTGACACCTGAGAGGTCACGTGGATGCCATGCCGGATCGCAAGGTTCTCGAGTTTTTCCTCCACACTGGTGCCGAGCTCGCGTAGATGGGTGACCAGGTCGCAGGCGAGCACCGCCGCCGAGATGCCGTCCTTGTCGCGGACCGCCACCGGATCCACGCAATGACCGATGGCTTCCTCATAGGCATAGACGAGATCGGAATCTGCCGCGCGTACCAGCCATTTGAACCCCGTAAGGGTTTCCACATGGCGGGCGCCGAGGGATGCCGCGATGCGCGCCAGCATGCGTGAGGAGACCACCGTGCTGGCAACCACCGGAGGAATCGAGGAATCCGGTTGTGTGGAAAGAATGTAATCGCCCAGCAGCCAACCGGTTTCATCTCCAGACAACATGCGCCAACCCGTGGTGGTGGGGACTCCGATGGCGCATCGATCGGCGTCGGGATCGAGGGCGATCGCCAGGGCCGCGTCCACCTCGGCGGCCCGGGCCAGCACCGCGTCGGAGGCGCCTCGTTCTTCCGGATTCGGAAACTCGACAGTGGGAAAGTCCGGATTCGGCTGGAACTGCTCGTCCACCAGGTGGATGTCGGTGATGCCCGCGGCGTTCAGGGTGGCCACGGCGGTGGCGCCACCGACCCCGTGAAGTGCGGTGAGGACGACACGCAAGTTGCCCGCGCCGCGGCGCACCGTCGCGGCGCGCTGAACATAGGCATCGATCAAGGACTCGCCGGTGGGCTCGACCGGGGTGCGGGGAATTTGATCGGCGAAAGGCGCTGCCGCCGTTGCCGCTTCGATTTCACGATCGGTGGGGGAGATGATCTGGGCTCCGCCCGACCAGTACACCTTGTAGCCGTTGTCCGCGGGCGGATTATGGGATGCGGTGATTTGGATGCCTGCCGCCGCATCCACCTGCCGCACCGCGAAGGCCAGCACCGGCGTCGGCAGCGGACGGGGTAACAACACCACCGTGAATCCTTCGGCAGCAAGGACTTCGGCCGCGCCTAGCGCAAACTTCTCGGATCCGTGGCGGGCGTCGCGGCCCACCACCACGGTGGAGCCGCCCAGGCATCGATCCTTGAGGACCTTGGCCAGCCCATAGGTGGTGCGCAACACCACCGCCAGGTTCATTCCATTCGGGCCGCCGCGCACGGGGCCGCGCAGGCCCGCCGTGCCGAACACCAGTGGATCCGAGAAACGCTGGGCAAGCTCGTCTTCGGAGCACGCGCGCAGCTCGGCGACGGTCTGGGGATCCGGGTCGTGGTCGATCCACTCCTGGATCGTTTCTGCTGCCACAGTCATAGCCGACCAATCACCGCGCGTAGAAGTTGGCCCATGCGGGTGGCCGACGCTCGGCCCGCCGCCAGCACCTCCTCATGATTCAGGGATTCGCCGGTCATTCCGGCCGCGAGGTTGGTCACCAGGGAAACCCCCAGCACCTCGGCCCCGGCCGCCCGCGCCGCGATGGTTTCCTGCACCGTCGACATGCCCACCAAATCCGCGCCCAGCGTGCGCAGCATGCGGATTTCCGCGGGAGTCTCGTAGTGCGGACCCGGTAGGCCTGCGTACACCCCCTCGGTGAGGTTGTCGTCGATTTCCCGGGCCAAGGCCCGAAGTCGCGGAGAGTACGCGTCGACAAGGTCGACGAACTGTGCACCCACCAGGGGTGATCGGGCCGTCAGGTTGAGATGGTCGCTGATCAGTACCGGCTGGCCCACCGCGTAATCCTCGCGCAGACCTCCCGCCGCGTTGGTGAGAATGATCGTCCGCGCGCCGGCAGCGCAGGCCGTGCGCACCGGATGCACCACATGACGCAGATCATGGCCCTCGTACGCATGGATCCGGCCCAGCAGGATCAGCATCCGCTCGTCGCTACCGCCGATCGGCACCGACAACACCGAGCCGCCGTGCCCCGCCGCGCTCGGTGGGCTGAATGCGGGCAGCTCCGCCATGGGAATCGTGGTTGCGGGGGTGCCTAGTTCCCCGGCCGCCGGCGCCCAGCCGGATCCGAGGACCACCGCGACACGATGGGCCGGGACGCCGGTACGGGTCGCGATCTCCGCGGCGGCCAGGGCTGCGGCATCGTCGGGAGCTAGCCGGTCATCGGCGTCGTCGACTCGTCGCGCGGGCTGGGGGTACCTCCCGCGTGCGGGGGCCTCATCGGTCACAGCTACGGAGCCTAACCATGATGGGATACTCATCTAATGCCCTTGACCACCGGAGCGTCGTCCACCGCGCACGCCGAGACCGCCAGCGCGGTCGTCGATGCCGCGGCGACGGATCTGGTTGCGCTATCACATGACATCCATTCCGAACCCGAACTGGCGTTTCAGGAGGTTCGCAGTGCCCTGAAGACCCAGCGGCTGCTCGCCGAGCGCGGTTTTGAGATCGTCACCGGTCAAGGCGGTATGGATACCGCCTTCCGGGCCACTTATGGCCATGGTCCACTGGTCATCGGAGTTTGCGCCGAGTATGACGCGCTACCCGGGATCGGCCACGCCTGCGGGCACAACATCATCGCGGCCTCTGCCGTGGGCACCGGTCTGGGGCTGGCCGAAGTCGCCGATGCCCTCGGACTCACCGTGGTGGTCATCGGTACACCGGCCGAGGAATTCGGCGGCGGTAAGGCGCTTCTACTCAAGGCGGGCGCCTTTGACGATGTCGCGGCTGCGGTGATGCTGCATCCCGGGCCCATCGACATCGCCGGCGCCCGATCGCTTGCGCTGACCGATGTGATGGTGACCTACCACGGCAAGGAGTCACACGCCGCGGTGGCGCCTCAACTCGGCATCAACGCCGCCGATGCGGTCACCGTCGCTCAGGTCTCGATCGGTCTGTTGCGTCAGCACCTCTCACCCGGACAGCTGATCCACGGCATCGTCACCGAGGGCGGCGAGGCGGCCAACATCATTCCGGGCCGAGCCGCGATGCAGTACACGATGCGTGCCGTCGAAACTGCTTCCCTGCGCGAGCTGGAGGAAAAGGTCTATGCCTGCTTCGCGGCGGGCGCCATGGCGACCGGTTGCAGTCATGAACTCGTCGAATCCTCGCCCCCGTATCTGGAGCTGACACCGGATCCGTGGCTGGTGGCGGTGTTCCGCGAGGAGATGGAATCCTTCGGCCGTACGCCGGTGCCGGCCGAGTTCGAGGCCACGGTGCCGCTGGGCAGCACCGATATGGGCAACGTCACGCAGGTGTTGCCCGGCATTCACCCGGTTATCGGCATCGATTCGGGTGGGGCGGTTATTCATCAGCCCGATTTCGAAAAGGCAGCCAGGGAGCCGGGTGCCGACCGGGCTGTGGTCGAGGGAGCGAAGATGTTGGCGCGCACCGTGATACGGCTGGCCGAGGATGAATCCGAGCGGTCCAGGGTGCTGGATCGGCTGGCACGCAGGACGGTGAAGGTATGAGCGAGTCCCTGTCAGCGGTAGCCGAGCAGTGGCTCGCCGAGAACACCGACGCGCTGGTCCGGTGGCGCCGGCACATCCACGAACATCCTGAGTTGGCGCGCCAGGAGCATGCCACCACCGAATATGTGGCCGCGCGGTTGGCTGAGGCCGGTCTCAATCCGAAGGTCTTGCCCGGTGGTACCGGTGTCACCTGCGACTTCGGGCCTGAGGACGGGCCCCGGGTGGCCCTGCGGGCTGACATGGATGCCCTGCCGATGCAGGAGCGAACCGGTGCGGCGTATTCGTCGACGGTGCCGAATGTCGCGCATGCCTGTGGGCACGACGCGCACACCGCGATCCTGCTGGGCGCTGCCATGGCGCTCAATTCGGCGCCGTCGCTGCCGTCGGGGGTGCGCCTGATCTTCCAGCCCGCCGAAGAGGTCATGCCCGGCGGCGCCATCGACGTGGTGGCCGCCGGCGCGATGGCGGGCGTCACGAGAATCTTTGCCTTGCATTGTGATCCACGCCTAGAGGTGGGCAAGGTGGCGATCCGGGCAGGAGCCATCACGTCGGCCGCGGACACCGTCGAGATCACCCTGCATTCCCCGGGCGGGCACACCTCTCGGCCGCATCTGACAGCCGACCTGGTGTACGGGCTCGGCACCGTCATCACGGGATTGCCGGGGGTGTTGAGCCGCCGGATCGACCCCAGGGCGGGCACCGTCATGGTGTGGGGTGCGGTCAACGCAGGCCAGGCCGCCAATGCGATTCCGCAGATCGGCTCATTGGCGGGCACGGTGCGTACCGGTAGCCGTGATGTGTGGATCACGCTGGAGGACACTGTCCGCGATGTGATCGCCGGGCTGCTGGCGCCGCTGCGCATCGACTACACCCTCAACTATCGGCGTGGTGTTCCGCCCGTCATCAACGAGGCCGAATCCACTCATATTTTCGTGCGGGCGATTCAGGACATCGGGCTGGACGCACTCGCCGAGACCACGCAGTCCGGTGGAGGCGAGGACTTTTCCTGGTATCTGGAGGAGGTGCCGGGCGCGATGGCGCGGCTGGGGGTGTGGTCGGGATCCGGCCCGCAGCTCGATATCCACCAGCCCAACTTCGATATCGACGAACGCGCCCTGGGGGTGGGGGTGCGGACACTGGTCAATCTCGTCGAGCAGAGCGCGATCCAGAACCCGGTCTAGCTGGTTCCCGGGCCGATATTACGGGAGGCGCGGGTGCGCAATCCGTGCACGTAATCCTCTGGGGCGCCTGCGATTTCCGCGGCGTCGGCCATTACGCCCAGATACCGGGCGGACGGCAGGCCACCCTCGTAGGCGTTGACGACGTACAGCCAGGCAAGTACCGGGTCGGTGGTGGTGTCGGATGATTCCCGGTCGATCCGGCAACGAATCTTGGTGTGGATACCGAGTTCGGAACCCTCCCAGCGGTCGAGGTTCTTCTCGTCAGCGCTGGTCATGTCGTAGAGCACCACGAAGACCTTCGAATGGGGGTCTTGCACCACGGTGGCCAATGCACCCTCCCAGCCGATGTCCTCCCCGCCGAAGGTCAGCCGCCAGCCGTGCAGCCAGCCCGTGCCGGCCATCGGGGAGTGCGGCGCGCGCTGCAACATCTGCTCGGGATGCATGTTGGAGCCATAGGCGGCGTAGAGCGGCACGGGGGCAACTCTAGTGGTCGTCGATCCGAGGCGATGAGCCACTCGGGCTAAGAACCTGCTCTCGGGATGGCGAGCCGGGGCCTGGGAGTGCTTGTAGGTTATTTGCGTGGCTACGCGCATCGTGATCATTGGCGGAGGACCAGCGGGATACGAGGCGGCACTCGTGGCCGCGGCTCATGAGCGAAGCACCACCGAGGTGACGGTGATCGACTCGGACGGGATCGGTGGCGCGTGCGTGCTGTTCGACTGCGTGCCGTCCAAGACGTTCATCGCCTCGACGGGTGTGCGCACCGACCTGCGGCGCGCGCCCAACCTGGGCTTTGACATCGATGTGGAGCACGCCAAGATTTCGCTGCCGCAGATCCACAGTCGCGTCAAGCGCCTCGCCTCCGAGCAGTCCGCGGATATCGCCGAGCGGCTGCGCAGCGCCGGGGTACACCTGATCGCCGGGCGCGCGGAACTGGTCGATCACGTGGTCGGGATGGCATTTCACCGGGTCAAGGCAACCGCGCCGGATGGCACCAGCACCATCCTGGAGGCCGATGTGGTGCTCATCGCCACAGGTGCCAGTCCACGTGTGTTGCCCCACGCCCGCCCCGATGGTGAGCGCATTCTCACCTGGCGCCAGCTCTACGACCTGGATGAACTGCCCGAACATCTCATCGTGGTGGGCTCGGGTGTCACGGGCGCCGAGTTCGTGCACGCCTACACCGAGCTTGGGGTTCAGGTCACCGTCGTGGCCAGCCGCGATCGCGTGTTGCCGCACGAGGACGAGGATGCTGCCCTGGTCCTGGAAGACACGCTGGCCGAGCGCGGTGTGACGCTCGTCAAGAACGCCCGGGCCGACTCGGTTGCGAGAACGGACACCGGCGTGCGGGTCTCCATGGCCGACGGCCGGGTGGTCGACGGCAGCCATGTGCTGATGACGGTCGGATCCATTCCGAACACCGCGGGCCTGGGCCTGGAGCGGGTGGGCATCACGCTCGGCCCCGGCGGTTATCTCACCGTCGATCGGGTGTCGCGCACCTCGGTGGCCGGAATCTACGCCGCGGGTGACTGCACGGGGCTGCTGCCGCTGGCATCGGTCGCTGCCATGCAGGGCCGCATCGCCATGTATCACGCGCTCGGCGACGCGGTCCAGCCCATTAGGTTGAAAACCGTTGCTGCCGCAGTATTTACCCGTCCGGAGATCGCCGCCGTGGGAGTCTCCCAGGCCGCCATCGACAACGGCGACGTGCCCGCCCGCACGGTCACTCTTCCGCTGCACACCAACCCGCGGGCCAAGATGTCGGGCCTGCGGCGCGGTTTCGTGAAGATCTTCTGCCGCCCGGCCACCGGTGTGGTGATCGGCGGGGTGGTGGTGGCCGCGAATGCCTCCGAGCTGATCCTGCCCATCGCCATCGCGGTGCAGAATCTGCTTTCGGTGAATGACCTCGCGCAGACCCTGTCGGTCTATCCGTCCTTGTCGGGATCGGTGACGGAGGCGGCGCGCCAGCTGATCGCCCACGACGACCTGGACTGACCTTCGGCGATTTGCGCCACAGCGGCGTGCATCACTGACGGGAGCGCTACCGGGCCGGTAACGTGGCTGTCTGGAAGGAACTCCGGGGCCCCGATAGAGGGCGTGGAAGGGAGTAGTCGTGAGTGACGCAACCAGCCCGTCGGGATCGAGTGGACCCACATATACGTTTCTTGGGCCCGAAGCTCGTTCACTGAATTGGGAGCGCCTGGGATCCGAGCAGTTCGATGTGATCGTCATCGGCGGCGGTGTCGTGGGTGCCGGTTCGGCGCTGGACGCGGCGACCCGTGGCCTCAAGGTCGCGCTGGTAGAGGCTCGCGACTTTGCGTCGGGAACCTCGAGCCGCTCGTCGAAGATGTTCCACGGCGGGCTGCGCTACCTGGAGCAGCTCGAATTCGGATTGGTGCAGGAGGCGTTGCGCGAGCGGGAGCTGTCCCTCTCGACGCTGGCACCGCACCTGGTCAAGCCGCTGCCGTTCCTGTTCCCGTTGACCAGCAGGTGGTGGGAGCGGCCGTACGTGGCGGCGGGTATTTTCCTGTACGACCAGATGGGTGGTGCGAAATCTGTTCCTGCCCAAAAGCATCTGACCCGTGCGGGCGCGCTGCGGCTGGCACCGGGGCTCAAGCGGAATTCACTCATCGGCGGGATCCGGTATTACGACACGGTGGTCGACGACGCCCGTCACACCATGACCGTGGCACGTACGGCCGCCCACTATGGCGCGGTGGTGCGCGCCTCCACACAGGTGGTCTCGCTGCTGCGTGAGGGTGACCGTGTCACCGGTGTGCTGGTCCGGGATACGGAGAGCGGCGCCGAAACCGAGGTTCGCGGGCATGTCGTCATCAATGCGACCGGAGTATGGACCGATGAGATCCAGGCGCTGTCCAAGACACGAGGGCGTTTCCGGGTCACGGCATCCAAGGGCGTGCATATCGTGGTGCCGCGCGACAGAATCGTCAGCGAGGTCGCGATCATCCTGCGTACCGAGAAATCCGTGCTGTTCGTGATTCCGTGGGGCAACCACTGGATCATCGGAACCACCGACACCGAGTGGAATCTGGACCTGGCACATCCCGCTGCCACCAAGGTGGACATCGACTACATCCTGGACCATGTGAACACCGTGCTGGCAACACCGTTGACGCACAACGATATCGACGGGGTGTACGCAGGGCTGCGGCCACTGCTGGCGGGCGAGAACGACGACACGTCCAAGCTGTCTCGCGAGCACGCGGTCGCCGTGGCGGCTCCTGGCCTGGTGGCCATCGCGGGCGGCAAGTACACCACGTATCGAGTGATGGCGTCCGATGCCGTAGACATGGCAAGCGAATTCGTGCCGGCACGGGTGGCTCCCTCCATCACGGAGAAGGTGCCGCTGCTGGGTGCCGACGGATACTTCGCGCTGATCAACCAGACCGAGCATGTGGGGGAGACCTACGGTCTGCATCCCTACCGCGTGCGGCATCTACTGGACCGGTACGGTTCGTTGATCGGCGAGGTGCTTGCCTGTGCGGGCACGGACCACAGCCTGCTGCAACCGATTACCAAGGCGCCCATGTATTTGAAGGTTGAGGCGCGCTATGCGGTGGCGGCAGAGGGCGCTCTGCACCTGGAGGACATTCTGGCCAGGCGCATGCGTATCGCCATCGAATACCCGCATCGCGGCGTCGATTGTGCCCAGGAAGTCGCCGAGCTGGTGGCACCCGTGCTGGGGTGGTCGGCAGAGGACATCGTGCGTGAGGTGGATACGTATCGGGCGCGGGTCGATGCCGAAGTGCGCTCACAGCGTCAGCCTGACGACGCCTCGGCGGACGCGCTGCGAGTAGCCGCGCCCGAAGCTCGGTCGTTCATCGTCGAGCCGGTGACCGAAACAGGTACCGTGCTCTCGCCCGCCACCAAGTAGGTCGCGTGAGCCCCAGACGCAGGGCTCCTGAGCCACCGCTACCGGTGCGAGACGGTTTGGGGCCGGTGCGAATACGGCTTCACGACGGCGGACGAGTGGTTGACGAGCTGGTGGCCCGATTCGGTCCGGCCGCCGTCGATCAGGTGGACCGCGGCGAGGTGGTCGATTCCGCGGGTATGCGCGTCACCGCCGGCACCCGGCTGCCCGCCGGTGCGGTGGTGTACACGTATCGCGAACCGGCCGAAGAGATTTCCGTACCTTTTGCCATCGATGTATTGCATTGGGACGAGAATGTCCTGGTGGTCGACAAGCCGCATTTTCTTGCCACCATGCCGCGTGGGCGCCACGTGACCGAGACGGCGCTGGTGCGGTTGCGCAAGATGCTGGATCTGCCGGAGCTGGCACCCGCGCATCGGCTGGACCGTCTCACCGCGGGCGTGCTGCTGTTCACCGTGCGCCGCGACGCGCGCGCGGCGTATCACTCGTTGTTCGCGCAGCGGCAAGTCGTGAAAATCTATGAGGCGTTGGCCCCGGTCAAGCCCGGACTATCCCTGCCGCTGACGGTGCGCAGCAGGATCGTCAAGCGGCGCAGCATTCTTCAGGCAGTGGAGGAACCGGGGCCGGCGAACGCCGAGACGCGCGTCGAGCTGGTGGACCGCCATCACGCGGTGGGCAGATATCGCCTGACTCCTAGCACCGGCCAAACACATCAATTGCGCGTGCACATGAACAGCATGGGTGTCCCGATACTCAACGACCCGCTTTATCCGGATGTCGTCGAGGTGCCGCCCGATGACTTCACGCGTCCCCTGCAGCTGTTGGCGCGCACCTTGGCGTTCCGGGACCCGTTGAATGGCAAGGACGTTAGGTACGAGTCCGGCCGGGCGCTAGGGCAGTGACAGGTCCGCGTTGTTCGAGTTCGGCCACTCGTGCCCGTAGCCGCTCGATTTCGGCGGTGAGCTCGGCCTCGCGGGCGGCGGCTTTGTCCTGATAGGCCTTGCCGAGTTCGCTGAGGTACTGCTGGTCGTACCGGGGAATGATGCTGCGGGAGCAGTTCCAGTCAAATGCCTCCACCCCCACTTCGATCTCGCGGCGCTCACCCTCGTGCACACTGCCACGGCCGAAGACCTTGAGGCGCTGCTTGCGCGGGTAGTCGACGAAGAACATCGCCAGCCGATCGTCTGTCGAGAGGTTCCCCAGTGTCACGAATTGGTTGTTGCCCGGCAGGTCCACGAACCGCAGGGTGTTGCCGCCGAGGTGGCGCACGAAGCCGGCCGGCCCACTGCGATATTGCAGGTACGGCCAGCCTGTCGGGGTCACCGTGCCTAGACAGAACTGTGTTGCGTCGGCGATCATCCGTAGTTCCCGCGCGCTCAGCTCGTCCGGACCGTCGTCGGGCCGCTCCAGATGCGTACCGTAGGCGACGTAGCTGCCATTGACCCGTTGCCGCTCGATCGCGTCGGGGCCGAAAGCAAGGTGGTGGTAATGGTTGTTGATCACGGATACACCGCAATCTCGATGAGATTTCCGTCGGGATCGCGGCAGTAATGAGAGGTCATCTCGCCCAGCGCGCCGATCTTGGTTACCGGGCCCTGCTCGATCGGGACTCCGCACGCCTCGAGATGCGCGCGTACTTGGGCGGGTGCGGCACCGGTGATGAAACACAGGTCGTCAGAGCCGGCCGCCGCCGCGACGCCGGTGAACCACTCGTCCTGTGTTGCCGCGATGGGCCGCAGGTTGATCTTTTGCATGCCGAACGTGAGGGCGGTACGTGCCGCGGGGCCGAAGGTTTCCCGGGACATGCCAAGGACCCGCTCGTACCAGGCCGCGGTGATATCGACATCCCTGCAGTTGATCACGATGTGGTCGAAGCGGGTCACCTGCAACGCCGCTGTCTGCTCTTCGCGCGGCCCGTTCATCGGCGAATCCTTAATCCTCTCGGCGTCCGGGCGAATCCGGCCTCCATCAGTGCCGCGACGACCGCGGAATCGCCGATATCGAAGACCGATCTGCCGTCGATTCTTTCGATCACCAGACCATCGAGTCCGCCGTCGCGCACCAACTCCATGGTGCCCAATGCCGCGGCGTGTAGCACCGTGGGGTCGATCACGAAGCTCAGCAGCGACTTACCGCCCCGCTCGATGTAGAGGGCGAGGTCGCCGTCGACAAGCACCGCAAGAGCCCCTGCTTTCCTGCCCGGACGGTGACCGGACTCGGATGTCGCCCGCGGCCACACCAGTGCCGCGCCATAGGGATTGGCCGGATCGGTCGCGGCCAGCACTGTTGCCCGATACGGCTTGCGTGCGTCATCAACGGGATCGAGGTACTCACGAAGCCTGTCGACGGTGGCGGGAGAGGCGAACTGCGCGCCGCCCAGCGATTCGACGAAATAGCCGCGGCGACAGCGCCCGTTGTCCTCGAATGTCGAAAGAACCTTGTACAGCCAGGCGAAGCCGCCCGCGACACTCTCGGCGACGACGCTACCCTTGGTCACCACGCCGTATCTGCCCAACAGCAGCTCGGCCTGTATGTGTGAACGTTCGGTACCGCCGGTGAGCCTCTCGGGAAGCATCGACCAGCGTCCGGCGACTGCGGGATCAACGGGCGCCGCGGTGGTGATCGGGGTGTAGGCGCGCAGCCTCGGTGCTCGCCGGTTTCGGTGCGCGGTGCGCGATGTGGTGCTGGTGCCCAGCAGCGCCCGCACCGGTGCGAAGGTATCTCCGGTCACTTGCCCGGCCCACACCAAGTCCCATAGCGCTGCTCTCGTAGCATCCGAACCGAACTGGCGGAAGAAGTACCCGCCGCCCGCAGTGAGGCAGTTCAGGATCGCTCGATGGGCGTCATCGAGTATCACCGTTTCGGCAGCGGCTAGCGTGGCGGGCGCAACGCCACTCGGGTGCAGCGCGATCCAGCCATCCTGTGCCGAGATGGAGCCCTGTCCCGACCACACCGCTTCGCCCGAGGCCAGCAGCTCGTCGAGCATCTGGGGTGAGTAGTCACGGATGCGTCGTGCCAGGATCAGCGGCTCCCACGCCGACGCGGGAATCGGCACGCCGGCGAGCTGCTCGATCACGGTGGCCACTCCGTCGATGCCCCGCAGATTCGAATCCAGGTACTGCCAATCGGGCAGGAACCGCGCGAACGCCGAGGTGCTGACCGGCTCCACCTGTGCGCGCAGCGCGGCCAGGGACCGCCTGCGCAGAATACGAAGCACCTCCGCATCGCACCACTGCTCGGAATCTGTCGCATCAGAGGTGAATTCACCGCGCACCAGCTGGCCGCGCGCCGCCATTGCCGAGAGCGTGTCCGCGGCCACGCGCACCCCCAGGCCGAAACGTTGCGCGGCCTCTCCGGTGGTGAACGGGCCATGCGTTCGGGCGTATCGACTCAGCAGTTCTGCTAACGGATCGGTGGCCGCGTCGGTGAATGCCGCCGGCACACCGGGAGGCACCGGGACCCCGAGCGCGTCACGTAAACGCGCCACGTCCTCCACTGCCGCCCACCAGCTGCGTTGTCCGTAGCTTGTCCCGACCACCCTCCGCGCGGAGACGAGCTCATCCAGCCAGGCGGCTCCGGGCCCGGCGCAGCGCTGTGCGATCTCTTCGGCGGTCAGGGGGCCGAGTAGCCGGAACAGATCGGCCAGGGCTTCGGCGTCGCGGGCCTTGCGCTCTTCGGCGAGGTGCTGCAGTTGGCGTTCGGTGGCGTCGATGACCGCCGGGTCGAGCAGCTCACGCAGTTCCACGCGGCCCATGAGCTCGGCCAGCAGATTGGTGTCCAGCGAGAGGGCCGCCGCACGGCGCTCGGCCAGCGGACGATCCTCGTCGTACATGAACCCGCCGATGTAGCTGAATAATTGGGCGGCAGCGAAGGGTGAGGGCGTGTCGGTCTGTACCTCGACGATCCGGATTCTCCGTTGCTCGATACCCGACATCAATCGCACCAGGGTGCTGATGTCGTACACGTCTTGCAGGCATTCGCGCAATGCCTCCAGGACCATCGGGAAATCGGAATGTTTACGCGCGACGTCCAGCAGTTGGGCGGCCCGCTGCCGCTGCTGCCACAGCGGCGATCGGCGTCCGGGTGTGCGGCGGGGCAGCAGCAGGGCGCGCGCCGCGCATTCGCGGAACCGTGCGGCGAACAATGCCGACCCGCCGACCTCCCGTGTCACGATCGACTCGATCTCCGCGGCGTCGAAGACGAAAAGATCTGCCCCGGGTGGGCTGTCATCGGTATCGGGCAGACGCACCACGATGCCGTCGTCGGTGGCGGTGGGTGACTCGCTGACGCCGTAGCGCTGCTGGAGCCGGTCAGAGATCGCCAGCGCCAGCGGGCCGTTGACCCGTAGCCCATAGGGGCAGTGCAGCACGATGCGCCAGTCGCCAAGCTCGTCGCGGAACCGCTCGACGATCAGCGTGGTATCGGTGGGGACGGCGCCCGTCGACCGCAGCTGATCGGTCAATAGCGTACGTAGGTTACCCGTCGCAAAGTCGTCGAATCCCATCGCGGCGCAGCGCTTGTCAAACTCGGCATCGCGCGCGGAGGCCAGCTCACCGGTGAGTTGGCCCAGCGCGATGCCGAGCTCGGCGGGGCGTCCTACCGAGTCGCCGCGCCAGAAGGGCAGTCGGCCCGGCTGGCCGAATGCCGGGACCACCACCACCCGCTCATGCGTGATCTCGGTAATACGCCAGCTGGTCGCGCCCAGCGAAATCACGTCTCCTGGCCGTGATTCGTAAACCATTTCCTCGTCGAGTTCGCCTACCCGCGAAGGCTTCTCGCCCTCGGCGCCCGCATACATATATACCGTGAACAAACCGCGATCGGGTATCGCACCTCCGGAGGTGACTGCCAGCCGTTGCGCGCCGGGCCGTCCGGTGAGTGTTCCTTCGTCTCTGTCGTATACGACGCGCGGTCGTAACTCGGCGAAATCGGTAGAGGGGTACTTGCCGCTGAGTAGGTCGAGAACCGCATCAAATGCGCTGCGCGGTAAGGAGGTGAAGGGGGCGCTTCGTCTGACCACATCGAACCACTTCTCGACATCCATGGATTCGAGAGCACACGCTGCCACCGTGTGCTGGGCCAGGATGTCGAGCGGGTTGGCGGGCACCTGCAGCGTCTCGATATCGCCGTCGAGCATGCGTCGCACGGTGACCGCGCAGCCCAACAAATCGGTGCGGTGCTTGGGGAACAGCACACCCCGAGACACCTCGCCCACCTGGTGCCCGGCGCGGCCGATCCGCTGCAGTCCACTGGCCACCGACGGCGGCGCCTCCACTTGCACCACCAGATCCACGGCGCCCATATCGATCCCGAGTTCCAGGCTGCTGGTGGCCACCACGCATTTGAGCCGCCCGGTCTTCAGATCATCTTCGATGTCGGCGCGCTGTTCCTTGCTTACCGAGCCGTGATGTGCCCTCGCCAGCAAGGGAGCCGCGCCGTAGGTCTGGCCACTGCCCATGATGTGCGCCGGCGGCCCTCCCGGTACGTCGGGATTGGGCATGGGAGTGAGGTCGAGGCCGAGCCGCTCAGCGTGAATCTCATTGAACCGGGCGGTAAGCCGCTCAGCGAGGCGGCGTGAGTTGGCGAAGACGATGCTCGACCGGTGCGCCTCGATGAGATCGACGATGCGTTGCTCGACATGAGGCCACAGGGAGGTCGCGCCGCCCCGAGTCGAATCAGGGCTGGCTTCCGGCTCCGGAAAACTTTCCGGAGCACTCATATCGGAGACGGGCACGACGACCGACAGATCGAAGGTCTTGGGGCTCGCCGGAGCGACAACAGTGGCGGGGGCGCGGCCGGACAGAAACCGCGCGACTTCTGCGGCGGGCTTCACCGTCGCCGAAAGGCCAATTCGTTGTGCCGGCTGAGAAAGCCGTTCGTCCAGGCGCTCCAGTGAGAGCGCCAGATGCGCCCCCCGCTTGGTGCCGGCCACCGCGTGCACCTCGTCGACAATGACGGTCCGCACCGTGTCCAGGGTCTCGCGTGCGGCGGAGGTCAGCATCAAGTAGAGCGACTCGGGTGTGGTGATGAGAATGTCCGGGGGTGAGGAGATCAACGTGCGGCGGCGCTGCGCGGGCGTATCGCCGGATCGCACGCCGATAGTGATGGCTGGTTCGGGGAGGCCCATCCGTGCCGCGGTGCGGGCAATGCCGGCCAGCGGGGCGCGCAGGTTCCGCTCGACGTCAACGGCAAGTGCCTTGAGCGGCGACACGTACAGGACCCTGGACCCGCGAAGTCGGCGAGATTCAGCCGCAGCCTCGGCCTCCTTCTCCTGCACCAGGGTGTCGATGGCCCACAGGAATGCCGCGAGGGTCTTGCCGGACCCGGTGGGCGCGATGACGAGGGTGTTATCGCCGTTGGCGATGGACTGCCACGCGCCGGACTGTGCCCGCGTGGGCGTCGGGAATGATTCGGTGAACCATTCCCGGGTGGGCGCCGAGAACCGGGCGAGTGGACCGGGCTCGCTGCTCATCAGGTCATCGTGCCAAGAGGGACCGACAATTAATCAGCGCCCATGAGGTCGACCACCGCCTGCGGGATGTTCGGCATCCGGCGCACCGCATCGATCATGGCGTGCGCGGAGGTATCGGCGAGCCAATCGACATCCAGTTCGGGGTTGAGGGCGCGCTGCCGGGCCAATTCCTGGTTGAAGGCCAGCCAGGCCCGAATGACCACCTTCAGGTCGGTCACCAGCGCCGGCGTCATCTCGTCACCGGCCACATGATCGACGACGGCCATGATGCGATCGGTCTGCTTGTCGTATTCCTGCTGCTCGATGGCCATCACCGTGGGGTCGGCCGAATCGATCATCCGGAAGACCGTCACGGGCGCGAAGGGATGTTCTTCCTGGTAATGCAGGTAGACCAGCAGAGTGCGCCGCAGCCGCTCGAAACCGGAAAGCGTTTGGTCCATGTCGAGTGAGATCGTGGCGTCATAGAGCCTGTCGTACTCGGCCTGCATGACTGCCGTGTAGAACGCGCGCTTGTCGGGGAAGTAGCGGTACAGCAGCGCCCGCGAGACACCGGCCTGTTCAGCTACCTCGTCCATGCGGACGTCGTCATAGTGACGCTCACCAAATAGCTGGGTGCCGAAGTCGAGGAGCTCGGCGCGGCGATCTTCTGGAGTGAGCCGACGACGAGGCGATGCGCCGCTCGGGCGAACTGCATCGGAGTCGTCGGTCATCCCCACGATTTTACTAGTCGACCGCGCCGGACTTGGCGAGATCGGTTAGCCCGCCGATCTGCTTGCCGATCAGCCGAAGTGAACTCCTTGGGCCAACGGCAGTTCCGTCGAGTAGTTGACGGTGTTGGTGACGCGTCGCATGTAGGCCTTCCAGGAATCGGATCCCGACTCGCGGCCACCGCCGGTTTCCTTCTCTCCACCGAACGCTCCGCCGATCTCGGCTCCCGAGGTACCGATGTTGACGTTCGCGATTCCACAGTCGGATCCGTCAGCGGCCAGGAAGCGTTCGGCCTCACGCATGTCAAGGGTGAAGATCGCTGAGGAAAGTCCCTGGGGCACTGCGTTGTTCAGTGCAATCGCCTCGTCGAGCGTGTCGTAGTCGAGGACATACAAGATGGGGGCGAAGGTTTCCCGGTGCACGACGTCACTCTGCTCGGGCATCCGGACCACGGCAGGGGTGACATAAAACGAACCGTCACCCAGCTCGCGGCGTTCGCCACCGACCACGGTTCCGCCTTGTGCACGAGCGGTTTCCAGCGCGTCCTGCATATCGCGGAACGCCTTGTCGTTGATCAGTGGGCCTATCAGGGTCTGCTCGTCGAAGGGGCTGCCCACCGGTAGCTGACCATAGGCATGGACGATGCGTTCGACCAATCCGTCGGCAATGGAACGGTGAACGATCAATCGTCGCAGTGTGGTACACCGTTGGCCCGCGGTTCCCGCAGCGGAGAACACAATGCCCCGCACCGCGAGGTCCAAGTCGGCCGACGGAGTGACGATCGCGGCGTTATTGCCGCCCAATTCGAGCAGCGACCGGCCGAAGCGGGCGGCCACCCGCGGGCCGACCTGCTGGCCCATCCGCACCGAGCCGGTAGCGCTCACCAGCGCGATGCGCGGATCGTCGACGAGTTGCTCACCCACCTCGCGGCCGCCCTGGATCAATCGGCTGACCTGCGGTGGTGCCCCCACGTCGGCGGCCGCACGGTCCAAAAGTGCCTGGCAGGCAACAGCAGTCAACGGCGTCAGCTCGGAGGGCTTCCACACCACCGTGTCACCGCAAACCAGGGCGATCGCGGTGTTCCACGACCAGACGGCGACGGGGAAGTTGAATGCGGAGATGACGCCGACAACGCCGAGCGGATGCCAGGACTCCATGAGGCGATGTCCCGCGCGCTCGGAGGCCATGGTCTTGCCGTACAGCTGCCGGGAGAGCCCGACTGCGAACTGGCAGATGTCGATCATCTCCTGTACCTCGCCGAGGGCCTCGGAGACGATCTTCCCGGCCTCGATGGTGACCAACTCGGCCAGATCCTTTTTGTGCTCGACCAGCAGCTCACCTAGACGGGCCACCAACGCGCCGCGTATGGGCCCGGGGGTGGTGCGCCATTGCGAAAATGCCTGGGCAGCTTCGGCTATTGCCGTGTCGACATCGTCTTTCGAACTCGCGGTGAGGATGAAGAGCGTGTCACCGGTGATGGGAGTGCGGACGGTGACGCCTTGGTCCCCGACAGGCGGTTCGGTGTTGAGTTCCACGTCCGCACCGATCCAGCGGAGTGCGTTCTGCGCCCTGGTGCGCAATTCGTCGGCCGATGGCAGTACGCCAGGGGAGGGGGCAGGCAGTGTCGTGGTCATCGGGTCGCTCCTGTCGTGAGATCGGATTGTGCGGCGATAGCGGCGTACAGCGCATATGGATCGTGGATCTCCCGGCCGATGGCGCCGGACATCCATTCCTTCGAGTAGGCGGTGACCGATTCATCGGCACCGTCTCCATATGCGCCGTCGCCATCGAGGTTTGACCGGAAGATGCCGGCGGCTGAGCGTGGCAGGAAGTCCTCGTACACGATGGGGCTGCGCACGATTTGTCCTCCGGGGGCCATTTCGGTGCGGAAGTATGCGAGTCCCTGCTCATCGAGTCCGGCCTCGGTGTCAGGAAAATAGCTGGCCCACATGGACGCGGCCTGTTCGGGATCTGCCTGAGCGGTGTCGATGGCGGCCACGGCGTCGTCGTAGCGACCGCGGCCCGCGGGAGTGAGCGCAATGCCCCGGGCCTCGACCTCGCCGAATCGCACCCGCAGCGTGTCGCTTCCCACCGAACCGTCACTCATGCGGAAACATCGCGGCTCAGCCAATGCCCGGAACGATGTCTGCCGCAGCAGGACCTCGGGCCCGTGCCAGCGGGGTGGGCCCTGGATCGCCTCGATCATGGTGACGCCGCGTGCGGTCATTCGGCGGTAGAGATCATCGATATCGAGCACCCGCGGGGTGAGGTGGTTGATATGTGTGCGGGCCACCCCAGCGATATCAGCGGCGACCGGGGAAACCGCGGAAAGTTCGTCGTACCAAGCGCGGTCGATGGGCGCCGACGACAATGCGAAGGCGTTGACAGCCTCTGCGATGAAGTCATCGGCCTGTGCCGGCGTGGAGCCGCCCGCTGCGCTGATCAGCCGTGCGTGGGCGAGCAGCGCCGGGTCGAACAGCTCTCGTTGTCTCACGAAATTCTCCACCCGCCCACGCAAGTCCGGGTCGAAGAAACGGCGATCGGCGGTGGCCAGCATCGACGTGAATACCCGGAAGGGGTTGAGCGCCAGCTCATTTTCATCGATCGGCCGGAATGCGGTGGAGACCACCGGCACGGGCGACGCGGCATCACGCAAGTCATAGAAGTCGACGGGATACATCCCGAACGCCTCGAATAGATCGGCAACGGCAGCCAGTTCGCGGGGGCTGCCCACCCGAATCGCCCCATGGCGTTCCGCGGTCACACGCTGGATGGACCCGAGACGCTCGGCATCCGGATGCGTTGTGGCGTAAGTCTGGTTTACCGCGGTGCTCACCTCCACCAAGGTGTTGTACGCGGGAACCTCTGTCCCGTACATCTGCGAGAGCGCCCCGGCGAAGCGGGCGCGGAGCTCCCAGCGCTGCACCAGGGCGGTCATCGAATTCGTCCCTGAGTTGAGGCGATTGGCCTGTGCAAGTCCGTTCCTTGTTCTGCCTGGTCGCGGTACTCTGCCCCCGTGACTGTGGATTCCGAGAGGACGCCCGAGCGACCGCTCGACGATGTCGATCGAATTCTGGTGCGCGAGTTGGCTCGCGATGGCCGGGCTACTCTCGCGCATTTGGCCGCCAAGGCGGGACTGTCGATCTCGGCGGTGCAAACCCGCGTACGGAGACTGGAAGCTCGGGGGGTGCTCGCCGGGTACGCGGCGCGGGTCAATCCGGAGTCGGTCGGCCAGCTGTTGTCGGCGTTCGTGGCAATCACCCCTCTCGATCCTTCTCAACCCGATGATGCTCCTGCGCGGCTTGAGCACATCGACGCCATCGAGTCGTGCTATTCGGTGGCAGGCGAGGAGAGTTACGTCCTCCTGGTGCGGGTGCCGTCACCGCGTGCGCTCGAGGAGCTGCTGCAGCTGATCCGCACCACCGCCAATGTTCGCACGCGAAGCACCATCATCTTACAAACTTTTTACGATGGCCGCCAGCTTGTGCCGTAAAAATTCTTGTTGATATGTAGAGAAGTCGTAAATACTGCGTTAGTGTGGCTCTATGACCGCACTGATCTTTCCTGGGTTCCAGGCCGGCCCGACGCACGGTGACCAGGCAACGCGCCCCGATCCGGTGACACCGGACCGAGTGCACGACGTGCTGCGCCGCAGCATTCTGGCCGACGGGATGGACCTCGTGCTCGATCTGGAGCGTTCCCATGGGGCGCACCTGGTGGATGCTCGCGACGGAACCGACTATCTCGACATGTTCACCTTCTTCGCCTCATCAGCGCTGGGCATGAACCATCCGATGCTGGCCGAGGACGATGAGTTCCGTGCCGAACTGGCCACGGCTGCCATCAACAAGCCGAGCAATTCCGACATCTACACCGTCGAGATGGCTCGTTTTGTCGACACATTCGCGCGGGTTCTGGGTGATCCTGCCCTTCCGCATCTGTTCTTCGTCGACGGCGGCGCGCTGGCCGTCGAGAACGCGCTGAAGGTGGCATTCGACTGGAAGAGTCGTTGGAACGAGGCGCACGGAATTGATGCGTCGTTGGGCACCAAGGTATTACACCTACGCGAGGCATTTCATGGCCGCAGCGGATACACCATGTCGCTGACCAACACCGACCCCAACAAGGTTGCACGATTCCCTAAGTTCGACTGGCCGCGGATCGATGCGCCCTATCTGCGACCGGGCGCCGATATCGAGGCCCTGGAAGCCTCGGCATTAGCGCAAGCGCGGCGCGCCTTCGCCGAAAACCCGCACGACATAGCTTGTTTCATCGCCGAACCGATTCAGGGCGAGGGCGGCGATCACCACTTCCGTCCGGAGTTCTTCCACGCCATGCGTGCGCTGTGTCACGAGAATGATGCCCTGTTCATCTTCGACGAGGTGCAGACCGGGTGCGGGCTCACCGGGACGGCCTGGGCATTCCAGCAACTGGGTGTGATCCCCGACGTCGTGGCCTTCGGGAAGAAGACCCAGGTATGTGGCGTGATGGCGGGTGGACGCGTCGACGAGGTTGACGACAACGTCTTTGCCGTCAGCTCTCGTATCAACTCCACGTGGGGCGGCAACCTGGTCGACATGGTGCGGTCCCGTCGCATCTTGGAAGTGGTTGAGGCGCAGCGCCTTTTCGCGAACGCGATGCGGATGGGTGAGTATCTACTCGAACGTCTGCAGACGCTGGCGGTGCGCCATGACGCGGTCGGCGACGTCCGCGGCCGGGGCCTGATGTGTGCGTTCAGTCTTCCGACTGCCGAAGAGCGCGATCATCTGGTGCAGCGCCTCTGGGCCGATGAGCGCGTCATTTTGCTGCCCAGCGGCGAGAACAGCGTTCGGTTCCGGCCGCCGCTGATTGTCAGCGCCGAGGAGATCGACGCCGCGGTGGCCGCGGTATCACGCGTGTTGGCGCTGCGATGAGCGCATTGCGCGAAGAGCACAAGGTCAGTCACCAGGCGTAAGGCGAGTGCTCACGCGCCGTGCGCAGCGCGGCGCCCCACCATGCCAATTCGTCGAGCATCGTCTTGGCGGCCGTTTCGGCGTCGCGGCTGTCGGTGAGTCTGCCGTCTTCGTCGAACTGGCTCCAGACGCCGTGGAAGCTCACCACGTCCCGGGTGGTCACCGCATGGAGCTCGGCGAATACCAATCGCAGTTGCTCAATGGCGCGCAATCCGCCCGACATGCCGCCGTATGAGGTGAATCCGACCGGCTTGGCCTGCCATTCGCTGTGATGCCAGTCGATCAGGTTCTTCAGCGGGGCGGGGAAACTGTGGTTGTACTCCGGCGTGACCACCAGAAACGCGTCGGCAATGCGTAATCGAGCAGTCACCCTCGCCAGCTGAGCGGTGTCCTGCGTCCCCGGCCGCTTGGAAAGATGGAGGGGCAGAGGGTAATCCGCAAGGTCGATGTATCCAACGTCAAAGGCAGGGTGGGTGCGTGCGCTCTGTGCGATCCAGTTCGCCACGGTCGGGCCGAACCGGCCGTCGCGGGTGCTGGCGCAGATCACGGCGAGGCGCAACGGGGTGGTTGACGTGTTCACGCGCCAATCGTCGTACCTAAAGTGCACTCGAGGTCAAGTGGCTTCTTTCCGTCACGCGAGCATGGCGTCGGCGAAGCGCCGCACCGCCGCGACGGCCTCCTGTTCGGCGTCACCCGCGCCGGGGTAGTCGGCGCGGGCGCGCGACTCGATTTCTGCGGTGACGGGGTCGAGACGCACCTCGGCCACCATCTCGGCGGTGGTCGGTTCGCAGACGGCCCAGCTGTAGAGGCGATCGCTGTCCCAATCCGCGGCGCGCACGGTCACGTAGTCCGCGTCGTCGACGCCCAGCGACGTCAATGCCGGACGGTCATCCATACGCTCGTCGGCGCGCAGGGCGCGCAGGTACCAGGCGCCTGCGTTGATCTCGATGGGTTCCATAAGGCTAGAAATGCGTCGAGCGTGAAGCTGCGGCGGCAATTCGATGAGAATCCCGCCGTAGCTTCACGCTCGACGACAAGGTCCTACTTGATTTCGGCGATGACCGTGCCCTGGGTGATGGCGGCCCCGGCCTCGACACTCAGCCCGGTGACGGTACCGGCCTTGTGCGCGGTGACGGGGTTCTCCATCTTCATGGCCTCCAGCACCACGATCAGCTCGCCGGCCTCGACCTCCTGGCCCTCCTCAACCGCGACCTTGACCACGGTGCCCTGCATCGGCGCGGTGACCGAGTCGCCGGTGGCAGCGCCACCGCCGTGGCCGCCACGCTTGCGGGCCTTGGGCTTCTTGCGCACCACACCGTTCGCGGCGCCGCCTCCTCCGCCGAGCGAGATGTCACCGGGCAGCGACACCTCGAGACGGCGGCCGCCGACCTCGACGACCAGCTTCTGGCGGGGCAGGGCCTCGTCCTCGTCGGCTGCCTCACCGCCAGCGGTGAACGGCTCGATGGTGTTGTTCCACTCGGTCTCGATCCAGCGGGTGTGGACGGTGAAGCCGTCCTCGTCGCCGATGAAGGCAGGGTCGGACACCACGGCGCGGTGGAACGGGATGACGGTGGCCAGGCCCTCGACGTTGAACTCGGCCAGTGCGCGCCGCGAGCGGGCGAGGGCCTCGTTGCGGTCGCGGCCGGTCACGATCAGCTTGGCCAGCATGGAGTCGAACTGGCCGCCGATCACGGATCCGGCCTGAACGCCCGAATCCAGGCGCACGCCGGGACCGGTCGGGGTGTCATACACCTTGACCGGGCCGGGGGCCGGCAGGAAGTTGCGGCCGGCGTCCTCGCCGTTGATGCGGAACTCGATCGAGTGGCCACGCGGCTCGGGGTCTTCGGTGAACTGCAGCGCCTCGCCGTTGGCGATCTTGAACTGCTCGAGCACCAGATCGACGCCCGCGGTCTCCTCGGTGACGGGGTGTTCCACCTGCAGACGGGTGTTGACCTCGAGGAAGGAGATCAGGCCGTCCTGGCCCACCAGGTATTCCACGGTGCCGGCACCGTAGTACCCGGCCTCCTTGCAGATGCGCTTGGCGGACTCGTGGATCTCCTTGCGCTGGGCGTCGGTCAGGAACGGCGCCGGCGCCTCTTCGACCAGCTTCTGGAAGCGGCGCTGCAGCGAGCAGTCGCGGGTGCCGGCGACCACGACATTGCCGTGCTGGTCGGCGATGACCTGGGCCTCGACGTGGCGCGGCTTGTCCAAGTAGCGCTCCACGAAGCACTCGCCGCGACCGAACGCGGCGACGGCCTCGCGGGTGGCCGACTCAAACAGCTCGGGTACCTCTTCGAGGGTGCGGGCCACCTTCATGCCGCGGCCACCACCGCCGAAGGCGGCCTTGATGGCGATGGGGAGACCATGCTCCTTGGCGAAGGCGACGACCTCGTCAGCGTCCTTCACGGGATCGGGGGTGCCGGGGACCAGCGGGGCCTGCGCACGTGCCGCGATGTGGCGGGCGGTGACCTTGTCGCCGAGGTCGCGGATGGACTGCGGGCTGGGCCCGATCCAGATCAGCCCGGCATCGATGACGGCCTGGGCAAAGTCTGCGTTCTCTGACAGGAAGCCGTAGCCGGGGTGGATAGCGTTGGCACCGGACTTCTCGGCGGCCTCCAGGATCTTGCCGAAGTCCAGGTAGGACTCGGCGGCGGTGTTACCGCCGATGCCGAAGGCCTCGTCGGCGAGGTGGACGTGGGGGGCATCAGCATCGGGTTCGGCGTAGATCGCGACGCTGCCCAGTCCAGCGTCCTTCGCCGCGCGGATCACCCGAACCGCAATCTCGCCGCGGTTGGCGACGAGTACCTTGCTGATCTTCGAGCTGGCGTGATTGGGCACCGGGCCTCCTGGATCGTTAGTGCTGTTCTTTATCGATTTCTTAAAGTCTCGGCAGTGAGTTTATGCATCCGTGGCGTCAAACACACATCGGGGATGGGGTGTGCCGCCCCTGTTTTTACCTACTGGTGAGTAGCTTTAGGACAGTCTTCGCTTGATACGAGTCAACATCGCCGACATCCCGCGCAGCCGCAGCGGGCTGATCAACGCGGCCAATCCGAGGTCGGCATAGAAGTCGTCGGGCACCGCCAGGATCGCGTCGGCCGACTGGCCGTCGAGACCCTGCTGCAGGATCGAGGCGAACCCGCGCGTGGTCGGGGCCTCGGCGGGTGCGCTGAAGTACAGGTGGACCTCAGTGCGGTCGCTGGCGTCGACATCCAGGAACAACGGTGATTGGCACTCCGGCACGGGTTCCATCGCGGCCTGCTCTAAATGCGATGGCAGCTCGGGCAGTTCGCTCGAAAACTCCAGCAACAGCTGCAGCTTGTCCTGGCCGTCGACGGCTTTGAAGTCGGCGACGATCTCGGCGAGCTCTGCGGGGAGTGTCACGGCGTTTATTGGGTGGGTACGGCGCCGGGCTTGTCGCCCTTGACGATCGGTGTCCGTACCCGGTTGCCCCATTCGGTCCAGGACCCGTCGTAGTTGCGGACGCCTTCGACGCCTAGCAGGTGGGTGAGGACGAACCAGGTGTGGCTGGAACGCTCGCCGATTCGGCAGTACGCGACGATGTCGCCGTCGGCGGCGATGACGTCGCCGTAGATCTCGTCGAGCTCGCCGCGGCGCCGGAATCGGCTGTCTTCGGCGGCGGCCTTGGCCCACGGGATGGAGACGGCGGTGGGGATGTGTCCGCCGCGCAGCGCTCCCTCTTCTGGGTAGTCGGGCATGTGGGTGCGTTCGCCGGTGTATTCCGCAGGTGAGCGCACATCGATCAGCGGACCGTGGCCCAGATGTGCCAGCACATCATCGGCGTAGGCGCGGATCGGGGCGTCGTTGCGCTCCACCACGGGGTAGCCCTCGGTGTGCTTGGAAGGGACGTCGAGGGTGGTATCGCGGCCCTCGGAAATCCACAGGTCTCGCCCGCCGTCGAGCAGCCTGACGTCGGGATGCCCGAACAGGGTGAATACCCACAGTGCGTACGCGGCCCACCAGTTGGACTTGTCCCCGTAGATGACGACGGTGTCCTCGCGGCGGATTCCCTTGCGATTCATCAACTCTGCGAACTGTGCGCCGTCGATATAATCCCGGACCGTACTGTCGTTCAGGTCGACGTGCCAGTCGATTTTCACCGCGCCGGGTACGTGCCCGATGTCGTAGAGAAGAACGTCCTCATCGGACTCCACGATGGACAGTCCGGGGGTGCCTAGGTGTCCCGAAAGCCAGTCGGCGGAGACGAGGCGTTCGGGGTGCGCGTAGGCGGCGAATTCGGGGCTGGGGTCGGCCGGGAGGGTCACCCTTTGAGACTAGTCGCGTTCGCGGGCAGTCGGCTCATCGAGCCGGATACCGACGTCGGATACGCGGTGCGTTGCTGGTCGCGGTGCGAGAATTCGCCAATGCCGGACTGGACATATCACCCGCTGAGCCCGATCGTCGCGTCGGTGCTCGGTGAGCACAGGACGCGGGTGTGGGCCATGAAGGCCCTGGCGCTGCTCGTGACGCGGGTGGGCGGAAGCTGCTGGATTCCCCGGGTGTTCGATCACGCCCCGGTTCCGCCGCAGTGGCAGGACAGATTTGGGGCGACGGTCCCGCCGTCCATCGCGCGTGAGGCCATCGCGGTGTTGCCGGTGCAGGGTGCCGGGGTTGTCGAGATCGCTCCGGTGGGCATCGCCGATGTGCCGCAGGTGTGTGCGGCGGCCGTCGGTCGAAGGTGCCGGGTGACTGCGCTTGCCGCCACGCCAGCGGCGGCCGATGCGGTGGCGCCCTACGTCGACGCGGTGTCCTTTCCGGGCGAGGCCGGGGTGGTGCGGCTCAGCGACCCCGCGATAGCGTCGGCTGTCCGCGAGCTGGCGGACCCGGCTACGGCCGTGCTCGCGACACCGACGGTGTTGATCGAGGCCGGGCCGGGCTGGTTCAACCGGGTGATCGAAGCCGCTACGCCGACCACACCGCCGAAGGCGTTGCGCGATATCGGTTTCGATCCGCGCGCGTGGCCCGCGTGGATATGGGGTGCGCTGACGGGTCTTGGGCTCGTCGTCGCCGGTATCGGTGCGGCCGCCATAGCGTTGGGGCCGGTGTTGTTGTGGTACGACCGCGATTATCTGGGCCAGTCGGTGCACGATTTACACGAGGTGAACCAGCACCTGATCGGATTTCTGCAGCATGACCGCCTCACCATGGCGGGCAACATGATTGGTATTGGGATTCTGTACTTGGGGTTGGCCTGGGGTGGAATAAGGGAGGGACACCGGTGGGCTCGCAACGCTTTGCTGATCTCCGGGACGGTGTCCTTTCTGACGTACTTCTACTTCTTGGTGACGGGGTTCCTCGAGCCGCTGCACACGCTCGTGGTTGTCGCGCTGTTCCCCATGCTGGTACTGGCGGTGTGGCGTGCCCCTACGCAAGCGCATTGGCCGCCCGTCGTAGAGGGCCCGGAATCGCAACGCCGACGCGCGTTGTGGGGACAGCTGCTGATGATTGCGGTAGGTGGAGGCCTGTTCGTTGCCGGAGCGGTGATTTCGACGGTCGGGTTGACAACGGTGTTTGTTCCTACCGACCTGGATTTCCTGGGCACCGGGTCATCGCAGCTGCGTTCCGCCAATCAACATCTGTTGCCGTTCATCGCTCATGACCGCGCAGGTTTCGGTGGAGCGCTGATGGGGGCCGGGCTGGCGGTGCTGCTGATCAGCATGTGGGGCTGGCGCCGCGGCGAGCGCTGGGTGTGGTGGTCACTATTACTCGGATGTGCGTTCGGCACGGTGCCGGTCTTGGCTGTCCACTTCTCCATTGGGTACACCCATTTCGAGCACTTGCTACCCGTGTATGTGTTGGTGGTTGTGACGGTGGTTGCCCTCGCCTTGTCGAGGGCATACCTCACCACACCCTTGGCTCAGTCGCCGCGGATCAGCCGGTAGCTGCTGACGCACGCTGACAAGTAACCGCTACCTGAACCACTGTGACAGAACCGAATTCAGCCGCGTAGCGTCAGACCGCTGACCTCCGCCACGATCTCCAGTGATCGCAGCTGCAACTTCCGGTCTGGTGCGTTGGGCACCACGATGAGCTCGTCGGCATCGGCCAGCTGCGCAAAATCTTCCAGGTAGGCGCCTACTTGATCCGCGGTGCCGACGGCGAAGTACTTGGTCATCGACTGAATCTGTCGTCCGGCCGGTGACTCCAGCGCGGCGAGCGCCTCCTCGTCGGTGAGGCGGGGGCCGCCGCTGCGGTGCAGAAAAAGCTTGGCGCGCTCGATCAGCGCTGCTTGATGCTGATCGCGTGCGGTGGCCTCATCGTCCGCGGCGATCACGTTGACACCGGCCAGCACATAGGGCGCATCGAGCTGCTGGGACGGCTGGAACTCCCGCCGGTACAAGGCGACAGCGTCCTGCAACGCGGGGGGTGCGAAGTGCGAGGCGAAACCGTAGGGCAGCCCCAACACCGCCGCCAGCTTCGCGCCGAACAATGAGGACCCGAGGATGTACAGCGGTACCTGGGTCCCGTGGCCGGGTGTCGCGGTGACGCCGGGAACACGGCTCTGATCGCCCAGGAAGGCCTGCAGTTCCAGGACGTCCTGCGGAAAATGTTCGGCGTCGCCGGGGCCGTGCCGCAACGCGCGCAGGGTCACCTGGTCCGTTCCCGGTGCGCGGCCAAGGCCCAGGTCGATGCGCCCCGGGTGCAGCGTTTCCAGCGTTCCGAACTGCTCGGCGATCTGCAGCGGGGAGTGGTTGGGCAGCATGATGCCGCCCGCGCCGAGCCGGATGGTGGAGGTCTGCGTGGCCACGTGCGCGATGAGGACACTCGTCGCCGAGGAGGCAATGGAGCGCATGTTGTGGTGTTCGGCGTACCAGACGCGATGAAATCCCAGGGTCTCCGCATGCCGGGCTATCTCGACGCTCGCAGCGAAACTCTCGGCCACGGTCTCGTGCGGCGCGACCCGCGCCAGATCCAGAATCGATACCGGTCTCGCCATGATTTACCGCAACTCCTGGTGTTTCTCCGCTATTCCCCCGTGGGACGCACCATAGAAGGTACAAACGGAGGGTGCCCTTCATTCCGACAGCAGCGGAACTGGCGGGTGCTCTCGCCGATCTGCTCGACGACCTCCAACCGGAGCTGCCCTCCACCTCGGTGCATCGTGCGCGCGTCGGCGCCAACATCGCCAGGATTCTGCAGCGCGAACTGACAGTGCCGGCGCCGCCCACCCAGGATTCTTCCTGGGACGAGCTGGTCCAGTCGGTGCGCGCCGAGCTGGCGATCGTCAAGCCCGGCTACGACGCCTGGGAGGGCGAATGAGTGACCTGACGGAAGGTCTGACCCGCTATCTGCGTGACGAGTTCGGCAAGGATTTCACGGTTTCGGGTGTGGTCGGCGTTTCGGCTGGTGCCAGACGACGAAATGTACTCCTGGATGCCACGTTCGGGAGCGAGACCCTCGAACTGGTGGCGACGATCGTGCCCGCAGCGGTGCAGCAGATACCGGTGAGCGGCGAGGCGGGGGTGCGTGAGCTGGCGCGGAGCAACGGTGTTCCGGTACCACGGGTGCGCGGTATCTGCCCGGACGCCGCATATGTGGGTGCACCCTTCATGATCTCCGAACGGATAGCGGGAGAGACGGTGCCGCGCAAGGTGCTTCGGCTGGTGGAGGCACGCGGCATCGGTGATCTGGTCGCCGGCCAGCTCGGCTCGGCCATGGGTCGGCTGCACGGGATCGACCCCGCGATGGCACCGCCCGATCTGCCCGGTGATCTGGAGTCCGAACCCGCGGTCGTCATGTTGGAGCAGATGCGTGAGGGAGTCGCGGCCTTGCTTCCGGACCGGCCGGTGTTCCAGCGCGCACTGTCCTGGCTGACCGAGCGCATGCCTGGGCCTCCTGTTCGACGGTCCCTGGTGCATACCGACATTCGCAATGGCAACGTCATCGTGGGCGAGGACGGGCTGCGGGCCGTCCTGGACTGGGAAGGCACCACCCGGTTCGGTGATCCCATGCGGGATGTCGGTTGGACGGCGTTGCGCATGTGGAGATTTGGACTCGACGACCGCGAATTCGGCGGCTTCGCCGGTCGCGACGTATTTGTGCGGTCGTATGAAGAATCCGGTGGGACATTCGACCCGGAACGGTTTCAGTGGTGGAAGGTCCTGGGCACCCTGTGGTGGGGCGTGGGCCTTGCCGCGCAAGCAAAGTCCTATCTGGACGGGAGCGTACGGGACATCGTGATGGCCGCCAGCGGCCGGCGGATACCCGAGATCGAATGGGACTTGCTGATGTTGACCAAGCCGTCGGAGCGGGAAGGAACGAGATGAACTTCGAACTGCCGCCCGAACTCGTCGATTATCTGGCAGAGCTCGACGGATTCATCGACCGTGAGATCGTGCCGCTCGAGCAGGCCGATGACAACATCCGATTCTTCGACCACCGGCGAGAAGATTCTCGAACCGATTGGGAGCGTGGCGGTCTGCCCAACAGAGAATGGGAGGCGTTGCTCGGCGAGGCACGCAGGCGCGCGGACGTGGCGGGGCACTTTCGGTATCCCTTTCCCGCGGAATTCGGCGGACGGGACGGATCCAACCTCGGTATGGCGGTCATTCGCGAACACCTGGCACGGCGTGGCCTGGGATTGCACTGTGACCTGCAGAACGAACACGCCATCGTCGGCAACAACGTGGGCCTGCTGCTCATGTTGGAGTACGGCTCGGACGAGCAGAAGGCCGCGTGGGTGGAGGGGCTCGCCGGCGGCACCAAGGTGTTCGCGTTCGGCATCACCGAACCCGAACACGGCTCCGATGCCACGTACATGGAAACCCGTGCGGTCAAGGATGGGCCGGACTGGGTGATCAACGGTGAGAAGACCTGGAACACCGGGGTGCACGTCGCCGACGCCGACCTGATATTCGCACGTACCTCGGGTGAGCCTGGTGACGGCCGTGGTATCACAGCCTTCCTGGTACCTGCGGACGCCCCAGGCTTCAAGGTCGAGGAATACCTCTGGACTTTCAACATGCCGACCGACCACGCCCACGTATCGCTGACCGACGTGCGAGTACCGGACGCCGCGATCTTCGGCGGGGAGGGGCGCGGCCTGGGGGTGGTACAGCACTTCTTCAACGAGAACCGCATCCGGCAGGCCGCCTCCAGCCTTGGTGCGGCGCAGTTCTGTATCGACAGGTCCGTTGCGTACGCCAAGGAACGCAGGCCCTTTGGGAAGGCGCTGGCGTCCAACCAGGCCATCCAGTTTCCGCTCGTCGAGCTGCAGACGCAGTGCGAGATGCTGCGGGCCCTGATCCACAAGACCGCCTGGTCCATGGACACCTATGGCCCCTTCTCCGTCTCCGAGCAGGTCTCGATGTGCAATTACGTGGCCAACCGGTTGTGCTGTGAGGCCGCCGACCGGGCCATGCAGGTGCACGGCGGAATGGGCTATTCGCGGCATATGCCGTTCGAGCACATCTACCGACACCATCGGCGTTACCGGATCACGGAGGGCGCCGAGGAGATTCAGATGCGTAGGGTAGCCGGGTACATGTTCGGTTTCATGAGTCAAAAGGCACCCAAGGGGGTTTAGTGGCACAGGCGTCGCCGCCCGTCGTGGTCGTCATGGGCGTGGCAGGAGCGGGCAAGACGACGGTCGCCCGGCTGTTGGCGCAGCGGTTGGATGCTCCTTATGCCGAGGGGGACGATTTCCACCCCGAAGCAAATATCGCCAAGATGGCCGCAGGCATCCCACTGGACGACACCGATCGCGAGCCGTGGCTGCGGCGCATCGCCGAATGGATTTGCGAGCATGGACGCGCGGGGACAGGCGGCGTAGTCACCTGCTCCGCGCTCAAACGTCATTACCGCGACATTCTGCGTACCGGGTGGTCTGACGTGTTCTTTCTGCATCTATCCGGCAATCGGTCGCTCGTCGGTGATCGGATGTCGCATCGTGCCGGGCATTTCATGCCTACGTCGCTGCTGGACTCGCAGTTCGACATTCTCGAACCGCTGCAATCCGACGAGAAGGGCGTCGCACTGGATGTGGGCACCGAGCCGGAGCAATTGGTGGCAGAGGCGTTGAGGCAGTTCGGCGTATGAACGCCGGGCTGGTGCTCCTGGCCGAACAGGCGAACGTCGCGCACACCACGAGTGAGGTCCGGCTGCTCGCCGCTGTGCTGCTGAGTATCGGGGCGATCATTCTGCTCATCACCCGCCTTCGGCTGCATCCGTTCCTGGCGCTGCTGTTGGGGTCGGGGACACTGGCTGCCGCCGCGAGCGTCCCGTTCGACAAGTTGCTGGGCTCGTTTGTGACGGGGTTCGGCTCGACCATCGCCGGTGTTGGGCTGCTCATCGGCCTGGGTGCGATGCTCGGCCGGCTGCTGGCCGATTCCGGCGGGGCGAACATCGTGGCCGACGCCGTGCTCACCCGGTCCAGTCCACGTCTGCTGCCGTGGGCAGTGGCGTCGATCGCCGCCGTGCTGGGCCTGCCCTTGTTCTTCGAAGTGGGTGTGGTGCTGTTGATTCCGATTGTGCTCTTGGTGGCACGTCGGGGAAATGTGCCACTGCTACGGGTGGGCATCCCAGCGCTGGCGGGCCTGTCAGTACTGCATGGGCTGGTGCCGCCGCATCCGGGCCCGTTGGTGGCAGTGGATGCGCTGAAGGCCGACCTGGGTGTCACTCTGGCATTCGGACTTGTGGCGGCGGTGCCCACCTTGATCGTGGCGGGACCGCTCTACGCGCGGATCGCGGAGCGCTGGGTGGGGCCGTTGGACATTCCCACCGCGACGGCGCCTGAAGCCGAGCGCACGGGGCCCGCACCCAGCGTGGTGGCAGTGCTGGCGACCATCTTGCTACCGGTGACGCTGATGTTGGCGAAGGCGTTGTCCGATGTCGTCATCGACAATCCGAAATCGTTGGTGCAGCGGATCTTCGATACGATCGGGACCCCACTGGTTGCGCTGTTGGCAGCGACGTTGGTGGCCATGGTGACACTGGGCAAGGCATCGGGTCTGGATCGGATTGGTGTCGCGGGGATCATCGAGAAGTCGCTGGGACCCATCGCGGGAATTGTCTTCATCGTTGGTGCCGGTGGCGGATTCAAGCAGACGCTCATCGATGTCGGGGTGGGAGACGCGGTGAGCAGTTGGTCGGAGAAATGGCAGATTCCCGCGCTGGTGCTCGGCTGGCTCATCGCGGTGCTCATTCGATTGGCCACCGGATCAGCCACGGTAGCCACCATTACGGCCGCCGGTATCGTCTCGCCGTTGGCCGCCGACATGTCCACCGCCCATGTCGCGCTACTGGTACTGGCGGTGGGTGCCGGATCACTGTTCTTCTCGCACGTGAACGACGCCGGATTCTGGTTGGTCAAGGAGTATTTCGGTATGAGTGTGGGCCAGACGCTCAAGTCGTGGTCGGTGATGGAAACGCTGATCTCGGTTGTCGGATTCGCGATGGTGCTGCTGCTGAGTGTCGTGGTCTGACGCTTTTGTCCGCGCCGATGAACTGCGACAGGCCGCGAACTTCCTGTTCAGAGCTAGATACTTAGGTACTGCGGCGCCAGCACGATCGAGTAGAGGATGGTCCGGTAGGCGCGGGTAGGGTCGGTAACCCATTGGCTCACCAGGAAATACAGCGTTTGCGTGCCGTCGGGGTTCATGGTGATGTTGACGACCTGCGGCCCATATGGCTGCAGCAGTTTGTGCGGATCGCGCGAAATGAACGGATCATCGGCTCGGGGATCGGACGGATCGTTGCGGATGAGCACCGTCATGGGCTCGCTGACCAATTCCTGCGGAGTGCGGAACAGCTTGAGCCCGATGTGGGCATCGCCCGAACCGTTCGCGTCGAGCAACCCGAAACCTCCTGCGGGTAGCGCGAACAACTGGTTCTCGCGGTCCCCTCCGCCCTTGATCTGGCCGAGCTTCTCCCACGCCGACGAGTCAAGGAATGCCGGATCGTCGATCGGTGGGGTGAGCCAGGCCAAACGCGGCGCCCAGGGCCCGGTGCCGATGTTCCCGGCCACCAGCATCCGGCGGCCGGGCGCCGAGACCCCGCTCGGCTGAGAGATTCCGGCCATGACACCCACCGGGTGGTACGTGGTCTGGCCCGGCTCGCTCACGTCGTACACGGTGGTATCGGCCGAGACGAAGGTGCTGCAACCGGGGGCCGGAATGCATGAGGCGAACAAGAAGGAACGGTGTGCCAGCTGGGCAGACCCGGTCGGCAGCAGCCGAGCACCATTCTGCGCATTCTCGGGCAGCGCAAGGGGTTTGGTTCGGCCGCCTAGTGCAACCGACGGACGCGCGGGGTCCACAGGAATCAACTGGATACCGTCGCCGGTGTTCAGGTAGTCGCCCGTCCATAGGCATGCCCCACGGTTGGTGTGTACACCGAGGTCGAAGGAGTCATTGTCGCAGGCGATTTGGAAGCTGGTGTTGACCGACGGCATATGTGGGATCGGAATGCCCTGAGCATCCTTGAATTCCTGCTGCTGGGTCGGCCCGATCATCACCAGCGAGTCGGACAGCGGCACCATGCGCGGCGGCAGTGCCGGGACGGTCGGTGTGTCGGGGTGAAAAGGTTTGGGCGGCACATGCTTTTCATGGCGGATCCACAGCGACGAAGCCGAGACGCCCAGCTTGTTCAGCAGCCGGCCCACCAGCGGAACGCTGACCCCGATCACGTTCGAGGGGTCGCCGTCGATGCCGTCGATGAACCAGCCTCCCAGGCCGTCGAGCGTGAAGGCTCCGGCCACCTGTAGCGGTTCGCCGGTGGCCAAGTAAGCCTCGAGGTCATCGGCCGACGGGGTACCGAAACGCACTGTGGTCGATCGTGTTTCGCTCACACGGGCAACAGGTTTACCGTCGAGCACCCGCACCAGGCAGTGCCCGGTGAGCAGCTCGGCGCTGCGCCCGGCCATCAGTTCCCAGCGGCGGCGTGCTTCCTTGACGGTGCCCGGTTTGCCTTGCAACGAGCCGTCGAGCAGCAGCAGGGAATCGCAGCCCAGCACCACCGCGTCGGCGGCCACCTCACCCGCCAAGGCTGTGGCGACATCAAATGCCTTGGCGGACGCCAGCACTTCCACAGCACGTGAAGGTGGGGTGCCGGAGGGCTGTGTCGCCATGACCAGATGCTCGTCGACGTGCGACACGATAACGACCGGATTCAGGCCGGCCTGCTCCAAGATCCGCTCACGTGCGGGGGACGCGGACGCGAGGACGAATGTTGTTGAGCCGCTCGCGCGAAGACCAGGGGTAGCGGTCACGGGACCCGAGGGCTGCTATCTAGTACGTGCCGCGGGGGCGAGCGAGCTTCGCCCGCTCGAACAGGGTGACTCGCTGCCAGCTGTGCGGGCTGTAGCGCAGCATGTCAATCGGCTCGGCCCAGAGATTGCGGGGCTTGAGTTCGGCGGCTTCGGCCTTGGACGCGAGCGCACTGAGCGCTGCGACCAGGGCCGCGATCTCCTCGTCGGTCGGGTTGCCGCTGAGCACTTGGATGTCGGCGGCCTTGACTCGGCCCTCCCCGCCGGGGTTCGCTTCAGCGGCTACGGTCTCGTCGGTCACGGACGTACCTTCTTCATTGGTCACAGCGGAATGTTTCCGTGCTTCTTCGGTGGGAGCCGCACGATCTTGCGATCGAGCAAGCGCAGCGACGTAGCGATGTAGCCGCGGGTGTGCGACGGCGGGATGACCGCGTCGACGTATCCGCGCTCGGCGGCGATGTAGGGGTTCACCAGGGTGTCTTCGTACTCCGCCTGCAGCTGAAGGCGCAGGGCATCCACGTCGTCACCGTTCTTGGCGGCCTCGGCCAGCTGCGAGCGGTACACGAACCCGACGGCACCCGATGCGCCCATGACGGCGATCTGCGCGGTGGGCCATGCGACGTTGACGTCGGCACCCATGTGCTTGGATCCCATCACGTCGTACGCGCCGCCGTAGGCCTTGCGGGTGATGACGGTGATCTTCGGAACGGTGGCCTCACCGTAGGCGTACAGCAGCTTGGCGCCGCGCCGGATGATGCCGTTGTATTCCTGCTCGGTGCCGGGCAGGAAGCCGGGCACATCCTCCAGGGTGATGATCGGGATGCCGAAGCAGTCGCAGGTGCGGATGAATCGTGCGGCCTTCTCGGACGCGTTGATATCCAGGCAGCCGGCGAACTGGGTCGGCTGGTTGGCGACGATGCCCACGCTGCGGCCGTCGATGCGGCCGAAGCCGACGATGATGTTCTGCGCGTAGCCCGCCTGCACCTCGAGGAATTCGTCGTCGTCGAGGATGCGGGTGATGACCTCGTGCATGTCGTACGGCTGGTTCGGGGAGTCCGGGATCAGCGTGTCCAGTTCGAGGTCTTCCTCGGTGAGGTGGTCCTCGATGGCACCGTCGGTGGGCTCCGGTCCGGGGTAGCGCGGGGGCTCGGAGGCATTGTTGGAGGGCAGGTAGCTCAGGATGTCGCGGACGTAATCGAAGGCGTCCTGCTCGCCGGAGGCCACGTAGTGCGCGGTGCCGGACTTGGCCATGTGGGTGTGGGCGCCGCCCAGCTCCTCCATGGTGACGTCCTCGCCGGTGACGGTCTTGATGACGTCGGGGCCGGTGATGAACATTTGGCTGGTCTGGTCGACCATCACCACGAAGTCGGTCAGTGCGGGGGAGTACACGTGGCCACCGGCCGCGGGACCCATGATCAGCGAGATCTGCGGGATGACACCGGAGGCGATGACGTTGCGATGGAAGATCTGGCCGTACAGGCCGAGGGAGACGACGCCCTCTTGAATACGGGCGCCGGCACCTTCGTTGATGCCGATCAGGGGACGACCGGTCTTGATGGCCAGGTCCATGACCTTGACGATCTTTTCGCCGTAGACCTCACCGAGGCTGCCGCCGAAGACCGATACGTCCTGGCTGAAGATGCAGACGTCGCGGCCGTCGATGGTGCCGAAACCGGTCACGACACCGTCACCGAGCGGGCGCTTGGACTCCAGGCCGAAGTTGGTGCTGCGGTGGCGGGCCAGCGCATCCAGCTCGACGAACGAGCCCTCGTCCAACAGCGCGAAGATGCGCTCGCGGGCGGTCAGCTTGCCCTTGGCGTGGATCTTGTCGACGGCGGCCTCACCTACCGGGTGCAGTGCTTCCTCATTGCGCCGACGCAGATCGGCGAGCTTGCCCGCGGTGGTATGTATGTCGGGCTGGGGAGCCGCGGCGTCGGCGGCGGTGTGGCTGTCGGACTCGGTGGTCGTCATGGGTCCCGATGCTATCGCGCGCCACCCGGCAGAACACGCATGGGCCTTAGAGAGTTCTCAGAAATTTTCACGAAGAGATGTCCGCCGATCGCGGTAGATAGAAGGAGATGGACAAACAGCCTGCATTGGATGCCGACGAGGTGTTCACGATCGTGTCCCATTTCGACCGTCTTGACGTCGCGGATGCCGAGGCCGCGCTGCGTGCGGCGGCAGAGCTGGCCGGATGCCCGGTGGGTGTGCGGTGGTCCGATGCGACAGAGCCCACGGTATGGCTGGAGCGGGAGGGTCCGGCCCGGGCCACCGACGAGCTGCTGCTGCACCGGCTGCGTCATCTGCTGAACCGACTGAACCGAGCGGTGCCCGCCCAGGGGGCTACCTCGCTACGTATCGACGACCCTGCCCTGATCGAACTGCTGTTATCGGGAGAAGCGAAGCCCGAAGAGCGGGCGCGCGCGGCGCGTCTTCTGGGGCTCGACGCCACACGTGAGCTGCGCGTGCTGGCGACCTCGTCGCCCGGGAGCGCCACGAGGCTTCTCGCCAAGGCCCTGCCCGGCCAATCGATCCGGACGGCCACCATCGGCCGAGTCGGCGCTGTGTTGTGCCAGTCGGCCCGGGACACCACATCACTGTCGGATCACCTGAACGAGGTGATCGTCGACGAGTTTCCGGCCTCGGCGCACTCGGAGCGGGGCCCATGGCTTGGCATAGGGGCGAGTGTCGCCGTCCTCGAGGCATCCACATCATGGAACCAGGCCCAGCGGGCACTGCGCTTCGCCTCGTCCACGGGTTTCGGTCGCCGCGCCATTGCCTACGAGCGGCTCAGTCTGCTGGAGGTCCTCGCCGATATTCCGGTGGAGCGCGTGCGCGAGATTGATGATGTGGTGCGTATCAACCAGATCGCGTCGACGGCGGCCGGTGCCGCCGAGGTGGACACGTTGGAGGCGCTCTGCCAATACGGCACGTTGCGTCGCACCGCGACGGAACTACATCTGCACCACAGCACGGTCGCCGCACGCATCCAGCATGTCGAGCGGTCAATGGGCTGGGACCTGGACGACCCTATCGACCGATTTCTGGCCACCTTCGCGTTGATGCTACGACGCGTATCGCTGTCCGCCACCGAGTTGGCGGGTGGCTAGACCGCCGCGTGTCGGATGTCGCCCGGGTATTTCTCGACAGCTGTCGGATGACATCGAGGGTGCCGGCCGACACGATTGATCCATGGCAGTCATCGACACCGAACGTACCTGGGAAATGGTTGAAAAGCGGCTTGCCGCAACGATAAACGAGCGTCACAGGGTGGTGCTGGGCGCAGTGTTGCGCCACATGAAACTGGAGCGCGACGCCGATCTCGACGGGCTGATCGACACCCTCAGCGCGAACCCGAACTACCACTTCTGGATGGACGGTCAGGACTTCGGCCCGAAGGGGCGCGACGGTGTCCGCACCTACTACGCGGGTCTGGTGCGGGAACGGATGAGTGTCATGGAGTTCGCGATGGATCGCCTCCTGGTCGACGATGATTGCGTTGTCACCGAGGGATTCCTCAAACAGATCTATCCGGGGGCGGTCGCCAAAAGCATGGGGTTCGCGATCGAGGATCTCAGCGCCGACTACCTGTTGGTGTTCCGTCAATTGGTCCTGTGGCCCGTCGACGCCGACGGTTTCATCGAGGGCGAGGACTCATATCACTCGGGACCGGTGAGTATCACCAAGTTGGTTCCGGAGGAGCTGCCCCAGGAGTATCGGGATCTGAAGGGTGCATCATCGGCGCTATGACCGCTGTGTCCGTTCCCCGCGCCGGCGTGCCCCGAGTCGACATCGCGGCCATGCTTCTGGATCGTGTTGGCGACAGTCATCTGGGGCTACGCACCCGCGATCGCGACTGGACATGGGATCAGGTTGTCGATGAATCCGCCGCGCGGGGCGCGCTGGCCCGGAAGCTGCGGGCGGACGGGCCCTTCCATATCGGCGTGCTGTTGGACAACGTGCCCGACTTCGTCTTTTGGCTGGGCGGTGCCGCCCTCGCGGGGGCCACGATCGTGGGGATCAACCCAACCCGTGGTCCCGCGGAAATGGCCGCCGAGATCCGGCACACCGACTGTCAGCTGATCGTCACGGACACCGCGCATCTGGGGCGGCTACAGAGCCTTGAGCTAGGTCTGAGCGCGGATCGTCTGCTGGTGATCGATAGCCCCGAATATCTGCAGCGCATTGCCGAGAGTCGCTGCACAGCACAGGCTTCCGAAGGCGTCGGCGCGGATTCATTACTCCTGTTGCTGTTTACCTCAGGCACCACCGGGGCCTCCAAAGCGGTGAAGTGCAGTCAGGGGCGGCTCGCTCAGATCGCTCACCTGGCCACCGAGAAGTTCGGGCATGTGCGCTCGGATGTCGACTATTGCTGCATGCCGTTGTTCCACGGGAACGCGTTGATGGCGTTGTGGGCCCCGGCGCTGGCCAACGGCGCCACGGTGTGTTTGACGCCCACGTTCTCGGCGTCACGTTTCTTACCCGATGTCCGGTACTTCGGCGCTACGTTTTTCACGTACGTCGGCAAGGCGCTGGGATACCTGTTGGCCACGCCGGAGCGGGCCGATGACGCCGATAACCAGCTGGCGCGCGGCTTCGGCACCGAGGCCTCGCCCGAAGACCAGGCCCAATTCCGGCGACGGTTCGGTGCGGAGCTGTTCGAGGGTTACGGTTCCAGCGAGGGTGGGGGAGCGGTGGTGCTAGATCCCGCCGCACCTCCGGGTGCGCTGGGGCGCCCCGCTCACGAGGGTGTGGTGGTGGTCGATCCTGAGACGTTGCAGGACTGTGCCGCAGCGGTTTTCGATCAACACGGACGCGTGCTCAACGCCGACGCGGCTGTCGGTGAGATTGTCGACAAACAGGGTAGACGCGGATTCGAGGGCTATTACAACAATGATGACGCCGATGCCGACCGCATCCGCAACGGGTGGTACTGGACGGGTGATCTCGGCTATCTCGATGCCGCGGGGTTCATCTACTTCGCGGGACGCCGTGGCGATTGGATTCGCGTCGACGGAGAGAACATGTCGGCACTCACCGTTGAGCGGGTACTGCGACGCCACCCGTTGGTGATCGCGGCGGGGGTGTACGCGGTTCCTGACCCGCGTTCAGGTGACCAGGTGATGGCCTCCATCGAGGTGGCCGAGCCGGATTCGTTCGATGTGGATGGGTTCACCCAGTACCTCTCGGCGCAAGAAGAACTGGGCAGCAAGGGCATTCCGCGGTTCCTGCGGATATCGGCCAACTTGCCGGTCACCGGCTCGAACAAGGTGCTCAAGCGCGAACTGCAGGAGCAGCGCTGGCATACCGACGAACCCGTCTTCCGCTGGGTGGGAAGGGGCGGCCCGGTTTTCCTGCGGATGAGTTCAGATGACAAAACCGCACTCGATGCTCAGTTCGCGGTGTATGGACGACAACGGCTGCTCTAGAGCGCAGTATGGAACCAGTCAGCGAAAGGACGGCCCCCATGACTGACGGCGCGATTCGTGAAATCGACAGCGGCGCACCGATGACTAGGTTTGCCCGGGGGTGGCACTGCCTGGGTCTGGCCGAGACCTTCCTTGACGGGCAACCGCACGGTATCGAGGCGTTTGGCACCAAGTTGGTGGTGTTCGCCGATTCGCATGGCGATATCAAGGTGCTGGACGGTTATTGCCGGCATATGGGAGGCGACCTGTCGCAGGGCACCGTCAAGGACGACACCGTGGCCTGTCCTTTTCATGATTGGCGGTGGGGCGGCGACGGTAGGTGCACATTGGTGCCGTACGCCAAGCGCACCCCGAAGCTCGCCCGTACCCGCAGCTGGCCCACGCTCGAGGTAAACGGTCAACTCCTGGTGTGGCACGACCCCGAAGGTTCCGCGCCACCGGCCGAGCTCACCCCGCCGACCATCGAGGGTTACGGGGAGGGTAAATGGTCTCCCTGGCAATGGAATTCGATTCTCATCGAGGGATCACACTGCCGGGAGATCGTCGACAACAACGTGGATATGGCGCACTTCTTCTACATCCATCACGCGTATCCGACGTATTTCAAGAATGTGATCGAGGGGCAGACCGCCAGCCAGTTCATGGAATCGAAGCCGCGTCCGGACTATGTTCCGAATCCCGAGAAACTCTGGGAAGGAACCGGTGTGCGCTCGGAGGCCACATATTTTGGGCCCGCGTACATGATCGACTGGATTCACAACGACCTCGGCCCCGGATTCACTGTCGAGGTGGCACTCATCAATTGCCACTATCCGGTGACACACGACTCCTTTGTCTTGCAGTGGGGTGTCGCCATCCAGGAGATGCCCGACCTGCCGCCCGATAACGCGCGCAAGCTCGCTGCCGCGATGGCCAAGTCGTTCGGGGATGGGTTCCTCGAAGATGTCGAGATCTGGAAGAACAAAACGCGTATCGACAATCCCTTGCTGACCCACGAGGACGGCGCCGTGTACCAGCATCGTCGTTGGTATGAGCAGTTCTACGTGGATCTGGCCGATGTCACTTCTGATATGACTGAGCGATTCGAGCTTGAGGTGGATACCACACACGCCCATGGTGTGTGGGTGCACGAGGTCGAGGAGAACCTGGTGGAGCATGCTGCCACCGCGTCGCACTGACCAGCCTTAGGCTGGGGCCCGTGACTTCGGACAGATTGACTCTCACCGACAGCCCCGGCGGCCACTGGCGACGCATCGACGTCGTTGAGGAAACCGGATCTACCAATGCCGATCTGGTGACGCGCGCCGCGGCGGGGGAGGACATCGACGGCGTCGTGCTGCTCGCCGAGCATCAGACCGCAGGGCGTGGACGCCACGGCCGTTCCTGGGGCGCCCCCGCCCACACGCAGCTGTCCATGTCGGTGGGTATCGGAGTGGGCGAGGTGCCGCCGGACCGGTGGGGGCTGGTGCCGCTCTTGGCCGGAGTGGCGATTGTCGATGCCGTCGCCGAGGTCAGTGGAATCCAGGCCGGGCTCAAGTGGCCCAATGATGTGCTGGTCGATGGGCGCAAGTTGTGCGGAATTCTCGCTGAGGTCGCCACGCCACACCAGGCCATCGTGCTCGGGCTCGGGCTCAATGCCACTTTTGCCCAGCACGAGCTGCCCGATCCCAATGCAACATCCCTGACGATTCTCGGCTGGGCCGACCCGGACCGCGACGAGTTGGCGCGTGCGGTACTGCGTGAGCTCGGCGGCCGCATCGAGCACTGGCGTGCCGCGCGCGGGCTGGACGAGCGGCTGCTGGAGGACTACCGCGAGCGCAGTGTCACCCTGGGGTCGCGGGTGCGTGCCGAACTGCCGGGTGAGCGCGAACTGGTCGGGGTCGCGGTCGGACTGGGCAACGACGGGCAGCTGCGCATCGAGGCTGCTGACGGCACGGTCACCGCGGTCACGGCGGGCGATATTACGCATCTGCGCCCGCTCGGCGACCAGTAAGGTCGCTGCACGTGGGGTATCCGGAAAATGTGCTCGCCGATGACGAGCAGGTGGTGCTGCACCGCCATCCACACTGGAAGCGGTTGATCGGCCCGGCGCTGGTGCTGATTCTGTCCACGGGTATCGCGGCCTTCGTGGCAGCGATGGTCGACAACACGGACTGGCAGTCCACCGCGAAGAATGTGGTGATGATCGCGATCGGGGTGGTCTGGCTGGTGCTGGTCGGCTGGCTCAGCCTCTGGCCGTTCCTGAACTGGTTGACCACCCATTTCGTCATCACCGACCGGCGAGTGATGTTCCGTCACGGGTTGTTGAGCCGCTCCGGGATAGATATTCCGCTGGCGCGGATCAACAGTGTCGAGTTCCGTCATGGCCTGGTGGACAGAATTCTGCGCACCGGCACGCTGATCATCGAGTCGGCCTCACAGGACCCGCTGGAATTCCACGAGATACCGCGAGTGGAATACGTCCACTCGCTGCTGTATCACGAGGTTTTCGACACCCTCGGTTCCGAAGAGGGCGATAGCCGCTCCACCGGGCGCGGCCGGGAACGGCCGCCCGCCACATGATGCGCTGAGCCGTAGAGGCCGCGGCCCACTTCGGTGCCGTGATGGACGGTGGCGCTGTTCGGCAGGCCCGAATGAGGATGCAGCGGTGTGACATTCTCGGGCTCGTCCGCCTCAGAGGACTCGCTGGTCACCAGGGACACCGGCTGGTCCGGATGACGACCGAACTCGTCAGGGAAGACCCAGCGGCGGAAGGCCCAGAATCGGAACGCCATCTGTAGCAGATTTCCGATGATATATGCGCTGATGAAGTCGGCGATGTTCTCGACCGTGAGGCTCACGTTCGGTACGCGCAACTCGAAGATGTAACTCGAGACCCACAGCGGAATCATCGCGATGATCACGCCCATACCGCTGAAGGCGAAGAAGAGCAGCGCCTCATGGTGCCGCTCCCGGCCGCCTCGGTCACGGAAACTCCACTCCCTATTGAGGATGTAGGAGGCGATGACGGCGATGATGCCGGAGATGATTTTCGCGGTGAGGGGCTTGGACTCCAGGACCGTCAGCTTGAGCAGATAGAAGATGCCCGAGTCGATGATGAAGGTGGTGGCGCCGACGATGCCGAACTTGATCAGCTCATGGTGTCGCTCGGCGACAGGCCGGATGAACCGGGGTAGCCGGGCGATGGTGGCATCGGCGAAAGACACAAATGGCGAGTGTACGGAAGATGGCAGGGCAGTGCGAAGCGGTCGGCGGACCTCGTTGAGTATTGGCCGCCGGTTCAGCTGTGCGCGGCGATCGCGTCGGCACGCAGGTTTCGCCAGGTGCGGGGGCTCATCGCGCGATGCCCGCGAAACCACCGACTGAAGTTGCTTGGTGATGAAAACGCCAGCATTTCGGAGATCTCGGTCAGGCTGTGGCGATCGCTCGTGACGAGGTGATCGGCCAAATCGAGCCGGATGGTGTCCAACAGAGCGCTGAAGCTCGTGCCCTCGCTGGCCAGCTGCCGGTGAACCGTCCGCCGGTCGACTCCCAGGCCCTGGGCGACCTGTTCGACCGAGCAACGGCCGAGGGGCAGCAGCACCTCGATGAGATCTCGGACACGATCGGTGGTTGTCGTGTCGCCAGGCCTTTCCGGCGGCTCAAGGACCGCCTGGCTGTACTGGCGCAGTAGCGGGTCGAAACTGTCGTTCCGGCGGTCGAGATCGGAGGTGTAGACGACGATCTCGTCGAGCTGCTGCGCGAACTCGATGCGTGGCCCGAAGATGCGGTGATGCATGGCGGGGGCCGAGGGCTTCGGCCGGCGCAGATTGACCCGCAGCGGATGCCACGTGTTGCTCAAGAAGGTGCGTAGCACTCCGGCAAGAGCGGCGAGTGCCAAATCGGTGGATTGGGTGGCGGCGGCACCCCCGGCGTCAAGGGCCAGCCGGACGGCGGCGATTCCGTCGCGCTCGACAACCCGGATCCGCAAGGACTCGTTGTACATCGATTCGTACCGACACAGCATCGCGACGACGTCGCGCACGGTGGGCTGTTCCCGTAGCGCCAGGCTGAGCGGGCCGAGGCTGGATAGTCGCCTCCGTTCGGCGAGTCTGAGACCGAAGTCATCCACTCCGCTGGCGTCGGCGGAGGCCTCCAGGAGCGCGATGACGGCGTCGGCGGCCACCCGGCGATCGGGTTGGGCGAGGCCCGCCGGGTCCAGACCGTGCTCCCGCATCATTCGCGCCGGATCCAGACCGGATGCCCTGGCTACGTCGACGTACCCGCTCAACGCCGCGAACCGAACCAGTCGGATGTTCATATGTCCCTAAATGAATAGAAACCTGTCTCGTAAAGATAAGTATCCCCCCTCTCGCCTCCCTAACGTCGGAGATACACACGAGACGGATGAAAGGCGGGCCATGGCCTACGCAGTGCGGATTCACGAAACCGGGGGACCCGAGGTTCTTCGCGGGGAGAACGTCCAGGTTGGCGCACCAGGTCCCGGCGAGGTGAGGATCCGGCATCACGCCGTGGGGTTGAATTTCGCGGACGTCTATTTCCGCACGGGGGTGTACCCGGTGGCACTGCCCGCGGGGATGGGGGTGGCGGGCTCAGGGATCATCGAAGCCGTCGGGCCGGGCGTATCGCAATTCGGTCCGGGGGACCGCGTCACCTACACGGGCAGCCCGCTGGGTGCTTACAGCACCGAGCGCGTGATGCCCGCCGCACATCTGATCGGTCTGCCCGACGGCATCTCCTGTGATACGGCGGCGGCTATCACGATGCGTGGGCTGACCACTGCATACCTGCTGCGGCGAATCCATCCGCTGCGTGCCGGTGACACTGTGCTGCTGCATGCGGCCGCGGGCGGCGTCGGACTGCTGTTCCTGCAATGGGCGAATCTGCTGGGCGTCAACGTTATTGGTACCGTTTCGAACGAGGAAAAGGCCGAGATCGCTCGGGCTAACGGCTGTGCCCATGTACTGATCTACCCGCGCGAGGACGTCCCGCGGCGTGTTCGGGAAATCACCGGTGGGGTCGGCGTCCCCGTCGTCTACGACGGCATAGGCAAGGCCACGTACCAATCGTCGCTCGACTCGTTATCGCCCCGGGGCCTGTTGGTGTGCTTCGGCACGGCGTCGGGACCGATACCGTCCATCGACGCGATGCAGTTGGCGGCCAAGGGGTCCCTATTTGTGACCAGGCCGGCGCTGGCCGACTACATCGCCGACCCGGCCGAGCGCGCCGAGCTAGCGGGCGAGCTGTTCGGACATGTTGGCGCCGGCCGGATTCGCGTCGACATCGGGCGCCGCTACTCACTTGAGGAAGCCGTGACGGCTCATCGGGATATGGAATCCGGCGCGATCATCGGTCAGTCCATCTTCGCGTTGTGACCTTCGAGGGAAAGGAAATGTCATGAATGGTGTTGCCCCGCTGAGTAAGATCCGGGTACAGCCGTTGACGTGCACCATAGGCGCCGAGCTGTTCGACGTCGATCTGGCCGAAGCTTCGCGCAGTGATGAGCTTTTCGGCGAAATCCGCACGCTGCTGTTGGAACACAAGGTGCTGTTTCTGCGTGATCAGAACATCACTCGCGGCGAACATGTTGCGTTGGCTCGGCGATTCGGGCCGCTGGAAGACCATCCCGTCGCGGGCAGCGATCCCGATCATCCGGGTTTGGTGCGGATCTACAAGGAGATCGACAGTGCTCCAGAACATTACGAGAACTCCTACCACTGCGATGCGACCTGGCGGGAGAGCCCGCCGATGGGAGCTGTGCTGCGCTGCGTCGAAACACCGCCGGTGGGTGGAGACACCATCTGGGTGAACATGGTGGAGGCGTATCGGCGGCTGCCTGCCGCCGTGCGCGACCGAATACGTGACCTGCGGGCTCGGCATTCGATCGAGGCCAGCTTCGGCGCCGCCATGTCGATGCGACAGCGTCATGAACTGCACGAGCGATACCCCGACGCTGAGCACCCGGTGGTACGTACTCACCCGGAAACAGGCGAGGAGATCCTGTTTGTGAACTCCTTCACCACCCACCTGGTGAACTACCACCGTCCGGAGAATGTGCGATTCGGTATCGACTACGCGCCCGGTGCCTCGGAGCTGCTGCAGTATCTGATGCGTCAGGCCACGGTGCCCGAATTCCAGGTGCGGTGGCGCTGGACGCCCAACAGCGTCGCGATCTGGGACAACCGGTCAACGCAACACTATGCGGTTCAGGACTATTGGCCCGCCGTGCGCAAGATGGAACGAGCCGGTATTTGCGGAGACATACCGTTCTCATAGGGCGCCGCGGTCCGCATGACAACATATGTCTGTGTCTGATGGTCTTCGCGCAAGCGGCTCATCCGTGTCCGCGACTCCCGTGGTCACCATGATCGGTGGCGGTCAGCTGGCCCGGATGACCCACCAGGCGTCGATCGCCCTGGGTCAGACCCTGCGGGTACTCGCCCACGCCGCCGACGAGCCGGCGGCGCAGGTAACCCCCGATATCGTGCTTGGTTCGCATACCGAGCTGGACGATCTGCGCCGGGCGGCCAAGGATGCCACCGTCGTCACCTTTGACCACGAGCATGTTCCGACCGCGTTCCTGGAGACCCTGCAGGGCGAGGGCGTCAACGTGCAGCCGCCGCCGTCGGCCCTCATCTACGCGCAGGACAAGACGCTCATGCGGCGCAAGCTGCGGGACATTGGTGCGCCGGTGCCGGGATTCGCCGACATTCGGGCTGTCTCCGATGTCGAACGATTCGCCGCGGAGACGGGCAGCCACGTCGTGCTGAAGGCGGTGCGCGGCGGTTACGACGGCCGTGGCGTATGGATCACCGACACTCTCGATGAGGCGCGCACAGTGGCCGCCGAACAGCTGGCCGCGGGTGTCGAGCTATTGGCCGAGGAGCGCGTCGACATGCGCCGCGAGCTTTCGGCGATGGTGGCCCGTTCGCCCTTTGGGCAGGGTGCCGCCTGGCCGGTGGTGGAAACCGTTCAGCGCGAAGGCATTTGCGCCGTGGTGATCGCGCCGGCTCCGCAGCTGCCCGAGGAGCTGGCGCTGCAGGCCGAGCAGCTCGCGCTGCGGATCGCCAACGAGCTTGGCGTGACGGGGTGTCTGGCGGTGGAGCTGTTCGAGACCAACGACGGCCGGCTCTTGGTCAACGAATTGGCGATGCGACCGCACAACTCGGGGCATTGGAGCATGGACGGGGCGCGCACCGGACAGTTCGAGCAGCACCTGCGTGCGGTGCTCGATTACCCGCTCGGATCCACCGAACCACTGGCTCCCGTTACCGTCATGGCGAATGTATTGGGCGCTCCGCAGACGCCCGCGATGTCGCTCGACGAACGGATGCATCACCTGATGGGCCGCATCCCGGAGGCAAAGGTGCACCTGTACGGCAAGGGCGAGCGCCCGGGCCGCAAGCTCGGACATGTGAATATCCAAGGCCGCGAGGATGGTTCGCTGGCAGATCCGGGATATGTGGCAGAGGTGCGTGAGCGCGCGGAGCGTGCCGCGCACTGGTTGTCGCACGCGGTATGGACCGATGGATGGGAAGGACACTAGAACGTGAGCGCACGGGTCGGCCTGATCATGGGTAGCGACAGCGACTGGTCGGTGATGTCGGATGCCGCGAACGCCTTGGCGGAGTTCGAGATTCCATTCGAGGTCGGTGTTGTCTCTGCGCACCGCACGCCGGGGCGCATGTTGCAGTACGCACAGTCGGCCGCCGGCCGGGGCATCGAGGTCATCATCGCCGGTGCCGGTGGTGCGGCACATCTGCCCGGAATGGTGGCCTCCGCCACACCGTTGCCGGTGATCGGTGTCCCGGTGCCGCTGGCGCGGCTGGACGGCCTCGATTCGTTGCTTTCGATCGTGCAGATGCCCGCGGGCGTGCCGGTCGCGACGGTGTCTATCGGCGGCGCCCGCAACGCCGGGTTGCTTGCCGCGCGAATCCTCGGCGTGGCCGATACCGCGCTGCGGGACAAGGTCGTTGCCTTCCAGGCGAGCATGGAAGCCACCGTTCTGGAGAAAGACGAGGCTCTGCGGCGCAGACTGTTGGAGGACTAGATTTGACCGTGACGTACAGTTAATGCCGACTAACTTTGATCGACTCTGGAGGCTGTGATGGCTGGGAACCCGTCGTTTGACCTGTTCAAGTTGGGCGAGGAGCACGACGAGCTGCGTGCGGCGATCCGGGGACTGGCCGAGAAAGAGATCGCACCGCACGCCAAGGACGTCGACGAGAAGGCACGCTTCCCGCAGGAGGCCCTCGACGCGCTGGTCGCGTCCGGTTTCAATGCCGTGCACGTGCCGGAGGAGTACGACGGTCAGGGTGCCGACAGCGTGGCCGCCTGCATTGTCATCGAAGAGGTGGCCCGGGTGTGTGCCTCGTCCTCGCTGATCCCTGCCGTCAACAAGCTCGGCACCATGGGGCTGATCCTCAACGGCTCCGATGAGCTGAAGAAGCAGGTGCTGCCCGCGATCGCCAGCGGCGAGGCGATGGCCTCCTACGCGCTGTCCGAGCGGGAGGCCGGAAGTGATGCCGCGAGCATGCGCACCCGCGCGAAGGCCGACGGCGATGACTGGATCATCAACGGGTCCAAGTGCTGGATCACCAACGGCGGAAAGTCGTCCTGGTACACCGTCATGGCGGTGACCGATCCGGAGAAGAAGGCCAACGGCATCTCGGCCTTCATGGTGCACAAGGACGATGAAGGATTCACTGTCGGTCCGCTGGAGCACAAGCTGGGCATCAAGGGCTCGCCGACCGCGGAGCTGTACTTCGAGAACTGTCGTATCCCGGGCGACCGCATCATCGGCGAACCGGGCACCGGATTCAAGACGGCGCTTCAGACGCTCGACCACACCCGCCCCACCATCGGGGCCCAGGCGCTCGGCATCGCGCAGGGAGCGTTGGACCAGGCCATCGCCTACACCAAGGACCGCAAGCAGTTCGGCAAGTCCATCAGCGACTTCCAGGGCGTGCAGTTCATGCTGGCTGACATGGCGATGAAGGTCGAGGCCGCGCGCCTCATGGTGTACACCGCCGCCGCCCGCGCCGAGCGCGGCGAGAAGAACCTGGGCTTCATCTCCTCGGCGTCCAAATGTTTTGCCAGCGATGTGGCCATGGAGGTCACCACCGACGCCGTACAGCTGTTCGGCGGCGCCGGATACACCACCGATTTTCCGGTGGAGCGCATGATGCGTGATGCCAAGATCACTCAGATCTACGAGGGCACCAACCAGATCCAGCGCGTCGTCATGAGCCGCGCGCTGCTCACGTCCTAACGCCGAGCATGCCCAAATGTGCCTAAATATGCGGATATTCGGCACATTTGGGCATGTTCACGCGGCGTGATGACGCAGATGGGTGTTGATTCGTGCAACAAGCTCGTCCCGATGACGCCGAATGTCGTCGACGGTAATAGGAATGACCGTCCAGCCGCATTCTTGTAAGCGCGCCGTTTTGAGTTTGTCCTTGCGCATGGCTGCCGGACCGCTGTGCCATTCGTCGCTGTCGTATTCGCCGATGAGGCGGGCTGAACGCCACAGGAAGTCCACACGCCACACTGTTCCGTAGCGGTCGCAGATCGTTGCCTGAAGTTCGGGCGCCGGAACTCCGGAATCGATGAATAGCAAACGCGTCTCGCTCTCCATAGGCGATTCGGACCTGCCATCCGCGTGGGTCAGCAGGCCGCGAACATGGACAATTCCACGACGTCCTGCCTGCATTCGTGCGGCATGTCGCAATCCGCCGGGTGAGCAATGCCCGGACCGCAAGGCGGCATCGAGTGTTCCGATGGCGCGCGACGGTCTGAGTGTTCGCGCGATCTCGATGGCGGTCCAGTCGGGTGCGGTGGTCAACCGCCCGTCGACATACCGCAAGGGGGCTCCCAGACGCTGGTGGACTACGAGATTGGGGCGCGGTCTCAGCTGGCCGGGCACCGGATTGATCACGTGGAGCGCGCCGTCTCGTTCGGTGTCGAAGCCGTAGCTGGCCGCAGCCGTTCCCATGCAGACAGGCACGTGAGCGTCCGCTACTAGATCGAGTGCTCGCAGCTGGATCTCCACTGTCGGATTCGGCAGTGTGTAGACGCCATGCCACGGCCGGTGCAGGTGGCCGTCGCGTATCAGCGACGAGATTCGCTTTGCGGAGAGTATTTCCTGTAGCTCTCCCGCGCGTATCGCTCCGCGACCGTGGAACAGCGCGCGAATGGACGGATGCATAGTGAGAGCAGCTTGGCACGGCCGTTGGCTTCCAGCACCGGTCTCCGCGCGTCTGTGGATAAGGCGGCGAGCATGCTCAAATACTCCACAAATGCGCGGAATTCGGGACATTTGGGCATGCTCGCGCTCAGGGAGGGCTAGAGCTAGGGCTAGGGCGCTAGGGGAGGGTCTTGGTGACCTTCTCGGAGGCCACACGCCGTTCTTGCGCGGCAGTGTCGGGATTGGCCACCTGAACCAGCGACGCCCCGGTGATGAGCACCGCCAGCAGAGTGCTGATCAGCGCCTCGAGAGAGTCCCACGCGCCGGAGCTCAATACCCGGTCACCGCCGGTGATGCCCTGTGCCACAGCGCTTTCTCGAGCGGCAGCGGCGACCTCGTCCACCGGGCGGCCATCCACCGCCGGTCCGGCGCCCGCGGGGGTGAACCGGTCACCGTGCACCCGTACCGCCGTCGCATAGTCGGTCAGTCCGAGCGGTAGATCGGGTACCGGCCGTCCGAACGCATCCAGGGACAGCACGCACACCTCATTGGCATCCGGTTCGTCACCGAGCGTGCAGAACGCCACATCGGTGCTGGCGTCGCCGAACACCAGTTCTGCACCGGCCCACCAAATTCCAAGCAGTACGCCCGCGGTCTGCCAGTGTGCTGGCAGACGCACCGCCACCGTGGACCCGGGGCCCGCACCGAACTCGTCGCGCAGCATGTTGGCGGTCTTGGCGGCCCAGTTGGCCAGCGTCACCGTCGAGAGTTCGATGCGTTCGCCGGTGGCGTCGTCGTAGTAGGTGATCCGTGGGCTGGGATTGTTCACGTCGCCCAGCAGGAGCGCGGTCAGCGTCGTCATCAGTTGACGCAACGCGGGCCATTGGCCGCGGTGAAAATCGGCGACGGGGGAGGGGGCGGCGCGTCTTCTTCCGTAGAGCCGGTTTCCGAAGCGGCAGGAGTGGTTTCGCGGCCAGACCCAGGCCCTTGGTAATCCTTGGACAGCACCACCCGGACGGTGTGTTCGGCGATGCCCTGCTTCTCCACCACCGGGAGGCCCAGCGCCTCGGCTACCGCCTTGGCGCCCACGTCGTCCTGTTGCGCGGCCTGCACCTGGCTGCTGCCCACGTGATCGCTCTCGTTGTTGCCGACCTTGCCTGCGGTGAATCCCTTGCCCACCAACAGTTCCGATACCGCGGCAGCGAGCCCGTTGATCTGGGTCTCGTTCACGACATCGGCGGTCGTCTGGTCCTTGGAGTAGGTGGCTTCCTCGGTCTTGCCCTGCGCCTGCTGGTCCAATAGGCCGGACACCCAGCTGCGTACCTGGTCGGGGTCCACCTTCACGACGCTTTGGGTGCCGTCCTCGGTCCAGCCGTCCTCACGCAGGATCGGGATCGTCGCGAATGCGACGTTGCCCCCTGACAGCTTCTGTAGCTGCTGGATGAAGTCCATGACGTCCCATCCCTGGCTCAGCACCACGGTGCGGGTGATCGCGTCGCGCAGCTTGCCGAGCGTAGTGGTGTTGGTCAGGGTGCCGCCAGAGAGCGCCGAGTGCGCCAACGACGACATCACCACCTGTTGCCGGACCACGCGGTCGAGGTCGCCGCGTGGCAGGTCGTGGCGTTGACGCACGAAACTCAGTGCGTTGGGGCCGTCGAGGGTTTGCGGGCCCGCAGGGAAATCCGCACCCGACATCGGTTCGTAGACCGCTTCGTTGAGGCACACGTTGACTCCGCCCAGGGCATCCGTCATCAGCACGAACCCGAGCATGCTGACCTCGGCGTAGCGATCGACAGTGACGCCGGTCAGCCTGCCGACGGTCTGGATCAGCGCCGAACGGCCGGCGTCCACGGACTCGCGCTCGGCGGCCTCTAGCGTTTCGCCGGACTCGACGCGCTTCTGTCTGTCGTTCTCCTTGGCCTCGCCGTAGACGCCGTTGATCTTCCCCTTGCTGCCGTCGGGGATGGTGACGTACGAGTCACGGGGGATGGAGATCGCCGTCGCCGATTTTCCGTTGTTCGGGATGCGGATGAGGATGATGGTGTCGGTGTTGGTGGCCGTTTCGTCGCCGGCACGCAGCATGGACAGCTCTTCCTGGGAGAGCGGGTTGCCGTGTGCATCGCTACGGCTGTCGACGCCGACCATCAGAATGTCGATCGCGCCGTCATCGGGCTTGCCGGCGTTGCCGAACAAGCCGGGAAGATCGAACCGGGCGATGTTCGGATCGATGTTGCCGATCTTTCCCCAGGCCGCACCGGTGATCACCATGACGGCGACCGCTGCCAGCGTCGCGATACCCCGCCACAGCGGGCGCGGCGGCTCCGCCTGCGACGAGCCGCTCGCGCGTCGAGCGTGCGGATCAGTCACGATGTCGGTCCATTCCTCTCCGGCCGGGCCTTCGCCCGGCAACAGTCCTAGGCCTGACTCAGGCTACGTCGGGGTGCCGCCCATCCTTCGGAAGCGAACTCGGCGTGCCAGACTCTAGGTGTGCTTGTTATCACCGGAGCGGGTGGCCAACTGGGCACCCATCTCATTGCCCGTGCAAAGCTACGCGACCTCCCCGTTCGCGCCCTGACGTCCTCTGACTGGGATATTACACGCGACGGTACCCCGGACGGAGTAGTTGCTGAGGGTGACATCGTGATCAACTGTGCTGCCTATACCGCCGTCGACGCGGCGGAGGAGGACGAGTCCAGGGCGTATGCGGTGAATGCCGAGGGCGCGGAGCGTGTGGCGCGGGCCTGCCGGGACGTGGGTGCCAGGCTGATCCATATCTCCACCGACTATGTATTCGACGGTGAGTTCGGCGACGCCGGCCCGCGGCCCTATCGTCCGGGTGACGCCACTGCTCCCCAGGGTGTCTACGCACGTACCAAGGTGGCAGGGGAGCTCGCGGTTCACGGGGTATTGCCGTCAGCGCAGGTGGTCCGCACCGCCTGGGTCTACACCGGCGTGAACGGCGACTTCGTCGGTGTCATGCGGCGGTTGGCGGCCGGCGAGGGGCCGGTACGGGTGGTGACCGACCAGACCGGCTCTCCGACGTACGCGGTCGACCTCGCCGAGGCACTGTTGGACCTGGCGGCCTCGGATGTCCGGGAACCCTTCCTGCATGCCGCCGGCAGCGGCCACGTGAACCGGTTCGAATGGGCCAAGGCCGTATTCGAGCTGGTGGGAGCGGACGCCTCCCGGTTGCAGCCCTGCCTGTCCGTCGACTTCCCGCGGCCGGCGCCGCGGCCGGCGTACACCGCGCTGGACGGTGATCACTGGGCCGATGCCGGGTTGCCGCGGTTGCGTCCGTGGCGGGACGCGTTGGCTGAGGCGTTGGCCACAAACTAAGGATGGGTACCCTCTAGCACCGTGCTGGATCCTCATCGCGTAAGCGACTCCCCGGCGATCGGTCAGGTCGCCGTGGTGACGGTGACGTACTCGCCCGGCGAGCACCTCCACCGCTTTCTGCGGACGCTGCGCCATGCCACGGATCTGCCACTGCGAGTGATCCTGGCCGATAACGGCTCGACCGACGGCGCGCCAGAGGCGGCCGCGGAGGAGCCCGATGTCGAGCTGCTCCGTACCGGAGGCAACGTCGGTTATGGGAAGGCCGCCAATCTGGGGGTCGCCCAGGTCGACCCCGCGGCCGAGTGGGTGGTCATTGCCAACCCCGATGTGCAATGGGGACCGGGAAGCATCGATGCGATGTTGGAAGTCGCGCAGCGTTGGCCTGCCGCGGGGGCGGTGGGTCCGCTGATTCGTGAGCCCGATGGCACCGTGTATCCGTCGGCGCGAGTGGTCCCGACTCTCACCGGCGGTGCGCTGCATGCGCTACTGGGTTCGGTGTGGTCCACCAATCCCTGGACCGCCGCATACCGCCAGGACCGGATGGAGCCTTCCGAACGCGTCGTGGGCTGGTTGTCCGGATCGTGTCTACTGCTGCGGCGTACGGCATTCGACGCCATCGGCGGATTCGACCCGCGCTACTTCATGTACATGGAGGACGTCGACCTCGGTGACCGGCTGGCACGCGCCGGCTGGCAGAACGTATACGCGCCCAGCTCTGAGGTCGTACACGCGAAAGGCCATGCGGCCGGGCGCGATCCGGCGCGCAGCCTGGGCGCGCACCACGACAGCGTCTATATTTTCCAATCCGACCGGCATCCACATTGGTGGCAGGCGCCCTTGCGCTGGAGCATTCGGGGCGCGCTGGCGGCCCGATCTGCGATTGTGGTGCGTGCGGCCATCCGCGCCAATCGGCGCCGGGATAAGCAAGGAGGGTGATATGTCTGGCACTGTGAAAGCCGATGCCGTCATCTTGGTGGGTGGGCAGGGTACCCGGTTGCGTCCGCTGACCTTGTCGGCGCCCAAACCGATGTTGCCGATCGCGGGTTTTCCGTTTCTTACCCACGTGTTGTCCCGCGTTGCCGCCGCAGGCATTGATCACGTCGTGCTCGGCACGTCCTACAAGGCCGATGTCTTCGAGTCGGAGTTCGGCGATGGATCCAAGCTCGGCCTACAGATCACGTACGTGTACGAAGAGGAGCCGCTGGGTACCGGCGGTGCCATCCGAAATGTGTTGGAGCATCTGAGGTACGACACCGCGCTGATCTTCAACGGCGATGTGCTCTCCGGCTTGGATCTGAAAGATCTTCTCGCACAGCATGAACAGACCCAGGCCGACCTCACCTTGCATTTGGTACGCGTCGGCGATCCGCGCGCATTCGGTTGTGTGCCCACCGATTCCGATGGCAAGGTCACCGCATTCCTGGAGAAGACCGAGGACCCGCCCACTGATCAGATCAACGCCGGTTGTTACGTCTTCCGGCGTGAGCTGATTGAGCAGATCCCGTCGGGTCGGCCCGTTTCGGTTGAGCGGGAGGTATTCCCGGGTCTGTTGAGCAGCGGAGCCAAGGTATGTGGGTATGTCGACACCAGTTACTGGCGAGACATGGGAACCCCGGAAGACTTTGTGCGTGGGTCGGCCGACCTGGTGCGCGGCATTGCGCCCTCGCCGGCCATCCCCGAGCATCCGGGCGAGGCGCTGGTGCACGACGGCGCGTCGGTGGCCCCGGGCGCGCTGGTCATCGGCGGTACCGTGGTGGGCCGCGGTGCCGAAATCGGCCCGGGTGCGCGGCTGGACGGCGCGGTTGTTTTCGACGGTGCGCGCATAGAGGCCGGGGCCGTCGTGGAACGTTCTATCATCGGGTTCGGCGCCCGGATCGGACCACGCGCTCTGGTGCGTGACGGCGTGATCGGGGACGGCGCCGATATCGGCGCACGGTGCGAGCTGCTGCGCGGCGCGCGGGTGTGGCCCGGCATCACGATCCCCGATGGCGGTATCAGGTACTCGTCGGACGTATAAGCAATGCGCTGTGGCGGGTTGTTGGCTTGCGGGACAGTGCTTCTTGCGCTGATCGGCTGCTCGGACAGGGGCGATCAGAAGCAGCAGGAGCAGGATCTGCAACGTGCCCGCGACAACTTCAAGAAGGTCGAGCTGACCATTCCCGACTCGTACAGCCTGGTTGCCATGACATACTTTCCCGATCCGTTCGTGGGTCAGGGATGGCGTTCAGGAGCCTTTGAGTCCCAGACTTCACCGCCGGCGCCAATATTGGTGCGAGGTAATCCAATCCGAACCGAACCGACACCCTGTGAGCGCATACCGCAGCGCACTGATCCAGATTGGCTAAGGGCCGGGTTCACCTGTGACATGGCAAATGCCCGCTACGGTGTCGCGGACAGCATGTACGGGATCAGCGTGTTCACCGGCGATCTGCCCTCCGGAAAATCCCAGATATTTCTGCGCGTCGAAGGGCATTAACGTAGCCGGTTCCGCGCGCGTTGGGCCAACACGACGACGGAGTGATCTTCCTCGGGGATCTGGTCAAGGGGCCACCAGCGCAGGTCGAGCGATTCATCGCTGACGGCGATCTGCGCGCCCTCCGGTGCATGCGCCAAGAACTGCAGATCGAGGTGCCGGGTTGGGACTCCCAGCGAGCAGGTAATTGGATGAACGTGGATGCCAAGCAGATTCGGCTCGAGGAGCAGGTCGTCGATGCCGGACTCTTCGGTGGCTTCGCGCAGGGCGGCCGCGTGGATGGTGGGGTCTTCCTCTTCGCAATGGCCGCCGAGCTGCAGCCACTTACCGACGCGGGGATGCAGCGTGAGCAGCGCCTGCGATCCGTCGTGGTTGACCACCAGTGCCGAGGCGGTGACATGGCCCGCGGCGCTACGACGACGGCAGGCATCGGGATTGGCGTCGAGAAACGCCAGTACGGAGTGGCGCAGGCTGTCTTGTTCTGCATCGGGCGCCTGCCATGAGGAGAGCAGCTCGATAGCGGACTCACGCAGATCCGAGGGCATCTGATGGCCCTCACCGGGGTGCCGGGCCGTCACAATTCCACCAGCATCTGTCCCGGCGGCAGGGGAGTGCGTGGGTCCAGGCCTTCCTCGGGATAGCCATGCGGATAGCCGATGGCTATGGCGCCCATCGGTTCCCACGAAGAATCCACTACCAGCTGCTTGCGTACAACGTCGCCCGCGAAGATGGTGGATCCGATCCAGCAGCTGCCGACCTGCCGGGCGGCGAGGGCGACCAGAAGAGCCTGCACCGCCGCGCCAACCGCGACGGTGAACATAGTGCGCTCCGCGGCGGTTCGGCGGTCGTCCGGATAGTCGTGCGCGCCATCAGGTACTAGGAACGGGATCACGATTTCGGGTGCGTCATAAAGGATTTGTCCCCGCGCCACCCTCTTCTGCACTGATTCCGGGCTACGGCCGTCGGCGGTGAGATCGGCGGCCCAGGCCTGTTTCAGGGCGTCCAGGAGCGCACGCCGCGTCGTGAGGTCGCGCACCCACACGAATCGGACCGGATGTGTGTGATGCGGTGCGGGTGCGGTCAGCGCTTCACCGATGGCTTCCCGCAGCAGATCGGGATCGACTGGGATATCTGCGAATTGGCGGATGGAGCGGCGCACGAGTATTGCTTCGCGCCGTCCTTGCTCCAGTGCCTCGTTGGTGCCGAGCCAGAACAAGTCGTCCGGTCCGGAACGCAACAGGTCGCTCGCCGCACTGCCGTCATCGAGCAGGGTCAGGCCGCGCACCACCGCGACCGGTACATCGGTCAGCTTGCCCTTGACCAAGTCGGCGGCAGCCGAGATTTCGTCGGCGATGGCGACCTCGGTGACCTGAAGTTCGTTACCGTGTTTGTCTTTTGCGCCCGCATAACCGTAGAGGACTGGTATGCCGGCGGAGCCGATGGCGGCATCAGTTTGGCCGTTGCGCCAGGCTCGTCCCATGGTGTCGGTGATCACCACCGCAACCTTGACGCCCAAGCGTTGTGACAGCGCCAGCCGCACTGCCGCCGCGCTGGCGTCCGGGTCGGTGGGAAGCAGAACCAGTTCGGCGGTGTCGACGTTTGACGCGTCGATTCCCGCGGCGGCCTGCACGATGCCGATGGTGTTCTCGGTGATCAGTGTCTTACCCTTGCGGGCCAACACGCGGATCGATTCGGAGTCGATTAACTTGCGCCGCAGTGTGTCCCGGGCTTCGGGATCAGTGGGCGCGGCGACGATCCGTCCCTCGGCCTTGGAGATTATCTTGCTGGTGATGACGATCACATCACCGTCACGCAGCCATGGCGCCGCGCCTGCGATGGCCGCGGCCACGTCGTCGCCCGGGCGGAATTCGGGCAGGCCGGTTACGGGTAGGATTTGAACCGGAGCTGCCGAACCATGTTCCGGTGCAGGAGAATCCGCAGGTGGGGTCATAAGGTAACTCCGGCCAGGTCAAGTCCCGCACGTACCATTGCCGCCGTCGCGTCGGGGTCGGTCATGAGTAGCGGAACCGACCGTACCTGAACTCCCGCAATGTGAGCGGCGTCACCCTCGTCGACCAGCCAGCCGTCGAGGATGCCGGTCTGCGACCGGGCGCCGAAGTGTTCTCCCACACCCTGTGAGCTGACCTCGACACCGATCACGCGCAAACATTCGTCGGCCATTCCGCGCAGTGGCTTGCCGGACACGATCGGTGAGTACCCGATGACCGGAGCGGAGGTCGTGCGGAGTGCCCCGCGAACTCCGCCGACCGCCAGGATGGCCCCGATGCTCACGACCGGGTTGGACGGCGCCAGCAAGACCACATCGGCCTCGCCGATGGCCTCGGCAACTCCGGGGCCGGACTTTGCTTCGTCGGCGCCGATGAACGCGAAGCTGTGCGTGGGAACCTGTGCGCGGTGCTGCACCCACCACTGCTGGAAGTGGATGGCGCGCTGCTCCCCGTCGGTGGGGTCGGTGATCACCACGTGGGTCTCGCAGCGGTCGTCACTGGCGGGTAACAGCCGGACTCCGGGCTGCCATCGGTTGCATAACGCTTCGGTGACCGCCGATAGCGGGTAACCGGCTCGCAGCATTTGGCTGCGTATCAGGTGAGTGGCCAGGTCCCTGTCGCCGAGCGAAAACCAGTCGGGTTGGGCGCCGTAGGCGGCCAGCTCCTCCATGGCATTCCAGGTCTCGCCGCGGTGCCCCCAACCGCGCTCCGGATCGACCGCGCCGCCCAGGGTGTACATGCAGGTGTCCAGGTCAGGGCAGATCCTGACACCGTGCATCCAGGCGTCGTCGCCAATGTTCACAACGGCGTTTATCTGATGCTTGCTGGGATCCGATCCGAGCAAGCGCTGGACGCCGAGGAGGAAGCGCGCTCCGCCGACGCCACCGACGAGAACGGTGACTTTCACGTTGACCGAGACTAGTGCGCCGGCAATGACGCGACACGCCACGAGGGCGCCACGCCGGTTTTGTCGGTCGTAGATGGTATGAATTTTCGTCCTTCGCTTGACCCCGGCAGCGAACACGTGTGTAATCACACCAGTGTCATTCCTCGGCCTGGGTTTTGTAAGTCGCAGGCGCAGACCGGGATTCGATCAGGTGTTCGAATGGATTCGAATGGAATGGCCGGAAACGAATGATGTGGGCACGAAACCGGGCAATACGAGCTGTATTGGGATGCAAGAGGAACAGTGAGGAGGCGGGACGATGCTGTTCGGGCGCAATGAATTCGGCGTACACGACGAGCTGAGTTCCGGCGTTGGCACGGGTGCGGCGGGCTTGTCGCCCGCACGTCCGCATCTGACGTTGGTGCAGAACGATTTTGACGCGCTTGCTGCCGTCGCTGACGATCAGTGGCAAGAAAAGGCGCTGTGCGCACAGACCGATCCCGAGGCGTTCTTCCCCGAAAAGGGCGGATCGACTCGTGAAGCCAAGCGAATCTGCCAGGGTTGCGAAGTCAAGGACGAGTGCCTTGAGTATGCGCTGGCCAACGACGAACGGTTCGGCATTTGGGGCGGGCTGTCCGAGCGTGAGCGCCGCCGCCTGAAGCGGGGCATCATCTGATCTGATTCCCGTGTTCGGCAGGGCGGAGCTAGTCGCCCTCGTCGGTGATGGTCGGGTCGATCACCGACGGCTCCACCCCCAGGTGGGTGGCAACCTGCGCGACCAAAAGATCGTGCAGTAGATCCGACAAATCCCCAGATTTCTTCGCGCGCAATTCGATCGGCTTGCGGAATAACACAATCCGCGCCCGGGTGGTGTTGCCCCGGGTGTCTACGCCGGCAGGGATTAGCCTGGCCAACGGTATCGGTCCGTCCGCGATCACCTCCGGCGGCCACTGGACCGAATCCGGATCCTTGGGCTGAATGCGCGGTATTTCATCGACCGCGACATCGAGTCCTTCGAGGCGTGACTGCCAGGCCCGCTCGATCGGTTCGTACGCCTCCAGCACCGCCATATCGAAGCGCTCGGCGCGTGAACGCCAGCCGGGCACGGTGGGCGGCAGTAGGGGGCCGCGGAAATCGCGCCCTCGCCGAGAGCCCTGCGAGCCGGGCCCTCCGGCCGAGCCGCCGCGCCGTCCGTCACGTGACATAGCAGAGATGGTAACGGTGTGACTCTTGTGATTGACGAATCACAACGAGCCGGTCACCGGACGGTCTCGGTGGGCGCACAGCGCGTGTCTGCGGGTCGGAACGTGTTTGCGCACGCTAGCCTCAACGTTTGTGAGAGCCCCCCGTCGCTGCTGTCGACCCGGGTGCCCGAATTCCGCCGTGGCGACGTTGACCTTCGTCTACGCGGATTCGACGGCCGTGGTCGGGCCGCTGGCCACATCCAGCGAGCCGCATTCGTGGGATCTGTGCGCGCAGCACGCGAGCCGGATCACCGCGCCCCGCGGATGGGAACTGGTCCGCTACAACGGTCCGTTGCCGTCGAATCCGGAGGATGACGACCTGGTTGCGCTGGCGGACGCGGTACGCGAAACCACCGGCGGTGTCCGGGTGGCTGCTGCGGGATTCAGCGAGCCGGCGCTCGATGTCAGCGCCCCCGCACCCAACGTGGCCCCGCGTCCTGTGCACCCGGCTCCGGTGGGCCGCCGCCGTGGGCATCTGAGAGTTCTGCCCGATCCGTCCGAGTGAGAATCTTTCCCGAGTGCGGCTCGCTCGAATCGGCGCGGATGTCCAACGGCTCTGATTAGGTACTTTCGGCGCAGTCTGATTACATTCTGTACCCTCTCGCCGGACGTTCACGTTGGACCCTCGCCGACCACTAGGCTGGCCAGCGAGACCTAACGTCAGATTTTCAACAGATCAATAGGAGTGCTCTCGTCATGGCCCGGTCCGCCGACGCTGTCCACGCTGTCATCAAGGCGTACGACGTCCGTGGCCTCCTGGGCGAGCAGATCGATGAATCTTTTGTCTTCGACGTGGGATCGTCGTTCGCGCGGTTGATCAAGGCCGAACGGGACGACTCCGCCGATTCATCGAGGGCGCCGCGGGTTGTGGTGGGGCGCGATATGCGGGATTCCTCGCCGTCCTTGGCGCAGGCGTTCACCGACGGTGTGACCGCCCAGGGCGTCGACGTGGTGCAGATCGGATTGGCATCCACCGATCAGCTGTACTTCGCTTCTGGATTGTTGGACTGCCCGGGCGCGATGTTCACCGCAAGCCACAATCCGGCCGCATACAACGGAATCAAGCTGTGCCGCGCCGGTGCCAAACCTGTGGGCAAGGACACCGGTCTGTCCGTTATCAGTGGCGAGTTGATTGACGGCGTACCTGGCTACGACGGTCCCGTGGGCACGGTCACCGAGCGTGACGTGCTGGCAGAGTATGGCGACTTCCTGCGGTCGCTGGTGCAGTTGAGCGGAGCGCGCCCGCTACGGGTGGCGGTGGATGCCGGAAATGGTATGGCCGGGCACACGACTCCTGCGGTGTTGGGTGCGATTCCCTCGATCACGCTGGCTCCCTTGTACTTCGAGTTGGACGGTAATTTTCCCAACCACGAGGCCAACCCGCTCGATGCCGAAAATCTACGTGATCTGCAGGCGTTCGTCGCCGCGGAGAGCGCCGATATCGGTCTGGCCTTTGACGGCGACGCGGACCGGTGCTTTGTGGTCGACGAGCGTGGTCGGGCGGTATCGCCTTCGGCGGTAACCGCTTTGGTAGCTCGCCGGGAGCTGGAGCGGGAAATCGGCGGCACCATCATCCATAATCTGATCACCTCGCGTGCCGTCCCCGAGCTCGTGGTCGAACACGGCGGGACGCCGGTACGGTCTCGCGTCGGTCACTCGTTCATCAAGGCATTGATGGCCGAGACGGGCGCGATCTTCGGCGGCGAGCACTCCGCGCACTATTACTTCCGTGACTTCTGGGGTGCCGATTCCGGCATGCTGGCGGCTCTGCATGTGCTGGCGGCGCTCAGTGAACAAGAGCGGCCGCTATCGGATCTCATGTCCGATTACGAGCGCTACGCGGCGTCCGGTGAGATCAACTTCCGCGTGTCGAACGCCGGGGCCTGCATTGATGAGGTGCTCAAGTCGTTTGGCACACAAATAGTTTCGATCGATCACCTCGATGGAGTGACCGTCGATATCGGTGCGGGAACCTGGTTTAACCTGCGCACATCCAACACCGAGCCCTTACTGCGACTCAATGTCGAGGCTCGCACCGATGAAGATGTGGCCGCCGTGGTCGCGCGCATCTCGGATTTGGTTGATCGGACAGAGGCTGCCACCTGATGAACGCCACCATCGATCTGGACGACGCCGAGGCGCTCTTGGCGGCGGACCTCGATGGATCGTTGCAGGCGGCGTCCATGGCTGGATCACAGGTACGCGCGGTCGGAACCGCAATCGCCGAGGGTGCCCTGGAGCCGTTGCGTTCCGAGGATCGTTCGCGTGCCGTCGTGTGGGTCTCGGGGCGGGGCACCGCTGCCACGGCGGGAGCGATTCTGGCCGGGGCGCTGTCCGATACGGTGAGCCTCCCTTTCGTGACTGCCACCCGGGCGCCGGTGTGGGTTGGCCCGCTTGACGTCATGGTGATCGCCGGTGACGACGCCGGTGATCCGGCGCTCAGTGCTGCGGTAACGCTAGGCACCCGGCGCGGAGCGCGGGTGGTGATTGCCGCACCCGACGAGGGCCCCCTGGCCGATTCTGGTGCCGGGCGAGCCATTTCGCTGGCGCCTCGGCTACGTGTACCGGACACCTTCAGCCTCGCTCACCACCTTGCCGTCGGCGCCGCCGTGCTTGGCGTCCTGGACAAGTCCGTGGCACCCGATGTGATGACGATCGCCGACGAGGTGGACGGCGAGGTGTCCCGGAACACGGTGGGGCGCGAGGTTTTCACCAATGCCGCCAAGGCAATTGCGGCGCGCTTGACCAGTGGTCCCACGGTGCTGTGCGGTGATCGGTCGGCCACGCTGACGCTTGCCGGCCACGCGGCGGCTACGCTGTTACGACTGACCCAACGCACCGCGACCGCGTGCGGGCTTGCGCAGGCGCTGGCAGCGATGCGGGATGCGTTGGCGAGCAAGAGCTCTGGCGAGAGTTCGCTGTTCCACGACGAGTTCATCGACGGCCCTCGTGCCGAGGCTCCGCCACGTATCCTGGCGTTGGCCACCGACAGCGACTATCAATCGGTCGCGGCGCGGATCGAGGGCCTCGATGACGCAGAGCTGGTGAGCACCACAGACCTCGGCCCGGTAGCGGCCAGGCCTTCGGAGCTGGCACAGTTGATGATGCTTTCGACACGGCTCGAAATGGCCTCGGTGTACGCCCGGCTTGGTGGGGGGAGATCCGGGCTGTGAATCTGCTCAGGGGGGCGATAAGGACGTACGCCTGGGGTTCGCGGACGGCCATCGCCGAGTTCACCGGACGCCCCACGCCCACACCGCATCCGGAGGCCGAGCTGTGGCTGGGGGCGCATCCCGCGGACCCCGCATATCTGGAAACCGGTGGCGGCGCAGAGTCGTTGCTTGAGGTGGTGGCCGCCGATCCGACCGGCCAGCTGGGTGCGGCGTCCGTGGCGGAGTTTGGTGACCAGTTACCCTTCCTGCTCAAGGTGCTAGCCGCCGACGAGCCACTTTCCTTGCAGGCGCACCCAAGCGCCCAGCAGGCCGCGGACGGGTTCGCGCGCGAAGAGGCGGCGGGTGTGCCGCTCAACTCTCCGGTACGTAACTACCGCGATCGCAACCACAAACCGGAACTTGTGGTGGCCTTAGACCGTTTCGAGGCGCTGGCGGGTTTCCGTGATCCGGGCGATACGGTGGACCTGTTCCGTGCGCTCGACGTCGAAGCGCTGACACCGTATGTGAACCTGCTGGCCGGTCAATCCGATGCCGATGGTCTACGGGCCCTGTTCACCACCTGGATCACCCTTCCCCAGCCGAGTCTGGATGTGTTGGTGCCCGCGGTGCTCGACGGGGCGGTGCGTTATCTGTCCTCCGATGACGTGCGCTTCGTCGGCGAGGCCCGCACGCTCCTGGAGTTGGGTGAGCGCTATCCCGCAGACGCGGGCGTGCTGGCCTCGCTGCTGTTGAATCGGCTGACGCTGGAACCGGGGGAGGGGATCTACCTGCCTGCCGGGAACCTGCACGCGTATCTGCGCGGCTTGGCGGTGGAGATCATGGCCAACTCCGATAACGTCCTGCGCGGCGGCCTGACGCCCAAGCACGTAGATGTTCCGGAACTGCTTCGGGTGCTGGACTTTTCGCCCGCTTCCGAGGCGCACCTACATGTCGAGACGGTTACCGATGGTGCCCAGACCCGCTACCGCACTCCTGCCAGGGAGTTCGCGCTTTCGCGTTTCGACTTGGCGGCCGGCGAGCCCACCCAGGTGGGTATCAAGGGCCCGCGGATACTGCTGTGCACCCAGGGCGATGTGACTCTGGACGGTTCGGGGGCCGGCCTGAAGGTGCGTGCGGGTCAGTCGGTGTGGGTGCCGGCCGACGGGGGCAGTGTCACACTGACCGGGCGGTCCGATGCCCGGGTGTTCATGGCAACAGTCGACGCGGACGCGTAACGGCCGCAGGGGCGGGAACAGAAGGAGAGTCGATGTCGGCAGGTGGCAGTAAGAGGGCGATTATCGCGGCGCTGGCGGCCAATGCCGGTATCGCCGTGGCCAAGTTCATCGGCTTCGCGATCACCGGAAGTTCATCGATGCTGGCCGAGTCCGTGCATTCGATCGCGGACACGTCCAACCAGGGTCTGCTGTTGTACGGACAGCGGGCCGCGAGTAAGGAAGCAGATCGCCTGCACCCGTTCGGGTATGGGCGTAGCCGATTCTTCTACTCCTTTGTGGTCGCGCTGGTGTTGTTCACTCTGGGCTCGGTCTTCGCCCTCTACGAGGGCTATCACAAGATCCATGCACCCGAACATCTCCAGTCACCCATCGTCGCGATCGCCATTTTGGGGGTGGCGATAGCGCTTGAGGGTTACAGCTTCCGCACCGCGTTCGTGGAATCCAAGCCGCTGAAGGGTGGCGCCAGCTGGTGGCAGTTCATCCGGAACTCGCGCAATCCGGAGTTGCCCGTCGTGCTGCTGGAAGACACCGGTGCGTTGTTGGGGCTGGCCTTCGCGTTGTTCGGTGTCGGCATGACCATCGTCACCGGTGATCCGGTATGGGACGGGATCGGCACCGTGGCCATCGGTGTGCTGCTGGGCATCATCGCCATCGTGCTTATGGTCGAGATGAAGAGCCTGTTGATCGGGGAGGGGGCGACCGCGATACAGGAGCAGGCAATCCTGGACGCGCTGGCTGGTACGGACGACGTCGAGCGGGTAATCCATTGCCGTACCCAGTATCTGGGTCCGGAAGAGCTGTTGGTCGCGGCCAAGATCGCCATCACGCCCTCCGCCGAGCTGCCGCGGGTTGCCGCCACGATCGATGCCGCCGAACGGCGAGTGCGCGCGGCCGTGCCGATAGCACAGGTGATCTATCTGGAACCCGATCTGGATCGTTCGGCGGCAAATTCTTAGCTAGCCGGTGTGATCAACCGTCGTGAGCATGGGGGTTGTGCGAGACTGCCGTAATGCCAGGTAGCGGATTGTGGCGAACCAAGTCTGTCGAACAGTCGATTGCGGATACCGACGAGCCGGAGACCAAGCTTCGTAGGGACCTAACGTGGTGGGATCTCACCGTTTTCGGGGTCTCGGTGGTTATCGGGGCGGGTATCTTCACCGTCACGGCGTCGACGGCGGCCAACGTCACCGGGCCGGCGATCTCACTCTCCTTCATCATGGCTGCGATCGGATGCGGGCTGGCGGCGATGTGCTACGCGGAATTCGCCTCCACCATCCCGGTTGCCGGGAGTGCCTACACCTTTTCCTATGCGACGTTCGGCGAGTTCGCCGCCTGGATCCTGGGCTGGGATCTGATTCTGGAGTTCTCGGTCGGTGCGGCCACCGTCGCCAAGGGCTGGTCCAGTTATCTGAGTACGGTATTTGGGTTATCCAGTGGCGCAGTACATCTCGGAGCGGTCAAGATCGACTGGGGTGCATTGCTCATTGTGTCGGTGCTGACCGTGCTGCTCGCGGTCGGTACCAAGCTGTCCTCGCGGGTATCCCTTGTCATCACCACCATCAAGGTGCTGGTGGTGCTGCTGGTCATCATTGTCGGTGCGTTCTTCATCAAGACGGCCAACTACACACCGTTCATCCCTCCGGCGGAGGCGGGCAGTTCCAGTAGGCAGGGACTAGACCAGTCCCTGTTCTCTTTCGTCGCGGGCGGCTCGGGAAGTCAGTACGGCTGGTTCGGTGTGCTCGCGGGTGCGTCGATCGTTTTCTTCGCGTTCATCGGTTTCGATGTCGTCGCCACGACCGCGGAGGAGACGCGGAACCCGCAGAAGGATGTGCCGCGCGGCATCATCGCTTCGTTGGTCATCGTGACCGTCCTGTACGTCGCGGTGACTGTGGTGCTCTCGGGCATGGTCAAGTACAGCGATCTGCGGGTCGCTGACTCCCATCCGAATCTGTCCACGGCATTCCACCTCAACGGTGTCGACTGGGCCGCCAAGGTGATCGCGGTCGGTGCATTGGCGGGGCTGACCACCGTGGTCATGGTGCTGATGCTCGGGCAGATCCGCGTTATTTTCGCGATGTGCCGCGACGGGCTGCTGCCGCGTGAGCTGGCGCGAACCGGCTCGCACGGCACACCGATACGGATCACGCTGATCGTTGGCTTTCTTGTTGCGGTAGCCGCTTCTCTCACCCCGATCGAGGGGCTGGAGGAGATTGTCAACGTCGGCACGTTGTTCGCGTTTGTGCTGGTGTCGGCCGGCGTCATCGTGCTGCGGCGCTCCCGGCCCGACCTGCCCCGCAGCTTCCGTACGCCCGGCGTGCCGTGGCTACCGATTGTGGCGATCGTGGCGTGCGGGTGGTTGATGCTCAATCTCGCGGTGCGGACCTGGTTGTTCGCCTTGAGCTGGATGGTCATCGGCGTGATCGTGTACTTCGCCTACAGCCGCAAGCACTCGGTGCTTGGGCTGCGCGTCGACGTCGAGCAGTAACCCGGTTTTCCCCGCAGGACCTGCGGGGGTGACGCGCGCCACCAGGCACTTTACAAATCATACTGATTTGTCTAGACACGCGACGAAACATGCCTTATCGTCAAATCTGTTCGGTGACGTACCTCACGCAGATATCGACGAGGAGAAGTGACGATGACGTCAAACCTGGAAACCGGTCCGGCGCAGCCCGCCGCGCAGTGGCGCGACCGCAAGCGCTACATGTGGCTGTACGGCATGATCCCGCCCACGGCGATCTTCATCGCGACGGCTTTGGTCTACGCGATGAACCAGCTCGGCTGGCAGCAGTTCTCGCCGGTCCTCTTCTGGATCGGCCCGCTGTTGGTCTACGTGATCCTGCCGCTGCTGGACCTGAATTTCGGGGCTGACGGTGAGAACGCACCCGATGAGGTGATGGAGGCGCTGGAGAACGACAAGTACTACCGCTATTGCACCTACATCTTCATTCCGTTCCAGTACGCGAGCTTCTTCCTGGGTGCCTATTACTTCACCGCCACCGACCTGAGCTGGATCGGCTTCGACCACGGCATCAGCTGGATTTCCAAGCTGGGGATCGCGGCGTCGATCGGCGTGCTGGGCGGGGTGGGTATCAACACCGCGCACGAGATGGGCCACAAGAAGGAAGAGCTGGAGCGCTGGCTCTCGAAAATCACGCTGGCACAGACGTTCTATGGTCACTTTTACATCGAGCACAACCGCGGCCATCACGTGCGCGTCGCCACTCCGGAAGACCCCGCCAGCTCGCGATTCGGTGAGACCTTCTGGGGCTTTTGGCCGCGCAGCGTGTGGGGCGCCCTGAGGTCCTCCTGGAACCTGGAGGCCACGCGCATGAAGCGGCTCAACCGCTTTGTGTTGCACCCGAGCAACGATGTGGTGAACGCCTGGCTGATGTCGGTGGTGCTGTTCGGGGTGACCATCGCCATCTTCGGCACCGCGGTCATTCCCTACCTCATCATCCAGGCCATCTACGGCTTCACCTTCCTAGAGACGGTGAACTATCTGGAGCACTACGGGTTGCTGCGGCAGAAGAACGGTGAGCGGTACGAACGCTGCACGCCGAAGCACAGCTGGAACTCCGATCACCTGGTGACCAATATCTTCCTGTACCACTTGCAGCGGCACAGCGATCATCACGCCAACCCCACGCGGCGCTATCAGACGCTGCGCAGCATGGATGGCGCGCCGAACCTGCCCAGCGGATACGCCACCATGTTGACCCTGGCGTACTTCCCGCCACTGTGGCGCAAGGTCATGGACCATCGAGTGCTCGATCACTATGACGGCGATATCACCCGGGTGAACATCCAGCCGAGTAAGCGCGCAAAGATTCTGGCCAGGTACGGCGTGACGGAAGGGGCGGCATAAAATGTCCGCCAAGATATCCCAGTACCGTTGCCCTATATGTCAGTACGTGTACGACGAGAGCCGGGGAGCCCCTCGTGAGGGGTTCCCGGCCGGGACGGCCTGGTCGGAGATTCCCGACGACTGGTGCTGCCCCGACTGTGGAGTGCGCGAGAAGATCGATTTCGACGAAGTAGTAGGAGCGGACTCATGAGCGACGAGACCTGTGTCGATTCGGAATACAAGTTATACGAATGCATGCAATGCGGTTTCCAGTACGACGAAGCTCTCGGTTGGCCGGAAGACGGCATCGAGCCGGGCACCCGCTGGGATGACATCCCCGAGGACTGGAGCTGCCCGGACTGCGGAGCGGCCAAGGCCGACTTCGTGATGGTGGAGATCGCACGGCCATGACCGATGTTTTGCCCGGCAGGGACGCATTGACGTCGGCCAGCGTCCCTGCCAGGCTGCCCGGTGTGACTCGGCCAGATGCTCTTCGCGCAGGCGGCTCATCGCACCGAGTGCCGTATGCCGAGGCTGCGCGGGCGCTGCTTCGGGAATCGGTCCTCGACGCCCTGGGCGATCTGCTGCGCCAGCGGGACTGGTCGGCGGTCACGATGTCCGACGTCTCGCGCCGCGCAGGGGTCAGTCGTCAAACGTTGTACAACGAGTTCGGCTCTCGGCAGGGCCTGGCCCAGGGGTACGCACTGAGATTGGCACATCGTCTGGTGGACGCCGTCGGCGACGCGATCTATGCCCACGTCGGCGACATTCACGGGGCCCTGCATTCGGGATTTGCCGACTTCTTCGCCGAGAGTGCCGCCGATCCCATGGTCATCTCTCTGCTCACCGGCGAGGCCAAGCCCGAACTGATGCGGATCGTCACCGTGGACAGTGCGCTGATCGTGGTGCCTGCCTCGGCACGGCTGACCGAGTCATTCATGAACAGCTGGGTGGCAGCGAGTCAGGAGGACGCTTCGATCCTTGCGAGGTCGATTGTGCGACTGGCGATTAGCTATGTGTCGATGCCGCCGGAATCCGATCATGATGTGGCTCTCGATATGGCACGGTTGTTGTCCCCGTTCGTCGAGACCAACGCGCTTGCCGACAAGGCGTGACCTGCTCCTGCGTAAATCTCGGTACCTGATCTAACTATCCGTCGCTCTCACGCGCTAACCTGGTGACGGACCCGTGTGTGTCAGCTGAATTGACATGCTTCAGAGACTTGATTGAGGTGGCGATGACCGAGCTGGTAGCCGACGTACGCAACGGCATTGAATACAAGGTGGCCGATCTTTCCGAGGCCGAGTTCGGCCGTAAGGAGATCCGTCTCGCCGAGCACGAGATGCCGGGCCTGATGGCGCTGCGCCGGGAATATGCGGAGGTGTTGCCGCTCAAGGGCGCTCGCATTTCCGGCTCGCTGCATATGACGATTCAGACCGCCGTGCTGATCGAGACCCTGGTGGCGCTCGGAGCTGAGGTTCGGTGGGCGTCGTGCAATATTTTCTCCACCCAGGACCACGCCGCCGCCGCGGTGGTCGTCGGCCCCAACGGCACCCCGGAGGAGCCTCAGGGCACCCCGGTCTTCGCCTGGAAGGGCGAGACGCTCGAGGAGTACTGGTGGGCGGCCGAGCAGATGCTCACCTGGCCGAACGAGCCAGCCAACATGATCCTGGACGATGGTGGCGACGCCACCATGCTGGTGCTGCGCGGTGCGCAGTTCGAGCAGGCCGGCGTGGTGCCGCCCGCGGACGATAACGACTCGGCCGAGTACAAGGTGTTCCTGAACCTGTTGCGCGAGCGGTTCGAGACCGACAAGGACAAGTGGACCAAGATCGCCGAATCGGTTCAGGGCGTCACCGAGGAGACCACCACGGGCGTGCTGCGCCTGTACCAGTTCGCCGCCGCCGGCGAACTGGCGTTCCCGGCCATCAACGTCAACGACTCGGTGACCAAGAGCAAGTTCGACAACAAGTACGGCACCCGGCACTCGCTGGTCGACGGCATCAACCGGGGCACCGACGTGCTCATCGGCGGCAAGAAGGTACTGATCTGTGGCTACGGCGACGTAGGCAAGGGTTGCGCCGAGTCCCTCGCCGGTCAGGGCGCCCGCGTCCAGGTCACCGAGATCGACCCGATCAACGCGCTGCAGGCACTCATGGACGGATTCGACGTGGTGACCGTCGAGCAGGCCATCGGCGATGCCGACATCGTGGTGACCGCAACCGGTAACTTCGACATCATCCTGCTGGAGCACATGAAGGCCATGAAGGACCAGGCGATCCTGGGCAACATCGGCCACTTCGACAACGAAATCGACATGGCTGCCCTCGAGAAGTCGGGCGCCGTTCGCCTCAACATCAAGCCTCAGGTCGATCTGTGGACCTTCGGCGACAGCGGCAAGTCGATCATCGTGCTGTCCGAGGGGCGTCTGCTCAACCTCGGTAACGCCACCGGCCACCCGTCGTTCGTGATGAGCAACAGCTTCTCCAACCAGGTGATCGCCCAGATCGAGCTGTGGACCAAGAACGACGAGTACGACAACGAGGTCTACCGGCTGGCCAAGCACCTCGACGAGAAGGTTGCGCGCATCCACGTCGAGGCTCTCGGCGGCACGCTGACCAAGCTCACCAAGGACCAGGCCGAGTACATCGGTGTCGACGTGGAGGGTCCCTACAAGCCGGAGCACTACCGCTACTGATCGCCGCCAATCCACGTAGAGGCCCCTTGCACTTCGGTGCCGGGGGCCTTTGCGTAGGCTGACCAGCCGTGGGCCAGCTGATTGCGATCGAGGGCGTGGACGGCGCCGGTAAGCGCACGCTGACAGAGAAGTTGATAGCGCGCGGCAACTCCCAGGGGTTATCCGTTGCGACGCTGGACTTCCCGCGTTACGGGCGTTCGGTGCATGCCGACCTCGCTGCCGAGTCGCTCAAAGGTGGACACGGCGATGTGGTGTCGTCCGCGTACGCGATGGGTCTGCTGTTCGCGCTGGATCGGCGTGATGCAAGGGACGAGCTGGCGGGGCTGACCCGCTCTCATGACCTGGTGATCTTAGATCGGTGGGTGGCTTCCAACGCCGCGTACGGTGCGGCCCGGCTGCATCAGGACGGTGGCGGCGACATGGCGCGCTGGGTGCACCAACTCGAGTATGAGCGCTTCGGGCTGCCGCATCCGGACTGGCAGGTTTTCCTTGACGTTTCTCCGGAGCTGGCCCAGCAGCGCGCCCGTCAGCGCGAACAACAGGAGAGCGACCGCGCTCGCGACACCTACGAGCGTGACTCGGATCTACAGCAGCGGGTATCGGCAGCGTATGCCGATCTGGCGCAGCGTGACTGGGGCGGCCCCTGGATGATCACGGACGGTGTCGAGCCGGAGGCATTGGCGGCCCAACTACTTCGCCGAGCGTGAAGCTACTGCGGTCAAGCGGCGGAAATTCCGCAATGGCTTCACATTCGACGAGCAGCGGTGCGGCGCTTACCATTCGCTGGCTTCGACCTCTTCCTCGCGATCGATATGCCAGCGCACCGACGAGACCGCAGGCTCCATGGACAGCCGGCTCACCGCGGACTCCAGTAGCGAATCGTTGCGCTCCTCGGCGCTCAACTTCGCGACCACCCGCACGTGCTTGCCGTCCTCCACGTCATACGACCGCACCGATTGCAGCGCGAATTCCGGTCGGCTGACGGCCTGCACGGTCAGTGCGCGGATGTGCGCCTCGGTCTCATCGGTGGTAGTGACCTCGAAGAGATACGCGGCGGGCGCTGCCTCGCGGCCGATCGCAGGCTGCCGGTCAAGCAGATGACCGAGCGGACGTAACAGCAGGTTGGCCAGCACAATTGCCGCCGCCCCCAACACCGCCACCTCGTACATCCCCCCACCGGCCAGGGCGCCGACGGCGGCCGTGGCCCACATGGTGGCGGCGGTGTTCAGCCCGGTGATAGTGGCGCCCTGCTTCATGATCACACCGGCGCCAAGGAAACCGATACCCGAAACGATTTGCGCTGCAACACGAGTGGGATCTGCGCCGGGGCCGTGGAAGCTGTAGCCGCCCATGATGACGAACAGTGTTGCGCCCAGGCACACCAGCGCGTTGGTGCGCAGGCCGGCGTTCTTGGCGCGCCACTGCCGTTCAATGCCGATGGCGCAACCCAGGCCGAATCCGAGTGCTATGCGGATGACGACATCCCAATGGCTCATTGCGGGTCCTGTTCTCTCGCAGTGTTTTCGAGATGCACAAAAATCAGTGCAACAAAAGCGCCTTCGGGCGCAACCTGGGTCTGCGGTCAGAAGGCGCTGTGGATACTCGGAGGTTGACTATCGGACATAGTCGCGTCACCTCCTAAGCGCTGGCGCAAAGCGCACATGAACCACTGCTGAACAAAGCGCCATCATTAAACACCCCGGTGCCAGTGACCGGCAAGATGAACCGTTGCTTCGTGGATATCCCCCCTGCACCGCGTGTCAGGCGGCAGGATTGGTGCGTGTTCTTCGATCTGAGCGTGCGAGATTTCCTGGACCGAGCCGAACTTGTGTACCCCGAACGGGTGGGTGTCGTCGATGAGCCGGTGCAACCGGCCCCGTCCTGGGGGCAGTTGACCTACCGGCAACTCGCCGCGCGAGCACGTGGACAGGCGGCCGCTCTCGACGCCCTCGGGGTCGGGCCGGGGGAGCGGGTGGCGATCGTTTCGCAGAACAGCGCGCGGCTGCTCACCTCGTTCTTCGGCGTATCCGGGTGGGGACGCATCTTGGTGCCCATAAACTTTCGGTTGGCGCCCGCCGAGATCGAGTACATCGTCGGACATTCGGGTGCTTCGGTGCTGGTGGTCGACCCCGAGGTGCGGGGCCTGCTGGACACCGTACGGGCCACCCACAACTTTGTGCTGGGCGAGGACGATGCGGCAGTATTCGGGGAGCTGGATTCGCCTCACGCTGTGACCCCCGATCCATGGTCCGGGTCCGAAACAGGCACTGCGACTCTCAATTACACCTCGGGCACAACGAGCCGCCCCAAGGGTGTTCAGCTCACTCATCGCAATATCTGGATCAACGCCGTTGTGTTCGGGCTGCATGCGACCCTGCGCGATGACGATGTGCTGCTGCATACATTGCCGATGTTTCACTGCAACGGGTGGGGCTGGCCCTACGCCGCGACGGGTATGGGAGCGCGGCACATTGTGCTGCGCAAGGTCGACGGTGACGAGATTCTGCGCCGTGTCGAACAACACGGGGTCACCGTGATGTGTGCGGCCCCAACGGTGGTCGACTCGATACTGGATGCCGCCGCACGTTGGCGGGGGCCCATTCCCGGGCGTGATCGCGTTCGCATCATCGTCGCCGGAGCGCCCCCTCCGACGCGGACCATCGCACGGGTGCGCACCGAGCTGGGGTGGGAGTTCATCCAGATCTATGGGCTTACCGAGACGGCGCCGCTGATCACGATGAATCGTTTCCGTTCCGAGTGGGCGGGTCTCGATGTGCAGGAGCAGGCCCGCATGCTGGGCCGCGCGGGTGCCCCAGCGATCGGTGTGCGCGTATCCGTCGCCGAGGACGGTGAGGTGCTGACCCAGTCGAACACGAACCTGGACGGATATTGGGATCAGCCGCAGGCCACTGCGGAGGCATTGGCGGGCAATTGGTTTCATACCGGTGATCGCGGATCGGTGGACGACGGATACCTGACCATCTCGGACCGCAAAAAGGACATCATCATTACCGGTGGGGAGAATGTCACCTCCATCGAGGTGGAGGACGCACTGATATCGCATCCCGGCGTGCGCGAGGCCGCCGTGGTCGGTGTTCCCGACGAGAAATGGGGCGAGTTGGTGACCGCGGTAGTGGTGGTCGTCACGCTGGACGATCCGCCATCGGGCGCCGATCTGATAGCGCACTGCCGGGAGAGACTCGCGGGATACAAATGCCCGAAACGCGTCGAGTTCGTCGACTCCCTGCCCAGAACGGCCACCGGGAAAGTCCAGAAGTTCAGGCTTCGAGAGCAGCTCGCGCGAGACTAGTTCGCAACTCGCCCCTTGGGTACCCCGGTTTTGTCACGATCTAGTGACACGATGGGATCTATGAGGCAAAGGATCCTTGTTGTCGACGATGACGCGTCATTGGCGGAGATGCTCACCATCGTGTTGCGCGGGGAGGGCTTCGAGACCGCGGTCGTGAGCGATGGCACCCAGGCGCTCACCGCCGTCCGGGAGCTGCGCCCCGACCTGGTCTTGTTGGACCTCATGCTGCCGGGGATGAACGGCATCGATGTATGCCGCGTGCTGCGCTCCGACTCCGGAGTGCCGATCGTCATGCTTACCGCCAAGACCGACACCGTGGATGTGGTGTTGGGCCTGGAGTCTGGTGCTGACGACTACATCATGAAGCCGTTCAAGCCCAAGGAACTCGTGGCCCGCATCCGTGCCCGGCTGCGGCGAAACGACGACGAGCCCGCCGAACTGCTGAACATCGCGGGTATCGACATCGACGTGCCCGCGCACAAGGTGACGCGCGAGGGCGAGCAGATCTCGCTGACCCCGCTGGAGTTCGACCTGCTGGTGGCGCTGGCACGCAAACCGCGCCAGGTGTTTACTCGAGATGTGCTGCTCGAACAGGTGTGGGGTTACCGTCACCCGGCCGATACCAGGCTGGTGAACGTCCACGTGCAGCGTCTGCGGGCGAAGGTCGAGAAGGACCCCGAGAATCCGACCGTGGTGTTGACCGTTCGAGGAGTGGGATATAAGGCCGGACCCCCGTGATCTTCAGCTCGAAGCGGCGCATTCAGCGGCGATCGGCACCACTGGTACGCGGACTGAAGGCGCTGAGTCGAGCGGTCGGGTTCACCTGGCGCCGTTCCCTGCAGGTGCGGGTGGTGGTGTCCAACCTGGCGCTGTCCTCCCTGGTCATCCTGATCCTGGGATTTGTGCTCACCAGCCAGGTCACCGACCGCATCCTGGAGTCGAAGATCCGGGTGGCGACCGAGGAGATGGAACGCGCACGCGTCATCGTCAGCGACGATGTCGGCGGTGAGGAAACCCGGTCATTACAAAGCAGTCTGGAGCTGGCCCGTAACCAGCTGCTGAACGGCAGCAAGGGTTCTGAAGGCGGCGGCGCGGGCGCGTTCGATGCTGTTCTGCTGGTTCCCGGCGACGGCCCCCGCGAGGCAACTTCGGCGGGACCGGCCACTCAGATTCCGGGCCCCTTGCGTGAATTCGTCAAGGCAGGCCAGGTCAGCTACCAATACTCGACGGTCCATACCGAGAGTTTCTCGGGCAAGGCACTGGTCATCGGCTCGCCGACGACCTCGAAGGTCACCGCCCTCGAGCTGTACCTGGTCTTCCCACTGTCCAACGAGGAAAGCACTATTTCCCTGGTGCGCGGCACCATCGTCACCGGTGGCGTGGTGCTGTTGGTGCTGCTGGCCGCGGCGGCGCTGCTGGTCGCTCGTCAGGTGGTGTTGCCGGTGCGGTCGGCATCGCGCATCGCCGAGCGTTTCGCCGAAGGACATCTGTCCGAACGGATGCCGGTGCGCGGCGTCGACGATATGGCGCGGCTGGCGGTGTCGTTCAACGATATGGCCGAAAGCCTGTCGCGTGAGATCACCCAACTGGAAGAGTTCGGAAATCTGCAGCGCCGCTTCACCTCTGATGTGAGCCACGAACTGCGTACGCCGCTGACCACGGTGCGGATGGCGGCCGACCTGATCTACGACAACCGCGAAGAGCTTGATCCGGCCCTGCAGCGGTCCGCCGAGCTGATGGTCAACGAGCTCGATCGATTCGAAACGCTGCTCGCCGACCTGTTGGAAATCTCGCGGCACGACGCGGGTGTGGCTGAATTGGCAGTAGAGCAGGTGGATCTGCGTGACACCGTCAAGGCGGTGGTGGCCTCTGTTCAGCACCTGGCCGACGAGCTGGATACCAGCGTCGAGCTTGACATGCCCGACAAAGAGATCATCGCCGAGGTGGATCCCCGCCGCGTGGAACGCATCCTGCGCAATCTGGTGGCCAATGCCATCGACCACAGCGAGCACAAGCCCGTCACCATCCGGATGGCCGCCGATATCGACAGTGTGGCCGTCACTGTGCGCGATCGCGGTGTCGGGCTGCGTCCCGGCGAGGAAAAGCTGGTGTTCAACAGGTTCTGGCGCGCGGATCCGTCGCGCAAGCGGCATTCCGGCGGCACCGGCCTGGGACTTGCCATCAGCGTCGAGGACGCCCGGTTGCACCAGGGGCGCCTGGAGGCGTGGGGCGAACCGGGTAATGGAGCGTTGTTCCGTCTGACGGTGCCGCTGGTGCGTGGGCATAAGGTGACCACGAGTCCGCTGCCGTTGAACCCGACCAGCCGCCCGAGTTCGGCTGTGCGACGGGCGGCTTCGCGGGGTGCTCACCCCGGCGAGCAAGAGACGACGCCCATGCGCGCCTCGGGTGCCAAAATCGAGCGCCCGCGGGAGTCGGCCGGCGGCCGGGCGGAGGATGCGTCGTGACATGCCGCAAGGTGGCCGCGGTTCTGGCGGCGGTAGCGCTCATCGTCCCCAGTTGCGCCGGCGTGCCCTCATCGTCCTCGCCGCAGGCGATCGGCACAGTGCAGCGCCCGGCACCGCCGGGGATGCCCGCACCTACACCGGGTATGGAGCCCGAAACGGTGCTGCGCGAATTCTTGAAGGCGACCGCTGACCCGTCCAACAGGCACCGGGCGGCGCGCCAGTTCCTTACCGAATCCGGTTCGCGGACTTGGGATGACGCGGGCGCTGCGGTGTTGATCGAGTCGCCGGTATTCGCCGACCAGCGTGGTGTCGATCGTTGGACGATCAACGTGCGCGCCAACAAGTTGGGCACCCTGTCCGACATCGGGGTCTTCGAGACCGCTCAGGGTGATGTTCAAGATCCGCAGTTCACCCTGGTGAAGGCCAACGGTGAATGGCGGATCGATTCGCTGCCCAACGGGGTACTGCTCGACTGGGGGCAGTTTCAGTCCACCTATCGCCGGTACACCGTTTATTTCGCCGACCCGGCCGGCCGCACCGTGGTGCCCGATCCGCGGTATGTGGCCGTTAACGATCCCGATCTGCTGGCCACCGAACTCGTGTACAAACTCTTGTCCGGCCCACGTCCCGAGCTTGCGGGGGCAGTGCGCAACCACCTGAACGGCCTGCGGTTGCGAGGCCCGGTGACCCGCGTCGACGGCAGCAGGGTCGACGTGGGCCGCGGATACGGCGGCGTGCGTGTGGAGCTGGAAGGTGACCTGACGCCCGATCAGCGCACCCGGCAGTTCCTCGCGGCGCAGGTGATTTGGACGCTCTCGCGGGCGGGTATCGCCGGGCCGTATGTCCTGCAGGTCAATGGTGCTCCGCTGGACGAGCAGTTCGCGCAGGGCTGGAGCACTCAGAACGTCGCGTCGACGGATCCCGGCGCGTCGGAGGGCGCGGGGGTGGGCCTCTACGGATTGTTGAACGGGTCCATGGTGACGGTGGATCGCGATGCCGCGGTGCCCGTGCGTGGATCTTTTGGCCAGGTGGGCAACCAGGTTTCGGCGGCACTCTCGCGTAGTGGGCGACAGGTGGCATCGGTCGTGCGGGTGCAGGCCGGAGACGATCCACAGATGTCGCTTTGGGTCGGTGCCAACGGCGCGAACGGCAGTGAGGCGGTTGGCGGCAAGACGCTGACCCGTCCTAGCTGGGCGCTCGACGATGCGGTGTGGACGGTTATCGACGGCGGCCGAGTGGTTCGGATAATCCAGGAGGCCACCACATCCATGGTGGCGGTGTTGCCCGTCGAACCGTCGGCGGTGGCGGAGAAGTACAAGGGTCCGATCACCGAATTGGCGTTGTCCCGGGACGGCACTCGCGCCGCGATGATCATCGAGGGCCAGGTGATCCTGGCGACGGTCGTGCAGACCGAGAGCGGCGACTATGCCTTGACGCATCCGCGTCGGTTGGGCTACGGCCTCGGCAATTCGGCGGTGTCACTGGCGTGGCGCACCGGTGACGATATCGCGGTGGCCCGCAACGACGGGTCACATCCGGTGGCGAATGTGAATCTCGACGGCGTGAACTCAGATCTGAACGACCAGAATCTCCTGACGCCGGTATCGACCGTCGCCGCCTCGCCGGCGGCGATCTACATCGCCGACGCGCGCGGCGTGCTGCAGCTGACGGGATTGGGGACACCGGAGGAGCGATGGGTGGAAGTGCGTCCGCTCATGGTGCCCCAGGCGATTCCGGTACTGACGGGTTAGTTGTCGGGGATCATCTCCGTGGCGAGCAGTGCCTCGGGAATTCCGAAGGCGTCCACCAGGGTTCCGAGGTGTGGGCGCAGTTCTTCGCACAGCTGGTTGACGCCGCGCCGGATCGCCTTGGCACGTTCGGTCGAGACGTGCCGGTGCATGAGGAACCACGACAGGTCGGCTTCGAGCGCGCTGTAGACAAACAGATCGCACAGCTTCTCCAGTAGTTCCTGCGCGGACTTGCTGTCGCAGCTGTCGATGGCCTCGATGAATGCTTCCAGCACCACCCGCTCGGTGTGCGCCGAACCCACCTTCAAAATATGGTCCTGGGCGGAGTTGAAGACCTCGAAGGGATCCTCGTCGTCGGATTGGGCGCGCTGCATCCGGGTTGCCGCGGTGCGCAGCAGGTGATCTTCGCGATTGCGCAGCAGGCGTAGCTGGGTGCCGCGGTTACTCAAGTCAGATTCCTCGACGTCCTCGTCGGAGGAGTCCAGGATGGTCTGGATGACCTGCCGTGCCGCGGACCGTTCCAGGATCACGTCACGGGCCATTCCCGCGATAAATCGAGTCCAACCAACGGCATTGAGGCCGCGTACATCTTCTGCGTACGCCGATAGCAGCTCCTTGGCCACCAGCTGGGTGAGCACCGTGTTGTCGCCCTCGAAGGTGGTGAACACATCGATATCGCGTCGCAGGATGGTGAGCTGGTTGGCGTCGAGGTACCCGGCGCCACCGCACGCCTCGCGGCACACGGTGATCGCGTGCTGGGCGTGCCAGCTGGTCATCGCCTTCAAACCCGCTGCGGCGCTTTCCAGTTGGCGTTGCCGGTCCGCGTCCACCTCGTCGGCGGTCTGCACCTGGTGGAGTTCTTCGGTGAGCTCGTTCTGCGCGAAGGCCAGCGCGTACGAGCGGGCTATCAGAGGTAGCAGCTTGCGCTGGTGCACCAGATAGTCGGCGATAATCACCTCGTCATCGCTATCCGGTGTGTCAAACTGCTTGCGCACCAGGGCATACCGCGAGGCTATGGTCAGCGCCTTGCGGGCGGCCGCACCCGAGGTGGCGGCGACGCTGACGCGACCCCGGATGAGAGTGCCCAGCATGGTGAAGAACCGTTTGTTCTCGTTCTCGATCGGCGAGCTGTAGGTGCCGTCCTCGGCGACATCGGCATACCGGTTGAGCAGGTTGGCGCGCGGGACACGCACGTTGTCGAATACGATGCGCCCGTTGTCCACTCCGGCTAGCCCGCCCTTGTACCCGCAATCGCTGGTGGTGATGCCGGGCAGATCGTTGCCGTCGGCGTCCCGGATCGGCACCACGAAACAATGCACTCCGCGTCCGGTTGCCTCTTCGCCGGGCCCGCCGGTGACGAGCTGGGCGAAAACCGCTGATACGGTGGCGTGCTCGGCGGCGCCGCCGATGTAGTCCTTACGCGCCAACGAGCCCTCGGAGTTGAGGACGAAGTCCCCGGTCGTGCGGTCATAGGTGGCGACGGTCTGCAGGGCCTGGACGTTGGAGCCGTGGCCGGTCTCGGTCATGCCGAAACAGCCGAGCACATCCAGGTTGATCAACGGGACCACATACTGTTCGTGATGGGTTGCGGTACCCAGGTTTTCGATCGCGCCACCAAACAGGCCCCATTGCACGCCCGCCTTGACCATCAGCGACAGGTCCGCGTAGCCGAGCATCTCAATGCCGACGATCGCAGCTCCGACGTCGCCGGTGCCACCATGCTCCGTGCGGAATCCGGCGTGTGGCAAGCCATGTGGAACCAGCTCGCGCATGATCCGAAGCGACCGCGCGCGGGCCTGCTCGAGGGTCAGCGATGGGTCGGGGAGCAGGTCGGCGCGGTTCAGGTATTCGCGTGCGGCGTCGCGGATCGGACCGAACCGTCCGTCGAGCGCGACGCGCAGATTCGAGGTGAGAACTTCGGGATCGGCGGGTGCTGTCCGGGTCTCCATGGATACGAGCCTAGCCAGATGATCCGGGCCGGCCGGGGTTCTACGGCACACCACTTGCATTTACCGACCACTGGTCTAACATACCGACCAGCGGTCTATAGGTTCGGAGAGGAGTTCATGACATGGGTATTGCGTCGAGCACGGTCGACCCGGCCCTGCGTACACGTGCCTTCGCACGGGTCATCGGGCCGTTCGTTGCCACCGTGACCACGATCATCGCCGTGCGTGCCGGTGACCTCGGCTTTCTGGGCGATAGCTTTTTCAGGGACCCGATGTGGTCGTGGCTGTTCGGCGCCCTGCTGTTCTTCTGCGGGCTGATGATCATCGCCTTTCATCAGTTCTGGCGCGGGGCGGCGGCGGTGATCATCTCGCTGTTCGGCTGGTTTCTGGCGTTGCGGGGATTGGTGCTGCTGGCGTTTCCCGGGTTGATGCGGGCGGGCGTGGACGCCTCGGTGCCCGCGGTGGGGCCGGTGCGTGGCTTCTTCCTGTTCATGGCCGTGGTCGGTGTGTATCTGACCTACGTCGGCTGGATCAGGAAACGCTGACCCGTGCCTCGTGTGGTGAAACATCCGGAACTGCGCCGGACCGAATTGCTGGATCTGGCGATGACCCTATTCCTGGAGCGCGGATACGAAAGGGTCAGTCTCAACGATTTGATCGCGACCTCGGGGATGTCGAAAGGTGCTTTTTACCATTACTTTTCATCAAAAGAGGCCCTGGTGTCCGCGCTGGCCGCACGCAGCGCAGACCAGGCATTCGAGGCCTTGCGGCCGGTCTTCGAGGCGCAGGGCAGGGGCGCGCTGGAGCGTCTGAATTCCGGTCTGCGTGCCGGCTACGAGGTCAAAATGGCGCTCGGAGCGCCCGAGAGTATCGGGGCGATGGCCTCGATGATGCGCCCGGAGAACCAGTCGCTGCTGCGCAGGATCTCGGCGATCTGGGAGGACAGGTTCCGGCCGGTACTCACCGAGGTCATCGCGCAGGGAGTCGCCGAAGGGGTGTTCGACACATTCGATCCCGAGGGGGTCGGCGACATGATCCAGGGCCTGGCGGCCACCATGGGCACCGCCGTGCAGCGCATCATCGCCGCCCCGGATGCGCCGGCGCGGGCGCAGGCGATCGACGCTGCCGTGCTGCGTCAGCGTCTTTACGGTATTGCCACCGACCGGATACTCGGACTGCCCGACGGCACGGTCGAGGTGCTGGACCGCGACCAAATCGAGGCGCTGGTTGCCATGCTCTAGGCCGGCCCTGGCCGGGCGAGACGACATTCAGGTTCGCTAGTTCGCCCGCGATGTGTCCGCCAATGTCAGCTCGGCGCGGTAACGGGCAATGTCGGACCCCACGCGCACAGTGAGTGCATGCTCGATTTGGTGTTGCCGCTGATGTGCGGCGGTTGTGGGTCCCCGTCCGTCCGCTGGTGTGATGACTGCGCGTGCGCGTTCTCGACGCAGCCCGCGGTGGTCAGCACCCGGGTCGATCCGGGCGTGCCGGTCCTGTCGCTGGGGCGATATGCGGGCGTGCGGCGGCAGGCGATCGTCACGATGAAGGAGCGCGGCCGCCGCGATCTGGCCGCTCCGTTGGGCGTTGTGCTCGCGCGGGGAGTGGACCAACTTCTGCGCTGGAATCTGATCGAGCGCCCGGTGACGCTGGTTCCGGCTCCGACGCGATGGACCGCCGCGCGCGGGCGCGGCGGCGACCCGGTCACCGCCGTCGCTGCCGTTGCCGCCCGGATGCCGGGAGTGCACATCGCATCCTTGCTGCGCATGAAGATGGGCGCGCGAGATTCGGTCGGCCTGTCGGCCGCGGCCCGCCAGCACAATGTTGCCGGCCGCATCGCGCTGCGCCGGACGGCCCGGCCGGCCACGGAATTGATGCTTGTCGACGACGTGGTGACCACCGGAGCCACGGTTGCCGAATCGGTGCGGGTGTTGAAATCCGCAGGATTTCGAGTCGCGGCCGCGCTCACCCTGACCCATTCCTAGACGCATGTTGGAGATTGTTCGCCTGATCGGCTCATCGCGAGTATGACGATCTCGAAACGACTCTCACGAATCGGTGGCAAGGCGCGTGAACACGGACTACCGTCGGGGCCAACAAGCTATGAACGTTCCGCGTTTGGGCGGTCAAGCCACTCCCCAGACACGGAGCGCCTGCTTCCCGTATGGCGGAGGAGGTGGTTGCCAACCCCAGCGCCGGCGGGCTGCCGTCTCAGCGTTTCAGGCGACTCCGGCGTACTTCAAATATCAAACATGCGCGCCGCCAATATCTTTAGTCCCTAGCGGGCAGGTTGGACGCAAGCGCACTCTCAGTACCGGAGGTATGAGTTGTCAAGCACATCAAAGGCATCCGTTGCACTTGAGGACGGGGAGCGGGCGGCCCAGGCCGATATCGTGGTCAAGGGCCGAAACGTAGAAATCCCCGATCACTTCCGAATCTTTGTGAACGACAAACTGACCCGTCTGGAACGTTACGACAAGACCCTTTACCTCTTTGATGTAGAACTCGAACACGAACGCAATCGTCGCCAGAAGAAGAGCTGCCAGCGCGTGGAGATCACCGCGCGGGGCCGGGGGCCGGTTGTCCGCGGCGAGGCATGCGCCGACACGTTCCACAGCGCGCTCGAAGCTGCCGTCGCCAAGCTGGAAAGTCGGCTGCGTCGGGGCCGTGACCGCCGCAAGGTTCACTACGGGGACAAGACGCCGGTTTCGCTCGCCGAGGCCACCGCCGTCCTGCCGGCCGATGCTTTCACGCCGCCCGTCGCCGTGAACGGCGCGCACAGTCATAACGGTGCCGAGGTTGATGATGGCCACGGCCCCGGTCAGATCGTGCGCACCAAGGAACACCCGGCCAAGCCGATGACGGTCGATGACGCGCTGTACGAGATGGAACTGGTCGGTCACGACTTTTTCCTCTTCCACGACCAGTCGTCCGGTCGCCCATCGGTGGTGTACCGCAGGCACGCGTATGACTACGGCCTGATACGCCTCGGGGAATAGGGCGCGCGGTCACCGCGCAGAGAATCCCCGCACTGGGACCGCAACCGGTGCGGGGATTTTTCGTAGGGCGGTAGTCATGTTGTCGCCGTGCGTATATGACGCAGCGCGGCGGTGAGCTCGGATAGCTCGGGCGTGGCCAGCGCTAGGCGCAGTGCGTTTGGTGCGTGTGCCGTTGTCGCGAACGCGTCGGCCGTGGTCACCATGATCCCGTGTTCTGCGAGCTCGTGCGCGATGACGTCGCTGCGTGCATGCTCGGGGAGGGTGAGCCAGCCGGAATACGACGCGGGATGGGCGTGGTAATCGAGACCGGCCAGCTCGGCCCGGGCGATGACTTGGCGTTGGCGGGCATCCTCGCGGCGTTGCTTCTCCAGCTTCGCCGCGGTGCCGTCGGTCAGCCAGCGCGTTGTCAGGGCGCTGGCGATGCTGGACGCGCCCCAGCTCGTTGCGCGCAACGAGCGGATCAGCGCCGGACGTCGGGCAAGGGGAGCGACGACGTATCCGATGCGTAGCCCGGAGGCCAGATTCTTGGACATGCTCCCGATATAGAACGTGCGTTCCGGTGCAACTGTTTGCACGGGTGGGGGCGCCGCGGGCTCCAGAAACGCGTACGTCGCGTCCTCGATGATGTGGAAGTCATGGCGTGCGGCCAGCGCGGCGATGCGTTGACGCGCGCTCGCGCCGAGGATGTAACCCAGCGGATTATGCAGTGTGGGAATGAGATACAGCATCGAGATCGGTCGCTGACCGCACAGCCATTCCAGATGGTCGATGTCCATACCGGTGGTGTCGGCGCGGACCGCGGCCAGGTCGAGGTGCCGTGCGGTGGCCAGCATTCTGATGCCCGGATAGGTGAGTGCGTCGACGGCGACGACAGCACGCGGCTCGGCGAGTGCCACCAGGAGAGCATCCAAACCCTGTTGGGCCCCGCCGGTTATCAGGACGCTGTGCGGCGCGACGTCGATACCGCGCCCCAGCAGGTAGCTGGCGATCGCCGCGCGGTCGCGGCTGCGCCCGCCCGGAGGCTGCTGATACAGCAGGCTGGTCAGGTCGCCCTCGGCTGCCAAACCACGCAATGCCTGGCGCAGCTCGTCGTCCTGCCCGGTCGATAGGGGCTGGTTGAAGGAAAGATCGGCGGTGCGCTGGCCGGCGGAAAGCCGGGCGGGCTCCAGCCCGGCGAAGCCGCTGAGGTCGCGCACGAATGTGCCGCGTCCGGGCTCGCCGACGACGAGCCCGGACGCGGTCAGATCGCGATAGACGCGGCTCGCTGTGGCGACCGCGATGCCGTGGCGCGCCGCCAGCGCACGATGGGTGGGCAGCCGGGTTCCGGCGGGGAGCGCACCGGTCCTGATCTGCTCGGCGATCCCGTCGGCGACCGCGGCATGACGTCGAATGCGCACGTGTTCTCCCGATTGTAATTAGGACAATTTATTGATTGCACTAATTTACGCGTTTACCGTCGATGCGTGACGATCGAATTCCCGTGCCATATGCGCTACCCGACCGCCATCTCGCAGCTGCTTGACTTCGAAATTGTCGCCGCGGAAACCGGCACCGCGTCGGTTCGGGTGGAGACGGATCCGGCCAAGCACGGCAATCAGCAGGGCACCGTGCACGGTGGATTCCTGGTAGAACTGGCCGACGCCGCGATCGGGACCGCGCATTCCACTCTGATGCGGCCGGGGGAGACCTTCACCAGCATCGATATCCGTGCCGCCTTCCTGCGTCCGGTGTGGGCCGACACCCTTGTCGCGACCGCGCGACCAGCGCATGTGGGCCGCACCATCACCCACTACACCTGCGAGGTAGCGCGGGGTGACGGTAAGGCAGTGGCCTCGGTGACCAGCACCGTCATGACGCTGCGCGGCGACCGGGCGGCGGGGCGATAGGAGCTTGCGGCCCGGCCCGGCAGCGCCTGCCAGAGGCTACTTATTCCGCGCAGGGCAGACATTGGACGGCGCCGCCGGGGGCGACGCCTACGATGGGACTCGCTGAATCTGACAAGTCCTAACGAGTACAGGGGATATTGACGTGCTGTCGAAGTTGCTGCGCCTCGGTGAAGGTCGCATGGTCAAGCGTCTCAAGGGCGTGGCCGATTACGTCAACACCCTGTCCGACGACATCGAGAAGCTCTCCGATGCCGAGCTGCAGGCCAAGACCGGCGAGTTCAAGGGGCGCCTGGAGAAGGGCGAGACCCTTGATGACCTGATGCCCGAGGCATTCGCGGTCGCGCGGGAGGCATCCTGGCGCGTGCTGAGCCAGCGGCACTTCGATGTGCAGGTGATGGGTGGCGCCGCGCTGCACGCAGGAAACATCGCCGAGATGAAGACCGGTGAAGGCAAGACCCTGACCTGTGTGCTGCCCGCATATCTGAACGCGCTGGCCGGTAAGGGCACCCACGTCGTCACCGTCAACGACTACCTGGCCAAGCGTGACTCGGAGTGGATGGGCCGCGTACACCGCTTCCTAGGGCTGGATGTGGGCGTGATCCTGTCGCAGATGACCCCGTTGGAGCGTCGCGACGCGTACAACGCCGACATCACCTACGGCACCAACAATGAGTTCGGCTTCGACTATCTGCGCGACAACATGACCCATTCGCTCGACGAGCTGGTGCAACGTGGACATGCCTTCGCCATCGTCGACGAGGTCGACTCGATCCTCATCGACGAGGCCCGAACCCCGCTGATCATCTCGGGCCCGGCCGATGGCGCGTCCAATTGGTACACCGAGTTCGCACGGATCGTCCCCCTGATGGAGAAGGACACCCACTACGAGGTGGACATCCGCAAGCGCACTATCGGGGTGCACGAGCTGGGCGTGGAGTTCGTCGAAGACCAGCTGGGCATCGACAATCTGTACGAGGCGGCCAACTCGCCGCTGGTGAGCTACCTGAACAACGCCATCAAGGCCAAGGAACTGTTCACCCGCGACAAGGACTACATCGTGCGCGAGGGTGAGGTGCTGATCGTCGACGAGTTCACCGGCCGTGTGCTGATGGGGCGTCGTTACAACGAGGGCATGCACCAGGCCATCGAGGCCAAGGAGCGGGTGGAGATCAAGGCCGAGAACCAGACGCTGGCCACCATCACCCTGCAGAACTACTTCCGTCTCTACGACAAGCTCGCCGGCATGACCGGTACTGCCCAGACCGAGGCGGCCGAGCTCAACGAGATCTACAAGCTCGGTGTGGTGTCCATCCCCACCAACAGGCCGATGGTGCGCAAGGACCAGTCCGACCTCATCTACAAGACCGAGGAAGCCAAGTACATCGCCGTTGTCGACGATGTGGTGGAGCGGTACGAGAAGGGACAGCCCGTCCTCATCGGTACCACGAGTGTTGAACGCTCCGAATACCTTTCGCGACAGTTCACCAAGCGTCGCGTTCCGCACAATGTGCTCAACGCCAAGTACCACGAACAAGAAGCCGCCATCATCGCGGAGGCCGGGCGCCGCGGCGCCATCACGGTGGCCACCAACATGGCCGGCCGTGGTACCGACATCGTGCTGGGCGGTAACCCGGACTTTCTGGCGGACAAGCACCTTCGCGAGCAAGGCCTGGACCCGGTGGAGACTCCGGACGAATACCAGGCCGCCTGGGACGAGACGCTGCAGAAGTTCAAGGACGCTGCCGAAACCGAGGCCAAGGAGGTGCAGGAGGCCGGTGGACTATACGTGCTGGGCACCGAACGGCACGAATCACGGCGTATCGACAACCAGCTGCGTGGGCGCTCCGGGCGTCAGGGCGACCCGGGCGAGTCCCGCTTCTATCTGTCGCTGCAGGATGAACTGATGCGCCGCTTCAATGGTGCTGCGCTGGAAACGATCCTGACGCGCATGAACGTCCCGGACGACGTGCCGATCGAGGCCAAGATGGTGACCAATGCCATCAAGAGTGCGCAAACTCAGGTTGAGCAGCAGAACTTCGAGGTCCGAAAGAACGTCCTCAAGTACGACGAGGTGATGAACCAACAGCGCAAGGTCATCTATGCCGAGCGTCGCCGGATCCTCGACGGGGAGGATCTGCAGCCGCAGATCCAGGAGATGATCACCGACACCATCGCCGCCTACGTCGATGGCGCCACCGCCGATGGCTACCACGAGGACTGGGACTTCGACGCGCTCTGGACCGCGCTCAAGACGCTGTACCCGGTAAGCCTCAAGCCCGAAGAGCTGATCGCCTCCGGCGAGTACGGTGAGGCCGACGAACTGAGCCCCGAGGATCTCAAGGCTGCCCTGCTCGAGGACGCGAAGAAGGCTTATAAGGCAAGGGAAGCCGAGATCGACGGGCTGGCGGGTGAGGGCTCTATGCGCCAACTGGAGCGCAACATTCTGCTCAGTGTGATCGACCGCAAATGGCGTGAGCACCTCTACGAGATGGACTACCTCAAGGAGGGCATCGGCCTGCGTGCCATGGCGCAGCGCGACCCGCTGGTCGAGTACCAGCGCGAGGGCTACGACATGTTCACCGCGATGCTTGACGGCCTCAAGGAAGAGTCGGTGGGCTTCCTGTTCAATATCAACGTCGAGGTCCAGCAGCCGGACGGCGCCGCCGTCGCCCCTCAGGAAGCACCCGAGGGTCTGGCTGAATTCGCTTCTGCCGCAGCTCAAGCCGCGCACGGGGAGCTGCGGGCCAAGGGGCTTGAAGAGTCCACTCCGGAGCTGACGTATTCGGGTCCTGCCGAGGACGGTTCGGCGCAGTCCCGACACGAAAACGGCGCAGCCTCGGCGTCGGGTGGTGGCACGCGCCGTGAGCGCCGGGAAGCGGCACGCAACGCGGGACGCACCTCCAAGCCGGCGAAGTCGCGCCGCAAGCGCTAGCCGTCGACACCTACCGGACATCCCGAGGTGCGGGATGCCCGGTAGGCGCTCGTCACGGGGGTCTCTCGATACTCCGCAACGCTGCGACAGTCGGATGGCCGATCTCGCTGCGTTTGTTCCGGCGATCGCCTACCGCGGTGCGGGTTCTCCAATTGACGCTCGCTGGCGCCGATAAACCCCGCTGATCAGAGCTAAACCGCAGCTCAGATGCGCTTTTGATGGATGTTCGCGCTATGGGTTGCCGTGATCGAGTGCGTGCGTTACTGTTCGCTACAGAAAACGATCGCTGCAAGATGTGAACATCTGGTAGTAGGCGGGATGAACCTGGCAAAGGTTCTCGGAGACCTGCCGACTGGGTCGAACTTCTGGGCGATCGGGTAAGTACTTCCACGGCGCGGTGGGGTTTGGCCTCGGTCAAAGGATGCTCTGGAATGGCACACCAAGCCGCAGTGGCGGTACGTGATAGCAACCCGCGCGTATCCGCCTCTCATCCGCGTCGCATCGCCGGAGTGCGGGTACTAGCCGCATCGCAACGGCCGGCCGCTGAGATCAGGCTATTACCAAGGAAATTCGCTACTTAGGCGTCGCTGAAGGGCGTCCGGCTGTGCAGCGGGTGCCGATTATTGCGAGCCGGGCCAAGTCAGAGGAAACGGAAGGGCAGAAAGCAACATGCAGACGACGTACGATTTCACCGACTACTTCAGCACCGTCACCGAATGGGTTGCCCGACAACCGGATCAGATTGCCCTGGGCTACCTGGAAGAAGGTGCGGGCGAACTGACGGAGCGCGCGTGGACCTACGCCGAACTCGTAAGTCATGCCACCGCCGTGGCCGCACGTCTTCGTGAAGACCTGGAGCCCGGGGACCGTACCCTGCTGCTGTATCCGCCCGGGCTACCCTTTGTCGCGGCGTTTCTTGGCTGCTTGGCTGCCGGAGTGGTTGCGGTTCCCGCTCCACTGCCCGATGGTCGTGACAAGGCGCAGCACCGTCTTGCCGGCATCATCGCGGACGCGGGCACACGCGTTGTGCTGACGGAGTCGTCGGTTGCGCCACTTATCGCGGGCTGGGCCGACGCGCTGCCCACGCCGATCGCGCTCATCGCCACCGATGCGATTCCCGTCGAGCTGGGGCGCGAATTCGTTCCGGTGCGGTCGGCGCCTTCCGATACCGCCTTCCTGCAGTACACGTCGGGTTCGACCAATGCCCCGAAGGGTGTGATCGTCACCCACGGGAACCTCGTCCACAACGAGCAGGAACTCGGAGCCCGCATCGAGAATGACCCGTCGTTCTCGATGCTCAGCTGGCTGCCGCAGTTTCATGACATGGGCCTGATCGGCATGCTGCTCTGGCCGTTATTCTACGGCGGCACTTCGCGTTTCCTGTCACCTGTGACGTTTATCAAGCATCCCATCCAGTGGATCCGGGCCATGTCGAAGTACCGGGCGACCGTAGGAGTGGCACCGAACTTCGCCTTCGACCTGGTGGCACGGCGCTGCACGCACGAGGCGCTCGAGGGTGTCGATCTGTCGTGCGTACGGTCGCTACTCAACGGATCGGAGCCCGTGCAGTGGGCTTCTATCGAGCGGTTCACCACGCTGCTGGCTCCGTTCGGACTCGCGGAGCATGCGGTTACCCCGGTGTATGGGCTTGCCGAAGCCACGTTGTTCGTGACCGGCGATCCGCACGGCACGCCGGTCACCACCGCCGTTGTCGACGGTGAGGCGCTTGCCGAAAATCGGTTGGTGGTCGCCAACGAAGGCGCGCCACGGTCCCGAGTGCTGGTTGCCAGCGGCCGCATCGGTGGTATCGAAGTTTCGGTCGTCGGAGCCGACGGTGCACCTCTGCCCGACGGCGAAATCGGCGAGATCTGGCTGCGCGGAACGAGTGTGGCCGCTGGGTATTGGAACCTTCCGGAGTTGTCCGCCGAGATATTCGGCGCGACACCGATCGGCGGCACGGGCGGCTGGTTGCGTACCGGGGACCTGGGCACCCTGGTCGATGGCAACCTCTTCATCACCGGTCGCACCAAGGACGTCATCATTGTCAACGGCCGCAATCTCTACGCCCATGACATCGAGGCGGCCGCGCGTGCGGCCGCCCCGGCCCTGGCACGCGGGGTGGGCGCGGCATTCGCGGTCGGCACCCCTGAGCGGCTCGTGCTGGTTCACGAGATCCGCCCGGAGAATCTTGGTGATGCCTCCCTTGACGACGTGCTCGCGGCGGTACGCACCGCGATATTCGCCGAATTCGCCACCCCGCTGAGCGATTTGGTGCTGGTGGCCAAGGGGGAGGTAGCCCGTACCACCAGTGGCAAGATCCGTAGAACCCATATGCGAGCCTCCTATGAGGGGGGCCGGATCACGGCGTTCGCGGATCCGCGGCTGGCCTCCGCCGGCGGGGACGTCGTCCGGTGACGACATCGATCACGCTCGTGGCACCGCGACGCTTCGACATTGTCGACACGGTCGAGGCCGCGCTGGGCGATGCCCGCGACCCGGACAACCCGGCTGGTTTCGCAGTGCTGGCGGCACAGGACCGGGACGACACGTTTCCCGCCGACGCCATCGCGATCCTTGACCGTCTTCGCGTCGCCGAGCACTACGTGCCGGTGGCCGACGGCGGCCGTCTGGCCGATTATCTTGAGGTATCTCAGCTCATTCGCGTTCTGGCTCGCCGCAGTGTGACGCTGGCGGTCGCCCACGCCAAGACTTTTCTCGGCGCTGCGACGGCCTGGATTGGCGCGAGAGGCGAGCAGCGCGCCCGCCTCTCCGAGCTGGTTCGGTCGGGAGTGCCGGTCAGCTGGGGTCTCACCGAGCGCGAGCACGGCTCGGACCTGCTCGCCGGAGACGTCGCCGTAGAGAATGGGGCGCTCTCGGGGGCGAAGTGGCTTATCAACAACGCCACCCGTGGCGGCGCGGTAGTGGCCATCGCCCGAACTTCCGTGGCCGGCGGACCCCGCGGATTCGATCTCGTACTGGTCGACAAGGCGGCATTGTCCGCACGGGGAGCGGCACCTACCTATCGGCACCTCCCCAAGGAGCTCACTCACGGCATCCGCGGTGCGGACATATCCGGTATCGAATTTGACGGGGTACCGGTCGACGACACCGATGTCCTGAGTGAGCCCGGGCGCGGTCTGGAGAATGTGATGAAGGCGCTGCAGCTGACTCGCACCCTGTGCTGCAGCCTGTCTGTGGGTGCCGCCGAGCGTGGACTGCACACGGCGGTTTCTTTTGCGGAAAGCCGAGAACTATACGGGCGCAAATTAATCGAGCTACCTCAGGCGCGGCGGGTGCTCACGGACGCCCTCGCTGATCACCTGCTCAACGAGGTGACCACGTGCGCCGCGATCCGCTCGATCCACACGCTGCCCGCCGAGTTATCGCTGCATGCCGCCGCGGCGAAGTACTGGGTGCCGACTCGCACCGAGGCGCTGCTGGCCGCGTTGCGCTCGTTTGTCGGGGCTCGGGCGGTACTCGATTCCGACGACCCGACCGCCCCGGCGCTGAGCCGGATAGAACGCGACCATCGCATTGTCTCCCTGTTCGACGGGAACACCGTGGTCAACCTCACCACGCTCATCACCCAGTTCCCGGTGATCGGCCGCGGCGACCTGCCGGCCGACTCCGCGGCACTGGTCGCCGCGGCGCCCGACGCAGACCTGAGCCGGCTGTCACTCATGAGCCGGTCCGGATCGACGCTGCTGCGTACGCTCGGGGACGCGGTCATCCAGCTCGATGGGCACGACTTGCCCGACGGCTGCCGGCGCACGGCGTCGGCGCTCGCCGCCGTCGCCCGGGATATCGTGCGCGCGGCGGCCGATGCGCCTCGTAACCCCGCGGAGACGCCGAACGCGAGCTTCGCGCTTGCCGAGCGTCTTGCCGCCGCGATCGCCGGTGCCGCGGCGGTGCATGTCTATCTCGCCTACGCGGGGACCATCGATTCACCGCTGTGGCGGGACGGTCTGTGGTTGCGTCTGGCGCTGCCGCGGGCACTTGCCGGTGCGGATCCCGCGGCTCCGCCGTCCGGACCCGACGGCGACCACGATGCCGCCATTGCGGCACTCGAATCGCTGAATCGCTCGGATGCGGGTTTCAGCGTGCTGGCGAACGTGCTCGATGACGAGACGGGAGATCGAGTATGACCACGGCGATATCCACTACGGCAACCGATCTGGACGTGGCCCTGGGTGATCCCTTCTGCCCGGCCAACCCGCACGGTGCCACTGCGATTCTGGCGGCGGATGAGCGTGCCGAGCGTGCCTTAGCGACCTATCAGCTGCTCGCGGATCTGGGATTACAGCGCATGTTCGTTCCCATCGAGCTGGGCGGTGACCTTGTCGACATCCCGTCGCTGGTGCGCGTGCTGGCCCCGGTGTTCGGGCGCGACATGGGGCTGGGCCTCGGATTCGGTGTCACCACCCTGATGGCTGCGCTCAACGTGTGGCACAGCGGAGACGACCGGCAGCGGCGCCGGGTCGCGGATCAGGTATTGACCGGTGCACCTCTCTCCGTGGCTTATCACGAACTCGACCATGGAAACGACATGGCAGCCAACGAAGTTCGTGCGGTCGCGACGGCCGGTGGCTATCGGTTATCCGGGCGCAAGGAGGTCATCAACAACGCGAGTCGTGCTAGTGCGGCCGTGGTATTCGCCCGTACCTCGGACCGCCCGGGCAGGAGTCATTCGCTGTTCCTGGCGGACCTCGATAACGTCAGGCGGCTCGATCGGTTTCGCACCACGGCCCTGCGAACGGCGCAATTGGGCGGCCTGGACTTCCACGACCATCAGGTGGGTGTCGAAGACCGCATCGGCGCCGAGGGGCACGGCATCGAGATCGCGCTGAAATCGTTCCAGATCAGCCGGGTGGTAATGGCAGGCGCGGGTCTGGGCCCGGTAGACGTGGCGCTGCATCTGGCAGCCTCGTTCGCGCGGCAACGTGTCGTGTACGGCCGTCGTGTCGACCAGATTCCGCATGCTCGAACCAATCTCGCGATCGCACAGTCACTACTGCTGGCGGTCGAGGCTGCCGTAACGACGGCGGCGGTGGGTCTGCACACCTCGCCGCAACACGCCGGCGCGCAGGCGGCTTCCGTCAAATACGCCGCGCCACTGCTGCTTGAGTACGCGATGGAACACCTCGCGGTGGTACTGGGCGCCCGGTTCTATCTGCGGACGGGGCCGTTTGCACTTTTCGGAAAGCACTACCGAGACTTGGCGCCGGTGGGCATCGGTCACGCCGGCAGCACCTCCTGCTTGCTCGCGCTGCTCCCGCAGGTCCGCCATCTGCTGCAGCCGGGCACCGCCGCCGCTCTTCCAGCCCCCGGCGCACAGCTGCCCCGGTTGGACTTCTCCGAGCTCGTTTTGCGCAGTGGCGCACCGGATCCCATCGTGTCATGGACTCCTGCGGCCACACCACTAACCGCCCCCGGTGCGGGTGACCTGATCGAGGAACAGGCACGGACCCTGGAACGGCTGCGCGGTGCGGCAGAGAGGATACCCGCGTCCGCGCTCGGTGTGACCGCGCCGCCGGCGGCATTCGACCTGGCCGAGCAGTTCACGAAGCGGTTTGTCGTGGCCGCGGCACTGGCGGTACGGGAATCCGACCGGACAGAGTTCGCCGACGCCTGGGTGCGGATCGCCATCGCGGCCGTCGCGGCGCACCGGCGTGGTCGCGCGGTGGTCGATCCCGCAGACGTCGACGTGGTGGTGCAGCGGATCGACAGACACGTTGCCGGCTCGCGCTCGTTGTTGCTCGACGGGCATGAGTTGCCCCGCTCGATTCCTGCCCTTTGAGCTGAATTCGCCTGAACCGAAACCACACCCAAACCGAACCGAAAGAGGAAACGATGACCGCACCCGCTCTCGACGACTGGCTGGCCGGAAAGATCGCAGGCTACTTGTCGATCACCGCCGACCAGGTGGATCGCGACCGCAGCCTTGCCGACTACGGACTGGATTCGGTATATGCCCTGACGCTCTGCGGTGAGATCGAGGACGAGTTCGGCCTGACGGTCGAGCCGACTCTCGCCTGGGACTATCCGACCGTTGACGCCATGTCCGGGCATTTGGACTCCCTGCTGCGCGCAAAGGCTTAGGGCCATGGAAATCGACGTCACAGGCATCGCATGCCGATTTCCCGGCGCCGACGGGGTGGAGGCCTTCTGGGACATGCTGCTGCGCGGCCGCAACGGAACGCGTGTGGTTCCTGAAGACCGTTGGTGGGCAGACGATTTCGTTTCACCCGCGCCGCCCTACGGCACGGGGAAGGTGAATACGCGCCACGGGGCGTTCATCGATGATCCTGAGCGCTTTGATCATGGATTTTTCGGCATAGCTCCCAGTGAAGCGGCGGCCACCGACATACAGCAGCGGCTGGTGTTACAGGCCGGCTACCACGCACTCGAGGACGCCGGAATAGACCCCCAGTCGCTGCGCGGCTCGACCACCGGTGTGTTTGTCGGTGTGATGTCCAGCGATTGGGGCGCGCTGCATCTGACCGACTATGCCGGGATGACACCGCAGCGCGGTGTCGGTAATGGCTACTGCATGCTGGCCAACCGGGTTTCGTACGCGCTGGACCTGACGGGCCCGAGCATGTCGGTGGACACGGCGTGCTCGTCGTCCCTCACGGCGGTGCATCTCGCGGCCGGTGCGCTGCGGGCAGGCGAATGCGATCTGGCGATTGTGGCCGGAGTGAACCTGATGCTCACGCCGATCCTGTCGATCTTCTACACCCAGGCGGGTTTGTCGGCACCCGACGGACGTTGCCGGCCGTTCGCGAAGTCCGGTGGCGGTATCGGCCGGGGCGAGGGCGTGGGCGCCGTCGTGCTGCGCCGGTCCGAGGATCGTCCCGATGACGCCCCGGCGCCGTACGCGACGGTGCGCGGCAGTTTTGTCGGGCAGGATGGTCGCAGTAACGGCATCACCGCTCCTACCCGCCGCGGGCAGGAGCGCGTCATCGCTGCCGCCCTCCGCAGCGCCGGTCACACCGGTGCCGATCTGCATTTCGTCGAGGCACACGGCACCGGCACCACCCTGGGCGATCTGATAGAGACGCAGGCTCTCGGGGCGACGTGTGGAGATCGCGTGGGCCGGGCGCCGTTGGTGGTGGGATCGGTGAAGGGCAACATCGGGCACACCGAGGGTGCCGCGGGGATCGCCGGATTCATCAAGGCATGCCTGTCGATGCACCACCGCACGGTGCCGCCGAGCCTGTTCGCCGATGACGAGAATCCGGCGCTGGATCTGGCTGAGCGCAATCTCAAGCTCGCGGTATCGGCCGAGAAACTGCCGCGCGGAGACCTGCTGGCGGGTGTCAGCAGTTTTGGCCTCGGCGGGACCAACGTTCATGTGGTCATCGGGTCGGCGCCGCGGGTGCGACGGCCGATTCGGCGCGGGGGGATAGGGGTACTGACGGTGTCGGGCAACGATGCCGCCGCGCTGCGCCGAAATCTGGATCGACTGGTTGCGGGCTTCGACCCTACCGAACATTGGCCGCGCTATTGCTATTCCACAAATCAGGTCAAAGCCGGTGGAACGCAGCGCATCGCGTTGGTGACCCGAGACGGAGCCGACCTTGCCGGAGAAGCAGAGGTGGCGCTGCATCGACTGGCGCGGCGAAACGAGCGCGCACGGCGCCGGCGTCCACGCATCGCATTCGTCTACACCGGGCAGGGTTCGCAGTATCGCGAGATGGGTCTGGCTCTGCGCGAACAGCATTCAGGATTTGCCGAGGCGCTGGCTGAAGCCGATGCCCTACTCGAGCCGCACTTCGGTGGTTCGGTGGTGCGGGCGATCGAGACCGGTGAGGATCACCTCGGCAGGTCGCTCGACGACACCGTCGTGGCCCAGCCCGCGCTGTTCGCCTTGCAGTACGCCCTGACGACGACATTTGCCGCTCACGGTGTGCGACCCGATGTGGTGCTGGGGCACAGCGTGGGGGAGATCGCTGCCTGCGCGGCCGCCGGTGTGCTGGATCCCGCGGCTGCCGCGGCATTGGTCGTCACGCGCGGTGCTCTGATGGGTGCTCTGCCAGCCGGTGGCACCATGCTTGCGGCGCGGCTGCCGGCGGAACTGGCCGACGAGTTCGTGTCGGGTCCGGTCGCCCTGGCGGCAGTAAACGGCCCCGACAGTGTCACCTTCTCGGGACCGGTGGAGCGCATCGCGGAGGTCGCCGACCAGCTCAACGGACGCGGGGTGCATACCCGAGAGCTGGTCGTCTCGCATGCCTTTCATTCACCGGCGATGGAGCCGGTCGGCGGGGAACTCGCCGCGGCGGCGCCGCTGCCCGCCGAGTCGGCGGGCGCTCCGATCGTCATCTCGTCGGTCACCGGTACCGCGGCGGAGGCTGCCGATTTCACCGGGGACTACTGGCGCGCGCAGTTGCTTGGGACTGTCGACTTTCTGGGTGCGGCAAGGACGTTGGCTGATATGGAGCCATCGCACATCATCGAGATCGGCCCCAGATCGACTCTGCTGAGCCTACTGGCGGCCGCCGACCTGATACCCGACTCTCAGCGCATCGCGCCCGTACCCGGCGCCGCCGCAACAGGTCTGGACTTCGCCGACGCACTCGCGGCGCTCTGGCAGTGGGGGTTGGACATCGATTGGCGTCCGCTGTACGCCGAGCATGACCGAGTGGTCGGCCGCCTTCCCGGGTACGTGTTTGCCGACGAGGAGCGGTTCTTCGCCTCGGCTGCCACCGTTGGCCCGCTTGTACACACGCAAAGCGTGCGCACCGCAACGGCTCCCGTACGTGAAGTCGCCAGCGTGCCACCGGCGGACGACGAGTCGCAGCCGGACGTGGGCGTGGTGCACCGAGCCGTGATCCGGGTGCTTGCCGATGTCGGCGGACACCGTGAGGATGCGCTGCATGCCGCCGCGGACCTGCGCGACGATCTGGGCTTCGACTCGGTGCAGGCGATGCAGTTCGCCGACCGCATCGTCAACGAACTGGACATGCCCCGGCTGGACCCGGTGGCGATCCAGGACAACCTGACCACCATCGCCGATCTCACAAAGCTCGTCGCCGGTACGGCAGGGGTAGCGCAGCCCGAACACACCGGCGCTGGAATCTGATCGCCGCATCGCCATCGCATAGATAAGAGGAGACATGAGCCGCACGACCTACGTTCTCAGCACAGGCACCGCGCTTCCCGGTCCCGCGATAGACAACCGGTCGCTGTGCGAGCGCATCGGTGCGCAGCCGGAGTGGATTGACACATTTGTCGGCACCCGCACAAGGCATTTCGGAATCAATCTCGCAACAGGTGAGCAGACGCATTCGTTAGCAGACATGGCCACCAGCGCTGCTCGTCAAGCGCTGAGCCGTGCGGATATCGATCCTTCCGAGATCGGATTCTTGGTGCTCGGCACTGCGACTCCCGACCACCTGATGCCGACCTCGGCCAATCTCGTTGCCGATGCCCTTGGCCTGGAGGGGATTCCCACATTCCAGCTGCAGTCCGGGTGCTCGGGTGCGGTGGCAGCGTTTGACGTGGGAAGTCACCTGCTCACCGAGGAACGTCCGCTGGGCCTGGTGATCGGCGCGGACGCCTGCTACAAGCATCTACCGCTCGATCGTGAATCCAGCTCGGCGATGCCGCCGTCCGAACTGGTCAACTTCGTGTTGTTCGGTGATGGCGCGGGCGCCGCGGTGCTCGCGCTGGACGACACCGATGCCCAGCTGGGGATTACCGCTCTGGTGAATCGGTTCAGCGGCCTGGGCCGCGACCCTGGGCAGCAGATCGAGTGGTTTGGATTGGCCGATCGGCACCTCGAACAACCGGGATTGAACGAGGACTACAAGGCGATCGAGCATTGGGTCCCCCTGCTTTCCAAAGACGTGCTCACCGATCTGCTCGCCACGGCGGGATTGCAGCGAGAGGACCTCGACTACCTACTGCCGCCACAGCTCAGCGGAAAGATGACCCAGCGAGTGGTCAAGCAGATGGAGATAGCATCGAATAGCCGTGAGATCTCGGTGGTGGCCGATACCGGTAACAACGGAAATGCGTTGCCCTTCTTGCAGATCGATGCGCTCAGCCGAGAGGTGCAGCCCGGTGAGCGGGCGGCTGTAGTCGCCATCGAATCCAGCAAATGGATCGAAGGTGGCATGGTTCTTGAGGGTGTCGCATGAGCGTCGACGCCGTCACTGTTTCGCGTGCTGTGGCCTTTGCCGATGTGGCCGAGTCGCTCGTCGAGGCGGGCGACGACGCCGTCGCACGGGCGGGCGCGGCATTGCGCAGGTTGGATCTTGACGATGTCCCGGCGGGAACCCCAACGGCACGGGTTGTCGTGGCCGGAACATCGACGCTAGGCCCCATCAGGGCACCGCTACAGGGGGCTTTGGCGGCTCGCGGGGTGGCGGCGACAGTCGAGCTCGGCGACTACGGGCGGATTGTCCCCGAACTACTGGACCCACAGAGTCCATTGGGCAATGCCGACGCCACCATCGTGGTGCTGCTGCCGGACGGCTCCTCGGTGTTTGAACGTGTGGCGATTCCGTTCACGGCGGAGTCCGCCGAAGAGGCCGTGAACGGGTTTGTCGATGAGCTCCTCGCGGCGATCCAGGTCTTCCGGTCGCATTCGTCAACCCCGATTGTGCTTCCGACGCTGTTGCTACCGCCCGAGCGTTCGTCGATGTTGCTCGATTTGCCGGCCCGGACCCGATTGGCGGCCGCGTGGGCGCGCGCGAATCAGCGGCTGTTGGAAGCCGGTGCCGAGATTTCCGGCGTTGTCGCTGTCGATATGTATCAATTGGCGGCATTCGCTCCAGCCGCTGCCACTGACCCCCGGATGGCTGCCTACGCGCGCTCACGGTTCACCGATCCACTATTGCTGTCGTATTCTCGTGAGATCGCCGCTCTGGTGGCTGCGCAACTGGGACGCACGTCCAAATGCCTGGTCTTGGACCTGGATGGCACCACATGGGGCGGTGTGCTCGCCGACGCCGGCCCCCTGGGGGTGATCAGTGGAGATGGCCGCGCCGGAGAGGCTTTCGCCGACTTCCAAGACACAGCACGGCAACTGTCCTCCCAAGGGGTGCTGTTGGCCATCGCCTCTAAGAATGACGACGAGCTCGTCAGGCAGGCGTTGACCGAGCATTCCGGGGTGCGGCTCGGTATCGATGATTTCGCGGTAATCGTCGCCAACTGGGATCCCAAGCCGGGCAACGTCGCCGGCATTGCGCAGGCCCTCAACATCGGCGTGGACTCGCTGGTATTCGTGGACGACAACGCCTCGGAGCGGGGGTCGGTGCGTGCCGCGCATCCGCAGGTCCGCACCGTCGCGGCCGATCCCGACGACCCGGCACGGACCGTTCCGGCCCTACTACGCGATGGCTTCTTCACCACCCTTCGGTTGACCGAGGATGATCGGGCGCGGCCGCAGCGCTATCGCGCCGAGGCAGAGCGCGTCAGTTTTCGGCAGACCGTGGACGCCGTCGAGGACTATCTGGCCGGTTTACAGACCGAGGTCACCATTGCTGCGGCGGACGGAACCGATGTCGACAGGCTCTCGCAGCTCACGCTGCGTACGAATCAGTACAACCTGACCACCCTGCGGCTGGATCCGGCTGCCGTGCAGGCTTTCTTGGGGCGGCCGGAGGCGATCGTCAAGACCATCCGGTGCGCCGACCGGTTCGGTGACCACGGCTTGGTGGGTGCGCTGTTCGCCGAGATTCACGACGGCCGGCTGGACATCGTGAACTTCGCGATGTCGTGCCGAGTGCTGGGCCGGGGCGTCGAGTCGGCGGCGTTGCACACCGTGCTGGCCGAGGGTGTCCGCCGGGGTGCGCGCGTGGCCTCGGGCACGTTCATCCGGACCGCCAAGAACGGTCGGGCCGCCGACTTCTTCCGGAGTTCGGACTTCGCGGTGACCGGTGCCGACGAGACCCAGGAGGTCGGTGGGCACACCACGTACCTCAGGGACTTGGCTACTCTGCCCGGTCCCCTTCCGCATCTGACCGTGACCGTCCTTCGACCCGAAGAGGAAAAGCCATGAACGAGAACGAATTCCACGCCGTGGTAATCGACCAGACCGGCCTCGACATCCAAGTGGCCGATCTGAGTACGCCTTTGGACGAGGTATCCGGCTGGGACTCCGTGTACCTGCTCAAGCTCATCACCGCCCTGGAGCAGCAGACGGGGCGCGCCATGCCGATATCGGCGATGCTGGAGGCTACCAGCCTCGATGCCATCCGCCTGGCGGTTCCCGCGTGAATACGACTGTTGTGCCGGTGCCGCCGCGGCGACGGCACACCCTGGCGTTTCTGCGCGCGATCAGGCCGACCGCCCCGGTGTACTTGTCGACCGATGTCGATGTCTCCATATTGGTGCAGCGGCGTACCGCCGCGCCGCGCCGATACTCCTACGTCACGTACATGGTCGCCGCCCTCGGTCAGGCGCTCACCAAACACCCCGAGGCCAACGTCGCGGTGGGCGGATCGTGGTTGGCGCCGCGTATCGCCCAGTACGGCTCGGTCGACGTAAAGCTTGCGCTCGACAAGACCGATGGCGGCGTCCGGCATGTGGCCTCGGCAGTCATACGCGATGTGGCGTCACTGGACGTGGAGGGAATTCAGGCGCATGTCGACAGGCTCCGCGACACGCCGGCCGCCGAACTCGACGAGCTGGCCGGGTCCCGTCTACTCGATCGATTGCCACCGCTGTTGGGCACGTGGGCCTTCGGCTTCGCGACGCGGCTGTCCAGGCGTTCGGAGGTATTGGGGACCGTGGCGCTCAGCAGTCTGGGGCATGCCGATGTGCACGCCTTCCACTCCGATGGCGGCACCGCGGTGACCATCGGGATGGGGGCGATCGCGCCGCGGCCCGTCTGTGTTCCCGACAGAGAAGGGAATCACGCGGTGCAGGCGCGTTCCGTGCTACCGCTGAGTCTGACGTTCGATCACCGCGCTCTGGACGGTGCGGCGGCAGCCGATCTGCTCACCACACTGTCCGACATTCTCCGAGCCGGGGTCACCGCATGATCGGCCAGCTCACCGTACCGACCTCGGAATCGTCGATACCTCAAGTGGCCGAAGGGGTATTCGTGGCCCGCGCCGAGGTGGCGGACTGGATGGTGGAGCCTGTCTCGCACCGCTGCCTGACCCGTCTTCTCGATTGCGACTATCCCCGGTGGAGGGACGCCCGATCGGAGGATTTCAGGGCCCGGTTCGCCGCGACGCGGCATTTCGCGAAGTCCGTGGTAGCCCGGGTGGCCGACCTGCCGGTGGAAGATATCGAACTGCGTCGCTGCACATCGGGCCGGCCCAGTTTCGTGGTCCGGGGTTCGGGTTGCAGCCGAGTGGTGGATGCGAATCTCTCGCACACCCGCGATTCGGCGGTCATGGCGGTGAGCACACGCGGTCCGGTAGGCGTGGATGTCGAGGCTCAGAACCGCAACCTCGACGACGGGGACTTCGCAAGGGCGATCTGTCACGACGAGGAATTGGGCGAGTACGAGCGGGCACAACCCTCCGAGCGGCAGTGGTTGCTGCTCGAACTGTGGACGTGGAAAGAGGCGACCACCAAGGCCTTGGGAACCGGGTTGGGCACGGCATTCCCCTTGCTGCGCACCGATATCCGACGCGGCACCGTCACCGATGACCGCGACCAGACGTGGCGGATCCATGCGCTGAGCGGGGGCGGGTATCGAGTGGCGATTGCGAGAAGGCAGGAGGATTGATGCATGAACTGAGCGAACGGGCCGAGCTGGTACGGCTGCACGGCCGCGCGCAGGCCATCCCGTCGAGTGAGATCGACCGAATTCTGCTGAGTATCGACTCCCTCGACGACGGCCCGCGTGGATGGGCCACCGTATGGGCGCGGGCGGCAGACGTGCGGCTTGCGCGGGGTGACCACGCCGGCGCCATGGCACGGCTGAACCTCGCCCGGTTTCCCTTCCCGAGCACGGCCGAGGGGCGTCGTGCACATGCACGTTGCGTTGCCATTGCCGCGGATATCGCCGCCGGTCAGGGGATTACGCGGCTTGACCTCGGCGACTCGGCTGCCTGGTACCGTCCCGCTCCAGATTCAGCCGACACACCACGGCTACTGGTGGTGTGCGGAGGCATCGTAAGCATCAAAGAGCAGTGGTTCTCGTTATTCGGTCTGGGCCGGCGACTGGGGTTGGCGGTGCTTCTCACCGAACTACCCGGCGTGGGTGAACACGATGCTGCCTATGGCTTGGATGCCCCGGAAAGGTTTGGTGCCCTGTTGGATTCGGCGGCCGCTCGGCAGCCGTTCCAGTCGGCGTTCGCCATGGCCCTGAGCTTCGGCGGCACGGTGGCACTGAAGGCCGCAGCGCGCGACACCCGCATCGGAGGCCTGCTGTCGGTGGGACCACCCATCCGCCACTTCTTCCGGGACTCGACATGGTGGCCGCGGGTGCCGCAGACCACCAAGGATGCGCTCGTCGCCACCACCCGGGTCGATGAGCAGGCACTCCCGCAGGCCTTGGCTCCGTTCGCACTCGAAGACAGCGAGCTCGCCGCCATCAATGTGCCGGTCACGGCGGTGGCGAGCCTGCGCGACGAGATCCTGCCGACCGCGGACCCATTGCTCCTGCGTACGGCGGTGCCCTCGGCGCGTGTCGTTGCGTACGACGACGTGCATGGATCCCCGCATCATCTCCTCGATACGCGGCTGCTTACGCTCGCGGCGTTGGCAGAGTTCAGCTCTTCGCGTCGTCCCTTGTTGGCCGGTGCCGCACGGTTGGCCACGCAATTGCGCAGATCTGAAAGGACTCTGGCATGACTCGTCTGCTCTGCTTCCATCACGCCGGTGGCGCCGCAACCGCCTTTCGGTCCTGGCAGAACGCCGCAGGCCCGGCACTGGATGTGGTTCCGGTGGCGCTGCCGACGACCCGTCCCGTCACGGGCCGCCGCATTCACCGGTCCACGAGCGAGTTGATCGATCATTTACTCGCCGAGTACGCGGAGCACCTTCGTGAGCCGTACGTGCTCTACGGCCACAGCATGGGCGGATTACTTGCCTATCTGATGGCCCGGCGATTGGTGCGGAATTCAGCTCACCCGGCTCCGGCAGCACTGATTGTTGCTGCCAGCTGGTCACCCCGGATGCGGCCGTCGATCGATGTGGACAGCTTGGAAGACCGGGAGTTGGTGCAGCTGCTCAATGCGATCGGTGGGGTGCCTGCGGATCTGGTCAAACGTCCCGAATGGCTCGCGCCGATGCTGCCGGTCATTCGCGACGATCTGCGGATGTGCGGTGTCTACGAGCACGACCACGTCGATGACGTGCTGAACATCCCGGTGCATGTGATCGGTGCCGAGGGCGATCGCCTCGTTACGCCCGAACAGACCGCGGGCTGGGTGGACCTAGGCGAGCGGGTGAGCATCGAATACCACGCGGGCGGGCACTTTTTCGAGGCCGATCCACTGGCGCTGCGGCTCCGGGTCTTCGCGTTGGCGGCGGTCGCGGCGGGCGAACAAAATGTCCGGGCGGTGTCCTGACAGGCATTAATCGCCCCTAAATGTTGCGTTAACGGAGGCTGGTGTGCCAATCTGTGTCTCATAGCGACGAATCGTTGCAATAAGCATCGAGGGGTGACGATTCGGTGACTAGACGGGCACTCGTGGAAAGAGGTTGTCGTGACGGCTTTTCCGTATCCGCAGCTCGATGAGGAGAAGGAGTCAGAGTACGAGCTGTTTCCGATCAACCTGACACGGATGATGCTGCACACGCAGGGACAGACGGTCCCATATCTCCACTACGCGCTGAGTTTCCGCCACGCGAAGATCACCGCACAGCTGCGTGAGCGTGTCATCGTTCGCGTCGGTGCCGTCGCTGGATGTGAATACCAACTGGTGCAACATAAATCGGAGGCGTTGCGTACCGGAACCACGCCAGAGCTGCTGGCGGGACTGACCGACCCGGAGCATCGAGAGTTCGGCGACGAGTCGCTCACCGCGCTGGTCGGGTACGTCGACTCGCTTGTCGCCCATGTCGGCGCCGAGGAAAGCGCCCGGGATGAGCTACGGAAGCATTTTCCCGACAACGAAGTTGCCGAAATCACCCTGTTGGCAAGTACCTACGTGCTGTGCGCCTCATTCCTCAAATCGCTCGGAGTGCAACCGGATGACGGGCCCGTCGACTGGTCCACCGTCGACGCGCACATCACGGCGGGACGGCTGTGATGGGAGATGACCTAGCGGTGCTGGAGAGCTACATCCAGCGGTGCTCCAACTGGGGCAGATGGGGTTCGCAGGACCAGCTGGGTACGGTCAACCTGATCACCCAGGAGAAGATCCGCGAAGCCGCGACACTGGTGAAGGTGGGAAAGACCATCTCGTTGACCATGGCCTACGACGCCGACGGACCTCAAAACGGTTATCTGGGAAGAGCAAACCCTCAGCTCTACCAACTCACCTCGGGGCCGGGATACCTCGTTGGCGAGCAGCAACAGGTGGAGACGCAGACGTTGACCGAATTGCGGAAAACCTCCGGCGAACCCACTGCCGGCTACTACGACGACGTACTCGTCATGCCCACTCAGTCCGGCACGCAATGGGATGCTCTGTGTCACTTCTTCTGGCGCGGAAAGATGTACAACGGACATCGCGTCGCAGACGCAGGTACCGGTGGCAGTCGCAGCAATGGTGTGCAGAACTACACAGGGAGGATCATCACCCGTGGGGTTTTCGTCGACCTGGCTGAATACTGGGGCGTCGAGACGCTCGATCCTGGTTATCCCATCACCACAGCGGATCTGGACGATTATCTGGCGGCGAAGAAGCTGGAGATCCGGTCCGGTGACGCGCTGATTATCCGCACTGGCTTCATGGCCGCCCGGCGCGGTAACTGGCGTGATTACGCCGGTGGTGCCGCGCCCGGATTGTCGCTACATACTGCTCCGTGGCTGCGCGACCACGATATCGCGGCTGTCGCTACTGACACCTGGGGAATTGAGGTGCTGCCGAACGAGATTGATGTATGGCAGCCGCTGCACGTGGTCAGCCTGGTGCACACGGGCTTGGCCTTCGGTGAGATGTTCGATCTCGATGGGCTGTCGGAGGACACCAAAACCGATGGCGTGTACGAGTTCATGTTCGTGGCGTCGCCGCTGCCGCTGACCGGAGCGTCGGGTAGTCCGGTGTCTGCGTTGGCCATCAAGTGAGGCAAGCGATCCGGTCAGGCCGACAGTAGACCCGCCCGTGCCGCCGTTAACGTGATCTGTGTGGCGTGGATGATCAGCGCGTCATCGATGGGATCGCCTGTGGTGATCGTGCGGTAGAACAGCGGGGCGCGAAACGTGGTGAGGAGCATGTCGACATCGCAGTCGGCGGGGAGTTCACCGCGATCGATTGCCTGTCTGACGACGGGAGCGGCGCGTAAGACCTGGTGATCGAAGTACCGCCGGGTTGCCTCACGAAGCGGTGCGGACCTGAGACCGGCCGTGAGGACGAGCGCGGCAACCTGGCGTCCGACACCGTCGTTGAGAACGGCGGCGAGCTCACGGCCGGTCGAGAGCAGATCCGATTCGATGCTCCCGGTTTCGGGAATGGGGATGGCTTCGAGCGACCACGTGGTGAGGGCCTCCACGAGCAGATCCTCGAGCGTAGGCCAGCGCCGGTAGATGGTGGTCTTGTTGACGCCCGCGCGGGAGGCGACGGCTTCCATCGTCAGTTCGGCGTATCCGCGGTCGATCAGCTCGCCGAAGGCGGCGTCGAGGATCGCCTCCCGGACTCGTGCGCTGCGGCCACCGGTCCGTACTCCCTGCACAGTCTGCCGATTTGCCATTAATCGCCTCCATGAGTTGCGTTAGTGATCCCGGTGTGCAACTCTCAGCTTATGGCAACTACCCGTTGCGATAACAGGGAGGGTGGCATGCGATTCATCTTCGAGACCGACGAGTCGTTCTCGTTCGAGACATTGCGGACGGTCGGCTACACGGCCTACGGCGGGGCCGATATCGGCGAGGTTGTCACTACTGCGAAGCGGATCACGCCGGGCGATTGGGAGTCGTGGTACATCGAGTGGCGCGCGTTGGCCGACCGGATCGCGGCGATAGCGGCGAAATGTGCGGCGGCCGGGCACGCGGTGAGCGCCAGCACGGCCTATCTGCGTGCGTCCAACTACTACCGAACGGCCGAGTTCTTTCTTCGCGACGATCCGGGCAATGATCCCCGTGTGCTGGACACTTCGGCGCGCGCCGTCGAGACGTTCCGCAGTGCGCCGGAGATACAGGCGCGGTGGGAGCGGGTCCAGATTCCCTATGAAGGAATCCAATTGGAGGGCTATTACCTCAACGCAAGCGGGGACGATCGCGGGCCGACCTTGCTCGCGCACGGCGGATTCGATTCGACCGTCGAGGAGATGTACTTCGCGGTGGGGGAGGCGGCGCGTCGGTACGGCTGGAACTGCCTGATTTTTGAAGGGCCTGGGCAGGGCGCCGCGCTGCGTGCCGACAAGGTCACGTTCCGTTATGACTGGGAGGCCGTGGTCACCCCGGTGCTGGATTTCGCCCTCGGCCTGCCGGGAGTCGACCCCGACCGAGTCGCGTTGTTGGGGATGAGTATGGGCGGATATCTGGCTCCCCGCGCCGCTGCTTTCGAGCCCAGGCTCGCGGCATGTGTTGCATATGACAGCGTGTTCAAACTGTCGGCGGGCATGCCCAAGACGCATGATGACGAGCACAAGCTGGATTCAGCTCAGCGAGTCGCCGCGGTGGGCAATTTGATTGCCCATCGGGCAGAGGCTCCGAGCTCGCAGCGATGGGTGCTCTCAAATGCGTTGTGGGTGTTTGGGGTCGACTCCGCGCAGTCGCTGCTCGACGAGGTTGAGAAGTATGACCTGTCCGATGTCGCACATCAGATTTCGTGCCCCACGCTGGTGTGTGAGGCGGAGAACGATCAGTTCTTTCATGGTCAGCCTTCGATGCTCTACGACGCCCTGCAATGCCCCAAGACCTATCTGAAGTTCACCGAGGCCGAGGGCGCCGGCGAACACTGCCATGAGGGGGCCTTGCTGCTGTTTCATCAACGCATGTTCGACTGGCTCGACGACGCCGTCGGTGCCTGACCATGCGTGATCTGGAATCTCGCCGAAAGATATTGCCATGAAGGTATTTTCGTTCCTGAATCCCTTGGCGAGGGTCGGATGAGCCGCCGCTCTGTCGTACGGCCTATCCTGGCGCGGGCCTGGATGCCGCTGGTGTCTATCGTCGCGGTCAGCGTCGGTGCGGTCGCGATGTGGAAGGTGCACGACTCATCCTCCCCGCCGCCGGTGTTCACCGTCAACGGACCCCAGGCGCCAGACAGCTTCACGCAAAAGCGACTCACCTACCAGGTTTTCGGCACCGGCAGTGGGGCAATGCTTTCCTACGTGGACGTCTACGGGCACCCGCACCAGGCTGACGGCGCCGATCTGCCTTGGTCGCACACAGAGACGACGACGCTCACCGTCGTCTCGGGGAGCATCTCGGTGCAAGTTCGTGGCGGTGAGGTCGGTTGCCGAATCTTGGTCAATGACGTTGTCCGAGATGAGAAGTTCGACGATCATCACGACGCTGACGTCACGTGCAGGGTCAAGTCGGTATGAGTAACCACGAGATGCCCACGGGCCCGATACCGGTCAGGCGTCCGTTGGTTCCGCGCATGGTCCGCGTCCTTGCGGTGCCGATCATCGTCTTCTGGGCGTTCCTGGCTGTGACGACCAATACCTTTGTGCCGCAGGTTGAAAAGGTTGCCGAGGAACTCGCTGGGCCGATGATTCCCCACTACGCGCCGTCGCAGCGTGCCATGTTGCATATCGGCGAAAAGTTCCAGGAATCAACGTCGACGAGCCTGACGATGGTTGTGCTGGAATCGCAGGATCGTGTGCTCGGAGACGAGGATCATCGCTACTACGACGAGCTGATGCAGAGGTTCAAGGACGATAGCGAGCACGTTCAGTATGTGATGGACCTGTGGGGGAAATCGATCACATCGGCTGGCGCGCAAAGCATCGACGGCAAGTCCACCTATGTGCTGTTGCGCCTGGCCGGTGACATAGGCCAGATGCAGGCCAACGAGTCCGTCCGGGCGGTGCGCGCCATCGTCGACAAGCAGACGCCACCAGCGGGTCTCCGGGTGTACGTGAGCGGACCTGCGCCATTGGCCGGTGACACCCTGGACATCGCGAATTCGAGCCTGAACAACATCACCATCATCACCATCATCCTCATCATCGTGATGCTGTTGCTGGTGTATCGCTCCTTCTCGACGCTGTTGTTGCCGCTGGCCGGTGTGCTGATCGAAATGCTTGTCACCAAGGGCGTCATCGCGACGCTCGGGCACCTGGGGTACATCGAACTATCGTCGTTCGCGGTCAACATAGTGGTCTCGCTGACGCTGGGCGCGGGCACCGACTACGGCATTTTCCTTTTGGGGCGATACCACGAGGCACGGTCCACGGGCCAGAGTCGTGAGGAGGCCTATTACACGGCGTACCGCGGTGTGGCGCCGGTCGTTATCGGATCCGGTTTGACCATCGCGGGAGCCTGCTATTGCCTGAGCTTTGCCCGGCTGAATTATTTCCACACCATGGGGCCCGCGGTGGCCATCGCCATGGTGCTCACCATCGCGGCGGCCCTTACCCTGGTGCCGGCCGTGCTCACCGTCGGGAGTTTGTTCGGGCTATTCGACCCGAAGGCAAAAGCGAAGGCGCAGTTGTATCGTCGCATCGGAGCCAGTGTGGTGCGCTGGCCGGTGCCGATCTTTGTGGCAAGCAGCATTATCGTCATGGTGGGTGCGGTCTTCGTGCCCACGTACCAGGTCAGTTACGACGACCGTGCCTATCAACCAGCCGGCGCGCCGGCCAATCAGGGCTTCGCGGCGGCGGACCGGCATTTTTCCAAGAGCAAGCTCTTCACCGAGATGCTGATGGTCGAGTCCGACCACGATATGCGAAATTCTGCCGACTTCATCTCCTTGGATCGGGTGGCTAAGAGCCTCGTGCGCCTTCCCGGCGTGTCGATGGTACAGAGCATCACCCGTCCGCTGGGCAGGCCACTGGAACATGCCACGCTCCCTTATCTTTTCACCACGCAGGGCAGTGGCAATGGTCAGCAGCTCCCGTTCACCAAGCGGCAGAACGGCAATACCGCGCAGCAAGCCGAGATCATGGGGAACACCATTGTGGTGCTGCGGGACATGATTGACCTCACCCAGAAACTCACCGATGCGATGCACGCGACGGTCGTCACGATGGAGGACATGCAGCAGGTCACCGAGGCGATGGATCAGTACGTTTCGAATCTCGACGACTTCATGCGGCCGCTGCGTAACTACTTCTATTGGGAACCGCACTGCTTTGACATCCCCGCGTGCTGGGCCTTCCGGTCGCTGTTCGACATGCTTGACAGCGTCGACAAACTAGCGGCCGACATCAAGGACGCTGTCGCCCAGCTTGAAATTGTGGACAAGCTGCTGCCGCAAATGGTTTCGCAGCTGAAGGTGATGGCCAACGATATGGAGGGCATCAGGGCGCTCATCATCAACACGTACGGAACTTCCGACCTGCAGTCAACGCTGACCACGCAGACATTCGACGACATGATCAATGTGGGTCTCGACTTCGACAAATCCCGCAGTGACGACTTCTTCTACATCCCCCGACAGGGCTTCGAGAACGAAGACGTCAAGACCGGGATGCAGCTGCTGATGTCGCCCGACGGTATGGCCGCGCGGTTCATGATCACGCATGAGGGCAACGCGATGGGTCCCGAGGGTGTCGAACACGTCGAGCAGTTCCCGGAGGCGGTGGGCCTGGCGTTGAAGGAGACCTCACTGGCGGGTGCGAGGGTCTATGTCGGTGGCGCAGGCTCGAACGACAAGGACATCAAAGAGTACGGCGCATCCGATCTGCTTATTGTGGCGATCGCCGCATTCGTCTTGATCTTCTTGATCATGATGTTCCTGACCCGAAGCTTGATGGCGCCCTTTGTGATCATCGGCACGGTCGCCTTTTCCTACAGTGGCGCGTTCGGTCTGTCGGTGCTTATCTGGCAGCACCTCATCGGCTTGCCGCTGCATTGGCTGGTGTTACCGCTGACATTCATCATCCTGGTCGCGGTGGGGTCGGACTACAACCTGCTTTTGGTCGCGCGATTGAAAGAAGAGACCGGGGCCGGACTCAACACCGGCCTGATCCGGGCGCTCGGCAGCACCGGGGCAGTGGTGACATCGGCCGGTCTGGTCTTCGCGTTCACCATGTTGGCCATGCTCGCCAGTGACTTGCGCACGATCGGCCAGGTCGGTTCGACGATATGCATTGGCTTGCTGCTCGACACCTTGATCGTGCGATCGTTTATCGTCCCGTCGTTGGTGCGGCTTTTCGGAACTTGGTTCTGGTGGCCGACAAGGGTTTTCGCTCGCCCCTTACGGCGACAGAATGTAGGAGCGCACCGGTGATCTCATACGCAACCCTGACGGTGCTGGCAGCCGTAGTCGAGGTAGTGCTGGTTGTGTGCGTGTTCGTATACGTGAGGCGTTTGCAGCGGCGGCACACCACACCGATCAGTGAGCGCATCGGCAGCAGCGCGGCTGTGCTGACGAAGCTTCGCAAGCGGCGGCCGATGTCGCAAGAGGAGTTCGATCATGCACGCCAGGTGATCGCGGACCGGGGTTCGCTGTTGGTGTACTCGATCCCCGCGGCGATCTTCACCCTCGGGTGCTTCTACGTCGCGGGCAGCCTCGAACAATTACACGGCGCCACACCTTCCGAACGAACGTTTCTCGGGGTAATTCCCATGATCACGTCCACCAGCCTGACCCTGCGGCTGCTCAAGAACATGCAGTTGAAGAGGCGTCTCAAACAATCCGAGTCCGCGATCCCGGCCCAATCCCGGACGTGAGGCACGTGCGGCCGTAACCGTCCGCGCACTGTCGTCGCCGGTGCGGGAGCACTAGGAATGCGGTCAGATCGGTCGTTCACAATCCCAGACGCATGTGCACTACTATGAACGCAGTACCTAATTCCCCGGGCTTCGATGGGTTGAGGAGTGGGCCATGCCACACGGCGATGACGCCGATCAGGATTCGTTCGCAGATCGACTCAATCGGCTCTTCGCCGAACGAACCAGCAAGACCGGGGTGGAATTATCGCTTTCGCAGTTCATTTCGGACTTTCGTGACCAGACCGGCGTTACCCTGAGCAAGGGGTATCTTTCTGAACTGCGCAATGGGGTTGCGCCTGATCCCCGGCTGGACCTGGTGCGCGCGTTCTCCCGGTATTTCAATGTGGATCCGAGCTATTTCACTGTGGACTCACCGGCTCGCGCCGAGGAGATTGCCGCGCGGGGGGAACTGATCGATGCGCTACAGGCCGCAGGTGCTACGGAGTTGGGGTTTCGTGCGGCCGGTCTCAGCGCGTCGTCAATGCGCCATATTGCCCAGATAATCAACAGCGTTCGGTCATTGGAAGGCTTGCCGCCCATCGACTAGTGATCTGCGGAGTGCGTCCGAAGGACATTGGGCGCGGCGCAAGGTCCGATAGCGACTGGCCACTCCCAGCATTCGCTTCAGATCGTCCCGATAGGCGGCACGTAGGTCGCCTGTGGGCAGGGTGGCCTCAGCCTGTGGGTGGGGCGATGGTTGATTGCTGGCACGGGCCAGCAACACGCTGACGTCGAGGAGTAGCACAACCACGGCGAGGAGCTGCGTGTTCGTCCGTTCGACTGACCAATAGTCGCGAAGCTGCAGGGTCGGGACCATGCCTAGGGCGGGGAATTCGGCGACACCGGCGCGGCAGAGCGGGCGAAGCCGCCAATAGTTACCTATGCCGGTGAGCAGCATCCAGGCAGTGACCATCAGTTGCACCAACGCGATACCCATCACGTACATGATCGCGCCCGTTACATGTGCCGTCAGCGGTAACAATTCGAGATTGGCCGGCGAGAGATAGGACTGCAATACGCCGAATGTGAGGCGCATCGATGCGAATAATGCGATGAGGAACGAGCCGCCTGCGACTAATACCAATCCGATACGCACCATCGGATTTTGGACTCGCCGAATCTGTGGAACGGTGATCACTATGACCAAAATTTTGGCCGCCAGGATGGATATAGCGTAGGTCGACGAATAGATTTTTCCCAAAGGCTGGTCCGCGATATTCACGATATAGTTGTATCCCGGTGGGCCCGGGTACAACAGAACAAAAGTCGAGATCAAGATGGCGCAGGCTGTCATCGAGCTTGCGAGCAGCCACCACAGATTTTTTCTGACATACTCGGGATTCAGCCAACTGAGTGCGAGAAGAATCGTGGAAAAGCTCCACAAGACGCCAAGTAGGTGCGTTATGAGTGCGAATACATGGTCGATCGCCACCAACTCGGCAGCCCGCGAGATGAAGATAAGGGCAGTGGCCTGATAGAAGAGAAATCCGAGTATCAGCGAACTACTCAGGATGATAGAGGTTCCGGGTTTGCGTCGCTGGCGCAAGACGAGGGCGAGCACCCAGATTCCGCCGGCCAGGAACATCAACGCCGCCGTCTGATATCCGATGAAATGCCAATCGTCAGAGGCGGTCAAAGAGGCGCCCCCCGGTTAGGGTGTCGGAGATTCTTCGGGCGGCGGGGTGCGACCGCCCTGCCGATGGGCGAGGCGATTGCATCCTCATGCGTTGTGCCAGAACATGTGCGAACGTCTCGGCCTGGATCTCAAGCGGTTCGAGTAGTTCTTGTCTGAGCATGAGCCGGCACTGTTCGCCCTCGAAGGAGCGCGCGCCAGAGGTAGGCGGCGACAGCCGGTGCTCGAGCACGATATGTCCGAGTTCATGCAGGACGATGTGGGCTTGGTGCGCTACCGAGGTCGACTGTTCGTAGAGCACGAGATCGGCGTGGGGCAGAGCCAGCCACAGGCCGAAGACCTCTGTCCCCGCGAAGTCGGTCGCACGCGATTCGATGGGACGACCACGACGGGCTCCCACGGTGGTAAAGATGTCGGCCAACGTAATGGATTCGCCCGAGGAACCCGAGGAAATAGTGGCGAGGCAGAGATCGTCGCATATCTCTGTGACATCCCGATGTTGAATTGATTTCACCTAGCGTTTCCCCATTCTTTAAACCACTGAAGTAAGGCCCCGCTTACCCATAGTGGATCTTCACGCTGTGGGAAATGGCCGACACCCGGGGTGGTTAGTCTGCTGAACCCGTGTGGGAAGTGCTGGTTCATCCCTTCGCTAGCAATCGGTAATACACAGTTATCTGAATCGCCGTGCAGGACGAGGGATGGGACCGAAATCGCTGTCGCCTGTGCGATCTGCTTTTCGAACGGGTCGTCGATGACCGGACCCCACCCCCAGCGTGCCCGGTAGTAGCTTAGTGTCACTTCAAGCCAGTCGCTACTTTGTAGCGAGGTGAACGTGTCATCGAACTCTTGGTCGGAGAATTTCCAATTCGGCGACCAGTCGCGCCAGATCAGCTCAACGAGTTCCCGCCGCTCCCGCCGCAACAGATCCGCTCCGGCCGGGGTGTTGAGCAGCCACTGATACCAGAACCTCTGTGCCTGGAGGGAGGAGAGGGCGGGGCCATGGCCGGCGGGGTGCCAGCCCGCCGAGATCGCAGACAGGCTCGCGATTCGGTGAGGTGCGACGATTCCACAAGCGAAGGCCGTACGTGCGCCCCAGTCGTGGCCGACCAGATGGAACCGTTCCAACTTCAACTGGTCGCACACCGCGAACAGGTCGCGCAGCAGATCGCCGAGCCTGCCGGTTCGGGGTGTGTCGGCGTAACGGAACTTCGTTTGGCCGGTGCCCCGCACAGATGGCGCATACACCTGGTGTCCGGCTGACGCCAGCGCCGGGATCACGTGCGTCCACGTCGCGACGGAGTCCGGCCAGCCATGCAGAAGCACAACCGGCAGCTTGTCCGTGTTCTCCGGGTTGCCGTGTCGCCGTACTTCTACGTCCAGGAGCGCCGTCTGAACGGTCAGAGTGTTACCCATATCCAAATGCTATCCACGCGACGGGAATTGGCAGGCTGAAGATTGAAGGCGTTGGGCCGAACTCTGTTTGAACAGGTTTGGGCGAAAGGCGAGGGCGGTCGTCACGAGCACCATGGCGAACGCCGATGCAACGAGGAGCATGGGCACCAGCAGTTGATGATCGAACGACAAACCGCCCAGCAGCGCGATCGCGATAACCATCCCGCTCTGCCGGCTGGTGTTGAGTACCGCGGACCCCACCCCGGAGACGGTATGCGGACTGACATGCATCGCGGCAGCGCTCAGCGATGAGGCGAGCACGCCGGATGCCACGCCGATCAACGATGTCGGCACCATGGCGGGAACGATCTTCTCGGTGAGGGACAGTGCTGCCGTGCCGACGGCGCCGACGCAACCCACCGCGGCCATCGCCAAGATCGCCTGTCGACGGTTGTCCGGCGTCACCTTCACGGCAAGCACATTGCCGAGGAGCCAAGCGACGCAGCAGATGGACATGATATATCCGGCGTGATCGGCGCGGAGACCATGGCGTACCTGCAGAAAGAGCGCGAGCACCAGCAGTGAGCCATAGGAGGCGAACTGGTAGAAGCTGCCTGCGCAGACGATCAGCAGATATGAGCGATTGCGGGCCAGCGCCGGCGGGATCGTCGGCTCGGCGGACCGCCGTTCGACCTGCCAGAGGGCAGCCATGGACAGCACCGCGATGCCGGCCATGGCGAGAGTTGACACACTCGACCAGCCAAGGCGTCTGCCCTCGATGAGCACACTCGCAATACAGGTAAGAAATACGCACAACAAGAGTTGGGAAATCGGATTGAATCGGCGGGGTTGGTCTGCGGGAATGTTGGCGATGGTCCGCGTCGCCCGCAGCGCGAACGCACAAATGGGAACGTTGATCAGGAAGAGCCAACGCCAGCCGGCGTATTCGGTAATCAGTCCGCTCAGCAAGGGTGCGGAGGCGATTCCGATACCCCCGACGACGCCCCACGCTCCGATCATTGTCGAGCGCCGGCGGGGATCGGGTATCCCCTTGGTCAGGATCGCAAGCGTCATCGGTACCACGAAGCTTGCGCCTACCCCCTGCGCGATGCGCGCGACGATCAGGGTCCCTGCGGTGTCGGCGGCCGCGCAAGCCACCGAAGCGGCCAGGAATGCGAGCATTGACCAGCGATACACCTTGACGGCGCCATAGCGATCCCCGATCGCGCCGGAAACGAGCAGAAACACGCAGAGCGGAATGGTGTAGCCGTCGAGAAACCATTGGCCAACGTCGACTGTCGCGTGAAGTTCCTCGGTCGCGGTCGGCAGCGCGACATTGATCGCAGATGCGTCGAAGGCGACGAGGAAATTTCCGATGCTGGCTCCCACCACGCCCATCATCGACAAGGGTTGCGCGCGAAGCTGTTCTGTCACGGTGCGTGTTCCGTGGGTTTGCGCGCAGCGATTTCTGCCGGCAACTGGGAGGCGTAGATACACCAATGGATGGGCGTCGTCACTCCGACGGCACGACCATATCTCAGGACAGCACCACTTTGATGCTCCAGTTCCGACGGACGGCCCTCCAACAGGTCTCGGTGCATTGACGACGTGGTGAGTGGATCAAATGCATGGAAAACAGCCATCATTGAATCGACATCTTGATGTGACAGGGCCACGCCGTGCGCCTGCCCGACCGCGAGGACTTCGAACATGGCGTCACGAATCAAGGCCGCAGTCTCAGGGGTTGTGGAGGTTACTCCGACAGGCTGCCGGCACAGCACGCCGACGCCGCCGTAGGACGAGATAAGCATGAACTTGCGCCAGAGAGTGGCGCGGATGTCACTGGACAGTGTGACAGATATGTGCGCCTGGTGCAGTGCAGCAACGAGGGAAGTGAGTTCTCCCGCAAAGGAGTCCGATATCGGGCCGATTTCCAGGTGCGCGTGCGCACCGAGGCAAGTCACCGCCCACGGTTTGGTCCGTTTCGCGATGACCACACAGGAACAGCCCAATACATGTTGCGGCCCTATAACATTGGCGAGATCGTCGGCTGCCTCGATGCCGTTCTGTAGCGGCAATACGATTGTGTGTGCTCCCACCAATGGTGCGATGGCGGTCGCTGCCGCACTGACCTGCCACGCCTTGACCGCGACGATTATCAAGTCGGCGGTCGGATCTATGCGAGCCTCAGCGATATCCGCGACTACGTGAATGCCGCTCACCGCCAAGACCCCGCTACTGGTGGTCAGCTGTAAGTCGGACTGGCCGGCGGCAGTCACGGTGGCCGGCCGGCCAACAATGGTCACGTGGTGACCGGCTTGCGCGAGAACGGCCGAGAAATACAGACCGACGCCCCCCGCGCCGAATACCAGCACTCTCACGACGCGACCTTCGCGTGCGCGCTCCCACGATCTCGCAACACCTCCAATGCGCAGTCTCGGACGTCATCGAGACGGACCATCTCGGTGTAGAAATCTTGGATGGCCCGTGACAGGTGGGCGAATTCGGTTCGTTTACGCAGGTGCAACGCATCCATATGTGCGGCCAGTCGTTCATATACCTGGTCGATGAACGAGTCGTCATCGACGGTGCTGGAATCAAATTCGCTTTCTGACAGTATCTGGCGGACATACGTCGGAAAGAGGCCGATCCTGTTCAGGAAGTATTTGACCGAACGGGAAACGCCAAGGTAATCAGGAACATTCACGATCCCGGCATTCTCGTTCTCCGTTAGAAAGCCGCTCACCGCTCTGAAGGGATCGGGGGCGGTGAGGAAAACATCCTCGGACAACCGTGCCGCGCGGCACAGCCCGTCAAGATCCGGCGTGCCTGCCGCGACGCGAATGTTGTTTTCTGCGAATATTGCTGCAATACACTCGATTTCGGCCAGTCCGGAACGATTGCCGACCCCGGCGACGCCGCCCTCAATCATCTGGAAACCGTGGAACACCGACGTCAAAGAATTCGCGGTGCCTAGTCCCCGGTCGTTGTGTCCGTGCAGATAGAAGGTGATATCCGGGTTATCCCGGACAAGATTGGCGGCCAGCACTGCTGTGGAATCGGGCACCAGGGTGCCGACCGAGTCGTTGATGCGGATAAGCGAGATGCCCTGTTGGCGGCATCGCTCGATTTGTGTGTTGAGGTGCTCGTACTTCTGCTCGTCGACCGTGATGCTGAACGCATTGAGGAGACTCGACCGCAGCTTTCCGACCCCAATTGACCGCAGTCTCTCGGCCACGCGCTCAAAAAGCCGGTTTTCTGAATCGATTTCGATCATTCCGATGCTCACATAGATATCGGACAGGTAACTGCTGGGCAGCTCTCGTTCGAGCTGTTCGCACAGGGGTTCCCAGGTCTTGAGGGTGAGATTGAAGGAGAACGTCGCGTCGGGGGCGATGGTGCTTTCGAGCTGCTGGGCGTCCAACAAGGCGCGGACAAATGATGCCTCGGTGATCCCTGAGCCCACGTCGATGTCGGTGATACCCGCGTCGGTAATGGCCCGAATCAGCTGGATCTTCTGATCGTCCGTAGCGCCGAAGGGGGCGCGTTCACCACCCTCGCGCATCGTCTCGTCAGAGATTGCGTCGATGGTGAAGTCGCGATAACGGGGGGTATGTCCTTGGGGAAAAGTGAGCATGGCATTCCTCGGCACTGACGTGTTGGGGATACTGCCCGTCAACTTTGACGGCAATGAATACGACCGTTCGCTACGGCGAACGCTAAGTGGGGTGGTTATAGATGTCAAGCGCAGCGACGTGGCATCCGTCAACTCCTGACGGGGAGCGGCGTAGGCGCCTTGGTGGAGTGCGGGCGTCAGCCGAGCTGTAACGCAACCACCAGCCAGTTGCCCCGAACGGCCCGGATTCTTCCGGCGAATGCCCTGACGCGGCCGCCGCGCTCGAAGGTTCCGAAGATTTCCGCGGAGTCGTCCGCGCACCGGCGCACCCGGATCTTGCTGAGCCGAGCCGCGGTGGTGGCCGGAACACGCGATGACCGCGCCAGCACCGCGCTGAGCGGGCCGTCGCCGAGCAATGGGCGCAGCTGCGCTATCGGCCGGCGCCGGTCCATGACTTCCAGGACGCGGCGCATTGCGGCGTCGGCGAACGCGACTGCCTGAGGCGGTGGAGACTGTTCGCGCAGATGCGTCTGACGTTCGATACCCGTCGGCCGGGTCCGGGACTGGTGCAATCTCGCGGGCCGCGGCGCCTGGCAGGCCGCAGGCAGGCTGGCCAGCACGGGCGCGGGTTCATAGTCGGCGACCCGGCTGATATAGCGATGAGACATGTTCCCCTCCAGTGAATGAGCCCCCTCATGTGCTCTGCTGGAGAGATGCAGACCTTGCCGATCATGATTGCACAGCCTGCGTCTTGGGCGCCAGGTAATGTTGGCGCAGCGGCGCCGCTGGGTGCGAGTGGCGAGATTCTTTGGGGAAGGCGGCGCGGATAGTGGTCAGCAGGTTGTCCGCGCTCGACGCATCCTTTTACTCCAGCGAGGACAGCGCCACGCCGATGCATGTCGGCTCGCTAGCGATCATCCGTAGGCCTCGTGGGGGCTTCACGTATGAGGAGCTGCTGGCGCTGGTGGAAAGCCGCCTTCCCCAGGTGCCCCGCTATCGGCAGAAGGTCAAGGAGATCGGGTTCGGGTTGGCGCGCCCGGTCTGGCTAGATGATGTCGACTTCGATATCACCTATCACATTCGGCGCTCGGCCCTGCCGTCCCCGGGTAGCGACGGGCAACTGCAAGACCTTGTGGCCCGCTTGACATCTCGTCCACTGGATCGGTCGCGACCATTGTGGGAGATGTATCTGGTGGAGGGGTTGTCCAAGAACCGGCTGGCCATCTACACCAAGACGCATCAGGCGCTGGTGGATGGGAATTCCGCGCTTAGCCTGGGCCAGGTCATCTTCGACAGAACGGCGCGCACACCAGATTTCGGGGAGGACATCTGGGTGCCGGAACATGAACCGAGCACCAGCGAGCTGGTGGCTGGGGCGGTCTCCGAATGGCTGGCGCGACCCGGCGCCCGTTTGGAGGCAGTGCGCAACACGGTGGCCGATGTTGCGTCGCTGACCGGTGAGATCGGAGAGTTGGGGGAGCGCATGGTCAAGGTGGTGCGCACCGCGGCTCGCGGTGCCGCGCCCCGAGGACCGCTCAATCAACGTGTGTCACGTAGTCGGCGGTTCGGCGTGGTGAGCACCAAGCTGGCCGATTATCGCCGGGTGCGCGCCAAGTACGACTGCGACGTCAACGATGTGGTGCTGGCGACAATCGCTGGAGCACTGCGGAATTGGTTGATGAGCAGGGGAGAGCCGGTGACCACCGCCTCGACCATTCGGGCCATGGTGCCCATGTCGGTGTACCGGGACGGCGACCTGGATGTGGGCGGCGAGGGTGCCGCGACCACCGAGGTTTCGCCATTCCTCGTCGACCTTCCCGTGGGTGAGGGCAACACCGTGGTGCGGCTATCGCAGATCGCCCACGCTACCGAATCGCATTCTGCGGCATTCAGTTTGGTGGATGTCCCGAACATGGCGGCGCTCTCCGGGTTTGTGCCGCCGACCCTGCATGCGTTGGCTGCCCGTGTGGCGAGCACACTGCCGAACCGCTTGTTCAACCTCTTGGTCACGAACGTGCCGGGGCCGCAGGCCCCGATGTATCTGGGTGGCGCGCGTCTGGCGGAGATCTACCCGGTGCCTCCGCTGTTGCGTAACCAGGTGCTGTCGATCGGGCTGACCTCGTACAACGGCACCGTCTACTACGGAATCAACGCCGACCGTGAGGCGATGCCCGATGCCGACATGCTTCCGCTGCTGATCACCGAGGCGCTCGACGAATTATTGGAGGCTGCGCAGTAATGCCCATGCAGGTCTACATCCCGGTGACGCTGTCGATGCTGCGCGGCCTGGTGGCCGACGGTGAACTGTGGCCGGTGAACGGCACCGCCTTCGCGGTGACGCCGGCACTGCGTGAGGCCTATTCCGCGGGCGATGAGGACGAGCTGTCCGAGGTCGCGATGCGCGAGGCCGCCCTGGCCTCGCTGCGGCTGCTGGCTACCGAGGACGGCGACGACGGGCTGCCGGCCCGGCGGGCGGTGCTGGTTGCCGACGCCGAGGAGGCGAAGCTGCGCCCCGATCTGGATGACGCCGTGGTGCGGCTGCCGGGCGCGATACCGATGTCGGCGGTGGTGGCCGCGCATATCGACCTGGCTCAGGCCGAGCCGGACGTGGTGCGGGCGGCCGGGGTGATCGATGCCGCGGACCTGGGTGACGAGGATGCCGAGCTGGTCGTCGGCGACGCACAGGACCACGATCTGGCCTGGTACGCGACGCAAGAACTACCGTTCCTGCTTGATCTGCTGTAGGCGGGCCGGCATGGCCAATTGGTCTGTTCCCGGCCGGTAACCTACGGTAGCGTAGGTTGCGCCACCGTGAGCGCCTGCTTCATCAATGGAAGGTCATCGGCTGTGAAACTGGCTTCCTGGCTCGACGCGTCCGCGCCGGGCGCACCCAAGTCACGCCATGCGGCGGTAAACATCTTGCGCGGCTTGGCTTCCCGTATCACCACGCCGCTGCTGCCGGACGACTACCTGAGTCTGGCCAATCCGCTCTGGTCGGCCCGGGAGCTGCGGGGGCGGGTGGTCAGCGTGCGCAAGGAGACCAGCGACTCCGCCACCCTGGAAATCAAGCCGGGCTGGGGCTTTCATTTCGACTACCACCCCGGTCAGTACGTCGGCATCGGCGTGCTGATCGATGGCCGCTGGCGCTGGCGCTCCTACTCGCTGACGTCAGCGCCGGCGATGAGCGGCTCGCGCGAAGAACGCCGGGCCCTGCATGCCGGAGGTTCGGCGCGCACCATCACCATCACCGTCAAGGCGATGCCCGAAGGATTCCTCTCGACCCACCTGGTCAACGGCCTGGAGCCGGGCACGATCGTGCGCCTCGCCGCCCCGCAGGGAAACTTCGTGCTCGACGATCCGGCACCGCCCGCGATCCTGTTCCTCACCGCGGGAAGCGGCATCACCCCGATCATGTCGATGCTGCGTACCTTGGTGCGGCGCTCGGCCGCGGCGGGCTTGCCGCTGCCTGATGTGGTGCACCTGCACTCGGCACCCACGGCCGGGGACGTGATGTTCGCCGGGGAGCTCGCGGCGTTCTCCGAGGCCCACCCTTCGTATCACTACCGGCTACGGACCACGAAAACTCAGGGACGCCTGGACTTTTCGTCGCTGGCCGCCGAGGTCCCCGACTGGGCGCGGCGCCAAACGTGGGCGTGCGGGCCCGAGGGCATGCTCGACGACGCGCAGCGGACGTGGGCGGACGCCGGTCTTGCCGAGCTGCTGCATCTGGAGCGATTCGCGGTGTCGCGGGCTGCGCCGCACGGGCAGGGTGGGCTGGTCACGTTCGCGCGCAGCGGTAAGCAGCGCGCGGCCGACGCGGCGACCTCGCTGATGGAGGCGGGGGAAGAGGCCGGAGTGCAGATGCCGTTCGGCTGCCGCATGGGAATCTGTCAGACCTGCGTGGTGTCGCTGGTGCAGGGGCATGCCCGTGACCTGCGAACGGGTGCCGAATACGAGCCGGGAACGCGCATTCAGACCTGCGTCTCCGCGGCATCGGGGGATTGCGTTCTCGACGTGTGAGGTTAACGGCCTAGTAACCTACGGTCCCGTAAGTTACGCTATCGTAGGCACGAACCGGCGAAGGGAGCTCACGGATGGCGATTTCGGATATCCAGGAATTCGCGCACCTCACCGAGGCTGATGTTGAGGCGCTCGGGCACGAGTTGGACGCGATCCGTCGGGATGTCGAGGAATCGCTCGGCGCTGCCGACGCCCGCTATATCCGTCGCACCATCGCTGCCCAGCGCACACTGGAGCTCACCGGCCGCATCCTGCTGGCGGCGAGCAAGAAGCGCTCCGCCTGGTGGGCGGGCGCGGTGACGCTCGGTGTGGCCAAGATCGTCGAGAACATGGAGATCGGCCACAACGTCATGCACGGCCAGTGGGATTGGATGAACGATCCCGAGATTCACTCCTCCAGCTGGGAGTGGGACATGGTGGATCCGGCCGAGCACTGGAAGCAGACTCACAACTACATCCACCACAAATACACCAACGTGCTCGGCATGGACGACGATGTGGGCTACGGGCTGCTGCGCGTCACACGCGACAAGAAGTGGAAGCCATTCAACCTGGGCAACCTGCTCTACAACACGCTGCTGATGCTGCTCTTCGAATGGGGTGTTGGCACACAGCATCTGGAGCTGGGAAAGGTGGCGCAGGGGCGGGCCGACAAGGAAGAATTCCGGGTCAAGCGTCAGGCGGCATTGACCAAGATGGGCAAGCAGGTCGCCAAGGACTACGTGGCCTTCCCGGCGCTCAGCGCGCTCTCGCCCGCGGGCAGCTACCGCAAGACGGTCACCGCCAACCTGCTGGCCAATGTCATTCGCAACATCTGGTCCAACGCGGTCATCTTCTGCGGTCACTTCCCGGACGGTGCCGAGAAGTTCACGAAGCAGGACCTGGAGAACGAGACGCAAGGACAGTGGTACCTGCGACAGATGCTGGGCAGTGCCAACTTTGACGCGGGCCCCGCGATGGCCTTCATGAGTGGCAATCTGTGCCATCAGATCGAGCATCACCTGTTCCCGGATCTGCCGAGCAACCGGCTGTCGGCGGTATCGGTGCGGGTGCGTGAGCTGTGCGACAAGTACGACCTGCCGTACACCTCGGGTCCATTCCTGGTGCAATACGCGAAGGCATGGCGAACCATCGCCAAGTTGTCGCTGCCGGACAAGTACCTGACATACACGGCCGACAACGCGCAGGAGACGCGCAGCGTCAAGATGTTCGACGAGTTGGAACCGCACGAGCGGCGCGGGCTGAAGTCCGCGTTCGCCGCGGTGCGGGCGCGGCGCAAGGCCCGTCACAAGGTCTAAACCATCGGTCGCGGTCTAAAGGTCTAAATCGCCGGCCGCGAGAGGACATTTAAGTACAGCGCTTCTCGGGAAACGCGTCTCTAGATGTCATCTCGCCCCGTGGGTGTGGGCGAGCCAGGTCAGTGACCTATGTCAGGCTGCGCGCATGGAGGGCTGTTTCTTGCGCGCGAAGCGCTAGCCGCTGGGCACGTCACACGCTGCGAGTTCCGGCGGTCGGTGTCGAATTCGATGGGGCGCAACACTGGACCGATTCCGCCTAGCGCGCCAAAGACATCGAACGGTATGCAGAACTGCAGTCCCTCGGTCGGCCGACTGGTGCGGTGAAAGGACATTCGAAGACCTATCTGCCCAGGACTGGTGTGCCTATATGTCATCTCGACGTAAAGGGTGCCCCCGCCGACTTCGGCGGGGGCACCCTTTACGTTCGGTAGCGGCCGGGATTTATCCGCGGCCGGATACGGAGATCCACATGGTGGCCCAAGCGGCGACACCGCAGGCGAAAACGGCTGCCACACTGGCGATTCTACGAACGTAGCTCGTCATCTGTTAACCCCTGACCCTCATTGGCTGTCTCCGTCGCAGCCACTGGTGGAAACGCTAATCGGCGGATGCTGATAGCGCGATTCGAGAGGGCCCCCGCAACCAAGAGTTAGGCCGTTGTTAACACAGAAAGTAACTGGCGAACAGCGGTTACCCGTTTGGCCGATGCTCCCTCCAACTCATCGAGGGCGCATTCGGGGTCGGCAGGTGGGCCGAGGTGCTGACAGCCGCGCGGGCAGTCTTCGATGGCCTCGGACAGGTCGCTGAATGCGGCTAGGACGTCGTCGGGCCGGATGTGGGCCAGGCCAAAGGATCGGATGCCGGGGGTATCGATGACCCAGCCCGACGGGTACAGCGGCAGCGCCACCGATTGGGTGGAGGTGTGACGGCCCTTACCGACTCCCGTCACCTCGCCGGTCGCACGACCAGCCTCGGGAACAAGACGGTTCACCAAGGTCGACTTGCCGACCCCGGAGTGGCCGAGCAGCGCGGTGAGGCGACCCGTCAGCACCTCGATGATGGGTGCGAGTGGTTCATCGCGTCCCGCCCCGATGACCCGTATGTTGAGGTCTGCGAATTGCGCCGCGAATGAATCAGGATCTGCCAGATCGGTTTTGGTGAGCGCCAGGATGGGAGTGAGGCCGCCGGCATAGGCGGCGATCAGTGCGCGTTCCACCAGGCCAGTGCGCGGCGGGGGGTCGGCGACCGCCACCACGATGAGCAATTGATCGGCATTGGCCACGAAGATCCGCTCGAACGGATCGGTGTCATCGGCGGTGCGGCGCAACACTGTTCGCCGTTCCTCCAGCCGGACGATGCGTGCCAGGGTGTCGGGGCGCCCGGAAAGATCGCCCACCAGGCTGACAGTATCGCCCACCACAATCGGGGTACGGCCGAGCTCGCGCGCTCGCATCGCGGTGACCTGTTGGGCAGGGTCATCGTGGAGTACACATCCCCAGCGTCCGCGGTCCACGGTGACCACCATCGCGGGCGCCGCATCGGCATGATCCGGCCGGATTTTGGTGCGAGGCCGCGAGCGCCGACCCGGACGGATGCGGGCGTCGGACTCGTCGTACTCGCGTGGGCTCAAGAGGCGCGCTCTGACTGCGCGATCATGTCGGCCCACATTCCGGGGAAGTCCGGCAGTGTCTTGCTGGTGGTGGCGATGTCGTCGACAGAAACTCCTGGCACCTTCAGCCCGACAAGTGCTCCAGCGGTGGCCATCCGGTGATCGGCATACGATCCCCAAACGCCGCCGCGCAGGTCGGTGGCGACGATTCGCAATCCGTCCTGGGTCTCTTCGCAGCGCCCGCCGAGAGCATTTATCTCGTGGGCGAGGGCTTTGAGTCGATCGGTCTCGTGCCCACGTAGATGCGCGATCCCACGCAACGTGGAGACGGCCCCGGACTCGGCGAGAGCGGACAGCGCCGCAACGGTGGGGGTGAGCTCGCCGACCTCGCTGAGGTCCAGGTCGACACCGCCATAGCCGCTCTGGCCCGTCACCTCCAGATGAGTGTCGGTCAATGAGACGGTTTGTGCGAATTGGCGCACTACATCTTCGATTTGGCGTGCAGGCTGGGTGGACTGCCGCGGCCAGCCGGTGATGCGCACGGTGCCGCCGGTAGCCAGTGCCGGCGCGATGAAGGCCAACGCATTCGACAAGTCGGGTTCGATCACCCACTGGTGCGCCGGAATCGGCTGCGGATCGATACGCCAGCGCCCGGGCACTGAATCGTCCACCGCGATTCCCGCCTCGCGCAGCATTGTCACCGTCATGACCACATGCGGACCCGAAGGCAGTACGTCCGCGGTGTTCATGGCGGTCAGACCGGCGCTGAACGCGGCACCGGAAAGTAGAAGACCAGAGACGAATTGGGAGGAGCCGGAAGCATCGACGCCCACCTCGCCGCCTTGTACCTGGCCGGTACCGGTGACGGTGAATGGCAGATGTTGCCCGTCGATGCCCACTCCGGTTGACCGCAATGCGTCCAACAGCGGAGCGATGGGCCGGGCGCGTGCCTGTTCGTCGCCGTCAAAGACAGTGGGGGCGTGGCGAAGTGCGGCCACCGGTGGCAGGAACCGCAGCACCGTTCCGGCGAGCCCGCAGTCAACCGTGGATGCGTCATCGTCTCCGGCTCCCGGGGAGACCGTGAGGTCGGTGCCGTCGCCGATGATGTCAAACCCGAGTGAGCGCAGTGCGCGGATCATGAGATCGGTATCGCGGCTGCGCAATGCGCCGGAGACCGTGGAGGTGCCGCCCTCACGCGCAGCCAGGGCGGCAAGCACGAGCGCCCGATTGGTCTGAGATTTTGAGCCGGGCATGGTGATGGTCGCGCAGATGGAACCATCGATCGTCGGTGCCTGCCACAGTCCGCTCGTCACCGCCCTATTGTCCCGGACGGGCGGTTTCGCTGTCAGCCCCGGGTGGCACCATGGCGATATGTGCGGACGGTACGCGGTGACAATCGACCCGGCGCTGCTCGCCGCGGAGATCGACGCGGTAGACGAAACCGCGACCAGCGCCGTGCAGTCGCCCACCATCCCTAACTACAATGTCGCTCCCACCGACCCGGTGCTGGCCGTGGTGGCGCGGCACCACCAGCCCGGTGACGTCCCCACACGCAGGATCCGCGCTATGCGCTGGGGTTTGGTGCCCAACTGGGCCACGGCACGTCAGGACGGCCGACCGGAGTCCAAGGGTGCTCCGCTGATCAACGCCAGGGCGGAAACCCTCACCACCGCCGCGACCTTCCGCGCGGCGGCCCAGTCCAAGCGGTGTCTCGTGCCGATGGACGGCTGGTACGAGTGGCGCAAGCAGGAAGGTGCCAAGACGGCCTTTTATATGAATGCCGGCGAGGGGAAACGGTTGTTCGCGGCGGGGCTGTGGTCGGTATGGAAGCCTGCTAAAGGTGCTGTACCGCTGCTGAGCTGCACGATCGTCACGACCGACGCGGTCGGCCCGCTGCGGGAGATTCACGATCGGATGCCGTTGATGCTCGGTGCCGACTCGTGGGACAGCTGGTTGGACCCCGACCGCGAGCTGGATCCGGGTCTGCTGCGGGCCCCGGGCAGCGCGGCCGGCATCGAAACTCGCCGGGTGTCGTCGCTGGTCAACAGCGTTGCGAACAACGGGCCGGAGCTGCTCGTTCCGGATGATGGAGCTGCGGCGGTGGGGGAGCAGATCACCCTGCTATGACGGGCGCCGTCACCGCGCCGGTGAGCCGGACCAGATCTTCCGGGGCCAGCGCCATCTGTAGGCCGCGCTTTCCCGCGCTGCACAGAATGCGCTCCCAGGTCAGTGCCGAGGCATCGATCACGGTGGGAAGCTGCTTGCGTTGCCCGAGCGGAGAGATCCCACCGACCACGTAGCCGGAGCTGCGTTCTGCGGCCGCGGGGTCGGCCATTGTCGCCTTCGCACGACCCAGCGCAGCCGCGGCGGCCTTGAGCGAGAGTGTGGCGGGCACCGGAATGACCGCGACGGCTAGATCTGATCCGCGATCCAACGAGATCAGCAAGGTCTTGAAGATCTGCTCGGGAACCAGGCCGGAGCCCGCCAGCGCGCGCACCGCTTCCTCGCCGAACGCGTGTTCCCCGGCACGGTGCTCGTAGGGCAGTAGTTCGTATTCGGCGCCTCCCGCGATCAGCGCGGCGACGGCCGGAGTAGCAGCTTTGACGGCCTTGGAACCCACGAGAGGCACAGTAACGCCCCGGGTCCACTGAATTTCCGGTTGACAGTCGAGATACTTTGGGAAATACCCCGGCATGCGTCGGTGTTGAGAAGTCTGTCCGCGGTGTGCGGACTGTGGTCCTCAACACGGAAGGGGTATAGCAGGTGACAATGGCGTGCCTCGAACGTCCGATGTCGGTGCCGATCCGTATGGTCGGTGTCGCTACCGAAAGGACCGCCGTGACAAGCATGGACAGCGCTGCAGAACTCCCGGGTCTGGTTCACGTCGAAACCGAGGCCGAGCGGGTCGCGCGGTTCGAACGTGATGCGTTACCGCTGCTGGACCAGCTCTACGGCGCTGCCTTGCGGATGACCAGAAATCCCGCGGACGCCGAGGACCTGGTGCAAGAGACGATGGTCAAGGCATATGCCGGGTTCGGGACCTTCAAAGAGGGCACCAACCTCAAGGCGTGGCTGTACCGGATTCTGACCAATACGTACATCAATATTTATCGCAAGAAGCAGCGTCAGCCAGCGGAGTATCCGACCGAGGAAATCACTGACTGGCAGCTGGCGGCGAACGCCGAGCACACCTCCACGGGGCTGCGGTCGGCCGAGATCGAAGCCCTTGACGGGTTACCTGACGACGAAATCAAGGAAGCGTTGAATAAGCTGCCGGAAGAATTCCGGATGGCCGTGTACTACGCGGACGTCGAAGGCTTCCCCTATAAGGAGATCGCCGAGATCATGGACACCCCGATCGGCACTGTTATGTCGCGGTTGCACCGCGGCCGTCGTCAGCTGCGCGACTTGCTGTCTGAAGTGGCCAAGGACCGCGGATTCCTGCGCAACAATGAGTTGGCGGAGGGCCGGGCATGACCGACGGTGAACTCAAGAAGAGTGTCGACAAGAGTGGCAACTGCGAGGTATCGGGTTGCGCTGAGGTGATCGCGGAAGTGTGGACCCTCCTCGACGGTGAATGCAGCCCCGAAAGCAGTGCGCGGTTGAGGCATCATCTGGAAGAGTGCCCGGGCTGCCTGCAGCACTACGGCATTGAAGAGCAGATCAAAACACTCGTAGCCCGCAAGTGCGGTGGAGAAAAGGCACCTGACGGGCTACGTGAGCGTCTTAAGTTGAAGATCAGCCAGACCACTGTTATCCAGCAGCGGGCCGAGAACTCCTAGCTAGCTGTTGGGACGCTTGCCGTGGTTGGCGGCGTTGTGCTTGCGGCTGCGCTTCTTACGACCACGCTTGGCCATGGGAATCTCCTTAGTGATCAAATGGGTTCCGGGTCCGGACCCGGCTGACAAGCCAGCTGCGCGTGATGCGCGCCGGTGTGTGTATCCAGTCTCTCATGCCGGTACGGGTGGTTGAAAGCGTGGATGCCGTAGGTGTGGTTCGATACTGGGGACCGGTAACCGGATGTTGACGAGAGCGAGGTGGCGCGCAGGTGGCCGAGGAAGTACACGCCGAGATCGTGGCCAGCGTGCTGGAAGTGCTCGTCAAGAAGGGTGACGCGATCGCTGAAGGCGACACCATTGTCCTGCTGGAGTCCATGAAGATGGAGATTCCGGTGCTGGCCGAGGTGGCGGGAACCATCGGAGACGTCAGCGTTTCGGTGGGCGACGTGATCCAGGCCGGCGATTTGATCGCCGTCATCGACGACTAGATCGCGACCGTATGTCGACTCTCGGTGATCTGCTTGCCGAGCACACCATGCTGCCCGGTGATGCCGTCGATCACCTGCACGCCGTGGTCGCCGAGTGGCAATTGTTGGCCGATCTCTCTTTCGCCGACTACCTGATGTGGGTGCACCGCGACGACGATGCCTTCGTCTGCGTGGCTCAGTGCCGACCCAATACCGCGCCGACCATCATCGATAATGACGCTGTCGGCACCATCGCCAAGATCGCCGACGTACCCCTGGTGGAGGCGGCGTTTGCCTCTGGTGCCATCGAGCGCGAGAGCGACTCGGACCTGACCGAGCACGCTTCCGAGCTGAACGTAGAGGCGGTTCCGGTGCGCTGTGGCGACCGGACAGTCGCGGTGCTGACTCACCAAACCGCCCTGGCCTCCAGGCTCAAGAAAGGCACGCTCGAGCGCGCCTATCTGGAATGTGCCGGCGATCTGCTGCTGATGCTCACGGAGGGCACCTTCCCGAACGTCGCAGACCAGGCGATGTCCCGGTCCAGTCCGCGCGTTGGGGACGGGTTCATACGTCTCGACGTCTCCGGCGGAGTCAAATACGCCAGCCCCAACGCATTGTCGGCCTATCACCGCATGGGTTTGGCCAGCGATCTGCAGGGCCACAATCTGATGGACGTCACGAAACCGCTGATTTCTGACCCCTTTGAGGGCCAGGAGCTGGCGGCGCACATTCGTGATGTGCTCGCAGGCGGTCCCAGCATGCGTATGGAGGTCGATGCGGGCGGTGCCGCGGTGTTGATCCGCACGCTGCCGCTCATCGCGCGCGGTGCGTCGGAGGGGGCATTACTGCTCACCCGCGACGTGACCGAGGTCAAGCGTCGCGACCGGGCACTGTTGTCCAAGGACGCCACGATCCGTGAGATCCACCACCGGGTGAAGAACAACCTGCAGACGGTGGCTGCGCTGCTACGCCTACAGGCGCGCCGCACACCCAATGACGAAGCCCGCGAAGCACTTTTCGAATCGGTTCGCCGGGTGTCTTCCATCGCGCTGGTTCACGACGCGTTGTCGATGTCGGTGGATGAGGAAGTAAACCTCGATGAGGTGATCGACCGGATCATGCCGATCATGACGGACGTCGCTACCGTCGACACCAAGGTGCGTGTGTCACGGGAGGGCGCGCTGGGTGTGCTCGACTCGGACCGGGCCACACCGCTGATCATGGTGATCACCGAGCTGGTGCAAAACGCCATCGAGCACGCCTTCGACGAGGGCGCTCAAGGTCAAGTGGTCATCAGGGCCGAGCGGTCGGCACGCTGGCTCGACGTCGTGGTACACGACGATGGGCGGGGATTGCCCGAGGGATTCAGCGTGGAGACCTCGGATCGATTGGGACTGCAGATTGTCCGGACGCTGGTGTCGGCCGAGATCGATGGATCGCTGGACATGCGTAGCGATCCCGAGGGCGGAACAAACGCGGTATTGCGGGTTCCCCTGGGCCGACGCGCCCGGCTGATGGCCTAGTCAACGTCGACCGAAAGCCCTTGCGCAGCAAAGAACCCGGCACCAAACTGTGCCGGGTTCTCAGGTGCTGCGGCGTTATACGGCGCTGCGGGCGCGAGCGCGGGCGTTGCGACGCTTCAGGGCGCGGCGCTCATCCTCACTGAGGCCACCCCACACACCGGCGTCCTGCCCCGACTCGAGCGCCCAGGTAAGGCATTCGGTCGTCACCGGACAGCGGTTACAGACGAGCTTCGCGTCAGCGATCTGGGCAAGGGCCGGTCCGCTGTTCCCGACGGGGAAGAACAGTTCGGGATCCTCGTCGCGACAGACCGCCTTATGGCGCCAATCCATAGTTGTGCACTCCTTTTGCATCGTGCGCGCCACAAGCGCACGAGATTAATGTTTTTCGGCTGTTAACGCGTGCGTACCAAATGTTTCTGCACTGTTGCTTCCGATCGTTTCACAAGCTCAGCAGAAGTCAATAGCGTGAGTTAACACGTGGTCAATCTCACTCGGGGGTGGCGTGTTCAAGCGCCACATTCGTTTGTACTACACTAGATCGATCTGCGCCTTGAATCTGGCGAGATTCCCTCATTTTCCCAGGTGGTAAGCCGCTACTCGTGAGTAACATCACGGCCCGCCGAGACTCGACTACGTGAAGTAGTACATCCGATCCGGGTCGGAATGTGACGTGCGCCGCGTTGGACCTGTGAGTCGCCTGTATCCGGAACGGACTGGCGCTCAACACTATTGCGCCGTGTGCACGGCTCAAGATTGTTTTCCGGCGGGTTTTGCCGGGGCAACGACGTCCAGAACGTCGGGTACGGCGGTGAACGTCAGATCGCTGCGCAGCCCGAGAAAATCGCCGTCGACCTGCGTTGCGATCGGTGCCGACGCACGCACGCGTACCCATGGGATGTCGTCTTCGCGCAGCAGATGCTTGGCGGCCGGACGGTCGGCCCTCGGTGTTCCCACCATGTGGCGCACCAGGCCGAGATTCGCCACCACGTTCATGCTCTTGGACGCGAAGATGCCCAAACCGCTCTCGAAGCCGGTGCCTGGATTGGTCCAGATGGCGCGCTCGTTGGCGTAGGTCCACGGGTTCGAATTGCTGATGAAGGCGAAATGGATCCCCGCTTGTGGCTCGTGGCCAGGCAGTTCTACGGTCAGCGTCGGCTGGCGCCGCGCGGCGCGGAAGAAGGCGAGTACCGAACGCGCCACGTAGCGTCCCGCGGTGACCTGCTTGCCCTTATTGCGATGGGCTTCCATCGCGGCGACCACCTCGCCGTCCAACCCCATGCCCGCGTTGAAGATGAACCAGCGCTCGCCGCAGTGCCCCAGGGAGATGCGGCGCCATCGCCGCTGCTCGCGCCGGTGCTCGTCCAGCAGGTCGACAACCTGATTGGTGGCCTGTGCGGGGTCCGCGGAAATGCCCAGTGTTCGGGCGAACACATTGGCCGAACCACCCGGCACCACTGCCACGGCGGGCAGCGGGCCCGGCGCGGGGTGCCCCGGCTGCCCCAGCAGCCCGTTCACCACCTCGCTGACCGTGCCGTCGCCGCCGTGCACGACGATGACCGCCGCCCCCTCGTCGGCCGCGCGACGGGCCAGCTCGCTGGCATGCCCCCGGTGATCGGTATGCAGAACCTGTAGGTGCACACGACTTTCCAGCGCATGAGCCAGCAGGTCACGCCCGGCCGCTGTTGTCGAGGTGGCATTGGGATTCACGATGAGGACCGCACGCACGGGGCATGAGCCTAGTCGGATGTTGCTCCACGCAAGCTGCTCATCACCGCGGTGATGAGGCCGCCTAGGCTTGTCTGGTGACCACAACCGCCCCGAACACCGTTCGCCGCGCCGGAATGATCGTTGCCGGGGAAGGTGCCGTGGGATTGGTGATCGCGCTGGTTCTGGTTGTGCGCGCGGCTAGCGGCGCCGATCAGCATGTGGTCAACGGGTACGGCACCGCAGCATGGTTCTCGGTGTTCGGTACCGCCGTGCTTGCCGCGGGCTTGGCACTCATCTCGGGCAGGCGTTGGGGCAGGGGGATCGCCGTGATGATGCAGCTGCTGCTGCTCCCCGTGGCGTGGTACGCGGCCGTCGGGTCACACCAGCTGGCTCTGGGCGTGCCCCTCGCGATTGTCGCGGTTGCCGCGCTGGTGTTGTTATTCAGCCCCACCGCCCAAATGTGGGCCGGCGGCGATGAAGCCGGTGCCGACGAATCGGATTAGTCTGAGCGGTCCGAGGCCAACTCCGCCAGCGCCGGACCCTGTAAACGGTAGGTGATCCAATCCGATTGCGGGTGGGCGCCGAGTGAGTCGTAGAACTTAATAGACGGTGTATTCCAGTCCAGCACAGCCCAATCCAACCGGGTGTAGCCGTTGGCCACACACTCGGCGGCCAGCGCCGACAACAGCGCCTTGCCCAGGCCGGCGCCGCGCTGTTCTGGCCTGACGTACAGGTCCTCGAGGTAGATGCCGTGGTGGCCGGTCCAGGTCGAGAAGTTCAGGAACCAGACCGCGGTACCGCAGACCACGCCGCCGCTCTCGGCGACGTGGGCGAAAAGGGCGGGGTGTGAGCCGAATAGCGCCTGGTGAAGCTGCTCTTCGGTGATGAGGCACTCATCGCGGGCGTGCTCGTACTCCGCGAGGTCCTCGATGAGCCCGACAATGGCCGGGATGTCGGCTTCGGTGGCGCGGCGAATAAGGGTGTTAGTCAATTTTGGCTCCTAGCGCTGCCAACACGGTCCGGAATTTGACTGTGGTCTCTGAAAGTTCGTCCTGCGGGTCCGATTCGGCGACGAGGCCGCCGCCGGCGTAGGCGCGAATCGCGGTGCCGTCTGCCGACAGTTCGGCGCAGCGGATGGTGACGGCCCAGCGGCCGTCCCCATTGCGGTCACACCAGCCGATCGCACCCGCGTAGAAACCGCGATCACCCTCAATGCGTGAGATCAGGTCGGCAGCGGCCTCGGTCGGGGTGCCGCACACGGCGGGCGTGGGGTGCAGCGCCAAGGCCAAATCGAGTGCTGTGGTTGAACTTTGGCGGAGGCGGGCGCTGATGGACGTGCTCAGGTGCCAGAGTGCCGCGGTGCGGCTCAACGTCGGCTCCGGGGGGACCTGGACATCAACGCACAGGGACGCGAGATCCTCGCGTAGCTGGTCGATCACGACGGAGTGCTCGTGGCGATTCTTGTGTGAACCCGCTAGATCTTCGCCCGTGCGCCGATCCTGGGATGGGTCACTGGACCGCGGTGCGGAACCGGCGAAGGGATGACAGATCACCATGTCGCCTCGGCGTTCCACCAGCAATTCTGGGCTGCATCCCACCATGGTGTGTCCGCGGAATCGGTTGCCGGCGGGGGAGAGGTCCACGCAAAAGCTGTTGGCGTCGGGGTCGTTTCGAATCAATCGGTGTGTCAGCACCAATGGGTCCACGGGCGACTCGGCCCGCAGCTCCAACACCCGCGCCAAGACAACCTTGGCCAGCCCTGCGTCGCTGCGCAGCACCTCGACCGCCTCGGTGACCCGTCGCAGATGCTCAGAGGGCGCCGGTACCTGTTGTGTCACCTGAGTATTCGGCATTGCGCCGTAGAACTCTTGGGGCAGTCCGCGTTGGACCGTGACTGGAGCCGTCAGTGCGACGGGACGGGAGGTGTCGAACGGCAGGGCACCCACCAACATGTGATGACGGCCGGTGCGCAAGGCTTCCGCCGCGGTGAAGACGTCGTCATAGGTCGCATCGCGGCCATACGCGTACAGCGCGTCGGCGGCTCGCGACATCACGAAATGTGGGCGGGCGGGAGAGTCGGTGGCCGTCATGTCAGCTTGACGGTACCGGGTGCTGGTACCCGGTTAGGCCAAGTGCGGCGACCTGGCGCTGGCCGTGCTCGTGGCCGCCGATAGCGATCGAAGCGGTGGCCATGCCCAGGCGGGTGCCCTCTTCGAGTGGCAGATCGATCCACCGGGTCATCAGGGCACGTGAGAAATGGCCATGGCCCACCAGCAGGACATCGCGCTGGGTCAGCTCCGCGGCGATCTTGGTGATCACCAGATCGGCGCGCGCCTGTACCTGCGCCACGGACTCGCCACCCGGGCAGCCGTGCGTCCACACCAACCAGCCTGGGTCATTCTCGCGGATCTGCGGTGTGGTCAGGCCTTCGTAGTCGCCGTAGTCCCATTCGGCGAGCTGCTCGTCGACAGTGTCGACGGTGAGACCTGCCAGCTCCGCCGTCTGAAGCGCGCGGCGGCGCGGGCTGCTGAGAACCAGCGGGTCATTCAGGTCGAGGTCCTTGAGCACCTCGCGGGCCGCCACCGCTTGGGCGCGCCCGATTTCAGTGAGATCAAGATCAGTGCGCCCGGTATGTCTCCCGATTTTTGACCATTCGGTTTCGCCGTGGCGTAACAACAACATTCGGTTCAGGAGCGCGGACACACACTTGATTGTGCCGTACCGACTTCCGTCGTGATCGTGTCCGGCATGCCAGTATGTGGACGTGACTCGTGTGCTGGCGGTAGCCAATCAAAAGGGTGGGGTGGCCAAAACCACGACGGTCGCGTCGCTCGGCGCGGCGTTGGCGCAGGCCGGCAAGAAAGTGCTGCTGGTCGACCTGGATCCGCAGGGTTGCCTGACGTTCTCGCTGGGGCAAGATCCGGACCGGCTGGGAATTTCGGTGCATGAGGTGCTGCTGGGGCAGGCGGATATCAAGGAAGCGCTGCTCACCACCACCGAGGATTTGACGCTGCTACCCGCCAATATCGACCTGGCGGGTGCCGAGGCGATGCTGCTGATGCGCGCCGGACGTGAATACGCGCTGAAGCGGGCTCTGGAATCACTGGGGGATCAGTTCGACGTGGTGATCATCGACTGCCCGCCCTCGCTGGGCGTGCTGACACTGAACGGTTTGACGGCTGCCGACTCGGTGATGGTGCCACTGCAGTGCGAGACGCTGGCGCATCGGGGCGTTGGCCAGTTCCTGCGGACGGTGACCGATGTCCAGCAGATCACCAATCCGCGGCTGACGCTATTGGGTGCGCTGCCCACGCTGTACGACTCGCGGACCACACACAGCCGCGACGTGCTGCTGGACGTGGCCGATCGGTACCAGCTGCCGGTGTTGGCACCGCCGATTCCCAGGACCGTGCGGTTCGCGGAGGCGAGTGCCTCGGGTGCCTCGGTGCTGGCGGGCCGCAAGAACAAAGGTGCGCTGGCCTATCGCGAGCTGGCACAGAGTCTGGTGAAGCACTGGAAGAGCGGTAAGGCGATGCCGACCTTCACCCCGCCGGTCGACTGATTTCGCCCGGGCGCGCAGCTACCCCAGGGCGAAGATTCGTGAACCGCGTTGCTCCACTAGCGTATTACCGACGACGGCACTGATCACAGGGCTCTTCTCGTCGGCCGTATTCCGTTGTACCACAATACTTTTACGGAACTCGCCGGTCGTCATGTTGAACACGTCGATACCGCCCTCGACCGGTATCAACAATTCGCCGGCCATGTTCGTGCCGGGGCCGAGGGGCTTTGTGGTGGTGGGCAGGACGAACCTGTAGCTCAGGTCCGAGGCGCTGAGAACCAGCACCTGACTGCCCGTCCACCAGGTGATGACATCGCCGGCCTGGGCGGCGGCGTTCGTTTGGGCGATCTCGCCCGGCAGCACCGTCGCGCCCACCCGCATGCCACGGTCGTCGAACACCACGAGTTCGTTACGGGTGCCCGGCAGGTAGACGGCCGATCGGGTGTCCGCGACCGCGAGCACCTTGGCCGCCGAACCGCGTTCCACTCCGGGAAGCACTGCCGAGTAGAGCTCCTCCGGCTTGTCGTTGTCCTTGGGTGTCGGCTTCTGCAGTGTCAGCCGCAGGGTGGGATCCTGCGGGCAGGTTTCCAGCACCGCGAGCACGCTTGCCCCGACGGCACCCGACTTCAGCGTGCAGTCGACGCGCGGCTGGCTATTGGCGTTCAGGGGAGCCACCACCCGCCCGTATTCGAGGGTGCGAACCATGTCCGAACGCCACAGCTCGAGGCGCGTACTGCCGAGCGCCAACACGTAGGTGCCGTCGGTCGACAGCGACACTTTTGAGTCATTTGCACTGCTGCGCAACGCACCTCGGCGGCCGGTCTGGCCGTCGATCATGGTGACCTGACCGCACCCACGTGCGTCGCGGTAGACCGCCACCGCGTCATCGATGAAGCCGATTGCCCCGCACAGATCGAGGTTCCTGCGGGCATAGGACCACAGCTGCGCGCCGGTTGCCGGGTCGTGGGCCACCACATCGTGTCCGTCGGCGCTCACGACCGCGCCACTTGCGATTACGGGGCCCTTGGTCGCCGCACTGGCGGTGGACCACAGCTCACGTACCGAGTCGGGGACGCGGGTGGCGCTCATCGGCCGTTTGATATCCCCGGCGGCGGGGCGGCTGACGGTGGCGCGGGCGTCGCTGGTCCACCAAATCGTTGTGCCGGTAACGGCTACCACGACGGCGATCACCGCCGCGGCAATGATGTCGGCTCGGGTGCGCCGCTCCGGTGCGATCACGCCGAGGCGGTGGTCGCGGCGGTGGCGTTGGGGCGGCGACGACGGCGACGACGGCGAGCGGGGGCTTGCTGATCTCCGTCCGCGGTGGCCGCCTCTGGTGCGGGTGCCTCGGCAGCCGACTCGTCGGTGGGCTGGCCCGCGCGGGTACGGCGGCGGGTCCGGGTGCGCTTGGGTTTCTCGCCCTCGGCGCGCTCACCGCGTGGCTCGCGACGCTTCGGGCCGCCGGAGAACTTCTCGCCGATTGAGCCGGTGACGTCGGCCGGGATGTTCAGCTCGGTGAACAAATGCGGCGAGGTGGAATAGGTTTCGTCGGGCTCGGGTACACCGAGGCCGAGGGCCTTGTCGATCAGCTGCCAGCGTGCGATGTCGTCCCAGTCGACCAGGGTGACCGCGATACCGGTACGGCCGGCGCGGCCGGTGCGGCCGATGCGGTGCACGTAGGTCTTGTCGTCCTCGGGGCACTGGTAGTTGATGACGTGCGTGACGTCGTCGATGTCGATTCCGCGGGCGGCCACGTCGGTGGCCACCAGCACGTTGATCTGACCGGACCGGAAAGATGTCAGCGCCTTTTCCCGAGCGATCTGTCCAAGGTCACCGTGCACAGCGCCGACCGCGAAGCCACGCTCGGCCAGCTCGTCGGAAACCTTCTGGGCGGTGCGCTTGGTGCGGGTGAAGATCATGGTGGCGCCCCGCCCGTCGGCCTGCAGAATCCGGCTGACCAATTCGATCTTGTCCAGCGCGTGCGCGCGGTACACGAACTGCTCCGTGGAGTCGTGCACCGAGGAGGCCTGCGGGTCCTCGGCGCGAATGTGCGTCGGGCGGTTCATGAAGGTGCGAGCCAAGGTGATGATCGGGTCCGGCATGGTCGCCGAGAACAGCATCGACTGGCGGCCCGCATCGGCGGACGGCGCCAGGGCCAGGATGCGTTCGATATCGGGCAGGAAGCCCAGGTCCAGCATTTCGTCGGCTTCGTCGAGGACCAGCATGGCCAATCCGCCGAGCTGCAGGTGCCCCTGCTGGGCCAGGTCCAGCAGGCGGCCCGGGGTTCCGACGACTACGTCGGCTCCGGCGCGCAGCGCCTCGATCTGAGGCTCGTAGGGCCGTCCTCCGTAGATGGAGACGACGGTGAAGTCGCGGTCGCCCGCGGACAGGTACTTGGAGGCCTTGGTCAGGTCTTCGTAAACCTGGATGCACAGCTCGCGGGTGGGCACCACGACCAGGGCCCGCGGGGTGCCGTTGAGCGGCCGGTCTTCGACACCGGTGGCGATGCGGTGCAGCAGTGGGACGCCGAACGCGTACGTCTTGCCCATGCCGGTGCGGGCCTGCCCGATGAGGTCGGAGCCGGCCAGGGCAAGGGGGAGTGTCAGTTCCTGGATGGCAAACGGATGCTCAATCCCGGCCTCGCGCAGTGCCCGGGCTATTTCCTTGCGCACGCCCAGCTGGGCAAAGGTGTGTTCGATGTGGCTCATGTGTGGTACGTGCCTTTCGTGTTTCGCTCAGCGCGCACGATCGGTAGGTCGGATTCCTAGGATTCCAAGGGGCCGGCTCGCAGCGAGCGGCGAGGGCGCCACGTGCACGCACATTTCGTATGAGAGGACTTCCTGGGTAATTCATGGTCAGGATGGTCGTCTCGAGTCCATGGTAGCGGGTGAGCTGCGATTTTCCGATTCGGCATGGTTTGCCGTGCGGATCGGAGTTCTCCTGCGGTCGCCCGACTAGAGTTCCAGACATGACGGAGCCCGATTCCCTTCGCGCAAGCGGGTCATCGACGGACCTCGATCCTCCCGGTGTCAATCAGCTGTTCGCGGTGATTGCGTACGGCGAGGTCGCGGCCTTCTACCGGCTGACCGATGAGTCCAGGATGGCGCCCGATTTGGCGAGCAAGATCGCCATCGCCAGTATGGCCGCATCACAGATGCGCCATTACGAGGTGCTCCGGGATGCGATGGAGGCCAAGGGTATTGACGTACTGGCGGCCATGGAGCCGTACGTCAAGACGCTGGAGAATTACCATTCGCTGACTTTGCCGCGCACGTGGCTGGAGGCGATGGTTAAGGCGTATATCGGCGACTCCCTGGCGGCCGACTTCTATGGCGAGGTTGTCGACTCGTTGTCCGGAGAATCGGCCGCCGTGCTCAAGTCGGTGTTGGGCACCACGGGTCATTCGGAGTTCGTCATCGCCCAGGTGCGTGATGCGGTCAAGGAGAACTCGCAGCAGCGTAACCGCCTCACCCTGTGGGGGAGGCGACTGCTCGGTGAGGCCATCACTCAGGCCCAGCACGTGCTCGCGCGCCACGATGAGCTCGCGGAACTGGTGATGTCAGGTGGCGCCGGGCTGGGGAATCTCAACGAGTTCTTCGAGCGGCTGCAAAGCGCGCATGCCGAGCGGATGGCTGTCCTCGGGCTCGGCTGAGGGTTTGGCGGGCACACGCGGTATTCCCCATGTCGCTAGCCATACCGATTGTGGGACAACAGAATCAGCCGATTGAGTCTGTGTACCGGTTACCTGTGGGGAACGCGCAGGCGGCAGCTACTTGGCGCAGCGGGCGATGATGCTGTTGCTGTTCTGCACCGCGAGCATCTGGTTCTCGCTGTTGGTGATCGAGCAGTTGACCTGGCTTGCAAAGCTCGTCGCGGTGATCGAGCCGCCGGTGATCCCGGGGCTCGGGGTCACGATCATCGTCCACGGCAGCGAGGCGCCGAGCACGGTGCGTGTCATGCCGTTGCCGTCGGTGTAGGTGATGGTCAGCAGATCGCCCGGCGTTTGGTTACCGGTCACGTAGTAGGCGAATGCCGCCGGCGTGATCGGCCGCTGGCCCTCCGGCGGCAGCATCGGGTTCGACGGTGGCGGCTCGGGCGGGGGAGCCTCGGTGGAGGGCTCCGCGGTCGGCGTCTCTTGCGCGGGCGTGCTCGTCACGGTGGTTGTCGACGGTTTGGCCGGAGACGTCGCCGACGGGGGTGGTGGAGGCGCGGTGGTGGTGGTGACGGGTGTCAGCGCGGGCACGGGCGTGGTCACCGCAGCAGCTGGCGGCTTGTCGTTGCCGCCGCTGAGCACAACGGCCGTCGCGATCACGGCGATGGCGAACACCGCCCCGGCTATCGACGCGACCCATTTCCAGTTCTCGTTGGAGCCCGGCGGCCGGTACTCGAAGTCCTCGTCAAGACCCGAGTACTCGGTGGACTGCGGGGCAGTCTCGGAGTTGTACGGGTCGTCGTAGGGCTCGTAGTCGCTCGAGTACCGAGAATCTCCGCGATAACCGACCATGATCAGCGCTTCCTCTCAGCCCCAATTCAATGTGAAACCTGATGCCGATGTTACTGCTGTGATTAACGGGCGCCCGCGATCATGCGAGGTGTGTCGGCGCAATCGGCGTCGGCTAACCTCGTCGATACGAGTTCGATGTCGGCTCGATGACGTGGAAAGGTGTCCTGGTGGAGATCAAGATCGGTGTCACAGATAGCCCGCGCGAGCTGGTCATTTCTAGCGATCAGGCCCCGGCTGACGTCGAAAAGGTCGTCACGGCGGCGCTGTCCAAGGAATCGGATGTGCTCAACCTCACCGACCAGAAGGGCCGCAAGTACCTGATCGCCGCAGCCCGGATCGCCTACGTGGAGATCGGTGTTGCCGACGCGCGTCGCGTCGGCTTCTCAAGCTAAGGCCCTAACGGCCGGCGGAAGCTAACCGTGTGGCTGCAGCGGAACGTGCGAGAGCCCGCCCCAGGCGAAGCCGACGGTTGCGTTGACGGCGTCGTCCTTGGAGATGGGCTTCTCGTTGTCCAGCCAGTAGCGCGCACTGACCTGGCTGATCCCTACGAGGCCGACGGCCACCATGCGGGCATGGTGGGGATCCAGCCCGGAATCGTGGCTGACCAGGTCGAATACCGCATCGGTGCACGCGCTGATGGCGCCCTCGACGCGTTCGCTGACCTGGGGCACGCCGACGAGATCGTTCTCGAAGATCAGCCGGTAGCCCTGGCTGTCATGCTCGACGAAATCGAAGAACGCCATGACGGCCGCGCGCAGCCGCTGACGGTTGTCGGTGGTGGTGCGCAGCGCCTGGCGCACGCTGGAGACCAGATTGTCGGCGTGCTTGTGCAGCACCGCCAGATATAGCTCAAGCTTGCTCGGAAAGTGTTGGTAGAGAACGGGCTTGCTTACGCCTGCCCGGTCGGCGATCTCGTCCATACCGGCGGCGTGGTAGCCGCGATCGACGAATATCTCGCTGGCGGAACCGACCAATTGGCCGCGCCGTTCATCTCGGGGCAGCCGCCCACCGCGCCGTGTGTTTCCCTGAGTCGAATCCTGCGTCGCCACCGTCGAGTTCACCGTGCCTCGACGCCCGGCCAGTTTCGCAAGGTCACGCATGTCCTTATCCTCTGCGCGCAAGCGGCTGAAAAGGTCGCCCACGCCATCTCACTCAAGCGGCTATTCAAATCCGCTTGGACCCGAACTACAGACAGTACTCCTGGCCCCTGGCGGCGTGCCCGAGGCGGGATGGCTTGTCGCTATGCCATTCTTGCTCGGTGACCTACGACCGGCACCAATGGGCGCATAATCGTAGGTCCATGCCAGAAACTATGGATGATTCCCTTCGCGCAAGCGGCTCGTCGATGAGTCGACTCCCGGTACAGGAGTCCTCCGAACGCTACGAGCCGCTGCGTGCCCAGCGCGATCCGCTGGCCGAGGGAAGCGGCCGCATCCGCTCCGATAGGCGTGACCGCGACCGCTGGCGCAAGCAGACCTGGCTCGGGCGCTTCATCTCCACATATGGATGGCGTGCGTATGCGATCCCGCTGCTGGTGGCGCTGACCGTCTTTGTCGGCTACCAGACCGTCACGCAGCGTGAACACGTGCATGGGGGTGCCGACGGGCCCAACGAGCCCGTGGCCGATCCGCCATCGATCGGGGCGCTGGGCGACGCCATCATCGGTGCGCCGCCCAAGGGGCTTACCCAGTTCGACGCGAGTCTGCCCGACGGGGTGCTGCCCGAAGGCGAGCCCTTCACCGCCCAGGGTGCCCGGACCTGGCACATAGTGCCGGGCACCACGCCCCAGGTCGGGCAGGGCGCCGCAAAGGTCTTCTCCTACACCATCGAGGTCGAGGACGGCATCGACACAATGGGTTTCGGAGGCGACGAGGCGTTCGCGCGGATGGCGACCCAGACCCTGGCCAGCCAGAAGAGCTGGACGCACAACCCTCAATTCGCGTTTGTCCGGATCGATGCCGGTACACCCGATTTTCGGATCTCGCTGACCTCGCCAGACACCGTCCGGGAGGGCTGCGGATACGAGATCCAACTCGAATCCTCTTGCTACAACCCGAGGTACGGCGAGAATGGCGAGCAGCGCGTGTTCATCAACGAGGCACGCTGGGTGCGCGGCGCGGTCCCGTTCCAGGGCGATATCACCTCCTATCGCCAATACGTCATCAACCACGAAGTCGGACATGCGATCGGGTATCGAAGCCATGAACCCTGCGAGCAGGACCAGCAGCTGGCGCCGGTGATGATGCAGCAGACGTTCAGCACCAGCAATGATGTCGCCGCGAAGTTCGATCCCGACTCGATCAAGCCCGACGGCAAGACATGCCGCACCAACCCCTGGCCGTACCCGATTCCGTAGCGGTCACTGGTCTGGCTCCGGGAAGGGTTGGCATCCCGATACTGTTGATGCTGCTGTAGCCCTCAACCATCAGGAGTCACGGTGCCCACATTGCCGCCGTTGGTACGTCCCGCCGCGGAACTGACCCGCGAAGAAGTCGCCCGGTACAGCCGGCATCTGATCATTCCCGACCTGGGTGTGGACGGGCAGAAACGCCTCAAGAACGCCAAGGTGCTCGTCATCGGCGCCGGCGGGCTGGGATCCCCGACGCTGCTGTACCTGGCCGCTGCGGGTGTCGGCACCATCGGCATCGTCGAGTTCGATGTGGTCGACGAGTCCAACCTGCAGCGCCAGATCATCCACGGCCAGTCCGATATCGGCAGGTCCAAGGCACAGAGCGCGCGCGATTCGGTGTTGGAGATCAACCCGCTGGTCGAGGTGCGGCTGCATGAGTTGCGTCTGGATCCGGAAAATGCGGTCGAGCTCTTTGCGCAGTACGACCTGATCCTGGACGGTACCGACAACTTCGCGACGCGTTACCTGGTCAACGATGCCGCGGTGCTTGCGCACAAGCCCTATGTGTGGGGCTCCATCTACCGCTTCGAGGGGCAGGTCTCGGTCTTTTGGGAGGACGCCCCGGACGGGCTCGGCCTGAACTACCGCGATCTGTACCCCGAGCCGCCGCCGCCGGGCATGGTGCCCTCCTGCGCCGAGGGTGGGGTTCTGGGCATCCTGTGCGCCTCCATCGCCTCGGTGATGGGTACCGAGGCGATCAAGCTGATCACCGGCATCGGTGACTCGCTGCTGGGCCGCCTCATGGTGTACGACGCACTCGACATGACCTACCGCACCATAAAGATCCGCAAGGATCCGGCCACGCCCAAGATCACCGAGCTCATCGACTATGAGGCATTCTGCGGTGTGATCAGCGACGAGGCCTCGGCCGCTGTCGCCGATTCCACCATCACGCCGCGTGAGCTGCGTGAGCTGCTCGACACCGACAAGAAGGTGGCACTGATCGACGTACGTGAGCCGGTCGAATGGGACATCGTCCACATCGACGGTGCCGAGCTGGTGCCCAAGTCGACCCTTGAGTCCGGAGACGGCCTGGCCAAGCTGCCACAGGACCGGCAGGCGGTGCTGTATTGCAAGACGGGTATTCGGTCGGCAGAGGCGCTCGTGGCCGTGAAAAAGGCGGGCTTCTCGGATGCGGTGCATCTGCAGGGCGGTATCGCCGCCTGGGCCAAGCAGGTGGACCCCGACATGGTCATGTACTGACCGACTGGGCACCAGCAACAGCCACACGTTACGGACGTGCCACCTGTGACTGCCGACACGAACGGCGAGCGAACACAACCCAGTTCATTGCAGGCGGTAACGTATCCCGCGTGACTGTGGACCGCCCACCCGAGCACGTGCTCGCGACATACGGGCTCAGCGGCGTCAAACCAGTCCAGCTCGGCCCGACATGGGAGGGCGGCTGGCGGTGCGGTGAAGTGGTGTTGTCCCTGGTAGCTGACCATGCGCGTGCCGCGTGGTCGGCCAAGGTGCGCGACACTCTGTTCGTCGACGGGGTGCGGCTGGCGCGGCCGGTTCGCTCCACCGACGGGCGCTATGTCGTATCGGGTTGGCGTGCGGACACATTCGTCGCGGGTGCGCCTGAGCCTCGACATGACGAGGTCGTATCACTGTCGGTGCGTCTCCATGAGGCGACGTCAAAGCTGGAACGTCCCCGATTCCTCACCCAGCCTCCGGTCGCGCCGTGGGCGGATGTCGACGTCTTCATCGCCGCCGATCGGGCGGCATGGGAGGACCGGCCGCTGCAGTCCTGGCCCTCGGCGGCGCGGGTATCGCCCGGCTCGCCCGACGGTCAGCGATCGATCGATCTGATCAACCAGCTGGCAAGCTTGCGTCGACCGACCAAGAGCCCGCCGCAATTGGTGCACGGAGATCTCTACGGCACTGTGCTTTTCGCAGGTGCCGCGGCACCCGGCATCACCGACATCACCCCCTACTGGCGTCCCGCCTCCTGGGCGGCCGGTGTGGCCGTGGTGGACGCGCTGTCGTGGGGCGACGCCGACGACGGTCTGATCGAGCGGTGGGCGACACTGCCGGAGTGGCCCCAGATGCTGTTGCGGGCGTTGATCTTCCGACTGGCGGTGCACGCCTTGCATCCGCGTTCCTCGGCTCAGTCCTTCCCGGGATTGGCGCGGACAGCGGCACTCGTGCGACTGACGCTGTAACGCGCATCACTCCATGTCGTGGATGTGACGTGATCGGATTGCTCACCGCCACCTGACAGACTGAGTGAGCGAGATGTGATGGCTCGGTCATCGGCAGCAGCGCCCCTGCAACAAGCTTTTCCTACCGTGCTTGTATGGCGAACAACACGGCAACAGCCCCAATTGCACGGCGCGGACGCTGGATTGAGAACTGGGATCCCGAGGACGTCGTCGCGTGGGACAACGGTGGCGCGAAAATCGCGCGCCGCAACCTGATCTGGTCCGTGGTGGCCGAACACGTCGGATTCTCGGTGTGGTCCATCTGGTCGGTGATGGTGCTGTTCATGCCGCAGAACGTCTACCACATCGATGCCGCCGGGAAGTTCTTCCTGGTGGCCATGCCGACTCTGGTGGGTGCGGTGCTGCGCTTGCCCTATACCTTCGCCACCGCATGGTTCGGCGGCCGTAACTGGACCGTTTTCAGCGCCCTGGTGCTGGCGGTGCCGACCGCGTTGACCCTGTATTTCATGGCTCATCCGGAAACCTCGTACACCACGTTCATGATCGTGGCCGCAGTCGCCGGATTCGGCGGTGGAAACTTCGCCTCCTCGATGACGAACATCAATGCCTTTTACCCACAACGGTTCAAGGGCTGGGCGCTGGGTCTCAATGCGGGCGGCGGGAACATCGGCGTGCCGGTCATTCAGGTGATCGGCCTGTTGGTCATTGCCACCGTCGGGAACCGGTCGCCACACTGGGTAGCCGCCATCTACCTCGTGCTGATCGCCTTCGCGGCGGTGGGGGCGGCGCTGTTCATGGACAACCTGGCCGACCAGAAGACCGACGGTCGCTCTCTGATCGATGTCATGAAGTACCGGGACTCGTGGATCATCGCCTTCCTCTACATCGGCACCTTCGGTTCCTTCATCGGATTCAGCTTCGCGTTCGGTCAGGTGCTGCAGCTGAACTTCCTTGCCGGGCTGGCGCACAGTGGCGTGACGCCTGCGCAGGCCGCGGCGCAGGCATCGCTGCACGCCGCTCAGATCGCGTTCATCGGCCCCTTGCTGGGCTCACTAGCCCGTCCGTTCGGTGGTTGGCTGTCGGACCGCACCGGTGGCGGCAAGATCTCGTTGTACGCGTTCATTGCCATGATCTTCGGCGCGGGCATTCTGGTGGCCGCGGGAACGATCAGCGACCGCGGCGCTGGTGCGCCGTCCGGAAGCATCATGACGGCCTACGTCATCGGATTCATCATCTTGTTTGTGGTTTCCGGAATAGGCAATGGCTCGGTGTACAAGATGATTCCGTCGGTCTTTGCGGCTAAGGCGCGTAGTGCAGGACTCGACGAGACATGGTCGCGCACCATGTCGGGCGCATTGATCGGGGTGGCGGGAGCGATCGGCGCCCTCGGTGGTGTCGCCATCAACCTGGTACTTCGCGCCTCGTATCTCAGCGCGGCCAAGTCGGCGACCATGGCGTTCTGGGTGTTTCTCGTCTTCTATGTCATCTGCGCGGCGGTCACCTGGTACGCGTACGTGCGGCGGCCCATGACCGTATCGGTTCCGGCGATCTCCAGCTCCAAAAACGAAGTGGCGGTGTGAAACCCATGAACAAGAAAGTCGTCGTCATCGGCCATGGAATGGTCGGTCACCGATTTGTCCAGGTGCTGCGTGAGCGCGATGCCACCGATCAGTGGCAGGTGACGGTTCTGGGTGAGGAAGCCGATGCCGCCTATGACCGGGTGGCGTTGTCCTCGTACATCGACAGCTGGGACCGGGATACGCTGGCGCTCACCGGAAACGACTACGCGGAAGACCCGATGGTGACACTTCACCTCGGCGACCCGGTGGTGGGCATCGACCGGACCAATCAGACGGTCAGCACTGCGGCGGGCACCGTGCTGGACTATGACGCGCTTGTGATGGCCACCGGGTCTTACCCGTTCGTGCCGCCGGTGCCCGGTGGGGACGCTGAGGGCTGCTTTGTGTACCGCACCATGGATGACCTCGATGCCATCAAGGCCACCGCGGACAAGTCGCCCGGCTCAGCTGGTGTTGTGATCGGTGGCGGGCTACTGGGGCTGGAGGCCGCCAATGCGCTGCGGCTCATGGGATTGGCCCCGCACGTGGTGGAGCTCAATCCCCGCCTCATGCACCTGCAGGTCGACGAGGGCGGCGGGGCCCTGCTGACCCGGCTGGTGACCGACCTGGGGTTGACCGTGCACACCAGCGTGTCCACACAGGCCATCGAGAAGGCGGCCGATGGCACACTGTCGGTGCAGCTGTCGGACGGGTCGACGATCGATGCCTCGGTGCTAGTGTTCTCGGCCGGTATCCGGCCACGCGATGAGCTGGCCCGCGAGTGTGGACTGGAGCTGGCCGAGCGCGGCGGCATATTCACCGACCTGGGCTGTCAGACAAGTGATCTGCACATCTACGCGATCGGTGAGGTCGCCGCGATAGAAGGCCGCTGCTACGGTCTGGTCGCGCCCGGGTACACCACGGCGGAAATCGTCGCGGACCGGCTACTGGGCGGCAGTGCTCAGTTCCCCGGGGCCGACCTGTCCACCAAACTCAAACTGCTGGGGGTCGACGTCGCCAGCTTTGGAGACGCGCACGCCACCGCCGATGGTGCGCTCGAGGTCGTTTTCAATGACGCCACCAAGGGCACCTACGCCAAGCTCGTGGTTTCCGACGATGCGCGAACTCTGTTGGGCGGCATCCTCGTCGGTGACGCTAGTGCCTACGGGACCCTGCGGCCCATGCTCGGCAGGGAGCTGCCCGCGGATCCGGCCTCGCTCATCGCCCCATCGGGTGCGGAGATCGGCGTGGGCGCGCTGCCCGACGATGCGCAGATCTGCTCGTGCAACGCCGTGACCAAGGGGGCGATATGCGCAGCCATCTGTGAGGGCGCCACCGATGTGCCCGCTCTGAAGTCGGCAACCTGTGCCGGAACCTCTTGCGGTAGCTGCATTCCCATGCTCAAGCAGATTCTTGCGGCCCAGGGCGTCGAGCAGTCCAAGGCGCTGTGTGAGCACTTCGAGCAGTCGCGCGCCGAGCTGTTCCAGGTGGTGCAGGCGACCGGAATCCGGACCTTCTCCGAGCTCATTGCCAAGCACGGCAAGGGCACTGGTTGCGATATCTGCAAGCCCACCGTGGCGTCCATCCTGGCCTCGACGTCCAGCGATCACATCCTGGAAGGCGAGCAGGCCGGGCTGCAGGACACCAACGATCACTTCCTGGCCAACATGCAGAAGAACGGCACCTACTCGGTAGTGCCGCGGCTGCCCGGCGGTGAGGTCACTCCGGAGAAGCTCATCGTCATCGGCGAGATCGCCCGGGATTTCGGTTTGTACACCAAGATCACCGGTGGTCAGCGCATCGATCTGTTCGGTGCTCGCGTCGAGCAGCTCCCGCTGATCTGGAAGCGGCTCATCGATGCCGGCATGGAATCGGGGCACGCCTACGGCAAGTCGTTGCGCACGGTGAAGAGCTGTGTCGGGTCCACCTGGTGCCGATACGGGGTTCAGGACTCGGTCGCAATGGCCGTTGAGCTTGAATTGCGTTATCGCGGACTGCGTTCGCCGCACAAGCTCAAGATGGGCGTATCCGGGTGTGCTCGGGAATGTGCCGAGGCGCGTGGCAAGGACGTCGGCGTCATCGCCACCGAGAATGGCTGGAATCTCTACGTGGGCGGTAATGGCGGCGCGACGCCGGCACATGCCAAATTGCTTGCCGGCGACCTGGACTCGGAGACGCTGATCAGGTACATCGATAGGTACCTGATGTTCTACATCCGCACCGCGGACAGGCTGCAGCGCACCGCGCCCTGGCAGGAGGCCATCGAGGGCGGCCTGGATCACATCCGGGCGGTCGTGTGCGAGGACTCGCTGGGCATCGCCGACGAGCTGGAAGCGGCGATGGCTCGTCACGTGCAGGGCTACCAGGACGAATGGGCAGCGGTCCTGGCCGACCCGGACAAGCTGCGACGGTTTGTTTCCTTCGTCAACGCGCCCGATCAGCCCGATTCGACCATCGCATTCGACGAAAGTGGCCCGCGCAAGGTGCCGGTGCTGCTGGGTACGCCCGGTTTCCGGGCCGCCGCCGAGGCCGCAACATAACGCATCGGCCCCGGTAATACCGGGGTAACACAACGTCGGTACACATGACATATCGCGTGAAAACGCAGGAAACAACGAGAAGAAAGGCCGGAGATGACAATCCTGGACGCTCGCCCTCGACTGAGGCGGTACCAGTACGTGTGGTCAACGGTCTGTGCGGTGGATTCGCTTACCCCGGGCCGGGGTGCTGCGGTGCTCCTGGCCGACGACGTACAGGCCGCCTTGTTCCTCATGCCCAGCGGGGAGTTGTACGCGGTCGGTAACATCGATCCATTCGGCCAGGCCGCCGTGATGTCACGCGGTTTGACCGGTGACCGTGGCGGGGAGCCCACTGTGGCATCGCCGCTGCTCAAGCAGGTCTTCTCGCTAATTGACGGGCGTTGTCTCGATGATGCGTCGCGCCGGTTGCCAGTCTTCGAGGTGCGGGTGATCAATGGAAACGTCGAAATCGGAATGCTCAGGAGCCGACACCGGAACGCGGTTGCCGCGTAACGAGCCAGAACGTCGGCTCGACGGGTTCACGATCGGTGTCACCGCCGCGCGCCGTTCGGAGGAACTGATCGCGCTGTTGGAGCGTCGCGGGGCCGCTGTTGTGCATGCCGCGGCCATCAGGATCATCCCGCTGGCCGACGATGCCGAACTTCGGGACGCGACCGAACTCGTCATCGCCAACCCGCCGGATCTGACCGTGGCCACCACCGGCATCGGTTTCCGCGGCTGGATCGAGGCTGCCGATGAGTGGGGTGTGGCCGACGGTCTCAAGTCGGCGCTGGAGTCCGGGCGTTTGGTCGCTCGTGGACCCAAGGCCACCGGAGCGATCCGTCAGGCGGGGTTGCGTGAAGAATGGTCGCCCGCATCGGAATCGTCGGCAGAGGTATTGGATCGCCTGCTCGAAGAAGGTGTCGAGGGCCGGCGTATCGCCGTGCAACTACACGGCGCCGCCACCGAATGGGAGCCCATCGCTGACCTATGCGAGGCGCTGACCATCGCTGGCGCGCAAGTGATCCGGGTGCCGGTGTACCGTTGGGAGCCTCCGGAGGACCAGCGGCCGATGGACCGCTTGATCTCCATGGCGATCAACGCCGAGCTGGACGGGATCAGTTTTACCAGTGCGCCCGCGGTGGCCTCGATGTTGGGGCGTGCCAAGGCGACCGGCCGTTTGGATGAGCTGCTGGCCGCGTTGCGGGCCCGGGTGGCGCCGTTGTGTGTTGGGCCGGTGACCGCGGCTCCGCTGGAGGTACTCGGTGTGCCCACCACGCAGCCCGAGCGGGCGCGGCTGGGTGCATTGGCCAGACACATTGCCGATGAACTGACCAGGCGGGCGCCACGGTTCCACGCCGGCGGGCATATCGTCAGCGTGCGCAGCTGCGGGATCGCGGTTGATGGTGAAACTCGCCAGATCTCGCCGGCGGGAATGGCGTTGATGAAGCGTCTGATGGTGCGCCCCGGTCAGGTGGTGTCCCGTGAGGATCTGCTGGCCGCACTGCCGGGTGGCGGTGACGACACCCATGCCGTCGAGACGGCGATGACTCGGTTGCGTGCGGCACTCGGCGCGCCGAAAGTTATTCAGACAGTGGTCAAGCGGGGTTACCGGTTGGCGATCGATCCGACCACGATTGGGGAATGTCATGGCTGAGTTCGTATTGGTGGCCCATGGCACCCGTTCGGCAGCCGGTGTGGAGAACATCGCGGCGCTCGCCGAGGCGGTGTCGCGGCGCGTCGGTTCGGTGCGCACCGCTTTCGTGGATGTTCTGGGACCTACCCCGTCGGAAGTGTTATCCACCATTGACGGACCCGCGGTGTTACTTCCGGCCTTCTTGGCGTCGGGATACCATGTGCACCACGACATTCCGGAGCACGTAGCGCTCAGCGGGCATCCGCAGGTCGCTATCACGCAAACGCTGGGGCCCGATCCTGTACTGGCCTCGGTGCTGGCGGGGCGGTTGCGTGCGGCCGGATGGCGCCGTGGTGATGCGGTTGTGCTCGCGGCGGCGGGATCCTCTGACGCGCGTGCCCGCCATGAGGTTCACACCGCGGCGAGCCTGCTCGCTCGGCATACCGGCCCCGTGCGGGTGGGGTACATCGCTACCGGGGAACCGCGGGTGGCCGACGTGGTCAGAGAGGCGCGTGCGACGGGCCGACGGGTCTTCATCGCGTCGTATCTGTTGGCACAAGGTCTTTTTCAGCAACGTCTCGCGGAGTGCGGTGCCGACGGCGTCGCGCAACCGCTTGGGGTACACCCGCAGATCGTGGATCTGCTGGTGCAGCGCTTTGCCTCGGTCACGGCGGCATCGGGTGAGCTAGAAGCCGTGGCGGACGTCGCGTAGCGCGATTCGCCCGTCCACGGCGAGCACGCCCTCGGCCCTGAGCAATTCGAGCTGACGGGTCCGGATATGCGGCGCGGGGCGGCCGCTCGCGCCGATGACGCGATGCCAGGGCAGGTCCGCGGAGTCGGTGCGCATGATCCAGCCCACGATTCGCGCGCTGGCAAGTCCTGCCGCATCGGCGATATCTCCGTATGTGGCTACTCGCCCGGCCGGTATGGATGCGACCAGCGAGCGCACCAGCTCGACTTGTTCCTCGGTGACTGCGGCCATGTTTACTCCAGGTGCGACCGTATCGCGGCGGCGGTTTCGGCGGGCCGGGATTGTGACACCATGTGGTCGCAGTCGATGTCGATCAGCTCGAATTGGCTGCCGAGCGTGGCCTGGAGTGCGTCCAGAAGCTTGGGTAGCACGTAGGGCGGTGAGGTGCGGGTCGCGAGTAACAACGTGGTACGAATGACGTTGACAGGTAGGACAATATCGCGAGCAAGTTCACTCCATGCGGTGACCGCCGCGGGTAGGTTCATCCGCCAGCCGCACCGGCCGTTGGATAACTGGATCAGGTGCTCGTCCAGTTCGGCTTCGATGACATGGTCTGGTACGTCTGACCATGCCCCGGCTACTTTGTCCGATTTCGCTTCGGCCCGATCGGTGTAGTCCGGATAGGTCACCATCTGGTCGGCGATCTGACGCATCCAGTCCCCGTCCAATCCAATTGCCGGGTCCAGCAGGACGAGCGACTTCACCAGGTCTGGTCTGCGCGCCGCGAGGTGCAGTGCGATGGCACCACCAAACGAGTGCCCCACCACCACGATCGGTCCGGTCTCGGCCGTGTCCAGCTCGGCAGCTACCGCATCGGCGTGTGCCTCCAACGACCAGGGTGCGGTCGCGGGGGAGCGCCCGTGTCCTAGCAGGTCGGGCGCCAGCACCGGCACATCGGCGAGGTACTCGTCGAACAGCGGCGCCCAGCGTCTGCCGTGTCCGGTCAGTCCATGCAACGCGAGCAGGCGTGCGGGTTCCACTGGGCCGTATCGATGGATGTTCAGCGTCGGTGTCACTCGCCGAATCCTGCCATCATTCGCCCACCGCCTCATGACGGGTTCCCAGGTCAGATCTACTTGTCGGACCCTCGTGCTGTGATCTGCACATGTCGGCACCGCCCCCCTCGAGCAGATACTGGGACGGTGCTGCCGCATGCCTGCTGGATCCCGACCGCACGGGCCGGTTCGTGGTCGTCGGTGGCAGCGGCACCGGAAAGACAAGCCTGCTGGTCGATATCGTGGCGGCCCACACCGCAGCTGGCGTGAACCCGGCCTCAGTTCTCGTGCTCACCGGTTCCAACAGGGCCAGCGCCGAGCTGCGAAACCGGATCTCGGCGGCGGTGTTCGAGCGCTGCGCCGGTGTCGCTATCCGCGAGCCCATGGTCCGCACCGTGCATTCGTATGCCTTCGCTGTTCTTGCCGCCCACGCGGCGTGTCAAGGGAATCCGCCGCCGCGACTCATCACCGCGGCCGAGCAGGACAGCATTGTGCGGGAATTGTTGTGCGGCAACGCGGAAGACAACAGCGGATCGTGGCCCGCGTCACTGCGGCCGGCCTTGGCCACGGCGGGCTTCGCCACCGGTGTGCGCGATCTCATGGCTCGATGCACCGAGCGCGGGGTGGACGCGCGCGAGCTACGTGCGATCGGGCGGCGGCACAACCGCCCGGAGTGGATCGCGGTCGCTGGTCTTGCGCGGGAGTACGAGGAAGTCATGCTGCTACGGTCCGCGGTGGGCATGGCGGCACCGCAGGCCACAGTGCCCGCACTGGGCGCCGCGGAGCTGGTTGGATCGGCGCTGGAGACCTTTGCCGTGGAGCCGGGAATGCTAGCCGCGGAGCGTGATCGCATCGAACTGCTCCTCGTGGACGATGCTCAGCATCTTGATCCGCAGGCGGCGCTGCTGGTCCGGCTGCTCGCGGAAAGGGCCGGTTTCTGTGTCATCGCGGGTGACCCCAACCAGACCGTATTCGGATTTCGCGGTGCCGATACGCAACTGCTGCAGGTCAGTGCGGACAGCAGGACCACCATGATCGAACTCGATGGTTCGCATCGCTGCGCGGCACCAATCGCCGAACTGGCGAACTCGGTGGCTCGGCGGCTGCCCGGGAGTTCGCCGGCTCGGGTAATCCACGGGGTCGAGAACGGGCCGGCCGCCGTTCGTCTTGCCGCCGTACCCACCGAGACGGCGGAGGCGTCGCTGGTCGTGGACCTACTGCGGCGCTCTCATTTGATAGACGGCGTGCCATGGTCGCGCATGGCGGTCATCGTACGTTCGGTGCCGCGCAGCGGAGCGGCCCTGTGCCGGGCCCTGCAATCGGCTGGTGTTCCCGTGCATGCGGAGTCATACGATGGCCCCGTCGCCTCGGTTCCCGCTGTGCACGCCTTACTGCTGGCAGTGTCGGCCGCTCAGGGCGGTGTGACACATGAGGACGCGGTGACACTGGCGACGGGTCCGCTCGGGCGGGTGGATCCGGTGGCGCTCAGGCGGTTACGACGACAATTGCTGCGCGCTGAGGAAGCCGCGGGCGGCGAAAGGGGCAGTGCGGAGCTGCTGCGTGCGGTCCTGGTCGAGGCCGATGAGACGCATCTCGCGGCGCTTACCGACATCCAGGCCGCGCCCCTGCGGCGGGTGCGGGCGGTGATCGGGGCCGCCCGCGAGGCCACCGCATCCGGTGCGAGCGTTCTTGACGTGCTGTGGGCCGCGTGGACGCGGTCCGGCTTGCAGCGGCGCTGGGATGGTTTGTCGCAACGCGGCGGCCCATTGGGTGCGCAGGCTGACCGCGATCTGGACGCCGTATCGTCGTTATTCGACCTCGCCTCGGAGCATGTGGCACGCACACCCGGCATCGGCGTCACGGGCCTGATCGACCACATTCGGTCATTGGCGTTGGTCGGCCAGCGCACGACGCGACTCGAACCCGATGCCGTCGCCATCGTCAGTGCGCACGCCGCGGTGGGGCGTGAATGGGATGTGGTAGCGATTCCTGGTGTACAGGAAGGCTTGTGGCCCAATACCGCGGTGCGGGGCGGCGTGCTGCGCACCCAGGAACTGATGGATGTGTTGGCCGGTATCGAGCACGCCGCCCATGTCGACGGGTCTGCGGTGGCACTTGCCGAGGAACGTCGGCTATTGCTGTTGGCCGTGGGTAGGGCGGCACGCCGCGTGCTGATTACCGCAGTCGAGAACGAAAACGCAGACATGGGCGGTGGGCCCGCGATGGCATCGCGTTTTCTCACCGAACTCATGGCCGCACACCCGGAATGGGTGATATCTGAATATCGCCCGGGTGCGGCGCAGTCACGAGTGTTGACCGCCGCGAACCTTGTCGGTGAACTGCGTGCAGTCGTCACGGCACCGGTCGAAGCCGTGACTGATGCTCGTCGCCGCGCCGCCGCCCGGCAACTGGCCCGGCTCGCGGCTGCCGGAGTGCCCGGCGCCGACCCGGAATCCTGGTATGGCCTCGGCGATGTCAGCGATGAGCGCCCGTTGTGGCTGGCCGAAGATGGTCCGGTCCGAGTGTCGCCGTCCAACGTAGAGACCCTGATGGCCTGCCCGCTGCGCTGGATGCTGGAGCGGCATGGCGGCACCGACCTCACCGATCCGCGTCGGGCACTGGGCACTTTGGTCCATGAGCTGGTCGGCGTCCACGCTGAGGATTCTGACGCGATGTGCCGGGCGCTCGACAAGGCCTGGGAATCAATGCCATTCGAGTCGCAGTGGTACGCACGCAACGAGCTGCGACGCCATCACGAGCTGTTGGAAGCGTTCACCACGTGGCGTGCGTCAACGCGTGGTGAGCTCACCGAGGTCGGTCGCGAGATCGGTGTCGATGGAGTTCTTTCCCGCGCTGGTCAACCGCAGGTGCGCCTGGTCGGCCGCATCGACCGCCTGGAACGTGACGCCGAGGGTCGTCCGGTTGTCATCGACATCAAGACCGGGAAAAGCCCTGCCACCAAAGACGATGCGCAACAACACGCTCAGCTTGCCGCGTATCAGGTCGCGGCCGCCGAGGGGCTCATCGAGGGGGAACCGGCGGGTGCGCCCGGTGGTGGCCGCTTGGTCTACATCGCCAAGCCCAATCTCGATGACGGCGCGACGCAACGTCATCAGGATCCGCTGACCCCGGCGGCCCAGGATGCCTGGCGCGAGAGCATCCACAACGCGGCGGCGAGCACACAAGGGCCGATATTCGTCGCGCGGGTCAACGATGGCTGCGGGCATTGTCCCTTGCGGACGTGCTGCCCGGCCCAGACCGATGGACAGGCAGTGTGTCAGTCGTGAATGCATACTCGCCCGCCGAGCTATCGAGGGTTTTGGGGCTTTTCGAACCCACCGATGAGCAGGCGGCCGTTATCGGGGCACCTCCCGGCCCGATGGTGGTGATCGCCGGCGCCGGTGCGGGTAAGACCGAGACGATGGCCGCTCGGGTGGTGTGGCTGGTGGCGAATGGCTATGCCACCCCCGGTCAGGTGCTCGGGTTGACGTTCACCCGCAAGGCCGCGGCCCAGTTGCTGCGCCGTGTCAGATCTCGGCTCGCCCGGCTGGCGGGAAGCGGGATCCTGGCTCCCGTCGCCGCCGACGAGCCCGATCCCGTCATTGCCACCTATCACGCCTATGCCGGAACGTTGTTGCGCGAGCACGGGCTGCTGCTGCCCATGGAACCCAATGCGCGTCTGCTGACCGAAACACAGTTATGGCAGCTGGCCTTCCGGTTGGTCTGTGATTTCGATGGAGACCTGGACACCGAGAAGACGCCCGGCGCTGTCACCGCTCAGGTGCTGGCGCTGGCGGGGCAGCTTTCCGAGCATCTGGTGAACACCACCGATCTGTTGTCATCGCACGATGAGCTCGAGCGGCTGATCCTCACGCTGCCTCCCGGCCCGCGCCAGCGTGAGGGTGGGCCGAGCGCCTGGCTGCTGCGATTGATCGAAACACAGCGTGAGCGAACGCAGCTGATGGCGATCGTGGAGCAGCTGATTGCGCTGATGCGTACCCGCGGTGTTCTCGATTTCGGTGCACAGATGGCGTTGTCGGCGCGGTTGGCCGCCGATCATCCCATCGTCGGACAGACTCAGCGAGAGCGCTACCGAGTGGTGCTGTTGGACGAATACCAGGACACGGGGCATGCCCAACGCATCTTGTTGTCGTCCTTGTTCGGTCGGGGCGTTGACCCGGACCTGGCGTTGACCGCCGTGGGCGATCCCATCCAGTCGATCTATGGCTGGCGGGGTGCGTCGGCGACCAATCTGCCCCGATTCACCACCGACTTTCCGCTTCCGGATGGATCACCGGCGCCGACCAGGGAACTGCGTACCAGCTGGCGCAACCCACCCGAGGCCCTGCACCTGGCCAACTCGGTCTCGGAGGAGGCGCGTCGGCGTTCGGTGGCCGTCCGGCCGCTGCTGCCCCGGCCGGACGCCGCCTCCGGGCGTATCGCGTGCGCATTGTTGGGCGACATCGCTGCCGAGCGAGAATGGGTCGCAACGCAACTGGCCGCGGTATATGAGCAGGCACATCGCGAGGGGAACCGCCCTCCGTCGTCGGCGGTGCTGGTCAGGCGAAACAGTGACGCCGCGCCCATGGCCGAGGCTCTTGCCGCCCAAGGTGTTCCGGCCGAGGTGGTCGGACTTACCGGTCTGCTCGGACTTCCGGAGGTCGCCGACACCGTGGCTATGCTGCGTCTTGTCGCCGACCCGACCGCTGGCCCCGCCGCCCTGCGCGTGCTGACCGGACCCCGGTGGCGTCTTGGCGCCCACGATCTGGTGGTGCTGTGGCGGCGGGCGACGGGATTCGGTCGCGGCGGCGCGCCGGCGGTCGGCCCAGACGTGGGAGAGGAAGCCGATATTCCGTGTCTGGCCGATGCCATCAGCGATCCCGGTACGCCCGATGAATACTCGCCGGAGGGCTGGAAGCGCTTGACCGCACTGCGACGGGAACTGTCGGCGTTGCGCGCGCGACTCGGGATGCCGCTCACCGACCTGATCGCCGAGGTGCAGCGAGTGCTCGCCTTGGACGTCGAGCTTGTCGCAGGGCGACGCGGTGAGGGCCTGGATCAGCTGCGCGCTTTCACCGACGTTGCGGCGGGATTCGCCGAGTCCGCCGACCAGAGCGATCCGGTCGGGGTGGTCTCCGCGTTCCTGCAATACCTGGACGCTGCGTGGGAGATCGAAAAAGGCCTCGCGCCTGTGGAAGTGGCCGCAAGCCCGGGCCGGGTGCAGATTCTGACCGTGCATTCGGCCAAGGGGCTGGAATGGGATGTGGTGGCCGTCCCGCATCTGAGCGCCGGGGTGTTCCCGTCCGGAGTGGCCGCACCGACCTGGCTGACCAGCGCCACGGAACTGCCCCCGCTGGTCCGCGGTGATCGCGCCAGCCAGGGAGATCAATTCGGGGTGCCCCAGCTGGACACCGAGGGCATCACCAATCGCAAACAGCTCGCCGACGCCATCGCCCGGCATAAGGACAGCCTGGCCACGCGCCGGATCGACGAGGAGCGGCGGCTGTTGTACGTGGCGGTTACCCGTTGCGCTGAGCAGCTTTTCGTCTCGGGGCACCATTGGGGTCAGACCGGGCTCAAACCGAAGGGGCCGTCGGACTTTCTGGTCGAACTACGCGATGTCATTGAGTCCGCTGCCGCCGAAGGCGTTCCGTGCGGAACCGTCGAACGGTGGGCCCCCGAGCCGCCAGCGGGCGAGCGCAATCCCATGCTCGATCAGACCGTCGAAGCACAGTGGCCCGCTGACCCGCTCGCGGGCAGACGCGATGACATTGAGGCCGGCGCCCGGCTGGTGCGCGCAGCGCTCGCCGACGGGGCGGCCCTGACCATGGAGGACGATGACGATACCGACGGCTGGGAGGCCGATGTCGACGCGCTGCTACGGGAACGCGAGCAGGGCCATCGCCGCCCGGAAATGACCCTTCCTCAGCACCTTTCGGTGACCAGTTTGGTGGAGCTGCGGCAGGATCCGCAGGCCCTGGCCCGCAGGCTGGCTCGCCCGCGCCCCACCCGTCCGGACCTGGACGCTCGTCGGGGCACCGCGTTCCACTCCTGGGTGCAGCGTCACTACGGGTCGGTGCGGCTCATCGATTTCGAAGACTTGCCTGGCGACGGCTACGGAAGTTTCGAGGACGCCGAGGACCTGGCGGCGCTGCAGTCGGCGTTCCTGGAGTCCGAATGGGCCGACCGAACCCCGGTAGAGGTTGAGGTGCCGTTCGAGATTTCGGTGGCGGGGATCGTCGTGCGTGGTCGCATCGACGCCGTGTTCGGACCCGACAGCGCCGAGGACACGTGGACGGTCGTGGACTGGAAGACGGGTCACGAGCCGGCGGGTGATGAGATGAAGGCCGCCGCGCTGCAGCTGGCCGTGTACCGGCGCGCGTGGGCGTCGTTACGGGAAATCGATCCCGCGCGGGTGCGTGCCGTGTTCCATTACGTGCGCTCGGGTCGTACGGTGGCGCCCACAGAGCTGCCCGATTTGCCGCACGCGGAGGAGCTCGCGGAGCTGACCCGGGATTGATATTCGCTCGGACTTCCCGGCTATCTCGCTGGCCAACGCGAAGCCCGGCCGCCCTATGAGTAGATTGACACCCGTGCAACCGGTGACTCGGACGCGATCGGCATATGGCAGGTAAGCTCCGCCAGCGGTTTCGCGGTATTGATCAGGCGCTGACAGCACAGCCAGACCACGCGTTGGTCGGTGTGCTGCGCATCCCCGAAAACGCGGCCAGCCCATGGCGGGCCATCGGCAAGCGCATCCTGATCGCGGTCGGGACACTCTTCGCCGCCGTGCTCGTGGTGTACGCGGATCGCAGTGGCTATCGCGATGTCGCATCGACGCCGGAGGAGAGCGATCCGCTCAGCTTCCTGGACTGTTTCTACTACGCCACCGTGTCGCTCTCGACCACCGGCTATGGCGATATCACCCCATATACCGAGGGTGCGCGGCTGGTGAACATCCTTGTGATCACGCCGCTGCGCCTGCTGTTCCTGATTGTCCTGGTCGGTACCACGGTGGAAGCGCTCACCGAACGTTCACGTCAAGCACTGAAGATCCAGCGATGGAGGGCCCGCGTGCGCAACCACACCGTTGTCGTCGGATACGGCACCAAGGGGAAGACCGCCGTGCAGGCGATGCTCTCCGACGGCGCCGCCCCGTCCGAAATCGTGGTCGTTGACGAAGACCAGATGGCCCTGGACGCTGCGGCCGCCGCCGACTTGGTGACCGTGCGTGGCAGCGCCACCAAATCTGATGTGCTGCGCCTGGCTGGGGTGCAGAACGCCAAGTCGATCATCGTGGCCGCGAACCGGGATGACACCTCGGTGCTCGTCACACTTACCGCCCGCGAACTGGCTCCCAACGCCAAGATCGTTGCCGCGATCCGCGAGGCGGAGAATGTGCATCTGCTGCGCCAGTCCGGTGCCGACTCGGTCGTGGTGTCCTCCGAAACCGCGGGTCGGCTTCTCGGCATCGCCACTACGACACCGCGGGTCGTCGAGATGATCGAGGACTTGCTGACTCCGGAGGCGGGATTCGCGATCGCGGAACGCGAGGTGGAGCGCAGCGAGGTCGGCGGCTCACCGCGCCATCTGTCCGACATCGTGCTGGGGGTGGTGCGCGACGGCATCCTGCACCGGGTCGACGCCCCCGAGGTAGATTCCATCGAGGCAACCGACCGCCTGCTCTACGTCCGCAACGCCGGAGCCTGATATGACCTTCCGCCTTCGCAACATTCCCTTGCTGTCGCGCGTCGGGCTGGACCGTGCCGATGAACTGCGTTCAAACCCTGAGGAATTGGCCAAGGGCTGGGCCGAGGCGGGCCTGATCACCCTGGATGTGCGTGGCCGGGTGAACATCGTCGACGGGCAGGTGGTGATCGAAGACGCCGCCCGCATCGGCGATCAGCCGCCCGAGCACGCCGTGTTCCTCGGACGGATCCCGGGCGGCCGTCACGTATGGGCGGTGCGCGCCGACCTCGACGAGGACAGCGCGCCGCTGCTGGACCTGCGCCGCTCCGGTCAGTTGTTCGACGACACCAGCGCAGCGCTGCTGGCCACCGCCATGGCCATGCTGGCCTGGCATGACAACGCCGGTTATAGCCCCGTCGACGGATCGCCGACCATTCCGGCCAAGGGTGGTTGGGTTCGGGTCAACTCGGCCACGGGGCAAGAAGAATTTCCCCGCACTGATCCGGCCATCATCTGTCTGGTGCATGACGGCGGCGATCGCGCGGTGCTCGGCCGTCAGAAGTTCTGGCCGGAGCGGATGTTCTCGCTGCTTGCCGGATTCGTCGAGGCGGGCGAATCACTGGAAGCATGCGTGGCCCGCGAGGTGGCTGAGGAAGTCGGCCTCACTGTCACCGATGTGCAGTATCTGGGTAGCCAGCCGTGGCCTTTCCCGCGGTCGATCATGCTGGGCTTCCATGCGATCGGCGATCCCTCGCAGCCCTTCGCGTTCAATGACGGCGAAATTGCCGAGGCAGACTGGTTCACCCGTGCGGAGGTGCGCTCCGCCCTGGAAGCGGGGGATTGGACCACTGCGTCCGACTCACGGCTGATGTTGCCGGGGTCGATCTCCATCGCCCGGGAGATCGTGGAGTCCTGGGCGTATGCCGGCGAGGAGCCGCCTGCGGGAAGACCGTAGCCAACGATTAGAGGCCGAGCTTGGCCTTCACCTGGGCCAGCGACGGATTGGTCAGCGCGCTGCCATCCGGGAACTTGACGGTCGGCACCGTCTGGTTGCCTCCGTTGACTCCACTGACGTATTCGGCTGCGGCCGGGTCTTGTTCGATGTCGACCTTGGTGTAGTCGATGCCGGCCGCCTTCAGTTGCGTTTCAAGCCGACGGCAGTATCCGCACCAGGTGGTGGAGTACATGATGAGGCCGGTATCGCTCGCTGTAGTCACATTGGCATTCAACGTCATACCCCGAGGGGGTGTTCCGCCGGGGGTGTGAGATCTGTCAACAGCGGGGTGGGGGCGGTGTGTTGTCGGCCGTTGCTGAGAGGATGGCTGGGTGGCGCGCTCTCTTCTCGATGGTCTCGATGACGAGCAGCGTGCCGCCGTCACCGCTCCGCGCGGCCCCGTCTGCGTGCTCGCTGGGGCCGGAACAGGCAAGACGCGCACAATTACCCATCGCATCGCCTATTTGGTCGCATCCGGCCATGTCGCCGCGGGCCAGATTCTGGCTGTCACCTTCACCCAGCGGGCGGCGGGGGAGATGCGGGGTCGGCTGCGTGACCTGGGTGTCGGATCCGCGCAGGCCGTCACATTTCACGCGGCCGGTCTACGGCAGCTCCGGTATTTCTGGCCGCAGTTGGTCGGCGATACCCGCTGGGAGCTGATCGACAGCAAGTTCACCCTCGTCGCGCAGGCCGCGAACCGCGCCAAGGTGAGCACCACCACCGACACCGTGCGTGACCTCGCCGGTGAAATCGAGTGGGCCAAGGCGTCTTTGATCAGCCCGGAGACATATCCGGCCGCCGCCGCCAAGTTCGGCAGGGACGCGCCGGTGCCGGCCGAACAGGTGGCCAAGGTCTACGCGGGCTACGAAAAACTCAAGGCCCGGCCCGATGGGTCCACCCTTCTCGACTTCGACGACCTGCTGCTTCATACCGCGGCCGCCATCGAGAACTCGGCAGCCGTCGCCGAGGAGTTCCGGGACCGTTATCGCTGTTTCGTCGTCGACGAGTACCAGGACGTGACCCCGCTGCAGCAGCGGGTGCTCGACGCGTGGCTGGGGCCGCGCGATGACGTGACGGTAGTGGGCGACGCCAACCAGACCATCTACTCGTTCACCGGTGCCACTCCGCAGTACCTGCTTGGCTTCTCGCGCAGATTTCCCGATGCGACGGTGGTCCGTCTGGAACGCGACTATCGTTCGACGCCGCAAGTGGTTTCGCTGGCCAATCGGTTGATCTCGGCCGCGCAGGGCCGGGTGGCCGGCAGCAAGCTGCAACTGATCGGTCAGCGGCCACAGGGGCCTGCCCCCAGGTTTTCCGAGCATGACGACGAGGCGGCAGAGGCCAAGTCTGTTGCGAAATCCATTGCGGCACTGATTGAATCCGGAACCCCCGCCTCCGAGGTCGCGGTGTTGTACCGCATCAACGCACAGTCTGAGGTGTACGAGGAGGCGCTGACCGAGGCCGGCATCCCGTTTCAAGTGCGTGGCGGCGAAGGGTTCTTCACGCGGCAGGAGGTGCGGCAGGCGTTGGTGGCGCTGCAACGCGCAGCCGGCCGTGAGGATGCGGGAATGCCTGTGCCAGAACAGGTGCGGGAGATTCTGGAACCGTTGGGATTGTCGCAGGAAGAGCCGCACGGAACCCAGGCGCGCGAACGGTGGGAATCGCTGCGGGCACTTGTCGAACTTGCCGACGAGGAGTGTGCTCGTCAGCCGGAGCTGGATCTGCCCGGGCTCGTGCGCGAGCTGCGGGTACGCGCCGAGGCGCGCCATCCACCGACCGTGCAGGGCGTGACGCTGGCGTCGCTGCACGCGGCCAAGGGCCTGGAATGGGACGCGGTGTTCCTGGTGGGGCTCGCCGACGGCACCCTACCCATCTCGCATGCACTGTCGCGCGCCGGTGATATCGAGCCGGTGGAGGAAGAGCGCCGCCTGCTGTACGTGGGAATCACTCGCGCCCGTGTGCATTTGAACTTGAGCTGGGCGCTGTCGCGCGCCGCCGGCGGGCGTAAGTCGCGTAAGCATTCACGATTCCTCAACGGAATCGCCCCGACCGCGCAACTTCCCGCTTCTGCCACGCCCAGGCGCCGCGGCGGTGGCGCGCGCTGCCGTGTCTGCAATGCGGCGCTGAGCACGCCCGCCGCAGTGCTGCTGCGGCGCTGCGAGAGCTGCCCGTCCGATATCGACGAGGAACTGCTTGTCGCACTGAAGGATTGGCGGCTCAAGACGGCCAAGGAAATGAAGGTTCCGGCGTTCGTGGTCTTCACCGACAACACGTTGATCGCCATCGCCGAACTGCTTCCCGGCGACGATGCCGCTCTGGTCGCCATTCCCGGGATCGGTGCGCGCAAGCTGGAGCAGTACGGCCCCGACGTATTGCGTCTGGTGCGTGCCAGATCCTCGTGATCGCTTGTTGAACACGTGTCTAGCGCGGATCGCGATCTCGTCCTAGGCTCGGCCCATGGCCGATGATGACCTCCGCGATTTCGAAGCAGGCACCTTCACTCACGAGGGTGAAACCAAGATCGTATTGCGAAAGGGCAGCGGACCGGCGGTGATCGTCATCGCCGAGATGCCCGGAATCAGCCCCAGGGTCGCCGACTTCGCGCGCAAGGTGGCTGATATCGGTTGCACCGCCGTCATGCCGCACCTCTTCGGGAATCCCGGCCAAAGCGTCGACCCGAAGGCCGATGGTTGGCTGCGTACCAGCACCTACATGGCGTCTTCGATGTTCCGGGGATGCGTGAGCCGCGAATTTACGGTGCTGGCGACGGGGAAGACCTCGTCGGTGATCAACTGGCTGCGGGCGCTGGCGCAGAACGAACATGAGCGCAACGGCGGCCCGGGGGTCGGTGCCATCGGCATGTGTTTCACCGGTGGATACGCGCTGGCCATGGCGGCAGACGACAGGCTGCTCGCACCGGTGCTGTCGCAGCCCTCGCTACCGTTCGGCCTCAGTAAGAAGGCCCGGTACAACATCGATATCTCTCCGGAGGACCTGAGCAAGGTCAAGCACCGCTGCCAGCATGAGGGGCTCAAGGTGATCGGCATGCGCTTCACCACCGACAAACTGGTGCCCGCCGAGCGTTTTCAGTTCCTGCGCGACGAACTGGGGGACGCGTTCATTGCAATCGAGCTGCCCGGTGAGTCCGCTCGTCCTGGTTCGCCGATGCCGCCGCACTCGGTGGTGACCGAACATCTCATCGATGAGCCCGGGCAGCCCACACGGGCGGCCCTCGACCAGGTGTTGGATCTTTTCCGCTCGCGGCTGCTCACTTCCGTGTAGAGCCCAGTATGTCTAGATCGACGTTGTGCAGGGAAAGTGTGAGTGCGCATCTGCACAACGTTGATTTCGGTGCCAGGGTGGGCCACCGCTGATCTTCGGCCATGTCTCACCGAGAAAAGATGCCAGTTCGACGAAACTGGTTTTGAAGTATCGCCGCAGGTCAAAAATAACTTGTCAACCGATAGGTGACCTTTTACTCTGGGCTTCAGGAATTCGCGAGGATTCCAAACCAAGACCTGTTCACGTGCGAGTAGACGGAAGGAGGAGCGAAATGAACACACCCACCAATTACGGAGACACCTTGTGGCGTGATGCCCATGGTGCCTTTGTCGTGTTGCCGATCGCTCCGCCGTCGCTCCAGACGCGTGCCGCCGCCAAGCCGGCGGTAGCTGCCGTGTTGATGGCCGGCTCGGCTTCCGCGATTAAGCACCGCGCCGCCGTCGCAGCCGCGAATGTCGCGTCCGTGAATAGGGGATACATCTAGGTATCCCCACAACCGCCTCCCAGGCCACGGACCCGACACCACCGGGATCCGTGGCCACATTTGTTTGAGCCCCAAACCTCAAGCGTGGTTCCGGATCTCGATCGATAAGACACCGATACGAGACCAGCAGTTTTACGAGGAACCGAAGAGGAAGCAGGTGAACGGACACATGATGACCGTTGAAGTGGAGGCCCGAAGACTCGCGCTGCCGTGCCACGTCGCGGACGCGGACCTGTGGTTCGCGGAAAGCCCCGCCGACCTGGAGCGGGCGAAGGCGCTGTGCGCGGACTGCCCGATCCGGTCGCAGTGCCTGGCCGCTGCGCTGGACCGCGCAGAGCCGTGGGGAGTGTGGGGCGGTGAGATTCTTGAGCAGGGGACCATTGTGGCGCGCAAGCGGCCGCGTGGACGCCCGCGCAAGAACCCACTGCCCGACGCCGACACCGCCGCGGCATGACGCCGCCGGCCAAGAAGGTTGTAGGGCCTGATAACCATTGCTCCCCATCGTCATTCGGCGATGGGGAGCAATGCGTTTAGGCCGATGTGGAGTTAGGCGGGAAGAATCCCGGCATCCATTGTTCGGCGATCGCCGCGTAGTTCACATGCGCATCGAGTTGCACCAGAACCCCGATCATGCCGCCGAGAGTGCGCAGCAGCATGACGTAACCCGGCGGCACCGTCATCTGACGCGCCAATTTGAATCGGTCCGCGAATCCCTCGTCCAACAGGTCGGTCGACGCGACTGCGGCCTGCTGGAACCACTCGCGGGTGAAATGGAACTCACCCGCGCGCAGCGGATCGACATAGGGCCAAAGCGGTCTGATGTAATCCATCACCTGATCCCCGGACAGCTGAACGTCCGGCGGCATGAAGCCGAGCTGCTTGATCAGACGGATCACCTGGTCCCACTGCTCATCGCGCGCCCAGCACAGCACCTCGCCGAACTCCGGCGGAATGCCGCCAGGGTGCTCCGAGACCGCACCGAAATCGATGATGCCGAAACGTCCGTCGGGCAACAGCATGAAGTTTCCGGGGTGCGGATCGGCATGCACCAGCCCCACGCTTTCCGGTGACTTCACTGTGAATTCGAGCATCAAGGCGCCCGCGGAGTCACGCTCCTCGCGGGTGCCCTCGGCGATGATCTTTGAGATCCGGCGTCCTTCCATCCACTCGGCGATGATCACCTTGGGAGCGCTGGCGACAACCGCCGGTACAAAGAACTTCGGATCGCTGGCGAAGACCTTTGCGAACGCGCGCTGATTGGACGCCTCCAGGCGATAGTCCAGCTCGGCTTCGATGCGGTCGCTGATCTCGGCCACCAGCCTGTCGATATCTGCCTTGGGCGCAATCTGTTTGGCCAACGGTGTCATCCGCTGAATGAGTTTGAGATCCGCGCGTAAGGCATCGTCGGCGCCCGGGTACTGGATCTTGACGGCCACCTCGCGGCCGTCCTTCCATACTCCCTTGTGCACCTGGCCGATGCTGGCCGAAGCGACGGGAGTGTCGTCGAAGGATTGGAAGCGTTCGCGCCATTTGGTGCCGAGCTGTGCGTCGAGCACGCGATGCACCTTGGGTGTCGGCAGCGGCGGTGCCTCGCTCTGCAGTTTCACCAACGCCTCGCGGAACGGGTCGGCGAATTGGGGCGGTATCGCGGCCTCCATCACCGACAATGCCTGCCCCACTTTCATGGCGCCGCCCTTGAGTTCGCCGAGCACCTTGAACAGCTCGTCGGCCGCCTTCTCCAAGAGTTCGGCGTTGACCTCGTCGGCCGACGTCCCGGTCAGCCGTTTGCCAACACCAAGGACGGCCCGTCCTGCCATGCCGGCGGGCAGGCTTGCCAGTTTGGTCATTCGGCTGAGTCCGCCGCGGCGAATATCTGCCATGTCACCTCGTACCCTCTCGGTCCGGCATCGTTGCCGTGACGTCCTCTCGGAAGAGTAGCCGTGCCGATGCTGTGGCGTGAATACGCTCCCGGTCAGGACCTCTTGTGTGGCGGGGCAGACTCGCCGCGGTAGGTCGATCCGGTAGGGGTGTTGCCGGACGGGGCAAGAGGCGGGCAGCGGATAGCGCCGCATGTAACTAACTGTTTATTGACAATACTGGCCCCAGTAGGCAAGCTCGGTGTCGTCAAGGGGCACTTCTGATACCTCTGAAGGGAAATGCATGTCGAAGAAGATCCTGATCACCGGTGCAAGTTCTGGGTTTGGCCGAGGGGCTGCCATCGAACTCGCACGCCGTGGGCACCAGGTGGTTGCCACCGCGGAGACCTGGCCACAGGTACGCACCCTGCGCGCTGATGCCGCTGAGGCGGGTGTCGACCTGGAGGTCATCAAGCTCAACCTGCTCGATGAGATCGACATCGCGCACGCCGCCGGCTACGACCCTGACGTACTGGTGCTCAACGCAGGGGTGATGGAAAGCGGTTCGATCATCGATATCCCACTGGCGCGTGTTCGGGAATCGTTCGATATCAACGTCTTTGGACACATTCAGCTGGCACAGGGCATTGTTCCGAAAATGGTCGCACGCAAATCAGGCAAAGTGGTGTGGACGTCTTCCATGGGCGGAATCCTGGTCATTCCGTTCGTCGGGGTGTACTGCGCCACCAAACACGCCATCGAAGCGATCGCGGGTTCGATGAAGGCCGAGCTGGAACCGCATGGCGTCAAGGTCGCCACCGTGAATCCCGGTTTGTTCGGTACCGGCTTCAACGACACGGGTGCCGAGAGCCACGTGCAGTGGTACGACCCCGAACGTGCCGTGGTGCCCATGCCTTCGTTCGGAGACACGCTCGCCGATCAGTTCGATCCGCAGGAAATGATCGATGCGATGGTCGAGATCATCCCCGCCGACGAGCACCTCTACCGCACCATGCGCCCGCTGGCCACGATCGACGTCGCTAAGGGCTGGCAGGAAACTGAGTGGACGCAAAATGCCTGATATCACCTTGGAGCACGCGAACCAGCTGGTGGCCCGCGGCCTCGCGGCCGCGGAGAAGGCCGGAATGAAAGCGGTTTTCGCGATCCTGGACAGCGGCGCCAATCTAGTCGCCTTCGCACGCATGGATGGAGCTTGGCTGGCCTCCAACGAACTGGCCATCGCCAAGGCGCGCACTTCGGTGATGTTCCAAGCTCCTACTGAGGGCCTGGCCGCACCACTGCAATTGGGCCAGCCCGCACTACATTTCGATCACATCCATGCCGGCGGACTACTCCTGGTCGGCGGCGGAGTTCCGCTGTTCGACCAAGCCGGCGCGTTGATCGGCGGGCTCGGAGCTTCCGGTGGATCGCCCGAACAGGACGCCGAACTCGCTCGCTTGGCGAGCGCCTAGCGGGTGCAGTTAAGACCGAATGCCCCCGGGAGCCACGGGCATTCGGTCTTCATCCTCGCGGAAGCCGGGAACCCAGTCGCCGATGATTCGCGCATAGGGGATTGTCGCGTCGAGTTGGGCCAGAATGCCGGACAGGCTGCCCAGCACCCGGAACATCATCAGGTAGACGGGAGGCAGGTCCAGATGCCGGCCCGTCTGGAACTGGGCGCCGCGCACATCGCTGGATTTGGCAGCCACCCGCTGCATCCATTTCCGGGTGAAGTGGAACTCATCGGATTTGAGCGGATCGATGAATGGCTTGAGGTACTCGTCGATCTCCTCGGGGGACACCTCGGTGTGCGGCGGGATGAATCCTTCCGCACGCATGAGAGGGATCAGTTCATCCCACATTCCGTCACGTTCCAGCCGCCAGATGGGCCCCAGGTTGGGCGGGAATCCACCCTCGTGGGTGGCGCAGGCGCCGAAGTCCATGACGCCGAGGCGTCCGTCGGGCAGCAGCATGAAGTTTCCAGGGTGGGTGTCTGCGTGTAGCAGTCCGCAGCGATAGGGGGAGCTGACGGTGAACTTAAGGAGCAGGCGTCCGCACTCATTGCGCTCGTCTTCGGTCCCACTGCCGATGATTTCGGAGAGCTTCCGGCCCTGCATCCATTCACTGATGACGACCTTGGGGGCCGAGGCCACAACCGGTGACACGTAGAACTCCGGGTCGCCTTTGAAGGCCTTGGCGAAGGCTCGTTGGTTGGTGGCTTCGATGCGGTAGTCGAGTTCTTCCTCGGTGCGCTCGATCAGCTCATCGATGATGCTTTTGACGTCTGCGCCGGGCACGATCTGCTTGAACAATGACGAGAGCCGCTGCATGGTCTTCAAGTCCGAGCGCACCGCCTCGTCGGCGCCCGGGTATTGCACCTTGACGGCGACCACGCGCCCATCGCTCCACACGGCGCGGTGCACTTGCCCGATGCTGGCCGAGGCGACCGGCTTGTCGTCGAAGGACTGGAAGCGTTCACGCCATTTGGTGCCGAGCTGCGCGTCGAGGACCCGATGGACCTTGTCCGCGGGCAGCGGTGGGGCGTCGCTTTGCAGCTTGGTCAGGGCCTCGCGGAAGGGTTCGGCGAAGGCCGGGGGAATGGCGGCTTCGAACACCGACAGCGCCTGGCCCAGTTTCATGGCCGCGCCCTTGAGCTCGCCGAGCACCTGGAACAGCTGTTCGGCCGCCTTCTCCATCATCTCGGCGTTGACCTCGTCCTTGGACTTACCGGTCAGCCGTTTCCCGACACCGAGCGCGGCACGACCGGCAATACCGGCCGGAAGCGATGCGAGTTTTGCGGCGCGCGCGGCGCGGCCACGACGAATCTCAGCCATGAGTTACATCATGCCGGGGCCCGGATGATTCTGACAACGCAGGTTTTCCTCTTGGGCTAGGTGGCGGCTGGGGCCTTGCTGTCCTCGTGGAAGCCGGGAACCCATTTGTCGATGATGGCCGCGTAGTCCACGGGGGCATCGAGCTGTGCGGCGATACCGATCAGGCCGCCGAGGACCCGGAAGAACATCAGATAGTTCGGCGGCAGATTCATCTGCCGGCTGGTCTTGAACGACTCCAGGAACTCTTCACTGCGGAAATCGGTGGCCTTGGCGGTGAGCCGTTGTAACCACTTGCGGCTGAAGTGGAAGGTGTCGTAGTTGAGCGGCTCGATGTACGGCTCGAGGTAGGAGTTGACCTCCTCATGGGATACCGAGGTGGCGCTGGGCGGGATGAAGCCCTCCGAACGGAGGACCTCGGTCAGCTCTTCCCATTTCTCGTCGCGGGCCAGACGCAGGATCGGCCCGAAGCCCGCGGGCAACCCACCCTCATGCGATGCGCAGGCGCCGAAGTCCATGACACCGAACCGGCCGTCCTCCAACAGCATGAAATTGCCGGGGTGGGTGTCGGCGTGCAGCAGTCCGCAGCGGTACGGGGAGCTGATGCTGAACTCCAGCAGCAGGTGGGCGCATCTGCTGCGCTCTTCCTCGGTACCGCTGGCGATGATCTCCGAGAGCTTCCGGCCCTGCAACCACTCGGTGATGATCACCTTCGGTGAGGACGCGATTACCGAGGGCACGTAGAACTCGGGATCGCCTTTGAAGGCCTTGGCGAAGGCTCGTTGGTTGGTGGCTTCGATGCGGTAGTCGAGTTCTTCCTCGGTGCGTTCGATGAGCTCGTCAACGATGCCCTTGATATCGGCACCGGGTGCCACCTGCTTGAACAATGACGAGAGGCGCTGAATGGTCTTGAGGTCCGAACGGACGGCCTCGTCGGCGCCCGGGTATTGCACCTTGACGGCGACAACGCGTCCGTCTTTCCAGACGGCCTTGTGTACCTGGCCGATGCTGGCCGAGGCGACGGGCTTGTCGTCGAAGGATTGGAAGCGTTCACGCCACTTCGTGCCCAACTGGGCATCCAGGACGCGGTGGACCTTGTCCGCGGGCAGCGGTGGGGCGTCGCTTTGCAGCTTGGTCAGGGCCTCGCGGTAGGGCTCGCCGAATTCGGGTGGGATGGCTGCTTCCATCACCGAGAGCATTTGGCCAATCTTCATGGCCGCGCCCTTGAGTTCGCCGAGTACCTGGAAGAGCTGTTCGGCGGCTTTCTCCACGAGTTCGGCGTTGACTTCGTCCTTGGACTTCCCGGCCAGGCGTTTCCCGACACCGAGTGCGGCGCGACCGGCAATACCGGCCGGAAGCGATGCGAGTTTTGCGGCGCGCGCGGCGCGGCCACGACGAATCTCTGCCATGCGCACATCATGCCCGCTCGTGATGAAGTTAACAAAAAGTGGTGCTTCGTCAATTTCCGGCAAAGTAAGCGCCACAGGGGCATAGGGGATGGGCGGTCCAATGCCGGGCGGTCAGCGCGTGGGTGGCCAGATCGAGTTCGAGCGTCGCGTTGAGCGTCGCGAGTGGGCCGGGCGGCTGTCCGCGCATCGCCGACAACACCCGGTCGATCTGTGCCAGAGCCACCGCCACGGTGCCCAGTACAGTGGCCGGCGCGGCGACGCCGACGGTTCCGGTGAGCTGAGCCGCGACCGCGGGCCACTGTTCGTCACGGTCGTGCCGGTGACGGTCGGCGCATTCCAGGCAACTGGTGATGCCGGGCAGCACCATGGGCCCGATGAGGCCGGTGCCGTCGCGGGCGCGGACGGACAGATGCGGCACCTCGGCGTCGGCCAGCATGCGCAGCAAGCGGGTATCGGCGATCAGGTCATCGGCCAATACCGCCAAATCCACGTGCTGCCAGGACTTTCCGTGGACCGAATGTGTCGTGTGCTGGATGCGTGCCGAGGTATGTCGCAGTGCTTCGGCGAGGGCGTCGGACAGCGGGCCGCGGCCGACGAGCCTGATCACCGGTGAGGCTGGGTTGGTGGGCCTGATGCGGCGGATGACGGCGCCTGCGGCAACCAATTCCTCAAGAAGTGAACGGATGTCATCGGGATCACGAAAGTCCTTGGCACACCGCAGGTTGACGATCTGTTCCCAGCTGAGCTCATCGCTCAAGGAGCTGAGCAGCTGTCGCACCGCGTGAGTGGGCGCGGCCGAGCCGGTGTGCACCACCACCGCGTGACGGGGCGTCCAACCGATCTGGATGCCGTCGTCGGGGCGGGGCAGCACGGGACGAGCCGGGTCGAGGGTGAACGTCGGCTCGCTGGACATGACCCACTGTGGCATGCCCCGCGTGCCTGACGGGCGGCCGAATGCCGTTTATCCACAGCCCGATTCAGGTGCTGACCAGCGATGAATGGTCGCGCGGGGAGTTTCTTCAGTCCTCTGTCGGGGGAGTGCCGGGATCGAGCTTCTGGATCTGTGCGATCGGGTCATCGACGGCATCGGTGTCGCCGCCGATGATGCGATCGATGAATGCCGCCGGGTTGTCCAGATCGCTGGCATCGGGCATCAGGTCGGGGTGGGCCCAGACCGCGTCGCGCTTGTCGACGCCGACGGCATCGGTCAGCCTGCGCCACAGGTCCGCCGCCTCGCGCAGCTTGCGCGGGCGCAGCTCCAACCCCACCAGGGTCGCGAAGGTCTGTTCGGCCGGGCCGCCGGTGGCGCGGCGCCGGCGCAATGTCTCGCTGAGGGCCGCAGTCGCCGGGATGCGCTCGCCGAGCGCGTCGGTCACCACGGTCTGCACCCAGCCCTCGACCAGAGCCAGCAGGGTTTCCAGCCGCTCCAGGGCCTGTTCCTGCTGCGGTGTGGTTTTCGGTTCGAAAATACCTTGGGACAGAATCTGTTCCATCTCTGATGGGTCGCCCATCGCGGCGGGGTTGAATCCGCGTGCGGCCTCTTCGATGGCGCTCATATCGATGGAGATACCCTTGGCATACTGCTCGACGGTGTCCATCAGCCGGATGGTCAGCCAGCCCACGCCGCTGAACAGCCGATGGTGTGCGGCTTCGCGGGCAGCCAGGAAGGTCATGATCTCGCCCTTGGACTGTTCCAGGCCCTCCGAGAATGTCTCGATTGCGGCAGGCATCAGGGCGGCGGTGCCCTTGGGGCCCAATGGCAGCCCAATGTCTGTGGAGGTCAACACCTCTCGGGATAGCTGACCGAGGGCCTGGCCGAGCTGAGAGCCGAAGGCCATGCCGCCCATCTGAGTCATCATGCCCAGCAGCGGGCCGGCCATGCTCTGAGCCTCCTCGGGGAGGTTTGCCGCCCACATGCCTGAGATCTGTTCGGCGACAGGGTCGACGAGCCGCTTCCAGTTTTCCAAGGTGTTGTCCACCCAGTCCGTCGCGGTCCAGGCCGCGGTGCGGGTGGCACCGGCAGGCAACGAGGTAGCGCCGTCGAGCCAGGTATCGGCCAGGTGCACCGCGTCGGTGATCGCCGATGTGGTGCTCGCGGTGATGGGGGCAACGAAACCGATTGAACTTGAGGCCAGTTGCCGGGCGATGTCGTAGTTCACCGGGCCCGCGGGCTGGCCACTGGCCGCGCCGGCGGCCGCACCGCTGAACATCTGGCCCAGTTGCGTGAAGATCTGGCCCAGGTCGGCGGGATTGAATCCACCAGATCCGAAGCCGAAGGGGTCCGCGCCCGACGAACCGGAGCCCGACGAGCCGCGTCCGGCGTCGCCCCGTTCACGGTCGGGGTCGTCGCCAGCAGCGAATCCAAAGGGTAGGTCGGCCATATCTCCACGGTACCGCTGGTAGCGGCGGCCGGATCACGCTGACGGCGTAATCGGAGAGAACGCCACTCACTTTTGCCTGATTTAGGCCAGGAAGCGCGCCCGGACCTCGGGAGGCGGCACCGGGCAGGTGTCGTAGCGGCCGAACACGCGATACCGGGTGCGTGCCACGAGCCGATACAGCGAGTCACGGATCGGGCGCGGGACCAGGCGCCCTATGAGGGAGGCCCGTCGCGCGCCGCCTAGATAATCGATGACGCGGAGCACGGCATCGGATCGGATGTGTGTGCGTTCGTCCGGCCCGCCCGGGTTGTCGACGATCACGAAGGAATCGACCCCGGCGAGTTCGGGGTGCCGATCGATCACCTGGGTGCCGTACTCGCTGTCCAGCGCGGCGAACCGCATCGACCCAACCTTGTCGTCACGCAGGATCTTCTTGACCGCCCCGTTGCACAGCGCGCATACGCCGTCGTACAGCAGGACAGGGGCTTGCTCGTTCATCGAACCTCCGCCTCGGAGCCTACCGGCGGGGTGCCGATCGCCGGTTGCCATAAGGTGCAGGCATGAATCGCCGCGTTGCGACGTTGCTGGTCGCGCTGATCCCGATTGTCGTCTTCGGGTTGTTGATGTCGGTGATCACCGTGCCGTTCGTATCCCTGGGGCCGGGCCCCACCTTCAACACCCTCGGGCAGGTCGAGGGCAAGGAAGTGGTCGACATCAAGGGCACCAAGGTCGACCCGGTCTCCGGTCACCTCAACATGACGACCGTTTCGCAGCGCGACGGCCTGACCTTGGCCGATGCGTTGCGGTTGTGGGCAAGTGGCAGCGAGCAGCTGGTGCCGCGGGATGTGGTGTACCCGCCGGATCGGTCCAAGGATCAGGTGGACAAGGAGAACGACCTCGAGTTCAAGAAGTCGGAGGAGAGCGCGGAGTTCGCGGCGCTCGGATATCTCAAGTACCCCGCCGCGGTCACCGTTCTCACCATCAGCGACGACGGGCCCTCCAAGGGCAAGCTGCAGCAGAACGACGCGATCACGGCGGTTAACGGTCATCCGGTGGCGACGTTGGACGAATTCACCGGACAGCTCAAGCTGACGAAGCCGGGCGACGAGGTGATGCTTGATTACAAGCGAAAGAACGCACCCAACGGAACGGTGAAAATCACGCTCGGCAAGAACGGGGATCGTGACTACGGATTCCTGGGGGTCGGCGTGGTACAGGCGCCGTGGGCGCCGTTCACCATCGACTTCAACCTGGCCAATATCGGCGGGCCTTCCGCCGGTTTGATGTTCAGCCTCGCCGTGATCGACAAGCTGACACCCGGCGAATTGGATGGTGGAAAGTTCGTCGCCGGAACGGGAACCATCGACGCCGAGGGCAAGGTGGGGCCCATCGGTGGTATCACGCACAAGATGTTTGCCGCCAAAGACGCTGGAGCGACGGTATTTCTGGTGCCCGCGGCCAACTGTGCCGAGGCGAAGACCGATGGTGGGCAGGGGCTCACTCTGGTCAAGGTGGGCACCTTGACCGAGGCGGTGGATGGACTTAATGCCCTCAACCGCGGTGAACAACCGCCCAGTTGTTAGCGAATCTCACCACCATCGATGCAGGACAGGTCCGGCCCTTCTGCGGCTACAGTGGGGCCTGGGTTTTCTATAGCGAATATTGAGCGGTTCGACACTCTCAGTAACACTCGACGAGGAGCGTAGCGACGTGGGAATGCGGCCAAATGGGGCTCTGCCACGATTGACCCGACGGAGCCGGCGACTGGTCGCCGCGTCGTTGGTGATTGTGGTGTTGTTGTTGATCGGGCCGCGCCTGGTCGACACCTACATCAACTGGCTGTGGTTTGGTGAGCTCGGCTTCCGCGGTGTGTTCACCACCGTGCTGCTGACTCGTCTCGCGCTGTTCTTGATCGTTGGAACACTGGTCGCTGCCGTGGTTTTCGCCGGCTTCGGGTTGGCGTACCGTGCTCGCCCCGTGTTCGTGCCCGCCAAGGGGCCGGGTGACGCGCTGGCGCAGTACCGGGCGCTGATTCTGTCGCGGGTGCGGCTCTTCCTCATCGGTGTTCCCATACTTATCGGCGTACTGGCCGGTGTTGTGGCCCAAAGCTATTGGATGCCTGTGCAGCTGTTCCTGGAAGGCGGGGACTTCGGTATCAAGGATCCGCAGTTCGGATTGGACCTCGGCTTCTTCGCCTTCGACTTGCCGTTCTACCGCTTCGTGTTGACCTACCTGTTCATCGCGGCGTCTATCGCGCTGATCGTCAACGGCTTGGTGCACTACATCTTTGGCGGCATCCGGCTTTCCGGGCGCTCTGGAACCCTGTCGCGTCCCGCCCGCATCCAGCTGATTACCTTCGCCGGAATCCTGGTGCTACTCAAGGTGGCCGCGTACTGGCTCGACCGCTACGAGTTGCTGTCGCACACGCGTGCCGGTAAGCCGTTCACCGGTGCCGGCTACACCGACATCAACGCGGTGCTGCCGGCCAAGCTGATCCTGCTGGCCATCGCCGTGATCTGCGCGGTCGCCGTGTTCTCGGCGCTGGTGTTGAAGGATCTGCGGATTCCCGCGATCGGCCTGGCACTGTTGCTGCTGTCATCGCTGGTGGTCGGTGCCGGGTGGCCGCTCATCGTTGAGCAGTTCAGTGTCAAACCCAATGCGGCGCAGAAGGAGAGCGAGTACATCGCGCGCAGCATCAAGGCGACGCGGGACGCGTACGGTCTGACCGATGACGTGGTGACCTACCGCGACTACAGCGGCACGGCCTCGTCGCCCGCAGGCAGCCAGCAGTTGGCCAAGCAGGTCGCGGCCGACCGGTCCACGATCGCCAATATCCGGGTGCTGGATCCGAACATCATCAGCCCGGCCTTTACTCAGCTGCAGCAGGGTAAGAACTTCTACGCCTTCCCGGATGCGTTGTCGATCGACCGCTATCAGGACAAGAACGGATCGCTGCGCGACTATGTGGTCGCGGCGCGCGAGCTGGATCCGGCGAAACTTCGTGACAACCAGCGGGACTGGATCAACCGGCACACCGTGTACACCCACGGCAACGGATTCATCGCGGCTCCGGCCAACACCGTCCGGGGAGTGGCCGACAAGCCGGACGAGAACGGCGGTTACCCAGAGTTCTTGGTGAACGCCGTCGACGACAACGGCAAGGTGCTCTCCGACGGCCCGGCGCCGCTGGCTCAGCCCCGCGTCTACTACGGCCCGATCATCGCCAGCGACACCAACGACTACGCGATCGTCGGAAAGAACGGCAATGATCGTGAGTACGACTACGAGAACAATGCCGGGACCAAGAACAGCACCTACACCGGCAGTGGCGGTGTTCCCGTTGGCGGTGCGCTGGCGCGCACGGTCTTCGGTCTTAAATACGCCGAACGGAACTTCCTGTTCTCCAACGTGATTGGGGATAACAGCAAGATCCTGTTCAACCGTGACCCGAGTCGTCGGGTGGAAGCGGTGGCTCCGTGGCTCACCGTCGACAGTGGCACCTATCCGGCGATCGTCGACAAGCGGCTGGTGTGGATTGTCGACGGCTATACCACGCTGGACAACTACCCGTATTCGCAGCAGACGTCGTTGTCGGAAGCCACTTTTGACAGCCAGGTCGGCAGGACCGGGGGAGCGCTGCCCAACCAGCAGGTCTCGTACATCAGGAACTCGGTGAAGGCGACGGTGGATGCCTATGACGGCACGGTGACCCTGTATCAGCAGGACGAGAAGGACCCCGTGCTCAAGGCATGGATGAAGATCTTCCCGGGAACGGTGAAGCCCAAGGCCGATATCTCGGATGACCTCAAGCGCCACCTGCGCTACCCGGAGGATCTGTTCAAGGTGCAGCGGACGTTGTTGGCCCGCTATCACGTCAACGATCCGGTGACGTTCTTCTCGACCAGTGATTTCTGGCAGGTGCCTGATGATCCGAACGCACCTACCGGGTCGCAGCCGCCGTACTACATTGTGGCGAAGGACATTACGAAGAACGATAATTCCGCGTCGTTCCAGTTGACCAGCGCGCTCAACAGGTTCCAGCGTGACTTCCTGGCCGCTTACGTCAGCGCCAGCTCAGACCCCGAGACCTACGGCAAGATCACGGTGCTCACCGTGCCGGGGACCGTACAGGGACCCAAGCTGGTGAACAACGCGATCACCACCGACAACCAGGTGTCCTCGCATGTCGGCATCATCAAGAACCAGAACATCCTCAAATGGGGCAACTTGTTGACGCTGCCGGTGGCCAACGGCGGGCTACTGTTCGTCGAACCGCTGTATGCATCGCCGGGTCAGGGCGATCAGTCCTCGTACCCGCGCCTGATCCGGGTGGGCATGTACTACAACGGCAAGGTCGGCTATGCGACCACCGTCAGGGACGCGCTCGACATGGTGTTCGGCCCCGGTGCGGGTGCGACGGCGACCGCTCCGGCTGTGGAGCCCGGCGCCATGCCGCCGGCTCCCCCGGGTGGCCAGAACGTCCCCGTGGTGCCGCCGGTGACGCCACCGCCCACAGGGTCCGCCGAGCTGTCCTCGGCGAAGGCAGCGGCGCTGCAGGAGGTTCAGCGGGCCATTGGCGAGGTGAAGGAAGCTCAGAAGAGCGGAGACTTCGCGCGGTACGGGCAGGCCCTCAAGGGGCTGGACGACGCCATGACGAAGTTCACACAAGCGAGGTAGAAGGGCCGGTCCCTGCCACCGTGTGAAAGCGCAAGTGGCAGGGACAAAGCCACCGCCGGGCGCCGAGAACATGCAGGCCAGGTAAACGATTTGGCGCTAGCGCACTGCGCCCGGTAACCTCGTGTTCACCGCCGCGGGGTGGAGCAGCTCGGTAGCTCGCTGGGCTCATAACCCAGAGGTCGCAGGTTCAAATCCTGTCCCCGCTACTAGGTACGTAGGCCGGAGACTACTGTCAGTCTCTGGCCTACGTCATTTTTTGGACCTGAGGCGGCTCACTCGGAGCAGACAGGGCACCGGGGTGTGCTCCCTGATGCGGACTGGAGATGCGGCATCGTGCGTCGGCGCCCGCGTCCGGTCCGCTTGTGATCGCCGATATCCGTGCCGAGGCTGAGCCCGCTCTACTTGCGGCGCAACAACCGTCCGGCGGCGGCGCCCCAACGCCGGAGACGACCGCGCGAATTCCGCAGTGCGGCTTGGGAAGCACCGAGCACACCGAAGTCGACGTGGATTCCGACGGGCTGGTTCTTGGCATCGTAACTGGCCACAATCGGGTGACGGGCCTTGTCGATCACCGTTTTACAGGTGATGACCGTGGCACCGCTCGCGGTATAGACATCCGAATAGTCCCGATCGCTTTCCCACGCACGCTCCCAGCTGCGGTCCAAAGCCTCGAACTCATGAGGGGAGAGCGCTTCGGCGTCGTGGAGCAGAATCATGCCTAGGTCGGTCGAGACACCGATTCCGTATGGGGGAGCAGGTGTTCCATACAGGTCTTCGGGGAAGTCGATTCGTCTAGGCGGCGCGTCAGAGAGTTGGATCGAGAGATACGCCGGCCGAAACAACGGGCCCCTGGGGTTTGTCCGCAGATCGAGCTCGGTGGACCACACGCGGTAGTTTCCGGGTGCCACGTTCAGAACTACTTGTGGATGATCGCGGTCGTAGACGTCCCGAATCGCCAGCCGGCCAGAGGAAACCTCGACCCGACCCAGCTCGACGTTCCGGAACAGGGGAGGTGGGCAGTGCCAGGGCGCGAACCGGGATGGGTCAACAAGAGACATCGGCCGGGCCCCTCCACTGCTCGCACCGAGGTAGGTGATGTCCTCGGCCTCCACAATCCTTTGATTCGTCGGTAATCGTGACATAGGCCGAAGCCCCCAATCATCACGGGCCAGAGACAATTCAGTCTCTGGCCCGTGCCCGTGAGGCGATTAGGTCGAAGCTACCGGCACCGCACCCCAGGGTTGTTGCAGGATTTTCCGATCCCGTTGCTGTTGCGGGCACCGCCGATGTTCTGCGGCTGACCGTTGATCTGTCGGGAGTCCGGCGTGTAGATGTTCATCGCGTCGTTTCCGGTGAGGAACTCGACCTCGTCGTCCCAGGGGTCCGCGCTGTAGGTGACGGCAGGCTCCTTGCCGCCCTGGATGTTTGTGCCGTCCATAAGGTCCACACCAACGGCGGCGGTCACACCCAGGAAGGCGAATATCAGTAACCGCGCGAAGGCGGACTGTGTGCTCATTGGGATTGCACCCCACTTCCTAAATTCAATTGATGGGACTTACCGCGACACCGCAACGTTCCTTGAAGTCGGTCACCGGCTGGCGGATGCCGTCGAGGTCTGCCTTAACGTCGGGGTTGGCGGCCATGTATCCGTCAATCGCCGAACGTATTTCGCTTCTCGATTTGCCCTTGAAGCCGTTGAAGAAATCATTCACCTCGGGGTGTGTGTGCAGGTAGACCGATTCGGAGGCCGCCACACCGGAGGTCACGCCCAGCAGATCTGCCGGTGTGCAGTTGGGCGGGTCTTCCGCCGCGGCCAACGGCGCACCAAAGGTGGACACACCCAGGGCAGCGAGGGCAATCCCTGTATAGGTCACAAATCCTGGTATGGACGACATGCCGACTCCTATTCGTGAGTAACAGACCCTGCATTTGGTTTACATCGCTGTTGGCCACATTGCCATACGGTGCCAGGGTATGGCAGTGCGCGGCAGGGTGCCGATCGGACAGCCCGGACTGCGTTGTTCGGGAGGGTTGACGGGCCTGCCGCCGGGGCATGAAATGGAGTGATGCAGAAACGCTCGATCGACGCAGTGATACGTCAGCTGTTCGAGCGTGCCGACAACGGCCACAACGCCGCGGACACGGTTGTCGGCGGGCATGAACGGATACTGCGCCAGACGGTGATTGCCCTGCGTGAAGGCGCCGAACTGGGTGAGCACGAGAGCCCGGGCGAGGCCACCATCTACGTCATCCGAGGTTCGGTGCGTCTGGTGGCAGGCGCCGAACATTGGGACGGTCGTGCGGGTGATCTGATCGAGATTCCCGATGCCCGACACTCGCTGCAGGCTCTGACCGACTCGGCGGTCCTGCTCACCGTGGCCAAGCGCCGTGGCTAGCACTGACGGCTAGCGCCGCGATCTAGCCGTGGCAGGTGGCCGTCGAGGCGTGGCCGGTGGTGGTGTCCTCGACCTTGACCTTGCCGTTGACGATCAAGCGGCACGTCACGGTGGCGCCAGCGGATTGAGCGCTGACGAAGTACGGCGGGTTCGCCACGTCGCTGGTAAAGGTCCAGGTCCAAGTGCGCTGGGCGCCGTCAACCGGCTGATCGCGCATGTGGCCAAGACTGTCTCTCCAGGTGATCGCCGTGATCGGCCGATCCGAGCTGATGACGTAGAGGACAGTGTCCGGGGGCTGTGGGGTGATGGCGAGTGAAGCGCCGAATGCAGTGGCACCGACGGCGGCGGTGCAAGCGGTCATCAGAGTTGCTGTGAGTGCCATCGGTCAGCCCTCGCAACTCTGTTGGATCGAAACCGTGAGCTTCATTGCCCATCCTTTTTTCTTGTTGTGCTGGGCAAACGGTACGTCGAATCAGCCTCTCTTCGTGGTGTTTTGGTGGATCTTCTGGTGCGGAATCCCTCCTCGTCGTGACCACGGGCCACGCCTGGCCGCATTTCCGAACGCCGTGTTCACGAATGTGGAAGCAAAGGCGCCAGCCGATGCCCGGTTGCGGCCCTTCACGGAGTTTGGCCGCGAGTCGGGGGCGGGTTGTGAAGTCGACAGTGGAGCGCGTGAAGTCCGCCGGATCGGTGTGCACCGTGCGTGCCCTCGCGCTCTGCCGGCGGCTGGGCGATGATTTGTTCATGGGTCTCATCTCGCTGCCTACTGCCGTGCTGTCCGACGCCGATATCGCCGACGCCCTGAGCCGGGCAGTCCGGGTGATCAACCCTGTGCTTACGGTGCTGGCGCAGTCCGACCCATTCGGCCTCAAGGAACGCACCTACGAACTGGGCGCCGGAGAAGGTGTTGTCGACAAGGCGCTGGACGCTCTGGCCTGCGCGCTGAATACCGCTACCACTCCGGGCACAAAGGCGTGGGACAAGCTGGACACCCGGGGGAAGACTCATTGGTGGGTGCAGCGCGTCGGTGCGGTCAACACTGTATTCGTAGCCTTCCCAGGGATTTTCGGCGCGCTCGCGGCGCGGCTGCCGGTGCAGGACCTCCTCGGTTTCTCCAACCAGGCCATCGTGCTGGTCGCCATCGCCCGTGAGCTAGGAATCAACGATCATCGCGAGCAGGTCCGCCTGTTGGCGAAGGTGTTGTGCAATCGCACGCTCGGCGATGAGGCGCTGGTGGGCGCCGACGATCAGGCCCCGGAGACGCCGCGCAATTGGTCGCCGTTCGCACTGGCCCGCACGCTGTGGCACCTCGCGGGCATTCTGCGGGCGATCGGCGACGAGCTGGAAAAACGCCCACAACCCAAGCCGATCTTCCGGTACCTGGGCATGCTGCCCGCGGTGGGCAGTGTGGCTGGGTATATCGGTGAATACGGGGCGCTGCGACGGGCCGCGAGCGCCGGCGAACGAAGCATCGCGCAGTCGCGACCTGTGCGCACCTAGTCGCCGAGGTTCTCGTCCAGGTGTGCCCGGACGTTGTCCCACAGGTCGAGAACATCGACGCTGAGCCGCTCCCATATCTGGATGATGGTGGGATCCGCGGCGTCGACGAGGCCCAGAAGTAGGTGCCCGGTGCAGATCTCCGTGTGCCGCCTGCTCTCCGAGGCGGTCACGGCCAGTTCAAGTGTGCGTTGCGCGCCTGGCGTGAACGACATCTTCTCTGCGGGTGGTTCCTGGCCCAGCGGGACGAGTTGCTGAATCACCCGTGCCCCGTTTTCGAACCGGACGCCCGCGGTGGCAAGCAGACGGGCGCCGAGCCCGGTCCCTTCGCCCACCAGACCCAACAGGAGGTGCTCTGCTCCGAGGTAGTTGTGCTGCCGTTCGCGCGCTTCTTCCTGTGCGATCACGATGACCTGCCGAGAGCGCTCGTTGAACAGATGGAACATGACCCTCCCTATCGCCGCCTCGACGTACATCTTGCCCGAGCGGATGCGGCGATGAGCTACTGTCACGGCATGACCGCTCTGAAGGTGTTGGCTGGAACAGGTTTCGCGGCAGTCGCGCTGCTGGCGGGCTGCTCGGGTGTCGTCAATCTGGGCGGCGACACCAAGTGCAAGGACTTTATCGCCGCCGAGGAACAGAAGCAGAACGATGCGGTGAGCAAGATGGTCAAGGACGAGCGCGGGCGCGACGCGTCGAACCTGGAGATCTCGGCGACCAGGACTGCGGTCACGATGTACTGCAAGACGCTGGGGAACGACAACAGCAAGATTCGCGAAGCCCCTCACATCTAGGGATCAACCGGTGGGCTCCCCACCGTTCCGATTGCCCCAATTATCCTGGGCGCAAAGCTAATAGGCGGGGATCCCGTTTGCCGTGGCGCCACTCGTGCCCGCGGTGGTCGGTTTCATCACACGCCGAGATCCTGTCTCGGTGACATGGCTCGGTAGCTGTGCCCGGCGGCGGAAGATTTGCCACTCAGCGGTGCCCTGTCAAGGTTGCGGGCAACTCGTCCGGGCTGTTCTCGGCTATCTGATCACGCCAGTGACAAGAGCCACATTAGATCCTGGGCAGTGATCCGTGTCATCGGGTACGCTCGCGCGGTGCATGACCGAAAACCCCAGGTAGGACTACCATTATGGTCGCTGATGTAATTAGTTGCGACAAGTTGCTCAGGCACCCACGCGGGTTGGTGTGGGAGCTGATCAGCTCACCTGACATGTACCCGATGTTTTTTACCGGCGTCGGTTCCTGCGAGACTCTGATCGAGAGCACCGAGGCCGGGCCCGACCCCGAATATGTGGTGTTGTCGGCCAAAGTCAAGGCGCGTGTTCGGCTGATTCTCAGCAACACCAAGGAGAGCCTCGCGATCGAGGGCGTCGACAACGACGGACTGATCTCCGTGCGTTTGTTCGAGGAGCGGTCCGCGCAGACCCGCGTCCGAATCACGGTGTTGCGGGCGGCATCGGTTCTGCCCGCGGGAATCAAGAAGCCGAGTGCGGCCGTCAACCAATGGTTGATGGATGGGCTGGACAGAATCGATGACTACCTGTCCGGCGCGCCTACTTCCACCGTGTCCAACTCGGGTGACAACGGAAATCTTCAAGTCAGCATCGCCAAGCTGATGGTGAGCGTGGGTGTGGTGCGCATCCCGCGCCCCGACCGCGGACTTCGCCAGTTGAGTTCACTGGCGAGGTGGGGATTCACCCTGCAGGGTGGTTATGCGGCTGCGGCGGCGCGTGCCCCCAAGCAACTCGCGATTGCCGACGATGCCGGGCAACTGACCTTCGAGCAACTTGATCGTCGCGCCGAGGGGCTGGCCACCGGTTTGATGCGCGCCGGCATCACTGAGACGTCGAAAATCGGCCTGCTGGCCCGCAACAACATTGCCATGGTCGAGTGTCTGATTGCCTTCGGCATGCTCGGTGTGGACGTGATGCTGCTCAACAACGCACTCGCAGCAACTCAGATTCAGATTGCTGTAGCCCGCAACGGTCTTACCAAGGTATTCGTCGACGACGACCTCGACGAGCTCGTCAGGTATGTGCCGTGGGAGGTCGAACTCGTCAGCACCGGTCGGCGCAGTGCCATCAATGGGCGCCGGGGGCTGGATGACTTCGTGGTAGCCGACAAGCCCGGAGTGTTGCCACCCACCCGCCCCGGCCATCAGGTGGTGCAAACGTCTGGAACCTCTGGGACGCCCAAAGGCGCGTTGCGGCCCACGCCGCGCGGGTTCGCCGTGATCGCGGCGATGCTTTCGCGGATGCCGATGAAGATGAACGAGACCATGCTCATCTCGGCCCCCATCTTCCATGCCTGGGGGCTGGGCTGCCTCCAGATCAGCACACCCCTGCGAGCCACGGTGATACTGCAGGAGAAGTTCGACCCAGAGGAGTGCCTGCGTGCCATCGCCACGCGCAAGGTGACCACGATGATCGCCGTGCCCGTCATGTTGCAGCGCATCGTCGACCTGCCCGCCAAGGTACGGCAGAAGTACGACACTTCGAGCCTGCGGCTGGTCGCGTGCAGTGGTTCACCGCTGAACGCCTCACTGGTACAACGGTTTACCGAGGCATTTGGGGAGGTGCTCTATAACTTCTACGGATCCACCGAGGTTTCCTGGGCCACCATCGCCGATCCGGAAGACCTTGCGATAGCACCCACCACCGTGGGCCGTCCGCCGCTGGGTACCACCATCGCGATTCTCGACGCCGATCGGCGCCCGGTGCCGCGTGGTGTCACGGGCCGGATCTTCGTGGGTAACGAGATGTTGTTCGAGGGGTACGTGGCGGACCCGTCACCGGCGTCGGTAAATGGTCTGCTCGATACCGGCGACCTGGGCCATCTGGATGCCGACGGACGTCTGTACATCGACGGCCGCGACGACGAGATGATCATCTCCGGTGGCGAAAACGTGTTTCCCAGGCCGGTGGAAGACGCGTTGGCCTTCCTGCCGCAGGTATCCGACGTCGCGGTTGTTGGGACCTCCGACGATAGTTTCGGTCAGCGGCTCTCTGCATTCGTCGTGCTGAACAAGGACGCGGGTCTCGACGGAGACATGGTGCGCGCCTTCATCAAAAACCGACTCAGCAAGTTCCATGTGCCGCGTGACGTGTATTTCGTCGAAGCACTGCCGCGCACCTCTACCGGCAAGGTCATCAAGCGGTTGCTGCTCGCGGACTGCGAGCGTGACGGGGTCAGGCCCCAGTAGCTGCCGCCCACCCGCTCCAGCGGGCGACGCGGGTTAACACCATGGGGCCGGACGGCGGAGCCTGGCGATACTGACGGTATTTGTTGGCCAGCAACGCGATCCATCTCGGATCGGGAGTGTCGAGAATGTGTGCGAAGCCGTCGGCGCGGACCCACCACAATGTGGTCCACTCTTCGTCGTAATGATCTGCCAGAAAGCTCACCGCGGGATTCGCGGCGATGTTTCGCACACGCTGTAAGTCATTGCGTGACTTGGGCTTGTGATCTACTGCCCAGCAGATCACGTCGCCGTCGACGGCAAAGGTAACCGGAACCAGGTGCGGTGCACCGGATTTGTTGACCGTCGCCAACCGTGCCACCGCCGCCGCCCGGAAGCGGTCGCGTGCGTCGGCGGGTTCCAGGCGCACGCCTAGCGCCGGCCTCCGTTGCAGATGTTCGCCAGCACGTGGAAGTTGTTGGTACCGTCGAACAATAGGCCGCCGACCGCGCCCCCGCGATCGATGATCTCGGGGGAGGAGCGCACCTCGGGGGTGGCCGCCAGCCACGCTCCCGCCAGGTCGTAGGCGCCGCTGAGGCCGTCGGCGTAGGCGGTGAGCTGCTGGCGCGCGCCCGGCTCGGTGACACCGTCCAGATTGGCTCGCACGGCGTCGTTGTTGCGTCCCCACATGTCTCGTGCCTCGCTGATGACCTCGACCTGACGGTCCAGGCCCGAGTAGGCGGGATTATCGGCACGTAGATACATCAGGGCCTCGGTGACAACCGGGCCGTTGTTGGCCGGGTCGTCCACCACCTTCGACATCTGATCAATGGCGGCACAGGTCGACTCATCCGCATTGGCAACCGGAACGCCGGCTCCGAGCGGAACGAGGGCACAGCTCGCCAGCACAAGCCGAGTGAGCAGACCGGACCGAACCCACATATGTCCTCCCTTGAAGTGATGCGCTGCATCGATCGAAACGGCAGCTTAGCTGTATTTGTTGCTTCGTGCTCAATGGGCTCGACGAAAAGGGTGCGGCCCCTCCGGAGAGTTCCCCGGAAGGGCCGCAATGGATCTTGATCAGTGCGTCACTTGAGTTCTGCGGAGCTCAGCCCCAGCAGGCGGCGCGCCACCACCAGCTGCTGAATCTGCTGGGTGCCCTCGAAGATGTCCAGGATCTTGGAGTCGCGGCCCCACTTCTCCAACAGGGTGCGCTCGGAATAGCCGGTGGTTCCGGCCATCTCGACGGCCTTGAGGGTGATGTCGCTGCCGACGCGGCCGGCTTTGGCCTTGGCCATCGAGGCCTCCATCGAGTTGGGCACGTTGTTGTCGGCCTGCCATGCGCTACGCAGCGTCAGCAGGTACGACGACTCCCAGTCGGCCTCCATCCGCAGGAACTCGGCAGCAGCCGCGTGCTGCGCATGCGCCGGCCGGTCATAGGAGATCTCGATGCCTGCGTCCTCGAGGATCTTGCGCAGCTCCTCCAGCGAGGCCCGGGAGACACCCACGGCCATGGCGGCCACGATCGGGCGGGTGTTGTCGAAGGTGCTCATCACACCGCCGAAACCCTTTTCGGTGTTGATCTCCGGATCGGACAGGATGTAATCCTTGGGGATCCGGGCGTTGTCGAAGCGGATGACGGCGGTGTCCGAGGCCTTGATGCCCAGCTTCTCTTCGAGGCGCTCGATCGTCACGCCAGGGTGTTCACGCGGCACCAGGAAGGACTTGATGGCGGGGCGGCCCTTGGTCTTGTCCAGCGTCGCCCAGACCACGATGTGGGTGGCGCGGGAGCCGGCGGTGACGAAGATCTTTTCGCCGTTGATGACGTACTCGTCACCGTCGAGCTTGGCGGTGGTCGAGACGGCTGCCGAGTCCGAGCCGAAGCCGGGCTCGGTGATGGCCATGGCCGCCCAGATCTTGCCGAAGCGGTCACCGTCTTCCTTGCTGGTGACGCTCGATACGGCGGCGTTGCCCAGGCCCTGGTAGGGCACCGTCAGCAGCAGACCGACATCGCCCCAGCTCATTTCGAGGGCATTGAGCAGCGCGGACATGTTGGCGCCGTTGACGTTTTGCTTAGCGGTGTTCTCTTCGGCGCGGAAGGCCTCGGCGCCGGCGAAGGCGAAGGTGCCGGCCGCGGTGACGCCCGCGAATAGCGTCTCCAGGGTCTCCAGTTCGACGGGGTAGGCGTGCTCGGCCAGGTCATACTTGCGAGAGATGGGCCGCACCAGCTCCGCAGCGCCCTGATGCCCCTTCTCGACGATGGCCTGCAACTTCTTGGGGAGTTCCAAATTGATTGCCATGGAAAGACTTTCGTTTAGTAGATAAGACCGGGGAGTGGATGGCTACAGGACAACGACGCCTTCGGCGACACCGATGGCGCGCAGGTTGCGGTACCAGCGCTCCACCGGGTGCTCCTTGGTGAAGCCGTGGCCGCCGAGCAGCTGCACACCGTCCAGGCCGATCTGCATGCCCTTGTCGGTGGCCAGCTTGCGGGCCAGTGCGGCCTCGCGGACGAAGGGCAGGCCCTGCTCGGCGCGCGAGGCGCCGCGGAGGGTGACCAGGCGCAGGCCGTCGAGCTCGATCGCGATGTTGGCACACATGAAGGCAACGGCCTGGCGGCGGGCGATGGGCTCACCGAACGCCTCACGCTGCTTCACGTAGGGGATCACGTAGTCGAGCACGGCCTGGCCGGTGCCGACCGCGAGCGATGCCCAACCCAGCCGGGCGAGGGCAACGGCTTCGGAGTAGTTAGCGAGCGCCGTGTCGCTGCCTTCTTCTTCGCCGAGGATGTTGGCGGCGGGAACCGCGACATTGTTGAGGTTCAACCGGCCCAGTGCCGCGCCGCGGATGCCCATGCTCGGGTCCTCCTCGACGGTGATGCCCTCGGTGCCGGACTCGACGATGAACAGCGTCGGGCGGCCGTTGTAGTTGGCGGCCACAATGAACAGCTCGGCCTGCGCGGCGGCCGGGACCAGCGACTTGGTGCCGTTGAGGCGGAATCCGCTGGGGGTGCGGGTGGCCGTGGTCTTGAGGCTGAACGGATCGAAGAGGGCCTGCGGCTCGGCGATCACGACCGAGGCCTGCGGCACGTTCTCGCCCGCGAACTCCTTGAGGTAGGTGGCCTGCTGGTCGGCACTGCCCCAGTTGGTCAGCGCGCTGGCCACACCCGAGGGAGCCAGGATCGGCAGGGCCAGGCCCATGTCACCGTACGAAAGCGCCTCGGCGACAAGTGAGTTGGTGACGGTGGAGCGCTGCGAGGCGATGCCGTCGAAATCCTCGGGGATGTTGATGGCGGTGACGCCCAGCTCGGCGACCTTACCCAGCAGGTCGGCGGGGTAGGTCTTGTTCTTGTCCGACTCGTAGGCGGCCGGGCGGATGACCTCGACGGCGAATTCCTTCACCGTGTCGGCGATCATCTTCTGCTCGTCCTCGGGGTTGAGGTCGAAGTAGTCGGCGTTCGCCTTGTCGAGGCGCTTGGGTCCGCCCTTGCTGCCGGTCACCTTCTTGAAGGTGCGGTTGGCAACGCCGAGGGTGGTGAACAGGCCCTTCGTGCTCTCGAAGATGCCCTTATTGAAGGCTCCGCGCAGGTTGTACTTGTCCAGCAGCTCAGAGCCCGCGATCGGGGTCAGCACCGCGATGAGGATGTCGATCGCGCCACGCTTGTGCTTCTGGAGGCCGACGCCGGTCTCGTGCTTCGCCAGGCTCTTGCTCTTGGCGGCCTTTTTCTCGTCGCGCGGGGTCAACGTGTTGGTCATGTCACCAGCCGTTTCTGGGGTCAAAGGGGTTCTGCCGGAGTATCTGGTCGTTACCTTACTCCGAAGTAAGAACCGTATCTTACTAAGCGGTAAGATCCTCAGGAAACGAGGCGCATGTCACACCCGCTGATCCGTCTGCTCGCGGGTAACGCGGGAGAAGTCGGCTAGGACAGGGCCTTGAGCACCTCCTCGTGCAGCAACCCATTGGTTGCCACCGCACTGCCGCCGTGGGGGCCGGGCTCGCCGGCCAGATTTGTGAACCGGCCGCCCGCTTCGCGCACGAGGATGTCCAGCGGGGCCAGATCCCACAGCGAGACCTCGGGCTCTGCGGCGATATCGACCGCCCCCTCTGCCACCAAGCAGTAGGAGAAGAAGTCACCGAACCCGCGAACGCGCCAGATCTCGTCGGTCAGATCGATGAACCGGTCGCGCTTCCCGCGGTCCGCCCAGCCGGACAGGCTGGAGAACGACAGACTTGCCGACGACAGCTGATCGACCGCGGAAACATGTATCGATCGTTCCTCTTCGGATCCCACGCGGCTATGTGCGCCGAGGCCTTCGGCTGCCCACCACCGGCGAGACAGTGCCGGGGCGCTGACAACGCCGACGACGGGAACGCCGTCTTGGAGCAATGCGATGAGGGTGGCCCAGATGGGGACGCCGCGCGCGAAGTTCTTGGTGCCGTCGATGGGATCGATGACCCATTGCCGGCCCGTGAACGTGGCCTCGCCGCCGTACTCCTCGCCCAGCACCGAATCGGCCGGACGTGATCGATGCAGCAACGAGCGCAGGACGGTTTCTACCGAGGTGTCGGCGTCGGTCACCGGAGTGAGATCCGGTTTGGTATCCACCCGAAGGTCAAGGGCGCCGAACCGGGACGTGGTGATTTCGTCGGCCGCGTCGGCCAATTCGAGTGCGAGTCGACGATCTTCACGCAAGGACACGGTGGGCGTCATGTGTGCAGTCCTACCATGACACTGTGTGGGAATTCTTGGTGCTACTGCTGATCGGCGGCTCGCTCGCTCTCCTCATCATGCAGATGCGGCGTGGCCGACAAGCTCAACCGGGTATGAATGCGGTGCAGGGAACCCTGTTGGTGACCGGAGTCAGCCCCCGTCCGGAAGGGGTGACCGGCGAGCAACTGGTCACGATCACGGGTGCGCTCAATGGCCCGACGGTCGCCGAATACATCACCTACCGGCAGATCGTGCGCGATGTCAACGATTGGCCGCGCATCGGCGATCTGATCCCGGTGCTGTATCCACCGAAGAATCCCGACCGGTGGAACATACTGCTGGCGCCGTTGCCGGGCCCGACGCCCCCGCAATACCCGAGTGGGCCCCCTCCCATGGAAAATATCGACCCGTCGCCGCCCCCACCGCCCCCACCGCCAGGACCTGTCGAAGGGCCGCCCTCAACCGGGGATCCGGCCAAGAAGCATGAGCCGCCGCCGCGGTACTACGAGCCGCCGCCGCTGTAACGGGGAGGCCCGAACCACCTCTGCAGTGCGCCGTTGAGCCCGGCAGTTGTGCCGTTGCCGACCCAGGCGACGTAGCCGTCCGGCCGGATGAGCACCGCATGCGGAGCCTCGACCATCCCGATCACCGGAAGCTCGAAAGTGCCCTCGGCGTCCAGGTATTCGGCCTCGACGACATCGACCCGATGCGACCAGCCGGAGGCGCCGGTGATGGGTGTACCCAGGTTTAGCAGCACCCCACGGCCTTCGCGCAGCAGTGTGAAGACACAACGGGGCCCCTGCGCAGTGCGCACCTCGAGATCAGGCATCCGCCGTCCGAGAAGGGGGTGTCCGGGTCCCAAGTCGTAGTGGATGTCCAGTCCGCTCATCATCGCCGCGATCCGGCGCCGCGGCATGTCCAGGGTCAACAAGTCAGACATGATGTCGCGCAACGCATCAACCCGCTCGCCCGGGCGGATCAACGCTGTTTGCGCCATGGTGTTGTGGAGCACTCGTGCGGCCACCGGGTGACGCTCGGCGTGATAGGTGTCCAGCAAGTTTTCCGGTGATGTCCCGTTGACGACTTGGGCAAGCTTCCAGCCCAGGTTCACGGCGTCCTGCATGCCGGTGTTCAGCCCTTGCCCGCCGATTGGGAAGTGCACATGGGCTGCGTCACCGGCAAGCAGTACTCGCCCCTTGCGGTATGTCGCGGCCTGCCGGGTCACGTCGGTGAATCGGGAAATCCATGTGGGACTGTGTATTCCGTAGTCAGTGCCGCGCGCGGATAGTAATGCCTCGCTGAGATCGCGCAGTGTCGGCTCCTCCCTTCGGCCGAGTTGCGCCTCGGTGACCAAGACCCGGACCGGGCCGTCTTCCTCGAATTTGAAGATGGAATGCAGCGCGCCCTGTCGGTGGATGCCCCATTCGGGCTCCTCGGTCATCTGGACATCGGCGACCAGGCAGCTGGTTGATGGATCCCAGCCGGGGAAGTCGATCCCGGCGATCTTCCGCGTCAGGCTGCGTCCACCGTCGCAGCCAACCAGATACTGCGCCCGTAGCGTGGAACCGTCGGAGAGCTCGACGCGAACGGCGTCATCGGACGAGGTGAATCCGGTGACCTCACGACCGCGATAGATGGGCACTCCATGCTCGCCGACCCATTCGGACAGGGTGCGTTCAATGCGGTACTGCAACAACGCCAGCCCGAAGGTGTGTCTCGTCGGCTGATCCGTCATGTCCAAGAGCAGCGCGGAAAAATGCGCTACCGGTGCCGAGAATCCTTGGGGTGTGAAGCGGTCGAGGATGCCCCGTTGATCAAGTACTTCCAGGGTGCGTGAGGTCATGCCGGCGGCGCGCGAGCCGTCCAGTTCGTGCGTGGTGCGCCGCTCGACGATCGCGACATCGGCGCCCGCCAGCGCCAGCTCGCCGGCCAGCATCAGTCCCGTTGGCCCGCCTCCGGCAATAACCACCGCATGCTCGGTCATGGGGACGACGCTACCCGAAAAATAAGTAAATTAAGAGATCTATAAGGAAATACTAAGGAAGGATGCGCCTCACGGCTCGCCGTGCCGTCCGGTCGCGGCAAGCAGGTCGGGGACCGTTTCGAGTTTTACGCGGGGACGTCCCTGTGGTTCACCGGTGGCGCGCTCATGGGAATCGATGGTCAGCCAGTCGGACTGGGACACGATGTGGGGCTCGTGCCCCAGGAGCCATTCTTCTAGGGCCGCGACATCGGGTGCGTCTCGCAATTCGGCAGTTGCCAGATCGGCGAGCAGGGTGTCAACAGTCTCCTGCGAGTCGCTCTTGTTGGTCCCGATGACGCCGACCGGCCCACGCTTGATCCAGCCCACCACGTACTCGTTGTCCCGGCCCTGTATGCGCCCGGCCTCGTTGAGGATTACCCCGCGCCGGGAGTCGAACGGCAATCCGGGTACCGGGACCCCCCGATACCCGATGGCGCGTACCACCAGGTGTGTGGGCAGTGTCTGCCTTTCGCCGGTGTCATGGGCGACGACGTATCCGTCTTCCTCGACTAATTTGTTGCGGCCCACAGTGATTGACTCGACCACGCCCACGCCGGCGCTGTCGCTGTGCAGCTCGATGGGGGAGGTGCGGAATCGGAACACCACTCTGCGATGGCCCTCTGTGTGTGGCCGCTCCGAGAACTTGCGCAAGGTCTCGATGTTGGTGCGGGTGGGCTTGGGCGCGGCGGCCAGCTGTTCGTCGGTGATATCGGCCAGATCCTCGGGATCTACCACGACGTCGACGCCGGGCAGTTCGCCCATCTCGCGCAGCTCCAGCGGGGTGAAGGTCGCCTGCAGCGGTCCACGCCGCCCGATGATCACAACCTCGCGGATCGCATTGTGGTCCAAGGAATCCAGTGCACGATCGGCGATGTCGGTGGTATGCAGTGATTCTGGATCCATACCGAGGATGCGCGCCACGTCCAGTGCCACATTGCCATTACCGACAACCACGGCCCGCTCTCCGGACAGGTCCACCGACACCTTCTGGTAGGTGGGGTTCGCGTTGTACCAACCCACCACGTCGACGGCCGCGATGCATCCGGACAATTGGTCGCCCGGGATGCCCAGGGGCTTGTCGGATTGGGCGCCGACCGCGTAGATCACGGCGTCGTAACGCGACGCCAGTTCCTCGGCGGTAATCTTCGCTCCCACCTCGATGTTTCCGAAGAATCGGAAACGCGGGTGCGCGGCTGTCTTCTCGAATACCGCGCTGACCGACTTGATCTTGGGGTGATCCGGCGCTACCCCGGATCGAACTAAACCCCAAGGGGTGGGCAGCATTTCGAGCATGTCCACGTGGACGTCGAAATCGGTGTGTTTGAGCAGCGATCCGGCGGCGAAGAACCCCGAGGGGCCAGCACCGACGATGGCGACGTGAACGGCGCGCACCCTCGTACATCCTTATCTGCCCGCCAGGGCGGCGGCTGTCGTCGGCTATGGGCTGGCCGACAGGGGGCTGGCCGCGGTCCTGTACGGGCGGGTTACCCCACCGATGCTAGCGACGGATCCGAGGGTGCGCGGGTAGACCTGCGGACTAGGCCCGCATTTCGTATGCGCCGGACAGCGCCTCGACCCGGTTCCAAATCTCGTCGAAGCGTTCGGAATTGAATACCGGTTCTGAAATGACTGCCTTTGCCCACTGGCGCTGGCTGGCCGTGGCCTCCCGCTTGCCCAACAGGTCGACCGCGTAGACAGAGAAGTCCCGGTTGAGGAACTCGAAGATCTGGTCGATCAGTGCGGAGTCGGTGCCGCGCAGTTGCGCCTGCTCCAGGATCAGGCCGCCGTACACCACCAGGGTGAACAGCTCGCCGATGCTCAGCTGAAGGTCCAGGCCGGCGTTCTTGATCGCGTCCCGCTCGTTGGCCACGAGGGTCGCCAATGCCTCGGCGCGCTGGGTGAAGGCGGCGACGTTGGGGATGTCGGCGTTGTCCGCGAACGGCTTGCGCCAGTCGTGGAAGCGGACCTTGCCCAGGCCACTGGCCGGACCCTGATCGAACAGGAACTCGTCGTCGCCGGGCTGCAGTTGGACTCCGGGCACCGGAAGGTCCTGGGCATCATGCAGATAGGCGGGCATGAACTTGAGGATCAGCGCCAGGTTCACCGCGACGGTGCCTTCAAGCTTGGGCAGCCCGGCCACGTCAATGCGCGCGGCGGTCGTGTAGCTCTCGGCCTCGAATGCCTTCGCCGACATCACGTCGGCCAGCAGCGCCAGCACCTTCTCGGCCTCCGTGGTGGCCTTCATCTTGGTGACGGGGTTGAACAGCAGGTAGCGGCGATCGTCGGCGCTTGCGGTGCGGAAGTAGTCCACTGCGCGCTCGCTGAAGAGCTTCATCGCCAGCAGGCGGGCATACGCGTCGACGAATTCACGGCGCACATGGTCGAACTTGGTCACCGGATTGCCGTACAGAATCCTGTTGTGGGCGTGGGTGATTGATTCGTAGAAGGCGTGTGTGGACAGGCCGATGCCGCCGAAGCACAGGTTGAACTTGCCGATGTTGACGGTGTTCAATGCGGCGCTGAAGGCGTCGGCACCGACGTGCAAGATGTCGTCCTCGCTGACCGGGTACTCATCGAGTTCGAACTCGGCGACGTACATCTGCGAGGGCACCACGTTCTTGATCACCCGGTAGTTGGGGTGCTCACTATCGGCGAGGAAGAACACGTACTGATCGAGTCCATCGCGGCCCTGCACCCGGCCGAACACCGAAACGATGCGGGCGCAGTTGCCGTTGCCGATGTAGTACTTGCGGCCCGATGCCTTGTAGCCGCCACCTTCGCTGCTGTCTACGGGGGTCAGCACCAAGTCGGACGAGTAGATATCGGCGCCGTGGGCCTGTTCCGACAGGCCGAACGCTGCGACCGCTCCGCCGTCGAGTAAGTCGGCGGCGCGCTTGCGCGGATCGGTGTTGGCGCTCTGCCACACCGGGCCCAGACCCAGCACGGTGACCTGCCACGGGTACCAGTAGTTCAGGCCGTAGAAGCCGAGGATTTCCGAGAGCTTGGCCACCCGCGCGGTGTCCCAGCGCTTTTCGGTGTTGCCAGCGCCGTCGGCGGCGGGGGTCAGGAATGTCGCGAACAGCTTTTCGCGCCCCGCGAAGTCCAAGAAGTCCTGGTAGAAGACCTTGTCGACGTAGTCCTGGAGGAGTCGCGTCTTTCCGCGCTCCTCAAACCAATCGACGGTTGCCTTGAGGAGCCGACGCGTTTCGCCATCGAATTCGGCGAAGTCGTCGGCAGTGGGGTGAAGCAGTTCGGTCTTGGGGGCGGCGTTCGTATCCTGACTCACGGTCAGGAACCTACCACCGCGTCAGTTTGGATAGGGAGGGACGGGGATTTGAACACCGCATGCACAAGAGGGGCCGGTGCTGGCAGTCAGTTGGCCCTGAGTACGGGCGGGGGAGTGGTCAATTCATTTTCGTGGGAACAGTGGCGGTGGCGCCGGCGCCCGAGCCGGGCAAGGGCCATGAGGGAGAGATCGTCGGCATCCATGGCGGGGCGGTGTGGAACAAAGTCGTCCAGCAGGACCACCTCGACGCCCTGCTGATGTAGCCCATCGTGGATGCCCGTCGTAAAGGCCGAATCGGCATTGCCTGTCAGAGAGCTGTTCGAAATAGATTGTGCAGCAAGCGATTTAACCATGATCACCGCACCCTCGCCGCGGCTGGCGATTCGCTGCCCGAAGCGGTGGGTCAAATAGAGCGTTCGCAATCGATTGAGGTCGGATTCGCCGAAGCGGCTGCCGCCGGCATCTTCGTCGGTGATGCACACCAGCAGGCCTACCTCGATATCGTCGGTTGCTGCGGCGAGTTCGCCGTTGAAGACGTCGGGTGACGTGGTGCGGACGCTCACGCCGGCGGTCATGGTCAGCGTGTACGCGTCGGCCCGTCCGCCGTGTGCTGCCAGGACGATGTTGATTCCGTTCGCGGCGATATGGCGCGCGAATGCGGTTGCGGTGTCAGTGTCCCCGGCGGCGATGACCGCCCAGGGGCCGTACTGTGATCGTGGTAGCGCGGCTAGCTGCTTGCCAAAGGAATACATGTCGGGCGGGACCCCCAGGGTAGCTAGGTAGTCGGCTATTGTATTTCTTGTTGAAATTCGATATATCAAATTCGACGGAATATTAGCAGCCAGGCGGTCGGATCGGGGGGTAAATGACCAAGCCCGCGCCTGCCGTCGTGCGTGCGGCGCAGATCCTCGATCATCTGGCGGGACGCCCTACTCTGCCGCTGTCGATGACCGAAATCGCCGAGGCCGTCGGTGTCAATCCCGCGTCCACTCTGGCGATACTTCAGGCGCTCACCGAAGCGGGGTATATCGTCCGGCATCCCCGGCACAAGACATATTCGATCGGTCCGGCCATGCTGATCACCGGCCATGCCGCGCGAATGCGATTTGAGGTCGCCGATGTGGTGAACGCCGAAGTGCAGCGGCTGGCATCTCAATTCGGGACGGCCTGCACGGCATCGATGATCGCGGGCGAGGACGTCGCCGTCATCGCCTCACACGGCCGCTCGCCGACCGGCGCCAGCTATCAGGTGGGGCAGCGAATCAGGCTCAGCGCGCCTGCCGGCCTGGTGTTCATGGCCTGGGCACCGGACGACGGTGTGCGGCGCTGGTTGCTGCGAGCGACACCGGTGATCACCGACGAGCTGTGGGACGGGATGCAGGCCATGCTGGCCGACATTCGGCGGCAGGGCTACTTCGCGTCCGTGCAGAGCGATCGTGTGGACAAGTTCTATATGCAGCTGGGCGATACGGCCGCTCACGGGACCGTTCACGAGCGGCTCGACACCATCCAGTCGATGCTGGCCACTTTGTTGGCCCGTATGGGCGAACCCATCGACTTCAGCGAGCCGCGGCGCATCGGCTTCCTGGGGGCACCCGTCTTCGATGGCAATGGCGAGGTTTCGGTGATGCTCAGCGTGCTGGGGACGCCGAATCGGCTCACCGAAGCCGAGGTCGCGCATGCGGGCAATCAGCTGCGATTCTGTGCCGATCACATCACCTCGATCACCCATGGCAGGCAGGGCTCCGGCACATAGCCGTCAGGTGGACATGGGACCGGGCGTATGACCGGTAACCTGAACTGTTGTGGATCTGGACTGCCAAGCCGACATCGCTGACCTCGACACGACCCTCACCACGGTGGAGCGGGTGCTCGACGTCGACGGCCTGCGTGCCCGGATCAAGACGCTGGAGGAGGCCGCCGCCGACCCCAACCTGTGGGACGACCAGGCCCGCGGCCAGCAGGTGACGAGTCAGCTCTCCCACGCGCAGGGTGAGCTGCGCCGGGTCGAGGAGCTGCGGAGTCGCCTCGACGATCTGCCGGTGCTTTACGAGCTTGCCGAAGAAAGCGAAGACAACTCGGTGGTGGCCGAGGCGGATGCCGAACGCGTCAAGCTGCGCGAGGACATCGAAGCCATGGAGGTCCGGACGCTGCTGTCCGGGGAGTACGACGAGCGCGAGGCCGTGGTCACCATCCGCTCGGGCGCCGGCGGTGTCGACGCCGCCGACTGGGCCGAAATGCTCATGCGGATGTACATCCGCTGGGCCGAGGCGCACAAGTACCCGGTCGAGGTCTTCGACACCTCCTATGCCGAAGAGGCGGGCATCAAGAGCGCGACCTTCGCCGTGCACGCTCCCTTTGCCTACGGCACACTGTCGGTGGAGCAGGGCACGCACCGCCTGGTACGCATCAGCCCGTTCGACAACCAAAGCCGGCGGCAGACCTCGTTTGCCGATGTCGAGGTGCTTCCCGTGGTGGAGACGACCGACCACATCGACATTCCCGAAGGCGATCTGCGCGTTGACGTCTATCGATCGAGTGGGCCGGGCGGCCAGTCGGTGAACACCACCGACTCGGCGGTTCGTCTTACGCACATCCCGACCGGCATCGTCGTCACCTGCCAGAACGAGAAGTCGCAGTTGCAGAACAAGGTGGCCGCGATGCGCGTGCTGCAGGCCCGGCTGCTGGAACGCAAGCGGCAGGAGGAGCGCGCCGAGATGGATGCGCTGAAGGGGGACGGCGGTAGCTCATGGGGCACGCAGATGCGCTCCTATGTGTTGCAGCCGTACCAGATGGTCAAGGACCTTCGCACCGAGTACGAGGTGGGTAATCCCGCGGCGGTGCTCGACGGGGACATCGACGGATTCATCGAGGCGGGGATCCGGTGGCGCAACAGGCGCGATGATTAGAGCGGCCGAATTCAGCGCGGGCGGGCTGCGGCTGGCCGAACGCTGGAACTCCTTCTGGTCCAGCCAGATTGGTCGTTGGCTGCTCGATAACGGTTTGCAGATCGTCATCGCGATTTTGGGTGCGATGATCCTGGTCCGCTTCATCAACTGGGGCGCGCAGAAGATCACCCGCCGGTTGGATCGCTCGTTTACGCAGAGCGACGCGCTGGTGCGTTCGGAGGCCAGTAAGCACCGGCAGGCGCTGGCCTCGGTAATTTCCTGGATCATCGTGGTGCTGGTGGTCGTTCTTACCACCGTGCATGTCGTTGGGGTGCTGGGGATTTCGGTGGGCGGATTGGCGGGTCCGGCCGCGGTGCTCGGTGGTGCGCTCGGTTTCGGCGCGCAGCGCGTGGTCCAGGATTTGTTGAGCGGATTCTTTCTCATCACCGAAAAGCAGTACGGCTTTGGTGATCTGGTGGAGTTGTATGTGCAGGGCCAAACCACCGAATCCCGGGGAACCGTCGAGGAAGTCACCCTGCGTGTCACCAAGCTGCGTTCAGGTGATGGTGAGGTGATCACAATCCCCAACGGGCTCATCGTCAAGGCGGTCAACCTGTCCAAGGACTGGGCCCGTGCGGTGGTGGACATCCCGGTGCCGACGAGCGTGGATCTGGCCCGGGTCAACGACGTGCTGTACGACGTCTGCCAGCAGGCGCTGGTGGATCGTGATCTCTCGCAGCTGCTGCTTGACGCCCCGTCACTGATGGGCGTGGAGAGCATCGAGGTGGACCGCGTCAATGTGCGCATGGTGGCGCGCACCCTGCCCGGCAAGCAGTTTGAGGTGGGCCGCCGCCTGCGTGCCAAGGTGATCGCCGCGCTGGCGAAGGCGGGTGTCGCGTTGGTCGGGGACAGTCGACCGACGGTGCGGACCATGTCGTCGTCGGGTTCCGGCGAGCTCAAACGGGAGGGCAAGCGCGAAGACGCCAAACGCGATGAAGTTAAACGTGAAGAGGAAGGCGTCGACACCAAGCCACAGCCGATCGTGCAGGCAGAGGAGCTCACATGAGTGAACCTCGCCACGAGCCGTTCTGGGAGATGGCCCTGTCCCGCGCCAAGAAACTTCGCAAAAAAATCCGGTTCAGGACGTCGACCGTCGTCCTTGTCCTCGCCTTCATCGCGACGAGCTGGCTTTACGACATCACCCGGCCGGAGCCTGCACCGCCGCAGCCGCCGCCGGGGTACACCTGGGTGCCGAAGCCCAGTGTCACGACGACGACGCAACAGCCCGTGCCGACCACAACGCGGCGCCGGACGACGACCACGCCGCCCACCACGACCACGACGACGACCGAGCAGACGAACACGATCGTCACCACGTTCCCGACCTTGACCCCGAGCGGTACGGCGCCGACACCCCCGACCACGACCACACCTGCGCCACCGGGGATAGTGCCGCCGTGGTTGGTTCCGCCGCAGCTTCCGCAACTGCCGCCGATGCCGGGCGCGCCTCCTCCGCCCGGACAGAACCCCGCGCCGTAGTGCGCCCTCACGGTTATCACGGCTTTCCCGGCTAGACTGGCGTGCCGTGATCAGCCTCGACAAGGTAACCAAGCTCTATAAATCGTCGGCTCGGCCCGCGTTGGACAACGTGAGCCTCGAGATCGACAAGGGCGAGTTTGTGTTCCTCATCGGGCCTTCGGGTTCGGGGAAGTCGACGTTCATGCGGCTGCTGCTGGCCGAGGAGCTGCCCACCAAGGGGGACGTTCAGGTCTCCAAGTTCCACGTCAACAAGCTGCGAGGCCGGGAAATCCCGCATCTGCGCCAGACGATCGGCTGTGTTTTCCAGGACTTCCGGTTGCTACAGCAGAAGACGGTGTATGAAAACGTCGCCTTCGCGCTTGAGGTGATCGGCAAGCAGACCGACATCATCAACCGGGTCGTTCCGGAGGTGTTGGAGATGGTGAACCTGACCGGAAAGGCCAGCCGGTTGCCGTCGGAGCTGTCCGGTGGTGAGCAGCAGCGCGTCGGTATCGCGCGCGCGTTCGTCAACCGTCCGCTGGTGCTGCTGGCCGACGAGCCGACCGGAAACCTGGACCCCGAAACCAGTGAGGACATCATGGCGCTGCTGGAGCGGATCAACCGCACCGGTACCACCGTGCTGATGGCAACGCACGACCATCACATCGTCGATTCGATGCGTCAGCGCGTGATCGAGCTGGAACTGGGCAAACTGATCCGCGACGAGCAGCGCGGTGTCTACGGGGTAGATAGGTAAGTGGAATAGAACATGCGTTTTGGATTTCTGTTCAACGAGGTCGTCACCGGCCTGCGTCGTAATGTGACGATGACGGTGGCGATGATCATCACCACCGCCATCGCCATCGGCCTGTTCGGTGGTGGCCTGTTGGTCATATCACTGGCCAAGAACTCGAAGGCCATCTACCTGGACCGCGTCGAGACCCAGATCTTCCTCACCGAAGATCTGTCGGCCACCGACACCACTTGCAGCAGCGACATCTGTAAGGGTCTGCGCGACGAGATCGAAAAGCGTTCCGATATCAAGTCGGTGCGTTTCGTGAACCGCGAGGATGCCTACGCGGACGCCGGCCGGCGGCTGCCGCAGTTCCAGGATCTGATGAAGGACGTGAGCAAGGACGCGTTCCCGGCCTCCTTCATCGTCAAGCTCAAAGACCCCGAAAAGCATGCCGATTTCGATGAGGCCTTTGTGGGCAAGCCCGGCGTCCGGGGCGTGCTCAACCAGAAGGACCTCATCGACCGGCTGTTCGCGGTCCTGGACAGCTTGCGGGATGCGGCGTTCATGATCGCGCTGATTCAGGCGGTGGGTGCGGTCCTGTTGATTGCCAACATGGTTCAGGTGGCCGCGTATACCCGGCGTACCGAAGTCGGCATCATGCGTCTGGTGGGCGCCACGCGCTGGTACACGCAATTGCCGTTCCTTTTGGAGGCGGTCATCGCGGCTCTCGCCGGTGTGGCGCTGGCCGTCATCGGCCTGATCATCGCGCGGGTGACCATCCTCAATGGAGCGCTGCAGCAGTTCATTCAGGCCAACTTGGTAGCGCCCATCACCTACGGCGATGTGTTCCTCGCGGCCATACAGATGGCGGCGCTGGGCATCCTGCTGGCCGGTGTGACCGCCTACGTGACTTTGCGTCTGTATGTGCGGCGATGAGTAAGAAACCGGCCGACGGACGAAAAGTCATCGCGACCAATCGCAAGGCACGACACAACTATTCGATCATCGATGTGTATGAGGCCGGGGTGCAGTTGGTGGGCACCGAGGTCAAGACACTGCGCGAGGGCAAGGCATCGCTGGTCGATGCCTTCGCCACCGTCGATGACGGCGAGGTGTGGTTGCGCGGCGTGCATATCCCGCAATACGACCACGGCACCTGGACCAATCACGCTCCGCTGCGGAACCGGAAACTGTTGTTGCACAGGGCGCAGATCGACATGCTGGTCGGCAAGACCCGCGACGGCAATCTGACCCTGGTACCGCTGTCGCTGTACTTCCTGGACGGCAAGGTCAAGGTGGAGTTGGCGCTGGCGCGGGGTAAGCAGGCTCACGACAAGCGTCAGGACATCGCCAAACGGGACGCTTCGCGTGAGATCACCCGTGAGCTGGGACGCCGCGCCAAAGGCATGTGACCCGGTTTACGCGGGCACTCGTCGAAAGCAACCTTTAGCGGTTTCGTCTCGCACGTTTCCGTCACAACGTCGGTTTCGGCGCTAGCTAGAAGGCGCGACTGCCGGTGGGGGACAGCACGAATCCGTGTGGACCGTCACCGGTGAAGTTGTTGGGCAATATGCACGTTGTCTCGCGCTGTTCACCGACGGCGCAGGTGATCACCTTGTCGGTGGCCTTGAGGCCGTAGGTGATCTTCTGCCCCGGTGAGAGCGGCCGATACATGCTGGGGTCGATGGCCGCGGGGCCGGCCGGTGATGCGTCGGGCCGGGCGACGATTTCCTGCTGGCCCAGGTCGGGCATATGGGTAAGGCTGGCGGTCGAGGTGGTCAGCGACACCGTGGCGAGGTTCTCGTCTCCCGAGACGCCGGGGAGCTTGCCCCAGCACGCGCCGTCGACGCCGGTGGCACGGGAGTTGGCCGTGATGCGGCAGTGCAGACCGTCGGGGGTGAGGAACTGCACACCGGAGGTGGCATAGGCGGAGTAGGTCTCAAAGGCGGTGGCCTCGACCGCGGTGTAGCCGTCAAGGTTGGGCGGCGGCGGGTCCGCGGCCGCCTGACCAGCGAAGGTGGTGGCACCCGCCGCAACGGCTACACAGGTGATCAGCAGCATGCGCATGTGATTACTCCCGAAGTTTGGCGACGTCTGGCTGACGCTACCGTGGCACGGGTAGGTAATTCGGTGGCTTCATCGATATCTGGCGGTAGGATGGAGTGTCCCACCGAAGGTCGGTGGGGTGACGGGGCTGAACGGTTTCGACAGCGAGTCTCGACTTAAGGGAAGCGTGCCGGTGCAGGCAAGAGACCACCGTAAGCGTCATTGCAACCAATTAAGCGCCGATTCTCATCAGCGCGACTACGCACTCGCTGCCTAAGCGACTGCGTGTCTGTCAGACCGGGACCTCCCGCGGCCCGGACCCTGGCATCAGCTAGCGGGATCAACCGGTGGCTTCGGCCGCGGAGGCCACCGGGACATCAAACAGCGGCTGGGATCGTCATCTCGGCTTGTTCGCGGGACCGAGAGATCCAAGTAGAGGCATAGCGAACTGCGCACGGAGAAGCCTTAATGAAGGGCCGTTGGACCCGGGTTCAATTCCCGGCAGCTCCACAATAAGAAGACCCCCCGAATGTTCGGGGGGTCTTCTGTTGCGCCGCCTGCCGATTCAGGCGATCCAGACCGTCTTGATATTGCAGAACTCACGGATGCCGTGGGCCGAGAGCTCGCGGCCGTATCCGGAGCGTTTGATGCCGCCGAACGGGACTTCCGGATAGGACACCGTCATGCCGTTGATGAAGACCTGGCCGGCATCGAGCTCATTGATGAACCGTTGTTGCTCTGCTGTCTCGCGTGTCCAGGCATTGGCGCCAAGTCCGAACGACGTGGCGTTGGCAACCTCTATTGCTTCCTCGATGTCGGTTGCGCGGTATACCGAGGCAACCGGGCCGAACACCTCTTCACCGAATATCGGCATGTTCTTGGTGATATCGGTGATGACGGTCGGCGGGTAGTACCACCCCGGGCCGTCCGGTCGGGTACCGCCGCAGCGGATGCTGGCACCGGCCGCGACGGCCTGCTGGACCTGCTTGTCGACCTCGTCACGGCCCTGCTCGGTGGCCAGCGGTCCGACATCGGTGGCCGGGTCCGTGGGGTCGCCGACGCGTAGGGCGGCCATTTTCTCGACAAACCTGGATAGAAAATCGTCGTAGATATCGCGATGGGCGATGAATCTCTTCGCGGCGATGCAGGATTGACCGTTGTTTTGGACTCTGGCGGTGACCGCGGTCGAGACGGCCTGCTCAAGGTCCGCCGAGGGCATCACGATAAACGGGTCGCTACCACCGAGCTCCAGGACGGTGGGTTTCACCTCATCACCGGCAATCGCGGCCACGGATCGACCCGCCGGCTCGCTTCCGGTGAGTGTGGCGGCCGCTACTCGTGGGTCACGCAGAATCCGTTCGACCGCACTCGAGGGCACCAGCAGCGTCTGGAAGCAGCCCTCGGGGAAGCCTCCGCGAGCGATCACGTCGGCGAGGTACAAGGCGGACTGTGGGACGTTCGACGCGTGCTTGAGCAGGCCTACGTTGCCTGCCATGAGTGCGGGCGCCGCAAACCTCACCGCCTGCCACAAGGGGAAATTCCACGGCATCACCGCCAGTACCACCCCAAGGGGCTGGTACTGGGCATAGGCCTGTGACGCGTTCACAGCAGATGCATCGGCCGGTTCCGGGGCGAGCATGGCCTCGGCGTTCTCGGCATAGAATCGGAATCCCTTGGCGCACTTGAGGACCTCGGCCTTGGCCGAGGCCAAGGTCTTACCCATTTCCAGCGTCATCAGGGCGGCGACATCATCGGCCTCTGCCTCTAAGAGATCGGCGGTGGATAGCGCCCAGGCGGCTCTGTCGGAGAAACTCGTTGTGCGGTACTGCCTGAAGCGGTCATGTGCGCGTCCGATGGCCGCGTCGATTTCCGCGTCGGACGCCGCTGTAAAAGTCTTGATCGTCTCTCCGGTGGCCGGGTTGATCGTTGCGATAGGCATGTCTCCAGCGTGCCACTACCGTAGGAAAGATGAGCACAGCTGCCCAATTAATGGTGAAGTGTTTGGAGAACGAGGGCGTTTCTGTGGTCTTCGGAATACCGGGGGAAGAGAACATCCGGTTTATCCAGGCGCTCGCGGCATCGGACATCCGCTACATTCTGACCCGTCACGAGCAGGGCGCGGCGTTCATGGCGGAAATGTATGGCCGGGTCACCGGGCGTGCCGGGGTGGTGTCCGCCACGTTGGGTCCTGGGGCGATCAACCTACAGCTGGGAGTCGCCGACGCGTCGACGAACAGCACACCTTTGGTCGCGATCGCCGCCCAGGTCGGCCAGGATCGGGCTTACAAAGAATCGCATCAATACGTGGACCTGGTGGCCATGTTCCGTCCGATCACCCGGTGGGCGGATGGCGTTCCTACCGCCCGGGCCATCCCGGAGATGTTCCGCAAGGCCTTCAAGCTTGCCGAGACCGAACGGCCGGCGGCCGTATTTCTGGCAGTGCCCGAGAACATCGACGCAGACGGTGCGAACTATGAGCTGAACCCATTGCCGCGTAATGTGGTACACCCCGAAGCGCCGATGGCCGGTCAAGTACAGCGCGCGGTTGACATCCTGCGGAGGGCGCATCGGCCGGTGCTACTTGCCGGTCACGGCGCCGCTCGTGGAGGTGCGACGGCGGCATTGATTCGGTTCTCCGAGGAGCTCGGTGTGCCGGTGGCCAACACCTTCCACGGTAAGGGTGCGATGCCCGATGACCATCCGAACAGCATGGGGACGGTCGGCTTTATGCGGCGTGACTACGCCAATTTCGGCTTTGAGCACGCCGACGTGATTGTTGCGGTGGGGTATGAGCTGCAAGAGTTCGACCCGGTGCGGATCAACCCGCATGGCGACAAGCAGATCATCCATCTCCATAGGTTCCCGGCCGAAGTCGACGCCCACTATTCGGTGTCGGTGGGAATCATCGGTGATATCAGCGCTTCGGTGAACGCGCTCACCGATGCCCTCGCTGGGCATCGTTTCGACTGCGCCGCAGCTCCGGGATCCGCTCTGCTCGCCGAGGAATTTACTCGGGGACAACAGGATTCACGTTTCCCCATGGCGCCGCAGCGGATCGTGGCCGACATCCGGGCAGCGCTGGGCCGCAGCGACGTCGTGCTTGTCGATACCGGTGCCACCAAGATGTGGATGGCGCGTCTTTACCCGACCTATGAGCCCAATACCTGCCTTGTCTCTAATGGGCTGTCCACCATGGGTTTCGCACTGCCTGGAGCGCTGGGCGTCAAGTTGGCCCGCCCCGATACGAAGGTGTTGGCGGTCGCCGGCGATGGCGCCTTCCTGATGAACTCACAGGAGATCGAGACTGCCGTACGAGAGCGCATCCCGCTGGTGGTTTTGATCTGGGAGGACGGCGGCTACGGGCTCATCGAGTGGAAGATGGACCTCGAACTCGGGGAACACCACCACGTGTCGTTCACCAATCCCGACATCGTGTCCTACGCCGAGAGCTTCGGAGCCAAGGGCTATCGCATCACCGCGGCCGACCAATTGCTGCCGACGCTGCAAGCGGCGCTTGACGATGGCGGTGTCTCGCTGATCGCCTGCCCGGTCGACTACTCGGAGAATCTGAGGCTCACCGATCGGCTGGGGCAACTGGACGCGACTTTGTAGCAGCTGCTTGCGATCACCCGAATCCCGTGCGGCTATGGCCGCGGCCGGTTTCCAGACAGGATGGGAAGCACGTGTTCGGCCAGCAGCGGCGCCAGGTCTGTGGGATAGGGCTCGTCGAGCGACTGCCAGCGGAGTTCTTCGATCTCGGCGGCCGGTTGGCTGACCGTTACGGACGGATGCTCGAAGACCGTTGACTCGACCTCGAATCCGGGTTCGTTTGCCGCCGCGGCCCGGAAGACTCCCAGCGGTCGCAGGGCCGATGGTTCCAGATGTACCGAGAGCTCCTCGCAAACTTCGCGCACGGCGGTCTGTGCGGCGTTTTCGCCGCGATCAGGCTTGCCACCGGGCAGCATGAACCTGGTACTGCCGCGCTTCCGTACGGTCAGCACCGCACCGCGGTCGTCCCGTAGGACTACGGCACTGACCCGGATCGTCGGCATGGTTTCGCTCGTGCTCACGCCGTCAGCATAGAAGCCGTGTGAACCTATCTATCGGTGTCGCTGTGTCGGCGCTGTTGGTCGTAGACGGCGGCGCGTAGGGCCGTGTTGTCGTCCTCCAGCTCGAGGATGAATGCGATGCCGGCGATGTTGACGCCTGCCGCCACGAGGGTAGTTATGCGGCGGATACGGATGAGATCTTCCGGGCTGTAGCGGCGTGTACCGCCCTCAGTCCGTGAGGGCGCCAGCAGCCCATGACGCTCCCATAGCCGCAGAGACTGGGTGGCAGCTCCGGAAAGCTCGGCGGCGACGGAAATGCCGTACACGCCCTTTTCCGGCGCAGGCAACTCCGGCGGCCGAGGTCCCTCCAGCCGGGGAACGGGGCTGCCGCTGGGGTACAAGACGTCTTCTGGCACCACTGCTTGATCTTAATCTCTCTCGGTGTTATATAAATATCTGTGTCGTCTGACATAGATTATCAGGCGGCTGACGTTCAGATACTGACGAAAGGATGTGTGGAGGTGGCCACCATGCTGATGCGTACCGATCCGTTCCGGGATCTGGACCGTTTCACGCAACAGGTGTTGGGTACTGCGGCTCGCCCTGCGCTCATGCCTATGGACGCGTGGCGAGACGGCAACGAGTTCATTGTCGAGTTCGATCTGCCCGGGATTTCAGGCGAGTCGCTTGATCTCGACATCGAACACAACGTGGTCACGGTGCGCGCCGAGCGCGCGCCGGTGGACCCGGGGAGAGAAATGCTCGCCAGTGAACGCGCTCGTGGGGTGTTCTCGCGTCAACTTGTGCTCGGGGACAACTTGGATACGGAGAAGATAGCCGCGGATTACCGAAACGGCGTCCTGCGGCTGCGTATCCCGGTGGCGGAGAAAGCCAAGCCGCGCAAGATCGTGGTGGATCGTCCAGCCGATGCCGTGGTGATCGAGGGCGAAAACGATTCCGCAAGAGGGAAAATCAGTGCCTGATTGGCCGGCCACGGTCTCCGGCTCGGCCAACTAGGATCCGGGCGGATTCTGGAGCGTGCCCAGCGGATGCCACGGCCCGGCGACCCGGGGCATCGGATGTACGGAACACCGAGCGGCCCGGTGGCCCGGTTGGTATGTCGCCGGTCCGCGTAGCCGAGTGCAGGTGCTACGTGGACCGGCGACCGCCGACGGGTGTGGAATGGCCGAGTGGCCGTACGGCGTTTATCCGCGCGCGCCGTGGGTACTTGCGTCCTAACCATTCGAGTGGCGGATGGGGTGGCCAAGGAGCGGGCAATGGCAATTCCTGAGGGCAGGCCGCGCGAGCCGATGACGTCGTCTCAAACCGAACGCTCGCCCATCGAACAGCCGGCGATCGATGAACTCGCCGACGTGTTGTCGGAGGCGTACGGAACGGACTTCGGATCATCGCGACGGTCGTCATGAAATGCCGGCCTTAGCCGGCTAGCCGCGGTGGTCCCATCGCGGATTCATAATTGTCGCTGTTGCTGGTCGGGGGAAGGGCCAGGCGATTCAGCACTTCCCTGAGTGAGTCCGCCGTGGAAACAGTGCACTCGGGATCGCCTATTTCCAGTAGCCGGTCGACCGCCGCACTAGGGAGCACCGTGCAATCGATTGCTCTTTGGTGTGCGTAGCTCCACACGGTCTTTAGCGCCAAGAAGCCCTCTGTACCAAGAAATTCCAGCTTACGCAGATCCAGAACCAAGGCGTGTTTTTCATCGATGTGGCGTAGTGCGTACTCAACAAAGCACCCCGCGTTGGTCGCGTCGAGATCGCCGCAGGCGGCGATGGCCACCACCTGGTCCCGATGCCATTGCGTCGTGAATCGCCCTGTTGAGCTGGCGTACGGCACGAGCGAGAAGGATATGCCGCGACGCGGATCAGATTCCACACACATTTTGCTAGCTCCATCATCCGAAAACCAATACTTGCTTTCCGATTTCCGGGGTCGCCTGCGCGGTATGAACCTGTCATCGTCAAGCTCGGCGCTTCACTGAGTGCTGACGACCCCGTGTGGCTGTGAACTCAACCAACACGAATTTAGCTCGACAGGGCCATGCGCGCAACGAATTTAGGCAAGCCCTGCTGACTAGTGAGCGGGCACGCCGCTCATTTCGCCGGGCGTTTGCATGCCACCGTGATGTAGGCGATCTGGTGATCGATGTCGTGGGACCACGTGACACCCCCGCGGGTACCGGCGCCGTCGCCCACACCGCCGCCTGCCTTGGTCTGTGTAGTGGTATCTGCCCACACGGCAGGTCCGATCCGTGTGCCGACCACCGATCCGCTATCCAAGGCGCAGTTACCAATTCGCTCGTACTGAACCTTATAGCCTTGCGATTGGAACTCGGCACCGAGCTCGCTGGGGGTTTGGGGCGATTTGGGGCCTGCTACCGCAGGTGCCGCACACAGCAACGCAACCGAAGTACACGCCGCCGCCGATAGTCCGAGGGTAGATTTAGACATGCCACACCTTCCTTGGAGTGGTTCTGAAGGCACTGGCGGCGGGAGACTTTGGCGAGACGACCGCCGCCAGTGCTGTGTTCACATTCGTCGGATATAGGTCATTTTTTGCAACTGGTGCTGAGCTCCATACATTCCCCGATCGGAGAAGCCACGCTCACATAGCCGTTTTCTGGGTTACGGACGTACTCCAAATATGGCTTGCTGCTTTCGAATCCGACGTTATCGGCAATGACGAGCGCCCCCGGAGCAAGCTTGTCTTCCACAATATTCAGGATCGTCAGGTCCAGGTCGGGCCAGCCGTCCAACAGTAGAAAGTCTATCGGGCTGTCAATGGTTTTTAGGGTCTCCCTCGCGTCGCCCTCCAGGATGGTGATCAGGTCCGACACCCCAGCCTCGGCGAAGGTCGCTCGCGACGCGGCGATTTTTGCCGTGTTCATCTCGGTGGTGATGATGCGGCCAAAACCGTTGTCTCGAACGGCGGCGGCCGAATGCAAGGTAGAGATTCCGTAGGACAGACCGTATTCGACGATGGTCCTCGGCTTGATCGCACGGACCAAGCTGTAGAGCAGCCGCCCCGCGTCGGGTGCTACAGGTACGTAGATGTTCTCGAACAGCTCGATGCGCTCCTCGACGGATTTCTTGTGGAAGGTGTCGCGGTCCGTGGGGATGGGGTCATTCGCGGCGTTTCGGAAGAGCCGATCGATGATGGCGGCGAATTTGGGTTCATGGAGTGTTGCGGTCATGAGCCTAGAATAGACGCAACGTCTCGTCTAATCTAGGGTGGTGATTCGATGCACCCTATGAATGAGACGGTCGGACCTGGTGAGGTCGACACGCCACGCCGTCATTTCGGAAACCGGCATGGCCGCAGCGAGGCCGCGCGTGAAGCGGTCCTGCACGCGGCCGACGACCTGCTGGTAGCCAGGGGTTATGCCGGAGTCACCATGGAAGGGATTGCGAAGGCGGCCGGTGTCGCCAAGCAGACCGTCTATCGCTGGTGGAGTTCGAAGGTGGATGTCCTGATGGATGTCTTCCTCGAAGATGCCGCGTGTCAATTGGATCCACCCGACCTCGGTGGGCTTGAGGCGGACCTGCGGCACCACCTGAGTGCGACTGCGCAGTTTCTGGCGGCCGACGATGCCGGTGCGGTGTTCCGGGCCCTGATTGGCCAGTCGCAGCACGATGGGCAGCTCGCGGACGACTTCCGTGGGCGATACCTGCGCGAGCAGCAGGCCCGAGATCAGATTCCGATTGCGCGCGCGGTGGCGCGCGGAGAATTGCCGGCTGACGTGGATGTCGCTCATGTGGCCGAGCAGCTGGTGGCACCGTTGTATTACCGCGTGATCGTCACGGGGGAGACGGTCGACGCCGCGTTTGTTGACAGGATTGTCGAGGATTTCTTGCGCCGCCGGGAATAATGTCAGCTCGATTGACATTATGGTGATTATGACCGAGACAGACCCCCATGATTTCCATGCCAATGTCATGTCGGAGATCCGTGAAACGGGCAGAGCCAGTGGATTCTTTGCCCAGTTCGACATGTTGATTCTGCATACCGTCGGTGCAAAGTCGGGCCAGCCGCGTCAAAACCCCATGGCCTACCAGCCGGGAGGAGAAGGCGGCGAATTCTATGTCTTCGCCTCCAACAACGGGCGGGATACGAGCTCTGCCTGGTACTACAACGCACTTGCCCATCCGGATCGAGTCGAAGTCGAGATCGGCGACGATCGCTTCCGGGTGTCAGTTCGTGACGTGGTGGGGCAGGAGCGAGACCGAATCTATGCGCGGCAGGCGGGCAAGTTCGAAAATTTCGCGGAGTACGAACGTAAGACGACTCGAGTGATCCCGGTGCTGGGCCTGACGCGCGTGGATTAGCGGGTGCGACAGCTGGATTCACAAGGACTTCACAGCCGCGGCTAGCAGGACGCGCCGGAAATTGCGGTGCCAGCTTGTCGGGTTTTTGTCGACTGGTACAGAACAATGGTCAATTGTTATGAGCAGACCGGATTCTGGCCAGTCACAGCGCTGGGTGCTGTCGAAGGGCCGCATGGTTGTCGGTGCGGTCGCCGCGTTTGTCATGGCCATCACGGGCTTTGGCTGGGCCGGATACAACACGGCGGTGGGTCAGATCATCACCTCGCATGTGCTTCCGGGTGTGCTCACTCCGGTGGGGCAAGACCAAAACATTCTGCTCATGGGGCTAGATAGCAGGCTTGATCAGAACGGGCAGCCGTTGCCGCAGGATATGTACGACGCATTGCACGCCGGTGATGAGACATCGGGCGGTTACAACGCGAATGTGTTGATCGTGGTCCACATTCCCGGCAACGGCGGCCCCATCAGTGCGGTGTCGATCCCGCGAGACGATTATGTCAATCTTGTCGGCTGCCCCGGCTCGGTGTGCAAGGGCAAGGTCAAGCAGGCCTATGGATTTGCCTACCAGCAGGCGTTGGACGCCCAGGCGAACGGCAGCGCCGATGCTGCCGGTGCCAAAGATCTGACCGCCCGCGAACAGGCGGCGCGGGAGGCGGGGCGCAAGGCCCAGATTGACACGGTGAGTGAATTCCTGGGTGTGCAGATCGATCACTTCGTCGAAGTGACGCTCGCCGCGTTCTTTCAGATCGCCAAGACCGTGCAGCCGATCGCGGTCTGCCTCAACCACGACACGATCGATGAGTTCTCCGGCGCCAACTTCCATGAAGGTGTTCAACAGATCGACGCATCGCAAGCGATGGCTTTCGTCCGGCAGCGCCGGGACGAAAACGACGGTTCGTTCACCGATATGGACCGCACCCGTCGTCAGCAGGCATTTCTGGTATCGCTGCTCGCCGCGGTGCGTCAGGGGGGAGCAATGTCGAATCCCGCTGCGATACGCAACATCCTCAATGTCGCGCATGAAAACGTCGCGATCGATTCCGGACTGAACATTGTTGATTTCGCTGCGCGTGCCTCGGAATTGACCAAGCGGCCGACATCTTTCTACACGTTGCCCATCTCCGACTTCGGTGCCGATTCCAACGGCTCGGACGTCAATATCGTCGATCTGCCGACGATCCGGCAGATTGTCCACGACCGTTTCTCCTCAGATCCCGTACCCGAGGCACCGAGCGCCGCCGCGGCGTCCGCGCCGCCAGCGCTGTCCACGCCCGTGGTGCTCAATGTCGTCAACGCGACATCGCGCGACGGGTTGGCTGCCGCAGTCGAGGATGCTTTTACCGCCAGAGGATTCACGCGTGGTCGGGCATCGACAGCGGAGACCCAGTCCACCGAGAGTTCCATCATGTACGGCGAGGACGCGCAAGAGGGTGCGCAGGCGCTTGCCGATCAGCTGCACCTGCCCATGACGGAATCCGGCGCGGTTGCACCCGGAACCGTGCAGCTGACCGTGGGATCGCAGTTCCCCGTGGACAACTACATCGCGCATCACAGCGGTGGTGCCAAGGGCGGCTCGTCAGGGGAAGCCGACCCCGCCGACAAGATGACCGCGGTCGCGGCGACGGGGACCGGCGTGCAAGCGCCGGCACCCACCGATCTGAGTCAGCTCACCGCGAACGGCATTCCCTGCGTCAAGTGACTTGTGTGCCGATCATGCATCCCCGAGGAATCGGACATGCAGGGCGCGCACATCTTCCGCGAGATCTGGTGCGGGACCGTCGGTCTGGACACCGGGAGCCACCTCGTTGATGGACAGCGAGGCCACGGGGCTGGGTGGCGCGCCGAGCTCGGTGAGCCACTGCGTGAGCTGGGCCGAGGAGCTGGCATACACGATGCGTCCCAGGCCTACCCATGCATGCGCCGCCGAGCACATCGGGCAATGCTCTCCGGAGGTATACACCGTCGACAGTGCGCGGTCGGTGGGCGACAGATTCCGCACGGACCATCGCGCGAGTTCGAATTCGGGATGACGCGTCGGGTCGCCTGCGCCAACGCGATTGCGATCCTCGGCCAGTACGGCCCCATCGGGCCCGGTGAGCAGCGAGCCGAAGGGCTCGTCACCGGCATCGAGTGCCTCGGTGGCAAGCTCAACGCAGCGGCGCAGATGTTGGATATCGTTGTCGTCCATCGTCGCCCTATCGTAGCTTTAGGGGTTGGCTGTTGCCGGTGGGCAAGCCCGCTATCAGGCATTTCAGCGCGTACTCATAAACTGTCCTTATGGCGCTTCCTCCGGGCACTCCTGATCTCGGCGTATTGGACCTGTTGGTGTCCGTCGCTGAGACGGGCAGCCTTGGTGCGGCGGCACGTCAGCACGGTATTTCGCAGCCTGCCGCCAGCATGCGTATCCGGGCGCTGGAACGCCGCCTGCGATTGGTGCTACTGGAACGCGGTCCGACGGGATCGCGACTCACAGACGCGGGCCTTGCGGTCGTGGGTTACGCGAGTCCGGTGCTCGCCGCAGCGCACGAATTCGTCACGGGGGTGGCGGCTTTGCATTCCGATCAAGCGCCGCGCCTGGTCGTCGCCGCCTCGCGCACCATCGCCGACCATCGGATCCCACTGTGGCTCACTGCGCTTCGGGCCAGACACGCAGACGTCGCGGTATCGCTGGAGGTCGGCAACACTCAGCAGGTCTGTGAGCTGGTGCGGGCCGGCGGTGCGTCGCTCGGATTCATCGAGGGGCCTCATGCGCCGACCGGTCTCGGTGGAGAAGTGCTGGGCGCTGACGAACTGGTCATCGTGGTCGGACCAGGACACAAATGGGCTCATCGACGCAAGCCGGTCACGCTCCGTGAGCTTGCGATCACACCCTTGCTCATGCGCGAACCGGGATCCGGCACCCGCGACACGGTGTGGGAAGTGTTGAGCGAGGTGTGCCAGCCCGCCACACCGGCCGCTGAACTGGGCTCCGCGGCCGCGATCAAGGCCGCTGCGGCAACCGGATTGGCGCCCGCGGTGCTTAGTCGACTCATTGCGGGGCCTGAGCTATCGGCGGGGACTCTGGTCGAGGTGAAGCCCGCCGACGGCACCGTGTTCACCCGCCAGTTCCGTGCGGTTTGGCGGCCGGGGGCCCCGCCGACGGGGGCGGCGCGGGCATTGGTGGATATTGCTGCGTTGGTTGATTAGGGCAGCAGCGACCTCAGGTATCGACGGCGGAAGGCCTTCTGTGCCAACAGGAGCACCGGAAAAATTCGGCGCCAGAGGCCCGACGGCGCGGGCCGTGTCAGCGAGCGTAACGTGAGAAAGACGGCGCCGTCGGCATCTCGATGCACGATGAACGCCTCTTCGCCCGAAACTGGATGCCCGGGTAGCGTTCCGTAGGCGAATCCGCGGCGAGTGTCGGTGTCTACCACGGCAACAATGCGCACGGGTTCGTGAACCGCCAGTGGTCCCCAGCCGAAGCTGATGACGAACTCTGCGCCCTCGCTCACGGTCTTCTGCGGATGGACGCGAAATCCACTGCGCTGTTTAACTTCCCAGTTGGCCACGGCGTGTGCGGCCGCATCCCAGAGGTCTGCTCCGTGCCCGATCGAGATGGTCTGCTCAAACCGCCGTAGCCCCGCTGGCGCAGCGGACCAGATGCTTTCACAGGGTGATGTCGCGCCCGCGGCTTCGTACGTCAACGCCCTGGGGTTCACCGAACTCGTCCGAGTCGCCGTGGGGTGAGATCGTCGAAGGTCACTGCCTCGCCGCAACTTTCGCATGTGGGCTGGATATGCAGTACTGAGCCGCATTGGTGCTCCCAGATGCTGGGCGGAGGCCCTTTCGTGACGAATTTGTCTCCCCACTCCATCAGTGCGAACAGCACGGGCCGAAGGGCCTGGCCGGACTGGGTCAACAGGTACTCGTAGCGGGGCGGGCGGTCTTCGTACCGGCGCTTCTCCAGTACCCCGGCGTCCACGAGCTTGCGAAGCCGAGTCGCCAGAATGTCGCGACTGGCTCCGGTGTTGCGAACGATCGTCTCGAAGCGGCGGTTGCCCAGCATGATCTCGCGCAGGGCCACCAGGGTCCAGCGTTCCCCGATGACGTCGAGGGCATTGCTTATCGAACAATTTCTCATGGTCGTGAAATCCAACGTAGCACGTTATGTGGTTGATCACAGTTAGTTGTGATTTCCAACTTACTGGGCGTATACCGAGATGAGGGAGTTCAACGGCGAATCCAGGAGGTAGGTCATGAGGGATGCGGTGATCATCGACGCGGTGCGGACACCGGTCGGCAAGGGCAAGCCAGGGGGGTCGCTCTCGGGTGTGCATCCGGTTGATCTGCACGCGCATGCGATTCGTGAACTCGTTGAACGCGCCGGTATTGATCCGGCACTAATCGACGACGTGATCAGCGGCGCGGTGGGGCAGGTGGGTGAGCAGAGCTCCAATACGGCGCGCTGGGCGGCGCTGGCCGCGGGACTGCCCGAGACGGTTCCGGCGGTGACCGTCGACCGTCAATGTGGCAGTAGTCAGCAGGCCATCCACTTTGCCGCGCAAGGTGTAATCGCAGGAGCCTATGACGTCGTGATCGCCTCGGGTATCGAATCGATGAGCCGAGTGCCCATGGGAAGTCAAAGTTTGGGTAAGGACTTCTTCGGTTCCGAAGTAGCGCGACGATACCCGGAAGGGCTTGTCCCGCAGGGCATCAGCGCCGAGCTGATCGCCGCGAAATGGAACCTGTCACGGGAGCAGCTGGATACGTTTGCCGCAGAGAGTCACCGTCGTGCTGCACAAGCGTGGTCGGAGGGCAGATTTGCCCGCGATGTGGTGCCCATCAAGGCCCCCGACGTCAACGGTGACCTGGTCGAGGTGTCCACCGACGAGTCCGTGCGGCCGTCGACCACGGTTGAGGTGCTCGCCGGACTCAAGCCGGCCTTCCGTAATGAACTCTGGCAACAGCGCTTCCCGGGGCTTGATTGGAAGGTGACCGCGGGCAACTCGTCGCCGATCAACGATGGCGCCTCTGCTGTGCTCATCACATCCAGTGAGACCGCTCATCGTCTCGGCCTGACGCCGCGCGCTCGCGTGCATTCGGTGGCGGTGGTGGGCGACGATCCGTTATACATGCTGACCGGCATCATCCCGGCAACCGCGAAAGTACTCGATAGAGCAGGGTTATCGTTGGCGGACATCGATGCCTTCGAGGTCAACGAGGCTTTCGCGTCGGTGGTGCTCGCTTGGCAGGCCGAGACCGGTGCGGACCTGTCCAAGGTAAACGTCAACGGGGGAGCCACCGCGATCGGCCACCCGCTCGGCGCCAGTGGCGGACGGCTGATGACTACGCTGGTATCGGTGCTGGAACAGGGCGGTGGACGGTACGGCCTGCAAACGATGTGTGAAGCAGGCGGTTTGGCTAATGCCACCATCCTTGAGCGGCTTTAGGAATGCTGTCAGCCGGGTTACGGCAGAGTGGTGCGCATCAACATCACGTTGTACGCCGACCACAGTGACAGGTTGAAGTACAGCTCCTTGCCGGTGGTCCACGGATGCAGGTACGGCGCGTAGGGGCCGCCCGGCATCTGGGATTCGGTGACGATGATCTGCGGCGGACTCCACGGTCCCTGGGGTGCAGGGGATGTCGAGAGCAGGACATCGCCTGACTTGTCGCCGTACATCACGAGGTACTTCTTGAGGTACGTGTTGTACTGCGCGGACATCTCACCCACCGGGCCGGAGAGGATCGGGGTGGCGGCGTTCGGGTCGCCGGGCACCCACGTGCCGCGATCGGTATTCCAGAACTCGTGCTTGGCGGCGTCGGGCAGATTTCCGGGCAACGCGCGTGACACGAAGCCGGATCCGCTGCGCCCGGAAGGAGTTCCGAAGATGTAGATGTAGCCGTCGTTGCCCTTGACGTACGCGGCCTGTTGGAAATTCTCGTTTCCTGGGGTAAACGGGACTTGGCTGATGGCGTCGGGCGATGCCGGACGGATGCTCTGCGGGAACGTCTTCCAGTTCTGACCGTTGTCGTTGGACACCGCGGTGGCCGAATAGTTGGTGGTCCATTCGCCGGCGCTGTCCCAGCTCTTGATGGACATGTAGTTCATGTACTGGGTGCGGCCGACGGAAATGGCGGCTGTGGGGATGATGCCGCGCTCCTGGGCAGCCCACTTGATGGGCGGGATGATCTGCTTGGAGTAACCCGGACGGGACTGCGGCGAACCGGCATACGGGTTGGTCGTGGATCCCTCCGCCACTGCGAGACCGCGCGACAGTGATTTGTCCTGGGTGCGCAGCAGGGTGTTGTAGCGCCACTGCTGACTTTTCATTCCGCAGTATCCATAGGTATCGCCAAAGGCCATCAGCACCTGACGGCCGGCGTTGTCGCCGTTGTCCCACATGATGCCGAGGTCGGTTCCGGAGATGCTGAACTTCTGCAGCGTATTGGCCCCGGTATCCACTCCGGTTACCCAGCCGACAACCGATGTGGTCGGGGAGACGGCGGCGTCGGCGGCCGGGCCGACGGCCGGCGCAGGGGGAGCAGGAGCGACGGCGGCGGCCTGCTGATCTTGCAGGTTGTTCGGCGAGCCGGGCTCCGGCGGATTGGGTAGGGCCGGCCGTGCCAGCTCCTGGGCCCATCCCGGCTTCTTCTTTGCCGATTGTTGAGGGAGGACCTGCTTGAGAATGGCAAGGGGCAGCTTGCCCAGTTCCGGCAAGGGTGCCTTGTCATTGGCGCCGGCGGGTCTGCGGCCGATCGGTGGAGCCTGCCCGGGTATGCCGTCATCCGGGACGGGAGTCGGGGGCTGAAGCCCGGCGGCGGGGCCCGCGCAGGGATCGGCATATGCCACGGGGGCAACATCGACCGCAACGCTTGATCCGATAACGGCCGAGGTCATCAAGACCACGGAGATCCGGCGGCGCGTCGACATGTCAGACCTTCCCGGGGCAGGACGTCACACCGACGTCAGTAATTGACTCCCGTGACGATAGTGGCAGGTGGGGCCAATGTGGCTACTGGTGCATGGATAGGTATGTTCCCGTGACCGGGCCGAAACCGACCGTGGCGCGGTCTGCCGATTTCTAGATGTCGCGATCAGTTATCTTGTGTTGGCCGGGTCATCTGCGGCGAATTACCCGGGTTGCCTCTTATTTTCCGCGCACGAGTGACGTCATCCGGTGGAAGACAGCTATCTTGGCTCCCATGGCTTCAGGGTCGAAGACGCCCACTGTCCGGGTAACCACCCCCAACGGGATCGTTGAGGGATTCGTGCGGGGAGGGGTGCGGCGCTTCCGGTCTATTCCCTATGCGCGGCCGCCGATCGGATTGCTGCGTCTGCGTGCGCCGCAGCCCGCATTGCCATGGGAGGGGGTGCGCGACTGCACGGAGTTCGGCGCGGCCGCCCCCCAGCGGCGCCGCTATCGGGTGCTGGGGCCGGGACGCGTCCAACGGGCCAGTGAAGACTGTCTGACGGTCAACGTGGTGACCCCCGATCGCCCGTCCAATGAGCCGCTGCCGGTCATGTTCTTCATCTACGGCGGCGGTTATCTACTGGGCAGCTCGGCCACACCCCTGTATGACGGCGCCGCTCTGGCTCGCCGCGGATGTGTCTATGTGTCGGTGAATTACCGTGTCGGGGCATTGGGGGCACTGGATCTGTCGTCACTGTCCGACCGCGATCACACCATCGACGGGAACCTGTTCCTGCGCGATGTGGTGCTGGCTTTGCAGTGGGTGCACGACAATATCGGGACATTCGGTGGCGACCCGGGCAATGTGACGATTTTCGGGGAGAGCGCGGGGGCACATTGCGTGGAGACGCTGATGGCCACGCCTGCCGCCGCGGGGCTGTTCCACCGTGCCATCTGCCAGAGCACCGCCAGTGGGATGGCGGTGCCAGCCGACTCTGCTGCCATGTACGCCCAGAAATTCGCGCAGATTCTCGGTGCCACAACGCAATCGGCGGCGGAAACGGTGCTCAGGTCGAGCCCCGCCGAACTTGGCGCGGCGCTCAACATGCTGATCGCCGATATTGTGACCAACATGCCGGGCGGCTCGTTCGCGATCGGTCCGTGCATCGACGGCCATTACTTGCCGCGCCATCCCATCGAGGCTATGGAACATGGTGAGGCACATCGGGTTCCGCTGATCGTCGGGCACAACGCCGATGAGGCCAAGTTGTTCACCAGGGTTTTGAAGATGATGCCGCTGTCCGAGTCGGCGCTGGAGGGAATGCTGGCGCGAGGTGGGCCGGGGCACCGTGACCGCATCGTGGCGGCATATCCCGGGTACCCGGAGCGTTCGGCCCGCGTGAAGCTGGCCGGCGACATGAACTTCTCCACCGCGGCCTGGCAAATGGCGGAGGCGCACCATCGATATGCGCCGGTGTACTTCTACCGCTACGACTACGCGCCCGGGGCGTTGCGTATTGCCGGCATGGGTGCCACGCACGCCACGGAATTGCTCGCGGTGTTCGATAGTTACCGCGGCGCCATGGGCACTGTGATGGCGGGAGCCTTGGGCCGTCGTGATGCCGTGCGAGTAAGTAATGACGTGCAACGCCGTTGGCTTGCCTTCGCGCGCAGTGGCGTTCCCGGTGACGGATGGCCCACCTACGGGCCGCCGGATCGTGCGGTGATGGTGTTCGATCACGCCACCCGGGTGGAACTAGACCCGGAAGCCGCTCGGCGTGCGGCGTGGGAAGGCTTCAGTCTCACTCTCTAAATCCGCCATTGTGGCCCAACTGGTTGGTTGCCTAGGATATGCCGATGGCAAAGAAGCCCATCCGCATCAACACCGTCAACGGCACTGTCGAAGGATTCACCCGCGGCGGCGTGCACCGCTTCCGTGGGATTCCCTACGCCGAGCCGCCGGTGGGTCCGTTGCGCCTGCGTGCGCCCCGGCCGGCCCTGCCGTGGACGGGGGTGCGCACGTGTCGTGCGTGGGGAGCGGCGTCCATTCAGCAGCATCGCTACGCAATCATCTTGCCCGGCAAGCCGCAGAAGCTCAGCGAGGACTGCCTTACTCTCAATGTCGTTGCCCCCGAGGGGCCGGTCAGTGGACCCTTGCCGGTCATGTTTTTCATCCACGGCGGTGGCTACTTCCTGGGCAGCTCGGCCACCCCGCTCTATGACGGGGCGAGCCTGGCGCGGCGGGGATGCGTGTACGTCTCGGTCAACTATCGGCTGGGTGGGCTTGGCTGCGTTGACCTTTCCTCGTTGTCCGATGACAAGCACACCATTGACAGCAACCTGTACCTGCGCGATTTGGTGCTCGCGCTGCAATGGGTGCACGACAACATCGGGGCCTTTGGCGGCGATCCCAACAACGTGACGATTTTCGGGGAGAGTGCCGGATCGCACGCGGTGAACACACTGCTCGCGGTGCCGTCGGCTGCGGGCTTGTTCCACCGGGCGATCTGCCAGAGCACTGCCAGTGGGCTGGTGGTCAGCGCCGAGGACGCGGCGGTGAATGCGCGTCAGTTCGCGAAGTACCTCGGTGCCAGCGACTCGAACGCCGCGGCAACCGTGCTGGCGGCCAAGCCGAAGGATCTGGTGAAGGCGCTGTTCCGGCTTATCGGGTCGGCCAAGCATGTACCGGGGCTATCGCTGCGGATCGGGCCGAGTATCGACGGAGATGTGTTGCCACAGGACCCGATCGAGGCTATGGAACGTGGTGAGTCACATCGTGTTCCACTCATCATCGGATACAACGCCGAAGAGGCCACCCTGTTCACCAAGGTGCTCAAGATCCTGCCGATTACCCCGGAGGCACTCGAGCATTCCTTGTCCAAGGGCGGGCCCGACTTCGTACGGCGCATCATCGAGGGCTACGACGGATATCCGTCGCAGCAGGCGCTGCTGCAGCTGGCCGGTGACCTGGCATTTGGTTCGGCAGCGTGGCGGGTGGCCGAGGCGCACGGCCGGTACGCGCCGACGTACTTCTACCGGTATGACTACACGACACGGGCACTGCGCCGTTATGGGCTGGGCCCCACCCACGCCATCGAACTGCTCGCGGTATTCGGCACGTACCGCACAGTTGCCGGGCCGTTCCTCGCCGGGCGCGCAGACCGTGCCGTGGCACGTTCCGTGAGTGACGAGATGCAAAGGCGCTGGCTGGCTTTCGCGCACACCGGAGTGCCCGGTGACGGTTGGCCCGCCCACACGGTGCCCGATCGTCAGGTGCTGATCATCGACAACCCGTCTCGGTTGGAGGCTGATCCCGACGCGGACCGCCGCCCGCTATGGCAGGACGTCACCTCCATCGTCTAGCCCACACGCGGCGGTACGTTGGGCTTCATGATCATCGTGACGAGCAACGACATCCCCGGCTACAAGATCGCCGCGGTATTCGGCGAGGTCTTCGGACTCACCGTGCGGTCGCGGCACATCGGCTCCAATCTTGCGGCCTCCTTCAAGTCCATCGCCGGTGGCGAGCTCAAGGGCATTACCCAGTTGCTGCACGAGAGCCGTCGTGAGGCACTCGCCCGGCTGGCCGCCGAGGCCGAAGCCCGTGGCGCCAATGCCGTGGTCGCGTTCCGTTTCGAGACCACCGAGTACGCCAATACCGGCGTCGAGGTGTGTGCGTACGGCACCGCCGTCGGCATTCAGCCGATCCAATAGCGACCGTTCGGTAAGACACGGTTCACCTGATGCGGGCAGAATCAGGTGCGTGAGCAACGCGCGCGCCGGACAGCCGGCCCAGCCGGAAGACCTCATCGACATCGCCCATGTGGTGACCGCGTACTACGCGATCGAGCCCGACCCGGCGAACGTGGCCCAGCAGGTCGCGTTCGGGACGTCGGGACATCGTGGATCGAGTCTCGACGCTGCCTTCAACGAGGCGCATATCGTGGCCACCACCGCCGCGATCGTCGAATACCGGAATGCACAAGGTATTAGTGGGCCGTTGTTCATCGGCCGCGACACCCATGCTCTCTCCGAGCCGGCATGGACCAGCGCACTAGAGGTGTTGGTCGCCAACAATGTTGTGGTGGCCATTGATTCGCGCGATCGGTACACGCCGACCCCTGCGGTGAGCCACGCCATCCTGCGGCACAACCGCGGCAATCCGGCCGGCCGCGCGGACGGGATCGTCGTCACCCCGTCGCACAATCCGCCCCGCGACGGCGGATTCAAATACAACCCGCCGCACGGCGGCCCCGCCGACACCGATGCCACGGGCGCAATTGCGGCACGTGCCAACGAGATCCTGCGCGACGGCTGGCGCTCGGTGAAGCGGGTACCGCTGGCTCAGGCACTGAAGTCGGTGCGGCGCTATGACTTCCAGCAGGCATATGTGGACGATCTGATCAACGTGGTCGATCTCGACGCGATCAAGGGCGCCGGAATCCGGATCGGCGCCGATCCGCTGGGCGGAGCCAGCGTCGACTATTGGGCCGCGATCGCGGATCGCTGGTCACTGGAGCTGACCGTGGTGAACCCATTGGTGGACGCCACCTGGCGGTTCATGACCCTGGACCACGACGGCAAGATCCGGATGGACTGCTCCTCGCCCGATGCGATGGCCTCGCTGGTTGCCTCGCGGGATAAGTACCAGATCGCGACGGGCAACGATGCGGACTCGGATCGGCACGGCATCGTGACTCCCGATGCCGGGCTCATGAATCCCAATCACTACCTTGCCGTAGCCATCGATTACCTATTCAGTCATCGCGGCGGCTGGGCTGCCCAGACCGCGGTCGGTAAGACGTTGGTCAGTTCCTCGATCATCGATCGGGTGGTGGCGGGCCTGGGCCGGACGCTGATCGAGGTACCGGTCGGGTTCAAATGGTTCGTGAACGGGTTGATCGACGGGACAATCGGTTTCGGTGGCGAGGAAAGCGCCGGGGCGTCCTTCTTGCGCCGTGACGGCTCGGTGTGGACCACCGACAAGGACGGCATCATCGCCGCCCTGCTGGCCTCGGAGATCCTGGCGGTGACCGGAGTGACACCCTCGCAGCGGTACGTGCAGCTGACCGAGAAGTATGGCGCCCCAACGTATGCCCGCGTCGACGCACCGGCGAGCCGTGAGCAGAAGGCCGTGCTGAGCAAGCTTGCACCCGAGCAGGTGAGCGTCACCGAGTTGGCCGGTGAACCCATCGTCGCCAAGCTGACGAATGCGCCCGGTAACGGGGCACCCATCGGCGGACTGAAGGTTGTCACCGAAAATGCCTGGTTCGCGGCCCGGCCGTCGGGCACCGAGGATGTATACAAGATCTATGCAGAATCATTTCTGGGCGCCGAGCACTTGAACCAGGTACAAGATGCCGCGAGGGAGGTTGTCTCGGCGGTCATCGGTTGAGTAGCTGTCGCGAAGGAAACGCAGACAACGCGACGGTAAAGCCACGCCTGCCGTGGGAGATCTGGGTTCTGGTCGTCGCAAGCCTGGTGATCGCGCTCGGGTTCGGCGTGGTGGCGCCCGCGCTGCCCCAATACGCCCGCAGCTTCGGGGTGAGCGTGACCGCGGCGACTGCGGTGGTGAGTTCGTTCGCGGCCTTCCGGCTGGTGTTCGCACCCGTGGCCGGCGCACTGGTGCAGCGGCTGGGGGAGCGCTGGGTCTACATGAGCGGACTGCTGATCGTCGCCGCATCTACCGGTATCTGCGCCTTCGTGCATAGCTATTGGCAGCTGCTGGTGTTTCGCTCGGTCGGCGGGGTCGGTTCGACCATGTTCACCGTGTCCGCGGCGGCGCTGCTGGTGCGCATTGCGCCGGAGGAGATTCGGGGACGAGCCCAGGGGTTGTACGGTTCGAGTTTCTTGCTGGGGATGGTAGCCGGGCCTGCACTGGGCAGTGCTGTTGTGGGGCTGAGCCTTTCGGCGCCCTTTATCATCTACGCGGCTGCGCTGGTGATCGTTGTCATGCTGGTCTATTTCGGACTGCGGCGCTCCACGCTGCTGGATGTCGCCGACGAGCACCACGGCACTCCGGTGAGGTTGACCTCGGCGCTGCGTCACCGGACGTTTCTGGCGGCACTGATGTCGAATTTCAGTGCCGGATGGGCGATTTTCGGGATTCGTGGCGCACTGCTCCCGCTGTTGGTGGTCGAGGCGCTGCATCAGCGTCCTGGCGCGGCCGGGCTGGTATTCGCCGCATTCGCCGCCGGCGACGTATCTACGGCCTTTTTGGCCGGGTCGTGGTCCGATGACATCGGTCGCAAGCCACTGGTGGTCGCCGGGCTGGTGGTGTGTGGGTCCACCGTGGTGGCGATGGGGTTCGTGTCATCGCTGCCGGTGCTTGTCGTGCTCTCACTGATAGGCGGGATCGGAGCAGGTTTGTACGCGTCCCCGCAGCAGGCCGCGGTGGCCGATGTGGTGGGCAGCAGGGGCAGGGCAGGCACGGCGCTGGCCACTTTCCAGATGACGTCCGATATCGGGCTGGTGGTTGGACCCGTCGTCGCCGGGGCGATCGCCGAGCACACGTCCTACGGGTGGGCGTTCGTGGTGGGTGGGGCGATGCCGCTGATAGCGGCCGTGGCATGGGTGTTCGCACCCGAGACGCTGGGGAGACTTGCGTCACCGCAGGTAAGGAGTATGCAGGAAGTAGCAGAGGATGTCGGCGGCCCTGAGCGCTGAGATTTTGAGAGCCCGTCGCCGTGGTGTAACTTCTTCCGAGCACGCAACTAAACAATGGGGCTATGGCGCAGCTGGTAGCGCACCACACTGGCAGTGTGGGGGTCAGGGGTTCGAGTCCCCTTAGCTCCACCATAATCCCAGGTCAGACGACCTGGGATTTTTTGTCTCTGAGGACCAGGAATGGCTGAGGGGATATCAATCGGTGCGACGCAGAAGTGGCCCGTCGTGGCAGGTGGCGTCGGTCAGCGGCGGTGGACCGCCGAAGTGCGGGCGATCGCGTTGGATCGGCCGGTTTTCTCGCGCTGAAGCGGTCTGCCGGTTACGGCTGTCGGTTCGGGGAGCCAGGCACATTTGTTCAATTCGGTGAGTGCGGCCCGCACGCGGCGCCAGGCCGACACGACAGCCATCCGAGGACCGTCCAACGGCTAGCAGCATGGTCACCCCGCACCCGCTTTGACGCGCAGCCGTTTCTTGAGTGCCAACGCGCGTTTCTCGACAACGAACCAGCTCATTGCTGCCAGGGGCAGTGTCACCAGGGTCGCCACGATGAAGAACGGGAACACCCGCAATGTTGCGAGTCCCATGATGACGAGTAGCTGTTGGATGGGAAAGGCGTAGATGTACACCCCGTAGGACAGGTCATTGCGCAGGTTCAGGCGTTTCAATAGCGCGCCGGAGGCAATCACCAGATATGCCAAGGGGATTGCTCCCAGAACGCGGTAGTTGGGCAGTAGCCCGGATAGCAATAGCAGTCCCAGCGACAGGGCGACCAGCGACCATTTGGCGGGGATCTTGTCCTGGTATTGATAGATCAACGCCCCGGCCGCGAACATGACTGCGAATCGGGCAATCATCTGGGGAATGGTGGACATTGCGAAAGCCGGGAAGCCGAAAACTGCTGTAGCGGTGAGGGTTAACACAAATGCGGTGGGGATGGTCCACCGGTGCTTTAGTAGACTCGAAATCCCGAGCAGCGCGACGACGATGTAGCAGCCCGTCTCGAACGCCAGCGTCCACAACGAGCCGTTCCATACTCCGGGCCATGGAATGTTTTTCGGGGTGCCGGCGATGCCGGGATAGAACAGCACATTCATCAGCCCGTTGTTCAACACGTACGCGGCGGGCGCCCCGGACTTCATCAGTTCGCTGACGGAGCCGCGTTGAATCAATACGCCGAGTGGAGCGATGACGAACGCGGTGATGAATACACATACCCACAATCCCGGGAGGATCCTCAAGGCCCTTGATGTGAAGTAACTGCGCGGCTGCGGGTTTCGCATCCAACTCGAAGTGATCAGGAACCCCGATACGGCGAAGAATCCGTCCACCCCAACCTGCGAAAGCAATTGAGTGATAGGCCTCGGCGGAATCTCGTGGCCGGTCAGGGGCCAGGTGTGCCAGAGAATCACCGAGGTAGCCAGGACGAGCCGCCATGCGTTAAGTGCGTTGTTACGCGGATCAAATACCCGTCCCAGCACCGCTCCTCCCAACCCCTGTCGCGGACGTCACACCTAAACAAGATCACTACAGACCTTTCACAGTCTGAGCGTTGGCGCAAGTTGGCATGAATATCTGGCATGAATATTTAGCGCCCTCGGCCTAGCTGGCGATCAGCGATTCCACCGCACCAGGGGTGGAGAGGGCCGTAGTCTTGGCGGCCCCACGCGACCGTGTCGAGTACAGAGTTTCCTTGGAGCCGTTGACTTCTTGGCGGTCCCGATACTCTGGCTAATGCGTATACGCATGAACCTGATTCAGGAGGGCGAAGCCATGCCACAGCACAGACGACTGACCTATGGGGATCACCCGAGCCAATACGTCGACATTCTCGAGCCGGATGAGCCGGCGGCGGCCCTTGTCCATGTCATCCATGGTGGCTTCTGGCGTGAAGCCCTGAGTGCTGAACTCACCGCACCAATAGCCCGTGACCTGTGCACCGACGGCTTTCTGGTTGCGAACATCGAGTACCGCAGGGTCGGTGGTGGAGGCGGATGGCCCGAAACGTTCGAAGATGTGAAGGCGGCGATAGCAGCTGTCCGGCAGGCCGAGCCAGACCTTGTTCGCTCACTTGCGGTTGGACACTCCGCCGGTGGCCATCTGTCACTTCTGGCCCTCGCGGCGGGATTGGCCGACTTCGCTGTCGCCTTAGCCCCGGTCAGTGACGTCGACAGAGCATTGCGGGAGAACCTCGGCGGTGGGGCCGCGGCAGAATTCCTTGGAGTCGCGGGGTCTTCACCACGTGAGGTTCGGACGGCATCGCCGATCGGCAATCTCGGGCACCGGCGGCAGCATGTCCTCATACATGGCTTGCGTGATGTCAATGTCCCGGTCGAGCACTCCCAGCATTACGTGTCCGCCGCTAGAGCATCAGGTACCCCTGTCGACTACTTCGAGTTCGCCAATCTGGATCATTTCGATCTGATCGACCCGTCCTCGTCCGCATGGCGTGTGGCCAAGCAGTGGATTCGGTATCAGCTCATATAACGGTAGTGCTGCGCCGCAACACTTCTGGAGGTTTTGAAAGCAGTCCGCTGCGCCGCCAATACTGAGTCCCGGTGCGCCGGTTACTGGCCTATTGAGCTTCGAGCGGTGACGCGCAGGCGAATCCGGTGGCGTTCGGCCTCCGACATGCCACCCCACATCCCATGTGGTTCTTCGATCTCCAGCGCGTAGGCAAGGCAGCGCGTTGCTACCGCGCAGCTTCGGCACACGTCTCTGGCGTGCTGTTCCCGGAGCCTTCGCTCGATAGGCCTTTCGTCGTCGTTAGCGTAGAACAGATCATGGTTGGCGTTGCGGCATGCGCCGCGTAGCTGCCATGCGAGATCTTGAACGAGAGCCGTGGTCCCGGCTATCCGAGCATCCTCCACGCATATCCTTCCCGCAGATGTCCGTCACTTTGAGTGGTGTTGTCCAAAACCTCACACAAGATGATTGCGATGATGTGAAATGGGCGTTGCGCCAAGGGAATCAACCTTCAGTCGCAGCCTGCTCGCCCAGTGGATGTTTGGGTCATTCGGGCGGTTTGTCGGATTTCGAGTAGTCCACTACGCAGGTATCGCCGCGACCGCCGGGCCCACAATTGCGGCGCGGGGGACCGCAGATATTGGGCCCACAAGTCCGTGGTTGTAGTCATCCAACAATCGCGAATGCGGGTCTATTTGACGGCGATCACCGCAATTCCATGATGAATCCACATTGGAAGAAGGGTGAAATTCATGACTACTGCTCACTCAGGCAAGCCTGTTGCTTCAACAGAGGCTCCTGCCATACGTGATATCGAATCTCACACCACGGAAGATCATCGGGCCAATAGTCCAGAAGCGCCATCGCATGAGGGCGCGGCTGTGCCCGCACCTTTCCGTGAAGCCTCGAGTCGGCCCGCACCATTGATCAAGCAAGGGAGCTAGTCCGATGCCTTGGTTAGCGTTTCATAGCAACTACAGCCTGCCGGTCTCCGTCGCAGTCATGCAGGTGGACTCGGATGCTTGCGGTGGCGAGTACGGCGGTTGGGCCACGCACGGCTGGTGGAATCTGAATCCGGGCGAGTCGAAGACTGCCATATGGACGAAGTACGACGCCGCGTATTACTACGCCAAAGCCAGCAATGGCGCATGGTGGGGCGACGTGAACGGCCCTCGCGTATATGTCAATCCCTACTACCGATTCGATTCATGTCTGCTCATCGGCACGTCGACATGGGATGTCGTCAAGATGAGACGTGTGGGTGTGGGCTCGTTCCTGTTCAATACACATACGGTGAACTTGAATCCCTGAATCTGCGCGCGCCGCGGTCGGGTCTTGGAATCGAGACAGGAGTTCGGTTCCAAGACCCACGACCATGACTGTCGGAGGGCTGGGTATCGCACTGACACGGTGCCATATGTGTGAGGATGTGACCTGTACCGATCTGCAGAGATGAAGTCCACCAGCCGAGTTCGTAAGAGCTGGCCCTGCGAAAGGCATCAGGCTATGAACCCGACGACGCGACGGGCTGCGGCACGGCCTCGATACATTCTGTTCGCCGTGCTTGTGCTGGCCTGCGTGCTGTGTGCGCCTCCCGCCGCTTCGGCCGATACCGTGCAGATCACTCCGGCGAATGAACGCCGTCTCCAAGAGCTGGTCGCCGAACGGAACCGCCTCGCGGCCCAGAATCCCGCGCAGTTGAGCGCCGCAATATCGGCCCTCTTTCTGCATGTGCCGTACGGCGCCAACACCCTTGTCGGGTCTGCCTCTGTCCCTGAGCAGTTGGTCGTGGAACTGACGCGCGTGGACTGCTTCACGTACGCGGACTATGTCGAAGCGCTGAAGCGGTCCAGTGACCGCGCCGGCTTCCTTGCTCAACTGACTCAGATTCGTTATCGCGGAGGCGATGTCAGCTTCACGCAGCGCCGCCACTTCTTTACCGATTGGGCCGCCGATGCGCCCGTTAATGCCACCGATGTGACGGCAAGCCTGGGTGCGCCAACGGAGCAGGTGACCAAGATGCTCAATCTGAAGGATGCTGGCGACAGTTACCTGCCGGGACTGCCGCCGCGCTCACGCACGGTCTTCTATCTACCGAGTGCTCTTGTCTCCAATGGTGTTATCGCAAACCTTCGCGACGGCGACTACCTCGGTGCTTACGCCACGGCCAGCGGACTCGACGTCACTCATGTGGGAATCTTTCTGCACACGCCATCTGGGCCAGTGCTACGCAACGCCTCGTCACTGCGCGCGAACAACCAAGTCGTGGATACGCCCCTGCGGGAGTACCTCGACACGGTCCCAGGCATTGTCGTGCTACGGCCGATCCGATGACGCGACATAGGGCGCGGAGGGCCGAGTGTTGTCTGCCTTGAGCGCGACGCAGCGGTGCGAGCTGTTTACGCTGCTTGAACAGGCCTTTGTGGCTGCTGACGCGGATGCCGGAGTCGCCAGGAGTTGATCACGTCAGGCCCGTGACGAAGCGGACCCTGCCCTGCACCGTGATGTGGTAACTGATGCGGTGTATCACGGCGTCGTTGTCACGCACGGCCAGATCCACGAGCAGTCCGTCGAAGAGGCTGCGGAAGGTTTGGCCTGGCTGTGGTCCGGTGCCTGTCCGCGTCCGGAAACTCCAGCGATCAACCGCGAAACCCGCATCGATCGCCTGATGCCGGTCGAAGATCGAACTCAGCGTCGCGAAGGGAATAACACTGTCCACCTGAAACCACGGGAAGGTTCCGGTGGGTATCGGGATGTTGTGTCGCGTCGTGATCGCTTTGAAGGCGTCGCCCATGTTGGGGGAGATCAATGCCTGGTCGCGTGACCAATCGACGGTGGTCTGGCCGGGCATGTTGACGATGGCTACCCCGTTTGTCTGAAAGATGAAGCGCTGGTCGGCAATTGATGACGGCGGCTGCTCATTGACCGCCAATGCGGCCGGGGTGAAGAAGTGCGATTGACTCTCGATATTCGGGATGAGGACCATGGTGCACGCGCCTTTCGTGGCTGGATGAATATCCTTCCAGCGCAGGGCCGTTGGTCTCAGCCGAACGTTGGTGGTGCGAGGATATGGACCGGAGGCAACGGTGAGCGCGAGTAGTGTGCTACCCGACTTGGGACCGCAGGCTTAGCTAGCGGCCCATACTTTCGCCCGGTCCAGTTCGTCAAGGCCGAACAACGAAATCTCGCCGGGCACCATCCATGCGAGCGCATGCAGGGTATGCGCCACCCACTCCTTGTCCGTCACCACCGCGATCTTCTTGAAGGCTGAATGATGCTGGAAGAGCATCCCCAAGCCCAGCTTCAAGTCTTCGGCGAGCCCGCCGGGCCCAAAGCCCTCGTAGTCGCTTGCGATGACCTCAACGATCCGCAGCTCATCGCCGTTTAGTGCCTCTTTTATGGTCGATGTGAACTCGCGTAGCTCGTTGCCGGTCAACCTGCCGGACACCCGGAATCCGACCACGCCCTCTGGCGCATCGGGCAGTACTTCGATCATGGTTTCTCCTCGCCCGGAGTTTTGACGTCTCATTCCATCGTAGGGAGGGGTGAGCGAGCCTTGAGGTCGGTCGAACGCGGGTCGAATCCGTAGTAAGAAAGACTCATGACCGAGGTTCCCGACGAGCTGATCGCCGCCGCGTCGAAGGCACGTTCCGTCACCGTGCTTACTGGCGCCGGCATGTCCGCCGAGAGCGGGTTGCCCACGTTCCGCGATGCGCAGACGGGGCTGTGGTCGAAGTATGACCCGATGACCCTTGCCACCCCGGAATCATGGCAAGAGGACCCGGGGCTGGTGTGGGCGTGGTATCAGAATCGGCGCATCCAGCTGCTGGCGGTACAACCCAACGACGGGCATCGGGCGTTGGCGCAGTGGGGATCTCATCGCGACATTCGGATCGTCACCCAGAACGTCGATGATCTTCACGAACGTGCCGGCAGTTCGAATGTCACGCACGTTCACGGCAGCCTGCTCAAATCGCACTGCGACACCTGCCGCAGTGATTTCGAGGCAACGGTTTCCGCCCCCGAAGCGGAGCGCGTGGCCCCGCCGGAGTGCGGTTGCGGGGGAAAGGTCCGCCCGAGCATCGTGTGGTTCGGGGAGATGCTTCCCGAGGTCGAGTTCGGTCATGCGGTAGCGCATTCGCAGAATTGCGATCTGATGTTGCTCATCGGCACCTCCGGGATCGTGTATCCGGCGGCAGGGCTCCCGCAATTGGCTCTGAGTCGTGGCGCGACCGTGGTCGAGATCAACCCGCAGGAGACCGACCTGTCCGATCGCGCGGACCTGGTTTGGAGATCCACTGCGGCCACGGCACTGCCTGCGCTCCTCCAGGCGCTGGCACCGTTCTGAGCCTGCGCGCACAGGTCCATGGCTGATGGGGCTTGTCGCTCATAGCCGGGCACCAGGTGCCTCCCTGCACCGGCTCGTGACCATCCTTGCGCCTGATCCGTTATTTGCGATAACGTATCTGCCGAGGTGGGATTCAACTCGACGTCGAGATGAATTTGCTTGGAGGCGTGTGTGTTTGGAACTGACGTCCGGTTCGACGGAAGAGTGGCCATTGTCACCGGAGCGGGCGGTGGGCTCGGCCGCGAGTACGCTCTGCTGTTGGCAAGCCGTGGCGCCAAAGTGGTGGTCAACGACATCGGATCGTCCGACGAGCTGCTGGGCGGTGGTAGCTCCGATGCACCCGCAAACTCGGTGGTTGCCGAGATTCAGGCCCTCGGCGGCGACGCCATCGCAGACACGAACACCGTCGCTACCGGGGCAGGTGGACGCGCCATCGTCGGCACCGCGCTGTCGGCCTGGGGGAGAGTCGACATCGTCATCAACAATGCGGGAATCGTGGGGCCGATCAAGACTTTCGCCGAACTCACCGACGAGGACGTGGACACCGTGTTCGGAGTTCAGTTACTCGGGCCGTTCAACGTGCTGCGCCCGGCGTGGAAGGCCATGGTCGATCAGGGCTACGGACGGATCCTGAACATCTCATCCGGGAGCATATTCGGGCAGGGGGAGGCCTGCACCTATCCAACCGCGAAGGCCGGAATGGTCGGCATGACCACCAATTTGGGGCTGGCCGGCCCGGCATATGGCATCAAGGTGAATGCGCTACTGCCGGTGGGGTTCACCCGGATGGTGGAGAACATGCCGGAGCCGGCGCTGAGCTGGCTCCGCGACACCTTCCCGGCCGCGTTGGTGGCGCCCGTTGCCGCATACCTGGTATCCGAAGATGTGCCGTGCTCGGGTCTCAGTTTCAGCGCCGGCGGTGGACGATTCGCGCGAGTCTTCCTCGGTGAGGCACGGGGAGTGACTTCCTCGCAGCTCACCATCGAGGAGGTTCGTGACAGGTTCGAGGCGGCGATGGAAATCGAAGGCGCCGCCACCATGGCCAATGTTGGCGACGAGCTCAGGCTCTACGCGGCGGCGCTGACCGGCCGGTGATACCTCACGCCTGATAAGTGGGCAGCACCTTTTCCCAGTCTTCGATGTTGCCGCGAACCGGCCGAAAGATGGGATGCGGGCGCAGTCGGCGGGGATTGCTAGTGGCAAGTAGGTCCGGATCGCGTTGTGCCAGTTTGGTGTCCAGCAGCCATCGTTCGTAGGCCAGTTGCCCGCGATGAACATCGATCAAAGGTTCGGAGACGGTGGCAGGTATGTCGATCAGCGCGCGGTTGAATCGATAGCCGCGCCGGTCGGCCTCATCGACAAGACCAACCAGGTATGCACCGATCCCGGCGAGCGGCCTATCCAACGACTTGAACCGCTCCAGCTGCGGATGGTTACGGTAGCCGCGCGTACGCCCCTGCAACACCTTTTGGGCCAACAAGGTTTCGCGCCAGCATGCGACCAGCCCCCTGGCGTCGAGATTCCCAGGATGGAGGGACCACAGTCGCATGCCTTCTCTGTACCCGAAGACGGCCACGCAGGCCACGCAGACACGGAGTTACAGACTCACCAACTCCCCGGATCGTCGCCACAACTCTTCTTGTGCTTTCTGGTCGGAGCGGATCCGCACGGCCGGGAGCTGACCCAGGCCGGGGGTAGAGGTGAAGAACTGCCCGGTAGTGGTGGCGAGGTCCTCGTCGAGCACCAACCGGAGGCCCATCCTGGCTCCCTGATCCGGTCGGCGAACAAACGGTGTGCGCGAGGCCAAGCCCGCGACCGCAGTCAGGACACGGCTGTCCCGGACGAGTCCGGTCGACACCATGCCTGGGCAGAAGCAGTTGGCCGTCACCCCGGTACCGTCGAGGCGTCGCGAAAGTTCCTGGGTAAAAAGGATGTTCATCAGCTTCGACTGTCCGTACCGAATTTCTGAGCGGATCGCGTTGTAGCGGCGTGCTTCCGCGAATCGCTCCAGGTCTATGCGGGGCCATGAACGGTGGGCCTCGGAGGCTGTGATGACGATACGGGCGCGTTCCGCGGCGACGATCGGTTCAAGCAGAAGGTTGGTCAGCAGAAAAGGCCCGAGGTGGTTGGTCGCTGTCATCAGGTCGAAGCCGTCCGCGCTGGTCCTGCCCGAGAGGGAGTGGATACCGGCGTTGTTCACCAGCGTGTCGATCCGGGGGTGTGTCGTGGCGATTTCGTGCGCTGCGGCCCGTACTGAGTCCAGGTCGGCGAGGTCGGCCTGAATGTATTCGGGTGCGGTGATCGCCCCGTTCTCCGCCGCGAGTTCACGGACCGTTGCGCTGGCCTTGGCTGGGTCGCGGGCCAGCAGGGTCAGCAGGGCGCCACGCCGAACCAGTGCACGGGCGATCTCTTTGCCGATCCCATTGGTTGCGCCGGTGATGACTATTCGTGACCCGGCGACGGGGCGATCTGGATATGTACTCATGACCCTCCTCATTGAGTGGACGCTGTGTATTCAAAAACACATGGTATTTGAATGCGAGAAGCATTTCAACGGTGCGCAGTCCTGTCAAGGGGTGGGCGTTGCGGTCGGAGTCGGTACATTGACCTGGTGTCGAAACGCCTGAGCCGGACCGAGTCGCAGGAGCTGACCCGCGCCAAGCTGATCGAATCGGCCACGCGGCTCTACCTGGAAAACGGCTACGTGGCGACGTCGACCGACCAGGTCGCCGAGGCGGCCGGGTTCAGCAGGGGTGCCCTGTACTCGAACTTCAGAAGCAAGGAAGATCTGGCACTCGCCGTCCTTGACGCGCACACCGAGGAGCAGTTCCAGGAAATCGCGGCCGTTGCCGCGGACTTGCCGCCCGAGCGGTTCACCCGATTCGAGACGTGGCTGACCAAATCGATGGGGGACCGGCGTTGGGCGCTCTTCAAATCCGAAGTCGCGTTGTCTGCCCGGGCAAATCCGGAACTGCGGCAGCAGCTCGCCGCCAGGGATCAGCTGGCCAGGCAGGCACTTTCTGTGCTTCTGGGGCATGTGGAGGCGGAGAGTGGAAACCCGCTCCCGGCTGCGCCTGAGACTTTGGCCCGCGCCATATTGGCGCTCGCCAAAGGGATCGCGATTGAGGGTCTAGTCGACGACGAAGTCTCGCCGGACTGGATCATTGATCTGGTGAAAAAGGGCCTTCCCCAGTAGCTTTCGAGCTAGAGCTCGCGTCTTAGGTGCCGAAGGTGAGAACGATCTTTGCGCCTGGCTCAAGATGTGCCCCGGCCGCGGGGTCTTGCGAGACGATCCGCGATTTCTGCTCGGCGTCGTTCACGGGAACCTCTTTAGTGGTGACATTGACCCTGCCCAGCTTACGTAGCAGGGGTTTTACATCACTCCACTGCAATCCGGCGAGATTCGGCATTACGCCCGGCACAACGGTCGGAACGGTCGTGCCGGGCGGGGTGGACGGGCCTTCCTCGGCGGCAGGCGTCGAGCATCCCGCCAGTAACCCCGCGACAACGCAAATCGTGGCAACCGTCCTCATTGAGCCCCCTCCCAATATTTCTGGCGCAGCAGTCCTTTGGCCAGCTTACCGGTGGGGGTGCGCGGAAGGGTATCGGTGAAGTCAAAGCTACGGGGCACCTTGTACCGGGCGATACGCTCGCGGAGAAAGTCGGTGAGTTCGGCGGCGAGCTCACGCGGAGCTGCCGACGAGTCCGCGGGCTGCACCACCGCCTTCACCGATTCGCCCATCTCGGCATCGGGCACCCCGATGACGGCGACATCCAGTACCGCCGGGTGCAGCGCCAGTGCGTTCTCGATCTCCTGAGGGTAGATGTTCACGCCGCCGGAGATGATCATGAATGCCTTGCGATCGGTCAGATACAGGAACCCGTCTTCGTCGACGTACCCGATATCGCCCGTGGTCGTCCACGTGTCATGAGCGGGATGGCAAGCACTGCGGGTCTTTTCGTCGTCATTGTGATACGAGAACGGAAGTTCTTCGCGCTCGAAGTACACCAGCCCGGCCTCGCCGGCGGGTAACTCTGCACCCGTCTCGTCGCAGATGTGCAGCACCCCGAGCGCGGCACTGCCCACGGACCCGGGCCGCTTGAGCCAGGTTGCGCAGTCGATGAAGGTAACCCCATTGCCCTCGGTGGAGGAGTAGTACTCGTACAGAATCGGGCCCCACCAATCGATCATCGATTGTTTGACCTCAACTGGGCATGGGGCAGCGGCGTGAACGGCGACCTTCAAGGAGGAAACATCGTAACGATCACGTATTTCCTTGGGCAGCTTCAGCATTCGAACGAACATCGTCGGTACCCATTGGCTGTGGGTAATGCGGTACTTCTCAATGGCTGCCAGCGCCTCTTCGGCTTCGAAGCGTTCCATCACCACCGCGGTGCCACCCATGGACTGGACGAAGCCGCAGAACCGCAGCGGCGCAGCATGATAAATCGGCGCCGGCGACAGGTATACGGTCTCGGCATTGAATCCGTAGAGATGCGCGAACAGCATTGCGAAGGGATTCGGCTCATCGACCTGCCGGTCCGTGAGCGGAACCTTGATTCCCTTGGGACGGCCGGTCGTGCCCGAGGAGTACAGCATGTCCGACCCGGCGGGCTGCGCAGGCAGCGGTTCGTCGGAGGCGCCGTCGAGCGCGTCTTCATACGAGTCGTATCCGCGGACGTCACCGCCGAACGCCAGCCGCAGCGTGACCGCCGGAGTGTCGTCGAGGATCGCCTCGGCCTGTTCGCGTACACCCGCGGCGACGACGAGCGCCGAGGAGCCGGAATCGTTGACGATGTAACTCACCTCTGCGGGCGCCAAATGATGGTTGACCGACGTGATGTACAGCCCGGACCGCAGTGCAGCCCAGTACACGACGAAGACCTCGGGAACGTTGTCGCTGAGCAGCGCCACGTGATCGCCCTTGCGTAGGCCGCTGTCATACCAGTGCCGCGCCAACCGGCGGGACTGCCTGTCCAGCTCTCCGTAGGTAAGCGTGGCTCCGGAGCCGGCCATCACCACGGCGGGCTTGTCGGGGAACTGGGCGGCGTGGGCACCTGGGTACACGGACGGGACCTTCCGACGGCGTTGTCTGCGGGCGCCGTCGACTGTACTTGACAGGGTGTCAAGTTCGATCCGAGACCCTGCCTCGACTCAATGCGAGCGGATCTCTTGCGAGCCTGGTGGCGCCCCAGAAAGATTCCCGTGCGTGACCGACGAACACTCCGGAGCCGCGGCATCTGCCGACGCCCGGCCCTCTACATCGCTGATCGCGCGCATCAGTATCGATTGGTGGGCGACCATCATCGCCGGAGTGATCGCCCTACTGGCGGTTGCGAACGTCCTGCCGAAGATTCCGTGGTGATCCGATGACGTCAAAGGCCGAGGCGCACACCGCCGATGAGGCATTCGAAAACCCCGAAGAGAGCTTCACCTCACCGCGGCCGCTGGACTATGTACCCGGCATCCTGCTGCTCATCGGCGTGGGACTGCTGGGCAAGTACGCGCAGATCTGGTGGAAAGACCTGGCCAAGGCGCAGCACTGGACGGTGCCCGATATCGAATATGTGTTGTGGGCCATCGTGATCGGACTGTTGATCACCAACACCGTCGGGCTGCACCGGATCTTCCGGCCCGGAGTGCAGACCTACGAGTTCTGGCTGAAGATCGGAATCGTCGCGCTGGGTGCGCGATTCGTACTCGGAGACGTTCTCAAACTGGGTGGCACCAGCCTGGTGCAGATCCTGGTGGACATGACCGTGGCGGGCGCCATCATCCTCTTGGCCGCCAAATGGTTTGGCCTCAGCGGAAAGCTGGGTTCGCTGCTGGCCATCGGAACCTCCATCTGCGGGGTCTCGGCAATCATCGCGGCCAAGGGGGCGATCCGGGCGCGCAATTCTGACGTCAGCTACGCCATCGCATCCATTCTGGCGCTCGGTGCGGTGGCGTTGTTCACCCTGCCGGCTATCGGGCATGGCCTTGGCCTGAGTGATTACGAGTTCGGGCTGTGGGCCGGTCTAGCCGTCGACAACACCGCCGAAACCGTCGCCACCGGCCGTCTGTACTCCGAGCATGCGGGTGACATCGCGACGGTCGTCAAATCCACGCGCAACGCGCTCATTGGGTTCGTGGTGCTCGGGTTCGCGCTGTACTGGGCTGCTCGCGGTGAGGCGGAGACTCTCGCTCCCGGGATCAAGGCCAAGGCTGCGTTCGTGTGGGACAAGTTTCCCAAGTTCGTGCTCGGCTTCCTGGCGGTCTCAACCATCGTTACCCTCGGGTGGCTGACAAAGGGTCAGGTCAACAACCTGGTCAACGTGTCCAAGTGGGCCTTCCTGCTGACCTTCGCCGGAGTCGGACTGAATACCAACTTCCGGGAGATCGCCCGCAGCGGTTGGCCCCCCCTGGTGGTGGCGGTGATCGGTCTGGTGGTGGTGGCAGCGGTGTCCTTGGGTCTGGTGCTGCTGACCTCGCGGGTATTCGGCTGGGGAGCGCACGTCTAGGCGGCTCGACCCCGCGTACGTACCGTCGTCACTTACACGTAACCGGCGCGGACCGCGTACGCAACATCACGCCGAGATCCTGTGCGGCGATGACGATAAAAGCCGCCGCCACAGTAGATATCGACGTAATTTCCGCTGACGCACCCGAATCGCCGGCCTCGGAATACGAGAATGAGCCGGTCCCACCGCACTCGCGACGAAGCCTGCTGTCCGTCGCGGCGGTGTGGCTCGGATTCCCGATGATCCTCACCTGCGCCGTTTTCGGTGGACTCATCGTCTATTCGTTGGGCTTCTGGCGCGGCATGCTGGCGATCGCATTGGGCAATGCCGTCCTGACGGCCTACGTCGGAGCCTTGAGCTATCTGGCGGGCAAGACGGGAAAGAACTTCGGGCTCACCGCGATTGAGACGTTCGGGCGTGGCGGATACCGAGTGGTTTGCGGCTTCCTGGCCACCGTGGTGATCGGCTGGTTCGCATTCCAGACGGGTTTGACGGGCTCGGTTCTGGCCACCTGTGCCGGATGGGATGCCCGGTGGACGGCGCTGGCCGCGGGCGTCGGATACGTAGCGGTGACGCTCGTTGGCATCAGGGCGCTCTCAGCGATAGGGCTGATCGCGGCGCCGCTTTATCTACTGCTGGGCATCACGGCAATCGTTCTAGCCCTGCGTGATTCGACGATCTCCGATGCGGTCGAGTACCGTGGGGGAGCGGGTGTTGCCGCCATGAGCATGGGCGCCGCGGTGACATTGGTAGTTGCCTGCTTCATCGATTCGGGAACCATGACCGCTGACTTCACGCGATGGTCTCGCAATGGACGGCAAGGCTTTTGGGCTTCCGTTGCGGCCTTCCCGATCGGGAACTGTGCGGCCATGGTCGTCGGCGGTGTGATCGTCGCCCTGGGCGCCGCACGTTCACCCGCGACCGACGGCGGCAATTTCCTCGGTACGCTGATCGACACCGGCGGCTGGTTGGTACCGGTGTCGATCGTGTTCGTCTTCGTGAACCTGGGCTCGGTCTGCACACATTGCCTGTACAACGGTGCCGTCGGATGGAGCCAGCTCACCGGTCACACGATGCGATTGCTTGCCGTGCTGTTGGGTGCGGCGGGAGTGTTGTTGGCCGTGCTGGGAGTGTGGTCGCACTTCGAGCAGTGGCTGACGCTCTTGGGTGTGGTGGTTCCACCGATCGGGACGGTGCTCATCCTCGACCAGTTGGTGTTGCCCCGTTTCGGGATAGCCGTCCGTGATGCCGCAATTCGTTGGGAGTCCTTCGGGGCGTGGGCGGCGGGCGCGGCGTCGGCGTTGGCCGCCCACCTGTGGGCGCCGCAGCTTTCTGACGCCCTGACGGGAATCGCGACCGCCGCGCTTGTGTACCTCGCAGCCGCTCGCGGCGCGCGGCGGGGCGTGCCGGCATGACGGGGCAGGTCGACGCGCAGCCCTATCCGTGGCCGTTTGACGGCCCCGTGGATCCCGGTCGCACCGCCGTACTGTGCATCGACTGGCAGGTCGACTTCTGTGGCCGCGGCGGATACGTCGACACGATGGGCTATGACTTATCGCTGACACGTGCCGGATTGGAACCGACGGCTCGCGTGCTCGCGGCAGCGCGGGCGGTAGGGATGACGATCATTCACACGCGTGAGGGTCACCGGCCGGACCTCTCGGACCTGCCTGCCAACAAGCGCTGGCGGTCGGCCCGCATTGGCGCCGAGATCGGCGTCGCGGGGCCCTGCGGGCGAATCTTGGTGAAGGGCGAGCCGGGCTGGGAGATTGTGCCGGAGGTTGCGCCGCTACCGGGTGAACCGATCATCGACAAGCCCGGCAAGGGAGCCTTCTACGCAACCGATCTCGACTTGGTGTTGCGTACCCGTGGCATCCGGTACATCGTGCTGACTGGTATTACCACCGACGTCTGCGTACACACGACCATGCGTGAAGCGAACGATCGCGGATTCGAATGTCTCATCTTGTCCGACTGCACCGGCGCCACCGATGCGGGCAATCACGCCGCCGCGCTGAAGATGGTGACCATGCAGGGCGGGGTCTTCGGTGCGGTGGCTGACTCGAATCAGCTGCTTGGAGCCCTGTAAACGCGTATAGATCAGGGGGTCTTCACACGCCGGTCGGCGCGATAGGCGACGATGGAGTGGTGAACTGTCAGGAAGTGCGCGAGCAGCTGTCGGCATGGGTCGATGGTGAGCAGGCAAGCGTCGCGCGTAAGCGGCTGGATGAGCATGTGCTCTCCTGCGCTTCCTGCCGCGAATGGCTGGGGCGGGCCCGCGGGCTCGACCGCCAGTTCGCGTACGCACGTTCGGCCCCGACCCGCGATCTGACCGGACAGATCCTGGCGGCCGCCGCCGTCGAGCCCCTTACGCCGATGGCGCGATACGCCCACTGGGCGCGGCACAACATCAACCGGTGCGCGTTGGTGCTCATCGGGTTACTTCAGCTCGGTGTGGCCGGAATGCAGGTCGCGGGAATCGACTTCGGCATGGTCTCGGCCCACCATCATGGCGCGATGACGGGTGCACACCTCATGAACGAATCCACCGCCTGGGTGGTGGCCCTGGGTGTGGCCATGGTGATCGCCGGGGTGCGACCTGCCGCCGCAGCCGGCATGGCAACGGTGTTGGGTGCGTTCGCGCTCGTGCTCACCGGGTATGTCATCAACGATGCCGTCAACGATCAGGTCACGCTTGCCCGCATCATCAGCCACTTGCCGGTGCTACTCGGATTGATCTTCGCGCTGCTGGTTCTGCGCGACTACCGGGCCGGCCGTACGCCGCCCAATCAGCACCGTGCCGTGTTCCTTGACGAGGTGGCAGCGGGGGAGCGACACCTGCGCTCCGCCGATAACTCAGCCGCCTGAGGCCGCGGTCCCGCGGCGGCTCGCCACCAATCCGCCGGCAAGGTCGATGGCGAGGAACGCGGCCAACGAGATTCCCAGTAGCGGCATGAACCAGCCAACCCCGACGACGACCACGGCCAGGATCGCCAGCTCTAACGGCTTGAGCGCGAGCAGGCCGCCTCGTCGCGGCGGCACCGGCCAGCGCCCACTCTTGGTGGGGCGCCTGCGCCACCACATCAGGTAGCCGCGAGTGATGACGGTGATGAGACCGATCACGACGAGGGCTACCAGGATCTGATTGGGGATGCCGAACAGGACGCCCATGTGGCCGTCTATCGCCCATTCCGTCGACTTCTGCAGCAATGACCACTCCGAGAAATTGCTGCGCCCGGTGATCTCCCCGCTGGATGGGTTCACGGTGATGGCGTCGAGCTGGGTAGGGATGCTGCGCTTACGTTCCGAGACCAGCCACGCGGTATTGGGCGCCGGCGGCGGCGTCATCCAGAGCGGGCCGCGCAGCCCGGCATCACGCACTGTCTGCAGCACCGTGTTGATCCCGGCAAGCGGCTCACCACGCGACGTGGCCGCGGCGCCATGGTGTTCATGCCCGGTCATCGGTGTGGCCGAGGCCGGATCGAGTTCGGTCGATAAGCCTGGCCGAATGGCCTGCGTGAGGTCGCCGATATTGGTACCGGCGTAGCGCGACCAGGTGAGCCCGGTGACCGAAAGGGCCAGCAGCCCAACAACTATCCAGACACCGACGGCGCCGTGCCAGGTCAATCTGCGCCGGCGCGGGGTGGCGTCGCGATCGGGCACCGCGATCCGCCGCAACCGGCCGGTGCGGCGGCGGTAACCGATCCACAGGAACAGCCCACCCAGGGCGACCACCCAGAGCCAGCTGGCCGCAAGCTCGCTGTAGTTGCGCCCGATCGCGCCCAGATGCAGGTTTCGGTGCAGTTCGTCGAACCAGGCACGCACCGGCAGCCACTCGCCGTAGGTGGTCAGTGTGCCGCGAATCTCGCCGCTGTACGGGTCGACGAACACGGTGCGGGAGTAATCCTCGGGAACATCCGGGACGGCCAGCACCACCCGGGTGGTGTCGTCGGGGTTCGCCGGGGGACGGATCGAGGTCACCGTGCCGGACGGCTGCGCAGCGGTCGCCACCGACACCTGTTGTGACAGTGGCAATTGCTGGGGGCCCACCGAATCGACCTTGAGTTCGTGCCGATAGACGGCGGCATCGACCTGCCCTACCAGGGCGTATGCCAGTCCGGTCAGGGCCGCGATCAGCAGAAACGGGCCGACGAGGAGCCCCGCATAGAAGTGCAGGCGCAGTACGATCGGTGCGAATCGCCCCCACACGGTGTCCGGCTGGGACTCGCGAGCATCGGGCCGGTCCTCGGTATAAGTCACGGGATATTGGTCGGATGAATCGGTTAAAGAGTTCCCGCTGTTCACCCCCGAACGTCTACGACATAGAGTAGGACTCGTGGCCACCGGCACCGACGACGAGCAGCTGCTTGAGCTTGCGCTGTCCGCTGGCCGTGGCGACCAGTCCGCGCTCGAATCTTTGGTCAAGGCGACCCAGGGCGACGTGTGGCGATTCGTTGCCTACCTGGCTGATTCCGGCGTCGCCGACGACCTTACCCAAGAGACATATCTCAGGGCTCTCGGCGCTCTACCGCGCTTCGCTGGGCGCTCGACGGTGCGCACCTGGCTGCTGTCGATCGCGCGCCGGGTGGTGGCCGACCATATTCGTCATCTGAAGTCCCGGCCGCGCATCGCACATGGTGCAGACCTCGAGGAAGCTTCGCTGCGCCGCCCCACGCACCGGTTCGAGGAGCTGGTGGAGCTCAAGTCGCTGCTGGCCGCGCTTGACGATGACCGGCGCGAGGCGTTGGTGCTGACCCAGGTGGTCGGCTTGTCGTACGCCGAGACAGCCGATGTCTGCGGCTGTGCCATCGGCACCATTCGTTCGCGGGTAGCCCGGGCCCGTGACGAGCTGATCGGCTGGGCCGAGCCCGAGAACCTGACCGGCTAGAGCGACGAGCGCTCGGCGGTCGGCCTCCATTCCCACCCCGTGCGCCGCTTAGAGCCCGGCTACCGCACTGGCGATCGGCGCGGTCCCTTCGGTCAGGAACAGGATCTCGTGCACCGTGTTCGGTGCTCCCAGCAGCTCGGCCACCACCGCCGCGACATCGGCGCGAGGGACGGATCCGCGCTCGATCTTGCTGGCCGACAAGGTAACTGAACCGGTTGGGGCTGTATCGGTGAGCAGGCCCGGGCGCAGGATTGTCCAGTCCAGCCGGTCGCGGGTGCGCAAGTCCTCCTCGGCGGCCGTCTTGGCGATCACATAGGCGATCCAGGACTCGTCGCCCTCGGTGGGCGCGGGCTCGCCGGCGCCGAAGGCGCTGATCTGAATGAAGCGGTGCACCTGGGCCTGCTCCGCCGCGGTGGCCAAGAGCACAGCGGCGGCGCGATCAACGGTGTCCTTGCGGGCCGGACCGCTGCCGGGTCCAGCACCGGCGGCGAATACGGCGGCATCGGCACCCGCGAGGGCGCCGGCCACGTCGTCAGCGTCGGTGGACTCCAGGTCCAGAACCAGCGGTAGTCCACCCCACGCCTCGACATCGGCAGCGTGATCGGGATTGCGGATCAGCGCGACGGCCGTGTCGCCGCGCGCCGCGAGCAGGCGGATCAGGTGCGCGGCGATCTGTCCGTGACCACCGGCGATGACGACCTTCTGCGGCATGGTGTTCCTTTCGTGGGCCCACGACCGACAACTGTGCCGGTGGTTCGGGCATTCCCGGGCGGGAGTCTCACAAGGCCCACTTGTTAGCTGTCAACAATCTTTTGTTGGCTCGGGCTAGGTAGATCTCATAGCGTTGGGGCTTGCCCGCGTGGGCGACTGATTGCTACCAGGAGTGGATATGGTCGACATCCCACACACCATCGATCCGGTTCAGCCCTATCGGCCGCAGGAACAGCCGCTGCGAGGGAAGGTCGCCGTGATCACCGGCGCATCGGCCAATATGGGTGCGGCGCTTGCGCGGACACTGGCCCAGGACGGCGCCCAAGTTGTCGTGCACTATCGCAGCGATAGCAAGGCCCAGCAGGCGGAGCGGGTTGTTCGGCAGATTCAGGAGTCCGGTAGCGACGCGGTGAGCTTCCAGGCGGATCTGTCCGTCCCCGAGAACTGCACCAAGCTTGCCGATGCCGCCTTCGAAGCGTTCGGCCGATGGGACATCCTGATCAACACCGCCGGCATGATCGTGCGGAAACCTTTGGCGGATATCACCGAAGACGAATATGACGGGGTCTTCAACGCCAACGCCAAGACGGTGTTCTTCATGATGCGTGAGGCGGCGCGCCGGATGGCCGACAACGGCCGGATCCTGAGCTTTGTCACCACGATGGTCGGGGCACTGGCACCCACCTACAGTGCGTACGCCGGGTCCAAGGCTCCCGTCGAGCATTTCACCAAGGCATTGGCCAAAGAGGTTGGTGGGCGCGGGATCACCGCGAACTGCATCGCGCCGGGCCCCTTGCAGACCAGCTTTTTCTATCCGGCCGAATCCGACGAGAACATCGCCTGGCTGGAGTCGATGAGTATCAACGGACAGATCGGGCGCGGTGATGACATCCTGCCGGTGGCCAGGCTGTTGGTCCTTCCGGAATCGGGGTGGACGACGGCGCAGACTATTTTCGTCAACGGCGGCATCATCTCGACCATCAACTAGTTGACGGCTTTACCTAGACTGGGCCGTGTGCGGAGAAGTGTCGAGAACATAGCTTGATCCCGGTCACCATCGTCTCCGGGTTCTTGGGTGCCGGTAAGACGACACTGCTGAACAATCTGCTGCGCAACACCCTGGGCGTGCGAATCGGCGTGGTAGTCAACGACTTCGGTGCCATCAACATCGATGCCATGCTGGTTGCGGGCCAGGTCGACTCGACCATGACCATGTCCAATGGATGCCTGTGCTGTACCGCCGATGATGACGAACTGGGCGGCATGCTGAGCGCTCTTGCCGGCCGGGACATCGACGCGATCGTCATCGAGGCCAGCGGGCTGGCCGAGCCGCTGCCTTTGGTGCGCATGGTGCTCGCGGCGACGGCCGAGGACCGGCGCATCGGTTACGGGGGACTGGTCACCGTCGTGGACACCGCTCAGTACGAGGACGTCGCCGTCCGGCACCCGGAGATCGCTCAGCACCTGGACCTGGCGGATCTCGTGGTTCTCAACAAGATTGACCTGGCAGACGCCGGGGACCGTACCCATCTGCGCGCTGTCGTCAAGGAACGCAATCCACGGGCGTCGATCGTGGAGACCACCGGAGCCGACGTCGACCCCCGGCTGTTGTTCGACAAGAAGGAGCGCCCCGAGCCTGTCGGTCAGCTCTCGCTCGAGGACCTCATTCGCGAGGATCACAGCCATGAGCATCACGCGCACCATCACTACGAGACTGTCGAATTCGCGACGGAACAGCCGCTGCATCCACGGCGACTTATCGAGTTTCTCGACAGTCAGCCGGCCGGCGTATACCGGATCAAGGGGCTGGTGCGACTGGGCGACAGGACGCTCGCGGTGCATACCGTGGGAGACCACATCAGCTTCGACAAAGTCGGGAGGGCATCGGATTTCTCGTCGGGGGCGAGTCTGGTGCTCATCGGCACGCACCTGGACGGTGACACCATCACCGAGCGTCTGCGCACCCTCATCGACGACCCGCCCGATCCCGACCGCGAGCGATCGATGCTGGTCCTGGGAAAGTATTTGCGCTAATCAGACGCCGCGTCTACTGTGGCTTCTCGTGCTGTACTTCTCCGGTCAACTCGTAGTAGCAACCCGCAGCGGGGTCTGATCCAGACCGACCCCTCGCTGTGGGTCGAAGCTACTACCTGTCGGTCGCCTTCCACTCCGGATGAAAGACCGCACATGCACTCTGACACCACCATCTCCCCGCAGATCGATCCGTTTACGGCACGCTTCGGCGTCCCACTGCCACGTGGGCTGCGCGAGGAGGCAGGCGATATGTCGTGGGCCTCGTTCTGCCAGACCTATGAGCGCAGCGGCGGCGCGCTGCGGTTGGGCCAGTGGTCCCAGACCGGCGGCACCTACCAGGCGACGCTGACGATCGGTGAGTGCATCGAGTCGGCGACGGTCAGCGCGTGCGGACCCATGGCGGCGCTGACCGCCATGCTGTCCGAACACGGCATACCGATGGAAACGCTCAGCTTCCATCAGCTGCGCGATGGCGATCAAACGTGCACATTCATCCGTGGCACCAACGGCTTGGGCACCGCTTGGGCGATGGGCCGCGCTCCCGACGCCACCACGTCCTCACTCAAGGCGGTCACCGCCTGCGCCAACCGTCTGGCGCGCTGACCCCTGCGCTCAGTGCAAGGGGCGCAGGATGATGGGCATGCCGTCAATGGGCAGCGGCATGCCGGCGTAGTCCCACTTGGGCTGGTAGTGGGGATGGGCCAGCTCAAACCGGTACCGCCGCAGCAGCCGGTGCATGACGGCCTTGATCTCCAGCTGTCCGAACACCATGCCGATGCACTTGTGCGCACCCCCGCCGAACGGCGAGAACGCGTATCGGTGGCGCTTGTGCTCATTGCGCGGTTCGGAGAAGCGATCGGGGTCGAACTTGTCCGGCTCTGTCCACAATTCGGGCAACCGATGGTTCATGCCCGGCCAGATGTTGATCATGGTGCCGGCCGGGATGTGGAAGCCGAGTAGATCGGTATCGCGGACCGTGGAACGGATGTTGAACGGCAGCGGGGTCACGAGCCGCAGCGCTTCGTTCATCACCAAGTCCAGGCTCTCCAGCTTCTCCAGCGAGTCGATGTCCAAGGGACCGTCGCCCAGGCGGTCCGACTCGTCCCGAACTCGTTCTTGCCACTCGGGATTGGCGGCCAGGTAGTACGCCATTGTCGTTGTGGTCGACGTGGTGGTGTCGTGCGCGGCCATCATCAGGAAGATCATGTGGTTGACGATGTCGGTGTCGGTGAAGGCGTCGCCTTCGTCGGTCTCCGCATGGCACAGCGCCGTCAGCATGTCCGCGCCTTCGGTTTTCTGTCGGGCAATACCGACTCGCTCGGCGAAATACTCCTCGAGCAGTTTGCGCCCCTGCAAGCCCTGCCACCATTTGAAGGGCGGAAGGCCGAACCGGAAGATGGCGCCGCCGGCGCGGGTGGTCGCCACGAATGCCTTGTTGACCTTTTCGAGCCGTTCATGCTGAGCGTGGGGCTCGTTGCCCATGAACACCACGGAGGCCACGTCCAAGGTCAATTCCTTGATGGCCGGGTAGAACAGGAAACGGTTGTCGTTCGTCGGCCACTGGGCGACGATCTCGCTGGCGACCGCATCGATCTGCTCCACGTAGCCGGCCAGCCGACTGCGCAGGAAGGCCTGCTGCATGATCAGCCGGTGCTCGCGATGCTCCTGGAAGTCCAGCAGCATCAGGCCACGGTTGAAGAAGGGGCCGATCACCGGTACCCAGCCCTGCTGAGAGAAGTCCTTGTTGGCATTGCTGAAGACGGCCTGCGTGGCATCGGGCCCCAGCGCCGCGACGATCTTTCCTATAGGTGTCTGTGTCCAGCTGACCGGTCCACGCTCCTGGTACATGTTGAGCACCCAGTCGATGCCACCGCGGAACATCTCGACCATGTGCCCGAGCATCGGCAGACCCTGATCGCCCATCACCGGCTTGAGGCCGCTACCAGGTGGCGGCGCGGCCAATTCCGTCATCGGCCATTCGCGGTTATTGAGGTAATTCTCGATATAGCCCATCCCCGGAAGGGTGTTCATGGTGGGGAGGCGGCGTTTAGCCTGGTCGATGAGGTAATCGGTGCTGCTGATCGTCGCCATGGGGCGTCGCTCCTTCGCTCGCGGCAAGCACGTCGATGTGCTCTAGCTCATCTTCGCCACAGGACTTGACGGGTGTCAAGTTCTGTTCGTACGGTGTTTCGGTGCAAACTGTGCAAGTGGTCAGTCCAGCGCGCAGTGGCACGCAGACCCGCGGCGATCGCCAGCGGGACGCGATCATGACGGCTGTCGCCGAACTCATCGCGGAAAACCACAGCTTCGCCGACCTCTCGGTCAGCGCGATCAGTGAGCGGGCAGGCGTCGGTAGATCCGGGTTCTACTTCTACTTCGACAGCAAGTACTCGGTACTCGCGCAAATGGTCGGTGACGCCTTCGCCGAGCTCGATGAGCTCACCCACTACTTCGCGCCGCGCGGTGAGGAAGAGACTCCCGAGCAGTTCGCCCACCGAATGGTGGGCAGTGCCGCGGCCTCCTTCGCGCACAACGACCCGTTGATGAAGGCGTGCCAGGAGGCGCGGATCACCGATCCGACCATTGCTGGACTGCTCGACGACCTCACCGATGTGGTCATCGAGAAGATCCTCAAGATCGCCGAGACCGAGGTGAAAGAGCGCGGTGCGCAACCGATCTCCGACGACCTGCCGGCGTTGGTGCGGTCGCTGGTGGCGTTGACCGCGTCCACGGTTTCGGGTGACAGCTCGTTCGTGGGGCGGAACACCGATCCCGCGCGGGCCATCGCCACCGTCGAAACCCTATGGCGTGTGAGCCTTCTGGGGCGGTGACTGGGTAGGCCCGGACCGGCGCCGCAGTACCGCATGGCGAATGCCGTAACCGAGTCCGCCGAGGACCGCGAGTGCGCCCAGCCAGGGCAGCAGCAGTCCGAACAGCAGTAGCACGCTGTTGGCGGCCGCTACCAGCCCATCCCAGCCGCGCTCTATTTCCCCGAAGAACCCCTGATACTTCGGCGGCGTCGGCGGCAGGCCGACCTCCTCGGCGCGGAACGTGACGGTGATCGAGCTGTAGGCGACCTGCTCACCGAGCTGATTGCGCTGTGCGCGCAGACTGTCCAGTTCGGCCTGGCGCTTGGACAGTTCGCTCTCGGCCTTGATCAACGCATCGGTGTCCTTGGAATCGCGCATGATCCCGAGCAGCCGGTCGACGGACGTCTGTAGTGCCGCGATCCGGGCATCCAGGTCGACTCGCTGCGAGGTCACGTCATCGCTCTTGGTATCGGCGGACTTGACCTTCCCGAGCTCCTTGAGATCACGCAGCACGCCGTCGAGCTTGGCCGCGGGGATCCGCAGCACGATCGATGTCTGTGCACGGTCTGCCCGCGACCCCGCGTCTTCCGAGCGGCTCTCGACTCGGCCGTTGGCTGCCTCGGTGAGTCCGGCGGCCTTGTCGGCCGCCTCGGAGGGATTGGGGACGGTGATCGTCATGCTTCCGGTCTTGACGATGTCGCGTTTGGATTCGGTCGGCGGCCCGTACTGGGGAGCCTGCTGTAGCGAATCGCGCAACGGGGCCGCCGGCGTCTGGGTGTAGGTGGGTGCCGCAGTGGCGGGGTAACGCCCAGAATCGGGTGCCTCGGTACGCGAAGGTGAGTTCCCCGAGCACGCCACGGTTGCCATCAGTGCTACTGCAATTGTAGTTGCCCACGGTAACCAACGTCGCCGAGATTGCGTGCCATGAAAGGTCATCATTTGAAGGTACCGTTTGCTATTGGACCGCGCAGAAATTCAAGATTCTCGGCCGGTACGGTTCAGTAATGGCGTACGAATTCACCGGTAAGCGCTGCTTTGTTACGGGAGCCGCGAGCGGTATCGGACGGGCCACCGCGCTGCGGCTGGGGCGCGAGGGTGCCGAGCTGTTTTTGACCGATCGAGCGGCCGACGGGCTCGAGTCTGTTGTCGAGGAGATCAAGGCGGCCGGAGGGAAGGTCAGCGCCTACCGAGCGCTCGACATCTCCGATCACGAGGCGGTGGCCGCCTTCGCCTCGGACATCCTCGCGACGCACCCGAGCATGGATGTCCTGCTCAACATCGCGGGCATTTCCGTATGGGGCTCCGTCGACAGGCTCAGTCACCAGCAGTGGCGTTCCGTGGTGGACATCAACCTGATGGGCCCCATCCACGTCATCGAGAGTTTTGTGCCCGCGATGATCAAGGCCCGCAAGGGTGGCCAGATCGTGAATGTCTCCTCGGCGGCCGGGATTGTCGCCCTGCCGTGGCATGCGGCGTACAGCGCCAGCAAGTACGGCCTGCGCGGGGTTTCGGAGGTGCTGCGCTTCGATCTCGCGCGATACAAAATCGGCGTCACGGTGGTGGTGCCGGGTGCCGTCAACACTCCGCTGGTGCGCACCGTCGACATCGCGGGCGTGGATCGTGAGAACGAGAATGTGGCCCGATGGATCGGGCGGTTCGTGGGCCACGCGGTGAGCCCGGAGAAGGTGGCCGATCGGATCCTGTACGGCATTCGGCACAACCGCTATCTGGTGTACACCTCGGTCGATATCCGGGCGCTGTATCTGTTCAAGCGCACATTGTGGTGGCCGTACAGCGTCGCGATGCGGGTGGCCAACTACGCGTTTACCAACGCGCTGCGGCCCGGATTCCAGAAGACAGGTTCGGCGTCGTCGCCGCGGGACTCCTAACGCCACCAACCGTCAAATGGCGTGACCGGCTGCGCCCGCTTGTGACGGGTCTGTAGGTACCACCGCTCAATGCGGTCGGCGGCCTCGACGGTGACGGCCTTGCCCTCCAGATAGTCGTCGATCTGCGCGTAGGTGACGCCCAGGGCGACCTCGTCGGGAAGAGCGGGCCGATCGTCCTCCAGATCGGCTGTGGGCACCTTATGGGAAATGCTGTCCGGTGCGCCGAGGTGAGAAAGGATTTGCGCGCCTTGGCGTTTGGTGAGTCCAGTAAGTGGGGTGACATCGACTCCGCCGTCGCCGAACTTGGTGAAGAACCCTGTGACAGCCTCGGCCGCGTGGTCGGTGCCGACGACCAGTAGCCGGTGTTGGCCGGCAGCCGCGTACTGGACGACCATCCGCTCCCGGGCTTTGATGTTGCCGCGCACGAAGTCCGTCGGGGTCTCGCCGAGTGCCTCGGCGACCGCCTTGGTCGCAGCGTCGGAGGTTTCCTTGATGTTGATGACGATGGTGCGGTCGGGGTCGATAAAGCGAAGGGCCACTTGGGCATCTTCTTCATCGGCCTGCACGCCGTATGGCAGCCGCACCGCGATGAACTCGGCGGCCACTCCTTCGAGCCGCGATTCCTGTGCCGCCAGCTGGCACAGTCGCCCGGCCAGCGCACTGTCCTGCCCGCCGGAGATGCCGAGGACGAATCCCTTTGTGCTGCTGGCCCTTAAATAATCCTTGAGGAAGCCCACCCGTCGTGACACCTCGGCCGCCGGATCGATCGTGGGGGAGACGTCGAGGGCGGACCGGATCTCTTCGCGAAGGCTGCTCATGGCCCGACTGTAGAACGCTCGGTCAGCGTGCGCACAGCTTGTGCACCAGGTCCTCCCACGCGTCGCCGAGTTGGGCGACCGACTGGCCGTTGGAGTTGGTGGCGAAATACACGTATCCGGGATCGATGATCGACATCAGGGCGTGGGTCTGTGCGTCGAGATCGCCGGTGCATTCGAGCTGGGCCAGCAGCGCCCGGATGTGTGCGCGGACCAGCAGGGTCGGTGGTGCGTTGTGCCAGGCATCGGTGTCCGCGGTGGTGGCGCGGGCAAGGTCCAGGTGGCGTTCCAGGAATGCCAGTCGTGCCCGTCCGAACGCGATGAGCCGGGTCAGTGGGGGAGCATCAGGGCCAAGGGGTGGTGGTCCGAACATGAACGCCTGCTGCTCGATGTGCTCCTCGTGGTCGAGCAGTGCCAACAGGAGTCCCGTGCGGCTGCCGAAGCGGCGAAACAGCGTGCCCTTACCCACGCCTGCGGCGTGGGCGACGGCATCCATCGACATTCCGTCCGGGCCTACCTCGTCGAGCAGCTGGCGGGCGGCGTCCAGCAGCAGGGCGCGGTTGCGGGTTGCGATGGCTCGCTCGCGGACGGGATTCTGCGCAAGGTCGACAGAAAGCAGGGGTATTTCTTGACCAGGCATAACAGATTGATAGTAGCCGCTGGGAATGAAGCGGACCACGGTCCGTATTGTAGAACGTGACAAAGAAGCAGGATGTAGGTGCGACAAACGCGCCGCTCTGATGAAAGGTGTTCCCCATGGCCGAGAAAGTGGCAGAGAAGAACGTGCTGGCAATCGTCGGAAGCCTGCGTAAGGCATCGGTCAACCGGCAGCTCGCGGAGGCCGCTGCCGAACACGCGCCGGCCGGTGTGAGTGTGACCATCTATGAGGGACTGGCTGATCTGCCGCACTACAACGAGGACATCGACGGTGAGGGTGCTCCCGCCGCCGCAGAGGCCCTGCGTGCGGCCGTCGCGGATGCCGACGCGGTGCTGCTGGTGAGTCCGGAGAACAATGGCACCATTTCCAGCTCGCTGAAGAACGCGATCGACTGGCTCTCGCGTCCCTTTGGATCGAGTGTCTTCAAGGGCAAGCCGACAGTTGTGATCGGAACCTCGGCGGGCCGCTATGGCGGCATCTGGGCGATCGATGAGACCCGCAAGGCGGCTGGGATCGCGACCGCCAACGTGCTCGAAGACGTCAAGCTCGCCGTGCCGTCGTCGGCGTTCGATGGCAAGCACCCGCGTGAGCATGCCGAGACGGTCGCTGAGCTGACCAAGGCATTGGACGCGTTGACCACCGCCTAATCAGTGCGGTCCGGTTGCCCGTCATCGTGAATCGGTGACGGGCAATTGCGTATCGCAGGCTGAGCGGTTCAGCGTGCCGATCCGGCCCACGTTTCTCGCATACCGGAGATAGAGGCGACGCTGATGGCGCATATCACCAGCAGCATGAGTCCGACCGCCCAGCTGCCCAGTGTGTTCTGCAACGGTCCGGCGATCAACGGCGGTATGGCGCCCCCGAACACGCCGGCCACGTTGAACGCCACCCCGGTGCCGCTGTAGCGGGTACCTACCGGATAGGACTCCGGAAGGAAGCTCGCCATCGGGCCGAATGCGAGCCCGAACAACACATAGGTGAGTGCCATGGCTGCCAGGTAGGCCCAGAATGGGCCGCTGGTCAGCAGGGGAGTGACCAGTAGCGTCCAAGGGAGCGTCAAGGTCATGCTGCTCAATATGACTGTGCGGCGGCCCAGCCGGTCGCTGAGAATTCCTCCGGCAGTCGCCGACACCATGAGAACGACAGCCCCCAAGGCTCCGGCAGCCAGGATGGCGGCCCGGGAGAAGTGCAATTCCGATCTGGCGAATCCCGGAAAGTATGTATTGGTCATGAAGGACAGCGTGAAGATGATCAGCATGGTGCCGCTGGTCAGCACCAGGGTGCGGGGGCTCTCTGTGATGACATGTCGCAGTGGCGATTTGACCAGCTGGTGGTGAGCCTTCGCCTCCACGAACTGGGGCGTCTCGGCGATCTGGAGCCGGATGTACAGACCCACCGCCACCAGCAGGCCGCTGGCAATAAAGGGCACGCGCCATCCCCACGACAGGAACGCGGGACTGTCTTCTCCGATCGTCAGGCTGACGATGAGGAAGACCAGGCTGCTGAGCAATAGCCCCGTCGAGGTTCCGATCGGCACGGCGGTGGCGGCGCGGCCGCGGTTCTGGCTCGGCGAGTATTCGGCGGAAAGTAACGCCGCGCCGCTCCACTCGCCTCCGACCGCAAGGCCTTGCACCAGTCGCAGTATGACGATGGCGGTCGGCGCGGCTGCCCCGATGGTGGCGGCGCCGGGAACCAGGCCGACCGCCATGGTCGCGAGCCCCATGGTGATCAGCGTGACCACCAAGGTGCCTTTGCGGCTGAAGCGGTCTCCATAGTGGCCGAACAGGGCGGCACCGATGGGCCGGGCCAAGAATGCCGTGCTGAAGGTGGCGATAGAGGCGAAGAGCGCCAGGGAATGGCTGAGATTCGGGAAGAAGACGGCCGGGAATACGAGTGCGGCCGCGGTGCCATAGATATAGAAGTCGTAGAACTCGATGGCAGACCCGACCGCGCTGGCCATGAATACGCGGCGCGGGCTGACTTGTCCATCGGCCATCTGCCGCGGCTCTGCCGGGGATGAGGTCATCGTGGGACTACCTCCGGTGCTGATGATTGTCGCGCCGTTGAGAAAACCGGCAGTCCTTGGCGTCGCAGCTTAGTCTGCCCGCGTCCGCTGCCGTGAAGCACTGAGGCATGTTCCCGGCGAACAGATTAGCCCTCGGACGGGCCGGGTACCCGAAAGCCACCTGCGCGCTATGGCGGCCGACAACCAGGGCCGCTGCCGCCGGATCTGGATCTATCCCCAATTTCGTCCACAGAACTTCACAGTTTCCACAGACTCGCCGGGCGACATCGTTTGCCCGGGGGTGGGCGGTCTGCTAGCCGGTGTCGGTACCTGGTGGTAGACACCCCATATGTTCCAGCCATGGCCGCGCGGCCGGACACGCCGCCCTGGCGACACGCCGGGGTTTGTAGGGCTGGAAGTCTCACGACCAGGGAATTTCATGAATGTTGTTCAGAACATCTTGTATGAGTTCCGATTGTCGGACACTAGGTGTAGTGTCTGGAACACCGAAAGGCCGGGAACGAATCCGGTCCGCCCGGCCCGGATTTTCGCCAGAACTTCTGGACAATCCCGGCGCTCAGCCACCACGGGCGGCGCGGAATTTTCCCGGGCTCGGGACTGCTGAAAACTTTGTTGAGATGTCCACGATCGATTCGCTGAGGAGCTACGCATGAGCATCACCGTCTACACCAAGCCCGCCTGCGTACAGTGCAACGCGACGTACAAGGCCCTCGACAAGCAAGGCATCGAGTACAACGTCGTGGACATCACCGAGGTCCCCGAGGCCCGCGATTACGTGATGGCGCTCGGCTACCTGCAGGCACCTGTGGTCGTGGCCGGTGACGATCACTGGTCGGGATTCCGTCCCGACCGCATCAAGGCGCTCGCCGGTGCTGTCGCCGTCTCTGCTTGATAAGTAGCACGTAGTACGGGAGCCGGGCATGGCCCATTTGGTCTATTTCTCCAGCGTGTCGGAGAACACCCACCGCTTCGTCCAGAAGTTGGCGAGGGCAAGCGAAGCGCGGGGAGAGGGACCCTGTCCCGCCATCCGGATCCCGCTGCGCGGCGATATCGAAGTCGACACTCCTTATGTTCTGATCGTGCCGACCTACGGCGGCGGGCATCCGGTGCCTGGCAAGGCCGGGGGATACGTCCCCAAACAGGTCGTCAAATTCCTCAACAACGAAAACAACCGATCCTTGATCCGCGGTGTTATCGCGGCCGGGAACACCAATTTCGGCGCGGAGTACTGCTACGCGGGCAAGGTCATCTCGGCCAAGTGTGACGTGCCGTATCTGTATCGCTTTGAACTCATGGGCACTGCTGAAGACGTAGAGCAAGTGCTCGACGGACTCGATGAATTTTGGAAGGACACACCGTGGCGCCAACCGCGACAACTGCAGAACCAGTGACCGCTGCGCACGGCTCGGCTCACGGCGAGCTGGACTATCACGCACTCAACGCGATGCTCAATCTGTATGACGCAGAGGGCAAGATCCAGTTCGACAAGGACGCGGCGGCGGCGCGGCAGTACTTTCTGCAGCACGTCAACCAGAACACGGTCTTCTTCCACAATCAGGACGAGAAGCTCGATTACCTGATCGAGAAGGAGTACTACGAGCGTGAGGTGCTCGACCAGTACTCGCGCAACTTCGTGAAGTCGCTGCTGGACCGGGCGTACGCCAAGAAGTTCCGATTCCCGACCTTCCTGGGCGCGTTCAAGTACTACACCTCATACACGCTCAAGACGTTCGACGGGAAGCGCTACCTGGAGCGCTTCGAGGATCGCGTCGTCATGGTGGCGCTGACCCTGGCCGCCGGCGATCTGCAGCTGGCCGAGAAGCTGGTCGACGAGATCATCGACGGACGCTTCCAGCCGGCCACCCCGACCTTCCTCAACTCGGGTAAGAAGCAGCGCGGCGAGCCGGTGTCCTGCTTCCTGCTGCGCATCGAGGACAACATGGAGTCCATCGGCCGCTCCATCAACTCGGCACTGCAGCTGTCCAAGCGCGGTGGCGGTGTTGCCTTGCTGCTCACCAATATTCGCGAGCACGGGGCGCCGATCAAGAACATCGAGAACCAGAGTTCGGGTGTCATCCCGATCATGAAGCTGTTGGAGGACTCCTTCTCCTATGCCAATCAGCTCGGTGCCCGCCAGGGTGCCGGTGCGGTCTACCTGCATGCGCACCACCCGGACATCTACCGGTTCTTGGACACCAAGCGTGAGAACGCCGATGAAAAGATTCGGATCAAGACACTCTCGTTGGGCGTGGTGATTCCGGACATCACCTTTGAGCTGGCCAAGAAGAACGAGGACATGTACTTGTTCTCGCCGTATGACGTCGAGCGTACCTATGGGGTGCCGTTCGCCGACATCAACGTCACCGAAAAGTATTACGAGATGGTCGATAACGGCCAGATCCGCAAGACGAAGATCAAGGCGCGTGAGTTCTTCCAGACCCTGGCCGAGCTGCAGTTCGAGTCGGGCTACCCGTACATCATGTACGAGGACACCGTGAACCGGGCCAACCCCATCGAGGGCAAGATCACTCACTCGAACCTGTGCTCGGAGATCCTGCAGGTATCGACGCCCTCGCTGTTCAACGACGATCTGTCCTACGCCAAGGTGGGCAAGGATATTTCGTGCAATCTGGGTTCGCTCAACATTGCCAAGACGATGGATTCGCCGGACTTCGCGCAGACCATCGAGGTGGCGATCCGTGCACTGACCGCGGTGTCCGATCAGACCCACATCTGGTCGGTGCCGTCAATCGAGCAGGGCAACAACGACTCTCATGCCATCGGTCTGGGGCAGATGAACCTGCACGGCTATTTGGCGCGCGAGCGGATTTTCTACGGTTCGGAAGAGGGTGTGGATTTCACCAACATCTACTTCTACACCGTGCTTTACCACGCGCTGAGGGCGTCGAACCGCATTGCCATTGAGCGCGGTACGAAGTTCGGCGGGTTCGACAGGTCGAAGTACGCCAGCGGCGAGTTCTTCGACAAATACACCGACCAGGTGTGGGAGCCGAAGACCGAGAAGGTGCGTCAGCTGTTTGCCGATGCCGGGATTCGCATTCCGACACAGGATGATTGGCTGCGGTTGAAGGAATCGGTGCAGCAGCACGGCATCTACAACCAGAATCTGCAGGCGGTGCCGCCGACGGGATCGATCTCCTACATCAACCACTCGACGTCGTCGATTCACCCGGTTGCCTCGAAGATCGAGATCCGTAAGGAAGGCAAGATCGGCCGGGCCTACTATCCGGCGCCGTACCTGACGAACGACAACCTGGAGTACTACCAGGACGCGTACGAGATCGGCTACGAGAAGATCATCGACACCTACGCCGCGGCCACTCAGCACGTGGATCAGGGTTTGTCGCTGACGCTGTTCTTCAAGGACACCGCCAGCACGCGCGACGTGAACAAGGCGCAGATTTACGCTTGGCGCAAGGGAATCAAGACGCTGTACTACATCCGGTTGCGCCAGATGGCGCTGGAGGGCACCGAGGTCGAGGGCTGCGTGTCCTGCATGCTGTAGAGGTTTTGGATAACAAGCGGGCCAGGAGGATTCTCCTGGCCCGCTTGCATGTCGAAGGTCACTCGCGACGGCGTGATCGTCCTACTTGCGGCGCTGTTTCCCAGCTTCCCGCATCTCGTGATTGAAGCGCCAGCCGATACCGTCGAGTGGATTCCATGATCGGCTGCCCACCACTCGATGGCGGTAGTAGGCCGGGCCGGCCAGGATCATGTACAGCGCACCGTTGGATGTCAATCCGCTGAAACCCAAGGGCGGAAATGCCAGGTAGAGAACAACTCCAAGAGCCACGTTGAACAGCGTTAACGTTATCGCCTTGCGCCACATCCCCTTCGCCACGAAGTAGATGGGCCCGAAGAACAATGCGGGTAGGTTGATGACCGACCGCATCTTGGTTGCGAGGGGCCGGGCCTGAGCGGCGGCCACGGCGTCCGGTGTGAACCGTGTGCCGTAGCGGTCGTAGAAATCGAATTTGAGCCGCCAATACGCCGATAGATCGCTGCGGTCATCGGTCGTTGTCACCGGCACAACGTAGCAAATCGAAAGAGCCTCTCCTTGCAGGTCTTCTCCCAGTACGGGTTCTTCTCCTGGTGCCGCCGACGGATCGCCGAATCGGTGTCTGCCGCCAGAGGGAATTACCCCTCCCGTCGAAGGGGAGGTGACGCCCGGAGCCGCTAGTCGGCCTAGTGGGCAGGCAAAAGGTGCGCAGAGCCTGTGGAATCAAAAGGGCGGTGAGTGGCGATTTGCTCCAGCCGATAAGTACCACAATCAGCACTGGGGCTATAACCCGCACAATGTGCCGAACTCGCCATGGCAAAACTTTCCGATAGGCGATCTGCCCCTAGAATAGGTGGATAATGACTGTGATAAATATCGGTCCTTATAGCTACTTCGGTGACGAGGCGACTCTTGTATCCGGGGATCAAGATGGCCTGCGTGTGTTCGAGTCCGCGTTACGTACCGCGCAGGAAGCGGGTAGGTCCTCTTTCGACAGCGGGGGCGTTGTAAATCAGATAGTGCGACAAAAAGGTTCGGCAGATATAGAATTCAGCCAGCAAGTTATTGTCTGGCGATTTGATGATGAAAAACTGAGTGAACTTATTGCGTTGACAGAGTCGCTGACCGGGGCCAAGTCAGCTGCACATCAGTACATCGACATAAATAGCCCGACTTCGACTCTGGTCATCTCGGTTGGAGAGCATGTGTAGCCCAGTTTGTGCCTGTGGTAGTCAACAAAAGCTGGGCCCTGTGGGCGACTGTTGTAGATGTTTCCGATTACGGCTGGGTCTATGACTGGTGCTGCGAGCCGCGCAGGACCTTCTCCAGAGGCTTACCCCGCGCGAGTTCGTCTACGAGCTTGTCGAGGTAGCGGATCTTTCGCATCAGTGGGTCGTCGACCTCCTGTACCTTCACTCCGCACACGACGCCTGTGATGAGCGAGGCATCCGGGTTCAGCGACGCGTCGGAAAAGAACTCCGCGAACGTCGCCCCGTCCGTGAGACGGCGGCGCAGCGTCGTCTCGTCGAAGCCGGTCAGCCATCGGATGACCTCGTCGAGTTCCGCTTGCGTGCGACCCTTGCGTTCGACCTTCGAGAGGTAGTGCGGATAGACCGAGGCGACGGGGGTGCGGAAGATCCGATGCTCCATGGCCTGAGGCTAACCGCCTGGTCTGCGGCGCCGCTCCGTGTAAGGCTCAGTCCTTGCGGGCCTTGTCCGCATGCAGCGCCTTCAGGCGTCGCTCTTCACGCAACACATTCTGATAGCTTTCGCGTTCTGCGATCAGCCATTCCGGCTTCTCTTCGAGCAGCTGATTGATCTGCTCGGTGGTGAGCGCTTCCTCGACGCCGCCCCGGGACAGACCCGAGATCGAAACACCCAGCTTGGCCGCCACGAGGTTCTTCGGGTGCGGTCCGTTCTTGCGTAGATCCTTGAGCCACTGCGGTGGATCCTCCTGCAACGCAGCGAGCTCGGCACGGGTGATCGCATTCTCCTGGAACTCCGCAGGCGTCGCTTGTAGGTACACATCCAGCTTCTTCGCCGCCGTGGCGGGTTTCATGGACTGCGCGTTCGGCCTGCTCATGGCATCAGCCTATCGGTAGCCTGAGGCAGTGACCTCGCCCTCACTCACCCTCGGGTACGTCCCCGGTGGGACGCCCGCGAAGTGGGCACGGATCTGGACGCAACGTCATCCCGATGTCTCCCTGCAATTGCGCGCCGTCACCGCCGCCGAAGCGGCCGATGTGGTGCGGGACGGCGCCGTCGACATCGCGTTGCTCCGGCCGCCGGCCGAGACCTCGGGGCTGGCGCTTATTCCTCTCTACGAAGAAACGACGGTGGCCGTGATACCCACCGATCACCTTCTCAGCGCCGTCGACGTGATCACCGCCGCAGATCTCGATGGCGAGCCGACGCTGCTGCCGCTCGATGACGTCCTGGCGTGGGCGGACGCCCCCGGCATCCCCGTCGGTCACCGGCCTGAGACCACCGCGGACGCAATAGAACTTGTTGCCGCCGGGCTCGGCGCACTCATCGTTCCGCAGTCGCTGGCACGGCTGCATCACCGCAAGGACCTCACGTACCGGCCTATCGCCGACGCACCTACGTGCCCGGTAGCACTGGCCTTTCCGGACGGCCAGCAGCCGCCACTTGTCGAGGAGTTCATCGGGATTGTGCGGGGTCGCAAACCGGATTCATCGCGAGGAAAGGCCGGGTCGGCCCCGAAGCGCACCGCGCGGGAGAAGACCCTCGCAAAACAGGCTGCTCGCGCTGCGGCGGGCAAGGTCGCCCGCGACCCAGGCCGACCGAAGCGTGGTCGGCGCTGAGCCTGAAAATCGTCGCGAGATTCAGGCTCGTCAGTGATCTAATGACCGCGTGACCCCCGACGAATGGTTGGAAGCACTGCGCAAGGGGATCGCGGCCGTCGCCGCGACCCCGCCCGAATATCTCACCCAGGACGCGCCATCCTGCCCGGGATGGACGGCGCGCGATCTGGTCGCTCACCTGGGCGGCGTACACCGCTGGGCGGTGGGAGTCATTGTCGGCCAAAAGGTTCCGTACACAGACCTGGACCCCGAGGCGCCGGCGGGGGAGGACGTCCTCGAGTGGTACACCGAGCGAGCCGACAAGCTGATTGCCACGCTGGCCTCGAGTGACCTTGACGCGCCGACGAAGTCGCCTTTCGGCGAGCGGCCGGTGCGGTTCTGGTTCCGTCGTCAGGCTCAGGAGGTGGCGGTGCACCGCTGGGATATTGGGCACGCCTATCGCGGCTGGGATGTCGATCCCCTCGACGCGGCACTGGCGACAGACGGGATCGGCGAGTGGTCGGAGGTTTTCACGCCCCGGCGCATCGGGCGCGATGGCGGCACCCCGGAAGAGCTACGGGGAGTGCGAATACTCCTGAAAGCCGACGACGCCGCCGGTTCCTGGCTGCTACGGGCTGACGCGGACAGTATCGGCATCGTGGATGACGACGGCGCACCGGACGCCACCATCACGGCGTCGACGTCCGATCTGCTTCTGGCGCTGTGGCACCGGGTTCCCTTGTCGCGCTTGGCGGTCGACGGGGATGCCGCCCACGTTGAGCGCGTACTCGACCTAGTCCGAATTTGAGACGGGGGAGCTCACGCGCCGCGCCACCCAGGTGCTGACGGTGGAGACAACCAGAAGGACCAACCCGACCCACAGTGCGTCGAGCCCGATGCGGTGATACGTCGCGGCGCCCAACACGGCGCCGACAGTCAGCCCCGCCCAGAGCGTGATGTAACGCAGCCAAACCCAGCGGGGCCCGCCAAAGAACGCATCGACCAGCCGCTGCCCGGCCTTCACCACCGTGCCCGTGATGTAGGTGAGCCCTACCTGGACCTCGCCGGAGCGCTGAAACACCGAGTTCATCGCGCCCATCGCCAGCGAGGTGACGAGCAACGCCGCGACGCCGGCCCCCGATTCTTGGGTGATCGCCGCCGCGGCAACGGTTGTCGAGGCTACGGCCAACACGGCAATTCGCTCATGTTCGCCACTTACCCGCGAGGCGATCGCACCGATCATCACCCCGATGAAGAACATGCCGATCAAACCGGCTGCCTTATACGCGGACTCCCAGTTCAGGGTGGCCGTCGACGCCGCCATCCTGGTCGTGTTGCCACTCATGAAGGACAAAAAGTACCCGCCCAGGTGCACAAATCCGATCGCGTCGAGAAACCCTGCGACAGTGGATAGTCCGGTGGCAAGCACCATCTCCCGCCGCCGGATGGACCACACGGCGGTACTAGTGCGACGTCTTGTGTCCGGGGCCCTGTGCTCGCTTGTACAGCACCTTGAGCATCCGGTCACGGAACAGGTCGTTGTCGATGAGCTTGATGCCCTGCGCGCACAGCCACGGGTTGCCGATGGCGCGGTGCATCAGCCGGCCGCGTTTGTACTCCTTGCCCCAGGCCTCATTCATCCGCTGCTCATAATTGATGAAGTCCTGCGGTCCGGCGTTCTGCAACGCGGCCACCGCGCATTCGCCTGCGGCCAAACCGGATTCGAGTGCCTTGGAGATACCGGCGCCACTGGCGGGCTTGCCCGCGCCCAGCGAGTCGCCCGCGAAGAGCACGCCCGGCCGCCACGGCGGCCAGGCGGTGAATCCCATGGGCAAGCGCCATGCGCGCACGCCCTTGTTCTTGCGCAGTTCGGCAAGATTGGGCAGCTCCCATTCTTTGGGCAGCTTGTTCATGTAGGTGTCCAGCACCTGCGCGGCGTTGACGTCCTGCCACCTCCGGTAGCTGTTGACGTATCCGATGCCGATGTTGATGCGTCCGCCGCCCAGTGGGAACACCCAGCCGTATCCGGGCAGTGCGTCCTGCTTGTGGTGGATCCGCAGGTCGATGTCCAGCATGTTGGAATCTTCGCGGTTGGCCGTCATCTCGGCGCGGATCGCGATCGCGCTGTATCCCTTGTATTCAGAGTCGATGTTCATCGCGCGTTTGAAGGGGGAGTAGGCGCCATCCGCGACGATCACCGCGTCCGCCGAGATGGTTTCGCGGGATCCGTTGGCCGTCTTGACCTCGACACCCTTGACCAGATCCCCATCGCCCACCGGTCCCACCGCTTCGGTGGACTGGCGCACCTCGACACCGGCGGATTCGGCGTGCTTGAGCAGCAGGGTGTCCAGCTCGGGCCGCCGCACCACATGCCCGTGATCGGGCATGCCCGGACGCTTCGGGAAGGTCAGTTCCCAGATGCTCCCGCTGTCGACCCGCACCCCGTCGACCCGGTGGAATTGGGCAACCTCCTGGGCCAGACCCATCTTCTGCAGGTAGCTCACCGCGCGGGCGGTCAGCCCATCACCGCAGGGCTTATCCCGCGGGAACTCGGCCTTGTCGACGAGCACCACGCGGGCACCCGTGCGGGCGGCCTGCCAGGCCGCAGATGACCCGGCCGGGCCCCCGCCGACTACCGCAATGTCGTAGTGCTTCTCGCTCACATAACAAATAGTAAGGGCCGCGAGCGCGTCTATTCGCCGTCGGGTTTGGTCACACCCAGGCTCGAACCGGCACGGTTCTCGTATGCGGTGCGTGCGCTGGTGTCGAAATCGAGAAAGACGCGGTCGGTACCGGTCTTCTTGCTCATGAACCTGCGGACCCCGGTAGGAAGCGAATTGACGATGGTCGTGACGGCGCCCAGCGGCTTGGGCACGGTGACCTGGACGCGGGGCTTCTCGATGATGCGCACCACCGCCGCGGCGATGTCCTCGGGCTCGACGGGCTTCTGGGCGCCGGTGGAATCGGTGCCAGCGATCAGCTCGGTATTGGTAAAAGTCGGTAGCACCGCGCTGACCTGGACTCCTTGTGGAGCGAACTCATCACTGAGAGCGCGCGAGAGTCCGACTACCCCGAACTTGGACGCGTTATAAACGGCCATGCCGGGTACCGCCATCAGGCCGGCGACGGAGGCGATGTTGACGACCTGACCGCGGCGGCGGGCCACCATCTCCGGCAGCGCCAGCTGACAGCCGTTGATCACGCCGTACAGGTTCACCTCCAGCATCGATCGGATGGCGCGGTCACTCGTGGAGAGGAATGGTCCGATCGGCATGACGCCGGCATTGTTGACGAGCACGTCGATGGGACCGCCGGCGCTGGCAGCCTCGAGGAAACGCTTGAACGACGCCGGGTCGGTGACATCCAGCGGATGTGCGTCGACATTGCCCTCTTCTTTGAGCCCCTCCACGGCCGACCCGAGTGCCTCCACATCACGGTCACCGATCACCACCCGGGCCCCGCGCCGCAAGAGAGCGGTGGCGGTGGCGTAGCCGATACCGCGCGCGGCACCGGTGATGGCGATGTTTTTGCCCGTGATTTTGTCCATGACCACGGACTTTACACGTGTCAAGTTTGTGTCACCGGAAATTCTCGGGAATGGGTTCGACACGCTTAACCACAACACGTTGTGTTGCGCCGGGATGTCGCCCCCTAGGGGTAGTGTCTGTTCCACAGTCAGCGAATCCCGCGAACTTGTTCAACGTTCTCCAGGAGTGGTCTCGTGAGTGAAAAACTGAAGCTGGTCAGCCGCGTCTCGGCGATCAACTGGAATCGGGTTCCCGATGAAAAGGATGCCGAAGTCTGGGACCGGCTTACCGGTAACTTTTGGCTGCCCGAGAAGGTGCCGGTGTCCAATGACATTCAGTCCTGGAACACGCTGACCGACCATGAAAAGCAGTTGACCATGCGGGTTTTCACGGGCCTGACGCTGCTGGACACCATTCAGGGCACCGTTGGTGCGGTCAGTCTGATCCCCGACGCGATCACTCCGCACGAGGAGGCGGTGTACACCAACATCGCGTTCATGGAGTCGGTGCACGCCAAGAGCTACAGCTCGATTTTCTCGACGCTGTGCTCCACGCGTGAGATCGATGACGCGTTCCGCTGGTCGGAGGAGAACCCGAACCTGCAACGCAAGGCCGAGATCGTCATGGAGTACTACCGGGGTGACGAGCCGCTCAAGCGCAAGGTTGCCTCGACCTTGCTGGAGAGCTTCCTGTTCTACTCCGGCTTCTACCTTCCGATGTATTGGTCCAGCCGCGCCAAACTCACCAACACCGCCGACATGATCCGGCTCATCATCCGCGATGAGGCCGTGCACGGGTACTACATCGGTTACAAGTTCCAGCGTGGTCTGGAGCGCGTCGATGAGGCCAAGCGTGCCGAGATCAAGGAGTACACGTACGACCTGCTCTACGAGCTGTACGAGAACGAAACCGATTACACCGAAGATCTTTACGACGAGGTTGGGCTTACCGAGGACGTCAAGAAGTTCCTGCGCTACAACGCCAACAAGGCCCTGATGAACCTGGGCTATGAGGCGCTTTTCCCGCGCGAGGAGACCGACGTCAACCCGGCGATCCTGTCCGCTCTATCGCCGAACGCCGACGAGAACCACGACTTCTTCTCCGGCTCGGGTTCGTCGTACGTCATCGGCAAGGCCGTGAACACCGAAGACGAGGATTGGGACTTCTAGCCCGGTTCTCGCCACAAGACGCAAAGCCCCCACGCGCCCGGCGCGTCGGGGGCTTTTGCGGCTGTTCGTCCGGGACAAATGAACGGCCGGTGAACTGTGCAGATGTCACCTCGCGCTGTGAACCTGCTGCGGGGACACTATTACCGTGACGAGCACATCGATTATCGGTTCGATCCTGTCCTGGCTGTCGGCCGGATACCCGGAGGGCGTACCTCCCACGGATCGGTTCCCCCTGTTGGCGCTGCTGCGCCGCACCCTGACCGAAGAGCAGGTGCAGGAAGTGGTCGCCAAGCTGACCGATCCCGAGTCATCCGCACAGATCGACGGTGTGGTGAGCAAGGACGAGATCGAGAAGTTCATCGCGGACGTGACGAAGGATGAGCCGACCGCTCAAGACATTTCGCGTGTCGCCTCGCGCCTGGCGGCCGGTGGCTGGCCGCTCGCCGGCGTGGACTCCACCGCGCTCAACGCCTAACTAGAACGCCCAGTTGCGTTCTGGGCTCAGCACAAATCCGTGGGTACCGTGGAGGTCGTCCACCAGACATGCTGTGGTCTTGGCCGCCGGGGTGGCACATGTCAATATGGTCTGGACGCCGTCGTTGTTGTGCACGGGGGCGGCGATCCGTACTTGATGATTGGCGGGTAGCACTGGGACACGGGATACATCGGGATTGCTTTGCGATTCGCTGACTGTCGCGGGGGTGCCGTTGTTCCGTGCGTAGGTTCCCAGATCTAGTTGCGCCGCCCCGGCGCCCCGGGGTCCAACGCAGGTCCACTGAAAGTACGGATTCCATCCGGCGCTTTCACATAAGACACCCTCGGGTGTCGCGAACCGATAGACCTTAACGCTGAAATACTGTCGGGAATCGACAGCGGGGAGCCCGCTGATATCGGGGAACCCCGAGGGCGGTGCGGCGGCAGCGCAACCGGTGCTAGCGGTTGCCGCGCACAGCAATGCGGCCGAGAAGCACATGCCCAGTGCGACGCTGTTCTTCATGCATGGAAACTACCGCCCGGGCGTCGGGGCTGGCGCCGTGGAACCCGATGAGGACGGCACCGTCGACGGCCGGTCGATGATCGTCGATAACGGTCCACCGATCCGATACTTGGCGCCCCGATGCTCCTCGGGTAGCCGGTCGCCGTGGCCCAGCAGCTTGTGACGCAATGTTCCTGGGGTGTAGGAGCTTTGATAGGCACCACGCTCGGTCAGCACCGGTACCACGTACTCGATGAAATCCTCGAAGGTACCCGGAGTGATCGCATACGCCAGGTTGAAGCCGTCGACATCGGTTTCCTCCACCCACTCCTGCAGGGTGTCGGCCACCTCGGTGCCGGAGCCGACGATGCGCGGTCCCATCCCGCCGATCTCGCCCCACTCGGCGATATCGCGCACTTTCCACTCACGGCCGTCCGCGGTGGCTGCCTGAAATGCCGCCACCGCCGACAGGATGGCGTTGGAGTCCACATTTCCGATCGGTTCATCCAGACCGTAGCGGGCCAGGTCCACACCCATCCAGCCGGACATGAACACCAGCGCACCTTCGGCGCTGCCGTAGCCAAGCAGCTCGGCGTGTTTGGCATGTGCCGCTTCGGAGTTCTCTCCGGTGACCACCGTGGTGAGGTTGAAAATTTTGGCGGAGTAGGGATCCCGTCCGGCAAGCTCCAGCTCGCGACGGATGGTGGTCACTGTCTGCCGCAGCAGTTCTTTGGTGGGGGCGGCGGTGAATACCGCCTCGGCGTTCTCCGCGGCAAAGCGCACCCCCCGCGGCGAGGATCCGGCCTGATAGATCACGGGAGTGCGCTGCGGTGACGGTTCTACCAAGTGCACCCCGGGGACGGTGAAGTGTGTGCCCTCGTGACCGATGTGATGCACCTTGTCGGGGTCGGTGAAGACGCCCCGTGCGGCATCGCGGACGACGGCGTCGTCCTCCCAGGAGCCTTCCCACAACTTGTAGAGCACCTCGAGATACTCGTCGGCGTGGTCGTACCTGGCATCGTGTGCCGGCTGGTCGGTCTGACCCATGTTGCGAGCGGCGGCCGGTAGATATCCGGTGACGACGTTCCACCCGACCCGTCCACCGGTGAGATGATCGAGGGTGGACAGCCTGCGCGCGAACGGATATGGATGCTCGAAGCCGGTACCCGTGGTGACACCAAAGCCTAGGTGCTCGGTGACCAGCGCCATCGCCGAGACCAACAAGAGAGGATCGGCGACCGGAATCTGCGCTGCCTGGCGGATGGCTGCTTCGTCGCTGGCGCCGTAGATGTCATAGGTGCCAAGCACATCGGCGATGAACAGTCCGTCGAAACGGCCGCGCTCCAACAGCGTGGCAAGGTTTGTCCAGTAGGACAGGTCTTTGTACCGCCAGGACTGGTCGTCGGGGTGCCGCCATAGGCCGGGGGATTGGTGCGCAACACAATTCATATCGAACGCGTTGAAACGGATGACGCGGGTCATCCCCTCAGCATCGGCACCCCGACGGCATCAGTCACCGGTTGTACTCGGGGTGATAATTTCGAAGCGTCTCAGAGGGTTTGGGTATCGATGACGAAGCGGTATCGCACATCGCTGGCCACCACACGCTCGTAGGCCTCGTTGATGTACGAGGCATCGATGACCTCGATCTCCGAACCAATGCCGTGCTTCGCGCAGAAGTCAAGCATCTCTTGGGTTTCCGGAATTCCGCCGATCAACGAACCCGAGATGCTGCGCCGGTTGGTGAGCAGCGGGAAGCCGGGAACCTCGATCGGGTTCTCAGGCAGGCCGAGCTCCACCAGTGTTCCGTCAACGCCCAGCAGTCCCAAGTACTTGCCCATATCCAAGTTGGAGGACACGGTGTTGAGGATTAGGTCGAAGCTGTTGCGCAGCGACTTGAAGGTGTCGGGGTCTGCGGTCGCGTAGTAATGGCTGGCACCCAGTCGCAGGCCGTCTTCCATCTTCTTGAGTGACTGGCTCAGCACCGTCACCTCGGCGCCCATCGCCTTGCCCAGCTTGACGGCCATGTGACCCAGGCCGCCCAGCCCGACGACCGCCACGCGCTTGCCGGGGCCGGCATTCCAGTGCCGCAGGGGTGAGAAGGTGGTGATACCGGCGCACAGCAGCGGGGCTGCCGCGTCCAGAGGAAGGCTGTCGGGGATCCGCAGGACGTAATTCTCGTCGACGACGATGGCCTGGCTGTACCCGCCCTGGGTCTGGGTGCCGTCACGATCCTTGGCGCCGTAGGTGCCCACCATGCCCCGCTCGCAGAACTGCTCGAGTCCGGCCAGGCAGCTGGGACACTCACGGCACGAGTTGACGAAGCAGCCGACGCCGGCGTGGTCGCCCGGCTTGAATTTGGTTACCTCGGAGCCTACCTCGGTGATGACACCGGCGATCTCATGACCAGGGACGATGGGGTAGTTGGCGCGTCCCCACTCGTCGCGGACGGTGTGGATATCGGAGTGACAGATACCGGCGAACTTGATGTCGATGAAGACATCGTGGGGACCGACCTCACGACGCTCGATCGTGGTGGGAACCAGGGGGTCCTTACCGGATGTCGCGGCATAAGCCGACACGGTGACCATATATGCATCCTTTTGCGATAGTTAACGAAGCTACCGATTGAAAGCCTACTCGGGTCCACTTATTCCCGCCCTGGCTCATAGCGGTGATAGAGACCACCGGCCCTCGGCATCCAGCTGAAGCTTCTGGTTGTGGTGCTGATCGATGGTGCTGCGGTGGCCGACGCTGACAAGCGTGCAGCCGGGCAGTTCGCTGCGCAGTAGACGGTAGAGCGAGAACTCAAGCCCTTCGTCGAGTGAGGATGTCGACTCGTCCATGAAGACGGCCTTGGGTTTGATGAGCAAGATGCGTGCGAAGGCGACGCGTTGTTGTTCACCGGGGGAGAGCACCTTGATCCAGTCTGCTTCCTCATCGAGGCGGTCGGCGAGGTGGGCAAGGGACACCTTCTCCAAGGTCTGGAGTAACTCCTCGTCGGAGAAGCTGCCCGACTCGGCGGGATAGGAGAGGGCATCGCGCAAGTTGCCAAGCGGCAGGTAGGGCAGCTGTGAGATGAACATGGTCTCGTGATCACCGCCGGGGCGGGCCCAATCGCCATCGGTGTACGGCCACAGCCCGGCGAGGGAGCGCAGCAGAGTGGTTTTGCCGCTACCTGACTGCCCCTTGATCAACAGCGCATCTCCCGCAGCGAGATCGAGGTTCAGGTCATCGATCAAGCTGTCGCCGTTGGGCTTACGTACGTAGATGTTGTTCAGCGTGACGCCGTCTTCCTGATCGCCCGGCTCTAGCATGGGCAGTTCGCGCGATTGAGAGTCGGCTGTGAGCAGGCCGTCCAGACGCATGACTGTCGCGCGGTAAGCGGCGAAGTTGTCGTAGGCATTGCGGAAGAATGACAGCGAAGTCTGCAGTTGGCCCACGGCGCTGGCGCTTTGGCTCACGTCGCCATAGGTGATCTGCCCGGCGATGAGCCGTGGCACCTGCAGCACCGAGTTGAAGACCGCGGCGGTTTGGGACACCGCGAAGTTCCAGCCGGTGAATCCCATACTCCGATAGACCAGCTGCCAGAAGTTAGCGATGATCGCGTCGAATCGGCTCTTGAGTTGTTTGGACTCGGCCCTCTCGCCGCGGTAGAAGGCCACGCTTTCCGAGGTGTCACGCAGGCGCACCAGCGCGTAACGGAACATGGCGTTGAGGCGTTCGTTCAGGAAGAATCTGCGGATCAGTGGGCGCCCGATCCGGAAGGCGATCAAGGTGGTGACGATCACGTAGATGTAGGTGAGAAATACAAGGGCTCTTGGCATTTCATAGCCAAAGATGTTCAGCGGGCCCGACAGGTTCCACAGAATAATGGTGAAGGACGGCAACGAGATGCATGCGTTGACGGCACCGAATGCAAGATGCAGCGAAGAGCTCTGCAGCTGCTCCGGTGCGCTCGACATGGCAACGAAGTTGTTGATATCGGCCTGGATTCGCTGGTCTGGGTTGTCAATGGTGTTGTCGATGAACCGCGAACGGTAGAACGCCCGCTTCGATAGCCAGTCCACTGTGATGCGCTCGGTAAGCCACACACGCCATCGAATGATGAACGCCTGCAACAGATAGAAGTCTGTTACCACCACTGCGATGTTGATACCCGCCAATAGGCAGAACCGCCGGATGTTGAGCCAGAAGAATGCCTTGGCCTCTGGCATGCCCTGGCCATCGCGGGCCAGTGCCTGGACGATGTACTGAATCGACGCGGACATGTCGTTGTAGTAATAGGTGAATACCACCGACAGGCGGACATTCACCACGACGGAGAGCAGCACCAGTCCCAGCAGAACCAAGCCGCCCCGCCCCGCGCGGGTGGTGAAGTACTGACCCGTGATACGCCAGAATTGCCGTCCCCACTGGGTGAACTGGATGATCAAGAAAGCGATGGTGACAAAGATCGCCGCGGTGAGCGGCCAGACCCAACCGATCCAAACCAGCGATCTCCATAGCTCGGTGCCCCAGTCGGTCGCTGTCTTCATCGATCAATGCCCTCCGAATCCGTCACTATCCAGTTGTTCGCGGAGTGTACGGGCACGAGCTGAGCACGTCCTGGCAACACGGTTACGGCATGGGGGTGAACCTCACAAACGGGATGGCGCGCCCTACCTCGCGAAAGTCGTCGGCGGAGCCGTCGACCTCAAAGCCCATCAGACGACTCAGTTGTTTGGCCGAGCGCGGGCGCCTCATCGCGTAGTGCGCCATGAGGTCACCGCCTTCGTCGGTGGACAGCTCTGCGGCCCGCGCGCGATGAGCGCGGCCGCCGACCTGGATGGTGACCTCGGGCGTCTTGCGAACGTTCTTGTACCAGTCGGCGGCACGGCCAAAGCCCGAGGCCGCGACAATGCTGCCGTCGTCGCCGTGTTCGACGACCTCGAGTGCGGCTTGACGGGGTCGGCCTGAGGCCCGGCCGGTATGGGTCAGCAGCATGATTCGTTTGGTCACCAGAAAGCCGAGATGGGCCCGAAACAGCGTGATAGGCAGTCGCCACAGCAGGCGCTGGAATCCAGTTGGGGGTTTGGGTTTTTGGATCTTTTTCACGAACTACTCCTCGTCCAGCAGACTTTCCAGCAGTGAAAACGCTTCGGCCGTCTCGATATTGGGGTCGACGGTGTGGTGTAGCACCAGGCCGTCCATGAACGCGACGATCAGTGTTGCCATCCCGGCCGCTCGTCGCCGGGGCCAATCCGGGTGGCGCAGTCGCACGTGGTCGGCGATCTCGGCACGTACCTCTTTGAGTTTGGTGCCCAGTGCGGCGCCCAAGTCGGCATCGCGGGTCGCTCCGGCGATGAGCTCGACGGCCAGGTGCATCGCGTTGTCGTCACTCGCGGCCTGGGGCAGCGCGTCCCGCATCGCGTGCAGAGCGGCGCGGGTATCGGGTGCGTCGAGAAACGTCGCGACCAGCGGGCTGATCACCAACTCGCAGGTTTCGCGGGCGACCGCGCAGTGCAGGCCCGGCAGGCCGCCGAAGTGGTAGTGGATCAGGCCGGGATTGGTGCCTGCGCGGGCGGCGACCGCACGGGTGGTCACCGCGGGCCAGCCTCCCTCGGACAGTAGTTCCACGCCGGCACGCACCAGCTGCGTGCGCCGACGATCGCCCCGTGCGGAATTTGGCCGATCGGCCAAGTTAGTCATATGGCCAAGTTACCACCCGGTGGGGCGTCTCGGCGTGCGGCGACAGCCACCACGATCGCGAGGATGCCGAGTAGCTCGGGGGTGCTAGGAATCTGGTGCATGACGAGTACGCCGATCGCGGTCGCCGAGAGCGGTAGGAGTGCCAGCAGCACCGCGAAGTAGCTTTGACCGGCGCGCCGCAAGATCACTTGGTCGAGTCCGTACGGGATGACGTTGGAGAGCACACCCATCAGTAGGCCCAGCGCCAGGATGCGGGGAATCGGGATGCCGCCATGGGCGCCCGCGATCCCATAAGCCAGGACCGGCGACGTCACCACCATGGCGACCGTGAAGCCAATCGCGAGTGAATCGGCCGGTTTTCCTTGTAATGCAACACGTTTTCCGACGACGATGTACCCGGCCCAGAACAGCGCGGCGAGTAGTGCGAAAGCCATTCCCGCGGGTTCGGCGGCGAGCTGAACGTCGGCGATCAGGAGCACGCCGACGAGTGCTGCCAGCACGGAGAACCCTTCACGCAGGGAACGCGATCCCATGGCCGCCACGCCGATCGGCCCAAGGAATTCGATCGCCACCGCGGTACCCAGCGGGAGGCGATCGATGGCCAGATAGAACGACATGTTCATGAGCGCGGTGATCACGCCGAAGCTGCTTGCCCACCAGAATGCCCGACCTTGCCAGGCCGCGCGGCCTGGCCGGGCGATGGCCAGGAATACCAGTGCCGCACCGCATATCCGTAGCCATGCCACGCTGGCCGGGTCGAGCCAGCGGAATAGGCTGACGCCGGCTGCCGCGCCGATATACATCGATGTCCCGCTGACGAGCATGAGTGCGGGGGCAACCAGCCGATGGCGCCGACGATCAGTCATCGCGATGCCAAGAGTGCGCGGACCGCTGCCGCCAGGTCTTCTTCGAGCCATCCGGGCAGTGTGGGCATGTGGCGGCGAACGGCGGCATACGGCAAGTCCACCACGGCTCGCAGAAGCCGGTCGCGCGAGCGCGCGTCACCGCGCTGGTATATGGCCCGGGTCAGGTCGCGCATGGCGGTGAACAACGGTGCGTTCATCTCGTCAAGCGTGGAGTTCGCCTCGGCGCCAAGGATGTCGGCGCTGCGCAGGGAAAGCAGCAGCCGGGCGTCCTCCGGATAGGCGCGTGCGAAGGCAGGCACCGAGAGTGAAAGTGCCACTGCGGTTTCCACGGGGTCACCAGCGGAATGCAGTGCGCGCAGCGCGTGCTCATGGAAACGTTCGACCGCGCGCAGCCATGTCGCCGACATGATCGCCGCGCGATTGCCGAAGCGGTGATTCAGCGTTCCGGGCGGGGCGCCGGACGCACCGGCGATGGCGGCGATGGTTGCGGCGCGGGGACCGCCGTCGAGTAGGAGCGAACGCGCCGCATCGAGGATGGCATCGCTGGCATGTTTGCGTTCGGGGGCCATATGGAATGTTCGTCCTAATTCTGGTAGACCGTGAGATATGGAACATTTATCCTATATTGACGAGCATGCGATCCGCATCGACGCGCCACGGGTCCGGGTCTGGGACGGTCTGCGACGTTACGTCGATGGGTTCTTGCAGTCCTCGGAGCGCAGTGCGCTCGGGACGTTGTTGGGGGCGCGTCCGCGTGCGGGCTTCGCCATTGCCGGTGTCGTGCCCGGCCGACAGTTGAGTTTGGCAGGGCAGCATCACTTTTCGCGATACGAACTGATATTCGAGCTCGGCGATACCCATGATGGTGGTACCCAGCTGCGTGCTCAGACCTATGCCGATTTTCCTGGGCTGCGTGGCCGGATCTACCGAACTCTGGTGATCGGTACGCGCGGACATGTGTTGGCGACCAACCATATCCTGCGTTCGGTCAAACGCCGGACGACAGGTTAGCGAATCCTCGATGTTAGGAACGGCATTCGCGCCGAGCTGATTCCGCGGCAAGTGCGCGCTGGAAACTCTTGACGAACCCCACTTGAGTTTTCTTGAGCTGGCGCTCCAACAGTCCCGGTAGCCTGATCTTGAGATCGAGTGCGATCTCGGCGGTCAGTCGCGATTCGGGCTCGTCGGGAATGACCGTGAATCGGCTGACGTTGTGGCGCAGCGTCTTGCTTTCTAGCAGGGTTAGTTGGCAACCGTCCGGATACCACTGGTACTCGGTCAGGGAATCATCCGAGATTCCCAGGGTGGAACTGACCGTTCGCACCAGCCGCGGCGAGCCGTCCTCAAACGACTCGACGACCGTCATATTGCTCGTGACCGGAGGCCAGGCCGGTAGATGTGGGCGCAGCCAACGGTCGACGGATTCGACGTCCTTGAGTACTTCGAGGACCGTCTCCGGCCGAGCGGCGACAGCGATGTCGATGCGTTCCTGGATCACGTTCCGTCCTTCCGCAGGCTGCGGGGAACGTTAGCCCAAAATGGACGACATCGGGGTAATTATAGAAAAATCGCGGCAAATATCCTGGTTAATACCGGTACATGTAGTACGCGTACTGACTGTAACGAGTAGCTTTAGTTAATGCGTTCGAGGGTGAAGACCCTGATTTCCCGTCCGGTGCGACCCTTATAGGCCGAGTAGACCTCCAGCATCGACTCGAAGCGGCGGTAGTAGTCGTCGCGTTCGGGGCCCTCGAGGGGAGTTGCCAGCACCTCGATGGTTTGGCCGGCCAGCGTCACCTTGGCGCGGGGGTCCGCCAGCAGATTGGCGGTCCACGCCGGGTGCTTCTCCTGGCCGAAGTTGCTGCCCACCAATGCAATTCGGTCACCGTCGTGCAAGTACAGCAGCGGTGATACCCTGGGCCGCCCGGACTTGCGGCCGGTGGTGGTGAGCAACAAGGTCGACAATCCCAGCGGGCCCAGCACGGTATAGCGACTTCCGGTGCGCTGCATGACGGCTCGGTCCAGTGGTGTCAGCTTCCGGATGACCCACGAACCCGGCTTGGTGGCGGCGAACTTGGCCGCGAGCCGGGATAGCGTGCTGTCGGGGTTGCCCCACCTATTCTCAGGAAATCGGTTGTCGCTCACGGGATTATGTCTGCTTTGCGACCCGCGTTGAAACCGGTCCGGGTGTATTCGGCCACTCCGGCCGCGGTGTAGGGATCGGCGGCGATCAGGGCCTGCGCATTCTCGGCGCTAATATCGCCGGTGATCAACACGCCGCCGGTACCCGCCTCGTTGCGGCCGCTGATCAGTATGTTGCCTGCCGCGATCTCGGCATCGAGCCACTCCAGATGTGCGGGGCGGACACCGTCCACCACGTCGATCGGTTGGGTATAGGTCAGCTGCAGTACGTGGTACATGCCGGGAGCGTAGCGCCTGGGGCCCTGGGCTGGAGCGGTGCGATCTCGGCAGCTAGTTGATCGGCGCGTTGACCCACTGCAAGTCGTCGAGAATTCCGCGGCCCGCGACGATTCCATCCCCGGTCTGCCAGACCTCGTTGTTGACCGCGAACACCCGGTTATCGCGCGTGGCGCCCAGCGCCATCCAGGGCTTGCTGCCAAAAATCCGGGCCGCGCGATCCTTGGCCGATGAACTGGTGAACGAGACGTAGATGATGTCGCCTTCTGCCGCCGAGAAGTCCTCCGTGCCGATCTCGATGAACGGTGTATCGGTAAATCGTTGCGTGGCAGGGCGATCTAGCCCCACGGTGGCGAGCACCGAGGCCGGGAAGTTGTTCGCGCCGTATACCCGCACGGTCTGGTCGGTGAACTGCACGATGGAGGCCTGGAAGTGCGCGGCGTCGTTCTCGCGGCCTACCTTTTTGGCCGCGTCGACGAACCCGGTCCACAACTTGTCGGTGTCGGCCGTTCGCCTGGTGGCCTTGCCCACCAAGCGAACGTGCTCGGCCAGATCGTGCCCGGAGACGATCACGGTGGGTGCGATGGCGCTCAGGTCGAGGTAGGAGTTCTGCTCACCGGCCGAACTCAGAATCAAATCGGGCTTGGCGGCACCGATCTTGGCCAGATCCGGCGACGCCATCGGTCCGATCGACGGCAGGTTGTGGACCGTGGTGCCCAGGTACGACGGGGGAGCGGCCGCTTGGTCCGCCAGCGCCACTCCAACGATCCGGTCCTGCAGTCCCAGTGCGCAGAGCGTGTCGATCGCGCCGGCATCGAGAACCACGATGCGTTTGGCGTCTTCGGGCACTTCGGTCTCGCCTTGGGCATGTCGTACCTCGCGGGGCGCGGACGGATCGACGGCCGCGGCATCCTTCGCACAGGACTCGTCGGGCTTGCGTGCGTTGCCCAACACGCCGGCACTGGCGATCTTCGTTGTGCTGGTCGCCAGAGTGCTCGGGGTCTCATTGGTGGGTTTCTCGGTACAGCCCGACACCGTCGCCGTCACCAGTGCCGCCGATATCGCGGCAGCGCCCCACAACCTCGCCGTCTGCACGCGGTCGAACTTACCGGGCGAGCCCTCGAACACGCGGGTAGGACCGCGAAAGAGCCCGGTGAGCGCGGTTGCGTCACTCAAATACGACTCTGTGTAGGACCCGCTCCGCGATCGGGGGTGGCGCGGGCTAGGATTCACGACAGACAAGCAGTCACTGGATCGACTGCGCGCTACAAGGAAACGGAGGAGCCGTGACCGCCGAAGCACCCCCGATTGGTGGATTGCAGGCCAGCCGCCCGTTCCCGCCCCGTATGGGCGCACGGGGCACGCTGATCTATCGATTGATCACGACCACCGATCACAAGTTGATCGGCATCATGTACCTGGTCGCGTGCTTCGCGTTCTTCCTCATCGGTGGCTTGATGGCGCTGTTCATGCGCGCCGAACTGGCCGTGCCGGGGCTGCAGTTCCTCTCCAACGAGCAGTTCAACCAGCTGTTCACCATGCACGGCACCGTGATGCTGCTGTTCTACGCCACGCCCATCGTGTTCGGCTTCGCGAACGTGGTGCTGCCGCTGCAGATCGGCGCCCCCGACGTCGCCTTCCCGCGACTGAACGCCTTCTCCTTCTGGCTGTTCCTCTTCGGGGCCCTGATCGGTATCGCAGGCTTCATCACCCCTGGTGGTGCCGCCGACTTCGGCTGGACCGCCTACACGCCGCTGACCGACGCCATTCACTCCCCGGGCGCCGGCGCTGATCTGTGGATCATGGGTCTGGCAGTCGGTGGTCTGGGCACCATCCTGGGCGCGGTAAACATGATCACCACGGTCGTGTGTATGCGTGCCCCGGGTATGACGATGTTCCGGATGCCGATCTTCACCTGGAACATCCTGGTGACCAGCGTGCTGGTGCTGCTGGCCTTCCCGCTGCTGACCGCCGCGCTGTTCGGTCTGGCCGCCGACCGCCACTTGGGCGCCCACGTGTTCGATCCTGCTAACGGCGGGGTTCTGCTGTGGCAGCACTTGTTCTGGTTCTTCGGGCACCCCGAGGTCTACATCATCGCGCTGCCGTTCTTTGGCATCGTGTCGGAGATCTTCCCGGTGTTCAGCCGCAAGCCGATCTTCGGTTACACCACGCTGATCTACGCGACCCTGGGTATTGCCGCGCTGTCCATCGCGGTGTGGGCGCACCACATGTACGCGACCGGCGCGGTGCTGCTGCCGTTCTTCTCCTTCATGACGTTCCTGATCGCGGTTCCCACTGGTATCAAGTTCTTCAACTGGATCGGCACCATGTGGAAGGGGCAACTGACCTTCGAGACCCCGATGATCTTCTCCGTCGGCTTCTTGGTCACGTTCCTCTTCGGTGGTCTGACCGGCGTGCTGCTGGCCATGCCCCCGGTCGACTTCCACGTCACCGACTCGTACTTCGTGATCGCGCACTTCCACTACGTGCTCTTCGGCACCATCGTGTTCGCGACCTACGCCGGCATCTACTTCTGGTTCCCAAAGATGACGGGCCGTCTGCTCGATGAGCGCCTGGGCAAGTTCCACTTCTGGCTGACCTTCATCGGCTTCCACTCGACGTTCCTGGTGCAGCACTGGCTGGGTAACCAGGGGATGCCGCGCCGGTACGCCGACTACCTGCCCACCGACGGCTTCACCTTCCTGAACTCGTTCTCGACGGTCGGTGCCTTCATCCTCGGTGCCTCGACGCTGCCGTTCTTGTGGAACGTGTTCAAGAGCTACCGCTACGGCGAGGTTGTCACGGTCGACGATCCGTGGGGCTACGGCAACTCCCTGGAGTGGGCCACCAGCTGCCCGCCGCCGCGGCACAACTTCTCCGAGCTGCCCCGGATTCGTTCCGAGCGCCCGGCGTTCGAGCTGCACTACCCGCACATGTCTGAGCGCATGCGCGCCGAGGCACACGTGGGTGGCGGCCACTAATAAGGCCGCGACACTCTGTTGTGAATAACCGCGTCACGGTTCTTGTCACCGTCACCGGGGCCGACAAGCCCGGCGTCACCTCGGTACTCATGGGGGTGTTGTCCCGCCATGGCGTCGACCTGCTGAACGTCGAACAGGTTGTCATTCGCGGCAAGCTGACCCTCGGTGTGCTGGTGAAGGCGCAGGGCCGCAGCGATGCGGTCGAAGCGCTACAGGACGAGCTCGAAGAGGCCATGCACACCCTCGGGTTCGACGTCGACGTCGAATTCGGCGGGGACAGTTCGGTGATCAAGGATCCGTCGACGCACACCATTGTGGTGCTGGGGCGGCCAGTGACCGCCCGCGCGTTCGGTGCTGTGGCCCGCGAGCTCGCCGCGCTGGGGATCAATATCGACCTGATCCGTGGCATCGCCGACTACCCGGTCACGGGCCTGGAGCTGCGGGTCACCGTGCCGCAGAACCGGCTGACCGATGTCGATCTGCACACGGCCATGGCGCAGGTGGCGACCGACGAGCCGGTGGACATCGCCGTCGAGCACAGCAGCCTGGACCGACGGGCCAAGCGGCTCATCGTGTTCGACGTGGACTCGACCCTGATCCAGGGTGAGGTCATCGAGATGCTGGCCGATCGGGCCGGGGCACGGGAGCAGGTCGCTGCCATCACCGAGGCTGCCATGCGCGGCGAGCTGGACTTCGCCCAGTCGCTACATCAGCGCGTGGCCACGCTGGCCGGTCTGCCCGAGTCGGTGCTCGAGGATGTCGCCGATGAATTGGTACTCACTCCAGGTGCCCGCACCACCATCCGGACCCTGCGTCGGCTGGGGTACTCGTGCGGCGTGGTTTCGGGTGGATTCCGCCAGGTGATCGACCCCCTGGCCCACGAACTGGCCCTGGATTTCGTGGCGGCCAACGTTCTGGAGATCGTGGACGGCAAGCTCACCGGAAGGGTGATCGGGGAGGTCGTGGACCGTCCCGGTAAGGCCAAGGCGTTGCGGCAATTCGCGTATGAGGCCGGTGTCCCGCTGGCGCAGACCGTGGCCGTCGGTGATGGTGCGAACGATATCGACATGCTGTCGGCCGCTGGTCTCGGCGTGGCTTTCAACGCCAAACCGGCGTTGCGCAAGGTGGCCGATGCCTCGGTCAGCCAGCCGTATCTGGATGTGGTGCTGTTCATCCTGGGCATCACCCGGGCCGAGATCGAGGCGGCCGACGCCGTCGATGGCGGTGTGCGCCGCGTCGACATTCCCGACGACTGACCTTTCCTGGCGCGAGCATGCCCAAATGTGCCCAAATATGCGGTATTTAGGCACATTTGGGCATGCTCGCGGTGCGGTGCGGTGCGGTGCGCGGACGTCAGCCCACCATCGTCGAATCGGCAAGGGGGAGTGCGCCGGTAACGGTGTGCCAGGCCTGGGCGAGCAGTTCCACGCCGCGCAACAACTGATCGTCGTGCTGTGTGAACGGCAACCGCACAAAGCGCTCCAGCGATCCGCCGACCCCAAACCGTGGTCCGGCGGCAATGCGGACCCCGAGGCGCGCGGCTGCGGCGGCAAGTGCGGTGCTCATCGGTGCCGGCAGCCGGGCCCAGATACACAGCCCGCCGTCGGCCTCTTGTAGTTCCCATTCCGGGAGCCGGCGGTGCAGCTCGCTCACCACCAGGGCGCGGCGCGCACGAAGAGTTTCGCGCTGCGCGGCCTCAACCTCCTCGGCACGTTCCAGCAGTTCGGCGGCGGCAAGCTGCTCCAGGATCGGTGTGCCGGTATCCATGGCCGAGCGCACCGCGGCGAGACGGGCAATGGTGGTGCGGTCGGCACGAATCCACCCGACGCGCATTCCGCCCCAAAACGACTTCGACATGGAACCGATAGTGACCACCAGCTCGGGACGGGACACCAATGCGGCCATTGGCGCGGGTGTGTGGTTTTGGTGCCAAACGCCTACGAGTGACTCGTCCACGACGGTGCGTGTTCTGGTCTGGGAAATGATGTCGGCCAATGCCTTTCGCTGCCCCAGTGGCATCGTTAGGCCGGTGGGGTTGTGGTTGTCCAGCACCAAGTACGCCAGGTTTGGCGCCGTCTGGCGGATGGTGGTCTCCATACCGGTCATGTCCCAGCCGGAGTCGCGCTCATGCGTGTGCATGGGCACGGGCACCGGACGTGCACCCCGCTGAGAGATGGCGTCCAGGGCGCCGTGGTAGGTCGGCTGCTCCACCAGCACACGGTCTCCGGGTTCCACGAATGCCCCGAGGAGTAGCGCGATGGCCTGCTGAGCGCCGCAGGTGACCATGATCTGGTCCTCGGTGGTGGGCAGTCCGCGCCGCGAGAAGTGTTCAGCGATGCGGGGCCGCAGCTCCGGAATACCCACCAGCTCATGACCGATGCCCCGGAGGTGAGTGGGCAGCGTGGTCAGTGCCGCCTGGTACGCCTCAAGCACCGCGGCAGCCGGTGCGGCCGTGGCGGCATTCTGTAGGTCGACCATGGGGCTCATCAATCCCGTTGTGGCCGAGCCTGTTCGATCGGGCCCGGGCAGTGCTGTGGTGCTGCGTGCACCCTGGCGGCCACGCAGATAGCCGCTCTCACGTAGTTCGGCATAGGCAGTGGTTACGGTGGTGCGGCTGACATGTAGGGCGCTGGCCAGTGCTCGCTCACTGGGGATCCGGACGCCCAGGGGCAGTCGTCCGTCGATGACGAGAAGCCGTATCGCGTCGGCCAAGGCCCCATAGGCAGGTCCTGCGGAACCTGCGGTGCGCCACTGGCCTAGGTGACGGGCCAGGGTTTCGGCGGTGACCACTCGATCGGGCATAAAAGCCAGTGTGGCTCAACTGGCTATTGAATGACAAGCCAGTTGGCCGACAATATTGGCCCGTGAGCGGTAAATGGATTGGTTGGAGCGCGCGCGGCACCGCGCTGATGGTGGGTCTGTATCTGTACGGATTCTCGATGGCGCTCATGGTGCGCGCTGGCCTTGGATTGGATCCGTGGGATGTGTTCCATCAAGGGTTGGCGATGCGCACCGGAATGAGCATCGGGCTTGCCTCGGCGGTGACCGGTGTGGTGGTGCTTCTCATGTGGATCCCGTTGCGCAATAAGCCCGGTGTCGGAACCATCGCCAATATCATCGTCATCGCGATAGCCGTCGATACTGCTCTTGCCTGGTTGCCGGAGTCGCCGGCGATGCCGGTCCGGGTGTCGTTTCTGCTGAGCGGGGTGGTGTTGAACGCCATCGCCTCGGTGCTCTACGTGGGTGCGGGACTCGGCGCCGGGCCCCGTGATGGACTGACAACTGGCCTGGTACATCGCACCGGTCGGTCCGTACGTCTCATCCGGACCATCATCGAGGTGCTCGCAGTGGGTACGGGGTGGCTACTCGGTGGAAATGTGGGCGCCGGGACACTGCTCTACGCCTTCGGCATTGGGCCCCTCATTCAGCTCGTGCTGCGACTGGTGCCGCGGCGGCTCTTGGCCGTCAGTGGCTGGGGCCCGGTGCTCAGTACGCAGCGCAACGCCGAATCACGGTCCACTCCGCTGGATTCAGCTCAGGATGTCGCGGTCTGATTGCGGCGATCGAAGGACTCCGCATCGGCGAGTAACTGGTCGCGAACGGGCTCAGGCAGTTCGAGCAGTTTGGATGTCAGCTCGGCCGCCGCCGGGTTGTGGGCGAGTTCGAGCGCACTCAGATCTGACTCCAGCTCATCGGCGTAGCCACTATCGATGAAGTAACGGACATCGATGCGAAAGGCATGCGCGATGCTCTCCAACGCCTGCAGTGAGGGCCGGCCTCGCTGCCCGTTGCGCAACTGCGACAGATAAGGTGCCGAGACGACGGTGCCGCCCGTTCGCATGAAGACAAGAAATTCGCTATTTGAGTACGGGCCGCGCCCAGGTGAGTGTAGGACCGCGAACACTCGGTTAAGTCTGGAGACGAATTCCTCCTGAGATCGCGAGTCCTTGAAGGGATGGAGCGTATTGCGGTTGCTGTCGGGCGAATAATCAAGTTTTGATGTGCCGATATCGGCAGTCTGATCCGATCCTTTGATTCGCCGATTAGCGTCGATCAGGCGGCCCAGCGCGGTGGTGTCGCGACGCAGCTGCGATTGAAAAGCATCAACTCGGCGACGCCACACCTTGAGGTCATCCCATATCCACGATCGATCTTCGCCGTCAGCGGCACGTTGCTGAATCTGAGATGCCTCCGCATCGAGCTGCGCGATGAGCCGATGGTTAGCAAGCCCGATGCTCTGCACCGTCTCCAGGTAAGGATCCGGATCGAAGTCGTTTGTCATGTGGTTGCCTGGAATTCCCTCCGAGATTGCTAACGTATGAGTGAGGATACGCGATACAGGTCTGGGCGCATGTCGGAGATGACGCGCTATAGGGCTCCCGCTGACCGCTCGCGCGGCGGGATACGGCACGATGACCCAGTGGCCGAAATTGATCCGGACCTTCTGCTCGATTTCCGCGATGTGCTGCTGCGCCGCAACCGCAAGGTGTTGGTAGGCCCGGTCACCTGGTCGGTCGAGCTCGACGAACGCTGGGTGGTTCTCGGCCCCAACGGCGCCGGGAAGACATCGTTGCTGCGAATCGCGGCGGCCATGGAGCACCCCACCTCTGGGTATGCGGCGATTCTCGGCGAGCGGCTGGGCCGTGTCGACGTCGCTGAACTCAAGTCGAGGATCGGCCTGAGTTCGGCCGCGCTGGCGCAGCGCATTCCCGATAACGAGGTGGTTCGCGATCTGGTGGTGTCGGCCGGATACGCGGTGCTGGGCCGCTGGCGCGAAGAATACGAAGAGATCGATACCGCCCGTGCCGTGGACATGCTCGAAACCCTTGGTGCCGAGCATCTGTCGGATCGTACGTACGGGACGCTGTCCGAGGGGGAGCGCAAGCGGGTGCTCATCGCGCGGGCGTTGATGACCGATCCGGAGCTGTTGCTCCTCGATGAACCGGCCGCAGGCCTGGATCTGGGTGGGCGTGAGGAACTTGTCGCGCGGCTGGGTGAGCTTGCCGCCGATCCGGACGCACCCGCCATGGTTTTGGTGACTCATCATGTGGAGGAAATTCCGCCAGGGTTCAGTCACGCATTGTTGCTGTCCGAGGGCGGGATTGTCGCTCAGGGCCTGCTGGCCGATGTGATGACCAGTGAGAATCTGTCCCGCGCGTTCGGCCAGTCGATCGTGGTTGAGATGATCGACGGGCGTTACTTCGCGCGACGTGCCCGCGCCAGGGCAGCCCACCGTGCGCAGTAGCGCGCAAAGTGAAGGAATTCTCCCCATGACAGCAGCGACACCACCCGAGCCAAAGCCGGCGGCCACCGTCGTATTGATCCGTGACGGGGCCGTCGGCGTCGAAGCGTTTCTGATGCGTCGGGACAACGCCATGGCCTTTGCCGGTGGGATGACCGTGTTTCCGGGCGGCGGGGTGGATTCCCGCGACATGCACGCCGATGTGCCGTGGCTCGGCCCGGATGTCGACTGGTGGGCGCAACAGTTCGGCGTCACGCCGGAGCTGGCGTCAGCCCTGGTCTGTGCTGCCGCGCGCGAGACCTTCGAAGAATGCGGGGTGCTGTTCGCGGGGACCTCGGAAAACTCGATAGTCGAGGACGCCGCCGTCTACCACCAGGCGCGCAAGGACCTGTCCGACAAGACGTTATCCTTTGCCGAGTTCCTGCAGCGTGAAGGCCTTCAGTTGCGGGCGGACTTGCTGCGTCCCTGGGCCAACTGGATCACCCCGGAGGCCGAACCACGTCGCTATGACACGTTCTTCTTTGTGGCGGCGCTGCCGGCGGGGCAGGACGCCGACGGCAACAACACCGAGGCCGTCGCATCCGGGTGGCAGACCCCCGCGGCCGCGATCGCGGCCTTCACCGAGCGGCGCAGTTTCCTGCTTCCGCCCACCTGGTCGCAGCTAGACGCCGTCTCCTCGGCGGGCGCATCGGTTGCCGAGGTACTGGGGGTGGCACGCAGCATTGCGCCGATCATGCCGATCCTCACCGAGCAGGATGGCCGGTGGTTCGTCCAATTCGACGACGTCGATCGATACGAAGCAGCCCGGCAGGGTGCGGTCGAAATCCCCGAGGTGACCGGGCCGGAGCTGTCATGATCGAGCCCGAATTCGTGTCGGTGCGCACCGCGCCCGAGCATCCCGGCATCGGCACCATCGCATTGTCGCGGCCGCCCACCAACACGTTCACCCGGCAGATGTATCGCGAACTGGCCCAGGCCGCCGCGGAGGTGAACGCACGCGCAGACATCAGGGTTGTCATCGTCTATGGGGGACACGAGATTTTCTGCGCCGGTGACGATTTGGCGGAACTTTCGGAGCTATCCGCCGATGAGATGGCGCGCAGTGCCGGTGATCGGCAGGCTGCGCTTACCGCGGTGGCGGAGCTGGCCAAACCCACGATCGCCGCGATCACGGGGTATGCGCTGGGCAGCGGACTGGAGCTGGCCCTGACGGCCGACTGGCGGATCGCAGGGGACAACGTCAAGGTGGGTTCGCCGGAGATCCTGGTCGGCATGATTCCGGGTGGCGGTGGGACTGTCCGACTGGCGCGTGTGGTGGGTCTGAGCCGGGCCAAGGAGATGGTCTTCAGCGGCCGCTTCGTGGGAGCTGACGAAGCACGGGGCGCTGGACTCATCGATCAGGTGGTGGCGCCCGACGATGTGTATACAGAGGCCGCGAGCTGGGCCCGGCGCTTTGTCGATGGGCCGCCGCTGGCGCTCGCTGCCGCCAAGGAGGCCATCGACCATGGATTCGACGGTCCGCTGGCCGCTGGGCTGGACAAGGAACGTGAGCTGTTTTGCCAGGTGTTCGCGACACAGGACCGCGCGGACGGCGTCACCGCTCAGCTCGAGATCGGCCCGGGGACGGCCCGGTTCAGGGGAGCCTAACCAGGAGTTAGGCTGACGGCCATGACGGAGATTACGGGGCTGGACGGCCAGCCGACCACAAAGGCCACCGCCGAGCAGGTCGCCGCCGCTTTCGAGGACAACAAACTCGCCCAGATCCTCTATCACGACTGGGAAGCAGAAACCTACGACGAGAAGTGGTCCATCTCCTACGACCAGCGCTGCATCGACTACGCCCGCGGCCGGTTCGACGCCATCGTCCCCGTCGAGGATCAACGTGAGCTGCCCTATGACCGCGCCCTGGAGCTTGGCTGCGGCACCGGGTTCTTTCTGCTGAACCTGATGCAGGCGGGTGTCGCGCGCCGTGGCTCGGTCACCGACCTGTCCCCGGGCATGGTCAAGGTTGCCACTCGCACCGGCCAGGAGCTGGGTCTGGACGTCGATGGCCGGGTTGCCGATGCCGAGCGGATTCCCTACGACGACAACACCTTCGATCTGGTGGTGGGCCACGCCGTGCTGCACCACATCCCGGATGTCGAGCTGTCGTTGCGCGAGGTACTCCGGGTACTCAAGCCGGGTGGCCGGTTCGTCTTCGCCGGCGAGCCCACCACGGTCGGAAATCTGTACGCCCGCGCGCTCGCGGACCTGACCTGGAAGGCCACGGTCCAGGCAATGAAGCTGCCTGGTCTGGAGAGTTGGCGGCGTCCGCAGGAGGAGCTCGACGAGAATTCGCGTGCCGCGGCCCTGGAATGGGTAGTTGACCTGCACACCTTTGATCCCGCTGACCTGGAGAAGATGGCCGCCAATGCCGGCGCCGTCGCGGTACGGACCGCTAGTGAGGAATTCACCGCCGCCATGCTGGGGTGGCCGGTGCGCACATTCGAGTCGACGGTGCCGCCCGGCAAGCTGGGTTGGGGCTGGGCGAAATTTGCCTTCAACGGCTGGAAGGCGCTGAGCTGGGTGGACGAGAACGTGTGGCGTCATGTGGTGCCGAAGGGCTGGTACTACAACGTGATGATCACCGGGATCAAGCCGTCCTGATCTTCCGATAGCTGCCGGTGTTCGATCTCTCCGACGTCGCATACCTGTCGTCGGAGGCGGGCGCCGCAGACCTGGCCCGGGCCTCCACGTATACGTTCTCGGCGGGCACCCTGGTGGCCGACACGGCGGCCCTGCGCAACGAATTCGGTGATCACGCAGCAGTTTTGGCGCAGACGGTGCAGCTGCGCCGCAAGGCGGCAGCCAAGCTGGGCCGCGTTGACCACTGGCTGTTCACCGATGACGCCCTGCAGCAGGCCACCCCGGCCGCGGTGGCCAGACATCGGGCCGCCCGGCTGGCCGGCTTGGTGGTGCACGATGTCACGTGCTCGGTCGGGGCAGAGCTTGCGGCCCTTGATGGCGTCGCGGCGGCAGTCATCGGGAGCGATATCGATCCGGTGCGAACGGCAATGGCGCGCAATAATATCGGCGAACATGTCCTGGTGTGCAGGGCCGATGCGTTGGCCCCCTCCAGTCGTGCTCAGGTGGTCATCGCCGATCCGGGGCGCCGCGCCGGTGGGCGCCGGCGGTTCGATCCATCCGCCTACTCACCGCCGCTGGACGCCGTGCTGCGGAGCTATGCCGATCGCGACCTGGTGGTCAAATGCGCTCCGGGACTGGACTTTGCCGATCTGCGGGAACAGACGGGTTTCGACGGTGAGATCGAGGTGGTGTCATTGGACGGTGGCGTCCGCGAGGCGTGCCTGTGGTCGGCCGGATTGGCGGGCGCGCGGCGGCGTGCCACCGTGCTGGCGACCATTGGTACGGGCTACCAGCTGACCGACGCCGACCCCGATGACTGCGCGGTGGCCGGTGCGGGCGAGTGGATCATCGATCCGGACGGCGCGGTGGTGCGTGCGGGCCTGGTGCGTCAGTACGCCGCGCGACACGGTCTGTGGCAGCTGGACGCCCGCATTGCCTATCTATCCGGGGATTGTGTGCCAGCCGGTGTGCAGGGCTACCGGGTGCTCGATTCGCTGCCCTACAGTGAGAAGCGGCTGCGTCAGGCCCTGGCCGCCCGGGACTGCGGGGCCGTCGAGATCACCGTCCGTGGCGTTGATCTGGACCCCGCGTTGTTACGCACCAGGCTGAAGTTGCGCGGCAGTGTGCCCTTGTCTGTTGTTATCACCCGAATAGGCAGTGGTGCAAAGGCTTTCGTCTGCGCGGCTAGGTCTCCGGGCGGAACCCGTACACCAGACCCTCGCTCAGCGTGACGATGACACGCTGGTCCGGTCCGATCGAAATCCCCACCGGAAATCCTGTGGCATCGGGCAGTGGATAGCGGTTGATGGTAGCCCCGTCCGGGGTGTTGAACACCACGAGGGCCAGGCCCTTATCGCCGTCCCTGACGACGGCATAACCCACGTTTCCGGCGGCCTGACTCGACGTCGAAAGTGGAACGAGGTCGTCGCGGCGCCAGGCGATTTCACCCTTGGCGCCCGAATCCTTGATGCCCACCAGGGTGGCCTTGTCGCCGGTTCCGGCGATGATCGTTCCGTCCGGTGCCACCGACGGCGGTGTGGTCGCGTTGAACCCCAGCGGCAGTGACCATTTCTGGCTGCCGTCGAAGGTGTGCATCGCGTGCAGCGAGCCCTTGCGATCGTTGATGTAGACGGTCTCACCGTCGTTGGACATCACCGGTGAACCGATCACACCCTCATCGATGATCTTGCTGGCCCACTTGTGCTTCAGGGTCACCTTGCCGTCGGCGTCGTAGGTGATGCCCAACAGCACGGGCACCGGCTTGTCCGGCTGCCACAGCGTGGTCACGATGGTGCCGGTCGCTGGATCGTAGGCGGGGGAGGCCGATATCGGGCACTTGGGCCGAGCCGGTTCGCAATCCTCCAGACCGCGTCGTGGATCGGCCGGATCGACCCCTTCGAGCAGATCCATCGGCGTTCCGACGACCTCACCGCGCTGGGCATCGAAGATCAATATCTGGCCCAGGTGCGTGACGATCAGGAGCCGGCCGGGCTCCACGATCTTGGGTGTGGTGGGGGCGCCGATGACGGGTTTACGCCACCGAATCCATTGGGTGGGGGGGAAGGAGACCACGGCTCCGGGCTGGCCCACGTAGAGGTTGTTATAGCCGTCGGCAAGCGGCCCGGACCACGGGCTCCCGGTGATCATCCGGGTGCACCAACGTTGGCGTGCTGCCCTGTTGTCCTCCCACTCCATCAGTGTGCAGCCGGATGGGGTGTCGGCGCTGACCGCGATGAAATTGTCGATGCCGATGGCGGCGGCACTGCGTATCTGGCCCTTGGTGTTCCGGCTCCACTCCAGAGTCAGCTCACGAGCGCCCTCAGTGGCCGTGTAGCTGCTGTTGTGCGCGTCGGCGTAGGAGGCGGACCATCCGGGTGCTGCTTTGATGTTGATCCACGAATCGTCACCGGAACAGCCGGTGATGGTGAGGAGCGCCGCGAGGGCGATGCTCGCGAGTACTCGTGCCCGGGAAAGCACGGTGAGGCACTCCTTCCTTAGGGGGCGGTCCGGCCCATCGCAGGGTAGCGTGTGCGTCCCGCCGCGTCCCGTAGGCTGTGCGGCCATGACGACGATGTGGGGCGCTCCCCTGCACAAGCGGTGGCGCGGGCAGCGCCTGCGGGACCCGTTGCAAGCGAAATTCCTGACCAGGGACTCGCTGCGCTGGGTGATCGCCAACAAGGCATACACCCCGTGGTACCTGGTGCGTTACTGGCGACTACTCAAGTTCAAGCTCGCCAACCCGCACATCGTCACGCGTGGCATGTTGTTCCTCGGCAAGAACGTCGAGATCCACTGCACCCCCGAGTTGGCGCGGATGGAGATCGGCCGATGGGTGCACATCGGTGACGGGAACTCGCTGCGTGCCCACGAGGGCTCCCTGCGCCTCGGCGACAAGGTGGTCTTCGGCAAGGACAACGTCGTCAACGCCTACATCGATATCGAGTTCGGCGACTCGGCCCTCATGGCCGACTGGTGCTACGTCTGCGACTTCGACCATCGGATGGAAGACATCACCTACCCGATCAAGGATCAGGGCATCGTCAAGTCTCCGGTGCGCATCGGACCGGACACCTGGATCGCCGCCAAAGTGACCATCCTGCGCGACACGATCGTCGGGCGCGGTTGCGTGCTGGGTGCTCACGCCGTGGTCAAGGGCGTGATACCGGACTACTCGATTGCGGTCGGCGCGCCGGCCAAGGTGGTCAAGAACCGGAAGGTGGCCTGGGACGCCTCGGGTGCCCAGCGTGCGCAGCTGGCCGAGGCGCTGGCCGATATCGAACGCAAGAAGGCGGCCGCTAACTCACCGGAGTGAGTGTGAACAGGGGGAACACCCGGGTCGTCCGTGTTGTGTACTCCGCGTAAGGCGGGAAGGCGGCTACGGCACGCTCCCACCACGCGGCACGTTCAGCCTCATTGGTGATCTCCTCGGCACGCACAGTTTGTACGTCTTCGCCATCGCGCAGTTCGAATACCGGGTTGGCGCGCAGATTCGCCACCCAGGCCGGATTCTTCGGCGCCCCGCCGATTGAGCCGACCGCCAGGTACACGCCGTCGTGCTCCACGCGCATGAGCGGCGCCTTACGGATCTGTCCCGACTTCGCCCCAATGGTGTACAAGATCACGACGGGCAGCCCCTCCAGCGTGGTGCCCTCGACGCCGCCGCTGGATTCGTAGACCTCGATCTGCTCGCCGACCCATTGTGGGTTCTTGCTGATGTACTCAAAGGTGAATTGGTTGGTCACCGTGGCTGCAACGCGTGCCGTGGGCACACTATTTCAGGCCAGTTTTTGTCATCCGAGGTCGCGAAGCAGATCTTCGATGCGGTTGTAGCTGACCTGCATGCCGACCTCCATGCCCGATTCGACGTGCCCGTCGCGGTGTTCCTTGCAAGTGTGTTGCACCAGGACACGCATCGTCGTGACCCCGTCGACTTCATCCAGGGTCGTGGAAACGACAGCCTCGCCCTCCGGAACTCCTTCGAACACCTCGGTGCTGACCAGCCGATGCGGCGGATCGAGCTCGCGATATTCGCCATGAAACGCGACCTCCCTGTCCGGCTCGGACTCACAGGGTTGGCGCACCACGTAGCGCCAGGTCCCGCCTACCCGCAGATCGATCTCGCAGACTTCCCACTGCGCGTCCTCGAATCCCCACCAGCGCGTGACCAGCTCGGGTTCGGTGAGCGCGCGGAAGATCAGTGCCGCCGGCGCGTCGAATGATCGGGTGATGAGAATCGTTGTGTCCGAAGGCAATACGACGGTGGCGCTGCCGTGGCGGGTACTCATGATTTCTCCTCCTTGAGTTCGGTGAGCAGCATGTCGAGCCGGTCGAGGCGTTCGTTCCAGGCGCGTTCGAACGCGGCGACCCAGTCGTGGACGGGGCGTAGCGCTGCGCCATTGACGCGGTAGAAGCGATGTCGCCCATGTGAGCGCGCCCGCACCAGATCGACGGCACGAAGCACGCTCAAGTGCTTGGACACTTGAGGTTGGCTCATTCGGGTTCGTGACACCAGCTCGTTCACCGTGACCTCGTCCGTACCGATGGCGCTGAGAAGGTCACGCCGGCTTGCCTCCGCGATCGCGTTGAACGCGTCTGCGGTCGTGGGAGTGCGCGCCATCCGCCAAATATATACCGATATTGGTATATATCAAGCCGTGAGTCATCGGGACTCCATCGGCTTGCGGTACCCTGAGCGACGTTGGTGATGCCAACCAAGATCAGTCATTGCGGGGTAGTGGGAAGCTGAGTATGGACAGGCCGATCAAGACCCGCCGTATCAAGTTTCGCTATCAGCCGGGTTCGCTGGAGCGCCATTTCGTGCAGGGTGACCTGGTGTCAAGTCACATGATGGCGATGCTGTCGGCGGTGTTCCCTGAGGGGGAAGAGTTCTTTATCCGCTCGGTCCGGCGTTACTCCGATCAGATCACCGATCCCGAACTCAAGAAGCAGGTCGCGGGGTTCATCGGCCAGGAAATGACACACGGACGCGAGCATCGCGAGCTCAACGAGCGCCTGCAGGAGATGGGATATCCCACCGCCTTCGTGGAGCGGCTGGCCCGCCGGATATTCAATTTCCAGACCCGTAACTATCCGCCGATCTACACCCTGGCCGTAACCGCCGCACTGGAGCACTACACCGCGGTGCTCGCCGAGACGCTGCTGACCGACCAGCGTGCCCTGGACATGCTCGGCGAAGGTGAAGTGCGGCGCATGCTGCTGTGGCACGCCTTCGAAGAAGCCGAGCATCGCAGCGTGACGTTCGACGTTTACCGCGCGGTCGGTGGTAGCGAGCGGCTGCGTATCTGGGTGATGCGACGCACGACCATCGCCTTCATCTACACCACGTTCTTTGAGACGCTGATCTCACTGATGCGTGACAAGGCCGCCTACAACCCTGTCCGGTTGGTGAAAAGCATTGCGGCTTTGCGGCATTTGCCGTTTCTGAGTCGTACGGTGCGGCGCCGCATTGGTGAATACAATCGCCCGGGATTCCATCCCAACGACTCCGATAACACCGAGCTCATCGAGAAGTGGCATGCCGAGCTGTTCGGCGAGAACGGGCAGCTGGCCGGCCACCTGCACTAGCGGAGCTGATCGTGCAACGGGACATCAAGACGCGGCGCATCAGGTTCCGCTACCCGGCCGGCGCTATGCGACGGCACTACGTGCAGGACGACCTGGGGATGAGTCACGTGGTCTCGGTGCTTTCGGGAGCCTTCCCCGAGGGCGAGGCGTTCATGATCCGCTCGGTGCGCGCCGTGGCCGGCCAGATCACCGATCCTGAGCTCAAAAAGCAGGTCGCCGGGTTCGTCGGCCAGGAAGCGGCGCACAGTCGTGAGCATCGGGCGCTCAATGAACGCCTGCAGGAGATGGGATATCCCACCGCGTTTGTCGATCGGGCGACCCGCAAGGTCTTGGCGGCGCGCACCCGCTATTCCTCGCCAAGGTATTGCATCGCGATGACCGCGGCGCTGGAGCACTACACCGCGATCCTGGCCGAGACGCTCCTGAGTGATGAGCGGGCGCAGCAGATGTTGGGACAGGGCGAGGTGCGATCCATGCTGCTGTGGCATGCGTTGGAGGAGTCCGAGCATCGCACGGTGGCATTTGAGGTCTATCAGGCCATCGGCGGCACTAACCGCATGCGAGTTTTTGCCATGTGGTTCACCACTTTTGGGTTCTTCACACTCGCCGCGTGCGCGTCCTTGGCATCGTTGTTGCGGGACCGGGACTTCTACAATCCGCGCATCACCTACCGCAGCGCAGTCCGGCTCTTTGGCTCCCCATTCTTCTCGCGCGCGGTCTTTCGTCGGCTACTTTCCTACAGCCGCAAGGATTTTCATCCTGACGACGTTGACAACAGCGAGCTGATAGCCAAGTGGAATGCGGAGCTTTTCGGCGAGCAGGGGCAGATCGCCGACCATTTGCACTGATGGTCAACCGGTCAGATAGCGCGTGAGCATATCGACCAGCTGATCTTCGAACAGTTGCGGGTCGATCGGGCGCGGCCCCGCGATCAGGCGGTGCACCAGTGACTCGATGGTCGCTACCACCATCCTTGCTGCCGTGTCGGTTTCAGTTACCCGTACTTCGGGATGGGCGGCCAGTACTGCCTCGGCAGCCGCGATGACGGCATCCTCGGACCGGTGCAGCATCGCCAGGAATTCCGGAGGACGCGGCGCCTCTTCGAACAGCACCCTGTGCAGCCGAGGGCTGTCCCGATGATTGGCTATCGCGGATCCTACGAACACCCGCACAGTGTCTTCGATCGTATCGGGCAGCCCGGCCGCCAGATGCTGGTGAATGAGCGCGAACCCCCGGTGAGTGTGGGCGGTCATGAGCTCGACGAGGATCGCGTCCTTGTTGGGGAAGTACTGGTACAGCGACCCGATCGAAATCTCTGCCCGCTCGGCGATGCGATTTGTGGTACCCGCCGCATAGCCGAAGTCGGCGAAAACGTGAGCAGCCGCCTCCAGGATGCGTCGGCGGGTCGCCTCCGCACGGTCCTGTCGGGGCTGCTTGCGCGGCTGTAGCCGGCTGCTGGACATGATGTCGAAGCCCTCCCCGAAAGCGAGTATCGCCAATGCGAGTAATTACTCATAATAGTGTTTGAGCTGGCGCTATGGGAGGAAACGTAGATGAAGACGGTTTATCTGGAAACTGAACTGCCCACCGATGCCGACCGGGTCTGGAATGCCATGCAATATGCCGGCACCTTTCTGTATCTGTGTCGCGGTCTGTTCGGCATCCCGGCGCTTTCGGGGCGTACCGAGCCCCTGCGGGTGGGCGAGGCCGGCACCGCGTGGCTGTGGGGCCTGCATCTGATCCCGTTGTACCGTCATACGATTCATGTGGTCGAAGTAGACGCGGACAATCGCACCGTACGAACCAACGAGAGCGGCGGGATTCTGCGCACCTGGAATCACACCCTGCACGTGGAGCCGATTGGCCGGGGACGGTGCCGTTACAGCGATTCCATCGATATTGATGCGGGGATGTTCAGCGCAGCGGCCGCCGGCGGCGCGGCGGCGATTTTCCGGTATCGACAACGGCGCTGGCACCGGTTGGTCAACAAGCAATTGTTACCGGAGGGTCCGGCATACACGCGGCAGTAGACCTGGGTCACAACCGCTCTGGGCCTTGGCTGTTCGGCGACCTCTAGAACTTCGGTGACATTCCTCGGCCTCGGTGAGATGAGGCGTGCGTTAGCGGGCGCGATCGCCACGACGGGCGTCTAGGTCAGGTTGGTGACAAGTAGGCACGCGGCGGTGCCGACGACAATGCTCAGCACCGCGTTGCGCCGCCACAAGTGCATGCCAACCGTCACGGCTGCTCCGAGGATCGGTCCGGTCCCGTGTGCGGGAGCGGTGAAGTCGATTGTCGACAGGCAGTACACGGCGAGAATCACAGTGGCGCCCAATGGCATCCAGCGACCTAGGTTGATGGCCAGCTCGTTGTTCTTTATGGCGCTTCGCGCGGCGAACGGTAGCGCGCGCAGTGCGAACGTAATCGCTACGGCAGAGGACAACGCCGCGGCGATGTAAGCAAGTTCAGGCATGGGAGGCCTGCGGCCTCGCGTGGGGGACGCGGGTCACGTAGTGCCGGGCCACGAGAGTGACGGTGTAGCCGCACATTGCCACGAGCACCATCGCGCCGGGCACAAGCACCAGTGCCACGAGGGCTGCCGTGACGGCGAGCGCCGCGCCCCTCCTATCGGGGCGGGAGCGGTAGGTGTCAATGGTGAGCACCAAGAACATCGCGATGAGCACGAAATCAAGGCCCTTGAGTCCGCTCAGGAACGAGGCACCGGCAAGGCCGCCGGCTGTCGCACCCGCAACCCACGAAAGGTGTAGGCCGAACTGGGTCCACAGGATCCGCCGGGAGCTCAATGCCTGCTCGTCCAGTGCGGTGATCAACGCGTACGCCTCGTCACACAGCGCGAACATGCTGTACGACTTACCGATCCGGCTGCCGATTCGGTCGAGGGGGAAGGACAGGCCATAGAAGAGGTGGCGCGAATTGACGAGAAATGTCGTCAGGGCGATCGCGGGAACCGAGGCGCCGGCGGACAACATGCCGATCAGGATGAACTCGACCGAGCCCGCGAACAGTACCCCCGAGATGAGCGGGGCCAGCCACCAGGGGAGGCCGTGGGCGGTGACGACCACTCCCAACCCGATACCGAGGGCAAATAGTCCAGCCCACACCACGCCCGCGTGGCGGGCGGCTTTGAGCAGCTCATCGCCCCGTGGGGATCTCGGCGACAACACCTCCTGGCTCATGCAGCAATCATAGAGTGGATAACACGCACGATGGTTGTCGATATTGCTTCCAATCCGGTCTGTGAGGCAATATAGATGCATGGACAAGCTAGATCGCGCAATAATCGATCAGCTTCAGGATCATGGGCGGCTGACGAACCAGGAATTGGCGGACCGGGTTGGCCTTACTCCGGCCCCGTGCCTGCGGCGGGTGCGCCGGTTGGAAGCCGAGGGTGTCATTACGGGCTATACCGCACTGGTGAATCCGGCGGCGCTGGGCCGCGACTTCGAGGTGATCATCTACGCAGATCTGGTGGCCAAAGACCTTGCCACGGTTGCGTCTTTCGAGGAGCGCCTGGTGGCGATGGACGAAGTCGCCGAGCTGAGGCGAATGTTCGGCATTCCGGACTATTTCATCCGGGTGCAGACAGCCGACCTTGCCGCCTATGAGCAGTGGTTGAGTGTCAAGCTGATGGGTGACCCGGCCATAGCCCGTGTCGACTCGCGGCTCACGATGAAGCTGCTCAAGTCACGCCGCTGAGGAAGCGCTTGGTGCGCATGCGCTCACAGCAGCCTGTGTGCTCGTAGATCGGCGATGTATTTGGCGATCAGCGCACGATCGATTTGCGGAATATCGGCGCCGTCACCTCCGATGTTGTTCTCCTGTACGGCTTTCCGGAATACATGATTGGGCGTGGCGGCAGCACGGCGCGGGTTGCCCGGTATCCGATACGCATCGAGGAGCGGAAGTACTGAGGCGCGCCGCTGCTCGTCGGGCAGACCTCGCAATGCCGTCTCGAAACGGGACAGCCATTCGTCGTAGTTGTCGATGATGTCGATGGAATGCCCATCTTCCATGAGCCAGTCGACAAAGGTGTCCACAGAAATGCCGTCATCGTGAGGATTCATGACGTCGTACGAGCGAAATCCCTCGGACGAGGACAGGCCGAGGCTGGTAATGGCTTCGGTGACGAAATCGACCGGCAGCCCCTCGTAGTGAGCGCGTGGGCGGGCACCGCTGCCATCGCCTTGGTAAAAGCTTCGCGGCGCGATGCCGGTGAGCACCAGGCTCAGCAGCATGCGGGTGAAGGCGTCGGTGACGTTGAGTTGTCCGCTGTAACGGCGGTGCGTCAGGATCATGTCGGACCGGAACACGCTGACCGGCAGGCCGCATATGTCGTGTGCCTCCCGCAGCAGCACCTCGCCGGCCCATTTGCTGTTGGCGTACCCGTTGGCGTAGCCGGGGTCGATATGCCGGGTGGGACTCACCGTGCGGATGTCCCCGTCCTCGTCGAAATCGGGCACGGTCATGGCCACGGCCATCGTCGACAGATAGGTCACCGGCTTGATCCGGGTGGTCAGGGCCAGCCGGATAACCTCCGCCGTGCCAAACACATTGGGGCCGAACAGCTGGTTGTAGGGCAGCACGTGGTTGACCAGCGCGGCCGGATGCACGATCTTGTCGACATCGCGGGCCAGCTGCTCCCAGGTGGCGTCATCCACGCCGAAGCGCGGCTGAGCGATATCGGCGGCGATCACGCGCAGGTGCCGTCGAGCCAGGGTGTGGAACTCCTCGAGCAGTGTGCGATCGGTGTCGCCGTAGGCGGCAACGAGGCGCGCGAGGGCTTGATCGGCGTTGTCGCCGCGGACCAGGCAGATCAGTTGTCCACCTGTCTGGGACAGCCGTTGCAGCCACTCCAGGCAGAGGAATCTTCCGAGATATCCGTTGGCGCCGGTGAGCAGAACGGTAGCTACCGCGCCCGCCGGCACGTCGAGTTGCGAAGCGTTGTGGAGTGTCTCGGCGTCGATGAACTTGTCGAGTGTCAGTTCGGTGGCGCTGATGACGGTGGTGTCGAGCCCGTGCACGCTGGCAGCGGTCGCGGTGCTGTGCTCCCGTTCGTGCTGGATGTAAGCGGCGAGCTTGCGCAGATCGGCCGCCGGGCCGGTGATCACACCGACCGGAACCTCGACGTCGAAGAGGTCTCGAAGAAGATTGGAGAATGTCAACGCGGACAGCGAATCTCCGCCGAGGTCGATGAAGTGGTGGTCGGGACGGACGGCGTCCGCAGACATGCCGAGGAGGGCCTGGGCGGCCTCGGTGACGGTATCGAGGACCGGGCGTTGTTGCGCCGTATCGCGGAGCTGCCGCAGTTCCTGGACGCGTGCCTCGGCGAGGTCGACGTAGAGCTGCTCGAGCCGGTCGCCGTAGTGCTCGATCATCTTGGGACGTATCGGCTTACCGACAGCCGCAAGCATCCCACTCTCGATCGTGAATGGAGTGGTTTCGATAATGAAGTCGGCGGGCAGCTCGTAGGAATGCAGGTGGTTGGAGCGGGCGGTCCGCTGCAGTGACTCCCGGATCGAATTCTTCAGTTCGACGGGGTCCGGGTGTGCCCGCAGGGCTTCCTCGGTGGGCACCACAACGGCGAGGAGGTATGCGCGTTCGCTGTTGCCGTAGACGAAGATCTGGCGCACCAGCGGCGCACCCACATAGACCGTTTCCAAATTGGCGACCGCGACGAACTCGCCCTGGGCGAGCTTGATGACGTTATTGCGCCTGTCCACGTACACCAATTGGTCCGGCGCGACCTCCGCCATGACATCGCCCGTGCGGTAGTAGCCATCGGCGTCGAACACCTCGGCGGTGACGTCGGGACGCTTGTAGTAGCCGGGCGTTGCGGTGGCACTCTTGACCAGCAATTCGCCACGCGGATGGGGCTTGTCGGTGGTGTAGTACCCGAGCTCAGGAACATCGACGAGCTTGTAGTCGAGCACCGGCGGCCGGGAAATCTTGCCGTCTCGGAACACGCCGCCGACCTCGGTCAGGCCGTACAGATCAAGCAGATGAAAGTCCAATGAGGACTCCAGGAAAGCCTTCATCTCGGGGGACAACGGCGCGGTGGCGAGCATGCCGGCGACCACACGCCCGCCCAGGACATCTTCGCGCAGTTCGGTTTTGGCTAGCCGATCGGCGGTGTCGACGTCGGTTCCCCCGGCCATCAGTGCGTCCACTCGCGTTTGGTAGTGCTGGAAGAGCATGTCGACGACACGGGGAACCACACCCATATGGGTGGGCCGTGCCAGCTGCCAGTCCTCGAACAGGGTGGACAGATCGCTCTCGGGGACGAAGTAGCATGTGCCGCCGGGAATGAAGGCCGTCAGCAGTCCTACCCGGCCCGCAAGGTGGTTGAGCGGCAGGAAGTTCACGTTGATGATCGGGGTGTCCCGGTTGGGGGCGGCGCCCGAGGACCAGAAGCGGGTCACCGTCCACTCGGTGAACATCGCCCCCTTGGGCGCGCCGGTGCTACCGGAGGTGTACATGATCAGGGCCGTGCGCTGATCGTCCCCGGCCGTGTACAGCACGGGTTCGGGTAGGTCTCGTCCTCTCCCGATCACCTCTGCGAGCGGTTCGACTACAACGTCCATACCGGCCGCGTGCAAGCGTTCTCTTGCCGTGGCCAGTTTTTCGCGATGATCGTCGGTCTCGGCGCGGTAATCGAACACCACAACCCGTCGCAGATCGGTAAGCCCGACAGCTGCCTCGACCGCGAGATCCAGGCAGTCCGCGCTCGCCGCCACCAGGCGTGGGCTGGTCTCCTCCAGCATCATCCGCAGCTGCGCCACAGATGTGTTGTGCTGCAGTGGGATCGAGACCGAACCATTCATGAGGGTGGCCAGATCCAGGGTGACGTAGTCGGGACTGGAGAAGCCGATGGTGGCGATGAAGTCGCCGGCGCCCATGGGAATGTCGCCATGCTGCCACTCCGCGAGGATGGCCGAGATGTCTTCCAGGAGTTGCCCATAGGTGATGGTTTCAAAGGCAGGGAGCAGCCGGTCGACCGTGCGGCCGGTGGCGGTGTCGACCACCGACTCGCGGGACCGGAAACCCATCACCGGGCGCTCCGCGTAACCGCTGAGCAACGCGTGGAGTACCTGGGATAAACGCAGGCCGGGCGCCAGCAGCGAGTCCATCACCGCTGGATCCGGCATGGCTGCCCGGAATTGGGGATCGGACTCGAACAGTTTGGCAACGCGAGCCGCCGCACCAGCCGTCATTTGCGGCTCACTTTCTGTTACTGGGGGATAGCTGGTTTACCGGTCCGGCAGGGGACGCTCGACGATGACGCTGCGGCCCAGCGGCTCTCGCTCGCGACGCTTGGCCGCCAAATACACCTGTGCGGTTTCGTCGGCGACAGTGGCCCAATCGAAGTCCGCGGTGAGCCGCGCCCGTGCGGCTACCGCCCGCTCGGCGGCAGCGGCAGGGTCGTCGAGCGTGCGAGTGACCGCCTCGGCAATACCTGCCACGTCGCGTGGCGCAAAGGACATTCCCGTCTCACCATCGATGACTGCCTCGCCGAGACCGCCGACGGTCGAGGTCACCAGGGGAGTACCCGCGGCCGCGGCCTCCAGTGCCACGATGCCGAACGGTTCGTAGTGGCTGGGCAGTAGGATGGCGTCGGCATGATGTAACCAGTGCAGCAACTCCGAATGGTCGAGGGTGCCCAGGAACTGGACAGACTTTACGACCTTGTACTTGCGCGCCTGTTCCAGCAGCCAATCCTGTTGTGTACCATCGCCGGCCACCGCCAGCACGGTTCCGGGGTGCGCACGGCGAATCTTGGGCAGCGCCGCGATCGCGTCGTGGATGCCCTTCTCGTATTCGAGCCGCCCCACAAAAAGCAGTACCGGAGGAGTGCCGTCTGCGGGTGGTCGGGGCGCGAAGACCCAACGAGTGACGTCGATTCCGTTGCGGATGACGTGGACCTGTGGCAGCTCCGGCCCAAATAGCTGAGTCACCTCGTCGAGCATCGAGGCCGAGCAGGTGATCAGCGAGTCCGATTCGCGAGCCAGCCACCATTCCACCGAGTGCACCTGCCGGCTGATGCGCCCAGACACCCAGCCGCTGTGGCGGCCGGCCTCGGTGGCGTGCAGCGTGGACACCAGCGGGACATCGAAATGTTCGGCCAGCGCGATAGCGGGGTGGGCGACCAGCCAGTCATGCGCATGGACCACGTCGGGGCGCCAATCACCGGATCCCTTGAGGCCCAGGGCTAATCCCGCCCGCACCATGGCGTGTCCCATGGCGAGCGTCCAGGCCATCATGTCGGTGCCGAAGTCGAAGTCGTGGGGGTCCTCGGCGGCAGCGACCACACGGACGCCTTCGGAAATTTCGTCGGAGGTCGGATGACTCGACGGGTCGGTGCCCGAGGGGCGGCGGGTCAGCACCACCACGTCGTGCCCGGCGGCGGCCAATTCGGTGGACAGGTGATGCACGTGTCGGCCCAGTCCGCCGATGACCACCGGCGGGTACTCCCACGAGACCATCAGAATTCTCATAGATGAGCCTCTCGGGCGAAGACCGTGTTGAGATGAGCCTCTCGGGCGAAGACCGTGTTGAGATGAGCCTCTCGGGCGAAGACCGTGTTGAGATGAGCCTCTCGGGCAAGGGCCATGTTCATCGGGGCAGCCTCCGGGCATCAAGCGCGCCGAACAATCCGTCCGCGCGATTCCAACCGTCCGCCAATCGAGATGCCACGTCGTGACGTCCGCTGGCCAGGGCGCCGGCAATCTCGCGGGTGGCGTGTGCGTGCAGGTGCGCGCGGTAGCGCGCGTAGTCGGCCGCCGAATCCTTGCTGACCATGAACGGCCAGTCGCTGGACACGGTCAACAGCGCTTCGCGCAATATCTGATCGGCCACCCGGTTGCGGGTATGCGGCGCGGGTTGCTCGTTGAGAGCCTTGTCCACCGCGGTGAGCGCGGTGTCGACGACCTCGGTGTTCAACTGCACCAGGTCGGCTACCTTCTCGCCGTTCCACACATGCCAATCCTTGCCGGAGCCCCATGAACTGGCGGGCAAGTCGAACGGCTCGCCCACATATCCCTGCTCGCGGGCCTGCTCCAGCGTGCCCACCTGAATACCGGCTTCGGGTAGCGCGCGCAGCACCCGTTCTAGCCAGGTGGGCCCTTCGTACCACCAGTGTCCATAGAGCTCGGTGTCGAAGGCGGCGATGACGTGCGCGGGCCGCCCGATGCGGCTGGATTCGTCGACGAGACGCTGGCGGACGGTGTCCACGAAATCGCGGACATGGATGTCGATCGCGGCATTGGCGCGCTCGGGGTCATAGGGTGCCTTGGATTCCGATGGCACATTGCGTCCGGTGACACGGGCCGGCTTGAGTCCGGTGTCATGGTCATAGGTGTGGAAGTCGCGGTAGGCGGCATGGCCCGGATATCCGGACTTCGGGGACCACACGCGGTAGCTCACCGCCAGGTCGCGGCCGAAGGCAACCACGTCGGAGTCGCCCACCGTGCGGCCCAGGGACGTGTCTCCCTGTAGGGACGGACCATCCACCATGAAGTGCTTGACGCCTGCCGCCGCGTAGCCCTCTTCCATACCCGGGGCGTAGGCGCACTCGGGCGCCCAAATACCGGTGGGTGCATGCCCGAAACGCTGTGCGGCATCTGCCAATCCTTCGCGCAGTGCGAACTCGCGCAGGCGCGGGTGCAACAGCGGCTGGAACGGATGAGCCAGTGGGCCGCCCAGCAGTTCGATGGCTTTGGCATCGATCAGGTTGCGCAGCGGCCCGCTGCCGCCGTGACGCCAGTACGTGTCGAACTCATCGAGGGCAGCGGTAGCAGTCTGATACTCGCGAACTCCGAACGCTCGCAACATTTCCGGGCTCGACGCGGTGCCTGGTTCGGCATCGGTGCTGCTGATTGTGGAAGCCTCGAATGCACGCAGCTGCCAGTTGGCGAGCCAGCTGTGCAGCCCGGTCAAGCAGTGCGGATCGTCTAGCTGCGCGGCCACCACGGGGGTGATGCCCAGCGTGAGCAGGTTCTCCCGGCCCTCGGCGGCCAGTGTGCGCAACACCTTGAACAGCGGCAGGTATGCGGCGGACCAAGACTGGTATAGCCACTCCTCGCCGACCGGCCAGCGCCCATGGTTGGCCAGCCACGGCAGGTGTGTATGTAGCACCATGGTGAAAAGGCCTGGAACGGGCTTCTTGGATGGCGTCACGGAATCACCGCAATGGCAACCAGGTCCAGGCTCGCGTCGATATCGCGCTCACCGGCGTCGACAATTTCGAAATCCTCGGTGGTCAGACCGGTGATGTCCGCCAGTAGCTCCTGCGGCCACGGCGCGCCCGCGACGGCGCGCTCGATTTGCGCGTCGATGATCGAACCGCCGTATTTGGCGTCGAGCTCGCGCAACCGCGGTCCGTGAAAAACTCCGTTCATCGACTCCAGTGAGAACCCGTTCTCCTCAAGGAGTTCGGTGAGTTCGGCACCGTTGAGCTCGCGCGTGTGGAAGGGGTTCAGCGGGGTGTCGCGGCCGGGGGAGAAGGTGATGCGATTCGGCGTGCTGATCAGAAGCGATCCGCCGGGCCGCAGGACGCGGGCGCATTCGCGGATGAACTGGCCCTGATCCCACAGGTGTTCGATCACCTGGAAGTTCACCACCACGTCCACCGATCCGTCGGCCAGTGGTAGGTCCGCCAGGTTTCCGGCCCGCATATCCACCCGCGGGTAGCGAGCCTTCACGTGTGCGATCGCAGACTCGTCGTAGTCCAGTCCGATGACGTGCTGGGCCACTTGCGCCAGCATGTCGGCGCCGTAGCCCTCACCGCTGCCCGCCTCCAACACGCGACGTCCCGCGCACAGGCTGCTGAGCCGCTCGTAGACGACCTCATGGCGGCGGAACCAGTAGTTCTCCTCGGCGATGCCGGGCACGGTCCGCTCTCCGGTCAGCGCCAGCGTGGCGTCCGGATCTTCGGCCGATGGGCCGCTTGTGCGGAGCGGATCGGCCGGGTGCGGGTCGGTCAGGTGCGAGTTCATCGTTAGGCAGGCTATCGGGTGAACGCCGTGTCTTAATACTGGTGGCCCAGATCACAGGCCGGAAACCAGGAGTGAACCGGCTATGGTGTACGGGCGAACTCCGTATGTTACCCGTGAGTAATAAGATCAGCCGGATTAGTCACGAAAATGTGACAGTGCGACCGGCGGGCGTGGGTGCGCATGGAAGCACAGAGCAGATGGCCAGCACACCGCTGGCAGACAGCGAAGAGGAAGGACGATCGGAGACTCATGACGAACATCGCGGTCCTGATCAAGCAGGTCCCAGACACGTGGTCGGAGCGCAAGCTCACCGACGGTGACTTCACGCTCGACCGGGAAGCCGCCGACGCGGTGCTGGACGAGATCAACGAGCGTGCCGTTGAAGAAGCGCTGCTCATCAAGGAGCGCGAGGGCGGCGACTCGGTCGTGACCGTGGTCTCCGCCGGACCGGAAAAGGCCACCGAGGCCATCCGCAAGGCGCTGTCCATGGGGGCCGATAAGGCAGTTCACCTGCTCGACCCGGGTCTGCACGGATCCGACGCCATTCAGACCGGCTGGGCCCTGGCCCGCGCGCTGGGTCAGGTCGAGGGTGTTGAGCTGGTTATCGCCGGTAACGAGGCAACTGACGGCCGCTCGGGCGCCATTCCGGCGATCATCGCCGAGTACCTGGGCCTGCCGCAGCTGACCCACCTGCGCAAGCTGACCGTCGAAGGTGGCGTCGTCAAGGGCGAGCGTGAGACCGACGAGGGCGTGTTCGAGGTCGAGGCCACCCTGCCGGCGATCGTCAGCGTCACCGAGAAGATCAACGAGCCCCGCTTCCCGTCCTTCAAGGGCATCATGGCCGCCAAGAAGAAGGAAGTCGCCGTGCTGACCCTCGCCGAGATCGGCGTGGAGGCCGACGAGGTGGGCGTCGCGAACGCCGGGTCCACCGTGCTGTCCTCGACCCCCAAGGCCGCCAAGACCGCGGGCGAGAAGATCACCGACGAGGGCGAGGGCGGCACCAAGGTCGCCGAATTCCTGGTTGCCCAAAAGATCATCTAAATCGACCCCCTTAATACCCAAACGAGAGAGTAACGAGAATCGATATGGCTGAAGTACTTGTGCTCGTTGAGCATTCAGAGGGTGCGCTGAAGAAGGTCAGCGCCGAGCTCATCACCGCCGCCCGCGTCCTGGGCGAGCCCTCGGCCGTCGTTGCCGGTCCCGCCGGTACCGCCGCGCCGCTGATCGACGGACTCAAGGAGGCCGGCGCCGCCAAGATCTACGTCGCCGAGTCCGATGTCGTCGACAGCTACCTGGTGACCCCTAAGGTCGACATCCTTGCTGCGCTGGCCGAAACCGCCAGCCCCGCGGGCATCCTGATCGCCGCCACCACCGAGGGCAAAGAGGTCGCCGGACGTCTGGCCGCACGCCTGGGCTCGGGCCTGCTGACCGACGTGGTCGAGGTCCGTGAGGGTGGCAAGGCTCTGCACTCGATCTTCGGTGGCGCGTTCACCGTTGAGGCCCAGGCCAACGGCGATGCCCCTGTCATCACGGTGCGTCCGGGTGCGGTGGAAGCTGCGCCTGCCGCCGGTGCGGGCGAGCAGGTCGCCGTCGAGGTACCCGCGCCCGCCGAGAACGCCACCAAGGTCACCTCTCGCCAGCCGGTGGTCGGCGGCGACCGTCCGGAGCTCACCGAGGCCAGCATCGTCGTGTCCGGCGGTCGTGGTGTCGGTAGCGCCGACAAGTTCAGCGTCGTGGAGGCTCTGGCCGACTCGCTCGGTGCCGCCGTCGGCGCCTCGCGTGCCGCCGTCGACTCGGGCTACTACCCGGGCCAGTTCCAGGTGGGTCAGACCGGTAAGACTGTGTCGCCTCAGCTGTACATCGCCCTGGGTATCTCGGGCGCCATCCAGCACCGCGCCGGTATGCAGACGTCGAAGACCATCGTCGCGGTCAACAAGGACGAGGAAGCCCCCATCTTCGAGATCGCCGACTTCGGCGTGGTGGGCGATCTGTTCAACGTCGCACCGCAGCTCACCGACGCCGTGAAGGCCCGCAAGGGCTAAGTCCGTCTTCGGGACGGCTGACGTTACGCCACTGGACTATCCAGAGCCCCAGACCACCGCGTCGAGGGCGCTGGATAGTCCTTTCGGCGTTCATGGGGATTTCTGTGGTCGCCGGGGCCTAGCGGCCACTGCGCAGTTGCCTGCGAGAGGTGATGCCGCGCTTGGCGAATACTTTCCGCAGATGCCACTCCACAGTGTGCGAGCTGATGAACAGCTGGGCGGCGATCTCCTGATTGGTCAAGCCCTGGCCTGCCATTCGGGCGATCTGCGCCTCTTGCGCTGTCAGCGCCTTTTCTGAACTGGCAGAACGCTTCCGGACCTTCGCGCCGGTGGCGCGAAGCTCGCGTTCGGCGCGTTCGGCGAAGGCCGCCGTGCCCATGTTGACGAAACTTCCGTGTGCCGCTGTGAGTTCCGTGCGGGCGTCCGAGCGTCGATTGCAACGGCGCAACCACTCGCCGTAAATCAGGTGGGCACGGGCGAGGTGGGCGGAAATCCTCGTGTTGGTGAGTCGCTGGATCGCCTCCCGGTAGTGGGGCTCGGCGTCATGGCCGACGGTGATCAGTGCACGGGAGCGTGCCACCATCCCCTGAGACCAGTCGCTTTGTGCGGCCAATGCGCGCTCTTCGAGTTGGCCGAATGCCTTCACCGCGGTGTCGTGCTCGCCGCAGCGCACGGCCGCCTCGATCAATTCGATCAGGCACCAGCTGTATAACCCGAGATCCTCATGCTCACAAGCTCTTCGTGCCGCCATAAAGGCGAGCTCGTAGCGGCCGAGGCTGTTGTTGAGCACCCCGGCCGCGTAGCCCATCGCGCCGAGCAGTCTGCCCTCGCCTCGGGCCGCCCCATCGCGCATGGCCTCATCGATCAGCCGAATAGCCGTGGGCTCGCTACCGCGCCAGGCCGCCAGGATCAAGGAGTGGTACCTGATGGGTGCGTGGCCTGTCGCGGCCGAGATGGCGTCGGCCTCCTGGACCAGTTCGGCCGCGGCGTCGAGCTCGCCGGCGTGCACGTGCATACCCGCGCGATAGATGAGAGCTGCCGGCAGCAGCGAGAGGGCGCCGACTTCACGGGCGATATGGACCGCACGCGTGGCGAGGTGATGCCACATGTCGTCGTCCCACACTTCATGGGTGGCGGATTCGAGGGCGATGGGAAACGCCTGCTCCATCCAGCTGGTGTTCGCCGGACGGTCGGCTTCACAGCGGATGAGTGTGAGCGCTTCGCCCAGTGTCTGCGCACTCGCCGCGGCGCCATGCGTGATTCGCCGGGCAAGGCCGTCGAGTAGCAGGTCCGAGGGTCTTGCGGGCTGCGCCCCGGCGGGCGCCAGACGGGCCGGTTCGGCCACCTCTACGGCGCCTCCACGGGGGCACAGCCGGCCGCCGTACATGGCGGCGCCCACCGCGTCCAGGTAGGTTTCCCGGGCCAGGTTGTCATCGAGGTTTTCCAGGCATCTAGCAGCCTCCACCAGGCCGATTGCGGCTTCGGACACGGTGACGGAACCGAAAGCGCCCACCCGGCTTTCGGCGAATGCGATCTTCGCGCGCAGTCGTGTCGCACGGGCTCGTGCCAACGGATCCAGCGGGGTCATGTCCGCAACGCCGAGCAGCTCGCGGGCGGCGTCAAAGGCGGCCGCGTCGTATTTCGACTGGGCGGCGGCCAGCGCCCGCCGGCCCCGCGCCGCCGGATCCGCGGTGAGTTCGGTCGCGCGCTGTAGGAACGCGGCAGCAGCCAAGACGCCGCCCTTGGCCTGAGCGCGGCCGGCGGACTGCTCCAACTCCCACGCGATGGCCTCATCGGTACCCGCGGCCGCATGCGCGCGGTGCCATGCCCGACGATCGGGATCGGCGCCCGGGTCCGTGGCGCCGGCCAGGACGCCATGAATTCTTCTGCGTTCCAAGGGATTTGCGCTGATGTAGACAGCCGAACGCACCAACGGATGGCGGAAGCGCACCCGGGTGCTCAGCTCCACAAGATCGGCCGCCTCGGCGGGTGCGATCGCATGCATCGGAATTCCGAGCTGTTGGGCGGCGCGCGCCAACAACGTCACGTCGCCGAGCGGATCGGTTGCCGCGGCCAGCAATAGTGTTTGGGTGTGCGCGGGAAGCTGTTGGACTCGCCGGAGGAACGTCTGCTCGATCTGCCCCGCCAGCCGACCGCCGTCCGGCCACCCGAAACCGCCGGCCAGCTCTTCGGCGGTCATGTCCCGGGGCAGTTCCAGCAGTGCCAGCGGGTTGCCTTGCGTCTCGGCCACGATGCGGTCGCGAACACGTTCATCGAGGAGCCCTGGGATGACCGAGTCCAGCAGCGTGCCGGCGTCGGCCGCGCGCAGGCCGTGCACGGTGAGTTCGGGCAGCCCGGCGAGTTCGCTATCGGTGCCGTCACGTACCGCGAACAGCATGGCGACCGGTTCACTGCCCAGGCGCCGGGTGACAAAGGCCAGGGTCTGCAGGGAGACCCGGTCAAGCCATTGTGCGTCGTCGATCACGCACAGCACGGGCTGATGCTCGGCGGCCGCTGCCAGCAGGCTCAGCACCGCCAATCCGATCAGAAAGCGATCGGGCGGGGGGCCGCTACGGGTTCCGAACGCGATGGTGAGTGCCTCACGCTGCGGGTCGGGTATCGCCCCGGAGTACTTCGTCAGGGGCGCGCAGAACTGTTGTAATCCCGCGAAGGCCAGCTCCATCTCCGATTGAATGCCGGAGGCCTGGGCGATCAGTTGCCCCGATGCTTTCCCCAGCACGTACCGCAACAGCGCCGTCTTGCCGACACCAGCTTGGCCGCGCAGCACGAGAACCTGGCTGGGCCCTGAGCGGGAGGCCGTCATCAGGCGGTCCAGCGCCGAGCATTCTTGGGTTCGACCGCACAGACGCGATTCCGGATAGCTGTTGATTGCGTGCTCCGCCGAAGTTGATGAGTTGGGTCGAAGTTTATCGATTGCCCCGTTCGGGCCGAACGACTACGGACTTTCCAGGGCGCGAACACGGCGTCGACCTGCGAGCGTTGTTTGTGTGACCAGAAAGGTAATCACACAATGAAAATCACAGTTGTCGGTGCTACCGGCCAAATCGGTTCCCGGGTCGTGTCGTTGCTCATCGCGGACGGACATGATGTGGTGGCGGCGTCGTTGTCATCGGGAGCGAATGTGTTGACCGGTGAGGGACTGGTGGACGCGCTGACCGGATCGGCTGTGGTCATTGACGTTGTCAATTCGCCCTCGTTCGAGGACGGACCAGTCATGGACTTCTTCACCGCCTCCGCGCGCAATCTCGTCGACGCCGCGAAGGCGACCGGTGTCGGGCACTATGTCGCCTTGTCCATCGTCGGGGCGGACGGCCTGCCCGAGAGCGGTTACATGCGTGCCAAGGTGGCGCAGGAAAAGATCATCGTCGGCTCGGGCCTGCCGTACACGATCGTGCGCGCGACGCAGTTTCAGGAGTTCGCGGAGGCGATCACCGACACGCTCGTGGTCGGCGACGAGGTACGCGTGCCCGATGCCAGGATCCAGCTGATCGCCGTGGACGACGTCTCCACGCAGGTGGCGCATGCCGCAGCGGCGGCACCTCGCAATGGCATCATCAACATCGGTGGGCCCGAGAAGTTTTCCTTCGCAGATATGGCCGGGGCGGTGCTCGCCGCACGCGGCGACGATCGGCCGGTCGTGGTGGATTCAGGCGCTACCTACTTCGGAACGCCGGTCGATGACTTCAGCCTGGTCACCGGCGACGACGGCGTGCTGACACAGACCCGGTTCGCCGACTGGATGGCACGTCGGTGACCTGCAAGAGCGTGCCCGCGTAGTTTCTGTTGGCTCAACGTTTGCTTTAGGGATTCACTTCCGCAAGCACGCATTTGGCGTACTGAACGCCGCAATTAACGGATCGTGCATGGACACGACACGCTTCTGATGCCGTTCCGCCGCATAACTCCGCGAATCTCGCAGTCATGAGTACCGCGTCAGTTCTCATCGCCGCAGATCAATCCATGCCAGAGGTGGCGGGGAAGACCGGGGAGGCCGCGCTGGGGCCCCGGTACACCCTGCTGTTGTCGAACGATTCCGCCGATATCGATGCCGTACAACGGCTTCGGTACGACGTATTCAGCAGTGAGCCGGGATTCCAGCTCGCCAGCACTCCGGAGGCGTTCGAGGGACGCGATGCCGACCGTTTCGACGAGCACTGCGACCACCTCCTGGTACGCGAGGACGTCTCCGGCGATGTGGTGGGCTGCTACCGGATGCTTCCTCCGCCGGGGGCTATTGCGGCCGGAGGACTCTACAGTGCAACGGAATTCGATATCAGCGGACTCGACTCGCTGCGGCCTCAGTTGGTGGAGATGGGTCGGGCCGTGGTGCGGGGCGATCACCGCAACGGCGCGGTGGTGCTGCTGATGTGGGCGGGGATCCTGGCCTACCTGGATCGCTGCGACTACACGTATGTCACCGGATGTGTGTCGGTTCCGATGCAGGACAGCCCCGAACAGGCTCCCGGTAGCCAGGTGCGTGCCGTGCGTGACTTCGTGATGAAGCGGCATGCCGCGGCCCCGCAGTACACGGTGCGGCCCTACAACCCGGTCGTGGTCGGCGGGATGGGCCTTGATGACATCGCCCCGCCGGCCAAGGTGCAGGTCCCTGCGCTGATGCGTGGATACCTGCGGCTTGGGGCGAAGGTTCTTGGAGAGCCCGCGCACGACCCCGACTTCGGTGTGGCCGACTTCATGGCCCTGCTCAACAAGAACGAAGCCGATGTGCGATACCTCAAACGGCTGAGATCGGTGGGGGCGGCCTCGGAAATCGGCGCTACCACGGTGCCTTCGGAATCGGAGTAGCGATGGCACCCGAATACGCTCACGCCTGGCTGCCGAAGGCAACCTGTGACGAAAGCTGCATGCGGGCCAACCTCATCGACGAGCCCGGCAGGTTTACGCGCACCTTCCGGACCACATCGCGTATCGCTATGGCGATCACGCTGTTGACACTTGCACCGCTGTTGGGGATTCCGCTTCCTGGGCGGGTCCGCTGGCAGCGTGGTTACTGCCGGCTGATGTTGCGCTGCCTTGGCGTACGCATCTCGGTCTCCGGCGGGCCGATTCGCGATATCCGGGGCTCCCTGGTGGTGGCAGGTCACGTCTCCTGGGTCGACGTGTTCGCGATCGGCGCCGTGCTTCCGGGCTCGTTCGTGGCTCGCGCGGACCTGATCGATTGGCCGGGCCTGGGCGTCATCGCCCGGATGATGCGTGTCATTCCGATCGAGCGGGGAAACCTGCGCACCTTGCCCCGGGTGGTGGGCACCGTTGCCGCACGGCTGCGTGCCGGCCAGACGGTGGTGGCCTTCCCGGAGGGCACCACCTGGTGTGGTCGTGCGTACGGGTCATTCCGCCCCGCGATGTTTCAGGCCGCGGTCGATGCGCAACGGCCGGTGCAGCCGTTGCGGTTGACCTATCACCACCTGAACGGCGAGTTGTCGACCGTGCCGGCGTACGTTGGCGAGGACACCCTGATGGCGTCCATTCGCCGGCTCACCGCCACGCGGATGACGGTGGCGCATATTCGGGTGGCGGGGCTGCAATTACCCGGCGAGAGCCGCCGCGATCTGGCCGCACGCTGTGAGACGGCCGTGCGGGCCGGGGATCAGATCCCGCAGGTCCACAGCCACCATCACCCGGAGCATCCCGAACGCCCGGAGCCGATCGCGGCCTGATCACCGGCTCTGGTCTGCGGGAAAACGCATGTCTTGGCGGCCAGCTACAAGCGACAGTGCCGACTCGCGGGCAGTTTGTCGCTCATAGGCGGGCCGTCTCACGTGGGAACGCCCGACGTGATGGCGGCGGGCGTGCTCGCCTCCGTCGAATCTGACCTTGGGTATCCGCCCGCTATCCTGGATGCGTTATGTCCCGATCGGTCTACCTGGACCATGCCGCCACCACCCCGATGCGCCCCGATGCCATCGAGGCGATGGCCGCCACCATGGCACAGACCGGAAACGCCGCCTCCTTACACGGGGCTGGCCGCGATGCGCGCCGGCGGGTGGAGGAATCGCGTGAGTCGATCGCGGCGGCCCTGGGGGCCCGGCCGTCGGAGGTGATCTTCACCGCCGGTGGCACCGAGAGCGACAACCTGGCCGTCAAAGGCATCTACTGGGCACGCCGCGGCGCTGACGCGCGCCGTCGACGCATCATTGCCAGTGCCGTGGAGCACCACGCCGTGCTGGATGCTGTGCAGTGGCTCGCCGATCACGAGGGCGCCGCGGTGACCTGGCTGCCCGTCGACCAGGCCGGCACCGTGACGCCCGGGGCACTGCGCGCAGCTCTTGCCGAGCATGACGACGTCGCACTCATCACAGTGATGTGGGCCAACAATGAGGTCGGCACCATCAACCCGATCTACGAATTATCGTCCATTGCAGCAGAATTCGATGTTCCTATGCACAGCGATGCCATTGGTGCGGTCGGCCAGCTCGACGTCGATTTCGCGCTTAGCGGGCTGTCGGCGATCAGTGTGGCCGCGCACAAATTCGGTGGTCCGATGGGAGTCGGCGCCTTGCTGCTTCGGCGTGAAATCGCTTGTGTGCCATTGCTACACGGTGGTGGTCACGAACGGGATATCAGGTCCGGCACGCCCGACACCGCGGCCATCGTGGCGATGTCGACTGCGCTTGTCGCTGCGGTCGCCGAACGGTGCGAGAGCGCGGCCGCCATGGCCGGACTAAGGGATTCGTTGATCGACCAAGTACTGACACAGATCGAGGGCGCCACCCTCAATGGTGCGCCCGGCAGCGGCAGGTTGCCCGGGAATGCGCATTTCACCTTTGCCGGATGTGAAGGCGATTCCCTGCTGATGTTATTGGATGCCAACGGCATCGAATGCTCGACGGGCTCGGCGTGCACGGCGGGTGTGGCACGCCCGTCGCATGTGCTCATCGAAATGGGTATAGACCCCGAAGTCGCGCGTGGATCGTTGCGCTTCACCTTCGGGCACACCTCCGTCCCGTCGGACGTGGACCGTGCGCTCGAGGCGCTTCATGCTGCCGTTCCCCGGGCGCGTGCCGCTGCCCTCGCCAGCGCCGGGGGGCGGTCGTGAAAATTCTTGCGGCGATGAGCGGGGGAGTCGACTCCTCGGTGGCTGCCGCCCGCATGGTCGATGCCGGACATGAGGTGGTCGGCGTGCACCTGGCGTTGTCGGCCGCGCCGGGCACACTGCGCACGGGATCTCGCGGATGCTGCTCCAAGGAGGATGCCGCCGATGCGCGGCGCGTCGCCGATATGCTCGGAATCCCGTTCTATGTATGGGATTTCGCTGATCGATTCAAAGAGGACGTCATCGACGATTTCGTTGAGGCGTACGCCGAGGGCCGCACCCCGAATCCGTGCGTGAAATGCAACGAGAAGATCAAGTTCGCGGCGCTGGCAGATAGGGCCGTCGCGCTGGGCTTCGACGCGGTGGCCACCGGCCATTACGCGCGTCTGCAGGATGGCAGGCTGCGCCGCGCGGTGGACGCGGACAAGGACCAGTCGTACGTGCTGGGGGTGCTGACCCCAGAACAGTTGCGCCGCGCGATGTTCCCGGTGGGCGACAGTCCCAAACCCGATATCCGGGCGGAGGCCGAACAGCGTGGCCTGCTGGTGGCGAACAAGCCCGACAGTCATGACATCTGTTTCATTCCTTCCGGTGACACCCAGGCGTTCCTGGGTGCACGGATCGGCGTGCGCCGAGGGAATGTGGTGGACGCGGACGGCAGTGTGCTGGCGACCCATGCCGGCGTGCATGAGTTCACCATCGGTCAGCGCAAGGGACTGGGGCTGGTCGGGCCCGCCGCTGATGGCCGCCCCCGATACGTCACGTCGATCGATGCCGAGACTGCCACCGTCCGGGTGGGAACCGTTGAAGATCTTGAGATTTGGGAGTTCGGCGGAGAGCCGGTGGTCTGGACCTCCGGCCGGGTCCCGGGCCAACCCATCGAGTGTCAGGTGCAGGTCCGCGCACACGGGTCAGTAGTGGATGCCATCGTCGAGCCGGGGGCCGAGCGGATTCACGTCCGGTTGCGCACCGCTCTGCGGGGTGTGGCTCCAGGGCAGACGGTGGTGCTGTACCGGCCCGACGCCGAGGGCGACGAAGTGCTCGGCAGCGCCGTCATCACGCGCGACTAGGTGCCCTGAACCCCCGCGGAACGCATGGCGATCGCCACGCGCTCGGCCACATACTGGCGGCCAGGAGCAGTGGGGTGCATGGGAATTCCCTCATCGCCGGCACCGGCACCCGTCATCGACACGTAGCGCTGGAAATCCGCGGCGCATACGCTGTGGTCGCTGCTGGTCGCCGGGATGACCGGAGTGAAGCCAGCTTTGGAAGACTCGGCGACGATTGTGTCGTTCAGCTGGCGCTGTAGCCCGTTGAGGAAATTGATGGTCTCTTGGGTATTGATCAGCCCGACCAGACATCCCTTGGCATCCGGAGGGAGGATCGGCAGGTAGCCAACGGTGAATACGCGGGCGTTCGGTGCCGCCTGGCGTATCGCGGCGTACGCACCCGTCAGCTTCGGTCCTACCGAGGCCACGTTGGCACTGAACTGAGCCTTCTTCTCCGGCGGGCAGCTCAACGCGAAGAGGCAGTCGGTGGCGATCTGCTCGAAGCCTGCGTCGTTTCCCCCGATGGACACGATCGCCACCTTGGTGGCGGGCGACAGCCCGACGTTCTGCGGGCCGCGAGTGGACGGGGCATAAACGTCGGTGGTGAGCGCGCCCACGCACGAGTAATCGGCGAATGTCATCTGCGGGAACGACGAGGCCACCAGATGCGCGACGTTATCTGTGGCCTGGTTGCAGGCGGTGCCGACGGGGCCGGTGATTGCGGCCGCGTTGGAACCCGCCGCCATGAACGAGTCACCGATCGCCACCAGCTGCGCTCCCGCGGCGGGCTCGGCGGACGCGATCGGGGGGACGGCCGCTGTCGCCGCCACCACCGCCGCGAGGCCGATCATCGTCGAAAGCGTCCTGAGCGCGCGCATGTATTCCCTCTTCTACCCGCCGGCCGGAAGATGGCCCCGATCAATGGTACTGAACGGCATATCGCCGTTTGCCCATGTCGACGTTACGGGGAGCGGAGAGAGCTAGACTTTGGCGGCCTGGCGTTCTGCGCGCTTGGCCTGGCGTTCCAGGTACTTGGCCTTGACCTCATCGAAGTCGGAGGCCGTCTTCTTGAGGTCGGTGATGATGCGGTCCAGGTCTTCGCGGTACCACTCGCCCTCACCGTTGATGTCGTCGCGTTCGAAGATGCGCCACTTACGCAGCACGGGTTGCACAACCTCGGCAAGGTGCAGTTGTGGGTCGTAGACACCGCCGGTGGCGATGGTGACGGCATTGCGGCGAAAGCCAGGAATCGTGTAGCCGGGCATCGTGAAGTTGTCGAGCACCTTATGGATGGATTTCACCGCCTGGTTGGGCGCGATCTCGAGACCTGCCTCGACCATGTTGCGGTAGAAGATCATGTGCAGGTTCTCGTCGTTGGAGATGTGTTTGAGCAGCTCCTGCGCGATCGGCTCGGCACACGCGACCCCGGTGTTGCGGTGCGAGACGCGGGTGGCCAACTCTTGAAAGGACACGTAGGCCACCGAGTCGAACAGGCTCTCGGCGAAGAGTTCGTCGCCGCCCTGGCGGTTCTGGCCGGGGGAGAAGCCGCGGGTCATCTGCTCCATCCGTAGCTTCTCCAGTTCCACCGGGTCCACCGAGCGGGTGACCACCAGGTAGTCGCGGATGGCGATGCTGTGCCGGTTTTCCTCGGCGGTCCAGCGGTTGACCCAGGTGCCCCACGGGCCGTCCATGGTGAAGTTCATGGCGATCTCGCGGTGATAGGCGGGCAGGTTGTCCTCGGTGAGCAGGTTGGTGACCATGGCCACCCTCGCGACCTCGGACAGCTTGCACTGCTCCGGATCCCAGTCCTGCCCGCCCAGGGCCTTGTAGTTCTTGCCGTCCGACCAGGGGATGTAGTCGTGCGGGTTCCACTCTTTGAATACGCCGAGGTGGCGATGAGTGTTCTCCTCGACCACGGGTTCGAGCTCGTGTAGGAGCTCGAGGTCGGTGAATTCCTTCTGGGCCATGGATGCGTTCCTCGGTTGCGGGATTATCTGTGTCTGAAAGTGACACTTATATTTGACCGAGCATGTCCGCGGTGCCTCTAGTGACGAAGGTCCCTCACTGCGGGTGGGAAAGTCCCCTCTCGCCGAATGCACCGGTGGGCGTTTGTTAGCCGTGGCCTGTACGTTCAACGGCTATGACTGCGCTCCTGGACCGGTTCTTCCGGATAACTGAACGGCAGTCGACTCTCGGGCGAGAGATTCGTGGCGGGGTCGTCACCTTCTTCGCGATGGCCTACATCGTGGTACTCAACCCGCTCATCATCGGTGGCGAGCCGGGACGCGCGCACAACGTGGATGTGCTGGGCCACGTGCTCCCGGTGGGACAGGTAGCGGCGGTCACGGCCCTGGCTGCCGGTGTCATGTCGATCCTGTTCGGATTCGTCGCCAACTACCCGTTCGCGCTTGCCGCCGGACTGGGCATCAACAGTCTGCTGGCAGTGTCATTCGCTCCCCAGATGACGTGGCCCGAGGCGATGGGGTTGGTGATTGTCGACGGCCTGATCATTGTGGCGCTTGGCATTTCAGGATTTCGTACTGCGGTTTTCCATGCGATTCCCGACGAGCTGAAAGCGGCGATCGCCGCGGGTATCGGATGCTTCATCGCATTCATCGGCTTTGTCGACGCCGGCTTTGTGCGTCGCGTCCCCGATGCCGCAAACACCACCGTGCCGGTAGGGCTGGGTATCGACAACTCGGTGGCCACCATCCCGACGCTGATTTTTGCCGCGGGTGTGCTGCTGATGGGAATCCTGGTGGTGCGCAAGGTCCGTGGCGGATTGCTCATCGGCATCGTGGCGATGACTGTCGTATCGATGATCGCGCAGGCGTTGTGCGGCCGGGGTGCGCAACCCACCGATGCCAAGGGCTGGAATCTCACCGTGCCCGATTGGCCGTCATCGGCGGGCGGCATGCCGGATCTGAGTCTGCTGGGCCAGGTCGACCTTTTCGGTGCCTTTACGCGGGTGGGCGTGCTGTCGGCGACGGTGCTGGTGTTCGCGTTGGTGCTCTCCAACTTCTTCGATGCCATGGGCACCATGACGGGCCTGGGCAAGGAGGCCGGCCTGGCCGACGAGCACGGCACGTTGCCGGGCATCGGGCGGGCGCTCACTGTGGAGGGTGTCGGAGCGGTGATCGGTGGTGTCTCCTCCTCGTCCTCCAACACCGTATATGTCGAGTCGGCCTCCGGAATCGCGGAGGGCGCACGCACCGGGCTGGCCAACGTTGTTACCGGGCTGCTGTTCCTGGCGGCCATGTTCTTCACACCGCTGTATTCGGTGGTGCCGCTGGAGGCGGCGGCGCCGGCTCTGGTGGTGGTCGGCGCGATGATGATCGGGCAGTTGCGCAGCGTGGACCTAACCCGGTTCGACTACGCGTTGCCCTGCTTTCTCACAGTGGTGACGATGCCGTTCACCTACTCGATTGCCAACGGGATCGGCGTCGGGTTCATCAGCTGGGTGGTTCTGGCGCTCGCACGTGGCAGATTTCGGTCGGTGCATCCGCTGCTGTATGTGGTGGCGATGTTGTTCGTCATCTACTTCGCCAAGGGGCCGATCGAGGATCTCCTGGCCCATGGCGCCTAACGTCTTGTCTGTGAGTATGTGGGCGAAGGGAACTGGTCTGGGTTCGTGGCCTGGTCAACAGGCGCGTGACGCGACCGAGATCGTGGTGGCCGAGCTGCCGCTGCCGCATTTGGTGGAACTGCCGGCGCGCGGCGTTGGTGCCGATCTGATCGGCCGTGCCGGCGCGCTGCTGGTCGATATCGCCATCGACGTGTCACCCACCGGGTACCGGACTACCGCTCGCCCCGGCGCCGTGGTTCGGCGGGCGCGCGGCTTTCTCGACGAGGATATGGATGCGCTTGAGGAGGAATGGGAGCGCGGCGGACATCGTGGCAGTGAACGTGCCGTCAAGGTTCAGGGGCCGGGGCCGGTAACGCTCGCCGCAGAGCTGGAACTGCCCAACGGCCACCGCGCGATCACCGACCCCGGGGCCGTCCGGGACGTGGCGGCGTCGTTGGCCGAAGGCCTGGCGCAGCATCGAGCCACGCTGTCTCGCAGGCTAGGTGTGCCCGTGATGGTACAGATCGACGAGCCGTCTCTGCCTGCGGCGCTGGACGGCAGGCTGTCCGGCACCAGCATGTTCTCACCGGTGCATCCGGTCGACGTGCCGACCGCGACCGCACTGTTGGACCAGTGCGCCGAGGCGGTGGGGGGTGAGCTGTTGGTGCATTGTTGCGCCTCTGACCCTCCATGGGAGCTGTTGCGCGAAGCCAATATTCGCGCCATCGCGATAGATGTCGCGCACCTCGCCGATGCGCATGCACTTGACGGGCTGGCCTCGGTGCTGGACACCGGAAAGGCCGTGGTGCTGGGCGTGATTCCCGCGCAGGCGCCCTCGACTCCGATATCGTCCGATGTGCTGGCGACGCGCACCGCGGCGCTTGCCGACAAGCTGGGTTTCGGTCGAGCCATGCTGCGTGACCGGGTCGGAGTCAGCGCCGGCTGTGGGCTTGCCGGTACTGACCTTCAATGGGCTCGTAAGGCAACCGAATTGACGCGCAAGGTCAGTGACCTGATCGACGCCGACCCGGATGCGCTGTGATGGACGTCTACCAAGCCATTGCCACCCGCCGGGACGTGCGCGCCGAGTTCACCGGTCAGGTTGTCGACGACGCGACGTTGATGAAGCTGCTGCAGGCCGCGCACCGTGCGCCCAGTGTCGGAAATAGTCAGCCATGGGATTTCGTGGTGATACGCGAACCAGGCATGCTGGATGACTTCGCCGCGCATGTCGCTCTGCAACGCCAGAGATTCGCCGACAGCCTTCCCGAAGGGCGGCGAAACACCTTCGACCCCATCAAGATTGAAGGTATTCGTGAGAGTGGCACCGGGGTGGTGGTCACCTACGACCATGGGCGCGGTGGTCCGCATATCCTCGGCCGTCACACCATCTCCGACGCGGGGCTCTTCTCCGCGGTGCTGGCGATCCAGAACCTGTGGCTCGCGGCCGTCACCGAGGGGATCGGTGTCGGCTGGGTGTCCTTCTACGAGGAACAGTTCCTGGCCGAACTGATTGACGCGCCCGCGCATATCCGGCCGATCGCCTGGTTGTGTGTGGGTCCGGTACGTGAATTCGCCGAACGGCCCGACCTGGAGCGGTTTGGCTGGCGCACAGGGCGCCCCCTGGAGGATGCCGTGCACTGGGGCCGCTACCGCGCCTAGCGCCCCTTGAAGTCGGGTTCCCGCTTCTCGAAGACCGCGCCGATGGCCTCCTGTAGATCCTCCGACGGCAGGAACGCGGCATTCCAGGTGGAGACGTACTTGAGGCCGTCGGCCACGACGTTCTCGCGCTCGCGCCCCAGGACGTCCTTGACGCCCTGCACCACCAGCGGGGGATTCGCCGCGATCTCGGCCGCGGTGGCATGCGCGGCGGCCAGCGTCGCTTCGGGGGTGTCGAACACGTCGTTGACGAGACCGATCTTCTCGGCCCGGGCAGCGTCGATGTCCTTGCCGGTGAACGCCAGTTCGCGCAGGTGGCCGTCACCGATGATCGGCGGAAGCCGGTGCAGCGAACCGATATCGGCCACAATCGCCACCTTGGCCTCGCGCACGCTGAACTTTGCCTCGGAGCTGGCGTACCGGATATCGGCGGCGGCGATGAGATCCACCCCGCCACCGATGCACCAGCCTTGAATTGCCGCGATCACCGGCTTGCGGCAGTCGGCGACGGCTGTCACTGAGGCTTGTAGCCGGCGGATCTCGTCGAGGAAGTCTGTGCGCGGTTTGGCCAGTGCCTTCTCGGCCATAAGCGGCATGAAGGTGCCCGCCATCGCCGGCAGGTCCAATCCGTAGCTGAAGTGCCGACCGGCGGCCGCGAGCACCACCGCCCGTACCTCGGGGTCGGCGTCGAGCTCGGTGAAGATCAGCGGTAGCTCTCGCCAAAAGTCGGGGCCCATCGCATTGCCCTTGCCGGGGCCGATGAGGGTGACCTGTGCGATATGCCCGGTGGTCTCGACGGTGAAGGCTTTCCAGCCGTCGGCCGATGAGCCGCTTGCGTGAAGAGAATCAGACACCGATGAGCCGCTTGCGCGAAGAGAATCAGACACCGATGAGCCGCTTGCGTGAAGAGAATCAGCCATGGGCGTGAGCCTACGGGTTCACGCGGGCAGCAGGCCCTTGCGGTCTTCGCGAAGCTGTTTGATGACCGAAGGCCACGACATCGCCCACGACTGGACATCGTCACCGGACTGGCTTGTCATGAAACCGCGAATGATGCCGACGAGCACGGTGCGGTCGCCCACGTGGGTGTAGACCGGCCCCCCGGAATCGCCCTTGGCGATCACCGGACCGTTGAACCTGAACCAGCCGTTGCCAATTCGTGTCACCGATCCGCAGGCGTCGCCCGTGGTGAAGCCGGTACGGCACACCGGCATGCCGACATCGGGGATCACCGTGTCATCGCGTTCGAGCCGTTGGCCATTGGCCAGGACATCGTTGACGGGCAGTCCGTCGTCGATCGAGATGGCCTCGTAGTCGATGGTGTACTCGTTCTCGTATACCGGCCCCTCGGGGGGACGGTTGTCGTGCGCCAGCACCTTGTGCCCCACGGCGGCCCCGTCGCCGTTGCGGATAATGCCGTCGCCGTTGAAGCAATGCCCGGCGGTGATGCCCACACGAAGCGCGGGGTCCACGTAACCGAGCGTGCAACTGAGCGAGCCCTGGTAGATCAGCATGCCGGGGTACACCAGTGGCGGCTCGGCGTGCACGGGTGCTGGATTCACGGCGGGGAGCACGCACAGCACAGCAACGATGGTGGCTATCCACAAAAACGGGCGCATGACGGTTAGGGGACAACCATTCTCGCGGGACCGCTGGGACGGTCGTCGGAAGGCGCCGGGGGTAGAACCATCGGTGGTGCCTGCGGGTTGATTGCCGGCGGTGGTGGCTGTGGGTTGCTCGCCACCGGGCTGGCGATCTCGGGCCGGCGCGAGGCCGCAATGTCGTTTCGGATCTGCTGTTGCACCGTCGGCCAGGACAGCGCCACGGTGGATTCCCGTCGGGTCTGATTGGCCGTGAAGCGTGCGCTGACGATTCCTACGATGGCCGCGTTGCCCGGTGAGGTGACGGTGTACACGGCACTGCCGGAGTCCCCGTGCTCGGCGGGCACGCCGTCGACGAGGAACCAGCCGTTGCCGAATCCCGCGATGGCCCCGCAGGCCTCTCCGGTGGTGATTCCCACCCGGCATACCGGCAGGCCATCCCGGGGCACGACGGCGGGATCGACTCCGAGACGCAGCCCGTTGGGCAGTACGTTGTTGATCGGTACGCCGTCGTCGAAGGCGATGCCCTCATAGTCGATCCGATAGTCGTCGCGCGCCAGCGGCCCCTCGGGCTTGATGTTGGACTGGGCCACCGCGAGCTGTCCGATACGGACGCCGTCGCTGGTGAACACCGGCCCGTTGCCGCCGCAGTGGCCCGCGGTGACTCCAACGCGTGCGGCGGGATCCACGAAACCGAGCGTGCAGCTCAGCGATTCTTTGCCGGGCGGCCGCTGGATGATCTCCATACCCGGGTAGATCAGTGGATCGGCATGTGCGGCAATCGGGTTGGCAAGGCCTATCCCGGATAGGGCGGCGACGGCCGCGGCATACGCCGTCAGCCGTCCCCATGGGCCGGTTCGTCGACCCTTATCGCCGACACTGGTCACGCCGTAGCTCTCTGTCTGCCACGTTCACCGTCAACAAAGCCCCGACCAGCATGAGGAGAGCACGCGGCACGACTCTCCGTGTCGCTACGAGCCTATGCGAATTGGCGACGGACTGGCGGAGGAACCGTGCTCAGGTAACGGGTAGCCCTAGAGGCACCTTCGTTTCTGTCTTTGCGATGCAGATGGTCGACAGCGCCCGATGAGATTGCCAGTACTCGCGCATCATGCGATGTTGAAGGTCATGTGCTCAGGCTAAGAATTCGCCACTTGTGATGTATGAGGGGCGCTCGAGTTTGCGTTGCGTTGTCCACCAGCGAGCGCCGATCCGGCCTGGCGGGACCACACCTGCGCTGGTGTGCACCGCCCCGCGCGCTCTCATCGAGTCAGACATCACTGGTCGGCGGTTCGGCGGGAACGTCTCCCGCCGGCTCGCGGGCGTTCCTGGGTGGGTCCGGTGGCATATCCGCGTGTCCCACTCGGTCGATATCGCTCTTGATCTGACGCCAAATCGCCCGCCAGGAGATCGCCATCGTTGCCCGCTGGCCCGTTGACTTGCTGGTTAGCACTTCGGTGGTAATCCCCACGATCGCCGCGCGGCCGGGCTCGGTGATGGCATAGACCGGACTGCCGGAGTCACCGTGGTCGGCGGGAAGCCCGTCGATGACCAAGAGGCTGTCAGTGGTCTCGAGGATGACCCCACACGCTTCCCCGGTGGTAACACCGCTACGGCATACCGGCATGCCGATTGCCGGCACGATTTTTGGGTTGGATTCCAGGACAAGGCCGTTGGGAAGCACGTTGTTGATTGGTATGCCCTCGTAAAAGGCAATGCCCTCGTAGTCGATGGGGGGTTGCTCGGCGAAGCTCTTGTCCTGCGGGGTGGGCTCGAAGTGTGCGATGTCCGCTGTGCCGACGCGGTTGCCGCTGTCGTCGTAGACCGGCCCGTCGGAGTCGAGTGCGCAATGCCCCGCGGTGAGCCCGATCCGAGCACCTGGATCGACGAAGCCCAGTGTGCAGCTTTGTGTGCCCTGGTTGATTCTCATGCCGGGATACACCAGCGGCGCGTCGGCGTGCGCGATTGCGGTGGGCACAGTCCATATCAGTGCTGCTGCCACCAGCACGGCAGCCGGAGCCGCCGCCAGTGGGAATCTGCCAGCAATACCAAACATCGGTAGCCCCCCTGTGATCTGCCAAGCGCCTCAGTGTCAGTGAAGCAATTTTGGCTCTTCTGAGTAATCGATGATCATCTACCCACCAGGTTTTGTCGGCGAGTTAGCAAATTCTCAATGAGCTCGCCAACTTTGTCAAAAGATCGGCGCCGCTCCAGGAGGTGCTGAGCTCTGGTTAACGATCAGGCCCACCCGGCGGGCGCTGATCGAGCAGCTTGATCAGCCGTTTGGACGCGATCAGCCGGTATGACGCATCCAGGAGTTCGGCGACTTCGTCCCAGTCGACCTCGGCGATGGCGAAGTCCAGCCCGAGCCAGCCGTAGGGCCCCATGTAGGCCGGGTAGTAGAAGCGTTCGTCCTGTACCAGCGCGAGACGTTCGGAATCGTCGACCTTGACCAGCACTGAGTACGGATGGGCGATCATGGTGCCCTTGGTGGCGCCCTTGGCGTTTCCGCCGAACATCGCGAAGATCTTGCCGGCCTTGAAGACGGGGCGGCCCCAGGAGATCTGTTCGGCGGCTTCCGGTAGCGCGAGCGCCAGTCGGCGCAGCTCAGCCAGACCGGGATCGTCCTCGGTGAACATGATGGGGTGCGTGCCCATGGGCACATCGTAGGGTTGGGGCGCTGTCGGGCGGGTCCGTTAGCCTGCCGGGTATGGATTCCGACATCCAGCGCCAATGGGGCGAGCTGGCCGAAGAGGTGCGCGGCCATCAGTTCCGCTACTACGTCAAGGACGCCCCCGTCATTTCTGACGGACAGTTCGACGAGCTGCTACGGCGGCTGACCGCGCTGGAAGAGCAGTACCCCGAGCTGCGCACACCGGATTCGCCGACGCAGTTGGTCGGCGGCGCGGGATTTGTCACCGAATTCAGATCGGTCGATCACCTGGAGCGAATGCTGAGTTTGGACAACGCATTCAGTTCCGATGAATTGACGGCCTGGGATGCCCGGGTGCGTGGCGATATCGGTCAGGAGCCGGAATACCTGTGCGAGCTGAAGATCGACGGTGTGGCGCTCTCGCTGGTGTACGAGAACGGCGTGCTGGTACGCGGGGCCACTCGTGGGGACGGGCGTAGCGGTGAGGATGTCACCCTGAACGCCCGGACCATCGAGGACGTGCCGGAAAGGCTTGCGAAGTCTGAGAAATATCCGATACCCGCGCTCCTGGAGGTGCGCGGTGAAGTGTTCTTCCGGCTGGAGGATTTCGAGGCGCTGAACGCTTCTCTCGTCGAGGAAAGCAAACCGCCGTTCGCGAACCCTCGTAACAGTGCCGCGGGCAGCCTGCGGCAGAAGAACCCGGCGATCACGGCCAGGCGGCGGCTGCGGATGATCTGTCACGGGCTCGGCCGGGCCGAAGGCTTTTCGCCGGAGAGCTTGCATGATGCGTACTTGGCATTGGGGGAGTGGGGATTACCCGTCTCGACGCACACCACCAAGGTGCGGGGCATTGCCAAAGTGCAGGAACGTGTCAACTACTGGGCGGAACATCGCCACGACGTGGAACACGAGATCGACGGTGTCGTCGTGAAGGTCGACACGGTTGCGCTGCAGCGCCGCCTCGGCAGTACCTCGCGCGCACCCCGCTGGGCTATCGCCTACAAGTACCCGCCGGAGGAGGCGACAACCGAACTGCTCGACATCCGGGTGAGCGTGGGCCGCACCGGCAGGGTCACCCCGTTCGCGTACATGACTCCGGTCAAGGTAGCCGGATCGACGGTGTCGTTGGCGACCCTGCACAATGCCTCCGAAGTCAAGCGCAAGGGTGTGCTGATCGGCGACACGGTGGTGATTCGCAAGGCCGGCGACGTGATTCCCGAGGTGCTGGGTCCGGTTGCCGATCTGAGAAACGGCAATGAGCGCGAATTCGTCATGCCCACAGCGTGTCCCGAATGCGGTACCACACTGGCCCACGAGAAGGAGGGCGATGCCGACATTCGTTGCCCCAACTCGCGTAGCTGTCCTGCGCAACTGCGGGAGCGGGTGTTCCATGTGGCGGGACGCGGCGCCTTCGATATCGAAGCCCTCGGCTATGAGGCGGCAATAGCGCTGCTCGCGGCCGGTGTGATCGAGGATGAGGGGGATCTGTTCGGCCTCACCGCTGATGACCTGCTGCGCACCGATCTGTTCAAGACCAAGAGCGGTGCACTGTCCGCCAACGGGGCCCGGCTGCTGGACAACCTCGACAAGGCGAAGCAACAGCCGTTGTGGCGGGTGCTGGTGGCGCTTTCGATCCGCCATGTCGGTCCCACCGCGGCGCGCGCGTTGGCCACCGAATTCGGCGATCTGGAAGCCATCGAGGGTGCCTCCGTCGAACAGTTGGCGGCGGTCGAGGGGGTAGGGGCCACGATCGCAGCCGCGGTGGTGGATTGGTTCAGCGTCGACTGGCATCGCGCCATCGTCGACAAGTGGCGCGCCGCGGGCGTGCGGACTGCCGATGAGCGTGACGACTCCATACCGCGCAACCTGGAAGGGTTGTCCATCGTCGTAACCGGTTCGCTCCCAGGCTTTTCGCGCGACGAGGCCAAGGAGGCCATCATCGCCCGGGGCGGCAAGTCCGCGAGTTCGGTGTCCAAGAAGACAGCGTTCGTGGTTGTCGGAGATTCGCCGGGATCCAAGTATGACAAGGCCGTTGAGCTCGGGGTGACCATCCTCGACGAGGATGGATTCCGGGCCTTGCTGGCCGACGGGCCGCCCGCGTAGCGTGGCGGTGCAGGCGGCCAGATTCTGCCCCGCAACTCTATGATTTCGGCGGAATCGAGAGGTCGAACACTCGCAAGTCGCCGTAATCCTTTGAAGAGAAGTGGTTCTCGACCCATTTCTGGATTTCGTCGGCTACCCGTTTTGGCTCATCGTCCTTCGGCGGTTGATCTTTGTCCTTGTCTTTGTCCTTGACGGATTCGGCATAGAACTGGACGGTGCCGTCCTGGGTGTAGTCGATGAACTGTTGCAGGGTGATCGGGTTGTCGCGCCCGGAGAATCCGCCGATCGCCATCACCGGGGCATCGGTATCCAGCTGAATAGGCGCGGCCGTACGGGTGTTGGTGGTTGCCACCGGCCAGCGGGCGCCGGAATCCTTGATCAACGCGGCCAGCGCAGGATCGAGCGGCTCGGGTGACTGACCGCCGAACTTATCGTCCTCGGCGATCGCCGGACCCGATGTCGACAGCCCGCCCAGCTTCGGCGTGGTGACATTGGCGAGGGTGAACGCGATCGATCCCCCCAACGAAACCGCAAGCGCCAGAGTCGCAATGGCGTAACGCAGGCGTGAATTTCGCTCCAGCACGCCAAGCGTGAGCGCTATGGCCACCACCAGGCCGCCGATCAGTAGCACCCACCGCAGCCAGGGCTGCCATGTCGGTATGCGCCGCAGCAGCACGAACGCCATGACGGTGGCACTGAGCGTAAGGGCACTGAGCCCGAACGTGCCGATCCGCTCGGATCGGTGCCGCCACAACAGCACCGTGCCGATGGCCACGCAGCCGGCGATGGCCGGGGCCATGGCCGAGGTGTAGTACGGGTGGAACTGCTTGGCCATATAGCTCAGGATCACGTAGTTGGACACCATCCAGGTACCCCATAAAACCAGCCCTGCCCCCGCGGGATTGGTGGTGACGGCACGCGCGCGGCCCAACCAGCCGCCGGTTTGTGGTGTCTTGCCGGCGATGATCACGCCGAGGATCAGCGCGATGAATGCCGTGGGTAGCAGCCACGCGATGTGATCGGCCTGGGTGTCCTGGAATAGCCGGAAGATGCCCGGGGTGCCCGAGAACCCCGGACCGCTGCCCCGGCCGCCGCCCATGCCCTGCGAGTCGCCGCCCAGCAGACGATCCAGGCCGTTGTAACCGACTGCCAGCGTCCATTCACTGTTATCCGTGGAGTTGTCGACGTAGGGACGACTGGCTGCCGGGGTCAGCGCTACCGCGGCCATCCACCATCCCGAGGAGGCCAGCAGCGCCACGCCCGCGCCGAGGATGTGCAGAAGCGTCGTCTTCCAAGGCCACTTGGCAGACACCAGGTAGGCCAGCAGCAGTGCGGGAGCCACCAGCAGGCCTTCGAGGGTCTTGCACAGGAATGCGAACCCGATACCCGCTCCAGCCAGTGCCAGCCAGCCGGCGGCACTGCGCGAGCGCTTGGAATCGATGGCGCGTGTGGTGAAGTAGGCGGCTAACACCATGCCGAACACCATCGGGGCGTCGGGATTTGAGTGCCGGAACATCACCGAGACCACCGGGATGAGGGCGAACAGGGCTGCCGCGAGCAGGCCCGCGCCGGGGCCGGCCTGGCGCCGCACCGCCGCACGGATCAAGGCGGCGCTGGCTATCGCCAGGATGGCCTGCGGAATGAGCATGCTGGCGCTCGAGAAGCCAAAGAGCCTGGCGGACAATCCCATTAGCCACAGGCCGCCCGCCGGCTTGTCGACGGTCACGTAGTTCTGCGGATCGAAGCTACCGAAGAACCATGCCTTCCAGCTCTCGCTACCCGATTGGACCGCTGCCGCGTAGAAGGCGTTGGACCATCCGTTCTGGCTGATGTCCCACAGGTAGACCACGGTGATCGTCAGCAGAATGGCTGCCAAGATGAGTCGTTCCCGTGTCCGGCTCATGGACGCGTCAGTGTCAGTCACGTCAGTGAGTGTGCCGGGCGACTCAGGGAATTGGCTGTGCCGTTGCTGTGAACCGACCGCTACCGCACCAAGGTGGCGACGATCCCGGCCAGATAGCCCAAACGAGCCACCTCCGAGGGGCGGAACTCGGGGCCGCCGGGACGACCAAGCACCACTGCGGTATCACCCGATCCCAATGGCGCCGCGGCCAACGTGGTGTCCATGTCCTTCCATAGTTGAGGCACCCATTCGGCAGTGGTTTCGAGGACCTGTGCACGGCTCAGCGGCAGCCAAGGAGCGGAGGTGGCCTGGGTCTCGGGGGCGCCCGCGCTTCCGGCCACCCGGATGAATCCGGTGCCGTCCTGCCGCACCACGGTGCACCAATTCGCGCGCAGCACATGGGGGGCTTCTTGGGCGAGCACCTCGAGGCGCGCGGATGCCGCGGCGGCGGCCACCCTGTCGATCAGCTCCAGTTCCCGATGCGCCTCCAGCAGGCCGGTGTGCGGGCGGATGGAATGCACATGCACCCCGTTCAGGGCCTCGGCGGCGGTGATCAACGAATCGGGCATGGAGCCGGGCGGAAGGTCGATGACCAGGTCGTCGATGGCATAGCCCGGGCCGCGCTCGACGACATCCAGGGACAGAATGTCTGCGCCCACGGTGCCGAGCGCAACGGCGACCGACCCCAGACTTCCGGGACGGTCAGCGAGCTGTAGGCGCAGCAGATATGACGGCACGTCCAACACTGTGGCACAGGTCAGACACAGCCGCCCTCTAGGCTATCTAGCCGTGAGCGCCATATCCCGTGACGAGGTCGCGCACCTGGCCAGACTGGCCCGGCTTGCGCTGACCGACGCTGAGCTGGACGGATACGCCGGGCAACTCGACGCGATCCTCGGCCACGTCAGCCAGATCAGTGCAGTTTCCACCGATGAGCTCGACGAGGTAGATGCCACGAGCTCGCCGCTTGATGCGGTCAATGTCACACGGCCCGATGTGATCGCCGAATGCCTTACCCCGGAGGAGGCGCTGGCCGCGGCGCCCCGGGTGGCCGAGGGACGTTTCGCGGTGCCGCAGATTTTGGGGGAAGAAGAGTGACCGACCTGATCAGGCAGGACGCCGCGGCGCTGGCCGCACTGATCCATTCGGGCGAGGTCTCCTCCGTCGAGGTGACACGTGCGCATCTGGATCAGATCGCCAGCACCGACGAGACGTACCGGGCCTTCCTGCATGTTGCGGGGGAGCAGGCGCTGGCCGCCGCGAAAGACGTCGATGACGCCATCGCGGCGGGCTCGGTGCCGTCGGGACTGGCCGGTGTCCCGCTGGCGCTCAAGGACGTCTTCACCACTCGGGACATGCCGACCACCTGTGGTTCCAAGATCCTTGAGAACTGGGTGCCGCCCTACGACGCAACCGTGACGGCGCGGCTGCGCGGGGCCGGGATACCGATCCTGGGTAAGACGAACATGGACGAGTTCGCGATGGGCTCTTCCACCGAGAACTCCGCATACGGACCCACCCGCAATCCCTGGGACGTTGAGCGGGTTCCGGGCGGTTCGGGCGGTGGTAGCGCGGCCGCGTTGGCCGCTTTCCAGGCTCCGCTGGCCATAGGCACCGACACCGGTGGCTCCATCCGGCAGCCCGCCGCACTCACCGCGACCGTCGGGGTGAAGCCCACCTATGGAACAGTTTCGCGTTTCGGCCTGGTCGCCTGTGCGTCATCGCTGGATCAGGGCGGTCCTTGCGCGCGCACGGTTTTGGACACCGCGCTCTTGCACCAGGTGATCGCGGGCCACGATCCGCGCGACTCCACGTCCGTCGACGAACCGGTACCCGATGTCGTGGCCGCGGCTCGCGCCGGTGCCTCGGGAGACCTCAAGGGTGTCCGCGTCGGTGTGGTCACTCAGCTGCGTGGCGACGGGTACCAACCGGGTGTGATGGCGTCGTTCGACGCGGCCGTCGAGCAGCTCACCGCATTGGGCGCCGATGTGGTTGAGGTGTCCTGTCCGCACTTCGAATACGCGTTGCCGGCCTATTACTTGATCCTGCCGTCGGAGGTGTCGTCCAATCTGGCGCGCTTCGACGCCATGCGGTACGGCATGCGGGTCGGGGACGACGGAACGCATAGCGCCGAGGAAGTCATGGCGCTCACCCGGGCGGCAGGCTTTGGACCAGAGGTCAAGCGCCGCATCATGATCGGCACCTATGCACTGTCCGCCGGGTACTACGACGCCTACTACGGCCGGGCACAGAAGGTGCGCACCCTGATCAAGCGCGATCTGGAGCGGGCCTACGAGCAGGTCGACGTGCTGGTCACCCCGGCCACCCCCACCACCGCATTCCGGTTGGGGGAGAAGGTCGATGACCCGCTGGCGATGTACCAGTTCGACTTGTGCACCCTGCCGCTGAACCTGGCCGGACACTGCGGAATGTCGGTGCCCTCAGGTCTTTCTGCCGACGACGGGTTGCCGGTGGGTCTGCAGATCATGGCCCCCGCGCTCGCCGACGACCGGTTGTACCGCGTGGGTGCTGCCTATGAAACCGCCCGTGGGGCGTTGCCCGCAGCGCTGTAGGAACGCACAGGTAACTGGCAGTTGATAAGGGGCGATTCCCGGCCGTCTGCTGCGTACCGTGAAGTGCATGCCCCGCCTATCGTCGTGCGTCGCGACCATCTCGCTCTGCGGTGTGTTCGCGGCCACACCGGCGGTGCTGCAGGCTCCCGGTGACAGCTCGGCCCAGCGGTTGAGCTGCTCGGTGCAGACCGACAAGGCCTGCATCCACTCCAATGACCCGCACATGAGCTCGGCGCCGGACCCCGATAACAAGGCGCCGCTGGCAACCATCCCCGCCACCAAGACGCGTCCCACGGTGATTCAGCCGGGCCGCTGACCGGGTGCTTTTTCCGGATGATCGCTCGGACGGGGCAGAGACACGGTGAAGGTGGTCCCGGCCGCGTGTCCCGCGCTGTGCGCCTCGATGCGTCCCTCGTGCGCCTCGACAAGTGCCTTGGCGATCGACAACCCGATACCTGCTCCACCGTGCTGCCGATCGCGGGCGGCATCGGCGCGATAGAAGCGATCGAACAGTCGGTCCAGATGCTCGGCCGGAACTCCGTCGCCGGTGTCGGCGACGGCGATCGTGGCGCCGGTGCCGGTCGCTGTCGCCGTCACGGTGACCTGGCCGCCCGGGCCGGTGTGACGTAGGGCGTTGTCGAGCAGGTTGCTCAGCACCTGGCCCATGCGTTCAGGATCGGCCCATACATCGGGCAGCCCGTCGTCGGCGTGAGAAGTGAGGATGACTCCCTTTGTCTGATAGCGCGGCGCGAACGCGGCGACCGCGGTAGTGACCAAATCGGCCGGAGACACCGATCTCGCGTCAATCGACGTGGTGCGGCTCTCGGCGACCGACAGCGCGTTGACGTCGATACTGAACCGCGTCAGTCGACGGGTCTGGTCCCGTAGCGTCGCGACCGTCTGCTGATCCAGTTGTTGCACACCGTCTTCCACCGCTTCCATGTACGCCTCAAGCACCGCCACGGGCGTCCGTATCTCGTGAGCCAGGTCCGCCAGCATCTGTCTACGCGCCTCGTCCACCGCGCCGAGCCGCTGCGCCATCTTGTTGAACGCCGCGGCGACGGCGTCGAATTCCTTGCCCAACCGGGGTGGCGGCACCCGAATGTCGTAATTCCCGTCGGCAACGGCGGAGGCCGCCTGCGACAGCGCGGTGGCCGAGCGATGCACTCGATGGCTCAGATACCAACTGAGCGTGAGCGCGGCCAGGGCCGACACCGCGACCGCGAACCCGATGGACATCGCGGTGGCATCGCGGAAGGCACGCTCATAGGGGTGATCGTTCCCGGCGCCGGGCGATACCTGTTGATCCATGAGGCGGCGGAACATCGGCGGCCCGACGATCGCGGCGACCACGCTGGTCGTGGCTATTCCGGCCAGGACCACCAGTGAGTTCACCACCAGCAGGCGCAGGCCGATGCCGTATCGGGGACGTGTCACGATCCGGTCCCCATGCGATAGCCGACACCGCGGACGGTCATCACGTATCGCGGCTGGGAGGGGCTATCGCCCAGCTTCTGACGCAGATGCCCGACGTGGACATCGACAATGTTGTCGTTGCCCACCCAGGTGTCGCCCCACACCGTGTCGAGCAGTTGCTTTCTGCTCAGCACGATGCCCGGCCGGGATGACAGCGCGGCCAGGACGTCAAATTCCGTGCGGGTCAATGTGACTGGCCTTTCTCCGACGTGCACCTCGCGGCCGTCGACATTGATGCGCAACGCTCCGAAGACGCGGGGAGGGCTCAGTTCCGGAGTCACTGCCGCTGGCGATTCCGGCGCGCGGCGGGGCCGGCGGAGCATGGCGCGCACCCGGGCGACGACCTCCCGCGGGCTGAAGGGCTTGGTGACGTAATCGTCGGCTCCCACCGACAGGCCGACGATGGTGTCCACCTCGGTGTCGCGGGCGGTCAGCATGACCACGTAGGCGTCTGAGAAGACGCGGAGTTGCCGGCAGACCTCGATGCCGTCCACGCCGGGCAGGCCGATATCGAGGATCACCACGTCGGGATCGACCTCGCGCGCCAGATCGAGTGCGCGGCGGCCGTCGTGTGCGAGATGAACTTCGAAGGATTCTCGCTTGAGATAACTGGCGACCACCTCTGCCAGCGGCACTTCGTCGTCGACCACCAGTGCCCGGTAGTCCGGTACGGGACCTGCGGCGGCAGTGCGAGATGAACCGTCCATGCGCCAATGGTGCACCGAGAGCTTGGCCCAGGTCGAAGGTCGCGGTGCCTGGGCCGCGTTTCTTCATCGAAACTTCAGAGTTTCCTTGGCGCACCGATAGCGCCCGGAGCCGTTGAGATACGGAAATAGCAGTTCACAGCCCTGTTTCGGGTTGTCATCTGCCGTCGATTTCTTGCATCGAATCTTCAGTGTGCGCTCAAGGAACAAACGCCTTGCGGGCCGAGCCTTGTGTTGTCGCCGGAACCAGTCCGCGGCACAACTCTCAAGGAGTTCATCATGAAGAGGTTCGCATTCACCGCCATCACCGCTTCCGCTTTCGCCGTGGCCGCCATGGGATTGGCGGGTACGGCCGCGGCGTCCACGAGCACCGGGGGCGGTAACGCTGGCGACACGGTGACAAATCTGCAGAAGCAGGGGTATTCGGTGCAACTCAACGGCAGCGTGTCCGCGCCGTTGTCACAGTGCACGGTGACGGATGTGCACGGCGTATCGGCACCGCCCGCAGGACAGTCCAGCGCGATGTCGTCCACCACCGTGTACGTCGACGTCTCGTGCCCGGATCTGAACAACTGACGAAAGTCTTTGGGCCGGTGCGAGATTGGCCTGGATAAGGTTGGCAAGTATCTGAAGATGGACTCGTGAGCGCTCATCGAGCACAGCCCATCGATGAGATGGATTTTCGATTACGCCCGTGCCGCTGCCGTGTCACGTGCCCTGGGAACCATGGAAATTATTGCGGCCCTGATGATCGCGGCTTATCCGTGGTACCCGCGCGTCACTGCGGCCGGCAGCGCGATGGCCGTGGTCTTGTTCACGGGCACGTTGAGCTTCCTGTTCGCCACTCCCGGGTTTTTCGGTGACGCGTGGCGTAGATCCGCCCCCTCGCGTGACTAGCGCTGGCCGGTGGGCCCCGCTAGGTTCGCTCCCATGGCATCGGCGCCCCTACGTGTAGTGACAAACAACGGCGAGGTGGAAGGTTTCGTCAGGCGCGGCATGCGCCGCTTCCGTGGCATCCCTTACGCCGAACCGCCGGTGGGCCCACTACGCCTACGGGCACCACGCCCCGCGCAGCCGTGGGAGGGGGTGCGGCGCTGCAAGAGATTTGGTGCGGCGCCCTACCAGCCCAAAATTTTCACGCCGCAGAAGCAGCGCAGTGAGGACTGCCTGACACTCAATGTGGTTGCTCCCGAACAGCTGCCCGACGGGCCGCTGCCGGTGATGTTCTACATCTATGGCGGCGGCTATTTCCTCGGTAGCTCCAGCAGTCCGCCGTATGAGGGATCGATTCTGGCGCGCCGCGGATGTGTCTATGTGTCGGCGAATTACCGCGTGGGTGCGTTCGGTGCCTTCGATTTATCGTCGTTATCCGACGACAGGCACGTCATTGAGAGCAACCTGTACCTGCGTGACCTCGTTCTCGCGCTGCAGTGGGTGCGCGAGAACATCGCTGCCTTTGGTGGGGATCCGGAGAACGTCACCATCTTCGGTGAGAGCGCCGGGGGCAGTGGCGTCGAGACCTTGATGGCCACGCCTGCCGCCGCGGGACTTTTTCATAAGGCGATCATCCAGAGCACCGCGAGCGGTTTGGCGGCCGACGCCGATTCGGTGGCCTACGATGCCCGCAGGTTCGCCGAAATCCTCGGCGCTACATCCGATAATGCCGCCGCGACCGTCCTGAACGCCTCACCACGGCAGCTTCTGCGCGCGCAGCGAAAGCTGATCGCCGAGGGCGGATTCCCGTTCGGTCCGTCGGTCGACGGGAACTATCTGCCGAAGAAGCCCGTCGAGTCCATCGAAGGCGGTGAAGCGCACAGGGTTCCGCTGATCATCGGCAGTAACGCCGACGAGGCCAAGCTCTTCACCAAGGCGATCAAGGTGATGCCGCTGTCGGAGGCCGAACAGCTGGAGATACTCGGCCGCGGAGGCCCCGGCTACCAGGAACGGATTACCGCCGCCTACGTGGGATACCCGTCGATGCAGGCGCGGCTGCGACTGGCCGGGGATATGTTCTTCACCTCCTCGGTCTGGCGGATTGCCCAGGCTCACCAACATTTCGCACCCGTGTACGTGTACCAGTTCGACTACGCACCCTGGCCGGTGCGGGCCGCCGGTCTGGAGGGATCGCACGCCACCGAGCTGCTTGCGGTTTTCGGCAATTATCGGGGCCCCGCAGGCCCGATCCTGACCGGCAGCTTCACCCACAGAGACGCGTCGCGGGTTGTCGATGATGTGCAACAGCGGTGGGTGGCCTTCGCGCGCAACGGGGTTCCTAGCGGGGACTGGCCGCCCTATCGCGGCCCGGATTGGCCGGTGCTGGTCTTCGACCGCGAACTTCGCGTCGAGCAGAACCTGGGCGGCGACCGGCGCACGGTCTGGGACGGGTTCCGGCTGAGCATTCCGAGTCGGATACCGCGGGCCTCGTAGCGCTGCCGCCGGGCGCGGTCACGGGCATGATGGGGCTATGCGTATCGGAGTTCTCACCGGTGGCGGCGATTGTCCGGGCCTGAATGCGGTGATCCGCGCGGTGGTGCGAACCTGCGCCAACCGCTACAACTCGCAGGTCGTGGGCTTCCAGGACGGTTGGCGTGGTCTATTGGAGAACCGCAGAATCCACCTTCACAACGACGATCGCAATGATCGGCTGCTCACCAAGGGCGGGACGGTGCTCGGTACCGCACGCACCAACCCCGACCGGCTGCGTGCCGGACTGGATCAGATCAAGCAGACCCTCGACGACAACGGGATCGATGTGCTGATCCCGATCGGCGGAGAAGGCACCCTCACCGCCGCCAGCTGGCTGGCCGACGAGAACGTTCCCGTGGTCGGGGTGCCCAAGACCATCGATAACGATATCGATTGCACCGATGTCACATTCGGATTCGATACGGCGCTGACCATCGCCACCGAGGCAATCGACCGGTTGCACAGCACAGCCGAATCCCATCAGCGCGTCATGCTGGTCGAGGTGATGGGTCGGCATGCGGGCTGGATCGCGTTGCACGCGGGACTGGCCTCGGGTGCGCATATGACGCTGATCCCCGAAGTGCCGTTCGATGTGGATGAGGTCTGTCGGCTGATCAAAGGCCGGTTCCAGCGCGGGGATTCGCATTTCATCTGTGTGGTGGCCGAGGGCGCCAAGCCGGCCGAGGGCTCAATGGAGCTGCGCGACGGGGGAATTGACGAGTTTGGGCATCAGCGATTCACCGGGGTGGCGCAGCAGCTGGGAGTAGAGATCGAGAAGCGCATCAACAAAGAGGTGCGCACCACGGTGCTGGGGCATGTGCAGCGTGGGGGCACTCCCACACCCTTCGACCGGGTGCTCGCCACCCGATTCGGCGTCAACGCCGCCGACGCCGCGCACGCGGGGGAGTTCGGAGTGATGGTGTCGCTGCGCGGCCAAGACATCGGGCGGGTACCACTGGCGGAAGCGACCCGTCAGCTCAAGCTGGTCCCCAAAAACCGCTACGAGGATGCCGCCGCGTTCTTCGGCTGAGCCGACGCTACCTGCGATTTCTGCGCATAACGTGTCTGTTCGGCCACTCAAGCCGACCTATTAGGATCGCAGCATGACAGAACTGCTGGACTACGACGACGTGCTGACCCGATACGAGCCGGTGCTCGGTATGGAGGTTCACGTCGAACTGTCCACGGCCACCAAGATGTTCTGTGGCTGCCCGACCACCTTCGGCGCGGAACCCAATACCCAGATTTGCCCCGTCTGCCTGGGTCTGCCGGGCTCGCTGCCGGTCGTCAACGAAAAGGCCGTCGAATCCGCCATCCGGATCGGTCTGGCGCTGAACTGCGAGATCGCTCCCTGGGGCCGATTCGCCCGCAAGAACTATTTCTACCCGGATCAGCCGAAGAACTATCAGATCTCCCAGTACGACGAGCCGATCGCGTTCAACGGCTACCTCGATGTTCCGCTGGAAGACGGCACCACGTGGCGGGTGCATATCGAGCGCGCGCACATGGAAGAGGACACCGGCAAGCTGACCCACATCGGTAGCGAGACGGGCCGCATCTCCGGCGCCACCGAGTCGCTGCTCGACTACAACCGTGCGGGTGTGCCGCTGGTCGAGATCGTCACCAAACCTATCGAGGGGACGGGGCAGCGCGCCCCGGAGATCGCCCGCGCCTACGTGACGGCATTGCGGGATCTGTTGCGCGCCTTGGATGTCTCCGATGTGCGCATGGACCATGGGTCGATGCGCTGCGACGCGAATGTGTCGCTGATGCCCACCGGCGCCGGTGAGTTCGGAACCCGGACCGAGACCAAGAACGTCAACTCGCTCAAGAGCGTCGAGGTGGCGGTGCGTTACGAGATGCGGCGCCAGGCAGCGGTTCTAGACGCGGGCGAGGACGTCATTCAGGAGACGCGGCACTTCCTCGAGCAGGACGGCTCCACCAGCGCCGGACGCCGCAAGGAGACCGCCGAGGACTACCGGTACTTCCCGGAGCCCGACCTCGAGCCCGTAGCGCCCAGCGCGGAGCTCATCGAGAAGCTGCGCGGCACCCTCCCGGAGCTGCCCTGGCTGCGGCTGGGCCGTATCCAGCAGGAGTGGGGCGTCTCCGACGAGGTGATGCGCGACCTGATCAACAACGGGGCGGTCGAACTGGTGCAGGCCACCGTCGCCGAGGGCGCCAGCAGTGAGGACGCACGCTCCTGGTGGGGCAACTACCTGGTGCAGCAGGCCAACTCGCGTGAGGTTGAACTGGCGGACCTGCCCATCACGCCCACTCAGGTGGCCGCCGTGGTCGCGTTGATCAAGGACGGCAAGCTGTCCAACAAGTTGGCGCGGCAGGTCGTCGACGGCGTACTCGCCGGTGAGGGCGAGCCCGAGCAGGTGATGAAGGATCGCGGTCTGGTCGTGGTGCGCGACGACTCGGTGATCCAGGCTGCTGTCGATGAGGCGCTGGCCGCCAACCCCGATGTCGCCCAGAAGATCCGCGATGGCAAGGTCGCCGCCGCGGGCGCCATTGTCGGCGCGGTGATGAAGGCCACCAAGGGTCAGGCCGACGCCGCGCTGGTCAAGGACTTGGTGCTCAAGGCCTGTGGCCAGGCCTAGTTAGTCCAGGTCGTCGTTGGCGCGGGGGAATCCGCCGCCCTTGGGGAACAGTGGGAAGACCACGTCCTCGGTGTCGGTGGCGGTACCGAAGTCCTTGTTGATGGAACCGCCCCAGACGTTGCCGTCGGCCGAGAGTTTGAGGGCCCGCACGTGACCGTGCTGTTCCTTTTGTCGCAGTACCTCGGGATCGCCTGTGACAGCTCCGGTTTCGGGGTTCTGGCGCACCACCACAGTGGTCTGGTTGAACACCAGGTTGACCATCACCGAGCTGTCCAGTGCGGCGCATCCGGCCACCCCCGGCTTGTCCGGCCAGGTCCACACCGTTGAGATCTTGCCGTCCTTGGTGAGCTTCTGCAGCCGGTCGCCCGCCGGCGCGCGATCAGTGACGTACAGCGCTCCGTTGGCGGCGTCCACGCACATGGCGCCGCCGTCGCCGAGGCCGCTCATCGCGGTCGTGGGCGGGGTCTGGCCCACGGTGGTGGGCTGCTCGATGCGGATGACTTTGCCGGCCAGAGAGTTCGGATCATTGGCGGCGCCGGCGTTACCGCCCGTCCCGGTCTGGACGACCAGTGTGGTGGGGCTGGTGAACGCCAGCGACCCGGCGTTGCCCGTCGGGCCCTTGGGGATCCCGGTGAGGATGTCCTTGGGCACATCGCCGTCGGCGACGCGCACCACCCGATTGTCGGTCGGGGTGCTGATGTAGGCGTACATCAGCCGGTCCTGCTGATACGAGGGGGACAGCACGATATCGGACAGGCCGCCGTCGCCGGACGGGTCGACGGGGATGGTCGTCTTGATCTTGGGCTCGGCGCTCGTCGCGATCTCTTTGATGACACCGGTCGCGCGCTCGGCGACCAGGGCGGTCTTGCCGTCGCTGCCCATGATGAGGCCGCTGGTGGCTTCCAGGCATCCCTGCATCACTCCCTCGGCGGGGCACTGCTTGGGAAACGGTTTACCCGGCAATGGCGGCGGCGGGGTGGTCGTGGTCTGCGCAACCCCGCGCCGGGGAACCTCGGTGAACGGCTGATCCTGGGTGGGATCGAACCGCACGCAGCCCGAAAGCAGCGTCACCGCTGCGGCCAGTGCCGCCATCGAACCGACAAGCAGTTTTCTCCCCGATGGCTCATTGGTCGGTCCCGTCGCGGGGCTGGAGCGAATGAGCATGCCCGCAAGATTACGGACCTTACGGCGTTGCTCGCCACATTCGGGCCTCCATTGGACTTACGCTGGGGCCCGTGACCGGCCATTCAGACGATCCGCAGGTGTGGCGTAAGCCGCCCGAACTGGTCGACCCTGAAGATGATGTGCCGTCGGCTACCTACGGCGGCGACTTCGAGACCACGGCAATCCCGCAGTACCAGGCGGAGAGGCTGACGAGCTCCCACAATGTGAAAGAGGTTGGACCGTTGTACGATCCAGCGCCGCTGCCCTACGCCGAACCTGCCACCACTCAGATATCCGCCGAGGCGGTGCACGCGCGTCACGCGGCGCCGTGGGGCACCCAGGATCCGGCGGGCGATCGTCGCGGTACCCAGGATTTGGGGCTGTTGTTGCTGCGTGTCGGGGTCGGCGCGGTACTCATCGCCCATGGTCTGCGCAAGGTCTTCGGCTGGTGGGGCGGCACGGGGCTGAGCGGTTTTGAAGCAACCCTCGGTGACCGCGGCTTCAAATACGCCGACATCCTTACCTATGTCGGCGTGACGGCGGAGCTGGGCGCCGGGGTGCTACTGGTGCTGGGTCTGCTGACGCCGCTGGCGGGTGCGGCCGCGTTGGCATTCACGGTGAATGTGCTGCTATCCGACATGGTGTCCGATAAGGCCAATCGCTACGCCATCTTCTGGCCGGAGGGGCACGAGTTCGAGCTGCTGATGATCGTCGCGATTGTCGCGGTGATCCTCGTCGGTCCTGGTCGGTATGGGTTTGATGCCGGTCGCGGCTGGGCTCGCCGGCCGTTCATCGGTTCCTTCGCCGCCGTGGTGCTGGGCTTTGGAGGCGCCGCGGCCATCTGGGTGTTCCTCAACGGGACAAACCCGCTGGCCTAGCCTGCCGCTCCGCGCCGACACGCCGTGTTGTGCGTCGGCTACTCGGGAAATGCGTCATAAACCGTAGTTTCGGCGAGCCGACTCGCTGATTGCGGAATCCGATGCCTGAGCGCAATGCCTAAACGAATTCCGCTCATGTTGGGCGAAAGTTCAACGGAAACCGTATTCTGCTGCGCATGAGTTCAGATATCCCGGTAGAGAGCAAGGGACTCAAGGGCGGAGCGCTGGGTCTGTTGTCCAGCGTGGTGGTCGGGCTTGCCTCCACCGCGCCCGCCTACAGTCTCGCCGCGACGCTCGGACTGATTGTCGCCAGCGGCGGCGCCCTGCTCGCCGGGGTCAAGGCGCCCGCGATCGTGCTGATCTCGTTCATCCCGATGTATCTCATCGCGGTGGCCTACCAGGAGCTGAACAAGGCCGAACCGGACTGCGGCACCACCTTCACCTGGGCCTCGCGCACCTTCGGGCCGATCGTCGGATGGCTGGGCGGCTGGGGCATCATCGCCGCCGACGTGATCTGCCTGGCCAACCTCGCCCAGGTCGCCGGTGCCTACTCGTTCACTTTTGTCGGAGACCTCGGCTGGTCGGCGGCCTCGGGCCTGGCCGACAGCGTGCTGTGGTCCACGGTCGCGGGCGTCATCTGGATCGTGATCATGACCTACATCTGTTATCGGGGCATCGAAGTATCGGCGCGGCTGCAGTACTGGCTGCTCACCGTCGAGGTGGTGGTGTTGATCGCCTTCGCGGTGGTCGCCCTGATCAAGGTCTACACACATAACGCCGAGAGCTACTCGCTGCTGCCGTCGCTGTCCTGGTTCTGGCCCGGTGGCATGGACTTCGGCACCGTCATCGCCCCCGCAGTGCTGACAACGATCTTCATCTACTGGGGCTGGGACACCGCCGTGGCCTGCAACGAGGAGTCGGACGACCCCGGGCGCACACCGGGCCGTGCGGCAGTCATCTCGACGTTCTTGCTGCTGGCCACCTATGCGCTGGTGAGCGTGGCCGCAGTGGCATTCGCCGGTGTGGGCACCGAGGGTGTCGGGCTGGGCAATCAGGAGAACGCCGCCGACGTATTCAAGGCCATCGGCCCGGAACTGTTCGGCGACAGCTTTGTCGGGCATCTTGGGATGTTGTTGCTGTCGGCGTCCATCCTGACGTCGGCCTCGGCCTGCACGCAGACCACGATCCTGCCGACGGCCCGCACGACCCTTTCGATGGGTGTGTACAAGGCATTGCCGGATTCGTTTGCGTCGATTCACCGCACGTACCTGACGCCGTCGACGTCCACGATTGCGATGGGTGCGATTTCCATCGTCTTCTACGTGCTGTTCACCGCGATCAGCACCAACCTGTTGACCGCGCTCATCGGTTCGGTCGGGTTGATGATCGCCTTCTACTACGGGCTCACCGGTTTCGCGTGCGCGTGGTTTTACCGCAAGAGACTGACCACCAGCTTCCGTGACCTGATGATGCGCGGCGTGATGCCGTTGGCGGGCGGGGCCACCCTGACGGTCGTTTTCATCTACGGGCTCATCCAGTACGCCAAGCCGAACTGGCTCATTGACGACGACGGCAACAACGTCACCGTGTTCGGCGTCGGGGCCGTCGCGGTAGTCGGCGTCGGTGCCCTGGTCCTGGGGGTGGTGCTGATGATGCTGTGGCGGGTGGCGGCCCCGCCGTTCTTCCAAGGACAGACGTTGCCACGGCGCAGCGCCGATCTCGTGCTGGCCCCCGCCGCGGCGACGACCCATTTCGGGCTACCGGACGCCGTCGAGGCGCAGCAGACCGTCATCGCGGGTGACCTGTCCAACCTCCCGGAAGGAGAGGTGGCGGTAAATCCGCAAACGGGCGAGGAATTCACCAAGGACTAGAGCGTGGCCAGTGCCGTTCCGGCTGTCGCGGCGGCGTCGTAGTCCGGAATCCAGTTGTCGGCCAGGATCTCGGTGAGCTGTGCGGCCTGCTGTTGTGCCGTCAGGTCGACGGAGCGATAGACGCGCCCAGACTGACGGGCATTGCGCTGCACCCGGCTGGTGCGGTCACGTCGCAGGGATTCGTACAACGACAGTCGCCGGGGGACTTCGGTCGCGGATGCCCCCGCGAGCACGGTGGCCAGCACGACGGCGTCCTCTATCGACATGTTGGCGCCCTGACCGAGGTGCGGTGTCATCGGATGCGCGGCATCCCCGAGTAGCGCGATCCGATCGGTTGTCCAGCGGTTCAACGGCTTCCGGTCATACAGCCCCCACCGGAAGGTCTCGGTCATTGCTCCGGCGACTCGCTGGACCGGCTGGTCCCACCCTGCGAACTCGGCGGACAACTCCGCCACATCGCCTGGGGCGGTCCAGGATTCCTCGGCATCCAGGTTGCTCGGGGTGAACGCCACCACATTGAGCAGCCGTCCCCGCGAGACCGGATAGATCAAGAAGCTGCGCCCGGGGCCCAACCACATCTGCATGGAATTCAGATCGATGACGCCATCGAGGCGTTCGACGGGAATCAGGCCGCGATAGGCCATGATGCCGTCGCTGGACAGCTCGACCGGATCGGCTACCACGCGCTGCACGGCGGAGTGGATGCCATCTGCGCCCACCGCCACATCCGCGCGTTCTTCGGAACCGTCGGCGAAGATGATGCGCACTTCATCGGCCGTCTCGACGATGTCCTGGCAGGGACGTCCCAGCTGTACGGTCCCCGCGGGCAATGCGCCCAGCAAGGCATGCTGCAATTCGCCACGATGCACGGGTAGGGAGGTCACCGGGCGATCGGGGCTCACCGCCGGCCACGCGGGCGGTACCGGAACGCTTTCTCCCTGCCAGGTGTGCCAGAGCGTGCGCCGGATCTGTGTGCCGACGGCGCGCACGCGATCACCCAATCCCACTTCGTCGAGCGCACGCAGACCATTGTTCGCAATGACCACGCCCGCCCCCACTTCGCGTAGTTCGTGTGCCTTTTCATAGACGATGACGTCGATATCGTTGGCGCGCAACGCTGCTGCTGCGGTGAGTCCACCAATCCCGGCGCCGATGATCGCTACCCGCATGTGTCCGTCCTTTCACTGGCTTCACCCGATTAAGTTAGCATGCTAACTATTACCATGCTAACCCCTACACTGGGTAGGTGCCAAGACAGTCGAGTGGGGACAGCGCCCGTGAGATCGAAGAGCTGGTGGCGGCCACGGATGCGCTCTACTTCGCCATGCGCCGGGGCAGGACATCGCCCGCGGGGACACAGGCGGGCATGAGTCGTTCGCAGCTTGAGCTGCTGGCGCCGCTGCTTGATCAGGAGTCGATGTCCGTGAGCAGGCTCGCCGGGACGGCGGGCGTGGCGGTGCCGACGGCCACCCGTGCGCTCAAGCAGCTGGAAGAGCGGGGGGTAGTCGCGCGCACCCGCTCATCATCCGATGATCGATTGGTATTGGTGGGGCTGACGTCTGGCGGGCGCGCGCGGGTGATCAAGGCGCAGTCGGCCTTTCGGGCACGGCAGCAGGAGGTTTTCGAGGAACTCTCCGTCGCCGATCGTCGTGCGATGACCGACAGTCTGACCCGCCTTGCGGCGCTCATCAACGACAATATGGACGCGCGCGCTTAACGTTTGGCGAAAATTGTTCGGTGCCAGTCTTTGTCTGCGGTGCCGGTGATGTCGCTCATCACGTGCTTGACGGTGAGATACTCCTCGAGGGAGTAGTCGGACATGTCCTTGCCGAATCCGGAGGCGCCGAAGCCACCGTGTGGCATCTCGCTGATGATCGGAATGTGGTCGTTGATCCATACGCATCCGGCCCTGATTTCGCGTGACGCACGTTGTGCGCGATACACATCACGGGTCCAGGCCGAGGCGGCAAGGCCATATGCGGTGTCGTTGGCCTGTCGTAGCGCGTCATCATCATCGGTAAACGGGCGCACGGTCAGTACCGGTCCGAAGATTTCGTCGCGGTAGACCTCGGACGTCTCCGCGACGTCGGCGATCAGTGTGGGCCGATAGAAGGAACCCGGCAGATCTGGAGCGGTCGCGCCGGTGACTATTCGGCCACCCTGCGCCGGGGCGCGGTCCACGATGCTCGATACCTTGGCGCGATGGGCGGCCGAGATCAGTGGCCCGATATCGGTATCCGGATCGAGGGGATCGCCGACGACGACCTTGCTCATCACCTCGCCGACGCCGGCGACGAAGTCGTCATACAAGTCGCGGGCGACGAGGGCCCGCGTGGCGGCCGTGCAGTCCTGGCCTGAGTTGATGATCGCTCCGGCAACCGCGCCCGCGATCGCGGCATCCATGTCGGCGTCATCGAAAACCACGAACGGAGCCTTGCCGCCGAGCTCCAGCTGGGTTCGATGACCGTGAACTGCCGCGGCCGCCATCACCTTTCGTCCTACTGCCGTGGAACCGGTGAAGGTCACCAGATCGACATCCGGGTGGCTGGCGAGCGCGTAGCCCACGTCGTCGCCGCGCCCGGTGACAACGTTGAGTACGCCCTCGGGTAACCCGGCCTCGGCCGCAAGGCGTGCCAGGGTCAGTGTGGTCAGCGGGGTCAGCTCACTGGGCTTGATCACCACGGTGCATCCCGCCGCCAGCGCGGGCAGCACCTTCCACACCGCCATCTGGAGCGGGTAATTCCACGGGGTGATGGTGGCGACCACCCCGGCGGCCTCGCGCCGAATGCTGGAGGTGTGGTCGGCGGAATACTCGGCCGTTGCCTTGCCTTCCAGATGCCTTGCGGCACCCGCGAAAAACTCGACATTGTCGATGCTTCCGGGTACATCGAATTCGGAGGCCAAACGCACCGGCTTGCCGGTCTGCGCCACCTCGTCGGCAACCAGTGTGTCGGCATTTGCGGAAAGGACGGCGGCCAACTTGGCCAAGACGCTGGAACGGTCGACCGGCGTGGACGAGGCCCAGGCGGGCCCGGCGGCGCGTGCTGCCGCCACCGCCGCGTCGACATCGGCGGTAGTGGCCAGTTTCAGGTCTGCGACGGCCTCGCCGGTTGCCGGATTGATCACACGATGGGTGTCTCCGTGTGTCGCGACGGGTCGGCCGTTGATCCAGCTGCTGGGAACACTCACCCTGCCCACGCTATCTAATCGGAGGCCTGACATCCACCGATTCCATCGTCAAATCTGCGCTATTCACGCCTATTCATCGATAACCGTTGCGAAATACGACGGAATCCGTGCACAATCAAGCTCGTGGCCAACAAGACACGACGACTGTTGCGGGTCGCCGACCCGAGCAACGGCTCCGCGGCATTCCCGCTCGACGAGGTTTCCAAGGCGATAGTCGAGGAGCTTCAGCAAGATGGGCGGCGCCCCTACGCGACCATCGGCAAGTCGGTAGGGCTCTCCGAGGCCGCCGTGCGCCAACGTGTGCAACGGATGATCGATGCAGGTGTCATGCAGATCGTCGCCGTCACCGATCCCATGCAGCTCGGATTCAAGCGTCAGGCGATGATCGGCATCAGATGCTCAGGAGACACCACCGAGGTGGCCGACCGTCTGTCCGAACTGGAAGCCGTCGATTACGTGGTGCTCACCGCGGGCACTTTCGACGCGATCGTCGAGGTGGTCTGCGAGGACGACGACGACCTGTTGGACCTGCTCAACAAGCAGATCCGCGCGGTGCCAGGAGTGACCTCCACGGAAACCCTGGTCTATCTGAAATTAGTTAAACAGCAATATAATTGGGGTACACGGTGACATCCGTCGATGTAGTACAAGACCTTTCCGGCGATCTGCACGCGAAGTCCTCGCGGCATCTGTGGGGGCACTTCGCCCGTCACGGTGCCGGTATCGCGCCGCCGATCATCACCCGGGGTGAGGGGGTGAGGATTTGGGACGATCGTGGCAAGAGCTATATCGACGGATTGTCGGGGCTATTCGTCGTGCAGGCCGGGCATGGCCGTGCCGAACTGGCGCAGGCCGCGGCCCGTCAAGCCGAAAAACTCGCCTACTTCCCGCTGTGGTCTTATGCCACCGAGCCGGCGATCGAGCTCGCTGATCGCCTCGCCGGGTACGCGCCGGGCGACCTGAACCGTGTCTTCTTCACCACCGGTGGCGGAGAGGCGGTGGAAAGCGCGTGGAAGCTGGCCAAACAGTTCTTCAAGCTGACCGGAAAACCCGGAAAACACAAAGTGATCTCGCGGGCCATCGCCTACCACGGCACCCCGCAGGGTGCGCTGGCGATCACCGGATTGCCCGCGTTCAAGGCGCCGTTCGAGCCGCTGACACCGGGCGGCTTTCGCGCGCCCAACACCAACTTCTATCGCGCACCGGAACCATATGCGCACGACTCCAAGGCATTCGGGCAATACTGTGCCGATAGGATCGCCGAGGCCATCGAGTTCGAGGGGCCCGATACCGTCGCGGCGGTGTTCCTGGAACCCGTGCAGAATGCCGGTGGTTGCTTTCCGCCGCCACCGGGCTACTTCGAACGGGTGCGTGAAATCTGCGACGAGTACGACGTGCTGTTGGTATCCGACGAGGTGATCTGTGCCTTCGGCCGCATCGGGTCGATGTTCGCCTGCGAGGACTTCGGATACCAGCCCGACATCGTCACCTGTGCCAAGGGCATGACATCCGGCTATTCGCCGATCGGCGCGATGATCGCCACCGACCGACTGTTTGAACCGTTCAACGACGGCAAGACCACCTTCCCGCACGGGTACACATTTGGCGGACATCCTGTTTCGGCGGCAGTGGCACTGGCCAATCTGGATATCTTCGAGCGCGAGGGACTCAACGACCGGGTGCGGGAGAACGCGCCCGTATTCCGCGCCACCTTGGAGAAGCTCTACGACCTGCCGATCGTCGGTGACGTGCGTGGTGAGGGATACTTCTACGGAATCGAGCTGGTCAAAGACAAAGCCGCCAAGACCACCTTCAGTGACGAAGAAAGCGAAAGACTACTGCGCGGCTTCCTGTCCGCGGCGCTCTGGGACGCGGGCTTGTACTGCCGCGCCGACGACCGGGGTGACCCGGTCATTCAGCTTGCGCCACCGTTGATCAGCGGGCCCCGAGAATTCGAAGCGATCGAGCAGATTCTGCGTGGTGTGCTCACCGAAGCCTGGGCCCGGTTATAGCCATGCGAATACTGATCGTGGGCGCCGGGGGAGTGGGTAGTGCGGCCGCCTTCATCGCGGCGCGGCGGGATTTCTTCGAGGCCCTGGTGATCGCGGATTACGACATCGCGCGAGCGCAGGCGGTGGTGGACCGTCTCGGAGATTCCCGATTCATGGCGGCCCGGATCGACGCCTCCTGCGCCGACGATGTGACCGCGCTGTGCCGAGAACACCGAATCACCCACGCGCTCAACGCGGTCGATCCCCGCTTCGTCATGAGTGTGTTCGACGGCTGTTTCGCGGCAGGGGTGACCTACCTCGACATGGCGATGAGTCTGTCGCATCGTCATCCGGACAAGCCCTACGAGCTGCCCGGCGTCATGCTGGGAGATGAGCAGTTCGCGGCCACCGAAAAGTGGAAGGCCGCAGGGCTGTTGGCGTTGGTGGGCATCGGTGTGGAGCCGGGTCTCAGTGATGTGTTCGCGCGGTACGCCGCCGATCACCTGTTCTCCGAGATCGACGAGTTGGGTACCCGGGACGGCTCCAACCTGGAGGTGCGGGGGTATCGGTTCGCCCCTTCGTTCTCCATCTGGACCACCATCGAGGAATGCCTCAACCCGCCCCTTATCTGGGAACGCGGCAAGGGATTCTTCACCACCGAACCCTTCAGTGAGCCTGAGGTTTTCGATTTCCCGGGCGGTATCGGCCCTGTCGAGTGCGTCAACGTCGAGCATGAGGAAGTGGTGCTCATGCCGCGCTGGGTCAACGCCCGGCGGGTCACGTTCAAGTACGGGCTCGGTGCCGAGTTCATCAACGTGCTGCGCACCCTGCACCTGGTCGGTTTGGACAGCACCGCCCCGGTGAGTGTGCACGCCAACGGCGGCACCGCGGCCGTCAGCCCACGCGATGTGGTGGCCGCATGCTTACCCGATCCGGCTGGGCTCGGGCACCTGATGCGTGGCGCCACCTGTGCTGGTCTCTGGGTCACCGGCACCGGCAAAGACGGTCGGCCCCGGGAGGTCTATCTGCACCATGTCGTCGACAACGAATGGACGATGGCCCGCGATGGCGCGCAATGCGTGGTGTGGCAGACCGCGGTGAACCCGGTGGTGGCTCTGGAGCTGCTGGCCGAGGGCGTGTGGAGCGGCGCCGGTGTGTTGGGGCCGGAGGCGTTCGACAGCCTGCCGTTCCTGGATCGGCTCAATACGTTCGGGGCGCCCTGGGGCATCCAGGAGCGGGCGGTCGCCGCCTAGTCGCGCCTGACGCCCTCGTAGGGATTAGGGACGCGGCCATTGCTGGCGGCGGACAGGATCGGCAGGGTGGAGAAGGTGACGCCGGGAAACCGGATGGTGCTGCCGTCGGTGAGCTTGGCCTGCGCCCAGGCGTGTTTGTCGAAGGTGAGACCTTCGATCTGCGACCACGGCACTGTTTTGGTGGACGTCAGGGTCCGTATCTGTGCGGACTCGGCGTTCACGGCGGTGCGGTAGCGCGCGATCGCGTACGACAGGCCGATCGGGATGAGCAGCAGCGGCGCCAGGATGGGAAGTGCGAGGACAAAGCTCAACATGCCCAGGGCCAGAAACCCGGTGACAAAGTGCGCCATCGGGGACGTCCGGATCACTGTGCGTTTCGCCTCGGCCATTGCTTCATTGTCGCCGACGGTGGGGTCTGCTTCTCATTCGGTGCGTCGCAGGCGGAACGGGATTTGACTCGGACCTCCAGAAACGACTACCGTGCGCGTTGTGAACAACCAAGCCTTGCTCGTAGTAATCGGTATGCGCGTCGACGCGTAGCCCGAGTCCAAGGCAACTCGCGCACACTCGACGCGCAACCCTCGTACAGCAGACCGCTGGCGGGGGTTTTTTGTTGCCATAGGTTTTCAGTACGGCCACAACAAGAGGACAGACCACCAATGAGCGCTCCCGCAAAGCCCAAGCCGGCTTCTGCTTCTGGGCGGGCCCCAGGAACAGCCCCGGAACCCAACACCGTCGCACCCCAGCGCGTCACCGGCGCGCAGTCGGTAGTGCGGTCGCTTGAGGAGCTCGGCGTCGAAGTGATCTTCGGCATTCCCGGTGGTGCGGTCCTGCCCGTCTACGACCCGCTCTACGACTCCACCAAGGTGCGCCACGTGCTGGTGCGTCATGAGCAGGGTGCCGGGCATGCCGCCAGCGGTTACGCGCATGCCAACGGCAAGGTCGGCGTCATGATGGCCACCTCCGGCCCCGGTGCCACCAACCTGGTCACCCCGCTGGCCGACGCGCAGATGGACTCGATCCCGGTTGTGGCGATCACCGGCCAGGTGGGTCGCGGCCTCATCGGTACGGATGCTTTCCAGGAAGCCGACATCTCCGGCATCACGATGCCCATCACCAAGCACAACTTCCTGGTGAGCAACGCCGAGGACATCCCGAAGGTGATCGCCGAGGCCTTCTACATCGCGCAGAGCGGCCGTCCCGGTGCGGTGCTCGTGGACATCCCCAAGGACATCCTGCAGGCACAGACCACGTTCAGCTGGCCGCCGCAGATCTACCTGCCCGGCTACAAGCCGGTCACCAAGCCGCACGGCAAGCAGGTTCGTGAGGCGGTCCGGCTCATCGCCGCCGCCAAGCGCCCGGTGCTGTACGTCGGCGGCGGTGTCATCCGTGCGGACGCCTCCCCGGAACTCAAGGAATTGGCCGAACTGACCGGCATCCCCGTCGTCACCACCCTTATGGCGCGCGGTGCATTCCCCGACAGCCACGAGCTGCACATGGGTATGCCCGGGATGCACGGCACGGTCGGTGCGGTGGCCGCACTGCAGCGCAGCGATCTGCTGATCACCCTGGGTGCCCGATTCGATGACCGGGTTACCGGGCAGCTGGACTCGTTTGCGCCGGAGGCCAAGGTGATTCACGCCGACATCGACCCGGCCGAGATCGGTAAGAACCGGCATGCCGATGTGCCGATCGTCGGCGACGTGAAGAACGTCATCATCGAGCTGATCGAGGCGATCCGGGCGGACCGCGCTGCCGGCACGGTGGCCGATCCTCTCTCCGAATGGTGGGAGTACCTGTCGGATGTCCGCAAGACGTATCCGCTGGGATACGACGCGCAGCACGACGGCAGCCTGGGCCCGGAGTTCGTCATCGAAACGCTGGGCAAGATCGCCGGACCCGACGCGGTGTACGTGGCGGGTGTGGGTCAGCACCAGATGTGGGCCGCGCAGTTCATCAAATACGAGAACCCGCGCACCTGGCTCAACTCCGGGGGCCTGGGCACCATGGGCTTCGCGGTGCCCGCCGCCATGGGCGCCAAGATGGCGCGGCCCGAGGCCGAGGTGTGGGCCATCGACGGTGACGGCTGCTTCCAGATGACCAACCAGGAGCTGGCGACCTGCGCCATCGAGGGTGTGCCCATCAAGGTCGCGCTCATCAACAACGGCAATCTGGGCATGGTGCGCCAGTGGCAGACCCTGTTCTACGAGGAGCGCTACTCGCAGACGGATCTGGCGACACACTCGCGCCGCATCCCCGATTTCGTGAAGCTGGCCGAGGCGCTGGGTTGTGTCGGATTGCGTTGCGAGCGTGAAGAAGACGTGGCCAAGGTGATCGAAGAGGCGCGCGCCATCAATGACCGCCCGGTGGTCATCGACTTCATCGTCGGTGCCGACGCTCAGGTGTGGCCCATGGTCGCCGCCGGCACCAGCAATGACGAGATCCAGGCGGCCCGGGGCATCCGGCCGCTGTTCGACGACGACGAATTGGTGGCAGACGAATGACAAGTACCCACACCCTGAGCGTTCTGGTCGAGGACCGTCCCGGTGTGCTCGCCCGCGTCGCCGCACTGTTTTCCCGCCGTGGCTTCAACATCGCCTCGCTGGCGGTGGGCCCGACGGAGCTCAAAGACGTTTCGCGCATGACAATCGTCGTCACCGTCGACGATTTTCCGCTCGAACAGGTCACCAAGCAGCTGAACAAGCTCATCAACGTGATCAAGATCGTCGAACAGGACGAGGACAACTCGGTGGCGCGCGAGCTGATGCTCGTCAAGGTGCGCGCCGACGCGACGGTGCGTGCACAGGTCATCGAAGTGGTGAACCTGTTCCGCGCCAAGGTGGTCGATGTGTCGCCGGAGTCGGTGACCATCGAGGCGACGGGCACCCAGTCCAAGCTGGATGCACTGCTGCGGATGCTCGACCCGTACGGTATTCGGGAGATCGTGCAATCCGGCGTTGTCGCGCTCTCGCGCGGCCCGCGGTCTATCGCCGCCGCCAAGTAGTACTTAAAAGAGAAGTACCGAAGAGAAAAGCCGAAGGGAATCAAGCAAGTGGCAGTTGAGATGTTCTACGACGACGATGCGGACCTGACCCTCATTCAGGGACGTAAGGTCGGCGTTATCGGGTACGGCAGCCAGGGGCACGCGCACTCGCTGAGCCTGCGCGACTCCGGCGTTCAGGTGAAGGTCGGCCTGCGTGAGGGCTCCAAGTCGCGCGAGAAGGTCACCGAGCAGGGGCTGGAGGTCGATACCCCCGAAGAGGTCGCCAAGTGGGCCGACGTCATCATGATCCTGGCGCCCGACACCGCGCAGGCCGAGATCTTCAAGAACGAGATCGAGCCGCACCTCAAGGACGGCGATGCGCTGTTCTTCGGACACGGTCTGAACATCCACTTCGGGCTGATCAAGCCTCCGGCCAACGTCACCGTTGCCATGGTCGCCCCGAAGGGCCCCGGCCACCTGGTGCGTCGCCAGTTCGTCGACGGCAAGGGTGTGCCCGCACTGATCGCCGTGCACCAGGACCCCAAGGGTGAGGGCCAGGCCCTCGCGCTGTCGTACGCCAAGGGCATCGGTGGCACCCGCGCCGGCGTCATCAAGACCGATTTCAAGGAAGAGACCGAGACCGATCTGTTCGGTGAGCAGGCCGTGCTCTGCGGTGGCACCGAGGAACTGGTCAAGACCGGATTCGACGTCATGGTGGAGGCCGGCTACGCCCCCGAGATGGCGTACTTCGAGGTGCTGCACGAACTCAAGCTGATCGTCGACCTGATGTACGAGGGTGGCATCGCCCGCATGAACTACTCGGTGTCCGACACCGCTGAGTTCGGTGGATATTTGAGCGGTCCCCGTGTTATCGATGCCGGGACCAAGGACCGGATGCGCCAGATCCTCAAGGAGATCCAGGACGGCACCTTCGTCAAGCGCCTCGTCGCCAACGTCGAGGGTGGCAACAAGGAGCTCGAGGGTCTGCGCAAGGAGAACGCCGAGCACCCGATCGAGGTCACCGGCAAGAAGCTGCGCGACCTGATGAGCTGGGTCGACCGGCCCATCACCGAGACCGCTTAGTCTCTGTTGATCTGAACGCAAGGCCCCCGCACTCTCCGGAGTGACGGGGGCTTTTGCGTTTCCGCGGTCTGTGCTCGACGGGAATGGTGTCCGTCGAGTATGCGACTGTGGCCATACCCGGAACGGTGGATACTGGAACGCGATGACCACCTCCCGTCCATCCACCGTCGTCTCCCGCCTGGCTGCCCCCGCCGTCGTGGCGGGCGCAGCGGCTGCGGGCTGCGCAGCGGTCTGGTTCGGCGACCCGACGACTCCCGGGGGAGTGCTGCCGGTGTGCCCGCTCAAGGCACTCACCGGACTTGACTGCCCCGGTTGCGGGGGACTGCGCATGGCCTACTCGCTGATGCATGGCGACGTGCTGGGCGCACTGCGGTACAACGCCGTTGGTCTGGTGGCCGCGGGTTTCCTCGCGGCCTGTTTCGTCGCGTGGACCGCCAGCCGCTGGCGGGGGGAATCAGGCTGGAATCCGCCCTGGTTGCGCGGGCGGACACCGGCCATCATCGCGGTGGTCTTTGTCGCCTGGTTCGTCATCAGACTGATCCCCGTCGCGCCGTTCACCGCGCTGCGGGTGTGAGCGCTACGCCGAGCGCTCCATGAGCTCGCGGGCGTTCTCTCCCAACGTAATACCGTCGTCTCCGATGAACAGCCGGGAGATCTCCCGAGCCAGCGGCTCGAGTGTGAACGGTACGAAGGCGGGCTGCGCCACCCGCAGCAGCATGGCCAGCACCGGGTCGGCGATCCGCGGAATTCCCAAATGGCGCCGCACCTTTGGCGGAACCACCGCCACCGAGGGCACCGCGGTGACGAGGGTGATCGCGGCGACGGCGGCGGCCGTTAGCCCGCCGAATCCTCGCGCGTTTCTGATCACCGATAGTGCGAATCGCGCGCCGCCCGGCACGAATCCCTTCACCATCCGGTATTCGGACTCGATGGATTCGTAGTAGGCCGCCACCTCATCGGAGGTCACCGGCACGGTGTCCGGATCGGCGCCCATGAGCTCTGCGAATGTCTTTACCTCGGCAAAGAATTGGTCCCGTTCGGCCTTGGGTAGCCGCCGGGGGATGAGGCGCCCCGGCGCGGGTGTGTTCTCGTAGATCCGCAGCGCCGCATGCATGATCGTCACGTGCGCGAAGAGCACCAGCGCGGGGCCCTGGGCGTCGTAGGGTCGATCGGTGCCCGGGATGATGCCCTTCATATTGCGGTGATAGTGGCGCAGGTGCGCGGCGAGGGCATCGGCACTCGCGGTGTCACCGAAGATGATCGGTATCGGGACGCCGGCGGTGCGCTGAATGCGTTTGACCGTGTCATCGAAGTCGACCTGATTGCGCTTGCTCTTGGTGAACACCGGATCGTGGTTGATCTCCACGGCTTGCAATCCCTCGTGACTGCCCTCCAGCAGCGCGGTCACCAGGACGATCATGGGTGCCACCGAGGGGTGCAGGAATACCCTCCAGGTCACCGAATCGGGGCCGAAATACCCGAAATCGGGATGCCCGTCGGGGCCGGTGCGTTGACCGGCGGGGGTGGCGCCCTCTCCGCGCCGCCAGATCCGGGCTTTGGCGTCACCTCGCGGCGGCATGCCTGCCGAACGTGGTGTTGTGGCGTGTGCAGCTGTGCTTGGCATCGTTGCCTCCCAGGGAGCGGTTTGCTACCTAGTATTGGAAACGTTAACAACGCCAGTTGTCAACAGCGCCGCGCGCAATTGTTACCGAGGTGGCTCCGATGCTGTAACCGCCACTGCCGGCTACCGGCGGTTGGCGTCGATCAGGTCCATTCCCAGGGCGGTGGCGTCGTGAATGACCGCCTTGCCGTCGCGACGGCTGCGCACCAAGCGGGCGTGCCGCAGCGCCGAGGTGTGCTCCGAGGCCGACGCGGGGCTGATCCCGAGATTGCGGGCGATGTCACCGGTGGTGTGTTGCTCAGCCAGCAGGCGCAACACGGCCGCCCGGGTCGATCCGAGAATCGCCGCGAGCGGATCGGATTCGGTGCCGATAGTGAGGGTCAAATCGATGGGTGCGGGATACGCGAGGACCACCGGCTGTTCGTCGAGTTCGCCGACCAGCGGTGGCCCAGCCCAGAAAATGCTGGGCGTCAAGACCATGCCGCGACCGCGTAACGCGATGGTGTGCCGTTGCGGACTGTCGATTTCGAGACAATCACCATTCCAGCGCGCCCCTGGAATGATCATGCCGAGTGCGGCCCGCACGCCATGGCGCGCCATCGCGCGCCCTTGCCTGACAAGTTCGATCTGATGGTTCGCCTGGATTTCCGGCCAGTACGGTTCCAGCACCGCCCTGTATGCGTCTTTTGTCATGCGCCCCAACGCCCTAGTGGCCTCACGATCGCCCGCGATGGCGTGCCGGAGATAGTGTGGCGCCCCTGCGCCTTCGGTGGGCCCGCGTCCGAAGACGGCCAACTCTGCCTGTGCCTGCCGCCGGTCCAGTTTTTCTATGGATTGCATGCCTTCGTCGAAATCGTCACCCAGCACGGTCGGCGACAATGACCACGAAAAGTGGCTCACCACTGCCCGCCCCGGCGCCGTCGCGATCGGGAACGCCGCCAACGCATGGCAACGCCACCGCTCACCCCACGGGGTACGAATCCCACGCCGTAGCGCGCGTGTCGCAAATTTCATTTCCAACAAGGGGGCGGGCATAGGCAGAAACCGGGTCAAGGCAAGGTCATTCGCGGTGAAAATGAGGCGTAGCACGCTGACCTACAGCCTGCTCCGGACCGCTATGACGAGCATTCCACCACCATATGCCCATACTTTCTGGCGCGCCCGAGAAACGTCGCGCTGGGTGAAGCCGTCGATGGCGGACGGCAACGAAGTCGACATTTCGGTGTCGGTCGAAAGGTTGTACCGCCTGCGAGCACCGCAGTTCAATCAGGATCGCGGTACCGGCGGGGTGAGAAGTGGATCGGCGATGCGGATAACGGCTGGTCGACCAATTGTCCTCCGCGGGTTGCGCTGAAAGCTGACGCGAGGGGCGGTCATGAGCGTTGATCCCAGCCGGACATTGTCGTCGTTGGACCTGCTCGATGACGACGAGCATGCCCAGCTGGCCACGTGGGGCAACCAGGCGGTGCTGAAAGAGTGCCCGGACACGATGCCGTCGATTCCTGCGGTGTTCGCGCGGCAAGTGGAGTGCACTCCTGAGGCATTGGCGCTGACCTTCGATGGTCAGTCCATGACGTACCGCGAACTCGATGAGGCCGCGAACCGGTTGTCCCACCTGCTCGTGGGCGCAGGCGCAGGCCCGGGACAGTTTGTGGCCCTGCTTTTTCCGCGCTCGACCGAGGCGATAGTGGCGATCCTCGCTGTCCTCAAGTCGGGTGCGGCCTATCTGCCGATCGATCCCGCGCTCCCGACCACACGGATCGAGTTCATGCTCACCGACGCAGCTCCTGTCGCCGCGGTGACTACGGCCGTTCTGGCGCACCGGCTGCATGGGCTGGGGGTGCCGGTGCTCGATGTCGACGATCCCGCTGTGTGTACTCAGCCCTGCACGGCTCCACCGATGCCGTCTCCAGAAGACCTTGCCCATCTCATTTACACATCGGGTACCACTGGTGTTCCCAAAGGCGTTGCGGTTACTCAACGCAACGTCGTTCAGTTGTTCGACAGGCTGGACATCGGTGTGGAGTTGGCACCTGGCCAGGTGTGGACGCAGTTCCATTCCTACGCGTTCGACTTCTCGGTCTGGGAGATCTGGGGTGCGCTTCTGCACGGTGGCCGCCTGGTGGTCGTACCCGACTCCGTGGCGCGCACACCGGAGGATTTTCACGACCTCTTGATGGGGGAGCGAGTCACCGTCATGAGCCAAACGCCGTCGGCGGCGGGGGTGCTCTCGCCGGATGGCCTGGAAGCGACGGCGTTGGTGATCGGTGCCGAGCCCTGCCCGCCCGAGTTGGTGGATCGGTGGGCTCCGGGCCGGGTGATGGTCAACGTCTATGGCCCGACGGAAACCACCATGTGGGCGTGCAAGAGCGCACCCCTGAGCGCAGGATCGGAAGGGCATGGGGTCCCCATCGGCTCACCGGTGGCGCATGCGGCGTCCTTTGTGCTCGATCGGTGGCTGCGACCGGTCCCGGACGGGGTTATCGGCGAGTTATATCTGGCGGGCGCGGGCGTCGGGTCGGGTTATTGGCGCCGTACGGCATTGACGGGGGCTCGGTTCGTGGCTTGTCCGTTCGGGATGCCGGGCGACCGTATGTATCGGACGGGGGATCTGGTGTCATGGGGCGCCGACGGGCAACTGCAGTATCTGGGGCGGGCCGACGAGCAGATCAAGATCCGCGGATATCGGATCGAACTCGGCGAGATTCAGGCCGCACTCGTGCGACTGGACGGGGTACGGCAGGCGGCGGTGATCGTCCGCGAAGACCGTCCCGGCGACAAGCGGATCGTCGGCTACATCACCGGAGGCGCAGATCCGGTCGGTGCTCGTGCCGCACTGGCCGAGCAACTCCCGGCTTACATGGTTCCGGTTGCCGTGGTGGCGCTGCAGACGTTGCCGGTGACCGTGAATGGCAAGCTGGACAAGCAAGGGCTGCCCGCACCCGAATACTCCGGTGTGGATTTCCGGGCGCCGTCCACTCCCGTCGAGGAGGCACTAGCGGGCATATATGCCCAAGTGCTCGGTGTTGATCGGGTTGGCGCCGACGACTCGTTCTTCGACCTCGGCGGCGACAGTATTCTGGCGATGCAAGTTGCCGGCCGGGCGCGGGCGGCTGGTGTCTTGTGCCGTCCGCGGGACATCTTCGTGGAGCAGACCGTGGCCCGGTTGTCCCGGGTGGTCACGTTGGCCGAGAACGAGATCCGGAATGTGGACGATGGCATCGGGCCCGTCGCGCCGACCCCCATCATGCACTGGTTGCATAGCGTGCCGGGCCCCGTTGAGCGGTTCAATCAGACGGTGGTCCTGCAGGCCCCGGCAGGAGCCGCTGAAGCCGACATCGTTGTTCTGCTTCAGGCGCTGCTGGACCACCACGGGACTCTCCGATTGCACGCCGAAAACAATGACGGTGGGTGGTCACTACGCGTGCCCGAGAAGGGCGCTGTGGATGCGCGAGCGTGTATTCGTACTGTCGAAGCGCTCTCCGATGAGGCCGTGGAAGCAGCGTGTTCGCGCTTGGATCCGGGAGCCGGAGCGATGCTCAGCGCCTTGTGGGCGCCCGCCGAGGGCAAGCTGGCGTTGGTGATTCATCACCTGGCGGTGGACGGGGTGTCGTGGCGCATCCTGTTGGAAGACTTGAATGTCGCCTGGGCGCAACGTCGCAGCGGTCTGGACGTGGCGCTCTCGGGAGCAGGGACGTCTTTCGCTCGATGGGCGTCACTGCTTCGGGAGCAGGCACTAAGCGCGGGTGTGGTGGAGTCGGCGGATGTCTGGCGGTCGGTGTCGGCGGTACCGCCCGCGCTGCCGGTGGTTCGGCCCGGCGTAGACACCTACGCCGTCGCGGGCACGTTGTCGGTGGCTCTGGACGCCGACGTCACACGGATGCTGCTCGGTGAGGTACCGGCCGCGTTCCATGCTGGGGTGCAAGACGTTTTGCTCATCGCCTTTGCACTGGCCTGGAACGAATTCCTGGGTGCGGGCGGTGCTCCCATCGGCATCGACCTCGAAGGCCATGGCCGCGCCGAAGAGCTGGCCGCCGATATTGATCTGTCTCGGACGGTGGGATGGTTCACCGCCAAATATCCGGCGGCGCTGTCGGTGGGTGACCTTTCGTGGGCGCAGGTCAGCGGTGGCGACTCCGCGTTGGGCCTCGTCGTGAAGTCGGTGAAGGAGCAGCTGCGCGGCCTCCCGGACCCATTGTCCTACGGCCTGCTGCGATATCTGAATCCGGAAGTGGCCCTGCCGCATTCGGACTCCGCCATCGGATTCAACTATCTCGGACGGCTGGGCGCTGGGGCGACGGAGGCTTCAGAAGATATTTGGACGATCAGCCACGAGGGGCTGTCCTGGACGAGCGCGTCCTCGACGGTCCCGATGCCCATGGCCCACACGGTGGAGCTCAACGCCGGCATCCTGGAGTCAAGCGTGGAGTCAGGCCCGCGGCTACAGGCGGTCTGGACATGGGCGCCGTCGCTGGTAGACGCGATCCAAGTTCAGCGGTTGAGCCGGCTGTGGTTTGAGGCACTCGTGGGTATCTGCACTCACGTGCGCACCGGCGGTGGCGGGCTGACCCCGTCCGACATCCTGCCCGCCCGGCTGACTCAAGGCGAGCTCGACGAGCTGACGAAGTGTCTTCGTGTCGCAGACGTGCTGCCGCTCACGCCGGTGCAGCAAGGATTGCTGTTTCACTCCGCCATTGCGGCACGTGCGGACAGTGCCGCGGCAGGTACGGCCCTCGCCGATATCTATGCGGTGCAGTTGAACCTCACGATGACCGGAGCCGTCGATCCGCGCCGGCTGTACAACGCGATGCACGCTGTCGTGAAGCGGCACCCGAATCTGGTGGCGCGATTCTGCACGCGGTTCGGTGAGCCGGTTCAGGTGATCCCGGCCGACCCGATGATCTGTTGGCAACAAACCGAATTCGAATCCACTGAGGAGTTGGAGCGCTTCTGCGCCGCCGAGCGTGTTGCCGCGTGCGATCTTGCGGGCAAGTCGACGTTCCGGTCGGCATTGGTGCGTACCGGAGGCGACAAGCACCGGTTCATCCTGACCTTCCATCACGTAGTGATCGATGGGTGGTCACTGCCGATTCTGTTGCGCGAGATCTTCGCAATTTACTTCGGCCAGGCCCTTGCTCCCGCGCCGTCCTACCGTGGCTTCGTCAGCTGGTTGGCTCAGCAAGATCGTGAGGCCGCACGCGCGGCGTGGCGTAAAGCCCTGGAGGGTTTCGAGGCCCCTACGCTTGTTGCTCCGCGATCTGTTCCGGGCTCGCGCGGTGTCGCGTCGTATCGGATCTCAGCCGAGACCACCCGGGCCTTGGGCGATCTTGCGCGCTCGCAGCACACCACGGTCAGCACGGTTTTGCGGGCGGCGTGGGCACAGTTGCTCATGGTGCAGACCGGAGCGCATGACGTCGCCTTTGGCACAGTGGTATCGGGTCGACCGGCGCTGTTGACGGGAGCCGACTCTGTTGTGGGTCTGCTGATCAACACCGTGCCGGTGCGAGCGCGGGCCACAGCGACCACCACAGTGGCTGATTTGCTGCGCGACATGCAGAGCATCCACAACGATCTTCTTGAACATGAACATCTGGCGCTCAACGAGATTCATCATCTAGCCGGCCACGATCGTCTGTTCGACACCCTCTTTCTGTACGAGAACTACCCGGTGGACGTCAGCACCTTCATGGGTACGCATGAGCTGGGGATCACCGAATTCACCAGCCGTGAATACAACCATTACCCGCTGTCGGTGATGGCGCTGCCCGGTCATGAGCTCGGCATTCGCATCGAATACGACACCGACGCGTTTGATGTCGCCGACATAGGCGCGCTGGTCCAACGACTCCGGCGGATTCTGGGGGCGATGACCGCGGCCCCGGCGCGGCGAGTCCTATCGATTGATGTGCTCGAGGTGGCAGAGCGCGGTCGACTGGACAGTTGGGGCAATCGGGCTGTACTGGCATGTGCCACAGCTGCCTCGAGTTCGATCCCGGAGGTGTTCGCGCGACAGGTCGACCGTGCACCGCAGGCGGTGGCACTGACGTTCCAAGGCCGGTCGATGACCTATCGCGAGCTCGATCACGCGGCCAATCGGTTGGCGCAGCTGCTGGCCTCGCGCGGGGCCGGACCCGGAGAATCGATAGCGCTGATGGTGCCGCGCTCCGATGACGCGATCGTCGCGCTACTGGCGGTGCTGAAGACGGGCGCCGCCTACCTGCCGATTGATCCGGCGGTACCGGTGGCGCGGCTGGAATTCATGCTCGCCGATGCCGCACCGATCGCCGTGGCCACCACAGCCGAGTTGCGCCAACGCCTGGCCGGATCGAGTATTCCCGTTCTCGTAATCGACGAGCACGTTGTCGACGAGCCCGCCGCGGTTTCGTTGCAGGCACCCCGGCCGGACGACATCGCGTACACGATTTACACCTCGGGTACGACGGGTACGCCGAAAGGGGTAGCCGTGACCCACCGTAATGTCACCCAATTATTGGAGACGTTGCCCGTCGGCTTGCCCGCGGGCCCGGGCCAGGTGTGGTCGCAGTGGCACTCGATGGTCTTCGACGTTTCGGTCTGGGAGGTCTGGGGCGCCCTACTGCACGGCGCGCGCCTGATGGTGGTACCAGAGGCTGTAGCGGGCTCACCACAGCATCTGCACGATCTGCTGGTCACCGAGAAGGTCAGTGTTCTGCATCAAACACCTTCTGCGATAGGAATGCTGGATTGGGACGGCGTGGACGACATGGCCGTCGTCGTGGCGGGTGAGCCGTGCCCGCCGGAGGTGGTGGACCGGTGGGCGCCTGGCCGCCTGATGCTGAACGCTTACGGTCCGACGGAGGCGACGATCTATGCCGCGATCAGCATGCCCTTGTCGCCCAAAACAAGTCCGGTGCCTATCGGTTCACCGGTGCGCGGCGGGGCTACGTTCGTTCTCGATGGCTGGTTGCGGCCGGTACCGCCCGGCGTAGTCGGCGAGCTGTATTTGGCCGGATCGGGGGTGGGAGTCGGTTATGTGCATCGATCCGGGCTGACCGGGTCACGTTTTGTGGCATGCCCGTTCGGACGTCCGGGCGTGCGAATGTATCGCACCGGCGATCTGGCGCGATACAGCGAAGACGGCCAGCTTCAGTATCTGGGGCGCACCGATGAGCAGGTCAAGATTCGCGGCTATCGGATCGAGCTCGATGAGATCCGGTCGGCGCTGGCCGAGTTGGACGGCGTGGAACACGCGGCGGTCATCGTCCGGGAGGACCGCCCCGGCGACAAGCGTCTCGTCGGCTACGTCACCGGAACCGCAGACCCCACTATGCTCAGAACCCTACTGGGGGAGCGACTTCCGCAGTATATGGTTCCGGCCGCGGTGGTCGCGGTCGACGCAATACCCCTCACCATCAATGGCAAGCTCGACAAACGTTCATTGCCCGCGCCCGTCTATCACGACGCCGCACGCTATCGAGAGCCGGTGAGCCCCGTTGAGCGGACCATCGCCGATATCTATGCCCACACACTTGGTCTCGAGCGGATCGGGGTCGAGGACTCCTTCTTCGACGTCGGTGGAGATTCAATCTCGGCCATGAGGGTCGTCGCGGCGATCAACACGGCTCTCGACGTCGACCTAGAAGTGTGGACAATTTTCGACGCACCGTCGGTGAGAAGCTTGAGCGCCCGCCTGAATGGTGCCGTGAGTGCGTCTCCTATCGCCGAAAGTTCACGAACGAGCTGTGCGTCGGTACACGGGCGGGGAGTCACTCAGGTGATGGCCACCGATCTCACGCTAGACAAATTTGTCGATGTCACGGCACTGATAGCCAACCGCTCACGACGCCATCCGCGAGGTGACGTGAGAGAGATCCTGTTGACCGGAGCCACCGGATTCCTCGGGCGCCACCTGGTGCTGCATTGGCTACGAGAGATGGAGCATGCCGGCGGCACGCTGACCTGCTTGGTGCGGGGCTCGTCTCATGAAGAAGCGCGCAGCCGTCTCGAAAAATCCTTCGACAGTGGCGATCCAGGCCTCATGGCCCTTTTCCGCAGGTTGGCCGCCGATCGGCTGAAGGTCGTCGCGGGTGACAAGGGCGAGCCACATTTGGGACTAGAGCCGCAGACATGGGAGCACCTCGCCGAATCCGTCGACCTGGTCGTGGATTCGGCGGCCTTCGTCAACAGCGTCCTGCCCTATGAGGAACTTTTCCGACCCAACGTCGTCGGGACCGCCGAGTTGATCCGGCTCGCCCTGACGGCCAAGCTCAAGCCCTACACATTTGTGTCAACGTCCGATGTTGGCCGGCAGGTGGATCGGTCAAAGTTCACCGAAGTCGCCGACATTCGCGAAATCAGCCCCAGTCGCGTACTCGACGCCGGTTACGCCAACGGCTATGCCAATAGTAAGTGGGCGGCCGAGGTGCTCCTCAGGGAAGCGCACGATATGTTCGGGCTGCCGGTCGCGGTATTTCGTTCCAGCATGGTCATGGCCGACACAAGCTACGCGGGCCAACTGAATATGGCCGATACGATCAGCCGGATGGTGCTGAGCATCATGGCTACCGGTGTTGCGCCCGAATCGTTCTATCAGCTTGACATGCACGGCAATCGGCAGCGAGCGCACTTCGACGGTCTACCGGTGGAATTCGTCGCAGAGGCGATTGCCACCTTGGGTTCTCAAGCAACCGATGGGTTTGAGACCTATCACGTGATGAACCCGCATGACGACGGCGTCGGAATCGACCAGTTCGTCGACTGGTTGGTAGAGGCGGGTCATCCGATCGAGCGAGTCGGTAACTTCGGAGTCTGGTTGCAGCGGTTCGAGGCCGGTCTGCGCGCGTTACCGAACCCGCAGCGCCAGAATTCGGTGCTCCAGATGTTGATGGTATTGAAGCAGCATGGACAGCTGCGGGCGCCGGCACCGACATGCGGGTCCTATGCGCCCGCCGATCGGTTTCAGGCCGCCGTACGCCGCGCGAAAATTGGTTCAGACCAGGATATTCCACATATCTCGGCACCGATCATTCTCAAATACGTCACCGATCTGCAGATGCTCGGATTGTTGTAGCGGCGCAGATGATTCCTATGCGGCAGCGTCAGCTACGTTTGGAAGCGCATCGGGATGCTGCGTGGTCCCCGAATCGCGGGAGTGTCGCGCCAGCTTACGGGGCCTGTTATCACCGGTTGACGTGCCAGCACCTCGCGCAGGACTAACGTGGTCTCCAGCCGGGCCAGCGCCGAGCCCAGGCAGTGGTGTGTGCCGTACCCGAAGGCCAGTGGCGGGCTCGTGCGATCACGCCGGAAGACGGCGGGGTCCACGAACACCTGTGGATCGCGGTTGGCGGCGGCAATCGCGATCAACACAGTCTGTCCCCCCTCTATGGTATTGCCGGCGAGGGTGTGTGCCCTGGTCGCCACGCGTGCGGTGGCCAGGACCGGACCGTCCAGCCGAAGCAGCTCGGTGATAACCGTGGGGTCGTCAGGATCGATATCATCTGCCAGCCGGGTGCCGTCGGGACGTGGAGTCAGCAGCCGAACCATGCTTGCTCCTAACAGGTTTGCCGTTGTCTCATGGCCCGCTATGGCGATAATGAGGGCCGTTGTGACGACGTCTTCCAGGGGTAGGTCGGTGTTGGACGCGATCAGGCTGAGCAGGTCGTCGCCCGGGTGTGCGCGGCGGTCGGCCGCCAGAGGCAGTAGTTCGGTGGCGAGGGTGACGCCGGCGGCGGTGCCAGCCATGACCGTATCGACGTCGGCGAAGGCGCCGAGCATCTGAATGATGGCCGGGGATTCCTGGCGCAGGACAGCGGCCGACGAGTCGTCGAGGCCAAGCCATTCGCCGATGATGGCGATCGGCAGAGGCAGGGCGATATCGGCCATGAAGTCGAAATATTCTCCTGTGGAGGGGTATTCGACAACATGCGAGGCGATGGTGTGTACGCCCTCCCGCAGGCCGGCGATGAACCCTGGGGTGAACACGTCGCGGACGGTCCCCCTGAGCTCGGTGTGGTCTGGTTCGTCGGCGAAGAGCATGTTCCTGCCGAAGCCGGACGAATCGAGGAATTCGGGAGCCTGTGCCCGCAGCTGGGGGCTTGCGAGTGGATCGCTCGACCAGCCGGAACCACCTAGCACCTCGCGGGCGGGCTGATAGCCGAGAACCACCCAGGTACCGGCATTTTCGTCTAAGACCACGTCACCGTGGGCTCGTAAGTCTTCGAGGTAGACATAAGGATCTCGGGAATCCCAGGGGATTCGCGGGGTGACGGGGTTAGCAGTGGTCATGGCGATCCAATCCGAAGGGTAGGCCGCGGTCACGCACCCACGCGATATGCTGTCTACCTAACGGGGAAACGGGTTCGCCGACCCCGTCGAGATCATCGAGCAGTGCGCGCGTGTGCCCCGTCGCGTTGAGCGTGGCCGACAGCGCGCTGATATTGAGGTTGATCCGTGCTAGGAATACCAAGTCACTGGGTATCGACATTTGATGCAGCGTCTGGAAATTCAGCAGCGACCGGGTGGCGCTGGTGGAAACCTCACGGGTAAAAGTGACGGGTTGAGGAGCACGGATGTCTTGCACGGTTGACCCGAGCCAGTCAAAGACGTCCTGGGACGAAAGCGGCGAGTCGGCGGCGAAGTAGCCAGCGTCGACCATCAACTGGCGCAGGTCTTCCCGACGTTCGTCGGCGGCGGCACGGATCATTCGGACAAGCCGATACCGGAGGGGCTCGGGGACTACTTTGATGCAGCCGAAATCGACAAAACCGACTGACCCGTCCAACCCGAACCGATAGTTGCCCGGGTGCGGATCGGCATGAAACAGGTTGGCATGCCGAAACGACCCAGTGCTGAAGCGCCAGATAGCTTCAACCCAAACGTTCTTGAGATCCTGGTCGGCCTGCTGTGCAGCCGTCCAGTCCAGACCGTCCAGGTAGGTCATGGTGAGCACCCGATTTCCGGATGCTCCGGAAATCACCTCGGGTATCCGGATAAAGGGATGGCCGTCGTACAAGGCGGCGAACGCCTGGATATTGGCAGCCTCGTGCCGGTAGTCCAGTTCCTCGGATATACGCGCGGCAACCTCGTCGGCCATCTGGCGATGATCCAGTTGTGGCTTGGGCCCGGCGATGCCGGTCGCGAAGCGCAGGAAGGTGGCCATGAGTTCGGCGTTCGACAGGTCATGCCTAATGGCTTGGGCCACACCCGGATACTGAATCTTGACCGCGACCTGCCGACCGTCGTGCAGGGTCGCCCGGTGCACCTGGCCGATCGATGCCGCAGCGATGGGATCGTCGCAGAAGGCGGAGAACAGATCCTCCACGGGCCGCCCCAGGTCCTCCTCCAAGGCTTGCCGTGCCAAGAGCGGATGCATTGGCGGTGCGTCGGCCTGTAGGCGCGTTAATGCGTTCTGATATGGCGTGAGTTGGGCATATCCATGGGAAGCGATATCGGCGACCGAGAAGATCTGCCCGGCTTTCATCAGGACACCTTTGGAGTGCCCGAGGAGTTCGGTGTAGCGCTCGGCTGTTCTCTCGTGGAAACGGTTGATGGCTCCGGTGTCGCCAGCTTTTTCACGTAGGCCCGCGACGAGTCGGCCGCCTGCTGCACGGGCGGTGAAGCCTGCCAGTGGCATGGTGCGCCGGATCCGTCCCCGGGGAATGTGACGGTCACTCATAACCGGGCACCAACCTCTGACTGCTCGCGTGGGTCCAGACCGAACGGTAGGCCGCGTTCCTTCACCCAGGCAACATGTCGAATGCCAAGGGCGGTATCTGGTTCCGCGATTCCGATCATGTCGGCAGCAGCGGATCGGGAGCTCACGGTGGCCCCGAGTTTTGACATTGCAGACCGGACGCCGAGTGGGAAACGCACCAGGTAGATGAGCTCGGGGGGTAGGGAGATGCGACGCGATAGCGAGCTGTCCAGCGCGGTGAGGTTGCGGTCTATCAATTGCGGTGTGTAGGTGACCGGCTGTGGCAGCGTTGCGTCAGCGTTGATCTCATTCATCCAGCGGAGAGCTTCGTCGGCGGACATGCTGGAGTGGGCGGCAAGGAAGCCCGCTTCTTTCATCGTGGAGTGGAGATCGGCAGGTCGCTGTTGGATGCTTGCGGCGACCATCCGAATCCAGGCGAGACGATGGCTCTCCCGAAGGTTCTTGACGGATCCGAAATCGACAATTCCGAGGCTACCGTCCAGTCCGAACCGGTAGTTGCCGGGATGCAGATCTGTGTAGAAGGCGCAAGCATGTTGCAGCGGTGCAAGGCTGAATCTCCACAGTGCCTCCGCCCAAGTATTTTTCAGCTCTTGGTCGGCTTGTTGCGCTTCGGTCCAGTCGATCCCGTCGACATAGGTCATCGTGAGGACTCGGCGCGTGGACAGCTCCGGTACTGCCTGGGGTACCCGGATGAACGGGTGCCCGGCGAACAGCCGGTGGAACGCGGAGATATTCTCCGCCTCCTGCTTATAGTCCAGTTCCTCCTTGATTTGAGCCGAGATATCTCGTGCCGTCGCAGGAAGATCGATCGCGTATCTGCGGTCCAACAGCGCAAAGGTGACTCGCAAGAATGTGGTGACCAGCTCGGTGTTGGCGAGGTCATCTTGAATCGCCTGTGCCACACCGGGGTATTGAATCTTCACGACGACATCACGGCCATCGTGAAGCGTCGCACGGTGAACCTGGCCGATCGAGGCCGCAGAGATCGGATCGTCGGTGAAACTGGCGTACGCCTGGCTTGTAGGTACGCGGAGCTCAGATTCGAGGACACTACGCGCCAATGCGGGGGCCATGGGCGGCGATTGGGTTTGAAGTCGAGTCAATGCCTGCTCGTACGGCGAGATTCCGCCGTCGGCACCGTTCATATCGATGCTCGAAAAGATCTGTCCTGCCTTCATCAGAACGCCTTTGGAGTGCCCGAGGAGTTCGGTGTAGCGCTCGGCTGTGCGGTGATGGAAGCGGTCGACGGCTCCGGTGTCTCCGGCCTTTTCGCGTAGGCCCGCGACGAGTCGTCCGCCCGCTGCGCGGGCGGTGAAGCCTGCCAGTGGCATGGTGCGCCGGATCCGTCCCCTGGGTACTGGCTCCTCCGCCATGGCGTCCTCCTACCGATGACCCGTCCCGGGTGTTAAAGTACTCACTGAGTGAGACTAAGTGATTACTTTGGAGGCGTCAATGGGTGAGATTTCCACGAAAGAACGCCTGGTCACCGAGGCCATGAGGCTTTTCGGCGAGCAGGGGTACAAGGCCACCAGCGTTGCGCAGATCGAGAAGGCGGCCGGCCTCACGCCGGGCTCTGGCGGGTTGTACCACCACTTCAAGTCCAAGGAAGCGTTGCTGGAGGCAGGCATCGATCGGCAGCTGGACCGTCGCCGGGCGATGCGTGATATCCGTGCGCTCTTCGGTGGACTCGGCGACCTACGCAATGAGCTGACCATGATGGGTCGTTACGTGCTGGCGGTTCTCGATGAGGAGTCGCAACTGTTGCAGATCGCATCCAGCGTCCCATCTGGTCGCCCGGCGCGTCTCGACCATGCGTATGCGGCGCTATTCGACGGCCTGTACGGAGAACTGAGTGATTGGGTGCAGGGCTGGGCGCCTGATATCAGCAAGCAGGACGCGGAATCCATTGGTGTGCTTGGTGTCAACGCCCTGCTGGGCAAGCGTGCGACCAGCGCGGTGTTTCGCGGGGCCGCCCGCGATATCGCCGACGAGGACTATGTCGTGGAATGGACGGCGTTATTGGCGATGAGGATTGAATCGCTGCGATGACCTCTGCCTGTTTCGCCGCCCCACACCACATCACCGAATGACTGAGGCGGCCCGACGGGCACATCGACACCTAAAAAGTCATGAATATGGCCTTATGGCGTACGAACACAGGCTCGGCCTTTCCGGGCGGCGCTGCGAACGTCATCCGCTTATTGATCTTGTGTGTCTACTCCGCGAAGGTTTGTACGTGGTCGATGGCCGCGTGTAGGGCATTCTTGAGTGGGGTGACGTCCCGCTGCACCTGAGTAAGGAGCATGCCGCCCTGGAAGGCGGATAGCAGGAGGTCGGCCAGTTGCGTTGGGTCTGCGGTGGCGCTGAGTCTGCCGAGGCTCTGCATCCGCCGGAGTCCGTCTCGGAAGATGTTCCGCCACTGGTCGAATGCTCGAGCCAGCTCGTCGTGAACCTGTAAATCCGACTTGATTATCTGGCTCGCCAGCGATCCGAGGGTGCAGCCGTCTCGGTAGGCGCTCTCGTGGGTGACGTAGTAGTCCACCCAGGATCGAAGCGCCTCGATGGTGTCGAAGCCGGCGAATTGCTCACTGCCATAAAAGCGCATGACCTGTTCGGTCTGCCATTCGATTACCGCCATGACGAGGCTCTCTTTGGTGGGGAAGTAGTGGTTGAGCTGCGATCCACTGATGCCTGTGACACGGCGGAGTTGCTCGTTGTTCGTCGCGGCGACGCCCTTGGTGTGGATGAGTTCCGCGGCTTGTTCGAGGATTCGAGCTCGTGTCGCCTGGCCCTTTTCGGTCAGCTTGCGGTGCCGCTGGACTGCCGTTTTGCCGTTCATGGTTACCACGATACCAAAATTGGGCTTGACAGCCCAATTCTATAGGTGTTCACTTCAGGAGTGGGCTAAACAGCCCAGAAAATCCATGCACACACCTACTGGAGGTTGATCCGCCATGTCACGTCTGACCACCCCTGCCTCGGAAGACATCACCGCAGAGGCGGAGAGCGCCCTGGGCACTGTCGGTAGGCAGTTCGGCTTCGTACCGAACATGTTCGCGATGCTCGCGTCGAATCCGGCAGTCCTGGATGTCGTCATGTCCTTGCAGGGCAGCCTGGGGCGAGTGCTGGATGCCAAGACCCGCCACACCATCGCGCTCGCGGTATCCGAAGCCAACGGCTGCGACTACTGCCTGGCGGTGCACTCGTACGTATCGGCCGAACTCGGTGGCATGTCGAGCGACGACATCGACCTGGCGCGATCGGGAAGCTCGATCGACCCCAAGCGGGCCGCCGTCGCGCGCTTCGCTCAGCGGGTGGTCGAAACCCGTGGGAAGGTCGGCGATTCCGATCTGGCCGCCGTGCGGGGCGCCGGCTACGCGGACTCGCAGATCTTGGCGATTGTCACCGTCGCCGTTCAGACCCTGCTGACCAACTACATCAACAATGTCAACCAAACCGTCATCGACATCCCGGCGGCCGGCACCGCCGCGTGACGCTCAAACACCTTGCAAGGAAAGTAAATTGACATGAACCTCGACAACCTCATGAGTAAGCACCTCACGAGATATTTCGACTCCAGCAAGACCATTCCGGCCGAGTCCCTGCAGCAATTGTTGCGGTTCCTGAGGACGGTTCCGTCATCGGTGAACGTGCAGGCTAGTCGTTACTACGTGCTCGGCACGCCCGAAGGCAAGGAGCGGCTCGCAGGCAATCTGGGCGAACGGTTCCTCGACAACGGCGGCAAGATCCGGGACGCCTCGCATGTCCTGGTCTTCACCACCAGGGCCGACGTGCCCGATAGCCACCTCGAAGAGGTGTTCGGCAAAGAGAAAGCCGATGGCAGGTTCCCGGACCCCGCGAAGCAGTCGCGGTGGGAATCAATGACCCGCGACTTCCTGAACCTGAGGACCTATGGCTACAAGGACCTAACCCACTGGATGGAGAAGCAGACCTATCTGGCGTTGGGCATGACCATGATGGCCGCCGCCGAGCTGGGTTTCGATGCCACGCCGCTGGAAGGTTTCGACCCGGCCACTGTCGATGAGGCATTCAAAATCCGAGAAACCGGATACACCACAACGGTACTGCTGGCACTCGGATACCCGGACGCCGCGAACACATACAACAACCCGATTTCACGGTTGGACCACGACAGGCTCTTCACCTTCGCCTGAACCGCATCACGCAACCCAATTCATCTGAACGTTCTCATACGAAAGGTATCGAAAATGTCCACCAGAACCGACGCGCTGAGCGTCGTATGCCAAAACAATGCCCCCGTCGTTCGCGCTCTGGCGCATATCGTGGCTCGCTACGGGCTGGCCATCGTCATCGGTTGGATCGGAATATTCAAATTCTGCTCCTACGAGGCCCTCAACATTCAGCCCTTGGTGGCCAACAGTCCCTTCATGGGTTGGCTTTACGGCGTGTTCAGTGTCCAGACCTTTTCATCGATCCTCGGTGTCGTAGAGATAGTCACTGCCGTATTACTGGTGGTGAAGCCCTGGTATCCACGGGTGTCGCTAGCCGGAAGTGCTTTGGCGATAGTGCTTTTCGTCAGCACGTTGTCGTTTCTGATCACGACACCAGGCGTCGGTGAAGCGTCGGCCGGCGGCTTTCCTTTCCTGTCCATGACCGGGCAGTTTCTCATCAAGGACATCGTGCTGCTGGGAGTTTCGATCCTCACCCTCGCCGACGCCATGGAGGCAATCACTCACCATGCGGCATCGACGCAGGCGCGAACCTAGCCATTCAGGCCATTCCCGGGACGGGTGATGAATAACAGGATGCAGTATGCGTCAGGTGGGGCCATTACAGATCCTCGTCGCGTATACCGTGACTGTCTTTCTGAATAGCAGGGTCTCATCGACTGCGCCGCCTCTGCGCGTACGGCAGAGGCGGCGCGGCATTCGTCGCCATCCGCTTTCGCTCGCCTTGAGTGGAGCGCCTATGTCTTGGGTGAGTTCGTTTGAGCGTGGGCCGATGCGACGAGGTGTTCTGCAAGTTGGGCGCTGGCTGGTCCGAGCTGGGATTGTTCGGCGGAGGCCAGGTAGATCTTCCATATGATGGCTGGGCGTACGGCTAGCGCGCGCAGGTGTGGGAATTGGGCCGCTTCGCTGGCGGGCATGAAGATAGTGCCCAGCCCGTGATGGACCAAACTGGCGGCGATCGCGTATTCGAGGGCGACTTCGTGCGGTGTGAATGCCGTAACGCCTGCAGCAGTGAAGGCGTCCTCCACTATGCGGCGCAAGCTGAATTGAGGCGGAAAACCAATAAGGTGCTCGTCGACGAGTTCGGTGACGGTGACGTGACGTCGTTGCGCCAGCCGATGGTCGGGTCGGCAGACAAACATCATGGGCTCTTGGCACAGCAGCCGCATCTGGATGCCTGCTGGAAACCGATCGGGTGCTGAGACGAGAGCCAGATCAAGGGTTCCGTCGGCGATGGCCGAAAGATATGCGTTCGAGCCGCTCTGGCTTTGGCGCAGCCTGATTTGAACCAGCGGGTATTCGCGGTGGAATTGGCCCAGCATTTTGGGTACATCTAACGGGCCGAAGGTAATAAGTGCGCCGAGATCGACAGTGCCGGTCAGCTCGCCACGGAAGTTGCCGATGGAATCTTTGGCGTACCGAGCGGCCTGAATCACCCGGGTCGCATGAGTGTGGAAAAGCTCTCCGGCTGGAGTCAATCGGATCTGTTGCCGCGTTCGGTCGAACAATTCGACTCCGAGCTCTTTCTCCAACTTGCCCACCGACGTGGACAGCGCGGACTGAACAACGTGGGCGCGCTGCACGGCTCGAGAGAAGCTCATCTCGCCAGCAACGGCCACGAAATGCTCCAACTGTCGAAGTTCCATCCGCCACCCTCATCTGTTTTGTAGATGGAATCTATCAAAAAGATCTGTTGGACTAGATGACTCCCGGCGGCTGTGATGGAAGGACAACACGGACGAAAGGACGAATATGCCGGACCCGGGTAACGCGAAAGTCATGAAAGCGATCGTTGCCGAACAGGGCGCGAAGGGGGCCGGACTGTCGTTGACGGCAGTGCCCTATCCCCATGCCGCAGAGAACGACGTCATCGTCCAGGTGCACGCCGCCGGATTCACTCCCGGGGAGCTCGATTGGCCAGGAACCTGGGCCGACCGTTCGGGCCGGAGCCGAGGCCCGAGCATCCCAGGGCACGAGGTATCGGGCATCGTGGTCGAACTAGGCTACGGCACAACGGGGTTGACTGTGGGGCAGCGAGTCTTTGGCATCACGGACTGGACGCGCAATGGCGCGTTGGCGCAGTACGTCGCGGTGGAAGCGCGGAATCTGGCTCCTCTGTCGGCCGATGTGGACCACACGGTTGCGGCCGCCCTACCCGTTTCCGGTCTGACGGCCTGGCAAGGGCTATTCCTCCACGGACACATCGTCGCGGGGCAGAGCGTTCTCATACATGGTGCGGCAGGTGCGGTCGGTTCTGTGGCCGTGCAGCTTGCACACGAGGCGGGAGCTCACGTCATCGGCACCGGACGCGGCGGCCAACGTGATCAGGTCTTGGGCCTAAAAGCCGACGATTTCGTCGACCTGACCACTGACACACTCGAAGACATCGGCCAGGTCGACGTTGTATTCGATGTGATTGGTGGGGAGATCCTCGATCGCTCAGCGCAACTGGTGCGTGCCGGAGGCGCGTTGATCACCATCGCCGAACCCCCGCGTGTCATCCCCGAGGGCGCACGGGCCGTTTTCTTTGTCGTTGAGGCGGACCGCAGACAGCTCACTATCTTGGAGAACAAACTGCGCGACGGGCGAATCCGTCAGAACATCGGATCGGTAATCCCCCTTGAGGATGCGTTGAGCGCCTTCGATATCGATCGAAAGACTCCCGGCAAGACGATCGTCCAAATAGCGGCTGTCTAGGGTCGCGGTGCTACCTGGTCGTACTCAGTTCACCATGTCGATTCGAAAGAGGTTGAGGCCAAATGACTCTGAAGATTCTACCCGTAACTCTGGGCGTTGCCGTGATGCTCGCGCCAACAGCCTGTGCCGAGCCCGCACCGCAGAATGCGGGCGAAAGCCCTGTCGTCCGACAAGTATTCGATCAACAGACCAACGTGCCAGGCAAATCATTGATATCAGTTACTGTCAGCTATCCGCCGGGAACAAAAAGTGAAGCCCACCATCACGCGAAGTCCGCGTTCATCATGGCCTATGTGGTTTCCGGAGCGATTCGCAGCCAAGTTGACGCAGAGCCTGCGCGTGTCTATCACGCGGGGGAGACCTGGCATGAAGCCCCCGGCGCGCACCACACGATCAGTGAAAATGCCAGCGCCACAGAACCTGCGGAATTACTAGCGGTCTTCCTGCTCGATACCGGAGACGGCCCACTCACCCTCGATGACACCGCAACTGCGCCGCCGAGCCGGAGATGAAAAGAGAGTCCATGCACAAGATTGATCGGATCCGGCTCGTCGAGGTAGCGCTACGCGTGTCGCTCGCGGCGGCCTTTCTGTCCGCCGTTGCCGACCGCTTCGGGTGGTGGGAGCCGTTCGGACAGGGGACCTGGGGAAACATGGCTTCTTTCGCCGCCTACGTCAACCAGATGATTCCATTTGTTTCTGGATGGCCGTTGACGGTGATTGCATGGGCGTCCACCGCCGCCGAAGTGATCCTGGGGATTCTGCTTCTGATCGGATGGAAGCCCAGTCTGGTCGGCGCGGTGAGTTGCTTGCTGCTCATAACATTTGGAATAGCGATGGCGCTGTCACTTGGCGCCGAAGTGCCGCTGAGCTACAGCGTCTTCACCGCGGCCAGCGCCGCGGCGGCCTACGCCATACGCAGCGCACCGCCGCACACACGCGGAACCCGCGGCGTCGTTTAAATGAAGGCAACCCTGGTCGGAATTTCCGGAGGCCAGCGCGATAATCGACACGATATTGCTCAGCCGGAGAGGAAGTGCACCGGGTTCACGCCGCCTCCTAGGCCACGGTTGGACCACCCGAATACACGCCCACGGGACCACCGCATGGATACCCCACCACAAGTGACGTTAGGGAGCCAGTCACCCACACTCTCCGGTTGGCGGCTGGCCCGGAGTGCTGGCTGTTTGCCTGAAGGCGGCTAGGCTGCACGTGTGGCCGTGATGATCAGTCGGCGCGGGTGGCTTGTGGCAAGTGCAGTTGCCTTGTCGGGCCAGGCTATCCCCGCATGCTCTGCCCCCAAATCTGCGCACAAGGCGGAGGGCGGCGCCAGTGTTGTGGAGTTCGCCGGGAAGCTTCCGGATTCCGCGGAGTTGCGCAGACGATGTCGCGTAGTCGCGCTGCTCGACGCCTTGGTCGAGGGCCGAGCTCTCGCCAGGGACGATATCGGCACTGTCTACCAACCGAATTGGCGTTCCGGTGACGATCTTGTGAAGTACCAGAACGGGGGAGGCGACGAGTGGTCGATCGTCTTCTCGGCCACTGACGGTGTTTTCCTCCGGGGCTTCGACCATGAATCGGATTTGAGTACCTACAACGAGGACGATTACTGGCCGGGTCTGGTCGGTGATCTGCCGGAGCGGTTTAGGTCGGATCTGAAAAACCCCGATCTCTACGGCTACTACGACGGCGCTCCACAAATGACCGTTTGTGTCTGGCGCGGCCCCGCGGACGTCGCATGGCGCCACGGCAACCCGGAGCGCACGCAGTGGGGGTACCACGGCGATGGAGGTGAGCACTTATTCGATCCGCTGATCGACTGGCACGCATCCAAGGAACTGGACTGGTTGTACCCGGCGCAGGGCCATGTTGTACCCGAGTCCGCCGTGCAACAGGTCATGGACCGGAAGCCGCTCACCGACGAACTTATCCGCGCATTTCACCCCAATCCCGATATCACGGCACTACGCGCGGTGGCGACGCAGATCGGGTACTAGACCAGGTGTGATGTAAGCCTCCTGATGGTCCGCACTAGGCTGTGACGACGTGAGCGAACGTCCAGTCGTGTTGATTGCCGACAAACTTGCCCCGTCGACCGTCGAAGCACTCGGAGATGGTGTGGAGGTGCGCTGGGTCGATGGCCCTGACCGCCCCGCGCTGCTGGCCGCGGTACCCGAGGCTGATGCGCTTCTGGTGCGCTCGGCCACCACGGTTGACGCCGAGGTGCTGGCCGCCGGAACCAAGCTCAAGATCGTCGCGCGTGCCGGCGTCGGACTCGACAATGTCGACGTCAAGGCCGCCACTGCCCGTGGTGTTCTGGTGGTCAACGCCCCCACCTCGAACATCCACAGCGCGGCCGAGCACGCCGTGACCCTGCTGCTGGCCACCGCGCGGCAGATCCCGGCGGCTGACGCCTCGCTCAAGGCGCACACCTGGAAGCGCTCGTCGTTCAACGGCACCGAGATATTCGGTAAGACCGTCGGCGTCGTGGGCCTGGGCCGCATCGGGCAGTTGTTCGCGCAGCGGCTCGCCGCGTTCGGCACGCACATCGTCGCGTACGACCCCTACGTCTCGGCCGCTCGTGCTGCCCAGCTCGGTATCGAACTGCTGACACTCGACGAACTTTTGGGTCGGGCAGATTTCATTTCGGTGCACCTGCCCAAGACGCCGGAGACCGCGGGCCTGATCGGCAAGGAGGCCCTCGCCAAGACCAAGCCGGGTGTCATCATCGTCAATGCCGCGCGCGGTGGGCTCATCGACGAGGCAGCCCTGGCCGATGCCATTCGTAGTGGTCACGTCCGCGGCGCCGGCCTCGACGTGTTCTCCACCGAGCCGTGCACCGACAGCCCGCTGTTCGAACTCGACCAGGTGGTGGTGACCCCGCACCTGGGCGCCTCCACCAGCGAGGCGCAGGATCGCGCGGGCACCGACGTGGCCGCAAGCGTGCAGCTGGCCCTGGCGGGCGAGTTCGTGCCGGACGCCGTCAACGTCGGCGGGGGCGTCGTCAGCGAAGAGGTGGCGCCGTGGCTTGAGGTGGTGCGCAAGCTCGGCGTGCTCATCGGAGCCGTTTCCGAGCAGCTGCCTACCTCGTTGTCGGTTGATGTCCGCGGTGAGTTGGCTTCCGAAGATGTTGCGGTGCTGAAGCTTTCCGCGTTGCGTGGACTGTTCTCGTCGGTGATCGAGGACCAGGTGACGTTCGTGAACGCTCCGTCGATCGCCGAAGAGCGTGGCGTGAGTGCGGAGATCACCACGGCCACCGAGAGCCCGAACCACCGCAGTGTCGTCGATGTGCGCGCCGTGTATGCCGACGGCTCCGTGATCAACGTCGCCGGCACCTTGTCAGGCCCGCAACTGGTGCAAAAGATCGTCCAGATCAACGGTCGCAACTTCGATCTGCGTGCCGAGGGCGTCAACCTCGTCATCAACTACGCGGACGTGCCGGGCGCCCTGGGCAAGATCGGCACCGTGCTGGGTGGCGCCGAGGTGAACATCCAGGCCGCGCAGCTGAGCCAGGACGCCTCCGGTGCGGCAGCCACCATCATCCTGCGCATTGATCGCACTGCTCCGGATGCCGTGCTGGACGAGATCCGTGCCGCCGTCGGCGCGACGACCCTTGAGCTGGTGGATCTTTCATGACCAAACTCGCGATCATCGCCGGTGATGGCATCGGTCCTGAGGTCATCGGCGAGGCCGTGAAGGTGCTGGATGCGGTACTGCCGGGCGTCGACAAGACCGAATACGACTTGGGTGCTCGCCGCTACCTGGCGACCGGCGAGCTGATGCCCGACTCGGTGCTCGATGAGCTACGCGGACACGACGCCATTCTGCTTGGCGCCATTGGCGATCCGGCGGTCCCCAGCGGTGTGTTGGAGCGGGGGCTGCTGTTGAACACCCGCTTCGCGCTGGACCACCACATCAATCTGCGACCGGCCAAGCTGTACCCCGGTGTCACCGGCCCGCTGGCGGGGAACCCCGCCATCGACTTGGTCGTGGTGCGCGAGGGCACTGAGGGGCCGTACACCGGCAACGGCGGTGCGATCCGTGTCGATACCCCGCATGAGGTGGCCACCGAGGTCAGCCTCAACACCCGATTCGGGGTGGAGCGCGTGGTGCGTAACGCATTCGAGCGTGCCGAGGCCCGTAGCAAGAACCTGACGCTGGTGCACAAGAACAACGTGCTCAAGTACGCGGGCACGTTGTGGACGCGCACGGTCAACGAAGTCGCCGCGGAGTACCCCGATGTGCAGGTTTCCTATCAGCACATCGATGCCGCGACCATCCACATGGTGACCGATCCGGGACGGTTCGACGTCATCGTCACCGACAACCTGTTCGGCGATATCATCACCGACCTGACGGCCGCCGTCACCGGTGGAATCGGTTTGGCCGCAAGCGGAAACATCGACGGCTCGGGTAAGAACCCGTCGATGTTCGAGCCCGTCCACGGCAGCGCACCCGATATCGCGGGCCAGGGGATCGCCGATCCCACCGCCGCGATCGTGTCGGTCTCGCTGCTGCTGGATCACCTGGGCGAGACCGAGGCCGCGGCCCGTGTCGAAAGGGCTGTCGAGCAGCATCTGGCCACCCGCGGTGAGGAGAAGCTGTCCACCTCGGCGACTGGCGATCGGATCGCCAGCTTCCTGTAGTCCTGATCGAATGCGAGCCTCGCGCGGGGAGATCCGCGCCGGGCTCGCATTCGGCATTAGGGGGCCGGCCGCTCCAACTTCACCGGCACCAAACCGACTGCTGCCAGCGGGAACAGCGCACACACGGCGAATGCCGCGGAGAATCCCGCCGCCGCGGCAATGGCTCCGAATATTGGCGGCGCCACGGCAGCGGCCAGCAGCTGGCCGGTGTTCTGGGCACCCAGGGCGCGGCCGCTCCAGAATGGTCCGGCGATCTCGGCGATCGAGGTGTAGGCAAGCCCGTTGTCCGACACGGTGATCACCGAAGCCACCAGCATGACGACGACGCTGACGGACCAATCGAGTTGGTTGGTGACGGCCAGCAACGCCATGGTCGCCGATGCGGCCGCGGCGATGGCCCGGATCGGCCTCATCCGCGAACCCCAACGGTCGGACCACATTCCGGCGGCGACCCGGCCAAGCGCACCGACCAGTTGCGCCACCGTCACCATCACGCTGGCCGCGCCGATGCTCCAGCCCCTGTCGGTGACCAGCCATACCAGCGTGAAGGTCCACACGACCACCTGAGGGACCACCAACAGCACCGACACCCCGTGAATCAGCCACAGCACGCGTGACCCGCGGTAGGGATTGGCCAGATGTTCCTCGGGTGCCTCCGAACGGGGCGGCCGCGGCGGGTCGATGATGCCGACCAGACACACCGCTGAAGACACCGCGCACACGATCGCGGGAAAGAGCAGTGCGGTCGCGACGCCGTGACCCTCGGCAATGCGCGGGATGACGAGCGCACCGGCCGCGACGCCCAGCGGTTGCGCCATCTGGCGGATACCCATGACCGTCCCGCGCTGGTGGGGTGGGAACCACCCGACCACCACGCGTCCACTGGCTGAGTTGCAGGCGGCCGCGGCCGCCCCACCCAGCAGCAGGAATGCGCCAGTCACGGTCAGCGACGGGGATTCCGCGGCCGCGAACGCGGCCACGGCGGTCAGCGCCAGGCCGCTCACCAACGCGATGCGCTCACCGAATTTGTCGATGAGTGCCCCCCAGGCGATGAGCGTCAAGACCATGCCGAAGCTCGGCATGGCGGACAGCAGCCCCGCGTTGGCCAGGTCGAGTCCACGCTCGGCGTGCAGGGCCGGGATGAGGAACGCCACACCGTTGATGAAGACATTCGCTCCAGCGGTGGACCCCAAAGCAATGGCCAGCATCGCCCAACGGCGTGCTGTACCAACCTCATCGACGTGAACCATGGTCACCATGGTTCCACACCTATCTCAAACTATTGAATACATGTCTCAATATATGAGACGTGCTAGCTCGCGGTGGCGAGATTGTCGTGTCGTCGATAGGTGCGATCCCCGCCTGATTGCGACATGCCCTGCGAGACGATCTGGCGCCGCGCGAACTGGCCGATCTCCTCGCTGATGCGCGTCATTCCGGGCAGCACGTTGCGGCGCTCGAAAAACCAGTTCATCACCGAGGTTCCCACGACGGCGGCTTGCATCGGTTTGTTGTCGGGCAGGCCTAAGCGATCGGCGTTGGTCTTGCCGAGAATGAGCCGGCTGTATGAGGACAGGTAGGTGCGAGAGAGCCGCATGAACACCGGCTCGCCGGGGATCGAGGCGTGCAGGGCCTGGGTGAGTGCGTATGAATCGTCGTCCGGCAGGAACTCGGTATCGGCTTCCAGCCAGAACAGCCGCCAGGTGTCTTCCTCGCTGGTAGGTACGAGCTCGGGATGAATTCCCATGAGCAGGCCCACGTATCGCCAGAAATGGAACACCGACTCGCGCTCGCTGTCGGAGAAGCTCATGCCCATGGCTTGACAGCCCGCCAGGTTTGCCAGTGAAAACAGCATGAGTGTCCCGGCGAGTTGGATCTGATTGACGGGGCTGTCCCAGGCCTCATAATCCCAATCGTCCCGCCGGTTCATCGCGGCGCGCACCAACGCATGCATGAGGCGCACGCGTGGGATTCCCTTGAACCCGGGCGAGAATCGATCTAGGCCGCCGGGGGAGGTGACGTCGATGAGCCATTGCGCGGTCTCATTGAGCCTGCGCGGAGCCATCGCCTGCAGATTGCCCGTGCCGACGAGGGGTTTGTCGGCACGGGACGACAGGTAGCCGCCGGTCAGCGCGAGACCGGGCAGGGCCAGGCCCAGGCCCACCACGCCCGTGCGCATGCTGACGCGCGCGGCCAGTTCGAGTTTCTTGTCATCCAGCCAGTACGGCCGGGCATCGATCTGTTCGAAGAAGGCGACGAGTTCTTCGGGCGGGTTCTCGACCGCGTCGATGCCCTCTTCGATGGCGGTTTCGAACATGCGCCGCCCCTGTCCCACGGGGAAGCGGGCGAACATCGCGACGACCGCGTCCGCAAGGGGGTCCCCGGCATGCGCGAAGCGGCGGAATGACTCCCGCTGCTCAGCGGTGGCACGAATATCGCGACCCGGGAGGAAGCGGGCGAACACGTTGAACGGGAATTCGCGCAGTTGCGGCGGGTTGGGCAGCTTCTGCCAGTTCGAAGCCATCTTTGACCCCATCAGGGTGTCCTCTCCTCGTTGAAAGCGACCATCTGGTGACACGACTCACCATCTGGTGAGAATCATCACCAGAAAAACGCGTGAGGTCAAGCACCACGGTGCGACAATCGGCAGATGCCATCCCGGACCTACGGCGGCGCCACATCCGGCGAACGACGCGCGCGACGACGCGCGGCGCTGCTGGATGCCGCGCTGGACCTGGTCGCCGGCAGTGGCGTCAAGGGGCTGACGGTGCGTGGGGTGTGTGCCGAGGCTCGACTCAACGATCGGTATTTCTACGAGAGCTTCCGAAGCACCGACGAACTGGTGTTGGCGATGCTCGACGAGCAGATGCTCGCGGGCTCGGCAACCATCATCGAGGCCATAGCCAAGAGCTCGACATCCAAGGATCCGGTGGTGCGCACTCGCGCAGCCGTGGGCAGTGGGCTGAGATTCCTTACCGCCGATCCCCGCCGGGGACGGCTGCTGGTCGAGTCGCAGGCCACCGAGGGTCTGGCCGCGCGTCGGCGCGATCTGGTCAAGACGCTGGCACAGGTGATGGCCGATCAGGGGCGTGTGCTGTTGCCGGCCGATGATGCGCTGGATCCCGATCTCGACCTGGCCACGTTCACCTTGGTCTCGGGAGGGCTGGACCTCGTCACCACCTGGTTTCGCGGTGAGCTCGACATCACCCGGGACCGGTTGGAGGATTTCCTGGTGGCGTTGGTCACGCGCGCGAACATCCGCGCCGACCAACATGAGGACTCCGGGGAAGCCGCAAAGCCTGGCAACTAGGCTTATGTAAATGCGCCTAGGACGTATTGCCAGCCCAGACGGTGTCGCCTTCGTAAGTATCGAAGGAGAAGACGGCAGAGAAGAATCAGCGATCGCCCGCGAGATCGCCGAGCATCCCTTCGGCACCCCCACTTTTACCGGACGGCAGTGGCCGCTCGCGGATGTCCGGCTGCTGGCACCCATCCTGGCGAGCAAGGTTGTCGCGATGGGCAAGAACTACGCCGCCCACGCCGCCGAAATGGGTGGCGACCCGCCCGAGTCGCCGGTGATCTTCATCAAGCCGAATACCTCCATCATCGGGCCGGGCCTGCCGATCCAGCTGCCGCCCAGCGCAACCGAGGTGCATCACGAAGGCGAATTGGCCATCGTGATCGGTCGGCCGTGTAAGGACGTGCCCGCCGCGCGTGCCGCGGAGAACATCCTGGGGTACACGATCGGCAACGACGTGTCCGCCCGCGACCATCAACGCGCCGACGGTCAGTGGACCAGGGCCAAGGGACACGACACGTTTTGCCCACTGGGGCCGTGGATCGTCACCGACCTCGATCCGGCGGACCTCGAGATTCGTACCGAGGTCAACGGGCAGGTCAGGCAGCGCAGCAGAACCTCCTTGCTATTGCATGATGTCGGAGCGATCGTGGAATGGGTCTCCGCGGTGATGACCCTGCTACCCGGGGATGTCATTCTCACCGGGACTCCCGAGGGCGTCGGGCCCATTGTCGACGGGGACACCGTGAGCGTCACTATCGAAGGTATCGGAACCCTGTCCAATCCCGTTGTGCGGAAGGCGAAGTAAGAGTGAGTAACACGAAAATCCGGGTACGTTTCTGCCCGTCGCCGACGGGCACGCCGCACGTCGGCCTGATTCGCACCGCACTGTTCAACTGGGCGTATGCGCGACACTGCGGTGGGGACTTCGTGTTCCGCATCGAAGACACCGATGCCGGACGCGACAGTGAGGAGAGCTACCTGGCGATCCTGGATGCCTTGCGATGGCTGGGGCTGGACTGGGACGAAGGGCCGGAGGTCGGCGGACCCTACGAGCCCTACCGACAGTCACAGCGTAAGGAGCTGCATCGGGAGGTGGTGCGCAAGCTCCTGGAGGCGGGGGAGGCCTATGAGGCATTCTCCACGGCGGAGGAAGTCGAAGCCCGCCATCTTGCCGCGGGACGCAATCCCAAACTGGGCTATGACAACTATGACCGTGATCTCACCGAGGAGCAGCGCGCGGCATTCCGTGCGGAGGGACGCGATCCCGTCGTCCGGCTGCGGATGCCCGATCACGACATCACCTGGAACGACTTGGTGCGCGGCGAGACCACCTTCGCGGCGGGTGTGGTGCCTGATTTTGCGCTGACCCGCGGTAACGGGGATCCGTTGTACACCTTGGTGAACCCGGTCGACGACGCGTTGATGAAGATCACCCATGTGCTGCGCGGCGAGGACCTGCTGCCCTCGACACCGCGGCAGATCGCTTTGTACGAGGCCATGATCCGGATCGGAGTGACCGACTCGATACCGGCCTTCGCGCACCTGCCGTCGGTGCTGGGGGAGGGCACGAAGAAGCTGTCCAAGCGTGATCCGCAGTCCAACCTGTTTCTTCATCGCGATCGCGGATTCATTCCCGAGGGTCTGCTGAATTACCTTGCCCTGCTGGGGTGGTCGATCGCCGATGATCACGACATCTTCTCACTTGCCGAGATGGTCACCGCCTTCGATGTCACCGATGTCAACTCGAATCCGGCGCGATTCGACCAGAAGAAGGCCGATGCCATCAACGCCGAGCACATCCGGCTGTTGGCGCCGGAGGAGTTCGTGACCCGGCTGCGCACGTACTTCGCCGCGCATGGGCACGAGCTCGGGCTCGACGAGAGCGCCTTCGCGGTGGCGGCGGATCTGGTGCAGACGCGCATCGTGGTGCTGGGCGACGCCTGGGGGCTGCTGAAGTTCCTCAACGACGACGCGTACGCGATCGACCCGGGCGCGGCCCGCAAGGAACTCGGAGAGGCCTCGTTGCCTGTCCTGGACGCCGCAATCGGTGCGCTGGAGTCACTCGAGGCGTGGACCACCCCTGCCATCGAGGGTGCGCTCAAGAGCGCACTCATCGAAGGGCTCGAGCTCAAACCGCGGAAGGCTTTCGGCCCGCTGCGTGTCGCGGTTACGGGTGCAACGGTGAGCCCGCCGCTGTTCGAATCGATGGAGCTGCTGGGTTCCGGGCGCACCCTGACACGGCTGAGAAACGCTCGGAGCTGGGAAAATGGGGTGGGTGACCAGACCGATTCGGGTTAATGGCCCTTGGTTTGGTACTCTGCTCGTCGGCTCCAAAGTCCGCTATCAGCTCGCTGACCTGCGGTTCTGCGAAGCCATTGGGGTATGGTGTAATTGGCAACACAGCTGATTCTGGTTCAGCCATTCTAGGTTCGAGTCCTGGTACCCCAGCGCAAATCATTTGTACGACAAGTGATTTGGTGGATGTGCGCCGGTAAGCTAGACTGCTAAGTCTGCGCGCCGAGCGCATTGCACGACAATGTTCTAGCCCCCGTCGTCTAGCGGCCTAGGACGCCGCCCTCTCACGGCGGTAGCGTGGGTTCGAATCCCATCGGGGGTACCAGCTCGTTAGCGAGGTCTAGCGCCAGTTCTCGGCGCGGTAGTCACCCAAAGCGCGCAGCGCTTCCTCGGTCAGCTCCGGATGGCGCCCGCGCAGGGTCCAGATCACGAACTTGCGCGCTTGATAGACGTCGGCCTTGTCGACATCCACCTCGATGTCGAGGGTTTCGGCTCGCAGTTCATGGATCCGGTCGTCGTATTGACCGGCCGCGTCGCCTGTGCCCAGATGGTGGACCAGCGCATCACTGAGTGGCCGTTTGATTTTCTTATGCCGCAGACCCTCGCGGAAAGAGTCGAGCGCATCGCGTGCGAGCTGGCCCACCCCGACGCCTACTGCTGTGGGGCCGTTGACCCGCCCAGCGGCATCGCGGGCAGTCCGAGCTTGCGATGATCCCACGACCGAACCCGGGTAGGACGTACCCGGACCGCGATGCGCTTGTTGAGCATCTGCTCCACAAAGGGCTTCATCTCCTCTGTGTATGGGGCGGTGTAGCGCTCGAAGACACTGATGCCGACCTGGAACAGCACATCCGGATCCTCGACGATCTCGGCCCGGCCCTCGATGGAGACTCCGCGCAGGGTGTCGTAGGTGAGACCGTCCTCGATGAGACACGTGATAGTGGGATTGCGCTTGAGGTTGACCACCTTCTGCGACTTGGCCTTGGTCTCGAACCACACCTCGCCGTTGAGCACCGCGTACCACATGGCCACCAAGTGCGGCTGTCCGTCGGCACCGACGGTGGCCATGGTGGTGGTGCGTGAGTTGTTGATGAACTCGGTGATCTCTTCGTCGGACATGACGATCTGCGAGCGCTGGTTGCTTCCCATATTCGGAGCTTAAAGCCGGGCCGTTATCGCCTCGGAGGCGGCAACGAGATCGGCGGCCCAGCGTGCCCCGGGCCGTCGGCCCATCCGGTCGATGGGGCCGGAAACCGATATTGCCGCAATGACATTGCCGTGCCGATCGCGAACAGGTGCCGAAACGCTGGCGACCCCGGCCTCGCGCTCGGCCGCGCTCTGCGCCCAACCGCGCTTGCGCACATCGGCAAGAGCGCGCTCGGTGAACGTCGCGCCGGGCAGCACTGCCGCCTGCGTGCCTGGATCACTGTGGGCAAGTAATACTTTGGCGCCCGATCCGGCCGACATCGGCAGCCGCGAGCCGACCGGCACGGTGTCACGAAGCCCCGCCGGCGGTTCGAGAGCCGCCACACATATGCGCACGGTGCCTTCTCGTCGGTACAGCTGCACGCTCTCGCCCGTGATTTCGCGCAGCTTGGGGAGCACCTGGGCGCTGGCACTCAGGAGTGGATCGTTGACATGCGCTGCGAGTTCGGTAAGCCCCGCGCCGAGCTGCCACTGCCCGTCACCGTCGCGGGATAAGAGTCGGTGCACCTCCAGCCCTGCCGCAAGCCGGTGTGCGGTGGCGCGGGGGAGACCCGTGCGTTCGCACAATTCCGCGAGCCCGCAGGGCGAGTCGCCTATGGCGGTCAGGACCTGCACCGCTTTGTCGAGGACGCCGATGCCGCTATGCTGTCTCACGTAACGATACTAACGTTCCAAATATTGAGACGCAATCAGCACGGAGCCAATGATGACTAGTGTCCAACAGCCCAGGACCCTGGCAGAGAAGGTCTGGGACTCCCACGTAGTGGTACGCGGAACCGGTGAGGGTGAGGCGCGCGAGCCCGATCTCATCTATATCGACCTGCACTTGGTGCACGAGGTGACCAGTCCGCAGGCATTCGATGGTCTTCGGCTCGCTGGGCGCCAGGTGCGCCGGCCGGACCTGACGATCGCGACCGAAGACCACAATGTGCCGACGATCGACATCGACAAGCCGATCGCCGATCCGGTGTCCCGCACCCAGGTTGAGACCCTTCGGAAGAACTGCGAAGAATTCGGCATCCGCCTGCATCCCATGGGGGATGCCGAGCAGGGCATCGTGCACGTGGTCGGTCCGCAGCTGGGATTGACGCAGCCGGGTACCACGGTGGTGTGTGGCGACAGCCACACCTCCACGCATGGCGCGTTCGGGGCGCTGGCGATGGGTATTGGGACGTCCGAAGTGGAGCATGTGCTGGCCACGCAGACCTTGCCGTTGAGGCCATTTCGGACCATGGCGATCAACATCGATGGCAGCCTGCCGACCGGTGTCACCAGCAAGGACGTTATTTTGGCCGTCATCGCCAAGATCGGCACCGGCGGGGGGCAGGGGTATGTCCTGGAGTATCGCGGGCAGGCCGTCGAGGAGATGTCGATGGAGGCCCGAATGACTATGTGCAATATGTCTATTGAGGCGGGTGCCCGGGCGGGAATGGTCGCGCCCGACGAGACGACATATGCCTATCTGAAGGACCGTCCGCACGCCCCCAAGGGGCAGCTGTGGGATGCCGCTGTGGCCGAATGGGACTCGTTGCGCACCGACGAGGGTGCCCAGTTCGACGCCGAAGTACACATTGATGCCAGTACTTTGACGCCCTTCGTCACCTGGGGCACCAATCCCGGGCAGGGGGTGCCTCTGGGCGCTGACGTGCCCGATCCTGAGCTGATGGCCGACGAGGAAGAGCGGCTGGCGGCCGAGAAGGCGCTGACCTACATGGATCTCACTCCGGGTACCCCCATGCGTGAGATCCCGGTGGACACCGTGTTCGTCGGGTCCTGCACCAACGGGCGGATCGAGGACCTACGGGCCGTCGCGGACGTGCTGCGGGACCGGAAGGTGGCCGCAGGGGTCACCATGCTCATCGTTCCCGGCTCGATGAGGGTGCGTGCACAGGCCGAATCCGAGGGGCTGGGCGAGATTTTCGCCGCCGCCGGTGCCCAATGGCGCCAGGCGGGCTGTTCGATGTGCCTGGGCATGAACCCCGACCAGCTTTCCCCGGGTCAGCGGTGTGCGTCGACGTCGAACCGAAATTTCGAAGGACGGCAGGGTAAGGGCGGTCGCACCCACCTGGTATCGCCGGCCGTCGCCGCGGCCACGGCGGTGAGGGGAAAGCTCTCATCGCCAGCTGATTTGGCAAAATCCGTAAAATAGGCACCTGCCAAAAGGCACAGGAGGAAATAGTGGAGGCATTCGACACCCACACCGGAATTGGTGTGCCGCTGCGCCGTTCCAACGTGGACACCGACCAGATCATCCCGGCGGTCTACCTCAAGCGTGTCACCCGAACGGGTTTCGAGGACGGGCTCTTCGCCGGTTGGCGTACCGACCCCTCCTTCATTCTCAATCTGGAACCGTTCAACCGGGGCACTGTTCTGGTCGCGGGGCCGGAATTCGGCACCGGATCGTCCCGAGAGCACGCTGTGTGGGCCTTGATGGACTATGGATTTCGAGTAGTACTGTCGTCCCGTTTCGGAGATATCTTCCGGGGCAATGCGGGTAAGGCCGGTCTGGTCGCCGGATTGGTGGGTCAGTCCGACATCGAGCTGCTCTGGAAGCTCATCGAGCAGAATCCGGGTTTGGAACTCACTGTGAATCTTGAGGATCGGACGGTGACCGCTGGAACGGCGGTGGTGCCGTTTGAGATTGACGACTACACGCGGTGGCGTCTGCTCGAAGGATTGGACGATATAGGCCTTACGCTGCGAAAAGTCGATGAAATTGCGGCTTTTGAGGCCGCTCGGCCGGAGTTCAAACCCCGTACTTTGGAGCCATCCGAGTAGCTGATTGGGCGCCCTTGGGGGGCAAAGGCATTCCTTTTGGTCGGCGAATGGCTCCGTAAAGAGCTCAGAGAATTTTGCCGAAAATACGCGTGGCACTTGGAAATCACGTGCAGTTGGGTTTACCGTGTTCGAAGTCGGTTCAAAGTGGACCACTGGCTTCGGAGGGTTTTACATGAACAAAGCAGAGCTCATCGACGTTCTGACACAGAAGTTGGGCTCGGATCGCCGGCAGGCCACCGCTGCGGTGGAGCACGTCGTCGACACCATCGTTCGCACCGTGCACAAGGGTGAGAGCGTGACCATCACCGGATTTGGCGTTTTCGAGCAGCGTCGCCGCGCCGCTCGTGTCGCCCGCAACCCGCGTACCGGTGAGACCGTCAAGGTGAAGCCGACGTCGGTGCCGACGTTCCGTCCCGGTGCGCAGTTCAAGGCGGTTGTCTCTGGTGCGCAGAAGCTTCCGGCCGACGGCCCCGCTGTGAAGCGTGGCTCCACCGCCGCCCCGGCCAAGCGCGCCGCTGCCAAGAAGGCCGCCCCGGCCAAGAAGGCTCCCGCCAAGAAGGCCGCGCCTGCCAAGAAGGCTCCGGTCAAGAAGGCAGTCGTCAAGAAGGCTGCTCCTGTCAAGAAGGCTCCGGTCAAGAAGGCAGTCGTCAAGAAGGCTGCTCCGGTCAAGAAGGCCGTGACCAAGGCTCCCGCCAAGAAGGCCGCGACCAAGGCTCCGGCCAAGAAGGCCGCGACCAAGGCTCCCGCCAAGAAGGCCCCGGCCAAGAAGGCTCCGGCCAAGAAGGGCCGCAAGTAGTTTCCCGACAACATCGGGTCCCACCTCAGGGTGGGGCCCGATGTTGCTTTTTTGGGGGTCTCCGTCAGCTGCCCGCCGGCAGCGGGCTGTCCAGATGGTCTGCGGCCAGCAGTTTCTGGCCGCGCATCGACAGCACCCACATGCTGCCCTTGCGGTTGCGTGACTTATCGGGGCGGACCCCGTCGCGCTGTGCCCACCACTCGATGAGATCCGGTATGACCTTGCCTTGTGTACACAGCACCCGGATGCCGTCCAACTCGGCGATTTCAAGAACTCTGCGGTGCGCGCGCTTGCGGTCGGCCCAGTAGGCCTCCTCGCTGAGCGCGGGCTCGCTGAAGATCACCGTGTTCAGCTCCTCGGCAAGCGGTTCCACAGTCTGTCGGCAGCGCAATCTATCGGCGGCGTGAATAGCGCTGGCACCGAAGGCAAGTAGTTGGCCGGTGAGCGCCTCGGCTTGGGCACGGCCTTTTTTGTCCAGCGGGCGCAAGGTGTCATCGCCCGAATAGCGCTCTTTTCGCCCGGCCTTTGCGTGCCGCACAATGATTAATGTCCGAGTATCAATTTGGTGCTTTGCGAAGTTTCGTAGCACTTTCCGATCAACGGCATAGCTGACCGTCTTGATCGCATCTTTTACCGGTAGCCATCGAAGCTCATCTACTTCGTCGTTGGCTTCGAACTTGCCGTCCAAAGCTTCTGCTGCCCAGTATTTGACGCGTTTGGTGCCTTGGCTGACCGGATAACTCACCGAGGGCAATCGCCGGCCGAGCCTGGCGGTAAATCCCGTCTCCTCGGCGATCTCGCGGACGGCGGCGATCGCCGCCGTTTCTCCGGGGTCGAGTTTTCCCTTGGGTAGTGACCAGTCGTCGTATCGTGGTCGGTGTACCAGCGCTACTTCGATGGCGCCGGCAGCGTTGTCCTGCTCAGGGTGCTCCTGATGCCGCCAGAGCGCGGCTCCGGCGGCAAGGACCGCCGCACCGGTCCGGGAGATCGGATCGGGCACGAAAGCTCCTTCTGGGGAGAGTTGTTCGACCGGGAGGACCTGGTCTAGGTCATGTCTGCGAGCGGTGCCGTTTCATCATCTCCACCTGATGGTCGCGCACCTCCTCGCCGTCCGCGGGCGAGGCCAACCACTGGCCGTCGGGTTGCAGCTCCCAGCACCGGGTGTGGGAATCCAACGCCGAGGTGAACATGTCGTCGAGCTGTGCGGTGAGCTTCGGATCGGTGACGCGTGCGAGGACCTCGACCCGTCGGTCCAGATTACGATGCATCATGTCGGCGCTGCCGATCCAGAATTCGTCGATGGCGTTGAAGTGAATGATGCGCGAATGTTCCAGGAACCGGCCGAGAATGGATCGGACGGTAATGCTGCCCGAGTACTCAGGAACCCCTGGACGGAGCGCGCAGATCCCGCGTACCACTACCTCGATGGGCACCCCGGCTCGGGAAGCCCGGTACAGCGCATCGATCACCTGCTCGTCGACAAGCGCATTCATCTTCAGCCGGATGCGGGCCTCCTGGCCGGCCCGATGTGCGGCGATCTCACGATCGATGCGTTCGACGATCCCGGCGCGTATGCCCTGGGGCGCCACTAACAGGTTGCGATAGGAGACCTTTCGCGAGTATCCGGTCAGCGAGTTGAACAGGTCGGTGAGATCGGCGCCAATCTCCGGCGCGCTGGTCAACAGGCCGACGTCTTCGTAAAGCCGGGCGGTCTTCGGGTTGTAGTTCCCGGTGCCGATGTGGCAGTACCTGCGGATGGCCGATCCCTCCCGGCGCACCACCAGGGCCGTCTTGCAATGCGTCTTGAGGCCGATCAAGCCGTAGACCACGTGTACGCCGGCGTCTTCCAGCGCGCGCGCCCACTTGATATTGGCCTGTTCGTCGAAGCGTGCCTTGATCTCCACCAGGGCGACAACCTGCTTACCGGCCTCGGCGGCGTCGATGAGTGAGTTCACGATAGGAGAGTCGCCGGAGGTGCGATACAGCGTCTGCTTGATGGCCAGCACCTGAGGATCCGCGGCGGCCTGTTCGATAAATCGTTGCACGCTGGTGGAGAACGAGTCATACGGGTGATGCACGAGCACATCCCCATCCCGCAGTGTGGAGAAGATGCTCTTGGGGGTTTCACCCTGCCCGAAGGCCGGATGGGTCGCCGGCACGAATGTCGGATCCTTCAAGGCGGGCCGATCCACGCCGTAGACCTGCCACAGGCACGACAGATCCAGCAGGCCGGGAACCTGCACGACGTCACCGGGATCTACGTCCAGCTCGCGGAGTAGCAGTTCGAGCATGTGCTCGGTCATGTCGTCGGCGACCTCAAGGCGCACCGGCGAGCCGAACCGCCGGCGCGCCAGCTCCCGCTCAAGTGCCTGCAGAAGGTCCTCGTCGCGATCTTCCTCGACCTCGAAATCAGCGTTCCGGGTGATGCGGAACGCGTGATGTTCGACGATTTCCAGGCCGGGGAACAGCGCCGACAGATGCGCGGCGATGAGTTCCTCCATCGGCAGAAAGCGCGCGGTATGGGCAGCCTGCGGTGACTCAGTGCCGTCAGGGCTGCGCAGTCTGACAAAACGATCCACATTGTCAGGCACCTTGATTCGGGCGAAATGCTGGCCGCCTGTCTCGGGAACTTGGACGGTGATCGCCAGATTCAGGCTCAGGCCCGATATGTAGGGGAACGGGTGCGCGGGGTCGACGGCCAGCGGAGTGAGCACGGGGAAGACCTGGTCATTGAAATACGAGGAAAGATAACTGCGCTCGTTTTCCGACAGGTCAGCCCAGGTGACCACAAAGATCCCGTTTTCTGCGAGCTCGGGGCGCACCGACTCACTGAATACCCGAGCATGCTGGACCGAAATCTCCTGCGTGCGCTCACCGATCAGTTTCAGCTGTTCGCGCGGGGATAGGCCGTCGGCCGAACGCACCGACAAGCCCGTCTCGTCACGGCGTTTCAGACCGGCGACCCGCACCATGTAAAACTCATCCAGGTTGGAGGCGAAGATTGCCAGGAATTTGGCGCGTTCCAGGATGGGCAGCGATTCGTCGGCGGCAAGTGCGAGCACACGCGCGTTGAAATCCAGCCACGAGAGCTCCCGGTTGAGGTACCGGTCTTCGGGCAGCTCTTCACCCGACACGATGGTGGTTGCGGCGGGGGGAACGCTCGGTGTGGTCACCCTTGTGATCATAGAGTTATCGGGCCGGCTCAGAGCGGCAGCGCGGCCCCCAGCTCGCGGGCCACGGCCAGATCTTCCGGGGTGTCCACGTCGCAACGCAATCCGGGCCAGTCTCCGGTGAGTTCAATGGCCCCTGAATCTCGGTGCCGCTGTGCCGAATCGATTCCGAACAGCGGATTCAGGTCGCCGTCGGTGCTGAAAAGTGCCGCGGTGCCCGTGCCGTGCCGGTCGGCGACGAAACTGCGCGCGTGGCCCCGCGCGGCCGCGAGCGCCGCCGCGAACTCCGTGGCGGTTACCACGGGAAGGTCGGCCTGCAACACAACAAGATTCGGTGAGGACGCACGTAGCTGCGCGGCGGCGCTGCGCAATGCGTTGTTCAGCGGGTCGGGGTGGCCTTCGGGTGTGTCATCGAAGATGAACCGGGCACCGGCCTCGCTGGCTGCCGCCTTGGCCGTCGGATCGGGGCTGATCACTGCCACGGTTCCGGCGGCGCTGAACGCCACGGCGATGGCGTGCGTGAGCATGCCCAGCACCAACCGCTCTCGTTGCGGCGCGGGCAGGGACGGTGCCAGCCGGCTCTTCGCGGTCGCCAGGTTCTTGACCGCGATGATCACGCCGAAGTCTGTGCCAGCCTGTCTGCCCACGTACTCCATGGTGCCAGCCCCGGCTAGGGTGTCTGCCATGGCCACGGATGAGCCGCTTGCGGGAAGACGACCAGTCAAAGCTGCGGTGATGGGTGCTGGTTCCTGGGGGACCGCGTTGGGCAAGGTGCTTGCCGACGCGGGCCACGATGTCCGTTTGTGGGCACGCCGATCCGAATTGGCCGACGAGATCAATGCGACGCACCGTAACTCGGTGTATCTCAGTGACGTGGATCTGCCCGCGTCGATTGTCGCCACCGGTGTGGCAGAAGAGGCCCTGCAGGGCGCCGAGCTGGTCTTGCTGGCCGTTCCGTCGCAGTCGTTGCGCGCGAATCTGACCCCGTGGGCCGATCTCATCGAGCCGAATTCCTCGGTGGTGAGTCTGGCCAAGGGCATCGAGGTGGGCACACTCATGCGGATGAGCCAGGTCGTCACGCAGGTGCTGGGTACCGATCCCAGCCGGGTAGCGGTGCTCACCGGCCCGAATCTTGCCAGCGAGATCGCGGCGGGTCAGCCCGCCGCCACCGTCATCGGCTGTACCGATTCCACGAGGGCCGTCGCACTGCAGCGTGCTTTTTCCACCCGCTACTTCCGTCCTTACACCAATTCCGATGTCGTGGGCTGCGAGGTGGGCGGCGCGTGCAAGAACGTGATCGCGCTCAGCTGCGGCATGGCCGCCGGAGTTGGGTTGGGGGAGAACACGATAGCCACGATCATCACCCGGGGCCTGGCCGAGATCACCCGGCTGGGACTGGCGCTCGGTGCCAGCCACACCACCCTGGCGGGGCTGGCCGGCGTCGGAGATCTGGTGGCCACCTGTACCTCGGCGCATTCGCGGAACCGGACTTTCGGTATGCGGCTGGGCAACGGCGAGACACTGCAAGAGGCGCGCAACGCCGCCGGCGGTAGGGTCGCCGAGGGAGTTACCTCATGTGAGTCCATCTTGGCGCTGGCGTCGAGCTATGACGTCGAGATGCCGCTCACCGAGGCTGTTCATGGCGTTTGTCATCGCGGACTGAGCGTCACCGATGCCGTCGCCCAGCTGTTGGGGCGCAGTACCAAACCGGAGTAAGCATATGCCAGAGCCAGGGATATCGACCCGGGCCGTAGTGGCCGCCACTGCCGAACCCGTTGCCGGACAACCCTTTCTCGCGGGACCGGTGTTCGCCTCCGCCTACCACCTGCCGGTGCCCGAGGATGACTCCCTGGATACCTACGGGCGTGCCTCCAATCCCAGTTGGAGGCAATGGGAATCGGGTCTGGCGGCGCTGGAGCAGGCCGATGCGGCACTGGTGTTCGGTTCGGGTATGGGCGCGATCGCCTCGACCTTGCGCGCGCTAGTCCGTCCCGGGCAGACCCTGTTGGTACCGGAGGACGGCTACTACCAAACGCGGCGCTATGCCTCGGAAAACCTTGCCGCATTGGGAATCAACGTGATCACGGCGACGTCGGATCAGATAGTGGCCGCGGCCGCACAGGCCGATGTGGTGGTGGCGGAGACGCCGTCCAACCCACGGCTTGACGTCGTCGACCTGGCACTGCTGGCCCGTGAGACACACGCGCGGGGCGGAGTGCTGGTTGTCGACAACACCACGGCCACCCCGATGGGACAGCGGCCCCTGGGTTTGGGTGCCGACCTGGTGGTCGCCAGCGCGACAAAGGCGCTGTCCGGACACAGCGATCTGATCGCCGGATACGTCGCAGGTTCCCGCGCGGAATTGGTTGCCGCCGTCGCCCAGGAACGGTCGCGGGCCGGTGCGATCCTGGGTCCGTTCGAGGCCTGGCTCGGTGCCCGCAGCCTCGCGACTGCCGGACTGCGATTCGAGCGCCAATGCCAGAACGCGCTCGCGGTGGCGACCATGCTGCGTGAACATCCCGCCGTGACGTCGGTGCGTTATCCGGGCCTGCCCAGCGACCCGTCGTATTCCGTGGCTTCCGCCCAGATGAGCCGGTTCGGCTCGCTGGTGTCGATTGAACTGTCCAGTGCCGAGGCGGTACACGCGCTGACACGGCGTAGCGAGTTGTTGGCGTCGTCGACGAGTTTTGGCGGTGTGCATACCTCGGTCGACCGCCGGGCGCGGTGGGGAGACGCAGTTCCGGACGGTTTCGCACGCATCTCGCTGGGCATCGAGGACACCGACGATCTGCTGGCCGACATTGAGGCTGCGCTCGCAGCCGGTACGGTCTGACACTGTGAATGACTCGGTGGGCCGCTCGCGCGCAGACCAACAGCGGATCAAGGTCGCGCTCGTCTTTGGCGGGCGCAGCAGTGAGCACGCGATCTCGTGCGTGTCCGCCGGCAGCATTCTGCGCAATCTGGACCAGGCCGTCTATGAGGTAGTCGCCGTGGGGGTTACTCCCGAGGGCGGTTGGGTGCTGACCGATGGCGACCCCGCGCAGCTGGCGATCAGCGACAGGACGCTGCCTCAGGTCACCGACGCATCCGGCACCGAGTTGTTGCTCGCCACCGATCCGCGGCGAGCGGGGCAGCTGGTGAACGTGGACTCGAGCGCCGCCGGGCAGGTGCTGGCCTCGGTCGATGTGGTGTTCCCGGTGCTGCACGGTCCCTATGGCGAGGATGGCACCATTCAGGGACTGTTGGAGCTGGCCGGGGTGCCCTACGTGGGTGCCGGTGTGCTCGCGAGTGCGGCCGGTATGGACAAGGAGTTCACCAAGAAGCTGCTGGCGGCCGAGGGGCTCCCGATTGGCAAGTACGCCGTGATCCGCCCGCGCGACACCACGCTGACGCTGGATCAGCGCGAGGACCTGGGGCTGCCGGTATTCGTCAAGCCCGCTCGGGCGGGATCGTCGTTCGGTGTGTCCCGGGTGACCGCCTGGGAGGAACTACCTGCCGCGATCGCACACGCGCGTCAGTACGACCCGAAGGTGATTGTCGAGGCGGCGATCGTCGGCCGCGAACTGGAGTGCGGAGTGCTGGAGTTCCCCGACGGGGATACTCGGGCCAGCGTGCTCGGCGAAATCCGGGTCGAGGGAGTGAATAGGGACCAGACGGCTGCGGGTGCCTTCTACGACTTCGAGACCAAGTACCTGGACGACACCGCCGAATTGGACGTACCGGCCAAGGTCGACGACGACGTGAGCGATCAGATCCGCGAACTTGCCGTGGCCGCGTTCCGGGCGATCGACTGCCAGGGGCTGGCCCGGGTCGATTTCTTCCTCGCCGAGGATGGCCCGCTGATCAATGAGATCAACACCATGCCGGGGTTCACCACCATCTCCATGTACCCGCGGATGTGGGATGCGACCGGCGTGGACTATCCGACGCTGCTGGACGCGATGGTGCGCACCGCGCTGGCGCGGGGTACCGGCCTTCGCTGATTCACCTGGTGAGCATGCTCAAAAGTGCGTGAAATGGTCCCATTTCCGCACATTTGAGCATGCTCGCGGTGGAGGGTGCGTCGCGTTGACTCAGCGGGGTAGCGGCTTCGGGTCGGGTTTCACGGCGGGCAGCGCCTTGGCGATGGCGTCGGACATCTCGACCAGTGGCTCCGAGCCCGCTCCGTCGGGCACGGTCACCGCGACGTAGACACCGCGATCCACCGCGAACCAGGTGGTGCTCGCCAGGGCCGAATCGCTCACCCGGAACCACTGCACGCCGTTGACCTGCTCGACAGAGGTGCCAACCGCGAACTCCGCGGGTCGCTCGACACCGCAGCGTGCGATCACCGAATCCTGCCCCCGGCGCCATGCCGCGGCCGCCGGTGGCTTCGGCTCGGCGATCTCAACCCGTGACCAGTCGCCCGCCATCTTGCCGGGGTATGCGCTGGCCATATCCACGCAGAGAGGGGAATTCGCTTGTGGTGCAGGAATATTTGCAACAGATAGGGGCCGCGTCTCGTTCTGAAACTGTGCGTACTTGAGGACGCCGAAAAGCACCGCCAGCGCCGCGATCGCGCCGAACACCGCGATGCCGATGAGTAGCTTGCGTGGTGGGCCGTCTTCGGATTGCACGGGCCTACACTAACCGAGTGCCAAATCTGGGCGATACCGGCGAGTTCGGTGTGATCAGCCGTCTCACCGCGGGCCGTGATCTGGGCGCCGACGTGCTGCTCGGCCCCGGTGACGACGCCGCGGTGGTCACCGTGCCGGACGGCCGTGTGGTGGTATCCACCGATATGTTGGTGCAGGACAGGCATTTTCGTCTTGAATGGTCATCGCCGTCGGATATCGGCCGAAAAGCGGTAGCACAGAATGCCGCGGATATAGAAGCAATGGGCGGACGGGTCACGGCCTTCGTGGTGGCGGTGGGCGCTCCGGCGCAGACCGATATCGCGTTCCTCGACCAGCTCAACGAGGGAGTCTGGGCGGAGGCGGCCCTGGTACAGGCACCGATCGTGGGCGGCGATCTGGTGAGCGCGCGCGAACTGGTGGTTTCGGTCACGGTGCTCGGCGACCTCCAGGGGCGCGCACCGGTGACCCGTAGTGGAGCGGTGGTAGGGGATACCGTCGCGATCTGTGGTGCGTTGGGCACCTCTGCGGCGGGATACCGGTTGTGGCAGGAACAGATTGACGAGTTCCCAGATCTGCGGCGGGTGCATCTGGTGCCCGCGCCGCCGTATGGCCAGGGTCCGGCCGCAGCACGGGCGGGTGCGACGGCGATGACAGACGTCTCCGACGGTCTGCTGGCCGATCTGGCGCATATCGCCGAACTCAGCGCGGTGCACATCGACCTGAGTTCGCCGAGCCTGGAACCATATCTACAGCCTGTGGCGGGCGCTGCCGGTCTGCTCGGCGCCGACCCCTGGGAATGGGTCTTGACCGGTGGTGAGGATCATGCGCTGGTCGGGATGTTCCCCGGAGTCGTCCCGACGGGCTGGGTTCCGATCGGCCGGGTAACGGTGGGGGAACCCGGAGTGACGGTTGACGGGGCAGCATGGACTCGGGCAACCGGTTGGGACTCGTTTCGGCTAAGTTGACTCTTCGTGACTGCCCGACCTCTTGCCGAGTTGGTTGACCCCGGCTGGGCCGATGCGCTGGGGCCCGTCGCCGACCAGGTGACCAAGATGGGAGAGTTCCTCCGCGAGGAGAACTCCTCGGGCCGCGGATACCTGCCCTCCGGGGCAAACGTGCTGCGCGCCTTCACCTATCCGTTGGCCGACGTCCGCGTGCTCATCGTGGGGCAAGACCCCTACCCGACACCCGGACATGCCATGGGGCTGAGCTTCTCGGTGGCGGCCGATGTACGGCCGGTGCCGCGCAGCCTGGGCAACATCTTCGACGAGTACCAGAGTGATCTTGGCCTACCCAAGCCGGCCAATGGAGATCTGACACCGTGGTCGGAGCAGGGGGTAATGCTGTTGAACAGGGTGTTGACGGTACGGCCCGGCAACCCGGCGTCCCATCGCGGTAAGGGTTGGGAGATCGTCACCGAATGCGCGATCCGGGCGCTTGTCGCGCGCGACGCACCCTTGGTCGCCATTCTGTGGGGTCGCGACGCGGCGACACTCAAGCCGATGCTGGGCCCGAGCGTACCCACCATCGAATCTGTGCACCCGTCCCCATTGTCGGCCTCGCGCGGCTTCTTTGGTTCCAAACCCTTCAGCCGGGCGAATGAGCTGCTGGTCGGTTTGGGCGCACAGCCGGTCGACTGGCGGTTGCCGTAATGCGTTGGTCGACGGGAGCGTTCGCGGCGCTCGGCGGTATCACGGCGGCGGTGGCGACCGGTGGCACCGCGCTGCGCAGCCCCGTGGTGGTTGATCGACTCAACGACTGGGCCGCGCGCCGGCTCACGGTGCAGCAGCGCGCGGACCCGTACGCCGCGATTCTCCCGACTCCGATCAGCGGTGACGATTTCTACGGTGACCCGGGTGATCTGGGCCTGCTGGCACCCGGGGAGGTGGTCCGCGCGGACCGGGTCACGCCGCGCCTGCCGCTGCGCCGGGCGACCATGCAGCGAATCATGGTGCGCTCCACCGACACCGCCGGCAACCCGGTGCCCGTGACCGCGGCACTGATTGAGCCAGAGCGTCCGTGGCGCGGTCCGGGATCTCGTCCCGTGGTGGTGCGCAACCAGGCGATCAACTCGTTGGGGCTCAAGTTCACGCCGTCTTATCGTTTGACGCACCTGTGGTATCGGGACAACCCCCCGATGTTCCCGTTCCTGTCGGCACAGAACTACGCGGTGCTGTTCCCGGACCATGAAGGCCCCCGGATGTCCTACGCGGCAGGGAAAATGGCAGGCCATGCGGTGCTGGACTCGGTACGCGGAATGCTTTCGGAAAGGCCGGATCTCGCCGAGTCGCCGATCGTCATGCACGGCTACAGCGGCGGGGCGATCGCCACGGCGTGGGCGGCGCAGCTGCAGCCCACCTACGCTCCGGAGCTGCGGATCGCCGGCGCGGCCGCAGGGGGAACGCCCACCGACTACGCTCTGTTGTACGGCAGCATGAACCGAGGCGTGGGCGCCGGGCTTTTTGCCGCTGCCACCATCGGCCAGGCCCGCGAATTCCCGGAACTGGTACAGATTTTCGGGGATTTCGCGCTCTACTGCGCGATCCGTGCCAAGAACATGCCGCAGCCTCCATTGGCCGCTGCGGGTTTGTTGCGATTCGACCTGGATCTGCTCGCGGCGATCGCCAAGCCGTTCGAGTCGGAGTTGGGACAACACGTTATCGCCGCAAACCGGCCGGGCGCTCTCACCCCGACAATGCCTGTGCTGCTCTACCACGGCTCGCGCAGTAAGGCGGTGGGCGATTTGTTCATCCCGGAAGAGGGTGCCCTGGCGCTGCGCGATGCCTGGCGTGCCAACGGGGCCGATGTCGATTACTGGGCGCTGCCCGGCGAGCACGTCACCGCGGATATGTTCGCGATCCCGTGGGTCGTCAACTGGATCCGGAGAAAGCTACTGGGATGAGCGTTGGCGCGAAGACGGCGGAACTGGGATGAGCGTTGGCGCGAAGACCGCGGAACTGGGATGAGCGTTGGCGCGAAGACCGCGGAACTCGGCTAGCTCAGGGCCAGACGGGCTTGCGTTTGCCGACGAAGGCGTCGACGCCCTCGATACCGGTCGGGCTGACCGACGCCTCGGCGATGCTGGTCTGCTCGAGATCGAGTTGCGCATCGAGCGTGTTGGTGGCGCTCAGGCGCAGCAGACGACGAATACGGTTCTGCGCTTCGCGCGGACCGGCGGCCAGCTGCTCGGCGGTGGCCACCGCAGTCGCCTGAACCTCGTCGTCGGCCACCACCCGGCTCAACAGCCCGATGGACAGTGCCTCGGAGGCTTCGACAACCCGATCCGTCAGCAGAATGTCCGCGGCACGGGCCTTGCCGACCACGCGGGGCAGCGCCCAGGACATGCCGCCATCGGAGGAGTACCCGATGCCCGGGTAGGCGGCGCGCAGCTTGGTTGACTGTCCACCGATGGCGATATCGGCGAGCAGCACCAGACTGAGTCCGCCGCCGGCCGCCCATCCGTGGACCGAGGCCACTACCGGGCGATCGGCGGCGTCCACCGCACGCACGAACGCGTGGAGCCGCCCGGCCAGGTCGTGGAGCTTGGCCGACCTATCCTCGGCAGAGGCGAAGTCACGGACATTGCCGCCAGCGCAGAAGTTGGGCCCACTGCTGGTCAGCAGGATCGCGCCTACTTCGGCGGGCAGATCACGCAGCACCTGGACCGCGGCGTCGACGCCGGTGAAGTCCAGCGAGGTACCGGCCGCCGCGGTGGCGATGGTGATATGCAGTACGCCGTTGTGGACGGCGATGTAATCAGATGCCACGGCAGGTTCCGGACGCGATCAGGCGCCGCGGACGACCTTGCCGGCCTTGATGCAGGAGGTGCAGGCGTTGACGCGCTGCTTGTTGCCACCGGGAGAGGTGACGGCGTGAACCGTCTGGATGTTCGGGTTCCAGCGACGGTTGGTACGCCGATGCGAGTGCGAAACCGACTTGCCGAAGCCGGGTCCCTTGCCGCACACGTCGCAGACGGCAGCCATAGTGAAACTCCTCAAACTCGCGATTCCGGCCAACGACCTGATCAGTCAGGGTGGCCCACAACCCTGCAAGAATAGCTTGACCGGCCGGTGAACGCCAAAATGGGTACCGACGAGGTCCCGTGAGCGGGGTACACCCGGCTCGGGCGAAGACCATCAGACACTGTCGGCTCCGGTAGATAGGCTTTCCCACATGCGGCTCTCGGTACTGGACAGCGCTGCGCTGCTTGATTGGGCGCGCGCCTCTGTCGAGGGTCTGATTTCTCGTAGTGACGAGATCAATCGACTGAACGTTTTCCCGGTCGCCGATGCCGATACCGGCACCAACATGCTGTTCACCATGCGCTCGGCGGTTAATGCCGCCGAGGCCCTCGGAGAGGGCGCCACGGTGGCGCAAGTCGCCGCGGCGCTGGCCCGGGGGGCGGTTCATGGTGCCCGCGGTAACTCCGGGGTGATCCTGTCGCAGATCGTGCGCGGGATCGCCGACGCGGCCGACGACCAGGACGCCATCGGGGCCGAGGTGGTGCGGCGTGCGTTGCGGCAGGCCTCACAGTTCGTCATCGCGTCCATGAGCACGCCTGTCGAGGGCACCATCGTCTCGGTGCTGGCGGCCGCCGCTGATGCTGCCGATGATGCCCAATCGGATGATCTGCCGGTCCTTGTCACCACCGCGGCCGATGCTGCGGTTTCGGCGCTGGAGAAGACGCCCAAGCAGCTTGACGTGCTGGCCGACAACGGTGTGGTCGATGCCGGTGCGCGCGGTCTTGTCGTCATTCTCGATGCCTTGGTGTCCGTGGTGGCAGGGGAGTTGCCCAGTCGGCGCGAATACAGCCCGTCGCCTCCCAAGAACGCTCCCTCGCAGGTATGGGTTGCCGGGCCGGGGCGGGGAGGGGGCGGGCTGAACCTGGATCCGCCACGGGAACTGCCGCCCGAGTTCGAGGTCATGTATCTGTTGTGTGGGTGCGACGAGCTGCAGATCGCAGATTTGAGGGCACAGCTGGATGCGATGGGAGATTCCATCGCTATCGCCGGCGACGGGGAGATGGGGCACTCTGTCCACGCGCACGTGAACGACGCCGGGGCTGCCATCGAGGCCGGGATGAAATTTGGCACCCCGCAGTCGATCCAGATCTCCTCCCTGCGCGGTGGCCTGGATGTTCCGGGTGGGGGGCATCACGATGGGCGGCACCGGCACCGCCGGGTACTGGCATTGGCAGAGGGTGACGGAGCGGCCACGCTTTTTTCCAGTGAGGGCGCTCAAGTCTTGCGTGTCGACGAACCGCCGGCCAGTGCGAAACGCCTGTTGGATGCGGTGGTCGACAGCGGCGCCCACCAGATCATGGTGTTGCCCAACGGATTGATGGCTGCCGAAGAGTTGGTGGCGGTCTGCGCCGCCGCGCGTGGCTGGGGTATCACGGTGATCCCGCTGCCGTCGGCGTCTATGGCACAGGGGCTGGCGGCGTTGGCGGTACACGACCCCGAGCGGATGGCGGTCGACGACAGCTACACCATGGCGCGGGCCGCGGGTGCCACCCGGTTCGGGCTGGTGCGGGTGGCCACCGAGCGTGCTCTTACGTGGTCCGGCACTTGTGAGCCCGGGGACGCGATGGGCATCATCGGCGATGAGGTGCTGGTGCTCAACCACGATATCGCCAATGCCACAAAAGCTTTGGTGAGCATTATGTTGTCGTCCGGCGGCGAGCTGGTGACCGTGCTGCTGTCGGACGAGGTCGACGATTCCCTCGCCGAGTCGCTGATCGAGCACACCCGGTCGCATCACGGAGGCGTCGAGGTGATGATCTACCGCACCGGGCAGCACACCGACGTGGTTCACATCGGTGTCGAGTGACGGGGAATAGTGGCAAAACTTTCCGATCGCCTGGATCATGTATTGGGAAACAAGGCATCCGACGTTCTCGATGCCGAATTCGGTCTGATTACTGTCGAAGACCTTCTTCACCACTACCCGCGCCGATACAGCACTGACTTCAGCCTGCGCGATGAACAGGACGGCGAAAGCGCCAAGCCTGGGGAACACACCACGCTGGTGGGATTCATCACCTCTGCGGAGCTGAAGAGAATGCGTAACCGCAAGGGGCAGTTCCTCTCCGTCACGCTGGGCAGTGCACCGCATGCCGTACAGGCCACCTTCTTTCACCCGCACAAGGTGAAACGTGACCTGCAGGTAGGTAATCGGGTGATGCTCTCAGGCGCTGTCGGGGAGTTTCGGGGCAAGCCCCAGTTGACCCACCCCGACTATTTGGTGCTGGAAACCGCGCTCGGGGAGAGCACCGAAACGCGGGGAAGCACCGCGCTGCGCGGCATCGCCGGGGCCGCTCGGGATGCCTCCACGGCCATCTCGGCCTTCCAGCGCAATGTGTTTCCGATCTACCCGGCAACCAAGAACCTGGAGAGCTGGGATATCTACCGCTGCATCGACCAGGTGCTCACCCAGTTGGATCCGGTGCCCGAGGCGCTGCCGGACGCGGTATTGGCAGAGTACGGTCTGATGTCCCTCGATGAGGCGCTGCGCAAGATCCACATGTCGGAGGACGCCTCCGAACAGAAGCAGGCGCGCCGCCGGCTGGCGTTCGATGAGGCGCTGGGTCTGCAACTGGCGTTGGCCATGCGGCGCGGCAGTGAGATCGGTTCGGCGGGCCCGCCGATGCCACTGGCCCAAGCCGGGCTGCGTGCAGATCTTTTGGGCCAGTTGCCCTTCGACCTTACCGAGGGGCAGCGCCACGTCGTGGCAGAAATCGGGGAAGACCTCGCTGGGGTCAAGCCGATGAACAGGCTGCTTCAGGGCGAGGTCGGCTCCGGTAAGACTGTCGTCGCATTGCTGGCGATGATGCAGGCTATCGATGCCGGGTATCAGTGTGCGCTGCTCGCGCCCACCGAGGTGTTGGCGGTTCAGCATGCCCGATCACTGCGAGCGATGCTCGGATCTTTAGCGACGGCGGGGGAATTGGGTGCACCCGACGATGCGACCAGCATCGCGCTGCTCACCGGTTCGATGTCGCCTGCGGTGAAGAAGCAGATCAAGGCCGATGTGGCGACCGGCCTAGCGGGCATCGTCATCGGAACTCATGCGCTGCTGCAGGACTCGGTGGACTTTCACAATCTGGGCCTGGTGGTTGTGGACGAGCAGCACCGCTTCGGCGTCGAACAGCGGGATCGCTTGCGGGCCAAGGCTTCGCAAGGCATCGTGCCGCACCTGTTGGTGATGACGGCCACGCCTATCCCGCGTACGGTGGCGCTCACCGTGTTCGGCGATCTGGAGACCTCCACGTTGCGCGAGCTTCCGCGGGGGCGGCAACCCATCACCACGACAGCGGTGTTCACTCGCGAGAAGCCGGGCTGGCTCGCCCGCGGCTGGGAGCGGATCGCCGAGGAGGTCGCCGCGGGCCGGCAGGCCTACGTGGTGGCCTCGCGAATCGACGCCGACGACAAAGACTCCGGTCCGGAAGAGGCGGAGGAGAAGCGTCCGCCGCCGGTCCCGGTCACCGAGTTGTATGAGACCATCCGTGGCTCGCTGCTTCCCGGGCTACGGATCGGTCTGCTGCATGGACGGCTGCCCTCGGAGCAGAAGGACGCCGTGATGACGGCGTTCAACGCGGGCGAGATCGATGTCCTGGTGTGTACGACAGTGATTGAGGTCGGTGTGGACGTGCCCAACGCCACCGTGATGCTCATCATGGATGCCGATAGGTTCGGAATCAGCCAGTTGCATCAGCTGCGGGGCCGGGTTGGCCGTGGTGGCAATAAGGGGCTGTGCCTTTTGGTCAGCCCTTGCAGCCCAGCGGGCTCGGCCGGGCGCCGGTTGCGTGCGGTGCAGGACACTCTCGATGGGTTCACGCTTGCCGAGCTGGACTTGGAGGAGCGGCGTGAGGGTGATGTCTTGGGGCGTGACCAGTCTGGGCGCGCGGTGAACCTCCGGCTGCTTTCGCTGCTGGATCACCGCGACATGATCGAGACGGCGCGGGAGATGGCGATGCGTGCCTGTGCGGACGATCCTGAGCTGGCGCAGCAACCCGCTTTGGCGGGTATGGCTCGGCGTTTCCTGGTAGCCGATCAGATCGAGTACCTGGACAAGTCGTGAGTAATCGCACCATGCTCATCGTCGCCATCGCAGCGGCGATCGCGGTGGTGGTGGCGTATCAGGTGTCGACTCGATACCGCTTGCTACGTGCTAATGCTGTTGCTGGGCAGACGAACATTCCCACTCTTGCCCCTGGGCAAGACCCGCTTGCCGGAGTGATCGTGGTGCCCAAGCGGATACGGGGCAGCGACTATCAGCGCAGTGAGTTCGGCGATGCCTGGTCCGACGACACGGATGCGCCCAGCGGTCGCAACGGCTGCGACACGCGCAACGACATCCTGAATCGCGATTTGACCGACAAGAGTTTTGTGTACACGCGCAGATGCCCGAGCGCGGTGGGTGCCGGCCTCCTTCATGATCCTTACACCGGAGTGCAGATTGCGTTTACTCGTGGACCGAAGAGCGGGGAGTCGGTTCAGATCGACCACATTGTGCCGTTGGCCTATGCATGGGACATGGGTGCGCGCGAATGGCAGCCGGCGACGCGCTGGCGTTTTGCGAACGATCCCGCCAATCTCATCGCGGTGCAAGGCCAGGTGAACAAGGACAAGGGCGATCAGGCGCCCGGGAGCTGGATGCCGCCGAACAAGGAATTCTGGTGTCAGTACTCCATGCAGTTCGCGGAAGTGGTTCGCGGGTATCATCTTTCGGTGGACGAGCAGTCAGCCAACGCCATTAGGAAGGCGGCGCAGACTTGTCCGCACTGACGGTGACGGAGCCAGTTCGTAGCGGCAGATTCCTGGCCCGGCGGCTGGCAATGTATTCCGGACTGTAGAGAGACTCTCGGTCGTACAGTCCGAGCTTGCGACCCGCCGCAGGAAGCGTTCGTATCAGCCATGCCATGACGCGTGTAGTCGCGTCGGCGAATGGTAGTAACTGCAGGAATGGTGCAGATACGTCCTGGTCGGTGTCGATTCGTGCGATCCGCCAGCGGTTGCCCTCCTTGCGCAGTAGGTAGCGGTCGACCCCGCATCCTCGAATAGGTTTGCGTGGCCAGGGAATAGCGTTGTGCCAGAAGGTGCGGGTTGCGCCACTATAGGGAAATGCCGCGCGTACCTGTCCGTCGAGGAAGTCGTAATACGGCAGGTGCGTGTCGGTGCCATCCCACGGATAGAAGCCGAGCTCACGGGCAAAAAGGTAGCCAAACCTTGCGAGGTCTACTGTCGCGTCCCGGCCGTGATATTCGAGTTGACCCGTACTAGAAATTGTCCACACGAGGTCATGGGTCCAGCATTCCTCAAGGGCTTCAGGAGAGTCTTCGTTCCAGGCCGCGAACCATGTACTCCAGAAATCGGTGATCCCCTCCAACGGAAAGCCCGCGGCAACGTACATGTTCTCTTGATCCTTGCAACGACGCAGAAACGGCTCGATCAGCGCCTCGGATTCGGCGACCGGTGCGTGAACCCGGCCCGGGGGAGCCTTGATGCCCCAGTCCAGGTGGTGCGAATTCTGTTCTCTTGTCTTGGTGTTGGTCACGTCATTCCTTCCTATGATGGTTTGAGCAAGAGAAATTAGGCTTTGGTGATCGTGGCGGGTACGCCACCTTTCACCAGCGTCGACAAGCTGAAGAATTGTCGGGGCTGCCAACCGGGCCGTAAGTGCAAGCGGTAGCGCTGAAAGATGATCGCCAACAAATACTGAGCCATCATGTAGGCCATACCCGTGCCCATGCAGTGATGCGGCCCGGCGCCGAAGGCCTGAAATGCCAGACGTGGACGCGCATTCACGCGGTCTTGATCGAAGAACTGCATCGGGTCATAGGTTTCGGCGTTCTCGCCCCACCACCGCGGATCGCGGTGCACCACGTACAGGGAGCTTGCCACCAGGGTGTATTTAGGGATGGGATACCCACCGAGCTCGGTGTCCTCCATCGCATATCTCGGATTGATCGGGGCGCCCTGTAGTCGTTGCCCCTCGTCGAAACACGCTCGTGCCCAAGGTAAGCGGGGTAGATCGTCGGGCGTAGGCGCGTTACCGTGGAGAATTGAGATCTCGTCGTAGAGACGGTCCAGATGTTCGGGGTGTTGCAGCAGCAGCGCTAGCGTCCATGACATCGACGCAACGATCGTTTCGTAACCGCCACCGATTGCCGACATGATCTCCGAATACACGTCGATTTCGGTCAACGGCCTACTGCTGTCGCCGCGAGCGGCGAGCAATATGTTGAGCAGGTCTGCGTCATCGGTGGGGTTGGCGCGGCGGTCTCGGATCATCTGCCGGATGGTTCGCATAAGACGTAACCCGGAGACCGGCAGGTTTTCCCTGCCGCGTAGCGGAAAGATATTCGGCGGAGACGCCAGAAACAATCCAGACGCGATGGCGCGCATGACCGATCGAGTCGCGGTATCGGCATGTAGGACTTCGTCATCGGACAGTCTCGTCGAAAACATCGCGTACATGAATGCCGGGAGCACAACCTTCGGTAGCTCTGCCTGAAGGTTCACCTCCTTGCCCGTATCGGCAACGAGGAGCCATCGGTCGATGCGATCGGTGAACACTTCGACGAACTTGTCCGAGACCACTGAGAGATGTCTCTTGCCGAACATGGGCATGAGCCTTTTGCGCCTATCGCGAAGTGCCTGACCTTCGAGGACTTGAACTGGGCAGCCGACACTCGCCACTGCTTTCTGAAGTCTTTTGCCTTGGATCGGGGCCGACATGCTGTATTTGAGCTCGGTGTTCTCCATGAACTCGCTCACCAGATCGGGGTGGTTGGCCAGGACCAAGGGATGTATCGGTAGCGGCACCCGATAGATGTCTCCGTATCTGCGATGACAGTCTTGTAGGAACTTGTATGGGTTGCGTGCCATGGGAATTGCCGAGCCTATGAACGGCAATCCGATCGGGCCTGGTGGAATTGGCCGGTCTCGGCCCCAGCCGGTGAGCAGGCTAAACGACGCGCGGAGCGGCTTTCGGGTCGGCCAAAAGGGATCGTCCGACAGCGACGCGATCACGGCGCGTCGCCCGGTGGACCATCTGGGCGGTGCGGGCGCTGGAAATCGATGGGCGCTTGATTCCGCTTCGCTGTTGGAACGGTGTGCCGGACATTGCGGCGCAGCGGTGGTCAATATCAGTCCTTTCCCCGGTGGATCTCGATGGCGCCCGATGGGCAGATCTGACTGGCTCTGGTTGCGTCATCAAGCAATTCGCCCCCGGCGGTGGCTAACGCGAGGCTCGTGCCGTCGGCAGCCGCTGCGAACAGCTGTGGGTACGAGCGGTAGCAATACCCGGCTCCCATACAGACGCCGTCGTCGACGGTGATTGCGAAGGATTGCTTTTGCATGAGACATTGGACGTTAGATGTAACAGTGTCTCTACGTCAAGAGGTAACATGATTTCTCGTGGATTTGGGCTTGGTGTGGTCGCAGTTGTCTTCCGGACAGTCGGCCCTGGGGGATGAGGACGAGGAGCGGGAGCGGCTTCTTGATGCCGCACGCGTGGAGTTTGTCGCGCACGGCTTCCGGCGCGCCGCGGTGGCTGATATCGCGAAGCGGGCCAATGTTTCTCGACAGACCCTGAATCGCCGGTGCGGAGATAAGGACGACATGGTGTCAGCCGTCGTCGGTCGCGAGGTGCTTCAGTTCTTCGTCACGCTGGCGCCATTGCTGGACCCGAAAGACAATGTCGAAGACCAGGTCGTCGAGCTATTCGTGACGGGAATGCGTGAATGCCGGGTGAATCCGGTGGTGGCGGCCCTCAAAGAATATGAGACCGAATCGATGTCGGTGGGGTTGTTTGCGACGGAACATGGCAATTACCAAGCGGTGCTGACCCTCCTTGCCATGAGACTGATGGGGGATGGTTATTCCGAAGCGGGCGCCAGGCAGGCCGCCGAGCTCATCATGCGGATCACCGGGACCTTGTTGTTGGCGCCGTCGAAGATTCTTCGTGTAGAGACGGACGATGAGGCCAGGAGTTTTGCCGTCACGTACCTCGTACCCGTCCTGAGGGCGGCACGCGCGGTGACGGAATGACGGTCACCGAATAACTGGGGACCGTCGGCTGCGGCCCCTTCTGCGCGGTGAGCCGGGCCGTCAGGTGCTCATGTAAATGCTTTGCAAATAAAGGTTTTCGCTGAGAGATTGATTACATCGGCCTATCGAAGGGGTGGCGCACACCTGTCCACAACCGTTGAATTTGTGGTAGACAGAGACGGAAGCCCAAACAGGTGGTGGTCGTAAATGCAGAGAGTTCGGTGGGGCTGGTTACTTGCCATCGTGGTCATGTGCGCCCTAATTAGTTCGCCCGTAGGCATCCCGTCCGCAGTTGCCGCTGCGTGTCCCGATGTCGAGGTCGTGTTCGCGCGTGGAACGTTTGAGCCGCCGGGTGTCGGCGGCACCGGTGAGTCGTTCGTCAATGCGCTACGCGCGCGCACCAAGGGCAAGTCAGTCGAGGTTTACCCCGTCGAGTACCCCGCATCCTTGGCGTTTGCCACTGCGGCCGACGGCGTCATCGACGCCAGTAACCGCGTGAAGGACGTCGCAGCACGGTGTCCCAATACGAAGATTGTGATGGGTGGGTTCTCCCAGGGCGCGGCCGTTGTCGCCTACACCACCGCGGATGCGGTGCCTCCCGGCTTCGAGCTGCCAGAGGGAATCACCGGACCCATGCCGGCGGAGGTGGCCGATCATGTCGCCGCAGTGGCGTTGTTCGGAAAGCCCTCCAGCGGATTCCTGCAGCGCATCGACAACACGGCCCCGCCGATCAATATCGGCCATCTCTACGTGGCCAAGACCATGGATATGTGCGTTCCCGAGGATCCGATCTGCTCTCCGGACGGCAGCGACAATGCCGCCCACGGTTCGTACGGAGACAACGGCATGACGAGCCAGGCCGCGGATTTCGCTGCGCGGCAAATCAATTCGCCGACAGATACGGTCAGCGCCGCTGGATGAGTTCGATCGTCGCCTCGATCACCGCGACATCGGATGCGCCTGGTACCAGGATGAACTCATCCAGCCCGGCCTCCTCGGCGCCGTCGAGCGTGCGGTTCAGCGCGTCGGCATCGAAGTTGGTCAGCGTCTTCGGAACGTTTTCGGCGATCTGCGTCCCGAAAATCGCGAGGTACTCGCTGGTGAACTGCTTGAGTTCGGACTCGGCGCCGGGGATGCCCAGCGTGTAGAAGCAACCGCTGGACAGCACCGGCGGTTCCGCGTGGCCCGCGGCTTGCCATGCGGCGCGTGCGGAATCGGCGGAGTAGGTGAGCTCGGCGGGTGCGCCGGAGACACTGAATCCTGTGATGCCGTCTGCCCACCGTGCCGCGCGGGCCAGGGACTTCGGCCCGATCGCCGCGGCGACGACGGGCGGGCCGCCGTCCTGTACCGGCGCGGGCCCAACGGGGTCGGCACCCTCGAACGGCGGCTCGCCCCGCCACAACCTGCGTAGCTCGGCAACCTGGTCATCGAGGCGCTGGTGTCGCCGCCCGAAGGATGCGTCCAGGCAGCGGTAGTCGTGTTCGCGGCCGCCGACGCCGACCCCGAGGATGAATCGGCCCTCGGACAATACGTCCAGCGTCGCCGCCTGCTTGGCGACGAGCGGTACCGGATGTGCCGGTAGCACAGAAACATTCGCGAGTATCCGCACCCTTTCGGTGACCGCCGCCGCGGCCGCGAGCGTCACCCACATGTCCTGGTTGTGATACGAGATGCGTTCACCAGACGAGATCGTGGAGAACGGTCCCTCGTCGGCGAGGCGGGCCCAAGTGATCGTCGACTCGCGGGTGTAGTCGCGGCACATGAAGGGCAGCGCAATGCCGATATCCATACCGGCAGCCTAGGAGTTCTCGCTACGGTTGTGGCGTGAGCCCTTTCCGCGACTTCGCCCTGCGTGCCAGCACCGCCGCGACACCGCATATCCCGACTCCGGTTCGACGGGCCATGGCCGGTCGCCAGGTGATCATCGACGGCAACATCCTGGACCCGACCACGCAGCTATTGCTGCGCGGTATGGAGTTGATGGGGGAGGGGGAGATATCGCGCGGAGAGGATGTTGCCGAGAACCGGGCCAATATGCGCAGGCAGGCGGGGTTGCTGCAGTTCAGCACGCCGGTGGGGCAGGTGCGCAACTTCTCCATCCCCGGGCCGGCCGGCCCCATCGGGGTCCGGCACTACAAGCCGGTACATGATCACACCGGGGCCCTGCTGGTGTTCTTCCACGGCGGCGGCTGGGTGATCGGTGACCTGGAGACCCATGACCAGCCGTGCCGCCAGACCTGTCGGGATGCCGGTGTCTCGGTGTTGTCCGTGGACTATCGGCTGGCTCCCGAGCACAAGGCACCCGCCGCCGCGCAGGACTGCCTGGCCGCGTACCTGTGGGCCGTCGAGCATGCCGGAGATCTGGGCGTGGCACCGGACAGGATCGCGGTGGGCGGTGACAGCGCGGGCGGCAATCTGGCGGCAGTCGTCGCGCAGCAGGCACGTGACACCGGCGCGCAGCTGCCGCTGCTGCAGTTCCTGATCTACCCGGCCGTCGACTTCACGGTGCGCAGGCCGTCACGGGATCTATTCGCCGAGGGGTTCTTTCTCACCAAGGCGGCCATGGACGGATTCGAAAGTCACTATCTTGACGGGTCCGACGTCGATAAGGCGGACCCCCAAGTGTCACCGATTTTGGCCGCGGACCTGGCGGGGTTGCCGCCGGCGCTTATCACGACGGCGGGCTTTGATCCGCTGCGCGACGAGGGCAACGAATACGCCGCGAAGCTGCGGGCCGCCGGAGTGCCGGTGGACCTGCGGGTACAGGGCCCGCTGATTCATGGCTTTTACAACATGGCCGGGCTGGGTGGCGCGCCGTCGGAGGCCATGAATCAGCTGACCTCGGCGCTGCGCGCGCATCTGTCCCGCTAATCCTGCCCGGTAGGCTGTTCGCGTGGCCAAACCGAAGCAACCCCCCAGCTACGACCTCAAGAAGGCGGAGCAGCGCCGAAGCCAGTTGATTCAAATCGGGCTCACGGCGATTGTCGTGCTGTTCGCCGTGGGGTTGGTCGGATTCATCGTGCTGAGTAACAAGAAGGACGAGGGCCCTCCGGCTCCGCCCGCGGGCGAGGTGAAGGCGATCCAGGTGGTCACTCCCGGTCCGGCGAAGCTCATCACCAAGGAAGGAACCACCGAGCCCAAGGTGGTCCTGACCTTGATCGAGGACCCGATCTGCCCCGCGTGCGCCATGTTCGAGCAGGAGTTCGGTCCCACCGTCAAGAAACTCATCGACACCGGCGCGGTGCGGGCCGACTACGACATGGTCGGCATCCTCGATGTACCCAGGCTCAAGCGTGACTATTCGTCGCGGGCCTCGGCGGCGGCCTACTGCGTGGCCGACCAGTCTCAGGAGCTGTTCCTCAAGTTCCATTCCGTGCTCTACGACCCCAGCAAGCAGCCCGATGAGGTCAACTCCAAGACCTGGCATGACGACAAGTGGCTGATCGATCAGGCCAAGGCTGTGGGCGCCTCTGATGCGGTCGCCAAGTGCATCAAGGACAAGAAGTACATCAACATGGTCAAGGAGCTCGGTCCCAAGCTCAATATTCAGGCAACACCCACCATCCGGATCAACGGTAAGGATTGGGAGATCGGCAAGGGCACCACGCCGGACGACTTGATCAAGGCCGTCACGGATATCACCGGACCTGTTCCGGGTCTGAAGTGACGCTCCGTCCCGCGACCGCCTGGTACGTCCTCGTTGCGGGGGTGGCCGGGCTAGCCGCGGCGCTGGCCCTCACCATCGAGAAGATCGAGATCCTGATCGATCCGACGTACGTGCCGTCCTGCAGTCTGAATCCGGTCATTTCGTGTGGCTCGGTAATGACGACCGAGCAGGCATCGGCCTTCGGTTTCCCTAATTCGCTCATCGGCATTGTGGCGTTCACGGTGGTGTTGGTGACCGGGGTGCTGTCGGTCGCGGGGGTGCAGCTGCCGCGCTGGTACTGGAGCGGGCTGGCGATCGGCAGCCTATTGGGTGCCGTCTTCGTCCACTGGTTGATCTTCCAGAGTCTGTACCGGATCGGCGCGCTGTGCCCCTATTGCATGGTGGTCTGGTCGGTCACGATTCCGCTGTTGGTGGTCAGCGCTTCGATAGCGTTGCGGCCGTTGGGATCTCACCGCTGGGCTCGGATTCTGTACCAGTGGCGCTGGTCGCTGGTGGTGTTCTGGTTCGTCGCGCTGGTCCTCGCGATCCTCGAACGATTCTGGGATTACTGGATCACACTCGTCTGAACCGAATTGTGAAATTGAGCGGACGCGCGTTCGCTCAATCCTCACGGTACGGTCAGTGACTATGTTCTCGAAGGTTCTTGTCGCCAACCGCGGTGAGATCGCGATCCGTGCATTTCGTGCCGCCTACGAACTAGGTGCCGAAACCGTCGCTGTCTACCCCTATGAAGATCGCAACTCGGGTCATCGGCTGAAGGCCGATGAGGCCTATCAGATTGGTGAGAAGGGCCATCCGGTCCGCGCCTATCTGTCGGTTTCCGAGGTCGTCAACGCTGCCAGGAATGCCGGCGCCGATGCGATCTACCCCGGCTACGGCTTCCTGTCCGAGAATCCCGACCTCGCGGCGGCCTGCGCAGAGGCCGGCATCACGTTTGTCGGGCCGCCCGCCGATGTTTTGGAGTTGACGGGTAACAAGGCCCGTGCCATCGCTGCTGCGCGTGAGGCGGGACTGCCGGTGTTGGCATCCTCGGAGCCTTCGGCATCGGTTGAGGAGCTGCTGGCGGCCGCCGAGTCCATGGAATTTCCGGTGTTCGTCAAGGCCGTTGCCGGTGGTGGCGGGCGCGGTATGCGGCGGGTCGCCGAGCGTGATCAGCTGCGCGAGGCGATCGAGGCAGCCAGCCGCGAGGCAGAGTCCGCGTTCGGAGACCCGACGGTTTTCCTGGAGCAAGCTGTCATCAACCCGCGGCATATCGAGGTGCAGATCCTGGCGGACACCGCGGGAAACGTCATTCACCTCTACGAGCGCGACTGTAGCGTGCAGCGGCGCCATCAGAAGGTCATCGAGCTCGCTCCCGCGCCCAACCTGCCGCCTGAACTGCGTGAGAAGATCTGTTCGGACGCTGTCGCTTTCGCCCGTCACATCGGGTACAGCTGCGCCGGCACCGTTGAGTTCCTGCTCGACGAGCGCGGTCACCACGTCTTCATTGAGATGAATCCCCGAATTCAGGTGGAGCACACGGTGACCGAGGAGATCACCGATGTGGACCTGGTGGCGAGTCAGCTGCGGATCGCCTCCGGAGAAACCCTCGATGACCTTGGTCTGCACCAGGATTCCATCACGCCGCGCGGTGCGGCCCTGCAATGCCGGATTACCACCGAGGATCCTGCCAATGGCTTCCGGCCCGACACCGGTCGAATCACCGCCTACCGCAGCCCCGGTGGCGCGGGCATCCGCCTCGACGGTGGCACCACCCTCGGCGCCGAGGTGGGTGCGCATTTCGATTCGATGCTGGTGAAGCTGACGTGTCGCGGGCGGGACTTCCAGACTGCGGTGGCTCGTGCCCGTCGCGCGGTCGCCGAGTTCCGCATCCGCGGTGTGGCCACCAATATCCCGTTTTTGCAAGCAGTTCTGGACGACCCGGACTTCCGCGCCGGACACGTCACGACGTCGTTCATCGAGGAACGCCCGCAGCTGCTGACGGCGCGATCCTCCGCGGATCGCGGCACCAAGATCCTGAACTATCTGGCCGACGTCACCGTCAACAAGCCGCACGGCGCCAAGCCTTCGACGGTGTACCCGCACGATAAGCTGCCGCCCATCGATTTATCGGTACCGCCTCCGGACGGCTCGCGTCAGCGTCTGTTGGCGTTGGGGCCCGAGGGTTTCGCGAAGGCGCTGCGTGAGCAGAAGGCCGTGGGCCTGACCGACACTACGTTCCGAGATGCTCATCAGTCGCTGCTGGCCACCCGAGTGCGCACCACCGGTCTGCTTGCCGTCGCGCCGTACGTGGCACGGTTGACACCGGAGTTGCTCTCGATCGAAGCCTGGGGGGGAGCGACATACGATGTGGCTCTTCGCTTTCTGAAGGAAGACCCGTGGGAGCGGCTCGCCGACCTGCGTGAGGCGGTCCCGAACATCTGTCTGCAGATGCTGCTACGCGGCCGCAACACGGTGGGGTACACGCCGTATCCCGAGACGGTGACCAAGGCGTTCATTCGCGAGGCCAGTGCCACCGGGGTGGACATCTACCGAATCTTTGACGCACTCAACAACATCGAGGCCATGCGGCCCGCGATCGATGCGGTGCGCGAGGTCGGTACCTCGGTGGCCGAGGTGGCCATGTGTTACACCGGCGACCTGTCCAACCCCGGTGAAAACCTGTACACGCTGGACTACTACCTCAAGCTCGCCGAGCAGATCGTCGATGCGGGCGCGCATGTGCTGGCGATCAAGGACATGGCGGGCCTGCTGCGCCCGCCCGCGGCGGCGACCTTGGTGACGGCGCTGCGCTCTCGGTTCGACCTGCCCGTGCACGTCCACACACATGACACCGCGGGTGGACAACTGGCCACGTACCTGGCGGCCTGGCAGGCGGGTGCCGATGCGGTGGACGGTGCCGCGGCACCCATGGCCGGGACCACCAGCCAGCCCTCCCTGTCGGCGATTGTCGCAGCGGCCGCACACAGCGAGTACGACACCGGAGTGTCCCTGACCTCGGTATGCGATCTGGAACCGTACTGGGAGGCATTGCGAAAGGTCTACGCCCCCTTCGAGTCCGGGCTTCCCTCACCGACCGGCCGTGTGTACACGCACGAGATTCCGGGCGGGCAGCTGTCGAACCTGCGTCAGCAGGCCATCGCGCTGGGACTGGGCGACCAGTTCGAAGAGATCGAGGCACGCTATGCCGCAGCTGACCGGATGCTCGGCCGATTGGTCAAGGTGACACCGTCGTCCAAGGTGGTGGGCGATCTGGCGCTGGCACTCGTGGGCACCGGCGTGAGCGCCGACGAATTCGCTTCTGACCCAGGTCGTTTCGATATCCCCGAATCCGTCATCGGATTCCTGCGCGGCGAACTCGGCGATCCCCCCGGCGGTTGGCCCGAGCCGTTCCGTACCCGGGCACTACAAGGCCGTGGGCCGGCGCGCGCCGAGGTGGCGCTCACGGCCGATGACGAGTCCCAGCTCGACGGTGATAGCGCGACGCGGCGTGCGGCGCTAAACCGTCTGTTGTTCCCCGGGCCCACCAAGGAATTTCTGGCACACCGTGAGCAGTATGGCGACACCTCGCGGCTTTCGGCCAACCAGTTCTTCTACGGCCTGCGATACGGCGAGGAGCACCGGGTCAAACTGGAGAAGGGTGTCGAGCTGCTCATCGGGCTCGAAGCGATATCCGACGCAGACGAGCATGGAATGCGCACCGTGATGTGCATCCTGAACGGGCAGCTGCGCCCGGTGCAGGTACGCGACAGAAGCATCGAGAGCGCGGTGGCCAGTGCGGAGAAGGCCGACCGGGCGAACGCCGATCATGTCCCAGCGCCCTTCGCGGGTGTGGTGACGCTCAACGTGGTCTCGGGCCAAGAGGTTTCAGCAGGGGAGACCATCGGCACCATTGAGGCCATGAAGATGGAGGCCTCGATCACCGCGCCCAAGGCGGGTACCGTCGCGCGGGTGGCGCTGACCGAGACTGCTCAGGTCGAGGGCGGAGATCTGCTGGTGGTGATCAGCTGACCCGGATTATCGCCGGTGTCGCGGGCGGGCGCCGGATCGCGGTGCCGCCAAAGGGAACCCGGCCCACCACGGATCGGGTGCGAGAAGCGTTGTTCAGCATGCTGGAGGCGCGCCTGGACTTTGAGGGGATCGCGGTGCTCGATCTCTTCGCCGGTTCTGGCGCGTTGGGGCTGGAGGCGCTCTCGCGCGGAGCCCAACACGTGACATTCGTCGAGTCCAATGCCGCCGCGTCCAGGGTGATATCGGCCAACATTGCGACGGTGGGGCTGCCCGGTGCCGTGCTGCGGCAATGCCCGGTATCGACCTTTCTTTCGATGTCACCCGACCGCGCCTATGACCTTGTTCTTGCCGATCCGCCGTACTCGGTTTCGGCCGAGGAGGTTTCCGCGCTGTTATCGCGGTTGACGGATCATTGGGTCACCGACGAGGCCCTGGTAGTGCTGGAGCGCGATGCGTCAGGACCCGAGGCGGTGTGGCCGGACGGCTGGGAACTGATGTCCCGCAAGTACGGCGGCACCCGGCTAGAGCTGGGATCCCTGTAAGCGTCCAGGCGATCCACAGCCACCGTTTACTTGTCGAGCGCAGACTGCTCGTCATGACCCCGCTGCAGCGATATATCGCCGAAGAGATCGCCACGGACCATATCGAGGGACTGCTGACGCGGCGGGAGGCCTTTCGGCGGCTCGCCCTGCTGGGCGTGGGCGCCACCGCTGCCGGCGCGCTGATCTCGGCGTGTGGCACCGGGAACAAGCCGGTCGCTGCGCCCGCGCCCGCCAACTCCGGGGCGCCACCGCCTGGCATGGATAACGTCGTGGTGACAGAGCCGATTACCTGGCGTGGCCCCAACGGAACGTTGCAAGGTGCCTGGGCGACGGCAGCGGAGCCTCGCGGCACGGTATTGGTGATTCACGAGAACAAGGGGCTCAACGACTGGGTTCGGTCCGTCGCGGGACGGCTTGCGGGCGTCGGATATTCGTCGCTGGCCATCGACCTGTTGTCGGAAGAGGGTGGTGCGTCCGCGTTTAAGGACCCGGCCGAGGCGACGGGAACACTGGGCAGGATCGCGCCGGAAAGATTTATCGCTGACCTGAAGTCCGGAGTGGACGAGATTCTGCGACGGGTTCCCGGCAAGCCCGCCGGCGCGGTCGGATTCTGCTTCGGCGGCGGCCTGGTTTGGCAGCTGCTGGCGGCGGGAGAGCCGAGACTGGCCGCCGCTGCCCCGTTTTATGGTCCGCTTCCGGACAATCCTGATTTTTCACGATCCAAGGCCGCGGTCCTGGCCTTCTACGGAGAGCTCGACGAGCGCGTCACGGCGTCCAAAGATCAGGCCGCCGACGCCCTGCGGCGGGGCGGGCTGCTGCATGAGATCGCCGTCGAACCGGGCGCCGATCACGCCTTCTTCAACGACAGCGGACCGCGCTACAACGCGTCCGCGGCGGTGGATGCCTGGCAACGCCTCCTCGGGTGGCTCGGCCAGCACATCGGCTAGATGGCACCTAGACTGGCCGGTCGTGTGGTGTAGAGCGGTAGTGGTGGCGGTGGCTTCCGGCGCGGTGTCGCTGGCTGCCGCCGGGGTCGCGTTGGCCGATGATGGCGATGCGCCGGCTCCGCCCACTCCTCAGTCGCCGGTGGCCGACTTGCTGCCCGGAGGCGCGAAGACAGCGGTGGCACCGTCGGTGGCCAGCGATGCGCTGTCTGCCGGATTGCCGGCGCCGGTCGCGGGGTTGGGGGCACCCGGTGGGCCGTTGTCGGCCGAGGGACCGCTGTTGTCGCCCACGGGCCCGCTGTCGGCCAACGGGCCCCTGACGGCCTCCGGCGGTCCGTTATCGGCTGATGGCCCGGTACTTTCACCGACCAGTCCGGTGTCACCCGTCAACGAGATTTGCGGATCGGGTTCGCTGCTGAAGTCCGTGACCGACAGATTCTCGGGAGTGATCCCCGAGAGCACACTGGCCTCGATGCAGAATCAGCACCCCGTCGGCACCGCAAAGTGCCCCGCGGCGCCGACGGCAGATGATCAAGCTCCGCCCGCCGATCAACCCGGGAATTAGTCGCTCGGTAATCTGCGGCGGTGCGGTTCTGTGATCGGGGGATCACCCGTTTCCTCGCCGAGCCCCCTCTGCCAACCATTCTTGGCTTACTTGATTCGGTCTACACCGAAACCTTTCACGCCCTCACTTGATTTTTGGGCGTCACCGGGAGCATCATCACTTTCTGATGTGAACTGAGTCACAGTCAAACTGGCGGTGCTCATATGAGGGGCCAGGCACTGGGTTGAGCAAGTGGCGGGGTATCGGCAAGCGCGAGGAGTTTGACGTGGTGGTCCGGGGTATCAAGGCATTCAAGAAAATCATGCAGACAACGTTTGATCCAGAGCTGGTGATTCCCGAAGAGGTCAGGGTTACGGAATTTACCGGCGACAACAGTTTGTCACGGAAAGACCTTTGTCAGCATCCGATTCCTGCCGATTCCCTGATCTGGAAATATTGGGGGCGCTTTGATGTGATGTATTTCGGCAGCGGGGTGTTGGGCCCCATTGCCGGGGCGTGGCCGCAGATGGGGCGGGGGACCGCGGGGTCTGTCCTGTTCAACGGTGACAGTTCCTTCCGGGCGCGCGCCAAGATATACAAGAAACGGCGCCAGAGATCCCGCGAGTACATTTACGGCTCGGTGTATGACCCTCCGGAAGACGCCAAGAAATATGGGCTGAAGACCCGGAATATGCATAAGTCCGTCAAAGGCACCCTGCAGGATGGCACATTTCATGCATTAAACGCGGAAACCTTCTACTTCGCGCATGTCACCTTCTTTTATCACCATTTGATGGTGGTGACCGAGCGGCTGCATTTCGATGGGGACATGCCGCGGGCGGTGAAGGAGCAGATATTTGAGGAATCCAAGGAGTGGTACAGCATGTGGGGTGTGGACGATGGTCCCCAGCCGGATACCTACGACGATTTCGAGCGGTATCTGGAAAATGTAGAGCGCAATCATTTAGTGAGATCGCAGGTAACTCAGCTCATGCTGGAGCAATTCATGGAGCGTCGCCTGGCGCCGCGGTGGTGGCCTACGGCCATGAAGAAATTTGTGTGGCCCTGGCTGGTTGGGCGGCGGCAGGTCGTTGTCAGTAGTTACCCGCCCCACGTGCGCGAGTTGTTCGCATTGGAGTGGACCCCCGAGGACGAGGAGATGCTGCGCCGGTTTATGGATATGTATCGACGGTGCTATGCGGTCCTCGAGCGTCTCCTCCCGGTGAAGTGTTTCTACTTGCCGACCGCGGTGAGAGGTTTTGAGAGGGAAGGGATCGATCCACGCAACATCACCCTCGAATCCGCACGGCAAGCACTTCGGGACAACCGGGCCCGGCGTGCCCCGCGCAAAGACGCGCCGATAGAGGGGGCGGTGGCTGCCGGCCAATGAGGTTCTAGTACCGCCGGTTTCGCCCCGACGGGACTACCTGCCCGGTGCGGCTGGCCAACCCTCCGCGTGCCGATCGGCGCCTCAAATCGCGCGCTCAGCTAATCTTGCCCGGTGGGGCTAAAAGGGTGGACATCGCTGAGCGCAATGGTCGTCGTCCTCGTTCTCGGGCTGACCTACCTTTTCGGTCAGGCCTACTGGAGCAAGCGCACAGTGTTCGGCGACCCCCAACCTGCGCATGATCTGCCCGCGTACGCCGAGCTTTTGGTGCCCGTGCACGCTGAGCGGGCGGGAGGGCTGCCGCGTCCCGAGAATGCGGTCAAGTGGAGTGTGGACGGCATCAAGCTGCCAGCGGGACATGTGATCGTCGGCCCTGCAGGCCGGCCACTGGCCTGGGTAAGCGACACCGCGGTGGTCGACATCCAATCTCTCTGGCTTCGGCTGGCAGGCCGATTCGACCGAACTGGTCTGTGGCCCTTGGCATCTCGCGGATTGGGTGGAGATTTACGCCGGCCGTGGTCGGATCCCGAAGACCTGCGACACCTCGCCGAGCCGGGAGATGTCGGTTCCGTCGATATCAAATCCTTCCTGGCCAAAGAGATTTCATCGGCCGGTGCGGCAACCGTCGATGTGCCCGTTGCGCCCATCACGCTGGCACAGCGCACCCAGCCGCCGCAGCGTGCGCTCCCGCTGACCGGCGATCATCTGCCGCAGGGCTCATTGCTGATCCTGGCACCAGTAAGCCGTCCGGCCGACGCGCTGAACGCCCTGGGCTGGGCCCATGCCGTGAACTACGGCGTCGCCGATACGGCGTTGTCGGCCGTGCTGCGCTCATGGGAAGACCGATTCGGCGCCGTGCTCACGACGGTTGATTTCGATGCCATTGAGGTGGAGGTGACCCGCCCGCCGGGCGCCGACCTCGCGGTTCCGGTCGGCTATGAGCACTATGGCTTCTGCCCGGACAACATCGATCAGGGTGCGGGCACACTGAGCGCTTACGCCCGCCAGATCAGTGATACCCGAACCTGGGATTTCTGGTGGGACTAGCGCCTGGCCGAACTATTCTGGGCCAGAACAATGCGGGGTGATGGGAGGGTGTTAATGCGTTACGGCAGTGCAGTGGTGATGGGCGGCGCGGTCTTGGCTGGCGCATGTTTCGTTGGTTGCTCGTCGGGGGAAGGCGTGCACCGAGACTCGTCTCAGACCAGTCAGCGGGTATCGAACTCGGCGAGCGTCACCCCTGCGGCCGGGCCTCGCGTCGTCGTCAACGGGGCCGTCAGGACGGTCGAGAATCGCGTCGAGTGTGTTACTGCCGGGGAGATGACCTTTGTCAATATCGGCAGCGATAGCGACGGCATTGCCGCCAGGCTGACGGCGGGCGAGAGCCCATCGCTGGAAAGCCTGACCCTCGGCGTCATCGATGGTCAGCCGGTGATCTATAGCCCGTCGAATGGCGGGGCCAAGCCTGAGGTCACGAAGTCGGGCCGGTCCTACAAGATTGCCGGACCGGCAACGGCCGGCCTGAGCACGCCCGCCACCTTCGAGCTTGAGTTCACCTGCCCGGCCGGGAGATAACAGAATCATGTTGAGCGCGTAACGCACTGTGCCGATTACGGCCCATAAGTCAGCATCGGTGTTCTCAAGGAAATACCCTGGGTCCTATGACTACAAATGTCGGGCAGGACCTCGTCAAGCACCTCTGGAAGTCAGCGGTGGTGTCAGGAGTGTTGGCGGTAATCGTTGGTGCCGCCATATTGATATGGCCCCAGATCTCCGTGTTCGTCGCGGCGATCTTCTTTGGCGTCTACCTATTGGTATCCGGTGTTGCGCAGATCGTGTTCGCCTTTGCGTTGCCGGTGTCGTCCGCGGGCATGCGGGTGCTGCTGTTCCTCACCGGGGCGGCTTCCTTCGTCCTCGGTGTGCTGTGCTTCAAGGATGAGCTGAATTCGATTCTGTTGCTGGCCATCTGGATTGGTGTTGGCTGGATTGCACAGGGCATCGCGGGCACCATCACGGCCGTCAGTGATAAGGATATTCCCGGACGCGGATGGCAGATCTTCAGCGGCATCATCTCCACCCTCGCGGGCATCGTGCTCATCGTTTACCCGATCAGCTCGATCGTCACCCTCACTCTGGTAGTGGGCATCTGGCTTATCGTGATCGGCGTGATGCAAATCGGAAGCGGTATCGGCATTCGCGCGGCCACCAAATCGGCCGTATGACGGGAGCGGTGTGCCCCGGCTCGTTCGATCCGGTGACCCTTGGGCACCTGGATGTGTTCGAACGAGCCGCGGCGCAGTTCGACGAGGTGATTGTCGCCGTGCTCATCAACCCGAACAAAGCGGGCATGTTCACCGTTGACGAGCGCATCGAGATGATCCGCGAGTCCACGGCCGACCTGCCCAATCTGCGGGTCGAGTCGGGGCAGGGTCTGCTGGTGGACTTTGTCAGGGAACGGGGCCTGAACGCGATCGTGAAGGGACTGCGTACCGGCACCGACTTCGAGTACGAGCTTCAGATGGCTCAGATGAACAAGCACATCGCCGGGGTCGACACATTTTTCGTCGCTACCGCGCCCGCGTATTCGTTCGTCTCGTCGTCGCTCGCGAAGGAGGTGGCGACGTACGGGGGAGATGTCTCGGCGTTGCTGCCTGCTTCCGTTCACCAACGACTTCTCGGGAAACTGCGTGGCCAGGCACAATAGAAAACAGGCCGCGCAGAAATAGCCGACACACCGGTCAGCTAGCACGGTCACAGCAGTCACACCAGGCACACTGGTAACAGTGGAAACTCGCGTGAAGGGTGTAGCCGTGTACCGAGTATTTGAAGCGCTCGACGAACTGGGCGCCATTGTGGAAGAAGCGCGCGGCGTTCCGATGACCGCCGGATGCGTCGTGCCCCGCGGCGATGTCCTCGAACTGATCGATGACATCAAGGACGCGATTCCTGGCGAGCTCGACGACGCCCAGGACGTCCTCGATGCGCGTGACTCACTGCTGCGTGAGGCCAAGGAGCATCACGAGACGGTGATCGGCAACTCGAACGCCGAGGCCGAGCAGACGCTCAGCCATGCCCGCAACGAGGCCGACAGGCTGCTGGCCGACGCCAAGGCGCAGGCCGATCGCATGGTCGCCGAGGCGCGTAACCACGCTGAGCAGACCGTCGGCGAGGCGAGGGAAGAGGCGGCGCGCACGATTGCCAACGCCAAGCGTGAGCAGGAGAGCACCATCGCACGTGCCAAGGCCGAGGCGGACCGTCTGGTCGATTCCGGTAATGCCTCCTACGACAAGGCCGTGCAGGAGGGCATCAAGGAGCAGCAGCGCTTGGTGGCCCAGACCGAGGTCGTCCAGGCGGCTCACGCCGAGTCCACCCGGCTGATCGACGCGGCACACGCCGAGGCCGATCGGCTGCGCGGTGAATGCGACATCTACGTCGACAACAAGCTGGCCGAGTTCGAGGATTACCTCAACGGCACGCTGCGTTCGGTGGGCCGTGGGCGCCATCAGCTGCGTACCGGCGCGGGTACGCACGATTACGTGCAGCGTTAACTCGCGATGAGCCGCTGGGGGGAAGAGCGTTAACATAAGTGACATGCCGGGACCTTTCGTTCTTGATGTCCTGGCCCTTGGGCTCGGGCGCCGTCCCGGGTCGATGCGGGAGATTGAGCGCACCTTTGCAAGCCCGGTGCGCATCGGCAACGACCTCATCGCGATCCCCGAGGGCACGGACGTGGATATGGACCTGCGGGTGGAATCGGTGTCCGAGGGCGTTCTCGTCACTGGAACGATCACCGGTGATCTGGCTGGGGAATGCTCACGCTGCCTGGAACCGATCACCGGACACGCGGATGCGACCATCACCGAGCTTTTCGCGTATCCGGACAGCGAGACCGAGGCGACCACCGAGGAAGACGAAGTGCATCGGGTCGTCGACGGTCTGGTCGACCTCGAGCAGACGATCGTCGACGCGATTGTGCCCGACTTGGAGCTTGCTCCGGTGTGCCGCCCCGACTGTCCGGGGCTGTGCCCCGACTGCGGAATCGCCTTGGCGACAGCCGAACCGGGCCATCATCACGACAAGATCGATCCACGCTGGGCCAAACTTGCCAACTTCGGTGATGACCAGTGAGTCGGACCCCCGAACATCGTCACGACGACCTGCGCGCGGCGATCGGTGTACAGCTCGGCGATGAGCTGCTTACGCTTGCGCTCACGCATCGCAGCTATGCCTACGAGAACGGTGGCCTGCCCACCAACGAAAGGCTGGAGTTTCTCGGGGATGCCGTTCTGGGTCTGACGATTACCGAGACGCTTTACCACAGCCACCCGGACCGTTCGGAAGGCGATTTGGCGAAGTTGCGTGCCAGCATCGTCAACACCCAGGCGCTTGCCGGGGTCGCGCGCGGGCTGACCGGCGACGGATTGGGCGCCCATTTGCTGCTGGGCAAGGGTGAGGAGAACACCGGTGGCCGTGACAAATCGAGCATTTTGGCCGATGGCATGGAGTCGATTCTGGGTGCGGTCTACCTGGAACACGGTCTGGAGACCGCGCGCGCTGTGGTGCTGACGTTGTTCGGCGAGCTGCTGGAGACCGCGCCCAAACTCGGCGCCGGCCTGGACTGGAAGACCAGCTTGCAGGAGCTGACTGCGGAAAAGGGTTGGGGTGCGCCATCGTATGCGGTCACCTCAACCGGGCCCGACCATGACAAGGAGTTCACCGCCACGGTGATGGTCAACGACACCGCACATGGCGTGGGTGTGGGGAGGTCAAAGAAAGAGGCCGAACAAAAGGCCGCCGCAGAGGCATGGAACAGCATCAGCGGCGATGAGCCTCTTGGGGGAAGAGCAGAAGGCGGCGATGAGCCTCTTGAGGGAAGAGCAGAAGGCACGGTGAGTGCCTGAGCTTCCCGAGGTGGAGGTGGTTCGCCGCGGACTGCACCACCACCTTGTCGGCAAGACCATCGCATCGACGCTGGTGTACCACGAGCGTGCTGTGCGCAGACAGTCCGGCGGGGCCGTCGAACTGGCCGGACTGCTTGCCGGACAACAGATCAGCGGTACAGGCCGACGGGGAAAGTACCTGTGGCTGACCTTGGAAGGTTCGAGCGGCGCACAGGCCCTGGTGGTGCACCTGGGAATGAGCGGACAGATGCTCATCGGGCCGATCTCCAGGCCTCAGCATTTGCGTATCGCCGCGACCCTCGATGACGGATCGGTATTGAGCTTCGTCGACCAACGCACATTCGGCGGCTGGATGGTGACCGACCTGGTCACCGTGGACGGCAGCGAGCTTCCCGAGCCGGTCGCGCATATCGCGCGTGACCCACTGGACGAACTGTTCGAGATAGGCGCCGTTGTCACCCGATTGCGGGGGAAGCACACCGAGATCAAGCGCGCACTGCTCGATCAAACGGTGGTCTCCGGCGTCGGAAATATCTACGCCGATGAAGCTCTCTGGCAGGCGCGGGTGCATGGGCGACGCCTCACCGACGGCATGAGCCGGGCCAAGCTCACCGAAGTGCTCGACAGCGCTGCCGCGGTCATGCGCCTGGCGCTGGCTCAGGGCGGCACGTCATTCGACGATCTGTACGTCAACGTCAATGGTGAATCCGGTTATTTCGACCGCTCGTTGGAGGCCTACGGGCGCGAGGGCGAACCGTGCCGCAGGTGTGGACGCGCCATGCGCCGGGAGGCCTTCATGAACCGGTCGTCCTACTTCTGCCCGAGCTGTCAACGGCTGGTTGAACCGCGTTAATAGCGCGTCAATGGCGCCACATGGGCGCGTCAAGGGGTCGTAAAGAACGCAGGTAGGGCCCTTGGCCGGGGCCATGATCTTGGCCGTGACTGATTTTTGGTACCTCGTCCTTACGGTCGTGGGCTTCGCCTTGTGCGTCGCTGTGGTGCGTGGATTACAGGCGCTGTCATGAGCGGCACCGTCAACGCTGCCGTCGACATCTTGCTGATTGTCCTGTCGGCGGCCCTTGTCGTGTATCTGGTGGTGGCTCTGCTTGACCCGGAGAGGTTCTAACGGTGAATTCCGCTCTGGCCGCCGGTCTTCAGATCGGCTTCGTCATACTGGCGCTTGCCATCGCGTATGTCCCCCTTGGGGACTACATGGCGCGCGTGTTCACGGGCCCACATTCACTTCGTGCGAGTGGCTTATCGACCATCAAGCACTCACGTGTCGAGCGCCTCATCTATCGCGTCGGTCGAGTGGATCCTGAGACCGAGCAGACATGGGTGGGATACACCCTGTCGCTGCTGGGGTTTTCCTTCGCGAGCGTGATTTTTCTTTATGTGCTGCAACGTATCCAGGGAGTGCTGCCACTTTCGGGTGGTCTCGGCGCGGTAAGTCCCGCGGTCGCGTTCAATACCGCTGTCTCCTTTGTGACGAACACCAACTGGCAGTCGTACACACCGGAAACCACCATGAGCAACCTGACACAAATGGTCGGGCTGGCGGTGCAGAACTTCGTCTCTGCCGCGGTGGGACTGACGGTCGCGGTCGCGCTCATCCGCGGCGTCGTACGCACGACATCCGGGGGCGAGCTTGGCAATTTCTGGGTCGATCTGGTCCGGGGCAGCCTGCGGATCTTGCTGCCGCTGTCCTTCGCCGTCGCCTTGATCTTGTTGTCGCAGGGAACCATTCAATCGGTGTACACGCACTTCGAGGCGACGGCCCTCGACGGGACGGCGCAGCACATCGCGCTGGCTCCGGTGGCCTCGCAGGAGGCCATCAAGGAGATCGGAACCAACGGCGGGGGCATTCTGGGCGCTAATTCGGCACACCCATTCGAGAACCCCACGCCGCTATCGAATGTCATTGAGATACTGGCGATTCTCATCATCCCGGTGTGCCTCACCCGCACCTACTCGACCATGGTGGGTGACAAGCGTCAGGGTCTTACCGTGCTGTCGGTGATGGGAACTCTCTTCGGCGGCATGCTGGCCCTGGTTACCTGGGCCGAATCCAGCCCACGCGGTATCGCCGCGCAGGCAGCGGGCGCGATGATGGAGGGCAAGGAAGTCCGGTTCGGTATCCCCGGAAGCGCGCTGTTCGCGGTGTCTACCACCGGCACCTCTACGGGGGCGGTGGATGCCGCGCATGACAGCTTCACCGCCGCGGGCGGCGGAGCGCTGATACTGAATATGCTCCTTGGTGAGATTGCGCCGGGCGGTGTGGGCACCGGCTTGTACGGAATTCTGGTTCTTGCCATCATCGCGGTGTTCGTGGGCGGCCTGTTGGTCGGCCGGACACCGGAATTCCTCGGCAAGAAGATCGGTCGCCGCCAGATCACCATGGCCGCGCTGTCTGTGCTGGTCATGCCGGCGCTCGTGCTTGTCGGTACCGGCATTTCCGTAGCGTTGTCGACAACGACGGGATACCAAGGCAACAGCGGTGATCCGGGTACGCCGTCGTCCATACATGGATTCTCCGAGGTGTTGTACGCGTACGCCTCGGCCGCCAATAACAACGGAAGCGCCTTCGGCGGCCTCACGGTGACCAGCCACTGGTTCCAGGCTTCGCTCGGCATGGCGATGCTGTTGGGCCGCTTCCTGCCCATCATCTTCACGTTGGCGCTGGCCGGATCGCTGGCCACCCAGCGGAAGACGCCGGCATCGGCTGGGACCCTGCACACTCATGGCCCCATGTTCGCTGGCCTGCACACCGGCACAGTGCTTTTGGTGGCCGCACTTACCTTCTTCCCGGCGCTGGCGCTGGGACCGATCGCCGAGGCAGTCCTCTAGTGTCCAAGAGCAAAAACGCAGTGGTAACCACCGGAGTTTTCGATCCGGCCCAGTTGATCAAGGCGCTGCCGCTTGCGGTGCGCAAGCTCGATCCCCGGCACATGGCTCGTAACCCGGTCATGTTCGTGGTCACCGTCGGATCGGTGGCCACCACCGTGCTGGCCGTGCTGCATCCGTCGATATTCGCGTGGGCCATCACCGCGTGGTTGTGGTTCACGGTGGTGTTCGCGAATCTGGCCGAGGCAGTGGCCGAGGGCCGTGGCAAGGCGCAGGCCGCGAGCCTACGAGAGGTCAAGCGCGACACCGTCGCCCGCAGACTGGTCGGGGACGGTAACGGCAATGAGAACGAGGAAGAAGTCCCGGGCAGCGCGCTGCGGCCGGGTGACCGCGTCGTGGTAGAGGCGGGGCAGGTAATACCCGGTGACGGCGATGTGGTGGAAGGCATTGCCACCGTGGACGAGTCGGCCATCACCGGTGAGTCCGCACCGGTTGTCCGTGAATCCGGTGGCGACCGCTGCGCCGTCACCGGTGGTACCACCGTGCTCTCGGACCGCATCGTCGTGCAGATCACCGCCGCCCCAGGAGAATCGTTTGTAGATCGGATGATTGCGCTTGTGGAGGGTGCTTCGCGTCAGAAGACCCCCAACGAGATCGCACTCAACATCTTGCTGGCATCGCTCACCATCATTTTCTTGCTGGCGGTTGTCGCGCTCGGACCCATGGGGAATTACGGCGGTGAGCAGCAGGATCCGATCAAGCTGATCGCGCTGCTCGTCTGCCTGATCCCCACCACAATCGGTGCGCTGATGTCCGCGATCGGCATCGCGGGTATGGACCGCCTGGTGCAGCACAATGTGCTGGCCAAGTCCGGACGTGCCGTCGAGGCCGCCGGCGATATCGACACACTGCTGATGGACAAGACCGGCACCATCACCTTCGGCAACCGTCAGGCCACGGAATTTCTGGTGGCACCAGGTATTCCGCACGAAACCTTGGCTGCGGCGGCCCGGGCCTCGAGCCTCGCCGACGAGACCCCGGAGGGACGCAGCATCGTGGAGCTGGCGGCCGGGACGATCGAGGAGTCGGTGGCCGGTGAATTCGTGGCCTTCACCGCTTCCACCCGAATGAGCGGATTGGACACGGTCGAGGGCAGGCAGATCCGCAAGGGTGCCTCCGATGCGGTGTTCACCTGGGTGGCAAGTCTTTCCGGTGTTCAGGAGGACGACCCTGTGGTGGTCGCCGTCCGCAAGATCGCAGACCAGGTTGCGAGCGAGGGCGGCACCCCGCTGGTGGTGGCCGATCATGACAGCACCGAGACCCGGCTGCTCGGCGTGATCAGGCTCTCGGACGTGGTGAAGCCCGGTATGGCCGAACGTTTCGCCCAGATGCGGGCCATGGGTATTCGCACCGTCATGGTGACGGGCGATAACCCGTTGACCGCCAAACAGATCGCCGCCGAAGCCGGTGTCGACGACTTCGTCGCCGAGGCGACCCCCGAGGACAAGCTGGAGCTGCTCCGCAAGGAGCAGCAGGCGGGCCGGCTCGTCGCGATGACCGGTGACGGCACCAACGATGCCCCAGCCCTGGCGCAGGCCGACGTTGGTGTAGCGATGAACACCGGCACCTCGGCCGCCAAGGAAGCCGGGAACATGGTGGACCTGGATTCCGATCCCACCAAGCTCATCGATGTGGTGGCCATTGGCAAGCAACTGTTGATCACCCGCGGCGCGTTGACCACCTTCTCGTTGGCCAACGATCTCGCGAAATACTTCGCGATCCTGCCGGCTCTGTTCAGCGGTATTTATCCGCAGCTCGGCGCCCTCAACATCATGCGGCTGGCTACCCCGCAATCGGCGATACTCTCGGCCGTCGTGTTCAACGCCCTGGTGATTATCGCGTTGGTCCCCTTGGCGCTCAAGGGGGTCCGCTATCGGCCGGTCGGTGCGGGCGAACTACTGCGGCGAAACCTGTTGATCTACGGCCTCGGTGGGGTGATCGTCCCCTTCGTAGGGATTTGGCTCATCGATCTGGTCGTGCGTTTCATTCCGGGAATTGGGTGAGTTGGCAATGACGAAAATCTCGATCGCGTGGTTGCGTCAATCTGTGGCAGGGCTGGTGGTGCTGCTGGCGCTGACGGTGGTGTTAGGCGTCGCCTATCCGGCCGCGGTATGGCTCTTCGGGCGCATCAACTCCGGTTCGGCCGAGGGTTCGCCGCTGAAGGACCGCAACGGATGTGTCGTCGGGTCCGCCATCATCGGTGTGGATCCACAGGCTTCCGGCGCGGACCCCTACTTCCATACGCGGACCAGTGGTGATCCTGCCGCTGGGGCACCCTCGAACCAGGGGCCCAACAGCGAGAAATTGAAGGCGGATATCGATGCCCGGCGCGCGACCATCGCTGCCCGTGAGCGCGTTACCCCGGCGCGGGTCCCCGCTGACGCGGTTACCGGTTCCGGCTCGAGTCTGGATCCCGATATCACTCCCGAATACGCGGCACTACAGATACCGCGTGTCGCGGCGGCGACGGGCCTGAGCCAGGCCAGGGTGAAAGAGCTCGTGGATGCGCACACGTCCTCCCGGCAATGGGGCATTCTGGGAGAGCCGCGTGTCAACGTCCCCACACTGAACGTGGCACTGGGTCTGACCGGCCCACCCTGCCGATGAAGGAGAGACGGTGCCTGACGGTCTTCGCGCACGCGGGACGTTGCGGATCTACCTGGGGGCCGCGCCCGGTGTAGGCAAGACCTTCGCCATGCTCAACGAGGCGCATCGCCGGGCCGGGCGCGGAACCGATGTGGTGGCCGCGGTGGTAGAGACCCACGGTCGTAGTAAGACCGCCGAACTGCTCGATGGGCTGGAGCTCATTCCACCCAAGGAGATGGTCCACCGCGGAACAGCGATGTATGAGCTGGACGTGGACGCCGTGCTGGAGCGCAGGCCGGCCCTGGTGCTCATCGATGAGATGGCACACACCAATGTGCCGGGCAGCCGAAACCCCAAGCGTTGGCAGGACATCGACGAGATCCTGGATGCGGGGATCGACGTGCTGACCACCATCAACGTGCAGCACCTGGAAAGCCTGAATGACGTCGTCGAACAGATCACCGGGATCGTGCAGCGCGAAACCGTGCCTGACGCAGTGGTGCGCCGGGCCGAACAGGTCGAGCTTGTCGACATCACGCCGGAGGCGTTGCGGCGCAGAATGGTTCACGGCAATGTCTATGCGCCCGAGAAGGTGGGCTCGGCGCTGAGTAACTACTTCCGGACCGGCAATCTCACCGCCCTGCGCGAGTTGGCGTTGTTGTGGCTCGCCGACCAGGTGGACGCGGCGCTGGCCAAATACCGCTCCGACAACAGAATCACCAAGACCTGGGAGGCGCGTGAGCGTGTGGTGGTCGCGGTCACCGGCGGGCCCGAATCAGAGACGCTGGTGCGCCGGGCTAGTCGTATTGCGGCCAAGTCGAGTGCCGAACTTCTCGTTGTCCACGTGGTGCGTGGTGACGGCCTGGTGGGGGCCTCCACGGCGGTCATGACGCGGGTGCGTCGGCTGGCCAACGACATTGGAGCCTCCGTGCAGGCGGTCACCGGTGACGATGTGCCGCAGACCCTCTTGGACTTCGCGCGCGGCGTCAACGCGACTCAGCTGGTACTCGGCACCTCACGGCGTTCGCGGTGGGCACGGATCCTCGACGAGGGGGTGGCAGCCGCCGTCATCCGGGACTCCGGCGCCATCGACGTCCACATGGTGACGCACGGGCACACCTCCGGACGGCTGCGCAGCTGGTCGGTGCCGCAGGACGGACGTAAGCGGCTCATCATCAACTGGCTGGCCGCGATTCTGGTGCCACCCGCCACCGCGTTATTCATCCATTTCTTTGACACCGCCTTCGGGGTGGGCAGCAAGAGTGCCCTGTTTCTCATTGCGGTACTAGGTGTTTCACTGCTCGGCGGCGTCTCGACTGCGCTGGTCTCCGCGGTAATTTCCGGGCTGCTGCTCAATTTCTTGTTTGTTGCGCCGAGGTACAGCTTCACGATCGGCGAGACCGATAATGCACTGACCATTTTGATGATGATGGTGACCGCGGTCGCCGTCGCGGCGCTGGTGGATGCGGCCGCCACGCGGGCGCGACAGGCCCGGCGTGCCTCCCGCGAGGCAGAACTGTTGGCGCTCTTCGCCGGCGGGGTCCTGGTGAATTCGGATCTGTCGGCACTGCTGGAACGCGTGCGGACCACCTACAACCAGACCGCGGTGAGCCTGCTGTGCGCGGAGGGACCGGCCGTGGCCAGCGTGGGGGAGGACCCACCCACGCGGGAGTCGGAGGCAGATTCGGTATTCCGGGTGGACGATGGCGCGTATGCGTTGGCGCTCAACGGGCCACCGGTGCCGTCGAGTGATGCCCGGGTGTTGCAGGTGGTCGCGGGAACCGCAGTCGGTCTGGTGCGTTCCGCACGCCTGGCCGAGGAGGCGTCGCAGGCCTCCGCTCTTGCCGAGGCGGACAGACTGCGCCGGGCGCTGCTCTCGGCAGTCAGCCACGACCTGCGCACGCCACTGGCTGCCGTCAAGGCAGCGGTGTCGAGTCTGCGTAGTCCCGATATCGAGTTCTCGCCGGAGGACACCGCCGAATTGCTTGCCACCGTGGAGGAATCGGCCGATCAGCTCACGGCGTTGGTGGGCAATCTGCTGGACTCATCGCGGCTGGCCGCGGGCGTCGTCAAGCCCCGGGCGGTGCCGGTGTACGTGGACGAGATCGCGCAGCGCGCCCTGTTGGGAGCCACCGAGAACGATCGCAAGCGGGTGCACCTGGACTTGGGCGGTGCGGTGGTACGGGCAGATCCGGGTCTGCTGGAACGTGTGTTGGCCAACCTTGTCGACAATGCGCTGCGATACTCACAGGGCGAGGTGCGGGTCAGCCACGAGGAGGTGGATGACCGCACGTTGGTGATCGTCGCCGATCACGGTAAGGGGTTGGAGGCGTCCAAGCGCGGCGCGGCCTTCGATGCTTTCCAGCGGCTCGGCGATCGCGACAACACCGTCGGTGTGGGGCTTGGTCTTTCGGTGGTGAAGGGTTTTGTGGAAGCGATGGAGGGCACGGTGAATGCGACCGACACGGCTGGCGGCGGACTGACCATGATCGTGGATCTACCCAGCGCTGGTTCCGCTCCTACCGGGGCGATCCGATGACCCGGGTGCTGGTGGTGGACGACGAGCCGCAGATTCTGCGCGCCATGCGCATAAACCTGTCGGCACGCGGATATGAGGTAGTGACAGCCTCCTCCGGCGCCGGAGCGCTGCGCGCGGCGGCCGAGACCCAGCCCGAAGTGGTCATTCTGGACCTCGGATTGCCCGATATGGACGGCACCGAGGTACTCGCCGGGCTGCGTGGCTGGACCGACGTGCCGGTGATCGTGCTCTCGGCCCGCACCGATTCCGCGGACAAGGTGGAGGCGTTGGACGCCGGTGCCGACGATTACGTGACCAAACCCTTCGGCATGGATGAGTTTTTGGCCCGGCTCCGGGCCGCGGTACGCCGAGGCACCCCTGACAGTGCCGAGCCGGTGGTCCATACCGAGACCTTCGACGTGGATCTTTCCTCGCACAAGGTGATCCGCGACGGCAGAGAGGTACACCTGACACCCACCGAATGGTCGATGCTGGCTGTGCTGGTGCGCAATCGTGGAAAGCTGGTGGGGCAGAAGGAGCTGTTGCACGAGGTATGGGGCCCGGCGTACAGCTCCGAAACTCATTACTTGCGTGTGTATCTCGCGCAGCTGCGGCGCAAGCTGGAAATCGACCCGGCGCACCCCAAGCATCTGCTCACCGAGGCGGGGATGGGCTATCGCTTCCAGGAGTGATCCGTCAGAACGGCGGACGGCCGAGATCGATCTGCTGGACGTCGGGGTCGCAACCGGGCCGGTACTTGGGTACCAACTGCCCGTAGGTGGCGCGGAAATTGTCGGCGCCCACCTTCTCCACGTTTTCCGGCGACGCGAGGAGGACGTAAATACCCATCGGGGTAATCCGCTTGGTGAAGCAGGTGTCGACCACGGTGTACGTCTGACGCATGGCGGATGTCGGCACGATCTTGGGATCGCCCGGCGGGATGTACACCAGCTCTTCGATTCGGGGAGCCCACGAACCAGACAACAACTGCGCCCGTACCTCGCTGTACGGACGCAGCAAGAGTGACTCTAGCGCCACGATCGGCTCGGCCGCGGCGGTTTGCGCCCAGAAAAATGAAGCGCAGAAAGTCGCCGCGGCTGTGATGGCGGCGATTACATAGCATTGCGGGCGTGACGTCATTATGGGTAGAGCGTACGGGCAATCGGCGCTACACGGGGCACAGCTCCCGGGGCGCGGAAGTGCTGATCGGATCGGAGACGGTGGACGGGGTCTTCACCCCCGGTGAGCTGCTCAAGATCGCTCTCGCGGCTTGCAGCGGAATGTCCAGCGACCAGCCGCTCGCGCGCCGTCTCGGCGAGGACTACCGCGTGCGCATCGAGGTCAGTGGCCCCGCCGATCGGGAGCAGGAGCGCTACCCGGTGCTCGACGAGAAAATGGTGATCGATCTGAGCGGCCTCACCTCCGAGGAGCGCCAGCGGGTGCTGACCGTCGTGGAACGTGCCGTCGACCAGGTATGCACCGTCGGACGGACGCTGAAGGCCGGAGCCGAGGTGAACTTCAGTATTGAGCCCTGAGGTTCGTCTATCCGCCTGGGTGCACGGGCACGTCCAAGGAGTCGGGTTCCGGTGGTGGGTGCGATCCCGTGCCCTTGAACTCGGCCTGACCGGATATGCCGCGAACACGCGCGACGGCCGGGTACATGTCGTCGCGCAGGGTACGCAGGTCGCATGTGAACAGCTGCTTGCCACGTTGAATGGCGGTGAAACGCCAGGTCGCGTCGATCTCGTCGTGGATAGCTGGCACGAGCCCGGCGAGCCCATCTCCGGGTTTAGCGAGCGATAGCGCCGAGACCGGTATTCTGGCCCGCTGTGCACCTCAAGAGTCTGACGCTGAAGGGCTTCAAGTCCTTTGCTTCGCCGACGACTCTGCGCTTGGAACCCGGCATTACTTGTGTCGTCGGCCCTAATGGTTCGGGTAAGTCCAATGTCGTGGACGCCCTGACCTGGGTGATGGGTGAGCAGGGCGCCAAGGCGCTGCGCGGCGGCAAGATGGAGGACGTCATCTTCGCCGGCACCTCCAGCCGTGCTCCGCTGGGGCGCGCGGAAGTGACGCTGACGATCGACAACTCCGACCATGCGCTACCGATCGAATACTCCGAGGTGTCGATTACCCGCCGCATGTTCCGGGACGGCGCGGGCGAGTACGAGATCAACGGCCAGACCTGTCGACTGATGGACGTGCAGGAGCTGTTGTCCGATTCGGGCATCGGCCGTGAAATGCATGTGATCGTGGGCCAGGGACGGCTCTCGCAGATCCTGGAGTCCCGGCCGGAGGATCGCCGCGCCTTCGTCGAGGAGGCGGCCGGTGTGCTCAAGCACCGCAAGCGCAAGGAAAAGGCCGTCCGCAAGCTCGAGTCGATGGCGGCCAATTTGGCGCGGTTGACCGATCTCACCACCGAGCTTCGACGCCAGCTCAAACCTCTTGGCCGCCAAGCGGAAGTCGCACGCCGCGCTGCCACCGTGCAGGCGGACCTGCGTGATGCCCGTCTGCGTCTGGCCGCCGACGACCTGGTCTCCCGTCGTGCGGATTTCGACGGGACCAACGACGCCGAGACGGCGCTACGCAAGGAACACGCGGAGATCACCGACAGGCTCGAGGTGGCAACCGCGCTGTTGGCAGAACATGAGACGGCCCTGGGTGAGCTGTTACCGCAGGCCGAGCTGGCCCAGCAGACCTGGTTCCGGCTCTCGGCGCTGGCCGAGCGCGTGAGCGCCACGGTCCGGATCGCCGGGGAGAGGGCCAGCCACCTCGATGAGGTGGCGGCCGCACCGACCGGACCCGATCCCGAGGAGCTGGAAGCACAGGCCGAGCGTGTCGCGGAGCAGGAGCGCCTGCTGATCGCACAGCTGGAAACCGTTACCGAACAGTTGGCCACGGCCAAGGCCGAGTTATCCGCCCGCGAATCCGCGGTCGCCCAGGCACAGCGTCAGCACATGGCGGCCGTCGCGGCCGAGGCGGATCGTCGGGAGGGCCTGGCCCGGCTCACCGGCCAGGTCGACACCATGCGTACCCGGCTGGAATCCATTGACGGTCAAGCGCAGCGGCTGACCGAGTCGATCGTTGAGGCGACGGTGCGCGGCGAGGCGGCTCAGACCGAGTTCGACACCGTCAAAGCGCGGGTGGCCGAACTCGATCAGGGCGAGGTCGGGCTCGACGAGCACCACGAGCGTTCGATCTCGTCGTTGTCGATCGCCAATGAGCGGGTTGCCGAGCTGCAGTCGGCGGAACGTCAGGCCGAACGCCAGATCGCCTCACTCAAGGCGCGTATCGACGCACTGGCCATCGGTCTGGAACGCAAGGACGGATCTGCGTGGCTCGCCGAGAACCGCAGCGGCGCCGGGATTTTCGGATCGATCGCACAACTGGTCAAGGTACGGCCCGGCTATCAGGGAGCCATCGCCACGGCGATGGGGCCGGCCGCGGACGCGGTGGCCGCGGAGAACCCCGCCGCCGCGCACGAGGCGGTGAAGGCCCTCAAGTCCTCGGATGGCGGCCGCGCTGCGATCGTGTTCGGCGACTGGCCCGCACACACGGGTGCCCGCCCCGCCGTCACGCTGCCTCCTGGCGCGCACTGGGCCAACGATCTGGTGGAGGCGCCCCAGCGGCTGGCGGCTGCGGTGTCGGCGATGCTCGCCTCGGTGGTGGTTGTCGACGAACTCGGTGCCGCTATTGACGTGGTGCTGGCCAACCCGCTGCTGCGGGCGGTGACGATCGACGGAGATCGGGTCGGTGCCGGCTGGGTTGCCGGCGGCTCGGACAAGAAGCAGAGCACCCTGGAAGTTCAGGCGGCCATCGAGGCTGCGAGAGAAGAGCTGCGGGCCACCGAGACTCAGGTGGGGGAGATCTCCGCCGCGTTGGCCGGCGCACTTGCCGAGCAGACCGCGCGTCAGGACACCGCCGAGCAGGCGTTGGCAGCGCTCAACGAATCCGACGCGGCAATCTCGGCGGTGTACGAGCAGCTGGGGCGTGTCGGCCAGGAGGTTCGGGCTGCCGCCGAAGAGGTGAAAAAACTCACTCTGCAACGCGATCAGCTGGAGCGGGGCCGCGCCACGACGTTGGAGGAGCTGGCCGAGGTCGAGTCGAGGCTGCGCAACGCCGAAGAGGCGCCCAACTTATTCGACGACGAGCCGCTGGACCGCGACGATATGGCCATCGAGCTGGAAGAGGCCCGTTCCGTCGAGATCGAGGCGCGCCTGGCAGTGCGCACCTCCGAAGAGCGAGTGAACTCCGTTCGCGGTAAGGCTGATTCGTTGCGCCGGGCCGCTGTAGCTGAGCGTGAAGCACGGGCCAGGGCGGCGCGGGCTGCCGCGGCACGGATGCGCGCGGCGGCCGTCGCCGCGGCCGTGGCCGAATCGGGACGCATGGTGGCGGCTCGCCTCGAGCACGTGGTGGCGGCGGCTTCCGCACGCCGGGATGAACTCAGTGCGACCCGGGCACAGCACACCTCGGCGATTGGCGCGGTCCGCGATCAGGTGCGCGAGCTCACCCAGGCGCAGACGCGCCTGACCGACGCGCTGCACCGTGACGAGGTCGCCAAAGCCCAAGCAGCACTGCGCATCGAGCAGCTCTCCGAGCAGGTGCTCGAACAGTTCGGAATGGCCGCGGATGACCTCATCGCCGAGTACGGCCCGCACATCGAGCTGCCGCCGTCTCAGCAGGAGATCGATGAGTACGAGCAGGCCCGAGAGCGCGGCGAGCAGGTGAGCGCACCGCTGCCGATGCCCTTCGATCGCGATACCCAGGAACGGCGTGCCAAGCGTGCAGAGAAAGACCTGCGCGAGCTGGGCAAGGTGAATCCCCTTGCCCTGGAAGAGTTTGCGGCGCTGGAAGAGCGGTACAACTTCCTGTCCACGCAGCTCGAGGACGTCAAGGCGGCCCGCAAGGATCTCCTCGATGTCGTCGCCGACGTCGACGAGCGAATCCTGCAGGTGTTCACGGAGGCCTACGCCGATGTGGAGCGGGAATTCAAGGGTGTTTTCTCGTCACTATTTCCCGGTGGTGAGGGACGACTGGTGCTCACCGACCCCAATGACATGCTCACCACGGGTATCGAGGTGGAAGCGCGGCCGCCGGGCAAGAAGGTCAAGCGCCTCTCGCTGCTGTCCGGCGGCGAGAAGTCGCTGACCGCTGTTGCCATGCTGGTGGCCATCTTCCGGGCGCGACCCTCGCCCTTCTATGTGATGGACGAGGTCGAAGCGGCGCTTGATGACGTCAATCTGCAGCGCTTGATCGGCCTGTTCGAGCAACTCCGCGAGAAGTCACAGCTCATCGTCATCACTCACCAGAAACCGACGATGGAAGTTGCCGACGCGCTCTACGGTGTCAGCATGCGGGATGACGGCATCACGCAGGTGGTCTCGCAGCGCATGCGCGGGCTAGAGACCCAGCTCGCGAGCCAAAACGCCTAGCGTCTTGGCGCGGTCGGCCGGATCACCCAGTACCTGAATGGCGACCTGCGTCGCGCCGGCATCCCGGTGCTCCTGCAGCCGCGCCGCAATCTGTTCCGGTGTGCCATAGGCGATCAGGGTGTCTACCAGCTTGTCGCTGCCGGGCTTGACCAGATCATCCGTGCTGCCGGCGAACCGCTCCAACATGGTCAGGTAGTTGGTCAGGCCCAGGTAGAGATCCAGGGCCTGGCGGCCCAAGGTGCGGGCCTCGTCCGCGTCCGTGGTGAGGACCACCTTCTGTTCCGGCACGATGACCGCATCTGGCCCCAGAAGTTCACGCGCCCAACGGGTATGCGAAGGCGGCGTGAGGTAGGGGTGTGCCAGCGCCGAACGCTGCGCCGCCAGTTTCAGCGACTTCTCCGCGAGTGCGGCCAAGGCCCGGCCCTCCTGAGGGACACCGGCCTGGTCCAGCACGTCGAGGTATTCGACCAGCCCGCTGTACGGCTTGTAGGCGACGCCACTGTCGATCTCGGGGTGTCCGGCGCCGATGCCCAGGATGAAACGCCCGGGATGCGCCTGCTGGATCCGTTGCCATGACTGCGCGGCCTGCTGTGCGGGCGCCGACCAGATGTTGACGATCGCGGTCACGATCCGGATCCGCTCGGTGGCGGACAGTAATGGATCGATCCACGGCAAATCGGCAGGCGGCGAGCCGCCCAGCCAGGCGGTGTCAAAGCCAAGGCTCTCAACGGTCCGCAGCAGGTCCGCGTCCACCGTCGCGTAATGAGTGAAGAATCCGAACGGGGCGAACTCCGGTGTGGTAGTCACCTCACGGCGAACGCGGTTGTCCGCCGCTGGTATTCCCTAACCGACTATTTGTCGGAACCGCAGGTGCAGCTGGCGCCACACTGACAGTCGGTGCAGGTGCAGTTGGGGTTGCCACAGGACCCAGTCTTTTCGGATTCCATGGTCTCATTGCTAGTCATGCATATGATGCTACGCCCTGCGGGCTAATTACTCGGCGGTTCCGAAACGTTGGTGCGCCACCAGATCGCCGCGCCGACCGCCACCAGCCCGAGGATGAACAACCACGGCCACGCGCCGTGCAGATAGACCCAGCCGGAGATGGTGCGCTGAATCTTCCCGGCCGCGTTGATAATCGGATCGTCGGGGTTGCCATTGGCGTGGAACAGCCTGACTTCGTAGCTGCCGTAGTAGCCGACGTATGCGCCGACCACGATGAGGATGGCGCCGCTGACCCGGTTCAGGTACGGCAATGCGCGGCGCATCGCCTTCAGCAGCATTGTGCTGGCCAGCGCCGTGGACACCGCCAGGGTCCCCACCACCAGGGTGATGCCGGAGGCATATGCCAGGTAGACCATGACGCCGTCGAACAGGGAGCCACTTTCGAAGGTCGTGCTCGTCACCGCCAGGAACGGGCCGATGGTGCATGAGAGCGAGGCCACCGCGTAGCCCACCCCATAGCCGAACATCGAGCCCAGCCGCGTCGTGGGTGCGTTCGCGTCCAGCATCTTGGGCATCAATGCGATGATGTCGCGGCCCGCCAGCAGCCAGAGGCCCAGAATCACCAGGCCGATTCCGAAAACCACTGTCACAAAAGGTAAATAACGCTGTATGACGGAGGCCACCGAGACCGTCAGCAGCCCGAAGACGGTGAACACCGCGACGAACCCACCGGCCATCACCACCGTGGCGATGACCGCCCGGGCCAGTGCCTGCGACTTCCCGATCTCGGCACCGGGCCCACGCACCACGAGCGCGAGGTAGACCGGCAGTAAGGCGAAGCCGCACGGGTTGAGCGCGGCGATCAGCCCCGCTGCGAAGGCCAGAGACGTCAGGTCAGTGCCTTCACCCGGTCACTGAGCTCCTGTTCGGACATCGACGATGTGGGGTTGTTCACAAAGTCCGAGGTTCCGTTGGAGTTGATGAACAGGTACGCGGGTTGCCAGGGCACCCCGAACTGCCGCCACAGCGAGCCGTCGGCGTCATTGAGGTTGGTGAAATGGAGGTTGTAGCGCGAGATGAACGCCTCCATTTCCCCGACCGATCCGCGGCCGGAGATGCCGACGAACGTGACGCGGGGATTGGCCGCCGACACCGCACTCACATGCGGCCCCTCGCCATTGCAGAACGGGCAGTATGCCGCCCAGAACCACAGCACTACGGGTTTGCCCTTGAGGCTGGCGCCGTTGAACGGCGCACCCGACACGGTGGTTCCGGTGAAATCGAGTAGGCCATCGGCGCGTGCACTGGGGGCCCGCACCAGACCAGCGGATACCAACAACACAGCGACGACCACCGCAACGGTGCGCGTCAGCCCTCGAACCTGCTGGGCCCGAAACTTTTTACGTCCCCCGAATTGGATATTCATGCCAAGAACCTCCTGGGACCCAAAACACACAGCCAACACGGTGTGACTCCCGCAGTGTATGACGGGTTTCCCGTGTTTAGCGGGGGCTTGAACGGGGACGCAGGGAAATTCGCCGCAGATCCGCGATGGTGCTGACGTCGGCGCAGTGCATGGCGATGCGTAGCTCGTCCAGGAACTGCTGTAGCCAGGCGACCACGGCCTGGGGCGACTGCACCGCCGGAGCCAGGAGCGGCAGGGCAACCGACACCACGCTGGCGCCCAGTGCGATCGCCTTGGCGGCGTCCATGCCGGTACGGATGCCGCCCGATCCGATCAGGGGCATATGCGGTAGCTCGGCATGCACCTCGACCAGGGCTTCGGCGGTTGGGATGCCCCACTCGGCAAGTTCGGGAGAGGTGATCGCGCCGAACCGCACGAACTGCTCGACGCGCGCCCACGAGGTGCCGCCGGCGCCCGCGACGTCGATCGCCGCCAGTCGGCATCCGCCGAGCCGGCGTGCGGCGGCCCCGCTGATGCCGTGGCCGACTTCCTTGAGAAGCACCGGGAATTCGACCGCATGGGTCAGTTCGGCGAGGCGATACACCTGCCCGGTGAAGTCGGTATCGCCTCCGGGTTGCACGGCCTCTTGCAGGGGGTTGGTGTGCACCGCCAGCGCGTCGGCACCCACCCGCCGTACCAGGGAGTTGAGCTGAGCGGCCGGGGCTATGTTGCCCAGCTGTGCGAGCCCGATATTGCCGATGAGCAGGATGTCGGGAGCGACCTCACGTACCGCGAAAGTATCGGCGCTGTCCGGTTCCACCAGCATCACCCGCTGCGAACCGAGCATCATGCCGATGCCGAGCTCCTGGGCGGCCGCGGCCAAGTTTCGGTTGATGGTGGCCGCGAGCTTCGCGCCGCCGGTCATGGCACCGATGAGCACCGGAGCAGCCAGCCGCCTGCCCAAGAACTCGGTGGACAAGTCGACGCCGGCGAGACTGGAGTTGGGTAACGCCATATAGGGCAGGTCGAGCCGCTCCAGTCCCGTGGTGCGGGTGACGTACTGCACTGGATCGCTCAGGCAGGCGTCAATGTGGCGCTTCTTGCGTTCCTGTAACAATGCCCTGGTGCCTCTTGAAGTGTGGATCGCCATTGCGATCGTTGCCGTCGTGGTTGTTGCCGCATTGGTCTTCGGACTGGTGCGTTACCGCTCCCGTCGTATCAGCCTGACACGTTCGGACAAAAACACGGGGATCACCGAGGGCGCCACACCGACCGACCGATCCGGCGGATACACCGCCGGTTCCACCATCACCTTCAGCGAGGGAGGCGCGCAAGCGGCCCCGTTGCCCACCGTGGGTGATGACGCCGAAATTCCGCGCGACGCGCCGCGGCGCACCATCTCGAACGTCCAGCTGCCCGAGCCCGCTGCGGAACCGGAGCCCGTTGAGGTCTCGGAGCCGGCTGAGACGGCGGAGGCGGCGGAGGCGGCCGTGCCCGGTGAGACTGTGGCCGAGGCCGCGCCGGAGCCTGAACCCGAACCCGAGCCGGCCCCGAAGCCTGAGCCCGTACTCGATGACATCGCGCCGGTTGCCGGACGGCTCGACCGGTTGCGGGGACGTCTGGCCAGTTCTCAGAACGCGGTGGGTCGGGGTCTGCTCGGGCTGCTGGGCGCCGGCGACCTGGACGAGGAATCGTGGGAAGAGGTCGAGGACACCCTGTTGATCGCCGACCTCGGCACCGCGGTTACCGCCTCGATCGTGGACAGGCTGCGCAGTGAGATGGCAGCGCGCAGCGTGCGCACCGAGGCGCAGGCCCGGGCGCTGCTGCGCGAGGTACTGATCGACGAATTGCAGCCCGAGCTTGACCGATCGATCAAGGCGCTGCCGCACAACGACAAACCGTCGGTGCTGCTCATCGTCGGTGTGAACGGCACCGGCAAGACCACCACGGTCGGCAAGCTGGCGCGTGTGCTTGTCGCCGACGGGCGCCGGGTGGTACTGGGCGCGGCGGACACGTTCCGTGCCGCCGCCGCCGATCAGCTCCAGGCCTGGGGGCAGCGCGTCGGTGCGCAGGTGGTTCGGGGCGCCGAGGGTGCCGACCCCGCCTCGGTCGCCTTCGACGCCGTCGATGCCGGTATCCGGGAGGGCGCCGACGTGGTGGTCGTCGACACCGCCGGTCGATTGCACACCAAGACCGGCCTCATGGACGAGCTCGGCAAGATCAAGCGCGTCGTGGAACGCCGCGCAGATGTCGACGAGGTGCTGCTGGTATTGGACTCGACCATCGGACAGAACGGGTTGGCGCAGGCTCGGGTGTTCGCTGACGTGGTAGACATCACCGGGGTGGCACTTACCAAACTTGATGGAACAGCCAAGGGCGGCATTGTCTTTCACGTGCAGCGCGAACTCGGCGTGCCGGTGAAGCTGGTTGGCTTGGGGGAGGGGCCGGACGATTTGGCCCCGTTCGAGCCGCCCGCCTTCGTCGACGCTCTACTGGGCTAGACGACAACCGGTAACAGACGCGAAACACACGCGCGCCCTCTCGGAAACATCCGCTGCGCATTGTTCCTAGCGCAACCTGCTGAGATTTCCTGAGAGGAATGCCGCTAGTGGATGGTTTCCCGTCAATGGGTGTCCCGAATACCGGGGATACCGCGTGGATGCTGGCCAGCGCCGCGCTGGTGTTATTGATGACACCCGGTCTGGCCTTCTTCTACGGCGGCATGGTCCGCGCGAAGAACGTGCTCAACATGATCATGATGAGTATCAGCGCCATGGGCCTGGTGACGGTGCTGTGGGTGCTGTACGGGTACTCGATGGCCTTCGGGAACGACGTCTCGGGCCTGTTCGGCAACCCGGCGCAGTTCCTCGGACTCAAGGGACTCATCGGTGGCAACGCCGCCGAGGCTGTGGTGGCCGACCCGGCCAACGGCGTCGAGGCCGCCGAGGTGGTCAACATCCCCTTGGTCGGGACTCTCCCGGCCACGGTGTTCGTGGCGTTTCAGCTCATGTTCGCGATCATCACCGTCGCCCTCATCTCCGGTGCGGTCGCCGACCGCCTGAAGTTTGGATCGTGGCTGCTGTTCGCGGGCTTGTGGGTCACCGTCGTCTACTTCCCGGTGGCGCACTGGGTGTTCGCCTTCGATGGTGCCGCTGCGGAGAAGGGCGGCTGGATTGCCAACCAGCTCAAGGCAATCGACTTCGCCGGTGGTACCGCGGTGCATATCAATGCCGGTACCGCGGGTCTGGTGTTGGCCTTGATCCTCGGCAAGCGCAAGGGCTGGCCGGGCACGCCGATGCGGCCCCACAACCTGCCGTTCGTCATGCTCGGTGCGGGGCTGCTGTGGTTCGGCTGGTACGGGTTCAACGCCGGATCGGCCACCAGCGCCAACGGATTGGCCGGTTCGACCTTTGTGACCACCACCGTGGCCACCGCCGCCGCCATGCTCGGCTGGCTGCTCACCGAGCGGATTCGCGACGGGCACGCCACCTCGCTGGGTGCGGCATCGGGAATCGTCGCTGGTTTGGTGGCCATCACGCCGTCCTGTTCGTCGGTGAATGTGCTTGGCGCCCTTGCCATTGGTGCCATCGCTGGCATCCTGTGCGCATTGGCGGTGGGCCTGAAATACCGGTTGGGCTTCGACGACTCCCTGGACGTGGTCGGTGTGCACCTGGTGGGCGGAATTGTCGGCACATTGCTCATCGGTTTGTTCGCCGCGCCCGAGACCGGAGCGGCAGTGGCGGGCCTTTTCTACGGCGGCGGTCTAGAACAGTTGTGGCGTCAAGCGGTTGGTGCCGGGGCGGTTCTGCTCTACTCGGCGATAGGCACCGCTATCGTTGCTTTCATCGTGAAGTACACCATTGGCCTGCGCATCAGCGACGAGGGAGAGGCGGCTGGCGCCGACGAATCCCAACACGCTGAGGGTGCATACGACTTTGTCGCACTGGGAAGTGGTTCGGTCATCGGCCGCCACGTCAGCTCGGGCAGCTCGGACTAGGGAGAAAGAGGAAGACATGAAGCTGGTCACCGCGATCGTCAAACCGTTCACACTCGAAGATGTCAAGACCGGCCTGGAGCAGGCAGGCATCCTCGGCATGACGGTGAGCGAGGTGCAGGGCTACGGCCGGCAGAAGGGCCACACCGAGGTGTACCGCGGCGCCGAATACTCGGTGGACTTCGTGCCGAAAGTTCGTGTCGAGGTAGTGGTGGACGATAGCGCCGTCGACAAGGTGGTGGAGGTCATCGTGACCGCCGCACGCACCGGCAAGATCGGCGACGGCAAGGTGTGGGTGAGCCCGGTGGACTCGGTGGTGCGGGTGCGCACCGGCGAGCGGGGCGCCGATGCCCTCTAACCGCTCAGTACGACAAACGGAACGGTAATCACATGGGCGCCGCAACGGACCTCGTGGCCGCCAGGGCGCAGCTGCTCGGCGATAGCGGTCGGCTGAATGCCGCTGCTATCAGGGAGGCGATGACCGACCTCAATGAGCTGTGGCTGACGACAAAGGCCGCCGAGGTCGGCATCACCGACTCCAGTGGATTCGCCATCGTGGCACTCGGTGGATTGGGTCGCCGCGAAATGCTGCCGTACTCAGACCTGGATCTGGTGCTGTTGCACGACGAGAACATTGCGCCGGAAACTCTCAGCGAGGTGGCCGACGGCCTGTGGTACCCATTGTGGGACGCCAATATTCGGCTGGATCACAGTGTCCGCACGGTTGCCGACACCTTGCATGTGGCCGGGCAGGAGATGTCGGCGGCCCTGGCTCTCCTCGACGCCAGGCATATCGCCGGTGATGCGCAGCTGTCCAGCCTGATGATCGGCGGCGTGCGCCAGCAGTGGCGTTCGCAGATCCGGACGCGACTGGACGAACTGGTTGAGTACACCCAGGCCAGATGGCGGCGCAGTGGCGAGATCGCCCACCGCGCCGAACCCGACCTGAAGTCGGGCCGCGGGGGCTTGCGTGATGTTCAGTTGTTGCGCGCGTTGGCCATTGCCCAGCTCACCGACAGCGGGCTGGCCAAGTCCTTCGACGGTGCGCATTCGGTGATTCTGGATGTGCGCACCGAATTACATCGTGTCGCCGGGCGGGAACGCGACCAGCTGCTGGCTCAGTTCGCCGACGAGATCGGTGCGGCATTGCGCATCGGTGATCGCTTCGATCTGGCCCGGATGCTCTCCGATGCCGCTCGTACCATCAGCTATTCGGTGGATGTGGGTTTGCGCGCGGCCGCCAATTCCATTCCGCGGCGCGGTATCTCGGCGCTGCGGCGTACGGTTCGGCGTCCGATCGACGAAGGGGTGGTGGAGCATGCCGGCGAGGTGGTGCTGGCCCGCGACGCCCGCCCTGAGCGTGACCCATCGCTGATCTTGCGGGTGGCGGCGGCGTCGGCGACCACCGGTCTGCCGATTGCGGCGTCCACCCTGGCACGTTTGGCCGAGTCGGCGCCCGAACTACGCACGCCGTGGCCCCGTGAGGCTCTCAAGGATCTGCTGGTGCTGCTGGAGTCCGGGCGTCCCGCGTTGGCCACCATCGAGGCTTTGGATCGAACCGGGCTGTGGGGCAGGCTGTTTCCTGAATGGGGACCGGTGCGCGACCTGCCCCCGCGCGACATCGTCCACATCTGGACCGTCGACAGGCATCTCGTCGAGACGGTGGTGCAGGCCAGCGCCTTCACCACCAGAGTCTCCCGGCCCGACCTGTTGGTTCTCGGCGCGTTGGTCCATGACATCGGCAAGGGCCGTGGCGGTGACCACAGTGTCGTCGGCGCGGATCTGGCCGTGCAGATCGGCACCAGGCTGGGGCTGTGGCCCTCAGACGTCGAGCTGCTTTCCAAGATCGTGCGGTACCACCTGCTGCTGCCCAACACCGCGACGCGGCGCGACTTGGCTGACCCGGAAACCATTGATGGCGTGGTCAATACACTCGGCGGTGACCTGCTGCTTCTGGAGCTGCTGCAGCAGCTTGCCGAGGCCGATTCGCTGGCGACCGGCCCCGGAGTGTGGGGCGACTGGAAGGCCTCGCTGATCGGAGAGTTGGTGCGCAAATGCCGGCTCGTGATGCGTGGAGAGCAGCTGCCCGAACCAGATCCCATTGACCCGGAGCTGCTTTCATTGGCCGCCGACGGGGGAGTGCAGGTGCGGCTGGTGCCGGCCGGTTCGCCGCACATGTACATCGTGAGCCTGATCGCGCCCGATCAGCGCGGCCTGCTCTCCAAAGCTGCCGGGGTGTTGTCGCTGAACTCGCTGCGGGTGTTTTCCGCCTCGGTGGCCAGCCATGCCGGGTCGGCCATCAACACCTTCGAGGTGTCGCCACGGTTTGGTTCGCCTCCGGCGGCCGGGCTGTTGCGCCAGCAACTCATCTCGGCCATCGATGGCGATACCGACATCATCGCGGCCCTCGATGAGCGCGAACGCGAGTCCGCGCAGTTCGCCACCGGCGTCGTCGGGGACGCCGCGCCGGCGGTGCCCACAAACTACGCGCCCGCCCCACCCCGCATCCGGTGGTTCGAGCCTGCCGGCAACGCCGACCAGCAGATCGTGGAGATCCGCACGTCCGATGCGCCGGGTCTGCTGGCGCGCATCACCGCGACACTGGAGCGTCACGGCGTGGACATCGCGTGGGCCAAGGTCAACACCCTCGGCTCTTCGGTCGTCGACACGTTCTGCCTGAGCACCGGACCCGAGCAGGCGGTATTGGAAGCGGCGATCGCCTCGGTGCTGCCGGCGGTCGCGCCGCAGCCGAAGAAGGCGGCCGCCTCCTAGCGTCGACACGCCGTTTGTTGACGCATCGGTCGAGTAGCTCGCGCAGAACACGGCGTGTCGGCAGGAAGAGGGTGGCCAGCTAGGCTGGTCGACGTGTTTGAATCGCTGTCTGACCGGTTGACCGACGCCCTTGCCGGCCTACGGGGCAAGGGACGTCTGTCCGACGCCGATATCGACGCGACCTGCCGGACCATCCGGCTGGCGCTGCTCGAAGCCGATGTGGCCCTGCCCGTCGTCCGTACCTTCATCACCCGCATCAAGGAGCGCGCCAAGGGCGCCGAGGTGTCCGGTGCACTGAACCCGGCGCAGCAGGTCGTCAAGATCGTCAACGAGGAGCTGATCGGCATCCTCGGTGGGGAGACCCGCCAGCTGGCCTTTGCCAAGACTCCGCCGACCGTTGTCATGCTCGCGGGTCTGCAGGGTGCCGGTAAGACGACACTTGCCGGAAAGCTCGCGAAATGGCTTAAGGGACAAGGGCATACCCCACTTCTGGTGGCCTGCGACCTGCAGCGTCCCGGTGCCGTCAACCAGCTGCAGGTGGTCGGTGAGCGCGCCGGCGTGTCGGTCTACGCCCCTCACCCCGGTACCGCGGACGGAGGCCTGGAGGTCGGCTCGCTGGTCGGCGATCCGGTCGCGGTGGCTCGCGATGGCCTGGCACATGCCAAGGCCCAGCACTTCGACGTGGTGCTCGTCGACACCGCCGGCCGTCTCGGCATCGACGCCGAACTAATGGACCAGGCGGCCCGCATTCGCGATGCTGTCGACCCCGACGAGGTGCTGTTCGTCCTCGACGCCATGATCGGCCAGGACGCGGTGAGCACCGCCGAGGCCTTCCGTGAAGGCGTCGGGTTCACCGGCGTGGTGCTGACCAAGCTCGACGGCGACGCCCGTGGTGGTGCCGCGCTCTCCGTACGCGAGATCACCGGGACGCCGATCCTGTTCGCGTCGACCGGGGAAAAGCTGGAGGACTTCGACGTCTTCCACCCCGATCGGATGGCCAGCCGCATTCTGGGCATGGGTGACCTGCTGTCCCTGATCGAGCAGGCCGAACAACACTTCGATGCCGAGCAATCCCTGGCAGCCGCCGAGAAGATCACCTCGGGGGAACTTACGCTCGAGGACTTCCTGGAGCAGATGCTGGCGATCCGCAAGATGGGTCCTATCGGCAACCTGCTGGGCATGCTGCCCGGCGCCGGCCAGATGAAGGATGCGTTGGCCGCCGTCGACGATAAGCAACTCGACCGGGTGCAGGCCATCATCCGCGGTATGACACCCGCCGAACGGGCCGATCCGAAGATCATCAACGCCTCCCGCCGGCTGCGTATCGCCAACGGCTCCGGGGTCGCGGTATCCGAGGTCAACCAGCTGGTGGACCGCTTCTTCGAGGCGCGCAAGATGATGTCGTCCATGGCGGGCCGCATGGGCATGGGCGCCATCAATCGCAAGAGCAACCGCAAGGGCGGCAAGAACAACAAGAAGGGCAAGAAGGGCTCACGGGGCCCCACTGCGCCGAAGCTGAAGGGTGGCTTCCCCGGTATGGCTGGGCTTCCCGGCGGAATGCCGGCCGGATTCCCCGACCTGTCCGGCATGCCCGAAGGTCTGGGCGAACTGCCCCCGGGTCTGGCCGATATCGACATCTCGAAGCTCAAGTTCCCCAAGAACTGAGCCCGATGCGCGCGCACCTGCGTGGACGTACTCTCCCGTCCGAGGAGCCAATCGATCTGTGGGTGCACGACGGCGTCATCAGCATCGAGCCGATTGCGGACGCCGACACCGTCTTTGACGGCGGCTGGTTGTTGCCCGGACTTGTCGATGCCCACTGCCACGTGGGAATCGGTCCGCAGGGGCCGACCTCGCTCGAAGAGGCGGTCGCGCAAGCCGAAGCCGAGCGTGAGGTGGGTGCCCTGCTTCTGCGCGACGCCGGATCACCGGTGGATACCCGTGGTTTCGACGAGCGAGAAGACCTGCCGCGGATCATCCGGGCGGGCAGGCACCTGGCCAAGCCCAAGCGTTACATCCCAGGGCTGCCCCTCGATATCGAGGACGACGCGCAACTTCCGGAAGCTGTTGCGCTCCAGGCGCGTTGGGGTGACGGTTGGGTGAAACTGGTGGGGGACTGGATCGATCGCGCCGTCGGTGATCTAGCGCCGCTATGGTCGGACAAGATCCTCAAACAGGCCATCGATGCCGCGCACGCCAATGGTGCACGTGTCACCGCGCATGTCTTCGGCGAGGACGCGCTGCCTGGCCTCATTCACGCCGGCATCGATTGCATCGAGCACGGCACCGGTCTCACCGACGACACCATCGCCCTGATGGTCGAACATGGCACCGCGCTCGTCCCGACCGTCATCAATATCGAGAACTTCCCCGGTATTGCGGACAAGGCCGGTAAATACCCGAAGTACGCGCAACACATGCGCGATCTGTATGCGGGTCTGCACACGACCTTCGGAAACGCGTACGACGCGGGTATCCCGATCTACGCCGGTACCGATGCCGGCGGCTCGATCGCGCACGGACGCATCTCCGATGAGGTTGCCGCACTCACCAGGATTGGCATGAGTCCCACCGATGCGCTGGGTGCGGCCTCGTGGCGGGCGCGGAGCTGGCTGGGCCGACCGGGCCTGGAGCATGGGGCACCGGCCGATCTCCTCGGATACCGCGCGGACCCCCGGACCGGTCCGGGGGTGCTGGCGAGTCCAGACCTCGTCATGCTGCGCGGGCAGATTCGATAAAGTGCCCGGCATGCGTTGTGCCGGGGTGGTGCTGGCGAGCTGGATCTTGGCGGTCTCGCTCCCGGCGTCGGCGCACGCCGAGACGCTGTGCCGAGACTTCAACGCCATGGATGACACAGCAAAATCGGCCGCTGTTCAGGAGGCGGCCGCGGGCGGCAATGCGGTGGCACAGATCTCGCCCAGGGACGCCGTGGCGCTGGCCGAGGCGATGTGCCGGGTCCGCACCGGCGAAACCGTGCTCCAGGTGCTTAACTCAAAGAGCTAGAGCGAACCGACACTGCTCGAACCGTCATTGACAAAGCCCCAGTCGAACAGGCTGGCGGCCTGATCCCAGTACGTCGGGCCCCCCTCATGTACCAGGCCGTACATCATCGACACCACCAGGCGCTTGCCGTCGCGCTCGGCGGCCACGACATATGTCTTGCGGGCGATATCGGTGAAGCCCGTCTTGCCGCCGATCACGCCGGGATAGCGGTACATCAGCTCATTCTGATTGTGCAATCCGCGCCCGGGGAACGGCGCGCTCGGCTGGGCGGTGATCTCGGCGAACACCGGATTGGCCAGCGCGGCCCGGAAGATGACCGCCAAGTCGTGAGGGCTGGTGCGCATGTCCATGCCGGGTGCGTCCAGGCCGGACGGCGAATCGGTGTGCGTGGAGGTGGCGCCCAAGGCAGCGGCCTTGGCGTTCATCTTGTCGACGGTGGCTTGCCGCCCGCCGAGCAGATGGGCCAGGGTGTTGGCCGCGTCGTTGCCGGACTCCAACAGCGCGGCGTCCAGCAGCTCCCGCGCGGTGTAGGTCTGTCCCGCCTTGATGCCTACACAGTTACATTCGGCCTTCGCGTCCGCGGCGTCGGCCACCACCGTGGCGTCCATCGGCACCTCATCGAGCGCGACCAGTGCCAGCAGCACCTTGATGGTGCTGGCGGGGGCGTGGGTCGCGTAGGGGTCGCGGGCGGCCAGGATCTGGCCCGAGTCCAGATCTGCCACCAACCAGGCCTGCGCGGGTCCCTCGGGCGGCGGGGCAGCCATGTCCGCACGGGCGACGCCGACAGGGAGTGTGGACAAGAACAGGACGCTGAGCACCGCCAGGGCACGGATTCGCAGAGTGGACATCGGATCCGACACTAGCGCAGGGCGGTTTCCACATGATCCAGGTCCAGCGATTCCACGAACTGCCGCTGTTGATACAGCTCTCGCAGTCGATCATGTGGAATAGCTTGCAGCGCAGACTTTTTGATCTTGTCCCCACTGCCGGCTGCCCATGCGCTATCCCAGATCATGGCAAGTGTGCGGGCGCTGTCGGCCATCAGGAGCCCCGTTTGCTCACCAAACCGGGACCACAACCCGTCTTGGGTTGCGACCACGGGTTTGCCTCCCAACGCCACGAAGGCGTCCACCAGCTGAGTCGGCGGCAACCGCTGGGCCGATCGGTCCATGAGTTCGACGGTCGCCAGTGCCGCGTGCTGGCCATCGTCTATCAGCTCCAGATCGCCCAGCGTGGCGAGGTCCGCCGGTATGGCGGCCACCAACTGCCGGGCGTATCGGTCGATCATCTTTGACTCGTAGCACGAGTGGACACCGGCTCCCGTTCCGTCCGGATATCCGTCTGCCAGGTAACTGCCGTGCAGCGGTTGCGAGGCGTCGCCCACGTAGTGCGCCAATAGACCCGCCGCACAAACGAACTGGTCGACCTGCCTACTTTTGGCGAAGCCAACCATCGCGTCGTAGAACTGCCACACCCGGAATGGCAGCAGGCCGCGTTTGTCCGGCGTGCGGTGTCCGCGCTCGTCGTAGAACTGCTGCCATTTGGTCACCGTGAGATTGGCGATGTCCTGCAGACACAGGTCTCGCACGATCGAGCCGTCGGGCCCGGGTTCGTCGATATCGGCGTAGTGGCATGGGTGCTCGGGGCCCTGTGAGCGATATCCGACCATGTGATCGTCGCGGCCGCCCACCACCTTGTTTGGCAGGTTCTTCCAGACCAGATCCGGCACGTCGGCCAGCGGAATGATGCCGTCCGGGTTGCTGCGGGCCTCCTTGAGGCGCTGGGCGATGGATTTGGGGTCCAACTCGGACAGCGAGAAGCTGATGGCGTCCAGATTGGCCTGCATCAGCGTCTTCAGATTCGGTGAGCGGATGGCATCGAGAGTGAAGGTTGCAATGCTGTAGTGCCCGGTCTGTCCCCAAAACGGCTGGGCGCCATCTTGTTGCCCGACGACAGGTTCCACGTCGAGGAGATTGCACACCGTGCTCAGGCTCGTTGCGAGCGCAAAATTCAGCGTGCACCGGGTGGCGTCGTCCAGAAAGGCCTGCCCACCCCATTCCACGGCCAGCGGCGCGGGTCGCGCACGGTTCTCGGTGAGGTGCCAGACCATCCCGGAGTCGCCGGGAACCGTTTGTGGCCCTTGTGGATCCGGGGCGATGAGAAAGTCCGACACATACTCCGAACCGCCCACCGACTTGTATCGATAGAACAGCGCCATGACCTTGCCCCCCACCAGGCCGGAGCTTGCGCCATGTGCCACCACGGGCTGGCCGATCAAATCCAGCCCGTTGGTCATGTCGCCGGTGTCGACCATCGGGCCGATATCGCCGATGCCGTAGGCGGTAGAGGTCCAGTCCCCAGCGTCATCGACGTCGACGAGTCCGATGTCCAGCGTGAGGTAGGTGTTCGTCATCGAGAAGGGGTACACCTCGCCGAAAGGCAGCCTGGTGAGCTGTTGTCCGCTGGATACGCCGATCCGGGAGCGGGCCAGACCTCGCACCATGTCGATCTCTTGCCCCGCGGGCCCGCACACGTGCCGGTTGGTCAGTGCGTACAGCGAGTGGCCGTCGGAGACCAGGCAGCCCGCGGTCGCGGTGTGCGACTGGTTCTGGACATCGACGACGACGGGCAGGCCGCCGCCCAGCAGTGTGGTGGGCCAGCGCGCCGGGGCCGGGTGCCGCGGGGTGGTGGTGGACACGGGCGCCGGATCCACTTGCACCTTGCACACCGGGACCACGCGCCCGTCGGGCATGAACAGTTGCTTGGGCACATAGTCGTACGGGGTCAGCGACTTGGGCGCCGCCCAGTCGCTGATGAAGACCATGACGCATGGCCAGGAAAATCCCTGCTCCACCCGCGAATTGACGAGTGTGCGCGCGCCGCCGGGTTGCTCACGAATCAGATAGCGACCGATAGCCGTCCCTACCACGTTGGGTTTGTTGGTGAGGTGGTGGTGATAGAGGTCGCGGGCCGCCAGGAGATCGGTGACCGACAGGGCTTGCAGGTTGTCGACCGTCGTCGGACTGTTTTCGGGCGTGCGGCTCATCCTTGATTCGTAGCGTCTGCGAACCAGAGGGCGGTGCGCATCGGGTAAACACAGGATGAATCGCAGCTGGGAATGCCTTGGGAACATAAGCGGACTGCAGTCCGTTTATGTGGTCATGACACATCACGTGCAGTTTGGTTTGGACACCTTCGCCGACGTCCCCGCGGGCATGACCAACCCCGAAGCGATCCGTGCGGTCGTGGAGGAGGGGGTGCGAGCCGACCAGGTAGGTGTCGATATCTTCGCGATCGGCGAGCACCACCGCGCCGAGTTCGTGGGGGAGTCGCCCGAGACGATGCTGGCCGCCATCGCGGCTCGTACCGAGCGGATCACCCTCGCGACCGCCGTGACCGTGCTCAGCACCGACGACCCGGTGCGGGTGTACCAACGCTTCGCGACCCTCGACGGTATCTCCAATGGGCGAGCCGAATTGGTGCTCGGCCGGGGATCGTTCACTGATTCCTTCCCGCTGTTCGGCTACGACCTGGCCGACTACGACGAACTCTTCAACGAGAAGTTCGATCTGATGGCCAAGCTGTTGCCGGGGGCGCCGGTGACCTGGTCGGGCACGTTGCGCTCGGCATTGGACAACGTCGAGGTTTACCCCAAGACGGCCGAGGGGCTGCGGGCCTGGGTCGGAGTGGGCGGATCGCCCGAATCCGTGGTCCGCAGCGTGCGGTACCGCATACCGATGATCCTGGCGATCATCGGCGGCAATCCGATGCGGTTTGAGCCGTACGTGGACCTCTACCGTCGCGCCCAGCGCGAGCTAGGTGTCACCGAGCCGATGCCGCTGGGCATTCACAGTCCCGGGCATATCGCCGAATCGGATGAGGAGGCGATCGCGCAGTACTGGCCAGGATTCCGCGAGCTGCGCACCACGATCGGACGTGAGCGGGGGTGGCCGGCCCCGCGCTACGAGGATTATCTGGCGGAGGTGAAGGCCGGCTCGTTGTACGTCGGGTCGCCCGACACCGTGGCGGTCAAGATGGCCAAGACCATTCGCGGTCTCGGTGCCGACAGGTTCAGCTTGGTGTATCAGGCCGCACAGCCGGGGTTGGGCATGCAGAACGTGGAGCTCTATGGCACCGAGGTCATCCCGCGCGTCCGGGAGCTGTTGGCCGGGGACGCTGTTGGTGCCGCCTAGGCGAAGTTGTAGGTGGCCAGCGCCTTTGCGACCACTTGGCCCGCGGAATCGCACACCGTGACCTCGATGTTCGATAGCCGCTTACCGCGGCGGACCACCTGGCCCACCGCGGTAAGGTCGGCGGCGTTGGCCGCGCAAACGTAGTTGACGGCAAGCGAAGCCGTTGCGCCACCGAACTTCTCGGGCACCACGTCGTCGGCCCATGCCGCTGCCATGGCGGCGGTATCGGCGAGGGTCGCGATGGCGCCGCCATGCACGGTCTGGCCCATCGTCGCCAGCTCGGATTTGAAAGGCATGTGCAACACCGCGCGATCGTCACCGATCTCGGTCAGCGTGATTCCCAGATGCTGACATAACGGAGAGTTCGGGACGAATTGCGTGATGATTTCGGTCCGAGTGGGCATGCTCACAAGCTATGACATCCGCTTGGACTCTCGACGAGGTTTCCGACCGCCTGCAGATTCAACAGCTCTTGGTCGACTACGCCACCGCCATCGACACCCGCCAGTTCGATGATCTGGACGAAGTGTTCACCAACGATGCCTATATCGACTATCGCGCGATGGGCGGTATCGACGGGGAGTACCCGGACGTCAAGGCGTGGTTGGCGCAGGTGTTGCCGGCGTTCCCGATGTACGCGCACATGCTGGGAAACGTGTCGATCACCTTCGATTCGGAAGGTGGCGCAGAGCGTTCCTCTGCGCAGGTCCGTAGCCTGTGTTTCAACCCGATGGTGCCCGCAGGCGATACCGAACAGGTGCTTTTCCTTGGGCTTTGGTACGACGATGCGGCCGTGCGGACCCGGCACGGTTGGCGCCTGACCCGGCGGGTCGAGACGAAATGCTTCAGCCGACTCACCTAGCCGCCCAACTCACCGAGACGTCACCTAGACGCCGACACGCCGTATTGTGTGCGGGCCACTCGGGCGATGCATCAGAAACCGTAGTTTCGGCGGGATTTGAGCTGGTAGGCGCCGGTCTGGCACAATGGCCCGGTCCGCGATTTGGCTAAGGCCACCAGTGGTCAGACCCACGCGAGGCAAAACCGGATCATGCACTCCCGCATGAATCGCCGAATTGCCGCGTGATACCTCAAGGAGAATTTGTAGTCATGGCTGTCAAGATCAAGCTCACCCGCCTCGGGAAGATCCGTAACCCCCAGTACCGCATCCAGGTCGCCGATGCCCGCACCCGCCGCGAAGGCCGTGCCATCGAGGTGATCGGCCGGTACCACCCGAAGGAAGAGCCCAGCCTGATCGAGATCGATTCCGAGCGCGCGCAGTACTGGCTGTCCGTTGGTGCGCAGCCGACCGATCCGGTGCTGGCCCTGCTGAAGATCACCGGTGACTGGCAGAAGTTCAAGGGTCTGCCCGGCGCTGAGGGCACCCTGAAGGTCAAGGAGCCCAAGCCGAGCAAGCTGGACCTGTTCAACGCCGCCCTGGCCGAGGCCGACGGCGCCCCCACCGGCGAGGCCATCCAGCAGAAAAAGAAGAAGGCCCCCAAGAAGGCCGAGGCCGCCGAGGCCGAGGCTCCGGCCGAAGAGCCGGCCGCCGAGTCTGCTGACGCCGCAAGCGAATAGGACCTCAGATGAGTTCTGTTGTGGTCGATGCCGTCGAGCACTTGGTGCGAGGAATCGTCGACAACCCCGATGATGTCCGCGTTGACCTGGTGACGAACCGTCGCGGCCGCACCGTGGAGGTTCACGTCCACCCCGACGATCTCGGAAAGGTGATCGGTCGGGGCGGGCGCACCGCCACCGCCCTGCGCACCCTCGTCGCAGGTGTGGGCGGCCGTGGCATCCGGGTCGACGTGGTGGACACCGACCGGTAGCTCCATGGAGCTAGTGGTCGGGCGTATCGCCAGGGCGCACGGCGTCACCGGCGAGTTGTCGGTGGAGGTCCGTACCGACGATCCCGACGAGCGTTTCGCTGTTGGTTCGGTATTGACCGGACGGCTGCCCCGTGGCGGTGGCAGCCGCCGGTTCACCGTCGAATCGGTGCGTGAGCACAGTGGGCGGTTGCTGATCAGGTTCGCCGGCGTATCCGATCGTGACGCGGCTGATGCGTTGCGGGGAACCCTTTTCATGGTGGACACCACCGATCTCCCACCGATCGAGGATCCTGACGAGTTCTACGATCACCAGCTCGAAGGGCTCGCGGTGCGGACTCTGGACGGGGCCGCCGTCGGCACCGTTTCCGAGGTCTTGCATACCCCCGGTGGGGAATTGCTTTCGGTGCGTGGGTCCGAGCGGCGGGAGATTCTGGTGCCGTTCGTCTCCGCGATCGTCACGTCGATCTCTTTGGCGGACAAGGTTATCGAGATTGACCCCCCGGAAGGGCTGCTGGATCTGTCGTGAGAATCCCGTCATGAAAATAGACGTCGTCACGATCTTCCCGGAATATCTGCAACCCGTGCGGCAGTCCTTGCCGGGCAAGGCTATTGACGCTGGTTTGGTCGATGTCGCGGTGCATGATCTGCGGCGCTGGACGCACGACGTGCACAAGTCCGTCGATGACTCGCCATACGGTGGTGGGCCCGGCATGGTGATGAAGCCGACGGTCTGGGGCGATGCGCTGGATGAGATCTGCACATCTGAAACGCTTTTGGTGGTGCCGACACCCGCTGGCTACCCGTTCACCCAGGAGACCGCCTGGCAGTGGTCCACCGAAGATCATCTGGTGATCGCATGTGGGCGGTACGAGGGAATCGACCAGCGCGTCGCCGACGACGCCGCGACACGGATGCGGGTGCGCGAGGTGTCGATCGGTGACTACGTACTCAACGGCGGCGAGGCCGCTGCTCTGGTGATCATCGAAGCGGTGTTGCGTCTGGTTCCCGGTGTGCTGGGCAACGCGCTTTCCGCACAGGAAGATTCACACTCCGAGGGAATGGCCAGCCTCTTGGAGGGGCCGTCGTACACCAGACCGCCGAGCTGGCGGGGGATGGATGTGCCACCGGTGCTGCTCTCGGGAGATCACGCCAAGATCGCGGCCTGGCGGGCCGAACAGTCGCGTCAGCGCACTATTGAGCGGCGCCCAGATCTACTCGGTTTCGATTCGCCCACCGGGGAACATGGTGGCGACGGCCTGAGTTAGCGTGTTGCGCGCCGTCACATCGTTGGCGGTCTGCAGTGACGACACCACCACGATGAATCGCCGGTCCGGGCCCACGACGCCCGTCGAAAGGTGCATCCACGCCGAGCCCACGCAGCACATCCAGCCCTGCTTCACCGCGACGGGTTCGCCGGGAATGCCGTCGGGGATGCCGAAACGCTGTGGGTACCCGTCGATGCCATTGGGTGTCGAGCGGCTCAGATCGTCCACGATGATGTTTGCCCGCTCGGGGGGCAGCCCGCCCGTGCCGGAGAGCAGCATGTCGTAGTACTGGACCAGGTCATTGGCAGTGCTGATGGTGTTCCACCACATCCCGTCGGAGGGCACGTTGGTGGAGGCAAGCCCATACCGCGCGGCCACGCGGGTGATGATCGAATTGCCGCCACCACGCTGCCAAAAGACCTCGGCCGCGCTGTCGTCAGAGGACTGCAGCATTCGGTCGAAGGCCGCACGATCGGCGGGGGTCAGGGTGACCTCGCCCTGCGATTCACGCATGAGCAGGTCGTCGGCGATGAAAAGCTTTGCCACCGATGCGATGGCGATGGTGCTGTTGTTGCCATTGGATACGACCGCACCCGACGCGCGATCCTTGATCACGGCGGTCAGCGTGGCGCCGGCGCTCTTGGCCTGAGTGGTCGCCGCGGTGGTGCGCTCGGGGAGCGTCTCAAAAGAGGTGGGGCTCTCCACCTCGAAGACCGGAGGCGTCTCCGCGGGAGCGCTCACCACGGCCAGCACCGGAGTGGCCGGATCGCTACGCACGGACGCCACACACCCAGAGGTCAACGCGGTCGCTGCGGTGAGCGTCAAGCCCACAAACAGATGCTGGCCGCGCATGACGTGGACCCCCTCTGCGGTCAGAATCTGGTTTTGTTACCCGTGGTTACCCATGTGACGGGTGTTCCGGTCACGGTAGCCTACTAGTACTTCCTGGATAACTCCTGCCCAAGGGGTGCTCTGGTGGGCGATTTCACTGGAAGGGCCTCTGTCTGGCACAATTGACTAGCTGTCTGCCGCTGTATCGGCGAACCCAGACAGGATTAAGCAACTAATGATCGGCTGAGGTGCACTTTCGCATGCCACCCGGCCGCGCGACCGCGAGGATGTATCACCGATGAACACGCTGGACTTTGTCGACCAGGCGTCGCTGCGCGAGGACGTGCCTGACTTCCGTCCCGGCGACACCATCAATGTGCACGTCAAGGTGATCGAGGGCTCCAAGGAGCGTATCCAGGTCTTCAAGGGCGTCGTGCTGCGTCGTTCCGGCGGTGGCGTGAGCGCGACCTTTACCGTCCGCAAGGAGAGCTACGGCGTTGGCGTCGAGCGCACCTTCCCGGTGCACTCGCCCAACATCGACCACATCGAGATCTTGACCCGCGGTGCGGTCCGTCGCGCCAAGCTGTACTACCTGCGCGAGTTGCGCGGTAAGAAGGCCAAGATCAAGGAGAAGCGCTGACCGAGCCGGGACACTGGCCCCGCCCCGGTAGAGGACGTCCATAGTGTCCTATGACGTCTACTTCGTGCGTCAGCATCCTCCCCAGGACTTCGAACACGTTCCGGAGAACGAACATCCGCTGAAGGAATCGTCGGATCTGCGTTCCCGGCTCGTCGCCGACATGAACGCGCCCGAGGTTTTCGAGGGCTCGGACGGCACCTGGGAACTCTCCGACTCCGTTACCACTGCGCAGGTGAACTATGCGCCGGACGGTGTGGGTATGGGAGTTTCGTACGGTTCGGCGACGTCCGATGAATTCGACTCGCGCATCGAGCATTTGATGCGACTGGCGAAGATCATCGAAGACGAGACTGGACTTACCGCATGGGATCCGCAGGCGGAGAAGGTTTTCGGCGATGTGACGTTGGATGACTCCCGTCAGTCTCTTGGACAGTTCGAGACCGTCGGCGACAATGTCGAGCACGACGCCGCCGAGAAGGTGTCTGCGGTGGACTCCACCGACGAAGACCCGGCGCAGGATTCCAAAGACGCATCCGACTCCGATGAGGGCGGATCCGGAATGCTGCGTGAGGTGGGCGTTCTGCTGCTGATTGCTCTGGTGCTTTACTGCATCACACAGAACTTCATCGCCCGGCCGTATCTCATCCCGTCGGAATCGATGGAGCCGACGTTGCATGGATGCCGTGGATGCACCGGCGACCGGATCATGGTCGACAAGGTGGTCTTCCGATTTTCCGAGCCGCAGCCCGGCGAAGTGGTTGTCTTCAAGGGTCCGCCGGAATGGAACGGTAACTATCGGTCGATCCGTTCGTCCAACACCGCGGTCCGTTACGTGCAGAACGCTCTTTCCTTTATCGGTGTGGTTCCGCCCGATGAGAATGACCTGGTGAAACGAGTTATCGCCACCGGTGGGCAGACCGTGGAATGTCGTCCCAACACGGGCCTGACCGTCAACGGTAAGAAACTGGACGAGCCCTATCTTGACCCGGAAACCATCGGTCCGAATATCGATGGCTGCTGGGGTTTCCCGTTCGGCCCGGTCAAGGTGCCCGAGGGCAAGCTCTGGATGATGGGGGACAACCGTACCCATAGCGGAGACTCCCGTGCGCACTGCCAGAGCCGGGATCGCGACGCCGGACTCGACGTCGATATCGACCACAAGATCTATTGCACCGGCGACCCGAACATCGGCACGGTGCCCGTGGCCAACGTCATCGGCAAGGCGCGATTCATCGCATGGCCGCCCGGTCGTTGGGGTGCGGTCAAGACGGTTAATCCCCAGACCTAGCTTTCGCGGGATGAGTACCAGCTGGCCGCCACGCACGGTGATTCGCAAGGCATCCGGATTGCGAACGCTCGAATTGACGCTCGACAGAGTGGGTTTAGGCCCGGTCGCCGGTGTGGACGAGGCGGGACGTGGGGCCTGCGCGGGTCCGTTGGTGATCGCGGCCTGTGTGCTGGGCTCCAATCAGCGTAAGAGCCTCGCCGCGCTTAACGACTCGAAGAAGCTCACCGAGAAGATGCGCGAGACGCTGTTTCCTCTCATCTGCCGGTACGCCGAGGCCTACCATGTGGTGTCGGTGCCTGCCGATGAGGTGGACCGCATTGGCGTTCACGTGGCCAATATCGAGGGAATGCGCCGGGCGGTGGCAGGTCTGGGCGTAAAGCCCGGGTATGTGCTGACGGACGGTTTCCGGGTGCCGGGATTGCCGGTGCCGTCGCTGCCGGTGATCGGGGGTGACGCGTCGGCGGCCTGTATCGCGGCGGCCAGCGTATTGGCGAAGGTGAGCCGGGACCGGGTGATGGTGAACATGGATTCCGATCACCCTGGATACGGATTCGCGGTACACAAGGGGTACAGCACAGCCGTCCACACCGAGGCATTGCGGCGTCTGGGACCATCGGCTCAGCACCGACAGTCGTTCGTGAATGTCCGTAACGCGGCCATGGGAAGTTCTTTGATGCGGCCGCTTGCGCCAAGAGAATCGGATACAGGGGGATAATGGAAGGCCTATGAGCGCCGAAGACCTCGAAAAGTACGAAACCGAGATGGAACTCTCGCTATATCGCGAGTACAAGGACATCGTTGGGCAGTTCAGCTATGTGGTGGAGACTGAACGACGGTTTTACCTGGCCAATAGCGTCGAGGTGATTCCGCGGAACACCGACTCCGAGGTGTACTTCGAACTGCGGCTGTCCGACGCGTGGGTCTGGGATCTGTTCCGGCCGGCACGGTTCGTCAAGCACGTGCGCGTCATCACGTTCAAGGACGTCAACATCGAAGAGGTCGACAAACCAGAGCTGCGCCTGCCGGAGTAGATCTCCTGCAGACGCAGCTCGGCCGTGGGGTGATTTACGGGATGCTGACGCAACCGACGTTGTCGACGCACCCGCCGCCACCGCCCGGTCCGCCGTGGCCGCCGCCGACACCCGGAATGTGGCCGCCACCGCCCTCGGGGCCGCCGCCGCCGGTGGGGCCGCCCGGGATGCTTCCGCTGCCACCTTCGGGGCCGCCGCCTCCAGTCGGGCCACCGGGAATGGCGCCCGAGCCGCCATCCGGCCCGCCACCTCCAGTCGGTCCGGGGGCCGGAGTGCCCTCGGGCGCGCCGCTGGGTGCGGGCGTGATGGTCGTGGTGGTCGTCGTCGTGGTGGTCGTTGTGGTGCTGGTGCTTGTGGGACCGCCATCGTTATTGGTGCCACATCCGGCCAAGGCTGCGCCGAGCGCGATGGCGCATCCGGCAAAAACCTTGGCGGGCTTAACTGTTCGCGTCTTCATGGGATGCTCCCGAGTTAGATGTGTGGGGCTTCTTTGATCTTGCTTTTTTCGTTGCCGAGAGTCTTGCAATAGGCCATCGCGGAATTCTTGGCCGCCGTGGTTTGCAGACCGCTGGGCTCTTGTTGGTTCTCGTCCTTCAGCATCTTGGTGACCGCATCGTTCTGTGCGTTGTCGTCTTGGGTGAGAAATTCCTTGCAGGTGGTGTCACCCCCCTGATTGATGACGTCGGAACAACCTGCCAGCGAAACAGCGGTGACCGCGAATACGGCCACTGCGAACTTCTTCGATATGGACGGAATCACTACCGACCCTTCTGTTGAGGACTGTTGGGATGTGTGCTGGTCACCGTCTGCCGGTGACCAGACGCACGAGGAACAGCAGAATGCACGCACCGACCAATGCGGTGATGAATGTCAGGACCCAGCCAAAGCCGTAGGTGCCGACATCGAACAGGCTCAGCAGGAACCCGCCGAGCAACGCGCCCACGATTCCCACCACGATGTTCAGCAGCAGGCCCTGCTGAGCATCGGTGTCCATGATCTTGCTGGCCACCCAACCGGCGAGCCCGCCGATCACGATCCATGCGATCCAGCCGATGCCAAAACCGAGATGCGCTGCCGCGACGTTCGCGGCCAGTGGTGAAATCATTTGTGGTTTCCTGACTCTCGTGGGTATGGGCGCGCTGCTGCGGTGTCGGTCCTACTTCTCGGCGTCTTCCCGGGCCTCGTGCACAGCGGCCTCGGCGCGGGCCTTTTCGGCTTCGGCTTCCTTGGTCGCCACCTCGCGCTGAGCCTCGGCCTTGTCCTGCTGTGCCTGGCCTTCGCGTTCCAGCGACTCGTCGCCGGTGAGCTTGCCGGCGGCCTCTTTCACTTTGCCCTTGACGTCTTCGACGACGCCCTTGATCCCGGCTTCGAATCCGCTGTCCTTGTTGTCATCGCTCATGTCTCGCTCCTTTTCAGTGCGTGTGTGCGGTGCAACCGCTCTTGGTTACCCCGTAGTGAGGCAACTGAAACAACCGTAGCAAGGGTTGTGTACTACGTAAACTACTTAGTAAACAAATAGGCGCTGGCCAGGTGTTTAGCTGGCCGGGGTACCGTTTTGTGGACGGCGAAGCCGCCACGGGGACGCCGTCATGGCCCGAGCCCAGAAATGCACGGTGGGAGTGACGGACGCAGTGGACGAGACGGAAAGCGGAACGGTTGCCGGTGGCGCTGAAGGGCGTCGACCGCGATCACTGACCCGTGCCGAGATCCTCGATACCGCGATAGCTCTGGTGGACAGCGAGGGGTTGGATCAGCTGACCATGCGGCGGCTCGGTTCTGCCTGTGGCGTGGAGGCAATGGCCCTGTATCGCCACGTGCATGGCCGTCAGGACCTGCTCGGCGGAATCGTGGACCACTTGGTGGACAAGCTGTACGACGATCAGTTGGCGGCCCGCCGGCAGGAAGATGGTTGGCAGGACTACCTGGTGCGGCTTGCGCACGGGGTACGGGAGATCGCCATTGGCCATCCGCATCTGTTTCCGACATTGGCTACCCGGCCGCCGGAAGCCCCGTGGGTGCGGCCGCCGCTGCGGAGCATGAAGTGGATGGAGACATTCCTGGACACGCTGATCTCCTACGGTTTCGACGATCGCGCCGCAGTGTCGGCCTACCGTGCCTACACCACCTTCCTGCTGGGCCAGCTGCTCTTGGAGGTGTCCGCCCGCGGAGCCTCGCTGAGTTCGGTCGAGGACGAACTGCCGGAGAAGACGTTGCGCAGCCTGTCGAGCTATCCCAACCTGCAGCGCATGCAGAAACAACTCAGCGAGGATCACAGCGCGACCGAGTTCGAAGAGGCGCTCGAATCGCTGCTGGACCGGCTGGAGAACGGCGCGCCGCGCTAACGTTCGGCGTGTGGCTTGCGCTGATCTGTTGGGATCGGGCTGATTTCCTGGCGTTGTCATGGGAGTTGCCGCCCGGGAGGCCGCGTTCGAGTTGCGAGCCCGGTGTTTGTGCCCCATCCTCTGCCAATGGGTGCTTTGCTGACGAGAATGATCGCCATGACTGTGCCGGTAGTTGTGGTAGCCCTGCCGATGGGCTCGCCGGGCGCGACGGTATCGGGGAGTCCGGTGCACTGTGCGCCGTCGAAGACGGCCAAGGATGTTTGCATCGCGAATCACGATGCCGAGATCAAGTCGGCGCCCAATGAAAAAGACTTGCCGGCCCCCGCATCCGGAGCGATCGGCAAGGTCGCGCCGGTGGTTCATCCGGTCAAGATGTGGAACTAGGGGCACCCCCCTGTCTGTGGATGAACTCACGCTTGTGGATTAACTACCGATCGACGTAGCGCGCTAGTGCATCGCTGTCGGGCCCGATCGGAATGGTTTGGGCCATGACACATTCCCTGAGCAGGTCGCAGATCGGCATTCATGGAGAGGATCTGGCCGCCGACTACCTCCGGCAGCACGGGTTCACAGTTCTCGATCGCAATTGGCGATGTCGGCACGGGGAACTCGACATTGTCGCGGTCTGCGGCGATCTACTGGTCTTTGTCGAGGTGAAGACCCGAACCGGGCAGCGATTTGGAACTCCCGCGGAGGCCGTGACGTACGCCAAGCTGCGCAGACTGCGGCGGCTCGCGGGTATCTGGCTCGCGGCACAGGGGGGTTCGTGGTCGTCGGTGCGCATCGACGTCATCGAGGTAAGGCTGGCCGGAGCCACACCGGAGCTCACCCACATCCACGGGGTGGGATGAGATGGCGCTGGGCAGAGCGTATTCCGTCGCGGTCAAGGCGGTTACCGGCCAGACTGTCGAGATCGAGGCGGACATAAGTGCCGGACTACCAGGAGTGCACCTGGTTGGACTGCCTGATGCCGCGTTACAGGAATCCCGCGACCGGGTGCGCGCGGCGATCACCAATTGCGGGTTCACGTGGCCGGCGTCCCGACTCACCTTGGCTCTATCGCCGGCGACGCTGCCGAAGATGGGGTCGGTGTACGACCTCGCGCTTGCCACCGCTGTGCTGTCGGCCAACAAGGCGATTCCACCAGACCGGCTGGAAAAGACCTTGTTGCTTGGTGAATTGGCGCTTGACGGGCGAGTGCGTCCGGTTCGTGGTGTGTTACCGGCAGTACTGGCGGCAAAGCGTGACGGATGGCCGACGGTCGTGGTGCCGCAGGCCAACCTGGGAGAGGCGGGGCTGGTCGAAGGTATTGAGGTACTGGGAGTCCGGACATTGCGCCAGCTGACGGCGTGGCTGTGTGCTGACGGTGAGCTGGATCCCGTGTCACAGTCGGAATACCGGCACGTGACCGAGGCTCCGGACATGGCGGATGTAGTGGGCCACGCGGATGCCCGCTTCGCCGTCGAGTTGGCTGCGGCCGGCGCACACCATCTGATGTTGACAGGGCCTCCCGGAATTGGGAAAACAATGCTGGCGCAGCGTTTACCGGGCCTGCTGCCGCCGCTGCGCCACGAAGAGGCGCTCGAGGTGACAGCCGTGCATTCCGTGGCGGGTCTCTTGACGGCTCGGCGGCCGTTGATCACCGAACCGCCGTTCGTGGCGCCGCACCACACGTCCAGTGTCGCCGCGCTCGTCGGCGGTGGCTCAGGCACGGCAAAGCCCGGTGCGGTCAGCATGGCCCATCGGGGGGTGCTGTTCCTCGATGAGTGTGCCGAACTGTCGACCCCGGCGCTGGAGGCGTTGCGGACCCCCTTGGAGGATGGGGAAATTCGACTTGCGCGGCGTGACGGCGTGGTCACTTACCCGGCTCGATTTCAACTGGTACTCGCGGCGAACCCGTGTCCGTGCGCTCCGGCGAATCCGCGGGATTGCACGTGTCCGGCGCAGCTGCGTCGCCGGTACCTCGGCAAGTTGTCGGGGCCGCTTCTCGATCGGGTCGACCTTCGGGTCAAAATGCACCAGGTCAGCCAAACGGCGCTCAATGACGCGGCCGAGGGCACAGCGGTTGTCCGTGAGCGCGTACTGCTGGCCCGTGAACGGGCTTCGCGACGATGGGCCGACTACGGATTTCGGGTCAACGCCGACGCCCCGGGGCCGTTGTTACGCAGGGAGTTCCGGCCATCACGAGCCGTTATGGAACCGCTGCGCAATGCGATGGAACGCGGTTTGATCAGCGTGCGGGCGCTCGATCGATGCCTACGTGTGGCGTGGACATTGGCCGACCTCGGCGGCCGGGATCTGCCGGCCGCCGAGGATGTCAAGCTCGCACTGACCTTCCGGGACAAGCGATGAGCAGCGCCACGGCCGACTGGGCATACCTGTCACGTGTGAGTGAGGCGCCCAGCGCCGAACTGGCGGCCATGGTGTCGGTGTTCGGTGTGCGGGAGACCGCTGCCCGGGTTAGGCGATTGGATGTTCCCGACCAGGTCCGGGCTGTGGTGCGGGCCAGGCATGATGTCGACCGCAGTCGTGAGGATCTGGAAATTCTCTCGCGCTTGCAAGGGCGCCTGGTGACGCCCGACGATGCGGAATGGCCGCACTGGCAGTTCCAGGCATTTGCGTCGGTGGATACCAAGCGGATGCCCAATGGAAGAATGCCGCTGGCGCTGTGGGTCGTGGGCGAGCGTTCGCTTGCCGAGGTTACCTCGCGAGCGGCGGCGCTCGTCGGGACGCGAGCCTGCAGTGGTTACGGCGAACACGTTACGGCCGAACTCGCCGCCGGCTTGACGGCCCGGGAGGTGGCGGTGGTTTCGGGGGCTGCGTTCGGCATCGACGGTGTTGCGCATCGTGCCACGCTGGCCTGTGATGGAGTCACGGTTGCGGTGCTGGCCGGCGGTGTGGATGTGCCGTACCCGGCAGGGCACTCCGGTTTGCTCTATCGAATCGCCCGTCATGGGTTGGTGGTCAGTGAATACCCGCCTGGGGTGCGGCCCGCTCGACATCGATTTTTGACCCGGAACCGGTTGGTGGCCGCCCTTTCCGGTGCGACCGTGGTGGTCGAGGCGGGCGCGCGTAGCGGAGCCGCCAACACCGCCGCCTGGGCACGTATCTTGGGCCGTCCCGTCGGTGCGGTGCCGGGCCCGATCACGTCTGCGGCGTCGGTGGGCACCCACGTTGAGATCGCTGAACGCGGAGCTCAGCTTGTTGTGTGTGCTCAGGATGTGGTCGCGCTGGCGGGTCGGCTGGGCGAGTTTACGGCGGCGCCCGATCGCCCCGGCAGTGTCATTGACGGGCTCGGTGACGATGAGAAGCGCGTCTACGAGGCCTTGCCGGGCCGAGGCAGCACGACGGTGCGGGAGTTGGTGCGTGAGTCGGGACTGAGCGTCGGCCGGGTTCAGGGTGCGTTGGCGATTCTGGAGCTCGAGCAGCTGGTGATCGACGTCGCGGGGGACTGGAAGCTGCGTCGCACCAATATGGTTCGGTAGATAGGTGACCAGTCCTGCTGGTGTGCACGAGAACTCACGTCCGAACTACCACATGTCTCTCAAACGCACCGGCTTGCGAGCGTGCATGTCTTCATCTAGTTGATCATGTTTTCAGAGCAACTCCATCTGGAGCGGCCTGATTCGGACGTGCGATCGTGGGGTGCAAAAAATCCAATGTGGCAGGCGTAGAGGGCCTTTCGGCAAGGACGCACTGTGGGTCACACCCACTTCCTATTGCCTTGTGGCAGTGAATAATTGCTGGTGCTCGCCAATTACATTGCGTTGTTGCCAGATCCCAGGCATATTGGATTTGGGTGCTTTCAATGACTGCGACACCCATCGGGGAGCTTTGGCAGTGTTGCCATCGTCGGTCATAGGGCCTGAAGTGCACGAATTCACTTCCGGCAGAGATCATCTCGACTGAGATGCACAGGGAATGGCGCGTCAACTGTGAGTTGATAGCCTTCAACTATGTGTTGGAGGTCACATTGATGCCATACCCTGGTAGGGTATGAAGGAAATATGGCATCTGATCCGAAGTCCGCCTGGACGGCACTCAAAGAGGGTAACCAGCGTTTTGTCGGGGGTTTTCCGCAGCATCCGAGTCAGAGCGTTACGCGGCGGGCGGAGTTGGCCAATGGTCAGAACCCGCAGGTCATGTTGTTCGGGTGCTCGGATAGCCGGGTGGCTGCGGAGATCATTTTCGATCAGGGTCTGGGCGATATGTTCATCGTGCGTACTGCCGGTCAGGTGATCGACTCGGCCGTGCTCGGTTCTATTGAGTATGCGGTGGCGGTCTTGGGGGTGCCGCTGATCGCGATCTTGGGTCATGACTCCTGTGGTGCGGTGGGGGCCACGCTCGATGCGCTGGATACCGGTGAGGTTCCGGGTGGATATATCCGGGATTTGGTGGTGCGGGTGATGCCCTCGATCCTGGGCGGGCGCAAGGACGGGTTGTCGCGGGTCGATGAGTTCGAGGCCCGTCATGTCGAGGAGACCGGCACCAAGTTGTTGCAGCGTTCGCAGGTGGTGGCTGATGCGGTCAAGGCCAAGAAGCTGGCCATTGTGTATCTGACCTACAAACTGGCCGACGGACGCGTCGTGCTCCACGGCCACGTCGGCGATATCGATAATCCCTGAGGAGGCGGACATGAATCGGAAGGGCAGGTCCGCGACGTTGGAGAGCGGACCGCAGGGCGAGATTGAAATCGGCAGTGACAAGGGCGCTATCGCTCCATTAAAAGGCGACGATGCGGTGATCACCCGTGAGGCCGCGATCGGATCCGAAGCCCGGCTGTCTTGGTTGCTTTCGGGGCTGGCGGGAATGGTTGGCGCGGTTGCCTTTTTGCACAGTGCGGGTTACTTCGTCACATTCATGACGGGTAACACCGAGCGTGCGGTGCTGACGTGGTTCAAGGTCACCGACAAGCAACAAGTGGCGGGAGCCGGCCCGATTGCGGCGATCTCGATGATCGGGGCCTTCCTGTTCGGTGTCATCGTGGCGTCATACTGCCGGCGAAAATTCTGGAAGAACCACCCGCATGGGGCGACGGTTCTGACCACCGTCGGTCTTCTGGCCGCTGCCGCGGTCGACTTCTATCAGGACCGTAGCTTCACCGCCAACATCGACGTGCATTTCACGCCGATACTGTTGTTGGCCTTCTCGATTGGAGCCCTCAACACATCGTTCGTGAAGAAGGGGGAGACGGCCATTCCCCTGAGTTACGTCACGGGAACCGTGGTCAAGCTGGGGCAAGGCATCGAGCGGCATCTGTTCGGTAGAGGTTCGGTCTTCGAATGGCTGGGGTACGCGATGCTCTACCTGTCATTCGTGCTGGGGGCGGCGACCGGCGGTGTGATCGCTTCGGTCTACAGCGGGTCAAAGGTGATACTCACCGTCGGAATAATTTGTGGCGCAACAACACTGGTCACATTTTTCTACTCGGATCGCAAGACCATTCTCGGTTGAGCGGTGCTGCGGGTAGTTCACACAAATTGAGGAGAGGACGCACGTCATGGAGCCTGGATTCCAGATATACGGACCGCACAAGGCTGAGGCCGCAAGCCCAATCGAGCATATGAACGATCTCGTCACAGCGTTGCTCATCGCGGCCCTGTTTATCGCGCTGGGGGTGGCCAAATTCGGGCCCTTCTGGACCGTCAACTACTGACCGTTGGGTTGGTCGCGGCGGTAGGGTTCTATGGGGGCGCTGGTGATTCATCATGGAGTTGAGGCAGCTTGAGTATTTTCTCGCGGTGGCCGAACACGCTAACTTCACACGCGCTGCCGAAGCTCTGCACGTCGCTCAACCCTGGGTCAGTGCGCAAGTGCGGCGGCTGGAGCGAGAACTGGGCAATGAGCTGTTCGATCGTTCCAGCAGGGTGCTCAGGCTGACCGAGTTCGGCAAGGCGCTGCTGCCGCTTGCCGGAGCCGCGCTTCGGACGGTGGGTGAAATACGTTCGGCCGCTGACGCCATGGCGGGAGTGCTGTGCGGCCAGCTTGCGATCGGTACGGTGCCACACCCGTCACCCCTGCTGGCTGAGGCACTGGCGGCCTACCGCAGGGCGCACCCGGCGGTGACAGTGACGTTGACCGAGGCCAGGTCTGACCAGTTGGCCACAGCGGTCGTGGAACGTCGGCTGGATATGGCAGTAATGGCATGGCTGGCTCAGCCGCCGTCTCAACTGCGCGAACGGATCTTGGCCAAGGAAAATATCGTGGCGGTGGTCCATCGCGATGACCCCTTGGCGGGGCGCGAGTCGGTCGCGCTGGCAGAGTTGCGCGATCGCGCGCTGATAAGTCACCCGCAGGGATGCGAGATACGGACAGCGCTCGATCAGGCCTGTCTGGCAACAGGATTTACGCCGCGCGTTGTCTTTGAGACAAGCTCGGCCGACATGATGAGACATCTCGTGGTGAGAGATCTGGGTGTAGCGGTGACCCCCAGATTGCCACGCGAACAGCTGGGCAGGCTCCGGCAGATCGATCTTTCCGATAGGGCGATGAGTGGGCGGCTGTCTCTGTTGTGGAGGGGAAAAGGGGCCACTCTCGAGGCGGTGGCCTTTGCGGCGTGCATTGACGAATTGTGCCGGAAGGACGCCAATCTCGTGTCGTGACGGCTGTGACGGTCCAGGTTGGCGGATCGGTCAGCCGTACCACTCGAACGCGACGAACACCGCCAGCACGATCAGCACGATCAGCACGATATTGACGCCCGCGAGCTTCCCTTCATTACGGCGGACGTGAACGCCGAAGGCCCCAGCCTGCAGCACCGCCAGTCCGGCAGCGGCCAGTGGACTGAGGACGGGCGCAATCCCCGTGGCATACGGAATCACCACGCCGATCGCGCCCAGCACTTCCGATCCGGCGATCGCCTTGACGACATGGGGAGAGAAATCGTTGGCCCAGGCCAGGTTGGCATTGGCGGCGATCTTTTCGTGCGGCGTGATCAGTTTGAATGCCCCCGCAGCCAGGTGCACGACGGCGAGTACGCCGGCACAGACCCATAACCAGGCATCCATCGCGTCAGTATGCCCCGCCGTAACGGTGGCGTTCGGTGAACCCGATAAAGATCACGACCGCTGTGCGGATGTCATCACGGCGATTGCCAGCAAGTGGGGGGATGATGACCGAAGGAAGGATGTGACGGATTTCGTGACCGAAGCCGGTGAGCTGACGCGGCGCCCTCGGGGTAGGCCCCGTAAGGGTGGGGAAGGGGTGTCGGCAGACGCGATTTTTACCGCCGCGTTGCGCGCCTTCGCCACTCACGGGTATCAGGGCATGTCAATGCGCACGCTCAACCGAGAGTTGGGTGTCAGTCATAACCTGCTACATCAACGTTTTTCGTCCAAGGAACAGCTTTGGTACGCCGCCGTTGATTGGGGATTTCAAGCAATTATCGACAAGGTTCTGGCGGACGATGATGAGAGCCTGGGTCCGTCGGCGCGTATCAAGCGGTTCATCAAGACTTTTGTCATGTTCGCCGCGGAGCACCCGGATCTGATCCGCATCATGGATATCGAGGCGGGTCAGGACAGCGAGCGGTTACAGCACATCTGCAAGGCGTATGTGCTGCCCATGCAGGAGCGGCTGGGACCGGTGTACGAGGAAGCCGTGGCCGCCGGTGAACTGCGTGAAGTGCCGCTGCAGACCAGTTTCTTCCTCATCACCTCGGGTACCGCCGCGCTGTTCAGCAGCGCCGCCCTGGCCCGCACGGTGTTCGGTGATGACGTGCTCGACCCCGACCAGGTCAAGGCCCACGCCGAGGCGGCCGCCGAACTGATCATCAGGGGACTGTTGCCGTGACGTGGGTGCCCATCGGCACGCTTTCCTCCGTATAGTCAAGGCAATTGACATAGAGGATTCGACGCAGGAGGCGATATGACACGCCCGCTCCACGAGTTGCAGGTAGTTCGGACCGAGCAGGTGAGCCCGCACATCACCCGGGTGGTGCTCGGCGGGAACGGATTCGAGGGATTCGAAGTCAGCTCGTTCACCGACAGCTACGCCAAGCTGATATTTCTTCCGCAGAGCCACGAAGGGCCGGGCCCGCGCGATATCGACGAGGCGCGCGATATGCAGGCCACCGTGCGCACCTACACCATCCGGTCCGTGGATACCGACCGTCGCGAGGTCGCCATCGACTTCGTGGTGCACGGTGACACCGGCGTGGCAGGGCCCTGGGCGTCGCGGGCCAAACCCGGCGACAAGCTGTACATCACCGACTCGCATGGTGCGTACGCACCCGACCCCGCCGCCGATTGGCATCTGCTCGCCGGTGATGAGTCGGCGATTCCAGCGATCAGCGTCGCGCTGCAGGCGCTTCCGGAAAAGGCTCGCGCCAAGGTGTTCGTGGAGGTGGCCGGTCCCCAGGACGAGATCGACTTCGATACCCGGGGCGACGTGGACGTGGTCTGGGTGCATCGCGGCGCCGGAGCCGACGAGGTCGGTGAGGAGCATGCGGGCGACAACGCCCCACTGGTGGCCGCGGTGCGTTCAGCGGAGTGGCCGCCCGGACAGGTGCAGGTGTTCATCCACGGTGAGGCACAGACCGTCATGCACAACCTGCGGCCGTACATTCGCAAGGAACGCGGGGTCGCGCCCAAATGGGCGGCGTCGATCTCGGGATACTGGCGGCGTGGCCGCACCGAGGAGACATTCCGCGTGTGGAAGCAGGAGCTGGCGGCCGCCGAAGCTACCGTGAAGGAGTGACACCGCAACTGGCCGCCATTCTCGACGAATTCGCCGAGCACCTTGCGCTGGAACGCGGCCGGTCGGTGCACACCCAGCGTGCCTATCGCGGCGACCTGACGCTGCTGTTCGACCATCTGTCGGCCTCCAATCCCGAGGCCACCCTGGCCGACCTGTCGCTGCCGGTACTGCGGTCCTGGTTGGGTGCACAGGCCAGGCAAGGTGCGGCGCGCTCCACCGTGGCGCGGCGTACGTCGGCGGTGAAGATCTTTACCGCCTGGGCGACGCGTCGCGGCTTGCTGCCGACAGATCCCGCGATTCGCTTGCAGCAGCCCAAGTCTCGTCGAACCCTTCCCGCGGTGTTACGGCAGGACCAAGCCGCCGCGGCGATGGAAGCCGCGCATTCCGGTGCCGAACAAGACGATCCAATGGCACTGCGGGATCGTTTGATCGTCGAGATGCTGTACGCCACCGGGATCCGTGTCAGCGAGTTGTGTGGACTGGATATCGACGATATTGACCGGCCACGAAAGGTGCTGCGCGTCTTGGGCAAGGGCGACAAGGAGCGCACCGTGCCGTTCGGTGATCCGGCCGCCGATGCCCTGAGCGCGTGGCTGGATCGCGGACGGCCTCATCTGGCGGTCCCTGCATCTGGAGCCGCACTGCTGCTGGGCGCACGCGGCCGGCGCGTCGATCCGCGGCAGGTCCGCACCGTGGTGCATCAAACCATGTCTGCCGTTCCCGGCGCTCCCGACATCGGGCCGCATGGGTTGCGGCACAGCGCCGCTACCCATCTACTCGAGGGCGGCGCGGATCTTCGCGTCGTGCAGGAGCTGCTCGGGCATTCCACCCTGGCGACCACCCAGCTTTACACCCATGTCACTGTGGCGCGGTTGCGCGCTGTACACGACCAGGCGCATCCGCGGGCGTGACCCTCAATGGTGTCGCTTGTTCCTTCGGGTGAATACCGCACCGAGGCGACTGGCCCAGCGGCGTAGCCGATGACGATGGGCGCGAGCCGCCAGGTGATTCTTCTCCTGGCGGGATTGCGTGCGCATTGCGCGCATGACCTCGCGCTGGTAGTAGCTCGTCGAGTCGTTGCCGCCCGTTGCCCACAGCGTTACCGCTATCAGCAGCATCAGGACCGCGGAGAGACCCACTATCGTGGGCATGGCGCGTGCCCCCGGCGCGGTGTGCGTGAGGTGACGACGTGGATCCGCAGCGAGCCCAGATTCAGCTCGCATACGGCGTCGTTGAGATGTGCTGTGCCGAAGCGCATCTCAAGTGCCGTTGTGCCGCACCAGCTCGCCCACGTCATCGGGACGCACCGACCAACCGGACCGGACCGGTCACATCCGCGGACGTCACAGCGCGGGCGACGGTGTCCCGGCTCGCGGCCCTGTCATGCACCACCGCCGGCCACCAGAACCAGCGGCCCAACAGGGTGGCGATGGCTGGCACGACGAATGACCGCACGATCAAGGTGTCCATGAGCAGGCCTAGGCCGACGGCGGTGCCGAGCTGGGCGATGTTGCGTGCGGGAGCGACGATCATCGCGAACATGGTGAACCCGAACACCAGGCCCGCGGTCGTCACCACGCCGCCGGTATTGGCCATGGAACGGATGATGCCGGTCTTGATGCCGGCATGTAGCTCCTCTCGGAACCTGGCCACCAGCAGCATGTTGTAGTCGGCCCCGACCGCGACCAAGAACACGAAGGACAGCGGTGCTACGGACCAATGCAGTGGTATGCCGATGAGTTCTTGCCAGACGAACACCGTCACGCCCAGTGCCGAGACATAGGACAGTGCGACGGTCCCGATCACCACAATCGCGGCGACCAGACTGCGCAGCAGGATCAGTATCACGCAGAACACGAAGGCGAATGCGGCCACGGCGCTGGTAATGAAGTCCTCGCGCGTGAAGGCCTCGATATTCAACAGCGTGCCACCCGGTCCGCCGATGCTGACGGTGCTGCCCGCCAAGGACGTGCCCTTGATAGCCTGCAGCGCCGTCGGGATGATTTTGGAACTCAGCTCCATGGCTTCCTGGCTGAACCCCTCTCGTTCTGGGGTGACGACCATCCGCGTGACCTTGCCGTCGCCTGAGAAGAAGTACGGCATAGCGCTTTTGAAGAGTGGGTTCTGAAATGCCTGCGTGGGTATGAAGAACGAGTTGTTCGGGTCACCGTCGGTGAAGCTCTTACTCAGATCATCGGTGAATTGCGTGATCTCGGAGACCTGAGGCAACAGCACCTGGAGGGTGCTCTGCAGCGGTGCGATGACCGCGTTGACCTGGTTGATGAAATCTTTCAGGCCCGGCAACTGCGCTCCGAGAGCCGGCAACGTCTGCGCGAGCGTTCCGGTTCCGTTCACCAGATTGCCGACGAGCCCATCGAAACGGTGCAGATCGTCGAAGAGTGAGAAGCCGGTGAGTGCCGCTTGGCAGTAGTCGTTGTCGCGGCAGTTCGGGATCCCGCCGATGAAGTCCTCGGCGGGTTTGGCAGTCCCACGCAACGAGTCGACCTTCTGGACCACGGCGGCCAGACTCGTGCGCAATTCGGCTGCGCCCGAATGTATCTGGGTGGCCCCTGTGGTTCCGGTCCGCACGGCCTGCTCAAGGCCCCGTACCGTCAGTGACAGCTGGCCCACACGGCCACTGAGGGCAGTGAGGTCCTCGATGCGCTGTTTGAGCAGGTTGGTCATCTGAGTCAGCCGTCCACCGACATAACCCGCCTGTGCGGGCAGTGTCCCCAGTTCCAGGGGAGCAGCCAGCGGTCGGGTGATGCCCTGCACATTGCTGATTCCGGGGATGTTCAATATGGCGCTGCTCATTTTCGCGAGGGCGATCAGGTCCCCTGAGTTGCGCATATCGTGGTCCGACTCGACGATGAACACGCTGGGGGACATGATATTCGGAGGCAGATGCCTGTCTGAGGCGGCAAAGCCCACGTTGGCGGGAGAGTCGCTGGGCTGGGCCTGTCGTTCGTTGTAACTGGGTTGGAACCCGGGTACCGCCAGAAATGCGATCGCCAGCACGGCCATGCTGCCCGCCAGCACCGGTCCGGGCCAGCGCACCACGTAGGTGGCGATGCGCCGCCAGCGGCGCTGGGACTTTTCCTCTCGTGGCTCGAAGAACCCGAATCGGCTGCCGGCGGCCAGCGCGGCGGGCGCCAGGGTCAGCGCCGCGCCCAGGGTGACCACGACCGCGACGGTGCAGGGCAGTCCGGATGTGCTGAAGATGGCCAATCGGGTGAACACCATGCATGCCGTGGCCCCGGCGACGGTGAGCCCCGAGGCGATGATGATGTGCTGCACCCCGGCCAGTGCCGTGTAGTACGCGGTCACCGGATCTTCGCCTGCCCGGCGTGCCTCTTGATATCTTCCCAAAAGGAATATGCCGTAATCGATTCCGGCTCCCAGCACGATCACCGCCAGCAGCGCCGACGCGAAGATCGACACACCGATCACTTGGTGCTGGCCGAGGAATGCCACGATCGGCCGCCCCACACCCAGGCCCGCTCCCGCGACCAGCAGCGGCAAGGCGATAGTGATCGGTGAGCGATACACCACCAGCAAGATGACGCCCACGAGCCCCGCGCACGCGACCAACAAGATCAGGATCGAGTCGTTGATCGAGACCAGTTCGTCGTTCACGACGGCGGACGGGCCCGTCAGGTGCGCGGTGATGCCCTTGGGTGGCGGGTACTGGGCGATCAGCTCGCGGATCTGCGCGGTGGACTCCATGGCCAGGGCGGTGCCCATATTGCCCTTGAGGTTGATCAGGACGTAGGCGGCCTTGCCGTCGGCGCTCTCGTTGGCCGGTGCGAACTGCGGGTCTGACCACAGGTCCATGGACGAGTTGACGTGCTTCTTGTCCTGGTTGATCCGGTCCAGGATCGACGAATAGTACTGGTGCGCTTCGGCGCCGAGAGGCGACTCACCTTCGAGCAGCAGATAGACGAAGTTGTTGGTCCCGGCGCCACCGAAGTAGTCGCCCATCTTCGAGATGGCCTGTACGGACGCGGCGTCATCGGGCAGGAATGAGCGGGCGTGCTGCTTGATCACTGTTTCTAGCTGGGGTACAGCGAGATTGAGGAGACCTGCCGCGCCGAGCCACAGTACGAGAATGGGTATCGAGAATCGGTAGAGGAATCGGGCCAGCGGCGGGCGCCCGGGCGCGGGTACCACGTCTGCGGGCCGTGCCCGCAAATTGTCCAGTATCTGCGTGCGAAATTTGTTCATCAGGTTCACGCCACCGTCACCTGGCAAGAGACAGCCGACGCATTGGCCGGGCTCTGATCGCGGGTTAGTCCGTTGATCGTGATGCTGCACGACATCTGTTCTGAACTGGACTGGGCGACAAGGCCGACAGGGACGACAAGTTGCTTCGCGTGCAGGGTGGCCTGCCAGGGCAGTGTGCCCGACACCTCGCGTACCGCGCCGTCGACGTCCAAATATGACGCCTTGACCGTGCTGCCCGCCGGTCCGTCGAGCCGATACTCGACGATCTTGTCGCGCGGCTTGCCGATCACCGGCGGCTTGGGCGAATGGCCGATCGCCGGATCGGGGATGTCGCTCAAGCGCAGATGGGCGATGTATGCCCCCGCGATACACAGCGTCGCTATCGACACCAGATACACCCACGCGCCACGCATTCGGAGCTCCTCATTGATCCCGTTGGTGAGCGTTGACGTTAACTGGCCGATCGTTAATTTAACAGTCGGTCATATCAACGTCACACCGATCGGTCTACTGTGGCGCGCGCCACACCAATGTGTCATGTCTGCCGACTGCGAACTGGTAGAAGGGATTCATGACACGGGCAGGCACCAAGGGGATGCCCCGCGCAGAGCGGGAACGGCAGATCCTCGATGCCGCATGCCAGGAATTCGGCCGCAGCGGATATGTGGGCATGTCACTGGCTGCGGTCGCCGCTGCGGTCGGCGTCTCCAAACCCATGGTGTTGGCGTACTTCGGATCCAAAGAGCAGCTCTATATCGCATGTGTGGAGCGTGCCGGGGCCACCGTCGGCGATCACATCGAGGCGGCGATGACGGCCGCGCCGCCCACATTGGCATTGCCGCGTGCCGTGCTGCAGGCCATCTTCCAGGCATTGGCGCCTCGTCCGTCTGATTGGCTGGTGATCTGGGATCAGACCCTGCCCGAGGGGAGCGAGGCCCTGGCCGCGGCGCGTGTCGCCAGAACCCGGCTCGCCGCGCTGGCCGGTCAGGGCGTGGCCGCGGTGGGAAGTGCGGCCACGCAGCTGCGTGACGCGCAGGACATCGGTGTGCTCACGCAAGGTTGGATGGGGATGGTCGGCGCCATGATCACCTGGTGGATCAGGCATCCGGAACAGAGTGCGGAGCAGATGGCCGAGCGCGCCAGCCGCCTGATCGGAATCATCGCCAGTGCCGGGATATCGGAGGCGGAGGCGCCAGAGGGCGGCGCCGTGCCACGTCCCGGCACGCCGGTGCGCGGATCTGGTTCCGGGCAGCCCCTCAATGCGGCGTTCGATCTCTTCGGCCGGCGCTGGGCCATCCTCGTGGTGTGGGAACTGCGTTCGGGCACAAAGACTTTGCCTGAGCTGAAGGCGGAGATGGGTGACGCCTCCAGTAGTGTGCTCGCTACTCGTCTCAAGGAGCTGACCGCGGCGCACATCGTACGCAACCAGGACGGGCAATACTCGCTGACGACTGTGGGCAAGGGCCTGCTGGTGGCGTTGGCGCCACTGCACCTCTGGGCAAAAGCCTGGTCGGCGTCGGTCCGGTGACTAAAGTGCCTACCATGCGCGCCGGAATCCCTGCCATGACCGTCGCCGCCACCGCGCTGGCTCTGAGTCTCGGACTGGTCGCCCCCGCGGCGGCGGTCGCGGACGTGTACCCGCCGTGGTGGGTATGCATGGCTAATGGTGGTGAGATGCGTGCGTTCTATCAAGTGGTGAGCGAACAAGACGCTCTCGACCGATTCCACGACGCGGTGGCGCGGCTGTCGCAGTCCACCGGTAAACCGGCGCACGTCGACGTCTGTCAGCCCGCCTAGAGCGGTTTGAGTCGCAGCGGGATCGCCGCCAACAGACCCAGCGGGTTCAGGTAGTGAGCGCTTGATGCGGGCCCACGCAGGGCGCCCCAGTGCAGGCACGCTGTCATGGCACAGCCGGGGTGGCCACGCTGCAGCAGGCCGATGACCGCCCCCTCATCGACCCGCTGGCCGGGCCGGACCACTGGGGTAACCGGCTCATAGGTGGTGCGCAAGCCGCCGTGATGCTCGATCGACACGAGTGGTCGGCCGGCGAGCACTCCCGCGAAGACCACCACACCGGGCCCCGCGGCGACCACTGCCTGATCGGGGCCACCGGCCAGATCGACGCCGCGGTGTCCCCGGTTCCAGCGCTGCTGAGGATTGTCGAATTGCCGTATCACCGCAGGCCGGGGACTTAGTGGCCACCCGAAACGGTCCCCGGTATCGGCAGGGGCAGTGGCCGCCATGGGAGAGCCGGCCACTGCCAGCGCGAGGATCAGAGGGACGCAGCCGAGCCTTCTGAACCGCACGACGTCATAGTGACCGGGAAGTGCAGTACGGGAAAGAGTCATTCCTGCCGCTGTGGATAACCCTGCCCGCTGGATACGGGGGCTTGGCCACGTGGCAAAACCACGGGTCGCAAGCATGTAAACTCAGCACCGCAACTCGCTTGGCGGGTTGACTTCGCGCGTCTGCACACGAGCTTGTGAGCAGCATGCCGGGCGGTCCCACTCAGGTGGGTTCCGGCACGCAGCAGGCGCCAGGGCCCAGGATCACCCGATCCGGGGCGAATAACCGACATACACAGGAGGCACGGCATGGCCGTGGTAACCATGAAGCAGCTGCTTGACAGCGGCGCGCACTTCGGGCACCAGACCCGACGTTGGAACCCCAAGATGAAGCGGTTCATCTTCACCGACCGCAATGGCATCTACATCATCGACTTGCAGCAGACGCTGACCTACATCGACAAGGCGTACGAGTTCGTCAAGGAGACCGTCGCCCACGGTGGTTCGGTCATGTTCGTCGGCACCAAGAAGCAGGCTCAGGAGCCCATCGCCGAAGAGGCGACCCGCGTCGGCATGCCCTACGTGAACCAGCGCTGGCTGGGCGGCATGCTCACCAACTTCTCCACCGTGCACAAGCGTCTGCAGCGCCTCAAGGAGCTGGAGTCGATGGAGCAGACCGGTGGCTTCGAGGGACGCACCAAGAAGGAAATCCTCATGCTCACGCGTGAGAAGAACAAGCTCGAGCGCAGCCTCGGCGGTATTCGCGACATGCAGAAGGTGCCTTCGGCAATCTTCGTGGTTGACACCAACAAGGAGCACCTGGCTGTCGCCGAGGCCCGCAAACTGAACATCCCGATCATCGCGATCCTGGACACCAACTGCGATCCCGATGTCGTGGACTACCCGATCCCGGGCAACGACGACGCCATCCGCAGCGCCGCGCTGCTCACCAAGGTCGTCGCTTCCGCGATCGCCGAGGGTCTGCAGGCACGCTCCGGCCTGGCTGGCGGCGACGAGAAGCCCGAGGCTGGCGAGCCGTTGGCCGAGTGGGAGCAGGAACTGCTCGCCTCCGCTGTCGCGACCACCGACGAGGCTTCAGCGCCGTCCGCTGCGGCCACCGAAACCACAACCGAGGAAGGCTAAATGGCGAATTTCACTGCCGCCGATGTGAAGCGGCTCCGGGAACTGACCGGTGCCGGAATGCTCGACTGCAAGAACGCCCTGGCCGAGTCTGACGGTGACTTCGACAAGGCCGTCGAGGTGCTGCGCATCAAGGGCGCCAAGGACGTTGGCAAGCGCGCCGAGCGTGCCACCGCCGAAGGCCTCGTCGTCGCGCGTGACGGTGCGCTTGTCGAGTTGAACTCGGAGACCGACTTCGTCGCCAAGAACGCCGAGTTCCAGGCTCTCGCCGACGCCATCGTCGGTGCGGCCGCGGCCGGGAAGATCGGCGAGGTCGACGCTCTGCTGGCCGCCAAGGTCGAGGACGGCCGGACCGTCGAGCAGGCGATCGCCGACCTGGCCGCCAAGATCGGCGAGAAGTTGGAGCTGCGCCGGGTGGCGTACTTCGGCGGAACCGTCGAGGCCTACCTGCACAAGCGTGCCGCGGATCTGCCGCCGGCCGTGGGTGTGCTGGTCGAGTACGAGTCGGCATCGGGCGATGCCACCGGCGCAGACGCTGCGCACGCTGTGGCCCTGCAGATCGCAGCGCTCAAGGCCAAGTACCTGACGCGCGAGGACGTTCCGGCCGATGTGGTCGAGAACGAGCGTCGGATCGCCGAGGAGACCGCGAAGGCAGAGGGCAAGCCCGAGGCGGCACTGCCCAAGATCGTCGAGGGCCGCGTCACCGGTTACTACAAGGATGTCGTGCTGTTGGATCAGCCGTCGGTGTCCGACAACAAGAAGTCTGTCAAGGCTCTGCTTGACGAGGCCGGTGTCACCGTGACCCGCTTCGCGCGGTTCGAGGTCGGCCAGGCCTAGTTCGCTTTACGTCAGTTCGGCCCCGCCGGGAGTTTCCGGGCGGGGTCGAATTGTTTCTCCGTCCCGGTGTGCGAACTCGGGTAGTCCGTTACTCATGTTTTCCGGTGTCCCTCGCTCCTATCTTCTGGATGAACCAGAGGAAAGGGGACTGCGATGGGAGTGACACCCAGTGCCAAGGTGGCCGCGGGCGGCGTGGCCGGCGCGATTACCGTCGTCCTGCTGTTCGTTCTTGGTCTTTTCAACGTGGTGGTGCCGGGAGAGGTCGGCTCGGCGATCACCGTCATCATCACCTCGCTGACGAGTTATCTGGTCAGGGACGGGATCAGCGCCCGCGGCGGCGACGTGGATGAGCCGGCGGTACAGGGCACTCCCTTGACCGATCGTGTTTCCCTGGCCGAGGTGCCCACGGCCCGGCTGATCACGCGCGGACCCGTCCGCCCGCGCATGGCCTACCCGGCATACCGGCCGCCGTATCGGCAGTGAGGTAGGTGGCCCGGGGTGCGCTAGCCTCGGGCAATGTCAGCTGCCGGGACGGGCACCAAGCGGTACCCAAAAGGGGAAGCCAAACGCCAGGAAATTCTGTCCGCGGCCTTGACGGTGTTGGAGCGTGACGGGGAGGCCGGTGCTTCGATGCGCGTGATCGCCAAGGAGGCGAACATCAGTCTGGCCGGATTGATGCACTACTTTCCGACGCGGGACGTCATTCTCACCGAGATTCAGCGCGGCGCGGACGCTACTTTTGAAGAGCGATACCGTAATTCGGAGATTGAGCTCGATCCCGGCGAGGTGCTGGCGCAGGCCATGCTGGACAAGGCGAACAAGCCTGGCTCGGGGACGGTGTATTTGTCGCTGGCGGCCGCGGCGGCGGTGGACCCCGAACATCCCGCGGGTGCGTACCTGCGCGACCGGTACGAAAGGATGCGTGCACGCATTGCCGCGTACGTGCGTGGGCGCCAGGTCGACGGCACCGTTCCGGCGCACGTCGACGCCGACTTTGCCGCCACGGCCCTGATCGCCGCCGCCGATGGAATTCAGATCCAGTGGATGTCGGACCCGTCCATCGATATGGGCGAGCACATGCGCCGGGTGTGGGAGTTGCTGCTCAGGTAAGAAACCGTACGGTGTATGGTTTTGTCATGAAGTGGATGAACGCCGTCATGGCATCGGCAGCTGTGGTCGCACTGGGGTTGACGGCCTGCAGCCCTCGGCAGGAGGCCCCCAAGGAGGATGCCGGCTGGGATCGCGGGTTCTACTGGGGCACCGCCACCGCGGGTTACCAGGTAGAGGGCAGTGCGCCCGACAGCAATTGGCGCCGTTACGTCGAGCGCAGCGCGGGTAAACCCGTACACCCCGACGAATCGAATCTCCTCGCGGATGGCCCCGTGGATCCCTATAAGCAGGCCGATGATTTCCGGCACCGGTACGCCGAAGACATCGCCAATGCGCATGCCATGGGCGTCAACACATTTCGATTCGGCCTGGAGTGGTCCAGGGTGATGCCTGAACCGGGTAAATGGGATGAGAAGGAGCTGGCGTACTACGACTCCGTTGTCGCCACACTGCGTGAAAACGGCATGACACCGATGATCACGCTCATGCACTGGGTGTATCCGGGGTGGGTTGCCGACAGCGGCGGGTTCATGAACAATCTCCCCGCTTTTGAGGAATTCGCCAAGGCGATCACCAAACGTTATGCCGGGCAAGGGGTGCTGTGGGTCAGCATCAACGAACCGCTGGCCTTCGGGGCGATGGAGGTGCGCACGGGCGCGATCAAGCCTGACCAGTTCAACGGGTTTCTGGACCGGGTCGCCGATGCGCACCGTGCGGTATACCGCGCCGCCCACGAGGCCGACCCCGAGGCGAAGGTGACGACCAATGAGGCCTACATCCCACCGGATGTGTTGGCGCAGTTCGCAGGTTTCGGCGTGAAGGGTATCGAGGGTTCGTTCTTCGACCGGGTTGCCGGCAGCCTCGACTATCTGGGGTTCGACTACTACACCGGGACCGCGGCAGACAATCCGGCATCGGCGCAGAGCATGGCGGCCCGCTGGAACATCAAACTTCAGCCCGAAGACATCTACTACGTGTCACGGCATTACGCACAGCGCTACCCGGGACTGCCGATCTACATCGTCGAGAACGGGATGGTGACCGACAATGGCAAGCCGCGGGCCGACGGGGTGACGCGATCGCAGTACTTGAGCGACACCGTCTTTTGGCTGCAGCGGGCCAAGGCGGACGGAATCCCGATCGTCGGCTACAACTACTGGTCTTTGGTCGATAACTACGAGTGGGGAAGCTACCGGCCACGTTTCGGTCTGTATACCGTTGATGCATTGGGTGATCCGGCGCTCAAGCGGGTGCCCACCGATGCCGTCGCAACGTACACCCAGATCACCCGGGACGCGGGGACTGTGCCCGGATACCGGCCGGTCATTCCGGCGGCGAAGTGCTCCACGACGGTGGGACAGGACAGCTGCGCCCCGCTGGATCCGAACGGGCCCACGGTCGCGCTGCGTTAGACGCCCTGGGTGTAGCCGCCCGTACCATGAAGTCGCGTTCCGGGTGCTGCGGGGCCACCGCGGGGTCGCCGTCGACGACGATATCGGCGCGACCGGCGGTGGGATCCAGGCGGAAGTGTGCTTCTTCGGCGTCGATCCATAGCTGCCAGAACTCGCTCAGTTGTGCGCCATCGCGAATCCGGGCCCGCAGGCGCCGGGTGGGCTGATCGGTCTGCACCCAGATCAGCATGCTCAGCTGATCGGCGCCGGCCGTGCGGCCCGACCCGACTCCTTCCAGGATGAGGACCGATGGCGGCGACAAGGGCTCCCACGGGCCGAATTCGCGGGTCTGCCAGTCGTAGCGCCGATAGCGGGCCTCTTCGCCGCGTGCCCACGGCGCCAGCACCTGCTCCTCGAGCCGGGGCCACCAGCCGAAGAACGTGTCCCAGGACGCGAAATCATCGGTGTGGAGGACCGCGGTCGGCGAAGAAGTCTCCGTCAGCGCGGAATGCAGTCGCGCAGCAAAGGTGCTCTTACCTGCGGCGCCTCTGCCGTCGATGGCGACAACGCGCACATTGCCGCATCGTGGTTCGCTGTCGTTGATCAGCCCGGCCAGCCACGAGAAGCTCCGCTGCTGGTCCGCCGTCGTCATGGCGCGAGCTTACTGCTGCTCGGCTAATCTGGTGCCGTGGACTGGACCGAGCTAATTGGCAGCCTGTCCGGTGTGCTGTTCGTCATTCTGGCGGTACGGCAAAATATTTGGACCTTCCCGGTGGCGATCGTCAGCTCGCTGTTCTACATGGTGGTCTTCAGTCGGCAGACCCTGTACGCCGACGCGGCCCTGCAGATCATGTTTATCGCTCTGGCCGCGCAGGGTTGGCATCTATGGCTGCGGGGAAGTCAGGACCGGCACGGGGTGACAGTCACGCGTACACCGCAACGGGCGTGGCTCCCACTGGTCTCGTGCCTCGTCGCCCTGGTCGCGGGCCTCTACGCGTTTCTGGTTACCTTCACCGATTCAAATGCCCCGCAGCTTGATTCGGCCATCACGGGGTTCAGCGTGGTTTCCCAGCTCATGATGAACCGTAAGTGGATCGAAAACTGGATCCTGTGGATCGTCACCGATACGTTCTCCGTCGGCGTCTATCTGTACAAGGGGCTGAACCTCACGGCGGGTTTCTACGCGTTCCTCAGCGTCATGGCCGCGGTGGGGCTGTGGAGTTGGCGGAAAGAATTGCACGCGGTGGCGACCACCGAATCGGCCTGAATAACCTTTCCCCTTTCAACTTATAACGCACAGGGGGGCTTGCGGCAAGACCCGGGTGATACCGCACAATCACTGAGCTCAAATGTCAGATGCCATGGACTACAAGGAAAATGGGGAAATTTCGGTTGACGACGCACGAAGAAGAACTGCAGGCCGAGCGCGAATACATCGCTGGACTGTATGAGCGGCTCGATGCCGAACGCGCGCGTGTGAAGGGGCGATACCGCAGCGCCCTGCGCGGGCCTGTCGACCAGCAGAACGGTGGGGCGATGGCGGAGCGCGACGACGAGGTGCGCGCACTGGCCAGGCAGGCGCAGCGCCTGGATGTCGCCGATGACGGGCTGTGCTTCGGCCGGCTGGACGCCATCACCGGCGAGCGCTCCTACGTCGGGCGCATCGGCCTCCTCGATGAGAGCAACGACTACGAACCGCTGCTGATCGATTGGCGGGCGCCCGCGGCGCAAGCGTTTTATATCGCGACCAGCGCGCATCCCGAGAACACCCGGCGCCGGCGCCAGTTCCGCACACGGGGACGTCACGTCGACGACTTCACCGATGAGATCCTCGGCCGCCCGGATGGCGAGGACCACGACGGGGAACGCGGAACTCTGAGTGATGCCGCGCTGCTGGCCGCGGTGAACGCGCCGCGTGGTCACGGGATGCGCGACATCGTGGCAACCATCCAGGCCGAACAGGACCGGATCATCCGACTCGACCATCCGGGCGTACTGGTGATCGAGGGCGGTCCCGGCACGGGCAAAACGGTGGTGGCGCTGCACCGGGTGGCGTATCTGCTGTACACCCAGCGCAAACGGATGGAACGCCACGGGGTGCTGGTCGTTGGCCCGAATGCGGCCTTCCTGGGCCATATCTCTCGCGTGCTGCCCTCGCTGGGGGAGACGAACGTGGTGTTTACCACGGCGGGTGATCTGGTACCGGGCCTCAAGGTCACCGCGGAGGACGACGAGGAGGCCGCCCGGGTCAAGGGCTCGCTGCAGATTCTGGATGTGCTGGCCGCCGCCGTCGCGGATCGGCAGCGGGCGCCCGAGAATCCGATGCCGATTCAGCTTGCCGACGTCAGCGTGCGCATCGATGCCGACATTGCGCAGTGGGCCATTGAGGAGGCCCGCGCGAGCAAGCTTCCGCACAACGAGGCCAGGACGGTATTTACCGACGTGCTCACCTGGGCGCTGACCGAGCGGGCCATCCCGCGCATCGGCAAGGGATGGCTGACTCGCGAGGACCGCAAGGCCTGGGAACACCTGCGCGCCGAGCTTCTCGACGAACTGGGGGATCACGAGGGATTCGCCGCTGCCCTGGACGCGCTGTGGCCGATGCTCACACCGGAGACACTGTTGTCGGAGTTGTACACCTCGCCCGAGCGATTGCGGGCGGCCGGCGCGGATCCAGCGCTGGCCCGGCGCATAGGTGATGCGTGGACAGTCTCCGATGTTCCCTTGCTGGACGAGCTGGTCGATCTGCTGGGCCGTGACAAGGCGGCAGAAGAAGCCGCCGAACGTGAACGCAGGGCCGAGGCCGAGTATGCCGCCGGTGTCCTCGATCTGATGACCGGTCGCGAGGACATGATGGACGACGAGGACCACCTCTTCGCCACCGATCTGTTGGGGGCGGAGGATCTCGCGGAACGATTCACCGAACGTGACACTCGCGACCTGGTCGAACGTGCGTCGGCCGACAGAGACTGGACCTATGGACACATTGTGATCGATGAGGCGCAGGAGCTGTCCGAGATGGACTGGCGAGTGTTGATGCGCCGCTGCCCAAGTCGTTCGTTCACGGTCGTGGGCGATCTGGCTCAGCGCCGATCAGCCGCCGGTGCCACATCCTGGGAGGCGATGCTGCAGCCGTACGTGCCCGGGCGCTGGCTGTACCGGCCGCTGTCGGTCAACTACCGCACGCCCGCAGAAATCATGGCCGTTGCTTCGGCGGTGCTGGCCGAGTTCGCGCCGGGTACCCAACCGCCCGAATCCGTCCGTTCAAGCGGCGTCCTGCCGTGGTCCAGGCGCCTCTCCGAAGGCGAATTGCCAAAAGCCATAGAAGAATTCGTGCTGAACGAGAAAGGTCGCGAGGGTACCAGTGTGGTGATCGGCCCACCGGGTGTGCCGGGCACAGTGCCGGCCTCGGAGACCAAGGGGCTCGAGTTCGACGCGGTGCTGGTGGTGGAACCGGAACGTATCCTGGCCGACGGTCCGCGTGGCGCCGCTGAACTCTATGTGGCGCTCACCCGTGCCACGCAGCGGTTGGGGGTGCTGCATGTGGCGCCGCTGCCTCAGCCCCTGATCGGTCTGACCGAAAGCACAACCGGCCCAGGCCCGGATCACCGGGTCATGCCAACAGGCGTCGCCCAATAGGGCAGGATGGTCCGCGAGATAGATGCAGCCGTCGAGGCGCCCGGGGTATCCGGGGCCCGATGGCTGTGCTTGTGCACCGGCTTTGTTGAGCCCGTACCGAGGAGGCGTGATGACGCGCGATGTGAGCCGCACCGGATATAAGCGGGTGCTGCTCAAGCTCGGCGGCGAAATGTTCGGTGGGGGTGCCGTCGGCTTGGACCCTGATGTGGTTCACCGGGTGGCCAGGCAGATTGCCGAGGTGGTACGTACCGGTGCCGAGGTTGCGGTGGTGATCGGCGGCGGCAACTTCTTCCGGGGCGCCCAGTTGCAGCAGCGCGGTATGGAGCGCACTCGGTCGGACTACATGGGCATGCTCGGAACCGTGATGAACAGCCTTGCGCTGCAAGACTTCCTGGAAAAGGAAGGCATCGTGACGCGCGTGCAGACCGCCATCACCATGGGGCAGGTCGCCGAGCCGTACATTCCGCTGCGTGCCAGAAGGCACTTGGAGAAGGGGCGTGTCGTCATCTTCGGTGCCGGCATGGGCCTGCCGTACTTCTCCACCGACACTACGGCCGCGCAGCGTGCACTGGAGATTGGCGCCGAGGTGGTGCTGATGGCCAAGGCGGTTGACGGCATCTTCACCGACGACCCGCGCGCCAATCCCGACGCCGAATTCCTGCCCGAGATCACGCACCGCGAGGTCATCGATCGCGGCCTACAGGTCGCCGATGCCACCGCGTTCAGCCTGTGTATGGACAACCGGATGCCGATCCTGGTGTTCAACCTGCTTACCGAAGGGAATATCGCAAGGGCGGTCGCAGGTGAGAAGATCGGAACGCTGGTAACACCGTGATGAGGCCCCCGCAGGCGGGCGGTGGCCCCAGCTTGCGCGAAGATCATCGAACCCGATGGGAGATCAATCGTGATTGACGAGGTTCTTCTCGATGCCGAGGAGAAGATGGAAAAGGCCGTGACGGTCGCCCGCGACGACTTCGCGACCATTCGGACCGGGCGGGCAAACCCCGGCATGTTCCAGCGGGTCGTCATCGACTACTACGGCACTCCGACCCCGATCACGCAGGTGGCCGGTATCAACGTGCCCGAGGCGCGCATGGTGGTCATCAAGCCCTATGAGTCCAACCAGCTCAAGGCCATCGAAGACGCGATCCGCAACTCGGATCTGGGCTTGAACCCGAGCAATGATGGCAGCATCATTCGTGTCGCCATTCCTCAGCTCACCGAGGAGCGCCGCCGCGAGCTGGTCAAGCAGGCCAAGGGCAAGGGCGAGGACGCCAAGGTGACCCTGCGCAATATCCGGCGTAAGGCCAACGACGAGCTTAACCGGATCAAGAAAGATGGCGAGGCCGGCGAGGACGAGGTGGGCCGAGCGGAAAAGGATCTGGACAAGACCACCGCGCAGTACGTGAGCCAGATCGATGAGCTGGTGAAACACAAAGAAGGCGAGCTACTGGAGGTCTAGGGCCGCCGGTAGTGACGACCATGGGAGACACCGACGCGGCTCCGGCCCCCGGCAGCAGCCCTGCGCCCCCTGCGGGGGCGAAGTCCCGGGCCGGGCGCAACCTGCCGGCCGCAATTGGCGTCGGGGTTGCGCTCGCCGCCCTGATCATTTTCTCGTTGTTGTACCAGAAGGAGATCTGGGTCGGCATCATCTCGGTCTTCCTCGGGATCGCGATGTGGGAGGTGACCAAGCGGCTGCGCCAGGCCGATATCTCGGTTCCTTTCATCCCCTTGTTCTTCGGCGGGCAGGCCATGATCTGGTTGACGTGGCCGTGGGGGACCGCGGGATCGGTTGGTGCCTTCGCCGCGACCGTTGTGGTGTGCATGATTTGGCGGCTCTTGAGCCAGGGGCTGGGCAGTCAGCCGGTGAATTATCTGCGCGATGTGGCGATCACGGTTTTCGTGGCCGCATGGATTCCGCTGTTCGCATCCTTCGGCGCGCTGCTGGTCTATCCGGACAACGGCGCAGAGCAGGTTTTCTGCCTGATGCTCGGTGTCACCTTCTCCGATATCGGCGGATACGCGGCGGGGGTCTTGTTCGGTAAGCATCCGATGGCACCCGCGATCAGCCCGAAGAAATCCTGGGAGGGCCTGGCGGGCTCGCTCGTGGTGGGAACCACGGCGTCTACTCTGGCGGTGACGTTCCTGCTCGGACATCACCCGTTCGTGGGTATCGCGCTCGGCGTGATGCTTGTCATCACCGGCACACTGGGCGACCTCGTGGAGTCACAGGTCAAGCGCGACTTGGGGATCAAGGATATGGGCACGCTGCTGCCCGGTCACGGCGGCATCATGGACCGCCTGGACTCGCTGCTGCCGTCGGCGGTCGCTACCTGGATTGTGCTGACGCTCTTCATCTAAAGAGCGCGTAACTAGGCGTGGTTTGACGCCTCCGCGCTTCGGTACAGCACTGTTTGATAAATCCCGCTGACGGTTGCGCCATAGAGGATCGCGGCCGCGATCCATAGCCCGCCGGCCAGCCCGAGCACGCCCGATAACACCCCGTGGCCCGCCGCGGCGGCAGCGAAGAGCATGCCGACACCGGGCAGTACCAGTACCAGGATGAAGATTCGCAGACCGAGCTGGGCGAGGACGTTTCTGGACAGCATGCTCCGCAGGGTCTTTTTGCAGGTCTTGATGGCTTCCACAGTGCCGACATTTCGCAGGACGATTGTCGGCAGCACCTGAAACGAGACGGCACGCCACATCAGATCGAGAAACCGCCCGATGAATAAGACATGGACAAGGCTGCCCACGTAGAGGAGGTTCTCGTCGATGATGCCGAAGCCCCAGGTGACCGCCGTGTCGATGAGCACCCAGGGCAGCAACCGCGTGCGGTAACGACGGGCTGCGGCGAAGCCGCGGGTAAAACTCGGTTTCTCGCCCTGCAGTGCCGCAGTGGTCTGAGTGATGAGGGCCGTCTGCCAGAACAGTGCGACATACAACAGGATCACGTAGTCGATAGCCAGGGCAGCCCGGACGAACTGCGGCGAGGTTTTGTCGATGTTCGGTGGCAGCAGCAGCCCCAGGACGATCAGGGCCACGATGAAGACGGCCAGCGTTGCCGCCGCGGCGATGGGGAAGAACAGCAGCGCCTTACGGTGGCTCAGGAGGCGTGTCGACGTCTTGAAAATGTCCCACGATGTCGACAGCGCGGTCGATAGCGCGTTGAAGGAAGCCACACCGAAACCCCTGACACTTAAGTTACTCTTGGTACATTAAGTTACCAGTGTGACGGCTGTGGTTTACGGAACCGCACCCGCGTGCCCTGCGGTTCCCCTATGTACGGGCCCGTTTACCGCGTTTTGAGTGCTTGGCGCAGGTCCAGTCCGGCAAAGGGGCCCGGCACGTGGCCGTCAACGGTGAATCTGTACAGCGCTGTCTGAAAGATGCCGGTGAGCGCGGCGCCGACGATGGAGGCCACCAGGATCCAGAGCACTCCGAACAACGCGAAGACACCCGTCACCGCGGCCATGTTCGCGGCCACGCCCAGGTAGATCAGACCGATTCCCGGGAGTGACAGCAGCGCGGTGAAAAAGTTCAGTCCCACGATGCCGACGACGTTGCGGCCCCAGGCGTTCTTGAGCGTTTCCTTGGTCTTCTTGACGGCATCAATCGCCCCGAGGTTTTCCAGCACGAGCGTGGGCAGCACCTGGAAGGAGACCACGCGCCACGCGACGTCCAGGAACCGTCCGATGAAGGGCACCCGCTCCTCCACGGCGCTGATGATCCAGGAGACAACGCCGGTGATGAGGACCCAGGGGAGGAGGCGACCGCCGCGCTGCGCCGCTGCCGAGATGCCGGCGGCCACGCTGGGATCTCCGCCCTCCAGCGCGATGTTCGCCTGCGATATGAGCGCCGCCTGCCAGAAGGTCGCGACATACATCAGGATGAAGTAACCGACGGCGAAAACGGGGTAAAAGAGCGGTGGAACCGAATCGCCCGTCGTGGCGGGTAGTAGGAGCACGCCCAGCGCCACCATTCCCACCAGCACGAGCAATGACGTAATGCCGGATAGGAGGGGGAAAACCGCGAGCTCCTTGCGTGAGCTCAATACCTTTGCCGACGTTTTGAAGATTTGCCACGATGTGGACAGTGTGTTGGCAAAGGCCATCAGATTCCCCCTGGTCATTGACGGATCGTTGCCGCCCAAGATACCAGCGTGGTAGCTACCGGGCCGGGTGGCTGGTTTGATGGAAACATGCAGCGCCGCGATGCTCAGATCCTGACCCCCGACGGCCTATGCTCCGCAACGTTGCACCTACCGGACCAGCCGGGCCCGGCGGTGGTTCTCTACCCCGATGCCGGCGGCGCCCGCGATGTGATGCGGGCGATGGGGGACCGGCTCGCGAGCTGGGGGTATGTCGTGCTGGTGCCGGATGTGTACTACCGCGAAGGCAATTGGCAGCCATTCAATATGGCCACCGCATTCGGCGACACGCAGGAGCGCGGACGCCTGTTCGCGACGATGGGAACGCTCACCCCCGATCGGATCGATGCCGACGCGGGGAGCTTTCTGGACTTTCTTGCCGACCAGCCGGAGGTGACCGGCGAGCTCGTGGGCCTGACCGGCTACTGCATGGGTGGCCGAATCTCTTTGCGGGTGGCGGCAACTCATGCGAGCCGGGTGGGCGCCGTGGCGTCATTTCATGGCGGCAACCTCGCCAAGGCCGACGACCTCAACAGTCCGCACCACCTTGCCGGGCGTATCACCGGCGTGGTGCTGATCGCGGCGGCCGAGGAGGACGCGTCCTTTCCTGCTGAGCAGGAACAGTTACTGGGGCAGGTGCTCACGGACGCCGGCGTGCGGCACACCATCGAGACCTATCCGGCCAAGCATGGGTTCGCCGTCACGGACAACCCCACCTATGACGAGGGGGCCGCGCAACGGCACTGGAAGGCGCTCGAAGACCTCTACGGCGCCACCTTGGGGCACTAGTGCTGTTCGAGCCGAGGCTGCGCGCCGGAATACACGATGGCAGCATCTCGGTGGCCTACCGGCGCTGGAAGCGCCCGCAGGTGCGGGTTGGTGGCCGTTATCGCGTCGGATCGGACCGGATCCGCTCCATGACCGAGTTCGACTTCATTGAAGTCGATGCCGTTGACGAGATTCTCGCGCGTGACATCGATGACGCCGATGCACAGCTGGCCGGATACCCGTCGGCTGCTGCGGCCCGCAGCGATGTGGGCGCCCAGGACGCTGCTGATGTGTTGTACCGCTTGGCGTTCCGCAAGATCGATATGCCTGATCCGCGTGCGGAGTTGGCCTCGTCGGTGGCGCTTTCGGTCGGGGAAATCGCCGACATAGACGCGCGGCTGGACCGCATGGATCGCAACGCCAAGCCGGGTCCCTGGACCCGTGAGGTACTCCGGGAGATCGCCCATCGCCCAGCAGTTCGGGCAAAGGACCTCGAATCATGCTCCCGCTGGCCGGATTTAGCGACCTTCAAGGTTCAGGTGCGCAAGCTCAAGAACCTGGGGCTCACACTGAGCCTGCCGGTGGGCTACCGGCTCTCGCCGCGCGGTGCGGAGTATCTGGCCCGAACCTCACGCTAGCAGCTGAATTCTCGCCCATTGCCCTCGGAAGGGGTGGCTTCCTGTAAGCAGCCAAAGGGCTCGATCCCAGCATCGCTGATCCGAATTGCGGACTTGGCCTTGGTGTTCGCGCAGAACAGTCCGGAAGTCTCGCTGCGGCAACTGAAATCTCCGAACGAGAGGCGGCCGCCGTAGTCGAGCGGATTTCCGTCACCGCTCTGGAAGGGGCCCGGATCGCCATGTAGCCCGCCCACCGTGACCTGCCGGCCGCTGAAATCAGTCCAGCCGCCTACCCAGTTGCCCTCTGTGCCGGCAGGTCTTTTCGGCGGATTGGTCAAGTTGACCAGGCAGGACAGCGTGCCTGGCTGGATGTTGTCGGTCATGCAGCGCGTTTTCCCGGACGGGGTCTTGAACGCGACATTGTCGCCCAGATCGGTCTTTTGCCCATCCTGGCTGGTCGCTGCGTGAAAATTCGTCACATCAACCGGCGCGCCCTTGGAAATCCACTGGGCGACAGCATCATACGGCGCTCCCGCAACAGGCTCGGGCAAGTCGACCGGAGCCGTCGTGGTGGTGGTTGTGGTGATCGGCTTGCTGGTGCTGCTGCTCGATGGTGGTTGACTCGATGAGGGGACGGTCGGGGATACCGTGGCTCCCTTCGAGCATCCGGCGACCAGGAGCATTGCTCCCAGCAGGGTCAGACCACCAAGTAACAGGGCACGCATGCAGCCAGGCTAGCTGGCCACCGCCGGCTCACGGGTAGGCGCGGCGGTCGCCGCCCCGATTGAGGGGCTCTGGGGTTTCACAGCCAATTTGGTGGATCGGCTTGCCCGGGCATTGAGCCAGCAGGCGAGAGCGCCTATGACCAGTCCGATCCCCATGCCGATGTCGACACGCTGGCCGAGCAGGAGCCAGGACAACAGGCCGGCGACGGCCGGAATGACGCAGAACAGCATCGCAACTGCGGCCGCGCCGAATGTGCTGACCGAACGCACGTACAGCGAGGTGCACAGCGTGGCGTTGAGCAGCACTACCGCGGCCACGGCAGCGGCACCCTTCCAAGGATCGTGGACGGCGCTGGGGGTCAGAAGCGCCAATGCGCCTGCCGGCAGCAGTCCGGACAGGTTCTGGATGGTGCTGTTGACGCGAAAATCGACATCGGCGCAGAAGCGCTGTTGGTACACCCCGCCTGCCGCCAGGCCCAACAACGCCACGAGGAGAAGCACCAATACGGTATCGATCCCACCGGTGGCGAGCAGCCGGTTGGCGCATGCGGCAAGTACCGCCACCACGCCCAGCGCGAGAGCCACGAGGCGCCAGCGATTGAGGCGCTCATCGAGGAACAGGGCAGCGAGTACCGCGGTGACGACGGGGTTCATCGAGATGACCACGGCCCCCAATACCGCGGGAGCTCCGTGTTCGAGGGCCTCGTACAACGCGCAGAACTGCACCGCCTGCATGAGTAGGCCGGCGACGATGACATGGCACAACGTGCGACCGGTTGGCCAGAGCGCCCTCGCGATCAGTGCCCAGGTGGCCAAGATGGCTCCGGCGAGCGCGAAACGCGCGACCAACACCAACATGGGTGTCATGGCAGACACCGAGAGTGCGCCAATCGGATAGCCGAGCGCGTACAGAAACGTAAGTGCCACCGCCGAGGACTTGGTCATGGGCACGGGCGTCTTCTGCATGGTTGCCATCGTGGCCGGTGCGGGAGGTGGTGTCCAACGATAATTGCTGATCAGAATTGATTGCTAATACTTATCACTCAAGACGAAATCTGCGTTTGAAATGGGAATATTTCCCTTCATTGTCTCAGGCATTGATCAAATTTTGTGATCGAGTTAGCGTGTCGATATGGCGAGTTCGACGTTCGATATCGCGCCGCTGCGGTCGCTGGCGGCGGTCGCCGATTGCGGGGGATTCCACCGCGCCGCCGCTGTGCTGCACCTGACCCAATCCGCGGTCAGTCAGCATGTACGCAAGCTCGAGACGGCGATCGGGGAGCCGGTGGTTCGGCGCTATGGACGCGGCGTGGTGTTCACCGACAGGGGCGCCCGGCTGCTGGTGCATGCCCGGCGCATCTTGGCCGCACACGATGCCGCGGTCGATGATTTGGTGGCCGGCCAGGAACGCGCCCTGGTTTTGGGCGTCACCGAACATGGCGCGGACTTGATCTTGCCGAGCATCACCTCGGCCCTGCGAAGCCATCTTCCGGATTGGTCGGTGCGTGTGCGCTTCGATCGCAATCTTTATCTCGCCGAATCCGTGGACCGGGGAATCATGGACCTTGCGGTCATCCTGGACGGATCGGGCCTGGATCGCGCCAATGCGGTGGGCACCGTTCCGCTGCAGTGGGTTGCCGCACGCGGCTACAAGCCGAATCCCATTGAGCCCCTGCGGGTGATGACGTTCACCGAGCCGTGCACGCTGCGTGCGCCCATGTTCAGTGCCTTGCATACGCTGGGAAATCAGTACCAGATCGTCGGAGAATCACCGGATTTGTCCGGTCTGTACGCGGGACTGCGGTCGGGCCTGGGCATGGCGCTGCTGCCCATCATCGGGTGGTTGCCCGACGGTATCGCACCGGTTGACGCCATGCCCGCGGCGAACCTGGCGACGCTATCGGTCGTCGGTCGCCGCGGGCTGGACCCCGTCGCGTTCAATGCTGTGAAGGATGCTGCCCGCGAGGCCCTCTCGGGTGAATCGGCGGCTATCGCCTAAGCCGATTCCGTCGTGGGCTTGCGCTCGGCCCGCAGCACGGTGTCTGCGATATCAAACTCCTCGTCGTCACGCGTGAACTTTCGGCTCCGTGATTCGGCGACGATGATCGTCCATTCCTTTGGGTTGAGGGTGTCGGCGATGTCCTCGGCGGTGAAGTACCAGTCAGGCAGGTCCGGTCGTCCGATCGCCGCCTGCATGTCCGACGGATGGTGCCCGACGATGAGCAGCGTCCCTCCGGGGGCCACGGCAGCGGCCAGCGCCGCGAACACCGGCTCGCGAAGATTCGTGGGTAGATGCATGAAATGTGATGTCACCAAATCGAATTGCCGATTCGGCTGCCAGGCGGTCAGGTCCGCCTGGGTCCATGAGATCCGGTTCGCGAGTTCGGGATCCACCTTGACGGCGTTGTCGGCGGCGCGCCGCAGCGCGGTGTGGGCAAAATCCATGCCGGTGACTTGCCAGCCATGCTGCGCGAGCCAGATCGCGTCGCCGCCTTCGCCGCAGCCCGCGTCCAGCGCCGTCCGCGGCGGTAGCGACGATATCTCGGCTACCAACTGCGGATTGGCGTTCCCGCTCCACAGCGCGTCGTGTGATTGATAGAACTCGTCCCAAGACTTCTCGTCGGAAGGCGGGTTGTTGTGATCATGCATATTGCAACTCCTGGGCGTCTGCGACCGCAAGGTCGGCGTTGATGGCGACAGCGACCTCTGTTCCGGCCGCCGCGGAGGTGATGACTTGTGCCTTGATATCGGTGACGTTTCCGGCGGCATAGATGCCGGGCACCGCGGTTGCGCCCCGGGTGACCGGCAGATAGGTCCCCAGCAGGTGCTCGCCGAGTCGCATCTCCTGCGGGGCCAGTTGTACGGGCGCGAGCATATCCACCCGGGCCGAGACCACTGTCGCAACAACCAGCGCCTCGCACGCAATCGTGGCGCCCGTCTCCAACTGCACACCGCGCAGCGAGTCCTGGGTGACATGCAGCCGCGACACCGGCCCATCGATGATGCGGATGTTTCTGCGTGCCAACTGCGCCGCCTCGTCGATCGACATCGGAAAATCGTTGTGTCGCAACAGTGTGACGTTGTCACTGAGCTGGCGGAAGATGAGCGCGTGGTGGACTGCCAGGGGTCCGGTGCCCAGTACGGCGATGGTGCGGTCGCGTACTTCCCAGCCGTGGCAGTACACGCAGTGGAGCACGTCGCGGCCCCAGCGTTCGGCCAGCCCCTCGATATCGGGCAGCTCGTCCTCCACGCCGGTGGCAACCAGTACCCGCCGCGCGCGCAACGCCGGCCCGCCATCGAGAGAGACGTCGAAATGGTTCTCGGCGTGGGATACCGCGGTGGCGCGTCCGTCTAGAAAGGTTGCGCCGTACTGCGCTGCCTCGTCACGGCCGATGCCGAACAGCTCGGCGGGTGGGGTCGATTCGCGTCCCAGATAGTTGTGGACCCGATCGGCGGGTGCGTTGCGGGGGTGATGGTCGTCGATGACGACGGTCGACCGTCGCGATCGGGCGAGTGTGATGGCTGCAGACAGGCCCGCGGCTCCGCCGCCGATGATGGCTACATCCCAGAGTTTGTTCATGGCACCACTATTGGTGCGTAGCTGCTAAGTGCGCAACCTTTCTTGCCAAAGTGGCAACCTAGCGTCAGCATGGACCGTATGGACGATCAAAATCGGCGCATGGAGGCAGTGCTTGACGCGCTGGGACCGCGGCTGCGGGCCCTGCGCCTGCATCGTCAGATCACGCTGGCGCAGTTGTCGGAGACCACGGGCATTTCGGAGAGCACCTTGTCACGCCTGGAATCCGGTCAGCGACGCCCCACGCTAGAGCTCCTGCTGTTACTTGCCGAGGCCCATCAGGTGCCGCTCGACGAGCTGGTCAACGCACCCGCCACGGGAGATCCGCGCGTTCACCCCAAACCGTTTAAGCGCAACGGGTCGATCTACCTGCCGCTGTCGCGGCGACCCGGCGGAATTCAGTGCTTTAAGCAGATCATCCCGCCCCATTCGCCGAAGGGCGAACCGAATTTGAAGGTCCACGACGGATACGAGTGGATGTACGTGCTCGCCGGGAATCTCCGGTTGTTGTTGGGCGAGCTCGATCTCATTCTTCCCGCAGGTGAGGCCGCGGAGTTCGACACCCATATCCCGCACTGGTTCGGCAATCCGACCGACAAACCCGTCGAGGTGTTGCATATTTTCGGCCCACAGGGTGAACGGATGCACGTGCGGGCACGTTCGGGTTCGGGGAACTAGCGAAAGCCTGGGATACTGAATCGGTTATGCCTGCCGATAACAAGCCCTTGCCGCTGGTCTTCGACGCACCGCGTCGTGCCATGCCGCCCCGTCATCTGGCCGATATGAGCCTTGAGCAGAGCCGTGACGTGGTCACCGAATTGGGGCTTCCCGCATTTCGTGCCAAGCAGATCGCCAACCAGTATTACGGAAGGCTGGTGGGTGACCCGGCCACGATGACGGACCTGCCGGCCGGTGCCCGCGGAGGGGTGGCCGAGGCGCTGTTTCCCCGGTTGCTCGAGCCACTGCGCCAGATTGCCTGTGATGCGGGCGATACCCGAAAAACCTTGTGGCGCTTGCATGACGGTAGCACCGTCGAATCGGTGCTCATGCGTTATCCGGACCGCAACACGTTGTGCATCTCCTCTCAGGCGGGATGCGGTATGGCCTGTCCGTTCTGCGCCACCGGCCAGGGCGGACTGACACGCAATCTGTCGGCCGCCGAGATTTTGGAACAGGTCCGCGATGCCGCGGCGTCCTTGCGTGACGGCCAGCTGCCGGGTGGGCCGGGCCGCTTGTCCAACATCGTCTTCATGGGCATGGGGGAGCCCCTGGCCAACTACAACCGCGTGCTGACGGTGCTGCGCAAGATCACCGCGCCGCCGCCGGAGGGGTTCGGCATATCCCAGCGCGGTGTCACCGTCTCGACGGTGGGACTTGCGCCGGCCATCCGGCGACTTGCCGACGAGGGGCTGGGGGTCACCCTCGCGGTGTCGCTGCACTGTCCGGACGACGAGCTACGCGACACCCTGGTGCCGGTCAATACCCGGTGGGCGATCAGCGAGGTCCTTGATGCCGCGCGCTACTACGCCGATGTCACGGGCCGGCGGGTATCGATCGAGTACGCCCTGATTCGTGATGTGAATGATCAGCCGTGGCGTGCCGACATGCTGGGCAAGAAGCTGCGAAAAGCCCTGGGGCAGATGGTCCATGTCAACCTGATTCCGCTGAACCCGACGCCGGGCAGTCAGTGGGATGCCAGCCCCAAGCCGGTGGAACGTGAATTTGTGCGCCGCGTCCGCGAGCAGGGTGTCTCGTGCACGGTGCGCGATACCCGCGGCCGCGAGATCGCGGCCGCGTGCGGCCAGTTGGCTGCCTCCGAGCGCTAGAGCTAGCGAATGCGGCCGGAACGACGGCCGAAGTAGTCGTTGGCGGTGAACGCCAGCACGATGGCGGCAAAACCGACCAGGAAGATGTCCTCGACCTTGCCGACGTGATTGCCGATCAACATGAGCAGCAGGATGGCCGCCATCACGACGCCGAGGACATGGAAGACGCGGGGATTCTGGCCGGACAGCCCACGCCCGAACGCGACGGACGGCACGTCCTCGACATCGACTCCGTCGTACTTGACAACCTCGGTCGTGGCCACCGCCAGCCCTCCAAATCTCAGACGTCTACTACAGGCCATAGTGTGCCACGCCCGCTCCGCTGTGGGCGAGGGTGGCACCCCGCGCCGGAGGAAATCACGTCAACGCGCATCCTTGTGACACTTGTAATGACACCAAAATGATGTCACAATGACACTATGGATTTGCAGTCGTATGTCGACTCGGTGCGCGAGGAGCTCGCCATCGCCGCGAAAGCCGGTGGTGTGGATGCCGAGGAACTGGCCGACCGGTTGACCGCCCCGTTGGAGTCGGCGATTCGGCTCGCGCTGCTCGATGCGCTGTCGGCGGCCGCCGAGGAAATCACCCGTGAGTTGGCGCCCACCGTCGTCGACGTGCGCCTGCGCGGCCGGGAACCGGAATTTGTGGTGACCCAGCCGATTCTGGCCACGCCACCGGAGGCGACGCTCCCGACAGACGACGGCGGCGGCACCTGGCGCGTCACCCTGCGGCTGCCGGAGAACCTGCGGACCACCGTGGAGGCGGCCGCTGCGGGCGAGGGGATATCGCTGAACGCCTGGCTGGTACGCGCCGCAGTTGCCGCCGCTGAAAAGCGCACGGGGACAAGAACATCCCGCACTGGTAACACCATCAGGGGCTGGGTCCGCTAGAGGGATCCGCTAGAGAGATAGGAAAAAAAACTATGACGGCACCAGCTACATTCGATACCCCGCACCCCATCACAGCCAAGGTGGAGCTGGCGCGGGGCACTCTGCAGGTCGTCGCAAGCGACCGCTCCGACACCGTGGTGGCGGTGCTGCCCCGCGATGAGGCAAAGGCCCTCGATGTGCGGACAGCCGAACGCACCCGGGTCTCGTACTCCAAGGGCGTGCTGTCGGTGCTGTCGTCGCAGGGCATTACGTTTCGCACCGGAACCATCGACATCCTGATCGAACTGCCGCGCCAGTCTATTTTGGACATCGCGGTGGCCTCGGCAGCAGTGCGCGCGGACGGTGACTATGCCGACGTCCGCTTTCAGTCCTCCAGCGGTGAGCTGGTCATCGACGCGATCAATGGCGCGGCTGAGGCCGACACCGCTTCTGGAGGCGTGTCGATCCGTGAACTGACCGGCGATATCAAACGGAACTCCGCCAGTGGTGACCTTGCCGTCAAGGTGTTGCGTGGTCACGCCAGGGTCGCTTCGGCATCGGGGTCGGTCGATATCGGGACGGCGGTCGCGGGTGGTTTGGTCTTCGAGACGGCCAGCGGCAATACCTCGATCGGAATCGCCCGAGGCACGGCGGCCCGGCTGGCGATTGACACGCATTCGGGGGCGTTCACCAACTCGCTGGAACCGGCAGAGGGACCCGACGCCGCGGACGAGATCTTCGATGTGAACATCCGCACGGCCAAGGGGGATGTCGACCTGCACCGCCCGGTGGCGCTTGCGGGGTAGGGACAGCCGCATGGCCGGGGCAGAATGAGCGGGTGACAGTGAGTTCAGAGGTCTGCCGCGTCCTTCTTCTCGGCAGTACCGGGTCCATCGGTACCCAGGCGCTTGAGGTCATCGCCGCCAACCCGGAGCGCTTTGAAGTGGTCGGTTTGGCTGCCGGCGGCGGGAACGTAGAGCTGCTGCGCCAGCAGATCTCCGAAACCGGGGTCACCAATGTCGCGGTGGCAGACGAGCGCGCTGCCGTGCGGCTCGACATCCCCGTGCTGAGCGGACCGGATGCCGTCACCGAGTTGGTGGAGAACACCGAGGCCGATGTGGTCCTCAACGCGCTGGTCGGCGCCCTCGGCCTGCGGCCGACCCTGGCCGCGCTGAAGTCGGGAGCCCGGTTGGCCTTGGCCAATAAGGAATCCCTGGTGGCCGGTGGGCCGCTTGTCACCAAGGCCGCCGCGCCCGGGCAAATCGTGCCTGTCGATTCCGAACACTCCGCGCTGGCGCAATGTCTGCGGGGAGGGACCCGTGGCGAGGTCGCGCAGCTGATCTTGACCGCGTCGGGCGGGCCGTTTCGGGGTTGGACCGCGCAGCAGCTCACCGCCGTGACCCCCGAGCAGGCGGGCGCCCACCCCACCTGGTCCATGGGCCCGATGAACACGCTCAACTCGGCATCGCTGGTCAATAAGGGGCTCGAACTCATCGAGACGCATCTGCTCTTCGGCGTTCCCTACCGGCAGATCGGTGTGGTGGTGCACCCGCAGTCGATCGTGCACTCGATGGTGACGTTCACCGATGGGTCGACGCTGGCGCAGGCCAGCCCGCCCGACATGAAACTGCCCATCGCGCTCGCCCTGGGCTGGCCGGACCGAGTACCGGCAGCAGCGTCGGCCTGCGACTTCAGCACCGCCTCCACCTGGGAGTTCGAGCCGCTGGATGCCCAGGTGTTTCCCGCCGTCGACCTGGCCCGCAGTGCCGGAGAAGCGGGGGGATGCATGACCGCTGTCTACAACGCCGCCAATGAAACCGCGGCCGCCGCCTTCCTGGACGGGCGTATCGGATTCAGGTCCATCGTGCGAACAATTGCCGATGTGCTCGATGTGGCAAGCCAATGGGAGGGAACTTCCGCAGAACCCGCTACCGTTGACGATGTACTCGACGCGCAGCGCTGGGCTGGCCAGCAGGCTGCGCAATTCATCTTCGCGGAGGAAAATCGGACCTGATGGCTGCGTACGCGATCGGAATTGCGTTGTTCGCGCTGGCGATCTTGGTATCGGTGGCGTTGCACGAGTGCGGGCACATGTGGGTGGCGCAGGCCACCGGCATGAAGGTGCGCCGCTACTTTGTCGGCTTCGGGCCGACACTGTGGTCCACCAAACGTAAGAGCAACCGGCCCAACAAGCAGGGTGCCAACGACATCGTCGAGTACGGGGTGAAGGCCGTCCCGCTGGGCGGCTTTTGCGATATCGCGGGTATGACCTCGGTGGAGGAGCTCACTCCCGAGGAATCAGATCGCGCCATGTACAAGCAGAAGGTGTGGAAGCGGGTCGCGGTGCTGTTCGCCGGGCCGGCCATGAACTTCCTCATCGGCATCGTGGTGTTCTACGGCGTGGTGCTGTTCTGGGGGCTACCCGACAACAACGCGCCGACCCACCCCGAGATCACCCAGACCAGCTGTGTGGCGCCGCAAAAGAGCGCCGATCCCAGGGACGTCGTGGCGTGCACCGGTGAAGGACCGGCCGCGCTGGCTGGCCTGCGCGCCGGTGACCAGGTGCTCACCGCGGGCGGCACGTCGGTCAGCACATCCACCGACCTGGTCACGGCGATTCGCGGCCTGCGCGGGCCGCAGGTCTTCGAGATCGTGCGCGACGGTAAGCCCCAATCGCTCATGGTGAACGTCACCGAGACACAACGCTGGGATGAGAAGGCAGGCAAGCTCGTTCCGGTGGGCGCCGTGGGTGCCTCGCTGAGCACCTATGTGCCGCAGAAGCACTACAACCCGGTGACGGCCATCCCGGCGACCGGGAACCTCATCGGGACCGTCGCCGTCGAAACCGTCAAGGCCATCGGCAAGATTCCGATGAAGGTCGGCGCTCTGTGGGATTCCATCACCGGGAGCGAACGCGCCATGGACACCCCGATGAGCATCGTCGGGGCGAGCCGCATGGGCGGTGAGACCGTTGAGCACGACATGTGGATCATGTTCTGGATCCTGTTGGCGCAGCTCAACTTCGCACTTGGCGCGATCAATCTCTTGCCGCTGCTGCCGTTTGACGGCGGACATATCGCGGTGGCCACCTACGAGAAGGTTCGCAACATGATCCGATCGGCGCGCGGCTTGGCAGTGGGTGCGCCGGTCAACTACATGAAGTTGATGCCGGCGACCTACCTCGTTCTTGTGGTGGTGGTCGGGTACATGCTGCTCACCATCACCGCCGACATCGTCAACCCGATTAGACTTTTCCAATAGGAGATAATGATGACCGGTCTTGGCATGCCCAGTCTTCCTGGCGCACCGCCGCCGACATTGGCGCCGCGGCGTCAGACGCGTCAGCTCATGGTGGGAAGCGTCGGGGTGGGCAGCGACTCACCGGTCTCGGTGCAATCGATGTGCACCACCAAGACCCATGACGTGAATTCCACCCTGCAGCAGATCGCGGAGCTCACAGCCTCTGGCTGCGACATCGTGCGTGTCGCCTGCCCGCGGCAGGAGGACGCCGATGCGCTTGCCGAGATTGCCCGCAAGAGCAAGATTCCGGTGATCGCCGATATCCATTTTCAGCCCAAGTACATCTTCGCGGCGATCGATGCCGGCTGTGCCGCGGTGCGCGTGAACCCGGGAAACATCAAGGAGTTCGACGGACGCGTCAAGGAGGTTGCCAAGGCGGCCGGTGACGCCGGGATCCCCATCCGGATCGGCGTCAACGCCGGGTCCCTTGATCCGCGGATCCTCGGCAAGTACGGAAAGGCAACCCCGGAGGCGCTCGTCGAGTCGGCGCTGTGGGAGGCCGGGCTGTTCGAGGAGCACGGCTTCGGAGACATCAAGATCAGCGTCAAGCACAACGACCCGGTGATCATGGTCGCCGCCTACGAACTGCTGGCCGCACAGTGCGATTACCCGCTGCACCTGGGTGTGACGGAGGCCGGTCCGGCATTTCAGGGCACCATCAAGTCGGCGGTCGCCTTTGGAGCGCTGTTGTCCAAGGGCATCGGTGACACCATCCGGGTTTCCTTGTCGGCGCCGCCCGCCGAAGAGGTCAAGGTCGGCAATCAGATCCTCGAATCGCTCAATCTGCGTCCCCGCTCACTGGAAATCGTGTCCTGCCCGTCGTGCGGGCGCGCACAGGTGGACGTCTACACGCTGGCCAACGCCGTCAGCGCGGGGCTAGAGGGCCTGGATGTGCCGCTGCGTGTCGCGGTCATGGGTTGCGTCGTCAATGGGCCAGGAGAGGCGCGTGAGGCCGACCTGGGCGTGGCGTCCGGTAATGGCAAGGGACAGATCTTCGTGAAGGGTGAGGTCATCAAGACCGTGCCCGAGGCGCTGATCGTCGAGACGCTCATTGATGAGGCCATGCGATTGGCCGAGCAGATGGGTCTGGAAAACGGCGCAGGGATCGGAAGCGACGGAACCCCTACAGGCCAGCCGGTCGTCACCGTAAGCTGAATGTAGCTCGGCGCGAGTGGATGAACCGATGAGCGCTCGCGCGAAGAGGCTTGAGCACGGGAGCGATTGCCGATGACGACAACACTGCCGGCGCCTGGAGCACCTGGGGCGTCATCCTCCGATGCTGTTCGTGTGCTCGGGTTATCGGACACCGAGGCGGTACGCGCGGTCCTGGATATCGATCCGGTGGCGTCCTGCATGCTGGCCGCCCGAGTGGAGGCTCGGGGCGCCGACCCCACTGCGATCGGCGGTGAGATCTGGTCGACGGGAGTGCTGGCCGACTCACTGTGTTTCGTCGGGACGACCATCATTCCGCTGGCAGGCGGGCCCGAAGCGACCCGTTTGTTCGCCGAGCGTGCCATCGAGCAGCATCGGATTTGCCCCTCGCTGGTCGGTCCGGCGGACGTGGTACTCGACATGTGGTGCCACCTCGATCCGGTCTGGGGACCGGCGCGAGAGGTGCGCGCCTGTCAGCCCCTGTTGGCGATGCTTGACGCGCCGACGTGTGTGGTCGACCCCGCGGTCCGACAGGTGCGGGCCGAGGAGCTGGATGAGTATCTGAACGCTTCGGTCCAGATGTTCATCGGTGAGATGGGCGTCGACCCGCGCAACGGCGACGGCGGACGGGGCTACCGGCGGCGGGTGGCTGGTCTCATCGAGGCGGGCAGGGCTTGGGCTCGATTCGAGGATGGCCGGGTCATCTTCAAGGCCGAGATCGGGTCCCAGTCGCGCAGTGTCAGCCAGATCCAGGGTGTATGGGTCGATCCTGAATTTCGCGGGCGCGGGCTGGGCACCGCAGGCGTGGCGGCGATCGCGGCGGCGGTTCATCGCAGCGGGAGAATCCCCAGCTTGTATGTGAACAGTTTCAATGAGGTGGCTCGCGCGTCCTACGCGAAGGCGGGATTCACCCGGATCGGCACCTTCGCGACGGTCCTCGTCAGCTAATTTTGCGAGCTAGTGCTCGCTAGCCCCGTGCGCCTGCGTGGTTTTGGGCGTTCGCGGTCTTAGCATCGACCCGATGTTCAGACGTGGATGGGTCCTGGCGATGGTCGGCACCGTGCTGCTGGTGGCCGGTGCTGTCGCGTGTACCCCGCGCCCCGATGGGCCGGGTCCGGTGGCGGAGAAGTTTTTCGAGGCACTGGCCAAGGGCGATACTGCCGCGGCCGCTAAGCTAACCGACGACCCCGATGGCGCGAAAGTGGGCCTGGACCAAGCGTTCTCGGGACTACAGGCGACGTCGTTCAAGGCCGCGGTGAATGGCTCGCAATACACCCAGGACACCGGTAGTGCGGATGCGACCTATACCTGGCAGCTGCCCAGAAAGCGTGTCTGGACGTATAACGGGCGTCTGGAGATGTTGCGTACGGCAGGTAGCTGGCAGGTACGTTGGGCTCCGAGTGACCTGCATCCCAAACTTGGTGAGCGCCAAATGCTCTCACTGCGCACAGACCCCGCTAAGCGGGCGACGGTCAACGAAGCGGGCGGTACGACGGTGCTGGCCCCGGCCAATCTGTACAGAATCGCCTTCGATGCCTCGAAGGCCGGCAAATCGTTGATGAGCACCGCCACCGCACTTGCCGACGCCATTCGGCCCTACGACGACACCATGAACGCCGCATCCCTGGCAGAGCAGGCGAGTGCGCAAACCTCGCCGATGGACCTGATCACGCTGCGTAAGGATGACTGGGACAAAGTATCCATCGCGCTGGAGACGCGGCCGGGGGCGCTGCGGCCCGGCGTGGTGATGACGCCCATCGCCGATCTGTTGCCCACGGACGACGCTTTCGCGCCGGATATTGTCGCCCAGGTCAAAAAGGCGGTGCTCGACGAGCTGGATGGCGAGGCCGGCTGGCGCGTGGTGAGCGTCAACCAGAACGGTGTCGACACTGCGGTGCTCAACGAGGTGAAACCCACTCCGGCGCCGTCGAAGACGATCAGCCTTGATCGCGCCGTGCAGAACGCCGCGCAGAATGCCGTCAATACCCGTGGCCAGAAGGCCATGATGGTAGTCATCAAACCGTCGACGGGTGAGATCCTCGCGGTCGCCCAGAACGCCGCCGCCAACGCTGATGGACCGCTGGCCACCACCGGGTTGTATCCGCCTGGGTCGACATTCAAGATCATCACCGCCGGTGCCGCGCTGGAGCGCGGCATGGCCACTCCGGACACCATGGTGGGCTGCCCGAAGCGGATCACCATCGGTGATCGCAGCGTGCCCAACTACAACGAGTTCGATCTCGGCACGGTGCCCATGTGGCGGGCATTCGCGAACTCGTGCAACACCACCTTCGCGAAGCTGGCCAGCGAGATGCCTCTGGACGGTTTGACCGTCGCCGCTTCACAATTCGGTATCGGACCCGACTACGACGTCGCGGGTATCCCGACCATTTCGGGCAACGTACCACCGACCGTCAATCTCACCGAGCGCACCGAGGACGGATTCGGTCAGGGCAAGGTGCTGGTCACGCCGTTCGGCATGGCGCTGGCAGCGGCCACCGTGGCAAATGGTAAAACACCTGTACCGCAGCTGATTTCGGGTCAGATCACCGGAATAACCGGTGAGCGGCCCGCGGTGACCCCGACCATGGTCGATGGCCTGCGCGGAATGATGCGCGAGACGGTGCTCAGCGGCACCGCCATGGATCTCAAGGGTGAGGGTGCGGTCTTCGGAAAAACGGGCGAAGCGGAGTTTCCGGGCGGATCACATGCCTGGTTCGCCGGATACCGCGGCGACATGGCCTTCGCCACCTTGATCGTCGGGGGCGGCGGTTCGGAGGCCGCGGTGCGCGCCACCAAGGTGATGTTCCAGTCGCTGCCGCCCGACTACTTGGCCTGATCCGCGCGCGAGGCCAGCACGCAGAATTCATTGTCCTCGGGGTCGGCCAGCACCACCCAGGGCGAATCGCCCTGGCCAATATCGATCCTGGTGGCGCCGTGTGCCAGAAATCTGTCCACCAGGGCGCTCTGATCGTCATCGCGAAAATCGAGGTGCAGACGGTTCTTCGCGGTCTTCGGGTCGGGCACGTTCATGAAGAACAACAGGGGCGGGTGTCGGTCCGGTTGGAAGACGCTCACGTATCCGTCGCCATCGATCGTGTGGGGCCATTCCAGCACCTCAGACCACCAACGGCCGAGTGCGATGGCATCGCGGCAGTCGATCACAATTGCCTCTAATGTGAGTCCGGCGGGCAGGCCCATGAATTCGATTGTGCGCGCTGTCGCTAACGTTCCGCCAGGCGTTTACGAACTACCATGTAGAAAACAGCATCCAGGGAGGATCGAGAGCTTGCGCAGAGCATTTCGGAGTGTGCTTGTGGTGACCGGGCTCGTCAGCCTCCTGATGAATGCCGCGGTCACCGCACCCGCGACCCTCGGCCACGCATTGGCCGCAAGTCCCAGCGGGGTGGCCTCGGTGTCGCCCACGCCCGGGCAGACGGTCGGGGTGGCCATGCCGGTGACGATCCGTTTCGCAGCCCCTGTCGCCGACAGGATCGCCGCCGAGCGGTCCATCGAGTTCTCGGCGCCGAAGGTCCCGGCCGGGGCGTTCAGCTGGGTCGACAATGCGACGGTCCGTTTCACTCCTCGTGAATATTGGCCTGCACATTCGTCGATCACCGTGTCGGTGAACGGTGTGAGCGGAATGAAGTACAAGTTCCAGACCGGCTCGGAGGTGCTGGGTATCGGCAGCATCAGCGGCCACACCTTCACGGTGAAGATCGATGGCACGGTGATGCGAACGATGCCCGCGTCGATGGGAAAGCCCAAGCACCCCACACCGGTCGGGTCCTTCACTGCCTTGGAGAAGCAGAGCCCTGTGGTCATGGACTCCCGGACCATCGGAATTCCGCTGAATGACCCCGAGGGTTACAAGCTGACCGTCTACTACGCGGTTCGGGTCACCTGGGGCGGCGTGTATGTGCACAGCGCCCCGTGGTCGACGGGAGCTCAGGGCAACTCCAACGTCAGCCATGGCTGCATCAATCTGAGCCCGGATAACGCGTCCTGGTACTACAACACCGTCAGCATTGGCGACCCGATCATCATCAACGCGTAACGACCGCGGTGGGCCGCTCCGCGGACCCCGCTACGCTGCCTTCATGACTGTTTCTGATTCTCTTCGCGCAAGCGGCTCATCGCCACGTGCCGCACTGCGCCCGGGGGAGTTGTCTCCGGAGCGTCAGGTTCCCGTGTCGATCGATCGTCCCGAGTATGTGGGCAAGTCCAAGGTCGCCGAGGCCATCGGAGAGCCGTACGTGCAGACCCCCGAAGTCATCGAGAAGATGCGGGTCGCGGGCCGGATCGCGGCGAGGGCGCTGGCGCTTGCCGGTGAGGCGGTGGCTCCCGGTGTCACCACCGATGAGCTGGACCGCATCGCACACGACTACATGGTGTCCCAGGGGGCATACCCGTCAACGCTGGGGTACAAGGGATTTCCGAAGTCGTGCTGCACATCGCTGAACGAGATCATCTGCCACGGAATCCCGGACTCGACCGTGATCGAGGACGGTGACATCGTCAACATCGACGTCACCGCCTACATCGACGGTGTACACGGCGATACCAACGCCACCTTCCTGGCCGGAGATGTCTCCGAGGAGCATCGCCTGCTCGTCGAGCGCACCCGGGAGGCCACCATGCGGGCGATCAACGCCGTCAAGCCGGGACGGGCGCTGAGCGTGGTCGGCAGGGTGATCGAGGCCTATGCAAAACGGTTTGGGTACAACGTGGTTCGAGCATTCACTGGTCATGGCGTGGGCCCGACGTTCCACAACGGCCTCATTGTGCCGCATTACGACGACCCCAATCTGGACATCGTCATCGAACCGGGCATGACGTTCACCATTGAACCGATGATCAACCTGGGATCCCTGGAGTACGAGATCTGGGATGACACCTGGACCGTGGCGACCGCCGACAAGTTGTGGACCGCGCAGTTCGAGCACACCATGGTGGTCACCGAGGACGGAGTAGAGATCCTGACAGTGCCATGACGGGCGCCGTATCCGGCGCGCTGCTGGTCGGGGGCGTAAGCTCCGATGCCGGTAAGAGTCTGGTGGTGACGGGCCTGTGTCGATTGTTGGCCCGCAAGGGTATTCGTGTCGCTCCCTTCAAGGCTCAGAACATGTCGAACAACTCCGTGGTGACCGTCGATGGGGGAGAGATCGGCAGGGCGCAGGCCCTACAGGCTCGCGCCTGCGGTCTGGAACCCTCCGTTCGGTTCAATCCGGTGCTTCTCAAGCCGGGGAGCGATCGCACCTCGCAGCTGGTGGTGCGAGGCCGCGCGACGGGAAACGTCAGCGCCCGCTCGTATGTCGAGCATCGTGAGGAATTGCGGCAGGTGGTCGCGGAGGACCTGCGGACGCTGCGCGAAGAATACGATGTGGTGATCTGCGAGGGTGCCGGCTCTGTCGCCGAGATCAACTTACGGACAACCGATATCGCCAATATGGGGCTGGCGCGGGCGGCGGGCCTACCCGTGGTGTTGGTTGGTGACATTGACCGCGGCGGAGTGCTGGCGCATCTGTTCGGTTCCGTGGCGGTGCTCGAGCCCGCGGACCAAAGGCTGGTCGCAGGTTTTATCGTCAACAAGTTCCGCGGCGACCCCACTTTGTTGGAGCCCGGGCTCGAACAGCTTGCGACGCTGACCGGCCGCCCCACGTACGGGGTGCTGCCGTACGACGACCAATTGTGGCTCGATGCCGAGGATTCGGTTTCCGTGGTGGCCTCGGGACAGGTGGGGCAGACCAGCGACCCGATCGGCCAGGAATGGTTGAGGGTGGCGGCGGTGCGGCTGCCGCGTATCTCCAATTCCACCGATATCGAGGCGCTCGCCTGCGAGCCGGGGGTTACCGTGCGGTGGGCGGCGCACCCTGCGGATATCGCCGACGCCGATGTGGTGGTCATTCCCGGTACCAAGGCAACCGTCGCCGACCTGGCCTGGATGCGTCGTCACGGTGTCGCCGATGCCGTTGTCGCCCACGCCCGTTCGGGCGGGCCGGTACTGGGCATCTGTGGCGGATTTCAGATGCTCGCGACCACGATCGATGATCGCGTCGAGTCCGGCGCGGGCGCGGTCGAGGGGCTGGGCCTGCTCGATATCGACATCGCCTTCGAGCCGGTTAAGACGTTGCGACGCTGGGGACCTCCGGGGCTCACCGGCTACGAAATCCACCACGGCACGGTTACCCGCTCGGCGGTGCCACCCTGGTTGACCGACCATGACGAGGGTGCCGTCGATGGGGCGGTCTGGGGCACCCATTGGCACGGAGTCTTGGACAACGACGATTTCCGTCGCGCGTGGCTCACCCAGGCGGCGGCCGCGGCCGGGCGCTCCGGTTTCGCCGTCGCGGCGGACACCAATGTCGGCGATCGTCGCGCTGCCCAGCTGGACCGATTGGCCGATCTCGTCGGCACCCACGTCGATGTCGATGCCCTTGAGTCGGTGTGGGAAGAATCTGGATTGCCCGCATCAGCCCCGTCATATCCGGTAATTGCGGCACGGGTCGAATAGCCTGTGCGGGTGCATCGGGGTCTAGTAGCTGTCGCAGTATCGGGATTGGCGCTTGTGGGCTGCACCCAGACGGTGGCGGGTACCGCCACCTGGCCGGGTGCCCGCATCGCCCAGTCGCTACTGACCGCCGATGAGCTGCCCGAGGGCACCAAGTACGACAGGGTGGTCGCCGACCTGGGCCCGATGACGGTCAACAGCCAGAGCCAGCAGGTCGTCGTGGGCGGGATGCCGTCGAATCCGCAAGGCTGCGCGGACGGTTTGTCTCCCAGACTGGCCAATGCGGGCAAAGCCGGCCCAGAGAACACCGCGCGATACATCGCGCGGTTCAATGGCGCCAACATCATCGTCAGTTTGTTGCGCGACACGATCGACCTCACCAACGTGAAGGACGTGGCGACCCGTTGCGCCCAGTACGAGGTGTTCTTCGACACGAATTCGCCGGGAACACCGATGACGACCGAACCTGTGCAGGGCGGGCCCGTCGGCGTGCTGACCTATAAGCAGACGATGATCATGCCCAAGGGCACCACCTCTCGGTACATGGCCTTTGCGAATGTCCGCGGGGTGGCCATGGTGGCAACCTCCTTCGATCTGCGTGACCCGTCGGTCAAGGCCACCGCCACGATGCCCCAGACTTTCCTGGACATTGTCGGGAAACAGGTCGACAAGATCGAAAGAACTTGACGGTCCGGATGAAAGTTTCCTGATAGGGCTGGTTAAAAGCCCAACCGGATGGGTTGTACTCAGGTACCGTGCGCCCATGCCCAAGGTCTTCGCGCGTCCCTCCCACTCGTGGGGGACTCATCCATGAGTCCGACGCCCGAGCTTCATCGGCCGCGCCCCGCGGTGCCGCCCGCGCGCGACGGTGAACTGCACCAGGTCGTCACGATTGACGGCCGAACGGTGCAGGTCAACGTGTCAGGCCCGGATAAGGGAACCACTGTCGTGATGCTGGCGGCCGCTGGGCATTTCGCGCTCAGTTATCGCGCGGTGTGCGAGCGGCTGCACACCGCGGGCTTGCGTACCGCGGTGATCGGTCACGATCCGCACCTGCATGCCAAGGCCATCACCGGAGTACTTGACGACATCGGGGTCAAGGTGGCGTTGTTGGTCGGGGACCGAGCGGGCGGCGAATTGGCGTGGGACTTGGCCGCCAGCAAGCTAGACAGATTCATCGGACTCGTCGCAATCGACCGTGGACATCCGCGGGTTGCCGACCGTGCCGGGCTGATCCGGGACAAACACTGCCCACCGGTCGAGATCAACACCACGGTATTGGTCACTTCCGACGCGACGCGGGCGATCGCGCGCGCCAGCCAGCGTTTTGTCTACGGCGATTACCGCATCGTCGAGCTGATGGGGCGTCGTTCCGCCACGCGGGACCTCACCCCCGAGCTGGCCGCAGAGGTGGTACTGCGCAGCAGCTCGTGGTAGAAACCGGGACCTACTCAGCGGTCTCGTACCACTGAAGCCACGAGTTCAGCTCCCGGTATGCCCGCGCGCGGGATTGCGCCACGGACAGGAACACGTCGTGTTTGGCGCCCGGAATCGGAACCACGCGCTGATCGTTGCCGATACAGCCCGCCCAGCGGGCAATCTGTTGTACGTCCAGGACCAGGTCACCCTGCAATGCCACCGCGGGATCGATGTCTCCGGGCAGACTGCGGTCCGAGCGCAGTATCAGGTTGGGCACGCCGACATCCAAGCCGCGGTGCAGCTCGGCGTGCCCGCGCCGGATAGCGCTGATCCAACCGAACCGCACCGGGAAACCGCCGACCGGCTTCCATTCCAGGTTGTAGTCGAACTCGCCGTGAAAGTCCTTATGCAGGCTCGCGCCATATGCGCCCTCGTGCGGCAACGGGATCGCTTGTTTGGCGCGAAATCGCGAAATCGCTTTCACCGCCGCGGTGGTGCCTCCGCTGCGGAGGAAGGGGCGACCCTGCAGATCAAGCCACGGACTGTTGAGGATAAGACCCGCGATACGGCCCAGCCGGTCGCTCACCCGCAGACGGTTGAGCCATAGCGAGACGATGAGACCACCGGCGGAATGCCCATACACGAGAATCGGGGCCTCACTGGTGCCCCCACCCGCTTCGCCGTTGATGATGGCTATTGCGGCATTGAGTTCGGCATCGTAAAGCGATAGATCGCTGATGTAGTGCGGGGTTTGGTGTTCATGGCGCGAACGCCCGCATTTGCGCAAGTCCAGCGCAAAGAAGCGATAACCCCGAGCCAGAAAATGCTCGGCAAGTTCGGTGTGGAAGAAGTAGTCGGTATATCCATGGACCATGAGCACCGCGCGTCCGTTTTCCGGCTGTATTTCAGGACGCACCAGTGTGGCGGTAATTACACCTTCGCCATCAGGGTCAATGCCCAGGTCAATGGTCTGTCGAAGGTAGCCATCGAGGACATCGGGTTCCCATGTCACGGGCATAGCCTAGTTGAAGGAATCGCGGGTATACCCGCGCGATAACCTGTGAGTACTCGCGGGTAGTGGCGAAGGGTCGTCACTCCATCAGATTCGAAAAGGACAGTGAACCGGTGTCAAAAGCGCAGGTGGAGCAGACAGACGTTGCCCTGATTGGGTCGGGGATCATGAGTGCGACGCTTGGCGCTCTGCTGCGGTTGGTCGAACCGGACCTGTCGATCACCTTGATCGAGCGCCTGGACGCGGCCGCCAGTGAAAGCAGCGACCCCTGGAACAACGCAGGAACCGGCCACTCGGCACTGTGCGAGCTGAACTACACCCCGCAGAAGGCCGACGGGTCGATTGACATCACCAAGGCCATCACGGTCAATGAGCAGTTCCAGGTATCGCGCCAGTTCTGGGCCTACGCCGTCGAGAACGGTGTGCTGCCCGACGTTCGTGGTTTCCTCAATCCCATCCCGCACGTGAGCTATGTGCACGGTGCCGACAAGGTCGAGTTCCTGCGTAAGCGCCACGAGGCCCTGGTGGGCAACCCGCTTTTTGCGAAGATGGAATTCATCGACGACGACGACGAGTTTGCGCGTCGTCTGCCATTGATGGCCGCCGGACGCGATTTCACCGATCCTGTGGGTTTGAACTGGAGCCAGGACGGCACCGACGTAGATTTCGGTGAGCTGTCAAAGCAGTTGGTGGGCTTCGGTGTTCGCAGCGGCACCAGCGCAGTCTTTGGCACCGAGGTTCGTAACATCAGCCGTGAAAGCGACGGCGGATGGCTTCTCAAGCTGGTCAACGGACGCACCGGCGAGAAGCGCAAGCTGAAGGCGAAGTTCGTCTTCGTCGGTGCCGGCGGCGGAGCTCTCGGACTACTGCAGAAGGCCGGAATCCCGGAAGCCAAGGGCTTCGGCGGATTCCCGGTCAGTGGTGCTTTCCTGCGTACCAACAGCACCGACCTGACCGACGGACACAAGGCCAAGGTGTATGGCTTCCCGCCACTCGGTGCGCCCCCAATGTCGGCGCCGCACTTGGACACTCGCGTGATCAACGGCAAGGAATGGCTGCTGTTCGGGCCGTTCGCCGGATGGTCGCCCAAGTTCCTGAAGATGGGCAAGGTAACCGACCTACCCGCATCGATCAAGCCCAACAACCTGTTGTCGATGGTGGGCGTCGGACTGACCGAGTTCAAGCTGGCCACCTTCCTGCTGAGCCAGCTTGCGCTCACTCCGGATGACCGCATTGACATGCTGCGCGAATTCGCCCCCAAGGCACAGCGCGCCGACTGGGAGTTGATCACCGCGGGCCAGCGTGTACAGGTCATCAGGCCGGCTAAGGGCAAGGGCGGGGCGCTCGAGTTCGGCACCATGGTGCTCAACTCGGCCGATGGCAGCATCGCCGGCCTGCTCGGTGCGTCGCCGGGAGCCTCTACTGCGGTGCCCGCGATGCTCGATGTGATGCAGCGTTGTTTCCCCGACCGGTACTCGAACTGGATGCCCAAGCTCAAGGAGATGATCCCGTCGCTCGGCATCAGCCTTTCCGACGAACCGTCGCTGTTTGGCGAGGTATGGGACTGGGGCACACGGGTTCTCGGCCTGGAGCAGTGAGCATCGGGTGGTCCTGGTCCGCGGATCTGGACACCACCACGCTCTACGGCCTGTTGAGATTGCGGGCAGAAGCGTTCATCGTCGGGCAGAACTGTGCCTACCAGGACCTCGACGGTCGTGATCTCGACCCCGGCACCAGGCACTTCTGGATCAAAGACCAGGACAATGCCGTCGTGAGCGGACTGCGTCTGCTGGTGGATCCGGCGGGCGACGGTTTCTGGATCGGGCGGGTATGCACCGCCGAGGCCGAACGGGGCAGGGGTCATGCCGCACGCCTGGTGCGTGCCGTACTGGCAGAGATCGGTGGCGCGGGCTGCCGGTTGAATGCGCAGGCCCACCTGAAAGACATGTATGGCAAGCTGGGATTCGTGGTTTCCGGTGACGAATTCCTCGAGGACGAGATACCGCACGTACCTATGACGTGGGTGGCCGGAAATGGCTAGCGCCACAGCCGGATACCCGCTGAGTGCGATCGTCGGCCACGATCGGCTGCGATTGGCCCTGGTGCTTTCGGCGGTGCGGCCCGACATCGGCGGTGTGCTCATCCGTGGCGAAAAGGGCACGGCCAAATCGACTGCGGTGCGCGCCCTGGCGTCGGTACTGGGTTCAGTCGACGGGGCACGGCTGGTGGAGCTGCCCATCGGTGCCACCGAGGATCGGGTCGTGGGCTCCCTGGACCTGCAGAAGGTATTGCGCGACGGCGAACACGCTTTCTCCCCGGGGCTTCTGGCGCGTGCCGACGGTGGCGTTCTGTACGTGGACGAGGTCAACTTACTGCATGATCACCTTGTCGATGTGGTCCTGGACGCGGCGGCGATGGGCCGGGTACATGTGGAGCGCGACGGCGTATCTCATTCGTACGATGCGAGATTCGTGTTGATCGGCACCATGAATCCCGAGGAGGGGGAGCTGCGTCCCCAGCTGCTCGACCGTTTCGGATTCGCGGTGGACATTCATGCCTCCCGTGATGTCGAGGTGCGGGCCGAAGTCATCCGGCGGCGGCTTGCCTATGAGGCAGATCCCGCGGGTTTCGTCTCGAGGTACGCATCGGAGGAGGCCGAGCTGGCGGCCCGTATTGCCGATGCTCGGCAGCTACTTGCTCGAGTTGTCCTGCCCGACGCCGAATTACGGCGCATAGCGACCCTGTGTGCTGCCTTTGACGTGGACGGAATGCGTGCCGATCTGGTGGTGGCGCGCGCTGCGATCGCCCACGCGGCGTGGCGTGGCGCCGACACCGTCGGTGAGCCCGATATCCGAGTGGCAGCGGAGCTGGCACTGCCACATCGGCGCCGCCGGGATCCGTTCGATGAACCGGGTCTGGATCCGGATCAGCTCGACCAGGCGATGCGTGACAGCGCCCCGCCGCAGGATCAGGATGGGGAAGATCCTGACCCCGAGCCGGACGGCCCGGGCGGTGGTGCGTCCGATTCTGCCCCGGATCCTGCGAAAGCAAGTGATTCGCAGCAAGATTCGGCGTACGCGGCTGGGTCGTCGCGGCCCAGCCCGGCGCCTTCGGCGACCTTTCGCACCAAGACTTTGCGGGTTCCGGGAGTTGGCATGGGAGCCCCGGGGAAGCGCTCCGTGGCCCGCAACCGCGCCGGCAAGGTGATTGCGCCGAGTTCGGACGAGGGATTCGGGGTGCATGTGATCGGCACCTTGATGTCCGCCGCGAGTCGGGTGACCGAACCTGGGCGGCTACCCAGACCGGTGCTTACCGATCTGCAGTGGGCGATAAGGGAAGGCCGCGAAGGCAACCTGGTGATCTTTGTGGTCGATGCCTCGGGGTCCATGGCCGCGCGCCAGAAGATGTCGGCAGTCAGCGGCGCGACCTTGTCCCTGCTGCGTGATGCCTATCAGCGCCGTGACAAGGTCGCGGTCATCACGTTCCGCGGGCAGGATGCCGCCATGCTGCTGGCGCCCACCGGCTCGACTCATATCGCGGGCCGCAGGCTGCAGCGGTTCGATACCGGCGGCAAGACTCCCTTGGCGCAGGGTCTGCTGGCCGCGCGTGACTTGGTGGCACGCGAGCGTGGACGTGACCCGCACCGGCGCGCTTTGGTGGTGGTGCTCACCGACGGGCGTGCTACCGGTGGTCGGGACCCCTTGGGGCGCACACGTCGCGCTTCGGCCCTGCTGCGTGCCGAACAGGTCGCCTGCGTGGTGATCGACTGTGAGACATCTTTCGTGCGGATGGATTTGGCTGTCACTCTGGCGCAGCAGCTCGACGCGCCGGTGATCCAGCTTGACCATCTGAACGCTGACCGGCTCGCCGGAGTGGTGCGCGGCGCGACTGCCGCTGCGTGAGCTAGCAGAGGAGGTTCGGATGCCACAGGGGCAGCCATTGGTGGTGCCGCAGGACGGCCTGACCACCAAGGCACGTCGCAACGCGCCGATTCTGGCAGTGCATACCGGCGCCGGAAAAGGCAAGTCGACGGCCGCCTTTGGCATGGCTCTGCGTGCCTGGCACCACGGAGCCGATGTCGCGGTGTTCCAATTCGTCAAGAGTGCCAAATGGCGTGTGGGCGAGGAGTCGGTCTTCGGTGAACTCGCCAAGCTGCACGATGAGCACGGAATCGGCGGCTCGGTGCAGTGGCACAAGATGGGGTCGGGGTGGTCCTGGTCACGCAAGGCGGGAACCGAGACGGACCACGCCGCGGACGCGGCAGCTGGGTGGGCCGAAATCGCACGGCGGCTGGCAGCGCAGGAGCACGGCTTCTACGTGCTGGATGAGTTCACCTATCCGCTCAAGTGGGGATGGGTCGACCCGGACGAAGTTGTCGAGGTGCTGCGCTCCCGGCCTGGCATGCAACACGTGGTCATCACCGGGCGTGACGCACCGCAGCAGCTGCTGGACGCGGCCGATCTGGTGACCGAGATGACCAAGGTCAAGCATCCGATGGACCAGGGTCGCAAGGGCCAGCGCGGCATTGAATGGTGATGGCGTGGTGGCCCATTGAGCACGGTATTCGCTAGCGTCCCCGCCGTGGTGATTGCCGCGCCGGCTTCCGGCAGCGGAAAGACCACGGTGGCAACGGGTTTGATGGGCGCGCTGCGGCACGCGGGTCACCGGGTGGCGCCGTTCAAGGTGGGACCGGACTATATCGATCCCGGGTACCACGCGCTGGCTACCGGGAGACCGGGGCGCAATCTCGACAGCGTGCTGGTGGGGGACGACCTGATCGGTCCGTTGTTTCGGCACGGCAGCCGGAATGCCGACATTGCCGTGGTCGAAGGGGTCATGGGACTTTTCGACGGGCGCGTCGGCGATGCGAAGGGATCCACGGCGGAGATCGCGGCTCTGCTCGGGGCGCCGGTGGTGTTGGTGGTGGACGCGAAAGGGTATAGCCAGAGCTTGTCGGCCCTGTTGCACGGTTTTGTGGCGCATGCCGCTGAGGCGGGGATCAGGATCGCCGGGGTCATTCTCAATCGGGTGGGGTCGGCGCGGCACCGGGACATTCTCACCGCTGCGGCGGATCGCGCGGGACTCCGCGTGTTCGGCGCTCTGCCGCGCACCGACGAATTATCGGTCCCTTCACGGCATTTAGGACTGGTCACGGCTGTCGAACACGGCCAGGCGGCGCTTGGTGCGATCTCGGCGATGGCACAGCTGGTCGCCACGCATGTCAATGTGGGAGCGATCGCCGCCGCCGCCCACAGCGATGTGACGTCGCCGATATGGGAGCCTGCCGAGGCGGTTGGTGCCCCGACAGACCGGGAGCCGGTGGTGGCGCTGGCCGCCGGCCAGGCATTCACCTTCGGATACGCCGAGCATCGAGAGCTCTTGGCCGCGGCGGGCGCGTTGGTCGCCGAATTCGACCCGCGCTCAGATTCACTGCCCGCGGAAACGGCGGCCCTGGTGATACCCGGCGGATTTCCGGAGCAATTCGCCACCGATCTATCCGCCAATGCGACTCTGCGGCAACAAGTTGGCGAGATGGTGGGCCCCATTCATGCCGAGTGCGCGGGGCTGACCTACCTGTGCAGAGACCTCGACGGTGTACCGATGTGCGGAGTGCTGGATGCGCGTGCACGTTTCACCGACTCGCTGACGCTCGGGTACCGGGAGGCGGTAGCACTCACCGGTTCTGTGCTGTTTGAGGAGGGAGAAAGACTGAGCGGGCACGAATTCCACCGCACCACTGTCGACTATCCGGAGGACGGGGCGCCCCGTGCCTGGGCCTGGCGCACCGCGGACGGTGTCCGTCGCGAGGGCACGGTCGTGGGAGAGGGGCGGATACATGCCTCATACCTGCATACCCATCCCGCGGCGCATCCCAGTGCGACGGCACGTTTCGTGGCACGCGCGGCCGCGACGGGATTGTCCAATGATGCCCGTTCTGGCTGATCGATTTGCCCGCGGCAAGACGGTCGCCCCCTGCGGGTAAGGGGAGCAACAAGTCTCGAGCCCCAAGTTCGGAAAATTTGCCTGGTACCATCGTCGGTATGTCTGGTCGCGGGGTACCTGGGTACCAGCTGTGCTCCGCGATCCTGCTGGTCATTTTGTGCTTGATGGTCGGCGGCGCGTGTCTAATGCCGGATGAGAGTTCGCATTTGGCGGACGCCACGGCCCCGGTGTCTTTGTATGACACCGCCGAGGCTCATCATTGGGAGCTGGTTCAGCACGGCGTGGCCGTTACTCGCCTTCGCCACGGGCTTGTCGGAGAGCCTGTCTGGTTGCCGCTTTCCGTAACGGTTTTCTCATTGGGCGCCGCCGCGGTGTTGATCGCAATGCTGTGGCGGCGGGGGCCGGTGCTTTCCTCCGCACCGGGCAACATTGGGCGGCAACGGCTTTTACATTTACGGATAAATCGGCGCTGAGGGTTGCCGGACGGTGATCGCTGCCGTCTTGTGTGAATCAAACCTTCACTAGCCGTGCATGTCGCATTTTCGTGCGCCTGCGCGACTCCATATCCGTCGATTGGACCGTTTCTTGTGGTGATTTCTGTCTGTGCATTGAGAACTCTGTTGTCTGCCAATCTCCGTCCGCGGGCCTCATGGTGGGTCTCATGATTGCCCGCCTGATCACAACAGGTCTGTTGATGGCCGCGTTAGGGCTGACGGAAGCGGCCGCCGCCATCGCCGAGCCAATAGACATGGCGCCCCAGTTGTATTCCAGGACCACGCGGGACGGATGGCGTCTGGAAATCAGGTTGGACAACGAACGTGTGAATTCGGTGCCCAACCTGGCGGCCGCGACGAACTCGCGGGAGGCCTTCGTCACGCTCTCGGGAACGGCGACGGCGACCGGTGGTACCAATCCGATCACCGATAGTCTCTTTCTCATCGGTTATCAGCTTGGTTGCCAGTCCGACGTGTCATCGGGCTTGCAGATCGGCGGATCTGCCGGGGTCGCACCGTCGGTGAATGTCGGCGTACTTCCGTTACAAACTGTAGGCGTCGGCGGTAGCGCCGGAGTCAGCGGATTTGTCCAGACCGTGCTGCAGCCCGGCGTCATCGTCAATCTGCCACTGGGCAACATGGTGTTGTCGCGGGGGAATACCGGGGCCCTGGATTTGGACAACGTCCATCTGAAGGCGGACGCCTGCGGAGGGGATGTGACCATCCGGTCCTTCGCCTCCTTGCGGGTGTCCACCGAGACCGGTCATACCGAGTTTGCGATCTATGGCGACCCAATCAGGATCTAGTAATGCGATCATTTTGTCTGACAATATTTTTGGCGCTCGCGGTGGTGTACTCGCCGGCCGCTGTGGCAGCGGCCGATCCGCTGCCGATAAACCCGATGCCAGCGGTGCCGGTAACGGTGCCAGGCAGTGCGCCGAACAATCATGCGTCCACCCCGTCTCAGCCGGCATTCGGGCTGCTGCCCCGGCCGGGACACGGCACCCAGGTTTCGGCCGGGCTGGAGGCGGGGCACACGACTCGTATCACGGGCGGCATGACCGGTGGACAGTTGGAGGATCCGCGAGGAATACGGGCAGGAGATGCGCCATGATTCGGGTGGTGTGTGTGGCGATGATCATGTCGGCGCTCGCCGCCGGAGTCGGCGTGACCGCGTCGGCGGAATTGCCGCCACCGAGTCCGGCGCCGTACGGTCCGGCCGTGGCACCCGGCCAGCTGCCTGCGCTGAATGTGTCACGAGGAACCCGGCTTCCGTCCTCAATGTCCGGTGCGCGTGGGCCGCGGATGTCCGGCGGGGTAGAAGGTGCGGGAGCCGCCGGGGGCGTGAAGGTGAGCGGGGGATTCGGTCCGTGACGTGACATTGCGCTACGTGTGAGTGGTGGGAGCCTGCACCAAGGGCAGGATCACCTCCTCGACCATTCGGTGCATGTAGGTTTCGTCGATCACCGTCCTTTTGAGGGCAGCGGTCAGGCTCAGGCCCAAGGGAATGTCATAGACGAGTGACAGGTCGCGACCCTGTGTTATCTCGCCGCGCTCGACGGCGCGGGCGAATACGAGTTCCATCCGTTTGTGGGTTTGTGACACCAGTAGGTCATCGAGGGCAGCTGCGAGAGTCGGGTCGTTGACGGCCTCGGCGATGATCCCGGCAAGCAGATTGCCCGTCAGTACCTGATCATCACCGAAATCCCTTGCCTCGTAGAGAGAATGCAAGTCACCTCGGAGGCTGCCGGTGTCCGGTACCTCATCCAGTTTTCCCAGTGAGGGCCGGCCATGCAAGATCGCATCCGCGGTGAGCGCTGCCTTGGAGGACCAGCGTCGATAGATGGCAGCTTTGCCCACCCCGGCGCGCGCGGCGATGTTATCCATGCTCATGGCGTCGTAGCCCTGCTCGGCGAGTGTGACGAAGGCCGCCTCGAGGATCGCGATATCTAATGAGCGGTTGAGGCGCCCCGATGTCCGTTGTCGTTGCGTCGCAGCGTTTTTTGTCATCACACCCCCGCAGTGCCGTGGGTACGGACCCGCAGCGGCCACCAGAACCAGCGGCCGAGCAGGGCGGCAATAGACGGCATCATGAACGAGCGCACAATCAGGGTGTCAAAGAGCAGACCCAAGCCGATTGTGGTGCCGAGTTGCCCGACAATGCGCAGATCGCTGACGACCATGGCGCACATGGTGAATGCGAACACCAGCCCCGCGTTGGTCACCACCTTGCCACTGCCTCCCATGGCCCGGATGAAACCGGTCTTCAGGCCGCCGTGGAGCTCTTCCTTGAATCGCGCGATGAGAAGCAGGTTGTAATCAGACCCTACGGCCAACAGGATGATCACCGACAGCGGGACCACGAACCAGTGCAGGTCCATTCCCAAGAGGTCTTGCCAAATCAGGACCGAGACACCCACAGACGCGCCGAGCGATACCGCGACGGTGCCGACGATGACCAGAGCCGCCACCACGCTGCCGGTGACCAGAAGCATGATGATGAAGATCAGGCAGAGCGAGGCGATACCCGCCAGGATGAGGTCATACTTGGCGCCCTCCTGCAGATCCCTGTTGGTCGCGGCCGTGCCGCCCATGTAAACCTTCGCGTTCTCCAAAGGCGTTCCCTTGATTGCGTCTGCGACTGCCTCCCGGATGTTGCCGACAGTCTCGATTCCTTGTACCGAGGCCGGGTTGCCTTGATGTGAGACGGTCATTCGGACAGCCTTGCCATCGGGGGAGAGGAACATCTTCAGGCCGCGTTTGAAGTCAGGGTTGTCGAACACCTCGGGCGGTAGATAGAACGAGTCGTCGTTCTTGGCCTCATCGAAGTATTTCCCCATCAGGGTGGAGTTCTTGGTGCTCTCATCCATCTGGTTCATGATTCCGGCCATGGTGCTGTGCATCGTCAACAACGAACCGTGCATGGTCTTCATGATCGCGATCATCGGTGGGAACTCGGCCAGTACGCGCGGCATCAGGACATCGATCTTGTCGACGTTCACCACCATGCCGTCCATGTCTTCGGTGATCTGATCGACGCCGTCGAGGGCGTCGAATACGGTGCGAGACGCCCAGCAGATGGGGATGTCGGCGCAATGTTTTTCCCAGTAGAAGTAGTTTCGGATCGGCCTGAAGAAGTCGTCGAACGTGTACATCAGGTCACGCATGTCGTGCATCTTGCCCTGCATTTCCTTCATCTGACCGGTCATGTCGTGCATGATGTCCGTGAGTTCGCGCATCATGCCGTACACCCGTTCCATGGTTCCGATCAGGATTCCCATCTGGTTCGCCATGGTCAGCATGTCTGCCATGCGGTCCTTCATGTATTTCATGTTCTGGATCTGACCGGCTCCCTGCAGACCGATCTGGAACGGAATCGAGCTGTGCTCGATGGGCGTTCCCAGGGGACGGGTGATGGCCTGAACCCGGCCGACTCCGCGCGCGTGAAACGCCGTCTTGGCGATCCGATCGATGACCAGCATGTCCGACGGGTCCCGTAAATCATGGTCGGCTTCGATCATCAGCATCTCGGGGTTCATCCGGGCAGGCGAGAAGTGACGTTCTGCCGCAGCGTATCCGACCTTCGAAGGCACATTGTCGGGCATGTACTGGCGGTCGTCATATCCCGGTGTATAGCCGGGCAGGGTGAGCAGACCGACCAGGGCAATGCCACACGTGACCACCAGAATGGGCCCGGGCCAACGCACTACGGCCGCACCTATGCGCCGCCATCCGCCTTCGTCATACTTACGCTTGGGCTCGAACAACCCAAAACGGCTACCCAATGCCAGAATCGCCGGGGCCAGCGTGAGCGCGGCCGCGACAATCACCAGGATGACCAGTGCGCACGGGACGCCCATCGACCGAAAGAGCGGCAGCCGTGTCAGGCTCAGGCACAGGGTCGCGCCGACGATCGTCAGACCCGATCCCAGGATTACGTGTGAGACACCGGAATACGCGGTGTAAAAGGCTGCTTCCCGATCCTGTCCACGATGACGCGCCTCGTGATAGCGGCCCAGCAGAAAGATCACATAGTCGGTGCCGGCAGCGATACCGAGCATGGTGACCATGCTGACGGCGTAGGTGGACAATCCGATGACATTGAGATTGCCCAGCGTCGCGACCACACCCTGACCCGCCATGAGTTCGAGCCCCACGATCAACAGCGCGACGATGGTGGTGATCACTGATCGATAGACCAGTAGCAACATCAACAGCACAACACCGACCGCGATCAGTGTGGTTTTCTGCATGCTCTTGTTGCCCGCGGTCCCGGTGTCCGCGCTGGCGGCGGTGCCGCCCGTGACATACGCCTGTACGCCTGCGGGGCCGGGGGTCTCGGCGATGATCTTGCGGACAGCATCGACGGACTCATTCGCCAGTGTGGTGCCCTGATCACCGGCCAGATTGACCTGGACGTAGGCGGATTTTCCGTCAGCGCTCTGTGCGCCGGACGCGGTGAGCGGATCGCCCCAGTAGTCGGAGATGTGCTGGATATGAGTGGGATCGGCCTTGAGCTTCTTGATGATCTCGTCATAGAAGCGGTGTGCTTCATCGGCCAGTTCCTGCTGCCCCTCCAGCACGATCATCACCGAACTGTCAGAGTCGAACTCTCCGAAGACCTTCCCCGTATGCATCATCGCGATCATCGAGGGGGCGTCCTTCGGGGACATGGAGACCGAGTGGGCTTTGCCCACCTCGTCCAGAGATGGGGTGACGATGTTCAGGACGATCGCGATGCCCAGCCAGAAGAGAATGATCGGAATGGACAATGTGCGGATAAGCCGCGCGATACGTGGCGGGCGCGCGGTGTGGTCACCGCTACCGTGCCTCATGCGGACTTCACCAGGCAGTAGATGTAGGCGTTGTGCTCAGTGGACACCCGTTCCATCTTGACCTCACCGTTGACCGTTATTCGGCATCCGATCTGATCGCCATTTCCTTGTGCCACAATGTTCCCGCTCAATGACGGCAGCGTGGAGACGATCTTGAAGGCCCAGGGCAGTTGCACGTTGTCCACGCGGGTGGGCTGCGCGTCCTCGTTGAAGTAGTTCACATCCGCCATCGCGCCGGGTTCGCCAAATATCTCGTATACAAGGGTTTTTGGGTTGTACGGGACGGCATCTTTGGCGTTGTTGTCCGCCGAGGCGCCAAAAGACTCTGATCCGAAGATCCCCCGAACACGAAAGACCGCGAAACCCCCGATCGCCACCACCGCTGCGATCAGGAGCGGCATCCAGATTTTTCGGATAGTGCGGAACATCTCAAACCCCTTTGCGCTCAATGGTATTGGCACACGCTCACGGTCCACACATGAGAACTGCCGCGGCTGGTCGAGTGGGGCTTCTTTGCCCAACGGAACTGGAGTTCCGCCTGATGGTGGGGACGGTACTTCATTTCCGGTCGGCTCGCGACACGAGCGAGCTAACTTTGCGATGTCTAAGGGAAGTGGTGACGCGGGGGAGCGGCGCAGGCGCATGCGCATGTGTTGGGTGGCCGCATCCCGGCGACGCGGCACGGGCCCTCGGCCACCGGATCAAATAGCGGACCTGGACGGTGTAGTCAATTCTTTGGTCTATTTGATCGTGTCTGACGTGGAGCCTCGAGAAGTTTCTACTCATGGTGAGTAAATCGCATAAATATTTCGTAGGTAAGCGCGTGTCAGACGTTCTGTCCGTATGTGCATGTCGCAAACCATCCAAAGTCCTGTGAATGAACTGTGAGCGTTGGCCGAAGGAGTGAAATGTGCTCTTAGATAAGGCTTGAACTGGACCTTTGGGATGGTCTACAGTGATGCACTGGGCGTGGCAAACCGTCATATGGCTAATGGCGGATGGTCGGGGACAATTTATGAATTCCGTGTTTCCCGGCTATCAATGGGCTGTTAAAACGGGGCGGATTGAACGCATGGAAACGGCCCTTTTCCGATGTCGTGAGACGGCCGGCGGCGAGGCACTGTGATCCTGATCTCCCGAGTCGCGAATTCACTTCCTGCGCCCTATGTTTAGGTCTGTCGGGCTCTACTGCTAGTTATCTTCAGGTCTACTACCAGGCGATTGTCGGTGTGCGAGGAGGACGTAGCAAGATGAAAAACGCGTCTGTAACCCCAGTTGCAGTTATCGGGTTGGGGTGCCGGCTTCCGGGTGGGATCGAGTCACCCGAGCAGTTCTGGCAGGCATTGCTGCGGGGTGAGGATTTCATTACCGAGGTGCCCCCCGCGCGCTGGGACTTGACTGAGTATTACGACCCCGAGTCAGGCGTGCCGGGCAAGTCGCCCTCCAAGTGGGGGGCCTTCCTGGAGGACGTCGGTGGATTCGACGCGGACTTCTTCAGCATCAACGAGCGCGAGGCGGTCTCGATCGACCCGCAACACCGCGTATTACTTGAAACATCTTGGCAAGCAGTCGAACACGCTGGGATCGATCCGCGGGCGCTGGCCGGCTCGCAGACCGGTGTGTTCGTCGGGGTGACGCACAACGACTATCAGCTGGTAGCGGCGGACGCGGCGGATCTCGGTGGCCCCTATGGTTTTGCGGGTACGAACTTCTGCATGGCGTCGGGGCGTATCTCATATGCCTTAGGTGTGCACGGGCCGTCTCTGACGGTCGATGCCGGGTGCGCCGCCGGGCTGGCGACGGTGCATATGGGGTGCCAGAGCTTGGCCGCCGGCGAAAGCGACCTGGTGCTGGCCGGTGGCGTGAATCTGGTCTTGGAGCCGCGCAGGTACGTCGGTGCTTCACAGCAGCGCATGCTCTCTCCGACCGGACGCTGCCACACATTTACCGGGGAGGCCGACGGTTTCGTGATGTCGGAGGGCTGCGTCATGGTTCTGCTTAAGAGGCTGGACGACGCAGTGCGCGACGGGGACCGGATCTTGGCGGTCGTGCGGGGCACGGCATCAAATCAGGACGGGCGTACGGTCAATCAGTCGACTCCCTCCTCGGAAGCGCAGGCGGCCGCATGCCGCACGGCGCTGGCCGTCGCCGGTGTGGAAGCCGACACGGTCGGGCTGATCGAGGCCCATGGCACCGGAACGCCGGTGGGTGATCCCATCGAATACACCGGTCTGGCACAGGTGTATGGGGTCGATGGGCCCTGTGCGGTGGGATCGGTAAAAACCAACTTTGGGCACACCATGTCGGCGGCGGGCGCGCTCGGTCTGATGAAGATCGTTCTCGCGGTCGAACATGGCGTTGTTCCGCCGAACCTGCATTTCACGGGTATCCCCGACAAGCTTGCCCCTGTCAAGACGAACCTTTTCGTGCCGCAAACGGTTATTCCGTGGCCGGGTAAGGCGCAGGGCCCGCGGCGGGCCGGGGTGTCGGCATATGGGATGTCGGGTTCCAATGTTCATGCGGTGGTGGAACAAGCTCCGCCTGTCGAGTCGTCCACGCCGCCTGCGGTGGAGTCCCCGCTCGGGTCACAACTTATTTTCCCGGTTTCTTCGACTTCGGCGGAAGAATTGCGCCGTACCGCAGCCAGATTGGCCGATTGGGTAGCCGAGCGCCCGGAAGTGGCGCCGGGAGATGTGGGATACACGTTGGCTCGCCGGAGGGCCCACCGGTCGGTACGTACCGCGGTGGTGGCCGATGGCGCCGACGAGCTGATCGATGCGCTGCGCGGCGTTGCCGAGGGCGACGCCCCGTACCCGGCCGCTGTCGCGCAAGACGACCGCGGCCCGGTGTGGTTGTTCTCGGGTCAGGGGTCGCAATGGGCGGGCATGGGTGCTGAACTACTCGGTAAGGAACCGGTATTCGCCGAGACCATTGCTCGTCTTGAGCCGTTGATCCACGCCGAGTCGGGCTTCTCGGTCACCGACGCTATCTCGGCCCCGGAGACCGTCACCGGCATTGACCGTGTCCAGCCGACACTGTTCGCGATGCAGGTCTCGCTCGCGGCGACACTTGCCTCGTACGGTGTCAGGCCCGGGGCCGTCATCGGACATTCGATGGGTGAGGTCGCGGCTGCGGTTGTTTCCGAGGCCTTGTCGTTGGAAGACGGTGTCAAGGTCATCTGCCGTCGTTCTCAATTGATGTTGCGCATTTCGGGCGCCGGTGCCATGGCGTCCGTCGACCTGCCCGCTCAGCAGGTGGTCTCCGAACTGGCCGATCGAGATATCCATGACGTGGTGCTGGCCGTGGTGGCGTCGCCGCAGTCCACGGTTGTCGGCGGTGCCACGGAAACGGTTCGTCAGCTGATCGCCGAATGGTCCGATCGGGGTTTGATGGCCCGCGAGGTGGCGGTCGACGTGGCATCCCACTCACCGCAGGTCGATCCGATCCTGGACGATCTCGCCGACGCGCTCGAAGACCTCACGCCGCGGACACCCGTTGTCCCGCTGTACTCTTCGGTTTCCTTCGACCCGCGCGAACGGCCGATCATGGACGCCGACTACTGGGTGGACAATCTGCGTCACACGGTACGTTTCGCCGCTGCGGTGCAGGCGGCGCTGGACGACGGGTATCGGGTGTTCGGTGAGCTCGCTCCGCACCCGTTGCTGGTGTACCCGGCAGAACAGACCGCGCGTAGCCTCGATATCCCGATGGTGGCCCTGGCAGGTATGCGTCGTGAGCAGGAATTGCCGCACGGCTTGCGCGATTTCGTCGGTGACCTGTACACGGCCGGCGGGGCCGTGGACTTCTCGGTGCTCTATCCGACAGGCCAACTGGTTGATGTGCCGCTGCCCAGCTGGACGCGCCGGTCCTATCTGCTGGATCTGTCCGCACAGGCGCAGCAGGGCCACGGCACGCATACCGTTGCGGTCCACCCGTTGCTGGGCGCGCATGTACGGCTGGCCGAAGAACCCGAGCGGCACATCTGGCAGGCGGACGTAGGGACCGTGGGCCAGCCGTGGATCGCCGATCATCAGGTCCGGCACGTCGCGGTGTACCCGGGCGCGGCGTACTGCGAGATGGCGCTGTCGGCGGCGGCCGCTGTATTCGGTGAAGGCTCTGCGGTACAGAGTATTTCGTTTGAACAGTTGCTGACATTGGGGGAGTCGACGCCGATATCGGCGACGGCCACGGCGAAGTCCGCGGACATCCTCGAGTTCGTGGTGGAAACGCACGATGAGGGTGATGTCGTCAAGCGTGCGACTGCGGTCTTGGGCAATGGCGGTGATGTCGATATGCCGATCGCCTACGACCTGTCCGCCTTGCGTGCCGAGCACCCGCATCGCGAGTCCGGCGACGACCTGCGGGCGTCGTTCGATGAGAGAGGAGTCCAGTACGGCCCGGCCTTCCAGGGGCTGGCCGCGGCGTACCGCGGGGACGAGACCGTCAGATCGGTGCTGGCGGAGGTGACCTTGCCTCGTGATGTTCGCGCACAACAGGGCAGCTATATCGTGCATCCCGCACTGCTGGATGCGTGCTTCCAATCCGTCATCGCGTTGCCGGACGTCCAGGAAGCCAGCAAGGACGCGCTGCCGCTGCCCAAGGGCGTACGCAGTCTGCACGCCTATGAATCCGCACGCGCCACCCAGTACTGCTACACCAGAGTGACCAAGGTGGTCGGCAATGAGGTGGAAGCCGATATCGACTTGTTGGATGAGACGGGATCGGTGCTGATTGCCGTGCGAGGCTTCCGATTTGGCACCGGATCTTCCGATGACGAACAACGCGATCAGCTGCTGAACAACCGTCTGCTGGCGATCGAGTGGCAGCAGCAGCGGTTGCCGGAGTCGGTCTCGGGTGCCCCGCGCCGCTGGCTGCTGGTCAGCACCGGTGAGAGCGTTGATCCGTGGGCGGCCGAGCTGATCGATTCGCTCAAGGTACGCGAGAGTGAGGTGTCGCTGATCCAGTGGCGGCCGAACACCGATCGTGTTGCGGCGCTGAAGCTTCTGTATGACCAGCTGGAGTCCGGTACGTTCGACGGCGTGCTCGTGGTCACCGCGCCGGGCTCCGAGGGCGGTGCCGATCGGGTGGTCTTGCAGGGTGCCGATCAGGTGCGGCATCTGGTGCGGATAACCCGCGAATTGGTGGACCTGCCTGGTGAGCCGCCACGGCTGTTTGTGGTGACCCGCAACGCACAGACGGTGGTGGATGGCGATATCACCAACCTCGAACAGGCCGGATTGCGCGGTTTGGTGCGCGTCATCGGTGCCGAATACCCGCACCTGCGGGTGACCCACATCGATGTCGATAGACACACTGCCGCACAGAATGTGGCTGGCGAGTTGGTCTCGGGCTCGGAGGAAGACGAGACGGCCTGGCGTGAGGATCACTGGTACCGGGCGCGTCTGAACCTGGGTCCGCTCGGCCCCGACGATTGGCGCAGTACTGTCGCGACGCCGAATAACGAGGGTGTGCGCTTCGAGGTTCGGACCCCGGGTGATCTGCAGTCGCTTGGCTTCGTCGCTTTTGATCGGGTCGCCCCTGGGCCGGGACAGATCGAGGTCTCGGTGACGGCCACCAGCATCAACTTCGCCGATGTGCTGAACGTATACGGCAGGTACTCGAGTTTCGAAGGCCGACAGGAGCTTGGTGTCGATTTCGCCGGTGTGGTCACGGCCGTGGGCGAGGGAGTCACGCAGCATCAGGTCGGTGACCGGGTGGGTGGCATGACACCCACCGGTGCTTGGAGAAGCTTCGTCGTGGTCGATGCCAACCTCGCCGCCACACTCCCGGCCGAGGTGCCCGACCGGGAGGCCGCAGCGGTCCCGGGTGCTCATGTCACCGCGTGGTACGGGTTACACGAGCTCGCGAGGATCTCGGCGGGCGACAAGGTGCTGATCCATTCCGGGACCGGTGGTGTGGGACAGGCAGCGATTGCCATCGCACGTGCGGCCGGCGCGGAGATTTACGCCACCGCGGGCAGCCCGGAGCGGCGAGACCTGTTGCGCAGCTGGGGCATAAAGCATGTGTACGACTCTCGCAGCACGGACTTCGCCGAGCTGATCCGTCGCGACACCGATGGCTACGGTGTGGACATCGTGCTCAACTCGCTCACCGGCGCCGCACAGCGGGCCGGAGTGGAACTGCTGACCTTCGGTGGCCGCTTCATTGAGATCGGCAAGCGCGACATCTACGGCGACACCCGGCTGGGCCTGTTCCCCTTCCGGAGGAATCTGTCGTTCCACGCCGTCGATCTTGTCCTGGTGGCCAAGACGCGGCCGGAAGCGATCTACCGCACATTGACTGCCTTGTACGGGCAGATGGCCGAGGGGGTGCTGCCCCTGCCGGAGATCTCGCCGTCGCCGTTGCAGGAGGCCGCGGAGTCGATCCGGGTGATGGGAGCGGCAGGACATACCGGCAAGCTCGTCCTGGATCTGCCCAAGGCCGGTGAGGTGTCCGCGGTGATTCCGCCGTCGCATGCCCCGGCTTTCCGCAGGGACGGTGCCTACGTTGTCACCGGCGGCCTCGGCGGGCTGGGATTGTTTCTGGCGCGCAAACTGGCAGCGGCCGGGGTCGGGCGAATCATCCTCAACGGCCGTAGTGCTCCGAAGCCGGAGGCACTGGCAGCGATTGAACAGATCCGGCAGGGCGGCACCGAGATCGACGTGGCGTTGGGAGACATCGCCGAGCCGGACACAGCACAGCGTCTGGTCGCGGCCGCCACGGAGACCGGCAAGCCGGTGCGTGGTGTGCTGCACGCCGCGGCGCTGGTTCACGATGCCACGTTGGCGAACATCACCGATGAGCTGATCGATCGGGGTGACTGGCGACCCAAGGTGCATGGTGCCTGGAACCTGCACGAGGCCACCGCGGATCAGCCGCTGGATTGGTTCTGCTCGTTCTCGTCGATAGCGGCGCTGGTGGGCTCCCCGGGCCAAGGCGCGTATGCGGCCGCCAACAGTTGGCTGGACGGATTCACGCACTGGCGGCGCGCACAGGGGCTGCCTGCCACCGTCATCGCCTGGGGTGCCTGGTCGGAGATCGGGCAGGGCACTCATTTGGCGCAGAACGCGGAGGCCGCGATCCTCCCGGATGAAGGCGCCTATGCCTTCGACACCGTACTTCGGCACAACCGCGCCTACACCGCGTATGCGCCGATGGCCGGGATATCGTGGCTGGCGGACTTCGTGGAGCGCAGTCCGTTCGCGCAGGCCTTCCGCGATGCAGGCCAAAATCAAACGGAGACCAACAAATTCCTCGATGAGCTGCGGGCCTTGCCGCGCGAGGAGTGGCCTACCCGGCTCCGGAAGCTGGTCGCCGAGCAGGTGGGTTTGGTGTTGCGCCGTTCGATCGATCCGGACCGTTCCCTCCCGGATTACGGCCTGGATTCGTTGGGCAATCTTGAAATTCGTACTCGTATCCAGGCGGACACCGGCGTCCGCATCGGTCCGGCCGATGTGTCTACCGTGCGTTCTTTGGCAGCGCACATCTACGACAGATTGGCCGAGCAGGAATCCGAAGTCGCGTCGTCCTAAGGGGAAACAATGCGTGGTGGACCAGTAACAGTTTCGCTGACCGACAAGTGGGAGCCGACCGCCGGATCGGTGATCACTTGGCAGCCTTCGCCGGCGTCGTACGCGAAAGCGCTTGAGGCGCCTGTCAGTGACGTACCGCCGAGCTTCATGCAGGTGCAGCATCTACGAACATACCTGCGACAGGCGGCCAAGGGCCTCGACTTCTCGCGGGTGCTCGTCTTCACCCTGGACATGCCGGGCCGATGCGATAAGCGTGCGATGGGTCACGTGATCAACGCGCATCTGCGACGGCACGACACCTACCGCAGCTGGTTCTCGCTTGATGATGAGCAGAACATCGTGCGACGGACGATGGCCGATCCGGCGGATGTGGAGTTCGTTCAGGTCAAGCTCGGTGAGATGACGTCCGACGAGGTGCGGGAATTGGTGGTTTCGGAGACTCCCGATCCCTTCCGGTGGGATTGCTTCCGCTTCGGGATCGTCCAGAGTTCAGGACATTTCACTTTCTACTTCAGTGTCGATCACCTGCATCTGGACGCCACCTTTGCCCGTTTGCTGATCATGGAGATCCTCATGGGATACAAGGCGCTGGTTCAGGGTGGCGCGCCCATCGAGCTCCCGCCCGCAGGCAGTTACGGCGATTACTGCATCCGGCAGCACGAGTTCCTATCAGGCCTGACGCCTGATTCCGAACCCGTCCGCGAGTGGACTCAGTTCGCCGAGAACAACCGTGGCAGTCTGCCGGACTTCCCCCTGCCGCTGGGCGATCACGGTGTGCAGTGCGGCACCGCGATCGTCACCGAGCAGCTGCTGGACGAGCAGCAGGCGCTGAAGTTCGAGTCCCTGTGTGTGGATGCGGGAGCGCGGTTCATCGGCGGCGTGATGGCGGCGCTCGGCTTCGCCGAGCGCGAATTGACCGGTACCGATACCTATTACGGGATCACCCCGAGTGATGCTCGTGAGGAAGCCGACATGTTCACGACGGGGTGGTTCACGGGTCTGGTCCCGATTACCGCACCGGTTGACGGGACCTTCGCGGCTGCCGCGGTCGCGGCACAGGAATCCTTCGATCGGGGCAGACAGCTGGTCAACGTCCCGTTCTACCGAGTGCTGGAATTGGTGCCGCAGCTGAGCTGGCCGCGGCCGTACCACCCGATGATCAACTTCTTCGACGGTGGCGCTCCGCCGCTGTCGCAGTTGTTCACCAACCCGCTGTTGGTCAGCAATCCCATCGGTCTCTACGCGGAAAGCAAGTCGGTGTATCAGCTGACCATCTTTATCTCGCGGTTCCCGACCGAGACCACGCTGATGATCGCGTACCCCGACAATCCCGTTGCGCGGGAGTCGATCACCCGCTACGTAGACCTGGTGAAGTCGACGTTCGCGCGGGTCTGCGAACAGAATGACGTTGTGCCTGCGCGGTAGTCATGTGGACCATCGTGCTGCTGATGGCCATTGGCGTGAGTGTTGAACCCACTCGGCTGGGCCTAACGGTTCTGATGCTGAACCGGCCGCGACCGTTGTTGCAGCTGTTTGTGTTCCTGTGCGGGGCCTTCGCGATGGGGCTCAGCCTAGGTCTGACACTGCTGTTTGTGCTGCGGGTTTCGCCGGTGGGGAAGGCGGATGTTTCCGGTCCGTATATCCAAATCGGACTCGGGGTGCTTGCGTTGTTGGTGGCCGCGGTACTGGCGGTGACGGCGTCGGGTAGCCGGCCTCCTGCGGCGCCGCGCACCACTACGGGTTTCGCGGGCAAGCTTGCGACGCGGGTACGAGGTTTTCTGCAGAACAACTCGCTATGGGTCGCGGGAGTGAGCGGTTTGGGAATTGCGTTGCCGTCGGCGGACTTTCTGGCGGTGATCGCACTCATCCACGCCTCCGGAGAGACGCAGCCGGTCCAGTCGATGGCGCTGCTCTTCTTCAACGTGGTGGCTTTCTCGATGGTGGGGTTGCCACTGCTGAGCTATGCGGCGATGCCGGGCCGGACGTACCAGATGGTGTCGGCACTACACACCTGGGTTCGATCGCGGCGGCGAATCGACGTTGCCGGAATCGTCGCGGTCCTCGGATTGATCCTGCTCACTCTGGGAATCTTCGGCATCCTGCGTGCGTAACACCGCTGAGTTCCAGGTGTGGTGGGGGGTATCCATTGGGTGGTGCCGTTGGGGTGTTTTCGGGTGGTCCAGCCCTGGTTGAGGAGGCGGTGGTGGGGGCGCAGGCGAGGGTGAGGTTGCCGATGTCGGTATTGGGGCAGAAGAGATTTAGCCACCGCGTCAGCCCAGCACCACCGCGAGCGTCACCACGCCGACGAGCACCGCCGCAGCGATGGCATCGCGCCAGCCCGGATAGACGGTGTGCGCGGAGATGCGCCCGGCGCCACCCCGCGCGGTGATGGCGTCACCCATCTCGGTTGCGCGCCGCAGCGATACCACCATCGCGGCTGTGCACAGATCGACGACTTCCGCACGCCGGGACGGCTTCTCCGGCGCAGGTGGCTGGAGTCTGCGGGCGGCCGCCAACAGCCGGAACTCCTCGGAGAGCATCGGAAACATGCGGAACGCCAAGGAAATGGTGACTGCCCAGTCGTCGACGGGCACCCGCAGTACGCGCAGTGGCCGACATAAAAGTGCAACCGCTGGAGCGATATCGGCGACCTGGGTGGTCCACGAGATCACCGCGCCAAGGCCGATCAAGACAAGCCCCAGCGACGTAACGCGGAGAAAGTCCAGGAAGCCGCCCACGCCGATGGTGGCAGGGCCGAGCTTCAGCTCGGGGGCGCCTCCGTTGACGATGGTGAACAAACTGCCCGCCACCACGAGCAACCAGACCCACCGCGGAACGGACGGGATGCACCTGGGGGAGATCCCGGCCAGACCGGCGGTTACCAGGATGAGCAGTGCGACGAGCCCGATCGCGGGCCAGGACGGCGTGATGGTCAGCAGCACCGATATCGCCAGCACGGCGAGGAGTTTGGTGCCGGCCCACAGCGCGTGGATCGGTGATGGTCCGGGAACCGGCCGCATCAGCATCAACGGGCGTCGCTGACTCATCCGGCGGTCACCAACTCACCCTGCTCCAGACGGATTGTGCGCGGACACAGTGGAGACAGACTGTCGGTATCGTGGGAGATCACGATCACGGCCTGCCCGCCGTTGCGGATACGTATCAGCAGATCGATGAGGTCGGCCTGGGCGTCCACATCCAGGCCCGCAAGAGGCTCGTCGAGAATCAGCAAACGCGGCGAGCGGGCCAGCAGCCCGGCCAGCGCGACGCGCCGCAACTGGCCGCCGCTAAGCCTGTCGATCAGTACCCCGCCAATCGCTGGATCCAGACTGACCGAAGCCAGCGCGCGATCGATGCTGTCGGTGTCGGCGGCGGAATATCCGGCCAACGCCGCCACCGCCGCCCCGGCGTGTCCGCGCAGCAGCTGCAACCGTGCCGCCTGGAAGCACAATGCAACGGCACCAACCTGTTCGGCAGTGGGCCGGCCGTCGAGAAGACACTGACCCGCCGAGGGGTCCAGTAGCCCCGCCATGATCCACGCCAGGGTGGACTTGCCCGAGCCATTGCCGCCGCACAGCAGTATCCCGTCACCGGAGTCGACTCGGAAGGAAACATCCCGTAGCACCGGCTGCGACCATGGCGTGCCCACCGCGTAGTCGAACGAGACGCTCCGCACATCGAGAATCGTTTCTTTGCTTGGGGATTCGGCGGGGGATGGTGGCTCAGCAGGCGGGCGGACAGCTATGCCTCCCAGTGCCACCACTCGGTCGGCGGCATCCGCCTCTTGCGGATAGTGAGTGATATGCACGAGCCCCAGACGGTGGTGGGTGGTGAGCCCGTCGAGCACATTGATGAGTGTCTGGCGTCCGTCGTGGTCGACCATGGTGGTGACCTCGTCGGCGATCAAGAGCGCAGGTTCCCGGGCAAGTGCCGAGGCGACGGCCAGCCGCTGCAACTCACCACCAGACAGGCCCGCGGTGTCACGACCGGCCATGCCGCTCAAGCCGACTTCGGTGAGCAGGCCTTCGATGTCGATGTCGCGGTCAGGCGGCAACCCCCACACGATGTCGTCCCCCACGCGCAGACCGAGCACTTGGCTTTCCGGGTGCTGCAACACCAATGCGGTCCCGCCCACCTGGCCCAAGCCCACCCCTGCGGGGCGCTCGACGCTACCGGTAGTGGGAGGAACGCCCGCCAAGATGCGCATGAGGGTCGACTTGCCGGTGCCGTTGGCGCCGGTCACCGCGATGTGTTCACCGACATCGACCCGCATCGTCACCGGCGCCAGCGCATCGCGCTCCGCTCCGGCGTATCGATAGCCGACATCGGTGAGAACCGTCGGTAGCGGGCCGGGCGCAGTGCTTTCGTGTGGAGCGGGCAGCGTGCCCACCGATGCCAGGTCGGTGACTTCTTCGAGCCGTCTGAGTACGGGCGTCAGCACCCGCCACCCGAATGACGTCCCGAAGATGACGATCAGCCACACCGAGACTCCAAAGAACCACGGCCAATGCACAAGCCAGCCGGCGACGGCATGGTCCAGGCCCGCCGCACCCCGTCCGAGAACCGGAACTCCCTGCAGCAGCGTCGCGAACCCGCCGACATTGGCAGCCACGGCGCCCAGCACCACCTCGCGCAAATTTCGCAGGGCGGCGAACACCCCAACACAGAATGTCGAAACCAGCACGCCCCACAGCGCGGCGACTGTGAACATCGTTGCGGCACCGCGACTGCGGCGTCTCACCTGACCCGATATCGCGCCCATGTACGCGCACGTCAATGCCGACACCAGGCCACCGAAGCCCGCGATAAGAAAGCTGATGAGACCGGCGGCAACACACGCGGCCAACGCCACGCGGATGCGATGCCGGTAACACAGCACTCCCATCGGTACCGCCCCGAGCCAGGCGAACACCACCGCGCCCGGTAGCACGATGGAGACGACGGCGATGGCGCCCATGAGGGCAGCAGTCATCGCGGCCTGGGCCAACTCCGCTGGTTGCATGCGATGGGATTGCACTGGGACCGATTAGAGCATGGCTAACCCAGCCCCGCGATCTGCGTCCACGTAAACTCGCGCGGTGACTCATGACGCCTACCTCGTCGGCCTCCGCCTTGCCGGACGCAAGGTTGTAGTCGTCGGCGCCGGATCTGTCGCGCAGCGGCGTCTCGGCCTGTTGATCGCCAGCGGAGCCGATGTCCACGTGATCGCGCCGCACGCGACCCCGGCCGTCGAAGGCATGGCCTCGATCAATCTCCAGCTGCGGCCCTATCAGGACGGTGACCTGGACGGAGCCTGGTACGCGATCGCCTGCACCGACGACCCAGCCGTCAATGCCGCCGTCGTGGACGAAGCGGAACGGCGGCACATCTTCTGTGTGCGGGCCGACTCGGCGCGAGACGGTACTGCTGTCACTCCCGCGTCCTTCAACCACGATGGCATTGCCGTGGGCGTTTTGACCGGTGGCCAGCACAAACGGTCGGCAGCGCTACGTTCAGCGATCCATGAAGCGCTGCAACGCGGCTTGATTACCGAGACCGCGGACGTCAAACCCGAAGGCGTCGCGCTTGTCGGCGGGGGACCGGGTGATCCTGATCTCATTACCGTCCGCGGACGCAGACTCCTTGCACAGGCCGACGTGGTCGTCGCCGATCGGCTCGCCCCCGCCGAACTACTCGCCGATCTGGGACCTCATGTCGAGGTCATCGACGCGGCGAAGATCCCGTACGGGCGCGCGATGGCGCAGCAGGAGATCAACCGAGTGCTTATCGAACGCGCCCAAGAAGGCAAGTTCGTCGTGCGCCTGAAGGGCGGAGACCCGTTCGTCTTCGCTCGCGGCTACGAAGAAGTGCTGGCGTGCGCCGAGGCCGGTGTGCAGGTGACCGTCGTGCCCGGCGTGACCAGCGCGATCTCCGTTCCTGCGGCGGCCGGTGTGCCCGTCACTCATCGCGCCGTGAACCACGAGTTCGTTGTCGTCAGCGGACACGTAGCCCCCGGCCACCCGGAATCGTTAGTCAATTGGGATGCGCTTGCTGCCTTGAACGGCACCATCGTGTTGCTGATGGCTGTCGAGCGCATCGAGCAGTTCGCGAGGGTGCTCATTGAAGGGGGCCGACCTGCGCATACCCCGGTATTGGTGGTTCAACACGGCACCACCGACGAGCAACGTGTGTTGCGTGCCGACCTCGCGACCGCGCCAGAACGCATTCGCTCGCAGGGCATCAGACCGCCGGCAATCATCGTCATCGGGCCTGTCGCTGCTTACGGCGCCTTCTGATCTCTAAAGCGACGTTAAGAGGACGGTAAGGTGTCCTCCATGTCTGGCCTCAGCGTCGAGCAGCTCACTCAAAAGGCGCGCGAATTTCTGCCATCCCGGCACTACCTGTATGCCGTCATCGCGATCGCCGGTATGCAGTTCCTGGCCACCATGGACGGCACCATCGCGGTGGTCACGCTGCCCAAGATTCAGGCCGAGTTGCACCTCAATGACGCCACCCGCAGCTGGGTGATCACCGCGTACATGTTGTCCTTCGGCGGGCTGATGCTGCTCGGCGGCCGCCTGGGTGACACCTTCGGCCGCAAGCGGGTCTTCATCGGCGGCATTACGTTGTTCACCCTCGCCTCCATCGGGGTGGGCCTCGCGCAAGAGGACATCGGTCTGGCGATTTTCCGCCTCATCCAGGGTGTGGGTGCGGCCGTCGCCTCGCCCACGGCGCTGGCCCTGATTGCGACCACCTTTCCCAAGGGTCCGCTGCGTACTGCCGCCGTGGGAGTTTTCGGGGCCATGACGGGGGTGGGCTCGATCGCCGGGCTGATTGTCGGCGGTGCACTGGCCGAGGTGTCCTGGCGCCTGGCCTTCCTCATCAACGTGCCGGCGGGTGCCCTGATGATCTATCTGGCCGTGCGGTCACTGACCGAGACCGAACGCGAGCCGATGAAGCTGGATGTGGCGGGTTCGGTGCTTGCCACGCTGGGCTGTACGGCGGCGGTGTTCGGATTCACCCAGGGGCCCGACCGCGGTTGGGATTCGCCGTACACGATCGTGTCGCTGATCGCTGCCGCCGCGCTGCTGATCGCCTTCCTATTTGTGGAACGCACCGCAGAGAACCCGGTGTTGCCGTTCAGTCTGTTTACCGATCGCAACCGGGTCGCGACATTTGCGGCGATCTTCATGGCGGGCGGGGTGCTCTTCACTCTCACCATCACCATCGGCCTGTACATGCAGGATCTGATGAAGTACAGCCCGCTGCGGACTGGAATCGCGGCCATTCCTTTCGTGGTCGGCATGGGTATCGGCCTGGGCTTATCGTCACAACTCGTCACGCGGCTGGCGCCGCGGGTGCTGATCCTGTGTGGTGGCGTGGTCGTGTTCGGCGCCATGCTCTACGGCTCGACCATCGACCGGACCATCGCGTACTTCCCGGATTTCGCGACGGCCATCTTCGTCGGTGGAATCGGTATCGGGACCATCGTGGTGCCGGTTATCTTGTCGGCGATCACCGGCGTCGATGCCGACCGCATCGGCCCGCTATCCGCCATTTCGCTCATGCTGCAAAACCTGGGCGGGCCAATCGTTCTGGTGATCATCCAAGCGATCATCACGTCGCGGACGCTCTATCTCGGTGGCGCCACGGGCCCGGTGCAGAACATGAACCGGGACCAGCTGCACGCCCTTGACCACGGCTACACCTACGGCATGCTGTGGATTGCCGGAACGGCCGTCCTGGTGGGTGTGGCGGCGTTGTTCATCACCTACAGCGCGGCCGACATCGCCCACGCTCAGAAGGCGCAGGCCGCGCACGACCAGGGTCTGGACGAGGACGAGCTCGAATAGGCCCTAGCAGTCCTGCGGGGTGTAATCGCCGGCGCGAAAGAGCAGTCCATTGGTGACGGGTATGCCGTCATTCACGGTGATGTGGCAGGACATTCGAAAGACGCTGGGTGGGCCGGCCGGAGTGACGCGCAATATGGGTCGGGCCCCGTCGAGCTTCACGGTGCGCTCCCAGTAATACCCGGCGAACGTGTGCCCGGATTCTTCGCGTAGCTGGCCGCCATCCTGAAACTGGACGGTGAAGTCAGCGTTGCCGATTCCGATGGCCGACAACGAGTATTTGACGGTGGCCGGCGCCGCCTCGGCCGGCACCGCGAATCCCAGACCAAGCACTGTCACCGCCGGAATGACTGTCCACGCACGCATGTGTGTGATGCTAGCCGGAGGCCACGGCGGCACGCCGATATGCTGTGCAACCGTAACTGACGGTCTTCGCCCGAGAGGCTCAACGAAACATGGTCTTCGCCCGAGAGGCTCATCAATGATTACCCGGCTCTCCGAGCTTTTCGTACGTACGCTGCGCGACGATCCGGCCGACGCCGAGGTTCCCAGCCACAAGCTGTTGATCCGCGCGGGATACGTGCGCCCCGTCGCACCCGGCGTGTACAGCTGGCTGCCGCTCGGGCTGCGGGTGCTGCGCAAGATCGAGAACATCGTTCGCGAAGAGATGAATGCCATTGGTGGCCAAGAGATTCTGCTGCCTGCCCTGCTGCCGCGCGCGCCCTACGAGACCACGAACCGGTGGACCGAGTACGGGGATTCGCTGTTCCGGCTCAAGGACCGCCGCGACAACGACATGATGTTGGGCCCAACCCACGAGGAGCTGTTCGCGCTCACGGTCAAAGGGGAGTACAGCTCCTACAAGGATTTTCCGGTCATCCTCTACCAAGTACAGACCAAGTACCGGGACGAGGCGCGGCCGCGGGCGGGCATCCTGCGTGGCCGAGAATTCGTGATGAAGGACTCGTATTCCTTTGACACCTCCGATGACGGGCTCAAGGCGGCTTACCACGCCCACCGCGATGCCTACCAACGGATCTTCGGTCGGCTCGGCCTGGACTACGTGATCGTGGCAGCCACCTCCGGTGCCATGGGTGGTAGCGCTTCTGAGGAATTCCTCGCCGAAAGCCCCACCGGAGAAGACACTTTCGTGCGGTGCGTGGAGTCGGGGTACGCGGCCAACGTCGAGGCGGTTATCACGCCCGCGCCGCCGGCCCGGCCCATCGAAGGACTGGCCGAGGCCGTCGTACACGAAACCGGTGATACCCCAACCATCGCCACCCTGGTGGATTGGGCCAACTCCGCCGGTCTCGGCAGAACCGTGACCGCCGCCGACACCCTCAAGAACATTCTGCTCAAGGTGCGTCAGCCGGGCGGAGACTGGGAGCTGCTGGCCGTCGGCGTGCCCGGCGACCGTGAGGTCGACGACAAGCGTCTCGGAGCGGCGCTCGAGCCCGCGGAGTATGAGCTGCTCGGCGATGCGGATTTTGCCAAGTATCCATTTTTGGTGCGCGGTTACATCGGGCCGAAGGCCTTGTTGGCCAACGGTGTCCGATACCTCGTCGATCCGCGGGTGGTGGAGGGCACCAGCTGGATCACCGGCGCCGACGAGCCGGGCAAGCATGTGGTTGACCTCGTGGCCGGTCGCGACTTCACCGCGGACGGCACCATCGAGGCCGCCGAGGTGCGTGACGGCGACCCCTCGCCCGACGGTGCTGGGCAGCTGGTGTCGGCCCGCGGCATCGAGATCGGCCATATCTTCCAATTGGGCCGCAAGTACACGGATGCGTTCACTGTCGACGTGCTCGGTGAGAATGGCAAGCCGGTGCGGCTGACCCAGGGCTCCTACGGTATCGGGGTGTCCCGGTTGGTGGCCGTGGTCGCCGAACAGCAGCATGACGAGCTGGGGCTGCGGTGGCCCTCGGCGGTGTCACCATTCGACGTGCACGTGGTGATCGCCAACAAGGACGACGCCGCACGTGCGGGGGCCGAGGAGCTGGCCGCCGAACTGGACCGGTTGGGCCACGAGGTGCTGCTCGATGATCGCACCGCCTCGCCAGGAGTGAAGTTCAAGGACGCCGAGCTGCTGGGTGTGCCTTGGATTGTGGTGATCGGTCGGGGCTGGGCAGACGGAACCATCGAACTGCGCAACCGATTCACCGGGGAGACGCAGCCCATCGCGGTGACCGACGCCGTGGCGTCCGTCACACAAGCGATAGGGTAATGGTCATGCCGTCTTTCAAGCTCGAGCCGCTGGTCGAGAGTGATTTCAACACAAGCGATTTCGTGTATACGTTCTCCACGCCGCTGCCCAAGGACGCGGCAACGGTGTGGGCCGAACTCAATGGGGAAAGCCCGCTGCACTGGTGTAAAGCCATCAACCAGATCGGCTGGACATCACCGGAGCCGCGCGGAGTGGGTTCCACCCGCACCGCCAAGCTCGCCCTGCCGGGCGCGGCCGTCAACGAGCGGTTCATCGTGTGGGAGGAGAGCCCGGAGCGATACCGCAACGCATTCACCGTCGAGACGGCGACCTTCCCCGGTACCAAGCGGTTCGGTGAGCTCTACGAAGTGGTCGGCACCGCGACCGGCTCGCTGTTCACCTGGAGTTTCTTCATCGAGCCTTCGCTCGGATTCACCCGCCACCTCAAGCCGGTGATCCGTCGCGGGCTGTCCGGTTTGATCACCGACACCCAGAAGCACTTCGCCTAGCGACGCCCTCCCCACCGACACGCCGTTTTGTGTGCTGTTGTGCGAGTGAAGCGCGCACAACACGGCGTGTCGGGGTAAGGGGATGGGTCAGGCCTTCTCGGTTCCGCCTGGGAACGCGACGCTCGCCGGAGCGATGTCGCCGGCCACCCGCCACCGTGCCGCGCGAATCGCGCTCTCGGTCAGCATGCGCACCGCGAATCTACGATCGTCGGCGCTGTCGGCCTGCTCGGCGACGGCACGCCAGCACGCCGCGGTATCGGTCTCGACCTGCAACGCCAGCTTGATGGCGTCGGCCGGGGTGCTCACCGGGAACGGAACCTTGTAACCGGCGGCGGCCACGGGTGCGGTGACCGAGCGACCGCGCAGCGTGGCGATGCACTCCTCGCGGCACTGGCGGTGTTCGACCAGGCATTCGGTCACCAGCCAGTTGTTGTCGGGCACCGAATGCGCCGACACCAGGCCGTAGGAGTAGATGGCCGCGTGCTCGTTGGCCAGGGCATTGGCCAAGGCGGTGTCGTCGGCGGACGAGGCCGGCTGTGGCGTGGGCTCGGTCGTTGTCATGGCAGATCCACCTCGGCCGCGCAGGAGCAGGCCGCGCTGATAGAGGCCAGCAGTCCGGCACGGTATCCGCTTTGCTTGGCCGCCAGGTCGGTTGCTGCGCGTGCGGAGTCCTTGAGCTGGTTTTTGACCTGGTCGGCCGATGGCGGGGCGACTGGCGCTGTGGTGGTGCTCGGGGTGGAGCGGACGGTCGCTGCGGCGCCGGGGATGCGTTTGAGCTCTTTGGCCAGTGCCGCCACATGGGCACTGCGGATACCGGCGATCGTATTCAGCGCCGGTGCCAGCTCGACGTTGGCGGTTGCCGCCGCGGTAGCGGAGGCGGCGTCCCGGACCGCCAAGTCGATCTGCGCTTGGAGGGCGTCCTCCTCGGGTTTGGTATCAGGTGTCTGCTGGCACGCGGCGGCCACGGCGGTGACGCCGAGGGCGGCACCGCCGATCAACAGGTCGCGGCGCGACAGGCTTCTGAGCATTCGCCCATCCTGCCAGTGCGCGCGGTTGCCGCATGACAGCCCTCGCCGGGCGTAAGGTGGAGTGCTGGTCAGGACGAAGGTCCGACTAGTGTGTGCAAGCCGAACGCCCGACAACTCAAGATGAGGAGCCACAAACGTCATGCCGGATCCTCTTGACCCGAGTGACTCGTCGACGGGGCTGCCATCTGATGACCAGGTGCTCGAGCTGCTTGCTCCCGAATTTTCCCGTTCCGGCGTAGAGATCGAAAGTGTCGTGGTGAGCGACGGCGGCGTGGCAGGTAGGCCGTCCCGCATCGCGGTGGTGGTCGATTCGGATACGCCGGTGGACTTGGATGCGGTTGCGGGGCTCAGCAGGACAGCGTCAGCGTTGTTGGACGAGGCGGACACCGGCTGGCAGGCCTACGAGCTCGAGATCACCACACCGGGTGTTGATCGGCCGCTCACCACCGTGGCGCACTTCCGGCGGGCACACCTGAGACTGGCCCAGATCCGCCTTACCAATGGCGAGGATCTTCTTGGGCGTATCGGCATCACGCATGATGACGGGGTGCAGGTGGTGCTGCGCAAACCCATCAAGGGGACCGGATGGACCGTGCGTGATCTTGCGTTCTCGGATATCGAGAGCGCCGTCGTGCAGGTGGAGTTCAACACGCCCAACCCGCAGGAACTCAATCTGGCTGGGGCAGCCGAAACTGGAGGTGGCGCATGAATATCGATCCCGCAGCGGTAAACCTGATGGCTGCCGATAAGGGCATCACGGTCGACGAGGCGATCGACATCATCAAGTCGGCGCTGCTCACCGCGTATCGCCATACCGATGGGCACGAGCCCAACGCGCGTATCGAAATCGACCGCAAGACCGGTGTGGTGCGCGTGATGGCGCGTGAGACCGATCAGGACGGCAACCTCATCACGGAGTGGGATGCCACACCCGAAGGATTCGGCCGCATCGCGGCCACCACCGCGCGGCAGGTGTTCCAGCAGGGAGTGCGTGACGCGGAGAACGAGCACAAGTTTGGCGAGTTCTCCACGCGTGAAGGCGAGATCGTCGGCGGCGTGATCCAGCGTGACGCCCGGGCCAACGCCCGCGGGCTCGTCGTGGTCCGCATGGGTAGCGAGACGAAGGGCTCCGAGGGGGTCATTCCGTCGGCCGAGCAGGTGCCAGGAGAGGAGTACCACCACGGAGACCGCCTGCGCTGCTACGTCGTTGGCGTGTCGCGGGGCGCCCGGGAGCCGTTGATCACCCTGTCGCGCACCCACCCGAACCTTGTACGTAAGTTGTTTTCACTGGAAGTTCCAGAGATCAGCGACGGCTCGGTAGAGATCGTCGCGGTCGCACGTGAGGCGGGGCATCGCTCCAAGATCGCGGTGGCATCGAAGGTTTCTGGGCTCAACGCCAAGGGCGCCTGCATCGGCCCGATGGGTCAGCGTGTGCGCAACGTGATGAGTGAGCTGTCCGGCGAGAAGATCGACATCATCGATTACGACCCGGACCCCGCGCGATTCGTGGCGAATGCGCTGTCGCCCGCCAAGGTGGTTTCGGTTTCGGTTATCGACGAGGCGGGCAAGGCTGCCCGCGTCATTGTGCCCGATTTCCAACTCTCGCTGGCGATCGGCAAGGAGGGGCAGAACGCCCGGCTTGCCGCGCGACTGACCGGATGGCGCATCGACATCAGAAGTGACGCGGACCCCGAAAACTAGCACCGGGTAGCGGTAGGTACTGACCAAAGTCCCTATCGGCACATAACTTGCATCTCATATACAAGTTATGTGCAACTGACGCGATTCACCGACCTGGGCCTGCGCATTGTCATGCGCTTGGCCGTTGAGGGGCCGAACGCCCAGCTGCACACCGATGATCTTGCCGCCCAATTGTGTGTTTCCTATACGCATGCCACGAAAGTTGTTGCCCGGCTTTCGGAAATGGGGGCAATTGAGTCTACGCGCGGACGCCATGGGGGAGTCCGCATCACCCAGGACGGACTCGGCCGCCGGGTGGGTTCGCTGGCCCGAAAATTAGAGCGCAGCGGCGAGGTCATCGACTGCGAGGGGGATCCGCCCTGTCCTCTCCGCAGGAATTGCCGTCTTCGTGAGGCGCTTCGCTCCGCCCAAGACGCGTTCTTCACTCACCTCGATCAGTGGACGGTGGCCGAAATAGCCCGTCCAACAATGGAAAGGAAGTAGTCAAAGTGCTATCAGCAGAGTCGCTGGGAGTCATCCGTGAAACGCTGCCCGCCGTGGCGGGTGCGATCGATGAGATCACGCCGTTGTTCTACTCCAAGATGTTCGCGGCGCATCCGGAACTTCTTCGCGATCTGTTCAACCGTGGAAATCAGGCGGCAGGGGAGCAGCCGAAGGCGCTGGCCGCATCCATTGCGGCATTCGCCGGAATGGTGTTGGAAGGCAATGGAGCTCAGTATGACTCGGTGCTCGACAGGATTGCTCACAAGCATGCCTCATTGGGCATCGTCGCCGAGCAGTATCCGATTGTGTACGAGCACCTGTTCGCCGCGATCGCGGAGGTGCTGGGCGGGGCGGTGACCGCCGATGTCGCCAAGGCCTGGAGTGAGTTCTACTGGCTGATGGCCGACGAATTGATCGCTCGGGAAAAGGCGCTCTACGACGCCGCCGGGGTAGCGCCGGGGGACGTGTGGCTCCAGGCCATAGTGGTGCGCCGCCAGTTGGAATCAGCGGACGTGGCCGGATTCGAGTTACGCGGTGTGTCCGGTAAATTGCCGAATTTTGTACCGGGACAGTACATATCGGTACAAGTCACCTTGCCGGACGGGGCCAGGCAGATCCGGCAATACAGTTTGTCGCGCGGATCCACAGCGGGAGACTGGCGTATTGCCGTCAAGCGACTGAACGTCGGTGACACCCCCGCGGGTGAGGTGTCGAATTTCATCTACGACAACGTCTTTGAAGGACAACAACTGCGGGTTTCGGTGCCCATGGGTGAGTTCACGCTCGATGACTCGGCGGATCCGTTGGTTCTCGTATCGGCGGGGATCGGCTGCACGCCGATCATGGGAATGCTGCAAGAGCTCGTGGCCACGCAGTCGCCGCGTGAAGTCGTGGTCCTCCACGCGGACCAGTCGGCCGCCGCACACGCATATCGGCACGAGCTGGCAGACCTGGTGGGTCGTTTGCCCGCAGGGCGGCTACACACCTGGTACGAACGGGCACATGTCGAGCATCCGGCTGATGGAATTGGGCGCATGAGCCTGGACCGCCTTCCGATCGATCTCTCGTCCACGGTGTTCGTCTGCGGCCCCCGGCCGTTCATGTCGGCAATCAACGAGGACTTGGTGTCACTCGGTATCCCTCAGGAGCAGATCAATCACGAGCTGTTCGGTCCATTGGCGTCGGCCGTGGCATGACGCGCGTCGAGGTGCTGACGGCGGCGCTGGCGGCATTCTGGCTTGGGTTGGTGGTGGCGATCTCGTTTATCGAGGCGCCACTGAAGTTCCGCGCGCCGGGGGTGACCATTCAGCTGGGGCTGGCCATCGGCCGCCTGGTCTTCCGTGCGCTGAACGCGGTGGAGTGCGTGCTGGCGGCGGTCTTGGTGCTGCTGCTGGTTGTCGGCAAGCCCGCTACCGCGGTAACCGTCGCGGCTGTGGGCGCGTGCGCCTGTCTTGCCATCCAGTTGCTAGCGATACGGCCCGCGATCGCGCAGCGGACCAACGCGATCCGGGATGGCGCCGCATATGCAGGGCGTAGTCGCATCCACCTGGCTTATGTCGCGGCCGAGTGCCTCAAGACGGTGTCTCTCATCACCCTGGTGGCGCTCGTCGCGGCGGGGGTTCAATGACCGGAATACAGCCTTGTTATTCGATGCTGTGGGCCGATTCATAAATTGGGTGTCGCGGACGGTAGACTAAGCCGTGATCCAGCGTGAGACTTCGGTGTCCGCACCTGCCCAAACCGGTAAGCCGGTACGGACATGTGTCGGCTGCCGGGGGCGAGAGCTGGCTGCAGATCTGCTTCGTGTGGTTGCTGCGGACGACGGACACCTGGTGGTCGACGTCCGGCGCAGACTGCCCGGCCGAGGTGCGTGGTTACATCGGTCGGCGCAGTGTTACCAGCTAGCGGTAAAGCGGCGAGCCTTCGCGCGAGCGCTCCGGATCACCGGAAACCCGGACACCTCCGCGGTCTCCGAACATGTTGAGCAATACCAAGAGATTGGCAACAACGAACAATGAGCACACCGTGAAGCGTCGATGATGATCGTCCATCACAGCTAACACGAGGCACGGGCCCTTAAGTCCCCTTAAGGTCACTGCCTCGCAGACAGGAGAGCAGTGGCAGGCAAGGCCCGGGTACACGAGTTGGCCAAAGAACTCGGTGTGACCAGTAAAGAAGTTCTCGCCCGACTGAGCGATCAGGGCGAATTCGTTAAGTCTGCGTCGTCGACGGTGGAAGCTCCCGTCGCGCGGCGCCTTCGTGAATCATTTGGTGGGGGCGATAAGCCCGCTCCCGCCGCGTCCAATGGTGCGGCTGCAGAGGCGGCGGCTCCTCCGAAGAAGGCCGGTCCCAAGCCGGGCGCCCCTAAGCCGGCGCCCAAGAAGGTTGCGGAACCGGTTGTGGAGGCGCCTGTCGCGCCGGAACCCCCGGCAGCGCCCGCCGCACCTGCGGCCCCCGCGCCGAAGCCGAGCCCCGCCGCGCGGCCCGCAGCGGCAGAAGCGGCTGCGCCCGCTCCGGCACCCGCACCAGCGCCCCGGCCGGGTGCGACACCCGGCCCCAAGCCGGGTGCTCCTCGTGTGCCGCGCGTTGGCAACAACCCATTCTCCTCGGCGCAGCCGGCCGAACGTCCGGCACCGCGTCCCCAGGCGCCGCGTCCCGGGGCTCCCCGTCCCGGTGGTGCCTCCCCGAGCAACATGCCGCCGCGTCCGTCGCCCGGTTCCATGGGACCGCGGCCGCCGCGTCCCGGCGGTGGTCCCCGTCCCGGCGGTGGTCCCCGTCCCGGTGGTGCCGGTCGCCCAGGTGGTGGCGGTGGTGGCAATTACCGTGGCGGCGGTACCGGTACGGGCGCTCCCGCGGGCGGCCCTCCCGGAGCGGGTGGCGGTTTCCGCGGCCGCCCAGGTGGTGGCGGCGGCGGTGGACGTCCCGGTCAGCGCGGTGGTGCGGCAGGTGCGTTCGGTCGTCCCGGTGGCGCCCCGAAGCGTGGTCGCAAGTCCAAGCGGGCGAAACGCGCCGAATACGAGAACATGCAGGCGCCTGTTGTCGGTGGCGTGCGGTTGCCGCATGGCAACGGTGAGGTCATCCGGCTCGCGCGCGGCGCCTCGCTCTCCGATTTCGCCGAGAAGATCGATGCCAACCCAGCGTCGCTGGTGCAGGCGCTGTTCAACCTCGGCGAGATGGTGACCGCCACGCAGTCGGTGGGTGACGAGACCCTCGAGCTGCTGGGCGGCGAGATGAACTACGTCGTCCAGGTCGTCAGTCCTGAAGACGAGGACCGTGAGCTGCTGGAGTCCTTCGACCTCACCTACGGCGAGGACGAGGGCGGCGAGGAGGACCTGCGGACACGTCCGCCGGTGGTGACCGTGATGGGTCACGTCGACCACGGTAAGACCCGACTGCTGGACACCATCCGTAAGGCGAACGTGCGTGAGGGTGAAGCCGGCGGCATCACCCAGCACATCGGCGCCTACCAGGTCGCTGTCGAACATGACGGCACCGAGCGTCCCATCACCTTCATCGACACCCCGGGTCACGAGGCGTTCACCGCCATGCGTGCCCGCGGTGCGAAGGCCACCGATATCGCGATCTTGGTGGTGGCCGCGGACGACGGTGTCATGCCGCAGACGGTGGAAGCCATCAACCACGCGCAGGCGGCCGATGTGCCGATCGTGGTGGCGGTCAACAAGATCGATAAGGAAGGCGCCGATCCGGCCAAGATCCGGGCTCAGCTCACCGAGTACAACTTGGTGGCCGAGGACTTCGGTGGCGACACGATGTTCGTCGACATCTCGGCCAGGCAGGGCACCAACATCGAGCAGTTGCTCGAAGCGGTGCTGCTGACCGCGGATGCTGCCCTGGATCTGCGGGCCAACCCCGACATGGAGGCCCAGGGTGTCGCCATTGAGGCGCATCTGGACCGCGGTCGCGGTCCGGTGGCCACGGTGCTCATCCAGCGCGGCACGCTGCGGGTCGGCGACTCGATCGTCGCCGGTGACGCGTACGGTCGCGTGCGCCGCATGGTCGACGAGCACGGCGAGGATGTCGAAGAGGCCTTGCCGTCGCGTCCGGTCCAGGTCATCGGTTTCACCTCGGTGCCCGGTGCCGGTGACAACCTGCTCGTCGTCGACGAGGACCGCATCGCCCGGCAGATTGCCGACCGGCGCAGTGCGCGTAAGCGCAACGCGTTGGCCGCACGCAGCCGCAAGCGGATCAGCCTGGACGACCTGGACGCCGCGCTGAAGGAAACCAGCCAGCTGAACCTGATCCTCAAGGGCGACAACGCCGGTACGGTCGAGGCCCTGGAAGAGGCACTGCTCGGAATCGCGATCGACGACGAGGTGCAGTTGCGCGTCATCGATCGTGGTGTCGGTGGTGTGACCGAGACCAACGTCAACCTGGCGTCGGCCTCGGATGCCATCATCATCGGCTTCAATGTGCGCGCCGAGGGCAAGGCGACCGAGCTGGCCAACCGCGAGGGTGTCGACATCCGGTACTACTCGGTGATCTACCAGGCCATCGACGAGATCGAGAGCGCCCTCAAGGGCATGCTCAAGCCGGTCTACGAAGAGGTCGAGCTGGGGCGCGCCGAGATTCGTGCCATGTTCCGGTCGTCGAAGGTCGGCAACATCGCCGGCTGCCTGGTCACCTCGGGCATCATCCGGCGCAACGCGAAGGCGCGCCTGCTGCGCGACAACATCGTGGTCGCCGAGACCGTCACCATCTCGTCGCTGCGGCGGGAGAAGGACGACGTGGTCGAGGTGCGCGACGGCTACGAGTGCGGTCTGACCTTGACGTACAACGACATCAAGGAAGGCGACGTCATCGAGGCGTACGAGCTGCGCGAGAAGGAGCGGGTCTAACGTGGCAGATCCCGCCCGCGCACGCCGGCTGGCGAAGCGGATCGGGGCCATCGTCGCCTCGGCGATCGAGTACGAGATCAAGGATCCGAGGCTGACGATGGTCACGGTCACCGATACTCGGGTGACCAACGATCTTCACGATGCGACCGTGTACTACACCGTGATGGGGCAGACTCTTTCCGACGAGCCGGATTTCGCCGGCGCGGCGGCTGCGCTAGATAAGGCAAAGGGTGTGCTTCGAACCAAGGTGGGTGCCGGTACAGGAGTGAGGTTCACGCCCACCCTGACCTTTGTGCTCGACACGATGGCCGATTCGGCCCGGCACATGGAGGAGCTGCTGGACCGCACGCGCGCGGCCGATGCGGCTCTTGCCGAGGTGCGTCAGGGAGCGGTACACGCCGGCGATGCCGATCCGTACAAGGAATCTGCGGCCGAGGAACCCGCAGCCTACGAGGACGATGAGCGCCGTCCCGATTGAGACGGGTGCCGTGGGGGCACGCGTAGACGAGGACGGTGCCGTGGCCCTGCTGGCGAAGGCCAGCAGGGTGGTGATCATCTGTCATGTGCATCCCGACGCCGACACGGTAGGCAGTGGGCTGGCGCTGGGACAGGCGTTGGTGGCCAAGGGCGTTGACGTCCAGGTGAGCTTCGGCGAACCGGCGGCGCCGCCGGAGTCGGTGGGCACGCTGCCCGGTGCACACTTGCTCGTTCGGCCCCAAGAGCTGCGCCGGGATCCAGATCTTGTGGTCACCGTCGACAGCCCCAGCGTGCGCCGACTCGGTCAACTCGCCCAGCTGACCGAGGGGTCCACGCCAGTGCTGGTCATTGACCACCATGTGTCCAACGAGCTCTTTGGCACGGCGAACTACGTTGATATCGCAGCAGATTCGACGACGATGATGGTGGTTCAGCTGCTCGACGCCTGGGGAGTGGACATCACCCCCGAGATGGCGCATTGCCTGTACGCGGGCTTGGTCACCGACAGCGGCTCGTTCCGCTGGGCCACCCCACGGGGCCACCGGCTGGCGGCCCGGTTGCTGGACTTGGGCGCCGATGGCGTGAACATCACCCGCACCTTCATGGACTCGCATCCCTTTGTGTGGCTGCCGATCTTGTCGCGTGTGCTGGGCACCGCGGAGCTCGTCCCCCATGCGGTTGGGGGTGCGGGAATGGTGTATGCCGTTGTCACCCACGATGTCTGGTCCCGCGCACGCACCGAAGAGGTTGAATCGATAGTCGATATCGTCCGCACCACCACCGAGGCTGAGGTTGCGGTGGTGTTCAAGGAAATCGAGCCGGAGCATTGGTCGGTATCGATGCGCGCGCGGTCCGCGGTCGATCTTTCCGCGGTAGCGGCCACTTTCGACGGTGGTGGACATCGGCTGGCAGCCGGGTTCTCGGCGACGGGTCCGGTCGATGACGTAGTGGCGGCGCTGGTTCGCGCCCTTGACTGACGCCACCGGCATCGCCGGAATGCCCGGCCTGGCTCGACGGATCATTTCGCTGGCGCTGCCCGCATTGGGCGTCTTGGCAGCCGAACCTCTGTATCTGCTTTTCGACATCGCCATGGTGGGCCGCCTGGGAGCGGTCCCTTTGGCGGGATTGGCTGTTGGGGGACTGGTCCTTTCGTTGGTGGGGACGCAGCTGACCTTTCTGTCGTACGGCACCACCGCGCGCGCCGCGCGGCGATTCGGATCCGGCGACAGGCCTGGCGCGGTCCATGAGGGCGTGCAGGCCACCTGGCTGGCGCTGCTCATCGGAGCCGTCGTGGTGCTCGTCGTGCATGCGGTGGCCGGGCCGGTGGTGCGCGCCATTGCCGCGGCGCCCGATGTCGCTGCTCAGGGCCTGGGGTGGCTGCGTATCGCCATCTTCGCGGCACCGGCCATTCTGGTGTCCCTGGCGGGCAACGGCTGGATGCGGGGAGTTCAGAATACGGTGCGGCCGTTGCGATATGTCATCGCCGGTTTTGCCGTGTCGGCCGTACTGTGCCCGGTGCTGATCTACGGGCTGGCGGGTGTGCCGCGGATGGGGTTGGCCGGTTCGGCGGTGGCCAATCTGGTGGGGCAGTGGCTGGCCGCGATCCTCTTCTTGCGTGCTCTGCACGCCGAGCATGCGCCGCTTCGGACGGACCGTGCGGTGCTGCGCGCGCAGCTGGTGCTGGCGCGCGATCTGCTGGTGCGCAGTCTGGCCTTTCAAGCGTGCTTCATCAGTGCTGCCGCGGTAGCGGCCCGGTTTGGGGCGGCGGCATTGGCCGCCCATCAGGTGGTCCTGCAGATGTGGAGTTTCCTTGCACTGGTGCTCGACTCGCTGGCCATCGCGGCTCAAACCCTGGTAGGTGCGGCATTGGGCGCGGGCCGGGTGCCCGAGGCCAAGTCGGTGGCGTGGCGTGTGAGCATCTTCTCGCTGGGGTTCGCGGTGCTGTTGGCGGGCATACTTGCCCTCGGTGCGCCGGTGCTGCCGAGGCTGTTTACCTCCGACGCCGCCGTGCTGCATGAAATGCGGGTGCCATGGTGGTTCCTGGTGTGTCAGTTGCCGATATCGGGTCTGGTGTTCGCGCTGGACGGGGTGCTGCTGGGAGCTGCCGATGCGCGGTTCATGCGCAATGCCACCATGATCAGCGCATTGTGCGGATTCCTGCCGAGCGTGTGGTTGGCACTGGTTTTCGGGTGGGGGCTTGCCGGGATCTGGTGCGGACTCACCCTTTTCCTGGTCCTGCGGCTGGTGTTGGTCGGTTGGCGCGCACTGTCCGGAGGATGGGCCGTGCCGGGCACTGGCTCCTGATCAGGACGTCTGCGGATATTGGGGGTAGGGCGGCTGGGGATACCCGACCGGTGGATAAGCCTGGTATGCCGGCGGCTGTGCTGCCAAACGCCGAATCTGGTTGATTTGCCCCATGTTTCCGAAGATGGCGATCCAGTTCATGAGGAGGATGGACAGAAAACTCCACCAGCCGGCGGCCAGGTTGTGGGTTTGCGCGTCGCGATAGGCGGCCTCGCATTGTTCAAGCGTCCCGGTGATCGTGTAGCTGCGGGTGCTGAACATGAGAAGCATCCCGGTGTGTTTGGTCAGCCGCACCTGAAAGGACCGGGGCCCCGCCGCCGGATAGTGCTGTGGATACGACACGATTTTCTCCCCCCGCTCCGATAGCTGCTTCATGATATCGAGTCCCGTCGATTGCGTGGATATGTGATCCACATCACTTCAGGGGTATCGTGGAAAAGCTGGACGAGGAGGTGTTTCGAAATGAACCTTGATCGATTTGCCGTGTGGACCGGTTACTTCCTGGGCCTGATGTCGGTCACGATTACCGCGCTGGGTCTGGCGGCGTTGGCCTCCGGGCATCATGGCTGGGGAATGGTGGCAGCGGTCGCACTCCTGGTGACCGCCGGTCTCGGATTCGCGGTCGTCGGTGGCACAGTGCACCACGATCACAAGATCCATAGGGAGACGCCGCACCTGATGTAGGGGTGCGCGAGGTCGTCTCGGCGGGTGCTTCGTAAAATATAGGCTTACCTAAGCTAAGCCTCAATCGAACGGAGTCTCCTGGCCGATGAATAGCCCCACCGGTTACCGCATCGCGCGCGAGAACACCGATGTGGTGGCCGAGGTGATGGCGGCCGGGCCGCCGCCGATGCCGTCATTTGACGGTACTCGGTATGCCTTGCGTCGGGTAGATCCGTTGGGCACGGACCCGGAGATGCTCAGTGAGTGGTTCGCCCGGCCGCATTTGGTGGAGACGTGGGAGCAGCCATGGTCAGCCGCCCGGTGGCACGAAGACTCTTCCTACCGTCTGGCCGGTGACTATTCACTGCCCTGCATCCTGTCGGTGGACGGAACCGAGATCGGCTATATCGAGCTTTACCGTGCCGCGCGTGACGAGATCGCACGGATCTACCCTGCGCATGCGCATGATGTCGGGCTGCATGTCGCGACCGCCGACACGCGCTATTTAGGCCGTGGTGTGGTGTCGGAATGGATGCGGTTGTTGCCGAGCGCGACCTACCACGCCGATCCCGACTGCCGACGAATGATGATAGAACCGGCAGCGTCGAATACGCCGATGCGCAAGGCGCTCGACCGGATTGGCTGGACGTTCCTGGGTGAGTTCGATATTCGGCCCGATCGCCGGATCGCGTTGTACCGAACCGATCGCGCCTAGGCGTTCTGGCTGCGTCCGCGCTCCATGATCGCGGTGCGCCGAGCCTCTACGCCCTCGGCGATCGAGTTCTGATCGATCCACCGGTGAGCATCGTCGAGAGCCACCTGCAGGCCGTTGCCGACGAGCTCGGACTCTATACGGCGGTAGGACGCCAGCAGTTCGCGGACCGCGGGCTGGTTGTTGCCGGCAATGGTCGCGGCGAGACGCTTGGCGGCGGGGAGGAGCTCGTTGTGCGCGACCACCTCGGTCACCAGGCCTGCCCGCAGCGCATCCTCGGCGGAGAGGTAGTCGCCGGTCAGGCTCATCCGCCGGGCCAGGCCCCGCCCCACCGAGAGCGGCAGCAGGGTGGTCAGCCCCCAGGTCGGCAAGATGCCAACGCGCGCATGGGTGTCGGCGAATCGTGCCTTCTCCGAGGCGATGAGAATGTCGCAGGCCAGTGCCAACTCCAGACCGCCGGTCACCGCAGCGCCGTTGATGGCGCCGATGACCGGCTTGCTCAGTTCGGGCCACCACGGGTCCAGGGACTCGGCACGATCGCCACTGCCCAGCTCCTTGAGGTCCACGCCCGCGCAGAAGACCGGGTCGGCCGCGGTCAGGATCATCACGTCGACGTTCTCGTCGGCGTCGGCCGCGGTGACGGCCTTGACGATCTCCTCGCCCAGGGCGGTGCTCAAGGCGTTACGTGCTTGCGGCCGGTTCAGGGTGATGGTGCAGATGCGGTCTTCGGTGTGGGTCAACAAAATTGGTTCGGTCATGCGTCGATTACCTCCTTGGCAATACGTTCGGCGTGGACGGCGCGCCCCCCGAAGAGGGCCGAGTTACTCACGGCGCGTTTGTAATACAGATGGGCCGGGTGCTCCCAGGTGAAACCGATGCCGCCATGGCTCTGGATGGCCTTGGCGGTTACCTCCACAGCTCCTGCCGACGCCACCTGTTGAGCAATACTGGTGGCCAGCGCCGGATCGTCAAGGCTCGGGTGATCATGTGACCAGGCCGCGTGATACGCGGCGCCACGCACATTCCCGGTCGCCGCGGCCATATCGGCAAGGCGGTGTTTGACGGCCTGGAATGACCCGATGATGCGCCCGAACTGGATCCGGGACTTCGCGTATTCGGTTGTCACATCCAGCATGTGGGCGGCGATACCGGCCTGCTCGGCCGCCAGTACGGTGGCTGCGACGTCGAGTGCCGTGGCGACGGCCTCCGCACCCCGCCCCTGTGCACCGATCAGGCGTGCGGGGGCGGAGTTGAAGTGGATGTTGGCCTGCCGCCGGGTCATATCAAGGGTCGCCAGCGAGTGTCGGTCGACACCTGGCGCATCGCCGTCGACCGCGAAAAGGCTTGGTCCCGAATCGGTATCGGCGAGCACCAGGATCACGTCGGCGGTCGCGCCGTCGGGAACATGCTCGGTGTCGCCGGTGAGCTTCCAGCCGTCGGTATCGGATTCGGCAGACACGGTGATCGCGTCCGCTAAACGGGTACGGCCGCCCGCCAGCGTGATCGTCTTCTCGCCGGCGGCCAGCGCCGGTACCCACTCGGCCAAGGCGCTGTCGTCGCCGCTGGACACCAGGGCGGTGGCGCCCAGGGCAGCACTGGATATCCACGGCAGGCACGCCAGAGCCCGCCCCAATTCCTCGGCCACGATGGACAATTCGATGACACCCAACCCACCGCCGCCATGCTGTTCGGGCAGACTTAGGCCCACCACACCCAGTTCGGAGCCGAGGGCGCGCCAGGCATCCAGATCCACTGATCCAGCCTCGGCAATCTGGCGCACGTGCTTGGGTGTCCAGACCCGTTCACACCAGCTGCGTACCAGCGAGCGCAGGTCGCCGTGTTCTTCGGTGAACTCGAATTCATTGATCTGGGCCTGATTGTCTTCGCTGGCGCTCATCCGGGTTTGATTGTCTTCGCTGGCGCTCATCCGGGTTTGATGGTCTTCGCTGGCGCTCATCCGCGGGGCACGTCCTTCCAGGCTTTGTCGGTGTCGACCCGAATATCGCCGGGCAATCCGAGTACGCGTTCTCCGATGATGTTGCGCATCACGTCGGAGGTACCGCCTTCGATGGTGTTGGCCTTGGATCGCAGGAAGGCCCACATGGTGTCGGCACGCCGGTCGTCTTCCACCACCCGGCGCATGTCATAGGAGGCGTACAGGGTCGCCTCGATGCCCAGCAGTTCAACACAGAAGTCGTAGATCTGCTGGTTGAGTTCCGCGCCCATCAGCTTGCCGATAGATCCTTCGGGACCCATAGGCGCATCGCCCTGGGCGGCGATCCTCATCTGTGTGCCGTAGCGGTTGCCTTCCGAGCGTACGAAAAGATTCGTCAGCTTGGCCCGCAGCTCGGGAGTGTGCAGATCGGGGCGCTGCTTCCACAGATTGAGGGCATTGCCGATCGAGCCACCGCCGCGGCCGTGATCGAAGGCGCCACCCAGTGCGCTGCGCTCGTTCATCAACGTGGTCATCGACACCCGCCAGCCATCGCCCTCGTTGCCCAGGCGGTGTGCGTCCGGGATGCGGACATCGGTGAGATAGACCTCGTTGAACTCGGCGTCGCCGGTCATCTGGCGCAGGGGACGGACCTCGACGCCGGGATCGGTCATGTCGACGACGAAGTAGGTCAGGCCCCGATGCTTGGCCACGTCGGGATTGCTGCGGGCCACCAACAAGGCCCAGCGCGCCTGATGCGCCCCCGAGGTCCACACCTTCTGACCGTTGATCACCCACTCATCGCCGTCGCGTACCGCGCGGGTGGCCAGGCCTGCCAAATCGGAGCCGGCACCCGGCTCGCTGAAGAGCTGACACCACAGCTCTTCACCGGTGAACAGGGGACGCAGGATCCGCCGGATCAATTCCGGTTGTCCATGCGCTAGTACCGTCGGCGCTGCCATGCCATACCCGATCACGTTGACAAACAAGGGGTCTGGCACACCGGCCGCGCGCAGGATGGTGTCGGAAACGGCCTGCAGCGCCGGCGGCGCGTCCAGGCCACCCAGGCCGACCGGGAAATGTACCCAGGCCAGGCCCGCGTCGTAGACGGCGCCCAATAGGTCGGTCACCGGCGTCGTCGCGGGGGGATGTTTGGCGAGCACCTCGTGGGCGGCAGCGGCGACACGGTCGCGTTGCGATGAACCGCTGGTATGAAGGGCGTTGGACCCGGCGCTAGACGGCTCCGATGACGTCACTGGCATGACTTACGTATACACGCGCATGTGAACTAACCGGTGGGTGGGGCATGGCGTCTTCCGGAATCTGTTTCTACTGTCGTAGATATGTGCAGGAACATCACCGAGCTGCGCGGACTCGAGCCTGCGGCGACCGATCAGGAGATCGAGGCGGCGGCACGGCAATACGTCCGCAAGATCAGCGGAATCCAGAAGACCTCCGACGCCAATCGGGAGGCATTCGAGCAGGCGGTGGCCGAGGTTACCGCCACCACGATGCGGCTGCTGGGGTCACTGCCGGCGCGTCGTCAGCCGCCCAAGACCGTGCCTCCATTGCGGCGGCCCGAAGTGCTGGCACGCATCGCGGCGCGCGGCTAACCGGCCGGTCTCAGAATTTGCCGGTCTCAGAATTTGTAGGAGGGCGCGAGAATATTTGCGACCCGACGATTCTCCACGAGACAGCCGGGGCCGTCGGGGGAGTACTTCTGCGACGCGTAGTACAGCGACTGCTGGACCACGCCGTAACTCGTCTTGAACGTGATCATGCACGACACCCACCACTGGTTGTTCCAGTCGGTCGGCTTCATGATGTTGTATTCGGCCGCGCGGTGACCGGCGATGGTGGTCTCCACGCCATCGGCAGGCAGCGAGTCTTCGTAGGTGCGCCACACGACTGCCTCGACGGCCAACTGATAGTTGTTACGCGAGTCGTAGCGGCAGCGCAGCCCTTCCTCGGGCGCCGGCGGTGTCTGGTCGAGTCCTGCGGCGGCGATGACCGAACTGGGGATATCGAAGCAGGGGTCGAACGGGCGAGGATCGGTGACCGGAACGACCGGCCATTTGATCGTGGTGGTGGCGCCCGTGTTCGCGGGCCCGGTCATGGGTGCGGTGGAGAACCTGAGCTGAACCGGCGCGCTCGCGGTGTGCTCCGCGGGGGCGGTGCGCCAGACGGTAACGATGCTCAGCACCAGCGCCACCAGGGCGACGCAGATTCCAGCTCGGACAAGGGCTGCCCGTTGGGCCATGCGAAGTCACCTCAATCTGGTCGGCCGCGGTGCGCCGAAGTCTAGCGGTGCGCCTCGTCGTCTCCTACGGAACATCGAAAACACTAGAACACGTTCTAGTCCAGGAGTACCGTGACGCCATGGCACGAATTGGGAACTATGCAGACGACGACGTGGCCGGCTGGCTGATGGGCTCCCCGGAAATGGCGCCGGGTTTCGCCGGATTTTCTGATGCGGTGTACAACCGCAGTCGGCTTCCCCTTGGGGTGCGGGAGTTGGCCCGGATGGCAGTGGCCTTTGCGAACGAATGCTCGGTGTGTCAGAACACCCGTTTTGTGCAGAGCGGTGAACTCGACGGGGATTTTTATGCCGAGGCCGATCGGTGGCGTACCTCGGCGCGATACAGCGAGGCGGAGCGTACGGCCGCCGAGTTCGCGCACCGTTTCGCCACCGATCACGTTGGGTTACGCGAGGACGACGAGTTCTGGGAGCGGGCACGTCAGCATTTCGATGACGGATTGCTGACGGATCTCGCGCTGTCCTGTGCGTTCTGGGTGGGAAGTGGACGCGCGCTGCGCGTTCTCGACGTGGGGCAGAGCTGCAAGATAAACCTGTAGGTACATTGGCCGGATGACGCAGGAACGCGAGCCCACGCTCTGGGCCATCAGTGACCTGCATGTCGGGCAGTCGGCCAACAAGTCTGTCCTGGAAGAACTGCACCCGGCCTCTCCCGAGGACTGGCTGATCGTCGCCGGGGATGTGGCCGAACGTAGCGATGACATCCGGGCGGCGCTGGATCTGTTGCGGCGCAGGTTTACCAAGGTGATCTGGGTACCGGGCAACCACGAACTGTGGACCACGGCGCGCGATCCGATGCAGATCTTCGGGCAGTCCCGGTACGACTACCTGGTCAACATGTGCGACGAGATGGGTGTAATCACCCCCGAACATCCCTACCCGGTATGGGTGGAACAGGGTGGTCCGGCCACCATCGTGCCGATGTTTGTGTTGTACGACTACACATTTCTGCCGGAAGGGGCCAACAGCAAGGCCGAGGGGCTCAAGATCGCCCGTGATCGCAACGTGGTGGCCACTGACGAGTTCTTGCTCTCCAGTGAGCCTTTCGCCACACGCGATGCCTGGTGCCGAGATCGGCTGCGGTACACCCGCAAGCGCCTAGAGGATTTGGACTGGATGACTCCGACAGTCCTGGTGAACCATTTTCCGCTGGTGCGTGAACCCTGCGACGCGTTGTTCTACCCCGAGTTCTCGCTGTGGTGTGGAACCACCGAAACCGCGGACTGGCATACCCGTTACAACGCCGCATGCTCGGTGTACGGACATCTACACATTCCGCGAACCACCTGGTACGACGACGTCAGGTTTGAAGAGGTATCGGTGGGCTATCCGCGGGAATGGGCCCAGCGCAAACCATATTCGTGGCTTCGGCAGATTCTGCCGGCGCCACATTATCCGCCCGGCTACCTCAACGAGTTCGGTGGTCATTTCGAGATCACTGAGCAGATGAGGGTGGCAGCCAAACGATTCCGTGAGCGGCTTGCCAAGGAGCGTGCCAGTGACTGATCAGTTGATCGCTTCGGTAGTTCCCGAGCTGTTGCCGTCGGCCGAGTTGTATGAAGACCCGCCCGGTCTGGAGCCGCTGCCCGAAGAGGAACCGTTGATCGCCAAGTCGGTGGCCAAGCGGCGCAACGAATTCATCACCGTGCGGTACTGCGCCCGGCAGGCGCTCTCCGTGCTTGGCATTCCAGAGGTGCCGATCCTCAAGGGAGACAAGGGGCAACCGCTGTGGCCCGATGGGATCGTGGGCAGCATGACGCATACCGAGGGCTTCCGGGGGGCCGTGGTGGGGCGGACGGGCGAGGTGCGTTCGGTGGGCATCGACGCCGAACCGCACGATGTATTGCCCAATGGCGTGCTCAAGTCGATTGCCCTGCCCGTCGAGCGTGACGAGCTGGACGCGTTGCCTGCTGGCACCCATTGGGACCGATTGTTGTTCTGTGCCAAGGAAACCACGTACAAGGCATGGTTCCCGTTGACTGCCCGCTGGCTTGGTTTCGAGGACGCTCACATCACGATTGACCCGGATGGAACGTTTACTTCGCGAATCTTGGTTGACGGCAGGGCCAACGACGGCACCGTGCTGTCGGCCTTTGACGGCCGATGGATCATCGACAAGGGTTTGATCTTGACCGCGATTGTGGTGCCGTGACCGATCCGCTGAGCCGGGCGGGCCTGGTGATCGTTGACAAGCCCGCCGGAATGACGAGTCATGACGTGGTGTCGCGTTGTCGCAGAATATTTTCCACCCGTAAGGTGGGGCATGCCGGGACCCTCGACCCGATGGCTACCGGAGTACTGGTCATTGGGATCGAGCGGGCCACCAAGATCATGGGCCTACTCACGTTGACCACCAAGTCGTACGCGGCGACTATCCGATTCGGTCAGAGCACCAGCACCGATGATGCCGAAGGGGAGGTGCTGCAAACGATTTCGGCATCGCACCTCACCGAGGTGGATATCGAGGCCGCCGTGGCCGGACTGCGTGGAGATATCGCGCAGGTGCCGTCCTCGGTGAGTGCGATCAAGGTCGACGGACAGCGCGCGTACAAGCTGGCACGCGAGGGGCAGTCGGTCGAGCTGGCCGCGCGTCCGGTGCGTATCTCTCGCTTCGACGTGTTGGCGGTGCGAGGCTCGGGTGAGGACCTGATCGATGTGGACGTGGAAATCGACTGCAGCTCGGGGACCTATATTCGTGCGCTCGCCCGGGATGCGGGGGCCGCGCTCGGTGTGGGCGGACACCTGACGGCACTGCGGCGCACCAGGGTTGGTGATTTCGGGCTGGATCGAGCCCGCACGCTCGAGGAGCTGGCCGATGGCGCGACGCTAACCCTGGACCTGGATTCCGCGTGCCGGCAAGGCTTTCCCCGGCGTGACCTGGACGCCGCCGAGGTGGATGCGGTGCGTAACGGTCGGCCACTGGCGCCTGCGGGGATCGAAGGCACCTACGCGGCGGTGGATGCCGATGATCGCGTCATCGCGCTGCTGGCGGACAAGGGATCACGCACCACATCGGTCGTGGTGTTGCGGCCCGCGAATTTGTAGCGGCTACCCGAAAACGGCCTTGTGCCACCACCATTTGGGGTCGCTGAACCAAGGTCCGAAGTTGCCCGAATTCAGAACTCGCAGTTCTGTCATGTCGATGTTGTATCGGGTGTAGAGAGCGGCGAGTTCGCACAGTTCCCATTCCTCGCCGCTGTCGACATTCACATTGATGTAGAGAGTGTGGTTGCGACCACGGTAGGACTCGACTTGTGGGTTTTTATCCAGCCATTCAAAGAAGGCCGCTTCGTCGAGCTCGGAATAGTAGCGGACACCGGTGGCCTTGAGGACCACATGATCTGGAGTGGGGCTCACATTGATGTCAGGCGGCCAGACGTTCACGCGTGTGCCAACGGTGGGTTCGATGTTCCAAGGGAGATCGCCCGAGAACAGTTCGCGGCTCAGCTGATCCTCGGCCGGCGAAGGGCGCTCGAAAATCTCTCGATGCCAGAATCGATCGGGCGAGCTAAACCAGGAACCTAGGCGAGTGCCAGCCAAGACCTGGAGCTCTGCGGCGCTTACGTGGTAACGCCGATAGAGCCCGACGAATTCACTCAGGGCGTCTTCATCGAGAGCATCGGGATCAACGGCCACCTGTAACGTTTGGCGCGCACCGCCATGCGACCAAGCCCCTGGCATCTTGTCGAGCCATTGGAAGAACACCGCTTCATCGAAGTCGGATTGGTAGACAACGCCCGGTGCTCGGACGACCACCGGTGTACGATCGCTCACTTACCTTCTCCTTCGGGAAGTGGTGGCGGAACATTTTCGTGTTTACCAGTTTTCGGATCCTGGACGTCCCAGTGCGGCCCACCGTGGGCCAGGCCCCCCTTGCCGGTGGGGACCCACACGTTTCCATCGGCGTCTAGCCAGCCAAAACGGTTACCTTTGGGGTTGGGATTGGGCACCCATTTGGGTCCGTCCTTCGGAGGTACGAACTCTCTTGGCAATGATCCCGCCGGATAGTCACCCGGATAACCGGGTGACTTCGCGCCGGTCTTGTCGAACGCGTCACCAGGTGGCTTGTAGTTCGAGTAGACCACTGTTTCCCCGGTAATCGTTGCGATCGACAATCCGATGATCGCGCCGAGGCCCGCGGCGGTGACCGCTTCTGCGTTAAAAGTGATACCGCCCAACGTTGTAAGGAAGGGACGGATGCATGCCGCAAGCGATGATGCGCAGGCGTCTACCGCTGTGGCTGCGATCTCAGCGCCACCTGCGGTAGCACGGCCCCGAGTGATGACAGCGATCGCGGCGATGGCGGCTAGTCCAACACCGAGAGTAGTGGCGATGGCGAACTGCATATCTGAGCGCAGCTGACTAAGCGCCGCATAGTGGGCGGTTGTCGAGGTGGCGAGATCGCTTGCGGCCAGCTTGATTCTGCCAGCACTTGTCGAGAGCGTCGTGAGGTGCTCGCTGAGGTTCGGGATATCCGGGGCATGAAAATTACTCAATGCGCTAGCCGCGAGCCTCAGATCGGATTCGCCCCGGGAGATCGCGTCATTGTCGGCAAACGTCTTCCACGCCTTGGCCGCACTGTCGAGCTTGTTTGTATCACCGTCCGGGATCTCCCCGCCCGCTACCTGAGCGACAACCTTCTTGTACAGGTCGGGCACATCCGACTCAAGACCCGGGCCGTTGTGTTTTGACGATGCCACACCGACGACAACATCTGCCCCATAAGGCAGTTCGGACGGGATCGTCCGAGGGCAGGCTGGGCCCGTTCCCTTGTTGGGATCGCGGTTTGCTCTCCAGTCGGCGATGGCCCAGTTGTAGCCCGCCGCAGTCAGGATGTCGCCCAGGCGCTGTAGCGCTCGTGCATATTCGGTGGTCGCCGTGGTGAGAGCTGCGGCACGATTGTCATATCCCGAAGACCAGGCTTTGACGGCTTGATAGCCGCCGGCCATTCCGCTGGTTTCCAAGGTGAGGACACGGGAAAGAGGTTTGAATGCGGCTTGGACGTCGGTCGAGAGTTTGTAGCAGGTGTTGGCGGCCGCGTAGTACGCCGCTGATTCGACGACAACGGGCACATCAACCTCGCGCCATTCGAAGATTGGCTTCTTGTGCCTCCGAGTAGGCGCCGTGAGCGGTTCGCGCGGCCTCTTCCATCTGGTTCAACCCCTCGACAAGCTCACGTGCCGCATCCATCCACTCCTTGTGGGCTTCGGAGTAGGCGGCGGCAGCGGCACCGGTCCACTGCCCACTTTGCACAAGTTTCTGAGCGCGCGACTCCAGCTGGTCGAGGTTCTCGGTGACAAACTCCTTGAAACCCCGAGCGCGGGACGTCACCTGCTCGATGTGGTCAAGATCGAAGGAGAACTCCGATTCCACGTGAGCGGGCATCCAGTCAGCCCGCCTGTGTCGAAGTGATGGACGACGCGGTTGAGGTCTCCTGCGCATGGAATACCGCAGCATTTGAGCCCAGCGTAGAGGCGATATCAGTCAGCGCATTCCACACTTTCGTTGCACCGTCCTGCATTTCGTCCCATCCGGACCGATAGGCATCGGCAGCACTGCCCCTCCAGACGCCGAACAACGACTGGACGTCGCGATCCAGTGAACTTGACCCCGCTCTCATTTGGTCGGCAAGGCTCGCGGCGAACTTACTGAGCGCACCGACCTCGTCGATTACCACCTGCAGCGGCGGATTGCCGGCTGATGTCATTACCTCGCCCTCCCTGGGTTCGATGCGGTCTTTTATGGGTCTGACGCGGCTGGCGGCGATTCGGTTCCACCCTTTTTGTGGATGTTCATACCCACAAAGAACAGCTCAATCAGTCGGCCGGGCGGATCCACCGGCTGGGAGGGTGCAGCTCCCTGGGCATCCACATCAGCGGCTGCCGATCGTCGAAATGCGGATCGAGCTCGGGATTCCCGGGAAAACGCCCCGCGCCGTCGGGCCACAGGATCTGCAGATACCGCACATGGTTAGTGCGGTTGAACCACAGTCCGAAACCGAATTCGTTGTCGTACCAACTGGGGTCGATGGGGGAGAGTTTGACGCGGTAGTCGTCCACGTCGGGTAGCGCGAGCACATCGGCGAACGTCTCGCCGACCTGCAACACCCGCCCTTCTTGTGCCTGCTTGGCCACGGCATTGAGCGCGCGCTGCATCATCGTGATGTCGTTGACCCCGTAGATTGCCAGCTCGGGCAACCGCATGGTGTGCCACAACCCCACGGTGTAAGCGAACGGTGGACTTTCTTCCGACGAGGTGGGGCCGATTCCCAGTGCGCTCCAACCGTATTCGGTGACACTCCCGATGATGTCGCGATCACTGTCGTTGTACTGATCGCGATCGCCGTAGTCGACGCACAATAGGCATTCACACGCCGCGTGGTCGGCCATTTCAGTCGAGTACAACCCAAATCGATTGCGCGGCTGGGTTTCCCAGCTCCAGCTTCCTTTCGTCGCGGCCCGGCTCATCGCTGTCGATGGAGACCGAGATGGTTCCGGCGAAGTCGCGTCGTTCATCGACGGTGACCCGCGCATCCAGGGCCACGCCCACGGTGTCGAAGTAGCGCAACATCTCCGGATCGGAATCGGAGATTCGGGCCACCACGCCGGTATCGCCGTTGGCGCAGTCCGATAGCTGGCGTGCCGGGGGAGTGGGCACCTGGCCGTCGGGGCCCGGGATCGGGTCGCCATGTGGATCGCGTTGAGGGTGGCCGAGTTTTGCGTCGATCTTGGCCAGGAGCAAGTCCGAGACGGCATGCTCCAGCACTTCGGCCTCGTCGTGCACTTCATCCCAGCCATAGCCGAGTTCGTTGACCAGATACGTCTCCAGCAGCCGGTGCCGACGGACCATGAGCACCGCCGCCTTGCGGCCGTGGTCGGTCAGCGTCACCGCGCCGTACTTTTCGTGGTCTACGAGCCCTTGGTCGGCGAGCTTGCGTATCGATTCAGATGCGGTGCTCGCCGACACGCCCATGCGCTCGGCCAACATTTTGGTGCTGACCTTTTCGTGTGACCACTCCTGCGCGGTCCAGATCACCTTGAGGTAGTCCTGAGCGACCGTCGTCAGATCGGTATCGGCGGATCCGGCGGGCCGGTCGGATCGAGTGGGGCTCACGAAGGTAAGCCTAGTCAGGGAATGAAGACCGAACGCCAAGTCGGCCTTCTCACAGCTTCCGAAGTAGGCTTTAGGCCGTGCAACGCTGGCGCGGGCAAGACGAAATCCCGTCCGACTGGGGTCGGTGCGTGCTGACGATCGGTGTGTTCGACGGTGTACACCGAGGTCACGCCGAACTCATCGGGCGCGCCGTGAAGGCGGCACGTGAGCTTAATCTGAAGAGCGTCCTGATGACGTTCGATCCGCATCCGATGGAAGTGGTGTTCCCGGGAACACACCCGGCGCAGCTCACCACCTTGACCCGGCGCGCTGAGCTGGCCGAAGAACTGGGTGTCGACGTCTTCCTCGTGGTGCCGTTCACGCCGGAGTTCATGAAGCTCTCACCCGAGCGCTATGTGCATGAACTGCTGGTCGAGAGGTTGCACGTCGCCGAGGTGGTGGTCGGGGAGAACTTCACGTTCGGTAAAAAGGCCGCAGGGAACGTCCAGATGCTCAAGAAGGCCGGGGAGCGCTTCGGCTTCAAGGTTGACGCGGTCACCTTGGTCACAGAGCACGCCGTGACGTTCTCGTCGACCTACATCAGGTCATGTGTCGATGCCGGTGACATGGTGGCCGCCACCGAAGCCTTGGGACGTCCGCACCGTGTCGAAGGCGTCGTCGTGCGCGGGGACGGACGCGGCCGTGAACTGGGCTTTCCGACCGCCAATGTGGCGCCCCCGATGTTCTCGGCGATTCCCGCCGATGGGGTGTACGCGGCCTGGTTCACACTGCTCGGACACGGTCCGACCATGGGAACCGTGGTTCCCGGTGAGCGTTATCAGGCGGCGGTCTCGGTGGGGAGCAACCCGACCTTCTCCGGGAAGGCACGCACTGTCGAGGCGTTCATTCTGGACACCACCGCCGATCTGTACGGCCAGCACGTAGCAGTCGACTTCGTCGCGAGAATCCGCAGCATGGAGAAGTTCAAATCCATCGACGACCTGGTTGTGGCGATGGGCAAGGATGCCGAGAAGGCGCGCACGATTTTGGCGCGAAACTAAAGCACCGCTACACTTCGTCGCTGGTGGTGCTGCAGTTCGCGGTGGCCCGCTACAGATAATTCGACGCGAACCTCACTGATGGAGAAGCCTGCCGTGTCGTTGACCACAGAGCAGAAGAAGGAAATCCTCGCCCAGTACGGGCTGCACGAGACCGATACCGGTTCCCCCGAGGCGCAGGTCGCGATGCTGACCAAGCGCATCGTCGATCTGACCGAGCACCTCAAGACCCACAAGCACGACCACCACAGCCGTCGTGGTCTGCTGCTGCTGGTCGGCCGTCGCCGTCGTCTGCTCAAGTACGTCGCCAAGGTCGACGTCGCGCGTTACCGCTCGCTGATCGAGCGCCTGGGCCTGCGCCGCTGACTTTGTTTTCCCCCCGAGTGGGCGGCCCTGGAACGTTGGGGGCGGCGTCCATTGTTCTTCTTACTGTCGGTGTGGCGCTGTTGTCGGGTTGTTCGGCAGCAGCGGCCTCCGATGGCCTGGCCGTCGGCGATTGTGTGAACCTCAGCGGCAGCGATCAGCGAGCCAAGATGGTCAAGGAACCGTGCGGCAGTCCCACGTCGAATTTCAAGGTCTTTGCCAAGGCCGCGACGGACGCTGACTGCCCACGTGACGCCGATTCCTCCTATTACGCCAAGCGTGGATTCGGCCGCAAAAGCCAGGCTCTGTGTCTGGACATCGACTGGGTGGTCGGCGGCTGCATGGACGTTCCGGACAAATGGGACGGCGACCCGGTGCGCGTCGATTGCAACGATCCTCGCGCCCAGAACAAGAAACGTGTCACCCAGATTCTGCAGCAAGTCTCGACCGCTGACGACTGCATCACGGGGCTCGGCTATCCGTACGTGGACCGCAACTTCACCGTGTGCGTGGAAGAACTGCCCTGATCAAGCTGCACGGCCGCAAACGCCGCAGGTGGTAGGGTGTGTGCGTTGTCATGCTGGTCCCGCCGGGTAACGGGCGGTCTTCGGTAGTGGCTGCCGGGTTTCAAGATCCCGACCGCTTCGATCGAACGGCCGTGGCCGATCACCTTCCGGGTCCACTTCGCGCTGGTACAACCGCGCGCTGACCGTGTGATGGCACGCATGCCCACTACAGCGAACACGCTGAATAACTGAGAGGTAAATCGGACACCTATGTCTGTTACAGAAATTGAAGAAGGCATCTTCGAGTCCACCGCGACCATCGACAACGGGAGCTTCGGCACCCGCACCATCCGGTTCGAGACGGGGCGCCTGGCCCTGCAGGCCGCCGGTTCGGTCGTCGCGTACCTGGACGACGAGACGATGCTGCTGTCGACCACGGCCGCCAGCAAGACTCCGAAGGATCACTTCGACTTCTTCCCGCTGACCGTCGACGTCGAGGAGCGGATGTACGCCGCGGGCCGCATCCCCGGCTCGTTCTTCCGTCGTGAGGGTCGTCCCTCCACCGACGCCATTTTGACTTGCCGTCTGATCGACCGGCCGCTGCGCCCGTCGTTCGTGAGCGGGCTGCGTAACGAGATCCAGGTCGTGGTGACGGTGCTGAGCCTGAACCCCGCCGATCTGTACGACGTGCTGGCCATCAATGCGGCGTCCGCCTCCACTCAGCTTGCCGGACTCCCGTTCTCGGGCCCGGTTGGCGGAGTGCGAGTCGCCCTGATCGAGGGACAGTGGGTGGCGTTCCCGACCGTCGAGCAGCTGGAGAAGGCTGTGTTCGACATGGTGGTCGCGGGCCGCAAAGTAGGCACCGCCGGTGATTCCGACGTGGCGATCATGATGGTCGAGGCCGAGGCCACTGACAACGTCATCGCATTGATCGACGGTGGCGCCGGTGCGCCCACCGAAACCGTTGTCGCCGAGGGCCTCGAGGCGGCCAAGCCGTTCATCGCTGCCCTGTGCACCGCGCAGGAGGAGCTGGCCGGCAGCGCTGCCAAGCCCACCGGCGAGTTCCCGCTGTTCCCGGACTACCAGGACGACGTCTACGCCGCCGTCGCGGCTGTGGCCACCGAGCCGCTGTCGCAGGCGCTCTCGATCGCGGGCAAGGCCGAGCGTGATGAGAAGACCGACGAGATCAAGGTCGACGTGCTGGGCAGGCTCCAGGAGGGCTTCGACGGCCGTGAGAAGGAAATCGGCGCCGCGTTCCGCTCGCTCACCAAGAAGCTTGTGCGCCAGCGCATCCTGAAGGATCAGTTCCGCATCGATGGCCGCGGTGTCACCGACATTCGCGCCCTGTCAGCCGAGGTCGCCGTGATCCCGCGTGCCCACGGCAGTGCCCTGTTCGAGCGTGGCGAGACCCAGATCATGGGTGTGACCACCCTGGATATGATCAAGATGGCTCAGCAGGTCGATTCGCTCGGACCCGAGACCACCAAGCGCTACATGCACCACTACAACTTCCCGCCCTTCTCCACCGGTGAGACCGGCCGCGTCGGTTCGCCGAAGCGTCGCGAGATAGGCCACGGCGCCCTCGCCGAGCGGGCGCTCATCCCGGTGCTCCCGAGCATTGAGGAGTTCCCCTACGCGATCCGTCAGGTCTCGGAGGCGCTGGGCTCCAACGGTTCTACCTCGATGGGTTCGGTGTGTGCTTCCACTCTGGCGCTGCTGAACGCCGGCGTGCCGCTGAAGGCGCCCGTCGCCGGTATCGCCATGGGTCTGGTGTCCGATGACATCGAACTCGCAGACGGCACCGCCGAGCGTCGCTTCGTCGCGCTCACCGATATCCTGGGTGCCGAGGATGCCTTCGGCGACATGGACTTCAAGGTCGCCGGCACCAAGGACTTCGTCACCGCCCTGCAGCTGGACACCAAGCTCGACGGCATCCCGTCGCAGGTGCTGGCCGCCGCGTTGTCGCAGGCCAAAGACGCCCGCACCACCATCCTCGAGGTGATGGCCGAGGCGATCGACGCTCCCGACGAGATGAGCCCGTACGCGCCGCGTATCACCACCATCAAGGTGCCGGTCGACAAGATCGGTGAGGTGATTGGGCCCAAGGGCAAGATGATCAACTCCATCACCGAGGAGACCGGCGCGAACATCTCCATCGAGGATGACGGCACCGTGTTCGTCGGTGCTGCCGACGGCGCTTCGGCGCAGGCCGCGATCGACAAGATCAACGCCATCGCCAACCCGCAGTTGCCCAAGATCGGCGAGCGTTTCCTCGGAACGGTGGTGAAGACCACTGACTTTGGAGCTTTCGTTTCCCTCTTGCCTGGCCGCGACGGCCTGGTGCACATCAGCAAGCTCGGTAAGGGCAAGCGGATTGCCAAGGTTGAAGACGTGGTCAAGGTCGGCGACAAGATCCAGGTGGAGATCGCCGATATCGACAACCGCGGCAAGATCTCGCTGGTCCCGGTCGGCGAAGAGGATGCCGCGGAAGCTCCCGCACCCGCGGAGGCCCAGCCGGCTGATGCCGTCACCCAGTAAGGTCCCGAGCGCAGGGTCCGAGTCTCTTCGCGCAAGCGGCTCATCGGTACGCCGCACGGTTCTTCCAGGTGGGCTCCGAGTAGTCACCGAGGCCATGCCCTCGGTGCGCTCGGCGTCCGTCGGCGTGTGGGTCGACGTGGGGTCGCGCGACGAGGGGCGCAGTGTCGCCGGTGCGGCGCACTTCCTCGAGCACCTGCTGTTCAAATCCACGCCCACCCGGTCGGCGGCCGATATCGCCCAGTCGATCGACGCCGTCGGGGGCGAGCTCAACGCCTTCACCGCACGCGAGCAGACCTGTTATTACGCTCATGTGCTGGACTCCGATCTGGAGTTGGCCATAGACCTGGTGGCCGATGTGGTGTTGCGCGGGCGATGCGCCAGCGACGACGTCGAGGTCGAGCGTGATGTGGTGCTCGAAGAAATCGCGATGCGTGACGACGATCCCGAGGATCTGCTGGGGGAGGCCTTCCTGGGTGCGCTGTTCGGTGATCATCCGATCGGCCGCAGCGTGCTGGGCAGCTCCGAATCGATTTCGGCGATGACGCGGGCGCAACTGCATTCATTCCATGTGCGGCGGTACCGCCCCGAACGTATGGTGCTGGCGGTCGCCGGAAACATCGAACACGATCGTGTAGTCCGGTTGGCGCGCAAGTATTTCAAGTCGCATCTGGACTCATCGGTGCGGACGGTGGCGCCCCGCAAGGGCAGTGGCCGGGTCGCGGCCAAGCCGGGGCTCGAGTTGGTGTCACGCGACGGTGAGCAGGTGCACCTGTCGCTTGGGGTGCGCACTCCCGGGCGCGGCTGGCAGCATCGCTGGGCGCTGTCGGTACTCAACAGCGCACTCGGCGGTGGCCTCAGTTCTCGCCTGTTTCAAGAGATTCGCGAGCAGCGAGGGCTGGTGTACGCGGTGTATTCGACGGTGGATACCTTCTCGGACACCGGCGCCTTGTCGGTATACGCGGGCTGCTCCCCGGAGCGATTCGACGAGGTGACGAAGGTGACCTCGCAGGTGTTGGGATCGGTCGTCGAGGACGGATTCACCCCGGCGGAAATCGATCGTGCCAAGGGGGCGCTCTCCGGTGGACTCGTTCTGGGGCTTGAAGATTCGGCATCGCGGATGAATCGGTTGGGCCGCAGCGAGCTGAACAACGGCAAGCACCGCACCATTTCCGCGACCCTGGACAGGATCGACGCGGTGACGGCCGACGAGGTCAACGCCATCGCCCGCCAGTTGCTCGGCGGCCCCGCCGGGGCGGCGGTGGTGGGACCGTACCGATCCAAGCGGACGTTGCCGCGCACATTGCGGACGATGATTGAATCCACAAGCTAGTTCACGGCCGGGAAGATATCCTCTAGCTGATGGTCGCCCATGCGATTCAGCGCGTTAGGGAACTAACGGCTGGCACATACACAGGGATCGTGGCCGCGGTAATTTTGTTGTCGTGGTTGGCTTTCGCGTTGCTTCCGCAACATGCGGGCGCTCACTCACAGGCGCCTGCCGGCGAGCACAGCATGCATGGAATGCAGCACGCGGGTATGGCCCCGATGCCCACGCCGGTCACACATCAACCGGTGCTGTGGATCGCGATCATCGCCTGGATTGTCATGACCGTCGCCATGATGGGACCGGCCACCCTGCCGTCGGTGCGGTACATCGAGCAGACCACGCCCCGGGGGCGCCGCGGCGGGGCCGTAGTTCTCTATGGGGCAGTCTGGCTCGCAGTTTGGACAGTGATCGGTGTCGTCGTCGCGCTGGCGCAATCGGCTGCGGTGGGCCCGTCGCCTTGGTGGCTGTTCACCGGGGCTCTCGTTGTCGCCGCGCTCTGGCAGTTGACCCCGCTCAAACGCCGGGCCCTCGGTGACTGTCACGCGTCACGCCCGCTGCCACCCACCGGTTGGCCTGCGGCCCAGGGCGCCATACGGTTTGGTGCGTTCGGTGGATGGGCATGCGTCAGATCGTGTTGGGCCGTCATGCTGGCGATGGCCCTTGCTCCGACCGCGCATATTGTGTGGATGGTGCCGTTGACGGTCGCGGTCACCTGGGAGCGTTTCACCCAGTCTCCGCGGCGCACGGCCCGCGTCCTTGCCGGTGTTTTCGCGGTCGCGGCCGCCGCCGTGGGGGTCTTCGCGGCCATCCAATAAGGTCCGGGTATGGATATCAACGGCAGCGTCGCCATCGTCACCGGAGCCGGTTCGGGAATCGGACAGGCCCTTGCCTGGGGGCTTGTGGATGCCGGAGCCACCGTGGTGGCGTCAGATATCGACGCCGATGCCGTGGGGCGCACCGCCGCGGCTCGAGACGGCATCGTCGGTCAGCGAGCCGATGCCAGCGCGGTCTCCGATATCGAGGATCTTATTGCTTTGGCGGAGAAGGAATTTGGTCCCGTCGATCTCTACGCGGCCAACGCCGGTATCGCCGGCGGCCTCGGGCTCGGTATCGGCGAGGCGGCATGGGACCTCACCATCGATGTGAACCTTCGGGCGCATATCCGCGCGGCCACGCTGCTGGTGCCCGGATGGGTAGAGCGCGGCCGTGGCTATTTCCTGTCGGTGGCATCAGCGGCCGGACTGCTCACCCAGATCGGTTCACCCGCGTATTCGGTGACCAAACATGCCGCGGTCGGCTTTGCCGAGTGGCTCTCGATCACCTACGGCGGTCAGGGGGTCGGAGTGAGTTGCCTGTGTCCGATGGGGGTCAAGACGGCACTCTTGGACGGCCTCACCGAATCCGATGACCCGGACGTGCGTGTGGCGGGTACCTCTATAACAGCGGCGGGTGACGTGCTCGAACCGGCGGTGGTGGCTGCCATGGCACTCGATGCGATCCGGGATGAGAAGTTCTTGGTCTTGCCGCATCCCCAGGTGCTCGACATGTATCGCCAGAAGGGCGCCGATTACGACAGATGGATCGCGGGAATGCGCCGTTACCAGGCCATACTCGAAGACCAGATCATCCGGTAGTGCTGTGATGCAGATCACTATTGATAGGAAGCGTGACTGAACCGGCCCTTGTCGTAGTGGGCCCGCGGCCTGCTACCGTTGACGTAAGTCAGTCTTTCGTCAACGAAGATGAGGATGGTAAGCGCGCAGATGGCAGTCAATAACCCCGTTGACGTTGCGATCATCGGAGCCGGCATAGCCGGGTTGGGCATGGCTGCGAGATTGCGTCAGGCCCGGGTCCAGGACCTGCTGATCCTCGAGCAAGCCCCGGAAATCGGCGGTTACTGGCGGCGTAGCACCTTCTCTTCCGTCGCCGGCGACGAGTTAGCTGTCCAGCAGTCGTACTCGTTTTCGCCCAGCACGTCGTCGCGCACGCTCTGGGCGACGCGCGAGGGTGTCTTGTCCTATCAGCGAGATCTCATCGCGCGATACGGCCTTGAGCCCGCGCTGCGCTTGCGAAATCGGGTCACCGGGTTGTCCTTCGAACAAGGTAAGGCCGCCTGGCGCATCACCGTGGCGGGCAAGAAATCGGTATCCGCGCGACGGGTGATTCTTGCTGTCGGTGCTGGAACACTTTCGGAGCCACCGGAACTCGCCGGTATCGAGCAGTTCGAGGGTCCGATCCTGAGCACGGCGGATTGGGATCCGAGTTTCGATTTCGCCGGCCGCAATGTCGCGGTGATCGCGGCCGGCGCCAGCACCGTGCACGTGGTGCCCGAGCTGGTCAAGAAGGCCGCGCGAGTCCGGGTCTTTCAGCGCGCCCCTGATTGGGTGCTGCCCCGCTGGGGTGCCGAAGCTCCGGGTGCGGTCGGGCGGCTGGTGTCCCGGGCCTCGGGATCGCTGGCGGGACGGGTGGCGAGCCGTTCACATGAAGCGCTGCGTCGGGGTCTGGTGTGGCGTGGGGTCGGCACCCGGCTTGTCGAGGCGGTCGCCGAGAACCACCTCAACCGCAATGTGAAGGACCCGTGGTTGCGCCGTAACCTGCTGCCGGCATATCGCGCGGGCAGTCGCCGGATTCTGTTTTCCGACGACTTCTATTCGGCGATACAGCAAGACAATTGCAAGCTGGTGCCCTGGCCCGTCACGGGAGTGAGCGCCATTGGGGTTCGATCTGCCGACGCGATGACACATAAGGCCGACTGCCTGGTCTTCGCGCTCGATGCCCCGGAGGTACTCATCGAGGAGCCGTTCCCGATCAAGGGGGTGGACGGCTCCACGCTGGGCGAGCACTGGGGCACCCAGCCCACGGCATTCCGCGGCGTGAATGTGCCCGGATTCCCCAATCTGTTCTTGCTCGCCGGACCCGGGTCCGGGACCAACGCCTTGGCTGGTCTTGCGCATGTCGAAGCGCAAATTGACTATGTGACAGCTTCTTTGGCGTTGATCGATTCGTTGGCATTTGTCTCGATCGAGGTGCGTCGGGAGGCCCTCGAGCGTGAGCAGGCACGTGCGGCGCAAAGACTCGATCGGACCACATGGCGCGATGGCGCGTTCCGCTGGTACAAGCCAGAGGACACCGTGGCCAGTGAGCTCTTCCCAGGTACGACAACCGAATTCCGGCGTGCGTTGGCCGACGTCGATGCCGCCGATTACAAGATTCTCACCCAGCAGGAACTCGATTCCATCAATTCCGCGAAGTTAGGGGTAGCCCAATGACCGCCGTGCTCCCAGATGAGCTGACCAGAGACAACACCAAGGACATCGCCAAGAACGACGAATTCTTTGAGAACGTCCTCGGCAAGATCAAAGCCAGGCAGTGGACACTGGCGGACTTCGACTGGGACAAGCCGGGGGCTGACACCATCAACCCCGAGCAGTTCGACGATCTCAAGCAGTTCATGTCGGACCTGGTGTGGATTGAGCACATTGGCGGACGGATGATGGGCACGCTGGGCATCACCGCGCCCAACGACACGCTCAGAGAGATCTATAGCTACTTCCATGCCGAAGAGCAGCGGCATGCCAACGCCGAAATCGCACTGATGCGCCGGTGGGGCATGCTGGCCGAGGGTGAGATCCCGCCTCAGTCCGGGGACATCAAGGCATTACTGCAGGCACTTCGTGGATTCGACAACCTCGGTGACCGGCGGCTCCCGTTCGTCTACATGGCCACCGTCATCCCGTTCTTCGAGGTGGGCCTCGATGGCGCGGTGCTGAAATTCCTGTCGGGCGAGGTCGAGGATCCGCTGTTCCACGAGGTGTTCGCCAAGATCAACTCCGACGAATCACGGCATCTGGCAATCGGATTCGCGGTTATGGATATGTTGGGCACCCGTAAGTTCTCCAGAATGCTGGTGGAGGATGTGGCGCCGCTGCTCAAGCCGGTGACCATCGTCCGTGCCGTCGGGTTGGCAAACCCCCATGTTATCCGGTTCGCAGGCTTCCTCACCCGGGTGGGTGACGCCATGCGCAACATGGGTATCGACACGATCTTGATCCAGCGCGCGTTCGATCGCTACGCGGAATCGGGTGGCCGGAAGAGCAGCAATGCGCGCAGGCTGCCGATCTTCCGGGTGCTGCGTTACCCGATCGTCAACAGCACGTACTTCACTGACTTCGACCATCCGCTCCATAAGGTGGGGCGCGCGGTGAACAAGTTCAACGACAAAGTCCCGTACCGCAAGAAGATCAAAACGCCCACGTGGACCAATGACCTCACCGCGCAGACCGCTGTCTAGATCACCGATGACAGCGTGATTGCCGTCGTGATCTACGAATAGCTACCCGAGGACCTCGGCAGGATCGGTGAAGGCCAGCCCCAGGTCGTGTGCGACATGCGTGTTCAGTAGCGCGCCCTCATGTGTGGAGAGTCCCTGGGCGAGCGCGGCGTCGTCGCGGCAGGCCTGGCGCCAGCCCTTGTCTGCCAGTGCCAGCACGTACGGCATGGTGGCGTTGGTCAGGGCAAAGGTGGAGGTCCGTGGCACCGCGCCGGGCATATTGGCCACGCAGTAGAACACGCTGTCGTGGACGGTGTAGGTCGGTTCGTCATGAGTGGTGGGGCGTGAATCGGCGAAGCAGCCCCCCTGATCGATGGCGATGTCCACGAGCACTGAACCCGGTTTCATTTGAGAAACAAGGGAATTCGAAATGAGTTTAGGAGCCTTGGCGCCCGGGATGAGCACGGCTCCGATCACCAGGTCGGCGCGTTTGACGGCGCCTTCCAGCTCCATGGTCGACGAGTACCGGGTACGGATAGTGCCGCCGAACTCTCCGTCCAGCTCCCGCAGCTTGCCCAAGTTGACGTCGAAAACGGTGACGTGAGCACCCATTCCGGCGGCGATGCGTGCCGCGTTGTATCCGGCGACGCCACCACCGATCACGACCACGTCGGCCGGGCCGACTCCAGGCACACCACCCATGACCAGGCCGCGTCCCCCCACGGGGGTCATCAGGTGGTACGCCCCGACCTGTGCGGCCAACCGTCCGGCGACCTCACTCATAGGGGCCAGTAGGGGGAGCGCACCGTCGGAGGTCTGCACTGTCTCGTACGCGATCGAGGTGGTTTCTGACTTCAGTAACGCCTGCGTGCACGGCAGCGAGGCGGCCAGGTGCAGGTAGGTGAAGAGCGTCTGGCCACGACGCATGAGGGCGTATTCGGGCTCGATCGGTTCCTTGACCTTGAGTAGCAGATCGGCCTCGGCCCAAACCTGTTCGGCGCCGTTGATCACCTGTGCGCCAGCGGCTTTGAAGTCCACATCCGATATCGAGGAGCCGTCACCCGCGCCCGACTGAATGATCACCTCGTGCCCGCGACGGGTCAGTTCGGCCACACCCGCGGGTGTGGTGGCCACGCGATATTCGTTGTTCTTGATCTCGGTAGGGATGCCTACGCGCATGATTCTTCTTCTCCTGTTTCAAAACTAAGTCCCGCGTTCAAGTGTGAAGAAGCGTCGATAAACGCGCAATATTTCCGTGGAAGATTCGGTAGATTGCAAAAATGGTCGCAAAATCACCGGAATCGCGGTTCGACATGCCTCCCGCGCCGAATGATGTTCGGCGCGTGGAGCTCGATGACGTGGACCGCCGCATCCTGCTGGAACTGCACAACGACGCACGTATACCCAACAGTGTGTTGGCTGAGGCCGTGGGGATCGCGGCCTCCACATGTCATGGACGGGTCCGGCGCCTGCAAGAGACCGGTGTGATCCGTGGATTCTTCACCGACGTGGACCCCGCCGCCATTGGTAGGCCGCTACAGGCGATGATCTCGGTCAGCCTGCAGGCCAATGCGCGTGGCAAGATCCGCACCTTCATCCGTGACATACGTGAGTTGCCACAAGTGATCGACGTGTACTTCCTTGCGGGCGCGGATGATTACATCCTGCACGTCGCGGCCCGCGACACCGAGGACCTGCGGTCCTTCGTCGTTGAGAAACTCAACGCGCTGCCCGATGTCGCGGGCACACAGACGTCGTTGATCTTCGAGCATCTACGTGGGGGAGCGCCCCTGTAGAGCGCCGATCAGCTGATGGCGGGTGCGGGGTCCTCCAGAACTCCGTCGGAGTTGCCGTCCTGCCCGACGATCCCGTTCTCGTCCACCTCGTACACATGTGCTTCGGCGATGTTGAAGAAGGTGCCGACCACACGCACCCGCCCGGACACCACGGCCCCGGCCAGGATTGGGTGGTGGACGAGCCGCTCCACCTGGATTGCCACATTCACGACACCGAGCTGGTCGACCTCGTTGAACCCGTGGGCCTCCGCGCTTGCCCGCGCGGGGTGGTGTTCCTGAAACGCGATGAGGCTGTCGCGGGCGTAGTCCAGCCAGCGTCCCACCGGGGTGGTCGGCGTGTCGGTCGACTCGGACAGCAGCGCTTTCATGGCTCCGCATGACGAGTGTCCGCACACCACAACAGAACTCACGTTCAGCTGGTTCACCGCGAAGTCCAGCGAGGCGTCCACCGAGCCATCGGCGGGATCGGTGGGCACCACGTTGCCCACATTGCGGATCGTGAACAGGTCGCCGGGGCCACTTGCCGTGATGACATTGGGCAGGATGCGCGAATCACCGCAGGTGAGGAAGAGTGCGTCGGGATCCTGGTAGTCGGCCAATTCGGTGACATGAGGTCGCAGCGCACCCGAGCCACGGCTGTTGTACTCATTGATGCCATCGATGATCGAGGCACCCGCTTCGCCGTTCTGCTCCCGGCGCCACGACCGCCACGGCACCAAACCGACAGCACGCGAAACGAAATGGCGCTTCGGGCGGGTGGTGTGCGCGTGATGCAGCTTTGCATGCGAGGACTCGACGATCATCACGGTGCCGCCTCCCGCTTCATGGGCGCGCTTCCAGTCGGAGATGGCTTCCGAGATGGCGTGATCGACATAGTCGGCGTTGATGGCCAGCGTGACGTGCGCCCCCGGGGGAACGGTGCTGAGCGTCTTGGTGAGCCGGGGCAGCGACAGGAAGCTCAGTGTGCCGTCGAGTTCGACATGCCACTGTCGCGATCCCTCGGTGCCGAACGGCCGGGCATCCATATGTGCCCGCATGACGCGGCCCACCAGGATGCCGATGGCGACCAGCAGGCCGATGCCCACGCCTTCCAGCAGATTCAGGAACACGACGCAGACCATGGTGATGGCGTAGACCGCCAGATCGCCGGTGCGCCAAGCGAGTTTCATATGAGCCAACTTCACCAGCTGGATGCCGATGACGATCAGCAGACCGGCCAGCGCGGCCTTGGGGATGAGCTGCACCAAGCTGCTGAACAGCGAGGCGAACAACAGCACCCAGATGCCGTGCAGGATCGCCGAGGCCCGGGTCTTGGCGCCGGCGGCGACGTTGGTAGAGCTGCGGACGATCACACCGGTGATCGGCAGGCCACCGAGGAAGCCGGACATTACGTTGGCGCTGCCCTGACCGATCATCTCGCGATCGAAGTTGGTCCGGGGGCCGGTGTGGAGCTTGTCCACGGCAACGGCGGACAGCAGGGATTCGACGCTGGCGATAAGTGCGACCGTCAGCACACCCAGAAGAACTCCCGCCCAGTCACCGTCGGCGGGGCCGATCAGTGTGGGGAAGCTGATTGCGTCAAAGAAGTCGCCCGCCAAGCTGATTCGCTCCGCGGGAGAGTTGGTCAGCACCGCGAAGGCGGTAGCGGTGACGATGGCTACCAAGGCGCCGGGCACCATGCGGATCTTCGGTGGCAGCTTGGGCCACAGCAGCAGGATCGCGATCACCATCACGCCGATGATGACGTCGGGCAGGTGGTGATTGATGACACCCTGGGGCAGCGCCTTGAGGTTCTGCCAGGCGGAACTCTGCGAGGAGCCGCCCATCAGGACATGGATCTGTTGCAGCGCGATGGTCACACCGATGCCGGCCAGCATGGCGTGGACCACCACGGGCGCGATGGCCAGTGCGGCACGTGCGATGCGGCTGAGTCCGAACAGGATTTGCAGCAGGCCCGCACCAATGGTGATCAGGCAGGCCATCTGCCAGCCGAACTTGTTGATGATTTCGGCGACCACCACAGTGAGGCCGGCGGCCGGGCCGCTGACCTGAAGTGGTGATCCGCCGATTGCGCCGGCGACGATGCCACCGACCACGGCCGCGATGAGTCCCGCCATCAGCGGGGCACCGGAGGCGATCGCGATGCCCAGCGAAAGTGGCAGTGCGACGAGGAATACGACGAGAGAGGCCGGGAGGTCGTGCCGCAGATTCTGCAGTAGCGACGGCTTGGCGGTCTGCTCGGTGACAGAAGTCGTCATGGAAGTAAGCCCTATCGGGATGAAGAGTCGCTGCAATCGCGGCTAGATGCGCACGCGCGACTTTGTGGATAGATGAGTGTGAGTGAAGGAGACGCGTATGACGGCGTCGTTGCCGTCACGGCGACGACTCAGCGTCGATCTATCCCGATGGTGATAAGGCGTTGTCGTCCCAGATTGTCGGGCGCTCGGGAGAAGACGAAGCCCCGTGCGGCCAGCAGTGCCAACAGGCTGGCGCCCAACAGTGAGGTCAAGACGAGCGCGAACGGAACCGGTATCGACGTGGGTTGCTGACGGATCCGGGTGACCGCTGAATTGACCGAGCTCTTGACGTGCTCGTGGATTTCTTCAGGCAACAGGCTCGTTGCTGGCGAAGTTCCGACGACTGCAGCTCGCCACCCAAACATCTGCCCATGTGCGGCGGGTCCAAGGAAGCACACGGCCGCGAGGAAGGCGATAACGAAGCCCCCCACGCGCGCGTATCGCTTGCGGCCCGACATGCGCACCAGAGTACCAGTGGATGCCTGAAATTGGCCGTACCGCAGCTAGAGACATGTTTCTGAGAGGAACCTGAGAGCTTCGCCCGACGTTGGCAAATGGTTGCCAGAACCGTGACTGCCATCACAGCATGTTGCTCCGTCCGGTGCGGTCACACGCGCTTGCGCCGCCAAAAACAGGCTCAACCAGGAGTTGACATGGTTTTCTGGCAAATTGAGCGGCCGACAGGATCCGCGGGAAATCGTGTAGCTCGTATGAATATCGAGTAGCACCCTGGTGAACTTGCGCCGACGGGCAACGACGCGATTCCCGGGCATGTCGGCCGTGTCGCGGAGCGCCGGGCGTTGGGCGGACGTCCTCTCGGCCATCGCGGTGCGGAGGATTAGGGTGACCGGCGTGACTAACATCGCGACCGGAGTGCTGGGAGCACAGGGCAAGGTCGGCCAGGCCATGTGTCAGGCGGTCGATTCCGCGGCCGATCTGGACCTGGTGGCCGCCGTCGATAAGAACGACTCACTGGAGGCGCTCACCGCGGCCAGCGTGGTCATCGACTTCACCCATCCCGATGTCGTCATGGACAACCTGAAGTTCTTGATCGGTAAGGGCATCCATGCCGTCGTTGGCACCACCGGCTTCACCGACGAGCGATTGGACCAGGTGCGCTCCTGGCTGGCGGACAGCCCCGGAACGGGTGTGCTGATTGCCCCCAACTTCGCGATCGGCGCGGTGTTGTCCATGAAGTTCGCTCAGCAGGCGGCCCGATTCTTTGAATCGGTAGAGATTATCGAGTTGCATCACCCGAACAAGGCGGACGCACCCTCCGGAACGGCCACGCGCACAGCGCGACTCATCGCCGAGGCCCGCCGGGGATTGCCACCCAGCCCGGATGCCACCAGCACCGGGCTCGAGGGAGCGCGCGGCGCCGACGTCGACGGGGTGCGGGTGCATGCGGTACGCGTCTCCGGACTCGTCGCGCACCAAGAGGTGCTGTTCGGGACAACCGGTGAGACGTTGACCATCCGGCACGACAGCATCGATCGGAGCTCCTTTGCGCCGGGGGTGCTGCTGGCCGTGCGTGATATCGCGAAGCGACCCGGCCTCACGATCGGCATCGAGCCCCTGCTGGAGCTGTAGTGTCCGCCGCGGCCAGGGTCAAGATCCTCATCGCCTTCATGTGTGTGGCGATGGTGGTGTACTTCCTGATCCTGGGAAAGATGGGTATCGCCCTCGTGCAGACCGGGAAGGCCGCTGCGATCGGCATGGGGGTCGGGGTTCTGATCCTGCCGTTCATCGGTTTGTGGGCCATGATCGCCACGCTGCGTGCGGGTTTCGCGCATCAGCGCCTCGCCGCGCTGGCCGCCCAGCAGGGCCGTGAACTGGATGTGAGTGCGCTACGCACCACGCCGTCCGGGCGGGTCAACCGCGAGGATGCCGATGCGCTCTTCGCGACCGTGAAGGCCGAGGTCGAAGCGGAACCCGACGACTGGGTGGGGTGGTACCGCTTGGCTCGCGCCTACGACTACGCGGGAGACCGGGGCCGCGCCCGGGACACCATGCGCACCGCGGTACAGATGCAGCAGGACGCCGCGAGATGAGTCGCCTGCTGGTGGTGCATCACACTCCGTCGCCGGCCACCCGCGAACTATTGGAAGCCGTACTGGAGGGCGCCAACGACCCGGAGATTTCCGGGGTGGAGGTGGTGATCCGGCCTGCTCTTGCCGCGACGATCCCGGACATGCTGGATGCCGACGGTTATCTGTTCGGCACCACCGCCAATTTTGGCTACATGTCCGGCGCCCTCAAGCACTTCTTCGACACCGTCTACTACCCGAGCCTCGATCATGTGGCCGCACGGCCCTACGGCGTGTGGGTGCATGGCAACAACGACACCGTGGGCGCGGCGGCAGCGGTGGACAAGATCGTGACCGGCCTGGCGCTGGAGAAAGCGGCGGACGTGCTGGAGGTGGTTGGGCCGATCGACGCCTCAACACGCGAGCAGGCCTATAACCTTGGCGGCACGCTCGCGGCGATCTTGATGCGATGAGGAGACAGCCATGCCAGCACTGGCCGAACTTGCCCTGGGGGCAGCGCCCATCGCCGGTGGCGCGCTGCTGGGTGCGGTAGCCGGGAACCTCAAACCCCCCGACATCCGGGAGCTGATCTCCAAGGACTTCGATCTACTCGATCGCATTCCTGAGGAACAGGCAGAGCGTCGCGCGGCGGTGCGACGCATGGTCGATCAGCGCATCGACGATCTCGTCGCAAGCAATGATCGTGGCCGCTCGCTGCGTGAGGCGGCCTTGTCCTACGGCGGTGGCTGGCGGGACATCCTCGTGTTCGTCGGGGCTGTTCTGTTCACCGTGATCTGGTGGAACATCGAACACACCCGGAGCAATTGGCTGGTCATGTTCCTGGTGATGCTTGCGTTGACCTTGATCGCGGGGTTCTATGCCGTGCGCACGGTATCGCGGGGCCTGTACGGGGCGGCGGGGCGATTGCGTCACCGGTCCCCGGGGTCTTCCTAGCCATCCCTGGTGAAATTCGGTTGGCTAAATTCAATCTGTCATATCCGGCGTAGTCTGTTAAATCGGGCGCCAAAAATAACGTGTTATTAATGGTGTGGAGTCGCTGGGTGTCTCGCATATCCATATAAAGGGCATAGGCTAAATATCGCCTGTTCAGCCCACATGAATTGGAATTCGCCCGTGAGTGCCACTGCGCGTGTAAAAGAGACCGTCGGTATTGAGCGGATGCTTTCGGCGGCAGAGTCAGAATTAAATCACCTGCGCAAGTACACGACCATTTGGTATGTCGCGCGGCTGCGGGGTGATCTCGATATCGCCGCCTTGAGCGCCGCCGGCGCGGTCATGCAAGGTAATCATCCCTACCTCGCGGCGCGGGTTGACCCCGTCGGGCGGCTTTTCCGGGTCACCACCGAGCAGGTCCGCGACACGGTCGTATCTGTGCGGTACGAGCGCCTTCGGGATGTTGCGGCGCTGCCGGTGCTGTCGCTGGACGACGGCACATACGCGATTCTGGTCTATCCAGGGGACTCCGGCAGCGCCGTCGCCGTGGGGGTGGACCACTCGATTGCCGATGCGCGCCTGAGTTATTCGTATTTCCACGAATTGTGGGAGCTGTACACCGAGATCGTGACGTCTGGCACGATCCCGCGGCCGCGGCGTCAGCCGATCCCTATGGCTCCAGAGGCCGCACTGGCCAAGCGGGGCCTGCACCGGGCCGCCCTGCCGGAGAAGCCGTGGTTCGGCCCAACGTCCTGGGCAGGCAGGCAACAGGACAACTCGACGTCGCCGCAGATGGTGCTGGGCTGGAAACAACGCTTCGATCCGGAGTTGTCTGCCTCGCTGCGCGCGTCGGCGCGGCGACGGGACACCACCCTGAACACTCTCGTCACGGGCGTGATCGCGCTTGCCGAACGTGCCTTGTTCCGCATCGGCGACGACGAACCGGTGAATCTGGGTTTCGAATCGCTCGTGGACTATCGCAGGCACCTGACACCACCCGCCGAACTCGGAGAGATCGCCAACGGCATCATGATCGCCCGCAGCCAAGTCCCGGTGCGCGCGAATGATGATCCACTGCGCGTCGGCGCCGCTGTGGCAGCCCAGATCAACGACGACATCGCCAGTGGCTTCCTTGTGCAAAGCGTGAATCACATTGGGGGCACGGCGCTCACCGGCAATTGGGGGCCTTTCATCCGGATCACCAATCCTGGCGTTTTGCCCCTTCCGCCCTTGCCTGCGGGTCTGACCCTGGAGGATTTCGACGCTCAGCTGACCACGCCGCGCACACCGTCGAGCGGTCCGCCGGCGCCGCAGGCATCGCGTTATGAGGTCTATTCCATCGGCGCGGAGTTCACCGTCGTCTGTAAATTCGCCGCGGGGGCGCTGACGGGGGAGCAGGCCGAGGCGTTGCGTGCCGGGATCGTCGCGGGAGTGGAGGCGCTCGCAGAACCGTAGAACGCAGGGCGCGGGGGCGCGCTGTGGGCGTCGGGGACCTCGGGATCGTCATGGCCGCGACGTAAACTAGCTGCGTGTCTCTTCCCACTCCCTACGAGGATCTATTGCGTCTCGTGCTCGAAGAGGGCACGCCGAAGGCGGATCGCACCGGCACCGGCACCCGCAGTGTCTTCGGACACCAGCTGCGTTATCGCCTGGAGGACGGCTTCCCGCTGATCACCACCAAGAAGGTCCACCTGAAGTCGGTGATCTATGAGCTGCTGTGGTTCTTGCGCGGTGAATCCAATGTCCGCTGGCTCCAGGAGCGCGGGGTCACCATCTGGGACGAGTGGGCGTCGGAGGCCGGCGAACTGGGCCCCGTGTACGGCGTGCAGTGGCGCGCCTGGCCCACCCCGTCTGGTGAGCACATCGACCAGATCAGCGCCGCACTGGATCTGCTGCGTACCAATCCGGATTCGCGCCGGAACATCGTTTCGGCATGGAATGTCGGCGAAATCCCGCAGATGGCGCTGCCGCCCTGCCACGCCTTCTTCCAGTTCTATGTGGCCGACGGCAAGCTGAGTTGCCAGCTGTATCAACGCAGCGCCGATCTATTCCTCGGGGTCCCGTTCAACATCGCCAGCTACGCACTGCTCACCCACATGATGGCGGCACAGGCGGGCCTGGGAGTCGGAGACTTTGTGTGGACCGGTGGGGACTGCCATATCTATGACAACCATGTGGAGCAGGTCACCGAACAGCTCAGCCGCGACCCCTACCCCTATCCCACGCTTGTTCTGGCGCAGCGTGATTCGATATTCGACTACCGATACGAGGACATCACCGTCGAGAACTACCAGCATCACGCCGCCATCAAGGCGCCGGTCGCGGTATGACGGGAACCATCGGGCTGATCTGGGCGCAAACCCGAGCCGGCGTCATCGGCGCGGACGGTGCCATTCCCTGGCGGCTACCCGAAGACCAGGCACGTTTCAAGCGAATCACCATGGGGCACACAGTGATCATGGGGCGCAAGACCTGGGAGTCGCTGCCCGGTAGTGTCCGTCCTTTGCCGGGTCGGCCCAATATCGTGCTGACCAGGGATGCCCTGTTCGAGCCCGACGGGGCATTGGCCGTCGGCTGCGCGGACGCGGCCCTGGCGGCTTCCGACGAGGCGCCCTGGGTCATCGGCGGCGGAGAGATCTATCGGCTGTTTCTGCCGTTGGCACAACGCTGCGAAGTGACGGTGGTGGAGGCCGACGTGCCGGGTGACGCGCTTGCTCCGGAACTCGGAGAAGGCTGGGTTGTCGAGGAAAATGACTGGCAGACAAGCGAGTCCGGCTTGCGCTATCAATTCCTGAGTTATCGGAAAGTCGACGGGTGAGTGCCCCGGGTGCGGCAGGGGTGCCCAAGGTGCTGCTGCTTGCGGCGATAGTGCTGCTCGTTCTGACCGGCTGTGCGCGCACCGTGGAGGGAACGGCGTCGGCACCCGTGGAAGCGGCGGGCTGGGGGAACAGCCAGGGGGCAGGTGTGACGGTGGGCGGCGCGGGCGACGTGGCCGCCGGAATCACTGTGTTTCTCGATTTCCAGTGCCCGTTCTGCCAACGGTTCGAGGCCCAATACGGTGAGGACATCACCACGTACGTCACCGAGGGCCGGTTGCAGGTGACCTATCGGCCGGTGAGCTTTTTGGACCGGATCTCGGCAAGCGGCGACTACTCGTCACGGGCGGCGGCCGCGTTGTTCCTGATCGATAAAGCCGGCGCCACCGACGCGGTGATCCTGGGCTTCATCGGCGAGATGTTCCGGAGGCAGCCGGTCGAAGGTGTGGGAAATCTGACGAACCTGCAAATCAGCGAGATCGCCGCCGGGGCAGGGGTGACGGGCGAGGTGCTGCGTGAAATCTCCTCTCTGCAAGTCAACGAAGTCGACCGCCAGCGGACCGCGGGCAATGAGCAGCAGCTCACCGACCACGGCCTGGGCGGTGTGCCCGGCGTCATCGACAATTCGGGGGAGATGATCGATCCGTCCGACTCCGGCTGGTTGTCCCGTCTTGTGGGAGCCCGGTGAGCCGGTCGGCCTTGACCGTGGCCCAGGCGCGGCGCATCGCGATCGCGGCGCAGGGTTTCACAGACACCTCCGCGACGGCCGTTACCCGTGCACATCTGCGCAAGCTCATTTCCAGAATTCAGGTACTGCAACTGGATTCGGTATCGGTGGCTGTGCGTGCGCACTACGCGCCCGTGTTCAGCAGGCTTGGGCCCTATGACCGCGCGCTGCTCGACGACGCCGCGTGGAGCCACAGCGCGCGCACGCCGCGGCTACTCATCGAATACTGGGCGCACGAAGCGGCCCTGATGTCGATTCAGGATTGGCCGTTGATGCGCTGGCGTATGCGCGAGTACCGCCATGGGCGGTGGGCGCGAAAGTTCGTCGAGGAGAATCCGGGGCTCGTCGACGAGGTGTTGGCCGCCGTCGCCGAATTGGGGCCGTGCACGGCCGGGCAGATCGAGGCCTACCTGGAACGTGAGGCGCCAGGACGCAAGGGCCCATGGTGGGATCGCAGCGAAACCAAGTGGATCGCCGAAGCCCTGTTTTCCTCGGGCGAGCTGACCACCGATAAGCGGGTCGGCTTTTCGCGGCATTACCAACTGGCGCACAAGGTGATTCCCGCCGAAATCTACCAGCGCGAGGTATCCGACGAGGAGGCAGTACTGGAGCTGGCCCGCCGTGCGGTCGGTGCGCTGGGGGTGGGGACCGAGGCCGATATCCGTGACTATTTCCGGCTCTCGGCCGGACAGATCAAACCCGCACTCGCTGTGCTCGCCGACGCGGGCGAGGTCGAGAGAGTGTCCGTCGACGGGTGGGGTGCACCGGCATATCTGGCTGCCGGACGGACGATTCCGCGAGCCGACCAGGGGACGGCACTGCTGTGCCCCTTTGATCCGCTGATCTTTTTTCGTCCGCGCGTCGAGCGGCTTTTCGATTTCCACTACCGCATCGAGATCTACACACCCGCGGCCAAACGGCAGTACGGCTACTACGTGTGGCCTTTCCTGCTCGATGGGCAACTGGTGGGCAGGGTCGACCTCAAGGCCGATCGCGCGGCCGGCACGCTCAATGTCGTCGGAGCCTTTGCCGAAGAGGGCCGAGACCCTGTCGGCATCGCCGGACCGCTGGCCGAGCAACTGGTGAGCATGGCGTCCTGGCTGGGCCTGGAGCGTGTGGCGGTAGGTGAGCGCGGAGACCTGGTCAGGCCCCTGGGCGCCGTCCTTCGAACGACACCGTGACCGCATCGGCGACCTTCAGCGATCCCATCGCCATGGAGAACGGCTTGATGCCGTATGCCCGCTGCGAGACGTCGGTGCTGAGACTCAGAGCACCGTCCGCGGCGACCGACAGCTCGATGTCCACAGCCCGGGTCGCACCGTGAATGGTCAGCGCTCCACGCATGACATAGCCGGCCGCTGTCTTGCCGATCTGCTCGGCATGGAACTCGATGGTGGGAAATCGCTGGGCATTGAGTGTCTTCAATGCGTTCGACCGCACGATCGTTTTCTCGGGCCCGGTAAGCGGTGTCAGACCGCCCTCACCGCTTTCTACCCGCAACGAGTCGACGTCCACCACGAGGCTGACGGCCGACGGCTGGTCATCGGGTCCGTCGACTGAGATGGTCCAGGCGTCCATGACGATGGTCAGCCGATGCCCCATCCGCGCCGCCGCGCCGGTGACACCGGTGTGCAGCGTCAGGGTTCCGTTCTCGGGTCCAAGGGTCCAGGAACTCACGGGGCCGATGGTAGGGCGTGCAAGCGGGGCGCGAAACACCGCGAGCATGCGCAAAATTGCGGATTTCGCCCGTTTTGGCGCACATTTCAGCATGTTCGTGGGGACGGCGACGGTACACGTAGGGTGTTGCGCGTGGCAGAGATCGTGCCGCTGCGCGTGCAGCTGATAGCGAAGACCGACTTCATCGCACCTCCGGATATCGACTGGAGCACCGATGCCGACGGTGGACCGGCGCTCGTCGAGTTCGCCGGCCGTGCCTGCTACCAGAGCTGGTCCAAGCCGAACCCGCGCACCGCCACCAACGAGAGTTACCTGCGCCATGTCATCGAGGTCGGGCACCTGTCGGTGCTCGAGCATGCGTCGGCGACCTTCTACATCACCGGTATCTCGCGGTCCTGTACTCACGAGTTGATCCGGCATCGCCACTTCTCGTACTCGCAGCTCTCCCAGCGATTCGTCCCGGAGGACGACTCGAACGTCGTGCTGCCCCCCGCTGTCGAGGACGACCCGGAACTCGTCGCGCTGGTGCGTAAGGCCACAGATGCCAGCCGCGCGGCGTATGTCGAGCTGCTGGAGAAATTGGAATCCACACTGGCCGACGTTCCCAACGCGGTGCTGCGGCGCAAGCAGGCACGCCAGGCCGCCCGGTCCGTGCTGCCCAACGCTACGGAGACCAGGATCGTCGTCACCGGGAACTACCGGGCCTGGCGACACTTCATCGCGATGAGGGCCAGCGAACACGCCGACGTGGAGATTCGTCGGCTCGCCATTGCCTGTCTGCGCCAGCTCGCCGACCTGGCTCCGTCCATCTTCGGAGATTTCGATATCGCGACCCTGGCCGACGGCACGGAGGTCGCGATCTCCCCATTGGTCTACGAGGGGTAGAACCGAGGGATACAACCGAGGGATACAACCGAGGGATACAACACAGCCGGTAGGGATTAACCGCTTGGTTGGGGCGGGTATTCTCATGCCGTGACAGCAGGTGGAACAGTGGCGCGGCTCGGCACCGTGCTCACCGCGATGGTGACTCCTTTCGATGCCGAAGGCGCCCTTGACGTCGATACCGCGGTGCGGCTTGCCGCGCATTTGGTCGACGCCGGATGCGATGGCCTTGTCCTCTCCGGCACCACCGGAGAGTCTCCCGTAACCTCCGACGCCGAGAAGCTGACCCTGCTGCGCGAGGTGGTGGCGGCGGTGGGAGATCGCGCACGCATCATCGCCGGGTCCGGCACCTATGACACCGCCCACAGCATCAAGCTGTCCCGTGAGTGCGAGGCTGCCGGAGCACACGGACTCCTGGTCGTCACCCCTTACTACTCGCGGCCCTCGCAGGCGGGGCTGCTGGCACATTTCACCGCGGTCGCGGATGCGGTGAACGTGCCCGTGATCCTGTACGACATTCCGCCACGTTCGGTTGTCCCGATCGACTTCCACATCATCCGTGAACTGGCCGCACATCCGAACATCGTGGCCGTCAAGGACGCCAAGGGTGATCTGCATGGTGGTGCTCAGATCATCGCGGGCACCGACCTGGTCTACTACTCGGGAGATGACCCGCTGAATCTGCCGTGGCTGTCGGTGGGTGCGGTCGGGTTCGTCAGTGTCATCTCGCATTTCGTCGCTGGGCCACTGCGTGAGTTGCTGGCCGCGTACAACGCGGGCGATGTTGAGACCGCGCGCAAGCTGAACGCGCAGGTCGCACCCATCACCGAGGCGTGTCGGCGCCTGGGCGCGGTGGGCGCCGTCAAGGCCGGACTCCGGTTGCAGGGCATCGAGGTTGGCGATCCACGCCTGCCCAATGTTCCGCCCAGCCCGGAGCAGATCGAGGGACTGGCCGCCGATATGCGTGCCGCCGGGGTGCTGTAGGTGGCAGTTACCCCACCCGAGGACCTGCGGGCGCCCGGACCGCTCGCTGATGGTGCATTGCGCGTGACAGCGCTCGGCGGTATCAGCGAGATCGGGCGCAATATGACGGTTTTCGAGCTCCGTGGACGCCTACTGATCATCGACTGCGGAGTGCTGTTCCCCGGCCACAACGAACCGGGTGTGGACCTGATCCTGCCCGATATCCGCCACATCGAGGACCGCCTCGAGGACGTCGAGGCGCTGGTGCTCACCCATGCGCATGAGGACCACATCGGGGCCATTCCGTTCCTGCTGAAGATGCGTCCGGACATCCCGGTCGTCGGCTCCGCGTTCACCCTCGCGCTGGTCGAGGCCAAGTGCCGGGAGCACCGCATCACGCCGCGGTTTATCAGGGTCACCGAGGGCGAGCGGTCCACCCACGGGCCGTTTGAATGCGAATACTTCGCGGTCAACCACTCGATACCCGATGCGCTGGCCATCGCCGTGCACACCGAGGCCGGAACCATCCTGCACACCGGCGATATCAAGCTCGATCCGCTGCCTCCGGACCGGCGTCCGACGGACTTGCCCGGGCTGTCCGGTCTGGGGGATAGGGGCGTGGATCTTTTCCTTGTGGACTCCACCAACTCCGAGGTTCCCGGTGTGGGGCCGTCGGAGAGCGAGATCGCCCCGACTCTCAACCGGCTTATCGAAACCGCGCGCGGACGGGTGATCGTGGCCTGCTTCGCCAGCAATGTGGCTCGGGTACAACAGATCATCGACGCCTCGGTGGCTCACGGCCGCCGGGTGGCACTCGTGGGCCGGTCGATGGTGCGCAACATGGGCATTGCCCGTGAGCTCGGCTTCCTGGAGGTTGACGATCGTGACCTCATAAATGTCGAGGCCGCGAATGAGCTTGCACCGCAACGGGTTGTACTGATAACCACCGGCACCCAGGGCGAACCGATGGCCGCACTGTCGCGGATGGCGCGTGGTGATCACCGCCAGATCACGCTGACCCCTGACGATTTGGTCATCCTCTCGTCGTCGCTGGTGCCCGGGAATGAAGAAGCGGTCTACGGCATCATCGACTCCCTGGCCAAGGTAGGCACTCGGGTAGTGACCAACACCCACGCGCGGGTTCACGTTTCCGGACATGCGTACGCAGGCGAGCTGCTGTACCTCTACAACGCGGTGCGACCGCGCAACGTGATGCCGGTGCACGGCACCTGGCGGCACCTGCGCGCCAACGCCGGGCTCGCGGCCAAGACCGGTGTGGAGGAAGGCCGCATCGTATTGGCGGAGAACGGGGTCAGCGTGGACCTGCACAACGAGCGCGCACGCATCTCTGGCCGGGTACCGGTGGGCAAGATGTTCGTGCACGGCCTCGTCGACGGCGATGTCTCCGACGCCACGGTTGGCGAGCGTCTGGTCTTGGGCAACGGCGGGTTTGTGGCCGTCACTGTGGTGGTGCGTAGCAATGGACGCCCGGTGGGCCGGCCACAGCTGTTCTCTCGCGGATTCTCCGACGACGCGAAGGCGCTGGATCCGGTGACCGAACTGGTGATCACGGAACTGAATTCACTTGCCGAACAGTCGGTGAACGATACCGGCCGCATTGCCCAGTCCGTGCGGCGGGTGGTGGGCAAGTGGGTCGGCGAGACCTATCGCCGGCAGCCGATGATCGTGCCGACTGTGCTCACCGTCGACTAGATCTTCTCGGCGAGCACGGTCCGTTCCAGCTCGGTGGTCGAGAGCGTACGTCCGGCCGGTATCAGGTAGCGCCGCTGATACTCCGGACCACTGACATCCTCCAGGACCTGCCAGCCGTATTCGGCGAGTAGGGGCCCCACCGTACCTGGCGTCAGGCCGAACATCCATACCTGACTGCGCACCCTAAAACGCTTGTACAACATTGAGTTTCCGTACAGATTGCTACCGTCGATGAAGTCGCGTTGTACGTAGGTAAATGCCAGGCGGCTGCCCGTGGCCGCAGTGCCCAGGTAGGCGAGGGTGGCGCGCACCGCGGTCTCGGGAATGTACTGGGTCACCCCCTCCCAGATGAAGAACGTGCGGTGGGCTGTGTCATGACCCGCGCGCCGCAATTCCTCGGCCAGCTCGTCGCGCTGGAAGTCAACCGGCACAAGATGAAGCGACGCTGGCACCGCACCCAGCGCTCTTTTGACGGCCTGCTGTTTGATGGCGATGTTGACCGCCTGATCGACCTCGAACACCGGAGTCGGCGCGGCGCGGGCCACGCGGCACCCTCGGGTGTCCAGGCCGGCTCCGAGATCTACCACGGCATCGATCGACGACGCGGCTAGTTGATCATCGATGTACCGCTTGCGGCACACAAAGAGCGACCAGGCGCCCTGCCCGCCGCGTTCGGTGAGCCTGATCAGCCAGTGCCTAAGTGGTGCCCAAGCGGTGGCGCGGACGAACCACCGCAGGCCACGGGGCAGGATGTGGGCCGCAAGGTCGTCGTCGACGATCCGGGCCGCCGCAGGCTCATGCTGTTCGACGGCGGTGATGGCCATCGGGCCAAAGGCGGTCTGGGCGGCGGGATTCGACTGTGGCACGTTACCGCCTGTTGGTGAATCCGGCGTCGACGGGAAGCGCGACGCCGGTGATGTACCGAGCGTCCTCCGACACCAGCCACGCCACGGTGTTGGCCATATCCTCGGGCTCCATCAGGACGACGGGCAAGGCGTTTCCGGTGTCGGACATGCCTTCGGGCGAGCCATCTGCGAATAGCTTCTCGGTGACCGGATTGATCAGCATCGGCGTCGCCACACCCGACGGGTGAATGGTGTTGACCCGGATGTTATGCGGGGCCAGCATATTCGCGTAGCTGCGCATCAAGCCCACGAGTCCGTGCTTGGCGGCGGTGTAGGCGAGTCCTCCGGGGTTGTCCATCACCATGCCGGTCAGTCCGGCCACTGAGCTGGTGAGCACAATCGAACCGCCGGCCCCGCGTTGCACCATGGACGGTCGCGCCACCTCGATGGTGTGGTACACGCCGGTGAGGTTCACGTCGAGGACGTCCCGCCAGCCGTCGTCTCCGCATTCGGGAGTCAGAGTGGCGATTCCGGCGTTCGCGACCACGATGTCGACGGGCCCGAGATCGTGCACCCCGGCATCGAACGCCGCCTGCAAGGCTTCCCGGTCACGCACGTCGGTCTCGTGTGCCGAGATGGCGCGCCCCAGGGCGTCGACCTCTTTGACGGTGAGGTCCAGATCCTCGGTGGTCGCCATCGGGTATTCCACCGACGGGATCTGTGCGCAGATGTCGACCGCGATGATGCTGGCTCCTTCGGAAGCCAGTTTGATCGCGTGGGCGCGCCCCTGACCGCGGGCGGCGCCGGTGATGAACGCGACCTTGCCGTCCAGTTTTCCCATCTCAGTGCACCAAGTCGCCCTTGGCGGGATCACCAGCCGGGAGAGCCTCGGCGACAACAATTTCCGGTGGCTGGCTCAGCAGCGGACCCACCTTGCCGAACATGGCGGTGACGGCGGGCGCCTTCCCGTGTTCGGCCAATGCCTCGCCGCTTGCCCAAGACTCCACGAAGACGAATCGGTCCTGTGCCTCGTGCAGGGTGTAGAGATTGCATCCGGGCTCATCGTGAACCAGAGGGATCGTTTCCAGGAGGGCGGCACGAACCTCGTCGCGCTTGTCGGGCTGGGGATACAGGAACGCGACCACAGTGGGCATGGAACACCTCTCGTCGTTGGGGGTGGATCGATTCCACCGTACCGAAACGGAGCCGGGTCGATAGGCTGTGCGGGACAACAGGGGCTAGGGGAGGGACATGACCGATCAGGGGCCGCCCGGCGGATTGCCGATCCGGACGGAGGTATTTTTCACTGAGGATGGCCGGGCCAGGCTTGCCAAGGGTGCGCTCCAGACGATCGGGCGGTCGCGGGGCGTCTGGATTCTGCTGGCGCTGGCGCTCTTGTACGTCGCGTTCTTCTTCTTTTTTGTCGGAATCTCCGCCGGTGTTGTCATCCTGGTCGTGGTGGCGGCGGCAGCAGCACTGATCACGTCGAGAATTCGCGCTCGCACTCGGCAATCGATGCGGCCGATACCGGCCGGGACCGTGCAGCGCGCCGAGTTCGGCGCGTCAGACTTCACCTTCTGGGCGCTGCGCCCGACACCGAATGCTCTACTCGGACAGTCATTTCTGACGACGCGGCTGATGGTTCTGCGCGACTACGCCGACATCAAGAATGTGGTCGTCAACGACCATGCGGTGGGGATCCTGTTCTCGGACAGGCCCGGGACGCGTGAAGCATTTCCCCGTGAGCTCTTTCCCGACCAAGCCCTGGCGCTGATATCCCGGTACACCAAGGTCAGTGGGAAGTGGTCACCTCCGCCGACACCGACGAATTGACCCAGGCCGAATACTCGTCGAGCGCGGAGTTGAGCCGCTTGTGATCCACGCGCGTACCGAATTGCTGGGCACCGACCAGGATGCTGAAACCGATGCGCGCCAGAGTATCGGCCCGTGCTGGGGTGAATCCCGCCTCGATGTAGTGCTTTGTGAGGTGCTCATGGCGCACCTGGTCGACGCGCTGCTGCGCCGCGGCGACATACCTGTCGGCCATGGCCCAGGAGCGGATTGCCTTCTCGACCTCGTGATCGGCTTCGCGGGCAGCCTGTTCGAGTGTCGCGAGCCGTTCCCGGGGGTCGGCTACGGCGTCCACACGCCGGCGTTGTGCCACGGTGACATCGTTTTCCCAATAGTCGATGACTGCCCGATAAAAGGCGGCCCCACTGCCGAAGTGGTGGTACAGCGAGCCGGTCGTCATACCAATCCGGCGGCAGACGGCGGTCGTGGTCAGCGCGGACTTGCCGCCGGCCGCGAGTAGTTCGAAAGCGGCAGTGAAGTAGTCATCGCGCGAGACCTTCTCGGTCATGTCACAACCATAGATGAATCTACGGATCTGCGAAAGGGTCGGTTCAGAAGGTAGCTGTGTCACGCAGCAGAGCAGTTTCAGTTAACCGGTATGTGTATGATTTTCGGGATAAGACTGCATAAGACAGCTGCTGTGCAACTGTCATTAGGAAACAGGGGAGAGGCAAATCATGTCGCGTAAGTTGTTTGCGATTGCGGGAGCGGTCGCTGGCTTGGCTATATCGGCGGGAGCGGCGCTGCCTGCTGCCGCGGACCCGCAAAAGAACCCGTACCCGGATACCAGCAAATACGCCAAACTGGACTTCGAGGGTTTCCGGATCGCGGACAAGCCAGGTCTGTGGTTCTCGACGCCGTTCGGCTTGGACTGTGGCATCTGGGAGGACAGCAGCTTTGGGTGTACAGGCACGATCCCGGGTGCTCCCGGCGGCGCCAACCAGATTGGCTGGTTCAGGGGAGACTCGTCGGCGCACTTTGATAACACGGGGCAGCCCCGATTCTCGTCGGGCCAGGCCCAGCGCGTGCTGCCGGCGAACAACTACATAGAGCTCGGCAGTACCCGCTGCGCCACAACGCCGGAGAACAATGTGTACTGCACCGGCGGCGGCAACTACGCGAGCTACACCAACCAGTTCATGGTGTCGCCCGGTAAGACCTGGCTGGGCGCCCAGGATTAGGCACTGACACGAATCAGGCACTGACACGAATCAGGCACTGACACGCGGGGCGTGCGGCACCGGGCAGCCTGCCGGTGTCGCCGCCGTCGCGTCGTGATGGGTGTACGACATGTCGTGCATACCACCCAGCTTGGCCAGCGTCTTGTTCACGAGCATCGCCGACCACCACAACAGTTCGCCATCGCGTTGTTGAGCACGGCGCGCAGCGCCCGGCAGTTTGTCGCCGACTCGTCGCAGTGTCACATTGGCGTGCACCGCGATTCCGGTGAGCGTGGTCCACGGCTGTAGCCGGGCGTCTCGCAGGGGAGTCGCTCGTACAAGCGCGCGGACCAGGTCCTCGCCGCCGTAGTACGCGGCGACACCGAGAATTGGGGTGAAAACCGCGCGTCCGACCCGGCCGGCAAAACCCTTGTCCACGAAGCCGAATGCGGCGCCCATCATGATGTCTGTCCATTCCGAGGGGCCGCCGGCATAGGCCACCATGTAGTCCATCGTCTCCATCCCCTCGGACACCGATGTGGGAATGAGCTCCTCGGCTACGCCGAATATGTAGGCGATGTACGCCCAATACATGACGGCGGCCTGTAAATCTGCCTGCGTGCGGGTGCGTCCGTGCTGATGATCGATCAGTGGCGGAATGAGGCCGAAGGTCATCGCCGCACCCATCATCATCGAGTTGGAGATCGGGTTGCCATGGTGGGCGAATTGTTCGTTACCCCAGGATCTTCGCAGTCCGGCGCGCACTTGTGCGTGCATCAGGCGCACCAGGACGGTGTCCTTGAACGGCTGTGCATAGCGCTCCAGCGCACCGCGGTAGGTCATCTTGCGAAACCATGCGGTGGTCTCTAGGTTGCGGCGCAGGGTGTCATTGACGAATCTGCCTGTCGCACCGGTTGCGTAGGCGACCTCGTCGCCCACAAAGGTGCCGAAGGTGTCGCCGAACCCCATGCCGAACTTGGCGGCCAGCGAGGAGTTGTTCCACAGCTGTCGGCCGCGCTCCCAGAGGTCGGGGTCGTACCACGCCGGCGGATTGTCGAGCTGCTCGAACAACGCGACGAATTCGGCGGGCGGATCCTCGATCGACTCGATGCCGTGATCAAGGGCCCGGTTGAGCATTGCCCGGCCCTGGCGGGCCGGCATCTTGCGGATCCTGTCCACTACGGCGTCCATCAGTTCGTCGCCCTGCCACAGGTGATCCGCCAGCAGGCGGGTGCGGTCCGTCTCCCGGGGAACCTCATGAAAGTCCATCCACGGTTCCAGAATGTCCCTGCGCGATTGGGTCCACATCGAGTCGAACCGCAGGCGGCTGGGAGCGGGGCGCAGTTCCATGCCCGCTCGCCAGTAGTAGTCATGGGGATGGGTACCGACCGTCGGCAGGGCGCCGTTGCCACTCATGAAGAAAAGGCTAGCGAGCATCGACAATGTTGGCAACAGTCATTGTCAATTGTCCTGGCCGGTTTTACCCCGGCGGGCGCCAGACCTCCGTACACTCGGCCTCGCTATTTTGCTGACTGGATAACCATGGAATGCGTCTGGAGGTTGAAGTGGGGCTCCTCACTCGGATTGTGGGCATCACCGCGTTGGCCCTGGGGTTGATGGGCGGCTCGCCGATGTCCGCGCTGGCGGATCCGGACATCTCGGCCGACCCCAATCCCTATCCGGACGTCAACAACGCCACTAAATTCAGGCAGGCTGACTTCGAGCAATTCCTGCGGGATGACACCGACGGGGCCTGGTTCTCGACGCCGCGGGGACTCAATTGCGCGATCTGGATAGACGGCAGCTTCGGCTGCAACGGTTCGTTCCCGGGGGCGCCGGCCGGCACCAACCAGGTGGCGTGGTTCCCGGGGGATTGGCGCGCCCATTTCGACGCGACCGGTGAACAGCTGTTTACCCCTGCGACGCGTCCACCCGTGCTCACACCGGGTAACTACTTCAACTACCGGGCCGTGAAATGTGCCGTCACCAAGGATGAGGGCGTGTACTGCTTCCGGGGCCATTCGGCGAGCAGCTTCAACGGCGACCAGTTCTATATCGCGGCGAATCAGTCCTGGCTGGGCGAGACCAAGCCGCGCCCGGACCGTTAGGGCGTTTCCCAGGTCACGAGACTGTCTCAGGGCGGCCTCGCGTAGGTGACAAAACATTTGCTTACTAGCGGTTTTACCCGTGTTGCAGATGGTGCAGATGTGACTATTGCGACTAGGCTGTCGCCCATGGCGAGTAAGACTGTCAGCCGCTCACGCAGCCGGAACACCAAACCGGGCCCCCGGTCGCGCAACACCGCACCGACCCGCCGTCCGGCCCCACGGCGCCGCAATCAGCGTCGTAACCAGCACTGGACCGCACCTCTGGCTGCGCTGGGACGTGGTGCGCGCACGGGGTGGCATGCGTGCGCCCATGGCGTCGGGTCGTTGTTCCGGTCGGTGGGCCGGGCTCACGATATCGAACACGGTCACCGGCGCGACGGCGTTGCCCTGGCGTTGCTGGGCGTGGCGTTCGTGGTGGGGGCGAGCTCGTGGTTCCATGCCGCTAAGCCGGTTGGCGGCTGGATCGACAATGCCTTCCGCGTGGTTGTCGGCTCCGGCGTCGCGCTGGTGCCGATCATTGCGCTCGTCATCGCCGTATTCCTGATGCGTACCGAACCGAATCCGGAAGAGCGTCCGCGCCTCCTACTGGGCTTCGCCATGGTCGCGCTGCCGATCCTGGGGCTGTGGCATCTGTTTGCGGGTTCGCCCGATTCTCCCGAGGGCCGCTCGGCCGCAGGCGGATTCGTCGGCTTCGTGATCGGTGGACCGCTGGCTCAGGGGCTGACCGCGTGGATCGCGGCACCGTTGCTCGTGATGGCGATTGTCTTCGGGGTGCTGCTGTTGACCGGTACCACGATTCGCGACGTCCCGGACACCCTTCGGAACATGTTCTCGCCCAGGGACTATGACGAATGGGATGAGGAGTGGGACGACCCGGACTACGAAGACTACGAAGACGGGCAGTCCGAAGGCGACTACGAGGCGACGCGTGAGTTCACGCGTGGAGCCACGCCGATGGACAACTACCCGATCGAGGAAGAGGCGGCCGCGGCTCCGGAGCCGCCCGCTCCGCCCGCGCCCAAGCCCGCGCCGGTGGTCAAGTCGACCAAGAAGGCCAAGCCGAAGCCGCAGATGCCCGTTGTCGATCGAGTGATCGAAGGTCCGTACACGCTGCCTTCACTGGATCTGCTCGTGGCGGGCGATCCGCCGAAGGAGAGCAGCGCGGCCAATGACGACATGATCGCCGCGATCACCGGAGTGCTCGAGCAGTTCAAGGTCGATGCCGCGGTTACTGGATTCAACCGTGGTCCCACCGTCACCCGCTATGAGGTTGAGCTGGGTCCGGGCGTCAAGGTGGAGAAAATTACCGCGCTACAACGCAATATCGCTTACGCGGTAGCCACCGACAGCGTGCGTCTACTCGCCCCGATCCCCGGGAAGTCGGCGGTCGGTATCGAGGTGCCGAACACCGACCGCGAGATGGTGCGCCTGGCCGACGTGCTGACCGCACCCGAAACTCGTCGTGATCATCACCCGCTGGTGATCGGTCTCGGTAAGGACATCGAGGGCGACTTCATCTCGGCCAACCTGGCCAAGATGCCGCACCTGCTGGTCGCCGGCTCCACCGGTTCGGGTAAGTCCAGTTTTGTGAACTCCATGCTGGTTTCGCTGCTGGCACGGGCCACCCCGGAGGAGGTCAGGATGATCCTGATCGACCCCAAGATGGTGGAACTGACTCCCTACGAAGGCATTCCGCACCTGATCACGCCGATTATCACCTCACCCAAGAAGGCGGCCTCGGCGCTTGCCTGGCTGGTCGAGGAGATGGAGCAGCGATACCAGGACATGCAGGCCAGCCGCGTGCGCCATATCAACGACTTCAACGCCAAGGTGCGCTCGGGAGAGATCACCACGCCGCTGGGCAGTCAGCGCGAATACCGGCCGTACCCTTACATCCTCGCCGTCGTCGATGAGCTCGCCGACCTCATGATGACGGCCCCCCGGGACGTCGAGGACGCCATTGTGCGCATTACCCAGAAGGCGCGTGCGGCCGGTATTCACCTGGTGCTGGCCACTCAGCGCCCATCGGTGGATGTCGTCACCGGTCTGATCAAGACGAATGTGCCCTCACGTCTTGCCTTTGCGACGTCGTCGCTGACCGACAGCCGTGTCATCCTGGATCAGCCCGGCGCCGAGAAGCTCATCGGTATGGGCGACGGATTGTTCCTGCCGATGGGCGCGGGGCGGCCGATTCGTATGCAGGGCGCGTTCATCACCGACGAGGAGATCTCCGCGGTGGTGTCGGCCTGCAAGGAGCAGGCCGAGCCGGAGTACACCGAGGGCGTCACCACGGCCAAGGTCGGGGGCGGCCCCGGTAAGGACGATGTCGATCCCGATATCGGCGACGACATGGACGCCTTCCTGCAGGCCGTCGAGCTCGTGGTCTCCAGCCAGTTCGGCTCGACGTCGATGCTGCAGCGCAAGCTGCGGGTGGGATTCGCCAAGGCGGGCCGCCTGATGGATCTGATGGAGACACGCGGAATCGTCGGTCCCAGCGAGGGATCCAAGGCACGCGAAGTGATGGTGAAGCCCGAAGATCTTGCGGGAGTGCTCGCCTCGATACGTGGCGGCGGAGGAGCCGACGAGGACGAGGACGACGGCGGAGTGCCCGAGGACTTCTAGGCGTTTTCGTCGCGCCTCAGCGCGATGGCGTCACCCACGTCGAAGGATGTGAAACCCTCGGGTGCGGCGATCTCCACGATCGGTTCTTCGCGGTTATCCCATTCCAAGCGCAACGCCGTGCTCATCACGGCGTGCATTTCGTACATGGCGGTGATGTAGGTGAGCTCCAGGATCTCCTCGTCGGAGAGATGAGCCTGCAGCGCGGCGAATACCCCGTCGGGCACCCGGCCGCCATCGAGGACCAGGCAGTCGGTATAGGCCAGCACCGCGCGCTGCACCGCAGTGAAGCACTCGGCGGTACTCCAGGAGGGGATCGCGGCGATCATCTCCTCGGTCATGCCGACCATGCGGCAGGACTTGCAGTGCTGGGAGAAGACGAACTGGCTGCGCCGTGCCCATCCCGCCCTGGTCTGGCCGAGTTCGCGCAGCACAGGGTCGAGCTTGCGGTCGGGGCTGCGGTAGAACGCGAAACCCTGCACCGAGTGCTTCAGCGCATCGGGAACGAGCGCGAAAACCGTCCACCAGTCACCTGGTGTGCCCGTCGTCGTGCCCGGATCGGCGACCGGGTCACGGTCGCCGAAAATCTGGTCGTACATGCGATGGACAAGTCGGTCGTCGGTTTCGGCACGGGACACTTGGCGTAGTCGTGGCATGCCTCGATCATTGCTGACCGCCGCGTCACGTAGGCCGAGATGAGAGATGTGCGAGCATCCGGGTGTTGCCGAGGGTGTTCGGCTTCACATAGCTCAGGTCGAGGAATTCGGCCACACCGGTGTCGTAGGAGCGGCACATTTCCTCGTACACCTCTGCGGTCACCGGAGTGCCGTCGATTTCGCGGAAGCCGTGTTTGGCGAAGAAGTCGACCTCGAAGGTCAACACGAAGACCCTCTTGAGTTCCAGCTCGCTGGCCACCTCGAGCAGGCGGCTGACGAGCGCGTGTCCGACGCCGGCACCTTTGAGCCGTGGATGTACGGCGATGGTGCGCACCTCTCCGAGATCCGACCACAGCACATGCAAAGCTCCACAGCCGACGATCTCCCCATCGAGATCGGCCACCCAGAATTCTTGGACGGCCTCGTACAGCGTCACAAGGTTTTTCTCCAGCAGAATGCGCCCGGCATAGACATCGACAAGTGCCTTGATGGCGGGGACGTCGGAGGTACGGGCACGGCGCACGGTCACCGCGGGGGCGGGATGCCCCGGATTGTCCGAGATGCCGGATGTACCTTCAGCGCTCATGCGTGAACAGTAGCCAGCTCACGAACAGATAGGGTGTTTGACGTGCCGATGCCACCGGAAACCCAGCCTGATTCGGCGGCTTCGGCTGCGCCGGTGCCGGTGCTGAACATAGCCAACATCCTGACCGTGCTACGCATCGTGCTGGTGCCGGTGTTCGTTGTGGTGCTCTTTACCGAGGGCGGGCATCAAAGCTCCTGGCGCATTGCCGCTTTTGGAGTGTTCGCGCTGGCCATCGCCACTGACCGGTATGACGGCATACTTGCCCGCCGCTACGGCCTGATAACCCCATTCGGTCAGCTCGCAGACCCTATAGCCGATAAGGCCCTTATCTGCGCGGCGCTGGTGGGGCTGAGTCTGCTCGGCGATCTGTCGTGGTGGGTCACCGCGGTCATCCTGGTCCGCGAGATCGGAATCACCGTCTTGCGCTTCTCCGTGCTGCGCCATGGTGTGATTCCGGCGAACCGGGGTGGCAAGCTCAAAACCTTGGTGCAGTCGTTGGCGATCGCGGGCTATCTGCTGCCGCTGACCGGCCACTGGCACACCGCTGCGCTGATCTTGATGGGATTGGCGGTGGCCCTCACCGTCATCACCGGTATCGACTATTTGGTCCAGGCGCTGCGCCCACGGCCGAAAACCCCCTAGATTCCCGCCGCTGGAATCGGCGGTCATGGTGCTGCCGGTCGATTAGCGTTTTTCAGGTGAAGGTGACACCGGTCAGTTCCTGGGATGCCTGCCACAGTCGTGACGCATTCCTGATGCTGTGCAACGGCTTCCAGAGTTTCTGCGGTCCTGGAGGGCCGCCGGCGCTGCCGGGCCAGCGCGGACCGTAGAAACCGCCGTCTGTGGCCTCCGGTGCCACGGCGGCCATCAGGGCGGGCAGTGTGGCGCTTGCGACGGTGCCCACGATGAGCCCGCGCGCCGAGAGCCAGCGGATCATCCGGACTTCAGTGGTGTCCTTGGTGCGCCCGACTTCCGGGCGCGCAGCCAGCAGGCTGGTGGGGGCGACTCCCGGATGGGCGATATTGCTCGTGATTCCCCAGCCGGCCGTGTTGCTCAGCCGGCTGAGCTCCAGACCGAACAGCCCGCATGCGATCTTGGACTGCCGGTAGGCGCGCATACCGTCGTAACCGCGCTCCCAATTCAGGTCATCCCAATTGATCTCGCCGCTGCGCGCCGCGATGCTGGTGTGCGACGTCACCCGCGCCCGCCCGGCCCGCAGGAGCGGCAAGAGGTGACCGGTGAGTGCGAAGTGGCCGAGATGGTTGGTGCCGAATTGCAGTTCGAACCCGTCGGCAGTGGTCTGTCTCTCGGGTGGGGTCATCACACCTGCGTTGTTGATCAGCAGATGGATGGGAGTTCCTTCAGCACAAAGTTTTTCACCGAGGTCAGCGATGGATACCAATGACGACAAATCGAGTTCGGCCAGTGTCAGGTGCGCACGGGGGTGCAGTGCGCGAATCCTGGAGACGGCAGCTTGCCCTTTACGCAGGTTTCGTACTGGCATGAACACGTCGGCGCCCGCCCCGGCGAGTTTCATTGCGATTTCCAGCCCGATCCCGTCGCTGGCGCCGGTGACCACCGCGCGTTGTCCTGACAGGTCGGGTATGTCGACGTCATACGGTGTGCGCGGCATGTGATTGCTCCTGGTGTTGGCGTGTTGTGCCGGTATCGAGGCATCTGAGACGAGCGTCCCCGCGGGCGTGCTGCGTATCCACGGACTGACGATCCGTGGATAAGCGGGCGGCCGCGGTGCAAGATGCACGCATGATCGATCGGGCGGGCCTAGCCGGCTTTCTCCGTAGCCGCCGCGAGGCAATGCAGCCGGACGATGTCGGGCTTCCACGTGGACAGCGCCGGCGGACTCGTGGATTGCGGCGCGAGGAGGTCGCGGCGCTGTGCCATATGTCAACCGATTACTACGCGCGTTTGGAGGGTGCACGGGGGCCGCAGCCCTCGGAGCAGATGATTGCCGCGATCGCACAGGGCCTTCACCTGTCACGCGAGGAGCGCGATCATCTTTTCCGGCTCGCCGGTCATCAACCACCGGCGTCCGGTGGCGAAAGTGAATACATCAGCCCGGGTTTGATGCGGATTTTTGACCGGCTCACCCCCGATACCGCGGCCGAGATCGTCACGGAGCTGGGCGAGACTCTGCGGCAGACCCCGCTGGGTATCGCACTCGCCGGTGACTTGACCCGGTATGCGGGACCAGCACGAAGTATCGGCTACCGGTGGTTCACCGACCCCGCCACGCGTTCCATACATCCGGTCGAGGATCACCAGTTCTATTCACGGATGTATGCCTCCGGGCTTCGAAGGGTATTGGCCGCGCGCGGGCCTGGATCCAAAGCTGCCCGTTTCGCGGAGCTGCTGAACGCTGAGAGCGAGCAGTTCCGTGCGCTGTGGAAAGAGCATGAGGTCGGCGTCATGCCGAAGGAGATGAAGCGATTCCGGCATCCCGAGGTGGGGCTGCTCGAACTGAACTGCCAGATTCTGCTGGACCCGGTGGAGTCCACCTCCTTGCTCGTGTACACGGCCGTACCCGGTAGTGAAAGCTACGAAAAGCTCCAGCTCTTGGCCATCATCGGCGCATCGTCGCCCCCCGGCCGGTGAGTGGCACCTCAGGGATGGGCGGAGTTGAGTGGACTGCAGTGACTCTTATGACTGTCCGCAACGGGAACCTCTGGATGCGCGGCAACGTTGAGCAAGGCAGACTCAACTACTACGCGGTATGGACGCGGACAGACGTTAAGGAGATGGACATGGCGCTGTTGCTTCGAGAAGCCATCGGCGACACCCTGCGGAGTGCACGTTCAGGGCAGGGTAAGACGCTGCGCGAGGTATCGGACTCGGCGCGTGTCAGCCTGGGATACCTGTCCGAGGTCGAGCGCGGCCGTAAGGAAGCCTCCAGCGAGCTGCTTGCCGCGATTTGCGGTGCGCTCGATGTGCCGTTGTCGCAGGTATTGTCCGAGGTCAGCGAGAGACTGGCGCGGCGGGAGGCTCCTGTTGCCGCCTCGGAGGCGGCGCTGGCATCGACGGCCGGGTCACTCAGCGGGATCGACGTGGCCACCAAGGTCGTCATTCCGCAGGTTCGCGCAATGGCGGCCGCCTAACTACTGTGGCGGTCGCATTGTTTCGCGCCCGGTAGGGGGTGTGGGGATCGGCATGCAACAGATAAGTTGGGACCCACGCAGTCGTAGGTAGCGACGACTACCGGCATCCAAGCAGAAGGCGGATCGATCTCATGGCTAACCCGTTCGTCAAGGCGTGGAAGTACCTGATGGCACTGTTCAACGCGAAGATCGACGAGAACGCAGACCCGAAGGTCCAGATTCAACAGGCCATCGAGGAGGCTCAGCGGAACCATCAGGCGCTCTCGCAGCAGGCCGCCTCGGTCATCGGGAACCAGCGTCAGCTGGAGATGCGGCTCAACCGTCAACTTGCGGACGTCGAAAAATTACAGGTCAACGTGCGTCAGGCGCTGACCCTGGCCGATCAAGCGACCACCGCGGGCGATACCGCGAAGGCAACCGAGTACAACAACGCGGCCGAGGCCTTCGCCGCTCAGCTGGTCACCGCCGAGCAGAGCGTCGAGGACCTCAAGGCCCTGCACGATCAGGCACTTGCCGCGGCCGCCCAAGCCAAGAAGGCCGTTGAGCAGAACGCGATGATGCTGCAGCAGCGCATCGCCGAGCGCACCAAGCTGCTGAGCCAGCTGGAGCAGGCCAAGATGCAGGAGCAGGTGTCCGCCTCGCTGCGGTCCATGAGTGAGCTGGCGGCCCCCGGGAACACCCCGACCCTGGATGAGGTGCGCGACAAGATCGAGCGCCGCTATGCCAATGCCCTCGGGCAGGCCGAGCTGGCGCAGAACTCGGTGCAGGGCCGCATGATCGAGGTGGAGCAGGCCAGTGTGCAGATGGCCGGGCATTCGCGGCTGGAACAGATCCGCGCTTCGATGAAGGGTGAGGCGCTGCCCACCGGCAGCACCGCGACACCCGCGCCCGCGACATCACCCGAGCAGGCGAACCCGGCCAATCCGCTGGGACAGCAGTAACTTTCTTCTCTTCAATCCGCCGGGGGCGAGCGTGAGTGCTCACCCCCGGCGGATTTGTCTCATCGGAATTCGGCCTCGGCGGATGTTGGATTTTCGGGCACAATGTGAACATGACACCCCAGCCGCCTCGTCGCGCCGCGGTGCACGGAGGCTGGGAGCAGCTGCTGCGCCGCCTGGCCACGAACGTCAATGATCTCGGTGAGGAGCTCGCGGCACGAATGCGCGCGATGTCCGATAAGCGCGAGAAGTTGTTGCGAAAGCGGCTGCGGGCCAAGCGTTGGAGCATCCGTTGGGCGCTGGCATGCGTGGCAGGGCTGCTTGTCACCACGGTGCTGGCCACCACCGGAGCACCGCCCTGGCTGTTGATCATCCCGGCGCTGCTGACGGCTGGCTGCGCCATTCCGGCCACCTATCTGTTGGTGCGATACCGCTATCTGAAGGCGGAACCGCTGCCGCCGCCGCGCCCGGGAGTGGAGCGGCGACTGCCGCCCTACGGGTCCTCAGCGCGCCCGCCGATGGCGGCCCTGGACGCCGCCGAACGATCCCTCTTCTCGCTGCTCGGTGTGGTGGAACGCGGCAGCATGATTCCGGAGAGTGAAGGGCGGCAGGTTCTTTCGGCCGCCAATCGGGCCGCGTACGTGATGGCCGCGACCGCCAAAGAAGTGGTGTCCATGGAGAGGGCCGCCGCTGAAACCCCGCACACCCGCGAGTACCTACAGCCGACCATCAAGGCGTTCACTGCGCAGCTCGACACCGGCGTACGTCAGTACAACGAGTTGGTCACCGCAGCAGCGCAATTGGTATCGGCCGGCAACGGCGGCGCGGTGGTCGCGTCACCCATGTCGCGGGGGGCGCTCTTCGATGACCTGGTATCTGCCACCGATCGCCTGACCGGTTGGGCCGGTGCCCTCGACGAGCTCGGCCAGCTGTCAGGGTAATCCCGGATCTTTCCCTGATCTTCCGGCTCCGGGGTTCCTCAGGCGCCGATCGCCCTGCCAGGCTTGAGTCATCGTGGCACGTCGAGAGAATGGTGGGTACTTGCGGTGTGGAAGATCATTGGCGTGCTGCTGCTCGTGTGGCTGGCCTTCCTCATGGTGGGTGCCATCTTCAAGCTCGTGGTGCCGATGCTGGTGGTCGGCGCGCTGATTCTGGGCACAGTGCTGCTGTACCGGGCCGTGAGGGAAACCGACAAGACCCCGCTGTCGTGAGATTCAGAGCTTCGGGCGCAGTGCGGGAACGACGATGCCCAGGATGCCGCGCGCGAATCCTTTGGTGATGTTCCAGACGTCCGCGTAGTCGCGCCAGAGTGTCAGCTTGCCGCCGTCGGAAAGCTCGCTGACACCGCATACCCAGAATGCGATATGCAGCGGCCCCGCGAAGATGACGTCGGTGCGCTCGGTCATCACCGTATTGCCGTTGGCTGCTATCCGATGGATCTTGACGTCGAAGCCGGCCCCCGGCAACCTCAGCGCTGATAAGGCCCGCATGACCGCGGCGCGTCCCCGCACGGTGGGCAGACCGACGTTTTCCCAGCGAACGGAGTCCTCGAGCAGCGCATCGAGGGCCGCGAGGTCGCTGCGGCGCATGGCATCCCAGAATCCCTCGATGATCTCGGTCGGGCGGGTGCTGGTCAACGTGTCCGTCATGAGGCCACGGTAGGCAGGTGTTGCGGCTCAGAAAAGGGGTGTGGCCGGATATCGGGGTACAGCCCAAGGCGGGTTGGACCGGTTCGTAGACCGCCTAGCGGTCAGAAACGTGGCCGCAGCGCGGGCAGGGGAATGGCTATCAGGCCCCGCAGCGTCGCCTTGAACATGTCGAACATGTCGAAGTAGTCGCGCCACAGAGTGATGGTGCCCTCGTCGGAAACCTCGAAGACCCCGCATACCCAGAATTGCAGCCGTAGTGGTCCGAGGACGATGGCGTCGTGGCGTTCATTCATCACGGTGTTTCCGTTGGTGGTGGTGCGATGAATCTTCACCTCGAACCCGAAGCCGGGCCGTTTGAGCGGCTCGAAGACCTTCAGTGCGGCGCGACGTCCGTAGATGGTGGGTAGGCCAACGTTCTGGTAGACGAGGTTCTCGTCCAGGACTTTCTCGGCGAACTCGGTGTCGCCATTCTGAGCGGCCTCCAGGAAGCGGGTGACGGTTTCGGCTGGGGCCAGGGTGGAGCGTTCCAGCGTGGTATCGGTCATGCGTTTCAACGTAGCCCGAATCGCTGTGGCAGGGTAGGGCGGTGCGTGTTGCCGTGGTGGCCGGTCCCGATCCCGGACATGCCTTCCCTGCCCTCGCGTTGTGCTTGAAATTCGCCGCTGCCGGGGACGACCCGGTGTTGTTGACGGGTACCCGCTGGCTTGATCAGGCGCGGGCCGCGGGCGTGGAATCGGTGGAGCTGCTGGGGCTACAGCCCCGGGTTGACGACGACGACGCGGATTCGGGCGCCAAAATTCATCAGCGGGCGGCCCATATGGCGCTGGCAAATCTTGATCAGCTCAGAGCGCTGGCTCCGGATCTCATCGTGTCGGACGTCATTACCGCTTGTGGCGGTATGGCGGGGGAGCTACTGGGTGTGCCGTGGGTGGAGCTGAACCCGCACCCACTGTATCTGCCGTCAAAGGGGTTGCCGCCCTTGGGTAGTGGGCTGGCTCCCGGTGTCGGCTTGCGCGGCAGATTGCGTGACGGGCTCATGCGCCGGCTGACCCAGAAATCGATTGACCAGGGTCTGCGACAGCGCTCACAGGCACGCGTGGAGATCGGGCTGCCTGCGCGCGATCCCGGCCCCATGCGCAGGCTGATCGCGACGCTGCCCGCTCTGGAGGTGCCGCGCCCGGATTGGCCGGCAGAGGCCGTCGTGGTGGGGCCGCTGCATTGGGAGCCCACTGACGTTGTGTTGCAGCCGCCTTCGGGGTCCGGTCCGGTGGTGGTGATCGCACCGTCGACGGCTTTCACCGGAGCCGAGGGAATGACCGAGCTGGCGGTGCAGGCCCTGGAATCGGCTGGTGCCCGCGTGGTCATTTCCGCGCTGGAACCGCCCTCGTCGGGACTGCCGTCCTGGGCGATTGCCGGGCTGGCGCGCCAGGATCTACTGCTGTCCGGGGCTGATCTGGCGGTTTGTGGTGGGGGACACGGCTTTCTGAGCAAGGCGTTGCTGGCCGGAGTGCCGACGGTGGTGGTTCCTGGCGGTGGTGATCAGTGGGAACTGGCGAATCGTGTTGTGCGGCAAGGCAGTGCCGAATTGGTGCGGCCGCTGAGTCGAGATTCTCTGGCGTCCGCCATCGGCCGGGTGTTGGGGGAACCGCGTTACCGCGAGGCCGCTCGCCGGGCCGCGGCGGGCGCCATCGCTGTCGAGGATCCGGTACGGGTGTGCCAGGACGTACTGGCGGCCCTAAGGTGACGGTGTGCGTCTGACGGAGTTTCACGAGCTTGTCACCGGCCGGTTTGGAGCGGCCTACGGTTCGTCGGTGCTGGTCGATCATGTGTTGACGGCCCTCGGTGGGCGTACCGCGTCGCAGGCCGTCGAAGACGGAGTGGAGCCGCGGGATGTGTGGCGTGCGTTGTGTGCGGACTTCGACGTGCCGCGCGATCAGTGGTGAACCACAGGTGACACGCCGTACCGGCGCGCCTGCTTGATTCGAACAGATGTTCGCCCTAGTGTTGTGCATGTTCGAGCGGATGGTTTTCGCAGGTCAACCACTTGTCGGTGGGTGGGTTTAGCGTCTGCCTCAACCGATCGGAAACCCGATCTTCGAACACAACGACGAAACGGAGAACACCATGGCGCAGGCACCGGATCGCGAGAAGGCTCTCGAGCTCGCGCTCGCACAAATCGACAAGAGCTTCGGCAAGGGCTCGGTCATGCGGCTCGGCGACGAGGTGCGCCAGCCCATCTCCGTGATCCCGACCGGCTCCATCGCACTGGACGTGGCGCTCGGCATCGGCGGTCTGCCCCGCGGCCGTGTCATCGAGATCTATGGTCCGGAGTCCTCGGGTAAGACCACCGTGGCTCTGCATGCCGTCGCCAACGCGCAGCGTGCCGGCGGTATCGCCGCGTTCATCGACGCTGAGCACGCACTCGATCCGGAGTACGCCAAGAAGCTCGGTGTCGATACTGACTCGCTGTTGGTATCGCAGCCCGATACCGGTGAGCAGGCTCTGGAAATCGCCGACATGCTGGTGCGTTCCGGCGCCATCGACCTCATCGTCATTGACTCGGTGGCCGCGCTGGTGCCACGCGCCGAGATCGAAGGTGAGATGGGTGACAGCCATGTCGGTCTGCAGGCCCGCTTGATGAGCCAGGCGTTGCGCAAGATGACTGGTGCGCTGAACAACTCCGGTACCACCGCAATCTTCATCAACCAGCTGCGCGAGAAGATCGGCGTGATGTTCGGTTCACCCGAAACCACCACCGGTGGTAAGGCTTTGAAGTTCTACTCCTCGGTGCGCCTGGATGTGCGTCGCATCGAGACTCTCAAGGACGGCACCGATGCGGTGGGTAACCGCACCCGCGTCAAGGTGGTCAAGAACAAGGTGTCGCCGCCGTTCAAGCAGGCCGAGTTCGACATCCTCTACGGCAAGGGCATCTCGAAGGAGGGCTCGCTCATCGATATGGGCGTGGAGCAGGGCTTTATTCGTAAGTCCGGTTCCTGGTTCACCTATGAAGGCGAGCAGCTGGGCCAGGGCAAGGAGAACGCCCGTAACTTCCTGCTGGAGAACGTCGATGTCGCCAATGAGATCGAGAAGAAGATCAAGGAAAAGCTTGGTATCGGAGCGGTGCTGACCGATGACGAAGTCGTCCCGGCCCCAGTCGATTTCTGATTCGGTTTCTGTAGCGGGTTCGCAAGGAACCCTTGACGATCTGCGAGCCCGGGTCGCGTCGGTCCCCGAAGCCCCGACGCGTGAACCGGTTGACTCGCGGGACGAGCAGGCGTGGTCATATTGCCTTCGCCTGCTGACAAGTCGGGCGCGTACCCGCGCCGAGCTGACTGAGAGGTTGGCGCGGCGCGGGTACCCCGATGATGTCTCTGAACGAATTATGGATCGGTTGGCCACCGCCGGGCTGGTCAATGATGCTGACTTTGCGACGCAGTGGGTGCAGTCCCGGCATACGTATTCCGGGAAGGGCAAGCGCGCCTTGGCCGCAGAGCTGCGCACCAAGGGGGTGTCTGCCGAAAATGCGGCAGCCGCGCTCGCCCAGATCGACGGAGAGGCCGAGCGCTCGCGGGCAGCGGAGCTCGTCACAAAGAAACTCAGGTCGGAGAATCTCGACGACGGCGGGATCAAGGCGGCGCGACGGTTGGTCGCCATGCTGGCACGGCGCGGATATGGCCAGTCGATGGCCTACGACGTGGTGAAGAATGCCCTCGCCTCGGAAAAGGATCGACGCGACGTCGGATGAGTTACAGCCCGAAGGGGCGAGCCGATGGGCTCGGCGGCGGATCACCCTCATCGGTGCCATTGGACCGCATACTCATCGACGCTTCGGCGGATGGTGACTGCACACCCGGCAGGCATGGCACTTGGCGGGAGATTGTCTTGAATGGCCCGATCTCAGTGTCTTCGTTAAGCATCGGTAGGGGGCCGCAATTTCCCTTGAAATGTGCGTCCATCGTGAACGGGGTGGGGTTCACGCAGGTCAGATTCATGCCAACAGGCGTCGCAACCTGCAAGCAGTCGAAATTCAACGGAGCGCCGTAGGCCACCGGCGCACCGGAGAGTGCTGCCCCCGCGCATGCCGCTCCAAAGACGGCGGACACGCCAATGGTCAATACGATGTTTCGCATGGTGATTATGGTAACGAAGTGGTACCTGTTATGTAATGCTTCGATTGTGATAGTTGAGTAAGAATCCCACCTGTGATGCGGCTGTGAAGGCTGGCTAGGTGTTTTTGGCGTAGTGCCGCGCAGCCTTCGCCCTGTTTCCGCAGGTAGTCATGGAATGCCAGCGGCGCGCACCGTTCTTGGACGTGTCATAGAAGAACAGCACGCACTGTGGGTGGGCGCACTGTTTGATCCGGTCGGGTGACTCGGAGAGCAAGGCGAGTAGATTGTCGGCGGCCAGCCACCCGGGGAGCCAGTGTGATTCGGTGACCTCGGCAGTGTCGAGTGGCCCGTTGGCGGTCAAAGATCGGCGGATCGCGCCGTGGGACAGCACAGCGTTGAGGCCGTCGATCTGGGAATCCTTCACCGCGCGGTAGATGGCCTCACGTGCGGCGAGTAGCGCCTCCCGCGTCTGAGTATCGGCGGCGCAGAGAGTGTGAAGATTGTTGGTATGCAACCAGACTCGTAGGCCATCGAGATCGGTCAGTAGATCCCGCGGCCCATCGCCACTCATCCACCGGGTGTTCAGTAGATCCAGTGCGAGCGGTTCGCCGAGATGGGGACGTGGATCGGACATGGCCTGAGGTTAGCGGCCTCCCTATCGCGCGAGTGCCTCGGAGAAATTATAACCGGCAAAAACGATATAGATGGTTGACAATGCGGGCCGGCTGTGATTACGGTCTAACCGGTAATACTATTTAATAGGTTAGAAAGGCTTCTCATGAGTGCAGCCACCGCGCCCCGCGTCGTCACCGGCCACATCGGACTGAACGTCAGCGATCTGGAGCGCTCGATCGCGTTCTACCGCCAGGCCTTTGGATTCGACGAACTTGCGGTGAGCGCCGACGGTGCGCAGCGGTTCGCCTTCCTGGGATTCGACAGCGGCCCCGTGCTCACCCTGTGGGAACAGAGCAGCGGGGAATTCTCGGCGGCCACTCCGGGCTTACACCATCTGTCGTTCCAAGTGGATTCCGTGCGGCAGGTGCAGCAGGTGGAGGCGATCTTGAAGCAACTATCGACGGTGTTCGTACACGACGGGGTTGTCGCGCACCGGGAGGGTGCGACCTCGGGAGGCATCTTTTTCACCGATCCGGATGGAATACGTCTTGAGGTGTTCGCGGCGAGCGGCGCCGAGCAGCACCAAGCGCCAGTGGGCGACGCGCCCACCTGCGGGTTCTTCTGAGATGGCCTATCACCCCGGTGAACTCGCCGTTCAGCACCGAATGGGTCAGTCCGACAACGCCATTCGAGTCGGTCAGATCATCTCGGCAGATATACCGGAGGTTGCGGCGGCCTTTCTGGCCGCCCAGCCGCTGGTGTTTATTTCAGCGCGAGATGACGATGGCCGCATGTGGGCGAGCCAGATCGTGGGCCCGCCGGGTTTCGCGCACGCCGCCGATGCCCGAACCATCGTGATAGACGCGACGCCGGACTACGGTGATCCTCTGGCCGGGGTTCTTCAATCGGAGCGCAAGATCGGGATGCTCGCCTTGCAGCCGCAGCGCCGGCGCCGGATGCGTGTCAACGGCACATCCGTGCCTTCGGGGGACGGTCTGATTGTCACCACTGACCAGGTGTACTCGAACTGCCCCAAGTACATCGCACGGCGCGATATCTCAGAAATCGGCCCCAGCCTGCCCGGTGAGACGCGTCGCGGGAGCGCTCTGGACGACGCTCAACAACAGGCGGTTTCGGTGACCGACACCTTCATCATCGGAACGGCCGACGGTGACGGCAACGCCGATGCGTCGCATCGCGGTGGCAACCCGGGTTTTCTGCGCCTGCTGTCGCCGAAGTTGCTGCGCTGGCCCGATTACCTGGGCAACTCGATGTTCATGACATTAGGAAATCTGCACGTCGACCCGCGGTGTGGCCTGTTGATTCCCGACTGGCGCACCGGATCGACGTTGCAGCTCACCGGGACGGCGCGCCTGAATTGGGATGAGAGCACCTTCGCCCCGGGCGCGCAGTGCTCGGTCGACTTCACCATCGACGAGGTTGTTGAGACCGTCAATGGCAGCCCTCTGCGGTGGGGGCATGCCGAACCCTCGCCGGCCAATCCACCGCTGTAGACGCTGTAGACAAGGAAAGACACATGACACGCCCGCCGTTGCCGCCATTCGACATCGAAACCGCCCACCAGAAGGTACGGGCCGCCGAGAATGCGTGGAACACCCGCGACCCCGAGGGTGTCGCCGCCGCCTATACCGAGGATTCTGTGTGGCGAAACCGCGACGAGTTCATTACCGGGCGCGCAGAAATCGTCGCCTTCTTGACCCGAAAGTGGGCCAAAGAGAATGGATATGCGTTGCGCAAGGAACTCTGGGGATTCCGGGAGAACCGGATGGCGGTGCGCTTCCAGTACGAGTGGCACGATGAGGCCGGGCAGTGGTGGCGCAGCTACGGCAACGAACTATGGGAATTTACGTCGGAGGGCTTGATGTCCCGTCGTGAAGCCAGTATCAACGACACCCCGATCGCCGAAACGCAGCGCCGCATCTTCGGTCCGCGACCCGAAGGTGACGAGTCGCCCCTGCCGATCCGCTGACTATTCGCCGAAGTCCTGGCTCAGGTCCTTCTCGATGGTTTTCTTCGTTCTGCCCTGGCGTAGTTGGCGTTCGATTCTGGTGGCCAGCGAGGACAGGGCGAAATTGATGATGATCATGATGACCGCGACGACCACGAGGGCAGGCAGATAGTTTCCGTAGTAGGACGCCGACCGGATACCGGAACGCACCACCTCGATGTAGCCAAAGGCGTAGCCCAGCGCGGAGTCCTTCAATGCGATGACCATCTGCGAGATGAGCGCGGGCAGCATCGCGGATATCGACTGGGGGAGCAGGATGAGTCGCATCATCTGCGACTTGCGCATGCCCAGCGCCACCGCGGCCTCGGACTGCCCCTTGGGCAGCGACTGGATGCCCGAACGCAGAATCTCGGCAATGACCGAACCGTTGTAGAGAGACAGTCCCGTCACCACGGCGGCGAAGGCCAGGTACTCGGACGGGAAAACGGCCTGCTGGCCGTACAGGTAGTACGAGAAGACCATCAAGATCAGCACCGGGATGGCGCGGAAGAACTCCACGAGTGCGCTGCAGATCCAGCGCACCGCGCGGTGTTCGGAGAGGCGGCCGATACCGAGGACCGCACCGAGCGCCAGTGCGAACACGATCGACAGCGCCGCGGCGGTGACGGTACCCAGCAGGCCGGGCAGTATGTATGTCGTCCAGGTGTTCAGGCGCAGGAAGGGCGACCACTTCTCAGTGGTGAGCTGTTCGTTGGCGACCAGAGTCCAGATCACCCATGCGGCCACCACGCCCACCAGGGCGGTGAACACCACGGCGATAATCCGGTTGAGCGCGCGGCCCTTTGGGCCGGGTGCGTCGTACATGACGGTGGCGCCGGTCATCGCTTCACCGCCAGTCGCTTGGCGAAGTAGCCGAAGGACAATCCAATCGTCAGCGTGATCACCATGTATCCCGCGGCGATGATGAGGAAGATCCACACGATCTGATCGGCGAACAGCTCAATTTCCGAACGCATCAGCAAGGCAGCCTCGGCCACGCCGATCGCCGAAGCGATCGAGGTGTTTTTCACGAGTGCAATCAGCACGCTGCCCATGGGCGCCAGGACCGACCGCATGGCCTGTGGCAACACGATGAGAGTCAGGACCCGCCAGAACGGCAATCCGAGAGATCGCGCCGCCTCGGCCTGGCCCAAGGGAACGGTGTTGAAGCCCGAACGCAGTGTCTCGCATACGAAAGTGGCTGTGTACAAGGAGAACCCGAGAACCGATAGCCAGAAGTTGTTGTTCTTGATGAAGTTGGAGTTCTCGGGTGCCAGCGCGATACCGAGATTCTGATAGAGCCCCACCGAACAGAACAAGATGATCAGTGTGAGCGGCGTGTTCCGGACCACGTTGACGTACCAGGTGCCGAAGATCCGCATGACCGGCACCGGTGAGACCCGGAACTCCGCGAGGAGGGTGCCCCACACCAAGGCGCCCACCGCCGAGAAAAATGTCAATCTGAGAGTGGTCCAGAATGCCGGCCACAGCTGCGGTCCCATGCTCGCCCACAGTGCGTTCATGCGGCCCCGCAGGCTGGATCGGCCGCCGGCTTGGTGCCGGTGATCTTCTCGATCGCGGCCAGTGACGGGTCGGGCCGCAGTCCGTAGGTGCCGCTTTCGGCGCGCTTCTCCCAGCCATCGATCGTGCTGTCGCCGAGTGCTTCTCGCAGATCGGAATCCCAGGCTCCGGTGGCTATCATCTTGTCGAGCGCGCGATCGATGGCCTCGATGGCCGCGGTATCGCCCCTGGCGAGGCCGATCCCGTACACCTCACGGGAGAACGGGTCCCCGTTACGCCGTTGCCTCTTGGGATTTCCGATACACAGCGGCTTGCTCAGCTCGTAGTTCATTTGAATCAGCTTGAACTCGCCCTCGTAGCGCTTGGCGTATCCCGCCAAGATCGTCTCATCGGTGGTGAGCGCGTCGACCTTGCCGCGTCGCAGCGCCTCGACACACGACGAGTATGAATCGAACTCCTGTAACTGGGTGCCCGGCAGCAGGTTCTTGACGTTTTGTGCCGGCGTCGAGCCGGAGACCGAGCACAGCTTCTTGCCTCGGTTCAGGTCATCCAACGTGGTTAGCGAATCATCCGCCTTGCGCACCAAGAGCCCCTGATACGTGATGAGATACGGTCCGGCGAACGAGACTTTCTGTGCGCGGCTGTAATTGACCGAATAGCTGCCGGCGATCATGTCTACGGTGCCGTTGTCGATGAGCTGCTCGCGCTGTGCGGAGGGCGTCTCGTACCAACGGATGGTGGGGTGCTTCACCCCGAGCTCGTCGGCGATCGCGTTGACGACGTACTCGGAGATCTTGACGTCGAAGCCGCTCATCTTCTTGTCCGGATGTTGCAGGCCTACGCCAGGCTGGTCGAACTTGGTGCCGAGAATGACCGTGCCGCCGCGGATCGATCCGAGTAGTTGGCGTGGTTCGGTGCTGCCGCAGGCGCTGACCAGTGTGGCGAGCAAGGCCAACGCCGCCACCAGTGCGGTGTGCCGTCTCCTCATCACCCGAGCATCTTCATCACGCAGGCGGCTCATCAATGTCCGAGGATCTTGCCGAGGAAATCCTTGGCGCGTTCGGACTTCGGGTTCGTGAAGAAGCTCTCCGGATCGGAGTCCTCGACGATTGCCCCGTCGGCCATGAAGATGATGCGGTCGGCCGCTTTGCGCGCGAATCCCATCTCGTGGGTGACAACCAGCATCGTCATGCCCTCCTTGGCCAGCGACACCATGACGTCGAGTACTTCGTTGACCATCTCCGGATCCAGAGCCGAGGTGGGCTCATCGAACAGCATGACCTTGGGTCCCATGGCCAGCGAGCGGGCGATGGCAACTCGCTGCTGCTGGCCGCCCGACAGCTGTGCTGGGTACTTGTCCTTCTGGCTGGCGATGCCGACTCGTTCGAGTAGTTCGATCGCGCGTTTACGCGCGGTCTCCTTGTTGTGCTTGCGTACCTTGATCGGTGCCAGCGTCACGTTGTCCAGGATGGTTTTGTGTGAGAACAAATTGAACGACTGGAAGACCATCCCGACCTCGGCCCGCAGGCTCGCCAGGGCGCGTCCCTCCTCGGGGAGGATGGCGCCGTCGATTCGGATGGTGCCGCCGTCAATAGGCTCGAGGCGGTTGATGGTGCGGCACAGGGTGGACTTTCCGGAACCTGAGGGGCCCAGGATTACGACGACCTGACCGCGCGGGATTTCGAGGGTGATGTCCTTGAGTACGTGTAGGTCGCCGAAATGCTTATTGACATGCTCAAGGGCGATCATGGGGACGCTTGGTGCGGAGGAACTTTCCCCGCTCGTTGACGTGTCGGTGCTCACCGGCATGGTCAGACAATACGGGTTCCCCACACTTTTGCAGTCCGGAACGCATGGTCCCGCGCCTCCGGCACCGGGCGATCGAACCTTTCGTGTGGCCGGTTACAGCAAACTCCTGTAATACTGGATTCATGCGGGCGCGTCGACGGTCTTCCGGTGAGGGCCCGCGAATTAGGGCGTTTGCAAGAGTGCTCGCATCTGTGCTGTTCATCACATCGTTTCCGGTTGCGGTGATGAATGGGGCAACTACCTGGGGCTGGACTATGGCAAGTCTCGGGCTGATTTTCGGATTGTTCCTGCTGCCTAGCTCGCTAATGCGTTTGGCCACCCCGTCGGGTCAAGTAACTGTTGATACGGGGGCGCATTTCCGAGAGGGTGAGAACCTTGAGCGACCGCGGCCCCGGCGCGATATCTCGTTCGCGATTGTCATCGCGCTGATCTGTCTCACTGTCCTGGTAGCCCTGTGTGAGCCGGTCGTGGAACCCACTGTCCCCGGTGCGTGGTTCGGCGCGGGCTGGTTGGCGTGGATAGGTGTCAACGCCATCTGCGCCGTCGACGATTGGTGGCAGGGCTGGCACGTTCGGGATCGTGCCGGCGGAAGCGGTGCCAGTCGGCGCTGAAATCCACCTGAACGCGGGCACGTACCATAAGCCAGTGACCAGTACTGCGACTTCCGGAGAATCGGCGGTCCGGACGTACCAGGTGCGCACCTACGGCTGCCAGATGAATGTGCACGACTCCGAGCGGGTGTCGGGCCTCCTGGATGCGGCCGGATACGTCAAGGCGCCCGAGGGCACCGACGCCGATATCGTCATCTTCAACACCTGCGCGGTGCGCGAGAACGCCGACAACAAGCTGTACGGAAACATCAGCCATCTGGCGCCCCGCAAGGCTGCCAACCCGAACATGCAGATCGCCGTCGGTGGATGCCTCGCCCAGAAGGACCGCGAGGGCATGCTGGCCAAGGCCCCGTGGGTCGATGTCGTCTTCGGTACCCACAACATCGGCTCACTGCCCGCATTGTTGGAGCGCGCCCGACACAACAATGAGGCGCAGGTCGAGATCGTCGAGGCACTTGAGCACTTTCCGTCGGCCCTGCCTGCGACCCGTGAATCAGCCTATGCGGCCTGGGTATCGATCTCGGTCGGCTGCAACAACACCTGCACCTTCTGCATTGTTCCCTCGCTGCGCGGTAAAGAGATCGACCGCAGGCCGGGAGACATCCTCGGTGAGGTCCAGGCGCTGGTAGACCAGGGAGTGCTGGAGGTGACGCTGCTGGGGCAGAACGTCAATGCCTACGGCGTCAACTTCGCAGACCCCGAGATTCCCCGGGACCGTGGAGCTTTCGCGGAGCTGCTGCGTGCCTGCGGCCGTATCGACGGCCTGGAGCGGGTGCGATTCACCTCGCCGCACCCCGCCGAATTCACCGACGATGTCATCGAGGCAATGGCGCAGACCCCGAATGTGTGCCCCCAGCTGCACATGCCGTTGCAATCAGGTTCGGACCGCATCCTGAAGGCGATGCGCCGTTCCTACCGGTCCGAGCGCTTCCTGTCCATCATCGACAAGGTGCGGTCGGCTATGCCGGACGCCGCCATCACCACCGACATCATCGTCGGTTTCCCTGGTGAGACCGAAGAGGATTTCCAGCAGACCCTCGAGGTGGTCCGCCGCGCGCGTTTCTCCAGCGCCTTTACGTTCCAGTACTCGATCCGTCCCGGCACCCCGGCCGCGAAGCTCCCCGACCAGCTGCCCAAAGCCGTTGTGCAGGAACGCTACGACCGGCTCATCGCGCTGCAGGAATCCGTCACCCTGGAGGAAAACCAGAAGCAGATCGGTCGCATGATCGAGGTGCTGATCGCCACCGGGGAGGGCCGTAAGGACGGGGAGACAGCCCGGATGAGCGGGCGGGCCCGCGATGGCCGCCTCGTGCATTTCCGCCCGCAAGGACACGTCGACGGGGCACTGCGTCCCGGTGACATCATCACCGTCGACGTCACCGGTGCCGCACCGCACCACCTGATTGCCGACGACGGCGTGCGCAGTCACCGGCGCACCCGTGCGGGCGACGCGCATGAAGCCGGCAAGAAGCCCAGTACGCCGGGAATTGGCTTGGGAATGCCCGCGATTGGGGCCCCGAAGACAGAGCGGATTGAGGTTGCAGGGTGCGGGCTATGAATGACTCCGAGCCGGGAAAAGAAGACGCCGAATTCGATGAGTTCGCGGCGTTTCACAAAGACATCGACGCCGCCGAGAAGAAGGTCGCCGGCGAAATCGATCCCGGAGCCCGCGCCATGGTGGTGGCGGTCCTGGTTTTCGCGCTGTTGCTGACCTTCGTGCTCCCGCACACCGGCCATGCCAGAGGATTCGACGTTCTGGTCAACGGCGCGATCGCCGATCAGGAAGCGGTACGGGTACCGTCGCGGATCTTTGTATGGCTCGCGATGATCTTCGGAGTCGGGTTCTCCATGTTGGCGCTGCTGACGCGCCGGTGGGTGTTGTCCTGGATCGCGCTGGCGGGCTCGTTTGTCGCCAGTGTCATCGGCATGCTGGCGATCTGGACGCGTCAGACCGCGGGCAGCGGGCATCCGGGCCCGGGAATCGGCTTGGTGATCGCCTGGATCGCTGTCATTTTGTTGACCTTCCACTGGGCGCGCGTGGTGTGGTCGCGCACGGCGGTGCAGCTCGCGGCCGAGCAGGAGCGGCGTGAGGCCGCCAAGCGCGATCAGCGCACCATCCTCGACGACGCCTTCGAGGATGACGAGGACCGCGACAAGTAGGACGGGTAGCTAGCGCGAGCGGCTCTTGACGGCCGCCACCGCGGCGTCGGCCCATTCCTGCCACTGCTGGGCGCTGGCGCGGGCCTTCTCGGCATCCTTGGTCTTGCCGGCCGCCTCGGCCTTGGCCGCCTGCTCCTCGAACTGGCGTGCGCGGTCGCGGAACTGTTCGGCACGTGCTTCGGCTTCCGGGTCGCCCCAGCCGGATTCGCCGGCCTCGCGAACCTTCTTCTCGACCGCCCGTAGGCGCCGCTCCAGGTCGGCCTGCTGCTCGCGAGGAACCTTCCCGATGGCGTCCCACTTGTCGCCGATGGCGCGCAGTGCCGCGCGGGCAGCGTCGACATCGGCCTCGGGATCGATTTTCTCCGCCTCGACGAGCAGCGCGCGCTTTGCTTCCGCGTTGGCCACGAATTCGGCGTCACGGGACGCGGATTCGGCGTTGCGGGCGGCAAAGAACTTGTCCTGGGCGGCCTTGAACCGGTGCCACAGGTTGTCGTCGGTCTCTCTCGGTGCCCGCCCGGCGGCCTTCCAGTCGTTCAGCAGATTCCGGAACGCCGCGGAGGTCGCACCCCAATCCGTCGAATCCGACAGCGCCTCGGCCCGCTTGCAGAGTTCTTCCTTCTTCTCGCGGGCGCCGGCGCGCTCACGGTCCAGCTCGGCGAAATGGGCGCCGCGTCTGCGGTTGAAGGTCTCCCGTGCCGTCGAATACCGCTTCCACAGCGCGTCGTCCGTCTTGCGATCCACACCGTGGATGGACTTCCACTCGTCGAGAATGGCCCGGATCCGGTCACCGGCGGCCTTCCACTGGGTGGAGTTGGCGGCCAGCTCCTCGGCTTCGGCGGCCAGCTCCTCCTTGCGGGAAATACTGGCCGAGCGCGCCTCGTCACGCTGGGCACGCGCCGCCGCTGCCTGTGCGTCCGCGGACTCCACGAGCGCCGACAACCGTGCCGACAGGGAGTCCACATCACCGAGCACCGCGGCGGCGGGCAGCGTCTCGGCCAGGTGCTCGGCGGCGGTCTTGATCTTGCGTGCGTCACCTGACCCGGACCCGAGCCGCAGTTCCAGCAGCTGGACTTCCGTCTCCAGATCTTCGAATCTGCGTCCGAAATGCGCATACGCCGCGTCGGCGTCCCCGGCCTGCCACGACCCGATCTGGCGTTCTCCGGCGCTCGTGATCAGCCACACGGTGCCGTCATCATCCACCCGGCCGAACTTGTGGGGGTCTACATGGTGAGCCGCGGGAGCCGGCGCCGCGGGACGGCGCGGCATCGGATGAGGTTTCGGCCCCGGCCGGGGGACGGGGGTAACACGCTCTTGCTGTGTTGAGAGTTCCGGCTGTGTCTGATCGGACATGAAACCTCTTCCTACAATTGTTGCCGCGCAGCACGGCGCCCTAAGCTCACTACACCGTTCATTCAAACAGGTGTCATCGCCGCACGGGCGAACATATGCCAGATGATTACCCGAGGAGGCCGCGATGTCCCAGGTGGATATCGCGTGGGCCCCGACGCTGAAGGCCAGCTAGCGCTGTGAATTTGTCGATAGCCATCTGCCCGTCGACCCCGCTGCTGGTACCCGAATTGGGGGGTGAGGCCGCGGCCGAGACCGGTGAGCTGCGTGCGGCGAGCGTGACTGTTGCCCGCAGCCTGCCCGCACAATGGATCGCGATCGGAGTCGGGGACGGGCAGTACCACGCCGATATGTCGGGCACTTTCGCCGGCTACGGAGCTGACGTGCGCGTTTCACTCTCGGATCGGATGGGCAAGCCGGCCCAGCTCCCGCTGCCGGTACTTATCGCCGGGTGGCTGCGCAGCCGCGCGGAAGCCGACGAAGCCGAGGTACGGCTTGTCGGTCCTGCTACGGATGCGCTGGCCTTCGGCCGGGCGTTGCGTGGTGAGATCGAGAGGCGACCGGTGCCGCCCGGCGTGCTGATCGTCGCCGATGGCGCCAACACCCTGACCGACAAGGCGCCCGGCGGTTACCGGCCCGACGCCGAGGCGGCGCAGCGTGCCGTCGTCGATGCCCTGACGCGGGGCGATGCCGCCTCGTTACGGCACCTGCCGGACGCCATCACCGGCCGTCCCGCATACCAGGTGCTCGCCGGGCTGGTGGATTCCGACGTCGTCGAGGCCAGGTGCTTGTATCGCGGCTCGCCCTACGGGGTGGGGTATTTTGCCGGCATTTGGCGGGTGTCATGACACGGCCCATCGCGGTCATCGGTCCCACCGCCACCGGCAAGTCGGCGCTCGCGCTGGAGCTGGCCGAGCGCTTGGGCGGGGAGATCGTCAATGCCGACGCGATGCAGCTGTATCGCGGTATGGATATCGGCACCGCCAAGGTGCCGGAATGCGAGCGGCGGGGTCTCGTTCACCACATGCTCGACGTGCTTGACGTGACCGAAACAGCCACAGTCGCGACCTATCAAGAACGCGCCGTCGCGACGATCGACGATATCCGTGCGCGCGGACATGTGCCGGTGATCGTCGGCGGATCGATGATGTACATCCAAGCGTTACTTGATGATTGGGCGTTTCCCGCGACGGACCCGCAGGTGCGTGCGCGCTGGGAGGAGCGCTTGGCGCAGATCGGGGTCACCGCGCTGCACGCCGAACTCGCCGCGCGTGACCCGGCGGCGGCCGCGATCATCTTGCCCACCGACGGGCGCCGCACAGTGCGCGCGCTTGAGGTGATCGAGCTCACCGGTCAGCCGTTCGCGGCATCGGCGCCCACCATCGGCCCGCCACGGTGGGACACATTGATCGTCGGATTGGATTGGGAGACGGAGAAACTCGATGATCGGATCGCCCGGCGCACGGACCTGATGTTCGAGCAGGGTTTCGTCGGCGAGGTCGAATATCTGTTGAGTACCGGGTTGCGTGACGGTGTGACCGCGTCGCGGGCCATCGGATACGCGCAGGTCATCGCGGCGCTGGACGCCGGGGGTGGTGCAGGGGCGCTGGCGCAGGCGCGCGACCTGACCTTCGTCGGCACCCGCCGCTATGTCCGTCGTCAACGGTCGTGGTTCGGCCGCGATCATCGCGTGGTATGGCTGGCAGGGGAGTCCGTGGAGACCGGTGGCCCTGAAGGGCTGGCGGGCGAAATCGTGTCGCGCTGGCGCCTATCCTCGAATACGTGAAGTTCACCAAGGGGCACGGCACCCAGAACGATTTCGTGGTGCTGCCGGATGTCCACATCAAACGCGACCTGTCGGTGGCCGCCGTCCAGGCGTTGTGCGACCGGCAGCGCGGTCTCGGCGCCGATGGCGTGCTGCGCGTGACCACGGTGGGCGCTGCTCTGGAGGGCGGGGTCCTGGCCGAGAAACCTGCCGGGGTGAGCAGCGAAGACTGGTTCATGGACTACCGCAATGCTGACGGTTCGATCGCCGAGATGTGCGGCAACGGTGTGCGAGTATTCGCGCACTATCTGCGATCGGTAGGACTGGAGCATCGGGACGAGTTTGTGGTGGCCTCGCTGGCCGGGCCCCGGCCGGTGCGCATCAATTCCTGGAGCCAGCTCACCGCCGATGTGACGGTCGACATGGGGCCGGTCAAGGAGTTCGGTGCCGGCGAGGCGATCGTCGGTGGACGCCGGTTTTCCGGCCTGGCCATCGACGTGGGTAATCCACACTTGGCCTGTGTGGATGCCGTACTGACAACCGAGCAGCTGCGCATCCTCGATGTGGGTGCGCCGGTTACCTTCGACGAGCAGTTGTTCCCCGATGGAGTCAATGTCGAGGTGCTGACGGCTCCGTCCGCGGGCCCGGCGAACACGGTGCATATGCGCGTTCACGAGCGTGGTGTCGGCGAGACACGTTCCTGTGGAACGGGAACGGTAGCGGCGGCCTACGCCGCGCTGCGTCACATCGGGCAGCGGACCGGCGAGGTCGTCGTCAACATTCCTGGTGGACAGGTTCGCGTGACGGTCACCGGTGAATCCAGCTTCCTGCGCGGGCCTTCCATGTTGCTGGCCGATGGCGAAATCTCGGATGAATGGTGGGGCGGCATTGGCGCCTGCGGATAATTCGGATGCGTTCGATGAGCCCCGGGTGGGAGCATCGGTAGCCAGTATGCGTACCACCTATGAGACGCCCACCGACGGCGAGCTTGCGCTGGAAGACCGCGCCGCACTCAAACGTGTGGCGGGGCTTTCCACCGAACTCGCCGACGTCACCGAGGTCGAATACCGCCAGCTGCGCCTGGAACGAGTTGTGCTGGTAGGGGTCTGGACCGAGGGTACCTCGCAGGAGGCCGAGGCCAGCATGGCCGAGCTTGCCGCACTGGCCGAAACCGCCGGATCCGAGGTGCTCGAAGGTCTGATCCAGCGGCGCCAAAAGCCCGATCCGGCAACGTATATCGGCTCTGGCAAGGCGATCGAACTGCGCGAGATCGTGCTGGCCACCGGCGCCGACACGGTGATCTGCGACGGGGAGCTAAGCCCGGCCCAGCTGGTGGCCCTGGAAAAGGCGGTCAAGGTCAAGGTCATCGATCGCACCGCCCTGATCCTGGACATCTTCGCCCAGCACGCGACCAGCCGCGAGGGTAAGGCGCAGGTCTCGTTGGCGCAGATGGAGTACATGCTGCCGAGACTGCGCGGCTGGGGTGAATCGATGTCCCGGCAGGCCGGTGGTCGTGCCGGCGGCGCCGGTGGCGGGGTGGGCACCCGTGGCCCCGGTGAAACGAAGATCGAGACCGATCGGCGCCGGATCCGCGAGCGCATGTCCAAGTTGCGCCGCGAGATCCGCGATATGAAGAAGGTTCGTGACACCAAGCGCAGCCGCCGCCTGGAAAGCGATGTCCCATCGGTTGCCATCGTCGGCTACACGAACGCCGGTAAATCCAGTCTGCTGAACGCGATCACCGGGGCAGGGGTGCTCGTTCAGGACGCGTTGTTCGCCACGCTCGAACCCACGACGCGCCGCGGAACATTCGATGACGGCCGCGAATTCGTCATCACGGACACCGTTGGTTTCGTGCGGCACCTGCCGACCCAGCTGGTCGAGGCATTCCGGTCCACGCTGGAAGAGGTTGCCGACGCGGATCTTCTCGTCCATGTGGTCGATGGGTCCGATATGGCACCGCTGGCCCAGATCGAGGCGGTGCGCACGGTGATCGGTGAGGTGGTCGCCGATCATGATGCGTCCGCGGCGCCGGAGCTGTTGGTGATCAACAAGGTCGACGCGGCGGGTGATCTGGCGCTGGCGCAGCTGCGCCGCGCGTTACCCAAGGCGCTATTCGTGTCGGCGCACACGGGCGAGGGGATCGCCACGCTGCGCGAGGCGATCGCCGAGGCGGTGCCCCGCGGTGATGTACCCGTCGATGTGGTGATCCCGTACGAGCGCGGCGATCTGGTGGCCCGAATCCACACCGAGGGGCAGGTGCAGTCCACCGAGCATCTCGCCGATGGCACGCGGGTAGTGGGGCGGGTGCCGCGGGCGCTTGCCGCCGTCCTGACCGCGCTCTAGTCGCGGGCGACGAACCGCGGCGGGGTGTGTGCCCGCACCGGCGGTGGCGTCCCCTCGAACCGTTCGATCTGCACCAGCACGTGCTGCCCGGTGCAGCCCTGCGCCAGCGACGAGGTTCCCGAGTCGTCTGTCAGCACATTCGGATTGCCATGGGCGCAAGCAGAATTCGGGTCGGCGGGCTCGATCGGGTCAAACCATGCCCCGGTCGACAGCTGCACCACCTGGCGTCGTAGGCCCTCATCGAGGACCGCCCCGGCCAGGCAGGCGCCGCGGTCGTTGAACACCCGCACCACGTCGCCGTCGGCGATACCACGGGTGGCGGCGTCCTGCGGATGTATCCGGAGAGGCTCGCGTCCCCGCACCTTCGACCCTTGGCTGGTGCCACCGAAGTCGAGCTGGCTGTGCAGCCTGGTGCGCGGCTGATTGGCGATCAGATGCAACGGAAAACGCTGAGCGCGCTCACCGCCCAGCCATTCGGTGGGTTCGTACCACTGTGGGTGACCACCGCAGTCGGAGTATCCGAAGCCGTCGATGGTCTCGGAAAAGATTTCGATGCGCCCGCTGGGAGTGTGCAACGGGTGCGCAGCGGGGTTCTCACGGAAGTCCGACAGCAGCGTCAGGCCGGCATCGGTCGGCAACTCCAGATAGCCGCGGTCCCAGAATTCGTCGAAGGAGGGCACCGAAAAGTTCAGCGCGCCGGCCCACTCGGTGTAGATGTGGCGCAGCCACTGGGCGGCGGTGCGTCCCTCGCTGAACTGCTCGCCGAATCCGAGTCTGTCGGCGAGTGCCGAGAACGTGGTGTAGTCGTCACGGGAGTTGGCATAGGGCGGTGCGACGGCTTTCATCGCCACCAGCAGTGGGTCGTTGCGGCTACCGGAGAAGTCATCGCGCTCCAGACTGGTGGTGGACGGCACGACGATGTCGGCGTGCTTGGCCATCGCGGTCCACACCGGGTCGTGCACGACGACGGTGTCGACCCGGGACAGCGCGCGGCGCAGTCTGGGCAGATTCTGATGATGATGGAAGGGGTTGCCGCCCGCCCAATAGACGCAGCGGATGTCCGGCAAGGTCAGTGTTTGACCGTTGTAGGCGAGCGTCTGCCCAGGGCGCAGCAGGAGCTCGCTGATGGCCGCCACCGGGATGAACGTCTCGACGGGGTTGGGGCCCTGCGGAAAGGTGGGCAGCGGACAGCTCACCGGGGCCAGCCCGGGCTCGTTCATCGAGCCGTAGCCATGGCCGAAACCGCCTCCCGGAAGCCCGATCTGACCGAGCATCGCGGCCAGGGTGAGTCCCATCCAGGGTGCCTGCTCACCATGGCGCACCCGTTGCAGGGACCAGCTGACCGTCACCAGAGTGCGCCCTGCCGCCATGCGGCGGGCCAAGGTGCGCAGCTCGGCCGCGTCCAGGCCACTGATGGGTGCCGCCCACTCCGGGCTCTTGGGTACGCCGTCGTCGACGCCCAGTAGATAGCGCTCGAACCGCTCGTAGCCGGTGCAGTAGCTGCTCAAGAAGGTCAGATCTGCGAGCTTCTCCACCGCCAGCACATGCGCCAGCGCCAGCATGACCGCCACGTCGGTCCCGGGAATCGGGGCGTGCCATTCGCATTCGCCGTCGATGTCATCGTGTAGCGGACTAAAGGAGACGATGCGTCCACCGCGGTCGCGGAATCTGTTGAGGGCATCGCGCGCCGGGTGCGCGGTGGTGCCGCCATGGTTGACACCCGTGTTCTTCAGCGCGATTCCGCCGAACGCGATCAGCAGATCGGTGTTTTCGACGATCACGTCCCAGGATGTGGATCGCTTGAACAGCCCGTCGTGGGTTCCGATGACGTGCGGCATGATGACGCCGGTCGCGCCGAGGCTATAGGAATGACGCGAAAAGGTATACCCGCCCAGCAGTTTCAGGAACCTGTGCACCTGACTCTGGGCGTGGTGGAAGCGCCCTGCGCTGGCCCAGCCGTATGAGCCCCCGTAGATAGCCTCGTTGCCATGGGTGTCGACGACGCGCCGCAGTTCATCGGCCAGCAGTTCGGTCAGCTCATCCCAGGACACCTCGACGTATTCGTCGGCGCCACGCTTGTCGCTGGGGCCAGGGCCCTCCCGCAGCCAGCCGCTGCGCACCGCCGGCGCGGTCACCCGGGCCTGGTGCCGGATGGAACCAGGAATGTTCTGCAGCAGCGGGGAGGGGTCTAGATCGGTCTCGATCGGAGTGACGCCGATCACTTCGCCGTCCCGGACCTCGGGGGTGAACGCGCCCCAGTGGGTGTGGGAAAGCCGTGCCGAGCCACTCACCTGAACAGCGGAAAACGCGGGCCTGATCACCTGAATGACTCTAGGCTTTCTGTCCGACGAAACCGGGCAGGCGAGTACCGACCGACCAGTGGGTTGGTATACATTCTGCCAAGTACGTAAATCCAAACCGGAAGGTGATCATGGCCGGCGCCGTTAAGTTCAAACGCACCATTTTCGAACCCGAGCACGAACTGTTCCGCGAGTCGTTCAAGACCTTCCTGGATCGGCACGCTGAGCCGTACAAGGAGGAGTGGGAGAAGAACAAGATCGTCGACCGTGCACTGTGGGTCGAGGCCGGCAAACAGGGCTTCCTGGGCACCGACATGCCCGAGGAGTTCGGTGGCGGTGGTCTTATCGATTTCCGCTACAACACGATCATCACCGAAGAGGTGACCAAGGGACGCCACACCGGCGTCGGATTCAGCCTGCATAACGATGTCGCCGGCCCGTACTTCCGGGACCTGGCCAATGACGAGCAGAAGGCCCGCTGGTTCCCCGGCTTCTGTTCCGGCGAGCTGATTTCGGCCATCGCCATGACCGAGCCCGGCACCGGAAGCGATCTGCAGGGCATCAAGACCCGCGCCGTCAAGGACGGCGATCATTACATTCTCAATGGCGCAAAGACCTTCATCACCAACGGCATCAACGCCGACCTGGTGATCGTGGTCGCACAGACCGATCCGGAAAAGGGCGCGCTGGGTTTCTCGCTGATCGTTGTGGAGCGCGGCATGGAGGGCTTCGAACGCGGCCGCAAGCTCGACAAGGTCGGTCTGGATGCTCAGGACACCGCCGAACTGTCCTTCACCGACGTCCGGGTGCCTGCGGCCAACCTGCTGGGTGAAGAGGGTCAGGGCTTCATCTACCTGATGAAGAACCTGCCGCAGGAGCGTATGTCGATCGCCGTCATGGCGGCCGCCGCGATGGAGTCGGTGCTCGAAGAGACCATTGCGTACACGACCGAGCGCAAGGCATTCGGCAAGCCCATCAAGAGCTTCCAGAACAGTCGTTTCCTGCTCGCCGAGCTGGCCACCGACGCAACGGTCATCCGGGTCATGGTCGACGAGTTCATCTCGTTGCTCAACAAAGAAGAGCTGAGTGTCGAGCAGGCCGCGATGGCCAAGTGGTACAGCACCGAGAAGCAGGTCCACCTGATCGACCGCTGCCTGCAGCTGCACGGCGGGTACGGCTTCATGCGCGAGTACCCGGTGGCCCGGGCATACATGGACTCCCGTATCCAGACGATCTACGGCGGCACTACCGAGATCATGAAGGAGATCATCGGGCGTTCGCTCTAGTCGCCCATGCACATTCGTGACGCGACGGCCGCCGATGCGGCCGCGTGTGCGGCAATCTATGCGCCGTATGTGACCGATACGGCCATCTCGTTTGAGGAGGTGCCGCCGTCGGATGCTGTTCTTGCCGAACGCATCCAGACGGCGGCCCACCGACATGCCTGGCTCGTCGCCGAGGATGGCGGGGAAATTCTCGGCTACGCGTATGCGGCGCCGTGGAAGTCGCGCACTGCCTACCAATGGGCCTGTGAGGTCAGTGTCTATGTCGACGGCGCGCGCAGGCAGCGCGGCACCGGACGCCAGTTGTACACAGCGTTACTCGGCCGGCTACGGGAGCTGGGTTATCGCACCGTGCTCGCGGTTGTCGTCACACCCAATGCGGCGAGTGAAAAGCTGCACCGGACAATGGGATTCGAGCAGGTCGCGCTGTACCGGCGGATTGGATACAAGCTGGGCAGCTGGCATGACGTCACGCATTTTCAGCTGTTCTTGACCTCCGCCGGCGATTCCCGCGCGCCGGGGCCGGCGCCCGGGGAGGCCTAGACCTTCCGGATAACGGTGACGACCTTGCCCAGAATGGCGGCGTCGTTGCCGGGAATCGGCTCGAAGAGTGGATTGTGCGGCATCAGCCAGACCTGGCCCGATGTCCGCTTGAACGTCTTGACGGTCGCTTCTCCGTCGATCATCGCGGCCACGATGTCGCCGTTGTCGGCCACGTTCTGCTGGCGGACCACCACCCAGTCGCCGTCGCAGATCGCGGCGTCCACCATCGACTCGCCAACCACCTTGAGCAGGAACAACGAGCCCTCGCCGACAAGCTCGCGGGGGAGTGGGAACACATCTTCGACGGCCTCCTCGGCGAGGATGGGACCGCCGGCGGCAATGCGCCCGAGCACAGGCACGAATGTCGGCTCCGGCAGGTCGCCCGAGCCGATCACGTCGGTGGTCGCCGATGGAGTGCCCGCGTCATCGATTCCCCGAACATCAACGGCGCGTGGACGATTGGGATCACGCCGCAGAAAGCCCTTCTGTTCAAGGGTGCGTAGTTGGTGGGCGACTGACGAGGTGGAGGTGAGCCCGACGGCGTCTCCGATTTCGCGGATGCTCGGGGGATAGCCCCGCTCATTCACCGATGCGCGGATGACCTCCAGGATGGTCCGCTGGCGCTCGGTCAGTGAACCGGTGGCGGGTCCCTTGCTGGGTGTATCGCTCATGGGCCCGAATCTAGCCCTGTCGACGGCATATATCAAACATGTGTTCGATGCGTGTCGCAAATAGGGGGCGCCGGGTCGCCCCGGGAGGGTAACGGGGCAGGTCAGCAGCACTTGTCGGTGTCGGATGCTACAAATCGATCACATGTTCGGACGTCGAACACATGATCGAGTACATTCGAACATAAGAGCGAACGGGTTAACCGATCGACAGGACAGATCGACAGGACAGGAAGGGCATACCGATGAGCACAAACGTTCTCACCCCGCCGCGTAGTTCTCACGCTCGCGAGGGTGCGCCGCGCGAGTACGCCCCGCCGGCACGCGCGTACAGTGCGGAGTACCCATTGACTCAGCGCCGGGCGCTGCCGGTGCGCACCGTCGCCTATCGGCGGCCTGCCGGCCGACCGGTTGCCTACCGCGGTAACGGCATCCGTGTGTCGGGGGTAGCGCATCGCGTACATCGTCGCCGCCCGGTGAGCCTGAAGGCCACCATCGTTGTCGCGGTGGGGGCCGCGGTGGCGACGATGTGGCTGTTGATGCTCGGCCAGGTCAGCGCCGCGGGCATCGGGGGAGCGGGCGTGCCGGACCGCCTTGCGGTTGTGCAGGTCGCTCCCGGAGAGACCCTGGCCGACGTCGCGTCGCGTGTCGCGCCTGAGGCGCCACGCTCGGCGGTGGTGTCCAAGATCCGCGAACTCAATGAACTTGATTCGGCGACAGTGCAAGCCGGTCAGACGCTGGTTTCCCCGGTCGGCTGATCGGCACACGGACGTGACCTTCGGGCGTGCGGGAGCACGGGTATCCTCGACACCGGTCTGGGCGCGCTGCGCGGTGCGTCAGTCATCCCAGCCCAACGACATAGAGTCCAGAACCGGCGAAGGAGCAGTAATGCACTGTCCGTTCTGCCGTCATCCTGACTCGCGCGTTGTCGATTCCCGTGAGGCGGACGAGGGTCAGGCGATACGACGCCGGCGCTCATGCCCCGAGTGCGGCCGCCGTTTCACCACCGTCGAGACCGCCGTGCTGGCCGTCGTGAAGCGCAGCGGGGTCACTGAGCCTTTTAGTCGCGACAAGGTCGTCAAGGGCGTACGGAGGGCCTGTCAGGGTCGTGATGTCGATGATGATGCGCTGAACCTGCTGGCCCAGCAGGTCGAGGATGCCGTCCGGGCGGCTGGATCCCCGGAAATTCCCAGCAATGAGGTGGGCCTGGCCATCCTTGGCCCGCTGCGTGACCTGGATGAGGTCGCGTACCTGCGCTTTGCCTCGGTGTATCGCGGGTTCAGCTCCGCCGAGGACTTCGAACGTGAGATCGCAGCACTGAGGGCCCATCGGGACGCTCCGGCGGAATCCTGACCCGTCGGGCCGATTCCGGGCTGCCTAGTCCAGCGTGAGCGGTTGATCGGCGACCACGCGGCCGCCGATCGTGACCCAGCCCTCCGGGCTCCACTGCGTGAAAATCTGCGACCCTTTGCCCTGATTGATGATCAGGTCACGGCTGAGCAAGTCCGTCAGCCGTGCCGCCACGGACCCGGTCGCCTCGTCTTCATCGACGCCCAGATCAGACGCGAACACCCGGGACCGCACCAGGTTGGCGTCGCGGTTTTGCCAGGCCCATATGCAATGCAGCAGTTCGTCCGGGTAGTCGGCAGGGTCCGCGGCCTCGACATCAGCAGGGGAGTCCGATTCGTGGAAATCGGTTTCCGGTGCCCAGTCGGAACGGGCCCGTATCCATGTCCGATCGTCGTAGCTGACCTGCAGTACTCCCGCGGGAACCTGCAACGTGTTGACCGGTGTTCCGCGTTCACGCAGCCACCAGGCCAGTCCCACCGTGGGATGTCCGGCGAAGGGAAGTTCTGCCGCCGGAGTGAAGATCCGCAGATGCGCGGTGTTGGACCCTTCCGCTGGCAGATCCACGAAAACCGTCTCGCTGAAACCCAACCGGGCGGCGACCTGCTGTCGGTCCGCCGCGCCCACATCGGCACCGTTGACTATCCCCAGGGGATTGCCGAAGTTGCCTGTCTCGTCGGTGAATACGCGCACAACCGCGACATCAACGCTCATTCCTCGACTCTACGTCCCTTGCGCCGCGCGCACTCGGGTACCCGGGAGTTGGCGCAAATCTTTGACAGCGCTTGAGCTCTCGCGCTAAGTGGCGCTGCGTTCGTCGGTGCCCATCGCATCGAGCACCGCCATGCGGGTGCGGGCGGCCCCACTGATGGCGTGTTCGGTGACGCCGGTTCGCAACAATCGGCGCAGTTCGTCCTCGTTGTATTCGCCGGGCTCGGTGGATGCGATGAATTGGCGAACGATGCCGATGAATCGTTCGGGGTCGTCATGGAAGGGGAAATGTCCGGATTTGTCGAAGATCTCCAGTGCGGAGCCGGGCATCGCGGCATGCGCGAGGTGTCCATGGCTGACGGGAATGACCAGGTCGTCGCTACCCCAAATGAGCTGAACAGGAACGGATTCGGTCAAGTAACATCGGTCCAGCATGGTGACCACCTGGCCGCGCCAGTCCACCACCGCGCGCAGCGTGCGGGTGAACGCGGCGGAGGCCCGGGGTTCAGGGAGATCAGCGAGAACGCGCAGCACATCGGGGATATCGCGGGCCATACTCGCCCGGCCGAACGTCGCGCGCGCCACCGCACCGCCCAGTCGGAGCATCGGCATGGCCATTGGCAGCCTCAACAGGCCCAGCGCATCTCCGATGAACGGCAATGACGCGCAACGCAACACGATGTTGACATCCTTGGTCACGCCTCCCGGCGCCACCAGGATGAGACGCTCCACCAGGTGAGGGAACTGGTAGGTGAATTGCATGGCGACGCCACCACCGAGCGAATGCCCAACGACGGTGACCCTCTCAATGTCCAGCACGGCCAGCAGGTCCCGCATGCCATTGGCATAGGCCGCTACCGAGTAGTCGGCGCGTGGCTTATCGGACTGTCCATGCCCTAGCAGGTCCGGGGCGATCACGGTGAAATGCTCGGCGAGCTGCGCATGCACACTGTCCCATGTCGCCGAGTTGTCGCCGATACCGTGGATGAGTAGCAGCACCGGGCCCGAGCCCGCGATCCGGTAGGCGCGCCGGTACCCGTGGATGGTGCGGAACGCCAGCCGTGGACGCGTCGATGTAGCTGCGGATGGCGTATCGCCGCCGCCGTCGACCCCGTCGATGTGCTCGGTATCCGGCACCGGACGCAGGAGCCGCGGTGGAGGATTCATGTGAAGTATTTTGACCCGTCGCCGCAAATTTGGCGCGGCGAGCGCACAACCCGGCTAGAGAATGGGGCCTTCCGGTGACGGACCCGAGGGATCGTCGCCGAACTTGGCCTGTTCGGCGAGGAATCGCTCGAACTCTCCGGCCAGCTCGTCACCGCTGGGCAGCTCTTCGTCCCGTGCCAGCAACGAACGATTCTCCTGGGCCGCGACAAAGGCGTCGTACTGGCGCTCGAGGGCCTGGACCACCTGCGCCACTTCCTCGCTGCCCTCGACCTGCTCGTTGATCTGGTTGCGCACCTTGGCGGCCGCCTCGCTGAGCTCCTGTAGCGGCAGATCCAGATCGCCGGTCCTGGCGACCTCTTCCAGCAGGCGCTGCGAGGCCTCCGGGTAGTCGGTCTGCGCCAGGTAATGCGGAACGTGCACGGCGAAGCCGACCACGTCGTGCCCGTGCTGGGCCAGGCGGAACTCCAGCAGATTGGACGCGCTGCCCGGCACCTGAACCTCATCGATCCAGCCAGGGTGCTCGTCGAGCGTCTTGCGATCGTTGCCGTGCGCGGTCAGCGTGATCGGGCGGGTATGCGGAACCGCCATCGGAATGGCGCCCAATCCGATCGTCTTACGCACGCCGAGCTGCTCGGCGAGCAGCCGGATCGCGTTGACGAATCGCTCCCATTTCAGATCCGGTTCGAGCCCGGCCAGCAACAAGAACGGTGTGCCCTTGGTGTCCTTGAGGGCATACAGATTCAGCTCGGGGGTGGCGTACTCGGTGAAGTGATCGCTCTTGAATGTCATCACCGGCCGGCGCGACCGGTAGTCGAGCAGATCGTCGATCGCGAACGACGCCACCAGCTCGCTCTCAAGCGTCTGGCGTAGATGCGCGGCGGCCAGTTTCACGGCATGGCCGGAGTCGGAGAAACCCTGTAGCGCGTGCACGAGAACCGGGCCGCGTCCGTCGGCAGATGCCAGCTGCGGGCCCGGAAATTCCAGCTCGTACATGCCGCTCTGATCCGGTTTGTACGGCTGTGGCTCTACACCCTCATTGCTGGTCATGGCTCGCCTCCCTTCGCGTCCTCGTCCTACCAGTGTCCCTTACCGGCAGGCAAACGGCGAATGTACCTATCGGGTCAACGGCCCGGGCGGGATGCGAATTCCGCGCCCGGCCGCTATTCGCCCAGCGCGAAATGCCTCAGGCCTTGAACTGATTCAGCGCGCGAATCTTGTTCATCACGTCGAGTGCGGCCACCTTGTACGCCTCCGAGAACGTCGGGTAGTTGAAAACCGCGTCTACCAGGTATTCGACGGTGCCGCCGCAGCCCATCACCGCCTGGCCGATGTGCACCAGATCGGTGGCGTCGGATCCGAAGATGTGTATCCCGAGCAGTCGCAGGTCCTCGGTCGACACCAGCAACTTGAGCATTCCGTACGAATCCCCGGCGATCTGGCCACGCGCCAGCTCGCGGTAGCGCGAGACGCCCACCTCGTAGGGAATCGCGTTCTTGGTGAGTTCAACCTCGGTGGCGCCCACATAGGACACCTCGGGGATGGAGTAGATGCCGATCGGCTGCAGGTCCGTCATGCCTTTCGACGGCTCTCCGAACGCGTGATAGGCCGCCAGACGCCCCTGATCCATCGAGGTGGCCGCTAGCGCCGGGAACCCGATCACGTCGCCCACCGCGTAGATGTGGTCGACCTTGGTCTGGAAGTTTGCGTCGACCCAGATGCGGCCGCGGCGATCGGCCTCCAGGCCCGCCTTGGGGAGGTCGAGCTGGTCGGTCTGTCCCTGCCGTCCTGCGGAGTACATGACGGTGTCGGCGGGAATTTGCTTGCCGCTGGCCAGGGTGGTCATGGTGCCGGTGTCATTGACCTCCACGGTGGTCACCTCTTCGCCGAACCGGAACGTCACCGCCAGGTCCCGCAGGTGAAAACGAAGGGCCTCAACCACTTCCGGGTCGCAGAAATCCAGCATGGTGTCACGCTTTTCCACCACGGTCACCTTGGTGCCCAGGGCGGCGAACATGGACGCGTACTCGATGCCGATGACACCGGCGCCCACGACGACCATCGATCCCGGGATGAAACGCAGATTCAAGATGCCGTCCGAGTCCAGGACACGCTTCTCGTCGAAGGCCACTCCATCGGGGCGGGCGGGATTGGTTCCGGTGGCGATGACGACGTAGTCGGCATGCAGCGTGGTGCGCTCTCCGCGCGAAGGTTCTTCCACGACGACGGTGTGTTCGTCGGCGAAGCGGCCGATGCCGCTGATCAGATCGATCCGGTTGCGCTGCAGCTGGGCACGCACCACCTCGATCTCCTTGCGGATGACGTGCTCGGTGCGCGCCAGCAGATCCTCCGGGGTGATGTTGGCCTTCACGCGGTAGCTGGCGCCGTACAGCTCGCGCTGGTTCATGCCCGTCAGATAGAGCACCGCCTCGCGCAGTGTCTTGGACGGAATGGTCCCGGTATTGGTGCAGACGCCACCGAGCATGTTGTCGCGTTCGACGACCGCCACCGACTTGCCGAGCTTGGCCGCGGCGATGGCGGCCTTCTGGCCTCCGGGGCCGGACCCGATGACGACGAGATCGTAGGAAGGAGTATCAGCTGTCGGGGATGAGCCGCTCGGGCGAAGACCGTTGGTCATGGGTGTACTCATACGCCGATTCGCCGAATCGTGCATGCCCTGCGCGTCACGGCGATATGAACAGTTGTCCCGCCTGAATCTCGCGCGCGCCTCCTGGGGCCCGGGCGGTACCGATGGCAGCATGTGACCGTGACGGCATCGCGGCTGGTAGCGACGATGGTTGTGGCTGGGTGCTGCGCAGCCATCGCTCCGGCATGCACGCGGGCCATCGATGGATCGGCCGTGGAAGCTTCCGGCTCTGCCCAGCCCGCAACACCGACCCCCGCGAGCGCCGTGCGTGCGCCAGCCGGACCGGTGGGTCCGCTACTGCTGGCGCCCACTGATTTCCCGCGCCAGTATCCCGCCACGACGCTGGAGCCCGAGGCGGCCGGATCGGCGCTTCGCGAAATCCGGGGCGTCCCCGACGCGGCGGCGGTAGTCCCGACGGCATGCGCGCCGGCGCCTCTTCCCGCGGTGCCTCAGGACGCAGCGGTGGCGGTCGGGACCAACCAGTCCGACGCCTCGACCATCACGGTCGCGGTCCTGCGAGTCGCCGAGCCGCTTGCCGCATACAAGTCGCAACTGCAGCGTTGCGCGTCCTTCACCTTCAGCGGCCCGGATCAGATCCAGAGCACGGTGACAGCCTCGGAAGCGGTGGCCCCGCCGATCAATGCCGATGATTCGGTCGCCGTCAATCAGGCCGTGTCTCCGGCCGGTACCGGTGGCGGCACACAGACCACCCTGTCTCTCATCGCACAGATCGCCGATATCCGAATTCAGGCCACGTACACGACGTTTCAGGGCACCGAGCCCGATGCGGTGCTCCTGGACCAGGCCTTCACCGCCGCAGTACTCAAGGTGCACGACAACGTGCGCTGACGCACGGCAGTTGCAGGCGTGTTGTCCACAATTACGATCGCGTCCACAGCTCGCCGGGCGACGTCCGTATCGCCAGGCCGCCGCCGGGCCGGATGACGGTCACCGCTGTCACTGTGCGGGCATGACATCACTGATTCCCGGGCCTGCGGGTCGCCCGGATTTTCGCCTGGACCGGCCCTCGGCCTTGATCGCAGCACTTCCGGCAATGCTGGGATTCATTCCCGAGGATTCCCTCGTGGTGGTTACGCTCGCCGACGGACTGATCGAGGCGGTGCTGCGCAGGGATCTGCGTGACCTGGACAACCCTGAACACGCGGCATTCGAAGCGCTGGCCGCCGTGCTCGGGCCCGGGCCGGCCGATGCGGTGATTGCCGTGGTCATCAGTCCCGTCCTCGATGAGCTGGAGGCCGGGGACATCATTCGGCGACTGGCAAAACATCTTGAGTACCATGGCGTTTCGTTGATCGCCGGCCATGTGGTGGACAGGGTTGGAGCGCATGGATGGTGGCGATGCTACGACGGATGCGGGGCGGGCGGGCCCGTCGACGATCCGCAGTGCTCACCGCTGACCGCGGCCGCGGTATTGGCAGGCAGGACGGTGCACCGGCGCCGGGAAGACTTGGTGGCGTTGATCGCGCCGACCGACACGACCCGCACCGCGGCCCTGGCAGTCTCATTGCGCCGCCCCTTTCAAGGGCCGTGCGACACGGCCGCCGCAGACCGGCGTGCCGTGAATCGCGTGATGCGGACGGCATGCCGGGCGGCCGAGTTTCGGCCGCTGTCGAACCGCGAGATACTTGCGATAGCTCGTTCTCTGATGGCGCTGCGTGTGCGAGACACCCTGTGCGCGTTGGCGGTCGGTGCACTGGCCGCGGATGTCGAGCGGCTCTGGTTGGCGCTGAGCAGGCTGCTGCCCCCGCCCTGGCGGGCCGAAGCGCTGGTGCTGCTGGGTTTCAGCGCTTATGTGCGTGGTGATGGCCCGCTGGCGGGTGTTGCCCTGGATGCCGCGCTTATGGCGCAGGCGGATCACCGTCTGGGGCAGTTATTGATGTCCGCGCTGCTTTCCGGGATGCGGCCCGACGAGATCGGTACCTTGGCCGACACCGGTTACCGGATCGCTCACGAGCTGGGAATCAGCCTGCCACCCAGACAGATCCGGCGCGCGGGCTAGACCTTCTCCACCATCACGGCGTGAGCCATCTCGTGGGGCAGCTCGACGCTCTCGTGCCCGGGGATGATGATGATGACGCCATCGGGGGAGGACTCCACGGTCACGCGCGCGTTGGGCACGACACCGGCGTCCTTGAGTCGGGACAACAGGTCGGTGTCGGCCTGCACGTGCTCGGCCAGCCTGCGCACCACCACGGCGACCTGCGATCCCGACGGGATCTCGGTGAGCCGCACCGCGCTGGCACTCTCGGACCTGTCGGCAGGGACGCCGAGCTCGGAAAGTCCGGGGATTGGGTTACCGAACGGCGACGTGGTCGGATTGTTGAGCACCGTGAGCAGACGGCGCTCAACGTCCTCACTCATCACGTGTTCCCAGCGGCATGCCTCGGCGTGCACGTCCTCCCACGGCAACCCGATGATGTCGACCAGCAGGCACTCGGCCAGCCGGTGCTTACGCATCACGGAAACCGCGAGTGCCCGGCCCTTATCGGTGAGTTCCAGATGGCGGTCGCCGGCGACGTTCAGCAGGCCGTCGCGCTCCATGCGTGCCACCGTCTGGCTGACCGTCGGGCCGCTCTGCTCAAGCCTCTCGGCGATGCGGGCACGCAGCGGCACGACGCCCTCTTCCTCGAGGTCGTAGATCGTGCGCAGATACATCTCTGTCGTATCGACAAGATCGTTCACTACTCGCCCCTTACGGTCGTGCTCAGTCTACCGACCTACAACGTAAATCGGGGCGCTGCGCTTCCAGAACGCAGCGCCCCGAGGGCAGGGTAGTAGGTCCACTAGCTCGCGTACGAACGCAGGCGCTCCGCGCGGTCGCCGTGGCGCAGTTTCGCCATGACCTCACGCTCGATCTGGCGCACCCGCTCGCGGGAGAGCCCGAAGAGCTTGCCGATCTGATCCAGCGTCCGCGCCTGTCCGTCATCGAGGCCGTACCGCAGCCGAATGACCTGCTGTTCGCGTTCATCGAGCGTGGCCAGCACGCTGCGCACATCCGAGTGCAGCAGCTCAGCGATGACGGCATTCTCCGCCGACATGGCCTCGGTGTCCTCGATGAAATCACCCAGCGGTGCTTCCTCGTCGGTACCGACCGGCATATCCAGGCTCACCGGATCACGGCTGTGGTCCAGCAGGTCGCCGATCTTTTCCACCGGGATGCCGGACTCTTCGGCAAGTTCCTCGTCGCTGGCCTCGCGGCCGAGCCGCTGGTGCAGCTCGCGCTTGATGCGTGCCAACTTGTTCACCTGCTCCACCAGATGCACGGGCAGGCGGATGGTGCGGCTCTGGTCGGCCATGCCGCGGGTGATGGCCTGGCGGATCCACCACGTGGCGTACGTCGAGAACTTGAAGCCCTTGGCGTAGTCGAACTTCTCCATGGCGCGGATCAAGCCCAGGTTGCCTTCCTGGATGAGATCCAGCAGGGGCATACCGCGGCCGGTGTAGCGCTTGGCGAGCGAGACCACCAGACGCAGGTTCGCTTCCAGCAGATGGCTGCGCGCTGCGTTGCCTTCCCGCACGATCACGGCCAGGTCCTTCTTGCGGGCCTCGCCAAGACGCTTCTTGGTGTCGAGAAGGTGCTGGGCATAGAGCCCCGCCTCAATCCGTTTGGCCAGCTCGACTTCGTCCTCCGCTGTGAGCAGGGCGGTCTTGCCAATGCCGTTCAAATACACCCGAACGAGATCGGCGGCTGGACTCTGGGCGTCCAGATCCTCGGACTCGGTGGTGCGGGCCGGACGGGTGGTGGCGTTTGCCATCGCTGCCTCCTAGTTGATCCGTAAGTCTCATGTGTTGCAACGCCCGGTGGCCCCAGAAAGTTCCTGAGGTTCCCGAACATCGCCGTCATTGACCTGCGGATTCGTCGTTAGCAGCTGAGAATGTCCTGAGAATTGACATAGCTGCCCCTAAGACGGGTCAGCGGAGTCCTGTGGCGGGTGGTGCGGTTGCGGCGCAGAAGCGGTATCGATGGCTCTGCGTTCCGCGGTGGGGAACAGGGCGTGATGCTGCGTCTGGGGGCCGTAGCGGCGCGGCTCCTCGGCTTTCCGGGGTGGGCGATCGTTGGCGATCAGCACAGCCATCCATGGCAGCGGGATAGAGGCCGCCAGGATTGCCAGTGATACCCAGCCGTTGTGCCACACGCTGTAGGCCCAGGCGGCGCCGATGAGCGCCGGGATCCGGAAGGCCATGATCGTCAGATAACGGCGTACCCGGGCGCGATGCTGCTCCTCTACCGAGACCGCAGCCGCGGTGATGAGTACGGGTCGGCCATCGTCATCGAACGACAGCTCTTTTCTCATATCTCCACAATGTCACAATGTAGGAATGGATACGCAGACCCTTGAGCGTCCGGATACCACCGTCGACGAAAGCACCGATAGCGATACGCCGAAGGTCTTCCACTACGTCAAGAAGGACAAGATCGTCGAGAGCGCGGTCATGGGGAACCACGTGGTCGCCCTCTGCGGCGAGGTGTTCCCAGTGACCCGTTCGGCCAAGCCCGGCTCGCCGGTGTGCCCCGACTGCAAGCGCATCTACGAAATGATGAAAAAGGACTAGCAGCCCTCGGGGGACTGTGTGGGGGTTCCGTCGTCCCGGCCGTTCTGGCCGTTCTGGGGACTCAGCCATTCCCGCAGCTGCCGGGCGTGTGTTGCGCCCGCCGGCCAGTTCTCCTCAATCGCGGCATTCAGCTCGGCGCCGAGCACAATCGCGAAGCCGAGCATGAACGCGAACAGCAGGAATGCGATCGGCGTGGCCAGCGCGCCGTAGGTGTATCCGGTGCCGGTGATCCAGTTGAGGTAGAACCGCAGACCCAGGCTGGCGATCGCGAAGAACGTCACGGCCAGTAGCGCGCCGATCCACAGCCGGTGTGAAGGAAGCGGCCGGGGCAGGGATACCCGATACAACAGCGTCACCAGAGCCACCAGCGCGATACCCAACAACGGGAAGTAGCCGTACCGCAGCAGTGAGTTCCACGAGTCGGGGACCACTTCCGCGATCCGCTTGGGGCCCAGTGCCACCATGGGCAATGTCACGACCGCCATCGCCAGCGCGGCCACATACAGCCCCAGCGCAAAGAACCGCTGACGAACGGGGTGACGCAGTGGTGTCTGGTCATGCGCCTCCACCACGGAGTCCACAAAACTCGAAATCGCCGACGAGCCCGCCCACAACGAGATCACAAATCCGATCGACACCACCTCGCCGCGCCCGTCGCGCATGATGTCGATGATTGTGGGCTCGATGATTTCGGTGACGACGCTCTTGCTGAAGACGCTGTTGGCCACCCGGACAAGCCGCTCCTGGATCTCAGGCAGCGTGTCCGGACCGAACAGCGGCCCGACGAAAGTCAGGCTGCCCAAGATGCCCAGCAGCAGCGGCGGCAACGACAACACCTGCCAGAAGGCGGCTTGCGCGGACTGCGCGAAAATTGAGTCGTCCCAACTCTTTACGGCAGTCCGACGCATCACGTGTAAGACGTCCCGACCGAACGAGACATGGCGCGGCTTCTCACTCATGGCCACACCAGCATTCCTGATGGGATGGTCAGTGGTGCTTACCGGGGGTGAAACCGCGGTGACTAATCCTCGAGCGGGCCGCTGATGACCAGCACCGCCGACATGGCCGCCAGCTTCTCGGAGTGCTCATTGGCGTGATGCTGGCAAAAAAGCAGCTCGGCTCCCGACGGGAGTGTGGCGCGGACCCGGGCAGCCGCTCCGCAACGATCGCAGCGGTCAGCCTTCGTCAGCTCTGGACTGGTCAGAGTTGCGTTCATGGCTCCTCCGTATCTCTCCTGAGCTTTGCGGTCCGGTGAACCGCTCGGCGCCTATGTATGTACTTTGTCAGACGTTTGGGGGGTTTCGGTTGTTCCCCACGTGTGTCCGGTGTGTCGCGGCTCACGTCGGGCGTGTTACACGGGCCGTGCAGGGCAGTGAGCCGCCCCCGGCAGTGGAACGGATACTGGTGTGATGCAGTCGAGGGACGCCGACGCGGCCGAACTTCTTCACATGTGTTCCGTCGAGGACTGGGCGCGGGCACGTGCGCTGGGGGAGCATCGGCCCACGTCACTGGCCGAATCCGGGTTTATTCACCTCTCCGCGCCGTATCAGATTCACCTTCCGGCCAACCGCTTGTATCGCGGGAGGTGTGATCTGGTCGTATTGTCTGTTGCCCTGAATCTGCTTGACTGTCCGGTACGTTGGGAACCAGGCGTGCCTAGCGACCCTGAATCGATGCTGTTCCCTCACTTGTACGGACCGCTGCCGATCGCTGCGGTGACTTCCGTAGCGAATTTCCGGCCGGGACCGGATGGCTTTTTCGAGCCGCTGGCACAAACCACTTACTAAGCTATCAACGTGGTAGCTAGACTGGCCTAGTTCGCCGGTCTTGAGATAAGGGGGTAACCGCGGTGGCCTCTTCAAATCACCCGCTTGAGACCGTGCTGGCCGACGAGCCCGTGGTCGGCGCCTGCTGGCGCCCCGAGCTTGCTGCGATGTTCAACCAGGGCGCCGTCACCGACGATTCGCTCAACCTCGCCTTCACCGAGATCGTCGCCGAGAACTTCCGTCCCGGAGAGCTACCCGCCGAACTGACGCGCCTGCGTGAGGCGGGCACCGTAGTGGTGCCGCACGGCGTGTCCTTGGGGCTTGCCGGGGCAGATCTGCCGGACGCCAAGCGCGTCAAGCATCTGGCCGCCCTGGCCGCCGAGCTGAACGCGCCGATGGTCAGCGAGCACGTGGCCTTCGTGCGGGCGGGTTTCGAGAACGGGCGGCACAGCGGTGTGCTCGAGGCCGGACACCTACTGGCCCCGCCACGCACCACGCTGGCTCTCGATGTGCTGGTGGACAATGTGTCACGGGTTCAAGACGATCTCGGTGTGCCGTTGGCGCTGGAAAATGTGGCCACCACTTTGCAATGGCCCGAAAATGAGCTCAGCGAGGCCGATTACCTGCGTGAACTTTCGCGGCGTACCGAATGCTGGCTCGTGCTCGACATTCCCAACCTGTACGCGACGGCGGTGGCCTCGGGCACCGATCCCATCGCGCTGCTGCGTCGTTTCCCGCTTGAACGCGTCGCATATGTGCATATTGCGGGCGGCCGTTTCGAGGGGGACCTGTATTGGGATACCCATGCCGACACCATCATCGAGCCGGTGGCTGATCTGCTGACCGAACTCGTGGCGCTCACTTCGGGCCGCAGCCTGGGCGTGCTGATCGAGCGTGACGGATCGATCGACGAAGCCAGCGTGAGTGCCGACCTGTCGATAGTCCGCCAGGCGATCAAGGCGGGTGTTGTTCATGCTTGATAACCGCGAGGTCCTGCGCCGCCGCCAGCTATCTGTGCTGTCGGATCTGCTGGCGGGCAATGCTCCGTCCGGTTTTGACGAGTACACGGCGCTGACAGCCGGTGCGCAACTGCGGGCCAAGCGACGTTTCGACATGGCCAGTGCGGTGCCGTGGCTCGCGGCAATGCCCAACTGGGAGTATGAATTTGAGCAGTACGCACGGTTGCACTCGATGCAGTGCTGTGTGCTGTGCGATGCCAAGGAATTCCGCGAGTACACCTATGAGCTCCCGCGTCTGCGTGACTGGGTGATGGATCGTGAGGTCTCAGAAGGGCTGCGGCGTATCGCCTTGGTGCATCGCGGCGGTCGGCGCGAACTTCAGGTCGCGTTCGGAAAGAAGTTGCGTTACTTCGCATTACGGCCGGAGCAGGCCGAGGTGTGATGACCGCCGTCATCGTCGCTGTGACGGTGATAGTCCTGCTCGTCGCGGGGCTGGGTTTCTTTGTGGCGACCAATTCGGGTAGCAGGCCTCGTAATCGTGCTGATGGGCCTGATCACCAGGAGAATGGCTATTCCGGTGCCAGTCACGGCCCCGGCTCCGGAAACTAGCCGGTAATGCTGGGCGCGTGCAGGTTTCGCACCGTGGGTGAAGACTTCACCTGCTGCGGATCCGGGAAGGTTCCGAGCAGCCGGTCGGCTGTTCCCGAACTGGTGACCGTGAACCAGTAGTTCTCATTCTTGAAGTGGTGGTATCGGTGGTTGCGCCAGACCGCGCGATAGATTGCACGCCGAGGCTTGTAGTCGGTATGGATCAGGTAGTGCGTCCACTCGTAGAACATCAGGAACAGTGCGATGGCAAGCGCGAAGGTGAGCCCAAGTCCATTGCGTGGGAACATCAATAGGCCTATCGCGGTCACTCCGACGATTACCACGATCAGGCTCGGCCAGGGGATGAACACCAGCGGAACGTCCCGCGGGTCCTGATGATGCAGGCGGTGGTCGCGGGCAAGACGAGAGTCGAGGGTCACTGGTCCGAGTGAACGGGGTCGCCAATGCAAGATGCCGACGTGGATGAGCCATTCGGCGATCGGGGAGATGGCCACGAGTGCGATTGGCACGATCGCATCGGCGATTGACCAGCTGCCCAAGGTAATCCGGCCGATTATCAGGGCGCTGGACCAGGCGAGCAGCATCCACGGCGTGGGGTGCTTGATGAATTCGGCAAGAGCGTCGCGCAGGGTCATGCCCTTGCGGGTAGCGGTGCGGGTCATCTCTCCTTCTCCATCTCACGCAGCAGCTTGTCAAAAGCCTTGGTGCCCAAGGCGAGCATTCCGGCGGCGGCATCCTGTGCGGCGTCAGGGTCCGCCAGTGCGATAGCGTCGGCGAGTGCGCGATAATGGCCGATGTCTCCGACCTCGGCCGCCATCACGTTCACCAGGACATCCAATGCCCGCACATACGAGTCGCGCATGGTGTTGAACACGAGTCGAAATGCGATTGAGTCGGCGGTATCGATGACCAGCTCCCAGAATCCGAGCGCTTGCCACATCCGTTGCAGCGGATCGTCTTCCGCTTCCAACTCGCTGGTCATCGCGCGGAGCCGATCGGCGACACCGGGGGTTTGATGTGCTCGTTGTGCGGCCAGTCGCGCAACCTGAGGGCCGATGATGGCCCGCGCCTCGATGACGCTGGCCAGGGTGCGACGGTCCACATCCCCGCCATACGCCAGTAGCAGCGGCAGCACGTCGAAGCCGGCGTCGCTGCGGTAGTCGCGGATCACCGTCGATCCGCCCTGGCGGATCTGAATCAGCCCCGAACGTTCCAGGCGCCCGAGTGCCTCGCGGACCGCGGCGCGCGACACTCCGAGGGCTTCGGCAAGGGCCCGTTCGCTGGGCAGGGTGTCGCCGGGGATGCGATCTCCGGTGAGAACCTGCGCCGCGAGCTGGCTGAATATCTCGTCGGGTATCGACTGACGCGCGATCGGTTGCAGTGCCATGTCGTGACCGTAACACCTGATTGGTAAGAGGTCTAGTGGTCTGACCAATTTATTCGACGATCGCGTCGGCTTCGATCTCCACGAGCAGCGCCGGATCGATGAGCGCTGACACCTCGACCATCGTGGCGGCCGGTCGAATATCGCCAAAAAACGCACCGTGGACCAAACCGACTTCGCGCCACCGACTGATGTCGGTCACGAAGATGCGGGTGCGCACCACATCACTCAACGAGGCACCCGTCTGGCTAAGCGCCGACTCGATGCGGCGCAGTACCTCGTGGGTCTGTTCGGCGATGTCATCACCTCCTGCCGGCGGTTGGTTCGGGCGGGCCGCGGTGGTGCCGGCGACGGCGATATGCGCGCCAACCCGTACCGCCCGCGAGTATCCGACTGCCGCTTCCCACTCACCGTCCGACGAGATCCTGAAACGTCCCATGGCGGGCAGCGTAGGCGGCGGGGAATATCGCGGGCGATCGAATAATTGGACTGCCATGTGACTGATCGCATTCGCATTGGCATACAGCTCCGGCCGGCCAAGACGCAGAGCTACAAGCAGTGGCGTGATGCTGTGCTCCGCGCGGAGGACAAGGGCGCGGACGTCATCTTCGGCTACGACCATTTCCATTGGCCCGCCGGCACGCTGAGCAGCCAAGGCGTGGTGCTCGACGAGGTGCAACCCGATGTCAACAACTTTGAGGGCTGGACCGCCTTAGGATCGTGGGCCGAGGTCACCTCGCGTGCGGAGATAGGGCTGCTGGTGACGGGTGTGGGTTACCGCAATCCCGATCTGCTGGCAGACATGGCTCGCACCGTCGACCACATCAGTGGTGGCCGGCTGATTCTGGGGGTCGGTGCCGGTTGGTACGAACGGGACTACACCACCTACGGGTACGACTTCGGAACCACCGGATCGCGTTTCGACTTGTTCGAGGACAGCCTGGTCCGGATTGAGAGCCGCTTGGGTCAGTTGCTACCGCAGCCGGTGCGTCCGATCCCCATCCTGATCGGTGGCGGCGGTGAGAAGCGCACCATCCCGTTGGTGGCCCGGCACGCTCATATCTGGCATGCGTTTGGCGATATCGACACCTATCGCCGTAAGAACAGCGTCCTGATTGCCGAAGCCGACCGAATCGGTCGCGACCACAACGAGATAGAACGCTCCACCAGCTGGGGGCTGGATCCTGAGCGCGGGCTCACCGCGGCAGAGGCGGATGCCTACGTCGAGGTGGGGGCGAGGTTGTTCACCGTCGGGATCGACGCCGACAACGGTTATGACCTGTCAGTGCTCGACGCGCCGTTGGCCTGGCGTGACTCACGCTCCTAACGGCCGCGGCTGCACGAGATAGTGCTCGCCGATTTCCAGCGCAGTGGGTATGTCGGCGGTGACGACAATATGAGCGGCAGCCGGTGCACCCCGATTCTCGGGGCGCCAGGTGGCGTCGGCCGGCACCAGGATGAACAGGCCGTCGTGGTCGCCCACCGGGCCGAACCGGGGATTTGGTTCGCCGAAAGGCAATAGTCCGAGCGTGTCACGCAGCTGTAGCTGGGTCTGCAGCACATCCGGAACTCCGAAGCCGACTTCGCTGATGTACCGGATATCACCGACACCGAAGGCGCGCTCGATCCGGTTGTCGAGGACATTGCGCTCGATCAGCTCGAGTACTGCGTCGTCGGGCCCGGCGAAGTAGATGCTGCGCGCCCGCCAGTGGGGCGGGCAGTCGAACTCGTCGTGCCATTCACCGTCGGCCTGCAGGGTGACCCGCCGTGACAGCCACTGCTTGGCGGATGCCAGGCTTCCCGCGGGAATGGTGAAGGCGATGTGATGCGCGCCGTGATACGCAGGGCCGGGCACCATGGTCAGCGTGCTGTCGCCGATACTTACCGTGGCTCTGTCTGGAGCCAGTTGCACTGGCAATCCTAGAGTTTCGGAGTAGAAGCGCGCGGCCCCCGGAAGGTCCGTAGCCGTGATCTGCACATCCCGAATCCTCATGGCAGCTACGCTATTTTCTCAAGTGCACTTGAGGTCAAATCAGCGGCTGAAGCTCACCCAAGATCGTCGGCAGGAACTCCGCCACAGTGGGGTGGATATGGACGGTGCGCTGCAATTGTCGCGCGGGAATGCCGTACTGCATGGTGTCGAGCAAGCAGTGCACCACCTCATCGCCACCCACGCCGAGGATCGTCGCGCCCAGAATGAGATCGGAGTCCGCGTCGACCAAAACCTGCATATAGCCGTCGGTTTCACCTTTTTCCAGGGCGCGGCCGACGTGGCTCATCGGCTTGCGTCCGACCAGCAGGGAGCGCCCCGAAGCGCGTGCCTGCGCCTCGGTCATGCCCACTCGTCCGAGGGGCGGATCGGTGTACAGCGCGTAGCACGGCAGCCTATCGGTGACGCGTCGCGGATCGTCGTCCAGAAGGTTCGCGGCGACGATCTCGAAATCGTTGTACGAGGTATGTGTGAAGGCGCCACGGCCGTTGCAGTCGCCGAGCGCCCAGATCCCCGGTGTGCTCGTGCGCAACTGATCGTCGACCGTGATGTACCCGCGGGCGTCGGTGGCAACCCCGGCGTTCTCCAGGCCTAGGTCGTCGGTGTTCGGGCGGCGTCCCACCGCCACGAGCACATGAGACCCCACCACCTTGGGCGCACCGTCCGTGCAATCGACGCCCACGGCAACACCCTCGTCATGGCGTGCCAGGTTGATACAGGAGGCATTGAGACGGAAGGTGATTCCCTCACGCTCGAGGACCTCCTGAATGATCGCCGACGCGTCGGGGTCTTCACGCTCCACCAGCCGAGGCCCGCGGTGCACCACCGTGACCTGGCTGCCGAACCGGCGGTAGATCTGTGCGAATTCCAGGCCGACGTAGCTGCCTCCGATCACCACGAGATGCTCCGGTATCCCGTCGTACTCGATCAGTGAGCTGTTGGTGAACAGCGGGACGTCATCGACCCCGGGCCAGTCAGGGACCACCGCGCGGCCGCCGACGTTCAGGAAAATCCTTTCGGCGGAGATGATCTCGTCGCCCACGGAAAGTTCGGTCGGGGATAGAAAGCTCGCGTGTTCGTGGTAGATCGCGCAACCCAGGTCCTTGAGCCACGTCTGTCCGCCGTTGCGTGAGGGCAGGATCACCGCATCCTTGCGTTCCCGTACCCGGACCATGTCCATGCTCACGGAGCCATCGACGACGACGCCCCAGCGTGCGGCCTCACGCGCCATATGGGCGGCATGGGCGCTGGCGACCAGTGCCTTGGTGGGCCGGCATCCGGTGTTCACGCAGGTGCCGCCGAACAGGTGCCGTTCCACGATCGCCACGGTCAGACCCGCCCCGCGCAGCCGTGCGGCCAGCGAAGGGCCGGCCTGCCCGGCACCCACCACGACAGCATCGAAATGTGTGCTCACGTGGCCAGTCCCGCGGTGATCGCGAGGGCCGCCGCCACGGTGATCGCGTCCTCGATGAGTGCGGCCGGCAGGTCCTTACCGAAGGCGGTGGCCAATGCTCCGCGTGCCCAGGCTCCACCGAGCGTTCCGATCACCGCGCCGATCGCACCCAGTACGAGGCCGATGAGGAGCCCGGGGGAGGTGTCGTGCGCCAGCGTGCCGAATACCGCACCGTAGAAGGCACCCAATACCATGCGTGCCGCGAATGCCGGCGGCGCCTTTCGGCTGGGCGTCTTGGGCAGTTTGTCGTTGACGATCTCGCCGGCGGCCAACACGGTGGCGATGATGGCCACGACGAGGCTTGCCAGAAAAGAAGCCCAGGTGCCCTCCAGGAGAAGGCATTTAGCGAAGGCTGCCCAGCTCAACACGGCCAGTGGGGTCATCGCGCGCAGGCCCGCGACGATTCCGATGAGAAGCGCAGCTACGTACAGACCTGTCATGGGTTCTCCCGATGCGTAAGCCGGTGATCTTGCGAGAGCTGGGCTCGAGCCTAGACCGGTGATGGGGCTTGCGCGTCAGAACAGCGTGGGGTCGTCGAAACCGGGGGTGTGCTCGAGCCGCAACAGTTCGCGTTTGGTCACTACGCCGCCGTAGGCGGAGAAGCCGTGCAGACTGCGATCGGCGGCAAGCACCCGGTGGCAGGGGACAAGGAGCGGAATCGGGTTGCGTCCCAAAGACTGTCCGACGGCCTGTGCGGCGCCCGGCTCACCCACCGAGGCCGCCACCTCACCGTAACTGCGGGTCCTGCCCGGACCGATGGCTCGCGTCGCCGCGTAGACCTCGCGATCGAAGTCGGTGGTGCCGTCCAGATCCAGCCGGGCCCACTGCAGATCATCGTCGTCGCCGGCGAGCACGCGGCGAATTCCGTCAATCGCCTGGGCCACGAAGTCAGGTGGCGCCAGCTCGCTGCCCGCAGGACGCCGGATCCTGGCAAGGGTCGCGGCGTCGTCGCGTTCGGGCAGCTGTAACGCGACGATGCCCCTGTCGCTCCACGCGATAGCACAGCTGCCGATAGCGGTATCGAAAAAGCAGTGGCCGACGGTGCTCACGCTGCCCAGTATGGCCGGACCCACTGACAGATCGAACTCGCCGGTGGGTCCGTGCCGTGCGGTGCGGCCGTCATTCCAGCGCGCGCCGCAGCTCCGCGATCGCGGCTGCCTTCTCCTCGGCGGTCAGATCGGGATCGCTCGTGACGATCTCGATCTTGTGCTCGATGTGCGCGCGCTCATCTGCGTCCTCGCGGTGCGTGCGGCTGAGTTCTTCGAACTGCCGGCGCCGGTCGGCGATGGGACCGCCACCAGGAGGGGGAGATGATCCGTCATTCTTCATGAACGGCTACTTCCTACTCGGTCAACTCTTGACCACGAACGAGTAGTTCGGGTCCAGGAACAGCGGAGAGAAGCCGTGCCCGTCATTGCGTACGGTCGAGTCGGCCGCACGCAACAGCGCCCATTGTCCCCAGTTGCCGGCCGCGTCGCGGCCGACCAGCATCGTGTTCAGGAACCCGAGCCAGCGGGTGTTCGTGTAGCTGTTCTGGAACGTTTCCACGATCGGACCCCAGCTGCCCACCCAGCCCGACGTCTGTTCTGCGGTGGAGGACTGATAGTCGAAGCGGTACACCAGATCCCAGCGGTTCGCCGCCCGGTTGTGCAGCAGCACCTCGTTGCGCCACCGGTTGGGGGCGATTTCGAATGATTGATTCCACACGAGCAGCGTCTGCAGGCCCCAGCCGTGTGAGGAGGTGCTCCGCAGGTACGACGTCAGATTCGCGAACGGGATATCGGTCTGCCAGTGGTCCGAACGTGCCCAGTCGAACACCTTGAACCGGGCGATGTCCTGTGCGTGGTACGACACAAACGCCTCCACACCCTTCTGAGCCCGGTTGGTGGCGGTCAGATACAGATAGTCGGCCACATTCCCGCCGGGCTGGTGGGGGCAGACGATCTCGTAGTAGAACGCGGTGCCCCGCGCGAAACGGGTGCGGAAGCTGTTCGTGTAGAACATCCCGTAGCCGACACCGCCCGGCGGCGGGGCTACCGCTGCGGCCAGCTGGGCGCTGTCCGCCAGCCCCGCGGCCTCGGCCAGCGTCTGCTCGCCTTCATACCGGGTAGCCGCCGAAAGTTTCGGATGGGATTGCAGCACAGCCAGCTTCGATGCCAGGAACGCGCGTTCTGCGCTGGGATCCCTGGGCGTCTCCGCCGTCAGTTTGCGGAACTTGCTGCGGCGATCGGCGACGTCACCGTCCAGCGGCGGCTGGGGTGCGGTCACTTCCTTCTCGAGTGTTGCGGTCATGGCGTGTCCTTCGGTTCCGCCCGATGACTGTCACCGGGGTGGAACCATGCTGTGGCCGCGGCCCGCCGCTTCACCTGCGTAGCGGGCTACTCGATTTCACTCAAATACGGCGAGCGTGAAGCCAGTGCGGAAAATCGGTGGGAATCCCGCAATGGCTTCACGCTCGGCGCGAAAGGGAACGGCTTAGTCCAGGTAGTCGCGCAGCACCTGTGAACGGCTCGGGTGGCGCAGCTTGGACATGGTCTTGGACTCGATCTGCCGGATGCGCTCGCGGGTGACCCCGTACACCTGACCGATCTCGTCGAGCGTGCGCGGCTGACCGTCGGTGAGGCCGAAGCGCAGACGCACCACGCCGGCCTCGCGCTCGGACAGGGTCTCCAGCACCGACTGCAGCTGATCCTGCAGCAGGGTGAAGGACACCGCGTCCACGGCGACCACGGCCTCGGAGTCTTCGATGAAGTCGCCGAGCTGCGAGTCGCCCTCGTCGCCGATGGTCTGGTCCAGCGAGATGGGCTCACGCGCGTACTGCTGGATTTCCAGCACCTTCTCCGGCGTGATGTCCATTTCCTTGGCCAGCTCTTCGGGCGTGGGCTCGCGACCCAGGTCCTGTAGCAGCTCACGCTGGATACGGCCGAGCTTGTTGATGACCTCGACCATGTGCACGGGGATACGAATGGTGCGGGCCTGGTCGGCCATCGCGCGGGTGATGGCCTGACGGATCCACCAGGTGGCGTACGTCGAGAACTTGTAACCCTTTGTGTAGTCGAACTTCTCGACCGCCCGGATCAGACCCAGGTTGCCTTCCTGAATCAGGTCCAGGAACGCCATGCCGCGGCCGGTGTAGCGCTTGGCCAGCGAGACCACCAGGCGCAGGTTGGCTTCCAGCAGATGGTTCTTGGCGCGGTCTCCGTCGCGGCAGATCCACATCATGTCGCGGCGCTGCGCGGCGGGAAGCTTCTCGCCCTTCTCGGTCAGCTCGGTGACGATTTGCGTCGCGTACAGCCCGGCCTCGATCCGCTTGGCCAGCTCAACTTCCTCTTCGGCGTTGAGCAGCGCCACCTTGCCGATCTGCTTGAGGTAGGCACGCACCGAGTCCGCGGAGGCGGTGAGCTCGGCATCCTTGCGGGCCTGGCGCAGCGCCTCGGACTCTTCTTCGTCCCAGACGAAATCGCCTGAAGCCTTGTCTTTCTCGGAGGGCTCGTCGTCGCCGTCAGCTTCTGCCTCGGGCTCGGGCTCGGCAGCGGCTTCGGCGAGGTCGGCCTCGATATCGGCGTCGTCGGCGAGGTCGGTGTCCAAGTCATCGCCGGGCTCGATGTCGGCGTCATCGGCGGCGCCCTGCGGCTCGAGAGCGGGATCGGTTGCCTTGGCAGCGGCCTTCTTGGCCGGCGCTTTCTTGGCCGGTGCCTTCTTGGCGGGCGCCTTGGTGGCGGCCTTCGCGGGGGCCTTCTTGGCCGGTGCCTTCTTGGCGGGCGCCTTGGTGGCGGCCTTCGCGGGGGCCTTCTTGGCCGGCGCTGCCTTGGTGGCGGTGGTGTTCGAAGGTGTCTCGGCGGTGGCCTGCGTTACCGGAGCTGCTTTCGTGGCTGCCACGTACGCCCTTTCCTGGCTACTTCTTCGACGCGCATGGGCATGCAAAATCGAGAATTTGGCTGTCTGCTTGATGTTCGTCGCCGCGGGGGAACACCTGCGTGGCCCTGCGTGCGGCTATCTGAGTGCCATTGTAACGACAAGAGTGCAGAACCTGTGAAAAAGCTAAGGCGAAACGCCAGCGTGTGCGGCCATCGCCGCGCCGACGATCCCCGCGGTGTTCTGCAGCGCAGCGGCCACGACGGGTGTGCGGTTGGTCAGCAGCGGCACCCATTTGTCGGCCTTGCGGCTGATACCGCCGCCCACGATGAACAGATCCGGCCACAGCGCGTTCTCGACCGCTTCCAGCACCTTGGTGACCTCGGGCGCCCACTGCTTGTAGCTCCAGTCGTTCTTTTCCTTGACCGATGACGCCGCGCGGTGCTCGGCCTCCATGCCGTCCACCTGGATATGTCCGAACTCGGTATTGGGCAACAGGATTCCGTTGTGCAGGACGGCAGAGCCGATCCCGGTTCCGAACGTCAGCAGGACCACGACACCCGACTGATCCTTGCCCGCGCCGTATCGGTCCTCGGCCAGCCCGGCGGCATCGGCATCGTTGAGGACGGTGACGGTTTGACCCCCAAGTTCGGTGCTGATGATGTCGTGGACGTTGACGCCCAGCCACGATTTGTCGACGTTGGCGGCGGTGCGCGCCTCGCCGCGCACGATCACGCCGGGGTACGTCACACCGACGGGCCCGGTCCAGGAGAAATCACGCACGACTCTGGCAATGGTCTCTGCGACAGCCTTCGGCGTGGCGGGCTGAGGTGTGGGGTACTTGACCCGCTCGCCGACCATCTCGCCGGTCGTCAGATCCACGATCGCACCCTTGATCCCACTGCCGCCGACGTCGATGCCGAACGCCTGCTGAGGCGTGTTGGAGGGGTCCGCCGCGGTTGCGGCCGGTGCGGAGTCGGTGGCTGTCATCGGCGCTCCCTTGGTCCTGGATCTACGCGGCTGGCACACGCGGGCAGCGAACACAGCCGGAACACACTGAATGCGAATGACACCCTAATGCCCGTCGGGACGCCGCGCGTGTCGCTGTCGGCTGTGCTGCGATAGACGCGTGGGAATCGAAGCGGGAGCGTTGCGTTCGGTGGCGGTGCGGCTGGCCTCCGAGGCCGCCGAATTTGTGCGGCATCGACGTGGCACCGTCGATTGGACGGCGTCCGTGCGCACCAAGAGTTCCGAGACAGATCCGGTGACCCTCGTGGACACCGATTGTGAACGGCTGCTGCGCCGCCGGCTGGCCTCGCTTCGGCCCGACGACGCGATCCTGGGTGAGGAAGACGGGGAGAGTGCGGGCGGCTCGTTGTCCGGCCGCTCCGGACAACCGTCCGGTGTGCGTTGGGTGATCGATCCGATCGACGGCACCGTCAATTTCGTCTACGGAATTCCGGCGTACGCGGTCTCTGTGGCCGCTCAGGTGGGCGGGGTGACCGTGGCCGGTGCGGTAGCCGACGTGGTGGCCGATCGTGTCTTCTCGGCGGCCTCAGGTGCCGGTGCGACGGTCCGCGAGGCGAACGGTCTGCAGCGTCCGCTGGCGTGCAATCCGGTCCGGGAAACCCGGCTCGCCTTGGTGGCCACGGGATTCGCGTACTCGACGGTGCGGCGGGAACGCCAGGCGCACCTGGTGGCCCAGCTGCTGCCACGGGTGCGCGACGTCCGGAGGATCGGGTCGGCCGCGCTGGATCTGTGTGCAGTGGCGGAGGGGCGTGTCGACGCCCAGTACGAACATGGTCTGGGGCCATGGGACTGGGCCGCGGGTGCGCTCATCGCGCGCGAGGCCGGCGCGGTGGTGATCCTGCCCGGCCCGGACACGCGCAGCGCCGCGGGTGCGCTGATCGCGGCCACGGCACCCGGAATCGCCGGTGAATTCGGTCAGTTGTTGGCCGATATCGGTGCGACGGCACCGATACCCGGCTAGCAGGTGCTCTGCCGCGCCCGGCTGATCAGATCCGAGTTGGCCTGGCTACCGGGTTTGAGGCTGTTCAGTGCCGAGGTGACGGCATTACCGGACGCGAGTTCGGTGAACTCACTGCCGAGTGCCAGATCCACCGAGTCGTCGGACCGCGTGTCCTCCACGAACTCGACGCACGGGGCCACCAGCGACAATGTCAGCGCGTTGGCGTATCCGGATTCACCGAATCGGATCTGCCCCACGCAGTTCAGGCGGGATCCACTGGGGTAGAAGGGGTCGTTATCGGCGGTTGGCGCGGGAAAGCCCAGATCGCGCAGCGATGCGGACACCTCGCCGGCCTGACCGGCCTGGCCGTTGGCATTGAGCACGCGGACTCTCACGTCGTTGAGCGTCGCGGCGCTGGTTCCCGTCAGCGACGAACGCGACACCGGCTTGCCGATGGTTCCGGAGCCGGGTTCGGTCTGCGCCGCGGGCGGATTGCACGCGGTTGCCTCCTTGACCGGCGCTTCGCGGGTCAGTGCCGAGGCCCAGACGAAGACCGTGACGGCCAGCAACGCGATGCCGAGGATGAGTGCTGGCAAATAGTTCCGGCGTCGGAACGGGCGTCCGTCCTTGTCGACCGAGGTGCCCTCGGTGATGTCTGCGACCACGGATGGCACTCTAGGCCAGCGGACTTCCCGGCGACAGACGGCGAAGTAGACGGTGCGTCCACTACCGTGTGATGTAAATCACACAAAGAACCCGGGCTATCCGGGCACTAATAGTTGGTGGTGTCCGTTTCAGCCTGGTACAAAGCCTTGCTGCGCCTATGCAGAAGCTTGATGACGAGATGTTGATAAGGGGATGGACGCATGGCTACCGACTACGACGCTCCGAGGCGATCCGACGCCGACGATGTGTCAGAGGACTCGTTAGAGGAGCTCAAGGCTCGTCGTAACGAAGCACAGTCGGCGGTGGTCGATGTCGATGAGGCGGAAACCGCCGAATCGTTCGAGCTACCAGGTGCCGACCTGTCCGGCGAGGAACTTTCGGTGCGGGTTATCCCGAAGCAGGCCGACGAGTTCACCTGTTCGAGCTGCTTCCTGGTGCATCACCGCAGCCGGCTGGCCAGTGAGAAGAATGGCCAGCTGATCTGCACCGACTGCGCGGCCTGAGAGTCTGCGCTAGTCACGGCCCGGCCGTCGGCCAGCCACGGACTAGCTACGCAGGGCAGCCAGCAGTCGATCGGGGTGGCGGCTGCTCACCAGCCAGTAGGGCGTGGGGTCGTCGGCATCGTTTAGGACCACCAGCACCATCGGGCCGATCCATGCCCGGTGCACGACGAAGGCCGCCGGGTCGAGCTGCCGGCCCAGTGCGGCGCTTTTGGCGGTGGCGGGGATCGCCGCCGACTTGGCGATCACGCTCACCGGAAGATGTGCCGATCCGGCCCGCAGCTCCGGGGTGCCGTCCGGTCCGGCGGCGACCTCCACGCGGATCCGGCTGAACCACAACAAGACTCCTGCCACGATCGCGAACAGGATCGGGTACGGCACCCAGCTGGGCAGCTGCCGCAGGCCCTGGTTGACCTCCAGGCCAAGGAGTGTTGCCGCGCCGAAGCCGGGCAGCGCCCACCACCATGGAACCCACAACCGCTCGAGATAGCGGATATCGGTCGTGTTGCTGGGAGATGCCATCACGCGGCCAAGGGTAGTCTGGGCGATCGTGCCCACACCTACGAGATTGGCGATTGTTCGCCTCGATCGAGAGCTTCCCCTGCCTTCCCGTGCACATGCCGACGACGCGGGGGTTGATCTCTACAGCGCCGAGGACGTGGTGATCGAGCCCGGCCGCCGGACACTGGTGGGCACCGGTATCGCCGTAGCCATCCCGTCGGGGATGGTCGGCTTGGTGCACCCGCGCTCGGGTCTGGCTGCACGCGTGGGTCTTTCGATCGTCAACAGCCCCGGAACAATTGATGCCGGATATCGTGGCGAGGTGAAGGTCAACCTGATTAACCTGGATTCGGAGGTCCCGATCGTCATTGCTCGTGGCGACCGGATCGCGCAGCTGCTGGTTCAGCAGGTTGAGTTGCCCGAACTGGTTGAGGTGGATTCATTTGACGAGGCCGGTCTGGCCGTGACCACGCGCGGTGCGGGTGGATACGGGTCCAGCGGCGGACATGCGAGTTTGTGATGGCTTTACACCGCAGTGGTGGTCTCAACGACCTGGATGACACGGCCGATGCTTCGGGCGAAACATTCGACGGCCCATACGAAATCGAGGATTTCGATAGTCCGGAGGACGCCGGGGTCGGACGCTTGGACCTGGGATCGGTGCTCATTCCGGTTCCTGAAACCGGACAGATTCAGGTCGAGCTGACCGCGGCGGGTGCGCCCGGTGCGGTTTTCGTGCTCACGCCCAACGGGCGCTACTCGGTGGCTGCCTATGCCGCACCGAAGTCGGCCGGTTTGTGGCGCGAGATCGCCGGTGAGCTGGCCGAGTCGCTGCGCAAGGAGGCGGCCGAGGTCTCTATCGCCGACGGTCCGTGGGGCCGCGAGGTCGTGGGCGCCGCCCAGGGCGGCTCCGTACGCTTCATCGGAGTCGACGGCTATCGCTGGATGATCCGCTGCGTGCTGCAGGGCCCCGCGGAGACCTTCGACGCCCTGGCCGACGAGGCGCGCGAGGCCGTGGCCGACACGGTGGTCCGGCGTGATGACAGCCCCTATCCGGTGCGCACCCCGTTGCCGGTTGTGCTGCCCGAGCCCATGCTGGAGCAGCTGCAACAGGCGCAGGCGCAGGCGATGGCCCAGGCAGAAGCAGAGGCTCCCGCGCAGGAACCGGCTCCGCAGGACGACCCGACGCCCGCGGCGCGACGCAGCGTCGCCGGGTCGGCCATGCAGCAGCTGCGTTCCACCATCACCGGCGGGTAGATCCCGCCTAGTCCGGATCGAACCGGAATACCGATAGCGTGCCGGCCAGGCCTTCGAACTCATCGGGAGTGCCCTGCCGAACAAGTCCCGCGCTCTTGGCGAACCGCACGCCCACGGGGACTTGCAGGGCGAACTCGCGAAGCACTCGTCGCGCCACGTGGGGCGGCACGGTGACGATCCTGATATGCCGGACCTTGTTGCCTTTGGTGAGCGTTCCGGAACCGGCCGCGGCGGCATTGCGGGCCCAATCCGAGCCGGGATAGCCGCCGACCGCGAACAGCTGACCGTCCACCTCGAAGGGTGTGATCGGTGTGGGACGAGGTTGACCGGTCTTTCGGCCGGGGACGGTCAGCACCATGGCCGGGCCGGTGGAGACGCCGAGGCGATGAAAGGCGCGCACCACTTTGTTCATTGGCTTGAGCCACCGTGGTGGTTGTGTGTTGGTCACGGTCGTCATCCCTTCTGCGCCGCGAACTCTGCGGGGGCGAATCGGGTCCGGAATCTGTTGGCCCAGGACGCGAACGTCTCGGCAGGGCGTCCGAGTATTCGGTCTACGTCATGGGTGACGATGGCGGGCTCGGTCACGGTGGCCGCCTGCATCGCCAGATACGCGTCGGCGAATCCGGCGGGAAACCCCAGGCGGCCGAAGCGCTGGCGCACGAGATCGTCGGAGACCTGTTGGTATTCCAGTGGCCTGCCCAGGACGTCGCCGAGCACTGCGACCAGGCCGGCGTTGGTGAAAGCCTGCGGGCCGGTCAGCGGGATGCGCTGGCCGAGGAGTTCGTCGGTGAGCAGGGCCCGCGCCGCGACCTCGGAGATGTCGCTGTCGGCGATCGGGGCTGCCGACGCCGCCGCGTGCGGTCCGCGGACCACATCGCCTGCCTGGAGCTGCGTGCCCCACATGCCCAGGAAGTTGGAGGCGAAGACCGTCGGACGCAGACTCACCCACTGAAGCCCGGAGCCGGCGGCGTACTGCTCTACTTCTTTGTTCCGGTCGCCACGGAACCGGGATGGCTGGCGCGAGAAGTCGTCGTCGCAGTTGATGGCGGAGAGCGCGACGAGGCGGGTAACTCCTTCCCGCGCGGATTGATTCACGAACCTGTCGAGATCTTCTCCCAGTGCGCGCGAATTCAGGAAAACTGCCGTGACTCCGTCCAGCCCAGCACGGGCCGACGCGACGGTGGCGACCTGTGGTGGAAAGCTCGCGCGTTCTGGATGCTGGGTGACCGCGCGGACGTCGGCCCCCGCCGCGACCAGTAGATCGACAAGAGGACGGCCCACATTGCCTGTAGCGCCGGTGACGAGAATTGTCATGACGGGTACTCCAATTCGGGAGGTTCGAGATGGTGTCCAGCTGGGTCTTTGGCCCACGCGAATACGACGGGGCGCGGGCCCGAAAAGTTACTGGCGGGACCGGTAACTTTCGGGGTCACGGAATCGTCGTAATGACATGAGCTCCTCGTCCACCCACGACGCGCTGGTGACCGCGGCTTGGCGCGAGCATTACCCGTACCTGGTGAACCTGGCCTATCAGATGCTCGGCGATATCGGCGACGCCGAGGACGCGGTCCAGGAGGCATTTGTGCGGCTGGCCCGGGCTGAGGAGACGGAGATTGACGAGCCACGTGCCTGGTTGTCGGTGGTGGTGGGCCGGTTGTGCCTGGATCAGCTGCGTTCGGCGCGTATGCGCCGTGAGCGGACAGGGGTCGCATCCGTGGTGGAATCCGCTGCCCCGCTGCATGTTCCGGCGGTTACCGATCCGGCGGATCGGGTTACGTTGGATGATGAGGTACGCGGTGCCCTGTTGGAGGTGTTGCGCTCGCTGAGCCCCGGTGAGCGGGTGGCGTTCGTCCTACATGACGTGTTCGCAGTGCCGTTCGAGGAGATCGCGTCGACGGTGGGCCGCCCGGTGGGAACCTGCCGCCAGCTCGCCCGCCGAGCCCGGACCCGATTCCAGCAGTCCGCGGCACGCTCCACCGATGTCACCGGCGCCGAGCATCAGCAGCTGATCGAAAAATTCGTCACCGCATGTGCCCAAGGCGATCTGACCGGGTTGATGGCGGTACTAGATCCCGGGGTCTGGGGGGTGGGCACCATCCTCGGAGATCCCGCCCCGCCGCCGCAGGTGAATCGCGGGCGCACCGATGTCGCCACCAACCTGCTCGTCTACCTGGGTCCCGGCGCCACCCTGGTGGGCGGCCCCTTCGGGCAGCCGGTGCTGCTGGCCTTCACCCAGCGCAGGCTCTTCGCGGTGGTTACCCTCACGGTGCGCGAAGGCCTGGTGCTCAAGATCGAAGCCACCGCCGATCCGGCGGCCCGCGGACGGTGACTCAGATATCGGCCAGTGCTGCGATACACGCCCGTCCCAGACAGGCCGGGTCTGCGCCGAGCTGATCCAGCGTGAAGGTACGCAGCGCCGCCCGTGGGGCCCAGGCCGCCCAGTCGCGGCCGACCTCCAGCGGATGGATCGGGTCATCGGTGGCTGCTGCCACGGCCATCGGCACGCTCAGCGCGCGGATCTCGGCGGCCGACGGGTTCACGAATGCCGACACCTCTTCCATTGCGTGGGGCAGGCCCGGCCACTGCACGGCCCATGAGCGCGTCAGCTCGGCGGCAAGCCACGCGGGGCTGCTGGCCTGCATCGCCGCGGTCACCGCGGCCAGCCCGTCGGAGCGCAAAGATTCGGCGGTAACCCGTGCCGACACGGAAGCCGGCGAGTTTTCCGGCGCCCCGGTCCACGCGGGCATCGCCGCCAACACTGCCACCGTCGCCTCCGGGTTCTGCAACGCCCACGTCAGGGCGACTGCGGTACCGATGGAGACCCCGCCGACCACGATGGGTCCCAGCTGAGCAGCTTGATTCAGCGCCCGCCGATACCCATTGACCAGGTCATCGGGCTCCGGGCGTACCGCGATCAGGGTCGCCCCCACCTGCGTGAGGGCGGGGCCGAAGGCCCGATTGATGAAGTCGTCGTCGGAGCCGGTGCCCGGCATGAGAACAGCCCTGTGGCCACCAAGTTTCGGCGATGAGCCGCCCGCGCGGAGGGCATTGATGGACGTCACGCACCTGATTTTGCCCGGTGTGCGGAACACCCAGGGGGTCGCCTGGCATCGCGGCGCGCGAAGGTCTACCGTGGCGGATGCACAGATCAACCGATTGCGCATGTTGAGAGGCCAGGACTGGAAGTGGCTACCACCGGCGGTTATCTGCGTCGACTTACCCGTCGACTGACAGAGGACCTGGAGCAAGTAGACGCCGAGAAAATCGGCGACGACGCCGCCGCCACCGGTGCTCAGCGCGTCATCGATTGTCAACGCGGCCAAGAAGTCACCATGTGCGGCACACTGCGTACCGTCGAAACCAATTCCAAGGGCTGTGTGGCCGGCGTGAAGGCGGAGCTGTTCGACGGCACCGACACCGTGATGCTGGTCTGGCTGGGGCAGCGGCGTATCCCGGGCATCGAATCGGGCCGCACCCTGCTCGTGCGTGGCCGCCTCGGCAAGCTCGAGAACGGCGGCAAGGTGATTCACAACCCGTACTACGAAATTCAGCGCTAAGTGCCAGAAACCCCATCGCACGAGCCCGACGGCTCGGGTGGATTAGACGCGCACGAGGGCCCGCATCTGAAAATCAGCGTGCCCGGGACCAAACCTGAGGAGCCGGGCAGCTCGCCGCTGCACGAGATGTGGCACCAGGCTGGGGGTTGGCAGGGCATCGTCTATTCGTCGATCCCGGTGATCGTCTTCGTGGTCGCGGTCAGTGTCTCCTCGCTCATCCCCGCCATCATTTCGGCGCTGGTTGCCGCGACACTCGTGCTGATCTGGCGGTTGGTGCGGCGTGAATCGGTGCAGCCGGCCGTCTCGGGATTCATCAGTGTCGGGATCAGTGCGCTGATCGCTTACCTGTTGGGAGAAGCCAAGGGCTACTTCCTGATTGGTATCTGGGCCAACTTCTTCTGGGGCACGGTGTTCTTGGTGTCGGTCATCATCCGCCGCCCGATTGTCGGCTATGCGTACAGCTGGGCGACCGGGGGCGATATGTCCTGGCGCGGCAATCGGCGCATCGTGACCGCCTTCGACATCGCGACGGTGTCCTGGATCGTGCTGTTCGCTGTCAGATTCGTTGTCCAGGAGTGGCTGTACCTCGCCGGAAACACGGCGTGGCTCGGTGGCGCCAAGATCGCCATGGGCTGGCCGCTGACGGCCGTCGGCGCCCTGGTCACTCTGTTGGTGATCCGGTACGTGCGCCGTCACACCGACCAGGCCGAAGATCGGGCGCCCGAGTCCGAGCCCCCCGCCTGATCCGGGCCACTATTCGGGTAGCACGGCCCGGTGCAGCTCGTCCTCGATATCGGCGGTGGCCACCAGAATCAGCTCGTCACCGCCCTCAAGGGGCTCGTCGGGCTGAGCGGCGATGACGCGTGAGCCGCGCAGAATCGCCACCAGCACCGCGTCACGGGGCAGTTCCAGCTTACGTACCGGTTTACCGCCCCAGGGGGTGTCGTCGGGCAGGGTGATCTCCACCAGATTGGCCTGTCCCTTGCGGAACTCCATGAGCCGCACCACGTCACCGACGGCGACCGCCTCTTCGACAAGGGAGGCCAGCATGCGCGGTGTCGACACCGCGACATCGACGCCCCACGCGTCGTCGAACAACCACTCATTGCGGGGGTCGTTCACACGCGCCACCACACGAGCCACCGCGAATTCGGTTTTGGCCAGCAGACTTAGCACCAGGTTGGCCTTGTCGTCGCCGGTCGCCGCGATCACCACATCAAAGGTGTGTAGCTCCTCGGCCTCCAGCAGGCTGATCTCACAGGCATCGCCCAGCCGCCACTGCGCTTCGGGCACCGCCTCCGGATCGATGTGGTCCGGGTTGCGCTCCAGCAGCGTGACTTCGTGACGGCTCTCGATGAGCTCGCGTGCGATCGAGCGCCCCACGGCGCCGGCCCCTCCGATGGCGACCTTCATCGGGCACCTCCGTGGTCATCGTCGGCGTCCTCGCCGGGCGGCTGCGCGGCGATGGCCATCGCCTCGGCGGCACGTCCCGAAACCGCGGAGACGTAGACCTCGTCGCTGTCCTGGATCACCGTCTTGGCGTCGGGCAGCACGCCGGTGCCGAACCGGATGATGAAGGCCGCCCGCGCACCGGTGGCGGCCTCGAGTGCGGTGACGCGCTTGCCAATCCAGTCTTCATGCAGGGCGAGTTCGGTGACGACGACGGAACCTGACGGGTCGCGCCACTTGGTGGTGTCGCTTTCGCGCGTGAGGGCGTGCAGCAGACGGTCGGTGGTCCAGGGCACGGTCGCGACCGTCGGGATGCCGAGTCGCTCGTACACCGCGGCACGCTTGGCGTCGTAGATGCGCGCCACCACGCGCTCGACACCGAAGGTTTCGCGGGCCGCCCGGGCCGAGATGATGTTCGAGTTGTCGCCGGAGGACACCGCGGCGAACGCCTGGGCCCGCTCGATTCCGGCCCGTAAGAGAACGTCGCGATCAAAACCCATGCCGACAATGCGTTCGCCGGTGAATTCGGGGCCGAGCCGGTTGAACGCGGCGGCTTCCTTGTCGATGATCGCCACCTCATGGCCGATTCTGGCCAGGCCGCCGGCCAGCGCGGCGCCCACGCGCCCGCAGCCCATCACCACTACTCGCACCGGTTGACCTTTCTGGATACGGCTTCGTCGCAATAGTTGGACGCCGCGTCGCGGCACCCGACACAGCGATGTCAAGTGAGACCGTACCGCGATTGCTCGCGTGGCCTAGTGTTGGCGTTCGTGTCTACGCTTTCCAAGCTGTCGACGGCGGCACGGCGCCTGGTAATCGGCCGGCCATTCCGTAGTGACAGCCTTGGCCATACCCTGCTGCCGAAGCGCATCGCGCTACCGGTTTTCGCCTCGGACGCGTTGTCCTCGGTGGCGTACGCGCCCGAGGAAATCTTCTTGGTGCTGTCCGTCGCTGGGATGTCCGCCTACGCGATGACGCCGTGGATCGGCCTCGCGGTCGCCGCCGTAATGATGGTGGTGGTCGCGAGCTATCGGCAGAACGTGCACGCCTATCCGTCGGGTGGCGGTGACTATGAGGTGGTCACCACCAACTTGGGTCCCACCGCCGGGCTGACGGTCGGCAGTGCCCTGCTGGTGGATTACGTGTTGACCGTTGCCGTTTCCATGTCGTCGGCCATGTCGAACATCGGATCGGCCATTCCGCTGGTCGCACAGCACAAGGTCACCTTTGCCGTCGCCGCCATTGTGATCCTGATGTCGATGAACCTGCGCGGTGTGCGTGAATCGGGCGCCGCGTTCGCCATCCCCACCTACGCCTTCATGATCGGCATGTACCTGATGCTCGGCTGGGGGCTTTTCCAGATCTATGTGCTCGGTACCCCGTTGCGGGCGGAATCGGCATCGTTCGAGATGCACGGCGAGGGCAACGGCATCCTGGGCTTCGCGCTGGTCTTTCTTGTCGCGCGGGCCTTCTCGTCGGGATGTGCGGCGCTGACGGGTGTGGAGGCGATCAGTAACGGTGTGCCCGCCTTCCGGAAGCCCAAGTCGCGCAACGCGGCCACCACATTGCTTCTGCTGGGTGGCATCGCCATCACGCTGTTCATGGGCATCATCCTGCTGGCCGAACGCACCGGCGCGAAGATCGCCGAGGACCCTACGCGGCAGCTGTCGGGCGCACCCGCCGACTACCACCAGAAGACCCTGGTCGCGCAGTTGGCCGAGGCCGTATTCGGGGATTTCCGGATCGGCTTCCTGTTCATCACTGTGGTGACGGCCCTGATCTTGGTACTGGCCGCGAACACCGCCTTCAATGGTTTCCCGGTGCTCGGGTCGATTCTGGCGCAGGACCGCTACCTGCCGCGCCAGCTACACACCCGCGGCGACCGCCTCGCGTTCTCCAACGGCATCATCTTCCTGTCGGCCGTGGCGATCCTGTTCGTGGTGGCGTTCAAGGCCGAAGTGACAGCCCTCATTCAGCTGTATATCGTCGGCGTCTTCGTGTCCTTCACCCTGAGTCAGATCGGTATGGTGCGGCACTGGACTCGGTTGCTCAAGACCGAGACCGATCCGGCCGTGCGCCGCAAGATGATGCGCTCACGCGTCATCAACACCATAGGTTTCATCATGACCGGCACGGTGCTGCTCGTGGTCCTGGTCACCAAATTCCTTGCCGGAGCGTGGATCGCGATCTTGGCTATGGGTCTGCTGTTCGTGCTGATGAAGATGATCCACAAGCACTACAACACGGTGGCCCGTGAGCTGGACAACCACGAGGGAGAGGTCGTGCTGCCCAGCCGCACGCACGCCGTCGTGCTCGTCTCGAAGGTGCACCAGCCCACGCTGCGTGCCCTCGCATATGCGCGCGCCACGCGCCCAGATGTCCTGGAAGCCGTCACCGTCAGCGTGGACGACCGCGATACCCGCGAGCTGGTGCGCGAATGGGAGACAAGCGATATCAGCACGCCGTTGAAGGTGATCGCGTCCCCGTACCGCGAAATCACCCGGCCTATCCTGGATTACGTCAAGCGCATCAGTAAGGAAGCGCCACGCACGGTCGTCTGCATATTCATCCCCGAATACGTGGTGGGCCACTGGTGGGAGCAGGTGCTGCACAATCAGAGTGCGCTACGACTCAAGGGACGTCTGTTGTTTGTGCCCAATGTCATGGTCACATCCGTTCCCTGGCAACTCGATTCGTCTGAACGTCGGCGTGAACTGGACAGACAGTCCGCACCGGGCGACTCGCGGCGCGGTTTCGACTCGTAAATGACCATCGGCGACATTCTGGAGGTGCACACCGGCGGCGCCGCCAACGGGGGCAGCGTGGTGGCCAGGCATGACGGGCGCGTCATCTTCGTCAGGGACGCGCTCCCCGGCGAGCGGGTGCGCGTACAGATCACCGACGATCGTCAGGCCAGCTTCTGGCATGGCGCCGCCGTCGAGGTCCTGGACCCGTCGCCGCACCGCATCGAACCACTGTGTCCGATCGCCCACAGCGCCGTGGGATCGGGCTGCTGCGATCTGTCTTTCGCTGATCCGGTGTACGTGCGCGAGCTCAAGGGCGATGTGGTGAGTCAGCAGCTGGCACGACTCGGTAAGTACGAGTGGCAGGGGGTGGCGCAGCCGTTGGGGGCCGGTGACCCCACCGGGTGGCGCACTCGGGTGCGCCTGGATGTGAATGCCTTGGGCCAGCCCGGTTTTCATCGGTATCACAGTGACGAATTAGTGACAGACCTGCGTTGTGCCCAAGTGGTTCCGGGCCTTCTCGACGGATTGGATCAGCCCGAGCTCGGTTCCGAAGGGCCGTTGCACGCCGTCATGGACGATCAGGGTCGCCGACATGTGTTGCGCGGGAGCACGATTGTCGAGGGTGAGGATGTCGCGGTCCAGAAGGTGGGGGACCGGCACTGGTTGGTTCCCGTTACGGCGTTCTGGCAGGCCCACCGCGACGCGGCCGGCACCTACAGCCGGTTGGTCTCTGACTGGGCGGAGCTGGAACCGGGCATGAGCGCCTGGGACTTGTACGGCGGCGTCGGCGTTTTCGCTGCCGCACTAGGGGAGGCGGTGGGACGTACGGGACATGTTGTGAGCGTGGATACCTCGCGCCCGGCGTTCCGTAGTGCCAAGAGCGCACTAGGCGATCTGCGCCAGGTCACCATGATCTGCGGGTCGGTGCGCCACGCCATACGCGACCTGGGTGAGGCCGATGTCGCGGTGCTGGACCCGCCCCGGGCGGGTGCCGGACGTGAGGTCATCGGAAAGGTCGCCGCGGCGAATGTATCCAGGGTGATCCATATCGGCTGTGAGGCAGCAGCATTCGCGCGCGATGTGGGCCTGTATCTAGAGCGTGGATATCGGGTGCGTGAGCTGCGGGTGTTCGATGCCTTCCCGCTGACTCATCACATCGAGAGCTTCGCGCTGCTCACCCGATAGACAGCGACCGGTGTAAAGATCTTATAAAGTAGCTCTCAGGTGTGCCGGGAAGTCTGGTCGGCGGTACTGAACCCTGCCTGAAAGAACGGACACCGACTCATGCGATTGAGCCAGCGCGTCTTCACCCGCGGATCATGGGCGGAGTCGTCGCGTGTCGCTGAGATCCTTCGCAAGGAGACCGTCGGTGGTGTCCTGTTGGTGGTGGCGGCAGTGGCCGCGCTGTTGTGGGCCAATTCGCCGTGGAGCTCGTGGTATTACCGGCTGGGTGCCATCACCGTCGGGCCGGAGCAGTTGCACCTGCATCTGACCCTGGCCGGCTGGGCCACCGACGGGCTGCTGGCGATCTTCTTCTTCGTGGTGGGAGTGGAACTCAAACGCGAATTCGTCGCCGGGGATCTGCGCGACCCCGGTCGCGCCGCGCTGCCGATCGTCGCGGCCGTGGGCGGCATGCTGGTCCCCGCCGCCATCTATCTGGCGGTCAACGCCTCCGGAGGTGGCGCGGCGATGCGCGGCTGGGCGATTCCCACGGCCACCGACATCGCCTTCGCACTCGCTGTGCTCGCGGTGATTTCTACGCACCTGCCCACGGCGCTGCGTACCTTTTTGCTCACCCTGGCGGTGGTGGACGATCTGCTGGCGGTCATCGTGATCGCGGTCTTCTATACCGATGAGCTGCATTGGGGGCCGTTGGGACTGGCGCTGGTACCGCTGGGGTTGTTCGCGCTGGCGGTGCAGCGTCGGCGTCGGGAGTGGTGGTTGCTGGTGCCGCTGGCGGTGGCCACCTGGGCACTGGTGCACGCCTCCGGTGTGCACGCGACGGTGGCGGGGGTGCTGCTGGGCTTCACGGTCCCGGTGTTGAGGCGCGACGGCCGCACCGATGCGCACGGTATGGCCGAGCAATTCGAGCACCGGCTGCGGCCGTTGTCGGCAGGTGTCGCGGTACCGGTCTTCGCGTTCTTCGCCGCTGGCGTCACGCTGGGCGGTTTCGCTGGGCTCGGGCAGGCCCTGCTGGATCCGGTGGCGCTCGGCGTGGTCCTGGGGTTGTTGGTGGGCAAACCGGTGGGAGTCTTCCTCACCACCTACCTGTTGGCGCGGTTTACCCGCGCCAGCCTCGACGATGACCTGAGTTGGCTGGATATTGCCGGAGTGGCGCTGCTCGCCGGAATCGGTTTCACGGTGTCCCTGCTCATCGGCGAACTGGCGTTCGGAGCCGCCGAGTCGGCGACATCCGGCGTGGGCGCGGAGACCGCGTCGCATGTCAAGGTCGGGGTGCTCGCCGGATCGTTGACCTCGGCGGCGGTGGCATCGGTCGTGCTGCGGTTGCGTAACCGGGTGTATCAGCGCATCGAGGCCAAGGAGACTCTTGACGCCGATCACGACGGGGTACCCGATGTTTTTGGCTCTGCTCCAGGCGACCGGATCTAAATCGCTGCGTAGACTGGCCAGATGCTTGACGACATCAGGGGGCCGGGTGACCTGCAGGGTCTCTCGAAGCGAGAACTGGACTTGCTCGCTGACGAGATCCGCGAGTTCCTGATCCATAAGGTCGCCGCGACCGGTGGGCATCTTGGCCCCAACCTGGGTGTTGTCGAGCTGAGTCTGGCACTGCATCGGGTTTTCGAGTCGCCGTACGACCCGATCATCTTTGACACCGGGCATCAGGCCTACGTCCACAAGATTCTGACCGGCCGGGCCGGAGACTTCGACACCTTGCGCCAAAAGGACGGTCTGTCGGGATATCCGTCACGGGCCGAGAGCGAACACGACTGGGTGGAATCGAGCCACGCGTCGACGGCGCTGTCCTACGCCGACGGACTTGCCAAGGCGTTCGAGCTGACGGGGCAGCGACGGCGCCATGTCGTCGCGGTGGTCGGCGACGGTGCCATGACCGGAGGCATGTGCTGGGAGGCCCTCAACAACATCGCCGCCGCCGAGCATCGGCGCATCATCATCGTCGTCAACGACAATGGGCGTAGCTACGCGCCGACCATCGGCGGGCTCGCCTCGCATCTGGCGGGGCTGCGGCTCACCCCTTCCTACGAGAAGGTCCTCGACGAGAGCAAGAAGCTGCTGCGTGGCATGCCGGTCGTGGGTCCGCTGGCCTACGCCCTGATGCACAGCCTCAAGGTCGGGGTGAAGGATGCGGTGTCGCCGCAGGTGATGTTCACCGACCTGGGGCTGAAATATGTCGGTCCGGTTGACGGTCATGATGAGCACGCTGTGGAGGATGCTCTGCGCCGTGCCCGTGGCTACGGCGGTCCGGTGATCGTGCACGTGATCACTCGCAAGGGCATGGGATACGCCCCCGCCGAGGACGACGAGGCCGAGCAGATGCATTCCACCGGCATTATCGACCCGAAAACCGGTCGGGCTATTAAGGCTTCGGCTCCGGGTTGGACTTCGGTGTTCTCCGATGCGCTCATCGATGTGGCCAGTGAGCATCGCAATATCGTGGCGATCACCGCGGCCATGCCGGGCCCGACCGGGCTCAGTAAGTTCGGTGAGCGCTTCCCCGATCGGCTGTTCGACGTCGGTATTGCCGAGCAACATGCCGTCACCTCCGCGGCCGGGCTCGCCATGGGCGGTTTGCATCCCGTGGTCGCGATCTACTCCACGTTCCTGAACCGCGCGTTTGATCAGGTGATGATGGATGTCGCGCTGCACCGGCTTCCCGTGACCTTCGTGCTGGACCGCGCGGGAATCACCGGCAGCGACGGGGCCAGCCACAACGGTATGTGGGATTTGTCGATCCTGAATGTGGTGCCCGGAATGCGGGTCGCGGCGCCGCGCGATGCTTCGCGGCTGCGCGAGGAGCTGACTGAAGCCCTGGCCGTCGATGACGGTCCGACCGCCTTGCGTTTCCCGAAAGGTGAAGTCGGGGAGGATATCCCGGCAATCGAGCGACGTGATGGGGTAGACATCCTGGCCCGTCCGGCCAGTGGTTTACATGCCGACGTGCTACTGGTGGCGGTCGGGTCGTTCGCGTCGACAGCCTTGGCGACAGCGGACAGGCTCGGCAAGCAGGGGATCGGCGTTACGGTCGTCGATCCGCGGTGGGTGCTGCCGGTACCGCCGCATGTGGTGGAACTGGCCGGCCAACATCGTCTGGTGGTCACCCTGGAGGACAGCGGCGTGCACGGCGGCGCCGGCAGCGCGGTAACGGCGGCGATGCAGGATGCCGATGTCGATATCCCGAGCCGGGATATCGGTGTGCCGCAGCAGTTCCTGGAGCATGCGTCGCGTGGTCAGGTTCTCGAAGAGCTCGGTCTCACCGATCAGCACATCGCCCGCAAGATCACCGGCTGGGTGGCCGCGATGAGCCGCGAAATCGGAGACAGCACCGTGAACCCCGCCGCGCAGCAGGTCGACTAGTCCCGGACCCAATCCGGATCGGCGATGATTTGGCGGAGCTCCTCGACCAAGCGTGCGCTGTGATAGCCATCGGCGGCCGCGTGATGAATCTGTAGGGCTAGCGGCATCATGGTTCGGCCTTCTTGTTCGTAGAACTTGCCGATGGTGAAGATGGGCGCCAGGTGTGCCCAGCCTGGGGCGATGGTGAGTGTGAAGCCGGTAAAGCGTGTCCAGGGGATGCTCGAGATATCGAACACGTTGCGTGGACGTGGCGCACCCTGTGGGAAAAGTGTTGAAGCATTACGATATTCGCTCAGCAGCTCGGCGGCCTCGGAATGAAAAGCGTCGAAATCAGGTGTGTAGCGCGCACTGATACCGGCGAAGGTCTCGCGATCGGGGTTGAAGACCGTGAATGCCGGGTCCACCACGTCCCACACCCCTGGGTTGCCCTGATCGTCCAGTGCCATACGGAATTCCGGGTGACGATTCACCACGGTGGCCAATGCCCAAATCTGCGTGGGATACGTCTTGCGACCGGATGCGTCCACCGCCGCCCTCAGATTCGTGATATCCAAGTCCACCGTCATCGAGTAGTAGGTGGGGCAGCGATCCAGATAGTGTTCGAACCATTCTCGTCGCGGCCACTGCTGCAGATCGAGGGGTTCGAAGGTCGCCATGACCACCAGCAGAGCGTGTTCGGCGGGCACGCGCAACCGAGTTTTGACCGGCGGCGCAGAGGGCGCTAGTCCGCCAGCGCTTCGGTCAGGAGGGGGACGGTCAGCTGCCGCTGCCAGGGACGTGCGCCGTGGCCCGCCAGTTGTTCGTCGACATCACCGTGTCCGTCCCAGTCCCAGCAGATCCGCCGCACGATCTCCGGAGTGACAATGTTCTCCACGGGCACCGAAATCTGTTCAGAGAGCGCCGCTAAGGCCGTTCTCGCGGCTTCCAGACGAGCGTAGGCCTCGGGTTTGCGCCGCGACCACCGCGACACCGGTGGGGGCCCGGTGGTCGGCTCGTTGACCGGTGGAGGCGCGGTACCGCTACGCGCCTTGGCCAGCGCGGCCAGCCAACGGTCGGCCTGCTGCTTCTGGCGGGGACCGCCGAAGACGGGGAGCGCGATCAGCTCGGCGCGTGTCTTGGGGTCAGCCAGCGCCGCTTCCACGATCGCCGAATCGGGCAGAGTACGGCCGGGTGCTACGTCGCGTGCACGCGCCAATTCGTCACGGCTGAGCCATAATTCACGAACCGCTGCCAATTGTCCGGGCTTTCGTACCTTGTGAATCCCGGAGGTACGGCGCCAATTGTCCCGACGGGTCGCGGGTACCGGGGTGTGCGCCAGATGCTCGAACTCCTGCCGCGCCCACTCGGTCTTGCCCTGCTCGGCGAGTACTTCGGCGATCTTGTCGCGCAACTCGACGAGCACCTCGACATCCAATGCCGCGTAGTTCAGCCAGTCGTCGGGTAGGGGCCGTTTGGACCAGTCGGCGGCGCCATGGCCCTTGGCCAGACCCAACCCCAGCAGCCGGTGCACCATGGAGGCCAGGTTCACCTTCTCGAATCCGGCCAGGCGCCCGGCCAATTCGGTGTCATAGAGCGACGGTGGTTTCATAGCCAACTCGGCCAGGCAGGGTAGGTCCTGGTCGGCGGCATGCAAAATCCACTCGTCGGCGCCCAGCGCGTCCACAATCGGCCCGAGGGAGCCCGGAACATTCGTCGGATCCAGCAGCACGGTCCCCGCGCCGCGCCGGCGGATCTGGATCAGATAAGCCCGGTTGGAGTAGCGGAATCCCGAGGCCCGCTCGGCATCGACGGCGAACGGCCCGGTTCCGGAGATCAAACGTTGTGCTGCCGCGCGAATTTCGTCGGTCGACGCGGTGATCGGCGGCACCCCTTCGGCGGGGCGCAGCAGCGGTGTTGGCTCGGGAAGCTCGGAGTCGGTATCCATATCTGAGTCAGCAGCGTATGCGCTAAGCGCGGTGGCGCGAACCCAGATCCGTCACACCCACCGGCGGCAGGCCCGCCGCATGCTCCAGTACTTCACAGAACGCCTCGACGTGGGTACCGATATCGGTGCCGGTCGCGGTCCAGGACGCGCGTAGCTCCAACTGGTGGGCACGTCCCGGGCCGGCGATATCGCCGTACCGGACCGAGGTGGTTGCGGTCACGGTGCCGCCCAGCGCTGTCACGTCCGCGGTGCGCGAGTTGATCGCGTCCACGAGCCAGCTCCACGCGACCTCCGGTAGCAACGGATCGACGGCCTCGGAGGCATCCAGATCGGCCTGGATATAGGCGACCAGCCGCATGGTGCCGTTCCATGCCTCATCGCCGTCGGGGTCGTGCAGCAGGATTAGCCTGCCAAATGCATCGCCCTCGGATTGTTCGGGCACGTTATCGGTATCGCGGTGTTTGATCTCGGCGCCGAGTGCATAGCTGAACGGAGCCAGCCGTTGCGGGGGACGAATAGTGCCCAGCTCGATTTCCGGACGCGCGGTCACGGAGTTCATCGCGTCGACCGCCGCGCGGAACGGGGCTGGTTCGGCAGACGTCACAGCAATGGACGGTAGCGCGCCGGGCCGACATGCTCCCGCAGGCGCGCCGTGCGAAGCCGTCATGGCAGCATGGGCTGTGATGACCGGATTGAACGAAGATAGCGCCACGGCGGCGCAAACCACTTCGAAAACGCGGCGTGACCTGCCTCTTTCGCCCTATTTGGTGGCTGCCGCGGGCGGGGTGCCCAGCCACCCGCCGGTGTGGTTCATGCGGCAAGCCGGACGTTCGCTGCCGGAGTACCGGGCGGTGCGAGCCGATCACGCCATGCTGGACGCTTGTTTTAACCCCGAACTGGTTTGCGAGATCACACTGCAGCCGATCCGTCGGCACCGTGTGGATGCCGCCATTCTCTTCTCGGACATCGTGGTGCCACTCAAGGCCGCCGGAATCGACCTGGACATCGTTCCGGATGTCGGGCCCGTGATCGCCAACCCGGTGCGCACCACCGCGGATGTGGCGGCGCTGCCGCGGCTGGAGCCCGGACAGGTCGAGGCCGTCAGCGCCGCGGTGCGGCTACTGGTCGGCGAGCTCGGCGCCACCCCGCTGATCGGCTTCGCCGGTGCGCCCTTCACATTGGCTTCCTACCTCGTGGAGGGCGGCCCGAGCCGTCACCATCAGCGCACCAAGGCCCTGCTGCTGGGCGATCCGCAGACCTGGCATGCGTTGATGACGGCGTTGACCGACATCACCATCGCGTTTCTGCGGGCGCAGCTCGACGCGGGAGTGGACGCGCTGCAGTTGTTCGACTCGTGGGCGGGCGCACTGTCCCTGGCCGATTACCGCGCTGCGGTGTTGCCGCACAGCACAAGGATTTTCCAGGAGTTCGCGGGAGTCGGTGTGCCGATGACGCACTTCGGGGTGGGCACCGCCGAGCTGCTGGGGGCGATGGGGGAGGCCGGCGCCACGGTGGTGGGGGTGGACTGGCGCACCCCGCTGAATGTCGCGGCGAGCCGAGTTGGTTCCGGAAAAGCCTTGCAGGGCAACCTCGATCCTGCCGTGCTGTTGGCGGGATGGCCGGTAGTGGAGAGTGAAGTTCGCCGTATCGTCGCCGAGGGACGCCAGGCGGTGGCTGACGGCGCCGCCGGGCATATCTTCAATCTGGGGCATGGCGTGCTGCCGGATACCGATCCGGCGGTACTGACCGATGCGGCGGCGCTGGTGCATTCGTTGTGATGTGTGAGCTGGCCAAGTGACGCCGCAGCCGTCGGGTTCTCCCTCCATTGCCATTGTGGGGGGCGGTATTTCGGGCCTGACGGCGGCATATCGGCTCCGCCGCGAACTTGGTGATGACGCCCGCATCAGCCTCTACGACCCGGCCGGGCAGTTGGGCGGCATCCTGCGCACCATCACCCTGGGTGAACACCGGATCGACATCGGCGCCGAGGCCTTCATCACCCGGCGCCCGGAGGTTCTCGACCTGCTGGATGAACTGGGGCTGGCCGACCGCACGCTCGACACCACCGGCGCGCGGCCGCTGATCTACGCCGGCGGCGGCTTGCATCCGCTGCCCGCGAGGACGGTGAACGGCATTCCGGCTTCGGCGTCGTCGGTGGTGGGGCTCGTCGACGAGGAAACCGTTGCCCGCATCGACAGTGAACCCCAGCGCGACATGCATTGGACCGTCGGAGCCGAACCGACCGTCGCTGACCTTGTCGCCCTGCGATTCGGGCCGCAGGTCGTCGCCCGGCTGGTCGATCCGTTGCTCGGTGGCGTGTATGCGGGCTCGGCCGCGACGACGGGTCTGCGTACGGCAGCCCCCGGCATTGCCCGGGCACTCGACGAGGGAGCGGGCAGTCTGTTGGCCGCGGCCCGGCAGGCGTTGCCACCGATCTCCGACAGCGGCATTTTCGGTGCTGTTGACGGCGGCTATGCAGTGCTGGTGGAGGAGCTCTGGAGCCGTGCGCGGGCCGAACATGTGCAGGTCGCGGTGACCGGCATCGAACGTGACGGCGCGGGCTGGGCGGTCACTGGCGAGGGCGGACTGACGGACGCCGTCGATGCCGTCATCGTGGCGGTGCCGGCACCCCGCGCGGCCGCAATTCTTGAGGCGGTGGCCCCTGAGTCGGCGGCCGCCGCACGCACCATCCCGGTGGCCTCGTCGGTCGTCGTGGCGCTGACGCTGCCCGGCGACGCCCCGATACCCGCCAATTCGGGGGTGCTCGTCGCGTCGGGAGAAGCCTTGCATACCAAGGCCATAACGTTCTCGACCAGTAAGTGGGGGTTGCGCGGGCGGAGTACCCAGGTGGTGCGACTTTCCTATGGACGCTTCGGTGACACGGTGGCGCGCGCTACCACCGACGAGCAGCTGCGACACTGGGCCGTTGCCGATCTGGAGGCGGTGTTGGGCGCCGGCATCGTCCCGGTCAACTCGGCGGTGGCCCGCTGGATCGATGCCATGCCGCAGTACGGGCCGGGCCACGCTGAAGTCGTCGACGCCATCCGTTCCGGATTGCCGTCCGGAATCGCGGTGGCCGGCTCGTACCTGGATGGGATAGGGGTGCCGGCTTGTGTGGCCTCCGCCTCGCAAGCCGCGCAGGCCAGCGTGGCACGATGGAGGCATGGCTAGCCTCGATTTCGACACCCTCAACTCCACCATCCGCTACCTGATGTTCTCGGTGTTCCAGGTACGCGACGGAGGTCTGGGCGACGACCGTGACGGCGTCGCCGATGAGGTGGCCACTCTGATCAAACGGCACGAGGATGACGGCGTGGTGGTGCGCGGCATCTACGACGTGGCCGGCCTGCGCGCCGATGCGGACTTCATGATCTGGTCGCATGCCGAATCGATCGAGCAGCTGCAGGCGCTGTACAGCGATTTCCGGCGCACCACGAGCCTGGGCCGGGCCAGCACTCCCGTGTGGAGCAACGCGGCCCTGCACCGGCCCGCCGAGTTCAACAAGAGCCACATCCCGGCCTTCCTTGCAGGGGAGGAACCCGGCGCCTACATCTGCGTGTATCCCTTTGTGCGGTCTTACGATTGGTACTTGCTGCCCGACGAGGAGCGGCGCAAGATGCTCGCCGATCACGGCATCGCCGCCCGGGCCTACAAGGATGTGCGCGCCAACACGGTGCCGGCGTTCGCGCTCGGCGACTACGAGTGGCTGCTGGCGTTCGAGGCCCCGGAGCTGTACCGCATCGTGGACCTGATGCGCGATCTACGCGCCACCGAGGCGCGCCTGCACGTGCGCGAAGAGACGCCATTCTTCACCGGCCCGAGGATCTCGCCCGAGGAGCTCGTCGCGCGCCTCCCGTAGTCGCCGACACGCCGTGACATGCCGAGACACGCCCGCAGGACGCGGCGTGTCGACGGGTTAGTATGGGCGCCAACCATTGCGGTGGTTGTCTTTGCCGTTCTGCGACGTTGACCTTTCGGTCCGTCTGAACAAGTAGCAGCCGAACCAATCCCAGATGCTTTGCCGTCCCTATTCGGCCTACTCATCTGCACGGAGTTGTTGTGACACTGCCTATCTACGCGCTCACCTTGGCCATATTCGCCCAGGGCTGTTCGGAATTCATGTTCGCCGGGCTCATCACCGAGGTGGGTGACGACTTTGGTGTCTCGCTGGCTGCGGCGGGAACGCTGACGTCAGCGTTTGCCGTTGGCATCATCGTCGGTGCTCCACTGATGGCTCTTATCAGTGGTCGTTGGCCCCGGCGCCGGGCGCTCGTGTTGTTCTTGTCGGTCTTTATCGCAGCGCACATCGTGGGCGCGACGGCCGCGAGCTTTCCGTTGCTGTTGATCGTTCGTGTGGTTTCGGCGGTCGCTAACGCCGGATTCCTGGCAGTGGCGCTGACGACAGCGATGTCCATTACGGGTCCACGCGCGAAGGGGCGCACCACAGCGTTGCTGCTCAGTGGCATAACAATCGCCTGTGTCGCAGGAGTACCCGGCGGCGCGGCGCTCGGCTACTTCTGGGGATGGCGTGCGGCGCTGTGGGCGGTGGTGCTGGTATCGGTGCCGGCGCTCGCGGCGATCATGTACGCACTACCAGTCGGACGGCCGGTGACCGGCTTACCGGACGGAATTGGTGAATTGCGGACGCTTCGGAACCGACGGCTGCAGATAACGCTGGCCGCGGGAGTTCTGTGCAACGCAGCAACCTTTTGTGCCTTTACCTATCTGGCTCCCGTCTCGGTGCAGGTCACCTCGTTGAGTCCGGCGTGGACTCCGGCGCTCCTGGCACTCTTTGGGTGTGGCTCGTTTGTCGGCGTCCACGCCACGGGCAGACTCGCCGACTCACACGCCAACCTGGTAGCCGGTGGGGGCGGAGTGTTGCTGCTGGCGGGCTGGATCGCGTTCGCGGGCACGGCGGCTCACGACTGGCTTTTCGTCACGCTCGTGTTCGCACTGGGCGCGTTGTCGTTCGGCGTCGGCTCGACCCTGTTTTCGCAGGGGCTGTACGCCGCGAGTGATGCGCCCATGCTGGGCAGCTCGCTCACCACCGCTGCCTTCAACGTCGGTACCGTCATCGGCCCGTCGCTGGGAGGGGCGTCGATACACACCCCGCTGGGCTACCGAGGACCGCTATGGGTCAGTGTGATGTTGGCGGCGCTGGCGCTCGTGGTCACGCTGTGCGGGCTGCAGGCACGACGCCGAACTAGGAGGGCTGTAACGTCAGCGAGATCGAGTTGATGAGACAGGCGAGGTAGCGCTTTTCAACTATTGGCGTGAGCGGTCAGTCCCGTGACGGAGTCGTTGAGCCCATGCCTTGGAGGATATTTCGCGGATTTCGGCGGGATCGCCCCTGCGGTCCCGAGTGGGTCGGTGAAGTTGGAGCGCGGTCTCCATCTCGAGACGGCGCGAGGTCACCGATGTACGCGGTGGCGAACTTATCGCGCCGTGAGTGTGCCATGCGCTCGTTGTACGCCGGGGTGCCGAAACTGACTAGCGATCTGGCCGGAACGTCGAGATCTGGCGAATACGTGCGAACATGCCGACCGTGAGGTGATGTCTCACGACTGAGGTTGCTCCAAGATCGCGGTGCTGGTCCGAGGTCTGCATGTTGCGTCTACCAGCGCGATGTAGGACCAAAGCGGAATGGCAAACTTAATAGCTGGGGTTTTATCGACATGGCAACCATTTGTATGCAATGATCTGTCCAGGGGCGCGGTCAGCGTCAGCTGAAAGGGGCGGTTGTATCCATGGTCATGAAGGATCGTTGGGCGATGTCTGCGGGTTTGCGGCGGGCATCGGCGCTGGCGGCGATTGTCGCCATGGCTGTCGGCGGAGCGAAGGTTGTCGATGACCACACCCTTCCTGGTAGTGGCTTTTCGGCCGTCGCGACCGTAGCCGCGGACCCAACGGGGCCCACGGGCGGGGGGATGGGCCCTGGGGGTATGAACGGCTCTCAGTTCCAGCCACCGCAAATGCCCAGCTCGATGCCTGATTACCAGGGTGGCAACAACCAGCCGCCGCTGGATCAAAACAATGGCATCTCGATATACAACAGCGGTAGTCCGCAAGCGCCCCAACAGGTTCCAGGTCAGCAGGCCGGGCAGCAGCCCCAACAGGCGCAGCAGCCCGCTCATGGGACGCAGATACCTGACTACCAAACCGCGACTCCCTACACTCAGGGGCCCGGTAAGCCGAATCCTGATTACCAGGCACCGCAACAGAATTCGCCACAACAGCCGCAACAGGGCCAACAGCCGCAACAGCAACAGCCGAACCAACAGCAGCCGCAGAACAAGCAGGACGATACGACGCAGCAGTTGGATCAGCAGCAGCAACAGCGTCAGCAGCAGTGTCAGTCTGCGGCCGAGTATTACGGCATTGCTCAGCAGATGCTTAGTTTCATGGCTTCTGCGGCGGGCGGTGCCGGGTCGTTGTTCCAACAGCCCAGCCGCAAAGTTGGCCCCGGCGACGAATGTAACTGCGCACCTGAACAGGCCGGACCGCAAGACTCCGAGCCGTCGCAGGAGCCTTCTAACCAATCTGTATCGGATCGGAAAGTCAACTGCGAAGCGCCCCGGCAGACAGCCACGGGTGACGACTTGGACTTCAGCATCCCGAACACAGGCCGCAATCTAGGTGGGGATCCGGGCAAGATCGGGGAGCATCCGAAGCTTGACGGTGCGGACAATCCGCTCAATCCGCAGTTTCTTCCCAAGGACCAGCGTCCAATCCCGACTGGGACAGCTCTAGGACCGCAAGGTAAGCAATATGCGTTCTACAGCACGCCCAAATACCACAATCCCGACGGGACTCTCAACGAGCACTATGTGACGCCGAACTCCGCCATCGTCGATCTTGCTCATCCCGACAAGATCATCGGCAACTCACCGTTGGCACAAACCAGCGGAGCATTTGATCCTAAGACAAACACCATGCTCTTAGCAGGGAACACGTCGGCAGATCCGGATACGACCGGTCGTGCGTTGTATCAATCTGCGCCGATCGACCCCAAGAACCCTAATAGCTGGATCAACGGCCCCTTTACGTATATCGGACCGCTGTTATCTGGAAGTCGGGAGAGTCAACTCATTGCTCTTGGCGCCAAGGGAGAAGATGGCTTCTTCTTCGCCGAGTCATCTGCAGGTCGGTCCGCTACGGGCGTCTTGGCGTCGACAGCCAAGGAACTCACTGAGAAAACTGTGGGCGATGTCCTGGTAGAAAACGTTGTCAGTAATATCGGGGGTGTGGATGGGGTGTACGCGCCGACCATCACAAAACAGGGCCTGGATTCTGCTACCAAGATGGGTAGTCTGGAGCTGAAAGTTAGCCAGTTCTGGGACCCCGCCTGGATGGCTGCTAACCGTGAAGCTGTTAACAACGGCACGGCGAAGGTGCCCTACAGTCCACGTATATACACGACTAACTGCACGATTCAATAGGAGAGCGTGATTATGAAGACACGAGTTTCATACGCATCTGCTGCATTTCTTGCACTAGCTATTTCGGCATGCTCTCAGTCCAATATTGCTTCTGCTGAACCGCCAGGATTCCCTGATCTCAATGGTTTCTCAGAGGCGCCGGTAGCGTCGTACACGATGGGCTGGGACAGAGGCTCAAAGACCATCGGGTTTTCAACGGCAAACGGTGTTGACTGCAATTTTGGCGCGCCTAAAAACCCGAACGGAGATAATCAGGAGATTTCTTGCTGGGGCCCGCTCCCGGGCCTTCAGGATGTTCCTGTGCACGGCGGGGATTCTGGACCATGTGACTTCGGCGCCGTAAACCAACGCGGCATAGCCCACACCAAGGGCGCCTGCAAAGATGCCAACCCCGGACGGAAGATTCTCAACCCAGGCCAGAAGGTCTCATATGGGAACGTGACATGTGCGGCCGGTGGCGACGGATTGATCGCGTGCATCGAACGCGTCAGCCCGGAGCGCGGTTTTGTGTTGCAACCATCCGGTTCTTTCGTCTTCTAATCAAACCGAGCAACTGGAAGCAGGGGGCATTGCGTTGAGGGCGCTGTTTGTTGTCATGGGATTGTGTGGCTTTGCCATTGCGGGATGCGCTCAAGCCGAGGAAACGCCGTCGACAAAGCAGTCTGCGACCCGACAGGAATCGACTGATTTTGCGGACATTCCCGGCCAGTTCCCGTCGCCAGGTTCGTTGACGGCTAATGGTCAGGCGGAGGCTCCGGTGGGTGGATGTGTGAATTTGGGCGGCGAGCTGGTGAATGCGTCGTTGACGGTGGTGGATTGTGGCTCGGACCGAAATACCTACCGGATCGTGCAGCGTGTCAATATCCCGCAAGAATGCGGAGATACCGATCGTTCCTACTATCACAATTCCGAGGCCACCGGGCAGTACACCGCATGCCTGGACTTGGCGTGGGCCAAGGACTCGTGCATCAGCCTGGGTCAGCCTGTAGCCAAGGTCGTCTGCACAGACACCAACGCACCCAAACGAATCAAGCCACTCAAGATCATCCTGGACACCACAACACTGGAAGGCTGCCCGTCGGGCGGTTACAAACACCCGCAGCGCAAGTTCACGGTCTGTACGGAGGTCCAGAGGTAGCCCGCCATATGTGGTTGATGGTGTAACTCAACGGCGCTGGACTGCCGATGAATTGGCGGTGACATTGGATCGGACGCTGAGGCCGGCGAGAGGTTGGGCCGCATCAGAGTGCAGATGGAGAAGGCCCGAAAGTGGTTTCAGGGAACTGATATTGAGCAGCTGCTCGTCCATAAACGTAGCGATGCTGCCGAGCCAGAGCAGGTAGTCCGGGCCGACATTGCCTGCTGCGGGCCATCGACGCATCAGGCAATCGCGATCGCATTGGGCCGGTCAAATATCTCGCGCCGAGGCGGCCGCCGATTGGGACGTTACTGTGGTGCCAACCGCAGACTAATTGAGTTGATGCAGTAACGCTGATCGGTCGGCGTGGGGTATCCCTCGCCCTCGAACACGTGGCCCAAGTGGCTGTGGCAGTTGGCGCACAGCACCTCCACCCGCCGCATACCGAGCGAGTCGTCGGGCCGCAGAATCACTGCGTCGGAATTGGCCGGGTCGAAGAAGGACGGCCAGCCGCAATGGGATTCGAACTTCTCGGTGCTGCGGAACAGTTCGGCGCCGCATGCCCGGCAGTTGTACACGCCCTCGGTCTTGGTGTCGGTGTACTCGCCGACGAACGGTCGTTCGGTGCCCGCACGGCGCAGCACCGCGAACTCGTCAGGAGTCAGTCGCTCCCGCCACTGCTCGTCGGTCAGATTCACCTTCGGGTCGTTCGATGTCGTCATCGGTTGCTGACTCCTTAGTGCCTGTCTGGGCCCTCATCCACTCCGGATCTAGTCCTTGATCCAGTGTGCCAGCGGCCCGGGCATCCCGGTACCGAAGCACCAGCACCATCATCACGACGATCAGCAGCAGGCACCACCCGTAGGTGATCTTGAGGTATTCCAGCGCGCGGCCCGTGGTGGGCCAATGGCCAAGCAGCCAGCGATCCATGGAAAAGAACCCGTAGACCGCCAGCCAGGCGGGCCAGTTCCTCAGCACCGAATTGGGCAGCACGATCGTCATGACGAACGGGAACAGCGCCATCGAGTAGTACCCCTGGCCCAGGCCCAGCAGCAGGAAAGACGCGGTCAACAGCACACCGCCGGTGGTCAGTGCCCAGAACCTGGGATCGCGCCGACGGTAGTACTTGTACAGCAGCCACACGCTGACCAGGGCGATCGCCAGGAAAGCAATCCGCAAAAAGGCGATCAACGGCTCGGGCAGCCCGTAGTACAGGCCGTTGCCGGCGATGGAGCTGTTGAAGTAATCGCGGGTTTCGCCCAGGTACTTCACGGTGCGGCGCAGATAGTCCCAGCCGTCGACGATCCTGACCTTGCGGGGGCCGTACAGGGCCACCAGATTGAAGAAGGCGGGAATGCCGAACGCGGCGGCGAACACACGCCATTGGCGATTCAACAGCGGCAGCAACAGCAGGGGAGCCAGCAGCGGTTTGATCACCAGCGTGAGGCCGATGGCAACCCCGGCCAACCATTCGGATTTCTTGGTGCCGTGCAGCAACCAGCGGAAGAACAGCACCTCCAGCAGCAGCACCACACCGTTGATGTTGGTGAAAACCAGTGTGTTGGTGACACTCTCGGTGCAGAACATGGCCAGCAGCAGCGCGGGTGCGGCCACCGAGGCCAGCGTGAAGTTGAACAGCCGCAGCAGGAAGTAGGCCGCGATCACGATCGCGATGGTGTTGATGGTGATGAACCAGTACCGCGACGCGTCCACCGGCAGATATCCGAAGGGCGCCAACAGTAACGTGCCGCCCGGTGGATAGATGTAATGCGGGTCGACGTAGTTGAAGTTCTCGCCGTAGACAGGCTGGTGGAGTTTGAAGGCGATGACGGCGCGATAGACGGGCCCGAAGTCGTCGGTGATGTAGCCGTTGGTGCCCAGCACATAGCTGCGGTGAATCACCGCCATGATGGCCACGGGCCACAGCACCGACCGCAGGATGGTCGCGACCGACGGCGGCGCTGTTTTCGGTGCCAAAGAGTTCTTGAAGCCTGTGACTAATGCATCGACTGACACCACGCAGGCACCGTACCTGAGCGCCCCGAAAGGCTCCCGCAAGTACGGCTAGGCCGGGCAGAACGTGTCGGTGTCCGGGAGCTTGCCGTCACCCAGGTACGCCAGGGCAGGGGGCTGCGCGCACGGGGTGTAGACGATGGCGCCGTGACCGATGCCCTGCCACATCACGCGCTTGCTGGCGGCCTTGGCGTTGATGATCACCGCGGCCGTCGCGGAGACGCCCTCGCTGCCGGAGATCGGATCGTGTTGCCCGCCGAGGATCAGCACGTTGATCTTCAGGTCCTGCGGCGGGTTCGGCTTGGATCCGCTGGGCCACTGCAGGCAGTTCACCAGTTCCAGGGCAGAGGTGCGGCCGAACAACGGGTACTGCTTGCCCCAGGCGACGACCAGTTCCCGCACTCGGTCCGGGGTGGGACGGGCCAGCGCGTCGCTGCAGGAGTTGACGAACTGCCCGTCGGTATCGCGCAGCGCGTTGGCCCGGTCCACCAACGGGGCCAATGCGCCGCTGTCGGGCCCGCGGGCCGCGTTCAACGTGTTCGCGAGGTTCTGTACGACGGCGGTGCTGTCCCCAACGGGATACGCCAGCGCCGTCGTGATGGCCCGGACGACCGTCGCTCGCGACCAGGGGAGGCCACCGTTCTGTGCACGGTTCAGCAGGTCGCCGACGGCCCCGGCCGGATCGGGCCCGAGCGGGCAGTTGTTGGCGACACACTGCGCGGCGAACGCGTCGAATGCGGACTGCTGGCCCTTGAGCCGCTGTTCGGCAGCTGCCTCCGCCGCGATGTCGGCGGCCACCGGCGAGTCGAGCAGGAGCCGCGCCACTTTGTTGGGGTGCGATCCGGCATAGGCCAAGGCGACCCGGGCGCCGCTGCCGACACCCAGGAGCGCCAGGGCGGGCACGTCCCATTGGGCGCGTAGCGCCTCAAGGTCCTCGGCGGCATGCGCGTCGTTGTACGCGGAATCTCCGGGGGAGATGGTGTCGGTGCAGTTGGTGGTTGCCGTCTCGACGATCTTGCCCAGGCTCGCCACCGGGTCGTCGCCGGCACGGTTCTGGGCCTGGTCACGCATGTCCCGCGTATCCCAGGTGTCTCGGCACGTGATGGCATCGGATCGCCCGATACCGCGGCGGTCGACCGCGACCACGGGACGCTGCTTGAGAACCTCCGCGCCCGGGCCGTTGAGCCATGTCGCCAGTTGGACCGAGGACGGCAGATCGGAGCCCGTGGTGAAGACGAGGGGGCCGGCATCGGCGGGAGTCTGTGAGGTCTTGGCGCGTACCGCGCCCAGGGTCACGCTGCCCGGCGCGCCGTTGATCGGGTCCAGCGGGGCCTTGTACTCCGCGCACTCGAGCGTAAAGGCGGGCGAGGTGGTGATGTTGGCGTTGGCGAGCACCTCACGGGTGCAGTCTTGCCACGACAGATCCACCTTGGGCTTGTCGATAGCGGGCGGGCCGCTTTGCGGCGGTGCCGTAGAGGGGCCCACATTTCCGTGGCCCTCGTCCATCGCGAAATGCGGTCCCGCCGAGGGACCGGGCGCACACCCAGCCAGGACCCCGGTCAGCAGCTGGGCAACCGCCATCACCCCCATCAGCCGTGCACGCATGCCGACCACAGTATCGGGTGAACATTGGCTAAGCCGGGACGTACCGTGTGAACAGGTAGCCGTCCGCATCTGCGAGTAGCAACACCCGCCGCCATCCCGTGAGCACTTCGGCGGGGCCCGACGTGATTCGGAGCCCGGCACCTCCGATCGTGGTGGGTGCGATGGTCAGGCACAGTTCGTCGACGAGGTGCGCCGACAGCAGGGTGCCCAGCAGTGCGGGGCCACCCTCACAGAGCACCCGGGACAGGCCTCTGGCGTGCAGCGTGGCCAGCGCCGCGGGTAGATCGACCGTGTCGCCGTCGCCGCTGACGAGAATCTGGGCACCCGGCACTCGGGACGCAACGTGCGGCGCGCCGGACGCCGAGGTCACCACAATGGGCGCAACCTCGGATTCGTTGAAAAGGGGAGTGCTCGGGTCCACCGCACCGGAGGCCGTGACCACGGCGATCGTCGGCACCTCGTCCTGCCCCCGGCTCTGGCGGCGCTGGCGCAGACCCACCGGTAGGTGCGCGCCGTGGTAGCGCTCGGCGCGCACGGTGCCGGACCCGACCAGAATCACATCGGCATTGGCGCGCATTGCCGCGAATACCGCCCGGTCGCCGTCACCGCCGAGCCCGCCGGATAAGCCGGTCACCGTCGCCGCGCCATCCAGACTGCTAATCATGTTGGCGCGCAAGTAGATTTTGTCGTTTTTGGGAAAGTCATACAGGTCGATCAGCTCGCCGGAATCCACCGGTGCCCCGGTGGTCAGCTGTGTGAGCTGCGTCCCAGCCGGGCCGCGAATCGCCTGTTCATCGTCACTGTCGGCCACAAAGAGATCTCAACACGCCGTTACGCTGCCCGTGTGAGTGATCCGCAATCCGGTGCCGCTTTGTGCCTCCAGCACCTTGCCGACCGGCACCCCACGGTCTCCAACGAGCGGTTGATCGCCCAGTTGGTGCCGCCCCCAACGTTCAGTTCGGTCAGCTTTGACTCCTACCGGCCAGATCCCAACGAGCCGACGCAGACGGCGGCCGTAGAGGCGTGCCGGGCCTTCGCCCAGGAGGCGACTACCCGCCGGGCGGGCAAGAAGAAGCTGTTCGGCAAGCGGGAGGTGCTGCCCGGGGTGGGCATCTATCTCGACGGCGGGTTCGGTGTCGGTAAGACCCACCTGTTGGCGTCGATCTATCACACGGTGCCCGGCCCGAAGGCGTTTGCGAGCTTCGGCGAACTGACGCAGGTCGCAAGCGTTTTCGGCTTCCTGGAGTGCATCGAACTGCTGGCCGACTACACCGTGGTGTGCATCGACGAGTTCGAGCTGGACGACCCGGGCAACACGACGCTGGTATCTCGGTTGCTCTCGGAGTTGGTAGCGCGTGGGGTGTCCATCGCCGCGACTTCCAACACGCTTCCCGAACAACTCGGGGAGGGGCGGTTCGCGGCCCAGGACTTCCTACGTGAGATCGCGGCGCTGTCGGCGATCTTCAACACCGTGCGTGTCGAGGGACCGGACTACCGGCACCGCGATTTGCCGCCCGCGCCCGAACCGCATTCCGACGAGCAGCTTCGCGAGCTGGCGGGGGCCATCAACGGCGCCACCTTCGACCGGTTCGACGACCTGTGCAAACACCTGGCGAGCATGCATCCGTCCCGGTACCTGACCCTGATCGAAGGTGTCACGGCTGTTTTCATCGCGGACGTGGAGCAGGTGCACGATCAGTCGGTGGCGCTGCGGATCGTGGCCCTGACGGACCGTCTGTACGACGCGGGGATCCCGGTGCAGGCGTCGGGCGCCAAGCTCAACACGATCTTCGATGACGAGATGGTGGCCGGTGGCTTCCGCAAGAAGTATCTGCGCGCCACCTCGCGGTTGCTGGCACTTAGTGCGGCGCCGTTACCGAACGCTGCATGACGTAGTCGTTTTCCAGGCGCTCACCCACCAAGAAGGTCTTGGTGCCGCTGCGGGTGAAGCCATGCTTGAGGTAAAAGCGTTGTGCGCGTTCATTTTCTTGATTCACGCCCAACCAGACGCCGTTCGCCCCGCCGGCGGCGGCTTCGGTCAGCGCGGCACTCATCAGCAGCGCCGCCACGCCGGCTTGGTGGAATTCGGGCAGCACGTACATCTTGGAGAGCTGCGTCGCGGGCCGTAGCGTCACCGCACGCTGCACGTCCGGGTCCTCGGTGATGCCGTCGACGAGCATTGCGTAGCCGACGATCGCGGCGTCGTCGGTGCGGGCCGCCAGCACGCGGTTGTCGCGGAGGTATTCGTCGAAATTGCTGGTGCTGAGATTGGCTGCGATGAATGCCGCAACGTTCTCCGGTTTCGACGACGGCGGGCAGGCGAGAGGGAAGGTGCGGGCGGCGACGGTCGCGAGTTCGGCGCTGTCGGCGGCGGTCGCGATGCTGACCTGAATCGGCATGACCGGCAGGCTACCTATACTTGGCCCGGTTCCAGACCTTGCGACCTACATGAGGAGCAGCACATGACCCGGCGCGTGACGGCCTTCGGCGAGATTCGTGATGCCGTGGTGGGGCAGGGCCTGCGTACGCTTGCCCGCACGACCCCGTGGGTAGAGAGCGAACTGGTCGGCATCGCGCAGGTGGTCAGGACCGGAGATGTCTGCATCGATGTGGGTGCGGCCGCCGGTTTCTACACCGCTGAGCTGGCCCGTCTGGTAGGTGCCGAGGGCCTGGTGTACAGCCTGGAGCCGCTGCGGTTCGCGCATGCCACGTCGTCGGCGGCCTTGGGCCTGCGCAGCGCGCAGAATGTGCGCCGTCACGCCGTAGCGCTCGGCACCAACACCGGGGAACAGGTCATGAGCGTGCCGCTGCGCAATGGCAAGCCCATCACCGGACGGTCGTTTGTCGATGCGGGTGCCGATGGGCTGGGTTCCAACGCCGAATTCGACGAGCACATTCGGGTGGTCGTCGACACCGAGACCTTCGACGGTTTCTGCGAGCGCCTGAACATCTCGCGGATCGACTTCGTGAAGATCGATGTCGAGGGCGCCGAACTCGATGTTCTGGTCAGCGGCGAGAAGACGATCGAGCGGACTCGCCCGGCGATGATGCTTGAGGTCGAAGACCGTCATATGGAGCGCTTCGGTCGCACTGCCGAGGACATCGTCGCGTGGTTCACGGCGCGCGACTATCGGATGTCGGTGTGGAGCGCCGAATCGTGGCGGCCGGTGGACAAGGTCACCGAGACATTTAGGAACTACCTGTTCCAGCCCCGCTGATTGGTCTGCTCGTGCCGGGGATTACAGGTCCCACTGGGCCAGGTGCACCTGGGTCTGCGCCGAGCGCAGCACGATATGACGTACCGGGCCCCGGTAGACGTCCCAGTACACCGCGCCGTTGACGGTTGATCCCTGCGGTGCGCTACGTAGTGCGTAGTTCAGATCGTCGGGTTCGTCGGTGCGCTGCGGCTCGTAGGCATCCCCGGTTTCCGGCGAAATGCCGCCGAGCTTGAGCGCCATCAACAGCGCGTATGCATTGGGCACTTTGGTAGGCCGGATGGTGACGTATGCCTTCCAGATGATGCCGCGCGGGGTGGCCATGCCTGCGGGAACACCGGTGGGCTCGATGTTGTGCACGGTGACGTCGGCGCCGATGGTGCCGTAGTCGAAATGCAGCGTCTCGCCGATGTGCCCGATGGGAGCGACGCGATCGGGCAGCGCGGAGGCCGTGGGCGCCAGCGCCGTGATGACGGCGGTGAGGGCGGCGATGAGCGAAAGGGCGGGGCGTAGACGCACCCAGCGATCTTGGCACATGCGGTGGTGGCGTCGTTGTCGCACGGCTCTTCGATATTCGCCCTGGGTGAAGGTGACTACGACCTACGATGACCTGACTGGAGCGTGCGGCCTGACCGGAGGGGACGTCAAGAATGCGCGTATTGGTCACGGGCGGTACCGGATTCGTGGGTGGGTGGACGGCGAAGGCAATGGCTGAAGCCGGGCATAAGGTTCGATTCCTGGTGCGAAAGGAAGCCCGGCTGCACACCACGGTGGCGACCCTCGGGGTCGATGTGTCGGACTACGCCGTCGGCGATATCACCGACCGGGCATCGGTCGAGGCCGCGCTCGACGGATGTGATGCGGTGGTGCACAGCGCGGCCATGGTCAGCACGGACCCCGCAGAGGCGGACCGGATGATGGCCATCAACCTTGAGGGCACCCGCAATGTGCTCGGCGCAGCGGTCGATCGGGGTCTCGACCCGATAGTGCACGTTTCGAGCATTACCGCGCTGTTCCGGCCGGGCCTGGAGACGTTCGCGGCCGACCTGCCCGCGGCCGGTGGCAGCGATGGATACGGTCAGTCGAAGGCGCGGGTAGAGCTATACGTGCGCGCACTACAGGATTCCGGTGCGCCGGTCACCATCACCTATCCGGGCATGGTGCTGGGGCCGCCCGTCGGCGATCAATTCGGTGAGGCCGCGGAAGGGGTGCGCTGGGTTCTGTTGACGAGATCGGTGCCGGGGCGCAGCGCGGCCTGGTTGGTGGTCGACGTTCGCGACCTCGCGGCTCTACATACCGCGCTCTTGGAACCCAGCCGGGGACCGCGGCGCTATACCGCGGGTGGGCATCGGCTCGAGGTCGGCGAGCTGGTTGACCTGCTGACCGAGGCCGCGGGCAGCGCCGTGCTGGCGGTTCCGGTGCCCGACTCGCTGCTGCGTGCGGCGGGGACCGTCATGGATCAGATCGGCCGCTATGTGCCATGGGAAACTCCGATGACCGAGGCGGGGATGCAGTACTACACGCAGATGCCCGCCTCCGATGACACCCCCAGCGAGCGCGAACTCGGCATCACCTATCGGGACCCCCGGGAAACCCTGGCGGACACCGTTGTTTCCTTGCGCGCAGGAAGAACAACCTCGAAACTATGGGGATTATGGCCCTTCTCAGAATAGAGCGGCGCAGCGCGCTGTCTGTCGACGAGGCGTTCGCGCGGATCACCGACTGGCCGCGGCACAGTGCACACATCCCGCTGACGACGGTCGTGGTGACCAGCGATTCACCCGGCGGTGTCGGTGCCACATTCGTCGGGCGAACGGGACTGGGGCGCATACGGTTCGAAGACCCGATGACGATCACCCGATGGGAGCCGCCGCAGGGTGGCAGCCCGGGCGGTTGCCGGCTGGAGAAGACGGGCGCGCTGGTCTTGGGGTGGGCCGAGATCGAGGTGTACGCACAGGGCAGTGGCTCCCGCGTGGTCTGGACCGAGGACGTGAGGGTGCGTGGTGTGCCTGCGATCTTCGATCCGTTAGCCAAGATCGGCGGTCAGTGGATGTTCGGTCGCGCTCTCGACGGATTGCTGCGCTAGCGGCACGCGCGCCACTGCGCGATGGCGATTCCGAGCTCGGTGGCGGGAGGCTCACCGTAGATCCATTCGCGGGCTATGCGATGCCAATTACCCGTCACATTCAGCTGGCCCAGCACGCCGAAGGTGTAGAAGTCGGCGCGACGGGAGAAGATGTGCTCCGGCGGCAGGTTCTGGCGGCGCATACCGGCGAACTCGCTGGACCGTGGGTCTACCGCGAGAATCATGGCGCTGGAGGCGATCTCCGGGGTGATGGTCATGTCCTCGTCGACGAGGTTCCACCCAGATGCCGCATGGCAGTACTCCAGGCAGTCTTGGGGGCTGACGCCGGCCTGGGGATCGATGATTCCGCGCGCGACCATCGCGTCGTACATGTCCTGGGCGCGGCCCTCGGTGGCGGCCCGCATGATGTGGCGCTCGAAGTCCACATGTTCGGGATTCATGCGGTTGTACAGCCCGAAATCCACGAACCCGACGGTCCCATCGGCGGCGAGCAGGATGTTGCCCGGATGGGGGTCACCGCAGAAGTCATTGTCCTGGAACAGTGATCCGATGTAGAAGCGGAAGATCAGCTCTCCGATGCGGTTACGCTCATCCTCGGGAAGTGTCTGCATGTAGGGGAACGCTTGGCCATCAAGGAATTCCGTCACCAGAATCTGCGACGTGCACAGTTCGGGGACACAGTCGGGAACGACGATGAAGGGGTGCCCACGGTAGCGCTCGGCGATCTCGTGCTGGGTGCGCGCTTCCCGGGGATAGTCGAGTTCGCTTTCCAGGTTCATGGATATCTCGTCCATGAATGCCGAATTGGATAGCGTGGGTAGCGCTTTGCGCCAAAACTTGGTGAACAGCGCGAGGTTCTGCATATCGGCGCGGACGGCTTCGTCCACGCCCGGGTACTTGACCTTGACCGCCACCTCGCGCCCGTCGAGCAGGACGGCGCGGTAGACCTGGCCGATGGAAGCGGCGGCGACGGGCGTTTCGTCGAAGTCGCGGAAGTTCTTCGACAGCGCGCCGAGGTTAGATTCGATGATGGGGCGCATCACCGAGAACGGTTCACGTGGGGCCTGATCGCGCAACCGGGCCAGCTTCTGCCGGAATCGTTCGCGGTGGGCCTCCGGCACCATATCCACTTCGAGCATCGAGAGCAGTTGGCCGAGTTTCATCGCCGAGCCCTTGAGACTGCCCAGGACGGTCACCAGCTGGTCTGCTGCCTGCAGTGTGGATCGTTCGGCTAGCAGCGCGCGCGCTTGTTCGGATCGCCCGATCATGGAGAGGCGACTGCTCGCGGTCCGTACGGCCTGCCCGGCGGCCAGCTTTCCCAGTGCGCGGCCACGGTTGATGCGCGCCAAGGGGACTCGGTCGCTCATGAGGCTCCACCCTGGATCCGGGTGAATGCCAGATGTAGCGGCTGATCGGGATCGAGGGTGAGTCCGTTGAATTCGGCGATCGACGCGGCAAGGCCCGACAGCACCGTGGTCAGATACTCCACGAACCTCTCGATGGGCATGGGGTCGGCACGTAACTGGTTGGGCCCCAAGAACCATTCGGTCGCCGTGCCGATCGCTCCGGCGGCCGAGCTGACCGCCAGATCGGCGTCGTCGATATCAACTGTCTCGTCATCGATCGCACTCGACAGTATCTCCGCGATGTCGTGTGTCATCTGCTGCGCGGTCTCCACCAAACGTTCGGTGCCGTCGCTGGAGTTGATGAAATGACCGTGCACGATGAAGCGCAACACATTCGGATGATCCGAGATCATCTGTGCGTACTCGTTGGCGCCATGCTCGACCAGGTCGCGGGCGGAGTCGGTCATCAGGTTGATCCGATCCATGGACGCGCTCCAGAGCATGTCCTGGACCCGTTCCAGCACGGCGCTGTGCAGATCGGCTTTGTCTTCGAAGTAGCGGTACAGCTTCGGTTTGGCGACCCCGGCCTCGCGAGCGATGTCGTCCATGCTGACGGTGGCGCCCAGGCCGTCGATGGCGCGAAACGCGGCATCCAACAATTCTTCCCGGGCAACCTTGCGCCGGTCACCGCGCCGGGCGGCGACCGGGGCGGCCTTGGACGCGATGGCTGTGCTCACGTTTTCCACGCCTCTCATCACCAGTGATGGTACGTGTGCCCGGCCGTTAGCTGTCCGGTTCGGGGGACACGCTCGTGCTGCCTATTGTGCTCGTGCTGCGCGATATGGATACTAGCAGTAGTACTAAGAGTACTACTAATAAATCGCCAGGTCAGACATCAATGAAGATGTCCTAGGAAGGAGTTCCGTCATGGCTGTTGTCGAGCAGGGACGGCGGGGAGTGGCGGCGCGTGCATTGCCCAAGGTGCGCCGGATGAACTTCCGGTTCGGTGAGCCGGCCCCCATGAAGAAGCACTACGTCGAGGGCGACATCGTCTTTAGTCACCTGGTCTCGCTCCTTTCCGGGGCGTTTCCTCCCGGCGAGGAGTCGTTCATCCGTTCCGTGCGCAACTACTCCGACCAGATCACCGACCCAGTGCTCAAGAAGCGGGTCGCCGGCTTCATCGGCCAGGAGGCCATGCACGGACGCGAGCACCGCAAACTCAACGAGAAGATCGTCGACATGGGCTACCCCCTGGTCCGGATCATGAACTTCGATGAGGGCAGCCGGCGCGAGAAATTCGTGATCGCGTTGGAGAAGCGCGCGCCTAAAATCGCGCACCTGGCGATGACGGCGGCCGCCGAGCACTACACCGCGGTGTTGGCTCAGCGGGTGCTCTCCAGCCCCGAGTTACAAGAGATTCCGATGTCCGAAGAGATCCATCACCTCCTGAACTGGCATGCCATGGAGGAGATGGAGCACAAGTCGGTGGCCTTCGACGTGTACCGGTCGGTGGGCGGCCCCGAATCGATACGGATCGGCGTGATGTCCCTGATCTGGTTGGGTACGTTGCCGTTCATGACGCTGGCGGTGTTGGCGTCGATTCTGACCGACCCAAGCGGCTGGAAACCGTTGGCAGTGCTGCGTCAGGCCGTAGATGTGTATCGCGGTCCGCTGGTGAAGGGACTGATGCGTGATATCGCCGAGTACATGCGTCCGGGCTTCCATCCCGACGATATCGACACCGAAGAACTGCTACATGAGTGGCAGGGGATTCTCTTCGGTGCCGATGGCGAGCTCAATGATCGCCTACCCGGGCGCCGCGCGGTGGGCCAGTGACAACCGAGGCGATCCGAGTCGCGGGCAGTGACGCCACTGGGAATACCGTGCTGGAAGTCGAAATCTATGGCAGCACACATATTCTCGACTGGCCGCGGGGTAAGAAACTGCTCGACGTGCTGCTGGATGCGGGTATCGACGCGCCCTACGTGTGCCGCGAATCGGCTTGCGCTACCTGCATCTGCTCGGTGAAGGGGGGCCAGACACGCATGCTCATGAACGAGTCGCTCATCGACAGCGAGGTGGCCGACGGGTTCACGCTGGCCTGCCAGACATTGCCGGAGTCGGAGCGGGTGCAGATCTTCTTCGACGGATGATTCGGCGGGCAGGGAATGCCTCCCGCGACACCCGCTTCATGTCGCGCCAGGTGTCGCGGGAAAATTCCGTTCGAGTCCACCCGTAGGCCCGGGGCAGTAGGGCGGTGTTGGCGCGCCGGTTGATGACGGCGTCAATACGCGGTTGCGTCGACGGTTCTGCTCGAAGTGGTCAACTCAGTTCGTGCCGCACGGTAGCAATCAGTTGTGAAGTACTTGTGAAGCACCGGACGGGGCTTTCAGGTAGGCCGAGATGAGCAGCGATAAGCTGAGTATCTGCTGATCGAACGAGGTGTATCGACTATGGCGACATTTGACCTGCTGGTGCGCGGCGGCCTGGTTTTCGACGGGACCGGAGCGCCGGGCCGAGCCGTGGATGTCGGGATCCGTGGCGGCAACGTGGTGGCCATGGCGCCCGATCTGCCGGCTGCCGACGCGGACCAGGTGATCGACGCTGGCGGCAAATGGGTTATCCCCGGCATGGTTGACGTGCATACGCACTACGACGCCGAGGTCCTTGTCAGTCCGGGCCTCGGAGAATCCGTGCGCCACGGTGTCACGTCCGTCATCTACGGCAACTGCTCGATGTCCGCGGTGTACGCCGATCCCGAGGATGTTGCCGACCTCTTCGCCCGGGTGGAGGCCCTGCCGTGGGATGCGGTCCACTCCGCCCTCAAGGAACATAAGGACTGGGATGGGCCGCGTGGCTATCGCAAGGTCATCGAGTCACTTCCGTTGGGCGCCAATGTCGCGACGCTGATCGGGCATTCTGATATCCGTGCCGCGGTCATGGGACTGGCCCGCGCGACAGACTATGACGAGCGCCCCACGGCCGGGGAACTCGCCCGCATGCGTGCGATGGTGACCGATGCCCTCGACGCCGGATTCGTGGGCCTGTCCACCGACCGGCTGCGCTTCTCCAAGCTCGAAGGCACGCGCTTTGCGGGCCGCCAGTTGCCGTCCACCTACGCCACGTGGCGCGAATACGGTGCCCTCTACGACGTGGTGCGCCGGCGGGGAGCCGTGGTGCAGTCGAATCTCGATGTCGAGAAGCGCCCCGAGACGATCATGCACTTCCTGCTCAGCGGCGCACGTCCCTGGCGGCGGTCGCTCAAGACGACGCTGCTGGCAGCCTTCGATCTGAAGAGCAACCGTTCGGTCATCAAACTTCTCAAGGCCGCGACCGGCGGACTCAACCCGCTGTTGCGGTCGCAGGTCAATTTCCAGCTGCTCGCGGTGCCCTTCCATCTCTACTCCGATGGTATGGATCTGGTGATCTTCGAGGAGTTCGCCTCCGGCACGGCCGCATTGGACATCCGTGATCAGCTGCAGCGGGTCGACCTGATCAAGGACGAGGGCTACCGGCGCAAGTTCCGCAAGGAGATGGCGCAGAAGTACGGCGTGGTGGCATGGAACCGGGACATGTACGACACCGAGATCGTCGGCTGCCCCGACGAATCGGTGGTCGGCAAGTCATTCGGACAGGTGGCCGACGCTCGCGGTGTGCAGCCGGTGGACGCGTTCCTCGATCTCGTTTCGGAGTACCCCGGGAAGGTGCGTTGGCATACCACCATCGCCAACGACCGCACCGATGTTCTCAACGAGGCCGTCAAGTATCGGCATTTCCAGTTGGGTAACAACGACTCCGGCGCGCACCTGAGGAATATGTCGTTTTACAACGCGGGGTTGCGGTTGCTCAAACGTGTGAAGGAGGCCCGCGAGGCGGGTACTCCGTTTATGTCCCTCGAAGCCGCCGTGCATCGACTCACCGGTGAACTCGGTGAGTGGTACGGCCTGGACGCGGGGCGGCTTCGTATCGGCGACACCGCCGATATCGCCGTAATTGATCCTGCGGGACTTGATGATTCGCTCGATGAGTACCACGAGCAGTACATGGAGGAGTTTGGGGTGTCCCGCCAGGTGTGTCGCAACGATAACGCGATTGCGGCCACGATTGTCGGCGGTCAGCAGGTTTACTCCTACGGCACCTTTGTCGAGGGTTTCGGCAGCACGGTCAAAGCAGGAAGATTCCTGGCGGCGAGCTAGCCGAGCCACCCCATGTTCTTCCCGAAGGTCTCGGCCAAGGGAGACAGCGAGCCCAGCTCACTGCTGCGCTGCACGTAACCCTGGATGGCCATCATGAACTGCATGGGGTTGTACACGTCTTCCTCGCTGGCCCAGTGGTTGTCGCCGGCGTAACGGAAGATGCTGATATTGGTTGCCTCCCAGATGCTTCCGTCGCCAGGATCTTTCATTCTGTTGACCAGCTCGCAGATGATCCAGCCGTGTTCCTCGTCGACGACATGCCAGTTGGAGAAGTAGTGCGGCATCTCCACCCCGGGGAACTCCGACATCGTCTTGACCATGGACGTGCGGATCGCCTCGCGGCCCTCGAAGGTGCCGTAGGTCGGTTCGATGTAGGTGGCGTTCTCGGAGAACAGGTCGGCGTATTTGGCCCAATCACCCTTGGGGCCAATTTCGTCGACCACCCGAAGGTGGTGATCGAACATGTTCTGCAGTTCGTCGCGCGACCACTGTCCCATGGCGGCGACAGTAACACCGAGATTGGGACGGGATCCCTGCTTTCGCGAGTATTCGCGCGGAATTGAAAGCAGGGCACAGAAATTCGTGTAACTAGAGTAACCCGAGCTGCTTCAGGTCGGCCGCGTATTTCGCGATGAGTTCCCGCGTGAGGTGCGGGATGTCGGCGTTCAGATGGGCCTGGACGCCTTCACTGAACCTGATCGCGGGCAGGAATGCGCCGTTGTGTGGGTGTTGTGGATGCCTGTACGCGTGTAGTAGTGGTAGTAGGGAGTGTTGTTTCTGTTTTTCGGGGAGGCTTCGGATGGCGGTGTCGAAGCGGGTGAACCATTCGGTGTAGTTGTCGATGCGTGCGATGGGGTAGCCGGCTTCGATGAGCCAGTCGACGAAGTTGTCCAGCGAGATCCCATCGGCATGCGGGTTCACCGAATCGTAGGTGTGGAACTCCTCGATGGGCCCGAGGGCGGTGATGGCCGATGCCGTGAAATCCGCAGGCAGGCCGTCGTAGTGGGCGAGTGGGCGTTCGCCGGTGGCGTGTGCTTGGTAGAAGGAGCCGGGTGCGACTCCGGTGGCGATGAGGCTGAGGATTAGTCGGGTGAACTGGTCGGGCACGTTGAGCTGTCCGGTGTAGCGGCTGTGGGCCAAGATCATGTCGGAGCGGAAGACCGCGACGGGTAGTCCGCACAGGTCGTGGGCTTCGCGCAGCAGTACCTCGCCAGCCCATTTCGCGTTGCCGTATCCGTTGGCGTAGCCGTCGTTGATTGGTCGTACCGCGCTGATCGTGCGGATGTCGGAGTCTTCATCGAATACCTTGGGGTCCACCGAGATTGCCACGGCCACTGTGGAGAGGTAGGTGATGGGCTTGATCTTGGTGGTGAGTGCCAGCTTGATGATTTCGGCGGTGCCAACGACATTGGGTCCGAACAGCTGGCTGTAGGGCAGTACGTGGTTGACCAGGGCGGCGGGGTGCACGATGACGTCGACGGTCTCGGCCAGGCGCTGCCAGGTGTCGGCATCCAGGCCAAGGTTGGGGTCGCCGATATCGCCGGCCAGTACTTCGAGGTGCTTGTCGGCCAGCGACCGGAAGTGCGCCAACAGCTGCGTGTCGCCGGTGTCGAAGGCTTCCTCCAGGCGGCGGTAGGCGGCCTCGGCATTCTTACCGCGGACGATGGCGATCAGCTTGCCGTCTGTCTTGTCCAGGCGCTCAAGCCATTCCAGGGCCAGGAACCGCCCCAGGTAGCCGTTGGCGCCGGTGAGCAGCACCGTGTGCGGGGTGCCGGTGAATGTGGACAGTGCCGGGGCCGCGCGCAGGGTGTCCGCGTCGATGAACTTGTCCAGCGTCAGGTCCGCGGCCCGGATCTCGCGGTGCCCGGCACCGTGCACGGATTCGGCGGTGGGAGTTACCGAATGACCGTCTGCTTCCCGGTGTCTTTCCACGATGCGTGCGATAGCGGTCAGATCGTTGGCGGCGCTGACGATATCGCCAACCGGAACCTCCACAGTGAAGATATCGCGCAGCAGGTCCGAGAAGGCAAGGGCGGATAGTGAATCGCCACCAAGGTCGATGAAATGCGCGTCTGGGCTCACCTCGGCCGCCGACAGCCCCAACAACGCCGTGACCGCGCGTTGCACGGTATCCAGGACAGGCTTGTCCTCATGTCCGGCAGAGTGCAGTGCTTGCAGCTCAAGCGCCTGGGCGGCGGCGATATCGGAGTACAGCTGCTCCAGGCGGGCGCCGTACTTCTCATGGAGCTTCGGTCGGGCCAGCTTCGCGATGCCGGTCAGTAGGCCGTTGGCAGCGGTGAACGGTTCGGTCTCCAGCAGGAAGTCGCGCGGTACCTCGTAGGACTGCAGTTGGGCCTCGCGGGCAACCTGCGCGAGAGAGTCCGCGATCAGGCGTTTGAGTAGATCCTCATCTCCACCGCTTTGTTCATATGCCTCAGCGGTCGGCACGACCACCGCTAGCAGATACGACCGCTCGCTGCTGCCGTAGACGCAGATCTGATGCACCAGTGGACTATTGGCGAACTCGGCTTCCAGGTTGGCGATCGCCACGAACTCACCCTGGGACAGCTTGATCACGTTGTTGCGCCGGTCCACGATCTGGATCTTGTCGGGCTCGAGCTCGGCGACGATGTCCCCGGTCTTGTAGTACCCGTCGGGATCGAATACGTCGGCGGTGACGTCGGGGCGTTTGAAGTAGCCGCCGAACACCGATTCGGCTTTCACGAGCAGCTCGCCGCGCGGGTGCGGCTTGTCGGTGGAGAAGTAACCGAGCTCAGGCACGTCGACCAGCTTGTAGTCGATGACGGGCGGGCGCTGAATGCGGCCGTTGCGCACGATGACGCCCGCCTCGGTGGAGCCGTAGCCATCGGTGATACGGGCATCGAGGCAGGATTCGATGAAGGCGGCCAGTTCCTCGGACAGTGGGGCAGAGCCGCACACGATTGTCAGAACACGCCCGCCGAACAGGTTTTCGCGGATATCGGTCTTGACATCGGCATCAAGGGTGGCCAGGTCGGCCGCCGGATCAAGCCCGGTACGGCGTTCAACCTCGTTGCGGTAGCGCTGGAAAAGCATGTCGCACACACGGGGCACGAGTGTCACCACGGTGGGGCGCGTAAGCGTGATGTCTTCGAACAGCGTGGACATGTCGCTGGACGCGGCAAAGTAAGCCAGGCCGCCGCAGGCCAGGGCAGTGACCAGACTACCGCGTCCCATCACATGGCTCATTGGCATGAAATTCAGGTTGATCAAAGGAATTTCGGCCTTAGAGCTCAACGTGTCGGCCCGCAGCCAGGGCTTGGCGACCATCTTTTCGCTATAGGTGGCGCCCTTGGGAGTTCCGGTGCTTCCCGAGGTGTAGATCACCAGGGCCAGCGGGTCGGTACCCTCCTCTGCGGTGAACAACGGCGCATCCGGCAAGGCGCGCCCGTGCCCGATCGCCAGGGGTATCGGGTCTACCGAAATCGGCAGGCCGGCCTCGGCGATCCGGTGCTGTGCGGATTCGAGACTTTCGCGCTGCACGTCGACACCGGGATGATAGTCAAAGACGGTGATGTGCCGCAGCGACGGCGTGGCGAGCACCGATTCCATTGCCGTATCGAGCAACTCGGCGCTTACCGCCAGGACGGCAGGTTCCGATTCGGCCAGGATCGCGGTCCAGTTGGATGCCGATGCGCTGGTCTGCAATGGAACCGCCACCGCGCCAAGGTGGATGCATGCCAAGTCGACAGCGGTGTAGTCCACGCTGGTGAAGCCGAGCATCGCGACGAAGTCCCCGGCCCGTACCGGAGCGGCGGGATCGTGGTACCAGGTGGAGGCCAACGCGCGGGCCATGCCCCACAGCTCTCCGTAGGTGACCGTCTCGAACTCGGGCAACGGGCGCAGCGTCGAACGGCCGGCGGCGTCGGCGACGAGCTCCTGGACTCGGTGCCCGAGCGCCGGACGGTCCGCGTACCCGTTCATGATCGTGGCGACCACCTGGGCGAGACGCAGACCAGGCTGGGCGACGGCGGTATCAACCGCGGTATCGGGCTTGGCGGCACGGAACTGCTCATCGTCGGTGAATAGGCGCCTGATGCGGTCGCCTAACCGCTGACGACGTGCTTCCTTGGTGTTGTCCGCGGTGGCGTCGATCGTCATATCGGCAGCTTACGAAACCGTCGATTCTGTAAGCGCGCGGGTCATAGGAGTCCGAGCTGTTCGAGGTCCTTGGCGTATTTCACGATCAGCCGCCGCGACAGGTGGGGAATGTCGGTAGTGCCGTCTTGCCCGGCCGGACCGATTCCGGCGGCCTGCACAGCGTGCTGGAAACGCTTTGCCGGGACGACGCCGTGGTTCTCGGCGGCGGACGGCTGTTCGAATGCGTGGAGCAGTGGTAGTAGGGAGTGTTGTTTCTGTTTTTCGGGGAGGCTTCGGATGGCGGTGTCGAAGCGGGTGAACCATTCGGTGTAGTTGTCGATGCGTGCGATGGGGTAGCCGGCTTCGATGAGCCAGTCGACGAAGTTGTCCAGCGAGACTCCGTCTGCATGCGGGTTCACGCAGTCGTAGGTCTCGTAGCTGTCGACCACCTGGGTGCCCAACGTGGTGATCGCCTCGGCGGTGAAGTCACCGGGTAGCCCGTCGTAGTGGGCGAGTGGGCGTTCGCCGGTGGCGTGTGCTTGGTAGAAGGAGCCGGGTGCGATTCCGGTGGCGATGAGGCTGAGGATTAGTCGGGTGAACTGGTCGGGCACGTTGAGCTGTCCGGTGTAGCGGCTGTGGGCCAAGATCATGTCGGAGCGGAAGACCGCGACGGGTAGTCCGCACAGATCGTGGGCTTCGCGCAGCAGTACCTCGCCGGCCCACTTGCTGTTGCCGTAGCCGTTCGCGTACAGCTCGTCCACGGGACGCACCGCGCTGATGAGCCGGATATCGGACTCTTCGTCGAATGTCGTCGGATCGACATATGCCGCGACCGCGACCGTGGACAGGTAGGTGACCGGCTTGATCTTGGTAGTGATGGCCAGCTTGATGATCTCGGCGGTGCCGACGACATTCGGTCCGAACAGCTGGCTGTAGGGCAGTACGTGGTTGACCAGGGCGGCGGGGTGCACGATGACGTCGACGGTGTCGGCCAGGCGCTGCCAGGTGTCGGCATCCAGGCCAAGGTTGGGGTCGCCGATATCGCCGGCCAGTACTTCGAGGTGCTTGTCGGCCAGCGACCGGAAGTGCGCCAACAGCTGCGTGTCGCCGGTGTCGAAGGCTTCCTCGAGGCGGCGGTAGGCGGCCTCGGCATTCTTACCGCGGACGATGGCGATCAGCTTGCCTTCTGTCTTGTCCAGGCGCTCAAGCCATTCCAGTGCCAGGTAGTGGCCCAGGTAGCCGTTGGACCCGGTGAGCAGGACGGTGTGTGGGATCCCGACGGCCTTCGGAAGCGACGGTGCCGCATGCAGGGTGGCCTCGTCGATGAACTTATCCAGGGTCAGGTCCGCGGCCCGGATCTCCGTATGCCCGGCGCCGTGCACCGTCTCCGCGGTCGGCCGCGTCCCGCCCGAATAGCGTTGTTCATCAACAAATTTCGCAACACCGCTGAGATCGTTTGCGGCACTGACGATGACTCCGACCGGTACTTCGACCGCGAAGATATCGCGCAGCAGATCCGAGAAGGACAGTGCGGACAGCGAATCGCCACCTAGATCGGTGAAATGCGCGTCCGCGGCCAGTTCGGCCGACGAGACGCCGAGCAGGGCCTGCGCCGCCTTGAGGACCGTTTCCAGCGCGGGCTTGTCTGGGTCCACTCCGTGCAACGCCCGAAGCTCGGCAGCCTGCTGCTCGGCGATTTCGGCGTACATCTGCTCCAGCCGCGGTCCATAGTGCGCCTTCAGGTTCGGACGCGCCAGCTTGGCGATACCCGTCAGCAGGCCGTTGCCCTGGGTGAATGGCTGCGGTTCGATGATGAAGTCACGGGGGACTTCGTAGGACTGCAGCTGGATCTCCTTGGCAATGTCCTGCAGCGAGTCCGCGATGGTCGTCTTGAGTGCCGCCGCGTCGCCCTTGGCGGCGGCCACGGCCTCCGGCGTCGGCACCACGACTGCTAGCAGGTAGGACCGTTCGCTGCTGCCGTAGACGTAGATCTGGTGCACCACAGGGCTATTGGCGTACTCGGCCTCCAAGGTGGCGACCGCGACAAACTCTCCCTGTGAGAGTTTGAGCACGTTGTTGCGGCGATCGATGATCTCGATGTTGTCGTGGGCCAGCTCGGCGACGATGTCGCCGGTCATGTAAAAACCGTCCGCGTCGAAGACGCCGGCAGTCACCTCGGGGCGTTTGTAGTACCCGAGGAACATGCCGTCGGTCTTCAGCAGCAGCTCACCGCGCGGGTGCGGCTTGTCGGTGGAGAAGTAGCCCAGTTCGGGCACGTCAACCAGCTTGTAGTCAATGACCGGCGGGCGTTGCACGATGCCGTCGCGGAACACCATGCCGGCTTCGGTGGAGCCGTAGCCATCGGTCAGATTCAGCTCGAAGCAGGATTCGATGAACTCACCCAGCTCCTCGGACAACGGAGCAGAACCGACCATGACCGCCGATACGCGGCCACCGAAGAGGTTGTCACGGATATCGGCCTTGACCTCGGCCGCAACGGCCTCGGCACTGGCGGTGTCGCTGCTCGCCAGACGCCGGTCCACCTCGGTCTGGAATCGCTGGAACACCATGTCGCACACGCGTGGAACCAAGGCCAGGGCCGTCGGGCGGATCAGCTCCATGTCCTCGAAGAGCGTTGACATGTCACTGGACGCCGCGAAGTATCCGGTTCCACCGGTAGACAGGGTGGAGGTGAGGGTGCCGCGTCCCATGATGTGACTCATCGGCATGAAGTTCAGCCCGATCATGGGCAGGTTCTCGGTGCCGGCCATGACGTCCTCACGAATCCACCAGCGGCGCACGATGTTTTCGCTGTGCATGGCGCCCTTTGGAGCCCCGGTGCTGCCGGAGGTGTAGATGAGCAGCGCCAGCGGATCGTCGCCGGCCGATGGTGCGTAGAGCGGTGCGGCCGGAAGTGCGGCGCCGCGGGCGATGACGGCATCGAGGGTCTCAATGGCGATGCCGGTGCCGGCGAGTTGTGTGCTTGCTGCCTCGAATGCCTCCCGTTGATCATCGACCTCGGGGGTGTAGTCGAACACGACGACCTGCTTGATGGAAGGCGTGGCCCGCACAGATTCCATTGCAGCGCCGATCAATTCGATGCTTACCGCAAGAGTGTTGGGTTCCGCTTCGGCCAGAATGGTCGTCCACTGCGAAGCCGGGGCGCTGGTCTGTAGCGGAACCGCCACGCCACCGAGGATCATGATCGCCAGATCCAGCACGGTGTAGTCGATGCTGGTGAATCCCAGGGTGGCCACCAGATCGCCGGCCTTAACCGGGTGGGCGGCGTCGTGGTGCCATGCAGCGGCGACTGATGTTGTGCGGGACCATAATTCGCCGTATGTGGTGGTGTCGAAGCGTGGCAACAGGCGCAGCGTGGTGCGGCCATCCTGGTCGGTGACCAACTCGCGTGCGCGCTCACCGAGCGCCGGGCGCTCAGCGTATCCAGTCATCAACGCCGCAATGGCTTCAGAAAGATGCAGGCCCGGGCGCAGCACCTGTTCGGCGACCGCCGGGTCGGGCTGGGCCGCCCGGAACTGCGGATCGCTTTCGCGCAGACTTTCAATACGGCGGGATAGCTGCTCCTGCTGTGGGTTGGTTTCGTTGGTCACGGTCATGGGCAGCCTCAAATCGACAGGGAGTTCTCAGGGAAGTCTGAAAAGTAGATTACCTAAACTAACGATATATTCAGCTATGGCATTCCTCACAATCAGTGTCCCGCTGTTCGGGAGGTAAATCCACTGGTGAATCGCCGTATGGAAGTGCGCAAGACGGGCTTGGCGCGCGGACTGTCCGGGCCGGAGTACGCGGGGCCGAGGGCGCTTTGTCCGAGTGTCTAAGTCGGGTGTCTGCCTGAGTCGAGTGTCTAAGTACGTGCGAATTCGACGATGTCGCGCCATCGGCTTCCTGTTGCCGCCGCGAAGGTGAATCCTGCCGGTTCGACCAGGGAGCGGAGTTCGGAGATTCCGAGTCGATCGGGGTCGAGGAAGATCTCGTGGAATACCAGCCGCCCGCCGGGCTTGAGCACCTGCGCCAATGACCGGACGCATGCCGCCTTGTCCGGCACCTCGCCGATCACGCTGGCCAGGAATGCGACGTCAAAAGTGTTGTCGGAAAAGGGGAGACCGTTGCCGGCGTCACCGGAATGGAATCCGGCGTTCCGGTATCCGGCGCGATCGAGCTTGCTCTTCACCATTTCAAGCATTTCGGGCTGCACGTCGAACAGCTCGAGTCGACCGGAAGGGAGTCGTGACGCGATGTGCACGCTGAAGATTCCAGGGCCCGGGCCGATCTCCAACACGTGTTCGCCGCCGTGCAGCGCCAACTGCTCGGCCACTCCGGCGGGGTTCACAAACTTCCGGTGAATGGGGTTGTCGAGCACGAGGGCAGCCTGGCGGGGGAACGGAAAGTCGCCGACCCGGCGCACTTGCCGTACCACGGTGTCCATCCATGTCGTAGGCATGAACTAAGGCTACCCTTACTTGGCGCGATGGGGAGCCCTCGCTAGTGGCGCCCGCCGCCGCTGCCACCACCACTGTTGCCGCCCCCCGCGCTGGGTGCCTGCGTGGCCGTGCTGTAACTCGGTGCTTCCCGCGTGGGTGCCTCGCGAGCGGGGGCTTCTCGGGTGGGGGCGGCGGGCTCCGGCGCTGCGGTACGTGACGGGGGTGTTTCTCGCTCGGCGGGCGCCTGCTTGGCGGGGGGCTCTGCGGGTGCCGGCTCTGCCGTCGCTCGGGGTGCGGGTGCCTCGGATGTCGGCACATCGTGGGTCGGCGTGCTGTGCTGTTTGGTCGGCTCGGGAGCCGTCGTGGGTTCCACGGGTTGTGACGGTGGCACGGTGGCCGTCTGGCGCGGAGCAGTCGTTGCCGGTGTCTCATGAGTGGGAGTGACGGCGGTGGTCACCGGTGCGGAGGACTCATCCTTCTGGGTGGGTGCCGGCGCGACAGAGGTTGGAGTGGGACCCGGGTTGCTCGTTGTCCCGTTGGCCGGAGGCTCGGACGACGGTTCCGGTGTGTGTGACGGTTCCGTCGATGGGGCCGAACTCGGCGCACTTGATGTCGTACGTGGCGCGGGAGTCACCGGCGCAACAGGGGGCAACGACGGAGGCGTGAAATCGGCGGGCACCTCCTTGGGTGGCACCACCGGCACCGGAGCCGTCAATACTGGTGGAGCGGCCGGCTTTACGGCAGCAGGTGCATCCGGTCCGGTCGACCTATCGGGCCGGGGGGTCTGAGCGGCAAGCTCCTTGCTGAAGTTGCGGGCCGACTTGTTCGACAGATCCTTGATCAGGTCCTGCGACGACCGGGCCGACTTGTCGTCGGTGATGAATTGCGCGAGCGATGCGTCCAGGTTCACCACGGGCTCCGCCAGTAGCGGCCGATCGGCGACGCGGGCGACCGGTGACCAGTCACGTTCCAACGGGTTGTCCCAGTTGCGATTCAGATTCCAATCTCGGTACTGGGACGGGTCGATTCCATGTGACTGATCCCAGAGGCTCCGGCTGTAGACGGGATTGGTGTTCTGGAATTTCCAGTCGTAGTACTGGCGGTAAGGGTGGTAGCGGTCATACCACCCCTGGTCGCGGGGGTCGTCGTCGTGGATCTGCCCCCACTCATTGCGGCCGTCGCGATCGCGGCCGTCGCGGTTGTATCCCGACCAGTTGTAGCCATCCCAGTTGTAACCCCAGCGGTCATAGCCCCACCGGTCGTACCCCCAGCGGTCATAGCCCCACCGGTCGAAGCCCATGAAGTCGTATCCGTACCGGTTGAATCCGGATAGCCCCCAGTTGAACCAATCCAAGACGTTGTATCCGTACAGCAGGGACCACGATGGGTCATAACCCCCCAGATCCAGCAGGTTCGGCGTCAAAGGCGGCGCAACGGGTGCCGGCCAGTCGGGTACCGGATCGACCGGGATGCCCGCGGGCGGCGGGACCAGGTAGGACTCTGCTGCCGGGGCCGGGGCGCTGGCCGCGGTGGCGTACCCCCAACTGGGCGGTGGTGACGACGCAGGTGCCGCGGGCCCGATGTTGGCGGCCAGATTTGTGTCGGTGTTGACTCCTGGGGGCGCCGGCAGCGCGGGGAGCTGTTGGGCCTGTTCGGGGGTGTACTGGCGCAGCTGCTGGTTGAGCTGCAGATAGAGATTTTGCAGCGAGGTGCGCTCGTCGGAGTCGGAGACGAATTCCAAACCTTGCTTGGCCTCATTGAGTGAGCTGCGTGCCTGGGTGAGCTGATCGGGTGAGGGCTGTTTGTTGTTCCCCAGGATGTCCTGAGCGTTCTTGAGGTCGGACACCACCGCGCGCACCGCGATGTCCTGCGAGTGGGTGGGGAAGATGGTCTTGTTCAAAGCCCACAGCGATGCGCCGGGCTGCGCGGCATATGCCGCACCCATGAGTACCGCTACCAGGAGGCCGACCAGCGTGCCGAATGCCGCCGCACGCAGCTGCGGTTCGCCGGGGACATACTTGCCCCACCGGGCGGGCGGTTCCGGATTTTCCTCGGGGAATTCCCACATCCGCATCGCCGTATCCTCGGCAGGAGACGGAACAGTCGTCATCTCAACCTTCTGTACTACTGGTGTCCCCACCGAGCCTCGCAGGGACAACTATCAGCACTAAGTGCACACCGAACTCTAGGTATTCCATCGCCAGCCTAGCCGTGGTCGTTACCGATTCTCAGCAATCCGGTGGCCTCTTCCTCAGCCCCGTTGGGGCGCAATCAGTCCCGGTACATGGCCCACAGGGAGGGTCCGTGGGTCGTGGGCTTTATCTCCTCGACCACCTTGAAGCCGAAACGTTCGTAGAGGGGGTTGTTGCGGATATTGGAGCTCTCCAGATACGCGGGTCCCTCGATCTGATCGATCTGATGTTTGAGGAGTGCGGAGCCGATCCCCCTGCCGGGAACAGCGGCGCCGATGGTCGCGAGATACCAGTGAGGGTGCGTAGGGCGGACGGACGCGGCGGCGCGCGCCAGCGCAACACCCCGAGCGAGGCCCAGCCGGATCCCGCCGAGCAGCGGCGGAATGGCCCGCAGCCTCTGCGCGGCGGGCGGTTCCCAACTCGGGGGATCCCAATGCGCGGCCCCGACTGCCACCCCATCCTCATAGAGCAGGTACTCGCCCTGGCCGGAGCCGTGCAGGGCCAGGGCGACGCCGCGAAAGATCGCCTGGTCGCGCCGGGGGTCGGAGTTGACCCACCGGAGCACGGGGTCCTCGGCGAATGCCGTCGCGATCACGCGGTGTGCGAGGGCTTCGGATGCGGAGTCGATGTCTCGGATCTCGCGGGTCATATGTTTTCTACGAGTCTGGAGCACCGAAGGTTCCCGGGTGGGCGGCCGGTCAGTCCTGGGTGCGGCGCATCACGACTGCGGCGGCGACCGCGATGGCCACCAGGAGCAGCGTCGAGACGCTGGCTACGGCGTGGATGCCGTCCGCCCACCCGGTGCGCGCCAGCTCGGCCGCGGCGGCCCCTGCGTCGCCCCCGAGTTCCTTGGCATTGGCCATAGCCTGTCCGAGCGTCTCGTGCACATGGGTACGCGCTGCGAAGACCGCCGAGGCGAGCGCGCCGAATAGCGCCAGCCCGAAAGCCGTCCCCAGTTCGAAGCTCATTTCGGAGATACCGGTGGCCTGCCCGGCGCGTTCGGTCGGGGCGGCACCGAGGGCCACGGCCGATACGAAGGTGAACATGACGCCCGCGCCGGCACCGACGATCACGGTCGCCGCGATATAGACCGCTACCGGCCCGTGTGGGCCCAGCGCCAGGAGCACCGCGTTTCCGAGGGCCATTGCCAAGAGCGATGTGACGAATGTCCACCGTTCGCCGAGCACGCGTTCGATGCGCGGTGCGTCCATGGAGAAATAGGCCACGACCACCGCCATCGGCAGGCCCAGGAATGCCGCGGCGAGCACGTCGAAACCGAGAACGGACTGCACATAGAGCCCGGTGAGGTAGGTGGTGGCGCCGAACGTCGCCATGGCTCCGACAGTTCCGACGATTGCCACCGTGAAGGTGCGGTTGCGGAACAGATCCAGCGCCAGTAGCGGATGTGGGTTGCGAACCTGTTGGCGGACGAATAACGCAAGGGTGAGTACCCCGACCGCGCCGGTGATCGCTACGGCTGCTGAGAATCCGTGTGTCGCCATGGCTTTCACCGAATAGACCAGCGTCATGATGCCGACCATGGACAACGCGACGCCGACGAGGTCAAAGGGGGCTCGTATGGGATTGCGGTATTCGGGGATAAGCGCGTCCGCGGTGAGTAACAGCACGATCAGCACCGGCACGTTGATGAGGAACACCGAACCCCACCAGAAATGATGCAGCAGCACTCCGCCGATTACGGGCCCGACGGCGGCACCGAACGAGAACGCCGCAGACCAGATGCCGATGGCCAGCGCCTTCTGGCGCGGGTTGGGGAACATGACTCCGATGAGCGCCAGGCTCGCCGGGAGCAGTGTGGCCCCGCCGACGCCCATCAGCGCCCGGGCGCCGATCAGCGCCAGCGGAGTGGGCGCGAATGCTGCCAGCACCGAGGCTGCGGCGAAAAGTGTTGCACCCCAGAGCATAAGGCGACGACGTCCCCAGCGGTCGCCCAGATTGCCCATGGTGATGAGCAGACCGGCGAGCAGGAATCCGTACACGTCTAGTATCCAGAGCTGCTCGGCTGCCGAGGGATTGAGAGATTCGGACAGTCGCGGCATGGCCAAGAACAGCACCGAGACGTCCATGGACACCAGGAAGACGGGCAGTAGCAGCGAGGCCAGTCCGAACCACGTGCGGCGTCCGACGCGGGCACCCTCGGGGGCGGTCGCGTTTTCTGGCGCAGTGGACTTACAGCTGGTCATGGGGCATCGCTCCGGCGGTATATTTGGGCGCGTACGGCGTACGCAACAGGCTGGGTACACTGTACGCAAATTGGCCTAGCTGGTCAATCGAGTATGGAGGGAGCGCCGTGACCGATCCGCGCCTGACCTTGGAATCGATTGTCGGCAAGGCCATCGAGATTGCCGATTCGGATGGTCTGTCCGGAGTGTCCATGCGCAAGATCGCCGACGCGCTCGGGGTGGGAGCCATGTCGCTGTACCGGCATGTCGCCGACAAGGACGCGCTTCTGGTCGAAATGACGGCGGAGGTCACCCGGCGCTTTGCGTACCCCGACGAGATGATGGGTGTTCCGGATTGGCGCGCACGCGTGCGCGTGGCCGTCGAGCACGACTTCGATCTGTACAGCACCCATCCCTGGGTGCTGTTGGCGTACGCGGTGCCGCGCAATGGCATGCAGCCGGAAACGCTGGTCTGTTTCGACTGGCTGCTTGAGGCATTCAGTCATTTGGGGGTCGCGGCACCCGAGGCCGCGGAACTGACCTTCCAGGTGTGGAGTTACTCGCAGGGGGTGGGCCTCGGTGCCGTCGGCGGACAACTCGTTTCGCCCGGCGCCCGCACAGACTTCTCGGGCCTGTCTGAACTCATCGCGGGCAACGCCGAGGTGCCGGAATCTCCACGGCTGGCCGCCCTCTTGGGATTGGGAGATCTGCCCGAGGTGACCAATCCGCGTGAGGTGATCGCCAAGGGTGTCGAGATTCTCTGCGACGGCATCGCACGGCGGTACCACAAGCTATAGGTATGCGGCGATAATCTGCGCTTCGCCGCGCAGCCCTTCGGCTGCCTCAATCTGCCCGAGGGTCTCGTATCGATCCGCTTCGGCGGACCGATCGTCGATCTGTGCTCGCAAGATGGCGTGCACCTGGGCAGGGGAGAGGCTGCGGCGAGGCACTTCGGCCGTGCCGAGACCGATTGTGGCACCGGCAATATGAGCGCTGGCGGGGGCGGTTGCCGCCGTGCTGTCCACCGACTCAGCATTGTCGATCGCGGCGATCGCGGTGCGTAGCGCGCTGATGGCCCGGCTGTTGCGGGCCTTCATCGCGACGCCCAGGTCGGCGCGCATCGTGGCGCGTAGCGCGTGTGGGTCGAGAGCCGATGTCATGGGACTTGAGCGTATTCGGAAGTGTCCGCGGGGGCCATCGAATAACCGGCGGCATCCCCGTGATGGGGAGGCTGTCGTGCTCAGGTGTCATCGTCGGGTTCGTCATCGGAGTTGTTGCGCCACTCCGAGAACCGGCGCCGGACGTCGGTAGCGACATCGGTGACGCCCTGGCCGACAACGTTCACCACACCGTCGAGGGTGGATCCGAAGTTCCGCAAGGCCGAGATGAGGGGGGCGGTCGAGGAATCGAAGTTCTCCTTGTAGGACCTTGCCGCGGAGCGGAATTCAGATCCGAGGTCGGTCTGCTCGTCATCTGTGCGCAGGGGATAATCGCCGCTCAGGATCGCACCGTATTCGCCGCGGTCGATCCACTTGCTGAGCTCGGCGGCGCGGATCACCGAGAACGGATGCGACTGCAGTTCGAGATTGAGCAACTTGAGCACACCGTCACGCATATCACCGGTGCGCTCGTATTCTGCTGCCTGTGCCAGGAAGCGCTGGGTATCCATCTCGTCCAACCGGGAGCCCCCGGCCAGCTTCATTTCAACGCGGATCGCGGTGTCGACGTCTTGTCCGCAGAGCATGCCGGCGCGGTCGCCGGATAGCTCGGACTTGCGCTGCCACTCCATGAGTGCGGCCACGATGGCGCGTAGCGCCCACCCGCCAATGGGCATCCAGCCCAGGTTTCCGGCCAGTCGCATCAAGTGCAGGAGCATGGTGCGGTACACCGCATGCCCGGAAAGCGCATGCCCCAGTTCATGGCCGACGATGAAACGCAGCTCTTGTTCGTTCATCAGATCCAGCAACCCGGACGTGAGCACGATGAATGGGCGGTCCATTCCGATGGTGTAGGCGTTGGCGTAGGGGCCCTGGATGACGTACAGCTCAGGGATCTCCGGAGCGTCCAGAATGCGGGCACAGTCGTGGAGGGTGTTGTTCAACGTGCTGAACTGACGGTCGTCGGCCCGGATCGCGGTCGCCAGATACATCAGCCGGTGCTGGCGTTCCCCGCAGCAGCGCTGCCAGTGCTTTGAGGATGCTATCGAATCCCTTGAGACTACGAAGCGTTTGCAGTGCGGCCCGGTCGGCCGGGTGTTCCCAGGCTCGGGTGCTGATCCCCGGAAACTCGGAGTAGATGCGATTGGGCAGATCGGACATGACATTCAACCTATCTGGTGGCCGGGCGGACGGTGTGGGGCAGGCGGGATCGTGGATGCTGGCACGTGTTAGCCGGCGTGGTCTGCCGGTGCCGAGGTCATGCGGTCCCCCCGAAGTTGCTTCTTATAGGGTCAGACGATCACACGCCCGTTGTGGTTCCGCGTGCGGACTACGCGTTCATGTACTTGAGTTCCTTCTGGTACGACTCCGCCTTGCTCCGCACCGCCTCCATCAGGGTGGGGTAGCGGCCGATGCCGTTGGGCCCGTCGCCACCGAGCTCGAAGACCACTCCCGGCTCGTCGCTGTAGTACGAGTGAGCGACGGCGACGAGCATGATGTGATCGCCCTCGGCCCCCAGGACGGGCATGAGCTGGTTGAAGGAATGGGCGCCGAAGTATTCAGGGCCGAGGGATGCGCCCGCGATGTATGCCTTCATAGCTTTCCAGTTCTGCGAGCCGGGCTCTGAATCGGCAAGCGAGAACAGGTCATCGAATCCGCAGAAGGCGTGCAGGCCGTCGGAGACCTGGAGCAATTCACGATGGTCGGCGTCGAGGTAAAGGCCCCACTGCCGTTCCCTGGCGCGAATATCGTTGCGTGTTGCCGGTTTGAGCTTGTCGGGAAGGTCGTAATGGGCGTCTCTCTCGTGCAGGGCGCGTTGCTGGTCGGCAAGCATCGAGACGAGCGTGGACCATTCTTCATGTCGGAGGGAGCTACTGGGTGAGACGCAGGCGCAAAGCAGCGCTGCGGTGAGGAAGATCGTCGCGCTGAACCGCATTCGTCCCCCAATAGTTGGGCCTACCAGTCACAATAGCAAATGAACGCAGCGAGGCAGCGGGCGTTACCTGGTGCGTTTCCGGTCTGCTCGTGAGGCGCTGCAACGGCACGGGTTGACTGGCCGGGGCCTCACAGGCGGTGAGGGCGCCGAAGACAGCGCTTGACGAGGTGGCATCTGGGGGGTGAGCCGGCTTCTTCATGGAAGATGCAGGTCCGCATGTATGCTCGAAAGAACGCTAAGGTGATTGCCCTGGGAGGCTGGTCGGTGGTGGTAGCGAACCTTGAGGGGCGGGCATCGCGCCGCACTCAAGCGCAGCGCAGTGCCGAGATGCGCACGCGTCTGCTCGATGCCACAGTCGAATGCTTGGTGGCACACGGCTACGCGGGAACCACCACACCGCGGATCGCTGAAATGGCAGGCGTCACTCGTGGCGCGCAGGCCTATCACTTCCAGTCGAAGGAAGATCTGGTGGTGGCTGCCATCGAGCATTTGGCGCAGCAACGTACACAGGCCGCGATCCGCGAAATCGCACGGCTACAAGGAAATCCGGATCCGGTGTCCGCGGTGTTGGACTTCATGTGGGAGATCCATCAAGGTCCGATATTCGTTGCCACCATGGAACTTTGGATAGCATCCCGGACCGATAAAGTACTGGCGCAACAGATTCAGCGAATGGAACCGTTTGTCAACAGTGCGCTGGCTGCGGCTATTGTCCAGTTGCTCCCTGAGCATCCGGCGCCAGCTGAACTGGCCAAAATCGTTTACACCGCAATGGATACCCTGCGAGGAATCCTCATTGCAAGCTTCGTTGACGGCGATGTGGAGCGCGCCCGTCGGCGTTGGGCCCGCGCGTCTGCTCATCTGCGCGCAGTTGCGGTAGCGGCATTCCCTTCGTTGGGCTGAGTCGGCAGGCGTTTCCCAGTCGTATCTCTTTTGTGTCCTTTGGCGCTCCTTCCTGCGAGGTATCTTCCTGGCAGATCTGCATTTATATAGCGCTGTAACATGCCGATACTCTTCAATAAACATGGTTGACCTGCATAGATAGTGGGCTTGTCAGGATACAATCTGGTGTGTATGTTTCTTCGAGACGGGAAAGCCTCCTGAAGGGAATGTGATGGCAAACAGGGTTTACGTCGTCGGGGTGGGGATGACGAAGTTTGAGAAACCGGGGCGTCGGCTCAATGACGATGGATCGGCGTGGGACTACCCCGATATGGCACGAGAGTCGGGGACCAAGGCGCTCGCGGATGCCGGCATTGGGTACGACCTGGTCGAGCAGGCTTATGTCGGCTATGTCTACGGCGAATCGACATCCGGCCAGCGTGCGGTCTACGAGTTGGGTATGAGCGGTATCCCGGTAGTCAACGTGAACAACAACTGCTCGACGGGATCGACTGCGCTTTATCTTGCGGCGCAATCGATCCGGGGCGGTTTGGCGGACTGTGCGTTGGCGCTCGGCTTCGAGAAGATGAATCCCGGCTCGCTGGGCGCAATGTACGATGATCGTGCACAGCCGATGGAGAAGCACATCCTGGCGCTCGCCGAGATTTCTGAGGTGTTGTTCCCGCCGGCGTCGTGGATGTTCGGCGCGGCGGGGCGCGAGCATATGCAGCAATACGGTTCCACTGCTGAGCATTTCGCCAAGATTGGCCACAAGAACCACAAGCACTCGGTCAACAACCCGTATGCACAGTTCCAGGACGAATACACCCTCGACGACATCCTGAACTCGCGGATGATCTATGACCCGTTGACCAAGCTGCAATGCTCACCGACCTCTGATGGTTCGGGGGCAGCGATCCTGGCATCCGAGGCTTTCGTCGATAGGCATGGATTGGCAAGCCAGGCAGTGGAGATCGTAGGGCAGGCGATGACCACAGATTTCCAGAACAGCTTCGACGGCACCTGCAAGGCGATTATCGGTTACCACATGAATGTGTCGGCCGCGAGGCAGGTATACGACCAATCAGGCTTGGGCGCAGAGGATTTCCAAGTCATCGAGCTGCACGATTGCTTCAGTGCCAACGAATTCCTGTTGTACGAGGCGCTGGGCCTGTGCGGCGAGGGTGAGGCCGGGAAGCTGATCGACAACGGTGACACCACATACGGCGGGCGTTGGGTGGTCAACCCCTCGGGTGGGTTGATATCGAAGGGGCATCCGTTGGGCGCCACGGGATTAGCGCAGTGTGCCGAGCTGACCTGGCAGTTGCGCGGTGCGGCGGACAAGCGCCAGGTAGATCGCGTGGACGCGGCGCTGCAGCACAACATAGGGCTCGGCGGTGCGGCGGTAATCACCGCGTATCAGCGCGCCGAGCGCTGAATCAAACAACCACAAATTCACCAACAGATCACCTAAGGAGTTAAACAATGGGACACATCGAAGCCACCAAGAATCTCTCGGCCAGCCCGGATGCGCTGTGGGCGATCATCTCGGATGTTGCGAACTGGGACAAGTGGTTCACGGTCCATGAGAAGTGGCTCAGTGATGTACCGGAGACCATTACCCCAGGTACTGCACTGACCGCGAAGATCGTCATGCTCGGCATGGCCAACAAGATCGAGTGGAAGATCGAGAAGATGGACGCACCGACCACGTTCGTGCTCTCCGGGACCGGTATGGCTGGGGTCAAGGCGTTGTTCGAGTTTACGGTCGAGCCTGAGGGCAACGGCTCAAAGTTCACCGTGGCGGGCGATTTCGAGGGCGCATTGGTGAAGGGCGCTTTGGCAAAGGCGGTGGAGAAGGACGGCGCCAAGCAGCTTGACAAGACGCTTGCGCAGCTCGACGCACTAGCCTCGGCGGCGGTCTGAAATGCCGGACGAAGAACTGGCATTCGACGACGAAGGCCTGAACGTTTGGACTGACGAAGACCGATTCGAGGTAACCCGCGAACGACTGGTCGAATACGCCCGGGCGACCAATGATCCAATCCCTGCTCATTTGGCTGGCGATGTGGCTCCGCCGGTTTTCGCGATCGTGCCTGTTTTCGAATCCTTGCTCACGCCGACGGTCGATGTCGCACCGGTTGAGCTGATACCGCGAGTAGTTCACGGCGAGCAGGATTTTCACTTTCACCGTCCCATCCGACCCGGAGACAAACTGGTGTCGCGCGGCAAGATGATCGGCTATGAGGGGCTGGAGAAGGGTACTCGGGCGGCGGTGTATCTGGAATGCCGTACCGAGGATGGTGAGCTGGTCAATGAGCAGTACGTGACGTGCTTCTTCCGGGGCCATGATGCCGGCAAGAAGGTGGGTGAGCTTAGCCCTGGGCACAAATTCGACGAGGTCCTGCGTGGCCAAGCCCCGCTGGCCAAGATTGTGCAGCACGTCGACTCGGATCAGACATACCGGTATTCGCCGGCGGCAGGCGACCCGATGCCGATTCATCTCGACGAGGAGATCGCCAGGGACGCGGGGCTTCCGGGAATCATCGCCCACGGCCTGTGCACCATGGCGTTTACCTCATGGGCCGTGCTTACCGAAGTTGGTGGGTCTGATGTCAATCGGCTCAAGAGATTCGCGGTGAGATTCTCCAAGATGGTGTTTCCCGGAGACGACCTGGAAACTCGTATCTGGCAGACCGGCCGCATCGGGTATGCGACGTCGTACGCATTCGAGACCGCGCGAACCGGAGAGAACGGCGAGGAGTTCGCCATCACAGACGGCCTGGCCGTCATCGCTGACTAGCCCAATCGCATAGGAGTATTCAGGTGGGAGTTTTGGAAGGACGGGTCGCCGTCATCACCGGTGCCGGTCGCGGTATCGGACGCGAACACGCGCTGTTGTTCGCCCGTGAGGGAGCCAGTGTCGTCGTGAACGACCTGGGTGGCAGTAACGAGGGCGAGGGCGCCGACGCGGGGCCTGCGCACCAGGTTGTTGACGAAATTGTCTCTGCGGGAGGCAAAGCCGTCGCGAACACCGATAACATCGCTACCTGGGACGGCGCCGCAGGGCTGATTGAGCAGGCCATCAGTGAGTTCGGGGGCTTGGATGTGGTGGTCAACAACGCCGGTATTCTGCGGGACGGATTCATTGCGGGCATGGATGAATCCCAATGGGACAGCGTATTGACTGTGCATCTCAAGGGCCACTTTTCGGTGCTCCGGCACGCGGCAACGTACTGGAAGTCGCAGAGCAAGGACGGTAGTCAGCCGAATGCCGCCGTCGTCAACACCGCATCGGGATCGGGATTGACAGTTCCCAATGCAGGGCAAGCGAACTATGGTGCGGCCAAGGCGGGCATTGCGGCGTTGACATTGGTCGCCGCCGAAGAATTGGAGCGCTACGGCGTGCGGGTCAACGCCATAGCGCCGATCGCGCGCACCAGACTTACTCTGGCCACGCCTGGCATGGGTGCTCTGATGGGTGAACCAGAAGACGGGGAGGTTGACCTATTCAGCCCGGCCAACATTTCGCCCCTAGTGGCGTACTTGGCATCCGAGAAATGCCCGCTGAGCGGCAAGGTGTTCGCCGTGCAGGGTGGTGCGATCTCGGAACTGGCTGGCTGGCATGACGTGAAGACCATTGAGACCGAAGATATCTGGCAGATCGATGACATCGCGGTGAGGTTGCCATGATCGAATGGTCGGAATCCGACGAACTCATCCGCGAAAGCGTTCGTGAGTTCATTGACAAAGAAGTCGAACCGCATCGCGACGGGCTGGAAAGCGGTGAACTCTCGCCATACCCGATCGCTCGCACACTGTTTAGCGAGTTCGGTCTGGACGTGGTGGCTGCCGAAGCGATCAAGACGATTCTCGACAAGGAGCGTCTCAAAGCGGCGGCGATCGCCGCCGGCGAGCCTAAACCGGAGAAACGCGGGGGAGCTTCGGGTGGTCTGGGAGACCTCGCTGGTCAGGTCTCGATGGCGGCCGTGCTGGTATCAGAATTGGCAGGCGTCAGCATCGGTCTGCTGAGCACCATTGGCGTCAGTATCGGTCTGGGGGCGGCGACCATCATGAGTCGTGGAACGTTGGCGCAGAAGGAGCGGTGGCTGCCGGAACTGGTGACGTTGGAGAAGATAGCGTGCTGGGCCATTACCGAGCCGGATGCCGGGTCGGACGCGTTCGGCGGGATGAAGACCTACGTCAAGCGCGATGGTGCCGACTACATCCTGAACGGCCAGAAGACGTTCATCACCAACGGTCCCGATGCCGACGTGCTGATTGTCTACGCCAAGCTTGACGAGGACGATCCGACCATGGATCGCCGGAACCGTAAGGTTCTTACCTTCGTGCTGGACTCCGGTATGCCGGGTCTGACTCAGGGCAAGGCGTTCAAGAAGATGGGCATGATGTCCTCGCCCACCGGCGAGCTTTTCTTCGACAATGTGCGGATCACGGCGGATCGGCTGCTTGGAGAAACCGAAGAACACGGAGGTGGCGACGGCCGCGAGAGTGCACGAGCGAACTTCGCCGCCGAGCGAGTGGGTGTGTCTCTGATGGCATTGGGGATTATCAACGAATGTCACCGGCGTTGCCTCGATTACGCCAAGATGCGCACTCTGTGGGGCCAGAACATCGGCCAGTTTCAGCTGATCCAACTGAAGCTCGCCAAGATGGAAGTGGCTCGGATCAACGTGCAGAACATGGTGTTCCAGACACTGGAGAAGCTGCAGCATGGCAAGATGCCGTCGCTGGCCGAGGCATCGGCGATCAAACTCTATTCTTCCGAAACGGCAACCGATGTCGCGATGGACGCGGTTCAGCTGTTCGGGGGCAATGGCTATATGGCGGAGTACCGCGTTGAACAACTGGCCCGCGACGCGAAGTCACTGATGATCTATGCCGGTAGTAATGAGGTGCAAGTCACCCATATCGCCAAGGGACTACTGGCCGGATGATTGCCGAATCCCGGGCTGAATATGGCGGCGTTGTCACCCGCGTGCTATCCGTTCCCGGTGGTGGTCCGCCGATAGTGCTGCTGCACGGATACTCCGACAGCGCCCTGACGTGGCGACCGGTGCTTGCCCGGCTGGCTTCGGCCGGCCGGGCGGCCATCGCGGTTGACTTGCCCGGCTTCGGACATGCGGCCCCCCGGCCGCCTGGCCCCCTGCTTGCGCAGTTCGACGTGTTCGCGGACGCCGTCCTGGCCGCTGCGGGACCAGCGGTGTTGGTCGGCAACTCACTCGGTGCCGCGACGGCGGTGCGTGCCGCTGCGCGCCGCGAAAACGAGGTGAAAGCTCTTATCGCCCTGGATGATCCACTGAACTCGCGGCACCTCATCGCACGAATCGTCCGCCGTTGGTCCGTCCCCGAAGTTTTTTGGGCATGGGTGAGCCGCATGCCGGTACCGGCAGGTACCTTGCGCCGTGCGGCTCGGTACTTTGTGCCGAAGATGCTCTACGGGCCCGGCGTTGCCGCCGATCCGGAGGTGGTGGCGTACTGGTGCGAACTGATCTCTGGGCCTTCGGCAGTGGCTCGGCTGGGACGCGACGCATGCCGCTACGCGCATGAAGCCCTGGGTAGCCACAGCGGCATAGAGGTCAGTTGCCCGACACTGGTTGTACATGGCGGACGTGATCGCATCATCCCAATACATTCGAGCGGGGCTCTGCAACAACAGATTCCGGGGAGTGAATTGGTAATCCTTCCCGCTTCCGGACATTGCCCACAGTTGGACAACCCGGATGAGGTCACCCGGCTGATCGTGGATTTTTGTGACCGAATCTCTGAACCTAGACAGCCGGACGCGGCGCACTCTGGATAGAAGAGCGCCGGCGAGATGAGCGGCGCGAGAGGTCCTGCGGACCTCACGTAGATGACCGGGACTGATGCGTTGATCGGCATCACATTCTGGAAATGCAATGTCAAGGAGGACCGCCATTGTGACTAGCCGCATGGTGACGGACCACATCAAGGGCGCCCGAGTGGTGCTGCGTAGCGGCGGGGGGATTGTCTATCGGGAGCGCCAGGGCCAAGAAGGAGCTGCGGGTGTCAAACAGAGTTGGCATGGTTCGCGTGGTGCCGGTGTTGGCGATGGTGGCGGTGATATGCGGCGTGGGGGCACTCTGGCCGACGCAGCATCGCCGCTACATCACTGTGACGGCGCAGTTCGATAGTGCCGCCGGTTTGTATCCGGGTAGCACGGTTGCGGTTCTGGGGATGCGTGTGGGCAGTGTCGAGAAGATCACCCCCGAGGGTGGCTATGTTGAGGTCGAATTCACTGTCGATAGGCAGGTGGCGTTGCCGGCTGACGTGCAGGCGGTGACGATTTCGACCTCCATCCTGACCGACCGTCAGATCGAACTCACTCCGCCGTACAGGGGAGGGGCGGTGATGCACGATAACGAGACCATCGGGTTGAACCGCACGAAGACACCTGTCGAATTCTCCCGCGTGGTGGCCGTACTGGACAAGCTGTCGATCTCACTTAGGGGCGATGGCGAGGGCGGCGGGCCTGTAGCGGACATCGTGAACACCGGTGCTGACGCCGTAGACGGTAACGGGCAGAAGATCAAAGGCGCTCTCGATGAGCTGTCACGGGCACTGCGGCTGGGCGCCGACGGTGGCCGCGTGACGGCGGAGCAGCTCGCGACTGTTATCAAAAATGTCGGTACCCTGATGGACGCGGCGGCCCGCAACGACAGTAAGCTACGAGAATTCACCTCAACCATTCACCAATTGAGCCAAATAGTTGACGATGAGAGTCTCGGCACGGGCAGCGTTGGGCGCAAACTCAATGATGTGCTGAAGCAGGCGGCAGAGGTTCTGGAAACTAATCGCGATCACATCAAACAATCCGTACTCAACGGAGACGGCGCTTTCAAGACCTTGGTCGACCAGCAACGAGAGCTCACCGAACTCGTCGACGTGCTACCTCTAGCCCTTGACAATCTCTACAACATCATCGACCAGGACAACGGCGCTGTCCGCACCCGCGCCATGGTCGATCACATACTGTTCGACAGCCAGCACATCAAAGAGATCTGCAATCTTATGGGACTACGCCAATTGGGTTGCAGCACAGGCACGATGAAAGATTTCGGACCCGACTTCGGGCTGACATACATACTCGACGGTTTAGCGGCGATGGGACAAAAATAGGCAGGCGACCTAAGGATTCGGCAAGGGTTGTGTCATGGCCAGAGTAGGCGAGCCCGCCACTGCTAGGGCTTGGATACGAGACGAGCGGAGAAATAGTGAAAACAATCATGGCGGTGGCGATGGCGGTGGCGATTGTCACAACCGGATTGGTTGCCGGCACAGTGTTTGCGTACTCGAACAGTGTCATGCCGGGTTTGCGTAAAATAGATGACCGCTCAATGGTTTTGGCGATCAGAGCATTGGTCTCGTCGGTGGCTAACCCGGTGTTTCTCTGTGTATCAGCTCTTGCCCTCGTGAGTCAGCTTGTCTCGGTCGTACTGGCCTTTACGGCCGGAACGTCGCTGGCGTTGCCGGTCGTACTGGGCTTGGTGCTCTATCTGCTGACGCTGGCGCTGACCTACGCTGGAAACATTCCGCTGAATCTGGCCATCATTAAGGCGCCGATTCCGCAGACCGATGAGCAATGGCACGCATTGCGACATGCCTTCGAGCGAAAGTGGACGATAATCAACCATGGCCGTGTCCTCGCGGCAACCCTGAGCTGCGTGATATTCACCGCGGCCATGGCAATGCACGTGACGGATTGACTCCTGCGAGCGAATTTCTCGCCGAGCTCCGTGGGTACTCCTCGAGACGGAGAAGAAACCAGTTTCTGCATGGGGCCGAACGGATCTCACGCCACCTCGCCCCGGGCTGCGGCTGCAGCAGTCTCGTTTGAGGCTGCTCCGCCCCACGGAGACGCACCTTGCGGTGCTTCATCAACCGGCATCGCTCATCCGCAAGTCTGCGCGCCATCTTGACAACGTGCGATGTCAACATGATGATGGCTCGTGAAAAAGCCGACAGCGCAGGGAAAATGGAGTGATCGGATGCGGGCCGTCAGGCACATGATCAACGTCTTCACCAAGCCCATTGGAGTCACCTACCCCTGGACGCCGCCGCTCGCCGAGCGCGTGCATGGCCGTACCGTGTTGGTCACCGGCGCGTCAAGCGGGATCGGCCGGAGGCTGGCCGAACGCGTAGCCGAGGCGGGAGGCATCGTCATCGTCACCGGGCGGCGTGCCGATGAGCTCGGCGAGGTGGTGCGCGGTATCACCGCACGTGGTGGCGCTGCCCACGCTCTGCCCGGTGATCTGTCCACGGCCGCGGGGGCGGACGCGGTGGCCGATGCGGTGCTCGAAGGCTTTGGGGCGCCGGACATTCTGGTGCTGAATGCGGGCCGATCGATCATGCGTTCGGTGGCTGATTCCGAGTATCGGCTTCATGACTATGAGCGGACGGTCGCGATCAACTACCTCGGCGGCGTCGGACTGGTGCTGCGCCTGCTGCCCGGCATGCGTGCCCGCGGTTCGGGGCATATTGTGCACAGCTCGTCGATCGGGGTGCTGGGCAACCTGCCCGAATTCTCCGCCTATGTCGGATCGAAGGCGGCCATGGATGCGGTGCTGCGCATCGCGGGTATCGAGAGCCGGGCCGACGGCGTGCGCGTCACCAATGTCCATCTGCCATTGGTCTCGACCGACATGATCGCCCCGACGGACTGGAGCGAGTATGCCTCACTGACGCTGGATGAGGGTGTCGACATGGTCGTCGGGGCGATTCGGCGGCAGAGCCCCGAAGTGAACAATCCGTTGGGCATCCTGTACCGCGACGCCTATCGCGCGGTGCCGGGGATTGTCAGTAGGGTGCAGAACGACTACTACCGCTGGTATTCCTCGCGCGGCCAGAAGGCGGGAGCGGCGCCGGCCTCGTCTCCCGGCATCGGCTAACCCGAAGCGGAACCGATGAATTCCAGGCCCGCGTTGATGGCGGGGCGGTGCCGCAAGATTCGGTAGTGCGCGAGCCGGCCGAGTCCCTTCGTGGCCATGAAGCGCGCTCCGGGCCACGACCGCGCCAGCTGTTCGCTCGACGCGTAGGGAGTATCGGGGTCGTCGGGGTCATGAATGAGCAGCAGCGGTGGATGGCCGGCTTGGGCGGCGACCCGGACCAATTCGGTTTCGGGCAGGGTCATGCCGATGCGCCGCTCCAGCTGCCGTTGCAGCCCCGCGCGTATCCGTGGGCCGAAGCCATGACGTGCGGCGAACAGATCCAGGTACAGCGGGAAGTCGCCCATCGGCGCCAGGTAGACCACACGGCCCACCGGTGCGCCCTTGGCCGCGGCGAAGGTGGTCGCGTTGGCACCCAGGGAATGTGCCACTACGGCGCGAGCGGGCCCATGCTTCTCGATCATCGCGGCCACCGCGTCGGCGCACTCGATGAGCGTGGTGCGTCCGGGCGCCAGCGCGCCGTGCTCGGACTCGTTGTGGCTGGGGAGGTCGAAGGCGATGACCCGATGCCCCGCCTGGAGCAGGGGCTTGATGAAAATCCCCAAGTGGGGGCGCTGCCCACCCCAACCGTGTACGAGGTAGACCGTGGGACCCTCGCCCCAGGACTCGCCAGCGATCCGGTGGCCGTTCCAGTGGGCCTCCAGGGGTTCACCGGCGGGCACTCCCGGTGGCATGCGCAGGCTGGACTCGATGACCGGTGGTGTACACCACAGCTCGACCGCCCAGCGTGATCCGATCCCGGGTGCGAAGCGCTCCAACCACCAGAAAGCCCGGCGTATGCCCGGTGAGACCGGGGGTTGAACTCCGGAGCCTTCCACATCAAGGGAGGGCACTTCTCCCTTGGCCGGCACGGACTCCGTCTTGTCTTGTTCAGCCACGGCCACCGATTCTATTGATGTGATGCGGGGGCGCCGGCGCGGACCGGTCAACACGTCCGCGCGACCGCAAGAAGCCCGGGCCGCTGACTAGGCGGCTCGTCTGGCCAGCCGGTCCCGATGCCATCTACTGCGCGCCGAATGGTGCGCCGAGAATCCTTCGTTGGGGTGTGTTCCGAGTCTGCCGTTGGGCTGGTCGAACTGAGCGAACACGTCCAGATCTTCCGGGGACAAACTGAAATCGAAGATCTGCAGATTCTCCGTCAACCGTTGGGGCGAGCATGTCTTCGGGATCACCACATGTCCTAGCTCGATATGCCAACGCAGGATCAGCTGAGCCGGTGTCTTGTTGTGCTTGGCGGCCAGCGCCGCCAGCGGCGAGTCCTCGGCGGTACCGATGCCCTGGGCAAGGGGACTCCAGGCCTCGGTGACGATTTCCCGATCTGAGTTGAACTGCCGCAACTTTCGCTGCTGGAAGTACGGATGTAGTTCCACCTGGTTGATCACCGGCAGCACGCCGGTCGCGTCCACGATGGCTTGCACGTGCTCAGGTTCGAAGTTGGATACGCCGATGGCGCGGATGTCGCCGGAGAGATACAGCTGCACAATCTGCTGCCACGCCGTCACATACTGTCCGTAATCCGGTGCGGGCCAATGAATGAGGAATAGATCCACATAGTCGGTGCCGAGCGCCTCAAGGCTCCGCGCGAAAGCGCTGGCGGCATCTCGGAAATCGTCTACCCATAGCTTCGTGGTGACGAAAACTTCTTCCCGGCATACACCCGAGCGAGAGATGCCGAGGCCGACGCCGCGCTCGTTGCCGTATCTGGTCGCGGTATCGATATGCCGATACCCGGCATCAAGTGCTTGCCGGACAATGGTTTCCGCTTCTGCGTCGGGGATGGCGGCGACACCGAGGCCCAGCTGGGGGATGTCGACACCGTTATGGAAGCGAACTGTGGGGACAGTGCATGGATGCACTACGGACTCCAATCACTCTGCGGCTGAAGGAGCAGTGGAATTGATACCCGGGAGCGACACGTCCTTGTGACAGTTGAAACTGTAGAACTGTCAGTTGAAATCGGCACCTATGGCGCGGCTCACAGAATAGCTGTGAACTTCCTGAAATCCCTGAATAGCAAGGGATTTCGTCGAGCGAGTGGGCGCCGGGTTTACAAGATCCTTACACGGCAGGAGTCGGAAACCTCGGTGCGGGACGGCGTAGGTGGCGTCAATGCCCTTGGAGGGAGGCCCGCCCCGCCGCGGTGAGCTCACCGAACAAGCGCAGCCGCGCCAGCCCGCCGTCGGGGTAGATGTCTAGCCGCACGTCGGTGACGGGCTGCTGGCCGTCCAACAAGAAGCGGTGCCGGGTGTCCGGTTGCAGAGCGGTTCGCGCTAGCAGCGGTACCCAATCGCCCTGTGCGGTTAGTCCTTGCAGGGCTGACGCCCCGGGGCTGTTTCCCACAAAGTAGGAGGTGTCGATTTCGGCGAGTCTGATCAAGCCCTCCCCGGCGAGCCGCACATGTACCCAATCGTTGGCGCCGTCGCGGCGACGGGCGGTCTCCCATCCGTCGCCCATGACTCGTGCGACACCAGGGAACAGCAGATTCTGGGGTGAGCTGTAAAACCGGTTGGAGCAGTCGGTGACCAGGCCGCCGTTCTCGATGGCAGCCAGGTCAAACTGTCCGGCCTGCAGAAACCGTGGATCCGGCTGCCCATGGCCGTGCACACGCAGTCGTGCCACCCCGCCGTCGGGATACATGGTCAACCGCACGTGAGTCCAGCGTCGCGGCGAATCGACGTCGAAGGGATTGCGGCTGTCGCCATAGACCTTGGTGCGCTGGACAATGGTGTGCCATAAGGCATCTCGAGCTATCTCTGCCGCCGGCGGGTATCCCTCGACTTCCGTCGCCTCGACCGAGATCTCGGGCGGGTAGTTTCCCTTGAACCACGCGGTGTCGACGACGACGCCCGCTATCACCCCCGGGACGCCCAGCCGCACGATGGCGGCGTCATGGCCGGGATCGCCGGCCGGGTCACGCCTGCGCCGGGTCTCCCATCCGTCATAGACCTGTCCCTTGTGCCCGAAGGTCGCGGGCCGGTAGTCGGCCGGCCCGGGTTTGATCAGGTTCTCCTTCTCGGCGAACAGATCGTCGTTGGCCCAGATCACCGCCCCGCCCAGGGGGCGCAGCGCCAAGTCGGGAAGCATGGTGAAGTCGGGCAGCCCCGCGGGTGCGTTGCCGGTCATCGCTGGTCGGTTCCTCCTGTCGCAGCGTCAGCTGTGGGTGCGTTGCACGAGTTGATTCAGTACCGCCCGGTCGCATCCCGGCGGTAGCGCGCTGTCGGTATAGGCGCCGCAGTCCAGGCCACGCAGGATCCCGGTCGCCAGGGCTTGGGCCGTCGCCGGTTCGTCGACGACACCGCCACCCTGGCGCTGCAGGTAGGCGAGGATGCGCGGACCGGCCACCGCCAGCGCGCGCCGGTGGAATCCGTAGGTGGCCAGCCAGCGGGTCACCAGATGTCCCGGGTGCATGTCCCACCCCTGCCAATAGCCGCGCTCGAGTGCGCGGGTGACCAGCCGGTGGTGGCGGGTGAGCGCCGCGGCCTGCTGCTCGGGTGAGCCCTCGGGGTTCACCTGCGTGGAGCCGTCGCACACCCATACACCCGTCTGAGCCGCGGCGGCGAGCATCACCGCCTTGGCGTGGTCGGCCACGGGATGCTCCAGGGACTGCTGTTCGGCGGCGATCCCGCAGGCCGCGCTGTAGTCGTACGTGCCGTAATGCAACGCGGTCAGGCGCCCCTGGGCCAGATGGATTGCCTTGGCCAAGGTGACGGCGCCGTCGGCACCGAGCACCGCTTGCGGACTCTCGATCTGCAGCTCGAATCGCAGTGAGCCGCTGGGTAATCCGTGCACACGCTCTAGCTCGTCGAAGAGTCGCAGTGCCGCCTCGACTTGGGTTACGGTGCGGAATTTCGGGATGGTCGTCACGAAGCCCCGTGGCACCCCAGATGCGCCGTCGAGTACCAGCTCCAGGGTGCGCACGCTGCGCCGCAGGTGTAATGAGGTGAGGCCCTTGATTCGGATGCCCAGTATCGCAGGAGGATTCGCCGCTATCGACAGTGCGCGCAACGTGCGTCCCGCCTTGCGGGCGTCGGCGTCCTCGGTGCTGTCTCCGCGCCAGCCGTAGCCGTCCTCGAAGTCCAGCCGCAGATCCTGGATGGGGTCGGCGGCAAGGCGTTCCTTGACGCGGGGCAGGACGCCCTGGGTGTCGAGCGCCGCCAGCGACGGTTCGTGACGCGCGGTCAGCGCCAGTGCGGATGCTCCCCATTGCCCGGGTAGCTCGACGTCGGCCAGGGCCGCGCTGACGTACACGGTGTGGATGGGTTGCGGTTCATCGCGCGTCTCCGGATAGGCAGTGGCGAGCTCGGCGTCGGCGGCCGTCAGCAACTCCGCGATCGGAGTCAGCCAGCCGGGGCTGCCGGCATCTACTGGGTTCGATGAGGATGCCGCTGCCACGGGTCCCATGTTCGCAGACTCGTGGGTGCGGTGCTCAGGGGTGTGCAGCTGCCGATTCCCCCTCGGGCTCGTTCACGACCTGTTGACCAGCGAGAACCTTGCACATGCGGTCCTTATCGAGCTGGCCTTCCCACTGGGCCACCACCAGCGTCGCCACGCAATTGCCCAGTAGGTTCACCGAGACGCGCATCGAGTCCATGATGCGATCGGCGCCCAGCAGCAGCGCAACGGCTGCCACCGGGATGGCGCCGTGGCCTATGGCGGCCACGGTCGCCGAGAGTGCGAGGAATGACGAACCCGGCACGCCCGCCATGCCTTTCGAGGTCAACATCAGCACCAGCACCGCGGTGATCTGTTCGCCGAGGGTCAGGTTGACCCCCAGGGCCTGGGCAAGGAAGAGCACGCAGATCGACAGATACAAGGTGGCTCCGTCGAGATTGAAGGAGTACCCGGTGGGGATGACCAGCCCGGTGGTGGTCTTGGAGCACCCCGCGTGGTTGAGCTTGGTCATGATGCGCGGCAATACCACCTCGGTGGAGGCGGTGCCGAGAGCCAGGAACAATTCGTCCTTGATGTAGACGACGAACCTCCAGAGGTTCACCCCCGCGAAGAGCCGGGCGATCACCGCCAGAACGCCGATGAACAGCAGCGCGGCGGCATAGCAGGCGGCGATGAGCTTGCCGTAGCTGCTCAACGAGCCGATGCCGTACTGGCCCACGATGTAGGCCATCGCGCCAAGCGCTCCCACCGGCGCCAGCCGCATGATCCACCCGATGATGGTGAAGAAGATGTGGCTGAGGTGGTCGATGAATTCGAGTACCACTGGCGGACCTGATTCGCCGAACTTGGCCAGCGCCAGGCCGAACAGCACCGCGAAGAACAGCACCTGAAGCAAGGCGTTTTCGGCGAAGGCCGAGACGATGGATGAGGGGATGATGCCGAGCAGGAACTCGACGGTGTGGGGTAGCTCCCCGTTGTTGGTCTTCTTCGCGATGGCGTCGGCCCCGGTCGCCAGCGTCCCGGCGTCGATGTGAAAGCCCGCTCCCGGCTTGGCGAGATTTCCCACCAGCAGGCCGAAGAGCAGCGCGAAGGTGGTTACCGCCTCGAAGTAGATGAGCGCCTTGACGCCGATGCGGCCGACGGACTTGAGGTCGCCGACATGGGCGATGCCGAGCACCACCGTGCAGAAGATGATCGGGGCGATCAGCATCTTGATCAGCTTGATGAAACCGTCGGCCAAGGGGCGCAGGTCGGCGCCCAGGCCCGGCCACAGCCAGCCGATGACCACACCTGCGACGATCGCCACCAGAAGCTGGACGAATAGCGAGCGATACCAGGGCGGCTTGTTCGCCAGACGCACCATCTCGCTGGCGGGTACCTCGATCGCGGTCGGCATGGGCGCGACCGTAACCACGGCCTGTTTATTGGATGTGAACACCGGATTCAGCCCGTATTACGCACGACATGGGTGTGCGGTTCGATAGGGAGATGGAACCTGACCCCACGGCAGGTGTCGTCGTCGGTGCGGTGCTGGCGGCCGGGGCCGGCAATCGCTACGGCATGCCGAAGATCCTCGCCGCGAACGGACGGTGGCTCGAGCTGGCCGTCACCGCGCTGGACCGGGGCGGCTGCGAGGAGGTCTACGTGACCCAGGGTGCTGTGTCTGTCGAGATGCCCTCGCCCGCACACGGCATCGAGGTCGCACGGTGGCGGGACGGCGTGTCGGAGTCGGTACGGGCGGTGCTGGAACTGGTGCACGCGCGCACGGACGTGGTCGGGGTGCTCATCCACTTGGTGGACCTGCCGTCCGTCGGGCCGGAGGTGGTGCGGATGGTGCTGCGTGCCAGTGGGGGCCGCCGTTCGGCGCTTGTCCGGGCGACATTTGCGGGGCGGCCGGGGCACCCGGTATACCTCGGTTCGGAGCACGTCGGTCCGGTGCTGAGTGCGCTGGCTGCCGACCGGGGAGCCGGTCCCTACCTGGCCGCGCGTACTGATGTGATCGAGGTGCCATGTGAGCATCTCGCCGACGGCGCCGACCACGACTACCGGCCGTAAATCAGGTGCCGCGGCGTGTAGCGCATGCCCACGAGATAGACGGCGAAGCCGATACCCGCGCCCACGAACCACGTGAAGGTCGCCAGATATGGACTGCCCCAGATCACGGTCGCTATGGCCAGCAGGGCGCCTAGCACTGTCGCGGTCACGGCTATCGGGTTGATGCCACCGCGGTACTGGTACGTCCCCGACGGTGACAGGGTGAACAGGTCGTCCACCACAACCGCGCGGCGGCGCACGAGGTAGAAGTCGGCGATCAGGATGCCGAACAGGGGACCGATTACGGCGCCGAGCGCATCGAGTGTGTAGTGGATCGTGTTCGGGTTGTTGTAGAGATTCCATGGGGTGATGAGGATCGAGCCGACCGCCGCGATCATCCCGCCGGTGCGCCAGCTGATCCGGGTCGGGGCGAGATTGGAGAAATCGAAAGCCGGCGAGACGAAGTTGGCCACGATGTTGATCCCGATAGTGGCGATCGCGAAGGTGAGTACGCCCAGCACTGCCGCGGTGGTGTTGTTGATCTTGTCCACGATCAGCACCGGGTCGGTGATGATGGCGCCGTCTTCGCCGCGTCCGATGACCGTTGCGCCGGCCGACACCGTGCACACCGCCAACACCGCGAAGAACAGGAAGTTCAACGGTAGACCGAGGAAATTGCCGCGCTTGACTTCGCCGAAGGTGCGGCCGTATCGGGAGAAATCTCCGAAATTGAGCATCGGTCCCGAGAAATAGGACACCACCAACGCAATCGCACTCAGTATCGTTGCCAACGCGGCGAACCCGGATTTCGGTGGGCCCGAAGCCAGGCCGAAATGCACGTTTTCCCAACCGGCCGCGACGACGAGATACAGCGCAAGTGCCAGCATTACCGCGTACACGGCGGGCCCGCAGAAGTCGATGAACTTGCGGATCGCCTCCATGCCATTCCAGAAGACGGCGGCCTGCAAGACCCACATCAGCAGGAAACCGCCCCATCCCAGTAACGACAGACCGAGGAAGCCGTACTCGCCGGCATTGCCATAGCGGCCCAGCGAAGGCTGGAACTTGACCGCCAGAAGTACAAATGCTGTTGAAGCTAAATAGGTTTGGATGCCATACCAGGCGACGGCGATGAGACCGCGGATCACGGCGGGAAGATTGGCGCCGCGCACTCCGAACGCGATGCGGGCGGTCACCGGATACGGCACACCGGTCTGCTGAGAAGGACGCGCCACCAGGTTGCACAGCCAATACACCGCCGCGATGCCGACCAGCAGGGCCAGCAGTACCTGCGAGGCTGAGATGCCCAGCGCGAAAAGACTTCCGGCGAAGACATAGCCGCCGACGCTGTGCACGTCGGACATCCAGAACGCAAAGAAGTTGTAGCTGGTCCAGGTCTGTGTCCGCAGCGGTGCCAGGTCGCCGTTGGTCAATGCGGGGTCGTACCCGGGCTTGATCACACTGTCTCCGGCGGCACTGTGTCCGCCGGTCGGGGCGACGGCATCCGCCGTGAGTACGCCGCTCACACAATCTCCTCCGGTATCCGACCAGCCGGGAAGGCTGGTGACTCCCGAAACTAAGCGGCCGGTGTTGCCGTGGTGTTGCGCGGAAACAATATTTTCCTGGATCAGAATGGAGCCGCCGGAACGTGATTCGGTGCGGTAGAGCGGGCCGCCTACTATCGTGCCCACGATGGCTCATAACGAGGCTCATGACGAGGCGCCACCCGCGACACCCCGCGACATGGTGGGCTATGGGCGCACGCCACCGCACCCGCGGTGGCCCGGCAACGCGCGGATTGCGGTGCAGTTCGTGCTCAACTACGAAGAGGGTGCAGAAAACAACGTCCTGGACGGATCGGCGGGCTCGGAGACGTTCCTATCGGAGATGGTCCCGGTCGAGGCGTTCCCCAACCGTCATATGAGCATGGAATCGCTGTACGAGTACGGTTCACGGGCCGGTCTCTGGCGGGTCTTGAGGGTCTTCGAGCGCCGCGGTCTGCCCCTGACCATCTTCGCGGTGGCGACGGCGTTGCAGCGCAACCCGGAGGCGGTGTCCGCGTTCGGTGAGCTCGGGCACGAGATTGCCTGTCACGGGCTGCGCTGGCAGTCCTACCAGTTGGTGCCACCCGATATCGAGCGGGAGCACATGGCGCAGGCCGTCCAGATCTTGCGTGACCTGACCGGCCAGGCTCCGTTGGGGTGGTACACCGGGCGCGATTCACCGCAGACGCGGCAGCTGGTGGTTGAGCACGGGGGTTTCTCCTACGATTCGGATTCGTACGCCGATGATCTGCCGTACTGGGTGCGGGTACCTGCCCCCGGTGGCGTGGCCGACCATCTGGTGGTGCCCTACACCCTGGACACCAACGACATGCGATTCTCCTCGCCGGCCGGGTTCCCCAGTGGAGAACAGTTTTTCACGCATCTGCGGGACGCATTCGACTGTCTGTACGCCGAGGGGGAGGCGGGCAGCCCGAAGATGCTGTCGGTGGGCCTGCACTGCCGGCTGGTGGGCCGGCCGGCGCGGACGGTCGCGCTCGAACGGTTTGTCGATCATGTGCAAGCTCACGACGGTGTGTGGATCACCAAACGCATCGACATCGCCGAACATTGGCGCCGGGTTCATCCGGCGGGCACCGAACCAAACGAATCGAGTAGTCCCGCATAGGGTTTGATTGGTGGTGCGGCGAACTCGCCGTGGCCGGACTTGCGCAGGCCCATGGACACCAGCGACTGCACCAGGTTCACCGCGGCGGTCACCCCGTCAATCACCGGTAGTCCGATCTCGCCGGAGATGTCCCGGCATAACCGGGCCATTCCGGCACAGCCCAGCACGATCACATCGCTGCCGTCGTCATGGGCCGCGCGACGGCAGTGTTCGACGAGAATGTCCCGGGTGCGCGGGTTCTGCTCCAAATCCAGTACCGCGATATCGCAACCGTGGACCCCGCGGCAGAAACGCGACATCCCATAGCGTTCGGCCAGATCCCAGGCGCGACCGGCGGTGCGTTCCAAGGTGGTGACCACGCTGAAACCCCTGCCGAGGTGACTGGCCGTGTGCATGGCGGCCTCGGCGATGCCGAGCACCGGGCCGGTGGCCAGCTCCCTGGCCGCGTCCAGTCCTGGATCACCGAAGCAAGCCAACACGTACCCGTCGGTCCCTTCGGATTCGGCGCGGCGGATTTCGGCCAGGATGCCGGGCACGCTCAAGGCCTCGTCGTAGTGACTCTCTATCGACGCCGGACCCATCGAGGGGTTGACGGCGGTGACGCTGGTTTGCGCCCAGGCCGCCGATTGCGCCGCGGCGGCGATGGATTTCGTCATGGCCTCGGTGGTGTTGGGGTTGATCACGCGTATGCGCATGGCCGACAGGGTACGTCGGCCTCGCATGATTGGGGCGATGGGTAGTCACCGGCCGGTGCCCATGAAACGTTCGTGTTAACTCCGTGTCGCCAGCGATGGCGCCGGGACGTCACCACTGACAAGATCGGGTTCTGGCCGACGGCGATGGAGGGCGAATGTCACGCACGTTCCGCTACCGGCGGCTGATCAACGAGCTGCGCGCCACCAGGTCGGGTCACGACCAGACCAGCGTGCTCGACGGGTTGCGGCGGGCCATCCTCGACGGTGCGGCACCGCCAGGTTCGATGATCCCCATCGGTGAGGTGGCCGACACCTATCAAATCAGCCCCATCCCGGTACGGGAGGCGCTCAAGACCCTTGTGGCGGAAGGACTTGTCGATCATCGGGCCAACGGAGGGTACCGCGTAGCCCAGCTCACGCTGCCGGAGCTGCGTGAGATCTATTTCACCCGTGGTGTTCTCGAGCGGGCCGCACTTGCTCAGGCCGCTGCGCGTGCTACGCCGGAGGACGTGGATCGCGCGCTCGCCGAGCATCAGCTGCTGCAACAGGCAACCGTCGAAGACGACGCCCGTGCTTTTCATGTGCACTCCCGGCGTTTTCATCGCGCCCTGGTACTGCCCTGCGGCATGCACCGGCTCTTACACATGTTCGAGGCAACGTGGAATCTGACCGAACCTTTTCAGGTGATGCGAACGGTGTCGGCATCCGATCAATTGCAGCTACATGCCGATCATGAGGCGATGATCACAGCGGCGGCAAGCCGGGATATTGACACCTTGCTGTCCGTCGCGGCTACCCATCACGATCGCCTGGAGTCGGTGATAGTTGCTGCCGCAGGACAATTGGATGTGGTCGCCGAGGCATAGCGGAGTGGGGCCGCTGGGAAAATATAGGCAGCCGGCAACCTGGCCGCAACACGTTCGATCTAGCGTCGCTTGCGCGTCCGGGTGGGTATGCGCGGGTGCGTCGAGGCAGGGAGGTTCCGCGATGAGCGCCGATACCACGCGACCGGCCGCGCCCGGAGCCCAGCGCAAGAAGGTTCATCCCGTTGACGAGGTGCCTTCGACAGGCAGACTTGTCACGTTGGGCATCCAGCATGTGATCGCGTTCTACGCCGGCGCGGTATTGGTGCCGTTGCTCATCGCACGTGCCATCGATCTGGATGCCGAGGCGCTGACCATGTTGATCACCGCCGACCTATTCACCTGTGGTGTCGCCTCGATCCTGCAGGCGGTTGGGTTCTGGAAGATCGGGGTGCGGCTGCCGCTACTGCAGGGGGTCACCTTTGCCACCCTGGCGCCGGTGATCAAAATCGCCAACGACCACGGTGGCGGCAGAGTCGGATTGCTCACGGTGTACGGCGCCGTCATCGCGGCGGGAGCGTTCACCTTCCTTATCGCACCGTTCTTCGCCCGGCTCATCCGATTCTTTCCACCTGTCGTGACCGGCTCGGTGATCACCATCATCGGCGTATCGCTGCTGCCGGTGGGTATCGGCGACGCCACCCGTAACCCGCATAGCCCGGTCGCCGCGCACGATCCTGGTAACGGGCGCTGGCTCATGTACGCGCTGGGCACCATCGGGGCGATTGTGTTGATGCAGAGATTTTTCCGGGGCTTCTGGAGCACCATCGCGGTGCTGCTGGGGCTGGTCGCGGGCACCGTTGTCGCATGGCTGGCCGGGGACACGGACTTCGGCCGTGTCGGTGAGGCGGACTGGATCGGATTCACGTCGCCGTTTGCCTTCGGCGCGCCGCGCTTCGATGTGATCGCCGTGGTATCGCTAATCGTGGTGCTGATGGTGACCGCGGTGGAGTCCACCGGTGCGGTCTTCGCCACGGCCGAGATCGTGGGCAAGCGGGTGCGCGGGGCCGATATCGCCGCGACCGTGCGCGCCGATGGCATCGCCACCGTGATCGGCGGCACCTTCAACTCCTTTCCCTATACCGCGTTCTCGGAGAATGTCGGACTGGTGCGCCTGACCGGTGTCAAGAGCCGTTGGGTGGTAGCGGCCGCGGGGGTGATCATGATGGTGTTGGGTGTGCTGCCCAAGACCGCCAAGATCGTGGAGTCGATTCCGGCCCCGGTGCTGGGCGGGGCTGCCATGACGCTGTTCGCGACGGTGGCCGTGGTCGGTATCCAGACCTTGGGCAAGGTCGACTTCAATGATCACCGGAATTTGATCATCGCCAGCACCTCACTGGCCATGGGCATGTACGTGCAGTTCTCCCAATCTTCGGGCCCGGCAACAGTGCTGGACCACGGCCGCGGCATCGCGGTACCCGCGCTGCCGGGAATCGACCAGGCCGTGCCGGGGCTACTGCAGATTCCGTTCAGCACCGGCATCACGATGGGCGCCATCACGGCCATCGTGCTGAATCTGCTGTTCTTCCATACGGGCAGCCGTGGCGTCGCGGTCGCCGGGGGAGGTGCCATTCGGCTCGCGCAGGTCAACGAGATGACACTGGAGCAGTTTCGACGTACTTTCGGTGGCCTGGTTCAGGATGTGCATTGGGTGGTGGATCGCGCCTATCGGCAGCGTCCCTTTGCCGACGCGCACGATTTGCGGAGTGCTTTTCAGGAAGCAATGCTCACCGGCAGCGACGAGGAGCAGCTCGAACTCATCGGATCCTTCCCCGATCTGGGCGCCGAGGACGAAGCTGGAGAGATGGTGGCCGTGGATCACACGATTCTGCAGACGCTCGACGAGGCCGAGCTGAACAATGTGGTGAGCCTTGCCACTGCCTATCGCGAGCATTTCGGCTTCCCGCTGGTGGTGTGTGCGAGGGAGACCGAACGGTATGAACGGCTGCTCCGCAGCGGCTGGAGCCGGATGGAGAATTCGGCGACCAGCGAGCGCTCCTTTGCCCTCATCGAGATCGCGAAGATCGCCAACTACCGATTCGATGATCTGGTGGCCGATGCCAATCCCATCACGGCCGCTCGTTTCGGGCGCTTCGAGGATTTTCATGCGACGCGTTGACTGGCGGGGAATCGAGAGCTTCAACGAGCTCAGCGACAACCAGGCGATCCATTGGCTGTACGAGTGCTGCGCGTCGCGGATATGGGCGGTACGGGTTGCCGCCGGGCGCCCGTTCCGCGATGAGGAGGCGCTGTACCACCGTGCGGATTTGATCCTGGCCGAGCTCACCGAGGCGGATGTGGACGAGGCGCTTGATGGGCATCCGCGCATCGGGGAACGGCCCGATAATGCGGCATCACGGCGCGAGCAATCCGGTGTGACAGGTGCCGACACCGAGGTCCTGGATCGGCTGAGGCAGCGCAACGCCGAGTACGAGAAGCGCTTCGGCTATGTATATCTGGTATTCGCCAACGGGCGACCCGCGGAGGAACTGCTGGCGATTCTCGAGGAGCGGATCAAGAACGATCCGCAGCACGAACGTCGGGTCATGAGAATGGAGTTGGGCAAGATCAATCGCAGCCGCCTGGCACGGATGCTTGGTCCTGCCGGGCGGCATGCCGACGACATGGAGACGGAAGGCGATTCATGACGGGATTGAGCACCCATGTGCTGGACGCGGTGTCCGGACGCCCCGCGCAGGGCGTGCGGGTGACGCTGCACGACGGCGCGGGGCAGGAACTCTCCAGTGGTACAACGGATTCTGATGGAAGAATCGGTGATTTCGCTGGGACTGCGCTGGCCGGTGGCGACTATCGGCTGGTGTTTGACACCGGAACATGGTTCACCGACAACGGAATCGAGGGGTTTTATCCGGAAGTGATCATCAGCTTCCGGGCCGACGGAACCGCGGGGCACCTGCATGTGCCGCTGCTGCTGAGTCCGTACGCCTACTCGACCTACCGCGGCAGCTGAGAAAGGAAGCACCCATGGGAATCGTTCTCGCAGGCAATCAATACGGCAAGGCCGAGAACCGGGTGGTCCGGATCTACCGGGACACCCCACGCCACGAGATCAAGGATCTCAACGTCGGCAGCGCGTTGCGCGGGGATTTCGCCGCGGCCTATACCGACGGCGACCAGCGCAAGGTGCTGCCCACCGACAGCCAGAAGCAGACCATCTATGCCTACGCCAAGGAAAAAGGCATCGAGACCATCGAGCAGTACGGGCTCGAGCTGGCGCGCCACTTCGTGGACGACTATGAGCCGGTGACGGGCGCTCGTATCGAGATCGATGAATATGCCTGGGAAAGAGTGACGGTCGACGGACGCGAGCACGATCACACCTGGGTGCGCAAAGGTCAGGAGGTGCGCACGGCCGAGGTCACCGTGGACGGTGTCGGGGCCCAGCAGCAGACCTGGGTGATCGGCGGGCTCAAGGATCTGGTCGTGCTCAAATCGACGGGCTCGGAGTTCCATGATTTCCTCGAGGACAAGTACACGATCCTGCAGCCGACGACGGACCGGGTGATGGCCACCTCGCTGGTGGCCAAGTGGCGCTTTGTGGGCACCGATATCGATTGGGATAATACATATTTCGGTGTAAAGTCGCTCATCCTCGAGCGGTTCGCCACTGTGCACTCGCTGGCCCTGCAGCAGACGTTGTACGAGATTGGCAAGGCGATCCTGGAGTCTTATCCGTCAATCGCCGAAGTGCGGCTCTCGGCACCCAACAAGCACCACTTCGTCTACGACCTATCACCTTTCGGGCTGGACAATCCCAACGAGGTGTTCCATGCCGATGACCGTCCGTATGGGTTGATTCAGGCCGCGGTTACCCGTGATGACGCCCCCGATGCGGGGCCGGCCTGGTCTCCGCATCTGTCCTGGTTGGTTTAGCGGTCGCTGTGGAGGTAGCCGGTGATATCGCGGCCACGTACCAGTACGGCGCTGATGGCGGGCTCCCGCAGACCCATCAGCAGGCGAAACAGTGTCTGTTCGTCGGCCAGGCGCTCATCGTCTGACCGTATGCCATGGAAAAGGTTGTTGGCCAACGGTTCCCAGCGGTCAGGAACCACGACCAGGAAATCTGCCTCCTTGCCCGCATCCAAGTTGCCGAAGGTATCCTCACGGTCCAGTGCGCGCGCCCCGGCCAGTGTGGCGGTGAACAGCAGTTCGGCCGGGTGCAGGGACACCGCGGCCGGGCCCGGTTCGGACATGTGGACCTTGAAGCAGTCGTTCAACACGCGGGTCAACAGCCATTCGTCACCGCCGCCCACATCGGTGCCCAGCGCGATATTGACGCCGCTGGCCACGGTCCGGCGCCAGGGCATGGTGCCCGAACCCAGGAATAACTGCGACGTGGGACAGTGTGCTATCGAGCTACCCGTTTCGGCCATACGGGCCAGTTCCGCGTCCTGGCAATGCACAGCGTGGGCCAGGATGCTCCGGCGGCCCAATAGGGTCGCGCCCCCCTTGCGGGAGCCGGGCAGGAAATGACCGTCATAGGTATCCAAGTAGCTTCCCACTCCGTACGCCGTCAGGGTGGCATCCACCTCACCGGTGTCCGGCCGGGCGTTCTCGTTGAGGTGGGAGTGGAAGTAGACGCCGTCCGCGCGTACGTCCTCGTAGAGCTCGCCGAGGGCCGCGAGGGTCTCTGCGGTGACCGACAGCGAGAACCGCGGTACCAGCGCCACATCGGTGAGTTCGTCACCGTGCCAGCTCTGGATTTCGTTGGCACACAACTCGGTCGCACGTTCGGTCGTGGTGAGCAACGGCTCGGCACTGCGGGGTCCCACGGTCTGCACTCCGCGCCCGCTGACCATGCGCAGTCCGGCGGCACGTGTCGCGGTGAACAAGGCCTCCTGCGCCTGCGGAAAGGCCGATCCCATCACCATCGCGGCAGTGGTGCCGGCGGCGATGCGGCGGCGGCAGAACGCGATCGCCGCGCGCTGCGCCAGTGCGGTGTCGGCCAGGCGGGCCTCGGCGGGGAAGATGCAGCGTTCCAGCCACTCCAGCAGTTGGCCGCCGCCGTAGGAGTCGGTGCAATACACCTGCGGGAAGTGCATATGCGTATCGACGAACCCGGGCAGCAGGAACCCCCCGTGGTGGTGCTCGGTCCACGAGGTAAATTCCTGGGGCAGCGTGGAGTACGGTCCGCAGTAAGCGATGACGCCATCGGTTCCGACTGCCAGGGCGCCGTCACGAATCGACTGCAGATGCGTGGCCGCGTCGGCCAGCGGGGGAGCGCCCGTAATGTGGAAGATGTGTCCGCGGTGCACGGTGGCGGCGATCGGTTCCATGGCACCATAGTGCACAGTGCATCTCACGGGCGCAGCACGATGCGTTACGAACAGGCCCCGCGATGAATCCAATAACGTTGATCGAGAATGTATTCGCTGCCACCGTCGATAAGAGCCGGCGCGAGATCGCGGACGCGAGGGTGGTCATCGAGGGTGGCCGGATCGCCGCGGTGCTGACGGCGGGGGAAAACAACCCGTGGCAGGAGCTGCCGGGCGTCGAACGTGTGGACGGTAGCGGCTGTCTACTCACACCGGGATTGGTCAACACGCATCACCATCTGTACCAGTGGATCACCCGCGGGCTTGCCGCCGATCACACGCTCTTCCAATGGCTTACCGCCTTGTACCCGGTCTGGCAGGGGATCGATGCGGACAGCTTGCATGTGGCAGCCCAGGGTGCGCTGAGCTGGCTGGCACTTTCGGGATGCACCACCACGACCGACCACCACTATGTGTTCCCCTCGGATGCAGGAGATCTGCTGGAAGCCGAGATCGAGGCAGCACGGCAGGTCGGCCTGCGGTTCGACCCCACCCGGGGATCGATGGATTTGGGCAGGTCGGCCGGTGGCCTGCCACCCGACGGTCTGGTGGAGTCGATCGACACCGCGCTGGAGGCCAGCGACGCGGCCATCGCACGCTGGCATGACCCAGCACCGGGCGCCATGGTGCGTATCGGTCTGGCGCCGTGCTCGCCGTTCTCGGTAAGCGCGGATCTGCTGCGTCAGTCCGCGCTGCTGGCTCGCGAGCGCGGTGTGCGATTACACACTCATTTGGCGGAGACCAAGGACGAATCCGTCTACTGTGCCGAGCGATTCGGCTGTAGCCCACTCGACTATATGGAGGAGCTGGGTTGGCTGGGTCCCGACGTGTGGTTCGCGCACGGTGTCCACTTCGATGACGCGTCCATTGCCCGGCTTGCCCGCACGGGAACCGGTATCGCCCACTGTCCGACCTCCAACGGCCGCCTGGGCGCCGGCATTGCGCGAGTCCGGGAATTACTGGCGGCGGGCGTGCCGGTGGGGCTCGGGGTGGACGGTGCGGCGTCCAACGAGTCGGGTCGCCTGCTGGAGGAGGCGCACCAGGCGCTGCTCTTGGCGCGGGCCGTGGGAGGCCCCACGGCGCTGAGCACGCGCACCGCGCTGGAGCTGGCCACCCTGGGCGGGGCGCGCTTGCTCGGCCGCTCCGATGAGATCGGCTCCATCGAGGTCGGCAAGTGTGCGGATCTGGTGTTGTGGGACCTGAGCACGCTGGGCCACAGCGGAATCGAGGACCCGGTAGCCGCTGTGATATTGGGTGAGGTGCCGCCCATCAGGCGTTCCTGGGTCGGCGGACGGCCGATTGTCGCCGATGGGCAGATGCTCACCGTCGACACCGAACGGATCGCGGTCGCCGTGCGGGCGGCGCATCATGGACTGATGAACAGGGAGCGTTGATGGATCTGTACTCCATCGACTCGGTGCTCATCCCGCGAGACCGCGCTGACCTCAGCGGCCTCGGAACGCAAGACGGGGTGCTGGCGGGCGGCACCTGGCTGATGAGCCAGCCGCAGCCGGGGCTGCGACGACTAGTGGACCTGACCGGTATGCGGTGGCCTGATTTGGTGGTCGATGCCGGTGGCCTGGAGGTGGCGGCCACCTGCAGCATCGAACGCCTCATCAATGCCTCGTATCCGCCGGCCTGGCAGGCTACCGCGCTATTCGGACAGTGCGCGCGTGCCCTGTTGGCTTCGTTCAAGATCTGGCGCACCGCGACGGTCGGTGGCAACATCTGCCTGGGCCTGCCCGCCGGGGCGATGATCTCATTGTGCGCGGCCCTCGATGCCGAACTGCACATCTGGCGTCATGACGGTACCGACGAGCGCTGTACCATCACCGAATTCGTGACCGGTATCAACGAGACGGTCCTACATCCTGGTGATGTACTGCGCGCCATAACGTTTCCGTCCTCCGCGCTGTCGCAGCCGACGGCGCTGCGCAAGATCGCCTATTCCCCGTTGGGACGCTCGGGTGCGCTCGTCACGGGCAGGCTCGACGGCGCCGATATCGTGCTGGGGATCACCGCCGCCACCCGAAGGCCGATCGTGTTGCGCGTCCCCGCCGAGGCCCGACGGGCCCGCGAGGCCGTGGCAGCCATCCCCGGCGTGGAGTTCCATACCGACGCCCACGGCACCGCCGAGTGGCGCGGTGCGGTCACCACACAACTTGCCGGCGAGGTCGCAGCGGAGTTGACGGGCGCCCTGTCATGAAGGTCAACGGAAAGCTCATTGACGCCAGCCCGCGTCCCGGGCAGTGCCTACGCACCTTTCTGCGCGAACATGGGCACGTCGAGGTCAAGAAGGGTTGCGACGCCGGTGACTGCGGGGCCTGCACGGTACTGGTGGACGGGGCGTCCCAGCATTCCTGCATCGTTCCGGCGCACCGCGTCACCGATGCCGAGATTCACACTGTCCGGAGCCTGGCCGGCGAGCACGACCTGCATCCCATGCAGCGTGGTTTCATCGATCACGCCGGGTTTCAGTGCGGCTTCTGCACCGCCGGCATGGTGTTGACGGCGGCCACCCTTACCGGCGATCAGACCGAAGATCTGGGGAATGCGCTGAAGGGCAACCTGTGCCGGTGCACCGGCTACCGGCCCATTCGTGATGCGGTGTGCGGTGTTGTGCCACCGCGGGGGAGCGTCAGCGCCCCGGCCGCCGCGCGGGTGGTCACCGGCACCGAGCCGTACACGATGGATGAGTTGCCCGCCGGTGTGGGACATGTCGCGGTGCTGGGCAGCCCGCACCCGTCGGCCCGCATCACGCGAATCGACACCGACCGGGCTCGCCTCTTGCCCGGAGTACGTGCGGTGCTCTGCTACCGGGACGACCCCGGGGTCCCGTTCTCTACCGCCCGCCACCATGAGCGCACCGACGACCCGGACGACACGCTGGTTTTCGACCGGGTGCTGCGGTTCGCGGGACAGCGAGTCGCGGCAGTAGTGGCAGATACGCCGGCCATCGCGCACCGGGCGTTGGAGCACATCGATGTCGAATATGAAGTGCTGCCAGCGGTATTCGATCCAGAGATGGCGCAGCTGCCCGGAGCGCATCTGGTACACGGCGACAAGGGGCTCGGCGCCCGCATCGCCGATCCCGCCCGCAATCTGGTGGCCGAGGTGCATGGCGAGGTGGGCGATGTCGCGGCGGCGCTGGCGCGGGCCCGGGAATCGGGGGCGGTGGTCACCGGCAGCTGGCAGACGGCGCGGGTGCAGCATGTGCATCTGGAGACGCACGGCTCGGTGGGTTGGCAGGACGAGCGGGGCCGCTACGTGTTGCGTACCAGCAGCCAGGTGCCGTTCCTGGTGCGTGACGAACTCTGCCATGTGTTCGGCCTTGCGCGCGAACAGGTCCGGGTATTCGCTCCACGGGTGGGGGGCGGTTTCGGTGCCAAACAGGAGATGCTCACCGAGGACTTGGTGCTGCTGGCGGTACGCGTGACGGGTGCGCCGGTGGTCTACGAGTTCACTCGCAGCGACCAGTTCACCATTGCGCCGTGCCGCCACCCTATGCGGGTGAATGTCACTGCCGCCGCCGACGGCGACGGGGTGCTCACCGCGTTGGCCGTCGACGTGCTCTCCGATGCCGGGGCCTACGGGAATCACAGCGTGGGTGTCATGTTCCATGGCTGCAATGAGTCCATGGCCCAATACCGTTGTGCCAATAAGCGAGTCGATGCGCAGGCGGTCTACACCAACAACATCCCATCGGGTGCGTTTCGTGGCTACGGGCTCGGGCAGGTGTTGTTCGGTATCGAGTCAGCTCTGGACGAGTTGGCGCGAAATCTGGGCATCGATCCCTTCGAGTTCCGGCGCCGCAACGTCATTGTGCCGGGTGACTCCTTTGTCAGCTGGGAAGTCGAGGAGGACGACCTAGCGTTCGGTAGCTACGGGCTCGACCAGTGTTTGGACCTCGCACAGGACGCACTGGCCCGCGGCGCGGCAGACCCTGCCCGGAACGGCTCGGACCTACCGGCGGGCTGGAAAGTGGGTGAGGGCATGGCGATTGCCATGATCGCAACCGTGCCCCCGCGCGGACATGTGGCCGATGCCCGGGCTGAACTGGACGCACGGGGCCGTTACCGGATCTCCGTGGGGTCGGCCGAGTTCGGCAACGGCACCACCACCGTGCATGCCCAGCTTGCCGCTGGCGTGCTGGGCTGCGCTCCGGATCAGGTCTATATCCACCAGGCCGATACCGATGCGGTGAGTCATGACACCGGCGCCTTCGGCTCGGCCGGTACCACTGTCGCCGGCTTGGCCGTGTACCGCGCGGCAGAGCTGTTGCGAGACCAGATCATTCGCTTCGCGGCGACGAAACTGGCGGTGCCGCAATCGCGCTGTGTGCTGGAGCCGGACGGTGTGCGAGCCGGCGCAGATCTGCTGGGTCTGACCGAGATCGCAGCCTCGGCGCCGGAGCCCCTGAGTGCGGTGGGGCATCACGAGGGCACGCCGCGCTCGGTGGCCTTCAACGTCCAGGCGTTCCGCGTCGCGGTGCGGCCGCAGACCGGCACCGTGCGCATTCTGCAGTCGGTGCAGACCGCCGACGCCGGAGTGGTGGTCAATCCCCAGCAATGCCGGGGCCAGGTGGAAGGCGGTGTCGCACAAGCCATCGGGTCGGCGCTCTACGAAGAGATCCTGGTACACGACGGTTTCGTCAGTACCACGGCGTTGCGCAACTATCACATTCCGCGATTGGTGGACGTGCCCGATACCGAGGTCTACTTCGCCGACACCTATGACACCTTCGGGCCGCTCGGGGCCAAGTCGATGAGCGAATCCCCATATAACCCGGTAGCGCCGGCGCTGGCCAACGCCATCCGCGATGCTGTCGGCGTCCGGGTGTACCGCCTGCCGATGAACGCGGCGCGCGTGTGGCGGGTGATCAACGACTCCGGGGGCGGTGAGTCGTCATGAAGGACATACTCAGGGATCTGATCGCGGTACTCGAAGGCGGTGGCACCGCCGCGTTGGCGCGTGTGGTGGAGGTCAGTGGCGCGGTGCCGCGTGAGCCCGGGGCGGCGATGATCGTGCCAGCCGACGGGCCGGTCGTCGGGTCACTGTCCGGTGGGTGCGTGGAGGCGGCGGTCATCGAGACGGCACGCGAGGTGCTGGCCATCGGGCTCTGTGTCAGTGAGCGATTCGGTATTGACGACGGGATCGCGCCGGGCCTTACCTGCGGCGGCGAGATCGAAGTCGTCACCGAACATATTGGCGCCGAGCGGTTTCCGTTGCTTCGGGAACTGCGGTCGGCGCTCGTGGCGGGGGAGCCGATGGGTTTGGTGAGCACGCTGTCGGGGATTCCCGATTGGGCACTGGTGCGGGCCGGGGAGCCGGCGCCGTGGCCGCAGATCGAGGGCGACATCGTGTCGTTGATACGTGCGGGCCGCAGCGCGGTGGCAGGTGCCGATCGCTGCGAACCCGATCAATCCGACCTGCCCCGGGTGTTTGTGCAGGCATTCGCGGCGCCGCCACGCATGATCCTGGCGGGGGCCAACGCTTTTGTACGCGCCCTGAGCCGTACCGGCAGCCAGCTGGGCTACCGGGTGACGGTGGTCGATGCCCGCGAAGTGTTCGCGACGCCCGCGCACTTTCCGTATGCGGATGAGGTGGTCGTCGACTGGCCCCACCGGTACCTGCGTGCCGAGGCGGCAGGCGGTCGCGTCGATGCGCGCACCGTGGTGTGCGTTCTGACACATGATCCCAAGTTCGACGTGCCGATGCTGGCGGCTGCCCTGACCGTGGCGCCGGTGGCCTTTGTCGGCGCGCTGGGCTCGCGGCGCACGCACACCGATCGGATGGCGCGTCTGCGCGAGCAGGGCGTCACCGACGATCAGCTGGGGCGGCTGCGTAGCCCGCTGGGCCTGGACCTCAATGCCCGGACTCCCGAGGAGACCGCGATATCGATTGCGGCACAGATCATTGCCGAAACATCGGGTGGCTCTGGGCGGCCGTTGAGTGACATCGACGGGCCGATCCACCGGTAGGGGCTGCGGTGTACCTGAAGGCATGTCTGAACGGAGTCCGGCGCAAGGACCAGCATCCCGCGATTCCCTGCACGGCCGAGGAGATCGCGGCGGATGCGGCGGCATGTCGCGATGCGGGGGCGGCTGCGGTCCATGTTCACGCCAAGGACGCCCAGGGTTTCGACTCGCTGTTGGCCAGTGCCATCGATCCGGTGGTTGCAGCCCTCCGCGCGCGGTGCCCAGGTCTTCCGGTGGGCGTTACCACGGGCGCGTGGGCCTTGGCCGACCCGGCCGCACGTTGCGCCGCCATCAATGGGTGGACCGAGCTGCCGGACTTTGCTTCGGTGAATTGGCATGAGGAGGGCGCGGCCGAGGTCGCCGAGGCGTTGCTGAACCGCGGCGTCGGCGTGGAGGCGGGGCTGTGGAACGAGGCGGCGGCGCTGGCGTGGTCGCGCTCGCCGCTGCGCAGGGACTGCTTCCGCGTCCTGCTAGAGCTGCCGGGCGGCGTCGCCGGCACTGCAGTCGAGGAGCAGGCCATGCGGATGCTGACGCAGGTTCGGATATCCGGCGCCGTAGACGTGCTGCTGCACGGGGAGGACTCGTCGGCATGGCCGATGCTCGACCTCGCGGCAGCGCGCGGTGTGGCGGCGCGGATTGGACTGGAGGACACACTGCGGCTGCCGGAGGGAACGACGGCGGCAAGTAACGCGGAACTGGTCGCTGCTGGGCATGGCCGGATACGCACCGCCACTACACGGGAGGTTTGTTGATTTCCACGAAACTGACAGTCGCGGGCCTGCAGTCGGCCGGGAGCCCGGCGAACCCGGAAGCCAACCTTGCCGAACTCGATCAGGCCGCCAAAAGGCTAGCCGGACAAGCAGATCTACTCATCACGCCGGAGTTATTCGTGACCGGATACGACGTCGGGGATCGTTTACCGGAATTGGTGAGCGCACACCATCTCGATGCGGTCCGTGCGATCGCTGAACAGAACAAGATCGCAATCATTGTGGGGATGGCCGAAAGTGTTGCGGCGGGGGAGCTGTACAACAACGCCGTCTTCGTCGATGAGCGGGGCGTCGTGCGTGGCCGCCACCACAAGACACATTTGTTCGGCGAGATTGATCGTGCGTACTTCACGCCGGGGAGCCACGCGGTGACCATGGTGCCGTATCGAGGCGTCAACATCGCCATGATGATCTGTTATGACGTGGAGTTTCCCGAAAATGCCCGGATGAGTGCCCTGGCCGGTGCGCACCTGCTCGCGGTGCCGACGGCACAGATGACACCTTTCGAGTTCGTCGCCGATGTCGTGATCCGTACCCGCGCGTGGGAGAACCAGATCTATCTGGCTTACATCAACCACGACGGTGTCGAGAACGCGACGACATACGTCGGCCGGAGCAGCATCGTCGGTCCCGACGGGGGCGTGCTGGACCGTATCGAATCCGGAACCGGCACGATCATCGCCGAGATCGACACGGACGTGGTTCGATCAGCGCAGCGGGCCAACCCTTATCTCACCGATACGCGTCCCGAACTGAATTCGGCGCTTACGGCCGGCGGTGGCTGCGTCACCTGGTCAAACAACGGTTGACCCGCAAAAGTCGTGGTGCGCGATACTGGGATTGAACCAGTGACCTCTTCCGTGTCAGGGAAGCGCTCTCCCGCTGAGCTAATCGCGCGGGTCTTTAATGGAGGTGGAGACGGGAATCGAACCCGTGTGCACGGCTTTGCAGGCCGTTGCCTCACCACTCGGCCACTCCACCGCTAGGGATGACTGTCCACCCTTCGAGCGGATGACGGGATTCGAACCCGCGACCCTCACCTTGGCAAGGTGATGCGCTACCAACTGCGCTACATCCGCGCGCAACGGATGAGATCGTCATCCGGTGCGAGTTGAAACAGTAGTCGAACGGGAGGTTTATTCACAAATCCCTTGCATACGCGGCCTGCCGGCCAGCGGACTGCGGGGTTTCCGGCGGCTCGTGCTAGCCTTTCACCTCGATCGCAAGGTCTCGTAGCTCAGCGGAAGAGCACTCGCCTCACACGCGAGGGGTCGCTGGTTCGAACCCAGCCGGGACCACTCTTTCTCTTCGCAGATCAGAGGGATAATCGCCCATATCCCTGTTCCTTTGGGCGATCCAGGGGCTCTGTCGGGTTCTTTGCGCGGGTTGCTGCCGACGCCTGCTCCCCGATGCGCCCTGGCGTCGTTCGGGTTGCATCGTTCCGCCAACGGGTGCCAGAAGGCACCAACGTGGCTGGGCAACTGATCCCCCAATACGGTGGGGGAGTTACGCCGTCAATTCCCGTATAAAGACCAAAAACTCGCGCCCCGAGCTCCGTTGCGCCCTCGGTCGGATCAAAAGCCGCCGCAGAATGGTTCCGGTTACCAGTTTCGTATCGCTTTCGAGCACTCCGTTGATGACGGCAGCGACTTGGCGGCGGTCGGCGCTGCGCAGGAATTTCCACGTGAACGCGGTGCGAAGATCGTAGTCATCGAAGGTGTAGCCCAGAAGCAGCGCGTCAGCGGGAGTGCCTGCCGACTTGGGCACACCGTGCTCTGTCGCACGCTCAAAAGTGCCGATACTTTGTGCCACAAGGTCGGATGCGCTGGTCGTTTTGAAAGACGGCTGGGCTGAGGGACCGCGGCTATGAGCTTCTGGAGCTTCCAGCAGTGGAACGAGATCAGCACGGCACTTACTCGGTGTGCGTCCTGCTCGTCGGCCACCCATGTGCTCCCGCCGAGATCCGCGTGTGCCGCACACCCACCGGTGATCAGGTCACCATCGTGCCGGACTAGTTGGCTGCCCGCGCGTTCTGCGCATCCACAAGCCCGGCTGAGTGCGCCGTACGGTCTGATCAATGCGGTAGTGGCGGTAACCTTCGACGCACTCGACGCGCTACTTCCAGGCATGCGCGCGCCCTAGGGCCCCCGAAATTCTCAATGGGTGACAAACCTCGGCGTGATCGAACCCGGTGGACCCAGAACTCAAGGCCGCGTTCAGCCGCCCCCACCGCTGTCGCACCCACCGCCGCTATCGCAGAACGCACCACCGCCACCGTGATCTGAACCGAATCCACCGAAGTAGCCGAATGATCCTATGTCGGTCCCGGATCCTGGGCCATGTCCAGGCGTATTGCTTGAACGGTCACGGCGTCGCCGTGTAGGGACTCGTGGCCGGGGACTCTCAGATCGTGACGCTGTAGCTAGATGCGGCCTAGTGGCTTCTGGCGTGCGACGGGCCTCTCTGCGGTTGGCGTTGCGGGCCAACTGCCAGCCGAAGCATCCGAGTAACACTGCTATCAGTGCTAGCGTCATCAGTTCAATCCCCACAGAAGCTCCTCCCTGCGCCTGGCAACTAATTTGCTGTCGGCCTCTTCATATTGCGTTAGTTAGCGCGTGAGCGCCAGGTGGGCAACATCTGCCGAGCGCTAGAGCTTGCCGCTGAGATAGAGGATCTTGTGGCCGCTGAGACGTTGGATCAGTTCTGTCTGGAATTGCTCGCTCAGGGGGGCCAGTTCCAAAATTCCAGGCACAGATGTCCAATGCCCCACCCGATGCTGGTTATCCAGAGTGCCAACGACGTGCGCGTGGTGCAGACCGAATCCTGACAACCTGGTCGAGGCGTTCCGCGGTCGCGGAGCCAAGGTGGAGCACATGAGCGAAACACGACGAGGGACACGGATTCGTCAACCCGGACAACGTGATCGACATGTACAAGACCGTCGACCGCTCCTCGCCGAATATATCCGGTGATGTAAGGCAATCGTGAACGACGGAAGAAGGAGATGTTGTTGAGGCAGCGCCACGGCGCGACGAAGCTTGAGTATGCCCGAGGGGCATAGCTGATACTTCGCCCCATGAGTGTTGTAGAGCACTTCGGCGTGGAGAGCGGACCCGCTCGGCCCGGCTGGCTGGAACTTGGTGTAGCTGCGGCCACCGCTGTCTTTCTGTATCTAGTGGGTGGCGTGGCCGCATACTTCGTGTCGGAAGATTTCCCCATTGCCCTCGGACATGTGAACTTCCTGATTTCAGGGCTTGCACCGTTGGGAGCTTTTGCTGTTGCGGTCCTCGTTCGGATCCGTGATGTCCGCCCGTTCGGGTTGCGGCATACGAGTCTCTTGTGGCTGCTGACCGGCGTTGTCATCGGCCTGGTGTGCTTCGGGCTTAGTTGGCCGGTTTCGGCGATTTTTGATCCGCTGTTTCCGGGGTCAGAGGGTGTTCAGCAGCCCTACCGTGATGCTGCTCGGTCGGGAGCAGTGCCTCCTATCGTGGCAGTGGGGCTGGGCGGTATCTTGACGCCGCTCGGTGAGGAGGCTTTGTTTCGTGGCGTGCTTGCGACTTTCCTGTTCCGCTGGGGCAGCTGCGTCAGTGTGGTCTTTAGCGCGGCAGTTTTCGCTGTGGCACATGGGATCAACGGCGTGATGCCATTGGCGCTCATGATCGGTTTGACCAATGGTGTCCTGCTGTGGTGCTCAGGTTCGATCTGGCCTGCGGTCATGGTGCACATCGCCTATAACAGTGCGGGCATCGTGTACCACGGCCTCGGATACTGACTGCCGGGGCTCGCTGTGCCGCTGCGGCACAGCGCAAGTCGCTCTTGACTATGCCGCTACGTCCGAGTGTTGGATGACTGGTGTGACGACATTGCTGAGCGATTCCGATTACGCGCGTGCCGAGCAGATGCTTTTCCCGCACCGGGCCCGGCGCGTGCCGGGCACCGTGCTGACACCGCAGTGGTTCGCCGACGGTGCCCGATTCTGGTACCGGATCGGAACCCGCTATGTCGCGGTTGATCCCGGCGTGAAGACTCGTCGCGCCGCCTTCGACCACGATGCGCTGGCTGCGGCACTGTCGGTGGCGGCGGGGCAGGCGGTGACCGGCGCCGATCTACCGATACAGGCCGTGCAAATTCGGGCCGACGACACGGTGCTGTTCAGCGCGTTCGGCCGGAATTGGCGATGGGCGGATCGCGTCTGCACCGAATCCGACGCTGCCGCACCTATTCCGGGCGGGATCCCGTCACCCGATGAGCGGTGGGATGCGTTCGGCCGCGAGGGCAATATCTGGGTCCGCAGCCGGGCCGATGGCACCGAACATGCCCTCACCGATGACGCTGAACCCTACTTCGACTACGGTGGCCTGCCGGACACCACCGGCGGACGGGCACTGATGCGTGCCCTGGGCATTCCGGCGCCGATAATCCTGCACTGGTCGCCCGATTCCACCCGAATCCTGGTTGCGCGCATCGATCAACGCGAGGTACCCGAACTGGTGCTCGTCGAATCCAGCCCGGCCGACGGTGGCCGCCCGGTGGAACACCGCACCCGCTACTCGATGCCCGGCGAGAACACCGTGGCCACGATGACCTGGAACGTGCTCGACGTCGAGCAACGCACGATCGTACGGCAGCAGACCGAGCCGACACCGATCATGCACAATGTCGCACTCATCTACGCCTGGTGGTCGAGCGCGGACGCCGTTCATTACCTGCACCAATCGCGCGACGCCCGCACGTTGCAACTGCGTCGGCTCGCCCCGGCGACCGGCGCGGTCACCACGCTCATCACCGACACAGGCCAGACCCGGGTGGACCCGACCGTGGTGCTCGGCGACCCGCACATGGTGCGGGTGCTGGACAACGGCGAGATCCTGTGGTGGTCGCAGCGCGACGGTTGGGGCCACCTGTACCTCTATTCGGCCGACGGCGTCCAGGTCACCCAGATAACCGCCGGGTCGTGGCTGGTGAGCAGCGTGTTATGGGTCGACGAAAAGGCTCGACAGGTGTACTTCACGGCCAACGGTTTGGTGGAGGCGGACCCGTATCTGCGGCAGCTCTGCCGAATCGGGCTGGACGGCAACGGGTTTATCCGTCTCACAGATGATGAGCTGGACCATGATGCGGTCAGCCCGCCGCAGGGCGGCTACCTGGTAGACCGGGCGTCAAGCCCGAGCCTGCCGCCACGCTCGGTGGTACTGGACGGGGATGGTCAAGTGGTAGTGGAGTTGGAGACGCCCGATACCGATGACCTGAAGATTCTGGGCTGGCAACCGCCGGAGCGGTTCCGGACGACCGCATCGGACGGCAGAACCCCGATCTACGGTCTGCTCTGGCGACCGCACGATCTGGACCCGGACCGCACGTACCCGATCATCGAACACATCTATCCGGGGCCGCAGCTCTACCGCGCCGGACCGATGTTCAACCCGCCGCACTACGGCGAACCGGAGGCTTTCGCCGCGCTCGGGTTCGCGGTGGTGGCCATCGACGGTCGTGGAAGCGCGGGGCGCAGCAAGGCATTTCATGACCACTCCTATGGGGATCTCGGCAACGCCGGCGCCTTGGATGACCACATCGTCGCGATCCGTGAACTCGGGCAACGGTATCCGTGGCTGGACACCGCCCGAGTTGGGATCACCGGACAGTCCGCGGGCGGTTTCGCCGCGGCGCGTGCGGTGCTGCGCTATCCGGACTTCTACTCGGTGGCCGTCGCGGTCTCGGGCAATCATGACAACGCCCTCAACCTGGCGATGTGGGCCGAGCACTACCACGGCGATCTGAGCGCCGAAGGCAAAGCAGCGATCTCGAACACCACGCTAGCTGCCAACCTGAAAGGCAAGCTGCTGCTTATCCACGGCGAACTCGACGACAACGCACACCCATACATGACGATGCGGCTGGCCGACGCACTCATCAAGGCGGACAAAGACTTCGACCTGATCATGATCCCTGGCGCTGAGCACTCGCTGTACGGTTGGCTGCACTACTCACTACGCCGAACCTGGGACTACTTTGTGCGGCATCTACACGGCACCGAGCCGCCCGGTTACCGACTACAGCCGTTGCTGCTGCCCTCCCTCGGCTGACCGGCACACGATCTCACCGGCCCGCTTCAGCACATCCAGCTGCTCCGGGTCGTGCAAATCGGCCATAGCCCGCTCGACCACACTGTCCGCGAACCTTTTCCACGTGGTGCGTCGGCTCGCGAGGATGTCAGGTCGGGATGGGTGTTCCGGACCCGACTTAATGTAGGACACCAACCGTTCGGCGAGATTGCGGCGGGCGATCTCGCCGGCATCGACACAGTAGGTTGCTGATCTTCGCTATAGTTGATGGTTATGGGGATTCTTGCGGGGTTGGATGAGTTGCTTGCCGAACTGTCCGCCGATGCTGTCGGCCTGAAACCTGAGCCAGGGGACCCCGATATTAGGTCCTCATACTTGGGTGGGCATCCATACTGGCCAGAAGGCAGTCAGTGGCCCAACTACCGCGGCGAACCGATGTCGTTCGTGTGCCAAATCAATTTCGCCGAGGTCCCGCCTCTGCCGGGCTACCCGACAGAAGGGTTGCTGCAGTGGTTCGTCGGCAGCGACGATGTCGCAGGGATGACGTTCGATGACACCCAGGGCACCCAAGGGTTCGAAGTCAGGTGGATCACCGACCTGAGCGCCCCGTCCACGCGCTACGTCTCCTACCCGACACGGCCATACGGCGACTGCGGCCAAGAGCTTTTCGGCGTAGTCGGCCGCTGCCCTGGATATGACGCGCCCTACAGCTTTCAGGAACTCAATCCACTGCCGTATCGCATCGTGTTCGAACGAGTAAAGACACTGCCCGACCATGCAAACCGGTTCACTGACCGCCAGCGCCAAACCTTCTGGGCCGCAATCCAAAACGCAGGACTATCCGAGGGCGAAGACCTACTGGATGCACCGTACCCGTACTACGGCCTGTCAATAGCGTGGATGGACCACGTCTACCACAACGACTCGAGCCCCCACTGGCGCCACCCCCACATCGGCGGCCACCCCAGATTCATCCAAGAAGACGTACGCGGCACGGGAAACTATGCGGCCATTAAAGATCCAGCCTCGAGCGTGCTACTGAGCATCGGCGGCGGCGACCTATGCGACTGGTGGTCCGGCGGCACAGCCAGCCTCTTCGGCGACCCCCGCGCGCTAGCCGCCGCAGACCTCACCTCGATCCGCTATCACACCGACCGCTAGCTCACTCACCCCCGCCGAAATGAAGGGTGCGCGATGACCTCAAAGGCCGCCGCAAAGACCATGGCCGTCGCCATCATGCTGACAATGACCATGCCGACAGCTGCCCCGGCATCCGCCGACCCTGCCGATGACCCCGCCATCTATGAAGTTGTCTCCGAAACAATTCCAGTTGCTGACATCGCCTACTTCGACGGCACGCAATTTCAGCGCGCTGAGCAGGTGTCGTTGCCGTGGACAACTGAAGTGCATGTCGGAGACGTGACCGGGCGCGGATATAGAACCAGCCGCGCCGAAGTCCGTGCGAACTGGCCGATCGAGCCGGGAAGCCGCCCACAACGGACAGGACGAACGTGCTTGCCCTGTACTGAGAATGCCGACGGATGGACTTCCGTGTACAGAATCGATATGCGCGGCGCCTCACACGCGAGGGGTCGCTGGTTCGAACCCAGCCGGGACCACCGAAGAAGTACAGGCAAGAGAACTGGGCGTGCCTAGTGCCGCCGCCCGTCGACCAAGCGGCGGTCGCTTTTGGTCGGAGCGCTGACTACTGCGGGTGGACGCCTGGCCCTGCACGGGTGAAGAGTCGTGTAGGAGCCACTTACTAGCCCCCGTCCAACTCGGTCAAGAAGTCATCGATGGTCGGCCAGGTCTCGTTGACACCGGCCGACAGCGCAACCAGTCCGAGATGGCTTGCCTCCACCGTGGTGAACCGAACATCCGCAGACTTGAGCATCGCCACGCCGTGATGCACACACTGCCACGGCGCGATGGCATCACGGTGGCTGCCGAACAGCTGGATCGGCAACGTCAGAGTCGTCAGATCGAGGGTGTAACCGGCCACATTGACCACGCCAGCGGCGATCTCATCGTGATAGATAAAGCGGCCCCACATCTGTGAGACGGCCCGTCCTGGATAACCAGGGAAGGCATCCTGAAACCGGTCGATCACTTCGGCCTTGGCCAAGGCTTCGGTGTTGTCCAGATTGTTCAGCAGAAACCAGGGCCGCTTGATTTCTCGGTCCCATGACGTGGCGCGGTAGGCGGCCTGTACCACCGGTGCAGGAATGCCGCCGAGTGCTCGTAACACCGTGGTGACGGCATAGCCGTTGGTGCGTTTGGTGATTCGGCGTGCCTCGGGATAGCCGGGGATTTGTCCGTAGTCCAATGGGGTGCCGATAGCGACGATCGAGCGGATCGGCAATCCGCGGTCGGCCGCGGCGGTCAAGAGGCTCAGGGTGCCGCCCAGGCTCCACCCAATCAGGTCGAGCTGTGTTTTACCCGAATCGATGAGTACCCGCTCGATGGCCTGCGGAATGATGTCGGCGAAGAATGCTTCCAGACCCAGATGCCGGTCTGCCCAGCCGATCTCACCGTAGTCGACGACATAGGGCGTACGGCCCTGCTCGAGCAGGTGCGCCACCAGTGACTGACCCGGTGCAAGGTCATAGCATGTCGCCGACGCCGCCAGCGGCGGAACCAAAAGGACCGGGACAGCGCTGGAGTCGCGCGGATCGTCAGTGCCGTAACGGCGCAATTGGCGATGTGGCTCGTCGAACAGCGCAACATGGCTGGTCGGTGTGGGTGGGCGCACTCCGTTGCCGAAAGTGATGGCGAACAAGTTCCTCGCCGAGACCGGGATCGAGACCATAGTTAGTTCGTGTACTCCTTCTTGCCGGCACTGCCCGGCTTACCGATAGCCATCCAAAGCGTTTCAGTCGAACGGTCGGATATACAACGGTTTGTGGCGTGTACGACATATGCGCGCACGACACATGGGTGCGCCACCGCGGAGCCGGACTCGGGCAAGCTGCCACATCGTGCGCGTTGATGTTTATAGCGGGGAATGACCATTGCACAGCGGCAGGGTAGGCATTCAATCAGTCCGGCTGGTTTGTGGAATACCGCACTCCAGGGGGCGAGTTAGTCTGCCCCTCGCCACGCTTCGGGGCGGTCATGGGCGTCATTTGGTAGCCGGTAGCTCTGATGCTAGCCAAGGCACTAGCCGAAGCGGCGCTTGATGAGCTGAACACTGTGGCGTAGAGACATCTTCCATGTAATCGGCTTCAGGCAGACAGGACCGACGCGGGTGTGGACTATGCGGCGAGATTTTCTTCATCGCGGCCGGCCTTGCGAGATGCCTGAGCAGGGAGACGAACGTTTTCGGCTACCGCCCTAACAGATCAAGCGCTTTGGTTACGGCCACTGCTTTCAGCAGCGAGGCGATGCCCAACAATCGCGCGAGGTTCGTCGGCGTGCTCACATGACCGAGGTCATCAATGCGTGCCGAGCTTATGTGCCGATATAGGCGTTCGAAGTTATCCACTTGGCGGTGCAGCGCGGCCTTGTCGACTAGATGTGTCTCATCACCAGACCTTTCCGCCAGCAGGTACAACGGCGCTGTCACTAGAGAGATCGCGGGTATGCCGGCATGCAGCAGCGGCTCTCCCTCGCCGAAGTGAATCAGCGGGCTGGGCTTGGAGATACGGGGGAGAGTGCGGTTCACGCCGTGCCATTTCTGGCTGGCGAGCTGCGCTAGTTCTGGTGTTGTGGCGTAGAGCAGTTCGGGCTCAATTCGCCCGGTTGCCCGCAATGTATTCGTCACGGGATCATCGACGAGTTCTCGAGCACCGAGGTGCTCGACAGCGAGCCCTGCGACCGCTCGCCGCTGCCCGTGTCCGCCGGCCCACACTTCAGGATGGTCTCTTAGGAAGCGTTGAGTGGCTTGACCTTTGGACGTGACCGCAGGGATCCGCATGTGGCCTGAAGTGAAGATGAAAACAGTGGTGCGTTCGGGGGGATTAAGGGCCGCGGCGCGGGCCATGGCGACCGCCGCGATATGCCCGTTCTCTTCAATCACATTGACGCCGTCGGTATGGGTCACAACTAGCACCGTCTCGTCCGGTCGGGAGGTGCCCTCGATCACCGTCCAGATGGTGCGTGTGGTTGTGTTTGGGGCGAGCTGATAGTCAAGGACAACAGATGCCTGTTCCCCCTCAGAGGCGGCGGCCAGCACTGTGTCGCCTGCCGTACCACTGACAAATATGGCAGGCACGCCCTGGTAGCCGAGCGTAAACGGAAGATACTGGCCGCGCGCATTGTCATCACTTATATTGCACCACACAAAGATAACTGCGCTTACGCCCGCCTTGCGGGCGCGCGCCAGCCCTAGTCCAGCCAGAGTCGAAGCAATCAGCGGATTACGCACCACCGGCCACGGCGAGTCTCGTCCCCATGCGCCAACGACGGCGGAGAAAGGGAATCTGAAGTTCCGGACCTCGACTACCGCGATCTTTCCGCGCGCTTTCTTCCACGCCGGTGCTGGCCCACGCAGACGCACCAACTCTCCGGTTGTTCCGCCTGGCCCGGTAACCCCGGAGTAGGGAACGACCGAGGCGATCGGTACCGGCCGATCTGAGACCCGCAAGGCAGAGCTTCCCTCGCTCGACGCATGCCACCGGGTGAAACGTAGAGTGTCGCTGCGCACGTTAAGGCCAGCTTTGGTGAGCTGATCGTCAATGTGCTCGATCAACTCATCGTGCTCGGCAGTGCCTGTCACACGGCTCTTGAGACGACACAGCAGCGCCAACTCCTGCTCAATCTCGTCGGCAGTGATGACGGACCCCGATTGTGCACGGTCAGACAAAATTTCAAAGCCTCTCTGTGGTGGCCAGGCTCCGCCAAGGCGGAAAATCAGCACTACCTGCGTCGATACATTATGTATCGTTATGATCAATGCTATAACTACCAAGGTCATATGCAAGGTCGTCGGCCAGGAGAAATGTGTGAGCGCTACCACGTCGCGGGATCGCCAGCGCACGCGATCAGAACTAATCGACGCGACCCGCCAGCTCATCGACACCACTGGTAGGACACGATTCAGAGTCCGGGAAATATGTGACGCTGCCGGGTACTCACGCGGTGCGTTCTATTCGAGTTTCCCGTCGATGGACGACCATCTCCTAGCGGTCCATGAACGCCAAAATGCAGACCTCATCGACGCGGTCAACGCCGCACTTGTGCATGCAACAGACGCCGTCGGTGACACCGACGATCTTTCGGGGTTGGTGACGATGTTCGTCTCGGCGATCGCGGTGGATCGCGGCCGCCTTGCCCTGCAAGCATCACTGAACGCACATGCGCAGCACGCCCCTGATCTAGCTGCGCAGTTGATAACGCAAAGAAATAGACTTCGGCGAACTCTTGAACCGTACCTTCTCAGGATAGTGGAATGCACAGGGCGGGAACTGAATACGGATCTTTCGACATTTGTGCGTGCTGTGATGGCAGCCCAAACGGGCGCCGCAACGCAGCTCATAGCATCGGACGATCCCGACGATTTGCGCCCGCTTCTGGTCGCCACCACCATCCTCGGACTTAGCCGACCACGGCGTAGTCGTTCCAGCTGACGAGCTGGGCCAAGCGGTGTCTGCTTGGCACCACGGATGCCTTCCGCGCCGAGCGATCATGTGTTGAAACAAATTTGGTCGTTCCGCGAGCCAATCACCAGGGTAATCAAGGAGAGTGCGGCGGTTGCACCTGATATTGCTTGTCGCCGGTCGCGTTGATCAGTGCTGCGCCCTGCCGGCAGAGGATTGCATGACACGCCTCGCCCGAGAAACAGGCCGCGGGCATCCGAGAACCGCACACCCTCGACCAGAGGCCGAGGGTGTGCCCGAACGGCGATCCCTACCTATGCGATTCGCCTGGCGGGTCGTCGAGCATGGGGGTGTGCGCAATCACCGGGTATGCGCCGGTGTATCCGATCCGCTCGCGGGCGAGCTGCAGCACGCGACCGCGGCACAGGTACCAGCCCGCGGTTAATACGGGGACAAGTACCGCTATTGCGATGAGGTTCCACGCGTTCTCGTAGCACATCAGCACCACCACGGCCGCCAGGAACGCCAGCGTCAGGTACCCGGTGTACGGGGCGCCGGGCATCCGGAAACTGCCCCGTTGCAGGATGCCTCGCTGTGACCACCGGTACAGCTGGATCTGGCAGATCACGATGGTGGCCCATGACGAGATGATCCCGAGTGCCGCCAGATCCAGAGCGGTTTCGAAGGCTTCGGCGGGAATGACCAGGTTCATGAATATACCGACAAGTGTGAGGGCACCGGTGACCGCGATGCCCATGAAGGGCACTCCGCCGGAGGTCATGCGTGACAACACTTTTGGTGCACTACCGTTCATCGCCAGTGAACGCAGAATCCGCCCCGTGCTGTACAGGCCCGCGTTCAGGCTGGACAGTGCGGCTGTCAGCACCACAAAGTTCATGACATCGCCGGCGTACGGCACGCCTATCCGGGAGAAGAAGGTGACGAAGGGGCTTTCGCCGGCTTTGTAGGTCCCATAGGGCAGCAGCAGTGCCAGCAAGATGAGCGAACCCACGTAGAAGACCGCGACCCGGAACACGACGGAGTTGATGGCCCGGGGCATCACCTTGTCAGGGTTTTCGGTCTCGCCGGCGGCGATGCCGACCAGTTCGACTGCGGAGTACGCGAAGACGACTCCCGAGGTGACGATGACCAATGCCATCAGGCCGGTGGGCAGCAGGCCGCCGTTGTCCGCGATCACCGATGGTCCTGTGCTGGCGCCCTCGACCGTGAACCGGCCCGCCAGGAAGACCGTCCCGATGACCAGGAACCCCATGATGGCAACCACTTTGATCAGAGCCGCCCAGAATTCCATCTCCCCGAACAGTTTGACGCTGATGGTGTTCATGGTCAGCACGATGACCAAGGCAATGAGTGCGATGGACCACTGAGGGATGGCCTTGAAGGCGCTCCAGTAGTGCATGTACAGCGCGATGGCGGTCACGTCGACGATGGCGGTGGCGGCCCAGTTGAAGAAGTACATCCAGCCCGCGACGTACGCTGCCTTCTCGCCGAGGAATTCGCGGGCGTACGACACGAAGGATCCCGAGGACGGCCGGTGCAAGATCAGCTCGCCCAACGCACGCAGGATGAAGAACACGAACACGCCGCAGACCGCATAAACCAAGAACAAGCCCGGTCCCGCACTGTGCAACCGGCCGCCGGCTCCCATGAACAGCCCCGTGCCGATGGCGCCCCCGATGCCGATCATTTGGACTTGCCGGTTATTCAGTCCCTTGTGATAGCCCTGCTCCTCCGGGGCGGGGGCCGACGTGTCATAAGTTGCCGGAGATGTCATCGTGCGACCGTATCGACCGGAAAATTGCTGATTGGAACAACGATGTTACGAACATGCTGCGTATTTCTGCTGGATGACCGGCCAAAGGCAACGAAGAGACGTCAAGATCCAGCTGCGGAGGCTTTTCAATACGCGTTGTGCACATAGTTGCCCGGGCTAGTCGGCACCAACCGGCTGCGAAAATGCGCGCAGCATCGCGGGAAAGGCAAGGCGTTCCAGCATCCGTGTCTCGGCCAGCTCGGGTTCGACATAGAACTGCGCGGCCACTCCTTCGCGCAGGGCGGTCGCGAGTCGCGCGATCAGCTCGGTGTCGATGATCAGTTCACGGTGTGCGATCGACATCAGTTCGTTGATAATGCCGGCGGCCTCGCGCCGTAGCCGTGCGTCGTGCTCGGCTAGCACCACGGCCGCGCTCGGCTCCCGGATCGCGTACAGCGTGAATTCCATGCTGATCAGATACCAGCGGCGTTGTGTGGGCCCCTTGTCGTCAATGGTGCGGATGAAGGTGCTGAGGGGGTCGGGGCTCTTGCGGCATTCGTCCAGTGCGGCGCGCAGCTGAGTGAGCAGCTGTTCGCTGCTGGCATCGAACAGGGTGAAGAACAGCTCGTCCTTACCGGCGAAGTTGGAGTAGAACGCACCCCGCGTGAATCCTGCTTTTTCGCAGATATTTTCGATGCTTGCGCCATGGAACCCGCGATCGGCGAACACGTCCAGCGCAGCCTGCATGAGACGGGCACGGGTGTGTTCGCGCCGACGAGTGGATCCAGTCGACATGAGCAGCCTTCCGGTCGTGATGACGGTGAAGCGATATGGATACAAGTATGTATCATACGGAGCGCCTTTAGTAGAGGCTATTGAATGGTCATGAGCCTCCGGCGGGAGGGTGCGGCGATAGGCAATCCGAACCGACTGGAGTGAGCCAGTATTCAGCGTCAATGCGCGTCGGGGCTTCTCTTGACGGGTGCACGTGGTGCGCGTAGGTTGTGGGCAGATAGATACGACTATGTATTGAAGGGTGAGTGCATGACCTCCGGAAATGTCGTGGCGGGCGAGGAGCTATCCGCATACATGGTCGGTTCCGCCGATGGCGTTCAGCTCGGTCCCGCGGCGGCGGAAACGGTGACGCAGGAGCGTGAACGCAGATTGCGTGAGCTGGCGGCCGCGTTCCGGATTTTCGGGACTTTCGGTTTCTCTGAAGGGGTGGCCGGACACATCACGGTCCGTGACCCGGAATTCCCCGACACGTTTTGGGTGAACCCTTTCGGCATGAACTTCCGGCACATCACGGTGTCCGATCTGATTCAGGTCGATCACGACGGCAACGTGATCACCGGGAGCCGGCCCGTGAACAGGGCAGCGTTCTGCATCCACTCCGAGGTCCATAAGGCGCGGCCTGACGTGATCGCCGCAGCGCACGCACACTCGGTACATGGCAAGGCATTCTCGTCACTCGGTCAGCCGTTATTGCCCATCACGCAGGACGCCTGTGCCTTCTATCAAGACCATGCTGTGTACACCGATTACCGCGGGGTGGTCGGCGATCTGGAGGAGGGCAGGGCGATCGGATCGGCGCTCGGGCCGGCCAAGGCGGTGATCCTGCAGAATCACGGATTGCTCACGGTGGGGCATTCGGTGGCGGAGGCCGCCTGGTGGTTTATCACAATGGAGCGCTCCTGCCAGGCTCAACTGCTTGCCATGGCGGCAGGCGAGCCCCGAACGATCGACCATGACACGGCCGTGTCGGTCTACAACCAGATCGGGACTCCGGTCGCGGGGTGGTTTCAGTTCCAGCCGCTATGGGACGACGTGATCAGAACGGCTCCAGAGGCCCTTCATTGAGCTCGCCGACACCCGGAATCGGGAATTGTCACCGATGAGCCGCGCCACCGACCAGTCGCAGCGGCTCAGCGACACGGCGCTGACCGTTGACATGCATACCCACGGGCTCAGCATCATGCCGAGATGGCTGCGTGCGGTGGGTGGCAAGACGATAGACATGCCGGCAGCGCCGTTATCGAAGCTGTCTGAGGGCAAGGTGAATCTGGCGATCGTGACAGTGGTCGGCGATGCCGCGCTGGGCACCGCATGGCGACTGCGCTCTCCGTGGCACGGCGTGAGGGCGCAGCTGGACCTGGCGCGTGCGGAGGCTTCGGCAGCAGGTATCGCGGTGGTGGATACCGTCGAACAGATCGCGGACGGCGGCGCCGCGACGGTGATGCTCGGCATCGAGGGCGCCGATGTCGTGAGTGCGCAGCCGGATCGGTTGGCCGAGCTTTACCGGCTCGGCGTGCGCGTGCTCGGGCTGGTGCACTACGCGGACAATGGCCTCGGGACGATAAGTACCTCGTTATCCGGGAGTCGGGGGAGTAGGGCCGTGCGGGCCGGTCGCTATTCCCCTGGTCTGACTGCTTTCGGGAAAGAGGTTGTCGCAGAATCCAACCGGCTCGGCATGCTGATCGACTTGGCGCATGCCGACGCGGCGACAACCTTGGCGGTATGCGATCACACCCGCGTTCCCGTGGTCAGTTCGCATACCGGAGCAGCGGCGGTACAGGAGTTTCCCCGCTACATCGGCGACGAGGAAGCGCGTGCGATAGCCGCCACCGGTGGGCTGATCGGGCTGTGGCCGATGGGTTTTCGGCGCCTGGGAATGCGTGATGTCGATGACTTTGCGCGCCATGCCTCGTATCTGGCTGAGTTGGTCGGTCCACGCCACCTATGTATCGGGACAGACATGAATGGCATTCCGGGGTACGCCAAGGGGTTCGACGGGCCCACTGGATTCCCGACGCTGGTAGAGGCGTTGCTGCACACGGGTTTCGATACCGCCGAAGTCACCGCGATCCTCGGCGGCAATGCCCAGCGTGTTCTGAAGGAAGCACTACCCGGCGCGTAGCCGAGCGCTTTGATGACGCGCACCGTCAAACAAAAGGAGTTCTACCGGTGAAGATCCAGATCGAGACCAACGCGGCCCCAGATCCCGTCGGCGCGTATTCACAAGCTGTCCGCATCGGCGACACCCTGCAGGTTTCCGGCCAAGTCGGGATCGACCCCCATACCGAATCGCTGGTTGGTGGAACCGTCTACGCGCAGACCCTTCAGGCGTTGCGCAACGTTCAGGCGATCCTGACCGCGGCGGGCGCCGATTTCGAAGACGTGCTCATGCTGAGGGTGTTCCTCAATGCTCCCGAGGGATTTGCCGAACTCAACCAGGCGTTTGCGGACTACCTCCAGAAGCCCTATCCGGCCCGCACGACCCTTTTCGGTGGGCTGCCGCCCGGGCTGTTGGTAGAGATCGACGCCCTTGCAAAGATTTCTGCGGCCAGGCAGTGATCGTGGGAATTCATCGTCTGGACTATGGGTGTCATTCATTGGTAGTCAGGTGGAGCGGTCGGGCTGGAGCACAATGAGAATCGCCGTCGCCGGAGCCGGCAGTATCGGTTGCTACGTGGGCGGCAGGCTGCAGGCCGCGGGGCACCAGGTCGTGTACATCGGCCGCCCGAGCCTCGGTCGGGCGATCGCGGAGCACGGTCTGAGCCTGTCGGACTACCTTGGATGGTCGGCCGCCATCCCGGCATCGGAGTGCGCATTCTCCGAGGACATTGACACCGTCCGCTCAGCGGACATCGTGTTGGTGACCGTGAAGTCGGCCGCGACCGCGCAGATGGCGGAATCGCTGGCAGGCAGGCTAGAGCCCGGTGCCGTGGTGGTGAGCCTGCAGAATGGGATCCGCAATCCAGCGCAGCTGTCGCGATACATAAAGCAGCACAATGTGATTACTGGAATTGTCGGCTTCAATGTTGCTCAGGTAGGGGCGGCACACTTTCATCAGGGCACGCAGGGAAAACTGTCACTCTCCACGGGAGCCGAGTCGCTTGCCGGGGCTCTCACGCACGGAGGATTGCTCACCACGGTGCGTGACGACATGGCCGCGGTGCAGTGGGGAAAGCTCGTGGTGAACCTCAACAACTCGGTCAATGCGTTATCGGGGCTACCGCTGAAAGCCGAACTGGGGGATCGCGACTACCGGCTGGTACTCGCCGCAGCTCAGCGTGAGGCGCTCGGACTCCTGCGCCGTGCCGGCCAGCCAGTGGTCAGCCCTCTTGCGGCACCGCTTTCGCTCATGCCCTGGGTGCTCACGATGCCTAACCCCATCTTTACCCGGGCCGCGCGACAGATGGTTGCGATGGACCCACAGGCACGCTCATCCATGCTTGACGACATCACCCTCGGCAGACCGACCGAAATCGACTACATCAACGGCGAAGTCGTCGAACTTGCCAAGAGGCTTGGCGCCAAGGCACCCGTTAACGCCGCGCTGGTCAGTCTCATCCGCGACGTGACCTCCTCCCACGAGATAACGAGATGGCCGGGCCCAAAACTGCGCCGCGAGATCAACCATCGCGCCGCGGCGAGCCACATGCTCAGTTGAAGACGCCGGACATCTTCATGATCAGCAAGACCGCGGTCGCTAGAAACAAGCCCAGAAGCACGGCAAGCGCAATCATCGACACCATCGCAGGTACCGAAGTTTTCCGTAGCGATACCGGGTCTGGATTGCTCGGTTGTGTCTCCTGACCGGATGCGGGCGGAGTGTCCCCGGACTGTGTGCCGCCACCTTTCGACAGGCCCGGTGTGGCCGCCGGTTCAGGATCAGGCGGCAGGTCCGTCGTGGGACGTTTCTTGATCGCCATGGCGCGTGAAATACCCGCACCACAACCCGTCGAAACGGCGCACCAAGAGTTCACTTAAGTCCGCTCGGTTGCTGCGCCAGGATGGGGGGATGGCCGAGATCGACTTCTCGCTGTTGGATATCCCACGAACCGTGCCGGTGGTCGACCCGGAGGCATACCTGCGGGCCGCTATCGCCTGGCACTTCGGGCAGGACACCGGCTCGCCGTTCTGGTTGCGCATGGCACCGAACCTGGACTTCGACCCGCTGACCGACGTGAACGGGTTTGATGATTTGCGCCTGTTCCCCAACCTGGTCAACGAGCTGCGGGACACACCCGTCCAGGATTTGATACCGCGCGGCTACGGATCGCCGGCACCGGTTCCCAAGATTTTCGAATCCGGAGGCACCACCGGCGCGCCCAAACGCACCGCGCAGCTGCCGGACTGGGTTGAGCAGGTCACCCGGTGGCAGCTCGAGGATTTCACGACAGGTGGCTTCGTGGGCGGCCAGGGGCTGCTGTTCTTGATGCCGACTGGTCCTCATGGCGTGGGTCATTTCTCCCGCGCGGTGAGCGAACGGTTGGGCTCGGTGTTCTTTTCGGTAGACCTGGATCCGCGGTGGGTCAAGAAGATCGCTACGCGCGGTGTCGGCGCCGAGGTGTCCGCATATGTGGAGCACGTGCTGGAGCAGGCGCGATTCGTACTGCACACCCAGGACGTTGCCAATCTGCACACCAGCCCGCCGCTGCTGGGCGCGATCGCGCGCGATGACACCATGGCCGAACTGGTGAATCAGAAGATCCGCTACATCCTGCTCAGCGGTGCGCACGTGGACCTGGATACCCTCGATCTGCTCCGCGAGATCTTCCCGAGGACGGTCATCGCGATGGCGTTCGGCAGCACAATGATCCTGTCCCAGGCCAAGACTCGACTCGACGGCGATATCCACGTGTTCGATCCGCGCACGCCCTACGTGGTGTTCTGGGTCATCGATCCGGAGACGGGGGAGCGGGTACCGCATGGCCAGCGCGGCCAGGTGGTGATGAACCACATCGGCAAGGGCATGTTCATTCCGAACAACCTCGAACGCGACACCGCGATCCGCAGACAGGGACCGGGCGGCCAGATCGGCGACTCCGTCAGTGAGGTCGCGCCCGTTGCGACGTTCGAGGGCGAAGCCGTCATCGAAGGCGTCTACTGATCGTGATCGCAGTGGACGCGCTTGGCCCCAATGGCGAATACCGCACTCGCGCACGTGAAGTGATCACCGATATCGCGGGGACGCCCGTCGCTGAACTGAGTATCGCGCCGCCGCTGTTTGTCAGCCGGAGCATCCGCGCTCAGCGCAGTGCGCGGCCGCTGCCTGCGGTCCGCCGGGAAGCGGCGCTGGCCGAAGCTGCCGAGATCTTTGCCGGCACCGACATCGCAGGCTACGGCTTCGATCAGTACGTCGAGGTGGTCAGTCGGGTGTCGGGGCTGCCCGTCGCAGTTGCGCGGAACAGCGCCTGCGAAGTCACCGAGGCCATTCGGCATGCATTCGACGCGGTCGCACCCGCCAGGCCTGTAGGGGCGACATTCGATTGGCGCGATGAGCGCACGCACCGGGGGAGCGCGCTCTGGGTCCGGCGCGGTGAGGTACTGGCCGTGCACGCGTCGGGCAATAGCCCGGGTGTGCACGGCGGGTGGGTGCAAGCACTGGCGTTGGGATATCGCGTGGCCATGCGTCCTTCGCGCCGCGAGCCCTTCACCGGGGCCCGGCTGGTCCAGGCCTTGCGCCGGGCAGGTTTTCGGCCCGAAGATGCCCTGTATCTGCCGACCGATCATGCGGGAGCGGCAGAAATCATCGCCGCGGCTGATCTCGCCATCGTCTACGGCGGCCAGGATGTGGTGGATAAGTACGCCGACGATCCAGCGGTGCTGGTAAACGGGCCGGGCCGCACCAAGATTCTGATTACCGCGGAACGGGATTGGCGCGACTACCTCGACGTGATCGTGGAGTCGATCAGCGGTCAGGGCGGCATGGCCTGCACCAACACCACAGCCGTTCTCTACGAAGGCGATCCGCGACAGTTGGCGGAAGCCATTGCGGCCAGGCTCGCGACGATACGGCCCTTTCCGATCGCCGACGAACGCGCCGTTCTGCCCGGGCAACCACTCGATGCGGCTAGGAGTGTTGCCCACCACCTGGCAGAGAAATCACGAGGCACCACCGCACTTTTGGGCGCGGATCAGATGGTTGCCGACCTGGGGGACGGCTCGGCTGTGCTGCGTCCCGCCGTGCATCTGCTGCACGGCCCCGATGTCGACAAGCTCAACACCGAGCTGGCGTTCCCGTGCGTGTGGATCGCGCCTTGGACCCGTGCCGACGGTCTTGTGCCACTGCGCCATTCGTTGGTGATCAATGCGATCACCGATGATGGGGAACTGATCGACGCACTTGTCGACGAACCCACGGTATCCAACGTCTACAGCGGCAGACTCCCCACCACGTACACGGCCCCCGAAATCCCGCATGACGGCTTCCTCGCGGATTTTCTGATGCGGACCAAGGGCGTCATCCGGGACTGAGATCAAGCCCAGGGGCCGTGCCCACCCACCGATTCGACGCGAATCCGGGTCAGATATCCCTCCGGCGAGTTCGGTGGCGGGAAGTGCTCGTCGGAACCCAGCAGCGCGACGGCCAACTGGCTGAGCAACTCGGGTGCGCCGCCCTCCACCACCCGCGCCGAGCCGGTGACGGCCAGATATTCGCGCTGCTGCCCGGGCTGACTGGGGGCAAGGACAGTCAGGGCAACGTGGGGATCGCGACGGATGTTTCGTAGCTTCTTGTAGTTACCCGAAAGGTGGGCCGCCACCAACTCGTCACCGTCCGGTGTGGACTGCAGGGCAACCCACACCACAGATACCTGCGGGCTGCCGTCGGGGTTGACGGTGACGAGCGTGGCGTCGGCGCCCGCTCCGATGAGGGCGCGCGCGGCGTCGTTGAGTTCCATGTCGATTTTCTACTCCGTAGCGTGCGGTTTCATTCCCGATCGGCGATTGCTGGCTAGTGCCGATGGATCCACCCCGCCAATTTGTGGCTTGACCGTGAGCCCGACCGCAATGCTGAGGTCGATGAGATCTACCGGGCCAATATTGCTCGGCTTGTCAAGGCGGGAACGTATACAGAACCCTCTCATCGGTTTTCGGGTGCGCGGCACCTGCCGGGCCCCGGTGACGGCGACATGGACACGGTCTTGGCGAATTGGTTGCCTTAGTCGCGGCCTAAGACGGCGGTGCCCGGCTGACAACGTTGTCAACCGGGCACCGTGTCGTTATGCGTTACTGCAAAACGGTCGTGGTGTTGGTCCCATAGGGCACATGCGGATTGGTGCCCAGGGGAGTGCGCGGGTTGGCGCCCTCGTGAGTGGGTTCGTGGAAGCCGCGGTCATACAGGTCGGTACCTGGTTGGGTGCAGGCGCCACCGACGCGCGGCGCACCACCGGTACAGGCGGTGCGGCAGTTATGGGTGTACGGGGCTTCGCCGGCGCCGCAGACCGGTGGAACGGGCGGCTGTGCTGCCGCAATGGGGGCCAGGTACGTCGCGACCGAGGCCCCGAAGGCCCCGGCGAACAACGCGACGCGGGCGGGCAGTGCAACCATCAGGTCCAGCGCTCCTAACAATGCATGAATCAGAGTTGAACAAAAGGTTACACATCATAACGATTTGAATCCACAGAATATTTGCTGTTCACGACCGGACCGGCCGGGATGGGCCCGAAATTACCTGGGAATCGCCGATGAACGCGACACGCCAAAAGATAGCTGAATTGAGCGCCCAGCTAATAGATAGGTTACCCGGGGAGGGTTCGATGCTGCGGTGCGGTCATAGCGCGCGCAGGTACCGCTGCGTGACTATCCGCTGCAGTTGCTTCGCCAGCGGATTGCCTAGCCGAATCCACCAGAATGACGGCCTGGAGAAGGCGGTAATTTCCACGCTGACAACGTCGTTGGAAGGATCACGGCGCACAATGAACGCCTCTTCGCCGGTTTCGGGGTGTCCTTGAAGCGTGCCGTAGGCAAATCCGCGCCGGTTCGGCTCGTCGACCACGTAAACGATGCGGCATAACGCCCAGAACGGCCACAGTCGTGTCGCCACATTCACGCCCTCGCCGACCTCGGGCGCCGAGGTCAGGACCCGCAGCCCGATTCCATGCTGGATTCCGAAACGCATCAGGCGTGCGGCCGCCTCCTCGAATCGGGCCTCGCCGGTCCCGATCTGCCGAGATTCCCGTACGTGGTGGTACCCGGCGGGCAGCTCACCGGCCGTCGCGCCCCTCTCCGGGTAGGTGAAAGGGAGCTGGCTCAACCGGGCAATATCCACCCCAATAACGTAGGGGAGTATGACCACCGAGGAAGCAGTAACTGCGCATGAGGGTGGTGGGTTCAACCCGCCCGATCCCACTCTCAAGGGCGGCCCCGACTACGGCCGTTTCATCGATGCGCTGCGGACCCTGCAGGATCGTGCGCGGGCCGCGCTGCCGCCCGATGCGGTGGTCACCGAGCTGGCCGATCAGCTCGAGGCTATGAATAAACTGCTGGCTCCGTACGAGGTCTCGGAATGGGACTCGCCTTCGGGGCGGCGTACCGACCTCCCGCTCCGGGGGAACATCCTGTTGGTACCCATGACGATCGAGAGCTTCGACAACGGGGTCCTCACTGGCACAGCTACTTTCGGCCGCTACCACCTGGGGCGCAACGGTGCTGTGCACGGTGGCTGCCTCGGGCTGCTGTTCGACACCATCTTCGGGACCGGCTCGCTGTTGTTGACCGATCTGCGCAAGCTGCGCACGGCTTACTTGAATATCAACTACCGCAAGATCACTCCCATCGAGAAGGAGCTGCGGTACGACTGCACTCTGGCTCGCGTTGAGGGGCGCAAGGTATTCATGACCGGTCGGCTGCTGGACGGTGACGAGGTGCTCGCCGAAGCGGACGCGCTGTTTGTGAAGCTCAACCCCGGCCAGCCCTGAGCGGGCCCGGTGCGTGGCGATGGCCAGATCTGTCGGTCGACCTGATTCGGGCGATGGCGTTCGTCCACAGCATCTTCGAACCCGCCGCGAGTTCTGTGCCGGCATCGCGTGCCGAGAGCAGGCCCTTGATCACGCGTACCGCATCGGCCTTGTTGCGGGTCGATGCCTTGCTCATGTGGCCGGTATTGAACGGTGGCTGCGGGTCGTACTCGATGCACAGCGCGGTTGCCTCAGCCCGTGGCCGTCCGGCGATTTCGCCGACGAGCCACAGTCCAAGGTCAAGCCCCGCGGACACTCCGGCAGCGGTGATCACCTTGCCGTCGCGGACGATTCTCTTGTCGCGCTGCGGATTGGCGCCGAAGGTGGCCAGTAGACGCTGTCCGGCCCAATGACACGTGGCGTCCCTGCCGCGGAGAATCCCTGCCGCGCCCAGGATGAGCGATCCACTGCACACCGACGCGGTCCAGGACGTGGTTTCATGCACCTTTCGCAGCCAGTCCAGCACCCGCTCGTCGGCGGCCGTGCTCAGGGTGGCGGGCATCGAGCCACCAACGAGGACCATGTCGGGAGCCGGCGTCTCGGTCAATGAATGGGTCGCGCCGAGCGTCAGCACACCGCTGTCGGTCACTATCGGCCCCGGCCGGTGCCACACGAATCGAAACTCCGCCGACGGCAGACCTCGGAGCATTTCGTAGGGGCCGATCGCGTCGAGGGCCGTCATACCGGGATACGCCAAGATCGCTATCTGCATCAACACATCGTCGTGCAGTGGCCGTTTCCGTAGAAGTGGCCAAATAGCCACTGACCGATGAGATCTTGCCATTAGCGCGATAGGCTCACCCGCATGCGTTCTGCGAGAGGGCCTCACTCTGGGGAGCCGGGTCGTTCGGGCGAGCCTCACTCTGGGCGGCTGGGTCGTTCGGGCGAGCCTCACTCCGGGCGGCTGGGTCGTTCGGGCGAGCCTCACTCCGGGCGGCTGGGTCGTTCGGGCGAGCCTCACTCCGTCGTCGTTCTTGCGCTTCCCGGAACCATCGGCTTCGATCTGGCCACTGCGGTTGAGGTGTTCCGCCGCGTGTACCTCGCCGACGGCAGCAGGCCCTACCTCGTGCGGGTGTGTGGCACCGAGCCCGTGGTCTCCGCGGGACCGTTCGGCATCGCGACAGATCTTGGGCTCGAGGCTGTTTCGGAGGCCGAGACCATCGTGGTTCCCGCGCGTGACAACCCCACCGCGCCCCTACCCGAGGGCGTCCTCGATGCGCTGAGGGGCGCCTACGAGCGCGGAACGCGCATCGCCTCCATATGCGCCGGTGCCTTCACACTCGCTGAAGCCGGGATTCTGGACGGCAAGCGCGCCACCACGCACTGGCTCGCCGCCGACCTGTTCCGCGAGAGGTACCCGGCGGTGCACCTGGACGCCGACGTGCTGTACGTCGACGAGGGGCAGGTGCTCACCTCCGCGGGTGCCGCCGCCGGGCTCGACCTATGTCTGCACATCGTGGCGCGCGATCACGGCGCGGCGGTCGCCGCGGAAGCTGCCCGTGTTGCGGTGGCCCCGCTGCACCGCGACGGCGGGCAAGCGCAGTACGTCATCCGGAATCGCCGGCGCGCCGAGGTCAGCCTTGGCGAGATATTGGCCTGGATCGAACACAACGCCCATCGCGAACTATCCCTGGAGGACCTCGCGACCGAGGCGTCCACCAGCGTGCGCAGCCTCAACCGGCGGTTTCGGGCCGAAACAGGCCAGACGCCCATGCAGTGGCTGACCGGAGTACGGGTCCGTCATGCCCAGCAGCTCCTGGAGCGATCGGCGGATTCCGTGGAGTGGATCGGGCGTGAGGTGGGGTTCGGCTCACCTGCGAATTTCCGGGAGCAGTTCCGTCGTCTCACCGGGGTCTCGCCCCTGGCATATCGGAACACATTCCGCGCGCAATCGGCCTGAGTGCGCATGGCACCCATCGGGCTGGGAAGTGGCTGGTGCGGACCGATAGCATGAGTTCGCAAACCCCCCGTCTCTGAATTGGAGAACTGCCGATGACTGCGCCCAACCCGTCTTCCCTTGTGGCCCCAATCCGGGTGCCGGCCGGGACGACGGCGGGGACCGCGGTGCGGGAGGCCGGCCTGCCCGGCAAGGGCGAGGACGCCATCGTCGTCGTGCGTGTGGATGGTGCGCTCAAGGATTTGTCCTGGACCCCGGAATCCGACACCGAGGTCGAGCCGGTTGCGGCCAATACCGAGGACGGCCGCAGCGTCATCCGGCACTCGGCCGCCCATGTGCTGGCGCAGGCCGTGCAGGAGCTGTTCCCGCAGGCAAAGCTCGGCATCGGCCCGCCGATCACCGACGGCTTCTACTATGACTTCGGGATTGATCACGCCTTCACTCCCGAGGACTTGACCGCCCTCGAAAAGAAGATGAAGCAGATCATCAAAGAAGGGCAACGTTTTTCGCGCCGGGTTTACGAATCGGTAGAAGAGGCCCAGGCCGAGCTCGCCAACGAGCCATTCAAGCTGGAATTGGTGTCGGACAAGTCCGGAGCCGATGACCCGGAGGTCATGGAGGTCGGCGGCGACGAGTTATCCGCCTACGACAACCTGAATCCCCGCACCGGGGAACGGGAATGGTTCGACTTGTGCCGCGGCCCGCATATCCCCACCACCAAGCACATTCCGGCCTTCCGGCTCACCCGTAGCTCGGCCGCCTACTGGCGTGGTAATCAGGCGAACGCCAGCATGCAGCGTGTCTACGGCACCGCCTGGGAGTCGCAGGAAGCCCTCGACAAGCATCTCGAGCTGTTGGAAGAGGCGCAGCGGCGCGATCACCGCAAGCTCGGTGTGGAGCTGGATCTGTTCAGCTTCCCCGATGAAATTGGTTCCGGCCTACCGGTTTTCCATCCGAAGGGTGGCATCGTGCGCAAGGAGCTGGAGGACTATTCGCGCGCCAAGCACACTGCCGCCGGCTACGAGTTCGTCAACACCCCGCACATCACCAAGGAGAACCTTTACCAAACCTCGGGTCACCTGGACTGGTACTCCGACGGCATGTTTCCCCCGATGCATATCGACGCCGAACTCAATGAGGACGGCACGGTACGCAAGCCGGGCCAGAATTACTACCTCAAGCCCATGAACTGCCCGATGCACCACCTGATCTACCGGGCACGGGGCCGCTCGTACCGTGAATTGCCCTTGCGGCTCTTCGAATTCGGATCGGTCTACCGATATGAGAAATCCGGTGTGGTGCACGGATTGACCCGGGTGCGCGGCATGACGCAGGACGACGCGCACATCTACACCACCCGCGAGCAGATGCATGAGGAGCTGACCTCGCTGCTGCGATTCGTGCTGGACCTGCTGTCCGACTACGGGCTTGATGACTTCTACCTAGAACTGTCGACCAAGGACGAGGCGAAATTCGTTGGGTCCGACGAGGTCTGGGAGGAAGCGACCAAGACGCTGGAGCAGGTGGCGCTCGATTCAGGGCTGCAGCTGGTGCCGGATCCTGGCGGTGCGGCCTTCTACGGCCCCAAGATCTCGGTGCAGGCCAAGGATGCGCTGGGACGGTCGTGGCAGATGTCGACCATTCAGCTCGACTTCAACATGCCCGAGCGCTTCAACCTCGAGTACACCGCCGCCGACGGCACCCGTAAGCAGCCGGTGCTGATCCACCGTGCTCTCTTCGGATCCATCGAACGGTTCTTCGGTGTGCTCACCGAGCACTACGCGGGAGCCTTCCCGGCCTGGTTGTCGCCGGTGCAGGCGGTGGGTATCCCGATCGCCGATGCGCACGCGCCATATCTGAACGACATTGTTTCGCAGCTCAAAGCGCAGGGCATCCGGGCCGAGGTAGACAGCAGCGATGACCGCATGAACAAGAAGATCGTCAATCACACCAACCAGCGGGTGCCGTTCTTGCTGCTGGCCGGCGATCGCGATGTCGAGGCGGGCGCCGTCAGCTTCCGGTTCCGCGACCGTACCCAGGTGAATGGGGTGCCCCGGGACGAGGCTGTCGCCGCCATCGTCGACTGGGTGAACAGACGTGAAAACGTCTCGCCGACTGCCGAACTCCTGAAGCTGGGTGCCAGTGACTGACCAGGACTCGACCATCATCGACCGCGGCGTGGGCGACCCGGATCATCTGCAGCGGCTGTGGAGCCCCCACCGGATGAGTTACATCGCCGAGGCCGTGAAGGCGCCCAGCCCGGACTCGGCGCCCTTCACCGAGATCCCGGAGATGGCCGACGAAGACGGTTTGGTCGTGGCCCGCGGTGAGCATGTCTACGCCGTGCTGAATCTGTATCCATACAACCCGGGTCATTTGATGGTGGTGCCGTACCGCCAGGTGGCCGAGCTCGAAGATCTCACCGAAGGGGAGAGCCGTGAACTGATGGCCTTCACCCAGAAGGCGATTCGGGTGATCAAGAAGGTCTCACGGCCCCACGGCTTCAACGTGGGCCTCAATCTGGGTAGTGCCGCGGGCGGCTCCCTGTCCGAACACCTGCATCAGCACGTGGTGCCGCGCTGGGGCGGTGATGCGAACTTCATCACCATCATCGGCGACTCCAAGGTATTGCCGCAGCTGCTGCGAGACACCCGCACGCTGCTCGCCACCGCCTGGGAGCAGTTGCCATGAGCGGCCTGCTCTCGCGGGAGACATTCGCGAAGATCACCAACCCGCTGGCCAGCGCGCTGTTGCGTGCGGGATTCACCCCGGACACGGTCACCATCTTCGGAACCGCCGCATCGGTGGTTGCGGCGCTGACACTTTTCCCGACCGGGCACCTCTTCTGGGGCGGCATGGCGGTGTGGTTGTTCGCGATGTTCGACATGCTCGACGGCGCGATGGCTCGCGCACGTGGCGGCGGCACCCGATTCGGCGCGGTCCTCGACGCGACATGCGATCGGGTAGCCGACGGCGCGGTGTTCGCCGGGCTCGTTTGGTGGGCCGCGTTCGGCTGGGGATCAACCTCTTTGGTGGTCGCGACGCTGATCTGCATGATCACCTCGCAGGTGATCTCGTATGTGAAGGCGCGAGCCGAGGCCTCCGGATTGCGTGCCGACGGTGGCCTCATTGAGCGACCGGAGCGGCTCATCATCGTGCTCGCCGGAGCGATATTCAGCGGTGGATTCGGGGTGCAGTGGCCGCTGCACACGGCGATGTGGGTGCTGGCCGTTGCGAGCTTGGTGACGGTGGCCCAGCGTATGCATGCGGTCCGTACCTCTCCCGGAGCGCTGGACCTGCTGCCCAATTCCGATGCGGGACAGGACACCGCGGAGACGAATCAGCCATGAGTGTCTGGGGAGAGCGCGCCGCCGACTGGGGATATGCCGCGGGATGGAATCTGACGCAGATCACTCCAGACCTGCTTGCCCGCGCCATATTCGACGTCGGCGCCATGGCCGGTGCCCGTAAAGGGGGACCCGAGCAGCTGCGCAAGAACCTCGCGCGGGTGCTGGACGTACACCCCCGGGAGGTGCCCGACCGGCTCATCATCGACTCGATGCGTTCCTACGCACGGTACTGGCGCGAAGCGTTCCGGCTGCCCTCGCAGAACATGGAGCGTCTCGCCGCCCGCCTGGATAGTTGCCTATACGGCCGTCGGAACCTTGACGCCTCGCAGGCCGAAGGGCGGGGAACGGTTATCGCGCTGCCGCACAGCGGAAACTGGGACATGGCGGGGGTGTGGCTGGCGCAGACCTACGGCACCTTCACCACCGTGGCCGAGCGTCTGAAACCCGAGTCGTTGTACCGGCGCTTCCTGGACTATCGCGAGACCCTGGGATTCGAGGTGCTTGCGCTCACCGGCGATGCGTCGGGGCCATATGAGCTGCTGGCCCAGCGATTGCGGGAGAACCGTGTCGTCTGCCTCATGGCCGATCGCGATCTGAGTCGCAGTGGCGTACCCGTCGATTTTTTCGGTGCCGAGGCCCGCATGCCCGCAGGGCCCGCACGTCTGGCGATCGACACCGGAGCACGTCTGTTACCTGCGCACTGCTGGTTTGAACCGCATGAGCGGTGGGGAGTCCGCATCCATCAGGCCGTTGATACCTCGGCGGGCGATGTCGCGGTCGCCACACAGGCGATGGCCGATGTCTTCGCCGCCAATATCGCCGAACGACCCGCGGATTGGCACATGCTGCAGCCGCTATGGCTCGACGATTTGTCCGAGGAGCGCCGCTCCAAACTGCGGACGGCGCCGCCGCAGGAGCCTGCGGCCTCCCGGGAGACCGATCCCGTTGGTGGGCAGGCGTAATGCGCATCGGGATGGTCTGCCCGTACTCCTTTGACGTACCGGGTGGCGTCCAGTCCCATGTCGTGCAGCTGGCAGAGGTCATGCGTGATCGCGGCCACCACGTGAGCCTGCTTGCGCCGTCGTCGTCGGATCTGGAGCTGCCCGAGTTCGTGGTCTCCGGCGGCAAGGCCGTTCCGATCCCGTACAACGGATCGGTGGCGCGGCTTCGATTCGGCCCGGCTACCTATGCCAAGACCAGGCGCTGGCTTGTCGACGGCGACTTTGACGTTCTGCACCTGCATGAACCGAACGCGCCGAGCCTGTCGATGCTGGCGCTCATGGTGGCAGAGGGGCCGATTGTCGCGACGTTCCACACGTCCACCACCAAGTCGTTGACGCTCAGCGTGTTTCAAGCCGTGCTACGTCCCTGGCACGAGAAGATCGTGGGCCGGATAGCGGTCTCGGAGCTGGCCCGGCGCTGGCAGATGGAGGCGCTGGGATCCGACGCGGTGGAGATCCCCAATGGTGTCGACGTTCGCTCCTTCTCGGGCGCGCCCGTTCTTGAGGGGTACCCACGCGAAGGTAAAACGGTGCTGTTCCTGGGGCGCTACGACGAGCCGCGCAAGGGCATGGACGTGCTGATGGGCGCACTGCCGAAGATCGCGACCAGCTTTCCCGATGTGGAGATCTTGATCGTGGGGCGCGGCGACGAAGCCGAATTGCGCACGCAGGCGGGACCGCTGGCTAAGCATCTGAAGTTTCTGGGACAGGTCGACGACGCCACCAAGGCTTCGGCCATGCGCAGCGCCGACGTCTACTGTGCGCCCAATATCGGCGGCGAGAGCTTCGGCATTGTCTTGGTGGAGGCGATGGCGGCGGGCACGGCCGTCGTCGCCAGCTCGCTGGATGCCTTCCGCCGGGTGCTTCTGGACGGCACTGCGGGCCGGCTGACACCCACCGGCGATCCCGATGCCTTGGCGGCGGCCCTCATCGATGTGCTGGGTAATGACGAAGGCCGGGCACAGCTGGTCGCGGCCGGCACCGAGGCGGTGCAGCGGTACGACTGGTCGGTGGTCGCCCAGCAGATCATGCTCGTCTATGAGACCGTCACCGCCTCTGGCGCGCGGGTGAAGGTGGACAGTTGGTGACGTTCTCGGCGTTGACGGTCGTCGTCATCGCCATCATCGCCCTATTGGTCGCGCTCGGCCTGCTCTGGGCCTACCTGGTGGCCAACCGCCTGGACCGGCTGCACGTGCGCAGTGACCTGTCCTGGCAAGCACTTGATGCTGCGCTGGCTCGTCGCGCCGTCGTCGCACGTGCGGTAGGGGACGCACTCAAGGACGAGCAACTGATCAAGCTGGCGGCGAAAGCCGAACGTGCCGAACGTGACCGGCGCGAATACGCCGAAAACCAGCTCGCCGCCGCGCTGTCCACCGTCGACCCGGACCGGCTGCGGCCGGCTTTGGTGGCCGAGCTCGCCGATGCCGAGACGCGCGTGCTGATCGCGCGACGCTTTCACAATGATGCCGTGCGCGACACCCTGGCACTGCGGGTACGCCGCCCGGTCCGTTGGTTGCGTCTGGGTGGAACCGCGCCGATGCCAACATATTTCGAAATCATCGACCGTCCGGGGGCAGGCACCGAGGATCCGGCGCTGGCCAACTTCCGCACCTCGGCCCGGATCATCCTGCTTGACGAGGACGGCCGGGTGCTGCTGCTGCGCGGCTTCGATCCTGCGGCGCCGACCCCGGCAGTGCATTGGTGGTTCACGGTTGGTGGACAGACCTTGCCGGGAGAGAAGCTGGCCGACGGTGCGGTACGCGAACTGGTGGAAGAAACGGGGCTATCGGTTCCCTCCGGGCGTCTGGTGGGCCCGCTGTGGCGGCGCGTGGCCGTCTTCGACTTCAACGGCACCACCATCCGGTCCGAGGAATTGTTCTTCGTGCACCGCACCAAGAGGTTCGAACCGGCCACCGACGGTCGCACGAATCTGGAGCAGCGCTACATCACCGGGCACCGTTGGTGCGATGCGGAGGAGATCGCGGCGCTCACGGCTGCGGGGGAGCAGGTGTACCCGAATCAGCTGGGAGAACTGCTCTGTGAGGCCGCCGCTGCGGCCGATGCGGTAGCCCCCGGCGCACGGCGTGCGCCAGTCCAAATCGGGTGAGGCGCGTCACCGCACCTCCCGCCACAAAATCGCTGGTGCGGCCGCATTAGACTGGTCGCAGACCCCGAGATTCAGGAGCCCCCAGTTGACTAGCACGACCAATGGAACGTCCCCCGAGACCGGCACCGGTACCGCTCGCGTCAAGCGCGGTATGGCCGAGATGCTCAAGGGCGGCGTGATCATGGACGTTGTTACGCCCGAGCAGGCAAAGATCGCCGAAGACGCCGGCGCCGTGGCCGTGATGGCGCTGGAGCGGGTGCCCGCGGACATCCGCGCCCAGGGTGGCGTGTCGCGCATGAGCGACCCGGACATGATCGACGGCATCATCAGCGCGGTCAGCATCCCGGTTATGGCCAAGGCCCGCATCGGGCACTTCGTCGAGGCACAGATCCTGCAGAGCCTCGGTGTCGACTACATCGATGAGTCGGAGGTGCTGACCCCTGCCGATTACACCAACCACATCGACAAGTGGAAGTTCACCGTGCCGTTCGTGTGTGGTGCCACCAACCTGGGCGAGGCGCTGCGCCGCATCACCGAGGGCGCGGCCATGATTCGCTCCAAGGGCGAAGCCGGCACCGGCGATGTGTCCAACGCGACCACACACATGCGCAAGATCGGCGGCGAGATTCGCCGGCTCACCTCGCTGGCTGAGGACGAGTTGTACGTTGCCGCAAAGGAACTGCAGGCACCATACGAGCTCGTTGTCGAGGTTGCGCGCGCCGGCAAGCTGCCGGTCACGCTGTTCACGGCCGGCGGTATCGCTACTCCGGCCGATGCGGCGATGATGATGCAGCTTGGCGCCGAAGGCGTGTTCGTGGGTTCGGGCATCTTCAAGTCCGGTAACCCGGAGCAGCGTGCCGCGGCGATCGTCAAGGCCACCACCTTCTATGACGACCCGGATGTGCTGGCCAAGGTGTCGCGTGGCCTGGGCGAGGCGATGGTCGGTATCAATGTGGAGGACATCGCGCAGCCGCACAGGCTCGCCGAGCGCGGCTGGTAGAACTAGCGGATGGCCGATATCGAGGAGATCCTTACTCTCGAGCAGCTGGAGAAGGACATCTTCCGGGGCAACGTGACCCCCAGCAATCTTCGTCGCACCTTCGGCGGGCAGGTCGCTGGGCAGTCACTGGTGTCCGCGGTTCGCACCGTGGAACCGGAGTATCTGGTGCACTCGTTGCACGGATACTTTCTGCGGCCCGGAAATCCCAACGAGCCCACCGTGTTTCTCGTCGACCGGGTCCGCGACGGTAGATCGTTCGTAACGCGCCGAGTCACCGCGATCCAGGACGGGCAGGCCATCTTCAGCATGTCGGCCTCATTTCAGACACTGGACACCGGTATCGAGCATCAGGATCTGATGCCGCCGGTACCCGATCCGGAGGATCTGCCCGACGCACAGGAACAGGATTCGTTCAACCGGGATCTTTTCCGGCAGTTCGCCGAGTGGGATATCCGGATCGTGCCGGACGAGCTCATGGACAGGAATCCCCGGCTGGCCGCCCAGCAGCGGGTGTGGTTCCGCTGCCGTAAGCACCTGCCCGACGACCCGGTGCTACACATCTGCGCGCTGGCGTATATGAGCGACCTGACGTTGCTGAGTTCTTCGAAGGTGCCGCATCGGGATACCGTGCTGCAGACGGCTTCATTGGACCACGCGCTGTGGTTCCTGCGGCCCTTCCGTGCCGACGAGTGGATGTTGTACGACGAGACATCCCCGTCGGCAGGGTTCGGGCGCGCGTTGACGCAGGGCCGGATCTTCAACCGGGACGGAACCATGGTGGCTGCGGTGGTGCAAGAGGGGCTTACCCGCATTGAGCGTAACCCCGAGCAGGCGTCGGTGGCCCGAGGGAATATGGCGTGAGTCCCCTTGTGGGTGTGCTGGCATTGCAGGGCGATGTCAGGGAACATGTTGCGGCGCTGAAAGATTCGGGGGCCGAGGCGCTTGGTGTGCGTCGCCCCGAGGAGCTTGGCAAGGTCGATGGGCTGGTCATTCCCGGTGGGGAATCGACCACGATGAGCAACTTGCTGCGCGTGTTCGAGCTGTTGGATCCGCTCACCGAACGGTTGCGTGCCGGGCTGCCGGTTTACGGCTCGTGCGCCGGCATGATCCTGCTGGCCAGCGAGATCCTGGATACCCGCCCGGACGCGGTCGCACTCGGCGCCATCGATATGACCGTGCGCCGCAACGCATTCGGACGTCAGGTCGATTCCTTCGAAGGTGACCTGGATTTCACCGGCGTGGACGGTGCGATGCACGCGGTGTTCATCCGCGCACCGTGGGTGGAGCGTGTCGGAGACGATGTCGAGGTGCTGGCCAGTGCGCAGGGCCACCCGGTCGCGGTGCGGCAGGGGAGTGCGCTGGCGACGGCATTTCACCCCGAGGTGACCGGCGACCGCCGGGTGCATCAGCTGTTCGTGGATATGGTCCGCGCCGGCTAGCCCTGATGGCGGGTGCCCGGCTATGCGCGCCAAAGCGGGCTGCCGGCTTCAGGGGTGGTGATGTGTCGCGTACAGCTGGAGTCACCAGCGCAACATGGGCATCGGCCGCAGCGGATGTTTCAACGTCCATTTCCCGGCGGTGCGTAGTAAGAATCCGTGAAAACCGCCGTAGGGCAGTGCCTCCACCACCTCGCGCACATCCGAACGTTCCAGCCCGCTCCAGGCGTACAGGCCGCGGAACGCATCGACCCGGTCACCCAGCCGGAACATCTCGACCCATAGATCGTCGGCAGACCTCAGCTTGTGGTGGTCGGCCACCATCGCCGTGACGCGATCGACATCGGTAATTCCGAACTCCGGCGCCAGTTGCTCGGCCAGTGCCACCGAGGGGTCCAGATAATCCCAAGTACGGGCCGTCCAAATACCGATGTCGTGCACCGCCCATGCCAGCGCGATCTCCGGTGGTGCCTCCGTCATGCCAAGAAGTCGCAGCTGGTAGTTCATGCCGCGGTACAGATGGTTGCGGTAATCCGTGAGGCGGTCGCCGACGACAGCGCCGTATCTATCCAGTACCGCGTCGACGATGGGGTCCTTCACCAGGACAGTCATGTGATTCAGCCTAGGTGCGCGAGTACACTCGGGCAGCGCAGAAGTGCGACAGAACCTAGAGAAAGTAGTACAGGGGTACATGAGCGGCCATTCCAAGTGGGCCACCACCAAGCATCAGAAGGCCGTCAAAGACGCGCGCCGGGGCAAAGAGTTCGCCAAGCTGATCAAGAACATCGAGGTCGCCGCACGTACGGGCGGCGGAGATCCGGCTGGCAACCCGACGCTCTACGACGCCATTCAGAAGGCCAAGAAGACCTCGGTGCCCAACGACAACATCGAGCGGGCCCGCAAGCGCGGAGCCGGCGAAGAAGCCGGTGGCGCCGACTGGCAGACCATCATGTACGAGGGCTACGGCCCCAACGGCGTCGCGGTCCTCATCGAGTGCCTGAGTGACAACCGCAACCGCGCCGCCGGTGAGGTGCGGGTGGCGATGACGCGCAACGGTGGCAGCATGGCCGATCCGGGTTCGGTGTCGTACCTGTTCTCCCGCAAGGGCGTTGTGACGCTCGAGAAGAACAGCCTGTCGGAGGACGACGTGCTGACGGCCGTCCTGGAGGCGGGCGCCGAGGAGGTCAACGACCTGGGCGAGACCTTCGAGGTCATCTCCGAGCCCACCGACTTGGTCGCCGTCCGTCAGGCCCTACAGGAAGCCGGAATCGACTACGAATCGGCGGAAGCCAGCTTCCAGCCGTCGATGAGCGTGCCCGTCGACGTCGAAACCGCCCGCAAGGTGTTCAAACTGGTCGACGCCTTGGAGGACAGCGACGACGTGCAGAACGTTTACACCAATGTGGACTTGTCCGACGAGGTGCTCGCCGCGCTCGACGAAGACTGACCCGCGGCCCATATCGCCAACACCACCACCGCCGTAGTGACCAGCACGGCACCGACGGTGTCGGTGAGATAGTGGTACCCGCAGGCGACCTGCCCCAGCAGCCCGAGCGTGCTGACAATCCCGGCCACGATGTACGCCCATAGGGCTCCGCCGGCGACTAGCACCAGCATCCCCATGACCGCCACCACCACGGTGGTGTGACCGCTGGGGTAGGCGAGGTAGCCGCCCTTTTCACGGCCGACCAGCATCTTGGTGGCTTGAGTGGTCCAGTTCGCGATGAACGGGCAGATGAGCACCACGGCCGCGACCCGCCAGCGCCGCCGGTACAGCTCGAATCCGACGCACACCACGAGCACCGGTACGAGGAATTCCCAGTCGGTGAAGAACAGCAACCAGCGAGGCTGCACCCCGAAGACTGCCTGAGTCAGATCGAAAAACCACGCGTCAAAGGGTGTCGAACCCTTGCCCACGGAGAATCCAAGTGTCAGCATCGCGATGACCCCGAGGGGCGGCCACCACTGAATCATTTTCTCGCTGGGCAGTTTTCCGGCAGACACCCCGACGACAGTAATCGGACGCGCGGCCGGGCCCGAATCGTGCCGGCCGCCGGGAATCACCGCCGGGAATCAAACGTCACTAGACGGCGTTACTGTGATGTCAACGACTGTTGGTCAACAAGTGTTGACAGTGTATGTCAGGCAGGCGTACATCTAAGACATCCGAAAAGTGAGGGGAGGCCCGTCATGGCCACACAAACAGTCGCCCCGGCGCCTGAATCGACAACTCGCTGGCACACCGCACGTGCCGTTCTCGCACTACCGTTCACCGTGGCCGTCTTGGTGCCACTGGTAATCCTGTACGGAACGGGCATCGGGGTGCCCTCGTGGATGTCCGATCAGATGTCGATCACCGCGACAGTGATCGGAACCCTGCTGATCGCGGCCGGCTCATTCCTGGTGACCCGCACCGTCGCACAATTCGATCAACCGGGAAGCAGGCATGTGCGCAGCCCGTTGATCACCGGTGTCGTTGCCATCCTGCTGGGTGAGGCGTTCGCGGTGAACTCGGTGGGTCTGCTGATCTGGACCGCGGTCTTCGTGACGATGAGCGCCATCTATTTCTCGCTGGTCGACGAGCATGGGGCGTTGAAGGTTCGGTCCTGACGGCCCGCTAGGGCGCAGGGGTGTCGATGTACTGCTGAACGATCGGCGCCATCCAGTTCACGATGTCCTGATGCGTCATTTCGATGACGGGGCTGAGCCGCAGAATGTAGCGGCAGACGGCGAATCCGATCATTTGGCCGCCGATGAGCGCGGCACGCTCGGCGGCATGGTCGGTCAAGAGCTCTTCGAACGCGGGTAGTGACTGGTCGGTGAAGATCTCGACCATGCGCAGCCGGGCCTCTTCGTTAGACACCGCGGCGCGCAGCAGTGCCACCATGGTGTCGTCCACTTCCCAGCGCTCCAGGAAGTGTTGGACGATGACCGTGCCGAGTTCTTCGTGGGACACCGCGCTCAGTTCGGGCAGGCACAGATCGAAATTGGCGGCCGCCGCGAACAGCTTGCCCTTGTTGCCGTAGTACCGCATGACCAGCGAGGGGTCGATGCCCGCGGTGCCGGCGATGGCCCGTATGGTCGCCTTCTCGTAGCCGACACTGGCGAAATGCTCCTGAGCAGCCTCGAGGATGGCCGCGCGGGTGGCGTCCGATCGCCGAGGTTCAGGGGGCATGCGCTGAGCTTAGGCCAACGCGCGTTGACATTTGCAGCGCCCTCGCGTGTTGCCCGCCGATAGCGGAACCTCCTCGATATGCTGATCGAACAACTGTTCTACAGCGAGAGGGCTGACGCGTGCGAGTAATGGGAGTCGACCCGGGTCTTACCCGGTGCGGTCTGTCCATGGTCGAGGCATCCTCGGGTCGCAAGGTGGTGGCCCTGGATGTCGACGTCGTTCGCACTCCCGCCAACCAGCCGCTGCCGCAACGACTTCTAGTGATCAGTGAGGTCGTTGAACATTGGATGGAGACTCATCGCCCCGACGTCGTTGCCATCGAGCGCGTCTTCGCCCAGCAGAACGTCTCCACCGTGATGGGCACGGCGCAAGCCGGCGGGGTGATCGCGCTCTGCGCCGCAAAACGGGGGATCGAGGTGTATTTCCACACCCCGTCGGAGGTCAAGGCGGCGGTCACCGGCAACGGCCGGGCCGACAAATCCCAGGTGACCGCGATGGTCACCCGCATCCTGAATCTGCAGGCCGCGCCCAAACCCGCGGATGCCGCCGACGCGCTGGCCCTGGCAATCTGTCACTGCTGGCGCGCGCCCATGCTTGCGAGAATGGCCAAGGCGGAAGCCGTGGCAGAGGAACAACGGAAGGCCTTCGCGGCCCGGATGAAGGCAGCGGCTCGGTAATGGCAGGTCTGCGTAAAGAACGGAGTGCGGCGTGATTGCATCGGTCAACGGCGAGGTCATCGACATCGCGCTCGACCATGTGGTGATCGAGGCGGCCGGCGTGGGGTACCGCGTGAACGCCACACCGGCCACGCTCTCCACGCTGCGGCGCGGCACCCAGATTCGGCTGATCACGGCGATGATCGTCCGTGAAGACTCGATGACGCTTTATGGCTTCACCGACACCGATGCCCGCGATCTGTTCACGACGCTGCTTGGTGTCTCCGGGGTGGGGCCCAAAATCGCGATGGCCACCCTCGCGGTCTATGACGCACCGACCCTGCGCCAGGCGCTGGCCGACGGCGATGTCGCCGCGCTCACCCGGGTGCCGGGGATTGGTAAGCGTGGGGCCGAGCGCTTGGTGCTGGAGTTGCGGGAGAAGGTGGCTGCCGCTCCGGGCGGCACCACCGAACTGGGGCGTGGCACTGCGTCGCTGGTGCGCTCCCAAGTCGTCGAGGCACTCATCGGACTTGGCTTTGCCGCAAAACAAGCCGAGCAAGCCACCGACACCGTTCTGGCCCAAGACAATCCGGGCGATACGGGCGCGGATGTTTCCGGAGTGCTGCGCTCGGCACTGGCGTTGCTGGGTAAGACGCGATGAGCCGTGTGAACGAATTCGACGATCTCGACGATGGCGAGGACGGGTTCGACAACGCTCACATGTCCGGTGCGCTGACGGTCGGTGAGAACGACGTCGACGCCGGCTTGCGCCCGAAGTCGCTGCGCGAGTTCATCGGGCAACCGCGTGTTCGCGAACAGCTGGAGCTGGTGCTGTCCGGCGCGAAGAATCGCGGCGGCACCCCCGACCACATCCTGTTATCCGGCCCACCCGGCCTCGGTAAAACCTCGCTGGCCATGATCATCGCCGCGGAGTTGGGCTCATCGCTGCGGGTGACTTCGGGCCCGGCACTGGAACGTGCGGGCGATCTGGCGGCCATGCTGAGCAACCTCGTCGAACACGATGTGCTGTTCATCGACGAGATCCACCGCATCGCCCGGCCTGCCGAGGAAATGCTGTACCTGGCCATGGAGGATTTTCGCGTCGACATCGTCGTGGGCAAGGGTCCGGGTGCGACGTCCATCCCGCTGGAAGTGGCACCGTTCACACTGGTGGGAGCCACGACGCGCTCGGGATCGCTGACCGGGCCGCTGCGCGACCGATTCGGGTTCACCGCCCATATGGATTTCTACGAGCCCGACGAGCTCGAACTCGTGCTGGCGCGCTCGGCAGGCATCCTCGGCATCGAACTGGGTGCCGATGCGGGTACGGAGATCGCGCGGCGCTCGCGTGGCACTCCCCGCATCGCCAACCGACTGTTGCGTCGCGTCCGCGATTACGCGGAGGTGCGTGCCGACGGTGTCATTACCGTGGACGTCGCCAAGTCGGCCCTGGCGGTGTACGACGTGGACGAGTTGGGACTGGACCGCCTGGACCGGGCGGTGCTCTTGGCCCTGACACGCAGTTTCGGCGGCGGCCCGGTGGGCTTGTCGACACTGGCCGTGGCAGTTGGGGAGGAGTCGACCACCGTGGAAGAAGTATGTGAGCCGTTCCTGGTGCGTGCCGGGATGCTGGCCCGCACCCCACGCGGGCGAGTGGCGACGCCGTTGGCGTGGACGCACCTGGGTCTGACCCCGCCGCCGCAGCTGCTGGGGCAGACCGGGCTGTTCGATTGACGCGACACTAGGGCCCGCGCGGGCACGGGGTTCGCGTCGATTCCACAGAGTCGGATGGCACACTGGTGACTTGTCGCGTGCTCATTTCACGCTGACCGTGCTTGCCCTCGCCTGTACCCAACGGAAACCCAACGGAAAGAACCCCGAAAGCCGCCATGGAATCGATCATCGTCTTCTTGCCGCTCATCCTCGTGATGGGCGCATTCCTCTTCTTTGCGAACCGGCGGCAGCGCAAGGCTCTCGACGCCACCATCGAACTGCACGCGTCCTTGGCGATCGGTGATCGGGTACACACCACCTCGGGCCTGCAGGGCACCATCACCGCCGTCACCGACGACACCGTGGATCTGGAGATCGCACCGGGTGTGGTGACACGTTGGATGAAGCTCGCCGTACGGGACAAGATCGTGGATGAGGTTGAAGACAGCGCAGCCGCCGACGACGGCACGGTTCGCGACGTCGAGAGCAGCGGGGTTGAGCTGACCAAGGAGTAGCGGCTTTCGCCTTTGCTCACATCCCCCGAAAGCCTCCCGACCCGCCCTCGACAAGCAAGGAGACCGGACACGTGGCCTCGTCATCGGCCCCTGTGCATCCCATGCGCTACCTAGCTGCCTTCCTGGTGCTGCTCATCGGCGCCTACCTGCTGGTATTCCTGACCGGCGACAAGCAGCCCAAGCCCAAGCTCGGTATCGATCTGCAGGGCGGCACCCGTGTCACCCTGACGGCTCGCACCCCCGATGGGTCCAAGCCGACCAAGGAAGCGTTGACGCAGGCGCAGCAGATCATCAACGCGCGCGTCAACGGCCTCGGCGTTTCCGGGTCCGAGGTCATCATCGATGGTGACAACCTGGTCATCACGGTGCCCGGAAACGACGGCAGTGAGGCGCGGAACCTGGGCCAGACCGCCAAGCTCTACATTCGGCCCGTTGTGCAGGCGGTTCCGGCGCAGCCCAAGGAGAACCCGGAGCCCGGAGCGGGCGCTCCTCAGCAGGGACAGCCGGCCCCCGCCAAGGAGGCGACGCCTCCTGCGCCGGGCGCGGGTAAGTCCACTCCTGCCGCGCCGCCCTCACCGAAACCGCAGCCGCGGCCGTACCCCGCGCAAACCACGACGCCACCGCCACCGCCACCGGCGACGCAGCCCGCGACACCCAACGCCACGACGGCTCCCGCGCCTCCGGCCGACCTGCCGCCGAAGCCGGGTAGCGGCGAGGAGCGCAAACAGCTGATCGACTTTGAGAAGCAGATCAGGCAGAGCGAGGACCCGCGGATCCAGATGCTGGCCCTGCAAGTTCAGGCCTCGCGCTGCTATGACCCCGACGACCCGCTGGCCGGTAACGACGACCCGAACCTGCCCCTGGTCACCTGCGGCGACGACAGCCAGGGCGGAAAGGCCGCCTACCTGCTGGACAAGTCGATCATCAGTGGCGAAGAGATCAAGGACGCCAGCTCCGGTCTGGATCAGCAGCGCGGCATCTATGTCGTGAGCATGGAATTCAAGCCCACCGGCGCCAAGGTGTGGGCGGACTACACCTCCGCGCACTGGCAGCAGGGCACCCAGACCGCCTTCACGCTGGACTCCAAGGTGATCAGCGCGCCGGCGATCCGTGAGCCCATTCCCGGTGGCAAGACCGAGATCAGTGGGCAGTTCACGTCCGACTCGGCCAAGCAACTCGCGGCGGCACTCAAGTACGGGTCGCTGCCGCTCTCGTTCGAGTCTTCCGATGCCCAAACCGTGTCGGCGACACTCGGTTTGACCTCGCTCAAGGCGGGCTTGATCGCCGGCGCCATCGGCTTGGCGATCGTGTTGTTGTACTCGCTGATCTACTACCGGGTGCTGGGCCTGCTCACGGCGCTGTCCCTGGTGGCCTCCGGCGCCATGGTCTTCGCGATCCTGGTGCTGCTGGGCAGATACATCTCGTACACCCTCGATCTCGCGGGTATCGCCGGCCTGATCATCGGCATCGGTACCACCGCCGACTCGTTCGTGGTGTTCTTCGAGCGCATCAAAGACGAAATACGAGAGGGTCGTTCCTACCGGTCGGCGGTGCCGCGCGGTTGGGCACGCGCGCGCAAGACGATCCTGTCCGGTAACGCGGTGACCCTGTTGGCCGCGGTGGTGCTCTACATCCTGGCCATCGGCCAGGTGAAGGGCTTCGCGTTCACCCTTGGTCTCACCACCATTCTCGATGTCGTGGTGGTCTTCCTGGTGACGTGGCCGCTGGTCTACCTGTCCTCCAAGTCGGCGACCCTGTCCAAGCCCGCGTACAACGGGCTCGGCGCGGTCCAGCAGATTGCCCGCGAACGTAAGGCGGCAGCACACGCATGAGTACGAGCAATGGCACAGTGAGCAACGGCAACGGCACCGACAAGGACGTCGCGGAAGACGCCACGGACGCCACCGCAAGCACCGCGCAGGAGCCCAAATCCACGGCGGTTGAGACCGTTAGCGCCGCACCGGAACACGGATTCCTCTACCGCCTGTACACCGGTACTGGCGCTGTCGACGTCGTCGGGAAACGCACGCTGTGGTTCGGGATCAGCGGTGCGTTCATGGTGGTCGCGATTTTGTCGATCGCGATCAAGGGTTTCGTCTTCGGCATCGACTTCGAGGGCGGTACCAAGGTGTGGTTCCCCAAGGGGGACGCCACCGTCCAGCAGACCGAGGATGTCTTCAGCCAGACCCTGGGACACGACGCCGAATCGATCGTGGTGACCGGCACCGGCGACTCGGCCTCCATTCAGATCCGCACCGAGAAGCTGGACAACGAGCAATCCTCGAAGCTGCACAAGGCGCTCTTCGACAGATTCGCGCCGAAGGGCCCGGACGGCAAGCCGTCCATCGACGCCATCAGCGACTCGGATGTCTCCGAAACCTGGGGCAGCCAGATCACCAACAAGGCGCTCTGGGCGCTGGGCGTGTTCCTGGTGCTGGCCGGCATCTATATCGCCGTGCGTTACGAGCGCTACATGTCGCTGGCCGCGCTGGCCGCGCTGGTTTTCGACCTGCTGGTCACCGCGGGTGTGTACTCCCTGGTGGGCTTCGAGGTCACCCCGGCGACCGTGATCGGTCTGCTCACGATTCTCGGATTCTCCTTGTACGACACGGTGATCGTGTTCGACAAGGTGGAAGAGAACACCCATGGCTTCCAGCACACCTCGCGGCGCACGTATGCCGAACATGCCAACTTGGCCGTGAACCAGACGTTCATGCGTTCCATCAACACCAGCCTCATCTCGGCCATCCCGGTGCTCTCGCTCATCGTGGTCGCCATCTGGCTATTGGGCGTGGGCACCCTGAAGGATCTGGCGCTGGTGCAGCTGGTCGGCATCTTGGTGGGCACCTATTCGTCGATCTTCTTCGCCACCCCGCTGTTGGTGGCGTTGCGTGAGCGCACGGATCTGGTTGCCAGCCACACCAAGAAGGTGCTGAGCCGTCGCAAGCCCGATGCCGCACCGCTGGCAGACGCGGGTGTGGGAAGCAAGACGGCCAAGGTCGCGACATCGGGGACATCCGATGCCGCGGCGACCGGAGTGCGCCCCGCCAAACCCAAGCCCGGCGCCCGCCCTCAAGGTAAGCGAAACACGCGGCGGCACTGATGGATTCACGAAGTCCAGCACGGACCGGGGCAAGACGAATCGCGCGAATCGGCGCCATTGTGACCACGGTGCTGCTCGCGGCGGGGCTGTTGACCTCGTGTTGGACCTCGGCGGCGAAAACGCTGGATTACGCCGTCGACGGTCGCCTCACGACATACAACGTCAACAGCGTCGCGGGTAACGCCTCGGCCGGAGCACAGGCGTTCAACCGTGTGCTCACCGGTTTCGGCTTCCACGGACCCGATGGTCAGGTGATCGCCGATCACGATTTCGGCACCGTCGAGGTAGTGGGCCGCATTCCGCTGGTACTTGACTACACCATCAACGAAAAGGCCGTTTACTCCGACGGCAAGCCGGTGACCTGCGAAGACATGGTGCTGTCCTGGTTCGCGCAATCCGGCCGGATGCCCGATTTCGATACCGCCAGCACGGCGGGATACGCCGACATCTCCACGGTCGACTGCAAGCCGGGCCAAAAGACCGCGCGGGTGACCTTCGCGCCCGATCGTGCCTTTACCGACTGGACCCAGTTGTTCACCGCCACCACGATGTTGCCGTGGCACGTGGTCGCCGACAAGCTGGGCGGCAACATCGATCTGGTGGGCGCGATCGCCTCCAATGATGTTCCGGCACTGCAGAAGATCGCCGATTTCTGGAACAACCAGTGGAACCTCGATACCGATCTGGACCTGTCGAAATTCCCGTCATCAGGTCCGTACAAGCTCGATGGGTACAACGACGACGGCTCCGTGGTGTTGGTGGCTAATGACAAGTGGTGGGGCAACCCGCCGGTGACCAAGCGGGTCACGGTGTGGCCCAGCGGGATTGACGTGCAAAAGCGGCTGTCCGATGGCGATCTTGAGGTGGTCGACGTCGCAGCGGGATCGGCCGGGACTCTCACCGCCCCAGACGGATTTGTGCGCACCGAGGAGCCCGGGTCGGGTGTGGAGCAACTGATCTTCGGTGCCGGGGGATCGGTCGGAGCTCCCGATCTGCGCCGTGCGGTCGCGTTGTGCACGCCGCGGGATGCCATCGCGGGAATCGCCGGAGTGCCGGTGATGAACGCACGGCTCGACACCAGCATCGGAGACTCCTTCGCCTCGGTGGAGGCTGCCGCAGAAGCGGGCCGGTTCATGCGCTCCGATCCGATAGCGGCACGGGCGGCCGCCGCCAACCGTCCGTTGACTCTGCGGGTGGGATATCAGGCGCCGAATCCCCGTCGCGCGGCGATCGTGTCCGCGATGGCGCAGGCCTGCGAGCCCGCGGGTATCACGGTGCAGGATGTCAGTTCGCCCGAAACCGGACCGCATTCGCTCCGGGACAACCAGGTTGACGCGTTGCTCAGCTCGATCGGCGGCGTGCCCGGCAGCGGCTCGACCGGTTCGTGGTTGATGGATGCGTACGCGCTGCGTTCACGCGAAGGAAAGAACCCGGCGAACTACGCCAACGGCCAGATCGACGGCATCATCGCCGCCCTGGCGGTGACAACCAACGCCCGGGATCAGAGTCGGCTGCTCGGCGACGCCTCGGCGATCCTATGGAACGATCTGCCGACACTGCCGCTGTATCGGCAGCCGCGTGTGCTGATCGCCCCGAAGTCGATGTACGCCGCCACCCCGAGCGTCACCCGGTGGGGTGCCGGCTGGAACATGGATCGTTGGGTGCTGCCCACGTGACGGGCCCCGATGAGATAGCCGAACTCGTCGCGTCACTGACCCGTGAGGTCGCCGACTTTCCCGAGCCCGGGGTGCAGTTCAAGGACCTGACGCCCCTGTTCGCGGATGCCGACGGATTGTCACGCGTCACCGACGCGCTGGCACAGGCGGCATCGGGGGCCACGCTGATCGCGGGGATCGATGCCCGCGGCTTTCTGCTCGGGGCCGCGGTGGCGATCCGGCTCGGGGTCGGCGTGTTGGCGGTGCGCAAGGCAGGGAAGTTGCCACCACCGGTGCATGCGCAGACCTACCAGCTCGAATACGGCACCGCGGCGCTGGAGATCCCCGCAGACGGGGTGGAACTTGCGGGCCGCCGCGTGGCGATCGTCGACGATGTGCTGGCCACCGGCGGGACGCTGGCGGCAACCGCGAGGCTGCTGACCACCGCGGGCGCCGACGTGATCAGTGCGGGCGTTGTCCTGGAACTCTCGGATCTGGGCGGCCGCGCGGCCGTGGCGCCGCTGCCATTAACTGCGCTGCGCGCGATCTGAGAGATAATCTATTGCGGTAGGAGGTGAACCGTGGCTGACGAGCACGTGCCCAGCGAGAATCAGGTCGCGGTCGAATCCCTGCCTGCGTTGAGTGAGCCCGGCCCGGTAACCGAGTCTCTGCGGGTGAGCGGCGGCACCATGAGCGCTTCGCGCCGGGTGCGGGCGCGGCTGGCGCGGCGGATGACAGCCCAGCGCGGCGCGGTCAGCCCGGTCCTGGAACCGCTCATCGCTGTTCACCGCGAGTTCTACCCCAAAGCCGACCGGTCGGTGCTGCAGCGGGCATACGAGGTAGCGGAAAGCCGGCATGCCGAGCAGTTCCGCAAGTCGGGGGACCCCTACATCACCCACCCGGTCGCGGTGGCCAACATCCTGGCCGAGCTGGGTATGGATACCACCACGCTGGTGGCCGCGATCCTGCATGACACCGTCGAGGACACCGGATACAGCCTGGAGCAGCTGACCGCCGAATTCGGCACCGAGGTAGCTCACCTCGTTGACGGCGTCACCAAGCTCGACAAGGTGGTGCTGGGCAACGCCGCCGAAGGCGAAACCATCCGCAAGATGATCATCGCGATGGCGCGTGACCCGCGTGTGCTGGTGATCAAGGTGGCCGACCGGTTGCACAACATGCGCACCATGCGCTTCCTGCCGCCGGAGAAGCAGGCCCGCAAGGCCCGTGAGACGCTGGAAGTGATTGCGCCGCTGGCGCACCGGCTGGGTATGGCCACGGTCAAATGGGAGCTCGAAGATCTATCGTTCGCGATCCTGCATCCCAAGAAGTACGAGGAGATCGTGCGGCTGGTCGCGGATCGCGCTCCGTCACGTGATACCTATCTGGCCAAGGTACGCGCCGAAATCGTTGCGACTCTTAATAGTTCGCGAATCAGCGCCACCGTGGAGGGGCGCCCCAAGCATTACTGGTCGATCTACCAGAAGATGATCGTCAAGGGCCGCGACTTCGATGACATTCACGACTTGGTGGGTGTGCGTATCTTGTGCGACGAGATTCGTGACTGTTACGCCGCGGTGGGCGTGGTGCACTCCCTGTGGCAGCCTATGGCGGGACGATTCAAGGACTACATCGCCCAACCGCGTTTCGGTGTCTACCAGTCCTTGCACACCACCGTGGTCGGTCCGGAAGGCAAGCCGCTGGAGGTGCAGATTCGCACCCGGGACATGCACCGCACCGCCGAGTACGGCATCGCCGCGCACTGGCGGTACAAGGAAGCCAAGGGCCGCAACGGGGTTCCGCCCACCCATGCCGCCGCCGAGATCGATGACATGGCGTGGATGCGCCAGCTGCTCGACTGGCAGCGTGAGGCCGCCGACCCCGGGGAATTCCTGGAATCGTTGCGCTACGACCTCGCGGTCCAGGAGATCTTCGTCTTCACGCCCAAGGGCGACGTCATCACACTTCCCGCCGGTTCCACGCCGGTGGATTTCGCATACGCGGTGCACACCGAGGTGGGGCATCGCTGTATCGGCGCCCGTGTCAACGGCCGGCTGGTGGCGCTGGAACGCAAGCTCGAAAACGGGGAAGTGGTGGAGGTTTTCACCTCCAAGGCGGCCAATGCGGGACCTTCGCGCGACTGGCAGACCTTCGTGGTGTCGCCGCGGGCCAAGGCCAAGATCAGGCAGTGGTTCGCCAAGGAACGGCGCGAGGAAGCCCTCGAGGCCGGCAAGGACGCCATCGCGCGTGAGGTGCGCCGCGGTGGTCTTCCGCTGCAGCGTTTGGTCAACGGCGAAGGTATGGCCTCGCTGGCCCGTGAGCTGCGCTACCAGGACACCTCACAGCTCTACACCGCGGTGGGCGAGGGGCACGTTTCGGCCCGGCACGTGGTGCAGCGATTGGTCGCACAGCTCGGCGGTGTGGACAGCGCCGAAGAAGAGTTGGCCGAACGGTCCACCCCGTCGACCATGCCCATCCGGCAGCGGCGCTCCGACGATGTCGGGGTGGCGGTGCCAGGGGCGCCCGGGGTGCTGACCAAGCTCGCCAAGTGCTGCACACCGGTACCCGGTGACCAGATCCTCGGTTTCGTAACCCGGGGCGGGGGAGTCAGCGTGCACCGGACCGACTGCACCAACGCGGAATCCCTTCAGCAGCAGTCGGAACGGATCATCGAGGTGCACTGGGCGCCGTCGGCGTCTTCGGTTTTCTTGGTGGCCATCCAGGTCGAGGCCCTGGACCGGCACCGGCTACTGTCCGACGTGACCCGGGCACTGGCCGATGAGCGGGTGAACATCTTGTCGGCCTCGGTGACCACCTCCAACGATCGAGTTGCCATCAGTCGATTCACCTTTGAGATGGGCGATCCGAAGCACCTGGGGCATGTCCTCAACGTGGTGCGCAATGTCGAGGGCGTCTATGACGTCTACCGGGTGACCTCGGCCGCCTAGCGGCGGTCTACCGGCGCCGCCAGACGCCGAGATTGACATTGTGACGCGAAAGTGCGAGTACGCGTCTGCAGAACGTAGATCTCGCGAGCCGCGTCAGACGATCAAGCGCCGAAGGCCCGCAGCACGATTCGGGTGGCCGCGGCAATCGTCGGCTTACCTTTGGTGGATGTGGGGTCCTCCGGGACGGTGAGTACCGCCATCACGATGGGTGCACGGCCCGGGGGCCAGATCACCGCGATGTCGTTGGTTTCACCCTTGAAGCCGCCGCCGGTCTTGTCTGCGACCGTCCACCCGGCGGGAACTGCTGCCCGAATGGACTGGTCGCCGGTGGTATTTCGCTTCAACCAATCGGTCAGCAGATCCCGTCCCCGTGAATCCAGCCCTTCGTCGAGGACCAGTCGGCGCAGATTGGCCACCAGCTGCTGCGGGGTCGAGGTATCCAGATCGCCGTCGGGGATGTTCAGCTGTACCTCCGTGCGGTCCATGCGAGTGACGTTGTCGCCCAGGCTTCGGACGAACTTCTCTGTCTCCTTCGGGCCGCCGAGTTGGGTGATCAGCAGGTTGGCACCGGTGTTGTCGCTATAGCGGAGCGTCGCATCACACAGTTCCGAGACGGTCATTCCGGTGGACACGTGTTGCGAGGTGATCGGCGCCCATTCCAGAACGTCGGATTGCGTGTACTGAATTCGCTGGTCCAACAGGCCCGGTTCGCTCAGTCTCCGGCGCAGGATGGCCGAGACGATGAAGGTCTTGACCGTTGAGCACATCAGAAAGCGTTCATCGGCGCGGTGGCCGACCGTGTCACCCGACCCGGTGTCCAACGCGTAGACACCGATGCGGCCGCCGAAATCCTTTTCCAGCGAGGCGAGTTCGTCCGGCGCGGGCCGACGGTTGCCGTTGCGCGAACAACCGGCAGCCACCACACCGACCGCCGATACCCCACCGACAAGAAGTGCGCGACGAGAGATCATGTCAGTCGAGCTGCAGGTCGATGATCTTCACTTCTTGTGCGGGCTCTCCGTCGCCCGCGCCACGTGCGCCGGGCTTGATGCCGTTCTTGGCGATCTTGGCCAGGGTGTCCATCCCGGTCTTGTCGATCGTCCCGAAGACGGTGTACTGCGGCGGTAGCTTCGAATCCTTGTAGACCATGAAGAATTGGCTGCCGTTGGTTCCGGGGCCCGCGTTGGCCATGGCCAGCGTGCCCGCGGGATAGACGACGGCCTGCTGCGCCGCCGGATCATCCGCCTTGTACTGGGTGGTCGGGTATTCATTGTCGAACTCGTATCCCGGGCCGCCCGAGCCGGTGGCCGTCGGGTCACCGCATTGCAGTACCGACAGGCCGCCGCTGGTCATCCGGTGGCAGACGGTGTTGTCGAAGTACCCGCCCTGCGCCAGGCTCGCGAAGCTGTTCACCGTGCAGGGCGCTTTGGCGTTATCCAAGACCAGCCCGATGTTGCCCTGGCTGGTCTTCATGCTGGCGGTGAGCGTCGCGGGATCGGTGGGGATCTTCCCTGTCCGGGGTATCTGCTTCTCGATGGTCTTGGAAGCCTTGCCCGACGGTCGGTACTGACAGTTGGCGCCCACCTCGGCGGACGGTACGAACTTGGGCAGCGCCGGGCCGGCGAGAGGTGGTTCGTCGGGCGTCGGCAATGACGACGTCGGAGGTGCGTCAACCGTCGATACCGGCGTGGTGGACGCGGTGTCGTGAGCCGTGTCGGTCTTATCGCCCTTGCTGATGGCGAACCACGCGGTGATGGCTACCGCCACGACGACAGCGAGCACAGCGACACCGCTGATCGCCCAGATCCGCTGCTTGCGGGCGCGCTCCGCACGGTTCTCCAGCTGTCGCTCCAGCTTGCGCTTGGCAGTCTGACGTCGCTGCTCGTTGGTCGGCACCGGGCTCTCCTTCTAGGGCGTCAATTGCAGAATCATCGAAGAATGTAGGTCGCCAGAGAGTGTGCCAGCCACACCTGAGAGAAGACACGGGACCCGCCGCCTAAGCTGGTCGGGTGCTGATCACCGGTTTTCCCGCGGGGATGTTCGCGACGAACTGCTATATCGTGGCGCCGCACGAGGGCGGCCCGGCCGTCATCGTCGACCCCGGGCAGGACGCCATCGGGGGCGTCAAGGAGATTCTCGCCGAGCGTGATCTCACCCCGGAAGCGGTGTTGCTGACGCACGGGCATCTGGATCACACCTGGACAGCGCAGCCTCTTGCCGATGAATATGGGATTCCCGTGTACATCCATCCCGATGACCGCGTGATGCTCGCCGATCCGCTGGCCGGGATCGGTCCGGGGCTGGGCCAGTTCATTCAGGGCCAGGTGTTCGCCGAGCCCAAGGAGTTGGTCGAGATCGGGGACGGCGACAAATTGGAGCTCGCCGGGATCACGCTCACCGTCGACCACACCCCGGGGCACACCCGCGGTTCTGTCGTGTTCGGTATCGAGGTTGATAGCGAGAACGGTCCCGTCGACGTGCTTTTCAGTGGTGACACCCTGTTCCAGATGTCGATTGGGCGCACCGATCTACCCGGCGGAAACCACCAGCAGCTGCTCGATTCGATCGCCGCCAAGCTGCTTACGCGCGATGACTCCAGCGTTGTGCTGCCGGGACATGGCAATGCCACCAGCATCGGCGACGAGCGCCGCGCCAACCCATTCCTCGAGGGAATCCAGTGAGCGAGAAGACCTTCAGCGCGCCCAAGGGCATTCCGGACTATGTGCCGCCGGACTCGGCGCAGTTCTTGGCGGTCCGCGATGGGCTACTGGAGCAGGCGCGTTTGGCCGGGTACGGCTACATCGAGCTGCCGGTGTTCGAGGACACCGGGCTGTTCGCCCGCGGCGTCGGGGAGTCCACCGATGTCGTGAGCAAGGAGATGTACACCTTCGCGGACCGTGGTGATCGGTCGGTGACCTTGCGGCCCGAGGGTACGGCGTCGGTGATGCGCGCGGTCATCGAGCACGGCCTAGACCGCGGCCAGCTTCCCGCGAAACTTCGTTATGCCGGACCTTTTTTCCGATACGAGCGCCCGCAAGCAGGTCGCTATCGCCAGCTGCAGCAGGTGGGTGTGGAGGCGATCGGTGTCGACGATCCGGCACTGGATGCCGAGGTGATCGCGATCGCCGATGCCGGATACCGTTCCCTGGGGCTAACAGGCTTCCGTTTGGAGATCAGCTCGCTGGGTGACGCCTCCTGCCGTCCGCAGTACCGAGAGTTGTTGCAGGAATTCCTCTTCGGCTTGGATCTGGACGAGGCGACGCGGGAACGGGCGCGCATCAACCCGATTCGGGTGCTCGATGACAAGCGGCCCGAGGTGCGCGAGATGACGGCCAACGCGCCGCTCATGCTCGACCACCTTTCCGGGGAAGCCAAGGCGCATTTCGAGCAGGTACTCAGTCATTTGGACGCGCTGGGCGTGCAGTACGTGGTGAATCCGCGTCTGGTGCGCGGCCTGGACTACTACACCAAGACCACATTCGAATTCGTGCATGACGGATTGGGTGCGCAATCCGGTATCGGTGGCGGTGGCCGCTATGACGGACTGATGGCGCAGCTGGGCGGACAGTCATTGTCGGGTATCGGCTTTGGGCTCGGTGTGGACAGAACCGTCCTGGCGCTGCGCGCCGAGGGAGTCACCGTGGGGGACAGCGGGCGCTGTGAGGTGTTCTGCGTTCCCCTTGGGCAGGACGCCAAATCGGTGCTCGTGAAGGTGGCGGCACAGCTGCGCGGGGCGGGGATTCGCACCGATATCGCCTACGGAGACCGCGGACTCAAAGGCGCGATGCGCGGTGCGGACCGCTCGGGCGCCTCGATCGCGCTGGTAGCCGGGGACCGTGAAATCGGTGAGGGAAACATCGAGCTCAAGACGCTCGCCGATGGCGTTCAGCAGCCGGTGCCTATCGGTTCGATTGTCGGGGAAGTAACGGCGCGGCTAGCATCGCGGATATGACAGGTATGGGACGTATCACAGCAGCTCTGCTCGCCACCGCCAGTACCGCAACCCTGACGTTGGCGTTGGCGCCGGCCGCCGAGGCGGCCCCGCACCAGGTGAAGTACGTGATCAGCTCCGATCGTGACTTCCTGTCGCAGACTCTGGTCCTGCAGAATGAGCCGCCGAGCAAGTCCGCGTATGACACGGAATCGAGCAAGTATTTGGTGCGCAACTCGACCCGTATCGCACCCGACGCGCCGTTCGTCGTCGAGACCACCCTGAACGACCCGACTCAATGGGCATATGTGAGCGCCAGCGCCGCCGCCAAGGCCGTCACCGGCGCCCCCGTCTTCCACTGCGAGGTGTACGTGGACGGTGCGCTGGCCACGCAGGCGGATGGCGAAACTGCCGTCACCTGCTCACTGCGGCAGTGGTAACTCGTTGGCCCTTGGTGGCGAAAACTCCTACGCGCCTGCGATTCTGACTACCGAGGGTGTGACTGCCCACCTCGGCGCGACAATCGGCTGACCGTGTTCGATCAGCCGGCGAACACATAGACCCAGGCCGTTGCGCCCGACCGCAGGGGCACGGAAACGCGCTGGTAATCGTCGACCTCGTACGCGTCGGCGGCCGCGAGCTGCTCGGCGGTGATCGAGAAGACAGTGCCGGGGACTTCCGCGGTGGCATTGCTGGATGGGCGCAGAATGGGGTGTCGGTCACTACCGCTGGTCGCGATGACATGCGGGTCGGTGATGGTCACGTAGTCCAGATCGAACCCCACGATGGCGTCGGTGTGTCCGTCGAGTTCCCGCCCAAACGTCGTGCGCTGCACGTCGGGCTGTTGCAGGGTGCCATAGGAGAACAGAAGCTCGGTCGCAGTATCCGTCACGAGCCAAGTGAAGCAGGCCGCGGCGGCGACCGCACGCGGTGTTACCCGCCGAGCTGCACCGATCCGTCGGCGTCTATCCGCCAGCCGGGGTTATGTGCGATTTCCCAGATCAGTCCGTTGGGGTCCTGGATATGCGCGTGGAACACCCCGCCGAATTGTCCCGGCTGTGGAGGTTTGAGGATCGTGCCACCCGCGCCGGCCATGGTGCTGGATAGTTCGTTCACCTGTTTCGGGGTCTCTACGTTGTGCGCCAACGTGATTCCAGAGACCTGCGCATGGTCGCCGGGTGAGGCGAGGTCCTGGTTGAATTTGTCCGCGAGGAAAAAGCCCAGCACTTGTCCCGGTGCGCTCTGGTAAAAGATGATCTCGCCCTCGACATCCAGCAGTGGCGTCCAGCCGAGCGCGCCATAGAAATGCCGGGTGGCATCCAGATCGGTTGCGGCAACGGTGACGAAGTGTAGCTGCTGTTTCATATGGCCAAGCCTAGGTTCGCGTACCGACACATGGCGGGGGATTGACACGGACATCGAACATATGTTCGCATAGGGCTATGCGGTGGGACGGTCAGGCGCTGGCTGCCGACGACGGCGCGCTCCCCGGCTTGGAGCGTATCGGCCTGGTGCGCAGCGTGCGTACGCCAGAGTTCGAGGGCATCACCTTCCATGAGGTGCTGTGTAAGTCCGCGCTCAACAAAGTGCCGACGGTGTCCATGCTGCCGTTCCGGTTCACGGTCAATGCGTTTCGCGGTTGTGCGCATGCCTGCCGCTATTGTTTCGCGCGTCCCACCCACGAGTATCTCGAGTTCGATAGCGGCGCTGATTTCGACAATCAGATCGTCGTGAAGACGAACGTGGTTCCGGTGCTCAGGAAAGAGCTCGGGCGCAAGTCGTGGGGTCGCGAGACGGTCGCGCTCGGCACCAATACCGATCCATATCAACGGGCGGAGGGGCGCTATCAACTGATGCCCGGAGTTATTGGGGCGCTGGCAGACTCGGGTACACCGATCTCGATCCTGACCAAGGGCACGTTGCTGCGCAGGGATCTGCCGCTGTTGTCCGAGGCCGCCGGACAGGTCCCGGTGAGTCTGGGGATATCACTGGCCATAGGGGATGAGGTGCTGCATCGGGAGGTTGAGTCCGGGGTGCCGTCGCCGCAGGCCAGACTGGCGCTGATCTCCGCGGCGTGCGAGGCCGGATTTCAGCCACACGTGATGGTGGCGCCGGTGCTTCCGTTCCTCACCGACACCGTGGAGCATCTTGACGATTTGTTGGGCCGGATCGCGGATGCCGGTGCGGCCGGCGTGACGGTCTTTCCGCTGCATCTGCGCGGGACCACGCGAGGCTGGTTCATGTCCTGGATATCGCACTCGCATCCTGAGCTTGTTGGTCGATACCGAGAGCTGTACCGCAAGGGCGCATACGTTCCCGCCGAGTATCGGGCATGGTTACGTGAGCGCGTTGGGCCACTGGTCCAGAAGCACCGCCTGTCCTCGCATCGCGAGGAAACACCAACGCGGCCAGTGAAAATGGCGCCGGCGCTGGAGCCGACGCTGTTCTGAAACTAGTTCAGGCTCTGGGCGTTGAAGGTATCGCAGGTGCGGAAATCGCCGGTGTTGTAACCCTGTGTGAACCATCGCTGGCGTTGCTCGGACGAGCCGTGCGACCAGGCTTCGGGATTGACGCGACCGGTGGCCCGCTTCTGGATGCGGTCATCGCCGACGGAGGAAGCCGCCGACAACGCGTCACGAATATCCTGCTCCGTCAAGGGTTTCAGGAAGGGGACGCCGGTGCCTTCCTGAACGGTGGTGGACGCATGCTTGGCCCATACGCCCGCATAGCAGTCGGCCTGCAACTCGGTGCACACGCCGCCGCCCGCCTGGCCCTCGGCGCAGCGATGATTCTTGCCCAGAACGCCGAACAGGTTTTGCACGTGATGACCGTATTCGTGAGCCACCACATATTCCTGCGCCAACGGGCCTCCGCTGGAGCCGAATTGGTCGACCAGGACCTGGAAGAAACTGGTGTCGAAGTAGGCGGTGCGGTCGGCGGGGCAATAGAAGGGGCCGACCTCGGTGGTGGCCGCCCCGCACCCGGTGTTCACTTGGTTGCTGAACAGCTTGACATTCGGTCGCGGGTACTTCGGGCCGAGGATCTGGGTCCAGACGGCGTCCACCGAGTTTCCGGTGGCGATGATGCGGCAGTCCAATGACTTGTTCGCGTCAGCACCCGTCTTGCAGTGGCTGAAATCCTGGGTCTGTTCCCGTGCCGGCCCAGCCTGCTGGGGACCCTGTTGTTGCAGGACCTGGCTGGGATCACCGCCGAGCAGCATGACGACGACCGCTATCAGCAACCCTCCTACGCCGCCGCCGATGGCCATCTTGGGGCCGCGGCCCATGCCGCCGCCCGAGGTGGTGCTGGTGTCGATCTGCATGCCTTCGTTGAAGGTCATTGGTCTGCCCACTCCCAAGTCTGTGTCCGCGCCACTGTGCCGTCGGCTGCCGATACTTTTGCATACTCCACAGACCCGCGTATCGCTACATGGCGAAGAGTTCATGTACCCCGAAAAGACCCGGGGCAACTTTCCGGCGCCGCCGCTGCGTCTATGCGGGCCCGTAACCGCCGATCGCACTACGATTCGGTACGTGGCCGTTGACGTCGCTCTGCCGACAGTCGTCCGCACGCCATTGGGGGCTCTGCGAGGTGCGATCGAAGGCGGCGTTTCGGTCTGGCGCGGAGTGCCCTACGCGCAGCAGCCCGTCGAACAGCTCCGATTCCTGGCTCCCGTTCCGCTGGAGCCCTGGGAGGGAGTGCGCGACGCCATCGAGCATGCGCCGTTGCCCCCGCAAGGCAAGTCGTTCGTGGGTGCCGGACGGGACGATCCCAAGATTCGCGGAGAAGAGTGCCTGACCGTCACCGTGTGGTCACCGGATGTGCACGCCAGTCTGCCGGTGATGGTGTGGATACCGGGCGGTGCGTTCGTATTCGGTGCCGGGCAGCTGGAGTTGTACAGCGGGGCACGGCTGGCCGCCAATGGCAACGTCGTCGTCGTCAATGTGACATACCGCCTTGGTGCGTTGGGCGGCCTTGAGCTCAGCGCGCTGGGTGAGGGTTTCGACGACAACCTGGCGCTGCGTGACCAGATGGCCGCGCTGACGTGGGTGCGCGACAACATCGCTGCCTTCGGCGGCGACCCGGACCACGTCACGATCTTCGGCGAATCGGCTGGGGCGACATCGGTGCTGGCGCTGTTGGCGAGCCCGGCGGCGGAAGGACTTTTCGGTCGTGCCATCGCGCAGAGCCCGGCGCTACCGCTGATCGCCGACAAGGCGCTGCGTGACAAGCGCGCGCACAGGTACCTGGAACTGCTGGACGTCACCGACCCCAGCAGGCTCAAGGTTCTCCCGCAGCGCGAGCTGCGCCGGGGTGCGGCGAAATTGCAGATCGAGAGTGCGACGGAAACGCCCGTCCTCGGGTACGGGCTGGCGCACGGCACCGAACTGCTGCCGTATCACCCGATAGAAGCGGCCCGGCGCGGTGAGGTGCATCAGGTACCTCTCATCATCGGGTCCAACAGCCACGAGGCATCAATGTTCGCCCGTGTGAAACCGCCGATGCTGCCCACCACCGAGCCGACCGTGAACGGCTATTTCAACCGGATAGGCCCGGAATATCAGGACGCGATCATCGCGGCGTATCCGGGATATCCCAGCCGCCAGGCGCTCGTCGCGGTGGGCTCGGATGCCATGTTCGCCGCTCCGATGTGGGCTTTCGCGGATGCGTACAGCGCATTCGTCGACACCTACATGTACCGCTTTGACCACACCGCGTGGGGCCTTAAGTTACTCGGTCTCGGTGCCACCCACGGCAGTGAGATCGTGCACGTCCAGCACAGTTACGGGTCGTTCGTGGGGATGCTGTTGAGCCCGCTGGGGGCGCGGATGATGCCGTCGGTGGGGCGGCGCATGCAACGGGCTTGGCTGGATTTCGCCACCGGGGCGGGCCCGGAAGACTGGCCGACCTACGGGGCGGACGGCCGCCGGACACGCATCATTCGGTCCCGCTCCGATGTCACCGTCGAGGACCCGGACTCGGTGCGCCGAATTGCCTGGGCTCAGGTGCACTGAGTTTGTCGGTAAGGCGCCTCGACGGGATGGGGAACCCGGGCCGCTAGGCTCAAACGTCTTAACACTGATTTTCTAATGAACAAGCACTGTCGAAGGGATCTTTCGTGCTGCGCACTCATGACGCCGGTTCGTTGCGGGAATCGAACGCCGGGCAGCGAGTGACGCTTGCCGGCTGGGTGGCGCGCCGACGCGATCACGGCGGCGTCATCTTCATCGATCTGCGGGACGCGTCGGGTGTCGCCCAGGTCGTGTTCCGCGAGGACGCGGTGCTGGAGCAGGCTCACCGGTTGCGCGCGGAATTCTGCGTCGAGGTCAGCGGTGTTGTGGAGGTCCGGCCCGAAGGTAACGCCAACGACGAGATCGCGACCGGGCAGATCGAAGTCAACGCCGCCGAGCTGAAGGTGCTCAACGAGAGCGCGCCGCTGCCATTCCAGCTCGATGAGACCGCGGGTGAGGAGGCGCGATTGCGCTACCGCTACCTGGATCTGCGTCGTGAGGGGCCGGGCAACGCAATCAGATTGCGTTCCAAGGCGAACGCCGCCGCACGCAGCGTGCTGTCCGGTCACGAATTTGTCGAGGTGGAGACCCCGACGCTGACTCGTTCGACTCCCGAGGGTGCGCGCGATTTCCTGGTGCCTGCCCGTCTGCAGCCGGGTAGTTTCTACGCGCTGCCGCAGAGCCCGCAGCTGTTCAAGCAGCTGCTGATGGTCGCCGGTATGGAGCGGTACTACCAGATCGCCCGCTGCTACCGCGACGAGGATTTCCGCGCCGACCGGCAACCCGAATTCACCCAGCTCGACATCGAGATGAGCTTCGTGGACCAGGACGATGTCATCGCGCTCGCCGAGGAGATCCTCGTCGCGCTGTGGGATCTGGTCGGCTACCGGGTGCCTACTCCCATCGACCGCATCACCTATGCCGAGGCGATGCGGCGGTACGGCAGCGACAAGCCGGACCTGCGGTTCGGCCTGGAGCTGGTGGAGTGCACCGACTACTTCTCTGAGACCAGCTTCCGCGTGTTCCAGGCGCCATACGTGGGCGCCGTGGTGATGCCCGGCGGCGCCGACCAGCCGCGCCGCACCCTGGACGGCTGGCAGGAGTTCGCCAAACAGCGCGGACACAAGGGACTGGCCTACGTCCTGGTGGGCGAGGACGGCACCCTCGGCGGGCCCGTGGCCAAGAATCTTTCCGATGCCGAACGCGACGGACTGGCGGCTCATGTGGGCGCGAACCCAGGAGACTGCATTTTCTTCTCCGCCGGCGCCGCCAAGTCATCACGCGCGTTATTGGGTTCGGTGCGTGGCGAGGTGGCACAGCGCCTCGGGTTGATCGACCCAGACGCCTGGGCCTTCACCTGGGTGGTGGACGCTCCACTGTTCGAGCCTGCCGATGATGCGACAGCTGCCGGTGATGTGGCGGTCGGTTCGGGCGCGTGGACGGCGGTACACCACGCCTTCACTTCGCCGAAACCTGAGTCGGAGAACACCTTTGACACCGATCCGGGATCGGCGCTGGCTTACGCTTACGACATCGTGTGCAACGGGCATGAGATCGGCGGCGGCTCGATCCGTATTCACCGCCGCGACATTCAGGAACGCGTCTTCCAGGTGATGGGTATCAGCAACGAGGATGCCCAGGAGAAGTTCGGATTCCTGCTGGACGCGTTCGCCTTCGGTGCACCCCCGCACGGCGGCATCGCCTTCGGGTGGGATCGCGTGACCGCACTGCTGGCCGGGACATCCTCGATCCGCGAAGTCATTGCCTTCCCGAAGTCCGGTGGTGGTGTTGACCCGCTGACCGACGCGCCCGCGCCGATCACCGCGGCACAGCGCAAGGAGTCCGGGATTGACGCCAAACCCGAGAAGGCCGAGAAGGCGGGTAAGCCGGCGGACGCGTAGCCAGTGCTGCATCTCAGGGTGATCGCACCCGCCGAGGTTTCGGATCAGGTGGTCGAATTCCTTTCCACCACCACGGGAGTCACGCATATCGTGCGCGTGCCCCAGGCTGCCATCAGCCCGGCAGGTGACCTCATCACCGCCGACGTGGCGCGCGAGACCGCCAACGATGTGCTCGACGGGCTCAAGTCGATCGATATCGACAAGCGTGGATCGATCACCGCCGAGGTGCTCGACACCGTCATCTCGCAGACCGCCTATGAGGCCGAGGATGACGCGGAAGGCGACCCCGCGGACGCGGTGATTTGGGACGAGCTGATCGGGCGCACGCGTGAGGAGTCCACCCTCAACCTAACGTTTCTCGCCTTCCTTTGTTTGGCCTGCCTGATCGCCGCGGTTGGCGTGGTCACCGATTCACCGGTCACCATTGTGGGCGCAATGGTGGTTGGGCCAGAGTTCGGTCCGCTTGCCGCCCTGGCAGTTTCGATTGTGCGGCGTAAATGGTCGCTGGCCCGACGGTCACTACTGGCCTTGCTCGTGGGTTTCCCGGTGGCAATGGGGGTGACTGCGGTCGGAGCCCTGGCTGCCGAGGCCGCCGGATGGGTGACCTTGAAGAGTGTGCGTGAGCTGCAGCAGGTCGACTTCGTCTTCCAGGTGGGGCCGTTCTCCTTGGTGGTGGCCCTCTTGGCAGGCGCGGCGGGCATGCTCTCGCTGATGTCGGCGAAATCCGCTGCCCTGGTTGGGGTTTTCATCTCCGTGACCACCGTTCCGGCCGCAGGTTTCGCGGTGGTCGCGGCGACGGTGGGGGAATGGGATATTGCCGGACTGTCGGCGCTTCAGCTGGCCGTCAACCTCTTCGGCATTGTGCTGGCGGGCGTGCTGGTCTTGTGGGTGCGACCGCGCGGATACCGTTAGGAGAGCTCCCCGATAGCGGTGACTCGCTGATCGAATTCTTCATCGGGATCGGTGTGCGCCAGGACCGGGTCACCGTATTCGTGCGGCCGCGAGACGAAGATCGTGCCCATGCCGAGCTGTCGTGCGGCCCGCAGGTCGTAGGGGTGCGCCGCCACCATGGCCGCTTCGTACGGCTCAACGCCCAGGTAGCGCAGTGCGCCCCGGTACACCGACGGGTCCGGTTTGAAGCGCCCGAATACCTCGGCGGTGAAAATCGCGTCCCACGAAATGTCCAGGCGTTTGAACAGGTTCACCATGGTGGCCATATCGGTGTTGGACAGGGTCGCGACGACGGCCCGCATCCGCAGGGCCGCAAGGCCCGCGGGTACGTCGGGCCATGGAACCAGACGTTGCCAGCTGGATGCAACATCCTCGGCGGTCGCGGTGTCCGGACACGGTAGCCCAAATGTCTGGCAGACATCAGCGAAACCGGCCGCGTAGAGGTCCTGCACGCGTGTCCAGTGGTCGGCGGACTGAGTCAGACTCGAGACCCGCTCGAAGTAGTCCGCACGCCAGGCCCGCGTGAACGCGGCGGCGTCGACATCGGGGGAGTACTCGGCGACCGCCCGCGATACCGGTTCGAAGAAGTCGAGCAGTGTGCCTTGCACGTCGAACAGGTATGCCTTGTAGCGCAACGCGACTCCCTCAGTAGGTGCTCTTGGGCGGATCGGTGCGGGTTACCCCGGTGACCTCGATGACGGGGATCGAGGAAGGACCGCGATAACTTTGCCCGGTCGGCACGGTTCCCGTTACCGACACCCAGGTGTTCTCGGGGAGCGCGGATACCGAGGCCGCCGCTGGCCCCGACATCTGCAGGCGCGCCAACTGCGCATCCGCGGCACAACACACGATGACGATCTTCGCGAGATCCGTGCGGGCGCCCTCCTTGAAGGTGAACCCGGTGACCGTGATTGTGCGGCCCGCCAAGGTGTCCGAGGATCCGGCGGCAATGCGCATCAACACCTCGGGCAGCGGAACCGCGGGCGCATCACCGGCCGGTAGTGGGGGAAAGGCGCGTCGTGGGGTATTGGTGGCCGCGGCGATATTGGCCGGTGCGATGGAGCGCGCGCTGAGTGCCGGCGGCACGATGAAGATCAGCAGAACGATCGGCAGCACCAGGAACCAGGTGGCTCCGTGTTTGTGGGGGTGGTCACCATGACCGTCATGCCCATGGTCGGTGTGGCCGTTGCGCACGTCGCGGATGATGGCGGCCAGGCCGAGACCGATCACGACGACCGCCGAGCCGGCGAGCCATGGCAGCAGTCCGGGCTTGACGTAGCGGGTGAACGTGCCGGTCGCGGCGATCATCGCCACACTGACCCCTAAGAGGATCAGCAACGTGTTCTCGGTATCGCGCCTCACGAGGCCCCCAGCACCGCGAGGCCGATACCCGTCGCGACGAGTGTGGCCACCACGAAGGTCAGTGGCGCGAATCGGGCCGCGAAGGCCCGGCCGAACATACCCGACTGCATCGCGATGAGTTTCACATCGACGGCAGGACCGACAACAAGGAACACCAACCTCGGAATCAGGGGCATCATCGTGATACTCGCCGCGACAAAGGCGTCGGCCTCCGAACACAGCGCCAGGACCACGGCCAACAGCGCCATGGTGACCACTCCGACCACCAGATTGCCTGCCAGGTGCTCGAACACCCAGGTGGGCACCAGCACATGTAGCGCCGCGGCCGCTACGGCCCCGATGGCCAAGTAGGAGGCCGCCTGCAGGAAGTCGTGTCGTGCCGCCTCGGCGAATGTCGCCCAGCGGGAGGAGGATCCGGCATGCGCGTGCGGCAGACGGCGAGTTACCCAGCTGTCCCGGCCCCAACGCGACCAGACCATCCCCATCACCATTGCGGTGAGCAGCGAGGCCACCACACGCGCCAGCACCATCCTCGGCTGCCCGGGGAAGGCCACCGCAGTGGCGACCAACACCACCGGATTGATGGCAGGAGCCGACAACATGAATGTGAGCGCGGCCGCACCGACCGATCCCGGCCCGTACAACCGCCGCGCCACCGGAACTGATCCGCATTCACAGCCCGGCAGGGCGGCCCCACCGATACCCGCCACCGCTACCGCGGCGACGGACCGGTTCGGTAGCCACCTCGCCAGCCGCTCCGGGGTCACGAATGTCGCGACGAGGCCGCTCACGATCACGCCGAGTGCAAGGAACGGCACGGCCTGGACGAAGACCCCGCAGAACACGGTTCCGGCAGTCGCCAGCTTCTCGTTGGCGTCAACGATTCCGCGTAACCAGCCCGCTGCCAGGGCCATCGCGATGAGCGCCACGACAAGGATCTCGGTCGAACCGAACCAACGTCGATCCTCAGAGGCGGCCACCGTCACCCCGCCATCCTGACAGTGCAACCTGAGAACGCGGCGCATCGGTGGCACTCTGGGGAGGTGACTGATGACACACCCTTCAACGAGCGGCCCACCGCGGTGATCAACGAATTCAACGATGAGGTCGCCCGGGAGTTCCGCGCGAATGGCGGCGAGGTGGGCGGACAATTCGCCGGAGTGCCGATCTTGCTGCTGACGAACACCGGCGCCAAGAGCGGACAGCAGCGCCTTAACCCGTTGGCCTACTTCAATATCGACGGCAAAATCTACATCGTCGGTTCATTCGGCGGCGCCGACAAAGACCCCGCCTGGGTGTACAACCTGCGCGCGAATCCAGATGCGCATATCGACATCGGTACCGACGGATACGACGTAGTCGCGCACGAGCTTTCACTGGCCGAGCGTGATGCGCTGTATCCGAAGGTGGTCGAGCTGGTTCCGGTGTTCGCTGAATATCAGGAGAAGACCGCCCGGCCCATCCCGATCTTCGAACTGCGCCGCACGTAGTCGCGAAGCTCCGGCGAGCTATCCATTGAAGGCCGGTGCGCGTTCCCGGCCGGGCCGTGATGTGCGGTGCCCTGATTCACAGACCATGCGGGTGGGGCCAGGTTATGGTGGGATCAGCCGATGGGCATCAAGGTGGCGCTGGAGCATCGGACCAGCTACGCGTTCGACAGACTCGTGCAGGTGCACCCGCACGAGATTCGGTTGCGTCCGGCGCCGCACACTCGTACACCTATCGAGGCGTACTCCTTACGGATCGCACCCGACGATCACTTCATCAACTGGCAACAGGATGCCTTCGGTAATTTCCTTGCCCGCGTGGTATTCCCGAACCGGACCCGGCAGCTGTCGATCACAGTCGGGCTCATTGCCGACCTCAAATCGGTCAATCCGTTCGACTTCTTCATCGAGGAATGGGCCGAACACATCGGCTTCGTGTATCCACCCGCGCTAGCGGCTGATCTAGAGCCCTACCTCAAGCCGGTAGACGAATCCGAACCCGGTTCAGGGCCCGGTGAACTGGTCCGGGCCTGGGTGGCCAACTTCACGATGGCGCCCACCACACGCATCATCGACTACCTCGTCACGCTCAATCAGGCGCTCTGCTCGGACGTCGGATACGCGGTGCGGTTGGAGCCCGGCGTGCAGAGTCCAGACACCACGCTGGCCGTGGGCATTGGTTCGTGCCGTGACACTGCCTGGCTGCTGGTGTCCATTCTGCGACAGAAGGGACTTGCCGCGCGTTTCGTATCCGGATACCTGGTCCAGCTGACTTCGGATATCGCCGAAATCGATGGTCCCTCAGGGCCGGTTGCCGACTTCACCGACCTGCATGCCTGGGCGGAGGTATACATCCCTGGTGCCGGGTGGGTGGGGCTGGACCCGACATCGGGACTGTTCGCGGGGGAAGGTCACATTCCGTTGTCGGCGACTCCGCATCCGTCGACATCCGCCGCCATCACGGGCGCCACCGACATGTGTGAGTCCACGCTGGACTTCTCCAACACCGTCACCCGTGTCCACGAAGACCCGCGAGTCACGCTGCCGTACACGGCATCGGCCTGGGAAGCGGTCGTCGCGCTGGGCGAAGAGATTGATGCCCGGCTCGATGCGGCGGGCGTTGGCTTAACCATGGGTGGCGAACCGACATTCGTGTCCATCGACGACCAAACCTCTGAGCAGTGGACCACCGCGGCCGATGGCGAGCACAAGCGGGCACGTGCCAGCGATCTTGCCGCCCGCCTCAAAGCGGCCTGGGCGCCAACGGGCTTGGTGCAGCGCAGTCAGGGCAAGTGGTATCCGGGTGAGCCCCTGCCGCGCTGGCAGATCGGTTTGTATTGGCGCCGGGACGGCCAACCGCTATGGTCCGATCCCGAGCTGTTGGCAGACCCATGGGACGGTGAACGCCAGTGGTCCACACCCCAGGGTGCCGACCGGGCGCTGTTGAGTGCTCTTGCGAGTGATCTCGGGCTGCCCGACAGCCAGGTACGCCCGGCATACGAGGACCCGTTGAGCCGGCTCGTCGCCTCGATCCGGCGCCCGGCCGGCGATCCGATCGACACGGCCGACGATCCAGCACCCTATGAGGACTCGGCGGAGCGACGAACCGGTCTACTGGACCGTCTGGACGAGGCGGTGACCCAGCCGACGGCCTATGTGCTGCCCCTGCACCGGGGCGAGGACGGTTGGGAAAGCGCCGATTGGACACTGCGCCGCGGCCGGATCGTGCTGACCGACGGCGATTCTCCGGCCGGGCTCCGGCTGCCCCTGGACGCGGTTTCCTGGCAGCCGGCGCCGCAGTCCGCAGAGGCAGACCCGCTCAGCGCCCCTGCGGAATTGGGAGCCCAACGGTCCCCGGCGCCCGCTGTGGTGGTGCCTGCCGAGGGCGCGCCGGTCACCGCTCTGGTCGCGGAAATTCGTGACGGCCTGCTGTATCTGTTTCTGCCGCCGCTGGAGCAGGTGGACGACTTCGTGGATCTCATCGCGCGCGTCGAGGCGGCGGTGACCTGTCCGCTGGTGATCGAAGGGTATGGGCCACCGCCGGATCCGCGGATCGAGGCGATGAGCATCACCCCCGATCCAGGGGTCATCGAGGTCAACGTGACCCCCACGGCCAGCTTCGCCGAGCAGTCTCGGCAATTGCAGGTGCTCTATGAGGAGGCGCGCAAGGCGCGACTCACCACCGAGTCTTTTGACGTGGACGGAACTCACACCGGAACCGGTGGTGGCAACCACATCACTCTCGGCGGCCGCACTCCAGCCACGTCGCCATTGCTGCGCCGGCCCGATCTACTGGTCTCGCTCCTGACCTACTGGCAGCATCATCCGGCGCTGTCATACCTGTTCTCCGGACGGTTCGTCGGCACCACATCGCAGGCTCCCCGCGTAGACGAGGGACGCGAAGAGGCGTTGTACGAGTTGGAGATTGCCTTCGCCGAGATTGAACGGCTGGCCGATTCGGAAGCCCCGTGGCATATCGATAGGTCGCTGCGGCATCTGCTCACCGATATCACCGGAAATACCCACCGCGCGGAGTTCTGTATCGACAAGCTCTACAGTCCTGACAGCGCTCGTGGGCGCTTGGGCCTGCTTGAGTTGCGCGGGTTCGAGATGCCTCCGCATTTTCAGATGGCGATGGTGCAGTCGCTGCTGGTGCGCGCGCTGGTGGCCCGGTTCTGGGCACAGCCGCTGAGCGCACCGCTGGTCCGGCATGGCGCGAACCTGCACGGCCGCTACCTGTTGCCGCACTTCATTATTCATGACATCGCGCAGGTAGCAGCCGATCTGCGTGCGCATGACATCGCCTTCGAAACCAGCTGGCTCGATCCGTTCACCGAGTTCCGGTTCCCACGCATCGGTACCGCGGTGTTCGATGGCATCGAGATCGAACTGCGCGGCGCCATCGAACCGTGGCGGGTACTCGGAGAGGAGGCCACCTCGGGAGGCACCGCCCGGTACGTGGATTCCTCGATCGAACGCGTACAGGTGCGGGTTATCGGAGCCGATCGCTCCCGGTACGTCGTCACCTGCAACGGCGAGCCCATCCCGCTGTTGTCCACCGAAAACCCGGATGTGCAGGTGGCTGGTGTCCGGTATCGGGCTTGGCAGCCGCCAAGCGCCCTGCACCCGAGTATCACCGTCGACGATCCTTTACGTTTCGAGCTCATCGACACGGCCAACGCGCTGTCTCGGGGTGGCTGCACCTACCACGTTTCGCACCCGGGCGGCCGCTCCTACGACGATCCTCCGGTCAACGCCGTGGCCGCGGAGGCGCGCCGTGGTCGGCGTTTCGATGCCACCGGTTACACCACCGGACGCGTCGATTTGTCAGACTTGCGCGAGAAACAAGCCCGCATGTCCACCGACGCCGTGGCGCCAGGCATCCTGGATTTACGTCGGGCGAGAACCGTGGGACGCAGGTAGAACCGCATAAACGGGAAGGAAGGTACGGCCGGTGGCAGCACCTGCTTCGGGGGCTCCCGTCGGACCCGGCTTCGCTGTGGGCGACAACCCGTTGATCGCGCAGTACGCGAGCGCGCGCGCTCAGGGCGCGCTGTTCGAGGTCGGGCGCCGGGGCGACCAGGCGGGTTACGACGAGTTCCTGGCTCCAGACGGCAGCGTTCGCCCGGCATGGACGGACCTTGCCGACGCCATCGCGCAGCGCGGCCGTCCCGGCCTGGATCGCCTGCTGGACCGTGTGCACACGCTTGTCGACAGCGACGGCATCACCTACATGGATCCGCGCCGCGCACCCGGATCCGTGTCCGGCCCCGACGCGCCCGCTCATCCGGTGCCGTGGCGCCTGGATGGGCTGCCCCTGCTGCTGGATCCCGCCGACTGGAATGTTCTGGAGGTCGGGCTCACCCAGCGGGCCACCCTGCTGGATGCGGTTCTCAGCGACTTATACGGAGCACAGGAGCTGATCAGTTCCGGAGCGCTGCCGCCCCAGCTGCTCTTCGCGCATCCCGGCTATGTGCGGGCTGCTCACGGCATGGCCCTGCCGGGGCGGCACCAGCTGTTTCTGCTCGGCTGCGATATCAGCCGCACCGCCACCGGCGACTTTCGTGTGAACGCGGATTGGACACAGGCACCGTCCGGTGCCGGTTATGCGATGGCGGACCGGCGGGTGGTCGCCCATGCCGCGCCCGATCTGTACGAGAAGGTGGCGCCGCGGCCAACTTCGTCTTTCGCGCAGACACTGCGGTTGGCGCTGATCGATGTCGCGCCGGAGTCCGTGGAGGATCCGACGATCGTGGTGCTGAGCCCCGGCATCCATTCGGAGACCTCTTTCGATCAGGCCTACCTCGCCTCGGTGCTGGGTTTCCCGCTGGTCGAGTCCGCAGATCTGGTGGTACGCGACGGCAAGCTATGGATGCGCTCGCTCGGCACCCTGCGCCGGGTTGATGTGGTGTTGCGCCGCGTGGATGCCGACTACTCCGATCCGCTCGATCTGCGGGCCGACTCCCAGCTCGGCGTCGTCGGGTTGGTCGAGGTACTCCGCCGGGGCGCGGTGACCGTCGTCAACTCACTGGGCAGCGGAGTGTTGGAGAATCCGGGCCTGGCCCGTTTCCTGCCGGATTTGTCGCGACGACTACTCGACGAGCCACTTGCCTTGTCCGGCGGCCAATCATGGTGGGGTGGCATCGATACGGAGCGCTCGCATCTACTCGCCAACCTGGCCTCGCTGTTGGTGAAATCGACAGCGGAGGAGGAGGTCTACACCGGGCCATTGGAGTCCGCGCAGACGCTGGAAACGCTGCGGGCACGTATCGAAGCGCAACCCTGGCGCTGGGTCGGTCAAGAACTCCCCGAATTGTCCGTGGCTCCCACCTACCTGCGCTCGGGCGCGCTCACCGCCGCGCCCGTCGGCATGCGGCTGTTCACAGTGGCGCAGCGGGGTGGCTACGCGCCGATGATCGGTGGCCTCGGCTATGTCGCGGCTTCCGGATACTCGGGTTCCACTCTCAACAGCTTTGCCGCTAAAGATCTTTGGGTCCAGCAGCCGGACCGGGATCAGACCGAGCGTGCCCTGACGGTGGCGCCGCTGGACCTGCCCGGTGGCCGATCGGCGGGATCCGACGCGGTCAGTTCGCCGCGCGTGTTGTCGGACTTGTTCTGGCTGGGGCGCTACGGAGAGCGCGCGGAGAATCTGGTCAGGCTGCTATCGGTCACTCGCGAACGCTTCCACGAGTATCGGTACCGGCAATTCATGGAGGCCAGTGAATGTGTTCCGGTGCTGTTGAAGGCATTGGGTGACATCACCGGTACCGACACCGCGGCCGAGGATCTGGGAACCCAGCTGTGGTCTCTCACGGTGGACAAGGAGCGGTCAGGTTCACTGGCGCAGTCGGTAGAGCGGCTGGGCCTGGCCGCCCGCGCGGTCCGTGACCAAATGTCCAACGACACCTGGATGGTGCTGGGCGGGATGGATCGGGCCATCGCGGCCGCCGCGGCCGAGTATGACGAGTTCAGGCGATCCGGCGATGCCCCGACCCGTGCCGATGACACTGTGCTGGCCGCGACGCAAACCCAGGTACTGGCAGGGCTTCTCGCGTTGTCCGGGCTGGCGGCGGAGTCCACCGTTCACGACATCGGCTGGACCATCATGGACATCGGTAAGCGCATCGAACGTGGCCTCGGCCTGACCGCCCTGTTGCGGTCCACCCTGACCACGGAGCGCGGTCGTGCCGCCGAACAGTCGGTCACCGAATCCACACTGGTGGCGTGTGAGTCCTCGGTGATGTACCGTCGGCGCACTCGGGGCAAGATCAGTCTGGAGGCGGTTGCCGACCTGTTGTTATTCGATGCCGATAACCCGAGATCTCTTTTGTATCAGGTCGAATCGTTGCGCACCGACCTCAAGTCGTTGCCCAGTGCCTCGGGCACTTCACGCCCCGAACGGTTGGTGGAAGACCTGGTGACGCAGCTGCGACGGATCGACCCCGCGGATTTGGAGACCACCGGAGAGCAAGGGTTGCGGGACACGCTGGCCGAAACCCTCGACAGCGTCCATCATGCCTTGCGTGAACTGTCTTCGGTGGTCACCGCGACCCACTTGTCGATGCCGACCGGGATGCAACCGTTGTGGGGTCCGGATACCAGGCGGAGGCTGCCATGACCAATGGCCTCTCCTCGATCCGCTATCAGGTCACGCACCGCACGCTGTACCGGTACTCCGACGATGTCACCAGTTCCTACGGGCGCGGCTATCTCACGCCGCGCGACACCGATTGGCAGCATTGCGAATCGAGCGAACTGATCGTCGAACCCGAGCCTTCGGACAGGTCTACCGGGAGGGACCTGTACGGGAATCTGAGCTCCTATTTCCACGTCACCACCCCGCATCGCGAACTGAGCGTGACCGCGCGGTCGATCGTCGATGTCGAGAATCTGGCGCCGTCGGGAGCCGGGTGGGAGCAGCCGTGGGAGCTGGCCCGGCCGGCGTACCAGGACTCGACCGGCGCGGGGGCGCTGGCCACCGAGTTTGTTTTGGATCTGGTTCCGCCCGAGATTACCGACGACGTACGTGATTACGCCGCAGTGAGTTTCACTCCGGGCAGACCGCTGGGTGAGGCCGTCGTGGACTTGATGGGCCGGATCTACCGTGACTTCGAGTACCGCTCCGGTTCTACCACTATTTCCACCAAGGTCAGCGAAGTGCTGGCCGCGCGTGAGGGTGTCTGTCAGGACTTCGCCCGCATCGCAGCGACCGCGCTGCGCACGCAGGGACTGGCTGCCCGCTACGTATCCGGTTACCTGGCAACGAATCCTCCGCCCGGGCAGCCTCGCCTGGTCGGATCGGACGCCACCCACGCCTGGGCGGCGGTATGGGTGCCACCCGACGGCTGGATCGCCTTCGACCCGACGAACGACACGATTGCCGACCAACGGTATGTCACCGTCGCGTGGGGCCGCGACTACGCGGACGTTCCGCCTCTGCGCGGCATCATCTACACCGATTCCGACAGCAGCAGCATCGAGGTATCGGTGGACGTCGCACCCTGTGAGGAGAGTCCCGCGCATGCGTGATTTCATCTGCCCCCAGTGTGGTCAGCATCTGGCATTCGAAAACTCGGTATGTCTGTCCTGCGGTAGTCATCTCGGATTTTCGCTCGACCAGAAGGCGCTGCTGGTGCTCGCCGCGGACGCGGCGCCCGGCTTCGTCGATGCCGACGATCATCAGTTGTGTGCGAATCTGCATGTAGCAGAATGTAATTGGCTGGTCAGTGGCGCCTCCGCCGGCACGCTGTGCGCATCCTGCGCGCTGACCCGCACCCGGCCCAATGACGCCGACACCGCGGCGTTGCCGGCCTTCGCGGAGGCAGAGAAGGCCAAGCGACGGCTCATCGCCGAGCTTGCCGAGTTGCGGTTACCGGTGACGGGGCGCGACACCGACCCCGAGTTCGGGCTGGCCTTCGACTTACTGTCCAGCGAGCAGGAGCAGGTGATGACAGGTCATCACAACGGGGTCATCACACTGGATCTCGCGGAAGGGGACGACGTACACCGCGAGCAGCTCCGTATCTCGATGGACGAGCCGTACCGAACACTGCTCGGGCACTTTCGCCACGAGATCGGGCACTACTTCTACTACCGACTTGTTGGGGGCTCGGCGGAATACCTGGAAAGATTTCATGCGCTGTTCGGCGATGCGGACGCTGACTACCAGGCAGCCCTGGACCGCCATTATCAGCAAGGTGCTCCCGAGGGCTGGGAGGAGAGTTATGTCTCGTCCTACGCCACCATGCATCCCGCCGAGGATTGGGCGGAGACCTTCGCCCACTACCTGCACATCCGCGACACCCTGGATACCGCGGCGTCCTTCGCGCTGGCGCCCGCGGGCGGCACCTTCGACCGCAGGGTGCTTGGCCCGAGCGGATTCGACACCATCATCGAGATGTGGCTGCCGCTGGCCTGGTCGCTCAACATGGTGAATCGCTCGATGGGGCACCTTGACCTGTACCCGTTCGTGCTACCGGGTCCCGTCCTGGAGAAGATGCGGCTGATCCACGAGATCGTGATGGCGGCGGGCGACGCGGCCGAGTGACTGTGCCGAACCCGGGCAAGATCGCCGCTGGTAGCAGCCTGGCAAATATGCGGATACGAATATTGCGATGAGTGTGTGACGGCCCACAGTCTTATAAAGACGGGGTATGGTGAGACGGTAATGACGACATTATTGGCAGACCCCGTCGCGCAGGTTATCGCCACAGCCGAGGAGTTGCTCTCCAGGCGCGCGGGGGCGACGGTAACGCTCGCTGAACCGGAAGATCTCGGTGGCAGCGGCCCTGCGATCGTCATCCGGGTGCGCGCCGTCCAGAACCCGTTTGCGTTGCCGAAGTCCATGGTGATCAAGCAGGTCCCCGAGGGGGGATCCGATGCCGCCGTGCTTCGTGAAGTGGTGTCGTATCAGTTCGCAAATTCCTTGACGGCCAAGCATCGGCCCGGGCCCGAGCTGGTTGCCTACTCCATCGCCGACCGCCTCATCGTGCTCACTGATCTGGGTTCGGCGCCCACCATGTCAGAGCTGCTCGCGGAGCGCAATCACGCTGCGATAAACCACGCGTTGATGGCGTGGGCGCAGGCTCTCGGACGCATGCACGTCGCCACGGTGGGGCGCGAAGGAGACTTTGCTGCGCTGCTCCGGCGCCTGGACGTGAAGAAGACCGATGTGGACCCCTCGCAGCAGCGTCTCGGCGGAGCGGATTCGATCGCGCCGCTGCAGCAGATCCTGAGAAGTGAGTACTCCCTTGAGGTGCCGGCTGCGCTGATCACTCGCCTTCAGCAAACAGCTGACCTTTTCGGGAAGGGCGGTGTGCGGGCCTTCAGCCCTTCGGAGGTCGCTCCCGACAACATCCTGGTGACCGAACACGGTGTCCGGATCCTTGACTACGAATGGGGCGGTTTCCGCGACATCGTGCTGGACATCGCGCACGCGCTCACCGTTTACCCGGAGTTTCTGGGCGCTTCCGAACGTGAGGAAGTCGCCGAACTTGATGACGCGATGACCGAAGCCTGGCGATCCGATGTGGTCTCGATCGCCCCGGGGCTGGCCGACGACAACAACCTCGCGCGGCGCATTCTGGACGCGCGGTTGATGTGGGTGTGGCTGGCAACTCATGAATACTTCATGGTGGATGTCGACGCGGCCACCGCAGGCGAAGACGACGCGGCTGACGACGCGGCCGTCTTCGAGAACCCCGCACCTAGTCATTCCGCGCTTCTGGGCCGATGGGTGGCATTGCGGGCGGCCGCCGAACGTGTCGGCGACGATGTCGTGGCCGCACATGCCTCCGATGTGATCGGCGGTCTGCGTGGCGAGACCCTCAGGGACAGCTAACCGTTCGTCTGCCTCGTCACGGCGGTTCCTCGATGTGCGGTCGTCGAGCGGTGCGTGTCGGGGATTGCTGTTGTGCACCCGCGCACCCGCGCACCCGCGCACCCGCGCGGTCACGGTCACGGTCTCGTCACACGGGCGCGTCGTAACGCTGCGCGGCCTGGACGCATTCCTACGATCGCCGGGTGGCTGACCGTTATGGATCCGATGTCCTGTCCAATAACCCGCACGCCCCGCGGCGTCCGCGCTCGACGGAGGTCGCCGCGACCATTGGGACCGTGGTCGAGGACGCCCAGACGGGATTCGTGGGCGCCGTGGTGCGCATCGAATACGGACGGATGGACCTGGAGGACCGGCATGGCCGTGTGCGCGGGTTTCCGGTGGGCCCCGGCTATCTCATCGACGGTAAGCCGGTCATTCTCAAAGAACCGCTGCGGCACACACCCACCAAGGCGACCAGGAGCGCGTCGGGATCGGTTGCGGTACACGGGCTCAAGGCACGCACGGCATTGGCCAGCCGGATCTATGTGGAAGGCCGTCACGACGCCGAACTCGTCGAACAGGTGTGGGGCCACGACCTGCGTGTTGAAGGCGTCGTGGTGGAATACCTGGGCGGAGTCGACGACCTGGCGGCCATTGTCAAGGAGTTTCAGCCCGGCCCGGGCAGACGGCTCGGGGTGCTGGTCGATCACCTGGTGAAGGGATCGAAGGAATCACGGATCGCCGAGACGGTGCAGAAGGGGCCGTACGGTGCTCACACGCTGGTGGTGGGGCATCCGTTCGTCGATATCTGGCAGGCGGTCAAGCCTGAGCGCATCGGGCTGCACGCCTGGCCCACCGTGCCGCGCGACATCGAATGGAAGCACGGCATCTGCCAGGCGCTCGGCTGGCCGCACGGTAGCCAGACCGAGATCGCCGAGGCCTGGCGCAGAATCCGCGGCAAGGTACGCACTTGGACAGACCTGGAGCCCGCCCTGATCGGCCGCGTCGAGGAACTTATCGATTTCGTCACGCAGCCGGCGGGCTGAACCCGTCGGCCGGACGTGGTAAGCCTGAGACGTGTCAGACAGCCTGTTCGACGTGCCAGGGGGCGGATTCGACTCGTCCTCCGCGGACCCCGGGGTGCCGCCTAATGCGCCGCTTGCTGTCCGGATGCGCCCAGCGACACTTGATGAAGTGGTGGGACAGGGGCACCTGCTCAAACAGGGATCTCCGTTGCGCCGTCTGGTCGATGGCTCCGGGGCCGCCTCGGTCATCTTGTACGGACCTCCTGGCACCGGCAAAACCACTCTCGCATCGCTGATTTCAGGAGCTACCGGCCGCAGGTTCGAGGCGTTGTCGGCGCTGTCAGCCGGAGTCAAAGAGGTGCGGGCCGTCATAGAGAACTCCCGCACCGCCCTCGCTTATCACGGCCAGCAGACGGTGTTGTTCATCGACGAGGTGCACAGGTTCTCCAAGACCCAGCAGGACGCGCTGCTGGCCGCCGTCGAGAACCGGGTGGTGTTGTTGGTGGCCGCCACCACCGAGAACCCGTCCTTCTCCGTGGTGGCCCCGTTGCTTTCGCGTTCACTGATCTTGCAGCTGCAACCTTTGGCCGACAACGATATTCGTGAGGTGCTCACCCGGGCTATCGCCGATGAACGGGGGCTCGGCGGGGCCGTGGCCGTGGACCCGGAAGCGCTGAGCCTGCTGGTGCAGCTCGCCGCTGGTGACGCGCGGCGAGCGCTGACCGCCCTGGAGGTCGCCTTTGAAACAGCTGGAGGGGCGGGCTCCGTCATATCCGTGGAGGTGGTGGAGCAGTCGGTGGACCGCGCCGCGGTGCGTTACGACCGCGATGGTGACCAGCACTACGACGTGGTGAGCGCCTTCATCAAGTCGATCCGCGGTTCCGACGTGGATGCCGCGCTGCACTATCTGGCGCGCATGCTGACGGCGGGGGAGGACCCCCGCTTCGTCGCGCGGCGACTGATGATCCTGGCGAGCGAGGACGTCGGCATGGCCGATCCCACGGCGTTGCCGCTGGCCGTGGCGGCGGCCCAAACGGTGCAACTGATCGGGATGCCGGAGGCACAGCTGACCCTCACCCACGCAACGATCCACCTGGCGACCGCGCCGAAATCGGGAGCGGTCCCGGCCGCGTTGGGTGCGGCGATGGGCGATATTCGTGAGGGCAAGGCCGGGCTGGTTCCGCCGCATCTACGCGACGGGCACTACTCCGGGGCCGCCAAACTCGGCAATGCCGTCGGCTACGTCTATCCGCACAACGACCGTGACGGCGTGGTGGCGCAGCAGTATCCGCCGGACGAGTTGGTGGGGGCCGACTACTACCAGCCCACCGATCACGGCAACGAACGCGAGATCGGTTCGCGGCTGGAGAAGCTGCGGGCCATCGTGCGGCGCGGCCTGAAGCGCTGATCGAGCGTGCGGATGTGGTCGGTTATTGCTCACACATCGACACGAATCGCACTCTCGGCATACTGAAGACATGACGTTGCGTATGCGTTTGGCTGCGGGCGGACTACTCGCGTCGATGGCCGTGATGACAATGCCCGCCCTGGCCTGGGCAGACCCGGAGCCCGATCCGGGCCCCGGGCCGGTCTTCGAAGATCCCGGCCCGCCGCCGCCTCCGCCGGTCGACCCCTGGGTCGAGCAGTACGGGCGGGATGTGGGCGCCGGGGCCGCCGGTGACGCCGCCGCCGCGGGTGCCGGCATCGTCTTGGGCCCGTTTCTGGGGCCGTTTACAGGACTGGTCACCGCGCCCATCGGCGGCGCCGTGGACAGCTCGATCCGGGACGCACCGACCGGTCCTTAGCGGTGGCGCCGGCGGCTGAACAAACACCGCACGCGATCGCACTTGCTGCGATCACAATCGGTGCGTGTTCATCCGTGCCGAGCGTCTCATTTCGGTCGGCTCAGGGCGGTGTGACGGAGTAGATACTCACTGGCGTTACCGCCTGACCTTGGCGTATACCGGCGATAGGCGGACGCACCGGTAGGGTGGTCCGGTCAGATTCCCCAGCTACACCCAAGGACGACATGCAGACACACGAGATCCGGAAGCGATTCCTGGACCACTTCGTGAAGGCCGGTCACACCGAGGTGCCGAGTGCCTCGGTGATCCTCGACGACCCCAACTTGCTGTTCGTCAACGCCGGCATGGTGCAGTTCGTGCCGTTCTTCCTGGGGCAGCGGACCCCGCCGTACAACACGGCCACCAGCGTCCAGAAGTGCATCCGCACACCGGACATTGACGAGGTGGGCATCACCACCCGGCACAACACGTTCTTCCAGATGGCCGGGAACTTCTCCTTCGGCGACTACTTCAAGAGGGAAGCCATCCGGCTGGCCTGGACCCTGCTGACCAATCCGGTGTCCGAGGGTGGGTACGGATTCGACCCGGAGAAGTTGTGGGCCACCGTCTACCTGGATGACGACGAGGCCATCGGGCTGTGGCAGGAAGTTGCGGGCCTCCCGCTGGACCGGATTCAGCGTCGCGGCATGGCCGACAACTACTGGTCCATGGGTATCCCCGGACCGTGCGGCCCCTGTTCGGAGATCTACTACGACCGCGGCCCCGAGTACGGCATCGAGGGTGGCCCGGAGGCCAACGAGGATCGCTACATCGAGATCTGGAATCTCGTGTTCATGCAGAACGAGCGTGGTGAGGGCACCTCGAAGACGGACTTCGAGATCCTCGGCCCGCTGCCGCGCCAGAACATCGATACCGGTATGGGCGTCGAGCGCATCGCGTGTCTGCTGCAGGGTGTCGACAACGTCTACGAAACCGACCTGGTGCGGCCCGTCATCGACTGCGTGGCAGCGGTCGCCCCGCGCGGATATGGGCAGGGCAACCACGAGGATGACGTGCGCTACCGCGTCATCGGCGACCACGCCCGCACGGCGGCGATCATCATCGGTGACGGGGTCAGCCCCGGCAATGAAGGCCGCGGCTACGTGCTGCGCCGCCTGCTGCGCCGGATCATCCGCTCCACCAAGTTGCTTGGCGTCGAAAAGCCGATGATGGGCGAGCTGATGGCCGTAGTGCGTGACGAGATGGGCCCGTCGTACCCGGAGTTGGTCACCGACTTTGAACGGATCAGCCGAATCGCCGTCGCCGAGGAGACCGCGTTCAACCGCACCCTGGCCTCCGGTTCGAAGCTGTTCGAGGATGCCGCGGACAAGACGAAAACGGCAGGAAAAAGCACGCTTTCGGGTAGCGATGCGTTCACCTTGCACGACACCTACGGATTCCCCATCGAGCTCACCCTCGAAATGGCGGCCGAGGCCGGACTCTCGGTGGACGAGAAGGGCTTCCGGGAGCTGATGAACGAGCAGCGGCAGCGCGCCAAGGCCGATGCCGCAGCCCGCAAGCACGCTCACGCCGACCTGTCGGCATACCGGGAACTTGTTGATGCCGGACCCACGGAATTCACCGGATTTGACGAATTAGATTCGGCAGCAAGGATTTTGGGTATCTTCGTGGATGGCGCCCGGGTGCCCGTGGCGTCGGCGGGGTCCGAAGCCGAGATCGTGCTGGACCGCACTCCGCTGTACGCCGAATCGGGCGGTCAGATCGCCGATGTGGGTTCCATTCGCGGAGACGGTGCGAACGCGACCTCGCAGGCGAAGGTTTCCGACGTCCAGAAGATCGCCAAAACATTGTTCGTACACAAGGTCACGGTGGAATCCGGCGAGTTCGTCGAGGGTGACCAGGTGGTGGCTTCGGTGGATCCACACTGGCGTCACGGCGCCACCCAGGGCCACTCGGGTACCCACATGGTCCACGCGGCACTGCGGCAGGTGTTGGGCCCCAACGCTGTTCAGGCCGGATCGCTAAACCGGCCCGGATATCTGCGTTTCGACTTCAGTTGGCAGGGCGCGCTTTCGGAGGCGCAGCGGCAAGAGGTCGAGGACGTCGCCAACAAGGCGGTCGAGGCCAACTACCCGGTCAACACCTTTGTCACCGATCTGGACCAGGCCAAGTCGATGGGCGCCATGGCGCTCTTCGGCGAGAACTATGGCGACCGCGTGCGCGTCGTCGACATCGGTGGACCGTTCTCGCTGGAGCTCTGCGGTGGCACCCACGTGGCGCACTCCTCACAAATCGGGCCTGTCACGCTGCTGGGAGAATCCTCGGTGGGCTCCGGGGTCCGTCGCGTGGAGGCCTATGTCGGACTCGACGCGGTCCGGTACCTGTCCAAGGAACGCGCGCTGATGGCGGCGCTTTCGTCGAGTCTGAAGGTGCCTTCTGAAGAGGTGCCCGGCCGGGTCGCCACGCTGGTGGAGCGGCTCAAGGTAGCCGAAAAAGAGCTGGAGCAAACACGTTTGGCGTCGGTGAAGGCCTCCATCGCAACCTTGGTGGACAACGCCGAACGTATTGGCAGTGTCACGGTGGTGGCTCACCGCCTGCCAGATGGGACGGGTGCGGGCGATCTGCGCAGTCTGGTGGGCGACATCCGCGGTCGCCTGGGCAGTGATCCCGCTGTGGTGGCGTTGATCGCCGCTGGCGAGGGCTCGGTGCCCTTTGTGGTGTCGGTCAACCAGGCCGCTCAGGACGCCGGGCTGCGGGCCAACGACCTCGTGGGCGCTATCGGCCCCGCGGTGGACGGCCGTGGCGGCGGCAAGGCCGACACCGCGCAGGGGTCTGGCAAGGATCCGGCGGGCATCGACGCGGCACTGCAGGCGCTGCGTGCACAGATCCGCCGGGCCTGAGCCGAGTGCCCGATACCGCAGCCCCCACCCCGGATCGTCCTGGCCCCGACGACCCGGGGCGCGGCCGTCGGCTGGGCGTGGACGTGGGTACCGTCAGAATTGGTATCTCCTCGAGCGATCCTGACGGAATTCTCGCCACCCCGGTCGAGACAGTCTCGCGGGATGCTAAGGAAGACAGTGATTTTCGGCGTATCGCGGAGCTGGTCGAGGAGATGAGCGTGGTTGAGGTCGTGGTCGGCCTCCCGCGTAACCTGCGTGAGGGCACGGGATCGTCGGCGCGCGACGCGGCCGGATTCGCCCGTGAGCTGGGCGAACGGATAGCTCCGGTGCCGGTGCGGCTGGTGGACGAGCGTTTCACTACTACTACCGCCCAGCGTTCCCTGCGTGAGGCAGGAGTACGGTCTCGTCAGCAGCGCGGCATCATCGACCAGGCGGCGGCGGTGGCCATTCTGCAGGATTGGCTTGAGCAGCGGCGCCGGTGCGGCAGTGAAGGGGACACGCCTTGAGCGACTGGCGCGACTGGGACGATCGCCAGGAGCACGATGACGACTGGGGAGGCGGCCGCCGGGCCGTGCCGGTCGCCGTTGGGCCCCGTCCGCGAGAGACCCGCCGGGAGCGGGCGCGGCGCAGGGCGGCGGCGCGGCGCCGGCGGAACGCGGGAATCCTGGGACTTGCGGCGGTTGTCATCATCACGGTCGCGGCCGTCGTCGGTGGGGCCACGTTATGGGACAGCTTGTTCGGTGCCGACCGTCCCGTCACCGACTATTCAGGATCCGGCGTCAAGGACTTCGTGTTCGAGGTACACCGTGGGGACACCACCAAGGTGATCGGCCAGCGCCTCAAGGACGAGGGGGTGGTGGCGACCCCGAGTGCCTTCACCGACGCGGCGGCGGGCAATCAGGCCATCGCCGCGATCCAGCCCGGCTTCTACAAGCTGCGCACCAAGATCGCCGGCAAGGAGGCGGTCGCACGCCTCGCCGAGCAGGACAACCGAGTAGGTCTGCTGGTCATCCCCGAGGGGCGCCAGCTCGACGACGTCTCGGCGGTCTCCAATGGAGCGGTCACGGAGGGCATATTCACCCTGATCGCCCGTGCCTCTTGTGTGGATCTCGACGGGGACAAACATTGTGTGGCCGCCTCGGATCTGCGCCAGGCCGCCACGACGGCCTCTCAAGGCGAGCTGGACGTGCCGGACTGGGCATCCAACGGAGTCAACGCCGTGCGCGACGACCACCGCCGCATCGAAGGACTGATCGCCGCCGGACGCTGGGACTTTGACCCGATGGCGGAGCCGGAGCAGATCCTGGCGTCCTTGATCCGGGAAAGCAACGCCCAATATCAGCAACTCGGACTGTTGAGCTCCGATGCGGCCGGGCTGTCGCCCTATCAGGTGCTGGTGGTGGCGTCCTTGCTGCAGCGCGAGGCCAAGCCCCGGGATTTCGCGAAGGTGGCGCGGGTCGTCTACAACCGTCTTGCCAAACATCAGAAGCTCGAATTCGACTCCACCGTGAACTACCCGTTGGACCGGCAGGAAGTCGCGACCACCGACGAAGATCGTGAGCGTAAGACGCTGTGGAACACCTATGTGTCACAGGGCCTTCCGGGCACACCGATCAGCTCGCCCTCCCCGGAGGCGCTGCAGGCGGCCGAACGTCCGGAGTCGGGGGATTGGCTGTACTTCGTCACCATTGACGCCGAGGGGACCACGCTGTTCACCGCCGACTACAACGAGCACTTGGCGAATATCGAGCTCGCCAAGAAGAACGGCATCCTGGACAGTGCTCGCTGAGATTCGCCGCGCCGCGGTCCTGGGTTCACCGATCGGGCATTCGCGCTCACCGGATTTGCACGTGGCGGCCTACCGCGCGCTGGGCCTGACCGGGTGGACCTACGAACGAATCGAGTGCACGGCCGAGCAGCTGCCCGATGTGGTCGGCGGTGCCGGTCCTGAATGGGTGGGCTTCTCGGTAACCATGCCGGGCAAGTTCGCCGCATTGCGGTTCGCGTCGACTTCGACCGAGCGTGCGCGCTCGATCGGCGCCGCCAATACGCTGGTGCGCTCCGGTGATGGTTGGCATGCCGACAACACCGACGTCGACGGGGTTTCGGGGGCGTTGGCCGGCGCCGGCATCGACCCGGCGGGACAATCCGCGGTGATTGTGGGGGCCGGTGGAACCGCCCGCCCGGCGATCGTTGCGCTTGCCGCGATGGGCGTGCGCGCTCTCACGGTGGTGGCCCGTGACGCGGGCCGGGCACAGGGCGTACTCGAGCTTGCCGAGCACCTGGGCCTGCGTGCCTCGGTGCTCAGTTTTACGGACGCGGAGCTTTCTTCGGTGTGTCAGGCCGCGGGTGTGCTGGTCAGCACCGTGCCCGCGGAGGCCGCTGCTCCCTATGCGCGGTCATTGGCGGCGGCACCGGCGATTCTCGATGTCATCTACCATCCGTGGCCCACCACGCTGGCCGCCGCCGCGCAGCGCCGCGGGGCAGTGGTGGTCGGCGGGCTGGACATGTTGCTGAACCAGGCGTTTACCCAGGTGGAACTCTTCACCGGGCTGTCCGCTCCACGTGCTGCCATGGCCGCGGCCCTGCACTGATCACCCGGCTCCACCCTGCTCGCGGCATGGGGGCTTGCTTCTCACCTGGTCTTACGAAATTTGTGGGACTTTCGGTCCCATCAGCTCTTGCGTGGGATGTTGTGTCCCATTAAATTGGAGGGCAGTTGAGGAGGAAGCAATGCCGCTGTTCACCGTTCCCAAGTCGGGTGCATTCGATGCCGAGTACCTGCAGACGCTGCAGACGCTGTCGGAAGGGTCGGTGCGTCTGCACTTCGACCCGTTCGAGGACATCGATTGGGATTCCCCGGACTATCAGATCGACCGCAACGACCCCCGCTGGGTGCTGGATCCCGAGCTGGACACCCTGGGCGCCACCGAGTGGTACCGCAACCAGCCGCTGGAGCGCCAGATCGAGATCGGCCGCTGGCGTCAGGCCAACGCGGTCAAGGTTGGTCTCGCCTTCGAGAGCATCCTGATCCGCGGCATGATGCAGTACCTCATGAAGCTGCCCAACGGCTCCCCGGAGTTCCGTTACTGCCTCCACGAGATGACCGAGGAGTGCAACCACATCCAGATGTTCCAGGAGCTCGTCAACCGCATCGGCGATGACGTGCCCGGCATGCGCAAGTGGTTCCGCCGGGCCTCACCCTTCATCGGTGTACTGGGCGGATGGGCTCACGTGGTTCTCTTCATCGGCATTCTCGGTGGCGAGGAGCCCATCGATCATTATCAGAAGTCGTTGATCCGCAACGACATTGATCAGCCCCCGGCCGTCCGCAGGGTCATGCAGATCCACGTGGCCGAAGAGGCGCGGCACATCTCCTTTGCCGGCGAGTTCCTGCGCGTGCACGTGCCGCTGATGAGTAAGCGCAAAAAGGCCATCTGCACCGTGCTGTTCCCGCTGACCATGCGGTGGCTGGCCGGCGAGATCATGACGCCGCCGAGGTCTTTCGCCACCGAATTCGATATTCCACGTGAGGTTTTCAAGGAAGCCTTCTGGCGCAGTGAGCACGCACGGAACACGCTGTCCGGCTACTTCGGTGATATGCGCAAGCTCACCGAGGACATCGGGCTGCGTCCCTGGTGGGTGCGCCCGCTGTGGAAGCTGCTGCACATCGACGGCCGGCCCTCGCGGTACCGCAGCGAGCCCGACCGTTCGCACGCGGGCGCTCCGCTAGCGGTTGGCGCCTGACAGCTGGGCCAGCGCGGTCATGAGCTCGGTCGTCGGGTCAAGGGACACGCCGACCGAGCCCCCCGCTCCGTCCAGGACGTACCAGACGTAGTTCGCGAGATCCTCGACGATCTCCGTGCGAGTGCGGACCGGCTCGGCTTCTCGTAGCCACCGCGACAGGCTTCCCTCGACCATGGTTACCACCGCATAGGTGACCGATTCGAAGGGGCTGTAATCGATTCCGAGCATCTCGGTAATCGGGATCAGGACGCCGCGGACGCGCTGTTCCATGCGCACCTTGACCGTGCTGATCGCATCGACGGCGGGATCGTCGTCGGTGGCTCCGGAGCGCATGAATTCGTAGCGATGGGGGTAGTCGGTCATCCAATCCAGAACTGCCCGAATGGTTCTGGTGGCGATATCGATGATGGAACCGCTGTTGACGTCGAGCTGCGACGAGATGGTGGTATCGAAGTCTTCGAGCAGATACGAGCGGATCCGGCGGTCAAGATCCTCGCGTCCCTCGAACTGCCGATAGACCACCGACTTGGCCAGCCCGGCGCGTTTGGCGATCGACTGCACGGGAATCTCGGTGCCGGGCGCGGATTCGTCGAGCAGCGCGACGGCCGACTCCACGATCCGGGTCTGCCGCGCCGAGTTGTGCCTTTCCCAGCGTGCCTCGTGCCCGGTCAGTGAACGCTCTTGGGCATCGGTATCTGGCACCGGTTGAGTCTATCGAGCCCCATCGGGCTTCGATGCCACACAGAAGATCCGGCGGAATCCAAACGGCGTGATATCGCCGGAGCGCGGGTAGGCCCGGCGTAACAGTGCGCCGTACTCGGACTCGAACTCCGCGAATTCGTCGGCCGTGAGCGCCGAGATGACGGGCCGCAAACCGGTACCGTGCACCCACCGCAATACCGGGTCATCGCCGCCGAGCAGGTGCACATACGTAGTTTCCCAGGCGTCCGGAACCAGGCCGCTGGAAATCGCCAGGCGCGCATAATCTTCTGCCCCGTCGGTGCTGTCTGTTCCGCGCAGGACGCCGGCTAGGCGCGCTGCCCAGCGGGGCGATTCGGCGACCTGGCGCATCAATGCGTGCGAGGGGGCGCCAAAGTTGCCGGGAACCTGCAAGGCCAGCCATCCACCCGGATTGAGCTGGTGAGCCCAGGCGGAGATGAGGTCGCGGTGCTGCGGAAGCCATTGCAACGCGGCATTTGTGAACACCACGTCCACACCGTCGGCGCGGAAATCCGCGATATCGCCCTGCTCCAGGCGAACGTTGGCGGGCAGGTCCGCGGGGGCGGTGGCGAGTAGCTCGGCAGAAGAATCCAGACCAAGCACCGATGCGTTCGGCCAGCGCCGCGCCAGCTCGAGCGTCAGGACCCCACTGGCACAACCCAAGTCAACGACTGTACGCGGATCCACAGCCTGGACGCGGGCAAGAAGCTCGAAGAACGGCCGGCTGCGCTCATCACCGAAACGGCTGTACTCCTGCGGGCTCCACTGGGTTTTCGGTGTCCTGGTCACTGTTCCAAACCTAGCCCCGCGGAGTTAGATTCCCCACATGATTTATGGGGCGGGGGTGGCGGTGCTGTGCTGGATGACGGCACTGTCCTATTTCGACATCAGATACCGCCGGTTGCCGAACTGGCTGACGCTGCCCGCCGCGGTGGTGATCATCACGGTGGGCCTGTGGGGGCGCGGGCCCTCGATATGGGCGGGAGCGGCGGCTCTGACGGCGCTGTATCTGGCCGCCCACCTGCTGTCACCGCGCGCGATGGGTGCCGGAGACGTCAAGCTTGCGGTCAGCACCGGGGGCTTGGCGGGGGCGTTCGGGCTGGACGCGTGGTTCCTGGCGGCGATCGGTGCACCGCTGGTGACGGGGCTGACCGGCCTGGTGCTCCTGGGATTGGGACGCCGGGGAGCGACGGTTCCGCACGGGCCGTCGATGTGCCTGGCTACGGCGGTGGCGGCCGGGCTGGGCGCCACGACACCGGGTATCTGACAAAGAAGCATCCACTGCGCCGATCGATTTGGAGGACCGACCTGCCCGCATGGGACAATGGAAGACGTGTTGCGCTGGATCACGGCAGGTGAATCGCACGGACGCGCGCTGGTCGCGGTCTTGGAAGGCATGGTCGCTGGTGTCGAACTGACATCGGAGGACATCGGCAGGCAGCTGGCACGCCGCCGCCTGGGCTACGGCCGCGGTGCCCGGATGGCCTTCGAGGCCGACCAGGTCACCATGCTCGGAGGTGTGCGCCACGGTCTGACGTTGGGCGGCCCGGTGGCGATCGAGGTCGGCAACACCGAGTGGCCCAAGTGGGAGACCGTGATGTCTCCGGACCCGGTTGACCCCGCCGAGCTGCAGAACATCGCACGCAATGCGCCGTTGACCAGGCCCCGTCCCGGGCATGCCGACTACGCGGGCATGCTCAAGTACGGGTTTGACGACGCCCGCCCGGTGCTGGAACGCGCCAGTGCGCGCGAGACCGCGGCCCGTGTGGCGGTGGGCACCCTTGCCAAGGCCTTCCTCAAGCAGGCTCTGGGCGTCGATGTCATCTCGCACGTCATTTCCATTGGTGACTCCGACCCGTATGAGGGGCCGGTGCCCGATGCGGCGGATCTGGCTGCCATCGACGCCAGCCCCGTGCGCGCTTTCGACGCGCAGGCCGAGTCTTCGATGATCAGCGAGATCGAGGCCGCCAAGAAGGACGGCGACACCCTCGGCGGTGTGGTGGAGGTCGTGGTTGCCGGACTGCCCGTCGGCCTGGGCTCGTTCATCAGCGGGCAGGACCGGCTGGACAGCCAGCTCGCCGCCGCCATCATGGGCATTCAGGCCATCAAGGGTGTCGAGATCGGCGATGGATTCACCACGGCGCGCCGCCGGGGCAGCGCGGCGCACGACGAGATCTACCCCGGACCCGACGGCATCCTGCGTTCCACAAACCGCGCCGGTGGCCTGGAAGGCGGTATGACCAACGGCCAGCCGCTGCGGGTGCGTGCGGCCATGAAGCCCATCTCCACCGTCCCACGGGCGTTGGCGACCGTGGACATGTCCACGGGCGATGAGGCGGTCGCGATCCACCAGCGTTCGGACGTGTGCGCGGTTCCGGCCGCCGGCGTGGTCGCCGAGGCCATGGTCGCGCTGGTGGTGGCCCGCGCCGCCCTGGAGAAGTTCGGCGGTGACTCCCTGTCCGAGACCAAGACCAATGTCGCTGCGTACCTTGATGCTGTGGCGCAGCGGGAGCCGCGCCAAGAATCTTCTGATGAGCAGCCTGCGCGAAGAGCGGCTAACACAGCGGGATGAGCCCCAAAGCCGTTCTCGTCGGACTGCCCGGATCGGGTAAGTCCACCATTGGCCGTCGGCTGGCAAAAGCATTGGGCGTCAATGTTTATGACACCGATACCGGTATCGAAACCGAGGCCGGGCGCACCATCGCGCAGATCTTCGCCAACGATGGGGAGCCGGAGTTCCGGCGCATCGAGGAGTCAGTGATTCGGCAGGCGCTCGACCAGCAGGACGGGGTCGTGTCGTTGGGCGGTGGCGCCGTACTGACCCCTGGCGTACGTGAGGCACTCGCCGGGCACACCGTGGTGTATTTGGAAATCAGTGCCGCAGAGGGCATTCGGCGCACCGGTGGCAGCGTGGTACGCCCACTTCTGGCGGGACCGGACCGCGCCGAAAAGTACCACGCCCTGATGTCGCAGCGGGTGCCGCTGTACCGGGAAGTCGCCACCATCAAGGTCAACACCGACAGGAGAAATCCGGGTGCGGTGGTGCGAATGATTGTGTCCCGGTTGGAGAACCCCGAGGGCAGCGCGGGCTCGGCCTCGTCACGGCGGCGTCGCCCGCGCCGGCGCCCCCGTTCGCGGCGGCGTAGCGCAGGCGCTGCGGCGGTAACCCAAACCAATACCTCCGGAACCGAAACCAGGGAGAGAGCCGACAATGACTAGCGCCAACCCGACGACGATCACCGTCGAGGTGAACCCGCCTTACCCGGTCATCGTGGGGACGGGTCTGCTGGGTGAGTTGGTGGATAATCTGAAGGGCTCGCAGGGGCTAGCCAAGGTGGCGATCCTGCACCAGCCGACCCTGGCGGTCACCGCCGAGGAAATTCGCAAGACGCTGGCCGACAGCGGCATCGATGCGCATCGCGTCGAGATCCCCGATGCGGAGGCGGGCAAGGACTTGGCCGTCCTCGGTTTCATCTGGGAAGTGTTGGGCCGCATCGGAATCGGACGCAAGGACGCCGTGGTGAGCCTCGGGGGAGGGGCGGCAACCGACACGGCGGGATTCGCCGCCGCCACGTGGCTGCGCGGGATCAAGGTGGTGCACGTGCCCACCACGCTGCTGGCCATGGTCGATGCCGCGGTCGGCGGAAAGACCGGTATCAACACCGAGGCCGGCAAGAATCTCGTCGGCGCATTTCATCAGCCGGGTGCCGTACTGGTTGACTTGGCGACCCTCGAGTCATTGCCGCGTAACGAGATCATCGCGGGCATGGCCGAAGTGGTGAAGGCCGGTTTCATCGCAGATCCGGTGATCCTCGACCTCATCGAGGCCGACCCGGAGACGGCGATCGACCCGTCCAAGCCCGTGCTGCGCGAACTCGTCGAACGCTCCATCGCGGTCAAGGCCACGGTGGTGGCGGCCGACGAGAAGGAAGCCGAGCTGCGCGAAATCCTCAACTATGGCCACACGCTCGGCCATGCCATCGAGCGCCGTGAGCGGTACCGCTGGCGTCACGGCGCCGCGGTCTCGGTGGGGCTGGTGTTCGCCGCCGAACTGGGCCGCTTGGCGGGCCGCCTGGACGATGAAACCGCCGATCGTCATGCTCGGGTGCTCTCGGCGCTGGGGCTGCCGGTCAGCTACGACGCCGATGCGCTGGGCCAGCTCGTCGAATATATGCAGGGCGACAAGAAGACCCGCTCGGGCATACTGCGTTTCGTGGTGCTTGACGGATTGGCCAAGCCGGGACGTTTGGAAGGTCCGGATCCGTCGCTGCTGGCAGCCGCCTATTCGGTGGTGGCGGGCGAGGCGCGCGGCGAAGGAGTCCTGCTATGACGATTCAGGTTCTCAATGGACCCAATCTGGGGCGTCTGGGTAAACGAGAGGCCGCCGTCTACGGCAGCGTCACCTACGCCGAGCTGGTATCGCTCATCGAGGCGGAGGCCGCGGTGCTGGGTGTTGACGTCCAGGTGCGCCAAAGCGATAGCGAGGCCGAACTGCTCGGCTGGGTGCATGATGCCGCCGATGCTAAGGATCCCGTCATCCTCAACGCCGGTGCGTTCACCCATACGTCGGTGGCGCTACGGGACGCGTGCGCCGAACTGAGCGCGGGACTGATAGAGGTGCATATCTCGAATGTGCATGCGCGCGAAGAGTTCCGACACCACTCATACCTCAGTGCGTTGGCCACCGGCGTCATCGTCGGGCTCGGTGTCCAGGGCTATCTACTGGCCCTGCGCTACTTCGTGGCGTCTGCCTCTTCCTGAACCGCCTGGAACACGTCGGTATCGGACTGCTGCAGCGCGGCGTGTTCCTTGTGCTTGCGGTCCACCAGTAGCCGGCCCGCGAAGACACCGGCCATGGCCGGCACAAAGACCAGCAGTGCGACGAACGCCGCGGTGGTGGTGAGCTCGGCAAGGATGCTCGCGGCGTAAATCCCGTCGTTGAACAGACTGATCAGCCAGATCACCAGGCCGCTGACGACACCGGCGAAGATTCCGCCCAACAGCCACCACATGGCCAGATCCTCGCGGCGATCCGGATCGGGGTTACGCTGCGCATCGCCGCGCCCGTCGGCAACGGCCCACGCCGTGACCGCTGCCAGGAACACCAGGACCAGCACGATGTTAATGGCGGTGCCGTGGGTCTCCCAGAGGCTGATGGCCAATCCCTGCACCACGCGCACCAGCACCATAAGGACCGCGAAGACGGCGCCCCGGGTAAGCCATTGGGTTGTGAGAGCACGTGTGGCCGACGAGCCGCTTGCGCGAAGAGGGGCAGACTGAGCCTCGGGCATGGGGTCAGCGTATCGCGGTAGCGTCGACACCTGTGAAGAGTGATGAGCCGCGTGCGCGAAGAACATCGGGTTCGGTCCTCAGCCATATCGACCGCAGGCAACGGCTTCGCGAGGTGCTGCGCGCCGAGGATCTTGATGCGCTCCTGGTCACCGATCTGATCAATATTCGCTACCTGACGGGTTTCACCGGCTCGGCCGCCGCGCTGTGGGTGGCGGCCGGGGACGGGCCGGAGGAAAAGGCCACCGTGCTGTGCACCGACGGCAGGTACCGGACCCAGGCCGCCGCGCAGGTTCCTGACCTGCGCGCCCTGATCGACCGCCGATACGGTGCGGCTCTGGTGGCACACGCCCCTGCCGGACGCGCGGGCTTCGAAAGTCACGTCGTGACCGTCGACGGATTCGACAAATTGGCCGAAGCCGCAACCGATGTCGAGTTGGTGCGGGCGCCGAACCGGATCGAGAAACTGCGGGAAGTCAAGGACGATTCCGAGGTCCTGCTTCTTGAAAGAGCTTGTGCGGCAGCAGATACCGCGCTGGCTGCGCTGATCGAGACCGGAGGGATCCGCCCCGGGCGCACCGAACGTGAGGTGGCGCGGGACCTGGAAAACCTCATGGCGGAGCATGGCGCGGACGGCCCGTCCTTCGAGACCATCGTGGCCGCCGGGCCGAACTCGGCAATACCGCATCACCGGCCCACCGGCGCGATGCTGGCTGCCGGGGACTTCGTGAAGATCGACTTCGGCGCGCTGGTCGCCGGATACCACTCCGACATGACCAGAACCCTGGTGCTGGGCTCGGCAGCGCCCTGGCAGCAGGAGATCCATGAGCTGGTACTGACCGCACAGGCGGCCGGGCGCGCGGCGCTGGCGCCGGGGGCATCGCTGAAGAATGTCGACGCGGCCGCCCGCGATGTGATCACCGCCGCCGGATACGGAGAGAACTTCGGTCACGGCCTTGGTCATGGCGTGGGTTTGCAGATCCACGAAGCACCGGGCATCGGATCGACAGCCACCGGTACACTGCTTGCTGGCTCGGCGGTGACAGTCGAGCCCGGGGTCTACCTGCCCGACCGGGGCGGAGTCCGGATCGAGGACACGCTCGTGGTGCGGCCCGACGGGCCGGAGCTGTTGACCCGGTTCCCCAAGGAACTCATCGTTATCGACTGAGCAGTGACAAGAGGAGACTGAACACGTGGCTTCAACCGCCGATTTCAAGAACGGCCTGGTGCTCAACATCGATGGTCAGCTGTGGCAGATCACCGAGTTCCAGCACGTGAAGCCCGGTAAGGGACCGGCCTTCGTGCGCACGAAGCTCAAGAACGTGCTCTCGGGCAAGGTCGTCGACAAGACCTTCAACGCCGGAGTCAAGGTCGAGACCGCGACCGTCGACCGCCGCGACACCACCTACCTGTACCGCGATGGCGATTCGTTCGTGTTCATGGACAGCCAGGACTACGAGCAGCACCATCTGTCCCCGGAGCTCGTCGGCGACGCCCATCGCTTCCTGTTGGAGGGCATGACCGTGCAGGTCGCCTTCAACGAGGGTGCCGCGCTGTACATCGAGCTTCCGGTCTCGGTTGAGCTGGAAGTCACCCATACCGAACCGGGCCTGCAGGGTGATCGCTCCAGCGCGGGCACCAAGCCCGCCACGGTGGAGACCGGTGCCGAGATTCAGGTGCCGCTGTTCATCAACACCGGTGACCGGCTGAAGGTGGATACGCGCGACGCCAGCTACCTCGGCCGTGTGAATGGCTGATATCGGTTCTCATTCGGCCCGGGCCGGCGATGAGCCGCCGGGGCGAAGAGTGTCTGGATCGGCCAAGGGGGGACGTCGCAAGGCCCGCAAGCGGGCCGTGGACCTGCTGTTCGAGGCCGAGGCGCGCGAGATGACGGCCGCCGGGGTGGCCGACGAGCGTCGTGCGCTGGCGGCCTCGAAACCAGACATCGACCCGCTGAACCCGTACACGGTGTCCGTCGCGCACGGCGTCACCGAGCATGCCGCGCACATCGACGAGCTGATTTCCTCGCACCTCCAGGGCTGGACGCTGGCCCGGTTGCCTGCGGTCGACCGTGCGATCCTGCGGGTCGCGGTGTGGGAGCTGTTGCACGCCCAGGATGTCCCCGAGGTGGTGGCGGTGGACGAGGCGGTCGAGCTGGCCAAGCAGCTCTCCACCGATGAATCGCCGGCGTTCGTCAATGGGGTACTGGGCCAGCTGATGCTGGTGACTCCGCACATCCGCGGCAGCTCGGCGCCCAGTTCGACCGACTAGTTCACGCGAGCTGTATTTCGAATACCGGGATCACGCGGTCGGTCGCCGCCTCGTATTCGGCGAACCCCGGAGCGCGCTGTTTCACGATTTCGAACACGCGATCACGCTCGGCGCGGGGAAGTTCCACGGCGATGGCACTCGCTTTGGGATTGGCACCGATCTCGACTTCGACATGCGGGTTGGCGCGCAGATTTGCGACCCAGGCGGGGTTCGTCGGTCTGCCCGCCGAGGAGCCGACGATATAGGCCTTGCCATCGATATCGAAGTAGGCCAATGGGTTAACGCGTTCGGCCCCCGACTTGGCCCCGATGCTTGTCAGGAGCATCAGCGGAAACCCCTCGAACTGGCCGCCCACCTTGCCGCCGTTGGCGCGAAACTCGGCGATGTTGGCCTCATTGAATGATTGCTCGGTACCTGACGGTTCGCTCATAGTCATCTCGATTCGTTGGATTGACTGGGTGCATCTATGTCAATGGCATTGACATAGATGGGTATTCCTGGCACCGTGAAAGCATGACCGAGAACTTGCAAGATATGTTCGAATCCTCCTATCGCGGTGAGGCGCCCGAGCAGCTCGCCGCTCGGCCACCGTGGAGCATCGGGCAGCCGCAGCCTGAAATCCTGAAGCTCATCGAGCAAGGCAAGGTGCATGGTGACGTGCTCGATGCCGGCTGTGGGGAAGCCGCCACCGCTCTGTATCTCGCCGAGCGGGGACATACCGCTGTCGGCCTCGATGCGGCACCGACGGCAATCCAGCTGGCCAAGGGTTACGCGGCCGAACGGGGTCTGACGAACGTCACCTTCGACGTCGCCGACATCTCGAACTTCACCGGATACGACGGGCGCTTCGGCACGATCATTGATTCCACGCTGTTCCATTCGATGCCAGTGGAGCTGCGGGAGGGGTACCAGCAGTCGATCGTCCGTGCGGCGGCACCGGGCGCCAATTACATCGTGCTGGTCTTCGACAAGGCGGCCTTCCCGCCCGATATCGACGGACCGCACCCGGTCAGCGAGCCCGAGCTGCGTGAGATCGTGTCCAAATATTGGACCGTCGACGACATCAGTCCTGCCCGCCTGTATGCCAACGGTGACGGTTTCCAGGACGGCGGCGCGCAGCGTTTCGCAGAATTCCGTGAGGAATCCAACGGTTGGGTCTCGATGGCGGGCTGGTTGCTCCAGGCGCACCGGGACTGACGCGCGGCGGTCACAGCGCTGCGTACACCGCCTGTCCGAATTGGACGTGTAGCAGCTGCAGCCTGATCGTCGACGTGCGGGCCAGGGCGGCCTTCGGGTCCAGCTCGGGCATGCGCCATTGCGGCAGGAACATGAGGATCGCATCGGCCTTCGGGTCGGCGTGCCACCAGGTGCCGAAAGCTCCTGGCCAGCCGAAGGTGCCCGTGCCGCCAGGCCCGAACAGCGCGGCCTCGTTGGGATCCATGACGACCGACAAGCCGAGGCCGAAGCCGCGTCCGGTCCAGTAGGGAATCCCGAACGACGGAAGCCGACGCTGAGCAGGGGTGAGCCTGTTGGTGCGCAGCGCCTGGGTCGACTCGGGGGACAGGATGCGCACCCCGTCGGCCTGGCCGCCGCCTAGCAGCGCGCGTGCGAAGGTGAGGTAGTCGTGCGCGGTGCTGGCCAGAGCGCCGCCGCCGCGGCACAGCGCGGGTGCTGAGGTGGGCATCGCGGTGAGGTAACCGCTGTCGGCTGCCACGATCGTGTCGTCATCGCCCAGGCCGTACAGGCGTGCCAGGCGTGCCGCCTTGTGCTCGGGAACGAAGAAATCGGTGTCATTCATGCCGAGTGGATCCAGGATCCGTTGACGCAAGAGCGTGTTCAGCGGCAAACCGGCCGCACGGGCGATGAGCAAGCCCAACACATCGGTGGAATGGCTGTAGTGGAAGCGCTCGCCGGGTGGGTACACCAGTGGTAGCGCAGCGATCGCCGCCAGCCACTCATCGGGCTCGCGGAACGCCGCGGTGTGCAGAGGGTGATAGGCCTTGGCAATCGGGCCGGTGGAAATGAAGTCGTAGGTCAGCCCGCTGCGGTGGGTCAGCAGGTCCTCCACTGTGATGAGCCGCGGCGCCCGGAATGTGTCATCCAGTGGGCCCTCCGGGTTCTTGAGCACCCGCATGTCGCTGAACTCCGGTAGCCAGGTGGTGATCGGGTCGCTCAGGCGAATCGTGCCGTCGTCGACCAGATTCATGGTGGCGGCGCTGATGATGGGTTTTGTCATGGAGGCGATGCGGAAAATGGTGTTCTCGGCCATCGAGAGTCCCGCGTCGATATCGCGATAGCCGGTGGCGCCCAGATGTCTGAGCTGTCCGCCCTGCCACACCAGGGTCACCGCCCCGGCCAAGATGCGGTCGTCGATCGCGGCGCGGATCGGGGCGAGGGCGGCATCGAAGGTGGAATCGGGTTCGGCCATCTCTCCATACTGTCAGCGGAGGCTGGCGGGTGCCCGGATGCTAAGCTCCCTGGCGATAAGTGACATCCTTTAACGATCCGTCCAGTGAGGCGGAGAAGGAGGTCTCGCGTAAGCGTGGGCGCATCATCTGACTCGGAGCCGCAATGTCGGCGACATCCGGTTGAAGGACGCGAATTGCTGTCCGCCGCAGATGTCGGCAGGACCATCTCGCGTATCGCGCATCAAATCATCGAAAAGACCGCGCTTTCTGACTCCGGTGACGCGCCCCGCGTCGTCTTGGTCGGCATCCCTACCCGCGGAGCCACCCTCGCCAAGCGGCTCGCCGCACACATCACCGAATTCTCCGGTGTCGAGGTGCCCGCGGGATTCTTGGACATCACGCTGTACCGCGACGACCTGCGCAACAAACCACACCGCCCGCTCGAACGCACCTCCATTCCCGAGGGTGGCGTCGATGGCGCTCTGGTGGTGCTGGTCGACGACGTGCTGTTCTCCGGCCGTACCGTGCGCTCGGCACTTGACGCGCTGCGGGACCTCGGCAGGCCGCGTGCGGTGCAGCTGGCGGTGCTGGTCGACCGCGGACATCGCGAGCTGCCGCTGCGTGCGGATTACGTCGGCAAGAACGTGCCGACGGCACGCTCGGAGGACGTCAAGGTGCTGCTGGCCGAACACGACGGCCGCGACGCGGTGATCATCACGAGCGGGCAAGGGGCGCAGACATGAGACATCTCCTCTCCGCGGCCGACCTCACGCGTGACGAGGCCACCGCCATCCTCGACGACGCCGACCGGTTCCTGCAGGCGCTAGCCGGGCGTGAGGTCAAGAAGCTGCCGACCCTGCGCGGCCGCACCATCATCACGATGTTCTATGAGAACTCCACGCGCACAAGGGTTTCCTTCGAGGTCGCGGGCAAGTGGATGAGCGCGGACGTCATCAACGTCAGTGCCTCCGGTTCCTCGGTGGCCAAGGGGGAGTCGCTGCGCGACACCGCGTTGACCCTGCGCGCGATCGGCGCCGACGCGTTGATCGTCCGCCACCCGGCCTCCGGGGTAGCCGCACAGCTGGCGCAGTGGACCGCCGAAGGTGAGGGCGGTCCGGCCGTCGTCAATGCGGGTGACGGCACGCATGAGCACCCCACCCAGGCGTTACTCGACGCACTGACGATCCGGCAGCGGCTTGGCAGTCTCGAAGGGCGCCGCGTCGTCATCGTCGGAGACATCCTGCACAGCCGGGTCGCCCGGTCGAATGCTTTGTTGCTCAACACGTTCGGCGCAGAGGTGGTGCTGGTGGCGCCGCCGACGCTGCTGCCCGTCGGTGTCGGGACCTGGCCGGTGACGGTGACCCACGACCTGGACGCCGAGTTGCCGGGGGCCGACGCGGTGCTGATGCTGCGGGTCCAGGCCGAGCGCATGACCGGCGGCTTTTTTCCGTCGGCCCGCGAGTACTCGGTCCTATACGGCATGTCCGAGGCCAGGCAGCGGCTGCTGCCCGAACACGCGGTAGTGCTGCACCCCGGACCCATGCTGCGCGGCATGGAGATCGCGTCCGCGGTGGCTGATTCTTCGCAATCCGGTGTTCTGCAACAGGTATCGAATGGAGTGCATATCCGCATGGCCGTGCTGTTCCACCTGCTGGTCGGGTCCTCCGATAGCCCCGAGGCGGTTCCGGCATGAGCGTGTTGATCAAGGGCGTACTGCTGTACGGCGAGGGTGACCAGGTCGACGTCCTCATCGAGGACGGTCAGATCACCCGCATCGAGGCCGGCATCGGCGCAGGCATCGAGACCGAGGTCGATACGGCCATCGAGGCGCCCGGTCAGATATTGCTGCCCGGGTTCGTGGACCTGCATACACATCTGCGTGAGCCGGGACGTGAAGACACCGAGACCATCGATTCCGGTTCGGCCGCGGCCGCGCTCGGCGGCTACACCGCGGTGTTCGCGATGGCCAATACCAACCCCGTCGCCGACAGCCCCGTGGTGACCGACCATGTGTGGCAACGTGGTCAGCAGGTAGGCATCGTCGACGTTCATCCGGTCGGTGCGGTCACTGTCGGGCTCGAAGGCAAGCAACTCACCGAAATGGCGATGATGGCACGCGGTGCGGGCCGGGTGCGGATGTTCTCCGATGACGGCAAGTGCGTGCACGATCCGTTGGTGATGCGCCGTGCCCTGGAATACGCCAAGGGACTGGGCGTGCTGATTGCCCAGCATGCCGAGGAACCGCGGCTCACCGTCGGCTCGGTGGCGCACGAGGGTGCCAACGCGGCTCGGCTGGGCCTGACCGGATGGCCACGCGCCGCCGAAGAATCCATCGTCGCGCGCGACGCGATCCTTTCCCGCGACACGGGTGCACCGGTGCACATCTGCCACGCCTCCACTGCCGGGACCGTTGAACTACTCAAATGGGCCAAGGGGCAAGGGATTTCTATTACCGCCGAGGTGACGCCGCACCATCTGTTGCTCGATGATGGCCGATTGTCTTCCTACGACGGTGTGTACCGGGTGAACCCGCCGCTCCGTGAGTCCAGCGACGCCGCGGCGCTGCGCCAGGCTCTCGCTGACGGAGTGATCGACTGCGTGGCAACCGATCACGCGCCACACGCCGATCACGAGAAATGCTGTGAGTTCGCCGCGGCCCGCCCGGGAATGCTCGGATTGCAGACCGCGCTATCGGTGGTCGTGCAGACCATGGTGAGACCGGGGTTGCTCACCTGGCGCGATATCGCCAGGGTGATGAGTGAGCGCCCGGCGCAGATCGTGGGCCTGCCCGACCAAGGGCGCCCGATTGCCGTCGGTGAGCCCGCCAACCTGACCATCGTGGACCCCGATGCGTCCTGGACTGTCAGTGGCGATGGTTTGGCCAGTAAGTCGGCCAACACCCCGTTCGAATCAATGACCTTGCCCGCCACGGTGACCGCCACGCTACTGCGTGGCCGCATCACCGCGCGGGACGGGAGGGTGGCGTCGATGAGTCATCTGTGCGACGAGGATTTGGCACAGTGAACCACGGCGACTTCATTGGTGCGCTCATCATGGCGGGCGCCTCACTGACGTTGGCGGTCTTACTCTTCCGCCTGATGTGGCGCGGTTGGCGCGCCCGCGCGCAGCGGCAGACCGATGTCGTCGGCGAGCTGCCGGTCACGCCGGCGGAGCGCGGCGACATGGTGATCGAACCCGTGGAAGGTCTTTACGTCGGCAGTACCATCGCGCCCGACTGGCAAGACCGAATCGCGGTGGGTGACCTGGGGTATCGGGCCGCGGCCACCCTTACCCGGTATTCTCGGGGAATCTTGTTGGAGCGCAGCGGAACCGGAGAGATCTGGATACCCGCCGATGCCATCACCGAGATCCGCACGGCCAAGGCGCTGGCGGGCAAGGTGCTCACCCACGACGGAATTCTCGCGATTCGGTGGCGGCTGCCCTCTGGCACCGAGATCGACACAGGATTTTTGGCCCGACCGCGAAGTGAATACGAGGAATGGAAGGTAGCGTCATGACCGATGAGCCGCGTGCGCGAAGAGGATTCGGTCGTGACAAGGCGGTGCTGGTTCTCGAAGACGGGCGGGTTTTCACCGGTAAGCCGTTCGGCGCGGTGGGGGAAACCCTTGGTGAGGCGGTGTTCTGCACGGCCATGTCGGGGTACCAAGAGACCCTGACCGACCCGAGCTACCACCGGCAGATCGTGGTGGCGACAGCTCCCCAGATCGGCAACACCGGGTGGAACGACGAGGACGACGAGAGCCGCGGCGGCAAGATCTGGGTCGCCGGATATGCGGTGCGCGATCCCTCGAACCGGGTATCGAACTGGCGCGCCAGCGGTACCTTGGACGATGCCCTCAAGGCGCAGCATGTCGTCGGCATAGCGGGCATTGACACCCGCGCCGTGGTCCGGCACCTGCGTACCCGCGGATCGATGAAGGCGGGCATCTTCAGTGGCACCGTTGCCGACGCGCCCACAGATTTCCTGCTCTCCCGCGTCAACGGGCAGCCCGCCATGCTGGGCGCCGATCTAGCCGGGGAGGTGAGCACGGCCAGCACATACACCGTGGAACCCGATGGTGCGCACCGGTTCACGGTGGCCGCCCTGGACCTGGGCATCAAGACCAACACACCGCGTAATTTCGCGCGACGTGGCATCCGCGTGCAGGTGGTGCCCGCCTCGATCAGCCCCGATGAGCTACTCGCGCTCGCGCCCGACGGTGTCTTTCTGTCCAACGGTCCGGGAGATCCGGCCACCGCGGACCATGTCGTCTCGGTGACCCGGGCGGTATTGGACCGCAAGATCCCGCTGTTCGGCATCTGCTTCGGTAACCAGTTGCTGGGCCGGGCACTTGGGCGGTCGACGTACAAGATGACGTTCGGGCATCGCGGCATCAACATTCCGGTCATCGACCACTCGACCGGGCGGGTTGCCATCACCGCGCAGAACCACGGTTTTGCCCTCGAAGGTGAGGCGGGCGAGCAGTTCGACACACCGTTCGGGCGCGCCGAGGTAAGCCACACCTGCGCCAACGATGGCACGGTGGAAGGGATCCGGCTGTTGGACGGATCTGCTTTCTCGGTGCAGTACCACCCGGAGGCGGCGGCCGGACCTCATGACGCCGAATACCTGTTTGATCAGTTCGCATCCGCATTGGAAACAAACTCGGAGAATCGGGGTAACCGCTGATGCCACGTCGCACAGACCTCAACCACATCCTGGTCATCGGTTCCGGACCCATCGTGATCGGCCAGGCGTGCGAGTTCGATTATTCGGGCACCCAGGCCTGCCGTGTGCTGCGCTCCGAGGGGTTGCAGGTCAGCCTCGTCAACTCGAACCCGGCGACGATCATGACCGACCCGGAGTACGCCGACAACACCTATGTCGAGCCGATTACTGCCGAGTTCGTGGAGAAAGTCATTGCCGCACAGGCAGAGAAGGGCAACAAGATTGACGCCCTGTTGCCGACACTGGGCGGCCAGACCGCACTGAACACCGCGGTCGCGCTGTATGAGAACGGTGCGCTGGACCGGTATGGCGTGGAGCTCATTGGCGCGAACTTCGAGGCCATCCAGCGCGGTGAGGATCGGCAGCGCTTCAAGGACATCGTCGCCAAGGTCGGTGGTGAGTCCGCCAAGTCCCGAGTCTGCTTCACCATGGAAGAGGTCCGCGAGACAGTTGCCGACCTCGGGCTGCCGGTCGTGGTGCGCCCGTCGTTCACCATGGGCGGTCTGGGCTCCGGCATGGCGTACACAGCCGACGATGTCGAGCGCATGGCGGGAGAGGGGCTTTCGGCCTCGCCCTCGGCGAACGTGCTGATCGAAGAGTCCATCTACGGTTGGAAAGAGTTCGAACTCGAGCTGATGCGTGACGGCCGCGACAACGTGGTGGTCGTGTGTTCGATCGAGAACGTCGACCCCATGGGTGTGCACACCGGCGACTCGGTCACGGTCGCGCCCGCGATGACCTTGACCGACCGCGAGTACCAGAAGATGCGTGATCTCGGCATCGCGATCCTGCGCGAGGTCGGGGTGGACACCGGCGGCTGCAACATCCAGTTCGCCATCAACCCGCGCGACGGCCGTCTCATCGTCATCGAGATGAACCCGCGTGTGTCTCGTTCAAGCGCATTGGCTTCCAAGGCAACCGGCTTCCCGATCGCCAAGATCGCGGCCAAGCTTGCCATCGGGTACACACTCGACGAGATCGTCAACGACATCACCAAGGAGACCCCCGCCTGTTTCGAGCCGACCCTGGACTATGTGGTCGTCAAGGCACCCCGATTCGCCTTCGAGAAGTTCCCCGGCGCCGACGCCACCTTGACCACCACCATGAAATCGGTGGGAGAGGCGATGTCCCTCGGCCGCAACTTCGCCGAGGCGCTCGGCAAGGTCATGCGCTCGCTGGAGACCTCGGCGGCGGGCTTCTGGACCGACAAGGCTGAGCCCATCGAGGACCTGGACGCCTTCCTGAAGGAACTGCGGGTGCCGCGCGATGGCCGGCTCTACGGCATCGAGCGCGCGTTGGCCGCGGGCGTGCCGGTTGAGCAGGTGGCCGAGGTGACCGGTGTCGACCCGTGGTTCGTCGAAGAAATCGCCCAGATCAATCAGCTCGGTACCGAATTGCGTGAGGCGCCGATCCTCGACGAGGAGTTGCTCCGGCGTGCCAAGCACTACGGGCTGTCTGATCGCCAGATCGCCGCGCTACGTCCGGAATTGGCGGGGGAGAACGGCGTTCGGTCGTTACGTCATCGGATGGGTATCCGGCCGGTGTACAAGACCGTCGATACCTGCGCCGCCGAGTTCGAGGCCAAGACGCCGTACCACTACTCCAGCTACGAGCTGGACCCGGCGGCCGAGTCGGAGGTGGCCCCTCAGACCGAGCGCCCCAAGGTACTCATCTTGGGTTCTGGGCCCAACCGCATCGGCCAGGGCATCGAATTCGACTACAGCTGCGTACACGCGGCAACCACGTTGTCGCAGGCGGGTTTCGAGACCATCATGGTCAACTGCAATCCGGAGACAGTGTCCACCGACTACGACACCGCTGATCGCCTCTACTTCGAACCGCTGACGTTCGAGGATGTGCTCGAGGTGTACCACGCCGAGTCCGAATCCGGTCGCGGTGGACCGGGCGTTGTCGGGGTGATTGTGCAGCTCGGCGGGCAGACTCCGCTGGGGTTGGCCAAGCGTCTGGCCGACGCCGGCGTGCCGGTGGTGGGCACCAGCCCGGCGGCCATCGATCGCGCCGAGGACCGCGGCGTCTTCGGCGATCTCTTGGTGTCGGCGGGATTGCCGGCCCCACGCTTTGGTACCGCAACGACTTTCGAGCAGGCCAAGCAGATCGCCGCCGACATCGGTTATCCGGTGCTGGTGCGCCCGTCCTACGTGCTGGGCGGACGCGGTATGGAGATCGTCTACGACGAGGAAACTCTGCACGGCTACATCGCCCGGGCCACCCAGCTGTCGCCCGAGCATCCGGTGTTGGTGGACCGGTTCCTGGAGGACGCGATCGAGATCGATGTCGACGCGCTGTGCGACGGCACCGAGGTCTATCTCGGCGGCGTCATGGAGCACATCGAGGAGGCTGGTATCCACTCTGGCGACTCCGCCTGTGCGCTGCCACCGGTCACCCTGGGCCGCAGCGATATCGAGAAGGTGCGCAAGGCTACGGAGGCCATCGCGCATGGCATCGGTGTGGTCGGACTGCTGAATGTGCAGTACGCGCTCAAAGACGATGTGCTCTACGTTCTTGAGGCCAACCCGCGTGCCAGCCGCACCGTGCCGTTCGTATCCAAGGCCACTGCGGTCCCCCTGGCCAAGGCATGTGCGCGCATCATGTTGGGCGCCACCATCGCCGGCCTGCGCGAAGAGGGCCTGCTGCCCGCGGAGGGCGATGGCGCCACCTCGTTGCCGGGTGCTCCGGTGGCGGTCAAGGAGGCCGTGCTGCCGTTCCATCGGTTCCGTAAGGCCGACGGCAGCGGAGTCGACTCCCTGCTGGGGCCGGAGATGAAGTCGACCGGTGAGGTTATGGGTATCGACGCCGATTTCGGCAGCGCGTTTGCCAAGAGCCAGACTGCCGCGTACGGATCGCTGCCCAAGGAGGGCACCATCTTTGTCTCGGTGGCCAACCGCGACAAGCGCTCACTGGTGTTTCCGGTGAAACGGCTCGCCGATCTGGGATTCACGGTGCTGGCCACCGAAGGCACGGCGGAGATGTTGCGCCGCAACGGAATTCCATGTGAAGAGGTGCGCAAGCACTATCAGGAGCCGGGTGGCACGCTGCCCGCGCTGTCCGCGGTGGATGTCATCAAGGCAGGCGATGTCGCGATGGTCATCAACACCCCGTATGGCAACTCCGGCCCGCGTGTTGACGGCTACGAGATCCGCTCTGCCGCGGTTTCGATGAACATTCCGTGTATCACGACGGTGCAGGGTGCCTCGGCCGCGGTGCAGGGCATCGAAGCCGGTATCCGCGGCGATATCGGGGTGCGGTCGTTGCAGGAACTCCACGCAGGGTTGCGATGAGCCGCTTGCGCGAAGAGCGTCGGGTTGCGATGAGTCGCTTGTGTGAAGAGCGGTGGATCCGGTGACGTTCGGGGCACGGCTGCGGGCCGCGACCACATCACGCGGCCCGCTATGTGTGGGCATCGATCCGCACCCGGAGCTGCTGCGTGCCTGGGGTTTCGACGCCGACGCAGCGGGTCTGGCCAGGTTCAGCGATATCTGCGTCGAGGCATTCGCCGACGTCGCGATCGTCAAGCCGCAGGTGGCGTTCTTTGAGTCTCACGGTGCGGCAGGTTATTCGGTCCTGGAACGCGCTATCGCGGGATTGCGTGACGCGGGTGTGTTGGTGCTCGCCGATGCCAAGCGCGGGGACATCGGCTCGACGATGGCGGCCTATGCACAAGCCTGGCTGGGCGATTCACCGCTGAGCTCAGATGCGGTCACCGCCTCCCCGTACCTGGGGTTCGGGTCGTTGTCCCCCTTGCTGGACCTCGCGCGCGAACGTGATCGTGGCGTCTTTGTGCTGGCCGCGACCTCCAATCCGGAGGCCCCTCCGGTGCAGCGGGCGCGCGCCGGAGAAAAGACCGTCGCGCAAGCGATGGTGGACCAGGTGGCCGCGCTGAACGCGGAACAGGCTGGCCCGGGTTCGGTGGGCGTGGTGGTCGGCGTGACCGTCACGGATCCACCGGATCTATCGTCGCTGGGCGGCCCGGTGCTGGTGCCGGGGCTCGGCGCCCAGGGCGGCAAGCCCGAGGACCTACGTGGGCTGGGTGGTGCCCCGGGATCGCTGCTGCCCGCGGTCTCCCGTGAGGTGTTGCGGGCCGGGCCGGACGCTACCGCGCTGCGTGCGCAGGTAAGTCGATTGCGCGACAGCGTCGCCTATCTACTCGACTGAGTCTGGCGCCGGTCGAGAGTGCGAATCCGGTCGATAACCGACCGAAAATCGACACAATCCGCACACTCGGGTCCGCGGGTGTCTATCTGGCCGAGTGCGCCAGCGGCCGTCCGTCCATTACCTGACCGGCAGTGGGGGACAAGGGGTTTCGGCACAGGAAGCGTGCGGCGGCCAGCGGCACCAGAGAAGCCACCACGATCCATCGTCCGATCGGCGTGAATCCGCCCCAGTGCGGATCGATGACGTAGATCCGGGTGTAGACCAGCGTCAGTATCGCGCCGACCAGTACCAGGACACCGACCGCGATATCGCGCCCCGTGTTCATCGCCGGCACCGGGCGATCCCACCAGGGCAATGGCCGTCGCTCGGTGGCCCGCAGCGGGACGAAGAACACCGCCACGACGGCGCACACGATGAGCAGCCGCAGCACGTTTGCCGGCCAGTACCACGCGTCATGCTGGCTCAGCAGCCCGATACGGAAGGTCAAATAGACCCCGTAGGACAGCAGAAATGTGACAACCCAGTGCCACAGGTAGATCGTCATGCTGCCGCTGTTGCACAGTTCGAAGAAACGCCAGGTCCTGGCGCCCTGGACCCAGCGATTGATGATGGGTGCGAACGCGATCACCGCGAGGCATTCCACGATCGAGCTTGCGGCGAGCAGCAGGGTCGGCGGCATGTTGGCGATCAGGCCCGACGGATACGGACCGAGGACGGCAAGTGCCACGGTCGCGGCCAATGCGACACTCGCGAGGGTCAACGCCACCGGGCGGGGGACGAGCCGGCGCTGATAGCCGATGCCGAGGGCCGCGGGGATCAGCCACATGAAGATCATGTTGATCCAGCCCGTCGTCAGCCACGTGTCAGTGATCAGACTGACGGTGTCCGTGAGGGCGGTGAGCAGGCACATTGCCGCGATGAACCAGCCGAGTTGGTGCGCGGTGCGGATGCGCGCCAGACACGGCATGAAGGCCAGCGTCAACAGGTAGGCCCCCACGTACCAGAGCAGTTCAATATGGCGCATCTCGAGGTATAGCAGTTGTGGTGAGTTGCCCATCGTGATGCGCAGCAAGGTGGTGATCAGCGCGACGACGGCCAAAAAATAGAACACGGGGCGAAAGAGCCGCGTTGCCCGGCCCATCAGAAACTGCCCCCAGGATTTGCCGGACTCCCAGGAGTGTACGTTTGCGGCGGCACCGGCAAAGAAAAACAGCGGCATGAGCGGTACCAGCCAAAATAGCCAATGTACGTTGTAATTCGATGCCATCGCGGGTTTGCCCTTGACGAGGGTGGGGCTGCCGGCAAGGACGTGGTAGGCCACCACGGTGGCCAGTGACATCAGCCTCACGGCATCTAGTACCCGATCACGCTCACGTGATGGGTGCTCGTGGTCACCCATATTTGGCACCCTACCCAGCAACTGATGCGCTGCGCTGAGCGGCCGCACGGGCGCTCCGCGAGTGGTGCCCTCACCTGCGTCTCTTCAACTGAAGGTTGACGGGGCGCGACACGCGCAACACGAGATTCACACAAGATTTTCAGTTTGCCCTCACGGCAATCACGGTTTGCTTGTCTCCGCTTCGGGTATACGAATTGCCGGTGTTGTCAACTCTGTGCGAAACCGTATGTGGTGCAACATATTTAAAAACTTATCTGGAGAAATGCCGGGTGGGGCGGCGAGGATGCGATGGTTGCTCGGCGGGGTCGCTCGCGGCCCCTCTAGCAGGCGATTTTCCCCGAGATAAGGGGGGTGGGGTTCACATTTGTCGGCTGGCGTGGGTACGGTCGCTGTCGCTGGCTGGTTGTGTTTCCAGCCGAACAGAAAAATCGACGAGTTTCGTACGAGACGGAGGAATCGTGGCCCTTCCACAGTTGACTGACGAGCAGCGCGCCGCCGCGTTGGCGAAGGCGGCTGCCGCCCGCCGCGCCCGGGCCGAGCTCAAGGAGAAGCTCAAGAAAGGTGGCACCAATCTCAAGCAGGTGCTCACGGACGCCGAGACCGATGAGGTCCTGGGCAAGATGAAGGTTTCCGCTCTGCTGGAGGCCCTGCCCAAGGTCGGCAAGGTCAAGGCCCAGGAGATCATGACCGAGCTGGAGATCGCCCCGACCCGCCGTCTGCGTGGCCTTGGCGACCGTCAGCGCAAGGCGCTGCTGGAGCGGTTCGACTTTTCCTGATCTACTCCAGATGACAGCTTCGACGAGGGGCCGGGTAGTAGTCCTATCCGGCCCCTCCGCCGTCGGTAAATCCACCGTTGTGCGTCGGCTACGCGATGAGGTCGACGGCCTGTTCTTCAGCGTTTCCGCGACCACCCGGGCCCCACGGCCGGGTGAGGTGGACGGTGTCGACTATCACTTCGTCACCGCCGAGGAGTTTCAGCGGTTGATCGACACCGACGCGCTGCTGGAATGGGCGGACATCCACGGCGGATTACAACGCTCGGGAACCCCGGCCGCGCCCGTGCGTGAGGCCATGGAGGCGGGCCGCCCGACGCTCATCGAGGTCGATCTGGCCGGTGCCCGGGCGATCAAAGCCGCGCTCCCGCAGGCTCTCGCCGTCTTTCTGGCGCCACCGAGCTGGGAGGCGCTGGTGGATCGGCTGACCGGCCGGGGCACCGAATCGGAGTCCGTGATTGCCCGGCGGCTGGAAACGGCCACGGTGGAAATGGCGGCCCAAACCGACTTTGATGTCGTCATCGTCAACGACCAGTTGGAAAATGCCTGCGCAAAGTTGGTATCGTTATTGGTCGGACGTTAACCGGCAGCGCTGCACGAATTCTGCGCCAGCCATATTCAGCGCCATATACCTATCCAGGAGATTCTTTAGTGAGCACCTCCCAGACCGACGTCATCGTCGAACCGGGCACCGACAGCTACGACGCCGCTCTCGACACGCCGCTGGGTATCACCAACCCGCCGATCGACGAGCTACTGGCCCGTGCCTCGAGTAAGTACGCGCTCGTGATCTACGCCGCCAAGCGCGCACGCCAGATCAACGATTACTACAACCAGCTGGGCGACGGCATCCTCGAGTACGTGGGACCGCTGGTCGAGCCAGGCCTGCAGGAGAAGCCGCTGTCGATCGCGCTGCGCGAGATCCACGGCGACCTGCTCGAGCACACCGAAGGCGAGTAAGAAGCTCTGCGATGAGCCGCTTGCGCGAAGAGCATCAAGGCTAGGGCGACGTCCATGTCCCGGATCATCGTCGGAGTGGGTGGAGGAATCGCCGCCTACAAGGCCTGCACCGTGGTGCGCCAGCTCGCCGAGGCCGGGCACAGCGTCCGGGTCGTTCCCACCGAGTCGGCCCTGCAGTTCGTGGGAGCCGCGACCTTTGAGGCGCTCTCCGGTGAGCCGGCCCGTACCGGGGTGTTCGACGATGTTCCCGAGGTTCCGCACGTGCGGCTCGGACAGGATGCCGACCTGGTAGTGGTCGCTCCCGCCACCGCGGACCTGCTGTCGCGTGCCGCCACCGGCCGGGCGGATGACCTGCTGACCGCGACCCTGCTCACCGCCACGTGTCCAGTGCTGTTCGCCCCCGCGATGCATACGGAGATGTGGCTGCATCCGGCAACCCAGCAGAATGTCGCGACCCTGCGGAGCCGTGGCGCGGTTGTCCTGGAGCCCGCCTCTGGCCGCCTGACGGGGGCGGACACCGGCCCGGGCCGTCTTCCCGAGGCCGAAGAAATCACCACCCTGGCCCAATTATTGCTGGCACGACCCGACGCGCTGCCGCACGATCTGGCCGGTGTGCGGGTCCTGGTCACCGCCGGCGGCACTCGTGAACCCCTGGACCCGGTGCGCTTTATCGGAAACCGCAGTTCCGGTAAGCAGGGATACGCCATCGCCCGGGTCGCCGCTCAGCGTGGTGCCGAAGTCACGCTCATCGCGGGTCATACCGTCGGCTTACCGGATCCCGCTGGCGTCGAGGTGGTGCATATCAGCTCCGCCGCGCAATTGCAGGACGCTGTCACCAAACACGCTCCTGCGGCCGAAGCGCTGATCATGGCGGCAGCGGTGGCAGATTTCCGGCCGGCCCACGTTGCGACCAGCAAGATCAAAAAGAGCCACGGGGCCGCCGGTGAGAATGACGCGCCCATTGAGTTGCTGCGCAACGCCGATGTGCTGGCCGGTGTGGTTCGTGCGCGTGCAGACGGGCAGCTGCCCAAGATGCGGGCAATCGTCGGGTTTGCCGCGGAAACGGGCGACGCAAACGGCGATGTGCTCTTTCACGCCCGCGCCAAGTTGAAGCGCAAGGGCTGTGATTTGTTGGTAGTCAACGCTGTTGGCGAGGGACGGGCCTTCGAGGTGGACAGCAATGACGGGTGGTTGCTCTCGGCGCAGAGTGGTGGTGACATCACCGAAGTTGTCCTTGAACACGGCACCAAAGTTCTGATGGCAAGCCGTATTGTGGATGCCGTTGCCGGGCTTTGTCAGTGAAGCTGACAACCGGGCATGGCCTCGATCTTGGTTCGTCGGCCATAATGATTAGGACATGTAACGATCTGAAAGGGGCTGCGCTGTGAGCTCAGCTGGACGGCTTTTCACCAGCGAATCAGTGACCGAAGGGCATCCGGACAAGATCTGTGACGCCATCAGTGACTCGATCCTGGACGCCATGCTCGCGCAGGACCCGAAGTCCCGGGTGGCGGTGGAGACGCTGGTGACCACCGGTCAGGTCCATGTCGCCGGCGAGGTGACTACCTCCGCCTATGTCGATATCCCGCACATCGTCCGGGAAAGAGTGCTGGAAATCGGCTATGACTCCTCTTCCAAGGGCTTCGATGGAAACTCCTGTGGTGTGAATGTCGCCATCGGTGCGCAGTCACCCGATATCGCGCAAGGTGTCGACACGGCCCACGAGGCCCGCGTTGAGGGCGCCGCGGATCCGCTGGACGCTCAGGGAGCCGGCGATCAGGGCCTGATGTTCGGCTACGCCATCAACGACACCCCCGAGCTGATGCCGCTGCCCATCGCGCTGGCACACCGGCTCTCGCGCCGCCTGACTGAGGTGCGCAAGGATGGGCTGCTGCCGTACCTGCGTCCCGACGGTAAGACTCAGGTCACCATCGAGTATGACGGCAACAAGGCCGTCCGGCTGGACACTGTCGTGCTCTCCACGCAGCACGCCGCGGATATCGATCTCGAAAATCTGCTGACCCCGGACATCCGCGAGAAGGTGGTCCAGGTAGTGCTCGACGAGCTGAACCAGGATGGTCTGGACATCTCCGACTACCGGCTGCTGGTCAACCCGACGGGCAAGTTCGTGCTCGGCGGGCCGATGGGTGACGCCGGACTGACCGGCCGCAAGATCATCGTCGACACCTACGGCGGCTGGGCCCGCCACGGCGGCGGCGCGTTCTCGGGCAAGGACCCGTCAAAGGTGGACCGTTCCGCCGCGTACGCGATGCGCTGGGTGGCCAAGAATGTCGTCGCGGCCGGCCTCGCCGACCGGGCCGAGGTGCAGGTCGCGTACGCCATCGGCAAGGCAGCGCCGGTCGGTCTGTTCGTTGACACGTTCGGTACCGCCACCGTCGATCAGGCCAAGATTGAGAAGGCCATCAACGAGGTGTTCGACCTGCGTCCCGGCGCCATCATCCGCGACCTGGACCTCCTGCGTCCCATCTACGCGCAGACCGCCGCGTACGGCCACTTCGGCCGCACCGATGTCGAGCTGCCCTGGGAACAGACCGACCGCGTCGATGCGCTCAAGGCCGCCATTTAGCCGCTGCGCTTCCTGCCGAGCCGACGCAAAGCCCCCGACACGCCGAGTGCGGGGGCTTTTGCGTCGGCTCGGCGCCTAGATGATCTTCGGGATCAGCGCCTTCCGGTCGGCGGGGTAGTCGATGAACTTCTCCTGGTACCAGCGGTGGGTGGCCAGCGCGCGGGGGATGAGGTTGCCGGCGGTGATCAACAAGATCACCACACCGGGCAATGCCCAGGTCAGCAGGGCGAAGCCGGACCAGGCGATCAGCTCGCCGAGGTATGCCGGGCTGGTGACGAACCGGAACCCACCGCCGAATGGGATGCGGTATTCGGCCGCGCCAGGGTTCTTCTTGTCACGCAGGTTACGGACGATTGACTCGGAACTGAGTAGCAGCGTGAACCCGCACAGATAGACCGCCAGGCCGAGTAGGAACCGCGGATCGTGCAGCCAGGCATCGGAGTACTGCCCGAAGAAGTCATGGCTGAAGAGCGTGCCATTGAGGTACCCATGCATCGACGTCACCAGCATGCCCATGACGACGACCGAGACGTTGAAGGTACTGCGCTTGCCCGGCACCTGGCGGATGGCCAGCGGGAAGAACCAGCCGCGGTTGGCGTAGTGCAACATCCAGATCGCGGCGAGGACCAGCGGGGCGGTCTCGAGCCGGTGGGGCCCGGTCAGGTAGCAGACAAGAAATACCACCGTCGCCGGTATCTCCATCAGCCACCAGCCGAGCTTCGGATTCAGATTGAGCCCGAGTTTCGTGGTGGAGAAGCGGCCATACGAGCTTTGTGCGAAGAAGCCTCCGACGATCACGAACGCCGCGAACGCGAAAGCCGCCGTCAGCACGGTGTCGTAGATGGAATTTCCGGTATACCAGTGCATGGTGTTTTCCTCGTGAGCGAGCGGGGAGGCCGTGATGCGAACCACAAAACTGTAACGTGTTCTACCACGCCCGGAGGGCACCCTGGATACATGCCCGGCGGTTGGGCACCGGGCGCCCGTTGAACCGTTTGGCGCGCGCCAACGGCGCAGTGCGCATAAAGTCGGTCAATGACGGTGATCAGAGCCGCACTGACGCAAGCGACTTGGACCGGCGACAAGGAATCGATGCTCGCCAAACACGAGCGTTTTGTCGCCCAGGCTGCGGCCCGGGGTGCCCAGGTGATCTGCTTTCAAGAGCTGTTCTACGGCCCGTATTTCGGCATCGTCCAGGACAAGAAGTACTACGGCTACGCCGAACCCGTGCCCGGCCCGGTTACCGAGCGATTCGCCAAGTTGGCCAGGGAGCACCGCATGGTCCTGGTGCTGCCCGTGTACGAGCAGGAACAACCGGGCGTTCTCTACAACACCGCCGCCGTCGTCGATTCCGATGGCAGATACCTGGGCAAGTACCGTAAGCACCATATTCCGCACCTGGACCGGTTCTGGGAGAAGTTCTACTTCCGGCCGGGCAATCTCGGATACCCGGTGTTCGACACCGCCGTCGGCAAGATCGGCGTCTACATCTGTTATGACCGCCATTTCCCCGAGGGCTGGCGCAACTACGGACTGGCCGGAGCAGAGCTGGTCTTCAATCCGTCGGCCACCAAACCTGGTCTTTCCAACAGGCTTTGGGAACTCGAGCAGCCCGCCGCCGCGGCGGCGAACCAGTACTTCGTCGGCGCCAACAATCGGATAGGCGCCGAAAGCGGTGAATTCGGCGATCAGGCGGTCAGCTTCTATGGCAGTTCGTACTTTGTGGACCCGCGCGGCAACTATGTCGGCGAAATCGGCTCCGCGACCGACGAAGAGATCGTGATACGGGATCTCGACCTGTCGCTGGTCCGTCAAGTTCGGGATGACTGGCAGTTTTACCGGGACCGCCGTCCGGATACCTACGGCCCGATCATCGCACCGTAGGAGGCTGCGATGGCAACGACTTTGATCCGGGGCGGCACGGTGGTGTCGGCGACCGGACGCGGTGCCGCCGATGTCTTGGTGGACGGCGCGACGATCGCGGCGGTCCTATTGCCCGGCAGCACCCTGCTCGGGATGGACCTCGCGAAAACCGTCGATACCGTGATCGAGGCCCACGGCAAATACGTTATTCCCGGGGGCATCGACGCACACACTCACATGTCCATGCCCTTCGGCGGTACTACGGCATCCGATGATTTCGAGACCGGCACGCGCGCCGCCGCGTGGGGCGGCACGACTACCATCATCGACTTCGCAGTGCAGAAATTCGGTGAGCGGCTGCAGGATTCGCTGGATACCTGGCATGAGATGGCAGCCGGGCAATGTGCCATCGACTACTCGTTTCACCAGATTGTGGGAGATGTCAACGATGCTTCTTTGGCGGCGCTGCGCAGGCTGACCGACGAGGGCATCACCAGCTACAAGATGTTCATGGCCTATCCCGGGGTCTTCTACAGCGACGACGCACAGATAGTGCGGGCCATGCAGGTGGGCGCCGCGACGGGGCTGATGACGATGATGCATGCCGAGAATGGTCCCGCGATCGACGTTTTGGTGGCCCAGTTACTCGCCGAAGGCAAGACCGATCCTTATTACCACGGCATCGCCCGCGCGTGGCAGCTTGAGGAAGAGGCCACGCACCGCGCCATCATGCTGTCCAATCTGACCGGTGCGCCGCTGTACGTGGTACACGTCTCGGCGAAACAGGCCGTCGCGCAATTGGCGGCCGCGCGTGACGCCGGCCAGAACGTATATGGCGAAACGTGCCCGCAATATCTGTATCTGTCCCTCGAGGACAACCTGGGCGCGCCCGGTTTCGACGGCGCCAAGTGGGTCTGCTCGACGCCGCTGCGTGCCAAGCACGAGCATCATCAGGACGAAATGTGGCGCGCATTGCGCACCAACGACATTCAGATGGTGTCCACGGACCACTGCCCGTTCTGCATGAAGGGGCAGAAGGACATGGGCATCGGGGATTTCTCCAAGATTCCCAACGGTATCGGATCCATCGAACACCGGATGGACCTGCTCTACCAAGGTGTGGTGGACGGCCGGATCAGCGTGGAGCGGTGGGTCGAGATCACCTCGACCACGCCGGCACGGATGTTCGGGCTGTACGGGCGCAAGGGCGTCATCGCCCCGGGGGCCGATGCGGACATCGTTGTCTACGACCCCAACGGGCACACCTCGATTGGACTGGGCAAGACCCATCACATGAATATGGACCACTCGGCGTGGGAGGGGTACGAGATCGACGGGCACGTCGATACCGTGCTGTCCCGCGGAAAGGTGATCGTCGACGGCGACGAGTACCTCGGCAGTAAGGGGGACGGTGTGTTCCTGCGCCGCGACCTGTGTCAATACCTCATCTGAGGCTGGTTGATAGAGAGGGCCCCGCGATGGATTTCGGAGTTGTCCTGCAATGCGACCCACCCGCGGTGCGTACCGTGCAGCTGGCGAAACTTGCCGAGGCTCATGGTTTCAGCCATCTGTGGACCTTTGATTCGCATCTGCTGTGGCAGGAGCCCTACGTGCTCTACAGCCAGATTTTGCACGAAACGCGGCGCATTGTGGTGGGCCCCATGGTGACCAATCCGGCCACGCGAGACTGGACCGTCACGGCGTCGCTGTACGCGACCCTGAATGACATGTACGGCAACCGCACCATTTGCGGCATCGGTCGTGGCGATTCCGCGGTGCGCGTAACGGGTGGGACGCCGACCACGCTGGCAACGCTGCGCGAATCGATACATGTCATTCGAGAGCTGGCCAACTCCCGTCCCGTCGAATATCACGGCGCCACCATGCAGTTCCCGTGGAGCAGAGGGTCCGAGCTCGATGTCTGGGTAGCGGCGTACGGGCCCAAGGCCCTTGCCCTCGCGGGGCAGGTCGCCGACGGCTTCATCCTGCAGCTTGCCGACATCGATATCGCACGCTGGATGATCGGGGCAGTGCGGGAGGCAGCGGTCGCTGCCGGGCGCGACCCCGCGGCGGTACGGATTTGCGTGGCTGCACCCATGTATGTGGGATCGGACCGGACGCACATGCGCGCGCAGTGCCGCTGGTTCGGTGGGATGGTGGGTAATCACGTCGCCGATATCGTGGCCAGATACGGCTCACAGGGCGATGTACCGCAGACCCTTACCGCGTACATCGCCGGCCGTGACGGATACGACTACAACCAACACGGCCGCGCGGGAAACACCCACGCCGAGTTCGTCAGTGATGACATCGTGGACCGTTTCTGTGTGTTGGGCACCGCCGATGAACATATCGCCAAATTGTCCGAGCTCAAGGCCTTAGGTGTGGACCAATTCGCCGGCTACCTCCAACACGACAACAAGGAAGAGACGCTGCGGGTCTATGGAGAGACAGTGATACCCGCACTGTCACAACACATCACGGCGAAGAGCGGCTAGTGGTCCTGGAGGCGGCCGGCCCGGCGGCCGGTAGATTGAGTAACGATGACCTGGCGCCCACCACGGCGGCACAGGCCACCTGGCGCACGTGGGACATCTTCTGTCTCTGGATGACCTCCGCGCACAGCCTGGGCAGCTACGGATTCGCGGTGGGCATGCTGGCGCTGGGTCTTACCGGTTGGCAGACGATGCTGGCGCTCTTCACCGGGGTGCTGGTGCTCTGGACGGGGAGCAATCTGATCGGGATAGCCGGCCAACGGCTGGGCGTGCCCTTCCCGGTTTTCGCCCGCGCCACGTTCGGGGTGTTCGGCGCCAACATCCCGGCGCTGCTGCGCGGCCTGGTCGCTATTTTCTGGTACGGCATCCAGACCTACCTGGCATCCACGGCGGTTATCGTGCTGCTGCTACGGCTGGACCCGGGACTGCGGTCCTGGACGGAACCGACATTCCTGGGCCTACATGCCTTGGGGTGGGCCGCATTCCTTTCCCTGTGGACTGTGCAGCTGCTGATCCTGAACTACGGCATGGAAGTGGTGCGCAAGGCATCGGATGTGGCCGGCCCGGTGGTCTGGATCGGGATGCTCGCCCTGGCCGTATGGATGTTGGACAGTGTGGGCTGGAGCATCGACTTCGGCGCTCGTACCGGCGCACCGTTGTCGGCTGGGGCCACGGTGTTGGCGTTCGTCGGGGTGGCTTTCCTGATGGTCGCTTTCATGGCGGGTCCGCTGGTCAACTATGCCGACTTCGCGCGTTTCGCGCCGAGTAGGCGTGCGATTCTGCGGGGCAACGCACTGGGTATCCCGTTCAACGAGACGGCCTTCGTGGTGATCTCGATCGTCATTTCGCTTGCCGCACTGAAGAAGTACGGCAGTGCGATGACCGATCCGGTCGAGCTGGTCGCGGATATCGACTCGGATGCCGTCGTGGTGGTCGCCGCGGTTCTTTTCGCGATCGCCACCGTCGGCATCAACGTGGTGCTCAACTTCGTCTCGCCGTCGTACGACATTTCCAATGTGGCACCGAAGTACATCTCATTTCGCACCGGGGGCATCATCACCGCGGTGCTGTCGGTCGCGGTGCTGCCCTGGAAAATCTGGGGCAACGAGGCCGCGATCGTGTACTTCCTGGGTGGTGTGGGCGCTTTGATGGGACCGGTGTTCGGCATCCTGGTCGTGGACTACTACCTGCTGCGCCGGCAACACACCCACACCGCCGACCTGTATTCCGAATCCCCCGGAGGCGCGTATCACTACGCCGGCGGCTTCAATCCGGCCGCGCTGATCTCGCTGGGTATCGGCGGCATTGTGGCGGTCGTTATCGCGCTGGTGCCGCGAGCCCAGGGCGTGACCGCCCTTTCCTGGCCGGTCGGCGCCCTGCTGGGCGGCGTACTCATGTACCTGTTGGGGCGTGGCAGGTCCCGGTCTAGCCGTGTAGGGCCTGCTTGAGCGCGGCCAGGGAAAGGTCGCGCTCCTCGGTGGCGGACGGCACGATATCGGCGTAGCCGAGGTAACCGTGGATCAACGTCGGCGCGTTGTGTAGCTGTACGGGCACACCGGCGTCACGCAACAGCTCGGCGTACTTGGCGCCGTCATCGCGCAGCGGATCGAACTGTGCCGTGCCGATAAAGGCCGGAGCCAACCCCTCGAAGTTTTCCGCACGGGCCGGGACCAGCGTCGGGCCCGCGGTGGCCGGATTGGTGTCGCCGAGGTACCACTTGCTCAGCGCACCCACGGTCTTGAAGTCCAGCACTGGCGCCTCGGCGTTCTCCACCATGGACGGCAGCGTCGTGTCAAAGGTGGTGGCTGGGTACCACAGCACCTGAAAAGCCAGGTCAATGCCATTGTCGCGGGCCAGTTGCGCCATGACTGCCGACAGGTTTCCACCGGCCGAATCACCGCCCACGGCAAGGCGGCCCGGGTCGCCGCCGATCTCGGCGGCGTGCTCGTGCACCCATTGCAGGGCGGCCCAGCAATCCTCGACCGCGGCAGGGTAGGGGTGCTCGGGCGCCAGCCGGTAGTCCACCGAGACCACCACGGCATCGGCCTGTACCGCCGCGGCGCGAGCCACCGCGTCGTGGGTGTCCAGGTCGCCGATGACCCATCCGCCGCCATGGATCAGCACGAAAACCGGACGTACTCCGCCCTCGGCGGGCGAGTAGATCCGAACCGGTATTTCGCCGGCGGGGCCCGGGATCGTGCGATCTTCGATGTTGGCCACCTCGATCCACGGCGGGCGCGCCGTGGCGATCGCCCGATAGGCATCCCGGGAGGCCTGCGGCCCGTCCGGTGAAACGAGTTGAATCGGAACAGCTTCCAGGATCTTGACGATGATCGGATCGATACCGGCGGTGGCTGTCATGGCCTCACCTTAGCGGCATCCCCTCGGGGACTTACCCGGGACGGGCCACACTGGGTAGCGCACATCGGCGACCGTGCGGTGGTGGATCCGCGGTTGCGTCGGCTGCGTCTGCTAGAACGACCAGGTGACTGCGACGCGGGTGGTGGCCGAACACGAGCCCATTGCTCGGGTGCTGCCGTTGCTCACCGTGCCGCATCTGGATCGGGAGTTCGACTATCTCGTATCGGCCGAGCAATCGGACGATGCCCAGCCCGGTGTGCGGGTGCGGGTGCGTTTCCACGGCCGCCTGGTGGACGCCATCCTGCTGGAGCGCCGTTCGGAAAGTGACCACTCTGGCAAGCTCGGCTGGCTGGATCGCGTCGTATCTCCTACCCGGGTGCTCACCCCGGATGTCCGCAGGCTCGTCGACGCGGTGGCGGCTCGCTACGCCGGGACTCGCGCGGATGTGCTGCGCCTCGCGCTGCCGCCGCGTCACGCACGCGTCGAAAAGGAAAACCGGGTGCCAGGCGCGGACGGCTTGCCGCCGGAAACTCCGGATCGCTCCGGCTGGTCGCGTTATCAGCGCGGAGAACGATTCCTGGACGCGCTGACGCACGGCCGTGCCGCGCGCGCGGTCTGGCAGGCGCTGCCGGGGGAGGCCTGGTGCCTGCGGCTTGCCGAGGCCGCGCGGGCCACCGCGAGCACCGGCAAGGGAGTGTTGGCGATTGTTCCCGACCAGCGGGATATCGACGCGCTGTCCGCTGAATGCGTGAAAAACTTTGGCGTGCAACGTGTTGTCGCGCTCTCGGCCGAGTTGGGGCCGGCCGAACGATATCGGCGGTGGTTGGCGGTGCTACGCGGCCAAGCGACTGTGGTGATCGGCACCAGGGCTGCGGTGTTCGCGCCGGTGGTCGATCTGGGACTGGTGATGGTGTGGGACGACGGCGACGACAATCTTGCCGAGCCGCGTTCTCCCTATCCGCATGCTAGGGACGTGGCGATGCTGCGCGCCCACCAATTGCGCTGCGCCGCGGTGATCGGGGGGTATGCCCGTACGGCCGAGTCGCAGGCGCTCGTCGAAGGCGGCTGGGCGCACGATCTGGTGGCCGCCCGGCCCACGGTGCGGAAGTCCTCGGCACGGATCAGTGCGCTCGATGACAGCGGATACGCGCAGGAGCGTGATCCGGCGGCACGTTCGGCGCGCCTGCCGATGGTCGCGTTGACCGCGGCCCGCGACGCACTGAAGCGCGGTCATTCAGTACTTGTGCAGGTGCCGCGCCGTGGTTATGTGCCGGCGCTGGCCTGTACGAAATGCCGGACGGTGGCGCGGTGCCGTCACTGCACCGGGCCGTTGGCATGGGAGGGGCCCGGCGGGGCATCGCACAGTGCGAGCCCCAGCTGTCGATGGTGCGGACGGGTAGACGCCGACTTGCGTTGTGCGCGCTGCGGCTCCAGTGCGGTACGTGCTGTGGTGGTGGGCGCTCGCAGGACGGCCGAGGAGCTCGGCAGAGCGCTGCCCGGGGTGCCGGTCGTGACCTCCGGTGGCGGTGAGGTCCATGACACGGTGACCGGGCCGCCGACCCTGGTGGTGTGCACTCCCGGGGCGGAGCCGGTGACACCGGGCGGGTATGGCGCGGCGCTGCTGCTAGACGCGTGGGCACTGCTGGGACGTCAGGATCTACGCGCCGCGGAGGACACCCTGCGCAAGTGGATGGCTGCCGCGGCCTTGGTGCGCGGGCGCGATGAGGGCGGAACGGTGGTGGTGGTCGCGGATTCCTCCCTGTCCACCGTGCAAGCGCTCATTCGGTGGGATCCGGTGGGACACGCGGCCACCGAATTGGCGGCGCGCGCGGAGGTGGGGCTGCCGCCGCAGGTGCACATCGCCGCCGTCGACGGGCCCGCCCAGGCGGTCGCCGGCCTCATTGACACGGCCGACCTGCCGGAGGGGGCCGAGCTGCTGGGGCCCGTCGAGCTGCCGCTTGGGGCGCGGCGTCCGGCGGGTGTGCCCGACAGCGTCGAGGTGGTGCGCATACTGGTTCGGGTCGAACGCGCCGCCGGACTGGAACTCGCCGCGGCTTTGCGCCGCGGCGTCACCACGCTGAGCGCTCGCCGCGACGCCCAGCCCGTCAGGGTTCAGATCGATCCGCTCCACGTGGGCTGATCTGGCGAATTTCAGCAATTTGCGGCGACGAGCCGGGACCCCTCACCAATGCCTTCGGCGAAGGTCTCCACGATGTAGCCGATGAGATCGTCTTGAGTCATGGTGCGCGAGGCGCTCCACCAGTTGATGGTCATCAACACGCCCCCGACTGCGAGCCGCGACCAGATGGGTGCCAGCCGCGTCATCTGGTCGCCGGGAAACTGGGCGTGCAAATGCTCTTCGGTCACCTGGGCTATGAGATCAAAGACACCGTGATCGAGCTGTTCCTGCGCGGTGAGGTCGCGATCAAGTGCGATGTACAGCTCGGGTTCCGCGCTGATCCAATCGATAACCAGGGTGGAAAAGGCCCGGATCTGGTCCCGTGTGTCGCCCACCATGCTGTGCTGCCAGGCGCCGGAGATCAGTCGGTCTGCGTGGCGCCGACTCAACGAGCGCAGCAGGTCGGCCTTGGTGGGAAATACCGCGTAGCATGCGGACCTGGCGAACCCGGCCTCCCTGGCCACTTCGGCGATGGAGACGGTTCCGCCACTGTTGCGAATCGCGCGCTCGGCGGCGTCGAGCAGCTCCTCGGTTCGCAACTTGCGATCGTACGGAGCGCCACTGGGCCGGCCTCGTCCTCTGGTAGCCATCGAAATTATGGTATCGGATGTATCCAGAGTTTCTCCCGCTACTCTTGGCGAACCCTATCGCATGGTCTGTGTGGTTCCGCGCTCTTCGGGATTCGATGTGGGCGGTGCATCCTTCCTAGACTGGCGCGGTGCGCATAGTGTTCGCCGGTACTCCGGCCCCGGCGTTGCCGTCTCTGGAGAGGTTATTGGCGTCTCGTCATGAGGTGGTCGCGGTGTTGACCCGGCCCGATGCCCGTGCGGGCAGAGGGAGGGCATCGGCGTCCTCTCCGGTGGCGGCGCTGGCACGTGAACACGGGGTTGCCGTGCTTACTCCGGCGCGCCCCAACGAACCCGAGTTCGTGCGCGAGTTGGCGCAACTCGACGTCGACTGTTGTGCGGTCGTGGCCTACGGCGCCCTGCTCAAACCCGAGCTGCTGGCGGTGCCGCGGCTTGGCTGGGTGAATCTGCACTTCTCGCTGCTGCCGGCCTGGCGTGGTGCCGCGCCGGTACAAGCTTCGATCGCGGCTGGAGATGAGATCACGGGCGCTACAACATTTCTCATTGAGCCCGCACTGGACAGTGGGCCCGTGTACGGGGTGGTGACCGAACGAATCTCGCCGAATGACACCGCCGGTGCGTTACTGGGCAGGCTGGCCGAATCCGGCGCGGGCCTGCTCGAATCGACGATGGACGGCATCGAGGACGGCGCGCTGGTGGCCGTGCCGCAGGCGGTGGACGGGGTGAGCATCGCACCGAAAATCACGGTGGAGCAGGCGCGCATCCGCTGGGAGCTACCCGCGCACGCTATCGACCGGCATATTCGGGCGATGACTCCGGAACCAGGCGCCTGGACCAATATCGGCGGGACGCGGGTCAAGGTCGGCCCGGTCGGCGTCGCCACCGACGAGCAGTTACCGCCCGGCGCCGTGGCGGTGCGCAAGCGTGACGTCCTGGTTGGCACGGGAACCACGGCGATCGCACTCGATGAGGTGCAGCCTCAGGGCAAGAAGGTGATGAAGGCCGCGGATTGGGCCCGGGGTGCCCGGCTGGATGCGGAGGTTCACGCGCTGTGAGTACGCGTCCGCCGCGCCGCCGGTCGAATCAGGACTCCCGTCGGAGTGCGGGTCCTGCGGAGCGTGCGCGCCGTAAGCTTGACCCACCACGTCAGGCCGCCCTCGACGTACTGCGGGCGGTATCGCGCCAAGATGCCTACGCTAATCTGGCGTTGCCCGCGCTGCTGCGCGAACGCGGTATCACCGGCCGCGACGCCGCCTTCGCCACCGAGCTCACCTATGGAACATGCAGGGCCCGTGGTCTTCTCGACGCGGTGATCGAGGCCGCCGCGGGCCGCACCATCGATCAGGTCGATGAGGGCCTGCGCGACCCGTTGCGTTTGGGCGCCTACCAACTGCTGCGGACCCGTGTTGAGCCGCATGCCGCGTTGTCCACCACCGTGGACGCGGTCGCCGTCGAATTCGACCAGGGCAGAGCGGGTTTCGTGAACGCGGTGTTGCGCACCATCTCACGTCGGGACGAGGCGGACTGGGTTGAGGAGTTGGCGCCGCCGGAGTCGGACCGGATCGGACGGCTGGCCTTCGCGACCGCTCACCCGCGGTGGATCGCACAGTCGTTCTCCGACGCGCTCGGACCGGCGGGCTCGGAGCTTGCCCAGGTGCTCGCCAGTGACGATGAGCGACCGCTCGTTCACCTTGCCGCGCGTCCGGGCCGGATCGATGCGGAAGCGTTGGCGGAGGCGGTCGGCGGCACCGTCGGCCGCTATTCACCCTTCGCCGTGTACCTACCCGGAGGGGATCCGGGCCGGTTGGAGCCGGTACGCGACGGCCTGGCGCAGGTGCAGGACGAAGGCAGCCAGCTGATCGCGCGTGCGACCGCATTGGCTCCGCTGCAGGGCGCCGACGAGCAGTGGCTCGATCTGTGCGCCGGCCCGGGCGGCAAGACCGCGCTGTTGGGGGCGTTGGCCGCCCAGCGCGGCGCCCATGTAACGGCGGTGGAGGTCGCGCCGCACCGCGCGGAGTTGGTGGCAAACGCCACGAAGTCTCTGCCGGTTACGGTGGTCACCGCGGATGGGCGCGACAGCGACTTGGCTGCCGCATCCTTCGACCGAGTGCTGGTCGACGCGCCATGCACCGGGCTGGGTGCGCTGCGCCGCCGACCGGAAGCACGGTGGCGCCGACAACCGGGTGACATTCCGGAGCTGGTCAAGCTGCAACGCGAATTGCTCGCCAGTGCAATCCAATTGACTCGTCCGGGTGGCGTCATTGTGTACAGCACCTGCTCGCCACACCTGGCGGAGACGGTGGGTGTTGTCTCCGATGCCGTGCGCCGCTACGCGGTGAGCGCCGAAGACGCCCGGGCGGTGTTTCCCGGCGTGGCGGGGTTGGGCGACGCAGATGCGGTGCAGCTATGGCCGCACCGGCACGGCACTGACGCCATGTTCACCGCCCTCCTGCGTAAACACGCATGAAGGGGCACATAAGCTGAACGACATGTCTCACCGCGCTCCCATGATCGCCCCCTCGATCCTGTCCGCCGATTTCGCACGCCTCGCCGAGGAGATGGCGGCCGTTGAAGGAGCCGACTGGCTGCACGTGGACGTGATGGACGGGCATTTCGTGCCCAACCTCACCCTGGGGCTGCCCGTGGTCGACAGTCTGCTCGCCGCAACCGATATCCCCATCGACTGCCACTTGATGATCGACAACCCGGATCGCTGGGCACCTGGCTATGCCGAGGCCGGCGCGCATAATGTGACATTCCACGCCGAGGCCACCGACAATCCCGTCGGGGTCGCGCGCGACATTCGGGCGGCGGGTGCGAAGGCCGGGCTGAGTATCAAGCCGGGCACACCGCTGGAGCCATACCTTGAGGTGCTGAAGGACTTTGACACGTTGTTGGTCATGTCGGTCGAACCGGGGTTCGGCGGGCAATCCTTCATCGCGAGCGTGTTGGACAAGGTGCGCGCGGTGCGCAAACTCGTCGACTCTGGCGAGCTGTCGGTGCTGGTGGAAATCGACGGCGGCATCAACACCGACACCATCGAGCAGGCCGCCGAGGCGGGCGTCGACTGTTTTGTCGCAGGTTCGGCGGTCTATGGGGCGCAGAACCCCGAAGCGGCGGTGCGGGCGCTGCGCGAGCAAGCCGCCAGGGCAGCAGCACATTCGGCCCGTTGATTGATATGACCAACCCGATCGGCCTCGACGAGGCCATGGATCTGGCGATCCGGGCCGCCGAAGAGGTCAAGGGCAGCACCTATCCCAATCCGCCTGTCGGTGCGGTCATTCTGGATGCCGCCGGGCAGGTCGCCGGTGTGGGCGGTACTCGTCCACCGGGGCAGGAACATGCCGAGGTGGTAGCGCTTGCCGGGGCCGGTGCGGCCGCCCGGGGCGGTACCGCCGTGGTCACTCTGGAGCCGTGCAACCATCAGGGCAGGACCGGTCCGTGTGTGGATGCGCTTGCCGCGGCGGGTGTTTCACGCGTGGTCTATGCCGTCGCCGATCCGAATCCGCAGGCCGCGGGGGGAGCGGCGCGTCTACGCACGCTGGGTATCGAGGTGCTTGATGGCCTGGCCTCTGACCGCGTCTCGGCGGGACCACTGCGGGAGTGGCTACACAAGCAGCGCACTGGACGTCCTCATGTCACCTGGAAATACGGTGCCAGTGTCGATGGGCGTAGTGCCGCCAATGACGGCACCAGCCAATGGATCACCAGCGAGCAGTCGCGGGCCGATGTACATCGGCGCCGGGCATTCGCCGATGCCGTCCTGGTGGGAACCGGCACCGTATTCGCCGATGACCCCCAGCTCACCGCGCGTACCCCGGACAACGAGTTGGTGCCGCATCAGCCACTGCGCGTGGTGGTCGGTATGCGTGAGGTGTCATCGGACGCAAAGGTTTTGAACGACGACTCGCACACCATGGTGATCCGTACCCATGATCCCGCGGAGGTGCTCGCGGCACTGGGTGACCGCACCGACATCATCCTGGAAGGTGGCCCGACACTCGCCGGCGCGTTCCTGCGCGCCGGCTTGGTCGACCGTATCCTGGCCTACCTGGCGCCGATGCTGCTGGGTGGCAACGTCCCCGCCGTGGAGGACGTGGGCGTTACCACCCTGTCGCGGGCACTGCGTTGGGAGTACGACCAGATCGAGCGGATGGGTCCGGACGTACTACTGAGCCTCGTGCCCCGACTTCCGGTGTGAGCCGACGAATATCGCGATAACCGCCGCGATGACACAGACGACCGCCGTGATCGCGAACATCTCGCTGTACATCTCGCTGTAGGCGGTGATGCTCCGATTCAGCAGCTGCTGTTGCAACTCAAGGAGATTCGGCTTTCCTGTCGGCTTGGGTTCCTTTGCGGCCAGCGCATCGAAGTTCTGATAGAAGCGGTGAATGCCCCAGCCGCCGAGGGCGGCCATGCCGATGAGCATTCCTGTCATGCGGGCCACCACCACGAGTGCCGACGCGATGCCGTGCTGCGCAGCGGGCACCACGCGTAGAGCGGCTGAAGACAGTGGACCGATCACCAGACCCAGGCCGATACCGGCGACTACCAGGTCCGTGTCGAGGCGGGGAAGAGTGAAGAAGCCGAAGTTGTGCACGGCCGCCAACACGTCGACCGGCCACCCGGAAATCAGGTAGTACCCGAACGCGGCGATGAGCATGCCGATCACCGCGATGATCCGGTCGCCGAATCGCGTCGCGAGCCAGCCGCCGATCACCGCGCCGATCGGCAGGGCGACGAGGAACCTGGACAACAGGAACACCGCGTCGGCCTTGTCCATCTGCAGGACGCCCTGCCCGAGCAGCTCGATATTGACAAGGGTCACCATCAGGGCGGCGCCGGCTGCCAGTGATGCGGCCAACGCCGCGAAGAAGGGCCCGAAGCGAACGCCTTCGGGCTTGATAAGCCGGGTCTTGGCCCGCGATTCCCAGAGAATGAACGCCAGGAACGCGACTCCGGAACCGCTGAGAACCGGTAGGGCCCACTCAGGTAACGCGGAGACCTTGGGGTCGGGGCTGTACAGGCCCACGACCAGCAGGCCCAAGGCGACGGCCAGCAGCGCGCCGCCCACGACATCGACCTTGGGGCGATCGGGGTCGTGCTGGTGTGCCGGAACACTGAATTGGACCAGCACGATGGCGATGATCGCCAGCGGCACGTTGACCCAGAAGATCGCCGTCCACGAGCCGAACAGCCAGACGCACAGCACGCCGTACAGCGGGCCCAGCACGCTGCCCAGCTCCTGCGCGGCACCGATGCCGCCGAGAACCGTCGCACGGTTGCGCTGCGACCACAGATCGGCCCCCAGCGCCAGCGTGACCGGTAGCAGCGCACCGCTCGCGACACCCTGAATGACGCGGCCGCTGACCAGCATCGTCAGATCGGTGGACAGCGCTGTGATGACGGAACCAATCGCGAATCCGGCCAGGGCCAGTTGCAGGATCAACCGTCGCCCGAATCGGTCGGAGGCCTGTCCCAGCAGCGGCATCGCGGCGATGTACCCGAGCAGGTAACCCGTCACGATCGGGGTGACCTGTTGGATGTTGTTCAGTGCGATGCCGACACTGGTCATGATGTCGGTGATGACGCTGACCACGACATAGGTGTCGAGGGCGCCCAACAGGACCGCCAGACTTCCGGCGCCTATCGCGATGCTGCGATGCCGCAGCGGCAGGGAAGTGCCGGGCTCCGTCGCTGTGTGCGTCACTGGGCGGGCTTGTCGACCGTGACGGGCTTGCCCCAGTCGGACAACGACATCTCAATCGTGTTGCCCGGTGAGGTGTCGACGCTGATCTTGGTCAGCGCGTGGTTGCCGTCCTTTTGAATCCACGCCTTGGCAGGGATGTCAGCGGTGAGCGTGGTGCCGCCCGTGAAGGTGTTCAGGGCGTCCTTGCTCATGGTTCCGGTGACCAGAACGGAGTCGACGCCGTCGATGGTCTCCGTTTTCTCGGACTTGGCTCCGGTGATGTTCGCGAGCAGGTTGGCCAACCCCTTGTTGGGATCGAGGATCAGTCCCACGTCATAGACGTCCTTGACGGGCCCCATGCTGCTGTAGGCGCTGCCGAGCTGGGCGAACAACTCGCCGTCCACCACGACGAACGGCAGCTCGAGGCCGCCCGTCTTGGCGGTGCCCTTGGCGGCCACGGCCGGCTTCGTGGTCAGATCGCCGGTGAGGTCGGAGAGCTTGAGTGTGGGCTTGTCGCCGGTGACCTTGAGCACGATATGCGTGCTGGTCTGGGTCTTGGTGGTGGCCGCCGACTCGCTGAGCAGCGTGGCGGCCTCGGGCAGATTGGGGTCGGCCTTGTCGGTCTTGGAGCAGCCGGCCAAGGCGATGGCGGCGACTGCGACAGGGATCAGGGCGAGGCGGATGCGATTGCGCATGGGTCCGATCGTAGAGGCTGTGCGCGACCCCTGGGCGGCGCGCGACACGGCGGTGTTGCTGAGGATGAAATTGACACCCCAGCAATCCGTCGCCATGCTCGTTTGCAGGGCGGGATTGTCAACCGAGGGCTGGTTGTTGTGAAAAACGTGAGCAGAGCACTGGCATGTGGTGTGTCCGCAGTCGCCGCGGTTGCCGGCGTTCTTGTTGCTTCACCTGCGCTTTCGATCGCCGATCCAGCTGCCGAAACCGCTCCCAAGATTGTCGCTTTCCCGGGCATGTCGATAGTCCAGGGAGACAGCCGTTGCACTCTTGGCTATGTCGACCCGGTCTCCCGTATCGGTCTGACGGCGGGTCACTGCAACGCCACCGGATCGATTGTCGATCTGGCCGGCAATCGCCTCGGTGAGGTGCTGCTGATGAGCCGCAACCTGCCCACCGGCGGCGCGATCGGACCCGGCGACGTCGTCTCGGACTACGAGGGCATCTCATTCGGCCCGGGGGTGGAGCTGAGCAGCAACCTGCCCAACGGGCTTGCACTACGGATGGCGCAGAATGCCGGTCCCGAGCTGGGTCTGCCGGTGTGCCTGATGGGATCGGTGTCCGGCGAAACCTGCGGCAAGGTGGAGGCCATCAACAACGGTTGGTTCACCATGGTGGATGTCGCTGGGCAACACGGTGATTCGGGAGGCCCGGTGTATACGGTCACCCAACCCGGACAGGCGCTGCTGGTGGGTATCTATTCCTTGCGCTGGGGCGGCAAGCCCGCGGCGATGTCCTGGTCGGCGATCTCGGCCCAGATGCAGTCACAGTTGGTGGCGCAAATGCCTGCGGCGGGCCCGGGTAACGGCGGGCCCGAACTTCCGGCGCCGCCAACGCCCGCGGCGGTTTCCGCGGCTTCGTAGGCTTCGTGGGCTTCGTGGGCACATTTCCCCGGGGTACATAGCGCTTTTATGTCTGGTATCGTGGCGCCGTTCTGAGGCCAAATAGCAATTTGCTGATCCTTCAGATATTACGCAATGTCAATCATTGCGATCATGCTGAATTTGAAAGGCTGACATGAAGCGTATCGTCATTGCTCTTGCCGTGCTCGCGATATCCGTGGGAGGTGTGGCGTGCTCCGGTGAAGATGGTGGCGGTGGAAATATCGTGCGTATCGGCACCACCGAGGCCGGCAAGGACTCCTGGGATGTCTTCGTAGCGGAGGCGGAAAAGGCGGGGATCAAACTCGTCACGACCAACTTCACGGACTACAGCCAGCCTAATGTGGCACTCACTCAAAAACAGATCGACGTGAACTTATTCCAGCATCTGCGTTTCCTGGGCGAATATAACGTGGCCGATAATGCAACGCTGGCCCCCGTGGGTGCTACGTATATTGTGCCGCTCGGCTTGTATTCCCAGAAGCACAAGACGCTCGCCGACATTCCGCGGGGCGGACAGATCGCGATTCCCAACGATCCGCCTAACCAGGCTCGGGCCTTATTTGTGTTGCGGGCGGCCGGTCTCATCGCGCTCAAGGGTGGACGGGTGACGCCGAGTACGGCCGATATAGACAAAGATGCCTCGCGGGTCACCGTGGCACTTGTCGACGCGGCCCAAACCCCGCTGTCGTTGAAATCGATTGACGGTGCCGTCATCAACAACACCTATCTGGCCCAATCGAATATCGATCCGAAGAGCGCGCTCTACGCCGACGATCCGACGAGTCCAGGCGCCGAGCCCTACATCAACGTGATCGTGGCGCGCGCAGAAGAGAAGGACAATCCCACCTACCAAAAACTCGTGGACGTCTTTCATTCGCCGGCCGTCACGGAGGCGTACGCCAAGGAAAGCAAGGGAACTCAGCTCTCCGTGACCAAAAACGGACAGGACTGCGCGGCGATCCTGAGCAGGATCGAACAGCAGATACGCAACGAGAAGTGATCCGGGAAATGGGCGATGTGGCACCACTGATCCAATTCCAGAACGTCACCAAGACCTTTCGGGTGGGAAAGAAGACGGTGACCGCAGTCGATGACGTGTCGCTCGACATCGGCTCGGGCGATGTGTTTGCCATGATCGGCTACTCGGGAGCGGGCAAGAGCACGCTGGTGCGCCTCATCAACGGCTTGGAGCGTCCCACCTCCGGCCGCGTCATCGTGGACGGCGCGGAAGTGAGTGCGCTGGGCGAGCGTGAACTCCGGGGCCTGCGTAGCGATATCGGCATGATCTTTCAACAGTTCAATTTGTTTCGGTCTCGTACGGTGGCGGGAAACATTGCTTACCCGCTGCGGGTGGCCGGATGGACAGCTGACAAACGCAACGCGCGGGTCGCCGAGCTGCTGGAGTTCGTTGGCCTTGGCGATAAGGCCAAAAGCTATCCGGACCAGCTTTCCGGGGGACAGAAGCAGCGTGTCGGTATCGCGCGGGCACTGGCGACGTCTCCATCGGTCCTGCTGGCCGATGAGGCGACCAGTGCGCTGGACCCGGAAACCACCAGTGACGTGTTGCGGCTACTGCGCGAAGTCAACGCCGAGTTCGGGGTGACGATCGTGGTGATCACCCATGAAATGGATGTTGTCCGCACTGTCGCCGACCATGTCGCCGTGCTTGCCGACGGCAAGGTAGTGGAGACCGGAACCGTATTTGATGTGTTTTCCACGCCGCAGAGCGAGGCAGGCAAGCGTTTCGTCGGCACCGTGCTGCGGAACACCCCCAGTGGTGAGGACATTGCGCGAATAGCGCAGCGGCACAAGGGAAGGATTGTCGCTGTCGAGATCAGCGAGGGTGTGCAAATCGGCCCGGCGCTGGCACGTGCCACCGAATTGGGCGTGCGTTTCGAAGTGGTGTACGGCGGGATCACCACGTTGCAGTCCCGCTCGTTTGGCAATCTCACGCTAGAGCTGGAGGGGCCTGACGATCAAGTGGCACATGTTGTCTCGGATCTGTCCGCAGTGACGACGGTCCAGCGGGTGGCCCGATGACGACGAATTGGGAGCGGCTGCGCCCGCAATTGTTCGAGGCCTTCGGCGACACCTTGTACATGGTGTCCATCACCCTGGTCGTGGGTGGGCTCGTCGGTTTGGCACTCGGAGTGTTGTTGTACACCACCAGATCCGGTGGCCTACTGCAGAATCGGTTGCTGCACACCTTGCTGAATGTGGTGGTAAACATTGTTCGGCCGATTCCGTTCGTGGTATTGATCGCAGCACTCGGGCCCATCACTCTGGGGGTAGTGGGTACGACGATCGGTACCACCGCCGTGGTGTTCGTGATGATCGTCGCCGCGTCCTTCGCGATTGCCCGTATCGTCGAACAGAATTTGGTGACCATCGATCCCGGAGTCATCGAGGCGGCCCGCGCGGTGGGAGCAGGTCCGTTGCGCATCATCGTGACCTTATTGGTGCCGGAAGCGCTGGGGCCTTTGATCCTCGGGTATACCTTCGTACTGATCGGCATCGTCGACATGTCCGCCATGGCGGGGCTGGTCGGCGGTGGGGGCCTGGGGGACTTCGCGATAGTGCAGGGATACCAGCGCTTCAATTGGCAGGTGACCATCGTGTCGACCGTCATCATCATCGCGCTGGTCCAAGCGGCCCAGTTCTTCGGAAACTATCTGGCGCGCAAAGCGCTGCGGCGATAGCTACGCGGGAGGTGCGGGCACCGGCGGTGCCGGCGGAACCGGAGGCGTACCGGGTGCTGCCGGGGCAGCACCTTCGGGGGGCTCGGGGGGAGTCCAGTGCCACTGCTCGGGTGGCGGCCCCTGAGAGTCGTCACCGAGGCCCGGGATCCGGGTTCCGGGCGGCGGAGCGGTACCCGGGAGCGGCTGGTTGAGCGTTTCCTTGTTCCCGCGATTCACGAAGCCGCCGCGGTACTGACCATTTTGGTACCCGTGCCAGAGGTGCTTGAGAGCCTCGGTCTTGGTGAGGTCGGCGTTTTCCTCGCCAGGCTCGACATCAAACAACTGTCCTTGGCCGGGCGCCGCGGGCTTGATGTTCTGCGGCATCAGGTACTGGTTGTTCAGGGCGTTGGTGTTCGGCGCGCGCTGTGTGTCGGGCGAAGTTCCCGGCGCAGACGGAGTGTTGTTCTGCGCCAGCACGAACTCGTTGACCGCGCCCTGCTGAAGGTCTGGCAGCGGGGTCGGCAGTCCCGCCGGCCCCTCGCCGCGCCCGGTGCTCTGTTCAAGTGGTGAGAGCAGGCCCTGCTGTGGGGGTAGGTTCGCCGGAGGATCAGGCGAGTAGGCGTCATTGGTGCCGGTCAGGCCCGGCACCGGGGCCGGCGGGGGAGCCGGGTCGGCGGCCGCGACAGCCGGGAATGCGAATATCGAACCCAGGGCGAAGGCTCCCGCCGCCATCCGCGGGGTAGATGTCTTCCTCGTTGAGCGGCGATGGATGCCCGTCATTGGCTTCTCCTCTGGGTTCGATATCCGATGCGTCTTTTGGCTCGCCTAGGGCGACGAAAGACCTTGTATCAGAACGTCTTTGTCACACCGTAGTACGCGACGATGTCGTCGTTGTCCTTCGATGAGCTGGTCATCACCGCGTAGGAGCGCAGGAAGGACTGCCCGACGCAACCGTCGATCTTGATGTGGACATCCTTGAGCGTGACACGGGCTTCCTTGCCTTTGTATTTCTTCTTGTCGACGCTGACGTTGATGACCTCACCGGGCTGCGGGTGGACTTCGATCGAACCGGTGATACCGGCGCTCACGGTGGGGACACCGGCGGCGCTGATGGCCGGGGTGATGTTGGCACCGCCGTTGAGCTTGACCCACGCCAGGCTGATACCGCAGCCGATCTGGTATCCGGCCTCCAGCGTGCCGCCGCTGAGGGTGGTGCTTCCCGAGCCGGTGACCGACCCGGTGAAGGTGCCGCCCACCAGGTACTCGCGCGAGGCCAATGAGGTGGTCAGCGGGGGAATGGGCAGCTGGGTCTCGTCCTTGGCGGCAACCTTCAGGTTCCAGCCATCCGGCGTAGTGACGATGCCGGGTTCCTCGGAGGCGACGACGCCATTGTCCGGCGGCGGGCCGTCGGCGGGCGGCGGCGCATCGGCCACGGGCTGCACCGGGGCGGGCGGGTCGCCGGGGTCTGCCAGGGCGAACGGTGCGGTAACGGCCAGCGCGCACACGGCGGTGGCGGCGGCAAGACTCTTCAGCATGGGGGTGGCGCCTCTCGTGCTCAGGTGTGAGGAGTTCGAATGGGTGTCGTTCATCTATCAGACGGCCTTGGTGATACCCATGTAGGTGACCACGTCGTCGGTGTTGTCGGTGGAACTCGTCATCGTCGCGTACGAGCGAATGAACGACTGGCCAACGCAGCTGTCGATCTTGATGCGGAAGCCCGTGATGGTGGTGCGGGTGGTCTTGCCCTCGAAGGACTTCTTGTTGACCGGCACGATGGTCACCTGGCCCGGCTTGAGGTCGACCTTGACCAGGCCGTTGATCGGCAGCGATACGCTGGTCAGACCGCTGGTTCCGAAACCGCCGGAGAGGCCGATACCGGCCGTGAGCTCGACGGGGCCGCCCATGATGCCGCAGCCGATCTGGTATCCGGCCTCCAGCGATCCGCCGGCGAGCTTGGTCTTGCCCGCACCTGAGACCGCGCCGATAAAGCTTCCGCCCACGATGTATTCGCGGGACGACAGCGCGGTGGTGAGGGGAGCGACCGGCAACAGGGACTCGTTCTTTCCGGCGACGGTAACGGTCCAGCCGTCTGGGGTGATCAAGTTTCCTGGCTCGGCGGAAGCAATCGCGCCATCGGGGCCCGGGGGCACGTCATTGGCGACCGGCTGCGCGGGGGCGGGGGCGGGGGCTGGGTTCGGATCTTCGGGGTCGGCAAACGCGAGGGGCGCCGTCAGCGCCAGAGCGCAAACAGTAGTCAGCGAGACGAGACTTTTCAGCATGGGCGATAGGGCCTCTCAGGTCCGTTTGTCCGATATGGGAGCTGTCCCGACGAATGATTGGGTGGCTTTATGTCGGAACGGTAAAGGGACAGATAACAGTTAGCGCCCAATGTCTATCTATTTCGAACGTATGCCCACACCGTTCGAACCGGCGTGATCGAAACTCGAAAACTCATCTGCCTGCAGAATCGCATACAAGGTGACAGATACCTCACTGTGAGCAATGTGGCTGTTGGGGGCTTTGGGGGCGCTAGTAGCAGGCGAATTTCAACGGATAGTGGAAATCCATGCTGCCATGAGTTGTTAATTGTGCGTTCAGGTTACCGACAGTTGCGACTGCGCCGATTACCTATAGTCAGATCGGTACGGCATCGCGCACGCCCGCTGGGCGGCGTGGCCGCTAGGTTTGTCACGCAGTGTCGCGGAGCCCGCCCTCGTGCAGCCGATCATCTGGAGAGGAATCGATGAGGCTACTTAATATCCGCCGGTACTTGGCGGTTCCCGCGGTCACCGCGTTCGCGGCCGGTCTTGCGGTGGCACCCAGCTCCTACGCCGACCCCAACGACGGCGGGCCAGGCGTGCCCGCCCCGGCCCCGGCGCCTGCGCAGGTGGTCGATCAGCCCGTCGTGGCCACACCGCCGCCGGTCAATGCCGAGGCCGGTGCTGCGCCGCTGGAGGTGCCCGCGGGCGATAGCGACGCGGCGGTCATGGCGTGTTCGAAAATGTCGAACGCCATGGCATATGCCGCCACCAATTACTCGGACTTCGCTAACGAGATGTCGGTAGCTGAGGGCGACTACAACAACGCCATCGCCGCCAACACGAATGTCGTGGGACGGACCGCGTTGCGTCAGGCCGCGGAGGTGGCGAATGACGCGGCCAATACCCCCGGGCTGGCCCCTGAGCTGGCCGCCCCCATGCATGCGTGGTCGGGCGACGCGTACAAGCTCGTGGTCCTGATGGGTCTGCGCATCGGGCAGGACTCGGTCAACGGCAAGGCCGGCGATCTCAACAAGGACGCCAATGATGTGCAGATGGCGTGCGCGGCGGCGGGAACGCGCGCCTGAAACCGATTGCACGATAAGGCGATCAAAAGGGGAGCGGCGGCGGCGCTAGGCTTGTCGAATGTTCACAGGAATCGTTGAGGAGCTTGGCGAGATCCTGGGCAGGGAGGACCTCGGGGACTCTGCCCGTCTCACTGTGCTCGGACCTCTCGTCGTGGAGGACGCGAAACACGGCGACTCGATCGCCGTCAACGGCGTGTGCCTGACGGTGGTCGATGTACGCGAGGGGGGCGTCTTCACCACGGACGTGATGGGCGAGACGCTGGCACGGTCCAGTCTGGACAAGATCGAGGCGGGCGCCAAGGTCAACCTGGAGCGGGCGGCGGCGGTCAACAGCCGGCTCGGCGGGCACATCGTGCAGGGGCATGTCGACGGCACCGGCAATGTGCTGTCGCGCTCACCGTCGGAGAACTGGGAAGTGGTGCGGGTCTCACTGCCCTCGGCGGTGGCCAGGTATGTGGTCGAAAAGGGATCGATCACCGTGGACGGGGTGTCCCTGACGGTCTCCGGGCTGGGGCCGGATTGGTTCGAGGTGTCGCTCATTCCGACCACGCTGGATCTGACCACGCTGGGCGCCGCGGCGGTGGGAACGACGGTCAATCTCGAGGTGGATGTGATCGCGAAGTACGTCGAGAGATTGCTTGAGCACCGATGAGCGGCTTGCGCGAAGAGCGCAGACACCGATGAGCGGCTTGCGCGAAGAGCGCAGACACCGATGAGCGGCTTGCGCGAAGAGCGCAGATAGCGCGGCTCGTTCCATTGAGTGAACAGCGCGCGAATCGACGAATCGGCGGTGGTTCATAATTGATATGCCCACACGCCCCTAACGAGAGTGGTCCCCATGACCAGGTTGGACAGCATCGAACGCGCTGTCGCCGATATCGCCGCCGGTAAGGCCGTCGTCGTCGTCGACGATGAGGATCGGGAAAACGAAGGCGATCTGATTTTCGCCGCGGAGAAGGCCACCCCGGAATTGGTGGCCTTCATGGTGCGGTACACATCGGGTTACTTGTGCGTACCGCTGGCCGGGGAGGACTGTGACCGTCTGGGGCTGCTGCCTCAGTATGCGGTGAACCAGGACAAACACGGCACCGCCTACACCGTCACGGTGGATGCGAAAAACGGTATCGGCACAGGGATTTCGGCTTCGGATCGCGCGGCGACGATGCGCCTGCTGGCCGACGCCGCGAGCACTGCCGACGACTTCACCAAGCCTGGGCATGTGGTTCCGTTGCGCGCCAAAGACGGTGGGGTGCTGCGCCGTCCCGGTCATACCGAGGCGTCGGTCGACCTCGCCAAACTCGCCGGGCTGCGCCCCGCGGCGGTCATCTGCGAGATCGTCAGCCAAAAAGACGAGGGCGCCATGGCGCAAACCGAGGAACTCCGGGTCTTCGCCGACGAGCACAATCTGGCGCTGGTGTCGATCGCCGACCTGATCGAGTGGCGGCGCAAGCACGAGAAGCATGTGCAGCGGATAGCCGAGGCCCGTATCCCCACGCAACACGGCGAGTTCCGTGCGGTGGGTTACACCAGCATCTACGACGACGTAGAACACGTGGCACTGGTCCTGGGCGATATCTCCGGCCCCGACGGCGACGGAAATGACGTGCTGGTGCGCGTGCACTCCGAGTGTTTGACAGGTGACGTATTCGGTTCGCGCCGTTGCGATTGCGGTCCGCAATTGGACGCGGCGATGGAGATGGTGGCCAAGGAGGGGCGCGGCATTGTGCTGTACATGCGCGGCCACGAGGGCCGCGGTATCGGCCTCATGCACAAGCTGCAGGCCTACCAGTTGCAGGACGCCGGCGAGGACACGGTGGATGCGAACCTGAAGCTCGGTCTGCCCGCCGATGCGCGCGATTACGGTTTGGGCGCACAGATTCTGGTCGACCTGGGCGTCAAGTCGATGAGGCTGCTGACCAACAACCCGGCCAAGAGGGTGGGGCTGGACGGCTATGGATTGCACATCATCGAGAGAGTGCCGCTGCCGGTGCGCGCCAACTCGGAGAACATCCGCTATCTGCGCACCAAGCGGGACCGAATGGGTCATGACCTCGCCGACCTGGACGATCATCCCGAGGCTGATGGCGCGTGAGCGGCGATGGGATCCCGTCACTGAGTGTCGGTGACGCATCAGGCATCAGCCTGGCGATCGTGGCCAGCACCTGGCATGACCAGATCTGCACGGCGCTGCTCGAGGGGGCGCAACGGGTGGCCACCGAAGCGGGCATCGACCGCCCCACCGTGGTGCGGGTGCTGGGGGCCATCGAGATCCCTGTCGTGGCGCAGGCGCTGGCCCGGACTCATGACGCTGTCGTGGCACTGGGAGTGGTGATCCAAGGGGAGACACCGCATTTCGGGTACGTCTGCGATGCCGTGACCACGGGTCTGACGCGCGTTTCCTTGGATACCAGCACGCCGGTGGCCAACGGCGTGCTGACCGTCAACAACGAACAGCAAGCAATCGACCGCGCCGGTCTGCCCGGATCCGCGGAAGACAAGGGCGCTCAGGCGGCGGCCGCGGCGCTGGACACCGCGCTGACCCTGCGCCGGCTGCGCCAACCCTGGGCGTGAGGCGCGTGGCCGAGGCTGAATGGGACGTTGTTCTCAAACCACATCTGTCGCCGTATTTCGTGTACGGGGCCGCGCTGGTGATCGCGGCAGCGCATATCGCCGTCGGATTCCTGTTGAAGATCTCGCCCAGCGGGGTGATCTTCAAGACCTCTGATCAGGTCGGTATCGCTCTGGTGGGCATCGTGATCGCGTGTGTGGTCCTGATGTTCGCCCGCCCGCGCGTGCGGGCCGGTTCGGCCGGTATCGAGGTGCGTAATGTGCTGGGCCCCAAACTCATTCCGTGGTCCGAGGTGGTCGGGGTGTCGTTTCCCCCGGGCGCGCAATGGGCGCGACTGGATTTGGAGGACTTTGAGTACGAGCCAATGATGGCGATCCAGGCGATCGACAAACAGCGGGCCGTTGACGCGATGGACGCACTGCGGGAAGTGTTGGGCAAGTACCGCGGCTAGGGGCCGTGCCCTCCGGCGACCGCTCGATCGGTGTCCCGCATGTATCGCGGATATCGCGCAGTTCCCCATCGCGGTGCCCACGTCCAAGTATCGTGAGAATATCGGCCGTGCCTGCAAGAACGGCGATGGCAGAGAGCTTGGAGACTGTGGCGACTACGAGAACATCGGCGCGTTGTGGGCCCGCCCGCGTATCGCTGACATCCGTACGCGACGCGCACGAGCTCTTTGTGACGGGCCAGGTAGATGGTTCATATCTGGAGTCGATACCGCTGCCGCGCCTGGTGACCGACAGCTGGCAGCGCAGCCTGGCCACCGGGGTCGATCCTGACCGAGGGCCAGGTGAGGCGGCTGCCGCCACGCAACTGACCGAATTACGCAACAGTCATCCGCTCGCCCGGGCGCTGCCGGTGATCCGCCGCCTACTGGTGGATCACGCTGCCGACTCAGGTGCACTTGTCGGGGTCACCGCTGCCGATGGCGCGCTGCTCTGGGTGGAGGGCGATTCCGGGGCAGGCCGCAAGGCGGCCGCGATGAATTTTGTTCCGGGTGCCGATTGGAGTGAGCGCGCCGTGGGCACCAACGCCCCGGGTACCGCGCTGGCGCTGGACCGCGAGGTACAGATCCGGGGGAGCGAACACTTCTGCAGGCTGGTGCGACCCTGGTCGTGCACCGCGGTCCCGATACACGACCCGCTGTCCGGAACGCCACTGGGGAGTCTGGACCTTACCGGCGGTGTGGACATCGCCTCCCCGCAGACCTTGGCGCTGGTGCGTGCGACGGCGGTGGCCGTCGAGCATTTCATCGCCCTGGACTATCCGGGGCGCGTTCAGGTAGACGCCGACACCGGGCCCCGGCTGACCCTGCTCGGTGTCGGCCGCCCGGTGCTACACACCGCGGACGGCGAACGCACACATCGGCTGTCGGGACGTCATGCCGAGATCCTGGCGCTGTTGCTTAGGCACCCCGAGGGCCTGAGCGCCGATCACCTGGCGATGCTGCTCGACGAGAACGACCTCGACGTGGTGACCATTCGCGCGGAAATGTCGCGACTACGCCGCATCGTGGGAGGCGAGCTGATCGGGTCACGGCCGTACCGGCTGCTCAAGAAGGTGCGAAGCGACATGGCTGATGTCTTCTCCGCACTGCGGGCGGGGGAGATCGCCAACGCCATGGATCACTATCACGGTGAGCTGCTGCCTCGTTCGGCGGCGCCGGCGGTTGCGCGGTTGCGCCTGGAGCTGAGCACCAGCCTTCGGGGTGCCGTCCTGGCCAGCGGCGATCTGCACTTGCTGCGCCGCTGGCTAGATCTGCCGGAGGCTCGGGACAACCGTGAGGGCTGGCAAGGGCTGCACGATCACCCCGGCGCGGGCGCGGTGGCGCGGTCGGAGGCTCGCGGTCACCTGATCGCGCTGGATTCAGACTTGGCCTGAGCCCGGCGCGCGCCGGAGTGAAGGTTGCAACCGTGCTGCAACGGGCCACTACCTACCTTGAGTGATCACCGACACATCTGTCGCCTTGAAGGTAGGAGACCTCCGTGACTGTTTACGCCCGCCCGGGAGCGCAGGGATCGCTGATGACATTCGCGTCCCGCTACGAGAATTTCATTGGCGGGCAATGGGTCCCACCAGAGCATGGGCGGTACTTCGAGAACCGCACCCCGGTGACGGGGGAGGTGTTCTGCGAGATACCACGCTCGGATGAAGCCGATGTGGAGAAGGCGCTTGACGCGGCGCATGCCGCGGCGCCCGGCTGGGCCAAGCTCTCGCCCGCGGACAGGGCGCTCATCCTCAACCGTGTCGCCGACCGGATGGAGGCGAATCTGGAAGCCATCGCCGTGGCCGAGTCGTGGGACAACGGGAAGCCGATTCGTGAAACCGTCAACGCTGATGTCCCGTTGGCCATCGATCACTTCCGGTACTTCGCGGGCGTGCTACGCGCACAAGAGGGTTCGCTCTCGCAGATCGATGAGGACACTGTCGCGTACCATTTCCATGAGCCGCTCGGCGTTGTCGGACAGATCATCCCGTGGAATTTTCCGCTGCTGATGGCCAGCTGGAAGCTGGCGCCAGCTCTCGCGGCTGGAAACACGGTGGTGCTCAAACCCGCAGAACAAACTCCCGCGTCGATCCTCCATCTGTTCTCGCTCATCGGTGACCTGTTGCCGCCGGGCGTGGTGAACATCGTCAACGGTTTCGGGGTGGAGGCGGGTAAGCCGCTGGCCTCCAGCAGCCGGATCGCGAAGATCGCCTTCACCGGGGAAACCAGCACCGGCCGCCTGATCATGCAGTACGCCAGTGAGAACCTGATCCCGGTCACCCTCGAACTGGGCGGCAAGAGCCCGAACCTGTTCTTCTCCGATGTGATGGCAGGAGGTGACGACTTTCAGGACAAGGCCCTGGAAGGGTTCACGATGTTCGCGTTCAACCAGGGCGAGGTGTGCACCTGTCCGTCACGCAGCCTCATTCAGGCCGACATCTTCGACGACTTCCTGGAGCTGGCAGCTATCCGCACCAAGGCGATCCGCCAGGGCGATCCGCTGGACACCGAGACCATGATGGGCGCGCAGGCCTCGCACGAGCAGCTCGAGAAGATCCTGTCCTACATCGATATCGGTAAATCCGAAGGCGCACGGCTGGTTACCGGTGGCGACCGCGCCGACCTGGGCGGTGATCTCTCGGGCGGGTACTACGTCACGCCCACCGTATTCGCGGGGGACAACTCCATGCGAATCTTCCAGGAAGAGATCTTCGGTCCGGTGCTCGCGGTCACCTCATTCGCCGACTACGACGATGCCATCGCCATCGCCAACGACACGCCGTACGGGCTGGGCGCAGGAGTGTGGAGCCGCAACGGCAACATCGCCTACCGCGCCGGACGTGACATCAAGGCAGGCCGGGTGTGGACCAATTGCTATCACCAGTATCCCGCGCATGCCGCCTTCGGTGGCTATAAGCGGTCCGGCATCGGCCGCGAGAACCACAAGATGATGCTCGATCACTACCAGCAGACCAAGAACCTGTTGGTGTCCTACGGCTCCAAAGCCCAGGGATTCTTCTGACCGCCACCGTCGGCGATAACACCCGAAAGTGAAGTCATCCCACTGAATTGAACTGCAGAGAACAAGGAAACGATATGGCGACCACCAAACACGGACTCATCGAGGAACATCTCGAGAGCGCGGATTATCTACGCAAGCGTCAGCTCAGATCGGGAAGCGCGGGCTGGCTGCTGCTGGCCGGCCTCGGGGTGAGTTACGTGGTATCCGGGGACTACTCGGGCTGGAACTTCGGCTTGAGGCAAGGCGGATTCGGCGGGCTGGCGCTTGCCACTGTGGTCATCGCTGGTATGTACCTGGCACTGGTGCTGGGCATGGCGGAGCTTTCTTCGGCGCTCCCGACCGCAGGTGGCGGCTACACGTTCGCGCGTCGCGCCCTGGGCCCATGGGGTGGATTCGCTACTGGTACAGCCATTCTCATCGAGTACTCGATCGCTCCCGCCGCCATCGCCACCTTCATCGGCGCCTACGTGCAGTCGCTGGGATTGTTCGGGATCACCAACGGATGGTGGGTCTACCTGGCTGCCTATGCCTTTTTCATCGGAATCCATCTCTCCGGTGTCGGGGAGGCGCTGAAGGTGATGTTCGTCATCACCGCCATCGCCCTGGTGGGGCTATTGATCTTCGCGATTGCCGCAGCCGGTCATTTCGACCTCCACAACTTGACCAACATCGCGGCGGACGAAAGCGCGGCCGGATCGTCCAGCATCTTGCCGCACGGTTACCTGGGCATCTGGGCTGCCATCCCGTTTGCCATTTGGTTCTTCCTCGCCGTGGAGGGCGTGCCGTTGGCAGCCGAGGAGACGGCCCACCCGGAACGCAACGTACCGCGCGGGATCATCGCGGCGATCGCCGTGCTGTTGGTCACCTGTGCGACGGCGCTGGTGCTGACCACCGGTGCCGGTGGTGCGGAACAGATGTCCGATTCGGGTAATCCGTTGGTTGAGGCGCTTGGTCACGGCACCGCCGCGAAATTGGTCAACTACATCGGGTTGGCCGGGCTTATCGCGAGCTTCTTCTCGATCATCTACGCCTACTCGCGACAGTTGTTCGCACTGTCCCGCGCGGGTTATCTGCCGACGGTTCTTTCGGTGACCAATTCCCGCAAGGCGCCGACGCTGGCGCTGATCGTCCCCGGTGTGGTCGGATTTGCGTTGTCACTGACCGGACATGGAGACCTGCTGCTGAACATGGCGGTCTTCGGGGCCGCCCTGAGCTATGTGCTGATGATGGTCAGCCATATCACGTTGCGGGTTCGCGAGCCGAATATGCCGCGGCCCTACCGCACACCGGGCGGAATCGTGACTACCAGCTTTGCGCTGATCGTGGCGGTGTTGGCAGTCGCCGCAACCTTCCTGGTCAATCCGGTGGCGGCCGGCTTGTGTCTGGCGGTCTTCGCGGCATTCATGGCGTATTTCGCGCTGTACAGCCGTCACCGCCTGGTGGCGAACTCGCCGGATGAGGAATTCGCGATACTGGCGGAGGCGGAAAGCGAGCTCACGTGAAGTATCGGCAACAGGTCGCCGGGGTGAACTACGCCTTTGACGGACTGGTGGATGTGATGGCCAAGGCGACCCCGTTGCGATCGGGTGATGAGCTGGCCGGGTGCGCGGCAGGCTCGGACGCCGAACGGGCCGCTGCTGCTTGGGTTCTCGCGGACCTGCCGCTCGACACCTTCCTGAACGAGGCCGTGGTGCCCTACGAATCCGACGAAGTCACCAGGCTGATAATCGACAGCCACGATCGCGGGGCGTATAGCGCCGTCTCGCACCTGACGGTCGGTGGCTTTCGGGACTGGTTGTTGGAAAGCGCTTCTCGTGATGATGGGGCACGGCGGATCGCCGAGGTTTCCGCGGGGATCACCCCGGAGATGGCGGCGGCGGTCAGCAAGATCATGCGCAATCAAGACCTGATCGCGGTGGGGGCCGCCATGCACGTGAGTGCGGCCTTCCGCACCACCATCGGCGGCAAGGGCACGCTGGCCACCCGCCTGCAGCCGAACCACCCCACCGATGATCCACGCGGTGTCGCTGCGGCCGTGCTCGACGGACTACTGCTGGGATGCGGTGACGCGGTCATCGGTATAAATCCTGCGACGGACTCTCCCGAGGCGACAGGAGATCTGCTCAAGCTGCTGGATTCGATCCGGTCACGCTACGACATCCCGACCCAGTCATGCGTCCTCTCACACATCACGACCACGATCGGCCTGATCGAGCGGGGAGCGCCGGTGGACTTGACGTTTCAGTCGATCGCCGGAACCGAGGGCGCCAACTCCGCTTTCGGCGTCGATATCGCGCTGCTGCGTGAGGGCCGCGACGCCACCCGGGCCTTGCGCCGCGGGACCGTCGGTGACAACGTCATGTATCTGGAAACGGGGCAGGGCTCCGCGCTGAGTTCTCGTGCTCACCTGGGTGCCGGCGGTAAACCAGTCGATCAGCAGACCTTGGAGGCCAGGGCCTATGCGGTGGCCCGTGACCTGGAACCTTTCCTGGTCAACACCGTCGTCGGATTCATTGGACCCGAATACCTCTACGACGGTAAGCAGATCGTGCGCGCCGGGCTGGAAGACCATTTCTGTGGCAAGCTGCTTGGCCTGCCCATGGGCGTCGACGTCTGTTACACCAATCATGCCGAGGCCGACCAGAACGACATGGATACGCTGCTGATCCTGCTTGCCGCGGCGGGCGTGGCCTTCGTTATCACCGTTCCGGGCGCCGACGATGTGATGCTGGGTTATCAGAGTCTGTCGTTTCACGATGTGCTGCAGGCACGCCGGACGCTAGGTCTGCGGCCCGCGCCGGAGTTTGAACAGTGGCTGCACGCCATCGGCATGGTTGACGATGACGGCCGCCTCACCCCCTTCGACGTGACGAGCTCACCGTTGCGTGCGCTTACCATCTCGGGCGCCCGATGACAGCCGGTGACGTTGCGCGCCAGAGGTTTTGGAAAGACCTGAGACTGAACACCCAGGCCCGGATCGGTTTGGACAGGGCAGGTAATGCGCTGCACACTCGAGATGTGCTGGACTTGGCTGCCGCGCATGCGATTGCACGGGACGCCGTGCACGTACCCCTGGATATCGATCGCTTCGCCGCTGACGTCGGTGCGCTCGGGTTGGGCGTACCCGTCGTGGTGACCAGTCAGGTGGGTTCCCGGGCGGAGTACTTGCGCCGACCCGACCTCGGCCGGCTGCCCGCCGACCTGTCGGCGGTGGCGCGTAGACCGGCGGATATCGGATTCGTACTCGCCGACGGTTTATCACCCACTGCCCTGATGCGCCACGGTGTTCCGCTCCTGCGCGAGCTCGCCCTGAGGTTGGGAAACGCGTACACGCTGGCCGCGCCGGTGATCGCAACGCAGGCTCGGGTAGCGCTGGGGGACCACGTCGCCGAGCAGGGGCGGTACCGGACGTTGATCGTCATCATCGGTGAGCGACCGGGGCTCAGTGTGGTCGACAGCCTCGGTATCTATCTCACGCACCTACCGCGGTCCGGTTGCACCGATGCCGATCGCAACTGCATATCCAATATCCATCCGCCTGACGGGCTCAGCTACTCGGAAGCGGCGCGCATCGCGGCGAGTCTGGTCGGCGGAGCGCTTCAGTTGGGCCGCTCCGGCGTGGAACTCAAGGACACCTCGCGCGCCTCCGCGATCGACGACCCGGGGCTTGAGTCGCTGGGCTGATCGGCCGCTATCCGGTGTCGCCCATGACCAGTCCTTCGCGGCGAGGGTCCGCGCCGCCGATCCAGCCCGGTCCCCGGCGCACCAGCGCGGACAGGCCACTGGACTGATCGGCGACGTCGACGATGTGGCCACGTGCGCGCAGCCGCTGGATCAAGGGGTCGTCGGCGCCGTTGTCGCGGGCATCGATACTGGGGTGTTCGCCGCCGACATTGGTCTTGGGGGAGTTGTTGGCGCCGAAGTCCACCATCGACACCGCCTGCTGTGGATCGAGGCCCCAGTCCAGAATGCCGACAAGGGTTTTCACAACAAACTGGATGATCACCGAGCCGCCCGGCGAGCCGAGTGCCAGGAGCAACGCGCCGCGCTTGCCGGATTCGGCGCGTTCGAAAACCAGGGTGGGCGCCATCGAGCTACGGGGGCGTTTTCCTGGTTGCAGCCGGTTGGCGACCGGGAGCCCGTCTTTACCCACGGGCTCGGCCGAGAAGTCGGTGAGCTGATTGTTGAGGAAGAACCCGTCCACCATGTGGAACGAACCGAATGCTGACTCCACCGTCGTGGTGAGCGACGCCGCGTTGCCCCGGGCGTCGACGACGGTCACCTGGCTGGTGCCGTGCTCGGGGGTGGATACCGCCGCGGATGCCGGTATGTTGAATTCGCCCGGCTTGGCGACGCCCATCGTTGTATCGCCGGAGATCAGTCGTGCCCGCCCGGCCAGGTACGTCGGATTCAGCAGAGTGTCGGGTGAATTACCTGGTAGCGCAACAAAATCTGTGTCGGCAACGTATTTGTCGCGGTCGGCATAGGCGAGCCGTTCCGCCTCGGCGATGTAGTGCACCCCGTCAACCGTCGGCTTGCCGCCGTCGAGATCGATATCGGTGGGCCGGAAGGATGCCATCGGGAAGTTCTGCAGGATGCCCAATGTCGCGGCCACCGCGATACCTCCCGAGGAAGGCGCTGGCATACCGCAGATCTCGTGGTCGCGGTAGGTGGTGCACAGCGCTGCCCGCCTCTTGGCGGTGTATCCAGATAGGTCTGCGGTGGTCATCAGGCTCGGGGTGCGTCCCGACGAGGTGTCCGCCGCCGCGGCCACGATGGCTTCGGCGATGGCGCCCCGGTAGAAGGCATCGGGTCCGTCGGCAGCAACGGCGCCGAGGGTTTTTGCGTAGGCCGGGTTGGTGATCTTGGTTCCGGCGGGTTTGGCCGAACCATCGGTGTTGAGAAGGTAGAGGTCGGCTTCTGGATCCAGGGCAAGACTGGCCGCTGAATCGGTGATCGCCGCGGCCAGGCGCGGGCTGATCTCGAAGCCGTCGTCTGCCAATTGAACTGCCGGAGTGAACAACTCGCGCCAGGGTGCGGCTCCGTGCTCGGCATGCACGTCGTAGAGCATGCGCAGGATTCCGGGCACTCCGATCGAGCGGCCCGACGACCGCACATCGGGTCTGGGTGCAGTCCGGTCTGCGTCGTCGACCCAGCGTAGATAGTTCTCGGTCGCGGCGGCCGGGGCGACTTCTCTACCGTCATAGGTCTGTACCGCACCGCTGGCGGCGTCGTAGTAGACGAGGAAGCCGCCGCCCCCGATGCCCGAGGATTGCGGCTCGACCAGCCCGAGCACGGCTTGGGCGGCAACCAGGGCATCGGCGGCGGACCCTCCGTCACGCAGCACCTTGCACGCGGCCTGCGTGGCCAGGGGGTTTGCGGTTGCGGCGGCATAGCTCGCGGTACGTACCGCGGTCATCCCGGTCCGATAGCCGGTGGCCACTTCGGGATTGGTGGAGATGTTTCGTTCGGTAGCCGCTTGAGTGGCAGCGGTTTTCGTGATCGGAACACCGTTTGCGGTGATCCCGCATGGTTCCGCCGCGCCGCCCGGCCTGCTCGTCATGTCGCCGGCGCAGCCCGCGGACGCCAGAAGGGCGATAGAGGCGATGGCTAGCGCTCTGGTCAGGGCTCTCACAGTGTGATCACGTTATGCCATGGTCGGCTGGGCGGTCGACCTACGTGATAGGTTCCGCGCGTGTTCGGAGGCGCGCCCCAGACAGCCGGATTATTCGGACCGCGGCGATCGGCATCCCTCGTGGTGGCGCTGGCAGCGTTTCTTGCGGTCGCGGGATGCGGTACTTCGCAGCCCCCCGCCCCGACCACGCGGCCCGGAGACGCGGGCGAGATCGGCGGTGCCGCCGTCCCGATGACACTGCGTGTCTCCGTCGACCAGGCGATGCGCACGGTGTTCAGCGAGTTGGCCAAACGATTCCAGATCGACCATCCGGGCACCCAGATACAGCTGAAATTCAAGCGGTCGCAAGAACTTGCCGACGAGCTGGAGCGGGAGCCGGCCCCGGATGTGCTGGTGGTGCGGGACGTGGATATGCACAGGGCGGCACAGGCGGGGCAGGTGAAAGATCCGGCGGCGTTCGCCGCGAACAGACTGGTGATTGTTACCCCACCTGGGAACCCGAATCATGTCTTCACCTTCAACGACGCGGTGCGCTCGGGCGCGCGGCTCGCGGTGTGTGCACCGGAACTCGCGTGTGGCGCTGCCACTGCGCGCGTTGCGGAATCACTCGCGGCTCCGCTCGGTCCGGCTCAGACAGAGCGCACCGCGAATGCGGTGGTGGACGCGGTGGCCGAGGGACGGGCAGAGGTAGGGCTCACCTACTCCTCGTACGCCACAAGTGACGAGCCGCGCGTGACCACGCTGAGCTTTCCCGGCGATGCGGTGTCGGTCGAGCGCTACTCGATTGCTGTCACCACCAAGTCGGAGAACCAAAACCGGGCACAGCAACTCGCCGATTCGGTGCGTAGCGGTGACGGCCACCGACTCATGTCGGCCTTCGGTTTCGGTGCGCCCTGACCGTACGCTAGGTGGTGGCGTCCACCGGGTGGTAGGAGAAACCGATCTCGATCGGAGTGTTGGCGAGTGCGGGGCTGCGTGCGGAGAGCGTCACCGTGGCATCGGAGTCGATCTCGACGGTCAAGGGGATGTCGGCTCCCGTGCCCGTGGTCACCTTGGGCGAGGCGAACATTCCCACCAGCAGTGAGGGATTGTCGGGCGCACCATCGGATTCGATCAGCAACGTGGTGCCATGGCGCACCCAATGAGTGCCCGCGGGTAGTCCGAGACGCACCTTGTAGTCAAAGGACTCGCCGGGGTCCTTTTTCACGATGGTGAAGTACTCGCCGCCGTCGATCAACGGGGTGACCGTGTATTCGGTGTCTGCGGCTCGGTATGTCGCGTCCCCGTCCGGCCCCCATTGTGCGGGTGCCAGCGGAACGTCCTCCGGGAGGTGGATTGTCAAGAGCTCGCCGGGCTTACCGGTTCGGACACGGATGCCTTCCTGCGCAAAGACCGGGAGTATCGCTGTGCGAGAGTTTGTTTCGGACGCCGGCGTGGGGGTTGGGGTCTCCGGATCCGCCGAGCCGATCGCGGGGAACACCGCGATACCGCTCATCGTGACCAGGGCAACGGCCAATGGGCCAACGCTGAATTTCATCCAACTCGTCCTATCTCTCAGCACGCCAGCGTGACGTGAGCGACCTTGGTGGACACGGGAACCGATGTCGGTCTGTTGCGCATATCGCGCGCGCTGGCCACATTGGATACGGGCGACTGCTGATTGACGGACTGCACGACACAGTTGTCCTGGTGTCCGGAGCCGATCCGCGTCACGGTGACGCGATAGCCGCTGGCCTGCAAGCTGTTGATGACGGCATCGGCATCATTTGCGGGAACCGCGAGCGCGTTGATCGCCGTGATGAGAGACAGCCCCGTGGCCGCGGTGAGTAGTACCGGCAAGCCCCTCGCGGTAGATCTACGCACCGTCGCTACTCCTTCGTCTCTACGTTGAAGTACCCCCCGAGGGTAGCAGTGGATCGCGCGGTCGGTGGGGAGTCGGCGGGCATGGATGTCTCACTGCCGATGAGGTCGGTCGTCGGAGCCCCGGACTAGCCTGGACATGTGCCCGATCCCTCGACCTATCGACCGGCTCCCGGCTCGATCCCCGTCGAGCCGGGTGTCTACCGATTCCGCGATCCGCATGGCCGGGTCATCTACGTCGGCAAGGCCAAGAGCCTGCGCAGCCGACTCACCTCCTATTTCGCCGACATCACGGGTCTGCATCCGCGCACCCGGCAGATGGTCACCACTGCCGGCAGCGTGGAGTGGACGGTGGTGGGCACCGAGGTCGAGGCCCTGCAGCTCGAATACAACTGGATCAAGGAATTCGATCCTCGTTTCAACGTCCGCTATCGCGACGACAAGTCGTATCCGGTGCTCGCGGTCACCCTCAATGAAGAATATCCGCGGCTGTTCGTCTATCGCGGCCCACGTCGCAAGGGCGTGCGCTACTTCGGGCCCTACTCGCATGCGTGGGCCATCCGGGAAACGCTCGACCTGCTGACCCGGGTGTTCCCGGCGCGCACCTGCTCGAACGGAGTATTCAAGCGCCACAAGCAAATTGATCGACCCTGCCTGCTCGGGTATATCGAGAAGTGTTCGGCACCCTGCATCGGCCGGGTGAGTGCCCAGGAGCACCGTGAGATAGTCCTGGATTTCTGCGACTTCCTATCGGGTAAGACCGATCGTCTGGCCCGCGACATGGAACGTGAGATGAACCAGGCCGCCCAGGAACTCAATTTCGAGCGGGCCGCACGGTTGCGCGACAACATTTCCGCGCTGCAACGAGCGCTGGAACGGCAGACCGTGGTCTTCGGCGATGGCACCGATGCAGATGTGGTGGCGTTCTCCGACGACGAGTTGGAAGCTGCCGTGCAGGTGTTCCACGTGCGTGGCGGGCGGGTTCGCGGACAACGTGGCTGGATTGTCGAAAAGACCGGCGACCCTGGCGATTCCGATCTCCAGGGATTGGTTGAGCAGTTCCTCACCCAGTTCTACGGTGACCAGGCGGATCTGGTGTACGCCGCCGATACCGAGGCCGATGTGGCGCCGGTACCGCGCGAGGTGCTGGTGCCGGTGCTGCCCAGGGATGCCGAGGGAATGACCTCATGGCTCACCGGACTGCGGGGCTCTCGGGTCTCCCTACGGGTGCCGCAGCGCGGCGACAAAAAGGCGCTGGCGGAGACGGTGGAGCGCAATGCGAAAGAGGCGCTGGCGCAGCACAAGCTCAAACGCGCCGGTGATCTCACCACCAGGTCGGCCGCATTGCAGGAGCTGCAGGACGCACTGGGGCTGGAGCAGGCGCCCTTACGCATCGAGTGCATCGACATCAGTCATGTCCAGGGCACCGACGTGGTGGCATCGTTGGTGGTTTTCGAGGACGGGCTCTCGCGCCGGTCCGACTACCGCCACTACAGCATCAGGGAGGCCGCGGGAGACGGCCGCTCCGACGATGTCGCCTCCATCGCAGAGGTCACCCGGCGTCGGTTCGCTCGTCACGTGCAAGATCAGCAGGCGGTGACCGAGTATGCGGCGGAGGGACATTCACGCAAGTTCGCCTATCCGCCGAATCTTTTCGTCGTGGATGGCGGGGCGCCGCAGGTCAACGCGGCCGCCGCCGAACTCAGCGAGCTGGGCGTCACCGACGTCGCGGTGATCGGATTGGCCAAGCGGCTCGAAGAGGTGTGGGTTCCGGGCGAGCCGGATCCGGTGATTCTGCCGCGCACCAGTGAGGCGCTGTACTTGCTGCAACGGGTGCGTGACGAGGCACACCGGTTCGCCATCACCTTCCACCGGAGCAAGCGGTCCAGGCGGATGACGGCCTCCGTGCTCGACGGCATACCCGGTTTGGGCGAGGCGCGCCGGGCTGCACTCGTCTCGCATTTCGGTTCGGTAGCCCAGCTCAAGAAGGCGAGCGTGGAGGAGATCACCGCCGTGCCCGGCATCGGTGCGGCGACCGCGGTCGCGGTGCGTGAGGCCCTCATCGAAACTGACAGTTCGGCCCCGAGTTCCGGTGCAACCGAAGCAGTACTGCCCGCCATGGTCGAAAATGGAGTCGATGACACTCCATCCACCTAGCGAGACCGCAAACGCCGATATCGACGTCGTGCTGGTCACGGGCCTATCGGGCGCGGGACGCGGCACTACCGCCAAGGTGCTCGAAGACCTCGGGTGGTACGTCGCCGACAATCTTCCGCCGGAACTGATCACACGAATGGTCGACCTGGGCTTGGCCGCCGGTTCACGCATCACTCAGCTCGCTGTGGTGATGGATGTCCGGTCCCGAGGCTTCACCGGCGACCTCGAGTCCGTCCGCGCCGACCTGGCCACCCGCGGAATCAGTCCCCGGGTGCTGTTTCTGGAGGCGTCGGACGAGAGTCTGGTCCGCCGGTACGAGAACAACCGGCGGAGCCACCCGCTGCAGGGCGGCCAGACGCTCGCTGAGGGCATCGCGGCGGAACGGGCGCTGCTTTCGTCGATACGGGCTTCGGCGGACCTGGTGATCGACACCTCGTCCCTTCCCGTCCCCGCCTTGCGCGCGGCCATCGAGCGTGCCTTCAGCAGCGAGTCCGTTGCACACATCAGCGTGACCGTCGAGTCCTTCGGTTTTAAGTACGGTCTCCCGATGGATGCGGATATGGTCGTCGACGTTCGGTTCTTGCCGAACCCGCACTGGGTGGATGAGCTGCGGCCACATACCGGACAACATCCCTCGGTCAGCCACTATGTGTTGAGCCAACCCGGTGCGGACGAGTTCTTGGACACCTACCATCGGCTGCTGAACCTCGTGATCGACGGCTACCGGCGAGAGGGGAAGCGCTACATGACAATCGCGGTGGGGTGCACGGGCGGCAAGCATCGAAGCGTCGCGATAACCGAGGCGCTGGCCGCATCCTTGGCTCCCGACGACGACCTGTCGGTGCGGGTGTTGCACCGCGACCTGGGACGCGAATGAGCTCCGGTATCGCGCAGGACACCCAGCTGACCCGGCGGGAGCCGCGCATCGTCGCGCTCGGTGGCGGGCACGGCCTCTACGCGACGTTGTCGGCGGCGCGGCGGCTCACCCACGACATCACCGCGGTGGTCACTGTGTCCGATGACGGCGGCTCCTCCGGCCGCATTCGTTCCGAGCTCGGGATCGTGCCACCCGGTGATCTGCGGATGGCGTTGGCGGCGCTGGCCTCCGACAGCCCCCGCGGACGTATGTGGGCCACGGCCATACAGCACCGGTTGGGTGGCAGCGGGGGCCTGGCGGGGCACCCGATCGGCAACCTGATCCTGGCGGGTCTCACCGACATGCTCGCCGACCCGGTCACCGCCCTCGACGAGATGGGGCGCATGCTCGGCATTACCGGACGCGTGTTGCCCATGTGCCCGATTCCGTTGCAGATCGAGGCTGACGTATCGGGACTGGAATCCGATCCCCGTATGAGCCGGGTGATCCGCGGCCAGGTGGCATTGGCCACCACCCCGGGCAAGGTCCGCCGGGTGCGCCTCCATCCGGGTAACCCGCCCGCCACCCGACAGGCCATCGACGCGATTATGGCTGCCGACCTGGTGGTTTTAGGCCCAGGATCCTGGTTCACGAGCGTGATCCCGCATGTCTTGGTGCCCGAGCTCTTTGCGGCTTTGCAACAGACACCGGCGCGCAAGGCGCTGATCCTGAATCTCGCCCCGGAGCCGGGGGAGACGGCGGGCTTTTCCGCTGAGCGTCATTTGCACGTACTCTCGCAACACGCTCCCGAGTTCGGAGTGCACGACATCGTTGTCGAATCCGCGTCCGCAGACAGCACCGAACGCGACCACCTGACCAGGGCGGCCGCCTTGTTCAATGCGCAGGTTCAGTTCGCTGATGTCTCGCGTCCTGGTACACATTTACATGACCCTGCGAAACTGGCGGCGGTCTTGGACCGAGTACGGACGGGTGGCGCGGCCTTGGGCACAGGAACTGCCGCCGGAACAGATGCCGAATCCACGGTGCGCCTGGCCGCGGGGGGCGGACGCACGCAGCACGGAAGCCAGAGAGGGGACGCCACGTGGCGATGACCGCCGAGGTCAAGGACGAACTGAGCCGCCTGGTGGTGACTCAGGTCAGTAGCCGGCGCGCCGAGGTCGCGTCGCTGCTGCGGTTCGCCGGCGGGCTGCACATCGTCAGCGGCAGGGTCGTCGTCGAGGCGGAGGTCGACCAGGGCAGCATCGCCCGCCGTCTGCGTAAGGACATCTTCGATCTGTACGGCTACAACGCGGTGGTGCACGTGCTGTCGGCCGGCGGTATCCGCAAGACAACCCGGTATGTGGTGCGCGTCGCCAAAGACGGAGAGGCATTGGCCCGGCAAACCGGCCTGCTCGATCTGCGGGGTCGCCCGGTGCGCGGGCTGCCGGCACAGGTGGTCGGCGGCAGCGTCGCAGACGCCGAGGCGGCCTGGCGCGGTGCGTTCCTGGCGCATGGATCGTTGACCGAACCCGGACGTTCCTCGGCGCTGGAGGTCAGCTGCCCGGGTCCAGAGGCCGCGTTGGCGCTGGTGGGTGCTGCCCGACGGCTCGGCGTAAGCGCCAAGGCGCGTGAGGTCCGGGGAAGCGATCGCGTGGTGGTCCGCGACGGCGAGGCGATCGGTGCCCTGCTTACCCGCATGGGCGCCCAGGACACCCGGCTGACCTGGGAAGAGCGCCGCATGCGGCGTGAGGTGCGGGCAACGGCAAACCGGCTCGCCAATTTCGATGATGCGAACCTGCGCCGGTCCGCGCGCGCTGCGGTCGCGGCGGCGGCGCGAGTGGAGCGGGCGCTGGAGATCCTGGGTGACACCGTCCCCGACCACCTGGCGGCTGCGGGCAAACTGCGTGTCGAGCATCGTCAGGCCTCCTTAGAGGAGCTGGGCCGGCTGGCCGACCCGGTGATGACCAAAGATGCTGTCGCCGGCCGCATCCGGCGGTTGTTGTCGATGGCCGATCGCAAGGCCAAGACCGAGGGCATCCCGGACACTGAGTCCGCCGTGACCCCCGAGCTGCTCGAAGAGGCCTAGTCTGCCGCTCGCGGCGGTCGAAAAACGTTGGCGAATTGTCGGAGCGCTTTCGTACCCTGGATTGGTGGACTTCCCCGAACAGTTGAAAACCGAAGGGGTCCTTGGCAAAAACTCCGGGGGCTCTTCCGGCGGGGAGTCACATCCTTCGACGTCCGGCCTCCCGCGGGCGCTGCGCCCGATGCGACACCGCGACTATCGACTGCTCACGCTTGGCCTCGCGATCACGCTGCTGGGCAACGGCATGTGGACTGTCGCGCTCGTCTGGCAGGTCATCCGGATGGGGTTGGGGCCGGCACAAGTTGCCGTTGTCGGTACCACGTTCAGCGTCGGCCTGCTGCTCAGCGTGCTACCGGCAGGCGTGGCGGCCGACCGTCTGCCCAAGCTGTGGGTGATGCGGTGCTCGCTCGCGGTGCAGACCGCATTGATGCTGACCACCGCGACCCTTGCGCTGACCGGCGCGGCCCATATCTGGCATTTGGCACTGAACTCATTGCTGTTCGGTATCGCCGAGGGTTTCTACATACCGGCCTATACCGCATTGTTGCCCAGTCTGCTCCCTGCCGATGAGCTATTGGCCGCCAACGGAATCGAAGGCATCCTGCGGCCGGTGATGCAGCTGGCCGCAGGCCCTGCGGTAAGCGCGGCCATCGTGAGCGTGTGGTCGCCGGGTGGCGCATTCCTACTGGAGGGCATGCTCGTCGGCGCGGGTCTGAGTTGCCTGCTGCTGGTCCGGCACAAGCATGAGCCGCCCGCATCCGCGGAGGTGCGGCAGCACCCGTTGCGTCGTGCCCTCGCCGATTTGGCAGAGGGATTCCGGTACATGGTGCGCACCACCTGGTTTTTCGCCACACTGCTGTTCGCGATCGGCTACGTGCTGGTGGTCGTGGGCCCCATCGAGATACTGCTGCCGTTCGTCATCCGCGATCACGGCGGCGACCCCGGCGCCCATGCCACGGTATTGGCGCTTTTCGGTCTGGCGGGAGCGGTTGGCTCATTCATCGTGTCGTCACTACCGTTGGCCCGCCGATATTTGACGGTGATGATCCTGATGTGGGGAGCGGGCTCGTTACCCCTGATCTTCATCGGGTTCACCGGCCACGTCTGGATGATCGCGGTCGCCATGATCATCGTCGGCGGCACCATGCAGGCGGCCAACGTCATCTGGGGCACGCTGATGCAGCGTCGCGTGCCCGAGGAGATGCTGGGCCGTGCGGCCAGCATGGACTTCTTCGTCTCCCTGGTCGGGCTGCCGGCATCCTTCGCGCTGGTGGTTCCCGTGGCACATGTCATCGGCAACACGACGGTGTTCGTCATCGCGGGAGTGGCGCCGCTGGTGCTGGCAGCCGCCGCCCATATCGTCGCGCGACTGGGCCGGGACGAAATGGCTCACCCCCTGGGCTAATGTGAGTGCCGATAACGGGTACACCACATCTCAAACCGACAAAGAGGGAGCGCTACGTGACTGTCCGGGTAGGCGTAAACGGGTTTGGCCGGATCGGCCGGAACTTCTTTCGGGCACTGGACGCGCAGAAGGCTCAAGGGGTCAACACTGACATCGAGATCGTCGCGGTCAACGACCTGACCGATAACGCCACCCTGGCCCACCTGCTGAAGTTCGACTCCATCCTGGGCCGGCTGCCCTATGACGTCAGCCTGGAGGGCGATGACACGATCGTCGTCGGCGATCACAAGATCAAGGCGCTCGAGGTCAAGGAGGGTCCTGCGGCCCTTCCCTGGGGCGACCTGGGCGTTGACGTCGTCGTCGAGTCGACCGGCATCTTCACCGCACGCGCCAAGGCGCAGGGTCACCTGGACGCCGGCGCCAAGAAGGTCATCATCTCCGCGCCGGCCAGCGACGAGGACATCACCATCGTGCTGGGCGTCAACGACGACAAGTACGACGGCAGCCAGAACATCATCTCGAACGCCTCGTGCACCACGAACTGCCTGGGCCCGCTCGCCAAGGTCCTCAACGACGAGTTCGGCATCGTCAAGGGCCTGATGACCACCATCCACGCCTACACGCAGGACCAGAACCTGCAGGACGGCCCGCATAAGGATCTGCGCCGTGCTCGCGCCGCCGCCCTGAACATCGTGCCGACCTCCACCGGTGCCGCCAAGGCCATCGGCCTGGTGCTCCCCGAGCTCAAGGGCAAGCTCGACGGCTACGCCCTGCGCGTGCCGATCCCCACCGGTTCGGCGACCGACCTCACCGTCGAACTCAAGAAGGCCGCCAGCGCCGATGAGATCAATGCCGCGATGAAGGCCGCCGCCGAGGGCAAGCTCAAGGGCATTCTCAAGTACTACGACGCGCCGATCGTCTCCTCGGACATCGTCACCGACCCGCACAGCTCGATCTTCGACGCGGGTCTGACCAAGGTGATCGACGACCAGGCCAAGGTGGTCTCCTGGTACGACAACGAGTGGGGCTACTCGAACCGCCTCGTCGACCTGGTCGGCCTGGTCGGCAAGTCGCTGTAACGATGGCGATCAAGTCCCTCAACGACCTGTTGGCCGAGGGAGTTTCGGGCAAGGGCGTGCTGGTCCGGTCGGACCTGAACGTCCCGCTCGAGTACCTGGACGGCAACATCGCCCATATCTCTGATCCCGGTCGCATCGTGGCCTCGGTGCCGACCATCCGCGCGCTTGCGGGTGCCGGGGCCAAGGTCATCGTGACCGCGCACCTGGGCCGCCCCGATGGAAAGCCGGACCCAAAACTGTCCCTGGCCCCGGTCGGGGCGGCGTTGGGTGAACTGCTGGGGCAGCACGTGCAGGTGGCCGGAGACGTCGTCGGGACCGACGCGCTGGCACGCGCCGAGGGCCTGACCGACGGCGATGTGCTGCTACTGGAGAACATCCGGTTCGACCCCCGGGAAACCAGCAAGGACGACGCACAGCGTCTCGCGCTCGCGCGGGAACTGGCCGAGTTGGTCGGCGGCCCAACGGGCACCGGCGGCGCGTTCGTTTCCGACGGATTCGGGGTAGTGCACCGTAAGCAGGCGTCCGTGTACGACGTGGCGACCTTGCTGCCGCATTACGCCGGTGGTCTGGTGGCTGCCGAGGTGGAAGTTCTGCGGGTGCTCACGGCCAGTACCGAGCGGCCTTATGCGGTGGTTCTGGGCGGGTCCAAGGTCTCCGACAAACTGGCGGTCATCGAATCGTTGGCTACCAAGGCCGACAGCCTGGTGATCGGCGGCGGCATGTGCTTCACATTCCTGGCCGCGCAAGGTCTGCCGGTGGGCAAGTCGTTGGTACAGCTGGAGATGGTTGACACCTGCAAGCGGCTGCTCGATACCTATGCCGATGTGATTCATCTGCCGATGGATATCGTGGCGGCAGATGAGTTCGCCGCCGATTCACCTTCGGAAATCGTTGCCGCGGACGCGATTCCGGACAGCAAGATGGGTCTGGACATCGGACCGGAATCGGTGAAGCGGTTCGCCGCGGTGTTGTCCAACGCCAAGACCATCTTCTGGAACGGCCCCATGGGCGTGTTCGAGTTCCCGGCGTTCGCCGCGGGTACCCGGGGTGTCGCCGAGGCGATCATCGCTGCTACGGAGAAGGGTGCGTTCAGCGTGGTCGGTGGCGGCGATTCGGCTGCCGCGGTGCGCGCCCTGGACCTGCCCGATGATGGTTTCTCGCACATCTCCACCGGTGGTGGTGCATCCCTGGAATACCTTGAAGGCAAGGTGCTTCCGGGTATCGACGTTCTCGAGGACTAGAGGAGTTCCGTATGTCGCGTAAGCCGTTGATCGCCGGCAACTGGAAGATGAACCTCAATCATTTCGAGGCCATCGCTTTGGTGCAGAAGATCGCGTTCTCGTTGCCGGACAAGTACTTCGACAAGGTGGACGTGACGGTCATTCCGCCGTTCACCGATATCCGCAGCGTGCAGACCCTGGTCGACGGTGACAAGTTACGCCTTACCTACGGCGCACAGGACCTGTCCGTATATGACTCGGGCGCGTACACCGGTGAGGTCAGCGGCGCCTTCCTGGCCAAGCTGGGTGTCACCTATGTCGTTGTCGGGCACTCCGAGCGCCGCCAGTATCACGGCGAGGACGACGCGCTGGTGGCGGCCAAGGCGGCCGCGGCCCTCAAACACGGCCTCACACCGATCGTGTGTATCGGTGAGGCACTTGACATCCGGGAAGCCGGAGATCACGTCCAGTACAACGTGAACTCCTTGCGTGGGTCACTGGCCGGCCTCAGCGCCGAACAGGTGGGCAAGGTGGTTATCGCCTACGAGCCGGTGTGGGCCATCGGCACCGGGCGGGTGGCCAGCGCCGCCGACGCGCAGGAAGTGTGCGCCGCGATCCGCGCCGAGTTGGCGCAAATCGCGAACGCCGACGTGGCGGGGTCTGTCCGGGTCTTGTATGGCGGCTCGGCCAACGCCAAGAATGTCGGCGAGATCGTTGCGCAGGAGGATGTCGACGGAGCGTTGGTCGGTGGCGCCTCGCTGGACGGCGAGCAGTTCGCCCAGATGTCGGCGATCGCCGCGGGCGGTCCGCTGCTTTAGCCGGGATCTACGGCAGATTGCGTAGATGCGCGCCGCGCGCCAACACTCCGTCGAGGGCGGTGAGGAAGGCGGGCAGGTTCGCGGTATCGCTGGAAGCCGTGTCGTACCAATCGATTCCGGGTGTACCGTCGGCGGCGGTATCCAGCCTTCCCATGGCCGTGAGCCACGGGCCGAGCTGCCCGAGCACAACGGCATACGGTGCTGCCCGGGTCAGCACCAGCTCGCGATCAGCGGGCGCCAAGTCATCGACGTTGAACTCGCTCAGATAGTGGCGCAGCGCGGCCACGTGCGCCACCAGCAGATGCCCGCGCGCGGTGCGGATCGGCAGCAGCGTGCCGGCCAGCGCGCAGACCGCGCCCACGCCGCACACCGCGACCCCGATCATCGCGTTGCCGATGCTGACGGCTAGGACGGCGGTGACTACGAGACCCGCCAGCAGCACGCCGACCCCGTAACCGGTCAGGGCGCCCAGGTGCTCCGGCGTACGGCGGAACCATCCGCGAAGCCGGGCGTCGGCATACATCATCTCGGGAATGCGGCCGATATCCACCCGGGAACCCGGCATCTGGAGGCTGGACATGTACACCGTCTCGGTCTTCGCAGGCAACAAGATGTCCAGAAGTTGCGCCTCATAGGGGGCCAAGAGGCTGTCCGCCGGGGCGCGCCGGGATATCTGCCAATCGAGCCGGCCTTCGGCACCCGTTGTTTCGGCGATCCACAGATATCCGCGGACCGCGAGATCAATGACCGTCGCGGTCAGGTCTACGGCATCCACCCGCAGATCGATGACGGTGCCTATCTGCCCGGGGAGCACCCCGTCCGGCGCAGCGAAATGTGATCCTGTGTGGTCGCGAACCAGGGGATCGATTGGGGTGACGCTGGTTTCGGCGGCGTGGGTGTCCCGGCGGCGGGCCACGACTACCCAACCGGCCAATGCGGCGGTGACGGCCCCCAGGCCGGCCAGGGCTGCGATCGCCGGTCGCGTCAGCGCGAAGGGGCCTGCCGGGCCGGGGATCACGGTGAAAATGGCGCCGGCGGGAACGGTGCGGGCCGGAACCGTCACGGTGAAGGTTGCGATCGAGTCCGGCGGCACATTGTCTTGCTGGACTCGCACCACCCCGGTGTGATCGACCTGCGCCGCAGTACAACGTGTGCGAGAACCCGGTGGGCCCAGGGAGCACGTGGGGGAGCTGGGTTTGGTGCTGGGAGAGGCGAATGAGGCCGTGACATCCCTCATTCCCGAATCCCAGCCGGAGGCAAACGGCCAGGTCACCTGCTGGTGATCGGCGGCATCGGCGACGGCACCCCGGACGGCATAGCTGACGGTCGCTGGACCGCGAGCCACGATGGTCAATGTGCCGGTGTCGCCAGCGGCCTCCGCGTCGCCGGTGCTAGTGACGTTGCTGACCTGGAAATGTTGTATCCGATTACCTTCAACGGGCACATCGAGCAGTAGATGGCGTTGCAGCACTTGACCTTTGGCGGGCGTGATGGTCTCGGTGATGTTCAGCACGCCGTCGTCGGCGAGGGTCATGGCAACAGCGACGGTGCCCGGGGAAACATCGCTGCTTGCCGGTGCCGCCAGCAGAAGTCCTCCCATACACACCGGCAGATACAACGCCAACCGTAAAGCCACCCCACGACTCATCTCTCCCACGGCGGTAACCCTAGGTCAGGGTCGATATGCTGGCGCGCATTCACAGAATGTGGTGGGGGGACTGCATGGAGCCGCGACCGTATTTCCAGCCCAGACCGGTGCCTGCCTGGGGCGCGCCGCTGCCGCCGCCTGCTCACGCCCCCATGGCACCACCGCAACGTGGATGGCACCCACCACCTATTACGCCGTTTCCGGGATATCAGGCGCCTCAGCCGCTGCCCGCGTACCGGGTACCGCCGGGGCGCCCGGTATATCCACCGCCAGTCGGGTACGGACCGCGCCCGCGGGCGCGCGGCAGATCTCACACCGGCCTGATCATCGGCGGCGCGTCCTTCGTGCTGGTCGCGATCCTGATGCTGGGAACGGTGGTGGTGTGGTCGGTCCATCAGGACTCCGGCGGGCGCCACCCGGTGCGGGTGACCTCGACATGGCAGTATTCTCCGACCTCGACCTGGATCAGCCCTAAGGTGACACCCCCGCAGCCACCGCCCGGCCCTCAGCCGGTCTACGCGCTCGGCGACAACCCTTTGTTCCGGGACCGGGAGGCTGGGTTCACCAATGCGCCCTGCTCAACGAGCACATGGCCGTTTGACATTCCTCACGCAGAGGCGTTCTACCGGGATCTGCTCGGGTGCTTGGATCCGGAGTGGAAGCGGCTTCTGGACGGGTTGCGTCTGCCATGGTCGTCGCCGGGATTGGTAGTGGCCGGAAGCTACGTGGATTCGCCCTGCGGGGGCGAGGACTTCAGCGGCGGCGAGACAGCCGCCTTCTACTGCTCGGCCAACAACACGATCTACATGTCGACGGTGAGCATGTCGCCCAACAGGTACGGAAATCATGACGGCTTCTACCTTGCCGTGTATGCGCACGAGTACGGACATCATGTCCAGGAGCTCAGCGGCATATCGTCGGAGGAATGGAACCAGCGCGTCGCTGCGGGAGTCGATTCCCCGGTGGGGCTGGAGCTGTCGCGGCGAAGCGAACTTCAGGCCCAGTGCTTCTCGGGAATGTTCCTCGGGTCGCGGCGCGGGGGCACGATCACCCAGCACGAACTCGATCTTGCCTGGAACGACCAATATCGGGGCGATGGGCAACGGTCCAAGCGTGACCATGGGTCCAACGAGCATTCTGCGGCATGGTGGCGGCACGGCTCGCTCAAGAATCGGCTGTGGGAATGCAATACCTGGCTGTCCGACAGTTCAGAAGTGAGCTGACCGGCGTCCCTGCGCAGGTCGCCGGAAGGGAGCCGGTAGGCTGGCCGCATGGAATTGGCGTTGCAGATCGTCCTGGTGATCACGAGCTTGTTGGTGGTCTTGCTGGTGCTGTTGCACCGCGCGAAGGGCGGCGGTCTGTCCACGCTGTTCGGCGGTGGTGTGCAGTCCAGCCTCTCGGGTTCGACCGTGGTGGAGAAGAACCTGGACCGGCTCACCTACTTCGTCACCGCGATCTGGGTGATCTCGATCATCGGCGTCGGGCTGCAGATCAAGCTCGGCGGATAGCGCCAGAACGATTCTCACACAGCGGACTACTGCACAGGTAGTCCGCTGTTTTGTCTCTGGGGCAGTTGTTCCTGCAGGTAATTGACGTTTCATTCATTTGCCAAGAAATTTCTTCAAAATTCATGGAACCGATTCACGTCCTGCGCCCATCAATCTCTATGTATGGCACAGAAGTCGACAAATGCCATCAGCGGTCGGTGGACCGGGGACGCGGAGGGGACGTTCCCGTTTCACCGGTCGTGTCCAGGAAAGGAGCCCCTCGTCATGTCGGAGTGCCGTGGTGACCCCCGCCAATGGATTCGCGAATACCAGGATCGCCTGGAGATTCTGGGGCAGCGTGCGCAGTATGTGCAGCAGACCGTCGGGCTGGTTCGCGGCCATGCGAAGGACGACGTGGGGGTGGCGGTGACCGTCGGTTCGGGGGGACGCATCGAGACATTGGACCTGGACGAGTCGACGCTGTCGATGGACGCGAGAGATCTATCGGCCATCATCACCCGGACCATCGCCGCGGCGCAGGTCAACGCAGCCAGTCAGATTCACAGCACATTGCACGACCTCACCGGCGACGGACCGGCGATGGACTACGTCAAGGGCTACCTGGACGGGGGGCACCTCGGGGAGGGCGAACATCTGGGACCGGCCTCATGACCGATGAGACGGGCACCTTCCGGTTCGACCGGGATGTGGTGCTGCGCGAGGCGGCGAATCTGGAAAGCGCGGGAGGATCGCTGCGGTTTCTTCTCGAGCATCACGGCGAGGGGCTCGGCGACCGGGATCTGGGGGCGGTGTCGTCGGATTTCGTCGCATCGGTGCGGGGCAGTATCGAGGAGCTGAGCGATGCGGTGCGCACTCTCGGCGACGTGATTGTGGAGACGGGGCAGCGTCTGCATGATCAGGCCCGGCGGATCGCCGAGGCCGAGGATCAGACCGTCGCCGCGATGACGAAGATTGGTGAAGGGTTCGGTGGACACCCTTGATGCCGAGCTGAAGCCGCTCACGCGCCTTGACGATGCCGGATTGGGCTTCGTGGTCGAGCATGTCCAGTTTCTCGAAGAGCCGCTGGATGCGCTACGTGGTAACCCGGTCGCAGCCTCTGCCGAAGCTACTTTCTGGCGGTACTGCATTGCCGACGTCACTAATGTGCAGCAGGAACTCTCGGCTGTGCTCAGTGCGCTGGGCGAAGGGCACAGTGGCGCGGCGGCAACAGGATTCAGCGAAGCGTCTGGCCCGATCGATGACGCGCTACAGGAGCTGCGCCTCGTCGCGGCCAATATCAATCAACGCATCAATGTGGTGACCGATCTGGTCACCCACACGCGAAGCATGCTCGGGCAATGGGTCGAGGGTTACGTAGACGACGTCATCACCGAGTTCACGGCGGCACGGGCGGCCTCTCCCATCACCCAGGGCGGCAGTGTCGCGACCACCATCGCTTCCGCTGTGGCTGAGGCCTCCGAGCTTGGAAACAAGATGGGGCGCACGCTCTCTCAACTCCTGGACCGGCTGGACGAACACGCTGCCGCGATCCGGGACGGCGTGGCCGAGTTCGCGATCAACGTGGAGCGGCTGCGGACTCCGGCACCTGGCGCCGCCGCCTCGGTTCCCGCGGCGGCTGTCGTCACCCACGCGCGTGCGGCCACAGCGCCGGCCGAACATGGGTTGCCCGTGGACCCCGACGCACTGTTCGCCGCTGGACAGGGCAACGAGACCTAGGCCGCCACGCACAGAATGTAACCCAGCATTCCGAAAACTACTACCACCCATGTGCCGCAGAGCATTTGAAGCCACCTTGGCGCTCGGCTGATCTCCATGTAGGACGCGATGATCAGTGCCGACTTGATCGCGGTCAGCGACAACATAACCAGAATCACCGGGATGGAGGGGCGCCCCGAGGAGCTCTCGGACCAGGACAGCACGGTACAGCCGGTCAGCACCAGCCAGGTCACGAGTGTGCTGCGGCGGGCGGGCATCGGGAGCGCGGAAATGATCACGGGTTGCTCAGTATCTAGATCAGGTAGATCAACGAGAACAGCACGACCCATAAGACATCCACCATGTGCCAGTACACGCCGATACCTTCCAGTAGAGCTACGCCATAGCGACGTGTGGCTCTAGGGCGCATCGACCGCGCGGCAGCGCCCAGTCCGAGGAGTCCGATCAGTACGTGCAGCAGGTGAATTCCCGTGAAAACGAAGTAATACATGAAGAATTCACCCGCGAGGGGATCCAGGCCGGTGGTCAGATGGCGACCGTATTCAAAGGCTTTCAACACCACGAACACCGCACCGAAACCGATTGCGGTGAGGTACCAGGCGCACGCCCGGGACCATTGTTTCCACCGCGCACGGGTAAGCGCGGTGACCACCGCAGCAGAACTGCTGATGAGGGTGAGGGTCTCGGTCAGACCGATCGACTGCGACATGCTCGCGCGGCCGAGCTCGAACATGGCCGGGTTGCGGGCGTAGCTCCATCCCCAGACCGCGAAGAAGACGCCGAACACGGTGAGATCTCCCATGATGAAGATCCACAGCTCTGCTTCTGCGGGCACGTGGCCACCGATACGACGACGGTGCGTCGAAGGTCGGGGGCCGGTTTCGATGGTCACGAAATGCGCACCGGTGTCACGGCGGTTTCCGTCGACTCGGCAATCAGCTTGCGCACCAGGGGGATCAGGATCACCGGAGAGATCGCGAAATAGACGATGAAGAGAATCGCGGGAATCCAAAACCCTACGACGCCGTTCCATGCGAAGGGGCCGGAGTGGAAGAAGAACACCAAAAGCTCTGGTAGGTAAAGGATTGCTATCCACAGGTTCAGATAGCCGAACCAGCGGGGGACAACGGGATCGTGGCGAGGGCTCAACACCAGAATGGCGTAGGCGCTGAGCAGCCACACCATGAGGAACATCGGGATACCACCCATGAACTGCAGGAAGCCGTAGTCGCTCGCGTATTGGACCAGGGCCGGGTCGCGCTCGGTCCGAAAGGCTGCGATGCCGAACGAGAACGGCGTGTAGAAGTTCATCACCAGGTAGGTCGCGAGGGTCAGGCCCATCATCACCGTGACCATGCCGACCTGGCGTTCGATCCTGCGGGCTATCAACACCAGCAATGCTGATACCGGAAACAAGGCAAACGTAGAACACATCATCAGCACCGCCGCGAGCATCAGCCATGCATGTCGCTGCGCAAACTGGGAGGCTACTTGCGCGGGTCCGGCGGAGGGAGGGATCGGCGGCATGAAACGAGCGACCAATAGCCAGCCGGTTCCGAAGAGGAGCAGGTAAAAAAGGCCAGACCAGGCGCTCGCGCGCTCTAGCATCCGGTTTTGCATACGTCGAGCTCCTCTTCAGCTAGCCACGATGGGCGCGGCTAGCGACCCGGTGTGATCGGGTGGTGGCGTCCGTGCCCGCAATACGCCGCCATAACGGCAGCGAATTGACCAGTCGGTAATATATGCCGATGGCGGGGGCGGGTCAATACCCAGGCGTGACCGAATTGCCGTGACGAGCTGGCGCGGCAGGCGCGACGAGCCCGGCTACTCGCCGAGATACGTTCGTTCGGCGAACGCGATCGCATCGTGGGGGTAGGCCTGACGCAGCGCGGCCGACGTGACCGAGAGATCATCCGCATAGGGCGGAATGAGGCAGTTGAGCACTTCCACGCGACCGCGAGTCTTAGTCCGTTCTTCGCGAGTGTTGACGATCGGTGACAGCGCCATGATGGGCACATCCTCCAAGATGATGGAGTCATCGCCTGGGCGGCACCGGGTTGCGTACGCCCACCACAGGTCCGACGGAGAAGTCGGGTCGATATCGTTGTCGGTAACCAGGATTCGCTGTACCCAGTACGCCGAATGGTCCATCGTCTTGACCGCGTTACCGATCTTGCGGCAGAGCTCATTTGCGTCGGGGAATTCCCCAGACCAACCATCGCTGACAGTCACAGCCAGCACGTGGCTTGCGGACTCAGGCACCATCCAGGCCTTCTCTACGGGCAGGCTCGCTGCCCGTAGTGCGTTGAGGCTTGCCGCGGCAACTCCTGGTCCGGTGATGGTGTGGTCTTCGTCAACCGGTTTTCCGGCACAGGTGGATGGATAGATGGCGTCATTGCGGTGGGTCACCGCGGTGATGTGGTACACGCCGAAATCTGGTGCGCCGGTGGTGTTTTTCGCCTTGTCGATGTAACCGTGATACTCGGCCATCGGTCCTTCGTCCGCGGATTCGGTCAGGTCGATGTATCCCTCGATGACGATCTCCGCGTGTGCGGGTACGCGGAGCGAGCTCGTCACACACTCGACGACCTCAAGCGGCTCACCCCGAATGGCTCCGATGATGTCACCCTCACTGGCGCCGAACTTGGCCAAAGGGCCTCCTGAAATCAGCGTCGTGATCGGGTCGGCGCCGAGGACGAGGGCGAACGGAACGCTCGTGCCGATCTTGTCCCATTCTCGGCGCAACATGCCGATGTGCTGCATCACCGCGGTCATTCCGACCATCCGGTCACCGTCGAGTTTCATACAGCGCGCTACCGCCCAGTTCACCCAGCTGCGGTCCGGGGATTCCAGCACGAAGAAGCCGATGGTGTTTACGTAGGGGCCGCCGTCTCCGGGGTGCAGGTGTGGAATCGGCAGGTAGTCCAACAACTCGCCGCGGTCGCGGACGATGTTCTCGTGCACCGGACCGGTCTCAACCAAAACTGGGGCGACGCCCGCGGTATCGCGAAACCCCGCCAGGAAGTCCACGATCTGATCACCAGTGGTGTCGTCGGATAGCCCCAGGGCGCGGGCGAGGCGCCAGGCTCGATTGTCTGGATTGCCGGAATATGTCTCGAACGCGGCGAGTCCGCGAAACGTCGGGTAGCCCACGAGGTTTTCGAAAAGTGCTGCCGGACCGTATGTTTCGCATGCGAGTCGGGCGATGGCCCCAAGTTGGATCTCGGTGCTCACGGGAGTCTTGATGGTGCGCAGCTCGCCGTGTGCTTCCAGGTCGGCGAGGTAGCGGCGGAGGTCATTGAACGCCATATGGATTTCCATTCTTATTGGTATTTCGCTCATTTCGAGCAGGAAGTCCCCGCCAACGCGGCGCGGTTTCGTTCTCGATGCCGGCGGCGTCCAGGATGCGCATCACCGTGTGGTTCACCAGGTCGTCGATGGTGTTGGGCATTTGATAGAACGCGGGCATGGGCGGAACTATGTGTGCACCCATGCGAGACAGGGCGAGCATGTTATCCAGATGAATCTCGGACAGCGGTGTTTCTCGGGGCACCAGCACCAGCCGCCGGCGCTCCTTCAGGGTTACGTCTGCCGCGCGTGCGATGAGACCGTCGGAGTAGCCCGCGCGAATGGCGGCCACGGTCTTCATGCTGCAGGGCACCACGATTGTTGCGTCGGTGGTGAATGACCCCGATGAGATCGGGGCGTACATGTCATCGGGTTTGTACACCGCATCGGCCAGTTTTTCGACTTCGACTGGTGTGCGGTCGGTTTCATAGTCGATAGTGGCCCGGCCCCAACGACTGATCACCAGGTGGGTTTCGATGTCGGGCCGCGCTGCTAGGTTCTCGAGGAGTCGAACCCCGAGAACCGCGCCGGTCGCCCCGGTCATGGCAATGACTATGCGCATCAAATAGCCTCTAGCCCTTGGTTTCTGGAGAGAACCGCCAACCCAGGGGAGAAAAAGCTCACATCGCCGCCTCCATCGCCGCGGTCCTCGATGCCGTAACACTCGACAAAGTCGTGTAGTCGGCCCTCGGCGACGATCCTGGACGGATAATGGGGAGTCGCCAGTGGGTCATCGGAACCGATTGGCTTGTCCTGCCATGACAGCCCCTCGACCCCGCCGAACGGCAGCCCGGTGGGGCGCCAGGCCTTCGAGGGGGTGTGGCTGAAGGTCACCGGAGGCGTCAGGCGCGTGAAGACACCGTTCGGGGTGTCCTGATCGATGGCCCAGCGGCGCAGGTCGGCGATCGACACCGGCGCGTACCGCTCGTCGTTCATCGGGCGGACGTAGCGCACCGCTTCGGTGGCGTTCCGCAGCAGTGAGTGTTCGACGTACCAGAATCCGCCCTGCTCTTCCCGTGCGGCGAGTGCGGAGACGATACCGGTGGCCAGGTTGTAGGCCGAGCAGAAGTCGTTGATCAGCACCGAGATATGGGTCGGATCGTCCACATAGCGGTCCTGCGAGTTCACCGAAACTATGCCCGATACGGATTGGGCGATCTGTTCGAAGCCCTTGCGGTCGAACCACGGCGAATTCTTTGGCGCAAAAGAGAAGTCAGCGAGTATCAGGTTCGGATTGATCTGTTGCAGTGCCTCCGGGCCCAATCCCAATTCGGTAAGCCGCCCTGGGCTCATACTGTTGAGCAACACATCTGCACCGGCGAGTAGCTCTCGTAGCTTGGCCTGCCCGGCGGGGCCTTTGATGTTCATGCGGAACTGCCGTTTGCCCCAGTTGGCGTCGAGCCAGATGCCGATGGTGACTGGCCCGCCGACACAGGCGAGCTTGATGACCTCGGCGCCCTGCTCGGCCAGAGCCCGGCCGGTGGTGGGGCCTGCGACCACATTGGCAAGTTCGACAACCCGGACGCCCTCCAGCGGACGCACCGTGGCGTTTCCCAGGCGGCGGTGGGAGCCTCCCTTACTCAGCTGGTCCACCAGCACCATCGGATGCTCCGCACAAGCCCTCCCCTGAGGGTGATCGAGCCACTCCTGCGGAGTTCTGACGATGCCTCCGGGCAGCCGCCGCTGGGCGAATGAGTCCTCCAGATCCTGTGCGTCGCGCTGGGAAATGGCGCGCCGCAGGCCTTCACGGCTGGTGGCACCCAAATACTCGGTGATGCCGTCTCGCAGCTTCGGGTGCAGTCCGATCATCCCGAAGAACCGGTTGTCCCGTGTGCGGTAGATGCCGTTGTCGGGGCCGGTCGTGTAGTCATCGAACCCGAGTGCACGGCCGTTCGAGAACGTCAGTTGCAAAGAGTTCAGGGAGAGCCCGGAAAGCCGGCGGTTGACGGTCAACGTCTGGGCGGGCAGCCCGCGCATCCGTCCCAAGTACTCAACGGCGCCCCCGAATGCCGAAAACAAACCAGTCGCGTAGTCATGCGCTTTGATCGGGCTGCGCGTGTAAGAGAGGCCGTCCTCCACAATGACGTTACTGCCATCGATATCGATCGGTAGCTGCGCGGTCACAGCCTTGAGTGCCCGCTGTTGCAGTTGGTTAGAGTTCTTCACTCCTACCCCTTCGTTTTTCTGGGCCGGTGCGCCGATTGGCAGCGGCATCCGACCACTGCGTACTTGGGGGGCAGGGCGGGCGCGGCATGCGCGGCGACATCGGTCAATCAATTGACAGCAAAGCAATGTCGACGCTGACCGTGCCTATGGTGCGAGGTTAATTTGTATGTTGGGCAATGGGAATGTCCATCTCGCAAAGTTGTCTTATCGGCATGGACATACCGGCGTACGGTGCCGGACATGGGCATGAACGCGTCCGTTCGCGTCAATAGTCAGTAGCATTCGAGAATGGAGATTCATCACCTGCGATATTTTCTGGCAGTCGCGAGGGAATTGAGTTTCACCAAGGCTGCCCAAAATCTCCATATGTCCGTCGCACCCCTGAGTCAGCGGATAAAGGCCCTGGAAAACGAACTAGGCGAACAACTCTTCGACAGGTCGACCCATCATGTCGAATTGACCAATGCTGGGGAGAGGCTGGTTCCGCTCGCGCGGACCATCGTGTCTGACTTCGATGCCTTGCCGCGAAAACTCCTGTTGGGCATGCCCGCTGGTGCGGTACGGGTGGGCGTCACCCGTGCCCTGAACGGCCGGAGCCGTCGGACGATATCGGACGTCCTGGCCGAGCTCTCACGGGATCACACCTACATCGTCAATCAAGTCGCGTCACGCGACATGGAACGACAGCTGCTGGCCGGAAGCATCGATCTGGGGGTTTCCCGGGTCCCTGCGGCAAGCGCTCGTGTGCAGGCCCGGCTGTTGAACACCGAGCGGCTGGCGATTCTTGCCGACGCGTCCGCGTTTCCCGCGAAAGTCAGTGTCCAGCTGGCGGATCTACGCGGCTACACCTACGTGCACGGGCCGGAGGCCTGGGAGATCGCGTCGATGCTCGAGGCCCAGCATGTTCTGTTCGATAGCGGCGTACTCAATGATTCCCTGACGCGCTGCGACGACGTTTCCAGCATGCTGTTGACCCTGCGAAACTCAACAAAGATCACCTTGCGTTCACTTCAATCGGAAGAACTCAAGGGTCTGGATCCTGCCGAGTTCGTACTGCTGCCGATCGACGATCTCACCGTCGAAATACCCACGATGCTGCAATGGCGCGCCGAGGATGTTGATCGCCTACCGATCGCGGAGGCCATCAAGTCGATCACCGCCGCGGTGGCGGGCGATCGTCTCGGCGATTAGCCCAGTTGGCTTGCCGCGGCCTCATCGAGCAGCCACACCGTGCGCTCGATGCCCTTGGCGCCGGCCGCGGGCACATCGACAGGGTCGGCACCGCCGACGGCCGCAGCCACTGCATCGGCCTTCGCCTCGCCGGAAACCACCAGCCACACTTCGCGTGAGCGCTGAATTGCCGGCAGGGTCAAGGTGATCCGTTGTGGCGGAGGCTTGGGAGAGTCGGGCACCGCCACGACGAGCCGCTGCGTCTCCTTGACGGCATCGGTATGCGGGAACAATGAATTGATATGACCTTCGCCGCCCATGCCCAGCAGATGGACATCAAATGCCGGGCAATCCTGGCCGGGCTCGGCATTGGCCGCCAACAGCTGCTCGTATGCCAGTGCGGCGGCGTCAAGATCGGTGCCGTACTCGCTTTCGCTGTTGGGCATGGCATGCATGTTGCGCAGTGGGAAGTTCACGTGCTCCAGCAGTGCCTCCCAGGCTTGCCAGGCGTTGCGTTCCGGATCGGTCTTGGGGACGTACCGGTCATCGCCCCAAAACACGTGGACGTTGGTCCAGTCGAGACCGCTGGCGACATCGCGTAGGTGCTTGAGTAGCGCTATGCCGGTGCCGCCGCCGGTCAGTACGATCATCGCCTTGCCCCGTTCGGCGAGGGCGCCGGTGATCGCCGATGCCAGCCGATCGCCCGCCGCGGTCACCAAAGCATCCGTGTCCGCGTACTTTTCGATGATCGTCTCACTCATACGTATTGCACCTTCGCGATTCCCTCGAGCGCCGTGCGGTAGATCTCGTCGGGGTCGAGGCGGCGCAAGTCCTCGGCCAAACAATCGCGTGTCTCCCTGCGTGGCAGGGGTAGTGACGCTGATGGGCGTCCGGTGCGGGTCAGGGTCGCGATGGCCCCGGTCTGCGGGCGGCTCAGGGTGATGATCTCGCTGTCCCGGTGCAGTTCGACCTTCAGGTCGCCGACGACCCGGGTGACGGGGCCGTCGATGCGTGAGGCGAGCCATCCGGCGGTGACGTCCAGTGCCGGTTCGGTGGCTAGCCCGGAGACGACCGCGGAGTTGATGCCTTCGTACGGTGCCTGATCGAGCGCCGAGGCCAGCAGGGCTCGCCAGTAGGTGATGCGGCTCCAGGACAGGTCGGTATCGCCCGGGGTGTAACCGGCGAGACGGTTTTTGATGGCGTTCATCGGGTCGGGGGCCGTCGTGGCGTCGGTGATCCGGCGAATGGCTAGGCGGCCCAGTGGATGTTGCGCGGGGATCGGGGGTGCTTGATTGGGCCACCACGCCACTACCGGGGTGTCGGGCAGTAGGAACGGAATGACCACGCTGTGCTCATGGGCGGCGAGCGGGCCGCGCAGGCGTAGTACGACGACCTCGCCGGTCCCGGCATCGCCCCCGACGCGGATTTGAGCACTCAATCCGGTATCGGAGGCAAGGGGATTGCGTTCCAGCACGATCACGCGGCATGGATGTTCGTGGCTGGCACCATTGGCGGCCTCGATCACCTCTTCCACGTCGTCTCCGGCGTCGGTGATGACCACCAGGGTCAGCACGCGGGCCATGGTGACCGCTCCGCCGGTCTCGCGTAGTTCGACGAGCTTTTTGTTGACGTCGTTGGTGGTGGTGTTGGGCAGATCGATGATCATGGCCGCCTCCATTCCCGGCCGCTGCGGGCCAGCATTTCCACCGCCGATTGCGGTCCCCAGGTTCCCGACTCGTAGGTGTCCGGCCGGCCTTGGGAGGCCCAGAAGTCCAGGGCGGGATCGAGGATCCGCCAAGACAATTCGACCTCGGCGTTCACCGGGAACAGTGACGGCTCGCCCAGCAACACGTCGAGGATCAGCCGTTCGTAGGCCTCCGGTGATTCCTCGGTGAAGGCCTGCTCGTAGGAGAAGTCCATGTTGACATCGCGTACTTCCATGGCGCTTCCGGGCACCTTGGATCCGAACCGCAGTGTGACGCCCTCGTCGGGCTGCACCCGGATCACCAGTGCGTTGGCTCCGAGTTCCTCGGTCATGGTGGAGTCGAAGGGCAGGTGCGGTGCTCTCTTGAACACCAGTGCGATCTCGGTAACCCTGCGGCCCAAGCGTTTTCCGGTACGCAGGTAGAACGGGACCCCGGCCCAGCGCCGGCTGTCCACCTCCAGGGTGATGGCCGCGAATGTCTCGGTGGTCGAGGTTTTGGAGAAACCTTCCTCCTCCAGCAGGCCGGGCACCTGCTGGCTGCCCTGCCAGCCGGGACCATACTGGCCACGGGCCGTGGTTTCGGCCAACGGCTCGGCCAGGCGGGTTGCCGAGAGCACCTTGATCTTCTCGGCCTGCAACTCGGCGGGGGAGAAGTTGATGGGCTCCTCCATCGCGGTGAAGGCCAGCAGCTGCAGCAGATGGTTCTGGATGACATCGCGCGCCGCCCCGATGCCGTCGTAATATCCTGCGCGGCCTCCCAAACCGATGTCCTCGGCCATGGTGATCTGCACATGGTCGACGAAGTGCGCGTTCCAGATGGGGTCAAACAGTTGGTTGGCGAACCGCAACGCCAGGATGTTCTGCACCGTCTCCTTGCCGAGGTAGTGGTCGATGCGGAAGACCGACTCCTCGGGGAAAACCTCGTTGACCACCGCATTGAGCTCGCGGGCGCTGGCCAGATCGTGGCCGAAGGGCTTCTCGATCACCACGCGCCGCCACGCGCCGTCCACGGGCTGCGCCAGGCCCGATTTGGACAGCTGCTCGCAGACGGTGGGGAAGGCATTCGGCGGAATCGACAGATAGAAACCGTGATTGCCGCCGGTGCCACGTTCCTCATCGAGGGTCTGCAGCGTCTTCTTGAGCTGCTCGAAGGCCGCGTCGTCATCGAAACTGCCCTGCACGAACCGGATTCCCTCGGCAAGGCGATCCCACACATGCTGACGAAACGGCGTGCGTGAGTGTGCCTTGACAGCATCGAGCACGATCTGCCCGAAATCCTCGTTGGCCCAATCCCGGCGGGCGAACCCGACCAACGCGAACGACGGCGGCAGCAGCCCCCGATTGGCCAGGTCGTAAATCGCCGGCATCAACTTCTTGCGCGCCAGATCGCCGGTGACGCCGAAGATCACCAGCGAGCAAGGGCCCGCGATGCGGGGCAAGCGCTTGTCACGTTTGTCCCGCAACGGATTTGCCGTCAACGAGCTATCGGGGGGAAGAACCTCGGTCATGGATGAGCCTTTCGTGTGAAGACCGTCATCCACGCTCAGTCCTGGGTGGATACCGCGTCGAGTTGGGCTTGGGTGGCGTCGATGAGCTCGTTCCAGGCAACTTCGAATTTCTCGACGCCTTCGGTTTCGAGCACCTCGAACACGTCGTCAAGGTCGATTCCGGCGCGCGTCAGCTCATGGAACACCGCGTGCGCGCCGTCATAGGTTCCGGCAATGGTGTTGCCGGTGACCACGCCGTGGTCGGCAACCGCCTCTAAGGTCTTCTCGGGCATGGTGTTCACCGTGTGCGGCGCCACCAGGTCCACCACGTACAGGGTGTCGTCGTAGTCGGGGTTCTTCACACCCGTGGAGGCCCACAGCGGACGCTGCACGCGTGCGCCGGCGTCCTTGAGCGCGGCGAACCGGTGACCAGCATGATGGTCCGAGCCGAAGACCTTCTCGTAGGCCTGGTAAGCCAACCGGGCGTTGGCGACCCCGGCGCGGCCGCGCAGTGACAATGCCTGGCCGCTGCCGATCTCTTCGAGGCGCTTGTCGATCTCGGTGTCCACCCGCGAGACGAAGAACGAGGCCACCGAGTGGATCTTGGACAAGTCGCGGCCGGCTTCCTTGGCGGCCTCCAGGCCGCTTAGGTAAGCGTCCATGACCTCCTTGTGGCGCTGCACTGAGAAGATCAGGGTGACGTTCACCGAGATACCCTCGGCGATCACCGCGGTGATCGCGGGCAGACCCGCCTTGGTGGCCGGAATCTTGATCAACAGATTCGGCCGGTCGACGATCTTCCACAGCTCGATCGCCTGCAGGATCGTCTTATCGGTGTCATGGGCAAGACGCGGGTCAACCTCGATGGAGACGCGCCCGTCGACGCCACCGGAAGCCTCGTACTGCGCAGCGAGCACATCGCACGCCGCACGCACATCATCGGTGGTCGCGGTGCGGATCGCCGAATCAACATCGGCGCCGCGCTCGGCCAACTCGGCAATCTGCGCGTCATAGGCATGGCCCTTGGACAAGGCTGCCTGAAAGATCGCCGGGTTCGTGGTGACCCCGACAACACTCCTGGTTGCGATCAACTCGGCGAGATTGCCCGAATTGAGTCGGTCCCGGGAGAGATCATCGAGCCAGACAGCGACTCCGGCCTCGCTCAGTTCGGCGAGATTAGCGTTCTGATCAGATGTGCTCATGGGATTCATCCCTTCCTGATTCGGGGTTATTGAGCTGCTGCGATTGACCTTTCGGCCGCTGCGGCCACTGCGTCAGGGGTGAAGCCGAACTCGCGGAACAACGTCTTGTCGTCGGCCGAAGCTCCGAAATGCTCCAGGGAGACGATCTGCCCCGCATCGCCGACGAACTTGTACCAGCCCTGCGCGATGCCGGCTTCCACCACCACACGCGCGCGTACGGACGGCGGCAGCACGCTGTCGCGATATTCCTGGGGCTGGGATTCGAACCATTCCACACAGGGCAACGACACCACGGAGGCCGCAATTCCCTTGGCGGCAAGAATCTTCTTGGCCTCGACGGCGAGCTGCAGTTCCGAGCCCGTGCCGATGAGGATCACATCGGGAGCGTCCGCCGGATTGTCACTGGCTGCCTCCAGCACGTAGCCGCCCTTGGCCACGCCTTCGCGGCTGGTGCCTTCCAGGATCGGCACACCCTGGCGGGTGAGTGCCAAACCGACGGGGCCGGTGCTGGATTGGCGCTCCAGGACGGTCGCCCAGGCGTACGCGGTTTCGTTGGCGTCGCCGGGGCGCACCACCGAGAGGTTGGGGATGGCGCGTAGGGCGGCCAGGTGTTCCACCGGCTGGTGGGTGGGCCCGTCCTCGCCCAGACCGATCGAGTCATGTGTCCAGACGTAGATCGGGTCGATGTTCATCAGCGCGGCCAGACGCACCGCGGGGCGCATGTAGTCGGCGAACTGCAGGAACGTTCCGCCGTACGCGCGGGTGGGTCCGTGCAGCACGATGCCGGACAAGATGGAACCCATCGCGTGCTCGCGGATGCCGAAATGCAGTGTGCGGCCATAGGGTTGGGCATTCCAGTCGGACGTCGCGATGGAGGTCGGGCCAAAGGAATCGGCGCCCTTGATGGTGGTGTTGTTGCTGCCCGCCAGATCCGCCGAGCCGCCCCACAGCTCGGGCAGCTTGGCCCCGAGCGCCGAAAGCGTGTCGCCGGAGGCGGCGCGGGTGGCCACCGCCTTGGAACCGGGCTCCCAGGACGGCAGCCCGGCGTCCCAGCCCTGCGGCAACGCACGCGCCTGGAGGCGGTCCAGCAGCGCCTTGCGCTCGGGCTCACGGGCCGCCCAGGCCTCAAAGCTCTTGTCCCACTCGGCATGCGCCTGCTTACCGCGCGTCACCAGTTCGCGCGTGTGCGCGATGACCTCGGGGGCCACCTCGAAGGATTTATCCGGGTCGAAGCCCAAAATCTTTTTGGTGGCGGCCACCTCGTCAGCGCCCAGGGCCGAGCCGTGCACACCGCCGGTGTTCATCTTGGTGGGAGCGGGGTAACCGATGATCGTGCGCAGCGCGATGAACGACGGGCGGTCGGTGACCGCACGGGCGTTGGCCAGTGCTTCTTCAAGGCCGGTGACGTTCTCACCACTGACGACGGTCTGTACATGCCAGCCGTACGCCTCGTAGCGGGCGGGGGTGTCCTCCGAGAGTGCGATCTTGGTGTCGTGCTCAATGGAGATCTCATTGTCATCCCAGATGACGATGAGGTTTCCGAGCTGCTGAGTGCCCGCCAACGACGAGGCCTCCGAAGTCACGCCCTCTTCGATATCCCCGTCGGAGGCGATGACGTAGATGAAGTGATCGAACGGGCTGGTACCGGGGGCGGCGTCCGGATCGAACAAGCCACGCTCGTATCGGGAGGCCATCGCCATGCCGACCGCGGAGGCCAAGCCCTGGCCCAGCGGCCCGGTGGTGATCTCCACACCCTTGGTGTGGTGGTACTCGGGGTGCCCGGGAGTCAGGGAGCCCCAGGTGCGTAGCGCTTCGATATCGGAGAGCTCCAGGCCAAACCCGCCTAAGTAGAGCTGCAAGTACAAAGTCAGGCTGCTGTGCCCGCAGGACAGCACGAACCGGTCGCGGCCGATCCAGGTGGTGTCGCTGGGATCGTGGCGCAACTGACGCTGAAAAAGCGTGTACGCCACGGGCGCCAGGCTCATCGCAGTGCCAGGGTGGCCATTGCCAACCTTCTGCACCGCGTCAGCGGCCAACACCCGCACGGTGTCCACCGCGCGTGAGTCCAGCTCGGTCCAGTCATCCGGGTGGTCGACCCGGGTCAGGGTTGGAATATCGGTCGGGACTTCCGCCAGTTCACGTGAGATCGCGGTCACGGGCCCCATCGTAGTGCTGACGATTTCATGCCGCTGCCTCAAGGCCGGGTCACGCCGTGCGAGCAATGTGATAGTCCAGTGACAGACAACCGGTGTTCACTTCGATGGGCCGACCTTGGTTGTCGACGCCGGACCCTGGCGGTCTACCATCGTGTGTAGTAGAGCGCTCAGTGCCGCGGGTCGGCTGGCTCACCAAAAAGCTACCCAGGAGGATCAGCGCGGTGCGGATGCGAGAGACGCAGGGCGCGCAAGGCCGTGGCCGGAACGCACCGCCCTTTCTCCGCACCATCCTCGCGTACATCGCGCTGACCAAGCCGCGCGTCATCGAGCTGCTGCTGGTCACCACCATTCCGGCGATGTTGCTGGCGGATCGCGGCGACGTGAACCCGCTGCTCATCCTGAATACGCTGCTGGGTGGCGTGATGGCGGCAGCCAGCGCCAATACCCTGAATTGCGTCGCCGACGCCGATATCGACAAGGTGATGAAGCGCACCGCACGGCGGCCGCTGGCCATGTCCTCGGTGACCACCCGTAACGCCCTGATCTTCGGAGTCGTGCTGGGTGTGGGCGCCTTCGCGTGGTTGTGGTGGACCGCCAATCTGCTGTCGGGCCTGCTCGCCGTGGCGACCATCGCTTTCTATGTCTTCGTCTACACGCTCGTGCTCAAGCGTCGCACCGCGCAGAACGTGGTGTGGGGCGGAGCCGCCGGATGCATGCCGGTGATGATCGGGTGGTCGGCGGTCACGAACACGATTCAGTGGCCGGCGCTGGTGATGTTCGCGGTCATCTTCTTCTGGACGCCGCCGCACACCTGGGCTCTCGCGATGCGGTACAAGGAGGACTACCGCGCCGCCGGAGTCCCCATGCTGCCGGTGATCGCCACCGAGGAGAAGGTCACCAAGCTGATCCTGGTGTACACCTGGCTCACGGTGCTGTCCACGTTGGCGCTCGCGCTGGCCGCCGGTGTCATCTACGCGGTGGTCGCTTTCCTGGCTGGGGTGTGGTTCCTGGCGATGGCGCACCAGCTGTACTCGGGTGTGCGCAAAGGCCAGCCCATCAGGCCGCTGCGTCTTTTCCTGCAATCGAACAACTATCTGGCTGTGGTTTTCTGCGCGCTCGCCGTCGACTCTGTGGTCGGCTGGCCAACCCTTTTCCAGCTCTGAGCCGCGTCAGGGAACCAATACGACCGACCCCGTGGTCTTGCGTGCCTCCAGGTCGGTATGGGCCTGGGCGGCCTGTTCGAGCGGGTAGCCGGCACCGATCGTGATCTTCAAGGTCCCGCGTGACACCAAGTCCAGGACATCGTCGGCACGCCAGGCGAACTCTTCGGGGGTGCGGATGAAATGTCCCATGGTGGGGCGGGTGAGCACAGCGGACTTCGCGGTGAGACGCTGCGGGTCAAAGGGCGGCACCTGGCCGCTGGCCGCTCCGTACAGGGCGATCAGGCCACGCACGCGGACGGCGGCCAGGCTGGCCTCAAAGGTTGACTTTCCGACCCCGTCATAGACGACGGCGACACCTTCGCCGGCTGTCAATTCCCGGATTTGTGCGGCGAACTCGGATGGATCGGCGGGGTCCGGGTACGGCAGAACCTCGGCTGCGCCCGCCTCGCGGGACAGCTTCTCCTTCGCCTCGCTCGACACAGTGGTGATGACCCTGACTCCTCGATACGTCGCCCACTGGGTCAGTAGCAGTCCCATACCGCCGGCGCCGGCGTGCACCAGCACGGTGTCACCGGCCGCCACGGGGTAGACCGAGGTCAACAGATAGTGCGTGGTGATCCCCTGTAGCAGGGAGCTCGCCGCTACCTCGGCGGAGAGACCTGCGGGCACTTTGGCGGTGTAATCGGCAGGGGCAGTGGTCGACTCGGCGTATCCCCAGGCCGCGACCGGACTGGCGACCCGATCTCCGGGGGCCAGGCTTTGGACTCCCTCGCCTACGGCACGCACTACGCCACTGACCTCCGATCCCGGGATATGGGGGAGCGGAGCGGTGTAGCTGCCGTTTCGCAGATAGATATCGCGGAAGTTGACCCCCACCGCGTCCACGTCGATAAGCACCTCGCCGGGACCCGGTGCGGGATCGGTCTTTTCGACGAGCGTGAGGACCTCTGGTCCTCCGGTCACGGGTACCTCGATGGCGCGCATATCATCCAGTATTCAGCAGTCGTCGGCCAGCAGGGGCCTTGGCAACCGAACCAGGTCGGTACATCGCTCGCGGCAAGCCGTAGTCTTTACTCATGTCTGACGAAGCGAAGCCCACGGTGCCGTCGACCGTGCACCGCGCCCTGACGGCCTTCGTGAAGGCGCACCACATGCCTACCAAGGCCGTCTTGCAGCCGGTCGGGGAGACCGGTGTGCGTATCACTCTGGTGGGCGCCGACGGGGTTCTCGGTGACCAGGTGGTCGCCGACCTCGCCACCGCGCGTGCTGCCGTGGCAGCCGTCGAAGGCATTGAGGTTGCCGAAGGCTGGGACCGTGAACTGGTCAGCACTGCCACTCCGGCGCCGGGTCACGTCAAGAAGATGGCCGGGTGGGTCGCCCGGACGTAAGGCTGGGACGGCCGGATATCTTCCATCCGCGCATTGTTCTGGCCGGTTGCCCACAGCTCGTCGCCGGCGATGGCGATGACGCCGAACTCGTTGCCGCGCTGCGTGTTCGCGATCTGCATGCCCGGTGGCTGTCCTGGGATGACCCGGAGATGACGCAGGCCGACCTGGTAATTCTGCGCGCCACCTGGGATTACCCCGAACGGTTGGATGAATTCTTGACATGGGCCGGCTCGGTCCGCAATGTGCTCAATCCGCTGCCGGTGGTGCGCTGGAACATCGATAAACGCTACTTGAATGATCTTGCCGCAGCGGGCATTCCGACTGTGCCCAGCATGTTCTTCGCCCCTGATGAGCCGATTGTCCTGCCTGATGGCGAGCTCGTCATCAAGCCTGCGGTGGCGGGCGGATCTCGCGGCGCGGGCCGCTTCACCTGCCCGGAGGCCGCGCGCAATCACGCGGAGGCTCTGCAGGACGAGGGGCGCACCGTGCTGATTCAGCCTTACGATCCGCGGGTCGATCAGCATGGAGAGACCGCGCTGGTCTTTCTCAACGGTGAACCGTCGCATGCGTTTACCAAGGCAGCGCTGTTGCCTCCGCCGGGCACTGCCGCAGAGGTCGATGAGTCGGGCCTGTTCCACTCCGAGCGACTGGCACCGGTGAAGCCGACCTCGGCGCTGTGGAGGCTCGGCGCGGCGGCGCTCGCGGCGGCCGCGACACAGTGCGGAGTGGCGATGACGGACCTGCTCTATGCGCGCGTCGACGTGATCGGTGGGGTGGCGGACGATGACCCGCGACTGCTGGAACTCGAGCTGGTCGAGCCTTCCCTGGGCTGGCGTCAGCTGGAGACCGAGGAGCGTGACCTCGCCCAACGTAAGTTCGTGATCGGCGTCGAGGACGCGCTAGAGCGGTTGGGCCTCGGCCCGCTTGGGCAGCGCGGTCGCGGCTAGCTCCGGAGTGGTGAGCGCCGCCCACAGCGCCGCGGTGGCGGCTGTGCATGCGGCCGCGCCCGCGACGTGCAGCGCTACCAGAACAGCGGGCACTCCGGTGTAGAACTGCACCACTCCGACGAGTGCCTGTGCCAGGGTGAGTGCCAGCACCACCGTGAAGCGCACCCAGATATGCCGCGTTACGCCGACCGCCGCCAGCCCGAACCCAAGGCCCAGGAGTAGCGCGAGGTAGGCGATAAGCAGAGTGCCGTGCAGGTGCACCAACGTGGTGATCTCGACCTGCAGCCGGGGGACCACCCGGGTGATGCTCTTGTCGCCGGCGTGCGGCCCGGCGCCGGTGACCAGCGTTCCGGCCACCAGGACCGCGGCCAACGTCACGCCTATCAATGCGGTGAGCCGGCTCAGTGGTGCGGGCGGCGGGGGCACGCTGGGCAGATCGGAAACGACATCGGGCTCACCGACTTTCACGTACAGCAGGGTTGCCAGCCACACCATGCCCATCGAGACCAGCAAGTGAATCGCGACGGTCCACCAGAGCAGTCCGGTGCGTACCGTGATGCCGCCGATGATGGCCTGCAACACCGTCGAAGCGGGCATCAGCCACGCGTACACCAGCACTTCGCGCCGGCGACGCGCTCGGGTCACCGCGAGTACCGCCAACGCCGCCGTGATGACCACCAGGAAGCTGATCATCCGGTTGCCGAACTCCACCGCCTGGTGGATTCGCGGCACCTCCGCCACCGCGACCGGGGTGAAGCTGCCGGGGAAGCACTGTGGCCAGGTGGGGCAGCCAAGACCAGAGGCGGTGACCCGCACGACGGCTCCGGTCACGGCAATGCCACCCTGGGTGAGGATCACTGCCGCGGCGATGAGGCGCTGCGCACGCAAACTTGGCATCGGCAGCAGATCGACTACCCGCAGAAATGCTCGATATAGCACGTGCTGAGTCTATGCCACCGCCAACTACAGCCTGTAGTAGTTGGGGTATCGGGGTGGATATACCTCGGCTCAGGTGAACTTGAACCAGCGCAGCGCGCCGTAGCCGGCCAGCGCACCCCACACCGCGAGCACGGCGATCGCGAACCAGTCCACGGACAGCGTCATCGCGGCCGCGAGCGCCTCCGACAGCGCGCCCGAGGGAGAAAGACGCGCCAACAGCACCACGGCGCGGGGAATCGCGTCGGTGGTGCGGCCGTCTTCGAGTGTCAGCGCTCCCAGGCCGGCAAAGATGAACCACAGTAGATTCGCCAGGGCCAGTACGATTTCCGCGCGCAGCGTGCCGCCCAGGAGCAGGCCCATCGCCACGAAGGCCGCGGTGCCGATCGCGATGACCACCGCGCCGACTAGCAGGCCGACCGGGTGCGGGCGCCAACCCAGCGCGCCACCGATCGCACCGATCACCGCAGCCTGCAGCACGACGACCGTCACCACGGCCAGCGCCTTGCCCGCGATGATTCCCCATACCGGCAAGGCGGTGGCTCCCAGACGTTTCAGGGCGCCGTAACGGCGGTCGAACCCGACGGCAATGGCCTGTCCGGTGAAGGCAGTGGAGATGACAGCCAGCGCCATGATGGCGGGCACGAAGATATCGGTGCGCGAGCCGGGGAACTGCCCCAGCGGCAGCAGCGTCAATCCGATCAGGAGGGTGATCGGGATGAACATGGTCAGCAGCAGTTGCTCACCATTGCGCAGAAGCAGCTTGAGTTCCAGCCAGAACTGCGCGAAAAGCATGGTGTGGACGGCGCTCGGCCGTGGATCGGGAGTGAAGGTGCCCGGATCGAAGCGGGGTGTGGTGGTGTCGGTCATCGCAATTCCCTGCCGGTCAGATCGAGAAAGACGTCCTCAAGACTGCGCTTCTCCACGCGCAGGTCGGTGGTCAAGACGTCCATCCGCGCGCACCACGCCGTGACCGTGGCCAGCACTTGTGGGTCGACAACGCCCTCGACGCGGTACTCGCCCGGCGTCACCTCGGTGGCCTTGTAGCCCTCCGGCAGGGCAGACGTGAGCAGGGTCAGGTCCAGACGTGGAGGGGCGGCAAAGCGCAGCTGGTTTTCGGCGCCGGACTGCATCAGCTCCGAGGGCGTACCTGCGGCCACCACCGAACCATGATCGATGATCATCAACTGGTCGGCCAGCTCCTCGGCCTCCTTCATGTGGTGCGTGGTCAGCACCACCGAGACGCCGTCCCGGCGCAGGCAGTCGATCAGCTCCCACACCACCAGCCGCGCGTGCGCGTCCATGCCGGCGGTCGGCTCGTCGAGAAAAACCAGCTCTGGCCGGCCTACGAGCGCGCACGCCAGCGCGAGGCGCTGTTGCTGCCCGCCCGACAGCCGCCGGTACGGGGTGCGGGCGGCATCCGTAAGGCCCAGTGTGTCCAATAACCATTGTGGGTCAAGGGGATTCGCGGAGTACGAGGCCACCAGTCCAAGCATCTCGCTGGCGCGTGCGGTGGGGTAGGCGCCGCCGCCTTGCAGCATGACCCCGATGCGCGAGCGTACGGCGGAGTTCTTCGCGACCGGGTCCATGCCGAGTACCTCGACGGTGCCCTCATCGGGATGCAGAAAGCCTTCGCATAGTTCGACGGTCGTGGTTTTTCCCGCGCCGTTGGGGCCGAGCAAGGCGAAGACCTGCGCCGCGTGGACCTCAAGGTCCAGGCTGTCCAACGCTGTGATCGGAGCCGCGGCCGTCCCGTATCGCTTGGTCACCGACCGCATCCGCACTGGTGGTGCTGTCCTGGTCGATGGTTGCGTCACGGTCAGTCAGCGTAAGCGGCGCCTCTTGGTGACCGTTAGGCAGCCGACGCCACGGCAGATAGTCGTGCGTGATAGCGATCAGCAGCAGGGCGATGATGGCGCTCGCCGCAGTGGCGTCGATGATCTGGAACAGGGCGAACCTGTCGCCGTTGGCGGTGGGCCCGAAAATGCCCACGAGCAGCGTTATCCCGATCGCGGTGCCGCGGAAGGCGGGGCGGGTGGCCCAGGCAGCCAGCGGGATGATCGCCCATAACAGGTACCAGGGCTGCACGACCGGGAAAAGCAGGACGGTGATGCCCAGGGCTACGCCCAGCCCGCCCACGGGATGCAGGCGCCCACGCAGCACGGCGAACAGTAGCCAGGACACCGCGATCGCGATGATGCCGATGCCGATGCCGCGGGTGAGCGACAGGATGGCGGTCGTGTGATCACCCAGGCCGAGCAGGATGCCGACTTGTCCGGTACCCAGCGCGACGAGCGTGGGCGGCGACATCCAGCTGCGTACCGCGTTGGCCGTACCCAGTGTGTAAATCCACCCGAACCCGAGCCCGCTGGCCCATCCGATGAGCACCGTGCACGCTCCGGTGACAGCGCCCAACAGTGTCCCGGCCTGGAACAGGCCGCGAACCCCGCCGCCCCACCTGCGCGCCAGCGCCATCCCGACGAAGCCCAGCGCCAACAGGGAGGGCAGCTTGACCTGTGATGATGCGGTGATCAGCAGCGTTCCGGCCAGCAGGTTCCCGAGAGGTGCCCAGCTGGCCCACTGAGCGTGGCTGCGCGGCCAGTGTCGTACGCCGGCGAGTGAATGGGTGGAATCAACACCCCGCATGGCCAGTTCGGTGCCGGCCAGCATCAGGCCCAGCATGAGGGCCTCGTTGTGAATTCCGGCGATCAGGTGCATCAGGAGCAGCGGATTGGCGGCTCCGAGCCAGAGCGCGCTGACCTCCGCCACGCCGCAGCGCTGGGCCAGGCGCGGCGTGGCCCAGATGATCAGCAGCACGCCGAGAAGTTCGACCAGCCGATGGCAGAGCGCCCCGGCGACGATGTCATCGCCGGTAAGCCACGAGATGCCCTTACCGATCCACAGGAACAGCGGACCATACGGGGCAGGTGTTTCTCGCCACAGACTCGGCACCGAGAGCGTGAACACGTGGTCCAGCCCGAGGGCGGCTGCCGGGCCCTCGGTGTACGGATCCTTGCCGAGTCGCGCTATCTGGCTTTGTGCCAGATACGAGTAGACGTCCTTGGAGTACATCGGCGGCGCGACGAGCAGCGGCAGGAGCCACAGCAGCAGGGTCCGGTCCAGCTGGCCCCGGGACATCCTGCGCACCGGACCTCTGGGCCCATCCGGGCGACCGTCCGGACCTTTGTTGCGCAGGCTGCCGATCGCGAAGCGGCCCAACATCAACCAGGCGAGCGTCATCATCACCGCGCCGGTGGTTGTCATGGTCAGGGACACCGTCTGGATTCGCGACGGCAGATTGAGTAGCCGAACCCCGAAGATCGGGTCCTGGATCACCGGGCGGGCGCCGGCTCCGAGCGCTCCGATCGCCATCAGGGCGGTTCCGGTGGCGCCGAACAAACGCGTCCGGTTCATGGCGGTGAGTTCGTGCTCATTGAGTGGAGCCGACGAGCGCTCATCGTCATGCAGATGCGAGAGCGACGAGCTCAGCCATTGCCCACGTACCGACACACCAGCAGCGTATCGGCCCGCCATGCTCGCGCCGCGGAACCAGTCGGACGGGCCTGTCCACCCGGTGGGCTGCCGCTCAACATAGGTAACCCTTGCTAGACGTGGCATTCCGAATTGCGTCACACTGGTGTTGTGAAATTCGGTCCGGGTACGTCAGCAGGGACTGCCGCCACGGCAGCGCCGTCGCTGAACGCTGCTCCGGCCGCATCCACCGAGGGGCAGACCCGGGCGGCGGTGGTTCGCCTGCTCCTCGAATCGGGGCCCATCACCGCAGGTGAGATCGGCGAACGGCTCGGCCTGTCGGCCGCGGGCGTGCGTCGGCACTTGGATGCGCTCATCGACGCCGGTGACGCCGTCGCACATCCCGCTGCGGCCTGGCAGCATCACGGCCGGGGTCGTCCGGCCAAGCGGTTTCAGCTCACGGCCGATGGCCGCGCCAAGCTGAACCACGCCTACGACGATCTGGCTTCGGCGGCCATGCGCCAGCTGCGTGAAATTGGCGGTGACGAGGCGGTGCGCACATTCGCGCGGCGCCGCATCGACACGATCCTGGGGGATCTGACGATCGGAGCGCCTCAGGACGACCTCCCGGCGGCTGTCGGCCAGGTGGCCGACGCGCTCACCCGCGCGGGGTATGCCGCCTCCACCCAGAAGGTGGGTGGGTCCGGTGGATTTCTGCAAGGGGTGCAGATCTGTCAGCATCACTGCCCGGTGTCGCATGTCGCCGCGGAATTCCCGGAATTGTGCGAGGCGGAACAGCAGGCCTTCGCCGCGGTGTTGGGAACACATGTACAGCGTTTGGCGACCATTGCCAACGGCGACTGCGCCTGCACCACCCATGTGCCGATGCAGACGTCACCGCCTGCCTAACAGCCCAGTCCCGGTGCCCAGCCCGCGCCGGATGTCAAACGAGTAGAAGGAGTCACGATGACCCTCGAACGTGAGGTCTTGACCCAGGACGAAACCATTGCGTCGCTGGGCAATTACGGCTATGGCTGGTCGGACTCCGACGTCGCGGGGGCAAGCGCTCAGCGCGGGCTTTCCGAGGCCGTGGTCCGCGATATCTCGGGAAAGAAGAACGAACCCGAGTGGATGCTGGACATCCGCCTGAAGGCGTTGCGTACTTTCGACAAGAAGCCCATGCCGAACTGGGGGTCCAACCTCGATGGCATCGATTTCGACAACATCAAGTACTTCGTGCGTTCGACGGAGAAGCAGGCGGCGTCCTGGGACGATCTGCCCGAGGACATCAGGAACACCTATGACCGGTTGGGTATCCCGGAGGCCGAGAAGCAGCGGCTGGTAGCCGGTGTCGCAGCCCAGTACGAGTCCGAGGTCGTCTACCACCAGATCCGTGAGGACCTCGAATCGCAGGGTGTCATCTTTCTGGACACCGACTCGGGTCTGCGTGAGCATCCGGAGATCTTCAAGGAGTACTTCGGCAGCGTGATCCCCGCCGGCGACAACAAGTTTTCCGCGCTCAATACCGCGGTGTGGTCGGGCGGCTCGTTCATCTACGTGCCGCCGGGTGTGCATGTCGACATCCCGCTGCAGGCCTACTTCCGGATCAACACCGAGAACATGGGCCAGTTCGAGCGGACGCTCATCATCGCCGACGAGGGTTCCTACGTGCACTACGTCGAGGGATGTACTGCGCCGATCTACAAGTCGGATTCGCTGCACTCGGCCGTCGTGGAGATCATCGTGAAGCCGAATGCGCGCGTCCGGTACACGACGATCCAGAACTGGTCGAACAACGTCTACAACCTGGTGACCAAGCGCGCCCGTGCCGAGGCCGGGGCCACCATGGAGTGGATCGACGGCAACATCGGGTCCAAGGTCACCATGAAGTATCCGGCGGTCTGGATGACCGGTGAGCACGCCAAGGGCGAGGTGCTTTCGGTGGCATTCGCCGGCGAGGGGCAGCATCAGGACACCGGCGCCAAGATGCTGCATCTGGCTCCGAAGACGTCCTCCACGATCGTGTCCAAGTCGGTGGCTCGCGGCGGCGGACGTGCCTCGTACCGGGGTCTGGTGCAGGTCAACAAGGGTGCGCACGGTTCGCACTCATCGGTGAAATGCGATGCGTTGCTTGTTGACACGATCAGCCGCAGCGACACCTACCCCTACGTCGACATCCGCGAGGACGACGTCACGATGGGCCATGAGGCCACGGTGTCCAAGGTCAGCGAGGATCAGCTGTTCTACCTGATGAGCCGCGGCCTTACCGAGGATGAGGCGATGGCCATGGTGGTGCGCGGGTTCGTCGAACCCATCGCCAAGGAATTGCCCATGGAGTACGCGCTCGAGCTCAACCGCCTCATCGAGCTGCAAATGGAAGGCGCGGTCGGTTAACGCATGTCGAATCTCACTGATTCCACCCCGGGTGGATCGAATCTCGCTGGGGCCGTAGAGGGTACGGGCATCAACAAGGGCGAGCTGTTCAGCTCGTACGATGTCGACGCCTTCGAGGTGCCCGGCGGTCGCGACGAGTTGTGGCGGTTCACCCCGCTGCGGCGCCTGCGCGGCCTGCACGACGGGACCGCGGTGGCGACGGCGGCGGCTCCCGTGGCCGTGAACGCGTCCGGCGGTGTGACGGTCGAAACCGTCGAGCGCTCCGATGACAGGTTGGGCCAGGGCGGTATCCCGTCGGATCGTGTCGCGGCACAGGCGTATTCGTCGTTCTCGACGGCGACCGTGGTTTCTGTCGGCAAGCAGCAAGTCGTCGCCGACCCGATCGAAATCAGCCTCAGCGGGCCCGGCCAGGGGCAGGTCGCGTACGGCCACACGCAGGTTCGCGCCGGTGCATTGTCCGAGTCGGCCGTGGTGATCGACTATCGCGGCAGCGGAACGTACGCCGAGAATGTCGAGTTTGTATTGGACGACGCCGCGCGCCTGACGGTGGTCTCCATTGCCGACTGGGCCGACGACGCCGTCCACGTGACAACCCACCACGCCAAACTCGGCAAGGACGCCGTGCTTCGGCATATCGCGGTCACCTTGGGGGGAGATGTGGTGAGGCTGACGGGCACCGTCCGTTTCGGTGCGCCGGGCGGCGATGCCGAACTGCTGGGCTTGTACTACGCGGATGAGGGGCAGTTCTTCGAGCACCGGCTCCTGGTCGACCATGCCCAGCCGAACTGCAAGTCGAATGTTGTGTACAAGGGAGCCCTACAGGGAGATCCGTCCTCGGATAAGCCCGACGCGCACACCGTCTGGATCGGCGACGTGCTCATCCGCGCCGAGGCCACCGGAACCGACACCTTTGAGCTGAACCGCAACCTGATCCTCACCGACGGGGCGCGGGCGGACTCGGTGCCTAACCTGGAGATTGAGACCGGGGAGATCGCCGGGGCCGGACATGCCAGTGCCACCGGCCGATTCGATGACGAGCAGCTGTTCTACCTGCGCTCGCGCGGAATTCCCGAAGAAGACGCCCGCCGCCTGGTGGTGCGTGGCTTCTTCCAGGACATCATCGGCCGCATCGGGATCGAGTCGGTGCGAGACCGCCTCACCGAGGCCATCGAACAAGAACTGCAAGCGAACGCGAACTAAGTCGAACTCGTAGATAGAAAGCAACTCATGACCACGCTAGAAATCAAGGATCTGCACGTCAGCATCTCGCCCAAGGAGGGCGAGTCGATCGAGATCCTCAAGGGCGTCAACCTGACCGTGAACTCGGGAGAGACTCACGCCGTGATGGGGCCCAACGGCTCCGGCAAGTCGACGCTGTCCTATGCCATCGCCGGACACCCCAAATACGAGGTGACGTCCGGATCGATCACCCTCGACGGTCAGGACGTCCTGGAGCTCTCGGTCGATGAACGAGCGCGGGCGGGTCTCTTCTTGGCGATGCAGTACCCCGTCGAGGTGCCTGGCGTGTCGATGTCGAACTTCCTGCGTACCGCCGCCACCGCCGTACGCGGTGAGGCTCCGAAGTTGCGCCACTGGGTCAAGGAAGTCAAGGAGGCCATGGGGGAGTTGGAGATCGACTCCACCTTCGCAGAGCGCAGCGTGAACGAGGGCTTCTCCGGCGGCGAGAAGAAGCGCCACGAGATCCTGCAATTGGGTCTGCTCAAGCCGAAGATCGCGGTACTCGATGAGACCGACTCCGGCCTGGACGTTGATGCGCTGCGCATTGTGTCCGAGGGTGTGAACCGCTACGCCGAGCGTGAGCATGGGGGCATCTTGCTCATCACGCACTACACCCGGATTCTGCGGTACATCCAGCCCCAGTTCGTGCATGTCTTCGTCGGCGGCCGCATCGTCGAGTCCGGTGGCCCCGAGCTGGCCGACGAGCTGGAGGAGAACGGCTATGTGCGCTTCACCCAAGCGGTGGGAGCCTGACCGTGACGGCCACTGTGCCGCTCGATATCACCGCGATCAGGAATGATTTCCCGATCCTGAGTCGGACGGTGCGCGGTGGTAAACCGCTGGCGTATCTGGATTCCGGGGCCACCTCGCAGCGCCCGGTGCAAGTGCTCGACGCCGAACGCCGTTTCCTCACCGAGCGCAATGCGGCCGTGCACCGCGGCGCACATCAGCTGGCGGAGGAAGCGACGGACGCCTACGAGGGCGCGCGCAATGCGATTGCCCGGTTCGTGGGTGTCGACGACGGCGAGATCGTGTTCACCAAGAACGCGACCGAATCGCTGAACCTGGTGGCCTACACCCTCGGTGACAACAGGTTCGATCGTGCGGTGGGACCGGGCGATGAGATCGTCGTCACCGAACTCGAGCATCACGCGAATCTGGTTCCGTGGCAGGAACTCTGCCGCCGCACCGGCGCCACCCTGAGGTGGTTTGGCGTGACTGACGATGGCCGTATTGATGTCGACTCGCTGGAACTCACCGAAGCGGTCAAGGTTGTCGCATTCACCCATCAGTCGAATGTGACGGGTGCCGTCGCGCCAGTGGCAGAACTGGTGCGACGTGCGAAGGCCGTTGGCGCCCTGGTGGTTCTCGATGCCTGCCAGTCCGTCCCGCACATGTCGGTGAACTTCCGGGAGCTGGGGGTGGACTACGCGGCGTTCTCCGGACACAAGATGCTTGGCCCCTCCGGGGTGGGGGTGTTGTATGGCCGGCGTGCGCTGCTGGAGGCTATGCCCCCGTTCATCACCGGCGGCTCCATGATCGAGACGGTGACCATGGAGGTCAGCACCTATGCACCGCCGCCTCAACGATTTGAGGCAGGTGTGCCGATGACCTCCCAGGTGGTGGGCCTGGGCGCGGCCGTCGATTATCTCAATGCGGTGGGTATGGAAGCCGTTGCCGCACACGAACATCAGTTGGTGTCCGCGGCGCTCGCCGGGCTTGCCGGCATCGAGGGCGTCCGCATCATCGGCCCCACGGACAACCTCGATCGCGGTGGGGCGGTCTCCTTCGTGGTGGACGGTATTCACGCGCACGACCTAGGACAGGTGCTCGACGACGAGGGCGTCGCGGTGCGGGTCGGCCATCATTGTGCGTGGCCGCTGCACCGTCGATTCGGCATAGCGGCCAGCGCCCGCGCATCTTTCGCGGTGTACAACACCCTGGACGAGGTCGATCGGCTGACCGCCGGTGTTCGCCGCGCACAGGAGTTCTTTTCATAATGCGTCTGGAGCAGATGTACCAGGAAGTCATCCTGGATCACTACAAGCATCCGCACCATCGCGGGCTGCGTGAGCCGTTCGCGGCCGAGGTACACCATGTGAATCCCACCTGCGGCGACGAGGTGACGCTGCGGGTCTTTGTGCAGGACAACAAGATCGCCGACGTGTCCTATGACGGTCAGGGTTGCTCGATCAGCCAGGCCGCCACGTCGGTGCTGACCGATCAGGTGATCGGGTTGACAGTGGACGAGGCACTGAAAACGGTGGCCTCATTCAACGAGATGATCTCGTCGCGCGGGACCATCGACGGCGACGAGGACGTCATCGGCGATGGCATTGCCTTCGCCGGTGTTTCGCGCTATCCGGCCCGCGTCAAGTGCGCGCTCCTAGGATGGATGGCGTTCAAGGATGCGTTGGTACAGGCAATAGAACATCACGAGGTGAAGCGATGACCGAGGTATCAGAGGAAGTAAAGCTTCTCGAAGATGTCGAGGAGGCGATGCGCGATGTCGTCGACCCAGAGCTCGGTATCAACGTGGTCGATCTGGGCCTGGTGTACGGGCTGAATGTCGAGGAGAGCGAGAGCGGCAAGGTCGCGGTCATCGACATGACCCTCACGTCGGCGGCATGTCCGCTCACCGATGTGATCGAGGACCAGTCGCGTAACGCCCTCGTCGGCGCGGGACTTGTCAAAGAGATCAAGATCAACTGGGTCTGGGTGCCGCCGTGGGGCCCGGACAAGATCACCGACGATGGTCGGGAGCAGCTCCGGGCCCTCGGCTTCACCGTCTAGCGCTGGTGATGGCCTTCGTGGCCGCCGCCATCGCATGAGCCGTCCCGCGCCGCACGCAGCGTGATCGACGTGGCTTGCAGGTTTCCGGACGCGTCGTCGGTGCCGTGCGCGGCCATGCACTTGCCCGTGGCGATCGCATTTTGATCCACCGGGGCCCGTTTGGCATACGTTGTGTCGTTGTTGACGGTCACGGTGGTGGGGCCGGTGGCTGTGCCGTTCGGATCCGTACCGGTCACCGTGATGGCGTTTCCACTGACCGAGGCCACGGTGCCGCGAATGCCCTCATGCTCGGGGCGCTTGCCGGACGTCGGGGCGGGAGAGGTGGACTGCTGTTCCTTCGGATGTTCGCGCACACAACTACCGTCCGCGGACGGCCACATCATGACGCGACGGGCGGTTGGCGGGTTGGAGTCCGGTGGTGTCATAGCGGCGATGCAGCTGCCCGCCGTGACATCCGATAGCTGCGCCGCGAAGATCTCGGAGACTTTCGTCGATTGACCGAAGCTGACGGTCGCGTTGCCGTTCTGCTTGGTCACTTCGACGCTGTTACCCGACACCGACACGATGAGGCCGCTGACGTGGCCCTTCTCGTTGTGCTCGCCGTGGGGGGCCGACGACGATGTGGTGGGCGCCGATGAACGTGTCGAGGCGGCATTGGTGTCGCCGTGCGTGCCGCACGCCGCCACCGAGAATGCTGTCAGGCCGGCGAATGCCAGCAGCGCCCCGCGGGCGAATCGTGGTTGGGCAAGTGTCTGGGTGGGGGTCATTGATGCTCTCCGTGATCGGCGAATGGGACAACTCAGCGTGCTTACCGCGGCTGGGGTCGGGCTCCGGCCCGTGTGCGAAGTTGCTGTGGATGTCATGGCGTGCCGCCTCACGCGATCCGCCGGATGAAACAGACGCGATCCTCTCCGGGTCCGTCGTAATCGGTGTGGACCGGTACGCCTCCGACTTCCTTGTCTCCCGGTTGCAGTACGAATCCGAGCGCGGCGTGATACCGGATTGATGCGGTGTTGCGTGGTGAGGTGATCGCTTTGACGACGCTGCGCCCGGCATCTCGAGCCTGCGTGAAAAACAGGTCGTAGAGGTGGCGTCCCACCCCTTGGCCGCGGTGTGCGGGGTCGACGCCGACGAAATGTATGTACGCCTGATCGCCGTGATCTGCCGAATGAAACCCGATCAGGAACCCTGCCAATGTGCCCCCGTCTTCGGCCACCCAACTGGTGGAGCCGAAATGCTGAAGAAACAGCGGGGGCACCAACAGGCTGAGCTCGCGTGCCTGTGCAGGGGTGCGTGAACCCGACCACCACTGCGGGATGGCGTCTTTGATGGCCGAATGATCGGACGGCTTCGCATGGCGGATATCCATACGTATTCACCGTAGTGGCGGTCCGCACCTCTCATCGACGGCGGGACCGAGGTCGATCTTGGTGGCCTGCAGTACGCCCTGGCCGTCCTTGGTGCCCCGGGCGTCAGCGCATTTGCCGGCGGTGATGGCGATGGCCTCTGCGGGCTGGCGTTTGTCGTACTTGGTGTCGTCGTTCACCGTGACATTGGTCTGTATCGCCGACCCCGCGCTCGGGTTGGTGTTGGTCACCACAATGGTGTTGCCGTTGACGGAGGCGACCCCGCCCTGCACATTCGGCCCGCCGAATGGGGCCGGCGCGCCCGGTGGCGGCCCCTCCGGCCCCGGGAGAGGCGGTGTCTGGGGTATGCCGGGAGGTGGCGCACCGCCGGGTGGTGTGTCGGCGGCGCACTTGTTGTCCTCGGCGGCACTGATCAGTACCCGCTGCGCGGTGACGTCGTCGGTATCCGCGCTGGGCGCCGACAGTACGCTCACGCAGCTGCCGACCACCACATCGGAAAGCTCTCCCGGCCGCACCTCGGTGAGTTTGGTCATGGTGTTGAAGTCGATATCTGCGGTGCCGCCGTCGGGCGTAGCCACTTGCACGGTGTGCCCGCTTACCGCCGAGATGAGCCCGCCGGCCCGGTCATGCCCGCCGGCGTGACGTGTCACAGTGGTCGAAGCGGGGCCGGGGGATGACACCGTGGGTTTGTCCTGGGACCCGCCGCATGCCGTGCTCGACAACAGGACCGCGCTGGCGATCACCAGGAACGCGGGCCGGGGCCTGAGGTTTGGTGACATGGTTGACCACGTTATCTGGAATGGATGCGGTGACGGCGTAGTTTGACACCTCGTGACCGACGTGAGACCAGACGTAGCGCCCCTTTTCGAGCCCTTCGCTGTCAAATCGATGACATCGCCCAACCGATTCGCGATGGCGCCGATGACGCGGTCGGCCTCGCCCGGTGGTGTGCCGGGAGAGAATGTGGCCGCCTACTATCGGCGTCGCGCGGCTGGTGGTGTCGGCCTCATCATCACCGAGGGCGTCTTCATCCCGCATGATGCCGCCGGTGGGCAGTCGAATGTGCCGCGGCTGGCCGGTGCTGATTCGCTGGCGGGGTGGTCGGCCGTCACCGATGCGGTGCATGGGGAGGGATCGGTGATCGCCGCACAGCTCTGGCATCAGGGTGTGGAGCGCGGTGTCGATCCGGAGTTCAACCCCGGGGTGGAGTCGGTGAGCCCGTCGGGTTTGGCCGGTGACGCGTCGCCCCGCGGGCGCGCGTTGCAGACCGGTGAGCTCGCCCCGCTTGCGGGGCAGTACGCGGAGGCCGCCCGCAACGCCAAGGCCGCCGGGTTCGACGCGGTCGAACTGCACGGTGCCCACGGCTACCTGCTCGACCAGTTCCTGTGGGAGCGGACCAACGTTCGCGCCGACGGCTACGGTGGCTCGGCAGCGCAGCGGTTGCGGTTCCCGGTGGAGGTGGTGCGTGCGGTACGTGCCGCTGTGGGGCCGGATTTCCCTATCCTGTACCGGTTTTCGCAGTGGAAGCAGGCCGATTACACCGCGACGCTGGCCGACAGCCCCGCGGAACTGGAAGGCCTGCTGGCGCCCCTCGTGGATGCGGGTGTGGACGTCTTTCATCCGTCCACCCGTCGGCACTATGTGCCCGCGTTCCCGGAGCTGGCGGGCGCCGACGGAGAGTTGAGCCTGGCGGGCTGGACCAAACGACTCACCGGCCTGCCGGCCGTCGCCGTTGGCTCGGTCGGGTTGCAGACGGAGTTCAAACCTTCGGAGGTGCGCGATATCGAACCTGCACCTGTCGAGGCGGTGCTGCGTCAATTCGCCGATAACGAGTTCGACGTCATCGCGGTCGGACGGGCGCTGTTGTCGGACCCGGAGTGGGTGAACAAGCTGCGGTCCGGCAGGCAGGGCGAATTCGTCGGATTCAATATCGGCAAGGCACTGTCGGCGCTCTACTGACCGCCGGCGGAACATCGCGCACTCCGGCAACGTTGAGGACTACATGGCAACACGTGACATCACCGCTGACGCGTTCAATGACCTGATCCACGACAACGACATCGTGCTGGTCGACTTCTGGGCGTCCTGGTGTGGACCGTGCCGTCAGTTCGGCCCGGTCTTCGAAGCGTCGTCGGAAGCCAACCCCGATGTGGTGCACGCCAAGGTGGACACCGAGGCCGAACAGGCTCTGGCGTCGGCGGCGAATATCCGCTCGATTCCCACGCTGATGGCGTTCAAGCAGGGGCAGTTGGTCTTCAACCAGGCGGGCGCGTTGCCTCCGGCGTCGTTGGCCGATTTGGTACAGCAGGTGAGGGACCTGGACGTCGAGGCGGCGCTACGCGAGCAAGAGGCTTAACCAAGCGCGGAGCCACCCACGGTAAGTAAGTGTAGGCTACGCTTACTTACCGTGGGTAGTCATGTTCCAGTCGACGGCGAAACACCTCTCTCGGAAGGTGTGGACGCGCCGACCAGCCTGCGGGAGTACGTCAAGACCACCGCGATAAACACCCTTCCGCCGCTTATCGCGTACTACGCCCTTCGCGCGTTCGGGGTAACGCCTTACCTCGCGCTCGCGGGCGCGATCATCACCGCCGTCCTGCAGGGAATCTTGAACATGGTGATCAAACGCAAGTTCGAGCCGGTGAACGGGTTGGTGATCGTCGCGGCCGCGTGCTCGCTGACGGTCGCATTCACCACCAAGAACCCCCGCATTGTGCAGGTCACCGAGCTCATCCCGGTTTCCATGATCGTATGGTCCCTGGTCGTCAGTGCGCTGCTGCGCAAGCCTGCATCCAAAAAGTTCGCGAGCGCCATCTCGCCGAAGCTTGCCGATGGAGCACTGGCGGGCCGTGGCTGGACGGAGCGGGATGTCGCGGACTGGCACGCACTGCACACACGCATCTGCCTGTGGCTGGGCCTGCTCTGCGGCATGTTTCCGGTGTTGGCCGTCTTCCTGATCTTCACGTTGTCGGTCGACGTGTCGCAGCTTCTGATCGTCGCGATCGGCCCCACCCTTCTGATCGTCTCCATTGCCAGCGCGGTAACCCTGCTGCAACGGTTTGTCCGCCGGTCCGACCAATCGGCCGCCGAGCGGTCTGCCGTTCTCGGCAGCGGCGCCGAGAATCCGGTCCGGGCCGGCTGACCGCTCCGTATGGCATGGCCGCACGTGCGGCGGCACAGCGATTTGGTGCAGCCCGGCGCGGTCGGTTATATGGATTCATGAGTTTCGTCCTGGTGGACCGTCCGCGTCCGGAAATTGCCCTGGTCACCCTGAACCGGCCCGAGCGGATGAATGCCATGGCGTTCGACGTGATGCTGCCTTTCAAGCAGATGCTCGTCGATATCAGCCACGACAATGACGTGCGCGCCGTCGTGATCACGGGCGCCGGTAAGGGCTTTTGTTCGGGCGCCGACCAGAAGTCGGCCGGCCCCATTCCGCATATCGGCGGACTGACCCAGCCCACCATCGCGTTGCGTTCCATGGAACTGCTCGACGAGGTGATCCTCACGCTGCGCCGCATGCATCAGCCGGTGATCGCGGCCATCAACGGTGCGGCCATCGGCGGCGGACTATGCCTGGCGCTGGCGTGCGACGTCCGGGTGGCCTCGCAGGACGCGTACTTCCGGGCGGCCGGAATCAACAACGGGTTGACCGCCAGCGAACTGGGTCTGAGCTATCTGCTGCCCCGCGCCATCGGCACCTCGCGCGCCTCTGACATCATGTTGACCGGCCGCGACGTCGACGCCGACGAGGCCGAACGCATCGGATTGGTATCCCGGAAGGTGGCGTCCGAGTCGCTGCTGGAAGAGTGTTACGCGATCGGGGAACGCATCGCCGGGTTCTCCCGTCCGGGAATCGAGTTGACCAAGCGCACGATTTGGAGTGGGCTGGACGCCGCTAGCCTGGAAAGTCATATGCACCAAGAGGGCCTGGGCCAGCTATATGTCCGGCTACTCACCGACAACTTCGAAGAAGCCACCGCCGCGCGCAAGGAGAAGCGGCCGGCGGAATTCAGAGACAAGCGCTGAGACGTGCCCGGCACGCACCCAGCATCCAAGGAGTAAGTAGTGATTACCGCGACGGACCTCGAGGTCCGCGCCGGCGCCCGCACGCTCGTCTACGCGCCGGGCCCCGCGTTACGTATTCAGCCCGGTGACCGCATCGGTCTGGTGGGCCGTAACGGGGCCGGCAAGACCACCTCGATGAGAATTCTGGCCGGCGAGGGTGAACCATACGCCGGCTCGGTGTCCCGGATTGGCGAAATTGGTTATCTGCCACAGGATCCCAAAGAGGGAAATTTGGATCTGCTGGCTCGTGACCGGGTGCTGTCGGCGCGCGGCCTGGACACCATCATCAGCGAGATGGAAAAGCAGCAGACACTGATGGCCGAGCTGGCCGACGACGACCAGCGCGATAAAGCGGTGCGCCGCTACGGGCAGTTGGAGGAGCGTTTCTCCTCGCTGGGCGGATATGTCGCCGAGAGTGAAGCCGCCCGGATCTGCTCGAGTCTCGGGTTGCCCGAGCGGATTCTGGTTCAACCGCTGCGGACGCTTTCCGGCGGGCAACGCCGCCGTGTCGAGCTCGCGCGGATCCTCTTCGGTGCGTCCGAAGGCGGCGCGGGCTCGAGCATGACACTGCTGCTCGATGAGCCGACCAACCACCTGGACGCGGACTCGATCGGCTGGTTGCGTAGCTTTCTGCAAAATCACGATGGCGGGCTGGTGGTGATCAGTCACAACGTCGAGCTGCTCGCGGACGTCGTCAACAAGGTGTGGTTCCTGGACGCGGTACGCGGCGAGGTCGACGTTTACAACATGGGTTGGCAGAAGTATCTGGACGCGCGGTCGCTGGATGAACAGCGCCGCCGCCGGGAGCGCGCCAACGCGGAGAAGAAGGCGTCAGCCCTGCGCACCCAGGCGGCCAAGATGGGCGCTAAGGCCACCAAAGCCGTTGCCGCGCAGAATATGTTGCGCCGCGCCGAGAAGATGTTGTCGGGGCTCGACGAGGAACGGGTGGCCGACAAGGTGGCCCGCATCAAGTTCCCCACTCCGGCCGCGTGTGGGCGGGTGCCGTTGGTGGCCAAGGGGCTGACCAAGAACTACGGGTCGCTGGAGATCTTCACCGGGGTGGATCTGGCCATCGATCGTGGTTCCCGGGTCGTGGTCTTGGGACTCAACGGCGCCGGCAAGACGACGCTGCTGAGGCTGCTGGCGGGCGTGGAGACCGCCGACGCCGGCGAGTTGGAACCGGGGCACGGTCTCAAACTCGGATATTTCGCGCAGGAACACGACACCCTGGACGATCACGCGACAGTCTGGGAGAACATCCGTCACGCCGCTCCGGATACGGGAGAGCAGGAGCTGCGCGGAATCCTGGGCGCGTTCATGTTCAGTGGTCCCCAGCTGGAGCAGCTGGCGGGCACGCTGTCCGGCGGTGAGAAGACCCGGCTGGCTCTGGCCGGACTGGTGGCCTCGACGGCGAATGTGTTGCTGCTCGACGAGCCGACCAACAACTTGGACCCGGCCTCGCGTGAGCAGGTTCTGGACGCGCTGCGCAGTTACCTCGGTGCGGTTGTGCTGGTGACGCATGACCCCGGAGCCGCCGAGGCACTGAACCCGCAACGCGTAGTGTTGTTGCCGGATGGCACCGAGGACTACTGGTCGGACGAGTATCGGGACCTCATCGAGCTGGCCTAACCTATTTCTTTCCCCTCCTACCGCGTCTCGTGCACATGCGTGATCACATTTGCGCTATGGTGCAACCGGGTCGAGCTGCCCAGCAGGGCTGTGGAATGGAGTCGGGAGAGAGGTCGCGATGGCCAAAACGCGCGACGAGGAGCGTGCCGAGCTGAAGGCCGGATACGAGAAGGGGGCGAGCATTCGTACGCTCGCCGCGGAAACGGGCCGATCGTACGGCTACGTGCACCGCGCGCTCGTGGAATCGGGCGTGGTCCTGCGCGGCCGCGGAGGCCCGAATCGGCGCGGCCGCAAGGTCTAGTTGGCTTTCGACACGCAGTGTGCCCGTTGAGCTTTCGGGCGACAATTGTTGCTACCGTGGTGCGATGCGAGGACAAGGCGGTATCCGGAACATCGGAGTACTGGCGCTGACGGCGCTGACGGCATCCGGTTGTGCCGGCCAGACACGCCAGCTGGGCGAGCTGGTGTCGCCGGTGGCCACGACGACTGCGCTGCCGCAAACGACGACGCCGGCGCCGGAGACCTTCCGGGTTACCGCGTGCGAGACGGTCAGCGGCGGCGGCGGCGGCAAGAACGTGGCCCCGCTGCTCCGCGATGTCCGAGTCGGAAAGCAAGACGACTACGACAGGGTCACCTTCGAATTCGGGCCGGACCCCAAGGCCGATCCCAAGAACAAGGTGCCGCTGGATGAGCTGGTGGTTCCCAAGTACTCGGTGGACAGCCCGGCGAGTGTGTCTGCGGGGCCTAAGGGCGACCATGTCGTAGTCGCGGGAAATGCGTTGCTCGGTGTGCTCTTCGACGGCGCCGCCGCCCACGAAGCCGACAAACCGATCCGCTCCTACCCGGGGCCCAACGAGATCAAGCCCAAGGACTTCCCGGTTCTTGCGGAGGCCAAGCAAGGTGAGGATTTCGAAGGCAAGGTCAGGTGGGCGCTGGGGCTGAACAAGCAGCGCTGTCCCCAAGTGAGCACCCTGACCAACCCGCCACGGCTTGTGGTGGATCTGCCGCACTAACGGTATTTGTGACGGGTCACCACGTGCTGGCTCGGGCTTGACCACCACGGACAAGACGCAGCCGAATGCCGACAATTTCGTGGCGGACGCCGTACATTCGCTACTCATGTATCGATACCTGGTACCGCTTGTACTAGTAGTCGGCTCGTTGGTGCCTGTCCCGCAGGCAGGGGCCGCGCCCGCCTGCCCCACCCTGACCGACGGCGGTGCCGAGAACTACGCCAACATCCTGCACGATGTGCGCATCGAAACCCTCGATGACGTAGATCGGGTCACCTTTGTCTTCGGGCCGAACAGGCTGGCACCGCCGGTGGGGCCGGTGACCTACTGGCAGGCACCGCCGTTTTCCGTCACGCCCGTGGATGGGGGATACGCGGTGGCGTTCCGTGGCGCCGCGGCGCACGACACGGTGATGGGCAGCTTCGACCGCCCGGAGAACCAACGGGTCAAGTCCTTTCCGCAGCCCGATGACCTCGGGGCGCCGCCCGGCTCACCGGTGGTGCGATCGGCCCGCCTCATGCAAGACCCCGACATCTTCAAAGACCGCAATGGCGTGCTGGCATGGAAGGTCGCTGCGCACGCATCGAAATGCCCGGTGGTCTATGTCGCCGATACGCCCGCACGCGCGGTGATCGACTTCCCGCACTAATCCGCGGCCGGGCGGGAAACATCGTTGAGATGGTGCACCGGGTCGTGCACGAAGTACAGCCCGAGCGTGGTGACGGTGAAAACCGAGCCATTGCTTCGCGTTCCGCGCCGCTGTAACGCGCTGAGCGGCACCGCGGCAAATGCGGCGGCGACGGCTTCACCGGCCGCGGCAAGCTCGTCGGCAACTGTCGCGGGGTCTTGTTGGGCGTAGCGGTCCTCGAGCGCAGTCTTGTCCTGGTCCCAATTCTCGAACAGCGGGTCGTCCTCGGCCAACATGAGCCGCAGCCGTGTCAGGAAGATGCGGAACACATCGCGGACATGCGCGCCGTACTCCAGTGCCGACCAGGTCTGCTCGTCGGGGCGCAGGTGCACGTCGGGGCCGGCCAGCACTGATTGCCAGGCCGCCAGATTCTCCCGGACGATGTGTGGTATCTGATCGAATGATGTTGCGGCCGGATCGAATCCGCACTCACCGCAACGGCTCTCCAGGACCCAGGTCCAGTCCTTGGTGTCAGGCGTGATCGGCACGTCGCACCGAGTCCTCCACGAGATCCAGCACCCGGCTGAGGCTCTCTGTCGATTCGCCGGCGGCCAGGCGGGCCACCAGACCGTCGAGCACCAGGTCGAGATAACCCAGGATGACTTCGCTGGGCACGTCTTCACGCAGTCTGCCCGCCTTTTTCTGGCGCTGTAGCCGCGCCAAGGTAGCGGTGTTGAGCTCTTCGGAACGCTGGTTCCAGCCCCGCCGAAACTCCGGATCGTTGCGCAGCTTCCGGGCGATCTCCAAACGGGTTGCCAGCCAATCGAATTGACTCGGATCGGCGAGCATGTCCCGCATCACCTGCACCAGACCCTCACGGCTAGCCACATTCGCCATCCGTTCGGCGTCCTCGCGCGCGAGCGCGAAGAACAGGGTGTCCTTGTCGCGGAAGTGATGGAAGATCGCGCCCCGCGACATGCCGATGGTGTGCTCAAGACGGCGCACCGTGGCGCCGTCATAGCCGTACTCGGCAAAACAGCGCCGCGCGCCATCGAGGATCTGGCGGCGACGAGCCGCGAGGTGATCCTCGCTAACGCGCGGCACTGTGTTGGCCCCTAGTCCTGGCCGGGGTTAACCGGCCAGCATGTTCCGCAGCACGTACTGCAGGATGCCGCCGTTGCGGTAGTAGTCGGCCTCACCGGGGGTGTCGATCCGGACCACGGCGTCGAACTGAACCGTCTCGCCGTTTTCGCGGGTAGCGGTCACCTGCACGGTCTTCGGCGTCGAGCCCTCGTTGAGCTTCTCGATTCCGCTGATGTCGTAGGTCTCGGTGCCGTCCAGCTTCAGCGAGGCCGCGGACTCTCCGGCCGGGAACTGCAGCGGGACGACACCCATACCAATGAGATTCGACCGGTGAATGCGCTCGAACGACTCGGTGATGACGGCCTTGACGCCCAGCAGACGCGTGCCCTTTGCCGCCCAGTCCCTGGACGAGCCTGATCCGTACTCTTTACCGCCCAGCACCACCAGGGGGATACCGGCCTTCTGGTAATTCACCGACGCGTCGTAGATGAACGACTGTGGTCCGCCATCCTGGGTGAAGTCGCGAGTGTATCCACCCGAGACGTCGTCGAGCAGCTGGTTGCGCAGGCGGATGTTCGCGAAGGTGCCGCGCACCATCACTTCGTGGTTGCCGCGGCGTGAGCCCAGCGAGTTGTAATCCTTGCGCTCCACACCGTGCTCGTCGAGGTACTGCGCGGCGGGGGTGCCCGACTTGATGGAACCGGCCGGCGAGATGTGGTCGGTGGTCACCGAGTCGCCGAGCAGGGCCAGCACACGCGCACCCTTGATGTCGGTGACCGGCGTGGGCTCCAGCGGCATGCCATCGAAGTAGGGCGCCTTGCGCACGTACGTCGAATCGTCGCTCCACGCAAAGGTGTTGCCCTCCGGGGTGGGCAGCCCGCGCCAGCGCTCGTCGCCCTTGAAGACATCGGCGTAGGAGCTGGTGAACATCTCACGGTTGATCGACGAGGCGATGGTCTCTTCGATCTCCGAGGCGCTGGGCCAGATGTCCTTCAAGAAGACGTCATTGCCGTCGTGATCCTTGCCCAGGGGATCGGTCTCGAAGTCGAAGTCCATGGTTCCGGCGATGCCGTAGGCGATGACCAGCGGCGGGGAGGCCAGGTAGTTCATCTTGACGTCGGGGGAGATGCGGCCCTCGAAGTTGCGGTTACCGGACAGGACCGCGGTCACGGAGAGGTCGTTGTCGTTGATGGCCTTGGAGATCTCGTCGGGCAGCGGGCCGGTGTTACCGATGCATGTGGTGCAGCCGTAGCCGCCCAGGTAGTAGCCCAGCTTCTCCAGGTACGGCCACAGACCGGCCTTGTTGTAGTAGTCGGTGACGACCTGCGACCCGGGGGCCATGTTGGTCTTGACCCATGGCTTGGTGGTCAGGCCCTTCTCGACGGCCTTCTTGGCCAGCAGGGCGGCGCCCAGCATGACCGACGGGTTGGAGGTGTTGGTGCAGGACGTGATGCCCGCGACCACCACCGCGCCGTGGTCCAACACGAAGTTGCCGCGCTCGGCGGACGTCACCTTGACCGGCTTGGACGGGCGACCCTCGCCGCCATTGGCCGCCGACGGGATGACGGCGTCATCCTCGGCGAAGGACAGCACCGCGGAGTCGCTTGCCGGGAATGACTCCTCAACGGCCTCATCGAGGTTCGTGTGCGGCGCCGGGTGGTTTTCCTCGACGTAGTTGTGGATGTCCTTGCGGAACGCGTTCTTGGCATCGGACAGCTCGATGCGGTCCTGCGGACGCTTGGGTCCGGAGATCGACGGGACGACGGTGGACAGGTCCAGCTCGAGGTACTCCGAGAAAGCAGGCTCGTGATCGGCGTCGTGCCACATGCCCTGCTCACGTGCGTAGGCCTCGACGAGCGCCAGCTGTGCCTCGTCGCGACCGGTCAGACGCAGGTAGTTGATGGTCTCGTCGTCGATCGGGAAGATCGCTGCGGTAGAACCGAATTCCGGGCTCATGTTGCCCAGCGTGGCGCGGTTGGCCAGCGGTACCTCGGCCACACCCTTGCCGTAGAACTCGACGAACTTGCCCACCACGCCGTGCTTGCGCAGCATGTCGGTGACGGTCAGCACCACGTCGGTGGCGGTCACACCCGGTTGGATCTCGCCGGTGAGCTTGAAGCCGACGACGCGCGGGATGAGCATGGAGACCGGCTGGCCCAGCATGGCTGCCTCGGCCTCGATACCCCCGACTCCCCAGCCGAGCACGCCCAGGCCGTTGACCATGGTGGTGTGCGAGTCCGTGCCCACACAGGTGTCGGGGTAGGCCTGGCCGTTGCGCACCATCACGGTGCGGGCCAGGTACTCGATGTTGACCTGGTGCACGATGCCGGTGCCCGGCGGGACGACCTTGAAGTCGTCGAAAGCGCCCTGGCCCCAACGCAAGAACTGATAGCGCTCGGCGTTGCGCTCGTATTCGAGTTCGACGTTGCGCTCGAAGGCGTCGGCCGTGCCGAAGACGTCCAGGATCACCGAGTGGTCGATGACCATCTCGGCGGGGGACAGCGGGTTCACCTTGTCCGGATCGCCACCGAGGGCGGCGACCGCTTCACGCATGGTGGCCAGGTCGACCACGCAGGGCACACCGGTGAAGTCCTGCATGACCACGCGGGCCGGGGTGAACTGGATTTCCACGCTCGGCTCGGCCGAGGGATCCCAGTTGGCCAGCGCCAGGACATGGTCCTTGGTGATGTTCGCGCCGTCTTCGGTGCGTAATAGGTTCTCTGCCAACACCTTCAGGCTGTAGGGCAGTTTCTCGGTGCCCGGTACGGCGTTGAGTCGGAAGATCTCGTACGACTCGTCGCCAACCTGCAGAGTGCCGCGCGCGCCGAAGGAATTCACCGATTCCGTCTTGTTAGGACTGCTAGTCACATCAGCTCCAAAGCTCGAAGGCCACCCGCCGGCGGGCTGTGCCAGGCGGGGTTCCGGAGGCGCCACCACAGATGGCTGCCTTCCATCGCTAGTCTAACAGTACGCTTGTCCCGTAATAAGGGGGATGCACAAATTTCACTCGCCATTCCCGTCGTGGCATCCGCCACCCCGGGGGAAGGCGTCGTTATGCACGTCAAATACGGCGTGTCCGGGTGCGCAACGCGGCGCTCGCCGGGGGTTAGATTGGTCGCGTGACGCCGCAGCACCTGCCGACCTTCATTCCCGCCGAACTGTGCCAGGCGGTGGGCGTGTCGATACAGACCGCGGGAACCGACCCCGTGGGCTGGTCGGCCAAGTGTCTGCAGATGGCGCGCGCGGACGTCAACGAGGACGGCGTCGCGGCCGCGCCGGCTGACGTTCCCGGGCTGAAGGAAGTCGTCGCCAAGGCGCATGCCAAGGACATCGACCTGAAGGTCGTCGCTCTTCCTGGCAATCCCTGGATTGACACCCCGTTGCGCGATATCGCGACCGAGATCGGCAAGGACCATCCGGACTCGACGATCCTGGTCATCAGCCCCTCCTACGCCGGCACCTACAGCGCCAAGTACGACAGGGTGACGCTGGAGGCGGGGCAGGATGTCGCAAAGACCGGGAACCCGGTCCTGTCGGCCAACAACTTCGTGGACGAGCTGGGACGTGAGCACTTCTCATGGACCGCGTTGACCATTGTGCTCGTCGTGCTGGTCGCGGCGGCCTGCGCCGGAATTGCACTCGTTCGCGGCCGCTTCGCGAATGACTCGGTTAAGTAACGGTTTGCAAACCATTCGCACACCAGGTTTCGTCGCGAAATAGCCGCGCGCACTATAGAACCCGGATGAACTGCCGCTTTTCAATTCGCGTCAATTAACCGTCGGATGACATCTCTGTAATTGTCCGCCAGTGGGCAATTAATTACACATCTGTAATTTGTGACTAAAGTTTCATTAGTTGCAAAAGTGACGTACGGTGCAAGTGGCGCCAATGTTGTTAGTGCGTCTTATGTGACAACTGGGAGCGTGTCGGGGAAGGGCCGCTAATGACCGAGAAGGCTCGACCAGTGCAGAGACTTGGCAGGAATAGGGAGACGGCAGACGCGATGAAGCGGACAGTGAATGACCGTTTCGCGGTGCGGGGCAAACGAACCGTGGCAACTGCGCTGATGGTGCCGCCGCTACTGGTCGCCGGGCTGATGATGTTTCCCACGACTGTCGCAGTAACGTCCGCCGAGCCGAACGACATGGCCTCGTTGATCACGCAGCTGGCCGATACGAACCAGCAGATCGAACAACTGACCGCCGATGTGCAGACCCAGCAAGAGTCCATCAACAAGGGGCTGGTCGATCTGCAGGCCGCGCGTGATAACGCCGCCAGTGCCGCCGCGCAGGTCGCCGAGGGGCAGCGCGCCGTCGACGCCGCCAACGGTGCCATCGAGGAGGCTCAGGGCAAGTTCGATCGGATGGCCGCGGCCACCTATATGGCGGGCCCGTCCACCTCATATCTGACCGCGACCAATCCTGATGACGTGGTGCGTCTGGCCTCCGTGACCAAGAGTGTCGAAGCGAGCTCGCAGACGGTCATGGACAATCTGCGCCGGGCGCGTACCGAGCAGGTCAACAAGCAATCGCAGGCCCGGGCCATCCAGGAGAAGGCCGACCAGGCGGCCGCGGATGCCCAACAGCAACAAGACGATCTGGTGTCCGCGATGAAGGACGTGCAGAAGAAGCTGGAGGCCCAGCGTGGCGTCGCCGCGGACCTGACGGCCAAGAAGAAGAGTGCGGAGGCGCAGCTCGCGGCGGCGCGCGGCCCGGCCTATGCCGCCTCGACCGCGACCGCCCGGGTGATCAACCCGAGTGCCGCGATCGCCGGCAATGGCAATGAATGGACCGAGGGCCCCGCGCCGGTCTCCTCCGGCGGCCAGTGGGACACCACCCTCCCGATGATCGCCAGTGCCAACGTGCCCACCGACCCGACGCAGACCATCAACATGGTCTTGGGGATCGGCAATACCGCGGCCAATGTCGGGCAATCAGCGGTGTGCGGTGTGATCGGCATCTTCTGCCCGAAGGCCGCCCCGGCGGCGGCGGCTTCGGGCGAGGGCGGCGAGTACCTCCCCAAGGTCTATGGCCGCGAGAACGTGGAGCGCGTCATCGCCCGCGCCGGTAGTGCCATGGGCACGCCGTATTCCTGGGGCGGTGGCTCCTATAACGGCCCTACTCGTGGAATCGATTCCGGTGCAGGAACTGTCGGCTATGACTGCTCCGGGCTGATGATGTACGGCTTCGCCGCGGTCGGCATCAGGCTGCGGCACTACACCGGATACCAGTACAACTCCGGGCGCAAGGTTCCCAGCGCACAGATGAAGCGCGGCGACATGATCTTCTACGGCCCCAACGCAAGTCAGCACGTTGCGCTGTACCTGGGCAACGGTCAGATGCTTGAAGCGCCGAACACCGGCGATGTGGTCAAGGTGTCGCCGGTCCGCACCAGTGGCATGACGCCCTATGTAACCCGGATGATTGAGTGGTAGAAGTGGTGAAGGCGGCAAAGGTGCTAAAAGTGCAGGGGCTCTTCCTATTACGGTCGGCCATCGCAGTGACTATCGCCATCGCACTGGTGTTGTTCATGGGTGTCCCGCGGGCCGCGGCCGACGATAACCCGCTCGGTCCCAATGTCGGTACCGCCTTCCTCAACGCTCTCGGACTGAACCCGACCGGCGGCCAATACGACCCCACGCTGCCCTTCGCCGGCCCGAGCCAGGGCGCGGATCCCGCAAAGATCATGAACGGCGTGATGGGGGTCGGTCAGACCGCGTTGGGAGCGCTGGGGATCGGTGGAAACAGCGCGTCCGCGGGCGCGGGGCGCCCGCTGGTCTACGGCCGTGCCGCCGTGGAGCGCGTGATTCAGCGTGGCGGGACCCAACTCGGGGTGCCGTACTCCTGGGGCGGTGGCACAGTGCGCGGGCCCAGCGGTGGTGTCGACTATGACTCGGGCAAGGTCGGCTACGACTGCTCCGGGTTCACCATGTTTTCGTACGCGGCCGCGGGAGTGAAGCTGCCGAAGTACTCGGGAGACCAGTACAACGCCGGCCAAAAGGTCCCGGTCGCGCAGGCAAAACGTGGTGACCTTCTGTTCTACGGTCCCGGCGGTTCTCAGCACGTGGTGATCTACCTCGGCAATGGCCAGATGCTGGAGGCCAGCGGCAGTGCGGGCAAGGTGACCGTGTCCCCGGTGCGCACGGGCGGCATGACTCCTTACGCCGTTCGTATCATCGCGTGGTAGCTCTTCTGATCCTTCGGGTGAGCTAGAAGGGCGCGCCAGCGAACGGGTACGTGGACCAAACCCCGGGATGCTGGAATAGTGGACCGAAGGCGCCGCCCAGGGTTGGGTGTCGCCCGTATGGACAGGGCCACCAAGAAGCCACCGAAAAAGCATGGAATCGTCAGGCAGAGCCGGAGGGAAGTTGATGTCATCACCAGGGCAACCAGGGGGAGGTGCCGGGTACACCGGCGGAAGCGCCGGCTCCGCGCCGCACGCCCCGCAGGGTGCGACGTCACCGGCCCTGGCCGCTGAGGTGCAGAACCTCGAGCGTGCCATTTTCGAGGTAAAGCGCATCATCGTGGGCCAGGACCGTCTGGTCGAGCGAATTCTGGTCGGCTTGCTTGCCAAGGGGCACGTGTTGCTCGAGGGTGTGCCCGGCGTTGCCAAGACGCTCGCGGTGGAAACCTTCGCGAAGGTGGTGGGCGGCACGTTCTCGCGTATCCAGTTCACCCCCGACCTGGTGCCCACCGACATCATCGGTACCCGCATCTACCGCCAGGGCCGCGAGGAGTTCGATACCGAGCTGGGCCCGGTGGTTGCGAACTTCCTACTGGCCGACGAGATCAACCGTGCGCCCGCCAAGGTGCAGTCGGCACTGCTGGAGGTCATGGCCGAGCGCAAGATCTCCATCGGCGGCAAGGACTATCACCTGCCCAAGCCGTTCCTGGTGATGGCGACGCAGAACCCGATCGAGAACGAGGGCGTGTATCCGCTGCCGGAAGCTCAGCGCGACCGCTTCCTGTTCAAGATCAACGTCGATTACCCGACGGTCGAAGAGGAACGCGAGATCATCTACCGGATGGGTGTCACGCCCCCGGAGCCCAAGCAGATCCTGTCGTCCGAGGCGCTGCTGCGCCTGCAGGACCTGGCGGCCAATAATTTCGTGCACCACGCCCTGGTCGACTACGTGGTCAGGGTCATCGCGGCCACCCGCAATCCGGCTCAGTTCGGTCTCGGCGATGTCGCCAACTGGATCTCCTACGGTGCCAGCCCCCGTGCTTCGCTGGGCATCATCGCCTCGGCACGCGCACTGGCACTGGTGCGTGGGCGTGACTACGTCATTCCGCAGGACGTCATCGAGGTGATCCCGGACGTACTCCGTCACCGTCTGGTGATGAGCTACGACGCGCTTGCCGACGAGGTTTCCGCCGACACGGCGATCAACCGAATTCTGCAGACGGTGGGCCTGCCGCAGGTGAATGCTGTTCCGCAGCAAGGAAATTCGGTGCCGCCGGCGATGGTTGGGACCAACAACCCGGTCCCGGCCGCCCATAACGCCGCACCCAGGTGAGCACGCCAAGTCCGGCCTCCGGCCGGCCGGTAGACATCCCGTCGCTGCGTCGTGGCGAGATCCGTGATCCGCAGCTGTCGGCGGCACTGCGGACTCTGGAACTGAAGATCCGTCGCAAGCTTGACGGGGTGTTGCACGGCAACCACCTCGGTCTGATCCCCGGTCCGGGATCAGAGCCGGGGGAGTCGCGGCTGTATCAACCCGGTGACGACGTGCGGCGGATGGACTGGTCGGTGACGGCCCGGACCACCAGCCCGCATGTCCGCCAGATGATCGCCGACCGCGAGCTGGAGACGTGGCTGGTGGTCGACATGTCGGCGAGTCTGGACTTCGGCACCACCAACTGTGAGAAGCGCGATCTCGCGGTGGCTGCCGCCGCGGCGATCATCTTCCTCAACAGCGGCGGAGGTAATCGGCTGGGCGCGATCATCGCGAACGGAGACAAGATCGTGCGGTTGCCCGCACGCTCCGGTCGCGCCCACGAACAGGACATCCTGCGTAGCATCGCGACCATGCCCAAGGCCCCTCAAGGGGTGCGTGGTGATCTGTCGGTTGCCATTGACGCGTTGCGCCGCCCGGAGCGCCGGCGCGGGATGGCCGTGATCATCAGCGATTTCCTGGGCCCGATCAACTGGATGCGGCCGCTACGTGCGATCGGAGGCCGGCACGAGGTGCTGGGCATCGAGGTGCTGGACCCGCGTGATGTGGAGCTACCGGACGTAGGCGAGGTGCTGCTTCAGGACGCCGAGACCGGCATCACCAAGGAGTACCGGATCGACGAGAACTTGCGCCGGGATTTCCAGCAGGCGGCGGCAAGGCATCATGAAGAGGTGGCACGCACATTACGTCGTTGCGGTGCACCGCTTTTGAGCCTGCGGACCGACCGTGACTGGATCAGCGACATCGTGAGATTCGTCTCGCAACAACGCCGCGGCGCGGTGGCCGGAACGGGGGCGGGGACTCGATGAACGACGTTCCGTTCTTCGGGCCGATGACCCTGACGGGCTTCGCCCATCCGTGGTTCTTCCTGGTGCTGCTGTTGGTGGCAGCCCTGATCGCCCTGTATGTGGTGGCCCAATACCTGCGGCAGAAGCGGGTACTGCGGTTCGCGAATACCGAGCTGTTGGACTCGGTGGCGCCCACGCGTCCCCGAACGTGGCGCCATGCGGCGACGGCATTATTGGTGGTGGGGTTGATGGTGCTGACCATCGCGCTGGCCGGTCCGACGCACGATGTGCGGATTCCGCGTAACCGTGCGGTCGTGATGCTCGTCATCGATGTCTCGCGCTCCATGGAGTCGACCGATGTGGCACCCAACCGTTTGGGTGCCGCGAAGGAAGCCGGCAAGGAATTCGCACGCAATCTGACCCCGGGTATCAACTTGGGTCTTATCGCCTACGCCGGTACCGCCACGGTGCTGGTCTCGCCGACCACCAACCGCGACGCCACCGTCAATGCCCTGGACAACCTGCAGCTCGCCGATCGCACCGCGACCGGCGAGGGCATCTTCACGGCGCTACAGGCCATCGCGACCGTGGGTGCTGTCATCGGCGGCGGCGACAAGCCACCTCCGGCGCGCATCGTCTTGATGTCCGACGGTAAGGAGACGGTGCCGTCGAACCCGGACAACCCGAAGGGTGCCTACACCGCGGCGCGCACGGCCAAGGATCAGCAGGTGCCGATTTCGACCATCGCGTTCGGTACCAAAGACGGGTACGTCGAGATCAACGGGCAACGCCAGAACGTTCCGTACGCCCCGGACATGATGGAAAAGGTGGCCAAGCTCTCCGGTGGCGAGACGTACACGGCGTCCACGCTGGGTCAGCTCAAAGAGGTGTACGCCAATCTGCAGCAGCAGATCGGGTACGAGACGATCCGCGGTGACGCGAGCGTCGGCTGGCTGCGGCTGGGTGCGCTTCTCGTGCTGGCGGCGGCCTTCGTCGGGCTCGTCATCAACCGGCGCCTGCCCAACTGATGCGATACCCGCTGTGCCGGTTCCTTTGTGCCGGTTCCTTGTGCGGTTCCTTGTGCGGTTCCTTGTGCGGTTCCTTGGCCAGTCGTTTAGGAAGAAGTCTAAGAAGACGATAAGTTGACTCTCATGACCAACGCTGAATTCGTTCCTCGTTCCGTCCTTGTCACCGGTGGCAACCGGGGGATCGGTCTGGCCGTGGCCCAGCGCCTGGCCGCCGACGGGCACAAGGTGGCGGTGACGCACCGCGGTTCGGGAGCTCCGGAGGGTCTGCTCGGCGTGCAGTGCGATATCACCGACAACGACCAGATCGACGCGGCCTTCAAGGAGGTCGAGGAGAAGCAGGGTCCGGTCGAGGTGCTTGTCGCGAACGCCGGCATCACCGCGGACATGCTCATCATGCGCATGAGCGAAGAGCAGTTCCTCAAGGTCATCGACGCCAACCTGATCGGTACCTTCCGGCTGGCCAAGCGTGCCTCGCGCAACATGATCAAGAAGCGCTTCGGCCGCCTGATCTTCATGGGATCGGTGGCCGGCCAGATCGGCCTGCCGGGGCAGGCCAACTACTCGGCGTCCAAGGCGGGTCTGGTGGGCATGGCCCGTGCGCTCACCCGTGAGCTGGGGTCGCGCTCGATCACCGCCAACGTGGTCGCGCCCGGTTTCATCGATACCGACATGACCCGCGAGCTGGGTGAAAAGCACGTCGAGACCGCGCTGACTGCGATCCCGATGGGACGCATCGGTGAACCTAGCGAGGTCGCCGGTGTGGTCAGCTGGCTGGCTTCGCCGGATGCCGCCTACGTCTCGGGCGCCGTTATTCCGGTCGACGGCGGCCTGGGCATGGGCCACTAGGAACTTTCTCGGACGTCCCCGCGTGCGCAGGAGCGCAGGCAATTACCTAAGGAGAATCGTGGCAGGACTACTTGAGGGCAAGCGCATCCTGGTGACGGGCATCATCACCGATTCGTCCATCGCATTCCACATCGCGAAGGTCGCGCAGGAACAGGGCGCAGAGCTGGTGCTCACCGGATTCGACCGGCTGCGCCTGATCGAGCGCATCACCCAGCGCCTACCCAAGCCGGCCCCGCTGCTGGAGCTCGACGTGCAGAACGAGGAGCACCTGGGCAGCCTGGCTGGGCGCATTTCCGAGGTGATCGGCGAGGGCAACAAGCTCGATGGTGTTGTGCACTCGATCGGTTTCATGCCGCAGAGCGGAATGGGCGTCAACCCCTTCTTCGACGCGCCGTTCGCGGACGTCTCCAAGGGCTTCCACATTTCGGCGTTCTCGTACTCGTCGCTGGCCAAGGCCGTGCTACCGGTCATGAACCGGGGCGGCAGCATTGTGGGTATGGACTTCGACCCGACTCGGGCGATGCCTGCCTACAACTGGATGACCGTGGCCAAGAGCGCGCTGGAGTCGGTGAACCGATTCGTCGCCCGTGAGGCAGGCAAGGTCGGTGTCCGTTCCAATCTGGTGGCGGCCGGACCGATCCGCACGTTGGCCATGAGCGCCATTGTGGGCGGTGCCCTCGGCGATGAGGCCGGTCAGCAAATGCAGCTGCTGGAAGAGGGCTGGGATCAGCGTGCCCCGATCGGCTGGGACATGAAGGACCCGACACCCGTGGCCAAGACGGTGTGCGCGCTGCTGTCCGACTGGTTGCCCGCCACCACCGGCGACATCATTTTCGCCGACGGCGGCGCTCACACTCAGCTGCTCTGACGGACTGCTGTGTTATTTGACGCGGTGCTGCTGCTGTCCTTCGGGGGTCCCGAGGGGCCGCAGGAGGTTCGGCCGTTCCTGGAGAATGTGACGCGTGGCCGCGGCATTCCACCCGAGCGTCTCGACGAGGTAGCCGAGCACTACTTCCATTTCGGTGGCGTGTCTCCGATCAACGGCATCAACCGGGCGCTTGTCGATCAGATCTCACGGCAGCTGGAGTCGGCCGGGCACCCCTTGCCGGTGTTCTTCGGCAACCGCAATTGGCATCCCATGGTGGAGGACACGGTTGCTGAGATGCGGGACAAGGGAATTCGGCGAGCAGCTGTTTTCACCACCTCGGCGTGGGGCGGGTATTCGGGCTGCAAGCAGTACGTGGAGGACATTGCCCGGGCCCGTGCAGCCGTCGGTGACGGCGCGCCGGAGCTGGTCAAACTTCGTCAGTACTTCGACCACCCGTCCTTGGTGCAGCTGTACGCCGAGGCGGTGTCCGCCGCGATGTCGAGCCTGCGCGGTGAGGCGCGATTGGTGTTCACGGCTCATTCGATTCCCCTTGCGGCGGACCGGCGCCACGGCCCCGAGCTCTACAGCCGGCAAGTGCATTACCTGGCGCAATTGGTTGCCGCCGCGACTGGTCACCAGGACTACGACGTGGTGTGGCAATCGCGTTCGGGCCCGCCTCAGGTTCCGTGGCTTGAGCCCGATATTGTCGATCACCTTGCGGCGCTGAAAGATCGAGGGATTCGATCGGTGGCAGTGGCGCCGATCGGGTTTGTGTCCGACCACCTGGAGGTGGTCTGGGACCTGGACAACGAGGCTCGTGAATACGCGCAAGAGCACGATATCGAGCTCGTCCGGGCGGCCACGCCCGGTGCGGATGAACGATTCGCGCGCCTTGCGGTCGACTTGATCACTGAGGTCGTTGAGGGACGGCCGGCGTTACGGGCCAGTGGGGTGAACCCGGTCCCGGGGTACGGATTCAGTGTGAACGGCGCATTGTGCTCGCCCCTGTGCTGCGGTGTGCAGGAGGACTAGCGCGCGGCCCCGATAATGGCGCTGGCCGCAGCCATCCGTGCTTCGCGCACCACTAAGATCAGCGGCCGCAAAGCGTCGGACACCGCACCATCATCGAGTGCGCCGGGCAGCTCCAAGATCTCGGCCGCGGCCGTGGCGATGGCCTCCACTTGGTTGGCCGAGTCGAGGACTCGAATCGCGCGGTGTGGCGCGTAGTCCGGCAGGCGATGCCCGCGTAGCGTGGATAGCACCTCCTCGACCAGGGCGCGGGGGTCGGCTTCGGTTGCCCCCACCGCGCGGTCCAGGCGCCCCAGCGTCGCGGTTGCGGCACGAACCGCCTGGCGCAGTTGGAACTCGGCTTCCCCGAGATCTTGTGCGGGTTGCGGCGGGATCTTCGCCGGTAGTGAATAGACGGTCCAAAACAACCCGGTGGTCTCGTCGCGATCCTCGTCGTATTCCACGGCCGGAACCAATCCTATTGCGGTGGAATCATTCTGGCGGTCGCTGAGGATGATCGCCTCACTGGCCTCCATGGCGTCGCGCTGGAACTGTGTGCCTGCGGGCAGCCCACGAGGGTCGCCCGGCGCGGGCAGAATGACGTGGATATCGGGTAAACCGTGTGGTTGACCGGTCGCGGTGCGGATCGTCTGGAGCAGGCCGATGGGGCCGTTGTCGTCCATATCGGGCCAGGACAGCCCGGTATGACCCGCCGCGACCGCATCGTATGCGGTGACCAAATGCCTTGGTGCCCACGCGATGAGGGCATCAATGACATCATCGGGTGCCGCGCGGCCCGCCAGCCACGCGCTTGCCCACACTGCCAGGGACACACTCGGATTCGCCATGATGCTCGCAGTGTAAGGCGCCGCATCCGCCCCCACCAGTTGCCCACGCGGGCTAATGTGGACACATGCCGATTGTGTGGCTTGTCGCAGGCATCCTGCTCGCGGCCGCCGAGCTGATGACAGGGGACATGTTCCTGTTGATGCTGGGCGGATCGGCCCTGGTCACGGCCGGTGCCGGATGGGCATTCGACATGCCGTTATGGGCCGAAGGGCTGGTCTTCGTAATCAGTGCGGTCGTGCTGTTGGTCGGTGTGCGCCCGGCGCTGCGGCGGCGCCTGACGGCCGGACCGGTCCTGCATACCAATGCCAAGGCATTGGAGGGCAAGAGCGCCATTGTGATTGAACCCGTCGACGATCTGCATGGGCTTGTCCGTCTGGGTGGGGAGATGTGGACCGCCCGCAGTCTGGAAAAGTCTGGGCGATTCGAGCAGGGCGAGACGGTCACAGTGGTTCAAATCGACGGCGCCACGGCGGTTGTCGAAAAGATCTGAGAATAGGGGAGTACGGGTATGGGAGTAGCGGCCGGAGTGTTTGTGTTGATCGTCTTGATCATCCTGGGCGTCACCATCGTGCTGAAGTCCGTGGCGCTCGTTCCGCAAGCCGAGGCCGCGGTGATCGAGCGGCTCGGGCGCTATTCGAAGACGGTGAGTGGGCAGCTCACCATCCTGGTGCCGTTCGTGGACCGGATCCGGGCCAAGGTAGACCTGCGTGAACGCGTCGTGTCCTTCCCGCCGCAGCCGGTGATTACCGAGGACAACCTGACGGTGAACATCGATACTGTCGTCTACTTCCAGGTCACCAACCCGCAGGCGGCGGTATACGAAATCAGCAACTACATCGTGGGCGTCGAGCAGCTCACCACGACCACTCTGCGCAACGTGGTGGGCGGTATGACCCTGGAACAGACGCTCACCTCGCGCGACCAGATCAACGGCCAGCTGCGTGGCGTGCTCGACGAGGCCACCGGGCGCTGGGGACTGCGCGTGGCCCGGGTGGAACTGCGTTCTATCGACCCACCGCCGTCGGTGCAGGAGTCGATGGAAAAGCAGATGAAGGCCGACCGCGAGAAGCGTGCGATGATCCTGAACGCCGAGGGTGTGCGTGAGGCCTCCATCAAGCAGGCGGAGGGCGCCAAGCAGTCGCAGATCCTCGCGGCAGAGGGTGCCAAGCAGGCGGCGATTCTCTCGGCCGAGGCCGACCGGCAGTCGCGCATTCTGCGCGCCGAGGGTGAACGTGCCGCACAGTATCTGCAGGCTCAGGGCCAGGCGAAGGCGATCGAAAAGGTTTTTGCCGCAGTGAAATCCGGTAAACCCACGCCAGAGTTGTTGGCCTACCAGTATTTACAGACGTTACCCAAGATGGCCGAGGGCGAGGCGAATAAGGTATGGCTGATTCCAAGCGACTTCGGTTCGGCGCTACAAGGGTTTACAAAGTTGTTGGGTGCCCCTGGCGACGACGGAGTGTTCCGCTACGAGCCGTCCCCGGTCGATACGTCCACGGAGCGTCCCGAGGATGACTCCGATGAGGTGGCGGGATGGTTCGACACCAAGGCGACTCCCGAGGCGGCCGCGGCGGTCGCCGAGGCGCAGTCGGCCGCAAAGGAGATTGGTCAGATCGATCCGGTGAGCCGGCATCAGTTGCCCGAGGTGTGACGCGGATGTCGCTGGCTTGACAAGCCTATTTCAGCGGCCCATCATGGGTACCGGTTCAGCACCTTGCTAGGTGAGGCTCCTACGTGAATACAGGCCACTGATCTGACGACGTCGAGAGACGCCCAAGGTTAGGACAGGTCTTCCCGGACTAAGGGATGACCCGAAGTGGCTTCCGCTGGCGGACACGTCACGTAGTGCCGAAGCCCTGACGAGAGGGGTGCGTGCCGGGCGGCGTTCGTTGTTCGGCAATTTTCTCTCCCTCTCTTGGTCGCTGTTCCTGCAGCAGGCGCCCGCGCGCGCCCCGACGGCAAGGAGGTGAGGCACGACCGTGATATCCGGCGATGGTCCGCATAGACAACAGCTGCCGCATACCTTGCTGCGCGTTCGAGGGTGAACCCTCGCTTGAGTCAACATTTTTGACGCTCGGGTTCGGGTATGCGGCTCTCCCTAGAAGGAGTCCGATCATGACCACAACATTCAACGCCGTCCGCCGTATCTGGATCCGGCACCGCCTGACCCCGCAAGAGCGGGCCAACCTGCAGTTGGCGTACTCGCCGCTTGCCGTCGTATCGGCATCGCTCGGGGCACATCCACCGCGGTAGTTCGGCGGTACGGCAATCACTACCACGCACAGTCGATTCACAGTGCGTGGACATTCGGAATTCATTCGAGGCCAATACGCTTCGTCCACCCACCCGGGCGGGCGAAGCGTATTGGTGCAAACGCTGAGGAGTCGGCATGGCTACTTCGAACACGGCGGCTACGCCGCGGGTAATTCAATTCTCAGATCTATTGAAGGCTCCGGTTGTCGCGCGGTCCGGTGAGACCATTGGCCGGCTGGAGGATGTGATTGTCCGGCTCCGCGGGTCCGACCGGTATCCGCTCGTCACCGGATACGTCGTGGACATGGGCGGGCGCACCGTCTTCATTTCCGCGGACGTGGTTTCTGTCGTGGCGCCGGATCGAATCGAGTTGAGCAAGAACAAGGTTGACCTCAGGGGCTTCGAGCGCCGCGACGGTGAGTACCTGCTCGACGAGGACGTACTCGACCACCGGTTCATCGATGTCGACAACGCCGAATTGGTACACGCCTATGACATCGAGCTGCAGGAAACGGCTGAGGGGTGGATTCTTGCCCGTCTCGATACTCGTCGTCCCGCAAGGTTTTTCGGTCTTATCAAGGCTGGCGCGGGCCAGGCTGGGCGGGATTGGAAAGCCTTCGAACCCATGATCGGGCATGGTGGTTCCCTGTTGGCGCGCCGTGTCGGCGGACGGGTGAACACCCTCAAGCCCGCCGAGATCGCCGATCTGCTCGAGGAGGCCACCAAGGAGGAGGGCGGCGAGATCCTGGATCGCGTCCGCGACAACCCTGAGCTCGAGGCCGACGTATTCGAGGAACTCGATTCGGAGAAGGCCGGCAAGCTGTTCGAAGACATGTCCGACGGCGATGTCGCGGCTCTCCTCGGCCGCATGCGCGCGGACGATGCGGCAGATGCCATTTTCGACCTGCGTCAGTCCCGCCGTCGCGCGGTTCTGGAGCTGATGCCCGCGCCGCAGCGCACCAAGGTGGTCACCTTGATGGGGTTCAGCCCCGAGTCGGCGGGCGGTTTGATGAACGTCGACATCGTGTCCTGTGTGCTCGGGAGCACTGTCGGCGCCGCACTGGGGGCCATCTCCGCCGCCAAATCCCTGCAGCCCGAGGCATTGCTGAAGGTGCATGTGCTGGCCGATAACGGCGAATTGGTGGGTGTGGTGTCGGTGATCCGGCTGCTTCAGGCCGATGGTGACGCCGCGGTGGAATCGGTCATGGACGACGATCCGGTGCGGGTGGCACCGCAGGCCGATCTCACCGATGTCGCCCTGCTGATGGCCGACTACAACCTGGCCCTGATCCCCGTTGTCGACGAGGGCGACAGGGTGCTCGGGGTCGTGACCTATGACGACGTGTTGGCCGCGCTCATCCCCCAGGATTGGCGGCGGCGTGAACCGGCCCCGCGGCCGGTCCGTCAGGCCGCGTCGAACCCCGACGGAGTCGCGCCATGAGTGAAAACGGCATCGTCAACGGGTCTGTCAACGGGTCTGTCAACGGCGCGGAAACTGCGAACGGACAGCTCAAAGTGCAAGTATCGCAACCGAAGAGCGCTGTGCTCGATTCGGCTCACCTGGGAGATATCGAAGGTGCGTTCGGCAAGATCAGCGTCAGTGATCCCGGGCAGGCCCGTACCTTCAGGTCGCGGATGGCCACCATGGCCGCCATCCTGGGGCCGGGCATCATCGTCATGGTCGGCGACAACGACGCGGGCGGCGTCGCAACCTACGCGCAGGCCGGTCAGAGCTACGGGTACAGCCTGCTCTGGGTGCTCTTGCTGCTGATCCCCGTCCTCATCGTGAACCAGGAGATGGTGGTTCGCCTCGGAGCGGTGACCGGAGTCGGGCACGCCCGGTTGATCAATGAGCGGTTCGGTCGTGGCTGGGGCTGGTTCTCGGTGGGCGACTTGTTCATCCTGAACTTTCTTACCCTTGTCACCGAATTTATCGGTGTCGCACTGGCTTCCGAGTATCTGGGCGTCTCGAAGTACTACACCGTTCCCCTCGCGGCCATCGCCCTGATTCTGATCATGGCCACCGGGAGTTTCCGACGCTGGGAGCGGGCCATGTTCGTCTTCATCGCGATCACGCTGCTGCAGATTCCGATGTTCTTGCTGGCCGAGCCGCAGTGGGGAAGGGCCGCACACGATTTCGTGGTCCCTGGTATCGACGGCGGCGTCAGCTCGGGGGCGGTGCTGCTGATCATCGCCATGGTGGGCACCACGGTAGCTCCGTGGCAGCTCTTCTTCCAGCAGTCCAACATCGTCGACAAGCGCATCACCCCACGTTTCATCGGATACGAGCGCGCCGACACCGTGATCGGCTCACTCGTGGTGGTGATCGGGGCCGCCGCCCTGCTCATGACCGCCGACTACGCCGCCCGCGCGACCGGTAATTCGGGCCCGGACAAGTGGGGCGACAGCGGTGATGCGGGCCTCATCGCCGAATGGCTGGGGCAGGTGCAACCGTTGCTGGGCAAGATCTTCGCGATCGTGCTGTTGGACGCGTCGATAATCGGTGCGGCTGCGGTCACCCTGGCTACGAGTTACGCGTTCGGGGACACCTTCGGACTCAAGCACTCACTGCACCGTAGCTTCAAGGACGCCAAGCCGTTCTACCTGTCCTACACGGTGATGGTCGGGGTGGGGGCGGCCATAGTGCTGATACCGAACGCCCCACTCGGGCTCATGACCACCGCGGTGCAGGCCCTGGCCGGCTTGCTACTGCCCAGCGCGAGTGTGTTCCTGCTGTTGCTGTGCAATGACAAGGCGGTATTGGGTCCGTGGGTCAATAAGCCGTGGCTCAACATTGTCGCCGGGCTCATCGTCGGCGTGCTGCTGTTCCTTTCCGGCATTCTGATGGCCACCACGCTCTTCCCGGATCTGGATGTGGTGGAGGTCGCGCGTGATCTGGCGGTGGGTGTCACGATTCTCGCGGTGTTGATCGGTACAGGCCTGTGGTGGGTATCGAGCCGACAACGCGCCGATCCCGCGGTGCTGGCGATGACCAAAGTGCTCGACGGCGTAGATGCGCGGACGTGGCGCATGCCGCCGCTGGCACTGCTCGAACCCGTCAGGTGGAGCCCGGGGACAAAGCTGGGCATGCTCGCGCTCCGGGGCTATCTGGTTGTCGGTGCCATTCTGTTGGTGGTGAAGGCGATTCAACTCGCCCACGGCAACTGAGCCCCGCAAGGGACGCGTCATGAATTCGTTGGGATATCGCGGCCGCGCTGGATTATGTCGGCGCGGCCGCGTCCAATAGAGAGATGAGTATTCGCGCGTTGCGACTTTTCTGGGAGCGCCGTCGGCTGACCCCCCAGGAGCGGGCCAACATGCAGCTGGCCCTGTCGCCATTGGCCGTTATCTCCGCATCGTTGGGTGCACACGCTCCTCACTAGCGGGAATCGGTCGCGCCATCGTCTGCGCGGCGTAGTAGTGGTTCACTGGAGTAATGAGCAATGGCGCTTTCGTATCTCCGCGAGTTCTGGCTCTTCTGGCCTCATTCCAGGCTGTTGACGCCGCCATCTGCGTCCAGCCGATTCCCTACGTGGCCAAGTGCCTCGATGATGTGCGCTATCCGCAGCAATATCGGTGGATCTTCGCGCCCATCAAGGCGGCGTCGGCGGTGGGCCTGTTAGGGGGCATCCGGTTCCCGTGGCTTGCGAAGCTAACCCTGCTCATGCTGACCGTCTACTTCACCCTGGCGGTCGGAGCGCATGTTCGCGCGCGCGATATCGGGCTGAACGCCGTCTCGGCGTCGGCTTTGCTCGCCACCTACGGCGCCCTGATGGTGAAGGGGTTGGGGGCGAAATCATCATGACGGAACGGCTTTTAGCCAAACCCAGGGTCTTGGCCGTGCTGGCCGCCGTCCAGGCTGCCGATGCCGCGGCTTGTGTCGGGCCGATCAAACCGGTCAAAGATTCTCTGGAGAAAGTCGGTCTGCCGCAAGATATCTGGTGGCTATTACCCGTCGTGAAGACCGCGTCGGCAGCGGGGCTCATCGGCGGGATACGGTGGTCGGCGCTGGGCAGACTGACCACATTCATGCTGACCGTTTACTTCACTTTGGCAGTCGGCGCACACCTACGCGCACACGACAAGATGCTCAACGCGTTACCCGCGACAAGCCTGCTCGCATTGTTCGCTGTGCTTACCGCCAAGGGATTTGACGAACGAGAAGTCGTACAACCCTAGCGGCCGACGCGTTCGGGCGCGCCGGAGCTTTCCGGATCAGGGATCTCGGTGTGCGTGCGTTTATAGCGCCGAATTTCATAGAGGATGCCCAGCACGCCGATCGCCGAGGTAGCCAACGAGACGGCGAAGAGTGTGGGACTGATGTGCCCGGTCAATGCGTCACCAAGCACGACGACGGCCAACGTGCCCGGGAGCAGACCGACGAAGGTGGCCAGCGTGTAGGGCAGCGCCCGCACGGCGGAGGCCCCTGCCGCGTAATTGAGTACCGAAAACGGCACCGCCGGGATGAGTCGCATCGACATCACCGCGATCCAGCCGCGCCGGCGCAACTGATCGTCCACGCTTTTCACCGCGGGACGGTGATGCAATGCACTGAGCTTCCATCCCAGCGCCCGGACCGCCCACAGGGCCAGGACCGCACTTGCGGTGCTGGCGACGACGGCCAGCAGCACGCCGAGTTGTGTCCCGAACAGCAGCCCGGCAGCCAGGGTGAACGCGGTGCGGGGGAAGGGCAGCACCGTCACGATCGTGTGTGCGCCCAGGAAAGCGAGCGGGAACCACGGGCCGAGGTCGCGCGCCCAGTCGCGCATCTGTAGGGCCGTCGGCAGCGGGACAAACCGGACCGCGGCGATCACAATAAGAAGAGCGGCGCCGGTCCACAGCAGCTGGCGTCGCGGCAGCCGTCGCAGCGTTGCGACGGCCGTTCTCCCGATCTGCCGGAACCCCATGGTGAACAAGCCTACGGAGCCTGCATGAATGGCGGGTACCAGGACACGGTCGTTGTGGTGCGCCGGCCCCCGTACTGGGAAGTAATGGGCGGCGTCATTTAGCCTGATGAGTAAGTGTGATAGGCATTTCGGCATGGAGTGCCATATGTGTCGCTCGACGACGAGCAGCAGGGAGCAGTTTTGTGACTGTTGAGGTGCCCGAAATTCAGCGTGACTTCGCGCGATGGCAGAAGGGCGTCGCCGGCGTGCTGGCGAAATCGACCCGCAAAGCGGTCGAGGACCTGCCGGCGGACCCCGAGCGCCTGCTCGACTCGCCCACCTACGACGGAATTGCCATCCGGCCGTTGTACACCGCGCTTGACGAGCTACCCGAGCCGTCACTACCCGGGCAGTGGCCCTTCGTGCGTGGCGGTGACCCGCGCCGCGATGTGAACAGCGGGTGGAAGGTGGCCGAGGCGTTCGGCGGTGCCGCCGATCCGGCGCTGGTGAACGAGACCATCCTCGATGCGCTGGGACAGGGTGCCAGTGCCATCGTGTTGGCAGGCCTGCCACCCGAGGCGGTTGCTCGGGCCTTGCAGGGTGTCTACCTGGACCTGGCGCCCGTGCAGCTTGAGGCCGGTGCCGAGCTGGCGGCGGTGGCCGAAGCCCTGTTGACCACCCTCGATGCCTATGAGGGAGACGCCGCTGCCGTGGTGGCCGATTTGGGCGCCGACCCATTGGGCAACGCCTTCGCGGACCGGGCCGGGATTTCGATCGATGAGACCGTTGCCCTGGCCCGTCGGGCGACCGCGCGGGCCGAACAGGTGCGCGCCATCACGGTCGACGGCACCGTCGCACATGAGTCGGGTGCCAGCGACAGCCAGGAACTCGCGGTGGCGGTGGCCGCCGGCGTCGCATATCTGCGGCTACTGCAGCGGGCGGGCCTGACCGTCGCGGAAGCGCTGGAGCAGATCAGCTTCCGTATCGCCGCAACAGACGATCAGTTTCTGTCCATCGCCAAGTTCCGGGCGGCGCGGGTGCTGTGGGCCCGGGTCGCCGAAGTTGCCGGTGCACCCGACGCCGGTGGCGCGGTTATCCACGCGGTGACCTCCGAACCGATGATGGCACAACGTGATCCGTGGGTGAATATGCTGCGTACCACCCTCGCCGCCTTCGGCGCGGGAGTCGGCGGTGCGGACAGCGTCCGGGTCCGGCGATTCGACGACGCCATCCCGGGTGGTTTGAGCGCGGTATCTCCCGCCTTCGCTGCCCGCATTGCACGGAACACTCAGCTGCTGCTTATCGAGGAGTCGCATGTCGCGCGGGTGCTCGATCCCGGCGGCGGCTCGTGGTTCATCGAAGATTTAACGGAAAGCCTTGCGCAGCAGGCATGGTCGCTGTTCACCGAGATCGAGGCCGCGGGCGGCTTTGAAGCCGCCACCGAGCTGATCCGGGAACGGATCGCGGCCACCCGCGCCCAGCGTGCCGACGACATCGCTCATCGGCGTACCTCGGTCACGGGAGTGAACGAGTTCCCCAATCTCGCGGAGGAGCCGCTACCGCCGCATCCTGGCACGGGTTACCGGTACGCCGCCGACTTCGAGGAACTGCGGGACCGCTCGGATGCCTTCCTGGCATCCTCCGGCGCCCGGCCGTCGGCGCTGCTACTGCCGTTGGGACCGTTGGCCGAACACAATGTGCGCACCACATTCGCCTCGAACCTGTTGGCCTCCGGTGGTATCGAAGCCATCAACCCCGGTGTGCTGGACGCGAGTGCTGTCGCCGGCGCGGTGGCCGATGCCGGAGCCCGTATCGCCGTCATCTGTGGCACCGATGGCCGGTATGCGGCCGAGGCCGGCGCTGTCGTCGACGCGGCGAAGGCAGCCGGTATCACCGACGTGTATCTCGCGGGACCGGAGAAGGCTGTTGCCGAGGTCGCGGAGGCCTCCCGGCCGGATGGGTACCTCACCATGAAAATCAATGCTGTCGAAGCGCTTTCGGCCATGCTGACCACATTGGGAGCGTGACATGACTGACCTCACGGATCTTTCGGAATCCGGCACCATCCTGGGCAGCTTTGCCGATGTACCGCTGCACGGTGACCGCGTATCCGTCGCCCCGGACACCGCCGCCGTTCAGACCGCGGTAAGCGAGGCCGCCGCCGCGCACGGATACAGTCCCGAGCAGCTTGATTGGGAGACGCCGGAGGCGATCACCGTCAAGCCGATCTACACGGCCGCCGACCGCGAGGCGGTGCGGGCGCAGGGTTATCCGTTGGATACCTTCCCCGGTCAGGTGCCCTTCCTGCGCGGGCCGTATCCGACGATGTACGTCAATCAGCCGTGGACCATTCGCCAGTACGCGGGTTTCTCCACGGCCGCCGAGTCCAACGCGTTCTACCGCCGCAACCTGGCGGCGGGCCAAAAGGGCCTGTCCGTGGCATTCGACCTGGCGACCCATCGCGGGTATGACTCGGACCATCCGCGCGTGCAGGGCGATGTGGGCATGGCTGGCGTGGCCATCGACTCCATCCTGGATATGCGTCAGCTGTTCGACGGTATCGACCTGGGTTCGGTGTCGGTGTCGATGACCATGAACGGCGCGGTGTTGCCGATCCTCGCGTTGTATGTGGTGGCAGCCGAGGAGCAGGGTGTCGGTACGGAGAAGCTTGCCGGGACCATCCAGAACGACATTCTCAAAGAATTCATGGTCCGCAACACCTACATCTATCCGCCGAAGCCGTCGATGCGGATCATCTCCGATATTTTCGCGTACACCAGCGCCAAGATGCCGAAGTTCAACTCCATCTCGATTTCCGGCTATCACATCCAAGAGGCCGGTGCCACAGCCGATCTGGAGCTGGCATACACGCTGGCCGATGGCGTCGAGTACATCAAGGCAGGCCTGGCCGGAGGGCTGGACATCGACGTCTTCGCCCCGCGTCTGTCGTTCTTCTGGGCCATCGGCATGAACTTCTTCATGGAGGTCGCCAAGCTGCGCGCCGGGCGTCTGCTGTGGAGTGAGCTTGTCGCGCAGTTCGATCCGAAGAGTTCCAAGTCGCAGTCGCTGCGCACGCATTCGCAGACCTCCGGGTGGTCATTGACCGCGCAGGACGTGTTCAACAATGTGGCCCGCACCTGCATCGAGGCCATGGCCGCCACCCAGGGACACACCCAGTCGCTGCATACCAATGCCCTGGACGAGGCGCTGGCGCTGCCCACCGACTTCTCGGCCCGCATTGCCCGCAACACGCAGCTGCTCATCCAGCAGGAGTCGGGCACCTGTCGCCCGATCGACCCGTGGGGCGGCTCGTACTACGTCGAGTGGCTGACTCACCAGCTCGCCTCCCGCGCGCGCGAACATATTCGGGAGGTCACCGAGGCCGGCGGTATGGCGCAGGCCATCGATCAGGGCATCCCGAAGCTTCGTATCGAAGAGGCCGCCGCACGCACCCAGGCGCGCATCGACTCGGGCCGTCAGCCGGTGATCGGCGTGAACAAATACCAGGTTGCCGAGGACCAGCAGATCGAGGTTCTCAAGGTAGAGAATTCCCGCGTACGGGCCGAGCAGCTGGCCAAGTTGCAGCAGCTGCGTGCCGAGCGCGATGACGACGCGGTACAGGCAGCCTTGGCCGAGTTGACTCGTGCGGCAGCCGATTCGGGCCGGGCCGGCGAAGACGGGCTGGGTAACAACCTGATGGCGCTGGCCATCAACGCCGCTCGGCACAAGGCGACCGTCGGGGAGATCTCCGATGCGCTGGAGAAGGTCTATGGCCGGCATCAGGCCGAAATCCGTACCATCAGCGGGGTATACCGCGACGAAGTGGGAAGGGATGGCGCCGTCAGCAGCGTGACGCAAGCAACCGAGCTGGTACAGAAATTCGCCGACGCCGACGGCCGCCGGCCGCGCGTGCTGGTCGCCAAGATGGGGCAGGACGGGCATGATCGCGGACAGAAGGTGATCGCAACGGCGTTCGCCGACATCGGATTCGATGTCGATGTGGGTCCGCTGTTCCAGACTCCGGAGGAAGTCGCGCGACAGGCCGCCGACAACGACGTGCATGTGGTTGGTGTGTCGTCGTTGGCCGCGGGCCACCTCACCCTGGTCCCTGCACTGCGTCAGGCGCTGGCCGAGGTGGGGCGCCCGGACATCATGATCGTGGTGGGCGGCGTGATCCCGCCGGGCGATTTCGACGAGCTGTACCAGGCGGGCGCCGCGGCCATCTTCCCTCCCGGAACGGTGATCTCGGAGGCCGCAATTGGCCTGTTGCACAAGCTGGCTGAGCGGCTCGGGTACGACCTGACCTGATGTCGGCACCTGACAATCTGGCAGCACTGATCCGGTCGGGAGACCGTTCCGGCCTGGCCCGGGCCATCACCTTGGTGGAGTCGACCCGACAAGATCACCGGTCGCAGGCGCAGCAGTTGCTGCTCGAGCTCTCGCCCGAGGGGGGAAACGCACTGCGCGTGGGGATTACCGGAGTGCCCGGGGTGGGGAAGTCGACCACCATCGAGGCGCTCGGGATGTATCTCATCGAACAGGGACATCGCGTCGCCGTGCTGGCGGTCGACCCATCGTCGACGCGCACCGGCGGATCGATCCTGGGGGACAAGACCCGGATGGGTCGGCTCTCGGTGCATCCGGATGCCTACATCCGGCCGTCGCCGACCTCGGGAACCCTGGGTGGGGTGGCCAAGGCCACCCGTGAGACGGTGGTCCTGCTGGAGGCCGCCGGCTTCGATGTCATCCTGATCGAGACTGTGGGCGTGGGGCAGTCCGAGGTCGCGGTCGCCAATATGGTCGACACATTTGTCTTCCTGACGTTGGCGCGCACCGGCGACCAGTTGCAGGGAATCAAGAAGGGCGTACTCGAACTCGCCGATATCGTGGTGGTGAACAAGGCCGATGGTGAGCACGCCATCGAAGCCAAGAAGGCCGCCCGTGAATTGTCGGGAGCCTTGCGCCTGATCTATCCGCATGACACGCTCTGGCGCCCACCGGTTCTCACCATGAGTGCGCTGGAGAACAACGGTGTCTCCGAGATGTGGGACACGGTGCTGCAGCATCGCGCGGTGCTCACCGAAGCGGGCGAGTTCGAGGCCAAACGCCGCCGCCAGCAAGTCGATTGGATGTGGGCGATGGTGCGCGACGCGGTGCTCGACCGGGTTTTGAACGCCCCCGACGTGAAGGCGTCGCGTGCTGATATCGAGCAGCAGGTGCGGGAAGGCACCCTGACGCCCGCGCTGGCCGCCGAGCAACTACTCAACCTCAGCTCGTAGACCTCGAGCGCGGCGTTGCGCACACAAACACGCCGGTATGTGTGTGCCCAAGGTGTCGCCCGCGAGAAGATGTCTGGATGGCGTTGGTTTTTCTCGATACGGAGACCACCGGGCTGCACCGCGAGCGCGAACCGTGGGAGATTGCGATCATCCGGCGAACCGCGGCGGGCCAGCGACAGTTGCATTTGTGCGTCGATGTGCAGGATCTCGACTTGGCGGCCGCCGATCCGGCGGGCCTGCAAATAAGCGGTTTCCACAAGCGCCATCCACAGGTTCGTCTGCGGCCGTTGCAATTTCCGCGTGTTTTCCGTGCCGCCGAGGCTGTTTCGCTTGTCGCGGAATGGACGGCGGGAGCCACGATCGTCGGGGTGATACCGCAATTCGACACCGAATGTCTGGCGCGGATGTTTCTGGCTCACGGGGTCGGTCCCACCTGGAATCCGGAACTTGTCGACGTGGTCGCGACCACGGCGGCACGACTGCGGGACCGCGGGTTGACACCGGATGCCGACTATTCCAACCTCTCACAGCAATTCGGCGTGAAGACCCCGAGCGCGGCGCAGCGGCACACGGCCCTTGGCGATGCTCGTTGGGCCATGCGCTGGTACGACCGATTATCTGAATGACGACGTCGACGACAGGTAAACCAGCTTGCGTCTGATGCCGGCGATCTCCCGTGCGATACCGCGCAGCATCGCACGTTCCTGAGGGGCAAGGGCGGACAGCGAGACGGTATCGGACATCGGCTGCCCTTCCTCCCAGGCCGCCGCTCGTGCCCGCCACCGGAAGCGCAGCAGCCAGTCGAAACAGTCGTGCAGTGTCGAGGCGTCATCGCGGTCGAGGGTTTCGGCAGTGGATGCGGCATCCAGCCGCGCGGGCGTGGCGAGAACATCCGATCCGGCCGATAACGCCGCCCACCGGGCGATCTTCACCACCGGGTCCATCGCGGTGATCTTGAGGTCTACCGAGTCCGATTGCGTCGCGAATATCTTCAACCGCGAAGGGAATCCCGCGCGCACTGCCACCGCATCCTGCAGCATCGCATGACGGATGGGGTAGTGGCGCTGGGCGCAGCGCGCGTTTTTGCTGCGCAGGGCGCCGTCCGGCAGCGACGCGTCGGCGCCGACACCTCGTGAATCGGCCATCAAGCCCGCCATCACGACCCCCCGGTCCGCCGGAGGATTGGCACACCAGCGCTCGATGCCCTCGAGCCAGTCGGTGGTGCGGCGGCAGAATCGGCCGCGACTGGCCAGCACCCCGTTGGAATCGCCGCCAATGCCGCCGCGCTCGAGTGTCGTGTGGACCCGTGCCGCCAGCTCCATGAGGCGAGTTTTGCCCTCGGCGTCGATCGTGTCGTCGACCGCGATCAGCGTCTCGATGTCCGATCCCGGCGCCGCCTCGCCGCGTGCCGCACTCCCGGAAACGAACCAGCTCCAGCCGGGGTTCACGCCATCGGTGACGAGCCTCGCCGCGGTGATGACACTGCTGCGCAATGCCTCGGACCACGCAGCGGCGAGAGTTGCCTCCGGTGCGCGCGCCCGCGCCTGCAATGTGATCGCGATCCGTGTCGCGCTCACCCCCGCATGGAACGCCGCTTCGTCGGCGGCAGCATCGATCTGCGCGATGGCCCGGGCCATCCCGTTTTCGGCCGGCACCTCGGCAGACATGGCAATGATTGTTACCTACGTCGATGCGACGGCGTGGGATATGAAGTTGCGGACGGGCCGCGACAGCGGTTGCCCGGAGCTCCAGACGATCCCGACGTCGCGGTGCGCATCGGCGTCGATGAGGCGCAACATCCGCAGGTCGGGCGGATAGGTGGTGGCGTCGACGGGAAGCACGGTAACGCCGAGACCGGCGGCCACCAGACCCGCCACCGTCATCAGATTGCTTGATTCCAGCACGATCCGTGGTTGGAATTGTGCTGCGGCGCAGAGCTCTTCGAGCAGCCGACGCATACCGAAACCTGGATGCATCGCCACGAAAGGTTCGTCGGCAAGGTCAACCATCGACACATCCTGGGCTTGCGCAAGGCGATGGTCGGTGGGCACCGCGACGCCGAGACGTTGCCGGAAAAGGTTGCGCCAGCCGAGATTCGCACGCCGAGGGCGCGGAGAGACGATGGCGACGTCCAGGTCGCCGGTGGCCACCAGATCATCGAGACTGCCTGCGGCGCCCTGTTCCAGGACGAATCGCACATGCGGCGATGTCGTCGCGAAGCCGGCGATCAATCCGGCGATCAAGGTAGGCCCGAAGGTGTGCAGGAACCCCAGACGGATCTCGCCCTCAGCAGGGTTCGCGAGATCGTCGATTGCGCGGCGCGCGGAATCCAGTTCCAGCTGAGCGCGGCGGGCGTGTTGGTAGAAGATCCGGCCAAATGGATTCAGGGCGAGCCGCTTACCGTGCCGGTCGAAGAGCTGCACGCCCAGGCGGCGTTCCAAACGGGCCAGCATGCGGGTGAGTGTCGGCTGCGCAAGCCGGAGCTGGTCGGCGGCCGCGGTGACGTTCTGTAGCTCGGCGAGTGTGATGTACCACTCGTAGTCACCCTCGGCCATGGCTCTACCTCCGTTTATACGTAAAATGAATTATAGATCCGAATATTGCTCATTTCCGCAATATGCCTGATCGCGAGCAACATTGGGACTCATGGCGACGGCTGCGAGCACCGAGGGCACCACCACCGTCCGCAATGGCGTGGATCCGTCACCCCATCAGACAGGTACCGCCGGTTACCGGCGCCTGACCGGTGCGCTGTTCGCCGCGGGACTGGCGACCTTCGCGGCGCTCTACGGAACCCAGGCGGTGCTGCCGGCACTCTCCGCGGATCTAGGGGTCAGCCCCGCTTCGGCGGCCCTGACGGTCTCGGTAACCACGGGGATGCTCGCCCTGTCGATCATTCCGGCCAGTGCACTCTCGGAACGGTTCGGCCGTACTCGCGTCATGCTGGTTTCGGCGATCGCCACCACGATCATCGGGCTGCTCCTTCCTGCCAGCCCCACGTTCGCTGTGTTGTTGATCGGCCGTGCCGCCGAGGGAGCTGCCCTGGCTGGGATTCCGGCGGTGGCAATGGCCTTCTTGGCCGAAGAAGTGCATCCGGGATCGCTGGGCTCGGCGATGGGCAGATACATCGCGGGCACCACGGTGGGCGGGCTGGCCGGGCGGCTGGTGGCCTCCTCAGTGCTTGATGTGAGCAACTGGCGTATCGCCCTGCTGGGCAGCGGTGCCATGACTTTGGTGTGCACGGTGCTGTTCGCCGCGCTGCTTCCGAAGTCTCAGTTCTTTGTGCCGAAGAAGGTCCGGGTCGGCACCACCCTGCGGATCCTGGGTGTGCACCTACGAAACCCGGTCCTGCTCATCATGTTCGGCTTGGCATTTCTGCTCATGGGTGGATTCGTCACCGTATACAACTATTTGGGCTATCGCCTTGTCGCACCCCCGTTCGGGCTGCCGACAGCCATTGCCGGTCTGCTGTTCTTGCTGTACCTGGCCGGAACCATGTCGTCGGCGGTGGCCGGACGGCTGGCGGATCGCCGGGGCCGGGGTTCGGTTTTGATCGCCGCGATCGTCATCACGGCCGCCGGGCTTGCGCTGACAATCCCGAACTCGCTGCTCACGGTGATCGTCGGTGTCGGTGTGTTCACCGCCGGCTTCTTCGCGGCCCATACCGTCGCGAGCGGTTGGGTCGGCGCCGTCGCGCAGCGTGATCGTGCCGAGGCCTCGGCGCTGTATCTGTTCAGTTACTACCTGGGCAGTTCGGTGGCGGGTGCTGTGGGCGGACTGGCGTACCAGGCCGGCGGCTGGGGGCTCACGGTGCTCTTTGTGGGCGCGCTCTTGGCGATCGCGCTGGTCCTGGCCGCGCTGATGGTGCTTCGAAACCGGTTTGGCCATATCAACGCACCCGAATAGAATCGCTGTTACCGATACTGATCCGGCTATCACCGGGGAGTCTCCGGAAGAAATGCGTGAGCAGAGTAGAACCGGACGGGTAGGCCCGTCACAGCCGTTGCGAGAGGCCCCGGCCAGGTCGGGGCAAGCGGGGTGGTACCGCGGAGGTACGCCGACGGCGTCCCATCGTCCCCGTGCCGGCGAGCACAGGGAGAAGTACCCATATGGACGCGTACCCGCGGACCGATCTCGGCGCCGATCAGCGCAGCGGATCCCCGAATCTTCCTGCACTGGAAAAGCAGGTACTGCGCTACTGGGATCAGGACGACACCTTCCGTGCGAGCATCGCGAACCGTGACGGCGCACCGGAATACGTCTTCTATGACGGTCCGCCGTTCGCCAATGGGTTACCGCACTACGGGCATCTGCTGACCGGCTATGTCAAGGACATCGTCCCGAGATACCAGACCATGCGCGGCTATCAGGTGGATCGGCGATTCGGGTGGGACACCCACGGATTGCCCGCCGAGCTGGAAGTCGAACGGCAACTGGGCATCACCGATAAATCCCAGATCGATTCGATGGGCATTGCCGAGTTCAACGATGCCTGCCGCGAGTCGGTGCTGCGCTACACCAAGGAATGGCGTGAGTACGTAACCCGGCAGGCGCGCTGGGTCGACTTCGACAACGACTACAAGACGCTGGACCTGACCTTCATGGAATCGGTCATCTGGGCGTTCAAACAGTTGTGGGACAAGGGTTTGGCTTACGAGGGTTACCGCGTGCTGCCGTACTGCTGGCGTGACGAGACGCCGCTGTCCAACCACGAGCTGCGCATGGACGACGACGTCTACCAAAGTCGTCAGGATCCTGCTGTCACCGTCGGCTACCGGATCGCGGGTAACGAGGACAGCCGGTGGGCGACGCTCGACGGCGCGCGGTTGCTGATCTGGACCACAACGCCGTGGACGCTGCCGTCGAACCTCGCCGTCGCGGTGAACCCCGAGGTGACCTACGCGGTGGTGAAACCGGAAGACTCCGAAGACCGTTACCTGTTGGCGCAGGCCCGGGTCGGTGCGTACGCGCGGGAACTGGGCGAGGAGCCCACCGTATTGGACACTTACACCGGTGCGGAGTTGCTGGGTCTGCGCTACCTGCCGCCATTCCCATACTTCCAGCAGGACGCCTCGCCGAACGCCTTCACCGTGCTGTCGGGAGACTATGTGACCACCGACGACGGTACCGGCATCGTGCACATGGCACCCGCCTACGGTGAAGAAGACAAGAACGTCACCGATAGGGCGCAGATCACTCCGGTCACCCCTGTCGATTCGAAGGGCCGATTCGACGCGACCGTGCCCGATTACGAGGGGCAGCAGGTATTCGATGCCAACGCGCAGATCATCAAGGACCTCAAGAACGGCACGGGCGCAGCGGGTCTCAACGGGGCGGTTCTGCTGCGTCACGAGACCTACGACCACTCCTACCCGCACTGCTGGCGTTGCCGAAACCCGTTGATCTATCGCGCGGTGTCCTCCTGGTTCATCAAGGTCACCGAATTCCGGGATCGCATGGTGCAGCTTAACGAACAGATCACCTGGTATCCCGAGCATGTGAAGCACGGTCAGTTCGGCAAGTGGCTGGAAGGTGCGCGTGACTGGTCGGTCTCGCGTAACCGCTACTGGGGCAGCCCCATTCCGGTATGGAAGTCCGACGATCCGGCGTATCCCCGTATCGATGTGTACGGCAGCCTCGATGAGCTGGAACGCGACTTCGGAGTCCGGCCGACGAACCTGCACCGGCCCTACATCGACGAGCTGACCCGGCCGAACCCGGACGATCCGACGGGCAAGTCCACCATGCGTCGCATCCCGGATATCTTCGACGTCTGGTTCGATTCCGGCTCAATGCCTTACGCGCAGGTGCATTACCCATTCGAAAACGCCGAGTGGTTCGAGAAGCACTTTCCGGCCGACTTCATCGTGGAGTACATCGGCCAGACGCGTGGCTGGTTCTACGTCATGCACGTGTTGGCGACCGCACTCTTCGATCGCCCGGCGTTCCGCACCTGTGTGTCGCACGGCATCGTGCTGGGCAACGACGGCCAGAAGATGAGCAAGTCGCTGCGCAACTACCCGGACGTCAACGAGGTGTTCGACCGCGACGGATCCGATGCCATGCGCTGGTTCCTCATGGCATCGCCGATCCTGCGCGGCGGCAATCTGATCGTCACCGAGCAGGGGATCCGCGAGGGCGTGCGGCAGGTCATCCTGCCGCTATGGAATGCCTGGAGCTTCCTGCAGCTGTACGCGCCCAAGCCCGGTACCTGGCGCACCGACTCGAAGCAGGTGCTGGACAGATACATCCTGGCAAAACTGGCGCAACTACGTGACGATCTCACCACATCCATGGATGACTGCGATGTCTCCGTGGCGTGCGAGCAGCTACGGCAGTTCACCGATGCGCTGACCAATTGGTATGTGCGGCGGTCTCGTTCGCGTTTCTGGGAAGAGGATGCGGACGCCATCGACACCTTGCACACCGTGCTGGAGACGACGTGCCGTCTGGCGGCGCCGCTGCTACCGATGACCACCGAGGTCATCTGGCGGGGGCTCACCGGGGAGCGGTCAGTGCACCTGACCGACTGGGTGTCCGAGTCTGTGTTGCCCGCGGATGCCGCACTGGTCGCCGCCATGGACGAGGTGAGAAAGGTGGCTTCTACCGGGTCTTCCTTGCGCAAGGCCAAGAAGCTGCGGGTGCGGTTGCCGCTACTCAAGCTGACCGTGGCGGTGCCCGATCCGAAGCGGTTGGAGCCGTACACCGCGCTCATCGCCGACGAGCTCAACGTGAAATCGGTTGAGCTGACTGACGATATCGCTGCGTATGGCAAGTTTGAGCTGACCGTCAATGCGCGGGTCGCGGGCCCGCGGCTGGGTAAGGACGTACAGACGGTCATCAGGGCGGTCAAGTCCGGCGACTGGGCTCAGCAGGCCGACGGTACCGTCGTCGCCGCGGGTATCACCCTGCGCGAGGGTGAGTTCGATTCGAAACTGGTCGCCGCTGAACCGGATTCGACTGCGGCGCTTCCCGAAGGTGGAGGGCTGGTCATCCTGGATGACACCGTTACCGAGGAGCTGGAAGCGGAGGGCTGGGCACGTGATCTCATCCGTGAGCTCCAGGACCTGCGCAAATCGACGGGTCTGGAGGTCTCCGATCGGATCGAGGTGGTCTTGGAGGTTCCGGCCGTGCATCGCGCGTGGGCGGAACGGCACCGCGAACTGATCTCTGGGGAGATCCTGGCCACGACACTGGACATCGCGGAAGCCGGCGCGGATACGCGGACGCCCGCCACCGCTCTCAGCGACGGGGTCCGGGTGTCCTTGAAGAAGGCGGCGGGTTAAGCCCGCTTCGGCGAAGTCTCCCTGTGCCCGGCTAGGAGCGACAATGATGGCACGTCGGCGTGCTTGTCGCTCCTAGCCGGGCACCCCGGCGCCTACTGCACCGGGCCCCAGCTCTAGGCGGCCTTGACTGCGCGCCAGCGCTGATTGCCGCCGTCGAGGTGGTGCTCGATATCGGTGAAGCCCGCCGCGCGCAGACGATCCGGCAGCGACGTGGTCGGCACCGGGTTGTAGGTGTCGCCGATGTGCAGCAGCCGGAAGAACGTGGAATGCACGCCGTCACTCCCCGCGAAGACTCCGCCGGGTGCCAGCACTCGGTGTGCCTGCGCAAACAGTTGGTCTTGCAGATCTGCGGTGGGGACATGATGCAGCATGGTGAAGCACACCACGGAGCTGAACCTGTCGTTGTCGAAACCCAGCTTGGTGCCATCGCCCTGCATCACGGTCGCCCGGTCGCCATAGAGTCGCTGGAGCCGGGTGGCCATGGTTTCGTCGATCTCGACCGCGGTGAGCTGCGGGGTGCGATTGGTCAGCACCCGAAGGTTCGCGCCGTAGCCGGGCCCGATCTCCAGAGTGTCCGCACCGAGTTCAACCCCCTGCAGCGCCCAGGGGAGGAGCTGCGACTCGGTCTTGCGTGCCCACATTTCCGAGCTACAGCACCACCGATGCACCAAATTCATTGCCATAACGCCAGGCTAGGAGGGCTGCGGGCCAGCGGCTACCGGGATTCGGCCAATCCATATCGAGCTTCCGACAGCGATACCCGTGGGCAGTCGGTGGGCCGCAATACGATGGGCGCGTGTGTGCTGCCGGTCGATGGGTTTTGCACCTCGACATGGACGCCTTCTTCGCTTCGGTCGAGCAGCTGACCCGGCCCACCCTGCGTGGTCGTCCGGTACTCGTCGGCGGCACCGGCGGCCGCGGCGTGGTGGCCGGCGCGAGCTACGAGGCCAGGGTCTTCGGGGCCCGTTCGGCCATGCCGATGCATCAGGCTCGGCGCCTGGTGGGCATCAACGCTGTCGTCTTGCCGCCTCGCGGTTCGGTGTACGGCGTGGCCAGCAGGCGCGTATTCGAGACAGTGCGATCGATGATCCCCATTCTGGAGCAGCTGTCGTTCGATGAGGCGTTTGGAGAACCGTCCGAATTATTCGGTGCCACAACAAGTGCAGTCGCGGATTACATTCATGAGTTGCGTTCACGCGTGCTCGGCGAGACCGGTCTCACCGCGTCGGTAGGGGCGGGCTCGGGTAAACAGATTGCCAAGATCGCCTCGGGGTTGGCCAAGCCCGACGGCGTGCGGATCATAGCGCCGGAGGAAGAACGGACACTGCTCGACGAGCTCCCGGTGCGCAAATTGTGGGGTATCGGCCCGGTCGCCGAAGAGCGCCTGAATAGGTTGGGTATCAACACAATTGGCCAGTTCGCGGCCCTGCAGACCAGTGAGGCGGCCTCGGTCTTGGGTGGCACGATCGGCCCCGCGCTGCACCAGCTGGCCCGTGGCGTCGATGACCGCCCGGTGGCCGAGCGGGCCGAAACCAAACAGATCAGCGCGGAATCGACGTTTCCCGACGACCTGACAACCCTTGATCAACTACGCCAGGCCATCGAGCCCATCGGTGTCCACGCCCACCGGCGACTCATCAAACACGGGCGTGGCGTCCGGACCGTCACCGTGAAGTTGCGGCGCTCGGATATGAGCATCCTGACCAGGTCCGCGACGCTGCCCTACGCCACCACGGAACGCGCGGTACTGATGTCGGCGGCGCGCCGGCTGCTGCTGGATCCCGTCGAGATCGGGCCGATCCGTCTTGTCGGCGTAGGTTTTTCGGGATTCTCCGATGTTCAGCAGACCTCGTTGTTCCCGGATCTGGATCAGGCCGAGCCCGTTGCCGAGTCCGACGAGGTGCCATCTACCGCGGAGCCCACCCACAGCACGGCTGGTTGGGGTGTCGGGGATGACGTCGACCACGCCGAGTTCGGGCACGGGTGGATACAGGGCACCGGGCACGGTGTCATGACGGTGAGATTTGAGACGCGAAGCAGCGGTCCGGGTATCGCGCGCACCTTCGCGGTCGATGATCCGGGTATCGCGCGCGCCGACCCGGTGGCGAGCCTGGACTGGCCGGGGGAGTCAGCCGAGCCGGTCGATGACGGCGACGAGATCGGAACCGGTGGCTAGGGCCGCCATCAACAGCACTCGCGCTTGGCCGGCGCGAAGCCGAGGCGCGACCACCGCGCCGGCGTCGATGAGCTTCTGTCCCGGTGCGTAGCCCGGGGACAGCAGGCCACCCGGCACCCTGGTGGTCACCACAACATGTATCCCGTTCTCGATGTGGCGGGAAACCGCTTCGGTGACAGCGTCGTTGGCGTTTCCGGCACCCATCGATTCGAGCACTAGGCCCTGCGCGCCGGCCCGCGCGAAGGCGTCCAGTGCCACGGCGTCGGCACCCGGGTACAGGCTCACCACATCGACCCGCGGCAGCGCCGGACGGGTCACGGTGCCCAGAAACGACGAGGACGCCTGGGCGGTGCGGACGAAGGCGCCGTCGCGTATCTGCCCGACCGGCGGTGCCCCGGCGAATCCCGCGGTCGCGGTCAGATCCACCTTGCGGATGCCCGCCGCCGGAAAGACCTGCCCGGCGAAGCACACCACCACGCCCAGCGCCTCGCCGGAGGCCGCCACCGTCAACGCGTCGCGCAGGTTGCCTGGACCATCGGACTCGGGGTGGTCGCCGCTGCGTTGTGCGCCGGTCAGTACGACGGGGACCGGCACCGCGCATGTCAGCGCGAGCCACAAAGCGGTTTCTTCCAGAGTGTCCGTGCCGTGTGCGATGACGATTCCGGTCGCGCCCGCGGCGACATGCCCGCGTACCGAGGCCGCGATCTGCTGCCAGCGCTGCGGCGTCATCTCCGCGCTGTCGATCGTCATCAGGTCCTCGACCAGCACATTGCCCTGGCCACTTGCCGCCAGCAGATCGCCGCCGGAACTGGCATGCCGGGCGATGCCGTCTGCGCCCACCTCGGTCGCGATCGTGCCCCCCGTGGTCAAGAGAACGAGCGCTGGCGAGGAGTCATTTGGGCGAAGAGCGGCAGGCACAGCGGCGATCATCGCAGACAGGTTGCGCAAAGCGCTGCGCCGCGTAAGGGATGATGGGGGACGTGAGTGACGAGTCCGAGACCGCCCGGAAGCCAAAGCGGCGGATAAAACTGCTGCTCATCGTGGCGTCGGTGGTGCTCGTACTGGACGTCGTGACCAAGGTTCTCGCCGTCAGGCTGCTACAACCCGGCAAGCCGGTGCCCATCATCGGCGACACCGTCACCTGGACGCTGGTGCGCAATTCGGGCGCCGCGTTCTCGTTCGCCACGGGCTATACCTGGGTGCTCACCCTCATCGCCATCTCGGTGGTGGTGGGAATCCTGTTCATCGGTCGTCGGTTGGTCTCGACGTGGTGGGCAATCGGCTTGGGCATGATTCTCGGCGGTGCACTGGGCAATCTCGTGGACAGGTTCTTCCGCGGCCCGGGACCGCTGCGCGGCCACGTGGTGGACTTCCTGTCCGTGGGGTGGTGGCCGGTCTTCAATGTCGCGGACCCCTCCGTGGTGGGTGGCGCGATTCTGCTGGTGGCACTGTCGCTGTTCGGTTACGACTACGACCGCGAGGGCCGTTCTACCTCGAAACCAGCGAGCAGTGGCCCGGAGGACAGCGTGAACGCGGACCCGCAGGCTTCCCAGACCAAGCCGTCATGACGTCGCGCTCTCTGCCGGTTCCGGACGGCCTGTCCGGTATGCGTGTGGACGCAGGTTTGGCTCGTCTGCTGGGACTTTCGCGCACCGCCGCGGCCGCCCTCGCCGAAGAGGGCGCGGTGCTGTTGGACGGGGTTGCCGTCACCAAATCCGAGAAGCTGACCGCGGGTACCTGGCTGGAGGTCACGCTGCCCGAGCCCAAGGCGCCGCCGGAGAACCGCGTCGAGGTGATCGAGGGCATGAAGATCCTCTATGCCGACGACGATCTGGTTGCCGTCGACAAGCCGGCAGGCGTCGCCGCCCACGCCTCCGTCGGCTGGACCGGGCCGACCGTGCTCGGTGGACTCGCAGCGGCCGGCTTCCGGATGACGACGTCCGGTGTTCCCGAACGCAAGGGGATCGTGCACCGCCTGGACGTTGGAACCTCCGGGGTGATGGTCGTAGCGCTGTCCGAGAAGGCCTACACCGAGCTCAAGCGAGCCTTCAAATACCGGCGGGTTGAGAAGCGCTATCACGCTCTCGTGCAGGGGCATCCGGATCCATCCAGCGGCACAATCGATGCGCCCATCGGCCGGCATCGCGGTCACGACTGGAAATTTGCCGTGGTCGAGGATGGTCGTCATTCCATCACCCACTACGACACCCTTGAGGCGTTCGTGGCGGCCAGCCTGCTCGACATACACCTGGAAACCGGTCGCACGCACCAGATTCGAGTGCACTTCTCGGCGATAAAACATCCGTGCTGTGGCGACCTGACCTATGGCGCCGATCCGACACTGGCCGCCAAGCTCGGACTGGAACGTCAGTGGCTGCATGCCAAATCGTTGGCCTTTGCCCATCCGGGGGACGGTCGCTGGATTGAGATCACCAGTGAGTACCCCGAGGATTTGGCCCACGCGCTCGACGTCCTGCGATGAGCGGGCTCCCCGCCATTCCCGAACAGAACCGCAGCCCGAAATCCGGGTATCTGTTCGGCGCGGCCGCATACCTGATGTGGGGATTGTTCCCGGCGTTCTTCCCGCTGCTGGAACCTGCGGGTGCGCTGGAGATTCTGGCGCATCGCATGATCTGGACACTGCTGCTGATGGCGGTCGTCGTCGCGGTCTCTCGACGTCTGCGCGACCTGGTCGCCATGGGGCTGCGCAACTGGGGGCTGCTCATCGGCGCTTCGCTGCTCATCGCGCTGAACTGGGGCGTGTACATCTATGCCGTCAACTCCGGGCATGTACTCGACGCCGCCCTGGGGTATTACATCAATCCGTTGGTGACGGTGTTGTTGGGAGTGGTGCTCTTTCGGGAACCCCTCAGCCGGTGGCAGCTATTGGCACTGGTGTTGGCGTTCACCGCGGTCGCGGTACTGACGATCAGCGTGGGCCGGTTGCCGGTCATCACGTTGATTCTGGCCGCCTCGTTCGCCGGTTACGGCGCCATCAAGAAGACGATCACCGTTGACCCGCGGGTAAGCCTGACCGCCGAAGGGATCGTCGCCGCGCCGTTCGCGGGCGCCTACCTGGTATTCGTGGGCGTGTCCGGTCAGCAACACTTTCTGGGCTACACCCACGGACATACCGCGCTGATGGTGCTCAGCGGTGTGGTGACGGCTCTGCCTCTGTTGTTATTCGGTGCTGCGGCACAACGTATTCCGTTGGTCACCCTGGGGCTGCTGCAGTATGTGACGCCGACGTTGCAGATGCTCTGGGGTGTACTGGTCAAACACGAGGCAATGCCGCCGGAGCGCTGGGTGGGCTTTGTCTTGATCTGGGCTGCGCTGGTGATATTCACGGCCGATACCGTGCGCAGTGCGCTGATCTTGCCGCGTCAGTCGGGCCGACCGGCTACGGTTTCGCCCATCGACATGGTGTCGGTCAAGGGGAGGGATTGAGCGTTGCGGCACATGATCCTCGGGGCGGCGGTCGTGGTGGCCACGTTGTCCGGCTGTGCTTCGTCCGGCGGGCAGCAGGACGCAGAAGCCAGCATTGCGGTCGCTGCTACCGATGACATACCGGCGCAAGGCCAAAGCATGGTGCAAGCACTCAGGACCGGGGGCAGGCACCCCGGCTTCATGCCCTCGGGTGATGCGACGGTCACGGTGGACGGCGCCGTGTTGAACATGCCTGGCCCGGTCTATTGCTTTGTGAACAGGGGAGTGACCCACTTGCTCATTAACGTCGGACCGAAGAAAGCATCCGGCGGGCATGCGATGGTGAAACTGGACCCGGATTCGCTGGCCGTCCAGACTTTCGATATCCAGACGCGTGAGCTCATCATTTTGCTCACCGAGGAAGACAACGTCGGTGAGCAGATCACAGCGACCAGGAACGACGACAGCTTTCACATCGAGGGGGAAGGCTCCGGCCACGACAGCGGCGCCGAGAAGACCATGACATACGTGGTCGACGTCAATTGCGCGCCGGGTTGGGCCTCGCCCTAAGCGTTGCTGGCGGGGCATTTGTGACCGCTGTGAATCGGGTAGCCCGGTGAGCTTGACGACACACCCCCGACACGCCCGGGTCTGTCGGACCCTCGCAATAAACTGACCCCTCTAGCGATTGACGCCCCAATCCCGGGTCGGTACGAAAGGCACGTGTGAGCTCCTCGAATTCTTCGTTCGTGCACCTGCACAACCACACCGAGTACTCGATGCTCGACGGTGCAGCGAAGATCAAGCCGATGCTCGCCGAGGTCGAACGGCTGGGCATGTCTGCTGTCGGCATGACCGACCACGGAAACATGTACGGCGCGAGCGAGTTTTACAACGTCGCCGCGGCCACCGGAGTCAAACCGATCATCGGTATCGAGGCCTACATCGCCCCTGCGTCGCGGTTCGACACCAAACGTGTTTTCTGGGGCGATCCCGGACAGAAGTCCGATGACGTCTCGGGCTCGGGCTCGTATACCCACATGACCATGGTTGCCGAGAATGCCACCGGGCTGCGCAACCTGTTCAAGCTGTCGTCATTGGCCTCGTTCGAGGGGCAGCTGGGCAAGTGGGCGCGCATGGACGCCGACCTCATCGCCGAGCACGCCAGCGGCATCATCGCCACCACCGGATGTCCATCGGGTGAGGTGCAGACCCGCCTGCGGCTGGGGCAGGAGAGCGAGGCGCTTGCCGCCGCGGCCAAATGGCAGGACATCTTCGGCAAGGACAATTTCTTCCTGGAGCTGATGGACCACGGGCTGTCCATCGAACGGCGGGTGCGTGAGGGCCTACTGGAGGTCGGCAAGAAGCTGGGCATCCCGCCGCTGGCGACCAACGACTGCCACTACGTCACCAAGGATCACGCGCACAACCACGAGGCACTGCTGTGTGTGCAGACCGGGAAGACGCTCTCGGACCCCACCCGCTTCAAATTCGACGGCGACGGCTATTACCTCAAACCCGCGTCCGAGATGCGGGACCTCTGGGATGACGCCGTTCCCGGTGCTTGCGACAACACGCTGTTGATCGCCGAACGGGTGCAGTCCTATGAAGACGTCTGGAACTTCAAGGACCGGATGCCGATCTTCCCGGTGCCGGAGGGGGAAGATCAAGACTCCTGGCTGCGTAAGGAAGTGGACCGCGGACTGGAGCGCCGCTTCGAGGGAGTCCCGGGGGGAGTGCCCGACGAGTACTTCACCCGTGCTCACTACGAGCTGGACGTCATCAAGCAAAAGGGTTTCCCCGCATACTTTCTCGTCGTCGGTGACCTCGTCTCCCACGCGAAAGAGGTCGGCATCAGGGTCGGCCCTGGGCGTGGTTCGGCGGCAGGTTCACTTGTCGCCTACGCGCTCGGCATCACCAATATCGACCCGATACCGCACGGCCTGCTGTTCGAGCGATTCCTCAACCCGGAACGTCCGTCGGCGCCGGATATCGATATCGACTTCGACGACCGCCGCCGCGGTGAGATGGTCCGCTACGCCACCGAGAAATGGGGCAGCGACCGGGTCGCACAGGTCATCACCTTCGGCACCATCAAGACCAAGGCCGCATTGAAGGACTCGGCACGGATCCACTACGGCCAGCCGGGTTTCGCGATCGCCGACCGCATCACCAAGGCACTTCCGCCGCCGATCATGGCCAAGGACATCCCGGTATGGGGCATCACCAACCCCGAGCACGAGCGGTACAAGGAGGCCGCCGAGGTGCGCACCCTGATCGATACCGATCCGGATGTGCGCAACATCTACCAGACAGCGCTTGGTCTGGAGGGCCTGATCCGCAACGCCGGTGTGCACGCCTGCGCGGTCATCATGAGCTCGGAGCCTCTGACCGACGCCATCCCGCTGTGGAAGCGCGCCCAAGACGGCGCCATCATCACCGGCTGGGACTATCCGTCGTGTGAGGCCATCGGCCTGCTGAAAATGGACTTCCTGGGCCTGCGCAACCTCACGGTCATCGGCGACGCCCTGGACAACATCAAGGCCAACCGCGGTATCGATCTGGACCTGGACCATCTGCCGCTCGATGACCCGGCGACCTACGAATTACTTTCTCGCGGCGACACTCTGGGCGTCTTCCAGCTCGATGGCGGGCCGATGCGTGATCTGCTGCGCCGTATGCAGCCCACCGGGTTCAACGACATCGTCGCCGTGCTGGCGCTATACCGCCCCGGACCGATGGGCATGAACGCGCACAACGACTACGCCGACCGTAAGAACGGGCGCCAGCCGATCAAACCGATTCATCCGGAGCTGGAGGAACCGCTCAAGGACATCCTGGCCGAGACGTTCGGCCTGATCGTCTACCAAGAGCAGATCATGTTCATCGCCCAGAAGGTTGCCTCCTACTCGATGGGTAAGGCCGATGCGCTGCGTAAGGCCATGGGTAAGAAGAAGCTCGAAGTCCTCGAGGCCGAGTACAAGGGCTTCTACGAGGGCATGACCAATAACGGTTTCTCGGAGAAGGCCGTGAAGGCTTTGTGGGACACCATTCTCCCGTTCGCCGGGTACGCGTTCAACAAATCGCATGCCGCCGGGTACGGGCTGGTGTCCTTCTGGACGGCGTATCTCAAGGCGAACTATCCGGCCGAATACATGGCCGGTTTGCTCACTTCTGTCGGCGACGACAAGGACAAGGCGGCCGTTTACCTCGCTGACTGCCGTCGTCTCGGTATCACCGTGTTGCCGCCGGATGTCAATGAGTCCGTACATAACTTCGCGTCGGTGGGTGAGGACATTCGGTACGGACTCGGCGGTGTGCGCAACGTCGGCGCCAACGTGGTGCAGTCCCTCATCGCGACTCGCGAGGAAAAGGGAGCGTTCACCGACTTCTCCGATTACCTGCACAAGATCGATATCGCGGCCTGCAATAAGAAGGTCACGGAATCTCTGGTGAAGGCGGGGGCATTCGACTCGCTAGGGCATCCGCGCAAGGGGCTTTTCCTTGTGCAGTCCGACGCGGTCGACTCGGTGCTCGGCACCAAGAAGGCCGAAGCCATGGGGCAGTTCGATCTCTTCGGTGGCGGCGGGGAAGACAGCGTCCCGGCCTCCGATATTTTTGCGATCAAGGTTCCCGACGACGAGTGGGAAGAAAAGCACAAGCTGGCCCTGGAACGAGAGATGCTGGGGCTGTATGTGTCCGGACATCCGCTCAACGGTGTGGCGCACCTACTCAGCAGACAAACCGATACCCAGATCCCCGCGATCCTCGATGGCGAAGTCGCCAACGATGCCGTAGTCAAGGTCGGCGGCATCTTGGCCTCGGTGAACCGCCGTGTCAACAAGAATGGGATGCCGTGGGCCTCGGCGCAGCTGGAGGATCTCACGGGTGGCATTGAGGTGCTGTTCTTCCCCCAGGCCTACTCGGTGTACGGCGCAGACATCGCCGATGATGCCGTGGTGCTCGTCAACGCGAAGGTCGCGATCCGGGATGACCGGGTCTCGCTGATCGCCAATGACCTCGTGGTGCCGGACTTCTCTCAGGCGGCCGACGATCGGCCGGTCGCGGTGACGATGCCGACGCGGCAGTGCACCATCGACAAGGTGACGGCGCTCAAACAGGTGCTTACCCGGCACCCGGGCACCAACCAGGTGCATCTGCGGTTGATCAGCGGGGAGCGCGTCACCACGCTGGAGCTCGATCAGTCGCTTCGGGTGACTCCTTCGTCCGCCCTGATGGGAGATCTCAAGGCACTGCTCGGTCCGGGCTGTCTGGGGGGCTAGCCCGATCAGCGGTTGATCCCGGTCCACGGTTGTTCGTTCTTTTTGCGCCGGACCGCCTCGTCGCGGCGGTCTTTGGCCCACTGCTGCTCAAATGTCTGCCCTGGGCGAGCACTGGGGATGCGGTTCATGGCTCGGCTCAGCCAGCGCGGAGGGGCGGCAGGCTCCCATTGCGGGAAGATGGTGCTCAACGAATACATGGTCTTCAGGGCGACGAACACGCCGAACAAGGCGGACGGCGCATCGGTGACCGCGACCGCGAACATCCCGAAGATCAAGGTCAGGTGCACCACGGCCACCCGCAGAAATCCGCGGCTCGCCATCACTTCGAGTTGCCAAAAGGTCCACCGGCGCAGCGAGGGCAGGTCTACCACGAAGTCGGCGGCAAGCGCGATCAGCACCTGCAGGCAGCCCAAACCCACACTGCGCCAATCGATACCGATCAGCGCAGCCTTGCCGTTGTGCGTGAGCAGGAGCACGATGACCGCGAGGAAGAACCCGTGCGCCCCCGAGAAGACGAGAGTGGTGAACAGGAAGCCCTTGACGAAGGACGTGCGCGAGTAACGGCGATCCGGGCCAGGTGCCTCATACCGGAAGTGCCCATGGCGGGGGCTCCAATGTTTGTGAAGCAGCGCACGGAGCGCAACCAAGAGCGACGCCACGACGGTTTCGAACCAATAAACCGCCAAAGTGGTGCCCGCAGACCATCCGCCGATGAACCATCCGGTGAGCGGAATGGCATTCACCGCCATCATCGTGGCCAGGTGCACGATGCGATGGGCGGGCCCTGGGGCGTCCGGGGCCGGAACGGACTCCTGGGCGATCATCGCTAACTCAGGATGTTCACGGCGCGGGCAAGCACCAGCGCGACGGTGGAGAGCGCCACCATCGACTGCAGGGTCATCAGCATCTTCGCCCACCGCGACAGCGGCATGGTGTCGGTGGGGGAGAAGGCCACCACATTGGTGAAGCTCACGTACAGATAATCAGGAAATTTCGGTCGCCAATCCGGGGGCGCCAGTTCTGGATTGGCCATCTGTGGAAACATGAAATCCGGGTGCGGACGGTCGGGTGTGCGGCGCGCAAAGGGGCCGCCGCGATCAAACTCCCAGTACCACATGCCGAAGACGATCACGTTGGTGATGAAGATCGCCAGGCCGCTGCCGAGTAGCACGCGCGGATTGTCACCCATCTGTCCGCTCACGATTTTGTAATCCAGTAGGGCTGCGGAAATGGTGTTGTCGGCGGTGATCGCGGCGATCAGCAGATACGTCGCCCAGCGCCCGAGAGTCGTTGAGCGCGTGAACTTTATCGGATTGAGGATTACCAGGACGAGTAGCAGTGCGGACTCCAACACCGGCAGGGGCCAGCGCGGTGTGAGGTTGAACTGGGCAGGGATCGCCAGTTGAAGGCAGATTGCCGTCACCAGGGCGATGAGGACCGGTATGCGGCTTTCTGGAGCACCCGGACGCAGCCACGACGGCAGGTGCTTTTCGGCGGCCAGCACATCGTCGGACACTTCAAGGGCAAGTCGCTCGATACGGTGGCCGCCCGGGTGCCCGGCGGCGGATTCGCGTGGCGAAGACATGGGGATGTATTACACCCCGCGATGAGGTCTTGCTCAGTGAATGAGTGAGCCGGTGAGCCATCCGAAGCTGGCCACGGCGGCGGCAGAAAGCACCGCGGTCGACAGCGATGCGATCAGCAGGAACGTGACGATGAAGACCACGGCACCCGCACCAAGAGCGAGCAGTTTGTAGGCCGGCCAGGCGGCGACATCCAGGGACCGCAGCTCATGTGCCGCGCGCTCGAATGTCGTCATGGGTACAGGATAGGCCTAAAGCAGAAGTTCGGTCAACCGAACACATGCCTACGGGCACAAAAAATGAACAAGCGGGCGGCGGCTCATTCAGTGCGCGACGATATGCGATGGAACTACGTTCCGGCGCGGCGATACAGTTGTCGTCATGCCATTAACCGGTGAATACGAACCCAGTGGACTCGATTGGTCGCAGAAGCAGGTGGCCAAGATCATTGAGAGTGGGACCACCGATGGCATCACCATCGCGGACATGCCGGTGATCCTGCTGACCACGCTGGGCGCCAAGTCGGGCAAGCTGCGCAAGATCGCCTTGATGCGCGTGGAGCACAACGGCGAGTACGCCCTTGTGGCCTCGCTCGGCGGCGCCCCCAAGAACCCCGTCTGGTACTACAACGTCAAAGAGAACCCGCTTGTCGAGCTGCAAGACGGCAGTGTCACCAAGGACTACCAGGCACGGGAAGTCATCGGCGACGAGAAGGCCACGTGGTGGGATCGTGCCGTCGAGGCCTACCCGCCCTATGCGGAATACCAGACCAAGACCGACCGTCAGATCCCGGTTTTCGTGCTGACACCTGTCTCTTGAGCACGTCCGAGGTGGTGACGGCCGCCGATATCGATGCCGCGGCCAAGCGCATCGACGAGGTCGTCCATCCCACACCGCTGCAGCACGCCGATCGGCTCTCGGCCCTCACCCGCGCCGAGGTGTATCTGAAGCGTGAAGATCTGCAGTCGGTCCGCTCCTACAAGGTGCGCGGTGCGTTCAACCTGCTGATGCAGCTCAGCGATGAGGAGAAGGCCGCCGGCGTGGTGTGTTCCAGTGCCGGTAACCACGCTCAGGGATTCGCGCTGGCGTGCAAGTCGATGGGCGTGCACGGCCGGGTGTACATCCCCAGTAAAACCCCTAAGCAGAAGCGGCAGCGAATCATCTACCACGGCAATGGGTTTGTGGAGCTGATCGCGGTCGGGCACGGCTATGACGAGGCTGCGGCCGCGGCCAAGGCCGATGCCGCGCGTACCGGTGCCACCCTGGTGCCGGCCTTTGACGATGTGCGAACGATCGCGGGCCAGGGCACCATCGCCGCGGAGATACTCGATCAATTGGATAGTCCGCCCGACGTGGTGGTGGTACCGGTCGGCGGTGGCGGCTGCATCTCGGGGATCGTCACCTACCTGCGCGAGCGTGCCCCTGAGGTTCGCGTGGTGGGGGTGGAACCCGCCGGTGCTGCCTGTATGGCCGCGGCCTTGCGGGCCGGCGGTCCGGTTCCGCTCGACCATGTGGATCCCTTTGTCGACGGCTGTGCCGTACAGGTAGCCGGGGCTGCTCCATATCGGGTGCTTGCCGCGGCGGGGGAGATGCTCACGCTCACGACAGTCGATGAGGGTGCCGCCTGCACCGCGATGCTGGAGCTTTACCAGAACGAGGGGATCATCGCTGAGCCCGCCGGTGCGCTGTCGGTGGCCGCGCTGGCGGAGATGGCGATCGAGCCGGGCGCCACCGTCGTCTGCCTGATTTCCGGTGGCAACAATGATGTTTCGCGGTACGGCGAGATCCTGGAACGCTCGTTGGTGCACCTGGGGCTCAAGCACTACTTCCTGGTGGACTTCCCGCAGGAACCGGGTGCGCTGCGGCGCTTTCTCGGCGAGGTGCTGGGGCCCAACGACGACATCACGCTGTTCGAGTACGTCAAGCGGAACAACCGCGAGATGGGTGCCGCTTTGGTGGGCATCGAGCTCAGCTACGCGGATGACCTGTCGGGTCTGCTGGATCGGATGCGGTTTTCCGGGCTGGATATCGAACGGCTGGAGCCGGACTCGCCGGCCTTCCGCTATCTGACATAGGGCGGCTACCCGCTTTTACGCAGCACCACTAGGGCGCGGTCTTGTACGCGCACTGCTTCGCCAGCCTTGACCACGGTCGAGCATTGGCCATTGGGTGTGGCGGTGTCCAGTACGGCGGTCCATTGGGTCGCGTAATCGCCGTCGGGCGTCACGAAATCCAGTGGTTCGTCGTATGCGTTGAAGCACAACAGGAACGAGTCGCCGGATACTCGCTCGCCGCGCGCGTTCGGCTCGGGGATTGCGTCACCGTTGAGGAATACGGCCAGGCTCTTGCCGAATCCGCTGTCCCAGTCGGCAGTGGTCATTTCCTCGCCCGCGGGGGTGAGCCACGCGATATCGCGCACTTCCTCGCCTTCCCGGATCGGACGCCCGGCGAAGAACCGCCGGCGCCGAAACACCGGGTGTTGTTTACGTAGCGCGATCACGCTACGTGCGAACTGCAGCAGGTCGGCGTTCGCGGTGGCGAGTTCCCAATCCATCCAGGACAGCGCCGAATCCTGGCAGTAGACATTGTTGTTGCCTTGCTGCGTACGGCCGATCTCGTCTCCGTGTGACAGCATCGGCGTGCCCTGGCTCAGTACCAGGGTTGCGAAGATGTTGCGCATCTGCCGGGCGCGCAGCGCGAGAATCTGCGGATCATCGGTGGGCCCTTCCACACCGCAGTTCCAGGACCGGTTGTAGGTTTCGCCGTCTTGATTGTTCTCGCCGTTGGCCTCGTTGTGTTTCTCGTTGTAGGAGACCAGGTCTCGCAGGGTGAATCCGTCGTGAGCGGTGACGAAGTTGATACTCGCGCTGGGGCGGCGCCCGGTGGCTTCGTACAGGTCAGATGAACCGGTGAGGCGCGACGCGAATTCTCCGAGGGTGGCTGGCTGTCCACGCCAATAATCGCGGACGGTGTCGCGGAACTTTCCGTTCCATTCGGTCCACAGCCCGGGGAAGTTGCCCACCTGATATCCGCCTTCGCCGATATCCCACGGCTCGGCGATCAGCTTGACCTGGCTGACGATCGGATCCTGCTGCACCAGATCGAAGAAGGCCGAGAGCCTGTCGACATCGTGCAGTTCCCGCGCCAGGGTGGAGGCCAAATCGAAACGGAAACCGTCGACGTGCATCTCGGTGACCCAGTAGCGCAGCGAGTCCATAATGAGCTGCAACGTGTGCGGGTTACGGGCGTTGAGGCTGTTCCCGGTTCCGGTGTAGTCGGTATACCGGGCGAGGTTGTCGTCGTTGAGTTTGTAGTAGGCGCGGTTATCGATACCTCGGAAGCTCAGTGTCGGTCCGATATGGTCGCCCTCGGCGGTGTGGTTGTAGACGACGTCGAGAATCACCTCGATGCCTGCCTCGTGGAGTGCGCGCACCATTGCCTTGAACTCGGCCACTGCTCCGCCGGCATGTGGTGAAGACGCGTATCCGGCATGCGGTGCGAGGTACCCGAAGGTGTTGTATCCCCAGTAATTTCGCAGCCCCAGCGCGATCAGCCGGCTGTCGTGGAAGAACTGGTGTACCGGCATGAGTTCGATGGCGGTGACACCGAGGGAATGCAGGTGGTCTATCACCGCGGGATGCGCCAGCCCCGCATAGGTGCCCCGAAGTTCCTCGGGTATCCCGGGGTGAGTCTGCGTCATGCCCTTGACGTGTGCCTCGTAGATGACTGTCTCGTGGTACGGGGTGCGTGGTCGGCGGTCCGAACCCCAGTCGAAGTAGGGGTTGATGACGACAGTGGTCATGGTGCGCCCCAGCGAGTCCCGTGGCACGAGCGTCTCGGTGTCCACGGGATCTATCTGATAGGAGAGCAACGGCGGCGCGGTATCGGGGACGTAACCGAACTCGCCGTGAAAGGCTTTTCCATACGGGTCGAGCAGCAGCTTGCTGGGGTCGCACCGATGCCCGCTTTCCGGATCCCACGGTCCGTGCACACGGAAGCCGTAACGCTGGCCCGGGGAGATTGTCGGCAGATAGCAGTGCCACACATATCCATCGACCTCATCCAGGGGGATCCGGGTTTCGGTCCCGTCCTTGGCGATCAGGCACAGTTCGACGGACGTGGCCACCTCGGAGAACAACGAGAAATTGGTGCCCGCGCCGTCATAGGTGGCGCCCAGCGGATATGGGTTACCCGGCCATACCTGAAGGGGTGGCAGGGTCATGCTGATAGACCCTATCGGTCGAGGGCCCGGATCGCGCGCGTCACTGGCCCGGTTGGGCCGGGCGCCACCATCCGGTGGCGAGCGCGATCTGGCGGCCCAGTTCCTTGGCCATGGTGCGCATGTAGGTGGCGGAGATGTGGTGAGAATCGTGATACACCAACACGTTTCCTTCCACCACTCGACATTTGTCGGGACGGCAGATGGCGCGGGTCATATCCAGGATCTTCAACAGCGGGAAACGGTTCGCGATGGCCAGGGTGGGGTTCACATCATCGAGTGCGCGGTTGCGATCCATGGCGCACGAGTCGGCGGTTCCACCCGCGGAGATGCAGTCGGCGGCGGTGTAGGTGGTGCCGTCCTTATCGATGAGCCACGGTGTGTCGCGCATACCGAGCACCGGGATGCCGGCTTCATCGAACGCCGACCAGATTCCCAGGTAGCTTTCGGGCATCACGTCGCCGTCGCCCAAGGCGGAACGTGGACGGGTGGTCGTGGTGAACACGTAGTCAGGGTGCTCCTGGATGATCCGCGACATGACCTCGTCGACCCATTTCTTGCAGTCGGGGTACGGGTCGTTGGACCCGGCGATGCGCGGGACCTCCTCGGTGCTCAGCGGGCAGCCCATCTTCAAATACGTGGTGATCTTGAAATTGTGCTGACGCCCCAGGATGTCGAGTGCGGTGATCCAGTGCTCGGCGTGTGAGCCACCGGCGAGGGCGATGGTTCGGGTGGCATGCGGATTGCCATACGTGCAGGTGATCACCGCGCGATTGCGGAAATCGCTGATGCAATCCTGCTCGGTGGTGATCGGCAGGTCGTCGGAGGCCTCGAGCGTGGTGGGCCGCATCGGCAGGTCGGGTACCCGATCGCCGTACAGCAGTGCTCCGGCACCGGGATAGTCACGCGGGCGCAGTCCGGAGAGCTCCTTGCCATTGGAACGCTGCACCGTGACGTGCTCCAGCCAGGTGAATGAGGTCGCGGTCAATGCAACCGCCATCAGCACGATGGAGGTGCCCAGCGCCAGCGTGGGGCGCCGCAACCGGGTCCACAGCGATGCCGACGTGGGTGAGACCCGCGGGTAACGCAGGGGAGTCTCGATGTATTTGTTGGTGAGGTAGGCCAGCGCCAGGGAAATGCCGAGGATGGCGGCGCCCTCCGCGACGGTGACCCTGGCCTCGCCGGTGTAGACCAGCCAGTAGACAAGCAGCGGCCAGTGCCACAGGTACAACGAGTAGGCCAGCGCACCCAGTTCGACGAGCGGGCGGGTGGCGAGGAACCGGTTGGCCACCGGCTGCCGGGCATCCGCCGGCAGGTTCGCTGCCGACAGGATGAGGAGCAGGGTGGCAACGACGGGCACCAATGCCAACGGGCCCGGGAACTCGCGCACGCCGTTGATGAGTGCACCGCACGACAGGATCGCCACGACGGCCACGAAGCTCAGCAGCTGGCGCAGCCACCTGGGCCACCGGGTGCCCGCCACCAACGCACCGACCAGTACGCCGAGCAGCAATTCCCAGGCGCGGGCGAAGGTGTTGTAGTAGGCAATCGATTGAAAATCGAGGTGGGCATAGATCGCGTACCCGAAGGAAGCCGCGGACAGGACCGCGATCACCACGATCAGCACGGTACGGATGTGTCGGCCGAGCGGCTTGCGCAGCAGAACTGCCAGCAGATACACCAATGCGAGAAAGCCGACATAGAACTGCCCCTGTACCGACATCGACCACAGATGTTGTAGCGGGCTCACCGACTCGCTGGCTGCCAGATAGTCCGCGGCGGTGTTGGCGAGCTCCCAGTTCTGGTAGTAACCCAGGCTTGCCAGGCTCTGTTCGGCAAACGTCTCCCAGCGTGTTTCCGGTTGCACCAGCACGGTCAGCACCGCGCAGGCGGCCAGCACCAGAATCAGGGCGGGCAGCAGGCGCCGCACCAGTCGTTTCACGACAGGCACCGGATTGAGGGAAGCTCCCTGTGTGGTCGCTGTGCGTAGTAGCTTGCTGCCGTAGAAGAAGCCCGAAAGAGTTAAGAAAACGTCAACTCCACCCGACACCCGGCCGAACCAGACATGAAACACGGCGACCAGAAAAATCGCGATTCCGCGCAATCCGTCCAGGTCGTAGCGGTAGAACGCCTTGTCGCCCTTGGGTTTTGGGGTGGCGTCCATCGCCGCGGCGGGTGACACCTCGGGATCTTTTGTGGGCTTAGTTGCTGAGACGAAGAACATTTTCGGCCCCCAATGTACCCATGGTTGCCGAGAGTCTTGGCAGTTGCGCGCCAACGGCGTGTGCGCGAGAGGCGAATGGCCCAATGCCGGGGGCCTGTGACAGGCTCGCTGACTGTGCCGAAGTTGACACCAGAAGAGGTCGAAGCCGTCGACGCCGCGCATTTGTGGCATCCGTATAGCGGGATCGGCATCCCCGCGGCGGCCCAGCGACCGCTGGTGGTGACAGGTGCCAGTGGCCCCAACATCACGGTCGTGCGCGATGGCCGATCCGTCGAGGTGCTTGACGGGATGAGCTCGTGGTGGTCCTGCATCCATGGTCACGGTCACCCGGTGCTGGACCGCGCGGTGACCGACCAGCTGGCCTCGATGAGCCATGTGATGTTCGGGGGCTTGACCCATGAGCCGGCAGCCCGGCTGGCTCAGCTGCTGGTCGAGCTCACACCGGCGGGGCTGGAGACGGTCTTCTTCTGCGACTCCGGATCGGTGTCGGTGGAAGTGGCGATCAAGATGGCGCTGCAATATTGGCGCAGCCTCGGACTGCCGGCCAAGCATCGGTTGATGACGTGGCGTGGCGGCTATCACGGGGACACCTTCGCGCCGATGAGTGTCTGTGATCCCGAGGGCGGCATGCACTCACTGTGGACCGACGTGCTGGTCGAGCAGATCTTTGCCGACCGTGTCCCCGGCGCCTACGACGGCGAGTACATGAGGCGTTTCGAAGCGGAGCTGACCGAACACGCTGCCGAACTTGCGGCGGTCATCGTCGAGCCCATGGTGCAGGGCGCCGGTGGGATGCGATTTCACGATCCGCGGTATCTCGCAGAGCTGCGCGCCATCTGCGACAGGCATGGTGTGCTGCTGATCTTCGACGAGATCGCCACCGGGTTCGGGCGTACCGGCGAGCTGTTCGCCGCCGACCATGCCGGGGTGAGTCCGGACATCATGTGCGTCGGCAAGGCGATCACCGGCGGCTACCTCACCCTGGCTGCCACGCTGTGTACGGCCAAGATCGCGCAGACAATCAGCGACAGCCCCGCCGGTGCGTTGATGCACGGACCGACTTTCATGGCCAATCCGTTGGCGTGCGCTGTGGCTGTCGCTTCCATCGAGCTGTTGCTGTCTGGAGACTGGAAGACTCGGGTCGCCCGGATAGCAGCGGGCCTGCGCGAGGGCCTGGCGCCCGCAGCGGATCTCGAGGGCGTCGCCGACGTGCGGGTCTGCGGGGCCATCGGCGTCATCGATATGGAGCATCCGTTGGGTGAGCAGGGCATGCGAATTGCTACGGGTGCGGCACTGGACGAGGGCGTTTGGCTGCGTCCCTTCCGAACGCTGATTTATACGATGCCGCCGTACATCTGCGACGAGGGCGAAATCCGCCGAATCACCCGTGCGATGGTCCGGGCGGCGACGGCGGTAGTAGCCGGCCGACAGGTGCGCTAACCTGAACACCGTTCAGGAGAGGAGGTGCCGGTGGTCGAGGCATCATCACCGCTTGCCTGGTTGGGTGAGGTCGAGCGGCAACGGGAAGCTGCCGGGCTGCGTCGACGGCTGCGTACGCGCAGCGCGGCAGAACCCGAAATCGACCTGGCTTCCAATGACTACCTGGGCCTTTCCCGGCATCCGCAGGTCATCGAGGCAGGTGTCGAGGCGTTGCGGATATGGGGTGCCGGATCCACCGGCTCACGTCTGGTCACCGGTAACACCGAGCTGCATGAAGAACTCGAGCAAGAGCTCGCGACCTTCATGGGTACGGAGTCGGCGCTGGTCTTCTCCTCGGGATACACCGCCAACCTCGGGGCGGTGGTCGCCCTGTCCGGCCCGGGGACCCTCATCGTCTCCGATGCGCGCACGCATGCCTCGCTGATCGATGCCTGCCGTTTGTCGCGCGCGCGGGTGGTGGTGACCCCCTACCGCGACACGCAAGCGGTGGCGGCGGCCCTGGCGCAGCGCCCCGAAGAACGTGCGCTGGTGCTCACCGACGCGGTCTTCAGCGCCGACGGTGCGCTGGCCCCGTTGGCCGAACTGTATGGCGTGTGCCGCCGCCACGGCGCAGTGCTGCTGGTCGACGAGGCGCACGGGCTTGGTGTGCGTGGGTCGGGTGGCCGCGGTCTGGTCGCCGAAATGAACCTGGCGGGCCGGGATGACCTCGTCGTGACCGTGACGCTTTCCAAGGCGCTGGGTAGTCAGGGCGGGGCCGTGCTCGGATCGGCGGCGGTGCGTGCGCACCTCATTGACGCCGCCCGTCCGTTCATCTTCGACACTGGGCTCGCGCCCGCGGCGGTCGGGTCGGCGTTGGCGGCCCTGCGCCTGATGATCGACGAACCCGCGCGGATACGTGCTGTCCTGGCGCATGCGGCGGCGCTGGGGCAGTGGTGCGGCGTGCCCGATAAGCCGGAATCGGCGGTGGTGCCGGTGGTTCTCGGTGATCCCACGGTCGCGTTCAATGCCGCGCGGTCATGTTTGGAGCAGGGCGTTCGGGTGGGTTGTTTTCGTCCGCCCTCCGTCCCGGAAGGTCAGTCGCTGTTGCGACTGACGGCCCGCGCCTCGCTCACCGAGGCCGATATGGAACGCGTGCACGAGGTGCTTGCCGGGGTGCTGACGCTGGCGCGGCGATGACGATTTTGCTGGTCACCGGCACATCGACCGGGGTGGGCAAGACGGTGGCGACGGCTGCGCTGGCCGCCGCGGCTGTCCGTCAGGGCATCGACGTGACGGTGTGTAAACCCGTGCAGACCGGCGATGACCATGACGCTGGCGAGGTGGCGCGGCTCTCCGGCGTGACGCGGGTCCAGACCCTGGTGCGCTATCCCGAGCCGCTGGCCCCGGTGGCCTCGGCGTCACGGGCTGGATTGGAACTGCTGGACCACACGCAGATGGCCACTGCGATCGTTGCCCTCGATCGGCCCGGCGCCTTGACCTTGGTCGAGGGCGCTGGCGGTCTGCTGGTGGAGTTGGCGGCCGACGGCAAGACTCTTCGCGACCTCGCGATGGTCCTCGATGCCCCAGTGCTGGTGGTGACCACCGCCGATCTAGGCACCCTGAATCACACCGCCCTTACCCTGGAAGCTCTTGCCGTACAGTCGGTTCCCTGTGCAGGACTGGTGGTGGGTAGCTTTCCGGCAGAGCCCGATCTGGCGCAACGGCTCAACCGTGAAAACCTGGCGAACCAGTTCGGGACGCCCGTGCGCGCGGTGATTCCCGAGGGTGCGGCGCGGCTCATGCCCCCGGTATTCGCGGAGCTGAGTATCGAACTTTTCGAACCGCAGTGGGTCGCCGGCCTGGTCGCCTAACCGATCGGACTGGACTGACGGGCCAACTGGCCGATCCCGTCCACCAGAAGGCGCGCGCCGAAACCGAATTGCGCGCTGGGATCGGCGAACCCCGCGCCGTCCGCGAGGAACGATTGACCGTTCTCAAGGGCGCCCGCGGAGTCCCATTGCAGCCGCGACTGCTCATCGGCGACGTAGCCGAGCACGTAATAGACGATGCTACGGGCGGCGAGGGCGGCGGGAACTGCGCCCAGGCCCGCGGTCGCCGCGGCCTCGGCCAGGCGATCCAGCACGGTGATCATGTGTGCGGTCTGTCCGGACGCGAAGCTGGCCGACACCAGTTCGGCGCCGTCCTTATGGGAGAGCAGTGCATCGCGAAGAGCCGAGCACAAAAAGTCGATGCGTTCCTGCCAGGGCGCATCCCGGCGGTCGGACTCGGCCAAAGGTGCCAGCACGTGATCGGCCACCGCGCCGAGCAGCTGCTGTTTGTTCGCGAAATGCCAATACAGCGCGCTGGGTGCGATATCGAGCTCGCGAGCGAGCCGCCGCATCGTGAGGTCCGCGATTCCGTAGTCGTCGAGAATCGCGGTCGCCCGGCGTACCAGGTCGTGTCGGTTCAGCGCTCGACGCTCTTCGCGTAAGCGGCTCATCGGCGGGGCTGTGCGCCCCTTGTTTGGCTCAGTGATGGCCATACTCTAACCTGAACACCGTTCAGGATTGTGTATCAGGTTTGTACCTAGTGAGGAGCCCTGCGTGACTGAGACAGCCGAGCTGACAGCCGCGACGGACGCCGACGTATTGGCAGTCGCCCGTGAGCAGGTCTTGGAACAAGGCGTGGGCCTGACGCAGGAGCAGGTGCTGCGAGTCCTGCAACTTCCTGACGATCGCTTGGAAGAGCTGCTCGCGCTCGCTCACGAGGTGCGCATGCGCTGGTGCGGCCCGGAGGTCGAGGTTGAGGGCATCATCAGCCTCAAGACCGGCGGTTGCCCCGAGGACTGCCATTTCTGTTCGCAGTCGGGTCTGTTCGCTTCCCCGGTGCGCAGCGCGTGGCTCGACATCCCGAGCCTGGTGGAGGCCGCCAAGCAGACCGCAAAGTCCGGTGCTACCGAGTTCTGCATCGTGGCGGCGGTCCGTGGGCCCGACGAGCGTCTGCTCGCGCAGGTTGCCGCCGGTATCGAAGCCATCCGCAATGAGGTCGACATCCAGATCGCCTGCTCGCTGGGCATGCTGACACAGGAGCAGGTCGATCGTCTGTCGGCGATGGGCGTGCACCGCTACAACCACAACCTGGAGACGGCGAAGTCGCACTTCCCCAACGTGGTCACCACGCACAGCTGGGAAGAGCGTTGGGACACCCTGAAGATGGTGCGCGAGGCAGGCATGGAGGTCTGCTGTGGTGGCATCCTCGGAATGGGCGAAACCCTGGAGCAGCGCGCGGAATTCGCCGCGAACCTGGCCGAACTGGAGCCCGACGAGGTTCCGCTGAACTTCCTCAACCCGCGTCCGGGAACGCCGTTCGGTGATCTTGAGGTGCTGCCGGCATCGGACGCGCTGCGCGCGGTCGCGGCGTTCCGGCTGGCGTTGCCGCGCACCATGCTGCGGTTCGCCGGTGGACGCGAGATCACCCTGGGCGACCTGGGCGCCAAGCAGGGCATCTTGGGTGGAATCAACGCCGTCATCGTCGGCAACTACCTGACCACGCTGGGACGTCCGGCCGAGGCGGACTTGGAGCTGCTCGACGATCTGCAGATGCCGATCAAGGCTCTGAACAGCAGCCTGTGACCAATAGCCTGTACCTCATGGGTACCGAACCGGTGGCTGCCGGTAAGTACAACGTGTACACCGGGATCGAGATCGATGGCGGCGCTGCTGGTGCGCTGCTTCCGACCGCCGCCCAGCTGGGTCTGGAACCGCCGCGATTCTGTGCGGCGTGTGGACGACGAATGATCGTCCAGGTGCGGCCGGATGGGTGGCACGCGAAGTGTTCCCGGCACGGCGAGGTGGACTCCAAGCAGCTCGAGCAGCGATGAGCGCGAGCGAAGAGCCGCAGGTTTCGATGAGCGTGAGCGAAGAGCCGCAGGTTCCGATGAGCGTGAGCGAAGAGCCGCAGGTTCCGATGAGCGTGAGCGAAGAGCCGCAGGTTCCGATGAGCGTGAGCGGGCAACCGGTGGCTGTGGCGAGCCGGGAGGGCGCGCCGCGCTTTTCGCACATTGGCGCGGCAGCGATCGTGTTCGGCGGATTGGCCGCGACCGGTGTGCTGGTGGGAGTGCTCTGGAGCTTTCTGGCCCCCGGTGTGCACGGGGCCATCGCTGACACGCGGGACAATGGTCGAGTATTTGTGCACTTGGGCAACCAGGCCGACAACTTCTTCATCGGCACCACCCTGCTTGTGGGGATGGCCGCGGTGGTCGCGGTGATCGCGGCGGCGGCGGCATGGCAGTGGCGGGCGCACCGCGGCCCGATGATGGTGGGCGCGCTCACCCTGGGATCCTTGGCCTGCTCGGCGGTGGCGGCGGGAGTCGGCGCCGTCCTGGTCCGGTTGCGTTACGGCGCATTGGATATCGCGGGCGCCTCACTGGATGCGGGACATCGGATCAAGTATGTCGTCCAGGCTCCTGCGGTGTTCTACGGTCATACGGAAGCTCAGATAGCCGTCACGCTGGCGCTGGCACCCTGCCTGGCCGCGGTGGTCTATATGTTCTGCGTAGTTGCTTGCGCCCGTGACGATCTGGATGCCTGGCCGCCTGCGCCGGTACCCGAATACCGGGCGCCCGTGCTCGTGCCGCCGACAGAAGGCGCTAATTCGACGGCCTAGCTTGATCGAGCCGCAGTGAACGTGCAGTACTCCGCGCCGAACGGGTGACCGCCGCCTCGTCCCAGGTGATGTCTCCGGCACCCGGCATGGCCGCGGTCAGCGTCCGTTGCCAGGTGGTCCGCCATTGCTCGGGGAAGCAGCGTCGCAGTGCGTCGAGCATGATCGGCACCGCGGTGGATGCCCCGGGGGAGGCGCCGAGTAGCCCGGCGATGCTGTGATCGGCGCTGACAACCAGTTCGGTGCCGTGCCGAAGCACACCAACCTGCCGGGGATCGGGCGTGATCAGTTGTGCGCGTTGTCCCGCCGGCACAAGTTCCCAATCGTCTGGCGCGGCGGTGGGGTAGTAGCGCCGCAGCTGCCCCATCCGCTGACGCGGGCCGGCGACGACCTGCCCGATCAGATATCGGATGAGGGCGAGGTTCTGGAGTAGTGCGGCAGCGATCACATGCAGGTTGTGCCAGCGCACGGTGCTGAAGAAGTCGGTCCATCGTCCGTGTTTGAGCAGCTTGGTGCTGAATGTCGCGTACGGCCCGAACATCACGTACGGCCGTCCGTCGACGATGCGTTTGTCGAGATGCGGTACTGACATCGGGGGAGCACCAACGGGGGCTTGCCCGTACACCTTGGTGGTGTGCGCGTCGGCCACGGCGGCATTGGCCGAGCGCAGGAACGCGGCGCCCACGGGTAGCACGGCGTATCCGCGCACCTCGGCCAGATGCGCGCGTTGCAGGAGCCGTAGCGCATGCCCACCCGCGCCCACGAATACCTTGTGAGTGCGTACCGCGAAGCCGCCCTCGGCGTTTCGGCCGGTCACCATCCAGGATCCATCGATACTCTGGCGCAGCGCGCGGACCTCGTGCCCCAACCGGAGCTGGCCACCGCGATCGGTGACGATACGTGTCAGTGCTGCGGTGAGAGCCCCGAAATCGACATCGGTCCCCTCCGGGTGCAAGGTGGCAGCGATGGGTCCGCCGGGCGTGCGACCGCGCATCACCAAGGGCGCCCACCGTTCGATGGTGGCGGGGTCATCGCTGAACCGCATTCCGCTGAACATCGGATCCGCGGCCAGGGTTTCGTAGCGTTGGCGCAGATAGTTCGCGTCGCGGTGCCCGAAGACCACGTCCATATGCGCGGCAGAGTGGATGAAGGTGTCGGGGCGTAGCAATGCGTGGTCCGCCAGATACGACCACCACTGCCGGCTGAGGTGGAATTGGCGAGCGATCGCGGCGGCCTGGGCGCCGTCGCCGGGATCGGGCATGTAATTGAGTTCGCAGAAACCGGTGTGGCCGGTGCCGGCATTGTTCCAGGGGCCGCTACTTTCCGTGGCGAGCGCATCTGACCTCTCCAGCAATACAATTCGCCACTCCGGTGCCAGGATCGACAGCATCGAGCCCAGGGTCGCCGACATGATTCCGCCGCCGATCAGCACGACGTCGGCGTCTATGGGGTGCGCTTGGGATGCTCGCGGGATTCTGCTCATACCCATCACAATCCGCCGATGCCATCCGTTCCGTCCAATGAATGATTGAAGCAGTACCATCCGATAATGGATCAGTGGACATCGCAGCTCGCGCCACAGCTGCGAGCCCTGGTGGAGCTCGCCGCCCACGACGGGCACATGACCCAGGCGGCGCTCACATTGGGTATTCCGCAGTCGTCGATGAGCCGGCGTATTCACGCATTGCAGGCGGCGCTGGGAGTGCCGCTGCTCATTCACGACGGCAGAACGGTGCGCCTTACCCCGGAGGCTCGTCTGCTTGCGGCCCGGACTCGCGAGCCGCTGGCCGAACTCGATCACACACTCTCGGAGGTGACGGGGGACGCCGACCCAGAGCGCGGCACCGTCCGCTTCGGATTCCCGCTGACGATGGGGTCAGGTCACATCCCCGATCTGCTGGCTGCCTTCCGGCATCGGCACCCCGGCATCCGCGTGCTGCTCAAGCAGGCCCACGGCAGCGAACTCGGTGCGCAGCTGCTCACCGGCGACCTGGACCTTGCCGTCGTGATACCGGCGCCAGAACGATTGCACCACATCACGATAGGTGCCCAGCACATACACATCGCCGTTCCCGAAGACCATCGATTGGCCGGCGCCGCGCAGGTGCGGCTCCGCGAATTGTCCGGTGAGACCTTCATCGCCAATCCGCCCAGCTACAACCTGCGCCAGCTCACCGAGCGGTGGTGCCGCGAAGCGGGATATGCCCCCAATGTCACGATCGAGGTAACGGAGTTCAGCACCATCCGCGAGCTCATCGGCCGGGGGCTCGGCGTGGCGCTGCTCCCGCACGATGATCGCGCACTCCCCGGAATACGCGAGATACCGCTCGCGGGGGACGGTTACCACCGCGCCATTGCCCTGGCCTGGGGCACAGCCACCCGTGCGGCACCCACGAGGCGCCTCAATGACTTCCTGCTCCAACACTTCTCGCAAGCCGAAGTCAACAGCGCCGCGATCCGGAAGGGCTAGCGGTGGCTGCCGCTGCTTGATTTCGACCCTTCGCCACCGGATTTGGCCGCACTGCTCGCCGAAGCCGAGGGCTTGTTCGCCGAGTCGTGCGCGGTGGTGCCGGGAGATTTCGTGCCCGATGTCGTCGAACCGGAAGACTTGGCGTCGGAGGGCTTCGTCTCGGCAGCTTTTGGTTTCGTCTCGGTTGCTTTGGTGCCGGCCGTCGTGCCGGTGGCAGTCTTCGTGTCGGACATCTTGCTCTCCGGCGTGCCGGTATCCGACGTCTGGAAACCAGAAGCGCCGGAGCTGGAAACCTTGGAATCGGCAGTTTTGGGGGTGGAGGCCGACGGGCCGGACTGTCCCGACGTTGACTGCGACACAGGGCCGCGGACAATGCCCTGCGCGCTGATGGACCCATGCTCGGTCGTGCTGGCCGCGGGGACCTTCGGTTTGACCGGCTTGTCGGGCTTGTCGGCGGGCGCGGAACTGGGGGAAGGTTTGCCGTCCGTCGCCGATTGTTGCTGATTCCCCGTCTCTTTCGCGGCCAGGGTGCCCTTGGTCAGATTCCCGGAGGCCGCGTCGGAGTCAGCCGCAACTCCTGGTACGGCGGCGTCCTTGACTGAGTCTTTGGTGGATTCCTTGGCGGCCTCGGTCGCCGTGGTGACCGGTTCCCTGCTCTCCGTCGTCGCCTTGTCGCCGGCCTTGGTCTTTTCGGCGACAGCGGTGGCTTTGTCGTTGGCGGACGCCTTGCCTTCTGCGGATTCCTTGCGGTCCAGCGCCTCCTTGGTGCCGGTGGCAGCACCCGTCTCGGCGGTCTTGCCCTCTTCCTGCACGGACTCCCCGGTCGTTTCCTTGAGTGATTCTCCGGTTTGCGCTGCGGTGCCGGTCTTTTCCAGTGCGGCCGACTTGGGGTCGGGCTTGGTCAGGCCAAGCGCCTCCGCGAAATGTGCCTCGGCGTCCTTGAACGCCTTGGTGAACGGCACCAATGCTTCGTGGACGGAGGTGGGTGCGGCGCCGTTGGCATCGGTAGTCGTCTGAAGGGCCAAGCCGGGCAGCGGCGGTAGCGGGGGAAGGAAATAGCGCGCTTCCGCCCACGCGAAGTTGATGACGGAATTCACGATGTCACTGCCGAACCGTCCAAACGAGTTCACGATGTTGGAGAAACTCGGGTCGTTGAGGATCGGGTCGACCAGGTTATAGACAAAGCTGTTGGCAATGGGCCGAACGAGATTGTCGTAGACGATGCCGATCTGAGCGCTCACGAGGCCACCGATGACGGGCACGAATCCGGCGCCCCACTGCGCGAGGTCGACCCCGTAGTCGACCCAGTATTGGATGAACTGGTAGGCCTGGTCGATGCCGTTGGTGAGGGAACTCGCCACTACGGGACTCGACGCAGTCGCTGCGTCGGGCTGCGTAGGAGCACTCACGGGTGTGGGCAATGGCGCGGCAGCGGCGCGCGGCTGCACGGCGGTGGCGAGTTGGCCGAGCGGTGCACGCTTCAGTGGACTGGCCGGCGCGGCGGATGCGGGTGAGAGCGAGAGCTTCAGTGCGGCGAGGGGACTCGCCGGTACCTCGGCGGCCCGCGGAGTGAACGCGAGCGAACTCAGTCGCACGGAGGCGGATCGGATGTCGGGCAGGGGGATTGACTGTCGCGTAGGTGGTGTCACCGCGGGCGCGACTATCAATGCGGTCGCGGTGATAGCGGCCATGCCCGCCTTGAACAAGGGATTGGCGGTCCGGTCCATCTCACTCCTATGTGTTCTGTTGTGACGACCCGGACGTCAGCGTACGTGGTGCGGCGCCGCTGCGTGACACCCGCAACGAGAGTGTGTCGTTCAGCAACTCGGCGGTCGTAGCCGCCAATGATGTTCTCGCTCTTGCCCATCCACGCTCTGGCTAATGCGCTACCGGCTGATCAGGCCCTGGTAGTCGCGGAGCGCGAACGTGTCGTGGATATTTATCCGGCGTGCGGCGACGAGTCGGGAGAGGCTGCGCGTCAGTGACGACGGCAAATGTCCCAGGATTCGCGCGCCGTGAACAAGAGTGCACAGCCCAAGGCGGCTCTTGGGCACGAGCGTGCCGGATGCGGTGAGTGCCAGTTTGCGGCTGACCTCTACATACTCCCGCAGTGCGGCTTCGTAGGCGGGATACGCCCTGGCGTGATCACCTGCGGCAGCCGCGATTTCCCCTGCCAGCACATACGCTCCGACGACCGCCAGGCTCGTGCTTCCGCCCACTGCCGGGCCGGGGCAGTACCCGGCGTCGCCGACGAGCGTTATCCGGCCCTTGGACCACGTATCCATGCGCAGTTGGGTGATCGAATCCATGTAGAAGGTGTCGGTGGCGTCGACCTCCGCGAGCATGCGGGGTAGCTCCCAGCCGACGTCCGCGTACACCTCGCCGAGCAGCGCCTTTTGTCTGCCAACATCGCGGTGGTGGTAGTCGAGGGGCTCTGGTGTGCGAAAGAGGAAGAACGCCCGGGCATCAGAGAGCTGTGCGGCGCTGTACATTCCGGCGATCTTGTCCACCTGTGGGTACATCAGGGCGCGATCGCTCAGGTCCAGATAGTTGGGTATGGAGGCGACCGCGAGATACTGGCCCAACCAATGCGAATACCCCGATTCCGGGCCGAATACCAGGCCACGCACATGTGAGTGCAATCCATCGGCGCCGATGACGAGGTCGAATCGTCGATCCGAGGCCCTGTCGAATGCGACTCGCACGCCGGCGCCGTCGTCGGTCAGGGCGGTGATCGAATCGCCGAAGATGTACTCGGCGCTAGGGGCGCTGGCGCCATACAGGATCTCGCTGAGGTCATCTCGCATGATCTCGACGTGCCGTTCCGACACGGCCGAGAAGATCAGTACCTCGGGAAGATCGATGAGCCGCTTGCCCTCGCGATGTATCGACAAGACTTCGGTGCCAGCGCTCTGTGCCTCGACGTGGTCGAGAATTCCCATCATCTCGATGATGTCCATCGCGGGCTTGAAGAGGTCCACGGCATGTCCGCCCGACTTCCGCGGCGCGGGTGAACGTTCGATGACAGTGACCTCGAACCCGTAGTGCGCCAACCAGAACGCCAACACGGGGCCCGCGATACTCGCCCCCGAAATCAACACCCGCATGGCATCTCCTTACTTAACGATAGGTAAGTAGAGCGAGCGTACTGCTTACCGACCGGAAAGTCAGGCGTTAAGATCGGCAGATGCTCTCCGACGCGGCCGTCGCACCAGGCACCAGGGAGCGCATCCAGACTGTTGCGCGCGACCTGTTCGCCGAACGCGGGTTGCGCAATACCAGCCTGCAGGACATCGCAAGCCGTCTTAAGATCACCAAACCCGCTCTGTACTACCACTTCTCGTCGCGCGATGAGCTGGTTCGGAGCATAGTCCAGCCGATGGTGGATGACCTGCAAACGTTTCTGGCGACGAATAACGCAGGGGATAGGCGTCAACTGCTCGAGGACTACTTCGATGTGTTATGGACTCACCGGGTTGTCTTGGGCATCATCGTGCGCGACTTGGCTGCCCTGGGGCAACTCGAATTGGGTGAATGGATGATGGGATGGCGCCGCAGGCTGATCGTCCTGCTTGCGGGTGGTAAACCTTCGGCGGCGCAAATGATCCAGGCAACTGTGGCCCTCGGCGGATTGTCGGATTGCACCATCGAATACGCGGACCGTCCGCACCGACAGGTGAAGAAGACGGCGGTAGCGGCGGCCATCGCCGCGCTGGAGAGCTGAGATTCGCTAGAGGGAACGTCCGCCGAGCACCTTGGCGCCGATCCAACCCAGTTTGAGCAGGCCGAGATAGGTCGACGGTTTGAATGCCAGTGGCCAGCTCGTCCTGCGTGGTCCCGTCGGAAGTGGTTCGCCACGGAACCGGGCGCTGAGCCATTCCATCGACATGGGCGCGGACATGGGGTGCAGCAGGATGTGCTCATTGAGCAGATCGCGGTGGTAGGCCACATCGGCGCCGCCACCGCGGTAGGTATCGGCAAGTTCGTCGATGCAGGACGTCGAGATGATCTCGTCGTGCACGGCTTGCACGATCAGGACCGGCGGGGTGGGCACCGTCTTGCCGAGCTTGATGCTGTCGAAGACGTGCCGCACCTCGGGTGTCTGCAGGAGTTGCTCCAGCGGCCGGTCCACCAAATCGTCCATATCCTTGAAGGCCATGGCGATGATGGCCCGGAAGGTGGGCATATCTTCGAGCCGACCGAGGAACTCCTTGCCCTTGGTGGTCGCGTGCTCTTCGATCACCCGTTCTAGACCTGGGTATACATGGGAGAGAGCGGCGACGACAAGGCCGGGTAGCGCGGCGAACAGCCCGCCGTTGAGACGGCGGAAGGTATGGCCGAGATCGCCCACGGGCGACCCAAGGACGGCACCGGTGATCGAAAGCTCGGGGGCATAATCGGCGCTGGCTTCGGCGGCCCAGGCCGTGGCGAGTCCTCCACCGGAGTAGCCCCACAAGCCGATGGGTGCCTGCCGCGAGAGACCGAGCCTGTCGCAGTTGAGGGCCGCGCGAATTCCGTCGAGAGTGCGATATCCGGGCTCGTCAGGCGCACCCCAGCTCCCGTCGACGCCCTCATGATCGGGAATGGAGACCGCCCAGCCCTGAGCGAGCAGGGCGGCGATCAAGAGCAGTTCGAACTGGGTGAAGGAGCCGAGTGCCTGCGCACCGCGCCGCAACGCATACGAAGGAAAGCAGCGGTCGGTCACGGCGTCGATGGCGCACTGGTACGACACGATCGGCACCGGCGTGGCCGGATCGTCGTGGTCGGGAATCAGGACCGTGGTCACTGCGGCGTCCGCACGCCGATTCAGGTCATTGCTGCGGTAGAGCAGTTGGGTCGCGGTGAATCGCTGGGGAATGACGCCGAGAAAAGCCATTTCGACGTCGCGGCTGCGGAGCACCGTTCCGGGCGCGGCGTGCTCGTAGCCGAGTGGCGGTAGGTAGAAGGGGTCCTCGGTGGGCAGCAGTGTCGGTGCGCCCCGCTCGACATTCTGGTGGGGGGCCTCGCCGATCCACTTGACGTCAGCAGATATCGCCAGGTCGTGCGATGCCATACCTGCGCTCCCTTCAAGGTCCCTGGCATTCATACCCTAAGAGGACTCTAAGAAGCTAGTCCGTCAGCCGGGAGGGCGCAGCGCGGCGAACTCGTCGGTGACGCGGTACCGGTCGTCGGTGAATCGGTACAGAGCGGCGGGGCGGCCGCCGCTGCGGCCCGATCTCGCGGTGGTGCCGGTGGGGGTAAGCACACCCCGCCGCACCAGCACGCGCTGCAGGTTGGTGGCGTCGACCGGATATCCAAGGGTCGCGCAGTAGATATCGCGCAGTGTCGAGAGGGTGAATTCCTGTGGCGCCAAGGCGAACCCGATGTTGGTGTAGGACATCTTGGCGGCCAGCCGCGTATGTGCGTGCGCGACCATGACCTGATGGTCGAAGGCCATGGCAGGCAGATGGTTCACGCGATGCCACTGAGTGTCGTCGGGAAGGGCCGGTGTGGCGGGGAAGGGGACCAGCCCGAGAAACGTCGAGGCGATGGTGCGTGGGCCGGGAACTCGGCGAGGTTCGGAGAACACCGCCAACTGTTCGAGGTGTGCCAGCTCACGCACGTCCACCTTCTCGGCGAGCTGGCGCCGGATGGACGAGGGGAGATCCTCGTCGGCGCGTACCCGGCCACCGGGCAGGGCCCAGGCGCCGCGATGCGGATCGAGGGCTCGTTGCCACAGCAGCACCGCGAGCTCGGGCGTCTGGGCCTTGTCAAAGTGACGTACTTGGAACACCACGGCTAACACTTCATGCTCGGTGCTAGTATGGACCATGTTTTCGATCATAAGTCGAAAACCTCGGTCATCCAAGCCCGGCCCGGCTGTAGACCGAGACCCGAGGCGCGAGGAGGCGGCCATGACCGCAGCTGACGTAGTACTTGACGGTGTGATTGACGGTCCCGGTGGATACACCGGTGTGGAGGGCGATGCCCGCTGGGCCGAGATGGTGCGCCGACTGGCCGAACAGCGCGGTGCGACAGTGCTCGCGCACAACTATCAGCTGCCGGCCATTCAGGACGTGGCGGACCACGTGGGTGATTCACTGGCCTTGTCCCGTATCGCCGCCGAGGCGCCCGAAGACACGATCGTTTTCTGTGGCGTGCACTTCATGGCGGAAACTGCCAAGATCCTCAGCCCCGAGAAGACCGTGCTCATCCCCGACCAGCGTGCGGGATGCTCGCTGGCCGATTCCATCACCGCCGACCAACTGCGCGACTGGAAGGCGGAGTTCCCTGACGCGGTCGTCGTCTCGTACGTCAACACCACGGCCGCCGTGAAGGCGCTCACCGATATCTGCTGCACCTCGTCGAACGCGGTCGACGTGGTCGCTTCCATAGATCCCGACCGTGAGGTGCTGTTCTGCCCGGATCAGTTCCTCGGCGCACACGTCAAGCGGGTCACCGGCCGTCAGAATCTGCACATCTGGGCGGGTGAATGCCATGTCCACGCCGGTATCAATGGCGACGAGCTGGCAGGACAGGCCCGCTCGCACCCGAATGCCGAGCTGTTTGTGCATCCCGAATGCGGCTGCGCGACATCGGCGCTGTACCTGGCCGGCGAGGGCGCCGTTCCCGACGATCGGGTGAAAATCCTCTCGACGGGCGGCATGCTCGACGCCGCCCGCGAGACCCGGGCCCGCGAAGTGCTGGTGGCCACCGAGGTGGGCATGCTGCACCAGTTACGCAAGGCGGCTCCCGATGTGAACTTCCTGGCGGTCAACGACAGGGCCTCGTGCACCTACATGAAGATGATCACTCCGGCGGCGTTGTTGCGATGCCTGGTGGAGGGGCGCGATGAGGTGGATGTCGATCCGGACACCGCGCGCCTGGCCCGCCGCAGCGTCCAGCGGATGATCGAGATCGGACAACCCGGCGGCGGAGAATGACCATGCCGGCGGGGACCACCTGGCGCACTGACGCAGATGTGGTCGTCGTCGGTGCGGGTGTCGCCGGGCTTGCGGCCGCCTTGGCGGTGCACCGGCGTGGCCGCAAGGTCGTGGTACTGAGCAAGGTCGGTGCGACCGCCACGCATTTCGCGCAGGGCGGGATCGCCGTGGTGCTCCCGGATTCGCAGGATTCCATCGAGGCGCATGTACTGGACACGCTGAGCGCCGGAGCTGGGCTATGTGATGCCGAGGCGGTCCGGTCCATCGTGTCCGACGGATACCGGGCGGTACGCGATCTGGTCGCCGACGGCGCGCGATTCGATGAATCGCGTTCGGGTCAGTGGGCGTTGACCCGCGAGGGCGGGCATAGCGCGCGGCGCATCATCCACGCCGGTGGCGATGCCACGGGCGCGGAGGTGCAGCGCGCGCTTGATCACGCGGCAGCGATGTTGGACGTCCGCCGCAGCCACGTCGTGCACGACATCCTCGTCGGGCCCGAGGGCGTGGGCGGCGTGCTCGTGGGAAACAGCGACGGGATTGGGGTGATCCACGCGGGAGCCGTGGTGCTCGCCACCGGCGGACTGGGACATCTATATTCGGCCACCACCAATCCGGAGGGATCGACCGGCGATGGCATCGCATTGGCGCTGCGCGCGGGCGTATCGGTGGCCGACATCGAATTCATCCAGTTCCACCCGACGATGCTGCACACCCCGGATGCGGCCGGATGCCGGCCCCTGATCAGCGAAGCGGTCCGTGGCGAAGGTGCCGTCTTGGTTGACGCACGCGGGGATTCGGTGACCGCGGGTGTGCATCCGCAGGGGGATCTGGCCCCGCGCGACGTGGTGGCCGGGGCCATCGCGCGGCGACTACGTGAGAGCGGAGACCAATGTGTTTACCTCGATGCCCGCGCCATCGGTAACTTTGCGATCCGATTTCCCACCATCACCGCCGCGTGCGCGGCGGCCGGGATAGATCCGTCGGTCCAGCTGATCCCGGTAGTGCCGGGGGCGCATTACAGCTGCGGCGGTGTCGTCACCGATCCGTACGGTCACACCGAGGTGGCCGGGTTGTTCGCCGCGGGCGAGGTCGCGCGCACCGGTATGCATGGCGCAAACCGGTTGGCTTCCAACAGTTTGTTGGAAGGTTTGGTGGTGGGTAGGCGTGCCGGGGAAGCTGCTGCGCGGATCGCTGACCGCGCCGGTGTGGTGGATGAACGCGACCCCGCACCACCGCGTCTGGATCGCCGAAGGTTGCAGTCGGCGATGACTCGGTGGGCGTCGGTGCTGAGGGATGCCGACGGGCTCGGCCTGTTGGAGGCCGAACTACGTTGCGGCACTGTGTCACCGGTTGACCCCGCTCGCATGACACCGCGCGACGTCGAGGATGCGGCGCTTACCCTGACAGCGCAGGCTGTGGCGACGGCTGCCGCGGCACGCACAGAATCGCGCGGCTGCCATGCCCGTTCGGACTGGCCCCGAACCGATTCGCATTTTGCCGTCAGCCTTCCGGTGCGCCGCGACGCGGATGGATGCGAAGTTGCGCTACCGTCTGGAGTGCCATGTTGACCGGAACACTGACGGAAACCGAACTCGCGGAGGCGCGTTCGGTGGTGGAGCGCGCTCTTGCCGAGGACCTGCATTACGGCCCGGACATCACCAGTCGGGCGACCGTGCCCGCAGATGCCGAATGCACCGCATCGATGGTGACCCGGGCGGGCGGGGTGATCGCCGGAGTCGACATCGCCCTCATCGTGCTCGACCAGGTTGTCGGTGCCGGTAATTACCGAGTGGACAGTCGCCTCACCGATGGGGCTCGGGTGGGAACCGGCGTATCGCTGCTTACCGTCACCGCGCCGACGCGTGACCTATTGACCGCCGAACGCACCATGTTGAATCTGGTGTGTCATCTCTCTGGCATCGCTACCACCACTGCCGCCTGGGTGGATGCCGTCGACGGCACCGGTGCGCGGATCCGCGATACCAGGAAAACCCTTCCCGGACTTCGCCTTTTGCAGAAATATGCGGTACGTGCCGGAGGTGGGGTCAACCATCGGCTCGGCCTCGGAGACGCGGCGCTGATCAAGGACAACCATGTGGTGGCCGCGGGCTCGGTCGTTGCTGCGCTGCGCGCGGTCCGCGCGGTAGCGCCGGACATCGAGTGCGAGGTCGAAGTGGACTCGCTGGAACAACTTGACGAGGTCATGGCCGAAGGGGCAGAACTGGTGCTCCTGGACAACTTCCCGGTGTGGCAGGCTCAAGTTGCGGTGCAACGGCGCGACGCCCGCGCACCGCAACTCAAGCTCGAAGCCTCCGGCGGGTTATCCCTGGAAACCGCCGCTGCGTACGCCAAGACAGGTGTCGATTACCTTGCGGTTGGGGCATTGACCCACTCCGCACGGGTGCTCGACATCGGTTTGGACATGTAACTCGCGCACCAGCGTGTGGCGCCGGGAGTACCGGCTTACTGTGCGATCTCGGCCACGAAGACGCCGGCGCGCTTGTTCACCTGACGCGTGGCGCGTGTCAGGGCGGGATCGCCCTGGCCCTGCTCCACGATGCGGGGGTTGACCACATGGATCTGCCTGCCGCCGAACAGCGTGATGTCGGCTCCGCCGGCGGCGATCACGTTCTTGGTCCAGTTGGTCTTGCCGTGAATGAGAGCGATGGAGACGACGTTGCCTTTGCGGAATGCGTTCACGGTGGTCTCGTACTTGGTGCCAGAGGTGCGTCCGTAATGTGTGACGGTGGCGAATGAGGGCAGAAACCGCGCGATGGGGGCCATAAGCGGGTTGATGTACTTGATCTGAGCTCGTTCCAGCCATTCGGGCAGGAGCATGGGGACGCCGGGCTGGTTATTTGCTGACATCGATATTCCGATCGTTTGGGGTCGGTGCGGGAATCTCGCGCACGAGTCTAGTTAGACGTGCGTCACATACAACCGGTGACTGCGTGGTAAATGCTGTTGAGCAGCTCTGGGAGAATGGCTTATGTGAATGACGCCGCGCCCGTCCTGCTTCGCCGTATCGATATGCGTGGTGCGAGCCTGTCGCCGTCGCACCTGCGCGCTGCCCTGCCCAGGGGTGGCACGGACGTCGACGCGGTATTACCGCGGGTGCGGCCCGTCGTAGAGGCAGTTCGTGACCGCGGCGCGGAGGCCGCACTGGATTTCTGTGCCGAATTCGATGGTGTCCGTCCCGGCACCGTCCGGGTTCCCGCGGCAGAGCTGGACCGCGCCCTCGCCGATCTAGACCCCGCCGTGCGCGACGCGCTCGAGGTGGCGATTCTGCGTGCCCGGGCCGTACACGCCGATCAGCGCCGCCAGGACACCGTAACCACGGTTGCCGACGGCGCGACGGTGACCGAGCGGTGGGTACCTGTCGAGCGGGTGGGCCTATACGTGCCCGGTGGCAACGCCGTGTACCCATCGAGCGTCGTGATGAACGTTGTGCCCGCGCAAACAGCGGGAGTGGGATCGCTCGTCATAGCGTCGCCGCCCCAAGCGCAGTTCGGCGGTCTGCCGCATCCGACCATTTTGGCGGCGGCGCAGTTGCTCGGTGTCCAAGAAGTCTGGGCGGTCGGTGGCGCACAGGGCGTGGCGCTGCTGGCGCACGGCGGCACCGATACCGATGGGGCTGAGCTCGCACCGGTCGACATGATCACCGGGCCCGGAAACATCTATGTCACCGCTGCCAAGCGGTTGTGCCGATCGCTGGTGGGCATCGACGCGGAGGCCGGCCCTACGGAGATCGCGATTCTCGCTGACGAGACCGCCGATCCGGTGCATGTGGCCGCCGACCTGATCAGCCAGGCCGAACACGATGTGTTGGCGGCCAGCGTCTTGGTCACCGACAGTGCGGCACTTGCCGACGCGGTGGTCAAGGAGACCTCTGCGCAATTGGCGACCACGGTGCACGCCGAACGCGTCACCGCTGCGCTGACCGGCACGCAATCCGGGATCGTGCTTGTCGACGACATCGACGCGGGCATCAAGGTGGTAAACGCCTACGCGGCCGAGCACCTGGAGATTCACACGGTGGAACCGGTGCCGGTGGCCGCGCGGGTGCGCAATGCCGGTGCGATTTTCCTGGGGCCGTGGTCGCCGGTGAGCCTCGGCGACTACTGCGCCGGCTCCAACCACGTACTACCCACCGCCGGATGCGCGCGGCATTCCAGCGGGTTGTCCGTGCAGACCTTCCTGCGCGGTATCCACATCGTGGACTACACCGAAGCGGCACTCAAAGAGGTCGCCGGGCATGTGATCACACTGGCTAACGCCGAGAATCTGCCCGCGCACGGTGAGGCCGTCCGACGCAGGTTCGAGCGATCATGAGCGTGCCGATCGGTGGCTCGGCCCGGCTGGAGGACCTGCCGCTGCGGGACAGCCTGCGCGGCAAGAGTCCCTACGGCGCGCCGCAATTGACAGTGCCGGTACGGCTGAACACCAACGAGAACCCGCACGAGCCGTCGGCAGGCCTGGTGGACGACGTCGCAGCCTCCATCCGTGAGGTAGCGGGGGAGCTACACCGCTATCCGGATCGTGACGCGGTTGCCCTACGTACGGATTTGGCCACCTACCTCACGGAGCAGACGGGCGTGCCTGTCGTGGCCGAGAATGTCTGGGCGGCAAATGGTTCCAATGAGGTGCTGCAACAGCTCTTGCAGGCCTTCGGCGGTCCGGGCCGCAGGGCGCTGGGGTTCACGCCGTCCTATTCGATGCATCCGATCATCTCGGACGGAACCCAAACCGAGTGGCTGCAGGCGCAGCGTTCGGAGGACTTCTCGCTGGATGTCGGCAGTGCGGTGGCTGCCGTGCGGGAACGTAAGCCCGACGTGGTCTTCGTGACGAGCCCCAACAACCCGACGGGGCAGTCGATTCCGTTGGATGCGCTCCGCCGGATTCTCGACGTGGCACCGGGCGTGGTAATTCTGGACGAGGCGTACGGCGAGTTCTCGGCGGCGCCGAGTGGGATCACGCTCGTTGATGAGTATCCCGCGAAACTGATCGTCAGTCGGACCATGAGCAAGGCGTTTGCCTTCGCGGGCGGGCGGCTCGGATACCTGGTGGCGGCCCCGGCTGTCATCGATGCCCTGTTATTGGTGCGCTTGCCGTACCACCTTTCGGTGCTGACCCAAGCAGCCGCGCGTGCCGCTGTGAAACACCGCGCCGAGACTCTCGGCAGCGTCGCGACGTTGGTCGCGGAGCGCATTCGGGTATCGGAAGCCTTGTCGGCCAGCGGGTTCCGGGTGATTCCCAGTGACGCCAATTTTATCCTGTTCGGCAGATTCGCGGATGCCGCGGCGAGCTGGCGGCGGTACCTGGATGCGGGTGTTCTCATTCGGGATGTCGGCATTCCGGGTTATCTGCGTGTGACTGTCGGACTGGCGAGCGAGAATGACGTGTTCTTGAAGGTCAGCGACAGTCTGGCTGCGACGGACCTAGAAGTGGAGGCATCATGACGGTTCCAACTCAGGCGCGGACAGCGCGCGTGGCGCGGGCCACCCGTGAGTCGGACATCGTGGTGGAACTGAACCTGGACGGGTCCGGCCAGGTACAGATCGACACCGGAGTGCCGTTCTACGACCACATGCTCACCGCGCTGGGCACGCATGCCAGCTTTGATCTCACGATAACCGCCAAGGGCGACACCGAAATCGAGGCCCATCACACGGTGGAAGACACCGCCATCACCCTGGGGCAGGCGCTGGCCGAGGCTCTCGGGGACAAGAAGGGCATCCGGCGGTTCGGCGATGCCTTCATCCCGATGGACGAGACTTTGGCGCATGCCGTGGTGGATGTGTCCGGTCGTCCCTACTGTGTGCACACCGGTGAGCCGGACCATCTGCTGCACACCACGATTGCTGGCTCTTCGGTGCCCTACCATACCGTGATCAACGCGCATGTATTCGAGTCGCTGGCGCTCAACGCCCGGATCGCGCTGCACGTGCGCACTCTCTACGGCCGCGACCCGCACCACATCACCGAGGCGCAATACAAGGCGGTGGCCCGGGCGCTGCGCCAGGCCGTCGAGCCCGATCCCCGGGTCACCGGTGTGCCGTCGACCAAGGGCAGCCTGTGACCGGTGCTGGGCCGAAAGTTGTTGTCCTCGACTACGGCTCAGGCAATCTGAGGTCCGCACAGCGTGCACTGGAACGGGTTGGCGCCGATGTTACGGTGACCGCCGACTCCAGTACGGCACTCAACGCTGACGGTCTGGTGGTCCCCGGTGTGGGAGCCTTCGCGGCGTGTATGGAGGGACTGCGTGGTATCGACGGCGAACGCATCATCGATATCCGGCTCTCCGGGGGGCGCCCGGTGCTGGGCATCTGTGTGGGAATGCAGATCCTGTTCAGTCACGGCATCGAATTCGGTGTCGATACGCAAGGGTGTGGGCAGTGGCCCGGTGTGGTCAGCCGCCTCGATGCGCCCGTGATTCCGCATATGGGTTGGAACACCGTTGATGCGGCACCTGGTTCGCAGCTCTTCGCTGGGCTCGACGCAGGCACCCGCTTTTATTTTGTGCATTCGTACGCGGTGCAGAAGTGGGAACTGGAAACGCCCGGCGAGTCGCCGATCGCGCCGCCGCTGGTGACCTGGGCGACCCACCACGTGCCGTTTGTCGCGGCGGTGGAGAATGGGCCACTTGCTGCCACACAGTTCCATCCGGAAAAGAGTGGTGACGCGGGGGCCGTGTTGTTGAGCAATTGGGTGAAGGGAATCTCTTGAGTCTCGTTCTATTACCGGCGGTTGATGTCGCGGACGGTCAGGCTGTACGCCTGGTGCAGGGCAAGGCGGGCAGTGAAACCACGTACGGTTCGCCGCGTGACGCGGCACTGGCGTGGCAGAACGACGGTGCCGAGTGGGTACATCTGGTGGACCTGGATGCGGCCTTTGGCCGTGGCTCAAATCGTGAGCTGCTGGCGCAGGTCGTCGGTGAGCTCGACGTCAAGGTGGAGCTCTCGGGTGGTATCCGTGACGATGAGGCGTTGACCGCGGCGCTCGCCACCGGTTGCGCACGAGTCAATCTCGGTACCGCTGCGCTGGAGGACCCCGAATGGTGCGCTTCGGCGATCGCCCGGCACGGTGAACGCGTGGCTGTGGGTCTGGATGTCGAAATTGTCGAGGGCGCACACCGTCTACGCGGCCGTGGCTGGGTGAGTGACGGCGGAGATCTCTGGGAGGTGCTCGAACGTCTGCGTGCACAGGGATGTTCGCGCTACGTGGTCACGGATGTAACCAAGGACGGTACCCTGACCGGGCCAAATCTTGAGCTGCTGGCACAGGTCGCCGGTGTGGCCAACGCTCCGGTCATTGCCTCGGGCGGGGTGTCGAGTCTGGATGATCTGCGTGCCATCGCGGAATTGACCGGCGCCGGTGTCGAGGGCGCGATCGTCGGAAAGGCCCTTTACGCAGGCCGTTTCACCCTGCCCGATGCGATAGCAGCCGTTTCCTGAGATGACCACGACCGCGGAACTGGAAGCTCTGGTGCGCGAGGCGTCCGTGATTCTGGATGCGGCGGCCCAGCGTTTCGTGGCCGGTCATGGGGCCGAGGGTGTGGTCTTCAAGGGCGGCAAGGATTTTGCCACCGAGGAAGACCTCGCCATCGAGCGGATGGTGGTGCAGGCACTGACCGAGCGCACCGGAATCGGGGTGCACGGTGAGGAATTCGGCGGCCCGGCGGTGGATTCCGGATTGGTCTGGGTAGTCGACCCGATAGACGGCACCGTCAACTACGCGGCGGGTTCTCCGATGGCCGCAATTCTGCTCGGGCTGATGTCCGACGGTGTGCCGGTGGCCGGGCTGACCTGGTTGCCGTTCATGGGGGAGAAGTATGCCGCCGTGACGGGCGGTCCGTTGTTCCGCAACGGAGTTGCGATGCCACCCTTGCCGCGCACCGATCTTGCGGACGTGGCCGTGGGCCTGGGCACCTTCAATGTTGATTGGAAGGGCCGGGTTCCGGGGCGGTACCGCCTGACCGTGCTGGAGAAACTGAGCCGCATCACCTCGCGGCTGCGTATGCATGGCAGTACCGGAATCGATTTGGCGTTCACCGCCGGCGGAATATTGGGTGGTGCGGTGAGCTTCGGTGCGCATGTCTGGGATCACGCCGCTGGTATCGCATTGGTACAGGCCGCGGGCGGCCATGCGAGCGACCTGAACGGTGAGCCCTGGACCCCGGAATCGCCCTCGCTACTGGTGGCGGCACCGGGCGTGCAGGAGCAGATCTTGGAAGTACTGGCTGAGGTCGGAGATCCGGAGGACTACCGATGAGTGTTGCCACCCGCGTCATCGCATGCCTGGACGTCGACGACGGCCGGGTGGTCAAGGGCGTGAATTTCGAAAACCTCCGGGATGCGGGCGATCCGGTCGAGTTGGCGGCCGCGTACGACGCCGAGGGCGTGGACGAGCTGACCTTCCTGGACGTCACCGCGTCGTCGTCTGGGCGCGCCACGATGTTGGACGTGGTCCGGCGTACGGCTGAGCAGGTGTTCATACCGCTGACGGTGGGTGGCGGCGTGCGATCGGTCGATGACGTCAATGTGTTGTTGCGGGCCGGTGCGGACAAAGTAGGTGTGAACACCGCGGCCATCGCACGCCCGGAACTGCTGGCCGAGTTGGCGCAGCGGTTCGGATCGCAGTGCATCGTGCTGAGTGTCGACGCCCGACGCGTCCGTGATGGCGATGTGCCCACCTCGTCCGGGTGGGAGGTGACCACTCATGGCGGACGCCGGGGCACCGGTATCGACGCGATCGAATGGACAAGTCGTGGAGCAGAATTAGGGGTAGGCGAGATCTTGCTCAATTCCATGGACGCCGACGGCACCAAGGCGGGATTCGACCTGGAGATGATCGCTGCGGCGCGCGCCGCGGTCGACGTCCCGGTGATTGCCAGCGGTGGAGCGGGTGCCATCGGCCACTTCGCGCCCGCGGTGCAGGCCGGTGCCGATGCGGTGTTGGCGGCAAGTGTCTTTCACTTCCGCGAGCTGACCATCGGCGAGGTGAAGGCCGCGATGGCAGCAGAAGGGATCACGGTGCGATGAGCGAACTCGCTCCAGATATCGCCGCCCGCCTGAAGCGCGATGGCGCTGGTTTGGTGACCGCGGTGGTGCAGGAACACGGCACGGGCACCGTCCTCATGGTGGCCTGGATGAATGATGAGGCCCTGGCGCTGACGCTGTCGACGCGGAAGGGCACCTACTTCTCACGGTCCCGCCAGCGCCTGTGGGTCAAGGGTGAGACATCGGGGCACACCCAGTACGTGCGTTCGGTGCGGCTGGATTGCGATGGCGACACGCTGGTCCTGGAAGTGGATCAGTCCGGACCCGCGTGCCACACCGGCGCGCACAGTTGCTTTGACGCCGGCGAACTCTTGGGCGAGGCGCCCTAACTACTTGCGGGCGCGCAGGAACTCCAGAGCCTTGTCCGCGTGTGCGTTCATATTGAGCTCGCTGGCAAAGACTTCCAGAATCGTCTTGTCCGTGTCGATGATGAACGTGGTCCGTTTGACCGGCGCGAGCTTGCCCAGCAGCCCGCGCTTGACGCCGAAGGCTGAGGAGATCTTGCCGCCGGTGTCCGAGAGCAGCGGGTAATCGAACTTGCGCTTGTCGGCGAAATCGGCCTGCTTCTCCACTGAATCGACACTGATACCCACCCGGGAAGCCCCGACTTCCTTGAATTCGCTTGCCAAATCACGGAAATGGCAGGCCTCGGCGGTGCAGCCGGGAGTATTGGCGGCCGGATAGAAGAACAGCACGACAGGTCCGTCGGCCAGCAGGGCGGACAGGCTGCGGGAAGTTCCGGTCTGATCCGGAAGCTCGAAGTCCGCGACGCGATCACCAGGTTTCATGAACCGCACGCTACCCGTGCCCGGTGACGGGCCGCCATACCATCGGTGGTGTGGACGTATATGACGCGGTGGCTTCCCGGCGTTCGGTCCGGGAGTTTGTTGATCGCCCGGTGAGTCCTGCCACGCTCACGAGGGTTCTGACGGCGGCCGCGCGGGCCCCATCCGGAGGGAATCTGCAGCCATGGCATGTGTATGTGCTGAGCGGCGCGCGTCTCGCGGAGCTCAAGGAGCGGATCGCCCGGCGCGTGATCGCTGGGGATCGCGGCGATGCGCTGGAGGTAGCGATGTACCCGCAACCGCTGGACAGCCCCTACCGGGAACGCCTGTACGACTTCGGGCACCGGCGCTACGGCGCCCTTGGCATCGATCATGACGATCATGACGCCCGGGCTGCTGTGCGAGCGGGCAACTGGGCTTGCTTCGGCGCCTCGACGGCGCTGTTCTGCTATCTCGACCGCGATATGCCGCCGCCTCAGTGGGGTGATGCGGGCATGTATCTACAAACCATCATGCTGTTGCTTCGTGCGGAGGGGCTGGACAGCTGCCCGCAAATCGCGTGGGCGGAGTATCACCGCACGGTCGCAGAAGTCATTGCGCCACCACCGCAGCGGGTCCTGTACTGCGGCATGTCGATTGGTTACAGGAATCCAGAAACGAAGGCCCCAGAGATGCCGCGGGCAGCGCTGTCGGAGACCGTCACATTTCTTTGACGTCGAGTGCCGCGCACAGCCTGTTTCCCAGCGCCGCGATGGTGCGCGTATCGCCGCGCACCCCCGGGATCCACGGCAACCGCAATCCGTCCCTGGATTTGTCGGTGTACCGCGGGATCACGTGCAGATGGAAGTGGAACTCCGTCTGCCAGGCGTGCGCCCCACAGCAATTCAGCAGGTTCACCCCGTCGGCGCCGAGCTCGGCGACTGCCGCTTTGGCGATGCGCTGCGCCGCCAAGGCAACGGCGCTGAGGTCGTCCGGCGGTATCTCGAGCAGATCCGTGCTGTGCCGCTTCGGAACCACCAGCAGATGTCCGTCCGATCCGGGGTTGATGTCCATGAACGCGTACGTTTCGGCGTCCTCGGAGACCCGCACGCTGGGCACTACACCGGAGATGATCCCGCAAAACAAGCAGTCGTCGGCCATCGTCCCACGCTAGAGGCGTTGACGTATCGAATGCATGTCCGATCCGTTGCGGAGATCAATAGGCAGAACCACGGCGGTGCCCTCGGGGTAGACAGACCCCCGAGGGCACCGGGACGAGGTTTACTTCGAGACCTCTCCTGTGACGCCGAGCTGCTGGGCGATCTGATCGGCGGTGTGCAGGCCCATCAGGATGGCGCCGTTCATGGTTCCGACCCACTCGCCCGCGGTTTCGGTACCTGCCCAGTGAATGCGCCCGTGCGGCTCTCTGAGGGCCTCGCCGTAGTTCACCGATGCAAAAGGCGGCGCGGCCGGGTGCGGGCCGCCCGCGGCGAATGGTTCGGTGCCCCAGCAGTGATCGATGTAGTCGATCGGGGTGTTGGCCTGCTCGCCGTACAGGTCGACCAATTGTTTGAGAACCAGTTTCCGGCGAACCTCCGGGCCGAAGCCGTCGTACACCCGAGCGGTGCAGAAGACCATGAGGATTCCCGGCCCGTCATCGCTGGGTGACACGTCGAAGGTGATGAACACCGGCGCGGTATCGGTCAACGCCTCACCCGAAAGTCCCTCAGCCCGCCAGAAGGGCTTGTCGTAGGCAACGAACGCCTTGCTCAGCGCACCCATCGGGAAGCTCGTTGTGAGCCCCTCGATCTTGGCCGGCAGGGCCGGCTGGTACTCGATGTAAGCCCGATGCTCTGGGGCCGCCGTGACGATGGCGTACTTGGCATTGATCACTCCCGAGTCGGTGGAGACCGTGACGCCGTTATCGTCTTGGGAGATCTGGCGAACCCGGGTGTTCAGCACAATCTGGTCGCCGATCTGTGCAGCGAGGCGCTTGGCGATCTCTTGCGTGGTTTCGGTGACGCGGTACTCCTGCTGTCCGTGTTCGACGGCGAGCATGTGGTCGAGCCCGCCTACTGCTTGGACGTAGCGCAACACGTGCAGCAGCGACACGTCGAGCGGGCTGCAGCCCCACTGCACCCTGGTGACGATGTACATCAGCGCATTAGTGCTGGTGACAGCCTGCTGCTGGCTGAGCCATTCGCCGAACGAGATCGAGTCGAGCTGGTCGGCGTTCGGAGACTTCCACGCGGCATCGACATTGATAGTCTCCAGCAACTTACCCATCTCGATGGTGATTCGCCCTAGGTCCTCCAAGTCCACGGGGTCGACCGTCGGGAGGGTGCCTGTCCAGGTCTTACGTTTCCCGGCCATCCACAGCAGGTTGACGCCTTCGTCGTACTGCGGGGTCAGCGAACAGCCCAGGCGGTCCATGAGGTCACGGATCGCGGTGTGGCGCTTGGCAACCCACGTTGCCCCGAGGTCGACCTTGACGCCGGCTACTTCGCCAGTGAACGATCGGCCACCGACTCTTTCTCGTGCGTCGATGACCAGGACCGAAACGCCCATATTCACGAGCCGATCTGCGGCGCTCAAACCGGCAAAGCCTGCGCCGACAATCACAACATCGACCGAAGCGGCCTCGACAGCATTATCAACTGATCTGGACATTGCTCCTCCTTCGTTGGGTTTCTTTCATGGTTTTCTCCCGCGCTTGCGTGGTTGGCAGACCGCGGGACGTCTTCGGGGGTTGAGTCGGCCACAGTTCTGTGGGATGTGAATAGCTCATGGCTGCCCTACCGATCCCGAGGACTCCTGCTCCGGTATGGCAACGAGAAACCTCCTTGGCAGCGTGCTCAGCGGTCATGGAGGCCAGCTCCTCGTTGTTTGCCGTAGCTTGGTAGGTCCACTGTGGCTGGCCGTGACTTCCCGCCGCCACGACAGTGCACACCGGGTTTCGGCTGGCGCAGGTGCAAGGTGCACCATGGTTGTGGTCAGATACCAGGCGACCGCCGGGCCCGCTATCACGTCCTGATCAGCTTTGCTGTGCGGGAAGAGGCTGACCTAGGTACCGATGAAAAACGCGCGGTGGGTGCTGCGGTCAGCGGTGTCTGCGTCGGGCCGTGCGCGGAACGATGGATGGAACCGAGAGAATTCAGGCAAAGGTCGATGTTCTTCGGTGAGGGAATGCGCGCGTGTCTCGCAATCGTGCTGTTCAGCGGAGGTACGAGTCGCGGCTTGGCGTTCGAGGTCTGATGCGATGCTCAGAAGAGCGCGCAGGAGGTGGACTTATCGCTGAAATTCATTGCTTTGCTTTCATATTGGGTTTGCAGCCAGGATCGGGGTCTAGCTTCTGAGCATGGGCTCGACTGCTAGTGCAACCACTGAAAGTGCGGACCGCGGAAATCGGTTTTCGTGTAGTTCAGAAGAATTCAGCCGCAATTGAGTCGGGCATCTCCTTGCCGGCTCTGGCTGTGCTCTGAGTACGTAGCCGTAGCCACGTTATGAGCGTGCAGTGCACGGTATGCGCGAAAGTAGACAAGCCCTTGAACTCCCCACGTGGCCAGTGCGGCGGTGTAGAAGATCGTGCGATTCTGGTCGTCGAAGGGCAGAGGGAAAAAGTCGTAGGTGAGCGCGACGATAGACCCCGCGGCTGTAGCCGAGCCGGTCCAGGCGGCGAGTCTACGGGCGCCGGAATCCCAGAGCCTTTTGGCGACGTACGCCAGGAACAGCGCGGTCAGCAGGTTGACAACGACGTAGAAGGTTGCCGGAACGACATGGAAGCCGTTGTCGTGGAACTTGCGAAGGTAGAGCGCAGCCGCGATCGCCAGCACGAATACGCTGATCTCGGTGCGAACAGTCGGCTTGTACCGGTGAGTGACGGCCATCATGCCCATGACGAGAATGATCGTGAAGCCGACTGATCGCGAGAACGCATCGAGGAAAAATGAGATGGCGTAGGCGATTCCGCCCTTCTCGACACCAAGCAGCGCTCCGATGAGGAAGTTACTAGCGGACACCCCGACGACCAACCATTCAAGGCCGAGAAGGTAGTTCCTATAGGTGCGGAGAAACTTCCATCCGAACCAGTATCCGATGACAATCAGCCAGACAGCGGATATCAGGAGGGCGATATCCCTCATATTGCAGAATTCCTTTCGAGTTCAGGCGACGGAGACAACGGTGTGAGCTGGGCGCGCCAGCCTGCAGGCGCGCGTTGTCTCGCCATGGTGGATTACTGTCGTCGCCTGGTGACCCGAGTCACAGCTGCACTGCGCACCTACTTTTGGCCGGATTAGGTGCAGCATGCACACATCCAGCCTGCTGCCGTACCGGGGGTTCGCGGTCGGTTGAGGCCAAGGGTATGAAAGGCCGACAAAGGCATGAGGTGATCACATGCCCGTGCTAGCTGAGATGCCTCACGGCGGATTCAAGCAATCCCCGCAGGCATCTGTGGGAACGCCTTGAACGAGGGGAGCGAGCGCGTGCACACTCAGAGCATGACGCCGGATCAGTTGTGGCCAGATGCATCCGAGCCGGTCCGCCGGTTGATCCGCGAACTGGCCGAGAAGATGTTGGCGAGGTCCGGGGAAGTCGCCGGCGATCTCACGGCAGCATCCCTCGAAGACCCGCGATACCGGACGATCGCCGACGATCCGGTGATCGCAGAGGTCGACGCACGTCTGACGGTCTCCAACCTCAAGCATTGGCTGACATCCAATATCTCCGAACCCGGTCACCGGGTCAGGCCCGCAACGGGCAGCGCGATGCGTACCTATGCGCGTGACGTCGTCCTGCGCGGTCTCACGACCGACGACATCCAGTCATGGCGCGCGGTTCAGCGGGTGGGTTGGAAGTGGTGGTTAGCAGCCTGCTTTCAGGTGACCGATGACAAGGAACAACTCTGTGAGCTGATCGAGGTCACCAGCAATTCGCTCACCACATTCGTCGACGACTCGATCGCCGAGCTGGCAGAACATGTGCGGCGAGTGCGCGAGGAGCTCGCCGGCGGCTCGCAGTTGCAGCGCTACGCCACGGTCGAACTCCTGCTCCAGGGCGCCGACATTGCGCCCGCCCGGGCCGAAGCACAGCTCGGTTACGCGCTGACCGGTTCACATATCGGCGCGGTGGTCTGGGTCGACTCCGAGAAGGAGATCGCCGCGCTTGAGCGCGCCAGCGAACAGGTGATGAGAGCGTGCGGGGCCGACCGCCGTCTGACGGTGGTCGCCGGCACGGTGGCGTTGTGGCTGTGGATACCCGCGAAGACGACACCCACGGTCGCTGTTCTCATGGACAGTCTGGGGCGACGGTCAGGTGTGCGGGTAGCGCTCGGCCGCGCCGCGACCGGGATGGCGGGATTCCGCCGAACCCACATGGATGCGGCTGCCGCGCAACGGCTTTTGGCCCGCCTGGGCTCTCCGCTCTCCGTCGTGCGCTATGAGGACGTCCACCTGATGGACCTGCTGTCCGCCGACCCTGCGTCGGCAGACCAATTCGTCACGGATGTACTCGGTGAATTCCAGTCCGCTAGCCCGGTGCTGCACCAGACGGTACTCACCTACGTGGAAGAGGCTCTCAACCGGACGAGCACGGCAGAGCGGCTGTACACCCACCGCAACACCATTGATCGGCGCCTCGCTCGCGTCGACGAACTCCTCCCGAAACCCTTCGCACGCAACCCGATCGAGGTGGCGGCCGCCCTGACCCTGCTGCGTGTGCGCGCGGGTCGGTGATGGGTGGCCACGCTTCTCGATCTATGTCCTCGCTAGGCCAAACCATATTGGGCGGAGTCGGTTGTGGTTCTGCCTTGGCTCCACTGAGCTGACTAGTTGTTTAGCCAGGTCACGATGCCGGTGTCGAGTGTGTAGTACGCGCCGACTATTCGTAGCTCGTTGTTCTTGACGTTCGAGGCCAAGGGCGGGTCGGCGTGCGCCTCACTGACCGTTATCCGGATTTGGGCGCGAATGGTCGCCTCGATCAATTCGTCACGGGATTCCCGCTTTGCCTGTTTGGCTTGTAGGTAGGCCGGTTTGAGCGCTTCGACTACATCGGCGAGGTGAGCAGGCGCGGGTGTGCTCTGCTCCAGCGATTTCACTGCCGCAGTCACTGCGCCGCAGCGCTGGTGGCCCAGAATAACCATGAGCGGCGTGTGGTCCATGACCGCGCCGTACTCAACGCTGCCGGCTATTAGGGCATCGTAATTCTGTGCACCGGTGCGTATTACGAATAGATCGCCTAGACCCTGGTCGAACACGATCTCCGGCGGAACCCGAGAATCAATGCAGCTGAACACTATTGCGAAAGGATCCTGAGCGGTCGCCAGCTCGGCTCGCCGTTGCGGCGATTGATGGGGATGGGACATCTGTCCGCTGACGAAGCGGGCATTGCCTGCCTTCAGTATTTCGAGCGGGTCGCCGTGTTCGGTGATGGGGGAGTGAGTTGCCGGCGCTGGAGCAATGCGTGAGCACGCGGCGACGGCCGTGAACGCAAGCCCGCCTAGAAGCAGTGCTCGCCGGTTTGTGGACACGATCAAAGCTCAGACTTTCGATATAGGTGTGGGCGGGGCCGGTAACCGTTAGCGCACTGCGTGGTTGATGGCGGCGGCGACACGTTGGACGGCATTGCGTGCGGCCTGGCTGATCTGTGTCATGGAGATGTAGCCGTGTACGAGGCTGCCTTCGCGTAGCAGTCGCGTGGATACCCCGGAATCCTTGAGCCGCTTGGCGTAGGCGATTGCCTCGTCGCGCAGCGGGTCGAAACCGGCGACGGTGATGAGCGTCGCCGGCGCCCCGGACAGATCGTCGGCAAGCATCGGTGACACGCGCGGGTCGGATCGGTCGCTCGCGTCGGGCACATACAGTGCGGACAGCCATTCGATCTGCTTGGCCGAGAGTGCCGGGTTGTCGGCGAACTCCTCGCGTGAACGGTACTCACCTACGGCATCGACGACGGGGTACATCAATACCTGCATTCTGGGCCGGATCTCCTCATCGCGGAGTTGGTTCGAGAGCACTGCGCACAGGTTTGCGCCGGCACTGTCGCCGAGCAGCACGATACGGGCCGGGTCGATGCCCCAGTCGGAGCTGTGGCCGACTGCGAATCGCCATGCTTCCGAGGCATCCTCGAGCGCGGCGGGGAAGGGGGCCTCGGGGGCTAGTCGATACTCGATCGACAGGACGTTGACGCCGGCGTGGGCCGCGATGAGCCGGGCGGGGGAGTCGTATGCCGTGCGGCTGCCGAGGACGAAACCTCCACCGTGCAGGAACAGCACCAACCCGTTCGACTGTGTCTTTGGGCGGTAGAGGCTGGCTCGGATGCCGCTGGGGAGCACGATGCCGGAGTCTGCGTCAGCGGTCTCGGAGGTGTCCGCGAACACTCTGGAGTCGGTTTCGATGATGGCCCTCGCTTCGGCGACGCCACAGTCGCTGAAGTCAGGTGCTGCGGCGGCGAATCGCATGAGCAATGCGATCTCCGGTGCCATGACATCGCCATCCGCGTTGACTACCGGTGGGATAAGCTGGCGAAGAACAACTTTCGGAATTCGGTCCAGTGTTGTGAACGCGGCGCGCTGGATCAGTTCGGAGACGGTCAGGCGTGGCGGTGCCTCCGCAGTGATGCTCGTCATGACGTCGCGCCTCCGGAAGATGCTCGGCTGATCTGGGTGCGACGATCAGGACTGTTGCTGCCGCTGTCCTTCAGTTCGCGCTCCAACCGCGAACTGAAGTGGAGATTGTCGTCGATGATCGATCCCCGGTACATCTTTCGATCCTCCAGGAACACGTTCCGCATCTGCCATGGCATGGCGTCGCCCTGGCGCGGTAGGGAGTGCTTGGAGCGCTGCATGTATCCGGCGTCGAGGTCGAGAATCGACCGAGTGCCGACGCCCTCGGCCGCGTACGGAGCAACAGTGTCGTAACCATGGGTGTCCATGTGGTGCAGGAGCTCGATGAGGCTCTTACCGAGCAGCGATATCTTCAGAGTCCACGACGATTTGGTGTAACCAATGGCCATCATCCAGTTCGGCAGGCCGGACAGCAGCAGCCCTCGATACACCACACTGCTGGACAGGTCGATCGGGCGCCCGTCGACAGTGAGGTCGACGCCGCCGAAGAGACGCATGTTCAGCCCGGTTGCCGTGACGATGACATCGGCAGGCAGCTCCTCGCCGGATTCGAGCTCGATTCCGTTCTTGGTGAACCGGCGGATGCGGTCGGTGACGACCGATGCCCGGCCCTCACGGATCGAGGTGAAGAAATCGCCATCGGGTGCCAGGCAAAGACGCTGGTCCCAGGGGTCGTAGGGAGGATTGAAGTGGCGGTCTACATCGAATCCTGCCGGCAGTTCCTTCGTGTTGAGGTGGCGGATAAGGCGCCGCGCGGCCTTCGGGAATCTGGTCATCAGCTCGACGACCACCCAATCGAGCAACACGTTCTTCCACCGGGTCGCTAAATAGCCGCGCCGCTCTCCGAGGAGTCGGGTGAGCTTGAGGCTGAGGGCGTCAGTGCGTGGCATCGACATGATGTACGTAGGTGTCCGCTGCAGCATGGTGACATGTTCAGCAGCGTCGTCACCCTTGAGCATCGACGGGATGAGCGTGATTGCCGTTGCGCCGCTTCCGATCACGACTATGTTCTTGCCGGAATGGTCGTAGCCCTCGGGCCAGAACTGGGGGTGGATGATGTCGCCCTCGAATTCTTCCCTGCCCTCGAACTCCGGGGTATAGGCCTTGTCGTAGCGGTAATAGCCAGTACCCGCATAGACCCACCCCGCCTTGATCACCTCGCTGCGCACCGATCCGTCGGGATCGGTGACATCGACCGTCAGAACCCATTCCGCGTCATCGCTCGACCATGCGGCGGCAATGACGTTGTGCCGGTATTTGATGATGTCGGCCAGGCCGTACTCATCGACGGTCTCCTTGAGATAGTCCAGGATGAGCGGCGCGTCGGCGATCGCGTTCTTGTGGCGCCAACTCTTGAACTCGTACGCGAACGTGTGCAGATCTGAGTCCGACCGAATGCCGGGGTACCGGAATAGATCCCAGGTGCCACCTAGGGCGCCGCGCCCCTCCAACAGCACCACCTTCTTCTTCGGGAATTCGCGAGTGAGGTAGGCGGCGGCGCCGATTCCCGAGATACCGGCGCCGATGATCACCACGTCGTAGTAGTCGGGGCGAGGTGCTGAGGTGGTCATCTTTCGTTTCCTTCCTGCGCCGACATCGGCGTGTCGCGATGAGCCCAAGAATGCCAGGAAGGATGTGACGCGCACCACGGCGAAATGCAACGTTCTGCGTCCCGCGGTGGTGTGAATCGCACCTCGTCGGCTCTGTGACCAGGCGGGGATAGCATGGTCGGATGGCACACGACAGTGCGAATGAGATGTCGGTCGATGCCAGAACTCTGCTGGCCGATATTGTCTCGGACGGGCAGCTCCAGCGTGTTGTTGATATCGCCGAGCGGGCAGCGAATTTGATCGCCGGATTCTCCGAAAAACCGGGCGGAATGCCGCTTTCGGAGGTCTTGGACTGGATCGAGCGGATCAATGCCGACGCAGTTGCCTCCTTGCGGGAAGATCGCCCACCGGACCTGGCGCTGGCCCGGCGCCTCGGAGCGCGCTGCTGCGAGGCTCAGGTTGCGCTTGCCGACGCACAGACACTGCGGCGAATGGTGTTCGACTCGGATTGGCGTCACTTGTTCGTCAGCTTAAGAAGCCGATCGATATCGGTGGAGATCGCCGTTGACATCACCGCCGCGCACTGGGAGCTGATGAACGAGATCGACGATGCGATCGTCGAGGCGTATCGGGAAGTAGAGACCAGCCGAAAGATGCGACGCGCGGAGCGGAACGCCGTGCTGGTGGATGTCTTGCTGGCTGACGCTATGCCCGATCCAGACACTACCTTTGCCAGGCTCAACGAGTTGATGATCGCGTCCGCTCCGTTCTATTGCGTGACCGTCATACGCGTCGCGAAACTCGGCGAGGCGCCGCTGCCGAACATCGAGAACTTGCTACGCCGGGAGTCTTTCGATTCTGCGTGGCGGTTGGGCGCCGAAGCTCAGACCGGAATCGTTGCAGTTCAAAGCCGCAGCGGTGCAATACGATTGAAGGAGACACTGGTCCGGCTGAAGGCTGCGGGTACGGGTATCAGCGTTCCGGTGTCCGCGCTTGAAATTCCGAAGGGATTGCGGCTGGCTCAACTTGCTTCCGAGACAACGACCGAACGGGAGCAAGTAATTGTGTTCGGCGACAACGTAACCGACACAACGATTGTTGCGGCGTCGCCAGAGGTGTTGCGGCTGCTCAGCAGTCAGAGTTTTCGTGAAGTCCTGCGGCTGCCGGACGCTACCCGCGAGCACCTCTTGGAAACGTTCGAGCGTTGGCTTGAGTGCAAGGGGTCGGTACGGCTCACCGCACTCGCGCTCGATCGGCACGTCAACACGGTGCGCCAGAGGCTCAACAAGATTCAGGAACTCACCGGAAAATCGCTCGACAATCCACGAGATTTGGCCGACCTCGTTGTCCTCATACGCTTTGCGCGCTCGGACTTGTCGTCGACGGGTGAGAACTGATCATCTGGGTATGCGAGTCATCAGGTCACCGATGGCGCGGTGCGCCTCGGTCAATCGATCGATTTGCGACGTTGGGCGAATCTGATGCTGCGCCAGATGTGTGCTCATTTCCGGGCAGCCGGGCCGAGATCCCGCTCCGCTCCGCGAGTTCACCGATCAGCATGCACTTGTTCGAGGCGATCGCTTGACCTTCCTGCGCTGCGTGCACGCCGTGCAGGAACTGTCGTCCTGACCGGGGGTATGCCTAAACCGGACTTGCGCTGGACCAGTCTGTCCCTCGGAAAGGCAGGTTTGCGCGCGCTCGCCGAAATCCTCCGGGCGGATTTGGTGCCCGCGGGTGTGCACGTCGCAACTGTCACCGTGGACTGCCATATGGTGCCGGGAACAGACTCAGACCCGGACCTGGTGGCGGAGCATTATTGGCAGTTGCACGCGGAACGACCAGGCGCCTGGACCGATGAGATTGTTCATCGCGGCAGTGCACCGGTCTGAATCTCCGCGGACGGCCTGTCGAAGGTCGGTTGGCGCGACGACTGTGATGCCGACACTGTTTTTTGTTGGCTGGAATGGTTCTGAGGACGATGACGGGGGTGGTTGTTCGTTCCTACTGTTGGGGCTTCGTCGTGAAGACTTCGCAGAAAGGGACTGGTATGGAGTACCTGTTTGATACGGGGTGGGTGGATCGGCCGGAGGTGACGGCTGCTGCTCTGCAGGGTGAGATTCGTTGTGATGTCGCGGTTATCGGCGCGGGCGTGGGTGGTATGGCCGCCGGCCTTCGGCTAGCTGAGCGTGGCGTCGATGTGGTGGTGCTCGAGGCCGGAATATGCGGCTGGGGAGCAAGCTCTCGCAACGGTGGATACCTCACTGATGCGCTCAGTGGTGATCCGCGGATGCTCTCGGCGTTGCACCGGCGCCGGCTGCCCGGAGTCATGCGCTTCGGCCAATCGGCGCTCAGGTTCGCGGAGGATCTGATCGAACGCCACCAGATCGAGTGCGACTACAACCGCGTCGGCTGGGTCAGCATGGCCAGCACGACACGGCATCGGGCCAAGAACGCTGAGCGAGCCGCCGAGGTCCTGCGGTCCTTGGGCGCTGACGCCGAGTATGTGGACGGGCGCGAGTTCGGGTTGCCGCACGCGTTCCTGGGCGGAGTTTATGAACCGCATGGCGGCCTGTGTAATGCGGGCAAGTATGCGCTTGGCTTGCGCAAGGTGCTTCTGGCTTCGGGCGCAAGGGTTTACGAGCAGACCCCGGTACAGGATCTGGAATCGAGCGGGTCCGCGGTTGTCATCACCGTGCCGGGTGGAAAGGTGCGTGCCGATCGGGTGCTACTGGCCACCAACGGCTATTCGGCTGATTTGCCGTTCGCGCCGCCGCGTCTGGCTGCCCCCTTATGGGTCTCGCTGTTGGAGACCGAGCCGATTGATCCAGAGCGTTTGGATAGCACCGGCTGGACAAACGGGGCAGGTTTCGTCTCGAACAACAACATAGTGTCGAATTTCCGGAAGACTCCGCACAACACCATCGTGTTCGGAACCCGCAATGTTCAGGCGCCGCAAGGCCCGCTGGGTGCTCGGACCACCGACCCGGCAGTGGCCAAGGATTTGTTGCGCGGCTTCCGCGAGGCGTTCCCGTCCTTGCGCGATGTCGCAACGCAAAAAACCTGGGGCGGGTGGATCGGAATGTCGCCGACGCTGCTCCCGGTAGCCGGCCAATCCAGCTCGCGGGTGCTCTATACCAACGGGTGCAACGGATATGGCATGACCCAGGCGCCCTACCTCGCCACGCTATTGGCCGACCGGCTGGCGGGCGATGAGATGCATGAGGACCTGCGGGCCGTCTGGTACGACCACAACGTCTTCCCACCCAACCCGCAATTCAGCGCACTGGGCGCACGCGCACTGTGGACACTGGACCGCATTACGGATCAGGTCGACCGGTTGCGATCCTGAGATAGAGCGCCTGGCCGTAGGGCGCCGCCAGATGGAGGTTTCCTTGGGCCAGGGCTCTGTTCCCGCTAGGTGGCACGGTCTGGGCACTCCATTGGAACCTGCTTCGCCGCGTGAAATCGATTAATAGTCGACTTAATTCACCGGTATTGTGCGGGCGCCGGGCGCGAACGGATCAGCCGGGGCCACCAGAACAGCGGGCCGAGGAGCCGTGCGATCGCGGGTGTGATGAACGAGCGCACGATCAGGGTGTCCAACAGCAGGCCTAACCCGATGATGGAGCCCAGCTGGCCCACCGACAGCAGGTCGCTGGAGAGCATGGCCATCATGGTCGTTGCGAACACGATGCCTGCGGTGGTCACCACCTTACCGGAGTTTGCCACCGCCCGGATCAGGCCAGTGTTGAGCCCGGCTTTGCTTTCCTCCAGGTAGCGGGAGATCAGCAGTAGGTTGTAGTCCGATCCCACCGCGACCAGGATGATGAAGGTGATGGGCAGGTTCAGCCAGCTCAGCGGTATGCCGAGGAAGTGCTGCCAGACCAGTACCGATAGGCCGAACGCGCCGGAGTACGAGAACGCCACCGTGCCGACGATGACCAGCGCTGCCACCACACTTCTGGTGATCACCAGCATCACCAGGAAAATCAGGGCGAATGCGGCGATCGCGGCGATCAGCAGATCGGTCTTGGTGGCGTCTTGGATGTCCCAGTAGGTCGCCGCGGCGCCGCCTAGGTAGACCCGTGATCCGGCTAGCGTGGTTCCCTTCAGGGCCTCCTTGGCCTTGGGCAGGTATGCCTGCGCATGGTCAATTCCTTCCGTGCTCAGCGCCTCCCCGTCGTGATAGATCATGTAGCGGGCGGATTTTCCGTCGGGGGATACGAAGTACTTGAGGTCGATCTGGAAGTACGGGTTGTCGAACGCATCGGGCGGCAGGTAGAAGAACTCGTCGTTCTTCGAACTGTCGAATGCGTATCCGAGATCCATCATTTGGCGGCCCAGCTCATTCATCTGGGTGAGCATCGGCCGCATGGTGCTCTGTTCGGTGAGTACCACCTTTCTCATGTTGTCCAGTTCGGCAGCACTCTTGCCGATCACCTCCACCAGTTGGGGAGTGACCGCGTCCTGGATCACCGCGGCCTTGAGGCTGTCGTCCACCGCGTCGGTCATCGAATCGACCTGGTCGGTCATGTCGAACAGCGATCGCATGGCCCAGCACATCGGGATGTCCGCGCAATGGGGCTCCCAGTAGAAATAGTTGCGCAGCGGCCGGAATTGGTCATCGAAGTTGGCCAGGGTGTCGCGCATGGTGACCGTGACATCCTTCAGCTCTTGGGCACCCTTGAGTGAGATATGCGATGCCCCTGCCTGCTGCCCGGTGAGCCCTTGCTGTTGGCGCATCAGCGCGGCCATCCGGTCGGTGATATCGGCCATTTGGGTGAACCGATCGGTGAGATCGGTAAGGAAGGGCAGTATTTCGTTGATTTTGGTGCCCATCGTGCCCATCGTGTACGTGAACGATGAATGCTCCAGCGGTGTGCCTAACGGGCGGGTGACACTTTGGATCATCGCAACGCCGGGCGTGTGGAAGACCTCACGCGCCACCTTGTCCAGGGCGATCATGTCCGTGGAATTACGCATATCGTGGTCGGATTCGACCATCAGCATGTCGCTGTTGAGCTTGCTCACCGGAAAATGCCGGTCCGCCGCCGCGTAGCCCTGATTCGCCGGTACATCGCCGGCGATGTAGATCCTGTCGTTGTAGTTGGGCTTGTATGTCGGAAGGGTGATCGAACCGATCATCACCACCACGCTGCTCACCACGAGAATGCGTCCGGGCCACCGCACGGTGACGGTACCCACCTTGCGCCAAATACCCGAGTCCGCTTTCCTTTTCGGGTCAAAGATCCCAAAGCGGCTACCCAGGGCCAACACTGCGGGCCCAAAGGTGAGGGAGGCGGCGACAGCGACGAGTGTTGCCGCCGCACAGGGCAGGCCCATGGTGTTGAAGTAGTTCAGGCGCGTGAACTGCAGGCAGAAGGTTGCACCCGCGATAGCCAGCCCGGAACCGAGGATGACGTGGGAGACGCCCTTGACCGCGGAGTAGTACGCAGTCTCGCGGTCTTCGCCGGCATGACGCGCCTCTTGATACCTTCCGATCAGGAAGATCGCGTAATCGGTGCCGGCCCCCAGGATCAGCGACACCAGGATGTTCGACGCGAACACCGAGATGCCAATGAGCTTGTGATAGGCCAGGAATGCGACAACTCCTCGACCACAAGACAATTCTACCATCACGATCAGCAGCGTCAGGAATGCCGTCGTGAATGACCGGTAGACGATGAGCAGCATCACCGTGATGATCACGATGGTCACGTACATCAGGCGGATCATGCTCTGGTTACCCACCTGCAGCATGTCCGTGGACAACGGGGCCGACCCGGAGACATAAACCTTGACCCCGTTAGGGGGCTGGACCTCGGCGACCAGCTCGCGCACAGCGCGAATGGACTCGTCTGAGACCGTAGACCCTTGATCGCCGGCGACGCGCACGAGCGTGTAGGCCGCCTGGCCGTCGGAGCTCTGCACGCCTGCCGCGGTGGTTCCCTGGCCCCACAGATTCATCACGTATTGAACGTGCTTCTTATCGTTTTCCAGCTTGCTTGCCAGCACGTCGTAGAACTTGTGGTCGGCGTCGTTCAGCTTGTGATCACCCTCCAGGATGACCATGGCCAGGCTGTTGCTGTCGGACTCCTGGAACGATTCACCAATGTGAATGAGCGCCTTGGAGGACGGCGCGTCGAGCGGTACCAGCGGCCCCTGATTGGCGTCGGTCACCGGTTCGAGCTGCGGCACCACCACATTGATCACGACGGTGAACGCGACCCACGCCAGCACCACAAGTATCGAATACTTCCGAATCATTCTGGCGAACAATGATTTCTGTGCGGAGTGTGCGCTCATGCCGACAGCACCTGGCACCAGACGCCCGCGTGCTCACCGGTGGCGGTGTGCTCCGAGCGGACCAAGCCGTCAACGGTGATCCGGCAGCCGACATTTCCGCCTGCGACCTGCGCCGTGATATCTCCGGTCGCGGTGGTCAAGACCGTCGTTTCCGTGTGCGTCCATGGCAAGGACGTCGGCTGGATATCCACGGGCCTGTTGTTGGTGTCCCAGTAGCTGATCCGCGCCCAGCCACCGTAGTCACCGAACACCTCGTAGACGATGTTTTTGGGATTGAATTGGACCACCGCGAAATTTCCCCCGGGACTGTGCGTTCGGTCTTGCGAGCCGAAGATTCCATGCGCGAACTTGATGGCGAGCCCGGCGGTGAGGAGTACGACAAAAGCCAATGTCGGCAACCAGATCTTGTTGACCACACGACGGCTTCTGGAAACGCTCATGGCTGCACCTTTCGGGGTTCGCGAATCGTGGGCCCGCAACATCCGGGAGACATCGGCTGGCCTCATTGCTTGCCGAGCGGGGTGGAACTGGTTTGGTGACGGCGGGTGAGCCTGCCGCCGTGTTCGCTTCGCCCTTTTAGGTTTGCGAGAGCGAAAGCGGGGCTCATGCGTGACAGATACTATACAAGTTATGTATCAGGTGCGGACCTCGCCGGTGAGATCCTCGTCTCACGTCGTGATCGGAGCGTTCGGGGAATAAAATGGACACACCGCGGGCGGATGTTTCCGAGCTCCGGATGGCGATGCCACGGTTTCGATAGCCTGGGCCCGACCCGCTTTTACCTGGCATACCTGGACCGAGAGGCACGATGGCCGTCCACGAGAGCTCGATCACCACACGTGACTGGACGCTGAACAGGCCAGAGCTCGACACCTCACCGATGGAGGTGATCGGGGCGCTCAAGCGTGCAACGGGGATGCTTGCTCGCCTGCTCGAACCTCTCTACGCGACCTCTGCCATCGCCGAGCCGGAGCACGACGTGCTGGTGGTGCTCCGTCACCGCAAGGGTCCGGTGATTGCCCGCCACGTCGCCGAGGAACTCGGTGTATCGCAGGCGTGGGTGAGCAGAATGCTCCGCAAGCTCGAAGAGCGGGGTTACGTGCGCAGGGAGGCGAACGCCAATGACCGGCGGGCCGCGATCATCACGATGACAGACAGCGGGCGGTCGGTTGTAGACGAGCTGTTTCCCGAGCGGCTGCGCATCGAGGCCGAAGCGCTCGCCGGGCTGGGGGATGAGCGCGCTGCCGTTGTCGCGGGCCTGGAGCGGTTGGTGGCGACGCTGAAGGCGTACGAGGGCTAGGCCAACAGCACCGCGACTGGCGACATGGCCAAATCGGTTGGCGACGGTCTGGGAGAATGGCGTCATGCATAGCACCGTCAGCGGGGCCGCCACCACCACCCGGGAAGAGTTCAACGCCCTGGCGGCCGTGCATCGCGTGGTGCCGGTGACCCGAAAAGTACTGGCAGACAGTGAAACTCCACTCTCGGCGTATAGGAAACTGGGTGCCAACCGTCCGGGTACCTTCTTGCTTGAGTCGGCCGAAAACGGCCGGTCGTGGTCCCGCTGGTCGTTCATCGGCGCCGGATCGCCCTCGGCGCTGACGGTGCGAGACGGCCAATCCGCGTGGCTGGGTGCGACCCCCGAAGGAGCCCCGGTGGGGGGTGACCCGCTGGACGCGCTGCGCGCCACGATGGATCTGTTGGCAGGCGAGTCCCTCGCGGGCCTCCCGCCGCTGTCCGGTGGCATGGTCGGCTTTCTGGCATACGACATCGTCCGGCGGCTCGAGAAGCTACCGGAGCTTGCCGCCGACGACCTTGGGCTCCCGGATCTGCTGCTCTTGCTTGCCACCGATATGGCAGCGGTCGATCACCATGAGGGCACCATCACCCTGATCGCCAACGCGGTCAACTGGGATGACACCCCCGAACGCGTGGCCGAGGCGTACGACGGCGCGGTGGCGCGGCTGGATGTGATGACGGCCGCCCTCGGGCAGCCGCTGCCGTCTACCGTCGCGCATTTCGACCGCCCGGCACCTACCTATCGCAGCCAGCGCACCGTCCAGGAGTACAGCGCCATCGTGGACAAGCTGGTGGGCGACATCGAAGCCGGCGAAGCATTCCAGGTGGTACCGAGTATGCGCTTCGAAATGGAAACCGATGTCGACCCACTCGAGGTGTACCGGATCCTGCGCGTCACCAATCCCAGTCCCTATATGTACCTGCTTCACGCGCCGGACTCCGAAGGCGGAACGGCGTTTTCGATTGTCGGATCCAGCCCGGAGGCCCTGGTCACCGTGCAGGATGGGGTGGCGACCACCCACCCGATCGCGGGGACTCGCTGGCGCGGGGCGACCGATGAGGAAGACGTCCTGCTCGCCAAGGATCTGCTGGCCGACGAGAAAGAACTCTCCGAACATCTGATGCTGGTCGATCTGGGCCGCAACGACCTCGGCCGGGTGTGCACGCCGGGTTCGGTCAAGGTCAGTGACTACAGCCATATCGAGCGCTACAGCCACGTCATGCACCTGGTATCGACGGTGTCCGGATCATTGGCCGACGGCAAGACGGCGCTGGACGCCATCACGGCATGCTTTCCGGCGGGTACGTTGTCGGGCGCGCCGAAGGTGCGGGCCATGGAATTGATCGAGGAGGTCGAGCTGACCCGCCGTGGACTATACGGGGGCGTCCTGGGATACCTGGATTTCGCCGGCAATGCCGATTTCGCCATCGCGATCCGTACCGCACTGTTCAAAGATGGTCGCGCCTATGTGCAGGCCGGCGGGGGTGTGGTCGCCGATTCCACCGGCGAGTACGAGTACAACGAGGCCCGCAACAAGGCCACCGCCGTGCTCAATGCCATCGCCGCGGCGGAAACGCTCACGGGCGCCGCGGATGTCTGACCCCGCCCCGCGGAATCCGGGCCGCCGGCGCCTGCTCATGGGCGCCGGGCTCCTCGTGATCGCGGCGGGAGCGCTGTGGGTTGCCTCGAAATTCAGCTGGGTCCGATTGCGTTCGTTCGATGGCCTCGGCGAGCCCAGAACGCTGTTGGTGTCGGGCGCCGATTGGTCTGCCGCGTTGGTTCCGCTTGCCGTCGCGCTGATCGCGGCCGCGATCGCCACGCTCGCTGTCCGAGGCTGGGCTCTGCGTGTCTTGGCCGTCTTGGTGGCGATCATCGGCGCAGCCGCTGCCTATCTCGGTGTCAGTCTGTGGGCGGTGCGCGATGTCGGGCCACGTGCGGCGGAGGTCAAGAATGTCGCCGTGTCGACACTGGTCGGCGCCGATCGGCTCTCAGGCGGTGCCATCACTGCTGTCCTCGCCGCCGTGGTATCGGTGTTGGCTGCCATCACACTGCTGCGGGCCGCACGCGGCGCCTCGGCGTCCAAATATCAGACCCCCGCGGCGAGGCGCTCTGAGGCCGTGAGTCCGGTGGATAAGGGACAGAGCGAACGGGTGATGTGGGATAGCCTCGACGACGGACACGATCCCACCGTGGGTCCGGCCCAGACGTAGTCCGGTCCGAGTCCGGTTCGATGTGACCCGGTTTCCTTGTGTGGGCCCGCAGCGGCTACCCTTCTGTGAGGTTCGAGTGCGCAGGCGCGGGGGCGCCGCAAGAAGGGAATTGTCGAGGTCATGAGTTCGGGAACCGTACTCGATTCGATCCTCGATGGCGTGCGCGCTGATGTCGCGGCTCGCGAAGCCGTTGTCGATCTTGCCACCGTGAAGGCAGCCGCCAAGGCCGCGCCCAAGCCACTCGATGTGATGGCGGCTCTGCGCGAGCCCGGTATCGCCGTCATCGCCGAGGTCAAGCGTGCCAGCCCGTCGCGCGGCGCGCTGGCGGAGATCAGCGATCCCGCCGAGCTCGCCAAGGCCTATGAAGACGGGGGAGCCCGCATCATCAGCGTGCTCACCGAGGGGCGGCGGTTCAACGGAAGTCTCGACGACCTGGACTCCGTGCGTGCCGCGGTGTCGGTTCCCGTGCTGCGCAAGGACTTTGTGATCAGCCCGTATCAGATCCACGAGGCGCGTGCGCATGGCGCCGATCTGATCCTGCTGATCGTGGCGGCGCTCGAACAGACGGCGTTGGTCTCGCTGCTTGATCGCACCGAGTCGCTCGGCATGACCGCCTTGGTCGAAGTGCACACCGAAGAAGAGGCCGATAGGGCTCTGTCCGCCGGAGCCTCGGTCATCGGCGTGAACGCGCGCGATCTGAAAACTCTTGAAATCGATCGGGATTGCTTCTCTCGCATCGCCCCGGGACTGCCCAGCGGTGTCATCCGCATCGCCGAGTCGGGGGTCCGCGGGACCGCCGATCTACTCGCCTACGCCGGCGCCGGCGCAGATGCCGTACTGGTGGGTGAGGGGCTGGTGACCAGCGGAGACCCCCGAGGTGCGGTCGCCGATCTGGTGACCGCGGGCACGCATCCGTCCTGCCCCAAACCGGCTCGCTAGACGTCATGAAGAACACCGGCCTGCCGCAGATGAGCACTGCGATCGCTGAGCCCACCGCGCACGATCCTGACGCCCGGGGCCATTTCGGTCCGTACGGTGGCCGCTACGTGGCCGAGGCACTGATGGCCGTCATCGAGGAAGTAACGGCCGCCTACGAAAAGATCAGGTCCGACCGGTCATTCCTCGACGAACTCGATCGCTTGCAGACCCACTACGTGGGACGCCCATCGCCGCTGTACGAAGCGGAACGACTTAGTGCTCACGCCGGCGGCGCACGTATCTTTCTCAAACGAGAAGACCTGAACCACACTGGTTCTCACAAGATCAACAACGTTCTCGGTCAAGTTCTACTGGCCAAGAAGATGGGCAAGACCCGCGTGATCGCCGAGACCGGTGCCGGGCAGCACGGTGTTGCCACCGCCACCGCATGCGCGCTGCTGGGCCTGGAATGCGTGATTTACATGGGCGCGGTCGACACCGCACGGCAAGCCCTCAATGTCGCGCGGATGCGGCTGTTGGGATCGACCGTGGTGTCGGTGGAATCGGGGTCGAAAACCCTCAAGGACGCGATCAATGACGCGATGCGTGACTGGGTAACCAACGCGCACAACACCTATTACTGCTTCGGTACGGCCGCCGGGCCGCACCCCTTTCCGGTGATGGTCCGCGATTTTCAGCGCATCATCGGTATGGAGGCGCGGGCGCAAGTTCTCGATCAAGTGGGCAGATTGCCGGATGCGGCAGTGGCCTGCGTCGGCGGCGGCTCCAACGCCATCGGCCTGTTCCATGCGTTTATCGATGATCCGGCAGTGCGCCTGGTGGGCTACGAGGCTGCGGGTGACGGTGTCGAAACCGGAAGGCACGCCGCCACATTCACCGGTGGTACCCCGGGCGCTTTCCAGGGCTCCTACTCTTATCTGCTCCAGGACGACGACGGTCAGACCATCGAATCTCATTCGATCTCAGCCGGTCTGGACTACCCGGGAGTCGGACCGGAGCACGCCTGGCTGCGTGAGAGCGGGCGCGCGGACTACCGTCCGATCACCGACGGCGAGGCCATGGATGCCTTCCTGTTGCTTTCGCGTGCAGAGGGCATCATCCCCGCCATCGAATCGGCGCACGCCGTGGCCGGCGCACTCAAACTCGGCGGCGAGTTGAGCGAGGGCGCGGTCATCGTGGTGAGCCTGTCGGGTCGCGGCGACAAGGATGTCGAGACCGCCGCCAAGTGGTTCGACCTACTGGAGAAGGACGGCAGCCAGTCATGACACAGCCCGGCCGTCTGACCGAGGTCTTCGACAAGTGCCGCGCCGAAGAACGCGCCGCGCTGATCGGGTACCTGCCCAACGGTTACCCGGACCTGGACACCTCGATCGAACTGATGACCACCCTGGTGCGGGGCGGGTGCGACATCATCGAAGTGGGGATCGCGTACTCGGATCCGATGATGGACGGCCCGATGATCGCCGCCGCAGCGGAAACGGCGCTCGCCAACGGGGTTCGGGTGGCCGACGTCTTCACCACCGTCCGCGCCATCACCGATGCCGGCGGTCACGCGGTCGTCATGTCCTACTGGAACCCGGTGCTGCGTTACGGCGTTGACGCGTTCGCACGTGAGCTCGCCGCGGCGGGTGGCCTCGGAATCATCACACCGGATCTGATCCCGGACGAGGCCGATGACTGGATCGCCGCCTCGGACGCTCATGACCTGGACCGGATCTTTCTTGTCGCCCCGTCGTCCACGCCCGAAAGGCTGGAGAGGACCATCGGCGCCTGCCGGGGATTTGTCTACGCGGCGTCGACCATGGGTGTCACGGGTGCGCGTGACGCGGTATCCAATGCCGCACCCGCCCTGGTGAGCAGGGTCCGTGAGGTCTCCGATATCGCGGTGGGGGTCGGACTCGGCGTGCGGTCGGGCGCGCAGGCGGCCGAGATCGCGGCCTACGCCGACGGCGTCATCGTCGGGTCGGCGTTGGTGGCGGCGGCCCCGCAGGGGCCGGCCGCCGTGCGCAGCCTGGCCGAGGAGCTGGCCACCGGAGTCCGAAGGGCATGAGTTCAGGGAAAACAGGTAGAGCACTGTGACTGTCGTGAATCTGGCATACATCCCCAGTCCACCCCAAGGGGTTTGGCATCTTGGGCCGATCCCGATCCGCGCCTACGCACTGTGCATCATCGCGGGCATTGTTGCCGCGTTGATCATCGGTGATCGTCGGTGGGAGCAACGCGGTGGTGAACGCGGCGTCATCTACGACATCGCGCTGTGGGCCGTGCCCTTTGGACTGGTCGGCGGTCGGCTCTATCACGTGATGACCGACTGGCAGACGTATTTCGGCGCGCACGGCAAGGGCATCGGCAAGGCGATCGCGGTCTGGGAGGGTGGCCTTGGTATCTGGGGCGCCGTGGCGCTGGGTGGAGTTGGCGCCTGGATTGCCTGCCGCCGCCGGGGAATTCCGCTCCCTGCCTTCGCCGATGCGATCGCGCCGGGCATCGTGCTGGCCCAGGCCATCGGCAGGTTGGGCAACTACTTCAATCAGGAACTCACCGGCGGACCCACCACGCTGCCGTGGGGGCTGGAACTGTTCTATCGTCGTTCGGCCGACGGTACGGTTGATGTCCTCAATCTCAATGGAGTGTCTACCGGCGAGGTCGCCCAGGTCGTGCACCCGACCTTCCTCTACGAATTGTTGTGGAATGTCCTCGTTTTCGTCTTGCTGATCGTCGTGGACCGGCGCTTCAAAATCGGACATGGGCGGCTGTTCGCGATGTACGTCGCGGCCTACTGTGTGGGCCGCTTCTGTGTCGAGTTGATGCGCGTGGATCCGGCGACGCAGTTCGGGGGAATCCGGGTGAACTCGTTCACCTCGACGTTGGTATTCGTCGGTGCCGTCGCCTATATCTTGCTGGCACCCAAGGGGCGTGAGGATCCAGCGACCTTGGGTGGCACACCCTCGTCAGCCGATGGGGGCGATGACACCGCGGAAACCGAGGCAACAGCCGATACCGAAGACACCGAAGACACCGAAGACGGAGTCACCGATGCTCCCGAGGCTGACGCCACGGACAAATCTGTGGACGAGTCGGCCGACAATTCTGGCATTGTGGAGAAATGACCGAGAGCACTCCGCCTCCATTCGGAACGCCTCCGCCGGTGCCCCCTGCGCCCGGCGTCCCGTACCCGCCGCCGTATGTCGATCCCGCCGCCCCGTACGGGCGTGACCCCGCCACCGGGGCACCGTACTCGGATAAGTCGAAGCTGGTCGCGGGCCTCTTGCAGCTACTGGGCCTAGTGGGGTTCCTGGGCTTTGGCCGTATCTATCTGGGCCAGACGCTGCTGGGCGTCGTGCAGCTCCTGATCGGTTTCGTGACCTTCGGGATTGTTGCGGTCATCTGGGCGATTGTGGATGCGGTGTTGATCTTCGGCGGCAAGGTCACCGATAAGGTCGGGCGCCAGCTTCGGGATTGACGTGTGCGAGAATTGAGGTGACCGGGACGGCCCGGTCATTCTTTCGCCAGGGGACGGCCTCACCGAATACGGAGGTATCTCTCATGGTGTGGTTGGTCCTAGTTCTCGCGGGTCTGCTCGAGGTGGGCTGGGCCATCGGCCTCAAATACACCGAGGGTTTCACGCGGTTGTGGCCCACGGTCGGAACTGTCGGCTCGATGATCATCAGCATCGCGCTGCTGGGCATCGCGATGAAGAGTCTGCCGGTGGGCACCGCGTATGCGATCTGGGTCGGTGTCGGAGCCGTCGGGACCGCGATCCTTGGCATCGTGCTGTTCGGCGACTCCGCCAACGTTTGGCGGCTGCTTAGCCTCGGATTGATCGTGGCAGGGATCATCGGCCTCAAATTGGCGACCTGACAACGCAAACCGTTGAAGGTAACCGGTGAGTGAATCGTGCCCGCGCTGACTCGTGAGTAGGTGGCACCCCGACTATGCTCAAAAGTCGTGACGAGACGCGGAAAGATCGTTTGTACCCTCGGTCCTGCGACCGGTTCGGCCGAGCTTGTGCGCGCGCTCGTCGAGGCCGGTATGGATGTCGCACGGTTGAACTTCAGCCACGGCGAGCACGCTGACCACGAGCAGAACTACCGCTGGGTGCGCAAGGCATCCGATGAGTCCGGGCGGGCGGTCGGCGTGCTCGCCGATCTTCAGGGCCCCAAGATCAGGCTGGGCAGATTCGCTACCGGGTCCGCCCACTGGGCCACCGGCGAACAGGTCCGGATCACCGTTGAGGACGTGGTAGGCACCCCGGACCGGGTTTCCACCACCTACAAGCAGTTGGCGGCGGATGCTGCCGTCGGCGACAGGCTCCTGGTCGACGATGGCAAGGTCGGCCTGACGGTCGAAGCAATCGAGGGCGATGACGTCGTTTGCCGGGTGACCGAGGGGGGACCGGTCAGCAACAACAAGGGGTTGTCGCTGCCGGGCATGAACGTCTCGGTGCCGGCCCTTTCCGAGAAGGACATCGCCGACTTGGAGTTCGCGCTGCGGCTCGGCGTCGATCTCATCGCCCTGTCCTTCGTGCGCTCGCCCAGCGATGTGGAGCTGGTGCACGCCGTCATGGACCGTGTGGGACGCCGCGTGCCGGTGATCGCCAAGCTGGAGAAGCCGGAGGCCGTCGCCAACCTCGAGGCGATCGTGTTGGCCTTCGACGCGATCATGGTCGCCCGCGGGGATCTCGGTGTGGAGCTGCCGCTGGAAGATGTGCCCATTGTGCAGAAGCGGGCTATCCAGATCGCTCGGGAAAACGCGCGCCCGGTCATCGTGGCCACCCAGATGCTCGAGTCGATGATCGAGAATTCGCGGCCCACCCGCGCCGAGGCCTCCGATGTGGCCAACGCGGTCCTGGATGGTGCCGACGCCGTGATGCTGTCGGGGGAGACCTCGGTGGGCAAGTATCCGCTGGAGGCGGTGCGGACCATGGCCCGCATCGTGTCCGCGGTGGAGAGCCATTCGGTGAGTGCGCCGCCGCTGACCCATGTTCCGCGCACCAAACGTGGGGTCATCTCGTACGCGGCACGCGACATCGGGGAGCGCCTCAACGCCAAGGCCCTGGTCGCCTTCACGCAGTCCGGCGATACCGTCCGCCGGCTGGCCCGGCTGCATACTCCACTGCCGGTGCTGGCCTTCACCCCGCTGCCGGAGGTGCGTAGCCAGCTGGCACTCACGTGGGGGACGGAAACCTTCATCGTCCCGGTCATGGAGACCACCGACGGCATGATTCAACAGGTGGATACGGCATTGCTGGAGATGGAGCGCTATCAGCGGGGAGATCTCGTGGTGATCGTCGCGGGCGCCCCACCCGGGACAGTAGGCTCGACCAATCTGATCCACGTGCACCGGATCGGCGAGGACGACCACTAGGAGCTCAGCATCAGCAACGCACCGGACTTCGAACAGCTTCTCGCGCTGCTGGAACTGAAGAATCCCGAGACAGATGTGTTCGTCGGTGGGCATCCGACTGTCAATCCGCCGCGCACCTTTGGCGGGCAGTTGATGGCGCAGTCGCTCGTGGCTTCCGGGCGTACCGTGTCGGAGAAGCTCTCGCTGGCGGCCATCTCGACCCACTTCGTCAACGGCGGCGATCCCGAACTGGACATCGAGTTCCGGGTGCAGCGGTTGCGGGACGAACGCAATTTCGCCAATCGGCGTGTTGATGCGGTCCAGGGTGATCTGTTGCTGTCCTCGGCCTTGGTGTCGTATCTCAAGGATTCACCGGGCCTGGAGCACGCCGTGAATCCACCGGTGGTGGCAGATCCGGAGACATTGCCGTCCATCGATGAGCATCTGGTCGGCTATGAAGAGACCGTGCCGATGTTCGTGGCTGCGCTCAAACCGATCGAGTGGCGGTACGACAACGACCCCGCTTGGGTATTGAAGGCCAAATCGCAACGGCTGGAACATAATCGGGTTTGGATGAAGACCCATGCCGCTCTGCCCGATGACCCGGTGCTGCACAGTGCGGCGCTGGTCTACTCCTCGGACACGACGATATTGGACTCGATCATCACCACTCATGGGCTGTCCTGGGGCTACGACCGGATATTCGCCGCGACAATCAACCACAGTGTGTGGTTTCACCGCCCACTGCGGTTTGATGACTGGGTGCTGTATGCCACCGAGTCGCCGGTCGCCTCGGCGGGCCGGGGAATGGGTGCAGGACGGTACTTCGATCGCGACGGAGCGTTGCTGGCCAGTACTATCCAGGAAGGCATTGTCAAATACTTTCCGGGGCGGTCATGATTCGAATTCTTTCTCTGCTGGTGCTGGTTCTCACCGTTATCACCATCATTTCCATCATCAAGGATCCCGTGAAGCCCAATGGCGAGAAGCTCCCGTGGGCCGTCATCGTGCTCGTATTTCCCGTCTTCGGACCCATATTGTGGTTTGCCATCGGGAAGAGTGATCCCTCCGACCGCTGGTAGTTCCAGGCGTATCCTGGGTGTGAACGTGGGCATCAGGGGAGGTGCTGAATGTTAGAACCGGCAGCGGCCACCACACCGGTGCGCATTGCCGAACGCATTGCCGTCCATAGTGATTCGCGGCCCGCGCGTTTCGTAAGTGCCGCCACGCTGCTGTTGGTGACGGGCTGGCTGGTGCTTCTGGTCGCCCATTCCGGATATCTGAGGCACCCCGATTTCGACGAAATCCTGTGGCCTCTCACCGTGCTGTTCTGTGTCGGATTCATCGCGCGGGGCATCTTTCTCGGCCGGCCGGTGACCTATGGTCACGCGGCGTGGGCGGGGGTCGCCGTGATGACCGCGTTGGGTGCGAATGTGCTGCAGTTCGAACGGGTAGGCGAGGCATTGGTCGTGGCGGCAGGTCTCATCCTGATGTGGCCGACATCGGCGCGGCCGCAGCCGGAGGCGCTGGCGCAGGTCAGCGCCTTGATCGACAAGACCAGTGACGATCCGTTGGCGGTGTTCGCCATGCATTCGCTGAAGTCGTACTACTTCAACGCGGACCGGAGCGCGGCCATTGCCTATCGGACCCGCGCCGGGTTTGCCGTGGTCGGTGGCGATCCGATCGGCGACGAGTCTCGGTTCCCCGCGCTGGTCCGCGACTTCGCCGCAATGTGCCGATCGCACGGCTGGCGCGTCGCAGTCCTGGGGTGCAGTGAACATGCCTTGCCGTTGTGGACCGACTCCCGGACAGTCGGCCACCACCTGCGCGCGGTGGCCGTGGGCCGCGATGTCGTCGTCGACGTGCAGGCATTCGACTTGGTGGGTCGCAAGTACCGGAACCTGCGTCAGGGCGTTCAGCGCACCCGCAATGCCGGGATCACCACCGAGGTTGTCGATGAGCGAGCTCTCGACGGTGCGCTACGCGCCGAACTTCAGCAGGTCATGGAGCTTTCGCATGGAGGCCGGTACGAGCGGGGATTTTCGATGCTCCTCGACGGTGCGTTACTCGGGCGGTATCCCGGCATTCGGCTGATCATTGCCCGGGACAATCTTGGCGTGGTACAGGGATTTCATCGCTATGCCACCTCCGGCGGCGGCACCGACGTTTCCCTGGACGTCCCCTGGCGGCGGCCCGGCTCTCCCAACGGGATAGATGAGCGACTGACGGTCGACATGATTTGCCGCGCACGGTCGGAAGGCGCCCGCCGCTTGTCCCTGGCCTTCGCGGCCTTCCCGGAGATCTTCGCCGAGAAGGACCGCACCCGCCCGCAGCAGATCTGCTATTCGGCGATTCACATGCTCGATCCACTGATCGCACTGGAGTCTTTGTACCGCTATCTGCGTAAATTCCACGCGCTCGGTGAGCGGCGATACGTGCTGGTACAGATGTCGACGTTGCCGCTGGTCGCGTTCGCGTTGCTGAGTCTGGAGTTCATGCCCCGGTTGCGGGTCAACGTGGCTAGGGGGCCTGCCGCGTAACAGGACATTAACGTCGGGAAAACGCGCACGAATTGGGCGGTGGACAGGCTGTCCGCGTGACCGACACTCTCGACACGACTGCATCCGCACCCGTTTCGTCTGCTCCGTCCAGCCACGACGTCGCCGAAAGCGCAGCCCTCCGGGAGACGTTGGAGGACTACACACTCCGTTTCGCGCCCAGGCGTTTTCGGCGCTGGAGCCCTGCCGTCGTCGGAGTCACCGCCCTGGGCGGAATCGCCTACCTGGCTGATTTCGCGATCGGTGCCAACATCGGAATTTCCTACGGCACCGGAAATGCCCTGTGGGGAATCGGTGTTTTCGCGGTCATCATCATCCTGACCGGTATCCCGTTGTCCTATTACGCCGCCCGCTACAACATCGATCTCGACTTGATCACGCGGGGAAGCGGATTCGGCTACTACGGCAGCATCGTCACCAACATCATCTATGCGACATTCACCTTCATATTCTTCGCCCTCGAGGGATCGATCATGGCCCAGGGGCTCAAACTCGGGCTGGGCGTACCGTTGCCGGTCGGATACGCGATGTCCACCATCATCATTATTCCGCTGGTGATCTACGGGATGAAGGCGCTCTCGGTACTGCAGGTGTGGACCACCCCGTTGTGGCTTGTCATGATGGTCATCCCCTTCGTCTACCTTCTTGTGCGTCATCCGGATTCGATCGGCGCATTCTTCGCATACGGCGGTAAGGATGGGCAGGGGGTCAACCTGGGCTCGATCATGCTCGCGGCGGGCGTCTGTCTTTCCTTGATCGCCCAGATCGCCGAGCAGATCGACTATCTGCGGTTCATGCCGCCGAAGACCCCGGAGAACAGCCGCCGGTGGTGGACAGCGATGTTGTTGGCCGGCCCCGGTTGGGTACTTTTTGGTGCGATCAAGCAGGTGATCGGGCTGTTTCTGGCGGTCTACCTCATCGCCAACGTGGCGGGCGGGGCCACGGTCGCCAACCAGCCGGTGCATCAGTTCCTGGAGATCTACCAGAACATGATGCCGCACTGGCTTGCGATCACCCTGGCGGTGATCCTCGTGGTGATCAGCCAAATCAAGATCAATGTCACCAACGCGTACTCGGGCTCGCTGGCGTGGACCAATTCTTTCACCCGCATCACCAAGCACTACCCGGGCCGACTGATCTTTGTACTGTTCAACCTGCTGATCGCGCTGGTTCTGATGGAAGCCAACATGTTCGACTTCCTCAACACCATCCTCGGGTTCTATGCCAATTGCGGTATGGCTTGGGTGGTGACCGTCGCATCCGATATCGCGATCAACAAATACCTGCTCAAACTCTCACCCAAGGAACCGGAGTTCCGGCGAGGCATGCTCTACGACGTGAACCCGGTCGGCTTCGTGTCGATGCTGCTCTCGGCGGGTATATCGATCCTGGTCTTCTTCGGGGTGTTCGGCGCGACCATCCGTCCTTATTCGCCGATCGTGGCGGTTGTCATCGCCTTCGTGCTGCCTCCGATCCTGGCACTGGTAACCCGCGGCAGGTACTACCTGCGGCGCAGCGATGACGGTATCGATCTGCCCATGTATGACGAGTACGGCAACCCGTCCGGGGAGTTGCTTCACTGCGCGGTGAGCGGCATCGAGTTCGAGCGTCCCGACATGCTTGCCTCGGCCAAGCCCGGCCCCAATGGCGAGGTTCAGTACGTCTCATCGCTCAGCCTGGCGACCGACCGGATCGGTGAGCATGTGCTGCCCGCCGATCCGCCCAGACCGTAGCGATCAGGGCTTGGAGGTGCCGGCCTTCTCGTTCATCCGCTTCTCGAAATCGTTCTGGCACTGGGTGGCCTTGGCCTGATCGCCTTTGACATCGGACAGGCAGCTAATGAAGTCGTTGAGACCGGCCGACTTCATGAATACCAGGGTGAAAACGAGAATCGTGGCGGAGAGCAGGACGGCGAGGCTGCCCAGGGCGATGCCTGCGATCGCGACACCGCGGTTATCGGCGACTGCGCGTTTGACCCTGAGCAGGCCGGCGATTCCGAGAACGACAGCAACGAGACCACCGAACAAGCCGCCAAACACCGTGCAGGACAACAGCACGGAAACTATACCGATCACCAGCGCACTCAGGCCGAGACCGTTTTTCGGGGCCGGCGGAGGTACCGGAACGCCGGGCGCGCCGTATGGGTACGGGTAGGGGAACGGCGGCGGATAGCCGCCGGCTGGCTGATACGGCGGGGGCGGAGGTGGCGTTTCCGTCATACCTGCACTGTATCGCCGAGCTGGATGCGAAGGCAGCTCACTGAGTCGGGTAGATGATGGGTGGCCACCACCACCGTCCGCCCCGCCAGTAGGGAACTGTTCGCGTTCAACAGCTTCCGCATAATGCTGTCAGAGTCGCGTCCGTCGAGATGTTCCGTCGGTTCATCCAAGAGCAACACAGGCACCCGGGACAGCAGTGCGCGCGCGAGCAGTATCCGTCGGCGCTGCCCGCCCGATACGGACCCGGCGCCTGCGGTCATCACCGTGTCCAGTCCTTGCGGCAATGACTCGAGCCAGGGGCCCAGACCCACAACGGACAATGCGTCCACCAGGTCGCCGTCGGGCGCATCACCACGCGCGACGAGGAGATTGTCGCGCACGGTGGTGGCGAACAAGTGCGCGTCCTCGGCGAAAAACCGGATAAGTCCGGGGAGTTCGGCGGCGGGGAGGTCCGCGAGTGCGTCGTTGCGGACGCGAATGGTGCCCGAGACCGGCCGGGTGAGTCCGGCAAGAGTCGTGAGCAACGACGTCTTGCCGATGCCACTGGCACCGGTGACCGCCATCCTGGCTCCGGCCGGTAGCCGGAAAGACAGCGGCCCTGATACGGAATTGCCAGTATGCCAATGGAGTTCGCTACATTCGACGGCTGCGCCGGCCGCTGCGCTGGGCATTACGTCGGTAGGCTCGGCCCCCCGGCCGTCGGGTGCCAGCTCCTGCAGATGCCGCGCCGAGGCCCGTGAGCGGGCGATGCCAACGGCCGCGGCGGGCAACGCGGTCGAAGCCTCAAATGCCGCCAGCGGCAGCAAGACCAGGATAGCCAGTGTCGTGGGTGCGACATGGTTCGCGAGTTCGACTGCTGCGGCCAACGCCCCGACCGAGGCCATGCCGACGGCGATCGTCGGCGCCGCCGCCGACCAGGCGGCAGGAGCGGCCGCCCGGTCCTGGGCCGCGGCCCACTCCCCACGGCGGTGGCGCGCCACCTCGAGCTGATGTGGTAACAGTCCTCCCACCCGCAGTTCCGGTGCGTGATCGAGGATCTCGACCGCCGTCTCGGAATGCAGAGCACGTGCCCGCGCTCCGCGCGTCTCCCTGGCCCTGGCTGCACGCGCTGCCAATGCCGGCGCCAGCACGTCGGCGACGAGCAGGGCACATGCCATGACGGCGGCGGCAGGTATGGAGATCAATGCGACTACTGCCGTCGCGGCAATTCCGAGCACGGCGGCCACGGCTGCGGGAATGACGCTGCGGACCACGGTCTCGGCCAGTTCGTCGATGTCGGTACCGATACGTTCGAGCACCGCCCCCTTGCGAAGCCTGCCGGCAGGGCCGCCTGTCAGCCGCGCATACACATGCGTACGGACGGTGGCCGCGCCGCGCAGCGCGATATCGTGACCGGCGAGCCGTTCGCAGTACCGCCAGATGCCGCGCGAAATGCCCAACGCGCGTACCGCCACCACGGCGACCGACAAATCGAGTACCGGCGGCATCTGCCAGGCGCGGGTGATCAGCCACGCCGATAAACCGGCTAGCCCGAGAGCGCTTCCCAGCGCCAGGACACCGAACATCACGGCCATCGCCAGCCGTGCGGGCCGCACATGCAGCGCGAACAGCCAGTGGCGCAAGGGATCAGAGGTTCGCGGCATGCCTGGCCTGCACTGTGAAAATTTCATCGGCGGCGGCAAGTACCGGAGCCCGGTGGCCCACCAGGACCACCGTCGCGCCCTGCCGGGCACGCGATACCAGCGCGGCCAGCACCGCGGCCTCGGTATCGGCGTCGAGATGGGCGGTGGGCTCATCCAGCAGCAGAATCGGCCGGTTGGTGCCCAGGACCCGGGCCAGAGACAATCGCTGGCGTTCACCCAGCGACAGTCCGGCACCACCGGTGCCGAGTCGGGTGTCAAGCCCGTGTGGTAGCGCCGCAACGACCGTGTCGAACTGGCTGTCAGCGAGCGCGGACTCCAGATCTTCCAGCTGCCCGAAGATTTCGAGGTTCTCCCGGACGGTGCCGGGTATCAGCACCGGTCGTTGCGGCAGCCATCCGATCATCGACCACCAGGTGTCACGCTCGATCTGCTCAAGCGTCATGCCGTCCAGCAGAACCCGGCCGGTCGCTGGTACGGCGAGACCTGTTATCGCGTGTAGCGCGGTCGACTTTCCCGCGCCGTTGTGACCGGTCAATACCGTGACAGCACCGGGTCGGATCGTCGCCGTCAACTCCCATGGCGCATAACCACCTCTGTCCAACACGCTGATCGCCTCCAGCCCGATGGTCGGCCGGCGCGGTGGCGCCTGCACGGGCGCGGCGACGGGGCCGGGCATAGACGGTGTCAGAGTGTCGAGCAATTCGAAGGCCCTGTCGGCGGCGGCCGTTCCGTCGGCGGCACTGTGAAATTGAATGCCCACCCGGCGCAACGGCCAATACACCTCCGGCGCCAGGATCAAGACGGTCAGCGCGGTGGTGAGGTCCAGATGCCCGAACACCAACCGCATGCCGATGCTCACCGCGATCAGGGCCACGCTCAGTGTCGCGATCATTTCCAGGACCATCGCAGACAGGAAGGCCACGCGCAGGGTGGCCATCACCGAACGCCGCTGAGCGGTGCCGAGTTCGGCGATGCGGCGCAGCGGTGTCGCGGTGCGTCCCAGCGCACGCAGCGTCGGAATACCCGCGATCAAATCGACGATCTGTCCGGTGGCCGCGGTCGAGGCGGCCAGTGCCGTCGCGGCGCGATCGCGCGTGAGCAGGCCGATGAGAATCATGAACACCGGTATCAGCGGCAGGGTTATCGCCACGATCAGCGCCGACCTGATATCCGACAGCGCGATGACCACCGCCGCTGCCGGCGTCACGATCGCGGCGCTGAGCAGCGCAGGCAGGTATCCCGCGAAGTAGGGCCGCAGGTCGTCGAGTCCGCGGGTCAGTACCTCGGTAGCCGAGTCTCGATGCTGTTCCAGATCGCGCGGTTGCACCTGGGCGACCGCCGACAGGAGTTGATCGTCGAGGTCGGCGATGACCCCCGTCGCACCCCGCTCGCTGAAGCGGACCTGCACACCGTGCGCGAGCGCCCGCAGGGCCCAGAGCGCAGACAGGAGAATTATCGGTTGCCACATGTGAGGCAGGTCGCGTGCGGCGGGGTTGGTGATCAGCTGGGAGAGGGCTTGCGCCAGCACTATCGCGATCACGAGCGTGCATCCCGTCATCACCAGCTCGCACAGCACCGTCAAGAACAGGTACCGGCGGGCGGGCGCGCTGCGACGCCAGAGCCGGGGATCGACCGGAGCGCCGCGCGGCCTCGTCATCGCACGGTCAGCCCGACCGGATCGGGAATCTGCTCGGCCGAGATGCGCTGACGGAATACCCAATACGTCCAACCCTGATAGACGAGTACGACCGGCGCGGTAATGGCCGCCGCCCAACTCATCACCTTGAGCGTATAGGGACTGGAAGACGCGTTGACGATCGTCAAGTTGTAGGCCGGATCAAGGTTGGACACAATGAGATTCGGGTACAGCGAGCCGAAGAGCAACGCCACCACCGCGACAACGGTCAGGCATGTACAGGCGAAGGCCCAGCCATCCCGAGAAATGCGTGAAGCCAGCGCCGCCGCCACCAAGGACAGCGCGGCGGTGCCGAGGGCGATCCATGTCCAGCTCGCGCCATAGGCCAGCTGCGTCCACAATCCGTAGCCGCCGGCGCCGACGATCACCGGCGCCGCGAGTTTGCGTGCCCATGCGACCGCGTCGTCGCGGACCACTCCGGAGGTTTTCAGGCAAATGAACAGGGCACCGTGAAGGGCGAAGAGCCCCACGAAAACCACACCGCCCAGCAGGACATACGGTCTGAGGACATCACCCACTGTCAGCGTGAGCTGTTTGGCACCGTCCACCGGGAGTCCGGCAAGCAGCGACGAGAACGCCACACCCCACAGCAATGCAGGTATCCAGGAGCCGATCGCGATCCCGAGATCGCACCGGGCGCGCCAACGTGGGTCGTCGATTTTTCCACGCCATTCGATGGCGACGATCCGGACGATCATGGACACCAGAATCAACAGCAGTGGGAGGTAGAGCCCGGAGAACACGGTCGCATACCAATGTGGGAACGCGGCGAACATGGCGCCCCCGGCGGTGATCAGCCAGACCTCATTGCCGTCCCATACCGGACCGATCGTGTTGAGGACGGCCCGCCGCCGACGGTCGTCACCGCGGCCGAGCGGATGCATGAGCATGCCGACGCCGAAGTCGAAGCCTTCCAGTACCAGGAAGCCGAGGAATAGTACCGCCACGACGACGAACCAGAACTGTTGCAATGCAGTCGGATTCATGCCGAAGAACCTCCTTACGTAGCTGGTCGGGTCAGTAGGCGAAGGACAGCGGTTTGACGCTGTCGTCGTCGGAAGCGGGCGGGCTCGGTTCAGCGTCGTGCTCGAGCGGGCCTTCGATGGTGTAGCGGCGGATGAGCCAGAACCACACCACACCGAGTGCCCCATACAGCAGCGTGAAGGTGATCAATGACAGCCAGACCGTCGCGGCGGAGTGGTGCGAGACAGCCATGTCCACCGTGAGCCGGATCTGGTCCACACCTGTCGGATTGGGCGCGACCACCCAGGGCTGTCGGCCCATCTCGGTGAACACCCAGCCGGCGCTGTTCGCCAGGAATGGTGTCGGAATGGCCAGGATGGAAAGCCACGCGAACCAGCGCTGGCCGGGTATCCGCCCGCGGCGCGTGACCCACAGTCCGGCCAGCGCCAACAGCGCCGACCCGGCAGCGAGCCCGATCATCGCCCGGAAGGACCAGTACGTCACAAACAGATTGGGCCGATAGTTACGCGGACCGAACTTCTGCTCGTATTCCTTTTGCAGGTCCTCTACGCCCTTGAGGGTGACGTCGGTGAACTTGCCTTCGGCGAGGAACGGCAGGACATAGGGCAGCGAGATGGCGTGCGTGACACTGGCGCAGTTGTTGTGCGTGCCCACCGTCAGCACTGAAAACTTAGGGTCTTTCTCGGTGTAACAGAGAGATTCGGCGGAGGCCATCTTCATGGGCTGCTGCTGGAACATCAACTTGCCCTGAACGTCTCCGGTGGCCGCCAACGCGACCCCGGACAAGATCATCACCGCGCACGCACCGATGGCGGCCGGCCGGTACATCGTGCGGGCATCGTCCAGCGTGCCCACTTTGTGTGAGCGCACCATCCACCAGCCGCAGATGCCGGCGATGAAGGTGCCTGCCGTCAGGAGCGACCCGGCAACGGTGTGCGGGAACGCGGCCAATGCCGTGTTATTGGTGAGCAGCTCGGTGATGCTTGTCAGCTCCGCACGGCCGGTCTCGGGGTTGTAGACGGCACCAACGGGGTGCTGCATGAAGGAGTTGGCGGCGATGATGAAGAAGGCCGACGCGTTGACCCCGATGGCCACCATCCAGATACAGGCCAGATGAACCAGTTTGGGCAGGCGAGTCCATCCAAATATCCACAAGCCCAGAAAGGTCGACTCGAGGAAGAACGCCACCAGGCCTTCCAGCGCCAGGGGAGCGCCGAAGACATCACCGACAAATCGTGAGTACTCGCTCCAGTTCATGCCGAATTGGAATTCCTGGACGATTCCGGTGGCTACGCCCAACGCGAAGTTGATGAGAAATAGCTTGCCGAAGAACTTGGTCAGTCGATACCACGAGTTGTTCCCGGTCACCACCCAGGCCGTCTGCATGATGGCGATCAGGGGTGCGAGCCCAATGGTCAACGGCACCAAGATGAAGTGGTACACGGTGGTGATACCGAACTGCCATCGGGATACGTCCAGGGCGTTCATCGCCACCTCCTACGACGCAGCGTAGTAGTAGTTGCAGTACAAGATCAACGCGATACGGGCCACATTTACTAATACGCCAAGGAGTCGAACACGGGACGGTAAACGCGTGAACCCATGTGGTGAGCCCCAGCCAGCGCGCCGCAATGCCGCCGGGGCGGCGAGCCCAGCCGTGGTTATCCCGCAACTCGGTGCGACTGAAATGTCCTCATCGGGAGGGCGTTTCGCACACGCCTCACGCACCGATTGATTCGTGGCGCTACTGCGACCAGCGGTTTGCGATCAAATGGAAACCGATGTCCTTGGTGTTCTGCATCGCCTCGTAGAGGCGGTAGTACGAGATGTGACTGATCCGCCAGCTGCCGTCTGAGTCGCGACGATAACGATCCGTGTAGTACGAGGTGCCGGTGATCAGGACGTTGTGGCCGGGCACGATGACCACATCGCTCATGGCCCAGCTTCCTGTCGCCGTGTCGCCGGTGACATTGATCTCGGGATGGCTCATGGTGTGCACGCTGGTGATATCGGTCGTCAGTGAGGTGCGCATGTACTCGACAACCGCTGCGCGCGAGGTGAACTCGAGGGGAGCGCCGTGCACCGCGGTGCCATAGGTCGCCTGCACGTCCTCGGTGAGGGTATCGGCGAATTCGTCCCACAGCTTGTTGTCGAGGGTGCGGGCGTAGCGGTATTTGAGCTCGGTGATCTCGTGGATGTCGACGAGGGTCTCGGCGGTCGGGCGTGGCATGCAGCCAGTCATAGCACGCGCGGTCGCGGCTGTGGCCGGTCTTGCGTACATCTAGATCGTCCACAGGGCGGGGATTGGGAATACATTTGACCTGCATGCATCGACCATCCGCGAAGGGGTGCCCATGAACGCATTCACCCGTCTGGTATTGGCTCCCGCGGCGGGAGCTGCGGCGGCCATGTTCCTCGGATTCGGCGCCGTCGCCGCCTGGGCCGAGCCGACCCCACCGCCTCCGGTTCCCGGTTCCCCGAACGCGCCGTCTCATGGGTCTCTGGTCGATCAGCCCAACGACTCGGGAGACACGGGCTGGGGCTACCTACCGAACGGGGCAGGCGCCCAATGCGAGAACGCCTGGGTGGTCTGTGGCTCGGATGACAACCCGCCCGTCTCCAACCTGGGCCCCGGTCCCGACGATGCCGGCGGCTGGGTGAGTGCACCCGATCAGACCGGCGCCGACTGCGACAACCCCGGAGTGAACTGCACCGACGTCGGTTAGTGCCGGTTGGCTGCTCTGAGCTGGTGCCCTCGGTGAGATTCGAACTCACACTGCACGGGTTTTGAATCCGTTTCCTCTGCCAGTTGGGATACGAGGGCCTGGCGTTACTGGCATTTTGGTGACCATCAACCAGTGGCGCGATCTCCCACCTTAAGGGATGGGGAATGTCACTTTCACCAGGGTATCGCCGTTCACACGACCACATGCGTCACAATGGTCGCCATGACCGGCCCGCAGAACACCGAACCGGCGGCTCCCGCACGCCGCGTGCTCGTCGCCGAAGACGAAGCTCTCATCCGCCTCGACCTGGTCGAGATGCTCCATGAGGAGGGCTATGACGTGGTGGGACAGGCAGGGGACGGCCAAGAGGCCGTTGACCTCGCCGAGGAGCTCAAACCCGATCTGGTGATCATGGACGTGAAGATGCCGCGCCGAGATGGCATCGACGCCGCATCGGAGATCGCCACCAAGCGCATTGCCCCCATCGTCATCCTCACCGCATTCAGCCAACGCGACTTGGTCGAGAAGGCACGCGATGCGGGGGCGATGGCGTACCTCGTCAAACCGTTCTCCAAGACCGACCTGGTACCCGCCATCGAGGTGGCGGTGAGTCGTTTCGGCGAGCTCACGGCGCTGGAGAAGGAAGTCCAGACCCTGGCGGACAGGCTGGAGACCCGCAAGCTCGTCGAGCGCGCCAAGGGCGTTCTGCAGTCCACCCAGGGGCTGACCGAACCCGAGGCATTCAAGTGGATCCAGCGTGCCGCCATGGACCGCCGTACCACCATGAAACGAGTTGCCGAGGTCGTGCTGGAAACGCTCGACACCGACGCGCCGAGCTGAAACACGGGTAAGCACTGCGCGTCGCCCTCGGGTTGGCTATGTTTTCTGATCAGCGTTTCGACCAGACAGCCCCAGCGATTCGGAGGTAACCGTGCGTGCACGCGCGAGTGTGTTCATGCTGGGGGCGGTAGCCCTGGCGTTGGCGGGATGTCATGCCGGCGCGCAGACCGACAGCTCCCATCAGAGCAACCTGAAGATCGTGCCGCTGGTACAGATCGCCCAGGATGGCAGCGAGGTGCCGGCGTCCAACACGCAGTCGGCGGCCGATCCCGCGGGTGACGGAAAAGCTCAGTGCGCCAATGTTTCTCTGGCCACCGCGGGTGCGCTGAACGGCCCCGATTCGGCGCTCGGTACCAATATTCGCAACGGTGTCCAACTGGCTATCGACAAGCACAACGCCGCTAATCCCGGATGTCAGATCAAACTCCGTGAGTTCGATACCGAGGGGCTGCCGCAGAACGCGAGCAATATCGCCCCGCAGATCATCGGGGACCCGACGATCGTCGGGCTCATCGGACCCGCGTTTTCGGGCGAAACCAAGTCAACCGGGCAGATCTTCAGCGAGGCCGGCCTGGTCTCCACGACCGGATCCGCCACCAACGTGACCCTCACCCAGCAGGGCTGGAAGACGTTCTTCCGCGGTCTGGCCAACGACGGGGTGCAGGGACCCGCTGTGGCCAACTACCTCAAGAAGACCCTTGGATACCAGAAGATCTGCGTGGTCGACGACAGCACCGATTATGGATCCGGTCTAGCGAACGCGGTGCGCGGAACGCTCGGAAACGACTGCAATGTGTCGGTGAAAAAGGGCGACAAGGACTTCTCCGCGGCGGTCGCACAGCTCAAGAACGCTGCACCGGACGCGGTGTATTTCGGTGGTTACTACGCCGAAGCGGCGCCCCTGGTGCAGCAGCTGCGCAACGGAGGAGTCACCGCCACCTTCGTGTCCTCGGACGGCACCAAGGACGTCGAGTTCGTCAAGCAGGCGGGCGACTCGGCCAAGGATGCATTGCTGTCCTGCCCGTGTGGGCCTGCTTCCAACAGTTTTGCCAAGGATTACACGGCTAAGTTCAATCAGGAGCCCGGCACGTACAGCACGGAGGGTTATGACCTGGCCACGATCCTCGTCAAGGGAATCGACGCCGGAAAGAGCACTCGGGCGGGGTTGCTTGATTGGGTCCGGAACTACCAGGGACAGGGCGTGGCGCGAGAGTACAAGTGGAACGAAAACGGGGAGCTAACTTCCACACTTATCTGGGTGTATAAGGTCACGTAACACATACGAGGGGACTAGGCTCAGCCGCAAATGATTTCGGGGTGGATGGCACAGACGGGTGTGCAGGCCAGCACAATTTCATTCGATCTGCACGGACTGTGGAGCAGCATCGGACAACTGACCATTGACGGTTTGGCATGGGGCGCCATCTATGCGCTGGTCGCGGTCGGCTACACGCTGGTCTTCGGGGTGCTGCGGCTTATCAACTTCGCGCACTCGGAAGTTTTCATGTTGGGCATGTTCGGGGCGTATTTCGCACTCGATGTGGTGCTCGGATTCTCGCCGGGCGGCAATGCCTACAACAAAGGCGTGTCACTGACCGTGCTGTACCTGGGTGTAGCCATGCTCGTCGCCATGGCCGTGTCGGCCACGACCGCACTGGGCCTGGAGGCCGTTGCGTACCGGCCGCTGCGGCGCCGTGGTGCGCGGCCGTTGACCTTTCTCATCACCGCCATCGGTATGTCCTTCGTGATCCAGGAGTTTGTGCACTGGGTATTGCCGAAGATCGCCAAGGGGTACGGCGGTAGCAACGCACAGCAGCCGCTCATGCTGGTGACTCCCAGGCCGGTGTGGACGTTCGGTCCCTTCGACGTGAGCGGCCACCACATCCCGTTCCAGGCGACGATCACCAATGTCACCGTCGTCGTGGTCGCGGCGGCGCTGGTGCTGGCGTTCGTGACGGATATCGCGATCAATCACACCAAGTTCGGACGCGGCATTCGTGCCGTCGCACAAGATTCCACGACGGCGACGCTGATGGGTGTCTCCCGCGAACGCATCATCATGGCGACCTTCGTCATCGGCGGCCTGCTGGCCGGCGCCGCGGCGCTGCTGTACACGTTGAAGGTGCCGCAGGGCATCATCTACTCGGGTGGGTTCTTGTTGGGTATCAAGGCGTTCTCGGCCGCGGTGCTTGGTGGTATCGGCAATCTTCGCGGTGCGTTGCTTGGCGGCTTGATCCTGGGCGTGATGGAGAACTACGGCCAGGCGGTATTTGGCACGCAGTGGCGCGATGTGGTGGCGTTCGTACTGCTGGTGTTGGTGCTCATGTTCCGTCCCACCGGCATTCTCGGCGAGAGCCTAGGGCGGGCAAAGGCATGAGCGCAGCACGTGCCCTGGCACCCGGCGACTCCATCCGACGGTGGTGGTCCGAGCTGGCCCGTCCGGTGCAGTGGGTGTACGGGGTAGTCGGATTCGCATTGCTTGCGCTGCTGCCGGTCTGGAAGATCCCCTATCTAGATACCCCCAACACCAGCTTCGGCGGGGTGATGGCCCAGTTTGCGATGGTCGCGCTCATCGCGATAGGCCTCAACGTCGTTGTGGGACAAGCGGGATTGCTCGACCTAGGCTATGTCGGTTTCTATGCGATTGGTGCCTACACAGTCGCCTTGCTCACCAGTCCCGACAGCCCGTGGAATCGGATGGGCACGTCGGCGTTTTTCAGTTCGGACTGGGCATGGCTGTCCTGCCTGCCGATCGCCGTGGCCATCACTGCGTGCTTCGGCCTGATCCTCGGTACGCCCACGCTGCGGCTTCGGGGCGACTACCTGGCTATCGTCACGCTCGGTTTCGGCGAAATCATCCGGCTGCTCGCAGATAACCTGGATGTCACCAATGGCCCACGTGGACTGCACAAGGTCGCGTACCCGCATGTGGGGGAGCAGCACGTGCACGGCGGTGGCGTTTTCTCCAGTGCCAATTCGGGCGGCCATCTGAACTACGGCGTGTGGTGGTACTGGCTGGGGCTGTGCCTGATTGCCGCGGTGTTGGTGCTGATGGGCAACCTCGAGCGCAGCCGGGTGGGGCGTTCGTGGGTGGCTATTCGTGAGGACGAGGACGCCGCCGAAATGATGGGCGTGCCCACCTTCCGCTTCAAGCTGTGGGCCTTCGTGATTGGGGCGAGTATCGGCGGGTTGTCCGGCGCACTGTATGCGGGCCAGGTCCAATATGTGGCATCGCCGACCTTCAACATCATCAACTCGATGCTGTTTCTGTGCGCGGTGGTCCTCGGCGGACAAGGCAACAAGCTTGGTGTCGTCGTCGGTGCGTTCATCATCGTCTACCTGCCAAACCGCCTGTTGGGCGTGCAGGTACAGGGAATCGACCTGGGCAACCTGAAGTATCTGTTCTTCGGGCTGGCGCTGGTGGTGCTGATGCTCTTCCGCCCACAGGGGCTGTTCCCCGCGCATCAGAAATTGATGGCCTACTGGCGCAAGACATCCGAACGTTTGAGTGCCCAGAAACCCGACGAAGTCGAGGCCGGGGCATGACCAAACATCGCGACAGCAGCCTTGATGACGAGCAGGACTCCGTCGAGATGCTCCAGGCCGAGATCGAGGAGGGATCGGATGAGGGTGAATCCGGGGTACCAGTCGACCCCGGCGAAGCCGAAGTCCTGCTCGAGGTCAAGGACCTGACGCTCAAGTTTGGCGGTCTGCAGGCGCTCGACGGGGTGAGTTTCGACATCCGGCGCGGTGAGATCCTCGGTCTCGTGGGACCCAACGGCGCGGGCAAGACCACCTGCTTCAACGCCATCACCGGGGTATACAAGCCGACGTCCGGCAGTATCGTCTTCAACGGCAAACCGCTTCGCCGGCTGCGGCGTCATCAGATAACGCGCCGTGGCATCGCCCGCACATTCCAGAACATTCGGCTGTTCGGGGAGATGACGGCACTGGAGAACGTCGCCGTGGGCACTGATGCCCGCCACAAGACCTCAGTGTTGGGAGCACTGCTGCGCACACCGCGTCACCGCCGCGAGGAGCACTACGCAGTCGACGTGGGAATGGGTCTGCTCGACTTCGTCGGCATCGCCGACGACGCTGACGTCAAGGCCAAAAACCTGCCGTACGGAAGTCAGCGCAGGCTTGAGATCGCACGGGCGCTGGCCACCGAGCCCAAGCTGCTGTGTTTGGACGAGCCCGCGGCCGGCTTTACCCCCAGTGAGAAGGATTCGCTGATCGAGCTGATCCAGCGCATCCGGGACTACGGATACACCGTGCTGCTCATCGAACACGATATGAAGCTGGTCATGGGTGTCACCGACCGCATCGTGGTACTCGAATTCGGTAGGAAGATCGCCGACGGTCTGCCTGCCGAGGTCAGGAACGACCCGGCCGTCATCGAGGCATATCTGGGAGTCGCGGATGAGGATTTCCACGGGCCCGGGTGGCTCGATTCGGCCCCACCCGATTCTGAAAGCGAGAGGTAGATGCCTCCCGTACAGCTGAAACTCAACAACGTCGGCGTGCATTACGGCCCCATCCAGGCTGTGAACACGCTCTCGTTCGATGTGCGTGAGGGTGAGCTGGTCACGCTGCTGGGTTCCAACGGGGCCGGCAAATCGACCGCCATGCGGGCCATATCCGGCCTGGTCCCGCTCAGCTCCGGCACCATATTCTTCGAGGGACAGGACATCTCGAAGATGAAGGCGCACAGGCGCGTCAGAGCCGGGATCGTGCAAGCGCCCGAGGGCCGAGGCATATTCCCAGGTATGACGGTCGCGGAGAATTTGGAAATGGGTTGCTACGGCCGCAAATTCAAGTCACGAGCGGAGCGTCGGGAGCGTCTGGATTGGATTAACGCGCTCTTCCCCAGGCTTGCTGAACGCCGACATCAGCCTGGGGGCACGCTGTCCGGCGGTGAGCAGCAGATGCTGTCGATCGGCCGTGCGCTCATGGCCAGGCCGAAGATCCTGCTCCTGGACGAGCCGTCGATGGGCCTGGCACCGCTGCTGATCACCAAGATCTTCAATATTATTGAGGAGATCAACGCCGCCGGAACCACCGTGGTGCTCGTTGAGCAGAACGCCCAGCAGGCGCTGAGCCGTTCGGATCACGCCTATATCCTGGAGACCGGATCGGTGGTTCGATCCGGTGCTGGCCGAGAGCTGTTGCAAGACGACAGTATTCGGTCGGCTTATCTCGGAGTGGTCTGAGAGGTAACCGTCTTGCCCCAGGGCCGTTCCCACGGCCAGGTCATCAGTGCCCACACCGCCAGCACCAACACGGTCGCCACCACCACGTACCACGGCCACGGACCCATTAGGTCGAAAAGACTTGCCGTCGAGGGCTTCCGATTGAGAAATCCGTAGTTGGAGCCGGCGACGGCGTTGAAACCCATCGTGAAAACCGTCCATGTCAGGCTGACGGTGGCCACCATCCGATAGCTGCGCCACGTTGGCCGCAGGCCCCGGCCCCAGGTCAGGTAGATCGCGGCCCAGACGACCAGCAGGTGAATCGACCAGAAGGCGAGAAAGCCGAAGCTGGGGAAGTCGGGCCCGTCGAGAGCCGGCGAGATGAGCGCTTGGCTGCTGAGCACCAAGCCCCAGTAGTAGGTCAGCGCATATGCCCAATGTCGCTGCGACCACAGGGCATAGGCGCCCACCACGGTGGCGAGATCGGTCAGCCGTAGCGGTACAGACACTTCGAGCCGCGGCGGATTCAGGCCCGCTGCCAGCACCACCACGTAGATGGCCGCCGTGATTACCCCGAGGACCCGGCCGAGGATGCGTGCCTGCGTCTCAGTTTGCTTGCGCCCCAACCATACTAGGGCCATCGCGCCACATGCGAAGAGTGTCATGGCGGCGATATGAGATGGGCCGTACTGGTGAAACTCCCGTAGCGCAGACGATGCCATCGTGTGAGGCTATCGCCGAACGAATTGCCGCCCGGTCAGGCTAACGGGCAACGATGACCGATGAACCATTGCCGAACAAGCCCTGATTCGCGGTGATACCGACGCGGGCACCCTCAACCTGCCGATCTCCGGCCTGTCCACGCAGCTGCCAGGTCAGTTCGCACACCTGTGCGATGGCCTGTGCCGGGATGGCCTCACCGAAACACGCGAGGCCACCGGAGGCGTTCACCGGAACCCGGCCGCCGACGGTCGTGGCACCGCTGCGCAGCAGTTGCTCACCCTCACCCTTCGCGCACAGGCCTAGGTGCTCATACCAGTCCAGCTCAAGGGCCGTCGAAAGGTCGTAGACCTCGGCGAGGCTGATGTCCTCGGGCCCGATACCGGCCTCGGCATACGCGGCGTCGACGATCTGATCCTTGAACACGCGTTCCGGGGCCGGCACCACCGCGGTGGAATCGGTTGCGATGTCCGGCAATTCCGGAAGATGTTGGGGGTACTTGGGGGTGATGGTCGCAACGGCGCGCACGGAGGGGACGCCGTCGACCGAACCCAGATGCTTCTTCGCGAAATCGGCGCTGGCCACGATGAGTGCCGCCGCGCCGTCGCTGGTCGCACAGATGTCCAGCAGCCGCAGTGGATCCGATACGACCGGGCTCGCCAGCACGTCCGCGACAGAGGACTCCTTGCGGAACCTGGCATTCGGATTGTTGAGGCCATGCCGCGAGTTCTTCACCTTGACCTGGGCGAAGTCTTCGACGGTCGCGCCAAAGAGGTCCATTCGCCGTCGCGCGAGCAGCGCGAAGTACACGGGGTTGGTGGCACCGATGAGGTGAAAACGCTGCCAGTCCGGGTCAGCCTTGCGCTCGCCGCCGACGGGGGCGAAGAAGCCTTTCGGGGTGGTGTCGGCACCGATGACCAGCGCCACGTCGCAGAATCCGGCGAGAATCTGCGCGCGGGCACTTTGCAGAGCCTGCGAGCCGCTGGCACACGCGGCGTACGTGGAACTGATGGGCACACCGTTCCAGCCCAGCTTCTGGGCGAAGGTCGACCCCGCGATGAAGCCCGGATAGCCGTTGCGGATGGTGTCCGCGCCGGCGACGAATTGAATTTGCCGCCAATCCAATTCGGCGTCTTGCAGCGCGGTGCGGGCCGCGGCGACACCGTACTCGGTGAAGTCGCGCCCCCACTTACCCCACGGATGCATTCCCGCGCCGAGGATGTAGACCGGATCGGGGGTACGGCTCATGCGGAGACCTTCTTCCATGCGTAGACCAGACGCTCGACGCCCTCGTCGTCGGTATAGAGAGGTTCCAGCGCGAGTTCCATCGCCTGACCGACCCTCAGGTCGGCGGCACCGGTGCCGGTCACCACCTTGCCGAGCACGATGATGCCCTCGGCAGACAGCTCGACCGCCGCGATCGCGTATGGCTCGTACGGGTCGGAGGCGGGATATGGCGGGGGCGGTGCGTACTGGTTCTCGGTGTAGCTCCAGACCGTGCCGCGTGAGGACAGCGGCACCTGATCCAGCACATCGCTGTCGCAGGAGGGGTTGGGGCAGTTATTGGCACGCGGCGGAAAGACGATGGTGGCGCAGTGCGTGCATTTACCGCCGATCAAATGCGGCCGGCCGGACTCGTCGGTGTCGAACCAGCCGTCGATGGCGGGCGCTTGGTCTGTAGGCACCCGGTCAGATTACCCATGCCGCGGAGCGAATTGAAACGTGTGTCAGTTTTGGCGCCGAATGTCAGAAGGGTTTCCGCCCGGTGGGAACCGGGTATTGGGATCCCGTCGACATCGGATATGGAGATTTGTCCTCCAGGGGCCTCGCCGTCGGTACCGCGCGGCGCCGAAAGTGAAAACGCCCTGGCACCGCCCGGCGTCAGGGGGCTACCGTTGAAGGATCGAGAGTCGGGTGTAGAGGTGTAGATACGCAACGCATCTGTTGGGTCGTAACCATGTTGAGTACACGAAATCTGTCACGAGTCCACGGGCAGGCCGCCACGGCCCGCCGGGAACTCGGATGAGCGCACAAACGCAGTTTCTCGTGCCGGTGCCGGCCCAGCGCCCCTTTCCGGCGCGGGGTCTGCGCGGCACTCTCGTCTACCGGCTGCTCGGCACCACCGATCACAAGTTGATCGGCGTGATGTACGTCGTCACCTGCTTCGGCTTTTTCTTCGTGGGCGGGTTGATGGCCCTGCTGATGCGTGCTGAACTGGTTCATCCCGGGCTTCAATTCCTCTCGAATGAGCAGTACAACCAACTGTTCACCATGCACGGCACGGTCATGCTGCTGTTCTACGCCACGCCGATCGTGTTCGGCTTCGCCAATCTGGTGCTGCCGCTGCATATCGGCGCGCCAGATGTGGCTTTTCCGCGCTTGAATGCCTTGTCCTACTGGCTGTTTCTGTGCGGCGGATTGATCACCCTGGCCGGGTTCATCGCGCCGGGCGGCGCCGCCGACTTTGGCTGGACCGCCTATGCGCCGCTTTCCAATGCCGTACACAGTCCCGGGGTGGGCGGAGACCTGTGGATCATGGGTCTGGCCGTCGGCGGGGTCGGCACCATCCTTGGGGCCGTGAACATGATCACCACGGTCGTGTGTATGCGTGCCCCGGGTATGACGATGTTCCGGATGCCGATCTTCACCTGGAACATCCTGGTGACCAGCTGGCTCGTGCTGATCGCGTTCCCGCTGCTGACCGCCGCGCTGTTCGGTCTGGCTGCCGACCGCCACCTCGGAGCCCATATCTTCGACCCTGCCAACGGGGGGCCGATCCTCTGGCAGCACTTGTTCTGGTTCTTCGGACATCCCGAGGTCTATATCGTCGCCTTGCCGTTCTTTGGCATCGTGTCGGAGATCTTCCCGGTGTTCAGCCGCAAGCCCATATTCGGTTACCACACATTGGTTTACGCGACCGTTGGCATCGGGATTCTATCCGTGGCCGTGTGGGCGCACCACATGTTCGCCACCGGCGCGGTGCTCCTGCCGTTCTTCTCCTTCATGACCTATCTCATCGCAGTGCCGACGGGCATCAAGTTCTTCAACTGGATCGGCACCATGTGGAAGGGGCAGTTGACCTTCGAGACCCCCATGCTGTTCGCGGTCGGGTTCTTGGTCACGTTCCTCTTCGGAGGGTTGACCGGTGTCTTGCTCGCCTCACCGCCCCTGGATTTCCATGTGACCGACTCGTATTTTGTGGTCGCACATTTTCACTACGTGCTCTTCGGCACCATCGTCTTCTCAACCTTCGCCGGGGTGTACTTCTGGTTCCCAAAGATGACGGGCCGTCTGCTCGACGAGCGCCTGGGCAAGTTCCACTTCTGGCTGACCTTCATCGGCTTCCACTCGACGTTCCTGGTGCAGCACTGGCTGGGTAACGAGGGCATGCCCCGCCGGTACGCCGACTACCTGCCCTCTGACGGCTTCACGGATTTGAACATCGTGTCCACGGTTGGCGCCTTCATTCTCGGGGCTTCCATGCTGCCGTTCCTGTGGAACGTGTTCACGAGCTACCGCTACGGCGAGGTTGTCACGGTCGATGATCCGTGGGGCTACGGCAACTCTCTGGAGTGGGCCACCAGCTGCCCGCCGCCGCGGCACAACTTCTCCGAGCTGCCCCAAATCCGGTCCGAGCGCCCGGCCTTCGAACTGCACTATCCGCACATGTCTGAGCGCATGCGCGCCGAGGCACACGTGGTGCGTGCGCAGCCTTGACACCATGTGCTTCTACGAGTTAGCGAGGATCTATGGGTATCGCGTTCAATCACACAATCGTTCATTCCGAGAACCGTGAAGAATCGGCCCGGTTCTTCACGGAGGTCTTCGGCTTGCCGGAGGCCGTGGAGGCCGGCCCCTTCCTCAATGTCGCGCTCGAATACGGCGGCAATCTCGATTTCGCCACCATCGAGCACGGGCAGCTAACCCCGCAGCACTACGCCTTCCTGGTATCGGAAGACGACTTCGATGCGATTTACGGCCGGATCACCGACCGCGGCATCATCCATTGGGCTGACCCGCGCGCGCAGCATCCGGGCGAGATCAATCACAACGACGGTGGCCGCGGTGTGTACTTCCGGGATCCCTCGGGCCACTACCTGGAGATCCTCACCCGGCCCTACGGGTCAGGGGAAGCGTCGGGGTCGTAGGTCCTGTCGCACCCGTTGCCTAGGGTAGGAGTGTGACTGCGCCTGCGACGAAGACCGGAACCAAACAGCCGACCCTCCTGCTGCTCGACGGTAACTCGCTGGCGTTCCGCGCGTTCTACGCGCTTCCGGCCGAGAATTTCAAGACGCAGTCGGGCTTGACCACCAACGCGGTATACGGGTTCACCTCGATGTTGATCAATCTGCTGCGCGATGAGGCGCCCACACACGTGGCGGCCGCCTTCGATGTCTCCCGCAAGACGTTCCGGTCCGACCGGTACCCCGAGTACAAGGCCACTCGGTCGGCCACCCCCGACGAGTTCCGCGGACAGATCGACATCACCAAGGAAGTACTCCAGGCCCTGGGCATCACGGTGCTGGCAGAGGAGGGGTTCGAGGCCGACGACATCATCGCCACCCTGGCCACCCAGGGGCAGGCCGAGGGTTTCAAGGTGTTCGTGGTCACGGGCGATCGCGACTCGCTGCAGCTCGTCAACGAGGACGTGACGGTGCTCTACCCGCGCAAGGGTGTCAGCGATCTCACCCGATTCACCCCGGAAGCGGTAGTCGAGAAGTACGGACTCACGCCCTCCCAGTACCCGGACTTCGCGGCGCTGCGCGGTGACCCGAGCGACAACCTGCCGGGAATTCCTGGAGTTGGGGAGAAGACCGCGTCCAAGTGGATCCTCGAGTACGGATCGCTCCAAGAGCTGGTTGACAAGGCCGATACCGTGCGCGGAAAGGTGGGGGATTCGCTGCGCGCCAACCTCGCCTCGGTGATCCTGAACCGCGAACTGACCGATCTGGTGCGGACGGTGCCGCTGCCCTATGTGCCCGCCCAGTTGGCGCTGGCGCCGTGGGATCGGGACCAGATTCACCGGCTGTTCGACGACCTCGAGTTCCGGGTCCTGCGTGACCGGCTGTTCGAAACCCTGGAAGCGGTCGAACCCGAGGTGGACGAGGGCTTCCAGCTGGCCGGCCAGGCGCTGGAACCCGGCACGGTCGCCGCGTGGCTGGCCGAACACACCGGGGATGGCCGCCGTAGCGGTTTGGCGGTGGTCGGGACCTATACGCCCTATGACGGCGACGCTACCGCGGTGGCGATCGCGTCCGCCGATGGCGACGGCGCCTATATAGACACCACGACGGTGACTCCGGACGATGAGGCGGCACTTGCCGAGTGGCTGGCCGATGCGGCCCGTCCCAAGGCATTGCATGAGGCGAAGCAGGCCATACACGCTTTGGCCGGCCGCGGGTGGGAGCTCGGCGGAGTGACCTCCGATACCGCGCTGGCTGCGTATCTGGTGCGCCCGGGGCAGCGCAGCTTCGCACTCGACGACTTGTCGTTGCGGTATCTGCGTCGCGAACTTCGCGCTGAAGATGATGGAGAACAACAGCTCTCACTACTGGACGAGGATGGCGCGGGCGATGCGAAGGCAGCTCAAGCCCAGATGTTGCGTGCCCGTGCGGTGATCGATCTGGCCGACGCGCTCGATGTCGAGCTCGAACGCATCGAATCGGCAGGGCTGCTCACCGACATGGAGCTGCCGGTTCAGCGGGTGCTGGCCGGTCTGGAATCCGTCGGTATCGCGGTCGACACCGATCATCTGTCTTCGCTGCAGAATCAGTTCGCCAGCGGCATCCGTGAGGCTGCGGATGCCGCGTACGCCGTCATCGGTAAGCAGATCAACCTGGGCTCACCCAAGCAGCTGCAGGTGGTGCTGTTCGACGAGTTGGGTATGCCCAAGACCAAGAAGACAAAGACCGGTTACACCACCGACGCGGACGCCCTACAGACGCTGTTCGATAAGACCGGGCATCCGTTTCTGGAGCATCTGCTCACGCACCGTGATGTCACCAGGCTGAAGGTGACTGTCGACGGCTTGCTCAAATCTGTTGCGGCCGACGGGCGTATTCACACCACGTTCAACCAGACCATCGCGGCGACTGGTCGGCTGTCCTCGACCGAACCGAACTTGCAGAACATCCCGGTACGTACCGAGGCCGGGCGGGAGATCCGCGACGGATTCGTGGTCGGCGCGGGCTACCGCGAGCTGATGACCGTCGACTACAGCCAGATCGAGATGCGCATCATGGCGCACCTGTCGGCCGACGAGGGCCTCATCGAGGCGTTCAACACCGGTGAGGATTTACACTCGTTCGTGGCCGCCCGTGCCTTCGGTGTGCCCATCGACGAGGTCACCGCGGAGTTGCGCCGGCGGGTCAAGGCAATGTCCTACGGCCTGGCGTATGGTCTGTCGGCCTATGGACTGGCCACACAGCTCAAGATCTCCAATGATGAGGCCAAAGAGCAGATGGACCAATATTTCTCGCGGTTTGGCGGGGTGCGCGACTATCTGCGTGCAGTTGTCGATCAGGCCCGCAAGGATGGATACACCTCGACCGTGCTGGGGCGCCGTCGATACCTGCCCGATTTGGACAGTGGCGATCGCCTCCGCCGCGAGGCCGCAGAACGCGCGGCTCTGAACGCTCCAATCCAGGGGAGCGCCGCCGACATCATCAAGGTTGCGATGATCACCACGGATAAGGCATTGAGGGACAAGGGCTTACGGTCACGAATGCTCCTGCAGGTGCACGATGAGCTCCTCTTCGAGGTTGCCGAGGGCGAACGCGAGAGCCTCGAGGCATTGGTACGCAAGACCATGGGCTCGGCGTATCCACTCGATGTGCCGCTCGAGGTTTCCGTGGGGTACGGCCGCAGCTGGGATGCCGCCGCACACTGATATTGCGCGCTAGTGCACGTCGGGCGTGTGTACCCGCTCGGGACGCAGCCCCCTGCCGACGGCGATCGGCGGTATGAATTTGAGCGGCCACCGCCCCACGAAAAACGGCAGCTTGATAGGGGACAGGTCCCCGCTGAGGACGGGCTCGATCGCGTTGTTCTGAAGGAACACCTGAAAGGCTTGGACCACCTTGGTGGGCAGTTCGCGTCGCCGCTGTACTGCCTCGAGGTGATGGTCGCTCAGGCTCCCGGTGCGCAGTGGTTCCACCAGGATATTGGCGGCAGCCACCGCATCGGCGACGGCCAGGTTGATCCCGACACCGCCGGCCGGTGACATGGCGTGCGCAGCATCGCCGATACACAGCAGGCCGGGCCGCCACCATGTTTTGAGCCTGTCGACCCGGACATCCAAATGGCTGGTGTCATCCCAGGTATGCAGGTCGTCGACGTGCTCACGTAGCTGGGGGCGCGCCGTCACCAGTCGTTTTTTGAACGCGTCCAGTGAACCCCGCTGTGCGCCCGTGCCCTTGGGTAGCAGGTGAGCCACCTGCCAGTAGTCGCCGCGGTGGATCATTGCCAGCAGCATGCCCCGGCGCAGGACAGCGAAGCTCTCGTTCGGGTCTCCGGGCCGGCGGTTCAACCGGAACCACAGCACATCCATCGGTGAGCTTTCGCTGGCGGTCTGCAGACCGGAGGCGGCACGCACTGCCGAGTTGCGCCCGTCGGCGGCGATCACCACGTCTGCCCGCACTTCCCGAGCCGACGATCGTACGCCGGTCACCTGGTGACCTTCGAGGACAAGGTCGGTGACCTCCGCGTTGCGAATCAGGGTGAATTCCGGGTACCGCTCAGCTTTTTCGGCGAGGAAGTCAAGAAAATCCCATTGCGGTATGAAGGCGATATACGGCTGTTTGTAGCCCAGCCATTTCAGGGCGCGGAAGTCGCCGAAGGTGCGCAACTGTCCGTCGCCGTCGAACGCGATGTGATCGACTTTCTGATGGGGGAGCGTGAGGAATTCATCGATGAGCCCGATGTCATCCATGATCCGCATCGTGGTGGGATGCACAGTGTCCCCGCGGAAGTCACGCAAGAAATCACCGTGCTTTTCCAGGACCACAACGTTGATCCCGGCCCTGGCCAGCAATAGGGCGTGCATCAGTCCCGCAGGACCGCCGCCGGCGACACACACTTGAGTTCGTAGCACTTGCGCCATATCTGGACGCTACGCCGGATACGCTCCCGCGGAGGCTAAAAGGGAGGTGGGTTGGCTTCCGCGTACGCCAACCGAGCATCTTCGCACTGTAATCGTGTGCGCCGGTTACAATTTCGCTCGGTTCGTCGCCGTTGTTTGCGATCTTGAGCTCGGGTACGAGAGCGAGTGAGGTTGGCGAAGAGTAGCGCGCAGGCCGGAGCGGTAAATGTGTCCGTGGGCGCCTTCCAGACGATGATGCCGTCGGGTTCTTGAACTTCGCGCCATCCACAGCAGGTCTTCAACAGATGATGCTTACGGCACAGCGCTTTCAGATTATCGGCACTCGTATGCCCACCGATTGCGTACGGGATGCTGTGATCGAGGTCGGCGCTTTCGGCGGGCTGCGAGCAGCCGGGGAAGCGTCTCATCACGACACCGAACGAAGCGGTCCAGGGCACGGGACGGGCGGTAACCCTCGGTATCCGTCGGTCCATCGAGTGCGCGGATCCTGGTGCCGGGTTGTGCGGCGATCCGACGGGCCTGAGCGGCGTTGGTGACTCCGAATCCGGATAGCTGCGCCGGCTCGGGACTTTCGGGGTCCTCCAGGGTGTCGTGGTAGCCGTGCGGCCTGGGCCTCGGTCCGTTGGGAGGACACGATCACATCGATCAGCTCACCATCCCCCAGTATGCCAAACATATATTCGAATAAAGTGGTACGGGCGTAGCAGTGCATCGTCTTTCGTAACAACTTGTGTCACACGCGGCAGGCACAGCGTCACCCCTTGGGGAGGCGGGTTGGTGCGATGATGAGAGCTACGAGAAGCGTAGCAACACTTGCGAATAGCAGCACAACGCCATGCGATCCGAACCTGTCGAGCGTGAACCCGACGGGGACGGCCATCGCTGCGCCGCCAAGGCTTGCGCAGGCCACAAAATAGCTCGTCATGATCGGGATGGGAATGCCGCCGTTCCGGGTAGCCAGCGTCAGTGCCACCGGGAACATGGCTGAGGCAAACACCCCGGCCGCCACCACCCACGGCAAGGCCGCGAGCAGCCCATCGCCAAACTGGGCGAGGCCAACCAGCACACCAGTAAGGCCAACAGCCAGGCCGGCCAATGCCTTTCGCCCGACGACGGCATGCACCACCGTCACGGTGATGAGACGGCCAGATGTGATGCCGAACCAAAAACCGCTCACCGCAAGGACGCTGGCGCCGACCTCACCGTCTGAGCCGACAATTCGCGGCAGGAAATTCGCGAAGTTGGTCTCAAACCCGGCGTACACCATGGCAAAGGCCAGCAGTAGGCACGCGGCCGCGGTTGGTACACGACGCGATGTCGGGCCGGGCCGCCTCTCGCCAACCGGGCGTACCAAGGACACCTTGTGGATGTAAGACCAGGTCACACTGAGCAGGGCCATGGCGATAGCAGCTGCCGCCACCGGGGCCCGCCACGAGATCGCCGGTGATAGCAGAAAGACCAGCACGGGAAACAACAAGGCAGCGAACCCGAAGCACGCTTCCAGCACCGTCAGAGCCCTGGGCCCTCGGGTAGGTTCAAGTGCCAGAGCGCCGATCTGTGTCTCCAGCGATCCGGCCGCTGCGCCGAGGAGGACGCTGGCAGCCAAAAGAATTGGCGGACTCAGTCCCCACAGCGGCGCCGACAACGCAACCGCGAAGAGTGCCAGCGCGATGGCGATGTGTCGACCCACCCCGATACGGGCACTGAGTCGGGGCGCCGAGAGCACACCGAGCAAGAATCCGGTGAACTGCGCGGCGACTAGGGCCGCCAGCGTATGACCGGCCGAGTCGGCAGGCAGGGCGTAGGGGGAAACCGTGCCCCAGAACACATGTGCGGTGCCCACTCCCGCGTAGGCACCGCACGATGCGAGGTGAACGTGGTCACGTCGCGTCACAATTCCGCAGGAGTCGGTAACGTGTGCTCGACCGGCAGGCGCTCTGGCTGCGGCTTACTTCCACGCAGCAGCGACTCCAAGACCTCTTGCGCGGCCAAACCATCATCGAATGTCGCGAGGGCCTGTCGGTTGGCTCCACCGCCTACCGCCACAAGACGGCTCCAGTGATCGATTTCGGAGCGGAAGGAATCCGACCAGCCGTGCACCTCGTTGTCCGGATCGGACAGCAAGGTACGCGCCAAGTCAACGGTTTCGGTGTCGGCACCGCGGGAAACTAGATAACGCCCCGGATCGGCCGTGTGGTACCGGAACACCGCGTTGGTGCCAACGATCCGGATGGAGAATCCGCAGTCAGCCGCCGGCGCGGCTTTGGAGGCCACGAGCGTGAAAATGCTTCCGGTGCTGAGGCGTCCGTAGATCTCCGCATGGTCATCGACCTCGACCGCCTCGTCGCTCTTGTTGGTCACATGAGTGGTGATCCGGGCTTGGCATTCGTCGACGAGAATTCTGCCGCCGGAGATGTAGGTCAGCAGGTCAAGCAGGTGCACGCCGAGATCACCCAGCGCGCCGCTGGTGCCGTTGGAACGTCCGCTATCGCGCCATGTGTGGTTCTTGCGCCGGTATGCGGAGTCCTTCCGAAACCCAAGTTCCACGGCGCAGATCGTGCCGAAGTCGCCGTGCTGCAGTCGGCGGCGCAGCTCAGTGACCACGGGCAGATGGCGGTAGTTGAATCCCACGAGTGCGGGGGAGGCGATCTCACCGGCGGCCGCCACCATTTCCTTGGCCTCGACGCGAGAGAGTGCGAGTGGCTTCTCGCACAGCACCGATCGACCGGCGCGCAGTGCCGATAGTGAATGGTCGCGGTGCGTAAAGTTGGGAGAGGCGACTACGACGGCATCGGCCAGTTCCAGCAGCGCATCGACATCGGTGACCGGGGTACCGCCGTAGGCGTCGGTGAAGGACTCGGCGGCCCGGGCATCGATATCCAATACACCCACCAGTTCGGCAGATTTGAGGGTGTTCAGCGCGCGAGCGTGGGCACGGGCGACACCGCCGGCCCCGATAATTCCGACTTTCAACATGGCTACTGCTCCTTCGTAAGAATATTGGCGATGGTGTCGACGATTCCGCCTGCGTGCGGCCGGGCGGTGACGTGTGGATGGGCCTGGCGCGCCTCGGCAGTGGCGTTGGATACGAGCCAGGCGTGCCCGGCACAGGCGAGCATGCCGAGATCGTTACCACTATCACCGAAAGCCAATGTGCGGCTTGCCGGTACTTGCCAGGTCTCCTGCAAGAAGCGTGCGATTTCGTGCTTGCCCGCACCCAATGGCAGGAAGTCGACATCGAGGTATCCCTCGGGGTCACCGGCCGCGGGATTGCAGTGGTTGACGTTGATCGCGAGGGAGTGCGCAGCCGTCGCCTGCCGCAACGACCAGACCCGGCTGTCGTCATCGAGGTTTTCCGTCACCGCGCGCAGATAGAAATTGCGTTTGTAGGTGCCCGCCCCATGAGTCGATTGCGGCGCGAGGATCAACTCGGGCAGCGACGTCAGTACACTGTCTACCCGGGCCGAAAACTCCTCGGGCGCCGGGAATCTCGCATGCCAGAGTAGATCGGGAACGAGTGCGCCGGAGGCATCTGCCACCAGTAGGTCCGTCCCCAAGTTGCCACCGATGAACGCCGGCTGTAGCGACGTGGCCAGATCGCCGAGTACCGCGATCACTGTCGACGGGGCGCTCCCGGTGATGAACCCGAATCGGAGCCCCCGGGAGGCGGATAGGCTGTTGACCAGCGCTGCCAAGTCAGCGAGGTCGCGTCGCGAGCGGACCGCAGGGTCATGAGCAAAGAATGTCTCATCGAAATCGCACAGCACCAGCCAGTCTGTCGCCGTGCGAATATCAACCAAGGACGTCATGTAGGACACCAATCACTCGGTCTTGTTCGGCAAGCGTGAGCGTGGGATAGAGCGGGAGCTGGAACATTCGTGCATGTGCAGCCTCGGTGCGGGGTAGCCGCACTCCCTCGAATAGGTCTGCCACCAAGGGCACTCGGTGCCGGTGGGTGAGCACCGGGTAGTAGAGATCAGTTGCGACGCCTGCGGCTCGCAGCGACTCGGTGACCTTGTCTCGGTCATGCTTCGTCACTTCGACGGTGAACAGATGCCAGACGTGGTCGGTATCCCAATGGGGCAGGCGAAGAAGCCCGCTCTCCGCCAGGTCGGCCAGACCGTCGACGTATCGCCGGGCAAGAATGCTGCGGGCGAGGTTGTTCTCGCCGAGCCAATCGAGTCGGGCGCGCAGAACCGCTGCCTGCAGATTGTCCAAGCGTGAATTCAGACCGTATCCGGCTGCCTTGACATTCTTTTGGCCGGCGGCGAAGCCGTGATAGAGCAGTTCGGTGACTCGGCGTGCAAGGCCGGGTAAGCGGGTTGCCACCGCGCCCGCTTTCCCCACCGCGCCGAGATTCTTATAGGGATTGAAGCTGAGAATCGCCGCGTCGCTGTGGTGGCCCAGCCCATCTAAGCCGATTCCCTGGCATCCGTCCTCCACTACCGGGATTCCGTGACGCGAAGTAACCTCCGTCAGAGCATGGATATCGGCGAACGCACCGTAGAGGTGCACGGGAAGTACCGCGACCGTGCGACTCGTGATGGCCGCCTCCACTTCGGTGGGGTCCAGTAGGTGGTCGTCTGCCCGGGTATCCACCAGGACGGGCCGAGCACCGGTCAGGAAGACCGCGTTCTCGGTAGCGGCAAAACTGTTGGCGGGCAAGATGACTTCGGTTCCCGGCCCCGCACCCAGCGCCAACAGAACCGCGGTCATCGCATCGGTGCCGCTGGAGGCCCCGATTACGTGATCGATGCCCAGGTAGGTCGCAATTTCGTCTTCGAATGCGTCGACATGGGGGCCGGAGGTGAACTTGCCGGATGGCAACACGCTGTCGATGGCAGCACGTATCGCAGGCAGTTCGGCGGCGTTGACCAGCCTCGCCAGCGGAAGGAAATCAACCGTGTCGGGCGCGCTTCCCGGGATCAACACGTCGGTCACATCGCGCAGACCCGGATGGGTGGCCAGGTCTCGTAGCGTCGTATATGCGCGACCAGCAGGGATCTCCTCGGGATGCACCGCGGTACCGGAGAGTATCGCCCGCGCGAACTCCCGGGTTTTCGAGGACGGCGCCGGTCCCGTGCGCACCGACGCATTGGCGGATTCGGCAATAGACATATGACACTCCCGGAAAGAAGGCAGGTTAATCAACTGTGATGGCGACTTGTCGCCGCTCCGCCGGGCGTCATGCGACGGCGGGCACAAAAAGCAACGTGTCATTTAATTGGGCCGTCGTCAATAGATATGACACCCGCTTTCACGCAGCCATCACGCATGCTTAACTTCTAATTAATCTGATCAGCGTGTGCTTAATGTGGCTTCACAGTAAATTCCCAGATATTCGGAACGTCGATCACTGTCATCTGCACATTCGATAAATTCGGCTTTATTTACGTTTTATGCGGAAAATAACAGCGTTGAACTGGGTAAACAGTCCAGAAATCATCGTGGTTCAATGACCTCAAGGAATAGTCAAGAATCACCTTGTTGGCTCGCTTGGCGGGGCCGCGGCACCTATGCTGCGGAGCCTTGGCGCGATGAGATGCGGCGAATGGCCCACTGGATCGAAATCGATATATTCCGCACCGCGTTCCGCGCGATACCACAATGTCTCGTCCGCAATATCGAGACCTTCGGAAATCAGTACACGTTTCAGTATTTTGTTGGTCGCGGTAGTGGGGAGATTTTCACTCAACCGGATATACCGTGGCCATCCGATACGCGGCAGGTCTTGCTGGGCGGAAAGAAACTCGGCCAGGCCCAGGTACGTCAGCGGGGCACGCAACACCAACGCGGCCATCACGGCGTCGCCACCATGTTCATCACGAACCGCGTACACCGCTGCTTGGCTGATCGCGGGGTGGCGTTGGAGAACCCGCTCGATCGGTGCCGCGGCAAGATTCTCACCGTTGATCCGCATCCAGTCCGGCGTGCGCCCCGCCAAGTAGATCCAGCCATCGGCATCGCGGTAGGCAAGGTCGCCGGACCAATACATGCCGTGCCGCATGCGTTCGCCGGTGGCGTCGTCGTCGTTGTAGTACCCCGAAAAGAACCCAGCGCCCTGGGTATTCACCAACTCGCCGACCGCATCAGCGGGGTTGGCCAGTATGCCGTGCGCGTCGAAGCGCGCCACCGCGCATTCGCGCAACGTGTCCGGGTTGTAGACCGCTATGCCGGGGAAACCCTTGCCGATGGATCCCGTCGGCGTTCCCTCCTCCCGGGTTATGATCACCGCGTTCTCGGTCGAACCGAATCCGTCGTACACCGTGACATCGAATCGCCTTGCGAATTCGGCGATATCAGATTCGGAAGCTTCGTTTCCGAATGCCACCCGCAGTGGATTGGCGGCGTCGTCCGCGTGTTCTGCGGTCGCCAGCACGTAGGCCAGCGGCTTGCCCACATAGTTCATGTACGTGGCGCCGACCTCGCGGATGTCGGCCAGAAATCGCGACGCGGAGAATTTCGCAGGAGCCAATGCGGCTCCTGCGGCGACGGCGACGGCCCATCCCGCCAGCACGGCATTCGAATGGAACAGCGGCATCGATACGTAACAGACGTCGGCGGCAGACAGCGAGAAGCGCTCCACCAGTGATTCGGCGGCAACGAGCACCGTCGCGTGTGTCACCAAAACGGCTTTCGGGTCGCCGCTGGTTCCTGACGTGAAGATCATCATGAAGGGGTCAAGGGGGGCGGCAGTCCGGTAGGGATGCAGTTCGCCGGGCGTCTTCATCCGTTCGATCCACTCGGCACTGTCGACGTCGATCACCGTCACATCTGGCAGGTCCACCGCGTCGAGGAGCGGTCGATGTTCGGCGTCCACCAGCAGTACCTGCACATCGGACTTCCGGATGTCACGTAGCAGACCTTCGCCACGGCGCGTGTTGTTGATGGCGCACAAGATGTATCCGCCCTGCGCCGCTGCCGCCATCGCCGTTGTCATCGCGGGCGTATTCCCAAGGAGGGTTCCCACGTGCAATGGCCTTGTGGGGTCGGCAATCCCGATCAGCGCCGCGGCGTGGCGCGCGGCCGCGGCCAGATGAGCGCGCCATGTCCAGGTTTGTCCCCGGTAGATGAGTCCAATGCTGTCGTCGGTGGCACGGGCCAGCACCAGTTGCTGGATCGTCTCAGCCATGAAGTGCTTCGGTGTGCGATACTGCTTCGATGCTCAGATGCCTTGACAGGAAACTTATTTGGTGGCCAATGACGAGCTCGTGACACTCCTGGCCGTGGTACACGCCGAAGTGATCGCAGGGGTAGTGGCGCACCTCGGCGCGCGCCTTGAAAGCGGCCTTGGCTGCCGCATGAGGAGGTGCCGCACGGTCGAAGTCGGCGATCTGGACCAGGATGGGACAGCCGATCCGAGAAGCGCACCTGGTGGGCCGATACGAGACGAGCTGCGTGCCCACCGTCGCATCGATCTCGTTGCGCCATGCGGGGCCGGCTATCGCCAGATGCGCCTCGTAATATCCGTCGGAGGTCAACGCCGCAAGTTCACCAGCGCGTCCGACGATGGGGATCGTGCGTTGCTGACGGCCAAGCCGACTGCGAAGTCCGGTCACCGCAGAACGCAGCAGGGTGCCCGCGCTGTGTTCAGTCATCGCCGAACGGGCCGCCGCTATGCCGTCGACCAGTGGTGTGAGTGCGATGACCGCGGCCACGTCGTTGCGCGCACCGGCAACCGCCATGACGTGACCTCCGGCCAGGGACACGCCCCATAGGACGATCCGCGTGGGATCCACACCAGGCAGCCGTCTGGCCATATTCACTGCCGCGTGGTAGTCACCGATTTGGTGGGTAAACGACACGTGCTGCCGGGGAAAGCCGTCGGATGCACCGAAGCCGCGGTAGTCGAACGCGAGTGCGTGCATGCCGGCCTCCGCCAGGCGCACGGCGAACGGCTCCAGTCCCGAGTCCTTGGTCCCGCCCACGCCGTGGGCCATGACCACTATCGGCGCCGTATCCTCGACGGTCTGCGCCCGATACAGCCATGCTTCACAGTCGATTCCATGGCTATTGAATCGAATACTCTGCCGGTTCATGCCACACCCCCTGCCCGCGCGAGACCCCGGGGCAGCTCTTTGGTCCTCATGTCGTGTTCATAGAGGAAGTAGTCCAACTGCTGGGTATGCCGGGGGCGATCCAACATATGCCCGGTGTATTTGCGATGCTCCGCCTCGATGACCGCACGCATCTCATCGACAGGAGGCAGCCGGTACTTGCCCGCAGCGTAGGCGCCCACCAACCGGGCCTGGCACTCAACGAACGGAAATAGCGATGGGACCGCCTGTGCCAGGCCCACAAAGATCAGATCGTCGAGGCCTGGTTTGAACATCCGCTTGTACAAGTCAATGCGATTGTCCGGCGCGCTGAGGAACTCCGGGTCGAAGAACGGGAACGTGATGTTGTACCCGGTGGCAAAGATGATGACGTCGACGTCCGTGGACGTGCCGTCCTCGAAGTGCACCGTGTGGCCGTCGAAGCGGCTGATGTCGGGCTTGGGAACGATATCGCCCGATCCCAGGCGCAAGGGGAGCTCGACGGACTGGGTGAAATGCGCCTCTCCGAACTTGTGGTTCGGCATCGGGAGTCCCAACTGGTCGGGACGGCCCGACATGAGCGGTTGCATCATCTGAAAAAGCTTGCGCTGCCAGGACATCGGGAGGTGTGGGCTGGTGCGAAAGTACTTGTCCGCAGGTTGGCCGGCTACGTACTTCGGAACGATCCACGCACCGGATCGGGTGGACAGGGTCACGGTATTGCCGGTGGCCCGCGAGGACAGCTCGACGGCGATGTCCGCCGCACTGTTGCCGAGTCCAACAACCAGGATTCTTTTGTCCATGAGGTCTAGCGGAGTCCGCGGATCGATGTAGTGGTGTGAATGCAGCGCGGTGCCGGTAAAGGTCCCCGGGAAGTCGGGGTATCGGGGGTCCCAGTGATGCCCGTTGGCTACGACGAGGAGGTCGAACAGCCGCCGTTCGCCCGCCTGTGTCAGCAGCTCCCATCCGCCACCCGGCCGATGTTCGGCATGGACGATGCCGTTCTGAAATTCGATGTTGCGCTTGAGGTCAAAGGCTCTGGCGTAGTCCTCGAGATATTGCTTGATGAGCGTGTGGTGTGGAAAGTGCGGGTAGCTGTCTGGCATCGGGAAGTCCCGAAACGAAAGTTGATGCCGCGAGGTGTCGATGTGCAGCGAGCGGTAGGCACTGCTGTGTCCGTTCGGATTGCCGAAGGCCCAGTTTCCGCCTATCCGATCCGAGGTCTCGAAACACGTATGCGGAATCCCGTAATCAGACAGCATCTTTACGGAGGTGAGTCCGCTGATGCCGGCTCCGATGATTGCGGTACTGGGTCCGGTCATGGCCCTCCTTGCGATACGTCCGCACCCGTGCGGCCGCCTGTGAACAGTTTTGAAAATCTGTGCATTCGGAGTGTACACAGATCTTGAAATGTGTCTACACTTTGTTTAGATTGTGGCCATGACCGCAGTGTTCGACGAAGGTTCAGCTCCTGAATCCGATGGCGACTCGGTGACCACGCGACTGCTGGACGCTACCGAGAAACTCTTGGCCGACAAGGGGATTCGTGCAACCACGATGACGGATGTGGCGGAGGAGGCGGGTGTTTCCCGTTCCTGGCTGTATCGCCATTTCCCCGACAAGCCAACCCTGGTGGGAGCGGCGATCATTCGCCTGATCGAGGTGAGCTGGGCCCAGTCGGCGGCCGAACTTGCGGACATCGACGGTTTTGAGGCCCGGCTGGTGGCCGGCGTCAAGATCGGCCGGCGTGCCTATGACGATCCCGGCACCTTGCTGATGCGCATCCGCCTGCGCGAGCCGGAGGAATTCATGGCGTGCGCCGGTACGGGTGTCCAAGGTCTGGTGCCCGACCTGGCTGGATTCTGGCGACCCTACCTAGAGGCCGCCCGTGACACCGGCGAGATTCATGCGCTGACCGACATCGAGGAGGCCAGCGAATGGATTGCTCGGGTGATGATCAGCCTGGGCAGCGTTCCGGGAAATCGCATCGATCCCGATGATCCAGCGTCGCTTCGCCGCCACTTCCGGCGTTATGTCCTACCGGCGCTTCGTATTGCGCCCGTGAAATAGCTGTACCACAAGGAGAATCAGCATGGTTCCGTGCAGTGATGCCCAGTTCGACACCGTCATCCGAAATGGGCGATGGTTCGACGGGACGGGGGCGCCGTCCGCCATACGTAACATCGGTATCAAGGATGGCCATGTGGCCGCGGTCTCGGCCGACGACCTCGACGAGACACACTGTCCGAACATCATTGACGCCAGCGGAAAGTGGGTGCTGCCTGGGCTAGTGGACATCCACACTCACTACGACATCGAAGTGCTGGCCGCACCGGCGTTGTCGGAGTCGGTGCGTCATGGCGTGACCACGGTCTTGCTTGGTTCTTGCTCCCTGTCGGTCGTACACGTCGACGGCGTCGATGCCGGGGACATCTTCGGCAGGGTGGAGGCGATACCGCGTGACCACGTGATTCAGGTCGTCGACCGGTACAAGACCTGGACGAATGCCGGTCAATACGTCGCAGCGTTGGAATCGTTGCCTCTGGGGCCGAATGTTGCTGCCTTCCTTGGGCATTCGGATATACGCGCCGCTGCGATGGGGTTGGATCGCGCGACCCGAAAGGATGAGCGCCCGACGGCCGCCGAACAGGCGCAAATGGATCGGTGGCTGACCGAGGCCCTGGATGCCGGATTCGTCGGCATGTCCTCTCAGCAGCTGTTGTTCGACAAGCTCGATGGCGACGTCTGCCGGTCCCGCACCTTGCCTTCCACCTATGCGAAACCTCGCGAGCTCCGTAGGCTGAAAGCGCAATTGCGCCAACGAAACCGGGTCCTGCAGTCCGGCCCAGACATTCAGAACCCGCTCAATGTGCTGTCGCAAGCCGTCCAGTCCCTCGGCATCCTGCGTAGGCCACTGTCCACGTCGCTGCTGTCGGCCGCGGACATCAAGGCCAACCCGTACGCGATCCGGGCGATGGGGCCGGTCGCAAGCCTGGTGAACAAGCTTGGCGGCAACTTCCGCTGGCAGCACCTTCCGGTGCCGTTCGAGGTGTATGCGGACGGCATCGACCTGGTCATTTTCGAAGAATTTGGTGCCGGGGCGGCCGCGTTGCACCTTCGGGACGAGGTCGAACGGAATGAGCTACTGCGCGACGAGAAGTATCGGCGCAGGTTTCGCAAGGAGTACGAGAGCAAGTTCGGGGTACGCGTTTGGCACAGAGACTTCTTCGATGCCGAGATCGTTTCCTGCCCGGACAAGTCGGTTCTCGGTAAGTCTTTCGGGCAGGTCGGCATGGATCGCGGGGGCCTGCACCCGGTGGACGCCTTCCTCGATTTGGTGCTCGAACACGGCACGGCAATGCGCTGGCGCACCACCATTTCCAACCACAGGCCCGAGGTGCTCAAGCAGCTGGCACAAGACCCCGGTGTCCAGATCGGCTTCTCCGATGCCGGAGCCCACTTGAGGAACATGGCCTTCTACAACTTCGGGCTTCGGCTTCTGCGCCACGTACGTGAGGCGCAACAGGCCGGGAGACCGTTCATGACCGTCGAACAGGCAGTGCACCGCCTTACCGGCGAGCTGGCGGACTGGTATCAGATTGATGCCGGCCACCTCCGAATCGGGGACCGCGCTGATCTTTTCGTGATCGACCCGGAGAAGCTCGACGCAACACTGACCGCGTATGCCGAGGAGTCGGTTGACGCCTACGGCGGGTTGTCCCGGATGGTCAATCGCAACGATGCGACCGTGAGCACGGTGTTGATCGGTGGACAGCCGGTCGTGGTTGACGGACAACTCCGCGATCTCTTGGGCAAGCGGCGGACCGGTCGCTTCCTGCCGGCGGGGGCGAAGGCACGCGCGGTTCCCGTCGATACGGCGCCGGCGCCCCATTAGTACATCTAGATCTGAATACAGGACAAGCTGTACTATCGGCGCGTGGCGACGTTGGTTCATCGTGACGCCCTGACGAGATTCGGATGCGCGCTCTCCGACCCGACCCGGGCCGCGATCCTGCTGAGCTTGCGGTCACGGCCCGGATATCCGTCCGAACTCGCCGAGGCGGTGGGGGTATCGCGGCAGATAACGTCGAATCACCTTGCCTGCCTGCGTGGTTGCGGATTGGTTGTTGGGATCGCCGAGGGCCGTCGCACTCGATATGAGCTGGCGGACGAACGAATCGGACGAGCCCTGGATGACCTGGTGGACCTGGTGCTGACGGTGGATCCGTCGTACTGCCCAGTGGGCGAGGAATGCTGATGGTGCTCGCGCAACAACGGCGAGATGTGCTCAACCGCCGGATCCGGTTCTTTGTCGTTGCCACCATCGCCTACAACGTGATCGAGGCCATCGTGGCCCTCACCGAGGGTTCTCGGGTGTCGTCGACGGCCCTGATCGGCTTTGGCCTGGATTCGGTCATCGAGGTGTCGTCCGCGGCGGCAGTGGCCTGGCAGTTCAGCGCCAAGGACCCAGAGACGCGGGAGAAGGTGGCCCTGCGGGTGATCGCATTCTCATTCTTCGCGCTGGCCGCCTACGTGGCCGTCGACTCGGTACGAGCGTTGGCGGGCCTCGACCAAGCCAGGCAGTCGACGGTGGGGATCGCCCTCGCGGCGGCCAGCCTCGTGATCATGCCTGCGCTGTCCTGGGCCCAGCGGCGAACCGGCAGGGAATTGGGGTCCGCTTCGGCGGTCGCCGACTCCAAACAGACGTTGTTGTGCACGTATCTGTCGGCGGTTCTGCTCGCCGGGCTGTTGGTCAACTCTCTGTTCGCATGGTCGTGGGCTGACCCGATCGCAGCGCTGGCGATCGCGGTGATCGCGGTACGTGAAGGCATGAACGCCTGGCGCGGCGAATCCTGCTGCATGCCAGTGTTCGCCGCTGGAGCGTCGGAGTTGACCGGTAGCCAATGCGGCTGCTGCGAGCGTCGCGCGCCCTAGTGGTCTACTATCTGCGTATCAATGCAGGTATGCAGGAGGAGTGTCCGATATGGAACAGCGGGATAGACCACCGCTGGGCGATGAGCAGGTCGGGCTGGTGGTCGAGGTCTTTCGGATGCTGGCTGACGCCACACGCGTGCGTGTCTTGTGGGCGCTCACCGCAGGTGAACTCTCGGTCAATGAGCTGGCCGACTCGGTGGGCAAGCCGGCGCCGTCGGTGTCCCAGCACTTGGCAAAGTTGCGCATGGCTCGACTGGTGCGGACCCGCCGCGACGGCACGACGGTCTACTACAGCCTGGAAAACGAACATGTCGAACAGCTGGTGACCGATGCGGTCTACAACGCCGAGCATGCGGGCCCGGGAATCCCACCGCATCACCGTACCGAGGCAGCGCTTCGTGCCGTGAAGAATGGCGGCCGGTGATGAGCCACAACCGATCCGCCCCCGCTCATCACCTCGACCACGACCACGACCATCAGCACGGGGCAGGGCTCAGGGGGCTGCTGGCGGAGATCGTCACCCCACACAGCCACGACGCCGCCGACAGCATCGATGACGCGCTGAGCGCCAGCGCTGCCGGTACCCGGGCGGTCAAGATCAGCCTGGTGGCGTTGCTGATGACCGCTGCTTTCCAGGTGGCCATTGTGGTCGTATCTGGATCGGTGGCATTGGCGGCCGACACCATCCACAACTTCTCCGACGCGCTCACCGCCGTTCCGCTCTGGATTGCCTTCGCACTGGGAACGCGCGCCGCGACAAGGCGTTACACCTATGGATTTGGTCGTGCCGAGGACCTGGCGGGTTTGTTCGTGGTGTCGATGATTGCGTTGTCGGCGGCGGTGGCCGGTTACGAGGCGGTAATGCGCCTCATCCATCCCATGCAGATCGGCCAATTGGGCTGGGTAGCCGCAGCGGGCGTGGTTGGCTTCCTCGGCAACGAACTGGTTGCCCTGTACCGCATTCGTGTGGGCCGCAGGATCGGTTCGGCGGCCCTTGTTGCCGATGGCCTCCATGCACGCACGGACGGTTTCACATCGCTGGCCGTGGTGCTCGGGGCGGCAGGCGTCGCGCTGGGATATCCCTTGGCCGATCCCATCATTGGGCTGGTGATCACTGTCGCGATTCTCGCGGTGCTCCGTACCGCGGTGCGGGATGTGTTCCGGAGATTGATGGACGGGGTGGATCCTGCGTTAGTGGATGCTGCCGAAACAGCGCTGGCAGCCCAGCCTGGGGTGCGTACGGTGCGCAGCGTGCGGTTGCGGTGGATTGGGCACCGGTTGCATGCGGACGCCGAACTCGACATCGATCCGGACGTCAGCCTCAGCGAGGCGCACCGCATTGCCCATGTCGCCGAACATGAACTGACCCACGCAGTTCCAAAGCTCGATACGGCTCTTATTCACGCCTACCCGGGCCACTGACCCGGCGCAGCGCGTAGACAATGACGCCAACGGCCAGCACCCCCGTACCGGCCGCCACCGAGGACAGGGGCAACGCAAGGGACACGATCACACACCCGACCAGACCGACTGCCGGGATGATCCGCGCAGGCCGTCCTTGGGACGGGGTCAGCGTCCAGGCCGACGCGTTGGCCACCGCGTAGTAGACCAGCACCGCAAAGGATGAGAAGCCAATCGCGCCCCGCAGGTCGGCTGTGGCCGCAAGTACCGAAACAACAAGGCCGACAAGGATTTCAGCGCGGTATGGCACACCGTACTTGGGATGCACCGTGGCAAGTGTGTGCGGCAGGTGGCGGTCGCGAGCCATCGCAAAGGTGGTGCGTGATACCCCGAGGATGAGCGCCAGTAGCGAGCCGGTGGCGGCCACGACGGCACCGATCCGCACCACCGGCTCCATCCATCCAGCGCCCGCCGCGGTGACGGCATCGAGCAGGGGAGCCGCTGAGCTCGCCAGCCGCGAAGGCCCCAGTGTTATCAAGACCGCCAATGCCACAACGACATACACCACCAGTGCGATTCCCAGGGCGATCGGGATGGCACGAGGGATAGTGCGCGCCGGGTCGCGGACCTCTTCGCCCAGCGTTGCGATGCGGGCATACCCAGCGAAGGCGAAGAACAACAGGCCCGCAGCTTGCAGGACTCCACGCCACGACGTGCCAGTAAGGTCGAGGGCCGCGATATCCACGCTGCCGGAGCCCGCCGCGGTAGCCACAATCGCGGCCAGTACTGACAACACAATCGCCACGATGACACGCGTCAGCCACGCTGATTTCTGCACTCCCACATAGTTAATCGCCGTCAGCGCCACCACCGATGCCACCGCGACGGCATGCGCATGTCCGGGCCATGCGTAGAAGCCGATCGTCAACGCCATCGCCGCGCATGACGCGGTTTTGCCCACCACGAATCCCCAACCGGCCAGGTATCCCCAGAAGTCGCCCAGACGTTCGCGCCCGTATACGTATGTGCCGCCTGAGGCGGGGTACACCGCAGCTAGCCGGGCCGACGAGGTGGCATTGCAGTAGGCGATGACTGCGGCGACACACAGACCGATGAGCAAGGCGGAACCGGCAGACCGGGCCGCGGGTGCCAGGGCCGCGAAGATCCCGGCACCGATCATCGAGCCTAACCCGATCATGACGGCGTCGAAGGTGCCCAATTCGCGCCGCAGCGCCCCGGGCTGTTGGCTGCTCATGCGCTGCGGGGCATGTACATGATGACTCCCACCCCGGCCAGGCACACCAGCGCACCGATGACGTCCCACCGGTCAGGGCGGAATCCGTCGAGCGCGATTCCCCACAGCAGCGAACCGGCGACAAATATCCCGCCGTAAGCCGCCAGGATCCGGCCGAAATGGGCGTCAGGTTGCAAGGTCGCGACAAATCCATAGGCACCCAGGGCGATAGCACCCAGACCCATCCATGCCCAGCCGCGGTGCTCGCGCACCCCCTGCCAGACAAGCCAGGCACCACCGATTTCCAGGACCGCGGCCGCGGTGAACAAAAGAATCGACTTTGCGACGAGCACCTGGTGAGCCTAGTTGCCGGCGCCAGACAAGGGGTGTACACAGATTCAAGAATCTGTGTACACCGGGCGAAGGAAAGTTGTAGATGGCGGCGCAAGCATCGTTGGCTCTCGGTTTGTGGTTGGCGCTGGCGCAACGCAACTGGGAAGCGGTCAAGACGTTTCTCGACGACGGCTGCATCTATCTGGATATGCCGGTAGGGCCGGCCGCGGCAGCACGCGGACCGGAAAATATCGTCAAACGTCTGAAAATGGGTTTGGAGCCATTAAAGGACTACGCGCATCACGATGGTCTGATCATCTCCAATGGTCAGGACGTGATGTATGAGCATTCCGAGACGTGGACCTGGGATACCGGCGAAACCGCTCTTCTGCATTTCGCCTCCGTGTTGAGAGTGGACGACGGCAAGATCACGCTCTGGAAGGACTATTGGGACATGGGCGCGCTCACCAATTCAGCGCCGCCGTCCTGGATGGAGAACCTCATGAGCGCAGACATGAGCTGGATCTACGACGCGACCGGTCAGGTCTGACCTTCAGCCCAGTTTCTGGCCGTAAACCCGTTCGACGCGCAGCGCCATGAGTACCCTGCGGTCCGACACCATCACCGAGCGATATTCGTCCCAGTCGGGATGTTCTCCCGCTGCGCCGCGGTAGTAGTCGACAAGCGCCTGCACCTCCGGACCATCAGGGTCTGCTCCGGGCCCGGTGAGCGTGACATGTCCTTCGGCGGTGGCCCAGGCCCGCCCGTCCGAGCTGGTGCATTCGAGCGCGGCGCGAGGGTCGCGGCGTAGGTTCGCCGTCTTGGCACGCCCATCGGTCATCGAGACGTAGATGATGCCGTTGTCCCGGTCGTAGTACGGGGTGACAGGGGAGAGCTGTGGTAGTCCACTGGACTTGATTGTCGCCAAGATACCGAGACGGCTCTCGGTGATGAGCGCATGCGGATCAAACCGATCGGAGGCCATGCTACGGCCAACCCCCTGCGTCGCGACGGTATTCCGCCGGGCACAAGACCTTTGAGGTCAGATCACGGTCACCGTGCCGGTGCACTGGGCAAGGTTCTCGTCGTTCCAGAAGAAGCCGGAACGTCCCCCATATTCCGTGGTGATCTCCACCTGGCCGGGGCCGGTGACGACGTTGAATGTCGACGCGCCCGCCGTGCCGGAGCCATCCCCGTGTGCCTCACCGGCGGCGCCGGTGGTCAGGTTGCGCCAGTGAAAATATGCCTGCTTGGGGCCGGCGAGGCCATCGGTGGCGTTCATGTTGAGTGTGCCGGGGATCAGATCGCGACGCGCGTCGGCTTGACTGGCTTGCCAGGCGCTGACCCGGACATCGCCGTCGAAGCATAAAGCGACCTCACCCGATGGCGCTGCCGCCGCTATGGGACAGATGGCGAACCCGGAGCCGGTGATCGCGAAGGTCAGGATGGCCGCACGGCCGACAGTTATCGAACGCATGCAGGGAGTATCGCTCATGCGCTCTTCCACTGACCGCCATTTCCCGCGCGAGGGTTCTCAGGCGACTCCGAGGGCGGCGGAGATCAGGCGCCACAGCCGTGCGGTGACAATGCCCGGATCGGGGAGTGGCCCCACCCGCAACTGCTGAGCAATCCCGTGGCGAATGCCGCCGATGATGAAGGCGCCGGCGCTATCCGGGTCGATATCGACGGGCAGCTGCCCCAATTTCTGTCCGCGGCGGATGTTCTTGCCGGCATTGTGACTTATCCGCTGGAGGTACGTTGCCTCCAGCTCGGCGAGTTGTGGGTCAAGTGCCGAGCGATTCAACAGGATCGGCGCCAGCGGATCGGTCATGTGATAGTCCACGAAGCGGCGGGTGCGCTCGAATTCGTGAACACGCCACTCGGTCTCCAGGTCCAGATGCGTGTCGGCGATCGCGTGGACCAAGCCGTCGTAGAAATCGTCGTAGATCACTACCAGCAAGCCGGCTTTGGACCCGAAGTGGTGGTAGAGCGCGCCGGTGCTCAGGCCTGCACGGCGGGTCAAGCCGCTGAGGTCGATCACGCCACCGCCGCACACAAGTTCCTCGCGGGCAGCATCGAGAAGCTGTTGACGTCCAATTGGCGAGCGTGCCATCATGTGATTCTACAAAACATAATTATCTTATGTTTGGGAGGCGTAGTGAGCGCTGAAGTCTCGTCATTGGTGAACCTCGCGGGCGATCTGGCGGGAACTTATCGATGGACACCTAGCAGCGGCGACAGCGTCGATCCGGCCGTCGCGGATGCGGACCTGGCCATGCTGCGGCGCGACGGCTATGTGATCTTGCCTGATCTGCTGACCGCGGACGATCTCATTGAGATCCGGGAGGCCGTCGTACCGCTGCTGGATCTGCACGGGCGCAACCGGTTTGAGGGACATACCACGCAACGGGTGTACAGCGTGCTGAACAAGACGCGCGCTTGTGACCGGATCGCGGACCACCCCCCGGGTACTTGCGTTGTTGGATCGCCTCTTCTTGCCGAACTACCTGCTGTCCATGCTTCAGGTCATCAACATTCTGCCGGGTGAACAGGCGCAGATGCTGCACACCGACGACGGCTTCTATCCGATCCCTCGGCCCCGTGCCGCCCTCGGTGCGGCCACCATCTGGGCGATTGACGATTTCACCGCGGACAACGGAGCCACCGATATCATTGCGGGCAGCCACCTTTGGGGAGATAAGACACCGAAAGAGGCTGATCGAACACCTGTGGTGATGGCCGCGGGATCCTGTGTGTTCTTTCTCGGCACACTATGGCATGGCGGCGGCGCGAACCAGTCGGACTCGGCGCGCTTGGCGCTCACCGCGCAGTACTGCGAGCCGTGGCTTCGTCCGCAGGAAGCATTCACGCTGTCGATGACACGCGATACGGTCCGCGCGGTATCGGAGGATATTCGGCGCATGCTCGGATACAGCATCCATCCGCCCTTTATCGGGCAGGTCGACGGTATGCACCCCAAGCGACTGCTGGAGCCGGGACCACATCCGATCTAGTGCTGATACACGTCGTTGAGCGTGACCGTGCGCAATTGTCTTTCGCCGATGACGTCGAGCAGTTGGCGATAGACCGTCGTCACGGGCGGGTGGTTGAGGTGCCCGATGACAATTGCCTGTGGGTTGAAGTACTTGCGGGCCATGTCCACGATGTACTCCGGGGTAACTACGCCGGAGTCCGATAGTGATCCATACCAAAGGACCGGTGGGCCGTAGCCCAGTCCCCGGGTAACCGAATCCGTTGCCGCATTGTGCTTTCCGTACGGCGGCCGGAAGTACGGCGCCGGATCGACCCCGTAGGTATTGACCAAGAATTTGGTGTTTCGGGCCATTTGATCGGCGATCTGCTCAGCGGTAAGCGTCGTCAGATTGGGATGAGACCAGGTGTGATTGCCGAGCTGGATCTGCCCACTGTCGACGAGCGGGCGCAGCATTGGAGCGTTCTGTGTCCATCCCGCGTTCACGCCATTGACAAAGTAGGTCAGGCGCATTCCGGTATCGCGGGCCAGTTGTGTGTAGGCCGCGATGACGTTCGCATCGGTGCCGTCATCGAGAGTCAAGGCAAGGAGACGCTGACCGTCGGTGCGCGATGGCAACGCGGTCAAGGTGCCGCCTCCCGGCAGGGGAACCCGTGGCAGACCGCTGTTCGACGATCCCGCGGCGGTACCGGGATCAGCGGCCGCCGAGACATACTCGATGAACGAAGCCCCCGCCGCGGCGGCGCCTGCCAGCAGCGTCAAGAACCGACGTCGGTCGAACACGGTGACAGGGTAGACCCGGAACCTGGATATCGCGCGGCGCCGCTCCCGTTGCCGGGCTACCGTTTCTTCCGTGATCAACTTTGCTCTGCGCTCGTGCGGCCTGCGCGGGCACGCGACATTCGATCCCGACGAACAGCCGCTACGCGAACGATTGCGGGTTAGCACTCCGGTCGGCGAGGCGTGGCGGTGCTTGCGATGCGAAACATTTGTGGTGGGAACGCCCCGCTACCGGGGCCCGGCCGACACCGCGCCCGAGGTCCCGCGCGGGCGGCTGCTGCGCGACCGGACCTTGATGCGAGTGCTCGCCGTCGAGCGCGTGGTCCGGGGGCTGGTGTTCGTCCTACTGGCCGTTGTCGTGGTGAAGGTCCGCGGGTCGCGGGAACATCTTCAGCGGGTGTTCGAGCAAGACATTCCGTTGATTCGTCCGCTGGCCAATCAGATCGGCTGGAACCCCGACAACTCCAAGATAATTCACCATATCGGCCAGGCCTTTTCGCTGTCGTCCACGACGTTGTTATGGGTAGCGGTGGGCCTTGCCGCTTATGCCTCGATCGAGTTCATCGAAGCGATCGGACTCTGGTTGATGAAGCGTTGGGGTGAGTACTTCGCTGTCATCGCCACCAGTATTTTTCTACCGCTGGAAATCTACGAGCTCATCGAAAAAGTAACCGTACTGCGAGTTTTGGCGCTGTTGGTGAACATTGTGGCGGTGGTCTGGCTGCTGTGGAGCAAGCGGCTGTTCGGCCTCAACGGTGGTGGCAAGGCGTACGAGCGGGAGCATCGCGCCGAGAGCCTCCTCAGCGTCGAGCGGGCGGCGCTGGGCGAGAATTTAGAAGCGGCCTAGCCACAGCTGATACCGATCAATCGGCCAGACGGTGGCTCATCAACCACTCATCGACCGACATGGTGGCGGTGACCTCGTCGAGGTCCAGAACCAGCCGGGTCTGGTCGTTGATCATGCCCACGGCACGCTGGCAGACCGCGACGCTCTCGTGGCGTACTGCTGCGTTGATCGCGTCGTTGATATCGGAGGGCAGGCCTGTCCTGCTATCTGTGAGGCGAGTGGCCGTATTCGAAGCGCTGGCGGCGATATCACGCAACGTGCGCGCCGCATGACGCCGAATTTTTTCCACATTGGTGATCGCGTTGGCCAGAGCCAGGTACTTGCCACGAGAGTCTGATTCAGGAGCTTGTCGGCTGCCCACCGAATTGGCGGCTTCACGAAGCCGATCGGAGTCGTCGACAGCCTCGAAGGCCAGGTAAAACCCCGCGACGGCACGTCCGATGGGCGTTGATCTATCCACGGCAGGGGAGGGCGGTCGTGACGGACGTTGTGACGATGCCGACGGGGTTTCAGTGAGTGACGATAGAGCGCACTGAGGGACGTCCATCTGTACATACTGCCCGAAAAATAGACGTACTGTACAGAAGTCCGGGTTACGTCCCAGTGGAAGGGGTAGGAAGCCCAACAATCTCAGTGCCGTCCGAACCGGTCACGCAGCTGCGGGTCGTTCTCCCACCATAGCGTGGATGTGGCCAGATCCTGGGCGGGCGCGGTGGCCGTTGCGGACGGGGATTGGCCCACCCGGTCGAGTTCGGCATCAATCTGTGCAGCGTGTGCCCTGTCGTCCGCGGACAATGCGCGCATGAGCAGCACCAGGAACGGCAGCCCAAGGACGTCGCCGAGAATCCAGAGAATGCCGGCGCCGATCGTCTGATCGGTCCGCAGATCCGGTCCCCAGGAGCGGTGTAGCGCGAGGTAGTAGGTAGACGCCACCAGCGGGCCTTGCCAAAGCACCAAACCGAGCACCCCGTCACCGATGGTCTCGGCGACACTGATCAACAGCGATATCAGCTGCGGGTACCGTCGGGGCACCGGGTCCACTTGTAGCCGCGCATAGAAATAGGAAAACCCGATCAACACCAACATGATTCGCGTCGCGGCGCCAAGCGCACCATTGGTGAGTGACGCTGTGTACCACGGCGTCAGATATAGCAACCAGGGCGTGGCCAACATCGCCAGGGATGTTGTCAGCGGGTGGGTCATAGTCCTCGCCAGCGTTGACGGTACCGCGCGGCTCAACCCGTCCAGCGCCCACTGCGGCAGTGCATTCCGCGTGATCGTCATCGGCCGGCCAAGTGTGAGGAAGAATGGCGCGACCAGTAGCAGCAGTACAACCTGCAAGGCCCGGATCCAAAACAGCGTGTGTGCATAGACACCGACAAAGCTCATGCTCGCCAGGACCCAGCATCCAATACCGATGACGAAACAACTCACCCAGCCCGCGCTGGTGTCGGATCGGTGTCGGCGGGCACGGGACAGCGGCCAGGCGTATCCGGCCACGAGCAGGACTGCGCATACCGTGGCTGCCATATCGAAATGCCATGCACGCCACGCTGTCGCCCAGGCAAGTGGCTCTGTCGGCGAGCTGAACGTCATCGTGCGCTTCCCGTCAATTCTCGGATTGAGGGATCAGGCTAGTTTCCCCACCTGCCAATCTCCTGTGTGCGGGCACGCGCACTAGTCACCATCGCGGCCTATTTTTGATAGCTTTGACGGGTTTGAACCAACAGCCGATCGATGGTCCGGACCGTCTCGGGCGGCAACCCGTGAGACCGAATAGCATCGAGGAATTGTCTTGCGACAGTGGCTAATTTGACTTGAGCCAGCTGAGAGCTCAACTTCAGAACCTCGAAGGCCCGCGCATCGTCGATCCCGTAGGCCACCATCAATACCCCCTTGGCTTGATCGATGATGGAACGGGATTTGAGAATCCTGGAAGTTTCCGTCGTAATGTCGGACTGCAGGCCGTCGGTGACGTCAATATAAAAGCCCTCGGTTCCTACTACCTCGCCGCTGTCGTCCATCATTTGGTCGCCCACCACGACAACCCAGTGGGTGGCGCCGTGAGTGTCGATGATGCGATGACGGCTGCTGAAGGGCCCGCCAGCTTGTACGCGGTGCAAGATTTCGGCAACCTTGGCACGGTCGTCGGGATGCTTATGGCTCAATAACAAGTCGGTAGTGGGCTGCACTTGCCCTGGCTGATAGCCGTGGATTCGCGCGATGGTGTCCGACCACACCCAGCGCTGGCCGTCGATGAAGTACTGGAATGTGCCCACATGTGGATGCGATCCTCCACCCAAAACGGCGGCGACTTCCCACGATTTGTCGTCGTCCTCGAGCCCAGGCGTCCCTGTTGAACCCCTCACTGCACCCCTCATTTATCAAGTGACACAGCCATTTACGGCCTATTGAACTACTAATTTACACCGTAAATGTGTGGCTGGGGTGGCTTCTGCGCATGTCTGTGTCCGCCGAGGCGGCGTCAGAGCCCACCAGCGAGTCATGGGCTCCCTGGTGGTACCGCCGGCACGAAGACGCAAAGTGCCCGAATACGCGAGTCGGCCACGATGGTGTGTCGGTCATGCTTGTCGAGCAGATACATGGTTCCCGGCGCAAGCCGATGTGTTGCGCCGTGATCGCGATCGATCAGTTGTCCGTGACCCTCGACGATCCACACGGCCTCGATGTAGTCGGGGTAGTGCAGCGGCGTCTCGGTGCCAGGATGAATCGTCGTCTCATGGAATGAGAAGCCCACGCCGTCATCCGCGAGAACGATCCGCTTCGACGTCCAGTTCTCGGTGTCGCGCTGTCGGTCGGTTCCGGTGATCTCTTCGGTTGTCCGAACGATCATGATGAGTTTGCTCCTTTTCGCTCAATGCCGCCGCGCGAGTGCTCTCGGCAAGGAATTCGATCAGCTGTCTACGGGCTCGGTGAGCCTCAGGGATGGGCTTCATTGCCCAGTTGTGGAACATGCCGTCGTAGATCTGGAGCCGGGAAGTGGTACCTACGGTGCAGGCGTTGAAATGCAGCAGGAGTGCGTCCGGGAGCAGTATGTCGCGCGTGCCGATGAAAATGCTCAATGCCGCAATACCGGCAAGATTGGCATGTTCCGGGCTCAGCTCGGGGTCATCGAGGGGGCGATCCGCCGCGTACCACCGCCCTGCCTGCTGCAGACCTGCAAGACCCAGCTCGGGATCATGAGGTTCAATGACCTGCGACAGCTCGTGGTCGACGGCCATGTTCAGCCAGGGCGAGAACAGCGCTATGCAGGCAGGCTGCGCCTCGCCACGGTCCCGAAGTTCCTGCGTGATGCCCAGTGAGAGGCTGCCACCGGCAGAGTCGCCGAACAACACCCGACCGCTTTGCGGAGTATCGGCCATCATTTCGCGATAGGCACGGCGGCTCACGGCGGTGATTTCGCGATGATCGTGTTCGGGAGCAAGTGGGTACATGAACATGCTGTAGCGGCAGCCAAGAGCGCCGACGAGGTTGTCCGCGAACCGCCAGTGATGCTTCTCTGGCTGCTCGACGAAACCGCCACCGTGAAGATGAAAGACATGCAAACCGTCCCAGCGGCCGTCGGGATGCAGGGTGTAACAGGAATGCCCCTGAACCTCATGGCGGGTGATTCGGCGATGGCGCCGCACCGACCGTGGCGGCTCGCAGCGGGCGGCGCTCTGATGCGCACTCAAGCGGCGACGCATTCCCGCCGCGGTGGCGTAGAACGACTTCTTGCGCTGCAGCCGGGCCGCCGCGATGAAGGCCCGGGCGCGGACCGACACCATATGACCTCCTCCGTGTGCTTGACGTTCCGCGGCTCACGTCGCAGGCCTCTCACTGTGCGCGAGCAGCACTGAACGTTCTTACCCAGCTCTGCCGGGACTAAACGCATGCGCTGGTTTTCAAAAAGGTGTGCAGTATGGATGGCCGAAGTTCCGCAGGTCGGTGCGGATTGTATGATTCCGTTGCAGGACAACCACATAGCGAGAGAGGTCACCGGGCGTAATGACTGGCGATCAGCCTGAGCAAAGCGGTCAGACGGTATCCCGACGCATGCTGTTGGGGTCCACCGTGATTGCGAGCGCAGTCGCTGCGACTGCCGGTTTCACAGGCGGATATGTCAGCAGCGGACACGATACGAACATCACCGGGGGTGAACTCCCGGCTCCCGAGAACGTTGGGGATGCGAAGACGATCGGTCTATTGCTTTTCGACGGTGTCGAGGAGCTGGATTTCGCTGGCCCGTGGGAGGTGTTCGGTGCGTGGGCGGCGGATTTCCCTCAGGACAAATACAAACCAGTCAGCATTTCCTTGGCCTCACGGCAAGTCAGATGCGCGCAGGGGCTCGATGTTGTTGCTCAACATACATATGAGGCCGCCCCGCCGATCGATGTCCTGCTGGTCCCGGGCGGCAAGGGCTGGCGGACTCTGGTCGACCAACCCGAGTCGATCGCCAAAATTCAGAAACTCACCGAGCGTGTTGAACTCGTCGCGAGCGTATGCACCGGCGCACTACTTCTGGCCAAGGCCGGATTCCTCAAGAATCGGCGCGCCACCACGCACTGGAGCGCATTGGATACGTTGACCCAACTCGACTCGACCATCATCGTTGATCGCAACAGTCGATACGTCGATGGCGGCAACTACGTCACTTCATCGGGGGTAAGCGCGGGCGTGGACATGGCGTTGTATGTCGTGTCAAAACTGGGCGGTCCCTCGCGAGCCAATGACGTGGCCCATGCACTTCAATACACACACCAGTGGCAGCTCTAGGCGCGTGAACGGCAAGTGAGCAGCACTTCGGTGAAAGTGCCAGCCGTGTGCTTCCGACACGCACGAAACCTGCTGTCCGCGAGAAGGTTCTCAAGCCCGTGAACATACTGATTCGTCCAGGGCCGCAGGCGAGCCCAGCTATCCGCGGCCGAAATCATTCCCATTCAATTACGGCAGCTTCTCCGTGAACGCCCCGTGCTGTGTGCCCGCCGTGGGCAATGTGATGGTGAAAACCGTCTCACCGGCAACGCTATTCACGCGGATCTCCCCGTGGTGCGCCTTGATCACCGCCGCGGCGATCGCCAGTCCCAAGCCCGTGCTGCCCGCACGGCGCGACCGCGACGTATCGCCGCGCGCGAACCGTTCGAAAATCTCGTTCTGCTGCCCGGCGGGAATGCCTGGTCCGTCATCTGCCACTGTGAGATAAGTGGAGTTGCCGTCGCTTCTCAGCGTCACTGTGACGGTGGTGCCGGGCGGTGTGTGGATACGGCAGTTAGACAACAGGTTCGCGACCACCTGGTGCAGGCGGGGTGTATCGCCACACACGATAACCGGATCTTCCGGCAAGTTGAGTAACCAACGATGTTCCGACGCGGCTATGTGTGCATCACTGGCAGCGTCGACCACAAGCCGGGACAGATCGACAGGTTCTTGAGCAAGAGGTCGCCCAGAGTCCAGTCGTGCTAGCAGCAGCAGATCTTCGACAAGCTCAGTCATACGGGCGGCTTCGGACTGCACCCGAGACATTGCGTGTGCCACATCTGTGGGCAACGCGTCGTGATTGCGTCGCGCGAGTTCGGCGTAACCGCTGATGGCAGCGAGCGGCGTCCGCAGTTCATGACTGGCATCGGCGACAAACTGACGCACTCGGGTCTCGCTGACATGCCGAGCGGACAGGGCGTCGTCGATACGCTCTAACATCCGGTTCAAGGCCGCACCAAGTTGTCCGAGTTCCGTGTGAGTCCGATTCGATGCGACGTCGATGATGGGCGTAGGAAGATTGACTTCGCCCCGGTGCAACTCCAATTCGGCGACTTCTTGTGCGGCTGTGGCTACCTGCGACAACGGATCGAGCTGACGACGGATTATGACTATCCCTGCACCGATCGCCGTGATCAGTGCAGCTGCACCCACCACACAGATGATGCCGAAGACCGACGACAAGGTCTGGCCGACGCCTTCTGCGGGGAGCCCAGTGACGATCACTGCTCCGCCATTGGTGGGCATCGTGACCAGACGGTACAGACCCGCATGGTCCAGATCGACCGTGCTGGTGGACTGCTGTAGCAGACCTTCCACCTCTCGACATGCCTGCGGAGAGAGACGCTCTCGTGAGCCGTCGGCCGTGATGCGAGCCGCTTCCGTGACGTGTCCATTGACAGCAACGGCCCCGACCATGCCAATGGACTGGCCCGGCGCGTCAAGGAATGCCGGCCCCGGACCGTCGGTGGGGCGCCAGCCGTTGGCAAGCGGTCGGGGAAGGGATAGCGGGGGTGGGGGACCTAGTTCGAACAAGACAACCGATCGGTTGCCGGCGTCCCGTACCTGCTCATCCAACTGGGTGTTCAGGAACCGGTTCATCGCAAGTAGGGTGCCCGCGCCAATACCCACGCAGACAAAAGCCAGCAACGCGGCCTGGACCGCCAATAGGCGCGCCCGCAGCGACCACGGCCTAGGCAGAGCACGGCGAATTGCTCTGCTAATGCGCCGGTTTGAGAACATATCCGGCGCCACGCAACGTATGAATCATGGGCTCGCGCCCTGTGTCTATCTTCTTCCGCAAGTACGAGATGTAGAGCTCGACCACATTGGAACGTCCACCGAAGTCATAACTCCACACCCGGTCAAGGATCTGATGCTTGCTCAGTACACGTTTGTTGTTGCGCATCATGAAGCGCAGGAGCTCAAACTCGGTGGCCGTCAGATTGATCAGCTCGCCGTCGCGGGTCACCTCGTGGCTGTCCTCGTCCAGGACAAGGTCGCCCACGATCAATCGTGCGTCGCCGCTGTCGCCCGCGATTCCCGTCCGACGCAGTAATGCCCGTAGGCGCAACACCACTTCCTCCAGGCTGAACGGCTTAGTCACGTAGTCGTCGCCGCCAGCGGTCAGGCCCGCTATCCGATCTTCCAGTGAGTCCTTCGCCGTGAGCAGCAACAGCGGCAATCCCGGGTAAAGGTCACGAAGCTGCCGCAGCACTTCCAGGCCGCTGACGTCAGGCAACATCACATCCAGCACCACAATGTCGGGATGTACCTGGCGCGCCAGTTTGACGGCACTCATGCCATCGCCGGCGACGTGAATTTCCCAGCCCTCGTAGCGCAGCGCCATCGAAATCAGCTCGGCCAACGAACGTTCGTCGTCGACAACTAATACCCTGACGGGGCTTCCGTCAGGCCGACGTAATGAGGAGCGTGCTTTCTCGGAGCTCACCGACGCTGCATCTGACATGGCCACCTACCGATCCTCAACGATCAGTCTATGCGTCAGCTGTGAGTCGCCTATGTGCGCTGTGTGGACGGGCAAAGAGCAAACTGCTATCCGTTGACTCGAACATACTGCGTCCGGGCATACGTGACAGCACCTTCTTGTCTTGCTTCCCTAAATGCCTTTTACACAAGCGGTTCCCGTTCTATGTGCTGGCCTTCAGCCGTGCGCCCACACATAGCAAACACACAGTCTGGACATATCTACCGCAAAATATCGGATCGTACTTTGGATATCGCCACATCTCCCGAGATGTAGCCATAACAGAAGGAGCAGCACGTGAAGATGGCAAGAGCACTGACCTACGGCGCTGTCGCAGGTGGCCTGACGCTGGGGATTCTAGGCTTTGGCGCCAGCGTTGCGTCGGCGGAGCCGCCTCCGCCCATCCCCGTCCCGGGCCTTCCCGGTCCCGGAGGGCCTCCGGGACCCGGCATACCTGGACCAGGTGTTCCAGGCCCGGGCCCGGGCATACCTGGACCTGGCGTTCCGGGCCCGGACGGACCCGGACCAGACGGGCCCTTCTTCCACTAGAGGCGCTCGCACGGTGGCTGGGAGGGGTGGTCGCCGGCTGGCAGCACCGCCCCTCTCAGGTTGATCCACCCGGATATCGACCTCATCACCAATACTGCCGAATTCTCTAAAAGCTCTGCCTAGCAATGCCTTTGGCAATCCACTCCGGATACGAGCGCTGAAGTATAGGGACGCGCCGAGGACGCGGCACGCCGTGGGGGTCGGGGGCGCGTGCCGCGTCCGGCTCGATGACCGCCGAGTCCGCCGCGCATTTTAGCGCAGAAGAGTGGGGCCATAGATCGCAAAACCTTATCGTCGCCGAAAAGCCCTGCTATAAAGAACGTTAACCCGACCGGCTTTGTATTAAATGGGCAGAATCTGTGCGTTGGCTATGGAACAAAACCTTCGATGCGAACAGAACCAGCTTTCCCATGGTGGTAGAAGTATTGCAGGGCAACACCATTCACAATCATTACGTCACTGTGACGCAATAATCCCTAGGGGGGCGCCGATGGACAGTGGGGTGGGTGCGGCCCCGACCGTGAATACGACTGCATGACTTAGGCCTTTTGTGCAGTCGGGTTCGCGCGTAGAGCACATTCATCTGTCGCATTGGGGAGTATGGCAATTCACCGAGCCTGGACGGTCGCCGCCGACTACACATGGCGAGGCGCCGGCTGGGCCACATTGCATTCCCTTGATGCACCAAGGCTCTGCCAAACGTCTCCGCCACACCGCTCGTCGAAGAACGACGAGGTGCCATACCGTCACAGTGACGTTTTGCCGCCATGGGACTGGGCGGGTAGGAGGAACACTCAAAACTCGAAAGATGCTGTTGTGGAGACTTTCTCGCACGCACCGATGGTTTAGACGGGACCCGATACGTATCGCTGGCGGGTCATGAGACGTCCGTTCACGGCGGGCGCTAGGTGTCGTTAGCTGCCCCTAGGGGCAGCAGCTTGCCTCGTGGGTGGGTGCCATTAGCCCAACCGAGGTCCATGCGGCAGCCTGAACCAATGTCACTCGGAACTCCTGCACATATCTAACGCCGATAAGACACATTATGTCAGTTATGCGGTGGTGATTCAGGATGTCTACGTCGTCGTGCACTGCTTGGTAGTGCAGGCCGCTGTCGGCGACGGTCGCGGTATATGGAACCGTCCACTCAGGCGACACCACAGAAACGTAATGGGCCGGTGTCGGAATAGTCATCGACCTGGAACCCAACGGTTGACAGCCGCGCCAGAAATCCAGGGGCGTCTGCATTTTTGCTCAGCGGAAGAAAGGTTCAACCGTGCCACTGAGCTTGACGACCATCGGATTTCCGCGGCGATCCTTCGCGGTGGGGACTTCAACACGCACCCAACCCTCGGCCACGTTGTATTCGTGAACATTGGTTTTCTCGACACCATTAAAGCGAATACCCACGTCGCGGCGAAGCACCTCTTCGCTATAGAAGGCGCTACGCGGATCGATGGAGAGGTGATTCGGTGGAACGTCTGTGTTCTGGTCCTCGGACATGATGGCCTTCGTTGAATGCTGCGTTTAGGTGCTCGGATTGTTCTCAAAGAATCTACGCGACCCTGCGGTAGTGGGTTGCGCGTAGGTCCAGGAGGGCCGCTCCCCCTGCCGTCCACACGTTCGTATCGGGAGGAACGCGCCTCTCTCCCATCGCGCACATCCACCAACCTGAGTACCGAATCTTCACAGGCGATCAGCGCCGCCGCCATCGCCATACCCCACTGTTGCTGCATGGTTGCGTGCCTGGTGGCGACTCGAACTGGCGTCTGGCTCGTCGGCCCGACCACTGAATGCGGCCCGCCTGCTCGGGGCGCACCACTTGGGTGGACACTATGACGTGGCCCTTTCTGCAACAGTTTTCAAAGTCGAACTTGGCATCTCCGATGTCGATCACGGCTACTACGCCGATCACGCGCTGACCGTGGCCCGCCATCCCAGCGAGACCGATGAACGGATGGTGGTGCGGTTGTTGGCTTTTGGGCTTCGTGCACACCGACTCAGCGATGTCGACGGCGAGTTGGCGTTCGGGCCAGGCCTGTCCACTCCTGGTGTACCGGACTTGCGGCTAGCCGACTACACCGGCCGGATCCTGGAATGGATCAACGTCGGCCAGCCCGATGAACGCGCATTGGGCAAGGCGGCCAGCCAGGCCGAACAGGTGCTGCTCTTCCCGTTCGCCGCCGGCGTGGCGACCTGGTGGCGCACCGCCGGCCCCAAAGTGGCGGGGCTGTCGAACCTGTCGGTAGTGCAGATACCGCATGCGGCGGTGCAGCAACTGGCCCAGACTGTCGATCGACGGGTCTCGGCGCAGGTGATGGTGATCGAGGGTCAGGTGACGATGACCATAGGCGGGGTCGACGTCACCTTCACGCCCGCGCCATTGGAGTAAACGACTGAGCCCGAGGTGCTAGTCGATAGCATCACCGTCTTGGATTCCGATCAGGTCAATCATGTTCACTGGCGCCATCAAGGCTGGGAAGCGGCCGCTTGCAGATCTGACGCGCCTCCTCGGCGGGCAGTCCGAGCAGTCGCAATACGTCTTCGGTGACCCGATCCGCGGCCGTCGCGTCATCGCGTTCGGGCTCTTGCTGCAAGAGCTTGCCGAGTCCGAGGAGCGCCCCGGCAGCGACGGCCAGGGCCAATTTGGAGTCGTCAACAGTGAATCGACCGGCAGCGACGCCTGCCGTGATGTCCCGTAATGCGCGTGGACCCAGGCCACGGTCTGAGCCTATAAGGCTGAGACCGTTGACCAGCAGGATCTGGCTCTCCTGCGGGCGGCGCCGAAACAGTCGGCCAGTAAGCCGAAAGCTGCAGGCAAATGTTTCAGCCGGGTCGTCGATCGACTCGGTGAGTCGATCGAGTAGCGCACCGTGGTTGTCGAGCACATCGGCCACGGCCGCATCGAAAAGCGCTTCCTTGCTGTCGAAGTGGTTGTAGAACGAACCCATTCCGACGTCTGCCGCCTGCGTGATCTCCAGGACCGGCACGTTGAGCTTGCCCTCGGCAATCAGTGCCTGCGCAGCCTGGATCAGCGCTGCGCGGGTGCGCTGTTTTCGCCGTTCCAGGCGGTTGGCCGGCTCGTCCTGCGATGCACTCACCAGCTCAGAATAGCAGCATCGATCAGTTTTGATGATTTCATCAGAACCTATTGACTGAGCGTTGCGTCGTATGTGACGATTTCCTCAGAATGAAAGGGTTAGGGATGAATGACCTGATCGGCGCGCATAACGAGCTCCACAGCGAGCAGGGCGGCCTGAAAGGCGAGCATTGCGGGCGCGCCCGCAACCCCGTAATCAAAGTGACTGATATCGCCTGGCTGGAATTCGAGAAACCGGACCTTCAGCGGGCCGAGGCGTTCGCGCGCGCGTTCGGTTTTGCCACCTCCCTACGAACCGGCGAGGAACTGCATCTGCGTGGCAGCGATTCGACCGCGCCGTGCGTAATCGTGCGGCGCGGAAACCGGAGCCGGTTTCTGGGAGTCGCGTTTGCCGCTGTCGACGGAGCGGATCTGCTGCGGCTGGCCACCGCGACCGGTGCACGGACCAGGCCGCTGCCCGCAGCCATCGGCGGCATGGCGGTCGATCTCGTCGACCCGGGAGGTGTGCCGGTGCATGTGGTGGCTGGAATGCACTCCCTCGGCGCGCTGCCGACGCAGGCTCTGCACCGCTACAACATGGGGCACGATTTTCGCCGCATCAACGCCACTCAGCGCCCGCGTCGGGAGCCGACCACCGTGCAACGGCTCGGTCACCTCGTCATGCAGTCGACGAAATACCTCGAGACGCTGAACTGGTATCTCGACACCCTCGGCATGATCGTCAGCGACTTCCTGTACTTCCCAGGCCAGCGCGATCGTGGGCCCACCATGAGCTTCATCCGATGCGATCGTGGTTCGACGCCCGCCGATCACCACACGCTGGCGCTGGCCTTGGGTCCCCAGAACCGTTATGTGCACTCGGCCTATCAGGTATGCGATTTGGACGCGCTGGCCGCCGGCGGCGAATACCTCACGGAGCAAGGATATTTCCGGTCCTGGGGAATCGGGCGCCACATCCAGGGCAGTCAGCTCTTCGACTACTGGCGTGACCCTGATGGCTTCATGGTCGAGCACTTCACCGATGGCGACTTGTTCGACTCGACCCTTCAACCGGGTTGGGCACCGTTCACGGCCTCCGGCCTAGCGCAGTGGGGACCGCCGGTGAGCAAGGACTTCCTCGGGACCAACCCGAAATCCCTACCTCACGAAGCACAGTCGATCTTCGCGGCCCTGCGAGGCGACAACGAATTCGATATCAACCGACTCATCGGCCTACTGAAAGTAGCGAACTCATGACCATCGCAATCCTGCGCACCGCCGACGCCTGGTGGGTGCACACCGCCACCGGCGCCGTGCGAATCGACAGCTCGGCAACGACCACCGGCGGGCTACTCTCCGATCGGGCCGCCATAGCCGCCGCGACGCGTGGCGGCGACGCAGTGCCTATCGACGCCCTTGAGCTGCTCTCCCCCGTCACCGCTCCCTGCCGTGTGGTCGCTCAGATGACCAACTTCGCCTCGCATGTCAAAGACGCCGGCATGGACCCAAAGACCATCCCGCTCACGTTTTTTCGCAAGTCTTCTAGCTCGATCAGCGGACCTTTCGACGACATCGTCAAACCCGCCCACGTGCAGTACCTGGACTACGAAGTAGAGATCGGCATCGTGATCGGACAAACCATCGAGGTGGGTTCGGTGATCACCCGGGACAATCTGGCCGACTACATCACGGCCTGGGTGGTGACCAATGATGTGTCGGCCCGCGACGTGCAACTGACCAAAACCCAATTTTACGAAGCCAAATCATATCCAACGTTCACACCGGTTGGCCCGTCACTGGTACTGATCGATCCTGCTGAACTGCAACGATTTAACGAGCTGCGGCTCCAGTTAAAGGTCAACGGGCAACTCCGCCAGAACATGCTGGTCGGCGCCGACATGATCTTCTCGCCGCTGCAGGCGCTACAGGCGCTGACCCGATTCCAACGTCTTGACGCCGGAGATCTGCTGTTGACAGGAACACCGGTCGGCACCGCACTCAGCGCCCCACCCAAACCGGTCGAAAAGATCGGTGCGCTGCTACCGCCCGCACTCAAATGGCGGCTGTTCTTCGCCTCTCAGGGCAAAAACCCCAAGTACCTGCACGACGGCGACGTGGTGGAGGCCTCGGTGGCCACCGATGACGGCAGCATCTGCCTGGGAACCCAGCGCACCACGGTGAGATTCTCGTGAAGTCCGACGATCTATTGTGGCCTTGCTACCGCGGGCCCGAGGATCTGGCCGCGATCGAATCGATCCCGTTGTCGCAGCGCGGCCTGCCGGTATCGACCTATGCGCTGCTGCACCGGGCAGCCAGGATGTGGCCAGATAGATCGGCAGTGACGGTGATCCCCGATACCACGCGGTGGCGTGAACCGATGCGCCGCACCTTCAGCCAGTTGCTCGCCGACGTGCATCGCACGGCGAACCTGCTCGCCGATGTCGGTGTCGGCCGTACCGACGCGGTCGCGCTGATTGCCCCCAACTGCGCCCAACTCATCACCGCGACCCTGGCCGCGCAACTCGCCGGCATCGCGGCACCGATCAACGGTGCCCTGTCCGCCGACCACGTCACCGAACTGGTGCAGCGTTCGGGGGCAAGAGTTCTCATCGCCGCCGCACCGCAGCTCGATCAGAACTGTTGGGATCTGGCCGAACAGTTGGCCCGGCGCGGCGTTGTCGATACCGTGCTGGTCTTGGCGGCGTCAGAAGGCGAACCCACCGCGGCTGTGCCTGCGGTGATCGGTCACGCCAGGGTGGGCTACCTTGCCGAACTCGCTGAATCCTATGACAGCACCAGGTTCTCTGGCACCCTGCCGGCGGCGGCTGATCTGGCGGCGCTCTTTCACACCGGCGGCACCACCGGAACACCGAAGCTGGCCGCCCACACTCACGCCAACGAAGTGTCCGACGCCTGGATGATCGCGGCGAGCTCACTGCTCGATGAGAACTCGGTGGCCTTGGCGGCGCTACCGCTGTTCCACGTCAACGCGTTGGTCGTGACGATCCTGGCACCGCTGTTGCGCGGCCAGCACACGGTGTGGGCCGGCCCACTGGGCTTTCGCGACCCCGCGCTCTACGCGCATCTGTGGAAGATCGTGCAGCACTACGACATCAACATCATCAGCGCCGTGCCCACGGTCTACTCGGTGCTGTCTCAGCTCCCGGTCGATGCCGACATCACCAGCTTGCAATTCGCCCTAGTAGGTGCCTCGGCACTACCGGAGTCGGTGCGCCGGAGCTTTCAGTCCCACACCGGCGTGCCGCTGGTGCAGGGATACGGGTTGACCGAAGCCACCTGCGCGAGCATCCGCAGCTTCCCGGATCATCTTCGCCCCGGATCGGTAGGTCAACGGCTGCCATACCAACAGGTCAAAATTGCCCGCAAGAGCGAGGCCCGATGGCAGAATCTGCCGGCGGGCTCTGTCGGACACCTACTTATCAATGGGCCCAACGTTTTTCCAGGCTATGTCACCGCACGTACCGACATCGGCTTCGAACTCGATGGGTGCGGGGTGCTGGACGGCGGCTGGCTCGACACCGGGGACTTGGCGCGGATCGATGCCGAAGGCTACGTGTTCCTGGCGGGACGGACCAAGGACTTGATCATTCGCGGCGGCCACAACATCGATCCAGCTACCACCGAAGATGCGCTGCTATCGCATCCGGCGGTAACCGGTGCCGCCGCCGTCGGCCGACCCGACCCGCACGCCGGCGAGATCCCGGTCGCGTACGTCACCGTCGCCGCCAACACCCAGGTAAGCCATCAACAGTTACAAGACTGGGCCACAACGCATGTCACTGAACCAACGGCGGCACCCAAAGTGGTCACCATTGTCGACGCACTTCCTGTCACGGCAATCGGCAAACCGCACAAATTGCCACTACGCGCCGACGCCACCCGGGTCGCACTACAGCATGCACTGACCGGAATCGGTGGTGTACATGCTGTTGAGGCCGGCGTCGAGGACGGCACCGTCACCGCGATGGTGACCGTCGGCGAGGACGCTGACACTACCGCCATCCAGACAATCCTCGACTGCTACGCGGTCACTGCGCAGATCCGGCGCCCGTCGTGAACGCCTCAGCACAGCTGTCGTTTCCGGTTGTCATCATCGGCGCGGGACCAACCGGCGTCACCGCCGCGACGCTGTTGGCTCAGCACGGCGTGCAGTGCCTGCTCCTTGAGCGGTGGGCCACGGTGTACCCCCAGCCGCGGGCAGTGCATCTGGACGACGAGATCTACCGCATTCTGGCCCAGCTGGGCATCGCCGAGCAGTTCGCCACCATCTCCCGGCCCGGCGCCGGCATGCGGTTGCTCGATCACCGCGGGCAGATCCTGAGCCAGATCGCACGCGCCCCGATCGGCACGCATGGATACCCGCAAGCCAACATGTTCGACCAGCCCGAACTCGAGCAGCTGCTGCGCGCCAACCTCACCAACTATCCGCAGGTCTCGTTGCGCGGCGGCGTCGAAGTCACGACCATCGCACACATCAGCGCCAGTCAGGTGCAGGTGACGTTCACCGACCGTGACAGCGGCGACGAGCACAAGGTCACAGCAACCTACGTACTCGGCTGCGACGGCGCCAACAGCGTGGTCAGGGCCGCGATCGGCGCCAGCATGACGGCGCGGCGATTCGCGCAACGATGGCTCGTGGTCGACCTGAACACCGACGCCGACCTAGGCCACTGGGACGGCGTGCACCACCTGTGCGACCCAGACCGAGCGACCACATTCATGCGAGTCGGGGAACGTCGCTATCGCTGGGAATTCAAACTGCACCCCGGCGAGACCGCCGCAGACTACGACACCGTCGAGAAACTGCGACCACTGATCGCTGTCTGGACGGGTGCGAGCGCGATCAGCGAGCTGACCCTGATTCGGGTCACCGAATACACCTTCCGTGCCCACGTCGCCAGCCACTGGCGTGATCGCAATGTGTTCATTCTCGGCGATGCCGCTCACCTGACACCGCCGTTCGTGGGACAAGGCATGGGGGCTGGAATCAGAGACGCGGCCAATCTCACCTGGAAACTGGCCGGAGTACTCGACGGCCAGCTGCCTACACGCGTGCTGGATACCTACGAACAAGAACGAAAACCGCACGCCTGGAAAATGATCACCATCGCACTGGCCGTTGGAGCGGCTATGACCGCCCGCGGCACAGCTGCCACGGCTATACGGAACCTGCTTGTTCCACGCCTGCAGTACATCCCAGGGCTACGGTCGCGGATACAGCACTCAGGCACGCCAGCCCTCACACGGTCTGCACTGGTGAACAAGACCCCACGCTGCCGACAACTAGCTGGCACACAGATCCCTAATCTTGTTCTGAGCCAAGGCCATCGGATCGACACCTTATTGGGCAGCGGGTTCGCGCTCGTCGCCTCCGAAACCGTCGACGCCGATCAGCAAGCACAGCTGCGTCGGCGCGGCGCAGCCATCATCGTCGAACCCCGCGGATCCGAGCTCGATCGATGGCTGCGCCGCGGCGGTGCCCGCGCGGCCCTGATCCGCCCCGACCGCACCGTCATGCAGACGGCCCGCAGCCCCAGCCAGATAGCTTTCACCACAACGCTATTTGCCCCAACCCACCAGCCCGCCCCTACCTACCGGGAGACCCCATGAAACACCGCACCGAAAGGTCTCGGTTATGAGTCGACGCAAACAACCAAGAGGGCAAGCCGGCCGAATTCTGGGCGCGTTGTGGATGCCCCTGGTGGCGCTGATCGTCATCGCGGTCGTGGGTTTCGGGGTCAACCGGATTCGGGAGAAGTCGCAGGCCATAAGCCATCCGCCGACGACGCGTCCGATTCCGGCCACAGTTGTCCAGATCAATCCCAAGAACGTCACCTATGAGGTGTTCGGCAATCTGGGAACCAGCGGGAAAGTGTCCTATGCCAATCTCAATAGCGAACCCGTCGATGTCGTGCTGACATCATTGCCGTGGTCGGTTTCTGAAACCACCACGTCGTCCGCGGTGTCGCTGAGCCTGGTCGCACAGGTGGACGGCGACTCGTTGGGATGCCGTATCCGGGTCAATGGCGAGGTTCGTGAGGAACAGGTCGTCAACCACACCGGCGCCGCGGTCGCATGCACGGTGACGGCAGCATGACCTCGGGCCAGCAGCCGCCGCTGCCCGGTGACGATGCCGACACGGGACCGGTTCCGGTGCCGACCCAACGCGCGATGAGGCACGAAACGCACAAACATCCAGCCGCCGCACGCTGGCTTCGTGTACTGGCGATTCCGGTGGTGCTTTTTTGGGTCATTGCCGCCGCTGTCCTGAACATCTTCGTGCCCTCCCTGGAAGAAACGACCGCCGCTAACGCCAAGGCCATGATTCCGCGTGATGCACCGTCCTCGGCGGCCGCGATCACCCAGGGCCAGGACTTCCAGGAGTCTGCCTACACCAGCGCTGCGGTCATCGTGCTCGAGACCCAGGGCCGCACGCTCGGCGAGCAGGACCGCCAGTACTACAACAAATTGGTCCGTGGACTGCTCGACGACAAAGAGCATGTGCAGTCGCTGATGGACCTGTGGGGTGATCCGGTAACGAGGTCGGGCCAGCAGAGCGCGGACGCACGGGCCGCAACCTTGACGGTACGGCCGACCGGAGATTTGGCTGACGCTGACTCCAACAGGTCGATCAAGGCAATCCGCGGCACCGTGGAAAAGCTCGACAAAGAAAAACCGGACGGCCTCAGGGTCTACGTCAGTGGGCCGGCGCCGCTGGCCTCGGATACCCTCACCGCCGCTGACGAGAGCATGCTCATGCTGACGATCGTCACCATTGTGGTGATCATCATCATGCTGCTCATCGCCTACCGATCATTCACACGGGCGATCATTCCTCTTGTTGGCGTGTTGATTACGTTGGCCACCGCGCGCGGCGTGGTCTCGCTGCTGGTCGAAAACCACATCATTGGAATCTCGTCGTTCGCCATGAACATGGCGGTGTCTTTGGTTCTCGGTGTGGCCACCGATTACGGCATCTTCTATCTTGGTCGCTTTCAGGAGGCCCTCCGGTCCGGGAGGACCGTGAGTCGGCGTACTACACCTCGGTGCGCAGCGTCGCGCACGTCGTCATCGGATCGGGTGTGGCGATCTCGGGTGCGTGCCTGTGCCTGAGCCTCACTACGCTCGACTACTTCCGCACCCTGGGCCCGCCGTGCTTCGCAGCGATGGTGGTGGCTGTTATCTCGGCACTCACGCTGGGGCCGGCGTTGTTGACGCTGGGCAGCAAGGTGCCGTGGCTGTCCGAGCCCGCAAAAACCAGCCCGGCCTGGCGCAAGCTGGGTACGGCGATCGCCAAGTGGCCGGCGGCGATGATCGCGGTTGCGGCCCTGGTGATCCCACTGTGCATCGCCAACCTGGCCAACTACACGGTGAGCTACAACGATCGCGACTACGCGCCCAAGAGCGTCGAATCCTCCCAAGGCTATGCGGCAGCCGACCGGCATTTCCAGCCGAGCCAGCTCTCCATCGACACCCTGTACATCAAGGCCGACCACGATATGCGCAACACCACCGACATGATCAGCCTGGATCGCCTCGCCAAAAATATCGTGCGCACACCGGGTATTTCGATGGTGCAGAGCATCACCCGACCCAATGGACGGCCGCTGGAACACGCGTCACTGCCGTATGCGATGGGTTCGATGGGAACCAAGATCGGTCAGAATCTCGGCTTCTTGAAAGACCGCGTCGCCGATATCGACGCCATCGCCGCCCGCATGGGCGACATGATTGCCTCGACCGAAAAGATGGCGGGCCTCACACGGCAGTTGGCTGAAGGCGCCCAGATCTCCACAGAGGCCGCTAAGGGGCTCAAGGAAGTAATGGAGAAGATGCGCGACAACATAGCCAACTTCGATGACTCCTTCCGCCCGATACGCAACTATCTGTATTGGGAGCCACACTGCTTCGACATCCCGATGTGTTGGGCCATGCGCTCGCTGAACGAGTCGCTCGACAGCATCGACGAAACGACGCAATACTTAGGGCCGATGGTCGATGGTCTGACAAAGATCTCCACCGCCACCCCGCAGATGATCACCCAGCTCAACGCAATGGTGCAGAACATGACCGTCATGCAACGGCTGACACTGACCACGCAGAGCCTGCTCCATGCAACCGTCACCCAGATGGAGCCGATGGTCAACCCGATGGTCGACATGGCGCAGGCGTTCGACAACGCCAAGAACGACGATTTCTTCTTCCTGCCACCGGATTCCTTCAAAACCAAGGACTTTCAGTCTGGGTTGAAATTCATGATGACACCCGATGGCAAGGGCGCCCGCATCATGATTTATCACCAGGGTGAAGCGATGAGCCCCGAGGGCATCGATCAGATCCGGCGCGCCGATGCCGCCGCTCACGAGGCCATCAAGGGCACCTCGTTGTCGGGCGTAGAGCTTCTCATGGCCGGCTCATCCGCTAATTTCCGCGATGTTCAAGCGTTTTCCATGAACGACATCCTGACGATGATGCTGGCCACATTCGGATTGGTGTTCCTGATCGTGATGGCCATCACCCGTACCCTGGCCGGTTCGGTGATCGTGCTGATCACTGTGGTGCTGTCTTTTCTCGGCTCACTGGGACTGGCAGTCTTCATCTGGGAAACTCTGCTCGGTATCGAATTACATTGGCTCACACTGCCCATCGCCTTCATCGTGCTCGTCGGCGTGGGATGCGACTACAACCTGCTGCTGCTCTCCCGGTATCGGGAAGAGTTGTCGGCGGGTATTCGCACGGGCCTGATCCGCACTATTGCAGGTTCGGGCAATGTCGCTGTCACCGCGGCGTTCGTACTCGCCGGCACCATGCTCGCCATGCTCTCCAGCGACGTGGTCAACATCGGCCAGGCCGGAGCAACCATCTGCATCGGACTGGTCTTCGACATGATGATCGTGCGCCTCTTCCTGGTCATGCCGCTGGCCCGGCTACTCGGCCCGTGGTTCTGGTGGCCGCAGAAACTACCCCGGCGCCAGCCCGTTCAACTCAGGGGCACACCGGGCCCCGGGCCACAAGCCATCAGCGAGGCCGGCCCCCACGTGTAGATGCACGGTCATGACCAAAGGCATCCACGTGCAAGGGCGAGCAGTCCCGACCGGCATCCGAACTTGAGCAACGTGATCTGCGCACACTCCAGCGGATGTACGACCTCTCTCCCCCTCCCTGGGTGTCCGTTGCCACAGAGGATGCCAGTGTTGTCGGTGATCGGGTCAGCGGTCGGAATTGGTGGCGTTGTTCCTGGGATGTTGTCAATGAGGCGTGATCGTCGTTGACGGCGGAGACTTGTTGCCGTGAATGGCTCGCAGCTTGTTCTTGGTCCGGTACTGGTGTCGGTGTGTGTGGTGATGGTGCTGGCGTCGGCCGCGGTGTACCGGGTGGCCGCTATCGGATCGGTGTGGACGGTGCCGTGGGCATCACTGCGGGGTGTGGTGCAGTTGGCGGCCGTCGCTGGTGTTTTGGTGGCGGCGATGGCCCGGCTGTGGTCCTCGGCGCTGGTGCTGGCGGGCATGTTTGTGGTGGCCGGTGTGACTGCCGCCAAACGTATTGGTGCGAGCCGGGGTGCGGCGTGGGCGGTCGGCGCGCTGGCCGTGGGGTGGGTGTCGGTGCTGCCGCTGCTGCTGGTGTCGGGTGCGGTGCCGCTGACCGGTGTGGCGGTGGTTCCGATCGCGGCCATTGTGCTGGGCAATGCGATGACCAGTATCTCAGTGGCGGCACGGCTGGCGCTGGACGCTATCGCGGCGCGTGCGGGTGAGGTAGAGGCCGCGTTGAGCTTGGGTATGAGTCAGCGCGATTCGCGGATGGGGGTGATCGACCAGGTGGCGGCCACTTCCCTGCTGCCGACGGTCGATTCGACCCGCACCGTCGGATTGGTCACCTTGCCGGGCGCGTTCGTGGGTGTGCTGCTGAGCACCGGTTCAGCGGCGCAGGCTGCGGCCGTGCAGATTCTCATTCTGATTGCGCTGCTGCTGTCCCAGACGTGCGCTGTCGCGGTGACGATCGAGCTGATCGCCCGCGGCATCATCGGCCGCGCGCCCCGCACGGCAGGCTAACAGAGATAGATGTTCAGGAGCAGGCCCGAAGCACGACCGGCAGTGCCCACGGCGGTGAGGCGGACGACCTGGTCAGGGCTGGTTGCGTTGGAAGGGTTTCCGACGGTCGTGCTGCTCGGTCCAAGCCGACAGCACCGCGGCCAACTAGCGGCAGCCGTACCTCCACGGACAGAACCAATGTCTCAGTGTCCAAACCAGATTCTCGCCGTTTTCGCTCCCGATGATTCAGCGCCGTTGCGTCAGTCCTTTGATGAGCAGGTCAAGACCGAAGGCGAAATCGAGTTGGATTTCTCTCGGTGCCCCAACCAGATTAGTGCGGCGACAACAGCTCAGGGCTCCACAACGCCGGCAACGCCGAGGCTGATCAACAGTTCCCTCACTCGCTGTTCGATGTCGTCACGAATCGGCCGTATAGCTTCTACGGATTGTCCGGCAGGGTCGGCGAGCTCCCAATTCTCGTAGCGCTTTCCGGGAAAATACGGGCAGCTGTCGTCACAGCCCATCGTGACCACGACATCAGCGGCCTGCACAGTTTCGACCGACCACGGTTTGGGATACTCGGTGGTGATATCGATACCCACTTCGTGCATGACTGCGATTGCGGCGGGGTTGATCTGGTCGGCCGGCTCGGAACCACCCGACATTCCGACCGCGTTGCCTCTGGCCAGATTCGTAAAGTACCCCAGTGCCATTTGGGAGCGCCCGGCATTGTGGGTACATAAGAACAGCACCGTCGGCTTATCGGTCATCGTTCGGATCCTCTTCAGTATGCGAAGCGTGCTGAGTTTCAGGATCGAATCGCCGTCGCAGCGCGAGTGAGACGTACACCAACGCCACCAACACCGGCACCTCGATGAGTGGCCCGACCACCCCGGCCAAGGCTTGACCGGAGGTCGCACCATAAGTGGCGATGGCCACCGCGATCGCCAGCTCAAAGTTGTTTCCCGCGGCGGTAAATGCCAGCGTGGTGGTACGCGCATACCCGAGGCCGAGGGATGCGCCGAGCAGGTATCCCCCGCCCCACATGATGGCGAAATAGGCCAGCAGCGGCAGCGCGATTCGTGCCACGTCCCAGGGATGGGAGGTGATTTGGGCGCCTTGTAACGCGAAGAGAATCACGATGGTGAACAACAATCCGTATAGCGCCCACGGGCTGATCGCTGGCAGGAACTTCGACTCGTACCAGCCACGCCCTCTGACCTTCTCGCCGAACCGTCGGGACAGATATCCGGCCATCAGCGGTATTCCCAGAAATATCAAGACTGATGTGGCGATCTCCCACGGTGAGGCCGTGATGGCTGTTTGAGGCAGGTGCAACCAGCCGGGCAGCACCGACAAATAGAACCAGCCCAGGGCCGCGAACGTCAGCACCTGGAACAGTGAGTTCAGGGCCACCAGCACGGCGGCTGATTCGCGGTCTCCGCACGCCAGATCGTTCCAGATGATCACCATGGCAATGCATCTGGCCAGGCCCACGATGATCAGTCCGGTGCGATACTCCGGCAGATCTGGCAGCAACAGCCACGCCAAGGTGAACATCAGGGCCGGGCCCAGCACCCAGTTCAGCACGAGGGACCCGGCCAGCAGCTTGCGGTCACCGGCAACGGAGCCGAGGCGGTCGTAGCGCACCTTGGCCAACACCGGGTACATCATGATCAGTAGGCCGACAGCAATGGGCAGTGAAATGCCGTCGACCTGAACCTTTTCCAGCGCCGAGTTCAGGCCGGGAACGTTTCGTCCAAGCAGCAGTCCGGCAGCCATTGCCAGTCCGATCCACAGCGGCAAGTAGCGATCTAGCGTCGAGAGCTTTCCTACCGTGGTGTCCGCATTGCGCGCGGCCGTCGCCTGGCTCATGACGTGGCGCAGCAAGAAGGCGCCGTACTACCGCCAGGATTCTTGTCGGTCAGCCGTGGGGTGTCACCGAAGGTCTCCGAGTCGGCCAACACCGCGTAGATTTCCCACTTCTCGTGGTCCGGTGCGGTTACCCACACCTTGTCCTGGGTGGCAAAACAGCACGTGGTGCCGATCTCCTCTTCGGTGAACATCTCGGCCGCGGTCAGCCGGGCGATCTCTGAGTGCACGCGCTCGCTGGAGTCCACCTGCACCCCCAGATGATTTATGGTGCCGCCGTGGCCCGGGTTCTCGATGAGCACCAACTTCAGAGGCGGCTCATCGACGGCAAAGTTGGCATAGCCCGGTTTACGCTTCGCTGGATCGACACCGAATAGCTTGGAATAGAACAGGATCGACGCATCCAGGTCGTCGACATTCAGCGCTAGCTGTATACGGGACATCGGAGCCACCTCCACTACTAATGAGATATTCATCGAACTAGTCCAACGGCGCCAGTCTGCCACTTCTTTGACATATGTCAAACCATTCGGGATGCTGGAACCATGCCCAAGGCACTCCCCCTCGTGGACACTTCCGCGCCGGTCTGTTGTGCGCCCGTCGCGGCCGGCCCCATGAGCGATGACCAAGCACTCGAGGTGGCACTGCGCCTCAAGGCCCTGGCCGATCCCGTTCGGGTCAAGATCATGTCCGAGCTCTTCGGCGCCCCCGACGGCGAGGTCATCAGTGGCGACCTCGCCGAGCTGCTGGGGCTGACCGAATCGACCGTCAGCCACCACATGAACCAACTACGCAGAGCCGGGCTGGTGGAATCAGACCGCCGCGGAATGAACGTCTTCCACCGACCGGTACCTGACGCACTCACCGCCCTCTGCACGGTGCTGGACCCCAACTGCTGCCGCTAAGCACGGGAAGGGCATCGCGGCGCACCTACTGATCAAGCCAACTCACGACGCCCGTGTCGAGGGTGTAATACGCGCCGACGATGCGCAGCTCGTTGTTCTTGGTGTTCGACGCCAATGGAGGGTCTGCGCGTAAGGCGTTGACCGTCAACTGGATCTGCGCGCGAATGGTTCCTTCGATCAGATCATCCAAGGAGTTCTGCGGCGCCTGTTTGGCGCGCAGGTACGCCGGTTTAAGCGCCTCGACGACGTCGGCGAGGTGCGCAGGTGCGGGGTTGTGTTGCTCAAGGGATTTCACTGCCGCGGTCACCGCACCGCAGCGTTGGTGCCCCAGAACCACCATCAGCGGGGTGTGATCCATGACGGCGCCGTATTCGATACTGCCCTCGATGAGGGCGTCGTAATCCTGCGCCCCGGTGCGCACTACGAAGAGATCGCCAAGGCCTTGGTCAAAGACGATCTCTGGTGGAACCCGAGAATCTATGCAGCTGAACACGATTGCCATCGGGTCCTGGTCCCCGGTCAGCTCTGCACGCCGGCTCGGCGACTGATGCGGGTGTGCCATCTGCCCGCCCGCGAAACGGGCGTTACCTGCCTTCAGGGCCTCCAGCGGATCAGGGTGTCCGGGTGACGGCTCGGTGGTGCTATCGCGCTCGCACGCGGCGACGGCGACGAGCGCTATCCCGCTCAGCAGCAATGCCCGCCTGTTCACAATGGCACCTTTATCCCTAGATGGGGTCGCTGCTGGAGTAGCTATCGGTTGTCTCCGGGCGCGCGCCGTAGCGTTGTGCGTAGGCCTCGTGCTTGCGCGCGTTCTTTTCCCTATTGACATTGTCGGCCAGCTTGGGGTCGAGGCCGTGTGTGGCGAGCCGGTGGCGCCGCCAGATTTTGTTCAGGGCATGTGTCATGAGGATCGCCCACACATAGATCGGCAGTGTGATCGCGGTATGGAGCAGCAGCCCGCCGGGCAACAGCCAAAACGGGGCCAGGATGAAATGCGGCGGAATCACATAACGGATCATGTGCCGCCGGATGGCTCCCGGGCCCGCCAGATCATTGGCGACCCAGTCATTCATGCTCTCCGGCAGCCGCTTGCCGTAGCAGTAGGCAACGTACTGCCATCCGGTGGGACGGTCGGCGGTCATAGACGAACTCCTGGGCGTTGTTGATCGTCCACAATCCCGGCGCGCCTGAACAGGCCATTCGCAGGGAATGCGGCAGGTTGGGAGGTTCCCACCGGGGCCTGTGTAGCAGACAGCCCTGCTGAATAGGGTAACCGCGGTGGGAACCAAACCGAACTATAGACCACGGCTGGCCTGCAATATTGCCGGGTTGCTAATCTTTGCATGTTGTCGTTTCAGTGAGGTGGTTTTCTGATGGATGCGCGTCAGCCGCTGTATCGGATGAAGGCGGATTTCTTCAAAACGCTGGGACATCCTGTGCGGATCCGGGTGTTGGAGTTGCTCAGTGAGCGCGATCAGGCGGTCTCGGAGATGCTGCCGGAAGTCGGGATCGAGGCGGCGAATCTGTCCCAGCAGTTGGCGGTGCTGCGGCGTGCCGGTTTGGTGACCGCGCGACGGGAGGGTCTGTCGGTCCTGTACACGCTGACCTCCCCCCAGGTCGCCCAGCTGCTGGCGACCGCACGCACCATCTTGACCGGAGTGGTAGCCGATCAGGCCGAATGGCTCGACGGCGCCGGTCCGGTCCCCGTGGGTCCCGCGGAGGCGACGCGGGCCCGGCGCTAGCCGGAGGTGTTGGGGCATCTCCGGCTAGCGCCCTCTAATTGCTTGTTTTCTTAATTAGCACGCTTTATTGGTAGTCGAGGTCCGTGATGAACGGTGAGGAGCAGTTGTGGCAAGTTCGGTGGAAATGACCGGTGCGGCACAGGCAGTGCCAGGATTGGCGCCCGCGCCAACCACCCACGCCGGGGTGTTGTTGTGGGTGGCCGAGATGGCCGAACTATTGGAACCGGACAAGGTGGTGTGGTGCGACGGATCGCGCGCTGAATGGGATCGGTTGACCAAGCAGCTCGTCGCCAAGGGCACCTTTGTGCCGCTGACAGGCAAGCCGAATTCGTTTTGGGCCGTTTCTGACCCGGCGGATGTGGCACGGGTAGAAGACCGCACGTTCATCTGCTCCGACGACGCGTCCGATGCTGGGCCGACCAACAACTGGATGGACCCGGTCGACATGACCACGATCATGACCGAGGAATATCGCGGTGCGATGGCAGGCCGCACGATGTACGTGATCGCGTTCTGCATGGGCCCGCTGGGTTCAGATGACCCGAAATTCGGGGTACAGATTACTGATTCGGAGTACGTGGCCGTCTCGATGCAGATCATGACGCGCTCCGGCTCGCACGTCTGGGACCGTCTCGGGCTGCGCGGCCGGTTCGTCAAATGCGTGCACTCGGTGGGTGCTCCGCTTGCGCCGGGACAATCTGATGTGCCCTGGCCGTGTGATGCAACCAAGTACATTTCGCATTTCCCCTCCACCCGCACCATCTGGAGTTATGGGTCCGGATACGGCGGGAATGCCTTGTTGGGCAAGAAGTGTTTCGCCCTGCGCATCGCATCGGTGATGGCGCGCGATGAGGGCTGGCTCGCCGAGCACATGCTGATCCTCAAGCTCACCTCCCCCGAGGGTGCCGCGAAGTACGTGGCCGCAGCATTTCCGTCCTCGTGCGGCAAGACCAACATGGCGATGCTGCAACCCGCGCTACCGGGCTGGACGGCCGAAACGATCGGCGACGACATCGCCTGGATACGTTTCGGGGCCGATGGGCGCCTGTACGCGGTCAACCCAGAAGCCGGGTTCTTCGGGGTGGCGCCGGGCACCGGAAAGAGCACCAACCCGAACGCCATGGACACCATCGAGCTCGGCAACTCGATCTTCACCAACACCGCGCTGACCGATGATGGGGACGTGTGGTGGGAAGGAATGACCAAGACACCGCCGGAACATCTGATCGACTGGCAAGGCCGGCAGTGGACTCCGGAGTCGACTGAGCCTGCGGCACATCCGAATTCACGGTACTGCACACCCATTGCGCAGTGCCCGACCGTCGCACCCGAGTGGGATGACCCCACCGGGGTACCCATCTCGGCGATCTTCTTCGGCGGCCGCCGCGCCTCCACGGTGCCGCTGATCACCGAAGCCTTGAGCTGGCGTCACGGAGTGTTCTTGGCTTCCACCTTGTCCTCGGAAACCACCGCGGCCGCCGCGGGCGAAGTCGGGGTACTGCGCCGCGATCCCATGGCGATGCGCCCCTTCCTCGGATACCACGTGGGTGACTACTTTCAGCACTGGCTCAATATCGGTACCCGCTCCGATCCAGACCTACTTCCGAAGATCTTCTACGTCAACTGGTTTCGCCGCGATTCCGGCGGCAAGTTCTTGTGGCCCGGGTTCGGGGAGAACGCGCGCGTACTCAAATGGGCGCTTGATCGCCTCGATGCCGCCACGGACGCGGTCGCTACCCCGATCGGCTTTGTGCCCACCTGCGACGCCCTGGACCGGACCGGCCTAGATATCAGTGATCAGGATCTACACGCGGCGCTGGCCGTCAACATCGACGAATGGGTCACCGAAGCTGAATCGATCGACTACTGGTATGCCAGCATCGGCGGCAATCGGCTACCCGACGAACTGCGGGTCGAACTCGGTGCGCTACGAATGCGGCTGGCCGAGGCACGGCAGACGAGCCGGCTATAGGCCGGAGGGCACGACCTTGCCGTTGACCGTGACCGCTACCTCGCCGCTCTTCGCGTTGTACTCGATCTTGCCGTGCTCAAAGGTCGACACGAGCTGATCACCCTCGGTGTTTTCGTCGCTGGTGGGCAGGCCCAACGGGCCGGCCGAGCCATTGTTGCCGGTGATCGACGGGGTGCCGTCCGCGTCGCGCTGGATGTTCCAGGCATCGCGGATCTTGCCCACGACGATGAAGGCCGGCGTGCCCGCCTGGTTGTTCTTGGCGATGATGGCGCCACCCTGGAACTGCTGGAACACCGCGCCACTCTCGCGTGTACCCGCGTTGTGGTCACCCGTCAGCGGCTTGCCGAGAGCCTGCTTCTGGCTCTCACTCGCCGATGAATACTTGGCAGCAATCGGGCCGGTCAGCGTCACTTCGACGTCCCTCTCCCCGATCAGCTTGACCTCGGCGGGCTGCGCAGGCGCCGCGGACGAGGTGGTGGCGATCAGCCCGACCTCGGGCGAGGGCACGTCAACGCTCGTGCCATTGCTGCAGCCCACAGTGATCAGCGCTACGGCGCTCAGGCCGATGACTGCCCTGTGGCGGATTGCGATCGTCCTCATAGAGTTCCTCTCGCCTGTTGCTTCGGGGTGGGTCACATGACCGCTGAACCCTCGTCCGGCCGGACTATACCCAAACTGGGCACGCCCGTCTGAGCACTTCGCGAAGGCTGGCGGTCATCGAGAGAAGCAGCGTTCCCAGGTGTCACTGCAGGAATGACCACACACCGCAGCTGTTAGCGTAACGACCGTGAACCTCTTCCGCGTCTCACCGTCCGCCACACTTGCGGCCTGTACAGCCTCATTCGTCATGGCACTCGCGGCGTGCGGATCCGACACGGAGGCAAACTCGGCGCCAGCCGACCCGCCGAGCACAGCCAGCGGGTGCCCCACCGCGGCCCCGCAAGCCGGCGGTACGCCCGAGTGGACGCTGGCGGGGGCCACCGGCAGCGTTGCTGTCACTGGATCCACGGACGCGGCGGCGCCCGCGATCACCGTGACCGCGCCGTTCAGTGTGGCCGAGACCCAGGTACATACGTTGCAGGCCGGCTCGGGACCGATCGTCGGCGACCTGGCCACGGTCTCGGTCTGCTACATGGGTGTCAATGGACGCGATGGCTCCGTGTTCGACAGCAGCTACACACGCGGTACGCCCGCGCAGTTCCCGCTCGGCGGCGTCGTACCCGGCTTCAAGAAGGCCATCGCCGGACAACGGGTCGGGTCGACCGTCGCTGTGGCAATGACCTCCGCCGACGGCTATCCCGCAGGTCAGCCCAGCGCTGGGATCCGTGCCGGCGACACCCTTGTCTTCGCGATCAAGGTCCTCAACGCCACGAACTGATCCGCTGGGGCGGATTTCAGCACGCGGTTGACTAACCCGGATTGTTCTAGTCCTAGTTGAAATCTGTTGTTGCTGTTGCTATTTCAGAGATCACGTCCTTGACGTTCCCGGACGTGCACCATGTGCGTCGTTGTCTCATAGCGCCGTTGCCCTGCGCGACTACGCGCGCCAGCTCCGTGCGCGCCATGTCGTAGTCGCCCAGCGATTCCAGAGCCGGCCGAAGGTGATCGATGAGCCGGCTCAGCAGAGTCCGCGCCGGCGCCGTCGAGGAACTACCAACCAGGTCCACTGCCATGCCGTCCAGCCCATCGCGTGCGGATCTCCAGTGGGCAGCGCGCAGCACACAGTCCTCAAGCCGCGGCGCCGGGTCGCCGCGCTTCTGTGCTTCCAGGGCGCTCATCACCGCAGCCCGCACGAGTGTGGCCAGCAGCACCGTCTCGGCCACAGTTGCGGGAACGTCGGCAACACGGACTTCCACCGTCGGGAAGTTGGCCGACGGACGCACATCCCAATAGACCATGCCGTCATCGAGCACGGCGCCACTGCGGCTCAGCTCCCGGACAGTGGTGTCGTAATGGTCGACCGAGTCAAAGTACGGCGGTGGTCCAGAGCTTGGCCAGCGGGTCCACAGCATGTTGCGATAGCTCGCATAACCGCTGTCGGCCTTGCGATAGACCGCCGAATTGGCAGTCAAGGCAAGGAAAAGATGCAGCGTCGGCCGTAACCGGTTACTCACGTCAATGGCAGACTCGCGGCTGGGCACTGCCACATGCACATGGCATCCGCAGATGCCTTGTTCGTGAGCGAGCATGCCGAACTCGTCAGCCATCCGGCGGTAGCGGGCGGTGGGCGTCACCGGAAAGGCATGCGGCACAGTCGGCGGCAAAGCCACGGCCAGTAGGTGTGCTCGTTGACTCGCTGCTGCTGCTGATGCGATACCGCGCAGCCGGATCAGCTCCGTACGTAACGCGCTGCTGGTGCACATCACCGCGGTGGTGGTCTCGACCTGACAACTGGTGAGCTCGAGCTGCAAATCGACACCATGCGTCGAGGCAACCTGCGCGACGGCTCTATTGCGGCCGACGGGCTCGCCGGTGTTCCGATCAACGAGAAGGAACTCCTCCTCTACCCCCACGGTCGGGTGACCATCCATGGCCGAAGATTGCCCGACTTACGAGACACTAAACTCCCAGTGCCGCAGTTTGCGTGCGCCTCGACGTTCGATACCACCAGAAATGGACCTGGTTGCAACCGCTGCGCAACGGGTACCCCAGGGTATGAGTGAAACTGCGTTGCTCGTCATCGATATGTTCAATACGTACCGGCATCCCGATGCCGACCAGTTGGCAGCCAACGTTGCGACAATCGTTGAGCCGTTGGCGGGCTTGGTTTCCCGGGCCCAAGCCCACACCGATATGGACCTGATCTACGTGAACGATAACCATGGCGACTTCGCCGCAGGCCCATCCGCCATCGTGGGCGCGGCACTGCACGGCGCCCACCCCGAATTGGTGAGGCCGCTTGTGCCGGAAGGGGAATTCCAGTTTGTGACCAAAGTCAGGCATAGCATTTTCTATGCCTCCCCCTTGGAGTACTTGCTAGGGCGCCTCCGGACGCGGCAATTGATCTTGTGCGGCCAGGTTACAGAGCAGTGCGTGCTCTACAGCGCGCTCGATGCATACGTGCGCCACTTCGATGTGGTTATCCCGACCGACGCGGTAGCTCCCATCGACCCGTCCCTGGGCGAATCTGCGGTGGAGATGATGCGTCGCAACATGCGCGCCGAACTGTGTACCAGCACTCGGTGCATCCACTGACCACCCCGGCCGACGAGAAAACCGCGCGCCGGCTGGTTTGAACTCCCCGAGTTTGGATATCACCCGGGTCGGAACTAAACGCAGAACTCCTAGACGACAGGAGCACGGCGGAAGGAACTGACATGCAATTATCCCAGATCGCGCAGAAATCGGGGGTGGCTGCGGCCGGCTTCGTGGTGGCCGGAATGCTGGCGGCTACGCCGGCGCTGGCAGACCCCGAGGATCTGGACTTCGGTCAAAAGGCAGAGATCCCCAGCCCCGGCGGTGCCATCGATTACACAGTGAGCACCCTGGAGCCCAGCGGTCACAACGACGGAGTCTGGTACTCCGATGTCACGGCCCGTGCCGTGAGTGGCTCGCCGACCCCGAACATCGCCGATTTCAACGCGCGGGCAGTCAACAGCTCAACGTATGCGGTCATGAAGGGCGACAAACCGGACGGGCTTCCCAACCAACCGCTGACGGCGGGCAGCCAAACAACCGGGCGAATCTACTTCGACGTACGCGGCGGCACCGCCCCTGACAGCGTTGTCTACCGAGACGCCGGAGGCACCGACAAAGTGGTCTGGAAGGACTAACCGCAGTGGGGCTCAGTGTCTAACTGCAGGGATATTGACCATTGAGCACACAGTTCAATGGCGGTATGTAGGAACCGCTCAGTACGCCCCGCAGGCCTCCCGTGGCTGAACCGCCCGGTGCGATAACACGATTCCAGTTCGCGGGGGTCAGCACATAGTGCGTGCCCGACTGCGTGATGGCACTGCTCCATGTATGCCGGATGGATTCCCCGACAGGCAAATCGAATTCGAGCCGCCAATCCGACATCGGCGCAGTGCTCATGTTGGTAACGGTGAAGCGGGCGATGAAACCGGTCTGCCATGTCGAGGTCACCGTCAAAGTCGCCGCAGCTGCGGCCGCACGAGCTATCGGCGCACCGGGCAGCGCGAGGAGAGCAAACATCAACGCCGCCAGCGCAGTGTGAAGTATTGCGCGCCAACGCATCAGCCGCTTGCCGAGTCCTGCCATAGCAGCCCACATTAACGCCATACCTGCGATATCAGCTCTGTATCGCGGGTATGGCGCCGTACCTTGGCCCAACTGAGACCGTCACGAGACGTGATCTCGACCCATGATCGCCGACGTTTCGGAGTTACTCAGCGCATCGACAGTGGCACCGGCTCAGGTGACATTGAATCGTCGGCACCTTGACATCCCAAAGTCGGGATCCCGGTATCACACGAAGATTCGGCGGCCGAGCTCGGTGAAATCCATCTCGATCTCCTCGCCATCGCGCTCAATCGTGCAGTAGCCACCGCGAGATAGTTCCTCAAGTGCGCCCCATGGCGGCTCTTGATCAGGCAAGTACCAGCCAATCGCGGTGGGCCACTCCCGGTCGTGATGGTGGTCGATGAGTTGATCCACCAACGCAATAGCGTCGGGGCTGAGCTGGATAGCCGCTTCTCTCTTGCCCCGCCTCCGCGCGAACCACTTCATAGCGGAAGTGTATGTGCCGCCCTCCGGCCACCACCGAATCACCCGACTGCGGGCTGCTAGGAATCAGCGCTTTGCCTTGGCGAGAACAGATTTCGACGGAGGGCCATCGGGACTACCGGAGAGCGATCGCCGTATGGCCGCCAGGTCATTGGTCGTCTGCTGCGCGGCGACGGCAGCGGTGGCCGTGCCGGGCTGGATCGTCGAGGCGATTCTCTTATAAGCCGGACTTTGTCGACCTGCTCAGCGCGCTGGGTCGGGCGCCACGGGCCGGCTGTGCTCGGCGGCGCCGAACACGGCGACGGCTACCGCCGAGACGACCGCCCCGAGGAATGCCACCGCAACCAGCCAACCCATCCCGGGTCGTGCGCTATCGCCCAACAGCACGACGCCGATGACCCCAGGCACCACCGTTTCGCCCACTACCAACGCGGCCGCCGCACCATTGACCGAACCGATCTGCAGTGCGACGGTGAACAAGTAGAACCCGCCCACTCCGGCAATGACCACGCCATAGGCCGCCGGATCAGCGAGTAGGACCGTGAGGCTCAGTGGATCGACGCCGCCGACCACCCGTACGGCGACGGCCATTCCCCCGTACAAGATGCCCGCCAACAAACCGGCCGGGATAGCCGCTCGGGTCCCGAGTAGCCGAATCAGGGCGATCCCAGTGAGTAGGACGGAGATCGAGACGGTCAGCACACCCCAATGAATGGCCGGCGGCGCGGAATCCTCACCGCGTGGCCCCGCGGTCGCCGCCAAAACACACAGCGACAGCAAGACCGCGCAGATGGCCAGCCAGTCCCTTCGCTGCAATCGAACCCCCAAGACCGCGATGCCAAGCACAGCGGTGACCGCCAGGTTCGCACTCATGATCGTTTGGGACAGGAATAGCGGAATCAATCGGGCCGATACCAAGCTGCCCGCGAATCCGACGAGATCGAGGACCATGCCGGCGATGAAAGCTGGGGTCAGGGCGGCCGCGACAGTCGACTTCAGCGACGGACCATGATCCGCGGCCACCCCGACCTCCGTCGAGGATTGCCGGGCACCGTAACCCTGCAATACCGATGCGGTGCCATATCCGAAGCAGGCGAGCATCGCCGCCGCGATGCCGATCAGCATGGCACCGTCATGTCATCGCACGAAGCGGCTCCCGGCATCGATCGATTGTATTTGCGGCGGCCGGACAATGAGGCTCAGCCTCGGCGAGATCGGCTCCCGCAGCCATCACGAAAGGACAGCGGATCCTCGCGCGTTTGGATCAGCGCGGACGGCTACGCCCACCCCGACCCATGACTGCGGCGAATCGCGTCGCGGGTTGGCACCGAAGTCTGGCCCCCGCTCACGAAATTCTGACACTGCCTTTTCTGCCGTTCAAGACGATTACGACGTACAACGTCAGCAAATGAAGCCATGAGCGCTTCGTCCGCGCACAAATTTGCCATATGCTTCGCCGATCTCGAACGCAATCATATGAAGCCCGGCACTGAGCTTGCCAGATATCCCCTTGTTGAATATAAGATCCACATTCGCCGCATCGCATTCCTAAAGGATGTTACGTAGCCAATCGCATTCGCTCATTCGATTTCAGAAAAGTCGGGCAAGTAGGTAAGTAACTTGAACGTTCAGATTGCCTCGGCCTCCCGAAGCAGGTAACGCAGGCGCCGACGGGCATTGTGCAGTATGTTCTTTTTGCCAAAGTAAAGACACCACATCGGCGCCCAAGGGGGTTTTATGAGTCTTGGGCAGGTATTCGATCCACGTCGCAACGCACTCACCTCCTGGCGCCTGGTTCTCGCTATTGGCGTGGTCTTCTGGCATTCGTGGCCGCTCACCGGGCGCGAAATCGGCTACGCGCCGGCGGCTCGATTACTCGGCGATATTTTCGCCGATGGCTTCTTCGTCATCTCTGGGTTCCTGATCACCGCAGCCTGGGTACGGCGCCCGAACTTGAAGGAGTACTGGGCCTCACGCGCCCTGAGGATCTTCCCCGGCCTCTGGATATGCCTCATGGTGATCGCGTTCGTGATCGCACCGATTGCGGCACGGGTGAAGCACACGTCAATCACCTTCTCGTCGGAACTCGGCTACGTGGTCAACAACGCCTTGCTCAATGTGGCCTATTTGGACATCGACGAGACCCCGGCAGATGTGCCGTACCCCGGCGTGTGGGACGGGTCCATCTGGACACTGTTCTTCGTCCTGTTGTGCGATGTGATGGTGTCCGTGCTTGGTGTGGCAGGACTACTGAAGCGACACTGGGTAATTCCCATCCTGCTAATCAGCGCTTTATTTTGTTCCGCCCACTTCTCGTACACACCCGAGTCGTACACCTGGCCACAGATGCTCTCGCGGTTCTTCGTTGTATTTCTCGCCGGCGCGCTGTTCTACCAGTACCAAGACAAGATCCCCGCCCACTGGTCGCTAGTCGTATTGAGTGTCGGACTTGTGGTGGCGTCGGGCTTCACGCAGAACTACCGAGTCCTCGGCGCGCTGCCGCTGGCCTACGCCGTGATCGTTTCTGGAGCGCTCATCCGGAAGACACGATTGCGCAACGACTTTTCATACGGTGTATACATTTACGCATTCCCGATTCAACAATTGCTGGCCACCTTTGGGCTTGCTCGGCTCAATCCGTTCTTGTTCTTCCTCCTCGCTGCCACGGCCACACTTCCCATTGCCGCGTTGAGTTGGTTCGTGGTCGAGAAGCGCGCCATGGCACTCAAAGCCCGGATCTTCCGCAGGTCCAACAGGAAGCCCGCCGCCCAACGCGCCACAGTGCCTTGAGCGCCCACGGACAGCCCTGCGCTGTTCCCTCCCCCGACTCCCTCAAGCGGCCATAACTATTCGGAGCGCCGCGGTGACTTCATCCTCCTTGGGCGACTCGACGATAGGCATTTGTGCCGCCAACCGCATAACCATCATCGCGAGCATCCTGTGGGTACGCGCCGGAACCAAGAGCATGCGGACCGTTCGCCGCTCCCCCCTCAGCGTGATCACCCAATGGAATGGGCGGCTCGTCAAATGCACAGGCATGACCACCGACCTCATGCTGGACCGCGGCGACCCCGCCTTCCAGTTGAGCGATACCTCGCGCACCGTGCCGATGCGTCCGGACAGCTCTTCGATCAACGGTGAGAGTTCCCGCGCGATCAGCCCGTCGTCCTGCGGCCACCAAGCCCCGTTCATGCGTCCGGTGCTGCGGGGGCCCAGAGTAAAGCGGATCGATGGACGGGAGCGTTCAACCGGTGTCATACAGACTTCCTTGATCCTCGATGGGACTCAAACAACGGAATCCGTATGAGCCAAATCAGGCGACGCTAGACACGGGCTCCAGCGAAACCTCCTCATTACGCTACCTCGTTTGCGTGCGTCCGCTTAGACAGATTCGTAAATCACTGGTACACAACAAGTTAGGGCATGGCCATGCAGGAAAGGGGGCCGTGACCACCTGCCCGCCGCCGCACAGTCGGCGAGCAAACGCGGTCACGGAACGGCCTCAGTTGAGTGAGCTGTATCGGAACGGCCCCACAGACCGCCGGAAAGATGGTAGCTTTCTGTAACTGCTGGATACGGGTACTGCTAGTTGCGGTTTCTGTCTGGCCCCCCGACACAAGGAATGTATCCATGCAGAAGGATTTCACCGACCTCGAGCTGCTGTACGAGCTGGAGCCCGTGGTCGAGGAGAATGTCCACCGCCACCTCGGTGTCACCAAGGACTGGAACCCGCACGATTACGTCCCGTGGTCGGAGGGCAAGAACTACAAGGCCCTGGGCGGGCAGGACTGGGATCCGGAGCAGTCCAAGCTCTCCGAGGTCGCCAAGATCGCGATGATCACCAACCTGCTCACCGAGGACAATCTGCCCTCGTATCACCGCGAGATCGCCATGAACTTCACCATGGACGGCCCGTGGGGCACCTGGGTCAACCGCTGGACCGCCGAGGAAAACCGGCACGGCATCGCCATCCGCGACTACCTGGTGGTCACCCGCTCGGTGGACCCGGTGGAACTGGAGAAACTGCGCATCGCGCAGATGACAAGTGGGTTCTCCCCCGGCCAGAACCGCCAGAACATCCCCTTCTCGGAGAGCCTGTTCGACTCGGTGGTCTACGTGACCTTCCAGGAGCTGGCCACCCGCGTCTCGCACCGCAACACCGGTAAGGCCTGCGCCGAGCCCGTCGCCGACGAGCTGCTCAAGCGCATCTCCACCGACGAGAACCTGCACATGATCTTCTACCGCAACATGGTGTCGGCGGGCCTGGAGATTGCCCCTAATCAAGCAGTCAAGGCTGTGCACAAAGTGCTCGACAACTTCACGATGCCCGGCTACACGATTCCGGGGTTCCGCCGCAATGCCGTCACCATCGCCACCGGCGGTGTCTACGACCCGCAGTCGCACCTCGATGAGGTCGTCATGCCGGTGCTGCGCAAGTGGCGCATCTTCGAACGCGACGACATCACTGGCGAGGGCGAGTGGTACCGCGAGGATCTGGCACGTGTTGTCACCGACCTCAAGAAGACGTCCGCGGACTTCGAAGAGGTCAAGGCCAAGTACCTGGAACGCCAGGCCAAGCGCGCAGAACGCCAGGCCGCCAAGGTGCTCGTCTAACGCCAGCCGTATCCGTACCCGACTCCAAAACCGTCATCGCCCGGCCACATCCATGGCGAATAGAAGTCGTCCTCATCGACACTTTGCGTACACGCGGCGTCGGGCCCAAGACCCCCGGAGAACTGGCAGGCAGGTTCACCGCGGGCTGGTGCCGCCAAGGCGAATGCGGCGACCAATACCGCTGAGACACAAGCGTAGTGATGCATTCCGGTAACCGTTCTGCGGGGCAGACTACCTGCGGGTTGGCTCGAGACTAGCACCGCGATCGGGACGTTGCGTGCCATTCCGCACGTGCGTACGCGCCGCCTGGGCTGGCAGATCTGCCTCTTGCGACAATGGCTGCATGGTGGAACAGAGCCTCTGGATGCAGAAAGTCGCGGCCGATCCAAACCATTCACAGTGGTATATCGACCGCTTTCGTTCGATGGCTCGCGACGGAGCGGATTTGGCCGGTGAGGCCCGCCTGGTCGACGCACTGGTGCCCCGCGGCGCGCGCATCCTCGACGCTGGTTGTGGCGCGGGCCGGGTCGGCGGCTTCCTGGCCGCGGCCGGTCACCACGTCGTCGGTGTCGACGTCGACCCGGCGCTCATCGAAGCCGCTGAACACGACCATCCCGGACCGCGTTGGCTCGTTGGCGATCTCGCCGAACTCGACCTGCCTTCCCGCGGCATCAGCGAGCCATTCGACGTCATCGTGTCGGCCGGCAATGTGATGGCCTTCCTTGCTCCAAGCACCCGTCGGCAGGTGTTAAGGCGGCTACGCTCGCATCTCGCCGACCCTGGACGGGCGGTGATCGGCTTTGGCGCCGGTCGCGACTATGAGTTCAGCGAGTTTCTCAGCGACGCAGACGCAGCCGGCCTAGTCCCCGACCTCTTGCTGTCCACCTGGGATCTGCGGCCGTTCACCGACAAGTCGGACTTTCTTGTCGCGCTGCTTCGACGCGATGACGCTCCATCGTGAACTCTCCCGAAAGGACTGCTGGCATGAAAGTCGGTAGCACAGTCTTTCTGGCGGTCGGCGCTGGGTTTGCCGCGTTAACCGCGGCATGCGGATCATCGACCGCCCCACCCGAACGTGAGCCCGTGAACCGCCACGACTTACAGCGTCATGACTTGAGTACGCCGGGCCGCGAAACCCTGCAGACACGAGTCGACTTTCAGCCCGGCGCCCAGGCTGCCCGCCATAAGCACCCAGGCGAGGAAATCATCTACGTACTCAAGGGCACGCTCATCTACGACATCGACGGTCAGGGATCCAAGACTGTCACGGCCGGTGATGTACTGTTCGTACCCGCTGAAACGTTCCACTCGGTCCGGAATGTCGGCGATGGCGAGGGGTCGGAACTGGCGACCTATGTAGTCGATAAGGACAAGCCGCTCCTAGTATTGGCCACATAACGGCGAGCGCTGGTAAGTCACTCCGCCACAACGCCGCTCAGCTCTTGAGACCCTGGAGCTCATGGCGGACCTGGCCGTTCATCATGGTCATCAACACGGTGGCCGTGTGGATGTCCTGTGGGTCGCACTCGAGGATATTGCGGTCGAGCACGATGAGATCAGCGAGCTTGCCGACCTCTACGGAGCCCACCTTGTTGTCCATCCGGATCTGGTAAGCGGCACCCAGCGTGTTAGCGCGCACCGCCTCGGCCACCGATAACTTCTGATCATGGGGGCGCAACACTTGGGCACCGGGATCGCCGATGAGCTGACGGGTGACACCGATTTGGATGGATTCGAGTGGCTTGTATGTGGAGAAGTAGCCCGCCGCCGGCCAGTCCGTTCCCAAGGCCACGTGCGCGCCCGTGCGGAGAATATCCTGGATCCGGTAGAAGTTGTCCTTGCGAGGCGCGCCGTAGCGGGCTGCCATGTTGACCACGGTGTCAGGGTCGGCGGAGAACCAGTTCGCCGAGAACTGCGCAACAACACCAAGTTTGGCGAACCGCGCACTGTCCGCGTCATCGACGTAGATCAGGTGCGCAACCGTATGGCGGCGGTCGCGGGCCGGGTTGTTCGCGATAGCCGCCTCGAACGCATCCAGCGCCACCCGGGCGGTGCGCTCGCCGCACGCATGCACGTGCATATCAATTCCCGCCGAGTCGATTCGGCCGACCAGCTCGCCCCACTCTTGCTCGGTGAACGGCGACGTACCAATTGAATCGGGCTTGTCGGCATAGGGATCGATGAGCCACGCGGTGTAGCCGCCCTGCGTGCCGTCGCCCATGATCTTGACTGCGCCCACGCGAACCAGGTCAGTGGATACCTGGTCGCGCGTCTCGGCGAACTTCGCCACCACGTCGCCAAACGGGGGCGCTTTGACGGTATAGGACGCCACCACACGAAACGGCAATCTGCCCCTACGCTCAATGTCGCCATATAACCCGATAAGAGCTGCCTGACTGGCGACAGCCGGAACACCGGCATCGAAAACCGACGTAATGCCCGCTGCCGCGGCATTGGGCAGCCAGTCCTCTAAGGCTCGCTGCAGGCTCTGTGCGGTCACCGGCTCGATCGCATTGACCAAGTCCAGTATCGCACTGATCTCCAAGATGAAACCGGTTGGTTCGCCATGGCTGTCTTTTGCGTAATAGCTGAAACCCGGTACCGGATCTGGGGTTTCACGATTGATTCCGGCAACCTCAAGGCTCTTGCTGTTGGCCCACATACTGTGGGCGTCGACAGCGAAGAAGAATCCGGGACGATCGGGCAGCACGCTGTCCAATTCCTGACGGGTTGGACCTTCCGGCCCGAACATGTCGACGCGCCAGCCAAATCCGCGTACGGGACCAACCGGATTTTCCTCGGCGTACTTGGCGATAGCTGCCAGCGCCGCCTCTTTGGTCGAAACTTGCAGATTCACACCACCACTCAGAAAGGCACCGAAGAAAGGGTGGATATGACCTTCGACGAAGCCGGGCATCAATAGCCTGCCCGCAAGATCCACCACTCTAGTGTTTGGGCCCACCAATGCCATCGCACCCGCCTCGTCACCGACGTGCGTGATGGCATTGCCTTGTACGGCAACCGCTTGGGCCCATTCCGTGGGGCCGGCCACCGTATAGACGCGCCCGTTGCGGAACACGAAGTCCGCGTGGGTGTTCTGCGGGCCGGCACTACCTGTCGTGGGTGCCGGAACTGTCCCTGCCGAACATGCGGCAGCGCCCGCCGCGAGCGTGAGCGCCACGGCCGCACGCAGTGCGGTCCGGCGGGTGCTCTTGGCGCTGAGCGCCGCGAAGTGTGGGGCCCACTCACATGCGGTGCACATAGAGGCACCATATCAAATCTTGACTGAATTTTCAGTTTGTTCTACCGTCACCGTAATGGCGATCATGCGGAGGCGGCACACCTACCCCACCGCCTACCAAGTCGCCTTCCGCCCCAGGAGGTTAAGCAGTGCCCACATCGGGATTTGTCGTCGCAACCGCCTTCACACCCATGAGCTCGCCGGCCCGCGTGAGCGCCCCCCTTCGCACCCCGGTACGAGTAGGTCTGGTGCAGCACCGCTGGCTTGCCGATCCGGACCAGTTGCGCGACCAACTCTTGGAGGGCGTGCGGCTTGCCGTCGCCCAGGGCGCACGCGCGGTGTTCCTGCCGGAGCTGACACTGTCGCGTTACCCCGCAGATGTACGCGCGGGCACCAATCCGGGTGATCGAGCTGAGGATCTTTTAACCGGGCCGACGTTCTGCTTTGCCGCACACGCCGCCACGGAGAACGGCGTGCTGGTCCACGCGTCGCTGTATGAGCGTGCGGATGCTGCTGACGGTCTCGGCTACAACACCGCGATCCTGGTATCGCCCAGCGGAGAGCTTGTCGGTCGCACGCGCAAGCTACACATTCCCGTCACCGCGGGCTACTACGAGGACACCTACTTTCGACCCGGACCCGCGGAGAACGCGTATCCGGTATATCGCCCCGCCGAACTCGACGGTGCGGCGGTCGGGATGCCCACCTGTTGGGACGAATGGTTTCCCGAGGTCTCGCGCATGTACTCGCTGGCCGGTGCGGAAATCCTGGTTTACCCGACAGCGATCGGTTCCGAACCGGCCTTCCCCTCATTTGATACGCAGCCGCTCTGGCAGCATGTGATCGTTGGCAACGGGATCACCGCAGGGACGTTCATGGTTGTTCCCAACCGTTTTGGTGATGAGGGAACCGTGAACTTCTATGGCTCATCGTTCATTTCCGACCCGTACGGCCGGATTCTCGCGCAGGCACCGCGCGACGCACCTGCGGTGTTGGTAGCGGATCTGGATCTTGAACAGCGCAAGGACTGGCTAGATCTTTTCCCGTTCAACACGACCCGCCGACCCGATACTTACGCTCGGCTGGCAGCGCCCGTCGACACGTCACACCCCCATGGTTCGGAGGCGTCATGAACTGGCTCATGCCGCCTGAAACAGCTGCGCAGGAACGTATCTGGATGGCGTTTCCGCCGCAAGGGGCGAGCGTCTTCGAGAACGCCGAGTCCGCACACGAGGCACGCACCGCCTGGGCCGCTGTTGCGCACGCGATCATCGACTTCGAACCGGTTTCGATGATCGTCGACCCGGCCGATCGTGCGGTAGCGCCCAAGTATCTGTCGCGCGAAATCGACGTGGTCGAAGCACCGCTCGACGACGCCTGGATGCGGGATATCGGCCCCACCTTTGTGCGCGGCACCGATGGTCGCGTGGCGGCGGTCGACTGGGTGTTCAATGGATGGGGTGCGCGTGACTGGGCCCGTTGGGACAATGACGCGCATATCGGCCGGTTTGTCGGCCAGCTCGCCGGGGTCGAGATCGTCTCGTCCTCCTTGGTCAACGAAGGCGGGGGCATCCAGGTTGACGGCGAGGGCACAGTGCTGGTCACCGAAACTGTGCAGCTCGATCCCTCGCGTAATCCCGGGCTCGATAGGCATGCGGTGGAGGTCGAGCTCGCGCGCACGATCGGGGCGCGACATGTGATCTGGCTGCCGCGCGGCCTCACTCGAGACGCGGAGAGGTTCGGCACACGTGGACACGTGGACATCCTCGTCGCCATTCCCTCTCCCGGACGGCTGCTGGTTCATGTGCAGAACGACCCCGCACATCCTGACCACGCGATCACCAAGGAAATCGTCGACCTGCTGGCACAGAGCCACGACGTCAACGGAAAGGTATGGGAGATAACACCTATCCCGGCGCCGGCGGTCCTTCGAGACAGCGAGAGCTGGGTGGACTACAGCTACATCAATCACCTGGTTGTCAATGACGGGGTGATCGCCTGTCGGTTCGGTGACTCCGCCGACGACGCCGCCACAGCGATTCTGGCCGATGAGTATCCGGGGCGCCGCGTGGTTACCGTGGATGCGCGCGAGATCTTCGCGCGCGGTGGCGGCATCCATTGCATCACGCAGCAACAGCCGACTGCATCGTGACTTCGGTGGGCGCAGGGAAATGGCCCTGCGCGACCGTCTTCCCTAGCATGTAGCGGACTGCGCAGAGCGGAAGGAAGTGTGTGTCGGTGACCAGTCGACAGGAAGCGATCCTGCAGGCCAGTGCCGCTGCAATCGCCGAGAACGGCGTTCGGGGCCTGCGTGTCAGCGATATCGCGCGGGTGGCCGGTGTCTCGTCAGGTCTGCTCTATTACCACTTCAAGGACCGTGATGGCCTACTCGCGGCGGCCCTGACTTACATCAATGACCAGGCGCGTGAATACCGGCAGGCCGCCAGCGGTTCCGGAGTATCACGACGACAGCTTATCGAACATATTCTCGGCGAGATTCAGGATTCCCCTGCGGTGCTGGAGAATTCGTTGGTCTGGAACGAGCTACGTGCGTGCGCGGTCTACGAGGAAGCGATGCGTGAACCGCTGGCGCGAACATCTCAGGAGTGGACGCGCGAAACCGCCGCAGCCATACGGGCCGCCCAAGACATCGGGGAGGTATCCGAATCCGTGGACGCCGAATGCGTCGCCTCGGTTCTCAATGCGCTGACCGAGGGGCTGGTCTCCCGGTGGCTTTCGCAGGAAATCACCGCCGCGGAGGCACGTGCCCATCTCCGCGCCACCGCCGAGGCGATGCTTCCAAGAAGTGACCGCGGCCCGAGGAAGGCTGTCAGAGCCTAGCTCTCCGCCGGATTGGAGTAGATGCGGCGAGGCGTGATGAGTACGGCGGCACGTCGTTCCGCTGCCATCACCCGGTCATAGGTATCCCAGTCGTCGTGGGTACCGCCTGCGGATTCGAAGATACGACGCAGCAATAGCCGCAGCGATTCGGCGTCGACGCCGGGCGCTGGATCATCCGGACCGATGATTTCCGCGATTCCTTCGACAGTCGTCCATTGCCATCCGGCGCGAACAACGATGGTGGTACGCGGGTCGGTGCGCAGATGGTCCAACTTGCGGGTGCCCCCTGCTGCCACCAACGCGACAATCGGATCACCCGTGCGCGGATGCGGCATGACGCCGGCGTTGATCACTGACGACTGGACGCTGCCGTCGCGGCGCACCGTGCTCAACACACACAGACCGTGATCCCGGGCGACTAAGTCGGAGAACGCGGATATCCCTGTCACGACGAGCTTCCTTCCGTCAGATGCCACGAGCGGCCCCACCAACTGTAGGCCGCAGCTCCACAGACACCGAGCCACACTTTGAATCGAATTCAGAAACTTCTTGACGCCGCCTCGTCATCCCGTTACTTTTTGAATCATATTCAGATACTGGAGGTGTGATGGTCGGCAATCGTCGGGGCGTGGCGTCACGTGCTGCGCTGCTCGAGGCGGGCCGGACCGCCTTCAGCGCGCAGCGGTATGACGAAGTATCGATCGTCGATGTGGCGCGGTCCCTGGGCGTGGCCGCAGGCTCGATCAGCTACCACTTCGGCGGCAAGCGCGGCTTCTACCTGGCGGTTGTGGAGCAGGCAGCCGAGGAATTCTGGAGCGATCTCATCCAAATGCGAGGACCGGCGCTGGAACGGCTCGCCGACGGCATCGGTAAGTTTCTGGACCGCGCGCAGCAGGAACCACGTGCCTTTGAGGCGCTGCTCGCCGATGTGGCCGACGCGGAGGTACGACGCATCCGCGAACAGCACCGCCAGCGCCTCGCGCATGCGCTGGCGGTCGAAATCACCGGCACCGAGTCCACCCCGATACTGCGCGCGGCCATCAGTGGGTCGCTCTCCTTCATGGAGGGAATCGTGCTGCATTGGATGCATACCGACGGGGTCTCTCGCGACGCCATCCGAGATCTGATCACCGCCAACTTCATCGGCACGATCCTCAGCGCTGTGCGGTCGGACCCAGATATCGAGCTGAGTCAACGCGTCGTCGAGGCAGTGTTGCCCGACGCCCGGCTGTTGTCTGTGTTCGCCGACCCGGCTTCGCTCATTCCTGTAACCAACAACACCCAATAGTCGAAAGCACCAAGATGTCAACGGTTTTGCCCTCTGGGCCGTCCCCTGTCGTACACCATCCGCTGGCACGCGCCGCGGCGTATCTGATCGGTCCGCGTGGCCTGCGCGGCACGGAGCGATTACGAAGCGAAGTCGCGGGCAAGATAGTCGTCATCACAGGCGCCTCCTACGGATTGGGTGCCGCCACCGCTGAGCTCTTCGCGCAGGCAGGTGCTCAGGTGGTGCTGGCCGCGCGCTCTCTCGAGCAGCTTCGGCTGGTCGCCGCCGGTATCGCTGAAAAAGGCGGCGAGGCAGCGGTTTACCGACTGGACTTGACCTCCGAGGAATCGATCACCGAATTCACGGAGGCGGTTCTGCACGACTTCGGCGAGGTCGACTATCTCATCCACAATGCCGGGAAGTCCTTGCGCCGGTCGATACACCTTTCCTATGACAGACCCAAAGATGTCAATGCGACGTCCGGCGCCAACTACGTGGGTCCCATGCGGCTCACCCTGGCACTGCTGCCCGGGATGCGCGCTCGCGGAAGCGGGCACATCGTGAATGTGTCGACAGTCGGCGTGATGTTTGGTGTGGTGCCCAAGTGGGGCTTTTATCTATCTTCCAAAGCGGCGTTCGATATCTGGATGCGTGCGGTCGGAATGGAAGCTCGCGGCGACGGCGTCACTCTGACCACGTTCTACGCCGGACTCATGCATACACGGATGAGTGCCCCGAGCCGCTGGATGCGGTTGCTTCCCGGCCAGACACCACTGGATGCCGCAAAGGTGTTAGCCCGTGCCGTGGTAGACAAGCCGCGAACGCTGACTCCGGCCTATGGACACCCGTTTGCGATATTGGCTCCGGTGCTGCGCTTTCCGCTGGAACCGATCCTCGGTTTCGTCTATCGCCGGCTGGGCGATACCCAGGCTTCACTGGCGCGGGTAACGGCCGGACAATCGACCACCACGCGCATTGACGCCCCGGAAAGGATCGGCGTACATGCCGAATAACCTGCGCGAGAGCCTGCGGCAGTGGGGTGCTGCGATACCTGCTGCCGTTACCTCGGGCGCCTTTACTCCGGTGAGCCCCCGCGCCCTGGCCTCGCTGGTCCGTAGTTTTTGGCAGTTCGGGCCCACGCCCGCGATGTTGTTGGCAGCCAGTGCGATTCGTTTTCCTGACCGGGCCGCGCTGATCGACGATTCCGGGCAGCTCACCTATCGTGACCTCCAACGGCGGGCCGAGGCCGTAGCTGCTGCGGTGTACGCGCGCACCCCGTCGGCACCGAGGTCGGTAGGGATCATCTGCCGTAACCACCGGGGCTTCGCCGAATCCATGCTGGCCGGTGCCCAGCTCGGGGCGGAGCTGGTCTTCATCAACACCGAATTGACACCCCAGCAGCTGGGGGCGATCCTGCAACGTCATGAACCCGACGTGCTGGTGTACGACGACGAATACTCGCAGGCTGTCGAGGAATCTCAGTACCAGGGACTGCGAGTATTGGCGTGGCGTGAAAACCCGCAAGAAAATCGCCTGACGCTGGATTCTTTGGCAGATCAGCACCATCCGAAACCGCCGCCGGTACGCCGCCCCGTCAAGTTGACTCTTCTCACCTCCGGCACCACCGGGTTGGCCAAGGGCGTGCCACGTGCCATCAAGCCCCGCCAATTGGCACTCATGTGCGTAACCGCGATGGCCACGGTGCGGCTGCGCTCCCGGGACCGTGTGTTGGTGGCGCCACCGTTCTTCCATGGTTTCGGGCTGGCCGCGCTGCTAGGCCCGTTGGCGCTCGGTGGAACGGTGATGTGCCGACGACGATTCGACGCTCAGCAGGCCATGACGGACATCCGCCGGCAGCGCGTCACGGTGCTGATGGCGGTGCCCGTCATGTTGCAGCGGATACTTGCGCTCGCCGACCTCGATCGTCGAGATGCGCGGCAACTGTCACTGCGGATGATCGTCACCGGAGCGGCCCCGATCTCCTCGTCAACGGTATCCGGCGTGCTGGAAGCGTTCGGGCCGATTCTGGTCAATGGGTACGGCTCCACCGAGGCCGGCGTGGTGGCCATCGCCTCCCCCAAAGACCTGGTCGCCTCGCCGAATACCATCGGGCGCACTGCCCTTGGGGTATCCGTGCGAATCCTGCGGGAGGATCGCCGGCCGGCCGCGCCCGGCGAGACCGGGATGATCTTCGTACGTGGCGGGCTAGAGTACGAGGGATACACCCCCGACAAGGCCACGCGGCCGACCGCCAAGGAGATCGTTGACGGGCATGTAAATACCGGCGATATGGGACATTTCGATGCCGACGGCAGGCTGTACATCGATGGCCGTTCCGACGACATGATTGTCTCCGGCGGCGAAAATGTCTTCCCCGGTGAAGTGGAGGACCGCCTGACCACGTACCCCGGTATTACCGATGCCGTCGTCATCGGGGTACCCGATGACGACTTCGGGCAGGTATTGCATGCATTCGTTGTCGCTGCTGACGGAGCACCCGCTCCATCCGAGGAAGTACTGAAGACTCATGTCCGACAAGGATTGGAACGCTACAAGGTTCCGAAGCGGTTCATCGTGCTGGACGAGATACCGCGCAACGCGAGCGGCAAAGTGCTTCGCGCAAAACTGAATTCACCTGGCGCGTGCTGAGCGCCACCGACGCCTGAGGACAACGATGTCTGACACCCCTGCGATCACCCGCCGCGACCGTGACCGGTTCTACGAGCCGCCCCATCTCGATGATGGCGGTGCCCCCGGAGATCTACTGCGCGCGGCTCCGATGACAGCGCGATTGCTTCCGGGCTTGGCGATGTCGGCGCGCGCCTGGCGGGTGCTCTACCGCTCCACCGACGCCGCCGGCTCGCCAATCGCCGTGTCGGGCGTGATCCTCGTTCCCAATACCGCAAACCCGGCGTCTCCCCGACCTCTCCTCGGATTCGCACCGGGCACACAAGGACTCGCGCGATCGGCGGCAGCACTATCCCGTCAGCTGGAAGTCGGACTGGAGTATGAGGCGTGGTTCCTGGCCGCCGCGGTGCGGCGCGGATGGGTGGTGGCGGTTACCGACTATCCGGGACTCGGCACTCCAGGCCTGCACCCGTATGTCGTCGGCAAGACCAACGGACGCGCAGTGCTCGACATCATGCGGGCCGCCCGAAATCTGCCACAGACCGGCCTGCGGGCCGACTGTGCTACCGGCATCTATGGATACTCCGAGGGCGGCAACTCCGCGGGCTGGGCGGCTCAACTGGAGCCGGGCTATGCCCCGGATGTGCGTCTGAGGGCGGTGGCAGTGGGCGCAGCGCCGGTGGACTTTCCAGAGCTTGTCACCGACCTCGACGGCGGGCTGTTTTCGTTTCTCCTGCTCTATGCCGGTCTCGGCTTGAACAGTGCCTATCCAGATCTTCGATTTCACGACTACCTCAACCGGGGCGGGCGCCTTGCCGCAGCAGTCCTGCGCCGTACTCATATCCTGGCCGCGATTGTTCTGGGGCTGATTCTGCCGAAGAGGCGGGGACGATACCTGTCCGCCGATCCTTTCGTCGAACCCGATTGGGCAGCACAACTGCGCGATAACAGCCTCGGATATCTCGCACCAGCCGCTCCCGTATTGGTGGGCATCGGCCGCCAGGACCAAGTGATCCCCTACCGGCAGGCACAGCTGTTGTTACGGCGTTGGACTGCGCTGGGCGCGAACGTGCGGGAACATCCCATCCGGTTTGGCGAACATCTCACGGCGGCACCGCAATTCGCCAAGGCTGGATTCGCTTTCCTGGCAGAGCACCTCAGCAACCCCGAAACCAGAGCGCCGGTGCAGGAAAGACAGGCAGGGTGAATCTGTTACCACGGAGCACAGCAACCGGTATCGCAATCTAGCGGCAGCCGGCCAGGAGCCTGCGTCCGCTCGCCGCCAGATGTTCCCCGCGACTTACAGCGTGTCGGCAGGTTTGCGCAACGCCCGATAGGGAATGCCGATCGAGCGTCGAGGCGATCGGAGATCTTGTCATCGCCGCCCGGACGCACGTCACGCACAGAATCCCTGCGAGGAGGAACCATGTCCAGCACGGTCGGCGACATCCTGCTTTCCCGCCTGCGAGAATGGGGTGTCCAACAGGTCTTCGGATATCCGGGCGACGGCATCAACGGATTACTGGCGGCCTGGCGTTGCGCCGACAACGACCCACAATTCGTCCAGGCTCGTCACGAGGAGATGGCCGCCTTCGAAGCAGTGGGTTTCGCGAAGTTCTCCGGCCAACTCGGTGTCTGCACGGCAACATCCGGCCCGGGTGCGATACATCTGCTCAACGGCCTCTACGACGCCAAACTGGATCACGTCCCGGTGCTAGCCATTGTCGGCCAGGCCGATCGTTCCGCAATGGGCGGCTCATACCAGCAAGAGGTCGATCTCTTGAGCCTGTACAAAGACGTCTGCAGTGACTACGTGCAGCAGTGCATGGTGCCCCAGCAGTTGCCCAACCTGGTGGATCGAGCGATACGAATAGCGCTGTCCGAGGCCACACCGACGGCCATCATCGTGCCCTCCGACGTATTCAACCTCGGCTATGAAGCGCCTGTTCATGCCTTCAAGCAGGTTCCGTCAAGCCTTGGCATGTCGGGATCCCGTTCGATACCCTCTCCCGACGCCCTGAGGGCAGCGGCCGACTTGCTCAACTCGGGCAAGAAGGTAGCCCTGCTTGTCGGGCAGGGCGCCCGTGGGTGCGTTGCCGAGCTCACCGCCCTTGCCGACCTTTTAGGAGCAGGCGCCGCAAAAGCATTGCTGGGCAAGGATGTGCTGCCCGATGATCTTCCCTGGGTCACCGGATCTATCGGTCTGCTCGGCACCACCGCCAGTTGGCATCTCATGCGCGACTGCGACACCCTGCTCACCGTGGGATCGAACTTTCCCTACACTCAATTCCTTCCGGATCTCGGGCAGGCCCGCGCGGTGCAGATCGACCGTTCGGGCAAATGGATCGGTATGCGCTACCCGTATGAACTCAACTTGGTTGGCGACGCCAAAGACACACTGCAAGCCCTCATCCCCCTTCTGGAGCGCAAGCCCGATCGCTCATGGCGCGAGCACATAGAGAAGAAGACCCGCGGCTGGTGGACAACCGTGCAACGCACCGCCATGACGAACGCCGATCCGGTCAATCCCATGCGGATTTTCTGGGAGCTGACGAAACGTATGCCGCCCAATGCCATCATCACCGCGGATTCCGGCTCCTCGGCCAATTGGTACGCGCGTCATCTGCGCTTCACCGACGGCGTGCGTGGCTCGCTGTCGGGCACGCTCGCGACCATGGGACCTGGTGTGCCGTATGCCATCGGCGCGAAATGGGCACATCCCGACCGACCTGGAATCGCCTTCGTGGGAGATGGCGCGATGCAGATGAATGGGATGAACGAGCTCATCACCATCGCGAGGTACTGGCGGCAGTGGGCCGATCCGCGCCTGGTGGTCGTGGTCCTGCACAACAACGACCTCAACCAGGTCACCTGGGAGATGCGGGCCATGGAAGGCTCGCCCAAATTCGCTGAATCACAGACTCTTCCGGATGTCGACCATGCGAGATTTGCGCGGGGTCTGGACTTGCGCGGCGACAACATCGAGGACCCCGCACAGATCGCCGGCGCATGGGACAGAGCCCTTTCCGCGGATCGGCCCACCGTACTCGACGTACGCTGCGATCCTGACGTTCCGCCCATTCCCCCGCACGCCACGGTCGACGAGGTCACATCGCTGGTCGGCGCCGTCGTCGGCGGCGACGAAGACACCGCCGGGTTTACCCGACAAGGCATCAAACAGAAATTGCAGCAGTATGTTCCGCTCCCAAAGCGGGACCGGCCATAGAACCTGCGTCACCGATCAGGCAGAGGCTGATTGGTTTGCATGCGTTCGACGGTCCACATGGACAGCGCCTCACGTGCTCCCCCACCAACCGGTTCAACCTCTGCATACGGTACTGGCGCGAAGCGCACAGCCCTGACCGTGTAGGTCACCGACTGCCCTCCGGGCAGAGACCGCTGAAAAGTGCTTCCCGGAAATACCGCCATTGTCCGCTCCCTCGTATCGCCCATTGGCTGTCGAATGTCACGCCGAGTACCCGGGCCGGACAGCCCCGAAACGCGCAAGACCCAGCAGGCTGGAGCGCCGGCAATCTACCGTCTTCTGGACATCGCGAAAGCACCCACGAGCACCAGCAGCCACGCTGCTCCGACGATGAGCGCGACACGCGTGTCCGCACCGAAGCCGAGTAAGAGCACAACGAACATCAGGAACCCCGTAGCGAACACCTGCAGGTACGGCCAGCCCGGCACCGGGAAGTCCGCCACCGATGCCTCGCCGTGGTGCTGTTGGGCGCGGAACCTAAAGTGGGCCAGAAGGATCATCAGCCAAACAAAGATCGTCGCGAAGGTGGCGACGGACGCGATGATGACGAAGACACGCTCTTCGATCGCATAGTTCAGCACCACGCCTACCAGCAGCGCGACCGTCATGACTACCACCGTCATCCACGGCACACCATTACGCGATACCCGCCGCATGACCGCCGGAGCCTGACCCCGCTGGGCCATGCCGTAAATCATCCGGCCAGCGGCGAAGATGTCGCTGTTGATGGCCGACAGCGCGGCAGTCACCACAACAAGGTTCAGCACGGTCGCCGCCGATGTGAATCCCAGCCCTTCAAATATCTGCACAAACGGGCTGCTGTTCGAATCGATCGACCGCCAGGGGTAGAGAGCCATGATCACAGCGAGGGTGAGGACATAGAACAAGATGATGCGCACGGGGACGGTGTTGACGGCCCGTGGAATCGTCCGCGCCGGATCCTTCGCCTCGCCCGCCGTGATCCCGATGATCTCGGTACCACCGAACGCGAACATCACGATCATGAAGCTGCCCACGAACCCGGCCAGTCCATGAGGGAAGAAGCCCCCGTCATTCCACAAGTTGGCGATGCCGCGCTGCTCTTCGCGCCCAGTTGAGCTGCCCCACACGAGGATTGCTATGCCACCAGCGATCATCGCGACAATGGCAAGAACCTTCACCAGGCTGAGCCAGAATTCGACCTCCCCGAAAACCTTGACGCTGAGCAGATTTATCGCGCCGATGAAGAAGATGATCGAGAACACCCAAACCCAGCGCGGCACTCCGGGGAACCAGAAACCCATGTAGACCCCGAATGCGGTCACATCGGCCAGGCAGACGACGACCATCTCCAGCGCGTACGTCCAACCGGTGAGAAAGCCTGCCAACGGCCCTAGGTACTGCGTGGCGTACTCACCGAACGATCCTGCCACCGGGCGGCGTACCGCCATCTCCCCCAGCGATCGCAGCACGATGTAGATCACCGCCCCGCCCAGCAGGTAGGCCACCAGCACCGACGGGCCCGCTTGCCTGATCGCCTCCGCCGAACCGTAGAACAGGCCTGTCCCGATAGCTGATCCCAGCGCGATAAAACGGATATGGCGAGCGGAGAGGCCCCGGGTGAGCGTGTCGGGGGCACTGTTCACGGGCGGGGCTCCTATCGCATAACTACGCAGCGGGTGGGCGGTATCGCCGCGAAATTAGCTGAGTGTAAGGGCTCCACTGGTAGCGGACACTACCGGAAGCTGCCCAACAGGCATTTTCGGTCGCTGTCCCACAGAAACTGGCAAGATGGCCGAGTGACCGATGAGGCGGCTGCCGGAGCGTTCAGCGCGAAAATCGCGGACGCCGCGCGCCGCATGCAGCAGGAGCACTCCAGCGTCGAAATGACGCTCAGGTCGATCACCACCGCGGCACTCGAGACCGTGCCCGGTGTGGAGCAAGCCGGCATAACGCTGGTCACCGGGCGCTACGAAATTGAGTCGAGGGCGGCGACGTCGGAAACGCCACGCAAACTCGATGACATTCAGCAGGAGTTGCGCGAGGGCCCGTGCGTGCAGTCGGCATGGGAACACGAGACGGTGTATGCCGAAGATCTTGCCCAGACGACGCCGTGGCCGCGTTTCGCCGAGGCGGCGGTGAAGCTCGGCGTTCGGTCGATGCTGTCCTTCCAGTTGTTCACCTTCGGTGAAAACCTTGGAGCGCTTAACCTTTACGCGCAGTCGCCAGGTGCGTTCGGCGCTGACTCCTATGACGCTGGACTGGCGTTGGCCACGCACGCCGCGATCGTGCTGGTGGCGGCGCAGCGTGAGTCGCAATGGGCCTCAGCCCTTGCGTCGCGCGACGTCATTGGTCAGGCCAAGGGAATGCTGATGGAGCGTTTCAGCATCAATGCCGCAGAAGCGTTCACCGTCATCAGGACGCTGTCACAGGATTTCAACACCAAACTGGTGGAGATCGCGCGGGCGATCGTCGAAGACCGCCCGTTAGGCTGACACGCGTCTCAAACGGTCCGGCACTCTGGCTTTTTGTCGTCAAGCGGAGCCATGATGTCCTTCAGTTCGCGATCCTGTTGCGGGTGTGCGGCGAAATATGCCCTGATGTTCGATGCGCCCACGGCTTCGGGCTGCAGGTACGCGTCGGTGATTACCGCGTTTGCCTCAGGATACTTATCGAAGTAGATGCTCAACGCGTTATTGGTTGCCTGCACCGCCTGGGCGATCCCTTCTTGGCTGCAGTCGGTGGATGCATGCCCCGGCGGAGCACCCATAACCGCCGTCACGACAGACACCGTAAGCGCCGCAATGAAACTGGTGTTCCTCATTCGATAATCACCTCGCACTCGACTAAGGCACGTTCACGCACCCCACGTTGGGAATGCATCCGCTTCCGCCGCCGGGACCACCGCTACCGGTGGGGCCGCCGGGGATCTCTCCTCCGCCTCCTCCTGGGCCACCACCTCCCGTCGGCCCACCTGGGATGCTGCCCGCGCCACCCTCCGGGCCGCCTCCGCCCGTCGGCCCGCCCGGCACACTGCCGCTGCCCCCAGGCGGGGGCGCGGGCGTTTGGGTGGTGGTCCCGACGCTGCGCGGTGGCGCGTCGGTGCCGCAACCGATCAACGAGGCGATCAGGGCCATCGATCCGACGGCCACACCTACCGTAGTCCTGGCTTTTGTATGCATACGGTGCCCGTACCCAGGTTTCGTTCGGTTCAAACCGGGGATCATCACAGCGTGGACGTTGACCACCCGGAGGACGATCAGAGGTGGAACCAGTCGGCCCGCCACGAAACCGTCACCGAACGGCTCGACCGGAACTGGACCAGCCTCCTGCAGGAGCTGCGGGTTATGCAGACAGGTGTGCAGCTCCTTACCGGTCTACTACTCACGCTTCCTTTTCAGCAGCGCTTCGACATGCTCGATCACCCGATGCGGATGGTGTACTTGGCCACCGTCTGCTGTTCAATCGCCTCTACCATGCTGCTGGTGGCGCCTGTTGGCATGCATCGAGTTCTCTTTCGCCAGCACCGCCTTCCGGTACTGGTTTCGGCGGCACACCGCTTGGCATTCGCGGGCCTGCTGTTGCTCGGATTGGCCATGGCCGGGGTTACCGACATTATCTTCGATACCGTCTCGGGACGCCGTGCGGGCATCGCCGCTGGCGTGTTCGCGCTGATCGCATTTGGTTTGTGCTGGCTGGCGCTGCCGCTGGCCTTTCGTTCCAGCAACTTCCGTTCGACATATATGCCAGAAGCGCCCGAACAACCTCGACTTCCGTTGTAAAACAACAATTTCATGGCGGGCCCCGCCCGATGTTTGTCGTTCGGCTACCGGGGTACCCGGCGGCAGTCTTTCCCGCGCCGCTAAGGAGTACATCGTGGACCGCACGTCGAATCCCAAACAAGAGCAACTCGACACGTCCCGGGTGGACCGAGCCTCTGGTTATCTCACTACCCAGCAAGGCGTTCGCGTCGACCACACCGATGACGCGCTCACCGCCGGTGTCAGGGGCCCCACGCTGCTGGAGGATTTTCACGCCCGCGAGATAGTCACGCATTTTGACCACGAGCGCATTCCAGAGCGTGTGGTTCATGCGCGCGGCGCGGGCGCATACGGCTACTTCGAGCCGTACGACGCGTGGCTATCGGACTTCACAGCCGCGAAATTTCTCACCACACCCGGCCTGCGCACACCGGTGTTCGTTCGTTTCTCTACCGTTGCGGGGTCCCGCGGCTCGGCAGACACCGTGCGCGACGTACGCGGATTTGCCACGAAATTCTATACACAGCAAGGCAATTACGATCTGGTCGGCAACAATTTCCCGGTATTCTTTATCCAGGACGGCATCAAATTTCCGGACTTCGTGCACGCGGTGAAGCCTGAGCCCGACAACGAGATCCCGCAGGCCGCCTCGGCGCATGACACCTTGTGGGACTTCGTTGCCGAGCAGCCCGAGACGCTACACGCGATCATGTGGCTCATGTCCGATAGGGCTCTGCCCCGCAGCTACCGCATGATGCAAGGGTTCGGCGTACACACCTTCCGGTTGGTCAACGACGCCGGCGAGGGCGTTTTTGTGAAGTTCCACTGGAAGCCGCTGCTGGGCGTGCACTCACTGCTGTGGGACGAATGTCAGCAGATCGCCGGCAAGGACCCCGATTTCAACCGGCGCGATCTCTGGGACGCGATTGAGTCCGGCCAGTTTCCGGAATGGGAACTCGGAGTGCAGCTGGTGCCGGAATCCGACGAGTTCAAATTCCCCTTCGACCTTCTTGATTCAACGAAAATCATTCCGGAAGAACAGGTTCCGGTGCAGCCGGTCGGACGCATGGTGCTGGATCGGAACCCCGACAACTTCTTTGCCGAGACAGAACAGGTCGCATTCCACACGGCCAACGTGGTGCCGGGAATCGACTTCACCAACGACCCGCTGCTTCAGTTTCGTAACTTCTCCTACCTGGATACACAACTGATCCGCCTGGGCGGTCCGAACTTCGCACAACTGCCCATCAACAGACCGATCGCCGAGGTACACAACAACCAGCGAGACGGCTTCGCGCAGCATGACATCCCACAAGGCAAGTCCAGCTATTTCAAGAACACCCTCGGCGGCGGCTGTCCGGCCCTGGCACATGAAGATGTCTTCCGCCACTACACCCAACGAGTGGACGGACATAAGATCCGCCAGCGCGCCGAGAGCTTCAAGGATTTCTACAGCCAGCCGCGGATGTTCTGGAACAGTATGTCCGCCGTCGAGGCGCAGCACATCGTTTCGGCATTCTCGTTCGAACTGGGCAAGGTGAGTGCCGAGGCCGGGATTCGCGAACGTGTTGTCGCTCAACTCAACCTGGTGGAACACGATCTTGCTTCTCAAGTCGCCTTGCAGCTGGGCTTACCCGCCCCAGCGCCGCAATCGGCCGACGAGGCTCTTCCACCGTCCCCGGCGCTGTCCCAGCTTTCCACCACCCGAGACAGCATCGCCACCCGACGGATCGCGGTGCTCGCGGCCGACGGCGTCGATATTCACGGCGTGGAGTTGCTTCGTGCGGCGCTGGAAGAGAGCGACGCGATTGTCGAGATACTCGCACCGACTGGCGGCGGAACGCTCACCGGCGAATCCGGCGGCGAACTCCGCGTCGACCGCGCGATGACCACGATGGCCTCGGTGTTATACGACGCCGTAGTCGTACCCTCCGGAGCCGAATCCGCCTGGCGGCTGGCGCGCAACGGCTTCGCCGTGCATTTCGTTTCCGAGGCCTACAAACATCTCAAGCCCGTCGCGGCCTACGGTTCCGGACTCGATCTGCTCCGGGCAGCCTCTGTGGTCGAAACACTTGCCACCACCACGGAGATTGTGGTTGACGACGGCGTGGTGACGACCACCGCGGAGGCCAATGCATTGCCGGCCGAATTCGTGGCCGCGTTTGTCACAGCGATCAGCCGGCATCGCGCCTGGGAACGCGAGACCGAGATGGTGCCCGCATAGTTTGGTGCGTCGCTGGGCGGGTAAGTAGGTCATCATGTCTGTCGGAAAATACGAGGATGTCGGCGATGACGAGGCGGGACCCGGCGACACATTGAACGTCAGCGAGTCCACCGATTCTGACGAAATGCACAACGCCGACGGTGACGAGCCCGTCGAGCCGCCCCAAAAGTGGTCAGCTTCCGGGAAATTCGGATTGGTCGCCAACGAGGCGTCGGAGGGCGAATCCCTCGACAAGAAGTTGTGGGCCGAACGCCCGGATGTTGACCGGGAGACGGCCGAAGACCCGGCGCCCGACGAGTGAGTCTGGCGTAGTCCATGAAAGGAGAACACCATGCCCAAGACCACAAGCAAAGGTAGAGCCAAGCAGAGCGAACTGCCCGACACCCTGCGTAAATCGAGCGACAAGGCCCAGCGCACCTTCGCCAAGGCTCACGACTCCGCGGTCAAAACCTATGGCGAGGGTCAGCATGCGCACCGCGTCGCTTACGCGGCGCTGAAGCACAGCTTCGAAAAGGTCGGTGACCACTGGGAAGAGAAGGAAACTCGGGGGCCTTCCGACGAGCGGGCGCGAAGCGGCGGCCCGAACGCGCGGGGTAAGACGGCCGAGGGCGTAGACACCAGCGCCACCAAGGATCACCTGCTGTCCATCGCGCGCAGGCTCGAAATCCGCGGCCGCTCAAGCATGAATAAAGAGGAACTCGTTGCCGCGATCGAAAAAGCCAATCGGCGCGAGAGCCGAAAGGACTGAGCAGGCCATCTCGCGAAAGTGGGGCCGACTGACGCGCGAACGCCCGGTCGGCCCCACTGCCCTGTCGGCGGGTTATTTCAAGTGACTACTTCGGTGAGACTGTCTCCCGGAAGTTGCCATCGCCCTGGTTCAGCCAGGAAATCTCCCCGTGCTGGAACTTGCTGATCCAGCCACCGGATGCTGTCTGCGGCCCACCGTTGGTTTGCGCTTCGTCCGATGTCGGGTACCCGAGAGAGCCCGTGGGCCCGCCGTTCTGGTTGTACACTCGCAGTATCTCTCCCTGCACCAGGTGCGTTCCCGTCGCGGTCGAGGAGTAGATATTGCCGTTTTCGAATGTGAAAACGGTTCCGGCGCCTTGTTGTTCGGGCTTTGCGGTGAGTCGGCCGACCTTTTGTTCGCCCCCGGCCTTGGTGAAGGTATTCGCCACGTCGCCATCCAAGATCACCTCACCGCCCGGCACGTCGTACCGCAGTTCCGGTGCGGTTGCCGCGGACGACATCGCGCTGGTGGCAGAGGAAAGGCCGCTCGAGGCCGCGCTGGCACCCGATGAGGCCGCGCTCGAGGCCGTGGACATCGCATCCTTGGCGTCGTCCTTGCTACATGCGGCTATGCCACCGCCTGTGATGGCAACGGCCGCGATCACGGCTCCGACGCGAGTTGCAGCAGGCCCGACCGGTTGCCGGTGACGCACTTTCACAAGACGTTTCATCGTTCCTCCCTTTGCACAGGTTGCGGACGTCAGGGGGCATACCCGACGCGGAGTTCCGCAAACGTGGTGTTTACCGGCATTCCACCTGGGTATGCCCTTGTCGCCAGCCACACGAGAAGGGAGCACCATGACTTTGGCCACCGAATCCGGAGAACTGACCGGCACCAAGGACAAGAACTACGATCTGATCCGCTTCACCAAGGATTGTCTGGAGAATGCGCTGCGGCTGCAGACCTTTATCGGCGATGCGGAACGCGACGGCGACACCGAGGTAGCACAACTGTTCCGCAAGGCTCAATCGGACAGCCGTAAGGGTGCGGAGCTGGCCAAGACACTGCTATCCAGCAGACTGTAAAGCTGAGCGGCCCCTTCGGTCCTATACGAGGATCCGAAGGGGCCGTGAGGCCTTCCCGAGGACGAGACCCTGCGTACAACATTTCATGAACAACTCGGTGCGCTCGCGGCCGACACGGCAGATATGTGTGGACGCTCCGCCGGCATGTGCACGACTGCCACGGCTTTATTGTTAGGCGACCAATCCGAATCCGCCGCAACTCTGCACACATCACTGCGCGCGGTGAGCAAGGCGGGCCGCTCGATTAGCGATCACGCGTTTTCGCTGCTCGCGCTGCAGGCACCGGTGGCCAGCGAACTGCGGGCAGTGGTTGCGACGATCCATATCGTCGGAAATATCGACCGCATGGCAGGTTTGGCGGCCAATGTCGGGCGGATGGCACTGCGGGAAAGTCCCCGAGTGACGCTGCCCGGCGACGTGCGCGATCTTGTGGTCGAGATGAGTTTGGCCGCAGGGCATTCCGCACAGAACGCGCGATGCGCCATCGAGCGCGGCGATCCGCTGTTCGCTCGGCAGATGGAACAGGAAGACGGCCGGATGAACATCCTGCATCGAGAATTGTTTGAGGTGGTGATGCAGCCACGGTGGCCACACGGCTGCGCTGCGGCCGCCGATTTAGTACTGATAGGCCGGTTTTACGAACGATTCGCCGACCACGCCGTCGATATCGCACGCCAGGTCTATTTCCAAGCGACGGGCGATCACATGGCCCCACTGCCGCAATCGCACTGATCGGCTAGCGTTCGGCCGTCACCCGAATGGTTTCCAGCGACGAGTCCGCGGGGTCAGGCACCATCATGCCCGCTTTCACACCTGAACGCAGGTACTCGAGCACGGGGCTGGTCAGCCGCTCGCCGGGCACCACCACCGGAATTCCCGGCGGATAGGGCGTAACCTGCTCAGCCGCAATGTGGCCCGCCGCATCGCCGATCGCCACCGTATCCGTGGGACCGAAGAACGCGTCGCGCGGCAACATCACACTTTCCAATTGCAACTGCTGCGGCGGTGGTAGATAGAGGGGCCGCGGGCGCGGAAAATCCTCGGCCGCCGCCCGCCAGGCAGAAAGCGACCCCAGCAGTCGCTCCACCGTCAAGTCCCGGTCCGCGATCGACATCGTCGCAAGGAATCGACGGTGATCGCTCAGCCCCAGATCCAGTTGTTTGTGCTGGCGCAACCAATCCGCTGCTTGGTAGCCGGAGGTGCCGGTCTGCGAGATGTCAACGAGCACCTGCAGACGGTCCAGATCGTGGGAGGCCTCCGCTCCGAGCAGTTCCGATTCCATGACCTGCACATCGGCGATATCGGCGATTTCGCCTCGCACCTGCTCGGCCAGATCGAGAGCATGGGAAAGCAATTCGTGGCCATGCTCGACCATCTGGCGGCGCCAGCCGTCCATCGCGGCATAGACCATCACATTGGGGCTGGTGGTCATCAACAGATCGGCGCATGCCGACAGGCGCGCGGGATCGACACGATCACCTTGTAGGTGAAACACCGAGCCTTGTTCGAATCCCGCCCCCATCTTGTGCACGCTGACAACACAGACATCGGCCCCGGCATCCATGGCCCACGTCGGCAGTTCCTCATGGAAGGGCAGATGAGCTCCCCATGCCTCGTCGACGATCAATGGCTTACCGCGACGATGACATACCTGCGCAATGGCCCCGATATCCGCACAGGTGCCATAGGGGCTGGGGCTGACGATCAAGGCGCCGGCCGCATCCGGGTGCTGCTGCCATGCCTCCTCTACCTGGCGCGGAGAGGGCGGATGGGAGATATGCCGCTGGGCGTCCCATCGCGGTGTGATCCAGCGCGGCTGCACGCCGGAGAAGATCAAGCCGGCGATGATCGACTTGTGGCTGTCGCGCCCGACCAGTAACCCGCCTTCGCACCCACCGGCTACTGCCATCATCGCGGCCTTCACCGAAAGTGAACTGCCACAGGTGGAAAAGAAGGCTGATGACGCGCCCACCGCGTCTGCCATCAGTTCCTCTGCCTGTGCCAAGTAGTGCCCGGACGATTTCCTGTCGTCCAGGCCGCCACTGGCGAGAAGATCGCAGCGAAACGGGTCCATTCCCATGATCCCGGTCACACGCGCATCGACCCCGCGTCCTTGTCGGTGGCCCGGCGGGGTGAATCCGTAACGGTTGTCTCGGTGGTAACGGTCCACGGCATCCAGGAATGGTGTCTGGGTATGGTCCATCAGAATCCTTCCGGTAGTCCGTTGCCGATGTACTTAAGACCCGCCGCCTCGACAACTGCCGAGTCCACGTGTCGCGAGTGTCCACAACGGCCACTCCAGAATGCGCAATAGGTAAAGGGAGATCCAGAGTCGGATGCTTGCCGCAGCACGCCGTGTGCTTGCCTTGTGCGATGCATGGCGAGCCAAATACCCTGTAGGTAATTCGCTAAACACTTCGAGAGCTGCTTGTTGTACCGCTTTCCAGCGGATTTGAATAGTGAGGTGCGCCCGGTGGTGAAGCGGTTCTGTCATGTCCGATGAGCTATCCGAAGAGGAGGCCGACAGCGAACTAGCGCAGGCGCTCGCCGGTGGATCGCCACAACATGTCGGCTGGTTTCGCTTCTACTTTGCCGACGAACGGTGGGAGTGGTCCCCGCAGGTAGCCCAGATGCACGGATATGGGCCCGACGAAATCACACCGACTACAGAGATCATCCTCTCGCACAAACACCCGGACGATTATCGCCAAGTGGCCGCGACCCTCCAGGAGATTCGGCGCACGGCGCAGGCATTCAGCACCCGCCATCGCATCATCGACGTGCAGCAGCACGTCCATCACGTGGTGGTCATCGGGGACCAGCTGTGTGACGACAATGGCGTTGTCGTCGGCACCCACGGCTTCTATGTGGATGTCACCTCATCCATCCGGCAGGAGCGTGAAAACTCTTTGACGGTGGCCGTTGTCGAAATTGCGGAGAACCGCAGCGTCATCGAGCAGGCGAAGGGCATGTTGATGCTTGTCTATCGGCTCAACGCCGACGCCGCGTTCGATGTGCTCAAATGGCGGTCGCAGGAAAACAACGTCAAACTACGCGCGCTTGCCCAGCAGGTGGTCGTGGACTTCGGAACCCTGGATTTTGACAAGACCCTGCCGGCGAGATCGGTATACGACCGTCTGCTCCTGACCGCCCACCAGCGGATCCCCCGCTAGGGGTTTGGCGCCACGTCATTCCGGGAAGCTCATCACACGGGAGCCGACGGAAGGACGAAGCCATGGCAGTATGCGCGACCTGCGGAAATGTCTATCACAACACCTTCACCGTGACCTGGGGTGATAAGACGGCGACCTTCGACAGCCTGGAATGCGCCATCACGGAGATGGCACCGTCGTGTGCGCTCTGCGGCTGTCGCATTCTGGGCCACGGCGCCGAGGCCAATGGCCGCCTGTACTGCTGTGCTCATTGCGCTCGCCAGGCAGGGCACTCCGGCATCACCGACAATGCGGACCGATGACGGGTAGCCCGTGAACGCCCCGATGTACAGCGACGCGGAGCGAAAGGACCGGGATAAGAGAACCCACATCCATGCGGTGCGTTTCAGTGCGGCGACCGTGGCACTTGCCGTCGTCACCTTTGTCACCGCCATCGTGTGGATGGGTCAGTGTTCGGTCAGCGTGGAGGTCGACAAGACGCTATGCGGCAGACACGGCACGCCCGCGATGGCCATGGCCGCACCGGGAGTGCTGATGATAGGCGGCATCATCGCCTTTGTGCAGACCTACCGGGTATGGCGGCGGCGCGGAAGGTGGTGGGTGTGGCAGGGCGCCGGCTGGTTTCTGCTGCTACTCATGGTCGTGACACTGATGCTGTCCGGCCGGATGATGACGTGAGGTGACTGACCGGTTTTGTGAGCTGAATTGTGGGTACAGCTAAGGCATGACCATTGTCCAAGAGCCATTGCGCGCGTTGAGTTTGGTGTGCAGCCTGAAGCGCACGGGAGAGCACTCCAGCACCGAAATGCTCACCAACCAATTGGCCGAAGTGCTGGGCCACGACGGCGTGCACTGCGAAAGCATCCGGTGCGTCGACTACGACATTCATCCCGGTGTCGGGCAAGACATGGGGAACGGCGACCAGTGGCCGCAATTGCGTGACAAGGTGCTGGGCGCGGACATTCTGGTGCTGGGCACACCCACGTGGCTTGGCCATATGTCGAGCGTGGCGCAACGCGTCCTGGAGCGGCTCGACGCGGAGCTCTCGGAGACCGATGAAGAAGGCAGACCCATTCTTTCGGGGAAGGTGGCTGTCGCCGCGGTGGTGGGAAACGAGGATGGCGCGCACAAAATCACCGCCGATCTTTTCCAGGCGCTCAACGACATTGGTTTCAGCGTGCCCGCCAGGGCTGCACCTATTGGAATGGCGAGGCCATGCACAAAAAGGATTATCGCGAGCTGGACAGCGTGCCGGAGGCCGTGGCGTCGGCGACGGCCTCCGCGGCACACAACGCCACACATCTTGCGCAATTACTGCGTGAATACCGCTATCCCGCAGCTCAATAGGAGGAATCATGCACGACGATGGAATCGACCCCGTTGACCACGCGCGTACATTTCGCCCGCATGCCGGCGAGTCGCTGAAGGATCGGGTGGCGTGGCCGGGCCTTGCCTTCATTGCCCTCGGCGTGCTCTCGGTGGTCCTCGGTTTGGCTGCCGCCGCGTACATGTTCTATGGCTGGACGTTGGTGGCCGGCATCGCGGCCCTGGTGTTCTTCTTCCTCGGGTGGCTCTGGATGCACGTCGAGCGCCGACGGGTTCGCCGGATGGAAGCCGAATGGCACCAGGAACATTCGGTACCTCACCACGACTAGGCAAAGTCACGCAACGGTTGAGGGCGGCCACCGCGGTGGCCGCCCTCAACGTGAATTGCTACTCGTGGGCCTTCTGACGCTTCTCGTCGGATTTGGCCTCGGCCCTTGACTTCTCGGCCTCGGCTTCCTTCTGTGCAGCTTCCCGCTGCGCCTGAGCCTTGTCCTGCTGAGCCTTGCCCTCCTCAATCAAGTCGTCCCGTCCTGTGACGGTTCCGGCCGCTTCCTTGGCCTTGCCCTTGACGTCTTCTACCACGCCACGGACGGCCTCTTGTGGCCCACTGTTCTTCTCGGTCATGTGCGTCCTCCTTCTGCGTTGCTTCCCTCGGTTGGCTGATGACCGACAGGGTGAACTCCGCTTCGAGTGGTGAACCCCGTCGGGTTGATGATTACCGCTCCTGCGCGGATCAAACATGTGGGACCGACAGGGCAGACGGTTTAAAGGTTGCCGTGTGGGGTAATTCATGCGGCGAGCAGGCAGGAGCCCCCCAGATGCGAAATAGCACCAGCCCGCACGATAAGGCCATTTATCCGTCCGAGGTAAGCCAACACGTTTCGGCATTCGACAGATTCGCGACCACCATGTCGGGGCACGTCTCGCAGCCATGGTTTTTCGTCATGTGTGTGCTGATTGTGGTCGTGTGGGCACCAAGCTTCGCCTTCCTCAACATCGATACCTGGCAGTTGGTCATCAACACCTTGACCACGATCATCACGTTCTTGCTGGTGGCATTGCTCCAGAACACGCAGCGTAGGTCCGATGACGCGGTCCAGCAGAAGCTCAACGGGATAGCCGACGCGCTCGCCGACATCACTAACGCGTTGGGGCATATGGATCCGCAGCTGGCCCCGCAGCTCGATCGAGACCGGATTGAGCTTCTTGACGCCGTAGGGCTCGAAGAACATGAGAGCACGGATTCGTCATAACGACGGGTTGACGTGGCGGGCTCGGCTGGCGCTGGTGCCCGGCCTTATCACGCGATGGGCTGGCTCGATTTGGTTGTCGTTGATAGCAATAGCCGTAGTCGTGATACTTCTGGTCATCGGTCTGTCCACCGCCTTCCCCGGCTGGTGGCAGACGCTGGTCTACTCCACGGGAGCCCTGGTCAGCCTCCTGATGTTGTTCATCATCCAGCACACCACCAACCGGGACACGAATGCGGTGCTGCTGAAATTGGACGAGCTCATCAGCGCGATCCCCGCTGCGCGTGAGGAAGCAATAGACATCGAGGACCGGGAGATCTACGAACAGGAGGAAGTACATCGTCGTTTGCACCACGAGGCCGGTCAGAATTCACATGATGACGCCGCGCAGGTCCATGATTGAGCCGGCGGGTCAGCGGGTAGGCGACGTCCACCATGAATGAACAGGCACTGCTCCGGACGCTCACCAGGGTGGTAACGGCGCTGACTCAAAAGGACATCGCGTTCGCGGTGGCCGGCGGGTGTGCGGTCTACGCACGAGGCGGCCCGGTAACCACGCATGACATCGACATCTTCCTCAGAGAGCAGGACGTGCCGTCCGCGGCAGCCGCCTTGCACGAGGCAGGTCTGCGGCTGGAGGACCCACCGGAGAACTGGCTTACCAAGGCCTACGACGGAAGTGTGTTGGTCGACCTCATCTTCTGCCCCCACGACCGGCCCGTCGACGCGAACTTTCTGGCTCGGGCCGAACCCATGCAAATCGGGCCGACACGCGCCCCGGTAGTCACCGCAACTGATCTGATGGTCGACAAACTCCTGGTACTGGACTCGCACCGTTGCGACTTTGGCCCGGTACTCAGTATCGCCCGCGCCATCCGGGAACAGGTCGACTGGCGCCAGGTCCATCGCTCGACGGAGCAATCACCCTATGCCACAGCATTTCTCAACTTGTTGGTGGGCTTGGAGATCGTCGAATCGACGAACGCAAGAACGAATGACACCCGACAATACGACGAGGCCGAACTACGAAGGAGATTTGCCGAAGATGCCCGCACCGCCGAGCTGGGGGTGCAAGTGACGTTCAACGGCGACACCGTGGCGCTAGACGGAGAGGTCGACTGCTCGCATCGCCGTGACATGCTCGCCGTCGTGGCCCGGGAGTACGCCCCCGGTATACAGATACGAAACATGGTGCGAGTCTCCGACACCGGCAAACCCGGACCGGCGGAGATGATCTCGTGATCCGCGTCGCGGCTGTCGGCGACATACATCTCGGCGAGGACTCGGGCATGCAATTGCGCCCCGCATTCGACGACATCGATCAGCACGCCGATATTCTTTTACTGGCAGGCGATCTCACGAGAACGGGAACCGCCGCGGAGGCGATGACGGTGGCTGGCGAATTCGCCGAACTTCCGGTGCCGGTGGTGGCGGTATTGGGTAATCACGACTACCACGCCGACCATGCGGCCGAGCTCACCACGACTCTGCGAAATCACGGCATTACGGTGTTGGACGGTGATAGCACCCGAGTAGATATATCCGGTAGCTCGGTGGGTATCGCCGGAATCAAGGGGTTCGGTGGTGGTTTCGCGGGGCGCTGCGGGAGCAGCTTCGGCGAGCCTGAGATGAAGGCGTTTGTCGGGCACACCATGTCGCAGGCCAACCGGCTGGCGTGCGCTCTGCGTGAGCTCGATACCGACCTTCGAATTGCCTTGTTGCACTACGCCCCTATTCCGGAGACTCTGGGTGGTGAACCGCTCGAAATCTATCCTTTTTTGGGCTCTTACCTACTCGGGGAGGCTATCGACCAAGCCGGCGCCGATCTCGTTTTACACGGGCACGCTCACGCCGGCGCCGAGAAGGGACGCACACCTGGCGGTGTGGCTGTGCGCAATGTGGCGCAGCCGGTATTGCGTTCGGCCTATGCGGTATACGCGCTGCCCAGCCCCACGGAACACGCCGCGCTGGCCGCGAGCGTGCCGATGCGGGGTGCCCCGTGAAGGAGGATCGCGATGAATTCCCTTGACCTGCCTGGCAATGAGCACCAAAGAGGTATACTGGTGTTACCTAAATTCACCGGGGGCGCAAGGATCTTGAGGCGAACGCCAAGAGACGGTCGGCAAGTATTGGTTGCGCACCGATGATCCGGGTAATCTCAAACGCAGGACGCATTGGGAGAGATATGACCGAGGCCCACACCACTCATTCCGGCAGCCACCCAGACGACCGATCTCTGAGGTTCGACATGGCGGCACGCTTGGAGAACCTGGCCATGATGCGCACCGTCGTCGCCGCGGCCGCAACGGTTGACGATCTTGATATGGACATGGTGGCCGACCTCAAACTGGCCACGGATGAAGCGTGCACTCGCCTGGTCCGATCCTCGGTACCCAACGCGATGTTGGTGGTCCGATTGGACTTCCATCTGGACCGGTTGGTCATGGCGGTGTATTCACACTGTCAGCCGGGCGATGTCTTTCCGCTCGACAGCTTCAGTTGGCATGTGCTCAGCTCGCTGGCGGATCACGTGGAAACATTTGAGCGTGCGCACCCGGATGATCCGGTCGGGCACATTGTCGGAATCAGCCTGACCAAGCTACGCGACACCGGCTCCGCTGTCCGCGTGGCGAACGGGTAGCGGAGCCCGCTACGCGGCTACTGTGCCAACTTCTTCCACCGGCTACGCCGCTACTGTGCCAACTTCTTCCATACGTCGGGTATCGCGTCGTTCACTGGGTAGGCGGCCATATCACCGCTCAGGGTGAGCAGCTTTGTGACGGCATCCCCCGGTATGACCGTCCAGTCGATCCCCTGTACCTTGCAGTGACGTCGCACCCTATCCAAGGCCACCAGTCCATCAGTTCCGAAAAACCGCAGGCCCTGCAGATCGAGCACCAAGGTCCGGTGTCCGTCCAAATAGCGGGTCGCGTACTCGGCCAGGTGATTAGCGTTTACTGCATCGATCTCGCCGGTGGCTCGCACCAACACCGCAGACGGGCGGTGCCAGTGTGCCGTGAACCTTGCGGTGTCGTCTGCTGACGAAAACAGCGAAACCACACCGGTTTTGGCTCGAGCCGCGAATCGTGATGCATTTTGGTCAATGACAGACATATGACTCCATCGATCGAAATGTACGTTCTTTTCGGATCGGAGACACCAGGCCAGTCGCCCGGGCAGAAGCCCGCGCTCTGCGCTGGCATCGAGTAGACCCTGCGCGGCTGTGGACTCAACCTGAAGATGACGCTACGCCCCTTCGCGCTAGTCCACAACGTTTCTCGTCGCCGAGTGACGCAGCGCAAAGGACAACACCGCATCCGGACGGAACGCACGTCTAGGGGTGTTTCGCCTTGTGGAGGACGCACACCCCGGCGCGCGCGAGCACGGGGATGACGGCCCGAAAGCTAATCTTGATCGTCGTGAATCAGAGTGGACGCCGAGGGTGTCCGGGCCAATGCCAACAGCGAACAATGGCCGACGGCAGGCGCATGCTGCGGGTATCCCTGCCGCACGAAGCCTGCGAACCGTCGAATCAAGGACAATGGGCTCATTGCACACCTCCAGGGCAGACCGCTTGGCACGTCATATACCCGGTCAAGCAGTTCTCTAACCGCGGACAGGGCGGTCTACGCCATCTGTTCTCGCAGGTACCGCAAGGTGTCGCTGAGAATCCGGGATACGTGCATCTGCGAAACACCAATCTGTGCGGCAATCTGGCTCTGGGTCATTCCCTTGAAAAACCGGAGCTCAAGCACGGTTCGCTCTCGCAGGGGTAAATTGGCTAAAAGAGGCCGTACTGCCTCGCGGTTGGTCACGTGTTCCAGGGCTGGATCTTCATTCCCCAGCAGATCGGAAAGATGCTTGGATTCCTGATCGCCGTGGCTGAGGGGCGCCTCGATGGATTGAGGCTGATAGGCGTCCGCGGCAATCAGAGATTCCACCACCTCTTCGCGGTCGATACCCAACTCTGCCGCCAACTCCCCGGCGGTAGGCGCCCGCTGTAGCTCCTGGGTCAATTCCGCAGTGGCCCTGGAGATTTGAGCGTGTCTATCTCTTATAGCCCGCGGTACGTGCAGCGACCATCCGTGGTCGCGAAAGTGCCGGCGCACCTCCCCCATCATGGTAGGAACCGCAAAGCCGAGGAAGCTGGCGCCCTTTTCCGGGTCAAAACGGTTGACCGCATTGAGCAAGCCCACTCGGGCAACCTGGATCAGGTCCTCGAGATCTTCACCACGGCGATCGAAATGACGTGCGACATTGTCGGCCAGCGGCAGGCATCTGGTGACTATCTCCTCGTGCTTACGTTGGTATGCGTCACTGTGCTCCGCCAAGCCGGCGAGAGACCGAAACATGTCCGGTACGTCCGCGTAGTCGTCAGTCGGCCGGCCAACGCGTGGTTTCACCTGTGAGTGTCCGGTCTCCGGTACATCAACAGGGCATTCCATGTGTAAACCTCTCAACGCTGTCGACGGAGCAGCTCATATAATTTGGCCGGCAACGTCCATGTCGGCCAGCTGCGCCTACATCCGACGGTGGTCCGCCGCCGGCCCTGCTCCGGCAGACCCCGTTCTCTCATGCCAACCTATGCGCGCCACATCTATCCCTTCACACTAAGCGGCCACCGCGATGGGCACCACCCTCCGATGGGAATGCCCCCTTACCAAAGTTTTGCGCTCTATACAGGTTTGTTTCGCGGTCAAAAGGGGAAATTAGGCCACGATGGCCGCATACGAACTGAAGAGGGGCAGAGCCGATGCTCATTGACCACCGCGCGGACAGCGGGATTCACGTCGATTCGGGTGTTTATGTCCCACAGTATGATTCAGCACTGCTAAGAGAGTCTATGACCAGGTTCTTTCCGCCGGCCGGACTCAGAGTAGCTGACCTGTGCACGGGAAGCGGCTATTTGGCCCTGGCGGCCGCCAAAGAAGGAGCCGCCGCCGTGACGGCGCTAGACATGTGCCCACTCGCCGTCGAGTGCGCACAAAGCAACGCACAACGCGTAGGTGCCGATATCACGGCTTTGCAGGGTGACTGGTTGCGCGCAAAGGAATTTGGCCCCTTCGATCTGGTGCTGGCCAATCCCCCGTACGTGCCGGGCGATCGACGTGTACTGCTCGGCGATGCCGTTCCGGCATCGGTGGGTACCACCTTGGCATTTCATGCCGGAGTGAGTGGACGACTCGTACTCGACCCGCTGTGTACGCACGCGCACGAGTTACTGGACCCGCACGGGGTGTTGCTCCTGGTCCAATCGGAGTTTGCCGATGTATCCCAAACTGTGTACGCACTCGCGGCCACCGGACTTACTGCGGAAGTCATTGCTGAACAGCATGTTCCATTTGGTCCGGTGATGTCGGCGCGAGCGCCCTGGTTGGAACGCATGGGTCGCCTTGACAAGGGTCGCCGGACCGAACGGCTGGTCGTGATCGCGGGGCGACGGCCATGACACCGCGTCCGCGCCGCTCAGTACGGATCGTTACCGCGGGACCGATGATGGTTGAGGGACCGCTGTCTATCGAGTTGCCCAACGGCGATGTTGTCGAGTCGGACCGGTTTCAGGTGGCGATCTGCATGTGCCACAAGAGTTCCTGTTATCCGCTGTGCGACACGAGCCATCGCCGTTTCAAGCGGACGTCGAAACGGCGCAAGTGCGGCTAGCTCAGGGCACGATTCAGGGAGGTACGGCCCAAGGCCCAGCTGCTCAACAGGTGATGGGCCAGCCGGTCCTCCATCATCCGAAACACCCTCATACCGAACACCACTCGCCCGCTTAGACCCGGTTCTGTCTCTACCAGGTTCGCCACCACATCCGAGCGGACGACCTCCTCGTGGACCGCGTCCGCCTCGACGTGCTCCTGGTAGAAGTCGACGCAAGGCGACGGCGCCGACAGGCGCCGCAAGCCGCGGACCATCTGGCGTGAACCCGGCGGCGAGGTAATCTCCGTCGCCGCAAAATGCCCAATCGCGGCCCCGCGTAATGCGCGGTGTAGCCCGAACAGGGACATGACATTCACCGCCGCCAGCGATTCAGCAGCAGCATGTTCGAGATATCCAAGGTACTCGGGATCCATCCCCGCGGCTGCCAACAGATCACCAAATAGACTCTGGTGCAGTGCGTTTCCGTGCCCGCCGCCGAACTCGTCGAACTCGATGGCCACGAATGAGGCCTTGGCCTGGCCGGACAACCGCGGGATAACCCAGGCCTGCGGGTCGCCCTCCTTGAGGTGGTAGATCGAACGCTGGGCAAAGTACTCCTGCATGTGCTCCCACGACGCGTACTCGGCAAGGTGCACCGACAGGTTCGCGTCGTCTTCAGGCTCCCGCATGAGCGCATCCAGTTCCGCGGCGATCGCATACTCGTGAGAATCCTGCCCGGCGTCACTCTCCAGCCGCGCAAGGAAATCTTCCTCCATCCGGCGACGCAGGTTGAGCAAGCCGATATCCCACTCCCACCTCGGATCAACACCGGAGAAACCTCGATAGTGAAGCTCGTAGCAGACATATAACGCCAGTTGTAGATCTAGCCCATAGGGATTGGCGGCGGCCAGCATTTCTTCGACATCGTCGGGGTGAGCCGACGGCGATCCCTTGGCCAGCAGGTCAATCACCACCGCCGACAACGGCCCCCGCGGTTGCGGGAGGCGGGGCTCGGCGGCGATCACAGTACGATTCACACACGGTGAGTACCCCGGCGGACTGCCGTCAAACGAACTTTCCGCCCTAGGCTTCGTGACCGGGAGTGAGCCCGTGGACGTCGCTGAGGGACACATACTGACCCAGTTCCCGCGAGCGGCTTACGGCCACCGGCAACAGCACATGGCCGATATGGTCACCCAGCGTGATACGGGCCAGTATCTCGCCCACGAACCAGGCGGCGGACTGTTCCAGGATGGGGACACCGTGCGGACCGTCGCGCCAGGTACATCGCGCAAACTTGTCGACACTGTCTCCCGTCAGCTCGCCGAAGAGGTGCACCAGCTCGTCTTCCGCGCGTGGGATTATATGCACTGCCAGGTGACTTGCCTGCTGCGAAGCACGCCAGGTGTGGTTCTTCTCGGACAGCCCTGCGAGAAACAGCGGCGGATCGATACTGACCTGGCCGGCGAATCCGACAAGACACCCCGCGGGACCATCGGCCCCTCGCACCGTCACCACATACACCGGTTGATCCAATTGGCACATAAGGCTGGCGAACTGGGCTTGCGCGCAGTTTTCCGGCATGCCTGTCATCTCGACCTCCGATCCCTATCTCAGTCATACCCCGTTTGCATACCCCGTTTGTCACTGCCAAGAACGGGTAGGCGGGCTCAGTACGACAGTCCACGGAAGATGGAGCGATTGTGCACAGTGCGGTCGAGGAAACGCCAGTGTTTCGCGGCATGAGCACGCCCGCGGTGGCGGCAGCCACTGCGCGTCTGACCACCGAGCATTTTCAGCCGGACGAGGTGATATTCCGTCCGGGGGACCCCGGTGACCGCATGTATCTGGTCACCCAGGGAAAGGTGGCACTGAGCAGGCGGTCGGGCGATGGCGCCGAGCGTCTTGCCACCTTGGTCGGTCCTACGGAGATGTTCGGAGAGTTGTCGATATTCGATCCGGAGCCCCGAAGGTCTGAGGCCCGAGCGCTGACCGCCGTGGCGGCAAGGGGCATGGATCGCGACACCATGCGCTGGTGGATTGCCCACCACAGCGACGCGGCCGAACAACTGCTCAGGGTGCTCGCCCGGCAGGTGAGGAAGGCCACCCGCAAGTTGGCCGACATACCTCACGCCGATATCACCGCGCGAGTGGCCGCGCAGCTGCTCGACCTCGCCCAACGGTTCGGGACCATAGAAGGCGACTCGGTGTACGTCGAACATGGCCTTTCGCAGCTCGAGCTCGCCGACCTGGTTGGGACATCGCGAGAGTCCATGTGCCGTGTGCTGCACGAATTCGAGAAGCGCGGACTTATCCAGGTCCACGGCACTTCCCTGACGATCTACGACTGCGAGGTACTTTCCGTGCGCAACCATGCGGCAAGTGGAGTGATCGAGAAATGAATACCGCACTGTCAGTGACTGATTCACAGATTCCGACATACCCGCGCCCGCTCTCCGCGGAGGAAGTCAGACAGATCGACGCCTACTGGCGCGCCGCGAACTACCTGTCGGTGGGCCAGATCTACCTGTTGGACAATCCCCTGTTGCGCGATCCGCTCACCGCAAGCCACATCAAGCCCCGCTTGTTGGGACACTGGGGCACGACGCCCGGCCTCAACATCATCTATGCACATCTCAATCGCATTATCCGCCAACGTGATACCAATGTCATGCTGGTCACGGGCCCCGGACACGGCGGCCCCGGGGTGGTGGCCAACACCTACCTGGAAGGCAGCTACAGCCGCTTCTACGCACACATCGGCCAAGACCTGGACGGCTTGCGAAAACTGTTCAGGCAATTCTCCTTCCCTGGCGGCATTCCCAGCCATACGGCTCCGGAGACACCCGGCTCGATCCACGAAGGCGGCGAGCTCGGGTACGCGCTGGCGCACGCATATGGCGCCGCCTTGGATAATCCAGACCTGGTGGTCGCGTGCGTTATCGGCGACGGGGAGGCCGAGACCGGGCCCCTCGCCGCGAGCTGGCACTCCAACAAATTCGTCAATCCTGCCACCGACGGCGCGGTGCTACCCATCCTGCATCTCAACGGCTACAAGATTGCCAACCCGACGGTATTGGCTCGCATCCCCGAAGACGATCTCACGGCGCTTCTGACCGGATACGGTCATGATCCGCGAATAGTCGTCGGCGACGATCCGGCCGAGGTGCACCAGCAATTGGCCGCGGCATGTGATTGGGCCTTCGACCGGATCTCGCATATCCAGCAAGAAGCCCGACAGGAACGAGCGGCGCATCTTCCCCGCTGGCCACTCATTGTGCTACGCACTCCCAAGGGATGGACCGGACCGAAAATGGTCGAAGGTGTGCCCGTGGAGGGAACCTGGCGTTCTCATCAGGTACCACTGGCCGAATGCCGCACCAACCCATCACAATTGATGCAGCTGGCCAACTGGATGCACAGCTACCGACCCGAGGAGCTTTTCGACGACCGTGGGGTGCTGCGGCCTGAGGTGGCCGGGCTGGCTCCCCGTACGGAAAAGGCGATAGGTAGCAACCCACACGCCAACGGCGGCCTGTTGATTCGGGAGCTTGACCTGCCGGAGGTCGATCAATACGCGGTCCCCGTGGGATCTCCGGGCGCGATGACCGCAGAAGCAACCAAAGTGCTCGGCGCCTATCTTCGCGATGTGATCGATCTCAACCCGAACAACTTCCGGCTAATGGGCCCCGATGAGACGGCATCCAATCGCTTGTCGACGGTCTACGAACGCACCGACAAGGTATGGCTGGAACGTAGCGAAACCACCGATGAACATTTGGGCCCCGAGGGCCGGGTGATGGAAGTACTCTCCGAACACCTGTGTCAGGGGTGGCTTGAGGGATATCTCCTCACCGGACGGCACGGCCTCTTCAACTGTTACGAGGCCTTCGCCCATATTGTCGACTCGATGCTCAACCAGCATGCCAAATGGCTTTCCAGCAGCTCAGAAGTTCCGTGGCGACAGCCGATTCCTTCTTTGAACTATCTACTGACATCCCATGTTTGGCGCCAAGACCACAATGGCGCGTCTCACCAAGACCCGGGGTTTATCGATCACGTCGCCAACAAGCGCCCGGAGGTAGTGCGGGTGTATCTACCGCCCGACGCCAACACGCTCTTGGCAGTCACCGACCATTGTCTGCGTAGCAGGCACTGCGTCAATGTTGTGGTGGCGGGTAAACAACCTGCCCTGACCTATTTGAGCATGGAGGCGGCACGCGCACACTGCGCCAGAGGGCTGGGCATCTGGGATTGGGCGAGTAATGCGCCGAACGAGCCGGATGTCGTGCTGGCCTGCGCCGGAGATGTACCAACGCTGGAAACCTTGGCAGCCGCGGACATCTTGCGCCGGAGGTTGCCCGAGCTCGCGGTCCGGGTAATCAATATCGTGGACATCATGCGCTTGCAACCAGCATCTGAGCATCCACATGGACTGCCCCACACTGATTTTGACGCACTTTTCACCCCTGATAAACCGATCATCTTCGCCTACCACGGCTATCCCTGGTTGATCCACCGCCTTGCCTACCGCCATACCAATCACGATCGGATGCACGTACGCGGGTTCAAGGATCGGGGCACCACCACAACACCTTTTGACATGGTGATGCTCAATGATCTGGACCGTTTCCACCTTGTCATGGATGTTATCGACAGGGTCGAGGGTCTGGGCAGCCGAGCCGCAAACCTACGGCAGGAAATGGTCGACGACCGAATCGCTGCCTGCCGGTACACCCGAGAGCATGGCCGGGATGATCCCGTGATCGCCGACTGGGTATGGGAACACGAACTCGGTTCCCTGAGTGGCAGTCGCTGAGAACATCCGCAGCAACGTGAGAGGAGGTCGATCTCGATGGCGAGTCTGCCCACTCCTGAACTCGCGACAGCCAGCGATCTCGTGGAGTTCCTCGAAGACCAGCATGTCGCCATTCGGACGTTGTTCGACGCCGCGCTGTCACCTGAAAAGGGCATCGACAGCGGGAGTTTCACTCGATTGCGTGGCCTGCTCGCGGTGCACGAGACTGTTGAAGCGATGGTTGTGCACCCGTGGTCACGTGGAATCTCTGAGGCCGGACGGACGGTTGCGAACACACGTTTGGCTGAAGAACTGGCGCTGACGACCGACCTTGAACAGTTGGAGGCCACGGCGGTGGGGAGTCCGGAATTCATCGTGGGTCTTGCGGCGTTGCGATCGGCGACGCTGGAGCACTGCAGGCTCGAAGAGGAGGAGGAATTTCCCATGCTCTCAGGAGAACTCGGGCCCGTCGACAGACGCCGAGCGGGTCTTGCCGTCGGCATGTCCGAATGGTTCGCGCCCGCTCCCGAGCGTTCACCCGCTGAATCCACGATCGCCAGTCCCACGCATGGCCCTTACGGGGAAATGGCGGCCAGGGTAAGAGATATTCTCGCCGCGGTTTGACGAGCGGGCGACCGGGTAGGTCTGATGGGTGAATTCCATTTGGCTGGAGGGCCGTTCGGGCTTGGTAGCGCGTGTGCCGCTTGCGCCCGATGACACCACACAGACCGTCGACATCGCGGTTATCGGAGCGGGCATCACTGGCCTCACCACAGCACTTCTCCTTGCTCGCGCAGGCCTTGAGGTGGTGGTGCTTGAGGCACGGAGCGCCGGAGATGGGACGACGGGAAACTCCACTGGGAAAATCAGTGCCCTGCACGGAACCAAGCTGTCTCGTATCGCGCACAGGCATGGCCATGCCGTCGCACGCGCATACACCACGGGCAACACAGAGGGGCGCGACTGGCTGCTGCGCTATTGCGAGGAACACGGCGTACCGACACAAACCGAGGATGCCTACACCTATGCGCAAACCCGTGAGGGCACCGCCGGCGCTCGGGATGAATGGAATGCTTGTCTGCAGGCCGGGCTGCCCGTCAGGTGGGAGACCACAGCCGACACTCCCTTCCCCTACTACGGCGGTGTTCGCCTGCCCGACCAGGCGCAGTTCAACCCCGCACAACTCGTGGAAAGCATGGTCGCGCAGCTCGAGGACCACGGCGCCCATTTCTTCAGCGGCATGCGGGTCCGGTCCATATCGGGGCGGGGGCCGCTGCGAATCAAGGGCGACTACGCACATGACGCGGGCGCAGGGGAATTCGCACTCGAGGCACAACGCTGTGTGCTGGCGACCGGCACGCCGATCCTGGATCGCGGCGGATTCTTCGCAAAACTGACCGCAAACCGATCCTATTGCATGTCATTCGACGTTCCGGGGCCCATTACCCGGGCGATGTATCTGTCGGTAGACGCGCCGCTGCGATCCGTGCGCTACGCACCCTCATCGACAGGTGACCGATTGGTCGTGGGCGGGGCGGGCCATGTGGTGGGCCATCCGGCACATGCCCGGGAGGCGTTGCGGGAACTGGCCGGCTGGGCTCAAACCCACTATCCGGGCGCCACCCGGACACACAGCTGGGCTGCACAGGACTATGCGACCATCAGCGAACTTCCTTATGCGGGACCGCTGCTGCCCGGCGGGAAGAGAATTTACCTGGCCACTGGATATGACAAGTGGGGCATGACCAATGGCATCGCAGCTTCCCTGGCACTGTCCTCACAGATTCTCGGAGGTCGGATGGATTGGGCGAACGCATTCGCAAGCTGGAGTGCACTAGACCTGCGAGCCATCCCGGCGGCGATACGCCTGGGGAGCCGGGTTGCCCGTGACTTCGCTTCCGGCTGGGCGACAGCCATGCTCACCTCTCGTCCCGAACATGCGCCGGTGTGTACTCATCTAGGCGGAATTACCACATGGAATGACGCAGAGGATATCTGGGAGTGCCCATTACACGGCTCCTGCTTCGATTCGGGCGGTTCGGTTCTCTGGGGGCCCGCCACCGAGCCACTCGATCGACTTCCGGCCGACGGCGCACGCTAGCAGGAACCCCTTTCACAGCCGCGCGGCACGCTGGATGAGGTGGCGGGTTGCCTTGTCGAGGATGTTTTGGGCCGCATCCGGTTTCTTGCGTGCCGCCCGCCGCAGTGCCGGCGCGATCGTGCGTCCATGCCGATAGCTCACCACCACCCGGGGATCAACGTATGCGTCGCGGGCCACGGTGGCGGTGTTGCCCAACGCCGCACCGACCTGTTTCATCACCGCCGACGTCGCCTTGGCGATCTGTGTCCGATTCTCTGGCGGCGTCACCATTTCCGAAAACTCTATGGCGGCAAGGACCGTTCCGTGCCAGGTACGCAGATCCTTGACACTGAACTCGCCACCGACAACGCTCCTGAAGTACTGGTTCAAATCGTCGGAGCGAACCTCTACAAGTTCGTGCCCGTCACGGTATCGCAGGAGTCGATGTGACCCGTCGTTGATGCGCAGCAACCCGCGGATGCCACGCGCAGCCTTGGCATCGACCACTTCAAAGTGTTGCCGGACACCGCTTTTCGCCGGGTAGTCGAAAATTGTCAGCGAGCCGCGCACGCGCACGTGCTCCGGGAGAAGCGTAGCCACGCCGTAGGAATCGTTGTCATCCGCGTATTCGTCTCCACCGGAACGAAAATGGCCATGGTCGAGCAGCCGGATACCCAACGCGAGGACCCGACGGCGAGTGGCGCCCCGCGTGTCGAGATCCTCATCGATGTGCGCACGTAACTCGGGCAGCCGACGTGACAGTTCCAGTACTCTGTCGAACTTTTCCTCAGCACGCTCGTCTTGCCATGCCTCATGGTAGATGTACTGTCGCCTGCCTGCGGTGTCTCTGCCGACCGCCTGAATGTGGCCGTTGATGTGTGGACTGATCCACACCTCATTCCACGCCGGCGGGATGGCCAGCGACTTAATTCGTTGCAGTGTCGCATCATCGGATAACACGTCGCCGTTGGCGGCGTAATAGGCGAAACCCTTGCCGCATCGTTTACGTGCAATCCCCGGCGCATCGGGTGTGCTTCGGCGTAGGCGCATGGAACCCTCCCAATCGCTTGGTGGGTGCACTACCCGTGCGGGAGCGGTCCTACACGTACGAGCTATTTGCCGGTGCGCTCGCGATGCTTACATCCGGGCCAGCAGCACGGTCTGCGCTTGCCTTCTTCGAGCTCTTCCTGAGTACGCCGAATGCGCCGCTCCCGAGTGACCTGTTGTTTGGCATCTTCCACCCAACAGATGAACTCGTTGCGCCCCAGCGGCGTGATGTCCTGCCACAACGCCAGCGCCGCGGGATTCGCGATCAGCGCCGCGCGCAAATCTGCGGGCACCCTGTGCACTACTCCCCCAGCGACCTTCGCGCTACTCATGGCGTGGCAGCGGCCGGCGCCGGACCGGTTGGCTCGTATCCAGGCGGTGGAGGCCCGTTCAGCGAGTGGTACCCGGGAGGCAACGGTGGCCCCGACGGCTCCGGCGCCGCATACGGGTCCCGGATCCTGCCCGGGTTCGAGGACTCGGGTGCATTCGTGGAGATGTATCCCGGCGGCAGTTGAGGCGCCGGCCCGGCATTGGCAGGACGCCCGGCGACACCCTCGGGTGTGTCGAGCGGACCGTCATGGGCTTGATGCCAGAGATCGCGGATGGTGCCCAGCGGCCCTCCTGAGCCCGAGCCATAGGTCGGGTTCGTAACCTCGGGCACCGACGGTTGTAGGGCTGGTGGCGGCGGTGGTCCCAGAGCCTCAGTACCGGGTGCGGCCGCCTGCGGAGCCGAAGGCGCGGGCGAAGGCCCAGGCCCGGGCTCGGCCGGATCCGCACCGGCGGGCGCCGACAAAGAGAGTGCGGCACCGGCGACGATCACGCCAGCGACGAACAGCTTGGCTACGTCCATCCGGCCATCGTCGCATACACGATGTGCAGCTGCTGGTCAGTGGCGATGCTGACGGGTGAGAAACGAGCCCTCGATCATCTACCGCGGCGCGCCACCCTGGCACGGTAGAGTTCGACGCCGTCGTTTCCCCGAATTGTCGACGCCAATGGGTCACTCACAGAATCGGTTCCTGACATGATCAGCAGACGCGGGTTTTCCAAGGTGGCGCTGCTCACCGCGGTCGGTGCCACCGCACTCGGGGCGTGCTCGAATGGTGCCAGTGTCGACCCGACACGCCCGCGCACCGAGTTTCCGCCCCTCAAACAGGTCGACGCCGGGCTGCTCAATGTCGGCTATGTCGACGAGGGGCCGTCCGACGGGCCACCGGTAATCCTGTTGCACGGCTGGCCCTACGATATCCACAGTTACCTCGATGTGGTACCTCTTTTGACCACCAAGGGTTTTCGGGTATTGGTGCCTTACCTACGCGGTTACGGCAGCACCCGGTTCAGGTCGGGCGACACGTTTCACAACGGTCAACAGGCCGCACTCGCCACTGACGTCATCGACTTCATGGACGCCCTCAAGATTCCGTCGGCCATCCTGGGGGGATTCGACTGGGGTGCCCGCAACGCCGATATCGTCGCAGCCATATGGCCCGATCGAGTGACGGCACTTGTCGCTGTCAGCGGCTACATCATCGTGAATCTGGAAGCCAACCAGCAGCCCCTCTCGCCCCAGGCGGAATGGGGTTGGTGGTATCAGTACTACTTCGCCACCGAGCGCGGCCTGCACGGCTATCGCCACAACACGCGCGACTTCAACAAGCTCATTTGGCATAACGCGTCGCCGACGTGGAAGTTCGACGACGACACCTATGCTCGCTCCGCCGCGGCCTTCGACAATCCCGACCACGTCGACATCGTCATTCACAACTACCGGTGGCGACTCGGCCTGGCCAGGGGCGAGTCGCGCTATGACGCCGTCGAAGCCAAGTTGGCGACCAAGCCCACGATCGCCGTGCCGACCATCACGATCGGCAGCGATTTCGACGGACCGACCAAAGATGGGACCGCCTACCGGAAAATGTTCACCGGAAAGTATGCCCACCGCGTGCTGGACGGGATCGGCCACAACGTCCCGCAGGAGGCGCCGCAGGAGTTCGCCAACGCGATCATCGCTGCACATGCCCTCTAGACCTCTTCCCCGGGATCTCCCGCCTAGAATCGCAAGGGAACAGGCGAACAGGTAGGTAATGAACTCACTCGGAATGTCGATCGGGGCTACACAGCTGGTTGCCACCGATGGCAACCCGGACGGTGTCCCGGTAGTGCGAAGTTCGCTGCTCACTCTCCACGAAGACCAGCCCTCGGAGGTTGGCGTCCCCAAGGAGCCCGGTCTGGGCCTGGCCGGATTCGTCGACCGTGTCGGAGACCCAGTAGGAATCGTCGGAGCCGATGGTTCTGTGCACAGTGCCGACTGGGTGATGGCCGAAGCCATCCGCATCATGATCGCCGACGCGGCTGTGGTCGCGAACTTCGATAGTCCACCGGCGCTGGCCGCCGCAGTGCCCGCATATTGGGGTGGGCACTCCATCGCCGCGCTACGGGCCGCCATAGACAAAGTGCCCGCGCTGGCACCCGGCGGCCGACCGATGAAGTTGGTGCCGGACGCGCGCGCCGCCTTGGTGAGCATGCGCGATCGCATCCCCCACCATGGCGTGGTCGTGGTCTGCGATTTCGGCGGAACCGGTACCAGCATCACGCTGGCCGATGCCGCCGACGACTTCGCAACACTCGGCGAGAGCGTTCGCTTTCGCGACTTCTCCGGGCAGCGGATCGACCAGGAACTGTTGGCACTGGTCCTGGCCAACCTCAACCAGGATCCCGACGGGACGGCCTCCCTGGGTGCCTTGACGCGCCTGCGGGATCGCTGTCGCGCCGCCAAGGAGCATCTGTCGACCGACACCACAACGGTTATCCCAGTCGCGTTGCCAGGCCTGGCATCCGATGTTCGGCTCACCCGCGGCGAACTCGAAGAGCGCATCCGCGAACCGCTCTCAGCATTGATCACCAAGATCCAAGAAACCCTGGAGTACAACAACATCGCGCCCGCGAGCGTCGCAGCGGTCCTCACAGTGGGTGGCGGCTCCAGCATTCCGCTTGTCACCCAACAGCTTTCCGAACGATTGCGATGCCCGATCATCGCCGCACCTCACCCCCAGCTCGCCGTGGCGTTCGGAGCTGCCTTCATGGCTGGCCAGCCCGATGAAACACCTTCCGCCGAAGCAACGATGCGGTCACCGGAAGCGACCATGCTGCGGCCTGTCGCCACCGGCGAGGAGACCGCCAAGAGTCCCGCATCGGCGCCCATCGACACTGTCGAGTCCGGACTTGCCTGGTCCGAATCCGATACTTCCCCCGAACTGCAGGAGTACGAGGACTACCAGGACTACTCGACACCGACCACAACCGCGCGGCCCGAGGTGACCTTTAGCCCGGCACCGGACGATTACCGGGACACTCCCCCGATGCGCTGGTTTCAGCGGCCGGTCCTGTGGTTCTTTGCCGCCGCGGTCTTCTCCGCTGCGGTGTTCACCGCATTGTTCATCGCCTGGCAGGACCGCGACGAGGCTCCGGCTCCGAGTAACCGCACCTCGACCACGACGACGGCGACCAGCACGCCACACCCCTAGTACGGCAGGAATCCCTATCGAAGCCAGGATGACGAGATGGTGGTGTTTTCATGACCGGCGCCAATCGATTTTGGATCGCACTGGCGGTGGGGATGATGGCCGGGGCATTGACCGGGGCTGTACTAGCACGCTGGCAGGTGGCTCTGCTCGCGGTGGTCATCGTGACCGCCGTCATCAACGTCGCGTGGTCACTTGTTGTGTTGTGGCCCATGGACCCCGATCAAACGCGCACCCGCGCCGGCAGTGAGGACATGGACGACGAGCTAGGCGATCTTGCGATGCTGCTGATCCTCGTGGCCAGCCTCTCGGCAATCGGCATACTCCTGGTCTCTGCCAACGATGAGGACAAGGGCACTTACGCGGCCCTGTGTATCGGTGCCATCTTGACGGTGTGGGCGATGCTGCACACGATCTACGCCGCCCGATACGCGCGCATCTACTACCAGGGCGCCCCAGGCGGCATCGACTTCAATTCCGATGTGCCGCCGCGGTATGTGGATTTCTACTACTTCTCATTCAATCTCGGCATGACCTACCAGGTCTCCGACACCGCCGTCACCACCTCACACCTGCGCGACGTGGTGTTGAAGCACTGCCTTTTCAGTTATATCTACGGCACGGTGATCATCGCGTGCACGATCAACCTGGTGATCAACCTGGTCGGCTAGCCCTGGGTGCTGCGCGCGATCCCGTACCGTGCGGTGTGAAAGTCGCGGTTGCCGAACTCTGACTCAATGACGGTGAGACGCTTGAAATAATGGCCGATGGCCAGTTCCTCGGTCATGCCCATGCCGCCGTGCAACTGTACGGCCTCCTGCCCCACCAGACGTGCGGCACGCGCGATCGTTGCCTTGGCCGCCGACACAGCACGGGCGCGGCGAGGTCCATCGAGATTGAGCGAGGCCAGATAGGAAGCCGCGACCGACTGCTCAACCTCGATATGCATGTCCACCATACGATGTTGCAACGCTTGGAAATTGGAGATCGCTACGCCGAATTGCTGGCGCTGCTTGGTGTATTCGACCGTATCGGCCAGCACCTTGCGCAACATGCCAACTGCCTCGGCCACAGTCGCAGCCGTGGCTTCATCGAGCGCGGCCTCAATGAGTGGCCATGCTTGATCCACTTCCGAAATCCGTGCCGAATCCGGCACCCGCAGTCCAGATATCACCAAGTCGCTGGCATGGTGGTCATCAATCGTCCGGTAATGATGCGCCTCGATTCCCTGAGCTGGGGCGGCCGGATCGAACGGCACGACGAACAGCGTGAGGCCGGAGGTATCGGCAACCTCGCCGGAGGTTCGTGCGCTGACAATCACATGGGTGGCCAGAGGCGCGTCGCTCACCACGATTTTCTCACCGTCGAGCACCCAATCCGGCCCATCGCGGCGGGCGGTGGTCTGCACCGAGTGGAACGACTGGCCGGAAGTGGGTTCAAGGGCCGCGAATCCCGTCACGACGTCACCGGAGGCAATGCCTCCGATAAGGTCGCCGGCCACTTCGGCGTTCGACCGCCGCAGCAGCCCGCCGCCGAGCACCACCGTGCCGATGAACGGCTCGACGACGAGATGGCGTCCGAGCACCTCGCAAATGACAAGTACTTCCTCGGCGCCACCACCGAGGCCACCGCGGTCCTCGGGCAGCGGCGCGGCGAGGATGCCGAGCTCCTCGGCGAAGGACTTCCACACCTGCGGCTGCCACCTGATATCCGAGCGCGCCGCGCGCCGGCTGGTGTTCAAGGCGTACCGATTAGACAGAAAATCCGATATCGAGTGCTTCAGGAGTTGTTGTTCGTCGGTGAGGCTGAAATCCATGGTGATATTCGCTCTTGTCTGTCAGAGACCCAGCTGGGCCTTGGCGAGGATGTTGCGTTGAATCTCGTTGGAACCGGCATAGATCGACCCGGCGCGATCGTTGAAATAGTGCAACGGCGCCACCGCCTGCCACAGCTCGCCGCTGTGATAACCGTCTGCGGGCGGGGTGTACTCGACGACCGGGCCACCCGGCTTGGTGACGTGAGGCTGGTATGCCCGGCCCCGCGGCCCTGCCGCCTCTAACGTCAGTGTGGTCAACGCCTGCGATAGTTCGGTGCCAAGGATTTTCAGCATCGAGGATGCCGCGCCCGGATTGCCGCCGCCTGCCACGACCGCCAGCACGCGATGCTCGAGGACCTCGAGTACGTCGACACGAATCGCCAGGTCGGCCAGTTTGGCACAGAACACGGGATCGTCTGCCAGGGTGCCGTTCTCGGCAGGCACCGACCGCGCGTCAACGCTCAGCTGATCGAGGCCCACCTGCAGCATGGGTGCCACGGCCCCGCCGCCGCGCTCGAACTCAAGGAGGTACTTCGCGACGGTCCACCCCTGGTCAACCTCCCCGAGCACATTGGCCCGCGGCACACGCACGTTGTCGAAGAACACGACATTCTGTACCTCCTCGCCGGAACTCATCACCAAGGGTTTGACGTCTATGCCCGGCGACGTGAAGTCGATGAGAATGAAGGTGATACCGAGCTGTTTCTTGGGCCCCTTGGTGGTGCGAACAAGGGCGAACATCCAATTCGCCTCGCGCGCATGGGTGGTCCAGATCTTGGAGCCATTGAGGACGAAGTCATCACCGTCGGCAACGGCCGACATCTGCAACGAGGCCAGGTCAGACCCCGACTCGGGCTCGCTGTACCCCTGACAGAAGAACACCTCGCCCGTGAGGATCCGGGGCAGGAAGAACTCTTTCTGTTCCGGGCTGCCGAACTTGATGATGGCATGTGCGACCATCCGAATTCCCATGGGCGACAGTGAAGGTGCCCCCGCAACCATCGATTCAACCGAAAAGATGTAGTGCTGGGCAAGACTCCACGGCTGCCCGCCGTATTTGACCGGCCAAGCCGGCGCGGCCCATCCCTTCCGGTGCAGGATCGCCTGCCACCGCATACTTGCCTCGTGATCGCTGTACACGCTGGTCTGCAGACGCCCGGCCGCCCGCAGCTCCGCGGTGAGGTTCGCGTCCAGGAACTCCCGGACTTCGGTACGGAATTGTTCTTCCTCTGCCGAGAAGGCCAGGTCCATGTGCGCTCCGTGGTGTCGAGTCTGCGGTGGGAAAACGACGACTGCGACCGATCTGGATGCAGGCGCATTCAGATTAATACCCGTTCCGGTCCCAGGCAATACCGGCTCCTGCAAGACTGGTCAGATGTCGTCTCCAGCCGGCCGCTCATACAGCGGCCTCCCCGCGGACGAGCGCCTGGCCCGACGCCGACAGCGGCTCTTGGAAGTGGGCCTGGACATTCTCGGCACCCCTGATGGGTCCGGTGACCTCACGCTGCGAACCGTCTGCCAGCGGTCCGGCCTGGCTCAGCGCTACTTCTACGAGAGCTTCGCCGACAAGGACGAGTATGCGGCCGCCATCTTCGACTGGGCGATCGAAGGGCTTGCCGCGACCGTCGAAGCGGAGGTCGCCGCCGCGCATCCGCGCCTGCAGGTGCGTGCGGGCATAACCAGTGTGGTCCGCGCGGTGAGCGCCGATCGTCGCATCGGCCAACTGCTCTACAGCCGCCACCAGGTCAATCCGGTGCTGGTACGGCGCCGGTTCGACGCTACGGCAATGTTCGTGTCACTGTTCGCTCAGCATCTGCACGACTGGTTCCGCCGCGATGATCAGGGCAATCTGCCCGTGCTCGCGCATTTCATTGTGGGCGGAGTTGGGCAAGCCGTGACGGCATGGCTGCATCAGGAGGTCACGATCAGTGAGGACGAACTGATCGAGCAGCTGGTCGACATGCTGTTAGCCCACGGCCCCGCGGGGTCGGGGCAGCGCTGAGGACGCGTCTGCTATATCCGTCAAATCTGTTGCAACGGCATAAATTCCGATGCCTCTGTACACCGACATGCAATGCGCTCAACACCAACCGTTCACCAACGTTATCGCAGTTGACTTTGACGTTTCACAAGGTCTTGAGAACAGGGCTCCCACCGCCAAAGATGTAGGCGTGGATTACGGCGAGGTACTTGAGCGTCTGGTCGGCTGGGCCAACGAAACGAACTCGGTTCGGGCGGTTATCGTCACCGGGTCCGGCGCCGACGGGGACGCCCATCCCCTGTCAGACCGCGATATCGAGCTATACGCACCGGATCCCGACGAGCTGGCGGACGACGAATCGTGGTGGTCGGATCTCGGCGAGGTGCTGGTGGTCGAGCGACTGGAAGACGAGGACTCCGGATACCCGACCCGACTGATCTACTACAAGGGCGGCAAGCTCGATTTCACCCTGATTCCTGCCGAAGATCTCCCCACGGTGGAACACGACCGGCCATTTCGGGTACTACTCGACAAGGACGGGGGCGCTCCCGATCCCGCCGCTGTGGTCATACCGCACGGCCAACTGCCGGACGACGAAGAGTTCGAGGAATGTGTGCACTGGGGCTATGCCGCCGCATTGATGTGCGCGAAATCCCTGGTACGCGAAGAACTCTGGTCAGCGAAGCTGCGTGACCAAGACCTCAAGGAAGAACTCCTGCGGATCATCGAGTGGGATCACCTGTTGCGATACGGCACCGCTCACGACACCCGGTACCTGGGTGCCGGGATGAACAGCTGGATGGACGCCGACATCCGCGATGAGCTCGGCGAATGCTGGGGCCATTTCGACGCAGAGGACTCTGTCAAGGCCCTGCGCCACACGGTGGACCTATTTACACGGCTGGCCATCCGCGCCGAAGCCGCTCTGGGCTTCAGGCCGTTCAACCATCACCTCCTTCACGGCGAGATCGACGCGATCTTGGCGCTCCGCGAGATTCAGGTGCATTCGTAGGTGCGCTCCGCCGGTGCGCGCGTCGGCTCTAGTAGACGTCGCGCACGTACCGGTGGTTCTTGATGAGTTCATTGACATAAGCGTGTGCGCCGGCGGCGTCCATACCACCGCAGCGAGCCACGATCTCGTGCAGTGTCGCATCGACGTCCTTTGCCATGTGCTCGGCGTCGCCGCACACATACACATAAGCCCCGTCCTGGAGCCAGGCCCACAGCTCGGCCGCATTCTCCGACATACGATGTTGGACATACTGTTTGGGCTCACCGTTGGCCCCGTCACGGGAGAAGGCAAGGTCAAGTCGAGTCAGAACACCCGAGGCCACGAACCCCTGCAGCTCCTCGCCGTAGAGGAAACTCGCGGCGCGATGCCGGTCACCGAAGAACAGCCAGGAACGCCCCGTGGAACCGGCCGCCTGGCGCTCTTGCAGAAAGCCGCGAAACGGCGCAATCCCCGTCCCCGGCCCGATCATGATGATCGGGACATGGCCCCCGGGCAGCCGGAAGGCGTGGTTTGGGCGCAGATGCACCCGGACCGCCTGCCCGCGATCAGCCAAGAATGTCGACGCCACACCGCCATACGTGCGATCGGCATTGGAGTAGCGGATGGTCGCCACGGTCAGATGAACCGTATCGGGATACACGACAGGGCTTGAGGCGATGGAGTAATCGCGGAACTGCAGGGGGCGCAGATTGTCGATCAGTTCCTCAACGGCCAGCTTTCCCAGCCTGACCAGGTCCAACACATCCTTACCGTATAGCCAGGAGCCCGGTACCGGCGTGCCGTCACCGCTGAGCGCGGCGACCGCATCCGCGTCGTCGGTGCGGGATGCGACCAACGCCCGAAGCGTTCGCGAGGGAGTCCGGATCTCCAGGTGGTCGGATAACAGCTCACCGAGGGGCAGGTCGTGGCCGGCTAGCCGATGCGCGGCCGGCACGCCCAACTCGGCAAGGATCGCCTCGACCAATGCGGGGTCATTGGGCGCGTGCACGGCGATGGAATCGCCGGCTTCATAGGAGATTCCGGTCCCCGCGAGGTCCACCTCATAGTGACGCACCTCCTTGTCGGATTCCGCCGTGGTGAGCAATCGGTTGACAACAAGGCGTGCCTCGACGGTTTCGTGGCGTTCGCGTTTGGCGGGTGTTGCCGTTTCGGTGACGACGGCGGATTCCGTGGACCCAATAGGGCCGGCGGCCAGCAGCTTCACCAGATCGGTGGTCCATTCCTTCGAGGGCTGCAGGTACGGTCCGTCGACATCGGTACGTTCGGTGAGCCGACTCGCGCCAAGCTCCTCCAGGCGCTTGTCCAACAGCAGCCCCGCATTGCAGAAGAATTCGTAGCTGCTGTCGCCCAATGCCAAGACCGCGAATTGCAGGTGCGCAAGCCGCTCGGCGCCTTCAGCACTCAGCGCCTCCCAGAACAACAGCGCATTATCGGGAAATTCGCCGTCGCCGAAGGTGGACACCACCACGACGAGGTGTGACGCCGACTGCAAGTTCGCGATATCGACCTGGTTGAGTTCGACCGCCTCGGATTTGATGCCGGTGGCCTCTTCCAGAGCCTCGCAGAACGACATGGCGGCGTCCTCGGCGTTGCCCATATCGGTGCCGTAGCCGACGATCAACGAAAAATCCGGCTGGGCGGTCACAGCGCTCCCTCACTCGCGCGCGGGGCTGATCCCAGCGCTGGGTGAGGGCGACCTTACTTTGACACAGGGCACTGTGGGGGCCTCCCCTCTTTCCCTGCCTGGACCCCCTATCAACCCGCTAGCATCCCAACGTGTCCTGGCTGAGTACCTGGTGGCGCTACGACGTGGTGGACGGTTACAAGGGCCCCCTTCTGCTGGGTTTCGTCGCGTTCGTGGTGACCTTTGTGGTGACGCGCACGATCACGCGGCTCATCCGCGACGGGAAAGGCCCCTTTCACAACATTTCCGGCGGGGGCGTCCATATCCACCACTCGACACCCGGTGTGCTGCTGCTGATCGTCGGCGGCTTTACCGCGCTGGGATCGCCACCCCTATCGGTGTGGACCTATCTGGCCGGCCTGCTGGTCGGCGTCGGCGCCTCGCTGGTGCTCGATGAGTTCGCGATGATCTTCCATTTGCAGGACGTCTACTGGACCAACGAGGGGCAGCTGTCGGTGGACATGGTGACACTGGCCACCGCGTGCATCAGCCTGGCGGCTGTCGGAGTGTCACCGCTGAATGTGGACGGACTCACGGGAGTCATCGCCATCGCACGCGGCGTCGCCATGCTTCTCTTGCTAGTGCACCTGGCCCTGGTCGCGGTCACCGCGTTGAAAGGCAAATACCCCACCGCGATGCTGGGCATTTTCCTGGCACCCATCGCCTGGGTGGCGGCCTTCCGCCTGGCACGTCCCACATCTCCGTGGGCGCGATGGCGCTACTCACCCCGGAGACTCACGCGGGCTAGACAGCGAGCGCTGGGTTTCGACCACCGGTGGGGCCCGGTGCGCCGGCATTGGCTCGACGCCATCGGGGGCACGCCCACGCCCGAGCTTCCTCAGCCGCCCACGGATTCACGGACTCGTTGAGCGACCCGCGCCAGTGCTGATTCGGTATGGACCGCTGTTCCCCATTGCGGGGCCACGTCCAGTTGCACCCAGCTGGAGCATCCGCGGTGTTCATCGCGGCGCGGGATTCGCACGGGCGCGACTAAGGGGTATGCACGCACCACCAGCACCGTGAGACGGTGTTTGGGCCGAAAGTCCAAACGGTCCGCCCGGATCGACTCTGCTGTCCAGATATGCAGTGCGGCAATCTCTTCGAGCGCCTCGGGGCGGCCGACCTCGATAGCGGCCACCACCTCTGCGCCGGCCCGCACCACGACCTGCGCTTCGGTGCTATCGGCGCCAGCGCGCGGCAACAGGTCATGGTGTTCTGGCCGTACCCGCTCGGCGTGGCCATGCACGGCAGTCGGAAAGAACAAGAATCTCGAATCGGCCAGTGTGAAACGCTTCTCGTGGATCCCGCCCTTGCGCAGCAGAATTGTCTGCCTGCCATCGAGCAAGGCATGCACCGCCGCACTCCATTCCTTCAGCGCGGTGGTCACCCAGCGAGACTACGTCCGCGGGGCCACCAGTACCGGACAGCTGGCCTTGTGTATCAACGCGTGACTGGTGGATCCGAGGAAAAACCCCGCGATGTCACCACGCCCCCGGCTGCCCGTGACAATCAGCTGGGCGCCGGCAGCCTGGCTGAGCAGGACGTCGGCGGGATGTCCGACCGCGACGACCCGGCGAACCGGTACGTCCGGGTACTTCTCCTGCCAGCCGGCCAGACGCTCGGCGAGAAGCTGTTCCTGACGCTGCTGTTCCCCGGCCGAGTCCATCGCGCTCCACGCGGTGTAGGCGTACACGTAGCCCGGCGGAATGTTGTTCCACACGTGGACCGCGACCAGCTCGGTCTCCCGCATTGCGGCCTCCTCGAACGCCCATGCGGCCGCGCCGTCACTGGATTCAGAGTCGTCGATGCCGACAACCACCGGTCCACCCCCCGGCACCGGCGATTCCCTGACGACAACCACCGGGCTGTGCCCCTTCGCGGTCAGCGACACCGAGACCGAACCTGCCATCATCCCGGTAAACCCGCCCAGGCCGCTCGAGCCGAGCACTGTCATCAGGGCATTTCTGGATAGCTCGACAAGGACGGGTACCGGTCTACCGGTGGCTTTGACCGTGGAAACCTCGACGTTCGGATGCAGCGCGTAGACGTGGTCTTTGGCCTGACTGAGAAACTCCGCCCCGTCGGTCTCCAGATGCTGAAAAAAGCTCGCCGACGCGCCGAGGTTGTACCCCTGCCCGAGGCTGCTGTGGTCGATGACGTGAACCAAAGTCAGCGGCAGGTTCCTGCGCTGAGCTTCGGCGCCCGCCCAGGTCAGGGCATGCAGCGCCGACGTCGATCCGTCGACACCGACGAGTATGTGCGAGTTTGGCGTCGAGGTGGTCATAGCTCCTCCGATGTGCGATAGGGCGATTGCTCCTACCCGCAACGCTATTGATCGCCGCTCATCGCTCCCACGGGCCAAAATCCCCACTGTTGGTGACTTTCGGCCATACCAACCTGTGTTGTTTCACTCATTACCAGGGGCATTCGTGTTGGCAGAGCTCCCATTTGGGACCCAAGGCCCAGTAGATAGCAAGTCTAAGGACTCTGGCGCTCCTGCTAGCGTTGTACGTAACGGAATCTCGCCGATCGTCGATATGGACGTCGGGGGACCTGGCGGAAGGTAGACGAGAATGGCCCTGACGGCGAAGTTGGTTGTTGGTTCTGGCGCGGTGGCGTTGTCACTGGTCGCCGGTGGCGGAATCGCATCCGCCGACCCGGATGTGACCGCGATCGTGAACACCACCTGCACGTACCCGCAGATCATGGCAGCGCTGAACGAACAGTCGCCCGCGGCGGCGCAGCAGGTCAACGCCAACCCGATCGCCGGTGCCTGGCTGCAGCAATTCGTCGCTTCACCGAAGCCTAAGCGTCAGCAGATGGTCAATGAGGTGCGCGGCATGCCGGCGGTGCAGGAGTACACGGTGCTGATCAATCAGGTTGCCAACTCCTGTAATAACTACTGACCGGCGATTTCCTGGCCGCTGCCCCATAATGGTGTGAGCAGCCGATCCATCGACGCGTAGGCATGCTTGCTGTGGCCGATGCTCGGTGTGACATACATCCCGCCGACTATCAGCCCTCATAGACTTAGGCTAGGCTTGGTTTAACTGGCCCCGGAGACCGGGTTACCGGCGCCTGCCGGGTCGAGACCACGCCGAAAGCTGGTCAGGGCGGGTTCGCTCAACGGACGAGAAACCCAACGTCACACGCTGGATACGCCGTGCGCGGCGCTGGGTGAGGAGAATCGTCTGAACGGGCTGTATGACCAAGAGCAGGAGAAAAGTAGCTGCGGCGTCGGATTCCTGACCCGCAAGGATGGCGTCCAGACTCATGACGTCGTCCGCAAGCTCCACGAAGCGCTCTGCGCCGTACCTCATCGCGGGGGAATGTCCTCTGAAGGCGTCGGAGACGGCGCCGGCGTCAACCTCGATCTCTCGCTGCGCTTCTTCTCCGAGCTGACGGGGGTCTCTGACCTCCGTCACGGGCAATTCGGTGTGGGCAACTTCTTCCTGCCCAACGACCCGGCATCACACGCTGAGGCCGAGCAAGTCATCGAGCAGGCGCTACGCGCACAGGGATTCACGATCCTGCTCAGCCGCGATGTGCCGGTGAACAACGACGCGATCCGTCCGGCGGCCATCAAGTATCAGCTGCCGATCCGGCAGTGGGTGTTTCGCTCCGATTCTGAACGCAAGACTCATGAGGCGCTCATGGCGATCGAGTCCGTCGCGTATACCCGCCCGGAACTTCTTGGGCTCTACCCGCTTTCGCTGAGCACACGCACCCAGGTCCTCAAAGGACGTCTCAACTCAAATGAAGTGGTGCCCTACTTCAGCGACCTATCCGATCCTCGGATGGAAGTGCATTCGATGTTCTTCCATACCCGGTTCTCGACGAACACCGCACCGAATGCCACCATGGCCCAGCCTTTCCGACTCATGGCACACAACGGCGAACTCAACACCGACAAGAAAAACCGGTTGTCCGAAAACGCGATTGCCCGGGCCCGTAATCGGGCGATCATCCGCCCAGTCGGACAATCGGATAGCTGCAGGCTCGATCAGACCCTGCAGAGCCGGGTGCTGGAGGATGACCTGGACCTGGTCACTGCCGTCGTCGCGATGATGCCGCCCGCCTGGGAGAACGACACCACGCTATCCCCGCGGGTGACGGCCATGCTCGAATATTTCAGCCTCTACGAGGAGAAGAACGACGGCCCGGCCGCACTGATCTTCGGTGACGGCAACATCATCGGCGCACGACTGGACCGGCTGGGGCTCAGACCACTGCGCACCGTCGAGACCGCCGAATACCTGGGCGTGATGTCCGAGGCCGGACAGATCTACTTCGAACCGGATTCGGTGCTTGAGCGCGGCCGCATCGAGGCCGGCGGAATGCGTTACTACGACCATTCCGAGGGCCGTTCGTACAACACCGTCGAGGCCCTGGAAATGCTTGCCGCGCGGCATGATTATCCGGCGATGTTGGCGCAGGCCCGAGTCAATATCGCCGACCTGCCGCACGTGCCGCCCGCTGGCCAGGGTTCCCCCGCGCGGTACGACGGTGACCTCGACCGCCACCAGCGCTATGTGGCCTACTCGCTCAACCAGGAGAGCTTCAAGTTCCTGATGGATCCGATGTTGGCTACCGGCCAGGAGAAGATCTCTGCCATGGGGTACGGCGCGGCCATCAACGCGCTGTCGAATCAGGAAGGCGGCGTTGCCAAGTACTTCTCGCAGCGATTCGCTCAGGTGACCAATCCGCCGCTGGACAGCATCCGCGAGGCCGACGGCATGACGCTGCGCGTGGCGCTCGGCGCCAAACCCAACAGCGGCGCGCAGCCCGCACCGCAGATCGTGGTGCCCTCCCCCATCCTCACGCATCTCGACATGCTCAAAATCCGCGAACAGGGGCGCACCCCCGTCCGGCGCTTCGGGATGCGCTACCGCGTAGACCTCACCGATGCGGTGTCCAACGCCGAAAGAATCGTGCGGGCGATTGACGACCTGTGTGACGCGGTCGAGGAGTTTGCACGCGAGACCGGTGGCATCGCAGTGATTTCCGACCGCCACGTCTCCAGTGAACGCGCGGCCATGCCCCTCATCATCGTCATCTCGGCGATCAACCAGCGCCTCATCGAGGAAGGCCTGCGATTACGCGTCTCCCTGATCGCCGAGAGCGGCCAGCTGTGTTCCTCGCACCATGTGGCCGCGGTATTGGGCTTCGGGGCCTCCGCGGTATATCCACTCGCGGTGCAGATGCGGGCCGAGGAGAAGTACGGTCCCGACGTAGACGACGCGGTCAACGCCTTCAAGCACTTCGCCAAGGCAGCTGAGAAATCCCTGATGAAGACGATGGGCCGGGTCGGGCTGTGCACCGTCGAGAGCTACATCGGCGGGGAGTTCTTCGAACCCAACTACCTGGACACCTCGGACCCGGTATTGCGCAAGTATTTCCCCAATGTGGTGTCACCGGTGGCCGGTGTCGGTTTCTCCACCCTGGCCGCGGCCGTCGCCGACTGGCATGCACGGGCACTGGCCGTGACAGGCGAAAAGGATGTCCCTTTACTCGGGCTCTTCAAGGAGCGTGCCGAAGGCGCCGGTCACTCGTACGGCACCACGGCAGTGCGCGGATTCGTGGATATGACCGAGGAATCCATCTCCTTTGGGGACGAGGCCAGACCCGAGAACCCCGACATGGCCGACCCGACATACTTGCGCCTACTGCCTCTGCATCAGCTCGAGGGCGCTTTCGGACTCGACGACGAGGCCTACCGCAACAACAGCTTCGATGAGCTGCCCACGCGCGCGATCGACAGCTTCGACATCACCCCCGGGTACCGGAATTTCGTGCGGGCGATGAATTCGGAGCGCACCAGGCGCCCCGCCGCGCTGCGCGATGTGCTGGCGCTACCCGCAGACGTGAACTTTGTGCGTACCGCCGACGAATTCCGCAGAGAGATGGGACAATTCGCACGGCTCGGCAATAACGACTTCCAGGTGCGCGGGCTGTCGTGCCAGCAGACGGATGACGTTTTCGTGCTGCGGCTCGCACACTCCCCCGAACGGCTGGCGGCCCTCGCGTCATCGCTGCGCACCCGATTCGGGCGAGAAATCACCCACCACGAGATCGTGGGCGATGAGCTCAGGATCACCGCGACCGGCCAGGCAGCGGACTACCTGGCGCAGATCAGGACAGCGCCGGAATCGATCCCGCTGTCCTCGGTGCAACCGGCCAGCGAGATCACGCCGACACTGACATCGGGAGCCATGAGCCACGGCGCCCTGGTGGCCCCGGCACACGAGGCCGTGGCGCATGGAACCAATCTGGTTGGCGGCCTCTCCAACTGCGGTGAGGGCGGTGAGCACATCAGCCGATACGGCACTATCCGCGGCTCCCGCATCAAGCAGTTCGCCTCCGGCCGTTTCGGGGTGTGGGCCGGCTACCTTGCCGACCCTATGCTCCAGGAACTCGAGATCAAGATCGGCCAGGGCGCTAAACCCGGTGAAGGCGGCCAGCTTCCGGCTCCGAAGGTGACCGTCCAAATCGCGGCCGCCCGTGGTGGAACACCGGGTGTCGAGCTCGTCTCGCCCCCGCCCCACCACGACACATACTCGATCGAGGACCTCGCCCAACTGATCCACGATTGCAAGGCGGCCCGAGTCCGGGTGATCGTCAAATTGGTGTCCTCGGAGGGCATCGGAACCATTGCGGTAGGTGTCGCCAAGGCAGGCGCCGATGTCATCAACGTGGCCGGCAATACCGGCGGCACGGGCGCGGCGGCCGTTACGAGCCTCAAGTATGCGGGCCGGTCGGCCGAAATCGGTGTCGCCGAAGTGCATCAAGCGCTCTGCGCCAATGGAATACGACAGAAGGTGGTGTTGCGTTGCTCCGGCGCGCACCAGACGGCCAGCGACGTGGTCAAGTCGGCGCTGCTGGGAGCGGACAGTTTCGAGTTCGGGACCACCGCACTGATGATGCTCAAGTGCGTGATGGCTAAGAACTGCAACATCAAGTGCCCGGCGGGGCTGACAACCAACGCCGAGGTGTTCGAGGGGGACCCGCGCGCGCTGGCCCAGTACCTGCTGAACATCGCGCACGAAGTGCGGGAGATTCTGGCGGCACTGGGAATGCGCACATTGCGCGAGGCACGTGGCCGCAGCGACCTGCTGCATCTCCTTGACCACCCGTCCAGCATCGGCACCCTCGACCTGCGCCGCATGCTCGCTGTCGCAGAGGAATTCGTCGTCGAAAATCCTGTGTACATGGAGAAGGACTACTCGGTGGACGATGCGTTCGCCGCGCAGTTCGACGCGCGCGGCGCGGTGCTGAAGCCGGTGACTCTGACCAATCAGAACAAGAGCGTGGGCGGGCAATTGGCGATCGATATCGAACGATCGCTCAACTACCAGAACATCGAGGGGCCCGCGGTGGCCACCGACGAGCGTGGCCGCCGCTACTTACTGCCCGAGAGCATCGCCATCACCACCACGGGCTCGGCGGGCCAGAGCTACGGCGTCTTCTGCAACGACGGGATGGTGCTCACGCACACGGGCACCTGCAACGACGGGGTGGGCAAGAGCGCGTGCGGCGGCACCATCACGGTGCGCTCACCCGGTGGCGGTTCCAGTGAGCCCGGGGGCAACGTCCTCATCGGCAACTTCGCGCTCTTCGGCGCCTCTGGCGGGCGGCTGTTCGTCCAGGGCCAGGCCGGGGACCGCTTCGCGGTCCGGAACTCTGGCGCGACAGCCGTGGTCGAGGGCACCGGCGAATTCCTGTGCGAGTACATGACCAACGGTGCCGTGCTCAACATCGGTGACTTTGGCAAGGGAGTGGCCAACGGCATGAGTGGCGGCTTCCTCTATCAGTACGACCCCCACGGCCAGCTGCCATCCAAGGTCAGCCATGATTCGGTGTTGGTGCTGCCCATCACCGACGCGCCGTTCCATGAGGCCGCCGCGCACATCCTGCTGCAGTGGCATGTCGCAGCCACTGGATCCACCAAAGGACAAGCACTGCTTGATGATTGGCAGTCCGCTAGAGATCACATGGTGTACACCATGTCGCGGGCACTGCTGCAGTATCAAGACTCTGACGCCATCCTGCAGGGCAAAACACGCAAGGAACTACTGGACGAACTCACCGCCGCCCTGGCGGGATACCAGGTGCACAAATTCAAGCTGTCCTACCGTGACCGGCGCGACGTCGTCGGCGGCACGGTTCCGGCGTACGGAGATACCGACACTGAGGGCATGTACGCGCTGCTCAACACCTACACGGTGCTCAATATGGCGCAGCAGCTCGCCCTGTCCCGGATGCCCAACGTCACGGACGTGACCGACCCGCGGATCGGCAAGGCGGTGCGCAACCTTGTCCTCACCGAGGACTTCTTCTTGATCCAGAAGCTGCAGAAATACGCACGTGAGGCGATTGACGGATACAGCGACGAGGACCTTGCGGTCCTCATCGCGGACAAGCGGCTCACCGATTACAAGGACGCACTGAGCCAGCGCAACGTCCTATCGATGGACAGCCCGGGCACCTACGGCTGGATCCTGCACCAGAGCGCAAAAAACATTGACAAGATCGGCCGGCTGCCCTCTTTCGAAGAGCTGTTCGCGCATCGCGCACTGCCTGCCGTTGCCCTCTCCGGACCGTCCCTCCAGACCACGTGAAGAAGCCATGAAGATCGCCTACATTCCCGAAGACGCACCCTTCAACGAGGACCAGAGAGCATGGCTTTCGGGCTTCCTCGCCGGGTTGCACTCCCGCCTCGCCATGAACCTGGCGGCGCAACCGCCGGCGGCCACCGCGGATCTGGCTGCTCCCCGGCCACCACTGCGCATCCTGTACGGCACCCAGACGGGCAACGCGGAAATCGTGGCGGGCGACGCCGCGGCGGCCGCCAAAGCACAAGGTTTCGACGTGACCGTCAGCGGCCTCGACGAAATCGCCCTCGACGAGTTCGCGGGCCTGCGATACGTCCTGATCATCACCTCCACCTACGGCGAGGGCGAGATGCCCGACAATGCCGAATTATTCTGGGATGCACTGTCTTCGGCGGTCGCTCCACGACTCGAGGGAGTGTCCTACGGCGTGCTGGCCCTGGGTGACACCAGCTACGACGGGTTCTGCCAGGCCGGCAAGCTGATCGATACCCGTCTTGAGCAACTGGGCGCGAGCCGCGTGGTCGGGCGCACCGACTGCGACGTCGATTACGAGGCCCAGGCCGCGGAGTGGGTTCAGGGCGCAGTGGCAAGCCTGGTCACTCTGGCCGGCGCCAGCGGCAGTCCGGGCACTCCCCCTCCGAGCACCGTCGCGCGTTCCGGGTGGACCCGCAAGAACCCGTTCCCCGCCGAGGTCCCGGTCAACCGACTGCTCTCACGGGCAGGCTCTGACAAGGAGATTCGCCACTACGAGTTCGCACTCGCCGACAGCGGGATCACCTACGAAGCGGGCGACGCACTCGCGGTGATTCCGGAGAACGACCCGGCGCTGGTCGAGGCGATCGCCGATCACTTCCGGGTCTCGACCGGCACACTCGTCGATGGGGAGCCGCTCGGAGAACTGCTACGCCATCGGTACGAGATCAGTACTCCGTCGCGAGACCTGTTGAGCGAGGTGGAAAGCCGTGCCGAAAGCGAGGAGTTCTCGCACGCGCTGCGCGGCGGGGTCAAAGAGGTACTGGATACCTGGCTATATGGCAAGGACATTCTCGACATCCTGCGTATCGGCGGCGACGCTTTGAGCCTCGAAGAGTTCATGGGACTGCTCAAGCCCCTACAGCATCGCGCCTACTCGATCTCATCGAGCGCGCTGGCTCACCCGGATAGGATCCACCTGACCGTGGCCAGCGTCCGGTATCAGAGCCTGGGCCGTGAGCGCGGCGGCGTGTGCTCGACGTTCTTGGCAGACCGCGGCAGTAACGCACGGATCTTCCTGCAACCCAACAAATCATTCCGAGTGCCCAGCGACGACGAAGCCCCGATGATCATGGTGGGCCCCGGCACGGGTGTGGCCCCATTCCGCGCATTCCTGCAGGAACGCGAGCAGCGGGGAGCGAGGGGCAACAACTGGCTGTTCTTCGGCGACCAGCACCGGGCACATGACTACATCTACGAGAACGAGATCGACACCTGGCACTCTTCTGGCCTCCTGGATCGCCTCGATCTCGCCTTCTCCCGCGATCAAGCCGAGAAGGTCTATGTGCAGAACCGAATGCGCGAGCATGGCAGCGATCTGTTCGCATGGCTGCAGGACGGCGGCCACTTCTACGTCTGCGGTGACGCGACACGCATGGCCAAGGACGTGGACAAGGCGCTGCACGAGATCGTCGGCGAGCACGGCGGATTCAGCGACGATGAGGCCTCCGAATATGTGAATACCCTCAAGCGGGAAAAGCGGTACGTCCGCGATGTGTACTGACGGCCGACGCTGCGAACACTGCCCTGCCCGACGGATCGTCGCGGGGCCCAAAGCCATTGCCGAAGCACTTCCCGCGCTCGGCACGGTGGTCGCCGTCACCGCGAACGATGCCGCCTTATTGAGCCACACGGGCGAATACCTCGAGCCCGCGTTTCCCGGTGAGGCACTCAGCTGCGATGACGAATACATCGCGCTCCGGCTCAACCCAGCGCTTGTCCGCGACGCATTCGTGGCGCCCCGTGCTCTGACAATGGTCGGCGAAACCGGCACGCACCGCGCCTATCTCACGCCGCTGTCGAATCATCTGACGGTCGGCGCACTCGAGCTCGCACCGGCGCCCGCACCGGAGTCCTTCCCCGTCACCGATTGGCCGGACATCAGCTGGCGTGACAGCGATCAGCTCATCCATCTCGACGCGCTCACGCCGGCGCGGTACCGGGTGCTCCCCTTTACCGGCGCCCGCAAGATCGACTCCGGGGTGGTGCCCTATCTGTTGGCTCATCTGGTGGATGTGGATATGCCTTTCACCATCGCAGTGCCAGGCGGCGGCTGTGTGCAGTTGCATCGCGGCCACGCGGCCATGGCCGAACAGGCCGGCGCCCACCTCGCGGTTATCTTCGGCGCGTCGCGGTACGCTGTGGACCCCGTCTTCGTCGCAGAAAGCTGGGTGACGCAGGCTCATGGCACACAGGGTGTGACATCCTCCGTGGAGCTGTACGACCACAGCCATCGATGCGTCACCTCCATCACCCAGACCGGGCCGATCACGGCCCGGCTGCACCGAGCCTGGGAGCACATGGTTACCTCACTGCCGGACTGTGCCTGACTAGCGATAATCCCGATAGCCCGGCCCGCTTCTCACATCTGGCAGCCAGTGCGGTGTGAACAAATTGAGATGTCCCCGTGAATTAGGGGCAGCGTCTGGGAAATTGGGCGGGCCTAACGTATGCCCATGAATGCGACAGCCGGAGGGCGCGATATGGGCGGTGGACGGTGAGCAGCCTGGTCAAGGCCGTCGATCCAATTGTGCCCGGTCGAAGCGCCGATCTGCGGCAAGCGCAGTATTACCAGGACATTCTTGGCGAGCTGCATTCGGTGGCCCAACGAGAATTGGATGAGCATCTCGCCGCGCTGGAAAGGCGAAAGCAGAGCGGCAAGCCATCCAACCTCGCGCGACTGCACCGGCTAGTTGGCGCCAAACGCGCGGAACTGGCCGTCCTGGACCAACTATTGGTGGCCCTCAGTGAGCGATTCGGCGATCATTCCAGTCTGTCAGCCGGGTAGCGGCGCCCGGCGGTAGCCGGTGCCCGGATGGGTGTCGGCCAAATATGGGCCAGACCCACCGAGTTGCTCACGCAGAGTGCATCTTTCGCGCTGGTGCGGTACCCGGCCACGCCGGCGTAGCTCCGGTATCACCAAGCGTGCGAAATCGGCGAAGGTCCCGGGTGTCGTCACATACGCGACATTGAACCCGTCGATATCGGCCTCGTCGGACCAACGCTCCAGTTCGTCCGCGATGCTGGACCCGGTACCGACCAAAACCGGCCCGCGCCCGCCTATCCCTATTTCCTGCGCCAGCTCCCGCGTGGTCCAGGTCCGTTTCGGATCGTTGGTGAATGAGGCCAGTGCCGAACGATTGGCCTCGGTCTCGACATGCCGCAACGGTTCGTCCGGGTCCAATCGAGCCAGATCAACACCCGTCCAGCCGCCGAACAGCGCCAATGCCCCAGCGGCGCTGACGAATCGGCGATACTCGAGCAGCTTGGCAACCGCCGCGTCGTGAGATTCCGCGACTATCGGCGTCACCATCGTGAACACCTTGACGGACCGGGGGTCACGGCCCAACCGGGCTGCTTCTGCTCGCAGCGCTCGTACCGGTGCACGCACCACATCGGGTGTGGGGCCCGACACGAACACAGCCTCCGCATGCGCGGCCGCAAACCGAACTCCGCGCGCCGAGGCACCAGCCTGGAAGAGCAGCGGGGTGCGCTGTGCCGACGGCTCGCACAGAAATGGTCCCGGAACGGTGAAGTACTGGCCATGGTGTTCTATGTCGTGAACCTTCGCGGGATCGGTGAAGACCCCTCGCCCACGGTCTCGCACCACGGCGCCCGACTCCCATGAGCCTTCCCACAGCTTGTAGCAGACCTGTAGGTACTCTTCGGCGATGTCATAACGCTGATCATGTGGAATCTGCGCATCCAGCCCCAAATTCCTTGCCGCACTGTCCAAATAAGATGTCACGATATTCCAGGCCACTCGCCCTTCGGTGAGGTGGTCCAGTGTGGTGAGACGGCGCGCCAACGCATACGGCTGCTCGTAAGTGAGCGACAGGGTGAGTCCGAACCCGAGGGTTTCGGTGACCGCGGCCATCGCCGAGACCGCCAAGGTCGGATCATTGACCGGAAATTGGGCGGCGTCGGCCACTGCGGCGTCTCGCGAACCGCCGTAGACGTCATACGCACCCAGCACGTCGGCAAGAAACAGCAGGTCGAAACCGCCCGCCTCCAGGGTCTTGGCGAGATCGGTCCAGTAGCCCAGGCTTTTGTAGCGATGCCCCTGATCATCCGGATGACGCCACAGGCCGGGCGACTGATGCCCGACACATGCCATGTCGAAGGCATTCAGATAGATCCTGCTCACAGGGAATCTCCTATCTGGTCCCGGTAAGTTTCGCGTGCCACACATGCCGCGCCGAAGGTGAGCACCGATAGCGCCAGGTAGTAGCACACGATGAGCCGCGGATCGCCATGATTCGCCGCCAGCAGCGCCGCGGCGATCAACGGAGCGAATCCACCGGACAGTACCGCGCCGATCTGATAACCCAGCGAGGCGCCGCTGTATCGCACCCTGGTATCGAAGAGCTCGGCGAACCAGGCCGCCTGTGGACCGTACATGGCATCATGAACAACGTTGATACCGAACACAATTGACAGCACCACCAGCACCTTCGAGCCACTGCCCGCGGCCAGAAAAAAGAGCCCCAGGGCCAGTGGGCCAGCGGCCGATCCGAACAGATAGAGAGGCCGGCGCCCCACCCTGTCCGAGAGCGCAGACCACACCGGAGTGCTCAAGATCCCCAACGCCGAGGAGATCAGGACGGCAGTCAACCCGATCTGGCTGTCCCCGCCGAAAGAACCTTGCAGGTAGGTCAGCGAGAACGTCGTCAGGAGCACGAACAGAGCGATCTGAGATAGGCGTAAGCCCGTGGTAAGCAGCACATTACGAGATTGAGTGCGTAGCACTTCCACCACCGGAAGCCGGGCCGCCTCCCCGCGTTCCAGTACCTTCCGGAACACCACCGAGTCCCTCAACCGTAACCGGATGGCCAAACCAACGACCACCAGGACGATGCTGCTCAGAAAGGGGATCCGCCAGCCGAAGGCTAGAAATGCCTCCGGCCCGGTCAGGGCTCGGGTGAGCCCGAACACTCCGGTGGCCAAGAGCATTCCCGCGGGTGACCCCAATTGCGTGAAGCTACCGAATAGACCTCGCCGCCCCACCGGGGCATGTTCAACCGCCAGCAGAGCGGCCCCGCCCCACTCGGCCCCGGCGGCAAGCCCCTGCAGGACCCGAAGCGTCGCCAGCGCCGCAGGCGCCAGCACACCCGCCTCGGAGTAGGTGGGCAGTGCACCGATCACCGCGGTCGCCACCCCCATGAGCAGCAACGCACCGACAAGGACGGCCTTGCGCCCCACCCTGTCCCCCAAGTGCCCGGCGATCACGGCTCCCACCGGGCGCGCGCCGAAGCCGGCCGCATAGGTGGCAAACGAGGCCAGCGTGCCTGCCGTCGGCGAGACGCTCGGGAAGAACAGCGGCTTGAGAACCAACGCCGCGGCCGTCGCGTAGAGATAGAAGTCGTACCACTCGATCGTGGTGCCGACCATGCAACTCAGCGCGACCGTGCGCGCCGCGGGCGCGTCCCCGTCAGCCGGACCGCCCGCATGGACAGCAGGTACCGCACTGGTGGTAGTCACGCGACACCACGGTGTATCAGCGGGTGGTCGACCGGAACCTTTGCACTCGGCAGGATTTCAGCACCGAAGCGTCACAGTCAGAAGCGGTCGGCACGCATGTCGGGCTGCGAATCCTCTAGCGGGGTGAGGATGGTCGCGAGCCAGGTAACCGTCAACGTGACAGAGGCAAATGCAGCAAGCAGCGTCCACACCAACGGATCGGAACCGACAGCGGTCTGATGCCACCACAGCGCGGCCAGGCTGGTCACCGTGCTCAGCGCCGCGGTGTAGGCCGCGCCGCAGCACCAGCGGAAGCGCCGCCGCCGCAGCGCGATGAGCGAGAACATACATGCGGCCAGAAACATGATCGACGTCCCCGGCACCACCGCGTCGACATGCAACGACGGACTTGCGTGCGCGCCGAGGTTTGACCAGCGGCTCACCGCCGCCACACCCAGAAGGAGGGACGCCAGGAGCACGCTCCAGCGGCGTGGACGGCTCATCCAGACGTCTTCGAGCACACCGCGCTCGATGGCGCGCAGCGTGTCCTCAAGCCCAACGTCGTGGCGTTGCGTCTTCACTCCATGCCTCCCAAATTCGTACGCCTCTGAGAGTAGAGGTCGGATGCGGCGCCCCGGCAGTTCCGTGCCACTTGACGACCGCAGTGCTAGCTTGCGGCGGTGAACCTGTTCACCCACAGCTGGGCCACGCTGCGTGCGGCGGTTGCGGACCTGCCGATTCAGGCGTTTGCACAGCCCTCCGGCTGCGCCGGCTGGCTCGTACGCGACCTGGTGTGCCATTTGATCATCGATGCCCAGGATGTGCTGATCACGCTGGCAACCCCGAGCGACCAGGCACCGACGCATGATGCGGTGACCTACTGGAAGCTTCTCGATTCGCCCCCTACCGGGCGGGATCCACTCGACGCGCTGATCGTGCGGCTCGCCGCGGCCTACCGGGACCCCAGTCTGCTGTCCTTTCATCTGGACGACGTCGGGGCCGCAGCGGGACGCGCCGCCGCGCTCGCCGACGGCAAGCAGCCGATCGCCACCAAGGGGCAGGTCCTCACCACGGCTGACTACCTCGACGCCTACGTCCTGGAATGGACCCTGCATCATCTCGACCTGATCGCGCACCTGCCCGAGCTTGCGACGCCGCCGACAGAAGGCCTCGGCTACGCGCGCGGATTGATGGAGCGGATCGGCGGATTCGAATTCCCGGCCCAGATCCCTGACACGGACGCACTCCTGGTCGGCACCGGACGGCGTGCCGCAAGCGCGTACGAGGCAGAGGCCCTGGGGCCGCTTCACGAGCGGCTCCCCCTGCTCCTGGCCTGACACACAAAATTCCATTAGGGCAGTACCGTTCCGGCCATGAGATTGCACGCGTCACGAGAGATCGCGGCGTCCCCGTCCAGCATCTTCGCGGCGTTTGCGGACGAGGCCCGCCTCGTCCGGTGGTGGGGTCCGAACGGCTTCACCAGTACCTTCCAATCGTTCGCGCTGGAACCCGGCCGGATATGGACGTTCGTCATGCACGGACCGGACGGCAGGGACTACAAGAACCAGATTTCGGTGCTCGAGGTGGCGCCCAACAGCAAGATCGTCTTGCATCACGTTTCCGGGCCGCGATACCTCCTGACGGTCACGTTGGAATCGACTTCGGACGGCGGTACCACCGTCGGCTGGAATCAGGAGTTCGAGAACCCAGCCGTCGGCCGACGGCTAGCACCCCTCCTCACTTCGGCGAATGAGGAAGTGCTCACCCGATTGGGGACCGAGGTAACAGGTATCTAGACGGGCCGACCATTTACCAGGGAGCGCGGCTAGCATTGGGACATGACAACGCAGTTTGATGCCGTCATCGTCGGGGCCGGTTTCGGTGGAATGGGCGCGGCAATTCAGCTCAAGGAGCTGGGTCTGACAAATCTCGCGATCTTGGACCGCGAGGATGACCTCGGCGGCACGTGGCACGTCAACCACTATCCCGGTCTGGCAGTCGACATCCCGTCGGCGACGTACTCATACTCATTCGAGCCCAATCCGTACTGGTCGCGCCTGTTCGCACCGGGCTCCGAATTGAAGCAGTACGCCAGTCACGTGGCCGACAAACATGACCTGCGCAAGTACATGCGGTTCAACACTCCGGTGTCCGGCGCCCGGTGGGATGAGGAACATCAGCACTGGGTTGTCGCTACCGAATCCGGCGACACCGTCACCGGCAAGTACCTGCTCACCGCCACCGGATACCTTTCCCAGCCGAAGATGCCCGATATCGAGGGCATCGAATCCTTCGCGGGCAAGGTCATCCACACCACCAAGTGGGACAACTCCTATCGGGCCGCGGGCCACAGGATCGGCCTGATCGGTACTGGCGCCACCGCCGTTCAACTCATCCCCGAGTTGGCCAAGGACGCACAACACCTCACGGTGTATCAGCGCACCCCGATCTGGGTGGTGCCCAAGGCCGACGCGAAGGTCCCTGGCGTCGTCAAAAAACTCTTCGCAAAGGTGCCACGGACCCAGAAGATCGCTCGCACAGTGGGTTCGGCAATCCTTGAAGTGATCATGGTTGGCGGCGTATTACATTTCCGCCAGTTCCGGCAGGCCAACCATGGGGCTTCGTTACTTGCCAAGGCGCATCTGTTCGCACAGGTACGCGATCGGGAGCTACGCCGCAAGCTGACTCCCGATTACGACTTCGGCTGCAAACGGCCCACCTTCTCGAACACGTATTTCCGCGCGTTCACCAAGAAGAATGTCAGCCTCGAGACGGCGTCGATCGCGCGCATCGAGGCCGACGGCATCGTGACCGCCGACGGCCGCAAGACGGTGATCGACACCCTGGTGCTGGCCACCGGCTTCAATCTGTGGGAATCAACCTTCCCTGCTTTCGAAGTTATCGGACGCGAAGACTACAACCTCGGAAAATTTTGGCGCGACAACAGATTCCAGGCCTTCGAAGGCATTGCGGTGCCCAAGTTCCCGAATCTTCTGACGCTCAATGGGCCCTACTCGTACAGCGGCTTGTCGTACTTCGACACCATCGAGTCGCAGATGCGGCATATCAAGCGGCTATTCGCAGAGATGGCACGGACCGGTACGGAAGTCTTCGAGGTGACCGACGAGGCCAATACCGAATTCCTGGACCGTATGACCCGCAACCTGGACAACTCGGTGTTCTACCTGGGCAGCTGCCAGACGTCCAGGAGCTACTACTTCAATCAGCACGGCGAAGCCGCGCTTCTGCGCCCAACCTCAACGGCCAGCGCGTACAAGGAGCAGGAGTCCTTCCCGCTGGAGGCCTATCAGTTGGCCTAGCCCGTCGCACCCGCCCTCGTCTCTAAAACACAGTCGCCGCATACCGCAGTGCGATCCTCGGCGAGTCGGTAGATGAGGCAGCAGCTGCGTCGCCGAAAGTCTGGACCGGCGCGCAACACACCACCCTCGACGCGAGGATCACGAAGATAGGTGTCCGCGATGTCGCGGGCGGCACCGGTCAGGGCAGGCCGTGACGCGGCAATCAGCCGGGCCGCGCTATTGGCGGCCGAACCGACGTTTCCCCACAGGACGCGGTCGCTCACCCCTGTTTCACCAACTACGCACTGGGTGATCGATTCGACGGCGGCCCCGGGGACCGCACTACACTCCGCTTCTCGGTGATCCGATTCCGTCTTGAGCACGGATAGCGGAAACGGGCCGCCCAATCGGTCCTGCCACCAGAGGTCGTCTAGCTCCTGTGAGATGCGCACGCCACATGTTGCGGCGGCGATCGTCGGGGCAAGGATGCGGGCGATCAGGCCGAGATGGGTGACCGAAGCCGCTACCCGGAGATCAACCTCGGCGGCGGTCTTCGCGATGCGAGCGGCGAGACTGCTTCGGACAGCACTGATCCGGTCTCCCAGCGAAGGTGACCCGTCGACCAGTCCCGACACGGAACGCCAGGGCGGAGCCGGTGTCTCATCGGCGGCATGTGCCTCAACGGTGAAAAAGGGGCCGAAAACTGACTGTTCCACCGCACTCACATGCCGATAATGCCATCAGCACGATCAAGATCACGCGCGGGCGCGGCGATGGGATTAGGTTGTTTGCGTCCACTCCGTCGATGAGCAGTGTGCACGAAAGGTATGTTTGGGTGGCTGAGCAGGTTGGGGACCTCACGACTGTCACATTCGAGTACCACTACTCGTATCCGGCCCACGAAGTGTGGACGATACTTATCTCACCGCAATTGTTCGGGCAGTGGATCAAGGACTTTGAAACAACGAGATACGAGACCGGAGTTGCCTTTTCGTTCAGCGTCTTCCCGTTCATGGGCAGCGGATTCGTCGGAGAGATCGACGGTAGTTTCACCAGGGTTGTCGCCGACGAGTTGTTGGCATACCGGCTGACCACGCGCGACGGTTCGATCACCATCGACTCTCGATGGACGTTGAATCCAGATCCGGGCGGGACGCTGCTATTGGTCGACGCGGCCGGTTTCAAGCCCGATGATCAGGATCAGATGCGGTTCAGGCAGCTGTGTCTTGTCGGATGGCCCACGGTGCTGCAGCGGATCGACGAGCTTCTGCACGAACGCTGATCGCACGGAAAGCTCGTGACGCGGATGCTCACTCGATCACGCGCACCAGGTACGGGGCCATGTCGTTGAAACGAACCTGCGATACCTGCACCGCGGGTTCGGACGCCTCCAGCATGAGGTTGTTCCCCAGGAACATGGTCACGCTCTGACTTCCATTGGGCCCGTAGAAGATGAGATCACCTGGAAGAGCCTGTGCGGGAAGGATTTTCCGGCCAACGTTGTACTGGTCGCCGGACCGGCGCGGCAGCTTGATGCCGGCGGCGGCATAGGAATAGACCATGAGTCCCGACGCATCGAATCCGGGAACCTTCGGCGTGGGCGCGGCAACCGGAGCCGGGATCAGCCCGAGCAGACTCGTGTTCGCCTCCGGCGCCGCCGGTGCGGTGTCTGTGCTGGTGGTCGGGCCATCGGTGTTGCCGCCGCCATAGGTGAAGGGCACACCACGTTGGGACAGACCCCGGGCGATGACCGCGTTGATGGCCTGTTGCCTGTCGACGGGACTCCTGGGGACGTCGGCAGAGGCCAGCCCCGGGGTGACGAGCAGGAGGGCGATGCCGAGCAGGACGGCGTAGGTGCTTTTCATTCGATTGTCGCTTCTCTCCGGTCGTGAATTCTGTGACTCCCGGGTGGTTCCCTCCGACCGGCGATGACCACCAAGATCCTTTGTACCGCCGACCGCCCGAAGATCCCAATTGGGTTCTGCGACATGGCCAATGAGTTGTCGTACCGTGACCGAACGGTGACACTGAGTGCCGGTGCGCGCCGAAGTCAACCTTTGTGCTCAACGTTTCTTGAGCGCCGCCGGCCGACCGGTCGTAGGCTGGCGCCATGACCGACCACGACCGCCTTGCTACCCGCCGCGAGATTGCCGACGCACTCACGAGCGCCTTCGAACGGCGCCACGAAGTGCTTGATCTGATTGTGGAAGCCGACGACCGAAAGAGTGCCATCGATGCGATCGCCACTCTGCTTGGCACCTCCCATTTGGGCGGCGAGGCGGTCATGGGCATGTCGTTCGACAAGCTGACCAAGGATGAGCGCCGCAAGAACGCCGCGGAGCTCGAGGACCTTAACAGCCAACTCACCTTCACTCTCATGGAACGCCCCGCAAGCTCGGGAGACACCCTGGAACTGCGCCCCTTCTCCGGCAGCAGCGATGCCGACATCTTCGCGGTGCGTACCGAAGAAGTCGGCCAGGCCGGTGACGGATCCGGCGCGCCCGCAGGCGTGCTGGAAGATGAGCTGCAAGCAGCACTGGCGCGGATCGACGACGAGGAGGCCGCCTGGTTCGTCGCAGTGGAAGGTCCCAGCAAGGTCGGCATCGTCTTCGGCGAGCTGGTCGACGGCGAGGTGAATGTCCGAATCTGGGTTCACCCCGACCATCGAAAGAAGGGTTACGGCACAGCTGCTTTGCGCAAGTCTCGTTCGGTGATGGCCGCCTACTTCCCCGCGGTCCCCATGGTGGTGCGGGCCCCGGGAGTCGATGCCCCCTGAGCTCTCGGGATCACACACCCGTCAAGAGCATTGATCAATGTGCTTGATGCGCTGACGAATTGGCGACAGTTCGCGAGCGACACGCCATCCGTTCGCGCTACTTAGGGCGATGCAACACAGGCGAAGTCCGCTACTGTTAGCGCGGTATGAGCACATACGAGGAATCTCCGATGGGCATCCTGGTGTCTCAGATGTACCGGCTGCTGTGGTCGCGGGCCTCTGTGATCGTGCGCGACTTCGGTGTGACAGTTCCGCAGATGGAGTGTTTGGCTGTGCTGTCCGCGCAGCCGGGGATATCCAACGTGGAGATTGCCGCTGAGCTTCGGATCACGCCGCAAGCGGTGAGCCTGGTTCAGCGCTCCCTCGAAGAGGCAGGCCTGGTCCATCGATCCCGCAGGCAGGCCGACGCCAGGGTGCTGACCACCGAGTTGACCGCGAAAGGGCGCAAGCTCTTCGAGCGCGCCGACGCGACGCTGCGCGAGGACGATGAGGAAATCCTGGCCAACATGACAGAAAGAGATCGCGTCCAGCTGCGCAGATTGCTCGGCGGCGTCATCGAAACGATCTCAGCGAGATGATCTGCGATCCGGGGTAAGAGCACGCGCTATCCACCACCATCGATCACCTCTACCGGTGATGTGACGCTGGTCAGGACCCTTTCGGAATCCCGCCGTCTGTTTTTCGCATTTCCTGGATTGATTCCAGATAATTGGGCATACTGGCCTCATGGCCTTCACATCGGATGAGTACGCGGCGCTGCTGCGCACGGCCGATCTGCGCGTGACCCGGCCCCGGGTCGCCGTGCTGGAAGCCGTGGAAGCGAACCCGCATGCCGATACCGAAACTGTTTTCGGTGTCGTCAGGACCGGGCTGCCCGAGGTGTCCCGCCAAGCCGTTTACGACGTGTTGGCTGCGCTGACCTCGGCGGGCCTGATACGCAAAATTCAGCCTTCCGGCTCCGTCGCACGCTATGAATCGCGGGTCGGCGACAACCATCACCACGTCGTATGCCGCTCCTGCGGCGCTATCGCCGACGTCGACTGCGCCGTAGGCGCCGCGCCATGCTTGACACCGTCGGACTACAACGGCTTCATCCTCGAAGAGGCCGAGGTCATCTACTGGGGTCTGTGCCCCGATTGCGCTTCCACGGAAGCGGCACCACGAATTTCGGGATCACACACGTGATCACAGCCCACATCACCCCCTCCCGAAAGGAATGTTGTGTCTGAAGAACACCCGCCTATTGCAGAGGCGAACAGCCAACCCTCAAACGGTTGCCCCGTCGCGGGCGGACGCCTCAACTACCCGGTCGAGGGTGGCAATGCCAATCGCGAATGGTGGCCCACCCAGCTCAATCTGCAAATCCTGAAGAAGAACCCGCCCGCGGCCAACCCGCTGGGCGAGGATTTTGACTACGCCAAGGCCGTGCAGACGATCGATGTCGACCAGCTCAAGGCCGATGTCGCAAAGGTGCTCACCGACTCACAGGACTGGTGGCCCGCGGACTTCGGTAACTACGGGCCGATGTTCATTCGGATGGCCTGGCACGCCGCCGGCACCTACCGCGTCGGGGATGGACGCGGCGGCGCCGGCGCCGGCATGCAGCGGTTCGCACCGCTGAACAGCTGGCCCGATAACGTGTTGTTGGACCGGGCGCGCCGCTTGCTGTGGCCGGTCAAGAAAAAGTATGGAAACAAGCTGTCCTGGGCCGATCTGATCGTCTTTGCGGGCAACCACGCCATGGACACCATGGGGTTCAAGACCTTTGGCTTCGCATTTGGGCGCGAGGATCGTTGGGAGCCCGAACAGGACGTCTACTGGGGTCCCGAACACACCTGGCTGGGCGACGAGCGCTACACCGGAGACCGTGACCTGGAGAACCCGCTGGCGGCAGTACAGATGGGACTGATCTACGTCAATCCCGAAGGCCCGAACGGTAATCCGGATCCGCTGGCGGCTGCGATCGATATCCGCGAGACCTTCGGCCGGATGGCGATGAACGACGAGGAGACTGCCGCGCTCATTGTGGGTGGCCACACCTTCGGCAAGACGCATGGCGCGGGAGACGCCGGCCTGGTCGGACCCGACCCCGAGGCAGCCCCACTGGAGCAAATGGGCATCGGCTGGAAGAGCGCGTTCGGCTCCGGAAAGGGCAATGACGCAATTGGCAGTGGGCTGGAGGTCATCTGGACTCACACCCCCACCAAGTGGGACAACAGCTTCCTGGAGATCCTGTATGGCAATGAATGGGAGCTGACCAAGAGCCCTGCCGGCGCGCACCAGTGGAAGCCAAAGGATGGCGGTTGGGCCAACTCTGTGCCGATGGCGCAGGGCACCGGCAAGACACACCCCTCGATGCTCACCACTGACCTGTCGATGCGCTTCGACCCGATCTACGGCCAGATCACCAAACGCTGGCTGGACCACCCTGAAGAGCTCGCCGACGCGTATGCCAAGGCCTGGTACAAGCTGATCCACCGCGACCTGGGACCGCTCTCGCGCTACCTCGGCCCACTGGTGCCCAAGGAAACGCTGCCATGGCAAGACGTCATCCCCGTCTCGGAGACCAATGTGGGTGCCGACGATGTCGCTGAGCTGAAGAAGCAAGTCCTGGCTTCCGGCCTGACGGTGCCACAGCTGGTTTCGACCGCGTGGAAGGCCGCTGCCTCGTACCGCAACAGCGACAAGCGCGGCGGCGCCAACGGTGGACGTATCCGGCTGCAGCCACAGGCAGGCTGGGAGTCCAATGAGCCCGACGAGCTGGCCCAGGTGATCCGCATCCTGGAGGGTGTCCAGGAGTCGTTCAACGCCGGCGATAAGAAGATCTCGTTCGCCGACCTTGTGGTGCTGGGTGGGGCTGCCGCCGTCGAGAAGGCGGCCAGAGATGCCGGATTCGATATCACGGTTCCGTTCACGCCCGGCCGGGGCGACGCCACTCAGGAACAGACCGATGTCGAGTCGTTCTCCTATCTTGAGCCGACCGCCGATGGCTTCCGGAACTACCTCGGCAAGGGCGCGCAAATTCCGGCCGAGTACAAGCTCATCGACAGGGCCAACCTATTGGCACTGTCTCCGCCGGAGTTGGCTGTCCTCGTCGGCGGCCTCCGTGTACTGGGTGCGAACTACCAGGGTTCTGAACTCGGCGTGCTCACCGACAGGCCCGGGACATTGACCAACGACTTCTTTGTCAACCTGGTCGATATGGGCACCGAGTGGACGCCCTCGCCGGCCGATGACGGCACCTACGTGGGCACAGACCGCGCCACCGGTGCGTCGAAGTGGACTGCCAGCCGCGTGGATCTGGTGTTCGGCGCCAACTCCGAACTGCGCGCTCTGGCAGAGGTTTATGCGCAGGACGACGCCCAGGAGAAGTTCGCCAAGGACTTCGTCGCGGCCTGGGTCAAGGTTTCGGACGCGGATCGGTTCGACGTCCGCTGACCTTTGCACTGCGTCGATGGCCGGCTCCTTCGGGGCCGGCCATCGCACTACCTAGGACCGTTCGCGGTCACCGGTCGCGGTCCGTGTTGTCAGCGGCACCCCGGCCTCGTCGAAGATTTCTTCGATGGCGTCCCAGTCCTTCTTACCCACGGCCGATTTGATGCGCGTGGCGTCCTGCACGACAAAGCGGAACGGCTCGTCCTCCGGAGTGCCAAATCCACCGCGTAGACAATCGACGAGGGCATCGAGGTTGCTGCCGAAATAGCCACCCGGCCCGTTCACCGCGCGGCCGAGTTCGGTGAAGAAGTCAGCCCGGGTGCGGACACGAGAGCCATCGACGACGTAGGTCTTCATGTGCCTTCAACCTCACAGAATGACTGGTAGTGGTCGCCCGTGTAATACACGTGCGGCGGATCGTTCAGCGGGTTGCCGCCGGTGATGATGCGCCGCGTGCCCCGTGTTTTTGCCCCCGGAGTGCGGACTGTGTACTCGTGGTAGTAGCCGCGAGGCTCCGATGGCAGCACCCGCTCGCGGTTCTGGAACACGACGCCGTCGTTGCGCGGGTAGGGAAAGGGGCCGCCGGCATGGATGAGATCCACGGTCCCTGAGGCCTCCGCGGGCAGTTCGGAAAGATTGCACTGGCTGATGGTGGCGCGCGCGGGCGAGGGTTCAGTGCAACCAATGAGTGCCAGCGCGAGAAGCGCAGCACCCACCACACGCAAACGCAGCGACACCACTCGACGGTACTGCATGCCGGTAGCTTAGAAGATCGAGCCGCCACTTCTGTCGGATCACTGCCGCAGCGCGGCAAGCTGCGCGCACATGGCCTCGTGTTCGGCTTCGGCCAGTGCGTGTTGTTCGTCGGCGGGGTCGGCGAACAGGAACGAGCCGGTGCCCGGTGCTCCGGCGGACCCGAGCTTGTTCATGCGCTGAGGCACCGGTGCCCCCTGGTACTCCAGCGGAATCGCATGGCCGTGCTCATCGACTCCGGCCAGCGGCTGGTGGATCTCGATGTACTCACCGTGCGGCAGGCGCTTGATGATGCCGGTCTCGATGCCGTGCTCCAGCACCGCGCGATCGCTGCGCTGCAGGCCGATGGCCCAGCGATAGGCGATGTAGTACACCACCGCCGGCAAGATGACCATGCCGATACGACCGATCCACGTCGTCGCGTTCAGCGAGATGTGGAACTTCAGCGCGATGATGTCGTTCATACACGACAGTGTGAGTAAGAAGTACAGCGAAAAGGCCGCTGCCCCAATGGCTGTACGCACCGGCGCATCACGTGGGCGCTGCAGCAGGTTGTGGGCGGCATCATCACCGGTGAAGTGCTGCTCCAGCCAGGGCCACGCGACAATGACCATAAAGGCAGCCAAGATGCCCAGCACGCCCCACAGCACCGCCGGGACGGTGTGGCCGAAGACATACAGTTCCCAGTTGGGGACCAGCCGCAACAGCCCATCGGTCCACATGAGATAAATGTCCGGCGGCGACCCGGCCGCCACCTGAGATGGCTTGTAGGGACCAAGATTCCAGACCGGGTTGATCTGCAGCAGACCGCCCATGAGTGCCAGGATGGCGACTACTACCGCGAAGAGCGCACCGGATTTCAGTGCGAACACCGGAACGATCCGCACGCCAACGACATTGGACTCGGTGCGGCGCGGTCCCGGGAACTGAGTGTGTTTCTGGTACCACACAAGGACAAGATGCGCACTGATCAGCGCGATCATGATCGCGGGAACGAGCAGCACGTGCAGAACGTAAAGTCTTGGTAGAACGCTGTGCCCGGGAAAATCGCCGCCGAACAGCCCCCAGTGCATCCAGGTACCGACAATGGGTAGCGACATCATGCCCTGGGTAACCACGCGAAGCCCGGTCCCGGACAACAGATCATCGGGTAGTGAGTACCCGGTGAACCCCTCTGCCATGGCGAGTATCAACAGCACCGATCCGATGACCCAATTGGCCTCACGGGGGCGCCGGAAGGCGCCGGTGAAGAAGACGCGGGCCAGGTGCACCACAATCGACGCCGCGAACATCAGCGCCGCCCAATGATGGATCTGACGCACGAACAGACCACCACGCACCTCGAAACTCAGATCCAGTGCGCTTGCGTAGGCCGTGGACATCTCAGTGCCGCGCAATGGCTGGTACACGCCGTTGTAGGCGATCTCGGACATGGACGGATCAAAGAACAACGCCAGGTAGATACCGGAAAGAAGGAGCACCACAAAGCTGTAGACGGCGATCTCCCCCAGCAGGAATGACCAATGCGTGGGAAAGACCTTGTTCAACTGTCTGCGCAGACCGGCTGACGCGCGGTAGCGCGAATCGACCGCACCGGCAAGCTTCGTTGCTTGACCCATGGCTGCTCCCTAGGGAAGAGACTTTGTGCCTACTACGAAGGGTAGTACGCATTTACTACAAGTGGTAGTAGCGATTTCCGATGATCCGGACGGGAACGATCCTTAATAGAGCAAGTGCTCTGTTATCGTGGGTACGTGCCGCGCCCACGCATCCACTCCGTCGAGGACCTGCTCGATGCCACCGAACGCATCGCGGTACAAGATGGTCCGGCGGCAGTGACAGTGCGTGCGGTGTCCCAGGCGACCGGGATCTCCAACGGCGCCATTTACCACGCCTTCGGATCTCGCGGCGGGATGGTCGGGCACGCATGGCTGCGCGCAGCACAGCGGTTTCTCGACATGCAGCGGGACGCCGTCGACGGGGCCCTGGCCGAGAGCGAAACCCGCACCGCGGCAGTGAACGCCGTCGTCGCGGCCGCCGACACCCCGGCTGCCTTCGCCGAGCGCTTCCCCGAATCCTCCCGGTTGGTACTCAGCGTGCGGCGCGAGGACGTGCTCGGCTCGGGTATACCCGAAGAGGTCGCCCGCGACATGGCCGCGGTCGACGCGCTGCTTGTCCGACTTTTCATCCGCCTGTCCATGGCCCTGTGGGGCCGTCGTGACGGCCGCGCGGTGCAGGTCATCGAGGACTGCATCGTGGGCCTACCAACCGGTCTGCTGCTGCGCGGACGCCGCCCGCCCGACACGGCAACACGCTCTCGGCTGGAGGCCGCGGTACGCGCCGTTCTCGCGCTGAATCCACCCCCGGCGAACCCGAAAACGTAAGGCATCAACAGGAAAGGAAGCATGCAATGACCCCCACACTAGAACTTCAGGACACCATTGCGGTACTGAATCTGGGCGCCGACGAGAATCGCTTCTCCCCCGATTGGCTGGAGACCGTCGACGGTCTGCTCGATGACGTGCTGACCCAGGCACAGGCCCTGGTGACCGTGGGCACCGGAAAGTTTTACTCGAACGGGTTGGACCTGGATTGGCTTATGTCCCACGGCGATCGCACCGACTGGTACGTCGGGCGCGTGCACGCCCTGTTCAGACGCGTCCTCACCTTCGGATTGCCGACAGTGGCCGCGATCAACGGCCATGCTTTCGGCGCCGGAGCGATGCTCGCCGTCGCCCACGACTACCGGGTGATGCGCTCCGACCGCGGGTTCCTGTGCTTCCCCGAGGTCGATATCCACATCCCGTTCACGCCGGGGATGGCCAGCCTCATCCAGGCGAAGGTCGGTCCGCAGACGGCGGTCACGGCCATGACAACCGGGCACCGCTATGGCGGCGCGGCCGCCGTCGCAGCCGGCTTGGCGGACAGCTGCGCTGCCGAACACGAAGTACTCAGCACCGCAATAGATCTGATGAAGCCCCTGACAGGCAAGGACAGCGGCACTCTCAGCGCCATCAAGGCCACCATGTTCGCCGCCACTGCCACGGCGCTGGCGGCCTGAGCTCTACCTACTGGGGAGGGATCATCGGTGGGCGGCACACGTTGCCCACCGGATCCCACCACCAGCCATTCTCACAGTTCAACGGAGTCGATGACACGGGCGGTCGACAGGTGTTGGCGGCCGGATCCCACCATCCGCCCGGACAGTTGGGCACGATCGGGTCCGCGGAGCCGATCACGGGTGGAAGGCCGGACATCGCGGCTAGCGGCAACAGCACTCCGGCCCCGGCGATTATCAATCGGCGGGCAAGCACGTTCATCTGAACCACCTCCGGTATCAGGTAAGGCGACTTGTGTGAGCCTACCCGGCACTCGGTACGCGAAACCTCGACGCCAACAGCCGTTTGGCCGCCATGTCGAGGGCGTATCCGAGTATCCCGATCACCAAGATGACGGCCACGACTTGATCGTAAGCAAGCTGATCTCGGGCATTGAGCACCTGGTAGCCCAAACCTGATCGCACACCGAGCATTTCAGCAGGCACGAGGACAACCCAGGCGACGCCCAGCGCTACCCGTATACCGGTCTGGATGTGACCACGGATTGCCGGCAGTATCACCGCCGTGAGCACCTCGGACCTGGTGGCGTGAAACGACCGCGCCACATGCAGATAGCCGGGCTCGATGCTGTGCACGCCCGCCGTGGTGTTGAGGAGAATGGGCCATACCGCCGCTGTGGCGATCAGAAAAACGACCGGTTGATTACCGATCCCGAAGACCGCTACCGCGATCGGAGTCCAGGAAAGCGGTGAGATCATCCGCAGAAACTGAATCACCGGACGTGCCGCGCGCTCGGCGGTGGTACTGACGCCGAGCAGCAGTCCCGCCGGGACGCCGATCACGGCCGCCAGGCATAGCCCAATCAATAATCGCCACAGACTGATTCCGGCGTCCTGCAGCAATACCCCGCGATTCAACAGATCCATCGCGGCTCGGAATGCCTTGTCCGGAGCGGTCTGCCGCAATAGGGAATACGGCTGGCTGAGCACCGAGCTGGCCAACCACCACACTGCGACGGTCGCCGCGATGGCCAGGGCCGGCGGCCAAATACGGCTCAACAACAAAGCTTTTTGCGCCGCAACCGTACCAACAGGGACAGCCCTGGGTGCACGTTCGATGATGCTCACAAGACCTGCACCTGTTCTATTCGGGCGAATTGCGGCGTAATACCAAAGGCTTCCGGTCCCCCATGCGCGGCAATCGCCCTGCGCACGAAGGTGTCGTCGACGAGATCGTCATGCACGCGTGCCGGATCCAGCCTGTCGAGGAATGCGCGGTCGCCGTCGACGACGGTATCGTGCATCGACTCAACCAATCGCTGGGTGAAGCTCCGGTACGGAAACGGCTGGTACCCCAGTCGTTGCGGATACCAATCCGGATGCTTCAACGGATACGGCGGATTCGGATAGGTCAACGCCGTCTGCACGGCCAGCACGGATTGTGGCAGGTACTTACCGCCGCCGAGTGTTGTGGCCGCCGATTTTCTGTCGGTGTCGACCCGCAGCTGGGCCGCGACCACCGCGTCGGTAACACCCTGCACGGCGTCGGCCCTACGTTCGATCACGTCCTCGCGCGTAACGAGTGCGCAGCACGCATGGTCACGCCATACGTCGCCCAGAAAGGTGTGAATCCGCCCGATCTTCTTGATCTGCGCGATGGCGTTGAAGGGATCGGCCACGACGTACCCGCCGATGGAGCGATTCGCCAGCGCCGGAACCATATCGGACGGACTCATCACCACCAGCTCAACCGTGCGGCGAACGCGGGACGCGGTACCCCGGATCACCGGCCGCAACCCGTGTGCGCGTAAGAGCTCTTGCAGCACGATGTTGTGGATCGACCACCAGAACGGAATGGCCACGGCGGTGCCCGCGAGATCTTCGAGGTGTTCGATGTCCGGTGCCACGGTCAGTGCCGATCCGTTGGTGTGATTCCAGCCGAGTACCCGGACGCCATGACCCAGCACCTGGCGCAGCTGAATGGCCATGGGCATCAGCAGGTGTACGACGTCGATCTGCCGCGCCATGAAGGCCTCTGCCAAAGCCGCCCAACTGCGGAATAGCACCGGTTTGGCGGCGCTGACCGCGCCTGCCGGATAGAGCCCAGCCGAATGCGCATACAGCAGTGGCGCCGCGTCGGTGATCGGCAGATATCCGATCCGCAGTTGACCAGTGGAGTTGGTACCGTCGAACATCGCGGCGCGAACCAGCCCAGTAGCACCGAAGAGACCTGCCGTGGCAGCAATGCCGGCGGCACCGGTCAGCACAGCACGACGCGGGGCACGGCCGTTCACTGCGCTGCGGCCTCAATCGGTTGATACTGGGCAAGGATCTGCCCGCGTATCTGAGCGCGGTCCCCCGCTCCCTCATCTCCGAGCACCCACTCCTGACGGATCCGTCCGTCATCTCCCAGGAGTATCACCCTGTGCGCAAGGTTCAAGGCCTCGTCCACATCGTGGGTCACCAGGACAACTGTCACGGCCAATTCATCGGCCAGATTCTGCAGCCAAGCCTGCAGGTCCGCCCGTGTCACGGGATCCAGCGCGCTGAAGGGCTCATCGAGTAACAACAGACCTGGACGAGTCGCCGCGGCACGCAAGATCGCCACACGCTGGGCCTGTCCACCGGATAATTGGTCCGGGTAGCGCACCGAGAGCTGTTGGAGCCCAAAGTGGCGGACCAGGTTGTCCACATAAGCGTCGTCAAAGCCGCTGCGGTGCGCCCCGAACCGCTTGGCAAACGCGATATTCTCCGCAACGGTCAGCCATGGCATCAGCAGAGCATCCTGGAAAACGACGCCGGTTCGCGGCCGCCCTTCGTCCGATGCCCAGACCACGGCCCCGGCGCTCAGCTCCTCCAATCCCGCCAGCACCCGCAACAAGGTAGATTTTCCGCTTCCGCTGGGACCCAAGATGGCCAGGAACTCACCCGTGGCCACCCGGACGTCAACCTCACGGAATGCCGTCGAGGACCCGAAATGCTTGGTGCCTTTTTCTATTCGTACTGCTTCAGTTCCCACCGCAACTGTCCTTCCGAAGGTGATTGGATGGGGAGAAAGGCGGCCTCCCGGAACCGCCGATTGGCCGGGGTACCCAATGCGTAGCCGGCGCCGCCGGACAGGGTGACCTCAAGCCGTGACGCCGCACCGGCCAGCCCTGCGGCGTCGAGCCGCAATCGCAGCAGATCCGCGATATCCGGAGCCGAAGGCACCGCCGCAAATGTGTAAAGGCGTTCGCGCAACGCGTGACTCCGCCGCGTGATGTCGTCGAGTTCGGTGCTGAATTGTGCGGCGATGATGCCATGCGCGGCGCGCGCGCCCTCCAGAGCAGCCACGCTGACGCCGGAACAAAAGGCGGTCTGGAGCAGAAGAAAGGCCGGGCGGATTCGGCGCACGAACCCCTGCAGATCGGTACTGATCACATGCTCCATGGGCACACGAACGTCGTCCAAGTGCAGCGACGTCGATGCCGTGGCCGTCAGCGCCATCAGGTCAGGGGGCCGCTGGATGCGTACTCCATTCGCACAGACTTCGATGGCCACCACATAGGTGGTGCCATCCGCCCCGCAGGCGGGCACCACCATCAGCGCATCCGGGAACACGTTGGAGGCCCACCGGATCGGGCCGGAGATGGACAGCCCGTCGCCCTGGTTAGTGGCACGCAGCGGGACCTCTCCCAGGCCCGCCGCCTGTTTGAGGCCGGCCGCCATGGCGGTCACACCGGGACGGTGCCCACCGGTCAACTCTGCCAGGTGTTCCGCACGAAAATCTGCCGCGGCAAGGCTCACGTACTCAATGGCCATACGATGTGCCCACGCCGAGAAGCCCACGGCCAGGCTGCCGGTAGCGACGCGTTCGATGGTGCGCACCATTGGCGCGAGGTCCGTTCCGACACCACCGGCATGAAACAGTCCCTGTGCGCCCAGCGCCGCGATGTCCACCCGCACGTCGGTCTGATCGGCGTCGAGAGCGGCTGCGCGGCGGGCCACCTCATCGACGACACGTTCCAACTCGTCGTCGATTTCCCTGGCCATGGCTGCCGTCACAGCGAGATTTCTCCGAGCCCGTGCAGTCTGTCGACGGGAGTGTCGACGGCTTTCCGCGCGCGAAGTACCGCTTCTTCGTCCGGAGCATCGTAAAAGCACAGGCACTTATCCATGTCCTCGCGTACATACGTACGCAGAAAACTCACCTCTGGAACGTCGGCGTACTTGGGAGCCTTGGCCTTCTTACGCGCCAGATAGGTTTCCATATCGAGATCTGCGGGCAGATCCCATTCCACCAAGTACCCTGCCGCCGGGCGGGCAGACTTCAGCTGGTCGAGGTCAGCGCCCACCAGACGCACCGCGTGCGGCCCCGAGACCTGCTCGGCCCCAACCGGATCCGAATCCCACGGCGCTATCTCGCCGTCGAATTCAGCGATGACGAAAATCCGGCGGGCCTCGCTTGTCACCTGCGCTTCGATCAGCTCGCCACCGTCTCGATGAACACGTGCGTCAATTTCCTTCAGGAGCTGGGTGACGTCCGGCGTATCGACAGGGGCAACGGAGATCTCATAGAGGTGCAGTGTCACGTCACTCTTCCTAACTTCGGTGGACGACTTCATGTGCGACAACGTGACAGTTGCATGGACAGACCGGTCTGTCTATCACCGTGCGGTGAGTTACCCTGCTGCCATGAGCTCAGCCACCGTGCCGACGGCCGCAGACTCCGCGCGGACTGCCCGTGTGCTCGGCCCCGCCGATCGGCTTCTACAAACCGCCACAGATCTCTTTGCAACGCAGGGCATTCGGTCAGTGGGGATAGACCAGATACTGCGCGAGGCGGGGGTTGCCAAGGCGAGTCTGTACAGCAGCTTCGGATCCAAGGACGCACTCGTCGTTGCCTATCTCGAGGAATTGGATCAGCGTGATCGCAACCGGTGGAATGCGGCGGTGGCGGCTCAGCGGGACCCCATCGCGAAGGTCCTGACGTTCTTCGACCTCGCCGCCACTGCCGCTGAGTCCCGGAACTTCCGCGGCTGTCTGTATGCCAATGCCGCTACCGAATTCCCGGGACTGCAACTGGAGCCGGTGCGCACCCATCGTGAGTGGTTCCGCGCAACGGTGGCCGCGCTGTTGCGCGAGGCGGGGCTGGCACGCCCGGACAGCATCGCCCGGCAGGTGCAGTTGCTCTACGACGGTGCGCTGACCGGCTCAAAGATCGACAAATCCGTTGTCCCCATCACGCTAGCGCGCAGGCTGACTCGTCAATTGATCGGCTAGGCACGCACACTCTGGTTGGATGGAACCCATGACTGATGACGTTCGAGTGGTCTCGGCCAGCCGCGAGGTGCAGGCATCGGCGGCGGCGATTTTCGAGCTCATAGCCGACCCGGCGCGGCAGCGTGAGTGGGACGGCAACGAGAACCTCGCCGAAGCTGCTGCCGGGCAACGAGCGCACGCGGTGGGAGATGTGTTCGTGATGACCCTGACCACCGGCGCCGATCGCGAAAACCACATCGTCGAATTCGAGGAGGCACGCCGGATCGCATGGTTGCCGTCCGAAGTGGGTAAGCGACCACCCGGCCATCTCTGGCGGTGGGAGCTGCGGCCGCTTGACGACGACCGTACCCAGGTGACACACACCTACGACTGGACGAATCTCACCGATGAGAAGAGGCTGGTCCGGGCGCGCAACACCACATCGGAGCGGCTGCAAGCGTCGGTCGACAGACTCGCCGCGCTGGCAGAGTCGGGCGCATAGTCGGCCTGTCAAGGCCCTTGAGCACGAGGTAGGACGGTAGTTGTTCGAGAACCCGACTCCCCGGCGCCGGACTTTGACCGCTGCGATCGGACGCAGTTACGGCCGAACCGCCTGCGCAAACCGGAAAATCCCTTTCGGATCGTAGGCAGCAGCGATTCCCCGTAAACGCGGCAGATTGTCTCCGTAGTACGCGGTCGCCCAATCAGGCATACCGGGGTCGATGTAGTTCACATACGCAGCAGGACCACAAATGTCCCCGAGCCCGTCCCGTGCCTGGCTTACGCGCTCGTGTGCCACCGCGGGGTCCGCACCGACGCCGTGGTATATCTGAATACAGGCGGCGGCCTGTCGATGAGGAAAAGCTGTGGCATCCGGGGAAATTCGGCGCACCGCCCCGCCCAGGCTGTCGAAAATAAACGTGAGCCCGGGCTTGCCCGCCAGGAGCGTCTCGATGCGGGCGGTATCGACATCGGGATGCGGAACCATCCTCGAGGACGCCACGAAGGCCTCACGCTTGAGCTGCCCCGATCCCGGGCCGGTCCATGATGGGTGACACTGGGCCACGGTCAGCGTGGTACATCCGCCCATGAATTTCATCGCGTCGAGGAAGGTCATCTCGGCAATGAAAGAGTCGGCGGCGCGTACGCCGATCCCGCCGCGCAGGCTCTCGATCACGTCCTGCGAATTGACGCCCTGTGCAACACATCCCACGATCCGGCATTGTGGGATGGCGCCACCGATCGCATGCAAAGTTGTCCACAGTTCGTCCGGCGCCCCGGCCATGAAGGTGAGCCATCGATGCACGATGGGGGCCATCTCCCCCGCCGCGTAGTCGAGGGTGAACACCGTCAGGTCGGTGGATGCGGCCGTTTCGAACGCCAGCTCCGTTGCGATACAAAAGTTTCCGCCGCCTACCCCGCGTATCGCCCAGAACAGGTCGGACTCGGTGTCCGCGGATACCACCCGGATCTTGCCGTCGGCGGTTACCACCCGGGCCGAGATCAGCTGGTCACAGGTAAGGCCGAACCTGCGGGTGAGAACCCCCACCCCGCCACCCAGGGTCAGTCCGGCGATACCGACGGTCGGGCAGGAACCGCCGGCCAGCATGCGGCCCGCCCCTGCAATACCCGCATAGACATCGATAAGCCGGGCTCCCGCTCCGACCACCGCCCGCGTTCCGGTAACCGACACCGCCGCCATGCGCGCGAGATCGACCACCAGCCCATCGTTAGGAATGCAGTACGCGGCGTAGCTGTGCCCACCACCACGCGCCGCTATCGGAAGACGGGCGCTCGTTGCGAACTCCACACACCGTGCCACATCCTGATCGGACGCGCAGAAGGCCACCGCACCGGGATGATTCACATCGAAGAGAGGATTGAAGGCCCGGCCGGACTCGTCCATGGCGGCGTCACCACGCACCACCAAGGCTCCGGATAGGCTGCGGCGCAGGTCTTCCCACCGGACACCAGCCGGTATTTCGTTGGGAAGAACCGGCGAGCATCCGATGAGCGAAGTCGAGCCGAGTGCCAACATCGCTCCGGCGGACAGCACCGTGCGCCTGGTCATCAACGCGGGACGCGATTGCGGGTCCATGGCCTCATCTTGTCGCCTGCAGCCGGTGAGTGTGCCGTGCAACGGTAGATTGACGGAATGACGGCCAACTCGACGCCTCATCCGGTGGCCGACATAGCACTGAGCCCCGTGGGATCAGAGGTTGGAGCGTTCTTCGACCTGGACGGCACGCTCGTGGCCGGCTTCACACCCACGGCACATGCTCGTGACCGGATGCGCCGGCGCCAGGCCAGCGTAGGCGAGGTACTCGGCGTACTGGAGGCCACTTTCCGGTACAAGCTGGGCCGCATGGAGTTCGAGCGTTTGGTGGTGCGGGCCGCCGGATACCTGCGCGGCGACTCGCTGGCGGAACTCGAAGCGGTGGGTGAACGAATCTTCCACCAGCACAACGCCGCAATGATCTATCCGCAGATGCGCGAGCGGGTCAGCGCACATCAGAATCAGGGCCACACCGTGGTATTGAGCTCCTCGGCGCTGACCATCCACGCAGAGCCGGTGGCACGTCACCTCGGGATAACCCATGTGCTGTGCAACCACTTCGATGTCGACAATCGCGGACTGCTCACCGGCGACATCCGCAAGCCCATCGTGTGGGGACGCAACAAGGCCTCTGTGGTACGAAGTTTTTGTGAAACCAACGGCGTTGACCTGCAGCGCAGTTATTTCTACGCCGATGGCGAGGAGGACATAGACCTGATGGCCCTTGTCGGCGAACCTCGCCCCGTCAATCCGCGCGGCAGGCTGGCGGTGATGGCTGCCGAGCAGGGTTGGCCCGTCTTACGGCTGGAGGATCCGCGCCCACGGGGAATGAGGCCATCGCTGCGCCGGCTTGCCGGGCTGGCTCGACCATAAGGTTGGCATATGGCGGGACGCTATGTGGCATTGGGAAGTTCGATGGCGGCGGGGCCAGGGATCATGCCCCGCGCGCAGGGATCACCACGCCTGGCAGGGCGGTCGGCGCGCAATTACCCGCATCAGATCGCCGAGCGTCAGGGCTACCAGCTCGTCGACGTCACCTATTCCGGGGCGACCACGGCACATATCCTGACCGACTCGCACAACAACGACCCCCCTCAGATCGACGCGCTCGATGGCACCGAGGAGCTGGTCACGGTGACCGTCGGCGGCAACGACGTCGGGTACGTACCGTTTCTGGTTGCCGCCTCGCTACCGCGCATCCTGCACGCCCTGCCCGTCGTCGGTCGTGCGCTGGACGCGCTGCTGGACCCGAACAAGCGCAAGGAAGCGTGCGCCGTCATCGGGAAGTCACTGCGCGCGGTGGGTGAGCAGGTGCGGGACCGGTCCCCGCGGGCCCGGGTGATCTTCGTCGACTACCTCTCGTTGTTGCCACCCGAGGGCCAGCCCGCCCCTCCGTACACCCTGCAGCAGAGCACCACGGGGCATCGCATCGCCGCGGCACTGGCGGCGGCCACCGCGGAGGCCGCGCAGGCCGCTGGCTGCGAAATCGTTCACGCGTCCACGGCCAGCGCGGATCATCACGCGTGGTCGGCGCGGCCCTGGACGACGCGGCCCGCCATCCCCTGGCCCTGGCGTCCGGCGCCGCTGCACCCCAACGAGGACGGTATGACCGCCGTCGCCGATCTCGTTGTGGCCCTATTGAACGCCGCGTCTAATGACTGAGGTTGCGCCCTGAGCCGGCGACCACATTGCGATACTTGATGCCGTGCGCACAACTTCCCTGCTGATGGCTCCCGTCTTCGCGACCGCGATGGGGGTTGGCTTCGCCGGACCGGCGGCTGCGGTGGCACCCCCGGCCGATGGCACGTATCGGATGATCGAGGACGGGGCCGGCGAGGTCACCTGGACGATATCGGCGGTATGCGTGCAGGCCTCCGGTACCCGTGTCCAATCGGACTACACCGACCCCACCATCCAGGCCGACGGCTGCACCCTCACCGTCACCAGCGCGACACCGGACATCGTCAAGCACAGCGACAGGCTTCAGAACTTCTCCACTCCGGCCAGGCTGGTTGATGACCAGTGGACGTTTTTGCATGCCCGCCCCCAGGGAATGACCTGCCCGGACGGTAGCTATGCCCCCACCCAGGAGAAGTACGTCTTCAACGACGAAACCCTCGCGGGCACGCACACCACGATCCACAGCGCGGTGTGCGGGGGTCAGCCCGGGATGACGAAGAAGCCCTTCAGCCTGCAATTCGTGAAGCCGCTCGATGTACCCGTCGAACGTTTCCCGCAGTACTGCGACGGATTTGCGCACTGCTGGTAGACCATCACGGCAGCAGCGGTACCCGCCAGAGCCGCATACCAGGATCGATCACCAGAAGACGCGTCATCGTCAAACGTGTGATCAGCAAAGCGCCCCGAATCATCACCACCGCGACCGGAAGCTCTGCCGCAACTGCCGTCAGGATCGCCCATCGCACTTCCGCCGGGCCGGCGGTCATCACGTCGAACCAGGCGTCGCAGATCAGCAGCACTCCGGTGGTGAACGCGGTCAACACGAGCAGTTGACGCCTCAGTAGAGCCAGCGCCGCGGTGGCGATCATGAAGGTCACCACCAGCATGTCGAAGCCCACCCATGTCGCCGTCCAGCGCTGTGCCACATAGTTTTCGGGCAGCGTGAACGCAAGATAGGTGATCCACGGGATCAGCGCGATCGAGCCGCCGATCATCAACCCCAGCCGTAGGGCGCGAAACCTGGCCAGATAGGGCGGCGCCACCTCGCTGAGCGGGCGCTCCAGCCGCTGGATCAAGTCTCGGCGCGCGTCGGCGGACATCGTCGCGATCGTCTCATCCGACAGATAACTCTGGGTCATGTCCAGCTTCCTCCCAGGAAACGTCAGCACAATGTCAGCGTGCCACCGACTACGCCGACGCCTCCTCCGGCGCCGACTCCTATCCCACAACTGCCCGCCAACGACTTCCACCAGTACAGCCACGGGGTTTCAGCCCTCGGCGGCTGGTTTCCGATTGCCGTTCAGGTGCTGGCGGTGGTGGTCTTGCTGGTGGTCATCGGGTGGCGCAGCCGCCGGTGGCGGCTGCTCTGGGTGCCCGTGAGCGTAGCCTTCGGTGCCCTGGGCGCCCTAGCGGCGTGGATGTACATGAACTCCGAGGGGTTGGCCTCGGATCCGGCACCCTTCCGGCTGTGGTTGTGGATCGGTGTCTTCGCCACATCGGTGGCGGTCGCCGCCGTCGGCTTCCGGAGTGCGCGGTGGTGGCGCCGAGGCGTATCACTGCTGGCCATTCCGCTGACATTGCTCGCAGCACTGGTCGCCCTCAACACCTGGGTGGGCTACTACCCCACCGTGCAAGCGGCCTGGGGCGCGATCTCAGCGGGGCCACTGCCCAACGAGGTAGATATGAGCGACCTTGCGGGCCTGCGTAATTCGACTCCGGCAACCGGCAAGCTGGTCCCGGTGGACATCCCCGCCGATGCCAGCGGGTTCAAACACCGCGGCGAATACGTCTACCTGCCGCCTGCCTGGTTTGCCGGCGAAACCCCGCCCCGGCTGCCGGTGGTGATGATGATCGCCGGGGAATTCAATACTCCGGCCGACTGGGTACGTACCGGCAATGCCACGAAGATGATCGACGACTACGCCGCATCGCATGCCGGGCAGGCACCGATATTCGTCTTCGTGGACGTCGCGGGCAGCTTCAACAACGACACCGAATGCGTCAACGGCCCACGCGGAAACGCCGCCAGTCACCTCACCGAAGATGTGCGGCCCTACGTGGTCTCGGAGTTCGACAGTTCACCTGACCCGGCCAACTGGGCCGTCGTGGGCTGGTCGATGGGTGGCACCTGCGCTGTGGATCTGACGGTTATGCATCCTGACCTGTTCTCCACCTTCGTCGATATCGCGGGCGACCACGGCCCCACCGCTGGAACCAAACAGCAGACCATTGATCGTCTCTATGGCGGCGACGCCGCGCAATGGGACGCGTTTGATCCGCGCACGGTCATGGCCAAGCACGGGCCGTATACCGGTGTCACCGGATGGTTCGAAGACGCGATACCGCCTGCCGACGCCAAGAAGCCCAGCGGGCCCAAGCGGCCCACCGCCGATACCCCGACCGGGATAGGCGGGCATGACGATGTGACCGATGATGATCGGGAGGGCGCAGCCCAGGACCTCTGTGCCGCCGCACAGCGGGTACAGATCTCCTGCTCAATTCACCAGATGATCAGCGGCCACACCTGGCAATTCGCCAGCCGAACCTTCTCGGACGCGTTGCCCTGGCTGGCCGCGCAGATCCGCACCCCGGGTGCCACCGGCTAGAGAAAATGCACCGTCGACACCCCGCCGGCCACCAAGCAGTACACCGCGAACGGGAACGAGCGTTCTGGTGTGAAAGTACTTGGTAAGGAAGCGCACTGCCAGATAAGCTGCCATGGCCGCCACCAACGAACCCACCAGGACCTGACCGAGAATGCCCTCGCCCTGTGGGCCGGCCAGCGTCGGTAGCTTCAGCACTCCCGCGGCCAGGATCACCGGGGTAGCCAGCAAGAATGCGAACTTCGCGGAATCCTCGTGGTCCAGGCCACGAAGCAATCCACCGACCATCGCCACGCCCGAGCGGCTGATGCCGGCGAGCAGCGCCAGACTCTGCGCCAGGCCGATGGTGCCCGCGTCCGGGTAGCCCAAGTCGGTGATCTGCTTGGCGCCTTCGGCGCCAAGCCCGTTGCCGGCCCGAACTACCTGCTGCCTGCGTAAAACCTCGGCTCCTGCCAACAGGAGACCGTTGAGAAAGAGGAACACGGCAGCCGCGCCGGGTTTCGCGAACAAGGTGCGCAGTGAGTGCTCAAGTAGCAGCCCGAGCAATCCCACCGGGATCGTCGCGACCACGATCAGCCAGCCGAGCCGCTGCGTGGAGGTCTCGACCTTTCGGATACGTACCGAAGTGATCAGTCCCCCGATGATGCCCACCCAGTCGCGCCAGTAGAAGACCAGCAGCGCTAGCGCGGTGGCCACGTGCAACCCGACGACGAAGGCAAGATACGGAGTGCCGGAATCCGAATCGCCCTGCGTCACGAGCTGCTGCCACGAACCACCGATCCAAGCCGGTACGAGTACCGAATGGCCGAGGCTGGACACGGGAAACAGCTCGGTGACACCCTGCAGGGCACCGATGACGATGGCCTGGGTGTAGGTCAACGCGGGCAATGGTTTCCTCCCGGGTGGGCTGGGCGGGTGTTATCCCGGGTGGGCCGGGCGGGTGTTATCCCGGGGGCTGGGCAGCAATGCGGCCCACACCCTGCCACAGAAACCTGGAGATGACCGGAGCGGGTAGGCCCTGCCACTCGCGAGTAGATGTAAAGAGGAGAAGGGTCAGGGATTCACCTTGGAAATGACGTGTTCGGCGAAGCTCTCCAGGTTGCGGATCTTGGTGTCCAGCGGCTCGGTATCCGGTCCGACGATGTAGGGAATGCGGAAGCCGACGATGACATCGGTGACACCCTTATCTTCGAGGCGCTTTACGCCGTCCACCGTGAACCCGTCGACGGAGATGACGTGCACCTCGAACGGCTTCTCGACCGTCCCTTCCTCTTCGCGGAACTTGTTCAACGTGGCCAACAGCTCGTCCAGGTCCTCGGTGCCGCCGCCGTGCATCCAACCGTCGCACCGGGCCGCGCGCCGCAGCGCCGCATCGGCATGGCCACCGACGAGGATCGGGATGGGTGCTGTGGGCGCGGGGCACATCTTGGTCTTGGGAATGTCGTAGAACTCGCCGTGGAACTCGAAGTAGTCGCCGGTGGTAAGTCCCTGGATGATCTCGATGCACTCGTCCATGCGCTTGCCGCGCTTGGCGAATGGCACATTCATCAGCTCATAGTCCTCGGGCCAGGGGCTGGTGCCCACGCCCAGGCCAAGGCGGTTGCCCGTCAACGCCGCGATGGAAGAGGCCTGCTTGGCCACCAGCGCAGGAGGGCGGATCGGTAGCTTGAGAACGAAGATGTTGAACCGCAGTGTCGAGGTCACGGCACCAAGGGCCGCGGTAAGGGTCAGCGCTTCGATAAACGGTTTGCCCTCGAGGAATTCACGGTTCCCGTCGGGCGTATACGGATATTTCGCGTCCGACTCATAGGGATACGCCAGGCTGTCGGCGATGGTCATGCCGTCATATCCAGCGGCCTCGGCAGCCTGGGCCAACGGGATGTAGTACGAGGGGTCGGTCATCGCCTCGGCGAAGGTGAACCGCATAGATTCCTCCTAGAGTGCCCTATCGGGGAGCACCGATGCTGCCCGTACTACGCACTCTAGCGGTTGCGAAATCTGAACTCGCATATTGTTTTTGCGGTGTCAACGCGCCTTCGCACCAGCGCCCGCGATGGCGAAAAACAGTGCCGGAATGACGATTTCGACCACCAGCATGGCAATCCAGAACGGATGCGGCTGGCCCTTGTCGATCAGCGAGACGCCTCGTCCGAGCCCGCCGGCGAAAAGCCCCGCCGCCAGCAGTCGGATCGCGATACCGGGGATCGGAACCAGACGCGCCACCCAAATCCACGCAGCTCCGTAGACGGCGAAGAGGCCAGCGAAGAACCGCTCCTGGCTGTCGGTGCTCGCGTTGACCTCGCCCCCGCCGAAGACCGTCTGAGGACCCCCGACGACGTGGTACAGCCCGATGGCCAGACACGTCACGCCGGTCAGAATGGCCAGATACTTGAGTACTTTGTCCATCTCTACGCCCTTCCCGATGCCTGACGGAATTGATAGAACGTTCTAGAGAGACCGTACAATGCGTGGTAGGCGGATACAAGACTGTTCAAACATCCGGAGGGACATGCGATGCCGGCAAACACTCGCGACCGAATAGTCGCCGCCACCTGCGAGCTCTTCCGCAGGCAGGGCATGACCGGCACCGGGCTCAAGCAGATCGCGCAGAGCGCGGGGGCGCCCTTCGGGTCGATCTATCACTTCTTTCCCGGGGGTAAGGCACAGCTGGCTGACGAGGCAATCCGTGCCGCCGGCGCGATGTATCGGGACCTGGTGCTGGCGGTCTTCGATCAGAATGGCCCCGACCTGGCCGCGACCATTCGCACCGCATTCGCCGCGGCCGCCGATAATCTCATCGCCACGGACTACACCGACGCCTGCCCGATTGCGACGATCGCACTGGAAGTCGCAAGCACCGACGAAGATTTACGGCATGCCACCGCCGAGGTCTTCACAGACTGGATCGAGCAGGGCACCGAGCGAATCGCCGACACCGGACTACCGCCCGGTACCCGCCGCCGGCTCATACTGGGATTCATCACCGGCCTGGAGGGCGCATTCGTGCTGAGCCGTGCGTTGCGCGATCCCGAACCGCTGTTCGCCGCGGGCGAGACGGTCGCTGCCGCGGCCACCTCGGCGCTGGCGGCGCTAGCGACCCACGCGGAATGAAGCGGAATAAAGCGGACTGCGGTCCGGTTAATGCAGGCATAGAACCACAGCCCTCAAGGAGGTTTGCATGCCAGCTATCACTGTGTCGGCGATGGAGGCCCTGACCCTGCCGCGCATCCCAGTCCCCGAACCCGCCGACACCGAACGTCCGGTACGGTCCATCACCACGGGACCCCGCGGATACGAAGGGGAAGGCTTCCCCGTCGTCCGCGCCTTCGCCGGCGTGCCGTCCTCCGAGTTGGACCCGTTCATCCACATGGATCAGATGGGTGAGGTCGAATACGAACCCGGCGAACCGCGCGGGACGAGTTGGCACCCCCATCGCGGCTTCGAAACCGTCACCTACATGATCGACGGAAGGTTCGCCCATCAGGACTCACACGGCGGCGGCGGGCTCATCCATGACGGCGCCACCCAATGGATGACGGCCGGGTCCGGGATCCTTCATATCGAGACTCCCCCAGCCGAATTGGTGGAAAGTGGGGGAACCTTCCACGGCATCCAGCTGTGGGTCAACCTTCCGGCCCGCGATAAGTTCCTGACACCGGCATACCAGGCGATCGAGGGAGCACAGACCACTCTGGTCAGCTCGCCCGATGGCGGAGCACTGGTGCGGATCATCGCCGGAGATATCGGCCCACATCATGGCCCGGGTAGCACGCACACTCCAATTACCCTGGCGCATGCGACGATTCAGCCGGGAGCGCAATTGAATGTGCCGTGGAATCGGGAGTTCAACGCACTCGTCTACGTGCTCTCCGGACGTGGCACCGTCGGCGCGCTGGGGCATCCCATCGAGCAGGGCCAACTCGCGGTGCTGGGCCCCGGTGACCGAATCACGGTGCAGGCCGACGAGGACCAGGATGGAAATCGCCCCGCCATGGAGGTGCTACTGCTCGGCGGACAGCCGATCCGCGAGCGAGTGGTGGCCTACGGCCCGTTCGTGATGAACACCAAGGCCGAGCTGATCCAGGCGGTCGAGGACTACCAGGCCGGCCGGTTCGGCGCCATTCCGCCCAACGCCTTGATGCCGCACGTCGCGCGCTGATCGCGAGCGCCTACCGCCGAAACGCCCGGCGGTAGGCGCTCGGTGTGGTCGCCGTGACCCGGCGCAGATGCGTCCTCATGGCGGCGACACTGCCAAATCCACATTGCGCGGCAATGGATTCCACGGTCATATCGGTATTCTCAAGCAGTTCACGAGCTCGCGTCGCCCGCTGCACGTCGAGCCACCGCTTGGGCGTGGTGCCCACTTCTTCCGCGAATCGGCGGTTGAAGGTGCGAAGACTCAGATGCGCATGCCTCGCCAGTGCCGACACATCATCGATCTCGGCGAGACGCTCGGCCGCCCAGCTCAATGTCGGCCCCAGACCGCCGGCACCGAGGGCGGTCCTGACGGGCGGGATGAACTGAGCCTGGCCGCCATCGCGATGTGGCGCCATGACGTTCCAGCGAGCCAAATCGGATGCCGCCGCCGCACCGAGTTCACGCCGCACCACATGCAGGCACAGGTCCATACCCGCCGACAATCCCGCCGAGGTCAGGATGTCGCCGTCATCGACGTACAACGCGTCGGGCCGCAGCTCGACCCGCGGATACAACCTGCGCATATCGTCGCAGTACTCCCAATGCGTCGTGGCGGGACGTCCGTCCAACAGGCCTGCGGCAGCCAGGACAAACGCACCCAGACAGATGCTGAGCACCACGGCTCCACGCTGATGCGCGCCCCGCAACGCGTTCAACACGTCATCCGGAGGCGGGTGGTCATGTGGGGCACGTGCGGGCACGACGACGATATCCGCAGCCTCGAGCGTGTCGACGCCATGTTCCACATCGAGATGGAAACCATCTGGCGTCCAGACACTTCCAGGCCGATGGCCACAAGTCACCAGATCGAAACCGTCGGGCTGGCCGGTACGTCCCGGCCCCCTGCGGAACATCTGCACGGCGCACGCCAAGTCGTAGGTGATCACGCCGTCGAGCGCCAGCGCTGCCACCGTCTTGGTGCCCATACCTCACTATGGCATGAATCGGAGTATCTATGGCATTCACGCCACTGGTCGGATTCGAAGCGCCCATCTTCACTGAAGTCATGGCAACCGTCGAATTGGATTGGCATTGGGCGACCCGCACCGGCGGGGCGGTCTCGACCGCTCAGCGGCGGGCGCTGTTGGGGCGCCTGATCCGCGCGCTACCGGGGATGGTCAGTGACGCCGTCAAGACCCGGGTCGGGCGGCGGGGGCTGGGCCGAGTGGAGTTCGGATCGATCGTGGTACCCGATTCCACACTCGCGCGCGCGGCCGAGCAGGAAGCCCGCGACTGTGTCACCCCACACGTGCTCGAGCACTCGTATCGCACCTATTTCTTCGGCAAAGCACTGGCCGAGCTGGATGACATACAGGTCGACGACGAACTCGTGTACGTCGCAAGCCTGCTGCACGATCTGCAGCTGGAACATCCGACACCTGGACGATGTTTCGCCGTGGTCGGTGGCGAACGCGCCGCCCGGTTCGTCATGACTCAGGGGGCGCCCGCGGACCGTGCCGAGGCGGTAGGCGCGGCGATCGCCGCGCATATAACCCTGGGCGCCAGCGACAACCTCGCAGATCCGGGTGGATTCGTCTCAGCGGGGGCAGGAACTGACGTATTCGGCCTGCGGCTGTCGGACCTGGATGCCGAGTGGGTGCAGGAGCTACTGCACCGACATCCGCGGCTGGATTTCAAACGGCACATGCGCAGGGCGTGGGCTGCCGAGAGCGCCGCAGTGCCGAACGGGCGCGCCGCGTGGCTCACCCGATACGCGGCCTTCCCCATGCTCGTCAAGGCCGCCCCCTTTGGGGAATAGTGCTACGACAGCAGCCTGCGCAGCAGGTGCAGGGCGACAGTAGTGGCGCGCTCGCGAATTTGGTTGCGGTTTCCCGGGATAACCACCCGTAGTTCCGCCTTCTCGCCCGCCGCGGTCTTGGCGCAGAAACACACGGTGCCCACCGGTTTATCCGGCGACCCGCCTCCTGGACCGGCTACGCCAGTGGTCGACACCGCGATATCGGCACCCAATGCCTTCAGTGCCCCGTCGGCCATGGCCTCCGCGACCTCCGGTGATACCGCACCATGGCTGGCGAGCAGATCCGGGTCCACACACAGCTGACCGACCTTGACATCATTGGCATAGCTGATGACACCGCCGAGGAAGTACGCCGAAGAGCCCGGCACATCCGCTATCCGCGCCCCCAAAAGCCCTGCGGTGCATGACTCCGCCACAGCAAGCCGCCGTCCGTGCAGCAGCGCGGCCACCACCTCATCGACGGTCGAACCATCGGAGGAGAACAGCGCCACGCCGTGCCTGGCGCGAATGAACTCGTAGAGGCCCTGCCAGACAGACCGCGCGGACGAGTCGAACCGGGTGACCACCTCGACCTCACTACGCCGCAGACACGTGGTGATTTCCAGCGCGGCAAGGCCTCCCAGTGCATTCTCGGCGAGGCGCAGTGTCTCGGCGATATCCGGCTCGGTGATTCCGTACAACCGCAGCACCGTCTCTTCGATGGCCGCGGCATCGTCGCCCACAAGTGCGCGGAACGGCGCGGCGTTGACCGCCGTTTGCCACATCCGTTGCAGTTCGTGTGGTGGTCCGGGTAGCACCACGATAAGCACGTCTCCCGCGCTCATGATCGCACCCGGAGCAGTGCCCACCGGGTCCAATATCTGTCCGCGGGCCGGCACCAGCGCCTGTTTGGCAATGCCGACTCGCAGCGCCTCCCAATCGACATTCTCCCAGCGATTGGCCATCGGCCGGAGCCGGTCCATGATGGCCGTCTCCAGCACATCATCGAAAATAAGTGTGGTTCCGGCAAATTCAGCAACAGTCGGCAGCGTCATATCGTCAGCGGTGGGTCCCAAGCCGCCTGATGTGACGATCAAATCGACACCTTGATCGGTGAGAAACTTCAGCTGCGCCAGCAGATCTTCTCTGCGGTCCCCACACACGCAGAGGTGCGCGACATCGACCCCCACCTTTCGCAGGTGCTCGGCAAGCCATGGTCCGTTCGCGTCCGCAACCCGCCCGGTGAGGACCTCGGTACCCGTGACGACGATTCCCGCACGCAACATGTCAGCAGCCTAGGCCGGTAGGTTCGGTGTCATGATCGTGGGCATCGACGAGGGCGCTGTCATCGAATACATCGTCACCACCTTCCCCGACCTTCAGTACGAGGTGGTGCAGGGCAATTGGTTCTTCTTCCGGGGCGCCGACCGTAAGATACCGGCGATCACGCTGATGTCCAACGATGTCTTCGATACCTACTCTGATTTGGGACGTCCGTCGGTATACCGCCTCAATATCGGCGTCAGCAGTGACACTTTCGATCGGCTGGTACCCGGCAACGCCCGTACGAGCGCCGTCGACTACACCGAGTCCGACCGGATCTTGCCGCATCCCGAATACGGCGGCGCCAAATGGGTGTGCGTGGTCAACCCGAGCGAGGACACTTTCGCCGAGGTGGTGCGACCGCTGCTCGCAGAGGCCCATTCCCGCGGCGAACCGCCGCTGACCACGTGAGGGTACGCCCAGAGCAGGTCCGGGCGCGTGGTCAGAGCGCCGGCACCAGCACCAGCGGCACTCGTCGGGCGCCGATGAGGCGATGGGACACCGATTGCCCGAGAAGCGTGTCGAGTGCTGACGCAGGACCACCCCGAGGGCTCCCCAGGACGATCATCAACGCATCGCACTGTTGCGCCACCCCGAGCAGCTGAACGGCAGCGGGCCCGTGCGCGCGGTGGTACTCCCACGAGACATCTCCGGTGGAGAACTCATCACGCGCCGAGGTTTCGGCGGCGGCAATGGCTGTGCGTGACTGAGATTCCCAGCTATCACAGTCGGGGTCCAACGGTTCATCGTCCATATCCTGAATGTGCACAACGTGTACGTGCGCATTCAGCCGGCGGGCCATATCTATTGCGAAATGCAACGCGGCAGTACTTGGCGAGTAGTGGTCCCATCCGACCACCAAATGCACAGTGGGCGAATCACTCATGGTGCCATCCTCATGCCAGCACCCACCCGAGCGCCAGACCCGCCGCGCACGCCCCGACCGTGCCCAGCAGCGTGCCGAACGTGTTGTAGAAGGCGGGCGTCCATCGCCGTCGTTCGATGAGTCGTACCGTTTCGACGCTGGCGGTGCTGAATGTGGTGTAGCCACCACAAAATCCGGTGCCCAGCACGGTCAGCAGATCGGGCGCCGCATGGTGGAAGATCACCAGACCGGCCAACAGACCGATGAGCGCCGATCCGGTGAGATTGATGAGTAGCGTTGTCCATGGGAAGCGATGGGTCCGCCGATATTTGATGGCCGAGTCCACCACAAACCGCAATACCGCGCCCAGCGCACCGGCCAGGATCACGATCATGATCGTCACCCAGAACCCCCGGCGTAACGCGCCAAAGCCCTGGCTGCGGCGGCAATGCCGCCCAGCGCGGCCACCAGCCCGGCGGCCACGCTCACCAACGCGTAGAGCACACCGATGGCCACGAACCCGTTGCGGGTGAGGGTGTCGATCTCCAGCGCGAGGGCGCTGTAGGTGGTGAAGGCACCGCAGAAACCCGTTCCCAGAAACAACCGCGCGTGCCAGCGCCAGCCGCCGTCCGGCCCCAGCAGCGTCAGAGTCTCCAGGGTGGCGCCGAGAACGAACGCCCCCGACACATTGGCCGCGAAGGTCCCCCACGGCCATGACGTACCAGAGGCCGGCCACGTCTGCTCGAACCCGTAGCGCAGCGCCGTCCCACACGCACCGCCGAGGAACACCCACAACAGTGCGGAAGGACGTAAATATGGCCGAGGGCGCGGAGGTTCTTGGCGGTATCCAGCTGTCACATTCGGTCCCATCGTGTCACGACACATCAACACAGGAACTATCAGCCGTCAGTGGCGGTTCGGGACAAGCCCTGGCGAGATCCATCGCGCCTGACGAATATAGCCGAGGTGCGTCAGTACACGTCGCGGACGTACCGTTTTTCGGCCACAAGTTCCTTACGGAACTCGAGAGCTTGCTCCCCCGAAAGCTTTCCGTGCTTCTGTGCGATCGTGAGCAGCGCGCCGTCGACGTCTTTGGCCATACGACTGGCGTCACCACACACGTAAAGATGTGCGCCCTCATTGAGCCACCGCCACAGCTGTGCGCCCTGTTCCATCATGCGGTGCTGGACGTAGATGCGTTTGGCCTGGTCGCGCGAGAATGCGAGGTCGAGTCGGCGCAGTGAGCCGTCGCGCAGAAAGCCGTCGAGTTCGTCGCGGTAGTAGAAATGCTCGGTGCGGTGCTGATCGCCGAAGAACAGCCAATTGGCGCCCGTGTGGCCGAGTGCCCGGCGTTCCTGCAGGAACCCGCGGAACGGGGCAATACCAGTTCCCGGGCCGATCATGATCATCGGCGTGTCGGACGTCCTGGGCGGCCGGAAATGCGGCGAGCGCTGCAGAAAGATCGGGACAGGCAGGTGCTGGGCACGATCGGCCAGGAAGGTCGATCCCACACCACCGCGCGGCGAGCCGTCCGGCCCCTGATATCGGACTATGGACACCGTCAGCGAGATGGCCTGCGGACTGACCAGCGGGCTCGACGATATCGAGTACTGGCGCGGGGTGAGTCTGATCAGTACCTGCTGCCACTCCTCAATAGCAGCGCGGATCGGGAATTCACGGATCACATCCAGCGCGTTACGCCCGCGCAGCCAGACCTCGCGCGCTTGGGTATCGCGCCCCTGTAGCAACTTGGCGGAGTGCTTGTCGCGGCGTCGCTCGGCGATGAAACGCAGCAGATCCTCGGTGACCCGGCAGATGTCATAGTGATTGGCCAGGGCAGTGGCCAACGGAAGCTCTCCCCCATCGATCGTCACGGGCAGCTGAGCATCGAATCCGGTTGTGGTGAGCCAGCGTTGGACGTCTTCCTCGCGGTTGGTCGGATAGATTCCGAGCGCATCGCCCGCCGAATATGAGACATCGTGACCGGTCAGATCGAATTCTATGCGCCGCACTTCCTTGCCGGAGTTCGGCGCGGACAGAAGCTCGTTGTGCGACAACGCCGCCAAGATGGGCGCGTCGCGCGTGAAGCGTTCCGGCGCGGCCACCCGCAGACCCTCACTACGCAATTTTCGAACGGTCTCGACGATCGCGGTTGCACCATCGCCTATCGCGTCCAGCAGGTCCGCGGTCCACGATGCGACGAGCGTGCGATCGGTGGCCTCGCCGTCCACTCGGCCCAGCAGTGGACTGGCACCCAGCTCGTGCAGCCTGGCGTCGAGCGCCTTGGCGTGCCCGCAGAAGTCGGCGTATGCGCGGTCGCCGAATCCCAAGACGGCATAACGCATGTGGTTCAAGGGTTTTGTGTCGCCCGACAAGGCAGCCCAGAAGCGTGCGCCGTTGTCGGGTGGCCCGCCCTCGCCGAAACTGCTGGCGATCACCACCGCGGTGTTGACACCAACCAGGTCGGCCGGATCGCACTCGTCCATCGCGGTGATGGTGGCCGAGATTCCCGCCGTGTGCAGGAGCCGGTGCACCGACACGGCCGCGGTCTCGGCGTTTCCGGTCTGCGACGTCCACAGGATCGCGACGTCCCCCAACGCTTCTTTCTGCTTCTCGGGCATCGAATCGGCCTTGGTCCGCCCGGTGGGCCGCAAGGCGACGGCGCTCACCTTGAACTCGGGTTGCAGTGAATCCGGATCGACGGCGTCGTTGGTCACGGCGTTGATCGTCAGGCCCGGACCGTGCGCGTCATTCCAATGGAAGGGCGCAAAACAGCTGCCACGTTTGACCCTGTCACTGACGAGCGCGGGCAACTCAGCGGTGCCGCGGCGTGACGCTATCTCGACTATGTCGCCATCGGAGATTCCCAACGTCGTGGCGTCGTGTGGGTGGATCTCCACAAAGGGCGACGGGTGCAGTCGATCGAGGGTCTTGATGCGGCCGGTCTTGGTCAACGTATGCCAATGGTGTTGCAGGCGTCCGGTGTTGAGAACCACGGGATAGCCTTCGCCGGGCAGTTCCGCGGGGTCGCGATGTGCGCGGGCGTGGAATACCGCACGGCGCGACGGGGTCGGGAAGGCCAGCCGTGGTACGACCCCGTTCTCATCGACATGCGGGTGCTGACTGATGCCGTCGTTCAGGTAGCGGATGGGGTTACGGTCCACCTCGCTCTCGGGCGGGCAGGGCCACTGCACCGGCCCCTGCCGCAGCCTCGCGTAGCTCATGCCGCGCATGTCGTAGCCGGTACGCGGATTCCAGAACGCGCGAATCTCCTCGAAGATCTCTTCGCTCGATGAATAGCCGAACGCGTCGCCGAAGCCCATCGCGGTGGCGATGTCGCAGATCAGCTGCCAATCGGGCCGGGCATCTCCCGGGGCCTCTACGGCCCTGTTGGTCAGGGTGGCGGTGCGCTCTGAGTTGATGGATACGCCGTCGGATTCGGCCCACAGCGCGGCAGGCAAAAGTATGTCGGCGTACTCGTTGGTGGCCGTAGCCAGGAACGCGTCCTGTGCGATCACCAGTTCCGCCCGCCGCAGCCCGTCGACCACATTCTTCCTATTCGCCACCGAGGCAACAGGATTCGTACAGATAATCCAGCACGCTTTGATGTTCCCGGCGGCCATCTGGGCAAACATGTCGACAGTGCCGGTACCAAACTCCGCACGGATGGAGCCGGGGGGCAGTTGCCATCGTTTCTCGACAAAGTCGCGGTCTGCCGGCGATTTAACGGACCGCTGGCCAGGAAGACCCGGACCCATGTACCCCATTTCCCTGCCGCCCATCGCATTTGGCTGTCCGGTCAACGAGAACGGCCCACTGCCGGGGCGACAGATAGCGCCGGTCGCCAGATGTAGGTTGCAAATCGCATTGGTGTTCCAGGTGCCGTGGGTGCTCTGGTTCAGACCCATCGTCCACAGCGTCATCCATTCGCGGGCTTCCCCGATCCACCGGGCTGCGGTGCGGATGTCCTCCTCGGCCAGCCCGGTGATCGCCGCGACGACGGCGGGCGCATAGCCGGCGAGGAACTCGGGCATACCGTCCCAGCCCTCGGTGTGCTGGGCGATGAATTCGGCGTCGACAGCGCCGTTCTCAACCAACAGATGCAAAAGCCCGTTGAGCAGGGCTAGATCGGTACCCGGAGTGATCTGCAAAAACAGATCGGCACGGTCGGCGGTGGCCGTGCGCCGCGGATCCACCACGATCAATCGTGCGCCGCTGCTGAGCCGGTCCGCCATGCGCAGGAAAAGAATCGGGTGGCAGTCGGCCATGTTCGCACCGATGACGAAGAACAGGTCGCTGTGCTCGATGTCCGAGTACGACCCCGGCGGACCGTCGGCACCGAGCGACTGCGCGTATCCGGTGCCCGCACTGGCCATGCACAGCCGCGAGTTCGACTCGATATGGGTCGTGCGGATGTAGCCCTTCGCGAGCTTGTTGGCGAGATACTGTGCCTCCAGGGTCATTTGACCGGACACATACAGCGCGATCGCATCGGGGCCATGATTGTCAAGGATCTCGCGTAGTCGCCGGCCCGCTTCCGCGGTAGCTGCCGCCAACGGCGCCGGAATCGGCTGCTGCCCGCGAATCGAACGAAGGTGCGCCGTCGTCATCCGCCCGTCGGCCGCCATCAGTTGCGCGTGCGTGGCGCCCTTGGTGCACAAGCGCCCCTGGTTGCTGGGATGCAGCACGTCGCCCTCAACGGTGGCGACAGTGACCGGGCCCGCCGCATGCGCGTCGGTGCGCACGACGACACCGCAGCCGACGCCACAGTACGAACATGCGGCGCGCTGCGTGCCTGGCGGCGCGACAACTTCAGTCACACCGCCATGGTGCGCGAAGTAGATTCCCGAATTCTTCCGTCAGCGTTATCCGACTGTCACGGCGTCCTCACCGCACCCCACGCAGCGGTGTGAGATGGCAATGGCCGACTGCGCGTCGTAATGGCGCCCCGGCACCGGTATTCCACTAGCATCAGCAACGGGTCGACGCTCGTTTCCTGAAGTACACATACTCGAAGGAGCTAGACATGGTGTTGAACATCATCTGGATGATCATTCTCGGCTTGATCGTCGGCTGGATCGCCCGGCTGATCGTGCCCGGCAAAGAAAACTTCGGCTGGATCGCCACCGCATTGCTCGGCATCATCGGCGGTTACGTCGGCGGGACCCTGGGCAGTCTGGTGTTCGCCCCGCACAAATTCACCGTCACCCCGCCGATCAATCACGCCTTCCTCGGCGCGCTGGTGGGCGCGGTGATTCTGCTGGTCGCCTACAAGTTCATCGCGGGCAAGACCAAAAGCTAGTTTCGGCGACACAGCGGGGCCTGAATTACCGCCAGTTCGCTGGCTTGACCCGTCGACCACCCGCGCCATTGCGCACTTCACCGTCGGTTTCACAGCTAACCGACGGTGAAGTGCGTACGCGCTAGACCGGCACGCCGGGTGCGGGCGGTGCCGCGGGTGGCGTCGGCGGTGCGGGCTGTCCTGGCGCTGCGGGCTCGGCTGCGGGAGCCGCCGGTGCCGTGGGCGCCGGAGGAGCCGGCGGCTGGTTCGGATCAGCCGGCGGCGGTGGCGGCTGATTCGGGTCCGCGGGCGGCGGGGCGGGCTGATTGGGGTCGGCCGGCGGGGCGGCCGAGGGTGTCGGCGGAGTGGGCGGGGTCCACGGACGGATCGACTCGGTCAACGCCTTCGCCACGCCCTTGTCGACGGGCGACGCCGCGGTGCCGAGCCAGACGATGAACCAGCGGTCCTTGCCCTTACCCACCGCGGCAGCCCAGATTTGGCCGGGCTCCTTGGCGGCGTCATCGAATTTGACCTCGTAATACGACGAAGCCGCGGACATACCGGCGACGTCAAAGCTCTGGTCTTCCTGGTTCACGCGGTTGCCCGGATAGGGCATGAAGAACTCGCCCATGTCCGAGGCAAGCCTGCGCGCAGCCTTCTGGTTGTCGGGCTCGGCGCCGGCGAATAGCTTGAGGTCCAACCGTCCCAGCAGGATGCTGCCGTTGGGTGCGGCGGGATTGGTCAGCAGTGCCGACCCGTACGTCAACCTGCGGGCGTCCGACTGCACCCAACCTTGGGGCACAACGAAACTGAATCCGCCTTGGTCATTGTTGACCCGTCCGCCATCTGCCGGGGCGCCCGGGGCAGGCGGTGGGGTGGGCGGCGCCGGTTGGCCAGGTGCCGGTGCGGGCGGAGGCGTCGTCACCGTGGTGGGGGTCTCCGGGTTCGGCGCCGGCTGCCCCGGAGCGGGCGTTGCCGGCGGCGCGGGCGGCGGAGGCGCATCGGTGGTCACCAGATGGATATTCGCCGTGCGCACCGTGGCCGGCGCCTGGTCGACCGGCGTGGCAGCGAGGGTGTACGCCCCCGCCCCGGACAGCGAGGTGACCGCGATGGTCGCCGCTATCACCCGCGCCCGGTGCGTCCGCTTCGCCGCCGATGTTGCCCGTGGTTGCTGCATGCCAATGAACGTACCGGTTTGTCGTGCGCGTGCAAGCGTATCCGGCAATCGGCGCGCCCGATTCGCCGAAAGCCACGGTTTGCGCCCATGCGCGATTATTCGGCGCGGTGAGGAGGGGTTTGGCTGACCAGAAGCAAACATAGGTTTCCTCTCAAAGTCCCCGTCCCCAGCTATTGCGCCGCCTGAATGACGACCTCGTGTGCCTTCACGGCAAAGTACGCCGGCGTATCGGGCGCGAGCCTGAGTTCCGCCGCGGCGGCTGCGGTGATATGCGCCGTGAATATCGTGGCCCCCCTACTTGCCGTTACAACCACGCTGCCGCCATGTGCGGTCAGAGTGGTGATCGATACGGCGATAACGTTGCGTGGACTGCCTCCCGGTGGGGACAGATACACCGCGACATCGCGCGGGGTGAACACCGCGACGGCGTGCTGCCCCCGCGGTACCCGTTCTCCGGGCCCGGCCCACACACCATGGATGGCGAGATCACCGCTGTGCAGTGCCCCGTCGGCACCGGCGATGCCGTCGACCAGATTCACTCCCGCGAAACGCGCACCGAACTCGCTGGTGGGGCGCGCCAACACCGTGGCCGTATCCCCGAGTTCGGCCACCCGGCCCGAGTCCAGCACCAGCACACGATCGGCGACGGCCACCGCATCCATGACGTCGTGCGTCACGATCAGGGCGCTTTGTCCATCTCGCCCCAGCACCTGGCTCAACAGCGCCCGGATGGCGGGCGCGCTCTCGGCATCCAGCCCAGCCAATGGCTCGTCGAGCAGCACCAGATCGGGTTCGGTCGCCAGGGCACGTGCGATGGCCACCCGCTGCGCCTGTCCCCCGGACAGCTCACCCGGGCGGCGCTCGGCGAGATCGCGGGCACCGACCGCCTCCAGCCATCGGTCCCGTACCCCGGCGACGTCGCCTCCACGGATACCGAACTCGACATTGCGCGCCACCGTCAGATGGGGAAACAGCGATGCCTGCTGGAGCAGTAGCGCCGTGCGCCGCCGGTGGGTGGGCACGAATACGCCGGTGGCGCAGTTCGTCAGCAGATGATCGCCGAGACGAATCTCCCCGGTGTCCGGTCGCAACAGCCCGCCAACGAGCGCCAGCACGGTGGACTTGCCCGCCCCATTGGCGCCGACGATCGCCAATGTCTCACCCGCGGCGACGGTGAACCTCGCCCGTACCCCACGGGCGAGGTGACCCGCGTCGAATCGCAGCTCACTCATAACCGCCACCCGCCGGGCGTCGGGTCCGTGCACCGACAACGGCAAGGACAACCGCCGCCACCGCCACCAATAGCAGCGACAGCGCCACCGCGGCCTGCGGATCGGATTCCCGTTGCAGATAGATCTCCAGGGGCAGGGTGCGCGTCACACCCTGCCGCGATCCCGCGAAGGTCAATGTGGCACCGAACTCCCCTAGCGAACGCGCGAAAGCCAGCACAGTGCCCGAGGCGAGCGCCGGCATCACCAGGGGCAACGAGACGCGGCGCAACACGGTGGTGGGTGGGGCACCCAGACTCGCGGCCACCTCGTCATAGCGCTGTCCGGTCGTGGTCAGCGCACCCTGCAAACTGATGACCAGGAACGGCAGCGAGACAAAGGTCTGCGCCAGAACCACGGCAGACGTGGAGTACGCGATGCGAATCCCCGCGGCGTCCAGGTAGTGGCCCAGCAACCCCAGCTTTCCGAAGGCATAGAGCAGCGCGATGCCGCCGACCACCGGCGGCAACACCAGTGGCAACAGGATCATCGGGCGCAGCAGCCGAGTCATCCGCCCGGGCCCACGAGCCAACACCACCGCCAGCGGCACTCCGAACAACAGACACAGCGCCGTGCTAGCCAGACAGGTCCTGACGCTGAGCAACAGCGCCGCCTGCGATGCCGGGCTGGTGACCAGCGCCGGGAACTGCCCCCAATCGGCCTTCACCACCAGCGCCAGCAGCGGCAGCACGATGAGCGCTGCCCCGATGGCCGCGGGCACATAGACCCAGCGCGGCAGACCGGGGGCCGGGGTCACGGCGCGGAGAACCCCGCCGCCGCCAACACCTTGTGACCGATATCGCCGGTCACGGTTTCGATAAACTGGGCGGCGCGCTCTGGATGACGTGAATTCGCCGTTGCCGCAATCGGATAAGTGTTCACGATGGAGCGTGCCTCGGGGATCTCGACGGTAGCCACCTTGTCGGCCGCCGCCTTCGCATCGGTGACGTACACCAGACCGGCGTCCGCCTGGCCCGCAATCACCTTGTTCAGCACATCGGTCACCGAGGATTCCTCACTGGCCGGATTCAGATGCACCCCAGTCTCTTTGGACACACCGGCCGTTGCGGCGCCGCAGGGCACCTGCGGCGCGCACACCACAACATCGAGGCCCGGACGCGTCAAATCCCCGAAGGCGCCGATGCCCTTCGGGTTGCCCGGCGCCACCACGATCGTCAGCGTGTTGGCGGCGAAATCAACGGGGTTGACGACGGCGTGCGCCTTCCATGCCTTGTCCATGTTGGCCGAGTCCGCGGTGGCGAGCACGTCGGCCTGAGCGCCTTGCGTCAGCTGGGTGACCAAATCGGAGGAGCCTGCGAAGGTGAACTCGACGGTGGTGCCCGCGTGCGTCGACTCGAACGACCTCCCAATTTCTGTGAACGCCTTGCGCAGTGAGGCCGCGGCCAGCACGTGTAACCGGACGGGGTCGCCCGCGCCGGTCGAAGGGCTCGCTGAGCCGCCCCCGGATCCGGTTCGTGTGCCGCAGCCCGACACGATCAACGAACCCGCGAGAAGTGTTGCGGCGAGAACTTTCCACGCTCTACTGGTCAGGACATTCCTTGTGCTGCCGGTCACCGCCACAACCCTAGCCGCAGCCGAGGCGATACGCGGTGGTCAAGGGTATTGCTACCGTCCAGTAATATTGGGCGTCAAACCCGTGCGACCCGGCCGCCAAATCCGGGGTATGAGGTCCGGGTTGTGTCACGATCAAGCTGATCAGGCCTGGCTTCAGGTTCAGATTGGTAAGGCTTGCAAGAAGGTGAGGAAGGTACCGCCATGGACGTACTGGTAACCGGAGCGGTTAACGAGGTCGGCCGGGCGGTGGCGGCAGAGTTCCGCAACGCCGGCCATCGGGTCGTCATCACCGGCCCCAACGCCGACGAACTCGAAATCGCCGCCAAGGAGCTTGAGGTCGACGCCATCGTGTGCGACAACGCCGACCCCGACAGCTTGGAAGATAACGTCGAGCTCTTCCCTCAGCACCTCGATGCCATCGTCAACATCCCTAATCCCGTCTGGAGCGAGCCCGGCCCGCACCTGGGCACCCTCACCGACACCGGCGAAGCCTGGCTGTCACGGTACGAGTCGAGCGTGCTCACCGCGGTGCTGACCGTGCAGGCCATAGGCGATCACCTCCGTTCGGGCGCGGCCATCATCAATCTGTGCACCCTCGGCACCCGCGACCGGTCGGGTGCGACCACCGCCGCCAAGGCCGCACTTTCCGCGTGGACCGCGGAGCAGGCCGAGCGGATGGGGACCCGCGGCATCACTATCAACACCATCGCCCCCGGACAGTCGGCGGAGGCCAACTACGACGGCCTCGACAGCACCGAGGACGCACACGAACTCGTTGCCGGCGAGATCGCCCGGCTGGCGTTGTTCCTGGCCAGCCCGCAGGCCCGGCACATCACCGGCCAGACTCTGCACGTCAGCCGCGGGGTTCCCGCCGGAGTTAGCTGACTCAAGCTGGAGTGCACTCCAGCTTGATATGCCGAATTGCCTTGCAGGGCAAGACCGTAATGCCACACCGGCGGATCGGGCGTAGGCTGGCCGAGTGACCATTCGGCTCGGATATCAGATTCCCAACTTCTCCTACGGCACCGGTGTCGCCGAACTCTTCCCCACCGTTGTCAAACAGGTGCGCGAGGCAGAGGCGTCGGGCTTCGACACGGTCTTCGTGATGGATCACTTCTATCAGCTGCCCATGATCGGCACCCCAGACCAGCCCATGCTCGAGGCGTACACGGCGCTGGGCGCTCTCGCGAGTGCCACCAGCACCATCCAGCTCTCCACGCTGGTCACCGGCAACACGTACCGCAACCCGGCCCTGCTCGCCAAGGCGGTCACCACGCTGGACGTCGTCAGCGGCGGGCGCGCGATCCTGGGCATCGGTGCCGGATGGTTCGAACTGGAGCATCAGCAGCTCGGATTCGAGTTCGGCACCTTCACCGACCGCTTCGAGCGGTTGACCGAGGCCTTGGAGATCATTCCGCCGATGCTCCGCGGGGAGCGTCCCACCTTCGAGGGCAAGTACTACCGCACCGAATCGGCGCTTAACGAGCCGCGGCTCCGGCCGAACATTCCGATCATGATCGGCGGCAGCGGCGAGAAGAAGACCTTCGGTTTAGCGGTCAAGTACGCCGACCACCTGAACCTGCTCAGCTCGCTGGATGAGATTCCACACAAGCTGACGGTGCTGCGGCAGCGCTGCGAAGAGGCCGGGCGCGATCCGTCGACGCTGGAAACGTCGGCCTTCTTCTCCGTCTTCATCGATGACGATTCGGCGACGGCATGGAAACTGGCTGCCTCGCAGCTGAGCCAGAACGGCATCGATCTGGACACCCTGCCGGACGAGGCCCGGGCTCAGGTGCTCGGGCGCACCCTGGTGGGCAACCCCGAGGAGATCGCCGAGCAGGTGCAGACCCGGGTCCTGGACCAGGGCATCGACTCCGTCACCCTGAACGCGCCCGCCACCGGGCATCTGCCGGGTGTGGTGGAGCTGATCGGTAACACTCTTCGCCCGCTGTTCAAGAACTAGTTGACGGCATCATCGCCCGCACCTCACCGGCCTTCGGGCAGGATGGGTGATGTGGAGATACCGTTCAGTTTGCGACCCGCGGCCTCGGCCGTCGCAGCCCTGCTGCCCGGCATCTCCGACAGCGCCTTGGACAACCCCACACCGTGCACCGAACTCACCGTTCGTGCGCTGGTGAACCATGTGATGGGGCTGTCACTGGCGTTCCGGTACGCCGCGGCCCCGGCGGAAGCTGCCGCGGCGGGCTTCGTGTCGTCGGGACCGTCGTTCACCGAGGACCTCGATCCGCAGTGGCGCACATCGCTACCGCGGCGGCTTGCCGATCTGGTCGAAGTGTGGGAGCGACCCGTGTCGTGGGAAGGCACATCGACGATCGCCGGCAACGTGATGCCCAACCATCAGGTGGCGATGGTGGCCCTCGACGAATTGGTCCTGCACGGTTGGGATTTGGCGGTCGCGACCGGTCAGCCGTTCGAGTTGCCCGAGGGGACAGATCCTGGCCTTTTCGGGTTCATCACCGACCTGGCATCTGACGGCGGCATACCAGGCCTGTTCGGCCCGCGCGTGTCAGTGGCCCCGGATGCGCCCCGTTTCGATCGCATGCTGGCTATGTCCGGACGTGATCCAGGCTGGCAACCCGAGGTCATGTGAGATATTTCGCTAAACTAACTGACGCGACGTGCCGGGAAATCCCGACTACGGTTGGGGTGTTGGACAAAGTGTCAGCCAAGGTGCATAACCGCAGTTGAGACACTATTCGATGAGGAGTGATCGATGAGCACGACACCAGACGCCGCTGGTGCTGCGGCGCCTGTCGCGGCCAATCCGCAGCCCAAGATCCAGGACGCGCTGACGCCGAAACACCGAGTCGTGATCATCGGATCGGGGTTCGGCGGCCTGACCGCTGCCAAGACACTCAAACGCGCCAACGCCGACGTGACACTGATCGCACGTACGACCCATCACCTGTTCCAGCCGCTGCTGTATCAAGTGGCCACCGGCATCATCTCCGAGGGTGAGATCGCTCCCCCCACCCGGCAGATCCTCAAGGATCAGGACAACGCTCAGGTCGTTCTCGGCGATGTGACGAGCATCGACCTGGAGAAGCAGGTCGTACATTCCTCGCTGCTCGGGCATGACTATTCAACGCCCTATGACAGCCTGATCGTGGCGGCCGGAGCGGGCCAGTCCTACTTCGGAAACGACCATTTCGCCGAATGGGCCCCGGGCATGAAGTCCATCGATGATGCCCTGGAACTGCGCGGGCGCATTCTCGGCGCATTCGAACAGGCCGAACGTTCCAGCGACCCGGTCCGGCGCCGCAAGCTGATGACCTTCACCGTGGTCGGGGCCGGCCCGACCGGTGTGGAGATGGCCGGACAGATCGCCGAGCTGGCCAACGAGACCCTCAAGGGCACCTTCCGTCATATCGATCCCACCGACGCGCGTGTCATCCTGCTGGACGCCGCGCCGGCGGTGCTGCCGCCCTTCGGCCCGAAGCTCGGTGACAAGGCGCGCAAGCGTTTGGAGAAGCTGGGCGTCGAAATCCAGCTCAGCGCCATGGTTACCGACGTCGACCGTAACGGGCTGACCGTCAAACATGCCGACGGCTCGATCGAACGCATCGAATCCTGGTGCAAGGTGTGGTCGGCCGGCGTATCGGCGAGCCCGCTGGGCAAGAATCTGGCCGAACAGTCCGGCGTCGAGCTGGACCGCGCCGGACGCGTCAAGGTGGGACCCGATCTATCGATTCCGGGACACCCCAACGTGTTCGTGGTCGGCGACATGATGGCCGTCGACGGCGTGCCCGGGGTGGCACAGGGTGCCATCCAGGGCGGACGCTACGCCGCCAAACAGATCAAGGCCGAGCTCAAGGGGCGCAGCCCCGCTGAGCGTGCGCCATTCAAGTTCTTCGACAAGGGCTCGATGGCCACCGTGTCGCGGTACAGCGCAGTGGTCAAGATCGGAAAGATTGAGTTCAGCGGATTCATCGCCTGGCTCAGCTGGCTGGCGCTGCACCTGGTCTATCTCGTCGGCTTCAAGAATCGCTTGGTGACCCTGATCCTGTGGTCGATTGCGTTTGTTACCCGCTCGCGCGGTCAAATGGCGATCACCGAGCAGCAGGCTTGGGCGCGAACACGTCTGGATCAACTCGAGGAGCTCGTCGCGGAAAAGAACGGCGACGAGGAGCCGACCACGCAGCCCGACAAGGAAAAGGCAGCAAGCTAGACGGATGTCGTCAGTCGGGCGGTAGACGCTGCCCCTGCCAGGTGAGCAGGGTGGCGTCTCCGGCCAGACCCAGCAGTGTGCCGCCTGTCGGGAGCTGTTCAATGGAATCCGTTGCTGGATAGCGCAATTCACTGATCAACGCCAGGGGCCGGCCCAGTTCGTCGTCGGTCACCGATCCGGTACCGAGTTCAACGCGATGCCGCAGCAACGGCGTAGCGCCGATGTCGGCGTCGAGTTGGCCGCTCCAGAATCCCGATGACTCCCCCGCCCTGCCGATCTGCACCCGCTCCCGCAGCCGCAGGCCGACACCGACTGATCCCCGAACGGTGACATGAGAATGGTGAGAAGCGTTGGCCGCCACAATGGTTGGCGCCGGGTCCAGATCCAGCAGCCCGGCCACCGCACAGTCCCATGTCGCGAACGACCTTAGGTTTTCGCGGCCGGGCAGCGCCACAGCTGCCGCCACCGACCGCACGCGCAGCATCGCGCCTTCACCGACCTCGATTCGCACCGAGATCTCGTCACCCCCCAGTGGACTAGCGGCCACGCCGACGAGATGGACGGTATCGGTGTCGGTGATTCGCCCCTGCAGACTGCCCGTGCAGCGCAGCCGAGGGAGCCGGCCCTTCTCCGCGATGATGTGGACGTCAGTGCGCATGGTCCGTTTGGTGCGCCTCGGTGAGATGCGCACGCACCCAGGCCAACACCTCGGAAGCCGCGGGGTCCTCGGTCAACGAGATCATCGCCGTCGGCCGGCCCTCGCGCACGGCCGCGGCATCGCGCGCCATCACGGTGAGATCCGCGCCGACCATCGGTGCCAGATCGGTCTTGTTGATCACCAGTAGATCCGAGAAGGTCACGCCGGGACCACCCTTGCGCGGCACCTTATCGCCGCCCGCGACATCGATGACGAAGATCTGCACGTCGATCAGCCCGGAGGAGAAGGTAGCGGTGAGATTGTCGCCACCCGATTCGACGAGGATGAGGTCTAGCGGCTCGTTGGTGGCGATCAGATCCTCGATCGCGTCGAGGTTCGCCGTGATGTCGTCGCGGATGGCGGTGTGCGGACAGCCGCCGGTCTGCACCGCCGTGATGCGCTCGTCGGGCAGCACCGCATGGCGGCGCAGGAAGTCGGCGTCTTCTGTCGTGTAGATGTCGTTGGTTAGGACCGCGACGGAGATTTCGTCGCGCAAGGTGCGGCACAGCGCGGCGACCAGCGCGGTTTTGCCCGACCCCACCGGCCCACCGATACCGATGCGCAGCGGCTCCCCCGGCTGACGAACGCGTCGCGGCCGGTCGATGTGCTGGTGGGGCTGGCCGTCTATCAAGTGCGGTGGCATAACGATCCAATCTTGTGAGGACTACGAAACAAAAAGCGGGCGTTCACGTGTCAGGTGCTGCTCGGCGAGCACGTCCAGCAGCGGGTCGGACAGACTGGCCAACTCGGTGGCGGCCAGGGTAGCCGTCTGCTCGCACAGGCCCGTCAGTTCCAGTGTGCCCACCGCCACCTCGGCGGGGTCCAGCGCCAGCAGCCGTTGTCCGGCGGTAGCCGACCCGGTCAGTGTGGTGTAGACGACCACGAGGGCGATATCACGCCCGCTCAGCCCCGTTGCCGCACCAACGACGCCGTAGACGACCGCCAGATGAGGATGCCGGCCGTGCGGGCTCCAATCGATATGGGGCCAGGCGATTCCGGCTAGGCGCCGCAGCCCGCGGCCCTGGGCGCGGGAAGCGTCCCGGGCTGCCCGGGACGGTGTGCGCGCATCCGTCTCGGCGTCAGCCCGCGCCGGATCCAGCCGACCGGTAGTGACGGCGGCCGCGATAGAGCCGGCGACCAGGCCGTGGGTGCGGATACGCCGACGCAGATATGCCATGAGCGTCGCACAGTCCCGGACGAGCCCCTGCGCGATGGCTTCCTCTACCCCACCGGAATGTATGTGTGAACCGGTGGGTAACCGGGAGTCGGCGAGCGACAGCAGCAGCGCGGTTGTATGTGCCGAATCCATCAGAACAGGAAATATCGTTGCGCCATAGGTAATTCCGCAGCGGGATGCTCTTCCCATACCTCGCCGTCGATACGCACGGTGAAGGTATCGGGGTCTACCCGGATATCGGGCATGGCATCGTTGAGTGGCAGATCCGCCTTGCCACGGTTGCGAACATCACGAGTTGGGACCAGTCTGCGCCGCAACGCCAGTCGGGCCGCCAGGTCATCTTCGATGGCCGTGGGCGATACGAAATGCACCGCCAGCCCCGCCGCGACGGCATGCATGGCACTGAACATCGGGCGCGGGAACACCGGCTGCGGCGTGGGAATGGACGCGTTGGCATCGCCCATTGCCGCCCAGACGATGCCTCCGCCCTTGATGACCGCATGCGGCCGCACCCCGAAAAACGCCGGTTCCCACAACACCAGATCGGCGAGCTTGCCCACTTCCACCGAGCCGATCTCGTGATCGATGCCGTGGGTGATCGCCGGGCAGATCGTGTATTTCGCGACGTACCGGCGTACCCGGTTGTTGTCGTTTCCGTTGGGCCCGGATGGATCTCCCGGCAGCGCGCCGCGGCGCTTCTTCATCACATGCGCGGTCTGCCATGTTCGCATCACCACCTCGCCGATGCGCCCCATGGCCTGGCTGTCGCTCCCGATCATCGAGATCGCCCCGATATCGTGCAGCAGATCCTCGGCCGCGATGGTGGACGGCCGGATCCGGCTCTCCGCGAATGCCAGGTCCTCCGGGACTGCGGCGTTGAGGTGGTGGCAAACCATGAGCATGTCGAGATGCTCGTCGAGGGTGTTCACCGTGTGCGGGCGAGTCGGGTTCGTGGAACTGGGCATGACATTCGGGTGGCTGGCGACGGTGATGATGTCGGGCGCGTGACCGCCACCGGCCCCCTCGGTGTGGTACGCGTGGATCGCCCGCCCGCCGATCGCCGCCAGTGTGCCTTCCACAAATCCGGTCTCGTTGAGAGTGTCCGAGTGCAAGGCGACTTGCACGTCGGCCTCGTCCGCTACCCGCAGGCAGGCGTCGATCACCGCCGGGGTGGTTCCCCAATCTTCGTGCAGTTTGAAACCCGCTGCGCCGCCACGCAATTGCTCCCACATGGCATCTGGATTGACGGTATTCCCCTTGCCGAGCATCAGAATGTTCATGGGCCAGCCGTCGAGCGCCTGTAGCATCCGGCCCAGATGCCAAGCTCCCGGTGTGACGGTAGTGGCCTTACTACCCTCGGCGGGCCCGGTACCGCCACCGATCATCGTGGTGATGCCGCCACTCAGCGCCTCCGGCAGGATCTGTGGACAGATGAAGTGCACGTGACAGTCGATGCCGCCGGCAGTCACGATCCTGTTGTTACCGGCGATGATCTCGGTTGACGGCCCCACGATCAGGGCGGGGTCCACCCCGTCCATGATGTCCGGGTTTCCCGCCTTGCCGATACCGACGATACGACCGTCGCGGATACCGATGTCGGCCTTAATGATTCCCCAGTGGTCGATGATGATCGCACCGGTGATAACGGTATCCGGAGCGCCGCCGGCACGGGTGAGGCGGCTCTGCCCCATCGACTCCCGTAACACCTTGCCTCCACCGAAGACCGCCTCCTCACCGGCCAAACCAGGTCCGCCGCAACGGTCTTCGGTGATCTCGATGATCAGATCGGTATCGGCCAGGCGGATGCGATCGCCTGTCGTCGGGCCGTAAAGCTTCGCGTAATGCTCCCGCGTCAGCCTGGTCACGTCGGATCACCGCCATCGAGCTGCCCGGGTGCGTCCAGGGTCAGCCCGTGCACCTCGCGGCGACCGCGCAAGGGCACCAGCTCAACGCGTTGTGCGACACCGGGTTCAAAGCGCACCGCGGTGCCCGCCGGAATGTGGAGCCGATGACCGTGGGCGGCCGCGCGGTCAAAGTCGAGCGCCGGATTGGATTGCGGGAAGTGCACATGACTGCCCACCTGGACCGGGCGGTCGCCGGTGTTCACGACCTCGAGTTCGATGACGATCGCACCCGCGTTGAGCTCGATATCGTCGGATGCGAACAGGTATTCGCCGGGAATCATCTGGCTCATCCGATCGGGTGATGCACGGTGACGAGTTTGGTGCCGTCGGGAAAGGTGGCCTCCACCTGAACATCCGGGATCATCTCGGGCACGCCGTCCATGACATCGTCACGTCCGAGCACCTCACGGCCGCTGACCATCAGCTCCGCGACGGTACGGCCATCGCGCGCACCCTCCAGCAGATGATCGGTGATGATCGCGATGGCTTCGGGGTGGTTGAGCAGTAGGCCTCGGGATCGGCGCCGCCGCGCCAATTCCGCCGCATAGGAGATGAGCAGCCGTTCCTGCTCGTGCGGGGTCAATCGCATAAGGGGCGATCCTGCCACGATCCGGGCGGCCCGGCACTCTCACAGACGCCGCACAGGCGGTGATGAGGTTTCGCGACGCGGCCAAGATCGTGGATGCAAGAATCTTCCCGAGCTCGCGGTGTGTATGGAGTCGATCAGGAGGGTGCACATGCGGTATGGAATGACGTTGGGGTGTGCGGTCACGACCGCGGTGCTGATGGCGGGGTGCACTCAACCCAGCGAAGGAATCAAGCCGGTGGCGGCGCCGTCCACCACTACCGCGGAGATGCCGATGACAGCCGGCACCTCGGCGCCCCCATCCGTCCCCACCACCACCAAGGCGCCCGCCCCGCCACCGCTGGTGGTGACGCCGGACAAGATCGAATCGATCTTGGGCTCACGTGCTGATGTCGGCAAGATTCTCGGCACCACGCTGGAGTACGACAACAACGATTCATCGCCGCCGACCGATCAGATCGGTGGCGCGCCCGACTGCGCGGCGCTGGACATTCCAACTGCCAGTCAACTGGGATCGGAATGGACCACCTACCGGTGGAATTACTATCGCGAGACCAAGGACCGGACCGCGTACATCGTGAGTCAGGTAGCGGTTCTCTACCCCACCCGCGAGGAGGCGGCGACAGCCTTCGTCCATGCGTTCCCCAAGTCCGCGGCGAAGACGTGCGTGGGCGCTGAGATCACCAAACAAGACCAGAAGTGGACCATCAGCAATATCGCGGAGATCTCCGACAACACGGCCAAATGGACCCAACTCCAGGCGCTCCAGCGCACACCCTGGCGCTGCTTCTTTGACTTCCGCAACAAGAACAACGTGCTCTTCGGGGCGTACCTGTGCCAGTACGGCGATGGTGTGCCGGGCGTGACGACTATTACCGACCGGATCGCCGCATGGATCCCGCAGTGAAAGGACCGGCCATGATGAGCGCATCGGTATTTCGGAAGGCCGCGATCGTGGCATGTGTGGCGGTTGTCCTGACGGGCTGTTCGCTGTTCGGCGGCGGCCAGAAGGGTCCGGCGTCGTCGGGGCCGTCGGCGACATCGGGAGCATCGGGCCCATCCGCGGCATCGACGACCTCCACGGTCGACCCGATCAGTCCCGACACCGCCAACTCGCTCATCGTCCCGAAGAATGACGTCGCCGAACTGGTCGGTTCCACCCTCGACTACGAGGGGAAAGCCTCGAACCCCTCGTCCGCGACGGTCGAGGGTAAAGAGTCGTGCCGGGCCCTGATGGTGCCGTTGACCATCGACATCGGTGACAAATGGACGACCTATCGGAACGTTTGGTATCAGGAGACCAAGGACTCCTTCTCCCACTTGATCACCCAACGTGTACTGCTTTATCCATCGCGCGATGACGCCACGGCAACCTACGCCAAGGAATTCGCCGCCGACAGCCGCACCTGCTCGGGTGAGGACCTGAAAATCGATACGGCGACCTGGCGGGCGTCCGTGCGGGATGCGTCAGAGGATCACACACGCTGGGTGCTCGACGAAATTGTCGACGGTAACCCCTCGGGATGGCGCTGTATGGCGGAGGCGCGCGCGATCGACAATGTGCTCTTCATGGCCATGATCTGCCAACGCGGAAATGCCGCCCCCGCCGTCAAGGCCATCGTGGACAGGATGGCGGCGGGCGCCACGAAATCGAAGTAGTCAATCGCCCGCGGCACACATGTAACACTGGGCGCGAGCGATCCGATGTAGCCATGATTTGGGTCGATCAGAGGCCGATATCACCAGGGAGGGAATGGGATGCGTCACGTGTTGGCCGCCGGATGGCTTGGCCTGGCAACGATGCTCGCGGTCAGTTGTGGCACGCAAAGCGGTGGCATCAAGCCGATACCGGTCGGAGCGACCGAGACATCGGCCGCTGCCGATAAGGGTGCGGACGCGGCCATCGCGAGCCCCAAGTCGAGCGCGCCACCGGTAACGACCTCACTTGAGCCGCCGGCACCGGTGATCGTGACACCGGACAAGGCGGAATCGATCATCATTTCCGCTGACGATGCCGGCAGACTGGTCGGCTCCCCGCTGACATACGAGCGCAAGTCCTCCAGCCCGAGCGATTCACTGGCGTCCGGCAAATGTCAGGCACTGACAGGTCTGCGCACCGAGTCACTCGGCGACGAATGGACCACCTACCGGGGTGCTCGCCAACAGGAGACGGAAAAACGCTACGACCACATCGTCTGGCAGTCGGTCGTGCTGTTCCCGGATCCCAAGTCCGCGGCAAGCCAACTACAGGCGGCCTATCCCCGGTCGTTGTCATCGTGTGCGGGCTCCCGCCAAACCGAGGGCGATGACGAGTGGCAGATCGGTGACATCGTCAATGACGGCACGAGCGTGAAATGGACACGACAGGAAACCCCGAACGGAAAGCCCTCGGGATGGCGATGCTTCTACGACTACCGAGTGAAGAACAATGCCCTCTTCGGCAGTCTGTTGTGCCAGAACGGCAACGGCGCTCCGATAGTTTCCGCGATCGTCGATCGCATGGCGGAGTGGATTCCGGCATGACCGCGGTGACGAACACGGCAGGGGGACTGATGACGATTCCCACCACGAAGAGCAGGGCGCGAACTGTGCTGTGCGTGACCGCAATCGCCGCGCTGGCACTGTCTGGATGCACCAGCCAGCAGGGCACGACCGAAACGTCCGCCACCCCCACCACGACGACAAGGAGCGTGAATCCGCCGGCTCCGTCCCTGCCGGACAGTGGCCCGGCGGGCCTGACCGGGTGGCCAGGACAGGACAAGATCACCGAAGAAGCCATGGTGTCGGCGCTGTTCACCGACGAGGAGATCGCCAGGGCGCTGGACACGGAAGTCGCCAAGACCAACAAGCGCGACAAGCCCTTCACCGCCACCGACTCCGACGACGCGAGCTGCAATGTGACGCAGGGACTTACGGTCGAGTCGGTGGGCAAGGACTACGAAACCTTCCGCGGCACCGAGATGCTGTTGGGCGACGCCAAGAACCCGGACGCACAGGTGTATCAAGCCATCGCGGCGTACGGCGACAAGAACGCGGCGCAGACGCAGTTCACAACGGCGTCCGACGAGGTCAAGGCTTGCGACGGAAAGACCTACAACTTCACCGACCCGGACGGCAACAAGGTCCCGGTGACGGTTTCGGTGGCGTTGCGCAACACCAAGCGGGTGAATTGGGCCCTGACCTATGGGCCGAGTAAGTACCGCTGCTTCGTGTCGTACAACGGAGTCGCCAATGTGGTTGTGCAGACCCAGGTCTGCGCACGCAGTAATTCGAAGCAGTTGGTGCAGAAAATGGCCGACAGAATCGTCGACAAACTGCAGCTGAGTTGATGAGCCTCCGGATCCTGCGGGGACGGGGTCCGGGCGGGGGACGAGGATGGCGGCCCGACCATCGGGGGGCTGGCCGACATCGCTCGAATGAGCTCGGGTGGGCGCACGGGGAGTCGCGCCCACCCGGGTCTCACAGGTTCTGTAGACGCACCTGGCCGCGTGCGACCGTCCGGTTCTGGTCGTCGGTGATGGTGACGAGCCACAGCTGCTGCCGGCGGCCCCGATGGATGGGCGTGGACGCCGCGGTGAGGGTGCCGGTCGAGATCGCCCGCAGGAAATCGGTGTTGTTGTTGACCCCGACCACCGCGCTCTCCTCCCCCAGCACGTTGGCCCGCCAGACGAACGCGGACACACTCGCCACGCTCTCGACCACCGAGCAGTACACGCCTCCGTGCACGATCCCATGGGGCTGCAGGAGATTTTCGGTGATGGCGAGGCTGGCGGTCACTCCATCGGGGGTCAGCGAGGTGTATTCGAGTCCCACGAGCCTGTCGAAGGGCGCGGTGGGCATCTTGCTGAACTGCTCCGGCGTGTCTGACATCTGATGTTCATATCAGTGCGGCACCTGCCAACGAAGAAGTGCCCCACCTGCCTGAGCAGGTGGGGCACTTCCTTCGAGTGGACCGGGGGTCTCTGCAGCCCTCAGGACTCCGGCGCGGTCCGGGTGTCTGGTCGCGCGGTAGCGCGTTCGACGAGATTTAGGATAGGCAAGGCTGCCCTAAATTGCAAGGGCTTTGTGTCGGACCGGCAATCCGAGGGTCATGAACCGGTCCAAGATGGCCTGCCCACGGCGCATTCCGTCGGTCTCACTGGACCGCGCGAGCAGCGGCACATGAGTCGCCGCACCCACCACCGTCGAGCCGACCAACTGCCACATCTGGCCGATTTCCATCGCGCCCGAGCTGACGTTCGACAGGCGAGTGAACAACGGCGTGAGCGCACGGTGGCATCTGTGCGCGGTCCACGCGGCGAGGGCGTCCTCGCCGGGGAAGACCACGACCTGCTGACGGTCCCGGTCCGGGTCGTCGGGCAACACCCGCAATGTCGGGTCGACGACGCCAGCCCAGTCGATGCAGCCCTCCGAGTCGAAGTAGACCCACAGGTTACCCAGCCCCGGATCCCAGGCGCGGCCCTCCAGGACGACCAGGGCGACCAGCCGACCGACCACGGTGTGCACCAGTGCATCCGCGAGCTGATGGACGGCAACCGAGTCGCTACCGGTCTCCTCGACGGCGCGGGCATACATCTGCTCAAGCCGATCGGTGTTGAGCGCCCGCGCGAGCGGCCACCATCGTCGACGGCCCACATCGGACATCACGGCGACCCCATAGGCGCGCGGACACTCCGGATACAGCTCGCGAAGTCTGGTGCTCGACTCGTGCAATGGCAGCGATTGGCGGATGGACATCCCGGCGATCAGAGGATCGTCGGCGATGAGACTCCTGGTCGAAGAGGATCGGTCGATGGCCAGTGTCACAGTTGGCAGCCTCCCTTCACGTAGACAAGATAGGTAAGCCTAACCACATGTAGGATGACATCGCCAGGTGCGGGTGTTGTGACTGCCCTCACCGAAGCTCCTGATCATGAGGCCCGCGATGACGTGTTCGGCCCACATGATGAGAACGGATCGAGCACCGGAACAAAGATCCCGTCCCGGTTCGTTGGCCGTGAGAAGCAGTACGACTGGATGTAGTACGGCATTGCGTCGGAGGTGAACGTAGAATGTTCGGAATGGCACGCCTGGGCGAACTTGAACGCGCGGTGATGGACCACCTGTGGTCCTCCCCCGAGCCTCAGACCGTGCGTCAGGTTCACGAGGCATTGTCAGCGCGACGCGACCTCGCCTACACGACCGTGATGACGGTCCTGCAGCGCCTCGCCAAGAAAGACTTGGTCGTGCAGCACCGCGATGACCGTGCCCACCGGTATGCGCCGGTTCACGGCCGTGATGAGCTGGTCGCGGGCCTGATGGTGGACGCCTTGGCGCAAGCCAACAATTCGGGCGCCCGCGAGGCCGCACTGGTGCACTTCGTGGAGCGCGTGGGCCCGGACGAGGCCGACGCGCTGCGCCGGGCACTGGCCGATCTCGAGGCGAAAGATCCATCTGCTGGCGGTCGCCCCACCGAGTAAGGGACACTAGTTATGTGTCCGCCCTGGCGTTCGCGATACTCGCGCTGCTGCTGACCGGTCCCGTACCGGCGTTGCTCGCGCGTGCGCGTTGGCCCTACCGCGCACCACGGGCAGCCATGGTGCTGTGGCAGGCCATCGCCGTGGCCGCCGTGTTGTCGGCGTTCAGTTCCGGGCTCGCCATTGCGAGCAGGCTGCTCGTGCCAGGCCCGGACGGCCATCCGACCGCCACCATCACCGGCGAAATCGACCGTCTTGGTTGGGGTTTGTGGCTGCTTTACGTCACAGTATTCGCGATCACGATCCTCATCGGCGTCCGCCTGATGGTCTCGGTGGTACGGGTGGGGGTACGCACCCGGCGCCGCCGCGCCCGCCACCGCGCCATCGTTGATCTGCTGGATCACAAACGCTACTGCGAGAACTGGCGCGGCGGCTACGACATCAACCGCCGTCGCGATCACGATCTACGCGTTCTGGAAGTCGATGAGCCGCTGGCCTACTGTCTGCCGGGCGTACGCAGCCGGGTGGTCGTCAGTGAGGGGACGCTGAGCACCTTGGGGCACAACGAGGTCACCGCGATCGTGGCACACGAGCGGGCCCATCTGCGTGCCCGGCACGATCTGGTGCTGGAGGCGTTCACCGCCGTCCACGACGCGTTCCCCGTCATCGTGCGCAGCAAGAGCGCGCTCGACGCGGTCAAACTACTGGTCGAGTTGCTCGCCGACGACGCCGCCGTCCGCACCGCCGGCCCGACTCCGCTGGCCCGCGCGTTGGTCGCTTGTGCCGGCGGCCCGACGCCGGTCGGCGCGATGGCCGCAGGCGGGCCCACCACCCTGATCCGGGTCCGCCGCCTCGGCGGAAGTGGAAACAGCCTGCTGCTGTCGTGCAGCGCCTACACCGCGGCCGCCGCAATCCTGGTGGTGCCCACGTTGGCCGTCGTCATCCCGTGGTTCACCGAACTTCAGCGCCTCTTCAGCAAGTGACCCGCCAGTAGGTGCCCCGCGCTCGCGAGCCGAAAGCGACTGCGCGAGAATCGGTGATGAGGCGCCCCTATGTGGGAGCGCTCCCCGGCTTGCGCGATGAGCGAACGGCTTTGGTGCGCAACACGTCAACGAAAGGATGTGCTGGTGACGGCTGCAGACGGCTCGGCGCAGGGTAAGGCTCAGATCGGCGTGACGGGACTTGCCGTCATGGGATCCAATATCGCGCGCAACTTCGCGCGGCACGGATACACGGTCGCACTGCACAACCGGTCCATCGCCAAGACCGACGCGCTGCTCGCCGAGCACGGATCCGAGGGGAACTTCGTCCGCAGCGAGAGCATCGAAGAGTTCGTGGCGGCCCTGGAGCGGCCGCGCCGCGTGCTCATCATGGTCAAGGCCGGTGACCCGACCGACGCGGTGATCAACGAACTGGCCGATGCCATGGAGCAGGGCGACATCATCATCGACGGCGGCAACTCCCTGTACACCGACACCATCCGCCGCGAGAAGGCGATGGCCGACCGCGGCCTGCACTTCGTCGGTGCCGGCATCTCCGGCGGCGAGGAAGGGGCGCTCAATGGCCCCTCGATCATGCCCGGAGGACCGAAGAAGTCCTATGAGTCCCTCGGCCCGCTGCTGGAGGAGATCTCGGCGCACGTCGACGGTGTGCCCTGCTGCACCCACATCGGCCCCGATGGCTCCGGCCACTTCGTGAAGATGGTGCACAACGGCATCGAATACTCGGACATGCAGCTCATCGGCGAGGCCTACCAGCTGCTGCGCGACGGCCTCGGCATGAGCGCACCGCAGATCGCCGATGTCTTCACCGCATGGAACAAGGGCGAGCTGGAAAGCTACCTCATCGAGATCACCGCCGAGGTGCTCAAGCAGGTCGACGCCAAGACCGGCAAGCCACTCGTGGACGTCATCGTCGATGCCGCCGAGCAGAAGGGCACCGGCCGCTGGACCGTCAAGTCCGCACTCGACCTGGGAGTGCCGGTCACCGGCATCGCGGAGGCCGTGTTCGCCCGTGCGCTGTCCGGCTCGAAGCCGCAACGCGCCGCTTCCGTCGGCTTCGCCTCAGGTCAGCTCGGCGAAAAGCCAAGCGATGCAAAACAGTTCGTTGAAGATGTGCGCCAAGCGCTGTACGCCTCCAAGATCGTGGCCTACGCCCAGGGGTTCAACCAGATCGCGGCGGGCAGCGCCGAGTACGGCTGGAACGTCAGCCCTGGCGATCTGGCCACCATTTGGCGTGGCGGCTGCATCATCCGCGCGCAGTTCCTCAATCGGGTCAAAGAAGCATTCGCCGATCGGCCGGACCTGGCCACGCTGATCGCGGCACCGTACTTCCGCGACGCCGTCGAGAAGGGCATCGACAGCTGGCGGCGCGTGGTGGTCACCGCCACCCAGCTGGGTATTCCGGTACCAGGCTTCGCCTCGTCGCTGTCTTACTACGACGGTCTGCGTACCGATCGCCTGCCCGCCGCACTGACCCAGGCGCAACGCGACTTCTTCGGTGCCCACACCTATGAGCGCATCGACGCCCCCGGCAAGTTCCACACGCTCTGGAGCGGCGACCGCAACGAAGTAGAGGCGTAACGGCCAGAAGAGTAGGGCGTCACATATGAAGTTCCTGGACGGGCAGCGGCCGCCGTACGATCTCACGTATGACGACGTCTTCGTGGTGCCCAACCACTCCGACGTCACCTCGCGGTTCGATGTCGATCTGACCACCGCCGACGGCACCGGCACCACGATTCCCATCGTGGTCGCCAACATGACGGCGGTGGCAGGGCGGCGGATGGCCGAGACTGTCGCGCGCCGCGGCGGTATCACCGTGTTGCCCCAGGATCTTCCGGTACAGGCCGTCGCGCAGACCGTCGAGTTCATCAAGAGCCGGGACCTGGTCTACGACACACCGGTGACCCTGGCACCGGACGACTCGGCCGGCGAGGCAATCGCGCTGATCCACAAGCGCTCACACGGGGCCGCGGTGGTACTCGAACACGGCAAGCCACTCGGACTGGTCACCGAGGCGGCATGTACCGGCATCGACAGATTCACCCGGGTGCACGACATCGCGGCCACCGACTTCGTGACGGTGCCGACGGGGACCGACCCGCGTGCGATCTTCGATCGCCTGTCCGAAGCGCACGTGCCGGTCGCGGTACTGACACGCCCGGACGGGACGATGGCCGGCATCCTCACCCGTACCGGTGCGATTCGGGCGGGCCTGTACACCCCGGCCGTCGACGACAACGGACGCCTGCGCGTCGCCGGGGCCGTCGGTATCAACGGCGATGTCCGCGCCAAGGCGAGCGCCTTGGTGCAGGCCGGGGTGGATCTGCTGGTCATCGACACCGCGCACGGTCATCAACAGAAGATGCTCGACGTACTCGCCGCGGTCGCCGAATTGTCGTTGGGCGTACCCATTGCCGCCGGCAATGTGGTATCGGCACAGGGCACCCGCGATCTGATTCGGGCCGGTGCGGACATCGTGAAGGTGGGCGTGGGCCCGGGCGCCATGTGCACGACGCGAATGATGACCGGCGTGGGCCGCCCACAGCTTTCCGCAGTCATCGAATGCGCAGCCGCGGCAAGAGAACTCGGCGCTCACGTGTGGGCGGACGGCGGGGTTCGGCATCCCCGCGATGTCGCACTGGCGCTCGCGGCCGGTGCCGCCAACGTGATGATCGGCTCCTGGTTCGCCGGAACCCACGAGTCCCCTGGCGACCTGCAACTCTCGCCCACTGGACGGCGCTACAAGGACAGTTTTGGGATGGCCTCCAAACGTGCCGTGGCCGCCCGCACCGCCGGCGACAGCGCCTTCGACCAGGCGCGCAAAAGCCTGTTCGAGGAAGGTATCTCCACCTCCCGGATCGAATTGGACCCGCAACGTCCCGGCGTGGAGGATCTCATCGACCACATCATCTCGGGTGTGCGCAGTACCTGCACCTATGTCGGTGCGCGGACGCTGGGCGAGCTCCATGAACGCGTGGTTCTGGGCGTGCAGTCCGCTGCCGGATTCGCCGAGGGACGCCCCCTTCCCGAAGGTTGGTGACCGGTCGGCACCCTGCCGACCATCTGCACGGTTACCATTGAGCCTCACGATGGTCACCGTGTTTGTTCGAGCGTGACCGCCCTAAGCCTAAGGGGGCCAGCAAGCGGTGACGGTCTTACTCACCGGGCTGAGCTTGCTTGCCTTCGTGGCCCTGACCGCCGGCACCGCCCTCTTCGTGGCGGCCGAATTCTCCTTGACCGCGCTGGAACGAAGCGGCATCGAGGCGCGTGCCAAGACCGGCGACAGCCGCGACCGGTTGGTCAAACGAGCGCACAGCACACTTTCTTTCCAGCTGTCCGGGGCCCAGCTCGGCATCACCATCACCACACTTGTCACCGGGTACCTCGCCGAGCCGGTGATCGCGCGCCTGCTGTCACAACTGTTCGGATACACCGGGATTGCGGTCAGCAGCGCGATATCGCTGGCGCTGGCGTTGATCATCGCCACGTCGATATCGATGATCTTCGGCGAATTGGTGCCCAAGAATTTCGCGCTGGCACGTCCGGTCTGGACGTCGCGTGCCACCTCGGGCCCCATGGTGCTGTTCTCGGCGGTTTTCGCCTTCGCGATCCGGGCGCTGAACGGTACCGCCAACTGGGTGCTACGCCGCATGGGCATCGAACCCGCCGAGGAGCTGCGTTCGGCGCGCTCGCCGCAGGAATTGGGGTCGCTGGTGCGCACCTCGGCACGCAGCGGCGCCCTCGATGAAACCACCGCGGTGTTGGTGGATCGGTCGCTGCGGTTCGGCAGTCGCACCGCCGAGGAACTCATGACCCCACGCACCGAGATCGAATCGCTGGAAGCGACCGACACGGTGGCCGATCTGGTCACCATCGCCGTCGAGACCGGCTTCTCGCGCTTCCCCATCACCGAGGGCGACCTGGACGCCACGATCGGCATCGTCCACGTCAAGCAGGTCTTCGAGGTGCCGCGGGATCGGCGCGCCACCACCACACTGGCCAGCCTGGCCCGGCCGGTGGCCGTGGTGCCGTCCACGCTCGACGGTGACGCGGTCATGGAACAGGTGCGGGCCAACGGCATGCAGACCGCGCTGGTGGTCGACGAGTACGGCGGCACCGCCGGACTGGTCACCGTGGAGGACATGATCGAGGAGATCGTGGGTGATGTACGGGACGAGCACGACGACGCGACTCCGGACGTGGTGTCGTCCGGCGGTGGCTGGGTGGTCTCGGGGCTGCTGCGCATCGATGAGGTGGCCGCGGCGACCGGTTACCGAGCTCCTGAGGGAGAGTACGAAACGATCGGCGGCCTGGTGCTGCAAGAACTCGGCCACATCCCTACGGTCGGCGAGACCGTCGAATTGACGGCCGTGGTGCCGGACCATCCGCTGGCCGAGCTGCCGCGCTGGCGAGCCAGAGTGGCGGGCATGGATGGGCGCCGAATCGATCAGATCGAGCTCACCGAGCTGACCGACGCCGACAGCCGGGGGAACAACGACGATGGGTAGCGACATACTCGGCGTATTACTCACCGCCGCATTGCTTTTGGCCAACGCGTTCTTTGTCGGTGCCGAATTCGCCCTGATCTCCGCACGCCGGGACCGGTTGGAGGCTCTCGCGGAGGCGGGGAAGAAACGCGCCGTGACGGTCATGATGGCCGGCCAAAACCTCTCACTCATGCTGGCCGGCGCTCAGCTTGGTATCACAATCTGCTCAATCTTGTTGGGCCGCGTCGGAGAGCCGGCAGTCGCGCACCTGCTGGAGCGGCCTTTCGAACTATTGGGCGCGCCCGCGGCGGTCACGCACACGGTCGCCTTCGTGATCTCGCTGTCCATCGTGGTGTTGCTGCACGTTTTGCTCGGCGAGATGGTGCCCAAGAACATCGCCATCGCCGGCCCCGAATCGGCGGCCATGCTCCTCATCCCGCCCTACCTGGTCTACATCCGGCTGGCCCGGCCGCTGATCGCCTTCTACAACTGGTGCGCCAACACCGCGCTGCGGCTCGTCAAGGTACCGGTGAAGGACGAGCTCGAAGTCACCGTATCCACGGTCGAGCTCTCCGAAATGATCGCGGAATCGCTGTCCGAAGGACTTTTGGACGAGGAGGAACACACCCGGTTGCGCCGCGCGCTGCAGATTCAGCACCGCGTGGTCGCTGACGTGGTGGTGCCCGCTAACCAGATTCGGTCCATTGCCGTATCGGGCTCGGCGCAGGCGCCTTCTGTCACTGCGGTGGAGCGCGCGGTGACAGAAACTGGGTACTCTCGTTTCCCAGTTATTGGCCCCCGCGGGGATTACCTCGGCTATCTGCACATAAAGGACGTCCTGACGATGGGCGACGATCCGGAGGCGATTGTCGACCCCGCATTCATTCGGCCGCTGCCCCGCCTGCACGGTTCCGTCCCGCTACCGGAAGCGCTGTCGACCCTCCGCCGCAGCAACAGTCATCTGGCACTGATGTCGACCACCGACGGCAGCGTGGTGGGCCTGGTCACACTGGAGGACCTGGTGGAGGATCTGGTCGGCACCGTGCGTGACGGAACTCACCGCATATAGAGCGGTTTCGGGGTTGGTGGCTACCAATGAGTAGGATCAATGTTTACCGATTTCGCAAGTACGTCCGGTCCCAGACCCCCGACAACACAGAGGAGTTGCGATGAGCGATCGCGTCGATGTGGGCAACCTACGCGTGGCGCGGGTGCTGTATGACTTCATCACCAACGAGGCCCTTCCGGGCACCGGTGTGGATGCCGACGCTTTCTGGGCTGGAGTCGACAAAGTAGTCACCGATTTGGCTCCGCGGAACCGCGAGCTGCTCGAGCGCCGGGACGACCTGCAAACTCAGGTCGATCGCTGGCACCGGCAGCGCGCCATCGAACCGCTCGATGGCGCGGCGTACCAGGACTTCCTGACCGAGATCGGATACCTGGTTCCCGAGCCCGAAGATTTCACCATCACCACCGCCAATGTGGACGACGAAATCACCACCACGGCCGGTCCGCAGCTGGTGGTGCCGATCCTGAACGCGCGCTTCGCGCTCAACGCCGCCAACGCGCGCTGGGGCTCCCTCTACGACGCGCTATACGGCACCGATGTCATCCCGGAAGCCGATGGCGCCGAAAAGGCGTCCGCTGACACTGGTGGGTACAACAAGGTCCGCGGTGACAAGGTCATCGCCTACGCCCGCGAGGTGCTCGACGGTGCTGCGCCGCTGGCATCCGGCTCGTGGAAGGACGCCGTCGGCCTGAAGATCGACGACGGCCAGCTGCTCGTCGAGCTGGGCGACGAGTTCTCGACGGGCCTGCAGAACCCCGATCAATTCGTGGGCTACACCGGCAAGCTCGGTAAGCCGCAGTGGTCGGTGCTACTGATCAACCACGGCCTGCATATCGAGGTGCTGATCGACCCCGACTCCCCCATCGGTTCCACCGACAAGGCCGGCATCAAGGATGTGGTGCTGGAGTCGGCGATCACCACGATCATGGACTTCGAGGACTCTGTCGCGGCCGTGGACGCCGAGGACAAGGTGCTCGGGTACCGAAACTGGTTGGGCCTCAACAAGGGCGACCTGTCCGAAGAGGTGTCCAAGGGCGGCAAGACGTTCACCCGCGTGCTCAACGAGGACCGTGTCTTCACCACCCCCGACGGCAAGGGCGAGCTGACGCTGCCCGGTCGCAGCCTGCTATTCGTCCGCAACGTCGGTCATCTGATGACCAATGACGCCATCGTGGACGCCGCGGGCAACGAGATGCCCGAGGGCATCCAGGACGCGCTGTTCACCAGTCTGATCGCCATCCACGGCCTGCGCTCGGGCAAGAAGAACGGCCCGCTCAAGAACAGCCGCACCGGCTCGATCTACATCGTGAAGCCCAAGATGCACGGGCCCGAGGAAGTGGCCTTCACCGCCGAACTGTTCGGCCGCGTGGAAGAGGTGCTCGGATTGCCGCACGCCACCCTCAAGGTCGGCATCATGGACGAGGAGCGCCGCACCACCGTAAATCTGAAGGCAGCCATCAAGGCCGCTTCGGATCGGGTGGTCTTCATCAACACCGGATTCCTGGACCGCACTGGCGACGAGATCCACACCTCCATGGAAGCCGGCCCGATGTGTCGTAAGGCCGTCATGAAGTCGCAACCGTGGATCCTGGCGTACGAGGACCACAACGTGGATACGGGGCTGGGCGCCGGATTGGCCGGCAAGGCACAGATCGGCAAGGGCATGTGGGCCATGCCGGACCTGATGGCGGACATGGTGGCGCAGAAGATCGCGCAGCCACGCGCTGGTGCGACCACGGCGTGGGTGCCGTCCCCCACCGCGGCGACTCTGCACGCGCTGCACTACCACCAGGTCGACGTCAAGGCGGTGGACCAGGAGCTCGCCGGTAAGCACCGCGCCAAGCTGGAGTCTTTGCTCACCATCCCGCTGGCCGAGTCGCGCCATGACTGGACCGCCGAAGACATCCGCGAGGAAATCGACAACAACTGCCAGTCGATCCTGGGTTACGTGGTCCGCTGGATCGACCAGGGCGTCGGCTGCTCCAAGGTGCCGGATATCCATGACGTGGCACTCATGGAAGACCGCGCCACCCTACGCATCTCCAGCCAGCTACTGGCCAACTGGTTGCGCCACGATGTGATCACCGAGGACGAGGTGGTCGAGGGGCTCAAGCGGATGGCTCCGGTTGTCGACCGGCAGAACGCGGGCGACAAGGAGTACCGCCCGATGGCTCCGGACTTCGACAGCAACATTGCCTTCCAGGCCGCCAAGGAACTCATCCTGGAGGGCAAGGACCAGCCGAACGGTTACACCGAGCCGATCTTGCACCGGCGGCGCCGTGAGTACAAGGCCGCCGCTGCCAAGTAGCGGATGGGTACCCGACGTGTCTCTACCTGTGGCGCCGGGTACGCCTCCGCGTCTATTTGGACGCGGTTTGGTTTCGCGTACCGGGGTTTCGGCGGTCAGGGACAGTAGACTCGGGCCGACGCGCGGCGGTGCTCGGACACGGCCGTAGGACAAGTACCTAGACAGGATCAGAGGGGTCGCGACAACACATGGGCAGGCACAGCGCATCTGGGTCGGGTAGCCCAAACGATCCGGAAGACAACGATGGCTGGGAAGCGGACTCCGCGCCGGGCTCTGAGTCGGGCTCGGGTTCGGAGTTCGACACCGGCAGCTGGCAGCGATCACATCGCAGTGGCGGTAGCAACTGGGGTGTGAGCAAGGGGCTGATCGGCGCCGTCGCGGCCGTCCTGGTCGTAGCGGTGTCCATCGGGCTGTGGTGGTACTTCGATCGGCGGACCTCCGACAACCAGGCCGAGGCCGCTGCTACCTGCGTGCACGGAAACAACGCCATCGCCGTGGTTGCTGACCCGTCCATCGCGGACCGAATCGGCGAACTGTCGGAGCGGTTCAACCAGAAGCACGAAGTGATCGGCGACTACTGCTTCACCGTGTCGGTGCGGCCCGCGGACTCGGCCAATGTGATCAAGGGGCTTACCGGCCAGTGGCCCGCGGAACTTGGTGAGCAGCCGGCATTGTGGATACCCGGGAGCTCGATCTCCTCGGCCCGCCTGAAGGCGGCCTCCAAGACCAATATCGTCAGCGACAGTCGCAGCCTGGTGAGCACGCCCGTCGTCATCGCGGTGACGCCGAAATTGCGCCAGGCCATTCCGAACGACAAGAGCTGGGCGGATGTGCCTGCGCTGCAGAACGTTCCGAACTCGCTCGATGGTGTCGGCCTTCCCGGCTGGGGCTCGCTGCGACTGGCCCTACCGTCGAGCGGCAACGCCGACGCGGCGCAGCTCGCCGCCGAAGCGGTAGCGGCCGCCAGTGTCCGCCCGGGTGATTCACCCGAGCTGGGCGCGGGTGCTGCCGGTTCCTTGGCGGCGACGGCTCCAAAGCTGCCCGCCAACAACGTGGCCGACGCCATCGGCGCGCTACTGGATGGCGGCGAGCAGCCCGGCGCGGCCGTCCATGCGGTGGTCACCACCGAACAGCAGCTTTATGCGCGCACCCGCAACAACGGAGACGCCAAGAAAGTCATCGCCCAGTGGCAACCGGCCGGGGCGACCCCCATCGCCGACTACCCCACCGTGCAGTTGGACGGTGCATGGCTTTCTGAGGAACAGCACACCGCAGCAAGCCAATTCGCGCGTTTCCTGGGCGACAAGGACCAGATCAAGGACCTGGCCGCGGCCGGTTTCCGCGCCGAGGGCACGGACCTTCCCACCAGCGACGTGGTGAGCTTCGCCAAGATCGACAAGCCGCTGAGCATTGAGGACAAGGTGCGCGTCGCCCTGGCCGACGGCACTTCGACGGGGTCCGGCACCACGACGATCATGTTGGCCTCGTCACCAGCTCCCGATGCGAAATTGTCGGATATCACCGGGCCCCTGGCCAACCGCGTTCGCGCCCTCGCTCCGGGTTCGGGCATCGGCCTCTGGGTCTACGACGGCAAGGAAGGCAACACCGTGGTGCGCCTCGGCGGTGCCGGCGATGATGTGGAGGGGATGCCCCGTTCGCAGAGCGTCGCCGACGCACTGACGGCGCTGCAGCCCACCGGTAACGGCGCCGTGGCGTACACCACCCTGAGAGCCCTGTACCAGGACGCCGTCGCTGGTTTCCGCCCCAATCAGGTGAACTCGGTGTTGGTAGTGGCGGGACGTTCGCACACCGACCAGACCTTGGACGGACCCGGCCTGATCGATACCATCAACCGGCTCAAGGATCCGGCGAAACCGGTGCGTATCAATGTGCTCGACTTTGGCGCCGACTCCGATCAGCAGACCTGGCAGACCATCGCCCAGCAGAGCGGTGGCGCCTATCAGAACGTGTCGGCATCGAACAGCCCGGAGCTGGCCGCGGCCATCGCGCGTTTCATTTCATAACCCTCCTCCGCGAGCAGACGTTCGGTGCACGGCCCTCTCCTGGGCTTTGGTGCACCGAGCGTCTGCTCGCGTGTGAGGAGCTACTGTGCGAAGGCCTCGATCGGCGGGCACGAGCACACCAGGTTCCGGTCACCATAGGCACCGTCGATGCGACGCACCGGGGGCCACACCTTGGGACGGAACCCCCTGCCGAGGGGGTAGGCGGCCTCGGCGCGGGTATAGGGGTGGTGCCACTCGTCGGCGATGAGTGATTCGGCGGTGTGCGGAGCCCCGCGCAGCGGGTTGTCCTGCGCCGGCCATACTCCGGAGCCAACCTTGTCGATCTCGCTCTTGATCGCGATCATGGCCTCGCAGAAGGCATCCACCTCGGCCAGGCTCTCACTCTCGGTGGGCTCCACCATCAGCGTGCCGGCCACTGGGAAGCTCATGGTCGGCGCATGGAAACCGTAGTCGGCCAGGCGCTTGGCCACATCGTCCACGGTGACGCCGGTGTTCTTAGTGATTTCCCGCAGATCCAGGATGCACTCATGGGCCACCATGCCGTTGTCGCCGGTGTAGAGCACTGGGTAGTACTCGTCGAGGCGGCGAGCCAGATAGTTGGCCGAGGCGATCGCCGTCAGCGAGGCCGCCCGCAGGCCGTCGGGGCCCATCATCCGGATATAGGCCCACGTGATCGGCAGGATCGATGCCGAACCGTACGGGGCCGACGACACCGGGGCCCCGGCCGGGAGTTCTTCCGCGTACGGGTGCCCGGGCAGGTACTGCGCGAGATGGCTGCGCACCGCGACGGGCCCGACGCCCGGACCGCCGCCGCCGTGCGGGATGCAGAAGGTCTTGTGCAGGTTCAGGTGGCTCACATCGCCACCGAAATGCCCCGGGCGGGCAAGCCCCACAAGGGCGTTCAGATTCGCACCGTCCACGTACACCTGTCCCCCGGCATCGTGCACGGCGGCGCAGATGTCGGCGATGTCGTGCTCGTAGACACCGTGGGTGGACGGATAGGTGATCATGATCGCGGACAGCGCGCTGGCATTGGCGGCGATCTTCGCACGCAGATCGTCCAGGTCGACGTCACCGTTCTCCCGGCAGGCCACCACCACGACGCGCATGCCGGCCAATGCGGCCGAGGCGGCGTTGGTGCCGTGGGCGCTCGACGGGATCAGGCACACATCGCGACCCGAATCGCCGCGATCGATGTGGTACTGGCGGATGGCCAGCAGGCCCGCGTACTCGCCCTGTGATCCCGCGTTGGGCTGCAGACTTACCTTGTCGTATCCGGTGATATCGGCCAGCCAGCCCTCCAGATCGGCGATCAGGGTGCGCAGGCCGCGTGAATCGCCGGCCGGTGCGAACGGATGCAGCGCGGCGAACTGCGGCCAGGTGATGGGCTCCATCTCTGCGGCGGCATTCAGCTTCATGGTGCACGACCCGAGCGGGATCATGCTGCGGTCCAACGCAATGTCCTTATCGGACAGTGCGCGCAGGTACCGCATCATCTCGGTCTCGCTGTGGTAGCGATTGAACGCTGGATGCGTCAGATAATCCGAGCCGCGGGTCGCGATGTCCGAGGCGCCGGGCGCCCCGGCGGTGTCCTGGCCGATTTCGGATCCGAAGGCCCGCAGCACCGCGACTAGATGCGGCACAGTGGTCGCCTCATCGCACGCGATCGAGACGTGGTCGCCGTCCGGACTCCAGATATTGATGCCCTCGGCCTTGGCCGCGGCCTGGATCTGTGCTGCCCTTCCCGGCACCTGCACCAATACCGTGTCAAAGAAGCGATCATGCACCACGGTGTGGCCGCCGCGTGTCAGTCCGGAGGCCAGCAGCTGCGCATTGCGGTGGATCCGGGCGGCAATGGCACGCAACCCTTCCGGACCGTGGTAGCTCGCATACATCGCGGCCATCACAGCCAGTAGCACCTGTGCGGTACAGATGTTGCTGGTGGCCTTGTCCCGACGGATGTGCTGTTCGCGGGTCTGCAACGAAAGCCGGTATGCGGGCGAACCGTCGGCATCCACCGAGACTCCGACGAGGCGTCCCGGCAGCTGGCGGGCGTGGGCGGTGTGCACCGCGAGATACCCCGCGTGCGGCCCACCGAAGCCCATCGGCACACCGAAGCGCTGTGTGGTGCCAAAGGCGACGTCGGCGCCGATGTCTCCGGGCGGAGCGACGAGAGTAAGGGCCAGCAGGTCCGCACCGACCGCCACCAGCGCGCCGCGCTCGTGCGCCGCAGAGATCAGCGTCGTCCAGTCGCGCACCACCCCGGAGGCCCCCGGCAGCTGCACGATTACCCCGAAGAAATCTCCCTCAGGAAGACCAGCGGCAAGATCTGCGGTCACCACGTCGATGCCGAGCGGTTCGGCGCGCGTGGCGATCACGGCGGCGGTCTGCGGGTACAGGTCGGCGTCGACGACAAGTCGGTTGGACGCCGACTTCACGGCGCGATGCATGAGCGTCATCGCCTCGGCCGCCGCGGTGCCCTCGTCGAGCATCGAGGCGTTGGCGATATCGAGCCCGGTGAGCTCGGCGACCATCGTCTGAAAGTTCAGTAGCGCCTCCAGGCGTCCCTGACTGATTTCCGGCTGGTAGGGCGTATAGGCCGTGTACCAGGCCGGATTTTCCAGGATGTGCCGGCGCAGCACCGGAGGAGTGAGGGTATCGAAGTAGCCCTGCCCGATCATCGATACGGCAACGGTGTTCTGGCTGGCCAGTTTTCGCAGCGCATCCAGGGCTTCATGCTCGGACGCCGCTACCGGGAGCGCGTCGAGCCCGCTGGCCAGGCCGTCGCGCAGCGCGTCCAGGATGCTGGCCGGAACGGCCTTTTCGGCCAGCTCGTCAAGGCTGGCGACGCCGATCGTGGCGAGCATGGTGTCGATATCGGCGGTGGTAGGACCGATGTGGCGGTTGGCGAAAGACATGGCGCTCCCGGAGGCCGAGTCGCGCGACACAGCACGCGACAGCGTCTCCCCTCCCTCTGTCATCAACCCATCACGGGCGCCTGAGAGATTCGGTCGTTCTACCCGGAGAATCTCCTGGTAGAAGCCTTTCCCCGTCGGCGGGCGGTCCGGTTCGGTAACCGGATCACCGCTTTTCAGAGGCATCGGGGCCGCAGGCGGTTCGGGGGCCTGAGAGATTGACGGAGAGGTGTTGCTCCTTCGGCGGTCATGACTGGCCGTCATGACACTCTCCCGCGCACGGGCGATGCGCGACCAGTTTACGCGAGTTGACGGCTTGGTTTGGACCGGCGGGAACGGCCCACCGGATCAGCCGATCTTGCGGGCGCGATCCTTGCGGCGGGAGGCCAGCTCGTCCTCGGGTGCCTCGATGGCCTCGCCGCCGTCGGCACGCTCGCCGGGGAATTCGGCGATGGCGCCGGTCAGCTCGCGCATGGCGCCGCTGACCGCGATGCCGAAGACTCCCTGCCCACCCTGCAGCAGGTCGACGACCTCTTCGGCGGAGGTGCATTCGTAGACGGTGGTGCCGTCCGAGAACAGCGTGATGTTCGCCAGGTCCTCGACTCCACGCTGGCGCAGGTGCTCAACGGCGACGCGGATGTTCTGTAGCGAGATGCCGGTGTCCAACAGCCGCTTCACGATCTTGAGGACCAGGATGTCCTTGAACGAGTAAAGCCGTTGGCTACCCGAGCCGGCCGCGCTACGGATCGAGGGAACGACGAGCGAGGTGCGAGCCCAGTAGTCCAGCTGGCGGTAGGTGATGCCGGCAACCTGGCAGGCGCTCGGGCCGCGGTAGCCGACGAGCTGATCAGGAACTGAGTCATCCGGGAAGAGACCCGGCTGGACAGGTCCGGTAGTCGCGGAATCAACAGAGCCCGCTGCCCCGTTGTCCAACGTCATCTCCAGCTGCCCCTGCTGCGGCTGTTCGACCACTTCTGCTCCCTCTCGCCGATCGCTTCGCCGGCTCTCGTGGCGCGGATCCTGGGAAATCCCCTACAGAGATTCCACGGATCCGAGTCCGCCGGTAGTGCGTTCGTCCAAGCACGAATTCTCCGAGCATACGCCCCTTGCGCTGCCCCGTGCCGGCCGCTGAGTCAAATTATGACCGCCGCAAAATCACGGTCAACGCGACGCGCCCGGGGTGTGACTGTCAAGGTTAGGTTGAGACTTAGTCGTTACTTAAGGCCCTGTCACGGGCCTTCCGTGGCCTTGAAGTCGTCGGGCGACACACTGTCCAGGAATTCCTTGAACTTCTCCACTTCGTCTTCGCGCAGCGCTCCGCCCGAGTCCTCGTCATCCTCGTCGGGAATGATCAAGCCCGCCTCGGCGAGCACCGCTTCCTCGACGTAGATCGGCACCCCAACACGCAGCGCGATCGCCACCGAATCCGACGGACGCGCCGACACCCGGATATCGCTGTCGAAAATCAGGTCCGCGTAGAAGGTGCCCTCCTGCAGGTCCACAATCCGGACTTCCTTGAGTGAATGCCCAAGGGCCGCAATCAGATCACGGATCAGATCATGAGTGAGTGGCCGCGCGGGCTCCACTCCCTGTTGCTCCAGCGCGATGGCTGCCGCCTCCGACTGGCCGATCCAAATGGGCAGGTAACGATCCCCCGCGGACTCGCGCAGCAACAACACCGGCTGGTTCTGGGGCTGTTCCACGCGGATTCCCACGACTCGAACTTCGCTCATCGTGCCTCCAACACCAGTACTTCTGTCGTACCGCGAGTCTAGTCCTCAGCGATCGAGGACGCCGCGCACCGCGGACTTGATCATGGCCCCGTGCAGGGCGATGGACAGCGCCGCCACTTCCCGGATCAGGTCGTCGGCGCGGTCGCGGGCTCCCGCCTTGTTGGCCTTGACGGTAGGGCCCACTATCTGGGCGATCAGGTCGGTCTCGCGGTCGACGGCAGACCTGAAGGTGCGCAGGTGCCGTGGCTCGACTCCGTAATCGGCCAGCTCAGCGGCGCACTGGACGATCAGCACCGTGTATTCGTCGAAAAAACCGCCCGGTCCGGACGTGATGATCCCGGCCTTGATCAGCGAGGTCAGCAGCACCTCGTCGGCACCGGATCGCGAAAGCAGGTCCTCGCGGCTCAGCCGGGTGGGCCGGGAGGGCGGAAATCCTTGACGGGCAACACCGTTGGTGTCGTCTCCATCGGTGATGGCAAATAGTCGCGGTCCACCCGAGAAACCCGCCAGGTCGGGCAGCGCCCCGTCGGGCTGCGCATCGAGCTGCTCCTTGATCACCTTCAACGGCAGGTAGTGATCGCGCTGGGCGGTCAGGATGAAGCGGAGCCGTTCGGCGTCATAGGCCGAAAACCGGCGATACCCCGACGCGCTACGCGACGGGGTAACCAGTCCCTCCGATTCCAGAAATCGAATCTTCGAGATCGTGACGTCCGGAAACTCCGGACGCAACAGGTCGAGTACCGACCCGATCGACATTCCGGTGAGAGCCGGCCGGTCGGGAGCTGTCACTGGCCACCCGAGGCGGAATCGTCACCGGCCGACTTCGGCCCGGTCAGGAAGACCAGACGAAACTTTCCGATCTGCACCTCGTCACCATTGGCGAGGACGGCCGAATCGACTGGCTCGCGGTTGACGTAGGTGCCGTTCAAGCTGCCCACATCGACGACCTGGAATTCGGCACTGTCAAGCCGGAATTCGGCGTGACGACGGCTCACCGTGACGTCATCGAGGAAGATGTCGCTATCGGGGTGCCGTCCGGCCGACGTGGTGGCCTGATCGAGCAGAAACCGTGACCCGGCGTTGGGACCGCGCTTGACCACCAACAGTGCCGAACCGGCGGGCAATCCTTCGACACCAGACACGTCGGCACCGGCCTGGGCGGGCGCCTCAAGCTCGGTAGCGAAATCGGCGCGGAACACCGAGGTCGTCTCCGCGGTGACCTCGCCTGACGTGTCGTCCTTGTCGTTATCGGTCACCATCGCTCCTTCTTCCTCGCCCCTGGGAGGATTCGATTGTCAGTGCGGATCTTGCTGAGCCTGATGCTCGTCGCGACCCTCATCTGCCCTCATGCCCTTCGCGGCCAGCGCTCGTCAACTCAGTACTCTTCACGACGAGCGCTCATTGCCGCTCATTTCCGACCGTACCGTCTGACTGCCCGTAACGGGCCACCTCTGCCGTATCCGCCAGTGGTCTGCCCGAAATTATGGCCGCCGGACTGGTTGGAGAACCGGTGTCCTCCTAGTCGGTGGCGTCACCATATCCCGATGCGTCTAAGAGGTCATTAAGAGCCGCGTCCAGGTCGGCCGCACTGGCGGCTTCCAAATCAACCAACCAGCCCTCGCCGTAGGGATCGGAATTGACCAGCTGTGGGTCGGAATCCAAATCACCATTCGCGGCAATGACTTTCGCCGTGATGGGCGCGAACAGGTCCGATACCGATTTGGTGGATTCCACCTCACCGAACGTGGAGCCCGCGGTCAGCTCGGAGCCGACATCCGGCAGCTGGACAAACACCACGTCACCGAGCTGCGACTGTGCGTAGTCGGTGATTCCGATGCGCACGGTGGTGTCACCGGTGCGCCGCACCCATTCGTGTTCCTCGGTGTAGTGCAGATCGGCGGGAATTTCGGTCACGGTGAGTCGTCCTTGCTCTCGGTCAGTGGTCGGTGTAGCCGCTGGGCTCACAGGGCTACTTGCCGGGCTGAGCGTATTGGCGAGGTTTCGGTTCTCGCAAGGTGGTGATGTCTACACGCGCCGGCTGATCGATCGTAACGCTGCCGCCGACCCGCGAGACGGTGTCGACGGCACCGCCCGGTATGTTCATCGCCGCCGCGAGTGTCGGCGGATCACCTATCGCCAGAACCGAATACGGGGGTGTCAGGGTGGTGCCGTCCACGACCAGCTGTCCGGGGGCGCCGATGATCCACGAATCGACCCCGATACGTACCGACTTGTCGCCGGCCGTGATCTCGATGGCCTCGGCTCCCGCCGCCCGCAGCTCGTTGACGATGTCGAGCAGCGCCTCGGGACCGAGTCCCTGCCCGGGGTCGTTGATGGTGAGGATGACGCCGGGCCCGGTCGCGCCCACGGTCCCCACCATGATCGACAGCGCCGACAGCCGCGCCTTGGCATCGTTGATCACGGCCTGATTGCCGGTTCCGCTGGCGCGCATGGTGATTAGGCTTTGCTGCAGGTCTGCGATCTCTTTGTTGAGATTGGCCTCGCGTTGCTGCAACGAGTCGAGGAGGACGAGCAGGTCGGCCGGCCGCGCGGTGTCCAGGCCGTCGCCCGATTCGGTTTGACGCACCTGGGTGGTGATCGCCAGGCCGAGGAGCGCGCACAGGGCCACACCCAGTACTCCGAAAGTGATCTGGCTGCGCGTCGGTGGCCGGCGCGTCTTGGGCATCTCGTGTTTGCCGGGGTGCGATTCGAGCCGCGGGTCGGGCTGTCCAGGATGGGATTGGTTCACTGGCTCACGCCCCAAACAACCTGCGCCGCAGGGCGGCAGCATTACCGAAGATTCGGATGCCGAGAACGACGATGATGGCTGTCGATAGCTGGGTGCCGACTCCGAGCTGGTCACCCACGAAAACGATCAGTGCCGCCACCAGGACGTTGAATACGAAGGAGACCACAAAGACCTTCGAATCGAATATCTGGTCCAGGTAGGCCCGCGCGCCGCCGAAGAGTGCGTCGAGCGCCGCTACCACTGCGATCGGCAAGTACGGGGCGACAGCATCAGGCACGTTCGGGTGAAACACCAACCCCAGTACCACGCCGATCGCCAGCGCGACTATGCCGATCATCGTCCACTTCCTCTCCACATCACGGTCGGGTCCACCTCACCGGTTGCCCGCCGGAATCTCTTTGGCGTATTTGACATCCCGACTGGCCGCCGGGGCCATCTGCACGTTCTCCTGGGTAGCGAGGGTGAGTCGAATGCCATACGACTTCTGCAGCAACCGCATTCGGGCCATCCCCGGACTGCGCTCGAACGCGGACTTGATGGTATTAGCCGGGCCGATCGCCACGATCCGATAGGGGGAGCTCGTGGGCTGGTTGTCGACCAGGATCGCTCCCCCGGCCTGCCGCATCGTCACGTTCGGGCCGATTCGCACATCGGAGACCGAAATCGCCTCTGCGCCACTGGTCCAGAGCGAATTCACGACGAGCTGCATATCCCTGTCCAGGATGACCTGCTGGCTGCGCGGTATGCGCTCCTTGGAGACATCCGAGAGATCACCGCCGCTGCCGGGATCGGCCAGCGTGACGACGAGCGCGGGCCCGCGCACCTCCGTGGACGCCGCGGCAAGGCCCAACTGGTCCAACCGATTCAGGAGTTCCTTACCCTGTTCATTGCCTTCCAGCTGACTGCGCCGCGCGCCGGCGACCTCGGACGAGAGCCGGTCGCGGGTGGACTCCAGCGCGCCGGAATCGCGCTGTTCACTGCGGATGCTGGCCAGTAGGCCCTGCTTCTCCTGCTTCATGCCGGGGGCGATACGCGTGGTCTGAGCGACTGCCGCGGCAAAGACCACCGCGATGGCGATGGCCGCGATTGCCTGCCAGCCCCATTCGGCCAGCCGCGAGCGCGGCTTGGCCCCGTTCTTGCGGGCCTGGGCGGCCTCCAGATATCCGGCGTCCAGATGATCGGAAAGCAATGTGCGCAGTAGCGAGGGCACCGGATTGCGCTTGGGCCGGTTGGCGCTGTGGTGGCCCAGCCCCTCCTCCGGCTCGAAACCACCCATGAGGTGCGGGCCGGTGCCGTGTATCTGGGGCTCTTTGCCGTTCGCCGAGGTGTCCTGTGCGTCCATGTCAGGTGTCCACCTTCGGCAGTCGTCGCACGATCATCACGATCTGCGCGACGTAGAGCACGAACGTCCACAAGTACATGCCCAAGCCCCAGATGAGGAACGCCCACCCGCATGGACCGATCACTCTGCCCCACAAGGAGTCCCATTCACCGATCAGGATGAGCGGAAATGCCGACATCAGTGCGAAGGTGGCGGCCTTGCCGATGTAGATGACCGGCAGTGCCTCGATTCCACGTCGGCGCACGACGGGTAGCCCCAGGGTGAGAATGAGATCGCGTGCCAGCAGGGTGATCACGATCCACCATGGCACGATGTCCCGGATGGCGAAGGCTATCGGCGTGGTCACCATGTAGAGGCGATCCGCGGCCGGATCCAGCAGTGTCCCGAGGTGCGACGACTGATTCATCAGCCGGGCGATCTTGCCGTCGGCCCAGTCGGTGAACCCGCTGAGCATCAAGATGGCCACCGCCCACCCGTCGGCATGCCTGACCAGCAGCAGGTACAGGAACAGTGGGATGAATGCCAGCCGAATGACGCTCAGCAGGTTGGGGACCGTCACTATCCGGTCGTCTCCGGTGGACGGTTCCGCGGTTCCCATCCGGCCAGCCTCTCATATTCGCGAAGCGATACCCCGCGCAAATGGGCGGCCTGTCGTCAGCTGAAGACGCCGGGCAGGTTCAGGATCGAGAGGCTGTCGTTCTTGCGCGGGTCGTCGTGGATCATGTACGTCCACGTCGAGGTCGGCCGGGCGAGCTTCGACAGATCCAATCCCTGTTCCTCGTCAACCAGATTCGCGGTCTCGAAGGTCTGCTGGGCGGCCTCCACGGCGTCGGCGGCCAGCGACGCGAAGGCATCGACAGCCAGCCGGTGGAATTCGTCGATCGGGTTCTGGCGTCCCAGTGCGCGCAGGTGAATGCTCTCGCGCACGTCCGAGAGGTAGGCCAGATGGTCGGCCCAGCCCCGATCCAGGTGATACAGCATGATCTGCCGCGAGATGCGCTCCAGCCACTCTTCGGAAAGTTCCTCGGCCAGCTCGTCATAGCGCTCCGGGGAGCGCTCCTGAAGCTCCTTGCGGGCGGTGTCGGTGCGCAACAAGGTATCCCGGCGATCGGAAATGATCGCACGCTGCTGAGCGATCAGTTGGTTGTATCGCCAGGTGTTGGCGTGCAGGTCAAGCATCGCGCCCTCGGCCACGCGCTGGGCGTGGTCGATGAGGCCGCCCGCCTTGGGGCTGACTATCCGACCGTTCTCATCGGTTTCGGTGGGCAGCTTGGCCGAATCCAGATGTGCCACAACCACCTCGTCCTCCCAGCTGGAGAAGAAGACCGACGATCCCGGGTCGCCCTGGCGCCCCGCGCGTCCACGCAACTGGTTGTCGAGTCGTTCGGTGCGGTGCCGCCCGGTGCCGACGACGTGCAGCCCGCCAGCCTCGACGACGGCGTCGTAGTCGGTCTCATCGGAGCCGCCGAGGCGGATATCGGTACCCCGGCCGGCCATCTGCGTCGACACCGTGACGGCCTTGAGGGCTCCGGCCTCGGCGATGACGCGGGCTTCTTCGGCATCGTTCTTGGCGTTCAGCACCACCGCGGGAACTCCGGCCCGCACCAGACGGTGATGCAGCGCCTCGGATTCGGCGACGTCATGGGTGCCGACGAGCACCGGCTGACCGGTGGCGTGGATCTCGGCGATATGCGCGACGATGGCGTCGTTCTTGCTTGCCTCGGTGATGTACACGCGGTCGGGCTGGTCTTCACGAATGTTCGGCGTGTTGGGCGGGATCGGTGAGACACCCAGTTTGTAGAACTGCCGCAGCTGTTCGCCGGCCGCGAGCGCTGTACCGGTCATGCCGCTGACCCGCGGGTAGCGGTTGATGAGCGCCTGCACGGTGATGGTGTCGAGAACCTCACCGGTATCGGTGGTTTCGATTCCTTCTTTGGCTTCGACGGCCGCTTGCAGGCCGTCGGGCCAGCGCTGCAGGGCCGCGATGCGCCCGCGTGAGGAGTTGATGAGATGCACGGCGCCGTCGCGCACGATGTAGTGGACATCGCGCTCCAGGAGCACATGGGCGTGCAGCGCGACGTTGACCTCGGTCAGGGTGGTTCCGACATGATGTTCGGAATACAGGTCGATATTTCCCAGCTGCTTCTCCAGCTTCCGGGCACCGGTGTCGGTGAGGAAGATATTGCGGCGATCGTTGTCGGCCTCGTAGTCCTCTCCGGCGATCAGCTCGCGTACCGCTTCGATGACCTCAGAGCTCGGCGCTTCCCGATGGCTGGTACCCGCCAGCACCAGGGGAACCAGTGCCTCGTCCACGAGCACCGAGTCGGCCTCGTCGACCACGGCCACGTCGGGGCTCGGCGACACCAGGTCGTCGACGTCAATGGCCAGCTGGTCACGCAGCACGTCGAAACCGATTTCGTTGACCGACCCGTAGGTGACGTCGCAGGCGTAGGCCTTGCGGCGCTCCTCGGCGGTCGATTCCTCGGTGATCCACCCGACCGTCAGGCCCATGCGCTCCAGGAACGGCCCCATCCATTCGGCGTCGCGCCGGGCCAGGTAGTCGTTGACGGAGATGACGTGCACACTGCGCCCGCCCAGCGCGTATCCGGCGGCGGTGATCGCACCGGTCAAGGTCTTGCCCTCACCCGTGGCCATCTCGATGACGTCGCCGTCCAGCATGCGCAGCGCACCCAGCAGCTGAACGTCGAATGGGCGCTCGTCGATGGTGCGTTCGGCGGCCTCACGCACGATCGCGAGGAACTGGCCGATGTCCTTGGACTCGAGGCCCTCGGTGAGATCGAGTTTCTTCGCCGCCTTGGTGAGCTGCTCGTCGGTGAGGTCCTTGGCCTTCTCGTCATACTTCTTCGAGGCGTCCACGAGGGCCAGCGACTGGCTTTGGTTCTTGTCGGTAGCGGCACCGAGCAGCTTCCAGAACTTCCCGGTGAACCGTGAGGCGGTGTTCGACTTGCGCACATGCACACGGTACGTCAGGGGCCAGGAGGCCCCCGATGAGCACTGTCAGGTGAACTCGACGATCACCGAATCGGAGACTGCCCGGAATCCGAGCTTGCGATATATCGAATTGGAGGTCGGGTTGTCCAGGTCAGTGGTCAGAACAACCTCTTCGGCCCCTGCCCGGTAGGCCCATTCGCAGGCGGCCGCGGTGACTGCGCTGCCGTAGCCCTGGCCCCGGTACGGCGGCGGGGTGTAGACGGGGCCGATTCGGGACACCCCGGCGATGGGCGCCCGCACACCCGCCATCGCGACCGGTGTCCCGCCTCGTTCCCACTGTAGGTAGACATCTCCCAATTGGTAGGACCCCGCGAGCCAACGGCGCACCTCGGCGGCGGGCTTCTGGATGCCGAACGTCTCCGTGCCGTATTCGATGCTCCACGGCACCAGAGCCTCGGACGAGCCCGCGGCAATCAGCCGGGAGTCACCCGGCACACGGGGCAGTACGAGGTCCACAAGGCGATAGAGCCGCTCATCAGTGGTGGCGCGGACCGTGGCTCCGGTGGCCGATATCCAGGCGTCGGCCACCGCCAAGGTCACTTCACGCGATCCACGCACCGAGGGCAACTGAATAGCGTTGTCTGCCAATAGTTTCACTGTCATGCCAACTCCCGCAGCGGGGACAGCATTGCAGATAAGTCCCTGATCGGTGCCGAGCGCGGCGCCCACGAGACACTCGTGGTCGGTGACCGTCACCAGAACCCGAGCGGCATCGGGGTCCACATGCCGAAGCCGCGCCGCGACGTGGAGCTCAAGGGTGTGTAACACGGGATCGGCGGAGTACAGCGAGCCGACCGCGGCCCAGTACTCCGCCACATCCTCGTGAAGGTGCGCCCGCATCGCCCCAGCTTGATACGGGGGTGCGCGCGTGTCGAGTCGATTTACCGCGCTTTGTCCGCCAACAACCCCTTGGCTATGTGGGTGATCTGCACCTCGTTGCTGCCGGCGTAAATCATCAGGGACTTGGCGTCACGCGCGAGTTGTTCGACGCGGTACTCGGTCATGTAGCCGTTGCCGCCGAAGAGTTGCACGGCGTCCATCGCGACGTCGGTGGCCGCCTCCGAACAGTAGAGCTTGATCGCCGAGGCCTCGGCCAGAGAAGGCGTCTTGTTCTCCGACAGGCTCTCGATGGCATGGAACAGCATGTTGCGCACGTTGAGCCGGGCCACCTCCATCTTGGCCAGTTTGAGCTGGATGAGCTGGAACTGAGCGATCTCCTTGCCCCACAAGGTGCGCGACTTGGCATAGTCCAGCGACAAGCGCAGGCACTCCTCGATGACACCGAGCGCCAGTGCCGCCACTCCGATGCGTTCCATCGAGAAGTTGGCACGCGCACTGTCGCGACCGTCGCCTTGATCATTGGTCTCGGTCTCGCCGAGCAGCCGGTCCTTGCCCAATCGCACGTTCTCGAAGAACAGCTGGCCGGTGCGGGAGCTGTGAATACCCATCTTGCGGAAGGGTTTCGACTGCGTGAAGCCTTCCATGCCCTTGTCCAGCACGAAGGTGAGCACCTTGCGATCCCGCGGATCAACGGAATCCTTTCCGGCGCCTTCGTTCAGCTTCGCGTAGACCACAATCACATCCGCGTCGGGGCCGTTGGTGATGAAGGTCTTCTGGCCGTTGAGGATGTAGTCCTCACCGTCGCGTGTCACGTAGGTCTTCATGCCGCCGAACGCGTCCGAGCCCGAATCGGGTTCGGTGATGGCCCAGGCACCCACCTTCTCGTAGGTGACCAGTTCGGGCAGCCAGCACTCCATCTGCGCTGCGGTGCCGCGTGAAGCGATCGTCGGCACCGTCAGTCCCATGCTGACGCCCATACCGGTGACCAGACCCATGCAGACTCGCGAGATCTCGCTGGTGAGGACGAAGCCCATGCCGGCCGATCCGCCGGCGAGTCCCATGGCCCCGCCGCCGTCGGACTTCTTGGATTCCGCGGGCTGCTCTCCCGCTGCGAGTGCGGCCTCGCGGGCCTTCTTCTTCTCGATTTGCTTCTGCAGCCCCTCCTTGGCGAGAGCGTCAATGCCGAAGGTGGCGAACATCTTCCGGATGATGGGGTACGGCTCCATCTCTCCGGACTCCAGGGCATCCACGTGCGGGCGCACCTCTTTGTCGATGAACTGTCGAACGGCGTCGCGCACCGCTAGGTCGATGGGTGACCAGTCGAGCATGTGTCCTGCTTTCTTTCCGTGAAAGTGGTTCGTGCGGACGCGGGCGACTACCCGAGCTCCTTGGCCAGCAATTCCTTGAGCCGGGCAACAGAGTTTTCGAGTTCCTCCTGCACCGCCTTGTCGATGGCGGTACCGATCGCTCCGGTCAGCATCTGACCGGTGAAGGACGAGTCCACGTTCACGCGGGTGTTGTCGGCGTCGATCTCTTCGACGCTGGACTTGATGACGGCCTCGACCCCCGCCATACCGGTGCCGCCCAGCTTGAAGGCACCCCGCTTGGCGGACAGCACCTCGTCGGCCGGGGTGAACTCCTGCACAGTCCATTCGACGGTGTTCGCCATGCCCATCAGGGTCACGATCTCGGAGAACTTGGTGCCGACCTTGATGTCCTCGATCGCGGGTACGTCGCCCTTGAATCCGGTGTGAATGGTCATCCATTCGTCGTACTTGTTGAGGTCCGGCAACACCGACCAGAGCTTGTCGATGCTGTACGGGAGGTCGATGCTGGAGTGCAGCTCAGACATGGGCGAAAGACTCCTTTGTCAGTGGTCTGATACGGATTGTTGCCAACGGTTTCGAACGTAACATACATACCCTCGTGTATGTAAGATGCAATTTCCGCAGATCTGGCCTATTGCGCCGACAAATTGCAGGTATACATGGGTGAAATACCGACAGGCCTGTGGGTGTTGGCGCGGGATTCGACAGCTACTCAGCGGTAGCCCGGCGCACGTTACATACAACTGTGCTCGTATGTATTACAGTGGCGCTCATGAGCACCCCCGAGGGCGCGGGCAACGACGCGGCGCCCCTCGCTGCCGAACTGTCCGAGAACGGGAAACAACAGCCCGTCATCCCGGAATCTACCTCGGAGCCACCGTCGGCGGGGGCAGATTCGCGTCCTGCCGGCGCAACGATAGATCTCGAGATCACCCGTCCGCGAGTCAGACTGCGTCAGCCGCCACTGCGCGTGGAGGCCGGGCGTTTTGGCCTGACAGTCTCCCGGCTGGCCGGATCGGGCGCGCGATTGCTGGTCAAACCGCGGCGTGGAAGATCCCTGGAGGTGCGCGCCGCGCATGAGCTGCGGCGCACCTTCGCCCTCATGGGCCCCACCTACGTCAAACTCGGCCAGCTCATCGCCTCCTCCCCCGGAGTCTTCCCCGAAACACTCTCCAACGAGTTCCGGACACTGCTCGACAGGGTGCCACCGGCCTCCTCGCAGTTGATTCGCCAGACCGTGCGAGAACAGTTGGGTGCCGATCCGGCAACGATATTCGCCACTTTCGACGAGCATCCGTTCGCCTCGGCATCCATTGCCCAGGTTCACCACGCCACCCTCAAATCCGGTGAACGGGTGGTGGTCAAGATTCAGCGCCCGAAGATCCGTACCCGGCTTGCCGCCGACGTGCGCATCATCGGGCGACTCGCGCGCTTGATCGTCAAAACCGATCTGGGCCGGGCCACCAACGCCATAGAGGTGGTCGAGGACTTTGAGCAGAACCTCAACGAAGAGCTGGATTTCGCGGCCGAGGGGCACGCGATGGAACAGTGGATCGCCAGTCTTGCCGATACCGAATACGGCGACAAGGTGCGCGTCCCCAAGGTGTTTTGGGAGTACACCACCGAGCGGGTGCTCACGATGGAGTATGTCCAAGGCATCCGCATCGACAACATCACCGAGCTGGCCGCGGCAGGCTTCGACGGCGTCGCGTTGGTCAAGGCGATCGTCTATTCACTGTTCGAAACGGGCTTTCACAAGGGCCTCTTCCACGGAGATCTGCATGCCGGCAATTTGTTGGTGGACTCCGACGGCCGGATCGTGTTTCTCGACTTCGGCATCGTCGGGCGCATCGACGACCGCAGCCGCAAGATCTTCACCGAGATCATGGTCGATCTGTTCGTGAAGAACGACCACGCGGCCGTGGCCAGGGGCATCTACAAGCTGGGCGCGATCGGCGACCGGGGCAAGGTAGCCGATTCGACGACTGCCGCCAAGACGATTTCCAACTTCACGAGCCCGCTGCAGCAGTCCAAACTCTCGGCCATTGAGTACGGCCAGTTGGGCAAGCAGTTGGCCGTGCTGGCCAAGGAATACGACGTGCGGCTGCCCCGCGAGCTGGTGCTGATCTCCAAACAGCTGCTCTATGTCGAGCGCTACATGAAGCTACTGGCCCCCGACTGGGCACTGCTCGCCGATCCGTCGTTCATCGGGTACTTCGGCAACATGGTCATTGCGGCCGAGCAGTCGCGCCTGGAGGACGCGGCGGCACGGCAGCCGGTGCGCGGCAGCTGAACTCTAGTCGGAAAGGCTCAGCTTTCCGGGGTCGATTGTGCGCAGAGCCGAGTCGAGCGGTGCACCTACCGCGGGCGACTCGACGATGTTCAACAACATCGCCTTGGCCCGGGCCCAGCGTTGGTCGCGAACCTCCTGCGGCGCCGTCATGCTGTTGACCAGGATTCCCCGCACGGCATCCATCGCCGTCAGTGTGATGTTGCGAATGACACGCAGCTCTTCATCGGTCTGGCTCACCGATTGCCCCAGGGTGGAAAATTGCTGCATCACAATGAATTCGAACTGATCCATCTGCGCAGATAGTTCTGCATCGGTGCGGGCAGCGATCCAGAGTTCCATGGTCGCGATGAACATCGACCCCTGGTGCATGCGCCAGAGCGCATCGAGGCAGCGGCTGATGAAGTCGGCATCGCTGTCGCGGTCCAGCGCGATGAGTTCGGAAAGGATCTCCTGCCCCTGCCTGAACGCCAAGTGTCGCACTGATTCTCCGAGAAGCTCGGATTTCGATTGGAAGTGGTGCACCAACGCGCCCCGCGTGACACCGGCACGTTGCGCGACGCGGGTAGTCGTGGTCCCCGCGTATCCATACTTGACCAGGCAGTCCACCGTGGCATCGAGCAGCCGGCCACGCATGGCCGCGCTGCGTTCCTCCTGGGTCCGCCGCTCGGCACGCTGGGGACGCGTGCTTGAGCGTGCTGGGCTACCGGCGGTACGTGTCATTCTCCGAGCCCGTCCGTGTCGTTCTTGCTGTGCTTGATTTCTTCGCGGGCCTGTTGATACTCCGCTATCAAGGTGCCGAAGTAGGTGAGGATCTCCGGATCGCCCACCGGCTGCCAGTCGGGCGCAAGCAGTTTGGTGTAGCGCTCGACATAGAGCAGCTGCTTGCCGACCAGGATGAACTCCTTGGGAAGGATGGCGTCATGTTCGCGCCCCAGGGCGGTGAGCTGGCGGCCGATGGTCCCGTAGGAGATCTTGCCCAACGAGGTACCCATGGGGCGGGTGACCTTCCGAAGTGACTCAGCGACCCTGGCCGGGTCCGCATGGGCATCGATCGCCCCGAGTTTGATCAGCGTGCGCGCCGCCGCCTCGTCATCGGGTTCGAGGATGAGTGCGCCGATCAGCTCACGCAGTGTCTTGCGCGTCCGCTGATCAAGGCGGCCAACAATCCCGAAGTCCAAGAACACGATTCGTCCGTGCGGATCCACCATGAGGTTCCCGGCATGCAGATCACCATGGAAGGTTCCGGCGGTGAACGCGGAATCGAACAGTGTGAGCATCAGGGTCTTCACCACTTCGGGTCCGTCGAACCCCGCCGCCCGAATCGCGTCCGCATCATCAATCCTGATGCCCTCGACATACTCCATGGTGAGCACCTTGTCGGTGCAGAGATCCGAATAGATTTCGGGGACACGCACCTTCGACGCATACCTGGAGCCCGCAAGCCCAGCGGTCCAATCTCGCATGGCCCGAGCTTCCAGGCTGAAATCCAGTTCCTCGGCGAGGTTCGACTCAAAGTCCCGCATCACCTCATAGATGTTCGACATCCGGCCCATCTCGGTCAGTTCGAGACCCCGGGCGATCTGTTTGAGAATCTGCAGGTCGGCCGCGAGGCGGGTGCGGATCGCGGGGCGTTGTATCTTCACGACAACCGCGGTGCCGTCCTTCAATGTCGCCCTGTGCACCTGGGCAATCGACGCCGACGCGAACGGGACCTCGTCGAATGAGCCGAATACATTCTCCGGCGACGCGCCGAGCTCGTTACTCAACATGGAGCGAATCGTCTGAGGGTCGGCGGGTGGCACTTGATCGAGCAGCGATCGGAACTCCGCCGAGAGGTCCTCGGGGAACATCCCCGGTGACGAGGCGATGAGCTGGCCGAATTTGACGTAGGCGGGCCCAAGTTCGGCAAATGACCTGCGCATCTCCTTGGCCACCACCTGGCGCAGGTCGCGCTCCGTCGGTCGCTGACTCAGTATTCGCGATCCCGCCTTGAGGAGCTGACCGGCCGTCGCCGCCAATCGATCGAACTGAACCTCGGCGGAGACCGGATCCAGTTTCCGGGGCCGTCGAGACTCATCGGACGTATCGCTCACCGCCACTCCCTCCCGTCCTCACCGGTCGTACGTCGGTGAGACATTACCGACAAACTGGTATGTATGTTAATCGAATGCCCGGGAGCGGCCGGGAATGATCAGCGCGGTAACGGCGAGCCGTGCGCGAAGGGGTCAGCGCAGGGCGCGTTCAATCTGAGCGATCCGGTCATCGGCGAAATCCAGCACGATCTTCGTCGGATACAACGCGACCCTGAGCACCCGGATGAGTGGATTGACGACATCGATGAGGGTTTCGAGGCTGGTCATCGTGTTGGCCAGGGTCGATGTCGTCTCCGCCAGGTTGTTCAGCGTGAGGTTCAGCGAGTCCAGGGAATCGTCCAACCGTTCCAGGCTCGAGTCCAGGTGATCCAACATCGAACCGACCCTGTCGGTCAGGTCGTGTACCTCGACGGCCATCGATTCGATGTGCCCGACGGTCCCGTCGATATTGAGTGCGACGTTGGCCAGCTTGCGGATCTTGCGGGTCGGCGCGGGCCGATTCCCGTTGCTGGTATAGACCTCCGCCATTGGAGTCACCTTTCCGTTGCGCCCAGCCTAGGCGACGGGCACACCAGGGCCCACCGGCTACCCATACGAGCGGGCATTTGATGCACTTTTGTGACCGGCCTCACATAGCGCAGGCGCTCCGTCTAGGCGACCGATACCCGCACTGACGCGTGTGAACCCGCCCGCCGGCCGAAGAACGAGGCTTCGCCGAGCCTGGTTCCACTGCTGTAGCCCTTACCGTCCTGAGCAATGTTCGACGCGCTGGCACCCGCGGCATACAGGCCCGGAATCGCCTCTCCGGATTCGGTGAGCACCCGACCGTCGGCGTCGGTCCGCAGGCCACCGAGTGTGAAACCGGCGTACATCGCTTTGCCGAGGGTGAGATCGAATGCGCCCCAGGGACCAGTCCCCTGCGCGGCAAGGTATTTCGGGTGTTTGTGGAAGTCTGGATCCTCACCCTTGGCGGCGTACTCGTTGTAGCGTTGCAGCGTCTTGTCCAGGTTTCCGGCCGGGATACCCAGGGCTGCTTCCATTTCCGCGACGGTCTCCCAACCATCAATGAAGGGAGTCAGTGGCAGTGTCGGCCGGTCCATGTGCTCGGAGTCGACAATCAGATACGCGGCACTATCCACCTGATCCATCACGAATCCAGAGGTCCGGGAATGGTAGGAATCCTCGGAGACGAACCGCTCCCCGTTCTTGTTCACGATGATCCCGGTCAGCAGTCCCGACGGCGGATACACGGGAGCTGTCACGAAAATTTGATTCATGTTGCGGGTCGCGCCCCCCGCGGACACCCCGAGCCTGATGCCCAGCCCGTCGTCGTAGGTGCTGCCCAGCACGAACGGCTTCTCGGCGAGCTTGGGGGTGTATTCGGCCACCATGGCGGGGTTCATCACAAATCCTCCGGCCGCGATGATCACCGATTTGGCGCGTATCGCACCGGTTTCGGTGAAGTGTTTCCATGTCACACCCACCACCGCTCCCCCCTCGTCGAGAATGAGCGCGGTCGCGCCGGTCTCGTATCGGATCGGTATACCGAGCTCGGCGGCACGTTGGGCGAGTAGTTCCACGACCATGCCCGCACCGCCGGTGTCGCCGGGCTTGGGCACCTTGTGCCCCCGGGGCGCCGGGATGGCTTCGTCACGGTAGGGCCACACCAGCTCGTTCCCGGTGAACATCAGTCCTTCGGTATTGGGCTGAATGACGGCCTTCTCCGGATAGAAGCTGCGTTCGAATTGAAAGCCCAGTGCCTCAAGCCAATTGAAATGTTCGACGCTACCGTCGCAGTACAGGCGGATCTTCTCTGGGTCCGGATCGGGAGACACCGCCATCAGGTACTTGTACATCTCGTCGGCGCTGTCCGCATGCCCAGTGGCTTGCTGAACAGCGGTGCCGCCGCCGAGGTAAAAGTGCCCACCCGCCATCGCGGTGGTGCCGCCCGCGGAGGCGGCACGTTCGAGCGCCAAAACCTGCGCGCCCGCCTCGGCGGCCGAGACAGCGGCGCATCCGCCGCCCATCCCAAAGCCGATGACCAGTACGTCGACCTCGTCGGACCATTCGGTGATGTCTTGGACCGCTACGGTTTCCGGAATCGCTGCACTCATGCCTGCTCATTCTTGATGTAGTCGTAGAACGCCCGGATCTCGGGCGGGACGAAGACCAGTTCCATGTACGGAAGGGCGGCCGCCGGTGCCGACAGATAGGCAAATCGCATACCGCCGGGCATCACGCCGTCCTGCACCACCTCCATACCCTGGGAGGTGGCGTGGTCGAGCGCCACGTCGAGATCGGGCGGCTCGACACACACGTGATGCAGACCCGCGGAATTGCGCTCGAGAAACTCGGTGTAGATGCTCGTCCCGCTGACCGGGAGAATCAGCTCGAGCTGCATGTCGTCGAGATAGCTCAGCGCGATGGTCGCCGTGAAATCGGCCGGTGCACCCCGGTACGTACACGTCTCGGGGCCAAAGTGCACATCTGGAATTCGCGTCCATTTCTTGACCCCGAACACGGCGCTGAGCATGGCTTCCGTGGCATCGAGATCATCAGTAACCCAAGCAATTTGGGTGACGCGTCCAAATCCAGATACATCCGGCGGCATTGCCGATGTGGTCATGGGCCGATAGTAGCGTCCGCTGTGGCGGGGGCCACTTCAGCCCGCCGTATAGGCCGCCGTGGTGCGATCCGCCATCTCGCGGGCCTGCGCGGGATCCATACCCGAGGCGACGGCCGCCGCGAACCACAGCTCGCTGGAACCTGCCATGAATGCCCGGCCTTCGGCGCCGGCCGCCCACGCCGCCCCCTCCTCGGGGGTGATGCGATCATTGGGCGCGGCGAGATAGCCTGCCAGACCTAGCAGACCGGAATCCCAACCGACCCCGACGGCACCCGGACCGAACTGCAACCAGTGCTCGTCGTCGTCGCTGATATCGGAGATGTGCTCAAGGGTGAAAGTGGCCCGGCTCTCTGGGGCTTCCGGTTCCGGGGTGATTGTCACCTCGATCCAGCTGACGGCACCCATCGCTTCCCAGCTCGCCATGAAGGAGCGTGGCGGGTCGCAGCTCAGCACTGTTCCAGACGCATTGCCCTGTAATGAATAATGCCCCCCAGCGCGCAGGTCTCCGGTGATTGGCAAGAACCAGCGGGCAATACGTTCGGCATTGGTGCAGGCCTCCCACAAGTCGTCGGCCGCGGTGTCATAGGTCTGACTGACGGTCACCACACGCGCCTGGCGGGCCTGAAACGTCTTGGCGCCCACGCTGCGGCGCACGGAATTGAGTTGGTGCTGAACATCGATCACGAGGCGCTCTCCTTGGTGTTTCGGTGCGGTGTGGGTGCGCGGCGCTGCCGCTTGCCGCGGGCGATCTCGGTGGCCAGTGCGTCCAGGCGCGGCACCCAGTTGCGGCGGAAGGTCTCCAGCCATTGGTCGACCTCGCGCATAGGCGTGGTGTCGACGCGGTACATCCGTCGCGTCCCCTCGCTACGCACGATCGCAAAACCGTTGTCGCGCAATACCTTCAGATGCTGCGACACGGCAGGCTGGCTGATCGCGAACTCCGATCGGATGATTTCGGTGACGGCGCCGGAGGACATCTCCCCCGCCTGGATCAGCTCCAGGATGCGCCGGCGCACCGGGTCTCCGAGTATGTCGAAGGCGTGCACGTCACCGATATTAAAAGGGACTGCTTATATAAGTCAATGCTTAATCACTATCCCCAGGTCAGCGGATCCAACCGCAGGTAGAACGCCAACCGTTCGGGGTCGGCAGACGCTCCGTACCGGTTCAGGAACCGCTCGTGGGCGGCGGCCGTGACCCAGCCGTCCCCGGGCCAGGTCTCCCGGGCATTGGCAAAGAGCAAGGCCAGATCGGCGTGCCGGTCGGCCAACCCGAGCCGGCCGAGATCGATGAAGCCCGCCACTGAGAAGTCTCCGGGCGCGATGACGATATTCGGCAGGCACAAGTCCCCATGGCACACCACCAGGTCGTCGGGCTCCTGAGCCAGGCGCCGAGGCAGTTCGGCCACAACACGGCATAGCAGCTCGGTCGCCGGCCTCTCCCGGTCTTCGTCGGTCAGAAAATCCGGGTTCACGGCGTCGCGGGCCACGACGTCGCGGGCCAACGTTGCCATGGCGGCCAGCCCTCGCGAAAACGGACAGCCCGCTGTCGGCAGCGCGTGCAGGTCCCGCACCGCTGCGGCGATCCCAGACCATGCCCTGCCCAAATCCTCGGAGTCGAGCTGGTCGGCGGGTACGCCCGGTACCGCCGAGGTGATCAGCAGCGGACCGTCCGACGTGGTCGCCCATTCGAGCACCGATGGGCCCGGAATACGTTGAGCACTAAGCCATTCGATGCGGTCCCGCTCGCCCGCAAGATCGGCACCGCCTTTTTTCGCATAGCGAGAACCGTCGGGCGAGCGGTACACGCAGGCACCGGACTCCCCCGTCACGATCGGCTCCCAGGCCGACAGATCGATCAAACGCCCGTCCACGCCTCGTCGAGCCGATGTGCGACGTCGATCGTGCGCGCCGCCATGGCCTTCGGGTTGTCGACCTCATGGGCCACATAGTTGGCGATGAACCGGCTGATCAGCTGATCGACACCAGCCAGAATGCGGAGCAGCTCGCCCCGGATGGTGTTGGAGGAAACATCGACAGTGATATCCGACGGGCCCGGGGGCGCGACATCGATGACCAGCTGCAGCGGTGCGGCGGCGCGGGCAGTGGCCTTGAGCGCGATGTTGCCTGCCACCTTGAACCGGCTTTTGTCGAGCTTGAGATCGATCAACAGGTCGATGGCCAGCGGCACCTGGATGTCGAACGTGATGGTCTCGCCATCGTTCCGGGTGACGATCGGGTCCAGGATCTGGACTTTTGCCGTCACCTTCGCGATCTTGCCGGGGCCCTGCGCCATGGGGCCGACTTCGAATGGTTCGCCGGCGATCGATGCGACGGCCGCCCGCACCCGAGCTTCACTGACGGCTATCTCGAAGAACGCCCTGCCGAATTCCTCGTAGGTGAGGTACTGGTGGTCAACCGGCTCGCTGTCCATAGTGAGAGATACGGTCTCACGGAAGCGCCTCCAAGTGTGAACCCCCAGCTCGTGGCGTGTCTAGCCGCGCCGCTTCACCATCTCGGCGATCCAGATGGGCGCGAACTGCGACGTGCAGTTCGGTGGTGTCGGGTAATCCTTGAGCACCTCCAGGCGCTGCCCGACGTCGATTGCGCGCGCTCGATGCTCAGGGTGCTCGATCCCGGTCTGGGCCAACGTGTGGTTCATGGCCCACTGCAAGCGATCCGGGGCCCGCTTCATGTCTTTCTCGATGATGTCGAGGAGGCCTGCGAGGTCTAGACCGTCGGGCTTCTTCGCGGCGCGGTCGGTGGTCAGTGCCCAGCCTGCGCTCGCGACCACTGGGTCCGGATCGTCGAACCAGGACAGGCCCAGTTTCTCGGCGTGTGGGTTCTTCTTGACGACGTAGCTGACGAGCCAGTCGTGCATCTTCGGAAAGTGCGCCTGACGCACCATTGCGTCGAGATCGTGTTGTTCGAATGCCTTCGGGCGGCAGATCAGCGTGGCCAGCAGGCGGGCGGAGGTGTCTCCGGTGGCCCACAGTTCACAGGCGAGGCCATGCTGGGTCTTGAGTCGTTTGGCGACCGCACGCAGCTGGGTGAGGTTGACCCCGTGATCGTCTCCGTGTCGTTCGTTGATCGCGCGGATTCTCGGATCCTCAAGCGAGGCCAGCTCGGCCAGTATATCGGTCGCCGTCGTCATCTCAGCCTCCGTCCGTTGCGCCCGCCTACAGGGTGCCGGAGGGATGACGGTCAGAAGAGCTCGTTTGCGTAGCTGTCATCGACGAGATCGTGAATGCCGCCCGCGAGTTGGCCCAATTTGTCGGCCATCTTGGCGGCGTTTTCGGCAATGGTAAGCGTGTAGAAATCCCCGCCCAGGGTCACGGCCTCGGCGAGCCCGCGCTGATCACCCTCCCAGAGTTTCGCGCGGATGACCGCCTTACCGCACTGGCCGAACACCTCGCGGATGCGCACAATTGTCGCGAGCACCGCGGGTTTACCATCCGCGCTGAGCATGGCGAGTAATTCGGGATCGTCGGTGACGAAGGCATCACCGTTCACCCTGATCACCTCGCGCAAGCCGGGAACGAAGAACACCAACCCCACTGCGGGATTGCGGGTGATGTTCTCGAAGCTGTCCGCGAGTTTGTTCCCCGGTCGATCGGGAATCGCCAAAGTCCGGGCATCGAGAATGCGCACCGAGCCCGGTGGGTCGCCCTTGGGACTGGTGTCCAACAGGCCATCGGCGCCTACGGTTGCCATACAGAAAAACGGGCTGTGTGCAATAAATCGGGCCGCGAACTCCCTCAGCTCGGTGTCCTTCTTATCGGCGATGAACCGGGCCGGAAATCCGATCACCTCCCGTACGCGGTCCATGGTGATCGGTGAGTAGCGGTCCGCCGCGGTCTCCGGCGGATGCGGTGGGGACGTATCAGTAGGTGTCGCACTCACGTGAATTCTCCTTACAGATCGAGCACCAGTCGCGGTGTCAGCGCCCGTGATACGCAGATGTACATGCGATCCCCCGCCGCCCGGTCCTCCTCGGACAAAATGTCATCACGATGATCGGGCACCCCCTCAAGCACGGCCGTCTCGCACGAGCCACATACACCCGCGCGGCACGATGCGGAGACCTGGATGCCGGCCTGTTCGACCGCCGCGAGGATGCTCTGTCCCGGCGGCACCGCGATCGTTTGGCGCGACGCCGCACAGGTGACGTCGACCGGTTTGTCCTCAGCGGGCGCGCACGGTATGGGCTTGAACCGCTCGACATGAAGTGTGTCCGCCGGCCAATGCGAAACTGCCGCAGTGAGATCTGATATCAGTTCGGTTGGTCCGCAGGCATAGATCTGCAATCCGGGACGGACGTCGGTGGTGAGTTCCCGCAAAGGAATCCTGCCCACTTCGTCTGCCGGATAGAGATGCACCCGCGGCCCGTACTGTCGGAGTTCCTCAAGGAATGCCATCGATGCCGCCGTGTGGCCCCCGTAGTACAGGGTCCAGTCCGCACCCCAGTCCTGGGCTTGACGGATCATCGGAAGGATGGGGGTGATTCCGATTCCGGCTGCGATGAACAGATAGCCGTCCGCCCGGTGCAGACCGAAGTTGTTGCGCGGTCCTTTGATCCTCAGCTGTTGACCGGGCCGCAGGAAGGCGTGCACGTACTCCGAGCCGCCGCGACTCGTTCGTTCGCGCCGAACTCCTACCTGGTAGACGGATCGGTCGTCGACTGGTCCGCACAGCGAGTATTGACGTTCGATGCCGGTCGGCAGAACTAGGTCGACATGTGCGCCTGGTTCCCAGGCCGGTAGCGGTTCGTTGCACGCGGAGCTGAGCTGCAGGGACACCACACCATCGGCCTCCCACCGAAGCTGCCGAACGGCGACCTTCAGTGTGGCACCGGTATCATTCATGCTTGTCAGCCCATCTGTTAACAACGTTAATTCTCCTTCAAACATACTGATAACATCGATAACATGTCAATGCGCGCAGACGAAACAACCAGGCGTGGCGCCACCCTGCAATTGGAAGCAGTCGTGACCCAGGCGCTCGCGCTGGTCAACGAGGGCGGGCTGGAGGCCCTGACGATGAGGCGGCTCGCTACCGACCTCGACGCGCATCTCCCGACGCTCTATCGACTGTTCGGCAATAAGGACGCGCTCATCGATGAGATGGCCGAGTCGATCCTGGCCCAGGCGTCAGCCAATGCCCAAGCCGGGCGGGGCAATTGGGATGACAAGCTGGTAGATCTCGCCCGGTCCTTGCGGTCCGCCCTGCTCGGCCAGCGCGACGGAGCGCGAATCGTCGGCGGAAACTATGCCGCCAAACGGCACAATTTGACCTTTGTCGACCTGCTGGTGGCGCATGCGTCCAAATCCGGGCTAGCGCCAGAATCTGCGCTGTGGGCCGCCAGTTCGGTCTTCTGCTTTGTGTTGGGCGAGGCACTCGAACAGCAGGGCGCTACTGGGGAGGAGCTCGACGCCGTCAGGGGCATCGCGCATCCTGAGCTGTATCCGCATCTTGCCGCCAGTCCGGTGGAGCGGCTCTTCGAATTCGAGGAAAGATTCGATTTCGGTCTTGGCCTGCTCGTCGGCGGGATGCGTCGACTTCTGGAGGCAGTGCCGTCGCCTGGATAGACCACATTGTCACATTGGTCGGACCGACAGGATTTGAACCTGCGACCACTTGACCCCCAGTACAGATACGAAGGCGCTATCACTGGTCAGGGAGGTTTTCACAACGTTCACCTGTGTGCGCCGATCTGGCGATTGTGTGAGGGTGCGCATGCCGTGCGGTCCCCACCGCCTTCAGGTACGCGAGTTTATTCAGGCCGGATGGGGATCTACTACGGACAGAGATTCCCCGCACCGGCTGTTCCACACCGGCCTCGGGCGGCGTTCATAGAGGGATGCACCGCTGTCGTTGGCGTTGCGTTTAGGGCAAGCCCCAACTTTGGCCGCTTGTCGGCGCACACGTGCTGACGTGAAATCGGATGCTGATACCGACAGTCGCGATGCATACGCCAAATAGATTGGAGTGCAGTAATCTTGGTCCGGGCGCCCCACCCCGCTGGGAGGCGCCCGGGCCAAGAAGTATGCGCTTTGGCGCTCTTGTCGCGTGTACTAGGGGCAGGTGACTTCGATTTCGAAGGGCTTCTCAATCGGTTGCATGGGGTTGGCTGTGTCCACGCCGGTTGCCGTGCCGGTCACGGTGTATTTCTTGCCATCTTTTGTTGCGGTTGCCTTTCCACCTGGAGCCCCGTCCGCAAAGCCCAGGGTCACACCGTCGATGTTGCCCAGGCCTACCGAGGTCACCTTGGGCGAATCGCCGTCGGATAGCACCACGGCGATTGCCTGCATCCCGGCGCCCATTCCGATATTGACTTGCCCGGCTGCAGTGGAGCACGCGATAGCGCCTTCGACCTTTTTCTCTTTGCCGTCCACGACCACTTTGGCGCTGCTATTCATCGCTGCGGCACCACCTTCGGCGCTGACCGTGGTCTTTTCCGCTGAAGAGGGCGCCGATTCATTCCCATCACCCGAACACCCAGCCAAGCCCAAAGCGATGATCGCCCCTGCTCCTATGACAACCACACTGCCGGTGCGCTGCATTGCGTTCTCCTTCACGATGTTTCGGCGCCCAGCCAGACGGTCACACGTTAAAGCTGGGCGCGCACAATCAATCTCGAAACTGCACCGTAGCCGATCACCCGATAGGAATGGCTAAGCCTTGGCGAATTCTTAGACCGCCATTGGCTTCTCGCTACGCTCGGGTGCCGAGGGCCGTTGCGCTTGTTGACCGGCTATCCCGCGTGGAGTAATTCTCAGCAACACAAATATTAAGTATGGTTCTTAGTATTGACTTATGTGGCCTTAATCTGCGTCGGGCCCGGATGGGATGGTGTTCGGTTTTGAACGCGACTTCGCGCAAGGTTCCAAACACCGGTACGCCGTTGCCGCGTGCGCTCGATGGAGCCGCGGTGTGTCCGTATGCTCAGTTCGATGAATTGCGCTGAGGGTGCCGTGACGGTTCCGGTGACCGCTCGCACTGAGTATGTGACCAGACGTCATCGATGGTCGGCTCTTGCTGCGGGGGCGGTTTTAGCGTCCGGGCTGATTGCGCTGACGGGGCTCAATTATGCCGGCGCGTCGGGGGCGTTAACCGGGTCGGTAGTGGCCGTCCTTATCACTGTCGGGTTGGCTGCGGTGGCCTATGGGCGTCTCGGTGCACCGGGGGCGGTCCAGCTCACCGTTGACCGGGACACCGTTCATTTCGGCGACGAGACTCACGGGGTTGTCAGCTACCAGCTCGCATCGCTGGTTGCGATGAGCCAAGACGGTCCAGCCAGCGAAACGTTGGTGGACATGGATATCCGGCGCCTGATGGTGCGAGGCCAGAAGTATTTGACGCTGACCTTCGCCACGGACGGCGGAGACGATGAGTGGCGGGTCGCAGTTGTCGGATCAGATCCCGCGGTCACGCACATAGTCAGTCGTATCCACGCCGCACTGTCTGAGTCGCCGCCTGGAGACGTCCCGTCTGATTTCGGTTCGGGTGCGCGGATTGCTGATGCCGGTACCGATGAGGCGGCTAAACGGTTGTGGGAGTATGCCTGTCAGCGTCACGACGATATTCTCGGCGCGTACGGCGCCTACGAATTGGACCCGGCGAGCTTGTTGCGTTACCCGGCTATCACCGATGTGACCGCCGAACCTACCCAGATGTTCCACGTCGCCCTCGATCGGGCACAGGCATTGCGCACCGAGGCCTACCCCGGTAACCGGAGCCTGGCCGACGCCTACGGGCAGGCTGTAGTGGCATTACGCCGAGCCTGGATCGCATGTGAATCGTATGGCAAGAAGGTTGGGACCTCTTACCTCGAACCGGCCGACCGAACCGAAATGGGCACGGCAGTAAAGCTTTACAACCACGCTATATCGGGCGCGACGCCCGCAGAACAAGCCGCCTATTACGGCCGTGTCCGAGACATCATCACCAAACTCGTCGAGCGGGGTGTTCTGCATCCACCCAAAGTGCAATTGGCGCAACTAGAAGCTGTGACTCGCCGGGCCATCGAGGCGGCACAGCCGACCTAAGATCACCAGTCAGCGGGACCCAGGGGCCAGGAATCGGCCATCTAGCGAATACGTCCCCGTCGCCGCGTCGACACCGGCGAGCTCCACGCGGATCGCCAACCGGAACGGGTCGATCACCTGGTCGCCTACCCAGATGTCGACGGCCTCGCGTTCATAGGGCTCAAGGGCCCCGCGCTGCATCGCCTGTGCCCGAACAGATTCGAAGACCTCCGCAGAAACATCGTCGAAGGCAAATGGTTGCGATGCTGAACGGTAGGATTTATCGGTGACCTTCGGGATTTCTCCTGGCACCAGGACAATCTGGCCGGATCGATCACCGGTTACAAACTCCAGCACCACACCACCAGTGTTCTGGACCTCACTTGGCCGCGCGATGGGGGTGGCCCGGTGGCTGCCCCGGATCTCGAAGTCGGTCAACACTCGATCTGATGCGGTGATTCCCGCCAGTCTCAGGGCATCCCGAGCCCTCTGGAACGAGACAGCGAAATCTGCCGGATCGAAGATCTCACCCACGGTGCCATTCGGAAGTGCGTTGATGCTTCTGCGGCCGAATGAGCCGGTCAGGATCACCGGCGCGCCCGGGCCTGATCGCTTAATCTCCAGTGTCCCCAGGGCGCTCAACCGTTGAGCCGAATCGGCTTGATGGGCCATCTTCTCGATGAGTGCGCTCAAATCGGTCGATGCGATCTCGCCGGCAGTGAAGGTGCTGTCCTTGCGTAGAACCTGCGGTGAGGCTGTGGTGAACGCATCTCCATTGTTATTGATATAGACAATGCTCACCGCGCCGTTCGTGGGGTCCAGTATCGTGCCATAGTCCGAGCCGCTGCCGGTGAAGCGTAGATCGAGCAGATTGTTGGTGGCGGCAGGACCGAATTGTTCGGTGATGGCCCGGATCATGCCGTCTCGGCGAGCATTGAGTTCCATGCTCTTCGACTTGGAGTCATTGTTCACACTCGGCGTCGGCGCTGCAGGCGTGGTCAATGAAATGTGCCAGGCATCGCCGACACCGAAGAGCACGGCCATTGCCACCAGGATAGACAGCGCCGGAGAGATCAACGCCCACGTCCGGCGGCGATCGTTGAAGCTTGGCGTGCCCGGTACTTGCCGTGAAGGCAACCTATCCGGTGCCAGTGCGGTGACCGGACTGGCAGCCAGAGACTTGAAGTCCTCGCCTGACATCGACGCTATCCACCGCCCCTGATACTCGGTGTCATGCGGTGGACTGATCGTCGCCACCATCAAAGTCGGTTGCAGATCGCCGTCACCAACACTGCTGCGGGTTAGTGCCTCGATTCGGGTCGGCACTCCATCCGAAGCTGCCGCAAGACGAAACCTCTCATACTCGGAAGCACGGGAGACCCGCAGCACAACCGCGAGCCCCACCGTCACAAGTGGTATCCCCACAATCAACGCCACCGGCCAAGGGTTATAGGAGCCGAGTCCAATACCAATCCCGATGACGGCACCAGCCGCACCGACCCAGCCAACACGTCGCGTCGCGCGATTCATCAAACCCCCTGCCGACGACGGTCTCCTGATGCTAGTAGCGCGCCTCAAGAAGATCCATGTGGCTTGAATTGTCGGCAGTGCGTGATTCCACTGCGCGGCAGCGTACGCGGGCCAAGATGAGAGGATCGAATTTCCGGTAGTGCCATACTCGTACAGCGGAGGTGCCTGCCCGTGTCCGATACACGATTGGCCGCGCTCACGGCGCGTGTCGAGTACACCGATCCAATGATGCGAGCCCGTACGGCGATCGTCGGCGGTCTCGTCTTGCTGGGGCCGACCCTGCTGGTCGTCCTCAAAGTGCTCGACGCTGCGCCTGCGGCGATCATTTCTGCCTGTAGTGCCGCGCTCACGCTGGCCTATGTACTGCGGTTCTTCGGACCAGCCGCCAGCCGCCGGGCGTCGGTGCGGCTGGGCATCATCGATGACCATGTGGTGATCGGCGACGAGGTCATCGGCCACCAGGATCTCGTGCGCCCGCTGGCAGAGGTCGTATCCGTCGAGATCAGCGACGCGCTGGCCGACCGCACCCTGATACATCCCGACGCCGGGGTGTATCAAGTCATGGGCTCGGAGTACCTCACGATCGGGTTCCAGTCCCGCGATGTCGGCTCATCGACCTCGGTGCAGACGGTTAAGGTGGCGGCAAACGCGTCTGATCCAGTGGCGGAGACCATCATCGAAGCGCTGCGTGACGCCGCGCCCACCGACGTGAAGCCGGCGACCGAATCGGTGCTGTCCCCTGCCGCAGCCTCACCGGCAGCCGACGAGCGGCTGTGGGGCGTCGCCCGCCAGATTCACGATTCGGTGCTCACCGAATACGGCCGCTACGAACTCGACCCGGCGCTGTTCCTGCGCTACCCGGGTGTCACCGACGTGACCCGCGGACCGGTGATGGACTTCCAGATTGCCCTGGCCGAGGCGCAGGCGCTGCGCACCGATGCCTATCCTGGCGATCCTGCCCTTGCCGGCCGTTACCGTGCCGCGGCCGACACCCTGCGTCGGGCCTGGGTGCGCTGCGAAGCCGATGGCAAATCAGCTGCACTCGATGATCTTCCGGCGGCGGCTCGCGCCGACCTCACCACCGCAGGCAAGCTGCTGGCCCACGCCGAGGGCACCACGCACGGTGCTGAGAAGGCTGCCTACCTGCGACGTGTGCAAGACACCGTGGCCCGGTTGACCGACCGTGGCGTCCTGCACCCACCGCTGCAAGTCCTAGCAGCGATCGAGGCCGCCGCCCGTCGGGCGCTGGAGCCCTGACCGTCAGCTTTCCGCGCCGAGGTACTGACCTGTGCGCAGCTCGTAAAGCAAGCTGTCCTCGGAGTCTGCATGGCTGTATTCCACCCGCGCCACCGGCCATGACGGGTTCGGGCGCGACCGGGTAAAGATCGTCAACGACAGCTCCCGCCGATCGACGTCGTCGACACCCAAACGGCGGGCGGCGTCATCGAGTATGGCGCGCAGCCGCATCGGGTCGATGTCCTGGACGGCGAACGGCGTCGGCATGGAGTCGGCGGCGCCGATAACGCCCTCGACGGGGAATTTGCCCGCATACACATCGATCTTGCGTTTCTCCTCGCCGATGTTGGCTTCGACGTCGAATGTCCCGTATTGCGTCGAGGAGGTATAGAAGCGGAAGTGACTGAGCATCGCTTCTGCCCCTGGCGGCCACTGAGTGGCAACCACTTTCACGACTTGACGCATCGTCTCGCCGACATCAATGACATCCCACCACGGCGCGACGGTGCCGTCGGGAAGCACCTCAACGACGACACCGCTCTCCATATTCAACCGCAGGCGCAGCGCACGTCCCGCGTCAGCATCGAGGCGCCGCAACTCGATTGATCGCACCTCATCGGCGCCCTTCGGAAACATCGCCGAGGTCCGCGCGACGACATCGCGGATGTTGAGCGTCGCGAAATCCTGGTCGGTGAAGATGTTTCTGGTGCGCGCGTCGTCGCGGGTGTCGACCTCCGGCTCGCTCTGTCCGAACGTCTTGGTGTAGCGATGATGGACATAACGATCACCCCCGCGATGCGCGTCAACGGTCCAGCCTTCTGTGTCCGAGGACACGAGCAGCAGCGTCGACAGCGCGCCGGGATCGACGGCCCGGACGTGGGCCAACGCCGTTTCGAACAGATCGACGACCGTAGCACCGTCTTTACTCTCATCGACCAACGGCACTGCGGTGGTGACGGATCGGGGCAGCGACAGTGCGAACACATGCTCCGGGACAGTGGTCAACACCGTGAGCGCAACAGCCAGGGCAACGGCCCCCGAGAGCGCTGCCTGCGTCGGCGGCCGACCGGAAAAACTAGGTGAGACCGTATCGCCGGGCGCAGGTACGTCTCGGGCAGGTATGCGGACCTCTTGCCCCGAGGCCGCGCGACGCACCTGCTCATCGGACATCGGTAGGCGCAGCATCACATCCCGTGCCACATCCCCAGGCACCGTGACGGTCCCCGTGAGCAGAGCTTCGTCGTCACCACCGAGCGGATCGGCACTGCGATCGATCGCCATAGCCCGGAACGGGACGTCAGCGATGCCTGTGCCCCCTCCCCGCTCTGGTGGGCGGATCGCTACGGCAATACCGGCCACGACCAAGGGGATCGCGATCAGCAGCCAGGCCAGGGTGCTGAAAGCTGCGATTCCGATTCCAGCCCCGAGCAGAACGCCGGCCAGACCGCCACGCAGAAATGAACGAGGAAACATCCGCCCGAGGATATCTGCACTGCAGATCGCGAACCATTACCGCACCGTTCCCACAGACCCCCTATTTGAAGCAATGGACCCCCTTCTGCCGCCATCGCCGACACTCGGCCATCCCATCTCCGACCCTGTCGATCGAAGATGGTGCCGTCCAGAGAGGGGAACCCCTGACTATCGGACAAGTGCGGTCCAACAGCCGGCAACGAACAAACTGGTCCCCACCGGAAACCCGGCGAGGGCACCAAAACCGCCTCCTACCTGGTCGGGCTGACAGGATTTGAACCTGCGACCACTTGACCCCCAGTCAAGTGCGCTACCAAGCTGCGCCACAGCCCGCCGCTGCGATGAGCAGCAGACGGAAGCCTACCGCAGGTCTGGCCATTTTCTGAATTCGGTTTACCCCTGGCCGCCCCTAATCCCCGAAAACACTTGTGTCACATGTGAATCATTCAAAACATTTGGCGCCCTCGTGTCGGAGTGGCGCGGTATCATTCGAACATGAGTTCGATAGCGGATAGCGATGCGGCAGAGGTCCTCGCCGGGCTCTGTGGGGCTGTCGACGCACTGTCGGAACTCGACACGAGCGCGCTGACGCGTCATGACCGACTCACGATTCTGCGTGACGTGGAGACGCTGCTGCGGCGCATCCCGACGGCAACCCACGGGATTGTCAATGAGCTTGTCGCCGGACATGTTCCGGGACAGTTCGGGGGCGCGAGCCTGGGCGATGTACTCGCCGATACCTTGCGTATCACCCGGGCCGACGCACGTCGGCGTATCCGGGACGCCGCCGAGCTCGCGCCGACCGTCGCACTGACTGGTACCTCCATCGAACCGGTACTGGCGGCCACGTCCGCCGCGCAGCGTGCGGGCACCGCCGGAGGCGACCACATCGCCGTCATTCGCCGGTTCTGGGACCGTGTCCCCCGCACCGTCGATGTTCAGACCCGGATGACCGCGGAAAGGCAGCTTGCCAGACTTACGCAGACACTGCGGCCCGATGAGCTCGGCAAGGCAGCCCAGCGCCTACTGGCCCATCTCGATCCCGATGGCAGTCTCACCAGCGATACCGACCGGGCTCGCCGGCGCGGGTTCCGGATGGGTCGCCAAGGCGCGGACCTCATGACAGCTGGTGCGTTCGATCTCGATCCAGAGTTACGTTCCTACCTCGACGCGATCTTCGCCAAATACGCCGCACCCGGCGTATGCCATCCCGACGATGAAAACCCCTGTGTGGACGGTGATCCAGATTCAGACGCGGCCCGGCACGATGTTCGATCGGTCGCGCAGCGCCAGCACGACGCACTCAAGGCCGTCTGCCGGTCGATCTTGTGCTCCGGTGAACTTGGCCATCACCGTGGGCTGCCGGTAACCACCATTGTCACCACCACATTGCGGGAATTGGAGTCCGGCGCGGGTCACGCGGCGACGGGTGGGGGCTCGCTCTTACCCATGCCGGACCCGATTCGGATGGCCAGTCACGCCCACCACTATCTGGCGGTCTTCGACGATGACGGCCGCGCGCTCTACCTTGGTCGTGCGAAGCGGATCGCCACCGCAGATCAGCGAATTGTGTTGACCGCCAAGGAGCGTGGCTGCACCTACCCCGGCTGCGATCGACCGGCATATCACTGCCAGGCACATCACATGGATGAATGGGCGGCCGGCGGCAACACCGACATAGCGTCCCTCACGCTGGGCTGCGAGCGGCATCACAAACTCCTCGGAACCGACCACCAGTGTTGGCAGACCATCCGCGGCCCGGACGGGCGTACCTGGTGGATCCCGCCCGCGCATGTCGACCCATATCGCACCCCACGTAGCAATTGGTTCCACCACCCGGACGGCTACCTGCGGGAGTAAGCGACATCGGCCCCGGCGGGGGTCACCCGACGGGGCCGATGAGGCAGTACTGCTTGCTTATGCCGGTGTGACTACTCCGGGATGGTCAGTACCTGACCCGGCTGAATCAGATCGGGGTTGGCGATGCCGCTGGCGTCAGCGATCTTCTGGTACTGGTTGCCGTCGCCGTAGAAGCGCTCAGCGATGGCCCAGAGGGTGTCACCGGACTCGACGGTGTAGGTGCGGGGCTCCGGCGCGGGAGCCGGCTCCTCCACGGCCGCGGGAGCGACCTCGACGGACTCAGCTGCCGGAGCAACCGGGGTGTCGGTCTGGGTACCCGAGGACCACACGGAGTCCGCGCCCGAGTACAGCACCAGGTTGCGGTCGTCCTGCAGAACCAGCTTCACGTCGGTACGGCCCTCGGTGTTGCTGCTCCACAGTGCGCCGCCGCCGTTGTCGTACACGACGAAGTTGCCGTCGCTCTGCACCTCTGCACGGCCGGCGGAGTGCCCGCTGGTGTCCGAGGCCCATACCGGGCTGCCGCCCTCGGTCAGCACGAGGTTGCCGTCATCCTGCAAAGTCAGGGTGTACGCGCCGTTGTTCGAGGTGAGGCTCTGTCCCGAGTCCAGCTTCTGGCCCTGGGTGAGTGTGTCCGCCACTGTGTTGCGCCTTTCAGTAGGTGGTTTTGATACCGCCGCAGGATGGTAGACGGTGAAACCAGCCTAGGTCGGCAAACGGAAAAAGTGGGCGATTCGGATCGGGTAGATCCCAACGCGAGCGCGAATATTCGGTAAACGGAACCTGAGAAGGCAATGTGCATACAGTCTTTTAGCTTGTGCCCGTTGCCATCTCACGATGAGTTAGCGCTTGGCGCTTCGCTTTTCACGAACCCGAACGTTTATCCGGATGGGGGTTCCGTCAAAGCCGAAGCTCTCGCGCAACCTGCGTTCCAGGAATCGTCGGTACCCGGCCTCAAGGAAACCGGTGGTAAACAACACAAAAGTGGGCGGCCGCGAGGTGGCCTGAGTGGCGAACAACACCCGCGGCTGTTTCCCGCCACGCACCGGAGGCGGCGTAGCGGCAACTACTTCCTTGACCCAAGTATTCAGCTGACCGGTGGAGATTCGCTTGTCCCAGGAATCCAGCGCAGACTCCAGCGCCGGCACCAGCTTCTGGACAGCTCGTCCGCTTTTAGCTGAGATGTTCACGCGTTGTGCCCAATTGAGCTGCGCAAGCTGAAGGTCTACTTCACGTTCAAGGAGGTCGCGACGGTCCTCATCGACCAGATCCCACTTGTTGAACGCGAGCACCAAGGCACGTCCGGATTCGATCACCATCGACAGCACTCGCTGGTCCTGTTCGGTGATGGGCTGCGACGCGTCCAGCAGGACGATGGCAACCTCGGCCGCCTCGATGGCGCCGTGGGTGCGCAGCGACGCGTAGTACTCGTGTCCCGAGGCCTGCCCCACCTTCCGGCGCAATCCGGCAGTATCGACGAAACGCCAAGTCTTGCCGCCGAGTTCGATCAGCGTATCCACCGGGTCGACGGTGGTGCCCGCGGTGTCATGAACCACCGCCCGCTGATCACCCGAGAGCCGGTTCAACAGGGAACTCTTGCCCACGTTCGGTTTTCCCACCAGCGCCACCCGTCGCGGGCCGCCCTCCCCCGACCCGCGCGCGGAGATCTCGGGCAGGTCGGCGACCACGCGGTCGAGCAGATCCGCCACGCCGCGGCCGTGCATGGCACTGATCGGCATCGGCTCGCCCAATCCCAGCGACCACAGCACCGCGGCGTCGGCCTCCGCGCGGTCACTGTCAACCTTGTTGGCCGCCAGGAAGACCGGCTTCCCGGATCTACGCAGCAGCTTGGCCGCCTCTTCGTCGGTAGACGTGGCACCCACCGTGGCATCCACGACAAGGATGATCAGGTCGGCGGTGGCCATGGCGTGGCGCGCCTGTTCCGCGACGAGCTGTTGCAGGCCGGTCGCGTCGGCCTCCCAACCGCCGGTGTCCTGGACCGTGAAACGTCTGTCGAGCCACTCGGCGGGATAGGAGACGCGGTCACGGGTCACCCCGGGAATGTCTTGGACGACGGCCTCACGCCGGCCGATGATCCGGTTCACCAATGTCGACTTGCCGACATTGGGCCGGCCCACCACCGCAACCACCGCCGGCGGAACACTCGGCTCGTCGAGTCCCTCATCTCCATCGAATTCGGTGAGCTCCCACTCACTCTCGTCTTCCCACGTGCCATCGGTCATCGTGATGCCCCTGCCCTAGTGCGCACCAGGTCCAGCAGGTGGGCCACGACCTGTTCCTGTGTCATATCGCTGGTATCGACCTCTAAAGCATCCTCGGCCGGGCGCAGCGGCGAGACGGCCCGGGTGGAATCCAGATGGTCACGGCGCTGCACATCGGCAAGCACCTTTTCATATTCGTCGTCGCCACCACCGGAGACGTTCTGCGCGTTGCGGCGCTGCGCCCGCGCCTGTGCCGATGCGGTCAGATAGATCTTCACGTCGGCGTCCGGCAGCACCACGGTGCCGATATCACGGCCCTCCACCACCACGGCGCCACTGGACTCGGCCAGCTCGCGCTGCTGCCGCACCAGTCGTTCACGGACGGCCGGTACCGCGGACACGGCGGAGACCGCGCCGGTCACCTCATTACCCCGGATTGGGACCGAAACATCTTCACCCGCAAGCAGAGCCGTCTGCGCATCGGGATCCGAACTCACGGACATGGGCACCTGATCGGTTGCCGCGGCGATGGCCGCGGGGTCGGTGAGGTCTACACCGGCACGCAGCACCCAGAGCGTCACGATCCGGTACATCGCACCGGTATCGAGATATGAGGCCCCTAGCTGACGAGCCAATTCTTTTGCGACGGAGGACTTTCCGGTACCGGATGGGCCATCTACGGCAACCACTAGGCGCGTCACAGTCCTACCGCCTTGTACAGCGAGCCGATCTCATCGCGGCCCAGGGCACGTAGGCTCCCGGGGCGCTGATTGCCCAGCGTCACATCGCCGATCTTGGTGCGCACCAATTCCACTACCGGGTGCCCGGCAGCGTCCATCATGCGTCGCACAATGCGATTGCGGCCCTCATGCAGCGTCAGCTGCACCATGCTCTGGCCGTCCGTGGTGCCCAGGAACTTGAACTCGTCCACCTTGGCCGGGCCGTCGGCGAGCTCGACGCCGTCTCGTAACTGCCGCCCCAAGCCACGCGGGATCGTGCCGGCGACGGTCGCGATGTACGTCTTAGGCACCTCGTAAGACGGGTGCATGAGCCGGTGGGTCAGCTCTCCGTCGTTGGTGAGCAGGATCAGCCCGACGGTGTCGGCATCCAGACGGCCGACATTGCGCACCCCCTGGTTGCCCCGAACCCGTTCCTCGATCAGCTTGCCGACGCAGGGGCGGCCACGGTCGTCCGACATGGTCGACAGCATGCCGAAGGGCTTGTTGAGAGCCAGATACACCAGATCGGTGTTCATGATCACACGCGCACCGTCAACGCGAACCACGTTGACAGCCGGGTCGATTCGTCTGCCCTGCTCGGTGACAATCTCGCCGTCCACCTCGACGCGACCGTCGTAAATCATCCTTTCGGCAACCCGGCGTGACGCAATACCCGCTTGCGACAACACCTTCTGGAGCCGAATGCCTTCTTCGCTCATGGTCTCAGTCCTGATCAACGGTAAAAGCGGGAGCATCACCAGAACCAGCACCGCTATCGGCTGTCCGGTTGAGCCGCGCGAACCGCGGCTCGTCGCCGAGGTTTTCGGATAGGTCGTCGATCACATCGATATCGGGAAGCAGCGGTGCGATATCGGGAAGGTCGGACAGCGACGTCAGCCCAAGCCGCTCGAGGAACAGCTCGGTGGTGCGGAACATCACCGCACCGGATTCGTCGTCGGTGCCCGCCTCGGCGATCAGGCCCCGCATCAGCAGGGTCCGCATGACGGCATCGACGTTCACACCGCGCACAGCGCTGACACGCGATCTCGTCACCGGCTGCCGGTAGGCCACCACCGCGAGGGTCTCCAGCGCGGCCCGGGTCAGCTTGGAGCGTGCGCCATCGAGCAGCAGCTTCTCCACGTAGGGGGCGTACTGGGCGCGGGTGTACATGCGCCAGCCGTCGGCGGTCTCACGCAGATCGATGCCACTGCTGCGATCGGTCAAGATTTCCGAAATCCGTTGCAGTGCTTCGGCTACACGGTCCAATGGCTGAGCGACGACGGAAGCGACGGCCGCCGCGCTGATCGGGGTGTCCACGACCAGCAGCAACGCCTCGAGGGTGCTGATGAGTTCATCCTCGGCCATCGGAACGAATTCACCGTCGCCCGTTTCGTCCTCCAGGGACTCCGCGGGGGCGGCTTCCGCTGAGGCGTCGGGCTCGGCGGACTCCTCCGTGCCCTCGACAGCGGTCGTCTGCTCGCTCATGTGTAGTCCACTGCCTTTTCTAGATCATCCTGCGCCGGGCGCTCACCGGTCCATGAAACTTGGAGCGGTCCAAGCGGTTCGGATTGCTCGAATAATACCGCCTTGGAGCGGTACAGCTCGAGCACGCCCAGGAAGCGGGCCACGATCTCGATCGGCGCCGTGCATTCGGCCACCAGCTCGGTGAAGGTCATCCATTGCCCGGCGCCGCGCTCGGCCAGCAGCTCGACCATCCGTTTGGCGTGCTCTGGCACCGATACGCGCGGAATGTGCAGGTGGCTCAGCCCCACCGTGGGAACCGGCCGCGGCGTGAAGGCACCGGCGGCGAGCTGGGCGAACTGGTCCCCGTCGAGCCCCAGGTGAACCGGCGGGAGCAGGTCGCTGAAGCGCTCCTCCAGCGAGACCGCACGCGGGTATGAGCGCAGCGCGGCAGCCTCTAGTTCGGCGAACATCTCTGCCACATGCTTGAAGGCCCGGTACTGCAACAGCCGCGCGAACAACAGGTCGCGGATTTCCAGCAGTGCCAGGTCATCGTCGTTATCCACCTGACCGGAAGGCAGCAACCGCGCCGCCTTCAGGTCCAGCAATGTGGCCGCCACCACCAGGAAGGCCGTCACCTCGTCGAGGCTGTAGGTATCGCCCAGCGACTTGGTGTACGCGATGAATTCGTCGGTCACCTGGTGCAACGCCACTTCGGTGACATCAAGCCGATGCTGCGAAATGAGTTGTAGCAGTAGGTCGAACGGCCCCTCGAAGTTCGTGAGCCGAATCCGGAAGCCATGTGCGTCCGTGGTCTCCGGTGCCGCGGTGGCGGCATCGGGCGCCGCGGGTTCCGCGGCGGTCTCGACGACGTCCGGTTCCTGGTCCAAACCGACCGTCACGTTTCGAACCGGTCGATTACCTCGCGAGCCAACGAGATGTACGCCTGGGCACCCGAAGACTTCGGTGCCCACGTGGTGATCGGCTCCCCCGCCACGCTGGTCTCCGGGAAGCGGACGGTGCGAGTGATGACGGTGTGGAAGACCTGGTCGCCGAACACCTCGATGACCCGGGCCATCACCTCACGCGCGTGCAGGGTCCGGGCATCGAACATGGTGATGACGATTCCGGACACCGCCAGTTTCGGGTTGAGCCGGTCGCGCACCTTGGCCACGGTGTCGGTGAGCAGGGCCAGCCCGCGCAGCGAGAAGAACGCACATTCCATCGGGATGACGACGCCCTCGGAGCAGGCCAGCGCGTTCACCGTCAACAGTCCCAGCGACGGCTGGCAGTCGATGAGCACGTAGTCGTAGCGATCGAGCACAGGGTGCAGCGCCCGCGCCAGTGAATGCTCGCGCCCCACCTCGTTGACCAGCTGAATCTCGGCGGCGGAGAGGTCGATATTGCTCGGGATCAGGTCCAGTCCCTCGACGCGCGTGCGCATCAGCACGTCGTCCACCGACACCCTGGGCTCCACCAGCAGGTTGTGCACAGTGGTTTCCAGCTCGTGGTGGGCGATGCCCAGACCGGCCGATAGCGCACCTTGTGGATCGAGGTCGACGAGCAGCACCCGGCGGCCGTATCCGGCCAGCGCGGCGCCCAGATTGATGGTCGACGTGGTCTTCCCCACGCCGCCCTTCTGGTTGCACATCGCGATCACCTTGGCCGGCCCGTGACTGGTCAGCGGCTTGGGCTCGGGGATGTCTTTCGGGGGGCGGCCGGTGAGATCAAGGTCGCCGTCGTCGGCGGGGAAGTCAGAGTCGAGACTGCCGTCCGTCACGTCACCTCCCGGTCATCTATTCGGCCCTCTTCACGCACGCTGGTGGTAGCTCCCGCATGCGGGGGCCTCATCGAAGGCATTCGGGCAAGTCTAGTGGGGTTGCGGCCTTCGGTAGCGGCAACCCGCGCATGTGGCGACTGCTAACGGGCACGGGGATGCGCACCTGCCCATACTTCGCGCAGCGCACTGACCGTGACCAACGTGTAGATCTGGGTCGTTGTCACCGACGCATGGCCGAGTAACTCCTGGACAACACGAACGTCGGCGCCGCCCTCCAGCAGATGTGTCGCAAAGGAATGTCGCAGGGTGTGCGGGGAAACCGCCGCGCTGATCTTGGCCCGTTCGGCGGCGTCGGCCAGCACCTGCCATGCGCTCTGGCGGGAAAGCCGTCCGCCCCGGGAGTTCAGAAACAGGGCGGGGACGCCGCCGCGTCCCCGGCGTGCCAGATCGGGACGGCCACGCACCAGGTATGCCTGCAGCGCCTCTACGGCAGGCCGACCCACCGGCACCAGGCGCTGCTTGCCGCCCTTGCCCCACAGCAGCACCGAACGAGCCTGCACATCCACATCGTCGACGTCCAGCCCCACGGCCTCGGAGATGCGTGCTCCGGTCGAGTACAGCAGCTCCAGCAGTGCACGGTTGCGCAGATCCAGTGGTCCGTCCGAGCCGCCGCCACCCGCGGCATTCAGCAGTGCTTCCACCTGTTCGACCGTCAGGCTCTTCGGCAGCCGGCGGTTGGGGGTCGGCGGTTTCACCGCACGGGCGACATCCGTGGGCGCCAGCCCCTCGATGGCGGCAAACCGGTGCAGCCCTCGCACGGCGATCAATGCGCGGGCCGCCGAGGACGCGGACAGCTCGGGCACTCCGTTCGCCGGATCGCCCCGGCGCAGCGTGACCACGAAATCGCTGACATCGGTTTCGCAGACCTCGGCCAACCGGTCGATCTTGCGGTCGGCGAGATGCTGCTGGTAGCGGCGCAGGTCCCGACGGTAGGAGCTCAGCGTATTGGCGGCGACGCCGCGTTCCACGTCGAGATGATCCAGGTAGGACTGGATCTCGCCGTCAAGGAGCCCGACCGCGGCCGTCACGTTGCGGCCTTGCGTTCCGCGAAGGCCGTGGGCCGGTCCGGCCAGGGCGCGTCCACCGGCCGGGTGTGGTGACCCCCGAGTGCGATATGCGTGGCCAGAATGCCCGCCACCGCAATGGCATTGACCACCTCGCCGGCCATCACCATCGACACCGCTTCGGATAGCGGCACCCAGTGCACCGTCATATCGGCCTCTTCGTCGTGGCTCTCTCCCCGGCCCGGGTGTGACAGCCCGGTGGCCAGGAATACCCGGACCACCTCATCGGTGAATCCGGGCGAGGCAGCGGCATCCACCAGCACCCGCCAGGTCCCGGCCTCGATACCCGCTTCCTCCAGCAGCTCGCGTGCCGCGGCCCGCTGGCTGTCCTCCCCCGCGATATCGAGTAGCCCGGCGGGCAGCTCCCACAGGCGGTGCCCCAGCGGGTGCCGATACTGGTACACCAGCGCAACCCGGCCAGCCTCATCCACGGCCGCCACCGCCACCGCGCCATAGTGTTCGACAACCTCACGGGTGGCGCTCCCGCCTCCGGGCATCGCCACCCGATCGCGGCGCAGCGCCAGGATGCCGCCCATGTAGACGGGCTCGGACTCCAGGGTGACGAACTCGTGCCGTTCGCGCTCTCCCGAAGTCCCGTCACTCACTGTCGGGGTCCAGCGGAAGACGCTCGGCCGCTTTGTACTCCATGGCAGCGCGAATGAACGCGCTGAACAGCGGATGCGGACGGGTGGGACGGCTCTTGAGCTCAGGGTGCGCCTGAGTGGCCACCGCGAACGGGTGAACCTCCCGCGGGTACTCCACGAATTCCACCAGATGCCCGTCGGGCGACGTCCCAGAGAACCGCAGGCCGCTCTCGGCGATCTTGTCGCGGTAGGGGTTGTTCACCTCGTAACGATGCCGGTGCCGTTCGGACACCTCGGTGGTGCCGTACGCCTCGGCGACGATGGAATCAGGCTCCAGGACAGCGGGATAGGCGCCCAGGCGCATCGTTCCGCCCAGGTCGGCCTCACCGGCGACAGCCCGCACCTGGTCCGCCATGGTGGCGATCACCGGGCTCGGGGTGTCGGGATCGAACTCGGCGGAGTTGGCGTCGGCAAGCCCCGCCGACCGCGCCGCCTCGATAACCATGCACTGCAAGCCAAGACACAGCCCGAGTATCGGCACCCGCCGCTTGCGGGCATAGCGGATGGCGCCGAGTTTGCCCTCGATACCCCGGATGCCGAAGCCGCCGGGAATCAGCACACCGTCGACATCTCCGAGTGCCGCCTGCGCCCCACTCTCGGTTTCGCAGTCATCCGACGGCACCCACTTGATGTCAACCTTCGTATGGTGCCGGAATCCGCCAGCGCGCAGCGCCTCGGTGACCGACAGATAGGCATCGGGTAGGTCAATATACTTGCCCACCAAGGCGATTCGTACCGATTCACTGGGCTCGTGGACCCGCTGCAGCAGATCGCCCCACTCGGTCCAGTCCACGTCGCGGAAGGGCAGGTTGAGCCGGCGCACCACGTATGCGTCGAGTTCCTCACGATGCAACACCTTGGGGATGTCGTAGATGGATGGCGCGTCGGGCGTGGAGATGACACCGTCGACGTCCACGTCACACATGAGGGCGATCTTGTTCTTGAGCGGCTCGGGCACATCCCGGTCACAGCGCAGGATCAGTGCATCCGGAGTGATACCGATGCTGCGCAGCGCGGCGACGGAGTGCTGCGTCGGCTTGGTCTTGAGCTCGCCGGACGGCTTCAGGTACGGCACCAGCGAGACGTGCAGGAAGAAGACGTTGTCACGGCCGACGTCATGGCGGATCTGCCGCGCGGCCTCCAGGAACGGCTGCGATTCGATGTCGCCGACGGTGCCGCCGATCTCGGTGATGACGATGTCGGGCCGCTGCCCGTTTTCGTTAGGCTCGGCCATCGCCAGGATGCGGCTCTTGATCTCGTCGGTGATATGCGGAATCACCTGCACGGTGTCACCCAGGTACTCGCCACGCCGTTCCTTGGCGATGACCGACGAATACACCTGCCCGGTAGTCACATTCGCCGACCCAGACAGATCACGGTCCAAGAAGCGCTCGTAGTGCCCGACGTCCAGATCGGTCTCCGCGCCGTCCTCGGTGACGAAGACCTCGCCGTGCTGGAACGGGTTCATGGTGCCCGGGTCCACGTTGAGATACGGGTCGAGCTTCTGCATGGTCACTTGCAGGCCGCGTGAGGTGAGAAGTTGCCCAAGGCTGGACGCGGTCAAACCCTTACCCAGCGAGGAGGCAACTCCACCGCTCACAAAAAGATGCTTGGTAGCGGTTTGCGGATGCTTACGTAGACCTGCCAAGTTGGCTCCCGTGACGACTGCGCAGGGCAATTCTTCAAAGCTCGGGGCCCTGCTGACCCACGGAACCTCACCCTAACAAATACGCCGACAACCGGCGCCGAACACGCCGCGGGATGTGGGCTAGATCCCCTCGCTAGGGGACGGTGATGGAGGTAGCTCCGGGGCCAAGCCCGTAGCGTCCCGAGTGCCCGTCGGACTGTTCGCGCAGCGCCAACACGGTGGTGATGCGGCCGGAGGCCATTTCGATGTCGTCAACCGTGCTGGCCGCCGAGGCCAGGGAGCTGTCGGCCCGCGTGACCGAGATCGCCGCGATGCCGTTGGCCGAACCGCTGCGTCCGGTCAGTACGGTGCCGGATCCGCGACGATCGAGCGCGGCGGCGAATCGCGCCACGGTAGAGCCCTTGTTCCCGGCATCGTCGGGCAGACCACCGCCGGTGACGACGACGGCGAGGTTCCCCGGCGCCACCTGTCCGTCGGTGTAGGTGATGAATCCGCTTTGACGCAACGCCGATAGCGCCGTGTTGCGTTGTTCGTCGGTGACCGGCGGTGCGGGATCCCTCGGGATTTGCAGGACGATGCCAACCAAGTCGCCCGCCTGCGATCCCTGGTCCACGGCATCGGTGCGCAGTTGCGTGCCCGCGGGCAGGATCGACGAGTTGACGATGGTGCGCAACCGCTCGCCCTGATTGGCGTCGGTGAACTGATCGGTCAATCCGATCCGGCCCGATACCGAGCCGCCCGCAGTGGAGATCAACTGAGCGATGCCGTCCACGTCGGAGCGATCGGCCTCTGGGGTGGTGATCAGCACGACCTTGCGATCGGCGAGTGCGTCCTTAACCATGCGCGGAGCCATAGTGGCATCGAAATTGCTTGCCGCGTTGAGTTTTTCATTCAACGCGTTCTTGTCTTGATTCAGATCCTCGATCTGCCGCTGCTGGCTGCGTTTGTCCTCACGCAGGCCTGACAGCAGCGTGTCGTTGAGCAGTCCGGAACCGAGTATGACGCCCACCGCGAGGGCAAGAAACACCGCGGCAAGGGATATGGCGTGCTGGCGCAGGGTGATCACGAGTGCCTCAGCTGACCAGGTTCTGCACCCACACCGTCATCCTGTTCCAGTAGGCGAGCAGCCATTCGGCTGCGCTGTCGCCCGCGCTGGTGACCCACAGCATTGTGATCACTGCCACCAGCACCGCCAGGATCAGTAGCGCGATTGCCCCACCGGAGAATCGGTTGCGGTACAGGGTCGCAACGGCTTTGGCATCGACCAACTTGGCGCCGACCTTGAGCCGGGTCAGGAAGGTGGAGGGGTTGGACTGCTGACGTTCACGGTCGAAGAACTCCTCGATGGAGGCCGTGTGCCCCACCGTGACGATCAGCGATGCCCCGTGGTGGTCCGCCAGCAGCAGCGCCAGATCCGCGGCGGAACCGGCGGCCGGGAAGGTCACCGCCCCGACGCCCAGATCCTGGATACGCTCCAGACCGGCGGCGTGTCCGTCGGCGTCGGCGGGCAGGACAACCTGCGCACCGGATTTCAGGACGTCGTTACTCATCAGCAATGGGTCACCCACCACGATGAGCGGCCGGTACCCGGCCTTGCGAAGGGTGTCCGCACCTGTGCCTACACCGATGAGAACCGGCTGGTACTCCTTGATGAACGGCTTGAGGTTTTTCAGATCGTGCGCGGCACCCACACCATCGGATACGACGACTACGTGGCGATTGCGCAGATCGATGTCCACGTCCGGAATGCCGATGCCGTCGATGAGCAGCGGACTCTCACTGCGGATGAACTCGATGGTGTTCCCGGAGAAGGCTTCCAGGTGGGCCACCAGGCCGGTTTTGGCTTCGGTCATCAGATCGTGCACGTCGGCGTCGGTGCGCGGAGTGCCGGCGATGAGCCGGCGGTCACCGTTGTAGATGCCGCCGTTGTGCACCCGGACCGTGGAGCCGTCCTTGACCTTTTTGAAGACCTCGGGGCCGATGCTGTCGATCAGGGTGATGCCGTTGGCGACCAGCACCTCCGGCCCCAGATTCGGGTAGCGGCCCGAGATCGAGGGTGAGGCATTCACCACCGCGCTGACACGCGCATCGACCAGGGCGTCCGCGGTGATGCGGTCCAGATCGAGGATGTCGATGACGGCGATATCACCCGGGTTGAGGCGTTGCAGCAGCCGGTTGATGTCCCTGTCGGTACGCACTGTTCCGACGATGCCGGGCCGGGAGCTGCTGCTTCGAGTGAGCATCGTGGTCAAGTTCATAGGGGTGATCATGACGCCGAGCCCCGCCGAGCCTGTGGAGGCGCGCCGTAACACCTGTCACATTAGTCACTCCAGCACCCCTAGTTTCAGGCAGCGAACAGCACGTATTCGCAGGTAGTAGGGGGTTACGCGGGTGAGGGCTAGGTGCGCTCGGCGCGGGCGGCGTCGAGAAGCTCGCGGGCATGCGCCCGGCCGGTGTCGGAGTCCCCGAGCCCGGCAAGCATCCGGGCAAGTTCGGCGACCCGGTCCTCGTCGTCCAGACGGCGGACCCCGCTGCCCTTGCTGTTCACGCGGTCGACGGTCAGGTGGATATCGGCGAAGGCCGCCACCTGCGGCAGATGGGTGACCACGATGACCTGATGGGTATGCGCCAGCTTGGCCAAGCGCCGCCCGATCTGCACCGCCGCGCGGCCACCGACACCGGCGTCGACCTCGTCGAACACCATGGTGGTCCCCGCGGTCGAGGCGGCGAGCACCACCTCGAGCGCTAACATCACGCGGGAAAGCTCGCCCCCGGAGGCGCTCTTGGCCAGCGGCAACATCGGGTTGTCCCGGTGCGCGGCGAATCCGAATTCGACGACATCGGTGCCCGAGGATCCGGCGTGAACGGTCTGCCCGGATGGCAGCGTCAAGGGCGCAGAATCGTCGGGCCGGGCCGCTATCGGCTCCACACCGATGGAGAATGCGGCGCGGTCCATCGCCAGACCGGCCAGCTCGGCGGTGACCGCCTTACTCAAAGCCTTCGCAGCCTTGGCACGCGCCTTGCTCAGACCTGTTGCCGCGGTAGCCAATTCCGCGCCGAGCCGATCCACGCGCGCAGCGATCGCGTTGAGTGTTTCTTCGGAGGTATCGACCTCGGCCAGCCGGGTGCGCGCCTCCTTGGCCCATGCGATGACCCCGTTCAGATCGGCGGCATACTTGCGGGTCAGCGTGCGCAGCTGCCCCTGGCGAGCCAGTTTCTCTTCGAGAGTGCTTGCGTCACTCGGTAATTCGTCGGTGAAGGCGGTCAGCTCGCGAGACACGTCGCTGACCACCGCGAGTGCCTCGGCCAGCTGCGGCGCCAGAGCCCGCAAGGTGGCGTCATCGGTGGCTTCCACCAGGGCCTTGGCCCTGGCGATGCGATCGATCGCCGAATGGGAATCGTGCGCGTCGCCGTCGGCATCCGCACCTGCCAGTGCCTCACGTGCCGAGGCCGCGGCGTCCCGCAGCGCGTCGAGTTCGGACAGCCGGTGAATATCGGCCGTGAGTTGGTCGTCCTCCCCCGGCTTGGGGTCGACGGTATCGATCTCATTCAGTGCGAACCCGAGCCGATCCGCTTCCTGCGCAAGCTCACGCACCCGATTGGTGCGATCGATCAGATCGCGCCGCGCGGCGAGCCATTCCTCGCGCAGTTTGCGGTAGGTGGTCAGCAGCGCCTCGATGCTGTCGCTCGCGAATTTGTCCAGCGCGGCGAGCTGCTGCTCCGGGCGCATCAGTCGCAGCTGGTCGTTCTGGCCGTGCACCGTGAGTAATCCCGCGGTGAAGCTGGCCAGGGATTTGGCAGGCACGCTGCGCCCACCCAGATATGCCCGTGAGCGGCCATCGGAGGTCACCGATCGTGCGGCGATCACACTGCCGTCGTCGTCACGTTGCGCCCCCGAGGAATCCAGCACCTCGGTGACCTCCGCGGGCTCGGCACCCAACGGATCGGCGGTGAGAAATCTGCCCTCCACCACCGCACGGTCGGCGCCCGCCCGGACCCGGTTGGCGTCGGCGCGCGCCCCTCCGAGCAGGTGCAAACTGGTGACCACCATGGTCTTTCCTGCACCGGTCTCGCCGGTCAGCACGGTAAGGCCACTGTCGAACTCCGCGGTGGCGGCGGGAATGGCACCAAGGGACTCGATGCGAATCTCGGTGAGCACGATTACCTTCCCCGCCAGCCCTTGACGGGCAACTGGAACTTGCGCACCACCCGGTCCGCGAACGGCTTGCTGTCCAGGCGGGCCCACAGCACCGGCTGGTGGCCACGGACAACCTCGACCCGCCCGCCCGGTGGCACCCTGATCTCGCGTCGCCCATCGCAGAAGAGCAGTGCGTCATGCCCATCGGCCTCGATCTCGACCGCGACGGTGGCGGCCGGACTGGTCACCATGGGCCGGGCGAACAAGGCGTGAGCGTTGTTGGGCACCACCAAGATTGCATCCAGATCGGGCCATACCACCGGACCACCGGCGGAGAACGCATAGGCAGTGGAACCCGTGGGTGTGGAGATGAGCACGCCGTCGCATCCGAAGGCCGATACCGGCCGGGCATCCACCTCCAGCACCACACCGAGCACCCCCAGCCGGGGACCCTTTTCGATGCTGACCTCGTTGAGTGCCCAGCCCCGCTCTGCCACTTCGTCGCCAATACGGACCAGGACGTCCAATGTCATCCGGGTCTCGACGCGGTAAGTGCCTTCCACAACGTGGGTGAGCACCGAATCGATGGCTTCGGCCTCGACTTCGGCGAGAAAACCGATGCGGCCCAAATTGACTCCGAGCACAGGTGCGGTGGCGCTGCGCGCCAGTTCCGCCGCCCGCAGAAAGGTACCGTCGCCACCCAGGACCAGCACCAGTTCACAGCCGGTCGCCGCGTCCTGATCGGCGTCGACGACTTCGACATCGACACCCAGGGAACGGAACTCGGACGGATCCAGGTGCACCGGTCCGCGATCGATAGCCTCGGCAGACAGCACCCGCAGCGCTATACCGTTCTCCCCCAATGTCTTGGCGACACGGCGAGCGGTCTCTGTCACCTCGTCGCGGCCGGTGTGTGCGACAAGCAGAATTTTGCGTTCGTTCACTGAGGTCCCCTAGACACGGCTTCGGCAACTGCCGCTTCGACATCCACATCCGAATCTGTCCTGCGCAGCCACAGGAAGTATTCGACGTTGCCCGACGGCCCGGGTAGCGGACTCGCCGTAACACCCGCGGTGAACCAACCCTGCGACCGAGCGCGCCGAGCGACGGACACCACGGCATCGGCGCGCAGCTGCGGGTCGCGCACCACGCCGCCCGCGCCGACGAGCTCCTTGCCCACCTCGAACTGGGGCTTGACCATGGGCAGGATGTCAGCGTCGGGCCCGGCGCAGGCGATGAGGGCATCGAGCACCAGCGCGAGCGAAATGAACGACAAGTCACTGACGATGAGCTGTGCGGTTCCACCGATCAACGCGGGTGTCAGGGTGCGCACATTCGTCCGGTCGAGGACGGTGACACGGTCGTCGGACTGCAGCGACCAAGCCAGCTGGCCGTATCCGACATCGGCCGCCACCACCTCCCGCGCGCCTGATCGCAGTAACACCTCGGTGAACCCGCCCGTGGAGGCCCCGGCGTCCAGGCACCGCTTGCCCTCGACAGAGAGCCCCTGCGGACCGAAGACCTCCAGAGCGCCGAGAAGCTTATGTGCGCCACGCGAGACCCACCGGTCCCCGGCCTCTCCTTGCACGACAAGAGAAGCCGTCGCAGGAACCGCGGTAGCAGCTTTCACCGCAGGGATGCCGTCGATGCGTACCCGGCCCGCCTCGATCAGTTCAGCCGCCTGCTGACGAGAACGGGCCAGCCCGCGCCGCACCAACTCGGCGTCGACCCTGGCATGCCGGGCCATGGCTATCCCTGCTCCGCAGATTCCAGTGCTCGGACCAACACGTCGTGGGCCTGCTCAAGGATCTGGGCCTGGTTCTCCAGGTCCAGATCTGACTCCGTGTCACCCGCGCCGGCGGGCGAGTCCAGCTGGCCGAGCAGCGCCTGCACCCTGGATCTGACCTCATCGGGGTCCGGTCCGGCGGTCTGGCGTGCGACATCGTTCGGGGTGGTCATCGCGCTCAAGGCTAGTGGATCGACCCGAGGCGGCCGGGCCGACGACACACTATCCGGCAGAAAGCTGCTGTACGGCGCGTTCCGCCAGGTCACCGGTGGCCACGATGGGTCTAGCATCCGGTGCCGGGCCCGTCGCCCACACCGCGGCGGCCACCGCCTGTGCCAGCGACACGGACGACCCGGTGGGATCGCCTGCCGTCACCGACACCTCATCGGAAGACACCGAAACCTGCCACGAGGGCTTCGGCTCGATTCGCACATCGGCCTGCGGCAGGTGCAGTGCACTCAAGTCCGCTCCCAAGAAGGTGGGGCGGTGTGCGATATCCGCCCAGATCGCATCGATCGCGCTGTTCACCCCGGTAAGCACCATGAGACTGGGCAGACCGGCGCCATTGGCCCCAGAGATGTCGGTGTCCAGGCGGTCGCCGACAACGAGCGGCCGGGCAAAGCTGCCGCGCGCCAACGCGTCCTCGATGAGCGCACGCCCCGGTTTGCCCGCGACCACCGGATCGGCATCGGTCGCTGTGCGCAATGCGGCGACCATCGATCCGTTTCCGGGCAGCAGGCCCCGTTCGGTCGGCAGGGTCGCATCGACGTTGGCCGCCACCCAGTAGGCGCCCGCGCGGATGGCGAGCGCGGCCTCGGCAAGCGTGGTCCAGCCGGTATCCGGTGAATGCCCCTGCACGACGGCGCGAGGCGCCTCGTCGAAGCTGCGTACCGGGGTGAGCCCGACGGCGGCCACTTCCGCGGCCAGCGCCTCGGTGCCGACCACCAAGACCGCGTCCCCACGGTTGAGCTCTTCGGCGAGCAGCCGAGCCGCGCTTTGCGCGCTCGTGACCACGTCACCCGCGGCGGCCGTGAAGCCAAGCGCGGCGAGGTGATCGGCTACCTCGGGTGCCGAGCGGCTTGCGTTGTTGGTGACGTACAGCTGGCGCGCTCCGCTGGCAGCCGCCAGTGACTCGATGGCGTTCGCAGTCGGCTCGGCGCCCCGGAATACGGTTCCATCGAGGTCCAGCAGCAGACAGTCGTATGAGGTGGCAAGTGTGTCAGGCAAGTTCGGCGGCCCGATCCTCGGCGTCGGTGTGACCTTCGACATCGGCATCGGCGGCATGCAGGAACCATTGCACCGCTTCGGCTTTGCGGTCCAGGGCCAACAAAATGTCCGCATACGCGTAGAACAAGCGGGCCGCGATCTCGCCCACCCGGGACGGATCGGGCGCCGGAGTGGACAGCACCGCCAAGGCCTGATCCAGCTGGCCCATATCGGCACGTGCCCCCGCGACGACGATGCGCAGCTCGTCGGCGGCATCGCCGGTGAGTGCCTTGGCCTCGTCCCCGCGAGCGAGTTCGATCGCGCGCTCCGGGCGGCCCACGCCGCGCTCACAATCGGCGATCAGCGCCAGCAGCGGCGACTTGCTGCCCATCCGGCGGGCCGCGCGCAGTTCGGACAGCGCCTGCGCCCAGTCCCCGCAGTGATAGGCGGCAATGCCGACCGCCTCACGCACAGCGGCGATACGCGCGGCGCGGCTTTTGGCGGCCTTGGCGTGTTCCAGGGCGGCCTGCGGATCCTCGTCGAGCAAGTTGCCTGCGGTCACCAGGTGCCTGGCCACCGTCTCGGCGGTGTTCTTGTCCAAGGTTCGTAGCTCGGCACGAACGTCCGGAGCCAGCTGCTTGGCTTCCACCTCGTCGGGGATGTGCGGGCCGAAGTTTCGTGGAGCCGGGCGATCCTCGGTGCGCCGGGGCCGCGGTGACTGATTTCGCTGCGGCCGATCCCCGCCCCGCTCGTCAGACCGCTGAGGGCGCTCGTCTGACCGGCGTGGGCGTGCCGCACCGCTCCCGCGATCGTCGCGGCGCGCGCCTGCATCGCGCGCGGGCCGACCCGGGCCTTGCCTTCTGGGCCCTTGCTGCCTGGGTCCTCGCTGGCTGGCGTCTTGCCCCATGGGCGTGTCCTCCTTCTACGAGCGCGAGTATGCCGGTAGCGGACCCTCTGCAGGAAATTCGGTGGCGATCCATGTGACCGGTTCCGCACACTGGACGGCATGAGCCATGTGCAGCTCGATGCCATCGGCTACCACCTTCCCGACGGCAGAGCACTACTTCACGATGTCAGCCTGCGGGTCGGCGAGGGCAGCAAGACCGCCCTGATAGGCCCCAACGGGACCGGTAAGACGACACTGCTGCGGATTATCGCCGGCGATGCCGATCCACACGACGGAGCCGTCACCCGCGGTGGGCAGCTTGGAGTGATGCGGCAGTTCATCGGTTCGGTTCGTGATGATTCGACGGTCCGCGATCTGCTGCTGTCGGTAGCACCCGATCGCATCAGGCGGGCCGCCGAGCATCTCGACCGCGCGGAGCTGGCACTCATGGAGTGCGACAGTGAGCAGGACCAGATCAAGTACGCACAGGCGCTGGCGGACTGGGCCGACGTTGGCGGCTACGAATTCGAGACTCAGTGCGACGTACACACCACAGCCGCGCTCGGAATTCCGTATGAGCTGGCCAGATTTCGCGGCGTCAACACACTTTCCGGCGGTCAGCAGAAGCGATTGGTTCTGGAATCGCTGCTGGGCGGGCCCCACCAGGTCTTGCTGCTGGATGAACCCGACAACTATCTGGATGTCCCGGCCAAACGTTGGCTCGAGGAGCGGCTCGTGGAGTCGCCCAAGACCATCCTGTTCGTCAGTCACGACCGCGAGCTGATCAATCGCGCGGCCGGGCAGATTGCCACCCTGGAACCCACCCGGGCCGGATCGACGCTATGGGTGCATCCGGGTTCGTTCACGACGTACCACCAGGCACGCGCGGACCGGAATGCCAAACTCGCGGAACTACGACGCCGGTGGGACGAACAGCGGGCGGCGCTTCGCGACCTGGTGTTGATGTACCGGCAGAAGGCGGCCTACAACTCCGATATGGCTAGCCGCCTGCAGGCCGCCGAGACGCGGCTGCGCCGCTTCGATGAGGCCGGGCCGCCGGAGGCAGTTCCATTGCGGCAGAACGTTCGCATGCGGCTCGCCGGCGGACGCACCGCCAAGCGTGCCGTGATCGCGGACAACCTCGAATTAACCGGCTTGACAAGACCTTTCGATACCGAGCTGTGGTACGGCGATCGGGTTGCGGTGTTGGGTGGAAACGGAACCGGCAAGTCGCATTTCCTGCGCCTACTGGCCTGCGGCGGCACCGACCCGGAACTGGACCAGCTGCCGGTCGGCGACATGATTCCCGAGCCGGTAAATCACGACGGGCGGCTTCGGTTGGGCGCGCGGGTGCGTCCTGGCTGGTTCGCACAGACACATCATCACGCGGGGCTGATGGATCGGACGCTGCTGGACATCCTGCATCACGGGGACGAAAGGCGCGCCGGGCACGGGCGTGAGCAGGCTTCGCGAATCCTGGATCGCTACGGGCTCGCGCCCTCGGCAGAGCAGACATTCAGCTCGCTGTCCGGCGGGCAGCAGGGCCGCTTCCAGATCCTGCTGCTGGAGTTGATGGGCTCGACCCTGCTGCTGCTCGATGAGCCCACCGACAACCTGGATCTGCATTCCGCCGAAGCGCTGGAGGACGCCCTGGCAGCCTTCGACGGAACGGTCATCGCCGTCACCCACGATCGGTGGTTCGCCCGAACTTTCACCCGTTTCCTCATCTTCGGCGAGGACGGCAAGGTAAGGGAATCCGTTGAACCCCAATGGGTATAACGGAGCGATCGGCTAGCGGAGCCGCTGCACCCCGGCGATATTGCGCTTGCCGCGGCGCAGCACCAGCCAACCTCCGGTGAGGTAGTCGCCATCGCCCGGGGTCCAATCCTCAGCGTCCACCCGGGTGTTGTTGACGTATACGCCGCCCTCCTTGACGGTGCGGCGCGCAGCACCCTTGCTTTCCGAAAGTCCGCTGCTCACCAGGAGATCCACGATGGTGTCGGGTTCGCCGTCGGCGATCCGCGCCGGTTCGCCATTACCCGCTTCGGTAAGAGCCGCGGTCAGGGTGCCCTCGTCAAGCCGGTCCAAATCGCCGCGGCCGAACAGCGCACCGCTGGCGTGTTCGACCGCCAGCGTGGCGCTTTCGCCATGCACGAGCGTGGTGACCTCGGCTGCCAACCGGCGCTGGGCGGCACGCTCGTGCGCGCGTTCCGTGGTCGCCGTCTCCAGTTCGCCGATCTCTTCGGCAGACAGGAACGTGAACCAGCGCAGGTACCGGACGACGTCAGCGTCGGCGGTGTTGATGAAGTACTGGTACCAGGCGTACGGGCTCGTCATCTCGGGATCGAGCCACAGATTGCCGCCGCCGGTGGACTTGCCGAACTTGGTGCCGTCGGCCGCCGTCACCAGCGGAACTGTCAAGGCATGCACCGACGCACCGTCCTGCTGACGGGCAAGCCGAACTCCGGCAACGATGTTGCCCCACTGATCCGATCCGCCGATCTGCAATGAGCAGCCGTACTTGCGGTGCAACTGCACGTAGTCGTTGGCCTGCAGCAGCATGTACGAGAATTCGGTGTAGGAGATGCCGTCGCCTTCCAGGCGCCGGCGGATGGTGTCACGGTCGAGCATCACGTTGACCGAGAAGTGTTTACCCAGATCGCGCAGAAACTCTAGGGCGGTCAGCTGACCGGTCCATTCAAGATTGTTCGCGACGATCGCTCCGGTTGGGGTGTCGTTGAATTCGACGAATCGCTCCAGCTGCCCACGTATCCGGTCGGCCCATTCTGCGACGACGTCTGTTCCGTGCAGGTTTCGTTCGGAGGTGTCGCGGGGGTCCCCGATGAGGCCGGTGGCTCCCCCGGCCAGCACGATGGGCCGGTGGCCGGCCCGCTGGAATCGACTCAGGGTGAGCAACGGCACCAGGTGCCCGGCGTGCAGACTCGCGGCAGTGGGGTCAAACCCTCCATACACACTGATCGGGCCCTTCGCGATATCGGCCGCGAGCGCGTCGCGGTCGGTCGTTTGCGCGATGAGGCCGCGCCACGTCAGCTCGTCAAGGATGGATGAGCCGCTTACACGAAGATCATGAGTCGGGGAAGCCACGCGGACAATCATCCCCTATGGGGTCTAACGCGGCGGATACCGCTCATCCCAGTCTGGTCCCGGCGGCCCGACGAGGTCGTCGGCGATCGTCGTGATGACCTCGCGCAGCTCGAGCTCGTCGAGCCAATCCTGGGGCAGACTTTCTGTCCCGCACATCGCCCCCAAGATGTTCCCGGCGATGGCTCCGGTCGAATCGGAATCGCCGGAATGATTCACCGACAGCCGGATACCGTCCTTGAAGTCGTGCGCCGCCAGCGCCGCATAGACGCCGATGGCCAGGGCCTCCTCCCCGACCCAGCCACCGCCGAGCCGCGCCGCAATCTGTTCGGGCGTCAGGCGGGTGTCGGCCAGCTCGACGGCACGGCGCAGCGCCCGATATGTCTCCTCGTGATCCGGTTCCGCACGTAGCAGTGCGCTCGCCGTTTCGACCGCCACCGGTATCGTCTTGCCGGCACAGACTTCCGCGATGATCACGGAAAGCGCTGCCGCGCTGAGGTACCCGGTGGGGTGCGAATGCGTCAACGCGCCGATGTCGGCAGACATCACGAAGATGCTGGCGGGGTCTGCGCCCGCAAAGCCGACCGGTGCGGCGCGCATCACCGCGCCGCACCCCTTGGAATTGTTCAGCCGTTGTGTGCGCGAACCGCGTTCCCGCGCAGCCGAGCTGGTGTGTTCCAGTGCCGACAGACAAGTGTGGCCGGGTGCGCGCAGAGAATGCAGTTCGGGGACGGCGACCAGCCACCCGTCGATGACGTCGGCCGGTGGGTGGCCACCCTGAGTATGCAGCCATCGCAGATAGGCACGGTGTGCGATCTCAGCCGGCTCATGATCGTGTATGCGGCGCGCGCGGATCACGGCCTCGGCGGTGAACAGCGTCATTTGGGTGTCGTCGGTGATGAGCATCGGCTGCCCGGCGGGCGGTTCGGCAATACCGTGACGGCCGAACTGCAGCCGGATCTGCTCGATGCTGTCGAACTCGACGAATCCTCCGAGGGCATCGCCGAGGGCGCCGCCGAGCAGTGTTGCGCGTACGCGCGAATCAGGCATACAACCCAGTATCGGGTTGAGGTGCACGGGGACTGCGCCGATAGGCCGACACCTCGGGATACCCGGGCAGCCAGAATCGCCACGGCCGGTCTGCCGCCACGCTGACACCCACCCGCGGGCCCGACAGCGCCGTGCGCTGTCGGTTCAATGTCACTCGCACCGGGCTGCACGGGGAGAAAACGTCGAGACCACCGTCCTCGAGCGTGATCGCGAGCGCCGCCCCGAGGTTCCCGGGTCCGCGCGCCAACCCGGCGTCGTCGCGCGCGGTGGGGCGCCGCTGCCAACACAACGGGGCCCCGTCAACAATCGCCGCGGCGCGCATCAGAACACCGCCGGCCACGCCGTCTGGGCCGCACACCACATTGGCGCACATGTGAATTCCATGGCTTTGATACACATATAGATGGCCGGCGGGGCCGAACATCACCCGGTTGCGTTTCGTGGGCCCGCGAAATGAATGTGCGGCGGGATCGGGCCACGGCCCGTCAGGCACTCCGCCGTAGGCTTCCACCTCGACGATCACGGCAGACACGCCCCGCGATTCGATGGTGGCGCCAAGCAGGCGCCGCGCGGCCTTCACCGGGTGGGTGTTGAGGATTTCGGCACTCACTCCCCGATTGTGCTTGACGCCTCCCGGCTTGCGTCTCCCCGCGCGGCGAGACCCCTGACAAGTCGCGCCGGTCAGTAACGTGATGCCGATGAGTTCGAAACGGCCCGGCCGCCGTCCGGGCACCAGCAGCGCTCGCGACGACATCCTCGCGAGTGCCCGAAAGCTGTTTTCTCTCAATGGGATCGACAAGACCTCGATACGGGCTATCGCCAGCGACGCGGGTGTCGACCCCGCACTTGTTCACCACTACTTCGGCACCAAGCTCGATCTGTTCCGCGAGGTGGTGCAGCTGCCGGTGGATCCCAGTGTGGTGTTGCAGCCGCTGCGTGACGTTCCTGTCGACGAGTTGGGAGTGACGATTCCGCGGCTCATCATCGCGCTCTGGGACTCCGAGCTCGGCGCCAACATGCTGGCGGTGTTCCGATCCGCCTTGACTGGGGCCGATGACGGATTGGTGCGCGTGTTTTTCCGGGAAGTCCTGGTCAACATCATCGCCGAACGCGTCGACAGTCCCCCCGGTAGCGGTGTGCTGCGTGCTGAATTCGCGATCACACAGATGGCCGGCATCTTGGTCGGCCGTTACATCATGGCGATCGAACCGCTGGCCTCACTCACGGCCGAGCAAATCGCCCTGACCGTGGGACCCAATATTCAGCGATACCTGACCGGTGCGCTGCCAAGCATCACGCCGTGAAGCGCTGGTGCTCTTCGTCGGACACCTCGCGGGCCTCGTCCGGCAGCAATACCGGGATCGAGTTCTCGATCCGATAGGCCCTGCGCAGGCGGGGGTTGTAAAGGATGCCGTCGGTATCGCTTCCGACGAGCAGGAGCGTCCCACGATCGACCGGGCAGACCAGGATGTCTAGGAGTGCGGCGTCAAGAGGCATGTCGGTGATCAGCCCAGCGGGATGTTCTGGTTGAAAATTTCCTGGCCACCGCCACCGCTGACACCGATACCCGGCCCCGGGTTGACGTTGGGAGGCCCACCGTTCGGATTGTTGGTTCCGTTGGTTCCACTGATGCCGATGTGGACGGGCTGCTGCGGCTTCTGGGCGGCCTTGAGGAACTGCGTCTGGGTTGCGATGACCGACTTCAACGTGTTGATCAGCGGCATCTGGCTGGGACGTTTGTCCAGCGCGGCCTTGAGCGCGTCGTTTTGTGCCGAACTGACCTGGGCGCCCTTTGCACGCAGCTGCAACGAGGTGCGGACCAGATTGGAAACCTGACCACCGCTGGTGCCCGTCGAGTACTCGTGCGCGATGTCATCCAGGACGTCTGCGCGGGCGGTGCCGGCACCGGGTCCGAGCACCAGGGCGGCGGACAGACCGGCCGTGGCCAGTGCGGTGCCAGCGAGGGCACGTAGGCGTGTCGGCATGACGAGTTCCTTCCGGTTTCGCAGACGTCAGCCTAACAACCCGCCGTCACATCAGCAGCGGAAGCCAACACCTGCGGCGCGCTGACCTCGGAACGGACTACAGCACGGCACCCCGCAACGCCTCATACGTCGCGGCAGTGAGCCGGTGGTAGGCGCCCGATTCCGGGTCAAGATGCCAGGTCTGACGTCCCGGCTTCGGTAACCCTGAAGCGCGCAGGTGGGTGGTCGACGGGCGGTAGGAGGCACTCAACGGCAGATTGGGTACGACCTTGATGATGTCCGGCCGTTCGGAAATCGCGACAGCGGCGAATGCCTCTGCCAGGTCCGCCGGCGACAGCGCCTCGCCGGGGCGCAACACCACGGCCGTCACCGCGACCGTCGTCTCGCCCGTTTCCACCGGATATGTCGCCACCAGATCGATGGCACCCAAGGCGCCCAACGCGTTGCTGGTGGCTTCCGCATAGACCACGCCGTGCGCGGTGCGAATCGCGGTGCCGCGACCGTCCAGCATCCAGAAGTCGCCGTCTTCATCGCGACGGAACAGGAACTCGGAGGAAACCCAGGTGTCGCCGGGCGCGAACACGCCACGCCGCACCGCGGCCGTGGGGTCCACGTCGCCCGGCGGCTTGGCCAGCAGCAGGCCGACCTCTCCGGGTTCGGCGATCTGCACGAAGCCGTCTTCACCCTCGATGATCACGTCCTCGACGGGGTCATATGCGGCCAGCCGAACCTTGCCCCCGCCGGGTAGCGGGCGACCCTTGCTTCCGACCTTGGTGCCCGAGACGTTGGCCAGCACCGCTTCTCCGTCGGTTGTCGCGAAGAACTCGACGACATGCGCCGGGTCGAACTTCTCGGTGACCCGCCGCCATAGGCCCGCGGGCATGCCGGATCCGATGAACAGTCGGACGGGATGATGCGCGCCGAGAGCCAGCGCCGGATCGTCGATGACCTCATGCATCATCGCCCAGGTGTAGGAGACCACGCTGACGCCGTACTGGTGGATCTCTTGGACAAATCGATCCGGATCCAGGCCGCGCGACAAGGCAATTCGAGCACCGCCGGCCACCGAACCGCCAATGCTCACCAACAGGCCGGACTGATGATGCATGGGCGTCAGGCAGTACACGGTGTCATTGGAGCTGAGTGCGGCGGCCGACGCGGTACCGAAGGCGGACAGCGCCCACCGGTGGTTGGTGATCTGCTTGGGCAGCAGCTTGGAGCCGGCGCCACTGAACATCACGAAAGCCAGGTCGCGAGCCTGGCCGGGGTCGGGCCGGTACCAGCCGGGCAGCTCTACCGCGTCGGGATCGATCTTTTCCATGTCGATGGTCGAGCCGTCGTCGGGAATCGACAGATCGCGAGACTCACCACCGCCGAGCACCAGCACGTGTACCGGAAGATCCTGCGCGGCAGGAAGGTTCGGCGGGTCCGTGAGCAGTTCGGAGATCTCCCCCAGCTTGACTGCCACCTCGAGGTCGGCGTCCGGGGGCAGCAGGACGGCGACGGCACCCAGCCGCGACAGCGCGGCGATGGCGACCAGGGCGCTGGGACGGGTCTCCATCAGAATGCCCACCCGCACCCCTTGCCGGACCCCCACCTCGATGAGCCCCTTGACCACGTTGTTGATGCGGCGATCCACCGCCTCGTAGGTGTGCACCCTGCCGTCGAACAGGAAGCACTCGCCATGCGGCGTGCGCCGGGCCTGTTCGGTCATCAAGCGGCCCATGGAGATTCGGGTGTGATCGTGAATCTGCCCCAGTCGGGTTAATCGCGGAAGCGTACGAACCGCCTCGACGGCAATGGATTTCACCGACTTGTTGGCAGCCGCCGCGGCCGCCCCCGCGGTGCGGGCGGCGGTGATAGCCACCTCGGTTGTGGTGCTCAGGCCGTGCGCGACACGGGAAGCCAGCGGAACACCACCGCGATCGAGCTGACCGGCCTCATGCTCGTACATGAGGTCCACCGACGGCGGCTTGGCGGCCTCACCTTCGCGCCATTGCACCCATTGACTGACCGTCGGCCAGGTCTGGGCGACGGCGGTCGAGCCGACCACAAGACCGAAATGGCCGGCGCGGATGAGGTACTCGTAGACATCGGCCTTGGGGGCGGCGCGCAGGATGCCGCGTACCGAGGCCGGCTGGCCAATGTCGTCGACCTCGCCCACGACCGCCAGAACCGGGCAGGTGATGTCGCTGAGGGTGACGACGCGATCGTTGACCGTGAAACCACCGGTGGTCATGCGGTTGTGCACCACAAACTGGCGCAGTAGCTCAGCAATAGCGGGGCCGGACCACGCGATCCACCCCTCGTTAGCCAGGAACTTGCGCTGCTGCTCGCGCGGAAGCAGCGCGTCGCGGTCGTGCAGTTGCCGCAGGAAATCGAGGCGTCCCTTGATGGTCTTGACCGGGTCCAGCATCTGGAATCCGATCCGCGCGGACCACGCGGGTATCGAGAATCGGCTGAAGACATGATCGGCCATGAACTCGGCGATGTCGGCCGAAAGCCCGGCGGGCATACCCATGGGCATGGCGGCGTTGGCGTCTACCGGCGAGCCGAACGTGATGATGCTCGCGATGGTCCGCGATTTGCGCAGTGCCGCAGTCTGATAGCAGAACATGCCGCCCTGCGAGTAGCCCGCCAGATGGATCTGGCGGCCGGTGATGCGATGCACGGTCTCGATGGCGTCACTGACGGCGACGACGTGATCGGACAGTGTGCGTTCCATGCCCCCCGCCATCCGGTCGGGGCTGCCGAAGTCGATGACCCACGGGTCGATGCCGGCCCGGTGCAGGATGCCCACCGCACCGCCGTCCTGGGTGACATCCCACATGTCGGCGGCCATCATCATCGGATGCACCATGAGCACGACGGGCCCGGCATCCTCCGTCCCCGCACCCGGCGCGAAGTAGCGGCGCAGCCGGTACATGGGCACGCTCTCGACAATTTGGTGCGACGAGGCTGTGCTCCCGGTTTCCAGTCCCCCCAGCCGTAGGACCTCCAACCCGTTTTGCGCGGTGGCGGCCAGGCGTGCGACGGGCTTGGTCAAGGAGGAAATGTTGAAGGCCACTGCTGCTCCTTAGATACCGGTCGTCCACCATATTGCCCAGGTGAGGGCCTGCACATCCTGTCACAATGGGCGGATCGGGCAGACCAAATCCCTGTCACCCGGATCGGGGGCGGCAGCCTCACCTGAACCTCTACGATGACGCGGTGGGGAATCTGTTGCTGCGGCCACTACGCCTCTGGGTGATGTATCTGCCTCAGCTGGCTGCGTGTTATCTGCTGGGCCTGCTGGGCCGAAACATTGCGATCGAGTTAGCGGCGCAGTTCGGCTGGAAGAACTATCTGTGGGCGGACCTGCTGATGCCTTTCGCCGGTCTGGCCCGGCTCGGCTCTATCGTCGCCATGTTCCTGGTCCTGCGGTCCGCAATTCCCTCACTGGCCGCCACGCCGAGAGCGTCGTTGAAGAATCTCGATCTGTTCGCAAATGTCGTGCTGCCCTTCTTCGCCATCTACCTGGCCTGGCAGATGTTTGCCGATGACTGGATCGCCTTCGAGAGAAAAGTCGGACTTCACCGAGAGGCCGCGTACGTGCCTGGCCAAGGCAGTGACCTCGATCCATCAAATCTGCCGGTTAGCAACATTGTTTGGTACCTGATCGTGGGCGCCTTTGTGCTCAGATTCCTTCTGAAGGTCAAGCCGATTAAGGAACGCCTGCCCGCATGGTTTGTGCTGATACAGGTCTATTTGGACGCGCTGTGGGTCTTTCTCGTGCTGACGTTTTCTGCGAGCAAGGGGTTGACCTTCTTCCTGAAGCCGGCTTCGTGGTTCAAGGAGCGGCGAGTTGTGGTCTGGGCGGAGACGACGCGCGCGGAGCTCTTCTCCCACTTCCGTCCGCTGGAAATAGTGTGGAACATATTGACCGATGCGTTGAGTACCGCTTTCAGTGGCGCGGGCGTTCCGCTGATCTGGCTGGCCATCGCCGGAATCATCTACGGCTCGTCGAATCAGACGAGTTGGCGCGGCGTGCTGCGGACGGTCGTCGGCGCTCAAGGCGACCTGGTGGCGGACCGGCTGGCACCTACCGCGGATCGTGTGCAAAGCCGCCTGTCCGGCGTATCCGAGGGCGCGCGCAGCAAAACCCGCGAACTTGCCATGTCGCAGTTCGGAAAATTCCGGCCCATAGTCGATTCGGCGCGCTTGGTGTTACATGGCGGCTTTGTGGTGATTGCGACATACGTGCTGTTGTACTTGTGTTTGTCGTGGCTGGATATGGCCGATAGTTTTTATCGGCCCCAGATGCAGATCGGCGGATACCTGACCCGTGGGTTCGCATGGCTACTGGGCCCGCACCCCGACTATTTCTGGACGGGAGTCGGGCCGATCCTGGCCGCGCTCTCCGGCATACTCGTTGCGACACTAAGGGTCTGCTTGATCGCGTCGGTATTCGCGCATTGCGTGGAACGTACCGAGGACCAACTGAAACCTGCGCCCGTCGCTGCTTCAGATGACGTGCTCGACTACCCGGACCCGCACAATCAAAGCCAACTGGCGCCGCCAGGGCCTAGTCAGGGATATTCAGCCTGACCGAGATCCGGTCGCCATCCATGATCTCGACGGCGGTGGCCTGTGTCTGCTCGGGCAGAACGAACGCGAACTGTAGGGAACCGGGTTTGGAGCACATATCCGACGTGCCATCCGGGAATGGGATTCCGCTGTAGCTTTCGGCCAGCCACGCGTGAGTGCCGTCGGTTATTCGTGCCCGGCAGTACACCGCCGGCGCCGGGCCAGACCGCTTGATGGTGACCACGGAGATCTCGGTGCCCTTGGGAATGGCGGATGCGAACGAGCGTGGCCATTTGCCAAGATGACGGATAGCGCCCAACTCCCACGTTTGGCCGTCGATCACTTGCGACTGGCCCGCGGGCACGGTGTGCGCAGGCGTCACGCTGGCCCGGTATGTTTCCCACGGAGCCCGAAACGACAAAAATCCGATTGCGGCAATGGTGACCGCAGCCACCACCGCGGCCACCACATTTCGGAACCACAACTGCGAGAGTAGGTTTCGCGCTCGAGAACGGCGATGCTTGGGGCCGGGGATCTCGTAATTTTCTGTCACGATGCACCTGCCTTGTTGGCGGGCAACGCGATAACCGCTGCGCGTGGGGCATGCTGTGCATCGATGGGAATATCGATCAGCAACGCCGAATCCCATTTGGTCGGTTCGGGTATCGGTTTGGGTTCCTGGTAAATGATGCCAAGCTGCGCGTGTGAGGATCGGTCAACTGAATCAGTAGGCACCTCAAACACGTACACACCCGTGAGCGGAATGAGCGGACTCAAGAGCGCGGCGTCCAATGTCGAGTAACGAAGTCGGTCATCCGGCAAGAAAACCTTGCCGTCGAGGACGAGCCGCGCAGACGCACCATGGGCATCGATCAACGAGGTGACCGTCGCCTTCACCACTATCCACTGCCCTCGTGCCTGCAAATTGCGCGCCTTCGGCATAGCCCCGGTGTGCTTGACCACCGGCGCTATGCCAGCTTTCGTGACAGTTACCGAGAACAGTCGTCCGCTCACCACGGTGCCCGCTGAACCACGCACCTCGAATGGCGCGGCGACATCGGTGGCGTACGGAAGCCGCCGCCAGACAAACACGGAAGCCGCAAGCGTCGCGATCACCACGCAGATGATCACCGCTATCCGCAATGGTGCTGATTCAATACGCGGCCTAGACCATTTCATCGGGTTCATTGTGGAGCCTCTACAGGGACAAGAACTGTCGCGTAATCGTCGGTGTCACGCCAGCTGGCTCCGTAGATCACATAGCCTGCCGCTGCGTATTTACGAAAGGGCACTTTTACTTCGACGTTTGCCCCCGGCTTCACCGCAGTCGCAGGAATGTTCCAAATCACCACTGCGTCCTCGGTCAGCCCAGGCTGCAATACGTACAGCGGTGTCTGGTCATGGAGTCGGAAACTTGTTGGTTTTCCCTTGCTCATCATTTCCGGATCCCAGACATCGGGCACCTCGGGTAACGAGAACATGGCCGAGACACTGCCGGGCATCGAGCCCTTGTTCGTGACCTCGGCGATCACACCCAGATAGACGCGCCCCGGCTTCGCCTTTGCCAGCACGCGGCCGTCGCCAACGACTTCTGGCACGACTCTGGCCTTCTTCACCACGATAACGAATTGATTGTTGTCGAACGGCTGTCCCACGTCGAAGGTCTTCGGCGTTTTATCTACGGTGTCCAGACCGCCAAAACCCGCGGTGGCAAGAATCGCCGCCACGGCCACGACATGCCACATCTGGACAAACTCAAGGTCGTGCCACCAGGACCGGACCCAGGTGGTCAGCCGGCCGACGACCCCCTGCGACGCGGGAGGCTGCTGGCCTTCGGCGGTGGGCGTGGCGGGCGCGGCGGGCGCAAATGGCCCCTCCGCACCGGGGCGGCGCCATACCGCGTTCGGGTCGTCCGGCGTCTCTCCCCCCGGACCGGGGCCCGACAATGTCGGGTCCGGCTCACCGTCCATGGCTGGATATTAGCCTGGATGGCGGCCGTTCTGACCGCGAAGCACGTTCAGACGGGCCAGCACCAGTTCACGCTGCTCCGCTACCCGCTCTGGGGCGGTGCCACCGCGTGCATCGCGCGAGGCGACAGAGCCGGCCGTGGTGAGCACGGCGCGTACATCTCCGGTCAGTTCCGGATGAATGGCTGCGAACTCCTCGTCGGTAAGGTCCTCCAGTCCGACACCACGTGCCTCGGCCACCCGAACCGCCTCCCCCGCCGCCTCATGCGCGACGCGGAACGGAATGCCTTGTCGCACCATCCATTCCGCTAGATCGGTGGCCAGCGTGAATCCGGCGGGCGCGAGCTGCGCCATCCGTTCGGTGTGGAACCGCAGCGTGGCGACGAGCCCCGCCATCGCGGGTAGCAGCAGCTCCAACTGGGACACCGAATCGAACAGGGGCTCCTTGTCCTCCTGCAGGTCCCGGTTGTACGCCAACGGTTGCGCTTTCAAAGTGGCGAGCAAGCCGGTGAGATTACCGATCAACCTCCCCGTCTTGCCGCGCGCCAGCTCGGCGATATCGGGGTTCTTCTTCTGCGGCATGATCGAACTGCCGGTAGACCATGAGTCGTCGAGGGTGACGTACCCGAATTCGGTGGTGCCCCACAAAATGATGTCTTCGGACAGCCGCGACAAATCGATGCCGATCATCGCGAAAACAAAGCCAGCCTCGGCAGCGAAATCGCGTGACGACGTCGCATCGATCGAATTGTCCGCGGCCGCGGTGAAACCCAGATCCAGCGCGATGGCATCGGGGTCTAGGCCCAACGAGGAACCCGCCAGCGCCCCGGCGCCGTAGGGCGAGACGGCGGTGCGCCGGTCCCAGTCCACGAGCCGGTCGACGTCGCGCAGCAGCGGCTGCGCGTGCGCGAGCAGATGATGCGCAAGCAGCACCGGTTGGGCGGCCTGCAAATGAGTCTTGCCCGGCATGATCGCATCCGGATGTGCCCCGGCCTGATCCGCCAATGCCTGCACGACGTCGAGCACGCCCTCGGAGATGCGTCCGGCCGCGTCGCGCAGCCACATCCGAAACAGTGTGGCCACCTGATCGTTTCGGGATCGGCCGGCACGGAGACGGCCGCCGATGTCAGGGCCCACCCGTTCGATCAACCCGCGTTCGAGGGCACCGTGTACGTCCTCGTCGGTATCGGCTGGGACGAACACGCCCGACGCGACATCCCGACCCAGCTGCTCTAAGCCCTCGACCAGGGCACCGAGTTGTTCATCGGTGAGCAGGCCCGCCTTGCGGAGCACTCGGGCATGAGCAACCGACGCCTGAATGTCGTAAGGCGCCAGCGCCCAATCGAAATGAGTGGATTTGCTCAATGCCGCCAGCGCCGGGGCTGGGCCGCCGGCGAACCGGCCGCCCCACAGCGAGCCTTCGTTGGTGCTCACTTGCCCGAGAGGTCCCTCTGCGCGGAGATCTTGGAGGACAGACCGTGAATATGCACGAAGCCCTTGGCGCTGGACTGATCGAAGCTGTCGCCCTCGTCGTAGGTCGCCAGGTTGAAGTCGTACAGGGATTCAGGACTGCGGCGGCCATTGACGGCGATGTTGCCGCCGTGCAGCACCAGCCGGATGTCGCCGGACACATGCTGCTGGGTATCGGCGACAAAGGCCTCCAGTGAACGCTTCAGCGGCGAGTACCAGAGCCCGTCGTACACCAGCTCGGCCCACTTCTGGTCCGTGCGTCGCTTGTAGCGGCCAAGTTCGCGCTCCAGGGTGACGTGTTCGAGCTCCTCGTGTGCGGTGATCAGAACCATCGCACCCGGCGCCTCATAGATTTCACGGCTCTTGATGCCGACCAGCCGGTCTTCGACCACGTCCAGGCGACCCACGCCCTGTGCACCCGCCCGGCGGTTGAGCTCGACGATGGCCTCCAACACGCTGACCGGGTGGCCGTCGATGGCAGTTGGTACACCCTTGTCGAAGGTGACGATCAGCTCGTCGGGTGCGCCCCAGTTCAGGGTCGGGTCTTCGGTGTAGTCGTACACATCTTTGGTCGGCGCGTTCCAAAGGTCTTCCAGGAAGCCGGTTTCCACCGCGCGTCCCCATACGTTCTGATCGATCGAGAACGGCGACTTCTTCGTCACGTTGATCGGAATCTCGTTCTCTGCCGCGAACGCGATCGCCTTCTCGCGGGTCCACGCGTAGTCACGCACCGGCGCCAGTACTTCCAAATCTGGTGCTAGCGAGGCAAAGCCAACCTCGAAGCGCACCTGATCGTTGCCCTTGCCGGTGCAGCCGTGAGCGACGATCCCGCCACCGTGCTCGCGTGCCGCGGCAACCAGGTGCTTGACGATCAGCGGACGGCTGATCGCGGACACCAGCGGGTACCGATCCATGTACAGCGCGTTGGATTGGATCGTGGGTAGGCAGTATTCCTCGGCGAATTCGTCGCGTGCGTCCACCACAACGGCCTCAACCGCGCCGCAGTCCAGGGCGCGCTGGCGCACCACTTCCATGTCCTCGCCGCCCTGGCCCAGATCGATGGCGACGGCGACGACCTCACGGCCGGTCTCCTTGCCGATCCAGCTGATCGCCACGGAAGTATCGAGACCGCCCGAGTAGGCGAGGATTACGCGGTCAGAGTGTTCTACGGGCATTCCTACTTCTTCTTTCTAGTTTCTAGGCAAGCTGTTCGAACTGTGCGGCGAGCTGGGCTCCGGTCAAGGGTTCGCGGGCGATCACCGCAATGGTGTCATCCCCCGCAATGGTCCCGACAACGTCGGGTAATGCGGCGCGGTCGATTGCGCTGGCGAGATAGTGCGCGGCACCGGGCGGCGTGCGCAGTACCGCGAGATTACCGCTGGCGTCGGTGGACACCAGCAACTCCCCCAGCAACCGGGAGAGCCGATCGGTGCCGCCGGACACCCCACGAACTGGACTACCGTCCTCGGGTACCACGTAGACACCCACCCCACCATCGGCCGCGCGGAGCTTGACGGCTCCGAGCTCGTCCAGATCCCTCGACAGGGTGGCTTGGGTGGTATCGATGCCCTCGGCGGCCAACAACGCGGCCAATTCGCTCTGGCTGCGCACCGACTGGGTGGACAGCAGCGCGATGATGCGCGCTTGCCGCCCGGCTCGGGTATCGGCCGCGTGCGAGGCAGTCATCGTCGGTTCTCCAGTAACCACACCAGCAGCGCCTTCTGGGCGTGCAGACGGTTTTCGGCCTCGTCCCACACCGCGCTGCGCGGGCCGTCTATCACCCCGTCCGTGATTTCATGACCGCGGTGAGCGGGAAGGCAGTGCAGGACAACGGCTTCGGAATCCGCCAGGGCAAGCAGGTCCTCGTTCACCTGGAACGCCCGGAACGGCCGTACCCTGTCGAGCCCATCGTTCTCCTGCCCCATCGAGGTCCAGGCATCGGTGACCAGCACATCGGCCCTGGCCACGGCGGAGCGCGGGTCGGCGGTGACCGACACCGAAGCACCCGTAGTCGCGGCCACCTTCTCGGCCTCGGCCACGTATTTGGCGTGTGGCGCAAACCCGTTGGGCGCGGCGATGGTCACGTGGATACCGGCTGTCACCCCACCGAGCATCAACGAGTGGGCCATATTGTTGGCGCCATCACCCAGGTACGTCAGACGAAGCCCATCCAGCGAGCCCTTGCGCTCGGCCAGCGTCTGCAGATCAGCGAGTACCTGGCACGGATGAAAATCGTCGGAGAGGGCATTGACAATGGGTACGGAGGCACCACTTGCCATGGCGGTCAAGCGCTCCTGCGCGTAGGTACGCCACACGATGGCTTCCACGTAGCGCGACAGCACCTGCCCGGTGTCCTCCAGGGTCTCTTCGCGCCCGAGCTGAGTCGTGCGGCTATCGACGACCACCGCGTGCCCGCCCAACTGCGCGATACCCATTTCGAACGAGAATCGGGTTCGCGTGGAGTTTTTCTCGAAGATGACGGCTACCCCATGCGGCCCCTCCAGCGGGCGCCGCGAGAACGGCGCCTTCTTGAGTTCGGCTGCCAACGTGAGGACTTCGGCCTGTTCGGCAGGTGAGAGGTCGTCGTCCCTCAGAAAATGGCGAAGTGACTTCGACTGAATCATGCCTGCTCCTGTTCTGCGGCGGTGTCGAGGATTCCCGGCAGCGCGGTGACAAATTCCCCGATTTGTTCATCGGTGATGATCAGCGGTGGCGCCAGCCGCAGCACATCGGGTGCGGCGGCGTTGACGAGGAACCCGGCCTCGCGCGCGGCCGTCTCGGCGGCCTTGGCGCGTTGCTCCGTCAAGACGATGCCGAGAAGCAGTCCCGCACCGCGCACCCGATCGACCAACGGATGGTTGAGTTCTTCAACGGAATGACTCAATGACTTGCCCGCCGCGGCGGCATGGTCGACAAGGTCCTGTTCGTCGAGCACGCGCAGCACCGCCAATGCCGCTGCCACGCAGACCGGATTGCCGCCGAACGTGCTGCCGTGCATGCCAGGGGTGAGTAAGTCGGCTGCCGCGCCGGTGGCGATGCATGCCCCGATGGGGAGCCCTCCGCCCAGGCCCTTGGCCAGGGTGACGACATCAGGGGTGATACCGGCCTGCTGATGCGCGAAGAACGTTCCGGTGCGGCCGATTCCGGTCTGCACCTCGTCGAGCACCAGGAGCGCGCCATGGCGTGCGGTGATCTCGCGCACCCCCGCCAGGTAGCCCTCCGGTGGCACGACCACGCCGCCCTCACCCATGATCGGCTCCAGGAACACGGCGGCCGTGTCACCGTCGACAGCAGCCTCTATGGCGGCGAGATCGCCGTACGGCACATGGAGCACACCCGCCGGTAGCGGTTCGAATGGTGCCTGTTTGGCCGGCTGGCCGGTGAGCGCCAGCGATCCCATGGTCCGGCCGTGGAAAGCCCCTTCGGCCGCTACGACTTTGGTGCGACCGGTAAGACGGGTCAGTTTGAAGGCGGCCTCGTTGGCCTCGGTGCCGGAGTTGCAGAGAAAGACCCTGCCGGGCACCCCCAGCCGGGCGACCAGCGCCTCGGAGAGTTCGATGGCCGGCCCTGTCGCGTACAGATTCGACGTGTGGCCCAGGGTGGAGAGCTGTTGGGTGACGGCGTCGATGACTGATTGGTTGCGGTGCCCCAGCACATTGACCGCGATACCGCCCAATAGATCCAGATACCGCTTGCCGTCAACGTCGGTAACCACGGCGCCCTCGCCCTCGGCGAGAACAATCGGCGGTGTGCCGTAGTTGTTCATCATGACGTGCTCCCAGCGCTGCTGTGCCCGGGAGGTGCTGTCTGGTGCTTCGGTCACGACTTACTCCTGATGATTGTCCCGACGCCCTCGTCGGTGAACAGTTCGACCAGCACGCAATGCTCGACACGCCCGTCGATGATGTGGGCGCTGGGCACCCCACCGTCGACGGCTCGCAAGCAAGCCTCGATCTTCGGGATCATCCCCGATTCCAGCTTCGGTAGCAGCGACCGCAGATCTTCGGCCGCGATCTCCGTGACCAAGGACTCTCGGTCCGGCCAGTCTGTGTACAGGCCTTCGATGTCGGTGAGCATCAGGAGACGTTCGGCGCCAAGGGCTTCCGCGAGCGCACCGGCTGCTGTATCGGCGTTCAGGTTGTGTACCACGCCGTCCGCATCCGGCGCCACCGTCGAGACCACCGGGATACGGCCGGCGTCGATCAGGTCGAGAATAGCCTCGGGACTCACCTGTGCGACATCACCGACCAATCCGATATCGGTCTCGACTCCATCCACCGTCGCGGTGCGCCGGACGGCCGTGAACAGCTGCGCGTCCTCACCCGTGATCCCGACCGCATACGGTCCGTGGCTGTTGATCAATCCGACCAACTCGCGGCCAACCTGGCCGAATAGCACCATGCGCGCGATATCGAGCACCTCCGGCGTGGTGACGCGGAACCCACCCTTGAATTCACCGTCGACACCGAGTTTTTTCAGCATCGCGCTGATCTGCGGGCCTCCGCCGTGCACGACGACCGGGTGGATACCACAGTTGCGCAGAAACACCATGTCTTCGGCGAAGGCGTTCTTCAGCGCGTCGTCGGTCATCGCGTTACCGCCGTACTTGATGACGACGATGGTGCCGTGCAGCTTCTTGAGCCACGGGAGCGCGCCCGCCAGCACAGCGGCCTTTTTCGTGGCCTTCTTGGTTGCCTTCACGAGCTGTACGCCGAGTTCTCTTCGACATAGGCGTGCGACAGATCGGTGGTGCGGATGGTTGCCGACCGGTCTCCGGCACCAAGGTCGATGAGTACCTCGACCTCGGGCCCCGACAGGTCGATCTGGCGGGCACTCGGCAGCCCGGTGCAGTTGGCACACACAAGATTTCCGTTGAACGACACCGTGACTCGATCTGGATCGAGCTCTACCGGCGCCATGCCGACCGCGGCCAACACCCGCCCCCAGTTGGGGTCGGAGCCGAACAGGGCCGTTTTCACCAGGCTGTCGCGAGCGACAACCCGCGCGGTGGCCACCGCGTCGTCCTCACTGAGAGCACCGGTGACAGTGATCAAGATCCGCTTGGTGACGCCCTCGGCGTCGGCCTGTAGTTGCGCGGCGAGATCGTCACACACCTGGAACACCGCCTCGGCGAATTCCGCCGCGTCGGGCGTGATCTCGCTGGCCCCGGAAGCCAACAGAAGTACGGTGTCGTTAGTGGAGCAACTGCCGTCGACATCGAGCCGGTCGAAGGTGCGTGCGGTCGCCAAGCGGAGCGTGGAATCAAGTTGTTCGGCCGGCACCGCCGCATCGGTCGTGATGACCACCAGCATGGTGGCAAGGGACGGGGCAAGCATGCCCGCCCCCTTGCCCATGGCGCCCACCGTCCAACCGTCCTTGTGATGCAGCGCAACCTCTTTGGGCACGGTATCGGTGGTCATGATGGCGTGCGCGGCGTCGGTTCCACCGCCCAGTCCCCCGGCCAGTTCGTGCACGATCTCCTGTACCCCGGCCAGCACCTTGTCCATCGGCAGTCGATCACCGATCAAGCCGGTGGAGCACACCGCGACCTCAATGGCACCGGTCTGCGTTCCCCAGTCGCTCAGCGTCTTGGCGACCTCTTCGGCGGTGGCATGGCTGTCCTGGAATCCTTGCGGTCCGGTGCAGGCGTTGGCCCCACCCGAGTTGAGAATCACGGCACGCAGGCGGCCCGTCGTGAGTACCTGCTGTGACCACAGCACCGGGGCGGCCTTGACCTTGTTGCGGGTGAAGACGCCCGCCGCGGCGTAGTCGGGGCCCTCGTTGAATATCAGCGCAAGGTCCGGTTTTCCGGAAGCCTTGATACCAGCGCTGATTCCGGCGGCCTTGAAGCCCGCGGGTGCGGTGACGCCTTGCGTGCGCACGAGCCGTGAGATCACAGTTTCGTTGGTCACGGCGCCACTCCCACGATGGACAGCCCGTCGGCCTCGGGCCAGCCGAGGGCGAGGTTCATGGACTGGATTGCGGCACCCGCGGTGCCCTTGACCAGGTTGTCGATAGCGGCGACGGCAACCAGCACACCGGCATCGGGGTCGACCGCGAGTCCGATGTGTACCGCGTTGCTCCCCACCACCGCCTTCGTGGTGGGCAAGTGCCCCTCGGGCAGCACGTGAATGAACTCTTCGGTCCGATAAGCGTCCTCGTAAGCGTCGCGTATCTCCGACAGGGAGGCCGTGGTCGGCGCCGTACAGGTGGCGAGAATGCCGCGGGGCATCGGGATGAGAACCGGCGTGAACGACACGCTCACCGGACCACCCGACGGATGCTTGAGCCCCTGAGCGATTTCAGGGGTATGCCGGTGGGCGCCGGCGATGTTGTACGCGCGAGCCGACCCCATCACCTCGGAGGCAAGTAGCTCGGCCTTGGGGGCGCGGCCCGCACCGGTGGTGCCGCTCACCGCCACCACCGTGACCGATGGCTCCACCAAACCGGCGGTCACCGCGGGCGACAGGGCCAGCAGTGCCGCAGTCGGGTAACAGCCCGGCACCGCGACGCGCTTGGTGCCATGCAGCGCATCCCGGCCGCCCGGAAGCTCAGGCAGCCCGTACGGCCAGCTTCCCGCGTGCTTTGACCCGTAGTAACGCTCCCATGCCGCGGCATCGGTCAGCCGGAAATCGGCACCGCAGTCGATGATGAGGGTCTGCGGGCCCAGTTCCTCGGCGATCTTTGCCGAAGATCCATGCGGTAACGCCAGGAAAACCACGTCATGCCCCCGCAACAGCGTGGAATCGGTGGGCTGTAGTTTGTGGTCAGCGAGCGGCGTCAGATTCGGGTGGTGCTCGATGAGGCTGCTGCCGGCGTTCGAACCGGCGGTCAGCACTCCGATACGCAGACGGCCCGCGGTGTACGCCGGATGTGCCAGCAGCAGGCGCAGGATTTCCCCGCCTGCATATCCGCTGGCACCGGCGACCGCGACCGAGAACCCAGTAGTCATGAGACCAATTCTGTATCATTATGCACAAGAGCGCAAATATATTCGGCAAGCCTTCGGCCACCGCCGGTCAACCTCAACTTGAGCTAAACGGTGTAATGCGCGGTGCCCACAGTTACGGTGAGGTAGCTGGCGCAGATCGCCGGCAGTCGAGAACGAACGAGAACGAGTACGAGAAGGGAGCCTTCCATGTCGGATCGTGCCGATCGTCAGCGCCAGGAGCAGCACCGCGAGCAGGCTGACCAGCGCCGAGGACAGTAAGACCTGCTAAGCGCGTTGGGCCGCCCCCACGCGCTCAGCCGCAGAAGCCACCGCCGCCACCCGCGCGGCGGTGGCTTCGTCTTCTGTGAGAGTTCGGTCCGCCGCCCGGAAGCGCAGCCGGAAGTTCAGAGATTTGTTGCCCTCGCCAACCTGCGGTCCGGTGTAGACCTCCACCAGCCGCACATCCTCGATCAGCTCCCCCGCGCCATCACGCAGCGCTTCGGTGACGGCATCGGCCGGGACCGTCTCGGTAACCACCAGCGACACGTCTTGGTGTACCGCCGGGAAGGGCGAAATCCTCGGTGCCGGAAGCGGATTGGCAACAGGAAGCGCGTCAAGGCTGAGCTCCAGGGCGCAGGTCCGCTTCGGCAGGCCGAGACGCTCGATTACCGCAGGATGCAGCTCTCCGGTATGCCCGACAATCTGGCCGTCGACCACGATCTCGGCACAACGCCCCGGATGCCACGGCAGTTCCTCACCTGCGCGCAGCGCTATGTCGACGTAGGCAGCACGCCCGATGACCCGGGCCGCCTCCAGCGCGTCGGTGACATCGGCCGTGCGACCACGTCCCCACGGCCCGCTCGGCTCGCGCGCACCGGCCAGCACCAGCGCCACGTGGACCGGTTGTGCGGGTAGCGATTCGAGCAGCGCATGGAGCTCGGCCTCCGAAGGTCGACCGCTCACGTCGAGCAATGGAATCGCCCGGGTGGTCTCCGTCGGCCGCACCACCTGGCCGATGGTAAAGAGCGCAACGTCGGCATTTCCTCGGGAAATGTTGCGCGACAGTGCTTCCAGCACGCCCGGCAACAGGGTGCTGGCGAGCTCCGGGCGATCCGATTCCAGTGGATTGAGCACCTTCGTGGTGTGACGGCGCGGGTCGTTGTCATCCAGACCCCACGCGTCGAACACGCCGGCAGGCAGGAACGGCATCGGCAAGATCTCTGTGTAACCGTTCAGCGCCAACGACTTCCCTACCGCACGACGACGGCGCTGCACCGGCGTGAGACCTCCGCCTTGCGGTGCCGCGGGCAGTATGGAGGGAATATCGCTGAGACCTTCAAGGCGGAGCACTTCCTCGACCAGATCGGCGCCTTCGGTGATGTCCGGGCGCCAGCTCGGCGGCGTCACTCGCAGTGTGTCGCCCTCGACGACCACTCCGGCGCCGATTTGGCGCAGCCGTCGTTCCACCACGCCGTCCGCATAATCGACCCCGGCGATCCGCGCCGGAAGATCGGCGGCCATAACAATCTCTGGCCGGGCTTCGCTGTCAGCACGCCAGTCCGTGAGTTCGGCAGGTGCGGTCCCGCCGGCGATATCGCACAGCAGAGATGCGCAGCGATCAAGCGCGGCAACGGATATTGCAGGATCCACGGAGCGCTCATAGCGACGCCCCGCCTCGCTGTGCAGATGAAGCCGGCGTTGCGTGCGCAGCACGGCCGCCGGATCCCACACCGCGGCTTCCAGCAGCACATCGGTGGAATCCTCCCGCATCTCGGTGCTGCCGGCGCCCATCACGCCGCCGATGGCGGTGACACCCGCATCGTCGGCAATAAGCACGTCGCCGGGTTCGAGTCTGCGCTCCAGATCGTCCAGCGTGACCACCGTTTCGCCGGGTGTTGCGAACCGTACTCGGAAATCGCCACGGACATGCGTCTTGTCGTGCGCATGCATGGGGTGCCCGATCTCGAGCATCACGTAGTTGGTCGCGTCTACCGCGGGCGAGATTGCCCGGATCCCACAAAGCATCAGTCGCCGCTGTAACCACCAGGGCGAGACCGCGGCCGGATCGATGCCGACCACAGGCCGCAGCCCGAAGCGCTTCACTCCGGTCCCGGCATCGATATGTACGGGTAACGACGCCCCTTCCGCCGGAAGAGGCTGTACTGCAGCGGGGTCTACGAAGTTCAGGTCGTATGCGCAGGCCAGATCGCGAGCCAGCCCGCGGACAGACAGACAGTAACCCCGATCGGGCGTGATGGACAGATCGTAAATGGCATCATCCAGTCCCACCACCGCGATGGCATCGGCTCCGGGCGCCGCGGTTTCCGGTGGCAGCACCAAGATGCCCGGCGATCCTGACGATTCGATGCCCAGGCCGAGCTCGCTCGTAGAGCAGATCATGCCATCGGACGTATGCCCGTATGTCTTTCGCGTCGCGATCGTGAAGTCACCCGGCAGCGTGACGCCCGGAAGTGCCACTACAACTAGATCATCGACCGCGAAATTAGAAGCACCACACACGATTTCACGAGGCTCGGCCTCGCCAACGTCAACCAGGCAGAAGCGGATCGGCTTCTTGAACTCGGTGAGTTCGGTGATCTGAACAACTCGTCCCACCACGAGAGGCCCTGTCACCGGCCCGGGGATCACGACCTCTTCGACCTCATGGCCAATGCGAATCAGGGTTTCTTCGATATCGGCCGCACTGGCGGTGAACTCCGGGGCACCGACCCGCAACACCTCAAGCAGCCAGCTGTAAGGAACTCGCATCAGGCACTCACTCCGAACGGCAAGCTGAAGCGGACGTCGCCCTCGATCATGTCGCGCATATCGGGAAGCCCATTGCGGAACTGCAGGGTGCGCTCCAATCCCATGCCGAACGCGAAGCCACTGTACTCGCCGGGGTCAATACCGCTGGCCCGTAAAACATTCGGATTCACCATGCCGCAACCGCCCCATTCGACCCAGCCCGCACCACCCTTCTTGTTCTCAAACCAGACGTCGACCTCCGCGGAGGGCTCGGTGAATGGGAAGTAGTGCGGCCGCATCCGTGTGTGCGCCTGCGCCCCGAACATCGCCCGGGCAAACGCGTCAAGGGTGCCCTTGAGATTGGCCAAGGTCAGTCCCCGATCCACGGCGAGCCCTTCCACCTGATGGAAAGCGGGCAGGTGGGTGGCGTCGATCTCGTCGGTACGGAAGGCGCGTCCCAGCGAGATCACGTAGACCGGCAGTTCACGTGCCAACAGCGTGCGGACTTGTACCGGCGAGGTATGTGTACGCAAGACCTGCCGCGAGTCTTCCGGCGCGATGTAGAAGGTGTCCTGCGTGCTGCGCGCCGGGTGGTCGGGCAGAAAATTCAGGGCATCGAAGTTGAAATGCTCGGTTTCGACCTCGGGGCCGTCCGCCACTTCCCATCCCATCGCGATGAAGGTGTCGGCGATGTTCTCCGACAAGATCGTGATGGGGTGGCGGGCCCCCAGGGGCTGCCTAGTCGAGGGCAATGTCACGTCGATGCGTTCCGCGACGAGTACCGCGGCGTCGCGTTCGGCACGCAGCGTCTCCAGCCTGTCGTCATAGGCCTGCTGCGCCTGCGTGCGAGCCGCGTTGACGAGCTTGCCGGCCTCGGCCCGCTGGTCCTTCGGGAGCGAACCCAGCGCCTGACGAGCCTGCGCCAGCGGCGACTTTTCTCCGAGATGGTCGATCTTCGCCTGCGCGAGGCCATCCAGGTTGTCGGCGGTATCAAAGGCAGCGCGAGCAGCATCAACGGCAGTTGTCAAAAGTTCCGCTGAAGACTCCGCCGAAGGGTGCTGGGTGTGATCGGCCACGGATGCCGATCATAGGGTAAGCCGGTTAGCCACCTTCCCGTCATGTCAGTCGGGACATTCGGGACGTCAGGGCACAGCCATCCGGTGAGCGCGTGTCTGGCCGGCAATCAATCCGATCATGACTGCGCCGCCCGGTGACGATCATGCGTTCACTGCCAGGAGCCGTGGTGGCAAACCGCGTCGTCCATGACCATCACCGTGCTGGTCGGCCCGGTATGCCTAAATACCCGCGGAGGGCCGGCCAGACGATAATGTCCGATTTCCGCTAGCGCCGACCCCAGCGGCCGGGCATGCTCAAGTCATGGAGCTTGACGCGGAGGCCTGCTACCGGGCCGTTCAATCCCGCGACACACGATTCGACGGGCAGTTCTTCACCGCCGTACACACCACCGGAATCTACTGTCGGCCATCCTGTCCCGCCATCACGCCGAAACGACAGAACGTTTCCTTCCACCCCACCGCCGCCTCGGCGCAGGCGGCGGGATACCGGGCCTGCCGGCGCTGCCTTCCCGACGCAGCACCGGGATCGCCATTGTGGAATATCAAGTCCGATTTGGCCGTCCGCGCGATGCGACTTATCGGGGACGGCCTGGTCGAGCGCGACGGTGTAGACGGGCTGTCCCGGGCACTCGGATACTCGAGTCGCCAGCTGAACAGGGTCCTGCTGGCCGAGCTCGGGGCGAGCCCACTGGCACTTGCCCGCGCCAATCGGGCCACCACGGCGCGTGTGCTGATTCAGCGCACTGATCTGCCGATGTCCGATATCGCCTTTGCCGCAGGATTTTCCAGCATTCGCCAATTCAACGACACGATTGCCGCAGTCTTCGCGACCACACCCTCCAAGCTACGGACCGAGCTCCCCCGCAAGGAATGTCCCGCGCCGGAACCCATTCCCGGCGCCGTCAGCCTCAAACTTCCTCTACGGCAGCCACACAACATCGCATGGTCAACGTGGCTGTTGGAGCATCATTGCGCGCGAGGCGTAGAGGATTTTTCCGACGGCCGGTATACGCGGGCGTTGCGGATGCCGCATGGGCCGGTGATCGCGACGTTGACGGTCAGCGCCGACCAGGTGCGGGCCGACTTGCAGCTCACGGACATGCGCGACTTGGCCCCCGCGGTGGCACGCCTGCGCCACCTGCTGGATCTGGACGCCGACCCGTCGGCTGTCGACGAAGCCCTACTGTCACACCGCGTCCTTGCCCCGCTGGTGACCGAGGCCCCGGGGATCAGGGTTCCAGGGACCGTCGACGGTGCAGAGCTATTGTTGCGCACCATGATCGGCCAGCAGATCTCCGTGGCGGCGGCCAATACGGCGACGGCGTCCCTGGTGGCGGCCCTTGGCGAGGAAGTTACCGACGCCACGGGACGAGTGACCCATCTTTTTCCGACCGCCGAAACCGTTGCTGCCGCAGCCCAGGAGGTCATGGCCGGGCCAGCGGCACGGATCGCAGCGATCGCCGGGGCCGCCGACAGGCTCGCAACAGGAAAATTGGAGTTGCATCATGGCATGACTGGCACCGATCTACGTCGGCAGTTGTTGGATATCAAGGGGATTGGCCCATGGACCGCAGACTACGTGGTCATGCGCCAACTGGCCGACCCCGACGTGCTGCTGGAACACGATCTTGTGCTGCGGCGCGGCGCCACCGCCGCAGGTGTCGACATGGCAACCGCCCGTGCTAGTTCGCCATGGCGCTCTTATGTCTCCATGCACCTGTGGCGCAAGGGAATCGCCGCGCTACCGCGGCAACTCACTCGCAAACCGAAGGGAAAATCGTGACCGATCATGCGACTCTCACCACCCCGGTGGGCCCATTTACCGCCATCGTGGATGATACGGGCGCCGTCTTGGCCTCGGGGTGGACCGACTCACCTGAACTGCTCCGCGCACTGATTCACCCATCCCTGCGCCCCAAGACCCTGACGCCCAAACGCGATCTGGGAAAGGTCACCGAGGCGATCACCGACTATCACGCCGGCGACCTGACTTGTATCGACTCGATCCCTGTAGTTCAGCGTTCCGGGGCGTTCCTCATGCATGCGTGGGATGTGCTGCGAACTGTAGATCCACAGGCACCCATCACCTACAGCGAGTTCGCCGACCGCGCCGGGCGGCCCGCCGCCATCCGCGCCGCCGCAAGTGCCTGCGCACGGAACGCGGCGGCGTTGTTTGTGCCATGCCACCGTGTTTTTCGGATCGGTGGCGCGCTAGGGGGCTTCCGCTATGGGCTCCCGATCAAGCGATGGCTACTTGACCATGAGGCCGCCGCCGTTCGCTGACCCAATGCGTGATCAGCACCGCAGCGAGCCCAGCCGGCAGGGCCACAGCCAGCGTTTGACCGTCCTCAGAGAACAGCATCAACGCGAAAAGACAACCACAAGCCAAGAGCGACAGCCGAAGAGCGGACCAATGAGGCGCGTACGATGGTGTCAGCCGCGCACCCAGCATCCCGAGTAACAGTGCCGTCAGGTGACCGACTTCGGTGAAGGTCTGGTTACATACAATGGCGACGAGCCCGATCGTGATCCATCCCCACCCCCACGAGGTCCGCCATCGCGGTGGGATCGAAAAGGTGAGCGCTCCCAATACGGCGGCCGTCCCATAGCTCATCCCGACATCGCTGGCGCGCGCGATGGATACGGGAGCCCAATGAAGCCAGACCGCAAAGGCAAGCCCCAGCCCGACGATGAGGGTGGCCCCGATGTGGCCCAATACGAATGTCAGCGCCAATCGTCCACTACGCCACTGCAGTTCCGCCAGCGCAAGAATGCTCATCAAGCCCGGAAGCCACAGGTAGATCGGACCGGCGTCAGTCACGAATGCGCTGCCGATGAGGGTGCCCAGATGCCCTTGGTGGAGATTGTGCAGGTTGGTACTCGCGTGGGCGACGACCCGGTCTTGCATCCGTGGGCCCTCTATGACCAGCACCACGGCGACAGCGACCAGGGCCACCGCGTAGCCGATCGTCACGCGTAGGCGAACCAGCGCGGCCCATACTCTCCGCATGACCCATGATCGCACCCACTAGACGCGACCGTCATCTCCCGGAGCTGGCAGTTGTCTGCGAGTTTCGAGCAGGTACATCTTCATATTTTCGGGTACTCCGGCCGGTCGGCTGGAGAACAGCGGACGCCGCACCGGAGTGGGCGTGAGTCCCATGTGGTCAAGAAACGCCAGCGGCACCTTGGCCAATGCCGGCTGAGAGATGGCGAGCCCGCCTTTCGCGGCACTCTCCATCACCCGCGCCGCGATGTTCACATCCACACCGAGCCAATCGGAGCCGATACGCTGGGGCGTACCCGCATGGATGCCGATCCGCATCACCGGCGTATATCCCTGGATCTCAACGTTTTTCAGCGCGTCTCGGGCAGGAATGATGGCACGTAGCGCGGTTACCGGGTCATCGAAAACCGCCATGATGCCATCGCCCATGCGCTTGACTACCTGGCCCCCCGCGCTGAGCAGCGGAGGCTCGGACACGGACGCGACACGGCGCAGCAGCTTGAGAGTCGCTTCGTCACCAGCCTCAAGCGCCCATCCGGAAAAGCCGACAAGATCGGTGAAGACCAAAGTGACCTCACGGTTGGCCGGCTGCTTGCTCACCTTCTCGGTGAAGGCCTGCCAAATCTGCAATGCGCCGAAACCAAACTCACGGACCGCGGTGTCCCTGTCGGTCACCAATCGATCGGCGGCGCGCGCGACTGCGCTCGCACCGCCAAAACCACTGGTGGACAACGGGTCACCGAAATAGGGGTCACCGGGCAGAGAGCGCCGCGCACGGCGCAGCGCCGCCACTACCGCGGGATCGCGATCCATCTTGCGGAACCAACTGCCCGCCGTGCGCGACGCACGCGCGAAGTGACGGGAGGCAGACTCCGTCGACGGGACCTCATCCGCCGTCGTGTCAATGCCGTCCGTCACCTGGGCGGAATCATGCCGCACAGGTCCACGGGTACGGCCTCGCCTGCGCTTACGGATCCCAGAGTCGAACTCACCGTCCGGTTCGGCATCGAGGCCTGACGGCTCGACATCCACGTGATCAGCCTATGTGCTGCGGTGGGTGGCGGCAATCTTGCGGTTACCCATGTCGCCGACATGACGAGCGTTTCCATCGCGCCAGGTCGTCGTCCGTTATGGCTGGTAACGGCGCGGCGAACGCTCACCCGCGCGCGCAAATCCCGCCGCCGATTCCGGCGACATGTCCTTGCGACGGCCGCCCCTCCCCGCAACGTCCGTGACAGGCGTCGCATGGCCCCAGCCTGGCCCCCACCTTCGCAGACACTCAGCGCTGCAAAACAAGGCGGAGACTCGGCCCCAGAGAGCGCCGGAGAGGTTAGGGCCCGCATTCGCTGACACGTCCCACGCGGGCGTCCGATCTAGTCATTGCCCCCTCCCCGACACGACGTGGAGAGCGTCACCAAAATCGATGGCTCATCGACGCTCGGATTACCGTACGCAACCCAGCTGTTAATTAGCCCGCGCATGCCGTTCAGGCAGGTCGCACCCATGCGTAACACCCGTTTACGCAGCTTTTACAGGGCTTTACTATGGCGTGGGCCACATTTTTCCGTGTTCCATTTCTGTCGTCTGACAGACGAAAACTACTCGTCCGGAGAACGGGTTTACCCTACCGTGGACGGTTTGACACATACCGTTCACCAGTCGATTGACCCAGCATAAGTACATATTTGGACAGCCTGCCCTTTGTTATTTGCCAGCGTCCAGCAACATGACATCAACTCACATCGAAAGAAAGTCGAAAGTGAGCGGAATCGTCTCCGGCGGCAATTTCTGTGAAAAACCTGTGAAAAGTGACCAGCGGCGGCGATTCCGTCGGCGTATCTTTCCGTCAGCTCACATCACGAACTGATCACACCGATACGCAATCGATGACGCCGCAAGCTCTCAACTTCAGGTACTGGTTCACCACCGTTCATATCCACAAGGGTCATATCCACAAGGGGAAACGAGGCATCCACATGGCCGTACGCAAACGAGTTGGCGCCGTCATGGCGCTGGTCACTGCGATCTGTACCTTCGCAACGGCGCCGGCGCACGCTGATCCGGTCGCCATGGCGCCCCAGACGTACACAAAGGTCACTCGTGACGGCTGGACTCTGGTGATCCGGATCGACCACGAGACCATCAACTCGGTGCCCAACCTGGCCGAGGCGTCCAACTCACGCGAGGCGTTCGTCACCTTCGACGCGACAGCGGTCGCCACGGGCGGATCGGCCCCGATCACCGACAGTCTTTTCATCGCCGGGTATCAACTGGGTTGCCAGACAGACGTTTCCAGCGGTCTGCAGATTGGTGGCACGGGTGGTCTCGCAGGGTCCGTTGGCTATAGCGGCGGGCCGTCGGTTGGTGGTTCCGGTGGACTTGCCGGTTTCGTCCAGACGATCCTGCAGCCGGGTGTGATCACGGACCTGCCGCTGGCGAACATGGCCCTCAGCGATGGCGGCAAGGCCATGCTGGACGTGGACAATCTGCACATCAAGGCGGATGCTTGCGGTGGCGATGTCACGATCCGCTCGTATGTCTATCTGCGAATCTCGACCGCTTCTGCGCATACTGAGTTCGCCATCTACGGCGACCCGATGAAGATCTAAGGAGGAGTCCCTGTGCCGAAGAAGAAAATTGCCGCCACCGCGGCTGGTGTGGCCGGAGCCCTCGCCTTGGCGGGATTCGCCGCACCGACAGCAGCAGCCGACCCGCCGGGCATTCCCTTTGTGCCCGGCGTGCCGGCTCCCCTACCGGCCACCCCGGGTAGCTACACGTACATCTACAACAACTTCCCGGCGGTGGCACCCGCCACGGTCGATGCCCGGGGAGTCAAGATCGCGGCCAATGCAGACCCGGCGGCCGGTGCCGCCGGCCTGCCGGGCAGCAAACTGGGCAACGCCGCGCACCCCGCGAACGTGCTGACCTCGTCGAGCACGCGATACGGCATCCAGGGCGGCGTCAACCCCGCGGCCCCGGCCAGCACCACCGGGGTGCAGTTCGCCGCAGGCAATGAGAATCCCGCGTTGGAAGATCCGCATGGTCAGCCACCGCAGAGCATCGCTCCGATCGAGGCCGCCGCTCCGACGGTGATGCCGGGTGCGCCCACACCTCCTGTGCTGGAATCGCCGGACGGCCAACCTCCCAAGGCCGAAGAGGCACCAGCCGGCGGCTAGAGCTCGACCGGGCGAGAGGGATTCGGCCCCGTTCGCTTGTACACCCCCGCGGTGGCTGATAGCTTCGTGCGACAACAAGGGGGCGGGGATGAATCCTGGATTAAGCGTAAATCCTGAAGAGCTCAAGAAGCTTGCGGAACAGCTACATGGCACGGTGACAGAATTCAACTCTACTGCTGGTCACCTCACTCAGCTTGCTCAGGAACTCGCGCAATCACTACAGGGCGAAGGCGGTAAGGCAGCGCATGCCGCGATGGGCGAGTTCACCTCTGCACTATCTGAGCTGGCCATCGAGGAACAACACATTGCCGAGAAGGTCAGTGATTTCGCAAGCACCTTCGCCAGCAGTGAGGGCCTGAGAGCCACCTCGATCACTCAGACGCTGGATCGGTAGGCGGGGCCTCATGGCCGATTTGGTCTACGACTACGCGAAAATAAGCGCACTAGTTGGTGATTGGCAAGCCTCGATAGCGAGACTGCAGCAGTTGCTCGATGAACAGAGGGCTGAGGTGAACAAACTCGCTGAAAGCTGGACGGGCGCAACCGGTGATGCGTTCCGTCGCGAACAAAAGATTTGGCAACAGACAGCGGACACCCTTTTGGCTGCGGCGAAGAAGCTCGGCGGACTGATTAGCGCAGCCGCTGAGGCGATGGCGAAGACCGAGGCCGGGGTAGCGAATAACCCCCAATTCAGTGGGTCCGACTAGGTCTCCGGCGCAGGGAGAATCCGCAGCTAGACCTACGGTCAGATAGAGCGAGTGACGGGACTCGAACCCGTGTGAACGGCTTTGCAGGCCGGTGCCTAGCCTCTCAGCCACACCCGCGTCGAGCACCGATAATGCCGAACCACGATGCGCGACACGAGTGTTGGACTCAGAGTGATCCCAGCGGCGCTAACCGCTGAGTCGCGAGTAGTCGGCCCCGGTGAGTTCCACCGACTTCTGCCACAACTGCGCCGCCAGCTTGGGGTCACGTGCTTCCTTGCTCCGGGGTGCGCGCGCTACCGGTCCCCTGGCGCCGGTCAACTGGGTGGGGCCCAGATAGTCGTCGGGCTGGACATCCGGCATCGACGCGGCGTACAGCTCGGACTCCGCACCTTGGCGCTCGTCCTGCAGCACCAGGCCCATGCCGAAGTAGAAGGCCTTATGCAGCCCCGGGAGTTTCGGAATCATGGAGTCGAACAGGTTGGTGGCCGCCACTCCGGGGTGCACATTCACCGACACCAGCGAGGATCCGGCGGCCGCGGCCTTTCGAGCCAACTCCGAGCCGAACAGCATGCACGCGAGCTTCGAGGCGCGATAGGCGGTCATCCGGTTGTACCGACGCTGAGTGAAGTTCAGGTCGTCGACCTTCAGGTTATTGCGTCCCTGCGCGTGCGCGACGCTGCCCAGAGAAATCACCCGGGGCGCGTCGGCGGCCAGTAGCGACGGCAGCAGCGCGTCGGTCAGCACGAAGTGGCCGAGATGGTTCACGCCGATCTGCATCTCGAATCCTTCGGCGGTGCGCTGCAACGGGATCGCCATGACACCCGCGTTGTTCAGCAGCACGTCGATGGTCGGCGCCTGGGTGCGGATGGCGTCCGCGGCCGATCGCACCGATGCCAGACTGGTGAGGTCCAATTCAACGAGCGCGTGGTCAGCATTCGGACCCAGGGCACGCACCTTGTCCAGGGCCGCGCGCCCGGTCTGCTGGTTGCGGCAGGCAAGCACGACGCGGGCGCCGGCACGTGCGAGCGCCTCCGCGGCAACCAGACCCAGACCGTTATTCGCACCGGTGATGACGTGTGTCTTGCCAGTCTGGTCGGGAACATCCGATTCACGAAAGTGCCTGATCTGCAGAGGTGCGGGCATGAGGTTCCTCGATCCATCGAAGTTACTAGTACTCGCCGTTACGGCTTTGTCGGATAGTACTGGAGGCTATTGACGGCGATGCATCCGCGCCGTGGCGTACAGACAAATGGAGGCGGCGCTGGCCAGGTTGAGGCTCTCAGCTCCCCCACGCATCGGGATGTTGATCCGATGCGTGGCCAAGGCTGCGGTCGCCCCGTCGAGCCCATGGGCCTCGTTTCCGAAGAACCAAGCGCAGGGGCCCGCAAGGACCGCGTCCGCCTCATCGAGGGAAAGGTCACCGTCGAGAGTGGTGGCCAATAGAGCCACCCCCGTCTGCGCAAGATCGGCGGCGATCGCCCCGACGTCCCCTTCGGGCACCACCGGAATGTTGAAAATGCTTCCCGCCGAAGCACGCAAGCTTTTGCCGTTGAAGGGGTCGACGCTATTGCCCGCCAGTACGACGGCATCGGCACCCATCGCGTCCGCGACCCGGATGAGGGTGCCCGCGTTGCCAGGTTCCGAGATATCCACGGCGACAATGACAAATCGGGGCGATCGCGCGGTGACTTGAGACCAGGTGGATACGACAGTGCGGCACTGGGCGACCAGCCCCACCGGAGTCACGGTGTCGGACAACGCTTTAGCAGCGCGCTCGGTGACCCGGCGTACGGGCGCTTCGGCCAACAGATCGACAAATCGCTCTATCGCGGCATCCGTCGCAAAAATCCGCTCAACCGCACCGGAACGCAGTGCGGCCTCGACGAGGTTGGGGCCTTCTGCCAGAAAAAGACCGGCCCGCCGACGGGCGGCGGGCCGGTGCAGTTTGACCGCGTCGATCACTGTCTGTGACCGCTCAGTCAGTGCCGTTGAGTCAGCCGGAATGCTCAGGCGGCTTCCCCGGCCGGAGCGTTAACATCCTCAGGCAGCGCGGCCTTGGCGACCTCGACCAGCGCGGTGAACGCAGCGGCATCGCTGACTGCCAACTCGGCGAGGTTCTTACGGTCGACCTCGACGCCGGCAATTTTCAGCCCCTGGATGAAGCGGTTGTAGGTGATGTCGTTGGCGCGGGCCGCGGCATTGATGCGCGCGATCCACAGCTTGCGGAACTCACCCTTACGGGCGCGACGATCCCGGTAGGCGTAGGTCAGCGAGTGCAGCTGCTGCTCCTTGGCCTTCCGGTACAGGCGCGACCGCTGACCGCGGTAGCCCTTGGAGGCCTTCAGGATTGTCCGGCGCTTCTTCTGGGCATTGACAGCCCTTTTCACGCGTGCCATAAATTTGTTCCTTCTAGTGATGCAGAGTGGTGCTGTGGTGTTGGGGTGGTCGTGGTGGGCTGCTAGCCGGTCAGCATCTTCTTGACGCGCTTGGCGTCGTTCTCCGCAACCACGGCGCGGCCGTCGAGACGGCGGGTGCGAGAGGTGGGCTTGTGCTCCAGCAAGTGGCGACGGTTCGCCTTCTGGCGCACGATCTTTCCGCTACCGGTGGTGCGGAAGCGCTTCGACGCACCGCTGTGGGTCTTGGCCTTGGGCATCTTGGTGTTCCCTGTTCCTTTGTTTTCCGTACTAGGTCTGTTCGGTGGGCGCTTGCTCGGCCGGCGCGGCCGCCGAAGCCGTCGCCGGTCCTGCAGGAGCCTCCGCCTGCTGTGCCGCCTTGGCCCGGGTCTTCGCGCCCCGGTGCGGCGCCAGCACCATCGTCATGTTGCGGCCGTCCTGCTTCGCGGATGTCTCCACGAAGCCGTAGTCGGCGACGTCCGCGCCGAGCCGCTGCAGCAGCCGGTATCCCAGTTCGGGCCGGGACTGCTCACGTCCGCGGAACATGATCGTGACCTTGACCTTGGATCCGGCTTCCAAGAAGCGGACCACGTGGCCCTTCTTGGTTTCGTAGTCGTGATCGTCGATCTTGGGCCGAAGCTTCTGTTCCTTGACGACGGTCTGTTGCTGATTCTTGCGAGACTCACGCGCTTTCTGGGCCGTCTCGTACTTGAACTTGCCGTAGTCCATGATCTTGCAGACCGGCGGTCTGGCATCTGGGGCTACCTCGACAAGGTCGAGATCGGCGTCGGCTGCGACGCGGAGCGCATCTTCGATCCGCACGATGCCGACCTGCTCGCCTTTCGGGCCGATCAGGCGGACTTCGGGTACGCGGATACGTTCATTGATGCGGGTCTCAGTGCTGATGTGGCCTCCCTGGCTCGTCCTCTACCTGTCGTGACCGAAGCTCGGTTCGACGGGGACAAAAGCGGGCCCATCAGCAAGAAAGCCCTGCACATGGCAGGGCCCGAAGCCGACCGGTCACGACGAGATACGCCGTTCTGCGTAGCGCAGAACACCCACCAAAGGTGGCTGGACCGGACCGCTGTACCTTGTGGCCAGCGGTGGGAGCGGGACTCCACTTGATGTCCCCGACAGAGTCGGGAACGGTCGCACGTGACAGTCTAGCAGCCGTGACCGATGACCTTGACCATGATCAGTACGACCGGGATCAGTACGACCAGTCCCCGGCCGAGAGTGTCCGCGAGCTTGCCGACATCCCTGCGATCGAGGTGATAACCAAGGCCATCGTCATGCTGATGAGCTCCAGTGCCGAAAAACTGGGGCTGTCCTCCGCCGATCCCGACGAGAGCCCGCACCGTGACCTGGATGAAGCACGCCGGCTGATCACCGCACTCGCGGGCTTGGTGGCCGCCTCAGTCGAGTACCTGGGACCGCATGCCGCACCGATTCGGGACGGGTTACAGAGTCTGCAGAAGGCTTTCCGCGAGGCCAGCGCAGTGCCGGACGAGCCCGGGCAGGGCCCCGGCGAGAAGTACCTGCGTTAAAACGCCGGGAACTCAAACTCGCAGGGAACGCCAAGGCATGCCACTTATTCTCGCAAGGTGACATCCATCAAACCGGCAGTTGAACCACCCGCCCCGGATCATCCCGCTGTCACGGCGCTCCCGGGAATCGGTGCACGCCCGGCAGCGCGACCACCCGTAACCTCACGGTGGCGCTGGGTCCCGGCGTTCTTCGGCTGGTTTGTCGGCATCCAGGCGATCCTGAACTTCCTGTCGAGCATCTCGCCATTCATTCGGATGGTGACGAAGCTGCCTCGCGAGTTCGTCGACGAATACCTGTTCGGTTGGCCCGACGGCAGCCTGTCCTGGGCTTTTGTACTGTCGCTACTGGCCGCCGCCCTGGCGGTGCGCAAGAGCATCGCCTGGTGGGTGCTCTTGATCGACCTACTGGGACGGTCAGCACTAAACGTGGGCGGCTTCATAGAGCATCGTGACACCACCGAGCTGATCGGTCTCGTCGTGCACGGCGCGTTCATCCTGTTGCTGCTGCTCGCGCGTAAGGAGTTCTACGCCAAGGTACGCCGCGGTGCGACGGTCAAGGCGGCGCTGGTGCTGATCGCGGGGATGGCCGCCGGAACAGTCCTGGCATGGGGCCTGCTGGAACTCTTCCCCCGCACGCTTGTCCCCGGTGATCGTTTCTGGTGGGCACTCAATCGGGTGGCCGGCTTTTCGATCGCCTCACACCGCGATTTCGATGGTCTGCCCCCTCACTTCCTGAACTGGCTCTTCGGGTTATTCGGCGCGCTGGCCCTGATCGCCGCGGCCATCGTGTTGTTCCGCTCGCAACGAGCCGTCAACGCGCTGACCGGTGATGACGAATCTCTAATCCGCGGGCTCCTGGAGCGCTATGGGCAGGACGACTCCCTGGGTTATTTCGCGACGAGACGCGACAAGGCCGTCATCTTCGCGCCCAATGGCCGAGCGGCCGTGACATATCGGGTGGAAGTTGGCGTCTGCCTGGTCAGTGCCGATCCCATTGGGGACAAATCGGCTTGGGGCCAAGCCATTTCCGCATGGCTGCAGGTATGCGACGCTTACGGCTGGGCGCCGGCGGTCATGGGCGCCAGCGCCGAAGGTGCGCTGGCGTATCGCGAACATGGGCTCAACGCACTGGAACTCGGCGACGAGGCCATCTTGTACCCGCGCTCATTCTCGATTTCGGGTCCGCATATGGCCACGGTCCGGCAGGCGGTCAACCGCGCACGACGTTCGGGACTATCGGTGCGCATCCGCCGCCATCGCGAACTGAGCGCCGAAGAGACGAAACAGATCATCGTCAATGCCGACCTGTGGCGTGATGGCAATACCGAGCGCGGCTTCTCGATGGCACTGGGACGGTTGGGGGATTCCACCGATGGCGACTGCCTGTTGGTTGAGGCGATCGATTCCACGGGCGATCCCGTCGCCATGCTGTCTCTCGTACCGTGGGGCACCAACGGGGTGTCCCTCGAACTCATGCGCCGCTCGCGTCAATCACCCAACGGCACTATCGAATTCATGGTCACGGAGCTGCTCACACGCGCAGAGGGTATGGGGATCACCCGCGTTTCCCTCAACTTTGTGATGTTTCGCTCGGTCTACGCCGACGGCTCCCGAATCGGAGCGGGCCCGGTACTTCGACTGTGGCGCTCGGTGCTGATGTTCGCCTCACGGTTCTGGCAGTTCGAGCAGTTATATCGCTCCAATGTGAAGTATCAGCCGGAATGGGTGCCCCGGTTCGCCTGCTACGAAGACGCCCGGCTCATCCCCCGCATCGGCATCGCGTCGGTGATCGCCGAAGGCTTCCTGGTGCTGCCCTTCGGCAACCGCGACAAGCCGAGGCACACCGGCCAGTACAGCGCGGTTCCACAGGCCATCGTGGCCACGGGCCTGCTGCATCACGATGGCAGCACACCCGAGCTACTGCCCCAGACAGCACCTCAACAGCGCGTACCGGAGCAGGTCAAGGTTCGACTGGGCAAGCTGGCCGCCTTACAGGAGAAGGGAATCGACACATACCCGGTGGGATCGCCACCGTCCCATACCGTGGCCGAGGCGCTTGCCGCACCCGACGGTAGCGAAGTGGTCATCAGCGGGCGATTGTTGCGAATCCGCGACTACGGCGGTGTGTTGTTCGCACAGCTACGGGATTGGTCCGCGGAGGTGCAGCTGCTTATCGACGATCCGCGGCTGCACGAAGAGTTCACCGCCGCCGTCGATCTGGGTGATCTGGTCGAGGCCAGCGGGGTCATGGGTCAATCGAACAACGGCACCCGATCGGTCCTGGTGGAGTCGTGGCGGATCATCGGCAAATGCCTGCACCCGCTCCCCGACAAGCGCAAGGGCCTTACCGACCCCGAAGCCAGGGTGCGTGCACGATACCTCGACCTGGCGATCAACCCCGAGGCTCGCGAGCAGATCGCGGCCCGTAGCGCGATCATCACATCGCTGCGCAATACCCTTTTGGCTCAAGGTTTCCTAGAGGTGGAAACACCGATTCTGCAGCAGGTGCACGGCGGAGCCAACGCGCGTCCCTTCCTGACACACATCAACGCGTACAACTTGGATCTGTATCTGCGTATCGCGCCGGAGCTGTACCTCAAGCGGCTCTGCGTCGGTGGCGTGGAGAAGGTCTTCGAATTGGGGCGGGCCTTCCGCAACGAGGGCGTCGACTTCAGCCATAATCCCGAATTCACCCTGCTCGAGGCCTATCAGGCGCACGCCGACTATGTGACCTGGGCCCAGACCACGCAGCGGCTCATCCAGAACGCCGCGAAAGCCGCCCACGGCGCCGAAGTGGTGATGCGGCCCGGAGCCGACGGGAGGCTGGCGCCGGTGGACATCGGTGGCGAATGGCCGATCGTTCCCGTGCATGAGGCGGTCTCTCGCGCGCTGGGTGAAGAGGTCAACGCTGCGACGGAAGTGCCGACATTGCAAAGGTTCTGCCAGTCCGCGGAGGTGCAGTTCAATCCGCGCTGGGATGCCGGTCACCTGGTCCTGGAACTCTACGAACGGCTGGTGGAGAAACACACGACCTCACCCACGTTCTATAGCGATTTCCCGGTCTCGGTGTCGCCGCTTACCCGCCCGCACCGCAGCATCGCCGGGCTCGCCGAGCGGTGGGATCTGGTCGCGTGGGGTGTCGAACTCGGCACCGCCTATACCGAGTTGACCGACCCGGTGGAACAGCGCCGACGCCTGTATGAGCAATCACTGCTGGCGGCCGGCGGAGACGCCGAAGCGATGGAACTCGACGAGGATTTCCTGCGCGCGATGGAGTACGCAATGGCGCCAACCGGAGGGATGGGCATGGGAGTGGACCGGGTGGTCATGCTGATCACCGGGCGCAGCATCCGCGAAACACTGCCCTTCCCGCTGGCCAAGCCCCGCTAGCCCGGGACGCACTGAGTAGTCTGAAGTTGTTGGCGTTCCGTATCCGGACTCGTCGGACAGCTGACAGATAATTCACAGAAACCTAGGTCATCATGAGTGCCGTGTCCGGTCATGACATCTCCCTGTTACATGGAAACTTTCCTGTCTCCATGCAGGTCATCACCGGCTTTGCGCTCGTCATTGCCATCGGGCTGCGGACCCGCCGGTGGTTTCGGCGCTGGGTCCCCGTTGCGGTAGGTATCGGTGTCGCGCTGGCCGGGTGGGCCTACTGGTATATCCAGTCCGAGGGGTGGGCGGACAGAGGCAACCCGGCTCCGCTGATGTTGTGGGTATGGATCGCGCTCACGGGCGTGGCCGCCACCGTCTTGGTGGTGGGGTGGCGCACGGCACGCTGGTGGCGCCGCGCGGTCGCGCTCACCGCGGTTCCACTCACCATCCTCTCCGGTTCGCTCATGCTGAACCAATGGGTCGGTTACGTCCGGAGTATCCAATCCGGCTGGGCGCAGTTAACCGCTGGCCCGCTGCCCAACCAGGCCGATATGGCCACCGTGACCGCCGCACGCGAGGAGCGTCGCGGGCCCACGATGACCAAGGGCAAGCTCGTCCCGGTCGACATCCCGGCGGACGCCAGCGGCTTCCGGCATCGCAAGGAGATCGTCTACCTGCCGCCAGCCTGGTTCGACTCCACGCGCACCGAATTGCCGACCATCATGATGATCGGCGGCGAGTTCAATACCCCGAGCGACTGGATCCGCAGTGGGAATGCCGTCGAGGTGGCCGATGCCTTCGCCAGCCAGCACGGCGGAAATGCTCCCGTCATGGTGTTCGTGGACGCCGGTGGTTCGTTCAACAACGACACCGAATGCGTGAATGGGCCACGCGGCAACTCGGCCGATCACCTGACGAACGATGTTGTCCCGTTCATGATTTCACGCTTCGGAGTCAGCCCTCGCCCGCAGAATTGGGGTGTGGTGGGCTGGTCGATGGGCGGCACCTGCGCGGTGACGCTCGCAGCCAAACATCCCGAGTTGTTCAGCGCTTTCGAAGACATCGCCGGCGATATGTCGCCCAATACCGGCAACAAGGCACAGACAATCGCCCGCCTGTTCGGGGGCGACGCCGGAGCATGGGAGCAGTTCGACCCAGCAACCGTGATGACCCGCCACGGACGATATGCCAATACCGCAGGCTGGTTCGACGTCAACGGGCTGCATCGAGCCGGCTCCGGGGCGATCACCAGTACCGGCGCTTCCCCGGGCACTGCGGCGAACGTGCCACTCAGCGATCAGGACCGTGCTGCGCACAAACTCTGCGAGGTGGCCACGGCACAAGGGATCGCATGCACGGTGCAGCACAAACCCGGTGAGCACAAGTGGCCGTTCGCACAGACCGCGTTCACGTCGGCGCTTCCATGGATGGCAGGCCGGATCGGCACGCCGACGGTCCCTGATATGCCGCTGCCGCGCTAGCCCCTGCGGGGGTACCGTCGACCGGTATGTCCGATACTCCTGATCCGGGATACACCGACAGCGGTGTACCGACGTTCGAGTCGGTGCGCGAAAAGATCGAATCTCGGTCCAGTACGGCCGCCGGTTCCGCCGAGCTGGACGCCGAGAGTGCAGAAGGCCGCGCTGTCGAGGCACAGTTCGAAGCGAAAAACAGGGCGGCCGCACAGCGGCTTGCGGAAATCCGTGAGTCTATGCGCGAGGACTAACCCGCGGCTGCCCGACGGGCAGTCGCCTGCTCACGGATGAGGCTGCGCCGCACCTTGCCCGAGTCCTCCCGCAGCGGGTCGGCGACAAACTCGATGGTGCGCGGAACCTTGTACCGGACAATCTGGTCCAGCAGATAGTCGCGCAACTGATCCTCGGTCACGTTGGGTTCGGCGTGTACAACGGCATGCACGCTCTGCCCGAGGTCATCATCGGGTAGACCCACGACAACGCTGTCGATCACACCCGGGTAGCCGTTCATCACCGATTCCACTTCCGCGGGAAACACATTCGCCCCGCCCGTGACGATCAAGTCGGTACGGCGATCACTCATGTACAGGTAGCCGTCATCGTCCAGCCAGCCGAGATCGCCGATCGATTCCCAGGTGCCGAACCGCTTGATCTCAGCACCCAGGTACTTGTACGGGGTGGGCATTCCTTCCCACGGGCGCATGAAGATCTCCCCCACCTCGCCCGCGGGAAGCGGGTTTCCGTTCTCGTCGAGGATGGCGAGTTCACCGAGTGCCGGCTTACCGACGGACCCACGGTGCGCCAGCCATTCCTGTCCGGTGATGATGGTTCCGCCGATGGCCTCGGTGCCGGCATACAGCTCCCAGATGACCTCGGGGCCCAGCAGGTCAATCCACGCTTGCTTCAACCACACCGGGCAGGGAGCCGCCATATGCCACAGGACCCGAATAGTAGACAGATCGAACCGTCCGGGATGCTGACGGAGTTCACGCAGCATGCGCGACATCATGGTGGGTACCACTTGCAGCCAGGTGACCTTGTGGGTACCGATCAGCTCAAGCGCCTCCAGTGCGTCGAACTTCGGTTGCACCACCAGATGATGTCCAAGGAGCAGGCCATATGACGAAAACATCAGCGGGGCATTGTGATACAGCGGGCCGGCGACCAGTTGGGCGTCGGCGTGCTGCATACCCATAATCTCGCCGGCTGCCGTTCCGGTGATGACCGCGGGGGTAGGCGCGACGATGATCTTGGGCCGGCCGGTGCTGCCACCGGAGGTGGGCGCCTTCCAGGCCGGAGATACCACCTCGGGCACGGGACCGGCAAGGTAGTCCTCGGCACCGGGCTCGAATCCCGCTGATACACAAACCCGATCAGGATGGTCGGCCGGGTCTACCCCGACCACGAGCGTCGAGTCGGCCAGTTCGACGATGGCGCGGCGTTCGGCAAGGGGCAGCCGCCAGGACACCGGCTGCGGCGTCGCACCCAGTTTCCACACCGCGATCTGGGCAGCGAAGAACTCCACCGAGTTGGGCAGCCCGATGGTGACGAGGTCACCCTGTCGCACACCGAGACGCTGGTACGCATGCGCCAACGCGGTGGCACGCCGCTCCAGTTCTGCCCGGGTAACCGAATCGGTACCGCATGTGACAGCCGGGGCGTCCGGTTCTGCATCTGCCAAGTTGGCGAGGATGCGAACGAACGGTTCACCAACGGCGGCGTCAGTCATGACTGCCACCCTAGACCGGAGTGACAACCTTCCTGGTCCGCGCTTTGGCCAGTGTCTTCCCGGTACTCTTGGCGGGCGCCTTCGCAGGCGCCTTGCCGTTTCGCACGGGCCTGGGCAGCAAGTCCACCAGGAACTCGCCGGTGTAGCTGCCCGCCGTCTGTGCGACGGATTCGGGTGTGCCCTCGGCCACCACGGTGCCACCACCGGAGCCGCCTTCGGGGCCCATGTCGATGATCCAGTCAGACGTCTTGATGACATCGAGGTTGTGCTCGATGACGATGACGGTGTTGCCCTTATCCACCAGGCCGTTGATCACCGTGAGTAGCTTGCGAATGTCTTCGAAGTGCAAGCCGGTGGTGGGCTCGTCCAGGATGTAGATGGTCTTGCCCGTTGAGCGCTTCTGCAGCTCAGCGGCCAGCTTGACGCGCTGAGCCTCTCCACCGGAGAGGGTCGGGGCCGGCTGCCCCAGCCGCACATAGCCGAGACCGACCTCGACCAGAGTCTTCAGATAACGGTGGATCGAGGTGATGGGCTCGAAGAACTCTGCGGCCTCTTCGATGGGCATGTCGAGCACCTGGGCGATGGTCTTGCCCTTGTAGTGCACCTCGAGCGTTTCCCGGTTGTAGCGTGCGCCGTGGCACACCTCGCAGGGCACGTAAACATCCGGCAGGAAGTTCATCTCGATCTTGATGGTGCCGTCGCCCGTGCACGCTTCGCAGCGGCCACCCTTGACGTTGAAGGAGAACCGGCCCGGCTGATAACCCCGCACCTTGGCCTCTGTGGTCGCCGCGAAGAGCGTGCGGATCTTGTCGAAAACTCCGGTATAGGTGGCCGGATTCGAGCGGGGTGTGCGCCCGATAGGCGACTGATCCACCCGCACCAGTTTGTCCACCTTGTCCAGGCCCGTCACCCGGGTGTGCCTGCCCGGCACCTGGCGCGCCCCGTTGAGCTTGTTGGCCAGCACAGTGGCGAGGATGTCGTTGACCAGAGTCGACTTCCCTGAACCTGATACGCCGGTAACAGAGGTCAACACCCCTAGCGGGAAGGAGACATCAATGTCTTTGAGGTTGTGTTCACGCGCTCCGACCACCGTGACCTGACGTTTCGGGTCTATCACGCGGCGTATCAGCGGCAGCGGAATGCTCTCGGCGCCAGAGAGATACGAACCGGTGACCGAGTTCTTGTTTTTCAACAGCTCCGCATAGGTGCCGCTGTGCACCACCTGGCCGCCGTGCTCCCCCGCCGCTGGACCGATGTCCACCACCCAGTCGGCATGTTTGATGGTGTCCTCATCATGTTCGACGACTATCAGCGTATTACCCAGATCCCTTAGCCGGGTGAGGGTTTCGATGAGGCGACGATTGTCCCGCTGATGCAGTCCGATCGAGGGTTCATCGAGAACATAGAGGACGCCGACCAGACCCGAACCGATCTGAGTCGCCAGCCGAATACGCTGCGCCTCACCGCCGGACAATGTGCCTGCCGCGCGCGACAACGACAGGTACTGCAGGCCGACGTCCAGCAGGAATCCCAGCCGGAATTGGACCTCCTTGAGTACCTGACCCGCGATGGCCTGCTCACGGTGCCCGAGGGTCAAGGCGCCCAGGAACTGCGCGCAGTCGGCGATGGATAGGTCGCAGACCTCTGCGATCGACTTGGTGCCATGCTCCCCCGCCGTCAATGTGACGGAGAGAATCTCAGGCTTGAGGCGGGTGCCCTCACATACGGGGCACGGGATATCCCGCATGAAGCCCTCGTAGCGTTCCTTCGCCCATTCCGACTCGGTTTGTTCCATGCGACGTTGCAGGAAGGCAAGCACGCCTTCGAATTCCGCGTAGTACGAACGAGTGCGCCCGTACCGGTTCTTGTACCTCACGTGGACCTGCTCGGAGGAGCCGTCCAGAATTGCCTTCTTGGCGGCCGCGGGCAGTTTCTTCCACGGGGTATCCACATCGAATCCGAGAGCATCACCGAGTCCGGCCATGAGCCGGACGAAGTAGTCGGCGTTCTGCCCCATCGACCAGGGTGCGATCGCGCCCTCGGCCAGTGTCATGTCCGGGTCCGGGACCACCAGGTCGGGATCGACCTCCTTCTTGATCCCCAAGCCGGCGCATTCGGGACATGCACCATAGGGAGAGTTGAACGAAAACGACCGCGGTTCAAGATCATCCACAGCGAGCGGGTGGCCGTTGGGGCAGGCGAGTTTCTCGGAGAACCTACGCTCTCGCTGGGGAGAATCTTCATCCGCATCCACGAACTCCAGTACCACGATGCCGTCGGCGAGGTGTAGCGCGGTCTCCACCGAGTCGGTAAGGCGCTGCTTGGAGCTCGCCTTGACCGACAGGCGGTCGATGACCACCTCGATATCGTGCTTCTCCTGCTTTTTCAGCTTGGGCGGATCGGTGAGCGAGTGCACTACACCGTCCACGCGAATTCTGCTGTAGCCCTGCGAGTTCAGCTGCTCGAACAGGTCAACGAACTCGCCCTTGCGCGTGCGCACCACCGGAGCGAGCACCTGGAACCGCAGGCCCTCTTCCATATCCAGCACCTGATCCACGATCTGCTGGGGTGTCTGCTTGGCGATCTTCTCGCCGCATACCGGGCAATGCGGCGTTCCGGCGCGTGCGTACAGCAGACGCAGATAGTCGTAAACCTCGGTGATAGTGCCCACGGTCGACCGCGGGTTCCGGTTGGTCGACTTCTGGTCGATCGAGACCGCCGGGGAAAGCCCCTCAATGAAATCGACATCGGGTTTATCCATCTGCCCCAGGAACTGCCGGGCGTAGGCAGAAAGTGACTCGACATACCGACGTTGGCCCTCGGCGAAAATGGTGTCGAATGCCAGGCTCGATTTGCCGGATCCCGAGAGACCCGTGAAGACGATGAGACTGTCGCGGGGTAGGTCAAGGTCGATACCGCGCAGGTTGTGCTCACGCGCGCCCCGCACGATCAGACGGTCGGCCACCGGTCTCCTTTCACACTGCCCTATGCAGGTGTTTTCGCGTCGCTCAGTCCCTGCTGCCCCATGCGTAAACCAGGCCGACTGAGTCGTCCACTCCATGCTAGGACGAGGTACCGACAACCCTCGCGCCACTGTCGGCCACTACGGTTGCAGCATGACCTCCATCACTATCGATGACGACTACTCCGGCCACGTCGAGCCGGGTTCGGGGGTGGCACGTCGCTCCGTGGACGGCGCGACCATCATCAAGGCCTCGGTGGGGCCGATGGACAACAACGCATACATCGTCACGTGCACCAAGACCGGCAAATCGCTGCTGATCGACGCCGCCAACGATGCCGAACGACTGGCGACCCTGGTGGACGAGAGCGCACCGAATATCGAACTCATCGTGACCACCCATCAGCATTTCGACCACTGGCAGGCCCTCGAAGCGATCGTCGGCAAGACTCAATCACCGAGCGCCGCACACGATCTGGACGCCGGGCCACTCCCCGTCCGGCCCAACACGCTACTGGCCGGTGGCGACAGCCTCGACATCGGGGACCTGCACTTCGACGTGATCCACCTGCGTGGACACACCCCGGGCTCGGTGGCACTGGCGTTCACAGCCGCCGGTGTGACCCACCTGTTCACGGGGGATTCGCTGTTCCCCGGGGGTCCAGGGCGTACGACGAACCCGGAAGAATTCACGTCGCTGATGGACGACCTCGAAGGCCTCGTATTCGGCCGCTACCCGGACGATACCGTTGTTTACCCTGGTCACGGCGACGATACAACGCTAGGCAGCGAACGTCCGCACCTCGCCGAATGGCGTAAACGCGGCTGGTAGAACGGGCAGAGAACAGCGCTGTTCTGCATCCCGCTTCTTCACCAAGAGACATGCTCCAACGGGAAGCTCACCGAGGTTCTCAATGGGAACTCAACCTCAACGAACGTATCGCCAACCCCGGTCTGCAGAAGTTGGCCTACGGAAGGTTCCCCGTTGACAAGATTCTTCGGGTTGCTCTTCATCATCCGAATCAATCCCTGGCAGTCGACCTCAAGGCTGGCCGTTGAACTGTCCAGCGGCGCAACTTCAACCGGACCTGAGCTCGTTGACGCGAGAACAGTGGATCGGTAGCCGTCCGGCGTGATCATCCACACGAACATGCGCACGTTCAGAACTCTGCCGGCAAGACGCCCGTAATTCTGCACGGTGATCCGGACATGCAGGGGGTCGAAATCTGCTCCGCACATACCCGTCAGTCTTGCCGTCGAGCTAACAGTCAGGCTGGCTCCGGCGGACTCGAAGGCCTGGCGCGCCACGGCTTCCGACGCTTGAGCAGTTCGCCAGGACAGGAATGCCGCCGCGGCGGAGCTGATGGGGGCCGCCAGTGCAATCACTGAAACGGCTATCGTGAGGGGAACTTTCCAGCGTTCGACCCGCTGCACCCATCTCGGCACAGTCACGGGATTGCGTGCATCGTCGCTCGAATGCGTATCCACCGACCGGAGCATAGAGCGATCGGTCAGGGTCGCTCTATGCTCACCGCGACCGACCGCAACGCAAGCGAGGTTGTTCAACGGCGCGAACGGGCTGGTCGCGAACGGGCTGGTGATGTCGGCCCGTTCGCGCGCTTACCCAGTTCTAGGTGGTGTGCACGATCAGCACGTCGCACTTGGAGCGGCGCGCGACATCCGAGGGCACCGATCCCAGCAGGCGTCCGGCGATGGTGTTCAGGCCGACGTTGCCCACGACCAGCAGGTCCGCCTTGGAATTGACCACCAGGTCGAGCAGCGCATCCACCGGCGCTCCTTCGATCGAGCGCTCCTCGACACTGCCCGCTCCCGCTGCGGTAGCGCGCTCGCGTGCGGTACGCAGGATGTCGTAGACGGGTGCCTTGCCGGTGACCTTGTACGCGTCGTCCTTGAGCACATCTGCCGAATGGGGGTTGTTCTCCGGGAAGTACGCGGTCGCGACGATCAGCTTGGCGCCGGCGGCGCCCGCGATGGCTCCAGCGCGGTCGACCGCCCGGTACGACGAATCCGATCCGTCAGTACCGACAACGACAGTGCTGTATGCACTCATGAAAGGTCCTCCAGTTCCGTTTGACCAGGCCAGATGAGATTAGCCGGGAAGGGGCCCGGCCATGCGTCATTTGGCCGATTGTGTCGGGCTATAGGGGTGATTTTCCCTCGTCGGATCGCCGGACAGGTATGGCGCGCGCCTCAATCTGGTTATGAGGACGATCACGCGCCGTTCGCGTAGAGCTTGACTACTTGATACAGAAACGCGCGGCCGTCATAGAGGGATTTCACCTGGATTCGTTCATCCAGACCGTGCGCGTGCGTCTCCCCCGGCTGGGCGAATATGCCGCTGAGTCCGTACACAGGAGTACGGCCGAAGTAGATCGCGTCTGTCGCGCCGGTGGACATGGTGGGCACCAGGGGCACACCCGGCCACATCGCACCGGCCACGGCCTTGATGGGGTCCACGATCTGCGGAGTCAACGGCGGGACGCTCGCAACATTGGCGCGGAAGGGTGCGGCGGGCTTCACCGTGATCTTGGGGTCGTTGACGGCCTTGACGATGGCGTCCTGGGCTCCCTGCTGCACCGAGCCTGGCCCGGGCAGTATTCGGCAGTTCACATTGGCGGTAGCACGTTGCGGCAACGCGTTGTTGGCATGTCCGCCTTCAATTTTCGTCGGCACACAGGTGGTACGCAACATCGCGTTGTAGAGGGGATTTCTCGAAAGTACCGCTACGGCGGCCGGATCTTGCGGATTGGCAACGATTGTCGACATGGCCTGGCCCACCTCACCCGGCCGCAGCGGGGCCTGAGCCTTGAAGTAGGCCCGGGTGATGTCGTTGAGCTGGACGGGGAACGGCGTGGCGGCAAGACGGTTCAGGGCCGCCCCGAGGGCCTGTATCGCATTGAACGATCCGGGCTGGCTGCTGTGTCCGCCCTCGTCGGTCACCTCGAGGGTGAAGTCCTGATAGATCTTCTGACCTGCCTGGATTTCCAGCAGAACGGGTTTGTTGTCCTCATTCAGATCGCCACCGGCACCCTCGTTGATGACGAATTCGGCGTCAACGAGCTGGGGCCGATTCTGATGGAGCCACTCGGCACCGTTGACCTGGCCGCCGCCCTCTTCACCGCAGGTCAGTGCGACGCGAATCGGGCGTTTCGGGACAAAATTCTCCGTGCGGTACCGCATCAGGCTGTCCACAAAGATTGCGGCCATCGCCTTGTCATCCTCGGCTCCGCGCGCATAGAAATACCCATTGTCCTCGGCGAGCGTGAACGGATCACGCTTCCAGTCCTCGCGTTTGGCCTCGACGACGTCGATATGTGCCAGGAGCAGAATCGGTTTGGCGGCAGCATCGGAGCCACCCAGAGTCGCCACCAGCCCGCCGTCCTTGGGGTGATCCGGCGGGCTGAAAAACACCAGGTCCTTGTCCGCGTATCCGGCGCCCTTGAGGCGCGCGGCCATCTTCTGCGCGGCCTCGGTGCAACTCCCCTGCGACGCCGTTGTGTTGGTTTCGACCAATTCCCGGTACAGATCTCGAAACGCGCCGCGATCGTCGTTGACGGCGGGGACGGTGGTCGCCGGAGAACCCTGGTTCTGCGTTGTTCCGCAGGACGCGAGGGCGAGCACGGCGACGGCGAGAGTGAGAATCCGGTGCATGGTGTCGTTCATACACCTGTGACGCCTAGCTGGGGATGCGAACCGCCTGTTGCCCGGCCCGATCCGTCATCTCCGATGCGGAGCCCGTGCGAAACACCCTGACAGACACCACTACACCGCACAGCACCATCACGGCGAACCCCACGAACAACAGCTGTGCGCCGTGTCTGGCCGATCCGCCGAGGTTGACGAACACACCGGCCAGTCCGGCGCCAAGAGCTCCGGCGATCAGCTGTACGGTGCTGATGGCCGCGGCACCGGTCCCGCTTTCCGAACCGTCGTCAGACACCGACATCGCTGCGGCCGCCAGATGCGGCCAGGCCATCCCGATACCCGCACCCGTGACGACGAAGCCGAGTGCCCAGCACCCGATCTCGAGGACGGTGGCGCCGTCGCGCTGTAATACTCCGGCCAGAAACAGCCCAGCCGCCACCACGGCCGGGGCGACGGACACCACCCGGGAGACCGTCCGCACTTGGGCCGACGCGCTGATCATTTCGCCGACAGTCCATCCGAATGCCAAGGTGGCGCCCAAGAATCCGGCAGCGACAGGGCTCAGATGTCCGAGCCGCTGCCCGAAGAAGGGAATGTACGTCTCGGCCATCGAGGCCACCGCCAGCACCGCGATCGTCAAGTAGATCCACTTCAGCGGATTGCGCGCGAATACCGCCTTCGGCAGTACCGATGCCCGGGAGCGACGATCGAGCGCGACGAAGAGGATCACGAGAACGACGGCGGCGGCGAGCAACGTGGCCATGAAGGGCAACGTCGATTGGAGCCCCGCTGCCGCTACCAGGCTGGCCGCCGCCGTGAGCACGAGCAACGACCAGACCGGAACCTGGTTCCCGGCACGCGCGGCGTTCGGCTTTTGCGCGCGCGTCAACACGTAGGGCACCATCGCGGCAATCCCCGCGGTGATGACCGCCAGCATCCCGAATGCCCACCGCCAGAGCCCCCATTGGGCGAAAAGACCGCCGGCCGCGGGACCGACAAAGGTTCCAACACCCCACATCGCCGAGGTGAGTGCCGATGCCCGAGTCCATAGGCCCTGTGGCAGCGCCAAATTGATGACGGCATAAGCAAGCCCGGCCAGCAGTCCACCCGCCGCACCCTGTACGGCTCGTCCGGCAAGCAAGACGTGCATCCCGGGAGCGACCGCGCAGACCAGGGTGCCAACCGCGAAGGCCCCGAAGGCCAGAAGGTACGCGCCGCGTGGGCCGGCCCACCCCAGCAGGGGGCTCACCACTGTGGCGGCACTCACCGAGGCGATCAGGTACACCGTTGTCACCCAGGCATAGAAGCGCTCGCCGCCGATCTCCACAACTGCGCTTGGTAACAGACTGGTGGTGAGGTAGACATTCGTGGCGTATAGCGCCACGCCGCCAGCCAGGACGGTGACGATTCCGAGTTGGCGCCCGTCCAACAGATCTCGCCAACCACCGGCGCCCAACTCGCGAACCATGCCGATACCGTATGAGCTAAAGTTCACTTGAGATCAACTCTGGGCGGCGAACATCTCTTCATAGAGGAGGCCTCATGAAGGGCAAGACCGAGCTGCTGCCGATCGGCGAGGTGGCCAGGCGTAGCGGAATCGCAGTGTCCGCCGTCCGCTACTACGCCGATATCGGACTGGTTCCGGCCGAACGCACCTCCGGGAACGTGCGGGTCTTCCGCCGCCACGCCCTACGGCGCATCTCGTTGATCCGGGTGGCAACAGGGTTCGGTATCCCGCTATCGGAAGTCGCTGAGGTGCTGTCGACCCTGCCGGACTATCGCGCCCCCAGCACCCGCGATTGGCAGCGCATCTCCCGCCGCTGGCACGCACACCTAGAAGCGCGCAAGAACGCCATCGCCGATATGCAGGAGAAGCTCACGGGATGCATCGGTTGCGGCTGCCTGTCGATGACGAAATGCGCCCTGTTCAACCCTGCGGACATCCTGGCCGACGACGGCTCGACCGGCGCACTGTTGCTTGCCGATCTCGGCTGACTACTTCAGGCCCGCGGCATCCATGCCGCGCAATTCCTTTTTGAGATCGGCGATCTCGTCGCGGAACCGGGCCGCCAACTCAAACTGCAGATCGCGTGCCGCCGTCATCATCTGCTCGGTCATGTCCTTGATCAGATCGGCCAGCTCCGCGCGCGGCATAGTCTTGGTGTCACGACCTTCGAAGACCCCGGCGCTGACCGCGCGACCGGGCTCGCCTTGAGCCCGCCGACCCCGGCTGGAGTTTCGGCCGGATCCACCGACCGCCACTTCCTCGGTGTCCTCGGCCTCCCGGTACACCTGGTCCAGGATGTCGGCGATCTTCTTGCGCAAAGGTTGTGGGTCGATTCCATTGGCCTGGTTATAGGCGATCTGCTTGGCACGTCGACGATCCGTCTCGTCGATCGCCTCCTTCATGGAGTCGGTCATGGTGTCGGCATACATGTGCACCTCGCCGGAGACGTTGCGCGCGGCACGACCGATGGTCTGGATCAGGCTTCGACTGGACCGCAGGAACCCTTCCTTGTCGGCGTCCAGAATCGCAACCAACGACACTTCGGGCAGGTCAAGGCCTTCCCGTAGCAGGTTGATACCCACCAGGACGTCGTACTCGCCAAGCCTGAGCTGGCGCAACAGCTCGACTCGCCGCAGCGTGTCCACCTCGGAGTGCAGATAACGCACCCGAATACCCATTTCCAGAAGGTAGTCGGTGAGGTCCTCCGCCATCTTTTTCGTCAACGTGGTCACCAGCACACGTTCGTCGGCCTCGGTGCGCTGCCGGATCGATGCGATGAGATCGTCGATCTGCCCCTTGGTGGGTTTGACCACCACCTTGGGATCCACCAGCCCGGTCGGCCGGATGACCTGTTCCACGAACTCGCCACCCGCCGCACTGCGCTCATAGTTTCCGGGGGTTGCGGACAGATACACCGTCTGGCCGATACGGTCGGCGAACTCTTCCCAGGTGAGTGGACGATTGTCGACGGCGGACGGGAGCCGGAAACCGAAGTCCACCAGGTTCCGTTTACGCGACATGTCGCCCTCATACATGGCACCGATCTGCGGAACAGTCACGTGAGATTCGTCGATGACCAGCAGGAAGTCATCCGGGAAGTAGTCCAGCAAGGTGGCCGGCGGCGTACCGGCACCGCGTCCGTCGATATGCCGCGAATAGTTTTCGATACCCGAGCAGAAGCCGACATTGCGCATCATCTCGATGTCGTAGTTGGTGCGCATCCGCAGGCGCTGCGCCTCCAACAGCTTGCCTTGCCCTTCCAATTCGGACAGACGCTCCTCGAGCTCCTGCTCGATACCCTCCAGCGCCTTCCCCATTCGCTCCGGCCCGGCCACGTAATGCGTGGCGGGAAAAATTCTCAGCGAATTAGTCTGCCGCACAACATCTCCCGTGAGCGGATGCAGATAATAGAGTGCCTCTACCTCGTCACCGAAGAATTCGATGCGAACGGCCAGCTCTTCGTAGGACGGGATGATCTCGACGGTGTCGCCGCGTACCCGGAAGGTGCCCCGGGTGAAGGCCATGTCATTGCGGTTGTACTGCATGTCGACCAGCAGCCGCAGCAGCGCATCGCGAGGCACCTCCAGCCCCACGTCCAACTGCACCGAACGATCCAGGTACGACTGCGGAGTACCCAATCCGTAGATGCATGAGACCGAGGCCACTACCACGACATCCCGGCGGGACAGCAAGTTGGATGTCGCCGAGTGCCGCAGACGCTCCACGTCATCGTTGATGGAGCTGTCTTTTTCGATGTAGGTATCGGTTTGCGCGATATACGCTTCCGGCTGGTAGTAGTCGTAATACGAAACGAAATACTCGACGGCATTGTGCGGCAACATTTCCCGGAGCTCGTTGGCCAACTGTGCCGCGAGGGTCTTGTTGGGTGCCATGACGAGCGTCGGTCGCTGCAAGCGTTCGATGAGCCAGGCCGTCGTGGCCGACTTACCGGTACCGGTGGCACCGAGGAGTACCACGTCCTTCTCCCCCGCGCGGACCCTGCGTTCGAGCTCGGCGATAGCACCGGGCTGGTCGCCAGCGGGTTCATACTGACTGACGACCTCGAACCGCCCCTCGGTACGCAAGATATCGGTGACCGGGCGATACTCGGAATGCGCAACGATGGGGTGTTCTGTTGCGAAAGCCATGGCCCCAGGGTAAGCCGAGGGTCTGACATCCCTCCAATACCAGCGAGGAAGGCGGCAGAAAACCACCGTGCACCCGCCGAAACACGAGATCTTCGACCTGGCGGCACTGACCAACACCGACCCGAAGGGAATCGTTCGGTCGGTGGATCAGTACCAGGTACGGCCGTGGGGACTGTACATGGCGCGGCCGACACCCGGGCGCGCGCAGTTTCACTATGTGGAGTCCTGGCTGGTTCCGGCACTAGGACTGCGCGCAAATATCTTTCATTTCAACCCGGGCCACGAGCGCGATCAGGACTACTACCTGGATATCGGGGAGTTCGTCGCCGGGCCATCGCGGTGGGTAGCCACCGACCACTATCTTGACCTGGTGGTGCGTGGCGGACGCGAAACCGAATTGGCTGATATCGACGAGCTTCTCGAAGCACACCAAGCGGGACTGTTAACCACCGCCACAGCAGAACTCGCCATTCGCCGGGCGGTTGCGGCCATCGACGGACTTGCCAAGCACGGGCATGACCTGAACGCTTGGCTCGCCGATGCCGGGATGCCGTTGACCTGGCGCGACAGATGTGGAGATGCTCATGCCTGAGTCCATTCGCTGGGGAATCGTCGGACCCGGTCGTATCGCCGGCAATGTGGCCCGCGATTTCCCCCTCACGCCCCGAGCCGAGCTGGCAGCCGTGGCCTCGCGATCCCTGCCGCGTGCCCAGGACTTTGCGGGAGCGCACCAGATTCCCCGGGCCTACGGTTCATATCGGGAGCTCCTCGCCGACCCAGACATCGACGCGGTGTACATCGCAACTCCGCATCCCCAGCATCGCCAAACCGCTATCGCCGCACTCACCGCCGGCAAGGCCATCCTGGTCGAGAAGACCTTCACCGCGACCGTTTCCGGCGCACAGGAGGTTATCGACATCGCAAGGGCCCGTGGCGTTTTCGCGATGGAGGCAATGTGGACACGGTTCCAGCCCGCGATCGTCGCCGCGAAAGACCTTGTCGACGACGGCGCCATCGGCGAGGTTCGCCAGGTGCAGGCAGACCTCGGCGTCGACCGGCCGTTCGACCGCGAGGATCGATTGTTCAATCCCGCACTCGGCGGCGGTGCCCTTCTCGACCTCGGCGTATATGTGGTGTCGCTGGCGCAGTACTTCCTCGGAGATCCGGCGGCAGTCGTGGCCCACGGCTCGTTGTTTCCCACCGGGGTGGATGCCGAGGCGGGATTGCTGCTGCGCTACGACGACGGCCGCACCGCGACGCTGTTGTGCTCGCTCCTGCACCACACGCCGGGCCAGGCTCGCATCTTCGGCACCGAGGGCTGGATCGACATCCTTCCCCGCTTCCACCACCCACGTGAAATCGTATTGCACCGCAAGGGAGCCGCCCCGGAACCCATGGTGCGTCCGCCCGTCGGTGGCGGCTACAGCCATGAACTCGCGGAAGTCACCGAGTGTCTGCTCAACGGCAGGGCACAAAGCTCAGTGATGCCGCTGGCGGACACCCTGGCAGTCCAGCGGGTGCTCAACACAGCCTGCGAACAACTCGGAGTTGACCACACCGAAGACCCCGCTGACCTGGACTAATCACGTTGCCGCGGCCTGGCGGGCCCCGGTAGGATTCGCGGTATGCGCCCCCTCACCAGAGGGCTTGGCACTGTCGGAGTGGCGGCGGTATCCCTCGCCGTTCTGGCAGCACCAGCCTCCGCAGCCGAGCTACACAACATCAGTTACATCGCTCGTGTCGATGGACTTGGCCGCGGTATCTCCGTGACATTCAAAACCGATCCGGTGGATCGACGCACCGAGCAACCTCGTCTCGGACCCGGTGAGAGCTGGGAAGTCAACCTGGTGATGGAAGACCCGCAGCAAGCCGGGATGACTGTCCGGGTGCTGCCGCCCTATGGCGTTGGATTGCACTGCGAGATACAGGTCGACGATGTGGTGGTCGACTCTCAGGATCTGACTGTGCCCCCGGCGCTCGGGATCTTCAACGGCCCTGTCAATGACACCGTCACCTGCGGTCATTTCAACTCGTAATCACGAGTCAAATCAGTCACTTCCGTACCCCGGACCTGCACGAGAACCGCTACAATAGCGCCATGCGCCTGAACTCTATTCGTGCTTATTTTCGTGGTCCCGCCCGCAGCGCGGGAATTGCGATAGTCACCGCGGGAATTGCCGCGAGCACATTTCCCGCCATTGCCTCCGCAGATTCCACCGATGATTACCCGGTTCCCCGGCGAATGCTGAAGACCACGTGTACTGCCGAGCAATATCTGGCCGCGGTTCGCGATTATGACCCGATCTATTACACGCGGTACATGATCGACAAGAACAACAAGCCGCAGCAAGTGCAGGACGCGACGATCGATCGTATTCACCAATTCTTCGCCAAGGATTATGCGGGGCGTCGGGAAGAGTCTGAGGTCTTCGCGGTGAACTACCCGCCCGAGGCTCTGACATCCCAGTGGCCCAACTGGGGCAAGATCTTCTTCAACAACAAGGGTGTCGTTGCCAAGGGCACCGAGAATTGCAGCAAGTACCCTTCCGACATGTCAGTCTGGGACGGTCCCTAAACACACAAGCGCGCAGAAAAAGCCCCGTGGTCATCACGCCGCGGGGCTTTTTCTTATACCTGTTCTTATGCCTGCCAATTGTCTGGATTCCCGTAGACGAGTTCGGCCCCCATGCTCATGGCATGGGGGCCGAACTGCACCAACCGTTTAGACCGGCGGGCGGGGGAACTCGGTGGTCACCGCGTCATCGTGTGCGGGCCCCGGGCTCGGGCCGACCGGTACAGGAGCCGGGGGTGGTGGCGTCTGCGACTCAACGGGCACCGGGGGCGGCGGCGGGTCCGTCGCGTACTTGCTCACCTTCATGGGCCACCAGAACCACCGGCCCATGAGGGCGGCAATCGCCGGCGTCATGAACGCCCGGATGATGAAGGTGTCGAAGAGCAGACCCAGGCAGATGGCCGATCCGGATTGTCCAATCGCGATGAGATCACTGGTGATCATCGAACCCATGGTGAACGCGAACACCAGACCAGCCTGGGTAGCCACGCTTCCCGATCCGCCCACACCGCGCAGGATTGCGGTATTCAGACCACCATGCAGCTCCTCTTTGAACCTGGACACCAGGAGCAGGTTGTAGTCCGACCCGACCGCCAACAAGATGATGACGGTGAACGGCAGCACAAACCAGTGCAACTGTAGGCCGAGGATGTGCTCCCACAGCAGCACCGATAGACCGAACGACGCACCCAGTGATACTGCGATGGTGCCGACGATCGTGAACGCGGCCACGATGCTTCGTGTGATGACCAGCATGATCACGAAGATCAGGCACAGCGACGCGATGACCGCGATCATCAGGTCGTACTTCACCATCTCACCGATGTCGTGATAGGTGGGCGCGGTACCACCGAGGTAGAGCTTGGACTCATCCAGCGGTGTGCCCTTGATGGCTTCCTTGGCGGCCTTGAGTTCGACCTCCGTATTGGCCAACGACTCGTTGCTGGCGTAGTCACCCTCGTGCGTGATGATGAACTGCGCGGCCTTACCGTCGGGCGACATCATCAGCTTGACGCCCTTCTTGAAGTCTTCGTTATCGAAGGCCTCCGGCGGCAGATAGAAGAAGTCGTCGTTCTTCGCCTCATCGAACGCCTGACCCATCACCGTTGCGGTGTCGGTCATGCGATCCATCTGGCCGATCATGCCGTTCATCGTGCTGTACATGGTCAACATGGTGTTTCGCATGTTCTTGGTGATGGCGATCATGGGTGGCAGCTGCTCGACCACCTGTGGCATCAGCTTGTCCATGTTGGTGACGTCGTCCAGCAGCCCGCGCATGCTTTCGGTGAGCTTGTCGATGCCGTCGAGGGCATCGAACAGCGAACGCATGGACCAGCACATCGGGATATCGAAGCAGTGCTTCTCCCAATACAGGTAATTTCGCAATGGGCGATAGAAATCATCGAAATTCGCCATATTGTCGCGCATTTCATCGGCAACATGAATCATGTCCGGCGTCGTAACAGTCGCCATATGGTGCGTTACGCCCGTCAATTCCTTCATGAGGCTGTACATGCGTTCCATGATCGCGATCATCGAACCCATATCGTCGGTCATCTTCAACATGTCCGACATGCTGTTCTTGAGGTAATTCATGTTCTCGGTCATGGACACCGATTGCATGCTGACCTGGAACGGCACCGAACTGTGGTCGATCGGCGCACCCATGGGGCGCGTCATGCTCTGCACCTTGTTGATGCCCTCGACACGGAAGACGTTCTTCGCGATGCGGTCCAGCACCAGCATGTTCGCCGGAGTCCGCAGATCCTTGTCCGCCTCGACAATCAGGATGTCCGGGTTCATTCTCGCCTTCGAGAAGTGCCGGTCCGAGGCCTGGAATCCCTGGATCGAGGGCAGACTTGCCGGGATGTAGTACCGGTCGTTGTAGTTGACCGTGTACGACGGAAGAATGCCCAGGCCCAGCAGCGCGATGATCATGGTGACGGCCAGGATCGGCCCCGGCCAGCGCACGATGGCGGTGCCGACCTTGCGCCAGGTCCGGTTCTTGATGGTCCGCTTGGACTCCAGCAGCCCGAACTTCGTCGCGACGAGCAGCACCGCAGGCCCGATGGTCAGCGACGCGGCCACCACGACCAGCATGCCGATGGCGCACGGCACACCCAGAGACTCGAAGTACGGCAGACGGGTGAACTTCAGGCAGAACGTAGCCCCGGCAATGGTCAGGCCGGATCCCAGGATCACGTGCGAAACACTGTGATACGTCAGGTAGAAGGACTCGAGACGCTCCTTACCCTCCGCTCTTAGCTCTTGATATCGCCCGATCAAGAAGATCGCATAGTCAGTACCGGCGGCGATGGCCAACGAGGTCAGCAGGTTCACCGCGAATGTCGACAAACCGATGATCTCGGCATTGCCCAAGATCGCGACCACACCGCGGGCGGCGCCCAGTTCCACGAAGACCATGAACAGGATGAGCAGCACCGTCGTAATCGAGCGGTAGATGAACAACAGCATGATCGTGATGACGATGAAGGTGATACCCGTCATCTTGAGCATGCTCTTGTCGCCGGCGTCGTTCATGTCCATGGTCAGCGCGGCCTGGCCGGTGACGAAGACCTTCAGGCCGTCCGGATAGGTACCGTTCTTCTTGCTCTCGTCGATGAGCTTGGCAACGTTGTCCTGAACCGCGGTGACGGACTCCTTGCCTTCCGTCGTGCCTTGATCCCCACGGAGATTCAGCTGGACGTAGGCGGCTTTCTCGTCGACGCTCTGGGCGCCACCGGCCGTGATCCGGTCACCCCAGAAGTCCTGGGCATACTCCACATGTTTGGTGTCGGCCCGCAGCCGCTTGACCAGCTCGCGATAGAAGGTATGCGCCTTGTCGTTCATGTCCGTGGAGAACTTGGTGTCGTTCTCCAGCAGAACCATGACCATGCTGTCGTCCTTGAACTGCTGGAACAGTTCACCCTGACGTTTGATGGCTTGGTAGGACGGGGCGTCCTTGGACGCCAGCGAGACCGAGTGCTCTTTACCGACCTCTTCGAGCTGCGGCACCACAACGTTGACGATGACCGTCAGCACCAGCCAGGCGAGAATGATCGGGACAGAGAATGTGTGGATGAATCGCGCGATGCGCGAAGGCTTTTGAGCGGCGCCGTGCGTAGGAGCGCTGTGTGTACTCATGCAGATTTCACCATGCAGAAGACTTGGGCGTTGTGGTTGGACGCGTTTTGTTCGTCCTTGACTTCACCGTTGGACAGGATGCGGCAGCCAATTTCGTCGCTATCCCCCATCGCGACGACATTGGCAAAAACAGAAGTCATGGTCGTCGTGATGGTCAGCTTCCACGGCAATGTGGTGAACACAGCACGTTGCGGCTGGGCCTTGTCGTCCAGATAGTTCACCTCACCCTTTGTCCCTGCGGGACCGAAGATTTCGTAGACGATGTCCTTGGGGATGATGTTCTTGGAATCATCCTTGATGCCGACCGCCTGATTGATGTTGGTGGAGCCGAATACCCCGTGGAGCCGATAGACGCCGAATGCGGCGGCCGCGACCACCAACACCACGACTAGTGGGATCCATACCCGCGTCAAGACCTTGAAAATCGTCCGTTCCCCTTCACCCGTGTGGCCCAGGGGGCCAACAACTCGACTCTGCTTATCGCGTCCGGCTACACAGCAGCGCGATTCGCGCGCAAATATCTACCAGCCAGTACGACACCGTGTTGTTTTTGCGGAGTTAGTCAGCACGCGGGGCGTCCGTCCACTTCGCCGGTTCATCCCACGTGGCTCCGCTCATGCCGATTTCTTAGTAATTCGTAAGGGATACTACATACGGTTGTCAGGGAACTGTACATGTGTCGTCACTCACAACGTGCCCGTTCACCGCCCTAAGCACCCGCAATAGCCTAGTTAGCTACAAGCAGATGTCAACAACCGATGACACAGATCTATTCCGCGTTTCTTTTCCTACATGTAACGAAAGCGCCTGCTTGCACATCGACATTGGTGACTGATCTCAGAATCGCACCAGCTACCGGACCCACAGGGTGTTTGCCATCGCTAATTCTCAATGGTGCGATGCCGCCTGGCCGCGGCCCGGGAAATGGCCCAAGACACGCACCGGCGCCGAGGCGTGAAAACGTGATCGACAACCGGGCGCCGCGGCAGACGTGTCGTTCGTCACCACTAGCGGCGAGTTCTCACATATCACCGCCCGCACGCATGCGGCATGTCGCCAGCCACCCAGACAGCAAACAATTTCCGGCGACTGTTCAGTGCGCCGGTGCAGGAATTCTCATGCTGACCGCGGAGAGAACACCTCGGATATTACGAAGTGATCTTGAATGGTGTCGTGATTACCCCAGGCCGACGTGCCGGCAGATAATCCGCCGCCGACACCACGCGGATCGGAGCTGCTAGACCGAAGGGCGGGGAAACTCCGTCGTGATCGGGTCATCGCCGTGGCCCGGGCCCACCGGAACCGGTGGCGGTGTGGGATCTGCGGCCACCGTCGTCCTGGGCGGTGGTAGCGGGCGCGTGCGCACATTCAGGGGCCACCAGAACCAGCGACCGAGCAAGGTGGCGACGGCCGGCGTCATGAAGGATCGCACGATGAGGGTGTCGAAGAGCAGGCCCAATGCGATCGTGGTACCGACCTGTCCGATGATGCGCAGATCACTGACCACCATGACTGCCATGGTGAAAGCGAAGACCAGCCCCGCCGAGGTCACCACGCTACCGGTGCCGCCCATCGAGCGGATGATGCCGGTCTTCAGACCGCCATGCAGTTCCTCTTTGAGTCGCGAGACCAACAACAGGTTGTAGTCGGAGCCAACGGCCAGTAGCACGATGATCGCCATCTGCATGACGAGCCAGTGCAATTCGATGCCCAGGATGTACTGCCAGATAATGACGGATAGACCAAACGAGGCGCCCAGTGAGAGCGCGACCGTACCCACGATGACCAGCGAGGCCACGAAGCTTCGCGTGATCAACAGCATGATCAGGAAGATCAAGCACAACGCGGAGATGCCCGCGATCATCAGGTCGTACTTGGCGCCGTCCGACATGTCTTTGAAGACCGCCGCGGTGCCACCCAATTCGATCTTGGCATCCTCAAGCGGTGTACCTTTCACTGCTTCGATCGCGGCCTGCTTGATCGGCTCGACGTGAGAAAGGCCTTCGGGCGTCGCGGGATCGCCCCGATGCGAGATGATCATCCGGACCGCCTTGCCGTCCGGTGACAGGAATGACTTCATCCCTCGTTTGAAATCCGCGTTGTCGAAGATCTCCGGTGGTAGGTAGAACGAGTCATCGTTCTTCGCGGCGTCGAACGCCTTACCCATGGCGGTCGAGTTCTGGCTCATCTCGTCCATTTGGTTGTAGAAGCCAGACATGGTGCTGTGCTGGGTCAGCATCATCCGCTGCATGTCTTCCATGATCGGAATCATCGCCGACATGTCCGACACCATCTTGGGCATCAGTGTGTCCATCCGCTCCATGTTGACGACCATGCCGTCCATGGTTTCGGTCATTTCGTCGATCTTGTCGAGAGTGTCGAAGATCGAGCGCATGGCCCAACACATCGGGATGTCGAAGCAGTGCTTCTCCCAATACAAGTAGTTGCGAATGGGCCGGAACCAGTCGTCGAAATTCGAGATACTGTCTCGCATCTCGTGGATGGTGCCCTGCAGGGTATGCATGTCACCGACGAGCGAGTGGGTGATGCCCGCCATGGTGGTCATGTTGGCCAGGGTCCGCTTCATGATGACGACGTTTTCGCCCATCTTGTCGGCCTGGACCTTCATATCGGCCATACGGTCCTTCATCAGCTTCATGTTCTGCCGCTGACCGACGCTTTGCATGCTGATAAGGAATGGGATGGAGCTGTGCTCGATCGGGGTGCCCTGTGGCCGGGTAATCGCTTGCACGCGTGCGATTCCCGGCACCCGGAACACGGCCTTGGCGATCTTGTCGATCACCAGGAAGTCCGCCGAATTGCGCATATCGTGATCGGACTCGATCAGTAGCATTTCCGGGTTCATCCGGGCCTGCGAGAAGTGCCGATCGGCGGCCTGGAACCCCGCGTTGGCGGGGATGTCCTTAGGGATGTACTTCTTGTCGTCGTAGCTCGTCCGGTAGCCGGGCAGCGCCGCGAGGCCGATGATCGCGATCGCCATGGCGGCCGCCAGAACCGGGCCCGGCCAACGCACGATCGTTGTCCCGATCTTGCGCCAGCTGCGAATCCGCATGGCGCGCTTGGGTTCGAACAATCCGAAGCGGCTGCCGATAGTGATGAGAGCAGGCCCCAGGGTCAGTGACACCAGCACGCCCACGAGCAGGCCCACGGAGCAGGGCACGCCCAGGGTCTGGAAGTACGGCATGCGGGTGAAGCTCAGGCAGTACATGGCGCCCGCGATGGTCATACCCGATCCCAGGATGACGTGTGCGGTGCCATGGAACATCTCGTAGTAGGCGGCTTCCTTGTCCGCGCCCATGGCCCGGGCTTCCTGATAACGGCCGATGAGGAAGATCGCGTAGTCGGTTCCCGCGGCAATAGAAAGCATCACCAACAGGTTCACCGCGAATGTCGACAGTCCGATGATTTCGGTGTTGCCGAGGAAGGCGATCACGCCACGCGCCGCGCTGAGCTGGATACCCACCAGCATGAACACCATGATCACGGTGAAGATCGACCGATAGAAGAACAGCAGCATCACGACGATGACCAGGAAAGTCAGCCCGGTGATCAGCTGTAGGCTGCCATCGCCGGCGTGGTTCATGTCGGTCTGCAGCGCGCCGGGGCCGGTGACGTATACGGTGAGCCCGTCCGGCAGCTTGTTGCCGTCCTTGGTCCAGTCCGCCTCGAGCTGTTTGACGATGTTTCGGGCGGCCTCGGTGGATTCGTTGGACAGCGTCTCGCCCATGTTTCCCGCGAGGTTCACCTGAACGTAGGTGGCCTTGCCGTCGGTGCTCTGCGCACCGGCTTCGGTCAGCGGATCACCCCAGAAATCCTGAACATGCTGAACGTGTTTGGTGTCGGCACGGAGACGCGCCACCATCTCGTCGTAGAACTTGTGGGAGCCTGGGCCCAGCCGTTCCTGCCCTTCGAGCACGATCATGACCACGCTGTCGGAGTCAGACTCCTTGAACATCTTGCCCATGTGCTTCATCGCCTGCATCGACGGCGCACTCTGCGGGCTCAGTGAGACCGTATGTTCCTTACCCACCTGCTCTAGCTGCGGAACAAAGGTATTCAGGGCAAAGACGATGGCCAGCCAGCCGATGACGATGGGGATCGACAGGCGGCGGATCCATTTGGCCAAGAAGGTGGGTTCGGCCGCCGAACGTCCTGCGTGCGACCCGCTCATGCGGACTTCACAAAGCAGTAGACGTAGGCGCTCACCTCGTTGGTATACCTTTCATCTTTTTTCTCGTCATTGGCCGTGATGCGGCAACCCAGCCCGTCGGCATTGCGCGTCTGGGCCAAGATGTTGCCCGTCATCGACGGCGCGGTGGTGATGATCTCGATCGACCACGGCAGGACCGCCCCGTTGATTTGGTGGGGCTCCCCTTCCTTGTCGATGTAGTTGATGTCCGCAATGGTGCCGGGCGGGCCGAAGATCTCGTAGAGGACATGCTTGGGCTTGGAGTTGTTTTTGTCGTCGGTCATGCTGCCGGCGTAGGTGGGCAGCTGATGCGAACCGAAGATGCCGCGAATCCGCCATACCGCGAAGCCCGCGATGACCAGGACCAGGACCATGACCACCGGGATCCAAGCCCGCTTCAGAACGCTGAGAATCGTAAAACCCCTTCACCCGTTGGCGTTTCGCAAGCCGGTACCGCGTGCTTGCTCGAACCTGGCTCAACTACCGATCGGATTCCGCACCATCCACCCCCCGCGAAAGGGCGGCACAGCAATCGCTGCGTGCTGGTTGCTTCGAGCCCGCACTGCCCGGGCGAGGGCGCCCAGACGTTTCTCGAAGTAAACCATGCCTAAGGTCGGAACAGTTGGCTCCCTTCCAGCGCGTTTCATCAGGATCTTTAACGCATATGACGTGCGTAACGCACGCTACCGGGTGGTTCGTTGGCTCGCAAATCACACGCCGTGCGTTATCCTCGGCAAGTGGCGCAACTGACATTCCAACGCGCCCGGACTGACGAAAAGAAGCGTCAGCGGGCAGCGGCAATCGTGGAAGCTGCGCGGTCGCTGGCTGTGGAATCAGGCGTCACCTCGGTGACGTTGACGGCTGTCGCCAATCGCGCCGGAGTGCACTACTCCGCGGTCCGGCGCTACTTCAGTTCGCATAAAGAAGTGTTGTTGCATCTGGCTGCCGAGGGCTGGACCCGATGGTCGGCCACGGTGTGCGCGGCGCTTGCCGAACCCGGACCCGGGTCCCCCGCCCGAGTGGCCGAGTCTCTGGTCCACGGCCTGGTCGACGACCCCCTGTTTTGCGATCTGCTAGCCAACCAGCACCTTCACCTGGAGCATGAGGTCGACGTCGAACGAGTCGCCGAGGTCAAGCAAATCAGCAACGTGGCCGTCATGTCGATCGCCGAGTCGATCGAACGCACCCTTCCAGAAATCGGCCGCAAAGGCTCGCTGGACATCCTCGTCGCCGGGTTCTCGCTGGCCGCAATGCTGTGGCAGATTGCGCATCCTCCCGAGGGCCTGGAGCACGACTACCGCAGCGAACCCGGTGTCCCACCGGACTGGAGCCTCGATTTCGAACCCGCTCTGACCAGGCTGTTAACGGCCACCTGCATCGGCATCGTCGAGCAGAAGCACTGAAACGGAAAAGCTAAGGCGTCCATTGGGATGCATTGGCCCAATCCAGTGCCCGCGTGTACGCCTGGGCGAACCAAGGCTCCTTGGCATCCACGTAGGCGCCGGGATCGCCGCCGGCCGCAGCCGCCGCCCGCTCAGCCGCCTGCTTGATCGAAAGATACTCGGCGCACGCCTGGTGGTCGGACCGCAGCCAATCCCGGAAAATCAGCGCGAATCGCTGCCCCGGCCAGCCGTCCACTCTCACGTGCACCAGAACGGCGCGTCCCGGATCGGCTGCGGCATGGATGCGCTTACCCCAATGGGCGGTGTCAGAGTCATGTGGGTCATCTGTGGTGATACCCGGGATCGACGGCAACCCGATGCCCGCTAAGGGATCCGCCAGCGTGTCGGCCACGGCAAGTGACTCCACCGTCACCTGGATATCGATGACGTCTTTGGCATCCAGACCAGGTACTGCCGTGGAGCCGATATGGTCGATCCGCAGCGCCCGCGAGCCACAAGCCACCGCAAGGCGATTGATGACGCGCTGCGCCTGCACCGGCCACGTCGGATCCGCAGGCATCAGCTCGGGCCGCCACGGCGCGCGTTGCCGCATGCGCAGATTATGTGCGTAGGGCAGCAGCCGGGAAGCCCACAGATCACGCACCGCGTGCGCAAGCACCTCGGTATCGCCAGAGTTGTCCAGCCACACATCCGCGATCGCGCGGCGCTGCTCATCGGAGGCCTGCGCGGCGACGCGCGAGCGGGCGTCCTGCTCATTCATCCCACGATGAGTGACAAGCCGTGTCACCCGAGTTTCGATGTCCGCGTGAACGACCAGAACCAGGTGATAAAACGGCGCGAGTGAGTTTTCGGTGAGCAGCGGAATATCTTCCACCACAACAGCTTCCTCACCCGCAGCCGCAATCAGTTCAGCCCGGCGCGCCCCCACCAACGGATGCACTATCCCATTGAGAGTGGCGCGGTGCTCATCGTCCTGGAATGCGATGGCCGCCAATGCCGGACGATCCAGGGCACCGTCGGCACGCAGTATCGTTTCTCCAAAGGCCTCCACGAGCGCCGCCAGCCCAGGCGTTCCGGGTTCCACCACCTCGCGTGCGATCACATCGCTGTCCACGATGAAAGCCCCGCACCCGGCGAGGGTCCGCGAGACGGTGGACTTCCCCGCACCGATTCCACCGGTTAGGCCGATACGCAACATGCCCGCAGTCTGTCACAGGGTCAGCGCCGCCTGATCACCAGCACCGACGAATCCACCTGCGGTGGATGATGGAAAGCGCTTCGCGGCAATGTGATTCCGGCCCGTAGCGTCCAATGGCGAACAGGTGCTCGCTTCGCATGTTTGTGCACAGCCCCGCGCTGCAGCACCAGGTCGGCAGCCAGCAGCCGGGATTCCGGCGTCAAGAGACTCCGTATCAGTGCGCTGGTGACTTGGTAGGGCGGGCTCGCCACCACCCGAAATGGCCGTCGCGGCCACCGGAAGGCGAGCAGGTCCGCTTCCGCTATCCGGACATCTTCCTCGGCAAACCGTGAACGAAGGTGTCGAGCCCGCCCCGGATGCAGCTCGACGGCTAGCACCCTGGCACCAGCGGCAACCAGATGTGCCGTCAGCGCGCCGTGTCCTGCGCCCAGATCCACAACGAACTCCCCTGAGCGAACACCGGATTCGGCGACGATCCGCGCCGCCCAGTCATCAGTGAGCGGATACCAGCCCCACTGGCGTCGCGACCGTTGGCCGGACACGACGCAGCACCATCATGAATATGCCCATGCTCCAAAGATATCGGGGCATGCAACTGGTTTCGATAGATCACGAAGAAGGCCCCGGTCGCCATGACCGGGGCCTTCTTTCGTCAGAACGTGCGCTTAGGCGTTGCCTGCCAGCTTCTCGCGCAGTGCGGCGAGCTGCTCGTCGTTGGCGAGCGAGCCGCCCTGCGAAGCAGAATCGTCGGATCGCGAGGAACTGCTCGTGGACGCCGCCGCGGCCTCTGCCTCGGCAGCTGCCGCCGACTTCTCCATCTGCACGGTGTGCATCTTGTGACGGCGCTCGGCCTCGGCGTACCGGGCTTCCCACTCCTCACGCTGCTTGTCGAAGCCCTCGAGCCATTCGTTGGTCTCGGCGTCGAAGCCCTCCGGGAAGATGTAGTTCCCGGCGTCGTCGTAGCTGTCGGCCATGCCGTACTTCGAGGGGTCGAACTCCTCGGTGTAATCCTCGTTGGCCTGCTTGAGGCTCAGCGAGATCCGGCGACGCTCCAGGTCGATGTCGATGACCTTGACCATCGCGTCGTCGCCGACACCCACAACCTGGTCCGGCACCTCAACGTGGCGCTCCGAGAGCTCGGAGATGTGCACCAGGCCCTCGATGCCCTCCTCGACACGGACGAACGCACCGAACGGCACCAGCTTGGTGACCTTACCCGGCACAATCTGGCCGATGGCATGCGTGCGGGCGAAGTGGCGCCACGGGTCTTCCTGAGTGGCCTTGAGCGACAACGAGACCCGCTCACGGTCCATGTCGACGTCGAGAACCTCGACGGTGACCTCGTCGCCCACCTGAACAACCTCGGACGGGTGATCGATGTGCTTCCAGGACAGCTCGGACACGTGAACCAGGCCGTCAACCCCTCCGAGATCGACGAACGCGCCGAAGTTGACGATCGAGGACACGACACCCTTGCGGATGGCACCCTTGGTGAGCTGGTTGAGGAATTCAGAGCGAACTTCGCTCTGGGTCTGCTCGAGCCACGCGCGACGCGAGAGCACCACGTTGTTGCGGTTGCGGTCCAGCTCGATGATCTTGGCCTCGATCTCCTTGCCGATATACGGCTGCAGATCGCGGACGCGACGCATCTCGACCAGCGACGCGGGCAGGAAGCCGCGCAGACCGATGTCCAGGATCAGGCCGCCCTTGACGACCTCGATGACGGTGCCCTTGACGGCCTCGTCCTTCTCCTTGAGCTCCTCGATCGTGCCCCAGGCCCGCTCGTACTGAGCGCGCTTCTTGGACAGGATCAGGCGGCCTTCTTTGTCTTCCTTGGTGAGAACCAGGGCCTCGACCTCGTCGCCCACGGAAACGACCTCGTTGGGGTCGACATCGTGCTTGATCGAGAGCTCGCGGGACGGGATGACACCTTCGGTCTTGTAACCGATGTCAAGAAGAACTTCGTCGCGGTCAACCTTGACGATGGTCCCTTCGACGATGTCGCCATCGTTGAAGTACTTGATCGTCTTGTCGATAGCGGCGAGAAAATCCTCGGCCGAGCCGATGTCGTTGACGGCTACTTGCGGCGAGGTGACGGTGGGACTTGGCATGTGTGGGGTTGCTCCGGACAGGTTGTGTAGTAGGGACAGTGCTGGGTGCAGCTAGCCTCAGCTGCGGACGCGCTTCTACCTCCGCACGTGCGGCAGAGATGTGCTTCACCTTACTAGACCGCGCTCCACCAGCACAAACCCGGCCGCCCCGAGGGGCGGCGTCAATGGGGCGCTACCGCACGCGCCCGGGAGGTCGCAGCTACTCTTCGGTGGTGTCCTACGCGCCGGCGCCCACACCCCTTCCACCGATGCCCGGATTTGGGCAGCGGATCAAGCAGGTAGGTGCGCCGATCGGCGTCATCATCGCTCTTGCGCTGGTGACGGGATTGATCATTACGGGCCTGCTGCTGTCCAATCCCGTTGGGGCGATGATCGGCCTGGTCCTCTCCAGCGTCGCCATCGGGATCGTGGTTCTGTGCTATCTCTGGCTGGATCGCTGGGAACCGGAGCCCTCCCGGCTCCTTGTGCTGGCATTCGTCTGGGGCGCATCGCTTGCCGTCGTCGTGTCGATCGTCCTTGAGATGGCCTTCGGCTCGGTCTACGCCCCGGACGGCAGCACGTCCTTCGCCTCGATCGCCATCCGTGCACCATTCATCGAAGAGGCCGCCAAGGGCGCCTTCCTGCTGCTGATGCTGACCGGCCGGCGCCGCCACGAGCTGAATTCACTGACCGACTGCCTGGTGTACGCGGGTATCACCGCGGCGGGATTCGCGTGGCTCGAAGACATCGCCTACATCGGCAGCGGCAACACCGTGGGAGAGTCCGTGCTGACCGCGATCGTCCGGCTCGGACTGGGCCCGTTCGCGCATTCGCTCTTCACAAGCATGACGGGGGTCGGCGTGTATTACGCCCTGCGGCGACGTGACGCCACGGGCAAGTTCTTCCGCATCCTGGCCGGATACCTGGCGGCGGTGGTCATGCACGGTTTGTGGAATGGCTCATCGTTCCTCGGGCTCAAGGGCTATCTAGCCGTGTACGTGCTCTGGATGGTGCCGATGTTCGTACTGATGATCGTGGTCGGCGTACGCAGCCGGCGTAGGGAACAGCACGTGGTCGCCGGGAAACTGCCCGGGATGGTGGCAGTCGGGTTGATCACTCCCAATGAGGCGACCTGGCTGGGATCGCTCAAGGAACGCAAACACGCCATCGCCGCTGCCAGACGAATCGGCGGGGCCCCCGGCGGGGCCGCCGTGAAAAACTTCGCGGCCCAGGTCGTTGAGCTCGCCTTCGTGCGGGATCGCATCGAACGGGGCTCCCGGGATCCACGGGACGTCGCGATGCAGACCGAGGAGGCATACGCGGTCATGGCCGCCCGCGCGGCCGCGCCGATCTTGCAAGCACTCGCGGGCTATCGGGCTTCCCTCTCGGGGTAGCGTGATGGGCCAGATGTTGTCTCATCAATGACGATCAGGAGCATCATGTCGGACATGCCGAGAGATGAATTAGTAGACGTTCTCATCGTCGGCGCCGGGATATCCGGTATCAATGCCGCTATCCGATTGAGCGGCGCCGGCCGCAGCTTTCACATCGTCGAGCGCCGCGAGCGCATCGGCGGGACCTGGGACCTGTTCCGCTACCCCGGAATCCGCTCCGACAGCGATATCTATACGCTCAGTTTCGGGTACCACCCCTGGCATGAACGCAACACCATCGCCGATGGCGCGGACATTCGCGACTATCTGGAGCACGCGGCCAGCGACTACGACATCGACGGGCATATCACCTTCTCGGCCAAGGTCACCAGCGCCGATTTCGGGACCGATACCGACATCTGGTCGGTGCGCGTCGACACACCGGCCGGCCCGACGACTTACCGCGCCAAGTTCCTGTACCTGTGCACCGGCTACTACAACTACGACGACGGCTACACCCCGGAATTCCCGGGGGTGGAGAAGTTCGCCGGGCGATTGATCCATCCCCAACATTGGCCAGATGACCTGGATTGCTCCGGCAAGGAGATCACTGTCATCGGCAGCGGCGCGACCGCGATCACCCTGGTGCCGTCGTTGGCGCGCGCCGGGGCCAAGGTGAATATGCTGCAGCGTTCCCCCAGCTATATCTACCCGATCGCCCGAGTTGACGCGGTTGTCGATGTGATGCGAAAAGTCTTTCCACTCAGCATTGTTCAGCATTTCGCACGCATCTGGCTGGGCGGATTCAACTGGATCATGTATCAGGTATGCCGCAAGGCACCCGGCTTCGCGAAGTGGTTCCTCAGACGGCGCATCACCAAACTGCTCCCTGCGGGCTACCCGGTCGACGTGCATTTCGCACCCCGCTACAACCCGTGGGATCAACGCGTATGCGCGGATACCGACGGCGACCTCTTCGAGGCCATCAGCAATGGAGGGGTCCGGATGGTCACCGACACCATCGACACCTTCACGTCCGCGGGAATCCGGTTGGGCTCGGGCCAGGAGTTGCCTGCCGATGTGATCATCACTGCCACAGGGCTGAATCTGCAGATCTTCGGCGGCATCGCGCTGAGCGTGGACGGCTCCCCTGTGGACGCGCCGAATCGGTTCATCTACAAGGGCTATCTGATCGAGGGAGTACCGAACGCCGCCTGGAGCGTCGGATACACCAATGCGTCATGGACACTGCGTGCCGACTTGAGCGCGCGTGCCGTGGTGCGACTTCTCGACTACATGGATCGACACGGTTACACCCACGCCTATCCGGACCGGCACGGCGAGGAACTCGAGGCCCGGCCCTTCTTCAACCTGTCGTCGGGGTACGTGACCCGCGGTGACGCACACATGCCCCGCTCGGGAGTTTCGGGGCCATGGGCAATCCGGCACAATTACGTACTGGATTTCCTTGCGTTCCATCGTGATCGGATTGACGAAAACATGCAGTTCGGCATCGCGAAGTCCAAGGCCGTGTCTTCGGCGGCTTAGTTCCTGGGCGAGAACTGCGGATCATCTAGGTGCGCGAGGTACTCGAGCACCCGCAGGAATGCACCGCGATCGACGGAAGATACCCCAGCCAGGATCCGATTCTCGTTGTCCTGTATCGCTTTCTGCACTGCCGTAACGGTCTTACGTCCGGCAGGGGTCAGCGACAACAGGTTGCTTCTGCGATCGCTGGGATCGGGCTGCCGGTTGATCAGCTTCCGTTCCTGCAAATCGTCCAACACCGCGATAATGCGGGTGCGGTCGGCACCGATGGCATCGGCGAGACTGGCCTGACTGCTGGCCTCATTGTCCCGCAAGGCCGTTAGTACTGCGTACGCCCACATCGACACGCCATGGGTCTCCAAAAGCGGTAACTCCGCGCGCATGAAAGACCGGCCGAGCGGCACCAGTAACGCTGCGATGTCCGGCCTACCGTCGAGGTTCTGTTGCGCCACGAGATCAGAATAAACCAAGCCCGATGATCATATTCATCGATAAATGATACGCCCGAACACATGATATGCGGGCTACCGGGCACCGCCTCCTGCCCGCCACCGGGCGACATCGACATCCCTTCCTTGGCCATACCGAATTATTACCACCGACTATCACTTGCCTACCGACTACAAGTCGGTTATTTTTAGGAAAGCTGCTTCACCAACTTGGCCCAGCCACACCGAAGGGAGCGCCCTGCTCATGAGTGATCTCAAGCCGAAGGTTCTTGTCATTGGCGCATCGGGGGCGCTGGGCAGGGCCGTCTGTGACGTGTTCAGTGCACGACACTGGAATGTACTGCGGGGCTTACGAACTCCCGATGGCCAACCCGATTCCGTCTATGTAGACCTTGAGGATGAACAGTCGGTCGCCGAGGCCATGGCTGGCGTGGACATCGTGGTGAACACGGTGCCGCTCAACTACACGGCCGAAAGAATCGCATTGACCACCGGCGCCAAGCTGCTCAGCCTCGCCATCACCGAGATGTCCGCACAACAGGGATTGAGGAACCAATACCTGAGGGCCTCGGGGACCGTTGTCTTGAATGCCGGTCTCGCACCAGGTGTGACGAATCTCGTAGTCAACGACCTGGTTTCGCATGACCGGTATTGGAAGGGACGCATCACGATCGCGGTCCCCCTGCCATGGAATGGATATCGGGGCGCCGAAGGGATTCGGCTGGTGCACGCGAACTTCACCACATCAGGAAGACACGGAGCTTACTCGGGATCCCATGATGCGGTGATCATTTCGTTCCCCGAGCCGATCGGTGACACGGAGTGCATCGGTTGGTCCGAACGAAACGACGGCTGGGTGCAGCGGCTGGCCGCCGGTCGTATGGTTCGTGCGTACTGCTACATCGACAACCGGCGGCTCAACTCCTGGATTGTGCGTCTGAACAAGCGGGACATCTTGGGTCGACTTCCACTGTGGCCGTTCCTGAGGTTTCAGCGCAGGTTCGACGCACCCACGGAAGAGCCCGTTTCCATTTGGGTCTCGTTAAAAACACCCGAGTTTGAGCACTCCAGGATCATCACGTGCACCGGGTGGTATCTCAGTTCAGCCAAGGCGGCCGAGGTGATGGCCGCGCAGCTGCTCAATAGCGAGCATCTCGCGGGCCGCGGCTGCCTGGACTCGAACGAGGCATTCACTCTCGCCGAACTTGCCGTCCCACTGCAAGAATGCGGCGTCGTGGTGCATAACCACCTTCCCGAGATCGGGATTCACCGCGCAGTACCGGCGTACGCGGGCCGTCCGGCCGCCGGCTGGGCCCCCGGTCTGGGTGAGCGCGATCGCTGGAGCGGCACCGACACCCCTCGTTAGACGCCTTATGAGAGTTGGCCGTCGGCCGAAGGCATGGCCGTACTCGCACGGCCGTGGTTCACCTCCAGCGCGGATTGCGCGGCATCGAGGACCTGGGAGAAAGCACGGCCGAACAGTCTTGGCAATATCGCTCTCGTTGTTTGTGCCGCAAAGACCGGCAGCCGAAGCTCGGCACTCGACGACCACATGAGATCCGTGCCCTGGGCGGTTGGTGTCAGAACTACGGCACCACCTTCATGTCGCACCGGTGGCATGCATTTGACAACCCGATAGCTGAACGAATAGGGCGGGTCGAAGCGCGTGATCTCTTCGTGCACAACCGCAAAGGGGAAGGTGAATCTGCGTATCGCACCGGCTCCGTATGCCGCGGCGCTTCCGGAGCGGATCAGTTTTGCCGCCAAGAACAGTGGTGAGTCGGTGTAGTTTTCGGCATTGCTGATCCAGTCGAAGACATCGGCAATCGGTGCGGCGATGCTGCGTCGTACCTCGATGGTTTCCACGGGACGCCGCTAGCTCTTACGCCGCCCGCGGGTGGCCGCAGGCGGTTTACGCAATCCGGCGAACATGCACAACATTACTGTCTCCACCTCTTGTGCCGCTTCGGCGTAATCGGCGGAATTGGCGATCAATAGGGACGATTCACACAGCACGCGGAAAATCAGTTGGGACGCCTTTTCGATCGACAGGTCCCTCAATTCGCCGTTCTCTTCGGCCTCGGTAAGCAGGGTCCGGATGAGAGGCAGAGCCAGCTCGCCTTCCAGTGCCTGGGTGCGTTCGGCACCCAGCACGCCCATGACTTGGCGTACGAGCACTCGGGGCTCGCGATTGTCGGTATACCCCTTGATCACCGCACTGGCCGCAGCTTCGATCCGATTCCACGATCCGGCAGGTACATCGATGAGAACCTTGACAACGTTCTCGATGACCCCTTTGGTGGCATCGCGGTAAACATCGATGAATATCTCTTGCTTGTCTTTGAAATGGTGGTAGATGGCACCCTTACTCACCTGGGCCGCCTCGGCGATGTCGTCCACCGAGGTGTCATCGAATCCGCGCTCGACGAACAGCATTCTGGCGGCCTCGACGATGGCCGAGCGTGTCAGCGCGGCATACCGCTCGCGGCGACCCGGCTTGGATTCGCTCATAGACCTCGATACTACTCTCTGAACACCATTTTGTAATCGACTCCCGGTATCTAGAAGCGGGTTGGCTACCGCACTCATGAAGCCGAGGCGCCGCGTGCCGCCCTACGCGGGCGTGGTGTCAGTTCGCCTCCACAGTTCGGGCACGTATTCACGATATTGTGACAATGCGGGCAAAACGTGCATTCGTAACTGCAAATCCACGCGGCCGCGGCATGATTCAGCGGCGTTCCACATTTCTCACACCCCGGCTTCATCTCCAACATGTCAACTCCCCACCTCTGTGGAGGACTCTTGCCGACCCGCCGAGTGCCAGTGTCTGTAAAGCAGCGGCAGCAGCCGGTCTGCATCCTCATCGGGAAAGTACAGTCGGCCGTCCGGTACGGTTTCGAAGGTTACTGGGCCACCGAAAAGTTCGGCGAGTCGCTGCCCGTACTTGAGTGGAAAAAAGTAGTCGCCCAGACCCCAGGCGATCAGCGTCGGTTTGGTAAATGTCACCAGGCCGGCACGTGCGGCTTCAAGGTCTCGGGTATGCATCGCCCGCAACATCTTTGACAGAAAACGGGATGACTCTGCGGTTCCAAACACGGGCTGTCCGTATGACTCCACGATGCTATCCGGCAGGCGGCCGGGCTTACGGTACCCGGCACCTAACAGCGCTCTGAGCACTTTGCGGCGCGCAAACAGACGTGGGCCGATCAGGGCCATCAGCGGTGGCCGGGCCAGTGCCACTACCGGTTTGAACAGTTTGGGAGGCACATGGCCTTCGGTGTCACAGTTGGTCAGCGCCAGGGTTCTGATTCGGTCCGGTTGACGGGCAACCATGATTTGCGCAACCGCTCCCCCGGTGTCGTTGGCTACCAGGTCGAACTCGTCAATCCCAATGCTGTCCAGAAATTCCGCGATAAGTTGGGCTAGCCCCGACAGTGTGACGTCGATGCCATCCGCCGGAACGGGCGAGTGCCCGTGACCGGGCAGATCCAGTGCGATGCAGCGCCGTCCCGTGGCCGCGACGGCGGTCACGACATCGCGCCAGAGCAGACTGTTGGTGAGGACCCCGTGAACGAATACCGTCGGTGAACCGGCACCGATGTCGAGATAGCTGATGCGGCCACGTTCGATATCCACGCTGCGGCGGTGCTTCTCGAGTCCCAAGCTCATCGCTCCCCCGTGTCCCGATACTGGACGGTAGATCTGTTGGTGCGCCGCCACTCCCATATCCCGAGCGTGGCCAGGGCGGCACTGGTCAGGCACAGCAGTACGGCCTCGGCGGGCCCCAGAAATCGGGCGTTGGCCATGTCCATGTCGACAATGTGGAAGTAGCCGTGCAGGCCGTTCCAGATCGCGGCCAGAATCAGGGTTGGCGCCCGCCACATCGGTAGCCTCCAGCCCAACAGCAGGCCGGTGCCAAAGGTGATGGAACACACCGCGTAGTCGTGGATCAGGTGGGGGTTGTACTCACCGAAGTTGGCGATCGTGCTGCCGAACGACTTGGGATCGGTGGCACCCCAGATACCCAGGACTACGAACACGAAGCCGAAAACCGCCATGGCAGGTCCGAGAGCGTCGCGGCTGTGCTCTGCAGCCGGGGACCGCGTCATGCGACACCACCAGACGTATCAAGCCTGTACATCTCCGTCATCGGTGAGCCGCCGAGTCCAGCGGATTGGTGTTGATCGGGATTGCCATACCAACCTTCCATAGCACTGCTGCCCGTGATGCTTTGCGCTGCAACGACTCATACTTCATCGCGTCGCTGAACGCCCGGGCGAAGCCGGTGCGCGGGTGCCGCCCCGCGACCAGGCGCGTATAGCTCGACGGCACCTGTGATGCCCGAGTGCCTGCCACATCGAGGTGGGCGGCTTCGTGCAGCAGGTACGTTTCGATCTCGGCGCCCGAGCCGACGGGTACGTGCACATCCATGTGAGCGGCAATCACTTCGGCGACATTGGCGGCGAGGGCGTCATCGGCATTGTTCCGCGCAAGCCACGCTTTGGCAAGGTCTGCGCCCTCGACCGCAAAGCAAGCGTACGGGCGCTGATCACGAAACTGGCGAGTGAGTGCGATGTCGTGGAACAGGCTCGAAATGTAAAGCAGTTCCGGGTCGTATCGATGGCCTTCCAACTGGGCGAAAAAATCCCCGAAGTACCAGCAGCGCAGGCAGTGGTTGTACAAGCTCGTGGTGTAATGCTCCGCCACAAACCGTTCGGCGTCCCGCGCCAACGCGGAATCCGGCGGAGCGCTTTCGCGTGCCAGCGCGCTGGAATCGACCCGTCGTAGCCGCGCCCGGAGGGTGCCGGGAAGGGATTTCATCTGGGCGGCCACCGCGGCGCGCGCGAAGCGCATCTGCTCGGGGCGACTGAGGCTGCCAGGTTGTGCGCTCGTGGTTGTCATGATGTGGCCTTCCGGAGGGGAGTAAACGGATTTAGCAGACATGTGTTTGGGGCAGGCATGCGTTTCGTTTAGAGGGCATTGGTCAGGCGCAGCAGGTGCCATACGGAAGACAGGCGCGGACCATTGGCGAACGCGAGATATTCCGGTTCGATGACGTGAGGTGCCCATTTACGTTTGAATGCTTCCTGTGTTTTGGCCGGGTAGATCTTGTCGCCCTTCTCGGCAAGCTGGCGCACCATCCAGCGCACCATGCCGCTGGATCCGTCGGGACATTGCTGGTCGATGCTCGCGAAGGGCGTCAGGCCCAGATGTAGCCATCCGGCACCTTCACTGCGGAACTGCTCGATAGCCGCTAGATTGATCATCTCGATGGTGCCCACCGAGGCATCTGGGTGGCGACGGGTCAGGTCGTACAGCCAGCCGGGTCTGGCTCCGTATGCGGGCGAATACGAGATGTAGCCCGTGACGTGCCCGTCGCGTTCGGCGATGAACAGCCGCTTGCGGTCGCTGCCGCGGCCGGCCCGCTGCCCGACCATGAAGTCGAGTTTTTTGACGTGCCATCCTTTGGCACGCAGCCAGGTACGATCGATCTCCTCCAATTCTCTTGGCGCGTTGGCAATATCGATTTCCCGCACGACAGTGCCTTCACGACCGGCGCGCGAGACGTTTTGACGGACCTTGGCCAGCGGCTTGCCCTTTTTCGTGAAATCGGCCAGGCGGACCGAGTAGGAGCTGCCGAATTGGTCTACGGTGAAGCCGCGGGACGCGAACAATGCCGTGTCGTCTTCTCGCACTTGCACTGCGACCATATTGCGACCCGCGACCACTTCTTCGAGGAACCGGTCGAGTAGGGGTCCACGTTCAGGTTCGGCGGCGAATGGGCCCCCGAGCACGAACACCGTTCGGCCGCGGCGGCGGTAGGCAACAATTCCGGCGATATCCGGGGTGGTGAAGTGGCTGGTGTCGTCGTTACAGGCAATAAAGGCGCTGGGGTGGTCGGCATATGAGGCGATGGCGACGACAGGGTCGCCGATGTTGGCGGTTTTCTCAGGCACGGCTATCACTTCCCTTTTTGCAGGCATTTATCGGTTGAGCGCGGGCTCTTGCGGGGGTTTCGATATCACCGCCGGCAGCTGTCGGCGGGGTGTCAGTGTGCGTTTGAGGACCGGGCCCGCAATCGCGGTCGTGGCGATGGTGGTGACGACGAGTGCGGTGAACACCTCGGGGCTGAACACCCCGCATCGCACCCCGACCATGGCAATCACGATCTGGATGACGCCACGGGTGTTCAGTCCTGCGCCCACCGCTACGGACTCGGGCCAGCTGAATCCGCTGATTCTGGCGCCCATGCCCGCACCCAGGAATTTCGAGAAAACCGCCACCACACATATGGAGGCGGTCAGCGCCAGCACCGGTCCGGAAAGCAGCCTTCCCAGGTCCAGTTGCAGCCCGATGGTCGCGAAGAAGATCGGTCCGAAGAACGCAACAGCCATGGCGTGCAGCGGTTTATGCACTCGGCTTCCGGCCGGTGTCGCCGCGATGACCAGGATGCCCGCGAAGAAGGCTCCGATGACGGGTTCAAAACCCAGCAGTTGTCCGGCGGTGGCGCACACGATGATAGTGGCCACGGTGACGGTGGTGGATGTTGGGGCACTCCATCGAGAGCATCGGCGCGCCAACCGATTTCGTAGCGCAGGGCGGGTAAGTGCGGTGAGTGCGACCACCGCGACGATGGCTGCGACAGCCATTTTCAGCACGGCAACGCCTCCAGTTCCGGAGTCGGACGCCATGCCGGTGACTGCCGACAGCAGCAGCCATCCGGCGACATCATCGACAATCGCGGCGGCCAGGATCACCTGAGCGATCTCGTGCGATGCCAAGCCCAGGTCCATCAGGATCCGGGCAATAACCGGTATCGCGGAGACCGCGACCGCCGTGCCCAAGAACAACGCGAACACGGTGCGATCGACGGCAGCCGGACGCAACGGCTCGGGAACCAGATATCCGACGGCCATGCCCCCGGCCAGCGGTACGGCGAGCCCGAGCACGCTGATCGTGGCGATACCGGCCAGCCGTTGTTTGAGCTTATCGACGTCGACGTGCATGCCCGCGACGCCGACCAACAACACCACCGCCAGCAGGCACAGTCCGGAGATTATTTCCGAGCCGGTCCCGGCGGAGGGAAACAGCGCATCTTTGGTTTCGGGGAACAACCTGCCGAACACTGTGGGGCCCAGGAGAACACCTGCGGCGATCTCGCCGACCATTTTGGGTAGTCCGATCTTGCCGGCGACGGCACCGCACGCCAGGGCCGCCACCAGCAAGATGACCAGGTCTGCAAAGAAGATCAGGGATACGTCCTTGGACAAGGCCGCCGCGGCGGTCACCGCTGTGTTACTCACGACCGGGGCTACTTCCAGTCGCTGTTTCTTGAGGTCACCATGTCCCGTATGGCGTGGTTCGCGTCGCGGACGCCGGATTTGACGGTACCGCCGTAGAACTTGGCGGCTTCTTTGATAACGGGGCCAAACCCGGATTTGAAGTACTGTCCGCGAACATGTTCGGGGCTTTGGTACTTACCCCAGGTGAGAATTCGGGTCATCGAGAACAGGGTGAAAGCCCCCGACGGGCATTGGTCTGCGGGATCTAGGGTGTTCCAGAAACCCGGGATCAATTCACTCTCGCGCAGCGCCGCATAGATCTGCTGCTGAGCCTGGGCCGCATCGATCAGCCCCGCATCGTATTCGTCGATGGCGGCCAACGCCCGATGGAACATCTCGGAGATGACTTTGTTGTCGATACCCTGGATACCGCGATACGGCGCGCATTCCAGCACCCCGAACGCCGATCGATTGTGCGACCTGTCGAAGTCGAATGAAGCCTCCATCTGCCCGTTGACCCCGTATAGGGTTCCGATGGTCCAGACCCGGAACCAGGCGTTCCACAGCTCGAAACTGTCGAAGCTGGTGTACGACGCGGAGACCAGCTTGTCGTAGTAATCGAATGAAAGTTTCGTCCATTCCTGCACGTACGAGAACCGCTCGGTACTGAAGCAGTTGTTGCGCACGGCGTCGATCAAGCGGTGTCCCAACGCGTTAAGGATCATGACGGTGACCGCCAGACCGCTCGAGAACAGCGGGTCGATGAAGTCCGAGGCGTGTGGCAACAGGCACCACCGGTCGCCGACCACCTGCTTGGACGCGAACTGGCTGCGCCGCGAGGCGGTGTACGGCCGTACCGCACTGGCGCCTGCCATCTGCGCGGCGAAATCCGGGAACCTGCCGACGTGCTTCCAAAATTCCGCTTCGGGCGATAGTTCGGACTGAACCGGGTAGCGGTCCAGATCCACATTGATTCCGACGCTGCACAGCCTGCTCGTCGATCCCAGGTAGTTGTCGAAGGGGATCACCCATGCCCAGCCGCCTTCAAACAAATGGTGCAGTGTCCCTTGACTGAACGGGCTCACCGCTCCTTGACGCGCCTGTGCCTCTACTACCTCGTCGAATGGCCGCACTCCGGTGAAATGGCTGAAGATGGTGCGTGATTTCGTCCGGTAGGGCGGGTCAATTCGCAGGTCCAACTTCTCACCAAGGATGCTGCGCATTCCCCCGGCATCAACCAGATAACCGGCGGTGAACTCTCCTTCTCCTTCGGTCTCGATGGTGACCCCATCGGCGCCGAATGCCACATCGGTCACCGGTGTGTGAGTGAGACCTTTGGCACCGTATGACAAGGCTACTTGGTACATGTAGGCGTCGACGTCTTGGCGGAAGAAGTGGGAGTCCGGGCCGATCGGAGGTCCCCAGGTGGGGTATTGGGTGTATTCAGTGGGCTTGGACCGCAACCCTTCCCGGTGATAGACGAAGCTGAAGTTGCGCTTGACTCCGGAGCCCGCACTGACTTTCTTCGACAAGGTCCCGTGTGCCGACAGGTCACCGATCTCCGGGACGTCGTAGCGCAGCGCGAGGTTGCGAAGCCCCATGATGGTTTCCGGGACCGTTGATTCGCCGATCGCGAACCGTGGGTGCCCACTGGCTTCAACCATGAGCACCCGCACCCCGTGGCGCGCCAAAATGGCTGCCAGGGTCGAGCCGCCGATCCCGCCTCCCACGATGATCACGTCATGATTACGGGCCAGTTCTTGCGTCGTCATTTGTCCGCCTCCGCCAATGTTGTCGTGCCCCTTGATGTCTGTCGCCCCGCGGTTGGTCGTGCGACCTGCGGCGGGTTGCTGGTTTTGGCGTCCAGCGCATCGGCGGCATCAAGGGCCTTCAAATAGGCACCGGTGGCCACGTTGCGTAGGAGTGTGGTCGGCACACGTTGAGCGCCGGAGCGGAACCAAGGGATATTGGCGGGCAACGGCTCCCCCACCAAGGTCTTAGCGAAACGCCAGCCCGTATCTACAGAGGTGGAAAATCCATGCCCACACCAACTTCCGGCGAACCAGAGGCCATCCATTCCAGGTACTGGACCGACCACGGGGTTGCGATCAAAAGAACTGGCGGTGATGCCTGACCAGGCGGCGTCAATCTCGACATCGGCCAGAACCGGGAATCGCTCGGTCAGTTCCCGACGGACACGCTGCTGGATTACCCTGGATCGCTTGATGTCTCGGGAAGGAATTCGCGAGGGCACAAACGCCGGTCCGCCGCCGAACACCACCCGCTTGTCCGCGGACATCCGATAATAGTTGAAGAAGGTCCGTTGGTCGATGATCGCGCCGCGACCCGACCAGCCCAGTTCGGCGAGTTGCCCCTCGGTCAACGGCGCCGTGGCCAAGAGATGGGTGCGCAGTGGGATAACCGATGATTTCAGTGGGTTCAGAGTGCCTGAATAGCCGTCGGTGGCCAAGAAGGCGTGCCGGGCCCGCACCTGAGCGCGAGCGGTGAATACACACACCCCGGTGGCGTCGGCCTCGATACTGATCACGGGGCTGTGTTCGTACACCGGGGCACCGCGACGGCGCAGGATGTCGGCCATGCCGGTGACCAACCGGTACGGGTCCACGACCATGGCATCGCGGTACGCAAATCCCGCCTTGTAGCCGGCGCCGGCCCATTGGACGACTTCTTGGGAGCTCAGCCAGGGCACCTCGCGGCCCAGTTCGGCGAGATTTTCCAAATGAGTGACCATGCGGGCCAGCGAGCGGTCGGTCAGGGCGACAAGGGTGTGCGGCTCATCGCGGGCGTCACAGTCGATGTTCTCCTTGGCCACCAGATCCCGCAGCAGTCCCACTCCGTGAAAGGTGGCGTCGAACGAGGCGATGGCGGCGTCATCGCCGTACTTCCGCCGGAACGCGGCCATCGGCATGCTCAAGCCGGGTGAAACGATCCCTGTGCTGCGGCCGGTGGCGCCGGCACCGACATGTTTGGCCTCCAGCACCGCCACCGACAGTTCCGGACGCAATTCAGTGACGAAGTAGGCGGCCGCGAGCCCGGCCAGCCCGGCCCCGATCACGAGCACGTCGACGTCGTGGCGGCCGTCGGTGATCGGGGCAGCGCTTTCCGGACTACCTGGCCACCAAATGGGAGCCGTTTCGGCAAGATGCCCGATTTCTGTTCCGTTCATTAGTCCCTCTCTTGGTGTTCGGTGACAGGCAGGAAGCTGCTGTCATGCCAGACCAGCGGTGCGCCCTTGGTGCCCTCGTGGGTATGGATCACGTGCCCAATCAGCAGCGTGCGGTCCCCGTACCCACACGTGTCGACGACCTCGCAGACTGTCCAGGTTTCGGCCTCCGTCAACACCGGCGCCCCGTAGGTGTGCGCAAATCCGTGCGCGCGAAACCTCGGCGTATTCGACGTGGCGAACTCGGTGGCCAACCCGCGCTGGTGTGCTTGCAGCACATGCACGGCGAACCTGCCGGATTCTGCTGCGGCCCGCAAGGTTTGCGACTCGTGAGCCAGGCATACCGACAGCAACGGCGGTTCGGCGGACACCGCGGAAACCGCGGAGACGGTCAGTCCCAGGGGGCCGAGTTCTTCGCTCATCGCCGAGACGATGCTCACGGTCGATGACAGAGTGCGGTAGAAGCTCAGGGTTCGGGTCCGGTCCACGCCGACGCGAGTGTCGCGCAGGCGCCGGTACTCATCCAGCGATGTCGGCATATCCCGGCGCTTTCGTGGCATGCGCAGACGCTTGGTTCAGTTTCTGCTCGAACTCTTGAAACTCCGGTATCACCTTGGGCTCGAAAGGAATCGAGAACTGTTTCATGAAATTGCCAAACAGTGCCCGGTCCCCGCATAGGTGCAGCGGGATGACCAGCAGCGCCCATTCCCATCCGATGAAGTAGGCCCACAGCGCCACCACCACCGACTGGGTCAAGAAACTGTGCATGGTGTTGTAGAGCACGTAGTAGTACTTCGGTAGGGGCTCGCGCTTCTTGGTGAAGTGAGCAATGACACCGGGTATGTAGCCAACCAGGTCGATGTAACTGAACAGCAGGATCGCCGGCAGCCACCGCACCTCGGAGATGTTCCAGATCAGCAGGGCCCCTGAGACTGTCATGCCGACGAAGTATTCGGCGCGCAATAGGCCGAATGTGGTCTTCGTTTCGAAACGGTTGATGTGGTCCATATCGTTTTTCCCCTAGTTCTTTCGTGGGAGGTTGAGGTTCAGTGCACGGCAACGGCTTCTGCGGCCAGGGCTCGACTCTCCTCGATGACTGGTGTCACATCCGCGATGGTGCGGGACATGATGGTGAAAATGCTTTCTTTCAGCACACGTTCGGCGATCGGTTCGAGAACCCCTGCCAGGCTGGGGATCCCGAAGTCGAATGTGACCTCGAAACTGACCCGAGACCCGGTCGGGCTGGGCTCGACCAGCCATCGGCCGCGGAATATCTCAAAGTCACCCGAGAGCTGCTCGAACGCGATGCTGCGGTCGGCGGGGTTGTGATAATCGACCTCCGTCCAGCGCAGTGGACCGTTGCGGAAGATCACCTCCCAGTCGCTGTAGGTGGTTTCCGGCACCAGAGCACTCGGGTCGTCCTGGCGTACGGTGATCGAGGAGATGTCTTCGACGTATTGGGGGTACTCCTCGAACTGGGCGATGGCGCGGTAGGCCTCATCGGGGTGGGAGCTGGAATCGACGATCAGTTGCGCAGTACGCATAAAGGGGTCCTTCCTACTTCTGTGTGCTTATGTGTGATCAGCCGGGCAGTGCTGCCTTGGCACGGATAGCCACCTGCTCAATCGCGTTGAGGTAGCCCTGGACGAGGAATTCGACGTCGTCGTCGGTGATGACGGCCGGCGGTGTCAACCGCAGGACGTGATCCGAATTCAGTGAGTGGTTGACGATGATGTTGTTGCTGATGAGCTCGATCAGCAGGTCTCCCACGATCGAGGCGTCTGTGAACTCAATGCCGATCAGCAGCCCTTGACCGCGTACCTGTACCTGATCCGGGCCGAACCACTGCGCACTTGCCGAGCTGATCCTGTCCAAAAGGATCTGCCCGAGCTCCGCGGCCCGCTCAACCAATCTCTCCTCGGCGATCACGCGCAACGCTCCGCTGACCGCCGCCATACCCAGTGGGCTGGTTGAGAATGTCGAGGTGTGCAGATAGGGGTCACGGTCGAGTTGACGGAAACACTCGGTGGTGGTGATGGCCGCCGAGACAGGCATTACGCCACCGCCGAGCATCTTGCCGGACAACAAGATATCCGGAATTACACGCTCCCGGTCCACACCCCACCACTGCCCCAATCTCCCGAGTCCGGTTTGGATTTCGTCGGCGACCAGCAGCGCCCCGTACTCGTCGCACACCGCACGCAGACCCGCCAGATATCCGTCGGGAGGGATGATGACGCCGGCCTCGCCCTGTACCGGTTCTACAATCACGCACGCGCGCGCCGTACTCATCGCGAGTTCGGTACGTAGCGCCGCGAGGTCTCCGTACGGCACATGGCTCACACCGGGTAACAGTGGTCGGAACGGCGCCTGGAACACTTCCCGGGCCGTTAAGGACAGTGCGCCCAATGTCTTTCCGTGGTATCCGCCCGTCATCGAGATAAATCGCCGGCACCCGTTGAGGCGGGCGAGCTTCATGGCGGCCTCCGTGGCCTCGGCCCCCGAACATGCGAAATGAATCCGGTCAAGGCCCTTGGGCGTTACGGCGGCCAGGGCTGCGGCCGCCTCGGCGGCGGCGGGTTCATAGAACATGCGGGAGGCCACCGGGTGCTGGTCCAGCTGCCTACGAATGTGGTCGACGACAACCGGGTGTCGATAGCCGGCGAGGGCGACGCCGTAGCCACCGGCGTTGAGGAAACGGGTGCCTTCGGCCGTGGTGAGCCACGCTCCGTCGGAAGATGTTTCGATGTGGCCACCGAAGATGTCGCCCAGGGTGGCCCGGCCACCGCTGAGATGCGTTTTGTATATCCGTGCAATATGCGCGGCACTCGGTGCCTGCGGGCTTGCTGTCACTGACATGACAATGTCCTCTCCCCTACCTAGTCCAGGCGCAACGGTTCGCCGATGGCCGCACGGGCCAGCGCGTCGGCCAGCGACAGCCGTGAGGGCGGATGAAAGGGCGCGCACTGGCAGACACTGGAGAGGTACGCGGTGTCATTCGACGTGATAAAGCCGATTCCGCCGAGGGCTTCCACCGACAAAGCCGCGGCATCACGGATGGCGTCCTGAGCGCCGTACCGGGCGTGAAGTGCCCCCACCAGGGAACGATGGTTCACCGCTTCGTGTTGCAGATGCATAGCGATTCTCTCCAGCAACAAAGTGGCCGTCTCCAGCCGCACCGATAGCTCTGACAGCACGGTCGGCGAGGTGCGGCGCCGCTGGAATACTCGCTCGGCGAGCGCGGTTGCCGCGCCCAGGTAGCAGCTTGTGATCAGCAGTTCGAACCACACGAATCCGATCGTCTGCAGAAGATCCAGGGCACCGCCGTCGTTATTCGCCGGCACGGTCAATTGGTCGTCGACGAACACGTCGGTCAGACGCACTTCATCGCTTTCGGCACCGGCCAGGATGTCCGTGCCCCAGAACGGATGGACGGTGACGCCTTCGGTCTGGGCGGGGATGAGGGCGAAGATAGTTTCCCGTTGACCGCCGTCCTGCGCCGGTAAGGCCATGCTCATCGACAAAAAGTCCATGGATGCCGAAAGGCTGCAGGGCTTTTTGGAACCATTGACGATCACCCCGCCGTCTGTGCGCCGTGCCGTGACTGTGGGTGAGATCACGCTTTGTCCCGGGCTGCCCTCGGCGAACGCCGAGGAGACCAGCATCCGCTGGGAAGCGATCGCCTCCAGCATCGCCCATTCAAATCCGCTGGCCTGCAAACTTTCCGCCAAGGTGAACAATGTCGCCACCGAGAAGTGATGCATCGCGGTCGCCACCGCCAGCGACGGAGACTTTGTGGCGATGGCCCGCATCACCGCCACCGTCTGCAAGGGACTGGCCCCCACTCCCGAATGCGCTGCGGGGATGACCAAGGCAGGCCCATTGAACTTGCGGAAGATCTCGATTCCGCGGTTACCCGGGGACTCCAACTCGTGCAACGGATCGTCAGACAGGGCATCAAGGATTCCCGGCAACAGGTTCTCGGTGATTTCGTATGCAGCACCCGTAGTTTCGAGAATCATGCCTGCTCCTTGTAGTACCGCGGCGGATGCGGGACATACGAGACGGACACACCCTGGATATGAGAGGTCCGCAGCGCCGGATAGTTGGCTTCTCCGAATGCCCCACCGGTCAGGGCGGTGCCACCATGTGTGGGTAGCGGCGCGCCGAAGGCGATATGAGACTCGTTCACCTTGATGATGCCGCTGTTGGTGACATTGGCCACATAGGTATCGATAACCGTTGCGCTACTTGACCATAACGAATTTCGCAGGCCATAGAGGTTTGTATTCACGAAATCAATGACAGTCGAGAGAGCCAGGTCACCGTCGCTAGTGTCCGGCACCACGATCGGCAGCAGCGGAAAGAAGGTCTCGTGTTCGACAGCCTTTACGCGTCGCGAGTTTTTCAAACCGTCAACGCGGATTACGGTGGGCTGCAGAAACATTCCGGCCTCGGACGGGGAGCCGTCGACATGGACGCTGCCGCCGCCGGCCAGCAGTTGAGCCCCGTTGTCCAGGGCGTCGCCGAGCGCGCTGTGGAACTTGTCATGGCGAAGCACCGGCGACAGGAGTACACCGTCTTCGTCGGGATATCCAATGCGGATGCTCGCCGCCTTCGCGATGACTAGGGCGATAAGCTCCTCTGCGATATCAGGGTGTGCAACAACAAGGTTCGGGATCATGCAGAGCTGCCCGGAACCGAAGAACGCTTCGAGAAGCGCATCGGAGGCATAGTCGAGATTGGCATCTGACCACACCACGACGACATCGTTACCGGCCAGCTCGAGGATCGGCTTCTTGCCGGCAGCCACACATCGGCGCTCGATTTCGAGCCCCGGTTCGACCGCACCGAAGTACATGATGTCGTTGACCAGCGGGCTACCTAGCCACTGCTCGAAGGTAGGCGCAGGCTCGGAGCAGACCACGTTGATCGTTCCCACGGGCGCACCGATCTCTTCGAGGACCGGCGCAATGATCTCGATCATGCTGTAGAAGACACCCAACGGCACGGACCGGGGCGCGCGGATTACCACCGCGTTGCCTGCCATCACACTGGTGGCCGCGAGCATTGCGCTGGACATCGGAGCGTTGGCCGGTGGGTTGATGCACACCACACCATCGGCGCAACGGCGCACGATGCGCCGCGAGTCACCGTCGAATGTCTCGTACCACAGCTGACTGCGGTAGAAGTCTCTGGACTGTGCGGTCGTGGTGGCCAACCAGCCCGAGACTTCCCACTTCACCAACTCCCGCGGATGGCCCTCGTAAAGAGCCATCTGCTCAATCTGCTCGCGATGACCGAGGATCCGCGCACCCAGGTGCGCCAGGAAGTCATCCACCCGCACCTGCAGTGGAGCTCCGCGCCACACCTTGGCGGCCCGTGTCGCGGCCGCCAAGGCGGCCTGCATATGCCTGTCTGTTCCAACGGCGACTCGGCCGACGATGCCGGCCATGTCCTCGCCGTATTGCTGCTCACCGGAATCCAGGCGTCGCTTCAGCGTCAATGTAGCAAATGAGTCCTGAAGTACTGCACGTGGGTCAGCAACATAAATCCACCGGTCTTCAGTTACTTGTTCACCGCCGATATAGCTCCCGTAGGAGACCAGTGTGGCCGCGGGCGCGGTGTCGCTGATCGTCATATGTGCCCCTCTATTCATGGTTCTCTTCCGACCTTCGCCAGGACAGTGCCAGAGCCCTCTGAAACGATGCTGACTTGTCTCTGAAATCGGGGATATCGGCACTACAGATGCAGTGCAGCTACTTGTTGATGATTTTTTGCCAGCATCCTCACCGTGTGGCCTCGAGGTGACATGGGTTTCGTTTACGGCTAAGCTCAATACGCAAACAAGACCATGGGTTTAACCAAACCTGGTAGCTGTAGGGGGCCTTATCGATGCACGCCAAAATCGATCTGTTGGGACCCGTTCAGGTAAGGGTCGCCGACCGAATCTGCATCCCATCAGGGGTAAGACTTCAATGTGCGTTGGCACTGCTTGCCATTCGTCCGAGAGAAGTCATACAACGCGATGAATTGATTGAAGAACTCGGACTTAATGAGACTACTAAAGACACAATCAACGCATTGCACGCTCATGTACGCCGTTTGAGACAATGGCTTGATAACGAAGGCGCCACTTCAAATATCCTGCAAACAGCGGGCCGCTCCGGTTATTTTCTCGATATCCACCGCCGAGATGTGGACGCGCATCTATTTATCGACGCCGTAAATGAAGCAGTCGCCCTACAAAACAAAGTGCCCTCGATTGCGGTGGCGATGCTGGAGAACGCGCTGGCCCAGTGGCGGGGCGCACCCCTGACCGCCATGTCCGAGAGTGTTCGTGCGCAGGGGTTCTTGCGTGAGCTCAATTCTCACAAGGAGCTCGCTCAGGAAGTCTTGCTCGACTGCTATCTAGCCTTACAGCGCTATCAGAAGGCCGCGGTCGTCGCACACCAGTTCACCCTGGAGATGCCTTACAACGAGAAGATTTGGGAGAGCCACATCGTGGCGCTGCGCATGCTCGGCCGGCACGCCGAAGCGGCGCACATCTTTCGCCAGGTCCAAAAACTTCTGTACGACGAGCTCAGGGTGGCGCCCTCCAAGTCCTTGCGCAGCGCGCTGACCGACACCCGCTGGGCGACGGCCTGAGCAGGTGTAACCGGTGTCTGTTTCAAGCCGTCTTAGAACCGGTTAGCGCACCGGGTCAGGCTCGGGCGCCGCGGTCATTGCGGGTTCGGCAGGAATCTCCTGCTCCTCGACCAGACCCCAGCGCTGGTGCCACCGCGCGAGAGGGCCCGGAGCCCACCAGTTCAATCGCCCCATCAGCTGCATAAACGCCGGAACCAGCAGTGGGCGAACCAAGAACGCGTCCACTGCCACACCGACAGCCAGCCCAACCCCCAGGCCGCGCATGAACGCCACCTGGCCAGCGCTGATCGCGATGAACACCACGATCATCACGGTGGCTGCGGCCGTGACGATCCGGCCCGTGCGAATGAGCCCGAACGCCACCGCCTGCTTGTTACGGTTCGGGGTGTTGTCAGGCAAGGCCAGCCATGCTTCGCGAATCCGCGAGAGAACGAATATTTCGTAGTCAATGGCCAATGCATACGCGATACAGGCGAGTAGCGGCGGAATGAACGCGGTGAAATGTCCGGTAGCCACGGTACCGAGGCCTCCCAGGTGACCGTCTTGGAAGATCCACACCAAGGCACCGAAGGCGACACACAACGACAACAGGTTCATCACCAGCGCCTTGATGGGCAAGATCACACTTCCGGTCATCAGGAAGATCAAGACGAATGTCACCACCGCGATGGCCGCCATGACCAGCGGCAGCCGATCGGTGATCCCGCCGATGTTGTCCAGATTCCGTTGGGCCAGGCTGTCAACCAACACCGGCCCGGGGGCGGGCACGCTCTTGAGGGTCTCGAGCTGCCGCTTGCCGGGGTCACTGAACGGGTCGGTATCCGTGCTCAGGGAGATGTAGGCGCTGGCACCCTCGATCCCCGACCGGCCGGCGTCGCCGGGGCCCACGCGATGGCCATCGGCAAACGTTGCGCCCGGGGCACTGACGGACTGGACCCCGCTGATGTGGGAGATCTTCATTGCGTAGTCGTCAACAGATTCTCGTGACGAAGCATTTTCTCTGATCACAATTCGTGTATCGGCTGTGAAATTCTGACTGAATTCAGTGCGCACAATATCGCCCGCCAAACGCGCGGTCTGCGATACCGGCAGAACACGATCATCGGGATACGCGATCTTTATGCCGAGGACCGGCAGGCCCAGCAGCAGAAGGATAGCTCCAACAATTATTACGACAACAACGGGGCGATTAGTAGAGAACGCGGCGATACGAGCCCATGCACGATCACTGGCCGTCGGTGAACCGATCTTCCTGGCTTTGAACAGCTTGCCGACAACGCTTCTGATATCGAATCTCTCTAGCTTGTCGCCAAGAATAACTAGCAAAGCTGGTGCTAGGAATAAAGCGCCTATGAGAGATAGGAGTACACTCAGTAAGCTGGCATAAGCAAGCGACTTCAGCAAATACTGAGGAAAGACCAGCATGACTGCGACCGTACAGGCCATCGTCAACGCCGAGTACAGGACAGTTCGCCCGGCAGTAAGCATCGTGACATGGAGGGCCCGCGCGGGCGTGGCGCCCGCGACCTGTTCTTCGCGGTACCTGCTCACAATGAACAGGGTGTAGTCGATAGCAAGCGCCAAGCTGAGTGCGGTAGCTACGTTAACACCGAAAATAGATACATTTGTGGCTAAATTTAGGGCACTAAGTGCGGCCGTTGTGCCCGCGATCGCGAACACGGAAACAGCCAACGGGAGCAGTGCGGCGACAAGACTGCCGAAAATCCACACCAAGGCAAGGAACGTCACGGGGAATGCGATGACTTCCATGACGATGAGGTCCTCGCGCGACTGCCGATTTCCAGCGTCATAAGTCAGGGCTTGTCCGCCGCCCTGAATAGAGACGCCGTTGCGATCTCCTATCAAGGGATCAGCCAGATTGCGTGCGCGCGCAGGAGCATCCGTGTCGTCACCTTCAAGACGGGCCGCTACCAGCCCCGTCTTGCCATCGTTGGACAGCAGCGGATTCGCGGTGCCCACGGGTATAGCTCCCCACCAGGTGACCTGTCGGATGTAAGGAGATTCGTTCAGCGCGTCAAGCACCCTGCGCCCCGCCGCCAGGGCTGCGGTGTCGGTGGCCCCGCCTTGGGAAGTCACGGTGAAGTAGATCGGATTGCCGCCCACTCCGAACTTGTCCTGCAGCATCTGTTGCGCCCGCATTGACTCCGAATTCGGGACGTCGTAGCCGCCGGCAGGCAGCTGCTGACTGGCCGGCAGACCGTAGAGACCCGCACAAATGGCAAACAGGGCTGCCGCGCAAACCAGCAGTGCTGGATATTTTTGCACCACTCCAGCAACTGTTACGAGAAGCCCTTTTTTGTTCCTGCCGTCCACCATTGGCTGCATACTCGGGACGTTAACACACTCAGAGTCGGTTAACATAGAGTAGTAGGTGAACAATTCTCGCCCTGTGACGTACCCTAGTAGTAAGAGCAAACGCGAGTGTCGGCAACGATGCGGAACCTACGCCTTAGCAAACAGCACACGAGCCAACATCGGATTGGCAGTAGTGAGCTGCACTCTTCCGCAGTGAAGGTTAAATTTGTTGCGTTACAAATCAATTAGGATTCCCAGGCTCGTCGTTCCGCTGCGCAACATGACACTTTTGTGATCTACTGACCGCATGACCGAGACCTCACAGCAAGCACGTATCCTGACTCTGCTCGCCACGTTCCAAGCCATAGACGCGGCGCTGTGTGTGCAACCCATCGACTACGTCACCAAATGCCTGGATACCGTGCGGTTTCCGCAGCAAGGGCGCTGGGTGTTTCCTGTGGTCAAGGGAGCCTCGGCAGCCGGGCTTCTCCTGGGCACACGAGTGCCGGCGCTCGCGAAGCTAACGCTAGTGATGCTGACCTTCTACTTCTCACTCGCGGTCGGCGCCCACGTCAAAGCTCGGGATCTGAGTTTCAACGCCCTCGCCGCAAGCTCCTTGCTCGCCGTCTATGCCGCGCTGTCAGTCCACACGTTGCGCCCCACGCTGACCGCGGCGCAGCGGTCATCACGCCGCAGCGACGCGCTTGAAGGCGCAGTGTCCCAAGGCGTTTAGAGGCCGTCCGGACACTGTAGGCAGATAGCGGTCACCTGTAGCCATGGCCGCCACAGCTGAGTTAGCTTGATACGACAGCCCCTGAGCCGCGGTTCCAGGTGTCCTCGAGAGTCCGGGGCTTGCATGCCTGAAATGCGCCGACACCTAGGACGGTGATCGCCACCAGTAGCAGACCGAACGGCGCGTACCAACCGCCGCTCACATCATGCAACACGCCGAACAGCAAGGGACCCAGGCATGCAACGGCATAACCGACTCCCTGCGTAAAACCGGATAGTGCCGCGGAACCGGCTGGGGTGCGGGTACGCAGGTTTACCAGCGTGAGCCCTAACGGGAAGGTAGAGGGCCCGAATCCAAGCGCGACCACCCACACGGCGGTCCCGTGCATTGGCAGCCACAACAATCCGGCAAAACCGATGAGGAAGCACACCAGGCAGGCCACCACCAATGGGAAGGGGTTGCGCATGCGCGCGGCCAACGGCGGGATAGCAAGCGTGCCAACGAATCCCACAGCCGAGAAGAGCGCGACCATCACCCCGCCCAATTTGGCGCTGCCACCCGCGGAGGCCAGGATCGCCGGGATCCAAGTGAACATCGAATACGTCACCAGCGACGTCATACCGAACATGCCGGCCATGCCCCACGCCAGCGGCGAGCGCCAAACCTGTCCAACGGCAGCAGAATCCGCGTGCGGTTCGGCGCTGTGGTCCTCAACGTCATGGCCTCGGCGGGCGATCACGACACCGATCCACGGCAGCAGGGCCGCCACCGGAACCAGCACCCAAGCCACCAGGGAGAATCGCCATCCGTAGGCGTCGGCCAGCGGCACCGCCGTCAACGCGGGAACCGTCGTGCCGATCTGCAGCACCGTCAGGTAGGCAGCGCTCATCAGCGCGACCCGATGCGAGAAGTAACGCTTGACCAGCGGCGGGATGACCACGTTGCCGATACCCATACCCAGCAGGGCCAAACAGGACAACACCAACAGTCCGCCGGTGGAGTTCATCGCGGTCCGCGCCGCCATCCCGATGACGGTGGCCACCACCGCGGCCAACGTCGTGCGTTCCAGTCCGAACCGCTCCGTGAGCGCCGGCGTCACCAACCCTGCGATGGCGAACATGGCCGTAGGCAGCATCCCGAACACACCGATCACGGCGGAACCGAACCCGATCTCATGCGAGATCTGGGTCAACAGCGGGCTCAACGAGGTAACCGCCGAACGCAGGCAGAGCGCGAACAGCAGGATAGCGGCCAGCACCATCAGACGCCCACGCCGCAATGCGGCGGCCGAGATCATGTGGGTTTCGTCGCGCAGGGTCGCGGTCACCGTTCATCCTCCTCAAATACAGCCCGGCAAATCATAGGATGAATGGATGAATGCGTTCAAGCTGATTTCCGACGCACGCTACGATGAGCCGTCATGCAGCCGGTCCGTCGCCAAACATTGATTGGCCAGGTCACCGAGCAACTCCGGGAGGAGATTGTGTCGGGACGCTGGGCTATCGGGGCACGCATCCCTACCGAACCGGAATTGTGCGAGCTCACTGGAACTTCCCGCAACACCATTAGAGAAGCGGTCCAGGCCCTGGTCCACGCGGGCATGCTCGAACGACGCCAGGGCTCGGGCACCTACGTGCTCTCCCTGGGTGGCAGCTCGGCCATCGCCGACTACTTCGCCGCCGCCAACAACCGCGACCTGATCGAATTGCGGCAGACCCTCGAAGTGACCGCGGCCGGGCTGGCCGCCCAGCGGCGTGACGAAGATGACATCGAGCAGCTGCGCGCACTGTTGGTACGCCGCAACGAACTTTGGGCGCCACACCATGTCGAGCCGCACAACGTCGAGGAAGCCATCTCCACCGACATCGCGGTACACCGGGCCGTGGTAGCCGCCAGTCACAACGCCCTCTACCTGGAACTTTACGACTCGCTGCTGGGACTGATGGACCACTACATGCGCGGTAACCCCATCGGCGCGGAATGTTCATTCGAACACGAGCACACCAGGCTCGTCGAGAGCGTCATCGCCGGCGATATCGGGGGTGCCACATCCGCCACGGAGCAGCTCTTCGCCGAGCTGAGGCTGAGCCGCGATCAGCCCGGGCGGAACTTTCCCCACCATCCACACGACTAGCTGAACGTGAAGATCGTCATCCCGGCAGCAGTCGCGCTGTCATTGCTCGCCGGTTGTTCGGCGCATGAGTCCACCCCCGCCGAGCAGGCAGCGACGGTAACCATCACCGACCAGTGGGCCAAGTCCGCCCCAGACGGCTCGATGACCTCTGTATTCGGCACCGTGCACAACAACGGTTCCACCGAGGCGCGCATCGTCTCGGCCACCTCGCCTGCCGCGAAATCCGTGGAGCTTCATGAGGTGACCGCAGGCGGTTTGATGCGTCCCAAGGAAGGTGGGGTCGTCATTCCGGCCCACGGCGAACATAAGCTCTCACCCGGGGGCGACCACGTCATGCTTATGGGACTGACCACTCCCCTGCGCCCGGGCCAGGACGTCGTCATCACCCTGGCCTTCCAGGATGGCTCGACCACGCCGATGACCGCCCAGATCCGCGACTTCGCAGGCGGCAACGAGAACTACCAGCCCTGACCATGTCGTCTCGTTCTCTGTCCCGACGGGGGCTCATTGTCGGCGGCGGCGCAGCGGCCGCCCTCACCGCGGGCGCCGGGTTGTCGGCCTGGTCCGCTCAGTCGCACGCGGCACGACCGAGCGCAGAACGCCAGGTCGAACCGTTCTACGGGGACCACCAAGCCGGGATCGCCACCGCACCGCAGGCGCACGCGATGTTCTTGGCCCTCGATCTGCTGTCCGCCGCCGACGCAGACATGGGAACGGCACGCGAGAACCTGAGATCCATACTGCGTCTCTGGACTACCGATGCCGCCCGGCTGACCCAGGGCATTCCGGCCCTGGCCGATACCGAGCCCGAGCTGGCAACGACCACGGCACGATTGACGGTTTCCGCGGGACTGGGCCCATCGGTCTTCGCCAAGACCGGCCTGGCCGACCGGTGCCCCGCCTCGGCGCGGGACTTCCCCGCGTTCTCCACCGACCGACTGGATAAGCGTTGGTGCGGAGGGGATCTCCTGCTCCAGATATGCGCCGATAGTCCACTGCTGGTGGCACATGCCGCCCGGGTGCTCCTTAAGAACGTGCGCTCGCTGGCCTCCGAGCGATGGCGCCAGACTGGATTCCGCACACCGCGCCCCGAAGACCCCTCCGGGGGCACGATGCGCAATCTCATGGGGCAGGTCGACGGCACCGTAAACCCCACGGCGCCAGAGCTGGACAGCCTGCTGTGGCACCAAGGCGAGGACCACGAGTGGCTCAAGGGCGGCACGCTTCTGGTTCTCCGCCGGATCACGATGAATCTGGACGGGTGGGACCAGCTGGATCGCAAGCTCCGGGATCTGGTGATGGGCAGGCGGTCGGACAATGGTGCGCCGCTCTCCGGCGAGAAGGAATCCGACGAACCCGACTTGACGATGACCCGGGGCGGCATCCCCGTTATCCCCGCGACTTCACATGTCGCCCTTGCGCGCCACCGCAATCCACACGAAAGATTTCTGCGCCGTCCCTACAACTTCGATGACGCACCCCTTCCGGGCACATCCTCGAACGCAGGATTGATCTTTGCGGCCTACCAACGCGATATCGCCAGCCAATTCGTACCCGTGCAACAACGCTTGGCCGAAAAAGACGAGTTCAACCAATGGAACACCGCAGTCGGTTCTGCCGTGTTCGTCATGCCACCAGGCACCACGGAGGACGGCTATCTAGGCCGGTCACTGCTGGGCTAGCTGTTCTGACCCGAGAGGTTACGGCAAGAAACCCCTTGCAAGTTAGGGTTACCTAAGTTTCAATGGTGAAGTGAGCTTGATGTCGAGACCCGCGATTGCGGAACCCACGGTGAACATCGGCGAGGCGGCCGCGCTGTACGACGTGGCGCCGTCCACACTGCGGTGGTGGGAGAAACAGGGCGTTCTCAGTTCGCCAGCGCAGCACAGCGGCCGCCGCACATATACCGAACGGGATCTACGATGCATCGGTATCGCCTACCTGTGCTGCATCACCGGAATGATGCCGCTACGGCAGGCCGCCATCGTGACATCGCATTCGGCACAACCGGATACCTGGCGCAGCGCGGTGACCGGACAGGTGGCCGAGATATCGGCCCGGATCGAACGACTACATCGTGCACGCGACTATCTGAACCACTTGCTGTGCTGCCAGAACGAGGACATCGTCGATTGCCCGTACCTTGACGGCGAGCTACGTCTGCGGACCCCTCGCGGCCGGGCGCCCGGCGCCAACCTGATATCCGCGGCACGTAGCGCTGGTTACGAATCCACGCCTGCGCGTGACGAAACGGCGGCTGGCCAGCCTGGACGTTGCGGCTTCTGCGGAGGGCAATTGAGCAGCCACGCCAAGGGCCGTCCACAGCGCTACTGCTCCCCCGCCTGTAAACAGCGCGCCTACCGGCACAGACACGGTATGAAATGACGTGTGACCCCGCCCGCGCCTGAATCACCGGACCCGCTTCCGCAGATCGCCCGGGCTCGCTCCATCCTGTTCTCCGCGCCACCCGCGGGACGGCGCTGGAGCATCGGGCTACGCGCTGCGGCCGCCGTCGCCATACCCGGGACGCTGGTGGTTGCTGCCGGCTACCCGAATGCCGCGCTCTACGTCACCTATGGGGCGTTCGCGGTCCTGTACGGCGAGGGCCGCCCCTACCGGGTGCGCGCCGCCGTGGTGGCGACCGCCGGTATCGCCCTGATGCTCGTCACCGCAGTCGGCGTGGTCGTGGGTAGCTGCGCACCAGGTGGTGTGACCAACAAGGCTGCGACCATTCTGACCCTGGCGGCCATCGCGATACCGGCGGTCTACACCGTCGACGCACTTCGGCTCGGGCCGCCGGGCGCACTGTTCTTCGTACTGGTATGTGGCGGTGCGCTCGGGGCTACCGAGTGGGGCGTGGCTCCGGTGCGGATTCTGGTCTGCGCCAGCCTCGGCGCGGGCGCGGCCGTACTTGTTTCGATGACCGGTGCCGTCATCGACCGTCAGAAACCCGAGCGCGTCGCGACCCACCGCGCCGTCGAAGCCGTAGACGTCTATGCGCGGCCGGGCAACGCCACGGTCGACGCCAGGCATGCCGCGGGCGCCGCAATCTCTTCGGCATGGACGGCCCTGCACGACGCCGGACTCTCCTCCCGGTCCGATTCTCCGTTGGTCACCACGATGCTGGACACGCACCGCAGGTTCACCGAAATCTCCGTCGGCAACAAGATGGTGCTCGACCACCTCATTCCCGGAGACCACGTTCTTGTCGTGCGGCCGAGTATTTGGTACCGGCTACGCCGGTCGGTACGGTTTCGTTCGCACGCGACGATCACCGCCGGGCGGGCCGGTATCGCCTGCCTCGGAGCAGGAGTCCTCAGTGCGGCCGTCGGCCTGACGCGACCCCAATGGGCCATTCTGAGCGCCCTGGTGATCGTCCACATGGGACCCGATCGGCTGCATGGAACCGTGCGCGGGCTGCACCGGTTCGCAGGGACCGTGGTCGGACTCGCACTCTTCGCGGTGTTGTATCAGCTGTCGCTCACCGGGTACGCACTGATCGCGGCCATCGCGACCCTGCAGTTCTGCACCGAGCTGTTCCTGCCGCGCAACTACGCGGTCGCCGTGACCTTCGTGACTCCGATCGCACTGCTGTCGGCAGGTGTGGTCACCCTGCACGGATCGGTCACGTCGATCGTGCGTGACAGGCTGGCCGAGACGCTGATCGGCGTGGCGGTGGCCATGGCCTCGATCTATCTGGTGGCACCGCATGCACATCGCCGCACCTTCGCATTTACCGAGGCCCGGATCCGCAGGGCGGCCCTGGGGCTGGTGGCCGCAGCCCGGATTCAGGCCGCCCACGACGCGGCCTACGCGCACGCCCGAGACCTCTCTTTCGAGCTCGAGGGAGCAATCCGGGCCGGAGTGGACAGCGCTCACGACGAACCGGAATGGACACAGGTGCACTGGCCCGCACACGCCGCACTCATTCATCACGGCTACGACCTGGTGGCCGCCTGCTGGGCCACACCGCCGGGACAGATGCTTGCCGACCCCGATCGCTGGGAACGTCGTTTCCGCGGCGAGGCCTGATGCGGCGGTCGGCCATCTCGACGCATATGCGTCAAGATCCCGTCAAGTTCTCATAGTCCCGCAATAATGTGACGAGGGTCACATCACGTGGATACCCTCGGCAAACGCTACCGGTTGGCCCCGTTTGCCGACACCGGTCCTGGCCATTCGGGTGTCGATGTGGTTACGGTCGAACGGTACGAAACCCGAGTTGATACGAAACACGTTGTCGTGATGGTGATTTTTAGTGGTCGATACTGAACTACAGACTGAAAAACGTTGTACCCCCGTGTGGTCGATTAGCCACCCGACACAGTCGGACGCTCGCCACATGTGGCGCATCGCCCGCGATTCCGGCGTGCTGGATCTCAATTCTTCCTACGCATACCTGCTGTGGTGCACCGATTTTCCTTCCACGTCGGCGGTCGCCCGGGTGGACGGTGAACCCATTGGATTCATCGCCGGATACCTACGCCCTTCCGGTTCACTGATGATCTGGCAGGTGGGCGTAGATGAGGCGTACCGTGGATTTGGACTTGCCGCCAGCATGCTGGGCTGGCTCGCAGACTCCCTCGCCACCTTGCAGGGCGAGCCCTTGGTTATGGAAACCACTGTCACACAGTCAAATACCGCTTCGCGTGCGTTATTCGCCGGATTTGCCCGCCGGCGGGACATGAGGCTCACCGAATCTCCCGGATTCGGCGAGGATCTATTTCCCGACGCACACGAGGCCGAGCCGCTACTTCGGCTCATTCCACTGAAACCACATCAAGCGCCCAGAGAAAGTGCCTAAAAACATTAGGCCGAAAGGGGATACAGAAATGACCGCCACCATGCCCGCGCAGGAAGCCGGGCTACCCAAGGTCATCAACGAGCGCGAATCCGAGGTTCGGAGTTATTGCCGCACCTGGCCCACCACCTTCGCCTCCGCCTCCGGATCCTGGCTCACCGATACCAGCGGTGAGCGCTACCTAGATTTCTTCGCCGGTGCCGGCGCACTCAACTACGGGCACAACAATCCGGTACTGAAGACCGCTCTCATCGACTACCTGACCACCGATGGCGTGGTGCATGGCCTGGACATGGCCACCGTCGCTAAGCAACAGTTCCTCGAGGAATTCGAACGGACCATCCTGCTGCCCCGCGGCATGGACTACAAGGTGCAGTTCCCCGGCCCCACCGGGACCAATGCCGTCGAGTCCGCACTCAAGCTGGCGCGGAACATCACCGGGCGCGAGTCGATCATCAGCTTTACCAACGCATTCCACGGGATGACGCTGGGGTCGCTCGCGGTAACCGGCAATTCGATGAAGCGTGCCGGTGCCGGAGTGCCGCTCGTGCATTCGACGCCCATGCCCTACGACAACTACTTCGGAGGCGTTACCGAGGACTTTCAATGGTTCGAGAAGGTGCTTGACGATGAGGGCGGTGGCCTCAACAAGCCCGCCGCCGTCATCGTCGAGACCGTACAAGGTGAGGGCGGTGTGAATGTGGCGCGCGCGGAATGGCTGCAGGCGCTCGCAGACCTGTGCCGCAAGCGCGAGATCATTCTTATCGTCGATGACGTCCAGATGGGTTGCGGCCGAACGGGTTCATTCTTTTCGTTCGAGGAAGCCGGAATCAAACCCGATATCGTGACGTTGTCGAAGTCCATCAGCGGATATGGCCTGCCCATGGCCCTGACGCTCATCAGGCCAGATCTGGACCAGTGGACTCCCGGCGAGCACAACGGGACGTTCCGCGGCAACAATCCGGCCTTCGTCACCGCGACCGCGACATTGCAAAAGTACTGGCAGGACAACACGTTCAGCGATGACGTGCGACGCAAGGGCGACAGGCTGCATGACGAACTCACTGCGCTGGTCGCCGACGACGACTCGGTGTCGATACGCGGCCGCGGCATGGTGCAGGGCATCGCCTTCGCCGACGCCGAACGAGGACCGCGGGTAAGCCGGGCAGCGTTCGAGCGCGGACTGCTGGTAGAGACCTCCGGCCCCAAGGACGAGGTCGTCAAGCTGCTACCGGCCCTGACCACCACCGATGAGCAACTCGATATCGGTATAGCCACCCTGCGTGAAGCAATCACCGAATCGGCTCAGTAACTCCCACACAGCCCCCGGGCACTCAACGAGAGAAAGGAAGTATCTTGATCGTCCGTACTACCCAACAGATCACGGGTACCGAGCGCGATGTCAGCGGTGATGGCTGGCACAGCAAGAGGATCGTGCTGGCGGATGACGGAGTCGGATTCTCCTTCCACGAAACCACCATCGATGCGGGTACGGTCCACGTCTTCCACTACCAGCACCACATCGAGGCCGTGTGGCTCACCGCGGGCACCGGCACGCTGACGAATCTGGAAAACGGAGACGTGTTCACGCTGGGACCGGGCAGTATGTACCTGCTCGACGGCAATGAACGTCATCAGCTTTCCGCCGATAGCGAGATGCGCATGATGTGCGTGTTCAATCCTCCCGTCACCGGACGGGAGGTCCACGACGAGTCCGGCGCATACCCGGCTGCGCCTGCGCTCTCATGAGCGCCCCCGCGATCACCGATCGCTACCCCAGCCGCCTCGAATCCGAGCAGCCTCCGATCGCCCGCAAGGAACCCGTCGTCTGGGGCGCCACGGGCAGTGGTCCACTCGCGCCACCGGCACTGACCCAGATGTCCGAGCAAGGCTTCCTCATCCGGCCGAGCACCGTCTACGACGCCACCGTCTCCGCGTTGCGTAACGAAATCGACAGGGTGCCTGCACAGATCGGCGATGACGATCCGCGCATCATCCGGGAGGCTGGGTCTCAAGAGGTGCGCTCCATCTTCGAGGCCCACGTGCTCAGCTCGGTAGTGATGGATGTGGCGCGTTCGCCGGGCGTCCTCGATGTAGCCGAGCAACTACTGGGTGGACCCGTATACCTGCATCAGTCTCGCATCAACGCGATGCCGGCCTTCCGCGGGCGCGGCTTCTACTGGCATTCGGACTTCGAGACCTGGCACACCGAAGACGGCCTGCCCCAGATGCGCACGGTGTCCTGCTCGATCGCCCTGACCGTCAATGTCGCATACAACGGGACCCTGCAGGTAATGCCGGGTACGCATCGCACGTTTTACCCGTGCGTGGGGGCAACGCCGCGCGACAATCACCGGAAATCGTTGGTGGAACAAGAGATTGGCGTACCTTCAACCAAGACTCTGGCCGAGGCCGCTGTTACGAGCGGTATCGAGCTATTCCTCGGCCAGCCCGGTGATGCGCTGTGGTTCGACTGCAACCTGATGCATGGGTCTGGATCAAACATCAGCCCCTACCCGCGCTCAAACGTATTCCTGGTGTTCAACTCGGTGGAGAACACGCCACAGAAACCCTTCGCGGGCTACGAGCCGCGGCCGGAATACATCGCGGCGCGAGACTTCACCCCGCTGACTCCCAAATCACCGAGCACGCCCTGATGTCGTCCGCCGGCCCACGCGAGGGTGAAACGGAACCTCCCCCGGTCCCTCGACCGGATTTCCAATCACCCGAGGGCCGGCGGCAACTTCACCGCGCGATCGCGGCATCGGCCATGGGTAATGCCACCGAGTGGTACGACTACGGCGTCTACGCTGCCACCACCACCTTTCTGACGCAGGCATTTTTTCCGACCCTGGGCACGGCGTTCACCATGCTCGGGTATGCGATCTCCTTCCTGTTGCGGCCACTGGGCGGAATGGTTTGGGGGCCACTGGGCGACCGACTGGGACGCAAGAGCGTCATGGCCATCACCATCGTGCTGATGGCCTTGTCCACCACCCTCATCGGCATCTTGCCCAGCTGGGCGACCATCGGGATGGCCGCGCCCGCGCTCTTGATCCTCCTGCGCGTCATACAGGGCTTCTCCACCGGTGGCGAATACGGCGGTGCGGCAACGTTCATGGCCGAGTTCGCGCCCGACAAGAAGCGCGGCAAGTATGGCTCTTTCCTCGAATTCGGCACCCTGGGTGGGTTCGCCGTCGGGGCCGCGTTCGTCCTCGTCCTGGACGCCACCCTCAGCGACGACGCCATGCACACCTGGGGCTGGCGGATACCCTTTCTCGTCGCGCTTCCGATGGGACTGATCGGCTGGTACCTGCGCAGCCGCCTCGACGATCCGCCGTTGTTCAAGGAGATGCAGGAGCAGGAGCCGGAGGGGCGCGAGACGGCCTTTGAGCGGCTCAGGGATCTGGTGCGCGACTACCGGCGGCCCATGGTCGTCATGATGCTCTTGGTCATCGCGCTCAACATCACCAACTACACACTGCTCAGCTATCAGCCCACATACCTCAAGACCAGGCTCGGAATGTCCGAGACTCAAGGCCAGATCGTGATCCTCATCGGCGAAGTCGCCATGATGGCGTTCCTGCCCTTCTGCGGTGCGCTGTCGGACCGCGTAGGGCGTAAACCGATGTGGGCATTCTCGCTGACCGGACTACTGGTGCTGTCACTACCCATGTTCTGGCTCATGGGGCAGGGATTCGGTTGGGCGATAGTTGGTTTCGCTGTCCTGGGATTGCTGTACATACCGCAGCTCTCGACCATCACCGCAACCTTCCCTTGCATGTTCCCGACCCAGGTGCGCTATGCCGGTTTCGCAATCTCGTACAACCTGTCCACGGCGGCATTCGGCGGGACCGCGCCGCTGGTCAATGACCTGGTGGTGGCTAGAACCGGCTGGGACTTGTTTCCCGCCGCCTACCTCATGGTGGCCTGTGTCGTCGGGCTGTGCGCGCTGCCCTTCCTCATCGAAACGGCCGGGGCCTCGATCGCCGGAACCGAGATCCCCTGCAATGAGGCCGCCGTGCCTACCGACACCGTTCGAGCCTGACCTAGCCCCTACCTCTTAGGTTAGGATGGGCTAAGTACTGGCGGGCACGAACAAAGGTCACTTAAACATGGGTAGAGGGTTCCAGGGCGCGATACTGCGCGGGCTCGGGGCGCGTGATCACGTGGCCACCGTAGTTGGCACCGCGCCCGTCGCACCGAACTGCGTACGTATCACGATGTCCGCGCCGACGCTCTTCGAAGACCTTTTACACACCCCGGCTGAATGGCTCCGATTCTGGTTCCCCGATCCCGATGGGGGAACCAGCGAGCATCAACGCGCATACACGATCGTTACCACCGACGAAGATGCGGGCGAATTCAGCATCGACGTCGTGATCCATGAACCGGCCGGCCCCGCCTGCCAGTGGGCCGTAGCCGCACAACCGGGAATGACCATCCCGGTCGTGGCGTTCGGATCCGCGCGCTTTGAGGTGCCCGCGGACCTTCCGTCGGGGTTCCTCCTGATCGGCGACTCCGCGTCTATCCCGGCGATCAACTCGATCGTGGCGGCCCTTCCCGCCGAGGTGGATATCGAGGTATACCTGGAACGTCACAGCCCCGACGATGAGTTGATTCCCTTGACCACTCATCCCCGGCGGCGGCTGCATTGGGTAGATCGGATCGATGAGACCTCACTGGCCGCCGCCATCGAGGGCCGTGACTGGTCCAACTGGTATGGATGGGCAAGCTCCGAGTCAGGATCACTCAAGCACCTACGCAAGCGACTACGCGACGAATTTGGATTCCCCAAGGCGGATGTGCATGCCGCCGCCTACTGGACCTTCGGCCGCGCGATGGGCAGCCGCCGTGGAGACAGCGAGACACCTCAGAAGGCAACACCGAAACCTGTTGTGGTGCCTACTGATACGCAGGTCAAGCCGTCAGCAACTCCCGAAACCACTGCCCCACAGGGACGGTGGCGATCACAGGCCGCCGGCGAGCTACTGGCCCCGGTCAAGAAGCAGATGATCGCGGGCGGTGTCTTACAGGCGATCATCACGATGGTCGAGCTGGCCCCGTTTGTTGTCCTCGTCGAGCTCACGCGCCAGTTGTTGGCCGGCGCGGACGAAGCGCAATTGCGGCATACCGGATTCGTCTTTCTGGTGCTGCTGGTGCTGGGTGCCACACTGGGAATGGCTCTCACGCTGTGGCTCCATGTGGTCGATCTGCGCTTCAGCGCCGACGTCCGGCGGCGACTGCTGGACAAACTGTCCCGAGTTCCGTTGGGGTGGTTCACTCAGCGTGGTTCCGGGTCGGTCAAGAAACTCATCCAAGACGACACCATGTCCCTGCACTACCTGATCACCCACTCGATCCCGGACGCGGTGGCGGCCGTGGTCGGCCCCGTCGCAGTGCTGGTGTATCTGTTTGTCATCGAATGGCGGATGGCCCTCATCCTGCTCATCCCGATACTCGTCTACTTGCTGACGATGATGGCGATGATGTACCAGAGCGGGCCGAAAATCGTCGAAGCCTCGCGTTGGGCAGACCGAATGAGCACCGAGTCGACCGCGTATCTCGAAGGGCAGCCGGTGATCCGGATATTCGGCGGCGCCGCGGCGTCCTCATTCAAGCGCCGTCTCGACGACTACCTCCGATTCCTCAACGACTGGCAGCGGCCGTTCATCGGGAGAAAGACGTTCATGGACCTGGTCACCAGGCCGACCACCTTCCTGTGGCTGATTGCCACCGCGGGTACGTTGTTCGTCGTGTCCGGGGCCATGCAGCCCGTTACGCTGCTGCCGTTCCTCGTGCTCGGTACTACCTTTGGTGCTCGGCTCCTAGGAATCGCCTACGGCCTCGGCAGTATTCGTGGCGGCCTGGAGTCCGCCCGCCATATCGCCGTTGCGCTCGACGAGACCGAACTCGACGTCATCGAAGCGCCCGTGACGGCTGACGCTGTCGCGTCGGTGTCCTTCGAGGGCGTCACATTTGGTTATCGGCCCGGGGTTCCGGTCATCCACGACGTGAGCTTGACGTTGCGGCACGGAACCGTGACAGCTCTGGTGGGACCATCCGGCTCGGGCAAGTCGACACTGGCTTCGTTGTTGGCGCGGTTCCACGATGTGGAACGCGGCGCTATCCGCATCGACGGCACCGACATTCGTACACTGACACCCGACGAGCTGTATGCCAAGGTGGGATTTGTTTTCCAGGATGTGCAGCTGGTGGCCGGTACCGTCCGCGAGAACATCGCGCTGGCATGCCCGGAAGCTACCGACGACGACGTCGAATCAGCAGCCCGTGATGCGCAGATCCATGAGCGGATCCTGCGTCTGCCCAACGGGTATGACACCGTGCTGGATACCGACACTCAGCTCTCCGGCGGCGAAAAGCAACGGCTCACCATTGCCCGCGCGCTGTTGGCCGACACCCCGATCCTGATCCTCGACGAAGCCACCGCATTCGCCGACCCTGAGTCCGAATATCTGGTTCAACAGGCTCTCGGCAGGCTGATTGACAATCGCACGGTGCTGGTTATCGCTCACCGCCTGCACACCATCGCCGACGCCGACCAGATTGTGGTTCTTGATCACGGCCGGGTCGCCGAAACCGGCACCCACACTGATCTACTCGCCAATAACGGCCGGTATCGGCGCTTGTGGGAGGGCCACCGCCACGAGCAGTCGAGCGTCCTTGCTGGAGGAAACCTCTGATGCTTTCTAGCCTGATTCGCTTGATTCCGCCCACGCACCGCGGCCCGCTATACGCCTACTGCGTACTCTCGGTTGTCTCGGTTGCGATACGGGCAGCGAGCTGCCTGCTCTTGGTCCCGCTACTGGGCGCCCTTTTCGGAACAGCCCCCGCTGACGCATTGCCCTGGCTCGGAGTGCTGACTGCGGTCACCGTGGGCGGCTGGATGGTGGACACCGCGCTGGCCCGCCTCGGATATAGCATCGGATTTGCGTTGCTGAACGACTCCCAGCACCAGGTCGCGGACAGACTCACTCATATCCCCCTCGGCTGGTTCTCGGCTGAGCGCACCGCCCTGGCACGACAGGCGATCTCCTCCGGCGGGCCCGAGCTGGTCGGATTCATCGCCAACCTGCTGACCCCGCTAATCGGTGCCGCCCTGTTACCCGCGGCGCTCACCGCCGGACTGTTCTTCATCTCCTGGAAGTTGGGGGTGGCCGCCGCGATCACCCTGCCGCTGCTCCTCGGCGCATTGCTGGCAGGTATCCGCATCGTGCGTTCTGCCGATGAAGCGGACACCCGGGCACATAGCGCACTCACCGAACGCATCCTGGAATTCGCACGCACTCAAGCTGCGTTGCGGGCCAGCCGACGTGTGGCGCCGGCGCGCAGCCAAACCGGTCAAGCCGTCGCTGCCGCACGCGGTACCACTATGCGGCTGCTGCTGTTTCAAATTCCCGGGCAACTGATATTCAGCGTCGTAAGCCAAATCGCGCTGATCCTACTGGTCGGCACCATCACGATGCTGGCGGTGCGCGGTGAAATCGGCGCCCCCCAAGCCGTCGCGCTGATGGTCGTGGTCGTGCGGTTCCTGGAGCCCTTCACCGTCCTGGCGGATCTTGCCGGAGCCGTGGAAAACTCCCGCGCTGTGTTCGAACGCCTCAACACCATCATCACCGCAGAAGCCGCGGACCAACCGGCGCCCGCCCCCGCCTCCGCCCAAACCCCGGCCCCCCGTATCCAATTCCGCGATGTGGCCTTCCGCTATCGCGACGCGGGCGAACACGTACTCAGGGGCATCAACTTCACCCTCGAACCGGGCACCACCACCGCCATCATCGGTCCGTCTGGCTCTGGGAAGAGCACCATCTTGTCGCTCATCGCCGGCCTGCAGGAACCGGAGAGTGGCCAAATACTGATCGACGGAACCGATATCGCCGCTCTGGACCCGGCCACCCGTCGCGCACAGGTCAGCATGATCTTCCAACATCCTTACCTCTTCGACGGCCCGATTCGTGACAACATCCTCGTCGGGCACCCCAGCGCGAACGAGCAACAAACCCAACAGGCCATCGCATTGGCCCGTGTCGACGAAATCATCCAACGGCTCCCCCACGCCGACCAAACCCGCGTCGGTGAAGCCGGCACCGCATTGTCGGGAGGAGAGCGTCAGCGCGTCAGCATCGCCCGTGCCCTGCTCAAACCCGCGCCCATACTGCTCATCGACGAAGCCACCAGTGCCCTGGACACCGAGAACGAGACGGCAGTCACCGAGGCCATCGGTAGCGATCCACGCGCTCGCACCAAGGTGATGATCGCGCATCGACTCAGCGCCATCCGCAACGCAGACCACGTCCTGTTCATCGATGACGGCAAGATTGTCGAGGAAGGTTCGATCGCCGAGCTCACCGAATTCGGCGGCCGGTTCGCCGAGTTCTGGCGTCAACAGGAATCCACCTCGGGTTGGCGTATCGCCGCAGCCACCCATTAGGCCGACACGGCCCGCGGCGCTGTCGATCCCGTGGTCGATCCCGTGCTACAGCGCCCCCACAGCGCTGCGGCGAGATCAGTTGCCGCCGTCTAGGTATCCGCCGCGACGAAAGTACTCTTCCCCACTGACTTCGCTTCCGTCAGCACGCCGAATACGTGTAATGACCAATCCACGGTTTGCGGCGCGATGAGCGCCGGGTCCGCACACCACAGCGCCGCCCTGTTCCTGGACCGTCACTCGCCCCGGCGTGCCGCCGTAGCGGGCCTCGGACACACGCGCCTCCAAAACCTCTATCCGCTCCGTATTGTAGAAAGCGAACGCACGAGGATACGGCTCGGACAGCGCACGAACAAACCGTTCCAGATCCTCCGCCGGCCACGCCCAGTCCAGCGCGCTATCCTGCTCAGATCGCTTGTGGCAGAAGGTTCGTTCAGCCTTGTTCTGCGGCCGCCAGGCGGCCGAGCCGGACTCCAGCGCATTCAGCGCCTCCGCCAGCACACGCGGGATCAGTTCCATCCCTCGCAGCACCAACTCGGTGCCGGTATCGGTGGGGCCGATCGGCAGTGAACGCTGTACCAGGATGTCACCCGTATCGAGCCCGCTGTCCATTCGATGCACGGTCAGTCCAAACTCGGACTCACCACTGATCAATGCCCATAGCACCGGTGAGAATCCAGTAAATTTCGGCAGCAACGAATCGTGGAAGTTCAAGGTGCCGTATGGCGGTAAATCGTATAGCTCGACCGGCATCCGGTTGTACCAGCTATTGACGACGATGACGTCTGGATCGACACTCCGGACCAGATCGATCGTCTCGGCGTCGACCCTCTTGGTGAAATGCGCAGGTATGCCGTGTTCGCGCGCGAGTTCCTCGACCGGAGCTGCCCAAATCGCTTTGTAGGCATCCTCGCTCATGGGATGAGTGACCGCAAGTACGATCTCATGCCCCAGATCTATCAATGCCTGCAAAGTCCGGTAACCCCATGTTTGATACCCGAAAAACACTACGCGCATATCGTTCCTTTCCATTCTTCGCCGCTGCCCAACACGCCGATTTACGAACCCGACTGATAGCCAGCATTTTTCGATGATTCGATAACAGAGCTCGCCACCCAGACGAGGGGACTATCTGCCTTACGCTTTCAGATGCGCCACCGCCGGCAACATGCCGCGCAGCGCGGGAATCCGCAGGAACAGCGGCTTGATGACATTCAAGGCTCCGTGGACGGCACCGAAACTCTGGACCTCGACGCTGGAAATACCTGTATGCCATCGCCGTAGTAACGGGGCGATGGCATCCCACTTGATACCCCATGGCGCAGCGGGAAACTCGTAGTTTTCGGTCGGCTTGTAGCCCTTGACCATTTTTTGGGATATGGCAGGCGAAATCGTGTCGAAGACAATTTCCACGCCCGGAAACCGGTCGATGATGGCGACAAGCAAGTGCCGAGCCTGCTCTTCGTGTAAGAACATCAGAAAGCTCTGCGCGGTAATGAGAACCGGGCCGGGGCCCACCTGCTCGAACCATGACACGTCGCAGGCATCCGCAGCAATGTAACGGCACCGCTCGGTGGGAGCCAGGAACTTTTCCCGCACTGCGATGACCTCGTCAAGGTCAAGGCATATCCACAAAACCGTTCCGTTATCGAGGCGATGGAACTGAGTTTCCAGACCAGCACCCAGCTCGACGATTGTGCCGCTAGGGTTCTCGGCCAGCCACTGACGAACCACGACGTCGAAGATTCGAGATTTCTCACCATGCAAGCCGGTCTGGTCTTTTCCAAACTTGCTTTCATAGGGGTAGTCGATGGATTCGAACAACTCGATACACCGCGGGTCCTTCAGGACGCCATCAGACCGTTGCGCTTCGTTCGCACGGGTGTACAGCGTCCACATTGCTGTCTCCGCTACACCGCTCAGGTCGATCTGTGCCATTTCGTCACTCCTCACATCAGTACTGAAAGAACTATCGGTACAAGTACGACATTCACCCGCACGCCTACCGTGCGCGGCGGCGCCGGCGCGCTTCCTGACGAATCCGGGCACGGCCGCTACCCACGCCGGCGTCAGCCACCGCCACTGGTTCGGGATCGCTCGGATCGCTGGCGAACTCGCGGCTGGACAGGTAGACCGCCAGACTGGACACCGTCGGATACCGGAACAGGTCCACAAGGGCGATCTGGCACCCGAATTCCTCCTGCACCAGCCGCTGCGCCAACGCCAGTAGTACCGAGTTTCCGCCGATATCGAAGAAGCTGTCAGTCACTCCGAAGTGATCGGATCCGAGCACCCGCCGCCAGATCCCGGACACCCGCCGTTCGGTCTCATCACGCGCCGCCACGAACGTGCGGGCCACGCCGGCGGACTGGACCCGGGTGGGCACGATGGCGTCGTACTTGTCGCGGAGCGGCATATCGGCGAACCCCGGTACCGCCTCCGCCAGGTCTGCCACCAGCACCTGACCTGCCGGTGCCACACCGCTCAACCGAGCACGAATCGCGGGCTTGGTGTCATCCAGGCCGACCAACACATGCGGCTCGTCGTGGGCCAGTGCGACCAGCAGCGAGTTCAGCGCCGCGACGCGGCCGACGACGCGGTATCCCCTGGCCCGAGTGCCCTCGACGTGCTCTACCTGGGCCGACATCCCGACGCGGTCCCACATTGTCCACGCAACGCTGTGCGCGGCAATACCACACGTACGGCGCTGATAAAGGGCAAAGGCATCCAGATAGGCGTTCGCGACCGAGTATCCGCCGACGGTGGAACCGCCAAAGAATCCATTGACCGACGAGAAGGAGACAAAGCGAATACCGGGGCGGTGCAAGGCAATAGCATGCAGTGCGCGCGCTCCGCCGACCTTAGCCCTTGCGATATCGGCGAACTCCGCATCAGTCATCGCGGCCAACGATTGTTCGCGATAGATACCGGCCAGATGCCAGATGCCGGCCAGCTGGATGCCCCACGCGTTCTCTGCTGCCGTGACCGCATCCCATACCCGGCCGGTATCGCACACGTCCGCGACCTCGAGGCGAACCGAGGCACCTCCTGCGATATCGCATAATCTTCGATACGCCGCCAACTGCCGTTCATCGGGGTCGCGATGCCCCACGAGCAGCACCCGGCCGTCGAAGCGCTCTATCAGCATCCGCGCCAACTCGTAGGCCAGCCCACCCAATCCCCCGCTGATCAGATGCACAGCGCCGGAAGGAATCTGCGCAGCCAACGTGGCGTCATCAGGCAGCCGTTGCAGCCCCTTCACCCAACGCACGCCGTCCCGATATGCAACCTCGATGTCATTCGTGGCGTAACCCAGTTCACCCACGATGTCATCGGCACCGGCAGCCAGATCGCGGGGGTCCAGATCGATGAAGCGGACTCTCAACCCCGGCATCTCGGCCACTGCGCTACGCAGCAACACCGGAATCGGGGCAAGCTCGGGATCCGCCATGTCCGTATTCGCGACCCGCTCAATGCCCCTACCGACCACATACACTGCCGGTGGCGGCTCGTTGAAACGCCCGTTGGTGACACTTCGAACTATGCGCGCCACATCGAGAAGGCTTCCTGCCAACAGTTCTGGATGATTCTTCGCCTTCGCGTCGTCTTCCTGCGGTGCGGCTAGGTACACCACGGTCTGCACTGCGCCCACCCCGGCCGGCCGGTCGGATCTCTCGGCAACATCCGCTACGGCGGCACACACCACGTGTGCACCCTGTGCACGCAACCGATCTGCCAGTAGGGAGCCAAGGGCACCCGAATCACCCAATAGCAGCACCGCGCCGTCAACGGGGACACTGGGCCGCAAACGATCGCGCCGGTGCCATAGCGGCCGGAAGAACCAGTTCGGGATGGTGTCTGTGGGCGCGCCAGACGTACGCACCCTGCGCACGATATCGGCGAACTTGCCCTCAGCGAACTGTTGTCTTAGCAGGTTGCGTTGAATCTTGCCGATGTCCGTTTTCGGGATGCTCTCCGGCGGAACAGGAATGAGCAGATCGGGGTTGGGACCGACCGCCAGCACGCGGGCACGGACATCGGCGAGCACATCCTCTTCCGCCACTGCCGCCTGGGCACTGAACACGATGGCCAGGCCGTCGGTATCGCTGCCCGGCAACCTCACCGCGATCGCTGCCACGTAACTGCTTATCACCAAAGGTGACTCCTCCACCGCCGACTCGATCGCATGGCAGGAGTAGTTCACGCCGTTGACGATGATGATGTCCTTGGCCCGGCCGGTGAGCGTCAGCACACCGGCCCGAATACGGCCAAGATCGCCCGTGTCGAACCAACCGTCGGTAGCGAATGCTTCCGCGGTACGTTCTGGGTCGGCATAGTATCCGCGCGTAACCGTAGGCCCGCTGATCTGCACCCGCCCGATCTGCCCCTCGGGCACAACCGAGCCGTCCATATCGGCCACCCGCAGCCGAGTGCCCGGTATCGGCCCGCCAAGATCAGTGAATTCATCGGTGTCAGCGGTGGTTTCTATCGAAAAGTTCTGGGAGAAGACCACTCCCGATGAGGTTTCCGACATACCCCACGAAGGCCGCATGGCATTGCGTGGCAGGCCGAAGCCCTCCATCATGCGCAGGAATCGTCGTGCGACGCGTGGCACAATCGCCTCGCCACCATTGAGAATGAAGCGCAGACGGGTCAGGTCGAACTGCGCGGCGTCTGGCGTCTCGGCGAGTCGATCGGCGATCAGTCCGAATGCGAAATTCGGCGCCCATGTGTTCGTCACCCCGTAACGGTCTGCGATGGTCAACCAGCGCAGTGGATCCGCCAGCACCCACGAGGTGGCCGCATGCACCTGTCGGCAATGCACATATACGTCTTGCAGATGCGACATGACGATGCCGCCTACATGCTCCAGCGGCATCCAATTGAAGGAGATATCTTCTGGACCAAACGCATTGCTTTGCGCGGTCGACGCCGAGCGACTCAGGATATTGCGGTGCGACAGCTGCACCCCCTTAGGCTGTCCCGTACTGCCGGACGTCAACAGGAGCAACGCGACCTCATCGGGATCGGGCTCATGGTGATCGGTGTCCGGTTCGTGTGTCAGCAGATCGCCGATCAGGAGAACTCGCGCGCCCTGGTGCGCTACCGGCTGCGGGATTTCGCCGACAATCAGCGGCTGTTTCAGTGTGTGCCAGGCCGCCGCCACTTTCTCGGTGCCGCCGACCACGTTCGGGGCCACCGGCACCGGCACGATACCGCCAAGGAAACATCCCCAGATCGCGGCGACAAAGTCGTCGTTGCGGGACAGATGAACAATCGCCAGATCTCCCGGAGCCATTCCCACGGCTCGCAGTCCGCCGAGTACCCGCTGCGCGGAATCGAGTACTTCCGCATAGTTCAGTGTGCGCTCAGTACCCGATTCATCGAGGAAGACAAGCTCTGTCGTAGCTGCTTCACGTGCCGCTCGGGTCAGCGCGCCGGGCAGAGATGCAACTACCGGTATCACCGCGGGCCCGCCATGGAGCACGGAGGGCTCCTGGCCGCCGGGCTGCGCCCCGGGAGCCGCCGGTGCTTGCTTGGCCGGTGGATTCGGGTCGCCTACGAGAACGCTTGGCGCCTCGTCTATATCGGGCACGGCCCGCACCATGGTGGCTTCGGGGAGCCGTGCCGACCATTGCTCGACCAGCTCATCGTCAATCACCGGTAAACGGGCCAACGCCGCGCTATCGAGCGCTCCGGCCGGGGTAACCGGTAACGCGGCAACGGGAACGAATGCCCGCGGCACGAGCAGCGGAGGCAGCACGGTTCGCGCGATCTCCGCGAGCCGGCGCGTGCTGGCCGGAGCGGAAGTTGCGACGTAAGCAACCAACTCGGCGGTACCCGAGTTGATCCGCCGCGACAATACCGCGCAATCGTCGACCAATTCGTGATCAATCAGCACGGCTTCGACAGTGGTCAGGTCCGCCCAGCGGTTACCGTCCCAAACGCACCCCCTTACGGTGTGCGCAATCTCCACCGAGGAGTCTCGGCGCATTCGTGCCTGAATTCCCGTAGGCAGCACGCCTTCGCCGGGCCGGCCGATGCACAGCTCACCTAGTACACCAGGTGGCGCCGATCGGCCGTCTGCGGTCAGCACAGCACGTGAGGCCGGAGCGTCGTTCTTTAAATCTATTCTGCCGGAATACAACAACGCGACGAGAAGCTCGGCGAGGCTGCTGTCGAGAAGCCCAACCGCCGCATCCGTGTTCAGCGTCTCGGACTCGCCCATCGCGCGAATACCGGTCGCCGCGGCGTCGGCGACCGTGGCGTCGTCCACGACCGCTGTGGGCGCCAGCTGTCGCAACGAGTGTTCCCGATACGGCGCCGGCAGCGACGCCGGTAGCCACACCAGCCGCCCTGCACCAGCGGACACCGCTGCCACCACCGCAGCCACGAGGTCCGATCCTCGTTCGAACCCAAGCACAACCGTCCCGCCGCGTACACCTGGCATGGCGGCCACCAATTGTGCTGCCGTCTTGCGCAAGTGGGCATGTGTGATCTCCACACCGGCATCGACGATCGCCACCGAGTTTTCGGCATGCCGGAACATCGGTGCCAGGCTCTGCACCACCAGCGCCTCGCCGGCACCGAGGGGCAGGTGGCCTATCGGCAGGTGGGGCGACGCGAGCGCCGCACGCAACAGTGCGGTGTAGTCGTCACGCATCTGCTCTACCGTGGCGGCATCGAATAATTCGGTGCTGTACACGAACTGCACCCCGATGCGATCTCCGAGGGGCCAGAAGTGCATTTCCACATCGGCCCGAGTGGTGCCTGTCGGCACTCCGACGAAGGAAGCCCGCGTTCCGGCGAAGTCGAGGTCGACCGGTGGCGGACTCTGCATCGCGAACAGCACAGCCACCATCGGGTTGCGTCCGGGAAGCCTCGTAGGAGCAACCTCGTCGATGATCTGTTCGAGAGGCAGTTCCTGGTGCTCGTAGGCTCCCAGGGTTACCTCGCGGACGTGGCTTACCAAGGCCGCGAAACCGGCGTTCGGGTCGACCCGGGCACGCAACGGAACGGTGTTCACGAACAACCCGATGAGCGCGGAGACCCGGTGGTCTTCCCGGTTCGCCATCGGGGCGCCCACAACCTGGTCATCAGATCCGCTGTAGCGGTACAACAGTGCGTAGAACGCTGCGAGCAGCGTCGCGAAGATTGTCGCGTCCCTGTCGCGCCCGAATGCGGCAATCACTGCCGTATCCGAAGGCGACAGCGTGAAGTCGACGGTAGCTCCGTGAAACACGTTGCGCGAAGGGCGGTCGCGGTCGAACGGCAGCGCTGGTGCGCTCAAGTCCCCTGCCAACTGCGACCGCCAGTACGCGAGATGACGCTCTCGCGTAGGTGCCGACATGAGCTCGTGCTCTTGCTCGGCCAAGTCGCCGATCTGCAGCTCCAATGACGGCAATGCCGCAGGAATACCCCCGACTTCGGATGCGTAGAGTTCGCGCAGTTCCTTGCATATGACACCGATGGACCAGCCATCGACGATGATGTGGTGCATCGTCAACACCAAAAGGTATTCACCGTCCTGCACGTCGAGCAGATGTGCCCGCAGCAGCGGTCCGCTGCTCAGGTCGAACGGGGTGCACACCAGCTCAAGCACCGCCGTGCGCACCTCGGGACGCGCTATGGGCGGTAACGAGTGCGCCGCGGAGGATTCGATTGCCGTCAACGGAACCGGTACCGCCGAGTCGGCAGCCACCGCCTGCATCACTTCGCCCTCCACCTCGACGAAGGTTGTCCGCAGGATCTCGTGTCGGGAAACCATTCCCGCGAGCGCGCGCTGGAGCGCGTCACGGCGCACCGCTCCGCGGAAATGCAGGACGATCGGGACGTTGTAATAGTGGCTGCCGGGTTCCAGCCGACTCAGGAACCACATGCGCTGCTGCGCGAAGGACGCCCGGAAGAGAATGATCTCCTCACCCGACTCAGGTGCGGGACGGTAGTCGACGGCTGTCACTCGTGCACTCCCTCAAGCAGTATGACGCCGTCCGCGGTACGCCGCGCGGCACGTCCGCGACGTGCGGGCGGTGTGGGCGGAGTTGAAGCGTCTTGTTTCGTCGGCACATTCGTCATGGCTGCGGCGATATCGGCCACGGTTGTAGATTCGAGCAATTGCCGCATGCTTACTTCGATCCCTAGCGCATTGCGTTGTTCGGCGGCAATCTGCATGGCCAGTAACGACTCACCACCGAGTTCGAGGAAGCGGTCGTTTACGCCGATGCGGTCGTAGCCGAAGAAACGCCTCCAGATGGCGGCGATGCGTTCCTCCAGTTCCGAACGGGGTGCGCAGTACTCCGTCGCGAGTGTCGGCCGCTGATTGAATGACGAGTTCGCCGATGCCGATTCCTTCGGCATCGGTACCGATTCCTGCCCCTCGTGTGCCGCTGTGGCCGTCGGACCACACAGTGCTATCGCGGGCACCGCGGGCGCGGTGAGTACCTCGGCCAATCGGTCTGGCGTCACCGCGCTCGCGCCGCAGGCCGAACTGTCGACAAAGGTCCAGTCCGCGACACCGGCCCGGTATCGGACCGCGAGGGTGCCATGGGCGTACGCCTCGGTCATCGCGGCGTCGATGGATTCCGTGCCCGGCCCGGTAAGCATCATGCGTTGCGCCGACGGTTCCGATGCCGCGATCTCCTCGATCGCGGCGACCGCCCGATCGAAGTCCGGATGCAGAGTGCGCACCGGCTCCGGACGTTCGGCGATAATCAGCGCATGGTCACCTGCCGGACCGGAGTCATAGATGGTCGAACCGGCGAATCCGTTGGCGTCAAGCAACGCCGCCCACTGCTGCGGCGCCACCAGCGGTGAATCGGTCCGCATGTCGTCGTCGAAATCGAGCCAACCGGTCAACAGCGGATCGATCAGTGAGTCGCCGCGCCCTTCACACGTGGCTTCCAGTATGAACACCAGGCCGCCGGGGGCGGTGAATGCGGCGGTATTGCGAATAGCGCCAGTCAGGTCCGGTGCCACATGCAACACATTGAACGCCAGGACGACGTCGAACGCATCGAGCGGCACACTCTGTCCGGCCGGATCCGCGACAATATCGAGCGCGGCGAAGCGTACGAAATCCAGCCCCTCCGATTCGGCCTGCTGCTGAGCGGCCACCACAAAGGACCGGCCGATATCGGTGACGTGGTATTCCACCGCGCCGGGCGGCAGGCCGCGCAGCGCATGAATCACCGGCCACGTCAAATAACCTCGGCCCGCACCGATTTCAAGAACGCGCAGCGGTCGCGCCGGGGAGGCGTTCACGGCCAGCCCGGCGAGCGTCCTGCCGATCAAGTCGCGGTATGTAGCGAAATCGCTGTGCACGATGCGTTGTTCGGTAACGGTCCGATACAGACCGTCATCCCCGCCCGGCGTGACGACCTCATTGCCGGCAATCCGCCCACGCAGGACGTCGTCATATCCCCCGACGCATTGGTCGAGTAGCTGGGCCCATGACGCCAGCTCGGGATGGTCGGCGCACCAGCGCCCGAGGTCTGGCACGGCCGTAGGTGCCTCCTTGAGGACCCGCAGCCTGCCGTTCTCGCTGGCAACGATTCCGTCCTCGCTCAAAATGCGGATAAACGCGTCCACCATCTTGTGGTAGTCCGGCACCACTCCCAGTCGGGCAATCAACTCGGCGCGTGAGAACTCGGCTCCTGGTGTCAGGGCTACACCCGCGCTTCGCAAGTGCGCACATACGTGCCGGGTGCACAAGTCGTCCAGCGCATTCGACGCCGATGCCGATCCCTGGACGGCCCCAACCTCAATCGACTCTCCACGCAAGTCTGCAGCGGCGTTCGACCACGCTGCCGCGGTCCCCTGGACGGGCTCGCCGTCCAGGATCCAGCGTCGCCCGTTGCGATAGGCGACCGTCCGATTGACGCCGGGCACGGAGAGTTCCGCAATCAGCGTTCGAACATCAGGCCGGTCCATGTCCACCACATCCACGGTGCGCGCTTCGGCGCTACGCCGTAGCCATTGGGCCGCGCCGAACGCGAGCCATTGGCGGGCATCGAGCTCTTCTGCCCCGGTGACATCGAAGGCGTTGGACAGGCACACGTGCACCGACACCCCTGAACCCGCGACATCCACGGCATCCACCAATTGCGCGTACCGATCGCGGTCAATCCTCGCTGCGTGGGCATCGCCAAGGAAGACCACGTGCTCGTATTCGCCCGAGGCGGGTGCCAGCCCCGGCTCCAGCAGATCGACAGCGGTGCCGATTGTTTCGGCGAACTCGGCGGCGAACTGACGAGCCTCCGTCCCCTCGCCGACCAGAACCAGCCAACGCGCCGTGGGCAACTCCGCAGCGGGAATCACCGGTGTGGTGCTGCGCCACACCGGGACAGTCGCCTCTGGACTGGCGATCGGCTGTATACCGTCGGACGGGGCGATCCAGTATCGCTGCCGCTCGAAGGGATAGCCCGGCAGTTCGACACGTGCCGGACGCCGGCCGCCCGAGAACAGGCTCCAGTCGATGTCGACGCCGTACTCCCATGCCTTTCCCACGGCCGCAAGCAATGCGCGCCGGTCGCTCCGCCGGTCGTCGCGGTGCCGCATCGTGGCGAAAGCCGCGAATGAGGCGTCACCTTGCGGCTGGGCAAGTCTGGTCAAAGTCTGGCCGGGGCCAACCTCCAGCAGGACGGCATCTGGTAAGCCGGCCAGCTCACCGAATCCCGCGGCCAATTGCACCGGCTCACGGCTGTGCCTGATCCAGTAACCCGGATCGATCGCCTCTTCCGGCCGGATCCAGGTACCCGTGACATTCGATAGGTACGGTACTCGCGGCGGGCGCAGCGTAACACCGGCCAAGATATCCGCGAACTCGCCGAGCACGGGGTCCAACTCTGGAGAATGCACGGCCATCGATACCCGCACGCGCTGGAATTGCACGCCACGTATTTCCAATTCCTGTTCCAGTGCCCCAATTTCGGCAGCTGGTCCGGAAACGGTGCACGAGGATGCGTCGGTGATACCGGAAACAACGAGCCGACCGCTCAACAACGGCGTGACATCGGCTGTCGGCAACAGGATGCTCGTCGTGGCACCACCCATTCGGGCGAACAACCGTCCGCGCGCCGAAACCAGCGGCAGGACTTGATCAATATCGATTACGCCGGACAGGCATGCCGCTGTGTATTCGCCGAGGCTGTGCCCGAGCATCGCGTTCGGTGTCAGCCCCCAGGCCGCAAGCTGAGTCGCCAGTGCGTACTCGGTGGCCACCACGGCCGGGAAGACGACATCGAGCCGCTGCTCATCGAGCCCCCCGTCCCCATATAGATGGCTGCGCAGGTCGATATCGCAGTGCTGCACCAGGATCTGAGCGCACTGATCGATCGACGACCGGAAGACCTCCTCGGTTTCGTAAAGTCCACGGCCCATCCCGACGTACTGCGCCCCGCCTCCCGGCAACAACAAAACCAGCGGTACCGCTCCGTCACTAGCGCGGGTCGCCTGCGCAGGAGCCGTCAGCAGCGACACCGCCTGCTTCGCCGACCCACACACCACCGAACGCCGATAGGGCAGTTTTCGGCGGCCCCATTGCAGAGTGTCGGCAACATCTGCTGGATCGACTTCACTATTGCTACGGACATAATCGGCCAGTTGCTTGGCTTGTTGGTCCAGCGCTGACGGGGTGGCGGCCGACAAAACCAGCAAGGACTCGAGGCCGCCATCGGTCCCGGGGGACTCAGCCTCGACGTGATCCGGTGCCTGTTCCAGCACCACGTGCGCGTTGGTGCCGCCGATCCCGAAGGCGCTCACACCAGCGCGGCGCGGTCCGTCTCCCTCGGGCCAGTCCACAGTGTCGGCCGCCACGCGGAACGGACTACCGGCCAGGTCCAGCAGCGGATTCTCGGCGCTGTAGTGCAGATTCGCGGGTATTACGCCATGCTCGATGGACAGCACGGCCTTGATGAGCCCCGCCACCCCGGCTGCGGTGTCGGTATGACCGATATTCGTCTTGGCGGAGCCCAGCATGCAGTAGCCAGTCCGATCAGTGGATTCCCGGAACGCCTTGGTCAGCGCCGCCACTTCGATGGGATCGCCCACCGGCGTACCCGTCCCATGTGCCTCGACCATGCCGATCGAACTCGCCTCTACCCCGGCAACCGCGTGCGCCGCCATGATGACCTCGCTCTGGGCAGTGACACTGGGGGCGGTGAACCCGGTCTTGTGCCGTCCGTCGTTGTTGACCGCGCTTCCCTTGACAACGGCCCGGATTCGGTCGCCATCGGCCAGCGCGTCGGACAGACGCTTGAGCAGCACAACTCCCACGCCGTCACCTGGAAACATGCCTGCCGCGGCGGCATCGAAGGCCCGGCACCGGCCATCAGGAGAGAGCGGCCCGTTAGGTGTGTGTCGATAACCCTTGCCCGGGTGAGGATTCAAGCTCACTCCACCGGCCAAAGCCAGGTCACATCGATAGTCCAGCAGTTCCTGACATGCCAGGTGTACCGCCACGAGCGACGTCGAACATGCCGTGCTGACCGCAATACTCGGACCGGTCAGATTCAGATGGTAGGAGACTCGGCCGGGAAGCGACCCCGGCGAATTGGCGAATCCGGCCGGCAATGCATCTGCCGAAGAAGGACTGACACCCAGATGGGGAAGCACATTGGCGATGAGGTAGCTCGATTGTCCGGAGCCCGCGTATACCCCGACCAGTCCCTCGTAGCGATCCGGGTCGTAGCCGGCCTGCTCGAACACGTGGTAAGCGCACTCGAGGAAGAGCCGATGCTGCGGATCGATCATCGCGGCCTCGGCCGGCGGGTAACCGAAGAATGTGGCGTCGAAGAGTTCGATTCCGTCAATAGCGGCCTCGCGGCGCACCCACCCGGGCGCCGCCGCCAGCCCATCCAAAGATCGTGCTCCTTCTCGTTTTTCCGAAAGTAGCGACCAGTACTTGTCGACGTCATCGGCTCCGGCGAAGCGGCACTGCATCCCGACGATGGCAATATCGGCCAGCCCTGTCTCGGTGGTCGGTGCATCCATCTCCACGGTCACTTAAGTTGTTCTCCCACCTTGCTGTTGATGGCACGGCGCTCTACCAATTCGGCAAGATCGGCGAGGGTCGCGCCCTGGTCCCAGAGTTCGGCTACCGATACCTTGATGTGGCAGCGCTCCCCTATCGCCGTGACGACGCGAGCCGCGATCAGGGAATCACCCCCCAGGTCGAAGAAGTTGTCGTCTGACTCAACACTCGGTACCCCAAGGGCCTCGCACCAGATCTGTTCCACCACAGCCGCATCCGGTACATCGGTCTGGGTGGACGCGGTCACCAACGGCACCTGCACAGCGGGCGCAATGGGTGCCTGCACCGGTTTGTCGAGAACAGAACGCGGCGGACTCATCCACAACCGCTCCCGTTCAAAAGGATAGGTGGGCAAGGGTACCCGTGGCCGTGATGCGCCGAAGTGCTGCCATGCCAGCTCGGCGCCACCCGCCCACAAGCGCCCGGCTGCCGCCAAGGCGACGGTCGCACTGTCGCCGGTCCGATCGCCCAGCATCGAAACAACTTCGGATGCCGGCGTATTCGCGGCAACAATGCCACGCAGGGTATGACCGGGACCGACCTCGACAAGCAGCGCGTCCGGGTACTCGGCACACAGCGTGGTCAGGCCGCGCGCGAACTGCACCGTCTCACGCAGCTGCCGACCCCAGTACTCGGGTTCGGTAGCCTGCGCCCCGGTGATCCAGGTACCCGTCACATTAGATATGAATGGGACCTGCGGCTGTTGTAACCGCATCCGCGCCACGGCGGCCGAGAAACTGCTGACCGCCGGGTCCACCAGCGCGGAGTGGAAGCCCCGATTCACCGGTAGGCGGGTACAACGCACACCCACATTCGCTCCCGTACTCAGGAGTGCCTCGATCCCCTCTTCCCTGCCGGCGACAACGATTTGCTCCGGGCCGTTGACAGCGGCCACCGACACTCCTTCGGGCAGCAGCGCGGAAACGACCTCGAGTGACCCGCCGACCGCGGCCATCGCGCCGGATGGGCACTGCTGGATCAGGTCACCGCGCCGTGCCGCCAGCTGAACTGCCTCCTCGATCGTGAATACTCCGGCAGCGCAGGCGGCGACCAGCTCACCGATGCTGTGGCCGAGCATGGCGACGGGTTGCACACCCCATGCACCGAGGAGCTGGGAAAGCGCGTATCCGACCGTGAACAGCGCGGGCTGTGTCAGGCGAGTCTGCATGAGCGCCGCGTCCGTGGCCTCATCTCCCTCGGCACACAACATCGTGCGCAGATCCACCCCGATCAACGGCTCGAACAGAGTTGCGCACTCATCGATGTGCCTGCGGTACATGGACGACGTCGTGTACAGCTGTTCGCCCATGCCACTGAACTGGCTGCCCTGCCCAGGAAACAGAAACACAACCGGCCGGGGCTTGTCCGCGGCGGTGCCGGTCCGAAATGGAGCATGCCCTGTGCCTTCGAGCACCTGTAGCGCCTCGGGCCTGTCCGCGCATACCGCGGCGAACCGATGGCTGAAAGCTCGCCGCCCCAGACGCAATGTGGCGGCAACAGCTGCCAGATCTTGTTCGGGATGCCGTGCCAGATGGTGCGCCAGATTCTTCCGGGCGGCCTCGAGAGCCGGAGCGGTGCGTGCAGAGAGCACCAGCAGGTGCGCGCCCTCTTGAGACTTGGGAGGCAGCTCGGCACGCGGCGGTTCCTGCAGTACGGCATGGGCATTGGTACCGCCCATGCTGTACGAACTGACACCCGCGCGACGCGGCTTTCCGCCCGGTGCATTCCAGCGCCGCAGCCTCGTCCCCACGTAGAAGGGGCTCTTTGAGAATTCGATCTGCGGGTTGGGCGCCGTGAAGTTGGCGGCGGGCGGATACATCCGGTGCTGAAACGCCAGCAAGACCTTGATAAGGGCGAGGACTCCGGACGCAGGTCCCGTGTGTCCGATATTCGGCTTCAGTGTGCCGAGCCGGCAGGCCTGTGTTCGCGTGTCCCCGGCTTCGCGAAAGGCTTTGTGCAAAGCGGCGATCTCGATCGGGTCGCCCAGGGGCGTACCGGTGCCGTGTGTCTCCACATAATCGACAGTCTGTGCCGGCACCTCGGCTACCGCCAGCGCCTCCGTGATGACCTCAACCTGACCACTGATACTGGGCGCCGCAAAGCCGGCCTTGTTTCCGCCATCGTTGTTGACGGCGGTTCCCCTGATAATTCCCAGTATCGAATCACCGTCCGCGACAGCGTTTGACGCACGTTTGAGCAGGACTATGCCGATGCCGTCACCGACCAACGTGCCGTCGGCGGACGCGTCAAATGCCCGGCACCGACCGGACGTGGAAATGGCTCCGCTCTCGGTAGCCACATATCCGGCAGTCTGCGGAAAGGTGATGGAGGCGCCACCGGCCAGTGCCATGTCAGATTCACCGGTCAAAACACTCTGTACCGCAAGGTGAATGGCAACCAGCGAGGTAGAGCAACCCGTGCCCAACGAGATACTGGGACCGCGCAAATTCAGCTTGTAGGAGACGCGGGGCGCCAGGAAATCGTTCTCGGTAGCCAGCGCGGTCTGCAGATATTCGGTTCCGTTGAGATTTCCGTAATCCGTTGACAGGACTGCCCTGTAGTACGTCGAACCGGCACTGCCTCCGAACACACCGACCGAGCCGTCGTACCGCTGCAGGTCATAACCTGCCGATTCGACGGCTTCCCAAGCGCATTCGAGGAAGAGCCGCTGCTGCGGATCAATTGAGCGCGCCTCGCTAGGAGCATATCCGAAAAACTTGGTATCGAAGTCGGCCACATCGGCCAGAATCGGCCGAACCCGCACCAATCGCGGATCGCGAAGTTCCTCGGGCGTGACACCCGCCGACAGCAGTTCCTCATCAGTGAACCGAGTGAGGGATTCCTCTCCCGCACAAAGATTCGTCCAGAACTCGTCGAGACTGGCGGCACCGGGCACCCGGGCAGCGATTCCGATCACCGCCACGTCGTCGTCCCGAACCTCGTGGACCTCACTGGCTTCCGACTCGCCGTCGAGTTCTGCCCACCACTGGCGCACGGTCTCCAGAACCGCGTCCCGCTCGGCGGCGAGGTAGAAATGTCCGCCAGGAAAGGTCGCCGATCGATAGCCACCTCGTGTCACGTCGGCCCAAAGATCCATATCCGCTGGATCGATCGCTTCATCATCGCCCCACAGCGCGAGAATCGGTGCATCCACTGGAGGTTTCGGCTCTGCCCGGTATTGCTCGACGAGGTGAAAATCTGCCCGCAGACCCGCAACGACCAGATCACGCAGCGCCGTTACATCGAACGCGCTGGCTTCACCCGTGGCGGCGCTCACCTCGCCCGTGGCCGAACGTCCGTACGCGACGAACGCTTCATCATCCATGTCCCGTAATCCGCGGCTACGGACCAGGTGCGGCGCCGTGTACGAGGAGACACATAACCGGAGCTGCCGAAATCTGTCCGCCGTCTCCAACCGCCGCGCGACCTCAAAGGCCACCAGTGCTCCCATGCTGTGGCCGAACAGATAAAGCGGCCGATCGCCCACGGTCAACAACGCCTCAGCCACACCGTCGGCGAGCGCGCCCAGACTCGACGGTAGTTGTTCGGAAATTCGGTCCTCGCGCCCCGGATACTGCACGACATGCACCGAGAAATCCGGATTGGTCAACCACGAGCGGTAGAAGGTCGCTCCACCGCCCGCATGCGGGAACACCACCAACGCGGGATGCCGATCGGGTTCGAAAGCTCCCCCCCGCAGCCATTTGCGCTGAAGTTCCGCCGCTGTTGAAGAGTGCTGCATCACTGGATCTACCGCCTTTGCCGTTGCTGTGATAGACGCTGAGCCCGGGCATCACGCCCACGCTCGGCTCGAGTGCGCGCGGCGACGAGCCCGCCGCCGTCCATTGATTCGGATTCGGTGCCCCCGTCGCGGGCGGCGTTCAGGTACGTGGCGAGCTCCGCGACGGTCGGATGTGCGTACAAATCGAGCAGCGATACAGAAAAACCAAGCTGCTCCGAAAGTTTGGCCTGAACGCGAGCCAGTAACAGCGAATGCCCGCCCATGTCGAAAAAGTTGTCGTCAACGCCGATGCGGGGAACCTTGAGCACCACGCGCCACAGGTCGACCAACACCCGCTCCATGGCGTACCTCGGTTCGAGGTAGGGCACGATCGCTGCGCTCACCTCGATGGGAATTCGCTGTATCGCAGCGCGATCGATCTTGCCCGACGCCAGCTCCGGCAACGTGTCGAGGATGGTTCCGGTCGGCGGCACGAGATGCTCCGGCAATCGTGTGCGTAGCCAGTCACGCAGTTGCAGCCAGGTCAGCGCCGGGTCATCGCTGGCACAGTAGCCGACCAATCGGTCGCCTTGCGCCATGACCACGGCGCGACGGACGCAGGGATGCGAGGTAAGCGCATTCTCGATCTCTTCCGGGGCGATCCTGCGACCCCGGATTTTCAACTGATTGTCTACCCGCCCAAGGAACTCGATGGTGCCGTCGGGCAGAAAGCGTGCCTGGTCGCCGGTCCGGTAGATGCGAGCGCCCGGGGTGCCGGACACCGGGTCTGCGACGAACCGCTCAGCGGTGCGCACCGGATCTTCGACGTATCCGCGTGCCAGTTGCACGCCTCCGATATACAACTCACCGGCAACACCGGGCGGCACCGGGCGTAGCAACGTGTCGAGGATGAAGACCTGGCTGTTGCCAATCGGGCTGCCGATAGTCACACCACGTCTGCGTGAACCGGACCGGTAGATCTCGTAGGTACACGCCACGGTTGCTTCGGTGGGCCCGTACCCGTGATACATGGGAACCGCGCAGGCAGAAAGAAACCGCTCAAGCAGCTCGGGGGTCAGCACCTCGCCGCCGGTCCACACCGAAGCCAACGAACGTGTCGCGTCGGCGAACTCGGGCCGATCCAGCATGGGGTCCAGCAGTGAGGGCACCAGATCGATGAACGTCACACCGGTGCGTCCGATCAGATCGAGCAAGTACGCAGGGTCCGACTCTGCCCCTGGCTTGGGCAGCACCACCCTGCCACCGCTGACCAGCGGCAGCAATATCTCGTTGATTCCCATGTCGAATCCCAGTGACGACTTGTGCAGTGCGACATCGCCGGCGCCGAATCCCAGGACATCGGCTTGCCACAACAGTCGGTTACAGATTCCTGCATGTGTCACCATCACCCCCTTCGGAGCGCCCGTGGAACCGGACGTGAAGACCACGTACGCAAGGTCGGACATCTGAGAGCCGAACGAAGGGGCGCGCGCAGCCCTTGCGCTCGGATGATTCTCATCCAGACTCAGCACCGGTATCTCCAGGCTCGGCAGCCGTAGCGCCGGGCCACCATGGGTGAGTACCGCCGCCAGGCGGGCGCTTGCGCAAACCTCGGCTATCCGGCTCGGCGGCCAGGCCGGTTCCAGCGGCACAAACGCGGCACCGGTCTTCAATACGGCAAGCAAGGCCACCGCGAGGTTCGTCGACCGCTCCATATTGATCCCGACAAGACTGTCGTAACCGATGTCGAGGGAACGCAACAACGAGGCCAGCCGTCCGGCATGCTCATCCAGCTGACCGTAGCTAAGGTGCGCGTCCTCGGTCACGACCGCCAGGGCATCCGGATTCTGTCGGACATGCCGCTCAAAAAGTTTGTGCAGTGGTGCACTGACGAGATGGCGGGTGTCGTCGGTGGCATTCCAGTCGTGAACAATGCGCTGGTGTTGACGCTCGGTGAGTAACGGGAAATCACGCACACACTGCCCTGGATTCGACACTCCATGGGCCAACACCGACGCAAGATGCTCCAACACTTGCTGTATGAATTCCGGCGCGTACTTTCCGGTGCGGAAGCTGGCCGCCAGGACTTGCCCGTCGACCAGGTCGATCGCGAGGTCGAACATCGACGTCGCATTGCGAAGTCTCAGATCAGTGGCCGTCGTTCCGGCTAGCTGCAATTGGCTCGTGACCGAGCGAGTCGCCGCGAACATGACCTCGAACAATGGTGAACGGCCGGTCGTTCTTTGCGGTGCAACCCGTTCAATGATCGTCTCGAAGGGGATGTCGCGGTTGTCGCAGGCTTCGAAGAACGCCGTTCGGGCGCGCCCCAGCAGATCCATAAAGGTGGTCTCGCCGTCGACGTTCAGCCGCATCGCCAGGGTATTGGTGAAATTTCCCCACACACCTTCGATTTCGGACGCATCGCGGATCAGTGCCGGTATCCCGATCACCACATCCGTTGCCTCCGTATACCGGTGCAGTACCGCGGCCAGTCCCGCAAGCGCAATCGTGAACGGCGTGGTCTTGTGCTCCTCAGCAAGATCTCGCAGTCCGGCGACAGCGGCATCCGGCAAAGCATGCCGGCACCGACCACTGGTTGTGCCGCGTTGCCCTGAAGACTGCGCCGTAACCGGAAAGCCAACAATGGCCGGCGCTGGGGTAAATCGGTCGACCCAGTACTGCAGCTGACCGTCGAGGTCACCGCGCCTGAGTCGTTGTTGTTCCCACACGGCGTAGTCCGCGTATTCGAGGTCCGGAGCCGTTGGCGCAGAGCCACTCTGACCCGTCTCGAAGGCGTACTGTCCGGACAGATCAGCGAACAACAGGTCCCAGGTGATCTCGTCCGCGGCGACATGGTGCAGCACCAGAATCAGAAAATGCGTATGGGCTGAGGCCCGCAAAAGCTCCGCTCGCACCGGGTTTTCCAAAGCCAGATCAAAAGGGCGATCAACAATCTCCCGCGTGCGGGTGTGCACCGCATCCTCAAGTCGCCCCGACGCATCGACATCGATGTCCACCACCGAAAGCGTGAAATCTGCAGCGTCCCCGATCAGTTGTATCAGCTCGCCATCAGCGCCATGCCCGCAACGCGTCCGCAAAATGGCGTGCCGTTCGACCAACTTGCCAAGACTCCTACACAACGCGCCGACATCGAGCGGTCCATCAATTCGGAGACCGACCGGCATGTTGTAGGCACCCTCGTCGGGAAAAAGGGTTTGCGCGAACCACATCCGCCGCTGCGTTGAAGATAGGGGGACCACAGCCATGGGCGATCGCGCCTGAACAGTCGTGTTCTGGGCGCCAGCGGCCGAGCCCGTGAGCCCACGTTCGGCCAGTACTGCCCGTAGCAATCGCAAGCGCTCCGCAGCGGCCGCGTTGCCTGCCCGGGACGTCGACATTCTTATGTCTCCTTTGTCCATTGACGCCGCATGATCACAGCGGGTTTGCACGATCGGGTTCGTACAGCGTTGGACGCAGAGCCGAAAGTGCTTCGGGGCAAAGTGGATTCACCCTCATGGCAAGTAGATAAGCCTATCGTTACTTTGGCAAGGCTAGCCTATATCAATCGATTTCGTTAGGGTCAGCTCAATGCGCCGCGCATGCGGGCCGCACGGGAGGCGCACAACGAAGGCCTCGACAATTAGGTAAGCCAATGCTAATTTACCCGAACTGATGAGTTGTTGGGGCAGGCCTTGAAATCACCGAAAGGCTGTGGGTTGAGTAGTCAGGAACGGGCGGTTCGGCCCGAATACGGCACGACCGAGCACGTGAGCTTGCGGGGCTAGCTGGATGTCGGCCCCAATCTGGATGGCATTTCCCCCCGAGGTGCATTCGGCGCTACTCGGCGCGGGACCTGGTCCGGGTCCACTGCTGGCGGCGGCGGCGCAATGGCACGCGCTGTCGTATGAATACTCAATGGCCGCAACAGAACTGACTCAACTACTGGGAGTGACAGCGGCAGGAGTATGGCAAGGATCCAGCGCCACGCAGTACGTGGCCAGTCACACGCCGTACCTGGCCTGGCTTACTCAACAGAGCGCAACGAGTGCCGCCAACGCTGCACTGCACGAGACCAGCGCAGCTGCCTACACCACGGCCCTGGCAGCGATGCCGACATTGCCCGAGTTGGCGACGAACCATACTGTTCATGGCATCTTGGTGGGCACCAACTTCTTTGGGATCAATACGATCCCAATTGCCCTCAACGAAGCCGACTATGTTCGAATGTGGGTGCAGGCCGCTACCACGATGGGTGTCTACCAAGGAGTTTCGAGCACCGCGGTGGCCGCAGCCGCGCCCACCACCACCTCTCCATTAATCATGCCCCCTGGCAGCGAGTTGAGCCGGATGGCCGCCGATATGTCCGGATTCGCCGCACAGGCGCAGGCCACCGAATCCGGCTCGGCGCTGGACAGCAGCAACAGTGTTATTGATCAGCTGTTGAATTTCTTCCGCGACCCGCTGGGCACACTGCGCCAGATCATCGAGGATTTCATCCGAAATCCTGGGGCCGCGCTAGCCACCTGGCTGCCTTTCCTGCTGGTACTCGCATCGATGACGTATGTGCTTTTTGCGCAGGTGTTTTGGCTGTTCTGGGCAGCGTTGCTTTCGGCGCCTCTCTGGTTGCCACTACTGATCTTGGCGGCCTGGCAGTATCTACAACCCCCCGCCGTCGACGCGGCTCCGGCCGACGAAATTCGGCCCGAGCTAGGCAGCACCGTCAATGGCCAGCGAGAGCACATAGAGCCCCTCCCTGCAATCGCATTGGCTCCCACGGCCACACCGGTACCGACCGCAAGTGCGTCGGCCCCCTCGGCCCCGGCACCGGCCCCCGCACCGACTGCCGCTGGCGCCGGGTTTGCGCCATATCTCGTAGGGGCGATACCCGACGAACCACCCGCCATCCAGTTCGGACCGACGCTCAATGAGGGCAACAAGGCCCAGGCGCCGGCCTCCGGGATCTCTGCCGCGGCAGCGGCGGCAGCGTCTGCCCGCTCGCGGGCACGACGTAAACGTGGTGCACGGGTGAAAGACCCAGCCCCGCAATACATGGACATGAACGTGACAGTCGATGCCGACTACGGTGAGCCGCCCGGATCGGCACAGCGCCAAAGCACCGCCTCGGCTCGTGGTGCCGGACATCTCGGATTGGCCGGCACCAGTCCAAAGACCACGGCTACCGCTGCAGGTCTTGTCGCGCGCGGCAGTGCCGGCAGCGACACCGATGTGCCGGAAACCGCCCGGATCGTGCCCATGATCCCCACCACGTGGAGTACAGATTCTGATGAAGCTATCGACTGAGCCGGGGTTAACCGACGGCTAGCTTGCATGTCACGACCATCGGTCAGACAGTTGCCACCAGGAACTCCTCGGCAGAGAGTCCGGCGGCGGGCACATAGCGCTCAATCAGTTCGCGGCCGGACACGTATGAGGCTTGCGCAAAACCGCATTCGCGAGCTAGCGAGAGCATCTCCTCGGGAGCGAAGAAGCTCAGCCACGGCGTACCGGCGGCGGCTGCCCTGGCGACGATCAGTTGCCGAACGGTGCGCGCGCTCTCGTTGAGCAGCGCATCCGGCAGCAGGAAGGTCATCGCCAACGTGGAACCCGTTGCAAGTGAGGCACATTGACGTAATGTCGCAACGATGGCCGCACGGGTCAGATACATGCTGACGCCCGTGGACGCGACCACGGCGGGTCTACCGGAGTCGAATCCCGCGATCTCCAGTTGCTCCCGCCAACATGCTCCTGCCTCGAAGTCCACGGGGACCAGCCGCTGCCAACGTGGTATCTGGAAGCCGCAGTCGGTCAGCCGTTTTCTTTTCCAGGCCTGCGTCTCGGGCCGATCGACTTCAAAAACTGTGAGCCGCTCGCCCGCATCGGGATGCCGCTGCACGAACGTGTCCAGCCCTGCCCCCAAAATGACGTATTGCCCCACGCCCTCCGCCGCACGACGTTTGACGAGATCCTCGACAAAGCGAGCCCGGGCCACCATGCCCAAGCGGGAATCGACAGTTCCATGCGGATCCATATCGGGACGTTCACGCCAATCCTCTTCGGGCGCCGCCAATTGCAGGCCAACGAGGTCGGTCAGCACATGCGGCGGTGGATCGAGTTCCACGTGCAGAGCCCGCCACAAGGCGGTACGTAGCGCCGTGTGGTCTGGCTTCCCTGCGGCGGGGTTGCTCACGAGATCACTCGCCGATTGGGGCCTGAAGACTAAGAACTCTGCCGTCGGGGTCTCGCACCGTCATCGCCCGAGAACCGAAGTGTGTTTCCTCGAATTGGGTCACGACATCGAGGACAGGGTCGGCGACGAACGCGTCGGCAGCTGGCACCTTGAAGACCAATTGTGTTGCTGTTGGCTCGCTCTCGGGTATTTCGGCGATAAACAGGTACGGACCGGTCTTGTTGCGCAGTTGACCCGAATTGTGGTCGGTCTCGAAGTCAAGTTCGTAACCGAGTGCTTGGTAAAACCGGGCAGCCCTGCCCCAGTTGTGCGTTGTCAGGAATACCGCTTCGATGCCATCGGTGCTCATCAAGCCTCCTTCAGAAGTCGCCACTGTCTACCGTTCATCGGAGTCGAGGTAGTCGCGCAAGGCCTCTGCCACAAGCGCCGACAGCGACATGTCCGTCTCGATGGCGCGGTGTTTGACCTGACGGATCAAACTCAACGGCAGATAGACGTTGAACTGCTTGACTCCCTCATCTCCCATGATGCTAGCATGCTAGCACGGTGGGAAAGCGTCCGTGCCGAGGACCTCACCATGGAACTCCCTATCCCGCCATCACGTCGCGCAGGCTCTTGGGTCGCATATCGAGCCAGTTGGCCTCGACGTATTCCACACAGTCAGCCCGCGAGGCCGCACCGAAGACCACTCGCCACCGCTCCGGGATCTCGATGGCGTTGGGCCACAAACTGTACTGCTCCTCGTCGTTGACCAGAACGTAGAAGGTGCCGTTCTCGTCATCAAATGGGTTGGTACTCAACAATTTTCCTTTCACGACGAACCGAATCGGTGCCGCTGTGCCCACCGAGCACTCGATCTGACAACAACCCGAGACAGCTGAGATTGGGAAACCCCGGCCCCTGAGTCAGACCCGAAAGCGTCGGAAGAATGAGCTTGGGCGTGAGGCCGTTGACGGACAGATCGTGTCCGAGCGATTCCTGCAACACGTTGCCGTCCACCGGAGCACCGAGCTTGAGCTCCATGAGATCAAGGGCACTCTGGTCGAACAACGGCAGGAACCAGAGTGCGTCAGCGCCCGCCCCGTCGATCACCAGATCGAAGCCGTGCACGGTTTCGGACGGCTCCCCAGCACGGTCGCTGCGCAGCGTCAGCCTGATCCGGTCATCCAGCGCGACCGCATGAGCGACCCGGCCGCGCAGATGCCGGATGCGGTCGTCGGCCAGCAGCGAGTCCTGCACACGTGCTGAGAAAACCCCACGGTCGGTCCGGTTCAGCGCGTCGCGGCGCTCCTCCATCGTGTGGTGCAGCCATCCGGTCGGATCACTGAACAGCGCGTTCTCGAAGTACCCTTCACCACGGGTAAACAGCGTGACGCCTGGCGAGATGACGGTGACGGTGGAAACCCGGTGTCCGAATAGTTCGTTGAGTACCGAGGCGGCGGTCTCTCCGCCACCGATCACGGCAACGCGCTCAGCGGTGAGCCGCATGGGGCCGGCACAGCGACGCCAGAATTCAGCGATGGACAAGACATTTGGATGCTCGGGCAGCACGGAACGTTCCGGTTGACCGGGCCCCGTCACCATCACGGCATCGGCCGCGATGGCACAGTCCTTGGTGCCGACAACCCATCGGTCGTCGTCAATCGACAATCCCGTCACTTCACCGTGTACGACCTTCATATCGACCGTGTTGGCCACCCATGTCAGGTAGTCGGCCCACCGCTTGTGCGTCGGCGCCGGCTTATCGCGGTCGACCCATTCGGCGAATTGACCGGTGGCGACCAGGTACGACTGCCAGCTCAGCCGCATCATCCGGGCGTCGATCTCGGCGTTACGCCCCGGAAGAATGGCGGATCGATACGGAAAGCCCACATCCTTCTCGGGGCTGGTGCCCAGTCGGTGCTGCCCATCGGTCCAGCCGCCGCACGCCTGCCAGTTGGCGCCAACCTGCTGGCGTTCGATCGCCACCACGTCGGGCACGTCGACACCGCATTCGCGCAGTACGGCTGCCTTCGCGGCCACCGCGACCGCCTTGGCGCCCGCACCTATCACTGCCAATGTCGACGTCACCATTGCTCCTTTGCCAGAATTCCCAGCTGTTCGTGCCATATCGCTTGCAGTTGGGTGACCTCCGCGCGACTGAGTACCTCCGGAATCGCGCGCCACAAGGTCCCTACGACCGGCCCCTCGGTCGTCTCCATGATCAGCGCCGCGATGGACAGCTCATGACGTACCGACGAATCGGGCTCCGGAACAGGAGAACCCAATACCGAGAGCCATTCGTCCCGTTGCAGGAGGTCTCCTTCAAATCCCGCGTCATGTCCCAGATAAGTCAGCAATACCTGCGGATCGCGGTACTTGCGCAATACCGCCCTGGTGTCGCCTCGCAAATAGCGCAGCAAGCCGTAGTCGATACTCCGCCCCGGCATCGCCCGATACTGCTGGGCGATACGCTCCACCAGAGGACGTGGCCCGACCGCGAGCGGATCGGTGCCGCCGAGGCGCAACGGATACACCGTGCTCAGCGGCCCCACCGTTGCCGCGGTGGACTCGCCACGGCCGGGAATCTGAATCGCCAGTAGAGGCTCTACCGTGGCCTGGCCCCGCCCACGGCGCCACTGGGCTATGGTGCGCGCCACCGCCGCCGCAAGGAGCCGTTCCATCGGCACACCGGAATTCAGCAGCAGCTCACTGACTCCGACCGGGGCGGCTTCAGCGGTTATGGCCACCTCACTGTCCCGATCCGTCTCGGGAGCGATCCTGCGCGAACCGATGTCGGGATCGTCACCGTCAAGCTGAGCAACCCAGAATGGCAGGCTGTTCACGTCGCGCGCCTCGGCCGCCAGCGAATTCGCCCACTGCCGTAGGCCGATGCTCGTCTGATCGACATCCGATGGCACCTGATGCGCCACGGCCTGCCAGCGCGCTTCCAGCTCGGACATGATGACGCGCCAGGAAATGGGATCAGCCGCCAGGTGGTGCACCGCCAGGATGAGAACTCCCGGCTCGTTGTCCGGGTGCAGCCACACCGCCGACAACATCCAACCTTGCTCCGGGTCAAGGCGATCCACTGCACGCGCGATCTCCGCGGCTGCGGCGACAGATGGATCCGCCGCGACGATCTCGACAAATCGTAGCGCCGGGCGCGCGCGCGGCACCAGCGTCATGCTCTCTCGGTCCAGCCGGCTGTGCAGTGCTTCATGTTCTCCGACAACGGCGCCGAGCAGCTGCTCCAATGCGGCCCGGTTGACGCCGTCATGGAGGCGGAAGACACAGGTCACCGCGAGCCTGCGGGGGTTTCCGTACTCGTAGAGGCTGTGCCCGCCCGGCAGCAGCGGAATCGGTTCGCCCTCGGGCGCACTGTCCACCGAATCCGCTGTGCTGCCCATGTGCTGATCTATCAGTTCGGCCAAGCTCGCGACGGTACCCCGGCGCAGGATCTCGCGAATATCGATCCGTACTCCATACTCGGACAGAATCGTGGCAGAGAGCTTGCTCGCGAGCAAGGAATGGCCGCCGAGGGACTCGAACGAGTCGTCGATACCCACCACGGCTGTTCCGAGTACCTGCGCGAAAAGCACGGATACCGCACGTTGTGTCGGTGTTTGGGCCTCACGCCGTTCCGTGACGGTCCCGCTGTCGGGTGCCGGTAGCGCATCCCGGTCGATCTTGCCGTGCGGGGTGATGGGAATCTCGTCCAGCACAACGTATGCGGCCGGAATCATGTAGTCGGGCAGGGCCGCCGAGATCCTGGAGCGGATCCGGTCGATATCGACCACGTGTCCGCCGATCGGTGTCAGATAAGCAACCAGGCGCTTACCGAGGTGCGGCAGTTCGTCCACCACAACCAGCGCCTGACTCACACTGGGATCAACCTCGATGGCCGATGAGATCTCACCGAGCTCGACACGGAATCCCCGGATCTTCACCTGCTCGTCGGCTCGCCCGACGAACTCCACATCTCCGCCGGCGTTGCGGCGCGCCAGGTCGCCGGACCGATACATCCGCTGCCCGGGAGTAAAGGGGTCGGCGATGAAGCGCTGCGCGGTAAGAGCAGGGGCGCGGTGATATCCACGCGCCAGATGCGTTCCTGCGATGTATATCTCACCGATAGCACCCACCGGAACCGGGCGCAGAGTCTCGTCAAGAATGTGAATCTGAGTGTTGATCTTGGGAGTACCGATCGGTACGGTCCGCGTGCCCTGGATCCCACGGACCTTGTAGCGCGAGGCGTTGATGATGGCCTCCGTCGGGCCGTAAAAATTGTGCAGCGAGGCATCAAAGGTGGCGTGGAATTTGTCGGCAACCGGCCCCGGCAGTGCCTCGCCGCCTACCGGCACGCGGCGTAGCGATTTCCACTGCGTCACTCCCGGAAGTGACAAGATGAGCCCCAGCAGCGAGGGCACCATGTGCATCGAGGTGACGGCCTCACTGTTCAACAGGGCCGTCAGATAGGCGACGTCGGTGAGCCCGCCCGGACGCGGAATGACCAAGCGTCCACCACAACTGAGAATCCCGAAGATCTCCCCTATCGACACGTCGAAACTCGGCGACCCCACCTGTAGCACGCGATCTGATCCACCGACACGATATTCGGCACGGAACCAGTTGAAGTACTCGGTAAGAGGGCGGTGCGTAACCGTTACGCCCTTAGGCATGCCGGTTGAACCGGATGTATAGATCAAGTAGGCGGCATTGTCTGGCGTCAATGGCCGCACCCGATCGGAGTCAACCGGTTCGCGGGCATCGAACTGATCGAGACCGGTCACCGGCTCCCGGATCACCAGCCGGGGCTGTGCGTCGGCAAGAATATGCGCAATGCGGTCGGGGGGATACTCCGGATCGATTGGCAGGTATACCGCGCCCGCCTTGGCGATGGCCAGCGCGGTGATGATCAAGTCTGGGGACTTGTCGAGAAGAACCGCGACGTGATCCTCTGTACCGATCCCCTGCTCGATGATCCAGTGCGCCAATCGATTCGCCAAATCATTGGTCTCCCGGTACGAGTAATGACGCCCCTCGTACACGACCGCGACGGCATCTGGCTGTGCACCCGCCCGCTCGGCCACCAGTTCGCCGAGGGTGGCAGGCGGCGCTTCGAACCGTTCACCCGACGATGCGGCCCACAACCACTGCGCCTCACGGTCATCCATGAGATCCACGGCGCCCACCATGCGGTCCGGATCTGCCAGTACGGCTTCGAGCACATTGGCAAAATGCCGCAGCAGCTGCGTAGCCATCCGCTCGTCCAGCACCGTGACCAGATACTCGGCCACCACGTCAGCGCCGCCGGACTTCACCTCCACGGTCAAACCGAGTGGAACATATGCCACATGGCTTTCGAATGCCGCTTTTTCACAACGGATTCCGGGCGGACAGAACAACTCGGCAGAATCGGTAGCCATGGAGAAACCAACTCGCGGTACCACGCGATCCAGACTGACTCCCTGATGCGCCATCCCATCCAGGGTGGTCCGCCGCACCCGGGCCAACAGATCCTTGAAGCTTTCGTCAGCGCGTGGCCGCATACGCAGTGGGAGGACGTTGCCGAAGTGCCCGATGCGGCCACGCGCATGGGGATCGAGGGCAGGCACCGGCGAGGCCACGATGAAGTCATTGGCGTGTGTGTACCGATGCAGTAGAACCGAATACGCCGCCAACAGCACCGCATGGGGCGTGGAACCCGAATCGCGCGCAAGTCGCTCGACCTGCTCCATCACCGATACGGAAAGATGTGCGGTACAACGCGCCGCCTTCCAATCGGTTGGCACCACCGCACCGTTGGGCCCCGGAAGCTCTAACGGTTCAGCGGGATTCGACAGTTCCTCGCGCCAATAGTCCACTGCCGCATCGCCGGGTCCGCCCTGCTTCGGCGCCGAGGACAGCGGCTCCGAGATACCGCCGTGGACATAGGCTGCGGTCAAATCGGCCAGAAAGACCTGCCATGATTCGTCATCCCAGCCAATGCGGTGGGCGACCACAAGCATCACATACTCCGCCGAGCCGGTACGGATGACGGTGACACGCAATGGCGCTTCCGTGGCCAGATCGAACGCGGTGCCGTATTCACGCTGCGCCAGCACGGCCAGCCGCAGCTCCTGTGCGGTACCGCCAAGGTCGGTCACATCGTGCTCGATCCATCGAGCCTGCAGATCGCTGTGCAGCACGGCGACCGGATGGCCATCGGCACCGGCATGGACCGTGGTGCGCAGCGCCGCGTGACGAAGCACGACCGCGGCGACCGCCGCACGCAGCTTGTCTACATCGAGTTCACCGTGGAGCCGATAGGACCGGCACAGGTTCATCAGAACTGGCGTCACACCGTGTGCGAACCAGATACGGTGCTGCCCCGCGGACAGGGGCATCGCGGCTATACCGAGGCCTACCGGCGCTTCCCCGCTGGTAACGCCCACCTCGACGTCACCATCGCTCACGGTGCGCACTCGATCTCACCTCGCGTTTTCACTATTAGTACAGGCTGCCCTAACTACGAGGAGGCTACCCTATCTAGACTGCGAGGGGTCACCCACGAGGAGCCCCGATGACTCAGCCCAGATCGACCACCACCGCGTCGTCAGCCGCAACCCCCGCACTGGATGGTTTCGTCCCGTTTCCCTCGGTACGCGCCGACGAATATCGCCGGGCCGGGTACTGGACGGGCAACACCGTCGAATCGCTGCTTCGCGTGTCCGCGGCCAGGCGGCCATGCCATCCGGCTGTGATCGACGAACACCGCGCGCTGAGCTATCGAGAACTGGACGAGGCAGCCGACAATGCCGCACACGCCTTCCTCCGGCTGGGGATAGCGCCCGGCGATCGGGTGCTGCTCCAACTCCCCAATCGGGCATCGTTTGCCGTCGCGCTATTCGGCTTGATGCGTGCCGGCGCAATACCCGTGATGTGCCTTCCCGGGCACCGGGCCGCCGAACTGTCCCACTTCATCGAGGTGGCCGACGCTGTCGGATTGGTTATCCCCGATTCGGCCGGTGGATTCGATTACCGCGCGCTGGCGGTCGCGCTGTCCCAGCGGCATCCGCGCCTGCGCACGGTGGTCGTGGAGGGTGATGCGGGCCCCTTCGCATCCTGGACGTCGCTGCTGAAAAGTGTTGAGCCGCAGGGTCCGCTACCTACCGTGCAGACGGACACTCCTGCCCTACTGCTGGTGTCCGGCGGCACCACCGCAGCACCCAAGCTGATCCCTCGCACCCACGAGGACTACGTCTACAACGCCACACAGGCAGCACGGGTCTGCGGTCTGACCCAGGACGACGTTTACCTCGTGGCACTGCCCGCCGGCCATAATTTCCCCCTGGCTTGCCCGGGCTTGCTTGGTGCGATAAGCACCGGTGCGACCACGGTTTTCCTCTCGGATCCGAGTCCGGAGTCGGCTTTCGCGACCATCGCTCGCCATCGAGTGTCGGTGACGGCAGTGGTGCCATCGCTTGCACAGCTATGGGCTCAAGCCACCGCGTGGGAGCCGGTGCTGCCGGAAACACTGAGGCTGCTCCAGGTTGGTGGCGCCAAACTCGGCGCCGACGACGCACGAGCGGTACGAGAGTCGCTCACCCAGGGACTGCAACAGGTTTTCGGCATGGCAGAGGGCCTGTTATGCCTCACACAGCCAGGCGATCCCACCGATATCCTGGATAACAGCCAGGGCCGTCCCATGTGCGACGCGGACGAGGTGCGCATAGTCGACGAGGACGGCGCCGACGTCCCCGCCGGAGAAACCGGGGAACTGCTCGTGCGTGGGCCATACACCCTCAACGGGTACTACCGCGCCGACGCCGACAACATGCGCTCGTTCACTGTCGACGGTTTCTATCGCAGCGGTGACCGGGTACGCGCACTACCGGGCGGTTATCTGGAAGTCACCGGACGCATCAAGGATGTCATTCTCCGTGGCGGGGAATCCATCGCCGCGTTGGATCTCGAATCGCACTTGCAGACCCATCCGGCGGTCTACGCCGCAGCGGCGGTGGGCCTTCCCGATCAGTATCTTGGCGAGATTGTCTGTGCTGCAATTGTTTTCAAGGGAAAACCGGTCGCCGCCGCCGAACTCAATCAGCATCTGCAAGCCCGTGGCGCCGCGACCCATTCACGCGTCGACAAACTGGTCGCCGTTTCCGCACTGCCACTGACCGCTGTGGGCAAGATCGACAAGCGAGCGCTGCTGGCCTCCCTGACGGGCTAGGCCGTCAATCCATCGGGTGCGATGTCAACCACTCAAGCACCTGCTGGGCATGTGTATCCGGCGGAAAGATCGGATAAAAGACCTGCTCAATGCGCCCGTCTCGGACAACAAGTGTGATCCGCGCGTAAAGACGCGGGTGTCCGACGGCGGCGAACGTGGGCAGGTGCAGTGCCTCTGCCAGTGTGAAGTCCGGATCCGAAAGCATGTGGAACGGCAGCCTGAGCCGTCGGACAACCTCCGCCTGGTAGTCGGTATCTTGGCTCGATAGTCCCCAAACCTGTTGTGCGCCAGCCGCGCGCAGTTCATCGAAATGATCGCGAAAGCCGCACGCCTCGGTGGTGCAGCCGCGTGCCCCCGGTATGGCGTCCCAGCCCTCTGGGATGTCGAGGCCGGGACGGCCCGTCAGTGGGTACAGATACAACACTGTGCGCCCCTCGGGTAGCCCGCGTAGCCGGACCGCACACCCGCCAGTTGCCATCAAGGTCAGGTCCGGCAGAGGCCGGTCTTGCAGGTGGTCGGCGGCGCCATCATCGACCGGCACCGGCAGGCCGAAGGGAAGTTCGGTGTAATCATCCATGTTTCGGGGCTCCTCGGTGAAGGTTCTCGCCGCGGCCGCATCCAGCCGCGCCGCGAGGATCCGACGGCGCATGATCAATGAAGCGATGCTCTGGTCCAGAGCCGCGATGCTGTCCCGATATGCGGCGAGCGCCGACGGACAGTCATCGCTGTGGTCATGGCCCTCGCGCAGGCACTCGATGAACGGACGCGCCAGCGAGGGCGAAATTCCAGCCGCGGCAAGCGATCGGATCTCACCGACTATCTGTAGGTCATCATCGGTATAGTCCCGATACCCATTGCCCAGGCGCGACGGCATCACCAGACCGAGGCGCTCGTAGTAGCGCACGGCCTTCAGCGATACACCCGCCCGGCGGGCCAGCTCGGAAATCTGCATGCTTAATCCTCACCGGGACCGTAGACCCTGCCCTCAGGGGTAGGGTCAATCCGGGCGAGGCGGCGGCGCGGATAGTCAGTCGCGAAGAGCTATGCCTCGCGCTTGATCACGTACGGGGCAATACTGCCGAGCTTCTCGCAGGTCTCCTCGAACTCCCGCTCGGGGGTGGATGCCTCGATGATGCCTGCACCGGCCCGCAGCCAGGTGTGGCCGTCCTGTTCGTAGGCCGAGCGCAGTGTCAGCGCGGCGTCCAAGCCGCCGTTCGGCGACAGCATGACAACCGCACCGGAGTAAAGGCCGCGCGGGTGATCATCGAGCCGAAGGATGGCGTCGACACCTTCCGCCTTCGGGATGCCCGAAGCCGTCACGGCAGGAAACAGCGCCTCCAGCGCATCCATCCGCGTCATGCCGGCACTCAGCTCACCACTGACTGTCGATCCCAGGTGCTGAACACTGCCACGCTCACGCACGGTCATGAAGTCGGTCACCTTGGTACTGCTGGGATCCACCACCTCGGCGATCTCGGCAAGCGAGCTTCGCACTGAGATCGCATGCTCGACAATCTCTTTCGCATTCGATTCGAGGTCATCGCGGGCGACACGGTCTGCGTCCTCACCACGTCCGAAGGCACGGGTTCCCGCCAGCGGCTGGGTGACAACAGTTCCGTCGGCCTCGACCGCGGTGACGAGCTCTGGGCTGTAGCCAAGAGCTCGTATACCTCCGAGCCGTAATAGGAAGGAACGAACCGGTGTGTTGTTATGCCGTCCAAGACGGTAGGTGGACGGAAAGTCCATGGCGAAAGGCACTTCTACCCGCCGCGACAGGATCACCTTGTGGTACAGGCCCGACCGGATCTCGGCGGTCGCGATGCCGACACGCCCCCGATAATCGGATGGGTCCGGGGCCAGATCGATCGAGGCCGGAGCCGGAATCGCCGGTACGCCCTGCTCGATCAGCCGGCTGATGTCCTCCACATAGCTCTCATCAGAGACCGACACCCCGTCCGCAGTGATCACGACCTCGGCGCGGGGAGCGAAGACCCGAGCCAACGGCGTACCAGGAGCCAGCCGGTGCTGAAGATTGAATCGGTAGGTGCCGAACTCAAAGGCGACCCATCCAAAAACTCGATGCGTGCCGTCGGAGATCTCGTTCACGGCCTGTTCGAGGGCAGCCCCTGGGTGTCCGGACCAATCGCGTTTCTCGATGGTTCCGTCCCGGACGATACGCAGTCCGTCACTGTCGAGCTCAACGGAGGCGCGCGCGCCGATGGCGAGTACCCATTCGCCATCGCGCTCGTAAATCAAGTATTCGTCGCCGTGGCGCTCCGGGATTTCCTGCGCGAGCGCACCGGCGAGGTCGGCCGGGGCAAAGCCATCCGGCAGTCCCTCCTGCACAGAAACCCAGGTCCGGGCGCCGGTATCGGGATCTACAACCGCACTCATCTTCGACACCTGAGTAAGCCTAGCCTATGCTAAGTGCCCCCGGAACCCGCCCGTAACATGACCTCCGCCACGTTGCCGGACGGAATCCACTGTGCTTGGGATCTCCCGAATCAGACGGACGCAAGTGCCTGTCGCGCATAGGCTCTCACATCCGCATCACCATCCTGAAGCGCACCCGTCAGCGCCTCCCGCACAGCGGGCTCCGTTGACACCCATCGGCTCAGGCTAAGTACCGCCGACTTGCGCACATCCAGATGTGTATCGGCCAATGCCCGCACGAGTGCGGACACGGCTTGCCCGGGGGACGCCCCCGCCAGGGCGCGCACTGCTCCTTGACGGATCTGCCAAGCCGGAGCCTTCAGCGCCTGTTCAACCGCATGGAGAATCTCGTCGTCGACCCCCAACTCGCCGAGAGCGGTGAGCGCGGCGGCCCTCACCAGCGGGTCACCGTCATGTACCAACGCCCGCACCGCCTCGCCTCCGGCGGACAGCTTGGCAAGTCCGTTGGCGACGGCGATCCGTACTTCACGATTCTCGTCCGTGGCCGCGGTGGCGACGGAACCCGCATCATCCACCGAGACCAGCGCCCGCACGGCTTCGATCCGGACCCGGTGATCGGGGTCGCGCAGCGACACAACATAGGCAACCGGATCGCCGACACGTCGGGCACTGGCTACATACAGCGCGGTGCTGCGCACCAACGGATCGGGAGCGCCGACGTAACCGCGAATCGCAGCTGGGTTCTCCAGCATCTCGACCAGTTCACGCAGCCCCTCGGCGGCAGTACGGCGAACCGAAGAATCGTTGTCGCTCAACGCATCCAGCAGAGCCGCCTCATAGCCGACGGGAATATGTTCGGTCAATGAGGCAATCGCGGTGCGCCGCACACCCGGATCGTCATCGGTCAAGTACTGCAGCAAGTCCTGCACCGTGGGCGCCTCCAATGCGAGCACCGCGGCGATCCGTGGCGACGGAGGCTGCTCCGCGTCCATCGTGATGGCCGTGGTGACCCGAGTCGCCGGGGCCTTGGCACCGAGCAGCTCGGGCTGATGCACCGCGATGGGCGCCGTTTCCCCCGAGGGAAGATCGTCCAGACCCGGGACCGGGACGAAATACGGTGCGACCGGCCGCTTCACAAAATCCATGCCGTCGCCGCTCTTGCGCAGGTTGAGGTGGTAGCGCCAGTTATCGTCGTCGCGATCCGGCAGGTCAGCCCTGTCGTGATACAGGCCCCACCGCGACTCAGTGCGCGTCAGCGATGAGCGTGCCGCCATTTCGGCGCAGTCCCTGATGAACGACACCTCGGCGGCCCGCATCAACTCATGCGGGGTACGCGCCCCGATCTGGCCCACCTCCTCGGCCATCCGCTCGAATGTCTGAACTGCCAAAGACAGTTTGGCCGCCGTCTTGGGCGGAGCCACGTAGTCATTGACGAAGCGACGCAGCTTGTATTCGACCTGCGGCTGGGGTGGGCCGTCGGGGTGGCGCAGCGGACGGTAGATCAGCTCATGCGCCTCTTTGAGCTGATCTACCGGTAGCTCAAGTGGTGCAGGCGTTTTCGACAGTATGGAGGCCGCGTGCTCACCGGCCAGGTCGCCGTATACGAAGGCGCCAATCATGTAGTTGTGCGGCACACAGGCCAGGTCACCCGCGGCATACAGACCCGGCACCGTAGTGCGGGCATGTTCGTCCACCCATACTCCCGAGGCGGAATGCCCACTGCACAAACCAATCTCGGAGATGTGCATCTCGATATCGTGCGTACGATAGTCGTGTCCACGATTGGCATGAAAAGTTCCGCGGGTCGGCCGCTCAGTGGTATGCAGGATATTTTCCAGCGCCGACAGCGTCTCCTCGGGCAGATGGGTGACTTTCAGATAGATAGGGCCCCGCGCCGACTCGATTTCATTCTTGACCTCCGTCATCATCTGGCCTGACCAATAATCGGAGTCGACAAAACGCTCGCCTTGCGCATTCACCTGATACCCGCCGAACGGGTTGGCGACATACGCGCATGCCGGACCGTTGTAATCCTTGATGAGTGGGTTGATCTGAAAACACTCGATCCCCGACAGCTCGGCACCGGCGTGGTAGGCCATCGCGTACCCGTCCCCGGCGTTGGTCGGATTCTCATAGGTGCCATACAGATAGCCGGACGCCGGGAGGCCAAGGCGGCCACAGGGGCCGGTCGCCAAGATCACCGCCTTCGCCCCGACCGTCACGAATTCGCCGGTGCGAGTGTTGAAGCCCGCCGCACCGACGGCTCGGCGCTGCTGTCCCCCGTCGCCGCCCTCGCCCAGTGCCTCGGTCAATATCCGCACCGGCATGACCCGATTCTCGATGCGGATCTTTTCGCGCATCGACTTCTGCCGCAGCACGCGGTACAGCGCCTTCTTGACGTCCTTGCCCTCGGGCATGGGCAGCACATAGGAGCCCGACCGGTGCACCCGGCGCACCGCGTACTCGCCGTGCTCGTCCTTCTCGAACTTGACGCCGTAGCGCTCCAGGCGCTGCACCATAGCGAATCCGCGCGTCGCTGTTTGATACACAGTGCGCTGATTGACGATTCCATCATTGGCGCGGGTGATCTCCGCGACGTAATCTTCTGGCTCGGCCTTACCGGGAATGACGGCGTTGTTGACACCATCCATACCCATCGCCAGGGCACCGGAGTGCCGCACATGCGCCTTCTCCAGAAGAAGCACCTGTGCCCCATTTTCGGCAGCCGTCAATGCCGCCATGGTGCCGGCAGTACCACCGCCGATCACCAGCACGTCACAGTCCAGCCGGATGGCGCTGTCTAGTTCGGGGGTCTCCATTAGGCAACAAGCTCCGTATGATTCAGTGCGGCAAGGATTTCAGTGCGTAGACCACTGCGGTCGATATCGGCCTCACGAGGTTCGGGCACGTCCAAGAGTGCCCGCAATGGCTGCCCCGCCCTGCCCAGGACGACAATGCGATCCCCCAGTAGCAGCGCCTCATCGACATCGTGAGTCACGAACACCACCGTGGTGGGATGACTGCGCCAGGTGTCGATGAGCAGACGCTGCATGCTGGCACGGGTCTGGGCATCCAGCGCCCCGAATGGCTCGTCCATCATGACCGCACGTGGAGCTCCCGCGAGACCGCGGGCGAGCTGGACACGCTGGCGCATGCCACCCGAGAGGCTCTTGGGCAGATAGTTCTCGAACCCGGTCAGGCCCACATCGTCGATCCAGGACTGCGCCGCCTCGCGCCGCCCCTGACGAGCGATACCACCCAGCTTCAACGCCAGTTCTATGTTGGATCGCACTGTGCGCCAGGGCAACAAAGCGTTATCTTGGAAGACCATGGCTCGGTCGCGCGAGGTGGTGACCACCGTCTCGCCGTCGGCGCGGATGGTTCCCGCATCGGGCTTGAGCAGCCCCGCCAGGGCGCGCAGCACAGTGGACTTGCCGCAGCCCGAAGGGCCGGTCAGAACCAGTATTTCCCCAGGTTGCACCGTGAGACTGAGGCGGTCCACGACGGTACGTCCGCCGTAGCCGAGCCTGACCTCGTCGAGAACCAGAGCGGAAGCGCGTGTCATGAACGGGCCTCCTGCGCGCGAGGCAACCAGCGCGTGACGCGACGCCCCACCAATTCGATGGCGGCGGATGTCACGAACCCCAGCACGCCAATGGTGATGATGCCCACGAAGACGTCCGGATACGCCAACACCGTGTATGACTGCCACGTGCGGTACCCGACTCCCAGCCGGCCCGAGATCATTTCGGCAGAGACAACGCAGATCCAAGCGACGCCGATACCGACAGACAGCCCGCCAAAGACCCCGGGAAGGCTGCCGGGCAGCACCACCCGCAACAGCACATCCCAGCGGCTGCCGCCGAGGGTGCGGACCGACTCCTCCCACAGCGTCGGCAAGGCGCGCACCGCATGCCGGGTGCTGACCATGATCGGAAAGTACGCGGCGAGGAAGGTGATGAAGACAATCCCGGCCTCATCGCTGGGGAACAACAGGATGGCCACGGGCACAATCGCGATCGCCGGAATGGGCCGTGCGAGTTCGGTCAACGGACCAAAGATGTTGGCGAACAGCGGCGAACGCCCCAGCCAGATACCGGTGATGACGCCCAAGACCGCGGCGAGGCCGAAGCCGGTGAGAATCCGGATGGTGGACTGGCCGAGGTCCAGCCAATACTGTTCGGTGCCAATGCGCTTGGTAAGCGCGGCGACAATCTCGGTGACGGTCGGCAGGGTGTCGAACCTCAATCCAAAGCGCACCTTGTTGGCCGTCAGGAGTTGCCAGAGCAACACCGCAGCTGCCACCGACGATGCCCGGACACCCCAAGCGAAGTATCTAGAACCGGTACGCCGGGCGGTTGCCACCTCGCCGGTTCGGTCGTCGACGGGCGTTACCGCAACCGTTCGCGGACGGGTTTCCAGAATGGGCAGGCTGCTCATGACGCGGCCGCCAATGCCTGTGCGTAGTCCAGCGGCCTGGCACCCGGGTGTGCGGCGACGTACCGGGCCGCGCCCGCGCCGGTGGTGAACGGGTGGAGCCCGGCCGGATCCTGAACCCACCTGGCGTGGTCGGCAAACCAGCGAGTGCCCAATTCGGTATCGGCGACGTAAGCCGCACGGACTTTCCGGCCGGCCGCATTGGCCGCGTTGACGGCCTTCAACAGCTCCTGGGCCGTGGGATACACCTGGGTGGAATCTTTCCCGTCAAACCAGATCTCGGCGGCCTGTCCCGGATCAGCGCCATCGGCCGGGTGCAGCACCAATGGATTGACCATGGCGGCCAACTCGGTTTCATAGTTCTTCGCACGAGTCGTGTATGCCTGGCGCAGTGGTCCGTCGTGGACAAAATCGTCGATATTGAGGTCGGCGAAGTCGCCGATCGATTTCAGATAGGGCACATCGCTTGTGAATGCCTCGATGAGCGACGGCTTGAGGGTGGCGTCGAACGAGGTCCCCCCGGGCCCGTTGTAGAGGTACACCACTTCCTGGGGTAGGCCGCTGCCCTCAGCCACGATGCGTGCCGCTTCCAGGGACTTCTCGTGAATGAAGTCGGTGGCATCGAGCTGAGCCTGCAGGAAGGCGTCAAGCACCTCGGGGTGCTGAGTGGCGTAGTCGCGGCGCACCACGACACCGTGGAATGTCGGAACATTCAGCTCGGCACCGTCGTAGAGCAGCTTGGCCTTGTTCTGAAAGACCAGTAGGCCCGGCCAGGCGACGAACTGCGACAACGCCTGCACCTGGCCCGATTCCAAGGCCGAGGCGCCGACCTGTGGTTGCTGATTGAGAACCTCGACGTCCCTGGTCGGGTCGAGTCCGTCATTGCGCAGCGCGCGCACCAGGGTGCCATGCCCCGCGGAACCGACGCTGGCCGACACCTTCTTGCCCTTCAACTCAGGCAGTTCAGTGATCGCTGAATTCGGGGGAACCACAACCATGTTGAGCGAACCCTTAGCGTTGTAACCCGTGATTGAAACCAGCTCGGTGCGCGCCTTCTCATTGGCCTGAGTCTTGGAGCCGTTGATCAGTAGCGGGTAGTCGCCCATGGAACCGATGTCGATCTTCTCGGCCAGCATCTGCGCGGTGATCGGGGCTCCGGTGTCGTAATCCTGCCACTGCACGGTGTACTTGGTGCCGGTGCGCGAAGTGAGGTCACCGAGTCGCTTCTCCAGATAACCCTGGGCGCGTAGCAGCGTGCCCGCCGTGACGGTGTTGATGGTCTTGGACTGGTATCCGATAACCACAGTCACCTCCTGGGACGAACCGGAGCCGGAGTCCAGCGAGCAGCCGGTCGCGAGGGCGATGAGCATGGAAGCGAGAAGGGCTGTTCTCTTCATGGAGGTCCTGACTTATCGAAGTAGATAGGGCATGTTGACGGTGACAGCGCCGGTTGGGCATCGGGCCGCGCAGGGGCCGCAATACCAGCATTCGTCGACGTGCATGAAGGCCTTACCGTTTTCTGGATTGATGGCCAATGAATCGAGCGGGCAGATGTCGACGCAGAGTGTGCAGCCGTCGATACACAGCGATTCGTCGATGGTTACCGGGACGTCGATGCGGTTGTTGACCAGCGTCATGAGAATCCTCAAATATCCCTTAGTAGATTGCTGCGCAAGGTGATTCGATCCCCACGCATTCTGATGTACTCGAGGTCGACGGGGGTTCCGTCGTCGAGATGGGTCAATCGCTCGAGGAGCAGCAGCGGAGCACTATCGGGCACCTGCAGCGTCGCGGCCGAGTGCGAGTCCGCGGCAACGGCTTCCAGCGCGAGGTTGGCCGAGCCCAGTCGGCGCCCGGTGACGCGTTCGATCAACGCGAACACGTCGTTGGTCTCCAGCTGATGCTCGATGACCGCCTCTCCCACGTCCGGGGTGAGATAGGTCTTGTCCAGGCTCAGCGGGAGATCACCCAGATAGCGCAAGCGCTCGATGAAGATGACGCGCGCGCCCGGATCCAGCCGCAACCTATGGGCGACAGCGGGCGGGGCGTTTACCTCCTGGATGACTCTCACCTCGTTACGCACCTCGCCATAGCCCTTGAAGGTCTCCTTGAGCCCAAGCAGGGCATCCAGCCCGTGTTCGTACTTGCGCAACGCGACATGGGTTCCGGTGCGGGGCCCCCGCTCAATGAGGCCCTCGTCCTTGAGCGTGGTCAGCGCCTCTCGCACGGTGTTACGTGAGACGAAGAACTCGGCCGCCAACGCGTGCTCGCTCGGCAGACCACCCTCGGCGTAGCCACCGGCGTGAATCTGATGACGCAACACGTCGGCGACCAGCCGCGCCTGATCGGCACGCGGGCGGCGCAACGGTGTGGGCTCGGCAGCGGCCACGACTCCTCCTGACGTGAATCAACCTCGCCCACACGCTAAAGGCCTGCTCAGCGGCTACCTGCTGGGTGAAATGAACATCTGTCAGGTCCGTTCCAATGCGCCGGTGCACACCACCTGCGACCTGCTGCGCACCACCCCGAGTGGGCCATTGCGCCACCATGGCGTCCGGCGCCGGGTTGCATTCAGGGTGATCGGAACCGCGGTCAGAGAACGGCGCGAGCGCGCTCCAGAAAGGCGCGCGCCGCCGGACCGACCGGACCGTCAAGGCGCCATGCCAATGCCAGCCGCCCGCGCAGCGCGGGCCGGATGTCCAATGCCAGCACCCCGGCCCGGTTTCGCACGTATGGAGCAGGCACCACCGCGATGCCGAGGCCCTGTTCTACGAGACTTACCAAGGCTCGCGGCGAACTCGCTTCAAAGGCCACATTCGGGCTGAGCCCGAGCGACCGGCATTCGGACTCCAGGATGGACCGAACGCCACTACCGGTGGGCAGGCAGATCAGGGTGTGCTCGCACAATCTTTGCAGCGTGATCGTGCGCCGTGTCGCCAACAGATCATCGGCCGCGACCGCCGCCACCAAGGGTTGGTCGTCAATGACTTGTAGACCCAGCCCCGCGAGCCGTTGTGCCCCCAGGGCCACGATCGCTCCGTCCAGCCGGCCCTCGCGCAGCCCGGCAACAAGCTCCTCGCACCCGGCTTCGGTGAGGGTGATCGAGATGGCGGGATGGTCACGATGAAACGCCGAAAGCAATGAGGAGAGATCTGCGCCGTGTGATGTCACGGTTCCGAATGCGATATGCCCCCGGATGAGTCCGCCGATCTCGTCAGCCGCCTCACGCACACCGTCCACAGCGGCGAGCGCGGCTCGCGCGTAGGGAATCACCGCCTTGCCGGCATCGGTAAGCCGGACTTGGCGCCCCGATCGATCGAACAAGTCCTGCCCCAGTTCGCGTTCCAGAAGCCGGATTTGGGCGCTCACGCCGGGTTGGGCGACATGCAATGCGGCGGCCGCCTTCGTGAAGCTCGATGTGTCGGCCACCGCCAGCAGATAGCGCAGCTGGTGAATCTCCATAAGTACAGGTTATAGGTCTACTAACCAATAGATCTTGGACTTCTGAACCGCCTCCTCCGATGCTGGAACATATGAGCACAGACAAGACATCGATCGTGGTTGCCGGGGCCGGCATCGGCGGCCTTGCGTCGGCCCTGACCTTGCACGCCGCGGGTTTTGAGGTGGTGGTGCTGGAGAGCGCGCGTGAAGTCAAACCGCTCGGCGTCGGCATCAACATGCTGCCGCACGCCGTGGGTGTACTGACCGAGCTTGGGTTGGGTGAACGGTTGACCCGCATGGGAATCGCCACCACCGAGATCCGGTTCTGCGACAAGCACGGCACCGTGCTGTTCACCGAACCGCGGGGCCTGGCAGGCGACTACCCGCACCCGCAGATCTCGGTGCATCGCGGACGATTGCAACTCATGCTGCTCGATGCGGTGCGGAAACGCATTGGCCCACAGGCAGTTCGAACAGCTAGCCGGGTTCTCGGCTTCGAGAGCGACGAGGCCGGTGTGCGGGTGCGCACGGCTACCGGGGACATCGAAGCGGCCGTCCTGGTGGGCGCCGATGGCGTGAACTCGGCGATCCGCGCGCAATTACATCCGGCAGATCGGCTGCACTGGTCGGGGGTGCGGATGTGGCGCGGCGCCTCGGATGTCGGCCCGTTCCTCACCGGGAAGACCATGGTCGTCGCGCATGACGACACCGATCACGAACTCATCGCCTACCCGATCAGCGATCGCACCGTGAACTGGGTAGCCCTCGCGCGCACCAATCCCGCCGGGGAGTTGCCCGCCGGAGCACGATGGAATGACCCCGCCACCGCCGATGAGGTACTCGATCACTTCCCGGGCTGGGATTTCGGCTGGCTGGACCTCGACAAGATGATTCGCGGTGCCGAATACGTCGTGGAGTACCCCATGGTCGATCGCGACCCCTTGCCGCACTGGGGCCGCGATCGAGTCACCCTATTGGGTGACGCCGCACATCCCATGTACCCCTTGGGCGCCAACGGCGGATCGCAATCCGTTGTCGACGCCCGCGCCCTGGCGGTGGCGCTGGCCGGACACCCCGGCGATCCCGCGGGCGGGCTGTCCGCGTACGAGTCCCAGCGGATCGCCGCCACACATGAGGTGGTGCTGGCCAACCGCGCGATGCTGCGATCTTGGGGTGACCAGTCCCCGGAGGGGCTTCGGAAGACGGCTCAGTCCTACCGGCGGCGCACGAGGGCATGACCAATCGCGGACTCGACGTGAATTCAACCAACCGCTGAGGTCATCCAACCAATCCACATGACGCTCACATCCTGGTTCCAGGAATCGCTGGCTCAATGGAGGCATGCAGATCCACGCGAACCCGGACCAGGATGTGGTCGTCGTCCTCAACGCCGACGCTCCCAACGGCCGCCAGGTCGTCCAGATACTGGTGCGCAACGGGCACCGGGTCGTCATCTGCGCGCGGCACGCCTCCGACCTCACCAAGATGCTTCATGGCTACGACGCCGATCGGGTGATGGCCATCGCAGCCGATGCCACCGACCCCCGGCAGCTCCGCGAGGTGTGCCGGCGCGCCACCGATCGGTTCGGCACCGTCACCACGATCGTGGACACTGCCGGCCGGCAGATGCCGCATCTGCGGCTTGCCTCGTAGAACGGATCGGGTGCGCCGCCGGCCCTATGCCATCCAGTAGGCCTGGACCTTCATCGAACGGCGCGGGATGCCGTAGTCGTCCTTGAGGACACGAGCGACGTGCCGGGTGGTCCGGGTGTCACAAGCGACCCACGCGAAGTATCCCGAGGCGTCGAAGGCCGCGGCACGCACAACGTCGACGAGCGGTAGACCGCCGTCGCGATCTACCCAGACCACTTCGCGGGCGACGGGTAGCGTCTTGTCGCTCTCATGGGCGGCTTCCAGAAATATCGTGGCCGGGCGGTTCCCGATCGCCGCGAGCAGCGAGTTGATCGCGGGTAGCGATGCGGTGTCGCCAACGATCACGTAGCCGCGAGGAGACGGTTCCGGGAGCGCGAAGCTACTGCCCAGGACGGTCCCCTCGATGGTGTCGCCGCTGCGCGCCGTCCGCGCCCAATCCGCGGCCAGCCCGTCGTGCAATGCGAATTCGATATCGGTGGTATCAGCCACCGAATCGGGGTTGACCAGTGTGTATGCACGTTGATGCAGCTTCTCCCCGTCCGAGAACCACAACCGGATCCACATAGTGGGGTGAGCTTCACGGCGGCGCAGCAACCCACCCGCCGCGAAGCTGATTCGCACATAGTGATCCGTCAGTTCGCTACGCCCCGTAACTGTTAGCTGGTAGTCGCCGACTCGGAACAATTTGAGGACGGCTCCCTGCCATCCACGTGTCGGTTGCGTCACTGTGTTCGGCATTACACACCCTCGATTCGTCACCGTAGCGATTAGTTTAGGCTAGCCTAACTATGCCCCTCAGAATAAGGCTAGGGTTAGCTATCGACACTTAGGTAAGGGAATGCTAATCTCTTGCCGAACAAGCAACGGTGCCATGAATAAAGGCGGTAGATGAGTACTCGCGAGCGAGTTGGTCAACTCGAACGCCCGGGTGTGGCGGCAGTCACACCGCGATGCTCGGCCCTCGATCTGGAGTACCGGCTTAACCATCTCCAACATCACGGAGCATACGCCGGCAGCAGCAGGCGATCTGTCAAAAATTTGCTGACAGCTCAAGCGAGCTACGTCAGGAACCAATCACGTTCGCGAGCCGACTACTCCAATCAGCGAGCGTGTCGATCGGGTGAAGGGCTGTAAGTGGATATTCGTGAACGAGTTGGTCAGCGCGGTTGGGCGGCCCAGGATGTGGCCTCGGCGACGCGCATCGACCCCGAATTGGAGAGCCGATTCGCGACGTGCTGTCGGGCGCTAGGCCTCTCCGTCAACGACAGGCGGCGTCCCGCCGATTTGCCGGCAGCGCGCTATGGCTTCACGTCGCTGTGCCGTACCGCTCAAGACCAGTGTGATGTGTGGGTCGGCCTCGCGGCCGCCGGCGGTGCCACCGTCGACGTCCTGGAAGCCATCTCAGAGACCACCGCCACCGCGGGTCACCTCCAGCATGCGGTCAACCTGCATCCCGGCGACCTCACCTTCACCTACGACACCGGGCTGTACCTCGAGTTTCGCGCCGGCGGCCCCGACGACTATCACCTGGCCTACGCGGCGGCACTCGTGGACAAGGGTGAGTACGACAAGGCCAACGAGCTGATCGCCGCCGTGACCGCGCGGCGCCCGGGGTGGTTCAACGCCCGGTGGGTCGCCGTCGCCATGCAGAACCGGGCCCAGCGGTGGGCCGATGTGGTCTCGCTGCTGACTCCCGTGGTCACCGATGAGTCGCTGGACCCCACGACATCCCATGCCGTGCGGATCACCCTGGGCATCGCGCTCGCCAAGCTCGGCATGGTCAATCCTGCACTGTCCTACCTCGAAGACCCCAGTGGCCCAATCGAAGTGGCGGCGACCGATGGTGCTCTCGCCAAGGCTCTGAATCTGCGCCACCACGGTGACGAGGAGACCGCTACCGAGGTGCTTCAGGATCTGTATGCCGCCAATCCGGAGAACGCCGAGATCGAGCATGCGCTCACCGATCCGAGCGTAGGACTGCACACCACGACCTCCGCCCGCATCGCCGCTCGCACCGACCCCTGGGACCCCGAAACCGAACCCAGCGAAGAGGACTTCATCGATCCCGAGGCCCATGAGCGCAAGGCGATCCTGCTGGCCGAGGCCGAGCAGCAGCTCAGCGAGTTCATCGGTCTGGAACAGGTCAAGGACCAGGTCGCCCGACTCAAGAGTTCGGTGGCAATGGCGTTGCGCCGTCAGGACCGCGGGCTCGCCGTCGGTCACCGCACGCATCACTTGGTGTTCGCGGGTCCTCCCGGCACCGGTAAGACCACCATCGCCCGCGTGGTCGCCAAGATCTATTGTGGCCTGGGCCTTCTCAAGCGCGAGAATGTCCGCGAAGTACACCGTGCCGATCTCATCGGGCAGCACATCGGTGAGACCGAGGCCAAGACCAACGCCGTCATCGACAGTGCTCTGGATGGCGTCCTGTTCCTCGATGAGGCGTACGCCCTGGTATCGACCGGCGCCAAGAACGACTTCGGTTTGGTGGCCATCGACACCCTGCTGGCCCGGATGGAAAACGATCGCGACCGTTTGGTCGTGATCGTCGCCGGGTACCGCGCAGAGCTGGATCAGTTCCTGGATACCAACGAAGGTCTGCGCTCTCGTTTCACGAGATCAATCAACTTCCCTTCATACGCACCGTCCGAACTCGTCGAGATCGCCGCGGCGATGGCGTCTGTTCGGGACAGCAAGTTCGACGAGGGCGCGGAGGCCGAGCTGCTCACCGCCTTCTCCGCGATGTGCGCCGCGGAGGCTCCGGATACCCGCGGTATCGCACGCCGCAGCATCGATGTGGCCGGTAACGGCCGTTTCGTTCGTAACGTTGTTGAACGCTCCGAGGAGGAACGTGAACACCGCCTTGATAATTCAGGCGCAGAAGAGTTCAGCGATGACGACCTTATGACGGTCACCGTCGAAGATGTGCGGGCCTCTGTCGAGGCCATCGTCGCCGGCCTTGGACTTTCGGCCTCGGGGGCGTCGGTCAAGAAATGAGCGACAATCGAGACAACAACGCGAACTCCGAGCGCCGGGCCTTCGCGTCACGCACTCCGGCCAGCGAGAACCCCGAACCGCTGAAGTACCGCCGCGGATTCGTTACCGGCCATCAGGTCACCGGGTGGCGATTTGTCATGCGGCGCATCGCATCCGGTGTAGCGCTGCACGATGCCCGGATGCTCGTGGATCCGCTGCGCACCCAATCGCGCGCCTTCGGCATGGGGGCGGTCGTCGTCGTCACCGGCCTGGTCGGATGCTTCGTGTTCAGCCTGCTGCGGCCGTCCGGTATCGCCGGAACCGACCCGATTCTGGCCGACCGTTCCACGGCCGCGCTCTATGTGCGTGTTGGTGACAACCTGCACCCGGTGCTCAACCTCACCTCGGCTCGCCTGATTGCCGGTAAGGCGGCCGACCCGACCATGGTCAAGAGCACTCAACTCGACAAGTTCCCACGCGGCAACCTGATCGGCATTCCGGGCGCCCCGGAACGCATGGTGCAGGCCAAGGCCACCGACGCCGCCTGGGCGGTGTGCGAGGCCGGCCAAACCAGCACCGATAACCGCAGCGTCACGGTCATCGCCGGCCCGCTGGATACCGACGGCGACAAGGCCGCCGACTTACCGCGCGACCGCGCCGCCGTGGTGTCCTCCGAGGCCGGCACCTGGCTGCTGTGGGACGGTAAGCGCAGTGCCCTCAATCTCGGAGATGTCGCCGTCACGAGCGCCCTCGGCTTCACGGCGCCGCCCGCGGTGCGTCCTGTCACCACTCGTCTGCTCAACGCCATACCCGAGGCTCCGGCACTCGTGATCCCCGCTATCGCGGGGGCCGGGGCGCCCACCTCCTACCCGCTACCGGTTGCGGCACCCATCGGCTCGGTGCTGGTGAGCTACTCGACCGATAACACTCCGGTGCACTACGCGGTGCTTACCGACGGCGTGCAACAGATTTCACCGGTCATCGCCTCGGCTCTGCGCAACGCCAACTCCTACGGGCTGGAGCAGCCGCCACGGCTGACCGCCGATCAGATCGCGCACCTGCCGACATCGTCGGCGATCGATACTCGCGTGTTCCCGAACGTCGCCGTTAAGCCGCTGGCCGCCGACGAGGATCCGGTGCTGTGCACACGGTTCACCAGAACTGCCGACGCCACCGCCGATTCGTGGTCACTGCTTGCGGGTTCCGTTCTGCCCCTTTCAGATTCGGTCCACACCGTGCAGCTGATCTCCCCCGCCGCCACACCCACGCGGGTAGCCATCGCCCCCGGCACCGGGTACCTGGTGCAGCCGGGTGGCCGCGGTGGATATCAGTGGATATCCGACACCGGAGTCCGCTATGGCATCGACACCGAAGCCGAGGGCGACAAGACCCTTGAGGCTCTCGGCTTGCACAAGCCGGCACTCACCATTCCCTCGTCAATTCTGGATCTGTTCGCCTCCGGGCCGTCGCTGTCACGCGCCGATGCCCTACTGGCGCGCGACAGCCTCACCCCGACCGATCGGCAGGCCGTGCCCGTCCAGACCGACACCCAACTTGCCCAGAATGCGCAGGAGTCCCGTTGAGCCGTCTCATCTTCGAACCCCATCGACGCGTAGCGCCCCCGGCAGTACCCGATGCCACGGTGACCGTCGAGGCGCCTCCGCAGCTGCCTCGGGTGGTGCCGCCCTCCTTCCTGCGGCGGGCCATGCCAGTCGTGATCGTGATTCTGATCGTCGGCATGGTGGTGGCGCTGGTGGCCTCGGGCATCCGGCTCATCTCCCCCCAGACCCTGTTCTTCCCCTTCGTGCTGCTGCTGGCCGCGACGGCGCTGTACCGCGGCGGCGGTGACAAGGTTCGGACCGAGGAGGTGGATGCCGAGCGCGCCGACTACCTGAGGTACCTGTCGGTGGTGCGCGAGAACCTGCGCACCCACGCGGCTGCGCAGCGCAAGGCGCTGGAATGGTCGCACCCGGATCCGGAGGAGCTGACCACCGTCCCCGGCAGCCGCCGCCAATGGGAGCGCGATCCCGGCGATGACGATTACCTGGTGGTCCGCGCCGGACGTCACGACGTGCCGTTGGCCAGCCCGGTGCGGGTCAAGGACATCGCCGACGAGATCGATCTGGAGCCGGTGAGCCACAGCGCTTTGCGTGGTCTGCTGGATACCCAGCGTACGGTGCGTAGTGCCCCACTCGGTATTGATCTGAACAAGGTTTCGCGCATCACGGTGTTCGGCGACGACGATATCGCTCGCGCCGCAATCCGCTCATGGGTGGCGCAGGCCGTTACCTTCCACGATCCGACACTACTGACGGTGGCCATGGCGGGCCCCGGTGTGGAAGACGCCGAATGGTCTTGGCTCAAATGGCTTCCGCACGTGGATATCAGCGGTGAGGTCGACGGCGTTGGTCCGGCACGCTATCTGCGCCGCACCGGTGCCGAGCTCTTTGAGGCGCTCACTCCGGTGCTGACCGAGCGCGAGCTCTTCGGCGCCGACTCCGGCGCTCACAAGCACCTGCTGATCATCCTGGATGATCCGGCATACGACCTGAATGGCGTCAATTCGCCGATTCCCGCGACAGGATTGGACGGAGTCACCGTCATCCAGCGGCTCGATGGCGCCGACGGCACCACCAAACTGCCCGACTACCTAAACCCCGAACGCCCTGTTTTGCAGGTCAACCGCAACGGTGTAAGCGCACGTATCGCCCGGTGGAACGGCAACGATTGGCAGCCTTACATCGACGAGGCCGATCAGCTGACGATCGGAACCGCTTCGCATGTGGCCCGTCGGCTCTCGCGCTGGGACTCAAATCCGACACATCCCGGGCTGCGATCCGCTGCCACCGGAGGCGCGACCTTCACGTCGCTGCTGGGCATCGAGGATGCTTCCCAGCTGGACGTGCCCGCGCTGTGGTCGCCGCGCTCCCGCGACGAGGAACTACGCGTGCCGATCGGAGTGACATCCTCGGGCGAGCCGCTCATGTTCGACCTGAAGGATGAGGCCGAAGGCGGCATGGGGCCGCACGGTCTGATGATCGGTATGACGGGCTCCGGTAAGTCCCAGACCCTCATGTCGATTCTGTTGTCGCTCTTGGCGACCCATTCGGCGGACCGCCTGATCGTCATCTACGCCGATTTCAAGGGTGAGGCGGGCGCCGACATCTTCCGCGACTTCCCGCAGGTTGTCGCCGTGATCTCCAACATGGCAGAAAAACGTTCTCTGGCAGATCGTTTCGCCGACACGCTGCGGGGGGAGGTGGCGCGTCGCGAGAACCTGCTCAAGCAGGCCGGTCGCGATGTGCAGGGCAGTGCCTTCAACTCGGTCCGTGAGTATGAGGAGGCCATCGCCGCAGGACACGATCTGCCGCCGATTCCCACGCTCTTCGTCGTTGCCGACGAATTCACCCTGATGCTCCAGGACCACCCGGAGTACGCCGAACTGTTCGACTACGTCGCGCGCAAGGGCCGCTCCTTCCGTATCCACATCCTGTTCGCGTCGCAGACCCTGGACGTCGGCAAGATCAAGGACATCGACAAGAACACCTCATATCGCATCGGCTTGAAGGTCGCCAGCCCCAGCGCCTCTCGCCAAATCATCGGCACCGAGGACGCCTATCACATCGAATCGGGCAAGGACCACAAGGGTGTTGGGTTCCTGGTGCCCGCTCCGGGTGCGGTTCCCATCAAGTTCCGCAGCACGTACGTCGACGGTATTTACGAACCGCCGTCAACCACCACAACCGTGGAAATCCGGGCGACCCCACAGCCCAAGCAGTTCACCGCGCTGCCGGTGGCCGCTGATCCCACGACGGTGATCGTCAAGGGCGGGTCGGATCGGCCCGCCCAGCCGGCCCGCAAGCTGATCTCGACCGTTGGCGATCAGCTCGCCAAGGTGGGGCCGCGCGCACCGCAGTTGTGGCTACCACCACTGGACACCGCGATACCGCTGGCGAGTGTGCTCGACGAGACCGGACTTCCGGCCCGACAGCTACGCTGGCCTCTCGGCGAAATCGACAAGCCGTTCCAGATGCGTCGCGATCCACTGATCTTCGACGCGACATCGGCGGCCGGGAACGTGATCATTCACGGTGGTCCGAAGTCCGGTAAGTCGACGGCACTGCAGACATTCATGCTCTCGGCCGCCGCGCTGCACTCCCCCCGCGACGTCACGTTCTACTGCATCGACTACGGCGGCGGACAGCTGCATGCACTCGACGGCCTGGCGCACGTCGGCAGCGTCGCCAGCGCACTCGAGCCCGAGCGCATCCGGCGTACCTTCGGCGAGCTGGAACAGCTGCTGGCATACCGGCAGCGATTGTTCAGAGATCGCGGGATCGCCTCGGTCAGCCAGCTACGTGCCTTGCGTGACAGCGACCGCACGCTGGACGACGGCTACGGCGAGACCTTCCTGATCGTGGACAACCTGTACGCGTTCAGCCGTGACAACACCGATCAGTTCAATACTCGAAACCCGTTGCTCGCCAGGCTCACCGAGCTGGCTAACGCCGGATTGTCGTACGGCATCCATGTCGTGATCACGACACCGAACTGGATCGAAGTGCCGCTGGCGATGCGCGACTCGCTGGGGCTGCGTCTCGAACTCAAGCTGCACGACTCGGCGGACAGCAATGTGCGGGTACCGGGCGCGCTGCGTCGGCCTGCCGAGAGCGTTCCGCACGATCAGCCGGGCCGCGGCCTGACCATGCAAGCCGAGCACTTCCTGTTCGCCGCCTCCGACGCCAAGACGGTGGATTCGGTCAACGCCAACTACCCCGGCGCCAAGGCACCTGCCGTCCGGCTGCTGCCGGCAGACCTGGCACCCGGCGCCATCGGTCCGCTGTACCCGGGGCGCGAACAAGTTGTCATCGGCCAGCGGGAACAGGATCTGGCACCGGTGGCGCTCGACTTCTCCCACAACCCGCTCTTGATGGTGCTGGGCGACACCGGATCCGGCAAGACAACACTGTTGCGTCACATCATCCGAACAGTCCGCGAGCACTCAACACCCGATCAGGTGGCGTTCACCGTCCTGGACCGGCGTCTGCATCTGGTCGACGAACCGCTGTTCCCGGAGAACGAGTACACCCCCAACATCGATCGGATCACCCCGGCGATGCTGGGCCTGGGTGCCCTACTGGAGAAGCGGCGACCACCGGCTGGGCTGTCTCCAGAGGAACTGCACAGTTGGGTGTCGCGCGGAGTCACCGCACAGCGGCACTACCTGATCATCGATGACGTGGACCAGATCCCCGATGCGCCTGCCGTGAGCGGTCCCTACATCGGGCAGCGCCCCTGGAATCCGATCACCGGGCTGCTCGCCGAGGCCCGCGAGCTTGGCCTACGGGTGATCATCACCGCACGGGCCACCGGTTCGGGCCACATCCTGATGACCAACCCCATGCTGCGCCGCTTCCATGAGTTGCAGGCCAACACCCTGATGCTCAGCGGCAGCCCGCAGGACGGGGGGCGCATCCGCGGACATCGCTTCGAGCGGCTGCCCGCAGGACGCGGAATCTTGTTGTCCGACAACGATGTTCCAACGTATGTACAGACCGTTAATCCACTCGTCAGTGAGCATGCTGCTCAGGGAAGGGAGTACCCACGATGAATCTCAACGTCGTTCCGGAAGGTCTGACCGCCACCAGTGCGGCAGTGGAGGCGCTCACCGCGCGTCTGGCCGCCGCCCACGCCGCGGCCGCACCGGTGATCGGTGCGGTCGTGCCCCCGGCGGCCGATCCGGTGTCGCTGGAAACCGCGGCGGGCTTTAGCGCCCGCGGCATCGAGCACAGCGGTGTGGCTGCCCAGGCCGTCGAGGAGCTGGGCCGGGCCGGACTCGGTGTGTCGGAGTCCGCGGCCAGCTACACCACCGGGGACATGCAGGCCGCCGCGGCGTACATGATCGCGCGGGGTTAACACCGGTGTCGGCTCCGATTTGGATGGCTTCTCCCCCCGAGGTCCACTCGGCGCTGCTGAGCGCCGGACCCGGGCCGGGCGCACTGCTGGCCGCTGCCGCGCAATGGCAGGCGCTCTCGGTGCAATACACCACTGCCGCAACGGAGCTGACACAACTGCTTGCCGCCACCGGCTCCGGGTCCTGGCAGGGACCCAGCGCGGCACAATACGTTGCCAGTCACGCCCCTTACCTGGCCTGGCTGACCCAGCAGAGTGCGATGAGCGCCACCAACGCCGTGCTGCACGAAACCAGCGCCGCTGCCTACACCACCGCCCTGGCGGCCATGCCCACCCTGGCCGAGCTGGCCGCCAACCACATGATCCACGGAGTGCTGCTGGCCACCAACTTCTTTGGTATCAACACCATTCCCATCGCGCTGAACGAGGCCGACTACATCCGGATGTGGATTCAGGCCGCCACCACCATGGGCGTCTACCAAGGTGTCTCGACTGCCGCCGTCACATCGGTGGCGCCCACGCCGCCCGCCCCGACGATCATGGCACCCGGCGGCGAAATGTCCCGCATGTCGGCCGATATGTCGGGCATGGCCGCCCAGGCACAGGCCGCCGAATCCGGTATGGCGCTAGACGACAGCGAGAGCTTCTTCGACAAGCTCATGCGGCAGATCCAGGAATTCTTCAGCGACCCACTGGGCACCCTGCAGAAGATCTTGCAGGACTTCATGCGTAATCCGCTTGAGGCGCTGGTGGCCTGGGGCCCGTTGCTGTTCTTCATCGCATACGAGGCGTTCTTCATTCCCTTCGGGTTCACCTTCTGGGGCGTCATGTTGTCGGCCCCACTGTGGCTGCCGCTACTCTTGGTGGGCTTGGCCCAGTTGGTTAATCCGGTTCCAGTCGAGGCCGATGCACCCGCCGACGAACCCGCGCCGCAACAGGCGCGAGTGGAACGTAGTTCACCTCAGCAGCAGCCATTTGCGATGGGCGGAATGCCCGGTGGCGGTGGCGCACCGGCCACACCTGCCAACGCACCGGCGACACCGGCCAACGCACCCGCTTCGCCGGCCGCGGCGGCCGCCACACCGGCTTACATGGTGTACGCGGTGCAGGAGGATCCACCGGCGGCAAGGTTTGGGCCGACGCTCAATGAGGGCAGCGGCGCCAAGGCGCCGGCGGCCGGAATCTCTGCCGCCGCCGCGGCTGCCGCCTCGGCACGCTCACGCGCGCGCCGCAAGCGCGGCGCCCGGATCAAAGATCCTGCACCGCAGTTCATGGACATGAACTCGCCGGTGGACCCGGACTTTTCGGAGCCGGCGACCCGGCACACCGCCGGAGTCGGGGCCTCGGGCCGCGGGGCTGGACAGCTTGGCTTCGCCGGCACGCTCCCCCGGACCACATCGACGACAAGCGCGGCCGGTTTGATCGAACGCGAGGCCGCCTCGGAGATGGACGGAACTCGCACCGTGCCGATGCTTCCTACCAGCTGGGGCACCGACCCCGAGCCAGACCCCGATAGAGCCCCTTCCGTGCCAGCACCGGATGAGGACTGGCCGCCCGGGGAAAGGGGGGCGAGCACCTGATCCGCCACAGAAGTACGACGCAATACACGACGAAGTAACAGAGAATAAGGAGAGCATCTTATGAGTTTGCTTGACGCACACATTCCCGCTCTGGTGGCCGCCGAGGGCACCTTCGCAGCCAAGACGGCGTTGATGCGTTCGACGATTTCGCAGGCGGAGTCGGCGGCGTTGTCGGCGCAGGCGTTTCATGTGGGTGAGTCCTCGGTGGCGTTCCAGGCCGCTCATGCCCGGTTTGTGGAGGTAGCGGCCAAGGTCAACGCGCTGCTGGATATCGCGCAGGTCAACCTCGGTGATGCCGCGGCCACCTATGTGGCCGAGGACGCCGCCGCCGCCAGCCGTTACGTCGGCGTCTAACCCCAACAGACAGGACAGAGAAATGTCGCAGATTACTTTCAACTACCCCGCGATGCTGGCCCACGCCGGTGAGATGAACACCTACTCGGGGGTGCTGACCGCACTGGGTGCTGACCTGGCCGCCCAGCAGGCCTCCCTGCAGGCGGCCTGGCACGGTGATACCTCGATGAGCCAGGCCGCCTGGCAGGCCCAGTGGAACACCGCCATGGAAGAACTCATCCGCGCCTACCGCGCCATGGGCTCCACCCACGAAACCAACACCTTGTCGATGAACGCCCGCGACATGGCCGAAGGAGCCAAGTGGGGCGCATAAACGCCCTTGGTGCTCATGCACCTGATCGTGCGATGGACCAGGCCAACCGGTCGCCGGATGCCGTCGAGCTGACGGTCGATCAGGCCTGGTTCCTCGCAGACACGTTGAGCGCCGGCACCTTTCCCTGGGTGCTGGCGGTCACCGTTCCCTTCCGAGACGAAGCACAGCGCGCCGGATTCAATGCTCAACGCGTCCAGGAACTGACCCGGGCCGGCATCCTCGAACCGGACGGCACCGTCGATCCTGCGGTGGCAGGATGGATCCGCACCGTGTGCCGCCCCGACCGTTGGCTCGAACTACGTTATGTCGCAGCAGGTTCGGAAAATCCGGATGTGATGCGAGGAATCATCGCGAGGAAGCAATCGCAGGGCCGCGCGCAAACCGTGGTATCCCTGCGCAACGCGCACCTGATCACCTTCACCGTCGTGGATGCCGACGATTCGTCGGCGCTGGTTCCCAGCGTGGTGGCGGGACTGCGTTGGCGTGCGCCCGCGCGCTTCCCCGAGTTCACCCTGCCCACCAATGTGGGCGCCAAGGCCGACGAGCAGCTGCGTTCGGGTGCCTCGCTGGCCGATGTCATGGGATACCTGGGTGTCCCCCCCGCCGCTCAGAATGTGGTGGAATCGGCGTTCGTCGGAAACCGAAATTACGTTGAAGTGGTTGCCGGACAACGTGACAGCACAACCCAGCAGACCTCAGAGGTTGGCATCAGTGTGGTCGACACCAGCGCCGGACGAATCCTCGTCAGCCCACACCGCGCGGGTGATGGCACCTGGCTGTCCACCTTCGCCCCCGGGGCGCCGTTCGCGATCGCAGTCGCCGTCGAGCAGTTGATGGCCACGCTCCCGAACGGTCACTGGTTCCCAGATGCCCGCGTGACCCGAGACTTCGATTGATGCTGTCCCTGTAATTAGTTCCCTTTTGAGCCCCACCCCCTATCGAGAGAGTCAAACGAAACACCATGTCTGACAACGCCGTGATGCCCATCGTCCGGGTAGCCGTGCTCGGTGAAGAAAAACTGACCGAAGTCGCCTTGCCGACTCAGCTGCCGATGCGCGACATCATTCCCGCGGTACACCGGATGGTCGCCCCCGACGCCACCGAGGCAACAACCCCACAACGGCTCAGCCTGGCGCCGGTGAATGGCGCGCCGTTCAGTGCCGACGCGACCCTGGACACCGTGGGCGTCGTAGACGGCGACTTGCTGACCCTGCGCCCGACTCCTGCCGGACCTGCGGCGCCCGGCATCGTCGAAGACATCGCGGACGCAGCAGTCATTTTCTCCGAATCACGCAAGCGCCCGTGGGGCGCAGAGCACATTGCCCGGGTCGGCCGCTTTGGGGTCCTCGGCTTGATCGCAGCGGCAACGATTCTGGCCATTGTGCACAGCATCCGCACCGGGTCGTCGTTGAGCCTCGCCGGTTTGGCCGTTGTCGCGGTGGCGGCCGCGATCGGAGCATTGGTGGCACACGTGCGTTCTGCCCGCCTGGGAGCTGAGCTGGCGGTTGCCGCGCTGGTGCCGATCGCCGGCGCCCTTGCTCTCGCCGTTCCCGGTAGTGGGCTGGCGCCGCGTGTTCTCCTCGGTGCCGCCGGGGTGGCCGCGTGGTCACTGATCTACCTGATTGTGGCGCGTCAGCTGATTGCCTTCTTCACCGCGACCACGGTGCTGTCGCTGGGCATCGCCGGTGCGGCGGGCGCCCACGTTCTGTGGCACCCCTCGCTGCTCGTGGTGGGCTGCGGTCTGATCATCGTGGCGCTGCTGGTTACCGTGCGTGCTGCCCAACTGTCAGCCTTCGCCGCGCGCTTCCCGCTGCCGACCATCCCCGCTCCGGGTGATGCGACCCCCTCTGCTCCAGCGATGTCGGTTCTGAAGGATCTGCCGCGTCGCGTTCAGTTGAGTGACTCCCACCAGAGCGGATTCATTGCGGGCGCTTCGATTCTGGCCATCCTGGGATCGCTGGCCGTGGTGGGTGGCGCCGCACCGGCAAGTCCGTGGGCGTGGTACCTGGTAGCCGCGGTAAGCGCTGGCGCGGCACTGCGTGCACGAGTCTGGGATTCGGCGGTATGCAAGGCGTGGCTGCTGGCGGTTCCCTTCCTGGTATCGACCGCACTGCTGGTGATCTTCGCCGTCGAAGACCGCTACACCGGCGCCCTGGTGGCGCTTGGCGTGCTGGCCTTGCTGGTCGCCGCGGTGGCGGTAGTCGTGTTCAACCCGAAAATCGGTGAGGCGGAGAGCTACTCACTGCCCAGCCGTCGGCTCCTCGGATTCCTCGCCTCGGGTATCGACGCCTCGCTGCTGCCGGTCATCGCGTACCTCACCGGACTGTTCAGCTGGATCCTCAACCGATGACACATTTTATCCGCGATGCGCCGCGCGCGCGAAGAGCATTGGGCGGTGTCGTCGCCGCAACGCTACTGGCGCTGTCCCCCGTGGCAGCCCCTGTTGCCGGCGCAGTGATTCAGCCGGAAGCAGATCCCGCCGCGTTGCCCAAGGATTCGTCCCCCAGCGCAACCGCGGGCATGCAATCGTCCGCGTGCAGCACCACGGTGTTACTGCCCGGCACGGGCACCAGCGGCAAGCCGTCGCCAGAGTTCGAGGAGGCGTGGCGCTTTTCTCGCGGTGAGGGGCAGAGCGTCGCGATCATCGACACCGGCGTCAAACCCAGTGCGCGACTGCACGTCGAACCCGGGGGCGATTATGTCCAGTCAACGGATGGGCTCACCGACTGCGACGGGCACGGAACCATGGTGGCCGGAATCATCGGTGCCCAGCCCGGGCCCGATGGATTCTCCGGTATCGCGCCCGCCGCCAAACTGATCTCGATCCGCCAGGAGTCCTCCAAGTTCTCCCCACGACTCACCGCGGGAGGCGATCCGTCCACAAACGCCGCTACCCAGTACGTCAATACCCTGGCACGGTCCATCGTGCATGCCGCAAACCTCGGCGCCCGCGTGATCAACATTTCTTCGGCCGAGTGCGTTCCGGCGGCCAAGCCCATTGACCAAGCCGCGCTTGGGGCGGCGTTGCGCTATGCGGTCGCCGAAAAGGACGCGGTCGTCGTGGCCGCCGCGGGCAACACCAGCGGCGGCAGCGCCAACTGCCAACAGAATCCGTTGACCGGTTCGGGCGCCGACCCACGGAATTGGTCTGGGGTGGAGTCGGTATCGGTGCCATCCTGGTGGCAGCCGTACGTGCTGTCGGTGGGTTCGGTGGGTATCGACGGAAGCCCGTCGAAGTTCACCATGGCCGGGCCCTGGGTGGGCATTGCGGCAAATGGCGAGAACGTGACCTCGCTGTCCAACGACGCTGAGGGCGGTTTGGCCAACGGCATGATTGGCCAGAACGGAAAGCCGGTGCCCCTCTTCGGGACCAGCTATGCGACAGCATACGTAGCGGGTGTGGCTGCGCTGGTACGTAGCCGCTATCCCGAATTGACTGCACCGCAGGTTATTTCGCGGCTGCAAAGAACAGCCCGAGACGCGGGCCGATCGCCGTCCAATCTGGTGGGAGCCGGAACGGTGGACCCGGTGGCCGCGCTTACCTGGGAGGTCCCCGCGGACGGGAACGCATCTAGTGGCCCGGGCGCCCGTGCGGTCGTCCCCCCGCCCCCTCCCACCCCGGAAAATCCACTTCCCCGGCGGCTCGCCTTCCTGGGCGCCGGTGTATGCCTGATCGCGGTGGTCGTCGTCGCCGCGCTCAGCGCGCGTCGCAGACAGGAGAGCACTGAGTGAGTACCCATGCGAGTAAGAAGTTCACGTTTTATCGACCACCCGTGCCTGGAACGCTGCGGCTGACACTGATCGCCACGCTGGTTGCCGCGGGTGCTTTCGCGCTCTACCGCCGCGACCCAGCCGACCGCTGGATCGCGATCACTGCTGGTGTGTTGGCGCTGGTGTTACTGGTGTGGTGGCGCGGCACCTTCCTCACCGACATCCTCGGCCGGCTCACGAAGATGCTGGCCCGCAGGGTCTCCGGCCGGGCTCCCGCCGACGCCGCACCAGTCGTCGCCGTGGGTGTCGACGCGCGTAGCACGGTCGTCCTTGAGCTGACGGCGAGTCCGTCCGGTGAGGACGTACCCGTCGGCCTCCTGGCCGGTTACCTTGATCGCTACGGCGTACGGTGCTCGTCGATCCGGATCACCACGACTGATGTCGATGGCGCCGCCAGCAGGACCTGGGTCAGCTTGACCTTGAGCGCGGCGGACAACCTCACCGCGCTGCAGGCACGTTCGGCTCGTATCCCCTTGCGTGAGACCGCCGATACCGTGGCGCGGCGCCTGGCCGATCACCTGCGCGAACTGGGCTGGCACGTCACCGCGACGGAAGCTCCGGAAGAGCCGCTCTCCCCGGAGGCCAAGGAGGGTTCGCGTGGTATGAGCGATGACCATGGCTACCTGGCCGCCTACCGGGTCGCGGTGAACAACGACCTGTCCGAAACGCTGGACAATGTCGGAGACGCCGGGCTACCCGAACGCTGGACGGCCCTTGAGCTCACCGGCACCACCGATGCGCCGCGTCTGACGGTGGTGTGCGCGCTGCGTACCCAGGACAAGCCAGCCGCCCACGCACCGTTGGCAGGACTGACACCGTGCTGGGGCGAGCACTTGCTCGTGCTGCGGTCACTGAACCCGCTGTCGTCCAAGACCCTGGCTGGGGCGGGCGCCGCCGTCACCGCGGAATTTCTTGACGGCCTCACTCAGCGGGACCAGGAGCCGGCGCTGGTCTGATGGCCAGCGCCGCTCAGACGGCCGCGGTATTGAGTTGCCAGACCGCGAAGTTCAAGCACGCGGCGAACGTAGTCCACACCAGATAGGGCAACAACAGCACAGCCGCGGCTCGACTACGAACCCAGAACAGCGCGATCGTCACCAGCAAGGCGATCCACAGAACGGCGATCTCCGCCAGCGCGGCACCACGCCAACCGAGACCAAAGAACAGCGGTGTCCACAGCGCGTTCAGCACCAGCTGTATCCCGTAGGCGGTCAGCGCACTGGCGGGTACCGGCGGACGCGTGCGCCACACCAACCAGGCCGCGACACCCATCAGCACGTACAGCACCGTCCACACCGGGCCGAACACCCAGGCGGGCGGCGCCCAGGACGGCTGCGCGAGCACGCCGTACTGTGCCGCCGCGTTCGCGGACGCTAACCCTCCCACCCCCGCCGCTACCGCGGCGGCCGCCAAAGAGATGCCCAGCGCGGGGATGTCATTAGGGAGTCGTGGCGATACTCGATCCGTCATCCCGGGAATCTATCGGGTAACTCCGCCCTCGGTACCCTTTCTGGGTGTGCGCAGCATCGGCCAGACGTTTGGGAATATTCGCCATCACGCTGAGCCTGGTCCTCACGGGGTGTGCTCAGGGCACCACGTTCAACTCATGGCCACCTTCGGATGACCGGGGCCCATGCGCGGTCGCCAAGAAATCCGATGTGCCCGCCACCATGCGCGACGGCACCATCCTGCGTGCCGATATCTACCGCCCGAAGCTCAAAGACCCGGTGCCGGTCATCTTGATGCGCACTCAGTACGGCAAGGACACCGCACAAATTCAGCCGTCGCGATTTCGCACCCCGGATTGGTTCGCCTCTCACTGCTATCTGGTGGTCGTACAGGACGTGCGAGGGCAGGGCACTTCGGACGGCATTTTCACCGAGTTCGGCAATGACGGCGACGACGGCTATGACACCGTGGAGTGGGCGGCAGGGCTTCCCGGCGCCACCGGCAAGGTCGGCATGTACGGCTCGTCGTATGTGGGTGCGACCCAATGGCTCGCCGCCACCACGACTCCCCCACACCTGACGACCATCGTCCCCTCCAACACCGCATCCGACTACTACGACGGCTGGACCTACGAGGGCGGCGCGTTCCGGCTCGGGTTCGTGCAGCCGTGGGCCATGGGTACGATCGCCACCACCGCGGCGAAGAACCGGGCCGACCTCGCTGCCCTGGAGCAGCTACGGGCCGCCGCGGCCGAACGCGGCCGTTGGCTCAATCACCTTCCCTACCAGGATCTTCCACCGATGCAACCCGGAGACCCCCGGGTGGCTCCGTGGTACTTCGACTGGATCCGGCATTCGACCCGGGACGACTACTGGAAGCGTTGGAGCATCAGGGACCGGTATCAGAATGTCACGGTTCCGGTGCTGCATTTCGAAGGCTGGTACGACGCATTCCTACGCGGGGGTCTGGAGAACTTCGCAGGCATGACCGCCAGGGGCGGTTCGCCGGGGGCACGGCGCTATCAGCGCATGGTCATCGGCCCGTGGGATCATCTGGCCTGGGGGCGCGAATCATCAAGCCCGTCACCGCTGTTGAAGGGACTGGGGCCGGGCGCCAACAGCCCCGTCAACGAAATGCAGCTAGCGTGGTTCGATCATTTCCTCAAGGGCTCGGACAATGGCGTAGCGACCGAGTCGCCGCGGCTCGACTATTACCTGATGGGAGCCAACCGCTGGAAGCACGCGTCCGCTTGGCCCCTACCTCAGACGAATTGGACCGTATACCACCTTGGCGGGCGCGGCACGCAGCACAACGGGACACTGCGTGACTCGGCTGCCGCGCACGACGCACCCGATGTCTATCTCTATGACCCGGCCAATCCAGTGCCGAGCGCCGGCGGACACTCCTGCTGCGCCGCCGAGAGCGCACCGCAGGGCCGCTACGACCAGCGCGCCGTGGAGCAGCGGCCGGATGTGCTGACGTACACCACCGAGCCACTGAGCACCAATACCGAGATCACCGGCCCGATCAGTGTCGACCTATGGGCGTCGTCGTCGGCGCCAGACACCGACTTCACCGCGAAACTTGTTGCCGTGCAAGCCGATGGCACAGCGGCGAACCTCAACAACGGCATCGTGCGCACATCCTTGGCCCAATCCCTGTCCGAGCGCCGTCTGATGCCGATAGGCCAGCCCCATAAGTACCACATCGACATCTGGCCGGTGAGTTACCAGTTCCGCACCGGCGAGCGCATTCGGCTGGAGATCTCCAGCAGCGACTTTCCGCAGTACGCCCCGAATCCGAACACCGCCGCACCGTTCGGGCGGAATGCCGAGCTGCGCACCGCGACACAAATAATCCTGCACGATGCGGCGCACCCGTCAACGCTCACCCTGCCGGTGATACCGGCCGGTGACCCGGGAACCGAGACCTTCCCGATGCCCCGCCGACCGGATGACCCACCCGGAAACTAGCCCCAGTTCTCCGGGCCGCCGAGGTCCGCCGAGAGCCAGTGCTCCGGCGAGACGTACACAGCGATCTGCTCACCGTAGCTTTCGGCGTATTTGAGGTAGCCCTCGAGCAGTTCCTCCGGGATGTAACGCGCGGCCACCTGCCGATGCTGGTCGTGTGCCAGGGCCCCGATCTTGGTCACCGGGCCCTCCACGCTGACATAGCGCACCGTCGGCCGCTCACGATCCACCATGAGGGTCAACCGGCCCGCCGCCTCGATCAGCCGATGCTTGCGCGATCCCTTGCCGGTCGGAATCCACAGCTCGCCACCCGCAGTGTAGTAATACCAGATCGGCACGGTCAGCGGGCCGCGGCCCACCCCGGCACTCACCGAGATCGCCGCCACATGGGGCTCAGCCAAAAATGCCTGTCGTTCTTCCAAACTCAATCCCATGACACAACCCTACGAGCCCCCACCGACACCTGCGGCGGCTTGGAAACAGCGCGTGGTTCACTGAATTCATGGCCCGTTCAGCAGTCCTGGCACGTCGGCTCTACGAGCGCTTTGAGCCCGTGCACGGAATCGTCTACTTCGCCCCGGAGGCACGTGCCGCCGTCGAGGATCTGGGATATCGCGGCTTCTGGCGTGGTTACTTCGCCACTCGCTCAGCACCCCTGGGTAGGGCCGACGCCCGCGTGGTGCAGGCCATCTTCTACAACTTCGCCTCCTTCCGCGTGCGCAAATCGCTCGACGGCGCCTGGGACAGCATCAGCCCCGCGCAGGCCCTGGCGGTCCGGCAGGCCGGCGCCGTCGCCGCGTTGCGCCGCTATGGCTTGACCGACGACGAAAACCTGCGCACTGCCGCCGAACTGCTCGGCAGGGCCGCACACGAGGCCTCGTCATCCGGCCGTCCGTTGTACGCGGCGCTCACCACCGTTCCCTGGCCGGACGAACCCGTGGCAGCGCTCTGGCACGCCGCCACACTGCTTCGCGAGCAGCGCGGAGACGGCCATGTTGCCGCGCTGGTCGCCGCCGGCATCGGCGGCCGCGAATCCAACGTGTTCCACGTCGCCTCAGGGCGGGCCACCAAGGACACCATCATGCGCAGCCGCGATTACGACGAGGAGGAATGGGGCGAGGTCGAAGCAGAGCTGACCCGGCGCGGCCTGCTCGAGGGGGGTGGCCTCAGCCCGTATGGCGCCGCGGTGAAAGCCGACATCGAAGACCGAACCGACCGGGCCTTCCTACCGGTGCTCGATGTCCTCACCGATGCCGAACTGGAAACGCTCTTCCGATCCCTCACCCCCGTCACCCGGCAGGTGATCGCGGCCGGTGACCTGCCGGCCTCTACCCCGATGGGACTGCGCCGCAACGATCTCGACGACGACAGTGCCCATCTGACCTAGGCGGCGAGTGCACCCCGCTTCTTCAACAATGGAAGCACGCCCTCGGCGAACCAGTAGGCCTCCTCCAGATGCGGATATCCGGACAGGATGAACTCGTCAAACCCGAGCGCGTGATACTCGGAAATCAGGTTGGCGACCTCTTCGTGGCTGCCGACCAACGCTGTACCGGCACCGCCGCGCACCAGGCCGACCCCCGCCCACAGGTTCGGATAAATCTCCAGTTTGTCGAGGCGGCCACCGTGCAGGGCCGTCATGCGGCGCTGCCCTTCGGATTCGGACTTCGAGTGCAGTGCCGTCGCCTTGGCTATCTGATCGGGGGTCAATTCGCCGACCAACGAATTGGCCACCGCCCAGGCCGCTTCCGATGTATCGCGACTGATGGTGTGCAGGCGAATACCAAACCGCAGGGTGCGGCCGCGTTCCTTCGCCAGCGCACGCACGGCCTCGATCTTCGCGGCGGCGGCAGCGGGGGGCTCACCCCAGGTCAGATACACGTCGACATGGTCGGCCGCGATCGGCAGCGCCGCCGGAGAAGATCCACCAAAGTACAACTCCGGCAATGGGCTTGGCGGCTCCGACACCCGCGCATCGGTCACCGTGTAGTGCTTTCCGGAAAAGTCGACGGGACTGCCCCGCCAGATATCCCGGACGATTTGCAAGAACTCCCCCGTACGTTCGTAGCGCTCATCGTGCGTGAGCCAATCGCCGAAACGTCGTTGTTCGGCGTCATCTCCGCCGCTGACGACGTTGAGGAGCAGCCGGCCGTTGGAGAAGCGTTGCAGAGTCGCCGCTTGTTGTGCGGCAAGCGTCGGCGGAACCAGGCCCGGACGGAAGGCCACCAGGAACTTCAACCGTTCCGTCTGATCCAGCAGCCCTGCCGCGGTCAGCCATGCGTCTTCGCACCAGGTTCCGGTGGGGGTCAGCACCCCCTCGAAGCCCAGCCGGTCCGCTGCACGTGCGACCTCGCCGAGATAGCGCAGGCTGGGTTCCCGATACCCCTCCGGAACTGTGTGATGCGTCGACGCGTGTGAGGCGCCCACAATCGAACGGCTGTCACCGTTGGTGGGGAGAAACCAGAAAAACTTCGCGGCCAAGGGAATTGCCTTCCTTGTGAGGAAAAATGCGGGTTATTGGGAAGGGGTGAAGAACTGCTTGAGCACGTTGTCGAACCGGCTGTCGATAAAATCGGAAAAGGTGGGCTTGCCCTGAATCTGACCCGACTGCGCGAAGAGGTCCGCCAGCTGCTGCTCCGAGGCGCTCACCTCCGCGTTGAGCGGTATCGGCAACCGCAAGCTGCGCGACTGCGCAAGCTCTCCCGCCGCCGGATCGATTCCTATCGCGGCGGCGTACTTTCCGTACCACTCCTGAGGATGAGCCCTGGCCCATGCGCTGGCCCGCGCAATGCGCTGCACCACATCCGACAACGCGGTGTTGCGCTGAGCATCACGTAGGGCAACCTGCGAGGCGACCCCGAATCCGTATCCGTTCGAGACGCCGGTCGCGGTGACGAGAGTGCGAACCTTCAACTGCTTCTGGGCCAGCGCCGTGTACGGGTCCCAGATGGCCCAGGCGTCCGCCTGACCTTGGCTCAGCGCGGTGAACGCATCGGCTGGCTGCAAGAAGACCGGCTGGATGTCCTTGATGGTCAGATTCGCCTTCTGCAGCTGAAGCAGCAGATGGCCGTGCGCCGAACTGCCCTTACCGACGGCCACCTTCTTGCCGCGCAGGTCGGCCACCGATCGGATAGGCGAGGCATCGGCAACCAGGATCTGATCACCGGAAGCATCGTTTGTGTACCCGGATACCACCTTGATCCTGGCCTTCGAGGCTGCACCGAAGATCGGCGGCGTGTTCCCGGTGACGGCGAAGTCGATCTTGCCCGCGGTCAGCGCCTCGATCTGTGGAGGACCGAAAGTAAAGGTCGAGAATTCGATCTTGTAGGGCACATTGTCCAGCTCCCCCGCCGCCCGCAACAGTGACTCGGTGCCGCCCTTCTGATCACCCACGCGCAGCGTGAGATTCGAGAGCCCCGACAGCGGAACAAGCGCCGGCGCGGCGGCATCACCCTTGTCGTCACGTCCGGTGGTGCAGGCCGTCAACGACAGCACCACCGCGGTCGCGCTGACGATCGACTTAAACACCCAACTGTGCAAGGAGCTCTCCTCGGTGGTTCTCGGTTTCGGCGTCATGCTTCCCCCGGGGTTTACGCGGATTGCGGATGCGCAGGGTGTGCGCCAGCCGGCCCTCGTCGAGCACCAGCACGGTGTCGGCAAGCGATATCGCCTCGTCCACATCGTGAGTGACCAGCAATACTCCGAAGCCGTGCTGCTCCCACAGATTCAGCAGCAGGCGGTGCATCGAGAGCCGGGTCAGCGCATCGAGGGCGCCGAAAGGCTCGTCGAGCAGCAACAGCTGCGGTTCCGCGACCAGAGCGCGGGCCAGCGAAACCCGCTGCGCCTGCCCACCGGAGAGTGTCAGCGGCCAGGCCTGTGCCTTATCCGCGAGGCCGACCTCGTCCAGTGCCCGATCAACGCGCGAAAGCGCCTCATCCCTGGACAATTTGGTCCGAGTGAGGCCGTACAGCACATTGTCACGCACTGACCGCCACGGAAAAAGGCGCGGCTCCTGAAAGGCAACCGCAGGCGCCCCCAGCACCTTTCGTTCGCCGGTATGGTCTCCAGCCAATCCGGACAGCACCCGGAGCACCGTCGACTTGCCGGAGCCGCTGCGACCGACCAGCGCCACGATCTCACCGCAGCCGACCCGCAGCGAGACGTCGTCGAGCACGCGGTTGCGCCCGTACCATTTGGTCACCGACGTCAGTTCGGCCGCAGCCGTGGTGGAGTGCGGCGACAATTCGGTGACCTCGAAGACCGCTGTCATGATTGACCTTTCATGATCGGTATCGCAGCGCACGCCGTTCCAGCACACGCACGATGGCGTCGGTGACAATGCCCAGCAACGCGTAGACCACCAAGCCGAAGATGATGACGTCGATACGAAGGAAATCGCGCGCGTTGTTGATGAGGAATCCAACGCCGGCGTCGGCATTGATCTGCTCGGCGACGATGAGCGTGAGCCAGGACAGCGCCAAAGACTGGCGCAGTCCCACGAGCACCTGCGGGGTCGCACCGGGAATGACGATGACCCGCAAGCGCTGCCAGAAGGAGAAACCCAGTACCTGAGCGGTTTCGAAGAGTTTGGGATCCACCTGCCGAATCGCGGACGTGGTGTTCAGGTATAGCGGGAATGCCGCTCCGAGCGCCACCATCAGCACCTTGGGCAGCTCACCGATGCCGAACCACACAATGAACAGCGGGATGAGTCCGAGATGTGGCAATGCGCGGATCATCTGCATGGTGGGATCTACCACGGCATCGGCAAGCCGGGACAAACCGACCGCAGCACCCAGCACCACCCCGATCACACCGCCCAGCAACAGACCTTCGGCGGCACGAACTCCCGAGACCCGCAGCGCCTCGGCTAGCTGTCCGTTGGCGATCAGCTCGAATCCGGCGCGAGCGATCGTCGATGGCGCGGGCAGGATATCGGGGTCGATCAGCCCCCATGCACTACCCGCCTGCCAGATCAGCAGCACGGCGAGCGGCGAGAGAAAACGGACAATCTCCCAGCGCCGCTCTAAGACCCACTCCCGCCGGGATGGGCCGGATTCAGGAGCGTCGGAGTCAGTCGCCGCAGCGGCCACCAACGTATTACGGGTGGTCATGAAAAGCTCGAGAATCCTTACGGGTCGGCGGCGGTATCGGCAGTTTCTGACAACCTATGAGCGCGTTCAGATCCCGTGAAGAGTTATGCGCGAGCAGACGTAAAAGAACTAACGCCAGCCGTCGGCAGCCTTGGCGGCCCGCAGCAGCTCCTCGCACAGCTGGCGCAACTCGTCCTGCGTCGCACCTTCCTCCACAGCGGTTGCGACATCCTCGGCCGCACATCGGGCCTGATAGACCCGATCGGCCAGGTCGGCGGCTTCGTCAGCGGTGAGCACCACCGCATCCGCGGGTACCGAGGTGCCCTTGACCGCCGCCCGCTGCTCGTAGGCACGCTGTCGGCAGGACTGGCGGCAATACTGGCGTCGCCGACCCAGCTCGGCGTCGTCGACTTCACGCCCGCACCACTTGCAGGGCTGAGCGTGTTTGCGACGTGCCACGTGCAGCAGCGTAGTGGTGGGCCGTTTCCCCGTTCACGCACGGCCCCGGTGAAACCCACGCCGCTCGGGCGGCGCATCGTGCCCGTCGGGCAAACTCGTTGCGGTCGCACCCACGCCCACACTGCCCCCGGCAACGCTACTGGTAGACCCGCATGGCGGCCGCCGGTTCGCGCCGCCCTACGTGAACGAGCGCAATTACCGCAATTGCCTGGAAAACGGCTTCCGTTGCGCTAATCTTGCGAGATCACAGCGGCATCCAACGTCGGAGGTTGTGCGATGAAGAAGATCACCATGCTCGGGCAGGCCGTGTTAGCAGCGAGCATCATCGCCGCGCCGGTCGCGATCATGAACGCGGCGACAGCGTCGGCACAGCCGACACCGGCCCCCGCGGATGTGTGCTTCGACGGGCCGTACCCCTCACCCCCACCGCCGTGGGGCCCGGGAACCGTCACCGGCTGCGTCAACCCGGACAGTTGGTTCGACAACTGGGGCTGGCGGTACGGAGGACGCGATTGGCGCGGCGAAGGCGGGCGACTGCCCGCCCCGGCCCCCAATTGGAAGTATGTGGGCCCGGGCTGCCAATACTCAAGCAACCCGAACTGGCAATACACCGGACCGGATTGCCAACGCGAAAACCCGTAGCCGGTACATGACGCGTCCCCGGCGGCTACGAGAACGAGCCGCTGAGGGCGAACTCGGCTTCATGGGTCAAGATGGTCGAGAGGGCCTGCGGGTTGGCCCAGTAGAAGTAGTGTCCTCCCGTGACGAGGATGCTGGTGAATTCCCCTTGGGTGTAGGGGGCCCAGCGGCGTGGTGGTGCGAACTTGGGGAGCACCTCGTCGTCCTTGGCGCTCACCTCGGTGATGGGTGTGGTGATCCGGCGCCGTGAAATCGATTGCAGGCCAAGGCTGAAATCGATCACCGCGTGTAGCCGCGCCTGCGCCAGCAATGATTCGTCCGCTATCTTCTTCGGTGGCCACGCCCCGCGTTGCTCGTCGTTGGTGAGTCTCCAGAGCGCATGCTGTTGCGGGCTGTGCCCCCGGGTCTTGGCGTATAACGCGTCCATTCGCCACAGCGACGGATGCCCACTCACCACCGGAATGAACCGGCCCACTTCGAAGTCCCGCGCCTGGAGCGCCTGGCATACCGCATATCCGAACAAGCCACCAAAGCTCTTGCCCGCCAGCACCGGTCGACGGCAGCCGAGTCCGATAATCGCCGACGCGCACTCATCGGCAAGTACCCGAAGTTTCTCCGGGGGCGGTTCCTGCGATCGCGTGCTGCGCCCCGGCATTCGCCAGACCCCGAAGTTGACGCCCGCCAGATATGGGACGAGGTGCTGCTCGCCGGCGTGGTTCGCCCCGGCACCCGGGAAAAACAGCACCGTGGGCAGAGACTGCTGATAGGGCCTTGGCCACCACCAGCATTCAAGCGGAGCAGGGGGCTGGATAACAGTCACAACCAGTTATATCCCGTCGTGATCGGGATCGCCGACCCCTTGAGCGATAAGTAGTGCCACCCGGGCACCCACCGCCTCGAGGGTGAGGTCCGGGGTGAACTGGAAGGCACTGATCTGAATGTTCAACTGCTTACCGGCGCGTGCCGCGAACTCCACCGCCATCAGGGAATCGATCCCCAGATCCGCGATCGGTCCCTTGGGATCGATGCTGTCGACGTCGACCTTCAGGACGTTGGCGAGTTCCTTGGCCAGTTCCTTGGTGACCATCGGACCCCGTTCTTCCTCCGGCAGTGCCAACACCGCCGCACGGAATGCGGCCTGTTCATTGGATACCGCGGCGGCTTCTGCCGACAAATGGGCGAAACGCGTGCTCTTGGCGGTCGAGGGCAAGGGGGTGCGCAAGACCCCCCAATCGATGCCGGCGATGGCAACATGCGACAACGGGAAGCGTGAGCATTCCCGCATGAAGGCCGCCCCCATGTCCATGTTGAGGCGGCGCAGCCCCACCGAGTCGAGGAACTTAACGATCGCATCCGACTCGGCCATGCCGCCACCACTCATCGCACCCCAACTCACCGACAGCGCAGGCAGCCCGGCCGCGCGCCGCGATGCGGCGAGGCCGTCCAACACGCTGTTGGCTGCCGCATACGTCAGTTGCGGAACGATGCCGATGAGGCCGCTGATCGAGGAATACAGCACGAAATGATCGAGCGGAACATCGTGCTCGCGCGTGACCTTGTCGAGATTCAGCGCACCCTGCACCTTCGGCCGGAACACCTTGCGCAGCGACTCCGCACTGATATCGGCGATCACCTCGTCGTGGGCCACCGCGGCGGCGTGGAAGACACCGCGCAGCGGATGTCCGGAGGCCTCCACCTTCGCGATCAGATCCGCGACTTGGTCATAGTCACTGATGTCGACCTGTTCTTCCCACACGTCGACATCGGCGGCACGCAAGGCTTCGATCTGGGCGCGCGCCACCTCGGTGGCGGCGCCGCTGCGGCTGGCCAGAATCAGGTGGGTTGCGCCGGCCCTGGCCAGTGAGCGGGCCGTGGCCAAACCGAACCCGCCGAATCCACCGGTGATGAGGTAGGAGTGACCCGGACGCACCGGGGCTGGCTCGGGCTTCCGGGGCAACAGCGTCGGGGTCTGATCGCGCAGATCCAGGACAATCCGGCCCATGTGCTCGGCGCGGAACACCGCCTCGAACGCCCCGACGACCTCTTCGATCGGGAACCTCGTGTATGGCAGCGGGGTGAGCTTGCCCGCGGTGAGCATCTCGGTGCATTCGCGCCGCAACTCACGGAAAATCTCCGGGCGCAACCGCAGCATCCGGTCCATATCGATCGAGTGGAACGACAGATTACCGCTGAAGGGCTTAAGATCGGTTGCCCCGCCGAAGTAGATATCGGCCTTGCCGATCTCAATGATCCGGCAGAACTCCCCTGCGACGGCGAAGTTCTGGGCAATCATCTCGCCGGGCAGCGAGTTGTAGATCACGTCGACCCCACGTCCTTCGGTGATCTGCAGGATGTCGTCGACGAATCCGACAGACCGTGAGTCGAAGGCCGCGGTCGCGCCCAGGTCCAGCGCCGCGCGCCGCCGCTCCTCACTACCCGCCGTCGCGTAGACGACCGCACCCATATTGGCGGCAACTTGTACCGCGGCCATGCCCATACCGCCGGCCGCACCGTGGATGAGAACGGTCTCACCGGGCCGCACATCAGCGAGCTTGTAGAAGGCGTAGCCCGCGGTGAAGAACGGAACACCGGAACCCACGGCGAGCGGGTCGAACTCGTCGCGCTGCAGGTGCACGTCCGCTATCGGCTCCCAGGCTGCGCCGCCGTCGAGGTCGAATGTCAGGTAGCGGCGCAACAGGCCTCGCTCCGCCACCGCGATACTTTCGCCTACCCGAACCTCGGTGACCTGTGAGCCAACTCGGGTGATGACGCCGAAGCCCTCCATGCCGGGCTCCAGCTTGAAGTACGTCTTGCCGAGCTCACGCTCCGTGAGGATACCGAGCACCTTCAGCGGATCCTTGTAGTTGAGTCCCACAGTCTCGACACGGACCTCCACCTGCCGTGGACCGGGCTCTATGCGATCACATGCACGTAGCTTGATGTCCTTGAGCGTGCGGGTATCTGGGATCTGCACCTCATAGGCCACCTCGGGGTCCGTGGGCTCAAATGGTTCCTCCCAGGGTGCGACGAGTTCGGGCAGGGACCGCCGCATCCGCTGGGTCCAGCGCAGGCCCTGGCGCACCGCGACTTCTTCGGCGCGGTTCATCGCGCCGATCTCCGCGGTCACCTCCTCCGCGCTGACGGCTGCCGGCAGATCCACCAGAGACCATTTGGCGGGATGCTGCTCGTTCGCCAGCACTCTGCGTGCGCCCACCAATGCCGCCTGATCAAGATCCAGGTCGCGATCACCCGGAGCCAGGAAAGCGTTCTTGCTCACGAGGACTGCCTGTACATCCGGGCTCACGACACCGCGTTCGGTCTCGGCCTCCATGACCATGCGCAACGACTGTGCGACGGTGACGAGCCCCGCGACGTTCTCCACCGCGGACTTTCCGGAGCCCACCGTGACCAACACCCTCAAGAACTCGTCCCGATCCAGGGCCTCGGCGAAAGTGACTGCGAGATTTGCTTTTTCCACGGTGTCCGCATTCAGGACGACCACACCCGCGGCGGCCGCGCGGCGGGCTCCTTCGGCCACGGCCAGGGGTACCTGCGCGATCTCGACAATCACGTTCGCGGGACGGGCCGCGGGTGCGGTGGTAGTAGGCGCGGGTTGACCCTCAATCTCCTCTTCCAAAGGCTCCCAGCGAGGCTCGTAGAAGTACTGCTCAAGCTCGGACAGCGGCGTCGAGGCCGATCCCACCGGGCGTAGCGTGACCCCGGTCATGGCCAAGGCGACCTCGCCGTCCCGCGAAGCCAGGTAGGCATTGGCACACAACGGCTGCGTGCTGGTGATCTCGACGACCGCGACCGGATCCTCGGGAACCTCGCCATAGAGGCGCACCCGGTCAATCGACGCCGGCACATGCGCCGTCGGAGGTATGTCCAGCTCCGGGCGTGCCGCCAACAGCACCGCTATGCACTGCAGGGCAGCATCGGCAAGCGCGGGATGCACGGCATGCCGTTGCGCGGAAACGGATTCCGGACTCGCCAGTTGGGCGACACAACCGGCCGAGCCGATGCGCACACTCTGGATGCGCTGAAATGCCGGACCGTACGAAAGCCCCACGGCCGACAGTCCCTTGTAGACGTCCTCGCCGTCGAACACCCTGTCGTTCGCCGACCACGCCGACACGTCGATCCGCTTGGACCCCAGATTCGCCTCGACCAGCCGCCCGTTGGCATGTGCCGTCCACAGTTGGGTGTGCGCGGACCGGCCGTTGACGGTGAACCGCTTAGTCGGTTCGTCCACGGTGATTCGCGTGATCGGGGCGTCATGGTCGGCGACCACCAGCGGCACCGCGAACACCACCGAATCCAGGCCCGCTTGCGCCCGGCCAGAGCGTTGACGGACCGCGGACAACGCGGCATCCAGGTACGCGGTGCCGGGCAACACGACAGAGCCCAACACCGTATGGTCGGGTAGCCAGGGCAGATTCGCGGGAGCCAGGGTGACTTCCCACTGCGGCGTCAACGCGTCCACGCGGTCACCGAGCAGAGCGAAGCGGTCGGCGTCACCGTATCGCGCACGCAACGTGAGCGGATCCTCCTCCCACACCTCTTCTTGCGACCACGGATACTTCGGCAGATCCATATGCGGGACCACGCCACTCTCGTAGATATCGGCCTGTCCCGGCGCGTCAATCGCCCCCACCGCATACAGATCGGCGATGGCCTGCAACACCGACTGTTCGTCATCCTGGTCACGGTGCAGCGTCTGGATCGCGGCGCCGGACACGCTGTGGCGCACAAAACTTTCGCGGATGTTCCCGAGAAGCACCGGGTGGGGCCCGAGTTCCAGGAACACCCGGTACCGGTCCACGATGAGCGTATCCACGGCTTTCGCGAACAAGACGCTGTCGCGCACGTTCTTGCACCAGTAGTCGGGCTCGGCGAAGGCCGCGCTGTGCATCTTTTCTCCGGTGACCGTGGAGTACACCGGAACCGCTGCCTTGCGTGGGGTCAACCCCGCCAGCGCGGTCGCCAGTTCACCGAGGATGGGATCCATCAGCTGACTGTGGTACGGCACCTCGACGTGCAGCATCCGGGCGAAAATCCCGTCGCCGGCAAGCTCGTCGTGCAGGGTCTGCAGTGCCGCGGAGTCGCCGGAGAGTGTCGTCGCCGCCGTGCTGTTGATGGCGGCGACGCATACCGCGGAACCGAATCGTGCGGCGCGGCGCTGGGCCTCCTCGGCGTCCAGGCCCACCGCGAGCATGCCGCCCGACCCCGCCGTCTTGGCTTGCAGACGAGACCGGTGGAATGAGACCGTTGCGGCATCCCGCAGCGAGAGCGCGCCGCTGACATACGCGGCAGCCACTTCGCCGACACTGTGCCCCACCACAGCCGTGGGCCGGATTCCGAACTGTTGCAAGTGCTTTGCCAGCGCGGACTGCACCAGGAAGTTGGCCGGCTGGGCTATCTCGGTGCGGCTCACGCGTGAGTCTGCCTGTGGCCGTAGCAGCTCGGCGATCACAGACCAGCCCGAAATCTCTTGGAAGACTTCATCGATCTCGGCGGCGGCGTCCCGGAAGATCCCAGGGCGCTCCAACAAAGCACGCGCCATCCCCCACCACTGTGGGCCCATGCCGCTGAAGACGAACACCGGATCGGAGATCCCCTCGACGAGGGCGCGCGGTGGCGCCGCCTCATCGCTCGCCGCATAGGTATTCAGCTGCGCGAGAAGATCATCAGCGTCACGGTAGATGAACCCCTTGCGCAGGTAGTGTTGCGCTCGACGAGCCGTCGCGGCGGTCTTCAAACGCTGCGCACCGTCCTGGGAGAGATCCGAGCTCAACTGCTTGGCGTAGCGCCCGGCCACCTCGTGCAGTGCGGAGCCGCTGCGGGCGGAGACTGGGAATATCCGGATGCTGTCTCGAGCCGGAGCCTCCGTCTGCACCGGCGCGGGGGGCTCCTGCACCAGTACATGTGCGTTGGTCCCGCCATAGCCGAAGCTGTTCACCGCCGCATAGGCTGGTGCGCCTAGATCGGGGTACGGCTCGACCTCCGTCGGGATCCGGATCTGCAACTGGTCAAACGGGATTTCGGGATTGAGCTTGTCCAGCACGACCTGCGGTGCGATGGTGCGGCGCTGCACGGTGAGCGCGGCCTTGATCAAGCCCGCGACTCCGGCCGCGGCCTCGGTGTGCCCAAAATTGTTCTTCACCGAACCGATCACCAACGGCCGCGCCCGCCCGGCCACCCTGCCGTATGAGTGGCCCAACGCCTGCGCCTCCAGCGGATCACCCACACTGGTGCCGGTGCCGTGCGCCTCGATGTACCCGACCAGTGCCGGATCGATACCCGCCTCCTTGATCACCCGGTCCGCGAGGCGCTGCTGCGACACCGGGTTTGGCACCGGCAGCGCGATCGTTCGTCCGTCTTGATTAACCCCGCTGCCGCGGATCACCGCATAGATATGGTCACCGTCCCGTTGGGCCTGCTCGAGGTTCTTGAGCACCACAATCCCGACGCCCTCACCCCGGCCATAACCGTCGGCCGCGGCGTCGAACGACTTACTGCGGCCATCGGCAGCCAGGAATCGGCCCTTACACATGGTAATGAACGTCTCCGGCTGGAACATCACGTTCACCCCGCCGGCAAGCGCCACGTCGCACTCTCCGTTCGCGACCGCCCGCACCGCCAGATGGGTGGTAACGAGTGAGGACGAACACGCCGTGTCTACCGTCATGCTCGGACCCCACAGATCCAGGGCATGGGCGATGCGGTTGGACAGCAAGGTCTGCGAGGCACTAAAGGCCGCAAAGTTGTTGATCTTCTCGAGGTTTCGGGCCAAACCCCGACTGATCATGTTGTCGTTCATAAAGCCGCCAATGAACGTACCCACATTGCCGCCCACCGCCTGCCCGGCGATCCCCGCGTCGTCGAGCGCCTCCCACGTGGTCTCCAAAAGCAGCCGCTGCTGCGGATCCAGCACGGCCGCCTCGCGATGCGAAATCCCGAAGAAATCCGCGTCGAACCGCCGGAACTCCTGCGTCAGAAAACTACCCCGGCGTGTATACATCCGGCCCGGGGTATCGGGGTCCGGGTCGTAATACTTATCCGCATCCCACCGGTCTTTCGGAATGTCTGCGACCGCGTCCCCTTTGTGTAACACAAAGTTCCAGAAACTATCCGCATCACCAATACCCCCGGGAAACCTGCATCCAATGCCAATGATGGCCACCGCGACCAATGTGCTGCCCTCTCCTAGTAATTGGACCAACCGGAAACACCGAAACTTTTGCGGAAACCGCGGGACACCCTCAGCTCATCTGCCATCATCGTCACCATCAAAGATGCTTTACCTGCCCTGTCATCCTGTGGAATTCGCACTGTACGCGCATGATTGGCAACACGAAGGGTGTTTCACAATGACTTTGCCGCTTCCCTCAAAGGCCAATCAATGAGAAACACTTGGGTGTATCTTGTTGTGCTGGCAGTGCTTACCGTCGCGGCGCTGTTCATCCTCAAACTGCGTGCGAGCGATATCCCCGACGAGGCGGCCGGGACGGTCAGCCGCCTCCCCACGCTGGGCAGCCTTTCTGAACGGACCATCCAATACGAGGCCGTCGGCCCCGCCGGGACTCCGGCGACGGTGTCCTACCTGGACGACGACGGCCACAACCAGAACGTCGACACGGTCCTGCCCTGGCAGGAGGCGCTACGCACCGTGGAGCCGTCCCTGGTGACCAGCATGGTCGTACAGTCCAACAGCTCGGGAGTCGGATGCCGGATCACCGTCGATGGGAAGGTCCGGGACGAGCAAGTCGCCACCGCCAGCGGAGGCATCGCCAGCTGCAAGGTGCAAGTCGCATGAAGAAGAAGGACGAGAGCGAAGCAGATACCGGCCCGATAGCGGCTCCCGTTGGCGCCGAGACATTCTCGGCTCGATCACGGGCATTCGGTAGGCGGGTACGCAACGAGTTTGTGGTGCCGTTTCGTCGGGGAACCTACGCCGGCACAAGCACCAACGCCGGGCAGCGGCGGCCGCTGTACGCCCGACTGTTGTATGGACTATCCATACCCATCGTCATCCTATGGGTGTTGTTGGCGTGCGGGCTCAATGCCGCTGGGCCGCAACTGGAGAAGGTGATCGAGGGACACGCGTTGTCCTTCCTGCCCGACGAGGCGTCCTCGGTACAGGCGCTGGCCAACATGGGCAAGTACTTCGGCAACGGCGGCACCAACAACTTCGTGGCGGTCCTGGCCGAGGGCGACAAGCCGTTCGGCGCCGAGATGCACCGCTACTACGCCGACCTGATGGAAAAATTCAAGGCCGACAACAAACACGTCATCACCACCATCGACCTGTGGTCCGACCCCTCCTTCGCGCCGGCGTTCGAAAGCCGCGACCGCAAGGCCTCCTTCAGTTATCTGAACCTGGCCGGAAATATGGGCACCGCCCTGGCCATGGAATCCACCCAAGCCGTCCGCGACATCGTCAAGGCCTACCCGCCGCCGGACGGAGTCAAGATCTACGTCACCGGCCCCTCGGCGGTCGTCAATGATGAACTGCTGGCGATCAATCGGTCCATCCTGCCGATCATCATCGCCTGCGCCATCTGCATCACCATCATCATGTCGCTGACCTACCGCTCACTGTTCACCGCCTCCATGCCCCTGCTCGTGGTGGCGGTCGCGCTGGTGACCGCCCGCCCGATCGTGGCCCTGCTCGGCCAGCACGGCATCATCGGCATCTCCATCTTCGCCTCCAGCCTGCTGGCCGGCATCGTGCTGGGCGCGGGTACCGACTACGGCATCTTCCTGCTCGGCAGATATCAAGAAGCACGCCGCGCCGGCCAAGACCCCACCTCGGCCTACTACACCGCGTTATCCAGCGTGCAACGCATCATCTTCGCCTCCGGGCTCACCGTTGCCGGCGCCACCGCCTGTATGACACTGACCCGACTCGCGGCGTTTTCCACCTCCGGTCTGCCCTGCACCATCGGCATCCTTACCGCCCTGGCCGCCGCGCTGACCCTGGGCCCGGCGCTACTGGCCATCGGCTGCCGCCTCGGACTCTACGAACCACGCGGGGACCGGGCCGTGCGGCGCTGGCGGCGCATCGCCACCCACGTGGTCCGTTGGCCCGGCCCCGTGCTCGCCGGCAGCCTGGCCGTGCTGGCGCTGGCAATCCTGGTCCTGCCCACCTACGTCATCAGCTACAACGAACGCGCCGCACAACCGGCCAACACCGAAGCAAACCTGGGCCTGGATGCCGCCGATCGGCACCTACCCCCCAACCTGCTCAACCCGAACCTGCTTTTCGTCGAATCCGACCACGACATGCGCAACTCCGCCGACCTGATCGCCCTGGCCAAACTCACCAACGCCGTCTACTCCGTCGATGGCGTCCAAGCGGTACAAGGCATTACCCGTCCGCTGATCTCCCCACTGCCCCAGGGCACTCTGACCTATCAGGGTGGCTACATCGGCGAACGGATGTCCCAAATAGCCGAGATGGTCAGCACGCAACTCAACGGTATTGCCAGGATCACCGGCCAGATCGATCAGCTCTCCGTGGGTGTGAAAGTGGTTCTCAAGGATCTTGAGGTTACCCAGCGGGCCGTCGAATTGCCCGGCGGCGCAGGCAATGCCACCCGCCAGCGGCTGATCGAATTGTTGAAAACGGCGAAGGGCATCCACAATGAGATGCAGCCGCTGCTCGCCAGCGGCATCGATGCGGCGGGCCAGCTAGTCGATATGGTTCCGGACTGTCGGCAACTCATCCCGTGCAATTCGGCACTGACCGGTCTGGCGGTTCTGGACGGACTCAACCAGTCCGGGGGCCGCAAGTTCGAAGACCTCGTGGATGCTTCCCGCATCGCCTCGGAGTCCTTGCCGAACTTGGTGTCACAAGTCCGGTTGCTGGACCGCTTTCTGGCCGACTCGCAGCGCACGCTCACGCCCATCCGCGGCATGGCGGACTCGCTACTGGTCCAGATGAACGAAGTCACCGCGTTCTTGCGGGAGATCGCCGACACGTACATGAAGGGGGACCCCAGTGGGTACTTCTTCCTACCCAGCCAGGCTTTCGAATCACCGCTCTTCCAGTCCGCGCTGTCCGTCTTCTTCTCCCCGGACGGCAAGATCACCCGCATGCTCGTGATGGGCGACGTGAACTCGTTCAGCAAAGAGAGCATGGACTACAGCGCGAAGATCATCCCCACCGCCAAAGCCGCACTCAAAGGCACCTCACTAGGCGGCAGCAAGATCAGCATCGGCGGCGCCGGCGGCACACTGCTCAACATCGCCGCCTTCGCCAAGGAAGACTTCATCACCAGCGCCGTCGCCGCATTCGCCTTCGTCTTCTGTGTGGTTCTGCTGCTGTTGCGCAGCTTCGTCGCCGCCGTCGCCGTCGTCGGCACCGTGGGGCTGTCGTTCCTTTCGGCGTGGGGCCTCAGCGTGGCCATATGGCAGTACGGCATTGGCCTGCCCCTGCACTGGGCGGTGGCGCCGTGTTCCTTCATATTCCTGGTCGCGGTCGGCGCCGACTACAACCTATTGCTCGTCGCCCGGTTCAAGGAGGAGCTCCGGGCCGGAATCAAAACCGGCATCATCCGTTCCATGGTGGGCACCGGCAGTGTGGTGACCACAGCGGGCCTCATCTTCGGTTTCACCATGTTCGCGTTGATCGCCGGCTACTCCAGCACCCTGGCGCAGATCGGCACCACCGTGGGCGTCGGACTGCTGCTGGACACCCTCATCGTGCGCTCGCTCGTCATCCCGTCCATCGCGACACTGCTGGGACGGTGGTTCTGGTGGCCCATGCGGGTGCCGTGCCGCGCATTTCGAGAGACGGATCCGGCGGTGATTCGGTAATTGTCGGCTACCAGAGATTCGGAGACCACCGCGTGAAAAGTCGGCGCCTCGATCGCCGGGCGAGCTTCACGGCGCAATCCTGTGCCGCCCAGCGCGCAGCGGAAACGTTGCAGCCGCCGGATCGTCGTCTGCTCGATGATCCCTACTCGCGGTACTTCATCCACAGTCCCTTATTACGGGTGTGTTTGATCCATCCCCTGGCCGCGCGCGCATTCATCGAGGTGCTGAAATCTGTATTCGGCGCAGCCGGCCACTTTTTCTTGGTCTTGAGGGCGCGCTACACCGACGACGTGGTCGAGGCCGCCGTCAACGATGGTGTCGACCAGCTGGTGCTGTTGGGTGCCGGATTCGACACCACCGCGTTGCGCCGAGTCTCGAACAGCACCGTGAAGATCTTCGAGGTGGACGCACCAACCACTCAAGCAGACAAACGGGCCGTCATGGAGCGGCTCCGGCCAGTGCAATCCCCCAACCCGATTGTTTGGGTTCCTTGCGATTTCGAGCACGACACGCTCCGCGAGAAGCTTCTCGACAGCGGATTCGACCCCACCCGGCCGAGCCTGGTCGTTTGGCTTGGCGTCACCGCTTACCTCACCCGGGAAGCGCTTGATGCGACTTTGGCCGATCTCGCCTCGTTGTGTGCGCCCGGCAGCCGCCTGGTTTTCGACTATCTGGACACCGATGTCGTGGCCGGAGACAGTACGTCCCTTCGCGCCCGGCTCTGGACCCAGGCCGCTGCCCGGTTCGGGGAACCGTATCTCACCGGGCTCACCGCGACCGGCGCGGACGCTCTGCTGGCCGCGCATGGCTTCACCTGCGAGGCGCACCTGACCACGCGCGAGCTACTGCAGCACTACGCGTCCGCCGATGTCGGTCGGTCCTCGGTCGACGGCCGGGCGGCAATCACGACCGCGCAGCGCAGTTGACGCGGACGTAAAACTCCGCCACGCGTCACAGATGCGTAGCGGTGACGGTCAGGCGAGTGTTCACGAACTATAATGAGGGCCACAACCTGCGTGAACAGGGAACTAACGCCGCGGATACCGCGTTGAGGTAGACAGCCACCAGCAATCGAACGCGGGATCCGATCGCACAGACCCGCAGTGAAGAGGAGAAGTACACATGGCAGATCGTGTTCTACGAGGCAGCCGACTCGGCGCCGTCAGCTACGAAACCGATCGTGACCACGACCTGGCGCCGCGTCGCATGGCCCGTTATCGCACCGAGAACGGCGAAGAGTTCGATGTTCCGTTCGCTCATGACGCCGAGATCCCGGCCAACTGGGCGTGCCGCAACGGCCTGGAGGGCACACTGCTTGATGGCGACGTGCCCGAACCCAAGAAGGTCAAGCCGCCCCGCACACACTGGGACATGCTCCTGGAACGCCGCAGTGTCGAAGAGCTTGATGAACTGCTCAAAGAGCGCCTGGAGCTGATCAAGGGTCGCCGCCGCGGCTAGTCACGCACACCCATGAGTGTGTCGGGCAGGTCTATAGCGGGATCGGCCGTGCTGATCACCGGCGCCGCCCAGGGGTGAGCCACTGTCCGGATTTTCGCCGAGGACGGGGCATTTGTCGCAGTCACCGATCGGCGTCTGGAAGACGCGGCAGTAGTCGCCGACGCGATCGGTGAGCGTGCCGTGCCCTGGGGCCCTGGACGTCACCGATGACGCACAAATCAGCGAGGTCGTCGCTGCCGCGGGTGCGCGGTTCGGCCGTCTCGACATCCTCGTGAACAATGCCTGGCAGACGATCTGGGACGGGACGGAATCACGGTCAACTGCATCTGTCCGGGACCATCGATACCGCGATGACGGACGCGATCCCCGCCGAGGACAAGGACGCCTACGCTCGCTGGCGCACCGCGTGTGCTACCGGTCGCGTCAGATCTGACCGGCGCGGTTGTTCCTGTCGACGGTGGCCTGATGGCCTGCAACGCCTGAGGATCGGATACCTCAGCGATTGACGCCGCGGGCCCGGTCCAAGCGGCTTTGCACACCCCACTTGGTCACCTTGACCAGGGCCTCGTTGATGATCGAGCCACTCATCTTGGACTCTCCGATCGCACGTTCGGTGAAGGTGATCGGAACCTCGGCGACTTCGAAGCCGTGGGCGATGGTGCGCAGTGTCAGGTCGATCTGGAAGCAGTAGCCGTGTGATTCGACGGCTCCCAAATCCAGCTTTTCCAATACCTCACGCCGGTACGCGCGGTAGCCCGCGGTGATGTCGTGCGGTTTCACGCCCAGCACCAGCCGGGCATACACGTTCGCGCTGCGGGACAGCACCAGTCGGCGCCACGGCCAGTTGACCACGGTGCCGCCGGGCACGTACCGCGAACCGATCGCCAGATCCGCCCCGGCGTCCACTGCGTCCAGCAGTCGGGACAGCTGCTCGGGGGCGTGGCTGCCGTCGGCGTCCATCTCCACCAGCACCGAGTACTGACGGGCCAAACCCCAGCCGAACCCCGCAATGTACGCGGCACCCAGGCCGCCCTTTTCCTTGCGATGCATGACGTGCACACGGTCAGGGTCGGCGAGGGCGGCCTCGTCGGCCAGTTCCCCGGTACCGTCCGGACTCCCGTCATCGACTATCAACACGTGCACATCGGGCTGTGCCTTGTGCAACCGACCGAGGATCAGCGGGAGGTTCTCCCGCTCGTTGTACGTCGGAATGATCACCAGGGTCCGGGCACTCGGACGTTCGGTCACGGGATCCACTCCGGTCAGGTCTCCTTAGTCGGTGAGGCCGGCTCAACCTCGGGTTCCGGCCTCTTCAGCCCTCCATTGTGCAGTATCGCCAGGCCAGCCGAGGCCAGGACGGCCAGTCCGGCGATCAGAGCAAGCGCCCATTCCACCCAGGGACCCCATTGCGTGGCGGGTGTCAGGTCGTTGTGCAGTCGCACCTGCATATCGATGTACGCCGGTTCGAAGAACGTGGTGCGACCCGCGTCGACCCCGTCCGGGGAGACAAAGGCGCTGATCCCGGTGGTTCCGACGACGACGACTTCACGGTCGTGTTCAACGGCCCGCACCTTCGAGATGGCCAGTTGCTGCTCGCTCATCGCGCTGCCGAACAGGGCATTGTTGCTCGGTACCGCGAGAATCTCGGCACCGTTGAGTGTGGATTGGCGCAGCGCCCTGTCGAAGAGCACCTCCCAGCACGTGGCGACACCGATGTTGACGCCGCCGGCAGTGACGACACCGTTGCCGTCCCCAGGCACGAAGTATCCGGCGCGATCGGCGTACTCGGAGAAGTGCGCGAAGAAGCTGCGCCACGGCAAATACTCACCGAACGGCTGCACGATCTGCTTGTCATGACGTTCGCCGGGGCCGGTGTTCGGGTCCCACACGATGATCGAGTTGATCGACTTCGGTTGTTCGGGGGTGGAGTCCGGGTGCCGCAGCACGCCACCCACAAGAATCGGCACCCCGATGGCTTGCGCCGCCTCGTTGATGGCCTCGGCCGCGTCGGCGTTTCGGATGGGATCGATGTCTGAGGAATTCTCGGGCCACACCACGAACTGCGGGGCGGGGGCCTTCCCGGCCTTGACATCCTGAGCGAGCAGGACGGTCTCCTTGACGTGGTAATCCAGCACGGCGCGCCGCTGCGCGTTGAAATCCAGGCCCAGCCGGGGCACATTCCCCTGAACAGCGGCGACGGTGACAGTCCGCCCGTCGGTCGCGCCATGGCTGGCGTGCCGAACCTGCTGCCAGCTGATCGCCATCGCGAACAGGACAAGACATACACACACTCCCGGCAGTAGCACCGAGGGCATGGGGCGGGCACCATCCGGGCCCACCGAAGGGCTGCGCCACCAGCGGTACATCTCGATGCCCAGCGCGGTCACCGCGAATGCCCCGAGGGCCACCGCGAAGGACACCAGCGGCGCTCCCCCGTACCGCGCAAGGCCCAACATTGGGCTGTCGCCCTGTCCGAATGCAACACGGCCCCACGGGAATCCACCAAATGGGATGCTCGCCTTGCCCCACTCCGTGGCTGACCACGCCGCGGCGAACCACAACGGCCAACCGGGCAGGTTCCGCACCGCGACGGCAAGCAGCCCGAACAGTGCCACCCACAGCGCGCATAGCAGGGACAGCGCCAACCAGGGCACGGCACCCACCAGCTGCCCGGTCCAGGGCAGCAGCGGGATGAAGAACGCGAGACCGAAGAGCAGCCCGTACCCGAGTCCACCGCGCAGCGTGGTTCTCGGCGACCAGAGCACCAGCCCCAGGACCGACAGCGCGGGAAATGCCGCCCACCAGAAACCCCACGGCGGGAAGCTCGCGCACAATGCCAGGCCCGCGATAAGCGCCGCGCCCTGGCGGGTGGCCGTTCGCATCCACGCCCGACCGAATGCGACGATGCGGGCACCTACCGCCGCCGCGAAAAGCTTGCCGCGCGAGGGACCAGTCTCGGCGGGAGCCTCGGGTTCGTCGGCTATCGAATCCTCGGTCCGCTCGCCGCCGAGGTCAGCCACTTCATCGCCACGAGTCTCGGCAACAGACTCCTCGACTGTTTCGTCAGCCATGGATCACCTTGCCGCGGTGGACGGTTCGAAGACACGTGGGGAGCGCTGCGGCGCCGTCCGACAGATCCGGTAAGGCCGGCACACGCGAACGCGGGTCGGTGGACCAGCGCTGAACTCCCGGTTGACTGGTGTTGATGGTCAAGTCCCCTGTCTCCCAGATCGCGTAGCTGGCAAGCGCTCCCGGGGTCAGCGTGCCGGTCACACCGTCGTGAACCCCCTGCGCGCGCCAGCCACCTCGGGTAGCGGCGCCGAATGCCGCGCGCACCGATACCGAACTACTCGGGGTGCGGTGATGTGCTGCTGCCCGCACCGTCACCCACGGGTTCATGGGCGTGACGGGGGCGTCGGAACCGAACGCTAGGGGCACGCCTTGGGATGCTAACAGCGCCAGCGGGTTTAGCTGAGTACCCCGGTCCGCGCCGAGCCTGTCGGCATACATGCCGTCTGGACCGCCCCAGAGGGCGTCGAAGGCCGGTTGCACGCTGGCAATCACCCCGAGACGACCAAGTTGTCCGGCCTGCGCGGCGGACACCATTTCGAGGTGCTCCAGGCGGTGGCCACACCGCGCCACTGCGGGCACCCCGTGCCGCTCGGCAACCCGGCCCAGGGCGTCGATAACCTGGGTGACGGCGGCATCTCCTATCACGTGGAACCCCGCCGTGATGCCGGCCCGCGTGCACGAGTCCAGATGCGCTTCAACTGTTTCGGCGTCCAGATGTCTGCTTCCGCAGGTATGCGGCGCGTCGTGATAGGGCTCCCGTAGCCAGGCGGTACGCGATCCCAACGCCCCATCGACGAAGAGGTCCCCGGCCAGACCCGCCGCCCCCGTGGCGGCGACGAGCTCACCCGCGTGGTCAGGGTCGCGGGCCGGTTCTCCCCAGTACCCGGTGACCTGCACTCCGTGCTCGGTGGCCAACAGCTCACGGAAGTCCTCCAACCCACCGATCTCGGGCCCTCCGCATTCGTGCACCGATACGATCCCGAGCGACGCGGCGGCGTCCAGGGCCGCCCGACGCGCCTGTGCTCGCCCAGCGGCCGAGAACGCTCCGCGCGCATGAGCCCGCAACAGATGGTGCGCCGCCCCGATCAGTGGCCACTCGGGGTGAAAGCCCGCCGCCTCGGCAAGTCCGGGCACCTGCTGCCGCAGTGCCGTGGACGCCGCGGCCGAATGCACGTCGATGCGGGCGAGGTAAACGGCCCGGCCGGATGCCGCCGTGTCGAGCTCGGTGGTGGTCAACGGACGGCCATCCGGCCACCGCGATTCGTCCCAGCCATGGCCCCAAATCACCTCGTTGGGATGCTCCCTCGCGTACGCGGCCAGCCGGTCCAGGCACTGTTCGCGCGCGGTCACATCCGACAAGTCGAGCCCGATGAGGGATAGCCCGAGTGCCGTCACGTGGACATGGGCATCGACAAACGCGGGCGCGACGAAGGCACCTTCCAGGTCCACGATCTCGGCATCCGGAAACTCGGCCCGACCGAGGTCGTCCTCGCCGATCCAGCTGATGACATCGCCGGTCACCGCCATAGCGGTCGCGGCCGGATGCGACGGGCTGTACACGCGGGCGTTGATGAGTAGTTGCGATGAGCCGCTTGCGCGAAGAGCGCCAGGCCGCGATGAGCCGCTTGCGCGAAGAGCATCAGGCCGCGATGAGCCGCTTGCGCGAAGAGCATCCGAACGAGTCTGCACTCGGTAATTCTGCCGGGTTTCGGCGACGTCTACGCGGGCAGGTCGTGGCCGGGGCGATATCTATAGGTCTGCGGGCCGGATTCGTCGGCGACGTCAATCACCTCGCCGTCGATGTAGTCGACCGTGGTCGGCCGGGGTGCGGTGCGCTGATACGCGCCATATCCGGTCGGGATGACGCCGATCAGGGGTGCACGCCGGCTCAGCTGCCGTGCCGCGACGAATGCCAGGAGCGGCCGCAGCACCGCACGGGTCGGCGGCAGAAGCAACAGCAGTCCGAGGGCCGAGGACACCAGTCCGGGGATCACCACCGCAATGGTGCCGAGCGCGATCAGCGCGCCGTCGGCGATGGCCCCACCGGGAGACCTGCCACCGCGTCGCAACTGGCCAAGGGCTCGCCTGGCCTGTGAACCGGCCAGCACGAGACCGATGACGAAGGCTCCTGCCACGGCGAGGATGGTCCAGCCGATGCCCACCGTCGAGGTCAACGCCACGAGGGCGGACACCTCGACAATCACGTACAGCAGAAACAGGCCTGGCCACATATCGCGTCAACGAGCCGGCCGGCCGCCAGGTTCCCGGGTCAGCCGGTGATGGCCAGCCCGATGGTGCCGCTGCGCCCGCGACGCAGGATGCTCGCCTTCACCAGCAGCCAGCCCAGTACGCCGTACTTGCGGGTGATGGCCGCGCGAGCCCGTTCGGTGCCGTCAGCGTCCAGCACCCTCGCAGTTCCTTCGATCTCACCGCTACGAACGTTGCCCCGCACATCACAGACGGCCAGCGTCACGCGCGGGGTGTTGCGGATGCGCCGCACCTTCCACGAGTTGGTCTCGGTCCACACCAGCAGCTCGCCGTTCTCCGGGGCCGCCCACACCGCGGCGGGCTTGGCCCGGCCGTCTTTGGTGTAGGTGGTCAACAAGACATATTTGGCGGCGCAGATGTCGTCGAACGTCGGCACCGTGAGGTTCGCACCCATGCCGACCATCGTAGGGAGGTCAGTGACCTTCCGGCGCGCCCAGCGTCACCGAAATTCCGACCCTGACGCCCACGCGACGTGAGTTGAAGGCGGACACCATCCGGCCGAACAACCCGTAACGCTTGATCACCGTGGCACGGATGCGTTCGACCGAGGCCGGGTCCTCGACCACGGCGGCGGTGGCCTCGGCCGTCGGGCTGATCACCCGTCCGCGTTGGGTGCATACGGCCACCGTCACCTTGGGGCTCCGCCGGATGCGCTTGATCTTCCAGGAGTCGCCCCCCGTGGTCATCAGTAGCTCGTCGCCCTCGGTGACGAACCACATGGGGGTGGGCTTCGGTATCCCGTCCTTGGTGAAGGTGGTCAACAAGATGTAACGGCCCATCGCAACCGTGGCGATGTCTAAGCCTTTGTCCCGGGCCATCCCCCGATGCTACGACTCCAGCTCGCCCTCGGTTTCGAGGAAGACATTTCGCAAATCATCCAAAACTTGCTGATCGGGCTTCTCCCACAATCCACGACTGGCCGCCTCCAGCAGTCTCTCCGCGATACCGTGCAGCGCCCAGGGGTTTGACTGTTGCATGAACTTGCGGTTCTGCTCGTCGAGCACATAGCTGTTGGTCAGCTGCTCATACATCCAGTCGGCCATCACGTTCGCGGTCGCATCGTATCCGAACAGATAGTCAACGGTGGCTGCCATTTCGAAGGCACCCTTGTACCCGTGCCGGCGCATCGCCTCCAACCATCGCGGGTTGACCACACGCGCACGGAAAACCCTTGTGGTTTCTTCGGATAACGTGCGAGTACGCACCGAGTCGGGTCGAGTGTTGTCACCGATGTAGGCGGCCGGAGCCTTGCCGGTGAGCGCCCGAACCGCCGCGACCATACCGCCGTGGTACTGGAAATAGTCATCGGAATCGGCAATGTCGTGTTCGCGGGTATCGGTGTTCTTGGCGGCCACCGCGATTCGCCGATATTGGTGACGCATGTCCTCGCTGGCGGCGGCACCATCGAGCCCGCGGCCGTAGGCGAACCCACCCCACGCCGTGTAGACCTGCTCCAAATCGGAATCATTGCGCCAGTTTTGGCTGTCGATCAGCTGCAGCAGCCCGGCGCCGTAGGTGCCCGGCTTGGAGCCGAAGATCCGCATGGTCGCGCGCCGCCAATCGCCGTGTTCGGCGCGGTCCGTCTCGGCGTGCGCACGCAGATAATTCTGGGCAGCGGGTTCATCCAGACCGGCGGCCAGCGCGACGGCATCGTCGAGCATGGTCACCACGTGCGGAAAGGCATCGCGGAAGAATCCGGAGATGCGCACGGTGACATCGATCCGCGGGCGCCCCAGTTCTGCCAGCGGTATGGCCTCCAGACTCACCACGCGCCGCGAGGCGTCGTCCCACACCGGTCGAACACCCAGCAGCGCAAGCACTTCGGCGATATCGTCGCCTGAGGTCCGCATTGCCGACGTTCCCCAGATAGACAACCCCACCGACCGCGGCCAATCACCGTAGTCGGACCGGTAGCGGTCTAGCAGCGAATCGGCCATGGCCTGGCCGGTCTCCCAGGCCAGCTTCGACGGCACCGCCTTGGGATCCACCGAATAGAAGTTGCGCCCGGTCGGTAACACGTTGACCAACCCGCGCAGCGGTGAACCGGAGGGGCCGGCCTCGATGAATCTGCCGTCCAGCGCACGAAGAACCGCATCAATCTCACCGTCGGTGCCGTTGAGCCTTGGCACCACCTCGGTGGCCGCGAACCGCAAGATCTGCGCTACCTGCGGGTCGTCGGTGAGCTCGTCGGCCGCATCCGGACTCCACGATGCGGACTGCAGAGCGGTCAACAACGAATGTGCCTGCTGATCGATCTCATCCACACGGCTGCGGTCGTCGGTGCCGTCTTCGGCAAGGCCCAGCGCCTGACGTAATCCGGGTACCGACTGCTCACCGGCCCACATCTGGCGTGCCCGCAGAATTGCCAGTACCAGATCGACCTGGGCCCCTCCTTCGGGAGCACTGCCCAGGATGTGCAAGCCATCCCGGATCTGCACATCCTTGATCTCGCAGAGCCATCCGTCGACATGCAGCAGCATGTCGTCGAAGACCTCCTCGTCGGGGCGCTCATCCAGGCCCAGGTCGTGGTCCATTTTCGCCGCCCGCATCAGCGTCCAGATCTGTTGGCGGATGGCGGGCAGTTTGGCCGGATCCAGCGCCGAGATATTCGCGTGCTCATCCAGCAGTTGCTCCAAACGCGCGATGTCCCCGTAGGTTTCGGCACGCGCCATGGGCGGAATGAGATGATCGACAAGGGTCGCGTGAGCACGCCGTTTGGCTTGAGTGCCCTCCCCCGGGTCGTTGACCAGGAACGGATAGATCAGCGGCAGATCGCCGATCGCGGCATCGGTGGCACAATCTGCCGACAGCCCGACAGTTTTCCCGGGAAGCCATTCCAGGTTTCCGTGCTTGCCAAGGTGAACCAGCGCGTCGGCGCCGAAGCCACCCTCGTCACGGGAAGCCGACAGCCAGCGGTACGCGGCGAGGTAGTGATGACTCGGGGGCAGGTCGGGATCGTGATAAATGGCAACCGGATTCTCACCGAATCCCCGGGGTGGTTGCACAAGCAGCACTGTGTTGCCTGCCTGTAGTGCGGCAATCACAATATCGCCGTCGGGGTTGGCGCTGGTGTCGACGAACAGCTCTCCCGGCGGCGGACCCCAGTGTTCGACAACCTGCTCGGCGAGCCCGGGAGCGAGCCGGGAGAACCACTCCCGATACTGCCGCGCCGGCACACGAATCGGGTTGCCCGCCAGCTGGTCCGAGGTGAGCCAGTCTGGGTCCTGACCGCCACGCTCGATGAGTGCGTGGATCAGGGTGTCGCCATCGCCATCCCCGGCGGGCCTACCCGTGGCGGGCAGACCCGGAATGTCACCATCAGCGCCCACGTCATAGCCTGCATCGCGCATGGCGGTCAGCAACGCCACCGCGCTCGCCGGGGTGTCCAGTCCCACCGCATTCCCGATCCGTGCATGCTTGGTGGGATACGCGGAGAAGACCACGGCGATCCGGCGCTCACCGGGCGGTATCGATCGAAGTTTCGCGTGCCGCAAGGCGATACCCGCCACCCGCGCGCAGCGCTCGGTGTCGGGAACATAGGTGATGAGCCCGTCGCCGTCTATCTCCTTGAAGGAGAACGGCACCGTGATGATGCGTCCGTCGAATTCCGGGACCGCCACCTGAGTGGCGACATCCAGCGGGCTCATGCCGTCGTCGTTGGCGTCCCAATCCTCACGGGGGCTGGTCAGACACAGTCCCTGCAAGATCGGGATATCAAGAGCCGCAAGATGAGCCACGCTCCATTCATCATCGGCTCCCCCGGCGCCCACGGCCGCCGGAATGGCACCGCCAGCCGCCAGCACCGTGACCACCATGGCGTCGGCGGCCGCGAGTGTCTCCAGCAGCTCCGGCGGGGCAGTACGCAGCGACGCGCAATACACCGGAAGAGCGTTCCCGCCATGGTCTTCGATGGCCGTGCACAGGGCATCGACGTACGCGATGTTTCCGGCGAGCTGTTGGGCGCGGTAGTACAGCACCGCGACCGTGGGGCCGTCCGGGGTAGCACGCGCGCCTTCTCGTTGCAGCACCCCCCACGCGGGGTTGGTCGCCGGCGGTTCGAATCCGATGCCGGTCATCAAGATGGTGTCCGACAAGAAGGCGTGCAGTTGGCGCAGGTTCGTCGTCCCGCCTTCAGCCAAGTACCGGTGCACCTGCAACGCCACCCCACCCGGGACGGTCGAACATTCCATCAGCTCGGCGTCGGGTGCCTGCTCTCCGGAGACGACGACTGCCGGTACGCCGGATGCGATTACCGCGTCGATGCCCTCTTCCCAGCCGCGACGCCCGCCGAGCAGCCGAACCACCACGGCACCCATCCCGTCAAGCAGGCCGGGCAGGTCGTCGACGTGGATGCGAGAAGGGTTGGCCCACCGGTAGTTCGCTCCGCTGGCGCGCGCACTCAACAGGTCGGTGTCGGACGTCGACAAGATCAAGATCGGGGCATCGCTCACAAGACATTCGTACCGTAGTCCTACGGTGAGTAGGTGACCCGCTCCTCAGCCGACGACGCATGCCCCGGTGCGTTGCGGTTGCATGAGGCGGCCGACGGAGCGTTGGCGCGTATCCGCCTGCCCGGCGGGATGCTGTCATCGGCGCAGCTGGCCGCGTTGGCCGAGGCCGCCGGCGACCATGGCGCGCCGATCTTGGAGCTCACCTCTCGCGGCAATGTGCAGCTGCGATCGGTACGGGACGCGAATGCAGTGGGGGCACTACTGTCGGAGGCCGGACTGCTGCCGTCGCCACGTCATGAGCGGGTCCGCAACATCGTCGCCTCCCCGCTATCGGGACGGGCCGGCGAGTTCCCGGACGCACGCCCCCTGGTTTCCGCGCTTGACCGCGGGCTGACGGCCGCCGCCACCCTCGCCGAGCTGCCCGGCCGATTCTTGTTCAGCCTTGATGACGGGCGCGGCGACATGGCGGCCATGGGCGCCGACATCGGGCTGCGCCACGATCAGAAGGGATGGCGGCTGCTCCTCGGCGGCCGCACCACCTCGGTGTGCGACGGCGACGCCGTCGACGCAGTCGAACGGATGCTCACGGCCGCCCGGAAGTTCGTGGAAATCCGCGGCAATGCCTGGCGGGTCGCAGAGCTGCCCGAAGGCGCGGGCACGCTTGCGCGTGCGATCGATGCGGTGTTCATCGACGGACCGCCGGATCCCACGCCTGCGCCACGCGCGCCGGTGGGGTGGATCGAGCAGCTTCGGACCGGCGAATCCCCGGGTGAGCTGGTGACGCTGGGCGCCGCGGTTCCGCTGGGGCAGCTGCCGGCCAGAGTTGCGGCCCTACTGGCGGCGGTGGAAAAACCAGTCATCGTCACCCCGTGGCGGTCCGTGTTGCTGTGCGACCTACCTCACGGGGACGCCGACGCGGTGCTGCGTGTGCTGGCACCACTGGGCCTGGTCTTCGACGAGCGCTCCCCCTGGCTCAACGCCAGTTCCTGCACCGGGCTGCCCGGGTGCGGGCGTTCGCGGACCGATGTACATGCCGACGTGCGCCTCGAGGTGGCCGAAGAGATCGCCAGCGGTATCCATTCACCGGTGCATCGGCATTGGGTGGGCTGCCCGCGAGCCTGCGGCTCCCCCAGCACGGGACAGGTGCTGGTGGCGACGGAGCTGGGTTATCGGCCGCTGGAGCGGCACCCGTAGGGTTAGCGCGTGCTGGACTACGTACGAGACGGAGCCGAGATCTATCGGCAGTCGTTCGCGACCATCAGGGCTGAGGCCGATCTGTCGGCGTTTCCCGACGATGTGGCGCGTGTGGTGGTCAGGCTCATCCACACCTGCGGGCAGGTGGACCTGCCCGGCGAGATCGCTTTCACCCCCGGTGTGGTCGCACGCACCCGTGCCGCGCTGGATGCCGGGGCGCCCATCCTGTGCGATTCCTCGATGGTCGCGGCGGGCATCACCCGGCTGCGCCTGCCCGCCGACAACGAGGTGGTCTCGTTGGTTGCCGACCCGCGCGCAGCGGAGCTGGCCCAGCGCACGGGGACCACGAGATCGGCTGCCGCCGTAGACCTCTGGGCCGATCGGCTCCCCGGTTCGGTCGCCGCCATCGGCAACGCTCCCACCGCACTGTTCCGCATCCTCGAACTCATCGACGAGGGCCTGGCTCCCCCGGTGTCCGTCCTGGGTGGCCCCGTCGGATTCGTCGGTTCAGCCCAGTCAAAACAAGAACTGATCGACCGCCCGCGTGGCATGGAGTATCTGCTGGTGCGGGGGCGGCGCGGCGGCAGCGCGATGGCGGCCGCCGCGGTGAATGCGATTGCGAGCGATAAGGACTAACGGAGCATGACCGATGCGAACAAACCCCGCGGGGTGCTGTGGGGCGTGGGACTCGGCCCCGGTGATCCCGAGCTGGTGACGGTCAAGGCCGCACGGGTGATCGGCGATGCCGATGTGGTGGCATTTCACAGCGCACGGCATGGTCGCAGCATCGCCCGTTCGATCGCCGAGCCATATCTGCGACCAGGCCAGATCGAGGAGCATCTGGTCTACCCGGTCACCACCGAAACCACCGATCACCCGGGCGGCTACCGCGGCGCGATCGACGACTTCTACGAAGAGTCCGCGAACCGGATTGCCGCACATCTCGATTCCGGACGGAACGTGGCATTGCTGGCCGAGGGCGATCCGCTGTTCTACAGCTCCTATATGCATATGCATCGCCGTCTGACCGACAGATTCGACGCCGTCATCATCCCCGGCGTGACATCGTTCAGCGCCGCCTCGGCCGCCACCGGCACCCCACTGGTGGAGGGGGACGAGATTTTGACCGTGATTCCCGGCACCCTGCCCGCCGACGAGATCACCCGCAGGCTCGGCGATTCCCATGCCGCGGTCATCATGAAACTGGGCCGGTCCTACGGCGCCGTGCGCCAGGCGTTGGACGCCTCCGGCCTGCTGGATCGCGCGTACTACGTGGAACGGGCCAGTACCCCGGGCCAGCGGGTACTTCCCGCCGCCGAGGTGGACCCCGCCTCGGTGCCGTACTTCTCGCTGGTCCTGGTCCCCGGAGCACAATCGGCAACCGACATCGACACCGACCCGGACGGGATGGTCACGGTCCTCGGCCTGGGCCCGGGGCATCACGATTGGACCACCACCGAGGTGCGCCAGGAGCTGGCGCGGGCCACCGACCTCATCGGCTACGGCCCGTACCTGGATCGGATCCCCGCCCGGGACGGCCAAGTTCGGCATGCCAGCGACAACCGCGACGAGCCGGCGCGTGCCGAGTTGGCGTTCAAGCTCGCTGCCGGTGGCCGCCGGGTGGCCGTCGTTTCGTCCGGCGACCCCGGCGTGTTCGCGATGGCCGCGGCGGTACTGGAGGAGGCGAGGGCGTGGCCGGATGTGACGGTCCGGGTACTGCCCGCGATGACGGCCGCACAGGCCGTCGCCAGCCGAGTGGGCGCTCCCCTCGGACACGACTACGCGGTGATCTCGCTATCCGATCGCCTGAAGCCGTGGAAGGTCATCGAGTCTCGGCTACGCGCCGCCGCGGCGGCCGATCTCGTGCTGGCCGTGTATAACCCGGCATCGAAGTCCCGGACCTGGCAGGTGGCATCGATGCGTGACGTGCTGCTGGAACATCGCGATCCGGCGACACCGGTGGTGTTGGGGCGCGATGTCGGCGGCGCGGGGGAATCCGTGCGGGTTACCACCCTGGGCGAGCTCGACCCCACCGTGGTGGACATGCGTACCCTACTGATCATCGGCTCGTCGCAGACCCAATGGCACGACACCGATTCTGGCCCGCAGGTCTTTACACCCCGGCGTTATCCCGCTCGGTAACCCATTGCTGCGCCGCATCCACGGTGGACACGGTGGACACGTTCTCCGGCAACGCGGGCCTGTCAATCATCACGACGGGAATGCCCAGCGCCGCTGCCGCTTCCAACTTGGCCGAGGTCATGGTGCCACCACTGTTCTTGGTGACCAGAACCTCGATCTCGTATTGGCGCATCAGCTCGGTTTCCTCGGCGACCGTGTAGGGCCCGCGTGACAACAGCAGGTGGTGTCTTTCGGGTAGCTCGTCGGCGGACATCGGCTCCACCACCCGGATCAGAAACCAGGCATCCGAGAACAGGAAAGCCCCGACGCTGGAGCGTCCGGACGTGAGAAACACTCGCGAGAAGCCCTGCGCCACCACCGCATCCTTGGCCTCGGCAGCCGAGCTCACCACGGTGGCATCCCCGGCCGGCCACGGTGGACGCCGCACGATGAGATGAGGGATGCCCAGCCGCGCGCACGCGGCCGCCGCGTTCTCGGTGATCGTCGCCGCAAACGGGTGTGTGGCATCTACCACTGCATCAATAGCGTTGTCCAACAACCATTTCCGCAATCCCACCTCGCCACCAAAACCACCGATCCGCAGCGCACCGGCGGGGACCGCGGGGTTGTTCACACGTCCCGCGAGGGAGGTGGTGACGTCGAATCGGGGTGCTAGCCGCTCGGCCAACTCGCGTGCTTCCGCCGAGCCCCCGAGGATCAAGACTCTCCTTAGTGCTGGCATCAGTGCGAAGCCCCTCTCCGACGTCCCGAGGAATACAGATAGCTATCGGTAAACCCCTCTGCCGCAAGCACCTTGCCTACGAAAATGACCGCAGTCTTGGTGACAGCCGCCTCCTTCAGCTGCCCGGCTATGTCGGCAAGGGTGCCACGCAGGATCGTCTCGGAGGGCCAGCTGGCGTAGGCCACCACGGCGACCGGAGTATCGGACGGATATCCCCCGGCGACGAGATCGGCAGCCACGGTATCGATCTGGGCCGCCGCCAGGTGCAATGCCAGTGTTGCCCCGGGTGCGGCCAGCGTGCGCAGATCCTCACCCTCGGGCATCGCGGTGGACAACGTCGAAACGCGGGTGATCGTGACCGTCTGCGCGACGCCCGGAACGGTGAGTTCGGTACCCAGCGCCGCAGCGGCTGCCGCGAAAGCCGGCACACCCGGCACGATTTCATGATCGATACCCAGCACGTCGAGCCGCCGACACTGTTCGGCGACCGCACTGTAGAGGGAAGGATCACCGGAATGCAGTCGGGCAACATCTAATCCTTCCGCATCGGCCGCGGATATCTCCTCGATGATGGCGTCCAGGGTCAGCGGACCGGTGTCGACAACGCGAGCTCCCGGTGGGCACTCCGCCAACAGGTCATCCGGCATGATCGATCCCGCATACAGACACACAGAGCACTGCCGCAGGATCCGCTGTCCACGCACCGTGATGAGGTCGGCCGCGCCCGGTCCGGCACCGATGAAATAGACGGTCATGATTTTTCGGTGCTCCACTGAACTACGGGCAGACGAGATCTCCAACTGGTGAAGCCTCCGAGCGGGGCGGCGTCTTCGACACGATACCTGCGCAACTCTCCCCCATAGCGGCAATACCATCGCAGCAACAACGCTTCGGATTCCGCGGTAACAGCGTTGACAACCATCCGGCCCCCGATCGGCAGCCGTTCCCAGCATGCCTCCAGCAGACCCGGCTGGGTCACGCCGCCACCCACGAAGATCACATCCGGAGCGACAGCCTGTTCGAAATCGTCCGGGGCCGCGCCGAATACATCGATATCGACGCCGAATTTCGTCGCATTGGCGGCGATGGAGGCCCGCCGTGACGGCTCGATCTCAAAGGCCGAGGCGCTACAGCCGGTGCCGCTGCGCGACCATTCAACCGCAATACTGCCCGATCCCGCACCGACGTCCCAGAGCCGCTGGCCGGGCCGTGGCCCCAGTGCCGCCAGGGTAACCGCCCGAATCTCGTGCTTGGTGATCTGACCGTCGTGCTCGAACACACTCTCGGGCAGGCCGGCAACCAACGGCAGGATGGCCACTTCTTCTGCCGGAACATATTCGACGGCAATAACATTCAAGGCATCGCCGAGCGGGTGATCCCAGCTCCGGGCGACACCTCCGAACGAGTGCTCGCCCGCGCCGCCCAACTGCTCCCATACCGTCAAACGCGAATCACCCAGGCCGGACTCCGATAGGGTCTGCGCCAGCTCCCGCGGCGTTCCGGCGTTGCGACTCAACACCACTGCGCGCCCACCGAATCTGCGGGCCGAACGGGCGGGTGCGTTCACCAGGCTGATGATCTCGATATCGTTTACGGCCCATCCCATGCGGGAACAGGCCAACGACACGCTGGATATGTGCGGATGGACATCGACCCGCTGCGCACCGAACAGCCGGGTGAGTGTGGTACCGATGCCGTGCAGCATGGGGTCACCGCTCGCGAGCACGTGAACATCACCAAGACCATCGAACATGGTGGGCAACGCGGGCAACAGCGGCGAGGGCCACACCCGGCATTCGGCCACCAGGGATTCTTCGGCTAGCAGCTCCAGCTGGCGCAGGGAACCGAAAATTACTGACGCTCGGTGTAATTCACGGCGGGAACGCGCCGACAGCCCATCAACACCGTCGGCGCCTATCCCGACCACGGTGATCCGGCCCGTCGGTGCTTCAGGCTCGTGGCCCGACGGGCTCATCGGTGCTCCATGCTCTTCGCCCGACGGGCTCATCGCGGCATCCTGCGCCATACCGACGACGGTACCCACCGCATGACGAAGGCGAGCGCACCCAGCGGCCGGGGTATCCACACCGTGCGCTTTCCGCCGCGCAACGCCCGCACCGTCGCTGCGGCCACTTGGGGCGGCGTGCTCGACAAAGGCGCCGGTGACATACCCGCCGACATTCGGCCGATCACGAAACCCGGCCGCGCTATCAGCAGGCGGACTCCGGATCCATGGAGCGCGTCGGCAAGTCCGCTCGCGAAACCGTCCAGTCCCGCCTTGGCCGATCCGTACACGTAATTGGCCCGGCGCACGCGCCAGCCGGCGATCGATGAAAAGACCACCAGGGCACCGCGGCCGACGCCGCGCATGCGCACAGCCAGGCTGGTCAGCAGCGCGATCTGAGCCACATAGTCGATGTGCACTATCGCGGCGGCATGTTCGGAATCGGTCTCGGCCCGCGCCTGGTCACCCAACAGTCCGAACGCAAGGACTGCTACGTCGATGGCCCCGTACCGCTCGATGATGGAATCCAATACCGACTCATGGGTGTCAAGCCGGCCCGCGTCAAACTCAACGCAGTCGATACCGGTAGCGCCTGCCTCGAGTATGCGCCGCTTCTCTTCGCGCAGGTCATCTGCCCGGCGCGCGGCCAACACCACCGTGTTATCCGGCGCCAATCGGGTCGCCACCTCGAGTCCGATCTCGCTACGGCCCCCAAAGATCACCACCGTTGACGGTCTTCGCCCAAGCGGCTTATCCCCCAGCTGGCCGGAGTGTCGCACCGTGTCGGTCACGTCAGCGATTATGTCCTGCGCTAGCGTGATGGTTGATGCCGAACACCCCTACAACCCGACTTACCGATGATGCGCTGGCGTTCCTGTCCGAGCGCCATCTGGCCATGCTGACCACGCTGAGGCAAGACAACAGCCCGCATGTGGTGGCTGTCGGCTTCACCTTCGACCCCGCGACCCATATCGCGCGCGTCATCACCACCGGCGGCTCGCAGAAGGCCGTCAACGCCGAGCGCGGCGGCGTCGCGGTGCTAAGTCAGGTAGACGGCGCCCGCTGGCTCTCCCTGGAGGGTTCGGCCACCGTGGTCACCGACAAGGACGCCGTGCGTGACGCCGAACTGCGTTATGCGCAGCGCTACCGCACCCCGCGTGTCAACCCGAAGCGGGTGGTCATCGAGGTCAAGATCGAGCGGGTGCTGGGTTCTTCGGATCTGCTGAACCGGGCCGACAGTCCTAGCGAGTAGGCACCACCGTCAGGCCGTGGGGCCGCGAATTCACCGATTCGCAACCGTTTTCGGTGATGACGACGATGTCCTCGATCCGCGCACCCCACTGGCCCGGGAAGTACACGCCCGGCTCAATACTGAAGGCCATACCGGGTTCGAGTACCAGTTCGTTGCCCTCGACGATGTACGGCTCCTCATGTACCGACAGCCCGATGCCGTGTCCGGTGCGATGTACAAAGGCCTCACCCATCCCCGCTTCGGTCAGAACCCGGCGCGCGGCGGCATCCACCGACTCCGCCGTCACACCGGGACGGGCCGCATGTACCGCCGCCTGCTGCGCCCGCTCAAGCACCGAAATCCGTTGAGCAACATCGGGGTCAGGCTCACCAATACTGTAGGTGCGGGTGCTGTCGGAGTTATAACCCGGCTCGTAGCTACCGCCGATGTCCACCACCACAATGTCCCCGGTCCGCAGTTCACGATCCGAGCACTCATGGTGCGGGTCGGCCCCGTGTGGGCCGGAACCGACGATGATGAAAGCCACCTCCGAATGCCCCTCGGCCACAATCGCTTCAGCGATATCCGCGGCCACCTGCGCCTCCGTGCGCCCCGGAATCAGTAATTCGGGTACCAGGGCGTGCACCCGGTCGATGGCGGCGCCGGCCTTACGCAGCGCGTCGATCTCGGAGGCGTCTTTGACCATGCGCAACCGGCGTAGCACGCCGGTTGCCAAGACCGGCACCGTTCCGACCAGTTGCGCCAGCGGCAACAGGTGCAGTGCGGGCATCGACTCGGTCACCGCCACAGTTCCGGCGGTCCCCAGTGCCGCGCGCACCAGCTCGTAGGGATTCTCCCCGTCGACCCAATCGCTGATGGGAATGTTCAGGTCGCCGATAGCTGAATCCCGCAGCGCCGCAAGCTCCATCCGAGGAGCGACCACAGTGGGCTGCCCCGTCGCCGGCACCACCAGGGCGGTGAGCCGCTCGAACGTCTGCGCGCGCGATCCCGTGAGGTACCGCAGGTCGTATCCGGGGGTGACCACCAGACCCGTCACTCCCACCTTCTCGGCCTCCTGGGCCGCGCGTCGCAGTCGGTCGGCGTAGACGTCGGATTCGAAACGCTGGGGTGCCATACGGTCCAGGCTATCTGGCATAGGTTGAGTGCTGTGTCAGAAGACCCAGCCCGAACCGTTCCCGCCAGACCCGTCTTGCTGCTCGACGGCGCCAGCCTGTGGTTCCGTTCCTACTTCGGGGTTCCCGATTCCATCACGTCACCCGACGGCAGACCGGTCAACGCCGTCCGCGGCTTCCTCGACACGGTGTCACAGCTGATCACCCTGTATCGGCCTCACCGGCTCGCGGTATGCCTCGATCTGGATTGGCGCCCGGCATGGCGAGTGGCCGCGATTCCGTCGTACAAGGCGCACCGCGTGGTCACGGATGATCCGCTTGCGGGAAGACCATCAGACACCGTGGGCGCGCAGACTGTCGATATCGAGGAGGTGCCCGACGAGCTGACCCCTCAGGTCGACATGATCGCCGACATACTCGATGCCTTCGGCATCGCATCGGCAGGAGCTGCCGGCTTCGAGGCCGACGACGTGCTGGGAACCCTTGCGGCCAATGAGCGCCGGGACCCGGTCATCGTGGTCAGCGGCGATCGCGACCTGCTGCAGGTCGTCGCCGACGTCCCGGTGCCCGTTCGCGTCTTCTACATGGGCCGCGGATTCGCCAAGGCCACCCTGTTCGGCCCGACCGAAGTGGCCGAGCAGTACGGTGTGCCCCTCGCGCGCGCCGGCGCGGCCTATGCCGAGCTGGCCTTGTTGCGTGGCGACCCGTCCGACGGTCTACCCGGCGTCCCGGGCGTGGGCGAGAAGACCGCGGCCAAACTTCTCGCCGAGTTTGGGTCGCTGGACGGCATACTCACCGCAGCCGATGATCCGAAATCCGGTCTGGCCAAGGCCGTTCGCGCCAAGCTGCAGGCAGCGACCGTCTACATGGCCGCCGCCGAGCCGGTGGTGCGGGTCGCGGTGGACGCGCCGGTAATTGTCGACCGCGACAGCGACGCGCTGCCGCTGACGGCGCGCGATCCGCGGCGAGTCGCCGAGCTGGGCGCCGAACTGGGCATCGGGTCGGCGGTCACCCGTCTGCAAAAGGCGCTTGACGGCCTGCCCCGGTAGTACAAACAACGCCGAGTGTGCGGATCTGCACACTCGGCGTTGTTGAGGAGGGAACCGATTACTTGGGGCGACCGACCTCGTAGGTGCCCTTGTCGTTCTGGAACGTCACGGTGACCTGACGCTTGGTGCCATCGATGCTGACGTCGCAGGTGAAGGTTGCGCCCTTCTTCACCTCGGGGTTGTTGCCGTCATTGCACTTGACGTCCTTGACGTTCTTGGCGCCGTAACCGTTGGTCTCGTCGGTCAGGATCTTCGTCACACCGTCCTGGGCCTTGTTCACGTCCAGGGTGGTGGTGACCGCCCAGCCGGGAGCCAGGAACGCGGTGACCAGCAACACGATCAAGACCACCGCCGCGGCGACGATACCGCCGATGATCGCGATGGTCTTGGTGGACCGCTGCGGCTTACCGGCGCCGAACTGAGGGAACGGCTGTCCCTGCGGCTGCCCGTACTGCCCGGGGTAGGCACCCTGCTGTCCGTACTGTCCCTGTTGGCCGTAGGCACCGGGCTGCCCGAACTGGCTCGGCTCGCCGAATCCCTGGCCGGGCTGCTGACCGAACTGGCTCGGATCCCCAAAACCACCGCCCGGGAAACCGGGCTGCTGGTACTGCGGGTACTGCTGTCCCTGTCCGTAGGCCGGCTGCTGCCAGCCCTGCTCACCCTGCTGCGCCGGATCTGACGATTGCGGTGTCTGCCAGGGATCTTGGCCTTGCCCAGGTTGCGGCGCCCACTGTCCGCCGGGTTCCGTTCCCTGTGGACCGCTCATCGTTCCTCCCGTGTCGCGACCTTGTTTCTTACCGGTGTGTAAGAGCGTGCTGACGCTCCACCTTAGCGTTTGCTCGACCTTATGTGCCATCAACGGCAACGACGCCACGCCGCACGTCACCGACCGCCGCCTTCGCCGCCGAACGCACCTCGGCATCCGGCGCGGCCTTGTGAATCTGGTCGAGCAGATCCACCACTTGTCGGCACCACCGCACGAAATCACCCGCGGGCAGCGCGGTACCGGTATCGCCGGCGGCCTCCAACGACGCCGCCAAATCTCCTGTGGTCGCCCACCGGTACACGGCCGCCACGAAACCCTCGTCGATCTCGCGTGTCGGGGAAAGATGATGCTGCTGTTCATCGCGCCGCAGCCGTGCCAGCGCCCGATGGGTCTCGGCCAGCGCCCCACGCAGCGCGGCCGTCGGCGCCTCGCCTGTCGCCGATACCGTGTCGCCGCGCGACTCGTACAGGACCGCCGAAGCCACCGCCGCCAGCTCGGCGGGCTTGAGCCCCGCCCACAGGCCGCGCCGCAGGCATTCGGCTACCAGCAGATCGCTCTCGCTGTAGATGCGGGCCAGCAGCATGCCGTCCTGGGTGACCTTCATGCCGAGCTCGGCACTGTCCTCGACGTATCCGCGTTCGGCGAGCAGCGCCAGGATGCGGTCGAAGGTGCGCGCGAGCGAGTTGGTCGCGGCCGCCACCTTCTTCTGCAGTTGCGCGTTGTCACGTTCGATGCGCAGATAGCGCTCGCCGGTGCGCGCCAACTCCTCCCGATTGGGGGCGTGATGTACCGGATGTTCACGGATTTCGCGGCGCAGCCGTTCGAGGTCCGCGTCGGCGTCACCATGCCTGCCGTCCGTGCGCCGCTTACCGGGCTGCGGCCTACGGACCCGTCCCTCATCGAGCGCCGAGCGCAATGCCGAGGCAACGTCACGGCGCACCTTGGGTTGACGGTGCTCGACGCGTTTGGGCAGCGCGATGGACCCGAGAGGTTCGGCACCACCCGAGTAGTCCGCCGATGAAATCCTTCCGGCCCAACGATGTTCGGTGAGAACCAAGGGCCGCGGGTCTTCGTCGTCGTGGGCAGGCTCCAGCACCACGGCCACGCCGTTACGCCGGCCATGGGGAATCGCGATCACATCGCCGCGCTTGAGGGCCGCCAAGGCGTCGTTGGCCGCACCCCGGCGCTCAAGCCGGGACGCCCGCGCAGCGGCGCGCTCCCGCTCGGTGAGGCCGGCCCTCAGCCGGACATACTGCAGCACCGAGCCATCGTGTCCATCGAGCTCACCGGCGATCTCGTCAAGCATCTTCCGGCCGCGCTCGATACCGCGCACCAGACCCACCACGGAGCGATCGGCCTGGTACTGGGCGAAGGATCGCTCCAGCAGCTCTCGCGCAGGGTCCGGACCCATGCGGTGCACCAGGTTGATCGTCATGTTGTACGACGGCGCAAACGAACTGCGCAGCGGAAAGGTACGTGTGGACGCCAAGCCGGCTATCTCGGTGGGCTCCACCTCCGGTGTCCACAGCACGACGGCGTGTCCCTCGACGTCGATTCCACGGCGGCCCGCCCGGCCGGTCAGCTGGGTGTACTCCCCCGGCGTCAACGCGGCGTGCTGCTCACCGTTGAACTTGACCAATCGCTCCAGCACGACCGTGCGCGCCGGCATGTTGATTCCCAAAGCCAATGTCTCGGTGGCGAATACCGCCTTCACCAGCCCCTTGGTGAACAGTTCCTCGACGGTGTGCCGGAACACCGGAAGCATGCCCGCATGGTGCGCGGCGATGCCACGCAGCAGCCCCTCGCGCCACTGCCAGTAACCGAGCACATCGAGATCGGCCTCGGGCAACCCTTCGGTACGCCGGTCGATGATGGCGATGATCTCCCGCCGTTCCTCTTCGGTGGTGAGCCGTAGCCGGGACCGAAGGCATTGGGCCACAGCACCATCGCATCCGGCGCGCGAGAAGATGAATGTGATCGCCGGCAGCAGACCATCCTCATCGAGTCGGGTGATCACCTCGGGGCGCGACGGCGGGCGATACAGCGTGGGCGGCCTGGAAGTGCGCTGCTGCGGTCCGCGCCGCCGCGGCCGATCGAAGTCGGCGAAACGATCGGCCTGACGGCGCTGCGCGATGTAGCGCGTAAGACCCGGGTCGACTCGAGAAGGATTTCCCGTTCCGCCTGATGCTCTTCGCCCAAGAGGCTCATCGCCATCAAACAGATCGAAGAGCCGCCGCCCGACCATGACGTGCTGCCACAACGGAACCGGGCGTGTTTCATCGACCACCACCGTGGTGTCCCCGCGCACCGTCTTGATCCAGCCACCGAACTCCTCGGCATTGCTGACCGTAGCCGACAGACTGGCCAGCGCGACGTCCTCGGGAAGGTGCAGAATCACCTCTTCCCACACCGCACCGCGGAACCGGTCGGCCAGGAAATGCACCTCGTCCATCACCACATAGGAAAGCCCATGCAGTGCGGGCGAATCCGCGTACAACATGTTGCGCAGTACCTCGGTGGTCATCACCACCACCGGAGCATCCGAGTTGATCGACGAATCACCCGTGAGCAGGCCGACCTTCTCGGGCCCGTATACAGACACCAGATCGTTGTGCTTTTGGTTGCTCAGGGCCTTGATCGGGGTGGTGTAGAAGCACTTGCGCCCCGCCGCGAGGGCCAGGTGCACCGCGAATTCCCCGACGATGGTCTTACCCGCGCCGGTGGGCGCGCAGACCAGCACACCATGCCCGTTCTCCAGCGCAGTACAGGCGCGCACCTGAAACGGATCGAGCGCGAAGCTCAGCCCCTCGGAGAACGCGCGCAACTGCGGCGGCGGGACTGTGGTCAACGTTCTTCGCTCAAGAGGCTCATCACTTGCCCCTATTGTCGAACCGCTCGGCGGGCCCGATCGGTTCGGGTGCGTCGATGGCCTCGGGCGCGTCGAGCGTAGAAGCCTCGTCATCGCTGAGCTGCTGCGCCGCCTCGCGCTTGGCCTTGCGTTTGTCATGCACCCGGGAGACCTGGATGGAGAACTCCAACAACAACGTGAGCGCGAGTCCCAGCGCGGTCATGGAGAACGGATCGGATCCCGGCGTCGCGAAAGCGGCGAAAACGAAGAGACCGAAGATCAGACCCCGGCGCCAGTTTCTGAGCTTGTCGTAGGACAGAATCCCGACGAAGTTCAGCATGACGATCAGCAACGGAAACTCGAAGCTGACGCCGAAGACCAGCAGCAGGTTGATCAGGAAGCTGAAGTACTCGTCACCCTTGAGCCCGGTGACTTGCACATCGCTACCCACCGTGAGCAGGAAGTGCAGGGCCTTGGCCAGTACCAGGTAGGCCAACAACGCGCCGGCGACGAACAGCACCGCCGCCGCGGTCACGAAGATGATCGCGAACTTGCGTTCGTTGCGGTACAGACCGGGGGTGATAAATCGCCAGATCTGGTACAGCCACACCGGGCAGGCCAGCACCACGCCGGCCGTCAGCCCGACCTTGAGGCGCAACATGAACTGTTCGAAAGGCGCCGTGGCCAAAAGCCGGCAGGCGCCGTCGACACTCAGATTGGCCCGCGCACTCGCCGGCAATGAGCAGTACGGTTCACGCAACCACTCACCGAGACTCTCGATGCCGAACAACGTGTGCTCGTACCAGACAAAACCGACGATCGTGGTCAGCAGGACGGCCGCCACCGAAATGAGCAGGCGGGTACGCAGTTCCTGCAGATGCTCGACGAGCGACATGGTGCCGTCGGGATTTTTGGGTTGTCGAGGACGTCCAGGCAGCCGAAGAGCACCCAGAACTTTGTTCATAAACGCATGACCTGTCCGGCCGGCCTATCCCGCGGCGGGACGCGGCTAGGCGGTGGGCTTGTGGCCGGGAGTCGATTCGATGGGGGGCGCTTCCACCGCGACGGTGGGGGGCACTTGCGGCTGTTCCACAGCCTGCGGGGTGTCGGATGCCTTCGCAGCGTTTCCCTCGTTCTGCAGTTCCTTGACTTCCGATTTGAAGATCCGCAACGACTTACCCAGCGAACGCGCGAGGTCGGGCAGCTTCTTAGCTCCGAAGAGCAGCGCGAATACGACGATTACGATCACCCAGTGCATGGGTTGTAGACCGCCCAATGTGGTCACCTCCAGACGTCGTGTATGCCTTGAATGCTACCCCAGGCCCCGGGGCGGTCAGCTGGCCTGATAGGCCGCCAGTGCCGCGGTCGCATCGGCACGAACCCGGCGCGCCAGCGACTCGGGTGCCAGCACCCGGATCGCCGATCCAAAACCGAGGATCAACCGTGCCATCCAGTCCTCTGAGGCGTAGGTCATTGCGGCCTCCAGCGATCCGTCGGGATGCTGGGTACCGGTCGGGCGCATCGGGAAGTAGTCGAAAACCCAGGACGCACTCGGGCCCACGATCACGGTCGCCGCCGGTAGCGACGGATCCGCCTCGAACAGGCCCGTATCGGTGGCCGTCTGGACCGCTGGGGCGGGAGGGGCGGCGCGCTGGTCGAGAACCTCGGCCTGCTCTATGCGGTCGAATCGGAACAACCGCACACCCTCGGACCCTCGGCACCAGGCTTCCAGGTAGCTGTGGTCTCCCACCACCGCGATACGAATCGGGTCAACAATTCGCTCCGACAACGTGTCTCGCGATGCCGAATAGTATTCGATACGCAGTGCCTGCCGGTTGCGCACCGCCGAGCGCACCGCGGTCACCGCCTCGGATTCGGTGCGGGCGGACAACGGCGCGGGCGCCGCGTCGGTAGGTAGCGCGCCCACGGCCTCCTCGATCTTGGCGATGGCGCTGCGCGCGGCCTCTGGATCGACGGTGCCGGGCATGTCCAGCAGCGCGCGCAGCGCGACCAACAGTGCCGTGGCCTCTGGCGAGGTGAGGCGCAGCGGCCGGTCGATGCCCGCCGAGAAGGTCACCTCGATGCTCTCCTCGGAGAAGGACAGATCGATCAGATCCCCGGGCCCGTACCCGGGTAGCCCGCACATCCACAGCTGGTTCAGATCGGCCATCAGCTGCTTGGTGGTGACACCCAGGTCCGCGGCGGCCTCGGCCGCGCTGATACCCGGATTGGCCTGGAAGTACGGAACCATGTTCAGCAGTCGCGTGAGCCTGTTCGACAGCTCGGTCATGCGGTGACTCCTGCCTGCTCCTGAAGCCGGGCCACGACCTCGTCGCGCACCTGTGCCGGTTCCAGCGCCACGGCGTCGGCACCGTGTGAGGCGATGGACCGGACGAGCCGATCCGGTGAGGCGACGTCGATCTCGACGATGTCCCCGTCACGTTCCCCCAGACGGCGTGAGTCGACCACGACGCCCATCCGGCGCAGTTCCTGCGCGCGCCCTTCGGCGATCCAGACCCGAGCGGTGATCCGCACCGGTCCGTCTCCCACGGCGGCGGCGACGATGGCACGCAGGTCGGCGCCCTCGGGGCGGCGGATCGTTCCCGGCTTCTCGATTTTGGTGACGTCCTCGCCGATACGGGAAAGGCGAAAGGTACGGGTGGCGTCCCGGTCCCGATCATGTCCGACCAGGTACCAGCGTCCCCTATCGGTGATCACGCCCCAGGGCTCGACCGTACGGGTGACGTATGGCTCCGTGCGCGAAGGACGGTGCCCGAACTGCACCGCCTGCCCGGAGTCGATGGCGGACAACAGAATCCGTAATACCGATTCCGACCCGCGTCCGCCCGGCATGGCGGCCGGTGCGGCCACGGAGACATTCTCGGCCGCCGGGTCGACGTCGACGCCCGCCGCACGCAGCTTCATCAGCGCACCCTGTGCGGCGGTGACCAGCTCGGGCGACTGCCACAACTGGGTGGCGACGGCGACGGCCGCGGACTCGTCTGCGGTAAGCGTGATATCCGGCAGCTCGTAGGCGTCACGCCGGATCCGATAGCCCTCGGTGGCGTCGAAGGACGACACCTTGCCCGTCTCCAGCGGGATGCCCAAATCGCGCAGTTCGTTCTTGTCGCGCTCGAACATCCGGCTGAAGGCCTCGTCACTCGGCGAATCCGAGTACCCGGCCACCGAGGTCCGGATCCGTTCGGCCGTGACGTAGGTACGAGTGGACAGCAGGCAGATCACCAGGTTCATCAACCGCTCGACTTTGGAGATCGCCACGGCGGAAAGCTTAGAGGACGGCGAAAGTTTGTTCGAGAGGACGCGCGAACACCCGGAGCCGCGTTATGCAGCGAAAGGTCGAGTAGATCGCTGCATTTCGTCGATCTCGATGTGACAGCCCCGGCTCCGCAGGGCTGCGGTCGTCCGCGCGATCCATGCTCCGGGCGATTCTTCGGCGATTACGCGGATGACGGTCCAGCCACGCTCCTCGAGCATGCGCAGTCGTGCCAGGTCTTTGACGTACTGGCGGCGATCCCTGCGGTGGTGGTCGCCGTCGTACTCGACAGCGACCAGATATTGCGGCCAGCCGATATCCAGGAAGGCGATGGGCGTGTATCCGTCGAACACGGGCACCTGGGTCTGTGCCCGCGGCAGCCCCGCGTCGCGCAGCTGTAGCCGAATCAGGCTCTCGCGCGGTGATTGCGCGCCGGCATCGATCAACGGGAGCAGTTCTCGCAGCTGCCGCACACCGCGCACCTTCGGATAACGCTGCGACAATCCCGCGACCTCATCGAGCGCGAAAACCTGGTTCCGCATCAGCGCATCCAGACACCCCATGGCCCGGGTCCGTGGCTGATAACGGCCCAGGTCGAACGCGGTGCGTACCCGGTGTGTCACTGGTAGACCCGAAATGCGGGTGATCTCATCGGCACCAATGCGCTCGTTTCGGGCGATGAGTCCCTCCTGTTGCCGGCATTTCACGCCGACCAACTCGATCGGCACGTCGTGATCGACCCAGCTCGCGCCGTGCAGATTCGACGCCGCCAATCCCGCGACCACTCCCCGGCGCCCCGAGGCCAGCCATGCCGCCACGGTCCTGTCCCGCAGGGTCGGTTCGGCAGATTTCGGAAGGTACACACCACGAAAGATGGGCCGATAAAAGCGCTGAAGCTCATGGCGAGTGAGCTGACCTGCCGAGACCGCCTCGCTACCGACAAAAACCGCTGCCATGCACGCATGCTGCCCTACACGACCGACATTCCTCGAGATCGACGTTTCGCAGCGAAAGTACGGGTAGATGCCTGCAAAAGGCAGGTCTGGGCGAGCGATGGCCGCGGGGACTACATGCTGGCGATGAGGCGTTCCACCCGCTCGTCGACCGACCGGAATGGGTCCTTGCACAGCACTGTGCGCTGCGCCTGGTCATTGAGCTTGAGGTGTACCCAGTCGACCGTGAAGTCGCGGCCGGCCTCTTGAGCGGCGGTGATGAAGTCACCACGCAGCTTGGCGCGAGTGGTCTGCGGCGGTTGGTCGACGGCGGCCTTGATCTCCTCGTCGGTGGTGACGCGGGCGGCCAGGCCTTTGCGCTGCAGCAGATCGAAGACGCCGCGGCCCCGCTTGATGTCGTGATAGGCCAGGTCCAGCTGGGCGATCTTCGGATCGGACAGTTCCATGTTGTAGCGGTCCTGGTAGCGCTGGAAAAGCTTGCGCTTGATCACCCAGTCGATCTCGGTATCGACCTTCGAGAAATCTTGGCTTTCAACGGCATCAAGGGTGCGGCCCCAGAGCTCGACGACCTGCTCGACCTGCTCGTTGGGTTCGCGGGTGTTCAGATGCTCGACGGCACGCGCGTGGTACTCGCGCTGGATGTCCAGGGCACTGGCCTGACGGCCCCCGGCCAGCCTGACCGGCCGGCGGCCCGTGAGATCGTGGCTGACCTCGCGGATGGCCCTGATCGGGTTGTCCAGCGAGAAGTCACGGAACGCGACGCCGGACTCGATCATCTCCAGCACCAGCGCCGCCGTGCCCACCTTGAGCATGGTGGTGGTCTCCGCCATGTTGGAGTCGCCGACGATGACGTGCAGGCGCCGGTACTTCTCGGCATCGGCGTGCGGTTCGTCGCGGGTGTTGATGATGGGACGGCTACGGGTGGTGGCCGACGACACACCTTCCCAAATATGTTCGGCACGTTGCGATAAGCAGTACGTCGCCGCCTTGGGCGTTTGCAGCACCTTGCCCGCGCCGCAGATCAGCTGGCGGGTGACCAGGAATGGCAGCAGTACGTCCGAGATCCTGGAGAACTCGCCCGCCCGCACGATGAGGTAATTCTCGTGGCAGCCGTACGAGTTGCCTGCGGAGTCGGTGTTGTTCTTGAACAGATAGATGTCGCCACCAATGCCCTCGTCGGAGAGACGCTGCTCGGCATCGACGAGCAGATCTTCCAGAACACGCTCGCCGGCACGGTCATGGGTGACCAGTTGCACCAGACTGTCGCATTCGGCGGTGGCGTATTCCGGGTGGCTGCCCACGTCGAGGTAGAGCCGGGCGCCGTTGCGCAGAAAGACGTTGGAGCTGCGACCCCAGGACACCACGCGGCGGAACAGGTACCGAGCGACCTCGTCGGGGCTCAGCCGCCGGTGGCCGTGAAAAGTGCACGTAACGCCGAACTCGGTCTCGATCCCCATAATTCGACGTTGCACGCCATCGAGCCTACTGGTTGAGGCCACCGACAGCGGGGAGGCTGGCGTTTCTCGGGCGCTTCTGTCTGGGTATCTCAGCAGCATCACCGGCGATCCGATACGGTTCGGGACGGGTTGGGCCCCGGTTTCCGCATGCCGTATTGGCACACAACGACAGGTTTCGACGATGCATATAGCGCTGTTCACCGATCTTCACCCCGAGAGCCTGGGCGGGGCACAGATCTCGGTGGCCCGGCAACGTCACGGCCTGGAACGGCTGGGACACAAGGTGACGGTGTTCACCGCACCGCTGGCGCACACCGTCGATCCGGATCCGAACGTGGTCGAGGTCAAGCCGGTGCCGTTCGTCGCCGAGGCCATGCGCAAGCTGGGCAAGCACGACGACTTCACCTTCGTATGGCCGGGCGCGGCCAACAAGGAGCTGATCGACCGGGAGCTGCGCGCCCGCGGCCCCATCGACATCATCCACAGCCAGGGTGACCTGGGCGTCTGCATCGCCGGTGTGGAGGCCGCACGCCGCAATGGCATCCCCGTGGTGCAGACCAAGCACACCCGCTACGACGTGTACTTCGAGAAGGCCAGCCCCAATCCCCTGCTGCTGGCCTGGATTTTCAGCCAGATGCAGGAACGCCACCTGCCCAAGGACTTCCACCTGACGACGGTGCCGGAATCCGCCGCATCACGCCGGGCATGGCAGCTGATGATGGCGCAAGCGCAGGCGGTGGATCACGAGATCACCCCGACGACCCATTTCGCGCAGGCACTCACCGACCGCGGCCTGCGGCGCCCCGTGTCGGTGGTCTCCAACGGCGTCGACGACGAGCTGGTGGACATCGCCCGTGAGGCCGCGGACGACAAGCCCTCCGATGACGAGCCCCTGCGACTGATCTGGTGCGGGCGGCTGTCTCCCGAAAAACGCGTGCTGGAGGCGGTGAAAGCGGCCACGCAGGTCCACAACTGCGTCATGGACATCTACGGCGACGGGCATCTGGAAGGGGCGATCAAGAAGTACGTCGACTCACACGGCGCCTCCAACCGCATCCGGCTGCGCGGCCGCGTCAGTCAGGACAGCTGCCTGGCGGCGATGGGCGCCAGCAGCGCCCTGCTGTTTACCTCGTACGGCTTCGACACCCAGGGACTGGTTCTGCTGGAGGCGATCTCGATGTCGACCCCGGTGATCTTCTGCGACGAGATCCTTGGCGAGTCGGTGCCCCAGGGCGGCGGCCTGGTGACCGAGAACGAATCCGTCGAGGCCATCGCGAAGGCCATCCGCGCACTGGCCGATGACCGTGGCAAGCTGCGGCAGATGACCGAGGTTGTCGCCGCACACCACGACGAGCCGCGGCAGTCGCTCCAGACCGAGAAGATCGTCGCGATCTACAACGACGTGTTGAAGAAGGCCAACGCTTGACCCGGTGAGGCCGCATAGGCTGATCGGGTGGATTTCTCCGACTACTCCCAACATGACGCCACCGGCCTGGCCGAGCTGGTCGCCACCAAACAGGTCACCCCAGCCGAGCTGCTGGCCGCGGCCCGCGCTCGCGCTGCCGACGTCAACAACAAGATCGGTGCGATAGTCCGAACTCTCCCCGAAGCCGACCAGCAAGTGCAGGGCGACCTGACCGGGCCGTTCGCCGGGGTGCCGTTTCTCATCAAGGACCTCGGCCAGGACTACAAGGGCCATCCCACATCGGGAGGATGCCGGGCGTTGTCCACACTCCCCGCGCCGGAGCACTCCACCATCGTGCGACGCTGGCTCGATGCCGGCCTGGTCATCTTCGGCAAGACCAACACCCCGGAGTTCGGGTCCAAGGGCATCACCGAGCCGGAATTGTTTGGGGCGAGCCGTAACCCGTGGGACCTAGGGCGCACACCCGGCGGCTCCTCGGGCGGCTCGGCCGCCGCGGTCGCCGCCGGAATCGTGCCGGTGGCGGGAGCCAGCGATGGCGGCGGATCGATCCGGATCCCCGCCGGATGTTGCGGCCTGGTTGGGCTCAAGCCCGGCCGCGGTATCACCCCGATGGGTCCCACAGCCGGCGAGCCGATGCATGGCGCGGCGGTCAACGGCACCGTCTCCCGAACCGTCCGCGATACCGCGTCCATGCTCGATATCATCGCCGGGCCCGAGCCCACCTCGCCGTATTTGTCTGCGATGCCCCAGGATTCGTACGCATCGCAAGTAGGACGTGATCCTGGCAGGCTCCGTATCGGGGTGCGCGTGCCAACCGTGATCACTCCGAACCCCGATCCCGCCGCGGTGGCCGCGGTCGAGACCGCCATCCGTCTGCTGACCCATCTGGGGCACGAGGTAGAGGAGGTGAGCGCACCCTATGACGATGGTCAGCTCGCCCGCGACTTCTTGTTGACGTGGTTCGTGCATGCCGCCTACGAGGTGGACTACACCAAGCGGCTGACCGGAGCGGGAGACGAGGGGTTTGAGCGCGACACGCTCCTCATCGCGGCATTAGGACGCACCACCAGCGGACCCGAATATGTTGCGGCCGTGGAACGCCGACACGACTACGTACGGGAGCTGGCGACCTTCTTCGGCGACTACGATCTGCTGCTCACGCCGACACTCGCGAAGGCGCCGCCGCGGATCGGCGAGTTCAATCTCCCCGCGCCACTCGCCGCCGTGTCTGATCTGTTGCTGCGCACCAAGACCGCCCGCGTCCTCAAATACGCGAACATTGTCGACAGCATGATCAACGACAACCTCGGCTGGGTCCCCTACACCCAGTTGGCGAATCTGACAGGGCGCCCAGCGATCTCATTGCCGCTCTATCAGACACCGAAGGGGCTGCCCCTCGGTGTGCAGTTTGTCGCACCGCTCGGCGGCGAATCACTCCTGATTCGGCTGGCTGCCCAGCTCGAGGCAACCGAACCGTGGGCACACCGGCGCCCAACCCTATAGCGCGGTAATGTGGACGCCGGGCGTGCAGGAGCGCCCGGTGTCCGCCCGAAGAGGCTGTGTGCCGATCCCACGATCACCGACTTACGGTATGGGACAACACCATTGGAATGGGCCGAACATGCCTATCAGCTGACTGCGGCGGAGCTGCTGCGTAACCGTGCGGAGAACTAGTCCGCCGCGTACACCGCGTCCCGCATCTCGACGGTCAATGGACCCGTCATACCCTCGTAGGCGGTGTTCGTCAGTAGCAGCACCGACAATCCGCGCGCGGCATCCACAAACCAGCTGTGCCCATAGACTCCGCCCCAGCCGATTGTTCCCGCACTCTGGGGACTGTCGGCAGCTGCCGGGTCCGCCAATACCGCACCGCCGTAGCCGAATCCCCATCCTGGCCCTCTGGTTTGGGCCTGCGGGCCCACGTGGTCGGTCCGCATGGACGTGCGTAGCTCCTCCGCCAGGAAGCCGTCGCCGGCACGGATCGCTTCCAACAGGAGCAGGACATCATCGGCGGTGCCGTACATCCCGGCACCGCCGGAGGGATATGCGTCGCCGCGCGTCACCCGCGCCGGGCCGAAACGCACTGCGACACCGATCCCTTGCGGTAGCGGCACATTGACGTTGTCGGCGATCCGAAACGGTTCGGGTTCGCCATTGGCATAGGGCACCGCAAAGCGGGTCAGGTCACGGGCCACAAACCCCGACTCGTGCATGCCCAGTGGGGAGGTGACCAGTTTCTCCACCGCCAGATCCAGCGGCAGACCGGTAGCGTTCTCCACCACCGCGCCCAGCACGTCGAGTGCCAACGAATACCGCCAGGCACTGCCCGGCGCGAATTGTAGGGGCGCCAAGGCGAGGCGCCTCAGATTCTCCCGCAGATCGAAGTCGACCACATCGATGCCGTCCGATATGCCCAGAGCATGGAATGGCGAGTCGGGTTCCTCCAGCAACCCATAGCTCAAACCCGCTGTGTGAGTAAGTAAGTGATGAATGGTTAGCGCCGGGGTGCTGCCGTCGGGAAGCCTCGGCGTGAAGTCGGGAAGCCAGCGCGTCACGGGATCATCGAGCCGGATGAGCTCATCGCCGACAAGCCGCAGCACCGCCACAGTCACGATCGGCTTGGTCACCGAGGCAAGCCGGAACAGCGTGTCCTCGCGCATCGGCAGGGATCCTTCGCGGTCCGCGAGGCCATGGGCGCGACGGTATTGGACCTGGCCATCACGTGCGACGACGGCCACAGCGCCCACGACCCGGCGTTCCCGCAGTGCGGCGCCAAAGACCTCGTCAAGACGTTCTGCGAGTGTGGAATCGCTACCCATGGAGAAACTCTAGGCGGCCGCGGCCTTCACGGCCCGGCCGACCTCGGTGCGCAATTGGGCATACTCCGGCGAGCGGCGTAGATCATCGGGATCGATACCGGTCCTGGGCAGATCCACCGGGATATCCAATGCCACCTGACCCGGCCGACGGGTCAGCACCACAATGCGCGAGCCAAGGAAGGCAGCCTCGTCTGCGCTGTGCGTGACGAACACCGTAGTGCGACCCGACTCGGCGCTGACCTGACGAACGTCCTCCTGCAGACGCTCGCGGGTAAGCGCGTCGAGCGCCGCGAACGGCTCGTCCAGTAGGAACAGCGGCGTCTCGGCAGCGAGCGCCCGAGCGATGGCCACCCGCTGCTGCTGACCACCACTGATCTCCCAGATGCGTCGCCCGGCAGTGCCTTCCAGGCCAACTCGGGCCAGCAACTGGTCTCGGCGCTGCGCCCATCGCTCGCGCGGAACCTTCGCGTACTTCAAGGCCAGCTCGATATTTCCTCCCACAGTGCGCCAGGGAAACAGCCGCGGCTGTTGGAACACGACGCCGGAGGTGATGCCCGGCGTGGGCACGCCACCTGCCACCCGTACCGCCCCTTCGCTCGGTGATTCAAACCCGGCCAGCAGGCGCAACAGCGTGCTTTTGCCGCAGCCGGAGGCCCCCACCAAGACCAGGAATGTGCCCGGCTCGACAGTCAGATCCACCGGACCCAGCGCCGTGGTCTTACCCGCACCACTGCCATAACTGTGGGTGACCCCACTGATCCGGATGGACCCGGTATCACGTTCTTGGACAGCGGTTTCCGCTTCATCGACCAATGGCATCGGGCAGGCCCTTCGTATAGACGGCATTCTCGAACGTGGCAAGTGGCGCTGCGGCCGGTATCTGTTTCTGGTCGGCGAGAAACTGGGAGGCACTTTGCAGATCCACTGCGATATGTCCCGGCTTGCCCTGCTCACCAAGCCATTTCGCCGAGCCGACCTCAGCCGGAGTCAAATAGATCCCCTGCTTGAGTTGATCGGCGACCTCCTGCGGAGTAAGACCGTTCTCGGCGGCGATCGCCTTGGCCGCCGCGCTCGGATCATCGTGAATGAGCCTGAGAGCCCGCGCCTGCTGCCGGCGCCACGCGTCGACGATCTCGGGATGCGCGTCGGCGAACGCGTTGGCCACTACGGCAAGATCCAGGGTGGGTCTGCCGTCGGCCGCCAGCTGGCGGCTGGTGATCAGATCTCTGCCGTTCTTACGCACCTGGTCGACCGTCGGCAGCCAGGTATAGACGGCATCGACGTCGCCACGATCGAAGGCAGCCAGTGCGGCCTGCGGTTGCAGATCCACAAGCCGAACATCACTGGCCGACAAGCCGTTCTGGGCCAGCGCGGACAGCAGGCTGTAATGTGCCGTGGAGGCGAACGGGGTCCCCACGCGTTTGCCCTTGAGGCCCGCGATCGTGCTGACGCCGCTGCGATTGCTGGCCACCAACGCCTCGTTGTCACCGGCCACATCAAGCACGAAGGCGACTCGGTACGGGATGTTCAGGGGTGCCGAGAGCCCCCGCGCGAAGGGACTCGAGCCCAGCGCCCCGAAATCCAGTTCCCGGGCGATGAAGGCCGTGTTGATGTCGGCGCCCGAGTCGAATCGCGTCCACTTGATATTGTAATCGGGCAATGCCGTTTCCAGCCAACGGTTTTGCTTGACCACAAGATCACCGCTGGGGAAGTTCTGGTATCCGATCCGAATGGTCGGCTTACCGTTCTGCAGGCCCGAATGGTCGATGGCGCACCCCGACAGCATCGTCATCGCCACAGCGAGTGCGGCGGCGAGATAGTTCAGTCTCATATCTTTCCCCGCCACGGCACCGCCCGGCGTTCAACCGCGCGCAGTGCGGCATCGATCACCAGTCCCGAGATGCCGATCGAGAAGATTCCGACCAGCACCACTGGGGTGTTGTTGTAGTTGCTGGCGTCCTTCACCAGGCCGCCGACACCAGGTATGCCGTTGAAGAGTTCCGCGGCGACCACCGACGAGTAGGCCATGCCCACCGCGAGCCGCACACCGGTGAATGTCTCCGGCAGCGCTGCGGGAATCACCACGTCGCGGGTGACCTGCCAGCGCGACGCACCCAGCGCACGGGCGGCCTCCACCAATCCCACCGGGGCCGCCACCACGGCGGCCGTGGTGGCGACGGCTGCGGGCGGCAGGGCCGCCAGTGCGAGCAGCGTGATCTTGGGGGCCTCGTCGATACCGAGCCAGATCACCAGCAGAAAGAAGTAAGCCAGCGGTGGCAAGGTGCGCAGAAAGGTGAGCCAGGGTTCCAGGACACTGCGCACCCACCCGACCGACCCCATCAGCAGGCCGAGCAGCACCCCGGCGGTGATACCGATGAGGACACCGAACAGCAAGCGCCGCAACGTCATATACAAGTGCTCGATCAACAGATAGCCGCCGTATCCGTGCACGCCGTCGTGGTCGGTGGACACTTCGACGAATGCGTGCCAGACACTGCTGGGGTACGGCACAAAGGTCTGGTTCCAGATTCCGCTGGCCGCCGCCAGCTGCCAGACTCCGATGAACACGACCACCGAGAGCAGCGGAAGAGCGGCGCGGGTGAGCCGAACGCGCCATTGCGAAGGGCGTGGGACGGCGCGCGTCCCACGCGATTCCTCGGGGACGATGTCGACAAATACAGACACTATGCGAAGGACTTTCTGTGACTAGGCGCTAGGGAACGGCGTCAGACAACAGCAGCAATCAGCAGATAGCGTCGAAGGCACCCGGTATTGATACCGGCGCAAACCCGCACCCTCAAGGGTCCGACTCAGCGCGAACGAAACCCGCGCCGCGGCGTTGGGCCGAATTCTTCGTCGCTGTCGCTCTCCCACAGGCCGATGACCGGGGCCCACCCCTTGGGCAGGTCCCCGAGCAGCTCGCGCGTATTGTCCGCGTTCACCAGGTATGGCGGACTGTAGTGCTCGTTCTCGTCACCCCGCCGCTGGCCTGCATGCGCTGGATACGTACCCATCATCGGCATCATCGCGCCCCAGGACCGGTTCGCCGCAGCACCACCGATACCACCGGGACCTGCCACATGTGCTCCGGTGCCGAACCCCGGAATCCGGTCGGGAGACAAGGCTCCCCGCAGGCCGGGCACCGCAGATTCGATTCCGGCACTGCGGGTGGGATTCTCGCGCCCAAGGGGATCACGCATCCAGTTCTGACTCGCGTAGACATCGTCTTCGCCGAGTTCGTCGCCCCTGGATCCTGGCGCCGATCCGATCCCAAAGCCTTTACCTGAGAAAGGATTACCCGCCATCACCGGAACCATGACCGGTATTTGGGGTGGCGTGCCGACGTTGTTCGGGGACGTCCCCTGCGGCGGATTCCCCTCGCTCTCACCGAGACCCCAGCGCGCCAGAAATTCTTCGGCTCGCTCGGCCTGTTCGTCTGGTATGCGCCGGCCCGCCACCGCGACGTCCGCGTCCGGCCCGGAGCCGAAACGCAGGCTTTCCCGGGGGCCGATCAGCTCGGCGACGGCATGAGCAGCCCGTATCGCCGGAGCGCTGTACACGGTCTCTACCTGGTTCACGGCCTGCTCCCACAGGGCCAACTGCTCGGCAAACGGAGTGCCCCAGCGCGGGATTTCACCCAACTTGTAGGCCGGCACCGGGACAGGCGGGGGTGCGATCTTCTGCTGTAGCTCGCTCGTCGCCTGGGCCAGCACATCGAGGCCGGAAGATAGCGTGAACGCCGTATCGAGAGCGGTACGCGAATTTTCAACGTATTCGCGCATGGTGCTCAGCGCCGCCCGTGCCCCGGGGCCGCTCCAACCGTCCCCGATCGTCGCCGTCACATCCTCAAGAAAGCCTGCCAACAGTGCATCCAACGCCCGCAGGGTGACTTTCCATTCGTCGGCGATACGCCGGATGTCATCCGGCGCCATGCGCGCCTGCATGTCCATGATCGACTCATGGCTCCACTTATCGCTGTGCCATTCGTCGGGTCGTACGGTCTGCGTCACCGCGCCACCTCGTCGCGAGAGTTGCCGGCAGAACCCGCGTCAACCTGCGCATAGGCGTCCCCGATGCGCCGGAAGGTCTCGGCGAACTCGGTCAGCACCGAGCGATGCTGTTCGAGGATCGCGGTCAGCGATCCCGTCGGCGCTCGGACCGCATCGTGAACGACTCGCCACCAGCCCCGTCCCTCCTCGCAATCGCCGAAAATCGCGTGGTTGGCCGGTGCGAAGGTGTCCAGGCGCGCAATGACAGCGGCGAACGCGCTCCGCAGCAGTTCGCAGCGCACGGCCAGCTCCTCGCACGCGCCGTCGGCAAGCCGCAGCGTCGCGAGATCGATGTATGTTTCCTGTTCGTCGCCGAACATGGCGGCTCCTACCTGGGCTAAACGGGTTCGATAGCAGGTAGGACCGCCGGTATACCCCGGCGGTTCCGTCATTTTTCAGGCTGTGGATAAGTGCCCGGTGACTAGCGCGTTGGTGTCGGCGTGTGAAAGAGCTAGTTGTCCTTGGCGTCCTTGGAATCGCCGGATTCCGGTGCGGGGTCGCCCCCGCCCTCGGTCTGTCCCGGCGAGAAATCCTCGGGCAACAGCGCTTCCAGCGCGGCGCCCTTGATCCGCCGGAAGGCCCGGCGCGGACGACTCTGCTCCAGTACCGCGACCTCGAGTCCGCCCAGCGCCCTGCCCTCGGAGCCGTTGGCGCCGGCTGTCCCCGCCTGCAGTGCCTTCACCGCGAAACCCACCGCATCCTTGAGCGCGGAGTCCTCGACGTAGCTCTCCTTGAGCGAGTTGATCACGGGCTCGGTGTTTCCGCCCATCACCACCCAGTGCGGCTCGTCGGCGATCGACCCGTCATAGGTGATCCGGTACAGCACCGGCTCGGTGTCGCGACCATAGTGGGCCACCTCGCCGACGCACAGCTCGACCTCGTAGGGCTTGGCCTGCTCGTTGAAAATGGTGCCCAATGCCTCGGCATAGATGTTGGCCAGTTGCCGCCCGCTCACATCGCGGCGGTCGTACGCGTAGCCACGCATATCGGCCCACTGAATACCACCGCGGCGCAGCCGGTCGAACTCATTGAACTTTCCGACCGCGGCGAAGCCCACCCGGTCATAGACCTCACTGACTTTCTGCAGCGAGTTCGATGGGTTCTCGGCGACGAACAACACCCCGTCGGTATAGGTCAGTGCCACTACCGAACGGCCCCGGCTGATGCCCTTGCGCGCCAATTCCGAACGGTCGCGCATGAGCTGCTCGACCGAGGCGTAGTACGGAAAGGTCATGAGTCACCACCCGATTCACGCAAGTCAGCTTCTTCCCGTGCCGCCTCGGTCCGCTTCGCGATGACTTCGCGCGCGATCCTCTCGATATCGGCCTCGGGGACGCGAACCGCTCCCCCGGAGTCGATCCGAATGGCCGTGGGGAACACCCGGCGCACCAGATCCGGCCCGCCCGTTGCCGAATCATCGTCGGCGGCATCGTAAAGCGCCTCTACCGCGACCGCGAGCGCGGTCAGCGCATCGCCGCCGGGCCTGTACAGCTTCTTGATGGACGACTTCGCAAAGACCGAGCCCGAACCCACCGCCTGATAGCCGTCGCTCTCCACATGCCAACCACCGGCGACGTCGAAAGACACGATGCGGCCAGCGGTTTCCCCGTTGGGATCGTCGAGGTCGTAGCCCACCAACAGCGGCACTGCCACCAAGCCTTGCATGGCCGCCGCGAGATTGCCGCGCACCAGTGCCGAGAGCCGGTTGGCCTTGCCGTTGAAGGTCAGCTGCACCCCTTCCAGCTTCTCGTAGTGCTCCAATTCCACGGCGTAGAGCCGTGCGAATTCGACCGCGATAGCGGCGGTTCCCGCGATACCGGTCGCCGAGTAGTTGTCGGTGATCTGCACCTTGTCGATGTCGCGGTTGGCGATGTAGTTGCCCTGGGTAGCGCGCCGATCGCCCGCGATCAGCACCCCACCGCGGTAGGTGAGCGCGACAATGGTGGTGCCATGGGGCAAGTTCCCGATCACGTCAGCAGACGCCTTCCCCAGCGCCGGAAGCAACTCTGGGGCCTGGGCCCTCAGATACTCCGAGAACGAGGAAAGGTGCGAATTGCGGAAGTGCTGTCCGGCGGGCTGGCTGGCGATCGCGTCGTCGCGCCAGATCACTGGCCACCCTTTTGGACGTACGCCCGCACGAAGTCCTCGGCGTTCTCTTCCAGCACATCGTCGATCTCATCGAGCAGATCGTCAGTGTCCTCCGCCAGCTTTTCTCGGCGCTCCTGCCCTGCGGGTCCTCCCAGGTCGGTGACGTCGTCATCGTCTCCGCCACCACCGCGCTTGGTCTGTTCCTGCGCCATCGCTGCCTCCTGACTCATAGGTCGGTTCTGTTCAGCCTACCGGGCAACGCCGACGAGGTGACGTTTCACAAGTGTGCGTCGCCCAACTGGTTACGTGGTGAGCTGATCGACCAGTTCAGCGGCTGAATCGACAGAATCCAGCAGCGCGCCGACGTGACTCTTGCTTCCGCGCAGCGGCTCCAGCGTTGGAATCCTGACAAGCGAATCCCCGCCCAGGTCGAAAATCACCGAGTCCCAGCTCGCGGCGGCGATATCGGCGCCGAATTTGCGCAGACACTCGCCACGGAAGTAGGCCCGGGTGTCCGAGGGAGGCCGGGTCACCGCGTCCAGCACCTGCTGCTCGGTGACCATCCGCTGCATGGAGCCGCGGGCGACAAGCCTGTTGTAGAGCCCCTTATCCAGCCGGACGTCGGAGTACTGCAGGTCTACCAGGTGCAGACGCGGCGCCGACCAGCTCAGGTTCTCGCGCTGCCGGAACCCCTCCAGCAGCCGCAGCTTCGCGGGCCAGTCCAGCAGGTCCGCACATTCCATCGGGTCGCGCTCGAGCAGATCAAGCACCTTGGCCCACACCTGGAGCACCTGGTCGGCCTGGGGATCCGGGTCACGCGAGGACACCAGCTCGGCCACCCGGTCCAGGTAAATGCGTTGCAGTGCAAGCCCGGTCAGCTCCCGACCGTCGGCAAGCGCGACGGTGGCCCGCAGGGAGGGGTCGCGACTGATCACGTGCACCGCATGGACCGGGCGGGCCAATGCCAGATCCGACAGGTCCACACCGGACTCGATCAGGTCGAGCACCAGTGAGGTGGTGCCCACCTTCAGGAATGTCGAGGTCTCGGCAAGGTTGGCGTCACCGATGATGACGTGCAGGCGCCGGTACTTGTCGGCGTCGGCGTGCGGCTCGTCGCGGGTATTGATGATGCCGCGCTTGAGTGTTGTCTCCAGACCCACCTCGACCTCGATGTAGTCGGCACGCTGGGAAAGCTGGAAGCCCGCATCGTCACCGGAAGGCCCAATGCCCACGCGGCCAGACCCGGTGACGACCTGGCGCGAGACGAAGAACGGGGTCAGCCCGGCAATAATCGCCGAGAACGGTGTCTGACGATCCATCAAATAGTTCTCATGAGTGCCGTAAGAGGCACCCTTGCCGTCGATGTTGTTCTTGTACAGCTGTAGCCGTGCCGCGCCCGGCACACTGGCCACGTGGCGCGCCGCCGCCTCCATGACGCGCTCTCCGGCCTTGTCCCAGATGACGGCGTCCAATGGATTGGTGCACTCGGGTGCCGAGTACTCCGGGTGCGCGTGATCGACGTACAGGCGGGCCCCGTTGGTCAAGATCATGTTGGCCGCCCCCACCTCGTCGGCATCGACGATCGGCGCCGGGCCGGTGGTACGCCCCAGGTCGAATCCGCGAGCGTCGCGCAGCGGCGACTCCACCTCATAGTCCCAGCGGGTGCGCTTGGCACGCTGAATCCCCGTTGCCGCGGCGTACGCCAGCACCGCCTGCGTCGACGTGAGGATCGGATTGGCGGCGGGGTCCGTGGGCGACGAAATGCCGTACTCAACCTCGGTACCGATGATCCGTTGCATGGTGTTCAGCCTAGAGAGGCGACGCTGAACACCACGCCGGGGACCGTTCAGAGTCCTGCGCGTGCCCCGAAAACGACATTAGCGTCGCGTCCATGAGCCATTCCGAGAAGATTCATGTCGATCTCAGCGGCGCGCCGCAGACCATGCTGGCGACCTTCTACGCCAAGGCACTCGACGCCGGCCTGCCCGAACCCATCCTCGGCGACCAGTTGGCCCGCGACATCGCGCAACGCATCGACTACGACTGGTCCAAAACCACGATCACCGCCGGCAGATCCCCCGCCGTCACCACACGCTCGGCGCATTTCGACGAATGGTGCCGCGCCTTTTTGTCCAGACACGCCGAGGCTGTTGTGCTGCATCTGGGTTGCGGTCTCGACGGCCGATACTTCCGCCTGAATCCCGGTCCCGGGATCGAGTGGTACGACATCGACTATCCCGATGTGGCCAGGCTACGCAGCCAGCTTTATCCGACGCGTGATCACTACCACGTCGTGTCGGCGTCGGTGACCGATCCGGCGTGGCTCGCGAACATCGCCGATAGCCGCCCGGTGCTGGCGATCGGCGAAGGGCTCACGATGTACCTGAAGGAAGATGACGGCATCGCACTCTTTCGCCGGATCGTCGACCACTTTCCTTACGGGGAATTGCAATTCGACGCCTTCAACAAGTTCGGCATCAAGACACAGTGGTCCAACGCGGTGGTCCGGCGCTCAGGTGCGACGCTGTATTGGGGCATAGACCGCCCCGAGGACCTCATTCGCGCCATACCGAAATTGCAATTGCTGGAATGGGAGTCGCCGTTCGACTCGGAAACCTTCCAACGAACCAAGGCAGGCTACCGGCTGCTGGCCAGGGCGATGTCGCTGTCACCAACCCTTCGGTACATGGCGCAATACCACCGCTACGCATTTTGAGGAGGGAGGGTTGACCGCGACGGTCCTTGCCGTTTCGGGGTCGGCAATCGGGGGGACGGATCGCCGCGGCCAACCTGTCTATGACGCAGGTCTGCTCATCCGGGACACTGCGCTTTCACCAATCTCGTCCACCTCCAACAGCCGCCGCGCGACTATCGCCATCTCGCGCGGATCGCCAACGGTGAGCCGCACACCGCCATCGGAATATTCTTTGGCCACCACATCGCCGGTTCCCAGGATCGACATCCAACGTTCACCGTCACCGCGTGCCGGTAGGTACACGAAGTTGGCATGAGACTCGGGGATGTGCGCACCCATCTGAGCCAGTCGAGCGCGGAGCCGATCACGTTCGTAGACAATCGAATCAACACGTACTCGCAGTTCACCTTCCGCCGCATACGATGCGGCAACCGCTACCGCGGCCGCGCGATTCATACCGAACGGGAGTTGGTATCGACGAATGACACCGCAGACCGCGGGCGCGGCCAGCCCATACCCGATGCGCAGTCCGGCCAACCCATACGCCTTTGAGAAGGTGCGCAACACAACCAGGTTCGGGTGCAACCGCAGCAGTCCGGGAATATCGAGATGCTCGTCGGGATCCACGAATTCGATATACGCCTCGTCCAGAACCACCACGCTGGTGGGCGGCGCCTGACGGACAAACTCATAGACCTGGTCGGCCGGTATCAGTGTTCCCGTCGGATTATGCGGCCGGCACAGTACCAATGCTGCGTCATCGGCGTCATAAGCGGCTCCCAGCAGTTCGTCGAGGTCGGTCATACCGTTGTCCGCCAACGGAATCGGAACCTGAATGAGCCCGGCGATATCGGCCAGTATCGGGTAGCCGTCGAACGTCGGGTGCGCGAAGACGAGCGAGTCACCCGGCTTGCACAACGCCTGCAGCACCTGCAGTGCAACCCCAGTGGCACCTACGCCCACCACCACTTCCTCCGGCGTCATCCCCACGCGATCCGCGATCAGCCGCGGCAACACCACCGGCAAGAATTCGGGATAGCGGTTCACCTCGGCGAGGTCGTGCCTGAGCGCGTCACGCACCGACGGCAGTGGACGATAGGGGTTCTCGTTCAACGCCAACCGCAGCGGGCTCACTGTCACTGGCCCCTCCCTCCCCATCGCACCGCCGCCGCGGCCGCGTAGTCGCCGGCATGGGCGAATCCGGCCAGCATCACGGCGTCACCCGGGCGCACCTGCCGTTCGGCGATCGCCTTATCGAGTGTATGTGGAATACCCACCCCGAAGAGATTCCCGCACTCGTCAAAAGTATCGGGATGCTTCTCCTTGGGCAGTTGCAAGGCATCACGCCAGTTGCGCAGGAATATCCGGTTGGGCTGATTGGTCACCAGTGCGTCGAGATCTGTTGACGCAATCCCGATTCGGTCGCAGACGGCCAGCGCCACCTCCGGCACCATTCGGTTGCCACGAGCCAAGACCTTGCTGATCTTGTGTTCTGTGAAGGCCACTCGGCCCTGTCCGCTCCCGGCTTCCCAGTACTTGCGGTGTGGTGTCACCGCATAGGTCATGTCTCCGGCGAACTCCCCGAAGTTCCTAGTCTCGATGCCCAGGACCGGTGATCCTCCGTCACGGGTGATCAGCGTCGCCGTGGCGCCGTCTCCGGGTATCGAGGCCTGAGCGGTGGAGCGCACCTGTTCCTGCACGAAGATCTGGCCCGCCGCATTTTGTATGTTCACAATCAGCGCCGAACGCGCGCTCGATGAAACCATCATCTGTTGGACCAGCTTGAGCATCAAGACGAACGACACGCAACCACCGTTGTGCACATCCAGAATCCACTCGGGGCGAATCTGCAATCGGTTCGCCACCTCCCCACCACAGCCCACAAACGGCAGATCCGGCAGTTGGGTGTGCGTCAGCAGAATATCCACCTCGTCGAGCACCGTGGCGCCGTGCCTTTCCCGAAGACCGGCCACCGCGCGCTCGGCCATATCAACCGCCGACTCGTCGTTCGCTACATGATGCCGATAGGCCGGGCTGCGGAACATGACGTTCTCAGCCAGGTCATCGTCCTTTGCATACTGTGCGAAATATTCTGCGCTGACCCGATTCTCTGGGAGATAACTGGAAATATCGAAGATGCTGACGCTCATTTCATCCACTCCGGAACAATCGGCAGCCCGTGGCTATGGCGGTACTCGGCGATCGCCTTGAGATTGAGCAGCTCCAGCATGTGCCCGGCGCCAAACATGTCCCAGAAGTCGCCTACCCACGGCTTACGTTGCGGTGGAGCGGTTTCCGGATACGGATTTTCGTCATAGAAGGGGTGATGACAATTCGTCCACAGGACGACCGATCCCGGCTTATTGAGTACGACCTGCGCATCGACCACCCGCATCAGGTAGATCATCCACAGGTGATCACCCTGGTCCCAGGCACAGTGGTAATCGACGGTTCCGGCCTCGGCGTTCGACTCGGTACGGGTGTAGATCAGCGTGTCGGAACCCAGGCGATCGTGGGCAACCCACAGCCCCGGCTCGGCGGTCTCCGCGAAGCCGCGCAAGCTGTAGGTCCACTCCTCCAGGCACCGAGTGTCCGACAGATAGCGGTGCAAGTCATCGGGCGGGCAATCTACATACTCTTGGACGGTGCAGTACGGGCCGAACACCTGATCGTGCGGGTATACCGACCGCATCATGTCCATGATGATCGGTGTCGCCTTTTCGCGTGGCGAGGTCTCGATGCGGTGCACTCCGGGCAGCGCGTCTTCGGTGCCGGCTTCGGCAGCGATATCACTAAGCGCGGGCAAGGCTTTGAGGCCAGGATTGGCCGTTTTTGCAATCGTGTCGGTCATGCGTTCTCTCCTTAGCGATTTCGGGTGACAAGAATGGAGCAAACGGGGGTATCTCGTCGGTGGAACAGATGACCTCGACCACGGACGGGCCGTGGTGCGTCATCACCTGCTGCATGGCGGCCTCCAAATCGGCCACCGTATCGGCCGAATGACACATCAGGCCGGGGAACATCGCGCCCAGTCCGGAGGCAATGTGTGAAGGCGCGAACCGATTGAAGCTGTAGCTCCCCCCGTAGTAGAGCTGTTCGCGAGTGACGCACATGGCATGCGCGTTGTTATTGACGATGACGAATGTCACCGGCAGTCGGTGTTCGATGGCCGTATGAATCTCCATGCCGTGCATGAAGAACGCGCCATCACCTGCAATTACAACGGTACGGCCCGGCCGCGCGAACGCACAGCCAATACCTGCACCGAAGGCATATCCCATGCCACCCATGCCGAGCGCGACGACGTAACGACCGTGCTGTCGCGCTCCCAGGTAATGCACGGCGGCGGCACCGGTGTTGCCCGCGTCCACGAAGATATCGGCCCCGGCAGGAATAGCCCGGTCCAGCACGTGCATGACATCGTGGTATCGCACACCGTCACCATCGTGCGCCGGAGGCTCGAGATGAGCTGGTGCGTAGAGTGTTTCACTATCGGAAGTCTCCGGTCGCGCCGGGAGAGCCGCCGCGAGGCCCGCCAACGTCGATACCAAATCGTGCGTCTGCAAATGTCGCGAGGCGACATGTGGCGCCGCGGAGCCGATGGACAGCACCGGGATTTTCGAGAAGTCAACTGCCCCTCGCGTCATCACAGGCATGGTGGTGCCGACGCAGACGCATGTAACACCATGACGCATGACCTGCTCCACGGCGGGGTGGCCCATAACACCAATGACGCCGAGCAGTCGTGGATTCTCGCTTTTCACAGTATCTTTGGCGTCAGGCGAGACAGCCACAAGGGCATCAAGGCGATCGACAAGGTCTGCCAGCTCCTCGCGGGCGTCCTGCCGGGCCACCTCGGGGCCGGCTACCACCAGGATTCTGCCGGGTGTCTTGATCAGATGCCCGGCGAAGTCGGCTAGTTGTACCGGTACCGTCCCCAAACGCGGAAGCGGCTCCCGCAGCTGCGGTTCCACCGCCAGCCGTGCCTGCTGAACATCTTTGGGGATCAACAGAACCGCAGGTAGGCCATCACGAATGGCGGCCAGAGCGCCGGAAAGCGCCTCCGCGATTTCTCCGGAATGCTCCACCCTGGCGCAATAGCCGGAGACGGGCCGAAATACTGCCCGCAGATCCATGCTGCCGGCACGCCCGCTGCCGTCCTGGAACGCGCCATTGCCCTCCAACGACCGAGGCGGCTGGCCTACGATCGCCAGCACGGGAACCGCACTCGCATATGATTCCGCCAGCGCTGGAACAAGATTGACTGCCCCACCACCGGATGTGGTGGCCACCACGCTCATCCGCGACGTGACACGCGCATATCCGTCAGCCATCGTCCCAGCCGAGAACTCGTGTTTGGCAACTACGGCTTGCATGCCCGGCGCGTAGTGCACGGCGTCGTAAAGATCCTCGATGTTGGCGCCGTCTACGCCAAAGACGAAGTCGACGGCGTGACGACGCAGCTCCGAGACAAGCCAGTCAACCACTCGCACGTTCCCGCTCCGGGGCGGAAGGTCGCCGACCGCACGACTCCGGGCGCACATCGGGGTGGTCATGACTAGTACACGACTGTCACACGTGACGGGTTCAACAATCTCGCAGAAAACGTGATCGAGTTATCTCAATCATGTGATGGCACAACATGAATCGAGTTTCAGGTTAATGAAGATGTGCACGTCAAAGCCTCACGTGCGCGACAGGGAAGACGTCAGCGATGCAATTCGAGGAACACGAGCGGCGACGCGTCGCCGTGATTGTCGATCACCTGGATGCTCTCGATCTGGTCCTGCGCCATCGGAACAGTCGTCGACGTCATCAGCGTCGAGCCGGGTTTGGCGGTCCACGAACTGGCGATGATGCTCTGGCCAGTGCGCGTGCCGATCCGCAGCGCGTACGGTGCCGCCGCCGAGTCATCGGCATCGTCGCCGTACACCGGATAGCTGCACCACATTTCAATGCGGGTGCCGGTGCCGTCCCGCACCAGTGCGACCTGCGCGCTCAACGGTGAGGGTGTGACCTGGCGCATCGGCTGCCAATGCTCTCCTGCGGGCAGTGAGCCCGCCGCCACATTCATCGGTGCGGGCCGGTGGTACCACGGAGGCGGCACCAACGAAACAGTCAGTGCAACGGCCGCGGCCACCGCGACAGCGCCCACATAGGCCAGTCGGCGCACGGCGCTCTGTCGCCGCCAACGGGCCTGCAGCTTTGGCCACAGCGCTTGCACCGGGCAGCTGGTGGCCGGCTTGGCGAGTACCGGTGGGTCCTCGAGCTCCATCTTCTCGGCATAGCCTCGATCAACCTTCGAGAGCAGACCGGGCATGGCGGTCACCTCAGACAGTGCGCGTTGGCAGCTGACGCAATCGACCAGATGCTGCTCGTATTCACGCCGTTCGGTCGACGACAACGCGCCGAGTACATACGCGGCGTCCCAGTCGGCATAGACATGTTCGATAGTCATCGCGTGACCCCCATTTCCTGCAGCGACAACCGAAGTGCGCGCACACCATAGTGAAGGCGTGATTTGACGGTGCCCTCCGGCACCCCCAGCTCAGCGGATATGTCGGCGACCGAGCTCCCGCGGTAGTAGGCGCGCAGGATGACGGCGCGATGGTCGGTGGACAAGGTGCGCAGCGCCTCGGCGACCAGCCATGCGTCCAACGTGGCGTCCACCTGATCCGGGGAGGCGAACTCGGGCGTCTCGGCGGTCGCTATCTCGCTGCGGAAGCGCGAGCTGCGCGCGTTGTCGCGGACCAGATTGTGGGCCACCGTGAACAACCAGGCCCGCGCTGATCCTTCGGTCTGATTCACCAGCGTCGGATGGCGCCAGGCGCGCAGCAGCACCTCCTGCACGATGTCTTCCGCGAGCGCCGAGTCGTGGGTCAGATGCATGACATAACGGTGCAACGGGCCGGCGTACTCGTCGTAAAAGGCCCTCATCAGCGACGATGAGCCGCTTGCGCGAAGAGTGTCGGGTTGGGATGAGCCGCTTGCGCGAAGAGTGTCGGGTTGGGATGAGCCGCTTGCACGCGCATCATCGCGCCCCGATGAGCCGTCAACGCTCACCCGGTCAGGCCTAGCCTGCCCATCCGCCATGGAACACCTCCGACGGTTACACGATCCAACCGCCCGATTGGTTCAAGATACGCGCGTTTTCGTCCGATGGCACGGCGGCCCTGGTGCAAGATGGCCTGACGTGTTACAGGTACTGCCCCAGGCTCGACTCGGTATCGATGGCACGGCTGGCACTTGAGGATTTGCCGGTGACCAGCGTGCGGATGTAGACGATCCGCTCGCCCTTCTTGCCCGAAATCCGTGCCCAGTCATCCGGATTCGTGGTGTTGGGCAGGTCCTCGTTCTCGGCGAACTCGTCCACGATCGAGTCGAGCAGATGCTGGATCCGTAGGCCCTTCTGCCCTGTCTCCAGCACCGACTTGATGGCGTTCTTCTTCGCACGGTCCACGACGTTCTGGATCATGGCGCCGGAGTTGAAGTCCTTGAAGTACATGACTTCCTTGTCACCGTTGGCGTAAGTGACCTCCAGGAACCGGTTGTCGTCGATTTCGGCGTACATCCGGTCCACGACCTTTTCGATCATCGCCTTGACGGTCAGACCGCGGTCGCCCCCGAACTCGGCGAGATCCTCCGAATGCACGGGCAGGTCGACAGTCAGGTACTTCGAGAAGATGTCCTGCGCCGATTCGGCGTCGGGCCGCTCGATCTTGATCTTCACATCCAGACGGCCGGGCCGCAGGATCGCCGGGTCGATCATGTCTTCACGGTTGGAGGCGCCGATCACGATGACGTTCTCCAGGCCCTCAACCCCGTCGATCTCCGACAACAGCTGCGGCACCACGGTGGTCTCCACATCGGAGCTGACGCCCGTACCGCGGGTACGGAAGATCGAGTCCATCTCGTCGAAGAACACGATGACCGGCGTTCCGTCGGAAGCCTTTTCCCGCGCCCGCTGGAAGATCAACCTGATATGCCGCTCGGTCTCACCGACGAACTTGTTGAGCAGCTCGGGACCCTTGATGTTCAGGAAGTAGGACTTCGCCTCGCGTGAGTCATCGCCGCGTAGCTCGGCCATCTTCTTGGCCAGCGAGTTGGCAACCGCCTTGGCGATGAGTGTCTTTCCGCATCCGGGAGGACCGTAGAGCAGCACACCCTTGGGCGGGCGCAGCGAGTATTCCTGGTACAGGTCCTTGTGCAGGAACGGCAGCTCCACGGCGTCACGAATCTGCTCGATCTGCCGCGCCAAACCGCCGATATCGCTGTAGCTGACGTCCGGCACCTCTTCGAGCACGAGGTCCTCGACCTCGGCCTTGGGGATACGTTCGAAGGCGTACCCCGCTTTGGTGTCGACCAGCAACGAATCACCCGGCCGCAGTTTGCGCGGCTTGAGGTCTGCGCCGTCGGCGTCCTCGGACACCTCGGAGAGGTCCGGTGCGATCAGCGGATCGGCCAGCCACACGATGCGCTCTTCGTCCGCGTGCCCCACCACGAGCGCGCGGTGGCCGTCATCGAGCACCTCGCGCAGGGTGCTGATTTCCCCCACCGATTCGAAGTTTCCGGCCTCCACCACGGTGAGCGCCTCGTTGAGACGCACGGTCTGGCCACGGCGCAGCTCGCTGGTCTCGATGTTGGGAGAGCAGGTCACCCGCATCTTGCGTCCCGAAGTGAACACATCGACTGTCTCATCGGTCTGCACGGCCAGCAGCACCCCGTAACCGCTCGGCGGCTGCCCCAGCCGATCGACCTCCTCCCGTAGCGCCAGAAGCTGCTGACGGGCCTCCTTGAGGGTGTCCATCAACTTGGCGTTCCGCGCGTTGAGGGAGTCGATACGTGCCTCGAGCTGGTTCAGGTCGCGCAGACGACCGGAATCTCCGGGCCCGCGAGCAGCACTGCCTTCCAGCTGTTCGCGAAGCGCCGCAACCTCTCGGCGTAGCCGCTCCACTTCGGCGGCATCCGGTGTGCCGAACGCCTCTGAACGCTCCGACTCACTCATGATGTCCTCCTTTCCCACACCGAGAGTTGGTGCGGTGGATGCTTCAACGCTACCGGCGATTGGCTACGCGTGCGGGGTCTACCCGTTCATGGGGACGTCTACGCTGTTAGCGTTCGTCACATTCAGGCCGATCGAAAGGACAACCGTGAGCTCACGAACCGGTATGACGGGGGTCGCCATGCTGGGTTTACTCGCGGCCGTGGCGGTTGGCTCGGCAGTGCCGACGGGCGAGCCGACAGCCAGCTCTGCTAGCCCAACAGCAACGACCGTGACGTCCTTCACCATCGCCCCCGCGTCATGGGATGTGCCCCTGGATGTGCCCGCCGAGCCCGCCGACGGGACACCCACGCCCGACGAGCTGAGCGGTTTGCTGTATTCGCTCGCCGATCCGGGCGTGTCGGCGCTCGCCAAGGGCGGTCTGGTGGAGGGCGGCATCGGTGCCGGGGAAGCCATCTATGCCGATCGCGCCTTCAAGAACGCCAACCGTGACGGGTTCCTGCCGCTGGCCTTCACCGTGTCCAACGTCAAGTCCACCGGGCCAGGCCTCGCCGCGGCCGCGGTCACCATTACCGGCCCCAAAACCCAGGCCTACACCACCAACATCAACTTCGTGGATCAGGACGGCTGGAAGATCAGCAAGGCCTCGGCCATTTCGCTGATTCAGGCAGCATCCGGTAAGTCTGGAAGGTAGACGTGGATGAGGAGGATTGGACGATCTCCAAAACCTCACTCGCCGATATCGTCACCGCACTTGGCCGAATGACTTAGCCGATACGCCGAATGGGAGTCACCTGGATCATGGTCCACCACCGCCTCGTCGCCCGTCTTGTCGTGCTCGCCGCCGGGGCAGCCGTTTTCGCCCTGAGCGCCTGCAGCAGCTCGAGCGACAAGGCCAGCCCGACCAGCTCGTCCGCGCCACAGTCCACGGCATCCTCCGCGGCTGCCGCGGCGGCCCCGGACCATCCGCTGCCGGATCCGGCAGCGCTGACCGACGTCCTCAACCGGCTGGCCGATCCGAACCTGCCGGGTGCGGAGAAGGTCACCGCCGTTCAGGGTGCAACGCCCGAGCAACTCGACAAGTTCACCAAGGCGATCGGCGATGCCGGATTCTCTCCGCTGTCGTTCACGGTGAAGGATCCGAAGTGGTCGACCGAGACACCGGGCGATGTCGAAGCGGTCGTCACCATCAACAGCCCGAGCCCCAAGATGGGCGGCTTCGCGGTACCGATGTCGTTCTCACCGGAGGGTGAAGGCTGGAAGCTCTCGAAGCGAACGTCGGATCTGCTCCTGAAGACCGGAACATCGCTGGCGGGCACAGGGACCCCGAAGGAGGCGCCGCCCGCCGACGCCCCTAGCCCGCAGGCACCGGCACCTACCCCGTAGCTAATCCGCTAGCTCGGCAGGCGCTTGCGCCGCAGCGGTGTCGGGGTGATCGTGCCCGGGGCCAGACGGCGCGCGCTGACCAGAAACGCGGTGTGTCCACGCATGCTGTGTTCCGGGCGGACCGCCAGTCCCACCACGTTCCAGCCGCGCTGCATCGTTTCCCAAGACCGGGGCTCGGTCCAACATTGCTGCTCACGCAGCGCCTCGACCACACGCGACAGCTGCGTGACGGTGGCGACATAGACGATCAGGACGCCGCCGGGCACCAGCGTTTCGGCCACTGCGGGCAAAGTTTCCCAGGGCGCCAGCATGTCGAGGACCACGCGATCGACGCTGCCGGCGTCCGCCGGTCGCTCGGCGAGATCGCCGATCACCAGGTCCCAGTTGTCCGGCCGCTCCCCGAAGAACGTTGTGACGTTACGCACAGCGTGTTCGGCGTGATCCTCACGAATCTCGTAGGAGATCACTGCTCCCTGCGGCCCCACTGCTCGCAACAGCGAACAGGTGAGCGCCCCGGATCCGGCGCCGGCCTCCAGCACCCGGGCGCCAGGGAAGATGTCACCGTCGTGCACGATCTGCGCGGCGTCTTTCGGGTAGATCACCTGAGCACCGCGCGGCATCGACAGCACATAGTCGAGCAGCAGCGGACGCAGCACCAAAAACTGGTCGCCGTTGGTGGATTTCACCACGCTGCCCTCGGGTATACCGATCACCTCGTCGTGCACGATGGCCCCACGATGTGTGTGGAACTCCTTGCCGGGCTCGAGCACCATCGTGTAGTGACGCCCCTTGGCGTCGGTCAGTTGCACGCGATCGCCGACGATGAACGGTCCGGTTCGAGACATGCGCTCACCTTGCCAGGTGCGCACCGCCCGACGCGAATGGGGCAGGTTTCCCGGGTTGAGCAGGGCTGAAGAAGACGCCAACCCAATGTGTTTCGGCACACACGATTAGCTCCCAGGGCCCGCGGCCCGTACTGTTGTCGTTAAGCGCGCCACTGCGCGCACGCGTCGTAGAACTTTCTTCGTCAGCCTCGCTGATTTCAGGCTTTTCTCACGGCGATCGATTTTGCCCATCGGCAATCTCGCCACTTCCAAGCCTCGAAAGGCGTATCACTGCTGTGTCTTCAACCTCTACAACTTCAACCTCTACAACGACATTCGCCTCACTCGGGGTGCCGGCACCCCTTGTCAACGTCCTGACTCGGGGCGGTATTGACGCGCCCTTCCCGATCCAGGCGGCTACTCTGCCGGATACTCTCGGCGGCCGCGACGTGTTGGCGCGCGGCAAGACCGGTAGCGGCAAGACCCTCGGTTTTTCTATCCCCGTGGTCGCGCGAATCGCCGACGGCACGCGCGTGCCGGGCCGGCCGCGCGCGCTCGTGTTGGCCCCCACTCGCGAACTGGCCACCCAGATCAGTGCCGTCATCGAGCCGCTGGCGGCCGCCTACCGGATGAAAGTCACCACCATCTTCGGCGGGGTTTCGCAGCATCGGCAGGTCCAGGCGCTCAAGGCCGGAGTGGACATTGTGGTCGCATGCCCGGGCCGGCTGGACGACCTGCTCAAGCAGGGCCACCTGACATTGGACGGTATCGAGATCAGCGTCCTGGACGAGGCCGATCACATGGCCGATCTCGGATTTCTGCCGGTCGTCACCCGCCTACTGGCCGCGACACCGAGCTCCGGTCAGCGTCTGCTGTTCTCAGCCACGCTGGATAACGATGTCGACAAGTTGGTCAAGAGATTCCTGCACTCCCCGGCCGAGCATTCGGTTGATCCCGTCGACTCCCCCGTCGCGGCAATGACGCATCACGTTTTCGCGGTCGCCGGCCCCGACGCCAAACGCGAGCTGATCAACACCCTGGCTTCCGGTACTGGGCGCCGAATCTTGTTCATGCGCACGAAGCACCATGCGAAGCGGCTTGCCCGTCAACTCACCCAGTCGGGCATTCCGTCGGTTGACTTGCACGGCAATCTATCCCAGGGCGCACGCGACCGGAACCTGGCCGCATTCGCCAACGGCGAAGCCCGGGTGCTGGTGGCCACCGATGTCGCGGCCCGTGGGGTTCACGTCGACGATGTCGCCCTGGTGGTGCATGTCGATCCTCCGGCAGAACACAAGGCATACCTACACCGGTCCGGGCGGACGGCCCGCGCGGGTGGCACCGGCGATGTGGTGACGCTGGTTCTGCCCGAACAACGTCGCGATGTCGACGCACTGCTGCGCAAAGCCGCCATCAAGGCCACCCCACGCCAGGTGACCGCCGATTCGGTTGAGGTCGCCAATTTGGTGGGTGAGGTCGCACCCTACGTGAAACCTGTGCCAGCGCAAAAGACTTCACAACCGGCGGCGACCAACAACCGGCCCGCCCGTCGGGTGCGCAAGCACACCGAGGCCGGCGAAGGCCGTCCGGCACGTACGCCGCGGCGTGGCGGCGGCCGCGGTCAGCAGCGCCCCACCCGCAAGGCGGGAAATAGCGGCTCCCGGTAGCCCGACAAGCCACCTACACCTGCGCCGCGGCGCGTGATGCCGCCTTCTCTTCGTAGTACTTTGCGCGTTCATCCACGGCGGCAAGGAATTTCGCTAAGGTATCCCGCGCCTGCTCACCCTCGGGTCCGATGTCGGCACGTTCGAACACGCGCCAGAAACGCAGGATGGGCTGTAGCACGTCATCGTGATGGATGCGCAGGTCATAGATTCCCGCCTTGGCGATGGCTATGGCGTTCTGCGCGAAACCTTCCATGCCCATGCCGGGCATCGCGAAACCGACGATCTCCTTGCAGATGGCCTGCATAGCCGCGTCGGGCTCGATATCGAGAGCCGCCAGCATGAGGTTGCGGTAGAACACCATGTGTAGGTTTTCGTCCAGCGCGACCCGGGCCAGCAGCTGATCGGCAATCGGGCAGCCCGATGCCTTGCCCGTGTTGCGATGGGATATCCGTGTGGCCAGCTCCTGGAATGACACATACGCCAATGCCTCCAGCGGCGTTTTGTCGCCCGAGTCGTAGCCGGCCACGGTATGCGCCATGCGCATCGCTTCCAAATTGCCCGGATCGACACCGCGGGTCACCACCAGGTAGTCGCGAAGCGCGATGCTGTGCCGCCCTTCTTCGGCGGTCCATTGGCCCACCCATGTCCCCCAGGCACCGTCACGTCCGAACCGTGTGGCGATCTCTCGGTGATACGACGGCAGGTTGTCCTCGGTGAGCAGGTTGACCACCAGGGCCGCCTGGGCGACCGGATCCAGGGGGCTGTCCTCCGGTTTCCAATCCTCACCCCCAAGGAAGGCGAAGTCCCTGCCCCGGCTCCAGGGCACGTAATCGTGTGGGGCCCAAGGCCTTACGGCACGCAAATGCCGTTCGAGGTTTTCCTCGACAACGGGCTCCAGTTCGGTGAGTAGTCGCGTTTGCAGTCCAGTCACCATCTCGTCCACCTCTCTGTACGACCTGATCACGATCCGTAACCTACGGTACCGTAAGTTACGCTCAAGTAGGTTAGAGATGGGTGAACTTGTGAGGACTAAGCGGCTCCGGCGCGAGCGCCGATGACCACCGGCGCCACCAGATAGCTCGGCTGGTCGGGGTCCAGCACCACCGACTGGCCGTGGCGGCTGGCCCATAGCTCGGGAATCGACGGAATGTAGCGCGGCAAGCTGGCGGCCGAAATGACGACCCGCAGCCGATGACCGGTCTTGATCATCGCGTCGACCTCGGTCAGGTCGATATCGAGAGTTGTTGACACCCCTGGCTCTACTGGCATTTTCTGCCCTTTACCGGTCGGATGCCAGGGCGAGAGGTAGTCCCCGTCGACACCGCGCACACTCTTGGCCTCGTCCACCGCGCGACGCGATGTCAGGAGCGCCCCCTCGGCCAGCATCCGGGAGAAGCCGTCGGGAGCCACGTCCGTCACCGAGACAACCCAAAACGCCTCAGCACCGTTCGCCCTGGTGCGTAGGTGCAAGTTGAGCGGCCCGGAGACGACCCACGGTGCCGTGGCGGCGGCGCTGGTGAAGGTCAGCGCCCCGCGCTCGAAGTAACGCGAGTCCTTGAGCCCAGAGGTGCCCAGCACCGCGGTCATGCCGGACATCAGCCGGGAGGTTGTGGGCGATTTCAGCAGTCCCGGCCGACGGCGCAGTCGGTGCTCGGTTCGGCCCCGCGGCGCGGCAGCACCAAGAGACCCATCCAGGGAGGTGTGCGCCGCGAAACCTGACGGCTCGGCATCCAGGTAGAACCGTTGCGGTACGGCCTCCGGGCGCGGATAAGTCTCCAGGGTGTGCCAGCCGCCATTCTGCTGTTGCAGGGTGACCGGACCGTAACGATCGATTCCGTTGTCAATACCCTTGAGCCACTTGTCGAACCACGCACGCTGTAACACATCGAGCCGGGGCGGCCCGTCCGGCCGTCCGAGTTGGGAGCCCGGCGAGCCGTGGTACCCCTCGTTGATAATCACCTGAAACATGCCGTCCGGCATCGAGATTCGGCGATGGATACGAAGTGCTGCCGGGCCGAAGATGTCGTCCCACGCCCCGTAGACGAAGGTCGGGATTTCGATGTCCTCGAATCGGGGACTGATCTGCCGGAAATACTCGTCGTTGTCGATCAGTGTGCCGCGACCGCGCAGACCCTCGAAGATATAGCGGATCACCCGGTTCAGGGGCGCCCGCAACCGCCCCGCGAGCCAGCCCGGTGCGATACCGCCGCGCACCACGTCCGAGGGCGATGGCAGCCACTTGCCCAAGGCCACCGCGAGCATCCAGAGGGGCATGAAGAAGGTCTGCGCCCCACCTGTTTTCATGAGATCTCGGGAAATATCGCTCACCGGCTCGACAGCGAAAACCGCGCCCAGACCCGGTACTCGGTTGCCAGCGGCCTGCAACGAGTTGATCGAGCAGTAGGAGATGCCGTACATCCCGACCGAGCCGTCGCACCATGGCTGTGCCTGGGCCCAGGCAACAACCTCTGCGGTGTCCCGCTGTTCGACATCATCGAACATGCCCCAGTCGCCGCTGGATGCCCCGGTGCCGCGGACATCAATCACCGCCTGCACGTATCCGCTGCGAATCAGTGCGTCGTCGACTCCGAACGTGGCGAGGCCGCCGCCCGGAAGCGCGCGCGCCAGTTCCGAGAGTTCGAACAGGCGGGGATTCTTGGGTGGCGCGTCCGGCACCGTGACACCGAGGCGTCGCAGCCCGCGCAGCAGCCAGGCGGCCAGGTGGGTGACCGACTTGTTGTATGGGGTGAGGTTCAACAGCACCGGCAGCCGCTCGGCCACCGGGGTGCCGTCGGCATCGGCCGGCCGGAACACCTGAGCCTTGAGGACGGTGCCGTCTGACAGCGCGATGGACACGTTCGGAGTGAAGGAGACGCGTGGGTATCGGCCGGGGCCGTCGGCGGTCGCGGTCCACTGTTCGGCCAGATCCACTCCGGTCAGTGCGGTATCGAGAGCCGGTAGAGCATCCCGGACGCTTCGATGCTTTGCCGTGGTCACTGCGGTTTCCTCCCGGACGGGGGCATCGTTGCCCTGGCTCGCTTGGAGATGCACGTTACTTGCAGTACGGGTACTTTGGGGACGACTTGTGACATGTGTTGAACAAGGCTCGCTGGTTTTGTGCCCGGCGTGGCGTCGGCGCCTGTCGGAGTCCCTGCCTAGGCTGCCAGCTATGAGTGAGACCACGCGAGACCGGCCGGTGCGCCGGCCCGCGCTGTCTCCTTCGCGTGCCAGCGACTTCAAACAGTGCCCGCTGCTGTATCGGCTCCGCGCGATCGATCGGCTCCCCGAACCACCCTCGGCCGCACAGGCCCGCGGCAGCCTGGTGCACGCCGCCCTGGAGGACCTGTACACACGGCCCGCCGCCGAACGCGAGTACGCCACCGCTGCCGGACTGGTGGAACCTGCCTGGGAACGCCTGGTGGAATCGAACCCCGAGCTGGCCGAGGTGGTCGAGGCCGAGCGCCTTCCCCGATTCTTCGACGAGGCACGGGACCTGTTGTCGGGCTACTACCGGCTCGAAGACCCGACCCGATTCGATCCCGATAGTTGCGAGGAACGCGTCGAGGTCGAGCTCGCCGACGGAACCATGCTGCGCGGTTTCATCGACCGCATCGACATCGCGCCCGGCGGTGCGATGCGACTCGTCGACTACAAGACCGGACGCGCACCGCGCGCCTTGTTCGAAGCCAAGGCGCTTTTTCAGATGAAGTTCTATGCCGTCGCCCTGTACCGCACCCGCGGCGTGGTTCCCCGGCGGCTCCGCCTGCTGTACCTGTCTGATGGCGAGGTGCTCGACTACGCCCCCGATGAAGCCGAGCTACTCAAGTTCGAGAAGACGTTGATGGCGATCTGGCGAGCGATTCAGAACATCGGCACCACAGGCGATTTCCGGCCCAATCCGTCCCGGCTGTGCGATTGGTGCGCCCACCAATCGCTGTGTCCGGCGTTCGGCGGCACACCGCCGCCCTACCCGGGATGGCCTGCAGATTACGGTGTCGCCGACGCTGATATCGAAGACACTGCGACCTCAATCTCGGGAGATGCCGCATGACCTTGGACCTGACGGGCTGTTACTACCGGCGTCTGGATGCCGACGGCGAATTTCAGGTGTTCGAGTCGACCGAACTCACCGCCAGCGGCTGGGGGCCTAACCTGCAACACGGCTCGCCCCCGATGGCGCTGCTGCTCAAGGCCATCGAGGAGCTGCCCGAGCCGCGTGAAAACCTGCGAATCGGCAGAGTCGCACTGGATATCTTGGGCCCGGTGCCACTGGAGCCGGTACGCGTGCGGGCCTGGATCGAACGGCCGGGCCGGCGGATCGCGCTCGCAGTCGCCGAGATGGAGGCACGTGCGAACGGCGGATACCGCGCGGTCGCGCGGGCCAGCGCCTGGTTATTGGCAACCTCCGTGACGGCCGACAAGGCCAGTGATCGATTCCCGCCACTGCCCGAATATCCGGCGGGCCCGACGCCTCAAGCCTTCGGATTCGAGGGCTCCAATTATTCGAAATCGGTTGATTTCCAGTGGTTTACGGTGCCAAACGGGGAACCGCAGGTGGCCTGGATGCGGCCGCACGTCCACATCGTAGATACCGAACCCACCACGCCGTGGCAGCGGCTGGCCTCCGTTATCGACTCGGCCAATGGCATCGGCGCGGTGCTGAACCCGCTGCGATTTGTCTACATGAACACCGACACCGTGATGCACGTGCACCGGATCCCACAGGGCGACGAGTTCGGTGTCCGCGCCCGCATGTCGGTTGGTCCGGACGGAGTGGGCGTCACCACCGCGGAAATCTTCGACCGCCAGGGGCATATCGGTTCCAGCGCGCAGACCGTGCTGGTTCAGCGGCGTTAAGCGCCGATTCTGCGCCGCACCGTTTCCTTGATGTGCGTCGGCAGTGCAGGCACCTCCAGCAGCCGCGGCAACAGCCCAGGCTCACGGGTCAACGCCCGGAAGGCCAGCCCGATGGTTACCTCGTGCCGCGGAATGTCGCGCACGGTGATGTAGTCACCCTGACGCACCACTCCGGGAGAGATCACCCGCAGATATGCGCCCGGAATCGCCTTGGCGGTAAAGGTCTTAACCCAACCCCGCCGGTTCAGCCAAGCCGCGAAGGTGCGGCACGGTATCCGCGGCGAGGAGACCTCCAGCACCAGCCCCTCGGTGCCGATGTGCCATTGCTCGCCGATCCGCGCCCCGGTCACGTCGACGTCACGGGTCGTGAGGTTCTCGCCGAACTGTCCATTATCAAGGTCGCAGCCCAATTCACCCTGCCACCAGTCGAGGTCTTCCCGGGCATAGGCGTACACGGCTTGATCGTCTCCGCCATGAACACTGCGATCGCCAATGGCATCACCCGCAAGTCCGCTGTCCGCTCCCTCCCGCGGTGCACGGACGGCTATCGCCAAATCCGTTGGTCGCTTGTCGATCCCAGTCGGCACCGAACCGCCCGCCGGGTTCACACGCAACTCCCCCACATTCACCGTCAAGACTTTGGTCACCCGTACAGGATACGAAGCCCCACCGCTAGCAACGCCCTAGCGGGCCGCACGCATAAGTGGCAACAGATACCTGATCGCGAACTCCCGCGTGTTCGTGTCGGTGTCGGTCGGCAGCAGGTCGGAGGGGTTGACCAAGAACGTCGACGTCAGGCGCAGCGCCAAATCCAGCGCGCGCTTCACCGCGGGGACAGGATAGGAGTCATCGGACAACAGTTCGGCGATGACCGCCAAGAGACCTTGATATCCCGCCGTGTTCACATCGAACACATTCCGCGAAAAAGATTCGGAGTCGAATTCTTTCAGCGCCGCCACCAACGGGTGGTGGCGCGCTTCGCGCATCCCCATGACGAATGCTTCGACCATCCGGTCTTCCGCATTGGACAGCGGCGCGAGCACTGCTTGCGCGCGGACGAAGAATTCCGTTGTTTCCCTTACCAAGACAGCCGCGACAATGTCTTCCTTGTCTCCGCATTTCCGGTACAGCGTCGGCCGTGACACACCGGCGCGTCTGGCGATATCGCCGACAGCGGTACGCGCGATGCCATGAGCGACGAATTCCTCGCGCGCGGCATCCAATAGACGGGAAGTAGCCACATTCGTCTCCGACAGGGTTCCCGTGGCTAGCTGCCGCAACAACGAGTCGAGCTCTACCACGGAGCCGATAGTAGCGGCGGGCGCCGATGCCATGTCGACACGACTCATGGCTATCGCCCCCTCACCATCTACCAGCGGTTTGAATCAATGAATAACTTTTGATTCAGTATTGCACGCCCGCCGGATCCGCCCTACACTTCGCCACCAGAACCGTGATCAACCGGAGAGGACGGGCGTATGCGGTCCATTGACACCGATTCCGTGGCTCCAGCAGTACCGAAGCCCCCGGTACCCCGACTTCCACCACGACTGCCGATTCATAAGGCGGCGCTCCTAGGACTGAGCTGCTTAGGCGATCCGACTCGCCTGCCCTATCTGCTGCTGCCCAAGATCGCGAATCGGTATGGCGATATCGTCCGCCTATTCACGGGCCCAACGCCCGCGCTCACCCTCACCCTGATCAACCATCCCGACTACGTCGACCATGTGTTCACCCGACACCACGACCGCTACGTCAAGCACGAGGCCACCATCGAGCTGGTGTCCGGAGAACCCGTCGCCCTCCCCCTGCTTGAGGGGCGGGAGTGGAAACGAGTCCGTTCCGCCTTCAACCCGTACTTCGGCGAGCGCGCACTGGCACAAGCGACCCCATTGATGATGGAGGGCATCACCGAGCGAGTCGATGCCTGGTCGCGGCATGTGCACAGCGGCGAACTGGTAGACCTCGAACACGAACTCGGCGCTGTCGTGATGGACGGACTGATGCGATCGATGTTCAAGGTTCGGCTCAGGCCTGCCGAAATCGATCACGCAGTGGACGGAGCCCGCCGCTACGGCGTCTACGTCATCAGCAGAGTAGCCATGCACTTCCTGCCCAGATGGCTACCAAACCCCTTGCGCCGCAGCGGTGAAGAGGCCAAGGCTGAGCTATTTGGCATCCTGGACCGCTTCGTCCAGGAGCGGGCGGGTTGCCCATCGACCGGCACGCCCGACCTGGTAGACACCTTGCTCGCGCTGGAATTCGATGGCTGCCCCCAAATCCGGGAACGGAGACGGCGCTCGGAGGCCGCTGGGCTGGTCTTCGCGGGCTTCGAGACCACGGCAGCCGCACTCGCCTGGACCATCGCGCTGCTCTGCCGCAACCCGATCGCATTGGGAAAGGCCTACGCGGAAGTCGACGCACTCGGCGGCAAGACGCTGGCGTACGACGACCTGGAGAACCTGAAGTATCTGCGAGCCTGTTTTGATGAGGCGCAGCGGTTTCAGGCCGCACCAGCCAATGTCCGAACAGCCATCGAAGACGACGAGGTCGGCGGCTACTTCATTCCGCGGGGCTCGCAGGTCATCATCACGCAATACGCGTTACAGCGCGACCCCCGGTTCTGGAACGAACCGGAAAGATTCAATCCCGATCGATTCCTGACCGACAGGATCAATCGGAATACCTTCCTGCCGTTCAGCATCGGGCCACGCAAATGCATGGGGACCCGAATGGCCTACATCGAGGGAACCCTGGTCTTGGGAGCCATCCTGCAGCGCTACGCATTCCAGATCCGCGACGGTTGGACGCCCAGGCATCGAGTCCGGGTATCCACCGGGCTCGCCGGCGGTCTACCGGCACGGCTGTTCGCCCGATGACGTCAGACCCCGCAACACCTACCCATTCACGAAAGGAACACGATGAGCCGATTGGAAAAGTTAGGTCCCTCGCCGGAACACGCGAAATACCAGGCGCTCATGCCCGAGTTCTGGAAGAAGGTACAGCAGCAAGAACAGAACGACATCGAGCGCGGGCTCCCCGCTCAAGGCAGGACGGAATTCGCCTCTACATGGTTTGACGCTTGGGCCGAACAAGACATCAAGAAAATCGACTACTGCATTGCCGAGGACTGCAGCTACATTGACAGCACGACATTTCAGGAGAACAGGCTCGGGCGTCAGTTCACCATCGACAACTGCCAGGCCGCCTTTGATGTCTTTCCCGATTTTGCCTTCTACCCACAGGACGGCTCCAACAGGTCACTGCCCTACTGGGACTACTTCGACAATCAGTGGCGGGTGACCATTCCCTGGCGGGGTATCGGCCGCATGATTGGCCAGACCATCGAACCCACCACCGGGGCCAGGCTCAAGGGAACGGGCCGCTGCCTGAATTTCATTGGTATTGACCGGTATACGTTGACCGAAGACTTCAAGATCACCCACATCGACACCGACTGGGACATGCTCTACGGTGCCGCGCAGCTAACGGGACTGGGGCCCCTGGTGCGCAGCCGCAGCCTGCAGAAGATCGGACTACGCGCAGCCGGTTTGGTGGCGCCCGCGTTCCGCCTGGCGACCCTGTTGACCGCACGGTAGCCGCTATGTCGCGGTGGCGCCCCGATAGCAGGCGATGAGACCCGCGATCAGCCCAAGGCTCGCGGCCTCGATCACCACAATCAGAATGTTCAGCGGGCTCATCAGCTGCAACAGGTTCCCGATGAAAAGGCTCAGCGGGGTGTGCTTACCGAAGGCCGAGAAGAAGTAGACGCCCGCCGCCGCAACGGCTATGAACGCCAACGGCACCGCCGCAACCGCGGTGGCGAGCACACGCGGCACGACAAACCCGTGCGTGATATCGATACCTCTGCTGCGCATCGCACCAATGTCCCGTTGAATCCGCGCCGAATCGGCCTCGGCGAATACCACTGTCGCGCCTGCGGCCGCGGCCACCAGGACAGCATGGGTGGGGAAACCCGTCGGACCGAACACCAAGGCCTCGAGCACAAGCACGATCAGTACCGCCAACGGTATCGCCACCATGCACATCGGCAGCACCGAGACTCTGGCTATCGCGCCCGCTTGCCGAAAGAACTCGCGCACTGCGGGCGGGCGAGTCAGGGCGGCAACGAGCACGCCCCCGGTCATCGACAGAAAGCCGGTCAGCGAGCGAGCCGGTTTTCGTGCGGGCACCAGCGTCAGGTCATCGCTCGGGCCCGCTTGCGTCATTGCCGGGGCCGCTACGTACGTGGTCACATCTCTCTACATATCGCGTTCAGCCCGTCTGCGCGGGAGAATGCGCAAGATCGCCCGGGGCAGCGCGAAACAGCCGATTAGCTGGGAACCTGGCCATCGCCGGTCCGCGGTTAGACGGCCACCTTGTTGCGGCGGCGTTCACGAACCATGGCGATCGCGGTCTTGAGTCCGCGCCGCGGAACCGACTCCACCCCCGGCACCTGAGGTTGTTCCAGGACCACGAACATCCGCTCACTGCGGGTTTCCGGCGCGTTATCCGCAGTAGCGTGCAAAAACCGGTCCGGCAGTGAGAGTTTGGCGATGGTGCGCCATGTCTTCGCGTACTGGAACAACATCGACCCGGTGGTGTAGGGCAGGTCGTAACGCTCGCAGATCTCCCGCACCCGCACCGAGATCTCGTGCAGCCGGTTGCTCGGCAGATCCGGGTAGATGTGGTGCTCGATCTGATGACACAGGTTGCCACTCATCAGTCGCATCGTCGGTCCGGCGTTGAAGTTCGCGCTGCCCAGCAGCTGACGCAGGTACCACTGACCCCGTGTCTCGTTCTCCATGTCCGTCACGGTGAACTTCTCGGCCCCGTCAGGGAAATGTCCGCAAAAGATCACGGCATTCGACCAGAAGTTCCGCAGCAAATTGGCCGTCGCATTGGCGGTCAGTGTGGACCGGTAGGTGGCTCCGGGTGATGCTGCGGTGATCGCCGGGAATGCCACGTAGTCCTTGAAGAGCTGCGAGGCCGCCGACCGAACCAGCTCACGCAGTCGCTGCTTGGTGGCCTCGCGTGTCTCCTTCTTCCAGATCTTGCGAAGTTCCAGGTGCTGCAAGGCAATTCCCCATTCAAAGCCGGCTGCCAGCATGAAATTGAAGGGGATGTTGAACAGGTTGCGAATCTTCCACGATTCATCGCGGGTGACGCGCAGCAGCCCGTAGCCGACGTCGTCATCCAGATCGAGAATGTTGGTGTACTTGTGATGCTCGACGTTGTGCGTGATACGCCAGTGTTTGGCGGCGCCTGCCATGTCCCACTCCCATGTCGAGGAGTGAATCTCGGGATCGTTCATCCAGTCCCACTGACCGTGCAGGACGTTGTGCCCGATCTCCATATTCTCAATGATCTTGGCGACGGCCAATGTGACCGTTCCGGCCCACCATGCGGCGCGCTTGGTGCTCGCGGCGAGCAATACGCGGCCACCCAACTCAAGGGCGCGCTGCGCGGCGATGGTACGCCGGATATACCGGGCGTCGCGCGCACCGCGCGACTCCTCGATCTCACGTCGCAGCCCATCGAGCTCGACGGCCAGGTTCTCGACGTCCTCGCTGGTGAGATGCGCGAATGCCGAGATGTCCGTGATTGCCATCGGCCTCCTTTCGCGCCCACGATACCTTTACCCTACGGTCCCGTAGGTTACTCGTCGGTAAATGGACACGCCACAGGCGGTGACAACCAGGCCACGGTATGCGCCGACACGCCGTTTTCTGCGCGACTCGAAGGCGTGTCGGACACACGACGCGGCGTGTCGAACACCCGTGGGGGGTGACTGGGCTCACGTGACGAAGTCGGCGAGATTCTCGACAAGATCGAGCAGCGGCTGCGGAGCCACGCCAAGCAGCACGGTGATCAGTGCGCTCACCGCGATCGACACCGTCACCGCGGGACCCGGAATGCGCAGTACCCCGGAATCCTCGACCGGGTCGGCGAAGAACATCACCACGATGACGCGGACGTAAAAGTAGGCCGCGATGGCGCTGCACATCACGCCCACCACCACCAGAGGCATGGCACCCCCGGCTGCCGCGGCCTCGAAAACAGCGAACTTGCTCACGAATCCGCTCGTCAAGGGGATTCCGGCGAACGCCAACAGAAACAACGCGAACACAATGCCCAACACCGGCGCTCGCCGACCGACCCCGGCCCACCGCCGCAGATCGGTTACCTCGTCGTCGTCTTTGTAATCGCCATCGGCCCCGTCATCTGCGTTGCCCGAACGCACCAGACCGGCGATGATGAACGCCCCTACAGTGCTGAAACCGTATGCCGCCAAATAGAACAATGTCGAGGAGACACCACGCTCGTTGGCGGCGGCTACGCCGGTAAGCAGAAATCCGGTATGCGCCACCGCCGAGTAGGCCAGCATTCGCTTGACATCGGTTTGTGTCACCGCACCGATCGATCCGATCAACATGGTGGCAATGGCCACCCCCCATAGCACCGGCCGCCAATCGGTGGTGATTCCCGGCAGCGCGACATACAGCACCCGCAGCAGCGCACCGAATGCCGCGATCTTTGTGGTTGCCGCCATGAACGCGGTCACCGGTGTGGGCGCCCCCTGGTACACGTCGGGGACCCAGAAATGGAACGGCACCGCACCCACCTTGAACAGCAGCCCCACCGACAACATGGCGACACCGAGCAGCAGAAAGGACCGTTCCCCCGCATCGGCATCGACGGCACGCGCGACGGCGTCGAGTTCGACCGTCCCCGCGTATCCGTACACAAACGCCGATCCGAAAAGAAAGAACGCCGAGGAGAACGCCCCCAGCAGAAAGTACTTGAGCGCCGATTCCTGGGACAGCAGTCGGCGGCGCCGGGCCAGAGCACACATCACGTAGAGCGGAAGAGAAAACACCTCCAGTGCGACGAACATCGTCAGCAGGTCATTACAGGCCGGAAACAGCATCATGCCCGCGATCGCGAACAACGTCAGCGGGAAGATCTCCGTTTGCGTGATACCGGTGCGATTCAATACCCGCTCCGGTTCACTTCCGGGCACGCTGGACGCCTGCGCGGCAAAGGAGTCCAGCCCGCCGCCGGCCCCCGCGCCGACGGCACTGGGCACCGCCGCGACTGTTCTGCGTTGTGCCATCACCACCAAAGCCAATCCGGACGCCACCAAGATGAGCCCCTGTAAGTACAGCGTCGGGCCATCGATCGCGACCGCGCCGTTCATGACGACCTGATGTGAACCGCTCAGCGCCACCACCGCCACAAAGGCGCCGAGAATTCCGACCGTCGCCAGGGCCAATTGGGTGCGGAGCCGATGTCCCCGCGGAACGAACGCCTCCACCAGTACCGACACCACCGCCACCCCGAACATGATCAGCATGGGAGAGAGTGCGCCGTACGCGATCGCGGGAGCAGGAAGAATTCCGATATCGGTCATCGCTGCTCGCCTTCGCCGTGTCGGAGAGCGATATCGGCCACGGTGGGCGGCGGATCCTTCTCGTTGACGGTGCGCAAGGTCTGCTCGACAGCGGGGTTGACGATGTCGAGCAATGGTTTGGGATAAATGCCCAATACCAGCAGAAGCGCGACCAGCGGCGCCACCACGGTGAGCTCACGGCGCTTAAGATCTCCGATGGTTTCGTTTCCCGGCGCCAACGGCCCTGTCATCATCCTCTGATACATCCACAACACATAGATGGCCGCCAGTACCAGGGCGACAACGGCGCACGCTGCCGCGACCGGATAGCGCGTGAAAGTGCCTACCAAGACCAGGAATTCGCTGATAAACGGCGCTAGCCCCGGCAGCGAAAGAGTGGCCAGACCTGCCACCAAAAATGATCCGGCGAGTACAGGCGCCACCTTCTGCACGCCTCCGTAGGACGCGATGAGTCGAGAGCCCTTGCGGGTGACCAGAAATCCTGCGACCAGCATCAGCGCCGCGGTGGAGATGCCGTGGTTGACCATGTATAGCGTCGAGCCCGATTGGCCCTGACTTGTCATCGCGAAGATACCCAGGATGATGAAGCCGAAATGCGATATCGACGTATAGGCGATCAAACGCATCACATCGGTCTGGCCGATGGCCACGACCGCGCCGTAGACAATGCCGATGACCGCCAGTGTGACGATCACCGGAGTGAAATATCTACTGGCATCGGGGAACAGCTGGACGCAGTACCGCAGCATCGCGAACGTGCCCACCTTGTCCACGACCGCCATCATGAGCACCGCGCTGGACGGTGTGGCATGCACGGCGGCGTCGGGCAGCCAGGTGTGCAGCGGCCAGAGCGGAGCCTTCACGGCGAACGCGAACATGAACCCCAGGAAGAGCGCCTTCGCCAAACCCGGATCGATACCGAGCGTGCCGGTGGCGACCATTTCGGTGATATCACGCAGATCGAATGTGCCACCGTGTTCACCGGCCGGACTCTGGGCCGTGACCACATAGAGCCCGATCACGGCCGCCAACATCACCAGCCCGCCGAACAGGTTGTACATCAAGAACTTCACCGCCGCGCGGGAGCGTTGCTTGACATCGGAATGTGTGCTCCCGAATCCACCTATCAGGAAGTACATCGGGATGAGCATGGCCTCGAAAAAGATGTAGAACAGCAGTACGTCCAGGGCCGAGAAGGACAGCAGCACCATGGCTTCCACAATCAACATCAGCGCCATATAGCGCTGCGCCAGCGGCCGGTGGCCGTACCCCGGGGCCTCTGCCCCGTCGTTCCATCCCGCCAGCAGCAGCACCGGCAGCAGCCCGGTGGTCAGCAGCACCAAGGCGAGGCCGATCCCGTCAAGACCAACCGCGTACTTCATTCCGAATGCCGGTATCCAGGACACCGATTCGACGAACTGGTACTGCGGGCCGACGGGGTCGAAGGCGATTGCCACCCCGACGGCGACGATCAGCACGAGCAGCGAAGTGCCCAGAGCGGTGTACTTCGCCAAGGTGCGCTGGTGGGCCGGTAGCACCAATATCGCGGCGGCACCAACCAACGGAATGAGCCATAGCGCTGTCACGGCACCCACCGCACTCACCACCTCACTGCCATCAACACCGCGACCACCACGGCCGCGCCTGCGCACATGGACAACGCGTACGAGCGGACGTGGCCAGTCTGCAACTGCCGTACCCAACCCGATACGGCACCGAGGATTGAAGCCACACCGTTGACCATGCCGTCGACCGCACGGTCATCGACCAGCACCATGCCCCGAGTCAGCCGTTGGCCAGGACGCATGAACACCGCCTCGTTGAAGGCGTCTCCGTAGAGATCCCGGCGCGCGGCGACGGTGAGGGTGGAGCCCTGTGGTGCGGTCTCCGGGACATCCGCGCGATATATCCGGTAGGCAATACCGGCTCCGCAGAGCACCACCGCGACCGTGATGGCACTGATCACCCAGCCCGGCACGGGTAGCTCGCCATGATGCATACCAACCACAGGCGCCAACCAGTTCTGTAGTGCCCCACCAAGGCTCAGCAAGAATCCGGCCGCCACCGAACCGACTGCGAGCACCAACATCGGCCATGTCATCACCGACGGCGATTCGTGTGGATGCACATCCCTGTGCCAACGGCGCTTGCCGAAGAAGGTCAGGAGCATGACCCTGGTCATGTAGAAGGCGGTGATACCGGCGCCCGACAGGGCCGCCGCACCCAACAGGAATCCGCCCGCACCACCGTGACCGAAAGCGACCTCGATGATCTTGTCCTTGGAGTAAAAGCCGGCGAATGGCGGAACACCAATGATGGCAAGATATCCCAGCCCAAAGGTGACGAAGGTGATCGGCATGACGGCACGCAACCCGCCGTAACGACGCATATCGGTTTCCTCGTTCATCCCGTGCATCACCGAACCGGCGCCGAGGAACAGCCCAGCCTTGAAGAACCCGTGGGTGAGCAGGTGCATGATGGCCACCGCATAGCCCGCGGGGCCCAAACCCGCCGCCAGCACCATGTACCCGATCTGCGACATGGTGCTGGCGGCAAGCGCCTTCTTGATGTCGTCCTTGGCGCAGCCGATGATGGCCCCGAACAGCAGCGTGACGGCGCCCACCAGCACCACCGCCACTTGGGCGTAGGGAGCGTGTTCGAAAATCGGCCCGGAGCGGGTGATCAGGTAGACACCCGCGGTCACCATCGTCGCCGCATGAATCAGCGCAGAGACGGGGGTGGGCCCTTCCATCGCGTCGCCGAGCCAGGACTGCAACGGCACCTGGGCCGACTTACCGCAGGCCGCCAGTAACAGCGCCAATCCGATTGCGGTATTGCGGCTCTCACCGGCCGCGCTCGCCGACCCCAACACCTGTGCGAAACCGACGGAGCCGAACGTCGAGAACATCAGCATCATCGCCAGCGCCAAGCCCATATCACCGACCCTGTTGACGATGAAGGCCTTCTTGGCCGCCGCGGCAGCCGACGGTTTCTGATACCAAAAACCGATCAGCAGATAGGAGGCCAGACCGACCCCCTCCCAGCCCAGGTACAGACCAAGGAAGTTGTCGGCGAGTACCAACAGCAGCATGGCGGCGAGAAACAGATTCAGATATCCGAAGAACCGTCGCCTGTCCGGATCATGTGCCATGTAGCCGATCGAGTAAACATGGATCAGCGAACCAACCCCGGTGATCAGCAGTGCGAAACACACCGACAGTTGATCGAGGGTCAACCCGAAATCGATGTGCAATCCGCCTACCGGGACCCAGTTGAAAAGCACCTCGTGCATCACTCGATCGGGCCCGGCCCTGCCGAGCATGCCGAGGAATGCCACCACGGCCACCAGGAACGACCCGAGGGACGCCGCACAGCCCACCAAATGCCCCCGGGCATCTCCCCGGCGGCCGACGAGCAGGAGCACAGCCGCACCAGCAAGAGGCAGCGCCGGCATGAGCCATGTCACGAGTACTCCCCTCCTAGAATTTCAACACATCGGCGTCGTCGACCGAGGCCGACCTGCGGGTGCGGAAGATCGTCATGATGATTCCCAGCCCCACCACCACTTCCGTGGCCGCAACCACCATGGTGAAGAACGCGATGACTTGGCCGTCGAGGTTCCCGTGCATCCGGGCGAAGGTGACGAATGCCAGGTTGGCGGCATTGAGCATCAGCTCCACGCTCATGAAGACCACAATCGCGTTGCGCCGCAACATCACACCGGCAGCGCCGATGGTGAAGATGAGCGCCGCGAGATAAAGGTAATTGTCAGGATTCACGCCTGCCCACCTCTGCCTCCATCTCCCGCGGTGTGAGTACTGCGCTGACAGACAGCTCCGAGAACGATCCGTCGGGCAGCAGTGCGGGTACGTCGACCGCGTTATGCCGGGCATACACACCGGGATTCGGCAACGGTGTGGCACGGTCCCCGTGTTGGAACCGTCGAATGGCCAGCTCGCGCTGGCCGCCGGTTTGCCCCAGTTTCTCGCGGTGTGCCAGGACCATCGCCCCGATCGTCGCGGTGATCAGCAGCGCACCGGTCAGTTCGAAGGCCCACAGATAGTCGATGAAGATGCGTTCGGCCAGACCTTCGACATTGCCGCGGCTATTGGCCTGGCCAAGACCCACAAAGACTGTGGTAGAGGCATTTCCGATACTCGCGATGGCGAGTATCCCGAATCCCAGGCCTGCCGCGACAGCGCCTACCCGCTGCCCCGGGAGAGTCTCCACCAGAGAATCCGAGGAATCCACGCCCACGAACATCAGAACAAAAAGGAACAGCATCATGACCGCGCCGGTGTACACCACCACCTGAGCAACGCCCAGAAACAGCGCTCCCTGCGCCACGAAGAACACCGCCAGGATGACCATGGTCATGGCCAGAAAGATGGCCGAATACACGGCCTTCGGTGCGGCGATCACACCGAGCGCACCGAGCACCGCGATGGCGCCGAGCACCCAAAACGTCACCCCTTCCCATGTCGGGGTGCGCGATAGCCCCTCGGCCGCAAGCACTGTCGCGTGGCTGGCCCAAAAACCAAGACTCACCTGACTTCCTCCCCGGCCTTCGGGAGGTTACCCAGGTAATAGTCGGTGTCCGTGGCCCCGGGGTACATCGCGTGCGGTGGCGCCGTCATGCCCGGCTGCAGCGGCGCGAGCAGCTTGTCCTTGCCGTAGATGAGATCGGCCCGGTTGTCGTCGGCCATCTCGTAGTCGTTGGTCATGGTCAGCGCCCGCGTGGGACACGCCTCAATACACAGTCCACAACCGATGCACCGCAGATAGTTGATCTGGTAAACCCGGCCGTACCGTTCCCCCGGTGAGAACCGCTCCTCTTCGGAATTGTCTGCGCCCTCGACGAATATCGCGTCGGCCGGACAAGCCCAAGCGCACAACTCGCAACCGATGCATTTCTCCAGGCCGTCGGCATAGCGATTGAGCTGGTGCCGCCCGTGATATCGGGGTGCGGTCGGCTGCTTCTTTTCGGGGTACTGCTCGGTGAGCCGCTTCTTGAACATGGACGAGAACGTGACCCAGAACCCGGCCATGGCATCGGCCGAACGTCGCAGAAGATCAGGCATCTGCGTCCTCCTTGGTGCTCGGGTGCGCCCCGGTGTCGACGCGTTGTCCCGGCAGCGGCGGCACCGGGAATCCGCCGGCCATCGGATCGAAACGTGCGGGCAGCACGGGTTTCGGCGGTTGTGTGCGCCGGGAGAGAACGCCGACCAGGCCGATGCTGCCCAGCGAGACCGCCACCCCGGTGATCCCAAGGATGATCGAAGGATTCCCATATCCGTACAGCCCCATGGCCTTCACCACGCCGACGACGACGATCCACACCAGCGCGACAGGAATCAGGACCTCCCAGCCCAACCGCATGAACTGGTCATAACGTAGACGCGGCAAGGTAGCGCGCAGCCACATGAACAGGAACATGAACCCCCAGACCTTGGCCACGAACCACAGCGCCGGCAACCACGAGGTATTGGCCCCGTCGATCAGGCTCAGCGGCCAGGGTGCGTGCCAGCCGCCCAGGAACATGGTGGCGGCCAACCCGGAAACCGTTGCCATGTTGATGTATTCGGCGAGCATGAACATGGCGAAACGAAGCGAGGAGTACTCGGTGTGGAAACCGCCGACCAGCTCCCCCTCGGCCTCGGGCAGGTCGAAAGGCGCCCTGTTCGTCTCGCCCACCATCGCGGTGACGTAGACCAAGAACGAGGGCAGCAACAGAAACAGGTACCAGCGGCCCTCCTGCGCCGCCACGATTCCCGATGTCGACATGGTGCCCGCCAGCAAGAAAACCGCCGCGAAGGTCAGACCCATCGCGATCTCGTAGGAGATCACCTGCGCGGAAGATCGCAACCCTCCGAGCAGCGGGTAGGTAGATCCGGATGCCCAGCCTCCCAACACGATCCCGTACACCCCGACCGATGTCACCGCCAGCACGAAGAGAATCGCCACAGGTAGATCGGTGAGTTGCAGAGGTGTGCGATGCCCGAAAACAGAGACGACCGGCCCGAACGGGATGACCGCGTACGCGACGATCGCCGGGACCACGGAGATGATGGGTGCCAGCAGGTAAATCGGTTTGTCGACGCCAGCCGGAGTCAAGCCCTCTTTGAGAGCGAGTTTCACCCCGTCGGCCAGGCTCTGCAACAGACCGAAGGGGCCCACCCTGTTGGGTCCTATGCGGCGCTGCATCCAGGCCAGCACCCGGCGTTCGGCGAGGATGGCGATGAGCACAGTGAGAACCAGAAAGGCGAATACCGCCACGCATTTCACAAGGACCAGCCATAACGGGTCGATCCCGAATTGTGAAAGGTCGGTCCTGCCGGTCACGGGGCCACCTCGATTCTCACCACTTGGCCGAGCGCCGGGCCAAGTTGCTGATGAAGCTCCGACCCCGTCGAGCGCATGGGCACCCAGACCACCCGGTCCGGCATCTCGGTTATCCTCAGCGGCAGGGTAATTGCGCCCCGGATCGATTCCGACAGGCTGCGTACGGTCACCGATTCACCTTCGGCCGCCCCGATTTCGTTGGCCGTCGCCTCGGACAGCAGGACCTGGGCCTCGTGTGCCGTCCCGGCGAGGTACGGCTCGCCGTCCTGCAGCCGGCCGATATCGAGCAGGAGCCGCCACGAGGCCAATACCGCCTCTCCCGCTTCGGGCTGCGGCCTGCCGGCGGCACGCACCGCGCCCGGCGTTTCCCGTGCTCCTTCCCACGGACCGATGTCCGCGAGCTCGGCAAGCGCCTGGTTCGCGTGGTTCAGGCCAATCGGGCGATCCATCCGCTGTGAAAGCGCGGCAAGCACCCGGAGGTCGTCCAAGGCATCGCTGGTCTCCAGGGTGGTGCGGAACGGGCGCAGCCGGCCTTCCCAGTTCAGGAAACTGCCGGACTTCTCCGCGACGGCCGCGATCGGGAGCACGACATCGGCGAGTTCGGTGACGGCCCCATGGCGCATCTCCAGGCTCACCACGAATGCCGTCTTGAGAGCGCCTATGGCAGCGGCGGGATACGGCAGATCGGCCAGTTCGACCCCGCCGACAAGGAAGGCATCGAGACCGCTTCCCGGGTCCAGCATGCCGGCGGCATCCAGCCCGGGCTTGTCGGGCAATGCGATTACTCCCCATTTCTCGGCGATAGCGCGACGTGCCGTGCTGTCCGCTACCGGATGTGCGCCCGGCAGCAGGCGCGGCAGTGCCCCGGCCTCCAAGGCCCCGCGCTCGCCCGCCCGGCGCGGAACCCACACCAAGGCGGCGCCCGTCTTGTCGGCCAGCTGCGCTGCCGCCGACAACGCGCCCGGCGCCGACGCGAGCCGCTCCCCCACCATGATCACCGCTCCCGGCTGCCGCAGCAGCTCAGAACCCGCAAGACCCGCAATGGTTTCCGGCTCTGTTCCGGGGGCCACGACAAGCACCTCGGCAGATAGCTTGGTAGATCCACGACTCACCCAAGGCGCGATGGTGAGCACCTTGAGCCCCCGCTTGCGCACTCCCTTACGCAGCCGCAGGAAGACGACGGGCGATTCCTCCTCCGGCTCGAATCCCGCCAGCAAGACCGCCGGCGCCGACTCCAACGCCGCATAGGTCTGGGACATCCCTCGACCGGCGACCACCGAACCGAGGAAGGCCGCCTCTTCCATGCTGTGCGCGCGAGCCCGGAAGTCGATGTTGTTGGTGCCCAACACCATGCGTGCGAACTTGACGTAGGCGTAGGCATCTTCGACCGTCAGCCGTCCGCCGGCAAGCACCCCGGTGTTGGCTCCCGCATGCGCCAAGCCCCGCGCCGCGGCGTCAAGCGCCTGCGGCCACGACACCGCCACGAGCTTTCCGTGCTCGTCGCGGACCATCGGTTCGGTGATGCGGTCGCCCGCCGTGGCATAGGTGAACGCCCAGCGTCCCTTATCGCAGTTCCATTCTTCGTTGACCTCGGGATCGTCACCGGCCAGGCGCCGTAGCACCTTGCCCCGCCGATGGTCGGTGCGCTGTGCGCATCCGCTGGCACAGTGCTCACACACGCTCGGCGTGGAAACCAAATCAAACGGGCGGGCCCGAAATCTGTACGCAGCGCCGGTAAGCGCACCTACGGGGCAGATCTGCACGGTATTGCCGGAGAAGTACGACTGGAAGGGCTCATCGCTGGCGATGCCAACCTGTTGCAGCGCACCACGTTCCAGCAGCTCGATGAACGGATCACCGGCGACTTGTTGGGAAAACCGGGTGCAGCGCGCGCACAGCACACATCGCTCCCTGTCCAGCAGCACCTCGGTGGACAGCGGAATCGGCTTAGGGAAAGTGCGTTTGGCCTCGGTGAACCGGGTTTCAGCGCGACCGGTGGACATCGCCTGGTTCTGCAGCGGGCACTCTCCGCCCTTGTCGCAAACAGGACAATCCAAAGGGTGATTGATCAGCAGCAATTCCATCACGCCGCTCTGCGCCCGCTGCGCGGCCGCAGAGGTGATCTGTGTGCGCACCACCATCTCGTCGGCGACGGTGGTGGTACATGCCGCCAACGGCTTACGCTGCCCCTCCACCTCCACGAGGCATTGACGGCACGCGCCGACGGGATCGAGCAACGGGTGATCGCAGAACCTGGGAATCTGCACACCGATGAGTTCGGCGGCACGGATGACCAGGGTGCCCTTGGGAACCGAGATATCGGTTCCGTCGATGTTGACGGTGACCAGATCGGTGTCTGGCTGTACCGCGGTCATGCGGACACCTCCCCGAATACGGTGCTGGCCGCCGGATCAAAGGGGCACCCGTTGTCCAGGTGGGCCTCGTATTCGGTGCGGAAGTATTTCAGGGAGGACATGATCGGGCTCGCTGCGCCGTCGCCGAGCGCACAGAAGGACTTGCCCAGCACGATGTCCGAGATATCGAGAAGTTTGTCCAGGTCTTCGGCTTTACCTTCGCCGGACTCAAGTCGCTGGAGAATACGCACCAGCCAGTAGGTGCCCTCACGACAGGGAGTGCACTTGCCGCAGGATTCGTGCGCGTAGAACTCGGTCCATCGCAGTACCGCGCGCACAACACACGTGGTGTCGTCGAATATCTGTAATGCCTTGGTGCCCAGCATAGATCCGGCAGCACTGACACCCTCGTAGTCGAGCGGTACATCAAGCTGCTCCGCGGTGAACAGTGGTGTCGAGGAGCCACCGGGAGTCCAGAACTTCAGCGCGCGCCCGTCGCGCACACCGCCTGCCAGCTCCAGCAGCTGTCGCAGCGTCACGCCCAACGGCGCCTCGTACTGTCCGGGCGTACGCACATGCCCGGACAACGAGTAAAGCGTGAATCCCGGCGACTTTTCCGTTCCCATCGTGCGGAACCATTCGGCGCCGCGGCGCAAGATCACCGGCACACTCGCGATGGATTCGACGTTGTTGACCACGGTCGGGCTGGCGTACAGGCCGGCAACGGCCGGGAATGGGGGTCGCAGCCGAGGCTGTCCGCGCCGCCCCTCCAACGAATCCAATAGCGCGGTCTCTTCCCCGCAGATGTACGCACCGGCACCGGCGTGCACCACCAGCTCCAGATCAAAACCGCTGTCGAGGATATTGCGGCCCAGATATCCGGCCTTGTAGGCCTGTGCCACCGCTGCATGCAACCGCCTGATCACGGAGATGACCTCGCCGCGCACGTAGATGAAGGCCTGTGAAGCACGAATCGCAAAGGCGGCGATCACGATTCCCTCGATCAGTGTGTGCGGTGTCGCGAGCATCAGCGGAATGTCTTTGCAGGTGCCGGGTTCGGATTCGTCGGCATTAACCACCAGATAGTGCGGCTTACCGTCTCCCTGCGGGATGAATGACCATTTGGCGCCCGTCGGGAATCCTGCCCCACCACGCCCGCGCAGTCCCGCCTCTTTCACCAGCGCAATCACCGCATCGGGATCCATCCCCAGCGCGGTGCGCAGGCCGCGGTATCCGCCATGACGCAGATACCCATCCAAGGTCCAGGCATCAGGCTCGTCCCAATGCTCCGACAGGACCGGAGAGAGAATCGACGAAGTCATGGCCTCATCCCGTCTGCCTTGTACTGAACGTTCCGCTGTACGTCCTGGGCCAACCGCAGTCCCGCAAGTGTCGAGTCCCCCGGCTGTGCTGCGGCGACCGCTTCCGGCCGCTCATCGGCGAACCCCGCCAAGATCCGGGCCGTCTCCTTGAATGTGCACGGTGGCGCGCCTCGTCTGGGCGCGGGAACATGACCACGCCGCAGCCCTTGGACCAGAGCCGCTGCCCCATCCGGGGTTTGGTTATCGAAGAACTCCCAATTGACCATCAGGACCGGCGCGTAGTCACAGCCGGCGTTACACTCGATGTGTTCGAGGGTGACCTTGCCGTCCTCGGTGGTGCCGCCCGGACGCACACCGAGTTCCCCGGCCAATCGCGCCAGAATAGCGTCGCCGCCGAGCACCGCGCACAACGTATTGGTACAGACACCCACGAGGTAGTCACCGGTGGGTTCGCGCCGGTACATCGAATAGAAACTCGCCACTGCGGTCACCTCGGCGGATGTCAATTCCACTTGTCGGGCACAGAATTCGATGCCTGCCGTGGTCACGTATCCGTCTTCGGACTGGACCAGATGCAGCAGCGGCAGCAATGCCGACCGACGGCTTGGATAGCGATCGAGGATCTCCTTGGCGTCGATGGCCAGCCGTGAAACCACCTCCGCCGGATAGTGTTTACGCCCAGCGAATCGACCTTCGTCCTCTGACGGACGGCTACCCAGTTCGACAAATACCTCGGTCACCTGTCCACTCCCCCCATCACCGGATCAATGCTCGCCACCGCGGCGATCAAGTCGGCCACCATCGCGCCCTCACACATGGCGGCAACGGACTGCAGGTTCGTGAACGAGGGGTCCCTGAAATGAACCCGGTAGGGCCGGGTTCCGCCGTCACTGACCATGTGCACGCCCAGCTCTCCACGCGGCGATTCGATCGCCACGTATACCTGTCCGGCGGGCACCCGCACCCCCTCCGTCACCAGTTTGAAATGGTGTATCAGTCCCTCCATCGAGGTGCCCATGATCTTGGCGATGTGTTTGGGTGAATTACCCAGGCCGTCGGGACCAGACGCCAGATCGGCTGGCCAGGCGATCTTCTTGTCATCCACCATGACCGGCCCGGGGCGCAGCCTATCCACACATTGCTGAGCGATCTTGATGGATTCGTGCATCTCTTTGACCCGGATGAGATACCGGCCATAGGAATCGCAATCCTGGTGGGTAACGACGTCGAAATCGTAGTTCTCGTAGCCGCAATACGGCTGGGCGCGCCGTAGGTCGTGCGCCAACCCGGTGGCACGCAGCACCGGACCGGTTATACCCAAGGCCATACACCCGGTGAGGTCCAGGTACCCAACGCCCTGGGTGCGGGCCTTCCAGATGTAGTTCTCGTTCAACAGGTTTTCCATGTCGCGCAACCTGCCGGGCAAGATCTCGAGCAGGTCCCGGACCTCTTGCTCGGCGCCGTCGGGCAAATCTTGCGCGAGGCCACCGGGCCGCACATAGGCGTGATTCATACGCAGGCCGGTGATCGCCTCAAAGACCTTCAGGATCATTTCGCGTTCGCGGAAACCGAGGAACATGGCAGTCATCGCGCCGAGCTCCATGCCCCCGGTGGCCAGCGCGACCAGGTGCGAGGAGATGCGGTTCAACTCCATCATCAGCACGCGAATCACATTGGCACGTTCGGGAATTTCGTCCGCAATACCCAATAGCTGCTCTACGCCCAAGCAATAGGCAGTCTCGTTGAAGAAGGGGGACAGGTAGTCCATCCGGGTGACAAAGGTGACGCCCTGTGTCCAGGTGCGGTATTCCAGGTTTTTTTCGATGCCCGTATGCAGATAGCCGATACCGCAGCGCACATCGGTCACCGTCTCGCCCTCGATCTCCAGGATCAAACGCAGCACACCGTGCGTGGATGGATGCTGCGGACCCATGTTGACGACGATCCGTTCGTCGGTGGCTTGCCCTGCGGCGGTGACAATCTCATCCCAGTCCTGGCCACCCGCCATGAGATGGATTTCGGGCTGTGCTGTCATTAGTTGTAAGACCTCCGCTGATCGGGCGGTGCAATGGTTGCTCCGTGATACTCGACCGGCACACCACCCAGCGGGTAGTCCTTGCGCTGCGGGTGCCCGTCCCAGTCGTCGGGCATCTGTATGCGCGTCAGTGCGGGATGATCATCAAAGATGATTCCGAAGAAGTCGTAGGTTTCGCGTTCATGCCAATCCGTGGTCGGGTAGACGGCATTGAGCGAAGGGATGTGCGGATCGCTTTCCGGTACAGCTACTTCCAGCATGATCCGGCGATTCCAGGTGATGGACATGAGCGGGTAAACGGCATGCAATTCCCGCGCAGAGTCATCGGGATAGTGCACCCCGCTCACACCGAGACTGAGCTCGAAGCGCAGTTGCGGATCATCGCGCAGCGATTGGGCGACCTGAACCAGATGCTCGGCTTTCACGTGAATGGTCAGTTGATCGCGATACACGACCACACCTTCGACAGCATCCGCGTAGGTAACGTTCTCCTGCTCTGCGAGAACCGATTCCAGCCTGTCGACCACCTGGTCGAAGTACCCGCCGTACGGACGGTTCGAGCTAACCGGCAAGGAAATCGGTTGGACTAGACCGCCGTAGCCGGATGTGTCGCCGCTCCCCCGCACCCCAAAGAGCCCGCGCCGCACCCCGATTATTTCATTCGGTTTCTGCTCGCCGCCGGTCACCGCAGCAGTCCCTTCATCTCGATGGTGGGCGTCGCGGCCAATGCGGCGGCTTCGGTCTCCCGGATGACTTCCTCGCGATTGGCCCCGAGCGGCATGTGCGCGATCTTTTCATGCAGTTTCAAGATCGCGTGTAGCAACATTTCCGGCCGCGGCGGACAGCCAGGAAGATAGATATCCACGGGCACAACGTGATCGACGCCCTGGACGATGGCGTAGTTATTGAACATGCCACCCGAGGAGGCGCAAACCCCCATGGCCAACACCCACTTGGGCTCGGCCATCTGGTCGTAGATCTGGCGCAGCACCGGGGCCATCTTCTGGCTCACCCTGCCTGCCACGATCATCAGGTCCGCCTGGCGCGGTGTGGCCGAAAAGCGTTCCATGCCAAAGCGAGCGATATCGAATCGGGGGCCCGCCGTGGACATCATCTCGATGGCGCAACAGGCCAGACCAAAGGTGGCGGGCCACAGCGAGCCTTTGCGCACATACCCCGCCAGTGTCTCGACGGTACTCAGCAGAAATCCGCTCGGCAGTTTTTCCTCAAGACCCATGGCTCTCCCGACAAGCGTGCTTATTCGTGATGTTGCAAGGACTTCCAGCTGCCCCATCAATCGCACGGGGCTAATCCCAGCTCAGGCCACCGCGCCTCCATTCATACGCGTACGCCACCGACACGTTGACGATGAACAAGGCCATTGCGAGCAGTCCGAATACACCGAGGGCGTCAAAGTGCACGGCCCACGGATACAGAAAGACGATTTCGATATCGAAGATGATGAACAACATCGCGGTGAGGTAGTACTTCACGGGCACCCGATGACCCCCGGCCGCGGCACCGTGATGATCGCGCCCCATCGAATGCTGGGTGGCCTCGATGCCGCACTCGTACGCCTCAAGTTTGGCCCGGTTGTACCGGCGTGGACCCACAAACGACGAAACCCCAACGGAGAAAACGGCAAAGACCACCGCAATGGCGCCGAGTACCAAGATCGGTACGTATGCGTCCATCGCAGACCAGCCTCCCGAATAGAGCCATCGGGTCCCTGTGCTGGATCGGCAACATTGCCGTGTCAGTGCTGTTTGTGGTCGAGGGCTGCCGACCAGTACAGATGTGACCTAACAAACACACTATCGGTTGGCGCCGGATCCATGCCACCGTTTGACGGTGTTTTGCGCAATTAAGTACCGGATGCGAACCACCCGAAGGCGGACCCAGTCAGCGGCGGGATGCGGCTGCCGAACCCAGCAGATCGATCACCGTAGCCGTCAACCGCATGGGGTCGATGGGCCTGGGCACCACGGCCTCGGCGCGGGACCAGCTCGCCAGCCAGTTGTCCTGCGGCCGTCCGGTGAGAATCACAATCGGAGGCGGCGCATCAACCTCGTCCTTGACCTGCTTGGCCACACCCATCCCGCCGAACGGCGTCGCTTCGCCGTCCAGGATGGCCAGATCGATGCCGGGCAGTGAGCCCGGCGCGGCAAGTCGCTCGATGACCATGGGGCCGGTGGCGACCTCGACGAACTCCAGCGGCGGCAGTGCGGAATCCGGCCGGGCACCGATTCCCTGAATTACCTTGCGCCGGACCGTGATGTCATCGCTGTAGACGAGGACCTGCAACGCCATAGCGCCATCGTATTGCCGAGCAGACGCTTAGTGCACCAAAACGCCAAGATGCCCCGCACCAGGCGTCTGTTCACGAATGAAAACTACGCCCGGAAGAAGCGGACCTCCGAGGCAAGGATGGCCTTGGCGCCGATGGCGGCCAGCGCGTCCATGGTGGTGTTGACGCCCTTGCGCGGGGCGAGGGCGCGGACCGCCACCCATGCCTCGTCTGCCAGCGGTGCCAACGTCGGCGACTCCAGGCCCGGCGTCACCTTAAGAGCCTCGTCCAGGACCGCGCGCGGGCAGTCGTAGTCGAGCATGAGGTACTGCTGGCCGAACACCACCCCCTGGATACGCGTCGTCAGCTGTGTACGAGCCGATTCCGTTGCCGGATCGGCGTTCTCCCGCTCGATCAGCACCGCCTCCGAATCGCACAACGACTCACCGAAGGCAACCAGCCCATGCTGGCGCAGGGTGCGGCCGGTGCCGACGATATCGGCGATCACATCGGCCACCCCGAGCTGGATGGAAATCTCGACGGCACCGTCCAGCCGGATGACCTCGGCTTCGATGCCTTTGGCGGCCAGATCCTTTCGGACCAAGTTGGGGTACGCGGTGGCGATTCTCTTTCCCGCGATGTCGTAGATCGTCCAGTCCCGCCCTGCGGGCGCGGCGTACCGGAAGGTCGAGCCCCCGAATCCCAGCGCGAGCCGCTCGGTCACCGGCGCATCGGAGTCCATCATGAGATCGCGGCCGGTGATGCCGAGATCAAGCTCACCCGAACCGACATAGATGGCTATGTCCTTGGGCCTCAAGAAGAAGAACTCGACGTCGTTCTGCGGGTCGAGCACGGTTAGGTCCTTGGCGTCACCACGCCGCCGATAGCCCGCCTCGGACAGGATTTCCGATGCGGCTTCACTGAGCGCCCCCTTGTTGGGGACCGCGACGCGCAGAGCACCGTTGGTACTGGTCATCTCAGAGCTTTCGGTAGACGTCGTCGAGGGTGAGGCCGCGCGCGATCAGCAGCACCTGCGCCCAATAGAGCAACTGGCTCACCTCTTCGGCAAGCGATTCGTCACTCTCGTGCTCAGCAGCCAGCCACACCTCACCCGCCTCTTCGAGCAGTTTCTTGCCCAGGGTGTGCACCCCGGCGTCGAGAGCGGCAACGGTACCGCTCCCCTCGGGGCGGGTCTTGGCGCGATCACTGAGCTCAGCGAACAGCTCATCGAAGGTCTTCACGGGTGGCGATTCTGTCACGACCCTGCCCGGCGAGTCATATGGGTTTGCAGGTGGTCGCGGCGAGCACGTCGGCGTGGGCATCCCGCAGGTCGCGCACGGAAAGGCCAGACAAGCTGGCGGCATGTCTGCGCCGCGCTCCGGCGGGCACCTCGACATGGTTGGGCACCACCAGGACCGCGCATCCCGCTGCCTCGGCAGCGGCTGCTCCGGTCACCGAATCTTCGATGGCCAGGCAATCGCGTGGCTCGACGCCCAGTAGCGCGGCGGCGCGCAGGTACGGATCGGGGGCCGGCTTGCCAGCGGGCACCTCATCACCACAGACCGACTCGGTGAACCAATGCGTGCCAATGGTCTTGAGTGCCTGATCGGTCAATGACCTGATGGTGTTGGTTACCAGGGCCATCGGCATCTGCTCCGCGGCAAGCTGCCCCAGCATCTCCTGGGCGCCATCGCACCAGATGAGACCGGTGGCGAACAACTCGCCGGTGTACTGGTGCAGCCAATCGTTCTCACTGGCCATCCGCACGGGGTCGGGTTCCAGCTCCAGCGCGGTGAAGATCATCCGCATGGTGGCATCCGCGGCGCCGCCTACCAGTGCGGTACGCAGCTCCGGCGTCATCTCACCGCCTAGCTTGCGGCACAGCTCTCCCATCGAGATGTCCCACAGCTTCTCCGATTCGATGAGGGTGCCGTCCATATCCCACAGCACCGCTCTCATGCGATCAATTCTGTCAGAGGTCCTCTGCCGCCCATGATGCTGGTGCTCAGTCCTCCGGGTTGTAGCCGAGGTTCGGGCCGAGCCAGCGCTCCGCTTCCTGCAGAGTCCAGCCCTTGCGCTTGGCGTAGTCGGCGACCTGGTCCTGGGCCAGCCGTCCGACCACGAAGTACTGCGACTGTGGATGCGCGAAATACCAGCCACTCACCGCGGCGCCGGGCCACATCGCCATCGATTCGGTGAGCTCGATGCCGGTCCGCTTCGTGACGTCCAGCAGATCGAACAGCGTCACCTTCTCGGTGTGCTCGGGGCAGGCCGGGTAACCGGGCGCCGGGCGGATTCCCCGGTACTTCTCGCCGATGAGCGCCTCATTGTCCAGCTGTTCGTCCGGCTGGAAACCCCAGAACTCGGTGCGCACCCGCTGATGCATTCTTTCCGCGAACGCCTCGGCCAGCCGATCGGCGATCGACTCCAGCAGGATCGCGCTGTAGTCGTCCAGATCCGCCTTGAACTCCATGATCTTGTCCTGGCTGCCCAGCCCCGCGGTCACGGCGAAGGCGCCGATGTAGTCCCGGAGACCCGTTTCTTTGGGCGCGATGTAGTCGCCCAGCGACCGGTTGGGGATGCCGTCGCGGTGCTCGCCCTGCTGGCGCAGGTTATGCAGCGTGGTCAGCACCTCGGTGCGGGTGTCGTCGGTGTAGACCTCGATGTCTTCAAAACCTGGGCCGACCGCGTTCGCGGGGAAGAAACCGATCACCCCGTTGGCCGTCAGCCACTTCTCCTTGATCAGGGTGTCGAGAATCTGCTGCGCGTCGTCGTGCAGCTTGCGCGCAGCCTCACCGGTCGCCGGGTTGTTGAGGATGTCGGGGAACCTGCCCTTCATCTCCCAGGCGTTGAAGAACGGTTGCCAGTCGATGTATTCGCGCACCTCGGCGAGGTCGTAGTCCAGAAACTCCCGCACGCCCAGGCCCTGAGCGGGAACGGGCGGCGTGTATCCGTCCCACTCGACCGGTGTCCGGTTGGCTCGGGCCTTTTCCAGCGTCAGCGTCGGCCGCTCGTTCTTCTGCGCATGCCGCTCGCGAAGCGATGCATAGTCCTTCTCGGTGGCCTCCAATAGTCCCGGCCGCTGCTTGTCGTCCAAGAGTGCGGCGGCAACCGGCACCGAACGGGACGCATCCTTGACCCACACCACCGGACCCTTGCGACGCGGCGAAATCTTCACCGCCGTGTGGGCGCGTGAGGTGGTCGCGCCACCGATCAGCAGCGGGATTTCCAGACCTTCGCGTTCCATCTCGACAGCGAAGTTGGCCATCTCGTCCAGCGACGGGGTGATCAGGCCGGACAGCCCGATGATGTCGGCGTCGTGTTCCTTCGCCGCGTCCAGAATCTTCTGAGCGGGCACCATCACACCAAGGTCGATCACTTCGAAGTTGTTGCACTGCAAGACAACCCCGACGATGTTCTTGCCGATGTCGTGCACGTCGCCCTTCACGGTCGCCATGACGATGGTGCCGTTGGTGTCCTTGGACTTGGAATCCCCAGCGGTGCCGTTATCTTCCTTCTCGGCTTCGATGAACGGCAGCAGGTACGCGACGGCCTTCTTCATCACCCGGGCCGACTTCACCACCTGGGGCAGGAACATCTTTCCGGAGCCGAAGAGGTCGCCGACGACGTTCATGCCATCCATCAGCGGGCCCTCGATCACCTCGATCGGGCGACCCCCGGCAGCGGCGATCTCGGCCCGCAGCTCCTCGGTGTCGTCATCCACATGGGCGTCGATTCCCTTGACCAAGGCGTGCGTAATACGTTCGCGCACAGGAAGACTGCGCCACTCTTGAGCAGCTCGATCGTCTCCTCCGCCCGAGTTCTCCGTGCTGTTGAATCGTTCGGCGATCTCCAACAGCCGTTCGGCCGCGTCCGCACGACGGTTCAGCACGACGTCCTCGATGCGGTCCCGCAGCTCGGAGTCGATCGAGTCGTAGGGCACCAGCGCACCGGCGTTGACGATGCCCATGTCCAGGCCGGCCTTAATGGCGTGGAACAGAAACACCGCGTGAATCGCCTCGCGGACGGGGTTGTTGCCCCGGAACGAGAACGACACATTCGAGATACCGCCGGAGATGTGCACTCCGGGCAGGTTCTCCTTGATCCAGGCACAGGCCTCGATGAAGTCGATCCCGTAGGTCGCGTGCTCCTCGATACCGGTTGCCAGCGCGAAGCAGTTGGGGTCGAAGATGATGTCCTCGGCCGGGAAGCCGACCTCTTCGGTCAGGATCCGGTAGGCGCGTCCACAGATCTCCTTGCGGCGCTCCAGATTGTCGGCCTGCCCCTTCTCGTCGAAAGCCATCACCACGACAGCAGCACCGTACTTGCGGCACAGCCGCGCTTCGCGAATGAACTTCTCTTCGCCCTCCTTCATGGAGATCGAGTTGACGATCGGCTTGCCCTGTACGTTCTTCAGACCCGCCTCGATGACCTCCCACTTGGAGGAATCGATCATCACCGGGACGCGGCTGATATCGGGCTCGGCCGCGATCAGCTTGGTGAACCGGTCCATCGCGGCGACGCCGTCGATCATGCCCTCGTCCATGTTGATGTCGATAACCTGCGCGCCCACCTCTACCTGCTGCAGCGCCACCGATAGCGCGGTGTCGTAATCCTCGGCCTTGATCAGATTGCGGAACCGGGCCGAACCGGTGATGTTGGTGCGCTCACCGATGTTCACGAACAGCGAGTCATCGGTGATGTTGAGGGGTTCCAGTCCGGATAGCCGAGTCGCGACGTCGATGCTCGGCACATCCCTCGGTTTCACGCCCTCGACAACCTTGGCGATCTCCGCGATATGGGCGGGCGCGGTACCGCAGCACCCGCCGACCAGATTGACCAGACCGGCCTCGGCGAACTCGGCAAGGTAACCGGCCTGGTGCTCCGGCGACTCGTCGTACTCGCCGAAGGCGTTGGGCAGGCCCGCGTTCGGATAGCAGGAGACGAAGGTGTCGGCGATACGCGACATCTCAGCGATATAGGGCCGCATCTCCGGGGCGCCCAGGGCACAGTTGAGACCCACCGCGATGGGCCTGGCGTGCCGGATGGCATTCCAGAATGCCTCGGTGACCTGGCCGGACAACGTCCGGCCGGACGCATCGGTAATAGTGCCCGAGATGATGATCGGCCAGCGCCGCCCGCGCTGCTCGAACAGCGTCTCGATGGCGAACACCGCCGCTTTGGCATTCAGCGAGTCGAAGATGGTCTCCACGAGGATGATGTCGGCACCACCGTCGACCAGGCCGTTGGCTGCTTCGAGGTAGGCGGCGACCAGCTGGTCATAGGAGACGTTGCGGGCTCCGGGGTCGTTGACGTCCGGCGAAATCGACGCGGTCCGGGTGGTGGGTCCCAGCGCTCCGGCGACATAGCGGGGCTTGGCCGGGGTGCTGTACTCGTCGGCGGCAACCCGCGCCAGCGCGGCACCGGCGTAATTCAGCTCGTAGCTCAGCTCTTCCATGCCGTAGTCGGACAGTGACACGGCATTTGCGTTGAACGTGTTCGTCTCGAGGATGTCCGCGCCCGCCTCGAGGTACTCACGGTGAATGCCCTCGATGATGTGCGGCTGTGTCAGCGTGAGGAGATCGTTGTTGCCGACAAGGTCGCTCGGCCAGTCGGCGAAACGCTCACCGCGGTATCCGGCTTCGTCGGGCCTGTCGCGCTGGATAGCGGTGCCCATCGCGCCGTCGATCACCAGGATCCGCTGTTCGAGAGCAGCCGTCAGCGCCTCTGTGCAGTCGGGTCGGACATTCGGCTGCAGATTGGTCACGTGCATTCCTTCCAGAGCGGAAGGCGTCCTTAACTCTGCCGAGCGTGGCGGTCACGGGGCTGTGATCCCCGAACCGTTGCAACGCCTCTCGACCAGATGAAGTCTACGTCGTCGCTCAACAGTCGCGCGAACGCCCAGTTTGTCCTGTGGGGTGTCGTACGGCTTTTTCTGGGTGCGGTCCTATCAACAACGTGATCCGGCTATCCAATCCATTCTCCGCCGGCCGCGACTCGCCCCCGCCACGCAGGGCTTACGCTGACACCGTGACCTTGTCGGATATGGCCCAGAACAGCCTACCCGTGCTGCGCGACCCGATAGTGGTTGCCGCGTTCGAGGGCTGGAATGACGCCGGCGACGCCGCCAGCGCTGCGCTGGAGCATTTGGACACCACCTGGCAGGCCACCCCATTGATGACCATCGATGACGAGGATTACTACGACTATCAGGTCAACCGGCCCGTCGTACGGCTGGTCGACGGCGTCACTCGCGAGCTGGAGTGGCCTGGCATGCACATCTCCTACTGCTCACCCCCCGGCTCGCAGCGCGATGTGGTCCTGATGCACGGTGCCGAGCCGAACATGCGCTGGCGCACGTTCTGCAACCGCTTGCTGGCCATCGCGGATCGTCTCGACGTGTCCACGGTGGTGATCCTGGGCGCGCTACTGGCCGACACCCCGCATACGCGGCCGGTACCGGTCAGCGGTACCGCCTACTCCCCCGAGGCCGCCAAGTTCTTCGGCCTGGAGGAAACCCGGTACGAGGGGCCCACCGGTATCGCCGGTGTGTTCCAGGACGCCTGCGTGAACGCGGGTATACCCGCCGTCGCGTTCTGGGCCGCGGTACCGCATTACGTCTCGCAGCCGCCCAATCCGAAGGCGACGGTCGCGCTGCTGCAGCGGGTCGAGGACGTGCTCGACGTGGAGGTCCCGCTCGGAGATCTACCCGAGCAGGCCGAGGAGTGGGAGCAGGCGGTCACCGAGATGACCACCGAGGACGAGGAGATTGCCGAGTACGTGCAGTCACTCGAGGAACGCGGTGACGCCGAGGTGGATACCACCGAGATGCTGAGCAAGATCGACGGCGACGCATTGGCCGCCGAGTTCGAGCGATATCTGCGTCGCCGTGGGCCTCGTTTCGGTGGCTAGACACCGTTGGGCCCGGCGGGAGGGATTGACTTGACGTCTGGTGCGCTGCTGGCGAGCGCCGTGGAGTTGCACTCGTTCGCATCGATCAGCCACGCGATTCTTGACTACCTGGGCACCTTGGCGTTCGCGATGTCTGCGGCACTGGTCGCGGTAGAGAAAAAGTTCGACATAGTGGGACTGGCCGTGCTGGCCATGGTGACCGCGATCGGCGGCGGTGTGCTGCGCGACGTCATCATCGGCCAACACCCGCCCGCCGCATTCACCGGCTTCTCCCATATCGGAATCGCGCTTGCGGCAGCGGGATTGGTCTTCCTGTGGCAGCCCCCCGCCAAGCTCACCGGGTGGCCGTTGCAAGTCACCGATGCACTTGGGCTGGCGGTCTTCTGTGTCACCGGCACTGCCATCGCCGCCCACAGCGGGCTGGCCGAGCCGTCGGCCGCGCTACTCGGGGCCATGACCGCGATCGGCGGCGGTGTGATCCGCGACCTACTCTCCGGGGAGACCCCGATGCTGCTGCGCCCCGACAGCGAGCTATACGCCGTCCCTGCCATGCTGGGCGCCAGCATCACGGCGTTGCTCATCCACGTCGGCCTCTACACCGATCTGACGGGGTTGGCGGCCGCGTTGGCGGCGTTCGGGCTGCGCATGCTCGCAATGCGTTTCCATTGGCACGCGCCACAGGCCCGGCGCCGGGCCTAGAACTGGCCGGCCACGATGATCGTGACCGCCGCCCATCGACTCGGTCGGTGGGCGGGCATCGGCTAGCCCGCTACCGCGTCTTCAGGAAAGCCGCTGCACCGCCAATTCGTTCAGCGAAAGATAGCAGTTCACCGCCATGGTCAGGTCGGCCTCGGCGAGTAGCGACTGGATGACGTGTTTGACACCGTTGGTACCGTCCAGGGCGAGTCCGTATACATAGGGACGCGCAACCCCCACCAGGCTGGCGCCGAGCGCCACGGCCCGCAAGATGTCGATGCCGTCGCGTATCCCGGAATCGAATGTGACCGGAACCGAACCTGCCGCCTCGACCGCCGCGGCCAGACCATCGATCGCGGGAACTCCCCCATTCGCTTGGCGCCCACCGTGGTTGGAGTAGGCGATGGCATCCACGCCGCGGTCCACCGCTTGCCGGACATCATCGCTGTCGCAGATCCCCTTGAGGATGATCGGAAGCTTGGTGATCGACCGGTAGTGATCGATGTCCGCCCAGGTGAGCCCAGGATGACTGAACAGCGAGGCCCACACCAGCCCGGCATGCATCGGCGTCAGTTCCCCGGCGGAACGCACCCCCGCGATCTCCAGAAACCGGGGATCGGACGTGTAATTCGCCAGACAGTGCCCGTGCAGCATCGGTAGATACCCATGCTTAAGATCGCGCGGCCGCCAACCGAGCGTGCCGGTGTCGAGAGTCACTGCCAGCGCGTCGTACCCAGCAGCCTCGGCACGCCGGATGAAGTTGTCGGTCAGTTCTGAATCCGACGACGGGTACAGCTGGAAGATCCCATAGGAATCACCGCGCGCGGCGGCGACCTCTTCCAGGGTGGCCGCGGAAAGTGTCGAATACATCGCGGGCATATCGAGCTCGCGCGCGGCGGCGGCCGTCAGCAGATCGCCACGGTCACGAACCGCACCCAACACACCCACCGGGCAGATGAAGGCCGGGCTCGTGAACGTGCGCCCCAGAAATGAGGTCGACATGTCCCGAACGGTGCGATCCCGCAGCATCCGGGGCACCAGTCCATAGCGACGCAGCGCTGTGACATTCGAGTCCTGGGTGTGCTCGTCGCCGGCACCGCCGCGCACATAGCCGAAGATCCCCTCACCCAATGTCTGCTCGGCACGGCTCTCCAGCTCGGCAAAGTTGAACGGAAGGGTGGAAACCTTGCCGAGCGCACCTGCCGCATAGAACTGAAGCTGGAAATCGCCGAAGTTCATCGGGCACTCCTCACCATTCGGGCTTTCGCTGGATGTTCAGCGTACTGGGCACCTTTGGCCGCAGACGGCACGAGCCCGCAGACGAACCGGCATGTCAATTCCTCGAGCATGCGCCGCAACACCCGATGCAGGTAGCCCACACATCCGCCCCGGCGGCAGCAATCGACCTGTCTAGCAAATGGGAGCCCATGTTAGGGGTACCTTACCGGGGTTCCTTATGATCGTGCGTGAACGCATGCGCATACGGCGTCGGCACATCTTCCGGAAGGCTTCCGTTGTCCGCTCTCACCTACCCCGCCGGGACCCGGTTCAGCCTGCGCGATGGCGCAACGTGCCTCGTCACGGCGGCGGGCGGGATACTCCTGAACCCGCCGCGCAACGAGAAACTCACCGGACTCACCGGTCAGCAACGGCGCGCCCTCAAGACCCTCAACAGTGGCCCGGCCACACTCGCCGAGCTTGTCGCCGATGCCGACAGCGACGACATCGAAGCGCTCGTCACTCGGCTACTCAACGGTGGCTGGCTGTCGGTATCGGTACGCGACGAGGGACGCGAGCTCTATGCCATCGAAGGTTTCGGAGTTCCCGGCCCACAAGCCGCAGGGGCAGCGCCCGCCACCCTTCATCTCTCGAAATTCTCAGTACTGCACCGCGATACGCGGGGATATGTGCTTGAAAATCCGCTCGGCTGGTGCGATATCCGCATCCAGGATCTGCGGCTGCTGCCGCTGCTCGACGGCCCAGGACAGACCGATGCCGGTGTTCCCGAGGAACTTGTCGCGCGATTCCTGGCTGATTTGCGCTGGGGCGGATTTCTCGTCACCGACAGCTCGGACGAAAGCCATGAATTCAGCTCGATCAGCTGGAGCGCGCCGGATCTGTGGTTCCACCGCCGCAGCACGCTGGGTGAACGCACCGTCACCTGGGACCATTTCGGCCCGACGAAGTGGGCGAAGGGCAAGTTCCCACAACCCGCGGCTCGCCGGCGAGACTACCCAGGCAGCCCCGTCTCGTTGCCTGCCCCGGACCTAGCGGCCCTGCGCGCCGGCGACCCGACCCTCACCACGGTGATCGAAGATCGAATATCGGTGCGCGCCTTCGACGATGCCGATCCGATCACCGTCGAACAGCTTTCCGAGCTGCTGTATCGCACAGCCCGTACCCGTGCTATCAGTTCACCCGATGACGGTGAGGAGCTTCTGTCCCGCCCATATCCGTCGGGGGGCAGCGTGTACGAACTCGAGCTTTATCCGGTGGTTCGACATGTCGCGGGGCTGGCGGCCGGCATGTACCACTACGACTCTTTCGAGCACGTACTCCGCCCGGTGGCCGACGCGGACTCTGTCGCGGTGAAACAGCTGTTGAAGACGACGTCGGCCACGTTGGAGGGCGGCGCCGAGCCACAGGTGCTGCTGGTGATGGCGGCACGCGCCGGACGGGTGATGTGGACTTACGAGCAGGTCGCCTACTCGGCCATCCTCAAGCACGTCGGCGTGCTCATGCAAACCATCTACCTGGCCGCCACCGCGATGGGTCTGGGCGCGTGCGCCCAGGGCTTCGGCGATACCGCGGCATTCACCGCGGCCGCCGCCGTGCCCGAGCTACAGGAGTGCAGCGTGGGCAGCATGGTGCTCGGCACACCCGCTGCCTCCTGACCTATCAGACGGTCCCGGCCAAGACCTCCTCGTCGGTCATCGCCGCGATCTCGAGATAGTGGCCCGCGACGACGGCCAGCCGGTCCGGCGTACCGCGGTCGGCTTCACGCTGCAACAACCTGTCGGCCAGCCCCGCGACGGTGCGGGTGGCGAAGAAGTCCCCGACGAGCGCGTGGTCGACCGACAGCCAGTCTCGTACTCGGGCGATCACAGCGGTCGCCAACACCGAATCGCCACCGCGAGCGAAGAAATCGTCATGTACGCCCATCGATTCGATGCCAAGTACACCGGAAACCAGATCGACAAGAGCCGCATCGAGGTCGTGCCGCGGCCCCGCATCGGCACCCCCAACAGCCACTTGCTCCAGGAGCGCAGTCACCGCACGTCGATCCATCTTGCCGTTCGACGTCAGTGGCATCTGCTCAAGAAGCTCGATCCGGGCGGGAATCATGTAGCCGGGCAGTAAGTCGCCGAGCAGCGCCGCATAGTCGGCCGCCGGGTCGGGCGTACCCGCCACCGCGGCAACAAGATTCGGAGCATCCGCCCCCACGACGGCGGCGACCGCGTGCCGTATGCCCGGTATCAAGCGCAGCGCGCTCTCGACTTCGCCCAGTTCCACGCGGTACCCGCGGATCTTCACCTGATGGTCGGCGCGGCCCAGGAATTCGATGGTGCCATCGGGCCAGTAGCGCGCCATATCGCCCGTCCGGTACCAACGTAGACCGTCGTGCTCGACGAAACGCTCTGCCGTGCGCTCCGGGTCATTGCGGTAACCGGACGCGACGCTGTCGCCACCGATCCACAGTTCGCCGGGCACCCAGTCCAGACAGTCACGACCTGCCTGCGAAACGACACGGCACCGTACGTTGCGCAGCGGCACACCGAAAGGAATTGTGGCCCAGTGCTGCGGCGGGTCACCCAGCACCTCACAAATCGTGCTGTGTATGGCGGCCTCGGTCGCCCCACCCAGGCCGGTGAAGCGACAGCCCGGGACTTGCGCGGCGAGCCTGCGCGCCAGATCCGAACTTACCCAGTCACCTCCCAGGATGACCGCGCGCAGGGAATCGCCCAGCTCACCCCCGCCCATTGCCAGAATCATGTCGAGCAGTCCCGGCACACAGTTGATAATCGAAACCCTATGTCGCCGTATCAATTCCACCCATGTGGTGGCCTCGGCCCGCTGCGCGGCGTCCACCGCAACCACGGCGGCGCCGACAGAGAACATGCCGAAGATGTCGTATACGGACAGATCGAACTCGAGGGCCGACAGTCCGAGCGCACGATCCGAGGTGACCACTTCGAACTCATCGTTCAAGGCGTCAATCGTGTTCATAGCGGCCGCATGTGAGACATCGACACCCTTCGGGGTTCCGGTAGAGCCCGATGTGAAAAGGACGTATGCGATCTGCGAAGCATCCGGCAGCACCGGCTCCCGGAGCGGTTCCGGATATTGACGGGCCGCGTCAATCGACAGATGATCAATCGGCATATCGGAGTCAGCGGTGGTCAACGCCACGGAGATTCCGCCGGTTTCAAGGATCGCCGCGCGGCGCTGGGCCGGCTGATCGAATCCGATCGGTACATACGTGGCGCCGGCCGCCAGCACACCGAGCACCGCGGGAATCTGGTCGCGCCCCTTGGGCAACTGCACGGCAACACAATCACCCGGGCGTACCCCCCGCTCCCGCAAGGCGCCCGCCACCGCCAGGGCCTGGGCCGCCACATCGCGGTAGGACCACACACCATCCTCGTCGCCAAAACCCCAGACCACCGCGGGCATCCCGGGGTTCGACTGGGCGAAGTCGAAGAAGCCTTCATGCAGTCGCCGGCCGGTTACCGGGCCAGCCGTCGCGTTGACGGCGCGCCGCACCCGTTCCTGGGAAGCAGGCAGTCGCACAGCCGCATCGCTGTTCCAGCCGTCCGCTCCCGTGCACAAGGCGGCCACCGCATCGGTGTACCGCTCGAACATCGCGGCCACCATGCCGTGCGGGAACGCTGATTCGCGAACGTCCCAGTTCAACAGCAAGCCTCCCCGCACCTCGGTGACCTGAGCGTCCAGTAGCACCTGCGGTCCCTGCGAGATGATCCATACCGGTTCCCCGAAGGTCTGCATGACCGGCTCGGCGAACAGTTCCCCCAGATTTAGCGCGCTGGTGTACACGATCGGTGCCAGCACCGGTTCGCCCCGGTGCCTACCCAGGTCGCGCAGCACATTCAATCCCGGGTACGCCGAGTGCGCCCCGCTCTCATACATGGTGCGCTGCAACGCACGGGCCCGGTCGGCCACCGACATGTCCTCGGTCAGGTCGACGTCGAGCATGATCGAGGAGGTGAAGTCACCGATCACCCGATCTATGTCAGGATGCACCGACTCGCGATGAAATAGGGGGACATTCAACAAGAATCGGCTCTGCGCCGACCATCCGCCGATGGTTTCGGCGAAGACAGCGGCCATCGCCATGGCGGGGGTGATGCCGCGCTGGTGGGCGGCGACCAGCAGCTGTTGCTTGGCCTCAGGTTCAAGCCAGTAGTTGTACCGGACGGTGCGGTGCTGATCGGTGCGTTCGCTCACCGGGACAACCGGCAGTTCCGGAGCACCCGGCAGGTCCGCCAGCCTGTCCTGCCACCATTGCCTGTCACGCTCGTGCGCGGCCGCATCGCCACGATCCTCGGTGCGGTACCGCCGGTAGGAATATCCCAATTCAGGTTGCGCGCCACCGTGATAGAGCGCCGCCAAATCAGATATCAAGACCCGGTAGCTCATCGCGTCGCCGGCAAGCATGTCGACGTCGAGATGCAATCTGCTGTTGTTGTCATCACGCAAGGTCAGCGTGACGTCGAGCACCTGCCCGTCCTCTATGGCCAGGCGCTGATGCGTCTTATGCTCCCGCAGTTCGGCAAGTGCCGCGTCAACTTCGCCGGCCGCACGTCCGCGCAGATCCACCACGGTGAACACGTCACGGCCGGGAGCCGCCATGGTCTGCTGTGTGCCGTCGGGCAGAAACTTGGTGCGTAACATCGGATGGGCGGCCACCAAGCGCTCTACCGCAGCCTTGAGTCGGTCGGGATCGATTGCTCCTCCGTCGAATTCGACGTACAGGTGTGCCGCTACCCCACCGAGCTCCTGATCCTCCGATCGGCCGATCCAGTACGCGTGTTGCATGGTGGCCAGCGGGAAAGGCGCGTCCTCGCCGTCTTGACCATCTGTTTCGTCCGCCGCGGCCTCCTCATCCGGGGCCACCTCGTCATCCGCCCGCAGCAGCGCGTACCAGGAGTCCACCGAAGGCTCGGCCGCCAGCTGAGCGAAGGTGACACGGCTGCCCCGTTTGCGCCATCCACCGGCCAGAGTCATCATGCGGATCGAGTCCAATCCGAGTGTGATGAGGTCATCGCCATCCGAAATATCCTGGGCTGTAAGCCCGATGAGGTCGGCGACCGTCAGCTTGATCTCGTCCCTACTGATTGCTTCCATCCGTATTCTTCCCGTCGCTATCCGTCGAGTGCCCCGGCCAGTGCGGCCACGCTGCGCTGCCACAACTGCGCCAGCCGGCTGGCATCCGCCGGGGTGAACAGTGCTGAACTCAGCTGCCAGTTCGTGAGCAGCTGAGGCCCTTCAGGTGTCGTCATCACCGCCGAACCGATGTTGATGGCAAACCGCAGCGGTAGATCCGGTTCCGAGTCCGGCGGCACCGCCAGACTCCTGGCGTCGGTGATAAGCGACCAAGGTTGATCGTCGATCCCACTGATATCCATCCGGCCCACATAGTTGAACTGGATCTGCGGGTCGCGCGCAGAGCTCAGCTCCTCGCAGCCCCGCACATAGCGAAGCAACCCATAATCTAATCCCTGATAAGGGATTTCGTCGATGTGTCGCGCCACCCCGGCCAGCAACTGTCGGGCCGCGTTGACGTCGTTCTCCATCCGGTCGACATCTATCGCCGCTTCACCCGCGGCAACTCGCACCGGATACACGGTGGTGAACCACCCGACGGTGCCGCTGGTATCGGTATCCAGCTCGCCATCCGCTCTGCCGTGCCCCTCCAACGACACCAAAGTGCCTGCGGTGGAGTCCTGTCCGCGCAGTTTTCGCCAACTTGCCACCGTGACCGCCAGGGCGGACAACAAAAAGCTGTAGACACCTTCGGGCTTGTTCAGCGAGGCCAGCAGCCGTGTGGTCACCGCTACCGGGGTCGGCACCGCGGTGGTCTGCAGTGTCCCCCAGGTGTCCCGGGAAGGATCGGCATGCCTGGAACCGAGCTCTGGATCAGCACCCGAAACCTGTTCGGCCCAGTAATCACGCTGGCGCAGTACGTCGTGGCTGGACGCGCGTTGGTGCATGAGCTGGCTCCACTGCCGGTATGACGTGAATTCCATCGGCGCCTTGGGCGCTGTACCGGATCGCACCGCTATCCACGCGTCGGCGAGATAACCGAGCACGATGTGCCAAGAAACCACGTCCATGGCCAGATGGTGGACGGTCAATAACAGCACATCACCCGAATCGCGAGATGCCAACCAGACTGCCCGCATCATCGCGCCCGAGCGCGGGTCCAAGGAGTCAAAGGCTTGCCGTGCGGCATTGGTGATGGCGGCATGAGCGGATTCACCCGTGGGCAACTCGACTCTGCTGAGCACACTTTCGCCGCGCACCACTCCCGGTTCGCGGGTGACGACTCGGGCGCCGTCGGGAGTGTCGACCAGGGTCGACCGCAACATGGTGAATCCGTCGAGAAGCAACTGAAGCATCCGTTCGATCCCCGGACGGTCGATTCCCGCAGGCAGCCGAACCAGGACCGACAACGAGAGTCGACGATAGATCTCGCTCTCATACATCCACGAAACCACCGGCAACGGTGGCACCTCACCGTAATCAGCTTCTCCCGCCAGGGAATCCACGTGACCACGAGTGTCGACAAGCGCCGCGAGCTGACGGATGGTCGGCGCGGCCAGCACCATGCGCGGGGTGATCACCAGGTCGCGTTTACGTGCCTTGTTGACCAAGGAAATCGCGACAATACTGTCCACTCCGAGAGAGAAGAAGTCCTCGTCGATACCCGGCGCGGTTCCGTCAAACAGCTCTGCACAGCATTCGCAGAGCACGCATTCGGTTGCGGTGGCCGGCTGTGCCTGTTCGCCGACCGCACCGCCGGACAATGCCTCGCGTGCGAGGCGCTCCAGCGCGCCGCCGTCGAGCTTGCCGTTCACCGTGACCGGCAACTGCGGAAGAGGCACCAGGCGCGAGGGCATCATGTACGACGGCAACCGGTCGGCCAGACGCATCATGGTCCGGGCAGAGTCGAACGTATCTTTTTCACAGACAACAAATCCAACGAGGCTCGCACCCCCGGCACGACGCACGACAGTCACCGCGGCGGTCTGGATATCCGGTTGCAGGCGCAGCGCCGACTCGATCTCACCGACCTCGACCCGGTAGCCACGAATCTTTACCTGCGAGTCGGCCCGTCCCAGATAGGCGAAACCACCGTGTGGCAATCGGCGTACGAGATCGCCGGTGCGGTACATCCGCTGGCCTGCCCGCCGCGGATCGGCCACGAAGGCGGCCGCCGTCACCGCAGGCTTTCCCGCGTAACCGCGGGCCAGTTGGGCGCCCGCGAGATACAGCTCGCCGACGGCACCATCGGGCACCGGCCGTAGGCGTGAATCAAGCACGTATCCGACCATGCCCTGGTTCGGCGTACCAATGGTGGGCGCCGGGTACTCCTTTACGGCAGCCACCACCGCCTCGACCGTCGTCTCGGTGGGGCCGTAGCAGTTGTAGACGGCAGTGTCGCTCAACGAGCGCAGCCGGTCCCACAACGCGGTTTCGATCGCCTCGCCACCGAGTGCCAGCACGGCCAGCTCATGATCCAGAAGCCCCGCGGCGGACAGCTGCGCCAGCATCGAAGGCGTGGTATCGATCATGTCGACACCACGCTCGGCCATACCCCGCACGAGCAAGCTGGCATCCCGCATGGCTTCGGCATCGAATAGGTGCACAGCGTGCCCATCCAGCAGGCCGATCATCGGCTGCCAGGATGCGTCGAAACTCAGCGACCAGGCGTGCGCAATACGCAGCTTGCGGCCGAGTCGCGCCGTAGCGGGCCGATATACACGATCCCGGTGGTCGGCGAAGTAGCTCATCAGTGCGGCATGCGTGCCGACCACACCCTTGGGCTCTCCCGTCGATCCGGAGGTGAAGATCAGGTACGCGCTTTGATCGCGGTGTACGACCACCGCGTGGCCGGACTCCGAACGACCGGAGATCCGCGCGGCGGTCTCGGGATCATCGAGGATCAGGACCTGATATCCCCGACCGGCAATATCGCGATGCCGGTCGACCGTGATGACAAGTGTGGGATTGGATTGCCGCAGAATCGATTCAACGCGTGCGGCGGGTAGCCCGATATCCACCGGGACGTAGGCAGCACCCGCCGCCAACACCGCGAGAATGGCAATGATCGAGTCGGCTGAGCGCGGAAGTGCCAGCGCTACTGTCGTTTCCGGAGTCACCCCGCTCTCGATCAATTCCGCACACAGCCGCGACACCGCACCACGCAACTGCGCATACGTATAACGCGTCCCGGCGTCCGCCACGAGTGCGAGCGACTCGGGGTGTGCCTGTGCCTCTCTCTCGAATAGGTCCCACACCGATACCACCGATGGATCGGCCGCCGAGGCCGTGACAACGATCTCGGCGCGTTCCCGTGCCGTCAACAGCTCGAGAGCATCCGGCGTTCCGCCGCCGATATCCGGAAGCTGCCGTAGGACCGACACCAGGCGTTCGCCAACGCTGGCGCCCGAAACATGAGGTAACGCCTGGGGAATCGCTTCGATAAGCACCAACAGTGAGTCGCCGTGCATATGCGACACCACCGTCAGCGGGTAGTGCGCCAAACTCTCCATTTCGACCGGGCGGAAGCGGGCACCGTCGGCCATCTCGACTTCCTGGACGACGTCGCCGATCGGGGCGTTTTCGAAGACAAACAGGGTGTCGAACAGTGCGGCGCTGCCCTCTGCCCGCTGCAGTGTCGACAGACTCAGATAACCGATATCGCGCATCGCCGCCGCTTCACGCTGCAGCTGCACGCACTGCTCGACCACCGAGGCCGAATAATCGATGTGGTGCACCATGGGCACCGAGTTGATGAAGAGTCCGACCATCCGCTCGACGTCAGGTAGTTCCTTGGGCCGTCCAGACACGATCGTGCCGAAGACGACATCGGTGCGGTCGGTCAGCCTGCCGAGGACAAGCGCCCAGGCGAATGCGGTCACGGTGTTCAGCGTCAGCCCGTTGGCCGCCGCCCATTGCCGAAGCCGTGCGGTTTCCTCTGGCGCCAAAAGAAACTGCGACTTCTCGGGCACGTTGTCGTGAGCGGCTACGGCTCCGTCTGCCAGCATCAGGGGGCCGGATACCGTGCCCAGATAGCGGGTCCACCGGGCGGTGGCCTCGGTGGTGTCCTGAGCGTTGAGCCAGGCGATGTAGTCGCGATAGGGCCGCACCGCTGGCAGCCCGGCTAGGGACCCTCCTGCCTGGTAGACGGCGAGCAACTCGCTGAAGAAGATCGCGATGGCCCAGCCATCCATCAGGATGTGATGGCTGGTGACAATCATTCGGTGGCGTGACTCACCGGGGACGGTGAGTAGCACGAGGCGAATCGCCGGCCCCTTGCCCAGATTGAAGGGGCGCAGCCGCTCGCGCAACGCGATCTCGTCGAACTCCGTGGGCTGCGCTTCACGTTCTTCCCACGGGATGTCCGCATGTGTCGGCACAATCTGGACGGGCTTGGGCAGCCCACGGTCCCAGAAGGCCGCACGCAGGTTGGGATGCCGGGTAAGCAAGGCCTGCGCACTGCGGTGCAACAGGTCAACGTCCAGGCCTCCATCGATGTCCGCGACGAACTGCATGCTGTACAGATCGACACTCTCGTCGGCGAGCTGAGACAGCGCGAAAAATCCCTCCTGCAAGGGGCTCAGCGCCAGCACGTCCTCGATCTGCGGCTGCTGTTCGGTACCCGTCACGACTGCGCCTGCCAGGATGCGGTGAGCTCGGCCAATGCGTCGGCGCTCAAACCAGAAGCGCTCATCGGCGCGCTCTGCACCGGCGGCGTGACGAGATGCGAATCGCCTTCTGTCACAACCCGATCAGCGGCGTCCACGGCCCCCGCCAGCTGAGCGATGGTGGCGCATTCGAAGACCATTTGCGGAGTCATCGCCAGTCCACGCTCGGCCGCACGCGTGGACCATTGGATAGAGATGACACTATCGCCGCCGAGGGCAAAGAAATTGTCCTCGGGGTCGACATCGCTGATCTCCAGGAGTTCCTCCAGAATGGAGATAAGTACCAGCTTGGTTTCCTCCGAGCCCTCCACCGATGGGGTGGTGACAGGCTCGACAGCGGCGGCCGGCGGCGCCATCAGCTGCGCCATGGCATCAGCCGGAAGCAGCACAATCTCGGAAACCCTTGATTCCTGGTTGTTTACGAACGCATCGAATGCGGTGTCCAGGGCCTGCGCGATCATCCGGGTGGTCTCGTGATCATAGAGATCAGCGTTGGCGACCACCGACACGTCGAGACCGCCCGACGGCGTGACGTTCAACGCGAAGTTCAAGTCCAGATAGGACACGTCCACTTCCATGGGCAACGGCACCACAGTGGTCTCGCCGGAAACCGTCACGTCCCGCGCGGCGGTACCCCAGTCCGCACCGCGGAAATTGACCATGGTCTGGAACAGCGGGTTCCACGACAGCGAGCGCACCGGGTTGACAGCCTCAACCAGTTTTTCGATGGGTAGCTCCTGGTGAGCGTGTGCGTTGAGTGTGGCATCCCGGCTTCGCTCCAGCACGCTACGCAACGACGGATCACCAGACAGGTCATTGCGCAACGCCACCATGTTCGCGAACAGCCCGACGAGCTTCGCAACATGTGGATGCACCCGTGCGGCCACCGGGCTGCCGATCACAATGTCGGTACCGCCACCCAGCCGATGCAGAACAACAGCCAGCGCCGCCTGATAGACCATGAACTCGGTGACGCCACGCTGTTCGGCCATCCGGGTCAGCGCCTGTCTACGCTCGGGCTCCATGACGAATTTGGCGACCTCACCTCGCTTTCCGAGGATCTGCGGCCGAGCACGATCGTGCGCCACCGCGATCTCGGTAGGCACACCGGCCAGTTGCTGGCGCCAGAAATTCACCTCTGCTTGCCCGAATTCACTATCGGGGGCAAACGCATCACGTTGCCACAGAACGTAATCGGCGTACTGTACCGGTTGCGGATCCCATTGTGGGGCCTGGCCCTCGAGGCGGGCCCGATAGGCCGCGATGAGGTCGTCGACGATCACCGTGAACGAAGCGTGATCCACCACTATGTGATGCACCACCAGGGCCAGCACATGCTCCTGCGCACTCAATTCGATGATGGCGGGCCTGATCAAGGACTCCGTTTCGAGGCCGAAAATATGGTGCCGCAGCTCGGCCAGCGTGTCCGAAAGGCCCTCCGGAGAAGACCGCAGAATCGGGACCGCCAGCTCACGCGAGGGATGCACTATCTGATACGGCGCACCTTCGTGGATCGCGATATTGGTCCGCAGCGCCTCATGACGGGCTACCACATCGTTGAGAGCCGCAATTAAGGCAGGAGTCTGCAACGGTCCGTCGAATCGCAATGCCAGCCACATATTGCCGATATCGGTGACGCCCTCCATCTGGCACTCGAACCACATGGACAGCTGCGACGAAGACAGCGGTAAACGCTCCGGCCGCTCTGCCGCAACGAGATCCGGTCGGCCGTCCTGCGGCGCGGCCTCCATCTCGTCCGACTCGTCAAGGTCAAGTTCATCGAGCTCGATCTCGAACTCTTCGCGGAAGTAGGTGACCAACTGCTCGGCCAGCCCGGCCGGGGTGGGGCGATCGAACACCGCACGCACCGTCAGATCGATGCCGAACTGTGCCCGGATCTGTGCCACCAAACGGGCGGCCAGGAGCGAATGCCCACCCAGTTCAAAGAACGAATCATCCAGTCCCACACGCTCTTTCCCGAACAGGTGCGAGTAAATCGCGCACATCCGGCGCTCGGTCGGCGTCACCGGCAACCGAAATGCCCGCTCCGTCAACGCGTCCGGGGTAGGTAGCGCCCGCTTGTCGAGCTTACCGCTGGTGGTCAACGGAATCTCCGGAATGACCGCGAATGCGGTGGGCACCATGTATGCGGGCAATGCTTCCTGCGCACGAGCGCGCAGTTCGTCCAGATCGATTTCCCGGGTGCCACCAGCAGGTACTACGTACGCGGCCAGCAGCGAGCCCACCTGCGGATCGTCTACCACCGTCGCAACGCAGTGCCCGACGCGTGGGTCGGCACCGATAACCGCCTCGATCTCGCCGAGCTCGATGCGGTATCCCCGGACCTTGACCTGCTCGTCGGCGCGGCCGACGAACTCCAATTCACCCCGGGCATTGCGCCGCACCAGGTCACCGGTGCGATAGAGCCGCCCACCCGAACCGAACGGGTCGGCCACAAACCTCTCGGCGGTGAGCACCGGCCGGGCGCGGTAGCCTCGCGCCAATTGTGCACCACCGAGATACAACTCGCCGACAACGCCGGCGGGGACCAGTTTCAGCGCCTGATCCAGCACGTAGGCATAGACATTTTGATTGGGCCGACCGATCGGCACGATCGAATTACCTTGGGGTCCCCGGACAGACATGTATGTCGAACACACCACCGCTTCGGTGGGCCCATAGTGGTTGCGCAGTTCGGCATCAAACATGGTCGCGAACTTGTCGGCCACCTCGCCCGGAAGGGCTTCACCACCCACCGGAACATGCCGAAGTCCCCGCAGCTCACGGGCTTCCGGTAACAGCAATACCGAACCGAGTAGCGAGGGCACCATGTGCAGCACTGTCACGCCGCGACGGCGCACCAAATCGGCGACGTAGCCGATATCAGAGAACGGGTTGGGCTTCGGGATGACAAGCTGCGCCCCCAGGGACAGCGGGCACAAGATGTCCGCGAGCGACGCATCGAAGCTGACCGACGTGGATTGCAGCATCCGGTCATCCGCGGTCATGCTCCACTCGGCGGTGAAGGACACCACATGCTCGGCAATCGCCGCATGTGCCACGGCAACACCCTTCGGCCGCCCTGTCGATCCCGATGTGTAGATCACGTACGCCAGGTTGTCGGGCAGCAACGGACGCAAACGATCTGCGTCGGTGATCGGTGCGTCGCCAAGCCCGGTGGCCGCCGCCTCAGCTACCCGAAACTCCTGCGGGCGCATCACAATCCGCGGTTTCGCGTCGGCAATCAGATATTCGATGCGCTCTTCGGGCAATGCGGGATCGATAGGCATGTAGGCCGCACCCGACTTGAGAACTCCGAGCATCGCGACGATGAACTCGACCGAGGTGGACATCTGCAGCGCGATCACATCCTCGGTGCCCGCCCCCTGCGCGACGAGCCAGCGGGCGAAGCGATTCGAGCGCTGCTGCAGCAGCTCGTAGGTGAGCTCCACGTCATCGGATACCACTGCCAGTGCCTCGGGCGTCGCCCGGGCAGCCGCGTCCAGAAGATCTACCAAAGTGGCGGCGGAAGGCCGCGTCAAGACTCCGTGAGACTGATCGAGCAGAGCCGAATGCTCTTCGGCATCGAACAGCTCCAAGCGTGCGAGCGTTTCTTCCGGCCGACTCAAACCATCCGCAAGGAGCCTTTGATAGTGCACCAGGAGCTGACCAACAAGCCATTGCGGCAGCACATCTGTCTGGTATTCGAATTCGACGATCGTGCCGCTGGATTCGGTGGCGATCGCCAACGACAACGGCAATTGCGCGCTTACCGCGGCCAGGTCGAGTTGCGTGACATCGACGCCCTCCAGCCGATACCCACTGGCGTCCTTACGCATGCTGAAGCCCAGCCGGACCAGCTCGTCCATCCCGTCATGACCGATAGAGCGGCTCGGATTTACCTCGCGGACCACCTCGTCGATACCGACATTCTGGTGGCCGAACGCATCCAGGCACACCTCGCGTACCGCAGCCACATGCGAGGCGAAGCTATCGTCCGGGTTCACCACCGTACGCAGTAACAGCGTATTACCGAAATAGCCGATTGCTTTTTCCGCATTGGACTTTCGCTCTGCCACCGGAATCGCGGTCACGAAATCACGCGATCCGGTATACCGATGAACGAGCACCCCGAACGCCGCCAGGAGCACCATGAATGGTGTAGCGGAATGTTCGCGGGCGAACTCCTCGATGCGAGCAGCGGTTTCGGCAGGCATCGGCACCGCAAGACGCCGAGCGGCGCGAGAGGAATACGTGCTCGCGGCTCCGGGAAGCTCCAGCGGGTCCGGGAGCGGAGTCAGTGCCCGGCGCCAATACGTGAGATCGGCGTCCGATGACGGTTCTGTGTCCGCACTCACCACCATGAACTGCGGCGCCTCGCCCTGGACGGGACGACCGTGGTAATACTCGCTCAGTTCGGCGAAGAAGACCTCCCACGAATTGTCATCCCAACAAATGTGGTGCACCACCAACAGGACCACGAAGTCTTCGGCACCGAGCCGCAGCAGCGTGACCCGGAGCGGCCGATCGGCAGCCAGGTCGAAGGGCCGTCCGAACTCACTGTCCGCCAAAGCCCGGACCTGCCTGTCCTGAGCATCGCCCGTCAGGTCTGTTAAATCTACTGCGGTCCAAGGAACTTCGAATTCCTCGACAAAAAGCTGATACGGCTCTCCGGCACTGTCGACCCCATAGACGGTGCGCAATACGTCATGACGCCGAATTACCGCCGCGACGGCGTCACGCAAGCGCGTTTGATCGAGTGCACCCCGCATTCGATGCGCGACACAGATATTGAGCGATGTGTCCGCTGGGTCCTTGGTTTGCATGAACCACATGCGCCGCTGGCCTGGTGCGAGTCCACGGCGCTCCCCCGCTTGCACACGGGGCGCGGATTCCACAGCCTGCGCCGCCACGCCACTCTCGGCAAGCCGCCTGCGCAATAGTTCCCGCCTACGGTCCAGGGCGGACAGCTGATCGCCGGTCACCGAGCGTCTCCGCTCATGACAGAAGCCTGGAATCCGAACGACTCCGCGCGCATGAAATGAACCACCTCAATCTAGGAACTATGCCTAGCCTTACCTTAATATCTGTCGGACACGCCGCGTAACGCCCCATGGGTGCCGTGCATCACCCGCACATGGATGAGCCACATACCTCCGAACGGGTTACGTTAGGCTAATCTAACTATCTGCAAGTTGGAAGGAAGCTCGACGTGGATCGCAAACTCGGATGGATCAGGCAGTTTCATAAGCCGGAGTCACCCGATGCACCATTGCTGCTGATTTTTCCGCATGCAGGGGCCGGAGCCTCGGCCTATCGCACGCTCTCCAAGGCTTCTTCAGCAAATTTCAATGTGCTCGTCTTCCAATACCCGGGCAGGCAGGATCGGGCAGGTGAGCCGGCCCTCCCGACCCTGTCCGATATTGCCGCGGGTGCCTTCGCCGAGTTCCAGTCGTCGGAACACAATCGACGCGTACCCATCCATACTTTCGGCCACAGCATGGGGGCCGTGGTCTCCTTCGAGTTCGCCCGGCTGGCCGAGGCCGCCGGCCTGGATGTACATCAGCTGACCGTTTCCTCGGCAGTGGCACCCTGCAATATCGCGGATAAGCCCGCGCTGCCCACCGATGATGACGCGGTGTTGGCCCACATGGGTGCCCTTGAGGGCACGAACTCCACGGTCATGGGCAATCTCGATGTGATGCGGATGGCGTTACCCGTCATGAAGGGTGACTACCAGGCCTTCAACGCGTACCAGTGTGCCGACGGCGCCAAGGTTGCGGCACGCATCCATTCGATCGGCGGAGACCAGGACCCGATGATCACGATGCGCGATTTATACGGTTGGGCTCAGCACACCGACGCACTTGAGGTGACGTTGTTCGACGGCGGCCACTTCTTCCTGAACTCGCAAACCGAGGCACTGGCCGAGCTGCTGGTCGCGAACTCTGCCTCCGCGTCCTCGCCACAACGATGACCGCCGTTCACGTTGACCCCGTCGTCATCTCCGGAATGGCGATCGAGGCGCCGGGTGGGATCGACACCCCGGCGGCATTCTGGAATGCGCTGGCCGACGGTCGCGAACTCATCTCGGCGTTCCCCCGTGACCGTGGCTGGCCAGTGGACGAGCTGCTATCGCTGTCGAACCTGGACGGCTGGGGCCGCATTTCCGATGCCGGCGGATTCATCACCGACGCAAGCGCTTTCGACCCCACTTTCTACGGCATCACGCAGCGTGAGGCCGTGGCGATGGATCCGCAGCAGCGGGTAGCCATGCGGGTCGCGTGGAAGGCGCTGGAAAACACCGGGCTCAATCCGGGAGCAGTCGACGGATCGGAAGCCGGTTGTTTCATCGGCATCTCCCCTAACGAATACGGGCCGCCAGTCGGTGAAGTCAACGCGCACAGCGGAATGCGTGTCGTCGGCCGCGGACAGCTGGGTGCCGCGGGCCGAATCTCGCACGGCCTGGGCCTCATCGGCCCATCCGTCTGTGTCGACTCCGCGTGTGCTTCGTCGTTGGCGGCGCTGCATCTCGCGGCGTCCGCCGTTCGTGCGGACGAATGCGAGTGGGCCATCGCCGGCGGAGTCTGTGTCATGGGCTCGCCCGGAGGGTTTTACGAATTTTCTCGCATGCACGCGCTCGACCCCGACGGGCACTGCCGCTCCTATTCGGACGAGGCCAACGGCACACTCTGGGGCGAGGCCGTGGGAATGGTCGTACTGGAGCGCGAGTCACGGGCGCGCGCCCTGGGACACCGGGTGTACGGACGCATCATGGCCGTACGCACCAACCACAACGGCGGCGGCAAACCCATTCTCGTGCCACGGGGACGGGCACAGGCCAAGCTGGTCGCCGCCACCATCGCCGCTTCCGGTGTGGATCCGGCCGATGTCGGGATGCTCGAGGGGCACGGCACGGGAACGCGTGCCGGCGACCCGCTGGAGATCCTGGCGCTGCAAAGCACATACGGCGCGGGCGGCTCGAATGCCCTGCTAGGGTCCGCGAAATCCAATGCCGGACACGCACAATCCGCCGCCGGCATGGTGGGTCTGATAAAGCTCCTGCTGTCCGGACAACACGGGCATATCCCGCCGACGCTCTTCGCGGACAACCCCACCACCAAGATTGACTGGTCGATGACCGGGATTCGCCTGGCCACGAAGCTGCACCCGTGGGAACCCAAAGACGGCATCCGCTACGGCTCGGTCTCGTCCTTCGGAGCGGGGGGCGCCAACGCTCATGCCATCATCGCGATGCCCGCCATGGACGCACAGGGAGAGGACGGGGACGATTTCTAGCCACCGCTTACCCAATGGAACCATCCCGGTCCTGCTCTCCGCAGATACACCAGAGGTGCTTCGCCGCGAGGCTTCGGCGCTTCTCGCATACGTCGCTGATCACCCGCGGATCGCGCCAAACCGCATTGCGGGCATGATCTTTCGCACCCGCGTCGCACGCCGGTATCGGGCATTGGCCACCGTCGAGAATCATGATCAACTCGTCGCCGCGCTACGTACCGTGGTCGCCGGCACCGAGCATCCGCTCGTCGTGCGCAATTCCGAGCCCGCTACCGCGCGCCGCCACGGGTTCGTATTCCCCGGGCAGGGTGGGCAACGCCCCGGAATGGGCCGGCTCTTTTACGACGCGTTCCCCAGCTTCCGTGCCGAGGTAGAACGCTGCGCGGACTTGTTCGACAAGCAATTCGGCCGTTCACCGCTGAGCTATCTGCTCGACGATCAACTGCCCACGAATGACAGTGCGACTGTCGTTCAGCCTGCCCTCTTCACCCAGATGGTGGGGCTGGCGGCGCTGTGGCGCACGGTGGGCGTAACCCCGCGGGCAGTCGTCGGGCACAGCCAGGGCGAGATCGCCGGGGCCTACGTCTCGGGCGTCATGTCCCTCGACGACGCGGTGACCGTTGTCGGCACCCGGGCCGGAATCGCCGACGAGTTCCCCGCCGATGACTACGCGATGGCGGTCATCGCGACCGACCGCGATACCTGCGAAGAGCTTCTTGCCCGGAATTCTGGCTGGGCCGAGCTTTCGGTCATCAACTCTCCTTCGATGGTGGGCATCTCCGGCCAGCGCGAGACGGTTCACCAAATCGTCGAGCACCTCATCGAGGACGGTGTGTTCGCGCGCGTGATCCCCGTCCGCTATCCGGCACATACCAGCATGATCGCCTCCATCGGCGCTCAGATTCGCCATGCACTGACTGAAAACCTGGACGCCGGTGAGTTCACGGTCTCCGAAATTGATTGCATCGGAGCAACACTCGGGACCGCAATCAGCCCCGAGATGCCCGTCGACCAGTACTGGTTCTGGAATCTGCGCAATGCCGTGCGTTTCGACCGCGCCGTCGCGACCGCGGCGGCCGCTCACGTCGACACCTTTGTGGAGTTGGCCGAGCACCCCACGCTGCAGCTGGCTCTCCGGGAGAACCTGGCAGCGCTGGGCTCCGAACGCACTGCCTGCGTAGTGGGTACGTCCCACCGAAACGCGACGGATCTCGGCGAGTTCACCGCCAATCTCGCGAAGATCGCGGTGCACGATCTGGACTACAACTGGGATGCCCTACGCACCGAGGCACCCGACCGGGTATCGCTGCCATTGCGCGATTTCCCGAACGTGCAGAACAATGACATCCCGCTATGGCTCTCGTACCGCGCGGACACCAGCGGGGTCGCGGTGCCGAAGCAGCCGATCGTCACCCCCGAGGCCGAACGCCGCGTGGAGATGGGCAACGATTCCCGGGCATATCCCCGACTGCTGCGTGAGGCGTGGGCCAAGGTGACCCGGCGATCGATGATGCCACCCAGGTCCTACGCCTTCATCGATGGCACCGGCGATGCCGGTGCCCTTGTTGAGGCCCTTCGTGACAGCGCGCCCAACTTCGGCTCCTCGGCCCGAATCGTCACCGGGACGGATGAATCCGGCATCGGGGATGCCGACACGGTGGTCATCGTGCTGCCCTCCCCGGCGCTGCTCGATGATCACGAGGCCGCCGACGCGGTCGCGCGGTTCTTCGGCAACCGGACCTGGTGGCCCAGGCTGTCGAGCACGGTCACCGGCTGCTGGCTTGTCACCGTCGGCGGCGAGCAAGCCATCGCCGACGACGGACCAGCGCACCCGGTGCACGCCGCGATCGCCGCCGGTTTCCGGTGCATGGGCACCGAACATCCCGGCATCGCCTTCCGGCATCTGGATCTCACGTCCGATATCGCCAGCCCTGACAAGGCTGACAACATCCTGGCCGCACTGCAGTCGGCCGGCGAATCGGAGCTGGCGTTGCGCGCGGATGGCATGTACGCCAAGCGCGTCCTCGACATCGATCAGGACGGGGATGAATCATCCCGCGTCGTGGCGCCCGCCCATGTGGTGATCACCGGCGGCACCGGAAAACTCGGCCAGGAATTCTGCGAGCACTACGCCCGGATGGGTACCCGCCAGATCACGTTGATCAGCCGTTCCGGCGAAACCGACGCGGTGACCGGGCGCCTGGATGCCATCCGGCGCAGCACCGGCGCCAAGGTACGTGCGCTGCCCTGTGACGTGACCGATACGGCGGCCGTCACCGCGCTCGCCGATCAGCTCCGGGACACGCCGGCAGACCTCATCGTCCATGCCGCGGTGGACTACTCGGATACCCCGTTGTCCGAGGTAACTACCAACAAATTTCAGGACGCGTTACGCGCCAAGGTCATTGGGATCTCGAATGTTCTGGACACGGTGCCCCGCACCGATTCTTGCCGCGTCATGTTGTGCTCGTCCCTGGCCGCAACGATCGGCGGCAAGGGACAGCTGATGTACGCGGCGGGTAACAGGATGCTGGACGTGCTGGCCTCCACGCGGCGGGCGTCCGGGCTGGACTGCACGTCCATACAGTGGGGCCAGTGGACCGTGCACCTCGATCTCGGTGATGCCGGTATCGCCAAGCTCGCCGCCGCGGGGGTGCACCCGATGCGCCCCGCCGATGCGCTCGCCGTCGGCATGGGCCACCACCACGGCAACACCCTTGTCGGGGCGTTCGATCTGACTCAAGCCCGCGCCATGCTGGGCGTATTCGGGTATGGGCCGCTGCTTTCGGAGCTCGAGGACAACGGCGGTCCCGTGGCGCCCGCCGAGACCACCCGGCCGGCCCCCGTGGTATCTGAAAACAGATCCGGGCATCTGGTGCAACTGCTGGCCGAGGTCATCGGCGCCGACCATGCCGACTCCATCGACACCGCCATGCCGATGGTGGCGATGGGGCTGGATTCATTGCAGGCGTTGGAGTTTCGTCGGCGCGTGCAGGCCGAGCTCGACTTCGAACTGCCCGTGCAGGACCTGCTCGGCGGCGCCTCCGTGGACCACGTGATCGACGCGCTCACCGCCCAGTCGCGCTAACTCAGAGACAAGCGTTGCGGCGCATCGCAATCCCCTAGCACTGCACCATGACGTACATGACGTGTGAGTCCAGCGAACGGATGGCCGGCCCCTTACGCTGTGGAACCTGTTTGTAGATGTGCCGACCGACACGCACCGAGGTGGCTACGCACTCCGACAGAGGCTTGACGGGTCCGCTGCGGTTGATGATGACTTGATCTCCGCGGCTCTTGAGCGCGGCGATCAGGTCCTGCGCGTTACCCGGAGCCTGTGGCCCGGGCTGCGCGGGACCCGCGGCGGCCGGAATAGCCAATACGGCGGCGGCAAGCCCCACCGCCAAGGCCACGGCGGCGAAGCACATGGCAGCCGGGCCATGAGACAAAAACTGTGATGTCACGGTGATCGTGTCCTTGAGACCGCTGAGCGACATGAGGCCACCCTACACCTAACCCCATACCCGTAGCGGGTATCCAATGAGGTCTCGCACAGCAGAAAGTGCCGCTACGGCCGCTCGATGGCGTCGCGGGCAGCCCGTTGCAACTCGGCCACCTCCGCGTCAATACGCGGCAGAATCTCAGGAATCATGCCCCGCACCGGGATTTCGCCCAGTCGGGTCGAGAGCACAGGCTTGAGCCACCGCGTGATACCGACCCAGCCCGGACAGTTGATGCGTCGGCTGCGCCGTTCGATCCCTTTCACAAAGGCCCTACCGCAGGCTTGCACGGACGTCACTGTGCGCAGCGGCGGTGGCAGTCGCGTCAACATCTCGGAGAACGCCGAAAGATTCGACTTCTGGTCATTCACCATCGAGGTGTCTATCCAGGACATGTGGGCCGAACCGACATCGACACCGCGATGTGCGACCTCCAGCCGCAAAGCATTGGCGAAATGTTCCACGGCCGCCTTGGAGGCGTTATACGCGGTGACCGCGGGCGAGGCGGCGTAGGCGGCTAGCGAGGACACGACGAGCACGTACCCCCGTCGTTCGATCACCGACGGCAGTGCGGCGCGCACCGTGTGAAATACACCCAGCACGTTCACGTCGATCAGCTTCTTGAAGGTGGCCGGATCGATCTGCAGTACCGAACCGAAAGTCAGCAGACCGGCGTTCGCGACTACCACGTCGATTCCGCCGAACCGCTGGACAGCCTGCGCGGCAACTTTCTCCATGGCCGTCAGGTCGCACACATCGGCGACCGCCACCAGTACACGATCACCGCCCAGCTCGTCCGCTATCGCGGCAAGTTTGGCCTCGTCCAGGTCGGTGAGCACCACGTTGGCGCCCTTGGCATACAGCCGGTGCGCCACCTCGACACCGATTCCGCCGGCACCGCCGGTGATCATGACCGTCTTGCCCGCAACACCGTTCGCCGTTGAACCCATGCGACGACGCTACAACTGCACTCCCAGCAGGGCATCCACCGCATCGCGCACCTGCGCGCCGGCCGCAGCATCGTGACCGCCGTATGCCAGTGCATCGGTCACCCAGTTATCCAGGGCAGCAAGCGCATTAGGCGTATCAAGGTCATCGGCCAGGTAGCGGCGGACTCTGGCCACCACGTCGCGGGCACTCGGCGCGGCGGACAGTGCCACCGCGTGCCGCCAACGGGCCAGCCTGCCCTGCGCGTCAGCCAACACCGCATCACTCCAGGACCGATCGGCCCGGTAGTGACCAGCCAGCAGCCCGAGCCTTACCGCGGCGGGGTCCACCCCCTGCGCCGTCAGCCCGGATACCTTCACCAGATTGCCCCGGCTCTTGGACATCTTGTGGCCATCCCACCCGATCATCCCCGCGTGTACGTAGTGTCGCGCGAAACGGCGTTGCGCGGTAACAGCTTCGGCGTGCGCGGCGCTGTATTCGTGGTGCGGGAAGATCAGGTCGCTGCCGCCCCCCTGGATGTCGATACCGGCGCCCAACTCACGCAGCACAATCGCGGAGCATTCGACATGCCACCCGGGCCGGCCGGGCCCGAACGAGGCCTCCCAGCTCGGTTCCCCGGGCCTGGCGGCCCGCCACAGCAGCGCGTCGAGCTCGTTGGCCTTGCCGGGACGGCCTGGATCACCCCCGCGTTCGGCAAAAAGCCGCGACATGGTCTCGATGTCGTACCCCGACTCATAGCCGAACTGTTCGGTGGCATCGACGCGGAAGTACACGTCCGGATACTCGGGGTCGTCCACCACGTACGCGGCCCCGGACGCGAGCATCTTCTCGACGAGCTCGATGATGCAGGCGATCGACTCGGTGGCACGCACATATTCCCGCGGCGGTAGCACCCGCAGCGCGGTCATGTCGCCACGAAACAGCTCTGTTTCCCGGTCCCCCAGCTCGCGCCAGTCGATGCCGTCACGATCGGCCCGCTCGAAGAGCGGGTCATCGATATCGGTGACGTTCTGCACATAATGCACGTCCAGGCCCGCGTCCAGCCACTGCCGATAGATCAGGTCGAACGTGAGATATGTTGCGGCATGGCCCAGATGAGTAGCGTCATACGGGGTGATGCCACACACGTACATGGTCGCGGTCGGCCCGGTGGTGACCGGACGTACCTGACGGTCGGCGGTGTCATACAGCCGCAGCTGCGGCCCACCACCGTCGAGTTCAGGAACCGGCGCCGACGCCCACGACTGCATACCCACACCTTATGGGGTCGTTAGGCGCGCCCGGCGACCGCGTCCAGCAGCACCGGCGCCAAATCCGGCCGGCACATGATCAGGTCGGGCAGGTACGGATGCGGCTCGTTGTACCGAAGCGGAGATCCATCGAGCCGGGAGGCGTGCAGCCCCGCCGCCAGCACCACTCCCGCGGGAGCCGCCGAATCCCATTCCCATTGCCCACCGCCATGCAGGTACGCGTCGGCCTCACCACGCACGACCGCCATGGCCTTGGCCCCCGCCGAACCCATCGGAATCAGCTCGATGTTGAGCCGCTCGGCCATATCGGTGAGGAATTTGGGCGCCCGGCTAGCGCTGGCCACGATCCGGATCGGATCCGCCTCAGCGCGCGCCGCAGCCGTCACCCTGGTCTCGTCGGTACGAAACACGGTGTCCAGTCCGGGCAGCGCCACCGCGGCGTCGGTGATCGAACCGCCGTCTCCGTCGGCTTGCCACAAGGCGACATGCACCGCCCAGTCGTTGCGGCCTTCCATGCCGAACTCGCGCGTGCCATCGAGCGGATCGATGATCCACACCCGTTGTGCACCCAGACGCGCCTTGTCGTCCACGGCTTCCTCAGAGAGCACCGCATCGGCGGGGCGCTCTGCCGCCAGCCGCTCCAGCAGCAGCGTGTTGGAACGCTTGTCGCCTGCCGCACCGAGGCCCTTGGGGTCGTCGAACCCAAGCTCGGTACGCACCTGCAGCAGCAGTTGTCCGGCCTCGTGGGCGAGCTCCGCGGCGAGCGCGGCATCGGAAACAGTCACCCGGTCAGTATTACCCGATCGGAATTTGTCGCACCCCGTCGGCATACTCACGCGCATGGCTCCCATGCGATACGGAATTGTGCTGACGACAGGAGATGCCGCCGACGTCGCCCAGCTGGCAACACTGGCCGAAGAGGCGGGATGGGATGCGATCTTCGGTTGGGAACCCGTCTGGGGTGTCGACGCTTGGGTGGCATTGACCGCCGCCGCCATGCGCACCAGCCGGATCAAGCTCGGCACCATGCTGACTCCCCTGTCACGCCGCAAACCATGGGATCTGGCGTCCACCACCGCAACGCTGGACCGGCTCTCCGGTGGCCGCGTCATCCTCTCCGTGGGCATGGGTGCGCTGCACGACAATTGGCTGGCCTTCGAACGCGATCAGGGCCGCAGGACCCGCGCCGAGCTGCTCGATGAGGGCCTAGACGTCCTGTTCGGCCTCTGGGAGGGGCAACCCTTCAGTTATGAGGGCAAGCACTATCAGGTAACGCCGACTGCGCATTTGGTACCCGATCCACCGGTCCAAGCGCCACGCATCACCACCTGGTGCGTGGGTCTGCTCGGATCGGCGAAGTCCATGTCCCGCGCGGCCCGCTGCGATGGGCTGCTGCCGAACATCACCACCGCCGACGGACGGTTCGACTTCAATCCACCGCTGGATCGATGGGCGGATGCCGCCCGTGAAATTCATTCACTGCGAAGTGAACTGGGATACGGGGACGGCTACGACGTGGTGTACGAAGCGACTACCGATTGGAGCAACCTCGATGCCACTCGGGAGAAGATCGCGACCCTGCACGACGGCGGCTACACCTGGTATCTGGACTCGGACTGGCACACCGAGCACGACGATCCCCTGGCCGCACTACGTGCCCGCGTCGAGATCGGGCCGCCACGTTAGCGATCAGTGCTTGACGTCGGTGCACAGAGTCTTTGGGGCGATATCCACGATTGAGGACACTTCCCAGCGAGGCTGAATACCGGGAAAGACCGTGGCGGCGGCAATCGCATCGTCTTTCGACGCGCCCGACCTCAGCGCGTCACACGCCCGGTAGCCGCTGGCAAGGTATCGAGCAGAGGCACCGCCGAAGATCGCGATGCCCGGGGTGGTGTCATTCAACATCTGCAGGAATTCGACCTCTCCGTCGGCGTGCGCTGGCGCCGCCAGGGCGACGGCCGAAGCGGCAAGAATTCCGGCAGCCGAGAACCGGCGGAAGTTTGTGATCATAATTTCCCCTCTGGCAAGGAGACGATCTTATGAGTCCATTCGCGCTGGCGGGAAGCCATTTCCCGATAGTCGACTGATCCCAGTTTTCAAGATCACGGCGCGAATTCGCCGGTGCAAATCGCCATCGGCGGATCGGGGAACGCGAAGGAGTGCACAACGCCGGGCTTTCCCTTGCACTGCGATGCCTCCTTCGTCCCCGGAATGACGAACAACACGACGAACGCCTTGGGCGCCTGACACGAGTCGGCGGCCACAAAGACCGTGCTACCCATCACCACGGCCGTCTGATAGCAGGAGCCCACACGTAGCTGCGGAGCAATGCAGTACGAAAAATCACCGGCGGTGAATCCCGTGTACGTCTGTCGGCACTTGCCGCCCGGAACCACCTCAATCACGCGCCAGGCCGCCGTGGGGTCGGTACACGCCACCGTCTTGTAGTCCGAGGGAGCCGCCAAAGCAATGCAGTCACCGACGGACGCGACCTGTCCGGGCGCCCTGGGCGGGCCCGTCGGCGCGGGCGGCGGCACCGGCATCTGCGGTGGCGCCGGTGGCGGTATCTGCGCGGTGGGTGGCTGGGCAGTGGGCGGGTGGTAGGTCGGTGCGCCGCCTGCCGTCGGCAGCTCGGGGTTCGCATACGACACTGTGGTGGTGGTCGGCGAGCTGGCTGCCTGTCGCGGATCGCTATCCCGGTTGAGAATCAGCACCAACACCAACGCGAGGACGACAACGACCGCACCCGCGACGGAAGCGATCAGAAGCCATGGCTTGGATTTCTTCTGCGGCCCGAACGGGTCCTGGCCCGGGAGCCCCGGATACATGGGCGGGACCGCATAGCCCTGCGGCACTCCGTCATACAGCCGGCCTATCGAATCGTCTGGGTAGTCCGCGGGCGCCTGCCCGAAGTACTCCTGTGCGTATCCGTACTGGCCTTGCGCCGGCGGTGCACCCTGCCATTGCCCCTCCGGTGCACCCCACTGTCCGGTTCCGCCGTACTGGTACGGGTCATTCGGCCCCGTCATGTTCGCACCCCCTCTGCCCCGTTTCCCACGGACGCGTTGCCGACCAGGCTAGACGATCGGCAATCAAAAGGCGGGCCACGGTATGGGCCTGTTGCGATCGGGCGTCGGCATCACCGGCTCGTCCAGCATCATCGCAGCGCGCTGGCGCAATGCCGCCACTTCTTCGGTGGTTACGTGGGCCTCCAGAACAGTGCCGAATTCGCCGCGTAATACCTCCTCGAGGCGAACGACATCGGCAAGCAACTCGGGCTCGACGGGCTTGCCCGCCCATCCCCACAGGACGGTCCGCAGCTTGTCCTGCGCATGCAGGCAGATCCCGTGATCGACTCCATAGACGCCGCCGTCGGCGCCCCGCAGGATATGGCCGCCCTTGCGATCGGCGTTGTTGACCAGGGTGTCGAATACCGCCATGCGGCGCAGCAGGGAGTCATCGGCGTGCACCAACACAATCTCCGCGCCGTCGGCGTCCAGCGCCCGCAGAATGGGCAGGTAGCCGGAGGGGATCGCTTCAGGCAGGCAGATATCGACCAGATCCAGGGCGCCCTCGGCCAGTTCCGGCTCATGAATCCACTGCTGCACCATGCCGACCCCGGCCGGGCCGTCACGAAATACCGTGTAGGGCACCACGTTCCAACCCAGCTCGGCCGATATCAGGTAGGTCGCTACCTCGCGGCCGGCCAGGGTGCCGTCCGGGAAATCCCATAGCGGCTGTTCTCCCCTGACCGGTTTATAGACACAGTGCACACCCTCACCCGATGTGTTCTGGACCTCGCAGAGAAACGTGGCATTGCTCGCGGACCGGATGCGACCGATGACGGTGAGCTCACTGTCACGGATCGCGGCACGGTCGGTGTCGGCACTCCCGTTAGGAATCTGGGTCATCTGTTGTCCCGGGCACCATCCCGCGGCGATAGCCGTTGGTGCGGACACAGATGTGCCCGGCCGGGTCCAGCGGTTCCTCGCATAGCGGACAGGGAGGACGGCCCGCCGATACAACCCTGGTGGAGCGGGTTGCGAACTGTCGCGCCGCCTCCAGAGACAGAAAGACCCGAACCGCGTCCGGGCCCTCCTCGGAGTCATCCAGCACCACCGAGGCGTCGAACTCCTGCTCGCTGACCGCGAGGAGTTCGACAACCACCGAATTGGCCTCGGCATCCCAGCCCAGGCCCATCGTGCCGACACGAAACTCCGCATCTACGGGCATCACCAACGGATTGAGATCGTCGACCACGTCCGGCTCGGGCGGAATTGGCGTTCCGAATCGACGATGGACCTCAGACAGCAGTGTTCCGATGCGTTCGGCGAGCACCGACACCTGCTGCTTTTCCAGCATCACAGTGACGATCCGGGTTTCGTGGACAGCCTGCAGGTAGAAGGTACGGTTCCCCGGCTCCCCGACTGTCCCGGCGACGAAACGGTCCGGGCTGCGGAATACGTGAATCGATCGCGGCATGGTGCCTCCAAAACTACCGCTAGTCGGTGGTGCCGCCGACTGTCGCGTCGGATGCATCCCCGGCGGACTTCTCGGGCGGCCGGGCGCTCAGCGCGCTCGACAGATCCGGACCGGTGTGGTTCATGTGCAGGACGAAGGGCCGTAGCTCGGTATACCGCACCACGCTCATCGAGGCCGGGTCGGCCACGATGCGCTGGAAGGCGTCCAAGTGAGTGCCCAGGGCGTCGGCCAACACCGACTTGATGACATCTCCGTGAGTGCAAGCCACCCAGATGCAGTCGCCGCCGTGCTCCTCGGACAGTCGCCGGTCGTGCTCGCGCACCGCGGCCACCGCGCGTGCCTGGACCTGCGCCAGACCCTCACCATCGGGGAATCGCGCGGCGCTGGGCTGCTGCTGGACTATCTTCCACAGGGGTTCGGCCAGCAGTTCGGCGATCTCGCGGCCCGTCCACTGTCCATAGTCGACCTCGGCGAGCCGATCCTCGACGATCGGTATCAGCTCGAGCGCGGCAGCCAATGGAGCCACCGTCTGTTCGCAGCGCAGCAGCGGCGAGGTGACGACGGCCTGCACGGCAACCGCACTCAGACGATCCACCACGCCGCGGGCCTGGGACTGCCCCTTCTCGTCCAGCTCGACCCCTGGGCTGCGCCCGGCAAGGGTGTGCGCGACATTCGACGTGGACCGTCCGTGGCGTAACAGGATGACCGTCATGATGCGCTCACCACTCCCGCGGCCAACAGGCCCATCACCGCGAGGCCCAGGATCACGCGGTAGCCCACGAACCAATACATGCTGTGGTTACTGATAAATCGCAGCAACCACGCGACGGCGGCGTAGCCAATCACAAACGCGATCAGGGTGGCCACCAACAGCTGCGGGCCCGTCGCGCTCATGCCCTCGGTCACCGGATGGAACGCGTCGGGCAGCGAGAACAGCCCAGAGGCCAGCACGGCCGGGATCGCCAGCAGAAATCCAAATCGGGCTGAGGCGGGCCGGTCCAGCCCGAGAAAGAGCCCCGCGCTGATGGTGGCGCCCGATCGGGAGACCCCCGGTATCAGGGCCAAAGCCTGTGCGCTACCGACGATCACGGCATCCTTCATGGTGAGCTGTTCGGTGTGGCGCACCTGGCGGCCGTAATACTCAGCGGCGGCGATCACCAGCGCGAAAATGATGAGCGAAGCCGAGATGAGCCATAAATTCCTTGCACCGGAACGGATCTGATCCTTGAACGCCAGGCCCAGGATGCCGATGGGCATGGTGCCGACGATGACATACCAGCCCATCCAGTAATCAAAGCTTCTGTGCGCCTTCACAAAAAGTCCGTCAAACCAGGCTCGAAGGATGCGCCAGATGTCCTTGGCGAAGTAGAGCAACACCGCAGCCTCGGTACCCAGTTGAGTGACTGCGGTGAAAGACGCGCCTGCGTCGTCGTGGAAGAACACCCGCGACACGATGGCCAGGTGACCGGATGAGGAGACCGGCAGAAACTCGGTAAGCCCTTGCACCACCGCCAGCACGATCACTTGCAACCAGGACATTGCCGCTACTGCCGAATCCACGACAGCGACCGTACTGGACGCAGCGGCGGATCGCCCTAGCCGGCCAGTAGCCGGGCGAGCCGACTGGTGCTCACCGGCTGCGCGTCGGCGACCAGATCGCGCACCGCGGCAACGATGCTGCGTTCGTCGGTAACGTCGATATCGGTGATCGGCCGGGTGCGGCCCGCCACCACATCGCTGTCGTCGGGCACCAGCTCGGTGCGAAATGCCCGGTAGATCTCGACACGCAGCAACGAATCCTCGATGCGGAAAGCGAAGCTACGACCATCGCCTACCTCACCAAACCCATTCGCGTGCACGCCCGTCACCAGGACCTCGACGGTGAAGACCGGACTGTCGGCAAGCGTCATGGTCCTTACGATAGCCCTCAGCTACCGACTGCTAGCACCGAACGCGCCGAGAAAGTCATCTCCCGGTGGGCAATCCCAGCTCGATTGCGATGATGGACGCGATGAATCGTTTACCTCGCCGCGGGATGCGCGGTATAAGGGGCACCGTCGCCGCGCTAGCAGTCGTCATCACGGCGGCCGCAGCCGCCTCCTCGGGCTGCTCATCCGGCGGCGATAGCGAAAATTCCGCCGATCCCCGGGTCATCACCCCGGCCTCCGCAGCGCAGTCGCCCCCTGTGACCACAGCGCCGGCCGGGACGGTGCACCGGATCGCCGGGCAGGCCAGCGCCGTGTTGTTCGACACCTCGACCAAGACGGTGTCGATTCTGGCCGATGAAGGCCAGATAGTGACGACGGTCACACGCGACGACCTCGACACGGTACGCCGCGTCACCAGACTTCCCTCGCCCGCGACCGCGGCCGTCGGCGATGACCGCGGCACCGTGTACCTGTCCACCGCGGGCGGCTATTTCGCCCTGGACATCGCCTCGGGTCGCGCCGACAAGGTCAACATCTCGGGCCACGAAAACACCGAGTTCTCGGCGATCACCCGGCGCCCGGACGGCCGAATCGTGTTGGGAAGCGCCGACGGCACCGTCTTTACCCTCGACCTCCAGAACCAGGTCATCGCCCACGCGGCGGGCTTCGCACATATTGATTCCCTTGCTTACCAAGGCAATACCGTCGCGGTGCTGGATCGCGCGCAAAGCTCGGTGACCACACTGACCGCGGCCGGCGATGGCACCGCGCATGCCCTGCGGGCCGGCGAGGGCGCCACCACGATGCTCGCCGATGACAAGGGCCGCCTCTTGGTGGCCGACACCCGTGGTGGTGCGCTACTGGCGTTCGGACTGGCGGATTCACTCATCCTGCGCCAGCGTTATCCGGTGCCCGGCGCCCCCTACGGGCTCGCGTACTCGGCCACGCTGATCTGGGTGTCGCAGACGGCGACAAACACGGTTATTGGCTACGATCTGTCCACCGGCATCCCCGAGGAAAGGGCTCGATTCGCGACTGTGCGGCAACCTAATTCACTGGTCAGCGACGGATCCACACTATTTGTGGCATCCGGGGCGGGCGACGGAATACAGGCGACCGACATCAGGAGCCTCGGATGAGCCGCGCCGGGCGCGGCAGCTTTCCGGCGAGTTGGGAGAGCGAGCCCGATGACGACTACGACTACTACCCGTTGCGGCTACCGCCGGAGATCACCAGGATCACCGCCTCACTACGGCTGTCCATACAGGCCGAGTTCGGCGGCTGGGAACTCACCCGTGTACGGCTCTACACCGATGGAAGCCGACGAGTTCTCCTGCGCCGCAAGAAGTTACGTGGCAGCCTGGGCGCCGGCCCGTTGACGGCACCGGTGATGTAGTGCTGTACCAGATCCTGCTGCGACTGTTCTTCCTGGTGTCGCCCGAGCGCGTACACACCCTGGTGTTCGCGGCCCTGCGCGCCATCGCCGCCTTCACACCCACACGATGGTTGCTGAATCGCCTCTGCGCCCCCACCGATCCGATCCTCGGCACCGAGGTGTTCGGGGTGCACTTCCCCGCCCCGCTGGGGCTGGCCGCCGGATTCGACAAGGACGGCGAGGGCCTGAAGGTGTGGGGACCCCTGGGCTTCGGCTATGCCGAGGTGGGCACGGTGACGGCAATCGCCCAGCCCGGCAATCCGAAGCCGCGTCTGTTCCGGCTCCCGGCCGACCGTGGCCTGCTCAACCGCATGGGCTTCAACAACCACGGCGCGGCAGCCCTCGCCCCCCGGTTGGCCACCCGCACGTCGACAGTGCCGATCGGCGCCAACATCGGCAAATCGAAGATCGTGGAGCCCGCCTTCGCGTCCTCGGACTATCGGGTGAGCGCCCGGCAGGTAGGGCCCGCGGCCGATTTCTTGGTGGTGAACGTGAGCTCCCCCAACACCCCCGGGCTGCGCGATCTGCAAGCAATCGGCGAACTGCGCAAGATCCTCTCCGCCGTGCTGGAGGAGACCACCGCGCCGGTGCTGGTGAAGATAGCCCCGGATCTGTCCGACGCCGACATCGACGAGATCGCGGACCTGGCAGTGGAATTGGGCCTTGCGGGAATCGTGGCCACCAACACCACCATCAGCCGCGCCGCGCTGAAGACGACCGGCGTCGAGGACCTCGGTGCCGGAGGCGTTTCCGGACCGCCGGTGGCGGCACGCTCACTGGAGGTGCTGCGGCGGTTGTACCGACGGGTAGGAGATCGTCTGGTGCTCATCAGCGTCGGCGGAATAGAGGATGCCGACGATGCGTGGGCACGGATCATCGCCGGGGCATCGCTGCTGCAGGGCTACACGGGCTTCATCTACCGGGGTGGTTTCTACGCCAAACGCATCCACGACGGCATCGCCCAGCGCCTGCGGGCGGGCGGCTTCGCCAGCCTTCAGGACGCCGTCGGGTCGGCCACCTGACCTACGAGCAGCTAGTGCTGCTCGTAGGTGCCGTGGATGACGGCGCGGGCGATCGCATGCCCGAACAGGTTGAAGCCCAGGTAGGCCGGCGTCGCGTTCTCCGGCAGCTCCAGCTTCGGCACGCTGACCGCGTGCACCGCGATGTAGTACCGGTGCGGGCCGTGTCCGGCCGGCGGAGCGGCCCCGATGTACCGCTTGAGGCTGGCATCGTTGGCCAAAGTGATGGCGTCACCGGGCAATCCGCTGCCGTCACCAACTCCGGCGGGCAACTGCGTCACCGTGGCGGGTAGGTTCGCCACCGCCCAGTGCCAGAAGCCAGACGCGGTCGGGGCATCCGGGTCGTAGACGGTGACGGCGAAGCTCTGGGTTTCCTCCGGAAATCCGGACCAGCTGAGCTCGGGCGAAACATCCTGTCCCCCAGCGCCCATGATCCCGCTGACCTGGTCCAGGCTCAGCGGCTGACCGTCGGTGACGCTGGCGGAGGTCAGGGTGAAGGTCGGCAACTGCGGCAGAGCGTCGTACGGGGAAGCCATGCGATGTCCTTTCGTTCGAGTGCGGTCAGTGATTGAGCAGGAAATGCTGGAGAACCTTGGTGCCGAACGTCAGTGCGTCAACCGGTACCCGCTCGTCTACGCCATGGAACAGCGAGGCGAAATCGAGCTCCGGCGGCAGCTTCAGTGGGGCAAATCCAAAACAGCGAATACCCAACCGGGCGAACGCTTTTGCGTCGGTACCACCGGACAGCATGTAGGGTACGGTGCGCGCTTCGGGATCGAATTCGAGCACCGCCGCGTTCATCGCGTCAACCAGGTCGCCGTCGAACGTCGTCTCATACGCCGGGAGCAGCTGCACCCACTCACGTTCGACATCGGGCCCGATGATCTCGTCGACCTCACGCTCGAAGGCCTCCAACCGTCCGGGCAACACGCGGCAGTCGATGACGGCCTCGGCGGTCGCCGGAATGACATTGGCCTTGTACCCGGCCTTGAGCATGGTGGGGTTGGCGGTGTCGCGCAGCGTGGCGCCGACGATCTTGCCGATCGAGCCCAGCTTGGCGACCGTGCCTTCCAAGTCCGGCGAGTCCGGGTCGAAGTCGTAGCCGGTCTCCTCGGCCACCGCACCGAGGAACTGGGTGACCGCCTCGGTCAGCACCAACGGGAACCGGTGCCGTCCCAGTTTGGCGACCGCCTCCGCCACCGCCGTCACGGCGTTGTCCTCGTGCACCATCGAGCCGTGGCCGGCGCGGGCTTTGGCGGTCAGCCGCATCCACGCGATGCCCTTCTCCGCCGTCTCCAGCAGGTACAGGCGCCGCTCGCCGCCCTGCCGACGGGGCACGGTGAGTGAAAAGCCGCCGACCTCACCGATGGCCTCGGTGATGCCCTCGAACAGATCGGGACGGTTGTCCACCAGCCACTGCGAGCCCCACTTGCCACCGTTTTCCTCGTCGGAGACAAATGCCCAGACGAGATCTCGCGGCGGGACGATTCCGGATCTTTTGAAGTACCGGGCGATGGCGATCATCATCCCGACCATGTCCTTCATGTCGACCGCGCCGCGGCCCCACACGTAGCCGTCGTTGACCGCCCCGGAGAACGGATGCACGCTCCAATCCGGGGCCTCGGCGGGCACGACGTCGAGGTGACCGTGAATCAGCAGGGCACCGCGATCCGAGCTCGCCCCGGGTAGCCGCGCGAAGAGGTTTCCGCGCCCCGGGGCGCCGGCCTCGACGTACTCACAGGTGTATCCGACCTCCTCCAGCTGCTGCTGAATCCACCGCGCGCATTCGGCCTCGCCCTTGGTGGTCTCCAGCTCTCCGGTGTTGGAGGTGTCGAAACGGATCAGCGTGCTGACCAGATCGACGACCTCATCCTCGGGTGCCGGGTTCACAGAAGTCACAACTACCTTTCCTACCATCGTCGGTGGCGACGCACCGGGCTGCGATGACCGGTTTGGGCTCTGTGCAGGGTTTCCGCTAGCCTATGACGGCAACCACGGGCCATAGTGCCCGCACTTGGTTTGAGCACAGCGCGGAAATTCCGCCCACGTGCCCAAACTGGAGCAAGAGGTCCGAGTGGCGGAATGGCAGACGCGCTAGCTTGAGGTGCTAGTGCCCTATTAACGGGCGTGGGGGTTCAAGTCCCCCCTCGGACACATCCGGCGACACGACTCAGGTCGGCAGTCGCCGTGACTCGCCGAAGATGCGGGTCGTAGTCGAGACGCAGGCCCAAGCTTGCGTACACCTCGGCGCGCTCAGCTCCGGTTGCCGCGCCGAGGATGACCGACAGTCCGCCTAACTCCTTAACTAACTCACTGATCTCGGCGGCACACATGGCGCGGGGCCGCTCCACTCGCTCAACGCGTGCCCTCAGCTCGTCGCGCTCGGCGGTACGTTGACGCAACGCAGCAGTTAGATCCTCAACGGCCACGCCAGACTCCACGGCGGTGATCAAGGCAGCCACTTTGGCATTCGCCTCGCTCAGCTGGCGCTGCAAGGCGGCGTAGCCAGGTCCGGCCGCCGGGTCCACGTCTTGCCCGCGTGCGAGGTCTTCTGGATCGGCCAGAGTGGCGATCCATTCGTCGAGTCGCGCTGTCACTGCGTCTTCGCGGAGATAGACGGTGCGCGGATGATCACTCAGGTCCACAGGTACAGAACGTGACTTGCCGAACTCACAACGGTAGAGGATCCGCGTTGTTTGCTTCCCCGGCCGGGCGGCGCCCTGCATTCGCCGTCCACATGCGGCGCAGAACAGCAGCCCACGCAGCGCATACGGCACTGTCGATTCTCTGCTGCACACGCGACCGGGACCACGCCGCGCCTGCATCCGGAGACGAACAGCCTGCGCCAGCTCATCAGGGATCAGCTCTTCGTGCGTGCGTCGATCGGGTGCGATCCAGTCGGCCCGATCGCGCCACCGCATGCGAGTCTCATATCCCGCGGCGACATCATCGGGGTTCAAAAGGACCTCATACTTCTCCTGCTTGCCCCAGACACGGATACCGCGGTACGCAGGGTTGTCGAGAATGGCGCGGATCGCCGAATGGGACCATCCACGTGGGTCACGATGCCGGTTCCGTGCCGGGTCGTATTGGCTCGGTGATGGCACTCCATCGTCGGTGAGCTGCTGTGCGATGAAGCGCAAGCCAGCACCATCGGCATACATGCGATAGATCCGCTCGACGGTCGGGGCGGTCTCGGGGTCAGGCTCCAGGCGGTGAAGACGCTGCCCAAGACTTGCCTTGGCGGGGTTTGGGTGCGGGCCGGCATCGACGAGTTGATAACCGTACGGTGGGCGACCGCCGAGGTATCTGGTTGTGTCCTGCGCGAGTGCCGACATCGCGGTACGCACGCGCATCTGGATTCGCGCACGTTCTCCCTTGCTCATTCCGCCAAAGAGCGTCATCACGAGGTCGTGTGCCTCGGATCCGGGATCAACCGCTCCGCCAACTTCAGGCACCCATAGGCCGACCCCGTAGTGCGTGAGCACCGGGAAGGTGAGCGCAAATTGCGGTCCGTAGAACGCGCGAGCAGGTTCCCCGATCACGACGGCATCGAAGCCACGGTCACGAGAAGTGACATCTGCGAGCAGACGTGAAGCCTCCGGCCTGCGTTTCCAGGGAAGCGACCGGCTCTGTCCTATATCGAAGTAGTCGGCGGCGAGGACGCCGCCATGCGGACTGATCAGATCGATGGCACGACGTTTCTGCCAGCTGCGGCTCGCCTCCGGATCTTGGGCGTCCTCGGTACTCACTCGGCCATAGAAGGCGAACCTGAGGCTCATGCCACTCCCCTCCCTGATCTAGGCGTCCGGTCCCGCATAGCCAGTATGACGTTTACCAGCGCGCGGTTGGCCTCGCGCGGGAGCCGATACCGGTTCGGCAGGTCAATTTCAACACCTCCCTCTGACATGTTCGGAGCATCGACTCGAACGTCACACTCGGAGCGAGCATGTGTCGTAGTCGGGCATCTTTCAGCCATCGCTTGCCCCTAGCGGATCCCATTGTTCGTTGTGGGCTTGGCGACGTGCTTCTACCAGTCCGATGAGGCGGGAGTGGATGCGTTGGAGGGCCGCGGAATAGACGAGACTGCGATCGCCGAGGCTGCCGAGGCCGGCACGTTCGAACTCCCACGCCACCAGATCATCGCGACCGGCGAAGTCACAGTTGGGATCGTATTGGTATGCAGTGCTTTTCAAGCGTTCTTCACGCGTCCAAATGGCGCGCTGTTCGCGCAGCACGGTCATGGTAGTGGAATAACGGCGGGATTTGCTGGTGATGTGGCCGCGGAATCCGAGGGTGTGCAACCACCGCCCGATGCCGGACAGTCCTTTGTCCGCGAGATCGCTGATGGTGGTCAGGATGGTCCGCACATGCTCTGACACGTCCAGGTCGGGTATGGCTTCCGTAGATAGGCGGCGCGCGCTGATTCCGAGGTCTACCAAGGATTTGGTGACATACTTGGCGAGATAGCGTGCCACCAGCCGGCCAGACATGGACCGTCCTGAGCCTGACCCTGGTTCTGGTTCTGGTTCTGGTGGAGCACTTTTCACTGGTTTTGCGGATGCGGCGAGGGGTTGGGTGTCGATCTGTGTGCCGAAACGTATCGTCCGCGCATCGGTATCAGCGGTCGGATCGTCGATGGTGAGCGTGACGGTGCGGGCGGCGTGTTGGATGATGGTGGCGAGTTCGACTGCACCGATGGGTGATTCCCAATCGGTCTGATCGGGGTCGTCTTGGGGGTCCAGGCGGATCAGGGCGTGGATGTGTGGGATGGCGCGGGCTTGCAGTTCGACGATTTTGATGAAGCTCACCCGCACCGCATCCGGATCCACACCGGTGGCTTTCAGTTCTTTGCGGAGGGTGCGCCGCATGGTGATGGTGAAGCGTCGCCACAGTTCGGGAAGATGCCAGGCGAACAGGACATGCCCGGCATAGTCGTAGCACTCCGGACAGAGCGGCTGACCGACCCGCTCGTCGCCATGATCATGGGACATGCTGCACCACAATTGTTTTCCATGCGGGCAGCGGCGGTAGCCGCCGATCCGGTGCTGGTCTCGGCATACCTGCGCTTTCTTGTCCCCCGACGTCGTGGCGGTGTGGACGGCCCCGAAGCTGGGGGCAGTCAGGGTGAGGAAAACTTGCGGATGATCGCCCACCGCGGTGGGCATGCCGTGGTGGCCTCCCGCAGCGCCGGCGTGCACGAGTTGCCAGGTGTCGCGGGCGTAGAGATCTGAACACGACGGGCAAATGTGGGCGCGACGGTTGTTGCACCGCGTCCACACCACCCGCTGACGCCCGTACTCATCGGTACCGATCAGCTGGATGGGGTGAGCGCAGAATCCGACGGATTCTGCTCGTCGCCACCAGGATTGGTATCCCATCGACGCGGCCCGGCGCACCATCTGCTCGACCACTCGGGTGGTATCAACTGTATCCGGAACACCCGGCAGGGCAAGCTGCGCCGATGTCATGGAGCTATTCACCGCTGCCCTCACCCACGGTGTGCCCGGTATCGGTGTTGTGTGGCTGGTGGGTCTTGTTCGGTCGGCTCGGGGGTCGGCGGAACCGAGTGGCCAGCGCGGTGATGTCGTGGTCGGTGACGTGGAAGGCCCGCACCCGCTGGGCGTAGGCGGTGCCGTCAACCATCATGTAGCCAACACCCGGTGTCGCGTCGGGGATGCGGTCACATTCGGCGCCGGCATCGCGTGCTCCCTGTCCCAGGACCATAGTGGTTTGGGTGGCTTCAGTCAGGCGCAACCCGATCCGCACCGTGAACAGCTGCCTTAACGGCAGGGTGTCTTTGGCGGGGTCTTGCACCGCGGCGACGACGCTGATGCCGACTGCGCGGCCTTGCGAGAGCAGGAGGCCCAGGAGTTGTTCGATTTCGGTGCGGACCTTGCGGTCGGTCACATACGCACTCAGTGCTGCGATTTCATCGATCACTACCACGAACAACGGCTCCGACGTCGTGGGAGTGTGTAGTCGGGTGTGGCCGCGCAGACGATTCGCCCGGGCGTGCATCACCGTGACGAGCTGGCGTAGCAGCTCCAGGGTGGTGTCGGTGGCGTCGTGGGTGAACACGGTGAACAGGGGTGCTCCGGCACCGAGTTCCATGCCACCTTTGGGGTCGATGACACATAACCGCACCAGTCCGGTCTTCACCGCGGGGGCGATGCCGGCGATCAACGACCACAGCACTGAGCCTTTGCCTGCGCCGGTTGCCCCGGCGATCAGCACATGGTGACCGAGCAGCGGCACTTGCCACCAATGCCGCGTTTCGGTGATCCCGACCCGCACCAGCGCCAGGTCCACCGGGGTTGCCGGGGCGGGCATGGGCAGGACGATCGGTTCAGCGAGCACGTCTGCCCGCATTAAAGTGATGCGCAGTTCGCCAGGCGAGGTGGCGGTGATGCTGATGCGGTCGGCGCGCCACGCGGCGGCCAGCGCGTCGGACTGTTTATGCCAATCTGCCACGGACTGGCCGGTGACGATGCGCACCGCCAGCACATCGGTGGTTTTACCGATTGTCACCGTGCGCAGGGTGGGAGTGAGGGTGCGTCCGCCGAGTGTGGCCGTCAGGCCGTGCAAGGTGCAGGTCGATTCCCAGGTGCGGGTGTAGCGCGACCACGTGAGCCAGCGCCGCCGTACCGGTTCGGTCACCCAGGCGCGAAATGACCCCGGTTGGAGCCAGGCCCAGCCCGCATACCCGGCACTGCACACGATCGCGCAGATCAGGCCCACGCGTGGGCCGTGGCTGATGGCAAGCACGAGGCTGGCGATGATGGGCACGCTGATCGCCGGGAACAGCACCGCCCACCAGAGCACATACCCGGCTGCGGTGAACAGCGACATGACCAGTTCTCCGAACCAGTCGTCATCGCCTGATCCACTGTTGGTGGTGTTCTTATTGTTCGATGTCATGAGAGATGCCCTCCGTGAGCGTGTGGTCAACAGCAATGCCCGGGGTGGCGGGGTGCGGTGATCGGTTCACCGCACCCCACACCCGCTTGGGGTTACTTCTGCGGGCGTGTCTGCTCACTCGGCGCAGCACCACTGGCGGTGGCGGGGGTGAGGGCATCAGCGCGGAACGCCACCCCGCTGCGATCACCTTGGGCCCACGGGATGGCCACCAGACCAACCACCGAAACAGACTGCGTGACTGTAACTTTGGGGTCTCCTGCCACGGTGACATTGAGTACTTCGCCGCCGGAGTCATCCAGCGCGAGGACCTGGGTGGCGTACATCGGCATCCCGGTGGCGGTGTCGACTTTCGGGGCGCCGGTTTCGAAGTTCAGCCGTGGCTCCGGAGCGCGGGTGACGATAAAACGAGTTCCAGACGTATCGATTCTCAAACGCATTGTCCTACTAGTCCTTTCGTGAGATGTTGACGCCGGTCCGGCGCTGGATTCAGTTCACGTGGACATCACGGACGTTGCGAGAGACATGTGCCGACATTTCCGACACATCCACGGGCATTTCGGACACGGCCGGACATACCCACGGACATCACACCGACACTATCGCCGCAGGGTGGCGGCAATCGCATGGCAAACTAGACACCACGCGCTGAAGGATGGATACGGACGACACGGGAAGATGTGCGCTGACACGATGGACGAGCAGGACGGCACCGAGGCCGCCATCACTCCCAACGATCGCCTCGCGCAGCGGCTACAGGCCAAAGGTCTGTCCTCGCAGCGGTTCGCCACCGCGGTGGGTGTCGATATCAAGTCGGTGCGACGCTGGCTGGCCGATAGCGACTACAGAATTCGCGAACACAACGCCCGCAGCGCCAGCGAGGTGCTCGACTGCACTCCGCATGACCTGTGGCCCAAGCAGTACCCGGCCGCTACCGCCCGTGCAGTGACAACAGCGTCTGCGGGTGGGCCATTCACCGCGACCCTGTATGCCAGCCGTACTCAGCTGCCGATCACGACGTGGCAGCAGCATTTCGCCGACGCCACCACCGGCATCGACATCCTCGTGCTCGCGGCCACGTTCCTGTTCGACACCCTCGACGGATTCCTCGACACCCTGCTCGCCGCCGCCGCCCGCGGTGTGTCGGTGCGGTTTCTCGTCGGGGATCCCGACACTGCGACCACGATCTTGCGCGGTGAGGAGGAAGGGATCGGCGAGGCTGTCATCGCCCGCTGCCGCACGTCGGTGGAGTTGCTCGCCCCTCACGCCTGTACCCCGGGGCTGGACATTCGCACCCACGACACCGCGCTCTACACGTCGATCTTTCGGGTCGATGACGCCATGATTGTCAACTTCCACATCTACGGCTCACCCGGGCGCAACAACCCTGTGCTGGTTCTGTCACGTCACCATGAGCCAAGGCTCTGGACCACCCTCGAAGACGCTTTCACCCAGGTCTGGAACCGCGCCAGACCGCTGACCGCGAAAGGCTGACCCCCGATGCGCACCGACTACTACAATGACCCCAACGCCCCGGCGCCCAACAGTGTCGTTCCGTCCGCCTCGGCCATCGTCACCGACGAACAAGGTCGTATTCTGCTGATCAAACGCCGCGACAACACCCTGTGGGCGTTACCCGGCGGCGGACACGACATCGGCGAAACCATCGCCGACACCGCCGTGCGGGAAGTCAAAGAAGAAACCGGGCTCGACGTCGAAGTCACGGGTCTGGTCGGTGTCTACACCAACCCCCACCACGTGGTCGCGTTCACCGATGGCGAAGTGCGCCAACAATTCTCGCTACTGTTCGCCACCACGGTGCTCGGCGGGACCCTCGCCATCGACCACGAAAGCACCGACATCGCCTGGACTGCCCCCGACGACATCGCTGGCCTGGATATGCATCCGTCGATGCGACTGCGCGTCGAGCACTACCTGCAACGCCGCGACAGCCCCTACCTCGGCTGACCGCTGGGCTACAGCCAGTCGCGTACTCGCCGGACCGCCGCCAACAATTCGTCGCGGCCCGCGTCGACCGCCCGGTGCACCGGGTCCTCGGATCCATAACGCGCCAACACGTCGCGTAGTCGATCTCGCGGTGATATCGGCGCCCCGTCAGGTCCAGTCGTCAGATCGCAAAAAGTCAACGCATCAAGGACATTGCTGGGCGGATCGCTGAACGCGGACAAACCCGACAAGCCCCGCTCGGCAGCCTCCGCGTGCGCTCCGGTATGAAAGGCCACCAAGGAAGCGACCAGCTCCCCGAAACCCGCCGATCGCACGAACTCCGCTCCATCAAGGGGATGAAAACCGGTCCGGCGCACCGACGGTGCGTAACCGATATCGTGCAACCACCCCGCCGCGACCAGACAGTCCGCCGTTTGAGCATCGAAACGCCGGCTCAACCGCTCGGCAGTCGTCGCGACCCCCCGGACATGCGCCAACCGCCGCGGCTGCTCAGCCAGCCGCGCCTCGGCCTCGCGCCGTGCACGCTGCGCCAAAACTACGCTCACAACCGCCAGCCTACGAGCCCCAGCACCATGCCGCAGCCCCGTCGCGGCTGATGGCGCAGATCCTGGACACCCGCGACCCGCAGGAACCGGCGGCCACCAGCAGGCTTCGCTACGCTCGCTCTGCTCCCGTCCGCTGGCGCTCCCGTCCGCGCCGCTCCCTGCGCTCCGCCCTCCGTCCGCCGCCACGCATACATGCACCCACGACCGGCGCCGGAACTAAGTCGCAGGCCACAGCGCTGGCATCACGACGAGGCGCAGCTGCCCTCGCTGCTCGCCGCATCGAGACGCCGCGAGCGGCAGGCCGGACCAATAGCCTGACCGTCGCTGACCTGCGATGTGAGAACTTTCTTTACTGGTATCGAGACACCTGCTCGATACAGCGGCGAAGGCGTACCGCCGCTAACAGGAAGAAGTGCAGGTCACGTTCAAGAGTTTGGAGTTCCACGTGGTCGGCGTGCCGCTTGTTGAAGCGTCGGTCGATGCGTCCTGATTGGAGCGCCACGGCGTTGATCCAGTTGGTTGCCTCGGTGCGAAGACGCTCGACAATGACGCCCTCTGATGGGGCATTGCGTTGACGTTCCGTTGCCCTCATTCTGTCCCTGCTGTGTGATCCATGGGGTGCGTTACACCGGGGAGGAAGTGGTGTCGGGGGCCGCTGGCCGCGTGCGGCAGAGCGATGAGGTGTGTGCCCGAAACCGCGGAGTCCGGTTGTTGGAGGTGGCTTCCGATCAGGTTGACGAGTGTGGCTGCGACCGCTACGAGGTCGGCTGCCGAGCCGTGGAATGTGGGGACCGAGCAGCCCCTGGTTGGTATAAGTTCGTCATCGCTGGGTTCTTGCCACAGCGTGTGGTAGAGCTCAAGTCCGCTGTCGCCCTGGATTGTTCGGCCAGCGTCTTGATCGATGCTGGAAACTGTCGCTGTTGCGCTTGCGGCGCACAGCACGGCTAGGCCGAGCGTGCCAGAGCGAGCGTCTGTGGCGACCTGAGCGATCAATGCCTTTCGCGTCGGCGCAGTTGCCAACGCATCGAGACAGCTCGTGATGCCGTTGTTCACTGTGGCGTCGATGATGAGATCCGCTGCCAGGCATGACGTGTGGTCTTCTGGGAGGTGCCCTTCTGCGACGGTGACCGTCAGGTCATCACGGATCGCGCGGAGCCGTCCAGCGAGTGCCTCGGCTTTGGAACGGCCAATGTCGTCTTCGACGTAGTTTTGTCGGACGAGCAAGCCGCCGGTGACGATGCCAGGGTCGCACACGGTGATCTCCGATGCTCCTGCGCGAGCGATGAATTCGGCGATCCATGATCCGAGCCCGCCGCAGCCCCAGATGTGGACAGTCTTTCCTTGAAATCCGTTCACGGGGCGGCCGTCGTCGCGACGGGTTGTCACTTCGGGTCGTTCGTCGGACATCCTGCACCACTCAATCGGGATTTCAGTGTTGATCTTCGCGGGGTCGAGAACAATCCCCACACCCCGTTGCTGCGCGACCTCGCGGAGCGCATTCGCCGTTGGGGTGGGGAGCCGTCCGCCCAAGAGGTGGGGTGGGCCTCCAGCGGGGTGCGGCACGGCGAGGACGAAGTATTGCTCGGCGTCGTGGTGATTTCGTAACGCACTCGCCAGGAGGGCGGTGAGGAACGCCGGCGATTGCGGTGCGATCCGGGGAGCCCGTCCTTCGAGGCGGTCAAGGTAGGGGTCGTCCAGGAGAGCAAGCAGTAGCGCGAATGTGGATGCGGCACCGAACGGCAGCGCGGTGGCCAGGGTAATTACCGGTACGCGATGCCCGGCAGCTCCAGGCGAGTACGTCAGGTCGTATCGGTGCGTTGACCGGGCGATCAGGTGAGCCGTTTGGTGGCGCTTCGCCGGTCCGGGTTCTCGGGTAACGATCGTCGGTGTGTCATGTGCCTGATGCGGCACTCCGCCAACAGCGTGGTACATGGCGGTGGCGGCGTGGAAGTTTCCGGCGGCCGCGTCGACGAGCCAGTCCCAAAGGCGGGTGAGTAGGCCGGCCACACCAAGCGTCGGCTGCCATTCCCGTGAAGGATCCAAATAGATGCATAGTCGTTGACCCGCGAGCACATGGGGGTAGCCGAGAAACCGAGTGTGATCAACGTCGATAGCCGGTAGCGAGTACGAAGAGGGGCGAAGCTGAAGGATGAACTCCTCGGTCTCTTGAAGTTGCAGGCCACCCGGATGATGCGGGATGGCGGCCGTGCGTAGCGAGATGCGGAGCGACGCCTCGCCGCTAGCGTCGAGCGTGGGTCTTCCTCGGACCTGGATTTCGTTGGGACGTTGTTGCGCTAGCGCTTTGAGTTCGGCGAGGAGATGCTTCTGCCAGCCCGTCAGCGTGGGCTGGTGGCGTCTGGTCACCCTGCCCGACCAGAGCGCCCCACTGTTGAGTCCGCGGCAGAGGTGGCTGCTGGAAACTTCGCGCTAGCGGTTGTTGTGGCCGGCGCCTTGAATCCGTCGCCGAAGATGTTCTGCCACAGCTGGACACTGCGGTCTTTGTCTTTCTCCTCGTAGGCCGCTTCGATGTCGGCGGCATGCACGTGGATTCGGTCACGGAAGTAGCTGTAGGTCGCCTGAGCGCTCTCGGGGTCTGGTCCCCACCGGTGGTCGAACGTCACGCCGGAACCGGACGGGTCGGCGATGGAGGGCTTGATCGGGTTCGCTTGCAACCAGGTGTCGAGGTCTTGCACGACATGAAGAAGAGTTGTGGGGACGTTGCTGTAGTAACTCGGGTCCAGGAGCTTGCGCAAGTCTGTTACCTGCTCCCCCAGCATGGTGGTCAGCAGGACTGAACGTGTGCCGGTGAACGAATTCTTGTGATCACGAAGGTATTTCATGAGTCTGATCACTTTGCGTAAGTTCCCGCTGGCGATAGAGTCCTGTTTCTTCATCCAATCGGTGAAACCCTGCGGGTTGGTCAGCTCCCACTCGTTGTCGTCGCGGTTGACGATGACCTCTCGACCGTCGGCCAGGTTGAGGTGAGGGACGATGTCGACGTGCATGGAGTTGGCGTAGACGAGCCGCGCGCAGCGGCACTTACGTGAGTGCGGCATGGTGCCGTAGGTGCTGTGCCGATGCAGGGCTGCGTAGACCTCATCGATGTAGGTCTTGGGGTTGTCGGCCCAGTCCGGGTTCTGGCTCATGTCGAGCATGAAGTCGGCGTCGAACTCGTTGTCACCGACGGGGTTGATGATCGTGCGGTGTGCCCAGGAGCCTTGCGGCGTCTTGCCGGTGATCAGCGCACCGATTTCGACGTCGGCTTTGAGTGCCTTATAGATGGCTTCGACGCGCTGGTTGAGTAGGTCCAGTTTGAACTGGCTGAGATTGACCGTGTCTTTCAGCAAGACGTTGAAGTGGTCAGCGAGTTGCATTGGGGGCCTCCGTGTGTGAAATGCTGCCCGGATCGTCGCGGTGTCGGCGTCCGTTCACCGGTGTGTATGCGGGCGCCTGGTGGTCAGCGAATTTCGCGGTGTAGCTAGGGCTGAGTTCTCGGCTGACTGAGGCAGCGAGGCCGGCCACGTCCTTTGGGCCCGCCGAGTCCAGTGCGTAGAGGCCGCCGGGCACTAGAGCGTCGAAGCGCGTGTAGTTGGATTTGCCGATCAAGTGTTCGGCGAGGCCCTGTCCGCCACGGCTGCTGGCGTTAAGGATCAGCGGGGCAATCGGTCTTGCCCAGTGTAAGAGTCCGCCGCGGTCCAAGCGCTTGGGGTGATCGGTCAGCTGATCAATGGTGCCGACGTTGAGGACGGTAATCGCGTCGAGAGGAACACCGAGCATGCTGACGGCCTCGGCGATCGCGACGACAGCCGGGTTGTTGGCCCATACTCCGCCGTCAATGAGCCTGTGTCCGTCGACGTACGCCGCGGGGAAGTACAGCGGCGCCGCCGAGGTCGCCAGTGCAACGTCCACCATCGGTATGCGCCAGTCGCGGGTCAGCCGTGTGTGGTGCGGAGTCTTGAAGATGTGCACGGCCCCGCGTTGTACATCCCACGCGGGAATGACGAGTCGCTTCGTGCTGTCGCCAAGGAGTCGGGCTCCGAGGACGCCGGTCAACGCTTGCCGCAGCGCCTCTGCGTCATAGATGGGCGATCTCAGCTGCCGTGGTCGGCGCCATCCTCGCCGCCTCGACGCCGGAAAGACTTTCTCGACCAGTTCTTCGTAGTGGGAGACAATCTCCTTCGGCGTGAGGCCCGCACCGAGACCCAGTGCGACGATGCCGCCCGCCGACGTGCCAGCAATGAGGTCGAAGGAATCGGTGATCCTAACGCCCAGATCCTGCTCCAGACGTGCAAGCACATGCGCAGTGAACAACGCCTTGGCGCCCCCTCCATCGAGAGCGAGGACCTGGAAGCGCTCGGGGCGCGGGCCAGCCGCCTCGCGCTCGGCTGCTGGATAGACCTGCGCGGCGAATTCGCCAGGTCCCGGCGAGGACGTACCATTACCAAGGTTGGCAGGCGTCGCGGGAACTACATCCATGTAACTAGACTACGCCGCTCCGCCGACAACGACCTAGCCGTTATTGCCACCGGCGTGGGGACCCGCGCAGCCAGCAGCCATGTCAATGCTCCGGCTCAGCATTTGTCGGCTCCGTCGAGACCGAAACCGTTTCGCTCGGCGTAGCCGCACGGAAACGAACGACTGTCTGCTGGTGCGTCATCGCGACACGATGGCGACATGGCGCCGGAGCAGCGCCCGCACTCTGGCCGGCACCCTCGTCGGCGGACTGGAGATCATCTGCGCTGCCACACGCGCAGCGTCGCCGCGCTCGCCGGCCTTTGTGATCTTGGGGTCGCCCAGGCGCCACGGCGAAGCGTGGTAATCGGGTTGTGACGCGACGATCTCCAGTAGTGTCTCGATATCCTGGAGGTCACGTTCGGAGTCGCGAACGGTACGTGCCAGCATCTTCAACACGAATGCTGCCTCGACGTCGGGAACCGGAACTTCGAACTCAACCGTGTCGCCGTCGGTGAGTCGGGCTGTGACGGCGACTTCGATCGGCGGTAGGGCGAGCGCCAACCGCAGCCCTGGCGCTCCGTCGAAGGCTCGTTCGCCGATGATCCGCTTGCCTGGTTTGGCTGCGGTGGGAACTAAGAGGTCGACCGCTTGCTCACCCCGCTCGTAGCGGTTGCCGCATTCAGCGGTGTACCCCAGTGCGGTGAGTCGATCGTGGAGGTTCCCGGTGGACGCCACGTTGACGTCGATCCCGGTGTCTGCGTCGGAGGTCAGTCGCGGTATGCCCGACACGTTGTAGACGTGCCGCAGCAGTCGCACCATGTGACCGCCGATGACGCGGTACTCGATGTCGGCAGTGACTGCGGCCACGTCGCGCAGTGCACGCATTCCGTTGTCGTCGGCCACCGCAGTGCAGGCGATTTGCACCGATGCTGTTCCGGTCACCGGTGCACGATCCAGTCGCTGAGATGCTGCGGTGCACCGTCGCCAAGATCGGCACCGCCGCTGAGGTCCTGAAGCGCAATCACTGGATCCACAGTGATGATGTCGGAACGCTGCGTATCACGAACCCGCCGCCACCAGGCCGCGGTCGTCCAGACGGTCGGGTCGGCGGGAACCCGCACAGTCAAGGTCGCTTCCTCGGCGGTGGCCTCCACCAAACCGAACTCGGAGAGGTCGACCAGTTCTTTGGCATAGACCAGACCTCTGGTTGGTACCCGCCACGGTCGCAGGACGTCGGCGGCGACCTCGCCGCCAGCAAGGATCGGCACGGTGAGCTCGGCGCCGAGTCGGGTCGCACTGCGCACCTGCTCCACTACCGGATCCATTCCATACCAGTACGTTTCGACAAGTCCGCTGTCCGCAGGTACCAATGCCAGTTTCACCAGGAGCTCCCGGCGCGCAGCCTCGGTCATCGGCGTGTCCGGCAGCGGATCCTTCTCGGTCATTTTGGACACCGCCTGCTGGCTAACTCCGATGGCCGCGGCAATGTCGCGTTGGCGGAGGTGACCGCGCGTAAGCACACAGACCCGTTCAGCCGCCCGCCGCCGCCAGCTGCGCTCGCTGGCGGCGCGGGGCGGCCGTCCTGGTGTTGGCGTTCGGTAGGTTCGCCCGGAGAGCACCAGTTCGCCGGTGCTGCCGACGCTGAGATCCACGTCAGCCTGAGCCAGGAGCGCTGAACGTGCCTCATCTGAGATGGTCTCGCACACCACGAATACGCGGCGGCCTGGATGGCGGCGCACACGACTAAGGACTGCGGCCGGAGATGGCACACGTTCTGCCAGAACCAGGTCCGCTACTACGGCGCGGCCATCGATTCGGTATGTGATGCTGTGTGCATCACCAGTCACCATCCGCACGCCTGCGTCGACCAAGCGGGCAGGAATCGAAGCAGAGAGCACGTCTACTACTCTACTCAGTGACTACTTGTCAAACAACCTATTGTCGATAAATAGCGTTCTGGTTGTTTGACTTCGACCAACCAGTGGCGTAAACACCGTCCATTGTTCCGTCATACGCTGGTGGAGTTTAACGGGTCTAGCGTCGAGGAACCTGAGCAGATAGGGCTACTCTGACGTTTTCGCGGCGACGCCGGTAGCCCAGGCATCGCTGACAGCCGCTGACTCTTAATCAGCGGGTCTGGGGTTCGAAACCCTGACGGCGCACCATGCAAACGCACTGCTCAGGCAGGGTTGTTGTCGTTTCGGAGTGTTTGCTGCCTGTGACAGATGTGACCGATGTGACCGAAAGGTCTCCATATTGTCCCCGCGCTGCGGGAGCAGACCCACCACAGCAAACGGCGCGTCGGCGTGACATGTGAGACCGCCGTCCTAAGGTCGTGCCGTGTCTAATATGCCTCCCGACCCCGATGCATCTGACTCACGCGAGGACGGTGCACCTACCAAAGAGGCCTGTGCCAAGCTCTATCAGGAAGTGGGTCTGCTGCACGATCAGGTGACAATTTCGGTCACGCGGCCTGACTGGCCGTCGTGGTCATGATGGCTTCGTATTCGACGGGGGTCAACCGGCCGAGGGCGCCTTGGCGGCGACGTCGGTGGTAGGTGCGTTCGATCCAAGTGACGATGGCGATCCGCAGCTCCTCTCGGGTGGCCCAGCGGCGGCGGTCGAGGACGTTCTTCTGCAGCAGGCTGAAGAAGCTCTCCATCGCCGCGTTGTCGCCGGCCGCGCCGACACGTCCCATTGAGCCGACCATGCCGTGATGGTGCAGGGCCTGGACGAACTTTCGACTTCGAAACTGCGACCCTCTGTCCGTGTGAACCACGCAGCCGGCGACCACCCCACGGCGGCCGACCGCGTTGCGCAGCGCGGCGGTCGCCAGGCGTGACTTCATTCGGGAGTCGATCGAATAACCCACGATGCGGTTGGAGAATGCATCCTTGATCGCGCAGAGGTAGAGCTTGCCATCGCCGGTGTAATGCTCAGTTATGTCGCTGAGCCACAACATGTTTGGCGTTTCAGCGGTGAAGTCGCGCTGGACCAGATCGTCGTGCACCGGCGGTCCTGGTTTGCCGTTCTTGCCGCGCTTCTTGCCGAACACGCTCCACAACTGCTGCTGTGAGCAGATGCGCCAGGCGGTGCGCTCGGCCATCGGCTCGCCGGCCTCACGGGCCTCCTCGACGAGGTAGCGGTAGCCGAACTCGGGGTCCTCGCCGTGCGCGTCGAACAGGGCGTTGGCGCGGTATGCCTCGACGAGTTCGGCATCGGTGATGGGATTTGCCCGCCAGCGGTAGTAGGGCTGGCGGGCGAGCTTGAGTACCCGGCGCGTCACCGCGACGGGAATCCCGTCGGCGGCGAGCTCACTTACGAGCGGGTAGACCCTTTTCCCGGCAGATTGGCCTGCGACAAGTACGCCGCTGCCCGCCGTAAGACTTCATTCTCTTGTTCCAACAACCGATTTCGGCGTCGTAGCTCGCGCAGATCAGCGGAGTCATTGGTGCTCTTACCCGGCTTGGCGCCCTCGTCGACGTCGGCTTGGCGCATCCACTTGGTCAACGTCATCGGGTGCACGCCGAAATCGGTGGCGATCTGCTCGATCGTCACCCCGTCGTCGCGGTTACGGGCAACGCGGACGACGTCGTCGCGAAATTCACGGGGGTAGGGCCTAGGCACACTGACATCCTTCCAGCCCGCCCGCTTTGGGCAAGCCAACTCAGATGTCACCTATTGGTGCAGCAGACCCGATGATCGTGGGCTGGCGGGTAGCGTCGCACATGCGTACCACCATGGTGCTGGATGCGTTGGAGATGGCTCGTTGGTGACGCGGAAACACGTTGCCGGGCTTGACATGTCACTCCGATGCCGGATCGCAATTCACCTCTATCCGCTATGGCGAACGGCTCGCCGAGATCGGAGCGGTCCCCTCGATCGGCACGATCGGAGACAGCTACGATAATGCCCTGGAGACGGTGAACGGCTACTACAAGGCGGAGCTGATCTACGGGCCAGTCCGCACCAGGCCGTGGAAGACCGTCGAGGACGTCGAACTCGCGACCCTGAGCTGGGTGTACTGGCACAACACCAGCCGCTTACACAGCTACCTTAATGACATCCCACCCACCGAGTTCGAAGCCGCGTTCTACGATGCACATGGGACCGACCAACCCCTGGCCGGAATCCAATAACCCGAGCCTCCGGGAAAGTCAGGGCGATTCAATCAAGTAGCTAGAGTCCGATACGTTTGGCGATGACCTCGTTCATGATTTCGTTGGTGCCGCCGCCTATTCCGAGAATTCGGCAATCTCGATAGTGTCTCTCGATCTCAGACTCACGCATGTAGCCCATCCCACCGAAGATCTGAACCGCCTCATTGACCACGTAGTCGCACGCATACACAGCGGTGTTCTTGGCCATCGACACCTCGGCAACGACATCCTCCCCCGCTAGCCACCTCTGCATGACCGCACGGGTGTAGGTGCACGCCACGTCGACCTGTCGAGCCATCTCCGCAAGCTTATGGCGAATGATCTGGCGCCCCGTCAAGGGTCTACCGAACGTTTCACGTTCCCGCGCCCAACTCTTGGCAAGGTCGAGAGCCCGACCCGCCGTCGCGTACGCCTGGACGGCGATGCCGAGCCGTTCAGCCTGAAATTGCTGCATGATCTGCAAAAACCCACTGTTCTCTGCCCCCACCAGGTTGTCAGCCGGTACGCGAACGTCGACGAAAGACAACTCGGCGGTGTCGCTACATCGCCACCCCATCTTGTCTAACCGGCGGGACACTTCGAATCCAGGCGAATTCTTGTCGATCACAAGCAATGAAACTCCACCGTAACCCGGTCCGCCGGTGCGTACCGCCGTAGTAACGAAGTCCGCTCGAACTCCGCTGGTGATGAACGTCTTTGCTCCGTTGACCACGTAGGTGTCCCCCTCGCGCACCGCGCGTGTGCGCAGATTCGCGACATCTGAGCCTGCCCCAGGCTCGGTAACGCCCAGCGAGCCGATCATCTTTCCTGCGAGCGTAGGACGGACATATCGTTCAATCAGGGCGTCGGAGCCATTGGCGGCAATGTGGGGAAGGGCAATGCCATGGGTGAACAAGGCGGCGCAGACGCCAGTGGACCCGCCTGCGGCCAGGATGGCCTCAGTGACCAGTGCAGAGTCAATCGCATTGCCGCCGCTGCCGCCGACTTCTTCCGGGAACCCGATTCCGAGAAGCCCCACCTCGGCAGCATTGAGATGCAGGTCGCGTGGAATCTCACCCACGTGCTCCCATTCCGCTAGCTTCGGCGCGATTTCACGTTCCACGAAAGACCGCGCCATTTGGCTCAGCGCTCGTCGCTCCGGCGTGGTCCACGCCTCCGGGGCGACAACGAAACGAGCTGCCCCATCCTCGCTTGCCGTGGTCGTGCCAGCGTCCGTCATCTCAGCCTCCGAGAGAATTTGATGGATGATTGATTACAAGGTGTCTAATGCTTGCCGTCCTCAGGACGGGAAACGAGGACGCGACGCGCGGCAGCCTAAGCGGTCCGGCGGCGTGTAATCTGCAGCGGCGCAAGGACATGAACACGAGCAGTGGAGCATGGTTCTCTTCAGAACCGGACGAGCCCTCGAATGTTTCTTCCTGAACGCATATCCTGGTAGCCCTCATTGATTTGGTCGAGGGAGTATTCGCGGGTGACCAACTCGTCGAGCTTCAACAGCCCGGCGGAGTAAAGCTCGACCAGCCGCGGAATATCGTGTGGCGCATTGGATGAGCCATACAAAGCGCCACGAATCTGCTTCTCGTAAAGCGTCATCTCCAGCAGTGACCCTGAGATCGACGACTCGTCGGGATGCCCGATGGCCGTAACCACGACGCGTCCGCGCTTTCCGACCAAGGCCAGCGCTTCGGCGGTATAAGAGCCCTCAGCTACATCAGTGGTGAGGATGCAGACATCGGCCAGCTTGCCCCGCGTCATATCGCTGACCAGCGACCAAGCTTCATCCATCGAGGCGGCGGTATGCGTCGCGCCGAACCCGCTCGCTTGCTCTCGCTTGAAGTTCACCGGATCGACCGCCACAATTGCTAGCGCACCCGCGATTCGCGCACCCTGAATCGCATTCATTCCGATTCCGCCTGCTCCCACTACCACGACGGTGTCCCCGGCGCGCACCTCCCCAGTCCGCACCGCAGATCCGTAGCCGGTCGTGACGCCGCACCCGATCAAGGCTGCCCGATCCAGAGGGATTCCGCCGTCAATCTTGACCACGGATGCCTGCGGCACCACTGTGTACTCGGAAAACGTTCCGAGCAAACACATCTGCCCGACGTCCTCGCCTCGTGCGTGAAAGCGATAGGTGCCGTCGATCTGCGGTCCCATCATGAGCGCCGCTCCCAACTCACAGAGATTGCCCATGCCGCGCGCGCAGTACGAGCAGCGCCCACACGAGGGAAGGAAGGTCAAGATGACAGAATCACCTTCGGACAGATCCTCGACCCCTTCGCCGCACTCCACGACTGTGCCAGCACCCTCATGACCCCCCACTACCGGCAATGGGATCGGGAGGTCGCCGGTCACCAGATGTTCGTCGGAATGGCACAAGCCGGTGGCCGCCAGCCGCACGAGGACCTCCCCGGGACCTGGCGGATCCAAATCGACTTCTTCGACCTCCCACTTCTGCTCCAAGCCCCACAAAACAGCCGCACGTGTCTTCATGTTGAAGTCCCTTCTATCTAATGACGCTTCTGAAGTAGTTGTCCCGACCGCGCACGGTGGTCGCGCGAACTGTCCTGGATGATCTCCGGGCACATCGCCCAGAGGCCCGCGCCGCTCACCCGGGCCCGGGCGCGGTACCGCACGACATCACACATTGAGCAGGTCGTGACGCTTGTCGGCCTCAAGGATTGCCCGGTATTCCGGAAAGAGGTTCTTTGCCTGCGGTATGAGCTTGATCAGTTTGGTGACAGGACCTTTCGCTCGTACAGTTCCTTTCGCCATCGCCATGGTCAAGTTCACCTTCCCCAACCAGAACCTGTTGCCGGTATCCGCGGACATGAACAATTCGACATTCGGTGTAACGCCACTGTCCGCGCCGGTCTCTACGACCTTCTCCGGCATATCCACGGTTACTACCGCATCCGGATCGGTGTAGTGGATCCGTAACACCACCCCGGACCCGGCAAGTCTGTTCGCAAGGTCTTCGTTCTCCAAACCTCGTCGAAAGATGCCGGCGAGGTAGCGGTAAACCTCTTCCGCATCAGCGAAGACAGCCATCGTGATTCTCCCTTCTTATGACACAATTCAAAGCGCTCAAATAAATCTGCTGGGTCGCAACCAGTCGGCTTGCTCCGAAGCAATCAGAACTCATAGGAGTAGATCTGCTGCCTCCCTCAGCGCCTCCGCGAGTCGACGTTCGGCTGTCGGCAATTGCGCAGCCACGGACGCGGCGCCGCTCGCTCTTCGGTGCGGATCTGCACCGCGGTCATAAGCGGCGTGCGCAACCGCGGTCCACAACTCAGATGCGGTCTTTGCAGCCTCCGCTGCTCTAAACGCAGGTTCGAAACTCAACTCTTCAGCGACGCGCCGACATCCACGTGCTTGCAGATCTCGGAACAGACCGCCTCCGGTTCCGGCTTTTTCGATGAAGGCGCTCAGCGCAAACAAGGCTCCGTCGAGGGTGTCGTCGTCAAAGATCTTCGGCCACCGCCTGAGATCCTCCACAAAAGTCGATACCCCTGGTAGCCCACGCACCTGAATTTCACAATCGGAGTCCTCGGTGATCGGCGCGCTCACACACGAACCCTGCATCGCGTCCGCGGACCTACAGAAGGCCGACCGGGCAGCATTGCCGAGATCTGGTGCCGCTCCGGGCCACTCGACCACGTAGGTGGTGTGCCGCGTGGGGACGGGAAATCCCGTCGATGCCCGCGCCTTCCGTAGATTCTCGTAAGGCACGGCTTGAGGTGTATCGCGATCGTTATCGACCACGAAGGCGAGTTCCTCGTCGTCGTCGTACCCTACGATCACGACATCGTGCCGGCTCATACTCAGACGCGTTCTCAGATAGGGCAATTCGGCGATGTCAGTCCACACCATGACCGGCCTGCCGGAATCGATCTGTTCGGTCACCCATTTCCAACCAAGATCGGGGTCGTCTGTCGAACGGCGCTCGAAGCGCGCGCCCAACCGGGTCAAGTATTCGTCTTCGAGGTCCGCGCTACGTCCAACGAGGTAGATCGGTGGACGTAGGTGCGCCGAGCGAACATACGAGAAGTCGAGGGCCCCGCCGAGAGCAAACACGATACCTTCGTCCGGGGTGTCATCACCCCAACGGATCCCGGCCCATTCGGTCAAATCCCGAAGAGCCCCCGATCCGCAATGGCCGCCCATGTCGTGGCGATACGGCACCACCATCGATGCCATCAATCCTCCTCCAGGTGACTAACGTGCAGGCGGCAACTCATCTGAGTCATAGGGAACGCGAGATGATTTCCTTCATCACCTCGTTCGTGCCGGCATAGATTTTTTGCACGCGCTGATCCACCCATAATCTCGAGATGGGGTACTCGGTCATGTAGCCATATCCGCCGTGAAGCTGCATACAGTCATCGAGTACCTTCATCGCTCGCTCAGTGGTCCACCACTTCGCCATGGCGACGGTCTGCACGTCGAGTTGACCCGCAAGGTGCAGGTCGATGCAGTAGTCGAGGAACACTCGTGCGATGCGCGTTTCGGTCGCGGCTTCAGCCAGCGTGAACTTGGTGTTCTGAAAGCCAAAGACAGGCCGACCAAACGCCTCCCGCTCACGGGTATACTTGAGCGTCTGCTCCAGGGCAAGTTCCATCGCTGCGACAGCCCCCACCGCTACGATGAGTCGCTCTTGTGGCAGCTGCGTCATCAGCTGAATGAAGCCCTGTCCCTCAGCCTGGCCCAGTAGATGCGAGCGCGGAACTCTCACTTCATCGAAGAACAACTCGGAGGTGTCCTGGCCGCGCTGGCCGATTTTGTCGAGAACCTTGCCGCGCCGGAATCCCGCCCGGTCAGCCTCGACAACGATCAAAGAGATGCCCGCAGCGCCCTGGCTCGGATCTGTCTTGGCAACAACGATGATGAGGTCGGCCTGTTGGCCGTTGGTGATGAAAGTCTTGGAGCCGGTGATCACGTACTCGTCACCGTCCAGGAGGGCTTTCGTCTTGACGCTCTGCAGATCGGACCCGGTCCCCGGTTCTGTCATGGCGATCGCCCCGATCATTTCACCGGACGCCATCTTGGGAAGCCACTGCGCGCGCAGCTCTTCAGTCGCGTACTGCAGGATGTAGTGGGCGACGATTCCGCTGTGCAGTCCCGCGCCCCATGAGCTGTCACCTATGCGGGCCTGCTCTTCGAGCACGACCGCTTCGTGCGCGAAAGTGCCACCGCCTCCGCCGTATTCCTCAGGTATAGACATGCAGAGCAGGCCAAGCTCGCCTGCTCGGTTCCACAGTTCTCGGTCGACGTGGTGCTGGTCTGCAAAGCGGTTCGCATGCGGCGCCAATTCGGCCGAGAAGAACTTCGCAGCGAGGTCACGAAGCTCGAGTAATTCGGCATTCATCCAGGGAGAGATTGGTGAGGACATGATTACCTTCCGACTGTTGGAATTCCTGGGATTCGACGTTATGACGTTTCGATTTCGATGAGGTATTCGCCGGCAGAGTGGCGGGCACGGATGGCCTTTTTGTCGTACTTTCCGACGCTCGTTCTCGGAATATCGGACACGAAGCTCCATCGCTCAGGAATCCACCATTTGGCGACTTTGTCCGCAAGAAACGATCGGAGTTGGTCAATGTCAACGTCGGTTCCGGGGTGGACGACGACAAGCGCCAACGGCCTTTCCTGCCATTTATCGTCCGCGACGCCGACTACCGCCGCTTCGTACACGGCAGGGTGGCCGATCAGCGTGTTTTCCAGCTCCACCGAGGAGATCCATTCGCCACCTGACTTGATGACGTCTTTCGAGCGGTCGGTCAGGGTCAGATAGCCCTCGGCGTCGATCTTGCCCACATCACCGGTACGCAGCCATCCTTCGTCGAACTTCTCCGTATCGTTGTCTCCGAAATAGGACCCGGTGATCCAAGGACCGCGCGCCTGGATTTCCCCGACTGATTGCCCGTCCCACGGCACATCTTTCCCGTCGTCATCCCGCAACCGGATTTCGACACCGCAGATCGGCCGGCCCTGGGATGCGCGCATCTCCCATCGTCGCGTCGCGTCGGCTCTGTGAGCCGGACGTGCAACGGTCGCCAACGGAGAGGTTTCGGTCATACCCCAGGCCTGCACAATGGGCACGTTGTACTTCTCTTCGAATGCCCGCATCAAGGAAAGCGGAACAGCAGATCCCCCGCACGCGACCAGCCGTAGCGAAGAAATGTCCCGCTCAGGGTGCGAATCCAGATATCGGTCGACATCGTTCCAGATCGTCGGCACTGCACCGGCCACGGTCGGCCTGGTGTCTTCGATGATCGACACCAACGGTTCGGCTTGGAGATAGCGGTCAGGCAGCACCAGATCCGCACCGGACATCAACGCTGCGTAGATAAGCCCCCACGCATTGGCGTGAAACATTGGGACGATGGCCAGCACACGGTCGGCCTCGCTGACTGACAAAGCGTTAGCTGTGCAGGCGGTCAGGGAGTGAAGGTACGTCGAACGGTGGCTGTAGACGACGCCTTTGGGATCTCCGGTGGTGCCGCTCGTATAACACATGGCCGCGGCGGACAGCTCGTCGAGCCGAGGCCAGTCAAATGATTCTTCCTGGCCGGCAAGCACTTCCTCGTAACGCAGAACGGTCTTCCCGCATCCCTGTAGCGGGGCAAGGTCGCCCTCTCCGGTGACGATGACGGTGTGCACCGACGCCATCGCTGGGAGCGCGCGCGCCAACAACGGGGCAACCGAAGCGTCGACTAGGACGATCTGATCGCTCGCGTGGTTGGCGATGTACGCCAGTTGCTCTGGGGCCAAACGAATGTTGAGCGTGTGCAGGACCGCGCCCATGGAGGGAATCGCACAGTAGGCCTCCAGATGTTCCTGGTTGCTCCACTGGAAGGTGGCCACGCGTTGGTCTGCCGTGACGCCAAGACTGCGCAGCGCATTGGCAAGGCGAGCCACTCGCGCCAGCACAATGCGGTAAGGCGTTCTCCGATATCCATTTCCGGTCGGAGTGACGACCTCGCTGTCACCGTGTATGGCTGCCGCATGCTGGACGATCGCCGACACCGTGAGCGGAACATTTTGCATTGTGCTTTGCATCGTGTAGTGCCCTTTCAGGCGAAGAGGTCGGGACGGCTGTTCGGCTGATCGATGAATGTGCCGTAATGCGTTCTCAGTGCTTGCAGGATGTCTGCTAGGGGTAGATCGTCGTAGGCTCCCCGGTCGCGCAGATACTCCATGTGCTGGGTGCCGTCAGCGGTGAAACCATGGAGTAGCGCGTCGCTACGGCCGTCGAATTCGATCGGCGAGACACCGAAGCGTGCGCACAGCTCGCGATTGAACGCCGGGGTGGCCTTTACCCACGCACCGTTGAGGAACATGAGACTGTAGCCGTGGTAGACGAAAACGTCGCTACCACCCATCCGCTCGCGCAATGCCTTGGTCTGGAGGTGGTTTCGGACGTCGGCGAACCCCAGCCGCGCCGGGATTCCCGCCGCTCGGCACGCTGCAGTCAAGAGCACGGCCTTCGGGACGCAGTAGGCCCGTTCTGCGGTCGCGACGGTGCTGGCGCGATACGCGTGCGGGTTGTCGGTCACCGTGTAGGGGTCGTACCAAATGGAGTCACGGACCGCGGTGAAGATGGCGATGGCCTTCTCGGAGTCGCCGCAGGCACCACGGATCGCCGATGACACGAAGTCACGTACCGAATCTTGTTGCCAGTCAAGAAACTCCGTGGGTTCGAGGTAGGGGCTGTGGTCGACGGTCATCGGCGCTTCATCTCCAACGGAAGTCCGTCCACCGGAATGGGCAGCGAGGTGTTGTCCCATCGGACGTGATAGTTCTCCGGAACCTTCCAAGTGAACGAACGCAGCATCCTGTGCAGGATTGCTTTGACCTCGAGCGTCCCGAATTGCATGCCGATGCACTTGTGCGCTCCACCTCCGAACGGAACCCAGGCGAATCGGTGGTGTTGGTCTTCGCGCCGAGGCTCGTCGAAACGTGAGGGATCGAACCGCTCCGGATCATTCCAGATCGTTCGATCGAAGTGATTCACGGCAGGCGTTATAGCGCATAACGTGTTCGAGGGGATGTGATATCCATCGATGGCGACATCTCGAACCGTCTTGCGCATCACCAGCGGAACAGGTGCAAGCAGTCTGAGCGCTTCCTTGATCACGCGGTCGATGACCGTCATCTTCTCCAGGGCCTCGATGTCCGGCAACCCGTCACCGATGGCCGCGGCTTCCGCAGCCGCAGCCTCCTGCCACTGCGGATACTTGGCAAGGAAATAGGTGACCGCTGTGGTGGTGATCGTCGAGGTGTCGTGGGCCGCCATCATCAAGAAGATCATGTGATTCACCACATCCTCGTCGGAAAACCGCTCCCCGTCTTCGGTCGTGGCTTGACAGAGAGCAGCGAACAGATCCTCCGTTTCACCGGCTCGCGCGGCCGGCAGATGCCGGAAGAAGTAGTCCTCCAAAACGCGCCGCCCTTGCACACCAGCGCGGAATCTGGTTCCCGGAAGCGGAGCACGCACAAGGGAACTCGCCGCCCGGACCGTAGCGACGAACGCCTTGTTGACAGCATCGCTCTCGTCCTTGCCGCGGCCGCCCATGAAGACGTCGGTAGCGATGTCGAGGGTGAGTTCCTTCAACAGTGGGTAGATTCGAACCGACGGGCCCACCGGCCACGCAGGCACTGCCGAGCGAACGCATGGCGTTACCTGTTCGACGTATCCGGTCAGGCGCGGACGCGTAAACGCCTCCTGCATGATGCGCCGGTGCATCAAGTGCTCGTCGAAGCTCATGAGCATCAAACCGCGATGGAAGAAGGCGTCGATCAGGAAGGACCAGCCATCCTGAGAGAATGCCTTCGCTTCGCTCGTGAACGCCTCTCGAGTGGCGTCAGGGCCGGCGATGACCACCATCTTGGTGCCGAACGCGCCCATCCACGACACCGAACCCAGACGGTCGTAGCGCTCTCGACTGAAATCCGAGCCGAATCGGATGTAGTCGAGCGTGTGACCCACGAAGGGCAGTCCGGCATCCCCCCGGACGGCTTTCAATCCACTGCCCGCGGGTGCCGGTGCCAGTTCACGAACCGGCCAGTCCCGGCTCCATCGACGCCATCTGTCGTCGACGGCGTGAGGCGCGGGGACCATGATCACAGAGGACAACCGCTCCTTCACGTGGTGCGCAGGTGCGAGAAGGTGATTCGTCATGGTTCCTCCTGGACGCTGGGCCGCTTCGACGGCGTCCACCAGTCTTTACAAAGATGCCATTGATGTCAATATCTAGACATTATTGGCCTAGCGGTTAAGTGCGCGTCTCGTGCCCTTAGTCGGCCAGGCTCGGTTCTGCAGGGTCTCCGACCTTTAGACGCCCGACGTTTCTCAAGACGTAATCGCCGCTGTGCGGCTTCCGGGTAAGGAGTCGATAAACCAAGGTAGGCCCCGGCCAGTTCGTCGGGATTTCCCCGCTCGAGGTTCGATACCAGCTCGCACACAGCGCCCACACCGACCTCCGTAGTCGCCTTCTCAAGCGCGTGTTGTAGCGTTGCGCGCTCTCCGTCCTGACATCGATCGCATGACCCGGATGAGCGGCCACGGCTTTGATGAGCGTTGCGATGTGACGGACTTGTGACTCGATCATGTAGAGGATCGACCCCGAGCCCACATTCGTGTTGGGACCATAAAGCAGGAACAGGTTCGGGAACATGGGGACAGTGATGCCCAGATATGCGTACGCCTGGGTCTTCCACACCTCGGCCAAGGAGACTCCGCGAGAGCCGCGCACGGACATCGGGGCGAGAAAATCGGTGGCGCGAAACCCGGTTCCGTAGATCACGACATCTGCAGGACGAAACTCTCCATCCACGGTCTTGACACCGTTGTCGCAGAGCTCTGCGATAGCCTTCGGCACCAACGACACGCGATCACTCGCGATTGCTGGATAGTAATCATTCGAGAACAGCACTCGCTTGCACCCTGGCGCGTCCGAAGGCATCAATTGCTCGCGCAAAGATGGGCTAGCAACCTGCCGATGTAGGTGGCGGCGCGCGATCGCACCGAGGACGCGTGAGAGGGGCTTCGCGTCGACTAGCGTCACAGCGAGCAACTCGAAAATTAGCCATACCGCGAAACGCTCGAGGCGCAGCGCCATCGGCAATAACTCGCTCACCCTGTCGTGAAGGACTCCATACCTGCTGTCCCACTTCGGCAAGATCCACGGAGCCGTGCGCTGATATAGCGTGACATGCTCCGCCTCCTGGACGATGTGTGGCACGAATTGGATGGCACTAGCTCCTGTGCCGATGACGGCTACTTGCTTGCCGCGAAGCGAAACCGATCGGTCCCAACGCGCCGAATGAAAGCGCGGCCCCTGGAAGGTGTCTGCGTCGGCAATAACGGGTACGTGTGGCAAGGAGAGCTGACCCACGGCCGAGACGACGACATCGCAGGTTATTGTCTCGTTCGAGTTCGTAACCAGGGTCCAACGCCCTAGCTGGTCATCGAAGGTCATTGCGACAACTTCGGTCTGGGTACGCAGATGCGCGGCCAGTCCGCCACTCTCCACGAGTTGTTGGAGGTACTTGAGTATCTCGGGTTGCTCGGCATATCGCCGTGACCAACGAGGATTGGGCTTGTACGAGAGTGAGTACAACGCTGACGGCACGTCGCAGGCCGCTCCCGGATAGGTGTTGTCACGCCAAACACCCCCGATGTCTGCAGCCTTTTCCAGGATCGTGAAGTTCGTGAACCCGTCCTTCTTCAGCCGGTGGGCCATCGCAACCCCGGCGAAGCCGGCCCCGATGATCACGATCGACGGATCGTATGCGCGACAGGCCGTCGCGAAGTTGCTGCTCATGAGGCAGAGACGACTGACTTCACGCTGCGGCGGTCGAGGTGGTGTAGGTGTAGGAGCATTGCCTGTTCGGACACTTTCACCTGACTTCCGAGGCTTCAAGGAAGCGTCCCGCTCGATGAATCGCGTCTCGGGCTTCGGGAAGAATCCGGAACATAGCCTGGAATACATGGATCTGTCCCCGGTATACCTGGATCTCGACGTGGGATCCAGCTGATTGAAGTCGCTCGGCGAGACGGCGCGAGTCATCGATCAACATTTCTCTCCCGCCCACCTGAATGAGGATCGGCGGCATCGAGGTGAGGTCCGCGTCAAGCACGCTGAGGCGCGGATCTCCGCGATCTGCGCCACCTACGTAGAGGTCAAGAGCGCGCGCCGCTGATTGAGCGGAGGCAAAAGGATCCCGGCGGCGAATTTCACGCGCTCTGGCAAGTTCGCACCTGAGATCCAGGACGGGAGACATCAGCAGCATCGCATCAGGGAGCGGCAATCCAACTGCACGTGCGCCCAAGGCCGTGGCCATCGTGAGCTGACCGCCCGCTGAATCGCCGGCAACCGCGACGGTGCGCTGACAAGAACCCGGGGACCCTCCGCTGGTAAGCCAGCGATACGCATTCAGCGCATCGTCCGCGGCTGCGGGATAGGGATACCGCGGGGCAAGACGATACTTCACTGCGAAGATGGGGCGCCCGCTCGCCGAGGCGAGTTCACCGAGAAGACCGCGGTGCGTCTCCGGCGAGCACATAGAATAGGCGCCGCCGTGGATGTACAGCAAAGGGTTGGCATGCGGATTAATGGCAGGCGTGGTGATCCAGTCCCCACGAACCGGGCCTCCGGCGAATACAGTGTCAACCTTGCGCACTGTGACGCCGCGCCGAGGCCGTGAGGCTACGAGCGCTGTTCGAAGCACGCGATCCATCACCGCAAGTCCGTAGGCGTTTGATGGCATCAGCTGCGCCAGTGGCCGCAGCGTGGTTCGCGAGGACATCGCGACGAGATGACTGGCAAGACTGGGCTGCCAGTCGGGGGCATCCATCCTGGTCATCGGGCACCCACCACCTCGGCCCGATTCTCGAATTGGTAATCCGAGAGGCGAAAGGTGCGGCTTCGCCAATACGTCTCAAAAGTCGTTGAGGGACGCAGTGGAACGTCGCCGTGCTTGTCGAAGTAGTAACTATTGGCACCGGAACAGCTCGGCTGCCAGAAAACCTGCCTGTGACGACGACTCAGCACTTCGGCGAAGTAACGGTCATTCGCCTCCTTCTTAACCTCGACGAGGTTCGCACCCAGTGCCCGCGCACGACGAAGACAGCGGACGATGTGCCGACTCTGCGCCTCGATCAGCGTGAAGTACGAGGAACCGTTGTAGCCGTAGGGACCGAAGATGTTGAAATGATTCGGGAATCCGGGGACACTGACCCCTTCGAAGGCCTGCAGTCGATGCTCGTCCCACCATGTAGCCTGCTCCAGCCCGCCGCGTCCCTTCAACACGTACGTTGGCATGTTGCCCGACTCCATCACTTTGAAGCCGGTGGCCAGGATCAAGACGTCAATGGGATGAGCTTTGCCGTCTCGAGAATGGACGGATGCATGGTCGATATGGGTTATGCCGCTCGTCTCGAGCGAAACGTTGGACCGGTTGTACGTTGCGAGATAGGAATTGTGGAAGCTGGGTCGTTTACAGCCCAACGAGTAGCGCGGAATGAGTTGTTCTCTCGTCGTCGGGTCATGGACTTCACGCCGCATGTACCGCTTTGCGGCGCTCTCCATGACATCGGCGAACGGTATCACCGTATGAAAGTGAGCGGCGATTGGGAAAGTGATTTCTACGAACGCCTGGCTCGCGGTCCGGGTCGCCAATTGCGCCCCCGGCAGGAAATGTAGAAGCCTTCCAGCCCACGTCGGTATGGGGATGTCTGGCTTCGGCAAACAATAAATTGGAGTTCGCTGAAAGACCGTCAGACTCCCTGCTTTTTTGCGATTTCGGGTATCAGTTGCACGGCTGACGCACCAGTACCGATTACAGCAACCCTCTTCCCGCTGAGATCTTCGGAGTCGTCCCACCTAGCCGTATGCAGAGTAACGCCGGCGAAATCTCGCACCCCCTGGATTTCAGGCCATTTCGGCCGACTGAGAACGCCGGAGCAATTGACCACGAAGCGTGCGGTGATCTCCTCACCTTTTGCGGTCGTCAGACGCCAAAATGTTGCATTTTCGTCAAAGCAAGCTGCAGTGATGGTTGTATTGAAACGAATATGGTCTCCAAGCTTGTACTTTTCAACGCATTGCTCCGCATAGCCTTTGAGCTCGTTGCCGTGGGCGTATGTACGCGACCAGTCGGGGCGCATTTCATATGAAAATTGATAACTATACGACGGTATGTCGACAGCGATACCGGGATAGGTGTTCCAATGCCACGTACCTCCGACGCCGTCGGCGTCGTCAACCATCAAGAAATCGGTAAAACCCGCCTTTAGTAAACTAATGCCGCAACCGATGCCAGAAAATCCAGCTCCAATGATGATGATTTCGTGATCTGGGTCAAACTTACGATCCATTGCTCAATTTCACCGTTCTGACGGTCAGCCTTCTCAGTTCAGATTCAGAGTTATTGCGTCAGCCGGAGGTGTGCATCATCGCGCCGGGTGATCACATAATCACGAGGATCCAAGCGGGAAAGTTCTCTCATAAACTGGGTCGCGAAACCCGGGTACATCGTGCCGTTGTAGCCGTCCTCGGTCAGATACCAACTGCTGCACCCCGAATTCCATGTCGTTCGTCGAAGGCGGCGCTGAATTTCGGAGTGATAGCGGCCCTGACGATCCTCCCTCACATCCAAAGTACCGATGTCATTTTGCTGAAGGAGTTTGATCGCCTTGACTACGTAGTCAATTACTGCCTCCATATATACGAGCGCCGAGTTGTGGCCTGGCCCGGAATTCGGTCCGAAAGTGAAGAACAAGTTCGGATAGCCGGCCACGCTCACGCTCTTGAAGGCGTATCTCCCCTGAGACCATTCGTCCCCAAGCTTCCGACCACCGAGGCCGCTAATCGGGAACGGGGTGCCACGTTTGCACACATCGAAGCCGGTGGCAAAAACGATGCAGTCCACCTCGTGCTCGACACCGTCGGCGGTTCGAACACCGTTGGGTGACAGTGTGGCGATAGGCCAGCTGATCAGCTTACAGTTATCCGACTGTAGCGCCGGGTAATAATCGCTGGTCATAAGCATACGTTTGCAGCCAGGTCTGAAATGGGGCGTCAACTGACGTCTCAACCAGGGGTCTTTCACCTGCCGACGGAGATGAGCCTTCGCCGCCAGTTGTATCGCTGACGTCGCAGCGGTGTTCCAGACCATACCCACTGCCATCACTTCGTGAGCCCAGAACCAGGCGTCACGGAGCGCCTGTTCGCTCACCGGCAATTGTTTGAAGGTCGAACGCGCCCAAGCCGGATGCTTGAGGTTCACCCTGGGCAACACCCAGCCGGGCGTTCTTTGGAAGACCTTGACCGACGCAGCCGACTTCACGAGCTCAGGAAGGATCTGCACCGCGCTCGCGCCTGTCCCAATGACTGCAACCCTCTTATCGCCGAGATCGTAGCCCTGGTCCCATCGAGCGCTGTGGATCTTCTTTCCCTCGTACGAGTCAATACCCCGAATATCCGGAAAGCTGGCGTCGGCAAGTGGTCCACTGGCCATCACGACTGAACGAGCTTGATAACGCTTTCCGTCAGCCGTGTCGGCCACCCAGATGCCGGCACCCTCATCGAATTCCAAGGCGGTTACATCGGTATCGAACTGGATGAACCGGGCAAGGTCGTACTTGGTGACGATCGTGTCGATATATTCGAGGATCTCAGCGCTCCCCGAGTAGGTATGAGTCCAGCCCGGATTCGGCTCGAACGAGTAGGAGTAGAGAAGCGAGGGAATATCGCAGGCCGCACCAGGGTAAGTATTGTCTCGCCAGGTGCCTCCGACGCGATTTGACCGTTCCAGAATGACGAAGTCATCTGTACCCTCTTGAAGCAGTCTGATCGCCGTACCGATACCTGCGAAACCGGCGCCGACGATCAACGTCGTGGTGGTGCCTGTCATTTGGCCACCGGTTCGTAGGTCAGTTCGTCCGTCCATGATGGGGGCCGGCCGAAAATCTGAACAGGGAAGACATCGATCGCATTGCCAAGGCGCTGAGACACGAAGTGCAGAGGCTGGGACCGCTTGATGGAAGACGACATGTGCGCCTTCAAGATGTGATAGCCGGGCACCCTCCGCGTGTGCTCACTCCGGTCGCCGACATTGGCATACCGCGTCACTGCATTGTATAACTTCTCCTCGGACAGACCCATAGCGTTGAGATTCATCAACATGCGCGTCAGGAGCGGGATATACAGCAACGCGCCGGTGAGAATGCGCGGGTCGACCAGAGCACCCGCAGTTTGAATGGCGTGGATTCGCATGGGGCTGGCGCCCAGGTCATTCAAGACTTGGAAGCCAACCGCGAGATGCCGCGATTCGTCGCTGTTGACCTTGTTGAACACCTCCCCGCACACAGGGTCGTCAACCTCATCGAGGAGAAACTTCAGCAGCGCTCCATCGAGCGCAGTCTCCAGTGCCGGAATCGCGGCCCCGATGACGGTCAGGGGCAGGGCTTCGGCATAACGGTCCAGCCATTCGATCACCAACCGAATATTCTTGTTCGGGACCGGTTTCTCGCCTTCCTCGAGCATGCCCCACCGGCGCATCAGGGCAAGTTCGGCATTGGCGTGGCGCTGCTCCTCGGCGTGAAAGTAACGGTAAATGTCTCCGAGCGCTTCGAATGGCGCCTTCGGAGCCATCGCGGCGAAGGCACGTGCTCCAACATGCTCAATCCACACCACGTCGGACATGAATTGCTTGAGTTTGGGGCGCTGTTCATCGGTGATCAGTTCCGCGCCAGGGGCGTCCCAATCGATATCGGCTAGAGCCCATTGCTTGTTTTTGATTGTCTCGAGCATGTCGCTGTATGCGAAAGCCATTTTTCCTTCTCCTCTACTCGGCTGAATCGTTCCATGAGGCCATGCGCTCCACGAGGCCCAGCGTGCGTGTAAAAGGACCGGGTAGGGCTCTCTTGAGTTGCCACAAGACTTTGGCATCGAGTTGGGGCACTACATAAATTTGTCCGCGATCATGCGCGTTCAACGTCGTTCGAGCAACGTGCTGTGGCGAAATGCCAGTCCATTTCATCAGGTTGGCCGCGAGCCTCGCAGCCGCCTCGTCGATTTGAGGATTTTTGACGATGTTCGTCTTCACGAAGGTGGGGCAAAGCACTGTGACCTTGACGTCAGTACCGCTCAGTTCGGCCGCCAATGTCTCCGACAGAGCGAGGACTCCGGCCTTGCTCACGTTGTAAGCCGCCATTCGAGGGGCCGAGCCAAAGCTCGCTGCGGACGCCACATTGATGACTCCGCCATGCCCACTGCTGCGGAGCCGCGGCACAAAAGTCTCGCAGCCGTAGATAACGCCCCAGAGGTTGACCGAAATCGCCGCTTTCCAGTCCTCGATTGACGTCGCGCCGATTCGGTTACCACCTGCACCGATTCCGGCGTTATTGATGACGAGGCTCGCGGCCTTCCCGAACCAGTCTTCGCTCACATCAGCGAGGTTGCGGATCTGCTCAAGATCGGTGACGTCGCATGCGATGTCGAAGCCTTCGCCGCCAGCCTGCCTCACCAACTCTGCCGACTCTTTTGCGGTGACGGGATCTCTGTCGGCGCACACCACGCGTCCGCCTCGGCGTGCAAGCTCCACGGCGAATGCGCGGCCGATACCGCTTCCTGCGCCCGTGACGACTGCATCGGCTCGGTGCGTTCTGCCGGGTGCGCCGCCGAATGGCAGCAATCTCATCTGTCTGCCTTCCGGGTCGCGACATTGACGTGTGATGTGGGGGAACTCTCATCTGGGGGCATCAGCCACCATTGGTGTCGCATGCCACCAGTTTTGTCATGCACCGGGCGCTTTGTCAAGATGGAGAGGTGCGGTCGAGAAATAAGCGCTGGGGTGGTCGGACCGGGGCCGAGCGTCGTGCAGAACGACGGCAGCAATTGATCGAGGCCGCAACCGAGATTTGGAGTGAGAGCGGTTGGGCCGCGGTCACTATGCGCGGAGTATGCGCCCGCACAAGCCTGAACGATCGGTACTTCTACGAGGACTTCAAGACGCGCGACGAGCTGCTCGTTGCTGCGTGGGATGGCGTCCGCAATGACATGCTCGGCGAGGTCGCCGCGCTCTTCACCGAGCGTGCGAATCGGCCGCCGATCGAGACAATCACCGCAGCGATAGCCATCGTGGTCGATGGGATCGCACGCGATCCCGGCCGAGCGCACATCCTCCTCGCTCAGCATGTCGGTAGCTCACCGCTACAAGACCGCCGCGCGGTGGCGCTCCAGGAGGCAACGCAGTTGGTCGTTGAGGCAAGCCGGCCACACCTCCGACACGATGCCGACGAGATGGCCCTTCGCATGGACACCCTGATCGCCGTCGGGGGGTTCGTCGAAGTCATCACCGCCTGGCACTCGGGTTTGCTTGCGGTGACCGAGAAAGAAGTGGTCGCGCACACCAGCAGACTTGCTGAAACCCTGGCTCAACGCTATGTCGTCAGCGACTGATCGAGGCTCACGACAGGGCCAGCCAGCCCCGTGGCGATCGCTGCGAACTGCATTTGCGGTCCCGACCACCGCCTTCACCGGCCACCTAGCACCGAATCCGTCAGTCGACCGACGCGTCGCGCCCTGTTCGAAAGCGGCGACGCAGGAACGATGCTCCTGCGTCGCCGCACTTCCGTACCTTTGCTATCCCGACTGAGCGATAACTCGCTGTGAACCGTCTTGATCGAACAGTTCTTTGCTCCAACGCTCCAGGACCGCAGCGCTGTCCCAATCATCAGGATGGAAACCCGGGCGATTGTAGGAACGGAAACGCCGCAGCGCATCGGCGGTGAACATCGGGGTGCGACTGAAGCGGTACAGACTGCGCACCAACGTGACCGGGTTATATGAGGCTCTATCGGCGGCCATGGACAAGGCAGTCTGCAGAATGAGCTCGCCGAACAGAATTACTGAAGCGATCCGCATGCCCCGTACACGGGTGCGCTCGGTTCCTCCAATCAGCTGATAGACATCGAAGGCAACCGCTTTGTGCTCCGACTCCTCGAAGGCATGCCACAGCAGGATCGGTCGAACCTCTGTCTGGCCGATGAGCTTCTGGGCGTCTTCGCTGGTAAGAATGATTTCTGCCAGCGTAGCGGTGTAGTGCTCCAACGCGGAGGTCATGGACAGCCGCATTTCCGGCGAAAAGCGCCGTTCCAATCGCTTGATCAGGCGTGCGACATGACGGTCGATTCGCGCGGTCGGATACCCCATGACCTGGAGTCGCTCGTTGAGGAGACGATGCTGGTGTCGATGTGTGGCCTCTTGTCCGATGAAACCCTTGACCGCTGTCTCCAATTGGGGATCGTCGATGGAACTCTGGAAGTTCCTGACCGAGCGGATGAAGAAATCCTCGCCTTCCGGGAACGTCGCAGAAAGCACCGCGATGAAATGGCTCATCACCAGGTCGCCATCGACGAAGTGTTGCCGCTTCGTGGAGGTCGGCATCGGAAACCGAACACGCCTGGGCTTTGGCAGCACCCGGGTCCGGGTCGGGGCTTGATCGTCCGACATTTGAGGTCCTTCCTTGAAATTTGGATCTGACTTTATACCTTGTCAGATAAGACTGCCAGACTGTAGGACATGAGTCCAGCACGTGTTTATGGCGGGCTGTCCGCAACTCAACGCGATGCGCAGCGCCGCGTGAGGTTGATTGATGCCACGGTCTCAATCATGGGCACCCACGGAGCTACCGCGTGCACCGTGACCGCGGTGTGTGCGAAATCAGGAGTGACGAGCCGGTACTTCTACCAACAGTTTCGCGACCGAGACGCGCTCCTGCGCGCGGTATTTGCCAAGATCTCCGCCACCTTCCAAGCGGTGATAACCAGCGCCATTCCGGACGACACCGTAGCTCCTCAAGAACTGGCTTACGCTCCGATCAAGGCCCTGGTTCAGCTGATCGAGAACGATCCCCGCATGGCCCGTATACTGTTTGTCGAATCGGGCGCAGAATCCCTCCTTCGGCAACTGCGAAGCGAACTGATGACCGATTTTGCGGAGCTGGTGCTCAGAGAGGCCCGCTTGCACCTCGATATACCCAGCGATGTGCTCCAAGTCGCAGATCTCGCCGCTACCTACGGTGTCGGGGGTCTGTTCGAGATACTCCGTCGCTGGATCGACGGACAACTGAACCTCTCGACTGAAATGCTTATCGAGCACTGTGCGGGTTTTCTCGGCATTCTCGGCCTATATACCCTCGGACAGGCGCCTGATCAGGCCGCTCCGCCGCTGGCCAAAGCCGAGGAGACCCGATAGATTCTGGCCGACCGGCGTTATGCACTACTCGGTTGGGCTGAAGGGCATGGCGCGACACTGACAATCACTGCGAGCGTTCATCTGAGATCGCGACCGTAGAGACTCAACGCTCCAGTCGAGGAACTCGATACGACCTCGCAAGGAGCCACACTGCCAGGCTGGAGGCTCACAGCGGAGGGCCGTCAGTTCGTTCTCCGCTGTGAGACCTCTACGGGGTCAAGAGCTATCCCTTCAGATGACGGTTATCGACCCCGTTCTTACGGAGTCACTGCGACTCGCTCGCGCGGGTTCCCGGTTCCCGGTGGATGCAAGACATTCGCGACATCGCTGGGTAACACATCCGAGCCAGGGGCAACTCCAGCGGCGTGTGTGCCGTCCCTCCCCAGTCAATTCCTTCGATCGCTCGATCTGCAGCGAAACGCACCGCTTCGATCCCTCGCCATTCGACGGAACCATGGCGCGGAACAAATCCGACGCCCGCCCCGCACCGTTGTCACCTGATGTTAATTGCGGCTAACATCAGCGCCTAGTAGATCGACGTCGATGGTCGCTTGGAGGGAAAACTTTGGTACAGGTCCTGCCCGATCGGGTCGACGACACCGCGCCCGGCTATCTCAAGAACCGCGAAGGACTGAGCGCGCAACTCGACACCATCGCGGAGCAACTGGCGCTGGTCAACGGCGGCGGCGGCGCGAAATACGTTGCGCGCCACCGTAAGCGGGGCAAGCTGCTTGTCCGCGAGCGCATCGAGCTGATGCTCGACCCCGACACGGCGTTCCTCGAACTATGCCCCTTCGCCGCCTGGGGCAGTAAGTTCCCCGTCGGCGGTAGCGTGGTGGTAGGCATCGGCGTGGTCGAGGGCATCGAGTCGATGATCATCGCCCACGACCCCACCGTCCGCGGCGGCGCATCGAACCCTTATACCTTCCGCAAGGTGTTCCGCGGCATGGCCATCGCGCGGGAGAACCGACTGCCCATCATCAACATCGTCGAGTCTGGCGGCGCCGACCTGCCCACACAGGCAGAGATCTTCGTGCCCGGCGGACAGCTGTTCCACGACTTGACACAGCACAGCGCAGCGGGGCTGCCGACACTGGCCTTGGTCTTCGGCAACTCGACCGCGGGAGGTGCGTACGTCCCGGGCATGTGCGACTACGTCGTGATGGTGCGCAACCGTTCCAAGGTGTTCCTCGGCGGTCCGCCGCTGGTCAAGATGGCCACGGGCGAGGTCTCCGATGACGAGTCGCTCGGCGGCGCCGACATGCACGCCCGCACCTCGGGGCTGGCCGATTACATGGCAGAGGACGAGCAGGATGCGATCCGCATCGGCCGTCGCATCATGGCGCGGCTCAACTGGCGGAAGAGCGGCCCCGGACCCACCACGCCGCCGCACCCGCCGGTGCACGACCCCGATCAGCTGCTCGGCATCGCGTCGGTCGATCCGAAGGTGCCCTTCGACCCCCGCGACGTCATCGCCCGAGTGGTCGACGGCTCGACCTTCGACGAGTTCAAACCTCTCTACGGCACGTCACTCGTCACCGGCTGGGCCTCGATCCACGGCTTCCCGGTCGGCATCCTCGCCAACGCACGGGGCATCCTGTTCAGTGAGGAGGCCGAGAAGGGTTCGCAGTTCATCCAACTGGCGAATCAGATCGACACCCCCCTCATCTTCCTGCAGAACACCACCGGTTTCATGGTCGGTGCCGAGTACGAGCAGGGCGGCATCATCAAGGACGGCGCCAAGATGATCAACGCCGTGTCCAACAGCACAGTTCCGCACGTGACCATCACCATGGGTGCGTCCTACGGTGCCGGGAACTACGGCATGTGCGGACGGTCGTACTCGCCGCGTTTCCTATTCGCTTGGCCTAACTCGAAGTCGGCCGTGATGGGTCCGGCGCAACTGGCCGGAGTGCTGTCCATCGTGGCGCGCGAGTCCGCCGCCGACCGCGGGCTGCCCTTCGACGAGGAGGCCGACGCCCAGATGCGCGCCGCCGTCGAGGAACAGATCGAGCGCGAATCCGTCGCACTGGCCAACAGCGGCCGACTTTACGACGACGGGATCATCGATCCCCGCGATACGCGGACCGTTCTCGGGTTCTGCCTGTCGGTGATCCACAACGGCGAGGTCCGTGGCCAGCGTGGCTACGGCGTGTTCCGGATGTGATGGCGATGCCCAAGATCCGCAAGGTCCTGGTCGCCAACCGTGGCGAGATCGCGCGGCGGGTGTTCCGCACTTGCCGCGATCTCGGCATCGCCACCGTCGCGGTCTATTCCGACGCCGACGCCGACGCGTGGCACGTCGCCGACGCCGACGAGGCCGTGCACCTTCCCGGCTCGTCTGCCGCTGAGACCTACCTCGACATCCACCGGATCATCGCCGCTGCCTCGCTCACCGGCGCGGACGCAGTACACCCCGGCTACGGCTTCCTTTCGGAAAACGCCGGGTTCGCGCGCGCCTGTGCCGCCGCCGACCTCGTCTTCATCGGTCCGCCGCCCGGGGCGATCGACGCGATGGGCTCGAAGCTGCAGGCCAAGAAGACGATGTCCGACGCGGGGGTGCCTGTGCTGCCCGGTGGCGACACGACGGGGCTATCGGCCGAGCAGCTGGCGAAGCTGGCCGCCGACGTCGGCTACCCCGTGCTGGTCAAGGCCAGCGCCGGCGGCGGTGGCCGAGGCATGCGCATTGTCGCGTCGCCGGACGAGCTCGACGAAGCGGTCACCTCCGCTTCGCGTGAGGCCGCCGCCGCGTTCGCCGACGGCACCGTCTTCCTCGAGCGTTACGTCCAGCGCCCACGCCACGTCGAGATCCAGATCATGGCCGACACGCACGGAAACGTCGTCTCTCTGTTCGAGCGCGAGTGCTCCGTGCAGCGTCGACACCAGAAGGTGATCGAGGAGGCGCCGTCACCGGTCGTCGACGACGCGTTGCGCGCTCGGATGAGCGAGGCCGCCATCGCCGCCGCGCGCGCCGTCGGCTACGTAGGCGCCGGGACGGTCGAGTTCGTCTACGACGCCGCTCAGGATGGCAAAGCCGACTCCTTCGCCTTCCTCGAGATGAACACCCGGCTGCAGGTCGAGCACCCGGTTACCGAGCTGATCACCGGCCTCGACCTGGTGCGTGCCCAGCTGCTCGTAGCCATGGGCCGCCCGCTGCCTGAGGAGATGCACAACCCGCGAATTCGCGGTCACGCGGTCGAGGCCCGTCTGTGCGCCGAGGATCCGGCCGATGACTACCGGCCCTGTACCGGCACCCTGCGCACCTTGGATGTCCCGGCGCTTGCCGGCGTGCGGGTTGACTCGGGTTTTCGTGCCGGTTCGGTCATCAGTCATTACTACGATTCGCTGCTGGCCAAGGTCATCGCGTGGGCACCAACGCGCGACGAGGCACTTGCCAGCCTCTCGGCGGCGCTGGCCGGCGCCCGTATTCACGGCGTGACCACCAATCGCAACCTGCTTGTTCGCGTCCTGCGCCATGACGAGTTCGCCGGGCGGGGCACCGACACTGGGTTCCTTGAGCGACACGACGTCGCCCAACTCGGCGCTGCCCTCCCAGACACGCAGTCCGAGCGCCTGCACGCCGTCGCGGCGACCGTGGCCGGGGTGGCCGCGCGGCGTGCCGTCGCAACTCTGCAGGCCACGTTGCCCGCCGGCTGGCGCAACAACCCTTCGCAGCCGCAGACCACGACCTGGCAGACCCAGGGTGGGCGCGAAGTGCGCGTCGGGTACACGTTAGGTTCGACAGGGACCTGCCTGCAGGTCGACGACGAGCCGTTGGCCGACGTCGAGGTTGTCGAGGGCAGTAGCGAGCGGGTGGTGCTGCGCGTCGACGGGGTGCGCCGCACTTATGATGTCGTCCTCGACGGCGATGTTGCCCACCTCGACTCGGTCGCCGGCTACTCCGCCCTGCGGCTGGCGCCACGCTTCGTCGACCCGAGCACTCTCAACCCGCCCGGGTCGCTCACCGCGCCGATGCCGGGCTCGGTGATCCGACTACCGGTCGCCGAGGGCGAGACGGTCTCGGCGGGCCAAACCCTTGTCGTCCTGGAGGCGATGAAGATGGAGCACACCGTCGCGAGCCCGATCGACGGGGTGCTGAGCGCCCTGCCGGTCCAGGTCGGCCATCAGGTCTCGAGCGGTGACGTCCTCGCCGTGGTCGAGGCGGTGGACGGCGGTGAAGTGGCGTCGGACGCCACCGAGCTCTAATGAACCCGGCGCGCTCCCGATCGGTGGCGCGTCGATACCGATGTGAGGAGTGTCATGGAATTGCACGAGACAGAGGAACGTCAGGACCTGCGCAAGGCGGTCGCCGAGATCGCCAAGGACTTCGGACACGAGTACTACCTGGAAAAATCGCTGGCCGGCGCGAAGAGCACCGAGCTGTGGCAGGCCGTGGGCAAACAGGGCTTCCTCGGGGTGAACCTTTCCGAGCAGTACGGCGGCGGCGGCGGCGGCATCTACGACATGCAGATCGTCGGTGAGGAGCTCGCCGCGGCGGGCTGCCCGCTGCTGATGACCGTCGTCTCGCCAACCATCTGCGGCACGATCATCCAGGCATTCGGCAGTGAGGAACTCAAGCAGCAGTGGCTGCCGGGCATCGCCAGCGGCGAGACGATCATGGCATTCGCAATCACCGAGCCGGACGCGGGCTCGAACTCGCACAACATCTCCACGACCGCGAAACGCGACGGCGACGACTGGGTCATCAACGGCACCAAGTACTACATCTCCGGTGTCGACGAAGCCGAAGCGATCCTGGTCGTCACCCGAACGTCTACCAACGACAGTGGTCGCGGACTACTCAGCCTGCTCGTCGTGCCCACCGATGTCCCCGGGCTCACCAAGTCACTCATCCCGGTCCAGGCGGTCACTCCAGAGAAGCAGTTCACTCTATTCTTCGATGACGTCCGCGTGCCGGCCGCCAACCTTATCGGCACGGAGAACGAGGGCCTGCGCCAGGTCTTCATGGGCCTGAACCCGGAGCGAATCATGGGGGCAGCGCTCGGCAACGGCATCGGCCGTTACGCGCTGGATAAAGCCGCCGATTACGCCCGCAACCGCCACGTGTGGGGAGCGCCGATCGGCTCGCACCAGGGCGTATCGCACCCCCTCGCCCACGCCAAGATCCAGGTCGAGCTGGCCCGGTTGATGACCCAGCGTGCCGCCGCCCTGCACGACGCCGGCGATCCGGGGTCGGGTGAGGCGTCGAACATGGCGAAATATGCCGCAGCCGAGGCGGGCATCCTGGCGCTCGACCAGGCGATTCAGACCCACGGCGGCAACGGCATGGCCACCGAGTACGGCCTCGCCACGTTGTGGGGTCCGGCCCGGCTCATGCGCACCGCGCCGATCAGCCGCGAAATGATCCTCAACTTCGTGGCGCAGCACAGCCTGAAACTGCCCGCGTCCTACTGAGTCGCCGCGGACGGAAAGGGAATCGCATGCAACTCGGCATCGGTCAGTGGGTGACCCGGCGCGCCTTCCTCAACGGCGGGCGCACCGCGTTGATCAGCAACGGCGCGCACATCACCTACGCCGACCTCGATCGGCGCACCAACCAGGTCGCCGCCGCACTCATCGCCCTCGGCGTGCGCAAGGGCGATCGGGTCGCGATGCTGCTGGTCAATTCGACCGAGTTCATCCAGGTGCTGCTGGGCTGCGCCAAAATCGGCGCACTTGCAGTTCCGCTCAACGTGCGCCTTGCCGGACCCGAGATCGGCTACATCCTGGCCGACTCAGGCGCCGATGTTCTGGTCTTCCACGAGCCGTTCGCCGCGCAGGCCAAGAGCGCCGTCACCGAGTCCGGAGTCCGCGTGCGCCATGTCGTACGCGCCGGTGGGGCGCCGGCGCCGGGCGAGCTCGGCTACGAAGACGTCGTCTCGGGCGCCGCGCCCGAACCGCTCAACGGTGACGTCGACGGCAGCGACCCCGCGTTCATCATGTACACGTCGGGGACGACGGGCCGACCCAAGGGCGCGATCCTCACCCACGACAACCTGCTATGGAACGCGATCAACGTCCTCGGCACCGACATCGGCCTGCGGGGCGAGGACGTCACCGTCGCGGTGGCGCCGATGTTCCACATCGGCGGGCTGGGAGTACACACCCTGCCGCTGCTCTACGTCGGCGGCACCAGCGTCATCATGCCGTCCTTCGAGCCGCGAGCTACGCTGCAGGCGATGGCCGACCACCACGTCACGGTTCAGTTCATGGTGCCGGCCATGTGGACCGCTCTCACACAGGTGTCCGACTTCGACTCCTTCAACCTGTCTGCGCTGCGTTTCGCCATGGGCGGCGGGTCGCCCGTCCCCCTCACGGTCAGCGACTTCATGCGCGAGCGAGGCGTGCCCTTCACCGAGGGCTTCGGCATGACCGAGACCGCTCCCCTGGTGACCGTCCTCGACGCCGAGAACATCAGCACGCGGGCCGGGTCGATCGGCCGCGTCGCGATGCATGTCGACGGCGTTGCGCGGGGGCTGGTTCCACACGGGCGATCTCGGGCGCATGGACGCGGAGGGCTTCATCACCCTCGTCGACCGCAAGAAGGACATGATCATCTCCGGCGGCGAGAACGTCTACCCGATCGAGGTCGAGCAGGTCCTCTTCCGCCACCCGGCGGTGTTCGACGCCGCCGTGATCGGCGGTAAGGACGCGAAGTGGGGCGAACGCGTCGTCGCGGTCGTGGTTGCCGACCCGGCGACGCAGGCGCCGAGCGCCGAGGAGATCGTGGCGTGGTGCCGGGAGCGGCTGGCACACTTCAAGTGTCCGCGTGACGTGCACTTCGTCGCCGAACTGCCGCGCAACGCCACCGGCAAGCTGCTCAAGACCGAGCTGCGCGCGCAGTTCACGGGCATCGAGGGCGGAGTCGTTTTGCGCTGAGTCGTGCCGCTGCACATCGCGGGTTCGGAGCAGGGCCCCTAAATCATGAACTGAGAAAAGGATCGACAGCATCGGCGGGGGCTAGCGGTTTCGTTCACCTCCCTCGATTCGGTGCGGCGGGTGCCGACGCAGGCAACCCCAGCGTCGGTAGGATCCCAGCCCAGCGGATCGGACGGCGAACAACGTAACCACAAATCGACAGGAGGCCTGAAAGTGGCCGGTTTGCGCCGCAAACTGCTCCTCGAGGCCGCCGCCGACCTGTTCGCGCGGCAAGGCTTTCACGCCGTGGGCATCGACGACATCGGTGCCGCAGCAGGGGTGAGCGGGCCGGCCGTCTACCGGCACTTTCAGAACAAGGACGCGATCCTTCGCGAGTTATGCGACGCCGCCATGACTGAGCTGCTGGCCGGCGCCCGGCGCGCCACCACGGCCGGCACACCGACGGAGGTCCTGCACGCCCTTGTCGACCTGCACGCGGCCTTCGGCGCGCGACGACGCGGCCTGTTGGCCGTCTACGCCCGCGAGCACCGCTCGCTGTCGCCGCTGGCGACCCGTGCCCTGCGACGCCGACAGCACAGCTACGAGTCCTTTTGGGTCGAGGCACTCGTACGAGCACGGGGCGATCTGGACCGTGAGCGCGCACAGGGCCTGGTCGCCGCCGTGCTGTCATTGCTCAACGCGTCCGCGTACATGCCGGCGTCGCTGGACGACGCGACGATTGAGGCGATGCTGGCCGCCGCGGCCGTTGCGGCGCTGTTCAGCCGCGCGGTTACACAGCAGGTAGACGGCGCCCCGCACCGGATTTAGTGTGTGTCGAGCAGCGACTGGGGAATGTCCACCATGCGGGACCGCACGTATTCCCCGAGCCCCTTGGCCTGTGCGTCCAGCCGGGTCGAGGAGGCCACCCCGTCACCGAGCAAGCCGTGCACCACCACGTTGAGGGCGCGCAGGTTCGGCAGTTCGAAGCGCTCCATGGGCAGGTGCGCCGTCTCCGGCCCGAGCAGAGTGCGCAGCCGCTCGACGCTGAGGTAGTCACGCGCCCACGCGTACCCAGGGTCATCCCGTGCCCACAGGCCGAGGTTAGCGTTGCCGCCCTTGTCTCCGGACCGCGCGCCGAGTACCGACCCGAGCGGCGCGCGACGTGTCGGCCCGGACGGCACTGGCAGCTTCGCGAGCGCGGCGATCCTAGCCGGCGGGACGGCACCGGTCGGCGGGTCGGGGATCTCGTGCCGTGTGCCGTCGGCGTCGACGAGTACGTGCGTGAGGGCCGACCGCGCTACGTAGGCCGGCCGGTAGACGCCGAAGGCGGTCTCCGAGGACGGTGGCGTGGTGGTGTGGAAGCCGGCGAAACCAGCCAGGGCGATCTCCATGACCCCCCCGGAGAAGGCTCGGCCCACCTTGCGCGGGTCGGCGTCCTTCACCGTCACACGCAGGTGCGCGCAGGCTTGCTCGTTCGTCGGTGCGTCGGAGACGTCGAAACGCAACAGCCTCACGTCGACTTCGTCGAAGGCGTCGCGTCCGCCGAGAACGTCGAAGAGCTGCTGTTCGGCGAAAGCCGCCTTGGCCCCGATGTCGAGGCCGGTGAGCACCATGGTCATTGTGTTACGGAAGCCGCCCACCTCATTCAACGCCACCTTCAACGTGTCCGGCGGCGGACTGCCTTTCGTACCGCTGATCGCGACGCGGTGCTCACCCTGTTGAGCCAGCCGGATGGTGTCGAAGTGGGCGACGACGTCGGGGCCGAGGTAGGCAGGTTCAGCGGTCTCGTAGAGCAGCTGGGCGGTGACCGTGCCGACTGAGACCAGTCCCCCGGTGCCGGGATGCTTCGTGATCACCGAAGAGCCGTCCTCGGCGACCTCGGCGATCGGAAACCCCGGGTAGCGGCGGTCCGTGATCTCGTCCAGGAACGCGTAGTTGCCGCCCGTCGCCTGAGGGCCGCACTCGATCACGTGCCCGGCGACGACCGCGCCCGCGAGCCGATCCCAGTCGGCGGGTGCCCAGGCGTGCCACCAGGCGGCTGGACCGACGACCAGGGATGCGTCGGTGACCCGGCCGGTCACGACGACGTCGGCGCCCGAACGCAGCGCCTCGGTGATGCCCCAGGCGCCGAGGTACGCGTTGGCCGATACCGGTTTGATGTCGCCGACGGGCGGCGTGATTGCGTGGAGGTCGCCACGTAGGTCGTCGCCCTCGACGTGAGCGACGCGCGCGGTGAGGCCGAGACGGGCGGACAGCTCGCGCAACGCGGCGGCCAAGCCGGCGGGATTCAGCCCGCCCGCGTTCGCGACGACCTTGATGCCATGATCGAGACAGGTGCCCAGCACCTGTTCCATTTGGGTGAGGAAAGTCCGCGCGTACCCGCCGGACGGGTCTTTGGCCTGGGCCTTGGCCAGGATGAGCATGGTCAGCTCGGCCAGATAGTCACCGCACAGGACGTCGATCGGTCCGCCCTCGACCATCTCGCGGGCTGCGGCGATGCGGTCGCCGTAAAAGCCGGAGCAGTTGCCGATGCGGACCGGGACGCTCACCGCTGACGCCCTGCAAACTGGCCCGCCACGCGCCCGCCGCCAGGGGGCCCCGCGAAGGCCTGGGCGATCGCGAGCCACTGGTGGTCGGCCAGCGGGCCGTCGGCGACCAAAGCGGTGTCGTCGCGGTGGCGGCGTTGGGTGACCAACAGGCAAAAGTCGAGCGCCGGCCCGCTCACGCGGTTGGCCGCGTCGGCTGGCCCCCACGTCCAGACGCTGCCGTCCGGAGCGGTCAGCTCAACGCGTACCGGGTCCGCGGGCAGGTCCAGACCGTTGGCCAGGTAGCTGAACGCGCGTGCACCCACCCCGATGTGGGCCACGTGACGCAGCCGTGCCGTGGCCTCGCGGGTCGCGCCGAGCGCGTCGACGACGTCCTGGCCGTGCGCCCAGGTCTCCATGAGTCGCGCTGTCAGCGACGAGACCGCGCTCATCGGCGGCCCGAACCACGGCAGGCGGGTCGCCGGGGCAATGTCCGCGAACGCCGCAACGAGGGCGGCACGCGACGTGTCGAACCACGCGAGCAGGTCGGCAGCCGGCATTTGACGGTAGCGCTCGGCGATGACGTCGGGTGAGATGGCTCCGTCGGCCATCATCGGCAGGTAGTCGCTGCTGAACCCGTCGGGGTCGGTGGCCGAGCGCACCGCGACGTCGTCGAAGAACGCCAGATGGCTGATCTGGTCGCGGATCGTCCAGCCCACGGCCGGAGTCGGCGCGTCCCAGCCGCGCGGACCTTCGGTCAGCGGCGCGACCAATCCGCGTAGGGCTGCCGTCTCCGCTTCGATGTCGGTGATAACCGACTGCATGCTCACCGCCATGTCAGTGTCCCTTCCACTGCGGCGCGCGCTTCTCGCGGAACGCCGCCGGGCCTTCCTGCGCGTCGTCGCTCAGATAGACCGGCTCCCATATCTCGTCGGCCAGGTCGTACGCGGCGGCGAGGTGGTGCTGCGCCGAGAGGTACACGGTGCGCTTGGACGCGAGCACGGACAGCGGTGCGTTCGCGGCGATGCTGAGCGCCAACTGCTGGGTACGCTCGCGTAACTGATCGGCCGGCACCACCTCATTGACCAAGCCGACCTGGTGGGCGCGCGCGGCGGTGATCGGGTCGCCGGTCAGCAGGATTTGCATGGCAACGCGCGGGGGCACCAGCCACGACAGGGGTGTCGCCCACGGCGAACCGCGGCCGACCTTGACCTCGCTGACGGCGAAGGTCGCGTGTTCGGCGGCCACGACCAGGTCGCACTGCTGCGCGAGCAGGAAGCCCCCGGCGAACGCGACACCGTTGACGGCCGCGATCGTCGGCTTCGCGACATCGATGTTGCGGCCGAACTGCGGAGCGAAGTCCTTCGGGGGCACCTTGAGCGCGTTCTGCGCCATCTCCTTCAAGTCCCCGCCGGCGCAGAACGCCTTATCGCCCACGCCGGTGAGGACGAGCACCTTCGCCGCGTCGTCGTCATTGAAGCGGAGTACCGCGTCGATAAGCCCCGTGCGCACAGCGTTGTTCAGCGCGTTGCGCGCCTCGGGCCGGTTGATCGTCAGCCAGGCCACGCTGTCGACGACCTCGTAGCGAATCGGTTGCTCGGCCACCGAGCCTCCGTCCCTCACCGTCGTCTCGCATGTGAGTGGCAGTTCACCCCGGCACCTCGACAAACGGGTCGGCCAGCTCAACGGTGGCTTCACTCGGCACGCACGGACCATCTTCGCTCGAGACGAGCAACTCGAGGTCGACGAGGCGCCGTCCGCCATCGTCGCGTTTGGCCACGACCTTGCCGCTCAGGGTCGCGGTCTGGCCCGGGTAGATCGACCGGATCATTGAGATTCTGCGGCGCCGGATGAGCGCGTCGGGTCCGGCCCATTCGTTGAGGCCGCGGTCGATGAAGCCATGGAAGAAGAGGGTTGACAGGTAGATTGTGCGCTGGCCCTGGCTGCGCGCGTAGTCGGGGTCGTGGTGACCGGGGAACCAGTCCCATGTCGAAGCCGCGTTCATGCAGATGCGCTTGTAGCTGATCTCGATCGAGACGGGCGTCAGGGTGTCGCCGACGGCGATGTCCTCGAACCGCACGGGGAAGCGGACCATGCTGTGCTCGGTGGATCCGTTCATGATGCGCCTTCACTATCGGCGGTGTCGTATCGGAAGAGCACGTTGGTGTTGCGGCCGATGACCTCACCGTGCTGGTCGGAGAACGTACTCACCGTGGTGATGAACACGCCGGTGCCCACCCGCGTCGTCTTCGGCTCGGAGATCGAGGCGATCTCCTCCACGATCGACACGTGATCGCCTACCCGGGGCCGGCGTTCGAACTCCGTCGTCGTCGAGGCGTTGATGATGTGGTGGCCCGGCAACGGGACGCTGAGCGCGAACATCATGTCGGCACGCGCTAGGTACCCGGGCACCCACTGCGGCGCGAAGCCGAGGCTCATCAGCAGCCCGGGCGGGCAGTCCTCACCCTCCCAGTAACGGGGGTTCGCGTCCTCGACGAGCGAGCAGTAGTACAACACCATCGAGCGGTCGATCGGGAACCACGCACGCCGCGGTTCGGAGCGATGACCGACCCACGCCCGGCCTTCGTCGAAGGTCCCGAATGTCATCCCGAGGCCGGTGACGTCGCTCGTTGGCGCGCTCACCGGGCCACCTGCACGACGGCGCTCCCCTTTATCGCGGGTTCGCCGGACTGGCGCGTGACCACGAGTTCGAGGTCTGCCACCTGCTGCCCTCCGGCCTCGCGCACGCCGGTGACCCTGCCGCCGAAGCTGAGCAGGTCACCGGGCCATACCTGACCGGTGAACCGGATGCGGAACGAGCGGATGTTGGCCAGCCCCACCCAGGCGGTCAGCCGCTGGGCGAGCACACCGCCGTGCAGCAGTCCCATACCGAACACACCGGGCATGCCGGCCGCGCGGGCGAACTCCTCGTCATGGTGGATCGGGTTGAAGTCGCCGCCGGACCCGGCGTAGCGGACGATGTGCGAGCGCGTCAGCGGGCCGAACTGTGAGCTCGGCATCTCGTCGCCGGCGGCCAACGCCACCGGCGCGGGGGATGTCGTCATTGGGTGGAGCCTCCGGTTTCGATCAAGACGTCGGTCTGGCGCACGACGAGTTCGTCGCGCTGGTTGGTGAAGTCGGTCTCGATCGTCACGATTGTCATGGTGCCGCCGCGCTTGCCCTCGCGGCTGGTCACGTTCGACACCCGACGCGTCTCGGTGAGCTCGTCGCCGACGACCACCGGCGCGAAATACTCCCAGCCGCACTCACCGTGCAGTACGCGTCGCAGGTCGAGCCCGAGGGCGCCGAACATGTCGTCGTCGGCGCGCCAGTGAGCCGAGGAGACGACGAAGGTCGGCGGAGCGGGGATCGCGCCGAAGCCGGCGGCGCGGGCCGCTGCGGCGTCCTGGTAGATCGGGTCGTGGTCGTCGAGGGACAGCGCGAACTCGCGCACTTTGGACCGGTCGACGGGAAATGTGGTGCTCCCGAGTTGCGTCCCGATGAGCGATGCGTCAGCCACTCTGGTCACCTTTCCCGCCGGCGAAGGCCGGTGCACAATCGCGAATGAGGCTGCCTAGGTTCTCGGCGATGCGCTCGGGCGCGAGGCCGATCGAGGGTGAGTAGAGAACGATGTGGTCCAGCACGCCCTCGTAGCGGCGCAGCCCTTCTCGGACCTCGGCGGCGGTGCCGGCCACCGCCATCGCGTCGATCATGTCGTCGGTGACGGCTGCGAACATGGCCGGCAGGTCACGCCGCGCGAACGCGTCGCGAATCGCCGCCCCCTGCCTGGCGAAGCCGCTCACATCGAGAACGTGTTCGTAGGTCTTCACCGAGGAGTAGAACGCGATCTGCTGCGCGGCCTCACGGCGTGCGATCTGTGGGTCGTCGTGCACCGCGCAGATGACCATCGAGACGATCTCAATGTCGGCGGGATCGCGTCCGGCCCGCTCCGCACCGCGCACGACGGCTGGGCGGGCGACCTCCTCGACGTAGGTCGTGGTGAATAGCGGATGACCGGCCAACCCGTCGGCGACGCGCCCTGCCACCTCGCACATCCGCGGACGCACGCCCGCGGTGATGATCGGGATGGCCCGCTGCGGCGGCGCGACGTCGCCGGTCGGGACGAGATTCATCCGATAGAAGCGACCCTCATGGCGCACGGGGCCCTCGTGCAGGTTCCAGATCCGACGCACGAGCGGGACCAGCTCCTCCATGCGCAGAGCGGGAGCGGAGGTGTCCTCCACGCCGTGCCAGTCGCTCATCATGCGGCGTGTGCCGTTGCCGAGCCCGAGCACGACGCGCCCGCCTGAAAGCTCGTCGAGGTCACGCGCCTCGGTGGCGAGCACGAGCGGGCTGCGCCCGACGCCATACAGGATCGACGACCCGATGCGGCAGCGCTTTGTGCGCGCGGCCATCGCGGCCATCGAGATCGAGCCGGAGCGCGAGTAGAACTCCGAGGCCCAGGCGGCGTCGAAGCCGGCGAGGTCGGTAGCCTCGGCGGTCTCGACAAGGGTGGCCAAGTCCGCGCCGAGCACCGAGACCCCGTACGTGCTCACGACGCCGCCGGCCTGAATCGGACCAGCCCAAGGTCCTCGTTCACCCGCTCGAACACTGCGCGCACTCTTGCGCCGATCGCAACTTCATCGGGGGCCACGCCCTCGAGACTGGCCAACAACTGCGGCCCCTCGTCCAGACGAACGAGCACGACGACGTACGGCTCGCTGCGCGGGAACGAGTCCCACGGGGGGCGGTACACCGGCGCGAAACTGACGATCTCACCAGTACCCGCCGCGGTCTCCCAGGCCAACTCACCGTCATGGCAGACGGGACACACCAGCCGCGGGTAGAGGAACGGGTGGCCGTTCGCGCACCGCTGGAAGACGAGTACGCCGCGGGCCGCTGCTGCGAAGTAGGGACGGTTGACATCGGTCAGCGGCGGCAGCGCCTCAGGATCGTGCAGACCGTCGAGGGAACTCGAAGCTGCGGTCATGACGCTCCCTCCATCACCATGCTGACGTGACTGCACAGCATCGAGCCGTAGCTGTGCACGAACGCGGTGTCCGCCCCGAAGACCTGACGGCCCTCGGCGCGACCGGACAACTGCCAATAACCCTCGAGGATCTGCGAAATGCCAGAGGAGGTCCCGGTGTGCCCGAACCGGATCAGGCCGCCGTCGGTGTTCACCGGAAGGTCGCCCCCCGGATCGGCGCGGCCGTCACGGTAGAAATCGCCTGCCCCGCCGGGCTTCACGAAGCCCGCCTCCTCCAGGATCATCGCCGGGTTTGAGGCGAAGGCGTCGTAGAGCAAGGCGATGTCGATGTCGGCCGGCGCCCGTCCGGAGCGCTCGAAGGCCATCGGACCCGAACGGGCGGCCCCGGTACGACCCGGGCGGGCCAGCGAGGTCAGAAAACCGTGGGTGTGACCCTCTCCAAACCCGAGCAGGTGTACCGGCCGGTGTTTGCCCGCGCGAGCCCGGCGGGCCGAGCCCAGCACGAGCGCGCCACCGCCCTCGCAGGGAATCGAGCAGTGGTAGAAGTGGAACGGCCCGGCGATCGGGCGGGACGCCAGCACGTCCTCCACAGTCAGGCGTTGTGAGCGGTGCGCGATCGCCGCGGGATTCAGCGCGGCCCACCGGTCCTGCGACGCGGTGACCTCGGCGATGTCCGCCTTGCCCTGTCCCGTCTCGTGCATCCAGGCCTGCGCGATCAAACCGTACAGCGCCGGCACGGAGGGTCCGTAGGGCATCTCGAACGCGTGGTCACACACCAGCGCCATCAGTTCGCGCCCGCCATCGCGGATCGGTGGAAACTTGCCCGCCGACACGACCAGCACCGTCTCGGCCTCGCCCCGGGCGATGACGTTACTCGCCATGCGCGTCATGGCCAGATGGGTCCCGCCGCCAAGCTGACAGGTCATCTGAAGTTTCAGGTTGTGCAGCCCGAGATAGTCCATGAGGTCCTCGGACAGGAAGATCGAACCCTCGTTCGTCATCGGCCCGGCGCACACGAGACCGTCGACCTCGTCTGGGACCACCCCTGCGTCGGCGAGAGCCGCGACCGCGGCGCGCACATGCAATTCAGTGGAGGTGTACGGAACGTTTCTTCCTGGAGCGACTTCGGCGGCACCGATGATGGCCGGCTGGTCGTGTGGCATCCGGACTCCTTCCGACCACGCGTTCAACGCCGGTCCCGACGTGAACGACGGTTAGCATAGCGTGACTAGGGGGTCCGCGTCACCCCCGGCCCGCACCCGCCGCCAGCGCGGTATGGATTCTCTGGATGTCGTTGCGCCTCTTCCCAAGAGGGTGCTGCGATGACCGAAACCCGCGCCGATCGTGTCGTTTCTCGACGATGTCCAGGTGACAGATGAGGCCGATCGCGAAGCCCGCTGGTTCCGGTGGACGCCCGGCACGCGCCCGGGCGGAACTTTGCGCGCTCAGTCGCGCGTTTTTCTGAAGTGGCGCGGTGACCGACCGGTCCACCGTTTGAACGCATGTGTGAAGTTCGTGAGGTCCGCGTACCCGAGTTCTGCCGCGATCTCGCTTACAGACACCGATCTGTCGAGAATTCGCAGAATTGCTCGCTCCTGCAAGAACGACTGACGTAATTCTCGAAAGGTGGTCCCCTCTTCGCGCAGGCGCCGCTTCAACGTGCTCGGGGATATCGAGAGCTCGCCCGCCGTCCGGCTGATGTTCGTTTTTCCGGGATCTTTCTCGAGCAGGTCCCTTACTTTTTCGGAGACCGACGTGTCACGTCGTTGATCGAGAGTTCGCTGCAAATCGGTGACGGCAATCCGGTACGCCACAGGATCGGAGAATCGACAGACCTCCTCCAGCGTAGCCGCGGGAACGTGGACGAACGAGCTGGGGGCGTCGAAGAAGATCCGACCCGCCAACACTTCGTCATGAAGAACCCACGACTCCGGCGCTGAATGACTCAGATGCAGTTCAATATTCGGTACGGCACCCGCGAGCATGTCGAGCAGACGCAACAGCGCCAGCCCACCGTAGGTGACGGCCAGGCAGTTCAGGCCCGCGTCACCGGTGCGACCGGTGAGCCCGATCGTGAGGCCGCGTTCCGTCGAATGGAACGACGGGCTGAGGGCTGTGGTGATCACCGGCAGATAAGCAAGCAACTCGACAACCTCGGCTACCGAGCCCGCGCTGACCAAGGGAACACTGAGTGCCCCAAAGGACGTCAGTTTGGCGTGTTCAGCGAACGCGAAACCCAGACGGGTTCCCTGATCACAATCGAAATCGGAATATATCTCCCTGAACCACCGTAAGGGGACCTGCGCGTCGCGGCCCACCAACATCGACTCGGTGACGTGCTCGCGAACCATGATGCTGCGCAGCGCAATGCTGGCGTCATGCCCCAGCGCCTCACTGTCCAGCATCTGCAGGAAAGCCAGCGCTGGCATACCCGAGTCGTCGAGTTTCACGTGCCTCCCTGCGCGTGAGCTAAAAACACAACTCTTTGACTCCTGCGAGTCTAGCGACGCTGGTCACGCGCGACAACACTAAAAAGAGAAGTTCCAGATTGAGGAGAGTTAATCATGGCAGTCGTCACCTTCGTCTCTCATGACGGCGAGAAGTACGAAGCCCCCTTGGCCGAAGGGCAGTCCTTGATGCAGATTGCGGTCAATAACGCGGTGCCCGGCATCGACGGCGATTGCGGAGGGGAAGCCGCATGCGGAACATGCCACGTGATCGTCGCTCCCGAGTGGTCGGACACGGTGGGACTCTGCGGCGCCAACGAAGAGGAGATGCTCGCGATGAACCCCGAGCGTCAGCGGACGTCGAGGCTGTCCTGCCAGATGGCCGCCTCCGAGGCATGGGATGGCTTGACGGTCGAGCTACCTGAGTTCCAGCTCTGAAACAACGTCATGGATTTGGAGGAAACAATAATGAGTATTCCCGCGGCAGTGGCCGCCAAAGCCCAGTCTGCCGTGCCTCTGGAGCTGCAAATCCGCGGCGCACACCTCTACGACAAGACACGTCGGTGGGTAACCGGAACCAATGGTAAGAAGATCTTCACCGAGACGCCCATTCCTCCGGTCGAGGACGTCGATATCGCCGACATCGATCTCAGCAACCCGTTCCTCTACCGCCAAGGCCGCTGGAAGTCCTACTTCGAACGCGTGCGCAACGAGGCGCCGGTGCATTACCAGGCTCGCAGTCCGTTCGGCCCGTTCTGGTCGGTGACCCGCCACGCGGACATCATCGCCGTCGACAAGAACCACGAGGCTTTCTCCGCAGAGCCGTTCATCATCATCGGGAGACCGCCTCGTTTTATGGACATCGCCATGTTCATCGCGATGGATCCGCCACAACACGACTTGCAGCGCGCTTCCGTCCAAGGGGTTGTCGCGCCGAAGAACCTGCGCGAGATGGAGGGGCTGATCCGCTCGCGTGTCCAGGAAGTGCTGGACGATCTACCGGTGGATCAGCCGTTCAATTGGGTGCACCACGTCTCCATCGAACTGACAGCGCGCATGCTCGCGACCCTGCTGGACTTCCCGTACGAGCAGCGGCACAAGCTCGTGGAATGGTCGGACCTCGCCACCTCCATGGAGCAAGCCAATGGCGGTCCTTCCGACAACGACAGAGTGTTTCGTGGCATGGTCGACATGGCGAAGGGGCTCAGCGCTCTCTGGCATGACAAGGCGGCCCGTACCGCCAACGGGGAGCGACCGGGCTTCGATCTGATCACGATGCTGCAGGCCAACGAGGACACTAAGGATCTCATCGACCGCCCGATGGAATTCCTCGGCAATTTGGTATTGCTGATCGTCGGGGGAAACGACACGACTCGCAACTCGATGAGCGGAGGGGTTCTCGCCTTGAACCAGTTCCCCGATCAGTTCGAGAAGTTGAAGGCGAACCCTGACCTGATTCCCAACATGGTGTCCGAGATCATTCGCTGGCAGACCCCGTTGGCGTACATGCGCCGAGTCGCGAAAAAAGACATCATGTTGAACGGGCAATTCATCCGCAAGGGCGACAAGGTCGTGATGTGGTACGCCTCTGGTAACCGCGATGAGCGTGTCTTCGAGCGGGCCGATGAGTTGATCATCGATAGGAGCAACGCCCGCAATCACATCTCGTTCGGGTTCGGCGTGCACAGGTGCATGGGAAACCGACTTGCTGAGTTGCAGCTTCGAATCCTGTGGGAGGAATTGCTCCCTCGCTTTGAGAACATCGAGGTGGTCGGCGAACCCGAGTATGTGCAATCGAATTTCGTCAGGGGTATCAGCAAGCTGATGGTTCGCCTCACTCCCAGGCCGAGTGCATGACTCCCGAACGAGCGGTGATCGTCGGCGCGAGCCACGCCGGCGCGCAGTTGGCAGCTAATCTTCGAAGGGAGGGGTGGTCTGGGGAGGTCGTGCTCATCGGCGACGAGGGGGGACTGCCCTACCACCGGCCTCCGTTGTCGAAGGGATACCTGGCCGGCAAGAACGGCCTCGACGACCTCCTGATTCGCGGCGCTGATTTCTACGAAAAGCAGCACATTCGACTCTTGAATGCGACCGTGGAGGCGATCCACCGGAGTGCCAAGCGTGTGTCTCTGAGCACCGGCGACACGCTGACGTACACCAAGCTCGCGTTGTGCACCGGCGCAAGGGCCAGACGACTCCCCACACCAGGGGTGGATCTTCCCGGAATTCACTACCTGCGTACCGCTGCAGACGTCGAGTTGATCCGTGCCGCCGCCACACCGGGTCGGAGGGTTGTGATCGTGGGCGGCGGTTACATCGGGTTGGAAACGGCGGCCTCGCTGTGTTCGCTCGGCATGAACGTCACCGTCCTCGAGGCAACCGAGCGTGTACTCGAAAGGGTCACCGCGCCGGAGGTTTCCGCGTTTTACACGCGAATCCACCGCGGCGAGGGAGTGGAGATCCGAACACACGCCCTCGTCGAAGCCTTCTCCGGTAACGGTGGGGTGCAGGAGGTCGTGCTGGCTGACGGCGAATCGATCCCCGCCGACTTGGTCATCGTCGGCGTCGGTGTGGTGCCGAACACCGAGCTCGCCTCGGCCGCAGGATTATCCGTCGACAACGGCATCGTGATCGACGACCAGGCCCGCACCAGCGACCCCGACATCGTGGCCGCCGGCGACTGCACGAGCCACACCATGGCTCGATACGGCTCGCGTATTCGTTTGGAATCCGTATCGAGCGCCGGCGAGCAGGCCAAGATCGCTGCGGCGACAATCTGCGGAAAACACAGCGCAATCGCTGCGCTTCCGTGGTTCTGGTCCGACCAGTACGATCTCAAACTCCAGATTGCCGGTCTCAACGCCGGATACGACGAACTGTTGCTCAGTGGTGACCCGTCGCGTGACCGTGACTTCAGCTGCTTCTACTTCCGCGAGGGCGAACTCATCGCCGCCGACTGCGTCAATCGTCCTCGCGATTTCATGTCCAGTAAGCGGGCCATCAGCCAGCAGCTCCGAGTTGACCGCTCAGAGCTCCTCGCCGGCTCGATCTGACACGAGAGCTTGCTGGCTACAAACTGTGGACAACTCCCAGGTACCTGAGTGCTACGCGGGAGATCCGCTCACCGGTGGTGGCGATGTCCGCGGCGGGGAGTACAACATGACTCACTGTCAGTCGCACCAGAACATCTGCGACCTCCTCAACGTCTTCGGGATCGAGATCGTCGAAGTGGTCGTTAAACCACGTGATCAGAGCCGCGGAGCAGAGCTGAAGCAGGGAAGCCGACGTCGGCAGAAGAGGTAGGACTCCAGTAGACGACGAGCCACCGCGATCATTCCCCGAAGGGTTGGACGTCAGAACTGCCTTGAGGAGCGGGCTGTCTTCTGCTTCACAGAGGGTGAATTGCACCGCTGCGGTGATGCCGCCCCGCACGTCGCCCACGTGTTCGGCAAGGACGGCAAGAATGCCTTCCATAAAGCGCTGGCCCTCCGACACCACAAGCGCGTCGCCGAGCCCCTGTTTGTCGCCGAACTCTTTGTACAACGTCGGGCGGGAGACGCCGACCGATTCGGCAACCTCGCTCATCCGGACCTGATCCCAGCCCTTCTCGATGGCGAGTTCTCGTGTCGCCCTCAAAACCTTTTCGCGCACATGCCGGCGGAAAGACACCCGCACTGGTTCAGTTGGCATAGGAGCAGGATAGGCGCCAGCCCTACATGGGCAGTCAACCGACAGCAGGGTTCATATGGTCCTGTCGAGGAATTCGACGACCGCCGTCGAGAATGCGTCGTTGTTGTCGCCGGCAATCATGTGTCCCGCGCCCGACACGTCAACGGTTTGCGCGTGCGGAACGACGGTCAGGAAATGCCTTACTGTCTCTTCGGAGACGATGTCAGATAGTAGGCCCCGGACCAGCAGCGTTGGCGCGGACACCTGCCGCGCACCATCGAGAAGGAAGGCGCTCATCATCTCGAAGTACTCAGCGCCCTCGTCTGGATCACCCTGCAGGAACTGGAAATTCGACGTCACGAAGGCTGGATCCCATCGCCAGGACCAGCGACCGTCTTCGCGACGGGCGAGGACTTTTCGGAGCCCGTCGAGGTTTTCGGGGCGAGGGCGGTGCGGGTTGTAGGCGGCGATCACGTCAGCGGCCGACTCTAGGCTGTCGAAACCTTCGGGGTGTGCCGACATGAACGCTACGACTCGTCGGGCGCCGTCCATCTCCATTCGCGGAGTGACGTCAACCAGCACGACGGCCTGCCATAGATCCGGCGGGGCGAGCAAGTGTGTTCCGAGAATGGTCAACCCGCCCAGAGATGCGCCGATCGCGGCGACGGGGCGGCCGGAATCGGCGTATGAGCGCACGGCCAATAGGTCGGACCCCAGCCGGTCCATGTCATAGCGTCCGTCGGGGTCCCAGTCGCTGTCCCCGTGTCCCCTGGTGTCGTACGCGGCCACCGTGTATCCCCGCTGGTGCAGGCGTTGGGCGGTGACGTCCCAGGCGTGTCGGCTTTGACCGCCGCCGTGAAGGAGCAACACGACCGCCCGCGGTGCGTCACAGTGGTAGAGGTCGACGGCCAGCGCCAGCCCGTCTGCCGTGGGCACGCGCTCGACCACAGGAGCCGACGAATCGCCTGTTCTCTTTGCCGACATCAGGAGCTCGTCTTCGGTGCGACGACGGTGACGGTTCCCTGGGCCGCACACACCGCTCTGCCGTCGTTGCAGATGTCGATCCGCGCCACCCCGCTGGTTCTGCCCAGCGCGATGATCTCAGCTGTGGCTACACAGGTGCCGCTGGAGACCGGACGAAGCAGATTCAGTTTGAACTCCGTTGTCGCGACCCAAGATCCCAGTGGAATCACGGGATAAAACACCACGCCGAGGCAGTGGTCGACCATGGCCGATAAGCAGCCCCCATGCAGGTTGCCGAACGGCGTCTTCAGGTCGTCGCGTGCGTCCATCTCCGCGACGAGCCGTCCCGCAGCGAATTCGGTGTGACGGAAGCCGAGGTAACCGGCCAACCCGCCCGTGGTTTCTGCTGCGCTCTTGAGTTGCTCAGCGACCTGTTCGTTGAACGTGGTGAATTGCACAGGCCCTCCTACCTCATCTGCCGTCGAGACATTACTCCATAGATGTCACATCGGTCGAGCGTGGTCACCCGCCAGGATCGCCGGAAGGAGAAACCTCGACAGAAACGCCCGGAGTCCGTCACGACTGCGCTCCCGCGGCCCTCGAACAGTCAGCAGGCTCAGTATCGTGCGGACAACCCACTCGGCGGCGTCGTCGACGGAGACCCCCGGTTCCACGCAACTCCAGTGTCTGGTGAAGATGGGACGCAGAAATTCGGTGACGATTTCGAAGAGGGACGTCGAGGTCCCCGCCGCGAGACCCACGCCGGCTAGTTCCTCGTCGCTGCCGAACAACAATCCGATGATCTCTTCGCGGCGCGCGGCCTCAACCGTGTATTCCACGAAGTCGACGAGCGCGGAGCCCAGGTCGGCGTGCGCCGCGATCCGCGGGCTGATGCGGTCGAGATAGCGCTCGGCGGCGCGAATGATGACGCCCGACATCACCGCCTCCCGACTGGGGAAGTAGCGATACACCGTTGCCCTGGACACACCCGCTGTTCTGCCGATGTCCTCCATAGTCGTGCCCACCACACCGCAACTCTCGAGGCACCGCTCGGCAGCATCGAGCAACCGGTCGCGAGCGGACCCACGATCTGTCGGCGCGGCGGCGCCCCATCTCAACAACCTCGTCGACACACAGCCAGTATGCCGCGCGCGCACACCATTGTGACTTGCCCACGCACATGACACCATCGCAGTTATGTCTCAAGTCAGCCCCGTGGCCCTGAGCGGATGCCGATGCCGATGTTGGTAGAAGCGCGTACCCCGGTTGTCGTCGGCGTGGGCGAAGTTACCCATCGCGGGAACGACTTCGTGGACCCGATCGACTTGGCGGTAGAAGCCGCACGCCGCGCGGTCAAAGACGCAGGTCGCCCGGTCGAGCGGCGCATCGACACCGTCGCGACTCCCGGCATCCTGGTCATACCGCGCGACAATCCCGCCAGCAGGATCGCCGAAGCGATGCACATCAGTCCCGCCCGCCGCATCAGCTGTCCCGTCGGCGGAAACACCCCGCAGTATCTCGTCGAGGTGTTGGGTGGCGAAATACGCGAAGGCCGTGCAGATGTCGTCCTGGTCGTCGGGGCGGAGAGCGGGCATTCCGCACGCAAGCTTCAGGGCAGGGCACTTCTCGACTCGCCGCCCCCACCCCGCTCCGGCGACGAATCCCTGGGCGACGCCCGCCCCGGGCTGAGTCAAGCCGAATTGTCGGTGGGTCTGAGTTGGCCGCACGAGGTGTATCCCATCTTCGAGTCCGCGATCGCCGCGCGCCACGGCCGCGACTTCGATGCTCAACGGGAGTGGCTGGGCACGCTGATGGCACCGTTCACAGCCGAGGCGGCACGCCATCCGGAACAGGCCTGGTTCCCACGCGCACGAAGTGCCACCGAACTCAGCGAAGTCACCGCGGAAAACCGCATGGTCTGCTTGCCCTATCCCAAGTTGCTCAACAGCATCATGTCCGTCGACATGGCTGCCGCCTTCATTCTCATGGCGGCCGAGGTGGCGGACGAATTGGGCGTCGCGCGCGATCGTTGGGTCTTTCCCTGGTCAGCAGCGACTTGCAACGACGTGTACTTCCCCGTGGAACGGCCGGACCTCAGTCGCTCATCGGGTATCGAGGTAGCGGCACGGAAGGCTCTCAATGCGGGGCGGTTGACCATCGACGACATCCGGTGGTTCGATCTCTACTCCTGCTTCCCGTCGGCAATTGAGATGACTGCCGAGGCTCTCGACTTGGACCCCCTCGACGACAGAGGCCTCACAGTAACCGGAGGCCTGCCGTATCACGGCGGTCCCGGAAACAATTACGTCAGCCACTCGATCGTTGAGATGGTCCGACGGTGTAGACGCGACCCAACCGATGTCGGACTCGTCACCGGCCTCGGGTGGTATTCGACGAAGCATTCGGTCGGTCTGTGGTCGGCCACCCCGCCACCAACCGGGTGGCGACTGCTCGACACGGCGGTCGAGCAAGCTCAGATCGATTCATCGAGGTTGGGTGTCGCAGGCGTCGACGAGGCGACCGGTTGCGCGACAGTGGACGGATACACCGTCGTCTACGACCGAGACGGGCAACCTCGATGGACTCCGATCATCGCGCACCTGTCCGACGGGCGAAGAGTCGTCGCACGCAGCGACGATCCGCAGATTGCCGAGGCGATGGGCGGGGAAATGTATGTAGGTAAAACGGTGTGCCTCCGAAACACAGGGTCGTTCACCGGATTCGAGCTTCCATGATCGCCGAGGCGATGGTGCTGACCGGACCGCGGAGTCTGCAGCGGCGCCAGATGATCATCCCCGACGTCGGCGACCGGGGTGCGATCCTGCGAGTTGAAGCATGCGGTCTGTGCGGAACAGATCACGAACAATTCACCGGACACCTGCCTGCCGGCTTCTCATTCGTTCCAGGGCACGAAATCGTCGGCATCGTCGAACATGTCGGCGCTGCGGCCGGCCAACGCTGGGGTGTACAAGCCGGCCAGCGCGTGGCCGTTGAGGTGTTCCGGTCCTGCCGAGACTGCCCCGAGTGCCGCCGCGGCGAATACCGGCGGTGCGCGGTGAACGGCATCGCCACCATGTTCGGGTTCGTCGACGTGGAGATCGGCGCGGGCTTATGGGGCGGATACGCCACCCATGTGGAGCTTCCGTGGGACGCGATGCTGCTCCCGATTGCCGAAGACATGGACCCCGTTCTCGCCACGTTGTTCAACCCTCTCGGGGCCGGTATCCAATGGGGGGCGACTCTTCCCGACACCAAGGCCGGGGACGTCGTAGCGATCCTGGGGCCCGGCATCCGCGGAATCTGTGCGGCGGTGGCGGCCAAAGAGGCGGGAGCCGCGTTCGTCGCGATGACCGGCGTCGGCCCACGCGACGAACAACGACTGGCCATCGCCAGATCATTCGGTGTCGACCTGCCCATCGATGTATCGCAGGACGATGCAGCGACCGCGCTTCAGCGTGAGACAGGCGGACGGCTTGCCGACGTGGTCGTCGACGTCACCGCCAAAGCACCCTCCGCGTTCGCCGATGCCGTCGGCCTTGCCAGGCCCGGCGGCACAATTGTGGTGGCCGGCACCCGCGGAGGAGGCGGCGCGCCCCGGTTTGAACCAGACTTGTTGGTCTATAAAGAATTACACGTCGTAGGCGCACTCGGCGTGGAGTATCCCGCCTACCGGGCAGCCCTCGAGATTCTCGCCATGGGCCGCTGGCCGTTCGACCGGATCACCAGAGAATCAACCGGATTCGCTGGGCTCGCACAGCTGCTCACTTCGCTTGCAGATGAAAGTGCCCGATCAAGTGGGGCGCTCCACAACGTCTTTTTGCCCACGCCCTAACGGCGGTGCAGAGGTTCAACAGAGAGGGCCACCCGTGACCATGGCGGAACGCGTACCGATGCTCGACCGTGAGCAGGCCCAGCTGCGAGCTGCCGAATGTGGGTTGCCCGAAGAGTTGGCAGAGCTGTCGGTATTCCGCGTGGCACTTCATCAGCCGCGTGTGGCGGTTGCGCTGTATGGGCTGCTGGACGCGTTACTCTTCCGCGGTTCCCTTGACGCGCGGCTACGCGAGCTGGTCATCTTGCGCATCGGCTGGATCACTGGCTCCGAATACGAATGGACTCAACATTGGCGAATCGCCACACTGCTCGGCGTGCCTGAGCGTGATCTCCTCGCGGTGCGCGACTGGCAGAATTCCGAAAGCCTCGGGCCAGTCGAGCGTGCGGTCCTCGCAGCGACCGATGATGTGGTACGCGACGGGGTCATCTCCGAGGAAAACTGGGCTGGGTGCCAGAAGGCGTTCAATAGCGATCACGCGGTTTTGGTCGAACTTGTCGGAGCAATCGCCAATTGGCGGCTCTTTTCGATCCTGCTTCGATCTCTGAATATTCCGCTTGAGTCCGGTACCGACGGCTGGCCGCCCGATGGGCGAGCTCCTCGGCGTCGCGATTGAGCGAAAAAGGTGGACCGGTGCTTGACCGAAGCGGTCAGCGCCCCAATCGCCAGACCACGACCCGTGTCGTAGACGGACAAGTCCCCCCTCGGACACAGACTGAGGCGACCGAAATGAACGCTCGTGTTCATTTCCGCGCCGATGAAGTGTGTTGAGCGGCGAAGCCGCGATCACACCCAGCGATACGACTCTCGCTGGTTTAAGCGAGCCGTAATCGAGACCGCGGGGCGCCGGGCTTGCCCACGGACCTCGGCATGTCCTGCCCCGGCTGGCCTCCCCAGCACCCGCCAAGCCACCCTGCTCAGCTGCGGCCTCAACGTGGAACTTGCTCGAATTCTGATCTCAGGGCCCGGCTTTCGGGCGAGGAGATGCCTGCAACGCGGTTTTACAAGCGTCGAGGGAAAGCCGAAACTCCTCATTCGCGGCCGGAACAATCCTGGCGAAATCAAGGTAGCCGTGGACCAGAGTGTCGGCGTTGCGAAGCTGGACCGGCACCCCCGCATCTGCCAGTCGCGTCGCGTAGATTTTGCCGTCGTCTCGAAGCGGGTCGTGTTGCGCGGTGGCGATATATGCGGGGGGCAGACCATCGAGCTTCCCGTTGACCGGCGCAACGGTGAACGGTAATGCTGTCGGGTCAGCGGTTTCCGATAGCTCACCGAGATATGCCTGGCCAAAGATCCTCATGATGTCCCGGGAAAGGACCGGACCGTCGGCATTCTCGACGACCGACGGCAAGGAAAGATCGCTGGTGGTGCCCGGATACCAGAGCAGTTGAAACTTAAGATGTGGGCCGCCGCGGATTTCGGCCAGCTGAGCGGCCACGGTGGCGAGGTTGCCACCGGCAGAATCGCCAGCTACGGCGATTCTGGCTGGGTCCGCCCCCAATTCGGGGGCGTGTTCTGCCGCCCAGCTGAGTGCGGCAAATGCGTCATCGACAGCGGCTGGGTAGGGGTTTTCCGGTGCGAGTCGGTAATCCACCGACACCACCACCGCTTCGATATGTGCACATATCGACCGTGCCACCCAGTCGTGAGTATCGATACTGCCCAACGCGAAACCGCCGCCGTGATAGTAGAGGACAAGTGGGAGTTCTCCGGCGCTTTCAAAGCCCGCTGGCCAGTAGATGCGCACCGCAATAGGGGGTGCATCGGTGACAGGAATCGAGGTGTCCTTCACACGACCCACCGTGGGCAACTGCGCATCGCTAGGGGCAGCGTGGCGGCGGGACTCACGTGCCAGGGTCAAATCCTCGGGCCGATCGAGCTGTACCGCTGGGCTCGCCTCGAGGACTGACATCAGGAGCGGGTCAACGGGGCTGGTCACGATTTCCTACCTTCTACTCGGTGTCCTCGGATGTTGTGTCGCGGACGGTCAGCGCCAAAAAGAAACCAAGCCCCATCAGCCCGCTGATGTATGCCAATAGGCCGTTCCACCCTGTATCAGTGAGCACACGGCTACCGATTAGTCCCAACATCGCGCTCCCCGTGAAGCTCGACGCGAGAAAAAGCGCCGATGCCTGAGCCCTACCTCTATCCGCGATTTTTGCCGACAGACTAGTCAGGCACGTGTAACCGGCAAAAGCGCCTGCGGTGACAAGCGCTGCTCCGATAACAATGATCCAGACAGTGGGAATAGCTAGAAGCGCAACTCCGGCCATCATCAAGACAACAGACAGCAGCAGCGTTATTCTGATTCCGATTCTCGCGGCCACGGCGCCCGAGGCCTTCGCGGCGAAAACGCCCGCCAGGATAACCAGAAAAAATGTGCCGTACACACTCGGGGATATATTGAACGGTGGCGATTCCATTCTAAAGGGCAAGGCATTGAATATAGAAATAATCGCGCCCATGAAGCAAAAAACCAGCAGGTAGATGACGAGTAACCGGCGGTTTGAAAGGTGAGAGAGGAAGAGTCCAGATTCTTTGATGTAGGAAATCGCGCTGGGTACGAAGAATTTCGAACGCGGGAGTGTCATGCCAGAAATCATGACGACCACAAGCAAGAGCACGGCCAGCACGCCAAGCGCCAGCCTCCATGAACCCGTACCCCCCACGATCCAAGCTGGCAGCATTTGACCCAAGAGCGACCCGAGAGCATTTCCGGCAGCGTAGATCCCCATCGCGGGGGTAACGGCCGGGGGCTCGAACTCCTCCCCTATGTATGCCATCAAAATGGCGGAAACACCGGCCAAGAGGACGCCTTGGAGCCCTCTGAGTAAGACGATTTCCGTGAGGTCATGGCAGAACACCAGAAGTAGGCAGATCAACGTCGCAAGCGTTGACGACATCAAGAGAATGCTGCGCCGACCATAGCGTTCAGACAATAGACTGATGGGGATCAATCCGACGGCGAAACCGGCAAAGGCAGCCAGGAAAACCAGTCTGCTGTCACCCTCAGAGATATGCAGTCCCTGCGCGATCTGCGGCAGAATTCCCTGAATGCAATACAGCTGTGCGGGGCCGATCATCGAGGCCAGGAGCAGACCCACAGCCGCGATCCGAAACTCTCGGGACTCGGCACGGATTCTGTGTGCGGTGTCATCCTGCTGTGATTCGGCGGCAGGCATAGGAATCACGTTCCTTTCGGCGCGCTCGTGAGCACCGCCCCAGATGCATGCGCCGGGCGCCAACGCACGACCCGCGGCCACCAGAACCATGGGCCCAAAATCCTGGCGATTGCTGGGACAATGAACGAACGCACAATCAAAGTGTCGAGCAGGAGGCCTACGCAGATAATCGAGCCCACTTGCGAGATGGCACGTAGATCGTTCGGCACCATGGACAGCATGGTGAACGCGAAAACCAAACCAGCGGCTGTCACAACGCCACCGGTCGATCCCACCGACCGTATGATTCCAGTCTGGATTCCGCCCTGTAATTCTTCCTTCATTCGTGCGATTAACAGAAGATTGTAATCTGAGCCCACCGCGACCAAGAGGATAAAGGTGAGTGGGAGGACCATCCAGTGCAGGTTGAGGCCAATTATGTGTTGCCAGATCAATATGCCCAACCCGAATGCTCCCGAGAAGGAGAACGCCACTGTGCCGATAATGGTGCACGCGGCGATGAGGCTCCTCGTGATGATCAGCATTATGACGAAGATCAAGGTGAATGAGGCGATAGCCGCGATCAGCAGATCGGACTTTACATATTGTTCGATGTCTCGATAATTCGAGGCCGAGCCTCCGAGGTAGATCTTCGCCCCGGCGAGAGATGTGCCTTTCAGCCCCTCATAGGCGGCCTTTTCGATGGCATTAACATGGGCCACCCCCTCGGGGCTCAGGGCCTCACCGTCATGGTTGATGATGAACCTGGCCGCGGTGCCGTCCGGCGAGACAAGAAACCGTAGAGCGACCTGAAAGTCAGTATTACTGAAGATATATTTCGGCGCATAGAAGAGGTCGTCATTACGAGAATCGTCAAAATCCTGACCGATATCGATCATGTCGTTTGCGTCATCGGCCGCAGTGTAGGTGTTCAGCGCCTGTGTGCCGCGCGACTTGACCATCATCCCTCGCATGATGGTCATGTCACTTAATGCCATGCGTGTCTGCGCAAGCATGCGGGGCAGCAGCTGATCCATGACCTGCATGGAGGCCAGCGCCTCCGCTGTTAGTGCCGTCATCCCGTCGATGCTGTCCATCGACTCGAACATCGACCGCCCCATCCAGCAAATGGGGATGTCCGCGCAGTGCGGTTCCCAGTAGTAATAGTTCTTAATAGGTCTGAGGAAATCGTCGACGGCACTGATGTTTACTTCCACCTGGTCAGCGAGTGCCTTCATCTCCTCCATTGTCCCCACCATCTCATGGGTGAGTTGCGTCATTTGATCCATGAGCCCAATAACTGTCTGCATGATCGAGATGGTGTGATCCATGACGGCCACTTGGTTGTCTAAATCTGCCACTTGGTTCTCGGTAAATGGCAGCTGTTGACCACTGCTGCTGCCTTGCCCCGCCAGTATGTTGGCGATTGACGCGCGCTCCATCGGACGGCCCTCCGGCCGGGTGATGCCTTGAACTTGGGCAATCCCCGGAGTGTGGAAGATGGTCTTGGCGACATGATCGAGTGAGATGAAATCGGCGGGGTTTCGCATATCGTGATCGGACTCGATCAAGAGCATTTCCGAGTTCAGTTTCCCGCCCGCAAAATGTCGGTCCGAGGCCATGAATCCGGCGTTAGCTGGAGTGTTCACCGGCTGGAAGGCCCGCTCGTTATAGCTCACCCGGTAGGACGGCAGAAAGACGGCCCCCACCAGCACTGCTGCGCTTGAGGCAACGAGGACCGGCTTTGGCCAGCGCACGACGATCGTGCCTACCCTGCGCCATCCCCGGGATTGCCCGGTCTGCTTCGGGTCGAGAAGGCCAAATTTACTGGCAATTGCCAGCAGGGCCGGGCCGAGCGTCAAAGCTGCCGCGACCGTCACCAACATCGCGATGGCGCAGGCCGGCCCCATCGTGTTGAAGTAGCCAAGTCGCGCAAAACCGAGGCATAGACATGCCCCCGCGATGGTGAGCCCCGACCCCAGAATGACGTGCGATACGCCGTGAAACGTGGTGTAAAACGCACGGTCCCGATCCTCGCCCGCATTGCGTGCCTCGTGATACCTGCCGAGCAGAAAGATGCCGTAATCTGTTCCGGCCGCGATGATAAGTGATTCGACCATGCTGGTCGCGAATGTCGATATGCCAATGATGTTGTGCACCACGAAAAAGGAAACAATGCCGTTGGATACCGTGAATTCGAAGGCGACGGTGAGTAATATCAGCACTACGCATGCAATGGAGCGGTAAACCAGGACGAGCATGATGATGATGACGGCAATCGTAAAAAGCAGCACCCGCTTCATACTTTTGTCGCCGGCGTCAAGCAGGTCCGCAGACAGCGGCGCCGCCCCCGAGACGTATACACGTAGTCCGGGCGGAGGCGGAGTGCGTTGAAGAGTATCTTGCACCGTCTTGCGCAGTGCGATGGTGGACTCGTTGGCGGCGGCCTCGCCGATATCGCCGACCAAACGCAGCATCACGTAGGCGGCCTTGTTGTCGGGGCTCTGACTGCCCGCGGCCGTGATCGGCTTACCCCACATGTTCATGATGAACTGAACATGCTGCTTGTCCGCGTCGAGCAAACGGATTAACTCGTCGTAGTACTTGTGGTCGGCATCCCCCAGTATTCGGCCCTCGGTCTCCAGCAGGATGTAGGCGAGGCTCGTGGAAGTCGATTCTTGAAACTTCTCACCAATGTGCAGCATTGCGCGCTGCGAAGGCGCATCCAGGGGAACCATCGGCCCCGCGTGTTGCTTTGTCACGCCATCGAGCTTGGGGACCAACACGCTGAGCAGCACCGCGACGCCGACCCAGAAGAGGACGATCGGGATCGCGAGCACCCGAACAGCGTGCGCGACGAAAGGGCGCCTTTCGCCGCGGTCGCGCCCCACATGCTTGTTACCCACGTGTCACGTCGTCTCGTGCGGTGGTCATGCCGACTTCACCTTGCATGCGACCGATCCCTGCTCGCGACTCTGGACCTGTTCGTCGCGAACCTCGCCGTTGACGATGATCCTGCAACCGAGTTCATCTCCCGTTGACTGGGCCATGAGATTGGCCAACATCGACGTACGCGTCGTGACTTCTTCGTGCGTCCAAGGCAACGTCGTGAAGTCGACACGGTGTGGTCTGCTGTCGACGTCTAGGTAAGTGAGCGTCCCTGTGCCCGCGGATTCCCCGAACACCATGTAGACCACATGCTTGGGAGCGAACGACGGGAGCTTCGGCGCGCCCTTCGGACTCACCACCGGCCCCGACGGGGCAGATAGCGCGCGCACCTTCATCACGGATACGGACGCAAGCGAGGCCACGACCGCTATCACCACGACCAACCAGCCGTGTCGGATGACCTTGCGCCCGAACGCACCGAGCCCTCGAGGGAACGCCATCAGATGCGAGCGTCTATCGCCGCGGTCAGTTCGTCTTCGATGTACGCAAGAAGCTCATCGCTCTTTTCGTAACTTCCGGCTAGGAAACCCACCCGCAGTCGTTGATTCAGCGAGTCAATCGTGTACACCGAAACTTCCCGACCGTACAAGAACGTATAAATAGCTGGCCCCAATGCCGATGCATGACTGGACGTGATGTCGTCTACGACCAGATTCCCCGGTAGGCGGGGAACACGAATTCGACCTAGCTGGGTGGCATGAATTGCGCCACCAAAAGACTTATCAGCGAGAAGCTTCGTTGGCTCATTTCTGACGCGCGTTCGGTGAATTGTGCCGTCCGCTAAGTCCCTGTCGAATTGGACATGTATCTTTCTGGCGAGTGTGACGAGGTCCGGCCCGATCTCAACATCGCCGAACCATGCGTTGGAGAGCAAGTTGGTCGCTTCGGTGGGGGCAACCGGAGGCGTTACACAGTCGCGAAGATCTACCGGATAGAAATACAGTGGGACTGGGTCGCCAGCGCGGACATGCGCACGAATCAGAGCTGCGGACACAAGCGCGTTGATCGAGATGCTTTCGATATTGCCGAGGCGGGCGAGGCTTGCTCTGCCGAGTTTTTCCAACGTCATCTGTTTGGCGAGCGCGGGCTCCCGAGGGGGCGGGAGTTTCTGGGCAAGCGCGGCCTCATCCCACAGCGGCACACGCAATACTTCATCCGCCTTCACGCTCGGATCCGCGCCCGGATACTGAGTGCGGTTCAGGAAGTACTCCCCCGACTGTGGGAATTTTTGGGTGAGGATCGGCGGGAACTGCCCTTCCTCGACGCGCTGAACGTAAAGGCTCCAAAACTCGATGAGGATCGCAGATCCGTGGCGACCGTCCGCAATGGAGTGGTGGACGAAGAACGTTACGCGGGCCTGGCCGTCCCCGAGCAGCAGATCGACGTAGAAAAGCTGCTGCGTCTGATCGAATACGGCCTCACGCCCAGTGGACCGGGCCCCAAGGTCTTCTCCCTCGAATACGCGGATCGATTTGGGCGGTCGGTGCGTCGCCACAAACTCGGGGACTTGATCATTCTTACGGATGATGCTTCGCAGGGATTCGTGGCGGAGCTGCATCTCAATACAAGTGTCATTCAGCGCCTCGATATCTAAATCCCCCGAGATAAGCATTGACTGCCCGCCGAAATGACCAAACCCGAAAGTGAAGTATGTCTCCAGGCGGCTAAGTGGACGAATTGGCTCGCCAGGCGCGTCCACCGTGTCCTGATGCGGTCGCGTGTCTGTCACGTTGCCTCCCTTCTCGGCTATTCGCCCTGTTACGCATAGTGTTCGCACGGAACTCGGCTAATCAATCGCAAACTCGCCGGAAAGCAACTCCACGTCCCCTGGCTCCCGGATGGCAACGGTCTGAAATTCTGCGTTGAGACGTTCGGCGAGACGGGTCAGCGGTCCACTCGGCGCAAGTTCGATGACGACGGTGTCGGCGGTTGCTGCCGAAGCGATCGTGGCGGCACACAGATCCCAACGGACCACCGAATTGATCTGGGCGATCAACCGCTTTTTGAAGTCCATGGGACCTTCGATGATCGCGCCGTCACGATTGCCGATCATGGGGGACGACGGGGTCAAAACCGGACAGCTGTTCACTGCTTCTGCGAACGGCGATATCGCGGTGTCCATCGCCGAGGTGTGAAAGGCACCCGCCACATCCAGTTTCATGACGCGCATGCCCTCGGGTGGCGCGTCGGCAAAACGTTCGACAGCGTCGAGGGGCCCGGCGACGACGAACTGGTTGCAGCCGTTGCGGTTGGCCGTCGAGAGGCCATGTTCATGCGTTTTAGCCACAATCTCGTCATCTGACGCGCCGCCCCTCTTCGTCGGCATCACCGCGGCCATACCGGTGGCGGCCAGGGCGCATGCCGACGACATCGCGCCGCCCCTCACGCCGGCCAACGTCAGCGCGGCCTCATCAGTCAGATAGCCCGCCCCAACCCCGGCAGCGAGCTCACCCACCGAGTGGCCGGCGAACAGTGCGCCGTCTCCGGAGATATCGACTTTCTCGCGCAGCACGCTCAGTGACAGCAGGGCCGCCGCGATGATGACGGGCTGAGCGACGGCGGTATCACGCAAGGAGTTCTCATCTCTGCTGGCGGTCACCAGGTCGAACTTGACCGCGTCAGACCAGATCGCGATGCGATCGCGCGCAGCGGACAGGGTCAGCCAAGGATCGAGCATGCCCGGCTTCTGCACACCTTGCCCAGGGGACGTGACGATGTAGTTGTACACACTTCCTCGCTTTCCCAGTGGGGTCAGATATTCTCCGGCACTAGCTTTTTGCATCGCCGCCTAGATGATTGGGCTGACATTGCACACCTGGATGAGACAGGCGCTTACTTCGTCGATGTGGTCTTCCAAGTAGAAATGCCCACCGCCGCGGAATACCTGCAGATCGAAATTGGCGCGGGTGTGTTCGCGCCACGAACTCACCCGCTCCAGTGGGGCCAAGACATCCTTGTCACCGATGAGCGCGGTGATATCGCAGGCGACGGTCGCATCCGGCGGTGGAGTGTATGTCTCGCCGGCAGTGAAATCGCTACGCAGCACCGGGAAAAGAGCGCTGAGGGCCGAAGGGTCGTCGAGGATCTCGGGTGGCAGGCCGCCCAAAGCCGCTATTCTTTCGATTCCTTCGGCTTCGTTGAGCAGGCGGTAACCGAGATCGACCACCTTGGACGGTGCCACTATCCCGGACACCACAAGTTTGCGAACGGGCAGCCTCTGCGCCACTTCGAACGCGATGTGACCACCGAGGCTGTGACCGAAAAGTACGTCTTGCTTGTCGCTGGCGGGCAGGGCCGATGCAATGCCTTCTGCGAGCAGGGGCACTGACGCTATCGGCTGCTCGCGCAATCTATTTCCCCGTCCCGGATATTGCACGGCGAGCACTTCGGTGTCGGCCGGCAGCATCTTCGCCAATCGCCTGAAGTAACTGGCGGAACCGCCTGCGTGAGGGAAACAGATCACCCGCGTCGCACCGTTCCCGTCGCGGAGCCTGCGCAGCCAAGGATTGCCAGGCAGTAACTCATCGGTCCTGCGCACCTGTCCTCCTTAGTCTGTCGAGGCGTCCGTCGGTGATGAAACCGGCGGACGCTGTTTGAGAATGCCTGATGCGTTCGCGCTCTTCGGGTTTGAGCGCTATTTCATCTTGTACCCGCCATCGATATGTAGAACCTCGCCCGTGATGTAGGTGTTGTGGGGGCTCGCGAGGTACAGGACGGCATCGGCGACTATTTCCGGCTTCGCGAAGTCTTTGGCCAGTATCTGGGCCTTCAAGCGTTCGAAGGTGGCTGGAACGTGTGTACGCGTGATCTCTGCCATGTCGGTGTAGACAACGCCTGGTGCCACCGCGTTCGAGATGATGTTTCGCGACGCGAACTCGACCGCTATGGCTTTGGTAAACGACTCCAAGCCACCTTTGGTTGCGGCATAAGTAGATTGACCGCTGTCGGGCTTGTCGGCGGCCACCGAGGAGATATTGATGATTCGTCCGTATCGCTGGCCCAGCATGTGTGCGACGACAGCTTTCGTCATCCGGATGGGGCCCAGCAGATTGGTGGCCACCGTCTCCTCGAGATAGTCCGGGGCGATGTCAAGGAGCAGTCCGGCTCCGTGGGTGCCCGCATTGTTCACGAGGACATCGATCCGGCCGAATTCGGCGTGCACGGTATCTGCTAGTAGCTCGGGTACTGCCGGATCGGCTATGTCGCCCTGACAGAGGAGGACCCGTCTACCCAACGCGGATATTTTCTCGGCGACCTCTTCTGCTGCTGGTTTCGAGTTTCCATAGTGCAACGCAATATCCGCCCCATGTTCGGCAAGCGCCAACGCGATGGAACGTCCGATTCCGCGTGAGGCCCCGGTGACAAGCGCGACCTGACCCTCAAACTCTTTGCCGCTCAAAGACACGTTTCTCCCTGGTTTGTGATGCTCAAGTGGTCCTGATGGTCACGCCGCGTCTGGACGTTTGGCCAGTACCGCACTGGAGATTCCGTTGAAGTTGGTATAGGTGCCCAGAACTGAGTCGATCCGCTGCTTTCGGGGTCCGCCCTGGACGAACTCGAGCTGATCAGACAGTGGATCCCCGAGATGGGTGATTGCCGGCAGAGTACTTTCGGTGAAAATTTGCCCGGCGAGTGCCAGATCGACCAGCGGGCCGGCCGCTCCCGGCGTGCCGGTTATCGGTCGAACGGTCGATACGGGTATCGCACTGCCCTTGAACAAGGTGGTGAGCAGTTCGATCTCGGCGGTGTCGTAGCCGGGGGCCGCCTTGCCGTCGGCCAGCACCGCGCCGAGTTGCTCTGTCCCGATCCCGTTCTGGTGCAGCATGTCGTCGTAACGCTGAGCGATGTGGGCGGGCCCGGCGCCGCGGCTGCCCGAAACAACAACCGTGTCACATAATTGGACCAGCGGTGTGGCACCGCGCGCGGTCGCGTCTCGCGAGCGTTCCAACACCAGCGCTACCGCGCCCTCGCTCAGGACCGTTCCGTCTTGCGCACTATCGAAGCTCCGCAGCTGGCCATCGCCGCCAGCGTCCTTGCTGAGATGGCCCAGGCGGTAATGCCCGGCCAGCGTGAGTGGTTCGTTGTAGCTGCCCGCACCCACTACCAGTGCGATATCGCAATGCCCGTTACGCAGACTGAACGTGGCACGTTGCAGTGCGGTGACCGCCGCGGATTCGCCCTGGACCAGCGCTGCGCAATCACCGCGGAGCTCATGGACGATGCTTACCAGCGCGAGCGTGTTGTTGTTAAGGGCATGAATGATGGTGAACGGATCAAGCCCTCCGTTCATGAGTAGCTCGTTTGTCAATGCGCCGAAATCGATTTCGCGGCCCTCACCCAGTTGCGTCAGTCCTCGAGCGAAGGTTCCGATGCTGGGAGTAGTGGAATTGTCTTGTGCGACAAATAGTCCTCGTCGACGGTCCTCGACCCTCGCCCAGCCAGGTCCAGCCTCGGCGATCGCATCTTGAGCTGCCAACACCGCGTTGAAGGTGTATGGGGTGCCGTATTTCCGCTGTCTGTGTGGCACTGCTTCACGGCTTTGCTCCACGACCTCGGCGGGTATATGGCCGAAATGCGTGATCCGGCGCGTGGAGACCAGCGGATCGAGGTACGGCGAGATAGCCGGTTTCCCGTCAGTCCAGGCGTCCCACAGGGGTGTGATGTGACGACCCGTCGGCAGCACCACGCCGGTTCCTGTCACGACTATTGATTGACCTGAATGTTCAGTTGTCATAACGGCGTACCACCAAAGCAGCGTTGAGCCCACCGAACCCGAGCGAGTTGTTGATTGCCACCTCGATATCAGCCTTGCGGGCCTGACCCGGCACATAGTCAAGGTCACAGGCCGGGTCGGGGTTCTCCAGGTTGAGCGTCGGCGGAATGATCCCGTCGCGTAACGACAGCACCGTAGATATCAGCTGTTGGGCACCTGCCGCGGCGAGCATGTGACCCAGCATCGTCTTGATAGAGCTGACCATGAGTGAGCGGTAATGCTCACCGGTGCGGAACACTTCTTTGATCGCAGCTGTCTCGGCCGCGTCGCTCAGCGGGGTGGATGTACCGTGCGCACTGACATAACCCACTTCGGACGGGGCGACTCCAGCATCGGCGAGGGCACGCTGCATCGCCAAAACCGACCCGCCTCCTTGCGGGTGCGGTGCGGTCACCTGATATGCGTCCAGCGAGCTGCCAAATCCCGCCACCTCGCCGTACACGTGCGCACCGCGCGCCAGTGCCGACGACTCGCTCTCCAACAGCACCATTGCCGCCCCCTCGGCGGTGACCATCCCACTGCGATCGCGGTCAAACGCTCGACATAGCCGGTCGCCGTAAAGTTTTGATGTTGATGGGGCGCCGAGCAGGTACAGACTCGTCATTATCGGCAGATTCAGGGGGCTAACCGCTCCCCCGGCGATCACGGCGTCTGTTTCCCCACGCCGGATCATCCGGAAGCCGTGCCCGAGTGCATGTGTTGCTCCGGCGCACGCCGTATTGAGGTTGAGCGTGGGACCAGCTAGGCCGGAGCGCGTAGCGATTTCGGTCGCCAAGGCATCGCCAGTGGCCAACGGCGCGTGGGACCGGTCAAGGCCGATCTGCTGTTCGTGTACGCGTTTCCAGTCCACGACGCCATCGACATACGCACTCAACAACTCTCCCGATTCACGTTCTGGCATTTCCGACGCGATCGAAACACCAACGCGGGCCAGTGCCGCGGCATTCGTCACACCGCCGTCCTCCAGTGCTTGCTGCGCGGCGGCGAGGCCGAACCGGGTGCGCTTCTCCATCGGCGCACCGAAATCGGGAAACAACGCGGTAAACGCTTGATCGTCTACCGGTGCCGCGTAGCCGACGGGAAAGTTCGGAACATCGGGCGGCGACCATGCCTGTATTGCCGAGCGTCCGTTGACCAATCCGTCCCACATGGACTGCCAGTTCATGCCAAGGCCACAGACCACGCCAAGGCCCGTCACCAGTACACGATTGCCGTGTCTGGGCTGGTTCACATCGCTCATCGCGCCACCTTTTCCACTACGACAGCGCAAACCTGTCCTTGGACACCGCAACTGAGCACCACAACCGCCTGATTGTTTGACAGTGATTCTTCGGCCACGGCATCGTCGCCGTTGCCGTTCACCGGGAGCAGCCGTAGCCCGCGCAGCAGTCCATGCCGGGCCAACAACACGTGCACCAAGGGCTGAGCGGGCCCGGTTACTCCGATAGCCTGCTCCGCGGAGAACACCGGTGCCTGGTCGTTGAACACGCTGCCAATCGCGGCATGCTGCGCGTGGGCTACCTCGTCCGTCCATGGACTATCGGCCAGGATCCAGCCCACGTCCTCAACCGATAATTCAGCTACGCGCAACGCATTTCGTAGTGTCTCCGCGAGTACCTCGGGGCGAGTCTGACTGGTGGCGAACCCGCGGCTGTAGCCCGTGAGTACAACATCGCTGGACTGTCCGACGCTAAAGAATGCCGCCGCTTCGCCTGGGATCGCTCCGTTCCAGCCCAGATCTTCGTATTGCAATGCCAGCCACGGGGATATGGACGGGCTCACCGCGCCGACCAACGCGGTCTCACAGTCGCCCTCGGCAACTGCGAGTGCGCCTTCGATCAGTGCCTGCATGCCTGCATCGGAGAAGGGCGAATACACCGATGTAGGGCCGGTCAACCCAAACAGGATTGCGATATGGCCGGCCACCGTGTTGTTCGAATCTGTCAGCGCGAAGAACGGTGGAATATCTCGAAGATACAGCTCGGCGATCTTTTCGGGATCTTTCGCCACCTCGCCAAGGTTAGGCGTATCACATTGCGGCAGTAGCGGACTGAGAACCATGGGCAGTCCGAGATAGGCGCCCCACTCAGGGCGGCCAACATCTGAGATGCCCTTCAGCGCCAGTTGGGCCCCATACATCGCCAAGCGAGTTTGTTTCACCGTCGTGCGCAACGCTTTTCGGTGGATGCCAAGCGTCGATGCATCTGGATCGGGAACTGCGAAGACTTCAGGAAGCTCGGACCACGATCCGAACATGAATTCGTTTGGGACAGTGTTCTTTTTTCCTACTCGCAGTGCTTCCCATACGGTCTCCACGCCAAGCCCGGTTGCCGAATACAAGCCTGGATTACACAGTCCTACCGCCAAGCGTTGATTCATTGAGGGTCACGCTTCCTTTGCCAGGATCAGTGTGCAGTTCATGCCGCCAAAGCCGAAGGAGTTCGAGAGCACGGTGTCAAATTCGTGGTGCCGGGCCTTGGTGACTACGTCGAGCCCTTTCGTGACATCGTCCGGTTCGCTGAAATTCAGCGTGGGCGGAATAATCTGTTCACGCAAGCTCATCGCAGACAGCACGGCTTCGATGGCGCCGCTTGCCGCAAAACCATGGCCGAGCGAAGACTTGGTGCTGGTCAACGGAATTGAGGCCGCACCGGCACCGAACACCAAGTGCAGGGCTGCAGCTTCGCACTCGTCGTTGGCTTGCGTGCCCGTCCCGTGCGCGTTCACATGATGTATGTCTGACGGACTCAGACCGGCATCAGCGATCGCGGCCCGCATACATTCCGCGTATGTCGCGCCGTCTCGCTCGCTTGAGGTTATCCGTACCGCCTCGGCGGTACCCATGTAGCCGGCGACTCTTGCCAGCGCCTGTGCACCACGTGCTTCGGCATGCGAGCGTCGCTCCAGCACAAGGAACGCGGCGCCGTCCGCGATGACGAAACCGTTGCGCCCCTTGTCGAATGGCCTGCTTATCTCGGCGCTTGGTTTGTCACCGGTGGGAGCGAGCGCGCCGAGCGCGGCGAAAGCCGTGACGATGCTGTAGGTGGTCAGCCGCTCGGCGCCGCCGACCAGCGCCACATCCAATTCGCCTGAGCGAATATGCCGGTAACCGCTGCCGATCGCCACACCGCCCGCGGCACAAGCCTCCGCATGCGTCACCAGCGGCCCACCAAGGCCGAAATACTCGGCCAGAGAGGCGGTCATCGTATCCGGAAGAAACTGCAGAAGATCATCCGGAAGATCCGATACGGCCTCGAGGTGGTCCAGGTAGGCGTCGAGATCGAACGTGCCGGCTTGCCGGTCATAGAGCCGAGACAGATCCGCGAGCGTGTCTGGCGCGAAGGCCAGCTTGTTGCACGCGGCAAACACGCCGACCCGGTCGCTGCCCGCAAGGTTAGGCAGGCCACTGCGCTTCCAAGCCTGTACTGCCGCATGCCATCCGAGCACGCCGGCCGCACCAACCCGAGCCGCCTGCTCGGGCAGCGCGCGCGCCAGCTTGCGCACGGTCTCCTCATCGACATGCCCAGAAACCGACGCGGGCAACTCAGCATCGCGATGCTCTTGGTGTTGCCGGATGAAGGAGGCACCGTCAGCCAACTGCCAAAATAGCTCCTCGGGATCAGTAACCGTCCCCGCGACAAGTCCAATCCCTGTGATGACTACATCGTCGTCGTCAGGTGACTGTTTCTGTAGCTCCATCTGTGATGATGCTTTAGCTAAAGGCGCTATGCGACAACCGAGTTGGCCTGAGTAAGCGCTTCTCGCACATCGGCGACCAGAAGTTCATCGCCGGTGATCTGCCCAGCCGAAGGATTGAGCAGGCGATACGCCATGGACGCCCAATGAGCAGTCGTCGTCGCTCCCGAAACCTCGTGCGGCCAAGCACCGGCCTGGAAGTCGGCAGCCGTGTAGCCGAACGCAGATTGATACAGCGCACTTTCAGCCAGTTTGGTGATTCGACCTTCCGCGTCGTACACGCGATCCTTACCCCCAAGCTCATCGGCAAGAGCGCTCAGAACGTTGCTGCGCGGGAAGGTAACGCGGAATTTCGACTCCAGATTGCGCCGGAGTTCGACGATGTCGAGCGACTCTACGCCCTGATCAGACATCGGCGCCGTCGTCACTTCATCGGCCTCGATTCCCAGCACCTCGGCCAATTCCTCACGCACAATAGCGTGAACCTCGTCATAGCTAAGCGGATTGCTCATGAGTATCAGAGTGCCTTTCATCTCTGCCGTCTGGTTCGCTCCGGGCGAGCCGAAAACTGCTCTGCCACTTGGCGATAGATTCGAACTTCGATCAGGTGACAACGTTGGCACTTGGCGATCACTCGCCGTGAACCTGATACCACAAACGATAAGACCGGCCGATAGCCTTCGCAACTGGTAGACGAAATCTGTCATCTATAGGTTGACCGCCCCGCGCCATAGGTCGATGGCCGGCGCCTACGGACCGAATGGGTCACTACCGCAGCGTGATTGTGACGCCCGCGACACCCTGCCCCACCCCGTGATCATGCAGGAAGGACGCAGGCCCCGCACCACGGTCGATTTTTACATCCCTCGACTGAATTTGTTGCACGACAAATTCTTTGAGATGTAGGCGACAAACCGGCGTCCCGTCGACACTGATACCAGAAAGCCCACCGCATCGCAGCAGGAGAAGAACGGGATCATATGCGCAGGCGCTAGTGATCGGTGACGAGTCCGCGTATCCGCAGCCATAGGAAACTGCGGGTTAACAACTCAAATCAAACATCTCAACTCGTGTCGCAGGTGACCAACTCATCCTCGGACACATTTTGCCCAGCTGGCGTGCCCTCGCCGCGGCACTGCATACGTGGATAAATCCGCCTCGCGCCCGAGGGGATTGAGGGCGCGGCCCGGTACCAGCTCAAGCGGAGGTACCGGGCCTCGCTGCCGTGCGCTATACCGCAGGCATGTGCTGTGTAATGCAATGGATTCCGCCGCCGTATCGAAAAATGTTCCGCGCGTCGACGCCAACAACCTCACGTCCGGGGTAGGCCTCAGCGAGTACGTCGAGGGCAATCTCATCGTTTGGATCGTCATAGGTGCAGGCTATGACGGCGCCATTTGTCACGACGTGATTCACGTAGCTGTAGTCAACCCATGTCACTTCATCCCGGAGCCGCAGTGGCGCGGGCAGGTCAAGAATCCGCCAGGCCCCACCGTCGGCCGTGCGGGCCGCGTCCAGTACAGATCGACACTCACTGTAGAGGTGGAAATCGGGATGGGATGGGTCAAATTGTCGATGCAGCAGCAATGTCGCGTCATCGGAAGGCACAGCGAGAATGTCGATGTGGCCCCTTGTCGCCCCCGGCAGCGCATCGCGAAACAGCCCGCGATGAAGCCATACGAACGATGTGACGCCTATTGTGCGGGTAAGTTCCCGCTCGATCTGCGTCCGGGACCAGTCAGGGTTACGGAACCGATCGAGTTGGACGGTGTCGGTGAGGAACACGGTGCCACGACCATCGACATGGATTCCGCCACCCTCGTTGACGAGGTCGGACGACACCAGCTCTGCGCCCGCGAGATTCGCCACAAAGGCACCAATCTTCGCATCATTTGCCCAGCATGATGGCTGCTGCCCCCAGCCGTTGAAACCCCAGTCAACTGCACCCAGCTGTCCATTCTCTCCCACCACGAACGTAGGCCCGAAATCCCGCATCCAGGCCTCATCGAGCGGGGCCTCATGTAACTGAATCGATGAGGTCAACATGGATCGTGCGACCTCTTGGTCCCCTGGCGCGACGACCATCTCGACTGGCAAGAAGCCAGCGATAGTGTTGGCGACCTCAGACCAGGCGGTACGGGCAACTAGCGCCTCATCGTGCGTGGCACCGAACAGCTCGCCAAGAGGTGGGAAGCCCATGAAGATGCGCTCCTGGGGAGCGGTCTCGCTCGGCATACGCCATGTACTGAAGGGGGTCATGCTACTCCTTTGGGGATGGTCCGACGTGGTGCTCACGCCGGAGGGTGTCACTACAACAGGTGGTCTTTGGGCAAAATGTTTCGTAACGACGGGGGCGTCGTCTCGATGGGAACCGGACATGATTCGTGGCCCTACGCGGAACTTCCGGACGACACGACGCGCGGTGCCGGCCACGACACTTGTGCGAGCCAGTACAAGCCGCCGCCAACCACAACTGACAACAACAGACTGACATCGATGCCCCCGGCAATATTGGCGAACGGTGCCTGGTATAGATCGTTCTGCACAGTGAGCAGGCCAAGCCCGGAACCCGCGATGAACGGCACGACGGCGCGCACATTGAATCCATGGGAGAACCAGTACAAGCCGCCGCGGCCATCCTGCCCGAAGCGTTGCAACGCCTTTGGGTCGTACTGGCCCCGGTTCGCTTTGAAGAAACCGCAAATATTGATGGCAACCCAGGATCCTGCAAAGGAATTGAGCACCACGGTCATGCCCGTGACCGAGTCAATCGCATCAGTGACGACGACACCGAGATACATAAGCACGACTGCGATCCCCGAGGCGATGAGTGTGGTCTGAGTGCGGTTGAGACGCGGCACAATCGACTCAAGATCGAGACCGCTTGAGTAAATGCTGATCACCCCCTGGCCACAGCCGCCAAGCACAGCCAGAATCAGCAACGGAACGACGTACCAACCGGGGGCAGTAGCCACCATGTCCGCGACATACGACGCGGTCGGTGCGGAAAATGTGGACGCGGTGAACGCCCCAAACGTAGCGGTCGAGAATAGACCCAGAAAAATCCCCGCGGAAACCGCGACAGCAATTTGCCGGTCGGAATATCTGCTACGTGAAATCCGCCGCGTGTAGTCACCTACCGACGGTGCGTACGAGAGCGGCCCTCCGACCGAGACCGTCACGGCGAAAAGCCAAGTCGGCCAAAATTCTTGTAGTGCATACCCGTGTTGGGCGCTGCCCATCGGATGGAAGTTTGGCGCGTACGCGAGCACGCCGAGAGCGAGAACAACGACCGCCAAAGGGATAATGATCTTCTGAGCCCACACGATGGTCGCGTGACCGTATAGCGCAATCAGGATTACCTCTAGCGCAATGACTCCATAGCCGAGAAGGAAGGCTACGTGATTCTGGGGTGCGCCGAAAAGCCGGCTGGCACCGGCAATGAGCGCTTCACCCGATGTCCAGACGGCGATCGCCGCATACACCAGAGCGAACATCAGGGTAAGCGATGAGCCAATAAGACGTCCCCGAACACCGAAATGAGCACCCGAAGAGACAGGGTTGTTGGTGCCGGTACGGGGCCCAAACAGCGACATGGGTGCCGTGAGCATCAGGCCGATCAGCAGGCCGGTCACGCTCGATGAGACGGCCTGCCAGAAGGTCAGGCCCATGACGATCGGTAGCCAACCAAAGATGATCGTGGAGAAGGCAAGGTTCCCTCCGACGAAGACCGCGAATAGATTCTTCGGCGAAGATCCCCTGGCCGCCTCTGGTAGATAGTCAATGCCGGCTCTCTCGATGGCCCCAACGCGATCCCGCCCGACCGATTCGCGGCTTGCGATTAAGGACGTTGCGCTGCAACATGCTTGAATCTCATCCATGGGACTTCTCCCAGCACCTTTGACAACTACGCAGCTGGCCGCCGATGGCGATGCCGCGCAATTCGCGCACAGTCATGGAAATTCCCTTCCAGGGTTGAAAGAGCGAGTCGGGTAGTTCCGCACCTCCACACGAGCGGGGGCAGGTGCTACCTGCCCCCGCCCAGTACTTAGCCAAGCCGCGGGGTGCGCGGAGGCACGGTTCGGCGCATCCCGGTTGCTTCAAACGCCGCAGCCAAGGTGAGCAGAGCAGCGTCGTCGTAGCTGCGCCCTGCGAAAGTGAGCCCGACAGGCATGCCGATATCCGACATAGTGCCCATCGGAACGGTCACGGTCGGGATGCCCAAGTGACGCGGTACGAGATTGCCGTTGGCCACCCAGACCCCGTTACGCCATCCCCTATCAGCCGACTCCTGGTCAACGTCCATATCCGCAGCCCCCACATCGGCGGAGGCCGGGAATATCACGGCATCCAGCCGGTGTCCGTCCATCCACTCCTCCAGATCGAGACGGCGGGTCTCCTCCAGTCCTCGCAGACCCTCCGGAAGGTGCGGGATCGCGCCCAGCCCGGAGACAGCATTTTCCCGAATGCACGCTGGGTATTCAGCGATGTCATCGTCAAATCCGGCATAGCGATCTGGCAACGCCCCTGCCGGATGAGGAGAGATCATCTCTCCATTCACGTCCGCAAGACGGTTCAGGGCCGGGTCGTCGTTGGCCCGCAGAAAGTCATCCCACGACCAGGCTGCCAGCAGTCCGGTCTCGGTACGAAGGAATTCCGGGGACACCAGTCCACGTGTGCCGATCGTCGGTGCCCCGGGCCTGTCTCCTTCGTAGTTCGACACCACGGGAAAATCGACCAGAATCACCTCAGCCCCTGCCCTTTCCAAATCCAGCTTGGCAACACGCCAAAGATCCATCACGGACGACCGCGTGACGATGGGCTGCCCCGTGGACCCGCCGATGCCAGGGCTTTCGCCCGTGCCAGCCTCAGGGTCAGCGTTGACATACATGCGCGGCACCCCAAACCGCTTGCCCCTCAAAGCCGCACGGGCTTTCGCCGCACTCGCGGGGGCAAGCGTCGGGTAGGACGCCGGTCGCACAGTGGATGCGGCGGGAATCTCGACCCACGATTGCATGCGCCAGAAGTCACCGCGTGTTTCAGCATCGTCGGCGACAATCACATCGAGCACCTCGAACATGTCGGCCATGGAACGCGTATGCGGCACCACCACGTCCATGGTGGGGACCAGCGGCCAATTACCACGCACTGAAATCACGCCGCGCGACGGAGTGTAGGCACAAAGAGCGTTGTTCGAAGCCGGCGAACGGCCACTCGACCAGGTCTCTTCACCGAGCCCGAACGCCGCGAAGCTGGCAGCGGTGGCAGTGCCAGAACCGTTGGATGAACCGGAACCAAACGCCGCCGTTAAGAAATCACCGTTGTAAGGACTCTCCGCGCGCCCATACACTCCCCGCTGCATGCCACCGTTCGCCATCGGCGGCATATTTGTCAGCCCGATCAATACCGCGCCACCGGCACGCAGCCGCTCGATCGTGAACGCATCTCGTTGCGCGACAAGGTGTTCAAAAGCGGGCGAGCCAGCGGCAGCGGTGAGGCCTTTCACCAGATAGCTGTCCTTGGCCGTATACGGGATGCCGTCCAGAGGACCGAGCAGTTCACCGCGGCCGCGGCGCGCGTCGGATGCGCGAGCTTCGAGCATCGCGTCTGGGTTTATCACCACCAGCGCATTCAGCGTCGGACCGCTCTTGTCATACGCATCGATGCGCTCCAGATACGCGCGGGTGAGTTCGGCACTGCTCGTCTCACCCGACTCCAGTGCGGCGCGAAGCTCGGCAATCGAGGCCTCAACCACCTCAAAGAGCGGTCTTCCGCGGCACTCCCCCGCGTTACGGGCAGCGTCAGGGCGCCGTGTCGAGGAAGTGGGCTGTGCGGTGAATCCGGAGTAGTTCATTGTGTGGTTCCTCAATGTATGTGGGGCGGTATAGCTTCGGCGGTGTCTGACCGGGATGACGTCCATCCCCAGTTCCCGCAGCGATCCGGGCTGTTCATCGATTCATGCCCGTTCCGCAGCCGGCCGCATGACCGTCAGCGAGAAGCCAAGCCAAGGTCATGGATCTTTCCTCCCGATATGAGGTACGCGCCGCGTCTCACACCCGATGCCGGAACGTTCCGGCACCGGGTTGTCGAAAGTATGCGGTACATCACGTTTCCGGTCAAGGCTTGTGCCAACGCCTACGTGGCACGGGCACCGGACAAGCGCACCGGTTCCAGTTCAGTCACCGGGTACTGATTGGCCTCAAACGCATACACTGAGGTATGCCTCGCGCTCCGGTAACCATCGTGGACATAGCGCGGGAAATGGGGTTATCCAAGACGACGGTCGCCGATGCCCTCGGCGGCTCAGGCCGGGTTTCGGAGGCAACACGGGAGAAGACTCGCCTCGTCGCGGAGCGGATGGGCTATGTCTCAAACAGGGCGGCGCGTTTGTTGCGACGCAACGAGACCGGCGCCCTCGGCCTCTACATCCCCGGAGACGTGCGCAATCTATCGTTCTACATGGAGTTAGCATTCGGCGCCGCAGACGAATCGGCAGCTTTGGGCCTCGACCTGACGCTCATAGGCCGCCATCTAACCGGCGAAAACCGCAGCCGCCCACCGCAAGTAGACGGAATCATCGCCGTTGATCCCGTCCCGGGGGACGCCGCACTCGAGTCGTTGCTTACTTCAAACGTCCCCATCGTGACGGTGGGGCGCATCTTGGATAAAGATGTTTCCCACCATGCGGCCGAGATTGAAATCGACCACTACCGAATGGTCACCTTGTTACTCGATGCGATCCGGGCCGCCGGCGGCAAGCGTCCCGCCCTGGCGGCTCTCGACCAGGGGGCCGATTCATCGTATGTCTTCGATGTTTCGCGGGGATACCAGGAGTGGTGCGCAAAGGCCGGTGTCGTCCCGCTGGCGACGCGCCTTTCCGCGACACCCACCGATGTTGAACTGGCGCAAGCCATCCGGGGAATAGTGGAGCACCAGGGAATCGATGCTCTGGTGGTCGGAGCGCAAGGCCTAGCCGCTCGATCACTCCCCGTCTTACAGTCCCTGGGCCACGAAGTCGGGAGCAACTTTCATCTCGGGACCCTTGTCGGCGATCCTGCGACAGAGCTCACCAACCCCGACATCCACGCCGTGGACCTGCGCCCCCGCGAGTTCGGACACCAAGCCGTGACATTCCTACACGACATCATCGCAGGGCGGGCCTCTGCGAACGACCGGAGAACTCATCAAGCGCGGCTAAAAATAGCCGGCGTTTCATCTCCGCCCGCTATCCGCCGCGCGATGTCAGATTGATCAGTGGCAGATAGACGGTGTCGAACAATTCCGCGAGCTTGCTCTCGCCAAAAGGCTTGCGGGTGAAGAACAGCTCGTGACGCATGAGCGCGAGGATGCTCGTCGCAACGGGCAACGGGATGTCCTCCGGACCGATCTCGCCGCGCTCGCGGGCATCGGCCAGGGCCCTCAGGACCGTTTGATCGACCCATCCGGCGATTGCCGTCGTCATATCGTCGGCCAACCCGTCGTCGGCCTCGGCCAATAGGCAGCGGTAATTGCCGACCCCGATCCGGTGCAGCTCCCGGAGTAAGGCCCCCAACAGTGCCAACACGTCTTCACGCAGAGAGGTGGCCGATGCGAGCCGCGTGGGTGGATATCGCAGCGTCGGCAGCGCGTCGGCGACCATGTGCGCGCGAGATCGGTAGCGTCGGTACAGCACCGGCTTGCTGGTCTTGGCACGGCGGGCCACACCCTCGAAAGTGACCCCGGCATAGCCGTGGTCCTGCAGCTCCGCGTACGTCGCATCGCGGATGGCTGACATCAGCGCGTCGTCGCGCCGCCGCGTGCCCACGTCCGCCCGTGGCGCGGCCACACTTCCCTTCAAGCCTCCGTTAGACACGTTGCGTATCTTACTCGTGATACGATCGAACCACGCAAGATACGGGCCGTTTCTTACGAATTACTGTTGCCGCCAGGCCGCCCAGGAAGGGGAAACCATGAGCGTCGTTCTGCCCACCGTGGCCGATTTGAACCCCACCCAACGGGAAGCATTCGATCTGTTCCCGGCCAATCTGACCCGGGGCCTGGTGATGACGAGAAATAGCGCCAAGCCCTATCTCGCATTGGGCCTCTCCTTCAGAGATGGCGGGCTGGCACCGGAGACCAGGGAATTGGTCATCTTGCGTGTCGGCGCGATTACGAACGCGCAGTACGAGATCCACCACCATGCCCCGGAGGCGCAGCGCGTGGGGGTGCCGGCCGAGGTGATCGACGCCGTGGTGTCTGGAGCAGATTCATTCGGCGACGAGCGCCTCGACGCGCTGATCGGTTTCGTCGGCGACCTAGTCGCCGGGATCACCAACGCGCCCGCAGACACCGCCGTGATCCAGAAGTTCTACTCAGACAACGAAATCGCCGAAATCATACTGCTCACTGGGCATTACGTGATGACAGCACTCTTCCTCAAGACACTGGGCATCGGCCCCGAGGGAGAGGGCGAGACGCGAGACATCCTCACCAGCGCTACGAACAAACTGCGCACAGACGAAGGGCAGAACTGACATGGCACAAGATTTCGCGTTCCAGAAGGGGCTCGTCCCGCTCGGCGGCGGCGCACACGTTTTCCTCTCTGGTGACGAGGGTTTCGGACTGGCCAACGCGGGCCTGGTGGTCAGCGATGACGAATCACTGGTCGTAGATACGCTTTACGACGTGCGGCACGCACGGGAGATGCTTGATGAGTTCGGCCGGCACACGGCCACCGCCCCGGTGCGATATGTGTTCAACACCCACACTGACGGCGACCACTTCTTCGGCAATCAGGTATTCGCCGACGATGTCGAGATCATCACCACCGAAGCCGCGCGCGCACTCATGGTGCAGGAGCACGCGGACCTGACCGCCGAACTCCTTGGCGGCAGCTCCGACCCCGCATCGAACATGCACGTGTTGGCGCCACTCGCCAAGCCCTTCCACTTCAATGAAGTGCGCGTTCGCCCCGCGGACACCACGTTCTCCGGCGAGCGGGCGCTTCGGGTGGGCAAACTCGATGTAGAACTGCATGAGCTCGGTCCGGCCCACACCGTCGGCGACGCAGTAGCCTTCCTCCCCGAACACAGGGTGCTCTTCTCCGGCGACCTGCTGACTCGCGGAATCGTGAAGGTTGTCTGGTCGGGTTCTATCCCCAACTGGATCGTGGCGTTGGAGCGCATCCGCGCTTTCGGCGCCAAAATCGTTGTGCCCGGGCACGGTCCATTGCTCGTCGATGCCGAGGTCGACGCGGCCATCGATCGCGGCATCGCGTTCTGGTCGGACTTACACGAGCAAGCGAACCGACTCTATGACCAGGGCGTCCCCGCCCAGGACGCCACGGCTCTCATCGATATCGCAAAATACCCTGAAGCGATGGTCACTTTGCCGATCATCGTCACCGCGATCTACCACGAACGCAACCCCGAGATCCCCTTCCAAAGCCTCACCCAGGCACTCGAATCCATCTCAGGTCAGCTCGCCAAGGCCGCCGCCGGCCCGAAGTAGAAGCGTGTCTGGCTAGCCTGCTGCGTTGGTACGCAACGGTGGACATTGCCCCTCGGCATCCGCGGTGAGTTCGTAGTGCCACTTCTCGTTGGCAAAGACCTGGCACAAGCCGAATTGCGTGCTGTGCGCCAACATCCAGCCATACGCGGCTGCCGGACCTATGTCGACAGCCTTGCCCGACACATGATGCGACTCATCCGGGGTGGCCACCCACTGCCGGGCGACCGCCAGGCTTCCATACGTCTGTACCGCATCGTCGAGCAACTGCTGCTGAAAAGCCCGGGAACGCCAGCCCGACGTGATCAGAAGGGTTACCCCGTCGGCCGCCGCACTGTTGGCAGCGTCCTGGACGGCGCGCAGTAGCGAAGGATCCAACCGGATGACGGCAAGAGAGGAAGTATCGAACGGGCTGACCGGAGCCGACAAAGCGCCCCCATCCGGCTCCTCGCCGAGCGTGCTGGGGGTGGACGGCGGGGGCACCGTCGTCTGAGCCGTCACCAAGACGATGGTGGCATTCGGCCGGTCCCCTGCGACCGAATCCGCGGAATGGCAAGCAGATGGGGCGAGCGCCGCGACGGCGGCCAGGCTCAGGACTGCACTACGCGACATCGGAGGCTTCGCCGTCAAGGCCGGTGCGGCTCGTCTTCGTCCTCATCATCGATATCGAACTGCTCGTACGTTTCTTCGGCAGACGGATGGTGATGAGCGGCCGTCGCGGCCTCCTTGAGACTCACCGCGGCAGCGGGGGCCGACTTCTCTGACACCTGCGGAAGCACCGACGTCTCACTCGGATCAGCTTCCGCCGCATCGGCTTTCACGTCCCCGTCGGCATCGGCGTCGGCGTCGGCGTCGAGATCAGAATCCGCATCGTCGGACTCACTCGCGTCCACATCGGCTTCTTCGTCCGACTCCTCGTCGGCATCAAGAGCGCCCGCATGCCGATCCCGGATGGCATCGATGATCATGAGCACCACACCGACGGCTGCCGCGGCAATACAGACGAAAGCAAGAACCTCGTTGCTGGTGACCACGGCGGTCACCAGTGCCGCCAGACCGACGGCAGCCAACACCAATGCGACGATCAGCATCGCGAATCACTCCTCATACGTGCCGCGAGCATAGACCGATCTAGATCAGTAGTTGTTCCCACGGTTGAACTGGCCGAAACCGGCTTCCTTGGATGCGTTTTCATTCGAGGCACCGGCGTCGACGGGCGCTGCGGAACCGCGCTGGCCGAGCTCCTCAAGCTGAGACTCGAGGTACGTCTTGAGCCGGGTGCGGTACTCGCGCTCGAATGTACGCAACTGCTCCAGACGCCCTTCCAGCACCGTGCGCTGCTGGTTGATGGTGCCCATGATCTCCGAGTGCTTGCGCTCGGCGTCGGATTGCAGGGCATCGGCCTTCTCCTGCGCCTGGCGCAGCTGGGTCTCGGAACGGGTCTGAGCATCCGACAGTAGCGCCTCGGCCTTGGTCCGCGCCTCAGTGACCGTCTTTTCGGCGGTGGCACGCGCCTCGCTGACAATCTGGTCCGCGTTTGCGCGAGCATCGGCGAGCATCTTTTCCGACTCGGACTTGGCGTTACCAGTCAACCGGTCCGCGGTGTCCTGTGCCAGACCCAGAATCTTGGCCGCGCGCACATGATGCTCCTCGGTCGAGGCTCCGGCCGGAGCCGCCGCCACCACCGGCGCCGGAGTGGGCTCCGGCTTAGCGGGCTCGGGCTTCTTCTCAGGCTTGGGTGCCTCGTAGACCGGCGCGGCACCGCCGCCCTTGCGGGCCTCGGCCAGCTCCTGGTCAAGCTCTTGAACCCGCTGACGCAGATCCGAGTTCTCCTCGATCAGGCGGGCCAGCTCGTTCTCCACCAGGTCGAGGAAGGCATCAACTTCGTCCTCGTTGTATCCACGCTTACCGATGGGTGGCTTACTGAACGCGACGTTGTGTACATCAGCTGGTGTAAGCGGCATTGCCTGCCCCTATCAAGTCTCGACGTCTGGAATCGTATTGCAGTGTAAAACGAACGTGCGGTCTCACTGTAACTGGCGTCCATCCTGTCACATCAGACCCGCCGGTCGCAGCAGAGCTCGTTAAGTATCCCTCTGACGTGCATAAAAATACTCTGAGGCTTTGCATATGACGCGCATTCGTATCCAGATCGATGTGAGTTGAATACCGAAATTCTGCGTCGCTAACGGCTTAGCCAGCCGCCATCACGAACGCCACCTTCATGCCAAAGAATCCGACCAAAAGCAGCAAAGTAATCGACAAATCGAATCGCACCGCACCAAGCGAGAGCGGCGGAATGAGACGACGCAATAACCGCACAGGCGGGTCGGTGATGGTGAAGATGAGCTCCAAAATCACCACCGTGGCACCCCTGGGATGCCAGTCGCGGCTAATGGACTGGATGGTCTCGATCACTATGCGCGCAAACAGCAGCAAACAGAAGAGCAAAAGCGCGTAACCAATGATCTCAAAGAACAGCGCCAACGGACCCCTCACCGGCCAAGCGTGAACTACCACGCGCGGGCTTCTGATAACAACAGCCCCAGCCTACCGTCAGGCCCCTTCGGACGGCTTGGCGCACAACGAATCCCCTGGACCGTGCCGAGCCAAGGTCCGACACGCAACTAGTGGTTGCATGTCGAGGCAGTCGGCACTACGGTGATACGCAACCGATTGTTGCGAGTTGGGAGAGACATGTCATACGAGCGGATCGAGCGGGAGCTTCACATCGAAGCGACACCGGAAATCGTCTTCTCTGTCATCAGCCGTCCGGAACACATGAAGCAGTGGTGGCCCGACGAGGCAGAGTTCGCCCGGGCTCCCGGCGCGACCGGCGAGATCTCCTTCAACGGCGACGAGGCCGGTCAGATCCACGTCTTCGGGCTCACGCTTGTCGAGGTGGATCCGCCGTGGCGATTTTCGTTCCGTTGGTGTTATCCCGAGGGGCACACCGCGAACCCCGAAAATTCGCTACTGGTGACTTTTGACCTCACCCAGGAGGGCACGGGCACGCGGGTGCGCATGACCGAGATCGGTTTCCGCGACCAAGGCCGCACCGAAGCCGAGATCGCCGAGCAGTACGCGGCGCATGAGGAAGGCTGGGCCCGGCACCTGCCGCGCCTCGCGCCGTGCGTGGACGCCCTGGCGAGCCGGTCATGACGGCCGTCATCGACGACGACCTGTGGGCCGCCGTCGGCGATCCGACCCGGCTGCGGGTGTTCGACCTCATCCTTACCCACGGCATGGCGACCGCCACGACATTGAGCGATCGGCTGCCGGTCACCCGCCAGGCGGTGACCAAACATCTCTCCGTCCTGGATAAGGCCGGTTTGGTTCACGCCACCACCCACGGGCGCGAGAAGCAGTATCGCGCCGATGCCGAACAGGTGGCGCGCATCGCCGAACAGCTCACCGCAGTGGGCGCCGCATGGGATCGACGGCTGGCGCGGATCAAGCTGATCGCAGAAAGCCTGAGCAGTGCACAGAAAGCCGAAGATTAGGAGAAAAGGATGAAGACACCCGCGATCGTGTCGGCGCAGGAATGGGAAACCGCGCACCGGGCGATGCTCGTCGAAGAAAAGGCGCTCACCCGGGCCCGCGACGCGCTGGCAGCCAAGCGCCGGCGCATGCCCTGGACCGAGGTGGACACTTCCTACCGGTTCGAGGGACCGGACGGCGCCGTCAGCCTGCTCGACCTGTTCCAGGGGCGCCGCCAGCTCATCGTGTATCGCGCCTTCGTCGACCCGGGCACCGGTGACTGGCCCGAGCACGGATGTATCGGCTGCTCGTTGATGGCCGACCACATCGGCAACCTGGCCCACCTGAACGCACGGGACACGACACTTGTCTATGTCTCGCGTGGACGGCAGACCGACCTGCAGCGCATCAAGACCCGGATGGGCTGGCAGATCCCTTGGTACACCATGGTTCCCGAGAGCAGCTTCGACAGGGACTTCGGCGTACAGGATTGGCATGGCCACAACGCGTTCATCCGCGACCGCGACCGCGTCTATCGCACCTACTTCATCAACAACCGTGGAGACGAGGCCTTCAACAACACCTGGACTTTCCTGGATATGACGGCGCTCGGCCGCCAGGAGACCTGGGAAGACTCACCGGAGGGCTACCCGCAGTCCCCCGCGTATGAATGGTGGGACTGGCACGACCAATACGGCACGCATGAGCCCTCACGGTGGTTCGGCGAGCCTGACCCCGACGACCCATACGATCCGCGGCCCACCAAGGCTTGCCACTAAACGCCGAATGCGAGCCGGGCGCGGAGATCAGTCATCGAAATCCGTGCCAGGCTCGCATTCAGCCAAGCTTGGTTACTGGTAGGAGTAGAAGCCGCTCTCGGCGATCCGGCGGCGCTCCTCGGCGCTCACGTCGATATCGGCCGGCGACAGCAGGAACACCTTGGTGGCGACCTTGTCGAACGAACCGCGCAGCGCGAAGGCCAACCCGGCCGCGAAGTCCACGACTCGCTTGGCATCGGCGTTATCCATCGACACCAGGTCCATGATGACCGGGGTGCCGTCGCGGAAGCGCTCGCCGATGGTGCGCGCCTCGCTGTAGTCCTTGGGGCGCAGGGTGGTGATCTTGGACAGCGGGCTGCCCTCATCGAAGATCGCGGCACGGCGGGGGTCCATGGCAAGCGCGCCGCGAGTCGGGGCGCTACCCCGCAGAGAGCCCAGACGCGGTGCCGGACGGTCGAATTCACGCGACGGCGCATGACGCGACACGAAGCGGTCCTCGTCGGCGTACCCGGCCGGGCCACCGGCGCGGTAGCCGGGCTCGTCGTAGCCGTACTCGGCATCATCGGCGAACCGCTCGCCACGACGGGGGTACCGGCGATCCTCGACGGGTGCGCGGCGGGGCGCGGGAGCGTCGACGTCGTCGTAGTACTCATCGTCGTAGTCGTCCATTGGAGCCATGCCGAAGTAGGCCTTGACCTTGTGCAGCGTGCTCATCGCGTGACCTTCCGTGCTTGGGCTAAATGGAGTTCAGTTGTTCGCTCGGTCTCTACAGCTGTGTTGCAAATGTGACTGGAGTGACGATCTACCGTGACGTTAGCGGTCGTTGCCCCATCAACGCCGTTCCGACACGCACACATGTGGACCCATATTTAATGGCGGCCTCCAGGTCGTTGGACATTCCCGCCGATAAACGGTTCGCCTGCGGATAACGGTCACGGACACGTTCATGTTCTTGCTGGAGTCGGCGAAAGGCCTGGTCGGGATCGGCCTCCCGGGGCGGCAGCGCCATCAGCCCGGCAAGCTCCAGATGCTCGCTGGCAACCACCTGCGCGCACAGCTGGTCAATCTCGTCGGCAGCCGCGATATCCACCCCTCCCCGTGCGTTGTCGCCGTCGAGGCTGACCTGAAGATAGATGCCCAGCGGTTCCCGCTTCTCCCCCGCACCGCGTGCGCCGTCCAACGCCGTCACCAGCCTCGCGTTGTCCACCGAGTGCACCGAATGCGCCCAATGCGCAACCGATTTCGCCTTGTTACGCTGCAGGTTGCCTACCATGTGCCAGCGGATATCGGCGTGCCCGGCCTGATCCAACAGAGCCACCTTCGCCGCCGCTTCCTGGTCGCGGGACTCCCCGAACTCGCGACAGCCCAGCCGATACAGTTCCTCGACGTCACTGGCCGGGAAAAACTTTGTGACGGGCAGCAATTGGATCTCGCCCGGATCTCGACCAGCGATTTCCGCGGCCCGCCTCACGCGCTCCCGCACCGAGCACAGTGCCGCACTCAATTCCTCGGCGCGCGTCATCAGCCGAGCCAGATCACCGACGCCAGTCGGCCCGTGCGGGGCTCCCGACGATAACTGAACAGATCCGGGTCCTCGACCGTGCACCTGGGGTCGATATCGATCGCGCGCACACCCAAACCAGAGAGCTGCCGGGCAATTCCGGCACGCAAGTCCAGGCCCGGAGTTCCGGCGGATGTGGTGGTACGGCTGCCCGGCAGCGACTGCTCCACATCGGCGGCCATATCGGCCGGCACCTCGTAGTGACGACCACTGACCGCGGGCCCGAGGAAGGCGGAGATGCGTTCCACCTGTGCCCCGGCCGCCACCATGGCGTCGATGGTCCGCGGCACGATACCGAGTTTGGCACCCACCCGTCCGGCGTGAGCACCGGCAACAACCCCGGCCGCGGCATCGGCGAACAGCACCGGAACACAGTCGGCCGTCAGCACCGCCAGCGCTATACCCGGTTCGGTGGTCACCAGCGCGTCGGTCTCCGGAATGGTTGATGTGCCCGGCCCTTCGACCAGGTGCACGTGGTCTCCGTGAACCTGCTGCATCCAGATCAAATGATCGTCGGGCACTCCCAGCGCAGCGGCGAGACGGGACCGGTTGGCGGCCACCGCACCGGGATCGTCGCCGACGTGATCGCCGAGGTTGAAACTGTCAAACGGAGCGCGCGATACCCCGCCACGCCGGGTAGTGGTGACACGCCGAACTCGAAAACCCATACGTCAGAGGGTAGTTCGTACGCTCATCGCCGCATGAAGGGCGGCACGTCGACATCGTCCTCGTCGCCACCGCCGAGTGTCACCGTGGATCCGTTGGTGTCCCTGGGCAGGCTCTGCGCGTCGATGGTGTCGAAGATGCTGGTGCCGTTCGAGCCACCGCCGTTGACCTGGCCGGCCTTCCCGGGCGCGACAGTGCCGGGTGCCGCCGCCCCGCCGGGGGTGATCGGCTTGCGGCTGGGGCCACCGGCGTCGAAGCCGGCGGCGATGACCGTGACCCGGACCTCGTCGCCGAGGGAGTCGTCGATCACCGTTCCGAAGATGATGTTGGCCTCCGGATGCGCGGACTCCTGCACCAGCGAGGCCGCCTCGTTGATCTCGAAGAGCCCCAGATCGCTGCCGCCGGCGATGGACATCAGCACGCCCTGAGCGCCCTCCATGGAGGCCTCCAGCAGCGGCGAATTGATGGCGGTTTCCGCGGCCTTGAGCGCGCGGCCGTCGCCGCGTGACGAGCCGATACCCATCAGGGCACTGCCGGCTCCCGACATGACGCTCTTGACGTCGGCGAAGTCGACGTTGATCAGGCCCGGTGTGGTGATGAGGTCGGTGATGCCCTGGACGCCGTTGAGCAACACCTCGTCGGCACTGCGGAACGCATCCATGAGGGAAACCGCGGCGTCACCCATCTGCAGCAGCCGGTCGTTGGGGATGACGATGAGGGTGTCGCAGCTTTCCCGCAGCGAGGTGATGCCGAGTTCGGCCTGTCCGCTGCGCCGCTTGCCCTCGAACGAGAACGGCCGGGTGACCACACCAATGGTCAGTGCGCCGAGCTTGCGCGCAATGCTGGCGACCACGGGTGCGCCGCCCGTGCCGGTACCACCGCCCTCGCCCGCGGTGACGAAGACCATATCGGCGCCCTTGAGGAGCTCCTCGATCTCGTCCTTGGCATCCTCGGCGGCCTTGCGGCCCACATCGGGATCGGCGCCGGCACCCAGGCCCCGCGTGGAATCGCGACCGACGTCGAGCTTGACGTCGGCATCGCTCATCAACAACGCCTGCGCGTCGGTGTTGATGGCGATGAACTCGACCCCCTTGAGGCCGTGCTCGATCATCCGGTTGACGGCGTTGACACCGCCGCCACCGATGCCGACGACCTTGATCACCGCGAGGTAGTTGTGTGGAGGCGTCATGGTCGCCTTCCTCCCTGGTTGCTGCTGTGGTCTAGGTAGCGAGGGGCTCTCTGCAAACTCTCAACCTCTACCTCAGGCTTAGAGTTATGTCAGGTTGTCCCGCTGAAACAGAACGGTAGGGGGCGCGGTATACCGCGCACGGGAGGCGCGCCGAAGGATGCCCCGATTTTCCCGTGGCTATTTCACGACTCACGTGTGGCGAGCATGCTCAAATGTGCCGGATTCTGGCCGAAATGGGCACATATCGGCATGTTCGCGCGACAAGCCGCCTATTTGACGGTGGGCAGGTCAGGGCTGGAGACGTCGTAGGTGCGGCCGGGCTGTGTCAGCAGCGCCCCGAGCTTCTCGGCCTTTTCCGCGGTGCGTTCGGTGGTCCCCCACACGATGGTGCGTCCGTCGTCGAGGGTCAGCGTGATCGACGACACCGACGGCGCCGCGATCTTGGCCACCTGCCGGGCCAAATCGGGTGCCAGCGAGGTCAGCACCTGCAGCGCGGCCTTGGTCGTCGGGTCCTGCGGGGCCGGCGCCACCACATCCAGCGCCGGAATGCCCGGCGGCGGCGGCTCGTTGGCGAAGTCCACCCCGTCACGGTCGATGAGGTGCGTGCCATCGGCACCGGTCCACGCCGCGACCGGGACCCGCTCGACGATCGTCACCCGCAGGGTGGACGGGTACTCGCACTGCACCCGGGCACTGGCCACCCGGCGAATGCTGGCCACCCGATCGGCCGCCGCGGCAGTGTCGATCTGTAGCAGCCGGGTCCCCTTCGGGATGCTCAGAGCCCCAAGGACATCCTCCTGAGTGACGACGCCGGTACCGGTGACCACCGTCTGGCGCACCGACATCAGCGGCGTGAAATACAGGATGGACCCCAGGCCCACCGCGATCAGCGCCAGCAGCACCACCAACAGCAGGGTCTGCAGACCCTGAACCTTGCCGCGACCGGCACCCTTGCCCTGCTCGACGTACTTACCCTTGGCCGCGGCCTTCGCCTCACGCCGAGCCTGCTCCAGGGCGATCGCGCGCCGCTGCGCTTCACGGCGTTCCATCCGTTCGCGTCTGGCCCGCATCCGCGGCCCTTCGGCCGACTCGCCCTCCGCGGGATTTTCGCCGCCATCCGCGGTGGTTTCGGACTCGACGGCATCCGCCGATATCGCCGCCTCCGCATCCTTGTCCTCGGCGGTGTTCTCGGGCTCGCTCATCGACCGTTTCCCGGCGGCGGCCAGTCGTTGGCACGGGCACGCAGTGCGCGCACAATCTCCTTGCCCTGCAAGGTGACATCGCCCGCACCCATGGTGATCACCAGGTCACCGGGCGCGGTTGCCGCGGCGACCTGCTGGGCCACCGTCGAAAGATCGGGCAGATAGTGCACCGGCGCCCCGGCGATCTGTTCCACGATCAGCGCGCCGGTGACGCCCGGCAGTGGCGCTTCTCGCGCGCCGTACACATCGAGCACGAACACCAGGTCGGCGATGCTTAGCGCGTCGGCGAATTCTGTAGCGAAAGCCGCTGTGCGGGAATACAAATGGGGCTGGAAGACAACCACCGAACGCCCAAAACCCTGCTGAGCCACAATGCCGGAAACGGCCTGCAGCACCGTACGCACCTCGGTGGGATGGTGCGCATAGTCATCGAAAACCCGCACCGACTCCACCGACCCGACCAGTTCGAATCGGCGGCGCACACCCTCGAATCCGGCCAATCCGTCCAGGACATCGTCGACGGCCGCCCCGATCTCGGCGGCCGTCACCACGGCGGCCAGTGCGTTCAGGGCCATATGCCGGCCCGGTACCGACAACCGCATGGTCCGCGGCGCGCTCTCCCCCGCCAGCTGGATCTGCGCGGTGGCCCCGGTGTCCTTGAACTGCCAATCCCGCAGTTGCCCCGCCACCGGGACATCGCCCGCCTCGGCCTGGTCGGCGCTGCCGTAGCCGCGCACCCGGATACCGCGCTCATGTGCCCGGCGGGCCAGCGCCGCGGCACCCGGGTCATCCAGACACACCACCAACACCCCTTCGGAACCCAGGGTTTCGGCGAATTCGTCGAACACCGCGGAGTAAGCCTCCACGCTGCCGAAGTGATCCAGGTGATCCGCCTCGATATTGGTCACGATGATCAGGTTCGGCCGGTACTGCAGTAGCGAGCCGTCGCTTTCGTCCGCCTCGGCCACGAATACATCGCCGCTGCCGTGATGGGCATTGGTACCGGCTTCATTGAGTTCACCGCCGACCGCAAAGGACGGGTCGTATCCACAATGCTGCAGCGCCACAATGAGCATGGACGTCGTGCTGGTCTTGCCGTGTGTGCCGGTAACCATCAGGGTGCGATATCCGGCCATCAGGTCCGCCAGCACCACGGGCCGGAGCAGCACCGGTATCCCACGCCTATTCGCTTCCACCAGCTCCGGATTCGTCTTCGGAATGGCGGCGTGGGTGGTCACGACCACCGTGGGGCCACCCGGCAGCAGATCCAGGGCGTCACCATCGTGGCCGATGTTGACCAGCGCCCCACGGGCGCGCAATGCCAGCACACCACGAGATTCCTTGGCGTCGGACCCCGACACCTGGGCGCCGCGATCCAGCAGAATGCGGGCGATACCGGACATTCCGGCACCACCGATACCGACCATGTGCACGCGGCGCAGATGCTCCGGCAGCGGACCTGCGTTCATCGACGGCCACCCCGTTCCCGCGAACGCCGCTCACGCGCGACATCCAACGCCACCTGCGCCACCTGTCGAGCGGCTTCCGGGTGTCCGGACAGTGCCGCGGCCGATGTCATGGCGGCGAGCTTGGCGGGATCGGACACCATCTCAATCACCATGTGCGCCAATGACTCAGGGGTCAGGTCGCGGTCCGCGACGATGACACCTCCACCGGCGTCCACAATCGGTAACGCGTTGAGCCGCTGCTCACCGTTGCCGATCGGTAGAGGCACGTAGATGGCGGGCAGCCCCACCGCCGAAACCTCCGCGACGGTCATAGCACCGGATCGGCACACCGCGATATCCGCGGCCGCGTACGCCAGGTCCATGCGGTCCAGGTACGGCAACGCAACATATCTGGGTGCGCCAGGCGGGCGCTCCGGCAATTTAATCGTGTTCTTTGGGCCATGTGCATGCAACACCGAAACACCGGCGGCGGCAAGGTCATTGGCCGCTGCGGAAACCGCGTTGTTGAGGGAGACCGCTCCCTGCGAACCGCCGAACACCAATAGCACCAGGGCATCGTCATCAAACCCGTAGTGAGCACGTGCCTGGTGCCGCAGGGCCGCGCGGTCCAGGGCGGTGATCGACCCCCGAACCGGCACTCCCACTACCTCCGCATCACGCAGGCCCGAGTCCGGGACCGCCGATAACACCCGCTGCGCTCCGCGCGCTCCGACCCGGTTGGCAAGGCCGGCACGGGCGTTCGCCTCGTGGATGACGACCGGCACGCGGCGGCGGCGCAACGGACCGCGGCGAGCCGCCAAATAGGCGGGTAAGGCGACGTAGCCACCGAAACCGATCACGACGTCGGCCTGGACGCCGTCGAACACGGCGCGCGTCTGCCGAACCGCCCGGCGCACCCGCAGTGGCAACCGCACCAGATCGCCGGTGAGGCGACGCGGCAGCGGCACCGGAACGATCAGTTCCAGGTGGTAACCACGATCGGGAACCAGCCGCGTCTCGAGGCCGCGCTCGGTACCCAGCGCGGTGATCCGCACCGTGGGATCAATCTCGCGCAGCGCGTCGGCAACCGCCATGGCCGGCTCGACGTGTCCCGCGGTGCCGCCACCGGCCAGCACCACCGAAAGCGGCCGAAGTTCATCACTCACTCCGGGAGCATCCTTTCGGTCTGGCGGCGATCACATGTCAGCGGCTATCGGTAGCTTCGGGCGCGTGAGCCCGCGGTCCGTGACTGATCACGGGACCTGCCGCTCGCGCGCGTGGCGGAGCCTCGCCGCGCCTGTTGTACCTGCCTATGATGCCCTGCTTCGTTATCGGTGCGTGCACGCGGCGTGCGCTTGGGCCCCGGCGCCGACGCGGACTGTCGCTTGCGCTCGGGCTGCGGCCGGGCCGCTGCGGCGCTCTGCGCTGCCGACTTGGCGCGCAGGCGGTCACGCGCGGCGTCGATCCGCGGTGGCACATACGGCTCCGGCAGTGGGAGCCGCAGCAGCCTGTTCATCCGGTCGCCGGAACCAGCGCGCAGGGCCGCCACCGCCTCGGGTTCGTGGCGGGCCGCATTGGCTATCAAACCGATGAAGAACAGCGCCGTTGCCGTCGACGTTCCGCCGGAAGAGATCAGCGGCAGCTGGATACCCGTCACCGGCAGCAGACCGATGACGTATCCGATGTTGATGAAGGACTGGCCGATCATCCACAGCCCGGCGGTCGCGGTGATCATGCGCAAGAACGGGTCCGCGCTGCGTCGGGCAATGCGCATCGCGGTGTACGCGAAGACACCGAACAGGGCGAGCACTCCGATGCAGCCGACGAATCCGAGCTCCTCGCCGATGATGGCGAAGATGAAGTCGTTGTGCGCGTTCGGCAGGTAATGCCATTTCGCCGATCCCTGCCCCAGACCCTGGCCGAAGAAACCGCCCTGCGCGAGCGCGAAACGTGCCTGCCGCGACTGATATCCGGTCGCCTGCGGGTCAGCGGACGGGTCCAGCCACGCCTTGACCCGGTCGGACCGGTACCCGGCCGATACCGCCAGGATGGCCGCGGCCAGCACGGCCGCCACCACCGAACTCAGAAAGACCTTCAACGGCAGACCCGCGTACCACAGCAGGGCCAACAAGATGATGCTCAAGGAAACCGTCTGCCCGAGGTCGGGCTGGATGACGATCAGCACCAGCGCGATCAGCGCCGCGGGTACCAGCGGGACCAGCATCTCCCGCATGCTGGCCTGCTCCATGCGGCGTGAGGCCAGCAGATGCGCTCCCCAAATCGCGAACGCGACCTTGGTGAGCTCGGAGGGCTGCATGGACAGACCGGCATAGACGAACCACCCCCGAGAACCGTTGGAATACGTGCCGATTCCGGGAATGAGCACCAGGGTGATCAAGATGACCGTGAAGACGAAGACGGGGAACGAGTACCTGCGCATCACCGCCACCGGGGTGCGCAGGGCGATGTAGAAGCCGACCAGACCCACGCAGACCCACAGCACCTGCTTGCCGAAAATCGTCCACGCGGACCCGTCGTCGTAGTACGACTCGACGCCCGAGGCGGACAGCACCATGATCAGGCCGAGCGTGGTGAGCAACGCCGCCGTCGCGACCACCAGGTGAAACGACGTCATCGGCCGGTTCAGCCAGGCACCCAAGCGGGTGCGCGCGATCAGCCCGTCGTTTTTGGCGCCGGACTTCTTGACCGACGTGACGGAGGTCTTTGCTTCGTCGCGCTTCTCGGAACGGAAAATCCTGGCGAATGGAGCAGTCAGGGTGGACACGACGCAATCACCTAACCGGTAAGTGCGTGCACCGCCGCGGCGAACCGGTCGCCACGCTCGGAATACCCGCTGAATTGGTCGAAGGACGCGCCTGCCGGAGCCAGAAGCACGGTGTCGCCAGGCCGGGCCAGTGAGCTGGCGTGCCGGACGGCCGCGGCCATGACTCGGGTACCCAGGTCAGCGCCACCCCCATCCGCCTCATCAGTCACATAAACCACATTTGCCTCTTGCACCCCAGCATCCTCGCGCGTCACAACCGCAACTACGGGGACATCCGGCGCGTGTCGCGCCAAAGCCTCAGCAATCAGTGCCCGATCCCGGCCGATCAGCACAACCGCACCTAGCCGGTCGGCACAATCGCGCACCAAATCATCGACCGCAGCTCCCTTGAGCAGCCCTCCAGCAATCCAGACGACACGCGGATACCCCGCGATGGACGCGGCGGCAGCATGGGGATTGGTGGCCTTCGAGTCGTCGACGTAGGCAACATCGGCGACGCGGGCAATCAGCTCGGCCCGATGCCGCCCCACCTGAAAAACTTCCAGCGCCCGGGCAATGTGCACCGCAGGTGTACCTACGGCACGGGCCAGCGCGGCGGCCGCCAGCGCGTTGAGCACGCCGATCGGCCCCCCCACCGGCAGCTTCGACACCTCGATCAGCGGTATGTCGACACCGAATGCCCGATCCACCAACCAACCGTCCAGCACCCCCAGCTCGCCCACCGCGGGCTCCCCGGCACGAAATCCCGCCTTGACCGGTGCCGCGGCAGCGGCAAGCAGACCCCCGGCGATCGCATCATCTAGACCGGCAACGGCGACCTCGCCATCGAGCGCCCGGGCCTTGTCCCGGGTGTAGCCCTCCATGCCCCCATGCCAATCGAGGTGATCCTCGGCCACGTTGAGCACCGCGCCGGCCACCGGTCGCACCGACGGCGCCCAGTGCAGCTGAAAGCTGGACAACTCGACGGCCAGGAACTCGACGTCACGATCCAGCACGTTGAGCACCGGATCGCCGATATTCCCGCACAACGCACTGGTGCCACCGGCCGCCGTCAGCATGTCGTGGACCATGGCCGTGGTCGTGGTCTTCCCGTTGGTCCCGGTGACCACCACCCACCGCTTGGGCCGCCCGTACCTACCGGAAGCGTCCAAACGCCAAGCCAATTCGACGTCACCCCAAATGGGCAGCCCGGCCTGTACCGCGGCCTGCACCACCGGTGCCGAGGGGCCGAATCCGGGGCTGACGATCACCAGGTCCTGATCGGCCATGTGACGTTGCGCTGCTGCTGTGGTCAGTGCCCCGTGCCCGGCATCACGATGGCGTTGCAGGGCGTCCTCATCGTCGTCGCAGACCGTAATGCGCAGACCGAGGTCGGCTAGCCCGGTCAACGCCGCGACCACGGCGTCGCCGGTGACCCGCGCACCGCACACCAGAACCCTTGTTCCGCCGGTCAGTTCGGCGACTTCACACGTGGTCATGGTCGCCTAGTCACCGATCGTGGCGAGCCACTCGCCATAGAACAGTGCCAAGCCCAAGCCACAGGCGATGGCGGTCAGTAACCAGAACCGAATGATGACGGTTGTTTCGGCCCACCCCAGTAGCTCGAAATGATGATGGAAGGGCGCCATCCGAAAGACCCGGCGGCCCGTGGTCCGGAATGCCGCGATCTGCAAAACCACCGACACGATCTCCGCGACGAACAGTGCCCCCAGCACCACGGCAAGTAACTCGGTCCGGGTGGTCACCGACAGGCCCGCGATGACCCCACCGAGGGCCAGCGATCCGGTGTCTCCCATGAAGATCTTGGCCGGGGCGGCATTCCACCACAGGAATCCGATGCATGCGCCCGCCGTCGCCGCGGCGATGACCGCCAGATCCAGTGGGTCACGCACGTTGTAGCAGGCGATGCCCGGATGGGTGGAGCACGCGTTGCGGTACTGCCAGAAGGTGACGATCACGTAGGCGCCCGTCACCATCGCCATGCAGCCGCCGGCCAGCCCGTCGAGCCCATCGGTGAAGTTGACGGCATTGGACCAGGACATGACCAGGATCACGCAGAAGAGCACGAAGATCGCGGCGGGCATGGCGACAGTGGCGATCTCACGCACGTAGGACAGCTGCGGGCTGCCTGGGGTCAGCCCGTCGGTGTTGCGGAACTGCAGCACCAAAACGCCGAATACGAGCGCCGAGAGGATCTGTCCGACCGTCTTGGAGGTCTTGTTCAGACCCAGGTTGCGCGCCTTGCGAATCTTGATGAAGTCATCGATGAAGCCGACGCCCCCGAGCATGGTCGCCAGCGCGAGCACCAGCAGACCCGATGCCGACGGGCCATCGGACCCGAACGCGATGCCGACCAGGTGCGACCCGAAGTAACCGGCCCACATGCCCGCCAAGATCGCGACACCACCCATCGACGGGGTGCCCCGCTTCTTCTGATGATGCTGCGGGCCGTCGTCGCGAATCTCCTGGCCGAATCCCTGCCGTGAAAACACCCGGATGAGTACCGGGGTGAGCATGATCGAGACCAGGATCGCGATACCGGCGGCAATGATGATCTGCCTCATGCGTCACCCACCTTCAGCAGTTCATCGGCCACCACCCAGAGGCCCGCCGACCGTGACGCCTTGACCAGCACCACATCGCCCGCGGCCAGCTCACTGGCCAGCAGTGAGGCGGCCGCCGCAGGATCGTCCACCAGCACCGCCTCGGACCCCCACGACCCCTCCATCACCGCACCCGCATGCATTGCCCGCTGTGACCTCCCAGTCCCGACGACTACCAATCGACTGACATCTAATCGCACGGCGGCCCGCCCGATGCGGTCATGCTCGGATATCGCATCGGGTCCCAGCTCGGCCATCTCCCCCAGCACCGCCCAGCTGCGACGGGGCTCGCCCCCGTGCCGCGCCATCGAGACCAGGGCTTTCAGGCCCGCCATCATCGAGTCGGGGTTGGCGTTGTAGGCATCGTTGATCACGGTCACCCCGTCATCTCGGGTGCTGACCTCCATGCGGCGGCGAGAGACCGGCCCCGCCCCGGCGAGCGCCGCCGCCACCTGTGCGAGGGTGGCGCCGCATTCCAGCGCCACGGCGGCGGCGGCCAGCGCGTTGCTCACGTGGTGCTCGCCGTGCACCGCCAGTTGCACGGGCACCGAGTCTTGCCCGGCGTGCAGCGTGAAACGGGCCCGGGCCAGGTCGTCGACGCTCACCTCGGTCGCCCAGATATCGGCGGGATGGTGCACGCTGGTGCGTACCACGCGGGCGGGAGTCTTGGCCGCCATCGCCGCCACCGCGGCATCATCGGCGTTCAACACCGCCACGCCGCCACCGGAAAGCGATTGCGGCAGTTCCCCCTTCGTATCGGCGATGGCCTGCCGCGACCCGAACTCACCCAGATGAGCGGTACCGACGTTGAGAACGACCCCGATCGACGGCGGCGCGATGGCAGCCAATTCCGCGATGTTGCCCGGACGCCGGGCCGAAAGCTCCAGCACCAAGAACTTGGTGGATTCCGTCGCCCGCAGCACCGTCCAGGGATGGCCGAGCTCGTTGTTGAACGACCCGGGAGGAGCCACCACCTCGCCGAGCGGGCTGAGCACGGCGGCGATCAAATCCTTTGTCGAGGTCTTGCCCGACGAGCCCGTGATCCCGACGATCCGTAGCCCCCGCGCCGTCAGCCGACGGGCGACCTCGGCCGCGAGCGCTGCCGTCGCGGCGAGCACCGCTGCGCCAGACCCATCCGAATCATGTTCCAGCGCAGATACTTCGGTACGTGCCACCCCGGTCGGCGGCACCACGATGGCGGGTACGCCCACCGGCCTGGCGGCCAGCACCGCGACCGCCCCGGCCTCCGCGGCACCTCGGGCGTGGTCGTGGCCATCCGCCCGGGCTCCCGGCAGGGCCAAGAACAGACCGCCGGGACTCACCTGACGTGAATCGAATTCCACGGTGCCGGTGACGCGCGCCTGCCGAGCTTCCTGCGCGCTGATTCCGTCAAGGCGCCCACCGACGATTTCGGCGATCTCGGCCACAGTCATCTCAATCATCCAGGCTCCCAAGCGCTTCGAGGGCTGCGCGCAACTCCACACGATCATCGAAAGGCACCGTGACATCGCCGGTCTTCTGACCGCTCTCATGCCCCTTGCCGGCGACAAGGACGGTATCGCCCGGCCGCGCCCACAACGTGGCGAAGTCGATAGCAGCTCTACGGTCGCCGATTTCGATGATCTGAGCCTCCGAACCGGTAGTCCCGGAAATGATCTCGGTACGGATCGCCGCCGGCTCCTCGTTGCGCGGATTGTCATCGGTGACCACCACCAGATCGGCCAGCTCCGCGGCGACCTTGCCCATGTCGGCCCGTTTGCCGCGATCACGGTTGCCTCCGGCACCGAACACCACGGCCAGGCGGCCATCGCGGTGACTGCGCAGACTTTCCAGGACTGCCCGCAGCGCGCCGGGCTTGTGGGCATAGTCCACGACAGCCAGGAATGGCTGCCCCGCCGCCACGGCTTCCATACGCCCCGGCACACCCGCGGTCGCGATTCCAGGCGCGGCGGTCGCGGCCGAAACTCCGAGAACATCCAAGATCGCAATGGCCACAAGACAATTGGCCACGTTGTAATGCCCAGGCAACGCGATTGTGAGCTCGGTATCGCGGTCTGGACCATTCGCGACGAACCGCTGGCCACCATCATGACCGACCGCCACATTCGAACATCTCCAGTCCGCGACGCCGCCGTCGAGCGAGCTCACGGTGGTGACATCAGGTCCCGCCTCACGGGCCAGCTCGGCCATGGCGCGGCCGGCATCATCGTCGATGCAGACGACACTGCGGTGCGCGCGCTGCGGCGAATCGCGCCGGAACAAGCGAGCCTTGGTGGCGAAGTAATCCTGCATGTCGGGATGGAAATCCAGGTGATCGCGTGACAGGTTCGTGAATGCGCCTACCGCAAAACGGGTGCCGTCCACACGATTGAGGGCCAACGCATGGCTGGACACCTCCATGACCACCGTGTCCACCCCGCGCTGGACCATCTCGGCGAGCAGTTCCTGCAACGCCGGCGCCTCGGGCGTGGTCAGGGCACTCGGCACATCCTCGCCGTCGATCCGCACCCCGACGGTCCCGATGAGACCCACCCTCTTACCCGCCGCCCGCAGCCCGGCCTCGACCAGGTAGGTGGTCGTGGTCTTGCCGGAGGTACCGGTGACTCCCACTACCTGTAGATGACGGGAGGGCTCCCCGTACACGGTCGCGGCCAGCTCACCGAGCACCGAGCGCGGGACGGGATGAACCAGTACCGCGATATCAAGACCCTGTCCTGCCACCAGTTCGGCGCCGGCGGCGTCCGTCAGCACGGCCGCCGCGCCCGCGGAGACCGCCTCAGAGGCGAACTGCGCGCCATGGGTGCTGGTGCCCGGCAGCGCGGCAAAGAGGTCACCCGTACGGGCGTCCTGCGCCCTGAGCGTGACTCCCCCCACCGTGGTGGCGCTTGGCCCGTGTAGCTCGGCCGAAACCAATGACGCGAGGTCGGAGACCAGGTGCTGGTGCGTCCGGGGAAGGAACCGATGGGTTCCGGATGCCGCCACCTGCGGTCACCTCCTGCCGTATTTCTGCCGACCATGCCCTGGCTCGACGGTATTCGCGCCGGCTGCTCGTCCTCGGGCGTCAAACGACATTACCGGGCGGGCAGGCTGCCGCCGATCAGACGAGGACGGGCTCAGGTCGCCTGCAGGATCAGTGGCGGTCCGGGATCAGGTGATAGTGGCACGTTTTCGCGCCGCATCAGCCAGGACGCGATGTTGTGGAACAACGGCGCGGCTGTCATGTGCGGACTACCATCCGAGCCTCGTTTCGGCGCGTTCATCTCGATGCCGATGACGTATCGGGGATCGTCGGTGGTGGCGATGCCCGCGAATGTGATCCAGTACACGTCATCGAAGTAGCACCCACAGGCCGGATTGATCTGCTGGGCGGTGCCGGTTTTGCCGCTGAGCTGATAACCGTCGACCGCGCCGGACGCGCCGGTGCCGTTCTGAATCTGGCGCGCATCCGGCTGCAGCACCGCGCGCAGCATGTTCCGGACGGTACGCGCGGTTCCGGCGTTGACCACCTGGACGGGTTCCGGGCGTGGCTCCTCCTTACGGGACCCATCCGGCGCCGTGATGCTCTTGACGATGCGCGGCGGGATCCGCACCCCGTCGTTGGCGATGGCCTGGTACATGCCGGCCATCTGCAGCAGTGTCATCGACAAGCCCTGACCGATCGGCAGATTCGAGAACGTGCTGCCCGACCATTGCTCGATCGGTGGCACAATACCGGCGCTCTCCCCGGGCAGGCCGACACCCGTGCGCTGTCCCAGGCCGAACTTGTCCACCAGGTCCATGAATCGCTCCGGCCCGACCCGCTGGGCGAGCATGAGCGTGCCCACGTTGGACGACTTCCCGAAAACACCCGTGGTGGTGAAGGGCACCGTCCCGTGCGGCCACGCATCGCGGACCGTGACCCCGCCCATGTTGATGGAACCCGGAACCTGCAGCACCTCATCGGGATTGGACAAATCATTCTCGATCACCGCCGACGCGGTGATGACCTTGTTGACCGATCCCGGCTCGAACGGCGAGGAGACCGAGAGGTTTCCCATCTCGCGGTTGCCCTGCTTACCCAGGTTCTGCGACGGGTCAAAGGTATTGTCATTGGCCATCGCCAAGACCTCACCGGTCTTGGAATCAAGAACAACCGCGGACACACTGCGCGCTTCGGACAAGTCCTTGGCCTGCTGGACCTGCTGCTGCACGTAGAACTGAATGTCGTTGTCCAGCGTGAGTTCAACGGTGGACCCGTTCACCGCGTCATGGCGGTCCCGGTAGCTGCCGGGGATGACCGCACCGTCGGAGCCGCGATCGTAGGTCAGCGATCCATCCTTGCCGGCCAGCGCACTGTCCAGTGAATCCTCAAGCCCAAGAAGGCCGTAACCCTCCCAGTCGATACTGCCGACGATGTTGGCGGCCAGCGAGCCACCGGGATACTGGCGAATATCCTGACGTTCGGCGCCGACCTCGGGAAACTCCTTGGTTATCTGGGCGGCGATACCCGGGTCGACCGAGCGCGCCAGGTAGGCGAAGGTGTCATCACTGCGGATCTTCTTCAGCAGACTCTTGGCGTCGGGTTTGTTACCCAGCTTGGCCGAAACCCCATTGGCGATGTCCTGCAGCCGGCGCTCGGGCTCGACGGACCTGATTTTCGCCGCAGCAGCCTTATCGGCGTCACTCTTCCCGGGATCCTTGAGGATCTCTTGGCTCTTCTCCCACGCCTTGTTGAGTTGTTCGCGGATCTTCTTCGGCTGGAAAGTCAGTGCGCGAGCCTCGATGGTGAACGCCAACTTGTTGCCCGCACGGTCCACGATCGTGCCGCGCAGCGCCTTCTCGGTCTCGGTGACCTTGAGCTGCCCCGAGGCCTCCGCACGCAGACCCGCCGCACGCGGGCCCTGCAGGGTGAACAGCTGAATGGCCGCGATGGCCAAGGTCAAGAAAATGATGATGTTGCCCGTGCGGTGGCGAAAGGCGAACCCTGCCGTCCGCGAAACGGCAGCGGCCGGCCGCCGGGTGCGACGGGCGCCGACCGGCCGGGACCGATCCTGCCGGTTCACGCCGCCGGGAGGGGACTCGTTGTTGCCACGGGATTGAATTGTTCCCCGGTTACTGGAGAATTCGTGATATTTGATGCTTGCGGCGCGTCGGCCACGGGGGGCGGTACATCGGCCGGGACCGCCGGCACCGGAGCCACCTGCGGCACCGCCGCCGGATCTTGTCCGATAGGAGCCTCTACCACCGGCGCGGGCGCCGCGGTGGGCGGAGCCATATGCGGTACGACGGCCACCGGCGGCGGCACCGGCGGCAACTGAACCGGCACCTCGACCGAGTTTCCAGCCTTCGGAACGGCGTCGGCATCATCGGGAATCACGGAGTTCAACGGGGCCGGCGCCACACCCTCGGCAGGCTTGGGCGCACCCACCAAAAGCCAGTTGCCCTGGGGGTCGCGCACTAGGTGCGCGATATCACGCGAGGGGATCATGCCGAGATCGCGCGCTGAATCGGCCAGCGCGGGAGCCGATTCCGCGCGCAGCACATCACGCTCAAGCGCTTCTTTGCGCTGCAACAGTTCTTCGTTTGTCCGCCGCTGCGTACCCAGTTGATACGAACGTTCCGCAGCATCGGTCGACAACCACAGGGTGATCGCCAGGCCGACACCGAGGGCGCCGATGACAAAGACGACGAACGGGACCCTGGTGATCCAGACATGTGGCCGCAGGTCCACTTCAGAGAGACGGGCGAGTACTCGTTCGCGTAGTGGTACCCGGATTACCTTGGGTGCCTTAGCCTTACGGGCCTTCGCGCGCGCCTTGGCCTGCCGCGTGCTGGTGGCGGGGCGGATCTTTTCGGGAGCCTGGCGCTGCACCGGGATCGGCATGGTCTGCGGAGCAGAGCGACGCGGCCGCGCTGAGGGTCCCGTCGCGGTTGCCTTGGACGCACCGTTGCGGCGCTTGGTGGGCTTTGCGGACTTGGCGGGCTTGGTCTTCTTGGGCGCCTCGCCTGCCTTCTTGCGCACACCGATCATGCGTTCCTCCTGTCCGCAACTCGTTCGACTGCCCGCAACCGCACCGGCGCACTACGTGGATTGACTTCTATTTCCTCATCATTGGCGCGCTCTGCCCCACGCGTGATTGCCGTGAACTCCGGCGCATCACCGGGGAGTTCGACCGGTAGGTCGATCGGCGACCGGGACGCGGTGGCGGCCGCGAATTCCGCCTTGACGATCTTGTCTTCCAGCGACTGGTAGGCCATGACCGCGACGCGACCGCCCGGTCTCAGTGCCGCCATCGCGGCCGGTATTGCCGTGGCAAGGGATTCCAGCTCGGCGTTGACCGCGATCCGGAGTGCTTGGAAGGTCCGTTTTGCCGGGTGGCCACCGGTACGGCGCGTGGCCGCGGGGATGGTGGCGTACAGCAATTCGACTAACTGTCCACTGCGCGTGAAGGGTTCGTTGGCTCGCCGCCGAACGATCTCATCGGCGATTCGGCGCGCAAAGCGCTCCTCACCGAACCTGCTGAGCACCCGGGACAGCTCAACGGCCGAGTAGGTGTTCAGAATATCGGCAGCAGTGAGTTCATCTTGGGCATTCATCCGCATGTCCAACGGGGCATCGACCGAATAGGCGAATCCGCGCTCGGCCTGATCGAGCTGCATCGAGGAAACACCCAGATCGAACAGCACTCCGTCGACCGAAGACGTTGTGCGGTAACCCAACCCATCAAGGGCGTCAGCCAGACCGTCGTAGCGGGTATGCACACCGACAAATCGTGTTCCGAACGGCGCCAACCGCGAGCGGGCGATATCGAGGGCATTGGTATCGCGATCGAGGCCGATGACCGTCAGACCGGGCAGCATGGTGAGAAAGTGTTCGGTATGCCCGCCGGCGCCCAGAGTGGCATCGACCAGAACCGCGCCCGAGCCGTCGGTGGAATCGGCGGTCAGCGCAGGGGCGAGTAGCTCATAGCAGCGGTCGAGCATGACCGGAATGTGACCATACCGAGAATCGTTGTCAGACACGGCAACAGCCCTCCAGGAGCGGGTATGGGAGCACTGGTAGGTGCAACGAACCCGCGCCGCCCGGTCCCTGTCCGATGGTGCGAACCTGGCGTCGGGGAAGTACGCCAGGGTCGTATCGGACAGAGGCCGCGCTGCGCGGGTCCGCTCAGAAAATGCCATTGAGAGATTCATCGCTGGCCGTCGAGAAGTTCTCTTCGTGTTCCTCCAGGTACTGCTGCCACTTCGCAGCGTCCCAAATCTCTAGGTAATCAACGGATCCGATAACGACGCAGTCCTTGGACAGGTCCGCGTACCGCCGGTGGTCGGCGGACAGGGTGATGCGGCCCTGCGCGTCCGGATGCTGCTCGTCGGTTGCCGCCGCCAAGTTACGCAAGAAGGCCCGAGCCTCCGGGTTGCTCCGGGAAGCCGCGGCGGCCTTGCGTGCCAGCTGCTCGAACTCGGCCCGTGGGTACACCGCGAGGCTGTGGTCCTGGCTTTTGGTAACCATCAACCCTCCCGCTAGTGCGTCCCGGAACTTGGCAGGCAATGTCAGTCGCCCTTTGTCATCGAGCTTGGGCGTGTAGGTACCGAGAAACATCTCGCCACCTCCCTGCCCAAGGCCCTTCGGAGCTACCCTTCCCTCCGATATGCGCCACTTTACCCCACAATCCCCCACTTTGAATCTGATTTGCCGCGTGTCTCCCCACCCTGCACCCACGCCAGGGGGGTCGCGCCGCATCAGCACACTGTTTTCGCAGGTAAACCCGGTGGGGACGAGTGGGGCACCGGTATCTAGACGAGTTGATAACGATTTGGCCTGGCCGGCCCACCGCGCTTGCGCATACTCGTCCCATGACATGGAGCGGCGCGGTCGCCGGCTTCAGACAGCAACACAAACAGCAACAGACCCGCGCTGATTGCGCGGGTCTGTGATGTGGAGTGGCTTAGCGGATGTTGGTCAGTTGTCGAAGCGGCGGCGGAATCGCTCTTCCATGCGCTGCGCGAAGGAGCCGGCCGCGCGATTCTTGCGGACACGGCTGGCGGCGCCGCCCGCCCCCTGTCCCGCCGGGTTTGCCTCCGAGCGCCGGCTTCCGATGATCGCGAAGACAGCCGCGCCAAACATGACGACAAATCCGGTCACGCTCAGGACCGGGAAGTTTCCGACCTGAGTAGCAGGTACCGCGACACCGATCACCAACATGGCCAATCCGATGCAAAACAGTGCCGCACCCTGCAAGCGGCGACGGCCGGAGGTCGCACCCAGCCGTCCTCCGCGCACGCTCGACGCAAACTTGGGATCCTCCGCGTACAGCGCGCTCTCAATTTGGTCGAGCATGCGCTGCTCGTGCTCGGAGAGTGGCATCGGTCCCTCCCTCTGGCGCACCGCAACCGGTTGGCTATGTCGTGTTGGCATCAGTGCCGGGGCAGCGCTGACACCGAATGTCTTATTTATCAAGGGTGCCGTGGTTACAACACCCTCACGTTCATAATACGAGGTGAATACCCGCCATACCACCCGGTTCACCCATCAATCTCCCAGCCACTCCCCACCGGCAACGCGCAGCGCGGCGCGCCGACAACCGGGCGAAAGCCGCGACTGCACCCGGGAATCAGCCGGGCGTGGTAAACCCGGGCAGTACACCCGAAGCCTCCCACCGGAACCCCAGAGGACCCACGTTGACGACATTTCTGGCCGACCTGTCGCAACGCGATATGCAGCGTCGGCTCAGCGAAGCCCTTCGTGTCTACGTCATCGCCATGGGCTACCCGCACGGCACCGAGGATCAGCGCGCCCCCATGTGGCTGGAGCACAGCCGCAGGCCCGGCTGGCAGGCGGCTGCCATCTTTGATACTCCAGCCGCCCCGTCCGGTATCACCGGCCCCGCCGAGGACCTGACGGAGCAGGCCCGCATCGTGGGAATCGCGTACGGCTACCGCGGCGCGGCCGATCAGTGGTGGCATCAGCAGGTCAGCCAGGGTCTACGCAAGACGGGGCTGCCGCGCGACCGGATAAACGCCCTGCTCAACCAGTACTTCGAGCTGACCGAACTGCATGTCGACCCCGGTCTGCAGGGGCACGGGTACGGTGAGGCCCTGGCGCGACGGCTGCTCGCGGGCCGCACAGAGTCACATGTCCTGCTGTCCACTCCCGAGATCAGCGGGGAATCCAACCGCGCATGGCGGTTGTACCGCCGGCTCGGATTCACTGATGTCATCCGGCAGCACCAGTTCGCAGGAGATCCCAGGCGATTCGCGGTGTTGGGTCGTGCTTTGCCCCTGGAGCCCGGATATCGACAGCCGGGCGTGTCAGCCGTCTGGCACGATAATCCGCGATGACTAGACGAGGGCGGGTGGCACGGATCACCGCCGTGCTGTTGTTGGCGACGCTTCCGCTGCTATCAGGATGCGTACGCGTCAAGGCTTCGATGACCGTCACCACCGACGATCACGTCTCCGGCCAGCTGATCGCCGTCGCCAAACCCCAGGGCAAGAACGATAAGGGGCCCCAGCTCGATCGCAACATGTCCTTCGCCGAGAAGGTTCAGGTGAGCGAGTACGAAGAGAATGGCATGGTCGGGTCGCGCGCCATCTTCAACGACCTCACCTTCTCCGAGGTCCCTCAGCTGGCAGGCATGAACAAGAACGCGGCCGGCTTCGACCTGACCCTGCGCCGCAATGGCGACGTGGTTGTGTTGGAAGGTCGTGCCGACTTGACCGCGCTGGGCGACAACTCGAACGCAGACGTCTCGCTGGCGGTTTCCTTCCCTGGTGATATCGAATCCACCAACGGAGAGATGCTCGGCTCGGATTCCGTGCAGTGGAAACTCAATCCCGGTGTGGTCAGCTCCTTTACCGCCACCGCCCGCTACACCGATCCCAGCACCCGCTCGTTCAATGGTGCCGCGATCTTCGTATCGATCGCCGCTCTGCTGGTCGGCGCCCTCGTCGCCTCCATGGCGTGGCTAGACCGCGACCAATCGCCGCGGTTTACCCCCGAGCAGTTCCCGGAGTAACCCTCACCCCGAGATTCTCCAACACCTCTGAGGTGGCCCGCGCAAAGTTGAGGGTCATGAAGTGCAGACACGGCACACCCTCGGCCAGCAGCCGCGAAGCCATCGTGGTGGTGACCTCGACACCCACCTTGCGGACCTCGTCGCGGTTCTCTTCCGGACCGTCGCCCGCCGCCCTGAGCAGCCGCTCCTCCAATGCCGTGGGCAGCGTGGACGAGGAAAGCTCCACCTGACGACGTACCGAACGCAGCGAGGTGATGGGCATCAGGCCGGGGACAATGGGCTTGGCCCCCTGCTCCGGATCTGCCGCTACCACCCGGTCGCGCAGCCTGAGATAGTCGTCGACGTCGAAAAACATCTGCGTGATGGAGTACTCGGCACCCGCACGCAACTTGTTCACCAGATTGGCGGTATCGCTTTCCAGGTCGATCGCTTGCGGATGCCCCTCGGGGAAAGAGGCGACCCCGACATGGAAATCGCCGAGGTCGCGGACCAACCGCACCAGTTGTTCGGCGTAGGTCAGTCCGCCCGGATGCGGTACCCACTCGGCGTTCACGTCGCCGGCCGGATCGCCGCGCAGGGCAAGGATATTGGTGATACCGCGATCGACATACGCACCCACCATGGCGCGCAGCTCATCGACGGTGTGTCCGACGGCCGTCAGATGCGCGACCGGCAGCAACGTGGTGTTCTCGGCAAGCTCACCGGTCACCCGCACCGTGCGGTCACGGGTGGAACCGCCCGCACCGTAGGTGACCGAAACGAACACTGGCCGGTACCGCTCGAAAACTCTTGCCGCCCGCCACAAACGAGCCTCAGCCGCCTCGTCCCGGGGCGGCATGAACTCGACCGAGAACGCGATCTCGCCGGGCTGGACCGCGGTGAGCCGATCGGCGATCGACCCCGGATCCTGCAGCTCGGCGACCGGTCCATCGCGGTCGAGCGGGTTGGTTGTCACCTGTTCAGGATAGGTGGGATTACTCTAGGTTCACTCCCCGCACATCCGGGACTGAATTACCGCACCGTGAAAGGACGCCGCGCTGAGTGTCAACGTAGCCGCTGCCAACGCCCGGCACCTGACCGATGCGGTAAGCGACCAATTAAGCCAGTTCCTGGCCGAATGCCGCGAGCACACCGCGCACATCGGGCAGCACTATGAGCACGCCATCACCGCCCTGGACCGGTTTGTGCTGCGCGGCGGTAAGAGGCTGCGCCCGGCATTCGCCTACTGGGGCTGGCGCGCGATCACCGACGACCCAGACCCGTGGAACCCCGAAGTTCTCCGGGTATGTGCCGCGCTGGAACTTCTCCACACCTGCGCGCTCATCCACGATGACGTCATCGACAGCTCCGCGACCAGGCGGGGCGAACCGACCATCCACGTGGAGTTCGCCGCGCTGCACCGCGAGAATGGCTGGTCGGGCTCCCCTGAGCAGTTCGGGATATCGGCCGCGATCCTCCTCGGCGACCTGGCGCTCACGTGGGCCGACGACATGGTGGTCGGCGCACAGCTCTCGCCCGAAGCGCACGTGCGGGCGCGTGGTGTCTGGTCGATCCTGCGCAGCGAGGTGCTCGGCGGCCAATATCTGGACATCCTGTCCGAATCTTCCGGTGACGAATCCGTCGAAACCGCCCTGCGGGTAATCCGATTCAAGACCGCCGGGTACACGGTGCAGCGACCGTTGCAGCTCGGTGTCGCGATCGCAGGCGAGAATGCGGAAATCTCACGTCTCCTCGGCGATGTCGGGCTCGATATCGGCATCGCGTTCCAGCTGCGCGATGACGTCCTCGGCGTGTTCGGGGATCCGAAGGTGACCGGAAAACCCGCCGGAGATGATCTGCGCTCCGGAAAGCGCACCGTACTCCTGGCCGAAGCCCTCCGGTTGGCCCGCCAGCGCGACAGCGCCGCCGAGGATCTGCTGCATTCCTGGATCGGTACCCCGCTCACCGACCAGCAGGTTGCCGAGATGTGTTCACTCATAGTCGACTTGGGCGCGCTCGGGGCGGTGGAATCTCGCATCGAGGAACACACGCATCGCGCCCTGGACCAGTTGGCGGGCGCAGATATTGCCGACGATGCCCGCGCCGCACTATCAGACCTGGTCCGATTGGTGTCCAACCGGAGCGCATGATCACGTGAGTACATCGTCAAAGGCCTTGGAGCCTTCCCAAGAACCAAAACCAGATCCCGACAGTCCGGCGCCCGCACCGGCCCCCGGATGGGTGTCCTCGTTCCTGCGCTCCCCCGCCGGGCGTGCGGCCACGATCGGATTCGGTGGCGCGATCCTCGTGGCCATCGGCGGACTGGGTGCGGGAAGCACGCGCCAGCACGACCCGCTGCTGGAATCGGCCGGACTGTCCTGGCTGCGTTTCGGCCACGGGCTGGTGGTGTCCTCGATCTGCATGTGGCTCGGGGTGGTTCTCATGCTGCTGGCCTGGCTGGGGCTGGGCCGACATGTCATCGCGGGCAAGGTGACCAAAGAGTCTCTGCTGATCGTCATCCCGTGCTGGCTGTTACCCCTGCTGGCCTCGGTTCCGGTGTTCAGCCGGGACGCCTACTCGTACCTGGCTCAGGGTGCCTTGCTGCGCGATGGATTCGACCCCTATCTGGTGGGACCGGTCGAGAATCCGAACGCATTGCTGGAGAACGTCAGCCCGATCTGGACCACGACCACGGCGCCGTATGGACCGCTGTTCCTGCTCATCGCACGGTTCGTCACGCAGATCGTCGGTGACGACGTGGTGGCGGGCACCATGCTGTTGCGCCTGTGCATGCTGCCCGGGCTGGCGCTGCTGGTGTGGGCCACACCCCGAGTCGCACAATTCTTCTCGGCCAGCGCCAGCAAGGCGTTGTGGATCTGCGTGCTGAACCCGCTGGTGATCATCCATCTCATGGGTGGTGTGCACAACGAGATGCTGATGGTCGGTCTCATGATGGCCGGCATCGCGCTCACCCTTGAGCGGCATCATGTTTGGGGTATCGCAGTGGTGGCGCTCGGTGTCATGGTCAAGGCGAGCGCCGGCCTGGCGCTGCCCTTCCTGGTGTGGATCTGGATGCGCCGCCTGGCTTCCGACCACGTGGACGGTGCACCACCGCGCCGCCCGCCGGCGGCGTTTGCCCTTGCATCAATCGGTTCGGTGGCGATCTCCCTGACGACGTTCGCCCTCATGTCCTGGATCACCGGTGTCGGCTTCGGCTGGCTCACCGCCTTCGCGGGCTCAGCCGTCAAGATCATCAACTGGCTGACCATCCCCACCGCCGTCGCCAACGTCATCAACGTAGTGGCCGGTCTCTTCGTCACCGTCAATTTCGATGCCGTGCTTGAGGTCATGCGCATCATCGGCGTCTTGGTTATCGCGGTCAGCCTGCCGGTGGTGTGGTGGCGCCATCGGCACAACGAGCGTGACGCGATGTTCGGCATCCTGTGGGCGATGTCGATCGTGGTCCTCATGGCGCCGGCCGCCCTACCCTGGTATTACAGTTGGCCGTTGGCCATCGCGGCGCCGCTACTGCAATCGCGCGGCGCCATCGCGGCGATCGCCGGGTTCTCCACGTGGATCATGGTGATCTTCAAACCCGATGGCTCCCACGGCATGTACGTATGGATCCACGTGTTGATCGCTGCGACGTGCGCTGCCATCGCCTGGCGGATGATCAATACCGCTCCCGAACCGGACGGCTCGGCGCCGGCCGCCTAGTAGGCCATGGCCTGCGCCCGGCGCAGCACTTCACGTGCCTGATGTCCGTGCAGCGCGTCGACCGGGCGGGCCGCCTCGATTCGCTCCGTGGTGCCATCCCTGCTCACCGTGAGCGACTCATCGCCCGCGAACAGCCAGCGCAGGATCTCGGGCTCGTGGTACCCACCGTCCCGCAGCACGGACAACAGCCCGAACAAGTGCTTCACCACCGGCCCCTCCGGGCTGAAAAAGATGACGGGAACCTTGATTTCGCCGTCACGTTTGACCGCGATCAGCTCACCGTCGCGCAAATACTGCTGAACCTTGCTCACCGGCACTCGTAGGCGCGCGGCCACCTCCTTGAGGGTGAACAGCGGCTCATCGGCGTCAAGGGTGTCGGCAACGTACGGAATTGCGCTCATGACAAATGACGCTAGTCGCCCCGAGCGCCACCGTCGTCGAAAAGTGTCCTCCGGGTGTGGTGACGCGCGTAACCTTCGGACGGTGACGAGTTCCGGCGATCCGACATCGATCACCCACAGCGAGTACTACCCCTACCCTGTCGAAAAGGTGTGGGATGTGCTCGTCTCTCGCGAGCTCACCGCCTCACAGGTGAAGGAAGTCAGCGACGCACCGGTCGAGGTCGGATCGACTCGCGTGATGGTCACCCACCCTCAACCTGCCGTCGGATTCGACGGTGTGGTGTGCACCACCTACACCAGCGTGGAGCCCTACGAACACATCGAGCAGGTGTTGACCGCCCCCGGCATCGAAGTGACCTCCCGATGGAACCTGCTCCCCGAGCCCGGCGGCACCCGCCTGCGCGTCACCTACAGCCGGTTCGACCCGTCCATCCCGCTGCACCGCCAGTGGCGCACCATGCTGTTCTCGGGGGCCGGGCCGATCCTCAACTCTTTGCGCGAAATGCTCGATAAGCGGCATTGACGGCGGGAGGTGCCCGCATCACTCGATACGATCGGTGCGATGACATCGCCCAAGTCCCCGACCGGCCGCCTCGATCCGATGATCGGCGCGGTGCTCGATGGCCGGTATCGCATCGAAGCTCCGATCGCGACGGGCGGCATGTCGACCGTGTACCGAGGGCTGGACACCCGGCTGGATCGCCCCGTGGCCGTCAAGGTGATGGATAGTCGTTACGCGTCCGACAGCGGGTTTCTCGCACGCTTCCGGCTGGAGGCGCGTGCGGTGGCCCGGCTGCGACATCCGGGACTGGTGGCCGTCTTCGACCAAGGCATGGACGGTAGGCATCCCTTCCTGGTGATGGAGCTGATCGACGGCGGCACCCTGCGCGAGCTACTGCGGGAACGCGGTCCGATGCCACCGCACGCGGTGGCCGCGGTATTCAATCCCCTGCTGGGTGGTTTGGCGGTGGCCCATCGATCAGGATTGGTTCACCGCGACGTCAAGCCCGAGAATGTGCTGATCTCCGATGACGGCGAGGTCAAACTCGCCGATTTCGGACTGGTCCGTGCCGTGGCCGAGGCAGGCATCACGTCGACCAGCGTGATCTTGGGCACCGCGGCGTACCTGTCCCCAGAGCAGGTGCGCACCGGGTCGGCCGGCCCGCGTAGCGATGTCTACTCGGCTGGCATTCTGATGTACGAACTACTCACCGGCTCAACACCATTCACGGGCGATACCCCGCTGGCGCTGGCCTACCAGCGCATCGATCGCGATGTGCAGGCACCCAGCGAGGCGATCGACGGTGTCCCGGAGGAATTCGATGAGCTGGTGTTGCGTGCCACCTCCCGCGACCCGGACGCACGTTATGCCGACGCCGCACAGTTCGGGGCAGAACTGGACGCGATCTCCTCCGAACTACGACTGCCGCCGTTTCGGGTGCCGGCCCCCCGCGACTCCAAACAGCATGTCGCCGAGCAGCTGTACCGCAGCCGGCTGATCGATTCTGGCGGCAATACCACCGGCAACCTCAGCGCCCCTGGCCAGGCCGATGCCGCCGACGCCGCCTCGGCCGCGGCCGCCTTGGGCGTTTCGGCACGGCCGAGCACCCCGCCACGCCCCCGAGTGCCCAACCCCACGCGGATGATGGACCCCGTCCCTGCGTACGACGCCGGTTACGACGAGGAATTCGACGGCGAACCAGATGAATCGGCGTTCTTTGCCGATATCGACGACTCGGACTACCGATACGAACGCCAACAGAGCCGCCGCGCCATCTTCATCTGGCTGGTGATCGTCCTGATCCTCACCAGCTCGGTGGCGGCGGGATGCTGGTCGCTGGGCGCCAACATCACCAACTTGCTCTAGGCCGCGGCCCTAGTCTCTGAGCATCTCCGCCACGAGAAACGCCAACTCCAGCGACTGCTGGGTGTTCAGCCGCGGATCGCACGCAGTCTCGTAGCGACCGGCGAGGTCGTCGTCCGAAATGTCCTGTGCGCCACCGAGACACTCGGTGACATTCTCACCGGTGATCTCGACGTGGATGCCGCCCGGGTGGGTGCCGAGGGCGTTGTGCACCTCGAAGTAACCCTGCACCTCATCGACGATCCGGTCGAAATGCCTTGTCTTGTAACCGCTCGGCGACTCATGGGTGTTGCCGTGCATTGGGTCGCACTGCCAGACCACCTGGTGCCCGGTGGCCCGCACCTTCTCGATGATCGGTGGAAGCAGATCGCGCACCTTCGAATTGCCCATGCGGGAGACGAAGGTCAGGCGGCCCGGCTTGTTGTGCGGGTCAAGACGTTCCACGTACTCGACCGCCTGATCGGGTGTGGTGGTCGGGCCGATCTTCATCCCGATCGGGTTGGCGATGATCTCGGCGAACGCGACATGCGCGTGATCGAGCTGTCGGGTGCGGTCGCCGATCCACAGGTAGTGCGCCGACAGGTCATACAGCGCGGGCTCGCCGTTCTCGTCCTCACCCAGGCGCAGCATCGCACGTTCGTAGTCGAGCACCAGCGCTTCGTGACTGGCGTAGATCTCCGCGGTGTCCAGGTTCGAATCGACCACACCGCAGGCGCTCATGAACTTCAGACCACGATCGATCTCGCCGGCCAGCGCCTCGTACCGGGCCCCGGCCGGCGAGGTGCGGACGAATTCGCGGTTCCAGTCGTGCACGAGGGCCAATGAGGCCATCCCGGAGCCGGTCAGTGCCCGCACCAGATTCATCGCGGCGCTGGCGTTGGCGTAGGCGCGCACCAACCGCGATGGGTCGTGCTCACGCAGGGTCGCGTCGGGCGCGAAACCGTTCACCATGTCACCGCGGTAGGACTTCAAGCCCAGCGCGTCGGTGTCAGAACTGCGCGGCTTGGCGTACTGGCCGGCAATGCGGGCAAGCTTGACCACCGGCATGCTCGCCCCGTAGGTGAGCACCACAGCCATCTGCAGCAACGCGCGGATGTTCGCGCGAATATGCGGCTCGGTGTTGTCCGCGAAAGTCTCGGCGCAGTCGCCGCCCTGCAGCAGGAACGCCTCGCCACGCGCCACCTGAGCCAGCTGACGCTGCAAACGCTGAATCTCCGCGGGCACCGTGATCGGCGGCACGCTTTCCAGCACGGTGCGCATCGCGGCGGCCTGATTCGCGGGCCAGCTCGGCTGCTGAGCAGCAGGTTTGGCCAGAGCAGCATCAAGGCGCTCACGCAGATCCGCCGGGAGCGGCGGCAGCTCCGGCAATTGGTCGATGGGGACGTCGACTGTCCAGTTCACGAACCCATCTTAACCGGCCTTAACCAGCGGATTTTTCCCCGACCATCGCACGGTAGCGAGCCAGGTTGAACCGGGCATCGACCAGCGCGTCGTGGGAGTCGGCGGGCCGTTTCGGCATGGCCGGGCGCCCTAGGTCGTTCCAGAGCTGCTTGAGTTCGAGGGTGAACCGTGGGACCGGCTGCGGCAGCGCGGTCATGGGCCCCCACAGCTGACAGAGCGCCACATGGTCATAGGCGCCCACCCAGGCCCACAGTTCGATGGGGTCGGCGGGCCCGCTGCCCCCGCTCAGTCCCATGAACTCGGCCAGCTCGTCACGGATCTGCCCGCGGGAACGCCACAGCGGCGACGACAGCGCCGGCAGCTTGGGCAGCACATGCTGACGCACCCAGGGGCCCGCCTGCTGTGGATCGAACGCGGTGGAGACGGCGTAATACTCGCGACCGTCTTCGCTCACCATCCCGATGGAGATGAGTTCGATGGTGCGGCCGTCGTCAATGAACTCGGTGTCGTAGAAATAGCGCACGCAAGCCGCCTAGTTATGCGCCGGCGACGCCGGCGCGAGCTCATCGGCCGGTGGCGATTCATCCTCGCCCGCAACATCGTTCACACCCGGCGTATCGCGCCGTAGCCATATCCAGCTGGCCACCAGCACCACCAGATGAACGAACACGTACAGGCTGGGGATCACCTCGTTCAGCACGCCGCCCGGCCGCAGCGTCAGCGCGCCCGAATCCGGCGTCTTTCCGCTCAAACTCGTGAACCAGGCCGCGAACACCACGCAGAACGCCCACATGGTGATCGCGGATGCGCGCTTGCCCAGCACGTAGCCGCGGTAGCCCAGGTGCACCACCAACGGTACGAACCACACCCAGTGATGGCTCCAGCTGAACGGGGAGGCGGCCGCCGAGGCCATGCCGACGATGGATATCGCCAGCAATAGCTGATTTCGCCGGTAGGCCAGGGTCGCGACCACCAGGCTCATCACGATCACCAGGGCCGATAGCGCCGTGGCGATTCCGGCGGAAAGGTCCAGCCTGAGGAACAGCCCGCTGATGCTGGTGCTTGCGGTCGGGTCCCGGGTGATGCGGCTGATCTTCTCGAAGGAGCGATCCACCCAGTAGTAGTGGGAGGCCGAGGGCAGAAAAATGAAGCCCAGTCCGACGGTGGCGATCAGGGTGACCGTGGCGACGACAGCGGCGCGGATCCGTCCCACCACGAACAGGAAGACGATGAAGATCATCGGAGTCAGCTTGATCCCGGCCACGATGCCGATGCCGATGCCTGCCAGCCTCCATCGTTTGGGAGCCAGGATGTCCGTGACCACCACCGCGAGGATCAACAGATTGATCTGCCCCAACTGAATGGAGAGCCGGACCGGCTCGAGCCACGAGACCAGCCCGACCAGCAGGGCCAATAGCCCCCAAAGCCCCGCCTTGGCGGAGATGTTCAGCCAATTCAGCATGCGCCAGACCGAATAGACCAGTAGCGCCGGGAACACCATGAGCGACAGGACCTGGGCGGTGAAGTCGGTGATGAACGCCAGCGGGGTGAAGACCAAGGCCGCGAACGGGGTGTACGTGAACAGCAGATCGTCGATCTCGCCGTTGCGCCCGATCGAATACAGGTCCAGGCCGTCGAGTACCCGTGTGCCGCCGAATCGGTACACCAACACATCGATCTGCAGCGCATATGTGGGCCAGTGGATGAAGACGATCGCGTGCAACAACAAGGCAATCGCGAGGACGAGCGGGCCACCCCACGTAATCCATCGGGCGACTCGACGAGTGGAGCCGCCGTCCGCGATGGTGGTTGCATCTATTGAATTCGGCACGGCCCTCGCATCTCTCAGTTCTCCCGCCGGTGGATCAAGAGTAGCGGTACCGGCACGGATAGCTGACCAACGCCCCACGACGAGGTGGCGCCTCAGACGCAGGCAAGATGCTTGAACACCGAATTAACCGGCGGCGCTCTCCGGCATGCGATCGGGCTGCTGAGCAGGGCCCGCAGGCTTTGGCGTGTCTGCGTCTTTCTTGAGGGAGGCCGCGTAGATGTCGACGTACTCCTGACCGGACAACTGCATCAGCTCGTACATCACTTCGTCGATGACCGCTCGTTCGATGAATCGGTTACCGGCCATCCCGTCGAATCGCGAGAAATCGAGGGGCTTGCCGATTTTCACGGTGACCTTGGAAAAGTGCCAGCGCGCGGTCCCCGGCGGGTTCATGACATTGGTGCCGACCATGGCGACGGGAATGACCGGCACCCCGGTTGCCAGCGCCATACGCGCCAGCCCGGTCTTGCCCTTGTACAGACGACCGTCGGGCGAGCGCGTGCCCTCCGGGTAGATGCCCAACAGCTTCCCCTCGCCGAGGAGCCGCTTGGCAGTGCTCAGGGCGTTCTCGGCGGCGTCGGCACTGGTTCTGTCGATCGGCACCTGTCCCGAACCGCCGAAGAAGACCTTCTTGAGCCAGCCCTTGAAACCGGGCTCAGTGAAGTATTCACTCTTCGCCAGGAACGTCACCCGGCGCGGGCAGACCAACGGGAGAAAGAAGCTGTCCACCACGGCGAGATGGTTTCCGGCCAAGATCGCCGGCCCGGACGACGGGATGTTCTCCAGGCCTTCCACCTTCGGCCGGCCCATCAGCTGCAGGATCGGCCCCATGAAGATGTACTTCAGCAGCCAATAGAACATCGCGCATCCTCTCCCGATCCCCATGCCAATCCCCGATGAATCCCATGGGGCTGGCGCCGAGCTTACCCTCGGCGACTGCGAAACTCCGTGGACTGTTTAAGGTCCCGGAAACTAACGTGCCCGCGCCTGGAGTCCGCGCGATCGATCGACACGGACCGAGCGTGTCTGCTGGGCACGTGACACCACCGGTGCCCCGGTGTTTACCAGGATTGTGAAACTCCCCGACGCTGGTAGAGGCCTATAACGCGTCAGGTTCCCCGACAGCGGGCAACAGGCCGATATATGGGACGCGACGTCCCAGATTCTGAGCCGCTAGCTACTCTCCGATATCAACCGGAATCGGTTGGTAGCCAGTCGATTGCGAGCTCGGCGGCGGCGGGAAGGGACTGCGATACTCGGGATCAGTTCCACCGCCGTCGGGATCGTCCGGGCCACTCGGATCGCCCGCACCCTCTGCCTCCAGCATCGCCCGCACCACCATCACCAGGGCCAAGCTATGTTCGGCGATCGTCGCCAACAGCGGATGGTGCTCACCCTCGACAAGAGCGGCCAGCGCGCACACCGGGCAGAACAGTTGGTTGCATTTCCCGGGCGTCCCGCCGTCCGCCGCGGCACGCGCGGCCTGACGCAACGCGGGATCAAGCTTGTCCAGGATCGAGGTGGCCAACGCACGCAGCTCAGGGCCGAGCTCCGGATGAGTACCCGTCACGTCGGCCACACCTCCGGATCCGCTCTGAACCGTATGGTCAGCTCGCCACCGACGAGCCGGGCATCGACAACCACACAGCGCCGCAGCACGGAGGCCAGCCGGACCCGCCGGCGCATCCCGTTTGCGCCGATGACCAGGTCATCTCCCACCCGGCCGAGGCTCAACGTGGCCGGGTCGATCTGCGGTAACTCTAGCCGCAACCGATAGACGGTGTCCGCTCCGGATCCGGATTCATGTTCGACGACGGTTGCCAGCGGCGCGGGCGGCTTGGCGCCGTCGCGGCGGCGTACCGACTCGGCCAGTTCCCCGAGCGCGTCCGGCCCGATGGGTTCGCGGGGCAGATGCGGCACCAACAGCATTTGGACATCTCCGATCGCCTCCCCCATCTCGTCGAGAACGGCGGACTGATCCGTGATGCGCTGCATATACCAGTCGAAGGCGGGATGATCCGGAAGATTGTGATATTCGTACGAATCATCTTGAATGAGAACCTGGTTGACGATCACTTGGTCGATCCGCACTCCCATCAGCGCCAGCGCTCCCACGGTGCGGATGGCCTCTGCCACCACCACCCGTTCGGGAGTCAGCACCAGATGAGCCCCCACCCGTTCGGCGTCTGAGAGCAAGACAGCCAGCCGATCGGCCGACGCCGCAATGCGTTCCAGCAGTTCGGCCAATATCAGCGCGCGTGGTGTGCCGACTCCGCCGAGCCTGCGATGCCGAGGCCAGGCCCGCTCCAAATACATCGCGAAAGTTCCAGGGAGAGTGAGCATCCGCAAGGCGTCGGCCGTGGAGGCACAGTCGACCACCACCACATCCCATTCGCCCGTATCGGCGAGCTGCTGCACCTCATGCAGTCCGAGCATCTCCTGCACGCCCGGCAACGCGGAAAGCTCTTCGGGGGCAAGCGATCCGATATCCGATTCCGGATATTGCGCGGCAATAGTGTCGGCGATGTCACCCCAACGTCGTTCCAGCAAGCCCAGAGTGTCCAGCGCCATGACATCGAGTTCGCCCCCGTACGGATCCTCGATCACCCGCACGCAATGAGCGCCCGGGGATGGGTCGACCCGCACACCGAAGACATCGCCCAGGGAATGGGCCTGGTCGGTCGATACCGCCAATACCCGCTGCCCGGCACGCGCATGGCGCACCGCGGTGGCGCCGGCCAGCGTCGACTTGCCCACGCCCCCCTTGCCAACGAACAGACCGATGGTGGCTGCGGGAGGTGCGTGGACCTCGGGGGCGGCGTCTCCGGGACGGGACACGAGTTCCTCCCCGACGTCGCTAGCGGTCAGATTCGACTCGCTTCTTCAGGTCCTTGAGCGCGGAATCGGTGATCTTGCGCTCGGCCTTGCGCTTGAGCATTCCGATCATCGGAATTTGAAGGTCGACCGCCAGCTCGTAGGTCACCTCGGTGCCAGAGCCCTTGGGCGCCAAAAGGTATGTCCCTTCCAGCGAGCGCAACAGGGAACTTTCCGCAAGGGTCCAGGTGACCTTTCGGCCATCCGGGGACCACACATACTCCAGGACCTGCGTGTCCTTGAGGACACCGGCGTCCAACACCAACCGGGCGCGTTTGACCCTGCCCTCCGAGTCGGTGTCGAGCACCTCGGTTTCCTTGTACTCCGACACCCATTCCGGGTAGGCGCCGATATCGGCGATCACCGCCATCACCTTGCCGGGCTCGGCATCGATGGCAATCGTTTGGGTAGTCTTCTCAGCCACCTGACAGACGCTACCCTTCTCGATGGCGCTCGGATACTCCCATCCTGGCAATTCGCCGCGGCCTCACCACGGAAGGACACCCATGAGCCGACTGGTGGCGAAGGTGCTCGGTGTGCACCAGCGCATCTATATCGCCTCGAAAGGCTATCTGGGTCATCACGTTCCGGGGATGGCTCCCAACCTGTTGCTGACGTCTGTCGGCGCCAAGTCCGGCGCCCGGCGCATCAACTCGTTGACCTACGCCCACGACGGCAAGGATCTGGTCATCGTGGCGTCCAACGGCGGGGCCCGCCGCAACCCTGCCTGGTATCACAACCTCAAGGCCCACCCTGACGTGCAGGTTCAGCTGGGCCGCGAGAAACGCCGCGTACACGCCACCGCCCTGCTCCCGGGCGATGCCGATTATGAACGGCTATGGAAGTTGGCTGATACCAACAACTCTGGCCACTACAGCGCATATCAGCGCGCGACGTCCCGGCCCATCCCGATAGTCGTGCTCGCCCCGGCGTGATCAGGCCTGCCGGGCCCGTGATTCACCAATCGGGCGGCCGGCCTCCAGCCGTTGCTTGACCTCGAAGGCAAACCGCTTGCCGGCCACACGACGGGCATGATTCAGCTGGGCCAGATTCAGCTTGGCCAGCTGCGCCGGGCTGGCACCGGTGGGCTCGGCATGCAGAAAGTAGTGCGCGATCGCCCCGTCCAGGGCGGGTTCGAGCCACACCTCCATGGTGCCGGTGAGCGGCCCGGCCACCGTCCAGCGGATACCCTTCTCACCGCGTTCCTCGACAACGTTGAGCTGCAGGTCAGGCCACCAACGGCGCCAGTCCGCGGGGCTTGAGATGGCGCGGCCGATGTCCGCGGGATCTGCCGCGATAAAGGTCTGGTCGGCGACCTGAATGCTGTTCATCGCGGACAAGCTTAAGCCTCGCCGTCACAGGAAATGCGGCAACGTCTTCGACGATCTTGAGGCCCCGACTAGTCTAGGCGGGTGCGAGAGTTCAGCGTTCCTGCCCCGTTCACCGTCGAGGACAACGCATCGGTTGTTCGTGCCGTCTACGACTACGAGCGCGAAGACCCCAACCAGGCGGCATTCTCCCGGCTTATCGACGACACCTGGACGCCCGTCACCTACGCGGAGGCGGCGGCACAGATCCGCGCGGTGGCCAACGGTCTTATCGCCAAGGGCGTGGCCCCCGGCGATCGCGTGGCCCTGATATCGGCGACACGGTACGAATGGACGATCATCGACTACGCGGTGCTGTCGATCGGCGCCATCACCGTGCCGATCTACGAGACGTCCTCGGCCGATCAGGTCCGGTGGGTGCTGCAGGACTCGGCGGCGGTGGCGCTGTTCGTGGAATCCGATGCCCACGCCAAGATCGCCGAAGAACTCGCACCGGAACTGCCCAACCTGCGCACGGTGTTCCACATCGCCAGCACGAGCGCGCCCGCGGCCCTCGACGAGCTCGCCGAGGCCGGAGCCGGGGTGGACCCCGCCGAACTCGAGGGCCGGCTGGCCGCCATCAAGGCGACCGATCCCGCCACCCTCATCTACACCTCCGGCACCACCGGGCGCCCCAAGGGTTGCCAACTCACACATTCCAACCTGGTGTACGAAACTCGGGGCGCGCGTGCGGTTTTCCCCGACTACCTACAAAAGGGCAGCCGTACGCTGATCTTCCTGCCGCTGGCCCACGTACTGGCGCGTGGTATCGCGATGGCCTGCTTCCAGTCCAAGGTCAGCGTGGGATTCACCAGTGATATCAAGACCTTGGTGCCGACCTTCGGGATCTTCAAGCCGACCTTCATCGTCTCGGTGCCCCGCATCTTTGAGAAGGTCTACAACACCGCCCGCCAGAATGCCCAGAACGACGGCAAGGGAAAGATTTTCGACGCAGCCGCGGACACCGCCATCGAATACAGCGAGGCGCTGGACAAGGGCGGCCCGGGTATCGTGCTGCGCGCCAAGCGCGCCGCCTTCGACAAGCTGGTCTACGGCAAGCTGCGTGCGGCGCTCGGCGGCGAATGCGTGGCCTCCATCTCCGGTGGCGCCCCGTTGGGCGCCCGGCTGGGCCACTTCTATCGCGGCGTCGGGCTGACCATCTACGAGGGCTACGGCCTCACCGAGACGACGGCCGCCTGCGCGGTCAACGTCATCGGCGGGCTCAAGATCGGCAGTGTCGGAAGACCCTTGCCCGGAAACGCCGTGAAGATCGCCGAGGACGGCGAGCTGCTGGTGTCCGGTGGCGTGGTGTTCAGCGGTTACTGGAACAACGAGACCGCCACCAGCGAATCGATCGTGGATGGCTGGTTCCACACCGGCGACCTAGGCGCGATCGACGAGGACGGGTTCGTCACGATCACCGGCCGCAAGAAGGAAATCATCGTCACCGCCGGCGGCAAGAACGTCGCACCCGCCGTGCTGGAGGACCAGCTGCGTGCTCACCCGTTGATCAGCCAGGCCATGGCGGTCGGCGACAAGCAGCCCTTCATCGGTGCCCTGATCACCATCGACCCGGAGGCCATCGACGGCTGGAAACAGCGCAACGGAAAGCCAGCCGATGCCACCGTCGCCGACCTGGTCGAGGACTCCGATCTGCTCGCGGAGATCGGAACCGCCGTGAAGGCCGCCAACCAGGTTGTCTCGCATGCCGAAGCCATCAAGAAGTTCCGGATCTTGCCGGTCGACTTCACCGAGGCCACCGGCGAGATGACGCCGACACTCAAGGTGAAGCGCAACGTGGTGGCGGAGAAGTTCGCTTCCGACATCGACGCGATCTACGCGGGAGCACCCCAGTAACGCAGTCGATAGACGATGAAGCTGGGCGAGTCGACGACATTGCGCAGCTCAGCGGGAAACCGCCGTATCGCCTCAGCCGACGGACGCGGCTCTGAGATCCGCTCGATGAGCAAGCCGGCGTCGGCGAACGCATCGGCAACCTGGCCGAGTGGACGTCTCCAAAAGTGCTGAGTCACTTCGACATCCGCTTTGTTCCAGGTGTCGCTGACCAGCTGGTGCTGAAAGTAGCCGCCGCGCTGATCGGGCAGTGGCGCGCCGAAGGGATGGTCCAGCGAGATGACCACCCAACCCCCCGGGCGCAGTATGCGCGCGAAGGATGCCAGCGGCACCTGCCAATCGCGCAGATAGTGCAAGGCAAGTGAACACGTCACGCCGTCGAATGACCGCGGCTCCAACGGTAGGTCGTCGGCCAGATCGGCGACCATCAGCTTCGCCGCCGAACCACAGCGCTGGCGCGCCTGGTCAACCATCGCCGGGCTCAGATCCAGGCCGGTGACATCGGCCCCCTCCCCGAGCAGCCAGGCACACTGAGCACCGGAACCGCAGCCGGCGTCCAGCACCGAGCGGCCGGCCAGCGGACGCGGAATCAGCGAGCGCAGCGCCGGTCGCTCCAGCAGCCCGTTGAATGGCCCGTCATCGGTCGTGGCCGACCACACCGGAGCGAGCCTGTCGTATACGTCGCGCGTGTGCCGCGCGTGCTCTGCAGGGTCCACCGACCCAGGCTATGCGGACCCGCTGACCAGATCGGCGAACCGGGCGGCATGGTGATCCCAGCGCCACTGTTCGGTCACCCAGGCGCGTCCCGCCGCTCCCATCGCCGCGGCGCGGGCCGGGTCCACCAGGATCTGGACAATCGCGTCGGTGATGGCGGACACCGACCTGCCGTCGACGACGACGCCTGTTTCACCAGCGCGCACCGTTTCCGGCGCGCCTCCGGAATTTCCGGCCACCACCGGCACGCCGCAGGCCGACGCCTCCAGGAACACGATTCCCAGACCTTCGACATCGAGCCCTGCCCCGCGCGTGCGGCACGGCATCGCGAAGACATCGCCCATCGCATGATGGGCGGGAAGCTCCTCCCACGGCACTCCCCCGGTGAATACCACATGCTCATCGACACCGAAGCGATTTGCCAACGCCCGCAAGGGTTCCGCGTAAGGACCGCCGCCCACGATCACCAGCGCGGCACCGTCCACGCGTTCCCTGATCGCGGGCAACGCCTCGATCAGCATGTCCTGTCCCTTGCGCGGAACGAGACGGGACACGCATACGATGGTCGGCCTGTCGCCGAGCCCGTAGCGCTCTCGCAGCTCTTCACGTGCCGCCGGATCGGGGCAAAACCTATTGGTATCGACACCTGACGGCAAGTATTCGAGGGCTGCGCGCGGGCCGAAGGCAGAGGCGAAACGGCCGCGGGTGTAGCGGCTGACATAGGTGATCACATCGGTGCTCTCGCCGATCTGCCGCAATGCGGACCGGGCCACCGGAAGCATGGACCAGCCCACCTCGTGGCCATGTGTGCTGGCGGCCGTCACGGCGGCTCCTGCCGCCTTCGCAGCGGAGGACAGCAGCGCCAGCGGCGCCGCAGCGCCGAACCACACCACATCGGCGTGCTGCGCGCGGATGAGGTCTACCATGCGCCGACGAACGCCGGGACCCGGAAGCATCAACGAGGTCGGGTGCCGCACCACCTGATATTCGGCGGCAGCGTCGTAGCGCTCGCACCCCTTCCATCGAGGCGCGTAGACGGTGACCTCGTGCGATCCGGCCAGCCGGGACACCATCTCCTGCAGGTAGGACTGGATGCCTCCCGGCCTGGGCGGAAAATCGTTGGTGACCAACAGGATCCGTTGCCGCAGACCGCCAGGGTGAAATGTCACAGCACCCACCGTACTGCGCCTACCGCAGTCGGCGAGAGCCGAGCCAGCCCTGCCACTGACGCACCAGCGTTGCCTCGTCAACGCCCAGCGCCCGCTGGATCGCCGCCCCCCGGGGCTGCGGGGCAAGCCCGGCTCCGTCCCGATAGAGCCGCACCAGCCTGGGTTCACCGAACGTCTCGGCCACGTACTGCGCCACGGACCAGGCTTCCTCGTAGGCCTGAGTGCGGCGCGTCCCGGCATTGTCGAGTTCTTCGTCGGTGGGCAGATGGTCCGGGACCTGGCCGGAGGCAAGGGCATTCGCCAAGGTCGGCGCGGCGTTCCGGAACGGGGTACCGCTGCCTCGGCGCCCGTTGTAATCAGCGACTCCCTCGACCAGCCATAGCGGCGCATGATCACCGGTGACGGTGCGCGCCGCGGCATGGAAGAGCTCGTGACGCAGCACCACACGGAACTGGTCGGCCGGTAGCGCGGCCGCGCCGGGAGCAACCACCACCCGCTGCCCTACCGCGATGCCGCCGTCAACCCGGTCTGCCACCGCCGCGGCGGCGATGCCCTCGGTGTGTTCGCCACCGACAAGCGCTGCGAACTCCGCCTCGGTACCCGCCGCGACGAAGAGCACTCCCGGATATCCCTGTGGCCCCCAAAACTCCGACAGAGATCTCATCGCGCCGCCGACCTCGTCGGCAATCCGCGGGGCGAGCTGCGCACCGGGATGCCCGAGCACCACCACCTTCTTGTCGCCGACGTTCTTCCGCGTCTCGATCACCGGCCCGAACTGCCAGGGCACCGCTATCGCACTGACGTCCGATAACCGCCAGGCATCGTTGTCGCGCCGCACCCCGATGGTGACGGGGCGCTGGACACCGACCGTGTCCACACCGCTGACCGCATAGAACAGCTCGGCATCCAATGTCCATTGCTGGTGTGTAGCAATGGGATCGGCGGGCACGTCAGTCGCCGTCCGATACTCGAACGTATCGGTCTTGAGATGTATGAGATTGGCTTGCAGTCGCAGTTGCGCCGCGACGAATGTGGGATTGTCCGGGACTAGTACGGCTCGCAATGCCGCGACATCGTTACTACGCAGCGCCGTGGCGTAGCTGCCCAGCAGCGCCTGAATCGATGTGCGTGCATCGCCGGCCCGAGTGGCCGGTGCGGCGGGCCGTGTCGCGCACCCCCCGCACAGCGTCACGAAGACCACCGCGAGAAGCGGCGCGCAGCGACTCAGTAGCGGCGTGCGTTGTAGATCGGGCCGGATGATGTGATCGGCACGACCGCCACCGGAACACCGTAGGTGGAGGCGTGCACCATCATGCCGTTGCCGACATAGATACCTGTGTGCGAGGCGTCTCCGTAAAAGTTGATGACGTCGCCCGGCTGCAATTCACTCAGCGAGACGGGAGTACCGCCACGCGCCAGCGCCTGGCTGGAGTGCGGCAGCGACACACCCTGCTGGCCGTAGGCCCACATGACCAGGCCCGAACAGTCGAAGGCGTTGGGGCCGGAACCACCCCACGAGTAGGGTGCGCCGATCCGGGTCAGCGCCGCTGCGACAGCACCCGCGCCGGCCGGCGATCCGCCACCGCCGATGGCGGCCTCCGGGGCCGGTGCCGCGGCCGCGGCTTGCATCAGCGGCTCGGGTGCGTCGCCGGCCTCGCCCGGCTCCGCCGCGGGCGGCGGGGGCACCGGCGCCGGTGCGGCCAACTGGGCACGCTGACCGGGGCTCAGGGTGTTGTACTGCGACTTGACGACGGCGATCTGTACCTGCAGCTGGCTCTGCTTCGCCTGCAGCGACGCGCGCACATTCTTGGCCTGCTCGGCGGCCACCCGCGCCGCCTCGGCGGCGTCCCGGGACCGCTGCTCGGCTTCGTCGGCTGAGGTCTGGGCAGCGCGGTAGCTGTCCATCCGGCTGCGCATCTCACCTCCGACCGTGCGCTGTACCGATAGCTGATCGATCAGGTTCTGGGGGGAGTTGGACGTCAGCACGGCACCGTAGCCACTGGTGGTACCGCCCATGTAGGCGGCGACCATCGCCTTGTTGACGTCTACCTGGTAGGTGGACACCGCCATGCGTGCGGCCTTCGCGACGGCCTCATCGGCGAGAACCGTCTTCTCGGCGTCGCGCTGAGCGGCCAGCTTGGCATCCAAGTCGATCTTCGCCGTGTTAGCTGCTTCGGATGTTGCCTCGGCCTGACGAGACAGCTCGTTGAGCTTTTTGACGGCGTCGTTGTTGGGGTCCGCGGTCGCGGTCTGCGCGCCCGTAAATACCCCGCCGACCAGGGCCGCAGCAGTGACCGCAAGCATGGCGCGCCGGAGCGGAGAGGGCGTCAGTCGATCCGAGTGATTTCGAAGAAGACGCCCGACACTCACTGACTACATCCCTTTACTGCAATGTGATCGCCGCGAAGCACGGCGCCGATAGGTCTCAGATAGGTTACGAAATGGCATCGGCGTTGTCCACCGCAGTGTGGAACGACGTCAACGTCGCGTAAAGCGCCGGTTCTCCTCCCCGCTTCCGGGGTGGGCCATCACGTGCCTCATCCGAGTGTGCCTTATGCGACTCCGGCATCGGGCGTCTTCGCCGAAACAGGCGTGTCGTAAGTGCGTTGAATCGGCACCAGGCGCAGCTTGGGCGCCATCCCGGCCTCGGCTAAAACAGCCAGTGCGGCACGCTCGTCATCGGCGAGCGTCTGGGGTACCCCCAATAGCACGCTGACCACGCAGTCGTCGCATCCCGGCCCACGCATCGCGCAATCGTCGCAATCGATGAGCATGGCTCCTCCTAATCCCTTGAGTGGTTCTTTCGGGTTCGAGCGGACGGTAACCGCGCCCACCGACAAGTGGCCGCTCCCTGGCACGCTGGCGGTATGACGGATCAGCAACAGCCAGTGCACACCGACCGCCGCCGGGCCGAGTCGTTCGGAGGTTCCGCCGGCGCGTACGACCGGCACCGCCCGCGCTATCCAGAGCCGCTCATCGCTGAGCTCATGTCCGGGCGGCCGCGTGTGCTGGACGTCGGAGCGGGCACCGGGATCGCGGCGGCGCAGCTGGCGGCGGCCGGCGCGCAGGTGCTCGCCGTCGAACCGGATGCCCGGATGGCACAGGTGGCCGCCGCGAAGGGCATCGAGGTGGAGGTGGCCACCTTCGAGAACTGGCAGCCGCAGGGCCGCACATTCGATCTGGTGCTGTTCGCCCAGTCTTTCCACTGGGTGGAGCCGACCACCGCGCTACAGAAGGTACGGACCGTGCTGGCTCCGGCGGGCCGGCTCGCCCTGGTGTGGAACCGCATTGAGCCCACCGTCCCCACCCAGCACGATCTGGACACCGTCTACGCCGACTTCATGGACACCGCCCGACGACCGTCCATCGACACCGAGGACACGGTGACCCCGATCGTCGAAAAATCCGGATATCGCGTGCAGCACATGCACTTCCTGGAGCGGAGGCACTTCGCCACCCAGGCATATCTGGACATGGTGTTCACCTATTCCAATCACCTCACGCTCGACCCTGCACAGCGCGATGAGCTGCGGTCTCGGCTGGAGGAAAAAATCGGAGACGGCGGCGTCGACACCAAGAACGACGCGCTCGCCGTGATCTGCACGCCAGTGACCTGAGCCCGGCATGTCGGTCCCGCGTCCTACGGTTCAGGCCATGACGCGGCGTGATGCTCTGCACGCAAGCGGCCCATCGCAGCTGACCTTCGACGAGGTGGGCACGCTGCGCGACACCACCTTTGTGGTGGTGGACCTGGAGACCACCGGCGGCAGCGCGGAAAACGACGCGATCACCGAGATCGGCGCCGTGAAGGTGCGTGGTGGCGAGGTACTCGGGGAACTGGCCACCCTGGTCGATCCCCAGCGATCGCTACCGCCGCAGATCGTGCGCCTCACCGGCATCACCTCGGCGATGCTGGTCGACGCACCGCCGATCGCACAGGTACTGCCGGCTTTTCTCGAATTCGCCCGTGGTGCGGTACTGGTCGCTCACAATGCCGGCTTCGATATCGGGTTCCTCAAGGCGGCGGCACGGCAATGTGGAATCGACTGGCCACAGCCCGCCGTTCTGTGCACGGTCCGGCTGGCCCGCCGGGTGCTCTCCCGCGATGAGGCCCCGCGCGTCAGCCTGGGTGCGCTGGCGCAGCTGCTCGGCGCGTCCACCACACCCAACCACCGGGCTCTCGACGATGCCCGGGCCACCGTTGATGTCCTCCACGCGCTGATCTCCCGGGTCGGCAACCAGGGCGTCGGCACCATGGACGAGCTGCGGCGCTATCGCACCCAGGTGCCCAGCGCCCTGCGCGGCAAGCGCCGCCTGGCCGACGCAATGCCTTATGCCCCAGGCGTTTACCTATTCCGTGGACCATCGGGCGAGGTGTTGTACGTCGGCACCGCCGTCAATCTGCGCCGACGGGTACAGCAGTACTTCACCGGGGCAGATCCGCGCGGCCGGATGCGTGAGATGGTCACCATCGCGACCGCGGTGGACCATGTCATCTGCGCGCATCCACTGGAGGCGGCGGTGCGCGAGCTGCGGTTGTTGGGTGCGCACGCACCCCCGTACAACCGCAAATCCCGGTTCCCGCACCGCTGGTGGTGGGTGGTGCTCACCGAGGAGCCGTTCCCCCGATTCTCCGTCGTCCGCACTACTAACGGGCGGCCGACGCTCGGCCCGTTTCGCGCGCGCGGCGACGCGACAACCGCCGCACTGGTCCTTGCCCGGTTCACCGGTGTACGCACCTGCACCAACCGCATCGGAGCAGGCGGCAGACACGGCTCCGCTTGTGACGGCCAGTCGTATCCACACGACACTGCCTCGCCCTGCCCCGCTGCTGCCGGGGTGGACGCGACCGTCTACCGGGACGGGCTCGCCCCCATGCTCGCCGTCCTGGACGGCACACACGGACAACCGCTGCAGGCCATGTGCGACAGGGTTGCCGAGTTGGGTGCCCAGCGGCGCTATGAAACCGCTGCGCGGCAACGCGATGCGACCACGGCACTCATCGAGGTGCTGGCCCGCCAGCATCGTCTGCATGCCCTCGCACGCATCGAAGAGCTGATTGCCGCCCGCCCTGATGGCGAGGGCGGATGGCAGATCGCGGTGGTCCGGCACGGACAGCTTGCCGGGGCCGCGGTGGCCCGACGGGGTGTGCCGCCGATGCCGGTGGTGGCTGCGGCCTCCGCGTCCGCACAGGTGGTACTGCCCACCCCCGAACCGTTCGGCGGTGCCGCGCCCGAGGAGACCGGGCTGATCACCCGCTGGCTGGCCGAACCCGGAGTCCGCATCGTGTCCTCGACGGATGGCTATGCCGAGGCGACCGGATGTGCCGCATCGCTGCGGGATTGGGCCGCGGCGGCACGCAGTGCGCGCATGGCGGCCGCCCTTCACCAGGACGACTGGGGAATGGCCGAGCTGACTAGGGTCGCGCCTACTGCCCGGTCCCGAGTCGCTGGCTGACGGCTATCCACCTATCCAGTAATGCCGCCGCGGCTCCCGAATCGATCGCGGTGGATACCCGGGCGAGCGCGCTCTCCCACGCGGGTAACCATTGGGCGTCGCTGGCCAGTCCGGCGTGGGCGACCATGGCACCCGCGGCGTTGAGCAGCACCGCGTCCCGGACCGCGCCGGTGCCGCCGGCCAACACCGCCCGGACCTCGGCGGCATTGAACTCGGGATCGCCGCCGACCAGCTCCTCCAGTCGGGCACGCGCGAAACCGAAGGCCGCGGGATCGAACCGCAGCTTGTCGACGGTGCCCGCCTGCACCCGCCAGATGGTGCTGGTCGTGGTGGTGGTCAGCTCGTCGAGACCATCGTCACCGTGCACCACCAGCACGCTGGAGCCGCGGCCCGCGAAAACCCCGGCGGTGACCTCGGCCAGGTCGGCGAACGCGCATCCGATCAGACCCGCCCGCGGACGGGCCGGGTTGGTCAGCGGGCCAAGCAGATTGAACACTGTCGGGACGCCGATCTCGCGGCGCACCGCGGAGGCGTAGCGATACGACGGATGAAAATGCGGCGCGAAGCAGAATCCGATCCCCACCTCGGCGAGGCTGCGTACCACCTGCTCGGGCCCCAGGTCGATGCGCACACCCAGCTTCTCGAGCGTGTCGGCACCGCCGGCCAGCGAGGATGCCGCGCGGTTGCCGTGCTTGACCACGGGCACCCCGCAGGCCGCCACGACGATGGAGGCCATCGTCGACAGATTCACCGTGTTGGCCCCGTCACCGCCCGTGCCGACGATGTCGACGGCGTTCGCGCCGATCTGCGCACCCTGCGGATCCCCCGGAAACGTGATCGCGTGCGACAGCATGGTGTCGGCCAGCTCCCCGACCTCGTCGGAGGTCGGGCGCTTCATCCGCATCGACACCCCGAAGGCCGCGATCTGTGCCGGGGTGGCCGTCCCCGTCATGATCTGGTCCATGGCCCAGGCCGCCTGCCCCGCCGTCAGGTCACGGCGGTTGGTCAGCTCCCCCAATACCCGGGGCCAGGAATGTTCCAACACGCCGCAAATGCTCCCATGGAGGCGACGCAGACAACAAAGGACTAAATGCCTTCCGGGTCTGCCGCGACACGCCGGGCGCAGGTCATCGGCATCGCTCTCGCCAGAGGCCACACGTGTTGTGGAGAGTCGGTCACAAATCAATGTCGGACCCGGGTGGCTCTCGACAACTACAAAGCGTCATACTTACGACGTGACGACCGCAGCAGCCCCAGGATCGCCGGCGGGAACCGCCATTACCCAGCGCGTTCATTCACTGAATCGCCCCAACATGGTGAGTGTTGGCACCATTGTCTGGCTTTCCAGTGAGTTGATGTTCTTTGCTGGACTCTTCGCCTTCTACTTCACCGCCCGGGCGCAGTCCGGCGGTAACTGGCCCCCGGAGCCCACCGAGCTGAACCTTGGCCTGGCCATCCCCGTGACTGCGGTGTTGGTCGCCTCGTCGTTCACCTGTCAGATGGGTGTGTTCGCCGCGGAGCGCGGTGACGTCTTCGGGCTGCGTCGCTGGTACGTCATCACCCTCATCATGGGCACCTTCTTCGTGCTCGGGCAGGGCTACGAGTACATGAACCTCGTGCACGAGGGCACCACTATCGCGGGCAGCGCCTACGGTTCAACCTTCTACTTGGCCACCGGCTTTCACGGACTGCACGTTATCGGCGGTCTCGTCGCCTTCGTCTATCTGCTGATTCGCACCCGGATGAGTAAGTTCACTCCGGCCCAGGCGACCTCCGCGATCGTCGTGTCCTACTACTGGCACTTCGTCGACATCGTGTGGATCGCGTTGTTCGCCACCATCTACTTTGTCCGCTAAATGCCCGACGGCCCAAAGACCCAGCCCAGCCCGGTGAAGGGAGCACAACAGGTGAGCGTGGAGCCCGTAAAGGACACAGCCGCCAAGAATCGCGCACGCCGCAAGTTCCGCCGTCGCGTCTCAGCAGGTTTGCTGCTGCTGATCGCGCTGGTGGTTGCCGGCGGCTTGGCCTCTACCTTCACGCCCACCCCGCAGGTCGCGGTGGCCGACGAGGACAAGTCGGCTCTGCTGCGCACCGGTAAGCAGTTGTACGAGACCTCGTGCATCACCTGCCACGGCGCAAACCTCCAGGGTGTGCCGGACCGCGGGCCCAGCCTGATCGGCGTGGGCGAGGCCGCGGTGTACTTCCAGGTCTCCACCGGACGTATGCCGGCCATGCGTAATGAGGCTCAGGCCCAGCGCAAGGACCCGATCTTCGACGAGGAACAGACCGACGCCCTGGGCGCCTACATCCAGGCCAACGGCGGCGGCCCCCAGGTGATCCGCGACCGCGACGGCGCAGTGGCCCAGGAGTCGTTGCGCGGCAACAACATCGCCCGTGGTGGTGACCTGTTCCGTCTCAACTGCGCGTCATGCCACAACTTCACCGGCCGCGGTGGCGCACTCTCGTCGGGCAAGTTCGCCCCCGAGCTCGACCCCGCCACCGAGCAGCAGATTTACACCGCGATGCTGACCGGACCGCAGAACATGCCCAAGTTCTCGGATCGCCAGCTCACCGTTGATGAGAAGAAGGACATCATCGCCTACGTCCGCGCCTCGTCCGAGACCCCGGACCCGGGCGGTTACGGCCTGGGCGGCTTCGGACCGACGTCCGAGGGCATGGCCATGTGGATCATCGGCATCGTCGCCGCCATCGCCGCGGCACTGTGGATTGGAGCACGCGCGTGAGCGTGAGTGACGCTGACAAGCCAGAGATCCCGAGCGACGAGCAGCTCGCGGCCATGAGCCGTGACGAGCTGGTCAAGCTCGGCACCAACCTCGACGGCGTCGAGATTGTCTACCGCGAGCCGCGCTGGCCCGTCGAGGGCACCAAGGCCGAGAAGCGTGCCGAGCGTCTGGTGGCGCTGTGGTTCGCACTCGGTGGCGTGTTCGGCCTGGCCCTGCTCGGGGTCTTCCTGTTCTGGCCCTGGGAGTACAAGCCCTTCGGCGACCCGGGCAACGCGCTCTACAACCTGGCGACTCCGCTCTACGGTCTGACGCTGGGCCTGTCGGTGCTGTCGCTGGGTATCGGTGCCGTGCTGTACACCAAGAAGTTCATCCCGCAGGAGATCTCCATCCAGGACCGTCACGACGGCCCCGGCTCGGCCGAGGTGGATCGCAAGACCATCGTCGCCCAGCTGCAGGACACCCTGGACACCTCGACCCTGCCGCGCCGCAAGATGATCGTCCGGGCCCTCGGCTTCGGCGTCGGTGCCATGGGTGCCGGTACCGCCGTCGCCTTCATTGGCGGCATGATCAAGAACCCGTGGGCCAGGGTGGTTCCCACCGCCAACGGCAAGCAGCCGGTGCTGCTCACCAGTGGCTGGACCCCGCGCTACCACGGTGAGACCATCTACCTGGGCCGCGCCGTCGGCAGCAGCTCCAACGTGCTGCTCAAGATCCGCCCCGAGGACATCGACGCCGGCGGCATGGAGACCGTGTTCCCGTGGCGCGAGTCCGATGGCGACGGCACCACCGTCGAATCGCACGAGAAGCTGTCGCATATCCAGATGGGCATCCGTAACCCCGTGATGCTGATCCGCGTGCGCCCCACCGATATGCCCAAGGTGGTCAAGCGCAAGGGGCAAGAGAACTTCAACTACGGAGACCTCTTCGCCTACACCAAGATCTGCTCGCACCTGGGTTGCCCCACATCGCTGTTCGAGCAGCAGACCTACCGCATCCTGTGCCCGTGCCACCAGTCGCAGTTCGACGCACTGCACTTCGCCAAGCCCATCTTCGGGCCTGCCGCTCGTGCGCTGGCACAGCTGCCCCTCACCGTCGACAAGGACGGATACCTCGTCGCCAACGGCGACTTCGTTGAACCCGTCGGACCCGCATTCTGGGAGCGCAAATCATGAGCGACACAGCCCAAAAGCCCTCGCGCGCAGCCAAACAAGCCGAGGCGATGGATTCGCGGTATCACCTCGCTGCCGGTATGAAGCGGCAGATCAACAAGGTCTTCCCGACCCACTGGTCGTTCATGCTCGGTGAGATCGCGCTGTACAGCTTCATCGTTCTGCTGCTTTCGGGTGTCTATCTGACCCTGTTCTTCGACCCGTCGATGTCCGAAGTGACCTACAACGGCATCTATCAGCCGCTGCGCGGCGTGCAGATGTCCAAGGCCTACGAGACCACCCTGAACATCAGCTTCGAGGTGCGTGGTGGTCTGTTCGTGCGGCAGATCCATCACTGGGCGGCGCTGATGTTCGCGGCGTCGATCATGGTGCACATGGCCCGTATCTTCTTCACGGGTGCGTTCCGGCGTCCCCGTGAGGCCAACTGGGTCATCGGCGCGCTGCTGTTCATCCTGGCGATGTTCGAAGGTTTCTTCGGATACTCCCTGCCCGACGACCTGCTCTCCGGCACCGGTATCCGCGCGGCGCTTTCCGGCATCACCATGGGCCTTCCGCTGATCGGCACCTGGATGCACTGGGCGCTGTTCGGTGGCGACTTCCCCGGCAACATCCTGATCCCCCGTCTGTACGCCATGCACATCCTGCTGATCCCCGCGATCATCCTGGCGCTCATCGGTATCCACCTGGCCCTGGTCTGGTACCAGAAGCACACCCAGTTCCCCGGCCCGGGTGCGACTGAGAAGAACGTGGTGGGTGTGCGCATCCTCCCGGTGTTCGCCCTCAAGGGTGGATCCTTCTTCGCCTTCACCACCGCCATCCTGGCGCTGATGAGCGGTCTGCTGCAGATCAACCCCATCTGGGTGCTGGGCCCCTACAAGCCCTCACAGATCTCCGCGGGTAGCCAGCCGGACTTCTACATGATGTGGACCGACGGCCTGCTGCGCATCATCCCGGCTTGGGAGATCTACCCGTTTGGCCACACCATCCCCCAGGCCGTGTGGGTTGCGGTCGGAATGGGCTTGGTGTTCGGTCTGCTGATCGCATACCCCTTCCTCGAGAAGAAGCTCACCGGTGATGATGCCCACCACAACCTGCTGCAGCGGCCGCGTGACGCTCCGGTCAGGACGGCCATCGGCTCGGCGGCGATCTCGCTCTACATGTTGTTCACGCTCATGTGTATGAACGACATCATCGCGCTGAAGTTCCACATCTCGCTGAACGCGACGACGTGGATCGGTCGTATCGGCATGGTCATCTTGCCGGCGGTGGTGTACTACATCGCCTATCGCTGGGCCATCGGCCTGCAGCGCAGCGATCGCGCGGTGCTGGAGCACGGCATCGAGACCGGCATCATCAAGCGCCTGCCGCACGGTGAGTACATCGAGATCCACCAGCCGCTGGCCGGAGTCGATGAGCACGGCCATGCGATTCCGCTGGAGTACCAGGGGGCACCGGTGCCTCAGCGCATGAACAAGCTCGGGTCCGCCGGAGCACCGGGCACCGGCTCGTTCCTGTTCGCCGACCCCGCCGACGAACAACACGCACTGGCCGAAGCCGAACACGAGGCGCACCACAAGTCACTACTCGCGCTGAAGGAGTACCAGGACGGCGAGCCGTCGACCAACGGTCACGGCCACTAGAAGGCAGCTCTGACAGGTGCGCCCCGCATGCGAAAGCGTGCGGGGCGCACCTGTTTTAGGGTGGCTGTATGCGTGAGATGAGCCGAGAGGAATGGTGGGCCTTCGCCTCTGCGGGAACCCGTACCGGAATGCTCGGTCTGGTCCGTGCCAACGGCGCACCCATCGTCACACCCGTCTGGTTCGTACTGCATGAGGGACCCGAGGGAGACGAGCTGATCTTCAACACGGGAACCAACACACTGAAGGGCAAAGCGATTCGGCGCGACCCACGCATCTCGCTGGCGGTCGATGATCAGCGGCCGCCGTTCTCCTATGTGCAGTTCACCGCAGAGGCGCGGCTGACCAACGATCACGACGAGATGCTCGCCTGGGCGACCGCCATCGGCGGACGCTACATGGGCGCCGACAAAGCCGAGGAGTTCGGCCGGCGCAACGCGGTGCCCGAGGAGTCACTCGTCCGGGCGAAAATCACCACGGTGATCGCCCGCGCCGGCATCGCGGACTAAGACCCTGACGAGCCGAGCTCGCGCAGCTTCTTGAGCGTCACCCACGGAATGGCCCCCATCGCGCAGGTGATCACACCGGCGAAGACGAACGCGATGACGGCGGCGGTGTCGCTTTCCACTGCCAGCAGATAGGTGCCGGTCACCACCGCCAGCAATGCCAGGCCGATCGCGCCGGCGATCCCCACCGTGGCCCGCAACCACAGCCGGTTGATCACGGCTCTCTTCGCGGCCGCCTCAGTGGCTGCCCGGTACGCGGGAGACCCAGGACCGTTGTAGTCCTTGGGAACATGGCTCACGTGATCGGCGAGACCACCGAAGGTCTTGAGTTTCTCGGTCGACGCCTCCGTGGGAGGCGGTCCAGACGGCGCAGTGGCCCCACCGGAAGAATTGGCGCCCTTGGGTTTAGGGGCCGTTTTCGACGCACCGCGGGCGGTGCGCTGGGCAGCGCTCTTGCGGGCACGTAGCAACAGCGGCACGGCTCCGACGATAACGGCCAGCGATACCCCGATGACGATGTAGATGCCCCACGAAGACCCCGACGAACCCGAGTCCTCCCCCATTCCGGCGATCACCACGATGGCACCGACCAACATCCCGACGAACGCCAACCAGATGACCGCGCACAAGCCGATGAGCATCCGGTCAACGGACTCCGGCGATGACCGCCGCAGCGGGCCCGCGATTGCCTCCAGTGGCTTGGCCAATCGACCTGCTGGCATCAGCAGGTTGCCTGCGCCGAATTGTTGTTGTTGGAGGACAAAACCTGACCGTCGCTGGTGGTGATCGTGCAGTTGAGCTGACTCAGCCGCAGGAAGCTACTCGCCGACACCGATCCGATCTCCGAATTCGAAATGGGGGTAACCGTGATCGACCACGGGATGTACACATTCGGGTTCACCCGGGTGCGTCCCGAACCGTCGGTCCAGGTGATCGAGATGCGATCGAGCGGAGCCTTGGAACCGGTCACCGAGTACGTGATCTGCCGTGGCCCGGCCGGTGTCGTGGTAGTCGGGGGCGGAGGCGGCGGCGGTGTCGTCGTGGTGGTCACCGGCGGCGGCGCCTCATGCGTCGTCACCGGCGGAGGGGGCGGCGGTGGCGGCTCCACCGTCACCGTCTCGGTCACCACCGGCGGAGGCGGAGGAGGCGGCGGCTCGGTGGTCGGTGGAGGCGGCGGCGGTGGGGGCGGCGGGGTCGTGGTGGTGATGATCTCGTTCCACGGCGTGGTGCTCGGCGTTGGTATCACCGTGCTGCTCTTGGCCGCACCGTTGGTCTCATCCGAACGGCCCGCGACGAGCAAAGCAACGGAGGCGACCAGGGTGATGGCGGCGATGATCGCTGCCACGCCGACGACCCACGGCCACCGCGGCGGCGGCGGCTCCTCGCCATCGACGAGTTGGGTCTCGTACTCGTCGTAGGGCACGTATGGGCTGGTGAATTGCTCGGATTCGGGCGCCGAGTACGCCTGAGAATGAAACGCGGCAGAATCCGCCCCGGAAGAGTCGGGAGCCGCAGCTTCCTCATTCGGACCGTCCAGATCCGGAACTTCCCCGGGATTCCCCGACCCTGGGTTGTCCGTCCCACTCATCTACACAAGTTCCTTTTCGTCACTTCCCGCTCCCCGGCGAGCCACCTGCCTGAGGGGCCATGGCAACGATAGCCAACGCAATCCGGGGCGACGAATCCCGAAGGCCAGAAAAAACAAACTGACCACCGGATTGTTATCGAAAACGTGATGGTGCGCACGGCAATGTCCCACCAGCCACGGCCGTCCCACCGCAAAGTACGGGAGCGGCCATGGCTGACGGGCAAAATGCGAGATGAGCTAGTGCTTCTCCGCGCCGATGTGGTACTCGAAGACCAGGCCGGCGACCGCGCTGAGCACAAACACCGCACCGGCGGCGAGCAGCCACGGCAGCCACAGCGCCACGCCCACGGCAGTGGTGGCGGCGGCCAGCGCGATCATGATCGGCCACCAGCTGTGCGGGCTGTAGAAGCCGAGCTCTCCGGCGCCATCGGCGATCTCGGCGTCCTCGTAGTCCTCGGGACGGGTGTCCAGACGACGGGCCACGAACCGGAAGAACGTGGAGATGATCAGCGACAGACCCGTGGTCATCACCATGGCGGTGGTACCGGCCCACTCCACGCCGCCGTTGGCGTACATGGCGGTCAGCACCGCGTACACCACGGTGGCCAGGGCGAAGAATCCGGTGAGGATCTCGAAGAGTCGGGCTTCGATATGCATGCTGCGCTCCCTCGCCTAGTTCTTGGCCGCGTTGTTGTCTACCGGCGCGAGATCGCCGCGACGACCATCGAACGGCCTGGTGGTGATCGAGACGGGTGACTGACCGATCGAGGCCAGTGCCTCCGCGTTGCTCTTACCGTCCTGACGCGCCTTCAGATAGAACTTGAAGTCATTGGGGCTGACCACGCGCAGCTCGAAGGCCATCATCGAGTGGTACGTGCCGCACATCTCCACGCAGCGCCCCACGAACGCGCCCTCCTTCAGGATCTTGCTGACCTGAAAGACGTTGTCGGAGTTGTTGGCCTTGGGCTCGGGCATCACGTCGCGAGTGAACAGGAACGGCACCACCCGGAACGAGTGGATGACGTCGGCCGAGGCCAGCTGGAACTCGATGCTCTTGCCGCTGGGCACGACCAGCACCGGGATCTCCGAAGAGGTTCCGACCGTCTCGATCTTGTCGAAGTTCAGGTAGGTGCGGTCCTCACGGTTCAGGCCACGCACCGGGCCGACGAGCTCGTTGCCGTGTGCGTCCTTGCCCTCGGGCTTGGAGGTCATGGCCTTCTTGCGCTCGGGGTCGGCGCCTTCGTAGTTGAGGCTTCCGTCCTTGAACGCGACCTTCTGGTAGCCGAACTTCCAGTTCCACTGGAATGCGGTGACGTCGACGACGACCTCGGGGTTGGGGTCCTTGTGCATGACCTTGTTCTGCACCACGACGGTGAAGTAGAAGAGCACCGCGATGATCAAGAAGGGCACCACCGTCAGGACCAGCTCCAGCGGCAGGTTGTACCCGAACTGACGCGGGAACTCGGTGTCGCCCGGCTTGTGGCGGTGGAACGCGACGGTCCAGAAGGTCAGACCCCACACGATGACGCCGACGACCAGCGAGGCGACGACCGCCCAGGTCCACAAGGGGGCCATGTAGTCGTGTGCTTCGGGGGTGATGCCCTCGGGCCAGCCGAACCGCAGCACCTCTTGGACGCTACAACCGCTGAGCAGGAAGCTCGCCGCGCCCAACAGCACCACAGTGGCCAGCAGGGACGGCCGTGAGCCGGACCGTGACGTCACGTTTTTAGCCTCCTGTTTCGCCTGCAGAATCCATCGCTGACCAGTGGCAGCAATCGAATACTACGCAGCGTAGACCACGCGGTCGCATCAGGGCTGCGACGGGGCCGGTATCGGGACCTAGGTCCTGAGACGGTCCCCGTGATGTTGCATACTTGGCCGCGTGTGTGGACTGGTGGCGTGGCTGGGCCCGCCCGGGTCTTCCCTCGAATCCCATAGCCCGGCGGTGGATGCCGCGATGGTGCACATGCGCCACCGCGGCCCCGATGAACCGGGCGTTTGGCACGAGGGAAACGTGCTCTTCGGCTTCAACCGGCTGTCGATCATCGACATCGCGCATTCACATCAGCCGTTGCGCTGGGGTCCCCCGGACGCGCCGGGCCGGTATGTGTTGGTCTTCAACGGCGAGATCTACAACTACCTGGAACTCAGGGCGACACTGGCCGCCGAACATGGCGCCGTATTCTCCACCGAGGGCGACGGCGAGGCGATCCTGGCGGCGTACCACTTCTGGGGGCCGGACGCGCTACACCGGCTGCGCGGCATGTTCGCATTCGCGATCTGGGACACCGTGGAACGCGAGTTGTTCTGCGCCCGCGATCCTTTCGGTATCAAGCCGCTCTTCATGGCGACCGGCCCGGGCGGCACCGCACTCGGCAGCGAGAAGAAATGCCTGCTGGATCTCGTCGAACAGCTGGGCATCGGGACCGAGTTGGACCTGCGCGCGCTGCAGCATTACACGACGCTGCAATACGTTCCGGAGCCCGAGAGCCTGCACACCGAGATCCGCCGCCTGGAATCCGGTTCGTACGCCCGCATCGCCCCCGGACAGGAGCCGCGCATCACGCGCTACTTCCCGGCCCGATTCGAGGTGGCCCCGTTCACGCGTGCCACGCGTCAGTCCCGGTACGACGAGATCACCGAGGTGCTCTCCGATTCGGTGGCCAAGCATATGCGCGCGGACGTGACGGTGGGCTCGTTCCTGTCCGGCGGCATCGACTCGACGGCCATCGCCGCACTGGCGATCCGGCATAACCCCAAGCTCATCACTTTCACGACAGGCTTTGAGCGGCAAGGCTATTCCGAGGTCGATGTGGCGGTGGAGTCGGCGCAGGCAATCGGCGCCCGCCACATCGTCAAGGTGGTCAGCCAGGAGGAGTTCGTCTCCGCACTTCCGGAAATCGTGTGGTACCTGGACGATCCGGTGGCAGATCCGTCCTTGGTGCCGTTGTTCTTCGTGGCACGCGAGGCCCGCAAACACGTCAAGGTGGTGCTCTCCGGCGAGGGCGCCGACGAGCTGTTCGGCGGATACACGATCTACCGGGAGCCCTTGTCGCTCAAACCTTTCGAATACTTGCCGGACGCACTACGGCGCGGCGCGGCGCGATTGTCGGCCGCCATCCCGGACGGAATGCGCGGTAAGAGCCTGCTACACCGCGGATCGATGACCCTGGAGCAGCGCTACTACGGAAACGCCCGCAGCTTCGACGATGAGCAGTTGCGTGCGGTGCTCCCCCACTACCGCCCGGAATGGGGCCACCAGGACGTGACGGCGTCCCTGTACGAGCGGTGTGCGGGATGGGATCCCGTGGCCCGCATGCAATATCTGGATCTGTTCACCTGGCTGCGCGGCGACATCTTGGTCAAGGCCGACAAGATGACCATGGCCAACTCGCTGGAACTGCGGGTACCGTTCCTCGACCCCGAGGTGTTCAAGGTGGCCTCGCGGCTGCCCTACCGGGAGAAGATCAACGGGCAACCGACCAAGAGGACGACCAAGTACGCCTTGCGCAAGGCACTGGAACCCATTGTGCCGGCGCATGTTCTGCACCGGACCAAGCTCGGCTTCCCGGTGCCCATCCGGCATTGGTTTGTCGACGGGCTACTGCACGACTGGGCCCGCGAGATGCTCTCCACCACACAGGCAGGGCACCTGATCGACGTGCCCGCCGTCGGCCGCATGCTCACCGAACACGCCGCCGGCGCCAGCGATCACAGCCGCAGGCTGTGGACAGTGCTGATCTTCATGCTGTGGCACGCGATCTTCGTCGAGCAGTCAGTGCGGCCCCAGATCCAGGAGCCGCACTACCCGGTGCAGCTCTAAAGAGCGGCACCGATCTCGTCGGCGGCTTCCTGGCCGTAGGCGTCGGCAAGGCGGACCAGCGCTTCGTCGCGCTCCCACAGCCATTCCTGAGTGCCCACGGTCTCCAAAACCAGCGTGGCCACAAGCGATCCCAGCTGCGCCGAGCGCTCCAGGTTCAGGCCGGCGCTGCGGGCGGAAAGGAACCCGGCGCGCCACGCGTCGCCGACGCCGGTGGGGTCGACCTGCCCCTTCTCCGGAACCACCCCCACCTTCAGGGAAGTGCCGTCCTTCTCCACGATCTCAACACCGTTGGCACCGAGAGTGGTGATGCGCAGCTCGACGCGCTCGCGCACATCGGCCTCGGTCCATCCCGTCTTGGACAGCAGCAGATCCCACTCGTAGTCATTGGTGAACAGGTAGGCCGCACCACCGACGAGGTCGCGCGCCTGCTCTCCGGACAGACGGGCCAACTGCTGCGACGGATCCGCGGCGAACGGCAGACCCAGGCTCCGGCATTCCTCGGTGTGCCGGAACATGGCATCGGGGTCATTGGCCCCGATGATCACCAATTCTGGTGTGCCGGTGCGGGACACAACATCAGCCAGCGAGATGTCGCGGGCTTCGGACATGGCGCCGGGGTAAAAGGAGGCGATCTGCGCCATGTCCTGATCGGTGGTGCACACAAAGCGCGCGGTGTGGGCGGTCTCGGAGATCAGCACGGCGTCACAGTTGACGCCGTGGTCCTCGAGCCACGAACGGTATTCGGCGAAATCCGCACCCACCGCACCCACCAGGGTCGGCTTGCCGCCGAGCACGCCGATGGCGAAGCCGATGTTCCCTGCGACGCCGCCGCGCCGGATCTCCAGATCGTCCACCAGAAAGCTCAGGGACACCTTCTGCAGGTGCTCAACCAACAGCTGTTCGGAGAACTTGCCGGGGAAGTTCATGAGGTGGTCGGTCGCAATGGATCCGGTGACGATGATGGACACGCGTGAGACCCTTCGTAGGATTCGGGCGGGTTGGGCAGTCGAGAGACAACCCCAAAAGCTTACCTAACGTAACTGTTCGGGCGGTTGTCTCCGATTGCTAGCCTGGTTTGTTGGGGAGTGAGATCGGGGACACGATTTTCAGGAGAATTAATGGCTGAACCAGGTTATTCGACGGTGCCCTACCCTGGTTTACCGCCCATGCCGCCACCGGTCGACTACCCCGAACGCAAGCGCAAGGTACCCGGCTGGCTCGCGCCCGCCGCGGTGGTGGCCGCCCTGCTGATACTGGCGCTGGTCTTGGGATTTCTGACCAAGAATTCGGGCGTGTCCCAGCGGCCGAGCGAGGCGAAGATCGAACAGACCATCCAGGCCTACCTGGACGCGATGGCCAGACTCGACACCGTCACGCTGGCCCGCAATGCCGGCTGTGGCCTGTATGACGCCGTCCGCGACAAGGACACCGACGACACGATCGTGCGCGCCAACGCCCAGCAGTTTGTGGCGACATTCGGCACGGCCACGGTCAAGTCGATCGACAAGATCGTCTACTTCTCCCAGTACCAGCTCAAGGTGCTGTTCACCGCCACCAGCCAGAAGCGCAAGGACGCCCCGCAGGGTCAGGCGGAGCTGCTGCTCAACGAGGGCAAGATCTACGTCTGCTCCGCCTACATGCGCGGAGCCAACGCGTACTGATCAGTCGGTATCGATCAGTTGAAGGAGTCGCCGCACGCGCACGAGCCGGTGGCGTTCGGGTTGTCGATGGTGAAGCCCTGCTTCTCGATGGTGTCCACGAAGTCGATGGAGGCGCCCTGCACATAGGGTGCGCTCATGCGGTCCACGGTCAGAGTGACGCCGTCGAAGTCGACGGTGAGGTCTCCGTCGAGGGTCCGATCGTCGAAGAAGAGCTGGTAGCGCAGACCCGCGCACCCACCCGGCTGGACGGCGATACGCAGCGAAAGATCGTCACGGCCTTCCTGATCCAGCAGCGCCTTGGCCTTGGCGGCGGCGGCATCGGTCAAGACGACGCCATGCGTGCCCTCATCGGTGGTGGTAGCGGTCGATTCGTCTTGGACAGTCATGTGGGATCTCCCCTGGGTCGAAGCTCTCGGGTGGACGTCCACTTCAGGGACGTCTTCTGACCTCAACGGTACCTCGTGTGCGGCTATTCCTACATCTGTGCCCGACTATCCGGGCCTAGCGGGGCGCCCACTCCTGCGCGACATGCGCCGCCAGTCCGGCGAGCTGACCGGCCGCGTCCCGCATGGCCCGCTGTACCGAGCCCGCGAACTGGGCGATCGATTCAGCCCGGGCGATACCCACCTGCTCATACGCACTCACAGCCAGCGTCACCTGACCGGCCAGCACCAGCACCGGTGTGCCTGATGCCGCGGCCTGGGCGGCGACCGCTCCCGCCACCTTGCCGTGCAGGGTCTGGTCATCGAACTTGCCCTCCCCGGTAATCACCAGGTCGGCCCGCTCGATCGCCTCCTTGAGACCGGTATGTTCGGCCACGATTCGTGCCCCCGATTCGCGACGGCCGCCGAGGGCGAGAAGTGCCGCCCCGATGCCACCGGCGGCACCGGCACCGGCGAGGTCCCGGACGCCACGGCCGGTGCCCGCCTCTAGCGCGGCGGCCCACTGGGCGAGCCTGGCCTCGAGGCGCCGCACGGTGTCCGGATCGGCGCCCTTCTGCGGTCCGAACACGGCCGCCGCACCGGTGGGCCCCAGCAGCGGGTGTTCGACATCGCTGGCCACCACCAGTTCGGTGGTGGCCAACCGGCGCTGCGCCTGCTCGATCCCACCGAGACCCTCGATAAGGCCCGCGCCCCCGTCGGTGCAGCTGCTGCCGCCGAGGCCAACCACGATGCGAGCCGCCCCGGCATCCAGCGCCGCCGCGATCAGCTGACCCACCCCGGTGCTGTGTGCGCGCCAGGCGGTATCGACGGATGGTGGTCGTCGCAGCAGCGGCAACCCACAGGCCTGCGCACATTCGACGTAGGCGGTGGGCGTATCCAGCAGCCAGGCGGCGTCGACATCCTCGTCCAGGGGGCCGCGCACCCGCGCGGTGTGCCGCCGCGCCGAGGACAGCTGCGTGGCAAGCACCTCGACGAACCCCGGGCCACCATCGGACTGCGGGCTGAGAATCACCGTGTCGCCTGGGCGAGCACTGCCCCAGCCGTCGGCGATGACGCCGGCGGCCTCGGTGGCCGTAAGCGTGTCACCGAAGCTGTCGGGCGCCACCAGAATCTGACTCATTCGCGCAGGATAATCTGGGCTCGTGAATCTGCTCGGCCGAAAGAAATCCGCCCCCTCCGACGATGCTGCCGCCACGTCCGCATTGCCATCCGGTGAGACGAGCGTCACAGATGCATCCGGGCCGGCGCAGGCCGGAAAGGGCCGCCCCACCCCGAAGCGGGATGCCGGCAAGCGCCGCGGACCTGTCGCCCCGGCCCCGCTGACCAGCGCCGAGGCCCGTCAGCGTCGTAAAGCCCTGCGCGGCCCCAAGCTCTCGCGCGCCGAACGCAAGGTGGAGAACGCCGAGCGGCGTGCCCGCATGGCCGACAATCGCGAAAAGATGATGGCCGGTGACGAGGCGTACCTACTGCCCCGCGACAAGGGCCCGGTGCGCGCCTTCGCACGCGATATCGTCGATTCGCGGCGCAACGTGCTGGGATTGTTCATGCCCCTGGCGCTGTTCCTGATCTTCACCATGTTCGCGGTGCCGTCCGTCCAGGTGCAGATGTGGATGACACCAGCCATGTTGGTGCTGATGATCGTGATGATCGTCGACGGGATCTTCGTGGGCCGGCTGGTGAACAAGCGTGTCTACGAACGCTTCCCGACCAGTGACGAGGGCGGATTCAAGCTCGGGTGGTATGCGGCGAGCCGCGCGTCACAGCTGCGCAAGATGCGCGCGCCGCGCCCCCGGGTGAACCGCGGCGAACCGGTCTAGCCTCACGTGGCTACCACGCTGGTTCTTGGTGGAATTCGTTCGGGGAAGTCCCGTTTCGCCGAATCGCTGCTACCCGCCGAAGGCCCCGCACGGTATCTGGCCACCGGATCCCCGGATACCGGAGACCCGGCATGGACGGAAAGGATTGCCGCGCACCGATCCCGCCGTCCGTCTCAGTGGACGACCGCCGAAACCACGGATATCGCGACCGAGTTGCGCACACGCGCACCGCTACCGACGCTCGTCGATGATCTTGGGGGCTGGCTTACCGCGGCGATGGATGCTCATGGCGCCTGGGATGTCGGGGCCGGCGCGGTCAGCGCGGATATCGGCGCACTGGTTGAGGCCGTCGCCGACTACCCCGTCGACTTAGTGATCGTGAGCCCTGAAGTCGGCCTGACCGTGGTGCCCGCCACCGCGGCGGGACGGCTCTTTGCGGATGCACTCGGAGCCCTGAATCAGGCGGTCGCGGCGCGCGCCGATCGGGTGCTGCTGGTGGTGGCGGGTCAGCCGCTGACCATCAAGGGGGGACGCTCGTGACACAGGCCGAACCACCAGAGGCGCCGCGATTCGCGCCGGTATCGGCACCCGATCCGGGTATCGCCGACGCCGCACGCGCACGCCAGCACCGACTCACCAAGCCCACCGGCGCGTTGGGCCGGCTGGAAGAGCTGTCGGTGTGGGCGGCAGCCTGCCAGAATCGTTGCCCCCCTACGACATTCCAGCGACCACGGGTTGTCGTGTTCGCCGGCGACCACGGCGTGGCCGCCGCTGGCGTATCCGCCTATCCTGCGTCGGTCACCGCCCAGATGGTGCGTAACATGGACGCCGGTGGCGCCGCGGTCAACGTACTGGCGGCTTTGACCGGAGCGGGTGTGCGTGTGGCCGATATGGCAGTCGGCCGGCCCAGCGGAAACATCGCGGTCGAGGACGCACTCACCGGCGAGCAGACGCACGCGGCGCTCGCGGCGGGCATCGCACTGGCCGACGCCGAGGTGGACGGTGGTGCCGACCTCCTCATTGCCGGCGATATGGGCATCGGGAACACCACGCCCGCAACGGTATTGGTGGCTGCGCTGACGGGCAGCGAGCCGGTGGCGGTGGTGGGCCGCGGCACCGGGGTCGACGACGCCGGATGGATGCGCAAGACCGCCGCAGTCCGTGACGCGCTGCGCCGCACCAAGGATGTACGTACGGATCCGGTTGCGCTGCTGGGTGTGGCCGGCGGCGCCGATCTCGCCGCCATGACCGGTTTCCTGGCGCAGGCGGCAGTGCGGCGCACACCCGTATTGCTGGACGGACTGGTGGTCACCTCCGCCGCGCTGGTGGCCGAGCAGCTGGCACCCGGAGCGCGCCAGTGGTGGCTTGCGGGACACCGATCTACCGAACCGGCGCATTCCCTCGCCCTGCAACGCCTGCGGCTGGACCCGGTGCTCGATCTGCAGATGCGATTGGGCGAGGGCTCCGGCGCGCTGGTGGCGCTGCCGGTGCTACAGGCCGCGGTCGGCACGCTCGCTCAGATGGCGACCTTCGATGAGGCCCGGGTGGACACCGCGTGAATGCCCTGCTGCGAATCCTGCGGCCGGTGGGCGGCGCCTTCGAATTCGCCACCGTGGCACCGGTTCCGGCCCGGCTGGCTGGCACGCTTTCCGGCCCGGTGCTGGGGGCGCTGCCGGTGGTGGGTGCAGCGCTGGGAGTCCTGGCCGCGTTCGTGGCCTGGGTCATGCATTTCGCGTACATGGCGCCGATCGCCGGACTGGCAGCGGTCGCCGCGACAATCCTCGCAACCCGGGGCCTACATATCGATGGGTTGTCCGACACCGCCGACGGGCTGGGCTGCTACGGGCCGCCGGAGCGCGCGCTGACCGTGATGCGGGACGGCTCGGCCGGACCGTTCGGGGTGGTTGTGCTCATCATCTGCCTTCTAGCACAAGCATTGTCGTTCGGCGTACTGGCCTCCCGGCAGGAGTGGCTGGCCGTCGCCCTGGCGATAACGGTGGGGCGAATCAGCGCGGTGGTGGCCTGTCGCCGCGGCGTGCCCGGCGCCGCGGCGAGCGGATTCGGGACTAGGGTCGCCGGATCTCAACCGCTGTGGCTGGCGGGCATGTGGGTGGCGGCGGCGATGGCCGTGGGCCTGCTGGCACAAACCTGGCGTCCCTGGCAGGGACCGGTGGTGGTGGCGGTGGCGCTGATCGCCGGGGCGCTGCTGGTACGTCATTGTGTGCGCAGGTTCGGCGGAATCACCGGCGACGTCTTGGGCGCGAGCATCGAGATAACCACGACCGTGGCGGCCCTGGGTTTCGCGGCACACTGATGCGGCCAGGAAAGATTCATCAGGAGTTCGCGGTTGCATCGGCCTGTGCGGTCGCGTTACCGGCCGCCGTGGGCCACCATTCGAATCTATGTCGCGCAATCCGTTGAACCCCGCCGGTGAGACACCGGATATGGGAATCCCGCAGTCGATCGCCGGATCGATGTCGATGGCCGAACAGTACGAGTGGCATCGCGGGTATCTGCGTCGTCATGCGGTCTCGCGCCGTAACTTCCTGCGAGGCTCGGCGGCAGCCGCGGCCGTCGCCGCGTTGGGAGTGTCACCGTTCGGACGCCGGGCATACGCGGACGAGGCCCAGCTGGGAGTCGCCGGCAGGCGCGTCGGATACGGAGCGGATTCCTCCAGCCAGCTCAGCTTCTCCGCGCAGCTGTCCAGGAATCCACACGGCACCAAGATCTTTCTCGATCATGGGCCGACACCCGAGCTGGGCGCCTCGCTCGAGGCCGAGGTGCGCAACCTGGTCACCCAAATTCCATCCAGCGACCACGGCGTGCTGGCGGCCGAACAGTTCTATGTCCATGCGCCCGTACACGGGCTGCCCGGCGGCACCGGGCATTTCTACCGGTGGCGTACCGCCGACGGTTTCCTGAGTGATATCCGCTCGGCCGCCACAGCCGTCCCCGCTGCGCGAAATGCACTTGCGCCGTTCCGTTTCACCATGATGGGCGATCAGGGCACCGACGAGACCCCCGCCCTCCCACCAAATTTGGCTGCCGGTGAATACGACGACAACTACTACGGTGCGGACAACGATCCGGCGGTGCCGCATACGCAGAATGTCATGAATCAGATCGTGGCCAGCCGACCCGATTTCCATATCCTGGCCGGAGATATCGCCTATGCCGACCCGTCCGGGATGGGCAAGTCGCCGCAGTTCGTGTCCGGTGCCAAAGCTCCGTCCGGCTTCGACAAGTACAACCCCTTCGTCTGGGACGTCTATCTGACCTCGATTGAGCCCAGCGCCTCAACCACACCGTGGATGTTCGCCACCGGCAACCACGACATGGAGGCCGCGTATGGCAACCACGGTTACGGCGGTCATCTGGCCCGCCTCGGGTTCCCCGGCAACGGCCCCACCGGATGCCCTTCGGCATACTCGTTCACCTATGGCAACGTCGCCGTGCTCTCCCTGGACGCCAATGATGTGTCCTATGAGATCCGCGCGAATACCGGCTACTCCGGTGGCGCCCAAACCGGTTGGGTGGGAAGAACTTTAGCGACGTACCGGGCCAACCCGAATATCGACTTCATCGTGTGCTTCTTCCATCACTGCGCCTACTCCACGACGCTCTCGCATGCCAGCGACGGGGGCGTGCGTGACGCGTGGTGCGCACTGTTCGACCGTTATCAGGTCGATCTGGTGCTGCAGGGACACAACCACGTCTTCGAGCGCACCGATCCGATTCGTGCCGGACAGCCCACCCGGGAGGCCGGGGACAACTCCACCGTCGACCCGGAAACCGATGGCACCGTGTACTACACGGTGGGCTCCGCGGGTCGGCCACGCTACGACTTTCAGCCCGGCGAGCCGGAGGGGTACCGCGGCAGGGAGCTTTCAGACACGCTGGTACCCAATAGCTTTGTCTGGGCATCCGATGGCAGCAAGCATGCCGAGGCGGTCGCCTGGTCGCGGGTGAGGTATCGCAACTACGCGTTCATCCGCGTCGATGTGCGTCCCGGAGCACTGGTCAGCGAGATGGACGTCACCGCCGTGGACGAATATGGCCGGGAGTTCGACAAGGTGACGTATCGCCGCCGGGTTCACGCGGCAGTGCGCTAGCCGAGCTGGGTGATCCAGCCGTGCGTATCGGCGAAGGTACCGCGCTGGATTCCCGTCAGTGTGTCCCGCAGGGCCATGGTCACCTCGCCGGGTTCCCCGTCACCGATGGTGAATTCGCCGCCCGAGTGCTTGACGCGGCCGACCGGTGTGATGACCGCCGCCGTGCCGCAGGCGAACACCTCGGTGATCTCCCCCGAGGCCGTCTTCTTCTCCAGCTCGTCGACATCGATCTTGCGTTCCTCGATGGCAAAACCGGCGTCGGAGGCCAGCTGCAACAAGGACTTCCGCGTCACGCCCGGCAGCAGCGCCCCGGACAGCTCGGGGGTGACCAGGCGCGCCTCACCGTCGCGCCCGAAGACGAAGAACAGGTTCATGCCACCCATTTCTTCGATGTACCGGCGCTCGATGGCGTCGAGCCACACCACCTGGTCGCAGCCTTCCTCGGCGGCCTGCGCCTGAGCGACCAGCGAGGCGGCGTAGTTGCCGCCGGTCTTGGCCGCGCCGATACCGCCCGGCGCGGCTCGCACGTACTCGTGCGAGAGCCACACGCTGACCGGCTTGATGCCCTGAGAGAAGTAAGCACCGGCCGGTGAGGCGATGAGCAGGTAACGGTACTCGCCGGCGGGCCGCACCCCCAGGCCTGCCTCGGTGGCGATGATGAACGGCCGCAGGTAGAGCGATTCCTCGCCGCCGCCCGGCGGCACCCACTCGGCATCCACCGCGATGAGCTGGCGCAGCGACTCGATGAACAGCTCCAGCGGCAGCTCGGGGATGGCGATGCGGCGGCAGGACTGGATCAGCCGTTCACCGTTAGCCTCGGGGCGAAACGCCGCGATGGTTCCGTCGGGTTGCCGGTACGCCTTGAGTCCCTCGAAGACCTCTTGTGCGTAGTGCAACACGATGGCCGACGGGTCAAGCGTGATCGGACCATAAGGCACCACTTGCGCGTTGTGCCAGCCGTTTTCGGCGTTCCAGTCGATGGACACCATGTGGTCGGTGAAGTACTTCCCGAATCCCGGCGCCGCGAGTACCTCAGCCCGCCGCGCCGGGCTGGCCGGTGACGGGTTGAGTTGCCGGGTGAACGCGGGAAGCGGATTCATGCTCGGCAGTCTAACCGTCTGCCGTCGCCGAATCCGAACCCATTATCCGACGTTGACGTCCACGAATGGCGGCTTGACGACCTCGCATTCGATCTCACGGCCACGCACATCGACGACGACGCTCGCGCCGTCCGGGATCTGGGCCGCGGTGTCCAGCAGGGCCAGGGCGATTCCGGTCTTCAGGGTCGGTGAGAAGGTCCCGGAGGTGGTGACACCGATCGACTGGCCATCGGAGAGCACCGTGAGATCGGGGCGCAGCACCCCCCGGCCGGTCGCGCGCAGGCCTCGTAGCGTGCGGCGTGGACCATCCGTCTTCTCCTGCGTCAGCGCCTCGCGACCCCAGAACGCGTCCTTCTTCCAGCCCACCGCCCATCCGGCCCGTGCCTGCACGGGGCTGATGTCCAGGGAAAGCTCATGCCCGTGTAGCGGATAGCCCATCTCGGTGCGCAGCGTGTCACGCGCTCCCAGACCGGCGAGCTGCCCACCCGCCTCGGTGATCACGGGCAGCAGGGCATCGAACACGGCACCGGCGTCGTCCCAGGACGGCAACAGCTCGTAACCGTGCTCGCCGGTGTAACCGGTACGGCACACCCGCACGGGCAGACCGGCGAGCGTGGCGTCGGCGTAGGCCATGTACTCCATATCCGTTGGCAGACCCAGCCGTTGCAGCACGTCCGCGGACCTGGGCCCCTGCACCGCAAGCACCGCGTAGTCGCGATGCTGATTGGTGACGGCGATCCCCTCCGGCGCCTGCTCCTGCAATGCCGCGACCACGGCGGAGGTATTGGCGGCGTTGGGCACCAGGAAGATCTCGTCGTCGGATACGTAGTACGCGATGAGGTCGTCAATCACCCCGCCGGTCTCGGTGCAGCACAAGGTGTACTGCGCCTTGCCGGGCCCAACCTTGTTGAGATCATTGGTAAAACACGCGTTGACGAAGGCTGCCGCTCCCGGTCCACGTACCAGCGCCTTGCCGAGGTGACTCACGTCGAACAGTCCGACCGCCGCGCGGGTGGCGGTGTGCTCTCCCACCGTTCCCGCGTACGACACCGGCATATTCCAGCCGCCGAACTCGGCAAAGGTTGCGCCCTGAGCGGCGTGCCGATCGTGCAGTGGTCCGAGCAAGAGGTCCGTCATGGCGTTCACCCTAGCCACATGGTCTTCGCACCAGGGCCTCATCCCGGTTGGCGCCTCATCGGCCTTCACTAGGCTGTGAACCTATGAGCGCATACACGGCACCTTCGTTCACCCTGGCCACATCCATTCCGCAGCGCGGAGTCTCCGCCGCGGTGCTGCTGGTGGGTGTACGCCCCAGTGACAAGGACTCCGACAAGAGCCCCAGAGTGGTCGACGCGCAACTGCTGGACAAGGCGGCCGTCAAGTCCATCGAAGCCGCGCTCACGGCGGTCGGGGCGACGGGCTCCGCCGAGCAGCTCACCCGGGTCGTGGTCGACGGGTTGCCGGTGGCCAGCGTGCTGGCTGTCGGGCTGGGCAAGGCCGACGACGCCGAGACGATCCGCCGCGCCGCGGCAGTGGCCGCCCGCTCGCTCGACAATGTCGAGATCCTGGTGACCACGCTGTCCGAACGTGACGTCGACGCCACCGTGCAGGGCCTGGTGCTGGGCGGATACCGCTTCGCCGAGTTCCGCAGCGCCAAGACCGCCCCCAAGGACGCGGGTCTGCAGAAGGTTACGTTGCTCGTCGGCGACAAGGGCCGTGCGCAGAAAGAGGCCATGGAACGCGGTGCCGCGGTGGCGACTGCCGTCGTAACTGCCCGTGATTTTGTGAACACCCCGCCGAGCCACCTTTTCCCCGCCGAGTTTGCAAAGCGCGCAAAGGCTTTGGCAACCGCCGAGGGCATCGAGGTGGAGGTGCTCGACGAGAAGGAGCTGGCCAAGGGCGGCTACGGCGGCATCGTCGGCGTCGGCAAGGGCTCCTCGCGTCCGCCACGGCTGGTGCGGCTGACCTATCGCGGCGCGAAGGGCAAGAAAGCCAAGTCGGTGGCGCTGGTGGGCAAGGGCATCACCTTCGACACCGGCGGCATCTCGATCAAGCCGGCCGGCGGCATGGAGAACATGACCTCCGATATGGGCGGTGCGGCAGCGGTTATCGCCGTCACCTTGCTGGCCGCGCGCCAGCAGCTGCCGATCGACGTGATCGCGACCGTGCCGATGGCCGAGAACATGCCCTCATCGACGGCGCAGCGTCCCGGTGATGTGCTGACCCAGTTGGATGGCACCACCGTCGAGGTGATCAACACCGACGCCGAGGGCCGCCTGATCCTCGCCGACGCGATCGTGCGGGCCTGCCGGGACCAGCCGGACTACCTGATCGACACCGCGACGCTGACCGGTGCGCAGGTTGTGGCGCTCGGCACCCGCACCCCCGGGGTGATGGGCACCGACGAGTTCCGCGACCGGGTGTCGGCCATCTCGCAGTCGGTTGGCGAGAACGGCTGGGCCATGCCGCTGCCCGAGGAGCTGCGCGACGATCTGAAGTCCCGGGTGGCAGACCTGGCCAATGTCACCAATCACCGCAACGGCGGCATGCTCGCCGCCGGCCAGTACCTGCGCGAGTTCGTCGCCGACGGGGTCCAGTGGGCGCACATCGACGTCGCCGGTCCCGCGTACAACACCGGCGGGCCGTGGGGTTACACGCCCAAGGGCGGCACCGGCGTGCCGGTGCGGACCATCTTTGGGGTGCTGGAGGACATCGCCGCCAACGGGTGACGCCGTGAGCGCTAGGCGCCCTCGTCCATGGCCCGGCGCTTGAGGATCTTCTGTCGCGCGTCGTAATCGCGTTTGCGTTGCGGATACCCGGTGCGGTGCACGTCGTACACCGGGATCTGCAGCCTCTCCGAGATTCTCCGCGCGCCCGCGACCCCGCCCACGCGGCGGCGGGTCCATTCCCCATCCCCTGCGATGAGGATCACGGTGACGTCGGAGAAGTTGGTCTGCGGCTCGACATAGGCCTCTACGCCGGTGCGCGCCGCCGACCACGCGGCCAGGTAACGCAGGTCATCGTTCGTGCCCTGTTTGGTCTGCCCCTCTCGCTTGCCGCGGAAGGCGTCGATCCATGCCATGGGCTCATGGTGCCAGCTAATTCTGAGAACGTGCTGTTATCCGACCGAGAATCGCTTCAGTCTGCTGGTCTGCCCGGCAACCAGCCGTACCGTCGATTTCGGAACATCCAGGTACTCCGCCAGCAACGCGATCGCTGCCTTGTTGGCCTTGCCGTCGATGGCCGGCTCGCGCACGAACAGCGTCAGTGCGCCATCGTCGGCAACCTCTACCGCCGGACCCTTGCGGCTGCCCGGCTTGATGACGCAGACCACTGTGCGCTCGCTCACTCCTCGATCTTGGACCCGGGCAGGCGCGTCGTTCCACTCAGTGACAGGATTGACCCGGCTGACACGCAGCTGTGGTAAGCCATGAAGAGTCGTCTTTGTTAGTGCCGCTGTCCGAACCGTTTTCAGGAGTGGAAACCATGGCCTTCTCCGTCCAGATGCCCGCCCTCGGTGAGAGCGTGACCGAAGGGACGGTGACGCGGTGGCTCAAGCAAGAAGGCGACACGGTCGAAGTCGACGAGCCATTGCTCGAGGTGTCCACCGACAAGGTGGACACCGAGATCCCAGCTCCCACTTCGGGTGTGTTGACCAAGATCGTCGCCCGTGAGGACGACACCGTCGAGATCGGCGGCGAGCTCGGTGTGATCAGCGAGGCCGGAGAGGCGGCTCCCGCCGCCCCCGCCCCCGCCCCCGCCCCCGCAGCCGCACCGGCTCCGGAACCGACACCCGCACCGGCCCCCGAAGCCACTGCTACGGCTGCTCCCGAACCCGCTGCCGAGCCGCCCGCCGCCGCTGCCCCGGCCGGCTCGGGCACCTCGGTCAAGATGCCCGAGCTCGGTGAGTCCGTCACCGAAGGCACCGTGACCCGCTGGCTCAAGAAGGTCGGCGACGAGGTCGGCGTGGACGAACCGCTCGTCGAGGTGTCCACCGACAAGGTCGACACCGAGATTCCGTCGCCGGTGGCCGGTGTGCTGCTCAGCATCTCGGCCAACGAGGACGACACCGTGGCCGTGGGCGGCGAGCTTGCCGTCGTCGGAGCCGCCGACGCCGCGCCCGCGGCCCCCGCAGCTCCTGCGGCGCCCGCTCCCGAGCCTGCCGCAGCTCCTGCCGCGGCAGCGGCACCGCCTGCTCCCCCAGCCCCAGCCCCCGCACCGGCGGCCCCGGCTCCCGCATCGACGGCCCCGGCAGCGAACGGTGCCGCCGGCGACAACCCGTACGTGACCCCGCTCGTGCGCAAGCTCGCCGCCGAAAACAACGTGGACCTTTCCGCGCTGTCCGGCAGCGGGGTGGGCGGACGCATCCGCAAGCAGGATGTGCTGGCCGCCGCGGAGGCCGCCAAGGCTCCGGCCGCGGCTCCCGCTCCCGCGGCTCCCGCCGCGTCCGCGCCTGCGGCCGTAGCACCGTCCCTGGCGCACCTGCGCGGAACCACGCAGAAGGCCAACCGGATTCGTCAGATCACTGCCAAGAAGACGCGCGAGTCACTGCAGGAGACCGCCCAGCTGACCCAGACCCACGAGGTCGACGTCACCAAGATCGCGGCCCTGCGCGCCCGGGCCAAGGCCGCGTTCGCCGAGCGCGAGGGTGTGAACCTGACGTTCCTGCCGTTCTTCGCCAAGGCCGCGGTGGAGGCACTCAAGACGCACCCGAACGTCAACGCGAGCTACAACGAGGAATCCAAGGAGATCACCTACTTCGACGCCGAGCACCTGGGCATCGCGGTCGACACCGACCAAGGCCTGCTCTCCCCGGTGATCCACAACGCCGGTGACCTGTCGCTGGCCGGTCTGGCGCGCGCGATCGCCGATATCGCGGCACGGGCCCGTTCCGGGAACCTCAAGCCCGACGAGCTGGCCGGTGGCACCTTCACCATCACCAACATCGGCAGCCAGGGCGCCTTGTTCGACACGCCGATTCTGGTGCCGCCGCAGGCCGCCATGCTCGGCACCGGCGCGATCGTGAAGCGTCCCAGGGTTATTCGTGATGACGCCGGTAACGAGTCGATCGGTATCCGGTCGGTGTGCTACTTGCCGCTGACCTACGATCACCGCCTGATCGACGGAGCCGACGCGGGGCGGTTCCTGACGACCATCAAACACCGTCTGGAAGAGGGGGCTTTCGAGGCGGACCTGGGTCTGTAGGCCTATGGGCGCTGAATCCCAGCACAAGCGGATCGTCATCGCCGGATCGTCGGGGGTGATCGGGTCGGCACTTGTCGCGTCGCTGCGTTCCGCGAACCACACCGTGGTCCGCCTGGTTCGCCGCGACCCGATGGGCCCCGACGAGCGGCGCTGGGATCCAGCAAGCGGCCAGATCGAGCCCGGCGGCCTCGACGGCGCCGACGCCGTCGTCAACATGTGCGGGGTCGGTGTCGGCGACAAACGGTGGTCGGGCGCCTACAAGCAGGAGATCTACGACAGCCGCGTCATCCCGACCGAGGTACTGGCACGGGCCGTCGCCGAGGCCGGGGTGCCGGTCCTGATCAACGCCTCGGCGGTGGGCTACTACGGCGACAGCGGTGACCGCATCATCGACGAAACCGCCTCCAGCGGCACCAGTTTCCTGGCACGGGTGTGTCTCGACTGGGAGGCCGCAACCGCCGAGGCCGCGCAGGCAGGCGCCCGGGTGGTGATCGTCCGCACGGGGCTGGTGCTGTCTCCCGCCGGTGGGCTCTTCGGCCGGTCCCGGCCGCTGTTCTCCCTCGGCCTGGGGGCGCGGCTGGGCAACGGACGCTGGTACATGCCCTGGATAAGCCTCGAGGACCACATTCGTGCCCTCGAGTTCGCGCTCGCCGAACCGGCCGTGTCGGGTCCGGTCAACCTGACCGGACCCGCGCCGGTGACGAACGCAGAATTCACCGCGGCCCTCGGCCGCGTCCTGCATCGACCCACCCTGCTGGTGGCCCCCCAGTTCGCGCTGAGCCTCATCTTCGGAGAGTTCGCCGACGCCGAACTGACCAGCAGCATGCGTGTCATCCCCGCCGTGTTGGAACAGCACGGATTCGAATTCGAGCACCACACCATCGGCGAGGCGCTGGCCTACGCCAACAACAGTCGACCGATGAAGTGAGATAATGGAACCCGTGCACCGCTCCCATGGATCCATCCGGTCCAGCGCAGCCCCCGTCGAGGTACGGGATCTGGGCGTGATCGACTACGAGATGGCATGGGAGCTGCAGCGTGACATCGTCGAAGCACGGGTCGCCGGCGGACCCGACACCCTGCTGACCTTGCAGCACCCCGCCGTCTACACCGCGGGGCGGCGTACCGAACCGCAGGAGCGGCCCATCAACGGCGCGCCCGTCATCGACACCGACCGTGGCGGCAAGATCACGTGGCACGGACCCGGCCAGCTGGTCGGCTACCCGATAGTGCAGCTCGCCGAGCCCATCGACGTGGTGAACTATGTTCGCCGCGTTGAGGAATCGATCATCGCGGTCTGCGCGCAACTGGGCGTGCAGACCAAGCGTGTCGAGGGCCGCTCGGGTGTGTGGCTGGCCGCGGGCGGCGGCAAGCCGGAACGCAAGATCGCCGCGATCGGCGTACGCGTGCAGCGCGGCGTCACCATGCACGGGTTCTCGCTGAACTGCAATAACAGTCTCGATGCCTACCTGCCCATCGTGGCGTGTGGCATCACCGATGCCGGAGTGACGACCCTGTCCGCCGAGCTGGGCCGCGACGTCACCGTCGATGAGGTGCACGACCAGGTTGTTTCCTCGGTTTTGGACGCGCTCGAAGGCCGGCTTCCCGTCGGAGCGACGGCATGACAGAACCCCGCAAGCTACTGCGGCTGGAAGTCCGCAACGCCCAAACCCCGATCGAGCGCAAGCCGGACTGGATTCGCACCCGCGCGAAGATGGGCCCCGAATACAAAGAACTCAAGTCGTTGGTGCGCTCCGGCGGACTGCACACCGTGTGCGAGGAAGCCGGATGCCCCAACATCTTTGAGTGCTGGGAGGACCGTGAGGCCACCTTCCTCATCGGCGGTGAGCAATGCACACGCCGCTGCGATTTCTGCCAGATCGACACTGGTAAGCCCGCCGACCTGGACCGCGACGAACCACGACGTGTGGCCGAGAGCGTCCACACCATGGGCCTGCGGTACTCGACGGTTACCGGAGTGGCCCGCGACGACCTGCCCGACGGCGGTGCCTGGCTGTACGCCGAAACGGTGCGATACATCAAGGACCTCAATCCGGCCACGGGGGTGGAGTTGCTCATCCCCGACTTCAACGCCATTCCCGCGCAGCTGGACGAGGTATTCGCGTCCCGTCCGGAGGTGCTGGCGCACAACCTGGAGACGGTGCCACGGGTGTTCCGCCGCATCCGGCCCGCGTTCAGCTATGAGCGAAGCCTGTCGGTGATCACCGCCGCGCGCGAGGCGCAGCTGGTGACCAAGAGCAATCTGATTCTCGGTATGGGCGAAACCAATGACGAGATTCGTGAAGCGCTGGTCGCCCTGCACGAAGCGGGCTGCGACATCATCACCATCACCCAGTATCTGCGGCCCTCGCCACGCCACCACCCGGTTGACCGGTGGGTCAAACCGCAGGAATTCGTGGAGCTTTCGGAATTCGCGGAGGGGCTGGGCTTCGCCGGTGTGATGGCCGGCCCGCTGGTGCGCTCCTCCTACCGGGCCGGACGACTGTACGCACAGGCGATGGCTCATCATGGGCGTCCGCTGCCTGCCGCACTGGAACACCTGGCGACGGCGGGTTCGGCGCGGCAAGAGGCCATCAACCTCATCGGATGAGAAGCGCGTCGCGGGCGGGCGATATTCTCTAGCCATGGCTAAATCACTGAGTCCCGCCGAGGCCAAGGCCGCCAAGGCCGAGGCAAAGGCGCGCCGTAAGGCCGAATCGAAGGCGCGCCGCGCCCAGATGTGGCAGGCCTTCCAGATTCAGCGCAAGGAAGACAAGCGCCTGCTGCCGTACATGATCGGCGCCATCGTGGTGATCGTGGCCGCGTTCGCGGTCGCCGGATACTTCTCGGGGGGCATCAGCACGTTCCTGTTCCCGATCCTGGGTGTGGTGCTCGGCGTCTTGGTGGCGTTCATCATCTTCGGCCGTCGCGTGCAAAAGTCGGTGTTCACCAAGGCCGAAGGCCAGAAGGGTGCCGCCGGCTGGGCGCTGGACAATATGCGCGGACGGTGGCGCGTCACCACCGCCGTGGCCGGCACCACGCAACTGGACGTTGTACACCGTGTGATCGGCCGTCCGGGCATCATCTTCGTCGCCGAGGGCGCCCCCGGCCGACTCGGCCCATTGCTTGCCCAGGAGAAGAAGCGCACCGCACGCCTGGTCGGGGATACGCCGATCTATGACGTCATCGTCGGCAACGAGGATGGTCAGGTGCCGCTGTCCAAGCTGGAGCGCCACCTCACCAAGCTTCCCGCCAACATCACCGCCAAGCAGATGGACTCACTGGAGTCGCGGCTGGCGGCGCTGGGTTCGCGTGCCGCCGCCATGCCGAAGGGCCCGCTGCCCGGCCAGGCGAAGATGCGCGGCGGCATGCAGCGCACCATCAGGCGGCGCTGACCTCCAGCTCCAATTTCTGGTGCCGGCGCACCATGATGCTCGGAACCCAATGCGCACCATCGGGTTTGATGGCGAACTCGCGCGTGCGGTCCAACAGCAGATTGATCGCGGTGCGTGCCTCCAGGCGCGCGAGTGCCGCGCCCACACAGAAGTGCAGCCCCTTACCAAAGGTGATGTGACCGCGGGGGCTGGGCCGGTCGAGGCGCAGCACATCGGGGTCCTCGAAGATCGCCGGGTCACGATTGGCCGCGCCCCACAGCAGCGTGAGGTGGCTGCCCGCGGGCAGCTGCACCCCGCCGAGTGTGGTGTCCGTCAACACATGGCGGTGATGTCCGCGAAATGGCGACTCCAGCCGCAGTGCTTCTTCCAGAAACGTCGGCAGCAGTGCGCGGTTTTCGCGGATGCGTTGCTGCAGTCGCGGGTTCTCGCCCAGGATGCGTACGGCGTTGCCCATCAGGCCGGCGGTCGACTCGCCGCCCGCACCGACCAGTTGCACCAGGATCATCACCCCGATATCCAGGGAGATATCTCCCCGATTGCACGCCTGCGCCAGGTATCCGAGCAAATCGTCACCCGGTGCGGCCAGCTCCTCCTCCAGGTGTTCACGCAGGTACAGCACCAGGTGCATGGTGTCCGTGACCACCTGGGCCTGCCGCTGCGGGGTATTGAGCCCGCCGAGCATCTCGGTGCTGGAGTAGCCCCACTGCACCAGCTGCGGCACGTCGCCGGCGGGTAGCCCGATCAGCCGGGCCACCATCGTCATCGGCAGCGCATCGCCCATGGCAGCCATCCAGTCGATGCCGTCGCCGTTGACGCCCCGCTCCCACAGGCACGAACCGGTCTGCGCCATAACGGGTTCCAGAGCCGTGATGCGCCTGGCGACCAATGTCGGCAGCACCAGTCTGCGGTGGGCGTGATGGAGCGGATCATCGCCGGTGGCCAGCACGTGGGTTGGGTCGGCCGGCGGCCCCATCGGCGCGACGGCCAGGCCCTCCGCCGATTTCATCAGCGCGGCCGTGAGATTGGACGAGAAATCTTCGGCACGCTCGGTGGCCTCCACCACCAGATCCCAGCGTGAGACGAAGTAGAAGCCGGAGTCGCCCACCGGCCACACCGGCGCCGTCTCACGTAACCGCCGATAGAACGGGTACGGATCCTCCAGGACCTGCGGGTCGAACAATTCATCGGTGTTCATCGCCAACGAGGCTGACAGACCTTAAAACCGCACGTCAAGGCATTCCGAAAAATGAGAAAAGCCAGGTCAAGGCCCTGATGCTCGCCGTCTCAGGGCAGGCCCGCCACCTGCGGGAACTCTGAGAATTTCAGCACTATTTGTCTCAACCTGCGATAGATTTGACCGACGATGTCACCGTACGCAGATTGGCTACATGGGTCCGATCGGCACACGATCGCCGCCGACCGCATCGTGTCGGTCGCGGCCAAGCAGATCGCGCGCCACGGATTGGACCGATTGAACCTTGACGCGGTGGCCCGGGAGGCGGGGTGTTCCCGCGCGACGGTGTACCGCCATGTCGGGGGCAAGACCGCGATTGTCGACGCCGTCCTGGCCCGCAACATCGCAAAAGTCACCGCGGACATTCAGCGAGCGGTCCAATCGGCAGATGCCCGGCGGCGCGCCGTCGTCGCCATCACCGCCTCGCTGACCGCCATCCGCCACGACCCCGTCATCAGCACGATGATCGCGACCATGTCGCCCACCTCGCTCGGGTCCTATCTGAACGCATCGTCCGAAATCCCGCGTTCGGCGTCCGCATTCACCGGGCTTGCCGATGAGACCGCCGCGCAGTGGATCTCGCGGGTGGTGATGGCACTCCTGTTCTGGCCGACAAGCGACCCCGCTCAGGAATCGGAGATGATCGAGCGGTTCGTCTACCCGGTCTTGAAGGACGCCACCGCTTCGCGGGTCTCCGCCTCGGCGACAAGCGAATCCACGATCTCGCCCGCCCGCACGGCGACATTCGACAGCAGTGAGGACGACAGTCCGTGACTGTGCTCGACGGATCCGTTGAGATAGATCTCTCCCGGAGCATCCGCGCGCGGCCGTAGCCGGTAGTCACGTTCGACCACCGGCCTCCCCTCTTCGTCGAACTCGTAACACGAGGCCAGTGCGCCGAGAAAAGCCCGTACGTCCAACGGCCGGTACCCGGTGGCGTAGACCACCGCGTCGCAGTCCAGCAATTCGGTCGACGACGTCGGCAGATGGGTGATGGCCAGGCGCACCCGATCGGGTGTCTCGTCGACGGCCGCGATCCGGGAAGCGTTGTGCATCCAGAGACGCCGCTCGCCACTGACCCGTTCCCGGTACTCGCGGTCGTAGAGGTCGGCGATCAGTGGGGAATCTACTGCCGCATAGTTGGTGTCGCGGTGGTAGTCGACCAGCTGCCGCCGGACTTCGGCGGGCGCTCCATAGAAGTCATCGACCGCCGCCGGATCGAAGATCCGGTTGGCATAGGGGCTGTCGTCGGCCGGGCTATAGCCATACCGCGCGAAAATCGCGTGCACCTGCGCGCCGGGATACTGACTGTGCAGATACGCCACCGCCTCGGCCGCACTCTGACCGGCACCCACCACCGCGACGCGGGCGGGCGGGACATCCAAAGCCTCGAGCCTGTGTAGCAGCTGGCTGCTATGCCATTGCCGGGCAGTTGGATTGATACCGGAAGGCATCGCAGGGAACGTGCCACAGCCCAACACGAGGGCACGCGCACGCATCAGGCGATCCGGCCGCGAGCCCATCGTGTCCTGCAGCCGCACCTCGAACCCGTCGGAGGTGGCCTCGATTCCGGTCATTCTCGACGAGTAGCTGACGTCGGGCTCAAGGGCCTCTTGCGCCCAATCCAGGTAATCGTGGAACTCCTGCCGGGTCGGAAAGAAGCTCTGTTGATTGATGAAGTCCGGCAGCCGTCCACGTTCGGTCAGGTAGTTGACAAAGGTGTAGTGGCTCTTGGGGTTCCGCAGGGTCACCAGATCTTTGAGGAAGGAGACCTGCATCCGCGCCCCGGGAATGAGCATGCCCCGATGCCACCCGAACCGCGACTGTGCGTCCACGAACTGGGCGGAAAGCCGGTGCGGGTGCTCGGACAGCGCTATCGCCAGGGCAAGGTTCGACGGCCCGAACCCGATACCGAGCACATCATGAGACGCGTGACTATCCGAGAGCAAGGGACCGCTCCAGACGCTCCAGATAGCGTTGACGCGCAGTATCTTTGGTAACCAACACCAGGAAGTCCGCCATATCGAACTCCGGGTCGAAGGACGGGGGCCCGCAGATACGTCCGCCGATGCGCAGACATCCATGCAGCAGCGGAGGAATCTTCGCCTTCTCCTGGGGCGGTATGTCTTCCAGCGGCACACCATCGACCACGACGGGCTGGCGCGGTATGACCCGATACTCCTCGGGGGCGGCGAATCGTTGCGCGAAGTCGTGCACCGAGCGCACCAGCGATCCGCGTGGACCGCCGTCCTCCATGCGGACCGACAGGCAGCCGATCGCGTACTGGTGTTCGGTCATCTGCTGATACCGGAAGATCCCGGCCCACAGGATTCCCATGACCGCGCCGTTGCGATGTTCGGGCGCAACGGTAACCCGGCCGATCTCAACTAATTTGGGCCGCAACGGGTCCAACGCCGTGGCGTCGAACATCGAATCGGTGAAGGTCTCCCCCGCAGCCTGGTATCCCTGCGGTGGCAGCAGCCGGCAACAGCCGATGATGGCGCCGGTGTCCTCGTCGCGAGCCAATAGGTGATCGCAGAAAGGATCCAACTTGTCCAGATCAATCATCTCGCCGGTAAGCGGGCCGCGCACGGCATGTGGCAGCGGCGCACCCATTTCATCGGCAAATGCCTGGTATCGAAGTCGTTGCGCGGCTTCAATTTCAGCCGGATCCGACGACAACACAATGCTGTACCGCGGCCGCGGGTTCGCGTCCGTCCCCCGATCGGAACCGACACCGGGCGCCGCGATGAGAACCGCCGCGCTCTCCATGATCGAAAGCTACTCCCTCTGTCTACGGAGCACGACCGCAATGCACAAATCCCTGTGGGCATCCGTACTGGCAGGCGCTCTTCACCGATGGCTAGATAGCTAGCGACTCTCCGGTGGCCGGATCGTGCGAGCGACTTATCGTAGCCACACTGAGCAGAATCAGCGAAACGAACGCCGCGCAGGCCGCGGCGAGGGCTCCCCATGCCAACACGCTGTTGATGGCGGCGGCACCGGCGGCACGGGGTCCGGACTGGCCCGCGGCGGCCAGACCGAATGCCACACCCATGCCCGCGACGCCCAGCAGAATGCCGATCTGACGGCCGGTACTTACCGATCCCGTGGCCATTCCGGCGTCGTCGAGCGGCACGAACTGCAGGGCGGCATCGGATGTCACCGCCGAGAGCGCGCCCAACCCCAGCCCGGCCAGCGCGGAACCAAAAATGAAGTGGGTCCAGACCGTACCCGCATGGGCCCCGGTCGCGGCCCACAACCCGACGGCGACCAGCGCCACACCCCCGGGAATGGTCACCACGCTGGGGAGCCGCTTGCCCACGAGAATCCCCAACGGCGCCCCCGCGATGGTGGCCAGTGTCAGCGGCCCGGCACGTAGCCCGGTCTCAAAGGCGTTGTAACCCAGGGTGTTCATGAAATACAACGCCAGATAGTTGGTGGCACCGATGAGCGTGCCCGAGGCCGCCGCGGCGGCCACCCACACTCCGGCGAATCCCGGTGAGGTGACCAGCCGCAGGCTCAACATGGGAGCCGGCGTGCGCCCTTCCCACCAGAGGAACAACGCCAGGGCCACCACGGCGCAGAGTGCGAGGGCCGCGCAGGCACGGGCGCCGATTCCCCCGCCGTGCAGGGAGATCACCGCGAATACACCGGTCAACAGTCCGCAGGTGAGCAGCATCGTGCCCACCCAGTCCACCGGGCGCGTCTGCTCGGCACGTGTCTCGGGCAGGTGGCGGGCCGCGATGATCAACGCGATCACACCCACCGGCAGGTTCACCAGGAAGATCGACTGCCACCCGAAGTGGGTGACAAGGAATCCGCCCAATAGCGGACCCGCGGCGCTGCCCGCGCCCATGACAGCGCCGTAGATCGCGATGGGGCCACCGCGGCGCTCCTGCGGATACGCGGCGGCGATGATCGGCAGCGATACCGCGAGCAGGATGGCACCCCCTGTCCCCTGCACCGCGCGCACCCCGATCAGCATGGCCGCACTGCCCGATAGCGCACAGACCAGCGACGCCGTCGTGAAGAGGGCCATGCCCAACAGGTAGAGGCGACGACGGCCCAGCCGGTCGCCGAGGGTGGCGGCAGTGAGCAGCAGCCCGGCCATCGGCAGGGCGTAGGCGTCGATAACCCATTGCAGGTCCGAGAGGTCGGCCCCCAACGATGCCTGCAGGTCGGCGAGCGCGCTCGACACGATCGTCATGTCGAGCAGCAACATGAACACCGCCAGGCAGACGGCGAGCAGGATCATCTAGCGCTGCCCACGCTCTTCGCGCAAGCGCTCATCGCACACGAATCACGACAGTGCGGGTCACCCGGTCATGGAGACCGCGGCCATCAATGTCGGTGATCAGTGGCGGCACGATCAGGGCGATCAACAGATTCCGGATGAACGCCCGGCCGATGCCGATAGAGTCGGTTCCGTCGGCGGGCGCCACCTGCAAACCCGCCATGTACTGCCCAGGAGTGAATCTCCACAGCCGCACCGCCAGCACGCCGATACCCAGCCAGGTGAGCAGTTGCGCCGAGGAAAGGCTGGGCGACAACAGGTTTCCCTTGACAAAGAGCAATGCCAGACCACCGGCGATCAACCAGTCGATCAGCAGCGCCAGCAGCCGTCGTGAGAGCGGCGCCGCCGACCCGGGGCCGCTTTCGGGCAGACCAAGCCGCTCCCCCGGATACCGAGAGTTGCCCGCGCCCTCCACCGAGCCGGGCCCCGACAACCATGAACCCAGGTCTCGCGCCATACTCACAGCGTAAATGCCAACCGATCCGTGGTTACGCGTAACATCCGCGCAACATATGGTTGACCGGCGGGCAACACCGGCTCCATAGGTTCGCATCGCGCGGTCATTATCCGTGGCACAAGAGGGAAAACAAGGAGAAGCATGGCGTTCAGTAGCCCCGACGAGGTATTCAAGTTCATTGCCGACGAGAAGGTCGAGTACGTGGACGTCAGGTTCTGTGACCTGCCGGGCGTCGTGCAGCACTTCTCGATCCCGGCTTCGGCCTTCGATCAGAGCGTTTTCGACGACGGCCTGGCGTTCGACGGTTCCTCGGTCCGTGGTTTCCAGTCGATCCACGAATCGGACATGCTCCTGCTCCCCGACATCTCGACCGCGCGCGTCGACCCTTTCCGCGCCGCCAAGACGCTGAACATCAACTTCTTCGTGCACGACCCGTTCACCCGCGAGGCCTACTCGCGTGACCCTCGCAATGTCGCCCGCAAGGCCGAGCAGTACCTGGCCAGCACCGGCATCGCCGACACCTGCTACTTCGGCGCCGAGGCCGAGTTCTACATCTTCGACTCGGTGACCTTCGATTCCAAGATGAACGGCACCTTCTACGAGATCGACTCGGAGTCGGGCTGGTGGAACACCGGAGAGCCCTACGAGGAGGACGGTAGCCCGAACCGCGGCTACAAGGTCCGCCCCAAGGGCGGCTACTTCCCGGTGGCCCCCTACGACCACTACGTCGACCTGCGCGACGAGATGTCGACCAACCTGATCAACGCCGGGTTCACCCTGGAGCGCGGCCACCACGAGGTGGGCACCGCCGGCCAGGCCGAGATCAACTACAAGTTCGACACGCTGCTGGCCGCGGCCGACGACGTGCTGCTGTTCAAATACATCATCAAGAACACCGCCTGGGCCAACGGCAAGACTGTCACCTTCATGCCCAAGCCGCTGTTCGGTGACAACGGCTCCGGCATGCACGCGCACCAGTCGCTGTGGAAGGACGGCAAGCCCCTGTTCCACGATGAGGCCGGTTACGCCGGGCTGTCGGACCTGGCCCGCCACTACATCGGCGGCATCCTGCACCACGCCCCGTCGCTGCTGGCGTTCACCAACCCGACGGTGAACTCCTACAAGCGTCTGGTGCCGGGCTACGAGGCCCCGATCAACCTGGTGTACAGCCAGCGCAACCGCTCCGCGTGCGTGCGCATCCCGATCACCGGCAATAACCCGAAGGCCAAGCGTCTCGAGTTCCGTTGCCCGGACAGCTCGGGTAACCCGTACCTGGCGTTCGCGGCCATGCTGATGGCAGGCATCGACGGCATCAAGAACAAGATCGAGCCGCTGGCCCCGGTCGACAAGGACCTGTACGAGCTGCCTCCCGAGGAGGCCGCCGGTATTCCGCAGGCCCCGACCAGCCTCGCCACGGTGATCGACAACCTCGAGAAGGATCACGAATACCTCACCGAGGGTGGCGTTTTCACTTCCGACTTGATCGAGACCTGGATCTCGTACAAGCGCGAGAACGAGATCGAGCCGGTCAACATCCGGCCTCACCCGTACGAGTTCGCGCTTTACTACGACGTGTAAATCGGCTCTAGGACAAGGCCCCCGGGAAAGCCTCCCGGGGGCCTTGTCATTTTCTGACTCACGGCACGGAATACCGCGGGTCGGCGTAGGTTGAAAGTAGACGTCCCGTCTAACTTTTCAAGGAGCGTGGAATCTCATGCCTGACGCAGCCGACGAACTGAGTAGAACCCCCGTCCCAGACCCGGCCGAGGACAATGCCTACTTCCCCTCCCCGTACTCGCTGAGCCAGTACGTGCCGTCCAAAACCGACTTCACCGGTGTTCAGTACGAGAATGCCTACACCGGTGGCCGCTGGAAGATCCTCATGATCGCCACCGAAGAGCGCTACATGCTCATGCAGAACGACACCATGTTCTCGACCGGAAACCATCCGGTGGAGATGCTGCTGCCGTTGCACCATCTGAAGGCCGCGGGTTTCGGGATCGATGTGGCGACGGTCTCGGGCAATCCGGCCAAGCTCGAGCTGTGGGCCATGCCACGCGAGGACCAGGCGGTGCTGGACACGTATGCCGAGCTCTCCGCCAAACTCAAGAAGCCACAGAAGCTTTCACATATCATCGCCGACGCCCTGGGGCCCGATTCGGACTACCTGGCGGTCTTCATCCCCGGGGGCCATGGCGTACTGCTGGGCATCCCCGATAGCGAGGAAGTCCGGACCGTGCTGGACTGGGCGCTCGAATATGACAAGTACGTCATCACCCTCTGTCACGGTCCCGGCGCACTGCTCGCCGCCGGCCTGGACCGGGACGAATCCCCCTTCCGCGGATACAGCCTGTGCGTGTTCCCCGATGCGCTGGATACCGGTGTGAACATCGAAATCGGTTACATCCCAGGAAAAATGCCGTGGCTGGTCGGTGAGAACCTACGCAAGCAGGGCGTCACGATCCTCAACACCGGTATCACTGGGCAAACCCACGCCGATCGCAAGCTACTCACCGGCGACAGCCCGCTGGCATCGAACAACCTGGGACTACTGGCCGCCGAGACCCTGGTGAAGGCGGTCACCGAAGGGTAGACAGGAATAAAGCGGACCATGGTCCTATTGTTAGACACATGGCTCCCGCTGATATCGAAAACAAGCTCACCGCGCTGACGCCGATCACCTTGTCGGCGTTCCGGGTCGTGACCGGATTCCTGTTCTTCTTGCACGGCACCTCGCACCTGTTCGGCTGGCCCCTCGCCTCGTATCTGCAGCCTGTCGGCACGCTGCCGTGGTGGGCCGGAATCATCGAGTTCGTTGGTGGCGCGGCGATCGCCCTCGGCATCGGCACCAGATTGGCCGCCTTTGTGGCATCCGGCGCGATGGCGGTCGCGTACTTCACCTACCACCAGCCCGAGGGTCTGTTGCCCATCCAGAACAGCGGCGAGGCCGCCGCGCTGTACAGCTGGAGCTTCCTGCTGCTGGTGTTCACCGGTGGCGGGTCCCTGTCCCTAGACCGATTCATTACCCGAGCTAAGCGCTAAGTTGTTACGCCAGAATTGGTTTAGCATCCTGACCATGGCATCCTCCAGCACGCCCAGCTCGGTCGCCAAGCTCGACGGCGCCACCCCCATTGTCCTGTCACTGTTCCGTATCGTCTTCGGGTTACTGTTCACGATCCATGGCACGGCGATCCTGTTCCGCTGGCCCGACCTGGCTTCGATGCCCCCTGTCGAGTCATGGTCACTGGGCTGGTGGGCCGGCGCCATCGAATTCCTCACCGGCGTCGCGATTCTGTTCGGCGCAGGCACCCGGATAGCGGCGTTCATCGCCTCGGGCACCATGGCGTTCGCCTACTTCACTCAGCATCAGCCGGAAGGCCTGCTGCCCATTGAGAACAATGGCGAATTGGCCGCCCTGTTCTGCTGGGGCTTTCTCCTGTTGGTTTTCACCGGCGGCGGATCGCTGTCGATCGACGCGGCACTCAAGAAGAAGAGTTAGGCACGACCACCGTGGCGATGAGCGCCCGGTGGTCGGTGCCATAGATCTCCTCGGTGCTCACCGACGTCGCGGTCGCGCCGCGGGTCAGCACGTGGTCGATCCCGATCAGCCTGGTGTACCAGTGGCCTTCACGCCAGGTCGGTAGCCAACCGCCGCCGGCTTGGTCCACGGCATCGGCGAAACCACCGGTAAGGATCTGCCGGAACGCGAAGTGGTCGTAGGTGGCGTTAAAGTCTCCGCCGACAATGACTTTGACATCGGCACGCAGCGCATGCAGCTGTCGTCCCATGGTATCCAACTCGGTGAGCCAGCCCGGTGAGCTCATGTCCTTCTCCGGGGGGCGGGTGTGCGCCGCGACCAGCATGATCGGTCCCGCGCCGGGAATTTCGGCCTCCGCCCAGATCTGTCGCATAGCGAATCCCTGGTCGTCCTGATGTACCGGGGTCAGCGGATATCGACTCCAGATCCCGGTGCCCAGCGCCATCGGTTCGGCGATGGTGTACGAATACGGGAGCGCCGAATCGATACCCGCGGCAACAAGTTTGGCCCGCGCCTCGGGTGTGAGCTCGTTAATGGTCACCACACCCACATCGTGTTCACGGATCGCGGCCACCACTGCCCCGGCATCGCCGGCACCGACGCGCAGGTTGGCCTGCAGCACGGTGACGGTGGTTCCCTCGGCGGCGCTGTCGGGCAAGTACATCGGCGCGATGGCGAGGGCCTGCAACGCGATCACCACCACCGCGGTGAGCACGCCCCACCACTGCCGGACCACCAGGAAGAACACCAGCCCCAGGATCGCCAATAGGCAGGTGGGCGGAAAGCCGGCGGTGAGCCCGATCAGGGGCGACCAGCTGGACCGCACCCAACGCGAAGCGATGGCCAGGATGGCCACGACGGCCAGCAGCCAACCCAACGCCCCCACGGCGGTCCGTCCTCGCACCTCAGGGACGGTACCTTATGGCAGTCTTTGAGCATGCCATCCTTTACCCGCGCCGAGCTCGAAGAAGCGTTCGCGCAACACCAGGCCACCGTCCATCGCTGCATCGAAACCGGCGATTGGAACCCATACGCCGAGATGTACACCGAGGATGCTCTGTACATCGAGCACGTGGTGGGCCGCCTGCACGGTAAAGAGGCCATTCGGCAGTACATCACCGCGGTCATGGCGGAGTTCCCCGGCAACCACATGCCGAGTCTGCCCGCCACCTGGACGGTCTTCGACCCCGAAAAGGGTTGGGTGGTCTGCGAAATCGACAATGTGATGAGCGATCCGGGCGACGGCCAGCATTGGGGTGAGCCGAACCTGACCGTGCTGCACTACGCCGGAGACGGGCTGTGGTCGCAGCAGGAAGACGCCTACAACCCCGCAAACATGGTCAAGATGGTGCGGCGCTGGTGTAGGGCGGCCGAGGCTGCCGGCAATCTGCCCGACGAGGCCAGGGAGTGGCTCGCCAAATACGGGCCGCGCCAGAACTGATAGTCGCGTCTATTCCGCGGCGATCGTCAGCGTCGCCCGCAGCCCGCCCAGCGGGCTTGACGACAGCACCACGTCTCCGCCGTGCAACGCGGCCTGCTGCGCCACGAGTGCCAACCCCAGGCCCAGCCCGCCCGGCTTAGCGCCGGGGCCGCGTTCGAATCGTCCGAGCACCCGCTCCCGGTCGGCCTCGGGTAGGCCGGGACCGTCGTCATCGACCTCGATAACCAGCCGGTTGTCGATCCGATTTGCCGACAGCACAATATGTCTGGCTTCGCCATGGTTGATCGCGTTGCGCACCAGGTTGTCCACGGCCAGCCGCAGCCCGTCGGGCCAACCCAGCACCACACCACAGTCGTCCGCATGGACGGTGATCTCCGGCGCGTCGGCCCGGTGCATCAACGCATCCCCCGCCACCCGGTCCAACAGGTCTGCGATGTCCACCAGTTCGCGGTCCTCGGTCCTGGCGAGGTCGCCCGAGGCCAACTGGCCGAGCGCCGTGATGGTGGCCTCGACACGTCGCTGGGCGCGCTGCAGGTCGCCGATCACCTCGACACGTTCATCGCCCGACAAGTCGTGTGCGCGCAGAGTATCCAGGTCGGCGCGCATCGCGGTGAGCGGCGTGCGTAATTCGTGTGCCGCACTCGCGGCAAAATCACGGGCCGCCAGAAGAGATTTGGTGGTTTCGGACTGTGCCGCCGAGACTCGGCTCAGCATGGCGGCCATGGCCTCGGCAAGCTCCTCGGACTCTCGGGCACCGCGCACCGCAGCCACCTGCAGGCCGTCGGTATCGAGCTGGCGGGTCTGGTCGGTGAGCTGATGCAGCGGCCGCACCGCGCGCCCGGCGAACAGCCAGGCGAAACCACCGGCCAGCAGCATCGAAAGCACACCCAGGGCAATGAATACCGGGATCCCGCGGTGATTGACCAGTACCGTGTCCGACCGGGTCCCGAGCGAAATCACCGTCTGTTCTTCCGGGTTCTCGATGGTGCGCACCCGGTAGTTCACGTCGCCGACGGTCACATTCCGAGTGCCCAACGGCAGCCGTGGCAGCTCGACGCCCCGGAAGATCACCAGTCCTCCACTCTTGGTGTCACGGACCGTCAGCACGAATGTGGTTTCACCGTGCCGAGTGGTGGCTTGCACCGCATCGGTCAGCATGTCGAGACGCCGATCGAGCTGCCGGGTGTCGTTGCGCACCAGGGCAATACCGGCGACAATGCCGATCAGGGCGACCACCAGGCCGGCGGCGAGGAAGGCCGCCACCGCGACCCGGGTACGCAGGGACAGCGAGCGTTTCACGGCTCTTCCCGCATCACGTAGCCGACTCCCCTGACGGTATGGATGACTCGCGCGGCTCCCCCAGCTTCCAGCTTGCGGCGCAGATAGCTGACGAAGACATCGGCAACATTGGTCTCGACGTCAAAGTCGTACCCCCACACCAATTCCAGCAGCCGGGTGCGGCTCAGCACCACACCGGTGTTCTCGGCCAGCACCACCAGCAGATCGAACTCCCGCTTACTCAGCTCGACACGTTCTCCGTTGACAAAGACCAAGCGGCGCGACACGTCCACGGTGATCTGTCCGACGGTGATGGCGGAATCGGCGAGGCCGCCCGAACCGGCGCCGCGACGGCGCAGCAGCGCACGCAGGCGAGCCACCAGCTCGCCGAGGTCAAAGGGTTTGGTCAAGTAGTCGTCGGCACCGGCCTCCAAGCCGGCGATTCGGTCGTTGACGGTGTCGCGTGCACTGAGCACGCAGATCGGAATGTCGTTACCCAGGGCCCGCAGAGCGGTGACCACCGCAACCCCGTCCAGCTCGGGCATCTGCACGTCGAGTACCAGGGCATCGGGCTCATCGGCCGCGAGCTGGGTGAGCGCGTCGCGGCCATCAACGGCGACCCGGACGTCGAAACCCGAGTGGCGTAGCCCGCGGGCTACCGAGTTCCGAACGTCCGGGTCGTCATCGACCATCAACACCTTGTGACGGGCGGTAGTTTCCTGTGTCATCGCCACATAAGGCTAAGCCGCCCGCCCGGAGGTGTTGTTAGACGTCCTGCTGATCAACCACCGCGGCGACGTTCGGGGCCGCCTGCGGGGTATTGGCGGTTGCCGTCTCCGGGGCCGGCTGCTGCGGCGCGAAGGGGTTCCACGGCTGCTGCGGCTGCTCGGCGGGCGCGTTCTCCACGGCGGGCTGCTCGGCGGCAGGCGCCTGTCCCATCAGGCCGGCGGGCGCGGCCGGGGCGGCGTCATCGGTGTCCGCGCCGCAGCTGTTCTTGAGGCTCGTGAGCGGCTGACGGATCTTCTCCAGCTCGGCCTTGGCGGCGGGCTGGCCGTCGAGGTAGGTCTTGATGGCCTCACGACGCTGGCCCTCGGGCGCGCCCTTGGCAGCGTTGGTGATCCCGTCGTTGATCGTCGGGTTCTTGTCCAGGTAGCTCGCGACCTGGCTCGACACGGTCGAGTGCGTACGGGCGAATTCGGCGGCGGTGCACTTGCTCGGAGCCGCGTCGGCAGCACCCGCGAATGCCAGGGCGCTGGCCACCGCACCGGCGCCGACGACACCACTGAGGACAGCAGAGGTGAACTTCATGGAGTAACTCCTTGTTCAGCGTTACAGCCGGCGAAGTGCCGGCCCGCCCGGGACGCTATCGAGCATTGGTTGGACGGTCATGGCCTGAACGTTAAGAAACCATGAGAAGCGTGCTGAAAATTACAGTGCTGTAGTTCAGGAGGTCGGACACCCCGGGTGGACTAGGCACCGTCTCGCAGGGCATGAATCATGAGCCGCAACAGCCGGAAGGCGTCCGACTGTTCGGTCGTGGTCATGCCGGCCAGCATTCTGAGTTCTACGGAGCGGACCGCGGCACTCGCCTTCTGCAGGCTGCGCCTGCCCCGCGACGTGAGCCGGACGGGAAGCACCTTGCCGACGGGCGCTTCTGCGGGCCTGGTCACGTAGCCGTCTCGTTCCAGGTTCTGCAGCAGCACATTCATCGTCTGCCGTGTCACGAATGCCCCTCGTGCGAGCTCGGAGTTCGAAAGCCCCGGGCGTTGCGCCAACAGCTCCAGGCACGAGTAATGCGTGATGCTCATCCCGAGCGGCCGCAACACCTCCTCCATGGCCGTGCGCAAAGCGCTCGACGTCTCTTTGAGCAGGTAGCCCAGCGAGGTCTCCAAGTCGACACCCACACCATCTTGACTCATGTCAGAATTCTGACATACATTTATTCATGTCAGTAAGCTGACATGAATAAAAGGAGCGTTCCCATGCCGGTCACCGGTCCAGATTTCATCTCACTTCAAGCACGTAACCTCAGTGCGTCGCAAGCCTTCTACGAGCAGTACCTCGGCCTCGTCCGCTCGCCGGCAGGACCACCACATGCCGTCGTCTTCGAGACGAAACCGATCGCGTTCGCGCTACGCGATGTCATTCCCGGCACCGATCTCACGTCCGTCGCCCAGCCCGGCATCGGCGCCGCAATCTGGTTGCACGCCACAGACGTTCAGGCCATCCACGACGCCCTCGCCGCCGACGGCCACACCATCGTCTCCGCGCCGATCGACGGCCCCTTCGGCCACACCTTCACCTTCGCCGATCCCGACGGCTACCAGGTGACGCTCCACGACCGCCCCTGACGGTTAGCCGTTCGGCCAGCAGCGGTTCGTGAAGTCCCGCACCGGCTGACGGATCGCGTCCAGATCGGTCTTGGCCGCCGGATTCGCGTCGAGGTAGGCCTGCACCGCCTCATGTTTGGCCCCGCCGTCCCCCGGCGTGTTCTTCAGGGCATCGCTCATCGCGGTGTTGACGTCGGGATGGCGCTCCAGATACTCGGCGCGCTTGGTGGCCGCGACCGCGTCGAGCCGGGCTTCCTCGGAGACGGTGCAGTCACCCGGGCTCGCCTGGACCGGCGCCGCCACACCCAGAGTGCCGGCAACGACCCCGACAACCATGATGGTATGGATCTTGATCCGCATGAAGCAGAAAGCTACTCCCCGAAAACCCTCTGCACGACGGCTTTCGCACGCCTGGTCACCCGCAGATAGTTGTCCAAGAACTCGCCGCCGTCGTTGTCCGGCCAACCGGCCGCGGCGGCCACCGTATTGAGCAGCCGCCCGGGCCCGGGCAGCTGGTCGGTGGGCTTGCCGCGCGCGAGCACCAGCGCGTTGCGGGCATTGGTCGCCGTCAGCCATGCCTGCCGCAGCAGCTCGGCATCCTCGGTCTCGATGAGCCCTGCCTCCGCCGCCGCCCGCAGCGTCTGCAGGGTCGAGGTGCTGTGCAGGGACTGATGCTCGTGGGCGTGGCGCAGCTGCAGCAGCTGCACGGTCCACTCCACGTCGGCCAGCCCGCCGCGCCCCAGCTTGGTATTGGTGTTCGGGTCCGCACCCCGTGGCAGTCGCTCGGCATCGACCCGCGCCTTGATCCGGCGGATCTCGCGCACCGCGTCCTGGGCGATACCGCCGGCCGGATACCGCGTCTTGTCGATCATGTGCAGGAAGCGCAGCCCCAGATCCGAGTCTCCGGCGACGCTGTGCGCGCGCAGCAGCGCCTGCACCTCCCACGGCTGCGCCCACTGCGCGTAGTAGGTCTCGTAGGCGGCCAGGGTGCGCACCATCGGCCCGTTGCGTCCCTCGGGCCGCAGCCCCGTGTCGACCTGCAGCGGCGGGTCGGTGCTCGGAGCGCCGAGCAGCTTGCCCACCTTCTCGGCAATGGTCGCCGACCACCTGACCGCTTCGGCATCGGTGGCCTCTCCCCGCGCCTCGCACACATAGAGGACATCCGCGTCGGACCCGTAGCCCAGCTCACCGCCGCCCAGCCGGCCCATACCGATAACGGAGACGACGGCAGGCGCCTGTTCGCCCTCCGGAATGCTCGCCTTGATCACCGCGTCCAGGGCGGCCTGCAAGACTGCCACCCATACCGAGGTGAGTGCGCCACATACCTCCACCACATCCAGCAAGCCCAGCAGGTCCGCCGAGGCCACTCGTGCCAACTCCCGGCGCCGTAACGATCGCGCCGCCGCGATCGCGCGTTCCGGGTCGGCATGACGCGCCGACGAGGCAATCAGCGCCTTGGCAACCGAAGCAGGTTCCGCCTCAAGGAGTTTGGGCCCGTTGGGGCCATCGGCATACAGCTGGATCACTTCGGGTGCGCGCATGACGAGATCGGGCACATACGCCGAGGTGCCCAGGATCTGCATGAGCCGCTTGGCCACCGCGCCCTCGTCACGCAACGTGCGCAGGTACCACGTCTGGTCGGCCAGCGCCTCGCTCACCCGGCGATAGGCCAGCAGCCCGGCATCCGGATCGGGAGTATCCGCCAGCCAATCCAAAAGCGTTGGCAGCAGGATGGATTGAATGCGTCCCCGGCGCCCGCCCTCCTTGGTCAGGGCGGCCAGGTGACTGAGGGCGTGCTGCGGTTGCTGATATCCCAGAGCCGCGAGCTGGCGCACCGCCGCCTCGTTGGACAGCCCCAGGGCTTCCTTGTCGAACTCGGTGACCGATTCCAGCAGCGGTTGGTAGAACAACTTGGCGTGCAGACGAGACACGCGCAACGCCTGCCGCTTGATCTCGGCGCGCAGTACCCCGAGCGCGTCGTTCTGTCCGTCGGGACGCACATGCGCCGCCCGGGCCAGCCATCGCATGGCCTCGGTGTCCTCCGGCGCGGGCAGGGTGTGCGTGCGCTTGAGCCGTTGCAGCTGCAGGCGATGTTCCAACAGCCGCAAAAACTCATAGGATGCCGTCAGATTGGCACCGTCGTCACGACCGATGTATCCCCCAGCCGACAGCACGCTCAGCGCGTCGACAGTCGATGCCACGTGCAGCGACTCATCGGCCCGGCCATGTACCAGCTGCAGCAGCTGCACCGCGAATTCGACGTCACGCAGCCCGCCGGTGCCCAGTTTGATCTCGCGCTCACGTAGATCCGCGGGCACCAACGACTCCACCCGGCGGCGCATGGCCTGCACCTCCGGTACGAAATCCTCACGCTCACACGCGGTCCACACCATCGGCATGAGCGCGTCCACATACGCCTTGCCCAGGTCCGGATCGCCGACGGCCGGGCGTGCCTTCAGCAGTGCCTGAAATTCCCAGGTCTTGGCCCAGCGCCGGTAGTACGTGACGTGCGAGTCGAGCGTGCGCACCAGCGCCCCGGCCTTACCCTCCGGGCGCAGCGCCGCGTCCACCTCGAAGAAGGTGCTCGAGCCCACCCGCATCATCTCCCCGGCAACACGGGTGGTCAGCGAGTCGGCCTGCTCCCCCACGAAGATGACGTCGACATCACTGACGTAATTGAGCTCGCGCGCACCGCATTTGCCCATCGCGATAACCGCGAGCCGGGGTGGTTCCTGCCCCTCGGGAACCACCAGAGACACTGCCACGGCCAGTGCGGCCGTCAGCGCGGCGTCGGCCAGATCCGCGAGGTGTTGACCCACCACCGGGAACGGCAACACCGGTTCGTTCTCGACGGTGGCCGCCAGATCGAGCGCGGCCAGCACCAAGAGCCGGTCCCGGTAAGCGTCTCGCAGCGCCGAGATCGCGACGAACTCCGAGACCGACGCACGTCCGTCGATGGCGCCGACAACCTTCAAAAATCGCTCTTGCAGAGTCTCTTTGGACTCCAGTTCGACCTCACCGACCAGCAGCTGCCACCGGTCGGGGTGCGCCACCAGATGATCACCGAGCGCCAAGGACGAGCCGATCACCGACAGCAGCCGACCCCGCAGTGCGGTATTGGCACTCAACTCCTGATCCAGCGCGGCCCACTGGGGACCCATCTCCTCGCGCAGCCGGATCAGCGTGAGCAGCGCGGCATCGGCGTCCGGGGAACGCGATAGCGACCACAGCAGCGGCACATGCGCCTCGGTGGTCCAGCCCAGCTCTTCGAGCAGTGCCGCGGCCCGCGGATCGACAAGCCCCAGCCGCCCGACACCAGGGACCTTCGAACGCTCAGAAGATCGCGTCACAGACCCAAGTAGGCACGCAGTTCGAACGGCGTCACATTGCTGCGGTAGCGCGCCCACTCGGCCCGCTTGTTGCGCAGGAAGAAGTCAAAGACATGCTCTCCCAAGGCTTCTGCGACCAGCTCGGAGCCCTCCATCGCGATGAGGGCGTTCTCCAGCGTGCTGGGCAGCTCCTTGTAGCCCATGGCCTGGCGCTCCGCACGGGTCAGGCCCCAGACGTCGTCCTCGGCTTCCGGGCCCAGGGTGTAGCCCTGCTCCACACCCCGCAGACCGGCGGCCAGCAGCACCGCATACGTCAGATACGGGTTGCACGCGGAGTCCGGGCTGCGTACCTCGATGCGACGTGACGACGACTTGTTGGGCGTGTACATCGGAACCCGCACCAGCGCCGAACGGTTGGCCGCACCCCAGGACGCCGCCGTCGGCGCCTCACCGCCCTGCACCAGGCGCTTGTAGGAATTCACCCACTGATTGGTGACGGCGCTGATCTCGTTGGCGTGCTCCAGGATGCCGGCGATGAACGACTTGCCGACATCCGAAAGCTGAAGCGGGTCATCGGGATTGTGGAAGGCGTTGGTATCGCCCTCGAACAGGCTCATATGGGTGTGCATGGCACTGCCGGGGTGATCACTGAACGGCTTGGGCATGAACGTGGCATGCACGCCGTCGATGATCGCCACTTCCTTGACGACGTTCCGGAATGTCATCACGTTGTCCGCCATGGAAAGGGCGTCGGCGTACCGTAAATCGATCTCCTGCTGGCCGGGCGCACCCTCGTGGTGGCTGAATTCCACCGAGATGCCCATGGATTCGAGCGCGTCGATCGCATGCCGGCGGAAGTTGGGCGCGGCCTCGTGCACTGCCTGGTCGAAGTATCCGGCGTCGTCGGCGGGGATGGGTGCCGTCCCGTCGTCGGGCAGGTTCTTCAGCAGGAAGAACTCGATCTCCGGGTGTACGTAGCAGGAAAAGCCCAAATCGCTCGCCTTGGCCAGCTGACGGCGCAGCACGTGCCGAGGGTCCGACCACGACGGCGAGCCGTCGGGCAGTTTGATGTCGCAGAACATGCGCGCCGAGTGGTGCTTGCCCGCGCTCGTGGTCCAGGGCAGCACCTGGAAGGTCGACGGATCGGGGTGGGCGACGGTGTCCGATTCGGAGACACGGGCGAAGCCTTCGATGGACGAGCCATCGAAACCGATGCCCTCCTCGAAAGCGCCCTCCAGCTCAGCGGGCGCAATGGAGACGCTCTTGAGGTAGCCGAGCACATCGGTGAACCACAGCCGGACGAAACGGATATCGCGTTCTTCCAGCGTGCGCAGCACGAATTCCTTCTGACGATCCATGGGGAGAGTATGCCGCAGGTCAGCAGCGCACGTCTTTAGGAGGCACGGTGCCGTCGACGAAGTAGCGCGTCACCACGTCATCGACACATGCCTCACCGTTGAATGCGACGGTGTGCTGGGTGCCCTCGTAACTGATGAGCGATCCACCCAACTGGCGCGCCAGCGCCACTCCTGCCTCATACGGCGTCGCCGGGTCGTGCGTGGTGGAGATGACCACCACCGGCGCCAGGCCGGGAGTCGACGGGGTGTGCGGGGTCGACGTCGGCGGCACGGGCCAGAAGGCGCACATATCGCGCGGGGCGTAGCCAGTGAACGACCCGTAGCTCGAGAATGGGGCCTGCTCGCGCAGCGTCTTGTCGGCGGCCACCCACGGCGCGGAGTCCTTCGGCGTCGGCCCGTCGACGCAACGAATCGAGTTGAACGCGTCCTGCAAGTTGTCGTAACGCCCGTGATCGTCACGCTCCTGGTACTGGTCGGCCAGCCACAACAGGTCATCGGGTCCGCTGCCGTCCGCCAGGCCGGACAGACCCGAGGTGAGGTACTTCCAGTAGCGCGGGGTGTACATCGCCTGGATGGTGCCTGTGATGGCGTCCTGGTAGCTCAGCCCGCGCGGATCGTTGGTCTTGGCCGGTTTGGTCACCAGCGGATCGATCAGCTGATGAAAACGCTTCACGGCCTGGGAAGGGTCGGGGCCCAACGGGCACTTGGGGTCTTTGGCGCAGTCGGCGGCATAGTCGTTGAACGCCACCTGGAACCCCGTCATCTGCCGCACGTTGGACTCCACCGGGTCGATGGTCGGGTCGATCGCGCCGTCCAGAACCATGGTGCGCACGTTCTGCGGGAAATATTCGGCGTACTGGGTGCCCAGCTCGGTGCCATAGGAGTAGCCCAGGTAATTGAGCCTGGTGTCCGCCGCACCGGCCCCTACGATGCTCCTGACGATATCCATATCTCTTGCTGCCGAAGCAGTTCCGGCGTTGGCCAGGAAGTCGAGCCCCATCCGGTTCGCGCATTCGTTGACGTATTGGCGGTACACGTCCTCGATGTGGGCCACCCCGGCCTGGCTGTAGTCGGCCAGCGGCTCCTTGCGGAAGGCATCGAACTCGGCGTCGGTACGGCAGCGCAACGTCGGAGTGGAGCCGCCGACACCGCGCGGGTCGAATCCGACGATGTCGAAGCTCTGCCCGATCGCCGAATCACCGAGCTTGGCGCCCATACCGGCCGCCAGGTCCACACCCGATCCGCCCGGGCCGCCGGGGTTGACCAGGAGCGCACCCACGCGCTTGCCGGTGGCGGGCACCCTGAGCACGGCCAGTTCGGCCACCGCGCCCATCAGCTTGTCGTAGTTGACGGGCACCTTGACCTTGGCGCAGCGCGCGGTCGGGATGCGGCTGGTGTCGGTGACGAAGCTGTCGCACCCACCCCACACGACCTTTTGGTCGTAGAACGCCTGCAGCGACGGGCTCGGAGCCGGCAGCGGCGCGGCAGCCGCCGGGATCGCGGGGACGGCCGCCGTCAACATCAAGAAAATCACTGGCAACGCCCGGCGCATCCGCATCATGGGCCACATCGTGCCATGTCGCACCCCGAAAGGGATCAGCAGCGGGCGCCTTCGGGCGGAGTCGTGACCTTGATGAGATAGTCCTCGGCCGCCTTGTCGACGCACTGATTGCCGTCGAAAACGATGGTGTGCTTGGTCCCGTCGTAGGTCAGCAGGCCTCCGCCGAGCTGTTTGGCCAGTTCAACACCCGCCTGGTACGGCGTCGCCGGATCGTACGTCGTCGAGACCACCAGCAGTTTGGGCAGTCCGGCGGCGTGGATGGGATGCGGCTTGCTGGTCGGCGGCACCGGCCAGAACGCGCATACACCCAGCGGTGCGTTTCCGGTGAACTCACCGTAGTCCTGGAACGGCGCCACCTCACGGATGCGACGGTCCTTCTCGACGGCCTTGGCGCGATCCTTCTCCGGTGGCTCGTCGACGCAGTTGATGGCGGTCTGTGCGTCCTGCGCATGGCTGTAGTGACCATCCTCGTCGCGCTTCATGTACGCGTCGGCGAGCAACTGCAGGATATCGCCGGACCCCTCGCTGAGCTGGCGCAGCGCCTTGGTGAAGGCCTCCCACAGCGTGGGTGAGTACATCACCATGATGGTGCCGATGATCGCGTCGCTGTGCGACAGCCCGCGGCCGTCCTTGGTCTTGGCCGGATGATCGACCAGCGGATCGACCATGGCCCGGTACCGCGCGGTCGCCTGCGCCGGATCGGTGCCCAGCGGGCAGCTCGGGCTCTTGGCGCAGTCGGCGGCGTAATTGTCGAAAGCCTTTTGGAATCCGGCGATCTGGTCGATGTCCGCCTGGGTCGGATCGGCATTGGGGTCGATGACCCCGTCGAGGATGAGTGCCCGCACGTTCTGAGGGAACTCCTCGGCGTAGGTGGTGCCGATCCGGGTGCCGTACGAGTACCCCAGGTAAGTCAGCTTCTCGTCGCCCAGCGCGGCGCGCAGCCGGTCCATGTCCTTGGCGACGTTCACGGTGCCGACGTTGGCCAGGAATTCCAGCCCCACCTTGTCGACGCAGCGCTTCACGAAGTCCTTGGAGTCCTGCTCCATCCGGGCCACGCCCTCGGGGCTGTAGTCGGTGTCGTTCTGCGCGCGCAGCCGGTCGACGTCTTTATCCGAGTTGCACTCGATCGCCGGTGTGGAGGAACCGACACCACGGGGATCGAATCCGATGAAGTCGAAGCGATCGCGGATCTCCTTGGGCACCTGCTTGACGATGGCGGTCGCGGCCTCGATGCCGGACTGCCCCGGCCCACCGGGGTTCATCAGCAGCGACCCGATCTTGTTGCCCTTGGCCGGGTACTTGATGATCGCCAACCGCGCCTTGGCGCCGTCAGGCTTGGTGTAGTCGACGGGCACCTCGAGTTCCGAACACACCGTACTCGCCGGCACCGTGACGTTTTCGGGAGTGAAGCCGTCGCAATCTCCCCAACTCAGCGAGGTTTCCGACGGGTGTGCCGCCGTCGCCTCACCTTCGACCGACCGCACACAACCAGAGACGACGGCTACCACCGAGGCGAGAGCCAGTAGCGGCAACAGCCCAGGGCGACCAAGCCCACGCAACATCATGTCAGCCATGTTGCCATGCGAACTTAGATGCGAGCCTTTAGCTCCTCGAGCGCCACGCCGAAATCGTCGGTCAAGGTGCCAAGATCGGGCATCAGATCCGGGCACGAAATGAGCCCGACATTGAGCTTGCCGTCCAGCGACATCACCGTGACGGTGAGTGCCGCGCCGTGGAAGATCGGACCCAGCGGATACATGCCGATCACCTGAGCGCCCAAAAAGTACAGGGGCACTTGCGGTCCCGGCACGTTGGAAACCACCAAGTTGTGGATCACCGGATGACGATCGGCGAGCCGGATGCGGGAGTAGACCCGCATCGCCGTGCCGAACACCGCGGGAGCCGCGAATTGGCTCCAGTCCTGCAGCAGGGTCGCCCCGAGCACCGCGGTGTGATCCTTGGCGATGTTGTTTGCCGCAGCAATGGCGTTGAGCCGCTCAACGGGATCATCGACGTTGGTCTCGAGCCGAGAAAACATGCCGGACACCTGATTTCGGCCTGGCCGGTCCGACTTCTCGTGCACCGACACCGGCACCATGGCGACCAACGAGTTGTCCGGGAGCTCACCGCGATCATCCAGATACTTGCGTAGCGCACCGGCGCAGATCGCCATCACGACATCGTTGACCTTGACACCGAAATGGTTCTTGACCGTGCGCACATCCTCCAGGTCCAGCTGCGCGTACCCAACGTTGCGGCGGCTGGTGATCGTGGAGTTGAACGAGGTACGCGGAGCCGAGAAGGGTGCGGACATGGCCTCGCCTCGCTTGGAGCGCTCCAGCCACGCGGGAATCACCCCGATCGTCGCGGGCAGCAGCTTGGCGAATTTCAGTGGCCGCGAAGCCCATTTGAGGGCTCCCGTCACCGCGATCTCAAGGCTGTTGGCGCCGCCCACACCGGGCGCGGGCTCGGGCGCCTCGGCATCGGGTTCCAGACCGCACAGCGCCGACATCAGGTTGGCGCCGGTGACGCCATCGACGGAGGCATGGTGCATCTTGGTCATGACGACCAAGCGATTCGTGTCTCCGGTCTCGATGACCCACATCTCCCAGAGCGGCCGGGCGCGGTCCAGCGGCAGCGAGGCGATATGTCCGCACATGTCCGCGATCTCGGCCTTGCCGCCGGGCGCGGGCAGACCGACGTGATGCAGGTGACGGTCGATGTCGAAGTCGTCGTCGTCGACCCACACCGGGTGATCCAGATTCAGCCGGCTGTCGGCGAGTTTCTCCCGGAAGGACGGGATGCCCTCGACGCGTTCGGCCAGCTTGGTCCGCAGTTTCTCGAACGAGTAGCCACCAGGAATGGTTGTGGTGTCTAATTCCAGTACCCCGCACACATGCATGGGCTGGGTGGGTGTTTCCAGATATAGGAAACTGGCGTCCAATCCGGAAAGTCGCTGCATGTCGCAGATGCTAAGCGAGCCGGGTAGTGCGGCGTGCCTGAATGCGGGGACTCCCGATGTGACCAAGTCCACGCGATCGGATATTCATCTCCTCGCTATGCGGTGGCACACTGAACATCGTTAGAAACCCAGGGACCCGGATGGGCCTTGAGGAATTTCAAAACGATGAGGTGACTTCTTCATGTCCGAATCTGCCTTGTATGGCGCTGCTTCCGAAAAATCGACTGAGCCGCGTACGCAGCCTGATGCTCTTCGCGCAAAACGCTCATCGCAGACCCGTGTGCACCACTTGCAAAAGTGGAAGGCCGAGGGCCACAAGTGGTCGATGCTCACCGCGTACGACTACTCCACCGCGCGGGTATTCAACGATGCCGGGATTCCCGTTCTGCTGGTCGGAGATTCGGCCGCGAACGTGGTCTACGGATATGACACCACCGTGCCGATCACCATCGACGAGCTGATTCCGTTGGTGCGTGGCGTGGTTCGTGGCGCGCCCGAGGCGCTGGTGGTCGCCGACCTACCCTTCGGTTCCTATGAGGGCGGCGCCGCTCAGGCGCTCGCGAGCGCCACTCGGTTCATGAAGGAAGCCGGCGCCCACGCCGTGAAACTCGAAGGCGGAGAACGGGTTGCCGAGCAGATCGCCACACTGACCGCCGCCGGCATCCCGGTGGTGGCGCACATCGGGTTCACGCCACAGAGCGTGAACGGCCTTGGCGGATACCGAGTCCAGGGTCGCGACGACGCTGCCGCACAGCTCATTCACGACGCCATCGCGGTTCAGGAGGCGGGGGCCATCGCCGTGGTGATGGAGATGGTGCCGGCGGAGCTGGCCACACAGATCACCGGCAAGCTCACCATCCCCACCGTCGGCATCGGCGCGGGCCGGGAGTGCGACGCCCAGGTGTTGGTGTGGCAGGACATGGCCGGAATGACCAGCGGTAAGACCGCCAAGTTCGTCAAGCAATTCGGCCAGGTCGGTGCCGAGCTACGCAAGGCCGCCGAGCAGTACGCCGATGAGGTGGCTCGCGGAGTGTTCCCCGCTCCCGAGCACTCGTACTAAATCGAGATCGTCAGGCGCGCACGCCGAGTTTGTTGTCCAGGTACTCCTGGCGGCAGGCTCGGCGTGCGAGCTTTCCGCTGGTAGTGCGGGGAATCGCACCCGCCTGTACCAGCTGCACATCCGCGATCGGCAGGTTGTGGCGTCGCGAGACGGCGGCGCGGATCGCATCGATGATGGGCTCCGGCTCGGCCCGGCCCGCACCGGCGGCGCGCTCTGCCACGATGACCAGCTGCTCCCCAGATCCTTCGGCGGGCACCGAGAATGCCGCCACGAAACCACGGCGCACCGCGGGCGAGGCCTCTTCGACGGTGGCCTCGATGTCCTGCGGGTAGTGGTTGCGACCGTCGATGATGACCAGGTCCTTGACCCGCCCGGTGATGTAGAGCTCACCATCGAGGTACACGCCCAGATCGCCGGTGCGGAACCACGTGGCGCCGGGCTCGGTACCGGTGGCGTGGCTGCCGTGATCCAGCCGTGCCTGCAGCTTGTTGCGGAACGAGAAGTCCGTCTCCTTGGGCCTGCCCCAGTAACCGCGGCCGATGTTGTCGCCGTGCAGCCAGATCTCCCCAACCTCGCCGTCGGCCAGCTCGGTATCGGCGTTCGGGTTGACGATCACCGCCCACTGACTGCGCGCGATCTTCCCGCAAGACACCTGCGGCACCGCGTTCTCGTCGTCGGCCTCAACACGCACCGCGTGTCCGTCGCCCAGTGCCCGGCGGTCCAGATACACCACCGACGCCTCGGCGTCGGAGGGGATGGTGGAGACGAACAACGTCGCCTCGGCCATTCCATAGGACGGCTTGATGGTGGTCGGCGGCAGCCCGTACGGCCCGAAAGCGTCATTGAACTTGCGGATCGAGGAGATGCTGACGGGCTCGGAACCGTTGATCAGGCCCGCGACGTTGCTCAGGTCCAGCTCTTCGCCGTCCTTGGGCAGACCCCGCTCCGCGGCCAGTTCGAATGCGAAGTTCGGTGCGGCGGCAAAGGTTCGGCCCAGATGCCCCTCGGCGGCGAGCTCCTTGATCCACCGCCCGGGCCGTCGCACGAACGACACCGGGGACATCAGGGTGATCCGGCCACCGCACAGCGGGAACAGAATCATCAGCAGGCCCATGTCGTGGTACAGCGGCAGCCAGCTGACGCTGCGGATGCTGTCGTCCAGACCGACCGAGATGATCATCTGCAGAACATTGGTCATCACCGCGCGGTGCGTGATCTCGACGCCCGCGGGCACCCGGGTGGATCCCGACGTGTATTGCAGATAGGCGATGTCATCGGTATCCGGCGTCACCTTGGCGTAGGTGGCGGCCACCGAGTCGGGCACGCTGTCCACCGCCACCACGCGGGGGCGGCGGTCGCGCGGCAGACCGCGGACAAAACGGCTGACGGACTCGGCGGCGGCGTTATTGGTCAGCACCACCGTCGGCTGTGCGTCGGTGAGCACCGCGTCGAGCCGTTCAGAGTGGCCGGGAAGCTCCGGAGCAAACAATGGAACCGCGATGTTCCCGGCCTCGATGGCGGCAAAGAAACCCACCACATAGTCAATGCCCTGCGGGGCCAGAATGGCCACCCGATCGCCGGGCTTGGTTACTTGCTGGAGCCGCGCGGCAACGGCCCGAGAACGCTGGCCAAGCTGCGTCCAGTTGAGATCATTGGGTTCGCCGTCAGAGTTGGCGTTGAAGTCCAGATACCGGTAGGCGAACGTGTCGCCCAGCTCTTCCACGGCACGCTCAAGGTAGTAGTTGACGGTATAACCGTCTGGCAAGGTGATAGCACCTTTGCCGTCCAAGTACTCCTCAACACGCAACTTCATGGGTGACCTCGGTCTAGCTGTGAACACGACTGGCGTCCCATAAGGGGGACAATACCGACCAGGCAACACTCACACTCGGCACCACGCGCGGTGCGAAGCGAATATCGCATCCCAAACCGATACCCCGACCTTATGAGAACCCTAAGAGAATCTTAGATTACCCCGTGGCAAGTCGTGACCATTGTTTACCTGAATGTGGCACCGTGTCGCGTGCTCGCCCAGCTCGCACACCCCGAGCCTCCCGTCCCTTCGACCGTCAGGGCACACACCCCATGCCATCTCAACACGTCGAGGTCGAGCGGAAGTTCGACGTCACCGACGCGACAATCAGCCCCTCCTTTGAGGGGATCTCCGTCGTCGCGCGCGTGGAGCAGCAACCACAGCAAAATTTAGACGCTGTGTACTTCGACACACCCGGCCAGCGGCTGGCGCAGCACCACATCACCCTGCGGCGCCGCACCGGCGGCACCGATGCCGGGTGGCATCTGAAGCTGCCGGCGGGGCCGGACACCCGGACCGAGCTGCGTCTGCCCCTCACCGAGGACGATGACGCGGTCCCCGAAGAGCTGCGGGACACCGTGCTGGCTGTGGTGCGCGAGGACGAACTCGCGCCGGTCGCGCGGATCAGCACCGTGCGCCTGGTGTCGCGGCTGATCGGCGCCGACGGCGAAGAGCTGGCCGAATTCTGCGACGATCACGTCACCGCGGGAGACCTGAGCTGGCGGGAATGGGAGCTGGAGCTCTCGGGCGGCCCCGACATCGCACTGTTCGACCGGATTACCGCCCGTCTGCTCGACGCCGGTGCGGTGCCCGCCGGGCACGGCTCCAAACTGGCCCGTGTTCTCGACGTGCCCGAACGTGAGCGGCCCAAGGGCAAGGATTCCATCCAGCGGGCACTGCTCGAGCAGCTGGACCAACTCCAGGGCTGGGATCGCGCGGTTCGGGTGGACACTGACGACTCCGTGCATCAGATGCGGGTCACCATTCGGCGTATCCGCAGTCTGCTGCAGTCCAATCCCGAGCGTTTCGGTCTGGACACCAACCCGGAACCGCTCGACGAGTTGCGCCTGCTGGCCAACATCCTCGGGGTGGCCAGGGACGCCGAGGTGCTCGCACAGCGGTACGACGAGGCTCTCGCCGAGCTTCCCGACACGCTGATCCGCGGTCCGGTGTACGAGCGGCTGGTGGACGCGGCCAGACAGCGGTATGAGGCAGGGTTGCGCCGTGCGTTGGCGGCAATGCGCAGCCACCGCTATTTCCGGCTGCTCGACTCGCTGGACGAGTTGGTCGCATCGGCCGGCCCGGCGTCCGATACTCATCACTCCGATGAGGGCGGCACACTCGACGCCGCCTACCGCAAGGTGCGCCGCGCGGCCCGGGCCGCGGCGCGGGCCGAGGGCGAGTATCGGGACGAGGCGCTGCATCGCATCCGCAAGTCGGCCAAGCGGCTGCGCTATGTGGCCAGCGCCGAAGGTGCCAAGAAAATCTCCCAGGCCGCCAAGGACATTCAGGAACTACTGGGCGAGCACCAGGACAGCACGGTCAGCCGCGCCTATCTGGCCACCCAGGCCGCCGAGGCACACAGCGCCGGCGAGGACACCTTCACCTACGGAGTGCTGTACCAGCGTGAGCACGATGCGGCGGAGACGGCGCGCCACCAGGTGGAGGCGACACTGAAGGCGCTCCGCAAGGCGGTGCGTCACAAGAAGTGATCAGCGGCCGTCCGCCGGGAACCCGAATAGCACGGTCCTGGTGACGGGGTCGGCTTCACGCAGGGTGAGTTTGGCGCGCTGACCTTCGGGCGGATTGCCCTCGCACCGGGCAAGAATCGGCGGATCGCTCACGAAAACCTCCGCAGCCCGCTTCTTCTCGGCGCCTCGCAGCACCACCGAGTCGAAGGTCTGCCCCTGTTGCGGGGCCAGGATGTGGGCCTCGGCGAGATCCAGGCACGCCTGCTCCACCTTGTTGGCCAACGTGTTCGATTTCAGCAAGGACGATCGAATGTCGGCCAGGCCCTCGCGGGCCCATTGCGGCACCGGGGTGCCGGCGGACAGTGCCAGGCAGATTTCGGTGACAAACCGGTCCCCCAGCCTGCGCAAGGGTGCGGTCACATGCGCGTAGGGGGCGGCGATACCGGCGTGTTGAGCGGCCTGCTCGTCGGGACGTACACCGTCGAAAACCAGATACGAGGCACCCCGCAGCAGCGTCGTGGCCTGCGTCATCATCGCCAATGTGGTTGTGGCGCAGGGGTCTAGCGCGGCGAGCTGCTCCCCTATCGGTGTGTCGTTGGTCCATGGAACCCCGAGGGCCTCGGCGGTGCGGCGCATCCAGCGGCGCACATCGCCGTCCGCCGGCGGCAACGTACGCAGCATGCCGATCCCGCCGTCGAGCATGATCCGTGCCGCGCAGATCCCGGTGAGCAGCGATATCTGCGCGTTCCAGCCGTCGGTTTCGGTGCGCGCCTCGATGACGAGCTCCCAGTCACCGCCGGCGCCGCGCACCACATCCTGCTCGGGCAGATTGAGCTCGATGGCGCCCCTGGCTAGCCCGAGATCTCGTCTTTTGCGGCCAAATTCAGGGAGTACGGCCACGGCGGGATGCGGATTGCCCGCGGCGGCCGCGTCCTGAGCCTCCCGGTAAGTCAGCTGTCGCACGGATTTCACGAGGGCGCGCTGCACGGTCCACGCCACCGGGTTGGCATCGTGGTCGGTCTCGATCCGCCACAAGGCGGCGGGCCTGATCTCGTGGGGCAACAAGCTCGCCGAGCCCTCGGAGAACACCAACGGATGCAGCGGTACCGAACCATCGGGTAGGTAGATCGTCTCGCCGCGTTCACGTGCCTCGATATCCAGTGTGCTGCCGGGCTCGATCTGCGCCGCAACGTCAGCAATGGCGTAGTGCAGCAGGTAGCCGTCGGCGGTGCGTTCCAGGCGCAGGGCCTGGTCCAGGTCACGGGATCCGGGCGGGTCGATGGTCACCAGCTCCAGATCGGTGCGATCGACGCGTGCTGCGCGATAGCGGTCCACTGCCTGGGCAGCATCGCGCTGGGCTTCGGGGCTGAATTCTGCGGGCAACCCGAACTCGGTACGAATGCCGTCGAAGTTGAGGTCGCGAGCAACCAGTCGCTTCAACGTCACCGGTTCAGGGTAAGAGGCGAACGAGTTGGCCTGTAAGCCGGATCCTGTTCCGCACAGCCACGGGCTAGCCGCGGCCACGCGGCGGCGACCATCCATCTGGGTACACCGTCGCCGGGTACCTCGAGCGGCCTACCCGGAAGCTCGGGCGAGCAGCCCTCGAACACTTCCGCAGCTGTGCACGCACAGCCTTTTGGCCTTGCTTCGGGTGGGGTTTACCGAGCCGAACCGGTCACCCGGTCCGCTGGTGCGCTCTTACCGCACCGTTTCACCCTTACCACCACGAGTGGTGGCGGTCTGTTTTCTGTGGCACTGTCCCGCGAGTCACCTCGGATTGCCGTTAGCAATCACCCTGCTCTGTGAAGTCCGGACTTTCCTCGAACCGCGAGATTTCTCTCGTGATCCGCGGCCGCCCGGCCAACTCGTCCGCGCGGCCATCGTACTCGTGACAAGCTCATCTCCATGACGACAACGGCTCGACTCGGCGCGATATCGATCGATTGTGCAGATCCCGCTGCGCTGGCCCAGTTCTATCGACAGGTCCTGGATCTGGAAGTGCTGTTTGAAAGCGAGCAGTTCGTCGCGTTGAAGGGCGCCGCCGTGTTGCTGACCTTCCAGCGGGTGGCCGACCATCAGCCGCCACAGTGGCCCGAAGGTGGCGTACCCAAACAACTACATCTCGAGCTCGCGGCGTCGGACCTCGACGCCGAAGAGGCCCGCATCCTCGGGTTGGGGGCTACCAAGGCCGAGGTCCAGCCGAACCCGAGCGGTTGGCGGGTGCTGGTGGACCCGGCAGGGCACCCGTTCTGCATCACCAACATGATTCCCGAGGGCACCTATTGACCGGTGCCGACAGACCGCTCCTGCGAGCGACAGGGCTTATCGTCCTGATCGCGCTGTCGGTCGTCGCGCTGCGTAGCTATCTACCGGACGCGGCAGCCCTGCCCCCACCCGAGAAACCTCGTGCGCAGCCCCATTCAAACGCGTTGCAGCTCTTGCTATGTGGCGTGGTATCCATCCTCATTCTGGTGAGTCTTCGCCGACAGCGGCCCAACATGCCGCTGCCGCAAGAGAACCCGCCGTATCTGCGATTACCGGCGCTGACGCGACGCGAAGCCATCATTGCCGCTGCCACCGTGCTCGTCCTGATGGGCGGGGTGTGGACGGCGCTCTACCTGAGCGGGCCGGCGGGAGAAGGTCCCGTTCGCGAGCCCGCGTCACGCAGTGCCGAACCGACACGGCCCGGCGCCGAACCACCGGCGCCGGGCAAGCCATCCCCACGACGGTATTCCGAGGTGCCGATGATGATCCTCGGTGTGGTGCTGGTCGGCATCGCCGCCGCGGTTTTTGTGCTCAGGCGCCACGAGCCGGACGCGCCGGACGGCAGCACGGGTCAGCCGGCCGAGCCAGATGCCACCCCCACGACGCCCCGATCGCTAGTCCACCTGGTGGAACTAGGCCTCGCGGAAGTTGCCGAACCGGGCCGTGATCCGCGGGCAGCGATCATCGCGTGTTACGCGGCCATGGAGCAGGGGCTTACCGCGGCGCCCGAGGCCGCACCGCTGGAGTCGGACACGCCGTCGGAAGTCTTGCAACGAGCGGTACATATCGGGGCCCTGCAATCGCAGGCGGGCACGCAGCTCGTCTCGCTGTTCTCCGAGGCCCGGTTCAGCCCGCATGAGATGACGCAGGCACATCGGCAGTCCGCCGCACGGTGGCTGCAAGACGTTGTGGACGATCTGCGGAGCCGGCAATGAAATGGCTCGTCCCGGCGGTGCTGCTGCTGGTGGTCCTCACCGAAGCCTGTGTGGCTGCCAGCCCATTGCGCGCATTCACTCTTCCGATCACCGGTGTGGTGGTCGGGACCGCACTGGGTCTGCTGTGGGGGAACCTGCGCAGCGCGCGTGCAGACATGCCGTCGTCGCCGGCCAGCCTTCCGGCCGACGAGACGTTGCGCCGATGGCATGCCCGCGCCGAGGCCAGAATCAGTTGGGCCGAACGCACCCGCGGCGATTGGGACCGGCAGCTGCGCCCGCTGATCGCCGCGGATTTCGAGACCGCCGCCGGACACCGACAGTCGCGCAATCCGGCCGCACTCGCCGCGACCGGACGCATGACCTTTGGCCCCGAGCTATGGCGCTGGGTCGATCCGAACGGCGCCTCGGATACCGACCGCGCCGCGCCCGCGCCCGGCCGGGCCGTACTGCAATCGATTCTCGAACGATTGGAGCGGATGTGACAACGGTTCCGATTTCCATCGCGACCCGGCACGCGGATGCCGTGCTCACCGAGATCGAGCGGGTGGTCGTCGGGAAACGCGATGCGCTGCAACTCATTTTGCTGACGATCCTCGCGCGGGGACATGTGCTGATCGAGGATCTGCCAGGACTCGGCAAGACCTTGATCGCCCGGTCGTTCGCGTCCGCGCTGGGGCTTGATTTCACACGTGTGCAGTTCACTCCGGATCTGCTGCCCGCGGATCTGCTGGGTTCCACCATCTATGACATGTCTTCCGGGTCGTTCGAATTCCGGACGGGGCCCATCTTCACGAATCTTCTCCTGGCCGATGAGATCAACCGGACGCCGCCCAAAACGCAGTCGGCACTGCTGGAAGCGATGGCGGAGGGCCAGGTGAGCCTCGACGGTCAAACTCGGCAACTCCCATCACCATTCGTGGTCCTAGCAACGGACAACCCGATCGAGTACGAGGGCACCTACCCGCTGCCGGAGGCGCAGCTGGACCGGTTCGCGGTCCGGCTGCAACTGGGATACCTGGCCGAAGATCTCGAGATCGAAATGCTGCAGCGCCGATTGAGCCGAGGATCTACGCTGCCGACGGTGTCCCAGGTGATCGCCGCCGACGACCTCATCGCGATGCGAGAAGCTGTCGAAGCGGTCTCGGTACACCCGGATGTGCTGCGCTACATCGTCGCGTTGGCTGCCGCGACCCGTAGTCACTCCCATGTCGAGGTGGGGGCCAGTCCGCGTGCCGAGCTGGACCTGGTGCAGATGTCGCGCGCGCGGGCGCTGCTGCTCGGCCGCGATTTTGTGATCCCCGAGGACGTCAAGGCGCTAGCAGTGCCGGCGGTGGCCCACCGGATCAGTCTGCGCCCCGAGATGTGGGTGCGCCGCATCACCGGCGCACACGTGGTCGACGAGCTGTTGCACCGTCTGCCGGTGCCTCGGGCTTCCGGATGATCACCTGGCGTGCGTCTGCGTTGATATCGGCGCTGGCGGCATGCACCGGTGCCGCGTTGGCACTCGCGGTGATGACGGGACGCTGGCAGCTGGTGGTGTTCGCGGCACCGTTCGTCGGTGCGCTCGCCGGGGCGTCGCGGCGACCGCCGGCGGCCCGCGCGTGGGTCACCGATGAGCCAGAACCCTTGCGGTGCCTGGAATCAGAGACCATAACCGTTGCCGTGTCGGTGGAATCTACCGGACCCGCCGTGGTGTGTGGACTACGCCCGGCACTCGTCGAGGGGCTGCGGATCGACGCGGACAGGCCCGCGGCGCCCAACCAACTGACCATGCGGACATCAGCCCAGCGGTGGGGCCGGTACCGCGTTCCGGTTGAGGTTCGGTCGGTGTCGGCCTCCGGTCTATGGGCCGGTACCGCGCTGACGCTGCCTGCCAGCGAGCTGCGCGTGTATCCCTTGGCCGATCCGCAAGACGTCGCACTGCCCCCAGCCGATCTGCCCGACCGGATCGGCACGCGTTTGACGCGCCACCACGGCCCGGGCGTCGAGTACGCGGACATCCGCGAGTACGTACCGGGCGACTCGCTGCGCACCGTCAATTGGCGGGTGAGTGCGCAACGGGGACGCTTACATGTCACCGACCGGCTCACCGATCGAGCCGCCGATGTTGTCGTACTCATCGACACGTACCCGCAGCCGTCCGGCCCGGCGACCACCGCGACCGAGCGATCGGCACGGGGAGCGGCCCAGCTGGTGCAGTCGGTGTTGCAGCGGGGTGACCGTGCGGGGGTCGTCGTGCTGGGCAGTTCCGCGCGCTGGCTCGCCCCGAACATCGGCCGCCATCAGTTCTATCGGCTGCTTGACGCCACTCTCGATGCCGGAGAATGGCATTCGCACAGCGCAAGTGCCCTTGCCCCACGTGCCGCCGTGCCACCCAACGCGATCGTGGTCGCGTTTTCCACCCTTCTGAACGCCGACTTTGGCCTGGCACTGACCGACCTGCGGCGCCGCGGGCATCCCGTTGTGGTGGTCGATGTGCTCGATCGCCTGCCATTCCGCGAGGAACCCGATCCCATCGTGGCCCGGTGGTGGCGGCTGGAACGCTCGCGGATGTACCGCAATATCGCCGTCACGGGGGTCGACGTTGTCGGCTGGAGCCATGACTCCGGGCTCAATCATGCGATGCACCTGATGCCACGCCGTCCCCGGCGAGGACGACGGCGGTGAACACACGTGCGATGTTGGCCGGTGTCTTCGGGCTCGTCATGGTGCTCGCGACCGTCGGCGGGTTCCCGGTCTCGGTATGCGCGGCGGTCCTTGTGATCGCCGGTCTTCTCTTGCGGGGCTTCGCAATACTGGCCGTGCTGTGCGCCATCGGTATCCTCGCCTTCACTGATTCCTCCCCGGTGTCGGCGCTGCTCTCGGGACTGGCCGCGGTGCTGTATCTGCTCACCGCCTATCCCCTGCGCTGGCCGCCTCAGGTCAATGCCCTCCGATATGAGGTGATCGTCCCCGCGCTGGTATTCGGTTGCGCGGCACTGCTGGCGGCGGCGATACCCATGGGACGATCATCCTGGTTACCGTTGACCGTTCCGGTCGCTGTGATCGTCATTTATGTTCTGGCCCTTCGGCCCTTCACTCAGGGCAATGGCGGTGCCGTCGAGCGATAGGCTGTTCCCGTCGGCGTGGTGAACTCGACGGTATGCCGATCGGCGCCGGGCACCGGAGCCACGTTCCAGCCCGCCGTCTCCTTGACGTAATTGCATCGCTCGCAGAGGCCTTGCCCGTTGTCGAGGGCCGTCGGACCTCCGCGCATACTGCCCACCACATGGTCATGGTGCCGGATTGGGGCATCGCAGTACGGCGTCCGGCAGGTCTGATCGCGCAGATCGATCAGCTCGGCCAATCCCCTGGGGAACAATCGGCTTCGCGACTCGGCCTTGACCAGTGCACCGGTGGTACAGCGCCGGTACAGCCGCCGCACAAGAACTTTAGCTTCGGCACTGACGGCTTCCGAGATGAGCCGCCGCGCGACGGCAGCCGGAACTAGCCCGTGGCCGGTGATCGTGGCAGGCTCGTCGCCTCCGCCCAACAACGCCTCATCCGAGACGGTGATGTTCACCCCGACAGGAACCGCGGCGGCAGCTGATACTCCGGTCACGCGCTCCACGAGGGTGTCGGCCATGATCTGCCCTTGGCCGCGAACAGGATCCATCGACGCGTCGGCGGTGCGTTTGAGCGCGGCATACACGGCCACACCCTGTTTGACCGGCAGCAACGCCGTCAGATACGTCATGGTGTCGGGTGCGGGACGGAGAGAAACCCTGCGTTCGCTTTCCGCCCGGCGGGCCCGGCGCACCACAGCCTGGGCATCCAGCCGATACGCCAGACGCTTCGCCTCCGCGGCCAGCCGGGTATCACCCAATCCCCGAAGCCGCGAGGTCTCGGCGCACATCTCGACATCGATCTTCTGCCTATCCTCGACCGCGAGATAGGCGGTCTCCCGTACCAGGATCGTCGCGCGCCATTCGCTGAGCGCGCCGCACTCCAGTGCGGCAAGGGTGTGCGGCATCTCGTTCACCAGTGCTTTGGCGAAGCCGAGGTGACGGCTGCCCCGCGCCGGTGAATCCTGCCGCGCCAGGGCGATCTCTGTTGCGACGCCCGCCCCCTGCCGCCGCCGGGGCACACCATTGGCCGCCTCTTCTTCGCGGCGTGCCCTGTCCAACAACACCGCGGCATGAGCCTGCTCCGCCGCCGCGGCAGCCTTGACGCGCTCCAATTCGGCGATTCGGTCGACGAGTTGGGCGGCGCGGGTAGCCGGATCGAGCGGTAACACACCCCTGACGTTAGCCGAACATCAGTTCGATATATTGCGACTTCTGTTGTTATCCACAACCGTTCGATCGACATCCACGTTATCCACAATCTTGCCGATCAGTGGACAAACCGAGACGCGCAGGCTAAGCGCGTGGATCGGCGAGCCGCGCCAAGTGCACGGTCGCGCCACGCAGCTGCTCAATCGAGTCGATCGGTTCGGCATATCCGACCCGGGTCACGGACCACCCCCGCGGCGTACTGACCCGGATATCGAGGCCGTACCGGTCGGCGCCTTCGCAACGAGCCTCCGTGGCATCCGGATATCCGCCCAGCCGCTGCGCCATGGCGAGCAACGCCTGCCCGTGGTCGTCATTGAGGTGCTTGATCGCACGGGCAGCCTCTGGCGATACCGGATCTGGTGTGGCCGAATGGTATTCGGCACCGCTGGCCGAGTCCATCCGACCGTAGCCGCCGACCCACCGCACCCGTTCGACGTCGAGAATCCAGACGGAGAAATCGCTGTAGTCGATGTAGAACCGCGCGGCGGGCACCCCCGCGACGTGCGCGGCGCGGGCCGCCGGCAACTCATCTTCATTGGGCCTGCGCACCTTGCCGGCAAGGGTGATTCGGGTATTGGCCAGCGGATCCTGTGGCGGATTCGGCGCCACAATCGAGACACTGGCCCGGGCGTCGCGTACCAGGTTGCGGCCATGCTCGGCCATCTGTGAGACACACAGCACCGGAGCGCCGCCCAGCAGCCCGTAGGTGACCAGCGATGCCCACGGGGCACCGTCCGCCGACAAACTGGCCAACGTCGCGGTGTTCGTGGACGCCGCGACGGTCCTGGCCTCCTCGGCCGCCGACGGCCGGGCCGGGTTGGCGACATCTGCCAGGGGTGGAGCGATGGTGGGCGCATCGCCAGGATCGCCGTGATCACGAGAAACCATGGCGACAGCCTAAGTCAGGTAGGACGTTTCATTGACGAGTCGCACCGATGCCGGACCGTCCGAATAGAACTCGGCAATACTCAGCGAGGCCAGATCGAGATGCAGCCGGTACAGCACGCTGGGGCCGGCATCGAGCGCCAGCCGCAGCAGTGTCTTGATGGGCGTGACGTGCGAGACCACCAAAACGGTTGCGCCACCGTATTCAGCGATGATCCGGTTGCGCGCACGCCGCACTCGGTGGTGCACCGTATCGAAGCTCTCCCCTTCCGGCGGAGTTATCGAGGTGTCGCTGAGCCATTGGCGATGCAGCTCGGGGTCGCGCTCGGATGCCTCGGAGAAGGTCAGGCCTTCCCACTTACCGAAGTCGGTCTCGATCAGATCGTCGTCGACCGTCAGCGGCACTCCCAGCGCACCGGCCGCTGCCGCGGCAGTCTCCTTGGCACGGCTCAGCGGCGAGCTGATCACTGCCGCGATGCCGCCCCGGCTGGCCAGATAGCGCGCGGCCCGCGCCGCCTGCTCGCGCCCCAGTTCGGTTAGCTCGGGGTTTCCGCGGCCCGAGTACCGGCGCTGCACCGAGAGTTCGGTCTGCCCATGGCGCAACAACAACATCCGGGTGGGCTTCCCCCGCGCCCCGGTCCAGCCCGGCGCAGTATCGGCAGGCTTCGTCTCCTTGATTTCTGCGATTTCCTTGGGCTTTTTGGGCTCGATGCCACTGGCACGATCCATCGCCTCGTTGGCCAGCCGATCGGCATGCTTGTTGCGTTCTCGCGGAATCCACGTGTAGTCAACGGACTCGAACTGCATCGCGGCAGTGACGGCCTGCTGGTACAGCGTGATCAGGTCAGGATGTTTGACCTTCCACCTGCCGGACATCTGCTCGACGACAAGTTTGGAGTCCATCGAGACGCTCACCTCGGTGGCCCCCAGGCGTGCCGCCTCGGCCAATCCCGCTATCAGGCCCCGGTACTCGGCGACATTGTTGGTCGCATGGCCGATGGCATCACAGGCCTCCCCCAACACCGTCTGGTGATCGGGAGAAAACACCACCGCGCCGTATCCGGCCAGACCCGGGTTGCCGCGTGAACCACCGTCGGCTTCGACCAGAACCTTCACGGGCGCACCAGAATCGCGCTGCACTCGGGGCACCGCAGCACCTCGTCGGCGTCGGCCGCCGAGATCCGGGCCAGTTCGCCGCGGTCCAGCTCGATGCGGCACGCGCCACACTTGTTGCCCTGCAAGAATCCCGCTCCGGCACCTCCCGAACGACGCTGCCGCTCATAGGTCTCCAGCAGCAGCCCATCGATGGAAGACGCCAGACCATCACGACGCTGCCGAACCTGATTCTCCTCGGCATCGGTATCGATGGCCACCGCCCGTTGGATACGTTCGATCTCCGAGAGCCTCTCGGCAATCGTGTCGGCCTTGGCCTGCGCCGAGGCCTGCTGCTTTTGCAGTTCCTCACGGCGCTCCATCAACTCCAGTTCCGAGTCTTCCAAGCTGGACTGACGACGTTCCAGGGTGTCGAGTTCGTGCTGTATCTCGGTAAGTTCCTTCGCGTTGGTACTGCCGGAGGCCAGCAGGGATCGATCACGGTCCTCGCGCTGGCGCACGGCAGTCACCTCGGCGTCCAACTTGGCGACCTGCTCATCCAGGTCTTCCAGCGCGATGGCCAGCGCGCCCACCTCGTCGAGGATGGTGCGCTGCTGCGCCTGTAGCTCCCCGTGTTCCTGACGTTCGGGCGGGTTTGCGCGCCGGTGCGCGACACGTGTCAACTCGGCATCCACCGACGCCAGATCCACTAATAGGCGTTGTTGTGCCACATCGGCTTTCATGCTTTTTCTTCTTTCTCTGGGCCGCCCAGCGTCCAGGGATCGGTGCGTACCGGTGAGATGCGCGTCGACAGATTCTCCCCGAACTCGGTGTCGAGTACGCGCGCCGCCTGCGCGCACCATGGGAATTCACTGGCCCAATGCGCGACGTCGACGAGTGCGACGCTACTTGTCCGGGCATGTTCGTCCGCCGGATGGTGCCGCAGATCGGCGGTGACGTAGACGTCCGCTCCCGACTTGACCGCCGCGCCCAGCAGCGAGTCACCGGCGCCACCGCAGACCGCGACGGTCTGGATCAACTCGTCGGGGTCGCCAGCGGCCCGCACCCCCCACACAGTCTCAGGCAAGGCACCTCGAACACGGGATACGAAGTCGCGCAAGGTCTCCGGCGTGGGTAGGGCGCCTATCCGCCCCAGGCCGGTGCCGGACGGCGCCGGCGCCATGGGCAGCACGTCGATGGCCGGAACCTCGTAGGGGTGGGCGGCCTGAATCGCCGCAAAAAGCTCGCAACGCAGCCGCGACGGGGCAACCATCTCCACGCGGTCCTCGACGACCTGTTCCACCACACCATGCTCCCCTACAGCGGGATCGGAGCCCGCCAACGGCCGGAATTGGCCGGTGCCGGTGACACTCCATGAACAATCCGAGTAGGCACCGATATGTCCGGCACCGGCCTCGAACATGGCCCGCCGCACGGCGTGCACAGATTCGGTGGGCACGAACACGACCCACTTGTCGTAGTCGGTGAACCGAGGGGCCAACACCGAGGTGACCGTCAGCCCGAGGGCTTGCGCCAGCGCGTCCGACACACCAGGGCTGGCCGAGTCCGCGTTGGTATGCGCGGTGAACAGCGCGCCGCCCGCACGGATGAGACGATGAACCAGCGCGCCCTTGGGCGTGCTGGCCGCCACCGTGTCCACGCCGCGCAGCAGCAAGGGGTGATGAGCCAGCAGCAGATGCGCACCGGGGCCGTCCATTTCGTCCACCACCGCGGCAGTTGCATCAACGGCAACCGTCACGGTGTCGATCTGCTGATCCGGGTCGCCGCAGACCAAGCCCACCGAATCCCACGATTCGGCCAGCGCCGGCGGATAGGCCGCGTCGAGCACGCCGATGATGTCCGCGAGCCGCACACCCACTACAAGATCTCCTTCATCGCTTGCACCAGCTCCGGCCATTCCGGTCGCACCGCCACCCGTAGGTAGTCGCCGTCCAGCCCGACAAAGGTGTCGCAACGCCGGACCGCGATATTTTTGACCTTCAGGTGTTTTCGCATCAAATCCGCATGGGGCACGGCCACCAGCAGGAAGGGCGCGACACCTTCCGTCACGGCCAAACCCAGCCCACGCAGCCCCTCGGCCTGCCGGTGTCGCGTCTCGACGAGCCGCTGCGCATCCAGCACCGCGCTTCCCACCGCTTGCGCGGTATTGCAGGCAGCCAACGCTTCCAGTTGCAATGTGCCCAAAGGCCAATGCGCACGCCCCCGCGCAAGCCTGCGAAGCAGCTCGGGATCGCCGACGGCATAGCCCGCGCGTAGTCCGGCGAGCGCCCAGGTCTTGGTGAGGCTGCGCAGCACCACGAGGCCGGGCAGGCTCAGCGAGGCCACCGACTCCGGCTCGCCCGGCACCGCGTCGATGAAGGCCTCATCGACAACCAGGATGCGTCCGGGCCGACGCAGCGCAAGCAATTGTTCTCGGGTATGCAGCACACCGGTCGGGTTGGTGGGGTTCCCGACAACCACCAGATCGGCCTCATCTGGAACTCGCACGGTGTCGCCGAGGGTGAACGGTGGCGGCAACACCACATGCTCGAGAGGGATACCGGCATCGGCCAGGACTGCCTCGGGCTCGGTGAACCCCGGGGCGACGACGGCCGCCCGTCGCGGATTCAGCCGCGGCAGCATCGCGAAACCCTCAGCGGCCCCCGCCAGCAGCAGCACCTCGTCGGGCGGGCGACCATGCCGTTCGGCGACGGCGTCGACAGCGCGTTGCTCGTCCTCGCGGCGCGGATAACTGCCCAGCTCGTCCAGCCGCGACGCGAGCCGATCCCGTAGCCACGGCGGTGGCGCCGCGGCGCGCACGTTCACAGCGAAGTCCAGGACGCCTGGTATCAGCGCCTGGTCGCCGTGGTAGCGCGCTCCCTTTCGCGGCCCAGTCATGTCTCGACACTAATGTAAGGGGGTGGCCCCTCCGATGCTGGTGATCTTCGATCTCGACGGCACCCTGACCGACTCCGCACCAGGGATTGTCTCGAGTTTCCGCCATGCGCTCAGCCATGTCGGGGCCCCCGAACCCACAGGTGACATCGCGTCGCGGGTGGTGGGACCGCCCATGCACATCACGCTCGGTTCCATGGGCCTTGGCGAACGCGCCGACGATGCCATCGCTGCCTACCGCGCCGACTATGGCGAACGCGGCTGGGCGGTGAACGAGATGTTCGACGGAATCCGCGACGTGCTGACCCGGCTGCGTGAGGCCGGAGTGCCCATGGTGGTTGCGACCTCGAAATCCGAGCCGATTGCCGCACGCATCCTTGAGCATTTCGGACTGGCCGAGTTTTTCCAGGTGATTGCCGGTGCGAGCCCCGACGGCGTCCGGTCCAGCAAGGCCGACGTGATCAAGCATGCGCTGTCCCAGCTGGACGACGTTCCGCCGACCGGTGTGGTGATGGTGGGCGACCGGGTGCATGACGTGGAGGGCGCAGCCGCCCACGGCATTGGCACCGTCGTCGTCGACTGGGGCTACGGGGCAACCGATTTCGAAGGTGATCCCGGTCAGTTGGCTGAGTGGATCATCGGGCGCGTGAGCACTCCGGAGCAGTTGCTGGAGGAACTCGATGTCTGAGCTGCATGTCACCTTCGTGTGCACCGGAAACATCTGCCGCTCCCCTATCGCCGAGAAGATGCTTGCCCATCAGCTGGCCGAACGCGGGCTGGCCGATCGAGTCCGGGTCACCAGCGCCGGTACCGGCGATTGGCATGCCGGGCAACCCGCCGACGAACGCGCGTCCAGCGTGCTGGCCGAGTACGGCTACCCGACGGCCCATCGCGCCGCCCAGGTCGACGAGGACCATCTGAGCGCCGACCTCATCATCGCCTTGGCGCGCAACCACTCCCGGATGCTGTTGCACCTGGGAGCCGACCCCGAACGAGTGCGGCTACTACGGTCCTTCGACCCACGAGCCAGCCGCGCCGCGATGGATGTCGAGGATCCGTACTACGGCAACCGCAAGGATTTCGTGGAGGTGCTCGCGGTGATAGAGGCGGCCCTGCCTGGTGTGCACGAGTGGGTCGACAAGACCCTCGCGGAGCGTGAGAACAGCTGATGCGACGGCTCGCGTTTCTCCTACGCCCGGGGTGGATCGCCCTGGCGCTGGTGGTCGTCGCATTCGCCTACCTGTGTTTCACGGTGCTGGCGCCGTGGCAGCTGGGTAAGAACACCAAGACTTCGCGGGAGAACAACCGCATCGCGCAATCGGTGAATGCCGATCCGGTGCCGCTGAAAAACGAGCTAAGACCCGATCATTCGATGCCCGAGGATGCGGAGTGGCGGCGGGTGACGGCGACCGGTCACTATCTGCCGGATCGGCAGGTGCTGGCGCGGCTGCGGGTGGTGGACGCCAAACCCGCATACGAGGCGTTGACGGTGTTTCAGGTAGATGACGGACCCGCGATCCTGGTGAATCGTGGGTATGTGCGGCCCGAGCAGGGCACCAGCGTGCCCCCGATTCCTCCGGCACCGGCTGGGCAGGTCACCATCAACGCGCGGCTGCGGGAGCCTGAACAGCAGTCTGAGAAGTCCCCATTTCTGGAAAACGGTCAATACCAGGTGTATTCGATTGTTCCGGTTCAGGTGTCAACGCTGGTGAAAATCCCGTTGGCCGGCCCCTATCTGCAACTCTCCGAGGGGCAGCCGGGCGGTCTAGGGGCGATCCCGCTGCCGCAGCTCGATGCCGGCCCATTCCTGTCTTACGGGATTCAGTGGATCGCGTTCGGAATCCTGGCACCGATCGGATTGGGATACTTCGTGTTCTCCGAGATCAGACAGCGCCGTGCGGCAGCCGCTGCCGTCAAGGCCGTCAAACCCGGGACACCGCAGACCACCGAGGAGAGGCTCGCGGACCGCTACGGGCGGCGTTGACGCAGCGTGGCGAGCACTGCCACGACGGCCGTTACATTCTGCACCGCGCGCGAAAGCCGCACCGCCTCATGCATATCCCCGACTCGCGGGGGTGCGCCGTCGCCGAGCACCGGACGCACTTCTTCGCCGTACGGATAGCGCAGGGGGCCTCCCAGCCGCACGCCCAGGGCTCCGGCGAAGGCTGCCTCCGCGACGCCGGCATTCGGGCTGGGGTGACTTCGTCCGTCGCGCAAGCAGACACGCAATGAGGCCACCGCAGAACCCCCGAGGAATGGCGCGGTCAGCGCGGTAGCCAGCGCGGTGATCCTGGCGGGAAGCACGTTCATCAGGTCGTCCAACCGCGCTGCGGCCCAGCCGAACCGCAGATAGCGGGCGGATTTGTGACCGATCATCGCATCGAGGGTGTTGGCGGCGCGATAGGCCAGGACCCCGGGGACTCCGGCAAGCGCTGCCCAGACCAAGGGCCCGGTGTGCGCGTCGGAGGTGTTCTCCGCCAAAGATTCCGTGGTGGCCCGGGCGATGCCGCCGACACCGAGCAGTTTCGGGTCGCGGCCGCACAGGGACGGCAGCAGTGCCCGAGCTTCATCGATGTCGTCGTCATAGAGACGTTCGGACATCTCGGCACCCACCCGGATCAATGATGTCCCGCCGAGCGTGGCCCAGGTCGCAACGGCGGTCACGGCGACCGTTGCTGTCGCGGAGCGGTGTGTGGCACGTTCGGCAACCCATCCGGTGGCGGCGACAGCGACCAGTAGTGCGGCCGTGTGGGCGGTCCCGGCGAGCTTGGAATCGCGGTAACTGTAGGCCTCCAGCGCGGCGGCCGCCTGGCCGAATCCGGCGACCGGGTGGAACCGCTGAGGGTCGGCGAAGCAGCGATCCAGGGCGTAACCGAGGGCTATACCCACGGCGCGAAGTCCTCGGCGCGACACGCGGCAACCCTATAGAATTCGCTACGCAATGGAGGTACTCACCTGGGACATGCGCTTACGCGAGCGGACGGGTAAGGCGGTCGTCTAGGCTCGCAGCCGTGCCGTTACTCAGCGCTTGGCGTCGGTTGGATATAGGTCAGCGGCGCAGCGTCATCGGAATGAGTGTCGCGGTGATCGCGCTGCATGTTCTCGGCTGGGGCATGTTGATCTTCCTGGTTGCCCCCGCGCATTTCACGGTGCAGGGCAGCGTGTTCGGGGTCGGATTAGGTGTCACCGCGTACACGCTCGGCATGCGCCATGCGTTCGACGCGGATCACATCGCCGCCATCGACAACACCACCCGCAAGCTGGTGGCCGATGGTCGGCGACCGATGTCGGTGGGTTTCTGGTTCTCGCTGGGGCATTCCTCGATCGTGTTCATCATGGTCGGATTGCTTGCGCTTGGCGTTAAAACGTTGGCGGCCAATGTTTCCGACGAGCATTCGTCGCTGCAACAGTGGACGGGCGTGTTCGGAACGGCGGTCTCGGGCACTTTCCTGCTGCTCATCGGGCTGCTCAATCTGATATCGCTGATCGGGATCTACCGCATCGCCAAGCGGATGCGTGGCGGCGAGGTGGATGAGGCGGCATTGGAGCGCGAGCTGTCCAATCGCGGTGGGCTGAACCGGCTTTTCGGACCGCTGATGGCGGCGATACGCAAGCCCTGGCAGATGTATCCGGTGGGCCTGTTGTTCGGGTTGGGGTTCGATACGGTGACCGAGGTGTCGCTGCTGGTGATCGCCGGCGGTGCCGCGGTGACCGGCCTGCCTTGGTACGCCATCTTGGTGCTGCCCATCCTGTTCAGCGCGGGGATGTCCTTGTTCGATTCGCTCGACGGATCGCTGATGAACTTCGCCTACGACTGGGCGTTTCAAGAGCCGGCGCGCAAGATCTACTACAACCTGGTGGTCACCGGGCTGTCGGTGGCAGTGGCCGTGCTGATCGGCTCGCAGGAGATCATCTCGATTCTCACCGAGAAACTGGACATCACCTCGGGGCCACTGGCGGCCGTCGGTGAGCTGGATCTGGCCGCGATGGGCTACGTGATCGTGGCGCTGTTCATCGTGACGTGGGCGGCAGCGGCGCTGGGCTGGCGGTACACCGGGGTGCGTAGGCGCTGGGGTGGGTAGGCGCAGACCTGCGGAAACAGCGGCCCAAATTCGATGGAACCGATCCGGGCCGCCCAACGTCCTATACACATACGATGAATCTCACCTGGCCAAAACGGGCCACGATCTGAGGGGGCTTTATGTCGTTGGAAGACCTCAAGCAGAATGCTGCTGACGGCCGGCTCGTACTGCACCTCGAAGATGGTGCGATCGATTCGATCATCGCTGCATGTGACGACTACGTCCGGGCGCTCGACGACCTCCGCCGAGACGCACGTGACCTGGCTGACTACCCTCTGGGGTTCGCCGAGGCACAACTCCCGTCAGGCGCCGCATTGGCCCAGGCTTTCCAAAAGAAGGCTTCTGGCAGCTCGACAAGTGCCGACAACACATTCCAGTCGCACATCGATCAAGTCGAAGAGATGAAGACCCTGTTTGCCGCTCTCCGCAAGGGCTACAAAGCAACTGACGCAAATAACGCCAACAGCTTTGGGCAGCAGGGCCGCTAGCAGGGCAACGACGGTGTCTCGCCTAGCATTCCTCGCTTCACTTGTCCTTGTAGCCGCCGCGTGTTCCAGTCCCGTCACTGGAGCACCCACGACATCGCAGCTCCCAACCAATTCCAAGGGCCGCGTCCATATAACTTTTGACCCGTGTAAGGAAATCCCTGCGAGTGTTGTCGGGCAACTGCATCTAGACAGGAAACCGCCACGTCCAGATACCCAGACCGACGGGGAGATAGAAACTGTCTTCTGCAAGTACTACCCGCAGACTCGATACTTGCTCACTGTTTCAGCTTCGAACTACACGCTCGACATGCTCAAGAAGGCAAACAACCACTGGGGGTACCAAGACCTTGAAGTCGGCGGCCGCCGAGCTCTTTTCGCTTACCGAGGAACCGAACCCGCAAAAGACTCTTGCATTATCAATGTGGAAGCGACCACCGGAGTGTATGGAGTAGCGGTCGACACGTCGCATGAAGACTTCACGCCATACCCCGACTGCATGACAGCAGCCCGTGCAAACACTGACGCGCTCCTCTCGTATTTCCCACTTTGAAACCCCAAAAAATGACGGAACCGAATCGCCTCGCGCGACGTCCGATCTAAAGAGCTAGTTGCACGCCACGATACGAAGGAGCGGCCATGACCGGAGAAGAAGACGGCTGGACCAGGGGCAACCGCGAGCGTGAAATCGTCTACGCGAACCAGCGCCAGCATGGTGCAAACATCGATGGCGGTACGGAATCTGTCGGAGTTCCGACGGAGGACTTCAACAGTTGGACTCACGCGAAGATCAAGGCGGCATCAGATGCCTTCGATTCCGGCAAAGCAATCGAAGTCTCCGCTGACTGGGAGAAACTCGCCACCGGCTTCAGCAAGGCATTAGACGACTTCAAACGGTCTTTCGACGTTGCAGTAGGCGCTCAGTGGACCGGCGAAGGCGCCGAAGCCGCCAAGCAGGGCATCTCGGACTACAAGAGCCACGCTGAAAAGGTCAGCGACGGCCTCTCACTCATGGCCACCAAGCCCGCTGAGGTCGAAACGGCGATGACGCAGATCAAGGGCCTCATGCCGGAGGTTGTACAGGTCCAGCAGCCCAAGGAACACACCCAGGCCGCGTACGAGCAGTACTACGCACAGCAAGCCCTCGCCGACCAAAAGCAAGACGAGGCTCGCATGATCATGCGAAATGTCTGGTCACCCGTCTCGCAGCAGGCCGGCTCCGGACTCCCTGCCCTCCCTCCCGCCCCGCAGTTCGCCGATGCAGCGTCCATGCCGGTCAACGCGGCGTCATCGTTGTCCGGATTGGGCAGCGGCAAGGACATCAAGCCCGACCAGGTCAAACCCATCGATGAAGCCTCAGTTCGTGCAGCTGCCGCTGCGGCCCTGGCCGATCCATCGCAAGCATCCGCTTCCGGTGCTAGCGGCGCAGGCGGTGCCGCAGCCGCAGCTGGTGCGGCGGGTGGCGCCTCTGGAGCGGGCGCTGGCGGCCCCGCTGCAGCAGCCGCCGCGGCCGGCGCAGGCGGTGGAACGAGCACCCGACCGTCGTCGGGTGGCAACACCACTGCGACCGGACCCAACACCGGCTCGGTACCCGGCACCTACGGGATCGGACGATGGGGCAAGCCGACCACTAACAAGGACGAAAAGAAGGACGAGAAGTCCGACCTCGGGGCACTCGCTGCCGGGCCGATTATCGCCGGCTCCTACACGGCGGGTGCGGGTATGGGCCTTTCCGCTGCCCCGACACCTTCCCCGATGTCCGGCATGGGTATTGCCCAGCCGCCGACCATGATGACGGCGGGCGCGGCCGGTCAGCATCGCCAGGAAGACGAAGACCAGCACTTCACCCCGGAGTTCTTGGTAAGCCTCGACAACGGCAACGAGCTTGTCGGCCCGCTGCCAAAGGTGTCCCCCGCTGTCATCGGCGTGTGGAACGAAGAACATGTGGAGTATCAGAATCCGCATGCCTCGCCGTATGACCCGAAGCCGTACGACGGCGAGGACTAAACCGAACGGCGATGGCCAAGAACATCGTCATCTGTTTTGACGGCACCGGTAATCAGATCCGGGCCTCGGGAAACACGAATGTGGTCCGCGGCTACGACATGATGGTCCATGACCTCACCGACCGACAGATCTCGTATTACGACCCCGGTGTAGGCACCGATCCCGTCGTCGGCACCTACACGCCGGGGGGCCAGTTCATCGCTCGCCTACTCGGTGTCACATTCGGTATCGGCTTGCGCGCCAAGCTGGCTCAGGCCTATACCTATCTGATTGAGCGTTGGGAGCCCGGGGACCGGATTTTCATCTTCGGGTTCAGCCGCGGCGCGTTCTGCGCGAGAGGTCTTGCGGGTCTACTCAATTCGGTCGGCATGCTGCGCGCCGGTTCTCAAAACCTGGTCCCCTATGCGGTGAGTCTGTATGCACAGTCATGCACCGACTGGTCCGCAGAACGATGGGATGAGCTGCACTCGTTCTCACGCACGGTGGCCCGCCGCGAGGACGGTAAGTTCTCCATCCCTGTTGCCTACCTGGGCCTGTGGGACACAGTCAGCGCTCCGGGCATCTTCAAGCGGAGCATGCAATGGCCTTATGCCCCAAGTGTTCCCAACGCATTGGCCGGGCGGCACGCAGTGGCCATCGACGAGAGACGCCGACCCTATCGGGAATACCTCATCAAATTCCTGGGCGATCAGCGACTGGTCGATGAGGCGTGGTTCGCGGGCATCCACTCCGATATCGGCGGTGACTATGCCGATGACGACAGACTCTCCGACATCGCCCTCAAATGGGTGATAGAGGGAGCCGCGGAACACGGCCTGCTGCTCAACATCGAGAAATACCAACGTTACTGCTCCGTTGAACCCACCTACGCCATGGGCAGGATTCATCGCGTCAGCTGGCTCTGGGCACTGCTGTTATTCCGTCGACGTCGCATCCCCGACGGCGCCTGGATTCACGCCAGTGTCGCCGACCGTATGGCCCAAGACAGCACCTACCGACCAGCGCTACCGGAGCACAGCACCGTCATCGATGCCCAATGGTCCACTCCGGCAACTGATATCAGGCTGTAGCGGGCGGGCCGACTTGCAGCCCCGCCAGAATCGTCTCGCGCGCCGTGTCAAAACCACGGACGGTATCGTCCAATGCCTGCACCGACACCCCGACGGTGTACATCTTGGTGTTGTTCTTGACCGCCACGATGGTGGTGGTAACCCGGTGGGCCGGGATATTGCCCAGTCCCATGTTGTAGGTCATGGTCCTTGACGGGTACCCGCAGATGGCGCCCTGAGCTTCGACCAGATCGGTGACGCCGAAGGACTCCAATCCGCCCCGCTCGGCGGCGAAGGCGGCCTCTTCGGTGCCGGCTTTTCCGGACAGGTTCGCGATGGCCACGGTGGCATTGGGTACGAACCCGCCAGCCTGCAAGTCGGGCGCGGCCAGGTAGACGCGGACCACTCCACTTTCAAAGCGGTTGATGCGTTCCCATCCGGTCGGCTGGGGTACCTCGACCCGCGGCTCGGAATCGTTGTCCAAGGGCACATCCAACAACGGCACCGACACCGAGCTGCACTTCGGGTTGGTGAGCCACTTGCCCTCCTCACCCGGAGTGGCGACCGCGGCACCGTCGACGACGGCAGTACACCCCGATGTCAGCATCGTCGCAGCGCAGACCGCAGCCAACATCCAGCGAGGTGGTCGGATCACCAGCTCAGCCTAAGGCAAAGATTGCGTGCAAACAGTGAACCGGCGCCGCGGGTGTTGGTAGCGATTGCCTCAACGGTCAACTGCAATATCGGTTGTTGTTGGAGGGCAAGAATCTGGTGTTGGTTCCCGGCCCGACGGGCTGGCATAGTCCCCCGCCCAACAGGTTCTCCTTGGACCATGCCGCGTGTCCGTTGGCGACGTTCAGGCATGCCTCGTAATCGGGCCCGGTCTGTCCGAACGTTGCGGTGCACTGGGCCGACATGTTCGCGAACGCCTGGTTCTTGCACACCTCGACCGACGTCTGCCCCGGCGTGACATCTAGGCACATGGCCTGGCGCTGGCACGAGCTCCAGAAGTCGGCCGTGCGTCCATCCTCCGAGCGGAATTCGTTGGGCCCCGACAGGCACCGGTCAGCATGCCGCTGCGCATACAGCACCGGATCGACATTCCCCGGCCGATGCGCGCCACCCGGATCGACCACGTAATCTCCTGGCGCGCCGATGATCTGGGCCGCCTTCTTAGCCTCCGGCGGACCACCACCCTCGGGCAGCCCCTCCCAGTCGCTGGCCAGTTGCCCACTCGCCGGAACCGAGGACGCGCGGTAGGACAACGTGATCGTCACCGGGAAAGCGAAGATGTCCGCAGGCCCCAGGTCCAGCGCCAGGTTGGACTGTTGATACACGTAATCGCCATGGATCACCGGAGTCACCTGCACCGGATTGCCCTTGGCATCGCGTGCCACAGGCACTGACAACGTTGCGATAGTCGTGGCGGGCAGACCCGGTGCGGCATCGGACTCGACCAACACCACATTGGCGCCCTGGCGCACATGAGTGCCCTCAGGAACCCGCAGACCGAAGGTGAAGTTCTCCGGCGTAAAGATGGTGCGCCGAATGATGTTCACGTCCACACCGCCCCCGGCGAACGGTGAAATGCGGTAATCGGTGTCGCGAGAGGTGAAGGTGGCCGATCCCCCATCGCCCCACTGCGCCGGAGTCAGATCGCGCTCCTGCGGCAGATGCAGGACAACATCCTTACCGGCGATCGCTGTCGGCAGATGCGTACCGTCGGTAGGTGACGGTGAGATGGTGGCATTGGAACGCTCACGGCCCGCCGCCAGCGGCCTCCCGGTTCCCGGCCCCAAACCCAACGGGGTATTCGTCTTGACCTGCGCCCCACCGATCGGCGCTATGCGCGGAAGATCATCGGGCTGGGCCACCGGATTGGGAAGGGGCTTGGGCGGAGGCGGCTGCCCAGGATCCGCCAAAGTTTTTGGCATAGAACCGATTACGACTAACGAAACACATGCCAACGCGGCCAACAACGCGGCGCCACGGGTGCGGATGCTCATCACAGGTCCTTAGGCTCGCCGTAGATGGTCTGGGTGTCATTGCCGTTCTCGGTACGGATCCGGAACGTCGCAAAGGACTGAATCTTCACCTGACCACCACAGCCATCGGCCTCGACATTCTGGTTGCGCACCTGAGAAACCGCACGCATATTCCGGAAATTGATCCGGTCCATCGGCAGCTGCGCCAAACCACCCGGCTTGAGCAGCACGCGCATGTAACCGCCGATGTGCTCCTGGGCGCCGAGCGAGCCACCGGCAGAGGCGCCACCGAAACCGCCGCCCTGGCCACCACCGCCACCGGAACCACCTTGACCACCGCCATACCCGCCGGCGTATCCCTGACCGAACACCTGCTGAGACAGCGTCAAACCGAGATCACCGCCCAGCTCCACACCCGACGACGAATCGGTGCGGCAACCCACGAAATACCCCGTCTCCAACTGCGCATCCTGGATCACAGCAGATCCAGAACCCGTGATCGTCGCCTCGGCCCGATACGACACCCGCGCCTGCCAAGAGTTGCTCGCACCGGCGATGTTGTCGATGTGATCGATGACTTCATTCGTCAGCGTCAAGCCGACCGTCCAGCCATCGTCGGTCACAAACTGCTGATACTGATCCGGCATCCCCTGCGGATCCGCCGCAGCATCCGAGGCTGCGGTCAAGATCGCCGTCGCAACGGTCGCAGATGTAGCGAGTACAGCGATGCAGCTTCGACGTGCCAGATCTGGCAACTTCATGAAACCGAACCCCTCCGTGTCTCGTCCTGGCCCCAACCGGCCGGACCCCCGTTCACTTGCCTTCATGTAGGCAATGCCATCAATCGTGTTTTACTGCGAAAACACATCACATGGCAATGTCGGAAAATCTAGGGCCGAGACCTCCCGTTGTCAACACAGAGATCGTTTTGTGACAGTTTGCACATTCAAGATCGCGAACTTTGCAGAGATGACCGGGAAAGTCGATGCGAGCAACTGCAACGGATCTCAGAAAACATTGTCAGTGCAAACGCCCTGGCTGGACGCCGCACGCGGAGCCAGCCGCAAGCCATACAGCCAGCCTTAGGCGCCACATCTGGGAAAACTTCGCCAGCGGTGCCCGGCCTCGCGCCACCGGCTCTCATGGCAGACACTGCGACAAAGTTGCTGACGGGCAATGATGAGACGTTTGCCTGCTACCTCGCACCTACGAGGGCGAGGACCACAAATCCCGACCCCGCCGGGCCGGACACGCCATTAGCGCGGCGGCCGCAACGACACCCCAGGGCGTCGAACATGTGTTCTAATATCCCCGGTCGCCGCCCACTAGACATGAACTCACGAAGGAGCCGCCATGACGATGACCGTGGACAACCCAGTAGCAGAAGCCTCGGATACCCCGGACAAGCCCAAGAGGGCGGCCGGCAAGCGAACCAAGACGCTGCAGCTGACCCTCACCGTCACCGGGACCGCGGACGGTGAATGGCACGCCGAGCTCAAGCAAGGCAGTACCCATCTGGTCCGTGATCTCGCCGTCGCAGCCGCCGCGGTCTCCCGTGCGGCCAGGGAACTACACGAAGACCTCTCAACCCCGATCGATGCGGTGATCGAAGAGGCACGCTCCCAGCAGGCAGCCAAGGTCGCCGCGCTCGAAGCCGAGCTAGAGGCAGCGCGTAAGGCCCTCGCCTGCCTGGACTGAGCACGACACGGGGCGCAGCGGCAATCGCTGCACCGGAACCATCGGGCTCATGGCGCCCAGCTCAGCGGGTCGTTCCCGTACGGCCCCGGCGGAAAACGATAGGTCAGTCGCACCCCGCCGGAGAACGCCACGGGTTGAGCGAAAGACAAAGTCCCAAAGGACGATTCGACACTCTCCCGGGCAACGGTGAACTCTTGCCGCCCTCCGTTTCTCCTCGCGAGATCCAGAAGGAGATGCCCGGTTCGCGCCAAACACAGATGCGCAGAGCCTGCCCCAATTTGCGATCGACGGGCCAACAGCGCAAGCGCGGCCGCCGCCACGCCGTAGCCGGTCGCATGATCCAGGGCCTGGACAGGAAGCGCTCCGGGACGCCAGGCTCCGGTGCTATCCGTTTGCCCATACAGCTCCCCGACCCCGATCGCTGACTGCACCAACGAATCAAATCCCCGCCGATCGCCCCAGGGGCCACCATCACCCCACGCATCCAGGGTGACGACCGACAGCGCAGGAAAGCGCTCACGCAGCGCCGCAGAGTCCAACCCGTATCGCGTCAACGCTGCGGGCCGGTACCCGGATATAACGACGTCGGCCTCGGCCAGCAGTGCCTCGATACGATCGCGCTGCGCGGCATCGGCGAAGTCAGAAATAGCGCTGCGCTTACCGAAACCCGTATCGAGATACTGGTCAACCAGCTCGGGATTCGAGGGCGGATCTACGCGTAACACGTCAGCGCCCAGGAGTGCCAGGAATCGTGTCGCGACCGGTCCGGCGATCACCCGGGTGAGGTCCAAAACCCGTACTCCCGAAAGCCTTCGGCCGGGCGCCAGCGGCGCACCGAGGGTCTCACCGAGCTCGAACCGAATCCACGGCTGAGTGTCGACGAACTTCCCAGCGCCGCCGCCTCTCCACTGATTGGGCGACCGGAGAGCCACAGCGAGCCCACCGGAGGCGGTGATACGCTCCGCGATCAGGTCGGCACCCAGCCGCAGAATCTGCTCTGCCAAAGCATCTTTGGAGTCCACCCCAAATGTCTCCACGAGGACACGGGCATGGTGTGGGTAGTTGGCATGCAGTCGAACCCAGCCATCAGCGGCGCGAAAGAAACCGGACAACTCGGCGAACCCGACCGGCTGGCGCCCGTCAACACGCAGATGGTCCAGGGATGCGAACGCAGCAGCCACGGCCCGACTATCGGTGCTAAGACGTTCACCGGTACAGGCAATGTTCGCAGCCGTCAGCGCGGCCTGCACGCTGCCCAGCGCAAGTCCTTCAACGTCGAGCTGGCCACCCCACCAGTGCCGCGGCCCCGTACAAGGCGCCACCGCCGCGGGAGAAACCGGACCGAGAGCTGGCGACAACCATTCGTATAGCGACGGGATATCCGCCCCGGAATGCATCACACCTCGATGCTATGGGTCATGATCTTGGTGGCCCTTCAGCAACCGACACGCGAGGTAAGGGCAGGGCTCGCGCAGCTACGGGGTTACCGCCGCCTCGGCGCGGCGGCGGCGGAAGGGAACTGGCTCTCCCTGCAAACCATCCAGCACGGCACGCAGGTGCTCTGGAATCTGGGCGGGGCGACCATCATCGTCGACGACCACCATCGAGGTCTCCGCGATCGCCGCAACGGCTCCGTCGGCGCCGATAATCTCGTAGCCGATACCGAACCCCGCCGTGCCGATCCGCGTGGCGCGCATGATCACCCGCGCCGGTTCGTGCGAGTACAGCAAGGGCTGCACATAGTCGATTTCCTGATGCGCGACGAACATGGTTATCCGACCGGATTCCACGCCCATGAGCTTGTCGGCAAGAAACCGGATGCGTGCCTCCTCGATCAGCCGAAACATGGCCACGTTGTTCACATGCCGATAGGCATCCATATCGGCCCAGCGCAACTCGACCTTGACTTCGACTCCCATGCCCTTAACTTTCGCCGATACATCGAATCGCAGCCAATCGACACCACGAGTTGTGATTGGGCTAACTGCCTGCGGTCAGAGGGTCGATGTGGTGCGCCGTCAGCTCGTCAAAAGCCAGGCACCTTGGTGGGCGCGGAGGGTTTCGAACCCCCGACCGCTGGTGTGTAAAACCAGAGCTCTACCACTGAGCTACACGCCCGGTCCACGTCGTGACCAACGTGGGAATCAGCTCACGAATGTAGCGCGGCCAGCGCCTGTACCCAACCCGCCTGGTCACGGGCTTGCCCGGGGTCCAGCATTTCGGCGAATCGGATGATTCCGTCGGCATCCACCACGAAGGTGCCGCGGTTCGGATACCCGGCCTTCTCGTTGAGCACCCCGTACGCCTCGGCGACGGCGCCGTGGGGCCAGAAATCGGACAGGATCGGGAAGGTGAAGCCGCTGTAGCTGGACCAGATCTTGTGGATCGGCCCGGCGCTCACCGACAGCGCGATGATCTGCACCTCGTCGTTCTCGAAGTCGCCGATGTGGTCGCGCACATGGTCCAGCTCGCCCTGGCACACGCCGGTGAAGGCCAGCGGGAAGAACACCAGCAGCACGGCCTTCTTGCCCCGGAAATCGCTAAGGCTGACGGGCTGGTTGTTTTGGTTGCGCAGGGTGAAGTCGGGGGCGACGGTGCCAACAGGCAGCATTAGCGAGACCTTCTGCTCTTCGCGCGAGCGCTCATCGCCGCCCGCCCCGGGATGATTTGGGCTGCACCAGCCGCGTCGCGCTCCAATCCCCCAGGTTGAGAGACGATGTCTGCACCAGACCCGCCGTCGGCGCCGACTCGGCGATCTCCGAGGGCTGCACATGGCCGGACTTGCCGGTCTTGGGTGTCAACACCCAAATCACGCCGTCCTCAGCCAAGGGAGTGATGGCGTCCATCAACGCGTCGACCAGGTCGCCGTCGTCATCGCGCCACCACAACAGGACCACATCGACCACATCGTCGGAGTCCTCGTCGAGGAGCTCCGAACCGCATGCGTCCTCGATGTCAGCCCGGATGTCGTCATCCGTGTCCTCATCCCAGCCCAGCTCCTGCACAAGCTGATCACGCTGGATGCCCAACTTGCGGGCATAGTTCGAGGCGTCAGCCGCCGCGACCACCGTTCGGCCCCTCCTTATTCACAGGTGCGTGCTTGCGCACATGGGATGAATGCTCACATCGTCGCATGCCGATGGCAATCCTCGTCAGGCACTATCGGCCTTTTGTTTGTAGAAGCGGTTCACAGATCTTCCCGGCACGCTCCCGCGCGTCGTTGAACGTGCGCACCACCGCGTTGAGAGTGCTACTGCTCAACCGATTGTCGAACGCACCGGCCAGTTTTCGGGACTGCTCGACGTACTGCGTGAGTGCATCGCGCAACTCGTCCGTCTGGGCCTTCGCCTTGACGGAGTCAATTTGGCCGGCGCTGGTGTTGAGCGCATTGATCACCGGCCCCACCTTGGCTTCGGCACTCGATCCGTAGCCACCTTCGTCATTCATGACGGAAATCAGGTCATTACCTGCTGAAACAGCCGCGTCCGAGGTCATCGCGAACGTCTCGCACGCATCGGCCTGAGCCTGCGCACGCGATGTCTCCTGACGCTTGGACTCCTCGGACCGCGACGCTTCGACGGACTGTGAGACGAATGTGCGGTACTCCGACACCGACTCACTGGGCGCCGACGCCTGCCCTCCCGTGGCCACCGTGCAGCCCGCCACGACCGCGGCACAGATGGCCGCCAGCGCGATCAACAGCGCCGCCATACGCATGTAACGACGGTACCCGCTGCGCGCCCCGTAGGCCGGTAGGCCGCATGTTGAGAGACCAGACTCGCTAGTAGCAAGTGACTTGGGGCACGATGGGGATACCGATCTGATTGTGACTGAGATCTGCACCCCCACCCCTAAGGAGCAGAAAAGTTGACCACGGAGTTCGCTCGCCAGGATCTGGCCGGAAATTCAAGTGTGCCAAGTCCATCCGAGAATCCAGAACGTGTCCGGGTGATCCGCGAAGGTGTCGCGTCATACTTGCCGGACATCGATCCGGATGAGACGGGCGAATGGCTGGAGTCGTTTGACGGCCTGCTGGCCCGCTCGGGGCCGGCCCGGGCCCGGTACCTGATGCTGCGGCTGCTGGAGCGGGCGAACGCGGGCCGCGTGGCCATCCCCGCGCTGACGTCCACCGACTACGTCAACACCATCCCCACCGAGAACGAGCCGTGGTTCCCCGGCGATGAGGACACCGAGCGCCGTTTTCGCGCGTGGATCCGCTGGAATGCCGCGATCATGGTGCACCGCGCGCAGCGCCCAGGCGTGGGTGTGGGCGGACACATCTCGACCTATGCCTCCTCGGCCGCCCTCTACGAGGTCGGTTTCAACCACTTCTTCCGGGGAAATGCCCACCCGGGCGGCGGCGACCAGATATTCATCCAGGGCCACGCCTCCCCCGGCATCTACGCCCGTGCCTTCCTGGAGGGCCGGCTCACCACCGATCAGCTGGACGGATTCCGCCAGGAGAAGAGCCACCCCGGCGGCGGCCTACCCTCCTACCCGCATCCGCGCCTGATGCCCGATTTCTGGCAGTTCCCAACGGTTTCCATGGGGCTGGGACCGATGAACGCGATCATGCAGGCGCGGTTCAACCACTACCTTCGTGACCGCGGCATCAAGGACACCTCCGATCAGCGGGTGTGGGCCTTCCTCGGCGACGGCGAAATGGACGAGCCCGAATCGCGCGGCCTGGCACACATCGCCGCGACCGAGGGCCTGGACAACCTGACGTTCGTCGTCAACTGCAACTTGCAGCGCCTCGACGGCCCGGTGCGCGGCAACGGCAAGATCATCCAGGAGCTGGAGTCCTTCTTCCGCGGCGCCGGCTGGAATGTCATCAAGGTGGTGTGGGGCCGCGAATGGGATGCCCTGCTGCACGCCGACCGCGACGGCGCACTGGTGAACTTGATGAACACCACCGCCGACGGCGACTACCAGACCTACAAGGCCAATGACGGTGCCTACGTCCGCGAGCACTTCTTCGGGCGCGATCCGCGCACCAAGGAACTGGTGAAAGACCTTACCGACGCCCAGGTTTGGAACCTCAAGCGCGGCGGCCACGACTATCGCAAGGTATACGCCGCCTACCGCGCGGCCACCGAGCACAAGGGCCAGCCGACGGTCATCCTGGCCAAGACCATCAAGGGCTACACGCTGGGCAAGCACTTCGAGGGCCGCAACGCCACTCACCAGATGAAGAAGCTGACGCTGGATGACCTGAAGGACTTCCGCGACAAGCAGCGCATCCCGATCTCGGACGCCCAGCTCGAAGAGAACCCCTATCTGCCGCCGTATTACCACCCCGGCCCCGAGGCTCCGGAAATCCGCTACATGCTGGACCGGCGCCGCGCCCTGGGTGGCTTTGTGCCGTCGCGTCGCACCACGTCGCGCCCGCTCACGCTGCCGGGTTCGGAGACCTATGCCTCGATCAAGAAGGGCTCGGGCAAGCAAGAAGTCGCCACCACCATGGCGCTGGTCCGCACCTTCAAAGAACTGTTGCGCGACAAGAACATCGGTAACCGCATCGTTCCGATCATCCCCGACGAGGCCCGCACCTTCGGCATGGACTCGTGGTTCCCGTCGCTGAAGATCTACAACCGCAACGGCCAGCTGTACACCTCGGTGGATGCCGAATTGATGTTGGCGTACAAGGAAAGCGCGCAGGGACAGATCCTGCACGAGGGCATCAACGAGGCCGGATCCACCGCCTCGTTCACCGCGGTGGGCACGGCGTACTCGACCCACGACGAGCCGATGATCCCGCTGTACATCTTCTATTCGATGTTCGGCTTCCAGCGCACCGGCGACGGCCTGTGGGCCGCCGCCGACCAGATGGCCCGCGGCTTCGTGCTGGGCGCGACGGCGGGCCGCACCACCCTGACCGGCGAGGGCCTGCAGCACGCCGACGGCCACTCGCTGCTACTGGCGAGCACCAATCCCGCTGTGGTGGCTTACGATCCGGCGTTCGCGTACGAGATCGCGCACATCGTCGAGCATGGCCTGCAGCGGATGTACGGCGAGAACAGCGAGAACGTGTACTTCTACATCACGCTGTACAACGAGCCGTACGTGCAGCCGGCCGAGCCGGAGAACGTCGATACCGAGGGCATTCTGCGCGGCATCTATAAGTTCCGCGCGGCACCCGAAGCGCGCACGCACCGGGCCAACATCCTGGCCTCCGGGGTGTCGGTGCCCGACGCGCTGCGGGCCGCGGACTTGTTGGCCGAGCAGTGGGATGTAGCGGCCGACGTGTGGTCGGTGACCTCCTGGGGTGAGCTCAACCGGGACGGCCTGGCGATCGATCACCAAGCGCTGCGTCACCCGGACCGCCCCAAGGGAGTGCCGTACGTGACAAAGGCGCTGGAGGGCGCCCAGGGCCCCAAGGTGGCGGTCTCGGACTGGATGCACGCGGTGCCCGAGCAGATCAGGCCGTGGGTGCCCGGGATGTACCGCACGCTCGGCGCCGACGGGTTCGGCATCTCCGACACCCGTCCCGCCGCACGCCGGTTCTTCAACACCGACGCCGAGTCGGTCGTCGTCGCGGTGCTCGAGGCATTGGCCGACGAGGGTTCGGTCGACCGCCAGGTCGCCGTCACGGCGGCCGCCCAGTACAAGATCGATGATGTGTCGGCCGCCGACGTCTCCTATAAAGACACCGGCAGCGCCTAGCCCCCCCCGCGAGCATGCTCAAATGTGCGGATTTCGAGCCGATTTCCGCACATTTGAGCATGCTCGCTCTTTTTGTCGACATCAATTGTACTAATCGGTACAGTCGAGGGCGCTCGCTCACATCTCCCGGAAGGAATCCACCATGCGGTTCACCGTTCTTACTGGCACAGCACTTCTGGGCATCGGCTTGACCGTTGCCGCCTGTCACGCGCCCGCCTCTGACTCCTCGCCCAGCACCCAATCTCCGCAGCCGGCCACGACGTCCCAGGCCATGGCCGGCAAGACGCGTACCGGCTCGTTCAACGGCATCGACGGCAAGCACGTCGCCGGCACCGCCACCCTTGCCAACGGGCAGCTCACGTTGACCGGGTTTTCTTCTGACAAGGGCCCGGACCTGCATATCTACCTGACGAAGGGCGCCGACCAGAACGCCGTGAGCACGGGCAAGGAGCTCGGCATGGTTGCCTCGGACAAAGCCGATCAGACATTCACGCTCAGCGACACGGACGCGTCGATGTACGACACGGTCATGATCAATTGCGACAAGGCCAAGGAGGCCTTCGGCGCGGCAGCGTTGATGTGAGAACTCACGCAGGATGGATCGCTCGTGCCGCGCCGATCACCCTTGGCGCGGCACGGGTGATGCTGGGCGTGCTGTGGTTGCACGAGGGAATCTTCAAGTACAGCGCGCATTTCGGACGCGCGGACATTCTGCTCATCGCCCACAGCGCGCAGACCAATACGCGTGTGCCGCAGTACTTCACCGTCTTCTCGGACAATGTGCTGCGCGCATGGCCGGGCCTTTTCGGCGTCGCGGTACCGGTGCTGGAGGTAGCGCTCGGAGCGGTCCTGGTGTTGGGACTGCTTCCTCAGCCGGCGGCCATCATCTCGCTGTTGACGCTGCTCACGTATTGGAGCTCTGACCAGCTGATCAGCCAATACCCGGTGATGGCCGCGCTCTCGGCGATCATCATCGCTTTTCCGGCGCCGAGCGGCCACTATTCGATAGCGCGGTTCAGGCACGCCAGGGCCGCAACTAATGTTGTCCGGGATGGTAGGTAAGTCGTCACCACCAAGCGCCGCCAAGCTCCCCGCGACCGCACACGGCCGCCGCACCCGCGCGGCCATCATCGATGCGGCCGCGCAGATGATGTACCAAAAGGGCGTCGCGGCAACCAGTCTCGACGACATCCTGGCCGCCTCGAGCACCGGCAAATCGCAGCTGTATCACTACTTCAAGGACAGGTCCGAATTAGTAAAGGCGGTCGTGGAGCGTCAGACCGAGCTGGTCTTGGCGGCACAACCCACGCTCACCCAGATCGACTCGATGGACGGTGTCGAGCAATGGGCCCAGGCGATCCTGGCCAACCACGACGTGCCGGGAGGCCCGTTCGGATGCCCGTTGGGCAGCATGGCCGCCGAACTCAAGAACGATCCGGCGTATCAGCCGGCGCTGGCCGCGGCGTTCGGACAGTGGCAGTCGTTGCTTGCGGACGGGCTGATCCGGATGCAGGATCGCGGTCACCTTGACCCGCATGAAGATCCGCAACGGCTCGCCGCGGCGGTTCTCGCGACATTGCAGGGCGGCATGCTGATGGGACGGGCCACCATGGACATCACCGTCTTGCGAGACAGCCTCGAGATGGCCCTCGACAGCATTCGACGCGCACTGCGCGACTAGCCCAGAATTTAGCAGTTTCCCACTAGGAATCGCGGGTATCTTTTAGGGATGCCCGACAATCCGGCCACCGCTCCCCGCGGGTTTCGTGCCGCACGTAAACCCCGGGAGCGCGCCGAGGTCCCCGAAGCGCTGCTACACCGGATCAAGCAGTACTCCGGACGCCTGTCCACCGAGGCCGTGCACGTCATGGAGGACCGGCTGCCGTTCTTCACCGACCTGGAGGCCTCGCAGCGCGCCAGCGTGGCACTGGTGGTCCAGACGGCGATCAACAACTTCGTCGAGTGGATCCGCGACCCCGAGGGCACCGTCGGCTTCACCATGCAAGCCTTCGAGGTGGTGCCGCAGGATCTGGCCAAACGCATCGCACTGCGGCACTCGGTGGACATGGTGCGCACCGCGATGGAGTTCTTCGAAGAGGTGCTCCCCCTACTCGCCCGCAACGACGAGCAGCTGGTGACGCTCACCGAGGGCATCCTGCGCTACAGCCGTGACCTGGCCTTTGGCGCCGCCAGCGCCTATGCCGAGGCCGCCGAGACCCGTGGCGCCTGGGATTCGCGGCTGGAGGCGACCGTGGTCGACGCGGTGGTGCGCGGCGACACCGGACCGGACATGCTGTCGCGCGCGGCGGCACTGAACTGGGACACCAACGCCCCGGCGACCGTCATCGTCGGCACGCCCCGCCCGGACATCATCGCCACCGCAACCACATTGGTACACGAGGTGGCGCAGCGCCACGGACGCGGAGCGCTGGCCGTCATCCAGGGCACCCGACTGCTGACCATCGTGTCGGGTCCGATCACTGCGCACGACAAGTTCCTGGCCGACCTGATGAAGGTCTTCTCCGACGGTCCCGTCGTGGTGGGCCCGACCGCCGGATCACTGAGCGCATCACACACCAGCGCCGTGGAAGCGCTCTCGGGCATGGACGCGGTTTCGGGATGGCGCGGCGCGCCGCGCCCGGTCTCATCGCGCGAGCTGCTGCCCGAGCGCGCCCTACTGGGCGATAAGGCCGCCATCGCGGCGCTCAATACCGAAGTGATGCGTCCGCTGGCCGACGCCGGCCCAGCGCTCACGGAAACGCTGGACGCCTATTTAGATTCCGGCGGCGCCATCGAGGCGTGCGCGCGGGCACTGTTTGTTCACCCAAACACCGTCCGTTATCGACTCAAGCGAATCACCGATTTCACCGGAAGGGACCCAACGTCCCCGCGTGATGCCTATGTGTTGCGCGTCGCGGCAACCGTCGGCAGACTGGCCCAGGACCATGCCGACGCCTTCACTCCTGAACCAGGAGTCACACCCGTCACAATTAATGTCATCAAGACTTAGAAGGGCTACTGGCCGGTCACCTGCGAGGTCCCACATTGCGAGACGGTATAGATCGGGTCGCAATGGATGACTTTTTGTAGGCATCCCACAAATACTTAAGACAAGATTCATTTTCTCTTACACGGCGCGAACGGCCCTTCACAGTGTTCTCTTAAACACGTGATTGCACTGCTCGCTCCCGGACAGGGATCCCAGACTCCCGGCATGTTGACCCCGTGGCTCGAACTGCCCGGTGCCACGGATCAGGTCGAGCAGTGGTCGAAAGCCAGCGGACTCGATCTGGTGCGCCTGGGAACCACCGCCACCGCCGAGGAGATCACCGACACCTCCATCACCCAGCCGCTGGTCGTCGCACTGACGCTGCTGGCCTATGACGAGCTGAACAAGCGCGGTCACCTCAACGGGAAAATCGCCAGCGGCGAAGTCATCGTCGCCGGCCACTCCGTGGGCGAGATCGCCGCCTATGCCATCGCCGGGGTCATCTCCGCCGATGAGGCCATCACCCTGGCCGCCACCCGCGGCGCCGAGATGGCCAAGGCCTGCGCGCTGGACCCCACCGGTATGTCTGCTGTGCTGGGCGGCGACGAGGCAGAGGTGCTGGAGCGCCTCGAAGCCCTCGAACTGGTTCCCGCCAACCGCAACGCCGTCGGACAGATCGTCGCCGCCGGCCGCATCACGGCGCTGGAGAAGCTGGCCGAGGATCCGCCGGCCAAGGCCCGCGTACGCCAGCTCGCCACCGCCGGTGCCTTCCACACCCACTTCATGGCCCCCGCGCAGGAGGCCTACGCCGCCGCGGCCGCCGCCATCACGCCGTCCGAGCCGACCGTCACGCTGCTGTCGAACCTCGACGGCTCCCCCGTCACCTCCGGTGCCGACGCCATGGCCAAGCTGGTCAACCAGATGACCTCGCCGGTGCGCTGGGATCTGTGCACCGAGTACTTCAAGACAGCCAACGACACCCCGGCAGCGACCGCCGTGGTGGAGCTGCCGCCCTCGGGGGCGCTGTCCGGCATCGCCAAGCGCGAGATGCGCGGGGTTCCCAACCACGCTCTCAAGACCCCCGAAGATCTAGAAGCACTGGCCGAGCTCTAAGCGGCCAACTAGCAGTACCCCGGATGGGCGGGCAAAGCCGCCCTCTCGTCCAGTTCCAGATAACAGAGTTCACCCCAGGGCTGCATCCGCAGTCCATAACACCGAAGGGAGCCACCGAGTGGCCACCGCAGAAGAAAAAGATCGCATCGTCGCCGGTCTCGCCGAGATCATCGAAGAGGTCACCGGTATCGAGCCTTCCGAGGTCACCCTCGAGAAGTCGTTCGTTGACGATCTGGACATCGACTCGCTGTCGATGGTTGAGATCGCCGTCCAGACCGAGGACAAGTACGGCGTGAAGATCCCCGATGAGGACCTGGCCGGACTGCGCACCGTCGGTGACGTCGTGAACTACATCGAGAAGCTCGAGCAGGAGAACCCCGAGGCCGCGGCCAACATCCGCGCGCAGCTGGAGGGCTCCGACAAGTGACACTCCCTTCCACTGCCAACGGTGGCTTCCCCAACGTCGTTGTGACGGCTCTCGCCGCAACGACATCTATCGCGCCTGACATCGAGGGCACGTGGAAGGGACTGATCGCCGGGGAGAGCGGTATCGAGGTTCTCGAGGACGAATTCGTCGAGAAGTTCGGACTGCCGGTGTGGATCGGTGGGCACCTCAAGGAGCCCATCGATAACCACATGACCCGGTTGGAACTTCGCCGGATGGCCTACGTGCAGCGGATGGCGCTGCACGTAGGCCGTCAGGTGTGGCAGAACGCCGGCTCGCCCGATGACATCGACAAGGACCGCCTTGGTGTCGTCATCGGTACCGGGCTCGGCGGCGGCGAGCGCATCGTCGAAACCTACGACACCATGAACGAGCATGGCATTCGCAAGGTTTCGCCCCTCGCCGTGCAGATGTGCATGCCCAACGGTGCCGCCGCGGTGGTGGGCCTGGAGATCGGCGCCCGCGCGGGTGTCATCACGCCGGTGTCGGCGTGTTCCTCCGGCTCCGAGGCCATCGCGCACGCGTGGCGCCAGATCGTGATGGGCGATGCAGACATGATCGTCTGCGGTGGTGTCGAGGGCATGATCGAAGCCCTGCCCATCGCCGCGTTCTCCATGATGCGCGCCATGTCGACGCGGAATGACGAGCCGGAGAAGGCTTCTCGCCCGTTCGACAAGGACCGCGACGGATTCGTGTTCGGCGAGGCCGGTGCTCTCATGGTCATCGAGACCGAGGAGCACGCCAAGGCTCGCGGCGCACAGATCATCGGCCGCGTGATGGGTGCCGGTATCACCTCCGACGCGTACCACATGGTGGCTCCCGGCCCCGACGGCATTCGCGCCGGCGCGGCCATGACCCGCGCAATTCAGACAGCAGGCTTGTCCCCCAAGGACATTGACCACATCAACGCTCACGGCACGGCCACCCCGATCGGCGATGTCGCCGAGGCCAACGCCATTCACGTCGCCGGCGTACAGCACGCCGCGGTCTACGCGCCAAAGTCGGCGCTCGGCCACTCGATCGGCGCCGTCGGCGCGTTGGAGTCCGTGCTTACTGTGCTGGCTCTGCGTGACGGTGTTATCCCCCCGACGCTCAATCTTGACAACCTTGATCCCGAAATCGACCTGGATGTCGTTGCGGGCGAGCCTCGTCACGGGGATTTTAAGTATGCGATCAACAACTCGTTTGGATTCGGCGGGCACAACGTCGCGCTTGCCTTTGGCAAGTATTAAGAACCAGAGAGGCTGAAGATGACGATCCTGGCTCCCGAGGCCATCGACGAATCACTCGATCCGCGTGACCCCCTGCTACGGCTTAACACCTTCTTCGATGACGGCAGCGTCGAGTTGCTGCATGAGCGTGACCGCTCGGGTGTGCTGGCCGCCGCGGGCACGGTCAACGGAGTCAGGACCATCGCCTTCTGCACCGACGGCACCGTCATGGGCGGCGCCATGGGTGTCGAGGGTTGCCGCCACATCGTCAACGCCTACGACACCGCCATCGAGGAGCAGAGCCCCATCGTGGGTATCTGGCACTCCGGCGGTGCGCGGTTGGCCGAGGGTGTGAAGGCTCTGCACGCCGTCGGGCTGGTCTTCGAGGCCATGATCCGGGCCTCGGGCTACATCCCCCAGATCTCGGTGGTCGTGGGCTTCGCCGCCGGCGGCGCGGCATACGGCCCGGCCCTGACCGACGTCATCATCATGGCGCCGGAGAGCCGCGTGTTCGTCACCGGGCCCGACGTGGTCCGCAGCGTCACCGGTGAGGACGTCGACATGGCGACCCTGGGTGGCCCCGATGCCCACCACAAGAAGTCGGGTGTGTGCCACATCGTCGCCGACGATGAACTGGACGCCTACGCCCGCGGCCGCAAGCTGGTCGGCTTCTTCTGCCAGCAAGGCGTTTTCGACCGGGGCCGCGCCGAGGCCGACCACACCGATCTGCGCGCCCTGCTCCCCGAGTCGGCCAAGCGCGCCTACGACGTGCACCCGATCGTCAACGCGCTGCTCGACGGGGACGACCCGTTCGAAGAGTTCCAGGGCAAGTGGGCCCCCTCGATGGTCATCGGCCTGGGCCGGCTGGCCGGACGTACCGTCGGCGTGCTGGCCAACAATCCGCTGCGTCTGGGCGGCTGCCTGAACTCCGAAAGCGCCGAGAAGGCAGCACGTTTCGTGCGCCTGTGCAACGCCTTCGGCATCCCGCTGATCGTGCTCGTGGACGTGCCGGGTTACCTGCCCGGTGTGGGCCAGGAGTGGGGCGGCGTGGTGCGCCGCGGCGCCAAGCTGCTGCACGCGTTCGGTGAGGCCACCGTTCCGCGCGTCACGCTGGTGACCCGCAAGATCTACGGCGGCGCCTACATCGCCATGAACTCCCGCTCGCTGGGCGCCACCAAGGTGTTCGCCTGGCCGGACGCCGAGGTCGCCGTGATGGGCGCCAAGGCCGCCGTCGGCATTCTGCACAAGAAGCAACTCGCCGCCGCCGCACCCGAGGAGCGCGAGGCGCTGCACGAGGAGCTGGCGCTCGAGCACGAGCGGATCGCCGGTGGCGTGGATCGCGCCATCGAGATCGGCGTGGTCGACGAGGAGATCGAGCCGTCGCAGACCCGCGCGGTACTGACCCGCGCGCTGGCCGAGGCGCCCTCGCGCCGCGGCCGTCACAAGAACATCCCGCTGTAGACCCTGCATGTCGGAGCACCGGCGCACGTCCATCTCCGTCGACGGACACCGGCTGGCATATCGCCAGTTCGGTTCCGGGGACCGCGTCGTGGTGCTGTCTCACGCCTTTCTCACCTCGCACTACCTGGAGCACGCGTGGGCCCAGGAATTGGCGGCACGCGGCTTCCGGGTGATCTGCCTGGACCTGCTGGGTACCACCGCCGACGAGCGCCCGTTGGAGCCCGACCGGTATAACTCGCAGGCGTTGGGCCGTCAGCTCATCGGCGCCCTGGATGCCCTGGGCATCGAACGCGCGGTGCTCGGCGGCACCTCCGTCGGCGCGAATATTTCCATCGAGGCCGCGGCGCTGGCGCCCGAGCGGGTGGCGGGCCTGCTGTTGGAGGGGCCCTTCCTGGAGCACGGCATCGGTGCCGCCGGATATCTGTGGTCGGCCGGGCTCACGCTGTTCACTCTGGGCCGTCCGCTCGTGTGGCTGGCCGGTGCGGTGGCCCGCTCGTTCCCGGAGACCGAACAACCCACCCTGGGCCTGATCCGCGCCTTCCTGACCGCTCCCCCGGCGCGATCAGCGGCGTTCATGCGGGGGATGCTGGTGGGCCGGATGGCCCCGCCGCGGGCGGTACGCCGGTCGGTGAACGTGCCCACGATGATCCTCTCGCTGACCGCCGACCCGCTACATCCGGCGTCGGACGCGCATAGCCTGGCCGTCGATATCGTTGGTGCGCAAGTTGTTTCGGCCGGAACCCTGGCCACCCTGCGGTTTTGGCCGCGACGGGTCACGCCGGCGATCGTGAGCTTCCTGGTGGAGACGTTCGGCATCGACGTCACCGCCCGGCAGGCGGACGCCTAGGCCACACAACTAGAGGTCGATGACGATCTTGCCGTGCACGTGCCGACCGGCCTGCAGTTCAACCGCGCGGCGGATCTGCGCCAACGGGAAGCTCGCGGCGATTGGCACCCGAAGTTGGCCTGCGGCGATCAGCCGGGCGAGTTCCTCCAGCGCGCCCTCGGCGGCGTTCGCGCCGTTGGCTGCCGAAATGCCTTCCACCTGTGTGGCGATGGTGCAAATCCGGCTCTCCGGTACTCCGAGTTCCCTTGCGGCATAAACAGTTTCCGTTCCATGCAGGTCGATGGCCGCGGTGATGCCGCCGGGAGCGAGTATTCGGACCCGATTGGCCAGGCCGTCACCGTAGGCGACCGGCTCGGCCCCCAGGCCGCGCAGGAAATCGGCCGATGTCGCCGATCCCGTGCCAATCACGCGCGCTCCGGCGATTCGGGCCAACTGGACGGCGAAGACGCCAACCCCGCCGCCGGCCCCGCCGATCAACACCGTGTCACCCGGGCCCGGGTTCACCACGGCCAGGGCCGCCGACGCGGTACGACCGGCGATCGCCAGGGTTGCGGCGGTGCGGTCGTCGATACCGTCGGGAATGTGATGCGCCTCCTCGGCCGCGATCCCCCCGGTCACATTGATCAACACGAAGTCGGCCACCGCGCGGGACAACGCGCCCCCGAATACCCGGTCGCCCACCGCGAAGCCGGACACCCCGTCACCGACCTGGTCGATCACGCCCGCGTAATCGGTCCCAAACCCGACCGGAAGACTCAGGCCGAAGCGGGCGGCGGTGTCCGCATCGGCGGTGATGATCCAGTCCATCGGGTTCAAGCCGGCCGCGGTGACCCGCACCCGGATCTGTCCCGGACCGGCCTGCGGAGCAGGAATCTCACGGACAGCCAGGAGCTCGGGTCCGCCGAAAAAATCGAGTTGCACGGCCCGCATATGCGCCGCCTCCTTGGGATCGAAGAAACGTAGATAAACGGACTATGCTCCGTTTACATGAGCGACCGTAACATAAACGGAGCGTGATCCGCTTTGTCCGAGGCTGAGCTGCGCACGCCGCGGGCGGACGCGGCCCGGAACCGCGACCAACTGCTCGCGGCGGCGACCCGAGCGTTCGCGTCCGCCGACTCCGAGCCGTCGATGCGTGCCATCGCCCGTCAGGCCGGGGTCGGCATCGCCACGCTCTACCGGCACTTCCCTACCCGCGAGTCGCTGGTGGACGCGGTCTACCGGGACCAGGTGGTGCGATTGACCACGGGCGCCCACGAGCTGCTCGGGCAGCTACCTCCGGCCACGGCAATGCGGCGTTGGATGGACTCGTTCGGGGACTGGATCGCGACCAAGAACGGCATGCTCGACACACTGCACACGATGATCGAATCCGGCCACATTGGCCACGCCGAGACCCGGGCCGAACTACTTAAGGCCGTCACCACCATCCTCGATGCCGGTCACGCGGCGGGCGACCTCCGCGCCGATGTCACGGCCGAAGACATCGCCGCCTCCCTCATCGGTATCTTCACCGTGGCCCCCCGGCCCGAGCAGGAAGCCCAGGCCGATCGCCTACTGAATCTCTTGATGGACGGACTCCGACCCGCCGCCCGGCAAGCCCATTCCTAACCAGGCCCGTACTGTTAGAGTGACGCTTCATTCACATAATTGACAAGGGAGTCTGGGGAATGGCACTTCGGCGCAAGAAAGCACTCAAGTTGCTCGTCGACGGTCAGCCGACCGCAACGCTCGTGACGACGAAGGTCGGCCCGAGTCTTTTCGAGCGACTTTCGGTCCTCATCGCGAATCTGATCCGCATCGGATTCCGCGCGGGCGGCGCGGGTCTGGCAGCCACCGGCGTGGCGCATTTCGTCGCGCCCCAGCCGTTCGAGTCCATCTCCAAGGTCGCCTTCCCGGAGGACACACGCCGCTGGGTGTACCAAAACGGTTTCACCGAGCTCCTGCTCGGCTTGGCCCTGGCATTCCGGCGCACCCGCATCGTGGGCAGCCTCGGCGGCCTGGCCTACGTCGCTTTCCTGGTGAGCCGCTTGGTCGGTAACGCCAGCAAGAGCTAAGGCTCTTAACCGACTCCGCGCAGCCAGGTCACCTCGGCGCCGTCGCCGCCACTGCGGTACGGCTCCAGCGCGTCATCCCATGCGGTACCCAGCATGTTGTCGAGCTCCGAGGTGATGCTGCCGGGGTCGGACTCCATCAGCCCACGTAACCGCATCTCGCTGACCATGATGTCGCCGTTGGCGCTGGTTGCTCCGCTCCACATGCCGAGCTGCGGCACGTGGCTGAACCGCTGACCGTCCACGCCCTCGCTGGGGTCCTCGGTGACCTCGAAGCGCAACACCGGCCACGAGCGCAGCGCGTTGGCCAGGCGTGCACCGGTACCGACCGGGCCAACCCAGTTGGTGACGGCACGCAACTGCCCCGCCATGGCCGGTTGAGCCTGCCAGCGCAGCTTGAGCGTCTCCAGGCCGCGGGCCGAAGGAGTCGACGTCAGCGTTGACGTAAGCGCCCACTCGACATGCGGGCATACCGCGGCCGGTGAGGCATGGATATACACCACGCCGGTTGTCGAGTCGGCGAACTGAGGCGACGCGTGCATTCGTAGTGCTCCTTTGTCTTCGACGAGGACGTCTTCCCCAACGACTCGCGAAGCTTCTGGAGCGTGTTACCGAATTACATCAATGTGCCTTGTGACACCATTGTGCCCTGTGGTGCGCGTGTTGCGCCAGTCCCACGGACGAATTTGAGGTAACGGCTTCCTGAGAGTTTGAGATCTGATTCTCAGCCGAATTCGGCCAGCACCGCATCCGACAGCTGCGGCCACACCTGGTTGGCCCAGCCATCGAAGGGCCGATCCGTCAGCACCACGAGTCCGAGGTCGACGGCCGGATCCACCCAGATAAACGTGCCGGCCTGACCGAAGTGGCCGTAGGTGGCCGGGGAGTTCTCGGCGCCCGTCCAATGTGGGAGCTTGCTTCCCTTGATCTCAAAACCCAGGCCCCAGTCGTTGGGCCGCTGCACCCCGTAACCCGGCAGCACCCCGTCCAGCCCCGGAAAGACGACATGTGTCGCACGCTGATGCGTTTCGGCGCTGACCAGATGTGGCCGCAGCAGATCACCCACGAAGGCCGCCAGGTCGGCGACGGTCGACGACGCGCCGTATCCGGCGGTATCGGCCCCGCCGGGCAGCGTGGTGCTGCTCATACCGAGCGGTTCGAGCACCGCCTCGCGCAGATACGCATCGAACTCGATGGTGGCACCGGCCTCGACCGCATGCGCGAGAACGGCAAAGCCGTAGTTGGAGTAGATCCGCCGCGTTCCGGGTTTGGCCATCACGGCGCCGGAAAGCAGTGACAGGCCCGACGCGTGCGCCAGCAGGTGCTCGACGGTGGAACCGGACGGCCCGGCCGGGGTCGTGAGGTCGACGGCACCCTCTTCGAGGGCCACCTGTGCGGCCCGGGCCACCAGCGGTTTGGTCACCGACGCCAGGGCGAATTGTTGGGTCACAGGCCCGATTTGGGCTCTGATGCCCTCCGGCGCCACCACCGCGGCAGCGACTGTGGATACCGGCCAGTCGGCGACAAGGTCGAGAGCACCCATGCCTGGGACTGTAGCGTCATGCGCATGTCTCAAACTGTGCGCGGTGTGATCGCTCGGTCGGTAAAAGCTCCTGTGGAGCTGGTGGACATCGTGATCCCTGATCCGGGCCCCGGTGAGGTCGTGGTGAAGGTGCAGGCCTGCGGGGTATGCCACACCGATCTGACCTACCGCGAGGGCGGGATCAACGACGAGTTCCCGTTCCTGCTCGGCCATGAGGCGGCGGGGATTGTGGAGACCGTCGGCGAAGGCGTAACCACCGTCGAGCCGGGCGATTTCGTGATCCTGAACTGGCGCGCGGTGTGTGGGGTGTGCCGGGCCTGCAAGCGCGGGCGGCCGCAGTACTGCTTCGACACCTTCAACGCCGCTCAGAAGATGACACTCACCGACGGCACCGAGCTGACCCCCGCCCTGGGCATCGGCGCATTCATCGAGAAGACGCTGGTACATGCCGGGCAATGCACCAAGGTCGATCCGACCGCGGATCCGGCCGTGGTGGGCCTGCTGGGCTGCGGCGTGATGGCCGGACTCGGCGCGGCGGTGAACACCGGCAATGTGGGCCGCGACGACACCGTCGCGGTCATCGGCTGTGGTGGGGTCGGCGATGCGGCGATCGCCGGGGCCCGGTTGGCGGGGGCGCGCAAGATCATCGCCATCGACACCGATGACACCAAGCTGGCCTGGGCCAAGGACTTCGGGGCCACCGACACCATCAATGCCCGCAAGGTCGACGACGTGGTCACCGCGATCCAGGAACTGACCGACGAATTCGGCGCCGACGTGGTGATCGACGCGGTAGGCCGCCCCGAAACCTGGAAACAGGCCTTCTACGCACGCGATCTGGCCGGCACGGTGGTGTTGGTCGGCGTCCCCACACCGGATATGACGCTCGAGATGCCCTTGATCGACTTCTTCTCACGCGGCGGCTCGTTGAAGTCCTCCTGGTATGGCGACTGCCTGCCCGAGCGCGACTTCCCCACCCTGGTATCGCTCTACCAACAGGGCCGACTGCCCCTGGACCGATTCGTCTCCGAGCGCATCGGCATCGAAAGCATCGAAGCCGCGTTCGAAAAGATGCACCATGGCGAGGTCCTGCGCTCCGTAGTGGTGCTCTAGCCGCACTCCGATGTCGATCAATCGGAGGCAGTTCGTGGTCGGCGGAGCCGCCGCTACCGCTGCCACCACGGGACTGGCGGCACTGGCCGGGTGCGGCCACGACACCACCGATCCCGATACCGGTGCCGACCTGATCTTTGTCGGTGGCCCGGTGGTGACGGTCGATGGGCACGGCACCACGACCGAGGCACTGGCCGTTGCCCAGGGCAAGATCGCCGCGGTCGGTTCACGGCAGGACGTGATGAGGCTGCGCGGTGCCCAAACGGATGTGATCGAGCTCGACGGCCTGGCGCTGCTTCCGGCGTTCGTGGAGGCGCACAGCCACCCGAGCCAGATCGCCGCCACCCTCGGTCCGCCCGCCGTGGACGTGCGCCCTTTCGTCGTTCCCACCGGTCAGCAGGTCATGCAGAAGCTGGCCGACACCGTCCGGAGTACCCCGAAGGGTACCCAGGTACTGCTCTACGGCATCGACGTGCTGCTGCAGCCGGATCTCCAATTACCTACGCGCACAATTCTTGACGCGCTGGCTCCGGACCATCCGGTGATCATCGTCGCCAACAGCGGACACGCCGCCTACGCCAACACAGCTTCCTTCCGGCTCGCCGGAATCACCAGGGACACACCCAATCCCGTCGGCGCCGAATACGTCCACGGACCCGACGGCGAGCTCACCGGCGAGGTTCGCGAGGCCGCCGCGCTGACCACCTTGGCAATGCCGTATCTACGGAATGTCGCCGAGCCCAACGCCTTCCAGAATCTGCACTGGGCGTTTGGGCAGCTGGCCGCCGTGGGCATCGCCACCGCCAGCGAGCACAGCTACAGCGCCGCGCAGCAGGGCGACCTCTACCGCAGGATGGCCGCCGATCCGGGTGTCAAACTGCGCATCCGCGCCTATGAGATGGGCGCCCCCGAGCTGGCCAAGGACCCCACGCATGTCGCCGGGCCGGCGGCCGGCGCCGATCAGCTGTTCGCGCAGATCGGCATGAAGCTGTGGGCAGACGGATCACCCTGGCAGGGAAATATTTTCACCTCGTTCCCCTACCTGGACACCGCGGCTACGCGCCGCATGGGCCTGGAGCCACACCATCACGGCGGCATGAACTACACGCCGGCCCAGGTCACCGAGCTGGCGACGGCCTTCATCGAGCAGGGCTGGCAGCTGGCGTGTCACGTCCACGGTGACCGCGCGATCGATGTGGTGCTCGACGCGTATGAGAAGGCCCAGTCCCCCGCCTCGCTACGCTCCCGCCTGGAACATGTGGGCGCGATGACTCCCGCACAGTTCCAGCGCGCGGCACGCCTGGGTGTGCATCCGAGCCTGTTCATCGAACATGTCTACTTCTGGGGCGACCCACTCATCGACGAGCTGTTCGGTCAAGACCATGGCGCGCACTGGATGTCGGCAAAATCTGCGCTGGACGCCGGGCTCAGAATCTCGTTTCACAACGATGGCAACGTGTCCCCGCCGAACCCGCTGGGCAACATCGCCACCGCCGTCACCCGCACGGCCAAGGGCTCCGGCCGTGTGCTGGCCCCCGAACAACGGATCAGCGTCACGCAGGCCGTAAGAGCCCAGACCATCGACGCGGCCTGGCAGCTGCATCTCGACAACGAGGTCGGCAGTCTGGAAGTGGGCAAGTACGCCGACCTGGTGGTGTTATCCGCCGACCCGCACGCGGTAGACCCGCAGGCACTGCGCGATATCTCGGTGCGCGCCACCTACCTGGCCGGTCGGCAGACCTATGCCGCACCCGTCGGCTGACTCGCACCCTCAGCGCTGCGGGTCCAGCATTCCGCGGGTCTTCTTGGCCTCGTACAGCGCATGGTCGGCTTGCTGCACAAGCGATTCCAGGTCGACCTTGTTTCCGGTCCGTGACTGCCATGCGGCTCCCACACTGACGGTCCAGTAGTCGATACCGGCTCGCGGTGCACTCACGCGCCGAATGGTCGATTCGATGTCCTCCCCGCGGCCCGGAAACGCGACCACCAGAAACTCATCGCCGCCGAAACGCGCCGCGATCTCACCGACCCGAGTCCGGGCCTTGAGCATGTCTGCCACCGCCTTGAGAGTCATATCGCCGGCGCCGTGGCCGTGGGTGTCGTTGAGTTCTTTGAGCCCGTCCACATCCATCAGCACCACGACGATGTCGATGGCGTCCAGGCGGCCCCGATGCAGCAGGTCCATTGCGGAGGTCACACCCCGCCGGTTCAACAGACCGGTAAGCGGGTCCCTGTCGGCAGCCAATGCCGCGGACAGAATCGAGTCGCGGCCTCCCTCCAGAACCAATTGGATGACGGCGGGCACCAACACGATCGCCGAGATCACCGGAGCCGCGTAAAAGAACTGTTCAAACATCCGCGCCCCACCGGACAGCACATTCACCGCCAGCACCGCCCCCAGCAGCGACGTGGCGAACGCGCAGTGCGCCACCAGTGCCCGCCTACTGAGGAAGAAGGTGGGGAGTAGGCCGACCGGACCCAAATACACGATCGCGCAAATTCTGGCGGTGGGGTCGGAGAGCAGCGCGGCCCCGACAGCCAGGGCGACATCCGCCCACACCACGAACGCGGCCATCGCCCGGCGGCCCGGCCACGAGAAGCTCAGCCAACACAGGCCGGCGACCACCGCCGATGCAGCGGTGATGCCGTGGACGACGCGCGGCCAGATGCCGTGCGGGCCGAGCGGATAGAACTGGGTCACTCCCTGCAGAAACACGATCACGAAGCACAACAGCCCGATACCGGTCTTGAGCCGTCCAAGCTGACCGGTGTCACGCAGAGCATTGGTCACCAGGTCGTACTGGTATCCCGTCTCCACATAGGGCGGATTTTGCACACCGGAATTATGGACCTTGCAATCACCGTGAGCGGGTGCCTTTCGCGCATAAGTTCACACGCCGATAGTGGCGTCATGACGACGAAACATGGACGCAAGGCCGCTATCATCGGAGCGGGCCAAACCGGCGCGACCGCAGCACTGGGTCTGCTGGACAAGGGTTTTGACGTCACCGTCTATAGCGACCGCAACCAGCGGAGCCTGCGAGAAGACGTGCCCGCGACCGGCACCGCGCTCATCTTCGGCCAGGCACAGCGCGCCGAGGCCAGCCTGGGACTGACCAGCTACCTGGAGCCGGGTCCCACCGCCAGCGGGCTCAGCGTGCGCCTTGTCGACGGCACCGAGCCCGGCCGGCCGGAGGTGATCGCCTTCGACGCCGACTTCGATGGCGGTACACGCAGTGTTGCCGTCGACACGCGGCTGAAGGCCGATGACCGCCTCACCCAATTCCAGGAGCGTGGCGGTCGATTCGTCGTGGAGCAGGTGCACCCGGAACGCCTTGACGGAATAGCCGCCGAGCATGATCTGACCTTGGTGGCGACCGGACGTAGCGGGCTGTCATCGTTGTTCCCGGTGGATGCCTCCCGCACGGTGTACGACCGCCCGCAGCGGCGGCTGTTGATGCTGACGGTGGCCGGTCTGGGCCACGGGCCCGACGTCTTCGCGCACCGGGGCACCGCCGGCGCGGCACACAGTGCCTTCTCGTTCATCACCGATCAGGGCGAGGCCTGGTGGGGGCCCTATCTCCATAAGGACGCCGGGCCGTCATGGTCCTTCTTGACGTGGGCCAAGCCCGGCAGCGACTGGGAGCGCCGCTACGCCGAGGTCGACAGTGCGGCATCGGCGCTGCGGGCCGTCACCGATGTACACCGCGAATACATCGACTGGGATCTGCCGGAGGTCTTGTCGCTCAACGTTATCGAGGAGGACCCACACTCATGGATCACCGGCGCGGTGACGCAGCTGGTGCGCCACGGTGTCGGCCATACCGCGAGCGGACACCCCGTCGCGGCACTCGGTGACACCGCGGTGGCCTACGACCCGATTGCCGGGCAGGGTGCGCAGGGCGGTCTCGTACAGGCCGCCGCGCTGGTACACAAGGCCGCCGCGCATGACGGCCCCTTCGATACCGCTTGGCTCACCGCGGCTTTCGAGGAGTTCTACGACCGGCGAGCCCGCGCCGCGCAGTTGGTCACCAGGCTCTATCTCGGCGACGACGAACTACACGACTATGGCGATCTGTTCTTCGCGGCCGGGCACGTGCATCAAGGATTCGCTTCCAAGCTGTTCAGCCTCCTGGACGACCCGAAGCCGTTTGAGCGGGTCACCTCCGTGGAGGCCGCCAAGGAGCTCATCACCGAATGGGCAGGGGAACCCGCCGATGCCATCCTGGAGCGGTTCTCCCCCGCCGGGCGGTTCGCGCGCTCCGGGCTGGCCCCTGCGGCCTAGTACATCGCGTCGATCACCTCGCAGTAGTGTTCCTCGATCGGCTTACGTCTGAGCTTGGTTGTCGGCGTGAGGTATTCCGATCCCGGCTCCCACACATCCGGCAGCACCGTGAACGTCTTGATCTGTTCGACGCGGGACAAGCTGCGGTTGGCGTTCTGCACACACTCGTCGATTGCCGCCCGCACGACTGGGCTTTCGGCAAGCTCTGACTGCCGCCCGGTGAGGCCGTGCCGTTCGGCGAACCGGGCCAATGCCTCGGGGTCCAGCGTGATGAGCGCGGTGTTGTAGGGCCGCCGGTCGCCGATCACCGCCACGGGCCCGGCCAGCGGGGTATTGGCCGTGATGGCGTTCTCGATGTTGGTCGGTGACATGTTCTTGCCGGCCTCGTTGATGATGATCTCTTTCTTGCGGTCGACGATCTTCAGATAGCCCTCCGCGTCGATCTCTCCGATGTCGCCGGTGTGCAGCCACCCCTCGGGGTCGACGGTCTCGGCGGTCTTTTCCGGCATCTTGCGGTATCCACGCATGATGTTCTTGCCGCGCAGCAGCACCTCGCCGTCGGGCCCCAGCGAGACTTCGACGCCGGGTGCCGGGATGCCGACGCTGCCGATCTTGATTCGGCTGGCACGGTTGATCGTTCCCGCGCACGTGCATTCGGTCATGCCGTAGCCCTCGCAGATTGGTATGCCGAGCGCCAAAAGAAATTCGTGAACCTCGACCGGGATGGGCGCCGCACCGCTGGCACCCACCTTCACCCGGTCCAGACCCATGCGAGCGCGGATCGAAGACAACACCAGGCGATCGGCGAGGGCGTGCGTCATGTTGTCGAGCGCACTCAGCCGGGCACCGGCCGATGACGCGCGCGCCTTCCGGCGGCCCACACCGATAGCCCAGTGCGCCAAGGTACGGCGCAAGGGGCCGGCCTCCTGCAGCGCTGCGTCCAGGCCCATCTTGGCCTTTACCCAGACCCGGGGCACCCCCAGGAACAGCGTGGGACGCACATCGGTGAGTGCGCTGAGCACCGCCTTGGGGTCCGCCACGGTGGTGATCTGCAGGCCGTACAACAGATTCTGGTAGTGCGTAAGCCAACGATTGGCGGCATGGGCATCCGGCAAGTAGGACACCGCCCGATCGTCGAACCCGAGCGGGCCCATTTCTTCGGTGATGCGGGCGTTCTCGATGAAGTTGGTGTGGGTCAGTTCCACGCCCTTGGGTGGGCCCGTGGTCCCCGAGGTGTACACGATGGTCAGTACGTCATCGGGCCGCACCGACCTCCAGGCGCTCTCGAAGTCGAAGTCTGCTGCGGGCGGCAGCGATCGCAGGTCAAGGGTGCCCTCGGGCGCGCCGTCGACGCAGATAATGTGTTCGACCTTGCCGCCGAGGCCGACAGCGCTTCGCACCTGAGGCAGGAACTGCTGTTCACAGATGACCACCCGGTTGTCCGCGTTGTCGAATTGGTAGCCCAACAGCTCCGGCGGGTTGGTGTTGTACACCGAAAAGGGCGTAGCCCCGCAATGTAATACCGCGGTATCGCACAGATGGAACTCGGGGCGGTTCGTCAGCATCAGTGCCACCGTGTCCCCCGGACCGACACCCAATCCGGCAAGGCCCGAAGCGATCTCGCGGACCCGTTCACGATATTGGCGCCACGTGATCACCACACCGCCACCTACAGTGCGCAGCGCGACGCGGTCCGGATGCTGCGCGGCGGTGCGCTGGAACGCCGCGCAGAGCGTGGCCGGACCGGTCACCGGTTGGCCGGGCGGTATGCCGTGACAACCACCGAGCCACCCAGCCCGATGTTGTGTTGCAGGGCCACGCCGTCCTTGGTCGCGGCGCCGGCAACCTGGCGCTTGTCCGCCTTGCCGCGCAGCTGCCAGTTCAGTTCGGCGCACTGCGCCAGGCCAGTGGCACCGAGCGGGTGCCCCTTGGAGATCAGCCCGCCCGACGGATTGACCACCCACTTACCGCCAAAGGTGGTGTCCTGGTTGTCGATCAGCTTGCCGGCCGCACCCGGTTCGCAGAATCCGAGTGCCTCGTAGACCAAGATCTCATTGGCGGAGAAGCAGTCATGCAGCTCCACCACATCCAGATCGTCCGGACCGATCTGCGCCTGCGCGTACACGCTGGCAATGGCGGCCTTGTTCATGTTCGCACCGACAATGCCGGCGGCGGTGCCGTCAAAGGTGTCCTCGCGGTCGGTGACGGTGGCTTGTCCCACGATCTCCACCGCCTGATCGGCCAACCCGTGCGTGTCGACGAACTCCTCACTCGCCACGATCGCGGCGGCGGACCCATCGGAGGTCGGTGAGCACTGCAGCTTGGTCAGCGGGCCCACGATGGTCCGCGAGCTCAGGATGTCCTCCAACGAGTACTCGTCCTGGAACTGGCTGTAGGGGTTATTGACCGAGTGCTTGTGGTTCTTGTAACCGATCCAAGCCAGTTGTTCTGCGGTGAGGCCGTATTCACGCATGTACTCCTCGGCCGCGGCGGCGAACATCCAGGCCGTCATCGGGAACTGCGGCTGACTCAGCTCACCGAGCGCCATGATGTGCGGTTGCAGGGGCGACTCACGATCGCTGAATTTCATGCCCAGCGAGCCGGGTTCCATCTTCTCGAATCCCGCGGCCATCACCACATCGGACTGGCCGCTGCGAATGGCATTGGCCGCCATGAACAGTGCGGTGGAACCGGTCGAGCAGTTGCTGTTGACGTTATAGATCGGAATACCGGTGTGGCCGAGCTCGTAGAGCGCGCGGTGGCCGGAGCACGAGTCGCCGTAGACGTTTCCGATGAAGGCCTGTTCGATCTCCGGGTACTGAACCCCGGCGTCTTCGAGTGCCTTGGTGCCGGCTTCCTTGACCATCGCCGGATAGTCCCAGCCCTCCCTGCGCCCGGGCTTCTCGAATTTGGTCATGCCGACACCGACGACGAACACCTTGTTCTGCTGCTTCATTGCATGTCTCCTTCGCGCCGTCTACAGGGACCGGCTGATGATTTCCTTCATGATTTCGCTTGTACCGCCGTAGATTTTGTTGACGCGCGCCGCGGCGTAGGCCCGTGCGATCGGGTACTCCATCATGTATCCGTAACCGCCGAAGAACTGCACACAACGGTCCACCACCGAGACCGCCTTATCCGCGGCGATCAGCTTGGCCATGGATGCCGTTGCCGGGTCGTTGTTCCCGTTGATGTAGTCCTGAACGCAGTAGTCCACCGTGGTCTTGATGGACAGCACCTCGGCCTTGAGCTCGGCCAGCTGGAATTTGGTGTTCTGGAATTTGATGAGCGGCTTGCCGAATGCCTCGCGTTCCTTGGTGTACTTGATGGCCTCGATCAAGGCGCCCTCGGCCATGCCGGAGCAGACGGCGGCGATGATCAGCCGCTCGCGGGCCAGCTGTTCCATGAGCTGGTAGAAGCCCAGGCCGTCCTTGTCGCCGAGGCGGTTTGCGATCGGCACACGCATGTCGGTGAAGAACAGCTCCCGCGTGTCCTGACCGTGCTGACCCACCTTCTCCAGCACCCGACCGCGCTCGAATCCGGGGAGATCCTTGGTTTCGGCGACGATGAGTGAGACGCCGGCGGCACCCTGAGATGGGTCAGTCTTGGCGACAATGACCAGCAGGTCACAGTGAGTTCCGTTGGAGATGAAGGTTTTCGATCCGTTGATGACGTAGTGGTCACCGTCGGGAATCGCGGTGGTGCGCACCGCCTGCAGGTCCGAGCCGGTGCCGGGCTCGGTCATCGCGATGGCGAGGACCAAATCGCCACTGATGATGCCCGGCATCCAGCGGGCACGCTGCTCCTCATTGCCGTAGGTGTTGATGTAGTGCGCGACGATCGGCGAGTGCACGGCCCATCCGGTCGAGGTGTCCTGCGCGAGCGCCAGTTCTTCGCCCACCACCGCCGAGAATCCGAAATCACCGCCGGCACCACCGTATTCCTCCGGAAGGTCCAGGCCCAACAGACCCGCATCGCCCATCTTGTTCCAGAACTCACGGTCCACCTGATGCTGGGCGCTCCAACGTTCCTGGTTGGGCGTGGATTCCTTGCGCAGGAATTCGGCGGCATGCTTACGCAGGTCGCGGTGCGCGTCGGTCTCCCAGGACGCACGGTAGGCAGGGAACAGTTCGGACATTACTTCACTCCATTCAGAGGGATATCGGCCTCGGCCGCAATGGCTTCGAGCTGGGCGATGGTCTTGCCGGAGAACGCGGTACGCAGACTTTCATGTGTGCCGTCGGCCCCGAAGATCTCCAGCGTGCGGACATAGAAGTGCGATTCGAGCGCACCGAGGGCGACGTGCCCGTCGGCGCATTCGTAGATTCCGTAGCCAGGAAACGCACCGCCCAGAATGGCGTTGTCCCCCATCAGTCCGTGCCGCACCGCTCCGCCGGCCCAGGCCGCGGCATCCGCCAGCGCGACGCGGAAGACGGCTCCGCCCCCGCTCCGGTCACGCGCCTGCAGGGCGGCCAGCGCGGTACTCACCGCGCGTTCGGCGCCCAGCAGGTCGGCCAGCGGCACCCTGGGCATATGCGGCGGTGTCAGCGTGCCCTGGGCAGCCTGGTAGTTGAGATCATGTCCGGGCTCGTCGGCCAGATCGCCATCGTGGCCCACGATTTCGATGAGCGAGAGCCGCGGGAACTGTTCGTGTGGGGCGGCCAGACCCAGGCGTTGTAGTGCCGTCGGCCGCATCGAGGTGATCAGTAGGTCGGCCCCGGTGAGCAGCTCGTCGAGCGTGGCGCGGTCGGCGGCAGCCTTGAGATCCAGCGTCAACACCGTCTGCCTTCCCGCGAGTTCCGCATACCAGCCTGAGGCGGCTCGGGCCAACGGGTCACCGCCGGGCGGTTCGACCTTGGTCACCGCGGCTCCGAATTCGGCGAGCCGGGCACATGCCGCGGGCCCGGGCAGGTTGATCGCCAGGGACACCACATTCACGCCGGTCAGGGGCAGCACGTCAAAGACCTCCTCGTCGAGACGATACAAGCGTATCGTTTGAAATTCATTTGTAAAGGGGTGCGGTACGATGGCACTCATGGCAAACCCGCGCGCTAGCGATGAGGACCTGACCGCGAAGGCGCGTATTCGCAACACCGCACTGGACCTGTACGCCCAGTACGGCGAGGAGCGAATTTCCTTGCGTGCGGTCGCATCCGAAGCAGGAGTGACGCTGGGGCTGGTGCAGCACCATTTCAAGACCAAGGCCGGGCTGCGCGAGGCCGTCGATCAATTGGTGGTGGACTACTTTGTCGAGGCGCTGAGGTCGGTCGACGCCGAAAAGGATCCGCGCAAGCTTGTTGCCGCCCGGGACGCCGCGGTCACCTCGATGCTGAAGGCCAACCCGCCCATCGTGAACTACGTGCGCCGGGCGGTGCTGGAACCGTCCGACGAGCAGATGCACCTACTCGACGCACTGATCGGCCTCACGCGCGATGAGGTGGCCATGCTGCGCGATGAGGGCATGGCGCCGACGGACCGGACCGCGTCAACCCAGGTGGTCTCGGTGCTGGTGCGCCAGATGGGAGCGCTGCTGCTTCAGCCGCTCATCGATGCCGCATGGGATCGGGTGCAGTCAGGAGATGCCCCCAAACCCACATTGTCCATCAAGGTGCTCGACTAGAGATTCTTGGCAAGGAAACGCCGGAGCAGCGCCCATGCGATCAGCAGGTTGTAGGCAACCCCGATGAGCACAAAGGGCCACCACATGCCGTGGGCACTGGCCACCCAAAAGGCCTTCGCCGCCCAGAACGGGGGCAGCACGCCAAAGGCGTATCCCCAGTTGGAGTGAATGAACCACGGCAAACAGGGCAATCCCGCGATCAGCATGCCGAGCGCGCGTACGGCGGCCAGTCCCTGAATCTTGTTGTTGGCAAAGGCGATCACCAAGAGCAGTGTCACCACCGCCGAAAGCCCGGAGAGCATCCCGATGGGAATGAGGGCGGGTAGCACGCCGGGCTCCAAGATGCCACTCAGGGACAAGGTCGCGACCACGTACACGGTGGTGATCACGACGACCGTGGCGGCCCGGTACAGGAAATACCCCGACATCGGCACCGGCGTGACCCGCAGCGCCGTCAGCGTCCCGGCGTCGACGTCATCCAGGACCAGAAACGCCGCCAGCGCTCCGGGGATGATGATGCTGGTGAGCAGCAGGAAGGCTGTCAGCACCAACGGGTAGTACGGAACCAGGTCGAATCCCCTGGTAGCAGACAGCAAGTCGGTGGCCTGCGGGGTCAATACCGCCACGCCAGTGGTCCAGATGATCGGGGCCAGCACCACCATGATCAGCAGCGGATCGCGATAGGTGCCACGAATATCGTTGCGGCCGAACGCGGCCCACACCCTTATGGGCATCATGACATTCCGCCGGACTGCGCCACGACGTACTTGCCGAAGGCGATCTTGCAGAGCCAGGAGAGCCCGGCGATGCCCAGCACGGGATAGCCCACCGCGTACACGGCCAGCCACGGGGTCAGCTCTACCTGCCCGAATGCCGCACCGAACAGCAGCAGCGGACCGTAGGTCGGGACCACGTACAGCCCCGGGGTGTTCCAGAGCCCGGAGAAGCCAAGGATGGGCAGCGTCAAGATCGCCAGCGGTATGGTCGCCGCGAGGAACCAATCGCTGATCGATGCGAACGGCAGCGAGGTGAGGAATCCACTGAGCAGCATCAGCAGCGACCCCAGCACCACGCCGACAAGCAATGGCAGCGGCCGGTAGTGGAACCCGTTGGCGACGGTGGATACCCCCACCCCCACCACCAGCGAAATCGCCAGCAGCACGACGAGTTTGGCGGACAGATATTCGCGAAAGCGCAGCGGTGTGCAGATAACCGCGCCCAGCGTGTGCTCCTGCTTCTCAAAGAAGACGGTGCCCGCGATGAAGAAGAAACCGATGATCGAGATGTCACCGATCAGGATGTAGGGCTCGGCGGCCGACCGTAACGAGCGCGACATCGGCAACAGCACCGCCAGCCAGATGAATCCGGAGAAGACCGCGGCATGCAGGAACTTCTGCCGCACCTGCAGTGTCAGTTCCAGGCGCAGCGCCTGGGAAAATCGGTTCATGCCAGCCGCCGGCCGGTGACCGCCACGAAGACATCGTCGAGGCTGGCCTCCTCGCTGTGAATGGTCTCGACGTGATGGCCACGCAGCACCGCATGGAAGGCGTCATTGTCGGCAAGCCCGTCGAGTGGAAAGTCCTGCCCGGCGAGTTCTCCTGCGGCGCCGCGATATTCAACCCGCACCGAGCGTCGCCCGTATTCGAGCTTGAGCTCGGCAGGAGAGTTCATCGCGACAATCCGGCCGTCCACCACAAAGGCCACCCGGTCACAGAGCTCGTCGGCGGCCGACATGGCATGGGTCGTGATGAAGATGGTGCGGCCCCGCGCTTTCAGCTCCAGCACCATGTCCTTGACCTTGCGGGCGTTCACCGGGTCCAGGCCGGAGGTCGGTTCATCCAGGAACAACAGTTCCGGGTCGTTGATGAGCGCACGCACGAACGTCAGCCGCATCTGCATGCCCTTGGAAAAGGCCCCGACGCGGGTGTTCGCATCGTCGGCAAGCCCCACCGCATCCAGCAGCTCCATCGGATCACGGGTCGGTCCGGCGTAGAGGGAGGCAAAGAACCGCAGGTTCTCCAGCGCGGTCAACTTTTGGTAGTGGTTGGGCAGCTCGAAGGACACTCCGATGCGCTGGTAGTAGTTCCTCCCCCAGGCCCCCGGCTCTCTGCCCCACACCGTTGCCCGACCGCCGTGCCCGCGCAGCAGCCCGATCAACAGCTTCTGGGTGGTGGACTTGCCCGCACCGCTGGGGCCGAGGAATCCGAAAATCTCGCCCTCACCGACGGTGAAGTCCATGCCGCGCACCGCAGGTTCCGGGGTCTTCGGATACGTGAAGGTCAGCTCGCGCACTTGGATCACCTCGGTCACTCCTTCACAGTAACTAACTTTCAGTGATTTCTGAAGATTCAGAAATCACGACTAGTCGAGTACCCTCGTGAGGTGGATGAATCCGCCGAGCAGCTCGCACTGATGCTGACAACCCACGGCATGCAACGTATGACCGCACGGGTGCTTACGGCGCTGCTGTTCACCGAGCAACCGACCATGACCTCCAGCGAGTTGTCCGAGCAGCTGCAGGCCAGCTCGGGAGCGATCTCCACCTCGATACGCATGCTGACTTCGGTGGGCCTTGCCGAGCGGGTGCCCGTGCCGGCGAGCCGTCGCGACCACTACCGGCTGCGCGATAACGCATGGGCGGTGTTGTTCACCAACCAGAACGCCGTGCTGTCCGCCATGCAGGAGGCGGCGGCAGCGGGGATCGCGGGAACACAGAAGGACAGCCTGGCCCGCGCCCGCCTGACCCAGATGCGTGACTTCTATGCGTTCTTACTGGGCGAGATCCCCACCCTGCTGGAGCGCTGGCGCCAGGAGCAGCACTAGCGCCCGGCGGCCACGATGCGCACACCGTCCTTCCCAGCGGCCAACAGGTCCTGCAACACCTTCTCGACAACCTGTAGATCGGCATTGCTGTAGCGCAGCAGGAAGTCCTGCACACCACGATCCATTTCCTCGTGCAGCTGCGCGTGCGCGTCGGCAACGGTACGTCCGTCCGCCGTCAAAATCAGCTCAATCTCCTTGCGGTTACCGGGAATCGGCGCACGTTCCACCCAGCCCGCATCCACCAAGCGCTGCACATGCTTGGATACCGTGCCCTTGAGCTGACCCGAGCGCGCGGCCAGGCCCACCACACTGACCGGCCCCTCGGCGATGGCCGCCAGTAGATGCAGCGATAGCGTCGGCAGCGTCCTGATGAGCCGCTCCATCCGGCGTGGGCAGCGCTGGGCCATGAAATCCCGCTCGGCGTCGGCATCCTCATCGGGTTCGAACTTGTCCCCCACCGCACTCACCAGCGCGTTGATGCTGGAGATCAGCGCAGGCTTGGTTTTCATGGAAACCATATTGCCATCCGCCAGCCCGCGCCGTACAGTGTTGACATGGTTTCATTGGAAACCATTTCTATGGAAACTTTGAGGAGGACACCATGAAGGCAGCAGTCGTTCATGAGTGGGGGCAGGAGCCCGCCTACACCGACTTCCCGGACCCACAGCCCACCGGCGGCGCCGAGGTCGCCACCGTCGAGGCGTCCGCGTTGACCAATCTCACCCGAGCCGTCATCTCCGGAAAACACTACAGCAGCAAGGAAATAACCCTCCCGGCGATCGCCGGCGTGGACGGCGTCGCCCGGCTGGCCAATGGCAAGCGGGTGTACTCCGGCTCGCTCGCGCCCTACGGGATGATGGCCGAACGCACCGTGGTGTACCCGGCCGGTGCCGTGGAGGTGCCCGAGCATGTCGACTCGGTGACCGCTGCCGCGATACCCAATCCGGGGATATCGGCCTGGGTAGCCCTGTCCCATGGCGCCGCGGTGCAGCCCGGCCAGCACGTGCTGGTGCTGGGAGCCACCGGGGTCACCGGCTCACTTGCCGTGCAATTGGCGAAATCGGTGTTCGGCGCCGGGCATGTGACCGTCGCCGGCCGCAATGCCGAGCGGCTGGACTGGCTGAGGACGGTCGGCGCCGATGACGCGATCATGCTCGGCAGCGACGACCTGACCGAGGCCATCACCGCGCGGCACGCCACGCGGCCGTTCGACGCGGTGCTCGACTACCTGTGGGGCTCCCCCGCCGAACAGACGCTCAGCGCACTGGCGGCCAGTCACCCGTCGGCGCACTTCCACGCCACCCGGTTTGTCCAGATCGGTGCAATGACCGGGGAAACAATCAGCGTGAACGCTTCCACCTTGCGCAGCACCGGCATCACCTTGTCCGGTGTCGGGATCGGCAGCGTGCCGCCCGAGGCGCTGCAGCACGCCCGCACCGAGGCCCTGCCGAAACTCTTCGCCATGGTCAACAACGGAGACCTGCAGCTACAGACACTGGCCCGGCCGCTCGCCGATATCGAAACCATCTGGGCGGCAAAGGAGCCGTCCGGGGTGCGGGTGGTGGTCACTCCCCAGTAACCTGCCGGTCGCCCGTTTCCGGTTTTCCCATCTGCCATTCGATGGCACGGTGGTACTCATGAACCACTCCGCCGAGCCCGAGCACGACGAGCATTCCCGCACCGGTCTGAATGCCGACACTCTGCGGCGAGCCATCATCGACCATCTGCGGTACTCGATCGGGCGCCCGGCGAGCGTGCTGACCCCCGCGCACTACTACCGCGCGCTGGCCCTGGCGGTCCGGGATCGCATGCAGCAGCGCTGGATCGCCAGCATGCAGACCTATCTGGACCTGAGCCGCAAGGTGGCGGTGTACCTATCGGCCGAGTTCCTCATGGGTCCGCAACTGGGCAACAACCTGCTGAACCTGCAGATCGAACAGCAGGCTCGCGACGCCCTGTCCGCGCTGGGTCAGGACATCGATGAGGTGCTCGCCTGCGAGGAGGAACCCGGGCTGGGCAACGGTGGGCTCGGACGCCTGGCGGCGTGCTACCTGGACTCGCTGGCCACCCTGGATCGCCCGGCGATCGGCTACGGCATCCGCTATGAGTACGGGATCTTCGACCAGGAGATCCGCGACGGATGGCAGGTCGAGAAGACCGACAACTGGCTCGACAACGGAAACCCTTGGGAAATAGGCAAACCCGACCTCAATTTCATTGTCGGGTGGGGCGGCCACACCGAGCAGTATCTCGATGAGCACGGGAACTTCCGGGCTCGCTGGGTTCCGCAGCGCTTCCTCAAGGGCATCCCCTACGACACCCCGATCCAGGGCTACGGAGTGAACACTTGTAACACGCTGACGCTGTGGAGCGCGCGGGCCGTACAGTCCTTCGAGCTGGACGCCTTCAACGCGGGCGACTACTACAAGGCCGTCGAGGACGAGGTGTCGTCCGAAACCGTCACCAAGGTGCTCTACCCCAACGACGAGCCCGAGGCCGGTAAACGCCTGCGGCTGCTGCAACAGCACTTCTTTGTATCCTGCTCCCTGCAGCGGGTGCTGCACATCCTGGAAGATGTGGCCGAGCGCCCGGTCAACGAGCTGGCCGAGCAATTCGCTTTGCAGCTCAACGACACTCATCCGTCCATCGGTGTCGCGGAGTTGATGCGGCTGCTGGTCGACGAGCGCGGATTGGGCTGGGACGAGGCCTGGCAGATCACCGTCGCCGCGTTCGGCTACACCAACCACACCTTGCTGCCCGAGGCGCTGGAGACCTGGCCGCTGGGACTGTTCGCCGAGTCCCTGCCCCGGCACCTGGAGATCATCTACGAGATCAACCGGCGCTTCCTCGACGAGGTGCGTGCGCACTTCCCCGGTGACGAGGCCCGCGTGCGCCGCATGTCGCTCATCGGCGAGGATGGCGGCAAGAGCGTGCGGATGGCGCATCTGGCCACCGTGGGCAGCCACGCCATCAACGGTGTTGCCGCGCTGCATTCGGAGCTGCTCAAGGAAAGTGTGCTCAAGGACTTCTACGAGCTGTGGCCGCAGCGGTTCAGCAACAAGACCAATGGGGTGACGCCGCGCCGCTTCCTGGCGCTGGCCAATCCGGGGCTGCGGGAGCTGCTCGACGACGCCATCGGCGAGAGCTGGGTCGCGGACCTGGACCGGCTGCGCGAGCTGGAGCCGTACGCGGAGGATTCCTCGTTCCGCACGCAGTGGCGCGAGGTCAAGCGCCTCAACAAGGCCCGGCTCGCCGAATACGTGCTGGCCACCACCGGAGTGGACCTGGATCCCAGCTGGATGTTCGACATCCAGGTCAAGAGGATCCACGAGTACAAGCGCCAGCACCTCAACGTGTTGCACATCGTGACGCTCTACCACCGGCTCAAGCAGAACCCGGAGCTGCGGATCGCGCCGCGCGCCTTCATCTTCGGGGGTAAGGCCGCGCCGGGGTACTTCATGGCCAAGCGCATCATCAAGCTCATCAACGCGGTCGCCGAGGCGGTCAACAACGATCCGCATGTCAGCCAGTTCATCAAGGTGGCGTTCCTGCCGAACTTCAACGTCAAGAGCGCGCATCTGATCTACCCGGCGGCCGACTTGTCCGAGCAGATCTCCACCGCGGGCAAGGAAGCCTCGGGCACCGGGAACATGAAGTTCATGCTCAATGGTGCACTCACCATCGGCACGCTCGACGGCGCCAATGTCGAGATCCGCGAGGAGGCAGGCCCCGAGAACTTCTTCCTGTTCGGGCTCACCGTCGAGGAGGTGCAGCGCCTGGTACACGAGGGCTACCGTCCCGAGGATTTCGTCGAACTCAATGACGAGTTGCGAGCGGTGCTGGATCTGATTGCCGGGGGCCATTTCTCGGGTGGAGACCCGTCGGTGTTCGCGCCGATTGTCGAGGCGCTGCGCGCCCACGACCCGTTCCTGGTGCTGGCCGACTACTCCTCCTATATCGAATGCCAGCAACGAGTGTCCGAGGCCTGGCATGACGTGTCGGCGTGGACGCGGATGTCGATCCTCAACACCGCGCGGAGCGGCAAGTTCTCCTCGGACCGCGCCATCGCCGAGTACTGCGAGGAGATTTGGGGCGTGCGGCCGGTCACCGTCCAGGTGTAGGCCTGCTGATCTTCGAGATGTACACAAAACCGCCGTACAGACGTCCGCCGACGCCACCGCCATCGGCTTTCACTTCATCGACTACGTGGTGCACGGGTGGGATGCGGCGCGCAGCATCGGTGCGCCGTTCGACCTTCCCGATGACGTGATCGCCGCGGCCGTCCCGATCGCCTTAGCGGTGCCCGACGGGGACTTCCGTTCCGACGAAGGTTCGGTATTCGCGCGCGCCCTGGCCGGCGCAGAAGGTCAAGACGATTTCGACCTCGTCCTGCGCCACCTGGGCCGCTCCCCGGATTGGGCACCTACTGTTGTGGGGTGACTGATTTTGTCGCTCCCGAGTGGGGCAGCTCAGCCCTGGTGATCATCGACGTGCAGACCGAGTTTGTCTCCGGCGCGATGACAGTGCCGGGAACCGCGGACCGCATTCCAGCTCTCGCCCGTCTGGCCTCGGCGTTCCGTAAGGCGGGCCGGCCGATCGTGCATGTGGTGCGGCTGTACGTGCCCGGCGGTTCCGATACCGATCTGCCCCGTCGCGCGGAGATTCTCGCCGGACGCGAGATCGCCGCACCGGGCACCGACGGATCACAGATTCCCCACGAGCTCCTGCCCACCGGCGCACAACTGGATTCCGCGCTGCTGTTGGCGGGTGGGTTCCAGGAGGTCGGGCCCGCCGAACACATCCTGTTCAAGCCGCGCTGGAGCGCCTTCTACCGCACCGAACTGGAACAGCACCTACGTGAGCGCGGCATATCGACCGTGGTGGTCGCGGGCTGCAACCTGCCGAACTGCCCGCGCGCCACGCTGTTCGACGCCTCCGAGCGGGACTACCGCGCCGTGGTCGTCGAGGACGCCACCTCGCAGGTGACGCCGGAGCGGCTGCACGATCTGAGGCTCATCGGCGTGAACATCAGCGATGTTGCGTCGGTGGAAAAGGAGCTGACGGGAGCCTAGGAGCGCCCCGGGTTTCCGGGGCATACACCTAGGTGCCCGCGTCTATGCGACAACTCGGCGGGCACGCCGGTTTGTCGCATAGAGGCGGGCAACTCGGACTGTGCTTCACACCGAAACCCGCGGCATCAGGAGAATCCGTCGATCTGGGATAGGACCCGCATCATCACCTCGTCGGCACCGCCGCCGATGCTGAGCAGACGCTGATCCCGGAAGAATCGCGATGTCCACGTCTCGGTCATATACCCCATGCCGCCGTGCACCTGCAGGCACCAATCGCCGGCCTCGCGGACCAGCGGCCCGGCGGTCAGTTTGGCGATGGTGACCTTGCGGGTCACGTTCTCCCCCGCCATGTACCGCTCGGCGATGTCACGGTTGTAGACCTCCAGCATGTCGGCCCGCGCCGCCAGCCCCGCGTATTGGTAGGCCAGATGCTGGTTCTTGGTCAGCGGCTTGCCAAAAACGTGGCGCGCCAACGCATATTCCTTGGTGCGCTGTAGCGCCCGGTTGACACTCGCGGGGATGCCGTACGCGCCGAACATGCGCTCCATGACGAACTGCGACATCTGCTGCTGAAACCCGCGGCCGATCTCGCCGATGGTGTTGGACACCGGCACCCGGACATCGTCGAAGGTGATCAGACCGGTGTCGGAGGCGTGCATGCCCAGCTTGTCCAGCTTGCGGACCTCGTACCCGGGGGCCTTGGTCGGAACGATGATCTGACTCATGCCCGCGTAGCCACCCTCATCGGAGGTGCGGGCCAGCACGCACAACCAGTCGGCCTGAACGGAGTTGGTGATGAACATCTTCGAGCCGTTGATCACCCAGTCATCACCGTCACGCCGGGCATGAGTCTTGATGCCCGCCACATCGGACCCGGCGTCGGGCTCGGTCACCGCAATCGCCGCGATCTGCTCACCGCGCAAGGCCGGAGCCAGGAACTCGCGCTTGAGCTCATCGCTGCCGTGTTTGTGCAGCGAGGGGGTGGCCATCGCGACGTGAACCCCGAAGGCCATCGGAAAGGACCCGTGATCCACCCGGCCGAGTTCCTCGGCAAGGACCAGCGTGAAGAGGTGATCCGCTCCTTGTCCGCCGTATTCAGGGTCGTATTCCAGGCCGACGAATCCGAGCTTGGCCATATCGGCGATCACCTCGTGCAGCGGCATCATCTGCTCGCGTTCCCACTCGTCGACGCGGGGGTTGATCTTTTCCTCAATGTACCTGCGGATAGTGCGGCGAAAGTCGTCGTGTTCGGACGAGAACGTCATCGGTCTCTCCTCGTGTAGGTGTCGCTGGCCATCTTGCCTCAGCCACGCGAGCTAACATGATGGAGGACGGCGGTCGTCGCGGTCCGTTGGAGGTGTGCCATGGCTTCGGCGACAGGCCGTATCGCGCTAATGCCGCTGTGGCTCGGCGCTATTGCACTATCCCTGGCCATCCCCGCGGTTGCCGCGGCGGCGCCGGCACTCCCGGTCGGCGGGGAGTCTCCGTCGCAAACCATCTCCGATCTCGAGGATCAGGGTTACGACGTCCAGATCAACTATGTGATGGGCAATAGCAATACCCCGCTGGACATGTGCAGGGTGCTGGCGGTGCACAACCCGAACCGTTCGGGCAAGCCAGTCGACTCCTTCACCACCGTCTACGTCGACATCTCCTGCCCCGACTTCTGGCAGGACGACTAGAGCCCCACCTCGGTCCAGGCCTCATCGATCGCCGCCTGTGGCGAGTCTGCCCCGGTCCGGCCCGCGGCGATCTGCCGGGTGAGTTTCGCGAAGGCCTTGAATGTCATGTTTTTCGTTGCCTTCGGGCTGGTGAGAGCCTGGTACCAGACCGTTCCCACGGCCTCCCAGGAGTGGGAGCCGTACTTGGTGGCGGCCAGGTAGAACGCGTGATTGGGGATGCCGCTGCCCTCATGCGGATCACTGCCCGGCACGTAGTCGCGGTAGTGCGAGGGCTGCGGTGAGAGGCAGTGCGCGGCGGCGGGGTCGGCCATATCGCGTAGGCACGTGTATCCCTTGTCGAGGGCGCGCGGTCCCAGGATGTCCTTGCCGATCAGCCAGTCGGCCTTGTCCGCGCTCTGCTGCCCCTGCCATTGCCGGAACATCGAACCGAAGACGTCCGAGACACTTTCGTTCAATGCCCCCGCTTCGTTCTCGTAATCCAGGCCGGCGGTGAATTGCGTGACCCCGTGTGTCAGTTCATGACCGATCACATCGTTGGACTTGGTGAAGTCCAGAAATATCTGGCCGTCACCGTCCCCGTAGGCCATCTGCGAACCGTTCCAGAACGCATTGGAGTACTTGACGCCGTAATGAATGGATGACACCAGGGTCATCCCCGCGTTGTCAACGGAGTTGCGCCCAAAGCAGTTCCGGTAGAACTCTGCGACCGCCACCGTCTCGTCGAACGCCCGTTGTGCCGTGGCGTCCTTGGAGGTGGCAGGGTCGGCCACGGCCACGCCCGGCAACGAGGTGGTCTGCCGGCAATCGAACACGGGCGTCTCGGGAACCTTGGCCAGCCCGGTGGCGGCGGCTCCGAGGGCGGCGGCCCGGCTTGTCAGGAGGCTGGCCTGAGTGGCGCGCGTGTGCGCATTGCGCAAGGTGCGCCAAGACAATTCGCATGCCGCGGTGGCCGAGAGGGCGGCGCGTGAGTCTTCGGCGATATCGCCGTCCTCGGCCAATCGGGACAGCACGGCCGGAGGGATGATGAAACGCTGGCACATTCCAACCGACCCTACCCGCTCGCGCCCATGCGCGCTGATCGCGCGAGCGGTGAAATGTCAAGTCCGGTTCGTCAGATCCGTTCTTGGACACACTGCCTGACGGCGTCGGGCAGCAGACTCTCCGGAATGCTGCGGGTGGTCCGGTCGGAACCGCTGACGCGGGTCACCGTGTAGGTGAAACGGTCGGCACCCGGGTCGCTCGGAAGCGACCCGGGGCTGTCCAACAATCCATCCAGTGCACGTCGTGCCTCGGGGTCCAAGCTCTGGTCAGTAACCGTGCCGCTGGCCGGTAGCCCGGTGAATCCTCCCCGTCTGTCGATGAGGTACTCCACCATGACGCCGACGCTACAGCCCGACCGCGGTCCACGCGTCGTCAATCGCCTTGTGGACGGACTCGGTGGCCGTATTGGCCGCGGAGATCTCCCGAGTCAGGTTGGCGAAGGCCTTCATCTTCATGTTCGGACGTGCCTTCGGGCTGGTCAGCGCCTCGTACCAGACCGTCCCCACGCCCTGCCAGGAGTACGAGCCATGCTTGGTCGCCGCCAGGTAGAACGCGTAGTTGGGGATGCCGCTGCTCTCGTGCGGATCACTGCCCGGCACGTAGTCGCGGTAGTGCGACGGCTGCGGCGCCAGGCAGTGGCGGGCGCCCGGATCGGCCATATCGCGCAGGCAGGTGAAGCCCTTGGCGACGGCGCGCGGACCCATGATGTCCTTGCCGATCAACCAGTCGGCCTGATCGACGGTCTGGCCCGCGCTCCATTGCCGGAACATCGATCCGAACACATCCGACATGCTCTCGTTGAGTCCACCGGCCTCGTTCTTGTAGAGCAGACCCGCCGTGTACTGGGTGACGCCGTGAGTCAGCTCGTGACCGATCACGTCGTTCGACGCGGTGAAGTCGACGAAGATCTCCCCGTCACCGTCGCCGTAGGTCATCTGCGAGCCGTTCCAGAACGCGTTGGAGTAGTTCACGCTGTAGTGCACGGAGGACACCAACGTCATGCCCTCGTCGTCGACAGAATTGCGGCCGAAGCACTCCTTGTAAAACTTTGCCACCGCAGCGGTTTCGGTGAACGCCCTCTTGGCGGAGGCATCTGTAGAGCTGCCCGGGCTAGCCACCGCGACCCCCGGCAGCGACATGGTGTGCTTGCAGTCGAACACCGGGGTGCCGGGGGCCTTGGCCAGCGCCTTGGCCACGCCGGCAAAGGCATCTATGCGGGCGACCAGCCCCGCCTGGGTGGCCTCGGTATGCGCCTCACGCAATGTGCGCCAGGCGGTTTCAGATGCGGCCGTGGCCGCCAGTGCGGTTCGCGAATCGTCGGCGACGCTGTCATCGTCGGCCAATCGCAGCAGGACATCTTGAGGGATAATGAAACACATCGTGAGTCTCCTTGACATGGCCGCGCATTCGCGGTCGTGAAACATGACGAGCTCAGTGTGTGGAGGCGGGGTTGTGCGGGGCCTGCGTATTGCACTACCCGATTACCGGATCGGGTCTCCAGTCCACCTGCGCGGCCCCGATGTCCTCCAGAAAGCCCAGGTCATGGCTGGCAACGAGCACCGCGCCCCGATACTCGGCAAGCGCGGAGACCAGCGCGTCGTAGGAGGCGAAGTCCAGGTTGTTGGTGGGTTCGTCGAGCAGCAGCAGCTGTGGAGCGGGGTCCGCCAGCAGCACGGCGGCCAGTGTCGCCCGGAACCGTTCACCACCGGAGAGCGCCCCGACCAGTTTGTCGGCTGCATTGCCGCGGAACAGGAATCGCGCCAGCCTGGCCCGGACGGCATTGACGTCGGCGTGTGGAGCACGGCGCGCCACATTGTCGGCAACACTCAGCGAATCGTCCAGCAGGTCCAGGCGCTGTGGCAGGAGCCCGAGCGGAACATGCACCGTCGCAGAACCCTCGGCGGCCGGGATGCGTCCGGCGATGGTGTGCAGCAGGGTGGTCTTACCCGAACCGTTGGGCCCCACCAGGCCGACACGCTGCGGTCCCCGCAGATCCAGATGCGCGGGCACCCCGTGGCGCAGCACCAGCTGTTCGGTGGTGAGCACGACGCGTCCGGCGGGAACCTCGGTGCCGGGCAGGTCGATACGGATGGAACGGTCCGCACGCAGGCGGGTCTGCGCCTCGCCCAAATTCTCGCGGGCCTTGTCCAGCCGGTCGGTTTGGGTCTGCTTGAGCGCCGCCGCCGACTCCTGCGCGGCCCGCTTGCGCAGCCCCATGACGATCTTGGGCTCGCGCTTGTTGGCCTGCATCTTGGCGCCGTAGCGGCGGCGCTGCGCGATCACCCGTTCCGCCTCGGCAAGGTCACGCCGCTCACGGCGCACCTCGGCCTTGGCCGTGGAGATCGCCTGCGCGGCGGCCTCCTGTTCGGCCGCGACCGCGGCTGCGTAATCGCTGTATCCGCCGCCGTACCAGGTCACACCGCCGTCGCGCAGATCGCCGATGCGTTCAACGTGTTCCAGCAGCTCGCGGTCGTGGCTGACCACCAGCAGGGTGCGCTGCCAGGCGGACACCACGTCGTAGAGATGCCGCCGGGATTCACCGTCGAGATTGTTGGTGGGCTCGTCGAGCAGCAGAACGTCGGGACGCCGCAACAGCAGCCGGGCCAGGCCCAGCCGAATCACCTCTCCGCCGGACAGCTCGCCCAGCGAGCGGTCCAGCACCGCCGCCGGCAGGCCCAGCCGGTCCAGTTCGGCACGCACCCGCTCGGCCAGATCCCAGTCGTCACCGACGGTGTCGAAGTCGGTCTGGTCGGTGGAGCCGTTCTCGATGGCCTCGATGGCCGCCAGCACCGGCGTCAGGCCCAGCAGGTCGGGCACCGACTGATCGGCGCGGATAGTGAGATCCTGTGGCAGATAACCAATCTCACCCGAGGCGTGCACCATACCGGAGGTGGGCCGCAGCTCGCCCGCGATGAGTTTGAGCAGCGTGGACTTACCGGAACCGTTGACACCTACCAGTCCGGAACGCCCCGCCGGAACCAGCATGTCGAGCCCGTCGAGCGCGACGGAGCCATCGGGATGTGTGTAGGTGAGTGCGCCGCAGGAGATGACAGCAGACATGGAAAGAACCTTCCTGTGAGGTGGGGTCGCCGAAATCGCGCGATGGCGCGCCGGCGGATTGCCAGACCTCACAGATCCATGCCGTACCTTTCGTCGGGGACGAGGACGTCAGCCAGGATAGGCGCGACGGGCCTGAGCGGCAAGGGAATTTTCCCGCCAGGTCAGGGCCGTCGCGCGTAGCATGCTGCCATGCCGGCCGAGACAGCGTCGGAGGACTCGGAGGATCCGGTATCGATCCTTCGCCCCGTCATCGCCGTGATCACCACGGTGGGAACACCGTTGACGATGATCACCGCGCTGCTGCTGTATTTCGGTTGGGCACGCAGCGACGCGCAGTCCCAGTGGATGGGCATCGAGGTAAGCCTGTTTCGCTTCAGCACTCAGGACTATGTGCTGCGCAGCATCAGCACCCTGTACCTGCCGATCCTGGCGACGGCGGTCATCGGAATCGCCTGGCTGGCAGCGCATCGCGCGGTGACCGAGAAGATCGAACGCGACGGCATGACCGACACCATCCGGGCGATCTGCCGGGTGACGATGCTCGGCGGGCTAGCCGTCGCGATCCTGGGAGTGGTGATGCCCGCGCTCACACGCCACTGGGAGCCCGGTTCGGTGGTGTGGCCGCTGATGATCGCGATCGGCACGGCACTGGCGGTGTACGGCAGACATGTGAGCCGTCAGGGGCGAGAACGCGCACGGCCCCGTAATGCCATTGCCCGTCCGCACGATGTGCTCGAAGCGGTGCTGGTCGGCATTGTGATTGCGGCGGCGCTGTTCTGGGCAGTGCAGGGATATGCCGATATCGTCGGCCGGGGATACGCGCAGCGCTATGAAGATTCGGTGTCGTCGCTGCCCCGCGCGACGGCGGTCAGCGAAAGCCCGTTGGGTATCGACTCTCCCGTGGTACGTACCGAGCAGATCGCCGCCGGCCCCAAAACGCTGTACCGCACCACCGGCTTACGGCTGCTGGCCGAATCCGGGGGCAGACTGTTCCTGATGACCGAGGGCTGGACCATCCGCGACGGCAGCATCATCGTGCTGGACGAGAACGATTCGGTGCACTGGCAGTTCTCGCACTGACCTCATCGCGCAGACGGCGTTGTCGTTGTGGTCGTCGTCGTCGTGGTCGTGGTCGTCGTGGTCGTGGTCGTCGATGAGGTGGTGCTCGACGTGGTGGAACTGGTTGTGGAGGAACCGGTATCGCCATTCTCATCCGGCGGCACAAAGCTGTTGTTGTCCTTCGAGCATGCGGTGCGGCCGTCGGTCTGCGGGAACGTCAAGGCGGGCTGGCGCCCGGGGTTCTCCCGATGCCAGGCCAGGAGTTTGGTGATCATCGCCGCGATGGTGTCGTCCACACACTGCGCCGGGCCGATCTCGATTCCCGCCCCGCGCGCCGCGAAGGCATTGGCCGCCGCATCCCATTGGCTCTCTTCACCGTTCACCGCGGCACGGCACACCCCCACCGCGGCGTCGTACAGATTGCCGCTGGGGTTTTGAACGTTCTTCAGGCTGTCGCAGTCATGTTTGAGGAAGTAGACGTATACGTCCCAGCCCGGCGTCGGGAAGGCGGGGTCCTTGGGGCCGTAGGGCACCCACGCGAGCCCGTCGTCCTTGGGCTTCTTTCCGGATGTGGATCCGCCGCCCTCATGGATGATCGTCGTCTGATCGGTGACGGTCTGGGTCACGGTATGGGTGACCGTTTCACCGGCTCCCCCGCAGGCGGCGAGGGCGGCCGTCAGTAGCGTCAGTGGGACGCTGTGATGTAGCCGTCCAGCAAGATTCGGTGACGCAGCCATGCCAGGGAAATTACTCCCGCAGGGCGCCCGCACACCGGGTACTGGACTACCCAATTTTTCCCGGTTTGCGGTACCACCGTACGGTCAGTTGACGGGCGCGTTCAGGAACGGGCGCCCCTCACCCGCGCCGGGACCGTCGAAGTGCCACCACTCCCCCGAATACACCTGCAGCCCACCGGCTTGCATGGCCGCACGCAGGCGTGCACGGTTGGCCTGCTGGTCGGGGCTCACCCCTTCGGTGGCAAAAGCCAGCGAGCGCGGCGAGAAGTCGTCGAAGCCGGTCCCCATATCGACCAGGCCGCGCGCGTTGGCCAGGGTGACGTCCACCGAACGTCCGGCCTCGTGGCTGCGGGCGTACTGGCCGGGCTTGGCGACCCAATTGGGATTGGGCACCACCTGGAACATGCGGACCTGCACCTCATGCGGGCGGTAGCAGTCCCAGAAGACCAGCCGCTCCCCATTGGTGCGCAGCGTGTCGGCGGCGGTCTTGAGGCCGGGCGCCATCGACTCGTGCACCAGGCAGCGCGCACCGGCCGGATACAGCTGCACACCGGTGAAGTTGTTGGTGGTGGCGTAGCGCAGGTCGATCACGGCGTCGGGCACCACGGTGCGCACGTCGACCAGCCCGGCGGCCCGGGCGGCCTCACTGACGGGCGGGATGTCGGGGTCGGCACTGGCGGGGGCAACCTGGCCGAGAGCACAGCCGATACCGAGAGCTGCGTACCCGAAACCGAGGATCAGACGCTTCATCATCTCTTCATTGTCTTCATTGGACCTTCATAATCCGGTATTACCCTTCACATCGTGGTCGCACACAAGCTGGATCGCCGCATGTTTGTGGGTCTGGTCGCTGCCGGAGCCGTCACCGTGACGGGTCTGGGCGGCTTCTTGGCATTGGAGGGCCGGGCTGGCTCCCGGTTGACGGGGCGCTCGTTCATCGACCTGTTTGAGGCCACGGGCGGACGGTTCGTCGGGTATCGCCGCAATCACGCCAAAGCCCTTGCGGTGTCGGGCCGTTTCGAGAGCAATGGCGCGGGCGCGGAGATCTCGTCGGCCTCGGTGTTCACCGCGGGGGTATATCCGGTGTCCGGACGGTTCTCGGTGGGCGGCCAGAACCCGCACCAACCCGACACCGGCTCCGGACAGGCGCTGGCTCTTGAGTTTTCACTTCCCGGTGGAGAGCAATGGCGTACCGCCATGGCCGCGGCCCCGGTGTTCATGGCCCCCACGCCGGAGATGTTCTTCGGGCTGCTCTCGGCGCGGCTGTCCGGCGACAAGGACCGGGTGGCGGCCTTCATGCGGGACAACCCGCCCGCGGCGGCCGCGCAGAAGCTGATCGAAGCCGGGCCCAAGGCGTCGTCCTTCGCCGCGGCGAGCTATTCGAGCCTCAACACCTTCATCTTCGTCACGAAAAACGGTGTGCGAACACCGGTGCGGTGGCGGGTGGTGCCCGACGGGAACCCCACCGGTACGGCGGCCAAGGACGGGCCCAATTGGATGTTCGAGGCCCTGGCCCAGCGGGTGCGGTTCGGTGAGCTGCGCTATCGACTGCTGCTGCAGATCGGTGTTCCCGGACAGGATCCGACGAATGATCCGACGCTTCCGTGGCCGCCGGACCGCAGACAGATCGACGCCGGCACGCTGGTGCTAGGACATGCGATTCCGCGGGAGCAGGAGCACATCCGGGACACCAACTTTGATCCGACGGTGCTGCCCACGGGAATTGAGTTGTCCGATGATCCGATTCTCGCGGCGCGCGCGGCAATCTACGCCGAATCGTTTCGGCGGCGTGCGCGGGAGACGCCCGCGCCGGTGGAGCAATTCGGGCAGGACATGTGATGACGGAAACCACCGCGCCCCCGGCAGATGAGCGTTTCGGGTTGGCGGCACAGCTGCTGCATTGGGTGATGGCGGTCGCGATCATCGCGATGCTGGTGCTGGGTGCGCTGCTGGTCGGGTCGCTCGGCGACTATCCGATGGTGCTGGCCTGGCATAAGGCCATCGGCGTGCTGGTGCTGGTGCTGGCGGTGCTGCGGATCGGCAACCGGATCTGGCACCGGCCGCCGCCGTTGTCATTGGCAGGCCCGGAGCGGTTCATCGCGGCGGGCTCGGAGCTGGCGATGTACACGTTGTTCCTGACCCAGCCGGTGATCGGGTGGGCGCTGGTATCGGCCTCGGGGGTGCCGGTGCAGATCGCCGGATTGCGTCTTCCGTCGATCACACCCACCAGCGTGCAGTGGTACGGATTACTGCGCGAGACGCACGCGTGGGTGGCGTATGGGTTGCTCGCCTGCATAGTTGCCCATGTCAGCGCCGTGCTGTTTCACACCATCGGGTTGCGGGACCGGCTGCTCTCCAGAATGCTGCCGCGCCACTAGCAGCCAAAATGGCCGGGGCTGCGCCCAACGCCGGGGAACAACCATTATCGTTTCGGGGTGCCTGAAATGGATCGCCGTAAATTGATACTGACCATGGGCTTCGGCATGGCCGCAGCTGCTTTGCCCCTTCCCAAGGCTCAGGCCGATCGGGTGCATCCTCCGGCGGCACCGCCCGACGCCCAGTCCAGCGGTTTTGTGTTCCGTGACGAGTTCGACGGCCCCGCCGGTTCGGCGCCCGACGGTTCCAAGTGGGTGGCCGCGAAGTTCCGCGAGCGCATCAAGAACCCGGTGTTCTGGGATCGCCCCGAGAACATGGGCGAGTACCGCGACAGCCGCACCAACATCTTCCTCGACGGAAACTCCAACCTGGTGATCCGTGCGACCAAGGAAGGCAACAAGTACTTCAGCGGCAAGCTGCACGGCACCTTCCGCGGCGGCATGGGCCACACCTTCGAGGCACGCATCAAGTTCAACTGCTTGACCGACGGTTGCTGGCCGGCCTGGTGGCTGCTGAACGACAACCCGGAGCGCGGCGGCGAGATCGACATGGCCGAGTGGTACGGCAACCGCGACTGGCCCTCGGGCACCACGGTGCACGCACGCCTGGACGGCACCTCCTTCGAGACGCTGCCGGTGCCCATCGACAGCAACTGGCACACCTGGCGCTGCACCTGGACCGAGGCCGGACTGTACTTCTGGATGGACTACCACGACGGCATGGAGCCGTACCTGACGGTCGACGCCAATTCCCTTGACGATTGGCCGTTTAACGATCCGGGCTACACGCTGCAGCCGATGCTGAACCTGGCTGTCGCCGGTTCCGGCGGTGGCGATCCGGCCGGCGGCTCGTACCCGGCGGAGATGCTCGTCGACTACGTGCGCGTCTGGTAGCCGGGCGGAAGTTGTTGGCGGCGGCCTGGTGTCCGGGCCGCCGCCGAACTATCCCGCCTTCTTGGCGCCGTACATCGCGCCGTCAGCCTCGACCAAAAGGTGGGTGACGATGGGCCCCAGGGTGTGGATCGTCGTACGGTCCGATTCGGGCAGGATCGCGGCGGCGACCCCGACGCTGGCGCTCACCGGGACGTCCTCGCTCGCACTGTTCAACGCCTCTTCCACCGCCCGCTGATAGTCGATGTGCGGTGGCGCGTCGCCGACCACCACGATGCCGAACTCATCGCCACCGAGCCTGGCCAACAAGGCATCCGGCCCCACCACCGATCGCAGCCGGTGCGCCGTGCGTTGCAGCACCTGATCACCGACATGGTGACCGAAGGTATCGTTGATCTGCTTGAACAGGTTCAGATCGACCACCACGACAGTCACGTGCATGCCGGGAACGCCGACCGTGGCCTCATATGCTTCCTGCAGACCGCGCCTGTTCAGCAGGCCGGTCAGCACATCGTGGCGCGCCAGGCGATCTCGCCCGTCGGCGTGCTCACTGAACTGCGCCTTACCCACGTAGATGACCAATCCGGCAAACAGATTCGCCAACAGCATCGTTACCACCGCCGCGGCGAGAGCGGCCGCCGAGTACTCGTCGCGGGATACCGCTCCCACTACCGCCAGCACGGTTCCGGCAGTGGTCACCAGCGATTGCATCGCGACCGCCACCCGGCCATGGACCAGGGATACGTACGCGCTGACCGCCAGTAGCCACGCCAACTTCACAAAGGCGACGCCGGTCGTCGTCACGACGCAGATGCCGATCAGAATGGCCACATCGCAGTACAGGACGTACGCGACCGACTCCCCATAGGTCACCGCCCGGGCCCTCGCGTAACGAATTCCCCAGAGGAACGCCGGAATCGACAGGGAGATACACAGCAAGGGAATTGTCGACATTCCCGTGGCGGCGAGCAGGATTGCCGCCGCACCGACGGCCGTGATGAATACCGCGTTCGCCCGCGAGACCGGTCGCCGCAGCCCGACCCGTTCAAGAATGTCGTTGTTGGCCCCGTAAACCTGTGCGCCTGTACTACACCGGTTCGACTCTGATCCGAAGCCGTTCCGACCCGGATATGTGGTAACCACGTATCGCCCCTACCCAAGCAACCATCGACACACCGCAAACCGACATTGCCCGACCCAATCGACGGCCAGCCAACTGTGGTCACCGCCAATCCCCAATCCAGGCATAGTAGACCATTGCGATGACGGGTATTGACGGCGTCAGGCCGGTCCCATCCGCTAGGTCAACGTGGCATTGAGCAAGCGCGCCAAGCGTTCACCGGCCAGGCGCAGCTGCGCCTCGGCGACCGGGCGGTATTGGTTGGTGTAGTCGGTGCCGATGGTCGAGGTACTGGGGTATACCCCGATAGCGATCTGACAGGTGTCCTGTGCCCAGTCGACGGGGTCGGCGCTGCCGAGATCGGGTGCGGGCAATCCCTCGATCACCTGGGCGTATTGGGCATCGCTGAGGCCGCGAGTATTCAGTAACCCGCTGTCCCACACCGAATGCAGGTTGGTGGATCGGCCGTTGTAGGTCAGTGGGATGTCGTTGCCACCGCGGTCGCGGGCGTAGGCATCATGCATCGGCTGGTGGATGTCACCCACGAAATGCACGACGAACTTCAGCGCCTCCGTGCGTTCGGCATCCGTTTTGGTGGTGTCGCCCAGGATCGCGGTCTGGCTGCGGATGGCCTCGATGACGTTGTTGCCGTTGTCGCCGTTCACCGCGGGCACGTACTGGCAGTTGTTCTCGGCGATATCGGCGTAGTGCCAGGGTGCGGTCTCGGGACGGCTGGGACGCACCTGGTCGGCCCAGTTGGCGACCCCGGCCAGTGTCGGGGTGGCCTCGCCGGCCAGCAAGCGCGAGACCTCGGCACGGGCCGCGGGTGAGAGCTTCGCATCGGCGACCGCGCCCACGATGTTGTGTCCCTGCGGGCCCCAGGCGGCGGCCAGCGGAGCCGTCACCAGTAGCAGGGTGGCCGCAACCACCAACGCACCAAGCCTTTTCATCACCACACCACGGTGACACAGTGGGGCCGTACCGGCGTAGGTAGACGCCTACTCCATCTATGAATTGGTCAAGTTGTCGCCGCCCCGAAACCACACCAGCGCGTAGCATCCCGTTCGTGAGCATCTGGCGGCGTATCGACGGCAAGCACACCGGCGTGGGCCGGGACGAGCCCGCCGCCGAGTGCGGCACCGAGGTGGCCGAGGCCGCCGCACCCGGGCCCATCTACATCTGGGACGGCGCGACCCCCGAGAACCGCACGGGCGGCTTCGCGATCGACGAATACCACCCCGGATCGGCAGTGACCGGGCACATCGTGATCGAGGCCGCCGCCAAGCCTCCGTTCGGTGCGTGGGAACAGCTCAGCGAGTGGCCCGCTTAGTCTTTGGCTCAGTCTTTCGCGAAGACGATGGCGAGCTTCTTCTCCAGGTTGGCGTAGGGCTCCCCGGAGATATCGACCACCACCTGGGCGATGGTGCCGCCGGTAAGCGAGTAGCGCGCCGGGTAGTCCGAGGACACCGCCGAGCCGCCGTTGCGTCCGATGGACAGGCTGGCCCCGGCCAGACCGAATGTGCCGGGATGGATTTCGACGTCTCTGAGTGCGCCGACGGCCTGTTCGTCGATGAACACAGCACGTGCCCGCCGTGCGCGCCACCTTGCTTGAAGATGACACCCTGCGCTGCCGGTTTCGTGGTGACTTCGGCGAGGATCGAAAAGGATTGGCCGCGAATCTCAACCATCGCACCGAGACCTACCGCGGCACTGTTGGGGTAGTAGGAAAACGAGGTGCGCTCCCCTGCCAGGTAGGGGCGCCATCGCGTCATGGTTTCCAGGATGTTCAGGTCGGTTAGCGGTAGGCCGTTGTACTTGGCGGCCCCGTCGAACCAGCGTTGAGGTACAGGATGTTGGGGCGCCCTCCGGCGCGGTGGGCGCCGCGTACGGAGTCCAATCGGGTTCGGAATCCCTTATATCCAAGGCGATTTTGCCGTGGAAACGGCGTCTGGCGATCCCGTCATGGCCGCTCCCTAGTAAGGGGTTCAAGATCCAAGAACGGTGTGATCGTAGCGAGGCGGTGCGGCTATGGAGAGGCCTTTGATCTCACCGGTCCAGGCACTTGGTTCACCTTCCGAAGTTAAAGTGCAGACGTGCCCTACTTATCTCTGCGCTCGATCAGCGCGTCCGTGCTGGTCACGGCCGCCTCCATCTTCGGTTTTTCTGGTGTGGCGGGGGCGGCACCACACGATTACTGCGGCGACTTGAAGGGCACCAATACCGGCAAGACATGTGAGATCCGCCTCTCCGATACCGGATACAGCGTCGACGTCACCATTCCGCTGAACTACCCGGATCAGAAGTCGATCGCCGAATACGTGGCCAAGACGCGCGATGCCTTCGTCAACGCCGCCAAGTCCGGTGCGGCCCGCAGCACGACGGCCCAGTTGAGCATGAAGCCGACCGAATACAACTCCGACCTGCCCCCGCGCGGTACGCAGACCGTGGTGTTCAAGGTGTACCAAACCGGCGGGAACGGGCAGCCGCAGACCGCCTACAAGGCGTTCAACTGGGATCAGAGCTATCGCAAACCGGTTCTCTACACGGTGCCCAAGGACGACAAAGACGATGCGCCGCTGTGGCGGGTGGACGATCCGCTGAAGACCGTCGCGCCGATTGTGCAGGCGCAGCTGCAGCAGCAGCTGGCCCCGCCGCCGGTGGCGACCCCCACCCCGACCACGACCTCGGGGCAGCCGACTACCACCACATCGACCACTACTACTTCCACGACGCCACCGCCTCCCCCGCCGCCGCTGCCGTTCTCACCGGCGACGCTCTACGACCCCGCCAACTACCAGAACTTCGCGGTGCTCAACGACGGTATTCGGTTCTTCTTCGACCAGGGCGCGATACTGCCCGACTCATATGGGGCGCTGCAGGTACTGGTGCCGCGGTCGGCGATTGACCCGATGATTGCGTGACGCGGGAGCGTCCCAACTCTTCAAGGGCCTTATGAGCGACGACATACACCCGGTGTGGCGTGGAGATGCCAGGCTTCCGGGGTGCCGTTACCCGCTACTCACTCCGTGCACGTTTTCGATCGTCACACCGGCAACGGCGGATGACACCAAGAGTAAAGCGCCGCGGCCTGTTTGGCCGCATAGGCCATCACCGGCCTGGAGCCACGAGTGAGCACTGTGTGGGCCTCTTCGAGTTGTTCTCGCACGGGCCGCAGTAGCTGGTAATCGATGGCTTCGGACCGCTTCGGGAAGGGCGGATGGTCGGGGCGGGTGATCGATGCCTCGAAAGCTGCCGCAGTGTTCGGCACCACCACGTCACCCGCGAAGTAGGCATCCACCATCTCGTCTTCGGCGCGCATCTTCACCGCATAGCGCCGGTACCCCTCGGCTTGCCACCGCATCAGATCAACCAGCGCCTGAAGGCTCGCAGCGTCCTGTGGCGAAATACTGTAGCCAGCAGCGTCATCGAGGAATACATCGAGCTGCCAGGCCGCCATATCGTACAAGCCCGCGGCCAGCTCCAGCCGCGGCGGATCTAGTTGGGGCTGCGGCTTCGTCATTGGGCATACCTCTTGGCGGTCACGCGCGAGAACGCAGTTTCTCTCGAATCCGTTGCAGGACGGTTTCAGCCACATGCGGGTCGGTGGAAAAGTGGGCGGCGCTGACATCGATGATCACTTGCTCGTCCAGTCGATACAGCTCGACACTGCCCGGTCCGTTGACGGTGTCGGCGTACTGGGCCATAACGGTCTTGTCATCGCCTGCTAACTTGCTCAGCGTGTATGGAGCGCCGTAACGCGCGACGGGATAGCTTTTCTGGCAAGCCGACAGGTTGTCCTGGATTCCGCCGAAGACCGATTGGGCTGCGTTGCGGTCTGGGTATACAGCGATGCTCTGCTTGATTCCAATGTTGCTCGGCCCGGAATATGTGAGGGTGCGGAAGTTCGTCCACCCCTCACCGAACTTCTGGTCCTGGTTGAACAGTTTTTGGCACGCGACGGACATGTCGAAATCAGGCTGCGTGTCGGTGTATGGCTTATGCAGGTCGAAGTCGGGTTCTGATTCGAGTGCTGGCGGCGTTATCTCACGCACTTCCGCAACACTCAGAGTCAGGGTGCTACTGTCCGGCGGCGCGGGAGGTTCCGTTGTCGCAGTGGGTGCTTGCGTGCAACCCACCAACACCATCAGCAGTCCGGCAAGCAACACCCTCGTCACTTGAGCCTCAACACGTCTGTCATACGGCTATCCTCGTCCGCATTGTCCAACCTGACAGGCTTTCCCGATTCAGGCGCATTGATCATGTACCCATTACCGACATATATACCGGTGTGCTGAGTGTTGTTGCCGCTAAATGCTTCATGGCCACTGCCCGGGGTCTCGAAGACAAGAATGTCGCCCGACTGCGCGATACTCGAGATCTTCCCGGATGGAATTCTGGCGCCGCCGGATACCGGCGTCAGATGCTGACTCTTGTCGATCCTGTCCGTGCCTGCACCAGAGTCGAGACCGTCCGCCCGCTGGAACACATCGTATCCAGCGCCCTGTTGAGTCGAATAGCGCACGAGCCCGCCGCAGTCGAACCCTGTGCGCTGGTCATCGTGATACCGGTGTGCGCCTCCGTCTGGCGGATCCCCCGCAAGCGTCCCTTGAGTTGGCCCGCCGACAGACTTGTTGCCACCCCAGGCGTACGAAACGCCTTGCTGACGTCCGGCCGCACCGATAACACGTAACCCCTTGTCACTCACAGCCTCCGGCTTAGGCAACGCCAGCGGCGGCGTTCCGGGTGCACGTTGGCTGCCGTCCGGATTCTTACCCGACAGGTAGTCCTTCCACGCCTGATCGCGTTGCGGTCCGGGAGCCATGTTCTGGTCCCACCCAGGCGGGTTATCGGCCATCGGAATTGTCTTGCCGGGGATCATGGTCGGCGTGGCCCCATTGGGATATGGCGGGTTTCCATCCGGCCCACCCACGGGCCCAGACGCCAACATCGATGGGTCTTGCGGCGCGGGCTTGGGCTCGTCCTTTGGTTTGTCTGCTGGCACCTGGCCGCCGATGGTTGGCATACCGCCGGAAGTAATGGCACGCAATGCATTTGCGATGTCCGCATCGACAGTGGTTGCCCTGGCCAAGACATTCTGCATACGTTGTTCGAGGTCCTGTTTGACCATCGCGGACTGGTAATCCAGGGACGCGCCACCCGTGTTGATAGTGCCGTTCGGATTGAGTTTCCAGTGGACGGTGGTACCCGAGCTGTCGAATGACGCATTTCGCTCGACAGTCCCCTTGATGTCTTGGTACTCGCGCTTGACGGCCAGGACCTCGTCATAGAGGGGCTTCATCGCGTCGGCGACAGCTTTAGCCTGCCGACCCTGCTCGGCGATGTCGGTACGCAGTTTACCGTGTTGGGCCTTCCACGCCTCGGCCGTCAAACCACCCCAGTCACTCAAACTCCGTTTGGTGCCGTCGTAATTCTCGCCAAGTTTCTCCAGAGATTTGTGGGCGCTCTCAGCGGTCCCGATCACAGCAAGTAGCTTGTCCGGATTCCACTTCTCGATATCAGCGGGGGTCACCATGACCTAAGCTCCCCCATTTGCGGGACTCGCCTTACCGATCGAGCCACGGTTCTGCTCCTCCATGGCCGCGAACGTCTTGGCGTCTTCCTGCATACCGATACCAACTTGGCTGAGTTGGTGATGCAGCGTCGCACGCTGGTCAACCCATGCTTTGTGTAGATCCACGAGGGCAGAGGCCGATTTACCGATCCAACCGGAAGAGGCCTCCTCGATCTGATCGTGATGGCCCGCATGCTCGTCGCGGGAGATCTTCACCGCGTCAAGAATCGACTCACCGTGCCGGTGAAGATCTTCGGGCCTCACATTGAAGGTCTCACTCATCGCCGTACCCTTTCCGGCACACCGGCCGTGGTCACTCGAACTTCACGTCCCAGCCAAGGGCTTTGTAGCGGCGCACTTCTCGTTCCCGCGCGGCCTTTTCGGCTTTCTCCTGCTCGGACCAGTCACCGATAACCCCCGGTGAAGCTGCTGGCATGTCGCCCATGAACTCGTCGGTGTTGTCGTAATTGATCAGGATCTGCGGCGTCGCATGGTCGTCATCGTCTTCATCCTTGCCCCCACGACCGTGCCCACCGGCGCCGCCCATCATTCCCATGGGGCCCATGCCACGTACACCGGCAGCACCCACACCAGCGGGATTCACGCCACCACCGCCAGCACCAGCTGCGGCACCGCCCGGCAAGCCCGCCCCACCGCGCAGCGCGCTCAGCCCGCTAGGTCCTCCCACACCTGAACCTGACCCACCGACACCCGTACTCGTCGACGACGGCGAGAACCCAGCGGCAGTCGTGCTACCGATCGGCAGGCCAGAACCACCCGAGCCAGAACCCAAACCAGAACCAGCACCACCAGAACCCGCGCCCTGACCACCACCCGGGGTGCCTCCACCGGAACCACTGCCCTGGCCGCCCTGTCCTTGACCTGCGCCAGCCTGCTGACCCTCACCACCGGCCAGTTGCGGTTTGGTGTCCTTGCTGGCCAAGCCGTCCGAGGATGACGGCGGGGTTTGAGTACCGCTGCCGGAACCGCCCGAACCAGAACCACCACCGCCGCCGTTATTGCCACCAGGCCCAGCAGGCATAGGGCCACTGGCAGTGGTATTCGAGTCTTCCGTGAACTTGGGCCGGTCGGCCTCCAACGGCGAGGTGTAAAGCCGCTGTGCCTCAGCTCTAACCGCCTCCAGCAGCTTCTTTTTGGAATCAGCATCGGTGTCATCGGGCGGCACCGGATACGCCTGCGCGACCCGCGAAGACTGCGAGAGCACCTCTCCGTCCTGGAACAAGGCTGTACTCATCTTGCCCGCTTTGGCGGACGTCCCACTCTCCGAAGTGAGTTCGCGTTCCTTGGTAGTCATCTCATCGAGCGCAGCCTCTGGCCCCTTGCCCGTCCAGAAATCAGGCTCTGCCAGTTTGGATTTCGCATTGCCGTATGAGACGGCTGCATCAGAGAGCTTCGTGTATACATCGCTCCATGTGTTGGCCAGGGTGAACGCGTTGTCCGCCTTCAGCGCACCTAGCTTCCCGACAATGTCAGCATGAGAACGGCTCTGCCATCCATCGTCAGCCATGAAAATCGTCTCCCCTGTTCAGGCCCTACTTGGGCAGCTTCTTGGCTGTATCTGTTGCGATGCTCATCGCCTTGGTGCAGGCGTCGGGAATCACTTTCTGCGCCTTTGGATCGCGTACGCCAACGATCGTTCCCACGGAAGCTTTTTGCGCGGGGAGCTCTACATAGCAGACACGCTGTGGGTCAACTTCATCGCGCCATCGCACCGCGGTGAGCCCTTCAACGGTCACTTGTTCGGATCCAGGGAACAGGTCCTGGTTGAGGTACTCAGTAACGGGGCGGTTGAGCACTGTCTGCTGTACGTCCCATCCATCCCCGGACCAGGCGCAGCCCCGCTGCAGCGAGGGCGTGTTGGCGAGGTCTTCAACCGAACCCGGCTTCACGCCCCATGCCCGCAGTTCATCTGCTGAATACGCAAGGCAGGGATCAAAGCTCGTCCCGTTGTTGTTGTCCGTCGGGGCTGGGTGCGGGCCCGGCAACGTATTGGTGACGGGCGTCGAAGCCGAGGCTGAGACTGATTGATTGCTCGCGGGTGAATCAGTTTTCGCGATGCCCCCGGTGGTGTCGGTGCACCCTGCGGCGGTCAACGCAACTATGCAGGCGGCTACGGGCAACGACATGGGCCAGCGCATCAGTAAACAACGCTCGCTTGGTACGCGCCGAAGTTGCCAGCGTTGTAATCGTCCTGGTTCTTGTACAGCAGCTCCATCGCCAGGAAATGGTCAATCTGCTTCTGCACTGCATCCCTATCAGCCGTGATTTTGGCGCGTGCCTCCGTCGACTGGTCCTTATAAAACTTGGTGACGTCATAACCGGTTTGCAACTCTCCGAACCCCGCCACCTCTTGAGCACGCTCGGCTGCTTTCAGTGCATCGTTCAGCGAATCACGCACAACTAGGAGCTTCTGTGCCATGGTCTTGCCGGCGCCTTCTTCCATGTGCAAGATCCCCTGTGCTCCCGTGGCAGCGCGCTCACGATCCTCAGGGCTCATCCCGGCCATATCGAACTGATAGTCCCGAACACTCACCGCTGACCTCGCGTTTCGTCGTCACAACTGGCATTCATCTAGATACGACGATGCAGGGAGCGATCCGGTTCCATCAATCTTCAAGAAAATCAGCAACTAGGCGGGACTCAGAATTCGGGCTACGAAACGGATGCGACGCGATCTTGATGCGGCGTAGAATTCGCTGGTCAGCAGGCAGTTATGGAGGATTGATAGTCCGTGAGTGCCGAAGACGACGAAGACGAACAAGAGCCGACAAGGGCGTCACCAACCGCCCTAGCTGAAACGGGCGTCGTGGAAATCACCCCGGCTGCTTGGTCCGACTCAGACGAAATTGACGACATTGATCCGTACGAGGATCCCGTGCGGCGCAATTGGCTAATCAGCGGCGCCATATTTGCGGCGACAGCCGCGGTTGCGGGACTCGCGGCAGGAGGGGCGTTCGTCTTCCTCCGTCAGGAACGAGGCAAGACACCCGTTACGACGAGCACGGTGTTGATCGCCTCCCCGCCAGCACCGACGTCCGCTGTCGTGCTACCGCCGCCACCAACGCAAAGCCGACCCCCCACGCCCATCGAGCTGTCGGCCACGGGCGACTCGGTGTATGTGAGCACCAAATCGGGCAAGACCGCCTGCCAGGTCACGGTAAATACCGTCTCGTGCATCGTGAGATTCGTTGGGCGCACACCAATTCGATACGGCGTGCCAACCAACGTGGTGATGATCACGTCCGGCGGGATCATGGATTGGACAGTCGGCGACGGGGGCCAGCTGCAAACCCACACTTTGAATTACGGAACGCTCTATCACGCTCTAGGTTGGACCATCACGCCGACCAGTGAGGGCACCACATTTACGAACGATGCGACCGGTCGCGGGATGAGCGTGAACGTCGATGGCGCCAGGGCGTTCTAGTCGCAGCCTACAAACGGGGTTCGCTTACCCAACGCTCAGCCCAGCTAGATTCGTCGATTCAAGATTTGATAGACAACTACTCTGCATACGGAAATTAGATTCGGATTGCTCCTTGGTGGTGGTGCTGAACTGACTTATTCAGTGCCGTTTTTCTTGTATTGGTAGCGCCAAGTTGGAATGGCAAAGCGTCCGCGAGCTGGCCGACAACCCGTGCAAGAGGTTCGACGGCATTCCTGTGTCTCGCCGCCATTGGCGGCTACAGGCAATCCCCCAGCTCAACGCGCGGCCCAACTGCTGGACCGAGCCACCAGACAGGCAGAATTCGACCCGCCATGTCACGGCGCAGGAATACACATTCACCCGAAGATGATGGTTTGCAACATCTTTCGTTGCAAGTGCTGCCGCGTCGGCGCGACAGGAACTGTCTCGATGTCGTCGGTGCACTGAATAGCACGATCACCAACCCCTATACGGAATCGGCGATGCCCGCACGACGCTCGGGTCGTGACCGTTAGCGATAAGTAGCTGTTGCGCTGCATGAACATGCTGCACTTGATCCGGTGCCGGGCCAACGATCAGGTCGCGGATTACAGGCTGGCCGTCTGTCGCGGTGATCGTGATCGGCCGATAAGGCAGCAGCCGAGTTCCGGAGGTGCGAAAGTTCGGCGGATAATGCCCGCTAAGTAGCTTCACGAGGTCTCCGAGGCTCTCGCCACCTACAAGCAGACGCCACTCCTTCTCTGCCGCGAACGCATCGTGTTTGGACTGCGCTGCGAATCCGATCCCGACGGCTGTCGAAGCATGTTCAACAACGTTGGCAGGCTTTCTTTTCTGAGGGTCTTTGGACCAGTCACTGAGGGCCTCAAATCCCGAAACCAAGGACTGCAGGATCGTAAGGATCGGCAGTCCGAGTGTGCCTGGCCCGGTGAAGAGCGGAATCTCTTTGATTCTGCTTCGCGCCTCATCGCCGTAGTAGACGCGCATCAGGGCGGACCTGAACGCGTGCGATTCGCCGGTCCTGACGTTGTGACCGGTGTACTTGCCCTTGCTCAAGGTCCGGGAGTCCAGCCCGAGAGCGAACCCACCGCCCGCTCCATATGTGACCCACTGACTCAAGAGATCGTCGCTAGTCGTAAAGCTAGCCGCACACACGGATGGACGTGGCTCCAGGCGAAGCGAATCAAGGGTCGGCGCCTTAAGATACTTATCCACCGTCGACAACCAGTCCGAGATGGCCTTGATCGACTCTTCGCCTTGCGCAATAAGCTCGGCGTGCTCGCGCACGATCCCTAAGCCGAACGCGAGTTCGGAGATGTCGTTCATCAACAGCAGATCCGATGCGAAAAAGGTCAGTTGGCGGGAAGCTATCTCGTTGCGTCGGCTGTCCACGATGCCAATCAACCCCGCAGCGCTGGTGTAGTGATACAGGTACCCGGCAGGTTCCTCAACACCAATAAACGGGGTCTCATCTATATCCGCTGCCTCGGCTGTCGACGCCTCGGCATCTGCTGGTTCCGCGCTGACCACAGGCCGCAGCCTAGACGCAGCACGTGAAAGCGCCCGGGTAACCCGCCGAATCCCGTCACACCACAAATGCCACAACGCAGATCTAGTTCGCGATCCGGTGACGCCGCCAGGCTGCAGTGAATCGGGCCTGCCGGATCTATTTTCCTATTAAGGCCGCTGTTAACGATGTAAAGCCTCGGCCTGCTGGAACGACGGCGTACCGTGAAACGTCGAACAATGAAATCGCACACAGACGGGCCTGCCATCGTCGAGAAGTACCGGCGGCGGCTTGATTGGCTCACATCCGCCGAATCGCTGCTCATTCCGGCGGTGCCCGCAGCCGTCATATGGGCGATCACTGCCGACCAGCAAGTTCGTGAAACTGAGCTAAACCCATTCCAAGTCGACTGGAACGACTACGGGGCCGAAGCTTGGATCGCGCTGGCGGTCACGGTTGGCGTGTGGGCCACACTCGTCCTGGTCTTCTGGGACCGGCTGCGGCACATGAGGAAGCTGGTGGCGATCACCAAGGGACACCAGATGGAAGAGGCGTCACGGATCACAGCAAGTAACAGTGCGGACAGACGTAAACGGGTGATCCGCGACCTAGGGTGCGCGCCTCTGCTTCTTTGGTTTTTGAGCGTTGTCGCCCTACCGATGCCAGCCGTTTGGCAGATAAGCGCACTCATTGTCGGGACGTGGCTCGCCTGGGAGTGGCGAACAGTTGAAAAAGTTGAGGCTTTCAGCATCGAAGCGATGTACCAATCCGCACGTGAAGCGGCGACGGAAAAGCAGAAGGAAATGTTTGACTAGCCCATCTCGAACCCCGAATGACCGGCAACGGTCGAGACGGTATTGGGGCACCGCCCTTTCTCAAAAAATGGGACAACCCGCAACACGGACCGCAGGAGTTTCCGAGGGCTTACAGATTCTGATCTCGTTTGTCACTCTCCAGTGCAATGATCTACGACATCAGACCGTTTCACGTGCATGGCGAGGAGGACCGCCCACATGACGACACGTGCGCTCCTCGTCCGCGAGAACCGAGAGATCGACCTGGCTAAGCTCAGCTCCGATGACTATCAGTCTGTCATTGCGCTGCAGGGGCAAATCCGTCGAGATGACGAGCCGCAACTACTGTGTCTCGGGGCTAGACCAGAAGAGGCCAGCCTGTACGTCAAGCGCAGTTCCAAGGGCAACTATTTTGCCTCCCATTTCAGCGGACACGCCCACGGCCCGCACCGCATCGCCACCATGAGCGACGAGCATCGTAGGCAGACTGACTACTTTGTTCGAGCCGCTGAATCGGCTGGCTACGCAGTGACCCGCGAACTATCTACAGGCAACGGCACGCGCCTGGACGCAGCAATCACCGCGACAGTAAATATAGGAGTGGAAGTACAGAGATCAGCGCTCCACTTGGCTGCGGCTAAGTCTCGTACTCGGAGGTCCGCCAACGCTGGATGGCACCCGCTGTGGTTCACCACGGCCGAAAGACGTCCACAGTGGTGGGGCCACATTTCCTCGCTCAGTACCACACTAAGGATCGACTATTGGGCACAAGCGCTGCCGAAGCCTCATGAGGCAACTGCCCTCGGAATTTCTACGCTGGTGTTCGAGCGCTGCGACATCAACGCATTCGATCACTGCCCTGTTTCAGACAAAGGGTTCTGCGGCAGGTGGCACTACAAATTTGTGCCACGGCAGGGACTCAGCGTGGACGATGTCACCCAGCTGATGCCTGCGGGCGAGATCGTCCCCATTCAGCCTTACAGAACTGACTACACGCGCCTGATCAGCCGCGAGGACAAATATCGTATTGAACAACACGATGGATCTGGCACCGTCGACTTCAAGCCGGAAGCGCTCCCACTGCAAGTCGCACAAGCGACCAGCCGTGGTTGCGCACAACACCCCCACTTCGGATGCGCCCAATGCGGCACTGTGTTCCCAGCGGTGACGGCCGAGGGCCGCGATGGGTGGTGCACTACATGCAAATCATGGTTCACTACGACACTTCTCATGCCCAAAATTTGAAGGTGACAAGTAGTCGCATCCGACTTCCATAACCACATTCAGTTATACCGCGGACCACACTGTGGTCTTGAGGCCTCGCTTGCGCTATGCGGGTCCTCCGCCTCTTGTTTTCGAGGGACTCGCGCATTGATGGGATGACATCATCGAACGCTCCCGCAGTGGGGGATCTGTTGCCATCCATCGCTTGCTGGACCGCGCAATCCGTACAACGATGAAGACCACGACTCAAGATGGGTGACCTTGAAAACCTGTCTCTCTTGTAGGGCGGGCGGGGCTCGAACCCGCGACCAAGGGATTACCGGAGCACGGATCCTGACTATTCCCACTGATTCGGGATTCGCTTGCGCACCAGGCACATAAACCGTCGCGTCCTCCGGTGAGCACCGGACGATTCCTGTCGATTCCCGGCCATTATCGGTGAATAACCGATGGCCTTCTGCCTCGTCCGGCATTGGCGAAGCGCGCACATAGGCCGCTGACACTCACGATCCGTCAACGGCTATGCACAGGTGCTAGCCCACAGATCGCTCGCGGGCCTCGATGAGGAGAGCAATCACGGCAGACATGCGTCGCATCAAGTAGTCCTGAGCCGCGACCGGGACACCGATCTTGTCGGTTTCATGGTGCCGAATCTGGAACTGGTTGCCGATCCGCGTTAGTTCCAACATCTCCGCCTTGACGGAGTCGCGCAGTTCGGGCGGTTCAACGTTCGCGGCAAGCCGATCAGCACCAGTCGATTTGGTCCAGCCGTCGATTGTCTTCAACCGCTCAAAACCATCCCATAGCTTCTCTAGTGCCAAGTAGCGGTCCGCTGCACGGCGCGACACGTACAGACGATGCGCTTCCGCTAGTAGATTGTCGAGAACTTCATCGCCCGTCGGTACTTGAAGCGAATCGAGTGAATGAACGACCTCCTCGGGGATGATCCGCTGCACCTCCCCTCGGATGTCCATCGCGAATGCAGAACCGCCTCCGCTGAGGATCATGTTGACGGCGTCGCGGAAATCGATCTTCCCTGCATCTCCGTCGAACTCCAGCTCATGGTGCTTGAAGAAGCCATGCCACTCCGCGCGCTTCGGCAATGAAATCTTCTGCGCTACTACTTCAAGGAGATCGAACACAGCGTCGTCGCTGGCGTCTCGGTTGACTGACAACGGCCATTTGATCTGCGGCACTACTGCGCCCAAGTAGGACACGACTGCATCGCGATCGCTGCCGGTTATGCCGTTCCCGTCGTAGCAATGCTCGGGAAACGACTCCGCGAGCCAGTTCGCTTCAACGCGGGATCGCACGAAGTTCAGTAGCGCATCCTTCGTCGTAGAAGAAAGGTTCTGGGCAGTCTGAGGTGTTCCGCGGCCGTGCCGATCCGAGTACAAGTTCCTGCTCACACTTCTGATCTTCTCAGTCAACATCGGTCGATCCACGCAGTTTCCGAGTCAATTAGCTGTCGTAACCGCCCACCAGCATGGCACCTTGGGGCTTCGTCCTCGACTTAGTCATCAGTGGCTTGCAAACCGCGCCACCACCGAGGCAATCGCGCCCACCAGCGGTGTCCTCGAACTCATACGAGGGTGGATAAATGATGGCTTGGTGATGGCGAGCGTTCGATGGTTGTCACCGTTCCTCGGCTTCGCGCAGCTCCGCCGAACTGATCGCTTGGTCCAGCGCTTCGACAACTCCAGCGAGCCATTCGGTGAAAAGTCGCGGCTGTCCAGGCAAGGCACTCCATTGACTGGCCGTCTCGCGTCGACCTTTGAGATTGTCGGACTCAGGTCCCCACGCGGTCGAATGCGGGTGCATGAATCGGACCGTCGCCGCTCCACGCAGTTCTGCATCGTCGGACGTGCCAAGAATCGCAACTAGCAAAGGGTCGGGCTCGTCAGTATCAAACGCGACATGACCAATTAGTTGAGACCAGATCTTCGGGTCGTCGATATCGGCTACTAGAGGAAGGAGCTGATCGGGCCCGATCACCCGCTGAATACGGCTTAGGACCTTGGCGTCGTCAAGCCACAACGACCATCGGTGAAAGGTGCCATCCGCGCTAGCCTCCAAAAACTCGACTATCGCTGGCACCACCACGACCGGTTCAGCACGACTGAGCTCGTCCAGCTCGCTCAGAACGTAATCGGACGGAAATGAGTTCAGTGATTGAAGGCGTCGCAGCAGCATTTCTAGTCGTTCCGCGGTAGTCAGGCCCAGGCGCGGAAGGATGTTACCGACGTGAAGATCCACCATTGTGGAACCGCCAGGAGTGCCTTCTGCTGCTTCCGAGATGGTGAGTAGATCGGTCAAGACCGACCTGAGCCGGGAACCGACAGGGGGAACTGGAGTGACTTCAGTCCACTGATCCGCTATGCCAAGAGCTTGATCCAACGTGCGGTGCACGCGGTTGTCGTTGCCATCTCGAATTTGGTTCCGTGCTGCTTCGACCAGCAGTTCCAGCAGACCGGCCACCGCATCGGCGCTGAGCGGACGAGTCCAGCCGCCATACAGGAAGCGGCCAACCTCCTCGGCGGGCGCCGACCCTTGCCTAACCGCTTTGATCGCGAGCTCGGCAAGCACATCGGTCGCGGGTAACAGGTGGATGCCCTGAAGTACCGCCTTTCCCAGGTCCTTGCTGGTGATCCATCTTTCGAGTACTACCACCGGATCTACCGCATCAACCATGGCGAGGCCACGAAGATAACCCACTAACGCCGGAAGTGGGGGCTGCGGGAGCGTCTCCATCTCAACCTCGAACTCAACGCTAGGGGCCCGCTTCGCAAGCTCTTCAAAGAATCTGCTCGCAGTATCCGCGTTTCCGTCCTTTGCGATTTCGATGATCTGCCGCCAGACGGCCACTCCTCCAACTGCCGTTTCCTCAACGAGATTGACAAGCGGTCCTGGCAGGCCAGCAACGCGCTCGTCGAGGTCCTCGGAGAGCTCCCAGACGGAAGCTGCGAAGACATAAGCAGCGCGCTGATATATGCCTTCACCAGTTAGATGTGTGATGCGATCGAAAATTTTGGCGTCGAGTTCTGGATCTGGCTCGTCGTATGTGCGTGCGTGATTGAGAGCTTCGATCAGTTCTGCGCGCCCGCGCGGAGGCCATTCAACTTCGCCGAGCGACGCAAGCGCTTCGGTGGGGATGCCGCGCGACAACGCAGTGCGGAGTCCTTGGGCGAGAGAGCGTGCAACCGAATCGCGCGAATCCAACTCATTACGTGCGATCTCGATTAGCAATTCCCACGCTGACATACGTGCAGCAGCCTCTTCCGCGAACGTGGCTGGTCGCCACTCGATCGGCGGCACTCGGCCACCAAAGTCTGTCGCGAAGCGGGTTTCGTGGGGGTCGAAAGCCGATGCGAGGCCGGGAATAACAATCCGTGTCGCGGCTTGCCCGTGAGCCCTCAGCGCTTCTCGTGTCCAACTAATCCTTCGTGCGTAATCTGCGCCTGTTCCGCCAAGGAAGACTCGGTATATGCCCTGAACCGCGCCGGTCGCATTGTTCGACCACTGCTCGTTTTCAGCCATCGCGAGTCGCAAAGCTGCAGTAGCGGCCCGCTCGAATAGGTCACCAGACCAGAGCAACACCTCGATCGCTTGAACGAGGTCGCGGCGGCCACTTCGAACCGAGGCGAGTTGCTCGGTGGTTACTCCGTTCATGATCCGTTCGATTGTCAGCATCGCAGTTGCCGGATCCACAATGGACGCGACGTGTAAAAGTCGAGCGGCGCCATCGTCCACGTCAGCTATGGCGCCGTCCGTAAAAGGGGCTTCCTCCAGAAGCACCCCAAGGGTGCGCGAAACTACCGGGTCTCCGGCGAACTGTCGCATCTGGTCTACGATCCGTTCCCGCAGAACTTCAGGCAGTTTGTCGAGCTCGTCAGCAATCGTGGTCGAACGCAGCTGCAAGAACCGTGCCGCGAGCCAGACGGCGAAGATTCTCGGGGTCACCCGACGATAGCGTCCGGCAGTCGATACAAAACGCCGCAATTCTCGGTCGGCCACCCCGCGCACTGAAGCCTCGTCGATGTCAAAGACTTCGCAGGCCAATCGCAACTCAAGTGCCAAGTCACCTTCGAACCCGAGGCGTTCGAATAAAGCCACCAGCCCAAGGGCGGGAACTTCGTCGTCACTGATCAGTGTTGCAAAGACTGGGCCGATAGCATCGTCTGCGCGAATTTGCTCCAACAGTGTGGAGTCTGGTCCGCCGTTCGCGAGCGCGATAGCAAGCGCATCTGCGAGACCCGGATAGCCGTCAGTGAGACTCGCGACGAGGGACGCTTGTTGCTCGTCGAGCCCCCTCGACAACGCGATGTTCTTGCTGGCCTGAGCCTCGAGGGGAAGCAGTTCGAGCCGGCGACGGTCTTCGATCGCTCGCTCGCGGGTCGTGCGAGGTCCAGTCGTGATGAGCCTAATGCGGCCTTGGCACAGTCCGACCAGGTTGTTGAGCCTGCGCCGCTCGTCGGCATCGCAGTCGTCAACTACCAAGATAAGAGAGCTGCCGGGGGTGTTCGCGATGTCAGATAGGAGCCCCTGATTCCATCCGCTTGGGTCGCGTGCGACAAGAACGCGTTCACGTACGCCGTCTTGAGCGAGAGCCTCGTAGACAAGGCGACTTTTGCCAACGCCGGTGTCTCCGTAGACGAGAATTGCGTTCGGTTCGTTGCGGACCGCGACGTGTTGGCGGACAGCGTCGATCGCTGCGAGGCGTGGCGCGTCCGGTTCGAATTCAATCGGCGAAAACCCGCGCGCCCACACCTCGAGACCCACCAAGCCGCTGATCGGCATCGGCCCATGTTGAGCGAGTACAGCAACATGTTGGTAGCAGAGTTGCTCGATCTCGTCGGCAAAAATCGTGACGACGTTAGCGTCAGCTCGAATCTTCTTGACCGCGTTTGTGAACGCCGTTGTGACTGCCTTTCGTTGTTTATCGATCGGGTCGTTGGTCCAAAACAACACGTAGTCAGCGCCGTTCTTGATTGCCTCGATGAGCGCCGCGTGTTTCGTCGGATTGATTTCTTTAGAGACCGAAGGGGCCGTCTTTCCGCTCTTGATTTGCCAGACGTTGTGCCCTCGCGGGAAGTCCGTGTCAGCCGTCTCGGGGAATTTCGTGCGCCCATCAATGCCTTCATCGGCTGTCTTGACTCTTCCGCTGATGGCGACAGTATCCAGTGGCAGTCCGAGGCGCCCTCGCTCGGCCATGCACAGGGTTCGAGCCAAAGACACCGCACCGTCCTCGTCCTGCCCACGTATCCAATGATCAATCTTCAGATCCACTCTGTGTTGACCTCTTTCCGCCTGCGCTCGACAGTGATCGTCGGGGTAGTCGTGTGCCATCTAGCACCATCACCTTAGGAGAACTGGGCACACCAAATCGCCACTCGGACTATCTGTGGTTGCTTCGACAAACTCCGGATAGTGCAGATGAGGCGGCACCAGCCAGACTGCACTACGGGCTTCGTAGGCTGCTCTGCCTCTCTGTCTCAAATCTTTAGTTTCGGACAGCGACCGGCGAGTATCACAGCAGCGCAAATACACCGAGGTCAAGCTGTCGCAAAACTCGCCTCAAAACAATGGTCGCAAAACCTTGCATGTGCGATAGATTTGAGACAGGCTTGGAAAATGGACACATCGACGACGGCCGACACTGGTGTACTGCTGGGCTACGCGCGAGTGTCCACCGCTCATCAGTCCCTGGACCAGCAACTCGACGCACTGACCGAAGCCGGAGTCGGGCCCGACCGCATCTACAAAGACAAACTGTCGGGGACCTCCACACGTGAGCAGCGTCCAGGTCTTGCCGCCCTACTGGATTACGCCCGCCCCGGCGACGGCATCGTCGTCGTTGGCATCGATCGCCTTGGTAGGAATGCAGCGGAGGTGATGGCCACCATCCGCGACCTAGCCGAGCGGGAAATCGTGTTGCATTCTCTCCGTGAAGGCATCGACAGCTCAAATGCAACCGGCCGCATGATCGCTGGGGTGCTAGCGAGCCTTGCTGAGCTCGAGCTCGAGCTTGGTCGAGAGCGCCGAGCTGCGGCACGAGAGTCCCGTCGGGCGCGGGGCCAGCACATCGGTCGACCAAAAGCTCTTGACAACGCAAAGGCTGCATTGGCGCAACGTATGCACCTAGCAGGCGAGCCCGTACTGACAATCGCGAACACACTCGGTGTGAGCCGGGCAACGGTCTATCGGGTGCTGGCCGAGGATCTTCACGCAGGTAAGGAGGACCAATGAGCCGGCCGACGGAATTGTCGACAGACGAAGTTGACGGGTTGATAGCGATCGGGCTAGCCCACGATTTCTGGCGCGGCCAGTGGTCAACCGTCGAAGAGGCACACATCCACAGACCTCCGCACAGAATACGGCGAATCAGCGACGGAGAGATGTTCGCGGCCAACATCAAGGTCACACGAATCATGTTGGAAGAGTTCAGATCAGGTTTCGACCTGGAACGCGTCGTTCAACGGTTGACGGAACCTGGTCAGCTGCGCGTTGGACGTTGGGAAGGCACAGAGCTGTGCCATCGCGATGTCACTGACCTGCTAGGACCGTACTACGAAGAGTGGTGCGGCGCGGTTCAGAAGAAGGCGGAATGGATTTCAAACCAGATCTCCGAGGACGGGCTGAGGGAAGTACTGGTGAAGTACGTGACCTTCGCGAACCTGGTTGCGCCGCATTGGTGGAGCGGCCCGGATTGGCCCGAGATGGTCACGGCCTTTCTCGACACAGTCGATGAACTACCGCCAGGACTGCCGCCTGCGCTGCAAGACCGAGACGTCATGCACCGCATCCTCCTGTCGAGCCCTGATTCTCTCGGTACTGAAGCTCTCGAATGGCTTGTCTGTAAGGGGCTCAGGAAGACGCTGATGCGCTCCGACCACCTCGACGATTGACTTCCTGCCTCTAGAGTGTCTCTACTTCGTCGCCTGGGGGGGCACCCTGAAGCCGTTGTTACACCAGACACTCACGCAAATCCGGCCCCCTCTCCCCAGCGGAATTCGATGGACCGCTTACATTTTCAATCCGCTTCGGGAACACCTTAGGTCATTGGGGTGGGCAGGACTTTTGCTCCTACTTTCCAGTTCGGGGGCAAAGCGATGCTCAATGAGAGCCGGTCGCAGCTCGGCTCATGCCTCCTGCCGCAAACCTGCTACACACCTGACATGTGCATGTCGCGGCCCCGCGTACGTCGCCGATCCGTTGCTACCGAGCGTCGCTTGATTCGCCGCCCTCGTCGGTAGGAAAGCGCCATGGCAGTTGGCTGGCTTCCAGGTTGCGGTACGTCTCCAGGATGTTGTCAGGGAGGGGCGTGGGGTAGCCAGCCTCGTCGGGTAGACCGGTGATGACGACAGTGCCGTCCAGGCGCTCGAGTTCGGCGATAGCGGGCTCCAGCTTCCACCAGAGGAAGCTGGCCATCGAGTTGAACGGGCCCGGCCTGTTGCTGCACCAGATGGTGATGTTGGCGACCTCGAAGGTCCCATCGGTGTCGCCGACCAGCTTTCTGTAGGCGCTTGGCTTGTCGTCAAGTTTGCGGACTTCGTAAGCCTGATCAGGTCGGATAACCAACGCTTGTATACGTGATTCAGACACGGCTGCTCGTTTCCTCTATGCCTCTCCACGCTGACGGTGAAAGATGTTGCTTGCGCAGCGTAGACGCAGTGAATGACTTTGTCTTCTATTGCACGGGAGGAGATTTCGTACCTGATTGCCTAATACTCCTGATCGCCGCGACCTGCAGATACAGCAACCAGACCAAGACGGACAATCGAAAACCACGCCGGGCGGAACAGAAGGACGCACCGCAATCCGCTTGCGGCTCCGCCTAAAGGAAATTTTCTTCTACCTGCGGAAACAGCGACCGGTTCTATATCTATTTAGCCTTGTCACACGTCGCATGTGGTGGCGAGCGTTATCCGTGTACCGGGCACTGCCTGACCGCTGACCCCAATCCTCCAGCCCAAGCATGCGAAGGGAGAACCAAGCACCGTGCGTGAGAGGTGTTGTGCAACAACCCTTTTTCCTTCGCGAGCGAGATTGCCTGCGAAACACCACTGGGAGATGCTGGAATCCACATACCTTCGTTACGCGGGCGACCGAGCACCTTTGCGATCTCACCTTGGGGGCACGGTGCATGCCCGTTAGCCCCGGCCCTCGCCACCGCGAAAGCAAAGACGCGGAACCACGCGTCATGAGCACGGTAGTTCAACGCGTGCTCGTCCCAGACCGATTGGTACGTCCTACGCCATGAGTTAATGCTCCGCTTCGGCGGTGAGGGCATTGATGCCATCCGTGATCGGTCCTTATCGTTCTCCCGGCGATGATCGCCGCCTGATCGTGTCTTCACGATCAGGAAAGCACTGTCCCGGAGTCGATTACAGGGAAGCCAGTATCGGTCGACCAGGGATTACAGGGACCAGTTTCGATGGCTGCATGAGCGAAACGAACGAATCGATCTGGCTGAGCAGGAAAGAACTTGCCGAGCGCCTCAATGTACCGGCGAAGACTCCAGCGGAGTGGGCGACGAAGCGAACTGGACCGCGCTACGCACGGTTCGGCAGGCACGTCCGCTACCGCTTGTCCGACGTTGTGGCATGGGAAAATTCCCTGTTGTCGGACGCTGACGCCGTGCTCGACGCACGCTAGCACCACGAACGGAAGAAACACCTGTGGCAGGACGACCTCCGCTGCGAATTGGGCAGCACGGCAAGATCAGCCGACAGTATGTCGGCGGCGGCGTTTGGGTAGCGCGATGCCGCTATCGAGACAGTGACGGGGTCACACGAATCGTTGAACGACGCGGTCCGGTCGATGACTTCGACAAGCACGGCAAGCTAGCCGAGGATGCGCTCATCGAAGCACTGTCCGACCGTCGGCTTCCAGCTGATACTGACACCATCGGCTACGACACGCTCGTGATGGCGCTGGTCGATCAACACATCGGACGGTTGTCAGATGACGGCCGGTCCCCCGCCACTGTCGCTACGTACAAGTTCGCATCGGACAAACTCCGAAACTTCCTCGGCGGCGTACGAGTCAGCGAAGCTCACGCCGCGAGGATGGACGCGGCCCTACGGTCCATGCGTACCGCCCACGGCACAACGATGGCCAGGCAAGCGAAAACAATCCTGCAGGGTGGCCTCCAGCTTGCGGTCATGGCCAACGTGATCCCAGCCAATCCCGTACGTGACGTGCAATCGCTGCGAAGCAAGACACGGCCAAAGGGCGCAACAGCCCTGAGCGCTGATCAGTTGCGAACGCTACTCGCTGAGATCCGAGCATCCGAATACTGCGCAGGCAACGACCTCGCTGACCCACTCATCATTCTGATGGCGACCGGGCTCCGCCGATCCGAGTTATTGGCGTTGAGGTGGTCGGACTTCGACGCCAATGCAGGCACCCTCACAGTGACGGGCAAGTTGGTCCGTGCAACTGGTGCGGGTCTGCAGCGGATCGATGAGGCGAAGACGGCAGCAGGCATGCGCACGGTGGCGCTGCCTTCGTTTGCCGTCACTGCGCTTCGTCATCGGCAAGGGCGCGATTACGTCGGTCAGCAGCTGATGATCTTCCCGTCCACGGCGGGCACATGGCGCGACCCGAACAACTTCGGGAAACAGTGGCGTGCCGTACGCGACGACCTGGGCGTCCCCGGGGTCACTACCCACTCTTTCCGCAAGACGATGGCCACCCTGATCGATGACAACGGGTTGTCTGCACGGGTCGGAGCCGATCAGCTCGGACACGCGAAAGTCAGCATGACGCAGGACCGCTACATGGCCAGGGGCAAGGTGCATCACGAGGTCGCAGACCTGCTAGACGCCACCATAAGCGATGAATAAACGATGGATTGGACCCTACAAACGCCAAAAACAGCCGATGAAGTGGGGCGGGCGGGGCTCGAACCCGCGACCAATGGATTATGAGTCCACGGCTCTAACCAACTGAGCTACCGCCCCATCGCTGCTCAGGGCGTATTTCCTGACTAAATCCTAAGCCAACTGTAGCCTAGACTGTAGCCTAACGGTTTTCGCTCCGAGCCTAGAGAGCATACCGAGAGCCCTTACGGGCCACCGCACCCCGTTGCTGGGAAGCATCGCCGCAGGTCCACAACGCAAAAAAGCCCCCGGCTCAACCATGCTGGGGGGAAGCACGGGAGCCGGGGGCGGCTGTGAAGCGAGGGGGCTCAGGTCGGATTACTGGTGGGCGAGCGCCAGTTCTCAAACCTGATTCGGTAGGCGGCGAGACGATCTAGCGCTGGCTGCATCTCCTCAAGGCTCGGATTTGGGCCTAGCGCGTCGAAGTCCCGACTGATGTCTGCCAGTTCGGCGCGGTTCCGTTTATCTATGCGGTCGCCTACCCAAAGGAGGATATTGAATCCAACGAACCACACTCCGAACACGATCATAAGAACGGTTCCAAACCATTGCCCCGCTGTCATACCCCAATTCTATTGGCGGTAAGCGCTAACGGCGGGGTCTAAGCCTTCCAGGGTCCCCGCCATATGCGGGCGTCGGATTCGATGCGTTCTTCGCGTTCGGTGCGCAGCTCTCCGCGCAGTCCTCCGATGTCTTTTCGGATACCGGAGATATCGCTGCGGATGTCGGCCATTCCGTCGCGGACCATCTCGCGTATCTCGTCGATGTCGTCACGCAGGTTGGTGTCGTGGGAGTTCTCTGTTTGGTGCCGGATGGCTTTGAGGTCGAAGTGTTGCAGCGTCCACAGGATGCCGAGGAAACACATGACGACGAATGCTATTACTACCCAGGTCGCTAGGCCCCAGCCGTCTTGAGCAAGTGGCGGCAGCTGCCAGTCGGCCATGTTCACCGCGAAGTCTCCACTGTCGGCTCACACTTCCAGGTCTCAACTCTGCACATAGCGGTGTCCTCTCATTTCAGTGAAGCCAACAAATGGATTAGGTCGAGCTGTTCGGGGATGAACCGCAGCAGTCCGGTGGTGCGCAGCAGATGAACGGCCACTACCCCGATCACGGCGGAGCTGAGGAACATGTGGGACTGCCCGTACCGTGCAGTGGCGTCCGATAGCAGTTCCCCGGGTGGGCAAGCTATCTCGTAGGCGACGATCCCAGCAGCCATAGTGATCCACGCCCAATCAGATGGATGTAAGGCCATGGGAACCCTCCCCGATTAGGTTGTGGATAAAAAAGAAACATGCAGGCAGCGGGCTATTTTTCGACGCAACACCAGATACATCTAAAAAAGAGCGCGGTACGGTGAGCTAGTTCCCTGCGCGCTCTCCTCGCGCGGGGCCTAGACACCGCGACTTCGACTGCAACGGCGTAAAATTGAGGGATGGGTGAACCACCAACACCAGCCCCAGGCCGCAACGGTCGATGGGAACGCATCGGCGGCGTCTCGGTCGACTCGGCCATGGCCGCGATCACCGACCCCGCTTTTGCCCCAGCCAAGTATCCAGGAATCGGTAGTGGTCACAACCTATTCAGTAAGTACGGGTCCGGGGTGCAGTTTTCGGCAGGATTCGGCGACGGCGGCTACGACATCTGGGCGTGGATCGTGGACTACGGCACTGACGAGAGTGATGAGCGGATCGCCCAGATAGTCGTCACACTGATCGACGATGAAGACCTAGCCCATTGGAACAGCCAGCCGTAGTCACTCAGTTCGTTCTAGGTGTTCTATACCGTTGGCGACTAAACCGTGTGTAGCCCAGGGCGATTGGTTCTCACCTTCATGCACGCCGTAAGTGTGCTCTATGGTGCCGTCCGCTTGGACTCTCTCGAACCCGACCATGAGCACGAAATCTGATACCCGCCAGCCCGGTTCTTGATCCATTGCTTCGACGTACTTCTGTATGAGTTCGTCAGGGTGTTCACTCATAGCTAGCTCGCGACATCTTCGGAAGTATCAGCGGGTATCGGACGCTGATACGGCCACTTGTCATGCTTTGCCGAGTTGCAAGGTTTGCAGATCGGCCTGAGGTTGCACAGCATATGGGCACCGCCTTTGCTCAGTGGCTTGACGTGATCAGTCGCAGTGGGATTCCCGCCGCAGATCCAGCACCTATTACCCCAGTAGCGCCACTTCATCCGCAGATCGTCCATGGAGAACGGGGCGGTAGCAGCGGACCGCATGCGAGCTCGCCGCCGCTGACTTGCCGCGAAAGCTGCATCCTTATTAGCTTCGTAGTAGCGCTTGTGCCAGGCCCGAACTTGAGCCTTGTTATCGTGGTAGTACTTACGGTTCGTTTCCAGCTCGCGTTCGTAATTATCAGCCCGCCAGCGCCTGTTTCGCGCCAAAAACTTCTCACGGTCACGCTTGTAGGCTGCCGCCTTCCGGGCTTTCCCACCCTCGAAGTTCCGGCTATACGACGCCCGGTTGGTCCTACGCGTACATTCGAGGCAGTAACAGTTTCGGCCGCTTTTTCGGTTACGGTCAACCGAGAATGCCGTGACGGGCTTGACGGTTTCGCATCTCGGGCAGCGCTTTTCAGCGTTGGCGCCTACTTGAATCGTATCGTGACGTTTCATAGGAGGGCGAAGCTCTGTACGTCGAAGCCGTCGTTGTTGATCTGGAACACCGTCAGTGCCGGATCTCCGTCTTCGCCCATCTTGTTCATCACCCATGCGGAGCCGTTGTCCAGGGTTGAGGCTTGGATGTGCCAGCGCGCCTTACCCGTTACTTGATCCCGCCCATGGGGGCGCAGGCTGGCGTAGTGGAAATGTCCAGTCAAGAGGACGTGGCAGTCCATGACGCCGCCGTGGGTCATCTTCTCCCACCACGTCTTAACCCGGTCAGCGCCGGAGGCTTGGTGGCCATGCGCCAACCCCAACCTGGTGCCGCGTACATCGAACTGCAGTGTCTCGCACCACTCGGGCGGCCGGTGGAAATCTACCGGCAGGTTCGGGCCTTGGTTGTCGGGGTTGTTGTGCCATTCAAGACGTTTCGAGATAGCCAATCCCCAGTCGTCGGTGGGCTTCCCGATTAGATCCTTCCCGCGGCGCCACTGGCCGTGATTGGACGGGATGGACAGCACATCCACCGGGGCGTGCTTGGCGCACAGGGTGATGGTCTTCCAGAACTCCGTGGCGGCAACCTCGACCTGATCCATGAGAGATAGGCCGTTGGTGCGGGTTTGGGCTGTGACGTTGTCGAAGCCCTCCACAATGTCGCCCACGTCCGCGATGATGATGCGATCAAACCTTGAACGTTTCAGGTAGGCGTTCAGGTTTTCCCGCTTTTCCTGAAGGCGCAGTAATAACTCTTTGACGCCGCCGAGGTGGTCGACCTTCCCGGTTTGAATGTCTGCCCAGCACACCACAACCGTCGACTCCCCTGTGGGTTTCTTCGGCTGCACCGGCCTCGTCTTGCGGACCTCCGCATACAAGGCGGGTAGGTCTATAGCCCAACGCCGGACGGCGAGGTGATACCGCCAGGAGTGGTGCTTATGCTTCTCCCACTCCCCCTCCTTGTTGCGGAAGCCCGTCTCCCACACCACGACCTGTGGGTTACCGGCAATCTCAACCTTGGCTGGGTCGTAGTGCAGTTCGTCGGCGAACTCGCGAAGGATGCCCTCGAAGTCCTGCTCATCGAAGTCATCTGAGACCTTGCCCGTCTGAATAAAACCTGCGGTGCCGTCCCACTCCGCGCGCATTTTCGCCTGCTCTGGTGCCGACTCTTCCGGCACGGGGCGGCGACTATTGAGGCTGTCACGGATACTCAAGAGCGCACACACTCTCGCACGTGACGCCGGAACTGCACCGGCCCCACCGGAAGACCCTCATTCCGCAGCACGCGGACAAGCGCCTCAATCGACTTCCCTTCGGCTACCCATTCCTCAATAGCCTTACGGTCATCTGCACTCTGCGTAGCGACCCATGCACAGCATGTGCAGCGCTGCTTCGGCTTGGCGGCCTCGGCCAGTTGTTCCCGGATGGACATTTGTTTGAACCGCCTTTCATGGGGCGCTTCGAGGGCTCTATTCAGTTGTTAAGCACGGAACCAGTCAAGGACTGGATTCAGGTCGTACGTGCCGTGGGCCTCCAAGTGGGCGATGCCCTGGAAGGTTCGGACGATCGCCCACACGATGTCGATCAACCCGTCGAATGGGTTGATGAATAGGTCCATGATTCGGGCAACTATCGAGGAAGCCCCACCGGTCCAGGAGGATTGGGTGATGATCTTTGCGATCGCGGTCATGTTCTGACCTGCCTCGTCCAACCGGTTCTCGGCGTACCAGTCGCGGGTGCGGGCATGCTCTTGCCACTTCCCCGCCAGCTCGGGGTATTTCAGGAAGTCAAAGTGCCAGTCCATGATTCCCTGCGTGTTGGGCTGGGGCGGGTCGGGAACCCAAGGGGCGCACTGGTTGATCAGGCGGTAGGGGTTCCCAAATGCAATACCCTTGCGGAAGTCCTTGAGCCGGTAATGCAACCTGCCATTAGTCGGTAGGACGTGCTTTTCCATGACCTCGCAGCCGACCATCGCGCCCTGGCTGAAGATCGCCAGATTCCAGGGTGTTCCTTCAGGGAAGGGTGTGCCGTCGTCGAACAGCTTGGTATCCAGACGGTTGACGAGTTCGTCCACACCGGACTGGTTGTTGAACGGCAACCGCACGTTGTCATAGCCGGTGGGCCGCCACACCGCCCGCCCTTCACGCTCCAAAGTAGAGGCCACGAAAGCACAAGGCCCCTGGTACATGTCGGACAGGTGTCCCTCGACCGTGAAGAACAGCGGCGTCAAACCCAGCTTCACCAGATCCGCTTGCGAGACCTCACCCGTCTGAGGTTGGTTCGTGCGGCGCTGATATTCCTTCTGGACGGCTTGGTCGTCGTACCCGAAATACGAGTCGACCTTCAGTGGTCCCCCATCGGCGGCTTTGGCGTAGGAGGCGAAGCGGGCCAACATGACCCGCTGCCACCTCGCTACTACCTCCCCGTGAGAACCGAGGGTGAGGATCACTCAGTCACGCTCTTGATGACCTCGGCAGCCAGCGGGCCGAGGGAAACCTGCGGGCCGACGACATTGCCTACGGTGGCCTGAATCTTGGTGATGCTGTCCACGGCAACCTGGGTGGCGGCGGCAAGCTGGTCCTGCGCGGCCTGCGCGGTGGAGTTCAGCTGAGCCTGGATGTCCTGCAGGCTTGTGACGGCCTTGTCCGCTGCGGCACCGGGGGCTCCCTTGATCTGCTTGCCCAAGACCACACCGGCAGTGCCGAGACCCGCAGCACCCAGAACGCCACCGATAGCTACAACGGCGTTGATCCACGCATTGCCCTGGGTGTCACTGACGACACCGGAGGTCACCAGAATCGGCACGAGCGCTGTCACCAGTGCGCCGATGAGGTAGTACCACTTGCGAATCTGGGCGGTCATGATTGTCCCTTCTGAGAGATGAACTCCTGCAGGACTGCAGGGTTAGTGGCTTCAATGTCAGCGAGCACGGCTTTGGCGTGTGCGATGGTGGCGGCGTCACGGAACTTCCCTTGCCCCGCCGCGGTGCGGGCGATACGGGATAGTGCGTCTGCATCCCCGGTGCGCGCCCAGTCCTCGACGAGCTTGCGGTGCTCCGCGGCGTCGATGGCCTGCACCATGCGAACAATCGGGATCAACGGCTCACCTGGGGTGGCGTAGATGGATAGGGATTCGACCTGAAGGTCTGACATCAGTAGCTCCTCAATCGGGTCCAGCGGTTCAGTGAGTAGTTGCAGAAGCGCATCGCCCTGGAGTAGGGCGCGGTTGTATCGGTCGCGACGATCAGCCAAGCCGTTGGTGCCGCCGTTGATTCGGCGCGTGACGGTCTCTAAGTCCTGCCGATCCGACAGGGCGTTGATGTCCGGGCGGGCGACCGTCCAGTACCAAGCCGCACCTATACCGGCCCACCGCAGTTCGGCCAGTCGGTTCGGGTTATCAACGAATTCCGTTGGCGACAGAACGAGTCCTTTACCCGAACACCACCGCGAGAACGCTGCGTAGTTGTTGCGGCCGGTGATCTGAATCCAGCTGCGGCCCTTGAACCGCACCCCATCCCCGGGTTGGGTGTTACCCAGATCTGCACGCCCTTCATAGGCGGCACCGGAGGCATACTCTTCGGTGGCATTGAAGCCGGCTGACTCGTGGCCGACCTGCGCCAGCCACATCGCGATCCGATTGACGTTCGTGCACTGACTAGCCTTGAGCCCGTCCGACACCGCGGGTAGGATCTGCGAAGCCCTCGCGACACTTAGCCCGGTGGCACGTGCCAGCACTCCTGCGGGATCGACACCTACCTGGCCTGTGATGGGTCCGGGCAGGTAGTGCCAGTCGTTCGCATAGCTCGTGTCGTACACGGACCGCGCCTGGTTCCCGGTCACACACCCATCGGAGCCGTTGGACTCCATGCGGATTCCCTCAACCTCACACCACATGTGACTGTTCGCCCCACCGCCGGGGCCGTGATGGATGGCGATCTTCACCGCAGCATCAGCCGGGAAGTCATTCGGCGACGCCACGCATATGGTGTTGAAGATCGTTCCGGTCTGACCTACCTCGATCGGACGCCAGCTCTCGGTGGACATCCCATGCCGGGTCCAGGCCATCGCGGTCCCGTTGCGCACAGCGTCGCAGATGTCAATGACCAGACCGGAGCAGTCGGTACCGACCTTGAGGTTGAACGGATTCCAGTTGCCGCCGTACACGTAGTCGTTGCCGACGCGGTCCTGGAAAATCCGCTTCGCGAACTCAACATTCGCGCGTAGGACGGCCATTAGTACGACCACCAGATCGCGGCCAGCCACTCATTGATCTTGCGGCGCAACCAATTCACTAGATGCCTCCGATCCGGGGATCGAGCCCTGGTCGACCCGCCGTCACCCAGCGGGAGCGCCGGAACCACACTCCGAACCCGAACCCCGCCAACCCGATAACGGCGTAGTAGGCGGGGTAACGCAGCAGTTGAGAGAACATGCGACCTCTTTCGGGCATTAAAAAAGACCCCGCACTAGCGAGGCCCACAAGGAGGTGAGAGTGCTACGACAAGGTGAAGACGGGAGCCGGTGCCCCATCGCTGTCAATCGTCAAACTGTTGCCGTTGGTGGTTGTCACATCGGCTGGGGTGTTGTCCAGGAGCACGTAGCACAGCACGTTTCCGCCGAGCTCGTAAAGGACGGCCCACCTTGCGGTGATGCTGCCGCCTGATGCGGTCCAGGTTGGGTTCGTGGAGAACGACGCCGTAACACTCGTGGTGCCCGAAAGGGTGAGGGTCACAGCCACACCGCCCGTGGTGTAGCCGTTCGCCTGAGCAACCTCATTGGTGACACCAGCCCAAGTGGTGGTGGAGGAACCGATATTGGATGACGAAGTGACGAGGGCGACCCGCCAGGTGTCGGAGTCGATGTCGAACGTTCCGTTAAGTAGATTGGTGCGTGCCCCATTGGGGAACGTCCATGTGCCTGCGGTCAAGGTAGTGCCCTTTCGTTAGTTGATGATTTCGACAGTGGCTGCCGCGTAGCTTTGGCCGGACTGGCCGCCCGTCTGGGCTACAGATCCATCGGTGGTGGTGATGTTCTTGGTGTTGAGGGCGGTCGCTGAACCGAACGCCGCGCCCGATGAGGCTTGGCGTGTGTAACCGGCTGGCGCGGCATCCCATCCGCTCGCACCCAAGCTGGAGTGGCCGTGGAAATGCAGCAGTACCGAGGACCCGTCGGTGTGGGTCAACGTCACCGACGGCGCAGTGGACGAGGCGCTCGTTCCCGCAGCTTGGCCATGACCACCGATCGGCGAGCTTGTGTTCTGGTCACGCACAATGACCGCGATCATGTGGGACGCACTGCCCCAAGTCCCCGATGTCGTGTTAGTAGCTGTCGCCTTGAAATACGCGGTGGTGCAGCCTGATCCGCTTCCGCTGTTGGCGTTGTCGATATAGGTGTAGTCCGGGACCGTGCCGCCCGCCGACGGCTTGGTGGGCGCGGAGGTTGAGAACGGGTTGTACGCGAACAGGACGATCAGATCCCCGATTTGATGAGTGGGGATGGTGACAGAACTGCTCGCGTTCCCGTTGGCGGCAACGAAAGAGACTGTGTGGATGGTGGTGACTACCGGTGTGCCGCCAGTCAAGGATGGGGTCGCACCTGTGGGTGCTACCTTCGCGGCAATCAGCGGAGCCCCGCCGGTAAGCGTCGGTGCTGCTGCTGGCGGTGCGAGGGTCTGCACTATGCGCGGCGTCCCACCGGTAATAGTCAGCGAAGCTGTGGGGGCCAGTGACAGGGCTATGGACGGTATACCGCCCGTGACGGTTGGGGCTGCGCCAGTCGGGGTGACTGTGATGGCAATCCGTGGGGTGCCGCCCGTGAGGGTGAGCTGCACCGTGGGTGGCGGGTAGGTCACGTTGATCAGCGGGCGTACACCAGTGAGTGTCGGTGTGGCAGCGGTGGGCACCAAACGATGCGCCAACGCGGGAGTTCCGCCGGTAAGCGACGGTGTGGCGGCGGTCGGGATAAGGATTGGGCCGGTGATGATCGTCGGCGTTCCCCCGGTGAGTGAACCCGCAGCTGCCGTGGGGAATACAAGGTTGTTGTTGGACTGAACGATCGTGGGGATATCGCCAGCCAATGCCATCTCGCCGTCGTCCGGCGACAGAACGTTGCCGACCCGAATGCCAGGGACCCCGCCTGTAAGGGTGAGTTCCGGCGAACCCGGCCGCAGTGGTGGACCAATGACGGGTGGCTCAGATCCCGTCAGGGTCAAGGTTGCCCCGGTCGTGAACGCGTATACGTCGTGCGTCACCGCAACCCCAGGAACGCCCCCGGCTAGGGCGAGCACTTTAGGGGCCGGTTCACTGAATGTTTCAGCCCACCAGCCGGTTACACCAGCCATAGCTAGATGCGGAGGATCCGACTAGCCCCGTTGTCCCAGGTGACCGTTATATTGGTGCCATCGGGGATCACCGGCAGCCCGGATGCTGTGTCGTATAACGCGACAAGCTGCGATGTGCCCGCGGTGCCGGTGTCTTGGTAGATGATCCAGCGCACGATCGTTGCACCCGTGACTGTCGGGAATACGACATCAGCGGCATCTGCGACACCGGCGGTCCATGACTTACCGGACAGGTTCGAGGATGTGCACACAATTCCCGTGATGTGCGAAAGATACTGGTGGGTTGCGATATTGGGTGTGTATGTGGCGTCCACTCCGCAGACTTTGAAGTTGTGCACTTCCCAGTCGAGGTCGCCCTTAAGGAATGCTTCTCGGGCGTGATCGTACAAAGCGTTTACCATTAAGGTTCTCCCTATTCCGCGTTGGAGACGATGGGGATCGCGATACCGATCCATGGGGCGGCAGCTGTGAGGGTTTGGGTGAACGTCACCGAACCGCCTGGTGCGTCGCCGAATATCAGTCCGGCACCGAACGCGACGGCATCCAAATGTCCACGCTCGGTTTGGTTGTAGGCGCTGGTCTGTCCCCCATACAGGAAGGCGTTGACGATCCTGCCGTGGCTATTGGTGGTAGCACTGACCGATGGGGACGCGCTGTAGCCCTGAGTGATCACGGGTGTTTCAATCCCTGCAGGTGCGGCGAGTTTGTAGGACGCCGCACCGGTTGCATAGTTCGACCCATACGGGGCATTGAGCAGGTTGATCGACCTAGCCCCTGTGGGCGGATCGAGCAGCCACCACACCACCAGTTGGTTCGACCCATTGGACATAATCGGTAGCCTGTTCATGGTGACGCCGCCGATTTTCGCCGTCACTACAGACAGATCAATGCCGGATTGCGTTGCCAGATAGGCGAACACAATGTTCGCTTCGGGGTCCAGCGTGAATTCCGGGATCGTCGCCTGACTTGTACCCAAGGTGCTCTTGTTGTCGAACTTGACATCAATACTGCCGACGATCGGTTTACCGACCGAGGCTTTCGATGGGATACCGAACACCCGATTCGCCTGATAATCAGGGACCGTCAGAGAATCCGGGTAAAGGTACTTGCCGATTTTGAACATCATCGACACCTCAACCTCAACGGTCGGTGTCTGGGCGTTCTCACACATCGCGAACAAGGTGCCGTTCGGCAGGTAGTAGACCGAGACTTCGTACCCGCGCCACGACCCGCCATGGCCGCGCCACTGCCCAAGCTCGAACATGCCGTGCCCGTACCCGAAATAGGTCAGCTGGTCATCATTGCCCCACGGGACAGGCCAGTAGCATTTGGTTCTCAGCTCATGCAGCTCAGGACTCAATAGGGTGCCGTCGCGTAATTCCTTGGCCCACAGCAGCAGATCGTGGGCGGTGGAAATCATGACACCGGCGGCGCTCGCATATCCCGGCCCGGTTTCGGTGGCATCCTGCCAGGCCCCGCCACCGAAAATTCCGGTGGCCCAGGCGTGTCCGTTCGCATACGGTTCGGGCATCTTCGCGGTGGTGGGCCAGCTGGTTTGCGTCAAACCCAGCGGATCCAGAATGTCCGTCTGTAGCACGTCTCTCGTGGGGCGGCCGTTGACGATCGAAACGATCATCCCCAGCAGGAAGTAGTTGGAGTTGACGTACGCCCAACCTTGGCCGGGTTCGAATGACGGTTCGTGCTGTTTGACGATCGCGAGTGTTTCTTCGTCCGTCCAGTCAGAGGTCGGCATCAGGAAGTAGCGCATCATCATGCCGAGGTCGGTTTGTTCGTTGAACAGACCCGACCGCAGACACATCATGTGGCGGACCGTTATCTTGGTGCCGCCCGGAACGCCGGGAAGGAACTTCTCCAGCGGATCGTCCAACGACAACAAGCCACGATCAACTGCCTGCAAGATCATGGTTGCGGTGAACGACTTGGTGCAGGAACCGATACGGAAGTGGTCCTCCGGGATCACGTTCCGCGCCCCTGCGGCGGTGGAGACCTTGCCGTACGCCTTCGTGTAGTACCCGTCTGGGGACTGGATGGCCAACACCCCACCCGGGGCGGTCATGTTCGCGGCCACGATCGCGTCGATAGCGGCCTGATCCTCCAGCGGAAGCAGCGACAACCCACCCGAGACGGTCGGTGTGCCCAGCGATGCGGTGGATTCGATGCTGGGGACCAAGACTTGGCCGGGGCCGCCGATGACCTCTTCCCCCTCGAGTGGGTTCTGCCGGAATCTCACCCAGCCTGCGCCGTCGGCCCCCTTACCGCCGTTCTGGAACGTCAGCCCATTGCCGCCGTTACCGCCACCGCCCGGGGATACACCGTCGCGGCCGGGTATCTTTTGGTCCGCGCCACCGACATGGTTCTCGCCCTTGTACTCGAAATTCCCGGGACCGCGACCAATGGGGTTGTAGCCCAGCTGTAGTTCAGTACCGCCGATTCCGGGTTCCGCCGTGATGCTGTAGTCAGGAATTGACCAACTAGTAGCCGTGCCGTCTTCGCCGTCATCGTGGCCGAGGCGTCCACCTAGTCCGCCGGGACCCTTGGTGAACGTGAGAACCGTGTCGTCGGCGAAGTGCACGCCCCGTTGCCACGTTGCGGCCTTGTAGAGACCCGGAGATCCCGGTTCTCCGTGGAATCCGACGGTGAACCCCATCTGGCCGCCACCGGCACCACCTACTGCTACAACATCAACGAAGTTGCACCACGACGGGATCGGAATCGTGCCATCGTCAACGGCATACACCGAGATGGGGTCGTAGTAGCCCACACCGTTTCCGGTGTCGATAGCTGTTTCAATCCACGGGATGTTCCCGGACCGAACAACGCTCGCCTTGGCGATGGTCGAGGGAGGTGTGTTCGGGGACGACGAGTTATCCCGTGTCGCGGCCAAGCCAACGACCTGCGCGAACGGGTGATCAGGAATATCGTCCGTGGTGGAAATGCCGCGGACACTGTGGGTTCCGCCGACGGGGACGAGTTCGTAGGCGTAGATTTCCCCCGCCTTCTGATCAACTGGGGTGTCGAGCTGGTAGAACGTCCAGTTCGGTGTAGTACCGGCGGTCAGCTCGGACAGGATGTTCGGGGAGTGATGCACCAAAGCCCAGTCCCCGGAAACCCCGTCGAGTTTCCAGATGTTGACGTAGAACGCTGTGATGCCGCTGGTGCCGCAGCCCAGCCACGACACCACGCCCAAAGCGATGTCTTGCTCCACGCGCATTGTCGCGATCAGTGACGCACTCTGTGTGGCAGACAGGGTGGTGTTGACGCTGGTCAGGCCGTAGTTCGACCTACCCGACGGCAACAAACCGGTGTTGACGGGGGTGTTGTTGCGGATAGAGAGGATCTGGAAGGCGCTCTCCCCCATCGCCGCCGCGGTCTGTAGCAGCTTGGCAACGTTGAACAGGTCAGCGAAACCGCCATTGGAGTTCGGGTCAGTCGATCCCGACATTCCCCCGAGAAGATGTGAAAGGAACTCCTCGAAAGTTGTGTTCGCATCCCCCGGGCCACCGAAGCCGAGGATCTTGAACAACGGGATATGAGTGACAGCGTCGAACAGATCTTCCAGGGTGTGTAACGCGTTGTTGGATCCCGTGATCCCGTTGACTACGGTGTCGATGATCAACTGCCACCGAGACAGAACTTCCTGGAACGTGTTCGACAACCCGTCGATCCAGCCCTGCTGAATCTTGTTGGTCTTCTTACCAACACCGTCATCAAAGTTGAAAACACCCGAGGTGGCGTCCTTGGTCACCAGGATCCGCACACGCACCGCATGCACACCGTCGGGAACCGTGTAGTTCCCGACCATTTGACGCCAATCCCCCGTTGACGTGTTCGGGTTCAGCGTCGCAACGTCCTCAACCCCAACCTGTACAGCGCTATCCCCGCGACCGGAGAACTCGACCATCTGCAACTTGATCGGCGAATTAGTGCCCGCGTACCCGGACCACTTAACCCACATCTCCAGCGACATGGTTTGGCCAGGATTGGCAAGGATCTCGTTGGACCGCAACGCTTTCGTGACACCATTCGCGGTGACTTTCACACTGCCGGAACTGTCCGCACTATGCGTAACCCCGGATTCCCAGGTCCAGTACGGGTTGTCGGCGATGCTGGAGCCGTCCTGGAAATTGCCCGCCACCAACAGGTTCGGCTGCTCATCAGTGATCCAGCTGAACGACAACGCCGGGATCAGGTTCGACAGAATGAATCCGTCACGCCCGAACAGGTTCCCGTTCAGGAAGTCCTTGATGATCTCGATGATGTCGCCGATGATCGGGATGTCATCTACCCAGCCGGTGAGTAGATTCCACAGATCCTCGAGCGCCTGCTCCGGGTCAACATCCAAGCCCAGGAGTTTCTGGATGAGTTCCTTGATCAGGCTTTCGGCGTACTCGATGATTCCATCGATGATTGCCTTCCACATTTCCAGCCCTTGCTGGAAAGCGGTGCCGATATGGAACTCGAGCCCCTGGTTAGGGTCGTTGAACGGCAGCGGGATTCGGTCGAAAGACCGTGGCACTAGGAGCCGTCCTCAGGCTTCAACGGAGAGACGGGGACGATGAGGATTGAGAGCTGTGCGCCTGCTTTGTTGAAGGAGTAGAAGCCCGCCATGCCCTCGTTGACGAGGTTCACGTACAAAGTTGACGTTGTACCGGTGCTGTATGCCGGGATCATGCCTATCCCGTTGTCGGGGGTGATAGCGGTGTTCGGGGAGCCCGTGGATGAGGCGTGCGGGAACAGGGCGGACCAGGAGGACATGTTGCCGGCGCCCTTGGCGATCAGCTGGCCGCTTGTGGCATTCCCTATGCGGACCTCGGAGCCGATGATGAATGGGTCGGCGTCGAGTTCGATGCCGTTGGCCTTGAAATGCCCGTGCACTACGGGTACGTAGTCGAACGGCATCGGCGGGATGATGAATGAGCCGATCGTCTGTCGCGTGGCTAGACCCGTGAAGTCGGTGAACGCAGACTCGGGGACGGTGTAGAACCTTGTCGCCAAGGGGTTGAAGTCGGCTGGCGCGTAGTCGACACCGTTCCAGGCAATGACCTGTCCCGCGGCGGGCGCGACCGAGTCGTCATAGTCGGTTGCGTCTCGGATGGTGGCGTTATCGCCCTGCGGACCCCGCGGTGCTTTGAGCTTCAGGAGCCATGTCGGGTTGGCGGAGGTACCCGAAACGATGATCTCCGAGGTCAAACTGGGGTTGTCCGGGTCCAGCAGTTGGACCGTGGGAGTGATGTTCGGCAGCGGTCCCGGGGGGCCTTGTGTGCCCATCTGCTTCTGGACGTAGTGTTCGCCGTCCCACAGGTAGACGATGTTGCCTACCCACCAGGCTTTTCCGATATCGATCGGATCGTCGGTGAGGTTTTGGGGAAGATCGGCGGGGTCGTCGATGCTGGACTGGTACTGCATCTTGACGATGGGGGCATTCTCACCAGCGGGACCAGGAGGCCCTACGAGGGCGTCCATGGTGACTGCGCCGTCTTGGTCGGCGAGCTCGAATGTGCCTGTGACGCCGCCAGGTACGTCCATATCGGAGACGACACCCCAGAAGTGCAGGCGCGCAAGGATCGACCCAAGGTAGGGGGTATCGCCCGGTTCAGCCATTCTCGATTCCCTTCACGAAGTCATCCCCGATGGGTCGCTCATCCTTGATGGCGATGTTCGGAGTCACCCGCCATGCCGGTTCGGCCATTTCGGGTAGGTCGTCATCTGCGTCTTGGTTGCCGTTGAGTCGCTGTATCGCTTTGCGTTTCAGCCACTCCGGTAGGGCGTTGATCTGTGCGAACGTCATGTTCTCGACGCCCTCTAAGGGGTCGTCGGGTGCGTCGATAGGAACCCATTCGATTGCGCCTTCGACTACCCCGGGCGCTTCAACGGCCCGCGGTTTGATGAGGGGTTGCGCCGAGCGCCGCCACCCGCACCTGATCATGTGGTAACCCACAAGCCACACGAAATGCGCCGAGTCCATGCGGTTTCCGTCTTTGTCCTGCGGGTAGTGGCAGTCCGTCAGAAAGTCCTGATAGGCGCTTTCCATCTCCGCTTTCTGCGCGTCCTGGGCCTTCTGCTTCTCCGCATAGGCTTGTAAGGCACGCGGAACGTACTTATCTGCAGCCAATTTCGTTCCTTTACTCAGAACATTGAGTCGGAACCGAAGAAGGTTCCGGCGAGGTTCCAGAAGCCCGCGAGGGTGCGCATCGACTTGGCTACTGGGTCTTCTTCGTCCAAGTCCTGGCCGAGCGATAGTTCAACCAGTAGTGGCGAGTCCGCATCGTAGGAGCGGCGGATCGCCGACACTTGGTCGACGTGCAGGACGCTTCCCAACTGGAAGGCCACCCTGTCGCCGAGGGTGAAATGCTCATCGGCTATCCAAGGCATCCCGTTGCGGATGCTTGTCTTGAAGCTGACGAACGCCCTTGTCTTCCAATGCCCGTTCCGTAGATCCAGGATTCCCGCTGACGTGTAGGCGGTCCCTTGACCTTGTTCGAAATGCTCCAGATACCCCAGATCGCCCATGAGAAGTACGCGGCGCGGATCGGTGAATCGTTGCCATGCGAACAGCGTGTTATCCAGCTGCCCTTGGTACAGCTCCTCCAAACCGGGGGTTCCCGGCTGCTGGTAAGCACCCAAACCGTATGAAATGACAGCGGATAGCTGGGACAGCCCGTACTTGATGCCGAATGTTTGGAGTTGATTCAGCCAGGCCGGTGACCGGGAGCCCGTCATCACGGTCTTCGCTGTTGAGCCCTTCATGGACCGTTTAGCGTCGATGATCCCGGTGTATTCACCCTCGCGGAAAACAACCTTGGGCTTAGCGGGGGCGAATCCCAACCACTTCCTGATCAGTGGATCGGTTTTGCCGTCGCCGTCTTCGTCGTACATGTCGGGCGGGACGATGGCGTTGGTGATCAAATCGTCGGCGGTCTCAGCGATTAGGCGGAGAGGACCGTCAATTAAGGTCCCCGTGGGTCCAGTAACCCCGGACTTGTCTTCGAATGCGAAGACCACGCAGTTGCGGGTGGGGCGCGCCAGCGCATCCCCGAGTGCCCCCAGTTCTGGGTGCGGCGAGGTGTCATCTTCGGTCAGCCAGGTGTAGGCGCGCAGCATGCAGCCGGCGTCCTGCATCGGTGCAGCCAAAACGGTGTGCAGGTCTTGCCAGCGGGACGACAGGATCGTGGTACGAGACTGATCGAACAGTGGGTTGACGAATTGGACCTGGATAGGCCACGCCAACGGGTTCAGGCCGCCGATGATGTCCCGAACCCCTAGCCAGGCGCCAGGGTTGAAAATGTTCGTGGGGATACTCAATAGCGGAAAGAACTGGCGAGCCAGGTTCAAGAACATGATGATCGAACCGGCAGTGCGCATGTTCCAGGGAAGGAAGAACATCTTCGGGAACTGAATTTCAGGCGGTAACAGAGGATTCGCGCCACCCAGGATGTGTTTGGCGTGCTCCCGGTTGTGCATCATCTCGAGCTCAACGGTGTGCAACCCGTCTTTGTCGCGCACTGCGTTGACGTTCACGATCTTTCCGCCCCAACGGGTTTTCCAAGACCGATCAGTAGGGTTCGGATCTAGCGTGAACTGGATATCTTCTTCAGCGCGGCGGTCATAGAGAAGGAACTTTGACAGCCAGTTCGAATGCCTGATGACCACCGTGGCGGTACCTGAGTCCGCCATGACTTCCTCTACAACAACCGATTTCTCGCCCGCTAGGTCGGCGATCGGGCGGTGGTGCTTGTCCCAGATCCTCAGCAAAGGTCGCTGCTTGTAGGCGTCCCGCATGGCCTTGCGGCGCGCATTGAGGTAGCGGTACGCCACCATGGGGTCGCCAAGGTCTGGGGTGGTCTGCGTCTCGCGGAGCAGCCGGTCCAGGATTCCTTGCAGGCTTGTGAAGTCGGTCAGATCGACCGACCAATCACCCGACACTGCTACGCGAAGCCCTTCGAATAGCGTTGGGGAACAAACATGGTGACCCGCCCGTCAGCGTTGGAGTGGCGCACCTTGACCGCCGCGAGCGTGCGTGGCGGGATCTTGGATGCTTCGGTGAATCGGTCCTCCATACGCCTCCACACCGGCAGGGTGATGGAAAGCAGGTCATGCAGAAGGACATCTAGGAGTTGAGAGTTTCGCAGGATCCGCATGAACAGCGGGTCCACTGGATCTGTTGTTGCGGTGAGTGTTTGCGCGTTCGGGTCGGTATCTACCATCACGTAGCCGTCTTGCGGGCTCAGTAGCGGCAGCTGGACCCACCGGTCACCCTCTTGAATCCAGCATTTGCCTGGCGAGGACACCAAGAACTTCGGGTAGACGGCGATGTCTCCGCGGTTCGGCACACGAATGGCGCCTTCACCCACATCCAGCCCGGGAATGAACTCGTTGAGCAGGTCCTCAATCTTGTCCCACAGGGTGGAGGTTTCGACATCGTTCTGCCACGTCTTGAACTCGGTTCGCTTAGCGAAATAGGGCTGCGTGGCAACGATGTTCATGCTCCAGGTCATGAAGTTGTTGCCGAATGCCACCGGGTCGAGTTCCCACGGGTCTTTGGGCTCTTCAGCGAGCCTGACCCGCAGCCACCGCCACCCATGGGTGCGGGTAAACACTCCCAGGTAGCCGTCTTCGGTGGCCGACCATGAACCCCACCAGCGTTCCTCAATCATCCGATACCGGAACGGGGTGTCAATGACCCTGCTACTACTGCCGCTTATCCAGGGGGCGATATCGGGATTCACGTGAACGCCGATGGAAATCATGCGCTTCTTCCAGTCGGTGCGCTCTGGTTCGGCACCGATCTGGTACGGGCCCTCGGACATGAGAGTTTCGAACGGGGTGTGGAACAACCCGGTGGCGACGGGCGCCATCACAATGCCCTCGCGGCCCTTGTGTGAACCCAAGAGGTTCCAGGTGAACCGCTTCTTGTGGATCGGATGCACGACGCCGATGTAGACGATCTTCGTTTCCACGCCTTGCAGGTGCGGCGGGAGCTGTGTGAAGTCTTCGCCGGTTTCCGGGCCGTGGATCCAAGGGTTAGACAGAGCCATCTACTACCCCACCGGTCCGGTTCGTGTTCCGAAGTTCTGGCGCCACTGTTGGTTTTGGGCGGATTGCGACTTCTGCATCGCCTGATCGACGCCGGTTCCTACGGGGGCGTTGAAGTTGATGGACTGGTCGACGTTTGCGCCATTTCCGCCCTGTGCGGGACCGGCGCTGCCGCTGGAGAAAGCGGAGCCCATATCGCCGAAGCCGGTGCCTGGGATTTGAGCACCTGCAATGACGGGGTTGATGTCCCCTGGGGCGCCTTGGAGTTGCGCAGCATCCATGCTCCCGAACGGGGCCGGAATGATTGTCTTGATCGCGTCGACGATTCCGCTGCCAGATCCAGTCATGGCAGATCCGGCGATATTGGCGAACAGCGCCCCGCCCTCACCTAGTAGCGGTTTTCCATCCGAGTTATTGCGCAGCCCGCCAAAGAACTTCAGCAGAGTTGAGCCCGCTTGTACCAATCCCCATTGGGTGGGGTCGGAGAATCCTGGCGGCAGAAGGGACTCTTTGAGTCCGCCGATGCCGATGTCAGCGAGGCCCCCGGCATCCGGCATGATTTCAGCTAGTCCTTCGGCGATCTTGGCGTACGGGTTGTTGCCGCCCCCGAATCCACCGCCAGACCCGCTTGAACCGAGGGCATTTCGGTCGTCTTTCGCCTGCTGAAGATCCCGCTTGAGCTTGTCGACCATGTCGCGTTTACGCTGCTTGGTCGTTTCTTTCGCCTTAGGATTGGACTCGAGGTCGGCTAGCTCCTGCTCGGTCACGTCCAGGCGGTTGGACAGATCATTGATACGGTCGTCGGCTTCGCGCACCTGCTTCGGGCTGGCACCCGAGGACCCCGCAGATCCCGATGAGCCCCCGAATCCCAAAGCGGATACCGAACCACCACCTGAGGGAAGGGAGATGCTGCTTGTCGGGAGCCCCACAGCCGCGGCGCCGGCACCCCGGCCCTTGCCTAGCATCACGTGCACGTGATCCATGTGGTTCTGGGTGCTGCTACCCCGGTCGGGCATCTGCTTACCGGAGGTGAGCGAGCCGCCATATCCGTAGCTCTGCTGACGCCAAATGAATCCGTCAAGCCCCAGCGCTGACGCGTTCTTGGCGATGAACGCCGCGACCGCGTCACCCAGCGCCTTGCCTTGGGGCGTGTCCCAGCCGGGGATCATGATGTCGATGGCGTTGCCGGATGAGTGCTCCCCGAAGCCATCTTCAGCCCGTCGGCCGCCAATGTCTTTGATCTGGGGCCACATCTTCATGACCAGTGACCGCAGATAGTCGGCGCCAGGGTTGAGGCCCTGGGCGTATCCGGGGGCACGCATCATGTCGTGCAGATATGCGGCAGATGGCACCCAGCCTGAGTTGAGGGCAGCGACGATGCCCGCGCCGCCGTTCTTCATCCCCTTGGCAGTGACAACACCCTCACCGTTAGACAGCCACGCCAAGATGGAGTCGCTTGTGCCCGTGCCGGCGCCGCGGACCATGCCACCCGCAGCGAAGCCTTGTAGCGACTTACCCCACGAGTTGAGTTTGTCTGCGCCGGGAATCTGGAATCCGAACACCTCGGATGGGATTGCGGCGAGGAACGTTCCTAGGACTTTCAGGGGTGCCTTGATGACCGCTGCGAGACCCGAGAATGCCGAGGTAACAGCGTCTTTAATCGCGCTTGAAGCGCCAGAGATGCCGGACTTGAGCGCGTCCCACCCCTCGGAGAACTTATCCAAGATTGGTGACACGAATCTCCAGGCCGCACTGATAGCGGTCTTGATGCCTTCCCATGCCGGGGAAATCGCGTTATTCCACAGCCACAATGCGCCCTGACCCAGCAGGTCCATTGCGCGCTTCCAGTTCGCGAACAGATCGGAGGCGACCTCCCACGCGAGGCCGATAACTTCCTTGATTCCGTTCCAAGCTGGCTTAATGGCGTTGTTCCACAGCCACATCGCCCCTGTGCCGATGGCGGTGAACGCGGTTTTCAGTGCCGGGAATACGGTGGTGGATAGCCAGCCCCACACCGCCCCGATAACGTTCTTGATGGCGGTCCACGTGGCCTGGACGATGTTTCTGAATGTCTCGTTGCGCTTGTACAGCACCACAATTCCGGCGACCAAACCGGCGATTGCGGCGATTATCAGGCCGATCGGGTTGGCTGTGAGTGCAATATTCAACAGTGCTTGCACGGCAGCCCACGCCTTAGTGGCGACAGTGATGGCGAGCATCACCGTCTTGTAGGCGGCCAAACCGGCCACTAGTGGGATGAGGAAATCTTTGAACCGGACGATCAGGTTGACCGCATCGGATAGTCCGCTCACCAACGACGGACCGACCGCAGACAGGACGTTTCCGAAGGCGGTTCCGATGGTCGACAGAGCTGAACCGATATTCCCCGCGGCTTGGCTCACGGCAGGGTTCTCGAAAGCGTCCTGCATCTTGTTCGTGAATCCGGTCAGTCCATCGCCGATGCTTGACAGGGGGCCTTGGATCTTCTCGAACAACGTGATGGCGAGGGTTTCCGCAGCGTTCTTCAGCCGCTCAATTACGCCAGGTAGGCCCTGATTTTGGGCTGCCGCCAGCTTCGACGCTGAACCTTCCTGGTTCATGGCGTCGCGCATCTTGTCGAATCCTGCTGCGCCGTCCTTGGCCGCCACACCTGCCAGACGTGCGGCATCCGATCCGAACGCGAGGGCGGTGTTCATCGCATACATTTCGGGCGTCATGCGCTTGGATGCGGCCTGCAGCTGCCCGAACAGGGCTTCCATGCCAACGAAGTTGCCCTGCGCATCGAAAGCGCTCACGCCCAGTTCTTGCAGCGCCCCCGAGGCTTGATCACTCGGGGCGGAGAGCTTCAAAAGCGCCGACTTCAACAGGGTTCCAGCGTCGCTACCCTTAATTCCGTTGTTGGCCAACAGTGCGATACTTGCCGCGGTGTCCTCGAGGGACACCCCCGTCTGGCGTGCGACAGAACCGCCAGCCTGAAGAGCGAACGCGACATCGGTTATCTCTGCCGATGATGCATTGGCGGCATTGGACAGCACATCGGCAGCTTTAGAGGCGTAGTCGGCCTTCAATCCGAATGCCTGTAGCGCGTTGGCTTGGATCTCGGCAGCTTGTCCGGCGCTCACCTGTGCGGCGGCGGCTAGTTGCAGGGTGCCCTTGGCCGCGGTTATTGACTCATCCACCGAGAAACCGGCTTTGGCAAGCTCCGTCATGGCCTGCGCCGCATCAGCAGCCGAGGTATTCGACAACGTCATGTCGTTACCGAGGGCCTTGGCGGTGTCGCGGAACCGCTGCATCACGTCTGCCGAAGCACCTGTGACACCCGAGAGGGTGTTCATGGTCTTCTCGAAGTCCAAGCCCTTGGTGACAACCGCTGAAACACCGCTCGTGGCCAGGCTCGCAGCCTTAGTCATCGCATTAGCAGCCAGGTTCCCTACCGCGGTACCCGCAGCAACAATCCCGGTTGTGCGTAGCGCACTGGAGAATGAATCGCCAAACCTGCGCCCCGCAAGTCCGCCTTCACGTCCTGCGGCGTCAGATGAGCCAGAGAGGAGCTTGGATACCTGGTTACGTATCGGCTTGGACGACTTGTCGATCGCGGACTGCGCGTCGGAGGCACGCTTCTGGGCGCGTGCTACCGCATCCAAGTCCTTGGCGAGTTCACTCGCCGCGGCCTGCTGCTTACGCATCGCCGACGCATGCGCTTCCGACAAAGCGGTGAGCTTCGAGCCCTTGGTTCCCGCCTCGCGAGCCTCATTCAGCTTCTCAAGGGCCACCTTGAGCTTGCCCGCGGCGTCAGCTTCTTTGTCGCGAGACTTAGCGACCGTTTCGGAGATCTTTTTAACTTGATCCGCAGCGGTTTTCGCCTCGTCGGCAAGGGCTTTAGCGTATGCGGAGCCGGTCCTCTTTCCCGCGCTGACTGCCTGCTTCTGGACGTTGTCAAAGAGCTTGCTGATGCCCCTGTTGACCCCATCGAACCTGACGGTGGCAGACACATATCCCGATGAAAGTTCAACAGCCATGTGTCACCTCCTAATTTCCGAACAGGTTTCGCAGTTTCTTCTCGCGCCGCTCTTCGCCTGAAAGGCCGAGTAGCTCTTTGACCTTCGAGAGGGGCGCGGCTTTGACTTTCAGGCCGGGGCGTGACTGCTGATCGCCCATATCAGGGCCGATTGGCACCGGACGGTTCCGGTTACGGTGTCCGTCCTTGGTTTTCGCCCACACCAGCCAGCGCAGCGCATTGGCGATAATCGCCAGAAGGCGGGTAGTCAGAGTCCAGCCCGCATACTTCGGGTTCCTGGACTTCCATAGCGCGCTTGTCTCTTCCGGGTGATTGACATACACCCACAGATCGCGCCAGTTGAATTCGTCAGACGGGCAGTCACGTAGGCGTAGCCCGTCTTTGATCAGGTCGTATTCTAGTGCGGTGCCATGCTTCTCGATGAGGTCGAGAAGCGCGACTATTCCCCCACGGTGACCTGTCCGGCCTCCTGCCAGGCGGTGAAAAGGTCTTCCACCTCAGTTAGGGGCAGCTCGTCGAACACAGCAAGATCGGCTTCCGAGACCGCGCCCCACTCAAAGATTTCCCACATACCCTCTTCGGGGTTCTTGCGGTTTCGCCGAATGACACCGGATGGAACGGACCCGAAGGGTTTGAGGTTGATCTTCTTTTCGACGCCTTCGATTTCCACGATGTGGACGTAGGGTGTTGCGTTTTTTGCAGCCATGAGCGCCCTTTCAAGGGGTTTGTGTGCAGCCGTAGCGCTTGGAGAGCGGCGGGGCCGCGCTCGGCTGCAGGGGAATTCGGCCCCGCCGCGTCTATTAGGAGCCCGCGATCCGCCCGTCGTCGGTGTACGTGGTCACGTATTCACCGGTGGACGACTCGAAGACCTTCAGTTCCACCTCGTATTCGATGGTGTCCTTGCTAGCCAAGGTCACATCACCAACAGAGATGACCTGCCCGTCTGCGACGCAGTTGCGGTACTTCGCGGACAGCTCCGAGTCGATGGTGTCGAACACCCACGTCTGGTGGGGCAGCTTCTTGCTGGTCTTGCGGACCTTCACCTGGGTGCCGTGAGTACCGTCAGCGGGGGTGACGGTGACGTTTGAAGCACCGTAGATCGCCTTGAGGACATCGGCATTCAGCGATTCCAGGAGGACGAATTTGAACGAGTGGTTGTACTCGGTCTGCAGCACCTTGACGATGCGGCCACCCATGTCTTTCTTCTCATCGGTGGACCGCTCCGATGTTTCAGTGATACCGTCCTCGCCGACATACCCAAGACCGACGAACGCGGCATCGAGCACTCCGTCGACACTGGTTGGGAGGGTAGTTCCGAGCGGGGCGACGAACGCGGCCCCAGCGGCGGACGGCTCTGCGGCGAAAACGTTGCCGACTTCTTCAGCCATGATGTGCCCCTTTCAGAAGCAGATCGGTGCAGCCGAGCCTTTGAAAGGGTGTATTTAGTTGTAAATTCAGGGATTTGAACGCATTAATACATCGACGGTCATCACGAACCGTCGCGTTTCGCTTTCGATGTCATCGCGGCGGGCAGGTTCCCCTGCGATGTCTACAGCGTGCACTCCGCGGCCCTTGCCGGGGAGTTTGAGGAGCCATTCACGCGTCTGCTCGATCAGGTTGTATGCGTCCAGTTCGTTGGCGCCCCATGAGTAGATGATCAGTCGGCGCCGTGCGAGTACGCGGGCTTTGGTTCCCGAGTATCCGCTAGAGATTGGCGCTGAATCGATTGTGATCAGCTGCGCTGGGCGCGTTTTCGGCACGTCAGTGGACACCCGAACCGGCATGTTTTCGTCCAGCCAGTCCCTGACCACTTGGGCGTGGTAGGCGAACATCAGCCAGCCTCGCCAAAGTTGTGTAGCAGTGCGTCGTGCTTGTGGTCGTACCGGATGGCCTCTGCCGTTGCGGCGATAGCTGTTGCCCGGTAGTCGCGCTTATCCAAAGGATCATCGCCTTCTACCGAGACGCGGAAACCGTCTTCCAGTCCCGCTTCTTGGTTGCAGGCGTCAGCGACCCGCTGCATCATGGGAACGCAGACCTTCTCGACGATTTCCTTCGTCAATTCGCTCTGCGCCTTACGATTCAGCCTGAACTTGGCCACTATCCGGTCACCCTTTTCAGCTCGACGATGATTCCTGGCTTCCAGCCGTGGAATCCGCCTGTTTCGTCGCGTTCACCCACCACCTCGTAGGTTTTCCCATTGATCCCGAATCGGGACATCAGATCAACGGTCATGGGGGGCATGGCTAGATCGACTTCTGCGATATCGCGTGAGGTGTGCCCGTCCGTGTCTTCAGTCCGGTGCGGGGCATACGAGTACGCCTTCAGGTCCACTGTGGGGCCGAATGAGGGAACATCGTTCCCTAGGGAATCCTGAGTGACACCCGTGTATGGGGTGTACGTGACCGGGATCCTGGCCAGTGATTCGAAGGTCACAGGCGGTGGATGATCACATTAGGGACGGGGTAGCGGTAGCTTCTCGCCTCCGCTAGTTCCTCGTCGGTGAACAAGGATGTGTCAGACACCCAGTCGGCAAGACGCTGCCGAAAATCCGCGCCCGCGGTGAGGTCGGTGGACTTCGATTCGGGTGAACCGGGTTCCACCGTGAGGTGGCGCGCGACCATCGCCGCTACCGCATCTATTGCGGCCTGGGGCGGCTCATCTCGGGTGTATTCGACGACAAGGATTTCACCCGTGGCGACAGGGCACCCGTTGCGGGTGACATCAACGTAGTCGCCCTCGATGACACCTTCGAGCGTGTTACCACAGAGGTCGGTGACCGTAACAGTGTCTCCAGACGGGGGGTCCGGTAGATGTACCCGGCCCTCCACCGTGAGTGCACGCACGGTCACCGCCCCTGCGGTCAGGGTTCGTCCGGCCTCCCGCTGAAACCTTCGAGACACCCTCTCCAGCAGGCCCTCGACACGGGCCTGCTGGGAGGCGGTGAGCTCGTTCTCGTCTTCCAGCCCTAGGGCGTGGGCGACGTCAGCGGGAGATGCCAGCACTAGCTGCCGGCCCGGTTGAAGACGAGCACGCCGGGGGCCTGAACGACCTTGCCGCCGTACACATGCAGGCCGCGGATGCGGTCGGCGAACTTGTCCTGTGCGCGCATGCCTTCGACCTCGTCAATCTGAGACACGAACGCTGCGGCACGCTGGTGGAAGAACACGGCCTGCGGCGAGTCAGACTCAGGCAGGTTGTTCGAGGTAACCACACGGAATCCGAGCAGCTTTCCAACAGTGGCGTTGCGCAGACCAGCGGTGTCGCCGGACGAATCGAAGCTGGTGAGCTTCGAATCAGCACCGACCAGCAAGGCTTCGAACTCGGCGTTCACAACCGCGACACGCAGATCGTCGTCAGGAACGTTGGCCTTGTTCATCAGCTTGCGGGCGTCCTTGACGACGTTGAACGCGCCATCTCCCGTGGTGGGGTTGGACGACCATGGCATGCCGGTGGCGTTGGCGACAAGCAGGTTGGCGATGAACTGGTCGGCGTCGGTGGCCAGCGAGTCACCGGCGGCGTCGGTGTACAGCGGCAGCAGGTTTTCGTTCGACTGCGCGTTGTCGATGTCGTCGACGTAGAAGTCGAAGTTCTTCTCCTGATCGATCAGGATGTCGATTCCGGTGTCGCTGATGGCGTCTGCCGACGTGGTGCGGCTAGCCGCCTTGTAGTCCTTGACCGCCGGGGCGACCACACCGGGGATGTGGATGGTGTTGCCCTTGCGGGCTTCACCTTCGTACTTGCGGTCAACGAGGGAGGCGAACACATTCTTGGCCATGTAGCGCTCAAGAATGTAGGACGACCAGATTTCGGGGATGAAATGGGTAACAGCCATCTGACTGGCTCCTTCCTATGCTTACTTCCCCATCAGCTCGTCGAGCTGCCCGCTCTCGCGGGCTTCTCGAATCGCCTTGGGGGACATGTTTTTGAGGTCATCACGGGTCAACTGCTTGGGACCGGTGACTTTCTTGTCTGAAGTAACCTCGGCTGCCGGCGCTGCGGCCGGTGCGGACTTCGACTTGATCGCTTCTTCGAGTCGAGCGTTGAAACGCACCTTCCACCGTTCGGCGGATTCGCGCATCTCTTCTTCGGTGCCGCCCTTGATGTCCTCAGGGTCAACTCCGGTGGTTCTGGCGACCTCTGATCGCAACCGTTCGGTGCGTTCGGTGGTCAGTTCGGCTCGGATCTTGTCGATTTCGGCCCTTGGGTCGAACTCTTTCTTGTCTCCGCCGCTCTTCTCGATGAGCTCACGCCACTTGGTGGCGTCGTCGTAGTTTTCCTTCGCGCGCTTTTCCCAGCGTCGTTCCTCAACGCGGGTGGCGCGAAGTCTGTCCAGCTCTTGCCGTTCCTCAGCGGTCAAACCATCGGTTTTGGCTTCGGATTTCGGCGCCTTGATGGCGTCTACGGTTCCTTCTGGTTCGCCCGGTTCCGTTACGGCTCCCGGCATGTCATTCGGGGTCACATCAGACATGTGAAATTCCTTTGCGTTTCGCATTGGTGGCGCCCGTACGGGCGAACCCCCTACTGGGGGAAGTCTTGTGGAGCAGGTGGCGCTACTTGTGGCGCCATCGCCTCTTCCTTGGCCCGATCCTTTTCGACTTGTGCAATCTGGTCGGGTGAGTACTTGAGGATGTTCCGCGCAATTGAGCCCCACGGCTCCCCTGCTGCCGCCGCTTGTGCTGCGGCAGAGTACTTCTCAGAGAGTGTCACACGGGCTGGCGCCTCGAATGACACCTCAACATTGCCTACGTCTGCGACACCTTCGGTCTCTAGCGCCTTAACGATGATGGCTTCGAGGCCGAGTTTCACTACCGCTAGGCATGCTTCACACTTGAAAATGAAGCCCTTCTCGGTGTTCATCGCGCCTTCCGCCGTCTGATTTGCGCCATCGGGCATCAGCATGGGAAGGGGCGTTTTCGTGGCCGCCGAGAGATGCCGGATGTCTTCTTTCGACGCGGCGAGCATGGGGCTTGCATCGGTTGTGGCAGATTCCCAAATGTCAACACCTGGTGGGAGATCCCACAGCGCTCCGGGGGCTGGTTCAAAGATGGCCGCATAGTCGATGGCGTTGCCTTTGTCATCGACCGCCGGTAGGGGCTTGTCTCCCTCCTTCTTTAGAGCGCGCTGACGGAACGCTTGCATCGCCATCGTCGACAAGCGCTGCAGAACGCCGGAGTTGATGCGGTTGATGAGATCTATATGGGTCTCGAAAACCCCAGCACCGCCCGGGTTGGTGTACACAACCACAGGTGGGGCGCCGTCAGTCTCGATCAGGTCGGTTTCAGGCTCCCAACCGCCCGAGATTCTGGTCATGAGGCGCTTGGAGTTGATGTTCTGCACGTAGCAGGGGCGTGAGAACTTCTGGCGCGCACCGTTCACCCAAACGAACGCAAAGTCTTTCTCTTCGTCTATGTCGCGCCAGTAGCGGATCGCGGCACGCACTCGCCAAGGCTGCAGGGGATCTACTGCGGCGTACATGGTTTCGGGGGAATCGGCGGTGATTATTGCCTGGCCGTCATTTCCCTGCCAGCAAGTCAGGTATGAATCGCGGAAGGTCAGCCCGTAGTCGAGCCACTGCCGCACAACGGCATCCATGCGGTTGTCGCGGTAGATGCGTTGCGCCTGCTTAGCAGTCTCCGAGTCCGCGGACCCGTCGACTGTGATTCCGTTCGGCACGATGCGATCAGAAACTGAGTCTCGTATCAGCATGCCCCAGTTGGTGCGGGACATCTTCTGGAACGCTTTCCAGGATGCTTTCGTGTTCTTCGACTGCTCCGGTAGCGGTGCGTCGCCGGACACATACCGGTCCAGGAGCCGGACTCGCGGCATGTTGTCGTCGATGCGCTTGGTCAGGATGGGGAGCCATTCTTCTGGTGTAGACGCCATGGGACTCCCTTCTGTCATTTAGTAGATGCGCCTCGGCACATAAGATTTCGGCCGCGGCTTAGCCCCGGATCGTCGAGCATCGACACAGGCTGTCCAGGACAGGACCGCGGACATTGCTGCGTCGAACTTGTCCTCGAGGCGCCCGTCTTGCTTCTGGAGGATCCACAGCGGCGCTCCCTGGTCGTCAAGGAGCTTCAACTCGTGTCTGCCAGCGTTTCCCATATGCTTGATCAGCGTCTCTTGCCAGGCGTTTTCGCCATAAGTGACAATCCCGGAATCGATAGCCTCGACATACGCCCTAACCGCGGCGGCCATAGGCGTTTTGCGTTGGGTGAACCACTCGACAACTTGATCGGGGAATCGGGCCGCCCATGAAGCAACGGTTTCTGTCCAGTGGGGCGGGTCGCAGTACATGCGCCACACCTCATACCGGGACATCATGTCCGTGACTAGGTCCGTGACCTCATCCTCTGGGATTTCCCAGTCCTCAGCGTTTTCAGGGCGCTCCCAGCAGCCCAAAAGCATCTGCCGTCCGGTCTCGATATCCGTGATGGTGAGTGCAGTGGCGTCACGGAACCTCGCGCCGTCAAACCCTGCGGTGACGAACGCGGCGTCCGGTATCGGACCCCACGGTTTGTCTTCGTCCTCGAAGCGCAGGGATTCGACTTTGAGCATGTCGAACGCTTGGTAGCCAGATTTGCGCCACCGATTCAGCCACACCCGTTCCCAGTAGGCTTTGTCGATGCCCTTGCGGTCGTAGTCCTTTGCGATCCGCTCAAACTGGCCGACGCCCCACTCCCCTACGGGGCCGGTGGCGTCTGCGACGGCTGCGATCCGGTTCTCCACAGTGGATAGGTCGCGGTGCTCGTCGCCGGCCCATCGGCGGAAGAAGAACAGGCTGGGGTCGTCAACCTCACCTTTGTCGATAGCTTCCGCTTCGGCGAGAACATCCTCTTCGATGCTGTTCTGCCCCGGCTGGCCCGCGGTGGAGGTGTACAGCGTCCACGGATCCTCGAGGGGCCGCTTCGGCATGTTCTGGAGCATCGTTTCGTGCGCGTCCCGCATCCGCTGCATGAACAATCGGTGTGGTTCATCGAAGTGCTGGAAGGTGGTTCGTGCACCGTCTCGGGATCCGGGGGCGTTGGATACCGCGACGACAAAGCCGTCTTCGGTTCCGTTCCAGCCCTTTCGGATGATCTTCTCTTTAGTGATCACGAACAGTTCCGCGTCAGGCCCATTTTCGAGCACATACTTGAGCACGCCGTACGCGAGCTCTTCCACCTGCTCCTCGGTGACCGCCATCATCGGAATGACGGGCGACTCCACGGGCCGGCCGACCGGATTGCCGCTGGCGTCGAACCCGTCGCACCGAACCGGAGCCTCGGGGTGCAGCTCGCAACCCGATATCCAAGCGGCGAGCTCGGTTTTCGCCAGCCCCTTACGGACCTCAATGGCTCCACGCTGAAACCTGCGCCGCCCCGCAAGCCGGTGCCCTTGCGGGTAGATCTCGTAGAGGCGGTAGATGATGCCGCGCTTCTCGTCATCGAGGCGTGCCGGCTGCCCCGATAGGGATCCGGGGCCGAACACCATCCGCTCTTCGATGAACTGGCAGACCTGCGGCCCCAATGTCGGGTAGGACAGGTCGAGCGGCGGAACAATCAGAACCGCCATGGCGGGACTATTGGACTAGCTTGAGCCGCGGATCGGAGTCGGGTTCTGGCATCGGGGCGGGGTTGGGGACGCCGCGGCGCTTCTGTCCCTTTGCCTTCGAATCCTCCGACTGCTCGATCTGCCATTCCAGCCGGCGCCGAGCCATCGGGTTAGTTCCGTAGTCGACATCGGCCTTCTCGAGCCGAACCTGAATCTCAGCCCGCTCTTTCGCTGTCTCCGCCAACCAAAAGTCGTTGTACAACATCGCCACACGCAACAAACCGTTGATGTCCGACTCCGCATACTCGGGAGCCATCGGAGACGACCAAATATCAGCCCACCAACGCTTCGTCATCGAATGCCACGCGATCTCCGCAGGGAGCTCGGGCGCTTCAATGTCGTGATCGGCAGACAAAACAGCCCTGGTCGTCGTCTTATTGCGCCGAGCAACCAGACTCGGATCTTTCTTGGTGGGTCCAGGCATCATCAACCTCCCGTTTCGGGACTTGGACGCCCCGTTTCGGGGCCGGAAAAGCTGGGGAACCCGTACAGGCCGAAAAGACGGCGTCTGGCCGATGTCGGGGCGTGGGGTGGGGTGGGGGTGGTCCCCAGGGGGTCATTGCCGGGCCGTGTTGGCTTCCTGTGCGGTTTTCCAGGCGTGGCAGGTGTGGCAGGTTGCTTGGCAGTTGATTGCGAAGTCTGTGCCGCCGAGGCTGACTGGTTTGATGTGGTCGACTTCGGTGGCGTGGGTGGTGCATCGTGGTCCGCGTATCTGGCATGTGTGGTTGTCGCGGTGTAGGACGTAGGCTCTGGTGCGTCTCCATGCGCTGGTTCCTGTGCGTCCTGCGGATGCGGTGCGTGGACTAGAGGACCAGCCGCTTACCTGATGCTGGGGGCAGCGCCTAGCGCCATGCACCAGCTCTGTGCAGTCAGGGTGTGCGCAGACTCTAGGTGCGCGGGGCATGGCCATCTCGGGACAACTGCAGACGCGCGCGCTTCTGCTGCTCCTCCACGGTGGTGACACCGACTGGCCTGTTGAAGTTGATCGAGTTGTCGACGTGTTGGCCTGTGCCGGGTTCTCCGTTGGGTATCCAGGCATAGTCCCATTCGCGGTAGGACGCGACGTTGGTTTCACCATTGAAGATGTGCAGCACATTGGTGGGACTGGACAGGTAGTGCGTGCCTGATGGGTGTACGTATTCCTTGCCTCGTGAGCAGACTAGGACGGGCATTAGTGAATCCCCCTTAGGAGGTACCTAGATCAATCACGGCTTCGCAACCCACGACTTCGAACGTTGCACTTACTGTGGTGCGCTCCGTACGGGACGTGCCCGCATCGACATGAAAGGCGGCCGTAGTCATCTCTTCGGGCATCAGCAGTACTCCAGTTCTACGGTGGGGCCAGCCCATTGGGTGCGTGTGCCTGTGCGGTGGGCCTTGCGTGGGGCGTTACGTGTGGGGCGCTTGGAGATCAAGGTGTCCGCATCCTCGTGGTCTACGAGGCTTGGCCATGTGTAGGCGATGCGGTGCTCTTGGTCTCTGGCCCATGTGGTGATGGCGTCGTCAATGGGCATCTCAGGTAGGGCGTCGAGAAGATCAGGTACCAGGGTGGTGCGGATGCAATACCCCACTGCGTGTAGTAGATGCTCGGATACCAGCCAGGGCGAATCAGTTTGGTCGGCTTGGGTTGTGGCGCGTTGTATGCCGCGCTGCCATAGACGCGGATAGTTGGTCCCCAAATACAGGGACACAATGTCACAAGGGGCCGCGGTGAGCGCTTTATCGAGCTGTGTGCGGAAGTCGTCTATGGGTTGGGCGTCATCCTCAAGGACAACTACCCACTCAGTAGGGCTGGTGGATAGCCACTCGAGTACATGGCGGTGGTTGCCGTTGCAGCCCTTAGATCCGTTGTCTAACGACAGGAACGCTGCACCAGTAGCTTCCATCAGGTTATGGGCCGCGGCGGCCCGCTTGTTATGGCCAACTATGCCGATGCGGTAGGTCAAGCCCACCAAAGCCTCTGCATCTCATGGTGCCAATCCACGCCAGATAGGTCTGGCTCAAGGAAGTGAAAGGTCTTTCCATCCTTGGCCCATCCCCGCATAACGGATATCGGCTCGCCCCGCGATACTTTCAGCATCCGATCCGCCAGGGCATGGTTAACCACTCTTCGCTGGAGCTGGTTCATGCGTTCGTCGGGTCTCATGAGTTGAACTCCGAAGCGAGTGCGTCATAGGCGTCCGCTGCGTCGAGTAGATGTTGCGCGAGCTCGCGGGCCCCCGCGCTATCGCCCCAGTAGATCTCCCCATAGACGCCGTCGTCGATCCACGGCTTATGATCTCGCTTCGGTAGGCGCTTACCGCAGAAATCTCGAGTCTTGATGCCGACCCAGAAGGGGCCGAAGTACTGCTCGTCGCTCATCAGCGCTTGTCTCTGTATGTGACGAACATCTTCGGCGCCTTGGGCGCCAGCTCTCCAACCGTCGTGTGCCACACATATCGGTTTGGCTTGTCGTCAGATGTGCGGGCTTCCCGAATGTTCTCGATCGGCCCAATGCATCCGCCCGCTGAGGTGGTGGAGTTCTCCATGGCGTCGGACCACCAGTCCCAGATGGATTGGCGGACCAGGTCTTTGTTGGCCTTCTCAACGCGCGGTGGAAGGTTCATGGCCTCGATATGGGTCAGGATCTTGCCTAGCAGGTTTCGGACCTGCGCCGCTTGGACAGGAAAGTAGTAATCCTCGTAGCGGCCACCGATACCGCCTGGCACATGGATCACGTCGACAGACATAGTTGTTCCCTCAATTCTCGACTTGACTTAACTGGTCCTACCTTTGGACGGGTAGGGGCGCCTAGTACGTGTGCCTAAAGCGGCAGGCGCTCAACCGAAGACAAGCGCAGCGTGGTGGCGCTTGTGGCAGCGGCGAACCGGAACGGTTCGATGCGCTGGTTGGTCTTGCGGTTGTAGACCACGTTCGTGAAGTCCACCCGATACGTCAGCTCAGGCAGTGGCCCGATTGCTTCGGTGTTGGCGAGCAGCTTCACACCTGGTGTGGAATCGAGAGTCTTCAGCACACCGTCTTCCTCGATGCGGCCAATGATCGGCTCCAAACGCACCGTGGTGGGGATATCGGAGATGGTGGCCAGCACTTCCTTCACCGACGGAGTGAAAGTGACCGTGCCGGAAATCATCTTCAGATCCGGCTCGCTACCCTCATCAGACCCATCAGAGACGATGGCCTGATAGGTGTCGGCCACAGTGAAGTACACGAAGGCTGCCATTAACCATTCTCCCTTCGCATCTCATCAGCGAGGTCTTCTAGACGCTTATGTTCATCGGCCATCGCTTTAGCGCGATCACCGACAGGATCGAAAGGCGGGGTGCGCCACCCACACGAGCAGGCACCGCCCTTGCGGGTCTTCCCGCCGGGGAGCATCTGCTCGAAAGTTCCAACGATGTGGGAGTTCACCCACTCCGCCAAGGTGTACTGGATGCCGTCAGGGCCGGTGATGAGATGGTCGGCCATCACACACCCCCTGCGGTGAGTTCGCGGATACGTTCCGGTGTTGTTGCCTGCCGGTACAGCTGGTAGCGGGCCTTGTTGCGTTCAGTGGCGGCACGATCAGCGTCGGTCAAATGATCGCCGCTGGCGCCGGGTAGGTGGTACAGGTGATATCCGGGGCCGTCTATGAAGCGGGTTGGGCCGCAGCACACCTCAAACGCTCGGCACATCGCGTCATCGTCATACCAAGCACCCTCAAACGACTCGTCGTATTGACCGATCAGTGAGAGTGATTCCCGGGAGACGACATTGACGGCACCGATCGACTGACGGTCGCCTCGGACCTGATGCGATACAGCTTCTTCGGGCTCTAACTCAAGGTCTCGGACGCGAACCGAGTCCTCGGGGGCAATGGCCATGAAGCGTGAGAACGGAACGACTAAACCTGGTGTCAACGAAGCCAGCGCGACCGCTTCCCGAATCTGGATAGGGTCGACCAGCAGATCTGATTCGCAGTAGATAAGTACATCGGCGTCAACCATGTCGGCACCGCGGTTATATGCGGCGGATCGATTGAACGACTCATAGCCTGAGCGGCCGTCATCAACAACATGGATGCGGTACAGCCCCTCCATGCCCATCAGGACGCGTCGCAGATTCGCGGGCCTTAGAGGGTCCTTACCGCGGTCCCGGAACGGGATGATCACGGCGACGTTCACAGGTACTCCCCTGCGACCTTCGCATAACCAGCGCGCAGCTGGTCCCACGTCTCATCGGGGAGTTCTTGAGGTCCAAACGATAGGTGCGACACCACAAACCCTCTATGGATGACTCGGGGCTGCATATTGGCTGCACCTTCGTCACCGATCTTGAAGCCGTGCGGCCAATCCCTGCCTGCGATATGGGCAGGCGAAGGGGTGTCCAGTAGGTCTGCGATGCGTTTCAGGGTGGGGTGGTCGAGTCCGATGCAGTTGATCGACAACCAGTCCGTCGTCGGGATGACCTGGTTGGGTTGACCAGTCACATCCCGCCAATTGGTCAGGAAATGCTCGTGTGACATGTGGGCGTAGTCGCCGGACATGTGCACATCCAACAAAGGGATGTTCAGGTTCTCGAAGCCGCGCCAAATCAGCGGCTCCAACCATGTTGAGGCGCCGTTGTTCACGGTCAGCGCGGAGACAACGCTGCCGCGGTTGTTGTCTATCGCCTCAAGGTATTCACCGAAGCGTGCGGTCTCGAAGAACACGTCATCGTCATCGACCTTGACGAACAAACAGTCCCGATACTCGGGTTGGGCGTAGTACCACCACACCTTGTTGAAACCGGTCCAATGGCATCCGCCATGGAAGTCGTTACGGACGGTGATCCGCTCGCCCGTGATGGTTTGCAGATACTCCGCGTCCTTGGGGTCGCGGGCGAGGTTCCAGATGTCGTATTCAACATTCGGATGCTCAGCCAGGATGCGTTTGATGTACGGTACCTGGAGTTGCATATTGGCTTTACGGCCCGCGAACACAAAGAGGATGACTCGCAACACAACTCCCTAGGTGATCCGAATCGCCCAAGCCTCATGCGAATGCCCAACCACACACCAGTTGATGCCGGTGCGGTCGGCATATTCGCGCCAGGCTTTCATCTCGTGGTCTTCGCAGCCGTCGTAGCTGTGCCACTCATCAAAAACGACATAAGTTCCAGGCTTGAGCTGTAGATATTCCAGAGCTGTTGCCGTGGACGAGTACAGGTCGCAGTCGATATGCACCAAACCACACTCAGGGAACGTGAACCCTGGCAGGGTGTCGGCATACCGACCTATCACTAGGCGAGTGTTGTTGATGGCTGGTGGTTTATGCGCGAACGACCCCTTAGGGAATCCGTCGCGCCAATCCTCAGGCAGTCCGGTGAAGCTGTCGAATCCGATCACCGGCATGTGCTCGGCAATGATGCGGGTCGATTCGCCTTTACCCACCCCAAACTCCAAAGCCACACCGGAAGGTCTCAAACCGACCACATGCCGCAGCAGCGAATAATGCTCCGCGGGCGGGAAGTACGGGCCTAACTGGTAGTCCTGGACGCCCTCGCCTCCCCGGAATGGAAAGTACGGCCATGTTGGGTGCTTGTGGCCCCAACGGTTTCCATTGGCCTCACACATCCGGGCACGCTCGGGAAGCTCAAACCGGGAAGAACCTGTTCGGTTTCCTTCGGCTTTGTCGCGGGAGTAGATCAAGTTGTGTGATCCTCGGACATCGGCGAACGGCCATCGCGTCAACCCTGCGTCGTGGATTCTCTGTGACCAGTCGACGTGTTCGCCGCCGTGCGCCCCATATCCGGTGTCCATGCCGCCCACCGTGTCGATCACTCGGCGTTCGGCGTATAGGAGAACTCCGCGGGGGAATCCGATGGCGAAATGCTGCTCGTCTTGGTGGGTGACGCTGTGTCGGCCGCCGCTGGGCCACTGGAACGACAGATGCGGTTCCGGCGACTCAACGTAAGGCTTCCACCACTCGTCTACGGTGGGCCACACATCGTCGTCAGCGAGAAACAGGTGGTCGCACCCCAAGTCCATGAGCTCGGCGATGCAACGGTTTTTCGCCACCGCTATCCCCATAGGTTGTGGATGGCGAACAACGCTCACGCTAGGAACTCGATGCACCGGGATACCGCGCCAGCCTTCAAGGCATAGGGGCTCGTCGCTGCCGTCGTCCACAACGACAATTGGCACATCAGCCGAGGTGTGCTCGATCCAGTGCGTTAACGCGTTGAGGAGGACATCTCGGCGGTTGTGGGTGGTGATCGCTACCCCGAGCACTACTCACCCTCTTCACAGTGCGGGCAGCAGTCGTACCGGAGGCGGCGGCCGCAGTACTCGCAGTGCTGCACGGCCATCTGATCTCCCGTTTCGCCTGTACCCGTCGGGGTGGAGGTCTACGATCCGCCAATGATCAAGATCGCAGCTGCAGCCGCCGTAGCGGCCAGCATTGTTTTCGCGCCCGCGGCGTACGCGGACGATGACGCCTACCTGGACGAACTGTCCGGGCAGGGTTTTCAAGTGATGTGGCAGTCCCGGCCGTTCCTACTGGCCGCCGGGAACGGCATGTGCAATGACTTGCGCAACGGGGAAACCCCCGAGCAGGTCGCCTCGCACTCCAACTATCCGAACGCGACACCAGCCAATCTGTTGGCTATGGCGCGATCGGCGAAACGGAACCTATGCCCCTAGGTTCACGATCCAGTAGCTCATCCATGCGGCTGTAGGCCACGAGCTCGGCGTCAACATCGCCCTCAGTACGGGCTATACGTAACCGCTGCAACGCCTCTAGGATGCGGAGCTGGTTAGCAGTGAGGGGCATGGCACTAGATGTGGTAACCCATGAGCCTGGCTAAGTAGGCCAGTGTTAGGAGCTCGAAATACTCGGCGGTGTGCGTCGGCCCCAGTTCCGGGTACTCGCCCAACGGTTGACCATCAAGCATGATTACCTCCCAAAGGGATTCAGCTAGGACGGGAGATTAGGCAAAGCCGTGTGACAGTCGCAGCAGCGCGTGAACACCTCGCCGGTTAGCCGTCCCACTTCCGTGTAGGACTTGCCTGTATGTGGGCATCCAATGAAGGTATCCCACTCTTCCGGCGACGCCTCAAGCAGGAAGCTCAATTCGTCGTTCATACCTCAATTATCCCGCGTTTCAACGGGATCAGCGGTGTCTAGGACTGTGGAGGTGGTAGTACGACGGCGTCATACAAGCGCTTCCATGCGATGCATTGCTTCTCTGCGCTCTTGCGCCGCCAGAATGTCTCTCGATGGATTACCCTGCCGTAACGCTTGAGTACCGCCTCGTAGGTGTTCGGGATGCCGGGCGCTCCAAACACATTGAAAAGCTGCTTGTAGTAGCAGGCGTAGTCGTCCGGCCTGTGTCCGATCAGGGCTGTATGTATTGTGTCAGCCAGGTTGGTCAATGGCTTCTCGGTGATGTCCATACCTTCAATTATCCGACGTTTCAGAGGAATCAGCGGTGTCTAGGCGGGTGGGATTCGTCGGGAGCCGAACATCCGCCGCCGTTCAGCGGCTTCCTTGGCCTCTTCTTCATCGCGCTGAGTCCATACGCCCAGCATCTTGCGGCGCTCAGTAGGAGTATCAGTGTCCCTACCAGCATTCTCGGTCATCGCCTCGATGTAAACCCGCTCATACGTTGCGATAGCACGGCTTAACTCTTCATCCGATGTATCAGAAGGATCGAAAGAGAGGCCGAGTTCACGTGCCCGGTCTATATGGGCTTGAGATGGTTCAGTCATCGGGTGTACCTCTGTACGATTTCGAGGGCAGCTTTCACATCAGCTCTATTGCGCTCGGAGTCAACAAGCCCTCGATGATGAAGCAGACCTAAGACGCCATCGACGGATTGCAGATCGGCGCCCACTCGCTTCAAAGCTTCACGAGCAGCGGCAGTGCAAGCGCAAAACATCATGCCGTCCCAGTTGTGCCGTTTACACACCGCCTCAGCGACTTCAATCTCGGGATCATCCATACCTCAATTTTACCGAGCTACAGCGTAAGTCGCGGTGTCTATTCAGGTGTGAGGGTGTAGCTTTCACCAGTCTTAGAGTCGGTGATGGTGGCTTCTATGGTTCCGTTGATGCGCTGTAGCCGCGCCCACACATGCTCGTCGAGTTGGATGGAGCCTTGGGGCATGCCGTCTTCGTGTCCGAGCCACATGGTTCGGGAGGTGTGCCGGTACTCCCGGTTTTGGTAAGTGAGTACCGCTGTGACGGGTCCATCACCTTCGATACGGTATGACACCTTGTCGAACATGTGTTCGATAGTAGAACGGAGAGGCTGTAGGGGCAAGTCAGTCCTGCATTGCCTTACATTCGCAGTCGTCGCGGGTGCAGCGACCAAACCAGCCTTCGTGGTCATGCTGCGGATGGATGCAGTTCTGACAGCGTGGAGGGCACATCGTTAGGTGCCCTTCTCTGCCATCAGCTTGCCGCGCTTGACGATGCCACCGAGGACATCGCCCCACCATCCGGTGTCATCTTGCTCAAGCGCCCACTGCGCCTTCTCGCCCCAGCGGATTATCTCGTCTTGCAGCTCAATGCAGCGGCGATTCAACTGCCGCTCGGTCTCAATGCTCATACCTCAATTTTACTGCGGTGCAGCGACATCAGCGGTGTCTAGCGTCGCCCGAACAGGCTGCCGAGAATATCTATGGGGTTGGCCGCTTTGACCACTCCCCTAATCTCCGAGCCGAGCTGACCTAGTTCAGCTTCCGCGCTACCGGCAATACCGTCAGCGGACGTCTGCACCACACTCACGGCGCGGTCAACGCCGTCGCGGGCGATATCCAGCAGGCCGTCCATGAACTTCGGCACGGTGTCGTCAGGGATCTTCTTATCCGCGATGCGCTCACACATGGCCACGAGTGGAGGGGCCATGGCGCCGGCTAGTGCCGCGAAGAATCTGTCGAGCATGGCGGCACCTCCACATTGACACTCAGATCGGCTGCGGCGAGTACCGCCTTGATGTCGGCGAGGTTCATGCCTTCAAGGAAAATCCAGCACCCGCAAGGGGTGTTGATCGAGCACTGCTGGCCGCATTCGTCACAGTCCCAAGGTGGGCAGTTTCCGCAGTGTTCGGGGCGCGGGCAATCGCCGTCTTGCCCCACCGTCGAGCCGCAACCAAGACATTCAATCATCGCCAGCCTCATGGTTTGCACATACGACGGCGGGTCCGAGGTCGTACACGGCGTCAGTGGAGATGCCACGCAGTTGCACTTCGACCATCGACGGTTTCTCGCACTTATCGCACCAGCCGCCCATCGGCTCGCCATCGCACTGAACGTCCAGCGTCAGGTGGATGCCCTTACTGATGCAGTCGGCGACGGTATTGCGCGCTTCCTTACTCAGCTTCATCGCTCGGCGGCACCTGTTCTGTCCAGCTTGTTGGGTCGTTCTCGGGATCTACTCGACACCCTGCAGAGCAGGGGGCGTAGCGGATACGGCCACAGGGGATGCAGCAGCGGACACGAGACAGAGGCATAAGGGAACCTCCGTTTGGGCATAGAAAAACCCCCACCGAACAAATGTCGATGGGGGTTTAAAAGAATGGGTGTAAGTCGCGCCTATGCGCAGTTTACTACTTGACAGCGGTTAAGGGGTATATCCCCTGGTCGGCGTGTCGCAATCAGACGCACACCTTCACGTGCACATCCAACCCGGAAGCGATGTCCACGAGAGCATCCAAGGAGAACTTGGAGATCTTGCCGCGCAGCAGATCCGACACCCGAGGCTGGGTCAGTCCGAGTGCTTCGGCGGCCTGGACCTGGGTCCATTCGCGCTCGTTGATCTTCTTTTCGATTGCCATCATCAGCTCAGACCGCACGCGAAGGTTCTCCGCTTCGCGCGGGGTGTCGGCGATGTCGTCCCATACGCTCATAGTTCCTCCTGCGCTTTCTTGTATCGAGCCTTACCGGTGTTGATGTCTTGCTGGGAAGTCTTCTGTGACTTCTTGACGAAGCTGTGCAGTACGAACACCACATCCCCAAGGGTGGCTACGTAGAACACACGGTACGCGCCGTCTTCGGTGCGTACGCGTATCTCGCGGCAGCCCTTGCCGACTGTTGGCATTGGCTTCCAGTCGTGGGGCTCTAGGCCGTGCTGAACCCTATCCAGTTGGTAACCGGCGTCCTGCCGTGCCGCTTCGGGGAAGTCCCGTAGGTCCTCAAGTGAGGTACCTATCCAGCGGAGAGGCTTTTCGTCGGTCACCTCATTAATATATCAGAACCGATATACTTATGCAAGGTGGAGGCAGTTACGTCGTCGCTCCATAAATGGGCGCGTCCGAGGTTGTGGCCCACCACATATCATCCGTGCCGTACCCGCGCTCAACCTCAACTATCCGAAAGCGGGCCGCCCGTCCGGACTTCAATTCAGTTTCAATAACTTCCCCCACCTTGGGTATGGGTCGCGTCCAGCCCATCCAGCGGTGGGTATCCCCCCTGTGTCCGTGGTATTCAATCCTGTCGCCCCAGGACCGATGCGCAGAGACTATCCATACGTTCATCAGTTTCACTCCCTTTGCGGCTTGCCATAAGGCACTGCCATAACGCGGTGTCGCATAGATTTTTCTTTACAGATCTTTTGGCAAGACCGACGCTAGACGTATGGGTATTGAAGCTAGAATGCGTGTCTACGTAACCACCGCAACCGGTGGTGAAGTTGAGTGTCTAACTACCACTCGGGTAGTTCCCGGACGCGATATGCCTATCGTTTGGGTCACTGCGGCCAACCCTACGCAGGCGTGGAAGATGCGTGAGATACCTTGGCCTGCGCAGTATGTGCGACCAGCGTGAACTACTCAACCCAATCACACTCAGGGGCGGCGCAATCTTCTTCGTCACAGTTCTGCCAGCAGTGCGGATGCCTAGGGTCCCTGAAATCGCATCTATGGGTGCAGCACCAACCAGGATCTAGGTCACTCCCCTCACAGTCGAGGGCCGACACTAGACCGGCTCCACTACGACGTAGTGGGTGCAGCCACAATCGCACCTGGCGTACACGAATCGGCCAGTCCACGTCTCTTCATCGAAGTACGTGGACTGGATGTGTCGACCTTCCAAGTGCTTACACTTCGGACAGGTCCCGACCCTCACCGCTCCAGCTCCTCTAGCGTCCACCGCAGGTCTTGGGCTAGTCCAGGATTGTCCTCGGCGCACGCGTCGGCATACGCCGCAAGTGCCACCCGCGCGTGGCGATCCTTCTTGTATTCAAGGATGAAACATGGCCCCATATCCTTGCCGTCCATCCGCTCAACTCGGTACTTCATGTACATGCCGCGTCCGTCGCTCATGCGCCCTTCTTTCGGTCTCGTTTCTCGCAGTTGTTGTGCGCGTGCAGCACATCCCCCAGTCGGTAGAACTTCTTACCCGTGTCCGGGTCGCTAGAGACTGGACGCAGATGCCCACCACGGGTAAGCGAGTGCACCCGCTGCGCATTCAGCTTCTTTCCCATCTCCCCTATCCGGCGGGCGATAGGTTCGATGGTGTCGGCGGTGACGATGTGTTTGTTCGCTTCATGTACTCGTCCTCGGTCGATCACAATGTCATCGTCGGCGGGGATGTCTATCTGTCGCCAGCAGTCATCGATAGCGGCTTTGATGTCCTCGTACGCTTCTTCTGAACCTTCAGTGAGGGCTAGGGCGATCATGTTGACTCGCAGCCACTTGGCCAGCGTGATGATGTCGTTGCCCTTATCCCACACGATCGCTCGTTGTTCGCATACCAGCCTCACCCACGTACCTAGGCAGTTGTGCAGTACGTCAGCGGCGTTGTGTGCCCCGATATGGATGGGGACCTGAGACTCAGGCTTGGGCCTTCGGGACATACTCAACCCTGGCCTCTGGATGCGAGCCTGGCGGGTGAGGGTGACGGACAGCTCCCCGATCATGCGGGGGATGCTGGCCAACTCTTCACGGAGCTTGTGTTGGGAGCCTTTATCGAGAAAGAAGCTGTCGGAGACGGACACTAAGCGGACCTCCTGTACGTGGCGTGAGCCTGTGCCGCCTTCTGGGCCGCAGTGAATCTGCGGTCGAGCTCAGCCCGTCGGCCGGTGGGGATAAGTGCCGCTTCCGCTTTGGCTACCAACAGTGCTCTACGTAGTTCGCTCACAAAGCTTCTCCGTTCGACGGTGGATCGTTAGCGAGTTCAAGCAGCACGTCTGCATGACAAGGGGAATCGAGAGAGCACCAGCAGGCGAGATCGTGGCCCCGTAGCGGCGCGACGAACTCGTCTAGGTCTGCGTCTGTCATGAACGTCATATCGAGCGACCGGTAGAGCGCAACGCACCGACCGATAGCGCTTACCTTGCTCCCGAACCCGTCGTACTGGACGCCGTTGTCATCCTCTATGAGCCACTCGCCACCGACGAGAACAGGTCGAAACGGGTTGCCCCATTGGCTCGGTCGCCCGACGTAGATAGCACCCTCGGGCATTCGCCAACCCCTAGTGCGCTTCCGCTGAATCCGCTGCGGCATCGTCACTCCTGCCCGTTCGACGGTAGATCGTTCTCTGCCTAATGGCGATATGGTGAGCTTCTGCTGCGGCTAGTGCGTCTGATTCGCTGTCGCCGAGATAGACCTCATCGGGTATATGCCACCCAGTGCTGAAAAGCACCTGCCACGAACTAGCGCCGTACTTGAACAGAATGTAAGCACCGCCGTCAACTTCGGCGCGGCACCCATTCTTTGGGACGCGAATATCTGGGTTGTGGTCCCATTGCAGCGGTTCAGCACTCAACTCTCACTACCTCCTCAATCGCTGGACGAGGAGTCAGAGTTCAGGACTTCCACCTTGACGTCATCTTCGTCACCGGGCATGACAACACGGAGGGATAGCACGGAGAAGTAGTAGCCCCCATTACCGTCATTGGCATAGCAGTCTGCAAGGGCAATGGGGTTCTGGTTGTGCAGAATTGAGATGGTGGCGTAGTTGGTATTTCCGTCACCGTCATAACCGCTCCGATCCGCGTCTGGTGTAACCTGAACGCCGGTAATAATCGCCTCCAGCGCGTCCGGCTGGATTACCCACTTCCCATCGGCGGAAGCACAACAGTCACTGTCTGACATGTAGAGATGCAGCACAGTGCCATCGTTTAGCACCAGCCTCGTACCGTCGGCCTCGACGGAGGCTATACGCTTGCCCGCAATGCGCTCGTGGACGTTCTGTAAATCAGTCATTCCCATACCTCAATTATCCTCCGATACACTGACATTCGCGGTGTCTAGCCCGCTTTCCTTTCCTGGTTCCACCTGCGCCTGTCCTTCAATGACAGCTCCCCGTAAATTCCGTGCTGGTCGTGTACCTCTATCGCGAATTGGAGGCATTGGAGTTTGACTGGGCAGCCGTGGCAGATTTCCTTGGCCCGCTTACATTCCCGGCTGCCGCCTTGGTCCGGGAACCACCACTCCGTAGGGAGTCCACGGCACGCCGCTTTATCCTGCCAGGACAGGTCCGCGACCAGACCGGTGAGGCATCCAACGATGTCTGCGGCGACACTTCCACCGGCTATCCAGTCGGTAGGGCTTGAGTGCGGCATCAGCTTGCCTCCCTGTTACGCATGATCTTCGCGCGCTCACGAGGGCCTAAGCCGCCGTAGATCCCGTCGCGTTCGTCGTTGACGATCGCGTAGGTCAAACACTCAACCCTGACTGGGCATGAGCGGCATATCTTCTTGGCGTATTGGTACTGCACGGTGATCGACTCGCTATCACCGTCGCCACGCTTATGGGGGAAAAACGCGTCCGGGTCTGCGGTGGCGCAGGACGCCTGGATCATCCAGGGCTCCGGTTTCAGGCAGGGTAGTTCCGCTTTACCGGAGATGATGCGCGGTCCAGGGTGAATATCGTCACGCATTTCATTTCCTCCAACGTGTCTCATGCGGCCAATGCCTTGGTTTCCCTAAATCCCCCTGCCCATCCATGGCTATCCATCTACAGGGATGTCCTTCTGGGGCACTACAGTCCGGGCACACCCGCTCAGCGGCCCCCGTTTCGGTGTATGCCGTAGGTTTCCGTCGGCTACCGGTGTCTTGGTAGTCAGTCATCGGAAGCCTCGGGGTAGAACTTGGCCTCATCGTCGGAGCCAACGCCCTGACAACCATGATCACAATCACAGTCACCGCAGCCGCCATACTCGATTCCGAACATGTCGATGTAGCTCATTCGGTCACCGTCCAGCCAGACGCCCAACGGGACTGCTGCACATAGTGCAGCCGCGTCTTGGGGACGGGCTTCCCTTCAAAGAATCGGTCGTGATGCACCTCGCCCGTCTCGCGCCATTGATAGTCAATCCGCCGCTTCCGCGTGAGTCCTCCAAGGGCTTTATCCACCTCTACGGCAACGTGTTCGTCGTGCCCGTAATACTCATTGGTGAACTTCCAGTCGCAGGCGTCGCAAGCCTCTCCATCGAATAAAGCGCGGTGCGTGGCTATCACTTCCGCTATGAGCTTCTGTGCGTCCGAAGGTTCGTCACTCATCGGTTACTCCAGTACCTAAGCTCTTGGTCCTGCTCAGCGATACGTTCCTCCAGCCGCTCTACTTCCGCGATGAGTTCAGGAACCAACTGCCTTGCAGCGGCGATGAATCGGGCATCCGCCTTGTCGGCATATCCGTAGTGGTAGCCGTCACTAGACACGAGAATTGAACGGTGGCCGGAATGTACCGATGCACTTGTCGTCGTCGGATCACCGGTAGCACCAGGACGGGTCTCCCACGGTCCTCCGGTTACGCCTTCTAGGGATGCTTTAGCGCGGTCTACAAGCTCACTCATCGCTCTAGTTCCTCACTTGGGTAAACCGTGGGTGCTATCAGGTCGTATGCGTACTTGAGACCAGCCATTTCGCTTGAGTGCCGGGATAGTTCCGCTGATGTCTCAGCTGCGAGCATCCACGTACGTACCAATTCGTAGCGTTCACGGATGACGGCCAGTTGTTCCTGTACCGACTTAGCCATCTCACGGGCGACCTCGATACCGAAGCGGCCCTCGTTGCTGTAGTTGAACTCAAAGTCGCCTTGATCCGGCCAGTACTCGGTGAATACCTTGCGTGCGGCTTCGATTGCAGGATCAGACACTTAGATCAGCCAACCTTTCCAGCGCCTGCAAAATCACCTGCGCCTCTTCCCTCGTCAGGTGGATGTACTCGGGGTTCATGAAGCCGTGGGCGTACCCCATGAGCTTTATCACTGCGGATTCGGATGGGTCGCTCATCTTCCACCTGCCGCGAATGCTGCTATAGCCTCAGCACCAGAGGGGTAGATCCCTTGGCATATCATGAGAATTCGGGATGTTCCAGTCTCGAATTGCCATATTTCCCACCCGGTTCCCAGCTTCCGAATCTTCCACCACTTGTTCCGGCCGCCACCACCGCGCCCGACGTGATCGCTCATAGCTTCACCACGTCTTCTATGAGGTCGTGTGGTGCTGTTACTTCATGCCCGCAGCAGGTGCAGCGTCCTCTGCGTCTTGTCTCTATCGAGGCTTGTACCCAGTTCCCGATCGTGGATACATGCGCAGCACAGATGAACACTTCAACGGCTGGTCTGTCGCAGTGGTCTACGAGGTGGATGGTGACCATGAAGTCCGCGGGCCTGTAGCAGTCTTCGCATGGGGGTGTGCATTCGATCTTTAATCGGGCTAGGAACGCCGTAGGGGTCTCTTCACCGGTTCGGGGTTGTAGTGACACCACTGGTTGGGGTTTGGGCTGTGTGCGTTTAAACCAGGCGGTCATAGCGGCATCACCGGACCGACCACGTCAGACGAGCTCAATGCCGCGACGCCGCAGCTGTAGCAGAAACGACGTTCGGTGACGGCCTCCGTCGCAATAGACAGGGCTTCATCTTTGTGGCGGTCGCATAACTCCAGCACGAGCGACACGCAGACCCATCCGCGCATGCAATGACAGCGAGCGATCCAGTGCGCCTGCGAATCACACGCGTGGCTGGGCCACTCACATCCCCTCGCTGGCATTTCTCCTACGAGTTCTTTGATGTCTGTTATGGCTTGGGTAGTCACGATGCCGACCTCCTTTGGTTTGTGGCGTCATGGACAAGCTGGAGATTTGGGATGGGCGTCTTGCATTCGCAGTCGATGACGCCGGAATCGTCAGGGAGGTCGATCCATCCGCTGCCGCCGCAGAGCTTGCAGTTGCGTCGCCGCTCGGCTGCTGCTGTGCGTGCCGCCTTCTCTGCGATTTCGGCCTGGAGTTCCTGTGCCTTCTCGGCGTCTTTGACTCGCTTGCAGCCCCGGCAGTTTTCGTCTTCGGGATTTCCGTAGGGGTGGCGCGCGCAGCGCGGGGCTGACGCCGACTCGGGCTCTGGTGAGGTTCCCGGTTTTGGTGACCCCCCTAAAGATTCATTCTGAGGAACGAAGAATGAATCTTTCGTTGGGGTTGGGGTTGGGGTTGGGGTTGGGGTTGGGTTGTCGTGTTCCGCCAGCGTTCCTGCAGCGTTCCGAACGCCGTTCTTCCCCCGTTCCGAACGCTGTTCCGAACTACGTTCTACCGCCTGCCTAGCCTTCCAGGCCTCCTTGCGCGCCCTAGCTTTCTCGGCCTTCTCCTCGATTTCCTGACGCGAAAACTGGAACTTCAGGTAGTCGTGGATCAGGTACTCATCGCCGCCAGGTTCGCCGCCGTCTTCGCGGGAATGACATTCCTCGCACCCATGGCCACACTCGTGCCAAAGCTCTGATGCCATCATCCATTCGATGACCAACTTCACCGCGTCATCACCGTCGACGCCAACACCGAAGCAATCCGATTGACTAGTGGTGATACCGATGCCGTCGAAGTCAAGGAAAAGTCGAGCCTTGTTCTTTTTGAAGAATCCGTCCGTTAGGTTCCGGTTACAGAAACCCATCGCCGCGAAGTGCAGCGCCACCCCCAGTGGTCCGACTTCACTGAACTTGTCGTTGTCGTAGAAGTCATCAGAGACGCGTATCCAGCCCATCTACACCGCCTCCTGGTCGTTGAGGCGCTGCGCAGCCATCCGCCGCCATGTGTCTTTCTGGTCAGATGTGAGCGAATCCCATCGCAGCGGCGCGGACACAGAACGCTTCTCGCAGAGTTCTTTCGCCAAGGAATCCAGACGCTCGTCACTCATCGTCACTCCTATCAAATCCCCCACAAGGGCAGTACCGGTAAAGAGGCTCAAAAGAACCAGGGATAGTGGCTTTACAAGTGCCGTAGTGACGTTGATGCTCATCGAGATCGTGGCCGCAGGAACAAAGGTCGGTCATGCGGTCTCCTCTAGATCGATCCAGTCGTCATCGAAAAGCGAGGGCGGTGCCACGGAATCGGTATCCAGCCCGCTACGGCATCCGTACGGAGAGCAGCTGGGACGCTCAACGTCATCCGCCGACTCGAAAGTCACATCCTCAATAGGAATGCGGCTCTTATGGAGAAAGGCTTCGTTGTCTAAACCGGGGGTGTTTCGGATACTGCGGTCCAGATCAACAACCTGCTGCCACTGCCGCTCATCTTGTTTGATGCGGATCCACTCAGCGTCCGAATGCCACGGACAGCCGATACACGCCGACTTCATCACCTCAGGGAATCCGTGACGCGTGTTGTACTCACCGCAGTCGTGCCGAGACATTGAAAGATCAGGCGGCACAACCTCGCCGTTTTGATCCCTGCCAACCAAAGGGAAAGTGTCGAAGGCGTAGGACACGCGCGACGGCGATATCCGGCCCATCTCATCAGCAGAGAAGCCCACGTAGCTGCGCGCCCACACCCCTTGTGGTGGCGCGCCAACCTTCCGGACAGTGCCAGTCCCCCGGCAGACCGAGCAGATACCCCAGGGTTTTTCGTGTCCATACTTCACCAACCAGGGGGCATTGCGCTGCCCCTCGCCGCTACAGAAAGTGCAGGACCCCTCGCTTACCTTGGCTCCCAACTGCTCACGCAACCACCGATAGATGGCGATCATCTTGAAGTTGGTTGTGCAGGCCCGGCTGGTAATACCGCCTGGCTCGCCAGTCTTTGGGTCCCTCGTGTACAACGGCAGGGATCTTGGAAAGTGGGGGTCCAAAGCCTCGTCGTAGATACTCCCTGCCCGAACGCGCACCAGGGCTATCCCAGCCGGCGCCAACACCTCCTCATCTAGACGAGCGAGATGCGCGTATACCTCCGGTGGCTCCCAGCCGGTATCGGCGAATACCGCAAACCGGGGCTTCTCAATGACCCCCTGCGCCGCTAAGAGCGCTATAGCCGTCGACTGCCACCCCGCGCCCATGCTCTGATACAGGAATCTGGGCTCTGGTTCGCGATCCAATTCACGACGTTCAGAACGGGTTAGGAGGTTGGGAAAAAGTAGCCCTTCCCGCAGGTCGCTCATCGCTCCTCCGAATCACGTGCAGCCGCAGCAGCAGCGGCGAGAAGATCAGACCCAATAAGGCATGTGTGCTCACACCCGGATTGCACCTCCGGTGTTACCGGCAGGGATCTCGGTAGTTCTACTACTGCGTATCCGTTGGCCTTCAGTTCTTCAAGGATGAAGCCACCAAATCCGGCGCTGCCAAGGGTGAAGGCGGGGCCGTACCATCTGATCGCGGCTTGCGTGATGATCTCATTGGCGTTCTTAGGCTCGCTCATGCGCATTCCTTCTTGTCTTCAACAAACCCTCCGCAATCACAAAGGGTCACACCGTCATCCAAAGCCCCGTAACACTCAGCTGATTGACCGTTATGCTGGTATCTCTGATGACCACAACGGCAGAAGTGGTAGGTAGGCCAAACAGTCACGCCGACCTCCCCAACGCCCACTCCCCCGAATCAGCCCACAACGCCAACGCACACATAACCTGTGCCGCTACACCCGGATGCCAGGCACAGAAGTCCACACAATCCCCCAACACCTCCAAGTGATCCTTGGTTCGCAGAGACCGGATCAACTCGGTGGCTTTACGAACCAAAACGTTTTCGTTGCCGCAGAACTCGTAATCCACCTCTGGAGGGCCTTCAGGTTCAGGCATCGGCTCAGCCTTATACCGCTCGATCTGGCGGTCGGTAACATTCAGTCGGCGCGCCACCTCTGTCCCGGACAACCCTTGAGCGGTTAGGGCTTTCGCCGCCACCACACGATCCGGTTTTGACAACGACACCGGATATCCCTGAAGAGCGGCCTCCACATTCAGCGGATCAAACGTTGCCATCACGCCACCACCGCCAAGAAAGAGCCGTCGTCAAAGAGACGGACTGTTGCGCCGAACCTCAGAACCTCAAGATCCGCCGGCAGGGTGTCGCCATGGTCTAACTTCCAGCCATGCTCGCGAGCCTCGTCGGGGTTACCCTCCACCCACATGTGGTGCTCTCTGCATAAAGTGATCAGATTGGCCATACCGAAAGCGATATGGGCCACGGAAGTTCCGCCGCTCCCGCGGGCCATGCGGTGGTGAACGTCCAACACCCCGTCCGGGCGGGAGCAGATAACACAGGCCCCATCCCGTTCCAGGACATCCGCCTTTACCGCCTGCCATACCAACTGCTCAAGATATTTGGGTTTACATCCTCGGATCCTGGCCGCCTGCTTCACTGTTAGCAGGCCGGCGCGCACATCCCCGATATCCGGCCTAGGCACTAGCGGCCTCCGCTCGCTCCGCGGGGTGAGGCTTGATCAAATCGCCAATGAACTTGCGGATCACATCTGCGGTGCACTGCCGCGGGGGCTTGCCATGCTCAGAGAAGAACTTCCCTGCGGTCTCACGTTGGTCCCACCCGTTCTCGGTGCAGGCCGCGGCGAGCTCGTCGAGTGCGTCGTCTACGTCGGTGCGCTCTGGGGGTGCCGATGACCTCTCATACACCTGTGAGTCTGGGTCCGGCTCATCCGTTGGTAGGCAGAGGGTTTGTAGCATTGCAGTACGGAAAGCCACTGAGTGCGCTTTAGCGGTAGCTTTGTCGCCGGCATCCATTGACTCTGCTGCGGCGACAGAGGTGATCGAGTCACCATCTGGTCCATACCAGGTGAACTCTACTGTCAGCCGTGCATGCCCCATGAGGGTGCGGTTGCGGCCCACCTCAACAGTCCCGTACTCGTAGTCCAAGACCTTCGGTACAACGATCACGCCGTGCTTCGTGAGAGCTGGATACACCGCCGATGTGACTGCATCGATCCCGCGGAATGAGAAGCCTTGCTGCTGGTTCCGCTCACCCTTGCGGACGGCTCCGACATCCTTCATCACCTCGGATAGCGCTTGGTAGATGGTGGTCATGATTCAACCTCCGCATCAATAATGTTGGATTCCAGGGCTTTCACGGTTCCGTCAAGCGATAGCCGCCCACTGGCGAGTGCGTTTGACACGATCTCGGCGGCATCCTTAGTGGGGGTGATCTTCACGTAGGGCTCTTTGAGTTGTTCGAACACCACATAAGGGCATACCTCGCCGCGCAGCCACACTTGGCCGTCCTGCTCAAGGGCATTGACTAACAGGTGCTTGCGGAACGCTTCGCGCACAACCTCAACGATTTCGGTTTCGCCGCAGTGGTCTTTGACCCACTGCACAAATCCCGCTTCGTCGGCGACTGTGGCGACACGGTTCGAGGTGACCCATGTGGCGGTGCCGACCTTGTGTCCGTCAATAAACCCGGCCAGTCCGTCGCCCTGGACAAGCTCAGCCTTCACTGCTTCTTTCGCGGCCGGCGCGGCCTTGCCCAACACGTTCAGTGCGGCAAGATAAGCAACCGCCGCTCTAGCCGTCTCACTCACCGCGGGTTCCCCTTCTCGTCGTACTCGTCATCAACCCAAAACCAGTCAGGAACAGCAGGACCAGGATCAGACAGACGCCGGTAATCGGTTGCGAGCCAATCGGACATACGGACACCACGAGTCATGAGGGATCACCGAGAACTTCGGTGTAGGGGCCGTCACCGAAGTTCTCGCATAGTGTCCAGTGCGTACCAGGAAGGTCGAGTCGCGTGTGCCACCTGTCGGATTGACACTGAAACAGGCGCCTAACCCCCGCTTTGGTGACGATGCTCCACACCGCGCCCTCGCGCGCCTCGTTATAGGCCAGGCTGGCTAGTACACGGGGCTCAAGGATTTCGGTGTACTCGCCGCCATGCGGCACTACACCCTTCGCCCACGGGTACCAGGACCCACCAATCTGCGTCTTCCATCGCCCACCGTCTGCACCCTCCGTGAACGAGTGGATTAATCCGTTCTCATCCCGCCACCGTGATCCCTGCTCGTCTACCCCTAGACGGTCAACGACACGGGGTGTACGGGGCTTGGGGGTGATCAGTGACCCGGATGGGAGTGGTTCATCGTCAACCTCGGCTAACTCGGGGTCGGCCACGTAAGCCGATGCCTGCTCGGGAAACCGTTCGCGTAGCGCCGGTTCCCGTTGTGGCTGAGTGTCTTCCCACTTACGCACATCAACCGTGAAAACCGCCCCCACCGCCTTGGCGTAACGGCGAACCAACGACAAAGTCGGATTACTCGAACCGCTCTCAAACATGGAGATCTCAGAGGCGGGCACGTCTGCGGCCTCTGCCACTTCCGCTATTTCCAGACCCCGCTCTTTACGCACATCGCGGAGAGCGAACACCAACTTCAGCTGCTCATCGGCAACAGCCGCCCCGATGTAGTCGGAGGTGGTGGGATTCTCAATTCCCGGAAAGCGGTTGAACGCCCCCGGTTCCTGTTGTGCTGTTGGGTCGGGCCGAGGCACAATCGGCTCTTCGCCAGGTGGGAACCAATCCAACCCTACTTGTTCGGGCCACTCGTCGGGGCGGATCTGCGGCCAAAAGTCGGCGATGCTACTACCGGGAGGCCATTCGTTCGGTTCCTCATCCCCGATGAACCGGTACCCCCAACCGTCTTCGGTGCGCCATGCAATCCACTCCCCGTCTGGTCGTCGTGCGATGGTGCCAACAGGTGGCCCCTCAGGGATGCTGTTAGCGGCAGCGATTAGCTCAGTAAGGAACTCTTCAGGATCAGGCTTAAAGCGGTGGTGCGCGGCTGCATCGAGCCGAATCCCCGCTATGTGCCTCATGGCTTTCCGCTGCGCTTCGGTCGGTTCCAGCTTCACAACGCCACCACCCTGTAGCCCTCTTCTGACAACACCTCACCGATACGGGCCATCACAGTCCCCGCATCACCACCCAACGAAAGCTCTTCCTCGATAGCGTCTTTAAGAACATCCTTGATGTAGTCGCTCATGACGCCGTCCTCACCGCAGACGCGATCCGATCAGTAGCTTCACCAGCGAGGCGTTCCCAATCCTTCTCGCCGTACCCGAAATAGATCTCTTCCAAGCAACTCTTGAGCGCCCCGCGCTGCGCATCACTCAACCCACTCATTTGCATGTCCCCTGCCCGTTCGGCTCAATACCCCTGGAACGCAACACTTCATCACGCCTGGCCATAACCTCGGCAATAGAAGCGGACACATCAACACCGCCACGGCCGGCTAGGTCAAGGTGCTTGAGCATTTCCGCGCACATCAACAACACCCGCGCATCGGCCTCGTCATGATTGATCGTGTACCTACTCATCGTCCGCATACAACCTCTGCATATACGGGAGTGGTTCAGGCTCATAGGTAGAGGGATGCTTTGACAGGCGGGCGATTTCACGGCGCAGGGCCTTGTTTTCCTTACGCCACTCCCGAGTATCGGATGTCTGCCATGCGATCATCAGGGCGAGGACAGCTACAACCATGACGGCAATGATTTGATCCCTCACTGTGACGCCCCCCGCTTCTCTTCGTAGTAGTCGAGCGCGGCTAGTGCGCCACTTCCATAACCAGCACGGACGAGAGCGTCGGCAGCACTATCGCCATACAGCTCTTCGGATACACCATTGCGCCAGTGGAATTCATACAGGCTCATGACTGCCTCGCTAACCGGATCAACGCTGTAGCGTGAATATGGACGATGGTCTTGATATCCGAATCGCCTGCTTCAATACGTTCGGTCAGCACACGGATGAATCTGTCCCACACCTCTTCTGGTCCATGTGCATCAACCATTTCCTTCACGGTGATCACCGCTTCGGAAAGGTGGTCGTTGGCTGCCGCGAACAGCTGGTCCACGGCGCCTAGTTCTCGGATGTTCATCGCCCACCTGCCGAGTACCATAGAACGACCATGAAAAACACCGAGAACGTGAGCAGCCACCCGATAGCGGTCCAGTTCTTGACCTGGTTACGGGCCTGCTCCCTCTCGCACGGCCTACATGGGTGGAACACTTGGTGTGCGTGGCAGATTGGGAACGTGAATAGCTCGCGCATCAGTCCTCCCAACCGTGCACTAGCGGGGACTGATAGCCAGGACGGTGTGCGGTTTTCCAGCACTCCCACATCGCCCACCCGCCAAGCCCAAGCCCGCCGAGAATGACTGCAAGGAAGACGATCGCGCATACAGCTATGAGTAGGGCGAACATCACGCCGCCTCCCCTTCTTCATCTTCGGAATACTCGGGGCCATCTGAGTCCCAGTTGAATTCGCATCCGTGCTTGAGTTCGGCATTCAATGCCCGTGGGTTGACCTTGAGTTCAGCGCTTAGCGCCGTGTAGGTCTCCAACTCGCACTTGTCGTACCGCCACAACACCGACTCCGGGTTGGGTAGTTGGCTACGGACAGAGGCCAACATCTCCTCGATGTCCTCCAAATCCATCTCTGCGATGCAGTCAAGAACGTTGCGAGTTCCAGCAGCTCTAGGCCCGTAAATCTTCAACGGCGGCAACGGATATGCACCATCACAATGAAGATGGAAACCACTGGGGTTCATGCTTCTCGCCCTCCCTTGTAGTAGTCGGCGAACCGCTTCAAGAGAGTGATGTGCGTGGGGCAAAACCAGATGGCGCTGTATGCCAACACTTGTCCCGCTACATACGGGTCGATGTTCGCTTTTTTGGTGAGTGATATCCCGGTGTTGAGAACCCCATCGATCGTGGGATCAGCGTCCAGACTGCGGCACACCGAGATGCCGTACTTTTCGGCTAGGTCTTGAGCCGAGTCCGCGTGGGCTGGTGGAGCACATGAAACCGCTAGGACTGTTACGGCTACCGCCGTGATGGATCTATGCTTGAACACGCCACACCTCCAAGGTGTTGGTTGCAGTGGCGCTGGGGCGGTCTTCCGCCAAGATGTCCCGCCCCAGCGTTCGGGGGTTATTCAGTTGTGTATTCGTCGGCCGGCGGCAATGAGATGGGCTTCTCTACGTTTCTTGGCCTGGCGTGTTTCGTCGCGATGAAACGCTGCTATCCGCGCAGAGCTGTCCGCATCAAGGCGGTCCGCCTCGCGTGTCAGGCGCTCGATCATCTGCCGAACCTGATCATCCACAGAAAATTCCTTCATGGCTCCAGGCCGATCTCTTCGTCTAGTTCTCGCAACTCATCGAACGCGCGTCGCTGTGCCTGACGTGCGGGGTAAGAATCTTCTTCCACTGCGGCGATGTCTATGTGTGATAGACCGAGACCAAGTAGCACTTGTCGCAGGCTGTCATGCGCGCCCTTCCAGTAGTTCCTACCCACCGTGGAGCCGTCGCTGGTTGCCTCATTCAGTGCGCGAACGCTGCGCTGTAGGAGAGCCTTGATACGCCTCAGGGGCGCTTCTGGAACCGCAAGCCAGTCACTAGACACACTTTCACTGCGTCCGTACTCGGCTAGGCCGTCGGCTATTGATGCTGATGAAGCTGGATCGGGTGGCGGCCACGGCTCTTTCGGCCAAACAGCAACAGCCTTGAGGGCGAGAATTGATTCCAGTCGGAGCTTTGTATCCACGATTTCCCGCGCGGCCGCATACGCCCCCGCAGGTACGGCGTAGTAGATCAGCTGATCTACGCTCATCCCAAACGCGGAGGCGATAGCCGCTCCCGCGGTTAGTGATAGATCTTTTTTACGGCCTAGTTCCAAATCCGCAATCACGCAACGGGTTACCGAGCCGCCAGTCTCATCGGACAACTTCTGCGCACTCCACCCACGCTGTTTACGTAGCGTGCGGACGCGAACACCCAATGGTGTCGGCACACCCTTTGTCGTCATGCCGCCCCCTTGGGTTCTGACGGCAGGTCTTCAAGAAATCGGTTGAGCTCAGAGATGAGGTAGACGGGTCGGCTTCCGGGGTGACGCGGCAGCACGTGTCCAGCCTGCCGATGCCTATCGAGTGTTGACCTCGAGATGCCGCAATACTTGGCTGCCTCATCTGCGGGTAGCGCACCGCCGGCTGACCGCTCTATCTCTTGTCGAACAATCTCCCGTAGGCGGGATTCAGAGATGCTCATGCCGTCACCTCCCCCAACCGGGTTGCATTAGCGACTTGATCTCGCGATCGTGGCGCGCCTCGATCCGTGCAGCGTCCCGTTCCTTGCGCGCGGCTTCACGGTCCTGTCGAGCAAGTTCCATGATGGTCGGCCCCGATGACGCCGCTTTGACGCGATGCTTGCGCCGCCCAACGGTTTTCGGCATGGATGGGCCGGAAGATCCGGTTTCGGAAATGGCATGCGCCTTCTGTTGCACGGCTATGCATGCCGCCTCGGATTGGCCCTCCCATACTTTCAGCTGTTCGTCGGGGGCGAATGAATGATGGAAAGTCCACTTGCGCCGCCCGAACATGTCGTCTTCGCGCGTGAACCCCAGCGCCTCCAGCACTTCCAGTGTGCGCTTCACGTGACCCTTCACTACCCTCTCCCTCGCATAACGTTGTTTACTGCGGTCTCTCCGGTGGGATCGGCGTACGCGATGACTATCTGTAGGTCAGGGTTGGCCGCCAGGTAACGCTGTTGTGCCGGTGATAGATTCGCCTCTGCTGACAAGTACTCATGGAAGCTGACGCCGCGCTTTCGGGCGTTCATGCCGAACCTTCGAACGATCTTGCTGACCTTGCGTGGCGACATCGACACGCCCGATTCGGCAAGCGCCTTGTGCGCCGCGCGGATCACCTTGTCGATCCGATCCTCAGATCCGGTACTACATCCGAGGGCTGATATCCGGGCGATGCCCGGTGGCCCGGACACTATGCCGCCTCTCGCGCGATCAACCGGGCGATGGCCTCGGCACCCTGCGGCGTGATCTTTAATGTGTGCATAACCTCGGAGCCGCGGAACCGGGGGGCCTCATGCACCTCAACGCGGCGGAAGTAGCGCTTTTTGTCGGCCTTCTCTGAGTACCGGTTGCGGATGACCTTCTGTTGCTTCTTCTCTGACCATCTGGAGTCCTGCTGGCTGTAGATCCAGTCCTTGGCGATCAGGAGTTCTCGTAGCCACTTCTCAGTGACGCTATTCGTGGACGCAACCGTGGAGACGGACAGCAGGTCGGCGTCCGTGACATAGGTGTCTACATAGGACACCTTCGGCGCCGCCTCGATCGCCTTCTGCTCCAGCTGGTGAATGCGGGCGTCGCGCTGCTCGATCATCTTCTGCGATTCGAGTACTGCTGCGGCTAGTAGTTCCGGTCCCTGCAGTGGGTGCGCGGCGGAACGCTCGGCGAGCTTTTGCCGCATGGCATAGAACCCAGCGACCAGCCGCTTGCGGAAGTCCCACACGACCGGACTGCCCTTGAGGTTGGTGATCAGCAGTGCGGCGGCAGGCTCGTCAAGTTGGGCAACCTCGCGGCGCTGTGTCCCACCCGCAGTTTCGAAGGGTTGGATTTCAAATCGCACCCTTCCGACCTCATTTAGATCAGATAGGTGCTTGCGCACGGTCTTTATGACCGACGCATGCTCATTCTCGGTTTCGGCGGCAACCACCATCGACGTTGTGAACGGCTCGCCGTTGTCTCCCATGAAGACCAGCTCAGTGTTGATATTCTGGATGTCTGACATTCCGATCCTCTTTCGGTTGTCGGCGCCCTCACCCCTGGACCGGGTGGGGGCCTTTTCGTTAAGCGGCGAATCGCGCCTTGGGGCGCGGGCGGTAAGTAGTTGTGATCGTTCCGGCGGGCAGTTGGAAGAACTCCTCGATGGCAGACAGGAGCTCTGCCGATGCGCCGCGCCGCCCGGACTCAATGGCGGACAGTGTTCCTCGACTCGGGGGTGTCGCCTCGCGCCCTTGCTTCACGGTCAAGATCTCGGCGATCCCTACCGCGAGCTCATCGAGGGTGATATCTGCGACCAGACGTAGAGCGCCGATGGGCACGTGGGGTGGGGTCCGCAGCGGGCGGTCATCACCCCTGGCTTGTGAGAGTTTGGCACCCGTTGGCATGTGTCCCAACATACGGCAAACATCTGGGCATTACAAGGCTTTGTTCGGGAAATGTTGTAGACCAGTGCGAATAGTCCGGTTCTGGCAGGTGAAGCCGTGAATTACATGCCGGTTGTTAGCCCAACGCGGGTTGTGTTTGCCGAATATTTTCCGGATGATTATGGGCATGACGGAGGCGACGAAGGCCACAGGCGAGCAGTGGGGGAGGCTCGGGCGAATGGTTCGTGCCCGGCGTGAGGAACTGAAGTTGAGCCAGGCGGAGGTGCAGGAGGCGGGCGGCCCGTCGGATGTGATTCAGTCCCGCATTGAAAACAACGACGGGACTAAGCCTCGCCCCCGTGGCTCCACTCTCCGCATGCTCGACGCGGCACTGCGATGGGAACCAGGTTCGGCTATCGACATCCTCACGGGCGGTTCCCCCACTCCAATCGGCACAGCGGGGTCCATCCGTGATGCGAGCGACATGGAACTGCTCGCGGAGGTCCAGCGGCGAATGGGTGGCGGTTCTTTCCCTCATCGTGACGCCTATGACCCTAAGGGGCCGCCCCTATGAGGGCCCGCTGCCGCTGAAGCCAGGAATAGCCAGAGATGAGGGCGAAGGCCGCCCCACATGAGCAGGCTAGAAACCACACGATGATCGAAGCCGTGAACGTGTCCTGAAGGTGATCGGGCAGCACTGCGGTGACTAGCCGGGCCGCGCAAGCCCCTATTCCAGCCCCACTGGCGACGAGGTACAGGCGGGCGAGACGGGCGTGCGCTTGCAGCATGGGCACCAGTGCTAGAACGCTGTAGACGAGCAGGTAGGCGGTGGTGCCGCACATGATGAACCAGTAGGACGCCAGCCAGAAGTCGCACGGCACCCGGAAAAAGTCACGCCGATAGATTTCAGTACCGGCGCCAGCGGTGAACGTGGCGTACATCAAGGGCAGGCATATCGTCGCAGGCAGCTCGACATGAGTCTTAAACCGGATAGCCATCTGGCGCTGATCGAGCCTCAAAATGAGGTGGTAAACCACCGAGCTCGCAGCGATCACATATAAGTCGTGGCCCAGTAAGTCCTCTAGGTTGTGCTGGCCCGTCAGGCTGTACAGGCGTAGGCCGACCACCTCGGATGCCCACGGGCTCATTAAGACCACGGCCCCGGCCTGCAAAACGAGGTTAATGCTTGCGGCAACTTCCATTTTGCATTGCCACGTGAGTCTTCGTACCCACAGCGACCATGCGATGGTGGTGATAGTGAAGATGATGAGGGCAGCATGCATCGCCGAAAGCCTTTGTGCGATATGGGATTTGAGCCACCCCCGAGGTGGTGTGACGTAGGTTACACCGGACTGCTAGTTGAATGGAAGGGGTCGTTGGCATTACGGACAGATGAATCCGCATGATCACTACAAACGTAGTAATCATGCCCGAAGCTGGGAATCTCCTGCGTGCGATCTTGAAGCGGCGTATCGTCCAATCACCAAGCCCTGGAGGGGAAGTGCTCGGACGCGTATTCGACCCACGCAACAACGCGCTCAACGCATGGCGACTAATCCTGGCCACCTCTGTGATCCTGTGGCACACCTGGCCACTGACTGGCCATGAGATCCCCGCCAGGCCGATCACGCAATTGCTCTCGCAAGTGGGGGTGGATGGGTTCTTCGCGGTATCGGGGTTTCTGATCACGTCCAGTTGGATGCGGCACCCCAATCCGAAGACGTACTTCACCGCCCGCTGCCTGCGGATCTTTCCCGGGTTGTGGGTGTGCCTACTGATCACCGCGTTTGTGATCGCACCGGTAAGTGTGTGGATCAAGCATGGGACGATGCCCAGCCCCATGTCGGCGGTCGCCTACATCATCAACGGCGGCCTGCTGAACCCGTTCTATCCCGGTATTGGTGGGACACCTCAGGATGTGCCGTGGCCAGGGGTGTGGAATGGGTCTTTGTGGACCCTCACCTTTGAGATGGGCTGCTACATCTTCGTCGCCATCCTCGGTGTCACGGGACTACTGAAATACCGCTCGACTATCCCTGTAGCTTTCGTCCTCGCCCTGTGTGGGACGGCGGTGTTCGGGTATCCGGCGTTCGCGATGCAGACCATCCCCCAGATGGTTACCCGGTTCGCGGTGATGTTCGCGGCTGGGGCGTTGATCTACCAGTACCAGGACAAGATTCCCGCCCGCTGGTCGCTCATCGCACTAGCGGCAGGAGTGGTGCTTATCTCCGGGCTGCTACCGAATTATCGGGTGTTGGCAGCAATCCCTTTGGCGTACCTCGTCATAGCGTCCGGCGCTATGCTCAAACGCCCGAACCTGCGCAACGACCTCTCCTACGGGGTGTACATCTACGCCTTCCCCATCCAACAGCTACTCGTCATCATCGGCCTCGGAACACTCGGGGTGTTCCCCTTCTTCGTTTTGGCGACCTTGCTAACCCTGCCGCTGGCGGCAATGAGCTGGTTCATTGTTGAGAAACGCACTCTGGCGTTGAAGAAACGGAAGCAAGTGGTGGCCGTCTAGACACCGCGACTTCGGTTGAAACGGCGGATAATTGAGGGATGACTGATTGCTACGGCGACACAGAGCGATGGACGGTATCTCACAAGCCCCATCCCAGATTCCCTTGGGTCGTGAAACATTACTTGCCCAAAGTGGGTTGCATTACCGGCGGGTCCATCTTCCCGACATGGAAGATGGCTATGGAATACGCGAACTGGTGCGCAGAACCGCAGCGTGCGGCAATTGCCCGCGCAGCGGCAGGAGGTAATTCAGCTGACCTACGCGCCATCCTGACCTACTACTTAGAGGCTCAGGCGAAGTCGGCGGGATAGTTGAAGTATGCAGATATGAATGGTCCTGGCCGATTCTCAGATGGGCACGCAGAATACTGCCCAAGTCGTAGAATGTGCAGGTCAAGGGAGGGCTCATGGAAGAGCAAGAGCCGACAATGGTGTCACCTGCCGCACTGGCTGAGACCGGTATTGTAGAGACCGCACCCACGGCCTGGTCCGAGACGGAAGAGCTTGAAGAGCCTGAACCGTACGACGATCCCCGCCGACGCAACTGGTTGATCAGCGGAGTCATCTTTGCCGCTACAGCAGCGGTCGCGGGATTGGTTGCCGGTGGCGCATACGTCTTCTTCGGCCAAAGCCCAAAACCCACTGCGCCGCCGACCACTGTCGTTGCCGAGTCACCGAAGGTTGTTGCGGCAGATCCGAAATCACCCGTCGATGACGCATACCTAGCGGATGTCTTCAGCCAAGGAATCCCGGTCTCGGACGTAAACCGCGGGGCACTTATTCAGATGGGGCAAGCCACCTGCGTCACCCACCGCGACAACCCGTCCATGCAGATAGTCGATCTGGCTATGACTATCGCCGAAAAACGGACCGCCTACCCGTACGACAAAGCCCGGATCATCGTGACCGCGGCACTCGAGCACTACTGCCCAAAACCCGCCGCCGTGCAGCCCGCCGTCTACGACCAGAAGTTCTTGAGCAAGATGCGGGCACTGGGCTGGACTATCACCGATGCGGACGGGATGACCCACAACGCACGGCAATCATGCTCACTACTCACTCAGGGCAACACCGTGCAGTTCGTACAGCAGTCCCTCAGCGCGGAGACGAATACTCCTCTGGATCAGGCTGTGGAGTTCGTACGCACCGCAATGTCCATCTACCCGAACTGCCCTTAGCTCAGCAGCTCGTTGAGGTTAGAAAGCGCTGCCCTGGCAGGTTCGTGGTCGACGTGTACGTAGATCTGCTGGGCCACCGCCGATGAATGGCCGACTACCTTCATGCGGGTCTCCTGGCTGACGCCAGCATTGTTGAGCAGAGTGGCGGTTGTATGCCGCGCTGAGTGCATCGATCGGTATGGGACGTCGGCGGCTTTCACTAGCGCGCGCCACGCATCGGATGCATCTGTCGGTGAGATCGGGTGTCCGTCCGGGTGGCGCCACACAAGCCCATGTGGATTCGGACCCGTGTCCGTTTTGGCGTACGCCTCCATGATCGCCTGTAGCGGTTTAGTCATGGGGGCCACGCGGGCACCGGCTTTCGTCTTCGGCTTCGTCCACGCCAGGGAGAGATGGCAGGGGCGGTGCTTGAATCCTCTGGGGAGTTCGGGCGGGAGTTGTTGGAGCTGCCAGGAGAAGTCGAACAGTCCTTTCTCAAGGTCGCAGCGGTCCCATTCCATGCCGATGATCTCGCCTTGGCGGGCCCCGGTGAAGAACATGGCCGCCCACATCGTGGCCCATGGGTCGTTGCGTTTGATCGCGGTGGCGATGATCTGGCGGGCCTCATCGAACGTGAATGGCTGGCGCTCGATGGCGACATGCTTGGGTTTGTCGACAACTGCGGCAACGTTCTTGTCCAGCATGCCTTCGTCCATCGCATCACCCAATGCTTTGACGAGGGTTTGGTGGGCCTTCTGTGCGTTACGTGTTCCGTTCTTGGCGATCATCTTGCGCACTTGCGCTGGGGTGAGCTTGCCTAGCTGTGTGCGTCCATCAATGAATGGGAGAATGTACAGCCGAACAGTGGTCTCGTAGTACTTATAGGTCGTTGGCCGGACGCGGGGCTTCTGGATGGTTTCGAGCCAGTGGTTAAGCCACTGTTCGAGGTGAACCTTCGATGAGGTTGGGGATTTACCGGATCGGATGGCGCTCCGCAGGTCTCGCAGTTTGTCCAGCGCCACACCCTTGTCTTTCGCGGATACAGTCTGGCGGCGGCGCAATCCATCTTCGGAGGGGACTTCCACCGACCCGACCCACATCCCGTCGGCACGTTGGAAGAGGCCGCCCTCGCCGCGCTCACGCCGCTCACGTTCGCGATACTTCGGGCAGTCGCCGCATTGATTGCATGGGCCCTCATTGGGGTGTGCGAAGTAGACGTGCTTGCACTTACAGGCGGGGCGCTTCTTTACTCGCTCCGTTTGCTCCATCAGCAAACTCCTTCGTCCGCCACTGTAGCCTACACTGTAGCCTACGTAGGGCCCATCATGGCCTAGCACACTTCGTCAATATGGCTTCTGCCAGGCGATTTGACAAGTATCTGCACTTCATTCTACCCCATCCAACGGATTATGAGTCCACGGCTCTAACCAACTGAGCTACCGCCCCCAGCAGGTGACGACTCTAGCCGATCCCCCGCCACGCCCCTGAACGCCAGGTCACCTGTGGTCGCGGTCCAGGTTGCACGACGCCGCCTTGACCTCAGCAGACCGCAGCTTCGCCCGGCTCACGTTGTACTCGTACCAGGGCGCCGTCTCCCGCAGGTGATACGCAATCTTGCCTTGCACGCAGTCCCGTACGTCCTCGGGTAGCGATTTCGTCGCCGCGAACGCATCCGACGACAAGCTCCCCATGTACCACTGGTCGATCTTGCCGGTCTGCTCAAAGAACTGCACGTTGCGTTGCGCCACATAGCTTTCCGGATTGAAGATGGCCAGTCCCAGCATCCCGAACGCCCCGACCGCCACCACCGCGGTGGGCAGCCACCGGGCACTCATCCGAATCCCCGCCACCAAGATCAGCACCAACACCAGACCCAGGCCCAGCTCGATCCAGCGCACCAGCAGCCGCTCCACGCTGTACCCGTAGGCGTTCTCATACAGCGACATCCGGTGAATGGCCGAGGCCACGATCACCAGCGTGGTCAGGCACAGCCCGCCGATCAGCACCCGCAAGAACAGCCGGTCACGCGCCTCCTCCCGCCCCGCCACCCGGATCGCCACCGCGATCACCCCCAGCACCAGGATGGTGACAAACAGCAGCTGCCAAAAACCCTGCCGCGCATACTCTGCGTAGGTCAACCCCTCAGTGACCTGCACATGCTCGTCTCCCCCGAACAGCACCGAAATCTGCACGCCCACAAACGCGATGAACAACAGGTTCAGGGCGGCCAGCGGCAGGCTCCACTCCCAGCACGGCAGCCGCTTGGGCTCCGTGGGCGCCAGCCGGTCAAAGGCCGGCGGCTTCGACAGCACGTAGATGGCCCCCAACGCGAACCCGCCGACCAGCACCCCGACGATGACCCGTCCGATCATGTCGCCGACGGACATGAACGGCAGCACCCCGGTGACCAGCGCGCTGAACCGGGCATCGGCATCGGCCAGCAGCGCCCCGAACGCCACCACCAGCGCCACCGTGACCAGCACCACGATCGCTACCCGGTCCGGGCTGACCTTGCGTCCCCGCGACATCGTGCGGGTGCCGCGGCGCATCCAGCCCGCCACCCGCAGCGGCGCCCGCACCATCACCAGCTGCCCATAGACCAGACCGGTCCAGGTGCGGGCCGGGGCCAGCGCATAGATACACAGCGCCAGCGAGGTCAGCACGCACAGGGCGACCAGCCAATCGGCATCCCGCACGGTCGGCACCACCGCCAGGCACAGTGCCAGCCCGACCGCGCCGATGCGCGTCGGCGTCCACCGCACCTTCTGCGTCGCGAACGCGGCGAGCGCCACCGCCAGCGCGGTCAACGTCCACCCCAGGCCCGGCAGCGAGAACCGCCAGCACAGCGCCGCGACCAACCCGGCCCCGATACCGCTGAGCAACGCGCCCTGCGTCATCTTGGACCGGATATCGCGCGGCCACGCCGTCAGGAACTTCGTCGGCGGCCCGAAGATCGGCACCGGCGGGCGCGGCACGGGTGGCCCGGCGGGCGCACCCGGAACCGGTGCTCCCGGAATCGGATATGGATACGGCGACGGCACCGTGGAACCAGTGGTCATGAATTCCCCTCCTCGTTATCGAACTGCGGCAACGTGACTCGCACCCGGCAGCCGGGCGCGTCCACGATTTCGATGCGGCCGCCATGCAGATCGACGGCCCATTGCGCGATGGCCAGCCCCAAACCGGTGCCGCCATCGCGTGATCCCCCGTGGGTGAATCGCTCGAACACTCGTGATCTTTCGTGCGGGGCGATGCCCGGCCCGGTGTCGGCGACCTCCAGCAGCAACGCGTCGTTCTCGGTGCGCGCGAACACCGACACCTGTCCCCCGGGCGGGCTATGCCGCGAGGCGTTGTCCAGCAGATTGGCCACCACCTGATGCAGCCGCGCGGTATCGGCGACCGCCGCCAGATCGAAGGGTTCGACGGTCACGTGATAGCGCACCTGGCGCCCGGTCGTCTTCGCTTCAGCGACAGCGTCATCGACGAACTCGCGCACCGCGAACGATTCGCGTTGCACCGGAACCGATCCGTTCTCGAGTTTGGACAGGTCAAGTAGATCGTCCACCAGCCTGCCCAGCCGTTCGGTCTGCGCCAGCGCGGTTTTCAGCGTCTGCGGGTCCGGCTCGGCCACCCCGTCGACAATGTTCTCCAGCACCGCCTGCAGCGCGGTAATCGGCGTGCGCAGCTCGTGCGAGACATTGCCGACCAGCTCGCGCCGGTACCGTTCGGCGGACTGCAGCTCGGCCGCCATATGGTTGAAAGCCGTTGCCAGCTGGCCCACTTCATCACGAGAGGTCGAACGAATCCGGCGCGAATAGTCGCCCTGGGCCATCGAACGGGCCGCCGCCGTCATATCGCGCAGCGGCGAGGTCATGCCGTGCGCCAGAAACCACGTCACCCCGAAGGACACAAACAAGGCGAGCGTGAGTGCGTACCGCAGCTTCCATTCGGCGGTGATCCACAGCAGGCAGGTGGCGATCAGCAGCGCCACCCCCACCAGCACCGCCGTTTTGAACTTGAACGAGCGCAACGGATCCAGCGGGCGCGGCAGCAGTTCCAGCAGTTGGCTCATCGCGGTGCCTCCAACGCGTATCCGATGCCGTGGACGGTGCGGATCAGCTCCTGACCGAGCTTGCGGCGCAGCGCCTTGATGTGACTGTCCACGGTGCGCCGCCCCGAGGGCAGCCCCGCGCTCCAGCCCCACACCTGATCGAGCAGACGATCACGACTGATGGCCACCCGCGGGTTGTCGGCCAGGTAGGCCAGTAGGTCGAATTCGGTGCGGGTCAGGTGCACCTCGTCGTCGCGGTGATATACGCGGCGCTCGGACACGTCGATGCGTACCTGCCCGATGCGCACATCGGTGCTCGGCGGCGCGATCCGATGGGTGCGGCGCAGCAGCGCGGCCACCCGGGCCACCAGCACCCGCATGCTGAAGGGCTTGGGCAGGTAGTCGTCGGCCCCCACCCCCAGGCCCACCAGCATGTCGGTTTCGGTGCCCCGCGCGGTGAGCATCAGCACCGGGATGGGTGCGTGGGCCTGCACCTGGCGGCACACCTCCAGCCCGTCGAGTCCGGGCAGCATGACATCCAGCACCATCAGGTCCGGCGGGTTTTCGCGGCAATGCCGCACCGCGTCCAGGCCGTTGTCCTCGGTGTCTACCGCATACCCCTCGGCGCGCAGCCGTGCGGAAATGGACGCACAGATCGTGGGTTCGTCGTCAACGACCAAGATTCTTCGCTGGCTGGGCACATGAACAGGTTATTTGACGGTTGTGGGGATGGCTGGAGCCTTTTGTGAAGGTTCTGTGGAGACCCTTCCCGGCCCCCTTACTGCGCCGCGCTGACCGACGACATGTGGAAATCCGGGATCCGCAGCGCCGGCATGGCCTGGCGGGTGGCGTAGTCGCTCCACTCGCGCGGCAGTGTGTACTCGGTGGCGCCCACCTGCGAGACGCGCCGCAGCAGATCGATCGGGCTCTCGTTGAACCGGTAGTTGTTCACGGCGCCGGTGATCTGCCCGTCGCGCACCAGGTACACCCCGTCGCGGGTCAGCCCGGTCAGCAGCAGCGTCGTCGGGTCCACCTCGCGGATGTACCACAGCGTGGTCAGCAGCAGACCGTTCTCGGTGGCGGCGATCATCTGTTCCAGCGTCTGGCTGCCGCCCCCGGTCATGACGAGGTTGTCGGCGCCCACCGTGGGCGCGGCACCGAACTCGGCGGCATCGGCGCGCGAATAGCTCAGCGCGTTGATCACGCCGTCACGTACCCAGTCGACGCGTTCGATACCCACCCCGTTGTCGAAGACGGACAGCGATTCCCGGGAAATCGGGGTCGCCACGAAGGGACTGCTCTCCAGGCCCGGGTACGACGGGTCCGAATACACCGTGACGGGAAGGTCCGTCAGCCGTTCCCCGATGCGGGTGCCGCCCGGCCCGGCGAAGGCATTGCGTCCCTCGTGCGCGCCGCGCCCGCCCATGGTCCACACTAGGTACTGCATCAGGTCGCCGGTGGCCGACGGCGGCAGCAGCGTCTCGTAGCGGCCGGCCGTGAGCTCGATCTGGTTCTGCGCGGCGGTCAGCCGTTCGGAGAGCTGACGCAGCAGCGCTTCGGTGGGCACATCGACGAATTCGGGTGTGCACACCCCGGCCCACGCGCTGCCCACCCCGCGTTTGGCATTGATCTCCACCTGCCCTGTCGGCTGGGTGAATCGGCGCCGCAGCCCGGTCGACGAGGCCAAGAATGTGGTCTGCCGTTCGTGGCGGGCATAGCCGTACAGGGTGTCGGGGCCGTCGAATCCGGTGGAGAGGTCGGCGGCCAGCGAGCCGAATACCCCGGCGCTGGTGGGCACGATCTCCGCATCCCAACTCTCCCCCACGGTCTCACCGGGGCCCAGCAGCGGCATGGCATCGCGCGACGGCGGGGCCGACGCGGCCTCGGACTGGCTGGCCGCGACCAGATCGGCCAGCGCGGCCGGGTCGGCATCCTCGGTGAGCACCGAACCCACCCGCGTCTGGTCCCCTTGCCGCAGAATCGATATCACCGCGATGCTGCGCTTGACCGACTCGCCGTTGGTGGTCATGGAGCTGCCCGCCCAACGCAGCGAGGCCTCACTGCTGTCCTGGATCAAGACGATGGTGTCGTCAGCACCGCCGCGTCGTGCGGCCTCGGCCAGGACATCGTCGGCGACCTGCTGTGCGGGAATCACTGTGCCGTCTCCTCTTCGCGCAAGCGGCTCATCGGCTGCTACCGCCCTCTTCTTTGGTGTTGAGAACATTGACGCCACGGAACAGCGCCGACGGGCAGCCGTGGCTGACCGCCGCGACCTGGCCGGGCTGGGCCTTACCGCAGTTGAAGGCACCGCCCAGGCGCCATGTCGATTGTCCACCAACGGCTTCCATGGAACCCCAGAAGTCGGTGGTGGTGGCCTGGTAGGCGACATCGCGCAGCTGCCCGTCCAGCTTGCCGCCACGGATGCGGTAGAACCGCTGCCCGGTGAACTGGAAGTTGTAGCGCTGCATGTCGATTGACCACGACTTGTCACCGACGATGTAGATGCCGTCTTCCACCCCGGAGATCAGATCGTCGGTGCTGCGCTCCTCCGGGGAGGCCTGTAGCGACACATTGGCCATCCGCTGGATCGGCACGTGATGCGGCGAGTCGGCATACGAGCAGCCGTTGGAACGCTCCTGGCCCAACCGCGGCGCGAACACCCGATCCAGCTGATAACCGACGAAGATGCCGTCGCGCACCAGGTCCCAGCGCTGCGAGGCCACCCCCTCGTCGTCGTATCCGACCGAGGCCAGGCCGTGCACCTCGTTGCGGTCGGCGGTCACGTTCATGACCGGCGAGCCGTACTTCATGGCGCCCAGCTTGTCGGGGGTCGCGAACGAGGTCCCGGCATAGGCGGCCTCATAGCCGATGGCCCTGTCGTATTCGGTGGCGTGACCGATGGATTCGTGAATGGTGAGCCACAGGTTGGTCGGATCGATCACCAGGTCGGTGGGGCCGGCGACCACGCTGGGCGCCTTCACCTTCTCGGTGAGCAGCTCCGGGATCTCGCGCAGCTCGGCGCTCCAGTCCCACACCCCGTCACCGCCGACGGCCTCCCAGCCGCGGCCCATCGGCGGAGCCAGCGTGCGCATGGTCTCAAATGATCCGGTGGCTGCGTCGACGGCGATGGCGTCCAGCTGCGACATCACCCGCACCCGCTGTTGGGTGATGGACGAGCCGAAGGTGTCGGCGTAAAAGGTCTGCTCCTTGACCGCCGTCAGCGATGCCGAGGCGTGGTCCACGCCATCGGAGGCCAGCAGCCGCGCCGAATACTCTTGCAGCACCGCGATCTTGTCGGCCTGCGGCACCCCGAACGGGTCGATCGCGTAGTCGGACACCCACTGCACATCGGCGTAGACCGGTTCGTCGGCCAGCTCGACGCGCTCACGGTTCAGGCTGCGCAGCCCGCGGGCCACCGCCACGGCCCGGCGCGCGGTCTCGGCGGCGGCCGTCGTATCCAGCTGCACATGCGAGGCGAATCCCCAGGTGCCGTCGACAATCACCCGCACCGCCAAACCGATGGTGCGCCCGGAGACGGCGGTCTCCACCTGCTCGTCGCGCAGCATCAGCTCCTCGTTGATCAACCGATGGATGCGCAGGTCCGCATAACTGGCACCGGCGGCGCGGGCCGCGTTCAGGGCGGCGTCGGCGAGCTCGGCGCGGGGCAGCGCCAGGAAATCGGGATCTACTGACCGTGTCACGTGCCCAACGCTACCGGGGATGTCCAGGCACCCGCTCTTCGCGCAAGCGGCTCATCGGCGATTTAATGGTCCCGTGAGTCGGTCGCGGCAGACAGCCGTCGCATACGGGCTGCTGGCCCCGAGCCTGTTCGGGGTGGCGGCGTTTCTGCTGCTGCCCATCCTGGTGGTGGTGTGGCTGAGCCTGTGCCGCTGGGACTTGTTGGGTCCCATCGAATTCGTGGGCCTGGACAACTGGCGCTCGGTGCTCACCGACGGCACCTTTGGCCATTCCCTGCTGGTGACACTGCTCTTCGTGGCGCTGGTGATCCCGGTGCAGACCGCGCTGGGATTGGCGGCGGCGACACTGTTGGTGCGCGGCCTGCCCGGCACCGTGCTCTTCAGGACCATCTACGTGATCCCCTGGATATGCGCGCCGCTGGCCATCGGTGTGCTGTGGCATTGGATGCTGGCGCCCACCGACGGCGCCGTCAATGCACTGCTGGGGCAGCGCGTCGAATGGCTCACCGATCCCTCGCTGGCGCTGCCGGTGGTGGCGGCGGTCAGCGTGTGGACGAATGTCGGCTACGTGGCCCTGTTCTTCATGGCGGGTCTGCTGGCCATCCCCGGCGATGTCCATAACGCGGCCCGGGTCGACGGTGCGACGGCCTGGCAGCGGTTCCGCCGCATCACCCTGCCGATGCTGCGGCCCACCTTCTTCTTCGTGCTCGTCACCGGGGTGGTGAGCGCGGTGCAGACCTTCGACACCGTGTACGCGCTCACCAGCGGCGGCCCGCAGAACCGCACCGACCTGGCGGCGCACCGCGTGTACGCCGAGGCGTTCGAAGCGGCCCATGTCGGGCGTTCGGCCGCCATGTCGCTGATCTTGTTCCTGATCCTGGTGACCATCACGGTGATTCAGCACCGCTACTTCCGCGCCCGGGTGAGCTATGACCTGGTCTAGGAATGTCCTCGTCTACCTGCTGTTGACCGTGGGCGCTGTGCTGACACTGGGCCCCTTCCTGCTGGCGGTGTCGGCATCGCTGAAGACCGCGAAGCAGTTCGCCACCGGCACACCGCTGGCGCCGCCGAACCCATTCACACTGGCCAACTACACCGGGCTCGCCGATGCCGGATTCGGGCGGGCCGCCCTGGTGACCGTGCTGATGACGGCGATCATCGTGATCGGGCAGCTGACGTTCTCGGTATTGGCCGCGTATGCCTTTGCGCGGCTGCGTTTCCCGGGCCGCGACGGACTGTTCTGGATATATCTGGCGACACTGATGATTCCGGCGACGGTCACCGTGGTGCCGATGTACTTGATGCTGACCCAGGTGGGCCTGCGAAACACCTTCTGGGCATTGGTCATCCCGTTCATGTTCGGCTCGCCGTATGCGATCTTCTTGCTGCGTGAGCATTTCCGCACCATTCCCGACGATCTGATCCGCGCCGCACGTCTGGACGGGGCCAATACGCTCGACATCCTGTGGCATGTGGTGGTGCCGGTGAGCCGGCCGATCCTGATCACGCTGACCCTGATCACCGTGGTGTCACAGTGGAACAACTTCATGTGGCCGTTGGTGATCACCAGCGGCGGCAACTGGCGGGTGCTGACCGTGGCCACCGCCGGGCTGCAGTCCCAGTTCAACGCGCAGTGGCCGATCGTGATGGCGGCGACCACCGTGGCGATCGTGCCGCTGGTGATCCTGTTCGTGGCGTTCCAGAAGTACATCGTCCGCTCCATCACCCTGAGCGGACTCAAGTGATGAAGGCATCTACCCGCGCCGCCCTCACCCTCGCACTGGTGGCGCTGCTGCTCTTCGGGGTCGCGGCCTGGCTCGGGATTCCCACCACGCCGCACGGCAAAACGGTGGTGACCGTTCGGGTCTGGGACCAGCAGGTGGCCGAGGCGTACCGCGGCTCGTTCGACGAGTTCAGCCGCCGCAATCCGGATATCCAGGTCGCGGTGACCGTCACGTCGTACGCGAGTTACTTCAACAGCCTGCGCACCGATGTGGCCGGGCACGGCGCCGACGACATCTTCTGGCTCAGTAATGCCTACCTGTCCGACTACGCCGACACCGGGAACCTCGTTCCCGTGGAACCGCGGGCGGACTGGGACCCGTCCGTCGTCGCGCAGTTCACCCGGGACGGCAAGCTCTGGGGGGTGCCGCAGCTCAGCGACGCGGGAATTGCGCTGTACTACAACAAGAACCTGCTCGACGCGGCCCAAGTCGACCCGGCAGAGCTGGCCGAACTGCGCTGGGACCCCGACCCCGAGGTCGACACCCTGCGCCCCATGCTGCACCGGCTCACGGCGCCCGGGCACTGGGGATACAACGCCGCCAACGACTTACAGGGCATCTACCTGAACTACCTCGGGTCGGCCGGTGCGGTGTTTCAGGCCGACGACAAGTTCGCGTTCGCCAAGCCCCGCGCCGAGATGGCGTTCACGTACCTGGTGGACCTGATCAACGTCGACAGGGTGGCACCGTCGGCCGCCGACACCAATGACAACAACGACTTCTCCCGCAACCAGTTTCTGCAGGGGCGGATGGCGCTGTTCCAATCGGGCACCTACAACCTGGCTCAGATCCAGGCGAATGCCACCTTTCCCTGGGATGTGGCGATGATGCCTGCCGGGCCGCAAGGCCGGGTCAGCGTCACCAACGGGATTGTCGCTGCCGCCAATTCGTCATCGCCGCATCCCGACGCGGTGCACAAGGTGCTGGCCTGGATGGGCAGCACCGACGGGAACTCCTTCCTGGGCCGCAGCGGCTCGGCCATCCCCGCCGTGCTAAGCGCGCGGGCACCCTACTTTCAGTATTGGGCAGACAAGGGCGTCGACGTGTCCCCCTTCTTCGAGGTGCTACGCGGTCAGCAGATCGCCGCCCCCGGTGGACAGGGCTTCGGGGCCGGATTCGCCGCGCTGAAGCCCTATTTCGCCGAGATGTTCCTGGGGCGCCTTGACGTGCGTGAGGCGCTGCAACAGGCGCAGCGCGCGGCGAACAGGGCACTGGAGCGGTAGCCCGCGCGTCACCCCCGTGCCGAGCATGCCCAAATATCCCGATTTCCGGCCGTTTGAGGCACATTTGCGCATGCTCGGCGCTGAGGAGCGGGCTACAGCACCTCGAATAACACGACGGCCGTTCCTACGGCGATCACCAGGAGCAACGCGATGGCGTCATTCAGGCCGGGCCGCGCGGGATGCGCCGAGATCTGGCCGGTGCCGCCGCGCGCGGTGATGGCGTCCCCCATCTCCGAAGCGCGGCGTAGCGCCGCGGTAATGGCCGCGGTGAGCATGTCGACCGCCTCGGCGATCCATCGCAACCCGCGCCGCCCGCGCCTGCCCTCCCGCACCTGCGGTGGACGCAGCCGGCGCGCGGCAATGAGCACCCGGAACTCATCGGACAACATCGGGAACGAACGCAGTGCCAGCGCCAGGGTTGCGGCCCGCTCATCGACCGGGATCCCGAAGACCTTCAAGGGCCGCCCCAGCACGGCCACGGCGGGCGCGATCTCGGAGACATTTGTCGTCCACGACACCATGGCGCCCGTGCCCAGCAGCACCGCGGCGACCGCCGTCGTGCGGGCCACCGCGAGCACACCGTGAAATCCGATGGTGAGCCCCCCGATATGCCAGAACGGCGGTCCGCCGCTGAAGAACACCGTGAGACTGCCGCCGATCACCAACGCGACCATCCAGATCGGAATGGTGGGCACCGCCCCGCGCGGGATGTGCGCCAGCCACGCGGTGAGAATCACCAGCGCCGCCACCGCGCCGATCGCCGTCCAGGTGGGGAAGAACGTCAGCAGCACCGAAATTAGAAAGACCGCAATAAGTTTGGTCCCGGCCCATAGCTCGTGAATGGTGGAGGTACCGGGCACCGGGCGCAGCAGCACCACCGGACGGCGCGGTGCACGTGTCTTCGTCATCCGCGTCTCCCCGACCCCACCGCTTCGGGCAGCAGCACACCGGACTGCAGATGCACGGTGCGCGGACACAGCTCCTGCATGCCGTCAAAGTCGTGCGAGATGACCACGATGGTGAGCCGCTCGCGCTCGCGCACCTCGACCAGCAGCCGCAGCAGGCCCGCCTGCGCTTCGGCGTCCAGCCCCGCCAGCGGTTCATCGAGAATCAGCGCGCGCGGCGAGCGCGCCAGCAACCCGGCCAGCACCACGCGGCGCATCTGACCGCCGCTGAGCTGATCGATGGGGCGCGTGGCAAGATCGGGCTCGAGCCCCACACTGGCCAGGGCCCGCACCACCCGATCAGTGTCTCGGGCCGAAAATCCTGCTGCCGAAGCAATTTCATAGTCGACGCGGCTGCGCAGCAGCTGTAACCGGGCGGCCTGGAAGCTGATTGCCACCGACCCCACCTGATCGGACACCGGACGGCCGTCGAGCAGGCACTGACCCGTCGTGGGTTTGGTCAACCCGGCCGCGATCCACGCGAACGTGGACTTACCCGAACCGTTGCCGCCGTGGATGAGTACCCCGTCGCCCTCGTGGACGGCCAACGAGACATCGCGCAATGCTGTTTTGGCCCAGGGTGTGCCGCTGGCGTACTCGTGCCCCACGGAATCGAACTCGAGCACCACCGGCGACTCGTTATCGGGCCGCGCGGCCGAGGTCGCCGGCACCGGCACGGTCTGGATCGCGGTGCGCGCCGCCTTGCCGTTGACCGCGCGCAGGGCCACCTCGCGATCGGCAGCCGCGGCCTCGGACTGGAAATGTGTGATGTGCACCAAGGACATTCGGTGCTGCTGGGTGAGCCGGGACAACACCCCCAGCAGATCCTGACGACCCTGCGGGTCGACCATACTGGTGATCTCGTCGGCCACCAACAGCGCGGGGTCGCGGGCCAGGGCCGAGGCCACCGCCAGGCGTTGCAGCTCGCCACCGGAGAGCGAGGAGGTGCTGTGCTCCGCCATCCCTTCCAGACCGACCTCACGCAGCAGACCGCCGATATCGACCTTGTGGTCGGCGGGCAGGCCCCACACGACGTCGTCGGCGACCTTGGTGCCCAGTACCTGACTTTCCGGGTGCTGCATGACGATTGCGGTGCCGCCGATGGCACCCAGGCCCACCGAGCCCGGCCGCTCGATCTGACCTGACGTGGGTTCGCGGCCGGCCAGGATGCGCATCAGCGTGCTCTTACCAGAGCCGTTGGGCCCGGTGATCGCGACGTGCTCGCCGACGTCGATATTCATAGAAAGCGGTGCCAGCGCATCGGATTCACCACGCGGATAGCGGAATCTCACCTCATGCAGGCGGGCCGGCACCGGGCCCACCGCTCCCGCGACCGCGGGCGGATCGAGCTGGTGCACATCCGGAATCACCGATAGGCGCCGAATCACCCGGGAGAGCACCCACCAGCCGAACATCGTATTCAGCAGCACGAACGTGAAGACGATGCCGCCGATAAACCACATCCAGTTGCGCATCGCGTAGTCGATGGCGCTTGTCGCGTTCACACCCACCGCCTCCAGATGCGGGATGTGCCCGATCATCTTGAACAGGCCCTCCAGCGAGGCGCGCAGCGCGTCGAAAAGCAGGGTGCGCATCCGGTTCAGCAGCGTCAGCGCACCCACCGCCAGCGCCGCGATGATCGCACTACAGATCACCCCGATCACGGTCAGCAGCGGCATGCCGTGACCGCGGCGGCGCACCACGCCCGTCAGGCCCCCGATATAGACGCACTGGCACATGGCGATGAATCCGCCGAGACCGGCCAGCAGGAACGCGATGACTCCCCCGGCCACGGCGGCGGCCAGCAGCACGCGGATGCGGTAGCGATAGCCCAGGAGACCCATGGGCACGGCACCGAGCAGTTGCACGGCACCGAGGATCGGCAGGGCGATTCCGACGATGACCATGGCCGCGGTGAGCGCGGCCATGACGGCCGCCTGAGCCAATTCATCGGGCTTCAACGGCACCCTGGCGAAATTCACTTCACAATTCTGCCAGCAGGTTTACCCGCTCTCAGGACATTCTCAGCTTGGCGCGACCGGGCGTTAATTCACCGCGACGCCGATCAGGTGGCCTATCAGGTAGGTGGCCCCGATCGCGATGGCACCGAATGTCAACTGCCGCAACGCGCTCAGCCACCGTGGCCGCGAGGTGAAACTTCCGGCCACCCAGCCGGCGATGAGCAGGCCCACGCCGCCACAGATCAACCCCGCCAGCAGTGAGGCGAATCCCAGCAGGAATGGAATCAACGGCACCACCGCGCCCACCGAGAACGTCACGAACGACGAGAGGGCGGCCACCCACGGCGACGGGGTCTCGTTGGGATTGATACCAAGCTCGCGGGTGAGGTGGATCGTCACCGCGGTGTTCTCGTCCCGGTGGATCTCGTCGGCCGCCGCCGCCGCGGTCTGCGGGGAGAGCCCAATATCGCCGAGCATGGAGATCAGCTCCTGCTTCTCGGCGTCGGGGTGCAGCTGGATGGCGCGGCGTTCCACGCTCGCCTCGTGCTCGATCTGCGAATTGGACGTCGATACCGACGTGAACTCGCCCAGCGCCATCGAGAACGCACCCGCCACCAGACTGGCGGCGCCGGTCAGCACGATCGCGTGCGCGTCCAGCCCGCTGGCACCCACACCCGCAACCAGAGCAGTGTTGGTTACCAGCCCGTCCATGGCGCCGAACGTGGCCGCACGCAACCATCCCCCGGACACGTCGGGGTGCGTGTGGTCAAATTCATGCGGTAGTTCGGCAGATCCCGTAGAGCCGTCGATTGCCACGATGTTTGAATCTACTTCCAGGTTGCTGAAAACGCACTGTTCAGAGGGGAATTACCGACATGAATCGTTCATTGACCGTTTTCGGCACTGTGGTGTTGACCGGCGGGATGTTGCTGGCGTGTTCGAACAATGACAAGAAGGACGAGTCCGCCGGCACGTCGGCCAGCAGCAGCGCCGCCACCTCGACGGCCGCGGCCAGCACCTTCGACATTGCGAAGATCGACGCCATCAAGGATCAGTTCCCCGCCGGATACACCGTCGAGGTACAGCCCAAGACCACGGTGACCCAGCAGATGCTCGATCAGATGAAGGGCATCTTCGACAAAGCCACCTTCACCCCGCAAGAGTGCGCCGACAAGATGCTGGGCGCCTTCCCGCAGGTGACCGGGACGACGATGCAGGGCGTCACCGGCGCCAAGGACGGCGCGGATCCGATGTCCAAGACCATGATCATCGCCGCGGCGATGGAGACGGTCAACCCGATCCCCGCCGATACCACCGGCGGCGCCTGCGACAAGTTCACCCTGTCGATCGCCGGCATGGCAGAGGGCACCGGCGAGAAGATCGACGCACCCGCCATTGACGGTGTGCAGACGACCGGCACCTCCACGAGCATCAAGATCAGCGCGCCCGGCATGGAAAAGGAGATGGCGCAGGTGGCCTACTCCGCTCAGCTCGACGACCACCACGCCATCTCGGTGTCAGGCATGGGCGATGTCGACCGCAACGACCTCTCCGATGTCTTCGTGAAGGCCGTCAACGCCGTTAAGGGATAGGGCGTATCGGGATGCCCGCCCCAGCGCCCAACGGCGGGTATCCCGGGGCTCCCCAGTAGGCCCCCGGCGGGTAGTAGCCATACCCGTACCACGCCGAACTGGGCACGCCCTCGCAGCGGGTGGTGTAGCCGGCCGTCGCGCAGACGGTCGCCTGGGCAGAGCCGGCGGAAGGGCTGGACAAAACAAATGGCGCTGAAGCCAGAGCCCCGGCAATAAACACGGAGCAGAGAATTCGCGCCACATTATGTGGTCGCTTCATAACTCCAGGATAGTCCTCTCCCAGCGCCTTTCACGCAAAGGTGATAAACCTCCCTCATGGCTGAACGCGTTACGTTCCCCAGTTGCACCGGCCCCACCCTCACCGGGGTCATCGACCGGCCTGACGGGGCCATTCGGGGCTGGGGAGTCTTCTCCCACGGGTTCACACTCGGCAAGGATTGCCCTGCCGCGGCGCGCATATGCAAGCAATTGGCCAAGGACGGCATCGCGATGATGCGATTCGACGCTCTGGGGCTCGGCGATTCCGACGGCGACTGGGGCGACGGGTCATTCACCGTGAAAGCGAACGACGTTATTGCGGCATGCACATTTATGGCCGAGCGCGGCACCCCGGCCGACATTCTCATCGGGCATTCCTTCGGTGGGGCCGCGGTGCTGGCGGCCGCGCGGGACTCCCCCGGTGTGCGCGCCGTCGTCACCGTCGGGGCGCCGATGGACCCCGTCCATGCCGAAATCCAGTACGACGCCGTGGTCGAGACGGTGCTCGCCGAGGGCAGCGCCACCTGGATGGTCGGCGGCAAAGCGCTCACGCTGAAACGTGCCTTCGTCGAGGATGTCCGCGCCGCCGATCTACAGGAAAAAATCCGGAGCCTGCGCCTGCCGCTGCTGATCCTGCACTCGCCCACGGACAACACCGTGGGCATCGAGAACGCCAGCCGGATCTTCCAGACCGCACGGCACCCGCGCAGCTTTGTCTCCCTGGAGGGTTCCAACCACTTTCTGTTCGGGCCCGGAGAAGCGCGCCGTGCGGGACGGATCATCGGGGCGTGGGCCGACGCGTACCTGGGCGACTGAGCGCCTTCCGGGCCGGTGAAACGCAAAACTCCGCCTCACTGGGAGACGGAGATCATGGCGCGAAACCTGGTGGCTCCCCCGATTGGACTCGAACCAATAACCGTCCGATTAACAGTCGGATGCTCTGCCAATTGAGCTACAGGGGATTACCCGGGACGCGGTGGTTGTGCCGCGAGCCGAGGCATGACTCTAGCCTACGAGCGGGGGTGAAAGCCAAACCGGATGGCCCACCTACGAGCGACAAAGAGGACTGGCATGACGTGTTGTCGCTCAGAGCCGGGCAGATGTGACACTCCTGACGCAGCCGTTCCCGGGTGCGTCAGGCAGGATAGGGAGAACTTCGTTAGTTGGTGGAGGGTTCGTGATTCGGGTTTTGTTGGTGCTGGCAGCCGGCTACGTGCTGGGAGCGAAGGCTGGACGCCGCCGATACGAGCAGATCGTCAACGGGTATCAGGCCGTCACCGGTAGCCCCGCGACCAAGAAGCTGATCGAGATCAGCCGACGGCGCCTGGCCAACTCGCTGTCCCCGGACCCCCACATGGTCGAACTCACACCCATCGACGAGACGACCATGATCTTGGAGCCCGAGCCGCAGCTCGACAAGAAGTAGGGGCCGGTCAGACCGAGAGATCGTCGCCGCTGACCTGCTCCAGCAGGCTGCGCCGGTACGCCTCCAGGGCCACCAGATCGCCGAACAGCGCGTGGTACTCGTCGGCGTTGTCCACCGGCGACATCCGCTGCAGCTTCGACTTCACCTCGGCCACCTGCCGACCGACCCACACCTCTTGCAGCTTGGCCAGCACCGAACCGATGTACCGGGGCAACCGCTCGTCACTATCAACCTGGATGACCTCGGCGGTCAGGGCGTTGATCAGCGTCACCACGTGCGGACTTGCCGCCTGTCGCCGGACCACGTCAATCCACTCCGCACCGACGATCCCCGCGGCGGTACCGCCGGCGACCTCGATCGCGGTGCGCACCGCCACATACCCGGGGTGGGTGAAGCTGTCGGTGGTCAGCGAGTCGAACACCGGACCGGCGAAGGCCGGGAACTGCAACGCGGCCTTGAGAGCTTCGCGCTGCGGCCACAGCGTGGGGTCCTTGGGATCGGGCATCGACACCTTGGGTGCCGCCGCCGTCTCGGTGCCACGGGGACGACGATCCGCGGACACAGAGCCGCCCTTGGCCGCCTTGCCGGCCTCCTCACGCACCCGCGCCAGCACCTGGGCCACGTCATCCCAGCCGACCCAGCCGGCAAGCTGACGGGCGTACTCGTCGCGCAGCGTGGGGTCCTTGATCTTGGCGACCATCGGCACGCACCGGCGCAGCGCGTCCACGCGGCCCTCCGCGATCTCCAGATCGGACTCCGCCAGCGCCGACCGAATCGCGAAGGCGAAAAGCGGGATTCGGCGCGCGACCAGATCCCGCAGCGCCCCCTCCCCCGATTTGAGCCGCAGATCGCACGGATCCATGCCGTCCGGAGCCACCGCCACGAATGACTGCCCTGCCAGGTTCTGCTCGCCTTCAAAGGCTTTCAGCGCCGCGGCCTGACCGGCGGCATCGCCGTCGAACACGTAGATGAGCTCGCCACGGAAATACGAGTCGTCCATCATCAGGCGCCGCAGCATCGACAGATGCTCGTCGCCGAAGGCGGTGCCACAGGACGCCACGGCCGTGGTCACCCCGGCCAGGTGCATGGCCATCACATCGGTGTAGCCCTCCACAACCACGGCCTGATGGCCCTTGGCGATATCGCGTTTGGCCAGATCCAGACCGAACAACACCGACGACTTCTTGTACAACATGGTTTCCGGGGTGTTGACGTACTTGCCGGGCATGGTGTCGTCGTCGAAGATCTTGCGCGCGCCGAAGCCGATCACCTCGCCGCTGCTGGCACGGATCGGCCACAGCAGCCGCCGGTGGAAGCGGTCCATCGGCCCGCGGCGCCCCTCCCGCGACAGCCCCGCGGCCTCCAGCTCCTTGAATTCGAAGCCCTTGCGCATCAAATGCTTTGTCAGGGTGTCCCAGCCGGACGGCGCGAAGCCGCAACCATATTGTTTGGCGGCGGCACCATCGAAGTTGCGCTCGGTCAGATATTGACGCGCCGGGGCCGCCTCGGGGGAATCCAGTGCGGCGGCGTAGAACTCCTGCGCGGCGGCATTGGCGGCGACGAGCCGGGCCCGGGTGCCGCGGTCACGTTGTGCCGCGGTGCCGCCACCCTCGTAGTTGATGGTGTAGCCGATGCGATCGGCCAGCCGTTCGACGGCCTCCACAAAGGTGATGTGCTCGATCTTCTGGATGAAGGTGTAGGCGTCGCCGCCCTCGCCGCAGCCGAAGCAGTGGAAGTGCCCGTGATTGGGCCGTACGTGAAACGACGGGGACTTCTCGTCGTGGAACGGGCACAGCCCCTTGAGCGAGTCCGCACCCGCGCGTTTCAGCTGGACGTAGTCACCGACGATGTCCTCGATCCGGGTGCGCTCACGGATCGCCGCGATGTCGCGATCAGGAATACGTCCGGCCATTTGGGTCAGTCTATGCCGCCCTACCCCCAGCTGGCCTGAACACCCAGGCTATCGCGGTCGACACGCTCCAGACGACTCTCGGTGTAGGACGCGATCTGGTCGACGACCACCCGGGTGCGCGCCGCGTCATCGGCCGCGGACTCGAAGGCGGGCAAGAACACCGGGTCCAGGGTGGCCGGCGCCCCCTCGGCCAGCCAGCGCGCCACCCGGTGAATGCGTTCACGCTGACGCGCCTGCACCGCGATGTGCTTCGGATCAGACATGATGAATTGCAGCGCAAGCATTTTCAGCACCGCCACCTCGGCGGCCACCACCTCGGGCACGGTCAGCTCGGCCTCGAACCGGATCAGCGGCCCGGCGCCGGCCACATCGCGGGTGGCACCGATCGCCGCCGAGGCAAACCGGCCCACCAATTCGCTGGTCAATCGCTTGAGGTCCGTCGACGCGCTCAGCGTTCCGTCGTACGGGCCGACGGCGGCGACCACCGGCAGCATGGCCAGCCGCGCGGCGGCCTCCTCCAGCGCGCCCTGCTGCAAGCCGCCGAACGACCGCACCCCCAGCTCGGCGAGCACCTGAGCCTCCCCCCGCGACGCCAGCACCCGCAGGTCGATACGACCCGAGATGACGCCGTCCTCGACATCGTGCACCGAGTAGGCGACGTCGTCCGACCAGTCCATGATCTGCGCTTCCAGGCAGCGCCGCCGCGGCGGCGCCCCGGCGCGCACCCAGGTCAGCGCCTCCACTTCATCGTCATAGGCGCCGAACTTGCCGCCGCCCGGTGGGCGCAGCCACGGATACTTGGTGGCCGCGTCCAGGGCGGCCCGCGTGAGGTTCAGGCCCGCGCTGTTGCCTGCGGCATCAACGACTTTGGGCTCCAGCCGGGTCAGGATGCGCAGGTTCTGGGCGTTGCCCTCGAACCCGCCGCAATCCACCGCCACTTCATCGAGGGCACGCTCGCCGTTGTGTCCGTACGGCGGATGGCCGATGTCATGGGCCAGCCCGGCCAGATCGACCAGATCCGGGTCGGCGCCCAGCCCCGTGGCGATACCGCGGCCGATCTGCGCGACCTCCACCGAGTGCGTCAGCCGCGTGCGCGGGGTGTCACCCTCACGCGGGCCCACCACCTGCGTCTTGTCGGCCAGCCGCCGGAACGCGGCGCTGTGCAGAACACGCGCCCGATCCCGCGCGAAATCGGTCCGGTACTCCGTCAAAGAAGCAGCCGGGATATCAACGACGGCCGCCGTCTTGGGTGACTCGGTGACGACGCGTTCACGGTCGGAATCGGTGTAGGCATCCTTTTTACGCATCGTAGGCACAGTCTGCCAGGGCGGGTCGAAGCGTCTTGCGAGGCACTAGATTGACGACCATGCGTCTGCTGCGTGCCCTCGCGGGCCTGCTCGGAGTCCTCATCGCGGTCTGTGCCCCGACGCTGCTGCTGGCACCGGTGGCGAGCGCCGATCCGCCGTTCCGGATACCGGGCTATGTCACCGACCGGGCCGGGGCGCTGAAAAACCCGGCGAAGGTGCGCGCCGCCGTCGACCAGCTCTACGACCAGCAGCACGTCCGGCTCTGGGTGGTATACGTCAAGGACTTCGAGGGCACCGACCCAACGGCGTGGGCGGACAAGACCATCAAGGCCAGCAACCTGGGAGACCGTGACGCCCTGCTGGCGGTGGCGACCGAGGAGCGCAGCTACGCGTTCCAGGTGGCCTCGGGTATCAAGAACGTCAGCGACTCGGAGATCGAGAATCTGCGGACCAACACGATCGAACCCGCGCTACGCACGTCGGACTGGGACGGCGCCGCCATCAAGACCGCCACCGGGCTGGAATCAGCCGCCTCCTCATCGGCCTCCATTCCCTGGAAGCCGGTCCTGGGTGCACTGGCCTTTGGCGCCGTGTTGGTCGGCGCGTTCATGCTGTTCTCCTGGTTCCGCACCCGCTCGCGCCGGCGGGCGGAAATCGAAGCGGCCAAGGGCATCGACCCCTCGGACGCCGAGGCGCTGGCGAAGCAGCCGGTCACCGCGCTGGACGGCTTGTCCAAATCCATTGTGGTGAACGTCGACAACGCGGTGCGTACCAGCGAGGCCGAACTCGCGCTGGCCGTCGAGGAATTTGGCACCGAATCCACCGCGCCCTTTCAGCAGGCCGTCGATTCGGCAAAAAAGGCACTGGCCCAAGCATTCTCGGTGCGCAAGCAGCTCGATGACGCGATCCCGGAAACACCGCTGGAACAGCGGCGGCTGCTGATCGACGTCATCACCACGGCCGCCCGCGCCGATCGCACCCTGGAGGACCAGTCCAGCGCCTTCGACGCGTTACGGAACTTGGTGATCAACGCGCCCGCCAAGCTGGATACCCTCACGCAACAGGTGGTGGCCGTCACCGCCCGGCTACCGGAGTCCGAACGGATTCTCGGCCAGCTGCGCACCGAATTCGATGCCGCGGCATTGGCATCCATCGGTGACAACGTCGCCGAGGCCACCGAGCGTGTCCGCTTTGCCGATTCCCGCATCACGCACGGGCGCGAACTGGCGGCCCGCGCCCTGGAGGGCCAGCAGATGAGCCTCGTGGATGCCATCCGTGGTGCCGAATCGGCGCTGACGCAGGCCAACGCCCTGCTGGACGCGATCGACAACGCCGCCAACAACATCCGCCACGCCATCGACTCGCTGGCCGCGTCCATCGCCGACACGAAATCCGATATCGCGCAGGCCGAAGAATTCCAGAAACAAGGCAGGCTGCCGTCCTCGGAGGAGTTGACCAAGGCGCACGACGCCGCCGTGGCGGCCGTCGCCGACGCCGAGCGCATCGGCGCGACCGACCCGCTGACCGCGTTCACTCACCTCGCTGCCGCCGACGCACAGCTGGACAAACTCTTGGCGGCGGCACAGGAAGAAAGGGCGGCCGCGGAACGGCGTGCCCGCGTGCTCGATCAAGCGCTCGTGGCCGCGCGCCAGCGACTGGACGCGGTCAACCAGTACATCGGCCTGCACCGCGGCGCCGTGGGCGCCAGGACGCGCTGGAATCTGGATGAGGCACAGCGCCGGCTGGCCGCTGCCGAGCAGAGCCGGGCCTCCAATCCGTCCGATGCGATCCTCTTCGCCAACGGCGCCGCCGAACTGGCGACCCAGGCCCAATACTCGGCACAGCAGGAGGTGCAGAGCGCTCAGCGGTATTACGGCAACGGATACGGCGGGTACAGCGTGGCCGGCGACGTGGCCGGCAATGTCGCCGGCGCGGTGATCGGCGGAATCCTGCGCGGCATGCTCAGCGGTGGAGCGGGCCACCACAGCTCCTGGTCAGGTTCCGGGTCGTCGTCCTACGGCGGATCCTCCCGATCCTCCGGATCGAGCTTCCGCGGCGGCGGGGGCCGCTTCTAACTGGCCGCATCCATCCGGCGCGGCCCTGGTACTTGACCTGCGCCGCCTACCGATGTGCAATATATTGCATGCCGGTACCGCCCTCGGAGGGCATCGCAGCGCGATCCCTGCTCCGCGATAACGCCTACAAGGCCCTGCGTACGGCCATCGTCGACGGCACACTCGCCCCCGGTGAACGCCTGCGTGACGACGAGTTGAGCCGATGGCTGGGAGTGAGCCGGACCCCGATCCGCGAGGCCCTGGCCCGCCTGGAGCAAGCCGGCCTGGTGCAGACCCAACCGGGTAGGCACACCATCGTCAGTCCCATCGACGTCCGCGAGGCACGTGCCGCGCAGTCCGTCGCCGCCGCGATGCACGAGCTCGCCGTCCGGGAGGCGATCACCAACATCTCCCCCGGCGACCTCGCGGCGATGCGGCACGCCAACACCCGCTTCGCCGCCGCCCTGGACGCCCACGATCCCGACGCCGCTCTGGCCGCGGACGACGAATTCCACGCCGTCGCCGTCGAAGCCAGCGCCAACCCCTACATCGCCGCCGTACTCGAACAGGTCACCCCCGTGCTGCGCCGCCTGGAACGAATCCGCTTCGCCAGCCGCGACGGACGCCATTCGGTGGCCCTGCACGAGCAGATCATCGCCCGGTGCGAAGCCGGTGACAGCGAGGGCGCGGGCCGCGCCGCGCGCGACAACTGGCACACCCTCATTGCGGCGCCCGAGGGCGCCGCACACGAAGAACGCGGAGCCGGCTGAAAAACGTTGTTCCGCATCGATATCACCACACAACGCCAGGAGAGCCCGTGTCGATCCACGATTTTGCCCGCTACCCACTGACCTTCGGCCCCAGCCCCGTCCATCCCCTGCAGCGGCTGAGCAGCCACCTCGGCGGCGCGCAGATCTGGGCCAAACGGGAGGACTGCAACTCCGGACTTGCCTTCGGCGGCAACAAGGTACGCAAGCTGGAGTACATCGTCCCGGACATCCTGGCCAGCGGCGCCGACACCTTGGTATCCATCGGCGGCTACCAGTCCAACCACACCCGGCAGGTGGCCGCGGTGGCGGCGGTGCTGGGTATGCGGTGCCACCTGGTGCAGGAACGCTGGGTGGATTGGGACGACCCCGGCAACGACAAGGTGGGCAACATCCTGCTGTCACGAATCATGGGCGCCCACACCCAGCTGGATCCAGCGGGTTTCGATATCGGCATCCGTCAATCGTGGGAAGAGGCACTCACCGCCGTCGAAAATGCCGGCGGCAAGCCCTATCCCATCCCGGCGGGGGCGTCCGAACACAAGTACGGCGGACTGGGCTTCGCCAATTGGGCCTATGAGGTCGCCGCGCAAGAAGAACAGCTGGGCGTCTTCTTCGACACCATCGTCGTGTGCACCGTCACCGGTTCCACGCACGCCGGGATGATCGCGGGATTCGCCGCACTCGCCGACGCCGGAGGCCCGCCGCGGCGGGTGCTCGGTATCGACGCGTCCGCCACCCTCACGCAGACCACCGACCAGGTCACCCGCATCGCACGCCATACCGCGGACCAGATCGGACTCGAACGCGAGCTGCGCCCCGAAGAAATCACCGTGCTCGAGGGTTGGGCAGGCGAAAAGTACGGCGTACCTGTCGATTCCACAATCGAAGCGATCCAGCTGTGCGGACGGCTGGAGGCGATGATCACCGATCCGGTGTACGAGGGCAAGTCGATGGCAGGCCTGATCGACCTGGTCACGAACGGGACGATCGAGCCCGGCTCAACCGTGCTGTATGCCCATCTGGGCGGCCAGCCTGCCCTCAACGCCTACAGCGGCGCCTTTACCGGTTAATCCACGTACCCGTCGGCGACATTCAGCGCCGCGTCGATGATCGAGAGCCCGCGCCGCAGATCTTCCTCGCTGATAATCAGCGGAGGCGCCACATGCGTGCGGTTGAAGTGCGTGAACGGCCACAGGCCTGCCTTCTTGCACGCCGCCGCGAACGCGTTCATCGGCGCCGCCGCCTCACCACTGGCGTTGAACGGCACCAGGGGTTCACGAGTTTCCTTGTTGCGCACCAGTTCCACGGCCCAGAACAGGCCACGGCCGCGGATCTCACCGACGCTCGGGTGCGCCTGCACCCAGCGTTCCAGCTCCGGACGCACCACGCGCTCACCGAGATCGCGCACCCGCTTCAGGATCTGGTCATCCTCGAAGACCTTGATGGTCTCGACGCCCACCGCGCAGGCCAATGGATGGCCGGAGTAGGTCAGCCCACCCGGGTACGGGCGGTGGTCGAAGCTGGTGGCGATGGCATCGGAGATCACCACACCACCCAGCGGGACGTAACCGGAGTTGATGCCCTTGGCAAAGGTGATGAGATCCGGGGTGACATCAAAGGCGTTGATGGCGAACCATTCCCCGAATCGGCCGAAGCCGACCATTACCTCGTCGGCGATGAACACCAGGCCGTACCGGTCGCAGATCTCCCGAACGCCGGCCAGGTAGCCCGGCGGGGGCACCAGCACACCGTTGGTGCCGACCACCGATTCCAGGATGATCGCGGCGATGGTGGGCGGGCCCTCCAGGTTGATGACCTGCTCCAGATGCTCCAGCGCCCTCTGGGTTTCCTCCTCGGGCGTGGTGGAGTGGAACACCGAACGGTAGGCATACGGACCGAAGAAGTGCACCACGGAGTTGTCACCCGGGTCGTTGGCCCAGCGGCGCGGCTCACCCGTCAGCGACATCGAGGTGGTGGTGCCGCCGTGGTAGCTGCGGTATGCGGCAAGCACTTTGCGGCGCCCGGTGTGGTGGCGCGCCATGCGCACCGCATGCTCGACGGCCTCGGTGCCACCGTTGGTGAAGAACACCTTGTTCAGGGTTCCGGGCGCGCGCTCGGCGACCAGGCGGGCAAGCTCGCCGCGCACGTCGTTGGCGAAGGCGGGGGCAATGGTGGCCAGCCGACCGGCCTGACGCTGGATCGATTCGACCAGACGCGGATGCTGGTGCCCCAGGTTGAGATTGACCAGCTGCGAGGCGAAGTCCAGGTACTCCTTGCCGGTGTAGTCCCAGAATGTCGCGCCCGAACCACCGGCGATCGGCAGCGGGTCGATCATCGCCTGCGCGGACCATGAGTGGAAAACGTGCCCACGGTCGTCGGCGCGGACCTGCGCCTCGGCCGCGGGAGCCTCGATCGGCGCGCTGGCGGGATCGATTCCGATGTGATTCTGAACGTCAGTCATTTCTGCTCCTCGGCTAGCAGCCCTTGAGGGTTTTGGCGAGATGATCGGCCACGCCGCCGATCGGAATACGCTGCTGGGTCATCTCGTCGCGGTCGCGAACGGTGACGGAGTCGTCTTCGAGCGAGTCGAAATCGACTGTGACGCAGAACGGGGTACCGATCTCGTCCTGTCGACGATACCTCCGGCCGATTGCCCCGGCGTCATCGAAGTCGACATTCCAGCTCTGGCGCAGCTCGGCGGCCAGCGCCTTGGCCCGCGGGCTCAGGTCGGCATTGCGCGACAGCGGCAGTACCGCGACCTTGACCGGGGCCAGCCGCGGATCCAGCCGCAGCACCGTACGGGTGTCCACGCCGCCCTTGGCGTTCGGCGCCTCGTCCTCGTGGTACGCATCAACCAGGAAGGCCATGAAGGACCGGGTCAGACCGGCCGCCGGCTCAATCACGTACGGGGTGTACCGGCGGTCCTCGGCCTGATCGTAGTACGACAGATCCTCACCGGAATGCTTTGCGTGCGTGGATAAATCGAAGTCGGTGCGGTTGGCGATGCCTTCCAGCTCGCCCCACGGGTTGCCGCTGAAACCGAACTTGTACTCGATATCGACGGTGCCGTCGGAGTAATGCGACAACTTCTCCTTGGGGTGGTCGTACAGCCGCAGATTCTCCGGGTCGATACCCAGGTCGACGTACCACTGCAGCCGGGTGTCGATCCAGTACTTGTGCCACTCGGGCGCCGTGGACGGCTCGACGAAGAACTCCATCTCCATCTGCTCGAATTCGCGCGTGCGGAAGATGAAGTTGCCGGGGGTGATCTCGTTGCGGAAGCTCTTGCCGATCTGGCCGATGCCGAAGGGCGGCTTCTGCCGCGAGGTGGTCACGACATTCTTGAAGTTGATGAAGATGCCCTGTGCCGTCTCGGGGCGCAGGTAGTGCAGACCCTCTTCGGTCTCGATGGGACCCAGGTAGGTCTTGAGCATCATGTTGAAGTCGCGCGGCTCGGTCCACTGGCCCTTGTTGCCACAGTCCGGGCACACGATCTCGGTCATGGGAACCGACTCGGGCGCGATTGTGAGGCCCTTTTTCGCCTCTTTTTCGCTATAGGCTTCTTGCAGGTGGTCCTGGCGGTGGCGCTTATGACAGTTCAGGCACTCCACCAGCGGATCGTTGAACACCTCGACGTGGCCGGAGGCCACCCACACCTGGCGCGGCAGGATCACCGAGGAGTCCAGGCCGACGACGTCGTCGCGGCTGGTGACGACCGAGCGCCACCACTGCTTCTTGATGTTCTCCTTGAGTTCCACGCCGAGCGGCCCGTAATCCCACGCCGACTTGGTTCCGCCGTAGATCTCGCCGCAGGGGTACACAAGTCCCCGGCGTTTGGCGAGGTTGACGACGGCCTCGATCTTCTTACCAGCGGCGTTCGGCTTGGCGGCCACGATTCGCTCAGGCTCCTCTTGAGGTCCACAAGACAGCAGTAATTGACCTGGACAGCCTAAGGGCCGGACAAAACGCTTTCTACCTCGGTCGCCTTGCGGCAACTACTTCAGATGGTCCAGCAGGGTGCCCTCGGGACCGAAGTACTCCTCGCGCCACTTCTCGAGCAAAGGGCCATGGTCGATGTCGTCGGGATGGAAGCCGGGCCGCAGGTAGCAGCGAATCTTAGCTCCCAGCCCCGCGAACAGCGGGGTGCGCGGCAGGGTTGCCAGGCTGCGCAGGGTCCGCGCGGGGCGGCGCCAGGCCCACGGATCGGTGACGATCGAGGCCAGCAGGATCACCGTCCGGGTCAGGAAGAGCCCCAGCGTGAGAACCATCGCCGCGATACGCATCCGCTCGGTCCCGCCGACGTACCGGTACACGTCGAAGGCCACCGACTTGTGTTCCATCTCCTCGATGGCATGCCAGTTCAGCATCGCGCGCACCTCGGGGTCGGTCAGCTGCTGCTGTATCCAGGGCACGCTGAGCACTTGTTCCCCGAGAATCGCGGTGAGGTGCTCCACCCCCGCGGTGACGGCAAGCGCCGCCCGGGCGACGGTATCCGGCATCCGCTCCCGGTGCTGTTTCATGCGCTTGACCAGTCGGGTGCCCACGCGATCCATGAGCCCGGTCGCCCAGTAGCCACGACGCACCAGCTGGGTGTTCAGTTCGCGGTGCTGCATTCCGTGCGTCATCTCCTGCCCGATGAAGCCCGCGACCTGCTTTTTGAGCACCGGGTCGAGGATCTGCCGGTCGTAGCGCCGCACCGACTGGATGAAGAACTCTTCCCCGGACGGGAAGAACCCCGACAACAGCGCCACCAGATGACTCATGGCGATATCGCCGGCCATGAAGTGCCGCCGCGAGGGCGCGGACCGATCGAAGGTGAACGCGATGCGGCGGGTGTGCACGGCGCGGCTGGCGGCCGACAACGGGCGCGGTTGCGAATTGTTGGCCGGCATCATCTACCTCGGTGGCTCGATGGGCAGCGCCGGCCCACCGTAGGGCGTCGGGATGGTGTAGCGGCCCGGCGGCGTCGGGTCGGACCTGGCGCCCAGGTCGGCGCCGGGCGGCGGCCCGGCGGTGTCGTCCCCCGCCGGGCGCGGGGCGTTCTTGGCGCCGCGCACCAGGATGGCGGGATCGTCGTCGCGGCAGTACGTATACAGGAACGGCTCCGGGTAGTCGGCCGCCGAGGGTGGGTGCCGCGGGGTGCCGTAATCGCAGGCATACCGCGGATACAGGTCGGCGGTCACCCATAGCCCGTAGTCATGCATGGTGCTGATGAACGCCTCCAGCGCCGAACCGCGGTAGTTGGGGAACAAGGCGTTCAGCGCCGGCACCCGCACATAGGACAGCCGCGCGTTCACGGCCAGGTTGGCCAGCAGCTGCACCATGGTGTCGGAGTTGTCGTCGAAAAGCTTGTCGGCGGCGTGCAGAACCTGCGGAGCCTGGCCGATGAGTGTGCGGTAGCCCCCGTCCATGGCATTGATACCCGTGAGAGTGCCGCGCAGATTGCGTGCGGTGGCCGCGATGCCCCCGTTGACATCGACCGCCGCCGACAACACCGTGCGGCTGTCCTTGATGGCGCTAACCGTCTCGGGCAGAACCGAATCCAGGGTGGCCAACAAGAACACCCCGCCGTCGACGATGTCGGTGAGCTTGCGCGGCCCCGCGGCGCTCAGGCTCAGTTCCTTCTTGATGCGCTCGATCTTCGACGGATCTACTTGTGCCAGCACACCATCGGCGTGGGACAGCAGCTGCGCCGGGGTCACCGGGATGTCGGTGCGATCCCGGGTGATCACGTCACCCGCGGTCAGGAACGGACCGGTGTCCGATCCCGCCGAGAAGTCGAGGTACTGCTCGCCGGCCGGCGACAGCCCCGAAACCCGCACCACCGCGGACGCGGGCACCCGCACACCGCCGTCGACGTTCACGACCGCGTTGACACCGGTTCCGGTGAAGGTCAATGAGTCGACCGAGCCGATCCGTACCCCGTGCAGCGTCACGTCCTGGTTGGGCAGCAGTCCGCCGGATTCGGCAAGTTGGATGGTCAGCGGATAGCTCGACGCCAATGGCCGCACGTGCAGCACGCCCACCAACAGGTAGGTGACTGAAACCACCAGCAGGAAAACGAGAGACAGGCCGCTGGCCCAGGCGCGGCTCATCGGGTGGGGCCTTGCACACCGAAGCCCTGCGCTGCGGGCCCCTGCCCGACGACGCGTTCTTGTAGCCGCCACAACGAGTACTTGATGGTCCCGACGAACTTCGCCCAGTCGTACCGCTTGGGGCCGTGGAAGCCCGGATCTCCCCCGAATCCGGCGTCCGGGATCGCGCCCAGGACCAGGCGATCGATACCCGCCCGCCCGGAAATAGCCGATCCCGCAGTAATTTTGATGAACGGCGCGTACAGCCGATTCAGTGAGAGCAGGCTGGTCTCCGGGTCCAGCACCACGTCGTTCCAGGACCGGGAAATCGCGTTGGCGTCGGCGACCACGCTGCGCCCGCTGGTGTCGGTGCCCGCGATGGAAGGGAACTTACCCAACTCGCGTGCGGTGTCACCCAACAGCAGCACCAGATCGGAGATCTGACCGGCGTTCTCCTGCAATGTCGCCGTTGCCGGGGCCGCCGCGTGTAGCACCTGCCCGAGCTGGGCGCTCTTGCCATCCAGCGCCCGGGCCAGCTGAGCCGTCTCGGTCATCGCGGCATCCAGCTGCCCCGACCGCGCGTTCAGCTTGCCCAGCAGCTCGTTGGACTTTCCGATCATGCGCCCGAAGGCCTGACCGTCCTGGCCCGCTGCCCTGCCCGTGCCGTTCACGACGTTGGTCAGGTTGTGCACCGCGCCCCCGTTCACCAGGATCGCCGCCGAGCTGAGCACCGACTCGACGGTCGCCGCCGCACCGGTCTGGTCTATGGGAATGGTGTCGCCGTCGGCGAGCATGCCGGTGCCGGGTTGGTCCGGCGGCGTAATGGCCACGAAAACATCGCCAAGCGGTGTGGCCGTGCGCAACTGCGCGGTGCTGCCCGCCGTCAGAGTGACGTCATGCCGAATACGCAGAGTGGTCACCGCACGAAAGTCGACGGCGGCCATGGACTCCACCTCGCCGATGTCGGCTCCGGCGAGCTTCACCTTGGCGCGCTCGGGGAGGTTGAGCGCATTGGCGAAAACCGCTGTGAGCCGGTATCCCCCGGCGCCCAGACCCGGGGCTGGCAGCGGCAGGTCGGCCAGCCCGCCGGTGGAACATCCGGCGCTCAGCAGCACGACGGCGAGAAACACCGGCAATCCGCGGCCCATCACTTCTGCCCCATCGCCGCAAGACCGTCGAGCATGTAGGTCAGCCCGAAATCGGGGCCGTAATCCTGCAGTGTCCCGGTGCTACAGCCGAGTTGTCGCAAGCCCATCAGATTGCAGATCTCCTTGGCCATCTGGCCGTCGAACACCATGCGGTCGGCCAGGAAGTGCGCCCGGATGGCGCCGTTGCGCTGGTCGATGGCGTTGTACAGGTTGTCGGCCATCAGCGGCAACACATCGAAGAACTCGGCGACCTCCCGCTGGCGGTCATACACCGTCTGGATGCTCTTGTTGCCGTTGGCAATACCACGCCGGATCGCATCCCGGTTGGCCTGCAAGATATTCCCCGTCTGCTCGATCACCTCGTTGAACTGCCGCCCGGTGTTGCCCGACCCGAAATTCTCATCGGCCAGCACATCGCTGAGCTGTCGTACCGTCGAACCGAACTGACGCAGGCTCGCGTCATTGCGGGCCGCCGCGTCCAGTAGGCCACTGACGTTCTTGACGATGGCCGTCATCTGTTCGCGGGTGTGCGCCCCACCGTCGGCGCCCAGCCGCAAGGCCCGCGACAACTCGTCCAGCGCCGTCTTGATGCGATCACCATTGCCCGCGGCCACACCGTCGCCCGCGTTGAGCACCGCGGCAATGGGCCCACCACCGGCACCGTCACCGCGCAGGGACCCGGAGAGTTTGTCGAGCATGCCCAGCACCCGGTCGAATTCGACGGGCGTCCGTGTGCGGCTCAGGCCGATGGTGTCGCCGTCACGCAGTTCAGGTCCGCCGCGATACGGCGGGGACAGCTCGATCTGGCGGTCGGTCAGGATCGACGTCGAGAGCGTGACGGCCTGGGCGTCGGCGGGCACCTTCACCTGGCTGTCCACCGTGAACTCCACCTCGGCGTAGCCGCCCCGGGCGGTGATCTTAGAGACCTGCCCCACCGGCATGCCGAGGACTGCCACCACATTTCCCGGATACAGGCCCGCGGCGCTGTCGAATTGGGCCGTGACGGTGATGGTTCCACGGTCCCGGGTGACGGACCATGCCGCGCCCGCCGTCGTCGCGGCCAGGGCCAGCCCCAGACATATCAGGAGCATCTTACGAATCGTGGTCACTGGCAGTCCTTGAAGTACTCGATCATCCCAAATTGCTTGGCCCGGCCACTGATCGCACACATCCACGAGTCGATGAGCGCGCCGCCGCCGGGGTTACCCTCGATCGAGTTGCCGAATCCGGTGGCATTGGCGATCTCGCGAATGGGCACCGGCGCGATCTGGAGCAGGTTGCGCAGCAAGGCATCCTGGTCGGCGAGCTTGCCACTGAGCTCCTCCAGGGTGTGGATGACGCCGTCGAGCGCACGGTGATCACCGACCACGATGGTGCGCAGTGACGCCACGATGCTCTGTAGCGAGCGCATCATCGCGTGGAAGGCCGCCGAGCGCGCCACGAACTCACCCACCAGTTCTTGTCCTTGCCGGATAAAGGTGCCGATGTCGGACTGCTGGCGACGCAGCATGCTGGTGACGTTCTCGGTGCTCGTCAGCAACGTGCCCAATTGTTCGCGCCGTTGCGCGATGACCGCGGACAGGGCACGCACGTTCTCCATGGCCTGGGGCACCACACCGGGCAACCCATCCAGCTGAGTGCCCAGCACGTTGAGCGAGGAGGCGATGCGGTCGGCGTCGACCTGCTCGAAGGTGCGGGTAGAGTCGGCCAGCGCGGCCTGCAAGTCGTAAGGAACTTCGGTGTGCTGCAGGCTGATCCGCCGGCCTGCCGGCGTCCCGGCGCCTGCGGGCCTCAGGTCGACGTATCGCGAGCCGAACAGGGTGGTGATCTTGATGGCGGCGCGCGAATCGGTGCCGACCGCCATGTTGTCACGCACCCGGAAGGTCGCCTCAACACGATCACCCGCCAACCGCACGCCGGTCACCGAACCGACCTGTACCCCTGCGACGGTGACGATGTTTCCCGGGCGCAACGCGGCCGCCTGCAGAAATTCCGCGGTGAATTGCCGGTATCCGATGCCCAGTTGCTTCACCAGCAGCAGGCCACCGATGAGCGCGGCGACAACGGCCACGGCCGCGACACCGAGCCAAGTCTTGTTGTATGAGTCCAGCGGCCTGATCATCTCAGCCACCGTCTCCCGCGTTTCTGCACCGTGCGGTGTGCTTCGCCTTGTTTCCCGGAGTGGCCGCGTCGACGATGATCGGGACGACCTCATTGAGCCCCGGGAAGAATCCGTAGGGGTTCACATCGCAGGCGTAGGCATTCATGTAGGCGCCCTCCCCGAACATGCGTGCCAGGCCCTTGAGGAACAGCGGTGTATTGAGGCCCGTGTAGGCGATCTGCGGTTCGATATCCAGCATGTGACGGGTGTATCCGGGTTCGCGCGTGAGTAATTCGTGCACGGAGGGGTCCACGTCCCGGGCGATCCGGGACAGATTCCTGACCACTTCGGTCATCTTTCCCACCGAGGACACCAACTCGGGACGGCGACTGTCGAAGTGATCGACCACCTGGCGGGTCGCGCCGATGGCGTCCTCGAAATCGCGGTTCTGCGCGGCGAGAGTGCCCACCACCGTGTCCAGGCTCGCGATGACATGATCCAGGGCATCATCACGCCCGGTGAATGTCTTTGTCAGTGTTGAGGTCTGGTCGACTAGGGTGGCGAAGGCCGCGGTGTCGCCCTGCAGCGACCCGATGACGGCCTGGGTGAGGTTGTTCACCTGTGCGGGATCCAGCACCGCGAAAAGTGGTTCGTAGCCGTTGAGCAGGGTGCCGATATCGAAGGAAGGCTCGGTGCGCTCGACGGGGATGACCGCACCTGGCGCGAGCAGACCACCCTGGTCCGGGTGCGTCTGCGTCAACGCGAGATAACGCTGGCCCACAATGTTTTGGTAGGTCACCGACGCGTTGATGCTGGCGGGGAGGCGCTGACCGTCCTGGACCGCGAAGCTCACCTTCGCGGTGGTTCCGACGAGTTCGATGTGCTGGACCCTCCCGACGCGCACACCTGCGATCCGCACATCGTCGCCTTCACGCAGCCCGAAGACATCGGTGAACATCGCTCCGTAGGACACCGTGGCACCCTTGACATCCCGGCGCAGGGTCACATACACCAGCCAGGTCAGCGCCGTGGCGATGACCAGGAAGACGGCCAGCCCGATCAGCGGGCCGCGTGCCGCCGTGCCTCTCATCGGGCTCCTCCTTCCTCATGTGGGTCTGCGGCGCGTGTCACGACGGTGCCCCGGGCGAGGGGGCCCAGCACCAGTTGGTCTGCCGATGTGGCCGGCTGCCCCAGGATTTGCCCCAATTGACCGCGTTCCTGGGTGCTGCCGACCGGGCCGACGTTGCCGCCGAACGATGCCGGTGCGGTGAGGATCTGGCCGGGGTCGGCGCTGCCCGGCACCGGCGGTGCGGGAGTGAGCCACGGCGGCACCGGCGGGTTCGGGTCACGCAGGTCAGGGTTCGGGTTGACCAACGGTGGACCCACCGCGATGAGATTGCCGTTGTCGCCGAGCACGGTTCCCGGCGGCGGCGCCAGATTGGCCGGTGGTTGATAGTTCTGTGGCAGCAGTACTTCCGGAAGGTCCGGGCGCACCGCGATCTGCGGGGCGGTAAAACAGCTGGGCCCCTTGAGTTCCCCGTACCGTGGGCAGTCGGCCCGGGTGTAGGTATACGACGGGGTGAAGGACAGGTTCACCCGTCCCTTGGCAGTGGCCAATTCCGGATCCCACACCTCCCGGAAAAAGGTGTCAGAAAACCTGGTGATACGCCGGGTGATCGGCACGAAGTGCTGCGCGTTGTCGGCCAGCACACCGAGTACCGGGGTCAGATCGGTGGTGATCTGAATGAGCTGGTCGGTGTGATTGTGCAGGGACCGGACCGTGGTGCCGGTGGTCTGTACCCCGGCGCCGATGAATGTGCGCAGCTGCTCGCGCTTCTCGGCCAGGGTTTGCATGGGGCGCACCGCCTGATGCAGGGCATCGACGAGATCCGGTGCGGTCTGCGAGAGTCCGTGTGCGGCCTGCACCAACGCCGAGACCGTCGAGGGGCCCTGGTCGGTCGCGACGATGGCGTTGAGCTGATCCAGCATGCGGTCCAGTTGCGCGGCGCTGGTGAGCAGTTCGGCGCGCCGATGATTGGTGGCGGCCCCGACCGCCGCCAGAATCCCCACGGTGTTGTCCTCGCGGCCGCGGCCGGCCGCGGTCAAGATCTGGCGCAGCTTGTTGACGGTCGTCTGGAACAACACGGTAGGCAGTCGGGTGTCCTCGGCGATATGCCCGCCCTCGCGAATGGGCGCTCCGGGCCCATGGTCGACGAGTTGTAAGGCCGAGACGGCGAACACATTGCTGGGTACCACTCGCGCGGTGACGGTGGCGGGAATCGATCGGGCGTACATGGGTTTTAGCCGCACCCGAACCCGATTGGGCTGCGTGCCCGCCGACGGCGTGACCCCGTCCACGGCGCCGACGAGCACTCCCCGGTATTTGACGTCCGAGCGCGGCGGCAGCCCATCGCCGACGTTGTGCAGGTCCGCGATGACATTCACGTATCGGTCCAGCACCCCGGTCGACTTGATCAGCAGTCCCGCCGTCAGGACGGCGACGAGAGCCAGCGCGGCGCCCCCGCGCACCAGCAGTTGACGGCGCGAGAACACGGCACCATCTAGATCGTGGTGGCTATCACGGCGATTCAGCACCTCATCCCCCGAACCTGGCACCGGAGTCGACGCTCCACAGCGCCATGGTCAGCAGCATGTTGACGATGATCACCGCGGTGATGCTGGCGCGCATGGCGTGCCCCGCCGCGATCCCTACCCCCTCCGGACCGCCGTCGGCGCAGAAGCCGTAGTAGCACTGCACCGCCGAGGCTATCCAGACGAAAATGATGGCTTTGCCCACGGAATAGGCGATATCGGTGCCGCTGGCCAGCAGGGTGAAGTAGTGCAGATACGGCCCCATCGAGCCACCGCTGACGATGCCGACCATGATCTGGCAGGACAGGTAACTGATGGTCAGGCAGGCCACGTACAGGGGAATGATCGCGACCACGGACGCCAGCAGGCGTGTGGTCACCAGGTATGGAATAGGCCGGATGGCAAGAGAATCCATCGCATCGACTTCCTCGGCGATGCGCATCGACCCGAGCTGTGTGGTGAAGCGGCACCCCGCCTGCACGGCGAAGGCCAGCGCGGCCATGATCGGGGCCAGCTCGCGGGTGGTGACCAGCGAGGAGATGACACCGGTGGCCGGCCCCAGCCCCATGAGCTCCAGGAAGTTGTAACCCTCGATGGCCACCAGCGCTCCGGCGGTGACACCGAGCACCAGTACCACTCCGGCGGTGCCGCCGCCGACCACGATCGAGCCGTTGCCCCAGGTGATATCGGACAGCAGCCGCAGGAACTCGCGACGGTACCGGCGCAACGCGATGGGAATCGCGAGGAAGGCGTGCACAAAGAAGGTGACCATATGGCCGAAACGCGCCAACGGTCTGGCCGCGGTGTCCACCGTGTAAGCCATGGGGCGCACCGGGTCCGGGCGAGTTCGCAGTGTCGCGGTCACAGCACCGCCCTGGGAAACAGCATGGTATAGACCTGGCTGACCACGACGTTGACGATCATCAGCAGCAGTACCGACTCGACCACAGCCGCGTTGACCGAGTTGGCCACGCCGGTCGGCCCACCATGGGCCGCCAGCCCCTTCTGACAGGCGATTACCGCGACGATGGCGCCGTACGCGGCGGCCTTGAACAGCGCCAGCAGCAGATCCGCAGGGGTCGCAAAGGATGCGAACGTCGACACGAAACTTCCTGGGGCACCGCCCTGCACAAACACATTGAACAAATAGCTGGCCAGGAATCCGACAAAGCAGACCACACCGGTCAACGCGATGCCGATGACGATCGCCGCGGCGAAGCGCGGTACGACCAGGCGCCGCACCACCGACACCCCCATGACCTCCATGGCAGCGGTCTCCTCCCGCATGGTCCGGCAGCCGAGGTCCGCGGTCATCGCCGAGCCCACCGCCGAGGCCAGCAGCATGGCCGCGACCAGCGAGGCGGCCTGCCGCACCACCGCCAGGCCGCTAGCGGCACCCGCCAGTGAGGTGGCGCCGACTTGGCCTGCCAACAGGGCGAATTGGATGGACAGTGTCACCCCGATGGGCAGCGCCACCAACACCGTCGGCATCACGGCCGTGCCCGCCATGAACGCTGCCTGCCGCACGAACTCCGCCCACTGGAAGCGGCCCATCACCAGGTCGGCCACGAAGTACCGCAGGGTGTGCACACCGAGAACGAACTGTTCGCCGACGGTGGTGAGCGCCGCGATCGGGTGGTGCCGCACATATCCCGCGCCGCAGGCACCAAGTGTGCGAATCCTCTTGGGCATCTGGCCGCCGACACGGACTAGTTGATCCCGTGTCGTCATCGGGCCGGTTCACACCTCTTCAGCCGTTCAGAGGTGGCCCTCCGGCGCAGCTTCCCCGAGGACGTCTTGGGAATCCATCCGGCGGGAACCACATGGACATCGCGTGGGCTCACCCCCAGGGTGCGGTAGACGCGGTCGGCCACTTCCGCGCGGATGCGCTCGCTCTCGGCGATATCGGCATGCAGGGCCGATTCCGCCACCATCGCGAATCCCTCGCCGGCGGAAGCGGTGTGCAGGCGCACGGCAGCCACGCCACCGGAACGCACCCCGGATATTCCGGCCACCGAGCGTTCGATGTCCTCCGGATGCACGTTACGCCCGGAGATGATCAGGATGTCTTTCTTGCGGCCACAGATCACGGGCTGGCCGTCCGCGGTGAGATAGCCGATATCGCCGGTGGAGAGCCAGCCTTGCGCATCGAGCATCGACTCGAATCCGGATGCCGTGCGGTATCCCGCGGTGACGTTGTCACCGCGGATCTCGAGCTCGCCGATCGATTCCGGAGCCAACACCTGGCGGTCCTCGGTGACCACCCGTACCTCGCACCCGGGCAGCGGTAGCCCCAGTGGGACACGGGCGCTGGCCTGCGTACCCTGCGCCGCAACGAGATCGGGATGCGGCGGGCACACCCGATAGCCCTCGCCGCGCCGCACAAACGAGACCGCCAGGGTGGCTTCCGCCATCCCGTAGGCGGGGACGACGGCGTCCGCACGCATGCCGAAGCGGGCGCCCTCGGCGACGAACCGTTCCAGGGTCGCGACATCGATGGCCTCGGCACCGCTGAGCGCGAATTGCAGCGAGGACAGGTCGTATGCGCCGTCGGGCGCCTTGCGCAGGCGGCGGGCCAGCAGCGAGTAGGCGAAGTTGGGACCCGCCGTCATGCTGCCCCGGTAGGTGCTGATGAGCTTGGCCCACAACAGCGGATCACCGAGGAAGTCCATGGGGGTCACGCTGACGGTGCTCATGGCCCGGCACATGGGCACGATGAGAAATCCCATCATGCCCATGTCGTGGAACAGCGGCAGCCAACTCACCACCACATCTGTTTCGGGATCCGCGCCGGACGCGCTCACCATGGCCCGCAGATTGGCCTCGATATTGCGATAGCTGATGCTGACGGCCTTCGGTGTGCCGGTGGATCCAGAGGTCAACTGTAAGAACGCGATAGCGTCCTGATCACTCTGCACAATCTCGCCGGGCGGACCATCCAGCAGCGCGGACATCTCCAGAACCTGTGCGGCGACAGCGCCGAACTGGCTCGCCGCGGCCATGAAGGGATCACCCACCACGACCGTCGAAGAGCCGACTGCGGCCAGTGCCCGGCCGGTGTCCTCCACCCAGAGCCGCATATCGGAGCGATGGGTCGGCTGATGCAACATGGTGACCGAGGCACCGGAGAACCAGATGCCCTGTACCAGTGGCGCGATTTCCCCAGGGGCACCGGCCAATACCGCGACGGCATCACCGGGCCGCACACCTGCTGCCTGCAGGGCACCTGCGATACGCAGCCCCGTCCGGTGCACGTCCGCCCACGCCGTGGTGCTCAACTCATCCAGCTGCGATGCGCCGTCGGGGCCTATCGGCGCCGAGGTGAGGCCGCGGCCGGTGATACCGGCCCCGGCCAGCAGGCGGTCGATGACGGGGTTCGACCCAGGACGGTCTTCGCGCAAGCGGCTCATCACAGCCGACTCTCCACCAGCTCGATCAGCGCACCCAAGGTCTTGCATTCGAAGACATCATCCTTGGTCAACTGAATGCCGAAGCGGCCCTTGATCTCCGAGACTCCGAGGGCGAACGACAACGAATCGAATCCGAGATCGCCGACCAGCTCGGAGAAGTCGTTGACATCCGCGGTGGGCAGCTCGAGCTCCTCGGCGATGAATTCGATGAGAAACTCGCGGACGTGTGATGAGCCGCTTGCGTGAAGAACATCAGGTTGTGATGGGGTTTCCATATTTTTCTCTATGCCTTCTACTTGCCAATTTTCCGGCGGATCACCAGATGGATGGGAATTTGCAGCAGCGCGAACATCCCGATGGCCACCAGGACGCCCTTGACTACCAGCATCGCGTCGAAGTCGCCATACATGATCGTGGAGGCCGCGGACACGATGTGAGAGAAGGGATTCGCGTTGATGCTGATCCGGAGCCAGTCGGACAGGAAGACCGACGGCATCAGCGCCTGACTGACGAAGAGCACCGGAAGGGCCAGCGGCAGCATCGCCACCGGCGCTTGCGGATTGAGGGTGCGCAACGCCACCAGGTAGAACAGTGAGCTGTAGGCCGCCGACCACAGGAACATGACCAGCACCAGAAAGACCCCGGTGAGCAGACCCGACCGCAGCGGTGCGTCCAGGAAGGCCAGCAGCCCGATGACGATCACCGCGGCCGGCAAGATGCGGAACATCTCGAAGCCGATCTTGGCCGCCATGATCTGTCCGGTGGATACCCCGTAGAGCCGCAGCCGATCGGTGAACCCCGACCGGATCTCGTCGATGAGTGTCCCGGCGCCATACCCGGCACCGAGCATCGGGATGAGCATGATGAGCCCGGGTGCGATGTATGCCGTATAGGAAGACAGCGGGAATCCGGGCAGGTCGGCGACCCGTTGGAACATGGACCGCACGAAGATCACCAGGACCACCGGAAAGACGATCGGGAAGATAAATCCGAATACCGGTTGCCGCAATCCGACCACGACGTACCGGCGGAACAGCCGCGCGGTGTTCGACAGTGCGGTCACTGGGTCACCTCCAGGAATGCGTCGCGCAGCGAGGTGGAACGCACCTCGATGCTGGCCGCCCCCAGGCCCACGCGGTCGAGCTCGGCGCTCAACGCGCCCAGGTCCGCGGCAGAGGCGGAATCCAAGGTCCCCGAAAGGGTTCCGGAGTCGGTGCGCCGCAGCGCGTATCCCGCCTCCGCGAGCCGTCCGGCGGCTTCCTCGGGTATCACACTGTCTGCCGAGACCTCCACGGCATACCCGTGGCTCCGGGTGAACTCCTGGGTGGAACCGGAGGCCACCAACCGGCCGCTCTTCACGATGCCCACCTCGTCGGCCAGCGACACCGCCTCGTCCATATCGTGAGTGGTCAGCACGACGGTGCGTCCTTCGGAGCGCAGCAGCCGGATGGCATTCCAAACCTCCTGTTTACCTTCGATATCCAGCCCACTGGAGGGCTCGTCGAGGAACAACATCTGCGGGTTGTGGGCAACGGCCAGCGCGACATCGACGCGGCGCCGCATACCGCCGGACAGCGCACCCACCTTGCGGTTGACGTAGGTGCTCAGGCCGAACTGCTCGACGAGCTCGTCCTCACGCGCCTTCCGGCGCGCCTTGGGCCAGCCCGCGATGGCCAGACTCATCCGGATCTGCTCGACCGGTGACATCCACAGGTCCAGCGCGACCTCCTGCAGTGCCACACCGATCAGGGGGCGCAGCTCCTTGGTGTTGTCAACCGGAACGCCGAGCACCTCGAGCTCCCCGCGGGTGGGGGCCAGCAGCGTGGTCGCCATGCGGATGGTGGTGGTCTTGCCCGCGCCGTTGCGGCCGAGCAGGCAATAGACGATCCCTTGCGGAATCGTCAGATCCAGGCCGTCGACCGCCCGGGCGTCCGAACCGGGATAGGCCTTGACCAACTCGGCAGCGCGCAACGCGGGAATCTGTGTGTCCGTTGTCATGAATCAGTCCTTCACCTTCGGGAGGACATGGCGCTGCAGCTTCTGAGTGAGGCTGATGCCCTGCGCCGTCATGTTCACGTCAATCGACGTGTACAGGGGGAAGCTGGCGACCGCACTGTCCTTGGGTACCTCGTTGACCTGATGGATTTCTCCGCTGCTCGCACCGGTAACGGTGAGATCCACGACCGTTCGGACCAGTTCGACGGGTTTGTCGCGCCAGGTCGCCTTGCGGCTGCCCTCGGCCCTGACATGACCGTGTGCCTTCGATCCACCGCCGCAGGTCCCGGTGAGTTCGCGCTCACCTTCGATGTCCGCCAGGGCGATTCCGCCGTCCACCGCGCATTGCAGCGTCACCCGCGAGTCCAGCGGGTTGACGATGGTGATGGCATCCAGGGTGCTGGGCTTGCCCTCACCGGCGGAGACGACCCCGGTCTCGTACGGGAACCGGTCGCCCCGGTAATACTGCTCGATCTTCAGCTCTCCGCGCCGCGGCCCCGGCCCGACGGTCATCACACCCGCACCGGGCAGTTCGCTCGTCTCGCCGAGGTAGGTCACCGAACCCGATACCTCCAGCGCATAGTCACCGAACGGCGACCTGCCCTGGGGCTCTGGGGCCGGATCAGACTGCGCCGTCGGGTACTTCAACAGCTGGAAGGCGTGGCCCACGGGCTTTCCGGCTTCCTCGTTCACCGGGGTGCACGCCGCGACCGAGAGCACCACGGCAACGCCCACACCCAGGCGTCTCATCGCGGAACTCCCGTGGCGGAAAGGGTGCGGCTCAGGCGACGGTGCCGGTGAGTGAAGAAGGCCGCCAAGATCTTGCTCAGCAGTCTGCCCCAGCCGGGGATCAGACCCATGGGAGCCTGCGGGGCCAGGGTGACCTCGTCGGTGACGATTGTCTTGTCCCCCAAGGGCTCCAGGGTGCGGTGGTGTACCCATATCCGCATCCCTGTCATCAGTGACTCCTCCCGGAACATCCGGCCGGGTTCGAGCCGCGCCACCGTGATGTCATCGAACCCGAACGGGAGCACCCCGAAAAGGAGCAGGAAGCTCTTACCGATGCGGGTGCCCGGCGTGACATCGGCGATGGACTTGCCGCGGAACTGCTTGGGCATGGTCATCTTCATGTACGGGCCCATCTCGTCATTGATGCCCTCTTGGGTGGTCACCCGCTCCCACACTTTGTCTACGGGACAGTCGATCTCGCTGACCTTGCGGAACACATGCTCTTCGGTGTGAATCGATCTCATCGGACTCTTTCCTTCTTGGGGGACGAGGGGGTGGTGGTGGCGGCCAGCAGGGAGGCGTCATCAACGGCGCGGGAGGCGTCCGGGACGAAGGACCCGCTGATGTCGACGACGGCCGGCACACTGTCGGCGCCGATGTAGTTCGGCAGGATGTCGCCGATCTGGTGCAGACGGTCGGGCAGCAGATGCTGATACCAGTCGAACAGCGGCACCACCAGGGCGACCGTCACAAACTGAACTCCCTCTGCGGCCAGAGCACCGAAGAACTCCCGCCAGATCTGCTCGATCATCCCGGCGCGACGGTGTTTCTTACGCACGCCCTGGGTGGCAAGCTCCGCGATACGCTCCGGAGCAATCCCGCCAAAGAACGACTCCCAGTGCGGATACAGGTAATTGCGGGCGGTCTTGTTTCCATCCCGGTAGCTTCTTGCGTCGCGCAGGGTACTGAAGCTGGCAAGCCCCAGTTCGGGATCGTGCCGAAGCGATCTCAGTACACCGACCGGGTGCTCGGGTGAGTCGCCCGAGAAGCCCACATAGATTTCCGAGGACCGCTCCCACGGGCGGTAGTGCACCATCTCCCCCGCGGCGATATCGACATCGTCGGCAAAGTCGTTCTCCAACCCGAAGATCGCGAACTCGATGTTCTTGGCCCAGGCGAAGCGAGCATCGGATGCCGCAACGCGCTCGACGCGCGCCAGGTTGTTGCTCATACGGCACTGACCTCCGGTGTGCGCGCACGCCAGATCCGGTTGCCATGGGCGGCAATGTCGGAGACCATCGCGCCCGCCATCGAGGTCGTGACCAGAGGATTGACGAACGTCAGTTTGATCGCCTGCGCCCCGGCCGCACCGGACCGGCCCACGATCGCCCTACCGCTGTGGGCAAGCTCGGCGCGGACCGCGTCGTTGACGTCGTCACGCGCGTCGCGCGTGGCCTCCGGTCGCCGCCAGCGCAGCACCACCGTGTTGGTGCATACCGGCGCCACCAGTTCCAGGTCGGGATGCTCGGCAGCCACCTGGGCCGCGGCCGCCGCCGCAGCGACAGTGGCATCGATCATCGCGGCCACCTGACGCTGCCCCACGGCCCGCAGCGTGACCAGCACCTTGAGCGCATCGAAACGCCGGGTGGTCTGCAGCGAGTTGCCGACCAGATTCAGCACATCGTGCTCGGCGTCGCTGGCGGGATTCAGGTAATCCGCGTGCGCGGCAAGCACGCCGAAGCTCTCCCGATTGCGCACCAGCAGCGCGCTGCAACTGATCGCCTGAAACAGCAGCTTGTGGAAGTCGATGGCGACCGAGTCGGCCTGTTCGATACCACGCAGCAACTGCCGGTGCTGAGCGCTGAAGATCAGGCAGCCACCCGCGCAGGCATCCACGTGTACCCAGATGCCGTGTGACCGGGCAATCGCGGTGGCTTCCTCGAGCGGGTCAATCGCTCCGAAATCCGTTGTCCCGGCAGTGAGCACCAGCGCGAACACCGGTGTGCCCGCATGATCGGCGTCCCGCAAGATTCCGGCGAGCGTCTCGGCCCGCAACCGCCCCGCATCATCGGTGGGTACCTCGATGATGGCGGAGGTGCCCAGTCCGAGTAGCCGGAGTGCCTGCTGCACCGAGAAGTGTGTCTGCCGGGTGCACAGCACCCGCCAGGTACCGGACTCGGGCGGCAGCCCCAGGCCCGCGATATCCCATCCGGCCTTGCGCGCGAACAGGTCCCGCGCCAGCAGCAGCGCCTGCAGATTCGACTGGGTACCTCCGCTGGTGAAGGTACCGTCCGACTCGCGGCCGTAACCCATTCTGGTGCACAAGTATTCCACTACCTGCTGTTCGATCGCGGTGGCGGCCGGCGCCTGGTCAAACGAGTCCATCGATTGATTGAACGCACTGATCAGCACCTCGGCGGCGAGCGACGGCAATGCGGGTGGGCAATGTAGGTGCGCCAGGTATGCGGGATGGGTTACCACCACTGATTTCTCGGCGAGCAACCCCGTAGCCTCGTCCAGTGCCCGGCTCAGCCCCACCCCATCGGGATCGTCGAGATCGAGCCGCTCGGCATCGCGTTTGAGCGCGGAATAGCCGTCCACCAGTCCCGGTGCGGTGGCCCCGCCCAGTGTGACACTTGCCCGTTCGGCCGCCAGCGCGACGGCCTCGCGGTACGTGTGCGCGCTGTCGCCCGTGAGAAAGTCGCTCACGAAGGGACTCTGCACGAAGGGACTCTGATGGGCCGTCACCGCGTGCGCTCCACCGCACTGAGTGCGGCGTCAAACGCGTTGAGCGCAGCGGCGATATCCGGCTCGTCGATCGTCAGTGGCGGCAGGAACCGCACCACGTTGCCGTACTGGCCGCCGGTTTCGACGATCAGTCCGTGCTGCAGGCAAGCCTGCTGAATGCGGGCGGCAAGTTCGGGCGCGGGCGCTCCGGCGTCATCCGGCCATGGCATGTCGGGGTCCACGATCTCCACACCCAGCATGAGCCCGACTCCGCGCACGTCACCCACCAGCGCCGAATCGGATGCGACCGCGTTCAGGCCATCGAGGAAGATCTTGCCGCGGGCGGTCACCTGCCCGCGCAGCCCGTTCTCCCGCGCAAAGCGGATCACGGCGCTCGCGGCGGCGAAGGCCATGGCGTTCCCACGGAAGGTTCCGGTGAACGCACCGGGTTCCCAGACGTCGAATTCCTTGCGGACCACCAGGACTGCGATGGGGATACCAGACCCGAGTCCCTTGGAGATCACCATCATGTCGGGTTCGATACCGCTGTGCTGGAATGCCCATGCCGGGCCGGTGCGGTACATGCCCGCCTGTACCTCGTCGGCAATGAGAGGCACTCCCAGCGTCGACGCCGTGCGGCGCAGCGCCTGGCCCCACCGCGCGGGCGCCGGTATCACGCCGCCCTCGCCCAGAACGAACTCGGCGATCAATGAGGCCGGTGCGGTGACGCCGCTGTGTGGGCGGGCAACCGCCTCGGCCGCTGCGATCGCCAACTCGACGCCGCGTTCACCGCTCACCCCGAAAGGGCTGCGGTACTCCTGTGGGTACGGCAGGAAGCTCGCCTGTGGGGAGAGCACCACCGGCTGCCTGCGCAGCCCGCCCCCGGAACTGGCGGCACGCGCTGCTCGGGTGCATCCATGAAAACCACCTTGCACACCAATGTGTTCGCGGCCACCGGTGGCGATCTCGGCGAGCATCAACGCTGCCTCCACCGCACTGGCTCCGCTGGGCGAGCACAGATGGATGCTGGCGTCCGTGGCAAGCCTGACCGGCAGGATGGACAGCAGCTCCTCGACGAACCGGTCGCGGGACGGGGTGTGAAAGTCCAGTGACAACAGCGGCTCACCGGACGAAACCGTCTTCATGACCGCCTCGTTGACGGCCGGGTGATTCCAGCCCAGCGACATGGCACCGGCCGCGGCCAGGCAGTCGACGTACCAGCGGCCGTCCTCGGCACGCACCCGGGCGCCCCGCGCCTCGACGGGCCGGATCGGCAAACGTCGTGAGTACGTCGCGGCCGCGGACTCTCTTGCGGTGGATGTGAATTGACTGACGGTCATACCGCCTCCTTTCGCGGGTGGGCGAGCAGCCGCCGCAGCGATGAGGCGAGTGAACGGTCTTCGGTGGCCCGGTACCCGGCATCGGGCGGGATCGCCGCCATCAGCCGGCGGCGCGCCTCGCCCAGTTGGTGGTAAGGCAGCTGAGGGAAGAAGTGGTGCACCGCATGGAAACGCAAGCCGACCGGTGCCCACAGCGAGCCGAGGACGGGCACCGACGGGTGATCGATGGAATCGAGAACCTGCTCGGGAAAGGTCATGCGCTCGCTCTTACCTTCGTACCGGTGCGCCACGAGTACCCGTAGCCAGTTGACAAACAGCGCCAGGGCGATCACCGCATACGCCTCCACCAGCCGATACGGCGAGTAGGCGCCCAGCAGCAGCAGCACCAAAAGCGTTGTGGTGTACACGAAACAAGCAATTTCCTGCACCAGCCAGGAGCGTGGGGTGCCCGACGGCGGCAATGGCCGCTCAAAATCGGCATCGATCATCAACGATGATGCCCGGGTCAGCACAATGGGCCGTATCGCGGGGATCAGCCAGCTCAGCGGCGCCAGCACCAAGAATCGGAAAACGAAGGCCAGCGGCCCGCCCAGCGCGCTGAACGGCAACACGATGATGCGCCAGCGCGGCTCACTGGCATAGGTGACGTATTCACCGTCCTCCGCCGTGCCGTAGGTGCGCGACGCATGGTGTTCATGATGAAACTCAAAGGTGAATTTCGGTGTCAGGAAAGGTATTCCGCACACCGCGTGCCACACCACCGAGAACCAGCGCAGGTCGTCCTCGGCGTGCACCAGCTCATGGACGAACAACACGGCGCGATAGAAAGCGAACGCCGCCACCACAATGCACGCCACCGCCGGCAACGAGAGCAGGTTCTCGACCGGGCACAACAGGAAGGCCGTGTATCCAACCGCCAGACAGGCGGCAAGATCAAGCCAATAGATCCACTGGCGGCGGGCGGCGAGGTCTGCCACCAGTGCTCGCGCGTCGGCCATCGATATGCCCAGCGCCTCCTTGGAGCCGCCCTGCACCTGCCGTGGCTGGACCGTCAGCCTGCCCTGCTGATCTTCGCGCATGCTGCTCATCGCACAAACTCCGCTATCAATTCGTGAGTAGAGACCTTGGGTATGCCCAGTTCTCGCACTGCCCTGTCGGGCGCGTAATACAACTCGCGGGCCATCAATTCGAGGTTCTCGGCAACCAACACATCGTCGGGGTCGAAGCGCCCGGAGAGGTCCCGCAGCAGCCGGTTGCCCCGCCCCGCCGTCCGGAACAGCCCCATCGGCGCCGGCCGCACCGGGTGATGGCGCCCCACCGCGGCCACCAGCAGCTCCCCGATCTGCCGATAAGAGAGGTTGGCGGTGCTCAGGATGTACCGGCGCCCGTTGTCCCCCTTGGCCATCGCCGTAGTGATGCCCGCGACGAAGTCGCGAGCCGAGCACACCGCGGTTCCGCCGGGAGGCACGACACGCAACAGGCCCTTGCGGGCCGCGACCAGCAGCCCCTGCCACGAGCGAGCGGGCCCCGCTCCCGGCGCGAACACGGCGGCGGGGTTGACCACCACCACGTCCAGACCTCGTTCGACGAAGTCCAGCATCAGCCGCTCACCCGCACGCTTGGTCGCCGAGTACACGTTATCCAGCACCGAATCGCATGGGTCGAAGTCTTCGTCGGCCACCACACCGTTGGGCGGGTACCCGATGGCCGCGGTGGACGACACGTGCACCACGCGCTGCACACCGTGCCGCAGCGCGGCGCGGGCCACGTGATAGCTGCCTAGGACGTTTGTCTGCCAGATCCTATGCCCGAGACGCGAATTCGGCGATGCGATACCGGCAAGGTGATAGACGTGGGACACGTCGCGCATCACGTCGTCAACGGCGCGCGCGTCGGCGATATCGGCGTACGCAGTTTCCACATGTGGGCGCAGTTCGCCGGGCAGCACGGCGGGTTCGTGCGGATTCATCAGGACGGTGACGCGCTCACCGGCCTGCACCAGGGAAGCCACCAGGGTTGACCCCAGGTACCCCGTGGCACCGGTGACCAATGTCCGGCCGCTCATCACAGTGCCTTCTGGTAGACCCGATGGATCTTTTCGGGGTCCGTCTTCATCTGGGCGGTAAGCGAATTCGACCACACATTGTCCTCATGCACCCAGGTGGTGGCGACCGAGGAATAGCCGCTGCCGGTGATCGTCCGGACGATCTCGCCCGCCAGAACTCTGCCGATGCCCGCCCCGAACTGGGTCTGCACCGCGCCGATGAGCACCACGACGGCGGTATCGATCCCGCGGATGCGCCCGTCGCGGCGCGCCGCCAGCCGGGCCAGCAGGGCCGGGGTGAGCCGACCGGACCGTCCGGCGATCTCGTTGACATCCGGCAGCATCAGTAGGAATCCGACCGGAGTGCCCTCGGATTCCACTATCCGGACGATGTTCGGATCGATCAACGGCCGCATCTCGGCGGCCATCCCCGAGAACACCTCGCGGCTGAGGGGAACGTTCTCGGGATGGTGAGCGAACGAGTCGTTGTAAAGACCGCGCAGCAGCTCTAATTCCTCGGTGTAGTGGCGCATGCGCACCGAGCGCACCGTCACTGCCTGGTCGCGCATCACCGCGTCGGCCCGTCGCACCAGGCGTTGCCGAACATCTTGGCTGCCGTCCAGATGCCAACGGTACGAGGCGGTGTCGAACTTCTTGCGGTATCCGGATGCCTCCACCAGCGCCGGGTAGTACCGCGGGTTGTAGGGCTGCATGAGTGCCGGCGGCCTGTCATAGCCGGAGACCAGCAGCCCGACTTCCTCGCGGGAGGTGTAGCTGAACGGACCGACCATTTTGGTGACGCCCCGGCGCGCCGCCCAGCGCTCGGCCTCCCCCAGCAGCGCGCCCGCTATCGACTCGTCGTCCTCGCTTTCGAAGAACCCGAAGAACGCGCACTCGCCGTAGCGCTGCACATAGGCCGAGTCGATCGCGGCGGAGATACGTCCGACAGGGCTACCGCCACGGTAGGCAACGAAGTTTTCGACCTGCACCTCCCCGTGCAGGGGGTTGTGCTTGGAGTTCATCTTCGCCTGCATGACACGGCGCAGGGTAGGGCGCCACCGGGGGTCGTCGCCGTAGATATGCCATGGCATAGCGATGAATTGCTTGGCATCCCGGTGAGATTCGACGCGACGCACCGATACCGGCGAGCGCCTCTGTCGCTGCCGGGTCGGTGACTCGATCAATCCCCTATCCAGCACGGACAATTCCCAAGTCATGCGCCAGCTCCGGATTGCCCTTGCTCTTCCACAGCGCGCCGTCCATGTAGAAGTGGTGCAACACGAACGTCAGTGGTACCGCGAAGATGACCGTATCGAGCTGTCCGGCCAGGATGCCCAATCCCGCAAAGAAGCCGATATACAGCGGCAGTGCCTTACGCGTCGACAGCCGCGCCAACAGCAGCTTCTTCTCGCCCGGGTCCTGGGTGCGTGCGAAGCGCGTGTTGTTCCGCGTCCAATTGATCAGGTGGTACTGCAGGCTATGGGTGGTCGTGGCGATCAGGATCAGTGCGAACAGATCCGAAACCAGCAGGTAGGACAGGTTGTAGGACAGTGCCGCGATCACAAAGGTGGCGACGGCCATGGCCGGCAGGGTCCGTTGTCCGGCCCGCTTGAGTTGCACCTGCTCCCACAGCGCGGCACCCAACAGGACTGCGGCACAAACGAACCCACCGATGACCAAGAAGCCGGGAATGGGCGGCACCGGGACGCTCAGGTTCGAGAACGGCAGCCGGTGACCGAAGACCTCGTACTCGGAGAAATTGAGCCCGTGGCTGGCCCGGAACAGCACCGGAGCCAGGCAGACGCCATACAAGGCGTACTTGATCCGGTTTCGCGGACCCTTGTAGCCGTTCTTCGCTGCGTAGATGTTGATGATGCCGAAGTGCTGTTTGAGAACGTGGAAGACCTGCCAGTAGGCCCAGATGGCCAGCAGCGGCACCAACCAGCCGCCGAACCACAGCGTGCCGACGATCGCGCCGACCACGATGAAGCTGATCACGTAATGCGACCAGTACCGCGATCGCTCGCGGGGATCCATCCACACCCGGGCGGTGGTCGTCAGCACATGCGGCAGGTCGGACAGCAGCGAGAAGGCCACCGCCCCCACCAGGAACACGCCCTTATGCCCGTCGGCCGCGAAGAGCACCGCCGAGAGCAGCGCGCCCAACCCGAACACGAAGAGGATGTCGACGCGTCTGCTGACAAACCAGCCCGGCCGACTTTCGCCATCGATGTTCTTCAGCTCATTGGTGTCGGTAGCAAAGGTGGCCATCACGATCATCCTCGGGTAGGCGTCAGAGTCTTAATTGATAATGATTATCGTTTTCATAACGTAGAGATCCCGGTGCCCGGTGTCAACGCCGGAGCCTGCGAGCACGCTGTGACCCTGCTCACCCGTAACCAAGCAGTTAGAACGCATAATTTGATGATTAGTGGTAGATGCGCGGCCGCTTACGGACCGGGAGTGAACGCCATGCCGGACAGGCAGGTAATGCCCGTATACCGGGGACTTGCAGGTGCTTCTGCGCCTCGGTACGACATCCCTGTTGACGGATGGAGCGAGCACAGCAAATACAACGGCCATCGATGGGCTGACCTGTCCGGACGGGTGGCTCCGGCCGCGCCGTGGCCGCCACGGCCACACCCCTCCCACCAGATGCGCAATCGGCTACTACCCTCAATAGATGGGCCCGGTTTGCCGCCGGACTCGAACATTGGGTCTCCGGACAAGCCGGGGCGTGATTCAGGTTGAGGTAGACCGCCGTGGTGAACACCGTGCTCAGTTCCGCGCATGACGAGCCACCACATGCTCCGCTCACGCCGCCCGGCCCGCTGCCCCCACGCGAGATCCTCGAACAGTCCGGCGAGCTGCTCCGCGCGCTCGCCGCGCCCGTACGCATCGCCATCGTGCTGCAGCTGCGCGAGTCGCAGCGCTGCGTGCACGAGCTGGTCGACGCGGTGGGCGTGGCCCAGCCGCTCATCAGCCAGCACCTACGGGTACTCAAGGCCGCCGGCGTGGTCTCGGGCGAACGGCAGGGCCGTGAGGTGATGTACCGCCTCGTCGACGACCACCTCTCCCACATCGTGGTCGACGCGGTTGCCCATACCGAGGAACAAAGATGACTCCCGCGCAGGCCGGGGGGTCGCCAAGCGTGCACGAGGACAGGCCGGCATTGCGCGGAACGGTGCGTTCCACCCGTCAGCGCGCGGCCATCACCGCCCTGCTCAAGCGCACCGATGAATTCAAGTCGGCGCAGGATCTACACGACGAGCTCAAGCGCGACGGCGAGGGCATCGGCCTGACCACCGTCTACCGCACCCTGCAGTCGATGTCGACATCGGGTGAGGTGGATGTGCTGCGCAACGACACCGGCGAGTCGGTGTACCGGCGCTGCTCGGACGGCCATCACCATCACTTGGTCTGCCAGAGTTGCGGTTTCGCGGTCGAGGTGCAGGCAGGCGCGGTCGAGAAGTGGGCGACCGACATCGCCGAAGAGCACGGTTTCACCGAGGTACACCACACCGTCGAGGTCTTCGGTTTCTGCAGCCGCTGCACCGCCGAGCGCCGAAGCTCCTAGTTGCCCAATGCCTTTCGCGCGTCAGCGCCGGTGGCGAACACCATCATGAGCAGTGTCACCAGGGCGTCGTCGTCATCGATCCCGGTGGCCGGAAAGTTGTAGCGCAGTAACACATCTGCCTTGCGCCCCTTGGCGATCAACAGAATGTTGCCAAACAGGGACTTCTGCGCGAGTCCGTCGACCAGATGCCTCGATTTCGCATTGACGGCCACATCCCACGCCAACACCTGTGACAGCGACACCACATCCAGGCCCGTCGCGATGGTAACCGCGCGGATCGAGGTCAAGGTCCCCTCGTAGTCGGCGGTCAGCGCCCCGTCGGCTTCCCTGGTAACCGGCAGCACCGGGTGCAGCACGCGGTACACCCGATCGAGGATCTTGCCGGCTGCGCCTTCGGGATCTGTCATCACGCCGACCCGAATCGCCGGTCACGCTGGGCATACTCGAGGCAGGCCGCCCACAGGTCACGGCGGTCGAAGTCCGGGTACATCTTCTCCTGGAACACGAACTCGGCGTACGCCGACTGCCACATCATGAAGTTGCTGGACCGGAACTCGCCGGAAGGCCGCAGGAACAGATCGACATCGGGCATGTCCGGCTCGTCGAGGTACTTGGCGATCGTCTCCTCGGTGATGCGATCCGGCTTGAGCTGCCCGGATTCCACCAGCCGGGCGATTCTTCTTGTCGCCTCGGCGATTTCAGCCCGGCCGCCGTAGTTGATACACGTGGTCAGCGTCAGGGTGCTGTTGTTCTTGGTGAGCTCCTCAGTGATCTCGAGCTCTTTGTAGACGCTGCTCCACAACCGCGTCTTCTGCCCGGCCCAGCGGAACCGCACACCCATGTTGTTCAGATCATGGCGGCGCCGCTTGACCACGTCGCGGTTGAAGCCCATGAGAAATCGGACCTCGTCCGCGGGCCTCCTCCAGTTCTCCGTGGAGAACGCGTAGGTGGTGAGCCACGGGATGCCCATCTCGATGGCTCCGCAGACCATGTCCATCATGGTGGCCTCGCCCATCTTGTGGCCCTCGGTACGCGGCAGCCCACGGGCCCGCGCCCAGCGCCCGTTGCCGTCCATCACCACCGCGACGTGGCGCGGAATCAGTTCCTTGGGAATCGCCGGGGGCACCGCACCCGACGGGTGCTTCGGCGCGGGGTGCGGGCGGGTACCGCCGGGACCCACGCCGGGCAGCAGCTTGGGGAAAACAGCAGGAAACACCGTCTTATCCGGGAACGTCGGGTTATAGCCCTGCGGGACGTCGGCCCAGTCGGTGTAGTACTTATCCTGCTGCGGATCGGGCTGGCTGCTCTTCACCATGGCTCATATTTAACCTGCTGCCACGTTCGACGAGCGGGAGTGTCCGTAGCTTGCGTTCCAGATGCCACTGCAAATGCGCCGCGATCAATCCGCTGGCCTGGGTGCGCTGGGTCTGCGGCACGTCATCGGTGGCCGCCCAGTCGCCGTCATGCAGGGCCGCCATCAACTCCAGCACACCCTGCGGCGGGGTCACCGCACCCGCGGGACGACAGTGCACACACACGCTGCCGCCCGCGGCCACATGGAAGGCGCGGTGCGGGCCCGGGGTGGCGCACCGCGCACATTCGCCGATGGCGGGTGCCCATCCGGCAATGCTCATGGCGCGCAAGAGGTATGCGTCGAGAATAAGCTCGCGGGAGCGCTGTTGATCGGCGATGGCCCGCAGCGCACCAACGGTGAGGCGGTGCAGGGCAACGGCCGGGGCCCGCTCCTCACCGGCGATCCGCTCGGCGGTTTCCAGGATGGCGCAAGCGGTGGTGTACCGGCCGTAGTCACTGACAATGTCCGCGGCGAAGGCGTCGATGGCCTGCACCTGGGTGACGATGTCCAGATTGCGCCCCGGATGCAGTTGCACGTCGATATGCGCGAAGGGTTCCAGCCGCGAGCCGAACTTACTGCGCGTGCGGCGCACCCCCTTGGCTACCGCGCGCACCAGCCCGTGTTGACGGGTCAGCAGGGTCACGATGCGATCGGCCTCGCCGAGCTTGTGCTGCCGCAGCACGACAGCACGATCCCGATAAAGCCGCATTCGGATAGTTTCCCATCTGGTACCGACGAATCCCCGCATTGACGCACTATTTCGACCGCTTACCCTTCTGGTCATGTCGGGCTTTCCCACGCTGACTTCCCAGGCCGCAGCGCTATCTGACGGTTCGGAGAGTTCGGTCTCGCTCACCCTCACGGCGCTCAACGCGATCAAGTCGAGCCAGTCGACCCTCAACGCATTCCGGGTGGTGTGCACCAAGACGGCCCTGGCCGAAGCCACCGAGGCCGACAAGCGATTAGCCAGGGGTGAGCGCCTGCCGTTGCTCGGAGTGCCCATCGCCATCAAGGACGACACCGACTTGGCGGGCACTCCCACCGCATTCGGTACCGCCGGGGCCGTCGGCTCGGAGTCCGAGGACGCCGAGCTGGTGCGCCGATTGCGCGCGGCGGGCGCGGTGATCGTCGGCAAGACCAACACCTGCGAGCTGGGCCAGTGGGGATTCACCAGCGGGCCCGGCTTCGGGCACACCCGCAACCCCTGGAGCCGCGGCCACACCCCGGGCGGATCCTCAGGTGGAAGCGCCGCGGCGGTGGCGGCCGGGCTCGTCGCCGGCGCCATCGGTTCGGACGGGGCCGGAAGCGTCCGGATCCCGGCGGCCTGGACGCACCTGATCGGTATCAAGCCGCAACGCGGCCGCATCTCCACCTGGCCGTTTGCCGAGGCCTTCAACGGGATAACGGTGCACGGACCGTTGGCCCGCACGGTCGCCGATGCCGCACTGCTGCTGGACGCGGCATCGGGAAACGTCCCCGGGGACTTGCACAAGCCGCCGCACGTCCGGGTGCTCGACGCCGTCCACGAGGACCCGGGACAACTGCGCGTCGCGTTATCGCTCAAGGTTCCGTTCTCGGGTTTCCCGGCGCAACTGCATCCGACCATCGAGGCCGCCACCCGCTATGTGGCCCACCAGCTGCGTTCACTGGGGCACATGGTGTCCGAGGGCGACCCGGACTATGGCGTGGGGCTCGGCCTGAACTTTCTGCCGCGAGCGACGGCCGGGCTGCTGCCGTGGCGCGATCGGCTGGACGCCGGAGCGCATTGGGACCCGCGCACGGTGACGAATATGCGCACCGGCCGGCGCCTAGCCGGCTGGGCGCTGCGGCGAGCCCGCGCCGCCGAGCCGCGGCTGCAGGCCCGAGTGGGCAAGATCTTCGGCAGCTTCAATGTGGTGTTGGCACCGACAACCGCCCAACCGCCCACGGGCATTTACGATTTCGATGATGTCGGCAGCCTCGCCACGGATCGCGGGCAGGTCGGCGCGTGTCCGATGACGTGGCCATGGAACGTGCTGGGCTGGCCGTCGATCAATGTGCCCGCCGGCTTCACGGCCGACGGGCTGCCGATCGGTGTGCAGTTGATGGGCCCGGCGAACAGCGAGCCGCTGCTGATTTCCCTTGCCGCGCAGCTGGAGTCGATCAACAATTGGGCGTCGGAGATCCCCGATCCCTGGTGGTGAGAGGCGCGCGCCTACGGCGCCGCCTCTGCGCCGCCTCTGCGCCGACACGCCGTATTGTGCGTCGGCCACTCGAGATATGCATCAGAAACCGTAGTTTCGATTGCTACACCGCGCGCCGTGCCGCAGCCAAGGCCGCCCGCACACGTTCGATGACTGCGGCGGGCCGCTGGGACAGCTGATCACGGCTCACCCGAACCAGCCTCCATCCCAGCGACGCGATTGCTTCCTGGCGCTCGATGTCTCGACGGTGCTGTATGGAATCTCCCCAGTGTTGTGCGCCGTCGAACTCCGCGGCAACCTGCTGCTCCCGCCAGCCCATGTCCAGGCGAATCATTCGTCCATCAGGCCCACACAGTTCGATCTGAGTCTCCGGTTCGGGTAATCCCCCATCCACCAGGCACAGCCTCAAGCGTGTCTCCTGCACGGACTCTGCACCTGCATCCGCACGCGCCAGCACCCTGTCCAACTGTCTCAGGCCCCGCGCCCCACGATGCTGCTCAGCGATGCGCATCACCGAATCCGCAGTACACAACCCGAGCAGAACATCCGTCAGCTCGACTGCTCGGTTCAACCGCACACGTCGGCCGACGTCGAATACCGTACGTGCCGGCGTCGTCACCGGGATTCCTCGCACCGTCATCTGTTCGCAGGGCAGCAACCTGTCGTGGTGGCTGATGATTCCCGGCGGCGAATCGTGTCGTACGCGGACAAGCTCCGCGGGCCGCTCGGCCGAGATCCACTGATTACCGTGCAACGCCGCTGCAGATACCCCCGATACAACAGCCTTACGCCCGGACCACAGAAACGCAGCCTCGGCGCGCAACGCAGCCGTCAGTTCGACACCCCGCCGCAGATGCACGTTGTGGAAGACCTTCACATAGTACTTGCGCAATTCTTGTCGAGTGACATCGCCCGAGGCCAACGCCTCGCTCGCCACAATGAGCCCACCCATAGCAGGACCCTTGCACGGCGTACCGACAAGTCACCGAAACTACGGTTTCTGATGTATTTCGCGAGTAGCCAACGCATAACACGGCGTGTCGGCGGGGAGGGCTGCGGGTCGCTCAGAACCCCAGCTTGCCGAGCTGCTTGGGGTCGCGCTGCCAATTCTTGGCGACCTTGACCCGCAGATCCAGGAACACCTTTGTGCCGAGCAGCTTTTCGATCTGCGTACGCGCGTTGGTCCCCACCTCGCGTAGCCGGGCGCCGCCCTTGCCGATGACGATGCCCTTTTGACTGTCCCGCTCGACGTAGAGAATCGCGTGCACATCAATCAGCTCCGAGCCCTCGGGACGCCCCTCGCGCTCGCTGCACTCGTCGATCACCACCGCCAGCGAGTGCGGCAGCTCGTCCCGCACGCCCTCGAGCGCGGCCTCACGAATGAGCTCGGCCATGAGCACCTCTTCGGGCTCATCGGTCAATTCACCATCGGGATAGAACGCCGGACCAGGCTGCAGCTTGGACGCCAAAACCTCTGTCAGCACCTCGACTTGGGCTCCCGACACCGCCGATACCGGGACGATGTCCACCTCCTTACCGACAAGCTGTGACACCGACAGCAGCTGCTCGGCCACCCGCTCCTTGCTCACCTTGTCGATCTTGGTGACGATCGCGATCAGCGTGGTGCGCGGCGCGACGAGCTTGATCTGTTCGTAGATCCACTTGTCCCCCGGCCCGATACCCTCGTCGGCCGGGATACACAACCCGATCACGTCGACCTCGGAATACGTATCGCGCACAAGGTCGTTGAGCCGTTGACCGAGCAGCGTGCGCGGCCGGTGCAGCCCCGGGGTGTCGACGAGCACGATCTGGAAGTTCTCGCGGTGCACGATGCCGCGAATGGTGTGGCGGGTCGTCTGCGGCCGGTTCGACGTGATGGCCACCTTCTGCCCGACCAGCGCGTTGGTCAGCGTCGACTTGCCGGTGTTCGGCCTCCCGACGAAACAGACGAAACCGGAACGGAATTCCGGCGAGCTCACAATTGCCCCGCGGGCACACCGGTGCGGTCGGTCACGATGACCGTCGCCGACGGCGACAGTTCCCGTACCGCCGCGATACCCGGGTCTTCATGTGAACCACCGACCAGCACGGCCGCCTCGATCACGGACGCGCCGCTGGACACCGCAGCCGCCACCGCGGCCTGCAATGCCGTCAAGGACAGCTGCGAAAGCGACACCGGAGCACCGGCATACGTGCGCCCGTCACCGTCGCGCACTGCCGCGCCCGACTTCGCCTCGGCGCGCCCCATCGCCCCACGGGCCAGCACGACGAGCTTGTTATCTTCGGCGTCCAGACTCGCGCCTGACTCACTCATCTCGTTCCTCCGCTTTCTCGTCGCTTTCCGCATCGGGGTCGGGCTGCACCAGGATGGTGCCGATGCGCACCCGGCCACGCGCGTCCGGGCCACCCTCAGCCTGCAACAAAAGTCCATGCGAGGCGACCTTGGCTCCCGGCAGCGGCACTCGCCCCAGGTCCAGCGCCAGCAGGCCACCGACGGTCTCCACGTCCAGATCCTCGTCGAATTCGATGCCGTACAGCTCGCCCAGGTCCTCGATCGGCAACCTGGCAGAGACCCGGAACATCTTGTCGCCCAGCTCCTCCACCGGGGCAACCTCGTCGTGGTCGTACTCGTCGGCGATCTCTCCGACGATCTCCTCGAGCACGTCCTCGATGGTCACCAGTCCAGCGATCGCGCCGTACTCGTCCACCAGCAGCGCCATGTGCTTGCGATGCTGCTGCATCTCACGCAGCAGTTCGTCCAGCGGCTTGGAGTCCGGGACGAACACCGCCGGTCGCATCACCTGCGCCACGGTGACGTCCCGTCCACCGTTCACCGAGTAGTACGTCTGCTGCACAAGGTCTTTGAGGAAGACGACGCCGACCACATCGTCGACGTTCTCCCCCACCACCGGGATGCGAGAGTGCCCGCTGCGCACCGCGAGTGACGTGGCTTGGCCGGCTGTTTTATCACTTTCGATCCACACCATCTCGGTGCGCGGCACCATCACCTCACGCGCCGGAGTGTCGCCGAGCTCGAACACCGACTGGATCATCCGGCGCTCCTCGTCGGCCACCACACCGCGCTGCTGCGCCATGTCCACGACCTCACGCAGCTCGATCTCGGAGGCAAATGGACCGTTGCGAAATCCCCGTCCGGGTGTCACCGCGTTGCCGAGCAGAATCAACAGCCGCGAGATGGGGCCGAGCAGCACCGAAATCACCTGCAGCGGAACGGCGGCGCCCAGCGCGATCGAATACGCGTGCTGGCGTCCCAGTGTGCGCGGCCCCACCCCGATCGCCACGAAACTCGTCACCACCATGACGATCGCCGAAATCGTGAGCGCGGCACCCAGGCTGATCCGCGCGGTCAGGTACCCGACGAGAAACACCGTCGACAAGATCTCGCAGGTGGTGCGCAGCAGTACGACCAGGTTCACATAGCGCGGGCGCTCCCGGATGACCGCGGAAAGCCGTACCGCTCCTGGCCTTTCCTCACGAACCAGCTCATCGACGCGTGCCCGAGAGACCGTGTTGATGGCCGCATCGATGGCCGCGAAGGCACCCCCCAGACCAACCAGCGCAATCGCCGCCAGCAGCAGCCCGATGCTGCTCATACTCAAAACCAACGTTCTTCGCGCAAGACGCTCATCACTCGTCGAAGTTGCGCGATTTGTCGAGCAGACGGCTATCTCGGTACAGCTGCGCCTGCTGCTCGTACCAGTCCTGCAGCAGCTGGTTCTGCAGCGCGAACATCTCGCGCTCTTCCTCGGGCTCGGCGTGGTCGTAACCGAGTAGATGCAGCACACCGTGCACCGTCAGCAGTGCCAGCTCATGCGCCAGCGAATGCCCGGCCGCCTCGGCCTGTTCGGCCGCGAACTGCGGGCACAGCACGATGTCGCCGAGCATCGACGGCCCCGGCTCGGGCGCGTCGGGACGCCCGCCGGGCTCCAACTCGTCCATCGGGAACGACATCACATCGGTGGGACCGGGCAGATCCATCCACCGCATGTGCAGGTCGGCCATCGCCGCCAGGTCGACGAGCATCATCGACAGCTCGGCCGCCGGATGCACGTCCATGGCCGCGATGGCGAACCGTGCGACGCTGACCAACTCGCCCTCGGCAACGTCGATACCCGACTCGTTGACTACCTCAATGCTCATCGGTGCCGGCTCCGATTTCCCGACGCGCGCCGCTGCGCGCGATTACCCGTCAAATCTGAGTCCTCGAAACGCGCGTAGGCATCCACGATCTCCGATACCAGCCGGTGGCGCACCACATCGGCACTGGTCAACTCCGAGAAGTGAATTCCCTCGATGTTGCCGAGAATATCCATGGCCGCGCGCAGTCCTGAACGGGCGTTTCCGGGCAGGTCGACCTGAGTGATATCACCGGTCACCACGATCTTGGAACCGAAGCCAAGCCGGGTGAGGAACATCTTCATCTGCTCGGCGGTGGTGTTCTGCGCCTCGTCGAGAATGATGAACGCGTCGTTGATGGTCCGACCGCGCATGTAGGCCAGCGGGGCGACCTCAATGACCCCAGCATCCATCAGCTTGGGAATCAATTCCGGATCCATCATGTCGTGCAGCGCGTCGTACAGCGGGCGCAGATACGGGTCGATCTTCTCGCTCAGCGTGCCGGGCAGGAATCCCAGCCGCTCCCCGGCTTCCACCGCCGGCCGCGTGAGGATGATGCGGGTGACCTGCTTGCTCTGTAAGGCGTTGACCGCCTTGGCCATTGCCAGGTACGTCTTGCCGGTGCCGGCCGGGCCGATCCCGAACACGATGGTGTTGGCATCGATCGCGTCCACATAACGCTTCTGGTTCAACGTCTTTGGGCGGATCGTCTTGCCGCGCCGGGACAGGATGTCCAGGCTCAGCACCTCGGCAGGCGACTCGTCCCCATCGCCGGTCAGCATCGCCACCGTGTGCCGGACGGTCGACGGCGTGAGCTGCTGCCCCCGGCGGGCAATCACGATCAGCTCCGAAATCACCCGCTCGGCAAGCGCCACCTCCGCGGGCACACCGGTGAAGGTGATGGTGTTACCGCGGGCGTGGACATCGGCAGGAAGGACGTCCTCAAGCTCTCGCAGGTTTTCATCAGCTGACCCCAACAGGCCCATGATGAGATCGTTCGGAATCTCGACGCTGCTGCGTACGTCCGCAGTAGACACAGACGGCACAGCGGCACCTTCTTCTCGGCTCGTCACGTGGTTAAGGTCGCCTGCTTTCTTGGGTTGTGAAGTTGCTTTGAGTTTACCGCCGGCAACCGTCGGCCTCCACGCGATTAGCGCTCACCGGTGCACCAGCGGGCCGGCGGCCCAGCGATCCGTCAGCACCCCGAGCGCGCCCAGTGCGACGGCGGCGGCACTGGAGGTACGCAGCACCGTCGGCCCCAACCGCACCGGAGCGGCACCGGCGTCCGCCAAAATCCGCAGCTCCTCGTCCGCGACACCGCCTTCGGGGCCCACGATCAACACCACCGACGACGCCGACGAGAGCCGCGCTCCCAGGGCGCCGAGACCCGATTCCGCCGATTCGTGCAGCACCAGCACGACGGCTCCGCCCGCCGCGCGGGCACCCACCAGCTCAGCCAGCTGCGCCGTCGAGTGCAGCTCGGGCACCGATGGCACGTGGGCCCGGCGAGATTGCCGCGATGCTGCCTGGGCGACGGCTTCCCAGCGGCGCCGGCCCTTTTCTGCCTTGTGCGCATCCCAGCGCGACACGCACCGCTGCGCCTGCCACGGGATCACTTCATCGGCACCAGCCTCTACCGCCAGATCGACCGCCAGATCGGAGCGATCCGATTTAGGAAGTGCCTGCACCACAGTCACTTTGGGGTTAACGGCGGCAACACTCCAGCGCCCGGTCACCTCGATTGCGAGGCCGGTGCGGTCAACGGACGCAACGACGCCGTCCCCGACCTCACCGGCACCGTCGCACACCATCACAGGCTCGCCGACTCGCATGCGCAACACCCGCGCCGCGTGGTGGCCCTCATCCCCGTCGAGCAGCACCTGCTCCCCGGCTGAGGGAACCCGCGGAACGTAGAAGATCGTGGCTGCCGCCATCTACCGCCCCGTGAAGGCCTCGCGCAGCCGCGAGAACACCCCGCCGGAGGCCGACTCGGCCCACACGACCTCGGCACCTTCCTTGTTGCGAGCCCTGAAGTCCTTCAACAGCTCGCGTTCCTTGGAGTCCAGCCGGGTCGGCACCACGACGTCGAGGTGAGCGTGCAGGTTGCCGCGCACGCCCGTGCGCAAATGGGGCATGCCCTTGCCACGCAGTGTCACCACCGACCCGGGCTGCGAGCCCGGCTCGACCTTGATGACGGTGTCGCCGTCCAGGATGGCCTCCACGGAGACGCTGGTGCCCAGCGCCGCCTCGACCATCGGGACACGCACCGTGAAGTGCAGGTCGTCGCCGTCGCGAATGAAGACATCGTGTGGCTTCTCGTGCACCTCGACGTACAGGTCGCCAGCCGGGCCGCCCCCGGGACCGACCTCGCCCTGGGCCGCCAACCGCACCCTCATCCCATCGCCGACACCGGCCGGGATCTTGACGGTGATCTCCCGGCGCGCCCGCACGCGGCCGTCGCCGCCACATTTGTGGCAGGGGTCGGTGATGACCTCACCGGCACCCTGGCAGGTCGGGCAGGGACGCGATGTCAGTACCTGACCGAGCAGTGAACGCTGGACGGTCTGCACCTCGCCACGGCCGCCGCAGGTCTCGCAGGCGCTCGGTGCCGAGTTTCCGTGCGTGCCCTTACCGGCGCACCCGTCGCACAGGATGGCGGTGTCGACGGTCACCTGCTTGCTGACGCCCGTCGCGCATTCCACCAGGTCCAGGCGCATCCGTAGCAGGGAGTCGGCCCCGGGCTGCACCCGGCCACGCGGACCGCGTGATCCGCCCGCCGATCCGCCGAAGAATGCCTCGAACACGTCGCCCAGGCCGCCGAAGCCCGAACCGAAGCCGCCGAACCCGTTGCCACCGCCGCCGTTCTCCAGCGGGTCGCCTCCGAGGTCGACCACGCGCCGCTTCTCGGGGTCGGTCAGCACCTCGTAGGCGATGCTGACCTCTTTGAACCGGGCCTGCGCCTGCTCATCGGGGTTGATGTCGGGGTGCAGCTCGCGGGCGAGCTTGCGATAGGCCCGCTTGAGCTCGCTGTCGCTGGCACCCTTGCTCACCCCGAGGATGCCGTAGTAATCACGCGCCACTGTGTTGATCTCGCTCCGTTGGTATCTGTCTACTTCACATGCTGCTAGCGATTAGCTAGCACTTCGCCGATATACATGGCAACCGCCGCAACATTCGCGATGGTTCCCGGGTAGTCCATCCGTGTGGGCCCCAGCACACCCATGCCGCCGAAAACCGCTCCGCCCGCACCATACGGGGTAGAGACGACGGAGGTGCCAATCATCTGTTCGGCCGCGGTTTCGTGGCCGATGTGCACGGTCACCCGGCCCGCCTCCTGTTGCGCGGCGAGCAAGCGCAGCACCACGACCTGCTCCTCCAGCGCCTCCAGCACGGTGCGCAGCTGCCCACCGAAGTCGGCGGCGTTGCGGGTCAGGTTGGCCGTACCACCTAGCAGCAGTCGTTCCTCATGATGTTCGACGAGCGTCTCCACCAGGACGGTGGCCGCCCGGGTGATCGGATCACGCAGATCGTCGTCGGACTGCTCGGCGAGCTCGGCCACGGCCACCGAGGCCGCGGACAGCTTCTTGCCGTCCAATGCCGCACCGAGCAACACTCGTAGGCGGCCAAGTTGCTCATCGTTGATCACATCGCCCAGCTCGACGATGCGCTGATCGACGCGCCCGGTGTCGGTGATGACCACCAGAAGTAGCCGGGCCGGGCTCAGCGACACCACTTCCAGATGACGCACACTGGACGAGGACAGTGTCGGATATTGCACGACGGCGACCTGACGGGTCATCTGCGCCAGCAGCCGCACCGCCCGGCGCAGCACGTCATCGAGGTCGACGCCACCCTCCAGGAAGTTCAGGATGGCCTTGCGCTCGGCGCCCGAGAGAGGCTTGACGTCCTCGAGCCGGTTGACGAATTCGCGGTAGCCCTTTTCCGTGGGAACGCGCCCCGAGCTGGTGTGCGGCTGGGCGATGTAACCCTCGGCCTCCAGCACGGCCATATCGTTGCGGACGGTGGCGCTGGAAACGCCCAGGCCGTGCCTGTCGACCAGGGCCTTGGAGCCGATGGGCTCCTTGGTGGTGACGTAGTCGGCGACGATGGCGCGCAGCACCTCGAAACGCCGGTCATCCGCACTTGCCATGGTCACCTCCCTCGGGCGTGATTTTGCCCTTTATTTTACGGGGCCAGGCCGCTCCGCCCCGCCGCCATAGCCGTCCACGCTAATCTCAGGTGTTATGGAGGCCCGTCACCGATGATCTTCAAGGGTGTACGCGAGGGGAAGCCGTATCCAGAACACGGACTCTCCACCCGGGATTGGTCACGCATCCCGCCCCGGCAGATCCGGCTCGACGAGCTGGTCACCACCACCACGGTGCTCGCCCTGGACCGTCTACTCAGCGAGGACTCCACGTTCTACGGAGACCTATTCCCGCATGCCGTGAAATGGCAGGGCGTCATCTACCTCGAAGACGGCCTGCACCGGGCCGTGCGGGCCGCGCTACGCAATCGAGTTGTGTTGCACGCCAGGGTCTTCGACATGGATCAGCTGCGGGTGGTCTAACCGCCGGCTAGTCCAGGATCGCGCGGACCACGCCGTCGGCCAGCAGTCGTCCCTGATCGGTGAGCACCAGCCGCTCGTCCACGAGCCGGCCCAGCCCGCGATCCACCACCGCCGGAACGCGGCCCCGTTCTTCGATAGTCAAGTCCGTCAACGCGATTCCGGTGTTGAGCCGGACCGCCAGCAGCACCTCCTCGGTGTGCCGCTCTACCGGGCTGAGGATCTCGTGGCCACCGACTGGCAGCTGCCCTTCCCCTAGTAGCCGTCTGGCATAGGTGTTGGGGTGCTTGACGTTCCACCACCGCACCCCGTTGACGTGCCCATGGGCCCCCGGACCGGCGCCCCACCAGTCACCACCCGCCCAGTAACCGAGGTTGTGACGGCATTGCCCGCCGGGCCGCGCCCAGTTGGAGACCTCGTACCAGTCCAGCCCGGCCTCGGTGAGCGCGGCATCCAGCAGCTGGTAACGGTCGGCCAGCGCGTCCTCGTCGGGATTGGGCAGCTCACCGCGGCGCACGCGCCGCGCCAGGGCAGTGCCCTCCTCGACCACCAGCGCATATGCCGACACGTGATCAACCCCGGCCTCGAGCACGGCGGCGATGGACCGGCGCAGGTCGTCGTCGGTCTCACCGGGGGTGCCGTAGATGAGGTCCAGGTTGACGTGCCCCAGTCCGGCCGCGCGAGCCTCCCGCGCCGCCGCCACCGCCCGTCCCGGCGCGTGCACGCGATCCAGGGTTGCCAGCACGTGCGGGGCCGCGGACTGCATGCCCAACGAGACACGGGTGTACCCGGCCGCGCGGATGGTGTCGAAGAAAGCCGGTGAGGTGGACTCGGGATTGGCCTCCGTGGTGACCTCGGCCCCGGGTGCCAGCACGAAATGTGCGCCGATCGCATCGAGCACCTCGGCGAGCCCGGAACCACCCAGCAGGGACGGCGTACCGCCCCCGACGAACACCGTCTCTACCGGCGGATTCCCCGCCAGGGTTCGCGCCGCCAACTCCAGCTCGGCACGCAAGGCCTCCAGCCAGCCGGCGGGCGAGGTTCCCTCGCCCAGCTCGTCGGCGGTGTAGGTGTTGAAATCGCAATACCCGCAGCGTGTGGCGCAGAACGGCACATGCACGTAGATCCCGAACGGACGCCCGGGCGCCGGCACCAGGGGCGGCAGAGTGGCAGTCACGTCGGGCCTCACCCGTCAAGTGTGTGCCAGGGACGGCGGGAGTGAAAATCTGTGTGGTTGGTGGCGGGAATCCTCCAGACCGGATGGAGGTTTTGCTCACAATGAGCGGAATTACGCCCCGGTGGCGTGGGGTCCTGCCGTTACATGGCACAATTGGCACCGTGAGCACACATCAGGTTCCTCTTGTCGCGCGGCGGCATATCGACCTGAAGCGTGTCTGTAGCGCGTGTTGTCTCCCTTACTGACGTATTTGGCCCCGTCCTACCACCAGCCACCCGAACGGTCGTGAGGATCTGCGCCTCCGGTCAGCCCCCGGTGTGTCGCCCACGACTGTGCCTGCCTTCGTTAGGAGCACCATGACAACCAGCGAGACCCGGCCCGCTCGCCCCAAGCAGCAACGCAGTGAGGGCCAGTGGGCCCTGGGCGAGCTCGAGCCGCTCAACTCCAACGAGCAGGTCAAGAAGGACGACCATCCGCTCAATGTGCGCGAGCGCATCGAAACCATTTACTCCAAGCAGGGTTTCGACAGCATCGACAAGGCCGATCTGCGTGGCCGCTTCCGGTGGTGGGGTCTGTACACACAGCGCAAGCAGGGTTACGACGGCACCTGGACGGGTGACGACAACACCGACATGCTCGAGGACGACCACTTCATGCTGCGGGTGCGTTGCGACGGCGGCGCGCTGACCACGCAGGCGCTGCGCACCATCGGCGAGCTGTCCACTCAGTACGCCCGCGACACCGCGGACATCTCGGACCGCCAGAACGTGCAGTACCACTGGATCCGGGTGGAGGACATGCCCGAGATCTGGCGGCGGCTGGACGAGGTCGGCCTCTACACGACCCAGGCCTGCGGTGACTGCCCCCGCGTGATCCTCGGGTCGCCGCTGGCAGGCGAGTCCCTGGACGAGGTGCTCGACCCGACGTGGGCAATCGACGAGATCACCCGCCGCTACATCGGCAACAAGGAGTACGCGAACCTCCCCCGCAAGTTCAAGACGGCGATCTCCGGCCTGCAGGACGTGGTGCACGAGATCAACGACGTCGCGTTCGTCGGTGTGGTGCATCCCGAGCACGGCCCCGGTCTGGACATATGGGTGGGCGGTGGCCTGTCGACCAACCCGATGCTGGCCCAGCGCCTCGGTGCGTGGGTGCCCCTGGACGAGGTGCCCGACGTATGGGAGGGCGTCGTCGGAATCTTCCGCGACTACGGCTACCGCCGCCTGCGTTCCAAGGCCCGGCTGAAGTTCCTGGTCAAGGACTGGGGCGTGGCGAAGTTCAGGGAAATTCTCGAGACCGAGTACCTAAAGCGGCCGCTGATCGACGGGCCCGCGCCCGTTCCCCCCACGCACCCGATCGATCACGTCGGTGTGCAGCGACTCAAGAACGGGCTCAACGCCATCGGCATTTCGGCCATCGCCGGGCGGGTCTCCGGCACCATTCTGTCGGCGATCGCCGACCTGGCCGAGAAGGCGGGCTCCAACCGGGTGGCCCTGACCCCGCACCAGAAGCTGATCATTCTGGACGTCAGTGATGACGAGCTGCCTGCGCTCGAGGCCGGACTCAACGCGCTGGGGCTGCCGTCCCGGCCCTCGCATTGGCGCAAGAACCTGTTGGCCTGCACCGGCATTGAGTACTGCAAGTTGTCCTTCACCGAAACCCGGGTGCGGGCCCAGAGTTTGGTTCCCGAGCTGGAGAAGCGGCTCGATGATCTGAACGCCCAGATCGATACGCCCGTCACCATCAACATGAATGGCTGCCCCAACTCGTGCGCACGGTCCCAGACCGCCGACATCGGATTCAAGGGCCAGATGGTCGACGACGGAAACGGGAACAGCGTGGAAGGCTTCCAGGTGCATCTGGGCGGAAGCCTGGGTCTGGACAGCGGATTCGGCCGCAAGTTGCGTCAGCACAAGGTCACCAGCACCGAGCTCGGCGATTACATCGACCGGGTGGTGCGCAATTTCGTCGCGCAGCGCACCGACGGAGAGCGCTTCGCGCAGTGGGCGGTTCGCGCTGAGGAGGCGGACTTGCGATGAGCCGGGAGACAACCACCAAGGATCTCGATTCGCTGCGCGCGCTGGCCGAACGCGGCGCCGCCGAATTGCAGGACGCTTCCGCCGAGGAGCTGCTGCGGTGGACCGACGAGAACTTCGGGGGCAACTACGTCGTCGCCTCCAACATGCAGGACGCCGTTCTTGTCGACCTCGCCGCACAGGTGCGCCCCGGGGTGGATGTGCTGTTCCTGGACACCGGATATCACTTCGCCGAGACCATCGGCACCCGCGACGCGGTGGAGTCGGTGTACGACATCCACGTGGTGAACGTGGCACCCGAGCAGACGGTCGCGCAGCAGGACGAGCTGGTGGGCAAGGACCTGTTCGCCAGCGATCCGGGCGAATGCTGCCGGTTGCGCAAGGTGGTGCCACTGCGCAAGTCGCTCGCCGGATACGCGGCCTGGGTAACCGGTCTGCGCCGGGTCGACGCACCGACCCGCGCCAACGCGCCGTTGATCAGCTTCGACGAGGCATTCGGGCTGGTCAAGATCAATGCGATCGCGGCGTGGACCGACGAGGACATGCAGAAGTACATCGATGAACACGGAACCTTGGTGAATCCGCTTGTGGACGAGGGGTATCCGTCGATCGGCTGCGCCCCGTGCACGGCCAAACCGGTACTCGGCGGCGACGCACGAAGCGGACGCTGGCAGGGCCTTGCCAAGACAGAATGCGGGTTGCACGCCTCATGACGACTGAAATCGGAACGGAAGCTGTGTTGAACCAGACAGAGACACTCACCGACCTGGAATCCGAATCGATCCACATCATCCGCGAGGTGGCCGGCGAGTTCGAGCGCCCGGTGCTGTTGTTCTCCGGCGGCAAGGATTCGACGGTGCTGCTGCATATCGCACTCAAGGCCTTTTGGCCGGCACCCCTGCCTTTTTCGCTGTTGCACGTCGACACCGGGCACAACCTCCCCGAGGTGCTGGCCTTCCGCGACGAGATCGTCGAGCGCCACAACCTGCGCCTGGTGGTCTCGAACGTCGAGGATTACCTGGCCGACGGCCGTCTGACCGAGCGCCCGGACGGAATCCGCAATCCCCTGCAGACGATTCCGCTGCTCGAGGCCATCACCGACAACAAGTTCGACGCGGTGCTGGGTGGCGGGCGCCGCGACGAGGAGCGTTCGCGCGCCAAGGAGCGAATCTTCAGCCTGCGCAATGCCTTCGGCCAGTGGGATCCGAAGAAGCAGCGTCCCGAGCTGTGGAGCCTGTACAACGGCCGGCATGCTCCGGGCGAGCACGTCCGGGTGTTCCCGATCAGTAACTGGACCGAGCTGGACGTGTGGCGTTACATCGCCCGCGAGAACGTGCAGCTGGCCAGCCTCTACTACGCGCATGAGCGCGAGGTGTTCAACCGCGACGGCATGCTGCTGACCCCCGGCCCGTGGGGCGGACCACGGGACGGTGAAGAGCTGCAGACACTTTCGGTGCGCTATCGGACCGTCGGCGACGGTTCGACCACCGGTGCTGTGCTCTCCGACGCCGCCGATGTGCATGCGGTGCTGGCCGAGGTGGCTTCCTCCCGGATCACCGAACGCGGCGCCACCCGTGGCGATGACCGAGTGTCCGAGGCGGCGATGGAAGACCGCAAGCGAGAGGGTTATTTCTGATCATGAGCGATCTTCTGCGCATTGCCACCGCCGGCAGTGTGGACGACGGAAAGTCCACTCTGGTGGGCCGGCTGCTGTACGACACCAAGTCGGTGCTCATCGACCAGTTCGATGCCGTCACAAAGGCTTCCGAGTCGCGTGGACTCGACACTCCCGACCTGTCACTACTTGTCGACGGGCTGCGCGCCGAACGCGAGCAGGGCATCACCATCGACGTGGCGTACCGCTACTTCGCGACACCCAAGCGCTCGTTCATCCTCGCCGACACCCCGGGCCACGTGCAGTACACCCGGAACACGGTGTCCGGCGCCTCGACCGCGCAACTGGTGATCCTGCTGGTTGACGCCCGCAAGGGTGTCATCGAGCAGACCCGCCGGCACGCGGCGGTGCTGGCGCTCTTGGGTGTGCCGCGGCTGGTGTTGGCGGTCAACAAGATCGACCTGGTGCCCGACAGCGCCCGCATCTTCGAGGCCATCAGCGCCGAATTCAACGAGCTGACCAGCTCGTTGGGCTGGAAGCCCGAGAACGTGGTCGAGATCCCGGTCTCGGCACTGCACGGCGACAATATCGCCACCCGCAGCGAGCGCACCGGCTTCTACAACGGGCCCACCCTCATCGAGCACCTGGAATCGGTTCCGGCGCATGGTGAATCCGACGGAGCGTCCGGCACCATCGGTCTGCGGTTCCCCGTCCAATACGTGATCCGCCCGCGCACCGCCGAGTACCCCGATTACCGCGGGTATGCCGGTCAGGTGGCCGCGGGTGCCGTGCGGGTGGGCGATGAGGTGGTGATCTCCCCCGCCGGGCAGCGCACCACGGTCGCGGGCATCGACACCGCCGATGGGCCGCTTGAGGTGGCCGAGGCCGGCCGCAGCATCACCCTGATTCTCGCCGATGACGTGGACGCCTCGCGGGGAGACCTGATCGCATCTCTGGACGTGCCGGATCCGGTTTCCGAGCTCGACGGGACCGTGTGCTGGCTGGCCGACAAACCGTTGAAGGCCGGCGCACGCCTGCTACTCAAGCACGGCACCCGTACGGTTCCCGCGATCATCGGTGCGCTGGTGGAGCGCTTCGACGAGCAGAACTTGTCCGCCGATCCTGCACCGGAGTCATTGGAACTCAACGACATCGGACAGATCAGCATTCGACTGGCCGAGGCCATCAGCGTGGATGAGTACGTCGACGACCGGACGGCGGGCAGCTTCTTGCTGATCGATCCGTCCAGCGGTAACACGCTGGCGGCTGGGCTGGTCGGTAATGCCCTGCGCGCCGTCGAACTGAATCGTGCGTAATCCGACGCTCGTCGCCGTCGCGCACGGGAGCCGCGATGCGCGGTTCGCGCAGAATGCGCGCCGAGTGGTCCGACAGGTGCGCTCGCTACGGCCGGATCTGGACGTCCGGCTGGCTTTCCTCGAGCTGTCCGAACCGAATCTTCTTGACGTGCTTGGCGACCTGAGCGGTGACGCGGTGGTGGTACCACTGCTGCTGTCCGACGCCTATCACGCGCGCATCGATCTGCCGACGGTGTTGTCCGCGGCACCCGCCCGGCTACGGGTGATGCAGGCGTGCGTGCTCGGCGCGGACAATCGGCTGCTGGCGCTCGCCCGGCGACGGGTGACCGAGCTTGGCATCGCCCACCCCGGCGTCATTCTCAGCGCGGTCGGATCGTCCGATTCCACCGCCAACACACGCACCCGTGCACTGGCGGCCCAGTGGCCCATCTCCACGACGGTGTTCGCCACAGGGGACCCGACAAGCCTCGCCGAAGCGGCGGAGTCGTTACGGGCCCGCGGCGCCACGGACATCGTGGTGGCGCCGTGGTTCCTCTCCCCCGGTCTGCTGTTGGACCGGGTGCGCGCCGAGGCCGCACAACTGGACATGCCGGTGGCGGCTCCGCTCGGCGCCGACCGGCTGGTCGCCGACGTCGTGGTGCAGCGATACGCGTCGGCCATCGCCGCGCCCGTTCCGACGCCTCACTAATAAACCCTCCTCCAGGCCACGGTGGCCTTTCGGGTCAATTCATTGTTATATGCGCATGTTTGCGATACGGTCATACCCATGACGAGCACCGAGCACGAAACCCACAGCCATCCCGACCACGTCCACGGCCCGGACTGCGGCCACGAAGCAGTTGCTCACGAGGATCACGTGGATTACATCCACGACGGGCATCGCCACGCACCGCACGGCGATCACTACGACGAGCACTAGAACTCGACAACCAAATGGCCTCCGGAATCCGGGGGCCATTTCTCTATCCCGCCCGCGTCAGGACCATGGGTCGATGTGCCCAGCTACGAGCGACAACAGCGCCTGCTCCCGTCGCAGCATCCGGTGTTCGGTGCCGCGTGGCAGTCGCTCGCCTGGACCGTAACGTCCCCGGTCAATACGATGAAGCCGACCTCGGCGAACCTCCCAGCGCAACGCATCGGACACCGCCTTTGAGGCACGCCCATCGGTGTCGAACCCCTTGCGGTCCAACATCTGCACCAGCTCGGCCACCGTCGTTACGCCGAACCGGTACACATACAACGTCAGCAGATATCGCAGCTCAATACCGCGTACCCGTGCCCTCGCCGTCATGTACGCACGATGGCATCCACCACCGACAGGTCGACATGTGTCGCTCATAGCCGGGCACGTGCCGGTGCACTTCCCGGGCGTGGAGGACTAAGACGCGACCTCGGCCAACTCACCGACATCGGGCACCCGCGTCACCCGCACATACACCGGATCGCCCTCGCGCAACCCCAGCGCTTCGGCGTCGCCGCGGGTGATCTGCGCCGTGAACTGCTCACCGGTCGCCGCGCTGGTCAGCTCGACACGCACCTCGAAGCCGAGGTACACCACCCGGTCGACGGTCGCCTTCGTGACTCCGGTGGTCTCTCCCGTGCCCTCGGCCGCCGCCCGCGCCAGATCCGCGTTGCGTCCCACGCGAATATCGTGTGGGCGAACCAGGATTCCGTTGAGCTTGGCCACCGGGCCCAGGAACGACATCACGAAGCTATTGGCGGGACGGTCGTACAAATCCTCCGGCGAACCCACCTGCTCGATCCGCCCCTTGTTCAGCACCGCGATGCGGTCGGCGACATCCAGCGCCTCGGCCTGGTCGTGCGTCACCAGCACGGTGGTCACGTGCACCTCGTCATGCAGCCGGCGCAGCCACGCCCGCAGGTCCTCACGCACCTTGGCGTCCAGCGCACCGAACGGCTCGTCCAACAGCAGCACCTGCGGATCAACCGCCAGCGCACGCGCGAGCGCCATGCGCTGGCGCTGCCCACCCGACAGCTGAGCCGGGTAGCGGGTGTGGAAACCGCTGAGCCCCACCACCTCCAGCAGATCGTCGACCTTCTTCTTGATCTCCGCCTTGGGCTTCTTACGAATCTTCAGCCCGAACGCGACGTTCTCCCACACGGTCAGGTGCTTGAACGCGGCGTAATGCTGGAACACGAAACCTATGTCGCGACGCTGCGGCGGGACACCGGTGACATCCCGGCCGTTGATGGTGATGGTGCCGCTGTCCGGATTGTCGAGCCCGGCGATAGACCGCAGCAGGGTCGACTTGCCTGATCCCGATGGGCCCAGTAGCGCCGTCAACGATCCGCTCGGCACATCGAAGTCGATATTGTCCAGGGCGGCGAAGTCGCCGTAATGCTTGTTGGCACCGCGAACGGTGATGGTGTTTTCAGCGGTCATGAGGAAGCTCCTTGGTAGCTCAGGCTATTTCGAGGTCTTGGCACGGTTGCGATCGAGAACCACCTGCACGACGAGGACGATGAGAGCCACCGCCATCAGCACGACAGACAGCGCGTACGCCCCGTATTCGTCACCTCGCAGGTGACGATCGGAAACCAATAGCGTCAACGTTTGCGACTTACCCGGCAGGCCGGAGGACACCATGATCACCGCACCGTACTCACCCAGGGTGCGGGCGACGGTCAGCACGATGCCGTAGGTGAGACCCCACCGAATGGACGGCAGGGTGATGCGCCAGAACGTCTGCCACGGATTGGCACCCAGCGTCGCGGCTGCCTGTTCTTGATCGTCGCCGATCTCATGCAACACCGGCTCGACCTCACGGATCACGAACGGCAGCGTGACGAAGATGCTCGCCAGCACGATGCCCGGCAGTCCGAAGATGATCTTGAACTTCCAGTCGTTCTCCACGAATCCCAGCAGGCCCGCCGAGCCCCACAGCACGATCAGGGCCACACCTACGATGACCGGCGACACCGCGAATGGCAGGTCGATGATGGCCTGAAGAACGCCCTTGCCACGGAACTTGTTGCGGGCCAGCACCAACGCCGTCGGCACCCCGAAGATCACGTTGAGCGGCACCACAATCGCGACCACCAGCAGGGAGAGGTTGAACGCGGAAATCGCAGCCGGGGTGGAGATGTACTCCCAGAACTGGACCAGGCCCGGCGCGAAGGCACGCCACAGGATGAGTCCCAGGGGCACGATCAGCAGCACGGCGACGTAGAGCAGCGCCAGTATGCGCAGCGCGTACTTGACCGCGGGAGAGAGCGTCATCGATCAAGTTCCTCTCGCTTGGCCGCGCGTGAACCCAGGCCGCGCAGGATGAACAACACCACAAACGAAATGGCGAGCAACACAATGGAGATGGCGGCCGCGCCGGTCCGGTCGTCGTTCTCGATGAGGGTCCGGATCCACTGCGAGGACACCTCGGTCTCCCCCGGCACCGCGCCACCGATCAGCACCACGGAACCGAATTCACCGATGGCCCTGGAGAATGCGAGCCCGACACCGGACAGCAGTGAGGGCAGCAACGCAGGCAGGATCACCTTGCTGAAGATCACCGGGTTGCTGGCACCCAGCGAGGCCGCGGCCTCTTCCACCTCTCGTTCGAGCTCAAGCAGCACCGGCTGCACGGCCCGCACCACAAACGGCAGCGTCACGAACAGCAGAGCTATCCCGACGCCCCACTTGGTGTGCTGCAAGTGCACATTGATCGGGCTGCTCGGACCGTACAGGGCAAGCAGCACGATACTGGCCACGATCGTGGGCAGGGCGAACGGCAGATCGATCAACGTGTCCACAATCCGCTTGCCCGGGAAATTGTCCCGGACCAGCACCCAGGCCACCAACAGCCCGAACAGACCATTGAGCACTGCCACCGCGATGGAGATCAGCAGTGTCACCTTGAACGAGGCCAGTGCCGAGTTGGAGGTGACGGCGCTGACGAACGCGCCCCACCCACCCTCGGCGGACTGCCACACAATGGCCGCCAACGGCAGCAGCACGATCACCGACAACCAGATGCTGGCCACACCGATGCGCAACGGGTCATCGCTGAAGCGCTTACGCGAACGGCCCACGGCCGTGCCGGACTCTCCCGTCGGTGGCACCTTGTCCTCCGGATTGTCCTGTGAGGTGGGATTTTCGATCACGGTACTCATCCGGTCGCCTCTTTGTAGATCTTGGTGATGGATCCGTCGTTTTTGTCGAACAATTCCTTGTCGACGCTCTTCCATCCGCCCAAATCCTTGATGGTCCACAACTTCGACGGCACCGGGAAGGAGGATGCGAATTCCGCGGCCACCCCGGGGTCCACGGGCCGGAAGCCCGTCTTGGCCCAGATACGCTGCGCCTCGGGGGTGTACAGGAAATTCTTGAACTCGGTGGCCTTCTTGACATGCAAGCTCTCGGACACCACCGCCACCGGGTTCTCGATCTTGAAGGTGATCGGCACATTGACATGCTCGATCGGCTTGCCGAGGCTCTCGGTGAAGATGGCCTCGTTCTCGTAGCTGATCAGGACATCACCGCTGCCCTGCACAAAGACCTCGGTCGCTTCACGTCCCGAACCCGGTCGCATCTTGACATGCTCACGCACCAGCTTGGAGACGAAATCCAGTCCGGCTTGCGGGTTCTTGCCGCCTTCGCTCTTCGCGGCATACGGAGCCAGCAGGTTCCACTTGGCCGAACCGGAACTCAGCGGGCTGGGGCTGATGACCTCGAGGCCGGGCTGCAGCAGATCGTCCCAGTCCTTGACGTGCTTCGGATTGCCCTTGCGCACAACCAAAGTCACCACCGACCCAAACGGGATACCGCCGAATGCGTCCTTATCCCAGTCCGCGGAAACCTTCTTGGCCTTGACCAGCCGGGTGATGTCCGGCTCCACCGAGAAGTTCACGATGTCGGCGGGCTTGCCGCCCTCGACCCCACGAGACTGGTCCCCGGAGGCACCGTAGGACTGGGTGATCTGGATGCCCTTACCGGCCTCGGTGGCGTTGAAGGCCGGAATGATCTCGCGGAAGCCCGGCTCGGGAACCGCATAGGCCACCAGGGTGAGCGTGGTGTCGGCATCTCCGCCTCGACCCCCGCCGGGAACATCGCTCGGCCCGCCCTGGCATGCGGCGGTCAAGGCGGCGGCGACGACGAGCGCGCCGGCGATGAGTCCCTTGGGCGACGAGCGATGGGAACCGCGCGCTGACGATCTACTGGGGATCAAGACAACCCTTTCCGTGGCTGGGATGAGAAGGAGAACCAAAAGGAATCTCGGGCCCGGCCACGGAGTGCGGACGTCAGCTCAGCGAGAGGGTCGGATGGACCTGGGCCGAGGCGGCACGCGCGGACGGGCGAAAACCGTCAGCGACAACAGGCGACGTCGGCAACCGGACCCACAGCAATGAGCGCCAACTCATGGCGCGGCTGGTATCCGGAAAGCATGGCGGGAAGCCTAGCAGAGCTTTTTGATGCCGTCTTAACAGACGAAGCACCAGGTAGAGACGCTATTACCTCAACGGTTGGTCGCTACCGGCTCAACAGCCAGGCGACTATCACCAGCACCGCCAGCGCAACCAGCGCCAACGTCACGCGCGACTGCGGCATACCACTCATGAGAGGTCCGCCGGGGCGGCGACGGCTACCGGATTCTCCACGGGATGACGGCGGGCCGCCGGGGAGAACCGGCCCAGCCGATTAACCATGCTGAGCAGCAAGAATAGGATCTTGTCACCGGTCACGGCCATCACATATGCCAACGCCAGAACAACCGGCATCACGATGATCGTTTGCAGGATGAAGCCGCGTCCACTCAGCCACAGCTCGACACCGTCCCACCAACTCAGGATGCCGATCACGCTGTCGCTGTTCACGCGGCCAGTTTAGGCGGACCGCGTCGCGCCCCTGTCGGCGCAGGGCAGACTGGACTCCGATGACCGGGTTGCACACGAAATGCCTGTTCCTGGTGCTTGCACTATTCACACTGTTCAGCGGTACCCCGGTCGCGCTGGCCGACTCCGCGAGCGCCGGCGCCGACGTGCAGGTCGCGCAAAGTCTCGGCGAGCGAGAGCTCACCGTCGTCGCCCGTCGGGTCACCAGCATCCCCGGCCCGCTATATGTCGACGTCATCACCCATCAGGGCGCCCCCGCGGGCCCGCTCCGCGTACAGCTCGTGCCCACCGGTGCCGATACCGACGAACACGAACCCGCACCGGGCGTGCCGACATCGACAGAAATGGTTGTCCTCGGTGACAAACCGGGGCCGTACAGCACGACGCTCGACGTTGACCGCCCCGGCCCGGCCGACCTCACCATCAGCGATGGTGTGCACATCTCCAGGATCCCCCTGGTTCTCACGGGGCAGGCGATGTCGCCGCCGGAGCGGGTGGCCTATGTGGGCCTGGCCACGACCGGGCTGCTGTTGGTGATCTCGCTGGTGGTGGCCACCCGGGTGCGTCGCGGAGTGTGGATCGCGCTGCCCGTCACGGCCACGGTGGCGGCTCTCGCGGTGGCCATCACCGGCGCCGTGCTGTCCACGTCGGCGCCACCGCCGCCGGAGCCTGGCCCGCAACGCGACCCGACCGTCGACAATGCCGCCAATCCGTACCGGCTCGACCGTCCCGCAGTCACCGACTACTCACGGCCGTCGGCGATGCTCGTGGCCGAACAACCCGAACTGGACCCGGGACACGCGACCGACATCTACTTCTCGCTCATCGACACCGCCACCGGGCTGCCCGCCGATGACCTGGTGATCCACGACAGCGCGCTGATCCACCTGCTCGTGGTGGCCCCCGACGGGCAGCTGTCCCATCTGCATCCGATACGGGTTGCGCCGGGCCGCTATTCGGTGCCGCTGTCGGCGGCGATAGCGGGCCGTTACGCCGTCTCGGCCGAATTCGTGCGCCGTGGTGGCGGCGTGCAGACGGTGCGTCTGCCGGGCGCGCTCACGGTGCGCGGCGGCAGACCCGCGACGCCCGCGCCCTTCGACGGGCCGGGCATGCGCATGATGAACGGACTGCACGTGCACGTCAGCGCGGCCGGTCTGCGGGCCGGCCGGCCGACGACGCTGTCCGCGACCATCGGATCCGAGCCGGTGCTGCAACCGTGGCTGGGCATGCTCGGTCATCTGGTGGTCGCCGGCCCGATTCCACGTATGGCTTCCGCCACCGACCTCGGCACGGCGGTGCAGGATTCGGCGATCTGGGCGCACGCACATTCCATGGGCGGGCACGGCGCAACCGGGATGCCGGGCATGGAGCACAGCGCCAATCACCAGTCCGCGCAAGATGATCCGATGCCGCCCATGGTAGGCGTTCCCCCGCTCAACGGGGACAGCCCGCCCGATGAGACGGTCGCCGCCTTCGGCCCCGACGTCCCTTTCACCTTTACCTTCCCCAAGCCGGGCCGATACCTCGCCTGGATTCAGGCCCAGCGCGACTATCGGGTGCTGACCATCCCGGTGCGGCTGGACATCTCATGACCCGCCGCGTATGGGCCGGTCTCGCGATTATCGTCGCCGCGGTGCTGGCACTGACCTGGATCGCCTGGCCCAGCCCGCGCAAGGCCGTCACCCTGTACTGCGGCACCGAGCACTACACCGTGACGGTGACCGTGGATTCCCCGCGGGTCGGAACGACCGCGCTGGAACTCGCCATCGATGAGAGGGAGGATCACGACCTCCCCGGATCCGAACCGGTGACGGTCGAATTGGTCATGCCGCTGATGGGCCACGCCATGCCCCCGCTACGTGAGGTGGTATCTGGCCGTACGAAATTCGACCAGGTGATGCTGCCGATGGCCGGTCCGTGGGACATAGTCGTGACCATCACACCGCCGTCGGGTGATCCCGACGAACGTGTGACGATGCCACTATGGGTGAGTGGAGGTTGAGATGAGCGCCGGAGCCAGCACCGCGAGCAGCGGCACCCAACAGACGTCCAGAATCACCAGTGCCATCATGGAGAGATACGCCCCGTTGGGAGCGTACGGGGTGCTGTTGGGCAGCCTGGTGGGCGCAACCGGAACCACGTGGGATGTGCAGTGGCACAGCGACGTAGGTCCCGACACATTCTTCACCCTGCCGCACCTGTTTCTCTACTCGGGCAGCGCCATCAGCGGAATCGTCAGCCTCACCATGGTTTTGATGGTCACCGGCGCCCAGCGCGCGGGCGAGCAGGTACCGCGCTGGGTGGGCGGTGTACCGATCCGCGTGTTCGGTGGCAGGTTCACCGCTCCCCTGGGCTTCCTACTCTCCGGTTGTGGGGCCGCGTCGTTCCTGTTGTACGGGCTCCTAGATCTGTGGTGGCACACCGTATACGGGTTCGATGCGGTGCTGGCCTCGCCGCCACACTTCGCACTGTTCGTCTCCGGCACCGTGACCGATCTGGGCAGCATCGTGACCTTTGCCGCCGCACGGCGGTTCCGCTGGGGAACTGCCGGTTTGATGGCGCAATCCTCCTTGGTGGCAGCGATGACGGCGGTACCGTTCAGCGCGTTGTATCTCTTCAAATTCGACTTCAACCCGATCTCACTGGGATCGGCGTTCATTGTTCCGCTCGTCCTGCTGATCGTGGCCGGGGTGCTGCGGTCGCCTGTCGCGCCGTTTGGTGTCGCGGTGATCATGGGTGCTCTGCAGGCCGTCTTCTGGTGGTTCTCTCCCTGGGCCGCACGCGAATACGCCGCCGCGGTGGGACTACCGCTGCGCGACGACCTCTGGGGTGGGGCTCCTGCGATACCGGCGATGATGCCGATGTTTCTGGTGGTCTTCGCGGCCGTCGCGGCGGGGCTACTGCAGCTGGCCAAGGAGCGGGCATGGCAGCGTCGATCGATGACCGTCATCGGTGCCATCCTCGGCTCCCTGGCCGGTCTGGGGTACCTGCTGCAGGGAGCTCTGGTGTACCGGCAAGGTACCGAAACGCTGAGCAGCTACCTCACCGTCGGCGTCATCGGCCTGGCGCTGGGCGCGCTCGCGGGGTTCCTGGCCCAGCGCATCGGCCTCATGTTGCGGGTACCCGGAAACACTATCGATCCCGCCGGGACCACCGCATGAGGCACGTCCGAATCCTGATGGCGCTCCTCACCGTTCTCGCCCTGTCCGTTGGGGTAAGCGCGCCTGCCAACGCCTACGCACCCGTCAACGTGGTGCACACCGAACATGTCGCCGCCGGCCCCTACGCGCTGACCATCGGCTTCTCGACGTGGCCGCTGCGCGCCATGCAATCCCTGGACTTCACCTTCATTCCCGCCGACGGCATCACCGGCAAGTCCGGCACTCTCACCATCGTTTCTCCCGACGGACACACGCATCTCCCCGAGCCGCTGGCCCGCCATCCACGCAAACGCGAGGTCTGGGGTCTGGACATCAGGGCGTTGCAGGAGGAGGGTCGCTTCCAGTTCATCTTCGATATCGACGGACCGCGCGGGCCGGGAAAGGGCACGCTCGACCTCAACGTGCTGTCCCAGCCGGGGCCACCCCTGGCGCTGAGTTGGACGATCTCGTTGATTCCGCTGTTCGCGCTGATCGGTGTCCTTATCGTGGCGTGGAGGAGGACCCATGATCAAACCTGAACTGCCACAGGGCACCACATGTGCCATCGCCGGTGGCGGGCCCGCCGGAATGATGCTGGCGTTGCTGTTGGCGCGTGCCGGTATCGACGTCACCGTGCTAGAGAAGCACCCCGACTTCCTGCGAGACTTCCGCGGTGACACGGTGCACGCCAGCACGCTGAACCTGATCGACGAGTTGGGGCTGGGTCCCAGGTTCGCGGCCATGCCGCACAATCTGGTGGAGCAGGTCACGGTGGACCTGGGCGAACAGACATTCCGGTTGGGCGATCTGAACCGGCTGCCCGGACCGCACAAACACATCGCGATGGCGCCGCAATGGGACTTCCTGGAAATGCTGGCCACTGCCGCGGAAACCGAGCCCACTTTCCGTCTGCGGCGCAGCACAGAGGTCACCGGCCTACTGCGCTCGGGCGACCGCATCACCGGAATCGAATACCGCACCGCCTCAGGCGAAACCGGCGCGCTCAAGGCCGATCTCACCGTCGCCTGCGACGGCCGCGGCTCGGCGCTGCGCGCCGCGGCCGGGATGCGTCCACGGCAGTTCGGCGTGCCGATCGACATTTGGTGGTTCCGCCTCCCCAAGCATCCCGATGATCCGCAGGGACCGCGCGCGCGGGTCGGTGCCAACCGGTTCATGGTGCTACTGGACCGCGGAGACTACTTCCAATGCGGGTACCTCATCGGCAAGGGCACCGACTCGCAGATGCGCAGCGGCGATGTACAGGTGCTGCGCGACCGGGTCGCCGAAATGGCGCCATGGCTGGCCGCCCGCACGAACGCCATCGCCAGTTGGGACGACGTGAAACTGCTTGATATACAACTTAATAGGCTACGCAAGTGGTACCGCGACGGCTTGCTGTTCATCGGCGATGCCGCGCACGCGATGTCCCCGGTGGGCGGAGTCGGCATCAATTTAGCGATCGCCGACGCGGTCGCCACCGCGCGCATCCTGGCCGAGCCGCTACGCACAGGCACATTGACAACAGCCGACCTCCGCAAGGTTCAGCTGCGCCGGTGGGTACCGACCGCCCTCATCCAGCGCATACAGCGGGCCGTGCACCGGCGGGTGTTCTCCGCGGTGGACTCGTCCACCACGGCCGCCTCGAACGCCAAGATCGCGTCGGTCTTGTCCATCGCCACCAAATATCCATGGCTACAAGCTGTTCCCGCCTACGGCGTGGCGATCGGGCCACTGCCCGAGCACGCACCCGATTTCGCCCGCCGCTCCCCTATTGACTGAGGACGGGCACCATGGCGGGGACCACCTGATCACGAATCTTCGCCCACGGCACCGTGACCGGCACATAGTCTCCGGCGGCGTGCGGAACGGAGATATAGAACGTCAATCCCTTGGGAACCGGAACCCAGTGCAGGAACTGCTCCGATTTCATGTCCCCGGCCGCCTTGATGCGATCCGGGGCGCCGAGTTCCAGGGCCAGTGCGCGCAGCCGTTCCCGGGCGGCCTCCTGATCGGCAAATACCTCTCCGAACATGATCGGTTGTGCCGTATCGGTATTGATGGTGATGGTTGCCACCCGATGACTCGGGTACGGGCCACCACTATTCGTCAGGAACACCGCCACCCCCGTCAACACATGGGGGCCGATGAATGAGACCCGACTCGACTCCTGCGCCTGCAGCTGCCCGTCCCCAATCGTTGCCGGCTTGGTGAGCTTGGCATCGTCCAACCCGCGCACCGTATCGTCCAGCGCGGTGCGCATGCCCTCGTTGAATCGGTCGCGGGCCGCGGCCTTATCGCCGGTGACCTGGGGCAGTTTGACCTTGTACTCGACCTTCCCCTGCTTGCCGCTCACCTGATCCAGCATGGGGCTGAACCCGAATGCCGGTGTCGCGGTGGGTGGCGCCTGGGCAGGGGTAAGCGCCACCGCCGGTTTCGATGGCATCGGACTGGCGGAGGGCGGGGTGACCGAGGGCTGAGCGGGTTGCGGCGGCGGCTCCAGACACCCGGCGACAAGCTCACACGTCACTAAAAGCGCCGAGACGAGACCGATCTTCACAAGCGATTACCCCCATTACTGACGCAGCACCGGCACGACCGTGGGATCGACCAGATCAGTAATCTTCTCCCATGGCACGGTGATCGGAACAAAATCGCCGGCGGCATGTGAGACCGGAACATAGAACCGCAGGCCGGTCGGTGCGGGTAGCCATTGCTCGAGTCGCACATTGATGCTGTCCGGGCGCACCCGCCCGGTCGGATCCAGACCGGGCAACACCTCCCGTAACCGTGCCATCGCCGCGTATTGGTTGGGGAACAGATCGTCATAGGTGATGGGTTGCGCGGTATCGCCGTTGACCACCGTCGTCGAAACCGACACATTGGGATGAGCGGCACCGCCCGCGTACCAGAGGTATACCTGGATGCCTGCCACCACATGCGGCCCGATGAGGGCGACGCGCGTGGTCTCGGGGCCGGGCCCCACGTCCCCGTCGTTGATGGACACCGTCAGGTCCCTGCTCGGTCCGGGCAGGTTCTCGATCAGATCCCGCAACGCGGCGCGGGTGCCGTCGTTGAACCGATCGCGTACGGCATCCACGCCGCCGGACAGTTGAGGCAGATGCACGTCATAGGTGACCGTCCCGTCCGCCCCCTTCGCCGCCACCAATTCGGGGGTGTACCCGAAGGCAGGCGGCGCGGTACCCGGTGCCGGCCCGGCCGGGGCGGAGTTTGTCGACGAACCCGGCGGCGTTGCCCCCGAAGAGGAACCGGACGCCGCGGTCGTATGCTGCGCCTGATCGTCGGTGCGGCCGCAGCCGCCCACGATCACACACATCACCACCGCGACGGCGGCGGCACCGCTCCGGACCGTCATGTCGGCGCGTTGGCGGGTTGGAATGTTCCGCTCACGTCTGCCTCCTCTTCGGCCCGGATGACGTGGACGACTGCATTGATCAACGCCAGATGGGTGAACGCTTGCGGGAAGTTGCCCAGGTGACGCCCGGTGGCCGGGTCGATCTCCTCGGCGTAGAGCTGTAGTGGACTTGCGAAGGAAAGCAGTCGCTCACAAAGGTGCCGCGCGCGGCGCACCTCCCCGATCTCGACCAGGGCCGAGACCAACCAGAACGAGCAAATGGTGAAGGTGCCCTCCTCACCCGAGAGCCCGTCATCGGTTTCCTCCACCCGATAGCGCAGCACCAGGCCGTCATGGGTCAGCTCATCGGCGATCGCCAGCACCGTCGCCCGGATCCGCGGATCGTCGGACGGCAGAAAACGGTTCAGCACCGCGAGCAGCAGCGAGGCATCCAAAGCTGTTGAGCCATAACGCTGTACCAACACACCCCGTTCATCGACGCCGTGCTCAAGGATGTCTTCCTTGATCTCATCGGCGACGGCACGCCACTGCTGGGCATAGCTCTTCTCACCGTGCATCTCGGCGAGTTTGGCACCTCGGTCCATCGCGACCCAACACATGATCTTGGATGAGGTGAAATGTTGCGGCTCGCCACGCACCTCCCAGATGCCACGGTCGGGTTCACGCCAGTGCCGTGCCGCCTCTTCGGCCTGGTTCTTCAGAATCGGCCACAACGTCGCGGGAATCTGCTCGCGCGACTTGGCGTGCACGTACACCGAATCGAGCATGGTTCCCCAGATATCGTGCTGAATCTGGTCGAATGCGCCATTGCCTATCCGGACCGGCCGGGCGCCGTCGTACCCGGACATATGCGGCAGCTCACCCTCGGTGAGCGTGCGTTCGCCGCCCACGCCATACATGACCTGCAAGGGATGTTTCTCGCCGTTGTTCGCACCGGACGCGTCGGCGATGAACGAGAAGAAATCGTCCGCCTCACGATCCAGGCCGAGGGTGTACAGGCCCCACAGTGCGAAGGTCGAGTCCCGCACCCAGGAGTAGCGGTAATCCCAGTTACGCACTCCCCCAGGAGTTTCCGGCAGCGAAGTGGTCGAGGCCGCCAGCAGCGCTCCGGTGGGTGAATAGGCCAGTCCCTTGAGCACCAAAGCGCTGCTCTGTAGGTACGAGCGCCACGGATGGTCGGGGAATTCGCCGATGTTGATCCATTGCCGCCAGGCCTCGGCGGTCTTCCACATCTTGTCGGCCGCCTCCGCATATGTCTGCGGCACAGGGTGTTTGGACCAGCTCAGCGCGACGAACACGTTATCGCCCTCGGTGAGCCGGGTGCGGGCGCGCGCTTCCCGGCCTTCCAGTCCCAGCCGCAGATTCGTGGTGAGCTTCAGCGTCGGATTGGCGTCGGGGTTCTTGGCAGCCCGACATATCGCCTCGCCGTATCCATCGCCGGAGTACTCCCAGACGGCCCCCTCACGGTGATAGTCGAAGGCAGGCTCGCAGTTCATGAGCACCTCGACTGTCCCGCTGACACAGCGCACCGTGCGCAGCAGGATGTGCTCGGCATCCCAGTCGGTCGGGGTGCGCTTATGCGTTTTTGAACGGGAATCGACATCGTGCCAGGGCCCCAGCACCAGCGCGTCACGGACGGTGAGCCACCCGGTCTTGGTCTGCCACGTGGTTTCCACCATCAGGCTGCCCGGCAAGTAGCGGCGCGCGGCCGGCACATTATGCCCGTAGGGCGCGATCCGGAAATGGCCCGCCCCGCGGTCGAGGACAGCCCCGAAGATGCTCGGAGAATCCGGCCGCGGTACGCACATCCATTCCACCGACCCGTTGGAGGCGATCAGGCAGGTGTTCTCCCAATCCGAGAGAAACGCGTAGTCGGCAATCGGCGGGAAGGGCCCGCGCCGCTGAACAGGAGACTGACTGGAAAGTAGCCCTTCCAACGACAGTTCGGGATCAAGGGATGACACCATCCGACCATCGTAGGTGCGACCTGGCTACGCACCCGCTATTTAACGCCGCCCACGCAGGTAGATGCCGAGTCCACCGAAGAGCAGCAGATTGAATACCAAGAGCGACACGAGAACACCGGTGGAACCTCCGCTGCGCGGGCCCGCCAGGTAGATGACCAGATCGAGGCCGATCAACAGGAACGCGGCAACGAGCACCGTCCAGATGAGAGTGGCTGGTTTCATACCCACCTATCCTTGAGCCGCGCTCAGTTCAGTGGCCAGCGTGGCCATCAGTTCGGCCACCGGAAGCGCGCGGGCGCGGTGGTGTTCGGTACCGGCCCACAACGACATGACATCCGGATCACCGCTGGCCCGTAGTTCCTTGGTGGCGGAGTTCAGGGCCGGGAAGCTCACCGGGGCAACCGCTTCCATGTCGCGCTGAAACGCGTTGGAGATACTGCGTGCGGGCCGGCCGGAGAAGACCCGGGTGACTACGGTATCGGCCGGCTGCAGCAGGGCATCCTTATAGACCTGTTTGGCCCCCGACTCGTCGGTCACCACCAGCGCGGTGCCCAACTGGGCGGCCGCGGCACCCGCGGCGAGCACCCGGGCGATATCGGCGCCGTCCATGATTCCGCCGGCGGCGACGACCGGCAGCGCGGTCACCGACCGAACGCTCGCGATCAGATCCAATAACGGCTCGTCCGGGGCACCCGCGTCGAAACTGCTGCGATGCCCACCCGCCTCCGGGCCCTGCACAACCAGCGCATCGGCACCGATGCCCTCGGCGATCTTGGCCTCCGCTGCACTGGTGACGGTGATCCAGACCTCCGATCCGGCCTCGCGCAGCCGGTGCGCGTCCGGCGCGGTGGGCACGCCAAAGGTAAAGGACACCACCGGTACCGGATTGGCCACCAGATACTCGATCTTGTCGGCGTACGCGTCGTCGTGCCAGACGGGATCGCCGGGAGCGACCTCAAGCTTGTCGGCCCAGACCTTCAGCTTGTCCAGGTACTCCCTCAGATCGGCGCCCTGATCCGGGGTGGGCACGAATACATTGAAGCCGAAGGGCAACTCCCCCATGGCCTCGCGATCCTGCTCCAGCTGTGTGATGGTGCGGTATCCGGCGGGCAGCAGGCCGAATCCCCCCGCCGCGCTCACCCCACGCGCCAATGCGGGGACGGTGATGCCGCCTGCCATCGGGGCACCAACCACTGGAAGACGAAGCCCGGCAAGCACGGTACTCATGCGACCCAGCGTATCGACGCGATGAGTTTTCCCACCCGGGTGGGTCGGTATGCCGAGCACACCTCCGGCGCGAACATGCTCAAATGTGCCTGAAATCGATCTGAAACGGGGTATTTGAGCATGCTCGCGGTGGTACCGCGCTTGTTCGGGAGGTACCGCTACTTCTTCGGTTTGTCCGCCGTCGACTCGGTGGACAGTGCCGCCACAAACGCCTCCTGCGGCACCTCGACGCGACCGATGGTCTTCATGCGCTTCTTGCCCTCCTTCTGCTTCTCGAGCAGCTTGCGCTTACGGGTGATATCACCGCCGTAGCACTTGGAGAGCACATCCTTACGGATGGCCCGAATATTCTCGCGCGCAATGATTCTCGATCCGACAGCGGCCTGCACCGGCACCTCGAACTGCTGGCGCGGGATGAGTTCCTTGAGCTTGACGGTCATCTTGTTGCCATAGGCCGAGGCCCCGTCCTTGTGGACGATGGCGCTGAACGCGTCGACCGCCTCGCCCTGCAGCAGGATGTCGACCTTGACCAGATCGGCCTCCTGCTCGCCGGCCTCCTCGTAATCCAGGCTGGCGTAGCCGCGCGTACGCGACTTCAACGAGTCGAAGAAGTCGAAGATGATCTCGCCCAACGGCATCGTGTAGCGCAGCTCGACGCGTTCGGGTGACAGGTAGTCCATGCCGCCGAGCTCGCCGCGCCGCGATTGGCACAGCTCCATGATCGAACCGATGAATTCACTCGGCGCGATCACCGTCGTCTTGACCACCGGCTCGAACACCGACCGGATCTTGCCCTCGGGCCAGATGGACGGATTGGTCACCATCATCCCTGGATCATCGGCCGTCATTCCTTCGGTAATCACCCGGTACACCACGTTGGGAGCCGTCGAGATGAGGTCGAGGTTGAACTCGCGTTCGAGGCGCTCACGGGTGATCTCCATGTGCAGCAATCCCAGGAAGCCACAACGGAATCCGAAGCCCAGCGCCACCGAGGTCTCCGGCTCGTAGGTGAGCGCGGCGTCGTTGAGCTGGAGTTTGTCCAGCGCCTCGCGCAGGTTCGGGTAGTCGGATCCGTCCACCGGGTACAGCCCGGAATAGACCATCGGCTTGGGTTCGCGGTAGCCGGTCAGCGGCTCCTTGGCGCCGTTGCGCGCGGCGGTGACGGTGTCACCGACCTTCGACTGGCGCACATCCTTCACGCCGGTGATCAGGTAGCCCACCTCGCCGACCCCGAGTCCCGCGGAGGGTTTGGGCTCCGGCGAGACGATGCCCACTTCCAGCAGTTCGTGGGTGGCGCCCGTCGACATCATCGCGATCTTCTCGCGCGGAGTGATCTTGCCGTCCACGACGCGCACGTAGGTGACCACACCGCGGTAGATGTCGTAGACCGAGTCGAAGATCATCGCCCGCGCCGGCGCATCCGGATCACCTTGCGGCGCTGGGATGAGCCGCACCACCTCGTCGAGCAGCGCCGCGACGCCCTCCCCGGTCTTACCGGACACCCGCAGCACATCGGAGGGCTCGCAGCCGATGATGTGCGCGATCTCCTCGGCGTAACGCTCCGGATCGGCCGCGGGCAGGTCGATCTTGTTCAGGACCGGGATGATCGTCAGGTCCTTGTCCAGCGCCAGGTACAGGTTGGCCAGCGTCTGCGCTTCGATGCCCTGCGCGGCGTCGACCAGCAGCACTGCCCCCTCGCACGCCTCCAGGGCGCGCGACACCTCGTAGGTGAAGTCGACGTGCCCGGGGGTGTCGATCAGGTGTAGCACATGGTCCTGGCCATTGAGCTGCCACGGCAGCCGCACGTTCTGTGCCTTGATGGTGATGCCGCGCTCACGCTCGATATCCATGCGATCCAGGTACTGCGCGCGCATGGAACGCTCGTCGACCACACCGGTCAGCTGCAGCATCCGGTCGGCCAGGGTCGACTTCCCGTGGTCGATGTGGGCGATGATGCAGAAGTTACGAATCAGCGCCGGATCCGTGAACGTCGTGTCGGCAAAACTTGGCACGGCACCATGCTCCCATGCCGCGCGGCATGCTTCTGACACGCACGTCGTGAGGGACTACCGGTCAGTATGCTCGCACCATGGCGTCACAGTGGCAGACGCTCGGGCGCAAGCTCGGGAAGATCGCGGTGAACACTCTGGAACAAGTCGTGTTCCGCGAAGGCCCGAAGGTGCTGCGGCAACTGCAGGGCTCGGAATTCGTCCAGCGCGGGCTTCAGCTCGGGCTGGAAGCGATCGGCGTCGTCGAACCGGAGCAGCAGACCGCCATCCCGGGCCGTCCGGTGACCAACCGCAGCGTGCCCACCGCCCACCGGGCCCGCCGCATCGAGTACTCCCCCGACTTGGATGGGCGCGCCGATCCCGGCGAGATCGTATGGACCTGGGTGGTCTACGAGGATGACCCCGCACAGGGCAAGGACCGCCCCGTGCTGGTGGTGGGGCGCGATGGCGCACTGCTGCTGGGCCTGATGCTCTCGAGCCGGGAACGTCTTGACAGCGATCCGGACTGGGTGGCGCTGGGCAGCGGCAGCTGGGATTACGACGGGCGGCCCAGCTGGGTGCGCCTCGACCGGGTGCTGGACGTACCCGAAGAGGGCATCCGCCGCGAGGGCGCGATTCTGGACGTGGAGCGATTCAACGTGGTCGCGGCGCGTCTGCGCGCCCAATTCTCCTGGAGCTGAGCGGGAGGCCCGTGAAGCCCCAGCGTGCTCAGTGCTCGACGGAGTTGTGTACCGGCAGCGGCGTGAACATCGCTTGATCGACGAACTGCGCGGTGTATTCGGCCAGCTCTTCGCGTTCAAGCCGCAGCCGGCCGTCGAGCCACGCCAGGACGGTGCCGGCTACACCCGCGGCCAGGGCCTCGGCCTGAACCGCGGTGTAGTTGGGATCGGCCTCCGGGTCGAACTCGGCGCGCGCCGCACCCAGCATCAGCGCCATGTAGTGCGTCAACCGCATCCGGCGACGGGTGAGCCGCTGGCTGCCCATGGCCTCGGTGGCGATCACACGGGCGCGCCGGGGGTCGGCGGTCAACGCGGTGACCGCACCGACAACGCCGGCGTGCACCTGCGAGCGCGAGTCCTTGTCGGCAGCAGCCATGGCCGAACCTGCCGTGGCGATGCTGTCCTCGATGATCCAGTCGAAGACCGCGACGAGTAGCTCGTCGAGACCGTCGAAGCACTCGTAGAAGTAACGAGTGTTCAGTCCGGCGGTCTTGCAGATCTCGCGGACCGTTGTCGCTGCCCAGCCCGAGCTGGCCATCACCTCTAGCCCCGCCTCGAGCAGGCGTCGCCGCCGCTCTGCACGGCGCTCGTCTGCCGTTCGTCCGCCGTATAGCCCGGTAGCTTGTTTGGTCACCATGGTCTACGCATTATTACTCTTCTTGCCAGACACCTGTGCAATAACCGGCTATTTCTGCGCCGTTTAGGCGAGTCGCGTCACCTCGACGACAACGTCCAGATCGGTCGAGCCACCGCCCGAATAGATGCCTTTGAGAGGACTAACGTCCGAATAGTCCCGCCCGACGCCGACGGTGACGTACTGCTCGTTGATCTCGCTGTCGTTGGTGGGGTCGTAGTCCCACCAACCGCCGGCCCAGCCCTGGATCCAGGCATGGCTCTGCCCATCCACGGTTTCCCCCACTGCCGCGTCCCGTTTCGGATGCAGATAGCCCGACACGTAGCGAGCCGGGACGCCCATACTGCGCAGCAGCACCAGCGTCAGATGCGCATAGTCCTGGCAGACCCCCTTGCTTTCTCGCAGCGCATCCAGCGCCGAGGAGTGCACGCCCGTGGTGCCCGGCATGTAGTCCAGCTCCGAGTGCACCCATTTCGACGCGGCGATGATGGCCTCCGCGGGGCTGACATCCTTGGCGATCCTCTTGCCCACAGATTGCACCTTCTTGCTCTGCGGCACATACGCGGTGGGCGACAGGTATTCATCGAATCGATCGACCACCGCCGTGGTGTGCACCTCGTCCCAGTCCACGACCTCCTCGGGCTTCTCGGCGACGTCGGTCTCGACCACCGACAGACCGGTCACCTCGAGTTCGGTGTGCGGGGCGTGGAGATCGAAGGTCGTGACGGCAGTACCCCAATAGTCCACATACCGGTACGACCGGGTGGCCGGGACGGTCTCCACCCGATTCAGGATCACGTTCTGCCGGCCGTCACTGCGCGGCGTCAACCGCGCCTCGTTATAGGAGGCGGTCACCGGCGTCTTGTACGCATACCCGGTGGCATGCATGATGCGCAGGCGCCACATCAGATTTCCCCCTCCTCGATGGGATCCACGTCGTGTCTTCCTCCGGCATCGGACCAGGCCACCCACGGTGCGGCGTGGAAGTACTGCAGCGCCACCGCTTCACCGAGCTCGCGGCACGTCTGCTGCAACCCGGCCAGCCGGGTCGGTAGATCCTCCAGCAGCACACCCGGTCTCATGAACTCCAACTCGCTGCGGGCGCGGCCCAGCAGCCGCTGCGCCTCGGCGCGCGCCCCAACCCGGCTGTGCGGCCGGTGATCCAGCTCGTCCAGGCTCTGTTCGGCCTGCCGCAACGAGTGGAACACCGAGCGCGGAAACAACCGGTCCAGCAGCATGAACTCCACCACCCGATTGGCGTCCAGCACGCCGCGATACGTGCGCAGGTAGGTGTCGTGCGCGCCCGCGCTGCGCAGCAGCGTCACCCAGGCCGGTGACGAGGCGCGGTCACCGACACGTGAAAGCAGCAGCCGCACCGTCATGTCCACCCGCTCGATGGACCTGCCGAGCACCAGGAACCGGTAGCCGTCATCGCGGCTGAGGGTGGAATCGGCAAGCCCCGCGAACTGCGCGGCACGCCCCTCCACGTAGGTGAAAAACTCGTGCGGGCCCAGCCGGCGAGCAGCACGCTCGCGATCCGGCAGCGCATTGAACGTCGTATTGAGGCACTCCCACATTTCCGTGGAGGTCACTTCGCGTGCGCCCCTCGCGTTTTCACGGGCCGCGGAGATCGAGTCCACGATCGAACCGCCCTGCACTCCCCTGCTGAATGCGACGAGCTCGGTCAGCGACCACACATCGAGCACGGTGTCCGGCGCCTCGATCCCCAGAACCCGCAACAGCACCCGGGAAGCATGATCGGGGTCCACGCTCGCGTCCTCCAGCAGTTGATGCACCGTGACATCGAGGATGCGCGCGGTGTCATCGGCACGTTCGACGTAGCGACCGATCCAGTACAGCGATTCCGCGTTTCGGGCCAGCATCAGCGCCACCGGCCCTGTTGCTGTTGCTGTTGTTGCTGCACATGATGCTGCTGCAACCCCGCCGTGGCGACCTCGGGCCCCTGTTCGACCTCGGCGGCCTGCGGTAGTTCGGACACCAGCTCGGCGCCCGCCAGCTCGCGCTCTGCCACCGATGCCCGCGATGCCAGCACCCAGGTGTCCTTGGAACCGCCGCCCTGGCTGGAGTTCACCACCAGCGAGCCTTCCGGCAGCGCCACCCGGGTCAGCCCTCCGGGCAGTACCCACACGTCATCACCGTCGTTGACGGCGAAGGGACGCAGATCCACGTGCCGCGGCACCAACTGGTCGTCGATCTTGGTGGGCACCGTGGACAACTGCACGACCGGCTGAGCCACCCAGCCGCGCGGATCGGCCTTGATCTTCTTGGCGATCGCGGCACGCTCCTTCTCCGATGCGTCCGGCCCGAAAACGATGCCGTATCCGCCGGAGCCCTCGACGGGCTTGATGACGAGGTGCTCGAGACGATCCAGCACCTCCTCGCGTTCCTCGTCGAGCCAACATCGGAACGTGTCCACGTTGGCCACAATGGGTTTCTCGCCCAGGTAGTACTCGATGATGGTCGGGACATAGGTGTAGACGAGCTTGTCGTCACCCACCCCATTGCCCACCGCGCTGGAGATCACCACGTTCCCGGCGCGCGCGGCGTTGAGCAGGCCCGCGACTCCGAGCACCGAATCGGGACGGAACTGCATGGGATCCAGGTAGGTGTCATCGATGCGGCGGTAGATCACGTCGACCTGGCGCTCACCCTCGGTGGTGCGCATGTAGACCTGGTTGTCGCGGCAGAACAGATCGCGCCCCTCGACGAGTTCCACGCCCATCTGGCGAGCCAGCAGTGAGTGCTCGAAGTAGGCAGAGTTGGCAACACCCGGTGTGAGAACCACCACCGTGGGGTCGGCCTCATTGGTGGCCGCCGATTTGCGCAATGCCCGCAGCAGATGCGAGGAATAGTCATCCACCGCCCGCACCCGGTGCGTGGCAAACAGGTCCGGGAAGACCCGCGCCATGGTGCGCCGGTTCTCCATCACGTAGGAGACCCCGGAGGGCGACCGCAGGTTGTCCTCCAGCACCCGGAAGGTGCCCTGAGCGTCACGGACCAGATCGATGCCCGCGACATGTATCCGTACACCGTTGGGCGGATTGATCCCCGCGGCCTCGCGATGGAAGTGCTCACAGGACGTTACCAGCCGCCGCGGAATCACCTCATCGCGCAGGATCTCCTGGTCTCCGTAGATGTCGGCCAGATACATCTCCAGGGCCCGGACCCGCTGGGCGATGCCCCGCTCCAACCGGGACCATTCCGCGGCGGCGATGACGCGCGGCACCAGGTCCAGCGGAAACGGACGTTCTTGACCCGACAACGAGAAGGTGATGCCCTGATCGATGAACGCCCTGCCCAGGGCGTCGGCCCGCGCTGCCAGGTCGGCGGCGTCGGTGGGCGCGAGCTCGGCATAGATGCCCTTGTACGGGCCGCGCACGTTGCCGTCGGCATCGAACATCTCGTCGAAGGCCTTGGAATAGGACCCCTTCTCGGACACCAGTTCGCGGTATCCGCCGAATATCTGATCGTCGCGCCGGGTTAGCCGTGGCGTTGCCGCCGTGCGTGCCGGGCGCCCCGAGTTCGGCATCACTGTTCGCAGGCTCACCTTGCCTATGCTGCACCAACTTGCCGGATTCGGCAGTGCGTGCGCGGGTATCGCCGATACTTGCTGGCCACCTGGTCGACATCTCGCGTTGTGCGCTGTGCCTCCGGTTTCAGGTTTTGGCCGTCCTCCTGGTAGTCTCTTCCCCTGCGGCGCTGCTCAGCTGCCCCGGGTCCAATGATGCCGGGCCTGCCGCCCCACCAGACGAATTACCGAAGGACTTAGACGCGTGGCCAATATCAAGTCGCAGGAAAAGCGCATCCGCACCAACGAGCGTGCCCGGTTGCGCAACCAGGCGACCAAGTCGTCGCTGCGTACGGCCATCCGCGGCCTGCGTGAGGCGATCGCCGAGGGCGATAAGGAGAAGGCGGGCGAGCTGCTCGTTTCCACCAGCCGCAAGCTGGACAAGGCCGTCACCAAGGGCGTCATCCACAAGAACCAGGCCGCCAACAAGAAGTCGGCGCTCGCCCTGGCTCTGAACAAGCTCTGATCCTTTCCTGATCAACGCCGAGTGTCAGCGCTTCCGCGCACACTCGGCGTTTTTCGTGCCCTCGGCCCCATTCGCAACCGGCTAGGTACACACCGGGCTAGGTGCTCACCAATTCGGCCACCCGGCGCACTGCCGATTCCAGCGCATAATCCGCATCGGCCGCCACGCCCTTCACATCGGCATTGAGGGCGGCCACCACCCGCATCGCCTCCGCCACCGCGTCACGCGTCCAGCGGCGTGCTTGCTTCTGAGCCTTCTCGATGCGCCACGGCGGCATACCGAGCTCGGAGGCCGCGGCGTACGCGTTCTGCTTGATGGGGCCCACCCGCGCGATGGTGTGGACCGCCTCGGCGAGCGCATCGGCCAGTAGCACATGCGGCACACCTCGCTGCATCGCCCAGCGCAGCGTCTCCGTCGAGCCCGCGATGTCACCCGTCACCGCCTTGTCGGCGATATCGAATCCGGACACCTCGGCGCGCCCGGAGTGGTATCGGCGCACCGCGGCCCCGTCGACACTGCCATCGGTATCGGAGACCAACTGCGAACAAGCGGCCGCCAATTCGCGGATGTCCGAGCCGACGGCGTCGATCACGATGGCCACCACGTCGGCGTCCACCTTCTGCCCCAGGCGACGAAACTCCTTGTGCACGAAGTCCGCCCGCTCAGCGGCCTTGGTGATGCGTGCGCAGTTGTGGACCGAGGCGCCCAGGTTCTGCAGCGTGGTGGCCAACGCCTTCGCACGACCGCCGCCCGAATGCTGGACGAGCAGAAAGGTTCCGGGCGGCAGATCGGTGGCCGCCTGCTCGATGAGAGTGACAGCATCCTTACCGGCCTCGGCAGCCGCCTCGATGACGATGACCCTTTCGTCGGCGAACAACGACGGGCTCAGTAATTCGGCGAGTTCGGCAACGTCCACCTGACCCGCGCGCAGCCGATTGACCGGAATATCGGCTCCTGCTTTACCCCTGACTGCGTGCAGTACCGAGGTCACCGCACGCTCGACCAGTAATTCTTCGTCTCCCAGGATGAGGTGCAGCGCATCGGTCACCCGATGATCGTCCCATGCCCCGCGGACAGCCAGAGTCCGATATCGATTGAGTGGTCGATTGACACGTACCTCTGTTTGAGCGGACGAATTCTGGAAATATTGCCCGCCAGCACCACCGGTTGCCCCCTACTCAACCGACAGGATGGCGAGCCCATGACAACACACTCTGTGCGCATCATCGCAGCCGCCAATGAGGGCGGTGGAGCGGCGCTCGACCAGGTGATCGGAATGTCTGTGGCTGCCACGATCGTCTCGGTGGGTCTGTTGTGGATCGGCTATCTACACCGTCAGCGACGGATCACCTGGCTACAGAGCCTCGCGGACAAAGTGGGCAACAAGTTCAACCGGCCGCCCTGGGTCGCACTCCAGATCTGTCTGTTCGTCACCACGATCGTCGCCGCGCTGTTCGGCTTCATCTGGGATGTCAGTCTGCACATCGGCAAGGGCCGCGACGCGGGCCCGCTAGCCAATCCCGCCCATTACTTCATCCTGTTCGGGCTGTTCTTACTGTTCATCGCCGGCACGCTGGCGATGGTCCTGCCCTACGACAAGCCCGGATCGGCGGCGGTGCGCATCACCCGCACCTGGTATGCACCGGTCGGCGGACTGCTAATGGCCATGTGCGGCCTGTATGCATTGATCGGGTTTCCACTAGATGACATCTGGCATCGCATCTTCGGCCAGGACGTCACGCTCTGGGGCCCCACCCACCTGATGCTGATCGGCGGCGCCGGGCTATCCCTGGTCTCGGTACTGATCCTCGAATACGAGGGCCGACGAGCCATCGGCTTCAGTGCCGACGATGACACACGATTTGTGAAGTTCTTGCGCTACTTATCGTTTGGCGGCTTGTTCATTGGGCTTTCGGTGTTCCAGATCGAATACGACTTCGGGGTTGAACAGTTCAGACTGGTACAGCAACCCATGATGATCGCCGCGGCCGCGGCGTTCGCCGCGGTGTGCGCGCGAATTGTGATGGGGCGTGGCGCAGCAATCATCGGCGCCCTGCTCGCCATTGTTCTGCGTGCGGCCGTCGCCTTGCTCGCGGGGCCGATCCTCGGCGGACCGACCAGCTGGTTCGCCCTCTACCTCGGGCCGGCGCTGGTGGTCGAGCTCATCGCGCTGACACCACTCATCAAGCGCCCCATACTCTTCGGTGCGCTCGCGGGCCTGGGCGTGGGCACCGCAGGTCTGTGGCTGGAATCGCTCTGGATCGGCGCCGTCTACCGTTACCCGTGGCCCGTGAGCATGTGGCCGGAGGCACTTGCGATGGCGGTACCGGCCGCGATCGCCATGGGCATCTGTGGGGCGCTGCTGGGCATGGTGCTCATCGGCCAGAAGCTGCCCGCCCGGCCCGTGAGCATCACCGCGGTGGTCCTCACGGTACTGATCCTGGGCGCGGCGGTCGCCAATGGCCTGCGCACCGAAGTACCCGAGCGTGCCACCGCCACAATTACCTTGAATGACCTGTCCAATGACGGTGGTAGGCGGATGGTGTCCGCGGATGTGGTGATCAATCCGCACGACCTCATCAGCGATGATCCCGAGTGGGTCACCATCTTGTCCTGGCAGGGCGGCTTGGCCAATGATCACGGTCTGGCGATCGACACGCTGCGGAAGATCAGTGAAGGCCACTACCGCTCGACTCAGCCGATCCCGGTATACGGCTCGTGGAAGACCCTGCTGCGCGTACAAGACGGCACCACCATGACCGGTGTCCCGATCTTCCTGCCCGCGGATCCCGGCATCGGGGCGCAAGAGACACCCGCGTTGGCGTCAAGCACAAGGCCGTTCACTCAGGAACTGTCGATCCTGCAGCGCGAACGCAATCAGAACCATCCGTCCTGGCTGTTCGAGGCGGCGTCGCTGGTGGTGCTGTTCTGCACCCTGGTACTGATCGCAGTGTTGAGCTGGGGCGCCGGACGCATCAACGGCACCGAATCACGCAGTGACAGTGACACATTGCCAACGCCGGGCCCCAAGGAGCCGGTGCCGCACGGCAAATGACCGTCGAGCATCTGGCCGACCACTCCCTACTACTGGCACTGCCCGCGTTCGCACCAGCGGTAGTGGTGGCTGGCGTGGTCATCTGGGTTGCCATGCGGGACCGCCGACGGGGCAACGAAGACGATCAGGCCAATGAGGAAGAAAACCGCGACTAGGAGGAACCGAGGATGATCAGAGCCCTCGCCACGATGACCGCTGCCGTCTTGCTCTGCAGCGGCTGCGGCACGTCCAGGGAGACCCCCACCACCGAATCCGGCACGCCGCCCCCTGCGCTGGCGGTCGACATCAGTATCAGGGGCGGGGTCGTCACACCGACCAACGCCGCGTTGTCCGCGCGGGTCTCCGAGCCCATCGTGGTACACGTGGATAGCGACGCCGCCGATGAGCTGCACGTGCACTCCACCCCCGATCACAGCTTTGACATCGAACCGAAGAGCGGCCAGACATTCCAGTTCACCGTGAATGTGCCCGGGAAGGTCGACGTGGAACTGCACAAACTGAAGAAGACCGTCGCCACCATCACCGTGCAGCCATGACGGGCGATCGGACGACGACCGTTCTGGCCCATGGGCTGGGCGGCTCGGCCGATCTTCCGATCCCGTACACCTACGCACTGATCGGCGCGGCGTGGGCGCTCACGTTCACCTTTGCGGTAGTGGCGCTGGCATGGAGGAAGCCCCGATTCGACACGAACCGAACGGGGCGACCACTGCCCTGCTGGGTTACCGCGATTGTCGACGCACCTGCCGCGCGCGGGGCGGTCACCGCAGTCGTACTGGCCGCGACCGCATGGATCACCGTCGCCGCAGTGCTCGGCCCACAGGACGGCAGGAACGCATTGCCGGGAGTCTTCTATGTTCTGCTCTGGGTGGGCGTGGTGGCGGCGTCGCTGCTGTGCGGGCCGGTATGGCGGGTGTTGTCACCCGTGCGTGCCGCGTACCGTCTGCTGCCGCTGGCGCGGCGGCCGCCCCCCGTGGCATACCCGCGACGCTGGGGCTATTGGCCCGCTGCCGCAGGACTGTACCTGTTCGTCTGGCTGGAGCTAGCCAGCGCTGATCCAGGATCTCTTGGCGCGGTGAAGATCTGGCTGCTGGGGTATCTATGCGTCACCATGGCGGGCGCACTGGCCTGCGGCACACGCTGGTGCGCGCAGGCCGATCCGTTCGAGGTGTACAGCATGGTGGCCTCGCGGCTGTCGCCCTTGCGGCGCAACACCGATGGCCTTATCGCGTACGGCAATCCGTTCGATCATCTACCGTCGCTGCCGATACGGCCGGGCATGGTGGCGGTGCTCGCGGTGTTGCTCGGTTCCACCGCGTTCGACAGTTTCTCGGCGATGCCGGAGTGGCGCGGACTCGTCGATGCGCTTGCCCAAGGATCGACGGTGGCATCGGTGGCCATCCGCACCGCCGGGCTGACGGTCTTCGTGATCGTGGTCGCGACAACGTTCTGCCTCGCGGCGCGCGCCACCGGCGGCGTGGACCGCGCCACCCGACGGAATCTGCCAGGGCTGTTGGCGCACTCCTTGATCCCCATCGTGATCGGCTACATATTCGCGCACTATCTGACCTATCTGGTGGAGCGCGGACAGCAGACCGTGCTGCGGCTCGCGGATCCGCTCGGGCGCGGGTGGCTGGCCGATGTCGATGTCTCGTATGCCCTGTCCATGCACCCATCCGTGCTGGCGACACTCAAGGTGGGGTTCGTGTTGGCGGGCCACATCGCGGGGGTGGTCGCGGCGCATGACCAGGCGCTGAAGGTGCTGCCCAAGCAGCATCAGGTGACCGGGCAGCTGGCGATGATGCTGGTAATGGTCGGTTACACCTTCACCGGGCTGTACCTGCTCTTCGGCGGCTGACCACTCAAAAGTAATCCGAATCTAAGGTAATTCTAAGAAAATAAGGGATATCTAAGGGTAGGGTGCATCGGGACGAAAGGATCAGCGATGACACCTCACGTTCGGGACCACAGAGATCACGCGGTAGTCCTTGGCGCCGGGATGGCGGGGCTGCTGGCAGCCAGAGTGCTATCCGAGTCGTACGCATCGGTCACGGTGGTCGAGCGTGACGAACTGCACAAGGTTGCCGCTGCGCGTAGCGGGGTACCGCAGGGACACCACATCCATATGTTCATGGCCGCTGGGACACAGGGGCTGGAACAGTTGTTCCCCGGAATCCTCGACGACCTCCGCACGGATGGCGCCACGGTCTGCGATGAGGGCGACCTGTCGCGCATCAGGATGCTGCTCGGCACTCACGAGATGTTCAATCGCACGAAAAAGTTCAGCGATCCGGAAACATTCAAGCTGTATCTCACCACCCGCCCATTCCTGGAATTCCATGTACGACAACGTGTTCAGCGATTGGGAAATGTCAAGTTCCTGGATGGGCACGATGTCATCGAACCCATGACCGCCGAGCACCGCATTACCGGCGTGCGGGTGGCGCGGCGCTCCACCGGTCTGGTGACAACACTCATCTGCGATCTGGTGGTGGATGCGACCGGCCGCACCCCACGCACGCAGACATTCCTGGACCGGCTCGGTTTTGCCCGGCCAGCCGAGACTCGCGTGGCGTCGCCGGTGACGTACGCGAGCCAGTTGCTACACGTTTCCGAGGACACCGACCTGGACAAGCTCACCTTTCTCAACGCCGCGCCCGGTCGCCCCTTCGGCGGGGCTATCGCCCGCTGCGAGAACGATACGGTCATGATGACTCTGGGCCAGTTCAACCTGGACGAGCCGCCCACCACGTTCGCTGAAATGATAACCCTCGCAGAGCAATTCGTGCCCCACGCGGTCGTGGAGACGCTACGGTCGGCGGAACCGGTGGGCGCAGTCCACAACTTCTGGTACCGCGATGCCGTGTGGCGGCGATACGACGAGATGGACGGGTTCCCGGAGGGACTACTGGTCATCGGCGATGCCGTCTGCAGCCTGGACCCCATCAGGGGCCAGGGTATGACGATGGCGCTCCTCGAGGCGGCGGCATTGCGAGACTGCCTGTTCGAGGGTGACGCGGACCTCGCCCGCCGGTATTTTCAAACGGTCGGCAAGCGCATCAGCACGGCGTGGGAACACAACAGAATGACGGCACCACTTCACAGCTCGGCCCCCGACAGCGCGACCTTCGGACAACGAGTCAAGTGGAATCTGATGGCATGGTGGTCCGCGAAGATGCTGATGGCGGCGCGAAACGACATCGCCATCACCGAAACGATATTGCGGGTCAACAACATGCAGGACGCACCGCGGTCGATGAGGCGGCCCACGTTCGTGCTGCGCGTGCTTCGCCACTGCTGGCGCCGTCATGAAACTTCCACGGCGCCCGCGCCTCAGCGCCAACTCACCCTGTCCGGGGTGTAGCCCGGCTAGCTCACCACTCTCGCCGAAATCATCAGCGCAAGCGCACACAGCACCCCGGTCCAGACAAGCCCACGGAACCACCGCCGGCGCCACAACCACACCGCAATACCAAGCAGCACAGCTACAACAGCGAAGCCGAGCACGCCGGCGGGCACCGGAATCGCTGTTGTACCACCTGCGGACGCGTAATCGGCGACCCGCAGCAGCCACCACAATTCGGGCCCGCAAAACCTCGCCAGCAGCCCGGCCACCTGCGGTGAGACGACCGTGAGAGCCGCGGCCGCGGTACCGAGCACGGTAATGGGCACGATCACCAGCCCCGCGAGCACATTGGCCGCTATCGAGGCCATGCTTACGCTGCCCGAGATCGCCGCGATCACAGGCGCGGTCACCAGCTGGGCGGCGACCGCGACGCACAGCGCATCGGCCAGCGGCTTGGGCCAGCCCCGCGCCGTCAGGCGCATCGACCAGCGCGGCGCCAACACCACCAGAGCCGCGGTGGCCACCACCGACAACGCGAAGCCGATGTCGACGGCCAGCCCCGGCGATACCGCGAGGAGGACCAAAATTGTTGCGGCCAAGGCAGGTATGGCTTGACGGCGGCGTGCCGTCAGCACGCCCAGCAGACCGATCGCACCCATCACCGCGGCTCGCAGTACGCTCGGCGATGGCCGCACCAGAATGACGAAGCCCACAAGCACCAACCCCGCCAACACCACCGAGGTCCGCAGGCCGATCAGCCGGCCCAGCAGCAGCACCGCCCCGCACACGATGGATACGTTGGCCCCCGAGACCGCCATCAGATGCGTGAGCCCGGACGTACGAAACATCGCCACCGTCTGCGCGTCGAGCGCGCTGGTGTCCCCCAGCACCAGGCCCGGTAGTAGCGCGGCCTCGCCGGCCGGCAGCGCGTTTCGAGAAACGTCGACAAAACGATCACGAATACCGTTGGCCACACCATGAATCGGCGAATGCCCGAAGATCGAGGGCTCCGCCACCACAGTGAGCGTTGCCACCGTCAAGTCACGGCGACCGGGGCGGGCAACGGCCGCGCGCGCCCGCACCGTGTCACCGACCGCGACCCGGCCCAGCAGAGAGGAGGATCCGAAAACCAGCACCGCACCTGTCATCCCCTGCACCGGATCACCCAAACCGACCAGGTCGGCGCGCATCATCGCGCGACCGCCCGTGACGCTCCTCGGATCGTCGGTCACCCGCAGCTGCGCCGTGACGATCTGCCCCACCCGGGATCGCAGGGGATGGTTCTGCACCCCATGGTGCCGTATCGCGGCAGCCACCGAGAATCCCATCCCCGCGATGAGGATGCTCGCCACCGCGGCGGCAACCGCCCCGTTCCATCGACGCCGGCTCAGCCGCACCCAGATCGCGCCTATGCCCAACGCCGCTGCCGTGAAATAGCCTGTCGGCCAGAGAATTCCAGTAGCAGTTGCAGCCCAGGCGGCGAGCGCGGGCGGCACCAACCGGAGATCCAGTACTGGCTCATCAGCACCCGCCGACGTCACAACACCACGAAATCGCGCAACTTGTCCAGCCGCGAGGGACCGATCCCGTCCACCTCCGCGAGCTGGTCGATGCTGGTGAACTTCCCGTGCTCGGATCGCCACCGCACGATCGACGCCGCCATGACCGGCCCTACGCCCGGCAGCGCATCGAGCTCGGATTCTGTTGCCGTGTTCAGATTTACCCGGCCGGGCGCGCCCGGCCCCTTGCTGCCTGTGCTCCCGGCCGGCGTCTGTCCGGCCGCGACAATCGAACTTGCCATCCCCACGGGCTGCCCCGGCACCGGAGCCAGGCCGACCACGATTTGATCACCGTCAGCGACTGGCCTCGCCATGTTCAGGGTGATCACGTCGGCACCGTCGACAGCTCCCCCTGCCGCCGTGACCGCGTCGGCTACTCGTGCACCGGTGGCCAACGTGACCAAGCCAGGACGCTTGACCAGGCCGACCACGCTGATGACCAAGGAACTCGGCGCCGACACCGAGCTGGATGATACCGGTTGTACCGGAGGAAGATTCGCGCTGACGGGGGCGGGCGGCTGGCGCATCACGGTGAAGACGGTGACCAGCACCGCCAACACGCCAATCGCACCCAAGGCGACGACACCGGCACGGCCCGGGTCGGTGCGGACCGACTCCAGCCAGCCCCGCGTGCCGCCCGCAGTCAGCGAGTCGGGGAGCCAACGTAAAGCCGACTCCGGCTCAGACCCGGCGGCCGCCCTCGCGAGGTCCTCGTCCTCGTCATCGTCCTCGTCATCGTCGTCGTCGTCGTCATCGTCGTCGAACTCGCGCCCGGCGGGTGCCAGACGCCGGTGTAACAGCTCGGGTTCCATGTCTTGACGCTAGAAAACGGCACCGCCCCGGACCAGCGTGAGATCGGCAATTGTGGATCAACACGAGATTGTGGACAGACCCGGTCAGTCCACCGGTTCGGCGCACACTCCCACGGCGCCGGGGCCCACATGCACCGCCAGCACCGGTCCCATCTCCGAGATCACCGGCTCATGTGCGGTCACGAGCCGCGAGCACACCAGTTCATTCACCTTCTCGGCGGTCTCGGTGTTATCCACGTGATGGATCGTCACCGAGACCCGGCGCTCACCGACAAACTCGACGATGTTGTCGACCATCGCGCCGATCGCCTTGGTCGCGGTGCGTACGCGCTGGGCAAGAACCAGCTTGCCTTCTTCGTCGATCTGCAACACCGGCTTGAGAGCAAGCGCCGTACCGAGCCAGGACGAAGTGGCGCTGATGCGTCCGCTGCGCCGCAGGTGATCCAGCTTGTGCACCACCATGACGCAGCGACTACGCCCCACCGCATCCCGTGCGGCTTGATACGCCGCACTCAGGTCTGCTCCGGCGGCAGCAGCCCGCGCGGCAGCCAGCGCGACAAAGCCGCTTCCCATGGCCGCAGACTGCGAATCGACAACGTGCACCCGCTCGCCGCACTCACGCGCCGCCTGCTCGGCGGCCTCGAACGTGCTCGACAACCTGCCCGACAGGTGGACCGCAACCACCCCGTCGCCACCGCTGTCGATGAGCGCCTGCCGGTACACCTCGGTCAGCTCGGCCGGCGAGGCCCCCGCGGTGGTGGCACGGCCCTTCTCGTACACCGCGGCGGGGATGGGGTCCACTCCATCGCGCAGGTCCTGCTCACCGGTCAGTACGTGCAGGGGCACCAACCGGATGCCCAGCATCTCGGCGTCTTGCGGTTGCAGTCGCGCTCCCGAATCCGTCACCACGACAACCGGCATGGTTCACCTGGCCTTGAGCTCAGGCAGCACAGACTGCAGTGCGTCAATCATCAATTCGGCAACGCGCTCGTGAGCCACGAAGTTCCAGTGGATTCCGTCCGGATTGGCCCGGCCCGAGAACACTTCCTCACCGACGCCCTGCTTCAGATCCACCACGGGAATCTTGTGCTCGGACGCCCAAGCCGCGATGGCCGACGCGGTCGCTTCCCGGCCGGAATGCACGCGCCCATAGGACTCGGCGATGTGCACCGACGGCAGCGATGCGACCATGGGTAGCCCCGGGCGGTTGAAATCGAGTGCACCACGTGTCTTTTCGAGATATTCCACGGTGAGCTTGGGCGGCAGCGCAACGCGCGCGATCGGCGACAGTCGGGGCTGCAACCAGCCGTAACCCTCTCGGACCCAGCTGCGCAGCTTGGCGGGCCGGATCAGCCGAATGGATTCGCGCAGCGCCGTAGGTAGCGGAGACGGGAGCGAGTCCATGCCTCCGGTCGCGAAGATCACCGCACCCGCTGTGGGTACCGCCGCCCAAGCGCGCGGGTCCTGTATTGCTGCCCACCACACGTCCCGACAGGTCCAGCCGATCCGCGCGATCAACTCCAGATCCCAATCAAGTTTCTTGGCAACGATATTGGGCCAAATCCTGGGGTCACTGGCGGCCAGTCCGCCGGTGGGTCCGTAGTAGGACAGCGAGTCCGCGAAGACCAGCAGCGTCTTGCGCTCGGCGCTACCGTCAGAGGACGTCATTGGTCACCTGTGCCGAGGCATTCCACACATCCAGGCGCCACCGGATGTCATCGAATCCCGCCCCGTCGGCCGAATGTCCGCCCAACTGAACCCAACTCGCGTTACCCATCCCGCCGAGCACTGGCCAATTGCTCACGTCCAGCCGCAGCAACGCGGCGGTGAGTGCGGCGATCAGCCCGCCATGCGCAACCAGCACCACCGGATGATCGCGCTCATCGGTTCCCCACTCTGTCACCGAGTCAACGAGTTCTGCCACCAGCGGCACGCTGCGATTGGCCACGTCGATCCGGCTCTCTCCCCCGTGCGGCGCCAGCGTCGCGTCGTCGCGCCAGGCGGCCCGGGCGCCGGGGGCGATGGCGTCCACCTCGTGGTGTGTCAATCCCTGCCAGTCACCCAAATGTGTTTCCCGTAGGCGCTCGTCGACGGAAACCCCGACGTGGCAGCGGTCGGCCAGCGCCGTCGCGGTGTCATAGGCACGTTGCAGATCCGAGGAAACGATCGCCAACGGCAACCGCTTGGCCAGCACCTCGGCGGCGGCCACGGCCTGAGCCCGGCCCAGATCCGACAGCCCCGTGTCGAGTTGTCCCTGCATGCGGCTGTCGGCGTTGAAGGTTGTCTGTCCGTGTCGCAGCAGCACCAACCGCCGGATCATGCGCCTTCCTCCGCGTCGGCCGGTGCGTCGGTGGAGTACTCGGCGGGCAGCGCGTCCAGGTCGACCGGAATGGTCGGGCAGTCACGCCAAAGGCGTTCCAGCGCATAGTAATTACGCTCTTCCTCATGCTGCACGTGCACTACGACGTCCACGTAGTCCAGCAGCGTCCAGCGTCCCTCTCGGCCGCCTTCGCGGCGCACGGGTTTGTGCCCGGCCCGGCGCAACACCTCTTCGACCTGGTCGACAATCGCGTTCACCTGACGCTCGTTGGACGCCGACGCGATGACGAAGCAGTCGGTGATGACCAGCTGCTCGGACACATCGATGACGACGACATCGCTGGCGAGCTTGGATGCGGCGGCCTGGGCGGCCAGTGTGGCCAGCTCGACGGCTTCTGCGACGGCGGTCATGCGAGGCCTCCTTGATTTCCTTTGTTTCCGCTGTAAAGGCGGTGTTTTGCGACGTACTGCACGACACCGTCGGGCACCAGGTACCAGATCGGCCGTGCCTGGCCCGCCCGAATCCGGCAGTCGGTCGACGAGATGGCGAGCGCGGGCACCTCGACAAGTGACAACCCGTCGGGCGGGAGTTCGGCATGGGCGATGTGATCGGAGCTCAGTTCGTACCCGGGTCGGCTGACCCCGATGAACTTGGCCAGCGTGAACAGCTGCTCCCAGTTCTCCCACGACAAGATCGATGCCAGTGCATCCGCCCCGGTGATGAAGTACAGGTCGGCATCCGGGTGGGCGGTCCGCAGATCGGTGAGGGTGTCCACGGTATAGGTCGCGCCGCCGCGATCTATATCGGCGCGGCTGACGGTGAATCGCGGATTCGACGCGGTGGCGATCACGGTCATCAGATAGCGGTGCTCGGCGGGGCTGACCTTGCGTCCCTGCTTCTGCCACGGCTGCCCCGTCGGCACGAAGATGACCTCGTCGAGTGCGAACCGATCGGCGACCTCGCTGGCGGCAACCAAGTGACCGTTGTGGATGGGATCGAAGGTTCCACCCATCACCCCAAGTCTGCGTCGCTCAGATTGCACGAATTGCCAGCTTACTGGAGTGATCCGGGTGAGGCCGCGACGGTTGTCGCTCATAGCCGGGCACGCACGACATCTGTTTCAGCCCCGACCCGCCGCGAGCGCTAAACCGGCAGCAGATTGTCGATCACCGCGGCCAGCTGCTTGGCAGACCGGCACTCGTGCATGGTGATGGCATCCTGGTACCGCTTGGCCGCCGAATCGCCCGTTCCCCAGTGGTTCTTTGGTTCGGGATTGAGCCAGTGCGCATGACGGCTGGAGGACACCATCGACGACAGCACCTCAACCGCGGGGTTGCGATAGTTGGTGCGCCCATCCCCCAGGATGAGCAGCGCGCTGCGCGGGGACAGCACCGTGGGGAACTTCTCGACAAACGTCTTGAACGCATGCCCGTAGTCGCTGTGCCCGTCGCCGGTGAACACCTGCGCTTCCCGGGTGATCCGCACAATGGCCTCAGCCAGGTCGGTATCTGGCGTGAAGAGATGAGTCACCTCGTCGGTGGTGTCGATGAACGCAAAGACGCGCACCCGCGAGAACTGCTGACGCAGCGCATTGACCAACAACAGGGTGAAATGCGAGAAACCGGCCACCGAACCTGACACGTCACAAAGCACCACCAGCTCGGGGCGCGCGGGCCGGGGCTTTTTCTGCACGACGTCGATCGGCACACCACCGGTGGACATGGACTTGCGCAGGGTGCGACGCAGATCGATCTGGCCGGTGTGCGCACGCCGGCGCCGGGCAGCGAGCCGACTGGCCAACATCCGCGCCAGCGGATGCACCACTCGGCGCATGTTGCGCAACTGCTCCCCCGAGGCGCGCAGGAACTCGACGTTTTCGGCCAGTTGTGGCACGCCGTACGCGGTCACGCGTTCACGGCCCAGCTGTTCGGCGGTACGGCGTTTGGTCTCCGCCTCGACAAGCTGCCTAACTTTCGAGATACGCTCCTTGGCAATCGCTTTCGCAACCGCCTGGTCCGTAGGCGAGACCGGGGAGTCCTCGTCTCCACCACCGAGCAGACCGGTCAGCAGCTTGGCCTCGATCTGATCCAGGGACAGCGACTTCATGGCCTGGTAGGCCGAATACGAGGTGCCGCGGGTGGAGTTGTACTTCCCATATGCCTCCACGATCTGGGCGATCAACGAATTCAGCGGTAGGTCTCCGGCATCGGAGGCCAGCAGGTCCACCAGCTCGTCGCGCACCTGCTCGATGTCGTCGATATCGATGCCCTCTTCACCCACCTCGACGAAGCGCGCACCGAGCGCGGGCGGGAACCACAGATCGAACAGCACATCGAAGGTGGGCCGATGATCGGCACGCCGTAACACCGCGCAGGCCAATCCCTCCCGCAGTTCGGAGCGGCTCTGCAGTCCCAGCACCGTCATCACCCGGCCCGCATCCACGGTCTCCGACGGCCCCACCGAAATACCTTGTTCGCGTAGCGCTTCCACGAATCCGACCAGATGACCCGGCAGACCGTGCGGTGCCAGGGGCAACACCGCCTTCGGAGGCTTACGCGGAGGCATTAGCGCCGTCTCTTCGTCGCGCGAGTGCTCATCAGTTCAGCCTCAGCTCTCCTGCGGCACGCTGCTGGTCGGAATGATGTTTGAGCACCACACCGAGTGTCGAGGCGATGACGGCATCGTCCAGGGTGTCCAGTCCGAGCGCCAAGATGGTGCGGCCCCAGTCGATGGTCTCGGCGACCGAGGGAACCTTCTTGAGTTGCATGTTGCGCAGCACGCCGATGATCCGCACCAGTTCCTCGGCCAATGACGCGGGCAGCTCGGGGACGCGCTTGAGCAGGATTCGGCGTTCCAGCTCGGCATCGGGAAAGTCGATGTGCAGGAAAAGGCAGCGCCGCTTGAGCGCTTCGGACAGCTCGCGAGTGGCGTTGGAGGTCAACAGTACGAAGGGCTTTCGGCTCGCCGCGATGGTCCCGAGTTCGGGAATGGTGACCGCGAAGTCGCTGAGCACCTCCAGCAGCAGGCCCTCGATCTCGATGTCGGCCTTGTCGGTCTCGTCGATGAGGAGCACCGTGGGGTCCTCGCGACGGATCGCCGTCAGCAACGGCCGCGACAGCAGGAACTCCTCGGCGAAGACGTCGGTTTTCGTCTCGTCCCAATCACCGGATCCGGCCTGAATACGCAGGATCTGCTTGGCGTGATTCCACTCGTAGAGCGCGCGCGCCTCGTCGACACCCTCATAGCACTGCAGCCGTACCAGGCCCGAACCGGTGGTGTGCGCCACCGCCCTGGCCAGCTCGGTCTTGCCCACACCCGCCGGGCCCTCCACCAGTAGCGGCTTCCCCAGCCGATCTGCGAGGAATACCGCTGTGGCCGTGGCCGTGTCGGCGAGGTAACCGGTCTCGGCCAAACGTGTGGTGACATCGTCGATGCTCGTGAACAGCGGCGCGGTCTGGGTTCGGGACTGCGATGAGCCACTCGGGCGAAGAGGGTCAGACACGGTACTCCAGGTGTTAGGCGGGACGGATCTGACCGTCGCCGAGGACGATCCACTTGGTGGTGGTCAGTTCGGGCAGCCCCATGGGACCACGGGCATGCAACTTCTGGGTGGAGATTCCGATCTCGGCACCGAATCCGAACTGCTCGCCGTCGGTGAACGCGGTGGAGGCGTTGACCATCACGGCGGCGCTGTCCACACGATCGGTGAATTCCTGGGCCGCACTGAGGTTCGTGGTGACGATGGCGTCGGTGTGCCCACTGGAGTACCGGTCGATGTGCTCGATCGCCGCGTCGAGACCATCAACCAGCGCGACCGCGATGTCCAACGACAGGTATTCGGTGCCGAAGTCATCCTCGGTCACCGGCACCACGCCCGGCACGGGAAGATCGGCATGCACGGTCACTCCGGCCGCCTGCAAGGCGCCGACCAGCTGCGGGACGGCGACCTCCGCTATGGCCCGGTCGATCAACAGCGTCTCCGCGGCATTACACACACTGGGCCGACGGGTCTTGGAGTTCAACAGAATCCGCTCAGCCAGCGCAAGGTCGGCATCGGCGTGCACGTACACGTGGCAGTTGCCCACCCCGGTTTCGATGGTGGGTACCTGCGCGTCACGCACCACGGCGTCGATGAGGCCGGCCCCACCGCGCGGGATCACCACGTCAACGAGCCCGCGCGCCTGGATGAGGTGAGTCACGGTCACCCGGTCCCGGCTGTCGAGCAGTTGGACCGTGTCGGCGGGCAAGCCACTGGCGACCAGTGAGCTGCGCAGCACCCGCACGAGCTCGGTGTTGGAGGTTGCCGCCGAGGAACTGCCGCGGAGCAGCACCGCGTTGCCCGACTTGAGGGTCAACCCGAATGCGTCCACCGTGACGTTCGGGCGCCCCTCGTACACCATGCCGACCACCCCGAGCGGCACCCTGATCTGGCGCAATCGCAGCCCATTGGGACGGGTGGAGCCACGCAGTATCTCGCCGACCGGATCGGGCAGACCCGCGACCTGACGCAAACCGTCGGCGATACCGGCCACCCGGGCCGTGTCCAGGGCCAATCGATCGAGCATGGCCTCGCCGATGCCGGCGTCCCGCGCGCGCCGCAGATCGTCGGCATTGGCCGCGATGATCGAATCGGTGGACGCCACGATCGCGTCGGCGGCCGCGAGCAGTGCGGAATTCTTCGCATCGGCTGTCAGACGGGCCAGGTCGCGGGCGGCCACACGCGCCCGGCGAGCGGCGTCATGAACGCCCGCGCGCAGGTCCGCTGTCGCAGGCGCTTCGGTCACCGGAGCGGACGCCGCCGACCCCGCGGCTCCAGGAGCCAACTCGTTGGTTGAAACGCTCATCGTGTCAGGGTATCCGGGTGCCCGGAATGTAGCTGCGCCAGGACTAACCTAGGCGGGTGACTGAGTTAGCCACGGTATGCGTCCTCGGTAGCGTCAACATGGATCTGACGTTGCGGGTAGAGGAGCTTCCCGCCCCTGGAGCAACGGTGCTGGCGACATCGGCCATGCCCGCTCCGGGAGGCAAGGGCGCCAATCAGGCCGTGGCAGCCGCACGTGCGGGCGCCTCGGTGCAGTTCATCGGCGCGGTGGGCTCCGATGGCGCGGCGCCGATGCTGCGATCTCACCTGGCGGACAACAACGTTGGTCTGGACGGCCTGGTCGAGGTCGACGGCCCCAGCGGAATGGCCACCATCACCGTGGAGGACTCCGGTGAGAACTGCATTGTGGTGGCGCCCGGGGCCAATACCACCTTCACCCTGGACGAGAAGGTGCACAAGGACATCATCTGCTCGCACGACGTGCTGCTGTGCCAGTTGGAAATTCCGGTGCGAGTGGCGCTGACCGCGGCCCGCTGGGCCGCCGAGGCCGGAAAGCAATTCGTGCTCAACGCTTCTCCCGTACCCGAGCGCTCCCCCGACCTAGCGGAGCTGGCCTTTCGGGCGAGCGTGGTCGTCGTCAACGAAACCGAGGCGCGGTCCTGGCTGTACCCGTCGCGCCATCTGGTGACCACCCTCGGCGACGAGGGTTCTCGGTACCGCAGTCCGCAAGGGCAGATCACGGTGCCGTCCTACCCGGTGCGACCGCTGGACACCACCGGCGCCGGTGACGTTTTCGCCGGGGTGCTGGCCGCCTGGTGGCCCCAGGGTGCCGAGACTGCCCTCCGGCGTGCGAATGTGGCCGGGGCGCTGGCCACGCTGCGCGCGGGAGCCGGAAACTGCGCGCCGACCGGCGCCAGGATCGAGCTGTCGCTCAAGGGGTCCTGAGTCAGCGAACGGTGATCACCGGGTTGCAGTAACGCCAGGCGTCACGCTCGTAGGTCAGATACCAATCGGAGGTGGTGGTCTTGGGCGAATCGTTGCCCCACACCGATGAGGTGGTCACCGTGACCGTCGCGTTCTTGGCCTCGATGACGTTGATCTTGTCGATATTGGTGACCGTCAGATGCGCGTTCTCACGCACCACCTGAACCGACGCCTGCCGAAAGGCTGCGGCGTCCTTGCGCTTGGCGGCATCGAGTAGCTGATCAAGCGTTTCCTGGGTGAGCTTGGGAAACTTGGCGTACAGGTCCCTGGGTTTGACGAAGTCGTCCCAGGTGGGAATCCGCGACTCATTGTTCGCGGTCTCGCGGTCGCGGTATTTGTCGCAGGTCAAGTCGCCGATCTTGTTGGTGTCGACATCGTTGTACGCCTTTTCCCAGGCGCGCACGTGTTCGGTCACCGCCTCACGGTTCGGCGCCGCATGGACCGCGGGGGTGCCCAGAGCCGTCAGTGCGGCGGTGAGCGCCGTGGCGGCGAGCATGCGCTTCATGGTTCCCTCCCCTGGGCTGCGATACCTCACACGACGTTATCGCCGTGGGATGCGGTGTCCGTTACGTCCGGCTAGCTACCGGCGCCCGGCGGATTGCAGTCCAGCCACTTGCCGTTCTCCTTGACGAACTTGACGGTCTGCTGCTCACGTTTGGGCGGCTTGTCGCCGGTTGTGGTGGTGACCGTCAGCTCCGCGGTGGCCTGATCGCCCTTGATCTCGATGTCCTGCACCTCGGCCTTCACCACGATGAGCGACTTCAGCAGGTTGCGCATCGCGGCCTGATACGCCGGCTCGTCCTGATTGACGAGGCTGTCCACCACGGCACTGATGACATCGGGTGGCACCGTGGGGAACTTCTGGGCCAACAACCCGCGCAGCGCGTCGCCGGCACCCGGGGTGGTGGCGATCTCCGGGGGCACGATCTCGTTCATCGCGGGGATGGGCGGTCCGCCCTGGGCCGTGGCGTCCCGATACTTGGCGCACTTGGTCTCGGCGAGTTTGGCGAAGTCAAAATTTCCGGCGTAGGTGTTTTGCTGCTGCACCAGGTCGTTGATCTGCTTCTCGTCATGCACGGCAGCTAGCGCTTCGGCGTTGGGCTGACCGTCACCCTCGACGGTTCGTGTACAACCCACACCGCCCAGCAACAGGGCCCCCACCAGCACCGCTGCAGCCCATCTCCGGCAAACCATGACTACCCTCGCTCGTATAGATCACTTACCTCCGAGCTAATTTCTATCAGTCCAGATCAGCTCGTGCACCCTCACCGAGCAAACCTACCAGTCGGCGCCGTGCGGAAATCGCGTTCACCAAACGGTCGAGAGGGCCAAACGGTCGAGAGGACATCGCCAGTCATACGCGGTCCAAAGAACCGGTACCGGCGGACTACTCCCCTGTCAGGGGAGCGTCCAGCAGACCCTGGCGGCCCTGGCCGCCGACAATGCCCTCGATGGTGTCCTGCTCCGGCGGCGCGGTGCAGTCCTTCCACTCCTGGTCCTCGCGCACCAACTCCCAGCGCTGGCTGCTGCTCTTGCCGCCAACCCGAACGGCGACCACGGCCTCGGCATTGTCGCCGGTGACGTCGACGCTCTTCACCCGATACGACAGCTTCGCGAACGAGCTCGCCCACAGCTGGTGCCAGGCGGCGTCCACCGCGCCCTGATCTTCGTCGGCGACCGCCTGCACAAAGGACTCGACCGCATCACTGGATGCCAGCGGGAAGACCTCTTTGATCTTGGCGCGCAGCTTCTTGGAGTTGGCGCCCGCAAGCCGCGTGGCATCCGGCGGTGTGAACATCTGGCTGTGGTCGGATTCCACCTTGTCGCGGTAGTCGGCGCAGTAGGTGGCGCCGTACGCGACGGCGTCGACGGCCTGCAGTGCGCTCAGCTGACCGGCGATCAGGCCCTTGATTTGCGCTTCGGCGGTATCCGGCGAGGCGGTGGCCACTGCCATCGAGCCGAACAGTCCCAGCACCAGTGCTACCGCGCCCACCAAGGCGCTGACAATCCCCGTAATCCGGCCTGTCATCTGAACCCTCCCACACGAAGCCCAGGGCACACCCCCAAGCTGGAAACTAGCTGAACGTTTCTATCAGGCGCCGTTGCGATGTGCCACTCTTTCGAGCAAATGCGTGAACCGCTCAGGTGACGAGGTCGTCGGCGTGCACGGCGGGGCGCCGTAGATCCTCGGGGAGTTCGTTGGTGGAGCGGCCCAGCATGGTCGCCAATTCAGCTACGTCATAGGCGACGACACCCCGGCCGACCATGGTGCCGTCCGCGTCGCGGAGCTCAACGACATCGCCCCCGTGGAAGCGTCCGGACACCCCGGTGATACCGGCAGGCAGCAACGAACGCCGGGACGCCACGACCGCGCGTACCGCGCCGGCGTCCAGCGTCAGTGAACCGGTGGCCTCGGCGGCGTAACGCACCCAGAACTTGCGGGCGGACATGCGTTGCGGCCGCGCGGCGAAAACGGTTCCGCAAGAGCCGTCTCCCAGTGCCGCCGCCGCCTCTGTCGCCGAGGCCAAGAGCACCGGCACACCGGCGTCGGAAGCCAGCAGCGCCGAGGAGAGCTTGGAGGCCATTCCTCCAGTACCACGCGAACCGCCAGGGCCGGCGATCACGTCGGCCAGGTCCTCGGGGCCGCTCACCTCAGAAATGAAGCGCGCGTTCCCCTTTCGGGGGTCTGAATCGTAGAGTCCATCGATGTCGGAGAGCAACACCAGCGCATCGGCGCCCACCAAATGCGCGACAAGCGCCGAGAGGCGGTCATTGTCTCCGAAACGAATCTCGTTGGTAGCCACGGTGTCGTTCTCATTCACGATGGCAACCGCGTGCAATGCGGTGAGTCTGTCGAGGGTGCGCTGCGCGTTGGTGTGGTGCACGCGCATCGAGATGTCGTGGGCGGTCAGCAGCACCTGGCCCACGGTGCGCTCATAACGCGCGAAGGCCGCACTCCAGGCGCCGATAAGGGCCACTTGACCAGCGCTGGCCGCCGCCTGCTTGGTCGCCAGATCCGTTGGGCGCTTGGTCAATCCGAGCGGAACCATGCCCGCCGCGATCGCCCCGGAGGACACGATCACCACATCGGATCCAGCCTTCATCCGGCCTTCGATGACCTCGACGAGGTATTCCATGCGGTCGGCACTGAAGGTCCCCGTCTCATCGGTGAGTGCGGCGGTGCCGACCTTCACCACGACGGTGCGCGCCGAGCGAATGGCCTCACGCGCCTGCGCACCTGGATTCACTCCGGCTCCACCTGCCCACGTCGCACTCGCCTGGCCTGGCGGCGCTCGGCCGCACCCACCCGATCTGTCTTGTCGATGCGCGCGTCGGTACCGCGTCCGCTCATGGTCACGTCGACACCCGCCGGCGTCTGCGGCTCCCAGTCGAATGTCATATCGCCGATGGTGACCGCACAGCCGGGCTCCGCCCCGAGTTTGAGCAGCTCGTCTTCGACACCCAGACGTGCCAATCGATCGCCCAAATAGCCCACGGCTTCGTCGTTTTCGAAGTTGGTCTGTCGAATCCAGCGCTCGGGGCGCACACCACGCACCACAAAGCCACCCGGATTCTGCGGGTCCGCAGAAACGGTGAACCCGCTCTCATCGACGGGAATGGGCCGAATCACCGGGCGGGTCTTCACGGGTTCGGGGCGGGCCGCGCGGGCCGCCACGATCATCTCCCACAGCGCGAAAGTCAACGGCCGCAGTCCGTCCCGGGTCAGCGTGGACACCTTGAAGACGGGCCAGCCACGCTGGGAAACCTCTTCGGTGACAAAGTCGGCAAGCTCGTCGGCCTCGGGTACGTCCACCTTGTTGAGCACCACCGCACGCGGCCGGTCGGCCAGGTCGCCGAGCACGGAGTCGTCTTGCAACGTGGGTTGGTACCGCGCCAACTCATTTTCCAGTGCGTCGATATCGGAGACCGGGTCACGGCCGGGTTCGAGCGTCGCACAGTCGACAACGTGGACCAGCACGGCGCAGCGCTCGATATGGCGCAGAAATTCCAGCCCCAGTCCGCGCCCTTCGGCGGCGCCGGGAATAAGTCCGGGCACATCGGCCATCACGAAGGAGTTCTCGCCCGTGGTCACCACCCCGAGATTGGGCACCAATGTCGTGAACGGATAGTCGGCGATCTTCGGCTTGGCGGCCGAAAGCACCGAGACCAGAGAGGATTTCCCTGCCGAGGGAAAACCGACCAGCCCCACATCGGCGACAGTTTTCAGTTCGAGAGTGAGGTCTACTTCGGCTCCGGCCTCGCCGAGCAAGGCAAAACCGGGTGCCTTGCGCGCGCGGGATGCCAACGCCGCGTTGCCCAGTCCGCCCCGGCCACCGGCGGCGGCATCAAAACGCGCCCCCGCGCCGACCAAATCGGCGAGGATGCGGCCGTCATCGTCGAGCACGACGGTACCGTCGGGCACCTTGAGGATCAGATCATCACCGTTGGCGCCGTTGCGGTGGCCCCCCATGCCCTGGGTACCGTTGGGCGCCTGTAGGTGCGGATGGAAGTGGAAGTCCAGCAGGGTATGTACCTGCGGGTCTACTTCGAGGATCACGCTGCCGCCGCGTCCGCCGTTACCCCCGTCGGGCCCGCCAAGGGGCTTGAACTTTTCGCGGTGCACCGAAGCGCAGCCGTGACCGCCGGTACCTGCCTTGGCGTGGATGACAACGCGATCAACAAAACGAGGCATTTGGAGCCTCCTTCAACTGTTCAGTGTTCGGTCAAGGCCGGACACTGAACAACAAATTAAGCGTCGACCGGGAGGATGTTGACGACCCGGCGACCACGCCGGGCGCCGAACTCGACGGTGCCCGCCGAGGTCGCAAACAGGGTGTCGTCGCCGCCACGACCGACGTTGACGCCGGGGTGGAAGTGGGTGCCGCGCTGGCGAACCAGGATCTCGCCGGCCTTGACGACCTGGCCACCGAACCGCTTGACGCCGAGCCGCTGTGCGGCGGAATCACGACCGTTGCGCGAGCTGGACGCGCCCTTCTTGTGTGCCATGTGTCAGACGCTCCTACTTGATTCCGGTGACCTTGAGCACGGTCAACCGCTGACGGTGACCCTGCCGCTTGTGGTAGCCGGTCTTGTTCTTGAACTTGTGGATGCGGATCTTCGGGCCCTTGGTGTGCTCGACGATCTCACCGGTCACTGCGACCTTGGCCAGCTTGTCGGCATCGGTGGTGACGGTGGCGCCGTCCACGACCAGGGCAACGGGCAGCTGCACCGAGGAGCCGGGCTCCGAGTCGATCTTCTCGACCTTCACCAGGTCACCGACGGCAACCTTGTACTGCTTGCCACCAGTCTTGACGATTGCGTAGGTCGCCATCGTTGCGTCTACCTCTGCTCTGCTGTTCGGACGCGCGCAACCAGGTCGGTTGACGCGTCTGGATCGTGGGTGGGCCCGCTCGGTTGTTCCGCTGGGCCGCATGCCGCGGGCCGGAAGCCTCGCGACGGTCTTCTTAAGGTCCTAAGGGTACGTGACCAGCGGGCTAAGGGTCAAACCGGCACCCCTGCGGCCGACGATGCCAAGGCCCCAATCACGCTCGGCAGGGGTGTGATCGGAACTAAACTGCCCTCACCGAGCCCGGGCCGCCGCTGATAACCGTACAGATCGGACGGGCGATCGGCCCCCGAGCGCGAAGGTGCGGCTATGCGAACGATGCGGTGTTACCTCTCGGCCGGCGTGGTGATCCCCCTCTCGGCGCTCGGCGTCATCGTCGCGCCGACCGCCGCGGCCGATTGTGTCAACGCGAACGGGACCACCTTGTGCGCCCAGGGTGACGTGCGTGGCGGCGGAAGCACGACGTCCTCGACGCCATACGTCCCCTACCCCTGCGAGAGCGACTGGTCCTGCGACAACTGGGAGATGGACATCATCTTGGGGTCCGATCACGAATCACCGCCCCCGCCCACCGTCAATCCGTCACCGCCGCCCGATTTCGGGCGTCCCGGCCGCCCCGGCGGCGGAGGCGGAGGCGGAGGCAGCATCGTCCGGCCACGCTGACCAATATCGTTATCGCGCTGACGAATTCGAAAACAGAGGAGTCATCATGACAGCACGTGTCGCGCACAAGTTGACCGCGGGGCTATGCGCGGTCGCCGCGTCGCTGGCCGGACCCCTCATGGCCGCGGCCGATCCCCCGCCCAACTGCACGGCCGCTGACCTGGCGGGCGTCGCGACCGGCGTTTCCGCCGCCACGTCGTCGTACCTGTTCACGCATCCGGACGTCAACGACTTCTTCACCGGCCTCAAGGGCCTCCCCAAGGATCAGGTACGCCAACGTGCCCAGCAGTACCTAGAGGAAAATCCGCAAGTCAAGGCCGATCTGCACGAGATTCGTCGACCACTTGGCGATTTCCGGGAACGCTGCCAGGAGCGATAAACGCGCGACCTAGTGCTCTACCGGAGGCCCCGCGGCACGGGCCGCTGAACGCCTGCGCCGGGGCCTGGTGGGCGCCGCGGCAGCGGGCTCGGGCGTCGCTGCCGGAGCCTCGGGCTCTGCCGTCCCGGGCTCGGTGGCAGCGGCCTCGGGTGCACCTTCGGCCCACGGCTCCGACGCGGCATTGCTGCCCGCCGACGCCGGCTCGTGCTCGGGTTCGTCCTGGTCCGGTACGTTGTCTGGCGTCTCGGCGCTCTGGATGGTCTCGACAATCTCCTCGACCTCCTCGACCTCCTCGAGCGCGTCGTCGTCCAGCGCATCCTCGTTCACGTCCGCGTCTTCATCATCTTCGTGGTGGCCATTGGCCGCCGCCATCGCCTTGAACATCGGATGCTCGCCCTGGGGGTGCGAGGGTGTGCGTGCAACCACCACATCGTCGGTCTTACCCTTGCGGGACCGTTTGGCCCGGCGTCCGGTTTCGGCCTTCTTGGCCGGGGAGGACGCGTTGCTCGCATTGTCGACGGGGTCGACGTGCAGCACGATTCCCCTGCCCGCGCAGTGCGTGCAGGTGGACGAGAACGCCTCGATCAACCCGGTACCCAGCTTCTTGCGAGTCAGCTGCACCAATCCCAGCGACGTCACCTCGGACACCTGGTGACGGGTGCGGTCGCGGCCCAGCGCCTCGGTGAGACGCCGCAGCACCAAGTCGCGGTTGGATTCGAGCACCATGTCGATGAAATCGATGACCACGATGCCGCCGACGTCGCGCAGACGCAATTGCCGCACGATCTCCTCGGCAGCTTCCAGGTTATTGCGGGTGACGGTTTCTTCCAGGTTGCCGCCGGCTCCGGTGAACTTCCCGGTGTTGACGTCGACAACCGTCATTGCCTCGGTGCGATCGATCACGAGGGTTCCCCCCGAGGGCAGCCACACCTTGCGATCCAGTGCCTTGGCCAGCTGCTCGTCGATGCGGTGCACCGCGAACACGTCCGGACCCTCACCACTCTCGTACCGCTCAATCCTCGAAAGAAGATCGGGGGCAACCGTTTTCACATAGTCATCGATGGTGTCCCACGCGGCGTCACCCTCGATGATGAGCTTGGAGAAGTCCTCGTTGAACAGGTCACGAACCACCTTGACCAGCACGTCGGGTTCTTCATACAGCGCCACGGCAGCGCCGGACGCTTTGGAGGTGAGGTCCGTGGCACTCTGTTCGATGCCCTGCCACTGTTCCTGCAACCGCTGCACATCGGCGCGTATGTCCTCTTCCCGCACACCTTCCGAGGCGGTGCGGATGATGACACCGGCGTCCGCCGGCACGATGTCCCGCAGGATCTCCTTGAGGCGCTGACGTTCGGTATCGGGCAACTTGCGGCTGATGCCGGTTGACGACGCACCTGGCACGTACACGAGGTAGCGGCCCGCCAGCGAGATCTGGGTGGTGAGCCGTGCGCCCTTGTGTCCCACCGGGTCCTTGCTGACCTGAACCAGCACGTAGTCACCGGATTTGAGGGCCTGCTCGATCTTGCGGTTGGAGCCGCCGAGACCGGCGGCGTCCCAATTGACCTCACCGGCGTACAACACACCGTTGCGGCCGCGGCCGATGTCGACGAATGCCGCCTCCATGGACGGCAGCACGTTCTGTACAACGCCGAGGTAGATGTTGCCCACCAGCGACGCGGAGGCCGCCGACGTCACGAAGTGCTCGACGAGCACACCGTCCTCGAGAACAGCGATCTGCGTATAGCGGGCGCCCTCGTGCGGGGGCTCGGAACGGGTCTTGTCCCGCACCACCATCACCCGGTCGACGGCCTCGCGCCGGGCCAGGAACTCGGCCTCGGTCAGGATCGGGGGCCGGCGCCGTCCGGCGTCGCGGCCGTCGCGGCGGCGCTGGCGCTTGGCCTCCAGGCGGGTGGAACCGGAAATCCCCTGAATCTCGTCGCCCCGCTCGGCACGCGGCTTGCGCTCGTGCACAACGGTGTTCGGCGGATCGTCATCCGACGGGCCATCCCCGTCGTCACCGCTTCCGGCCTTGCGACGACGTCTCCGGCGCCGGCGGCGACTGGCACCCTCGGGAGTGTCACCGTCCTCGGCATTCGATTCGTCACCGTCGGGCGCCGGCGAATCGTCCCCGGTACCGTCGGCGGCGTCATCGCCCTCGGCGGCCTCGCCACCCTCGGCTGCCGCATCGTCACCGGAGTCGTCGGAGCCTTCGCCACCGCCCTGTTCGCCGCGTCCACGGCCACGGCCACGGCGTCCCCGCCGCCGGCGACGTGCCGGACGATCGCCATCGCCCTCCCCATCGGCGTCGGAATCGTCCGTCTCACCGGCGTCCTCGTCGACGTCCTCGGCCTTCTCGGTACGGACGGGCGCGGGCCGTTCCTGGGGCTCGGGAGCCTGTGGGGCCACGAACAGTGGCCCGTAGTCGTATGCGGTAGGAGCAGCGGCTGCCGGCACCGGCACCGCGGCGGCCTCGATGACCGTCGCCTCGGCGATGAGGATGGGCGTGGTCGGCGGGTTGTCGGGGTCTTCTGCCGAATCGGCCGAGTCGCCGGTGACGACGGCGGGCGCTTCCTCGGCAGCCACCGGGGCCGGTGTCTCGGCGACTACGGGAGCCGCCTCCGCCTCATTGGCAAGCACCTCACGCACCTTGGCCGCGTCCTGCTTGTCGACATTGGAGTGCGGGCTGCGGGCGCGCCCGTCCAGGTTGGACAGCGCGTCGAGCACGCGGCGTGTCGAGGTTCCCAGAACGCGCGCCAGGGAATGCACCCTCAGCTTCTCGGGAAGTTCTCCCTGCTCAGCTGGGGCAGGCGGGGTGTCCGGCGTTAGCGCGGCGTGTTCCCCTTCTGGAGCGCTGGTGTGTAGGTCTTCTGGTAGCTCATAGTCGGCCACTTATTCTCCTCAAGCCCCCGGGCGCGTCTTTAGACGCGGCCACGCGAGGGCTTTCTCTCTATGTACCCGGGTAGGTCCGGGTTTGTGGTGGTCTCGCTCCGAGCGATCCGTCGCTGCTATACCGCAGTTCCGAACCCACCCGGTGCCTGGCTGGAATGATGGCTTGACGTGCTGCGGTGTAGTCCGATCGGGCAACCGCGCTCGCCGTGTCGTCATTCGGGTCGGTGGCTGGCCGGTTGTGGCCGCATGTGCCGTGACCCACAGTCAGTATCCCATACGAATCAGGTAGCGGGGACCAAGACACAAATGGGCTCCATCAGGCGACCCATATACGTAATCGAGTGTGCGGTTTACGTCGAGATTCCCGGAGGAACCGACGCAAACCGCACACTCGTGGGTTTCAGATCAGATCGATTGGGTCAGAGCGCAGGGAACCACAGCGCGATCTCACGCGCAGCGGACTCGGGCGAGTCGGAACCGTGCACCAGGTTCTCCTGGGTCTCCAGGGCGAAGTCGCCGCGGATGCTGCCGGTCGCCGCCTTCTCCACCGGATCGGTGCCGCCGGCGATCTGGCGGAACGCGGCGATAGCACGCGGACCTTCCAGCACTGCCGCCACGAGCGGACCCGAGGTGATGAACTCCAGCAGCGAGCCGAAGAACGGCTTCTCCGCGTGCTCGGCGTAATGGGCCCGGGCCGTCGCGTCATCGACGTTCTTCAGCTCGAGCGCGGCCAGTGTCAGGCCCTTGCGCTCGATCCGATTCAACACCTCACCGACAAGTCCCCGTCGCACACCATCGGGCTTGATCAAAACCAGAGTCCGCTCAGTCACGGGCGACAGCCTACTGGTCGGTAGCGCTGCCCTGCTGACCCGGCAGCTCGCCGCGGCTCTGACGGTCGCGGACCTGGTTGCGCATGTACCAGATGAGCAGCCAGACGCCGAGAAACAACAGTCCGACAAAGCCGACCGCGGCGTTCACCAAGAACCCGGCGACGAGGACCAGCTGCAGTGCCAGATTGGCCTGTAGCGCCCACGGCCGGCCCTGCATACCGCACAGCAGAACCAGGGCGACGACGACCCCGATGAGGTAGCTCAGCGATAGCGGGGAAAGTCCCCCGCCCACCATCTTCACCACCGGGATGGCCAGCAGCACCACGATCGTCTCCAAGATGAGCGTGCCCGCCATCACGCCGCGGAAACTCCGCCAGGGATCTGGCGGAGCCGCGCCGGCGACATTCTGGTCCGCGCGGGGTTCGATGCCGTCCTCGGGATCACTCATTGCGGATCCTTTCCGAACAGGGTCCGTGCGGCACCCGCGGTGACGACCGATCCGGTGATCACGATGCCGGTGCCGGAGAAGCCCTCCGCTCCCCCGTCCTCGGCGGCCTCCTCCACCATCGCGGTGGCCGTCTCGACCGCATCGAGCAATGTCGGCGCCACCACGACGCGATCCTCACCGAAGATCTCCAGGGCGATACCCGCCAGCGCGTCCGTCTCCATCGCGCGGGGAGATCCGTTGTGCGTCACCACGATCTCGTCGAATGCGGGTTCCAGTGCGCCCAGAATTCCCGCGACATCCTTGTCGCCCATCACGCTGATGACGCCGACCAGACGTCGGAAGTCGAACTCCGATTGCAGGGTCTCGGCCAGTGCGGCGGCCCCATGCGGATTGTGGGCGGCGTCCAGGAATACCGCGGGAGCACTACGCACCCGCTCCAAGCGTCCCGGGATGATCACCGAGGCGAAACCCGAGCGAATCGCCTCGATGTCGAGCTGACGATCGGCCCCCGCCCCGAAGAACGCCTCGACTGCCGCGAGTGCCACCGCCGCGTTGTGTGCCTGATGCTCACCGTGCAGCGGCAGGAAGATCTCCGGGTACACCCCGCCCAGACCTTGCAATTCCAGGAGCTGGCCGCCGACCGCCACCTGCCGGGACAACACCGCGAACTCCGAACCCTCGCGTGCGACGGCCGCGTCGGCTTCCACCGTTTGACGCAGCAGCACTTCCATCGCCTCCGGCTGCTGCTGGGCGATCACCGCGACCGTATCGGCGCCGGCTTCACCGGTCATCGCGTCAAGCTTGTGCCGCTTGATAATTCCGGCCTTCTCATTCGCGATCGAGGCCAGGTCTGGTCCGAGGAACTCGACGTGGTCGATGCCTATGGGGGTGACGACGGCGACCGGGGCGTCGATGATGTTGGTGGCATCCCAGCGCCCACCAAGCCCGACCTCCACCACGGCGATATCGACGGGCGCGTCGGCGAACGCCACGAAAGCCATGGCGACCAGCACTTCGAACTTGCTCATCGCGGGTCCGCCCTGCTCCTGCGACTGCTTGTCCACCAGCTCCACGAACGGTTCGATCTCGGAGTAGATCTCCACGTACTTCGCTGGCGAGATCGGTTGTCCGTCAATGGCAATGCGCTCCACCGCGGACTGCAGATGCGGGCTGGTGGTGCGGCCGGTGCGCCGGTGCAGTGCCGTCAAGAGCGCGTCGATCATCCTGGTCACCGAGGTCTTGCCGTTGGTACCCGCAACATGGATGCACGGATACGCGCGCTGAGGCGAGCCCAGCAATTCCATGAGGGCCACGATGCGATCGGTTGACGGTTCGATCTTGGTTTCGGGCCAGCGTTGGTCGAGTAGATACTCGATCTGCAGCAGAGCCGCGATCTCGTCGGGTGAAGGCTCCGAACTCAGTGGTTCACTCACGCCAGCGCCGCCAAACGGGCGGTGATCCGCTCGACTTCCTCGGTAGCCACCTGCTGGCGAACCCGAATCTTCTCCACGACCGCCTCCGGGGCCTTGGCCAAGAACGCATCGTTACCCAATTTGCTTGTGGTGCCGTCCAGTTCCTTGCGCGCGGCGGCAAGGTCCTTCTCCAGCCGCCGGCGCTCGGCTTCGACGTCCACGGTGCCAGAGGTGTCGACCTCGACGGTCACGGTGGCGCCGGACAACCGGACCTCCACCGAGGCCGTCGGGCTGAAGCCCTCCTCGGCCGGGGTCAGCCAGGCCAACGACGTCACGGCGGCGAGTTGGTCGTCCAGCCCGGCCTCGCCAACGCCGGAAAGCCGGGCCGCGACCTTCTGCCGGTCCCCCAGACCCTGATCGCTACGGAATCGGCGGACCTCGGTCACCAGTTTCTGCATGTCGGCAATGCGCTGTGCGGCAGTGCCATCGAGCTCGATACCCGAGCCGGTGGGCCAGGCGGCGATGACCACCGACTCACCGCCGGTGACGGACTTCCACAGCACCTCGGTCACAAAGGGGATCACCGGATGCAGCAACCGCAGCAGCGTGTCCAACACCGTGGCGAGTACAACGCGGGTGCTCTCGGCACGGTCGACCATCTGCACCTTGGCCAATTCCAGGTACCAGTCACAGAACTCGTCCCACGCGAAGTGATACAGCCCCTCACAAGCCACGCTGAACTCGTACCGGTCCAGTGCGCCGTCCACCTCGGCCCGCACCTGTTCGAGGCGGCCCAGGATCCACCGGTCGGCGTCGGTCAGCTCGGCGACATCGGGCAGCTCACCGAGCGCGGCACCATTCATCAACGCAAAACGGGTGGCGTTGAACAACTTCGTAGTGAAGTTACGAGAGGCGCGGGCCGCGTCCTCGCCGATGGACAGGTCACCGCCGGGGCTGGCTCCGCGGGCCAGGGTGAAGCGCAGCGCGTCCGCGCCGAACATCTCGACCCAGTCCAGCGGATCGATGCCGTTGCCCTTGGACTTGCTCATCTTCTGACCGAACTGATCGCGAATCAGACCGTGCAGGAAGACGTTGTCGAAGGGCACCTTGCCGCCATGCAGTGCGGGGCCATCGGCCACGAAGGTGCCGAACATCATCATCCGCGCCACCCAGAAGAACAGGATGTCATATCCGGTGACGAGAACGCTTGTGGGATAGAACTTCTCCAGCTCCGGGGTGGCCTCGGGCCAACCCATGGTGGAGAACGGCCACAGCGCCGAGGAGAACCAGGTGTCGAGCACGTCAGGGTCCTGCTCGTAGCCCTCGGGGGCGGCCTCGTCGGGTCCCAGGCACACGATCTCGCCGCCCGGGCCGTGCCAGATCGGGATGCGGTGGCCCCACCACAGCTGACGAGAGATGCACCAGTCGTGCATGTCGTCGACCCAGGCGAACCAGCGCGGCTCCAGGCTGGCCGGATGAATCACGGTGTCACCGGAACGGACGGCGTCTCCTGCTTTTCGGGCCAGCGACTCGACCTTGACCCACCACTGCATGGACAGGCGCGGCTCAATGGGTTCACCGGAACGCTCGGAATGCCCCACGCTGTGCAGATAGGGACGTTTCTCGGCGACGATGCGGCCCTGCTCGGCCAACGCCTCGCGCACCTTGACACGTGCTTCGAATCGGTCCATGCCATCGAATTGCGTTCCGCTGTCACAGATCCGGCCGTGAACGTCCATGATGGTCGGCATCGGCAGGTTATGCCGCAGCCCGATCTCGAAGTCGTTCGGGTCGTGCGCGGGTGTGACCTTGACCGCACCGGTGCCGAATTCCGGATCGACATGGTTGTCGGCGACGATCGGGATGCTGCGGTCCTGGAACGGGTGCGCCAGCTCGGTACCGATCAGGTGCCGGTACCGCTCGTCATCGGGGTGTACCGCGATGGCGGTATCACCGAGCATCGTCTCCAGGCGGGTGGTCGCCACCACCAGATGCGGCTCGTTGTCGTTGAGAGAGCCGTACCGGAACGAGACCAGTTCGCCCTCGACTTCTTCGTACTTGACCTCCAGATCCGAGATCGCGGTCTTCAGTTCGGGCGACCAGTTGACCAGTCGTTCCGCCCGGTAGATCAGTCCGGCGTCGAACAGCTTCTTGAAGATGGTGCGCACGGCGCGGGACAGGCCCTCGTCCATGGTGAATCGGTCGCGGCTCCAGTCCACACCGTCACCAAGACGGCGCATCTGCCCGCCGATGGTGCCGCCGGACTCGCGTTTCCAGTCCCACACCTTCTCGATGAACAGCTCGCGACCGAAGTCCTCTTTGGTCTTCCCGTCAGCGGCAAGCTGTTTCTCCACCACGCTCTGGGTGGCGATACCGGCATGGTCCATACCGGGCAGCCACAGCACCTCGTAGCCCTGCATCCGTTTGCGGCGCGTCAGCGCGTCCATCAGCGTGTGATCCAGCGCGTGGCCCATGTGCAGGCTGCCGGTCACATTCGGGGGCGGCAGCACGATCGAGTAGCCGGGCTTGTCGCTGGACGGGTCGGCGGTGAAGTATCCGGCGTCGACCCAGCCCTGGTAGAGCTCCGCCTCTACCGCACCCGGATCCCATGAGGTGGGTAGGGAGCTGGCGGCGTTCGTATCAGGGGTTTGGGTCACCCATCAGATTCTAGGGTTGCCGGTCCAGTCGGATTTTCACGGGCGTTTTAGGCGATCGACGCGGCTGCCCGCATGGAGGTGGTGCAGTCCATCCGGGCGGGCGGGACGCCGTATGACAGAACGACCCGGGCCCTGGGGCGCCGGGCCGTTCCGATTGAGACTGGGTGACTACTTCTTGCCGCCGAGCAGCCCGCCGAGGATGCTGCCGAGGGCGTCGCTGCCGCCCTTGCTGCCGAGTACGCTGCCCAGGATGCTGCCGAGCGGGTTGTTTCCGCCCGCGGCTGCCCCGCCACCGACCGCACTGCCCAGGATGTTGCCGAGGATGTCGCCGATGCCGCCACCGCTGGCCGCGGGCGCCTCGGCAGGCGCGGCCGCCGCACCGCCGCCGGTGAGCTTCTTGGCAACAAACGCCAGCACGATCGGGGTCAGGATCGGTAGCAGCTGCTTGATCAGGTCGCTGTTCCCCGCGCCGGCACCCGCCAGCTTCGCGGCCACATCGTCCGCGTTGTTGTCGCCGAACAGCGAAGCAACCACCGCGTTGCCCGCCTGCTGGTCGACGTCATCAACATTCACGCCACCGTCAAGGAGCGTACTGGGGGCACTGTTGACATTGGCCTGCAAATCGGCGGCCTTATCCGGGTCATCGGCGTTGGCCTGCAGCCCACCCACCAATAGCGGGACCACGGACTTGATCGCCTTGTCGGCCGTCTCGTTGTCGACCCCGAGCTTCGCTGCGATCTGATCGGTGGGGATCTCGTTGAGCAGCTCGTCGAGTGTGGCCATGGGTCTCCTCCTAGATTTCTGGGGTTTGGTGAACCTTAGCCAAGCAGATCAGCCCCGAGTGAACGAATGCCGAACATCACAACCCCAGACCCTTTACCGCTGTGGGGTCCACCCATAACGTCAAGCTATGAGCGACCACATCGTCGTGGTTGGCGCCGGGATTGCCGGTCTTGCCACCGCAGTCGCGATACAACAGTCCGGGCGTGATGTCGTGGTTGTCGACGACCGTGACGGAACCTCCGCCGGCTACGCGATTACCCTGTGGCCCAACGCATTAGCAGCGTGCGATGCGCTTGGTATCGGCGAGGACGTGCGTGCCGCAAGCGCACGGGTCGAGGCCGGAACCATGCGCTGGTACGACGGGCGAATTCTGCGGGAGCCTCCCAGCGGAAAGTTCACCGAGGCCGTGGGCGAGCCTGTCGCGGTCACCGACCGCAATCAACTCCTGGCGATTCTGGCGAACCGGCTGACGCCGGGGACCGTCCGCTACGGCGCCCGGGTAAGCAATGTTCGGGACGGCCTGCACGGCACCTCCGTCGAGCTGGCCGATGGCCAATCGCTCACGGCCGCCGCGGTGATCGGTGCCGACGGGATCGGTTCGCTCGTCGCGCAATATCTGAACGGACCCCTCGCGTTCCGCTACTCCGGCTACACCGCCTGGCGCGGTATCGCCGATATCTCCATTCCGGATGAGCTGGCCGGCCTCACTGTGGGACCGGGAATCGAATTCGGGCACCTGCCGCTGTCTCTCGGTCGCACCTACTGGTTCGCCGGTGAACGATCCCTGGAAGCGCAACGCGCCCCCGACGGCGAAATCGAGTACCTGGCACGGAAGTTCGGTAACTGGGCGGACCCGATCCCGCGCCTGCTGCGCCAAAGCAGAGAGTCCTCGGTGCTGCGCGGCGATGTCTATGACCGCGGTCGCCTACGGCGGGTCGCCGGCGGAAGGGTGGTGCTGGTGGGCGACGCGGCGCATCCCATGCGCCCACACTTGGGACAGGGCGGCTGCCAATCCCTGGAGGACGCCGCGGTACTCAGCGTCGCGATATCTGAACGTTCATCTCTGCCAAGCGCTTTCCGTGAATATGCGCGCCGTCGCAGGTCGCGCACCCGCGCTGTGGTGAGCCGGAGCCGCCACATCGGCAATGTGACGTTCGCCCGGCCCGCGGTGGTAGGCGGACTGTTGACCCGGGCCTCGGCCCGGATACCAGCCTCGGTCTTCTGGCGGCAGCTGAGCAGCATTGCCGGATATGAGGCCGGTAATCTCGCGGTTCGCCCCTAGGATTCCTTTGTGTCTGATCTCGGATCCCATCCCGCGGCCAGTGCCAGCCTCAAGGATTTCTGCATCGACGCAACGTCGCCGGTGCCCGTCGCCAAATTTTGGGCCGCCGCCATCGGGGGTGAGGTCGATGTCGACGACGCCGGGGAGGCGTTCATTCGGCGCGGCAAGGCCGTCGACATCTGGGTCAATCGCGTGCCGGAGGCCAAGGGCGTCAAGAACCGCGTGCATTTCGATGTATACACCCGCGCCGTAGCCGACCTCGTCGCACTGGGCGCAACACTGCTGGAAGAACACGAGCCGGACCGGGTGGTGATGGCGGACATCGAGGGCAACGAGTTCTGCGTCTTCCTCGACCCAAATCTCGAAAGCGATACACCGGCAAGGCTCTTCGCGCTCTGCACCGATAGCGACAAACCTGCCGAAATAGCGCGCTGGTGGCACGACCGCGTCGGCGGCACACTCGCCCCCGGCCCCGACGGAACCCTGCGCTGGTTGCGCGAGGCGGCCGGTTGGGGCGATCTGATCTGGAAATTCGTCCGGGTTGCCGACGCGCGCGTGGTCAAGAACCGCTGGCACTGGGATGTGCACGGCGATGCCGCCGAGTTGGTACGCGAGGGCGCTCGGGCTCTGCGCGGTCCCGACACCGACATCCGCTGGACGGTGCTCATCGATCCAGACGGCAACGAGTTCTGCGCCTTCGGTTAGGCCCCCGTGCGCACCTTGCCCGGCGTCGCCAGGGCCGCCGCGATAGCGGTGGTCAACGGCACCGACAGCACCAGCGCGATACCGCCCACCGCGGACCGGGCGATCTCGATCGCCACACCCTCGCTGGTCAGCACGTCGCCCAGGGACCGATTGGCGACGCTGAACAGCAGCATGAGGGGTAGTGAGTTTCCGGCGTACGCAAGGACGAGGGTGTAGACCGTGCTGGCGATGTGATCGCGCCCCACCCGCATGGCACCCAGGAATATATCCCTGCGGCTGGAGCCGTCGCCCAATTCGGCGAGCTCGTAGACCGTTGACGCCTGGGTGACCGTGACGTCGTTGAGAACACCGAGCGACCCGATGATGAATCCGGCAAGCAGCAGCCCGGAGATAGAAACCCCGCCCATATACGCGGCGACTTCATTGTTCTGCTCATCCGACAGGCCGGTCAGATGAGTCAATTCGATGACGGCCCACGACAGCCCCGCCGCGAGCAGCATCGCGGTGAGGGTGCCCAGTAGCGCCGCGCTGGTGCGCATGCTCACGCCGTGCGCCAGATAGATGACCACAAAGAGAATCGCCGCCGACGCGATCAGGGCCAGCGGTAATGCCGGGCCGCCATCGCGTAATGCCGGAAGCAGGAAGACGGCAAGCACCAAGAAGGCCACCAGGATACCGACCAAGGCACGCAATCCGCGCCAGCGCGCCACCAGGCAGATGACGATCGCGAAGGCCGCGGCAACCGCGATCAGCGGCCAGGTCCGCTCGTAGTCGTAGAAGCTGTAACTGGTCGCGCCCTGAGCATCGACCTGCCTGGTGATCCGGATGTGTTCTCCGGCAGCAAGAGTCGGCTGCCCACCGCCTGCGGTGAACTCAAGTTGGGTCTTGGCGCCGGAATTGGGGCCGGAGGTGATGGCGATGAGGTCGAGCGCACATGCCGAATCCGGCGTCTGCCCCGCCGCGGGGTCGGCGGTGAGCACCTGCCCTGTCGACGGGCTGCCGCATTCCCCGAGGCGTGTCGCCAGCACGGTGCCCGATTCGGTGGTTACCGCTCCGCCATGAGCATTTTGGTACGGCAGCGGAATATCCACCGTGCGATGCTCGGGCCACAGGGCAACCAACCCAACGAGAACAGCGATACCCATTGCGGCGAGCAAGCCCACCACTATCCGGGCCGCAGTGGAATCGAAGGGCGCGGTTCCTTTCGGCCCCAGGCCATGATGAGCGTGGGAATGGGTATGTGAATGTGACACGACTGTCAGGGTAAGGGTGGCAACGCCGCCAGGTCGGCCGCTGTGTTCACGTTCACGATCCATTTCGGCTCGGATATCGAAATTCGTTGGGCACCAACGCGCTCGACGAGCGTGCCGAGGCGGCGCTCGCCGGCCGTGGTCAATTCATCAATGGTCTCGCATAGGCCTACGTCATAGACGGCGGCCAGATAGTGGTCCCGGCCGCCCGCGGTGGCGAGCACGATGCGATCGCCGCCCGCCGCAAGCTCGTCAATCAGAGCCGGGGCAACCAGAGGCATGTCGACTGCGCAGACGAAGGCCCGACCCGCTCCCCTTTCTGCGGCAGCCCGCAGTCCCTGCCCCATCGCCACCAGCGGCCCCTGCCCCGGCCACAGATCCTCGATCACGATGGCCCGCACATCGCCGACGTCCTGATGGGGGGCGCACACCACAATCACCGGCGCACAGCGTGAGCCCACCGTCCGCACGACGCGCCCCGCCAGAGTCTCCCCGCACCAGCGAAGAGTCGCCTTGTCGCGCCCCATGCGCCGCGATGCCCCGCCGGTGAGTACCACCGCCGCGAGTTGGTTCATGCAAGAAAGGTACGCACATATGCCAACACGCCACCAAGATGCGGGGATCCGCTCCTGGTGGCGTGTCGGAGGTGGTTCTGTGTTTCCCTGGGTCTAGCCGCGCCGCCCGCAGACGGGCCATGCACCGATCCCCTGACGGGCCAGCACGTTCTCGGCAACCCGGATCTGCTCCTCGCGCGAGGCGAGATGCGGAGAGCCGGAGCCACCGTTGGCGCGCCAGGTGCCCAGGTTGAACTGCAGACCGCCGTAGTAGCCGTTTCCGGTGTTGATCCCCCAGTTGCCACCGGACTCGCATGCGGCGATGGCATCCCAGTTGACCGGATCCGCACTCGCCGTTCCAGCCAGTGCCATCGGAGCCGCGACAAGCGCAGGGGCCATGGCCCACAGGACGGCACGGGTGGTGAGCGTTTTGCGGACGTACTTCATGTCTTTCCTCTCGCCGGGCACGCACCGACCACACCCGCTCGCGGATACCGCAGCGGGCTCAGGTACGCCTCCCAGGAGGCGGACATCTTCGTCGGATCGCGCCGTCTCGGTCGGGCGCGACAAGGGAGGCGGCTGCTGCCTCACCGGCACGTGGCGGCCGGCGGCCAGTGACCGCCTGGCGGCATTACTGGCCCCATTTACACACAGGGTTCACGGTTGGGAGCTTTGCTCCAATTTGTTGACGATCGGACCGTACGGAACCATTCTGCGAAAGTCATCTCGCGACACGCGGATACCAAACCAATAACAAAACAATTACAGAGCCAATCTTCAGCGACTAACCGCAGGTCGCTTAGGAAATTCTCAGGTTCTCTTAGAGTCGCCCCCACCTGGCCTTAGTGAGTCAGATCACGTCGATTTTGTGAGCCGTGCCACCATGGCGGCAAATCACTTGGGTCACAATAGGAACTTCAACAACATGCGGCGTGGCACATTGACAAATTCACTATATTCACTCTTTTATCAGGAGCAACACTATTTGCCATTTATCAATTGCGGCACAATTGTTTCACCCAAAAAAGGGTCACATTCACCAATTTTGCGCAATATGCGGAAAGGCCTTGGCGGAGAAGCCATTTCACCGCCCGACCGAGTGTTGATCAGCAGCGCAGCGCGACCACGGCGATCTTGCGCGAGGTCACCGGAACGGTGGTGGGATAGTTCTGGGCATCGCGCCCGGCACCCACATCCGTCACCGGAGACTGCTTCTCCACCGAGGTGACCGTGCACTTGCTCATATCTCCGGCCCCGCTCTTGGTGATGATCACCCGATAGCCGTTGGCCTTGAGCTCGTTGATGACGTCGTTGGCATTGCCGGCGCCGGGAGCGGCCGCCGCGACCACCGCCCCGCCCAACGAGACAGCGACCGCCGCCACTGCTGCCAGTACCGCAATCAGCGACTGTCTCACGGCCTTCTCACCTCACATCTCGGGCATGAAGGTTGCGTTCCCACGCCAGTTTGACCGGCCCGCAACGTCAACGTCATTGCATCTTACGAGAGCAACCGCATATCGCGCGCGAAGAGAAATCCAGCCGCCGCAAGCGCAGGACGACGAAGAGACCGAACCGCGTGCCGCCGGCACCATTGCCCGGCAGCATGCGTGCCTAGCTGACGGTCCAGGTATCGCGACCGGTCAACAGCGCCTGTAATGCGGCGGTGTCGCTCGGCTTGGCCGCGGCAGCAGCAGTCAGCTGCTCACGAGCCAGATCGTCATAGGTGGGGCGCTGCACGCTACGGAAAACGCCCATCACGGTGTGCTCCAAGTCCTGCTCGGACAGCCGTGACAATGCAAAGGCATAGGCCGGATCATCCGAATGCGCGTCGTGCACCACGATGTCCTCCACCTTCACGTCCGCGGTCTTGGCCACCTCAAGGCCGAAACCTGAACGGATGACGCAGAGTTCACCCTCGGCCCCGAAGGTGATCGGCTCGCCGTGACGCACATTGATGACGCGCTGCTCGGCGCCTTCCTTGCGCAGCAGATCGAACGACCCGTCATTGAAGATCGGGCAGTCCTGCAGAATTTCGACCAGCGCCGCCCCACGATGCGCGGCAGCCGCGCGCAGCACCTCGGACAGACCCTTCTTATCCGAGTCCAGCGCTCGCCCAACGAAAGTGGCCTCGGCGCCCAGGGCCAGCGACACCGGGTTGAACGGGTAATCCAACGAGCCCATCGGCGTGGACTTGGTGACCTTGCCCGTCTCCGAGGTCGGCGAATACTGCCCCTTGGTGAGACCGTAGATCCGGTTGTTGAACAGCAGGATGGTCAGGTTCACGTTGCGGCGCAAGGTGTGGATCAGGTGGTTACCACCGATCGACAGCGCGTCGCCGTCACCGGTCACCACCCACACCGACAGGTCCTCACGAGCCAATGCCAGACCGGTCGCGATGGCCGGGGCACGCCCGTGAATCGAGTGCATGCCATAGGTGTCCAAGTAGTACGGGAACCTGCTGGAGCAGCCGATACCGCTGATGAACACGATGTTCTCGCGCTTGAGGCCAAGCTCGGGCAGGAAGCCACGGATGGTGTTGAGGATGACGTAGTCACCGCAGCCCGGGCACCAGCGCACCTCCTGATCGGAGGTGAAGTCCTTCGCCTTCTGCTCCTCATCGGTGGTCGGCACCAGAGCATTTGCGGTCAGGCCAAGCTCCAGTCCGTTCAGGCTGCCGGTTCCGTTCGCGGTGCTGGCTTCGTTCAACAAGTCGGTCATGCTCGATCCCCTACGGCCACCGCGGATTCACGCGCGAGAACAGCCTTCTGACTTTCCTTTTCGGCGAGCGACCCGTCCAGGGCCGCATCGATGATTTCTTCGACCTCGTCGGCGAGGAAGGCCATACCCTGCACCTTCGTCACCGATTGCACATCCACCAGATACTTGCCGCGCAGCAGCAGTGACAACTGGCCCATGTTCATCTCCGGCGCCACCACCTTGGGGTACTTGCGGAGCACCTCACCCAGATTCTGCGGGAAGGGGTTGAGATGTCGTAGATGCGCGTGGGCAACCTTGAGTCCCTTACGACGGGCACGCCGGCACGCCTCACCGATCGGGCCGTACGAACTGCCCCAGCCGATCATGAGGAGCTGAGCGTCACCGGTCGGATCGTCAACCTCCAAGTCCGGCACCGTGATTCCGTCGATCTTGAGCTGGCGCAACCGCACCATGAGGTCGTGGTTGGCCGGGTCATAGGAGATATTGCCCGAGCCGTTGGCCTTCTCCAGACCACCGATGCGGTGCTCCAGACCCGGGGTTCCGGGAACGGCGAACTGACGAGCCAGCGTCTCCGGATCACGGTTGTAAGGTGCGAAATCCTGGTCAGGAGAGGCGAAGGTGTGCTGGATTGCCGGATAGCTTGCGATATCCGGGATTGCCCACGGCTCGGAGCCGTTGGCGATCGCGCCGTCCGACAGGATCATCACCGGAGTCCGGTAGGTCAGTGCGATCCGCACGGCCTCGATGGCGATGTCGAAGCAGTCCGAGGGCGAACGAGGGGCCAGCACCGCGATGGGGGACTCGCCGTTGCGGCCGTACAGGGCCTGCAACAGGTCGGCCTGCTCGGTCTTGGTGGGTAGGCCTGTCGACGGCCCACCGCGCTGCACATCGATGACCAGCAGCGGCAGCTCTGTCATCACCGCCAGGCCCACGGCCTCACTCTTGAGCGCCACGCCGGGCCCCGAGGTGCTCGTGACACCCAGGGCACCTCCGAACGAAGCACCAAGGGCCGCACCAATTCCGGCGATCTCGTCTTCGGCCTGGAAGGTCAGTACATCGAAGTTCTTGTACTTGCTCAGCTCGTGCAGGATGTCCGAGGCCGGGGTGATCGGATACGTGCCGAGCACCACCTTGGTGTTCGCGAGCCGGCCCGCCGCGACAACGCCGTACGCCATCGCGGTGTTACCGGAGACCTGTCGGTATTCGCCGGCGGGCAGTGACGCCTTGGCCACCTCATAGGTGGTTCCGAATGCCTCGGTGGTCTCGCCGTAGTTCCAGCCCGCCCGGAAGGCCAGGATGTTGGCCTCGGCCACGTCGGGTTTCTTCGCGAATTTCTCGCGCAGGAACTGCTCTGTGCCCTCCAGCGGGCGGTGGTACATCCAGGACAGCAGCCCCAGCGCAAACATGTTCTTGGTACGCGCGCCGTCCTTCTTGGAGACACCGGCAGGCTCGACCGCGCCGAGCGCCAGGGTGGTCATCGGCACCTGATAGACCACGTAGTCGGACATATCGTCATGCTCCAGCGGATCCGACTGGTAGCCGACCTTGGCGAGGTTGCGCTTGGTGAATTCGTCGGAGTTGGCGATCACCATGCCGCCGCGCGGCAGGTCGCCGATGTTCGCCTTCAGCGCCGCCGGGTTCATCGCCACCAACACATCGGGCCGGTCGCCCGCGGTGAGGATGTCGTAGTCGGCAATCTGAATCTGGAAAGAGGAGACACCGGGCAGCGTGCCCTGAGGGGCGCGGATCTCGGCAGGGTAATTCGGCTGGGTTGCGAGGTCGTTGCCGAAGATCGCAGCCTCGGAGGTGAATCGGTCTCCGGTGAGCTGCATACCGTCGCCAGAGTCTCCAGCAAACCGGATGACGACTTTTTCCAGCTTCTCCGATACGGCTCCGTCGCCCACCGGTGACCTACCTTTCACGACGAACTCTGGCGGTGACGGTACGTACGCCACCATTCAGCAGAGTTTTCTGTCACTCTCGGTACCGATTATTGCACTTTCACACCGCTGACCTTGACCAGGGCATACCCTCAGGTGCAAAACTTGACACCTGTCGAGCTATTCCCGCTGCCTGGCCAGTGCCGTTACCGCGCTACCCGCCGGTAGACGTGAGGCAAATCACAAGGATCAGCCAAGCATCTGCTTGGTTACTCCCCCGCACCGTCCACCGCGGAAATGTCAGCAGGGGTTGTGGCGCCCGAATGGCACCACAGGTCCAGAATGAGAACCATGACCGGGCACCGGATACCGACAGCCCATCACGACGGGCAGGCCGAACCCAGCGGAGACGCCGAGGCCGATATCGCCGTTACCGGGGCCAAGAGCGTGGCGGCGGGACTGACGGCGGTCGGGGTTTCCCTGCAACGCGGTATCGAACAAATGGGACCGCTACGCACCGCCGCGACACTGACCAAGCTGAATCAGCGTCACGGCTTTGATTGCCCCGGTTGCGCCTGGCCGGAGACCCCCGGCCACCGCAAACTCGCTGAGTTCTGCGAAAACGGAGCCAAGGCCGTCGCCGAGGAGGCCACCACACGCACCGTCACCCCCGCGTTCTTCGCAGAACACTCCGTCGAGGAACTTCGGCAGGCACCCGAATACTGGCTCAGCCAGCAAGGCCGCTTAACCCACCCGATGGTGCTGCGCCCGGGTGAAGCGCACTACCGCCCTATCGACTGGGACGACGCCTATGCGCTCATCGCCGACGAGATCAGGGCGGCCGACGACCCCGATCGGTTGGTTTTCTATACCTCGGGCCGTACCAGTAACGAGGCCGCATTCTGCTACCAGCTGCTGGTCCGCAGCCTGGGCACCAACAACCTGCCCGACTGTTCCAACATGTGCCACGAATCGTCCGGCACGGCACTGACGGACTCGATCGGTATCGGCAAGGGCTCGGTGTCGGTGCCCGATGTTGAGCACGCCGACGTAATCCTCATCGCGGGCCAGAACCCCGGCACCAACCATCCCCGCATGCTGTCCGTACTGGAAAAGGCGAAAGCCAACGGCGCCAAGATCATTGCCGTCAATCCGCTGCCCGAAGCGGGCCTACTCAGATTCAAGGATCCGCAAAAGGTCCACGGCGTCGTCGGCCATGGTGTGGCGATTGCCGACGAGTTCGTGCAGATCCGCCTCGGCGGCGACATGGCATTGTTCGCAGGGCTCGGCAGACTGCTACTGGAGGCCGAAGACGCCAGCCCGGGGCGCATCGTCGACCGGCGATTCATCGAAAAACACTGTGCGGGTTACGAAGAATGGGCCGAGCGCACACGCGCCGTCGACTGGGAAACCGTCACCCGGGCAACGGGTATCGATATGGACCAGCTCCGGACCGTGGCCGACATGCTGGCCAATTCACAGCGCACCATTTTCTGCTGGGCAATGGGGCTTACCCAGCACCGGCACGCGGTGGCCACCATCGGCGAGGCGACGAACCTGCTGTTGATGCGCGGCATGATCGGCAAGCCCGGTGCCGGGGTGTGCCCGGTGCGCGGCCACTCGAACGTCCAGGGCGACCGCACCATGGGTATTTGGGAGAAGATGCCCGAATCATTTTTGGCCGCATTGGATTCCGAGTTCGGAATCTCCACGCCCCGCAAGCACGGGTTCGACACTGTCGACGCGATCCGGGCCATGCGGGACGGCAAGGTCGGTGTCTTCATCGGGATGGGCGGCAACTTCGCCTCGGCGACGCCCGATACCGCCGTCACCGAGGCCGCGCTGCGCAACTGCTCCCTCACCGTGCAGATCTCCACCAAGCTCAACCGCAGCCACCTGGTGAACGGTCGCACCGCACTCATCCTGCCCACTCTCGGACGCACCGACAAAGACATCCAGAAGTCGGGTAAACAGCTTGTTTCCGTTGAGGATTCGATGTCCATGGTGCATCTTTCACGCGGCAGTCTGCACCCGCCGAGCACGCTGCTGCGCAGCGAGGTCGCCATCGTGTGCGAGCTGGCCCGGACAATCCTGGGACCCGCGCATCCCGTGCCCTGGGAACGTTTCGCCGACGACTACGACACCATTCGCGACGCGATCTCACGGGTGGTACCCGGATGTGCCGACTACAACGCCAAGGTGCGCCGGCCGGACGGCTTTGCGCTGCCACACCCGCCACGTGACGATCGCCAGTTCCCCACCCACACGGGTAAGGCCAACTTCTCCGCCGCACCGCTGGAGTGGGTGCCGGTGCCCGAAGGGCGTCTGGTACTGCAGACGTTACGCAGTCACGATCAATACAACACGACCATTTACGGGTTAGACGACCGCTATCGCGGCGTGAAGGGGGGTCGGCGCGTGGTCTTCGTCAACCCGGAAGACCTGACGGCATTTGGGTTGTCTGAGGGCTCGCGGGTTGATCTGGTGTCCGAATACCCGGGGTCCGACGGCACACTCGAGGAACGCCGGGCCGAGGACTTTCTTGTCGTACCCTATTCCACCCCGCGCGGCAATGCCGCCGCGTATTATCCGGAAACCAATCCGCTTGTCCCCCTTGATCATGTCGCGGAAAGATCCAACACTCCGGTGTCCAAGGCCGTCGTGATCCGATTGGTCGCCCGTGGGTAGGGTCACCGACAGGCGCAAGGTCCGGCGCATCGAGGGCGTGGGGCGTGGCGACCGCAGCGAGACACTCGTGGTCGAGGAACCCCTGGAAATTCGGGTGAACGGGCAGGCGGTGGCCGTCACCATGCGCACTCCCGGCTCCGATGTCGAACTCACTCAAGGCTTCCTGCTCACCGAGGGGGTCATTGCCAGCCGCGACGACCTGCTCACCGTGCGGTACTGCCAGGGCGAGGGACCCGATGGCCTGAACACCTACAACGTTCTGGACGTCGCTCTCGCCCCGGGCGTGGCCGCGCCGGACCCCACGGTGACGCGGAACTTCTACACCACGTCCTCGTGCGGTGTGTGCGGCAAGGGTTCGCTGGACGCGGTGCGAACCATCAGCCGTTTCTCCCCCGGTGACGACCCGTCCACCATCGGATCGAACACGCTGGCCGGCCTGCCGGACAAACTTCGCTCGAGACAAAAGGTTTTCGCGACGACCGGCGGGCTACATGCGGCCGCGCTGTTCACCCTGGATGGGACCGTGCTGGCGGTGCGCGAGGACATCGGCCGGCACAACGCGGTGGACAAGGTCATCGGGTGGGCACTCGAAAACGACAAGGTGCCACTGACCGGGACTGTGCTGCTGGTGAGTGGGCGCGCCTCCTTCGAACTCGCCCAGAAGGCAACCATGGCAGGCATTCCCATTCTGGCCGCGGTGTCGGCGCCCTCGTCCCTGGCTGTGGATCTCGCGGCACAATCGGGGATGACGCTGGTGGCATTCCTGCGAGAGGACAGCATGAACATCTACACCCGAGCGGATCGAGTCAGCTAGCCGCCGGCACGTCGACAGCGATTTCCCTGCTCAATGAATAACCGGGCGCCAACGGCAGATTGTCACCGCTCCAGAACGATCCCGGATCGAAGTAGTTCGAACGCTTCTCGGTGACGAGCAACCCCATCTCCTCCAGGGTGATCGCCACCGTCTCGGCACAAAACGCGGTCTCCAGCCCGGCCTGCCGCTTCTTCTGGATATCGCGCTCGGCCGCCTCGCGAACCTTCTTGTGCACGAAGGGAAGTCCACGCGTGAGGTCACTGACCGTCGGCAGCCGGCCGCGCATCCAGCGGCCCGTCAACCGCGCGGTCGCTGGAAACGGCGTGCCGTCCATGCGCGCCACCACACGCAGCGCGATGTCCTCCTGCTCACGGCTCACCCGCGGGCTGAGCTGGCGCAGCCAGCACCGCTGCCCATACACGTGTGCCCAGCGCTCGATCGCCTCGCGGGCATCGTGTAATTGCACGCCCCGATGGTTGTCGCCCGTCCACACATCGGTGAGCTTGTTGCCCAGTTCCGCGTGCCACATCAGTGGCGGCAGATCATCGATGGCCAACGTCATACCGACATGGTTGACCGGGCTGTTCGACAACGTCTGGATCAGCCGGTCCGGGCCCGAGCGCCCGCGGAACACCCAAATATCGCCGGTCCGTGTCGCGTCGAGCGCCTCCTCGATCGACACACTCGCTTGCTCGGTCATGTTGGCACCGTAGCCTGGACCGATGGCCAACATCTGGAAGTGGGTCGGGCTCGCCGGAGCCGTCGGAGTGGCCGCCGGAGGCGTGCTGGTCGCCCGCGATCAACGCAAACGTGAGGCGTACACCGTCGAAGAGATCCGCGATCGGCTACATCAACGACTGGGCGAATCGGAGCCTCGCGGCTAGCGCTGTGCCGGTTTCCAGTTCTGTAGACCGACGAACGCCATCGTCAACGCGTTGGAAGCGCTGTCGACCACCTCGGTGGTGTCGGTGTCGGGCTGAACCAACTCGGCCACCGCGTTGGCGGCGATCGACAGGATGAGGTTCGCCGCCGTCGTCAGGTCGGCGGAATCCCATAACCGCATCTGATCGCGTCGGGCCAGGTCAATCGCCAGCTCGCCTGCCAGCAGCCGCATCTCGATGTTCACTGCTCGCCGCACCTCCGTGGGGGCGGTGTACCGCTCGGTGACAACAAACCGCAGCTGATCCGGGTTTTCCTGAACCTGCTCGGCCAGGATGCGCATCGACTCCGCCAACGTCGCCGGTTCACGACGGCGTATCTCTCGTGCGATTCCGCGGGCAATGCGCATGCCCTCCTCGGCCAGCGCCACGCCCAGGTCGTCCAGGGAGGAGAAGTGTCGATAGAACGCCGTCGGTGAAATGCCCGCACCGCGGGCGACATCACGCAGGCTCAGTCCCGAGAACGCCTGTGTACGTGAGAGCTCGAGGGCGGCCTCCATCAGAGCGGTGCGGGTGCGCAGTTTCTGCTCACCCCGGACCGAATCCCGGCGCGAGGACGCACCCGCACGCGCTCCCCGCTCGCGGTGACTGGTCATGACGATCACTGTATCGCTGTGATGACCGACACGGTGATTACGGCTTGACTGAGTGGGGGCATATTGGTTCACAATTTCAGTGTACATTCGTTAACCTAACGGAGGGAGTTCGAATGACATTTCTAACTAAAGCCACCCGGCGCATCCTCACCCCCGACTCGTCGCTGGGCAGGCTGCTGACAGCCGCCCTGACCCCGCACGCCGTTGACCGCTACCTCGAGCTGGTCGACCCGATGATCACCTGGGAAGAGGCTCGCGCCCGCGTTATCCGCGTGCAGCGCCGTACCACCCGGTCGGTGACCCTGACGTTGCGCACAACACACCAGTTCAAAGGCTTTCACGCAGGTCAGTTCGTACAACTGGGCGTCGTGATCGACGGTGTGCGGCACGTCCGCTGCTTCTCCCCGTCCTGTGCCGACGACGCCAGGGAGATCATCGAGCTGACCATCGCGCGCCGTCCCGATGGTCTCGTCTCGAACTACCTTTACAAGCACGCCGCCGTGGGGGACGTGTACAGCATCACCCCCGCCGCGGGCACGTTCGTCCTACCCGCACCCCGGCCCATCCGCACGCTCCTGATCGCAGCCGGAAGTGGGATTACACCCGTGCTCTCAATGGCAAGAACACTCGTCGGCAATGGCTACCCGGGACAGCTCGCCGTGCTCTACTACGCGCCGACTGCCGCGGATAACGCCTACGCCGGTGAACTGGCCGCTCTCGGGGAGGTGCCGTCGGTGACGGTGCGGGTGGAGTACACCCGCGACGGCGGGCAACACTTCAGCGCCGAACAGCTGCAGGCCGTCGCACCCTGGCATGCCGACGCGCAGACCTTCCTGTGCGGGCCGCCGTCATTGCACGAGGCGGTCAGCGCGCTATACGCCGAACGCGGACTCTCCGACCGTCTGCACACCGAGGAATTCACCCTCGCCACCGCGGGCAACACCGGCGAGGCCGGGGGCGTGCTGCGCTTCGCGACATCGGGCATCACCGCCGAGAACGACGGACGACCGATCCTCGAACAGGCCGAGGCGGCCGGCCTGCAGCCCGAATTCGGCTGCCGGATGGGAATCTGCTTCGCCTGCACCGCGGTGAAGACATCCGGGTGCACCCGCAACCTGCGCACCGGCGATGAGAACGACGATCCCGATCAACATATCCAGCTCTGCATCACCGCGCCCGTCGGTGACGTCTCGATCAACCTCTAGACCCCAGGAGATAGACGATGACCAGCAACGAAATCACCATCAGCGCAGCGGATATCGAAGCGCTGGGCAAGGACCTCGATGAATTGCGCGACCGTATCGTCGCCGACTTGGGCGATCGCGACCGCGAGTACATCTACTCGATCATCAAGACACAGCGCGGCTGCGAGGTCGCCGGGCGGGCCCTGATGTACTTGGGATTCATCCCGCCGGTGTGGCTCGCCGCCGTGGGCGCCCTGTCCGTCTCCAAGATCCTGGACAACATGGAGATCGGCCACAATGTAATGCACGGCCAGTACGACTGGATGCGCGAAAAGGGCCTCAACTCACGCGAGTTCGAATGGGACACGGTGTGCCCCGCCGACCAGTGGCGGCACTCGCACAACTACATGCACCACACCTACACCAACATCGTCGACATGGACCGCGACGTGGGTTACGGCATCCTGCGCATGGCACCCGAACAGAAGTGGAACCCCTACTACCTGGGCAATCTGGCCTGGGCAACCGCGCTGATGGTGTTCTTCGAGTGGGGCGTCATGGTGCACGAGCTCGAGGCCGAGAACATCGTAAGGGGCAAGCGCAAGTGGTACGACCTCAAACCGCTGATCAAAGGCATGTGGCGTAAGGCCAGTAAACAAGTTCTCAAGGACTACGTGATCTTCCCCGCGCTCACCGGGCCGCTGTTCCCGATCACCTTCCTGGGCAACATGTCTGCCAACTTCGTGCGCAATCTGTGGACGTTCTCGATCATCTTCTGCGGGCACTTCCCGTCCGGCACCCAGACCTTCTCCAAGGAGGAAACCGCCAACGAGACGCGGGGCGAATGGTATCTGCGGCAGTTGCTCGGCTCGGCGAACATCGAGGGCGGCAGGCTCTTTCACATCATGAGCGGCAACCTGTCCCACCAGATCGAGCACCATTTGTTCCCCGATCTGCCGGCGAACCGCTACCCGGAGATGGCCACCGAGGTGCGCGAGCTGTGCCAGAAGTACGGTCTGCCCTACAACACGGGCGGCTTGTTCGCCCAGCTCTCATCGACCTGGAAGAAGATCGCCCGCCTGTCGCTGCCCAACGGCTGGTTCCGCGGTGATGACCAGCTCGTGGTCCACATCGAACGGAACAAGCACAAGGAAGCGGCCACCACCCCGGAGCCCGAGGTCATCGTCGTTGACGAGCGCGGCAACGTGATGTCCCCGGCCAGCGGCGCCGGCGAGCTGGTGGACGCGTAAGTTAGGGGACGTGGTGAGCAAGTTCGAACGCAACAAGGACCTGGCCCAAGAGGTCGTGTCGTCCGCCGCCGAGCATGTCGGTGAGATCGCCAAGATCATCACCAATGCGGTGGTCGACGTCACCAGGCAGATCGGTGAGATCGCCACGGACGCCTTCGAGATGCGTGAAGCGGCCCAGCGCGCCGAGCAGGACCGTTCTCGGCACATCACCGACCCCGACGAAGACCCCGCCGCGCACTGATCGGTCCCTGACGGGCGCGGCGCTCCGCTAACCGGCGAGCGTCGCGCTCAGTCGGAGGCGTCCCGCCAGTCGGTCGCGGTGATGGTGAAATACACGTAGTCCTCCAGGGCACCGTTGATCTCGCGCTTTTGGCGATGGTGCTCGTGAGCGCCAATCTTGGCGAGCGCCTTCTGCGATCTGAGATTAGCGGCGGCCACGTGGAACCACACCAGGTCGGCGTTGATGAACGCATAATCCAACATGAGCGTCTTGAGCTCGGCGTTGACGGTGCCACCCCAGTACTCACGGGTGATGAAGGTGTATCCGATCGCCACCTCGCGCTTGTCCGGATCCCACTCGTAAAAACGCGAAGACCCGATCATCTCCCCTGTCGAGTGATCGATGATGACAAGAGATTTGGCGGCAAGAGCCTCCGCGAACCACTTCTCGAAGACCGGCCGCTCGTAACGGTCCGAGCTGGGGTGTTGTGCCCAGATCAGCGGATCGTTGGCGGCACGGTACAGCGGCTCAAGGTCGTCTTCTCCCAACGGGCGCAGGGTGAGCGTTGGCCCCTCTAGCGTCGGTTGGCTCAGGAACTCGGTGGACATCATCACCAGCTTACGAGCAGCTACGAAATATGTTGCGCCAGGGTAGATTTACCAGGCCCCTCAAGCTCGGCAAGCGCACAGGGACGGGCAGCCATCGCCATCAGCAGGGCCTCCGCCGGCCCGGTGACCTCGGGTCCGCTCCCCCGTGACCAGTCGAGGTCGGTGGCCACCAGCCGCACCCCACGCGCCCGGAGCGCTCCGCGCACCGGTGGTGCCCACCGCGCGAAATCCATGGCCACGGTCAACCGGTCGCCGGGAATCTGACGCGGCATCCCCAGCGGGCGCCGGATGTCTTGTTGATGGATGATGCCGTCCAGCAAGGCGATCCGGCCGCCGAACCCTGATGTGAGCACGCCCGGCGTTTGGGCGGCACGCACCATCGCCAGCAACTCCTGCGGCGTGCGGCCGGCCAATTCGGCAACGCGGTTGGCATTGGCCTTGTTGGGGTTGAAACCTGCCTTGGCCACTCGGGAGTAGAACTCGGCACGGCTCAGATCTTCGTACCCGATCATGTGCGTGACCACGTCACGCACCCGCCATTGGGTGCACAACGAGGGCGCATCCCACTGCTCGGCGGTCAATCCGGCCAGAAAGTCGGCGAGGTCGATACGCTCGGCCCGCGCCAGCTCCATGGCGCTCTGCACGAGGACCTACGCGGACTTGTCGCGCCGCTCGGTGCGCGAGGGCTTACGCGGAACGATCGTCGGCAGCACGTTGTCGATCACGGTCTCTCCGGTCACAACGACCTTGGCGACATCGTCGCGGCTCGGGATGTCGTACATCACCGGCTGCAAGACTTCCTCCATGATGGCGCGCAGACCGCGGGCACCGGTGCCACGGTGGATGGCCTGATCGGCGATGGCCTCCAGCGCGTCCTGGCTGAATTCCAGCTCGACCCCGTCCATCTCGAAGAGGCGGGTGTACTGCTTCACCAACGCGTTCTTCGGCTCGGACAGAATCTTGATGAGCGACTCGCGATCAAGGTTGGTCACCGAGGCGACGATCGGCAGACGGCCGATGAACTCGGGGATGAGCCCGAACTTGATCAGATCCTCGGGCATGACCTCTGCGAAGTGGTCGGTGGTGTCGATGTCGGCCTTGGACTTGACCTCGGCGCCGAAGCCCAGGCCGCGCTTGCCGACACGATCCGAAACGATCTTCTCCAGGCCTGCGAATGCGCCCGCCACGATGAAGAGCACGTTGGTGGTGTCGATCTGGATGAACTCCTGATGCGGGTGCTTGCGGCCACCCTGCGGGGGCACCGAGGCCTGCGTGCCTTCCAGGATCTTCAGCAACGCCTGCTGTACGCCCTCACCGGAGACATCGCGGGTGATGGACGGGTTCTCGCTCTTGCGGGCGATCTTGTCGACCTCGTCGATGTAGATGATGCCGGTCTCGGCACGCTTCACGTCGTAGTCGGCGGCCTGAATCAGCTTGAGGAGAATGTTCTCCACATCCTCGCCGACATATCCGGCCTCGGTCAGCGCGGTGGCATCTGCGATCGCGAACGGCACGTTGAGCATCTTGGCGAGCGTCTGCGCCAGGTAGGTCTTGCCGCAGCCGGTCGGGCCGAGCATCAAGATATTGGACTTGGCCAGTTCAACGGTCTCGCCGCGGGCGTCGCGAGCCTTGTCCCCGGCCTGGATGCGCTTGTAGTGGTTGTAGACGGCGACAGCCAGCGTCTTCTTCGCGGTGTCCTGGCCGATGACGTAGTTCTCCAGGAAGTCGCGGATCTCTGCGGGCTTGGGCAGTTCATCAAGCTTGACGTCGTCGGCGTCGGCCAACTCCTCTTCGATGATCTCGTTGCAGAGGTCGATGCATTCATCGCAGATGTACACGCCGGGGCCGGCGATGAGCTTCTTGACCTGCTTCTGGCTCTTTCCGCAGAACGAGCATTTCAGCAGGTCGCCGCCGTCTCCGATACGTGCCATGGTGGCCAGTCCTACTTCCTGTCACGCGGTGGTGGATCGTGGTGTCAACACGTCCTCTGACCTGTTGGTCCCGACGCTACCCGCAATATCGGCCGCACCGCGACCGATAAAGCGAATCGCACCGACGGCATTTACGCGCTGCCGTGCTGGAGAACATATCGCCTCACACCGACTGCAGCCCCGGATGACGCGCACCGGAGACCGGTGTGTTGCAACTGTTATCCGGGCTCGCGTCCGGCAGCTACGAAGCTGTCTGAGCGGAGAGCTTGCGGTACTCCAGCACGACATCGATGATCCCGTACTCCTTGGCCTCCTCGGCCGTGAAGATCTTGTCGCGGTCGGTGTCCTTGCGGATTTCCTCGGCCGGCCTGCCGGTGTGGCGGGCCAGCGTGGTCTCCTGCAGCACGCGCATGCGCTCGATCTCGGCGGCCTGGATCTCCAGGTCGGTGAACTGCCCCTGGATGACACCGGACAGTGCGGGCTGGTGGATGAGCACGCGTGCGTTCGGCAGAGCCATCCGCTTGCCCGGGGTGCCGGCAGCGAGCAGCACCGCAGCCGCGGACGCGGCCTGACCCAGCACCACGGTGCGGATGTCGGAGCGGACGTACTGCATGGTGTCGTAGATCGCCATCAACGAGGTGAACGAGCCACCCGGGGAGTTGATGTACATGGTGATCTCGCGGTCGGGATCCAGCGACTCCAGCACCAGCAGCTGGGCCATGATGTCGTTGGCCGAGGCGTCGTCGACCTGCACGCCGAGGAAGATGATGCGCTCCTCGAACAGCTTGTTGTAGGGGTTCGACTCCTTGACACCGAAGCTCGAGTGCTCGATGAACGAGGGCAGGATGTACCGGGCCTGCGGGGCAAGTTCCGGGTTGAGGTGCTTCGAGATCACTTGGAGGCTCCCTTGCTGCCGTTCAGATTGCCGCGGGTGATGATCTTGTCGACGAACCCGTACTCGAGTGCCTCGGGAGCGGTGAACCAGCGATCGCGGTCCGAGTCCTGCTCGATCTGTTCGATGCTCTTGCCGGTGAATTCGGCGTTGAGACGGAACATTTCCTTCTTGATCACCTGGAACTGCTCGGCCTGGATGGCGATGTCCGAGGCGCTACCGGTGACACCACCGAGCGGCTGGTGCATCAGGATGCGGGCGTGCGGCAACGCGTGGCGCTTGCCCTTGGTTCCGGCGGCAAGCAGGAACTCACCCATCGATGCGGCCATGCCCATCGCGTAGGTGGCGATATCGCACTCCGAGAGCTGCATGGTGTCGAAGATCGCCATGCCCGCGCTGATCGATCCACCCGGAGAGTTGATGTACAGGTGGATGTCCTTGGTGGGGTCCTCCGCCGTCAGCAGCAGAATCTGCGCGCACAGCTTGTTGGCGATGTCGTCGTCCACCTGCTGACCCAGGAAAATGATGCGCTCGGAGAGCAGGCGCTCATACACCGAGTCGATCAGGTTGAGCCCGGCTGTCGCCGAACGCATTTCAGTCACTGTGCAACCTGCCTTCGTCTAGCTCTTCGGGGTTCGCTTGAAACCAATCTTGAGAACCATCTTGCGTACTGCCGACATTAACCAACATCGGCTGCTGCGCACTCCCCGCCACGGGCGAGTTCGCTCAGAGCGTGATGCTCTTCGCGCGAGACTCTCATCGCCGCGTGACGCGCACTACTCGGCGTCGTCGTCCTTGCTCTTCTTCTTGGACTTCTTCTCGGCCTTCTCGGACTTGTCTGTTTTCTCGCTGTCCGCGCTCTTCTTGGCCTTCGCCGGCTTCTCCTCGGCCGCCTCTGCCTCAGCGCCGGCCTCGTCGGCTCCGCCGCGGCGCGGTCCCAGCACGGCGTCGACGTCCACGTCGGCGCCGGTGGAGTCGGTCACCTTGGCCTGCCGGATGACCTCGGCGATGGCCTTGCCGCGACGCACGTCGACGTAGAGGCCGGGCAGCTGCTGCTGCTGTGTCAGGTACTGCACCAGCTGCTGTGGCTCGATGCCGTACTGGCGCGACATGAGCACCAGGCGCTCGGTGAGGTCCTGCTGGTCGACGTTGATGTCGAACTTGTCGGCGATCACGTCCAGCAGCAGCTCGGTCTTGATGGACTTGGTCGCGGACTCACGCATGTCCTTGTCGAACTCCTCGCGCGAGCTGCCCTGCTCCTGAAGCAGCTCGTTGAGACGCTCCTCGTTGTGGTCCAGGCCGTGGACGGCCTCATGCAGGTTGTTGCCGATCTGCTCCTCGAGGATCTTCTCCGGCACCGGGATCTCGATCTTGTCGAGCAGCGCGGTGATGGTCTCGTCGCGGATCTCGTCGGCCTGCGCGATGCGCTTGCGGCCCTTCACCTGCTCGGTGAGGCTGTCCTTGAGCTCGCCGATGGTGTCGAATTCGCTTGCCAGCTGTGCAAAGTCGTCGTCGGCGTCCGGCAGCTCGCGCTCCTTGATGGAGCCGACCTTGACGGTGACCTCAGCCTCCTGGCCGGCGAACTCGCCGGCGGCCAACTTGGTGGTGAACACCTTCTCCTCGCCGGCCTTCAGCCCGATGATGGCCTCATCCAGGCCGTCGATCAGCTGTCCGGAGCCGATCTCGTGCGACAGACCGGTGGTCGCCGCCTCCTCGACCTCCTTGCCGTCAACGGTGGCCGACAGATCGATCGAGACGAAGTCGCCGTTCTCGGCGGCGCGCTCGACGCCCTTAAGGGTGCCGAACCGGGCGCGCAGCGCGTCCAGCTCGGCCTCGACCTCGGAGTCCTCGACGGTGACGGGCTTGACGGTGACGGCAACTCCGCTCAGGTCGGGCAGCTCGATCTCGGGGCGCACATCCACCTCAGCGGTGAATGTCAGCTCCTGGCCGTCCTCGATCTTGGTGACCTCGATCTCCGGCTGGCCCAGCGGCTTGACGTCGGAGGCGGTGACGGCCTCGCTGTAGCGGGCCGGCAGGGCCGCGTTGACGACCTGCTCCAGCACGGCGGCACGGCCGACGCGGGCCTCAAGCAGCTTGGCGGGAGCCTTGCCGGGGCGGAAACCGGGCAGGCGAACCTGCTGCGCCAGCTCCTTGTAGGCCTTGGAGAAATCTGGTTCGAGCTCTGCGAAGGGAACCTCGACGTTGATGCGAACCCGGGTCGGGCTCAGCTTTTCGACGGTGCTCTTCACGTGCAGTGCTCCTTTGTAGTTCGCGGCAGGCCATCCTGACCTGCGTTTTTTCATACTGTCGTGCTGTCGGGGTGACAGGATTTGAACCTGCGACCCTCCGCTCCCAAAGCGGATGCGCTACCAAGCTGCGCTACACCCCGTCGGACCTGCGTCCATCACTTCGCCCAAGACTCCGTGCAAGACCTGGTGATCCTACGGCCTACCTCATGCTCTCCGCGAAAGCGGCTCATCGCAGGACGTGACCTCGCTCATGAATTGGATTTGATCCGCCCCGGCGCTGTACATTCATCAGCGCGTACGGGACAACCTCGCACGCATGCGGGTGTAGCTCAATGGTAGAGCCCTAGTCTTCCAAACTAGCTACGCGGGTTCGATTCCCGTCACCCGCTCCAGCAGCACTCCGGGGCCGACGCCCGATCAGGTGGAGAACCCGATCGGGGCGCCCGCGGCCCATTGACCACTCCTCTCATCGGTGAGTTCGGCTCATACGGCGGCCGTGCCCGGCTTGGTCAGGTACCCGACCAGATCGGCCTTCATGGCACGTAGTTGGTTGCCCCAGTATGTCCAGTTGTGGATGCCTCCCTTGGGAAATTCGAAGTGTGCGTTGGCGCCACCCGCCGAGCCATAGGCCTCGGCGAACTTCTTGTCCGAATCGATCACCTGCCCCTCGATGACGCCACCGGAGATGACCTCGAGGCCGTTGCGATCCTTGTCGAGGTCGGTGGCATCACCACTGCCGCAATAGATCCACAGTCGAGTGTTGTTCGCGATGAGCTGATCGATGTGCAGAAACGGGTCGTTGCGAGCCCACGCTGGATCGCTGTCCGGGCCCCACATGTCGTCCGCGTTGAAGCCACCGGCATCGCTCATAGCCACCCGGATCTGCCATTTCTGGTCGGAGGGATGAAGCGGCGCAGACAGTGCACCCGCGTATACGAACTGTTGCGGGTGGTAGATCGCCAGCGTCAGGGCGGACGGGCCCGCCATGGACAGTCCGACCACGGCGTTCGCCGCCGGCGAGATGCCCTTGTTGACACCCAGCCACTGCGGCAATTCTGTGGTCAGAAAGGTTTCCCACTTGTACGTCCATACCCCGTCTTTGCCTTTGGCCGGGTTGTACCAATCGGTGTAATTGCTCGATTGCCCACCGACGGGCATGACGACCGAGATACCCGACTGGTAGTAGTCCTCGAACGCGGTCGTCTCGATATCCCAGCCGTTGTAATCCTCGCGGGCACGCTGGCCATCCAGTAGGTAGACCGCGTGGGGACCACCGGGCTGAAACTCGACCACGATGTCGCGCCCCATGGCGGGCGAAGGCACCTGCAGGTATTCGACCGGCAATCCCGGGCGTGAGAAGGCCCCCGCGATCGCCGAACCGCCTGTCACGCCGATCAGACCGGGCAATATCGCCGCAGCGACCGCGGCAACAGCAGCCAGGCGCGCGGTTGCGCCGCGCATCTTCTGCAGGAATTCCATCTTTCTCAACCTCCACTTGTCCGGCAATTCTCGATTCAAACAGTGTTTGAAACACTGTTTGTGAAGGCTAGCTCGCTGGTGGAGTCCATGCAAACAGTGTTTGAATAGGTTGCTGTGACCCGTGACACCCGGACCCTCCTGCTGGACGCCGCCGAGCAGGTTCTGCTCGACGACGGCCTTGCCGGTGCGTCGCTGCGTCGCATTACCGCCGTCGCAGGGGTGAATGTCGCGGCGGTGAACTACACCTTCGGCAGCAAGGAGGCGCTGCTCGACGCGCTGCTGACGCGGGTGATGGAACCCGTGCTGGCAGAACGAGCCAAACGCCTCGATGAAGTCGCCGGAACTCCCGGGCATACCGTCGACGACCTGGTGCGGGCACTCCTGGAATCCATGCTGCGGGTCGATCAACGCCATGTGGCGTTGTACGCGGAGGTGAGCGTCAAGCCACGTCTCGGGGGCGATCAGCGATTCGACGAAACCAGACGCAGTTCGGTACAGACCGGTATCGATCGCGTGACAGCGGCGTTGGCACCGTTATTGCCCGGCCAACCGCCGGAGGTCCTGGGATATCGGGTGGAGCGGCTGCTCAAGATGGCAACCATTCATGTGCTCGACGGAATGCAGCTGGCACAGAAATACGGACTGGATCCGGGCGCCGATGGACAAGACCTGATCGATGATCTCGTCGCATTCTTCTCGGCCGGGCTGGCCGCCCCGACTCCGCTGACGCTCCGGCCGGCATCAGTACCGTAGGTGCCATGGAAATCATCCTGGGCCTGCTTCTGCTCGGCGTGATCGTCGGCGGCGCGATCATCTACACACAGGGGTCAACTCGCCGGCGCGGCGAACAACTCGAAGATGCCAAGGCCGAGGCCCGTCGGCTCACCGAGCGGCTGGGCGGCCAGGTGCTCGGTTTGAGCGGAACCGACGACGCCTCGCGGCAGGCACTCGCCGATGCCTCCGAGCGCTACACGGCGGCGTCCTCGGCGATCGAGCAGGCGCGCACGCCGTCGCAGGCCGCGCTGGCCAAGGAAAGCGCCATCGAGGGGCTGTACTACGTGCGGGCGGCCCGACTCGCCATGGGGATGGATCCTGGACCCGAACTCCCCTCGACCGCCGGACAGAGCCGAGCCGGTGCAGTCAGCGAGGAACGTCGCATCAACTTCGAGGGCCGCGAGATCGAGGCGTCGCCGCAGCCGTCCGGCCGTACGCCCAACTACTACCCCGGCGGCACGGTCGCAGGGCGCCCGGTACCGGCCGGCTGGTACTCCGAGCCATGGTGGAAGCCCGCCCTCGTCGCCGGCGCCTGGGGCGTGGGTTCGGCGCTGCTGTTCAACTCACTCTTCTCTGGCATGCACGGTGTCGGCTACGGTGCGCAGGGCTTCGAAAGTGGCTTCGGCCAAGGGTATTCGGACGGCTACGACGCCGGCCTGAATGCCGGACAGGACAGCGGAGCGGACCAGGGCGGCTGGGATCAAGGCTCGGGCGCCGATCAAGGTGGAGGGTGGGACCAGGGCGGCGGTTGGGACAGTGGCGGCAGCGGCTGGGACGGCGGCGGTTGGGATGGCGGCGGCGGCGACTTCGGTGGCGACTTCGGGGATTTCTAGGACGACCTACGGCGCCTTCAGGGGCACGTTGGGCGTGAGCAGGATGGGCGCGAAGGTTTCCCGCGCCAACGCTCGCACCTCTTCGGTGTTGCCGAGGTCGATGGTTGTCGCCGGGGCGGCCAGATATCCCAACACCAGGTGAATCAGGACGTCGACCTGCCGTCGCGAGTCGCCCGGCGGAATGCGTCCTTCCTCACGCATCTGGTCGATCTGGGCGGCGAGATAGTTTCGTGCCAGCTCGATGGGAGCCGGATCGCCCTGGGTGATCGCTTCCACTGCGGTCATCCTCGCCACGAGTGAATCACCACGCAGCAGAGGGTGATTCACAATCTCGATGCAGACAGCGAATCCCTCTGCGACCCGCTCGCCAATGTCGTCAAACTCGCCCGCACGCGCCTGTAGCTCGTCCAGGAACTTGCGCATTTCTTGAGCAAGCGCCCGCTCGAACAACTGGTCCTTGCTGGAAAAGCGCCGAAATACTGTGGCGCGTCCCACTTTCGCCCGTCGGGCCACCTCGTCGATGGTGGCCGTCTGCGTGCCCCGCTCGGACAAGACCTCGATGGCGGCGTCCAGTAGCCGGGTCTCGATATCGTCCGGTTCCGGATGCGAGCCAAGCCCGCGGACCGCGCGTGCCATGAGCTTTCCCAGTGGCGCACCCGGTCGCGTCATGAACCCACCTCTCGGGTTATTGGTACTCGGCGTCCCATTCAGCGCAGCTTACAACCGCAGGCGTCATCACGGCGGTCATCAGCCAATTTGACATGAGGGACACCAGAAGAGGTTTCGCGCGTCCATTTCCGCGGTGAGGATCGGCGTTCCGCACACCCGGCACGGCGCACCTGCACGCCGGTACACGTAGGTGCGCGGGCGGTCCGGAGCATAGGACGGGTCGCCGCAGTCGTGCTCAGGATCGACGGTGACGATCTTGCCGACCCGCAGTCCGACGCGCATCCGATCCACCAGATCGCTCCAGAGCGCGGTGAGCTGTTCCGGATCGAGGCGGCTCCCCTCGCGGTACGGATCGATCCGCCTACGGAACAGCACCTCGCTGCGATACACATTCCCCACACCGGCGATGATCTTCTGATCCATCAGCAATGCGCCGATTGGCCTGTGCGACTTAGCGATCCGCTCGAACGCGGACGCCGGATCCGATCGGGGACGCAGTGGGTCAGGGCCCAGGCGGGCCAGGATGGCGTCGACTTGCGGGGCGTCGATGAGCTCACATGCCGTCGCGCCACGCAGGTCGGTGCCGAACTCGGCCCCTTCGATACGCATCCGCACCTGACCAACCGGCAGGCCCATCGGCACGGGTAATTCCGTGAACGCGCCATACAGCCCAAGGTGCACATGCACCACGCCGACAGGGCCGTAGTCGTGAAACAGATGCTTACCCCAGGCGTGCGCCTGGACAAAGGTACGTCCATTGACCGCGGCCGCGCCTTCGGTGAACCGTCCCTGCGGGCTGCTCACCGACACCGGCGCACCGGCGAACCGGCGCTGGTGCAACCGGGCCAGCCGGTGCAGGGTATGACCCTCCGGCACAGGCGTTTACGAGCTGGCGCCAGGTACCGGCGGCGCCACGCGCGTGGTCTCGTACTCGGCCAGGATGTCGATGCGGCGCTGGTGCCGCGGCTCCTCCGACCACTTGGCGGCCAGGAACGCGTCGACGATGGCAAGCGCTTCCGGCACCGTGTGCATGCGGCCGCCGATCCCGATCAGCTGTGCGTTGTTGTGCTCACGGGCCAGCACCGCGGTCTCCAGGCTCCACGCCAGTGCGCAGCGCGCGCCCGGAACCTTGTTGGCGGCAATCTGCTCACCATTGCCCGAACCGCCCAACACGATGCCGAGGCTGCCCGGGTCGGCGACCGTGCGCCGGGCGGCGTCGATGCAGAACGCGGGGTAATCGTCCTGCGGGTCCAGCTCAAAGGCCCCGCAATCCACCGGCTCGTGACCCCGGCCCCGAAGATGCTCGATGATCTTCTGCTTCAACTCGTAACCGGCGTGATCGGCTCCCACATAGACGCGCATGCCCCAATTGTGACAGTCGCGTTGCGCCAGGTTGCCCCGCGGTCGGTTACCGTGGCGCGCATGTACCCGGTCGGACTGCCCCAGTACACCTATCCCCCGCGACGCCATCCGTGGGAGATCGGGTTGCTCGTCGTCGTCATCCTGTTCACGGTGCTGCTGTATCTCGGCGCGATCATGGGCATCATCGGTTTTCTGGCGGACCCCGAGCACGTCCAGCTGAACATCATCATCGTCGCGCTGGCCGCCACACCCCTGACCCTGCTCATAGGTCGAGGCATCCTCTACGGGCAGCAGCGAGTCAACGGCGTGAAGATGTCGCCCACCCAGTTCCCCGAGGGGTACGCCATGGTGGTCGAGGCCGCGCAGCGGTTCGGCCTGCAGGAGGTGCCCGACGCATACGTCGTGCTGGGCAATGGACAGATCAACGCGTTCGCCAGCGGGCACGGATTCCGCAGGTTCGTCGTCGTATACAGCGATCTATTCGAAATCGGCGGCGAGGCGCGTGACCCCGAGGCACTGGCCTTCATCATCGGCCACGAGGTCGGTCACATCGCCGCGGGCCATGCGTCGTACTGGCGTCAGTTCGCCCAGACCGCGATGAACTTCGTCCCGTTCCTGGGCACGTCATTGTCACGGTCCATGGAGTACACCGCCGACAACCATGGATATGCCATGCGGCCCACCGGAATTCAGGGGGCCATCGGCGTCATGGCGGCAGGCAAATATCTGCTCAAGCGGGTCGAGTTCGACACGCTGGCCAACCGGGCGACCCTGGAGACGGGCTTCTTCGTCTGGCTGGTCAACATGCTCTCCGGGCACCCGGTACACACCTGGCGGGCGGCGGCGCTACGGAATCGGCAGCAGGCCGGGTCACTATTCTTCCGACCCAAACTGCTGCCGCCGACTCCCGTTCCTCCGGTGCCGCCCCTGCTACCGCCCGCGCCACCCCCGATGCCGCACGGCTACGTCCCACCGGCCCAGGCGTATACCTACGACAACCCGCCGCGCTACTAGTCGAACGTCGGCGGCTCGGTGCGTGTGCGCTTGAGCTCGTAGAAGTGCGGGTACGAGGCGAAGATCACCGACGCATCCCAGAGCTTGCCGGCTTCTTCTCCGCGCGGGATCTTGGAGATCACCGGGCCGAAGAAGGCAACCCCGTTGACGTGGATGGTGGGGGTGCCGACGTCCGGGCCCACCTTGTCCATGCCGGCGTGGTGGCTCGCGCGCAGCGCCTCGTCGTAGTCGGTGGACTCGGCCGCGTCGGCAAGATCCGCCGGCAACCCCACCTCGGCCAGCGATTCGGCGATGACGGCCGGTAGGTCCTTGTTGTCCTGGTTGTGGATCCGGTTTCCCATCGCCGTGTACAGCGGCTCCAGGATTTCCTGGCCCTTGGCCTGCTCGGCCGCGATGGCCACGCGTACCGGCCCCCAGGCGGTCTTCATCAGCTCCTGATAGCGCTCCGGCAGATTGTCGCGCCCCTCGTTGAGTACCGCCAGGCTCATCACCCGGAACTTCACCTCGATGTCGCGAACCTTCTGAACCTCGAGGATCCACCGCGAGGTGATCCAGCACCACGGACATAGCGGGTCAAACCAGAACTCGGCAAGATCCTTTTTGTCTGCAGACATAGCGCACCTTTCAGATGTGAGTTGGCCAACAAGTAACGCAACTCCCCATCGTGCCGCCCTGTTCCCGACGCGGTTCGGCGCCCCGTCCTTGTCCCGCCTCTTCCGCCCCGCACCCGCTACGTTAGGTACGTGGCACTTCCCAACCTCACCCGTGACCAGGCCGCGGCCCGCGCCGCTGCGATCGACGTCGAGCACTACGCGATCACCCTCGACCTCACCAACGACGATGGCGGCCCAAGCGAAGAGACCTTCCACTCGTCGAGCACCGTCACCTTCACCGCGCAGCCGGGGACGTCGACCGTCATCGATATCGCCGCTCGCACGGTGCGCCGTGTGGAGCTCAACGGGACCGAACTGGATGTCAGCGGTTACGACGAAGAGCAGGGCATCACGCTGCCCGGCCTGGCTGCCACCAACACCGTGGTGGTCGAGGCCGATTGCGAGTACTCGCACACCGGTGAGGGATTGCACCGCTTCGTGGACCCCGTCGATGACGAGGTGTACCTGTACTCACAGTTCGAGACCGCCGATGCCAAGCGGATGTTCGCGTGCTTCGACCAGCCCGACCTCAAGGCCGCCTTCGACGTCACGGTGACCGCGCCCGCCCATTGGCAGGTGATCTCCAACGGCGCTGCGCTGTCCGTCGCCGACGGCGTACACACCTTCGCGACCACTCCGAAGATGAGCACCTACTTGGTCGCGTTGATCGCCGGGCCGTACGCGCGGTGGAATGACGAGTACTCCGATGAGCACGGCACCATCGATCTGGGCATCTACTGCCGCGCCTCGCTGTCGGAGTTCATGGACGCCGACCGGTTATTCACCGAGACCAAACAGGGATTCGGCTTCTATCACAAGAACTTTGGCACCCCGTACGCGTTCGGCAAGTATGACCAGTTGTTCGTGCCGGAGTTCAACGCCGGCGCCATGGAGAACGCCGGTGCGGTGACATTCCTGGAGGACTATGTCTTCCGCTCCAAGGTCACCAAGTACTCCTACGAGCGCCGCGCCGAGACCGTGCTGCATGAGATGGCCCACATGTGGTTCGGCGACCTGGTGACCATGCGCTGGTGGGATGACCTGTGGCTCAACGAGTCGTTCGCGACCTTCGCCTCGGTGCTGTGCCAGGCGGAGGCCACCGAGTACACCGAGGCGTGGACCACCTTCGCCAATGTCGAGAAGTCATGGGCGTACCGGCAAGACCAGTTGCCGTCGACTCACCCGGTGGCCGCTGACATTCCGGACCTGGCCGCCGTCGAGGTGAACTTCGACGGCATCACCTACGCCAAGGGCGCCAGCGTGCTCAAACAACTTGTGGCGTATGTCGGTTTGGAGAACTTCCTGGCGGGCCTGCGGTCGTATTTCCGCGATCACGCTTTCGGCAATGCGACATTCGACGACCTGCTGGGCGCACTCGAGAAGGCATCCGGACGCGACCTGTCGGACTGGGGTTCACAGTGGCTCAAGACCACCGGCCTGAATACCCTGTCCCCCGATTTCGAGGTCGACGACGAGGGTAAGTTCACGCGGTTCGCGGTCAAGCAGTCCGGCGCGGCGCCGGGCGCCGGTGAGACACGCGTGCACCGCCTGGCCGTCGGGATCTACGACGACGCCGGAGCCGCGGACTCGGCGACATCCGGGGCCAGCGGCAAACTCGTCAGAATCCACCGCGAGGAATTGGACGTCGAAGGCCCGTTGACGGATGTGCCTGCGTTGGTTGGCGTCTCCCGCGGCAAGCTGGTGCTGGTCAACGACGATGACCTGACGTACTGCTCGCTGCGACTCGACGACGAATCCCTGGAGACGCTGCTGACACGGATCGCCGATATCGCCGAGCCGCTGCCGCGCACGCTGGCCTGGTCGGCGGCATGGGAGATGACTCGCGAGGCCGAGCTACGAGCACGCGACTTCGTGGCGCTGGTGTCCTCGGGTGTGCACGCCGAATCGGAAGTCGGTGTGGCACAGCGTCTGCTGCTGCAGGCTCAGACCGCGCTGAGCTCCTACGCGGAACCTGCGTGGGCGCGCGAGCACGGCTGGCCCGCCTTCGCCGATCGGCTGCTGGAGCTGGCTCGCGCCGCCGAGCCGGGTTCGGATCATCAGCTGGCGTTCGTGAACGCCCTCACCGGCTCGGTGCTCTCGGCCGGCCACACCGTGGTACTGCAGGCGCTGCTGGACTCGGATCCGGCATCGCTGGATCTGCCCGGCCTGACGGTGGATACCGACCTGCGGTGGCGAATCGTGAACGCGCTGGCCGCATCCGGCGCACTGGAGCCCGACGCCTCGGTGTTCATCGACACCGAGCTGGAGCGCGATCCGACCGCGGCGGGCAAGCGCCAGGCGGCGCAGGCGCGCGCGGCCCGTCCGGTGGCCGAGGTGAAGGAGACCGCGTGGAAGCAGGTCATCGAGGATGACTCGCTGCCGAACATCACCGCACGTTCGGTGATCGCGGGCATCGTGCAGCCCGGCCAGGCCGAGCTGCTGGCGCCGTTCTCGGGTCGGTACTTCGATGTCATCGAGGACGTGTGGGCGCGCCGTTCCAGTGAGGTGGCCCAGACCGTGGTGATCGGCCTGTACCCGTCCTGGGACATATCGCCGGAGGCCCTCGGCCTGGCCGACGCCTTCTTGGCCAAGGAGGTCCCGTCGGCACTGCGCCGTCTGGTCTCCGAGGGACGCGCGGGCATCGTCAGGTCACTACGAGCTCGCGAGTTCGACGCCGGCTCATAGCCCCATGGCGCCGAGCGTGAAGCTACTGCGGGGGTTATCGCACTTTTCCCGCAATGGCTTCACACTCGGCGGGCTAGAGCCTCCCTTACTCGGCGAATGATGTCGTGGGGGTGATCCTCGGCGACTACTCGGACGATCAGCCAGCCCATGCCCTCGAGCATCTCTAGCCGCCTGATGTCCTTGAGGTACTGGCGGCGGTCGCTGCGGTGCTGGTCGCCGTCGTACTCGATGCCGACCATGACGTCCTCCCAACCCATGTCGATGTAGGCGAGTGCGACGAAGTCCCCGTTGTGCACCAGGATCTGCGTGCTTACCGGCGGCAGCCCCGCATCCCGGAGCAACAAACGCAGCCACGTCTCCTTGGGCGACTGCGCGCCGGCGTCTACAAGCTCGAAAGCTGTACGTGCCCGGCGAATGCCGCGCATCCCGGCATGTCTTGACGCGAGTTCGAGCGCCTCGGAGATCTGGAGTTCAGTCGCGCGGCACAGCGCATCGATCGCGGCCACCGCGCGTCCTCGCGGGCACCGACAGGCGAGGTCGAGGGCGGTGCGGGCGGCGGTAGTCGCCCGCATTCCCCGGACGACGCAGATCTCGTCGGGCGCGATTTCCCCGGACCAGACGGTGATTCCCGGCTGTCGATGCCGATTGTCATGAACTATCTCGGCATTGCGCGCTGCATCGATCCACCGAGCGCCATGGAGCGCCGATGCCGAGTGGCCCGCAAGGATCCCCCTGCGACCCGTCCACAGCCACGAGGCCTGAGCGCGCACCAGTGGCGTGAGTTGCGCGCCGCGCGGCAGATAGACGTCTGGGTGGATCGCGACGTAGCGGGTGCGCAGGGCGTACGCCGTCAGCCTGCCGGATCTGACCGCCTCGCTGCCCACGAATGGTTCCCCCATGCGGGCAGTGTGCGCTCAACCCCTGACACGCGGCGAGCGTGAAGCTGCTGCGGGAAAAGTTCGAAATTCTCGCAGCAGCTTCACGCTCGGCGTAGCGGGTGCGCGGGGAAACCCCGCGCGAAGAACTAGGGGCGGGCGATGGCGGCGCTCATCACGCGCACCGCGCTGATGATCCCGTCGAGCAGGTTGCCTTCTTTGAAGGCAGCCAGCGCGGCGGCTACACCAAGGTCGGCGGCCGACTCGGCGCCACGTCCCTTGAGTGCCTCGCCGTACACAACCTCGACGACGTGCTGGTCCGGGGAAACAGCGATCAGTACGGCCTCATCCGGGGTCGGCACCTTGAGGAAGACTTCACGCGCGCCGGCGTTGGTGTCATTACCCAGATCGCCGATGTAGACCGAGAAGCGAGCCTTCGACTGCCGCGACCCGTACGTCAGCGCGTCGTCGAGCGTCGCCAGCTGGTAGTTGGGGAACGGGTAGTGGACCGACAGTTCGCCGGGCTCGGTAACACCGGAGAGGCGCCCACTGACGGTCTCGGCCCAGCCGCGAGGAAGGTCTCCGGCGGGCTTGACTGCGACGTCACCACTTGCCACTTGCGGACCCTCCAATCGCCTCGGCGCCGGCGTGGCCGTGGCCGTGCCCATGCGCGTCACCAATGTTCTCGTCGACGGCGGCCCACAGGATCGGGCCGTGCGTCCAGCCGTCGTTCATGTTGTAGGTCGCGGGGTGCGGCCCCTTCTTGCGCATGGTCCAAAGTCCGATGAGCACGAAGGCGACCGGGGTGATCAGGGCTACCCAGACCGGCATCCCGATATACGTGGGGCTGTTGAGGAAGCTCACGATGCAAACCGTAGCCGACCGCACCTGGAAGTCATGCCGCGCCCTCCCCTAGATATCGCACCCATGCCGGGTCCAGTTCCTTGACCGACGACAACAGCCGCCAATGTTGCCCCTTGGGCGGCATCGGGGTGGTGTGCAGCGACCAGCCCAGCTCCGCCAACAGCCGGTCGGCCTTGCGATGGTTGCAGGACGAACAACACGCCACGCAGTTCTCCCACGAGTGCGCCCCGCCCTTGCTACGTGGAATCACGTGATCGATCGTGTCGGCCCGTCCGCCGCAGTAGGCGCACCGGAATCGGTCGCGATGCATCAGCGCGGCGCGCGTCATCGGCACCCGTGCCCGGTACGGCACCCGCACGAAGGTCCGCAGCCTGATCACCGAAGGGACCGCCACCGACGTCGTGGCGGAGTGAATGATGGGGGCAGCGGGGTCGTCGTGCACCACATCGGCCTTACCGCACAGCAGCATGATCACCGCTCGACGCATCGGTAACGCGGTCAGTGGCTCATACGTGGAGTTCAGCAATAACACGCGACGCCGGCCCCAAAGGGAACCGGCGTCGTTGGACTGCTGCGGAGGCATCGCCCCAGGAATCCTGCTCTCAGGCACTCCCGGAACGCTGTGCAGTATTCGGGCCGTCCCATTTTGGGTCGGCCCAGCGCTGGCACTGTTATGCCGGTGCCCACGGCTCTTCTTGTGTTGCGCCATTACAACCAGTGCACCACGATTCGGCGGTCTTCGCATGACAATTTGCCCCGTGTTCGCAGGTCAATCCAATGAACATCACGTGACCAGCCCGGCGCGGCGGCCGATACGGGTACCAGCACAATGGAGAACGTGGCAGAGCTGTCCCCGGCGCCTACGCCGGATAACTTCTACGACGCGGTCGGTGGCGCCGCCACTTTCCACGCGATAGTGGCCCGCTTCTACGAGCTTGTCGCCGACGACGAGGTGCTACGCCCGCTCTATCCGGAGGAAGATCTGACCGGCGCCGAGGATCGCCTGCGGATGTTCCTCGAGCAGTACTGGGGCGGCCCGCGTACCTATTCGGACCAGCGTGGGCATCCGCGGTTACGGATGCGTCACGCACCGTTTCGGATCGGCCCCATCGAACGCGACGCATGGTTGCGCTGTATGCGGACAGCCGTCGATTCCATCGACCGAAACACCCTGGACGACGACCATCGTGCCCAGCTATGGAGCTACCTGGAGATGGCCGCGCAGTCAATGGTCAACTCACCGTTCTAAGTGCCGATCGCGATTCGAGGCCGGGGCCGCCGTGGTGCAGAATGATCAACCGTGACCGCCGCCTACTTGGGCCAACATGACGACCCCTGGTGGTCGCGGGCCGTCTTCTACCAGATCTACCCGCGTTCCTTCGGTGACAGTGACGGCGACGGTGTCGGCGATATCGACGGCATTTCAGCAAAACTCGGCTACCTTGACCTGCTTGGCGTCGAGGGCATCTGGCTAAATCCTGTGACCAGATCGCCGATGGCGGACCACGGCTACGACGTGTCCAACCCGCGCGAGATCGATCCGCTTTTCGGTGGATCGATCGCCATGCACCGGCTCATCGCCTCGGCGCACCGCCACAACATCAAGGTCATCATGGACCTGGTCCCCAACCACACCAGTTCCGAGCACCCGTGGTTCCTGGAAGCGCTCCAGAGCCCGCCGGGCAGCGACGCCCGGGAGCGCTACATCTTCCGGGACGGCAAGGGCGCACATGGCGAACTGCCCCCGAACAACTGGCCTTCGGTCTTCGGCGGTCCGGCCTGGACCCGGGTCACCGAAGCGGACGGCACCCCGGGCCAGTGGTACCTGCACCTGTTCGCCCCCGAACAGCCCGACGTCAACTGGGACAACCCCGAGGTATTCGACGACTTCGCCGATACCCTGCGCTTCTGGCTGGACCGCGGCATCGACGGATTCCGCCTCGACGTCGCGCACGGCATGGCCAAACCGCCCGGTCTGCCCGATATCGAAGACACCGAAACCTCGATGCTGCATATCGCCGACGAGGACCCACGCTTCAACAACGAGGGTGTACACGAGTACCACCGAAAGATCCGCAAGGTGCTCGACCAGTACCGCGATGTGGTGGCCGTCGGCGAGATCTGGGTCAACGACAACACCCGCTTTGCCGAATACGTCCGGCCCGACGAGCTGCACTTGGGCTTCAACTTCAAACTGGTCGAAGCCGACTTCGATGCCGACCAGATCCGCGCCGCCATCCAAAACTCGCTTGCCGCAGTCGATTCTGTGGGTGCGACACCCACATGGACGTTGTCCAACCACGACGTCGAGCGCGAGGTGACGCGCTACGGTGACGGCCAGATAGGTCAGTGGCGCGCGCGGGCCATGGCGCTGGTGATGCTCGCACTGCCCGGAACTGTGTTCATATACAACGGTTCTGAGCTCGGGCTACCGAATGTCGAACTGCCCGATGAGGCGTTGCAGGATCCCGTATGGGAGCGCTCGGGCCACACCGAGCGAGGCCGTGACGGCTGCCGCGTACCCATCCCCTGGGAGGGCACCGATCCCCCGTACGGCTTCTCGAGCAATGCCCAGACCTGGCTGCCCATGCCACACGGGTGGGCCGAGTACACCGTGGAACGCCAGCTGGAGCACACCGACTCCATGCTGTCGCTGTACCGGCGGGCCATCGAATTGCGCAAGAGCCGCAAGGAATTCACCGGTACCAGCCTGGAGTGGTACGGCAGCCCACCGGGGGCGCTGGCCTTCCGCGTCAAAGGCGGTGGCCTGACATGCGCCCTCAACGTGAGCAGCGATCTGGTGGACCTGCCCGAGGGCGAAGTCATCCTGACCAGCGGGCCGCTTGTCAACGGCAAGCTGCCACGGAACACCGCGGCCTGGATCGTCTAGCGCCGGCCTTACGAAGCGGAAGGAACGTGCCGTGGCCAAGGACGTGTCCGCCGTTCGTATAGTTCGAGCCTCCGATCGGTGGCACTGGCGGAATGAATGGCTTGAGTCGTGGCAGTCGTTCCCCGTGACAGGCAATTTCGATTTGGCCGGGAATGCCCATGGCCTTCTGATGGTCAACAATGAGGACACAATCGACCCGGGCGAAGGCTTTGACGCGCACACGCACCGCAACACGGAAATTATTACGTGGGTACTCGAAGGCACTGCGGTGCACAAAGATTCCCTAGGGAATTCCGGAGAAATCCGCCCAGGGGTCGTGCAACGGATGAGTGCTGGAACCGGGATCACACATACGGAGCGAAACGGCGCAGGACGACTTGAACGACAGCAGCTGCACGTGGTCCAGATGTGGATTCCTCCTGATGAAATAGATAGAGCGCCGAGTTACCAAGAATCCGACATCACAAGCGACCTTCGGCGAAACACGCTGCTACCCATAGCGTCCGGCATGCCCAAGTACAGCGGCGACGCGGCCATTTCGTTCGGGAACCGTTACGCCACACTGCATGTCGCCCTCCTGGATCCGCGACGTTCGGTAAATGTACCCGATGCCTTGTACGGTCATGTTTTCGTATCTCGAGGGCAGGCCGAGTTCGAGGGCCAAGGCCTCCTTCAGCAGGGCGACGCAGTGCGGCTCACACGGTCCGGAGGACACCGCGTTTCCGCCACAGACGAAGGTGCCGAACTACTCATTTGGGAAATGCACGGTACGGCGATAAATGTCTGAATCACAAGAGGAGTCGGCAAAAACCACAGTTGGCCGGGTGACCGACTTTATCGGTCACCGCCGTTAGCGCACCAGCAGCGATAGATCGGCCCGATGGCGGTACACCGAGCCGAAGCGGGCGTCCAGCCGCAACCATGACGGCAATGCCCGCACCCGTACCGGCTCATCCTCCGCCGGACTCGCCGGAATGAAACCCATTGCCGTTAAAGCAAAGACGCAACGCATAGGCACGTCCACCTGCTGACCGCCGACTCCGTCGACCGTGACAACCGACTGATCAAGCAGCGATACCGGCGGGCCGTGGGCGCTGCCGTGCTCGCGTGCCAGCTCTCCCCCGCGCTGCGCCAGTTCCAGCACTGACCGTGCCGGGATGTCGTCGAGATACTCAAAGCCGTTGTCTGCCGGTAACGCGCCGCGCCACACCGAATCCATCGGATATCCCGTGTGCACGTATCCATCGGCATCGGGGCTCTGTAGACCACGCAGTACTTCGTCGACGGCCGCCGTGATATCGGGGGTTCTGAGTTCACCACGCACCGCACGGCAGGCCAACACGTCGAACTGCGTTGCGGCCCAGATAACCACCCGCCCATCACCCCGAGCGCGCAGCCGCACCACGGCCGACTCGTCGAGCTGTGACACCCGAGCCAGGAACGTCCCCAGGTCCTTGCGGTCGTGAGTGTCCGGCACTCGTAGCGCGGCCTCGGTCATGGCCGCGTCCACCGTTGCAGGTACTCGCGATGTGCGCCGGTGAGACGCAGCAGGGTTTGGCTATCGAGGTGGAAGGTGACCAACTGGGTATCCGCGATCACTGCCGGTTTGGAGTCCGGCGCCGCATTGACCGAACGCACCTCGTAGTTGATGGTGAAGTCCACCGCACGGATCTTCGAGACCCACATGGTCACCTGCAATGGCGAATCCGCCAGCCGCACCTGCCCCTTGTACTTGACATGCACGTCGGCGATGAGCAGACCGGTGGTCGTGATCTCAGCGCCAAAAACGTCACGCAGGAAAGGCACTCGCGCCTCTTCCAGGATCGTCACCATCGTCGCGTGGTTAACGTGCTGGTACATGTCGATATCGGACCAGCGGACCGGTACCGCCGCGACATAGCCGGGCTTCTCAGAACTCACCTGTGCCGTGCGGTCTTCGCTCACGCTCATCCCACCATCATGCAGGACCGGTGATACTGCTCCTGATCATCCCTCTGATCTGGCGTGCTGCCACCGACAACGTCGCCAGGTCCGGCTCGCCCGCGGCGAAGATCTCCGCGAGCGTGCCGCGGGCCCGTTCCAGACGCGACGCGTTGGTGAACTCCCACTCTGCGATCTTCTGCTCACCGGTTTCATCGGGTTCGCCCACGGACAGCACGTCCATGGTGAGCGCCCGCAGCGAGGAGTAGATGTCGTCGCGGATCGCCAACCTGGCCAAGGAATGCCATCTGTCATTGCGCTCCAGCTGCGAGACGGCGGTGAGCAGATCATCCACCCGCAGATCGTCCATAAGGGTGAAGTACAGATCGGCCACCTCGGCACCATCACGGTCGGCGATGTCGGCGATATCGATGATGTCCAGCAGGCTGAATCCGTACAGGCAACTGGCGACATCACTGGCTAGATCGAACGGAACACCTAGTGCCACCAGGTCTTCGGTTTGCTTGGTGACGATCTCCAGGTCGTGGCCGCGCAGCCACGTGGTGAGCTTCGGGCTCAGCTCGGCGATGCCCTCGGCGAAGCGGTTGATCTCGGCGCCGACCGCAAGGGGTTGCGGCCGGTAACTGATCAGCCAGCGGGATGCCCGATCCAACAGACGCCGCATGTCCAGCGTCAGCCGATCCGAAACCGCAACCGGCACATCGGCGTGACGGATACGGTCCCACAGCGAACGCAGGCCAAAGATGGCTTCGACGGCGACGTACGTCTTGAGTCCGTCCACCGAGCCAGTCCCGGCATCCTCGAAAAGCCGGTACACGTAGGTGATTCCGCCGCAGTCGACCACGGAGTTGACCAGCATGGTGGCGTAGATCTCCTTGCGCAGCGGATGCTGGCGGATCTCCGCGTCGAATCGCTCACGCAGCACGTCCGGGAAGTAGTGCACCATGCGCCGCAGGGTGACCTCTTGGTCCGGGGCGTCACTGGCCAGCAGATCATCCTTGAGCCCGAGCTTGACGTGTGCCATCAGCGTGGCCAGTTCCGGTGAGGTCAAACCGATCCCCAGCGCCGCCCGGCGGTCGATCTCCTTTTCGGAGGGCAGCGCCTCCAACTCGCGGTCGAGGCCACGCTCATTGACCAAGTAGGCGATCTGGCGGGCGTGCACGCTCAGCAGCGAGGCCGCGTTTGCGCGGCTGGTGCCCATGAGATTGTTCTGGGATTCATTGTCCGCCAGCACCAGCGTGGCCACATCGTCGGTCATCGATTCCAGCAGGGCCGTCCGCTCGGAAGCCTCGATCTTGCCGGCGCTCACCAGAGAGTCGATCAGAATCTTGATGTTGACCTCGTGGTCGGAGCAATCCACACCCGCGGAGTTGTCTAGCGCGTCGGTATTGACCCGTCCGCCGTTCAACTCGAATTCGATGCGACCCCGCGATGTCAGGCCCAGGTTGCCGCCTTCACCGATCACCTTGGCACGCACCTGGTTTCCGTTGACGCGGACGGCATCATTAGCCTTGTCGCCCACGTCGGCCTGCGATTCACTCTCGGCCTTGACATAGGTACCGATGCCGCCGTTGAAGAACAGATCGACCGGGGCGAGCAGGATGGCGCGCACAAGCTGCGGCGGCGTCATCTCCACGACATCGCTGTCGAGGCCGAGGACATCTCGCACCTCGGGACTGATCGGGATCGACTTCTGTTCCTTGCTGTAGACACCACCGCCGGCGCTGATCAGTGCCGAGTTGTAGTCGGCCCAACTGGAGCGCTCCAGTGCGAACATCCTCTTGCGTTCGGCCCAGGAGGACGCGGGATCGGGGTTGGGGTCCAAGAAGATATGCCGGTGGTCGAAGGCGGCGACCAGCTTGATGTGCTGAGACAGCAGCATGCCGTTGCCAAACACATCGCCACTCATATCGCCGACCCCGACAACGGTGAAATCCTGCGTCTGGGTGTCGATCCCTATTTCCAGGAAGTGCCTCTTGACACTTTCCCAGGCGCCCCGCGCGGTGATGCCCATCGCCTTGTGGTCGTACCCGACGGAGCCGCCGGATGCGAACGCGTCGCCGAGCCAGAATCCGTAGGACAGCGCGACATCGTTGGCGATGTCGGAGAAGGTGGCGGTGCCCTTATCGGCCGCCACCACGAGATACGGGTCGTCCCCGTCGCGGCGCCGCACCCCTTCGGGCGGCACCACCGCGTTGGTGGTGCGATCGCGGTTATCGGTGATGTCGAGTAGGCCGCTGATGAAGCGCCGGTAGCACTCGACACCCTCCGCGCGGAACGCGTCACGGTCTGCGGCCGCGTCTCCGGTGACGGCGGGAGGATTCTTGACGACGAACCCGCCCTTGGCGCCGACCGGCACGATGACGGCGTTTTTCACCGCCTGCGCCTTGACCAGCCCCAGGATCTCGGTGCGGAAGTCCTCGCGACGGTCGGACCAGCGCAGGCCGCCGCGCGCCACCGGACCGAACCGCAAGTGCACACCCTCCACCCGCGGCGAGTACACGAAGATCTCGAAGCGAGGACGCGGTTCGGGCAGCTCGGCGATTTCACGCGGATTGAGCTTGAAGGACAGCACGCCCTTGGCGCGCGCCGAGTCCTCCTTTTTCACAAAGTAATTGGTGCGCAGAGTGGCCTGGATCAAGCCGAAGAAGGCGCGCAGCACCCTGTCGGTGTCCAGGCTGACCACCTTGTCGATCTCGGCGAGTACCTGCGCAGCCTTGGCGTCGGCGATGGTGTCGTCGGTGCTCTCCGGATCAAACCGGGCCTCGAACAGCTCCACGAAATCGCGTGCGGTCTGGGAGTTGTCGGCCAGCACCGTTTCGATATGCGCTTGACTGTAGGGGAAACCGGCCTGACGTAGGTACTTGGCGTATCCGCGCAGGATGGTGATCTGGCCGGCGGTAAGCCCGGCACGCAGCACCAGCTCGTTGAACCTGTCGGTTTCGACGCGGCCATGCCAGACGGCATCAATGGCGCGGGTGAGCAGGTCGGCGCGGCGCGCGGTGCCCTCGGCGTCGAAGGTGCGTGCGATCGCCGGGTGCACCACGATGCGGAAGGCGTACAGCGAGACCGCGAGGCCGTCGGGCCGGGTGAAGTGATATGGGCGTTCCTCCAGCACGTCGACACCCATGCTGTGCAGCACCGGCAGCACCTGGCTCAGTGATGCCGACCGGCCACCCAGATACATGCTGAGCACACCGGTGCCCAACTCGTCGGCGTCGTAGGCAAGATCGATGGAGTCCTCTTGCAGTCCTTCGATTCTGGCGATATCGGCGATGGCCTCGGCGGGCGGGACGTTCTGTTTGAAGACCTCCGGCAGGATGACGGAATAGCGCTCGGCACATGCCCTGTCGATCGGTGAGTCGGGGCGTACCGCCCGGACCAGACGATCGCTCCAGGTGCGGGTGGTCTGGGTCAGCAACCCCTGGATGCGGACCCGGTTGGCTTCGGAGGTGTCGATGCTGTTGTGCGGGCTGTTTTCCGGCAACCGCACAGTGAAATGAACCAATGCCCAGGGTGATTCGCTGACACGCGCGGTGTAGTCGATCCCGGTGCCGCCAAGCTCTCGCACCAGCGTGTCCTGCATGGCGAGCCGCACGGTGGTGGTGTAGCGGTCACGCGGCAGGTACACCAGCGCGGTCACAAAATTGCCCAGCTCATCGGCCCGCAGAAAGAGCAGCGAACCTGGGTGCGCCCCAATGTTTCTGGATGCGGTGACGATGTCGTAAAGCCTGTCCACGCTGGATGCGAACAGCTCTGCGCGAGGCAGGTTCTGCATGAACTCGATCAACATGTGACCGGCCAACGAATCCTGGGTGGCATCCGAGCGGCCAAGTACTTGGTGTACGCGATCGCAAACCACCGGGATGGCGAGCACATCGGCATTCATCGCGGCAACGGTGAAGACCCCGACCAACCGGTGCTCGATGGCCGGCCCGCTGCCGTTGTCCTGCCGAATCACCACAATATTCGGGTAGATGGCATACCGCAGGTAGGTGGGTGTGGTGGCCTGCGCGAGCACCAGCAGCTGATCGTTGTGGGTGAGCTGTGGGAGCACCTCTTCGCGGCGCTTGAGCAGCCCCAACCGGCTCGACTCATCGACGGTGGCGTGCCCGTTCTCGACGGTGCACCGCTGGTATCCCAGCAGCGTGAAGTTCCCGTCGACCAGCCAGCGCAACAGATTCGCGACCTCTGTCAGCTCGGCCGAGGAAAACCTGGCGTTGCCGGGCGCGGCGTCCAGATCACTGGCCAGTTCGATCACCGCGTCGCGCATGGCGTCGGTGTCGGCGGCGACGTGGCTGCCGTCTTCCAGCGTGTGCGGCAGCTGGGTCTCGATGAATGCCAGCCGCTCGGCGTCGATGGACGGCGGCAGCTGCAGATGAATCCAGCACTCGGCATTGGGCGCCGTGTCGCTTTGCGGATGGTCGACCGGGGCCGCCGAGAGCAGTGTCCCATCGGCAGCGCGCTCCACGGAGAAGACGGGGTCCATCAGGTCGACGATGGCCACGCCCTGCCTGCGCAGTAGCACGGTGATGGACTCGGTCAGCAACGGCGTGTAGTCGGTGACCAACTGCAGGGCGGTACCGAGTCCCGCGTCGTCGCCGTTGCGGTAGGTCGCCATCGCGATCTCGTGCGGCTGGCGCCGCGCGGCCAACCGCAGCAGCGCACGCATGAGCGCCTCCCGCACCGGTGGAGCGGCGGGGGCGGCGTGACCGTCAGGTTCCAGCGGCTCGTCCCAGTCCATCTCCCCCATGTACCGGGCGCCGCTGAACGCAGCCGTCAGCGCCTCGATCGTCGGTACGCCAGATCCATTGGCGGATGGCGTGTTTTCGGAAGTGGTGGTCCCTGTATTAACAGTCACGCAGAACGCTCCTGGCCGAGGTTGCGTACCGGGTTTCGGCACGCAACTTCACCCTAGTCGCGCGTCAGGCGGCGGTGGGTAACTCTGTGCGGTCTGGCCGCATCGATACCCAAACGTTCGACTTTGTTCTCTTCGTACGCCTGGAAGTTGCCCTCGAACCAGAACCAAGAAGCGGGGTTATCGTCGCTTCCTTCCCAAGCCAGGATGTGCGTACAGGTGCGGTCCAGGAACCACCGGTCGTGTGAAATGACCACCGCGCAGCCGGGGAACTGCTCAAGCGCGTTCTCCAGTGAGCCCAGGGTCTCGACGTCCAGGTCGTTGGTGGGCTCGTCGAGCAGGATCAGGTTGCCGCCCTGCTTGAGAGTGAGGGCCAGGTTCAGACGGTTGCGCTCACCACCGGAAAGCACGCCCGCCGGCTTCTGCTGATCCGGGCCCTTGAAGCCAAAGGCCGAAACATATGCCCGCGAAGGCATTTCATTCTGGCCGACCACAATGTGGTCGAGCCCGTCGGAAACGACCTCCCAGACGTTCTTCTTGGGATCGATCCCGGCGCGACTCTGGTCGACATAGCTCAACTTGACGGTCTCGCCCACCTTGACCTCGCCGCCGTCGGGGTTCTCCAGCCCGACGATGGTCTTGAACAGGGTGGTCTTGCCGACACCGTTGGGGCCGATCACGCCGACGATGCCGTTGCGGGGCAGCGTGAACGAGAGGTCCTTGATGAGGGCGCGGCCCTCGAAACCCTTGTCGAGGTGTTCGACCTCGACCACCACATTGCCCAGTCGCGGGCCGGTGGGGATCTGGATTTCCTCGAAGTCGAGCTTCCGGGTCTTCTCCGCCTCGGTGACCATCTCCTCGTATCGCTGCAGACGAGCCTTGTTCTTGGCCTGCCGCGCCTTGGCGCCCGAGCGCACCCACGCGAGCTCTTCCTGCAGGCGCTTGTGCAGCTTGGCGTCCTTGCGCCCCTGCACGGCGATACGCTCTGCCTTCTTCTCCAGGTAGGTGGAGTAGTTGCCCTCATAGGGGTAGGCACGACCACGGTCCAGCTCGAGGATCCACTCGGCCACGTTGTCCAGGAAGTATCGGTCGTGAGTCACGGCCAGGATGGCACCCGGGTAAGTAGCCAGGTGCTGCTCAAGCCACAGCACGCTCTCGGCGTCCAGGTGGTTGGTGGGCTCATCGAGCAGCAGCAGGTCTGGCTTCGACAGCAACAGCTTGCACAGCGCCACCCGGCGGCGCTCGCCACCGGACAGGTGCGTCACCGGCTCGTCCGGCGGCGGGCAGCGCAGCGCATCCATCGCCTGCTCCAGCTGGGAGTCGATATCCCAGGCGTCCGCGGCGTCCAGTTCCTCCTGGAGCTTGCCCATTTCTTCCATGAGCTCATCGGAGTAGTCGGTGGCCATCAGCTCAGCGACCTCGTTGTACCGGTTGAGCTTGGCCTTGACGGCCACGCCGTCCTCGACGTTTTCGCGCACCGTCTTGGTCTCGTCCAGCGGCGGCTCCTGCTGCAGGATCCCGACACTGGCCCCGTTGGCCAGAAACGCCTCGCCATTGTTCGGCTTGTCCAGACCGGCCATGATCTTCAGGACGCTGGACTTACCGGCGCCGTTCGGGCCGACCACACCAATCTTTGCGCCGGGCAGGAAGTTCAGGGTGACATCGTCGAGGATCACCTTGTCGCCATGCGCCTTGCGGACTTTCATCATCGTGTAGATGTACTCAGCCATGCCGCGCTGTCGCCTCTCCTCTAAGTTCTTTCGCCGCAGCTCACGACCGTTCTGCTGAGCTGCCCGAACCATCCTAGGTGAGAGGCGACCACGCAGTCGCCGGTGTCAGCCCTGGGTTAAGCGCTCAACCGCAGGTTCACCGACTCTTCGCTGCTCTCGCCCCCTTCCGGCTGCACTACTGCCGATTCCTCGGCACCGGGATCGGGTTGCTCGGCCGCCTCGGCATCGTCCGGCTTGCCGGTGTACCCGACCTTCTCGATCCGGGCGATGGTCCGCGACAGGTCCGGCCCCACCGCGATCGCTTTCATTTCCGTCACCTGACGACGGTTGCCGTCCTTGTCTTCGAACTCGCTGGTGTGCAGATGACCGTGCACGATCACCGGCGCCCCCTTTCCCAGCGCAGCGCCGACGCCGGTAACCAGTCGGCCCCAGCACGTGACGTTGATGAAGAGGGAGTTCGAATTCACCCAACTGCCGTCCTCGCGCCGTCGGCGCGCGTTGCTGGCGACGCGGAATTTGATCATCTCGTCGGATCCGACCTGGCGCCGCTTGAGGTCCCCGACGATGGAACCGATCACAGTCACTGGAGTTTCAAACATGGTCCGTGCCCTTTCTTACCTGTCTCTGTATCTCTGTCTCCGCACCACTGGCGGGTGCTCTTGGTGACTCCAGTAACCCCGGCGACACCGACACCCGCCGACAGACGTGGGCACGTCCGGACGGTGGTTGTGGATGAACATTGGATTGGGGATAAGTGGCCGATGGGTCAGGGCACCCGTACCTTGCTTGACATGACGGTTTGGATCATGCGCCGCCCCGAGGATGACATCGCTGCCGAATTGGAGGCCTCATCAGGGCCGTTGGCCGGTGTACGGCTGGCGGTCAAGGACAATGTGGACGTGGGCGGCGTGCCGACTACCGCCGCCTGCCCCGAGTACGCATACGTACCCGATCAGGATGCGCCGGCCGTCGCGGCGCTGCGTGCGGCAGGCGCCGTGGTGGTGGGCAAGACCAACCTGGACCAGTTCGCGACCGGGCTGGTGGGCACGCGCTCCCCGTATGGCGCGGTATCGGACTCCCGCCGTCCCGAGTACATCAGCGGCGGTTCCAGTTCGGGATCCGCCGTGGCCGTCGCCACCGGACAGGCCGATATCGCGATCGGCACCGACACCGCCGGTTCCGGCCGCGTGCCGGCGGGGCTGCAGGGCATTGTCGGCATCAAACCAACAGTCGGCGTCATCTCGACCGAAGGCGTGGTTCCGGCATGCGAATCCTACGATTGTGTAACCATTTTCGCCCCCTCCCTAACCACCGCCAACGCGGCGATGGCCGCGATGGGCGCGGCGGCGGGGCCCCGGCTTTGGCCCGCCAACACCCGGCTGGCCGCTCCGCCGCAACCCACGATCGCCGTCCCGCGCGAGCTGCCCGCCCTGGACGAGGTGTGGTGTAACGCGTTTCGCGGAGCCGTCGACGATCTGCGCGCCGCCGGCGCGACCATCATCGAGATCGATCTCACCCCGTTCCTGGCTGCCGCGAAGCTGCTGTACGAGGGCGCGCTGGTCAGCGAGCGTTATGCCGCGGTGGGCGAGTTCATCGACGCCCACCCCGAGGCATCGCTGGATCCCACTGTTGCACAGATCATTTCCGGTGCACGCGATATCCCGGCGCATCGCCTGGTCCACGACCGCGCCGAGGTGCAGCGCCTACGCGAGCAGGCCATGACCTCGCTGGCGGGTGCGGATGCATTACTGGTGCCGACAGCACCGCTACATCCCACGATCGAGCAGGTGAATGCCAACCCCATCGGCGTCAACGCGACCATGGGGACCTACACCAACTTCTGCAACCTGTTCGATCTGTGCGCGGTGTCGGTGCCCGCCGGAACCGCGGGCGACGCCCAGTTTGGCGTGACGGTTATCGCGCGGGCATTCGATGATGCGGTCGCCTTCGACATCGCCGCGCTCGCTACCGGAGCACCTGCGGGACAAGATGTTTGGCCTGCCGCGATCACGCTGTCCCATGAACTTGCGGTGTTCGGCGCACATCTCAAAGGCGGCCCGCTGGAGTTTCAACTCACCGACCTGGGCGCACGGTGGGTCGGCCCGATCCGCACCGCGACGAAGTACCGGATGTCGGCGCTGCGCACCACGCCACCCAAACCGGGCCTTACCCGCTCCGAGGAGAACGGCGTGAGCATCGGCGGCGAGGTCTGGCGCCTCTCCCCCGCCGCGCTGGGCACCTTCCTCGCGCAGCTGCCTGAACCGATGCTGCTGGGCAAGGTCGAATGTGATGACGGCTTGTGGCGCACCGGCTTTGGATGCGACGGTGCCGCCGCACAGGCCGGCGTCGACATCAGCGAGCACGGCAGCTGGCCAGCAGCCATCGCGGCCGGAGCGGTCTAACCGCGCGTTTTCTCGTTGTGCTGGGCCATTTTCGCGAGCATGGCGTTGTAGGCGGCCAGGTCCGCGTCGTCATCGCGGTCGGCGGCGCGATCCTGGCGGCGGGCCAGGCGCTCATCCGAGCGTGACCACTGGACCACCAGGGCGATCATCACCACCATCAATGGCAGCTCGCCCGTTGCCCAGGTGATGGCGCCCCCCATGTGCTGGTCGGCGGCCAGGTCGATCCTCCATGGCAATGCCAGGTTGCTGTAAAACTTCTCGCCGAGAATCGATTTCGTGCCCATCAGGATGACCCCGAAAAAGGCATGCAGCGGCAGCGAGACCAGCACGATGCCCAGCTTCGCGACCGGGGGCAGACGGCGCGGCGACGGGTCGATGCCGATGACCACCCAATAGAACAGGTAGCCGCTGAGCAGGAAGTGCAGATTCATCGCCAGGTGCGCCGCGTGCACGTCGACGGCGGCGTCATACAGCCCGCTGAGGTAGAGGCCGTAGAACCCGCCGATGAACAACGAGGTCGCCACCAACGGATGGGTCAAGAAGCGAGAGAACTTACTGTGCAACGCCAATTGGACCCACTCGCGCAGTCCGGGCGGATCACTCTTGCCTGCCGCGGGCAGCACCCGCAGCAGCAGCGTGACGGGACCACCCAGTACCAGCAGCACCGGCACCAACATCGAGAGCATCATGTGCGCGACCATGTGCATGCTGAACATGGCGGGCATGTACCGGCCGACACCCGATGAGGTGGCGATCAGCAAGAAGCCGCAGCCGAATAGCCACGAAATGGTGCGCCCGATGGGCCATTCGTCACCACGTTGCTTGAGGCGACGCACACCCACGACATACGCGATAGCGAAAACGATGGCGGCCGTTCCGAAGATGAGGTCGAAGCGCCAATCGAACATCAGCCGGCCCGGCGTCGGCGGACCATCGAGGTTGTATCCGATGGCAACCTCGACCGGGGATGGATTGAGGTTGACCGGCGGCGGAGGCGGGGTGCGCCCCAACCCGACGGCGATGCCGAAGGTGACCGCGAAGATGATGGCTTCCACTCCGGCCAGCCGAATCAGTGGCTGCCGGTTCTCGGGGTCCTCATCCAGTGCCGTTATCGCCGAACGCCGTTGCAGATACCCCAGCACGCCTAAGAGCAGCAGCGCCGTGGCCTTGCCCATCAGCAGCCAGCCGTAGCGGGTGGTAAACAGGTCTGAAAGCTGCACCCGGATCAGGGCGTTGATGATTCCGCTAAGGCCGATGGCGACGTAACACCACAGCGCCAGCATGGAGAATCGGCGCGCCGCCACATCGAGGTGCCCGCCGCCGCGCAGCGCGTGGATGAGCAGCGAAACCAGCCCGCCCGCCCATAGTGCCGCCGACACCAAATGGATGATGAGGCTGTTGGTGCCCAGGTCGTGAGCGCCACCGGTGGCCGAATGCCCCACGAGGGCCAGCGGCATCAGCGTGGCCACCGATCCGAGTACCAGCAGCGGGGTCCACGACCAGCGCAGCACCACACGGCTGGTGATCGCGACGCCGGCGGCGATGAAGGCCATCCAGCGCCAGGCATTCACCGTTTCGATCTCACTTGCCAATGTCCACAGCTCTCCCGGACCGAAATCGCTGAGCGGCTGACCGGACACGTCGGACACTGACAGCGGCACCATGACGGCGGAGAGCACCGCGAGTACCGTCGCGGCGGCCGTGCCGAGGCGCAGCGCGCGATATCCGTCCACGTCGAGCACCCCGCTGGTCTGTGGCGGCACGAAAAAAGCCGCCAGCAGAAACGCGCCGACGGCAACTACGGCGGCGATTTCCGCGGCCGCGCGCACGAACGGCAGACCATAGGAGGTTACGGGGCCAGGGTTGGGCAGACCGGTCGCGAGCAGGGCTTCCGCGAGAGACAACGCGCCGATGGTGGCAGCGACCAGGCCCGCCAGTACCGCGAGACCGACGACGATTGTCCAGATCGGCGAATCGGTCTTCCGGGCGGTGGGAGCTGTGGTCACCAGTCAAGGGTATGGCGAGATGCGATCCACACCGCCACCGGTTCGATAGACTCCCGTCCGGCTAGCGCCGCATGCCTCCGTAGCTCAGTTGGATAGAGCAAGGGCCTTCTAATCCCTAGGTCGCAGGTTCGATTCCTGCCGGGGGCGCTGGTAGAAGGATATTTCTCGCTGAAAGCCGCCCATGAAGCTGGCGCAGCATCCGCCCCCCAGCTGCCGCACACGGCCATTCCTACGGGTACGTGCACGACGCGCTCACCGAAACAGACACACAGCTACGCGGACTGGGGGCCGAACAACCGCGCATGTAATGCCCGCGTAGCCACGCTGGCCTCGGGATAAACCACATCGCAGGCACAAACGCGGGCTTAGGCTGACGGCGTGAAATAGCTGCCATCTTGTTCTGGGAAATCATCTGAAAAAATGGGGCAGACATACGTTCTACCGAAAACCGAGACTAGGAATTCAAGCAACGATCCATCAAATTTATCCCACTCGTTATCTCGCGTAGCCTGGATAACAACCGGCCATTTATTCGAATCTGCCGATTCGTTCGTTAACCAGTAGACGACATCACCATTATCTGTATACGCACAAGCAGTAAGCGATTCAATTGGATAAGGCACCACCGCAGGTGGTACGCCTAGCAACTTCTCGCTGTCTAGGGACATCCTAAGAGCATCGCGCCATCCTGAAATTTGCGAACCAAGGTCAAGGTGGATATTGCCATCTTGGGGCATAAGCACCATGAGGAAATCATCGAACTTGCCGGAACCATACGTTTCAACGATCTCACGATAGTCAGGCGGCGTTACGAACCCCAAATGAGCATCGATAGCCTCCCAATCCCTAGCCACACGGCTAGCAGCGTGTGGAGGTGCAACTAGGGCGGTCAAATCTTCTATCAAGGCCATCCGGAATATTCCTCCATCGGAGCGGACGTGTGCATTCTCCAGGCTACCTGTTCAATATGGTGACGGCAAGATTAAATCCGTCTTCGCCTTTAGCGATGATTTGTACGGCTGCGGGCATTAACTCGCTGCCCTTGTATAGCGGCGTCACCGTATAGTTCACTATTTGACCCGGCACATCCTTAGTGCCTTCGACCGCCGTGCGTACCGCACCCTCAAATCCACTCATTACAGGCGCATTCACCGGACGCTGGATTAACGTGACGATGTTCTCGGATTCTTTTCCTCCGCCCAGCTGTCTTGCAAACAAGTGCCCCCGAGCGAAGCCACTGTTATCCACCCACCCAGGTGGTTTCGCTTTGCCCGCTTTAGCGCCGGTGCCGATCATGTCTGGGGTGATGCGTGCGGTGATGCCAGTGGGTCGTCCGAGGTTGTCGAGCCCCTGGTAGACGGCTTGTCCGCCCTGTTTTGTGATGTCGGTTACGACCGACGTGCCGACGGGTTTGGACGGCAGAGGTATGTCGTCCGCAGCGCGGATGGCGGCCTCGCCGCCTCGGATGCCTTCGATGCCTTTAAGTCCGCGTCCTATCGCGCCGAGGCCGGGCACGATAGCCATACCGTCCAGTGCGAGAGCAGCCTTATCGGCACCTGATGCTTGGTCAAAGTTGGTCGCCGTGCGAATGTCCGTAGGAATATCAGGGACGATCCCGTAGGTGCTCTTGCTGAATTCAGACCATGCGCCCGAAAACTCCTGAGCCTTAGACGGTTCCGGCGGGAAGGCTTGCCGAGACACATTGTCGGGAAGCAGCGGTATCTGAATCGGCGGTTGACCGTTATCGATCAGTCGCTGATTCATTTCCGTGAGCGCAAGGGTCTGGTCGGTGAGTTCACGGCGGGCATCGAACAGTGCTTGGCCCTGCCGCTTCACATCATCGGGGCCGGGAGCATTCTGGGGCGACATATAGACCTGCGCCGCAGATTGATCCACCACGGACTGGGCCTGCTTGACGCGGTCCTGGGCTTGGTTGACCAGATCGAGTTGCTTCTGCACGGCATCTGCTGAAGGTGACGGCTGGAGAATTCCTTGCAGGCTCCCCGCATTGGGATTACCCGGCGCGGCAGGTTGGGTCGGCTGCTGGGGCCCACCGACCATGTTGCCCAGTAACTGACTGGCAGAAGAGGGCTGCGAGGGCGTGGGAGGCGTGGGTTTGGGGACATCGCCGGGCCCGTTGACAGCGGTCGCAGTCCCCGAGAGTGCATCGGTGGCATCCCCCACATCCGAGGTGTCGGGCATACCGGATGTGCCCAGGCTGGATGCGGTGTTGACCATCCCGGAGACCTGGGAGACACCGCCTGCGACCTTGCCGGTCAGGTCGGCGACCTGACCACCGGCCTGGGTGAGCTGCTGCGCCTGCTCGGCCTCGGCCTTGAGCTGCGGGTTGGCATCGGCGGCCAGTTGTGCGCCCTGCCCGGCGTTATTGAGCCAGGTGGAGGCAATCGAGGCACCCGAGCCCACCGCGTCAGCGGTGTCGCTGATCCCTCCAGAAACCCCTTGTACCAACGCAACAGCGTCCATCGGGTTGACCGCACCCGACTGAGCGCTAGAAGCCAGCGACGCCCCCGCCTGGGCAGCCGAGCCGAAGTTTTGTGCCGCCGACCCCGCCGACTGCCCCAAATTCACACTGTCAGAGACGGTATTGGCGATATCACCGGGCAGCGACTGACCCAGCTGCGCACCATCTTGAGCCAGCGCCTGGGTATCGGGGCCTTGCGGCTGTTGTTGGTCAGACGAGTCTTGCTCGTCCTGCTTGCGGCGCCGCGTGGAGGCCGCACCGAGCAACAGCGCGGACAGATCATTATCACCGGACTGATCGTCGCGATCTTGCTGGTCCTTGTCGTCCTGCTTTTTGTCCTTGGACGGGGCTTTCGGCAGCTTCTGATTGCCGTTCTGCCTCTGCTGACCCTGCTGCTGCAGCTGTTTGGTCAGATCATCAATGCGTTGACGATCCTGACTGGACTGCTGCTGCTTCTCCTGCAGCTGACGCGTCAGATCGTCGATCTTCTGCTGATCGGAGGACTGATCCGGCGATTGGTTGGGCTGCTGCCCAGCATCTTGTTGCGTCGGTTGTTGCGATGCCTGTTGCGGTTGTTGCACAGGCTGCTGTGCGCCCTGATTCGGCTGCCCACCTTGCGATCCCGCATCAGATCCAGGGTTGGCTTGCCCGCCTTGCGATCCCGGATTGAAATCCGGATTCGGCCTGCCCGGTCCCTGCGTATACGGGGCGGCATTTTGATAATCCGGGATTTGAGTGCCATGCGCGGGCTGATCCCAGCTCTGCTGTGGTCCCTGCTGCCCACTAGACCCCTGAACCCCGTTATTACTGACCGACGGAGCCTGCGTGTTGTAGATCGAGATCGAGCTGTTTTGGTCCAGCGCCGGCTGATTGATCCCACCCTGATAATCCGGCATCTGACCGGGCATCTGCGGCGGCTGAAACTGCGAAGCATCCGGCCCATACGAACCAGACCCGTTCGAACCACCCCCACAATCCGGCGGACACTGCGCATGCGCTTGGGGCACCGTGGCCGGAGTAAACCAGCCCAAACCCAATCCACCCGCCGAGAACATCAACAACGCAACAACCCCCGACGTCGCGGCCGCCTTATGCGAAGCATCAGTAGCCCACTGCCACAGACCCGCAAGACCTTTCCACCACCCCAGATTGGCCCCCACACCCCAAACCAACACCGCGACAATCGCAGCGACAGCAGGCAACACATCCGGACCGGTAATCCACACATACAGCCGGGGCGTGATCCCGGCGGTCAGCAGTACCAACCCCAAACCGCCACCGATCAGTGCGGCCACCAGACCCGGATGCCACACCGACTCGTCCCGGTCCGTGCGGGACTGGTTACGGTGCGCGCCAGCCCCTTCGCTACCGGGAGTGCGGTCGCGTGCCCCGAGCATCCCGGCATCGGTCAAAACCTCTGTGGCCAGGCCGGTGAGGTACTTACCGCCTGTGAACAGGGCCGCTCCGGCAAGGACGGCCATCAGCATCTGTCCGATACCGAGCAGCAGTGTCCAGCTGGTTTCGCCTGAAAGGTGTTGCCACCACTCGGCATAGCCGCCACGCAGCGTCCACCACATACCCAGCGCCCCGGCGATCACCGCAACAGCAGCAATCACGGCCTGCACCGGCTCAGCCAACCGGTGCTTACCGGCAACAGACACTGCCGTGATCGCGGGCTTGATACCCCACGCGATGAGCTTGATTCCGCCACCGAGCGCTGTCATCCCCGCCAGCAGTTCCACGACCCACACACTCCACGCGACGACATCGCCACCTGCCCGATACAGGCCGTGCAGACCAGTGACCGCCGCCACCACCAACACCGCCCCAGCGAAAACAGCCGCGACCCGGCGTGCGGTATCGCCGGTGGACGGAGCCTCGGGGACAGGTGCAGCCTGGGGTTCGCTGGAATGAGTCAGATCACGGCATGCCAGCACGCTCGCCGCCTCGGTCACATCACGGTTCACGGCACTCAACGACGGTTCACCCTCCCGACATCCGCAACCACAACATGAATTGCGACCCAACAATCAGCCCAGCATAATCAATAAGCCAAGATCGCGTAGATACAGAGGGCAAACAAGGTTGACGGCACCCCCTTGGGGGCACGTGACACCAAGATCCAACCCGACATGACCAGCCGACACCCAGTCAGCCAAGGTTGCCGAGACAGAACTCGGTGAGCTGACCTAGCGCCAGGCGGTCAAAGAGCCGGAGTGATCCCCATCGACAAGGCCGGCTAGGGCGCTGGCTGCCCCTCGCTTCGTCCGGATTCGGCGAGTCGAACCGTTACTGCACAAGCAAGTACATTTCCGGAACCCCCATCGGAGCCACCGGTCACCAAATTCCCAAATCACAGATCCGATTCCTGCGCGAGCGCTGGTTCACCTCAGCACAACGCCTGCACCATCTGCCGGGTAGCGACATCGATCTGTATGGACACCCGCGGGGAAAGATTCAGATCCCTCGTGCGCGGCACATCGAGGATCGTCGTGACCACGCCCGGCCCATCCGATTCCCAGCGCGCACCGTACCTGTTCAGAATGCTGCGCATCGCGTGGTTCTCCGCGAGGACCGAGGCAGTGAATCGGCGCACCCCGCCGGCATGCGCGGACACCGACAACGCCTCCATCAGTAGTGTCCCGATCCCGCGGCCCTGATAGTCGTCACCCACTGTGAACGCCAGCTCGGCGCAGTCGGGTTCATCGGTGTGCCGGATGAATCGGGCATCGGCGACGACGAGACCGTCAGGCTCGTCGGTGAGGGCCCACGCGAAATGTTCGAGATAGTCGACCTCGAATAGATAGGTGATCATCCGCTTACCCGGCACTCCCATAAACCGGCGGTACACCGTGCGTGGGGACAGCCGCGCCAGGCGCTGACTGTCGCCGGGCAAGATGGGCCGCAGGTAGAACTCCGCACCATCGCGCAGGCGCACCGGTATCGGCGTGACGAAGGTGGCCAGCCGCTGACGCGCCGTCCACACCAATGACTCGGAGACACCCGGGATTTCGAGCATCGTGGCGAATGCGTCGCGGCCGCCGGACCAGCCCTGGACCTGTTGGGTGGCCACGACGGTCGCCGTGCGGGCCGTCCCCCGCAATAGTGCGATTTCGCCAACTACCGTGCCGGGTACCAGATGCGCGACGACGGAACTTCCGCCGTTCCCGGCGTGGATGACTTCACCGCTACCCGAGCCCACGAGCAGGAACCAGTCGGCTGGCTCACGCTGGCGCATCAGCACTGCTCCGGCAGCCGCCCGCAGCGGTGAGAGCAGCCCCGCCAGCGGAGCAAGTGCACCAGTCGAACTGCCCGCGAAAAATTCCAACTCCGCGAGTTCGGCGGCATCCACGCCAACAGCTCCGGGCCACGCTCTGTCCACGATGTGCACCGCCCTAGCCCGTCCAGCCGAGTCTGTTCGCATGGTAGTCACCACCGTCGCGCCCGATCAGCTAATGACGGAACCGCTTGGGCCGTTTCGGGCATTCGCCAATGCGGGGCCCATCCCCATGGCAATAATGCTGGTGACCGGAAGGACACAAGGATGGACAAGCTCCGCACCAGGGTCGTCATCGGGATCGCTGCTGTCGGAATGTCAGTGGGTAGCCCGTTTAGCGCGGGCATCGCCCAGGCGAATGACCACACCTTCCTGGACAGCCTGCGCGCCGCGGGAGTCTTCATCCACAAGGACGCCGAACCATACGTGATTCAGGCCGGTCACCAGGCGTGCCGGGATCTACACAACGGCGTCCCGCCCGAAGAGGTGGGCAATTCCTTCCCCTGGGGCCATGGCGTGGCACCCGCTCCTGCCCCACAGGTGTACCTGGACATTGTGCAAAGCGAGCTATGCCCGAATGCGCTGAACCCGGCGCCACCGCCACCGGCATGAACATCCAGCGCCCGTACGGATTAGACCTTCACCGCATCCCACGCGGCCTGCCCGAGAACCGGCGCTGCAGCGAGCATGTCGAAGTCGGCCGATCTCGCCAGCCAGAGGCGGGCGTACTCCACGCACGGCCCCATCCACAGTGCCTGGCACAACCTGGGCGGTAGAGGTTTGATGCGCCGTTTCTCGACGTGCGGTTGCAGCCACGCGCTGGCTTGTGAGTAGAAGTCCTCGTGCAGTGCGGTGATCGTCGAGCGCGATTCCTCGATCACTTCGAACTCGCGGCAATGGAACAGGAAACGCGCCCGCATTTCATTGGCCGCTACCCACTGCAGATGGAAGCTCACCGCACCCACCACCCCATCGTGCGGGCCTGAACTTGACTGCAGTACCGCAAGATACGCGTTGTAGTAGTCGCGAAGCGTTTCCAGGTATAGCTCGGCCGCGACGCCTTCCTTGCTCCCGAAGAAGTGGTAGATGCTGCCTACGCTGGCGCCGGATTCCCGGTGTAGCGCCTCGACCGTGGCGCCGGCCACACCGCTCTTCAGGAAGGACGTGAGCGCTGCGTCGAGGATCGCGCGACGACGGGCGACACCGGCGTTCGAGGCAGGGGGCACCCCCGAAGAGTACTGAATCATCCCTTGACTAGAGAATTGTTCTAGAATAATTTTCCAATCGAGGGCGGATTCAGACCCGAAAGGACGGCGCAGAATGAGTACCAGCACCGACAACCGCACGAACAGCCAAGCGCGGCAGGCCAATCCCATCGACATAGCCCTCGGCGTCGCCTGCGTGGTGTGGGTTGTCATGACGCTGTGGTCGGGAATCTCCACGGGCGGCGCTGGCCTGCCCGTCGTCGCCCAGACCATCACCTCGCTGGCACTGGTGGTCGCGGTATTCGGGCACATGCTCAAACACCTGGGCGTGAAGCTGGCTTTGGCCTATTTCGTCATCGCATCCGTCGTGGAATGGGCGTTCGAACAGGCCAACATCAGCTACGGCGGATTCATCTGGGGAGATCTGCGCTATGGCGACATACCGATGATGGGCCCTCATATCGGTAACGTCCCCCTGCTCGTTCCCGTCGGGATGGTCGCATTGTTATGGCCGATCTACGTGATCATCAACGTGATTCTCGACGGCAAGATCGTGGTAGATCCGCGCGCCCTGCGACCGTGGCAGGTTGTCTGGCATTGCGCGCTGTACGGCATGCTCCATGCCTGGATCGCGTTCTTGGCCAACGGTTTTTGCACCAAGTTCGGCATCTATGAATGGGTTGGCAAGTCCAAAGCGTTGGCCCCAGAGGATTCGTTCTTCGGTGACCCAGCTCTGCCCATTGGGTGGGCGATGTGGGGCTTTCTAATCACCGTCATCATCTCGTTCGTGCTGCTGCCGTTGCTGGGCAAGGACGCACTCGCGCTCTCGGAGCAGCGTCCGCTCGGCTGGGTCGATGCCGCGCCCATCGTCGTCATCGGGGCCTACGCATTCGGCCTGTTCCTCAACCCGGTCAACCAGTCCGTCGGCAGCGTCATCCTTTTCATGTTTGGCTTCATCTCGCTACTTGCCCTGTATCGCTTCTCGGCAGCCCTGCTGAAGCCGAAACCGGCCGGCTGATCACACTCATCCGCAGTCGTACTGCATACCGATACCGTGCGGCGGAGTCGCCCGTTGAGCGCACCCGTACACCTCAAGCTCCTCGCTCATCCGGATGGCCGAGCGATGTGGGTAGTTGACGCAATACAGACCCATCCGGTCCGATCTGCATTGGTAGTCACCGAATTTCAGACGCTTGCCATACTCAAGCGGAAGGCCAACCCCTTGGATGAACGGCCCGGGGTCACCGTGAAGGCTGCCGACGGTGACCGTGGCGCCGTCGAAGCTCACCCAGCCTCCGATCCACTGGCCGGGCAAACCCGGCGGCCGGGGCTGCGCATTGCGAAGACCCGGCAGGCAAGACAACGGGTCCTGATACTTCACCTGGGTGATGCAGCCGCCGACGACTCGAGGACCGAGCTCGCGGGGCGCACGGAACGCCACGTCACCTTCGGCTAGCCGGCCCGGCGTGCCACCTTGATCGATCGTCCGATATTTTTCGGCGTCGACGGGATCGCCCGCCTCGATCCAGCGGGTAACCGATTCCACCGAGGCCTGCGGGCCCGGCGCGGCCTGCGACGTGGTGGTGCTGGTGGACGTCGACGTGCGCGGCGCCTGCTCGCGCTGTGCTCCGCAACCCGCGACCAGGAAGATCAGAGCCAACATGCTCCAGACACGCACCCGGTGAGCCTAGCTTGTCCCCGATATTGGGTAGGGTCCCTCGGCGTGACTCAGAGCGTGACCGTGAAATCTGTAAACGCCCGCCTCGCTGCGGAACTGGCTGTGACCGAGGCCCAGGTCGCAGCCGCCGTGCGGCTGCTTGACGAGGGCGCGACGGTCCCGTTCATCGCGCGTTATCGCAAAGAAGTCACCGGCAGCCTGGACGACGGCCAGTTGCGTGAACTGGAAGAACGGCTGCGCTACCTGCGAGAACTCGACGAGCGCCGTGCCGCGGTGCTGTCCTCTATCGAGGAGCAGGGCAAGCTGACCGACGAACTGAAGGCCGCGCTGATCTCGGCCGACACCAAGGCGCGAGTCGAGGACATCTACCTGCCGTACAAACCCAAGCGGCGCACCAAGGCGCAGATCGCGCGCGAAGCCGGACTGGAACCGCTGGCCGACCGTCTGCTGGCCGACCCGAACCTGGTGCCCGATGTGGTGGCAGCCGAGTTCCTCACCGAGGGCGTCGCCGATGCCAACGCCGCCCTGGACGGTGCCCGCCACATTCTCATCGAACGGGCGGCCGAGGACGCCGAGCTGGTGGGCGCCACCCGCACCAAGTTCTGGGCGGAAGGTGCGTTGCGGACGGCCCCATGGTCCGAGGACGCGGCGAAAACCGAAGCGGCACAGAAATACCGCGACTACTTTGAGTTCTCCGAACCCTTGGAAACCATGCCCTCACACCGGGTACTTGCCGTCATGCGCGGTGAGAAGGAACAGGTTCTGTCCCTCAACTTCGACGGCGGCGATGACGCACCGTACGAGCACATGGTTGCGCAGTCACTTGGCGTAAACCTGACCGCCAACACCCCGGCGACGCCGTGGTTAGCCAGCACCGTCCGCGTCGCCTGGCGCGCCAAGCTCATGTTCTCCGCATCCGTCGACGCCCGGCTCAAGCTGCGCCAACGCGCCGAGGAAGACGCCGTCGGGGTGTTCGCGCGCAACCTCAAGGATCTGCTACTGGCCGCGCCCGCGGGCACCCGCGCCACCCTGGGCCTTGACCCCGGCTTCCGCACCGGAGTCAAGGTCGCGGTCGTGGACGGCACCGGCAAGGTGCTCGACACCTGCGCGATCTACCCCCATCAGCCGCAGAAGAAGTGGGATGAGGCCAAGGCCACCCTGGCGGCGTTCATCGCCCGCCACAATGTCGAGCTGATCGCCGTCGGCAACGGGACGGCATCACGCGAAACTGATGCACTGGCAGCAGAACTCATCGCCGATATCAAGGCCGCGGGCGCTAAGGCACCCACCAAGGCGATGGTCAGCGAGGCCGGCGCATCGGTCTACTCGGCCTCTGCCTACGCCGCACACGAGCTTCCCGACCTCGATGTGACCCTGCGAGGCGCGGTCTCGATCGCGCGGCGTCTGCAAGACCCGTTGGCCGAGCTGGTGAAGATCGAACCCAAGTCCATCGGTGTCGGTCAATACCAGCACGATGTCACCCCCGGCACCCTGGCGCGCAGCCTCAATGCCGTCGTCGAGGATGCCGTGAACGCGGTGGGTGTGGACCTGAACACGGCCTCGGTGCCACTGCTCGCACGCGTGTCCGGGGTGACCGAGTCCTTGGCCGAATCCATCGTCGCCCACCGCGAGAAGGTGGGGGCATTCCGTAGCCGCAAGGGACTACTTGAGGTGCCCCGGCTGGGCCCCAAGGCCTTTGAGCAATGCGCCGGATTCCTGCGTATTCGCGGTGGTGACGACCCGCTGGACGCGTCCGGAGTGCACCCCGAGTCGTACCCGGTGGTGCGCAAAATCCTGGACCGCTCGGGCGTGACCCTGGCCGAGCTGATCGGTAACGAACGGTCACTGCGCTCGCTCAAGCCCGCCGACTTCGCCGACGACCGGTTCGGAATACCCACCGTCACAGACATTCTCGGCGAGTTGGAGAAGCCGGGGCGCGACCCCCGTCCCGCATTCACCACGGCAACGTTCGCTGCCGGAGTCGAAAAGGTGTCGGACCTGAAGGCCGGCATGGTGCTGGAAGGGGTCGTGACAAATGTGGCCGCCTTCGGCGCGTTTGTTGACGTCGGTGTGCATCAGGACGGCCTCGTGCACGTGTCGGCGATGTCGGATCGGTATGTCTCCGACCCCCACGAGGTGGTCAAGTCCGGCCAGGTGGTGCGGGTCAAGGTCACCGAGGTCGACATTCCACGTCAGCGTATCGGCCTGACCCTGCGACTCAACGACGATCCGCAACAGGGCAAGCGTTCTGAGCGTTCCAGCGCTCCCCGTCGTGACGACAGGAACCGCGACGACCGGAATCAGGGGCGCCGAAACCAGAACCGCGACAAGAATTCCGGCCGACGGGAGGAGAGCCGCCCGACGGGTTCGATGGCGGACGCGCTGCGCAACGCAGGTTTCGGACGATAGTCGGGGACGCCAGCTCGGTCATGATCGAACACCGAACACACCTCTCACCTGTCGGTACCCCTGGCTAACCTGGCGGCGTGCTCACCACCGTCGCCATCCGCGGATACCGGTCACTGCGCGATATTGTGCTGCCGCTTGCGCAACTGACCGTTATCACCGGCGCCAACGGCACCGGCAAGTCGTCGCTGTACCGCGCCCTGCAGCTACTGGCCGATTGCGGCAGCGGCGAGATCATCGGCTCCCTGGCGCGGCAAGGCGGTCTGCAGTCGGCTATGTGGGCAGGACCAGAAAGCCTCAACCGCGCGCGACGCACGGGAGTCGTTCAGGGCACCAGGCGCACCCGCCCGGTGTCGATCGAACTGGGTTATGCGTCAACAGATTTTGGTTACCTGGTGGATCTCGGCCTGCCGACACCCAGCGAGTCGGCATTCGGACGCGACCCGGAGATCAAGGGTGAGGCTGTCTTCACCGGCCCCTCCCTTCGTCCCAGCGCGACCCTGGTCCGAAGAACTCGCCCGGTGGTGGAAGCTCGTTCGGAATCGGGCCGCGGATTCGAAGGGTTCAGTCGCTCACTGCCGACGTATCGCAGCGTGCTCTCCGAATTCGCCGGCAAGTTTCCGGAATTGGGCGCCGTCCGGGACACGCTACGCGGCTGGCGGTTTTACGACGGATTCCGGGTCGACGCACTGGCACCGGCACGTCAGCCGCAGATCGGCACGCGCACAACGGTGTTGTCCAACGACGGCAGCGATGTGGCGGCAGCTATTCAGACCATCGTCGAGACCGGTAATGACACCCTCGACAAGGTGGTCGCCGCGGCCTTCGATGGCGCCACGGTGGCAGTAGCAGTCACCGACGGCATGTTCAACCTTCACGTACAACAGCCCGGCATGCTGCGTCCACTGCGTGCGGCGGAACTCTCCGACGGCACCCTGCGCTTCTTGCTGTGGGCCGCCGCGCTGCTGAGTCCCGACCCGCCGCCGCTGATGGTGCTCAACGAGCCGGAGACCTCACTGCATCCCGACCTCATCGCCCCACTCGCGACGCTCATCCAGGCGGCCGCCGCCAAGACTCAGGTGGTGGTGATCACGCACGCAAGCGCTCTGATGAGTCACCTCGCCGCCCGCCCACTGCGCGAGATTCTCGCGGGCGAGGAAGACTACTTCGACGACGCGGGGCCCGCGGTGCGCCTTGAGCTCACCAAGGATTGGGGCGAGACACAGATCATCGGACTCGATCCGCTCAAGGCACCTTCCTGGCATTGGGGATCACGCTGAGGCGTAGTCGCTCGCCGTGAGCCGAAGGGTTGCCAGACAATGGGGGCACACTGTTGGCTGGAACGCCGAACCTCGGGAAGGGAGCACAGTGGCCGCAGCGTCACGGGACAATGTTCTGATCGTCCATTGGCACGACCTCGGTCGCTATCTGGGCGTCTACGGTCATCCCGACGTATCCAGCCCGCACCTGGACCGATTGGCCGCCGAGGGCATCCTGTTCACCCGTGCACATGCCACCGCGCCACTGTGCTCACCCTCGCGCGGTTCCCTTTTCACCGGGCGATACCCACAGAGCAATGGCCTAATCGGACTGGCTCATCACGGCTGGGAATACCGCGCCGGGGTGCGCACACTCCCCCATATTTTGTCCGGATCGGGCTGGCACACAGCGCTGTTCGGAATGCAGCATGAATCGGCGTATCCGGCGACGCTGGGATTCGACGAGTACGACGTGTCCAACTCCTATTGCGAATATGTGGTGGAACATGCGACCCGCTGGTTGCGTAATTCCCCGCAGTCACCGTTTCTGCTCACCGCCGGATTCTTCGAGACGCACCGTCCTTTTCCGCGGGAGCGCTATGCACCGTCCGACGCCAGCTCGGTGGACGTGCCCGACTACCTGCCCGACACCCCCGAGGTGCGCGATGACCTGGCCGAGTTCTACGGCTCGATTACAGTGGCCGACGCCAAAGTCGGTGAACTACTGGAGGTATTGACCGAGACGGGCCTGGACCAGAACACCTGGGTGATCTTCATGACCGACCACGGTCCGGCGTTGCCACGCGCCAAATCCACCCTGTATGACGCCGGTACCGGTATCGCCCTGATCGTGCGCCCGCCCCGCGGCCGCACGACCGAACCACTTCGCTATGAGGAGCTCTTCAGCGGGGTCGATCTGCTGCCCACCCTTTTGGAACTTCTCGGAGTCGAAATTCCCGAAGAAGTGCAAGGGGTTTCCCATGCCGGTAATATCCAGAAGCAATCGGGCGAACTCGAAGAAGTGCGCTCCGAGGTATTTACCACCAAAACTTATCACGATTCCTTTGATCCTATTCGAGCTATCAGGACAAAGAATTACAGCTATATAGAGAATTACGCGCCGCGCCCCGTGCTGGATCTGCCTTGGGACATTGCCGACAGTCCGCCCGGCCGTGCCGTCGCGACGCATATCACCGGCCCCAGGGCGCACCGCGAGCTCTACGATCTGCGGACCGACCCAGAAGAGGCGCATAACCTGCTGGGACTCGATGCCGACGAGGCATCCGAGGCCGTCGCCAACGATCTCGCGCTGCGCCTGAACGACTGGCGGGAGAAGACCCTCGACGTGATCCCCTCCGATTTTGCGGGCACGCGCATTTCCGAGCGATACACCGAGACATTCCTGCGCATCCATGGCAGACCTGGAGCTAACCGGTCGGCGATCGCCGACGAACGCGGTATCGAACAATAGTTTTGTTCGCGGTGATTGCAATTCATGGCGAACCCAATTAGTCGAATACAAAACAATTGCGGTTAGGCTACTGCGCATGCCCGACCATCCCACCGCATATCTGGTGCTCGCATCGCAGCGCAGTGGTAGCACCCTGCTGGTCGAATCCCTGCGTGCGACCGGCGTGGCCGGTGAACCGCAGGAGTTCTTCCAGTACCTACCCACCACAAGCATGTCCCCGCAGCCACGGGAATGGTTCGCCGATGTACAGGACGAGTCGATCCTGCGGCTGCTGGATCCGCTGGATGAGGGCAAGCCCGACCTAGCACCGGCCACCATCTGGCGCGACTACATCCGCACCGTCGGACGCACCCCGAACGGCATCTGGGGCGGCAAGCTCATGTGGAACCAGACCCCGCTGCTGCTGAACCGGGCGCAAGGTCTCCCCGACCGCTCCGGCGAGGGCCTGCTCGCCGCGATACGCGACGTCATCGGCAGCGACCCGGTCCTGGTGCACGTATACCGACCGGACGTTGTGTCTCAAGCTGTCTCGTTTTGGCGCGCGGTCCAGACCCGAGTCTGGCGCGGCCGTCCCGACCCGGTGCGTGATGCCCGGGCCGAGTACCACGCCGGTGCCATCGCACACGTCATCACCATGCTGCAGGCGCAGGAGACGGGCTGGCGGCGCTGGTTCGCCGAGGAGAACATCGAGCCCATCGACATCTCGTATCCATATTTGTGGCGCAACTTGACCGAGGTGGTCGGCACCGTGCTGGAGGCGCTGGGACAAGACCCGCGCCTCGCACCGCCGCCGGTGCTGGAACGGCAGGCAGATCAGCGGTCCGACGACTGGGTGGACCGATACCGCGCCGATGCTGAAAAGGAGGGGCTGCCGCTATGACGACAATAGAAAATCCGTTGCAGGTCAACGAGCTTCGGCTGTTGGAGGCCGAGGCGGTGCACATCATCCGTGAAGTGGTCGCCGAGCTGCAGCGCCCCGTGCTGCTGTTCTCGGCAGGCAAGGACTCGATCGTGCTGCTGCGGTTGGCCGAGAAGGCCTTTCGGCCCGCACCGTTGCCCTTCCCGGTGCTACACGTCGACACCGGACATAACTTCCCCGAGGTGATCGAGTTCCGCGACCGGCGCACCACCGGACACGGGCACAAACTCATCGTCGCCTCGGTACAAGAGACCATCGACGCCGGACGGGTCGCCGACCCGGGCCCGGGGGCCTCGCGCAACCGACAGCAGACCCGTACCTTGCTGGACGCGTTGGAGGCGGGCGGCTTCGACGCGGCGTTCGGCGGCGCCCGGCGCGATGAAGAACGTGCCCGCGCCAAGGAACGCATCCTGAGCTTCCGCGACGAGTTCGGGCAGTGGGACCCGCGAGCTCAGCGGCCCGAACCGTGGTCGCTGTACAACGGGCGCATCCGCAAGGGCGAACAGGTCCGCGTGTTCCCGTTGAGCAATTGGACCGAGCTTGATATCTGGCGCTACATCCAGCTGGAAGATCTTGAACTGCCGTCGATCTACTACGCGCATCAACGCGAGGTGTTCGAGCGGGACGGCATTCTGCTGGCCACCTCCGAGTACGCCACTCCCACGGGCGACGAGAAGGCCGCCACCGAATGGGTGCGCTACCGCACTGTCGGCGATATGACCATCACCGGCGCCGTCCGTTCCCAGGCCACCGAGATCGAAGGGGTGATCGCGGAAATCTCCGTGGCCACCGTCTCCGAGCGCGGCGAGACCCGCGCCGACGACCGCACATCCGTGGCGGCCATGGAAGACCGGAAACGAGAGGGCTACTTCTGATGAGCACCCCAACCGCGGTGGACACCCGCCAACTGCTGCGTATCGCCACCGCCGGCTCGGTGGACGACGGCAAGAGCACGCTCATCGGACGGCTGCTGCACGACACCGACAGTCTGCCGGTGGACCATCTGGAAGCCGTGACCGACGATGAGGGCGTGGCCGATCTGGCTGCGCTTTCCGATGGCCTGCGTGCCGAACGCGAACAGGGCATCACCATCGACGTGGCCTACCGCTTCTTCTCCACAGAGAGTCGCAGCTACATCCTGGCCGACACTCCCGGTCACGAGCGCTACACCCGCAACATGTTCACCGGTGCCTCCAACGCGCATGTGGCGATCCTGCTGGTCGACGCGCGGGCCGGCGTGCTGCGGCAGACCCGCCGCCATGCCCGCATCGCAAAGCTGTTGGGCATCAAGCACTTCGTGGCTGCGGTCAACAAGATCGACCTGGTCGACTTCGACGCACAACGGTTCACGGAAGTCGATCGCGAGCTGCATCTGCTAGCCGACCGGCTCGGCAAGGTAGAGATCACGGTCATTCCGATCGCCGCCAAACATGGCGACAACGTGGTGCACCGCTCCGAGAACACTCCGTGGTACTCGGGGCCGACACTCCTCGAATACCTTGAAAACGTAGAGCTTTCACCCCCACAGCCAGAGGCAGCCAAGCTACGACTGCCCGTGCAGTGGGTCTCACGCCCCACCGCCGAACAACGTCGCCGATACACCGGCCGCCTGGCAGCGGGCACGCTCAGTGTCGGTGACTCGGTGGTCAATCTGCCCTCGGGCACTCGCTCGACGGTGACGGTGGTCGACACCCTGGACGAAAGTCGTGCCACTGGTGTGGCCCCCCTGTCGGTATCGATCGAATTGGCCGACGACATCGACGTGGGGCGCGGCGACGTGCTGGTGAGCGGTGCCGATGACGCGGTGCTGCCGGTCCTCGCCCGCGAGATCGACGCCACGGTCTGCTGGTTTACCAACGGACCACTACGCGCGGGCGATCGACTGGCACTCAAGCAGGGCACCCGGACGGTGCGGGCCACGGTTCAGGCTCTGCACACCCGCCTTGACCCGGAGACACTCGACGAGTTGGACGGGCCGGTCGAGTTGGCGCTCAACGACATCGGCGCGGTCACCCTGCGCACCAGTTCGGTGGTGGTAGCCGATTCCTATGCCGACAGCCGGGACAGCGGCGCGTTCATCCTGATCGACGAGGCGTCCAATGACACCGTCGGCGCCGGAACCATCACCGAGGCGCGCGAGGTCAAGCCCGAGACGCACTCACGCACCGATATCCGGTGGCACCCATCGGCGCTGGATCGTGAATACCGTTGGGACAGCACCGCTCAGCGCGGCGCCATCATCTGGTTCACCGGCCTGCCGGCATCCGGCAAATCGACGATCGCGGTGGCGGTGGAACGTGCGCTGGTGGAGTCGGGGCAGGTCGCATACCTGCTCGACGGCGATAATCTGCGCCACGGGTTATCCGATGACCTCGGGTTCTCTCCGGGCGACCGGGCCGAGAACATCCGTCGGGTGTCGCATCTGACGCGGCTGTTTGCCGATGCCGGCGTGGTGGCATTGGCATCGCTGGTGTCGCCCCTGCGCTCCGATCGCGAGACCGCACGCAGCATCAACGCCGCCGCGAAACTGCCGTTCATCGAGGTGTACATCGCTACGCCACTGGCCGAATGCGAGAAGCGAGACCCCAAGGGGCTGTACGCGCGGGCCCGCGCCGGCGAGCTGAAGGGTTTGACGGGCGTGGAAGCACCTTATGAAGCCCCGGAGAATCCTGAACTCGTCCTCGATACCACCGGGGCCGATATCGACGAGCTGGTTGCTCAGGTACTCGACGTTCTTAACCGCGCTCGCTGAGCGCGGTTAAGAACGAACCGGGTTACGTGCGGTTGGCCGCGCGCTCCAGCACGGGGCGCTGCTCCGGGCAGTACTCATCGATCGAAGCGGACAGGAACTGCCACTTCTGCTCGGTGCTGCTCTTCCGGTCCAGGTTCTTGGCCAGGAAATCTGTGGACTGGTAGGCGTCCTTGTCCAGGCCCGTGTCCAGCCGGTGGCACGTGATCTTGCCAAGGTAGGCAGTCTTGTCCGGCGGCGCGTAGATGCCGTAGGAGTGCAGTGTCTCGTTGAAGCTGACGTCGTCGGCGTATGCCGGGGAAGCCATGGCGATCGCCGCAGCACCCGCACCCATCGCGATCATCGCAGTAAGACTGAGTCCCTTCATGCCGCAGAGTCTACATCCGTTGACCTCATGGGACATAGGTTCGCCGATGTCATCGTGATTGACACCACTGCCATGCGCCCGTGTAGTGCCCGGCCGATCGCCTCAAGATTCCGTAAAGAACCACGAAAACGGCCATGTCCGTGCCTATTCTCCCCCGGTGGTTTCAGCCCCTCCCGCCAAGCCCAAACCGCAGCGTGTAGCCGACCCTCGGCTGCGCCGCGTCCTCAAGGACGACGCGCACAAACTGACCGCTGTCGGCGGGCTCGCCGCGCTGTCCCTCGACGCCCTGTCCTCCGTCGCCTACGGCCCGGAGGCCATCGTGCTGGCCCTCATCGCCGGTGGCGTCGGCGCCATCGCGTTCACCCTGCCGGTGGCCATCGCGATCACGGTGCTGCTGATCGTGCTGGTCTTCTCCTACCGCCAGGTGATCGCCGTGCACCCCGAGGGCGGGGGCTCGTATGCCGTCGCCAAGAAGGATCTCGGCCGGGGCGCCAGCCTGGTGGCCGCCGCCAGCCTGGTGGTCGACTATGTGTTGACCGTCGCGGTCAGCCTCGCCGCCGGGGCCGCGAGCCTGGCGAGCGCCTTTCCCGTCCTGGCGCCACACCTGTTGTCCATCACGTTGATCGGGCTGGCGATACTGACCGTGATCAACCTGATCGGCATCAGCGAGTCGGCCAAGGTGCTGATGCTGCCAACGCTGCTGTTCATCGCCTGCATCCTGGCGGTGATCGTGTTCGGCTTGATGCACTCCACGCCGGTCGCCGTCATCGGCAAGGAACTCGGTCCCGTCGAACCGGTGAGCGCGCTGGGAATCGTCCTGGTCCTCAAGGCCTTCGCGGCCGGCTGTTCCTCCCTGACGGGCGTCGAGGCGATCGCCAACGGCGTCCCAGCGTTCAAGAACCCCGCCATCACGCGAGCACAGAACACCGAAGTAGCCCTCGGAATCCTGTTGGGTGTCATGTTGATCGGGCTCAGCGTCCTGATCAAGGCCCATCATGTGGTCCCCCGCGGCGACGTGACCATTCTGGCGCAACTCTCGGCCGCGGCATTCGGCACCGGGCTGCCTTTCTATGTCACCAATGTGACCGTCGCACTGATCCTCGGCTTCGCCGCCAACACCAGCTTCGGCGGATTGCCGGTGTTGATGAGTCTGTTGGCCAAGGACGACCGGATGCCGCACCTGTTCGGGTTGCGCGCCGAGAAACCGGTCTACCGCTACGGCGTTGTCGCGCTTTCCTTGTTCTCCGCGATCATCCTCATCGCCAGCGATGCCGACACCCATCGGCTGCTGCCGCTCTTCGCGATCGGTGTGTTCATCGGATTCACGATCAGCCAAACCGGGTTGGTCAAGCATTGGTTCGGCGCACGCACCGCCGGCTGGCACTGGAAGGCCGCGCTCAACGGGTTCGGCGCGACACTGTCGGCGATCGCGATGGTGGTGTTCTTTGTCAGTAAATTCACGGAGGGCGCCTGGGTCCTTCTCATCGTCATCCCGCTGCTGGTGCTGTTGTTCGGACGTACCGAGAACTACTACCGGAGCGTCAGAAGCGAACTGGCCCTTGACGAATTGCCTACGCTCACCCCCAACCCGCCCGACCAGACACCGTTGGTGATCGTACCCATCGACGACATCAACAAGCGCACTGTTCAACTCCTGGAGGCGGCGCTTCACCTTGGCGGCGAGGTAGTGCCGGTCACCATCAGCCGCACGGACCAGAGGGCCGCGGCGATTACCAAACGCTGGGCGCAATGGAACCCGGGTCTTGAGCTGATCGTGCTACCCACCAAGCATCGTTCGCTGGTCACTCCGCTCGTCGAGTACGTCAAGAAGCGTCAGTGCGACGGCCGCCAGGTGACAGTACTCATCACCGAGATCAAGACCAAACGCCGCTGGCACCAGATCCTGCACAACCAGACCGGAATTGTATTGACCGCCAACCTCATCGACCGCACCGACGCCATCGTCGCAAACTACCCATATCGCATGAACTGACACATCAAGCGGCCATGGCGACCGGTCCGGTGAGAGCGTTCAGCTGGCCGATCGCATGCCAAACGGGTATCGGACCATCCTCCCAGAGAGGCTGGTCGTGATAATGGCCGTGCGCGCCGGTGACCAGGAACTCGTTGACCGCGGCAACGGTGTTGGCGGTCTTGCGCCCGATACTGACGTAGAGTCCGGGATGGGTTACACGCCACCACCAGCTTTCGGGGTGAAGATCCAACCGCCGCAACAGCTCTCCGGAAGAGACCGTCTCCGCCAGCCTGCCCGCCAGCTCCCACGGATTATGCAACTGCAGATCGGTCAGCACGTCGTATCCGAAACGCAAGAAGCTCTCGGGGTTGGCATTGCCGTATATGTCCGACGGGAAGCAGTAGTCCCACCACGGCACGGGCGCGGTCAAACCGCCACCCGGTTCGTCATTTCCGATGCCCTCGAAGGCCAGCGTCGGCTGCCACGAAATCTCACGCCCGCTGGCTCGGCGGGGATTACCGAAAGTAACCATGGCATGCAGGTCGTTGACACGGGTAGCCAAGCGGCCGTTGATGAATTCCTGACTCAGGCGTGACGCGAGTTCGGCACCCTGACTGTATCCACCCAGAACCAGCGGGCCCGGAGTTCGATTCACCACGTCCACGGCGTAGTCCACGCCGGCGTCCACCGACTCTTGATAGGAAAGCCCTTCGAAATTCGGCGGTTTCCCGCCGCCCGGTATCGGGCCGAACGATCCGGTGTATCCGGGCGGCACAAGAATCTTGAAGCTCCAGCGGTTCCGATTCAAGCGGTTGGGAAAGCGCCAGTCGACCAACCACAGCCCTAGACCAAACGCGCGGTCCTCCGCCGGGTTCTCGCCCGCGGTGTCGGCCGCATCCGCTTCCCAGGTGCCCGGAGCCCAGATCAAAGTCGTTTTAGGGAGTGCATTCGGCGTGTTCATGGCACCCTCCTGCGGTGCTCGACAAACTTCTGCCCGGCTGTCGACGTCGTTCACCAATGCTCAAGTGGTGTAACGAATCTGCGCTCGGCGAACTCGTATCGGCTACCTCATTCCAGGATGCCACCGATCGGCGACATGCGCACGCTACCAGCGGTCAGCTGACCACCTTGTCCACAACCGCCTCGCCGGCATGGTCGTCGAGCATGGTTGTTTCGTCGAAGGGATCGGCCCCCGAGAGCACCGTCTTGACCCGATCGCGATCCATCGTCTTGGTCCAGGTCGCGATGAGCAGCGTGGCCACCGCGTTTCCAGAGAAGTTGGTCAACGCCCGCGCCTCGGACATGAACCGATCGATGCCGACGATCATGCCGACACCGTCGACCAGATCGGGCCGGTGGCTTTGCAACCCGGCTGCCAGCGTGGCCATTCCGGCGCCGGTCACACCGGCCGCGCCCTTGGACGCGATCATCATGAATGCCAGCAGGGAGATCTGCTCGCCCACCGATAGGGGCGCACCCATGGCGTCGGCTACGAACAACGAGGCCATCGTGAGGTAGATCGCAGTCCCGTCCAGGTTGAACGAATACCCGGTTGGGACAACAATTCCCACCGTGGACTTATCCACACCCAGATGGGCCATCTTCGCGATCAGCCGGGGCAGTGCCGATTCGGAGGACGACGTCGACACGATCAACAAGTACTCGCGCGCCAGGTAGCGCACCAGCCTGAATATCGACACTCGCGATACCGCCCACAGCAGCGTGCCCAGCACACCGAAAATGAAGATCGCGCAGGTCACATAGAAGCCAAGCATCAGCGTGCCCAGCTCCTTGACCGCGTCCCAGCCGGTCTGCCCCACCACATTCGCAATGGCCCCGAAGGCACCGATGGGAGCCAGCCACAGCACCATGATGAGGACCTTGAAGACCAGCTTCTGCAGCATCCCCACACCCCGGACGATCGATTCGCCGGTACCACCGAGAGCCTGTACCGCGAAGCCGACCAACAGCGCGATGAACAGCGTCTGCAGCACGCTGCCGGAGGTCAGCGCCGAGAACATGGTCTCCGGCACAATCGATTTGATGAAGTGCCAGGTGCCGCCGGCGGCGTGAGCCTGGTCCACGTACTTGGCTCCCGCACCCTGGTTGGAGCCCGAAAGGTGCAAACCGGTGCCGGGCGCCAATAGATTGCCGACAACGAGTCCGATCGCCAGTGCGACCGTCGACATCGCCAGGAAGTACACGAACGCCAATCCGCCCACTCGTCCCACACTTGCGGCCTTGCGTACCGATCCGATGCCCAGCACGATGGTGCAGAAGATCACCGGGCTGATCATCATCTTGATGAGACTGACGAATATCTCGCCGAGCACACCCACCGACCTGCCGAATCCCGGCCACAGCATGCCGACGGCCACACCGAGCGCCACCGCGACGACAACCGCGATATACAGCCAATGGGTGCGGTCCTTGTGTTTCTTCGGTGGTGTGCTCTCGGAAGTGGCTGGTTCGGTCGCTGTCATGGCCCCTATCGTGCCGCACCGTGACCGGGATCACAGCACAACCTCGCCATTCGCCCATGTCCGGCGACGTACCACCGAAAACACGGCCGACCGGCCTTCACCTGCATTGATAGCTTGACGGGTACCCTGGCGGCCATGGACAGCAACCGCCGCGACGATGCGGCCGCCCCGGGCGGCTCCACGTCATACGGTTCGTGGCCGCAGTCCAGCCAGCCGTTGGACTACCCGGAAGATCCGGCGTACGCGTCCCAGGCATTCGAGTATCCGGCGCTCTCCGGCACTGCCCAGCCGAACCAGACAGCCGTGCTACCGCAGCAGTATGGGCAGCAATACGGGTCGTACGGCCCTGCCCCAAAGGATCCCGAGCCGCCGCGCCGGTCAAACACCTTCTGGCTGTGGGTGGTAGGCATCGGCGCATTGGTGGTCATCATCGCGCTGATCATCACCCTGGTCCTACTGATCCAGCGTGAAGACCAACAACCCCCGACCGTCGTCTCCAGCCCGACCACACGAACCTCGACAACGACCGCGCCCAGCCAGCCAACCATACCCCCCATCCCAAGTTTCACCATTCCGCCGATCCCGGTGAATCCACCCACACAGGGCAGTCAAGCCGCGACGGAGAGCGTCGTCTACGAGGTGGGAGGCCGCGGCCCCGCCCTCAACGTCACCTACTTCGACGCCAGCGGTTCGCTGCAGATGGAATTCAACGTCAAACTTCCGTGGCGCAAGGAAGTCAAACTGAACACCGAACAGGTGACCAACGCCGTGGTGATCGCCGCCGATTTCTCGCACGACGTGTCCTGCACACTGCTCGTCAACGGTGCACAGAAGAGCGCCACCTCCGGCAAGATGGCGACCTGCAGCACGCTGGGCTAGCCTGCGCCGCTGACGATCTCATCACGGACGGGGTCATAGCGGGGAACCTTGACGAGTATCACCGCGACCATTCCCAGCCCGATCATCAGCACCGGTCCAGCGATTCCGGCCCTGGTGGCGTGAAACAGCAGCGCGAACGTGGCGAACAGCCACGGGCCCACAAAGGAAACCGCCCGACCGGTCATGGTGTACAGACCGAAGACGAACGCCTCCCGGCCCACCGGCGCCATCCGCAGCACCAGTGTTCGTGCGGCCGACTGCGGCGGACCGACGAATGCCGCGATGGCAAGCCCACAGATCCAGAACGCGGGCTGCCCTGTCAGAAACATCATCACGATGCCCAGCGAGACAATCACGGCCAGTGAACCAACGATGATCCCCTTGGAGCCCAACCGGGTATCGACCAATCCTCCGACGACCGCTCCGACTGCCGCCATCACATTCCCGGCCACCCCGAACAGCGTGATATCCGCCCCGGAAAGGTGGAACACGCCGTTGGCGATCACCGGGGTGAGTGCGAACATCGCGACCATCCCGTCGCGGAAGATCGCGCTCGCCACCAGGAAATAGATGATCCGCCGATCCATGTGCCACTGCTCGACCAGATCGCGCCACAGCTCCCGATACACCCCGAGCACACCGGGCGAGCTGGGCGGCGGCGCCGCCGGGTCGGGCACTGGCCGGGTGAGCACCAACGGCAAGGCGAACACCGCGAACCATGCCGCCGCCAGCAGGGCCGACACACGCACGTCGTATCCGTCTGCGGCGGGTACCTGAAAGAGGCCGCGAGTAGGGCCGTCCCCCGAGATGAAGCCCAGATAGCACAGCAGTAAGACCAGGACCCCGCCGATATAGGCGGCCGCCAGGCCCAGCCCCGAGACCCGGGAGGCATTGGCGGGTGTGGTCAGCCCGTGCAGCATCGCGTTGTAGGGCACCTGCGCCAGCTCGTTGAATACCGAACCCGCGCAATATAGTCCGAGGCCCAACCAGAGGTAGCGATTGTCCTCACGCACCATGCTCATCGCGGTGGCCACCGCCACCACCAGTGTCGTCAGGGTGCCCAGCGCGACGCGGCGCCGCTGCGGGGTGTCGGCCCACACACCGATAACCGGCGCAAGTAGGAAGACAAGAACACCGCCGAGACCCATCATCCAGCCCAACAGTCCCTGCGGCACGCCATCTGGCAGCCCCGCGCCAACCCGGCCGGTCAGGTACGGCGTGAAGATGAACATCACGATCACGGTGTTGAAGGCCGCAGAACCCCAGTCGAATGCCGCCCACGCAGCTATCCGGCCACGTGAGGTGGGGGTGTCCAATTGTCGACCGGGTCCTGGGTCTTGACGCCCCTTAGGCTCTTCGACCCCAGGCATGCTCATTACCGACAAGCGTAGCCTGGCGCCAAATCGGCAACCTTTACGATTGCTCCATGCCGATACCCGCACCAAGTCCCGATGCCCGCGCCGTCGTCACCGGAGCTTCTCAGGGGATCGGGGCGGCGCTCGCCGAAGAGCTCGCCGCCCGTGGCCACAATCTGATCATCACCGCACGCCGGGGTGAGATTCTCAACGACCTCGCCAACGCCCTTAGCGAGAAAACGGGCGTGATCGTGGAGGTGCGTGCGGTGGATTTGGCCGATCCGGGTGCGCGCGACGCACTGTGCACAGAGCTGTCCGAACGCAACATCTCGATCCTGTGCAACAACGCCGGGACAGCGACCTTCGGACCGATCCGCGGCCTCGATCCGGCCGGGGAGCGCAAGCAGGTGCAGCTCAATGCCGTTGCGGTGCACGACCTTACTTTGGCGGTCCTGCCCGGCATGCTGGCGCGCGGAGCCGGCGGCATCCTGATCTCGGGTTCTGCGGCGGGCAACTCCCCGATCCCCAACAACGCCACCTACGCGGCGACCAAGGCCTTTGCGAACACCTTCTCCGAGTCGCTGCGCGGCGAGCTCAAGGGCACCGGCGTGCACGTCACGTTGCTGGCGCCCGGCCCCGTGCGCACCGTCGAGCCGGACCCCGCGGAGGCCTCGATCGTGGACAAGGTGGTACCCGATTTCCTGTGGATCAACGGCGAATACACCGCACGCGTCTCCCTGAATGCGTTGGAACGCAACAAGATGCGCGTGGTCCCCGGCATCACATCCAAGGCTATGTCGGTAGCCGCCGGCTACGCCCCCCGCGCCGTTGTCGCTCCCATCGTGGGCAGCTTCTACAAGAAACTCGGCGACTGACCCTCGCCCCGCAAGTCCACCAACGCGGCGCGGGCCGTCCGGACCCGGTCTGCATCCAGAGCTCGATCGGGATCGACGATGACGCCCTTGGAGCGCAGAAAGACATCAACACACGCCCATAGCGTCTCGGCAAGTCGCCGGTCTGCCGACTCATCCGGCTCGCCGCTCTGGGCAACGTGCCATATCGCCGTCGTCGCCGCGGTGCCGATCAGCGCGGCAGCCAGCTGATCGGCACCGGATGGGTGCACATTGACCCGCTCCAGGAATGACGAGATCGCCCCGGCAAGTTCGGGGATGGCTCCGTCGGGCCGGAGGGCTGGAGCTGGCTTGCCGCGCACGCCCACCATCTGATGCTCGAACAGGAAACGGGTCGACTGCGGGAACCGTTGCACCAACGCGACAATGCCGGATGCGGCGCGCTGCGCCGACTTTCGTGGCGGCATATCCATGTCGACAGCGCCGGAGAGCCGGCGCCGGATCGCGGCCACCATGGCCTGCGCCACCGAGTCGAACAGATCATCGCGATCGTCAAAATGCCTGTACAACTTGGGTTTAGCGGAGTGCGCGGCACGGACGACATCCTCTACCGTCGCCGACGGCCCCTTTCGCTCGATCGAGACCACGGCCGCAGCAACAAACCTTCGACGCACCCGCACTTTGTGCCGTGCCCACCGTTCTCTCCGGGCATCACCACCATCTGCCATGCCATTGACGGTACTAGAAGTACCCGGTACTTTGCAGTACTGTCACGAAATGGCGCACTGAGTAGCAGGAGGCACGTCATGTCACAAACGCCCAGCGTCGAGGAAGATTCACCCATCGAGCGCACGGCTGTGCGGCTGCTGCGGTCCTCGGTCGATCGCTCCTACCACCCGGAGGTGGACGTCGACTGGGACGCCCCCGACGTACCCGGCCTGCGGTATGTGCCCGATAGGTACATCTCGTTGTACGGCACCAAGATCTTCGAGCGGATGACCGAGGAGGAAAAGATCCGGCTCGGACGCCTGGAGGCGTCGGCCCTGGCCAGCTGGGGGATCCTCGCCGAAAGCGCACTGATGCATCCCATGCTCAAACTCGCTTCGGTCAGCGATCCGCGAAGCGCCACAGCACAGTACGCCCTGACCGAGGTGGCCGACGAATGCCGGCATTCAGTGATGTTCGGTCGCCAAATCAACACCTTGAGCGACCGCAGCTACAACCCGCCCATGATCGCGCGGGCATTGGTTGGCATCACCGCGCTGGCGCCACTTTCGGCCACAATCTTCTCGATGATGCTGATGGTCGAGGAAATACTGGACCGGTTGCAGCGACAAACGATGAACGACGAGACTCTGCAACCCCGAACCCGGGCCATCGCCAAGATTCACGTGATCGAGGAGGCCCGACACATCAGCTACGCACGCGTCGCGCTCGCGCGCGCCGTAGAGAGAACGGGCCGCGGCCGGATGGCCTTGGAGCGCTTGATCGTTGCCGCCGGCGCCGCGGTAATCCCGTTGATCATGGTGCAACCGGCCGTGTACCGCGACGCCGGGCTTCCGCCCCTGCGGTCGGCGTGGACCGCACTGCGCAATCCGCACTATCACGCGAACCTGCGGTTCTTCGGCGAGCGGCTGGTCCGGGTCATGAACGAGAACGACATGCTTGAGGGCCGACTGGTGCAGCACCTCTGGCGGTGGTCCCGCATGCTGCCCGAAGACTTTGTGCCACAGTCGAAACGGACGGCAGACGCCTAGGTCTCAGCGGCGATCACGCAACGATCCGCCCGACAGAACTACTTTTTACCCATATTGCGGATGAGCTGCTTGCCCAGCGCGCTGAGAAAGCTCTGAAAGCTCCTGTTGCTGAGCAGCCGGCGCCACCAGCTGGGCTTCTCAGGTGCCGGCTTGCCGTTCTTCTTCGCGGGAGCCTGCCCGACAGGGGCGTCCTGCTGCGCCTGGGCAGCCTTCTCGGCGAGGACCTCGAAGGCCGATCGCGAATCGACAGTCTGACCGTACTTGGACTGCAAGGGGCTGGACGCGGCGGCGGCCTTGATGGCGTCGTCACCGATGGCGGCCATCAGCGAACGCGGCGCACGCATCCGGGTCCACGCCACCGGCGTCGGCGCGCCCCGCTCGGAGAGCACCGTGACGATCGCCTCGCCGATGCCCAGCGAGGTCAGCGCCGTGTCCATGTCGTACACATCCGTCTTGGGATAGGTCTTGACGGTCTTGGCAAGGGCCTTCTGGTCCTCGGGCGTGAAGGCACGCAGCGCGTGCTGAACGCGCGCGCCCAGCTGCGAGAGCACGTTGTTGGGCACGTCGGTGGGCAGCTGGGTGCAGAAGAACACGCCGACGCCCTTGGACCGGATGAGCTTGACGGTCTGCTCCACCTGCTCCAGGAACGCCTTCGACGCGTCGGCGAACAGCAGATGCGCCTCGTCGAAGATGAACACGAGCTTGGGCTTGTCAACGTCGCCGATCTCGGGCAGCTTCGTGAACAGGTTGGCCAGAATCCACATCAGGAATGTGGAGAACAGAACCGGCCGCGCGGCCTGCGCCCCCAGCTCGACCAGGGTGATGACGCCCTTGTCTCCAGACGTCCGCATCAGATCGTTCGGATCGATTTCGGGTTCGCCGAAGAACGTGTCGCCGTCGTCGGCCTCCAGATTGATCAGCGCGCGCAGGATCACGCCCGCCGTCGCCGCCGACACACCACCGAGGTTCTTCAGGTCCGCCTTGCCCTCATCGCTGGTCAGGTACGTGATGACCGCGCGCAGATCTTTCAGGTCCTGCAGTGGCAGCTGCTGTTGGTCTGCCCAGTGGAAGATCAACCCCAGCGTGGATTCCTGGGTGGCATTGAGCCCCAGCACCTTTGACAGCAAGATCGGACCGAAGCTGCGGATGGTCGCGCGGACCGGCACACCGATCCCGTTGGTGCCCAGTGACACGAACTCGGTCGGGAAGCCCGTCGGCACCCAGTCGTCGCCGGTGTCCTTGGCACGAGCCGCCGTCTTGTCGCCGGCCTCGCCGGGCTGGGAGATGCCGGATAGGTCGCCCTTGACGTCGGCCATGACCACAGGCACTCCCGCGGCACTGAGCTGCTCGGCGATCACCTGAAGGGTCTTGGTCTTGCCGGTACCGGTCGCGCCGGCGATGAGGCCGTGCCGGTTGAGGGTCGCCAATGGAATGCGGATACGCGCCGCCGGATCGACAGTGCCGTCCACCACGACCGAACCCAGTTCAAGTGCTTGGCCAGTGGTGGCGTATCCGGCGGCGATCTGCTGTGCGGGCGTGGCTCCCGCGGTGGTCTGCTCGGCCATGGCCACGACCCTAATGCCCCGGACGGTCTCCGTCATCGCCGACGGTGGGGTCGGCGATGGATTGCTCGCGAAATTCCGCGCTGACGTCACACTCGCGGATCGCACGTACCGCTACTGTGGTCAGACTGTGAGTGCTCCACGCGATGAACTGGTCTGGATCGACTGCGAGATGACGGGGCTCGACCTCGGCTCCGACAAACTGATCGAGATCGCCGCCCTTGTCACCGACGGTGACCTCAACATCCTCGGCGAGGGTGTTGACGTCGTCATTCACGCCGATGACGCCGCCCTGGCCGCGATGCCGCCGGTGGTCGCCGATATGCACGCCAAATCGGGGCTCACCAAGGAGGTCCGCACGTCGGTCGTCACCCTGCAAGAAGCAGAGGCGATGGTGCTCGACTACATCCGTCAGCACGTGGCGTCGGCCAAGACCGCTCCCCTGGCAGGTAACTCCATCGCCACCGACCGGGGCTTCATCGCACGTGACATGCCGGAACTCGACGCCTTCCTGCACTACCGGATGATCGACGTCAGCTCCATCAAGGAACTGTGCCGCCGCTGGTATCCGCGGATCTACTTCGGCCAACCCGACAAGGGCCTGGCGCATCGTGCGCTCGCCGACATCAAGGAGTCGATTCGCGAGCTGCGCTACTACCGCCGCGCGGCCTTCGTCCCCGATCCTGGGCCCTCTACCAGTGACCTTGTCGCAATCGTGGCCGACCTGGACAACGCGCCGGATACCGATTCGGCCTAAGGCGCCCTCACCGGTTAAGATCTTTCACGCCGCTCTGCGCGGCAATGGTGGCTGTAGTTCAGTTGGTAGAGCACCAGGTTGTGATCCTGGCTGTCGCGGGTTCGAGTCCCGTCAGCCACCCCACCAAGAACATCGCCCCACCCGCAAGTATCGGGTGGGGCGATGTTCGTTTCCCGGGCTCACCTGTTGTTGGAACGGCAGGTACCACCGTTTCCGCTCTTCCCACCGAACCGATACCCCGTACCGCGACGGGGTAGATCGCACCATCGCTATGTGAACTGGCGCTATCAAGATGAAGTACAGGAAACGACTCCTGCGGCGTGTACGTCACCCGATCACACCTGCGGCAAACCGCAGGCCTGTCACCGCCCCCTCTCGCAGTGATGCCTGCCGAAATATTCAGCAAACCCAGCCAGCGGAGCGGAACAAACATCGGGAATCGGAAGTCGACATGCTGACATCGACCCACGGGGGCAGAAGCTTGCGAAATAGATGCGGTGACCAGGTGCGTAAGGCGCGGGACATCTGGGAACACCGTGCGCCACTATTTACCAATACTTCTGTACGGTGACCGGCAACGCGTGCCATACTCTTCGCGGGCTAACACTCGTCCACTGCTTCCATACCTGTTTCCAAGGGGTACAAGTGACCACGACCACCCTCAACGAGTCCACCCGGAATTTCACGCGGACGCGCAATGGATATGACCCCATTGAGGTCAACGAGTACATCAGCCGGCTGACCATCATGCATCAGTCGGGGCTGAACGATGTGGAGACGCTCAAGAGCCGGCTGGAGGACGCCACCAAGCAGATCAGCTCACTCAAGGACGAGGTCACCACCCTCAGCGACACCTCCCCCTCCGCCCACGCCATGACCGACCGGATGGCGAAGATGCTTCGCATCGCGGTCGACGAGGTCGCCGAGATGCAGAACGAGGCGCGCACCGAGTCCGCCGCGCTGATCGCCTCCGCCAAGGCCGATGCCGAGGCCATGCGCACCAAGCACAAGGAACTGCTCGCCGACATGGCGGCCCGGCAGAGCGCGCTGGAAACCGAGTACACCGAGGTGATGGCACGCGCCCGCGAGGAAGCCAATCAGATTGTCGCCCAAGCAGTCAGCGAGTCCGAGCGATTGCGTGCCGCCGAGGCCAAGCGGCGTGAGAAAGCTGAAACGGAATTGGACGAGGAGTTGACCAAACTGCGCACCGACACGCAGAGCGCCGTCGACGAACAGCGCCGCAGCATCCAGGGCGAATGCGAGAAACGCCTTGCCGACGCCAAAGATGAGGCGGATCGTCGCCTGCGCCTGGCCGACGAGCAGATCGAGCGACGCCTGGATCAGGCCCGCCGATCGGTGGAAGAGATTGGTCAGCAGCGCATCTCGATCCTGGAGCAGCTAATGGGCGTGCACGGGAGGCTGGAGAGCATCCCGTCGGCCCTGGAATCGGCCTACCGCGATCGCGACAACTCCAAGTCGATCGTCATGGTGCCGTCCAAGCGGGTCCTCGACCAGAAGGTCATCGAGGGGTAGGCCCCACAGATGGAGAAGCCCCCGCGCACGTGAAAGTGCCGGGGGCTTCTTCGCTGTCTGTGTGCCGCTTTATTGCTGGCGGGCGTTTCCCGCCTTCCACTGCGCCCAAGGGATGTTCCAGTCGCCCAAACCCTCGGTACCCGGAAGCACCGGACCCACTGTGTTGGAGACGATCACCACATCGCCGCGTTTAGTGTTCTCGTAGAACCATTTTGCGTTGGCCGTGCTGACGTTCAAGCAGCCGTGGCTGGTGTTGGTGCGCCCTTGCGCGCCTACGGACCACGGTGCCGCGTGCACGTAAATACCGCTGTACGACATCTGGGTGGCGTACTGCACCTTGGTGCGGTAGCCGTCGGGCGAGTTGACCGCGACACCGTAGGTCGACGAATCCATGATCAGATCCTTGAACCGCTCACCGATGATGTAGGTGCCGTTGTTGGTGGGCGCCTTGTCCTTACCCATCGAGGTGGGCATGGTCTTGATGATCTCGCCGTTGCGCTCGATGTTGAGGATCTTGTTGGTGTCGTCCACGCGGCTGATCACCGCGTCGCCGATGGTGAAGTGGGACGCCACATTGTCCTGGCCGAAGACACCGTCGCCCAGGTTCACGCCATAGGTATTGACCTTGACGTCCACGGATGTACCGGAGTCCCAGAACGACTCGGGGCGCCAGCGCACCTCTCGGTTGTTCAGCCAGTAGAACGCGCCCTCCACCGGCGGGTTGGTGGTGATCTTGATGGCCTTCTCGGCCGCCGCACGGTTCGGAATGTTTTCATCGAACCGAATGGCTACCGTTTGACCGACGCCGACAACCTCGCCATCACCGGGCATCACGTACGGCATCGTCATGTTGTCGGGCGACTGGGTTCGGAATGTCGCATTGGCCCGCGCCACACCGCCTAGACCACGGGCATCGGCATTGATCGTGTACTGCTTGTCGTAACCGAGCGGTTCGGTGGTGGTCCAGGTGACGCCATCGGGACCGATCTCGCCGGCGATCTCTTTGCCATCGGAATTCACCATGGTGACGCTGCCGAGCACACCTTCGCCTGCCGTCACCGTCACCGGCGCGTCAACCGCCACACCTACGGCTCCATCCTTAACCGACATCGCCAGCTTGGGTACCAGCAGATCGGCGTAAGGCGTTGCCTTATCAATGACTTTCGGGGGTTCCTGCGTGGTGGCACCGGCGCATCCAGCCAGCACAGCCATTGCCACAACGGGCAGAGCAAGCGTGGCAACCCACCGCCGACGCGCGCCAGCGTGCAGGCGTGGACGACCCTGGGTCATGCTTTGCTCCCTTTGAATTTTGATGCACGAAATCAGCCACGATTGTACGGGTTCGCGATGACGCACGACGACCTCAACCAACGCGACGGGCCTATCGCCACGATTACAATTTTCGTTACGGGCGCCGAGGCTGCTAAGGTCTTCCACGCACGTTCACGCGCCGTTAGCTCAGTTGGTAGAGCAGCTGACTCTTAATCAGCGGGTCCGGGGTTCGAGCCCCTGACGGCGCACCAGATAGGCCGGTGTAGGCAAGGATCAATTCCGCCTACACCGGCCTCATGCTTTGAGAAGCGGCCCGAGCACCCGTCCGTCAATCCACATTGGGGGCATTGCGACGGTATGACCAAGCCTCACAAGTACATCGAGTTGGCGCCCTTTCCCGACCCCTGTGCCAGACCACAAGTCAACGCACGTTTACATTAGGCCCATGCCCATCTCTCCCGACCTGATCGGCACTCACCACCGATACCCCTCCACATACGTGGTCGGACGCGAGAAGATCCGTGAACTATCCCTCGCCATCCAGAACCACCACCCCGCACATCACAGCCTTCCCGCGGCCAGCGCCCTCGGACACGACGAACTTGTGATACCGCCGACGTTCTTGTGCATCCTGGGATACGCCGCACAAAAGTGGTTTCTCCAGCACTGCGGTATCGCCATCAACGACAAGAAGATCGCGCAGGTAGATCAGCAGTTCACGATGCTGCGCCCCATCCTCACCGGGGATGTCCTGCACTGTGAGGTCCACATGCACGACATCCGCACTGCCTTCGGCGCCGACATCGTCACCACAAAGAACGTCATCACCACCGACGACGGAACAGTGGTGCAACACGGATACACCACCCTGATGGGGCATACCGGGGACGAACCGGGCTTCACTCAGACTCACAGCTAGCGCCTCTCGGGTAGCGCTGGAGCGTCGCTCCGGGTGGAAGTGCGCACACCGCAGATCAATCCGCGCGTTCCCAAACACGCGCTCAGCGACGAATCCGCCCCACCGATCAATGGCCGTACATCGTGTTTCATTCTGCTGCGGCTGCCCGGGAATACTCGACGGCGCCTCGTGTTGGGTTGACCGTGACAGTTCCCCAGATAGTCCCCAATGTGACGCTCAATTCCGGCACCACGATCCCGCAGCTCGGCTACGGCGTCTGGCAGGTTCCCGACGACCAGGCGCGTGCGGCAGTGTCGGCAGCCCTGCAGGTCGGATATCGCAGCATCGACACCGCCAAGATCTACGACAACGAGGCGGGCACTGGCGCCGCCATCGCGGAATCCGGCATTCCGCGCGGCGATGTCTTCCTGACCACCAAGCTGTGGAACTCCGACCAGGGATACGACAACGCGCTACGCGCCTTCGACGCCTCCCTGGAGCGGCTGGGCACCGATTACGTGGACCTGTACCTCATCCACTGGCCGGTCCCCGAACTCGATGAGTACGTGGCGAGCTTCAAGGCCCTACAGCGGATCCAGGCCGATGGGCGCGCCAAGGCCATCGGCGTCAGCAACTTCACCGTCGACAACCTCAAGCGGCTTATCGATGAGACCGGAGAAGTACCCGCCCTCAACCAGATCGAGCTACACCCGCGGTTCACCCAGCCCGAACTGCGCGCGTTCCACGCCGAATACGGCATTGCCACCGAGGCGTGGTCGCCGCTCGGCCAGGGCACGATTCTGGAGGATGCGACGATCGGCGCCATCGCCCAGGCACACGACGTGAGTGCGGCACAGGTGATCCTGCGCTGGCATCTGCAGCTCGGTAACGTCGTCATCCCCAAGTCGGTGACGCCGGCCCGCATTGCGGCCAACTTCGACGTATTCGGTTTCGAGCTCAGCACCGACGAGGTGGAGCGCATCACCGCGCTGGACGCGTCCGACGGCCGTATCGGGCCGGATCCGACAACGTTCAACTTGCACTAGCGCGGATCACCGCACGATGTAGTGGCTCTCCTCGGGTGAGGCCAGCATCTGCTCCATCGTCTTGCGGTCAAAGGGCCACAGGTCAACGGATCCGTCCTCGGTGAGGTACCAGGAGTTGCATCCGGTGGCCCACACGGTCGGCTTCATCGCTTCGCGCGCTTGGTCATTGAACTCGTCAGTGGCCTCGGAGCTCACCTCTACGGTGTTGATCTCGCCGCGAGCGAAGCGATGGAGCCAGCTGATGATGTATTCGGCGGTGCGCTCGGCCGTGTGCTGAAGCCAGATCGAGCCGGTCGGCGAATTGGGCCCCAGCACCGTGAAGAAGTTCGGGAAGCCCGGAATCGCGGTCATCCGATAGGCCTTGGGCCCCTTCTCCCACGCCTCGTCAATCGAATACCCATCCTTGCCAACCAGATTCATGGGGCGCATGTAGTTGTGCGCCTGGAACCCGGTGGCCAGGACGATCACGTCGAATTCGCGCTCGGTGCCATCCACCGTCACGATCCCCGTCGGAGTGATCCTGTTGATGCGGTCGGTGACAATCTCGACGTTGGGCTTCTGTACAGCACGATGGAACGAACCGGACAGCACTTGACGCTTGCACAGCGGCTCGTAGTCCGGGGTGAGCTTCTGCCTCAGCTCCTTGTCGCGGATCAGATGTAGGCAGGCACGCGCGTACTGCTGCACCAAACGCCGTCCCCAACCGGGCCGGGTCACAATGTTGACCAAAGCATCCGTGCCCGTCAGGGCCGTGAAGCGCACGATGCGTTGGGTGGGCAACGCATCCAGGAGCTTGGCCACGAACTTCGGCTGCCGCAACGACATGGGCGCCCACAGCACCCACTGCGGGGTCCGGATGAATGAGGTCACCTGCGCGACAACGGGCTGCATCGCCGAAACCACTTGCACACCAGTGGAGCCCGTTCCAATCGCGGCAACACGCTTGCCTTCCAAACGCACCGAGTCGTCCCACCGCGCGGTGTGCACGACGGCGCCCTGGAAGCTGTCGAGTCCGGGGATATCAGGAATGTTGGGGTGGTGCAGCACGCCGGTGGCGGCGATCAGAAAGTCGCACTCCAGCGCCTCCCCTGCCGCGGTGGTGACCCGCCAGCCACTGCCGGTGAATTCCGCCGCCGTGACCTCCTGCCCACACCGGATATGCGGCATCACATCCAGGTCCTCGGCGACCTTGCGGTGATACGCCTGAATCTCACTACCGGTGGCGAAGAGCCGAGGCCAGTCGGTCCGGGGCGCGAACGGGTATTGGTACGCCTGTGAGGGCACATCACAGGTCAACCCCGGATATCGATTCCAGTACCAGACGCCGCCAACGTCATCACCCTTCTCCAGAATGGTGAAATCGTTGAAACCTGCCTCTTTGAGCTTGTGCCCCACGGCGATTCCCGCCATGCCCGCGCCGACGACGATGACCCTGGGATCGCGCGTATCGCTCACTTCTGATGCTCCTTGCTCTGCCGTTCAATGCGTTCGATGTAGGCACCGCGCGCGTTCAGGTCCAGTGACGTCAGGGCGCGACGGTCATCGATCAGCCGCCGAGCCAGCCGCTCCACCGGTTCCGGCACAAACAGGTCCACCAAACCCCATCCGAAGGCGAGCCAGCCCGGCACCGAAATCTGAGCGCGGCGAGTGTCCACGCTGCGCACGATGGCGGCGGCCACATCCTCGGGATCAACGGTGGGCATGCCCTTGCCCAGCGGCGCACCCGAGGCCAATTCGGTCCGGACCGCGCTCGGCAGCACGCAGCTGACACTGACACCGGTATTTCCGTACTCCTTGCGCAGCGCCACCGACAGCCCCACGGCGCCGAACTTGGACGCGTTGTAGGTGACCATTCCGGGCACGGCCAGCTTGCCGGCCATCGAGGCCACGTTGACGACGTGCCCGCGCCCACGGGCCACCATCTGCGGTAACACCGCCCGTGCACCGTTGAGCGGGCCACGCACGTTCACGTCGAGAATCAAGTCGGTGGTGCGCTCGTTTTCTTCGATGAATCCGCCCAGTGGCATGACGCCGGCGTTGTTGATCAAGATGTCCACCGGCCCGGATTCAGCGCGCACCTGGTCAAGGAACCCGGCCCAGGACTCGGGTTTGGTGACGTCGAGGGCTCCGGAGTGTGCATTGGGGATGCCGTTCGCAGTCTCCTTGGCGACCACGTCGTCGACGTCGCCGATCCACACGTCAGCACCCCTATCGGCGAAGAGGCGCGCGGTCGCCGCGCCGATTCCTCTGGCTCCGCCGGTGATGACGACCACCGCACCGGCCAGCTCGATCTTCGGATAACGACTCACATCTACCTCCAGGAAAACGGAATGGCGTGTCAGTTTCGGAATGATATGTCATTCTTGAGGGGTGTCAAGGTCGGTAGGATCGCCGCTTATGTCGTCCAGCCCGTCCGCACTCAGCCGTGTCGAGCGCAAAAAGCGCGAAATGCGGCAGGAGATCTTGGACTCCGCCTTCGCATGCTTCGCCGAGCAGGGCTATCACGCCACAGGCGTCGCGGATATCGCCGGACGAATCGGGATCGGCCACGGGACCTTCTACCGGTACTTCAAGAGCAAGCGGGACATCATCGAGCATGTCATTGACGACGTCACCGGACAGATCTTTGAGGCAATCGGCGCAGAGAACGCGGCAGGCCTCGCCGACGACATTGAGCAATACCGACAACAGTCGGTCCGGATCGGCGCCGCTCTGGCGCACCTGTTCAGGGAAAACCCGCACCTACCGCTGCTGCTTCTGGAAGCCGGCTCGGTCGACAGTGAGCTGCGCGAGCGCGTGTTCGGCATGCTCTCCACAAGCGATCATCTCACCGAGGCCTACCTGCGCCATGGTGTCGAAAAAGGCTACCTACGTGCCGATCTCGACACCGAATACACCGCTCGCGCGGTAACCGGGATGATTCTCGCCAACGGGCTGCACGCGTCACGAGGCGGCGAGGTACAAGACACCGAGCGATTCTCGGCGGCCGTCATCGCTCTGATGTACGGCGGAATAGGCCCCTAACCACCCAACTCGAGACACCTGCGGACGGCCGCAACGGTTACCCCCTAATCTTGCTGTCATGGCCGCAGTGAGCAAGGTGTTCGCAGCCAGGCTCTCAGGCCTGGTCGTTCTCGGCCCGGACGGCGAGTCGATCGGACGGGTCCGCGATGTCGTGATCGGCATGGGAGTTGCCCGAAAACAGCCGCGCGTTATCGGCCTTGTCGTCGAAATGCTCACGCGCCGAAGAATTTTCGTTCCAATGCTGCGTGTCACCGCTATTGAGCCAGGCTCGGTGACGCTCAACACAGGTAATGTCTCGCTGCGACGCTTCGAACAACGGCCCAGCGAAGCGCTGGTCCTGGGCCAGGTGCTCGACACCACGGTGCGCACCGACGACCCCGAGCTCGAACAGTTCCATGGCGTGGATCTGACCGTGGTGGACCTCGGCCTCGAACAGACCCGCACCCGCGACTGGGTGGTGACCCGGGTGGCGGTGCGCAGCCCGCGGCGGCTGGGACGGCGCACCGGTGTGCAGGTGACCGACTGGAGCCACATCCAGGGCTTGACGCCGTCGACACTCAACCTGCCCGGTCAGGGCGTGGCCCAGCTGATGCTCCAATTCGAGGGCATGCGGCCGGTCGAGGTGGCCGACGCCATCCGCGAGCTTCCCCCCAAGCGACGCGACGAAGTGCTGGGCGCATTCGACGACGAGCGGCTGGCCGACATCCTTCAGGAACTTCCCGAAGATGATCAGGCCGAGGTACTGACCAAGCTGGAGGACGAACGCGCCGCGGACGTGCTGGAGGCGATGGATCCCGACGACGCCGCCGACCTGTTGGGCGAGCTGCCGCCCGCGGAGGCGGAATCACTGCTGGCGCTGATGGATCCGGAGGACTCCGAGCCCGTCCGCCGACTGCTCACCCACTCCCCCAACACCGCCGGCGGCATGATGACGCCAGAGCCGGTGATCCTGACCCCCAACACTACCGTCGCCGAAGCTCTTGCCCGCGTGCGTGATCCAGATCTGACGCCTGCTCTTTCCTCGCTGGTGTTCGTGGTCCGGCCGCCCACGGCGACGCCCACCGGCCGCTATCTCGGATGTGTGCACCTTCAGCGGCTGCTACGCGAGCCTCCCTACGCGATGGTCGGTGGCATCCTCGATACCGACCTGCCCTACCTTGACGCCGAGGCTCCGCTTGCCGAGGTGACCCGCTATTTCGCCGCCTACAACCTGGTGTGCGGCCCGGTGATCGACAGGGAGGACCACTTGCTTGGTGCCGTCACCGTGGACGACGTGCTGGACCACCTCATGCCCGATGGCTGGCGCGCCGAAGAGCCGGAGGCTGTGGCGGGAGGTGACCGCCCGTGAGTGACGCGTCGGCACGCCAGCGGCTCGATACCCCGCGCACCTCGCGCCGGCTGTCCCTCGGCCTCGATGTCGAGGCCGTCGGGCGGGTGAGTGAGAACATCGCACGTTTCCTCGGGACGGGACGCTATCTCGCGATCCAGACGATATTCGTGGTGGTGTGGATCGCGCTGAACCTCTTCGCGGTGGGACTGGAATGGGATCCGTACCCGTTCATCCTGCTCAACCTGGCCTTCTCCACACAGGCTGCCTACGCGGCACCCCTGATCCTGCTGGCGCAGAACCGACAGGAGAACCGCGACCGGGTGGCGCTGGAAGAGGACCGCAGACGAGCCGAGCAGACCAAGGCCGACACCGAGTACCTGGCCCGCGAGCTCGCCGCACTGCGGCTGGCAGTTGGCGAGGTCGCGACGCGTGACTACTTGCGCCGCGAGCTCGAACAGCTACACGAGGCTCTAGAGAGCATCCGCGAAAAGAACCTGCTGTAAATCTATTTCGGTGTCACGATGCCGTGGTCGTAGGCGTAGACGATGGCCGCGGCACGGTCCCGTAGATCGAGTTTGACGAAGATGCGCCCGATGTGACTCTTGACCGTGACCTCCGATATCACGAGTTGTTCAGCGATTTCGGAGTTGGTTGCCCCGGAGGCGATGAGTGCCAGCACATCCAGTTCCCGTGCGGTGAGTTTGTCCTGGGCATCCCCCGACACTGCGGCGGGTGCCCGTCGATAGGCATTGAGCACACGCGAGGTCACCGCAGGGTCCAGGTACGCCTCACCGCGCGCCACCGCATGCACTGCGCGTACCAGCTCCTCGGCGGGCGAGTCCTTCAGAATGAACCCGGCAGCACCGGCGCGCAGCGCACCCGAGAGCAGCTCGTCGTCGTCAAATGTGGTGAGCGCCAGCGCCGGCGGTCCCTGCGCGGCATGCAGCAAGCGAATCGCCTCGATACCACTCATCTGCTTCATCCGCAGATCCATGATCACCACGTCGGGCCGCGCCCGGCTCACCGCAGCGGCGACCTCGCTCCCATCGGCGCACTCCCCCACTATCGCGAAGCCGTCCTTGCGACGCAGAATCCGGCGCAACCCCGTTCGTACAAGCTCCTGATCATCGACCAGCAGGACGCCCACCTCGGTGTCAGTCATGACGCCACAGCACTTTCCTGCGCCGGGAACGGCAGTCTGTCCCATTGGATTCCAACGGGACACTCGCCGAAACTGTCCAGCCATCTTCCGCCCGCCCCGCATGGAACACGCCGCCGAGCATCTCGATGCGTTGCCGCATGCCGGTGAGGCCGCCCCCCGAGCACACGTCTGGACGCAACCCCGCAGCCAGGTCATTGCTCACGGTCAGGCTCGCCGCCGACCCGGTGATATCGAGGAGCACTGCGGCAGATGACCTAGGCGAATGCTTGGCGATATTGGCCAGAGATTCCTGAGCCACTCGGTACAACGCCAAACCCACTCCGGCGCTGACAGCCTCACCGGAACCGTAGATATGCGACTCCACCGACATCCCCGCCGCCGTGAAGTCGGCGACCAAACCGGGGATATCCGCGATCCCGGGTTCGGGAGCCAACCGCATCGGCTCGACGCCGCCGGGTCCGGCACTCAACAGCCCGACCGTGCCCCGGATATCCGACATGGCCTGACGTCCAAGACGTTCGGCGTCCACCAAGCCCGCGACGGCGTCGTCCACATCGTGGTCCTCTTGTAGCGCCCGCCGCGCACCAGTCAGATGAAGCATCGTCACAGACAGCGAATGTGCTATCACGTCATGGATTTCGCGTGCGATGCGGCGGCGTTCATCGGAGGCAGCTTGTTCCTGGATGCGGGCCTGCTGCGCGCGTTCTTGCAAGATCAGCCGTTGTTGCAGTTGCAGGATGTGGCCCATCATCCAGCCGCACAGCACAAAGAACATCATGTACAGCGAGAAGATACCCAGGTGATGTAGCTGCTCGGCCACCACAAGCAATGCCGCACAGGCACTCGTCGCGGCCAGCCCCACCCGTACCGAGGCCATCGCACCCACCTCCCCCACGGTGAACATCAGCAGGAAAGGAGCGGCGTCGACGACGTTCGGCGGCCAGGTCAGAAACAGTGCCACCGCACTCAGACCACATGCCACCGTCCAGAACGTGTTGAGCTTGCGCCCGGCGATGATGAAAATGAGGATCGGAGCCAGTGCCAGACCAGCCGCGAGCAACAGTACCCACGGCCGGGTGAAGCCGCGCTGTGCCACCGCACAACCCACGATCAGTAGCGTGCTTCCATACATCACCACGGGGACGGTCCACGGAAACTCGTACGGCACCAGAGCACGGCGCCGCAGCGCGGTCTCCCGGAACCGATCCATGGGGCCAGCGTAGAGGCGGTCGCCCCGCCACACATCATCCTTGGCGTGGATACACATGTCATACCACGGTCGGAGAACATGTCTCGCCCGCAGCACGACGCGGCCGCCCCGGCATGTCCGTAGCGTCGGCAGGCATGTGGGACGCCATCGCAAGGTTCTCCAGCCGCTATGCGGTGCTGATCATCGGACTCTGGGTGCTACTCGCCGGCGCAGGCAATCTACTTGTGCCACAGGTGGAAAGCACCGCACATAACCACGCCCGCGGCTTCCTGCCGCAGGACGCGCCGGTCAATGCTGCCGGCGCGGTCATGGGCCGGCAGTTCCAGGACGGCGCCGGTAACAATCTCAATTACCTGGTGTTGGAAAGCGATCACAAGCTCGGCCCGGTCGAGCACCAATATCACGACCGGTTGCTGACCACATTGCGTGCCGATACCACCCATCTGGACTCCGCGATGGACCTGTGGGCCGACCCGTTGACCGCGGAGGGCGCGCTGAGCCCGGACGGCAAGGCGGTCTACACGATGCTCCGGGTCAACGGCGAGCTCGGCGCCGCCAAGGCGAACGACGCACTGGCTGCCGTCCGCAAGATCGTCGCCGACCAGCCCGCCCCTCCCGGGACGCAGGCCTGGGTCACCGGGCCGGGCGCGACCATCGCCGACGAACTGACCGCCATCGACACCCAGATGTTGATGATCACCGGTGTCACCGTGGTGCTTATCGCGGTGCTGTTGTTTGTCGTGTACCGGTCCGTCATTACCGCCGCGATTCCGTTGATGACCGTAGGCCTGGGGCTGGCGGTGGCACGCTCGATCGTCGCGTTCCTGGGGGAACGCGATCTCATCGAGGTCTCCATCTTCTCGGTATCACTGCTCGCCGCGCTGGTTCTCGGCGCGGCTACCGACTACGGAATCTTCTTGCTGGGCCGCTATCACGAACAGCGACGCTCGGGAGTGGACCACGAGCAGGCACTGGTCATCGCCAACCGGTCGGTGGCACCGGTCATCGCGGCCTCCGGACTGACGATCGCGGCCGCCCTATCCTGCCTGCTCTTTGCGCAGGTCGGCATGCTGCGCAGCGCCGGATTACCCTGTGCCATTGGAATACTCACCGGCATGGTGGCCTCGTTGACGCTACTCCCCGCACTCATCGGGCTGGCAGGTCGCCGCGGCCTGGCCCAACCACGGCCGTTACGCGGGCAACCGGGACGCCGTTGGCGCCGAGTGGGTGCCATGGTGTCGCGCTGGCCGGGACCTGTTTTGGCCGGATCATTACTGGTCCTGGTCGTCTGCGCCCTGCCGGTGGCGGGCCTGCGATTGGGTTTCGATGAGCTTGCCGCGCAACCGCTTTCCACTCACGCGAACCGCGGTTATCAGGCCATGGACCGGCACTTCCCGCCGAACCGGCTGTTGCCGGAGATTGTATCGATCGAATCCGACCACGATCTGCGAACTCCCGCCGGTGTCATCGCCGTCGAGCGAGTCACCAAGGGCCTCATGGAAATCCCCGGAATTCGGATGGTGCAGTCCGCTTCCCGCCCCGCGGGTACCATCCCCGAACAAGCCGCCCTGACCGAACAAGCCGGGATCATCGCCGACCAGTTGGATGACGGAACCGCCCAAATGAGCCAGCGACTGGGAGCCGTCGACAAGCTGTCGGCAACACTGAGCCAGTTCTCGGGCGCGATCGCCCAACTACAAAAGGGCCTGGCCGGTGGCGTGAACGGGCTGGGGGAACTCAACGGCGGCATCGGCGACATGCACTCGGGCATGAAGGCGCTGCAGGACAACGTGTCCCAGGTATCCGGGTACATGGAACCATTGCGCAACTTCACCAACGGCAATCCCAACTGCGCCAATGACGGCATCTGCTCCCTGGTGCTCAAGGCCGTCGAGCCCATGGACTCCGTGGTAGCGGCGACCGCGTCACTGACTGCCAGCACCACCAAATTCGGCGCGGGCGCCCAAGGCATGCAGAAGTCATTCTCCGGGGCGGTGGATTCGGTCAAGAACATGCGCGCCACCGTCGCGCAGCTCGGCGCCATCACCGATCAGCTCACCCACGCTGTCGGAGAGACACGCACCATGTTCTCCGGGCTCACCGAATACCTGCGGGCCATGCGGGAGGATTTCCGCAGCAGCGGTGAGGGCGGCTACTACCTCCCGCAACGCGCGTGGCAGGACCCGCGATTCCAGCGCGCGGCCGGCCTCTACTTCGGCCCGGACGGGCACTCCACCCGCATGCTGGTGTTCGGGGACGGCAAGGTGTTCGGCGCCGACGGGGCACATCGCTCGCCACAGATCATGCTCGCGGTGAGCGAGGCCACCAAAGAGGGGACACTGGCGGGCAGTTCGGTCAATCTCACCGGGTTCGGAACGGGTACAGCCGAATTGCGTGGATACGTCAGCGAGGACTTCCTGCTGTTGGCCGCCGTGGCGCTGGCGTTGGTCTTCCTCATCGTGCTGGTCATGTTGCGCAGCCCGGTCGCCGCCGCGGTGGTGATCGGGACAGTAATCATCTCGTACGCGTCAGCGCTCGGCGTCACGACACTGATCTGGCAGGACCTACTCGGCCGCGACCTGCATTGGGCCGTACCGTCCATTGCGCTGATCGCACTCGTCGCCGTCGGAGCCGACTACAACCTGCTACTCACCATGCGGATGCGCGAGGAGGTGTTCCTACACGGAGCGGGCTTGCGTACCGGCATGATCCGCACGTTCGGTGGCACGGGCGGGGTCGTCACCACGGCCGGAATCGTCTTCGGAATCACCATGTTCGCCATGCTGTCCAGTGACGTACTCAGCATTGAGCAGACCGGCACGACGATCGGCGTGGGCCTGATGATCGACACACTCATCGTCAGAACCTTCGTGGTGCCCGCGATCGCGGGCGCGTTGGGCAAGTGGTTCTGGTGGTCGCCCGTGCCGCTACTGCGCGGGCTGCTGTTCCGGTGGTCCAAGGCGCGCTCGCCCCGAACAGCCGGGGTGCTGTCCTACCTATTGACCAGGCCGTCGCGACTGGAGCGAACCGGCGCCTAGCCTTCCGGCTCGGAGTCTCGGTCCAAGAGGCTGCGCGGGAACGCCAGGATGCCGGCGACCGACAACAGCCATGCCACCAGGCGCGCCACACCAATTCCGATGCCGTGCGCCGGCGCGTGGTCGATCACCCAGGTTGACCAGGCGTCGAGCGCGAAGGCGAGAACCAGACCCACGCAGACCGCTATCGAGATCCGGTCAAACCCTTCGCGCCGTGGCCAGTAGTGCAATATCGTCGCCGCGATTCCGACGATCAAGACCACGGCAAGACGCACACCGTCGACGCCGGCGAACACGGTGAAGGCGAACCCGACGACATAGAGCATCATCGCCGACGCCTTGACGACGGTCGCGTCAAGCCGTAGACCAGCGACGATAATCATCGGATTCCCGCCCGTGCACGGAAACTTGGCACAGCACAAGAGTACCGAGGTAGCGGCGTACTTGTTATCCGATGCAGCGAATATTGCCGCGCCGACAATGGCTACCTCATTCTGCGCGCCAGGTCTTCCTGCGCCGATTTTGCCTGCTCAGGAGTCAACAGCGGGTTGGCGTACACGTCGACCAGCGTGGCCGCCATCTTCAGATCACCCTCCGGCGAATCGATGTCCACCCCCAAGCCACGCGAAACATGTTGCTGGAGCAGCGGGACCGCCAAGGCCATCGCGGTGATGACGGCGGCGCGTGACTTCACATCGACAGCGGCCGGGTAGGCACGGTTTTGATCCGCGACCGCGAGCCAGCCCTCCGTCATGGCGACCATCTCGTCGAAGAGCTGCCCGGCTGAGCCTTCGACCAGCGCCCTGGTGATGTAGGCCTGGTATTGGCCCACGGGGATACGTGCCGAAACATAGTGCACATCACCACGTTCCACATTCGCCTGCACCTGCTCGTTGATATCGCGCATCGTCTTGACCAGATATTCGTCGCAGGCGTCCCGTAGCTCCTGTTTGGACCCGAAGTGGTGCCGCAGCAGCCCCGACGACACCCCGGCGCGCGCGGCGATTCCCCGAATGGTGGCGCCGTCGTACCCCTTGTCGCCGAACTCACGCAATGCCGCGTCCCGTATCCGGGCACGGGCGGTGAGGTCGTCGGGATCCACGGTTTCCATCGCCATATGCTACACGACTGGACAATTGACTACACGCTTGTATAGTCGAATCCATGGGCATCGACGTCAGCGGAATCACCCCCGAGGAAGAGACCGCCTTTCTCACCCTGAAGGCCAGGGCCGTCAACGACGGCTGGCGGCGGCCGATCCTGCGGGATCCGGGTGCCACCGCCGCCGTCTCCAAAATCGACTACGACTTCCACGCACTCGGGGTGATTACCCCGGTGGTATGCCAATCATCGCTACGCGCAAAGCTCCTCGACGACCGAGTGCGCGCCTTTGTCACCGAGCACCCGAACGCGGTGGTAGTGGACATGGGCGCGGGCCTCGACGACGGATACCGACGTATTCAGCCACCGGCCACCGTCGACTGGTACAGCGTTGACCTGCCCGGGATGGCCACACTGCGCGATGAAGTGATGCCCCCTGGCCCGGGCGAACACACCGTCGGGATATCTATTACCGATCCGAATTGGCTTGGCGGGATACCGTCGGATCGTCCGGCGATGGTGATCGCCGACGGGTTCTTCGCTTTCCTGACCAAGGAACAGATCATCGCCACCCTGCGGGCCATCACCGACCACTTCAGCACTGGGCAACTGGCATTCAATGACTACGGACGCATGGTGGTGGGGGTATGGATCTCCAAGCTGTTCCCACAAAAGATGTTCAAGAAGGTCAATCAGCTGCGGGGATTCGAGGGCTATAACGATCCGCGCACGCCGGAACGCTGGAACCCCCGGCTGCGATTTGTCGAGGAGTTCAATCTGGTGGATGCGCCCGAGATCGAGTTGTTTCCCACCTGGTTGCGGATTTCGTCACAACTGGCGCGGTACAGCACCTCGATGAAGCGTTCGGCCCGCATCCTGCGGTTCGAGTTCTAGACCACAAATAACCGCTACATCAGTCGCGGCGGAACTTGCCGGCGACCTTGCGGACCACCAGCACCGCAACCACGGCACCGAAGCCCAGGATGGTGAATTTGACGGCCGGCTTGTTCAGCGTGGCCAGCACTGACGCCTTGGCGTCCTCGGCCAGGCGCTGCGGATTTGCGCGGTCACTCAGGGTGTCGACCGTGGCCGCGAGCTGATCGCGCGCCTTGTCGATATCGGCCTTGATTGCCTCTGGATCCCTGGCCACGTGCACTCCTCCACGTCCGCGGTATGAAACTCAAGCAACTACCCTAGGGCAACAACTGTACGGGTCAACAGAAAGGCACCGGTCATGGCGGAAACCAAGCGGCTCGAAGTTGGCGACAAGGCCCCCACGTTCACTCTGCTCGACGCGGACGGCAAGAAGGTGTCGCTGTCCTCGTACAAGGGCCGCAAGGTGATCATCTACTTCTACCCCGCCGCCATGACCCCCGGCTGCACCAAACAGGCGTGCGATTTCCGCGACAGCCTGGCCGAACTCAACGAGGCCGGCCTTGACGTCATCGGCATCTCGCCCGACAAGCCGGAAAAGCTGGCCAAGTTCCGCGACCGCGACGGCGTGAACTTCCCGCTGCTCTCCGACCCGGACAAGACGACGCTGACCGCCTATGGCGCCTTCGGCGAGAAGAAGCTGTACGGAAAGATCGTCGAGGGCGTCATCCGATCGACGTTCGTCGTGGATGAAAAGGGCAACATCGAGGTGGCGCAGTACAACGTGAAGGCCACCGGCCACGTCGCCAAGCTGCGCCGCGACATCTCCGTCTGAGGCTTGAGACGGCTGTCGAGTGCGAGCGTGGCGCGGAAAACAAGTCGAGATTGCGCGTCAGACTCGCGCTCGACGCTCAAGATCAACACAACGCGCTAGCCCGAAGGCTCAGTAACCTCGAAAACCGTCTCGGCACTGCCGATATCAAGCGCGAGCTCGATCCGGCGACGCATGTCGGCCGTCATTTCCGGCATCGCCGTGATATCGAACCACTGCGCGGCATCGTTCTCGTCGTCAGCGGGAAAGGGCGATCCCGCAACCCAATCCATTCGGAACACATGGTCCAGGTATTGGGCATGATCACCGTTGACATGCACGATCGGCCGGCTCACGTGCACCCACACCAATCGTCGGGGTGTCGCCCGAACGCCGGTCTCTTCCAGCACTTCCCTGCTGGCGCAGTCCGCCGGATTCTCGCCCGGGTCAACGATTCCGGTGACCGCGGTCCACGCCCCATTGTCGGCGCGCTTGACCAGCAGCACCTGTTCACCGCGAATAACCACACCGGTCACCCCGGGTAGCCACAACGGGGCATGTCCGATGTGCCGCCGCAGTTCGAGGACGAATTCAGGAACCGGCATAGGCACTTTGTAACAGACGCCGCATCCGGACGTCAGGTGGAGGAAGGCTGGCCTTCCTGCTCCAGCACGACGAAAGCGGCCGCGGTGTCTCCGTCGTGTGTCAACGTGACGTGCATGGTCATGTCCGCCAGGTACTCGCCGATCGCACCTGACAGCCGGATACGTGGGCGGCCCCACGTATCCGTGACGACCTCGATGTCCCGGTGAATGTTCTCCGGCAGCACCGGCCGTTGCGAATACCGCGACCCGGACCACGCTTTGATGACGGCCTCCTTGGCCGCCCAGCGGGCCGCCAGGTACCGCGCCTCGCCTCCGGTCTTCGAGGCCGCGTCACGCCGCTCCCCCGGCGTGAACGCGGACCCGAAAGCCGTTCCGGGACTGGCTAGTTGCTCTCCGAACTCGGAGATGGTCACTAGGTCGATCCCGATACCGACAATCACCGGTGGTAGACCTCGTCCTCACTCAGGCGCGCACCCGGATCCAACAGCATCGAGGCTTCCTGACGCTTTTCCGACTCGTCGTGATCGTGGTCGAAGCGCCGACCATCGGGCCGCTCGTACATCGGACGACCGCCGGCCATGGCCGATGCCAGGCGGCGCTGACCGGCGAGAACGCGTTCACGCGAACGTGTCTCGTAATCGGCACGATCCTCCGGCCGCAGCGAGGCGATGAACGCCTGCGGATGCACCAGCGCCACCAGACCCGACACGTGACCGAAGCCGAGGCTGGTCACCAGGCCCGCCTTCAGCGGCAGCTTCTCCTTCAGCGGCAGCGACTCGCGCAGCCACACGAAGTGCTGGCTGGTGGACAGCTCGTCGTCGACGCAGTCCAGGCTGCGGTTCGGCGGAATGACGCCGTCGCGCAACACCTGGCACAGGCCCAGCATCTGGAACACCGCGGCACCGCCCTTGGCATGGCCGGTCAGGTTCTTCTGGGAGATGATGAACAGCGGTGCGCCGTCCGAGCGCCCCAGCGAGGCCGCGAGCCGCTCATGCAGCTCAGTCTCGTTCGGATCGTTGGCAAGGGTCGACGTGTCGTGCTTGGAGATGACGGCGATGTCGTCGGCGGTGACACCCAGCTTGTTCAGCGCGCGGGCCAGATCCGAATCCTTGCCGCCACGTCCGGCCGCCAGTGCGCCCAGGCCCGGAGCCGGGATGGAGGTGTGCACACCGTCACCGAATGACTGTGCGTACGCCACCACCGCGAGCACCGGCAGGCCCATCTTCAAGGCCAGATCGCCGCGCGCCAGCAGCACACTGCCACCACCCTGGGCCTCCACGAAGCCGAGACGACGACGGTCGTTGGCACGCGAGAACCGCTTGTCCGCAATGCCCTTGGCGCGCATCATCTCGGTATCGGCGGTCGCGGCCATGTCGCCGAATCCGATGATGGCTTCCAGTGTCAGGTCGTCGAACCCGCCGGCCAGCGCCAGTTGCGCCTTGCCGAGCCGGATCTTGTCGACACCTTCCTCGACGGACACCGCCGCGGTGGCGCACGCCGCCACGGGGTGGATCATCGCACCATAGGAACCCACGTAGGACTGCACCACGTGTGCGGCAACGACATTCGGCAGAACCTCTTGCAGGATGTCGTTCGGCTTGTTACGGCCCAACAGATTTCCGTGATACATGGTCTGCATCGAGGTCATGCCGCCCATGCCGGTGCCCTGAGTGTTGGCCACCTGACTCGGGTGCACCCAGCGCATCAGCTCCGTCGGGGTGAAGCCCGCCGACAGGAACGCATCCACCGTCGCAACCATGTTCCACAGCGCCACCCGGTCGATCGAGCTGACCATGTCGGGGGTGATGCCCCACACCGTGGGATCGAAACCGGTCGGGATCTGCGCACCCACGGTCCGCGACAGCTTGGTCTTGCGCGGCACCCGCACCTCGGTGCCGGACTTGCGGGTCACCTGCCAGTCGCTGCCATCGGCCAACGGCTGAATCACCGTGTGCTCGGGATCCCACTTGACGAACTCCCGAGCCTCGGCCTCGGTCGACACCGTGAAGGTGAAGTCCTTGTCCAGGAACACCGAAACCAGCAGCGGCGACGCGTGATCGGGGTCAATGGCGCCGTCGTCCACGAACTCGCGGACACCGATGTTGGCGACCACCTTGTCGTGGTATCGCTCGACTAGCTCTGCCTCCGGCACCAACTCACCGGTTTCGGTGTCGTACCAGCCGGCCTCGGGATCGTTCTCCCACTTGACCAGCCCGGTGGTCCAGGCGAGCTCCAGCACGCCGGCCGCCGATAGCTCGTCGTCGACCTCCATCTCGTAGCGGGTACGCGACGAGCCCAACGGACCTAGCTCGCCACCGCCAACGATGACCACCAGGTCGGCGGGGTCGACGTCGAGGTCGGCCCACTCCGGCGGCAGCGTCGAAGTGTACCCGCGCGGCGGAGATGGCAGTGCCGCAATCACATTCGGGTCGTCCTCGTCATCGATTTCATTGGACTTGGCTGCTCTGCTTTCCAGGTCCTCGCGGGCCTTGGCGGCCAGCTCGGCCATATCGAGCTGGACCTCGGCCAGCCCACCGGTGAGGTCCTTCTCCACCGGTGCCTGCGCGGCCTGTACCCGCGCCTCCGGGGTGCACAGCGCCAGCAGCATCGATGCCATGTCCGCGGTGGAGTACGTGGTGACTCCCGCTTCTTCGACGGCGGTGACGATGGCGTCGTTGTGACCCATCAGACCGGTGCCGCGAGTCCAGCCGATCAGCGCGTGCGCCAAGCTGACTCGTGATGCCCACGAAGACTCCGCCTTCCAGCGGGTGACCAGCGCGTCGAGTGCCGCCTTGGACTCGCCGTAGGCGCCATCGCCACCGAACATGCCGCGGTTCGGCGAACCGGGCAGCACCACGTGCAGACGCGAGGCGATATCGCGCTCGGCACCGATGGCCGACAGCCCGCCGATGAGCCGTTGCACGGCCCACAGCAGCACCTTCATCTCCATCTCGGCGCGCGAGCCGGCCTCCGACAGATCCCCCACCACCTTCGGCGCGGCGAACGGGAACAGCAGCGTCGGGGTCTGCGCATCCTTGAGGTGAATCGACATCGGCCCAAGACTTTCGGACTGCTCGGTGCCCACCCACTGCACCAGCGCGTCGATGTCGGCGTACGAGGCCATGTTGGCCGGCACCACCCAGAGCTTGGCGCCAAAACGTGCGCTCTCCCGGTACAGATTGCGATAGAACGCCAACCGGTCCTCGTCAAGACGCGATGTGGTCGCGATGACCGTGGCACCACCGGACAGCAGCGCAGCCACCACCGACGCGGCGATCGAGCCCTTGGAAGCACCGGTCACCACCGCGACTTCGCTGCCCCACTTGCCCTGCTCGGGGCTCTCGGCACCGGCGGCGATCCGCCCGTACAGCGAGGCGTGGACATTGCGGCCCTGCGCCAGCGACTTGCCCTGCCACCAATTGGCCTGTGTGGCAACGGCATGCCCGGCGCCCTCGAATTGCAGGCCTAAGCTCTCCCACTGGCCGTCGATCTCGCTTTCCTCGGTGATCCACAACCGCGCGAGGTCTTCGCGAGCGCTGGCCCAGCGGTCGTCGAACACCACAGCCTTCTTGCCATCGAATGTCGGCGCCACCAACCGCGGCCAGTCCGAACCCAATTCGGCAGAAACCAACTCGACGAGCTCGGTGTCGGTGGCGCCGTCGGGAACGGCAACCGGGGCCGACAGGCCGAGCTGGTCCAGCACCAGACGGGCGGCCGAGGCCAGCACCCCGTCGCGACCGGTGATCTGGTCGGTGAACTCGCTCAGCGCGGCTGCGTCGACGGTTGCACCGCCGCCGCCACCCGCCGAGGGCAGCGTCACGCCCACACCATGACGGCCGGCCACCGCCGCCACCGCGGCGTCGATCGCGGTATCCACGGCATTGCCGTCGGCCAGCGTGCTGGGTGCCAGACCACCGAGGTCTCCGCCACGGACGCTGGTGCCCTCGCGGGTACCCAGTGCCAGTTCGACGGTGACGTGCTTGACCCAGCCCGGTCCGAGTTCCCAGGTCTTGGTGACGCGCTCGGCGATAGCGGTGGGACGCTTGCCCGACGGGCCGAAGACCGTCTTGAGCTGATCGTTGATCGAGTCCGAAAGCACCGGGCCGAAAGGCTTGTAGGTGCGTGCCAACTTGGTGACCTGCACACGCAGCCCCGACAAATCGGCTTCCGCGGCACCGTCGATCGCGCTGAGGTTCAGTTCGGACCCCAGGTCCACCAACAGCTGGTTGCGGCGCGAGGAGGCACCGTCGGTGAGACTCTCGATGGAGTCCACCGGCTCGATCTGGTCGATGCGCATCTTGGTAGACAACGCGATCAGCGCCAGGGTGGCGTCGGAGGCGTCAAACCCGAGGTCGTCCGGACGCGGACCGCCGCTGGGGGCTGCGGGAGCTGCGGCAGGAGCCGGAGCTGCCTCGACGGAACCGGAGGCAGCCGCAGTGCTTTCCACCGGTTCTTCGATTTCGGGCTCGGGTTCGGGATCGCTGTCCGTTCCGAACAGCACCGCATGATCACGCTCGACGTTGAGCACCTCGATGGAGCTGTGGCTGTATTCGGGCAGCTTCAGCGTGTTGTTGGCCAGCCCGGTGACCGTCGGCGCCGACTTCACGCCCACCTCGACGAAGCGCTCCACGCCAAGACCGCCCGCGGCCTCCTCCGTGAACAGCAGATCCTGGGTCTCGATCCACCGCACCGGGCTCGCGAACTGCCATGCCAATAGTTCGATAAGAACCTTGCGGCACAACAGGACCGGCTTCTCGTTACGCCAGGTGTCGTAGTTTGCAAGCACCTCGTCAAGCGGTTCGGCCGGAACCAGATCGCGGATCTCCTGGATGAATTCGCGGTCCAGGGTGAACGGCTTGGGCACCAGGTTCGGGATGTACTTGCCGATGATCAGGTTCGGGTCGCCGTCCATCGGCAGCACCCGCTCCAGCGACCGACGGAACTCGGCGACACCGACCCGCAGCACCTTGGAGTGGAACGGCACGTCGATGCCGGGCACCAGGATGAACGAGCGCCGGCCGCCGAACTCTTCACGGCGCCTTTCGACCTCGGCCTCCAGCAGTTCCAGACCACGCACCGTGCCGGCGATCGCGTACTGCGAGCCGCGCAAGTTGAAGTTCACAATCTGCAGGAATTCGCCGCTGCGCTCGGCAATCTCGGCGACAAACGCATCCACGTCGGCGTCGTCCAGACCGATCTGCGACGGCCGGATCGCGGCCAGACGGTAGTTACTGCGCCCCAGCTCATCTCGCGGCACGATGTCGTGCATCGCCGATCCGCGGTGGAACACGACCTCCAGCAGACCTTCCAGTTCGATGACCCCGCTGACCGTCGCCAGCGCGGTGTACTCGCCCACGGAGTGACCACAGGTGATGGCGTCCTCGACGAACGATCCCGACTCCTTCATTTCCGCGATCTGCGCCGCCGCGACGGTCGCCATGGCGACCTGGGTGAACTGCGTCAGATACAACACGCCCTCGGGGTGCTGATAGTGCACGCCACCGGCGATGAGGCTGGTCGGGTTGTCTTTGACCACGTGCAGCACCGAAAAGCCGAGGCGATCGCGGGTGAATTTGTCGGCCTTGTCCCAGACCTTGCGGGCGGCCTTGGAACGCGAGCGCACGTCCATGCCCATGCCCTTGTGCTGGATGCCCTGCCCCGGGAAGGCGTACACCGTCTTCGGTGCCGCGAGCCGCGCGGTGGCCGACATCACCAGGTCGGCGCCCACCTTGGCCTGAACCTCGACAACCTCCGCCCCGGAGTCGATTCCGACCCGATCCACACGGATGTCTACCTCGTCACCCGGCTGCACCATGCCCAGGAAGCGGGAGGTCCAGCCGATCAGGGTGCGTGGCGGCGTGCTGGAGGCGTCGGCCGAGGTGACCACGTGCTGGGCGGCAGCCGAGAGCCACATGCCGTGCACGATGGGCGATCCCAGGCCGGCCAGCAGCGCCGCGGACTTGTCGGTGTGGATCGGGTTGTGATCGCCCGAGACCACCGCGAACGCACTCATATCGGTGGGCGCGAAGATCTTGACATCACGACGGCGACGACGCGTGGTGTCCACCTCATGCTCGGAGAGCGCGCCACCAGCCCGCACCGGGTCGGTGAGCTCGGCGGCTCCGTTGCGGCCCAGGATGGCGAACCGCTCCTGCAGAGTGGCCAGCACGGCGCCATCGGCTGCCGCCACGGTGACGTCAACTGGGACAACCCGGCCCACCTCGGTGTCGATAGCCGCGGAAGCCGTTGCGGTGACGGTCAGTTCGGCACTCTCCGCAGGCAGATCAGCCATCAGGTGAGCGGCGTGATCCAGATGTACGAGCGAGAGCAGACCCTCGATCACACCGGTGCCGTCCGTTGTCTTCGCGTCGCCGATGGCGGCGAAGACCGCGGGCCAGCACAGTCCGACCAGCGCGTCCGGCACGACGGAAGATCCGGGAGCCAGCGGTGCCGGAAGCACCGCGGTGACGCCGGTGTGGTCTGCGACGCGTTCCGGATCCCAGTGCGCGACAACGCGTGCGATGCCATTCTCCACCGGCGGAAGGCCTTCAGGAGTATCGGCGCCCCCGGCCACCGCGAGCACGGTCCGCATGGCGGCGGATGCGGCTTCGGTGGTCACCACCGGGGTGCCGCCGTCGCGAGTGGTGGTGGGCAGCGTCAGATCGATGTCGACCCATGTTCCGGACAGCGGCACGCTCAATCTGACGATGCCGTCGGCCTCTGATGATGTCGCCGACCCCGCGGCTCCGATGACCTCCAGGCGCGCGCCGGTCGACGGGTGCGAGGCGGTGCGATCCTCGAAGACCTGCCAGGCTCCATCCGGGGCAATCCGGTGTACCGGGTTGACGGCAATGCGTCCGGACCACAACACATCTGGCGCGTCCAAGACGGTAGCCAACGGGCCCTCGACGTCCCAGCGGCGGCGTAGCCGCGAACGAACCGGCAGCGGCTCCACTCCTGCGGCCACGACCTCATCGACGGCGGCCTGCTCGAATCGGTTCAGCAGCTCGCCCACGGGCTCGTCGACCCGGGTGATGCCGGCCACCGCAGCGGTGCCCGGGATGATGCATACCTGCTCGGCGGTGTAGCGGGCATCGTGCGCCTGCCACAACGAGTCGCTGCGCCACCAACGGCGCACATCCTTGTCGATGACGGGCACGAAGTTGACCGGCTTACCCAGCGTCTTGCACAGCGCGACAAAGAAGGGCACATCCGCCGGGTGCAGCTTGACGGACTCGGCGTCCGGGTAGCGCTGCAGCAGGGCAGCAATCGCCTCCGCCGGGCGCTCCAAAAGCGTGTCGTCGGCGAACAGGGTCTCGACAGGACCAAAATCCTTGGGGTGCAAGCGAGCCTCGGCACGCTTGAGCATCTGCTCGAAGCGATCACGCCAGGTGATGTCCAGCCACGGCGAGTGGGCGACGGCGGTGTCCGCGGTGCTGTCACCGTCACCGATGGACAGCTCCACGTAGCGGTTGAGCCACTGGGCGTAGCTCATTTCGGCGACATCACCGAAGTACTGCTTGGCGGTCAACTCCATCGCGGCGATGATCTCGTCGCGGCGCTTGGCCACCGCGTCGGCGTCACCGGCGACATCGTCGAGCAGACGACCGCAACGCGATGCCGCGTTATCGATCTCGTGAATATCCGCGCCCAGCTGGCTGCGCCCGGAGGCCATGCCGCCCTGCGCCTTTCCGGCAGGCACCCATTCCGGAGTGCCCTGGGTCTGCACCAGCATCTGCTTGACCGACGGCGACGTGGTGGCTTCCAGGGTGGCCATGGCCGCGGTGCCGACCAGAATGCCGTCGACCGGCATCAGCGGGAAGCCGAATTTCAGTGCCCAACGGCCACTGAGGTATTCGGCGGCCTGCTCGGGCGTGCCGATGCCCCCGCCCACACACACGGTGATGTTGGAGCGCGAACGCAGCTCCGAGTAGGTGGTCAGCAGTAGGTCGTCGAGGTCTTCCCACGAGTGGTGACCACCCGCGCGACCGCCCTCGACGTGCATGATGATCGGCCGGGTCGGAACCTCAGCCGCGATACGCACCACCGAGCGGATCTGCTCGACGGTGCCCGGCTTGAACACGATGTGGCTGAACCCGATTTCGGTGAGCTCATCGATAAGCGCGACGGCCTCTTCCAGCTCCGGGATACCGGCGGTGACGACGACACCGTCGATCGGCGCCCCGGCCTGACGGGCCTTCTGCACCAGGCGCTTCGAACCCACCTGCAGCTTCCACAGGTAGGGGTCGAGGAACAGCGAGTTGAACTGGATCTGACGACCCGGCTCCAGCAGCCCGGTCAGTTCCTCGATGCGCTTACTGAAGATCTCCTCGGTGACCTGCCCACCACCGGCGAGCTCGGACCAGTGGCCCGCATTCGCCGCAGCCGCAACGATCTTGGCGTCCACGGTGGTCGGCGTCATGCCCGCCAAAAGGATCGGCGAACGTCCGGTGAGGCGGGTGAACTTGGTGGACAGCTTGACCGAGCCGTCCGGCAGCGACACCACTGTGGGCGCGAAAGAGGTCCACGCCCGGGCCACCTCGGGAACCGCGCCGTGCATGAAGAGGTTCCGCTGTCCGCCACGGGTGGCGGTCGGCACGATCCCGATTCCCAGGCCGCGGATGACGGGGGCGGTCAGCCGGGTGAGCAGGTCGCCGGGACCTAGATCAAGGATCCAGCGCGCGCCGGCGTCGGCGACATGGTTCACCTCATTTACCCAGTCGACGGGAGTGACGAGGATGGCCTCGGTCAAAGACTTGGTCAGCTCGACGTCCAGACCCGCCGCAGCCGCCCAGCGGCCGGCGATCTCGACACCGTCGGCCAGACGCGGCGTGTGGAAGCCCACCTCGACGTCGACCGGGTCGAACACCGGGCTGAAGATAGCGCCACCGCGCACCTTGTCCTTGCGCTCGGCGGCTTCCCGCTCGGCGATCTGCTCGCAGTACAGCTCGAATCGTGACAACTGCTCGGGAGTGCCGGTGATCACCACGGAACGGCGGCCGTTACGGATGGACAGCGCGGGCGGCTGAACCGTGCGCACGTCCTGGGCGAACTCGTCGAGCAACGCCTTCATGCGTTCGGGGTCGACGTTGGTCACCGACACCATGGGGGTGCGGTTACCGCGCACCACGATGCCGCGCCGGCGCGCGACGAGCGTGGCCGCCGCACCCACCAGCTGGGCGATGGCCAGCAGCTCGACATCGCGGGCGCCATGGGCCTTGAGCGCCTCGACGGCCAATACTCCCTGCGAATGGCCGATGACCGCCACCGGGGGCAGCTGAGCCAGATCCAGCCCCTGGATCTTCAACGCGCGAACCGCGGCCAACTGCGCCAGCAGCACACCGGGCATGGAGACCGCAGCAGAGGTGAGCTGCGCGGCGGCGGGCACGGGCTCTTCGGCGGTCAACGCACGTACCCAGGTGAGCGGTGAGAAACCGACGGGACGCACCACGACGAGTTCCTTGGCGACAGGCTCCAGGCGCAGCTCGGCCTCACCAGCCAGGGTGGCCAGCTCCGATTCGATGCCGGCCGAGGCGGCCAGGTCAGCGAGCGACTCCAACCAGTCGCTGCCCTGCCCGCCGAATGCCACCGCATACGGCTCACCGGACTCCAGACGATCGATCAGCGCGGGACCCGCGCTGGGACCCGGATCGACCGCACCGTTGGCGTCGGGGTCCTCAGAGCTGGTCACCTTGTCGTATTCATTGATCGTCACGTCGCCGCCTACCCGTCTTTCCGTCAGTCGTGAGTCCAGCCGCACCCGTGTCGTCGTCTCTGTCGATCGGGGGCGTGTTGTGGCACGTTCATCTGCACCATCACCGCAGGGTCCGGACTTAAGAGTGTCATAAGAGGGGTTGCGATTTCTTCTGGCGTAATAGTTACTGCCGAGTTCTACGCGGGAGTAACCACCGCTTACGTAACACCAGGCCAGGCGCTGGCAACTAACCGCCGAATCAAACGTGCTGCATGCAGGTGGTTACGGTCGAGTAGGTATAACATCGCAGATCAGACATCGATTGTTATCGAATCGTTATGTTGCGTTTGGGTGGCGCCGACCACATTCGCGCGTGTCGGCGTGGGCGGCTCTACCAAGGATGCCAGCAGGGCAAGAAATCAGAACGTGTGCCGAATGTTTGCTAACACTGCCGCGCCGTTGCAACCCATGTGACTGGTGTGACTAATGAGGTTTGTCCCGTTGCGCGATCCCGGCCAGCGCACCACCTCGCACACGTCTCCTCGGATAGGTTATCGACTCGGCCGGCATCGCCATTCCGGCGAAGGACTCAGCCTCCCGCGCCTGCGGTCGGGCCCGCGACCCGGTCGTATCGATCCGGTCTGGGCGGTTGTCCCCCTGCGCGCAGCGGCCGTGTTGCGGCATCTCCATCGCCGTTTCTGAACAGGCCGAAACGGCGTGGTTGGCGGGTCGGCCGAGCCGAAACATCAAGAAGGACAATCGCCCCCGAAGTTCAGCACAATCGGATCAGCCAGGCCTCAGCGTTGGAGGCCTGAGATCCGTTTCGGTGGATAGCCCACGCAACCACGCTCCTACCGCGCTTGCGGGTAAGCCGGATCGATCTCGTACGCCCTCACCTGCGATCACCAGCCGGCCAGAACGCCCCGCTTCACGGGCCCGCACCGGGCACCGTGTGGACACAGAGGCCGCACCGGTTCCGCGCGGCCCGTAGGGCGACCACGGAGGGAATCCGACCGCGCGTTCGCTGAATCAGGCGCTAAACCCACTGCCCGAAATTGGGCTTCAGGATGTCATTGAGATCGACGCCGATTCCACCGACCTGACGCTTGTCGATCTCGAACTGATGTAGATGTGCCTCGGGATGCACGAAGCCCTTGGGACTCCCCCAGTTGTGTTGCCAGAAATACGAGCACAGCCCATCCTGCAGAGCCCAGTCGATGGTCTTGGAGTTCCCGTATAGGCCCGTGCGCTGGTGTCCCAGCACCGTCTCCCACGCCTTCAAATACGGTGCGACCTGGTTCTTGTATTGCTCGGGCGTGGGGTTGTCGTCGATTGAGACATAGATGGGCACGTTGTAGGAACCACCGGCAGCGATATGCAATTGCCAGCCCCGCTGCGCATGCTTGATGCCCGCATCGTGGCCACCGAGCCAGTCAGCGGTGTCCTGCTTGCCGTACTGGTAGTTGGACACGATCTTCAGACCGGCTCGGTACAAGTCGCGTGCCTCGGCAAGCTTGATGGGTTTGCCTGCCGACAGCCCCGGACTGCGCGGATCCGATACGTACCGAATAGCGCCCAGGTGCCCGGCGGCCTTGATCGACTCGGGGGTGGGGACACCGCCGGCATAGTCGATGAGAGTTCCCAACGACGCCGCGTTCGCACGTGGCGCTGCCGCCGACACCGCACCCGCGAGCGCCGCCGCCGGTATGGCAGCGGCATATTTGAGGACATCCCGACGGGATATGGGAACCACTGCAATCTCACCAGGCCGTTCTGAGCACTCCAAAAACTCAAGCCTCAGATTACGACAGTGGCCTCAACAAACACCGCAGCCACGCTTGTCACACGCGACACACACCTGCGCTAGGCGCCGGCAATCCGAAACACCTCGTCGGCGATCAAGCGCGGTTCGGTCAGCACAACTTGATGCCCGGATTTGCGGGCGACAACATGACGTGCCCCGAGGCGACGTGCGGTCATTTGGTGTGCGGCGTTCAACTCCGACCGCGTCTCCTCGTTGAGAAGTTCCGCGCGCGCACCCGATATGACGGTGACGGGGACGCCGTCGAGGGCAGGCGGGTTACTGCGCAGCTCTGTCATGCCCGCGACAAACCGGCGGTCCTCCTCATTGGCGGCTCGCCTGGCCCGCGGCGTGAGATCTTCGGACACCATGTCGTCGAGGACATCGCGTGGCATCCGGGGCATCATGCGGCGAACCACATGAGGCAACAAACCCACCCGGCCCAATATGTCCAGCGCCGCGCGGTGGGCCAGGCCAAGAAGCCGCATGCCCGGCGAGGCCGGGCGGTAGTACGCCTCGAGGTTCTCGTCAGAGTGATCGACAAGCACGACGCCCGCGATACGCGACGGCTCGGTCGCCGTGGCGGCCAGGGCGATGGTGCCGCCATAGCTGTGGCCCACCAGGATGTACGGGCCCGATCCGAGCGCCGTCAGCAGCGCATCCAGATCCCCGGTGATGCGTTCCAGCGTGCGCGGCGCGGGATCGTCATCGCTGCGTCCCAGATTGGCACGGTCGTAGACCACCGACCGAAGCCGCCGAGCGACAAGGGGTTGCACCAAACCCCATGCCGTGCGCGAGAATCCCATTCCCGATTCGAAGACAACGGTCGGTTCACCACTGCCGGCCACCTGATAATGCAACGCACGCCCGTCGGCAGTGGTCACGTAATTACTCGACCCCAGGGTGTGACTCACCCCGCCACCGTACGGAACATTCGCCCCGGGCGGGCGGCCCGCTACGCGCCGGAGTGCAGGAGCGGCCGCAACCGCTGGGTCTTCTCCGGTGTCCATCCCGGGGGCTGCAAAACCGCCGCCCATGCATCGGCAACAGCCTTGACGTAGACGTGGCCATGCCCATCGGGAACATCGACCGCGACCGCCATATCGGCAGACACCTGCAGGAACGTGACGAACGGTATCCATTCCATGCTCGGCAACACGTCGTAGCCGCGAGGTTCACGCAGCCAGTCGGGTTTGCTCAGGATCAGATCCGGGTTGAACCAGGCGATGGGGTCCGACGCGTGCTGTAGATAGACGATGCGCGGGCGCGCCCATGGATCGGCTGGACGCTTGAGATCCTCTGGGCGCGAGACGAATCGGACGTTCCTTCCCTGGTCGTAGATGGGCAACACCTCCGGCGATCCGTCATCGCGGTTGTGCGTGGCTTCCAGCCACATCGAGTTGTTGAACGTGGGACCGGAGAACAGCGCACCGTCGGTGCGGGCAACGATGTTGTTCACCGAAAGGAACGGCGCTTCGCCGCCGAACGATCCAAGGCTTTCCCCGAACACTACGAGCTTGGGCCGCACAGCTTCCGGCATGGCTCGCACCCGTGCCGACACCGCCTCGAACAGTGCCTGCCCCGCCTGACGCGCGTTCTCCTTGTCCACCAGGAACGAGAGCCAGCTCGGCAGAAACGAGTACTGCATGCTCACGATCGCGGTGTCGCCGTTGTACATGTATTCGAGCGCATCCGCCTCGGCTTGGTTGATCCATCCGGTTCCCGTTGTGGTGGCTACCGCCACCACCTTCCGGTGCAGTCCGCCCTCACGCTCAAGTTCACGCGCGGCGAGCTCCGCGGTCGCCTTGATACCGTCGGCAGATTCCAGACCGGCGTACGCGCGGATCGGTTCGGTAGCCGGAGTCTTGTTGAACGCCGAGAGTTCCTGCGCCGTGGCGCCGCCGCCGACGAAGGCGCGACCCTGGTTACCCAGCGACGCCCAGGACACCAACGAGCCGGGCCCACCGGACCGCAGCGATGTGGTTGGTGCTGGGTTATCCGGATTCTCCTCGTTGTTCACCGCCGAGAAGGTGTTGTTCAGGAAGTCCATCGCCACCCTGACGACCACGCCGTTGATGAGCGCCATCGCGAGGACCACCACCAGCGTGACGGCCACCACCGCCGAGACGCGTTTGGGGGCAACGCGGTTGAGCCGCTCAATGAGAAACAGGATCAGCCGGCGAATCTGCTGTCCCATTTCCACCAGAACGAACAGAACGATGATCGACATCACGGCCGTCTGTGGATGTGCCCAGAAACTCAGCCGGGGTACGCCCATGAGATCGCGCACACGGTCCTGCCAGAAGTGGAACCAGACGATCATCAGCACGGTGCCGATCAGCCCGAGGACAACGAGGATCCGCCAGGCGACGGGCGGAGCCTTCGGACTCGAATCCTGCGACCGCATGTACCGCACCAGCCAGACCACGAGCACACCGAGCGCGTAACCGATCGCACCCGATCCTCCGCTCACCAATGCCTGGAACAGCGGGCCGCGCGGCAGCAGCGACGGTGTCATCGACAGCCAAAGAAAGACCAGGCCAACTGCGGTACCGGTGAAGGTGTACTGCCTCACCCACCATCCGGGCCTCGTGGTCTTCGATGCGGCGGCTGGTGCTGTTTCCTGCTCCTCGTCTTGGTCCTTGTCGATATCCCGGTCAATCGCCATTGCCACACCCTTCTTGATGCCGCCAGCCTGAGTGTCCATGGTGCCTGGCCGTCCAGGCACCGCACAGGGGTATTACCAGATCGGCGGCGCGGGGGGCCGTGGCCGTACTACCGCACCGCCGGCGTGCCGAACCCCACCGCGCAAATCCCCGCGAGCAGCCGAGGATCACCGCCGCAGCGAACTGGCCGCGAGAGGGAGCCATCCATACCGCCACGTTCCTGCGGTATCCTGCCAACTTGCTATCAGGGCCTTCAACGGTAGGACGGGGAAAGAGCGACGCCACGGGGGCACGACGAGGATTACACATGCGACATGCCGGTGTCGGCCACGAGGCCAGGACGACCAGCACACAGGGCCCTTCACACAGCCCCAAGCGGGAACGGCGGCGCCGCGGCTCCATCACGGCCGAGGACATCATCGCCGGAGCCTTTGAGCTCGCCGAGGAAATTGGGATAAGTGGGCTGAGCATGCCGCTGCTAGCGAAGCATCTCGATGTCGGCGTCACCAGTATCTACTGGTATTTCCGCAAAAAGGGTGAGCTGCTCGACGCGATGACCGACCGTGCGACCAAGCAGTATCACTTCGCCGCTCCCTTCGTCGGCGACGAAACCTGGCAGGACGCGCTGCGCAGCCACACCCATCGAATGCGCGAGGCGTTTCGAGAGCGACCGGTACTGGTCGAGCTCATCCTGATGCGCACCAGCGAGCTCAGCAGTGAGGCGCTGCAGGCGAGCATCCAAAACCTGGAGTCACTTGTCCGGACCCTGATCGGCGTCGGCTTCAGCCCGGATAACGCCCTGGATGTGTATTTCGCGTTGTCCTTGCATATTCGCGGGGTTGTGGTGCTTGAGCACATGGATACCGTGATGCCCGCCTCCGGAGAAGCCCGCAGTCTGGTACCGAGCGCCACGCTGGCCCCGACCCTGCACGAGCTGGCAAGCCGCGGTCATTCGATCGCGACGATCTCCGACGCAAACTTCGACTTCACGGTCGAAGCCATCATCGAGCGCGCCGAGAACCTGCTCGCGCAGGACATCGCGGCGCGCGAAGCTTCCTGATCGGGCTCAGACCTTGGAATTCAGCAGCTCGTCGATCTTCTGAAGCCGCTGGTCGGACAACGCCTGGTTGTCGATGGACCGATCCGGCGAGCAGGTGACAAGCTGCGAGATCACATTTGCCTTGGCGATCATTGTGAACTCGCAAATCCATTGATCACCAGTGAGATTGGTCGACCACCGCACCATGTCCGGCGAGCCCGGAGCGACCGGGCCGGGCGTGACCATGTGATGTTTCTCGTCATCGCCCCAGGCGGCCACCGGACGTTGACATGCGGACACCGTGGCACGGACCGACTCCAGGAACTTCGATGCCTGGAAATCGCCGGGGTAGGTGGCCGAAACCTCGAGCAGCTGGTGCTGGTTGGGATACTGGTTGTCGGTCTGCGTCCGCGCCTCACGGCCGGTGTAGTTCGTCGGGAAGAGCGGATGGCGGCCATACCCGACGACTCCCTGGCATTGCGCGGGATCGGCACCGGTCCACAGAACTGACTGCATGTCGGTTTCGAACAGTGGCTTGCCCGGCGTCACAGCCAGCGACAATGCCGGCGTCAGGAGTTGGTCAAGCTGAGCGGGTTGGATCGGTCCCGACGGCCCTGCACCTCTTTCCGCCGTCGGCTCTCCGTCGATGCCTTGCTGGCAGCCAATCACCGCGAGCAGCAACCCGAGCACGAGCGGTACCGACCACCTCATGTCGGCAAACATTACCCGCATCAGGTCTTCGCCCGGATTTCGGCATTGTCCCGTGGCAGCCATGCGATCTCGGGTATGAAGAGTCCAGCCGACAGCACCAGTCGGTAATGCGATCAGGCACCACGACCCGAAAAGGAGCGCGCGGTATGTCCACCAAGCTGGCGACACCACAGGAGCTGCTGTCCCTGGGCAGAGTCGAATTGGGTACCAGCAGTTGGGTTCAGATCACCCAGGAACAGGTCAACGAGTTCGCCGACGCGACCGGCGACCGGCAGTGGATTCACATCGACACCGAACGCGCCAAATCCGGCCCATTCGGAGGGACCATTGTGCACGGGTATCTCACGCTCGCCCTGGCCCCGGCATTCCTGGACGAGGTCCTGGAAATCGCGTCCTACGACGTGGTGCTCAACTACGGGGTGAACAAGGTGCGGTTTCCGGCACCACTGCATGTGGGTGCACGGGTGCGCGGGCACGTCACGCTGCTGTCGGCAAAACGTCGTGACAAAGGCACCGTCGAAGCGACGTACGGAATCAAGTACGAGATCGAAGGCAAGGACCGGCCCCCTTGCGCCGCCGAAAGTGTCTACCTGTACCAGTAATCAACCGAGCAGCCGGACGCCGCCATAGGTGACGGCCACACCGGCGGAGGCCATCAGGCCTAGGTAAAAGGGCGCATGGCGATTCCAGGTGGTGCCCCGGCGACCGAGTGCTCGTCCGAACGCATTTGTGCCGCACGCCGTTCCGCCTCCGCGCTGGGACCTTCGTCCTCGCTGTGAGGCTGTGCCACAAAACGATGGTGGCCGTCGCCGGTATCAGCCAATGCGTGCCCGTCTTCCGAGGTGGACAGCGACATCATAGGAGCGCCGGCACCGGTCGGGGCCGGTGCCGGCTAGCGAAAAGCCACCTTTCCGCGCAACCTGCCGACCACGAGCAAGGCAAGTAGCGTCACCATCAGCAACAGCGTCGTGGACGCCGCGGCTGAGAAGACTTGACCCCGATCCGAGAGACCAAAGATGGTCACCGGAAGAGTGCGCCAGCTGGATGGGTACACCATCACCGTCGCACCGAGTTCTCCCATCGACAAGGCGATGGCCAGCCCGGCCGCCGCACCCAGCGACGGCATCAGCAGCGGCAGAGTAACGGTTCTCACGACCCGCACTGACCCGGCTCCCAGCGACTCGGCCACTTGCCGATAGGCGGGATCGAGACGCTCCAACGCCGCCGACACCGAGCTGAATGCGAAGGCCAGCACCAGCGCGGTATGCGCAACAATCACAATCCATTTCGTGCCGCCCAGCAGCAAGGGCGGCTCGTTGAAGGCTGTCAACAACCCCAACCCGATCGCCACCGAAGGGATCGCGATGGGAAGGTGAAATACGGCGTCGATCACTCGCCGGAGCCATGAGGGCACCTCACGCACGCTCAGCGCCGCCCAGGTGCCCAGCAGCAGCGCGACGCCGCTCGACATGACGGCAGTTTGCAGGCTGACCGCCATACTCGCGAGATCGTCTCCCCCCAAAGCTTTTTCGTAGCGCATAAAACTCAGCTGCGTTGGCAACGGACCCGTCCACGCCCCGGAGAATCCGGCCAGCACCACGGTGGCGATCGGCGCGATGAAGACTACGGTGATCACCACTGCGAAGACCGACCACAGAATCAACCTGCTCCGCCCGTTCCACAGCAGCACCTCAGGCCCCTTTCGGCTCGCTGTTGGCTCGCCCGGCCAGCATGCGCGAGAAGACGATCCGGTACAGGCCGTACAGTGCGAGCGAAAGCACTATCTGAATGGTCGCGATCACTGCGGCACCAGGAAGATCAAAGGTGACTATTCCCCTGGTGTAGATCAGAACCGGCAAGGTCACAACTTCCTTGGCTCCCGTGAACAGGACGATCCCGAACTCGTTGAGTGCCAACAGCAGCACCAGGCTTCCTCCCGCCATCAGCGCCGGCCAGGCCTCCGGCATCACCACTTTGGCCAGCACCCGCCACGGCGAGGCGCCGAGACTGGCCGCGACATCGAGCTGTTCACGCGGGACGATCACAAACGCGGCCAATAAGGGCCGCACCACGAACGGCGTGAAGAAGGTGGTCTCGGCCAGAATCACGCCGGCGGGGCTGGACAGAAATTCCAGTGGACGCGAACCACCCGTGAGGTTCGCGATCAGCGCGTTGACCGCACCCGCGGCACCGTACAAGAACGTGAAGGCGAGGGTGATCAGAAAGGAAGGCAGCGCCAGGACGGTGTCGATGAGGCGGCCAACCAACTCTGAGCCCGGAAAAGGCACGAATGCCAACACAGTGGCAAGAAACGTGCCCAGCGCCAGACAACCGATTGTGGTGAGCACGGCAATGTACACCGTGGTCACCAGAGCGTGCTGAAACAGCGTCGAGCCCAGCACCGCACGCCACGTGCTGTTCCCCTCCCCTTCGGCAGAATCCGATAGCACGCGCAGCAGCGGGTAGACGATGGCGACGAGCACCACCAGAAGGGGCGGGATTGCCCACAGCACGGGCACTGCCCTGCGCCGTTTCCGGCGGGGTTGCGCACCTGCGGAGTCGACGCGGTCCAGAACTGCGATCATCACGCCTCCCCCGGTACTGCGACGAGCGCTCCGGCTGGTTCTGGGAACTTCACACCGACAACCGAATCTGGTTGAACGTCGGCGTGCCCCGGCACCTCCGCATCGATCAGTTGGTCGGGCAGCCCGCTTACTGCGAGGGACACCCTGGTCGACGCACCGCGCCACACCTTGTTCGCTACCCGCGCGCGCAGCGCACCAGGCGCCGTGGGGCCCACTATCGAAAGTGTATGCGGGCGTATACATATCAGGGCAGACGCGCCGGGAGCCCAAGGGTCACGGCCGATTTCCGGTGTGGGAACGGTCACGCTGAGCATCTTGTCCCCTACCGAAACCAGTGCGGACTCACCCGACACCCGCCCCACCGTGCATGGGATCAGATTGGCGCCCCCGAGGAAGTTCGCGGTGAAGTCGGTGGGCGGTCGTGTCCAGAGATTATGAGCGCTGTCGACATCGACAAGCTCGGCATCACGCATCACCGCGATCCTGTCTGCCAGCGCCAACGCCTCGCTCTGGTCATGGGTGACGTACAGCATCGCGGTGTCCGGCAAGCTCTGCTGCAGCTGCCGCAGCTCAGCGATCATCGATAGACGCAACTGAGCGTCCAAAGCGGCCAATGGTTCGTCCAGAAGCAGCACCCGGGGCCGGATGGCCAGGGCGCGCGCGATGGCGACGCGTTGTTGCTGTCCTCCGGACAACTCGCGCGGATAGCGGTCGGCGTAGGCGGACATGCTCACCATCGCCAGTGCGTCATCCACGCACTCCGCGATCCGATCGGATTTGGTTCGGCGCGCGCGCAGCCCAAAGGCAACGTTGTCGCGCACTCGCATATGGGGAAATAACGCGTAGGACTGCACCACCACGCCGATTCCGCGCTTCGCAGGCGGCAGATCCGTGACATCCTCGCCGTCCAATCGCACGGTGCCAAAAACTGGTCGCACAAATCCGGCAAGCGCCTTGAGCGCGGTGGACTTTCCCGAACCGCTGGGCCCCAGCAGAGCCACCGTCTCGCCGCGGGCGATGCGCAGGTTGAAGTTCCGTAGCGCCTCCGATCTCTTCCTGCCTCGCCCGTAGGCAACGGTCACGTGATCGAAGATAATGGCCGGTGCGTGCACTGGCGCGCGTGGAGGTTGCCCGGATTCAGGAGGTCTCCCCGCGAGAATTTCGCCGCTGCGCCTTCCACGCGAGGCGAATTCGGCATTGTTGTCCATATCAGCTCCCCGTCTCTTGGTGGTACGCGATCAACGACGCATCGAGCGTGCTGACCACCTGGTCCCAGTCCGGGTGCCAGATGCGTACGCCCTCAAGTACCTGCGCCGGCGTATTGGCCCCCGCTTCGGGTTGCACATCGGCGCGCACCGGCATACCCAGCGCTTCGCGCGGAATTGTCCGCTGCACGGGCACGGACAGTAGGTAGGCCAGTAGCTTCCTTGCGTTCTCCACGTGCGGCGCACCGTTGGTGACAGCGGCAACGTACGGCAGCGAGATGGTGGATCGCTTGCCGTCCCTGGCCGCCGGAATGAATATCGAGAAATTGGAGCGGTCTTCGCGGATCGAGGCAAGGTTCATCTGAAGATCCCCATTGGCGACCCACAGTTCGCCATTGCTGACCTTCGGCTGCAGCTTTCCGGTGGAGCTGGACGGACCGACGTTGTTGTGCTGCAGCCGGCGCAGGTAGTCAACAGCCCCCTGGTTCCCCATCAGGTGTTGAAGGAGAACCAGCATGGCAGTCCCGTCACCCGCCTGTCCCGGCGTCGAATATTGCAGCTTGCCCCGGAATCGGGGATCGAGGAGGTCATCCCACCGCGGGTCTTTCAGTGCGGCGGCCGGATTTGCGATGAATGTGAGGTAGTTGTCGACAATGGCGACGTATCTGCCGTTCCTATCCCGATTCCTCTGGTCGACCGCGGCGATGTCGATATCGGCACCGACCAGCAGTCCGCTCCCTGCTGCCTTCTGGACGAAGGGCGGCAATGTCACCAACAGATCGGCCTGCGGATTGGCCTTCTCTTTGGCTATCCGCGACACCACCTCGGCAGAGCCGGCCTCCACGAGATTCACCGAGATTCCAGTGATTTGACTGAACTCATGGAAGCGGGCCTGATACCACCGCCCCAATCCGTCGGCGCTGTAGACGGTGACCGAGTTTGGGCCATTGCCACCACCGGTCCCGCCACACGCACTCACCGCGGCGACGAGCACCGCGATCGAGGCCCATTTCAGGATCTGCATCCACCAAGGCGATTTCATGCTCCGATTTCAGATCCGGCGCAGGATGATGTCGGGGAACTCGACCACCGAATGCACGATATGAGTGGGCTGTGCGGTGCCGAGTTGGGCGGCGTCGTGCGCGCCGGTCAGTGTTCCGGCCACAATCTGTGCACCCGCGCGGCGACCGGCCAGTATGTCGCTCGCGGTGTCACCCAATACCGCCACTTCGCGAACATCGTTGACCTTTAAGCGAAGCAATGACGCCAAGATCAAGTCGGGAAACGGCCTGCCGCGCCCAGCCTCTGATGGAGCCAACGTCAGGTCGGCGATATCGGTCCACGCGAGTGCCGCCAGCAGCTTTTCCTTGGTCGAGGCACTGAAACCCGTCGTCAGCGCGACCTTCACGCCGGCATCCCGCAGCCGCGAGATAGCCTGCACCGCGCCGTCGATCGGCGTGACGCGACCGTCACTGATCAGCGCGTCATAGGCATCCTCAAAAGTTCGGTTCGCGTGCTGCGCCTTGTCTTCGTCGCCGAGCAGATACCGAAACACCGCGATCTTGGATTGCCCCATGGTCTCGATGACGTACTGACGGGCGCGTTCCCGTTCGGGCCCGTCCTGTTCGATACCACCTGCGGTAGCGGCCGTTTCGAATGCCTGCAGCACCAATCCGCCGTCAGCGACCGTGGTGCCTGCCATATCGAGCACGGCGAGCCGGATAGGGATGTCGGACACGATTTTTCCTTCCGTCCATTCGTCCTGGTCAGAGATTCATCAGGTCAGCGGTATCCGCACCGATTGCGGGGCCAAGCGTCATCCCACGCCCCCCGGGCCCCGTCACCACCCAGACCGCAGGTGCCGCCTGACGCCGGTAGACGATCTGGTCGGGATCTGTGCACTGGGAATAGACGCCCGCCCAGCGACGCACCACAGGAGGAAGCTTGCGTCCCAACAACTCTTCGGCCGTGGTGATGAGATGACGGTAGGGCGCCTCATCAACGTCAAACGCAAATGGCTCGGCGTACTCATGGGTGTCACCGATCGTCAGTCCGCCGTGTAGTCGTTGCACACACAGCAACTGCATCTTGTGTTCGGCGGCCGTAGGTTCTTGCAGTTGCGTGGCATTGAGCGCGTCGAGTGCCGGACCGGCGAATGCCGGGTAATAGCGCAGACTATCCCCATCCGCGATGGCCGTGGTCAGTTCCTCGCCCAGTGCGGCGGTCTGCATCATTTGCAGCCGGACCCGCCGAACCGGGAAGTCACCCAAGAGCTCTCGCGCCAACCCGCCGTGTGCCGCCCCAGCGCACATCACAACGGCTTCACCGCGATACGTCTCACCGTCATCGGTACGCACCGAAACACCCGCGGACGAGGTATCGATTGCGCGCACCTCTCGTCCTGCTACAAATGAGTAGCAACCGTTCGTCTTCAAGTGCAGCCGCATGGCGGGCAGGGCCACCCGCGACTCGACTGCGGCATCACGCGCACAGTGCAACCCGGCAAGAAACTTGCCACGTAACGCCGGATTCTGGCGCTGGACGGCCCCAGGTTCGAGCAGAGCGAACCCGCGCTCATCCGCATCGGACCGCGCCATCACTTCCTCGGCCACCGCCACCTCCTCATGGGTGCGCAGCAGCGTGAACGAGCCCATCTGCCGAAAACCGATGCCCGGTACCAATTTCGCGATCCCCTGCCACAGATCTCGCGAGCGCTGAGCAATCTTGAGCTCCAGAGCCGACCTGCCCGACACCCACACCAACCCAAAGTTCCGAACGGTCGCTCCGCGTGCTTCCACCTCGCGTTCCAGGTGCACTACTTCGTGTCCGCGTTCGACCGCGGCCCACGCGTGCGCTGTGCCGAGAATGCCGCCGCCAACCACTATCACTCGCATGCCGCCAGCGTCTCTCATTGGTCTAGACCAATGAGAGACACGCGCTCGAACACCACATGAACAATTGGTATAGACCAATCTGGCGTACGCTCTACCCCGTGCGAGCGATCGAAGAACTCGAGGCCGTTCCGAAGTCACTGCGCACCGTGCGCGACAAGGAAGCCGCCGGTTCCATTCCGGGCAGCCTCGGGACGGCCCGAAAGGTGGTGGCGCCATGACAGCCGATGTGCGACTGCCCAAGCATTACCAGGTACGCACCGAACTGGAACACATTCTCTCGGCACTCAACGAGGGAGACCCCGTGCCGCCCGAGCGCGACCTGGCCGAACGATTCGCGGTGTCGCGAGAAACCGTGCGCCAGGCACTGCATGAGCTACTGGTGGAGGGACGTATCGAACGGCGTGGGCGCGGAACGGTGGTGGCGGCACCAAAACTATTGCAGCCGCTGTCTTTACGCTCCTATACCGAGGGGGCGCAAAGCCAGGGGCGAACACCGGGGCGGTTACTGGTCACCTGGGAGAACATCACCGGCGACGCCGACCTGTGCCGGGACCTCGGAATCCGCGGCGGGTCGACGGTGATCCACCTGGAGCGCGTCTTGCTCGCCGATGGCGCCAAGCTTGGGCTGGAGAGCACATACCTGGCCAAAGCACGCTTTGCCGAGTTGCGCAACACCTTTGACCCCAGTACCTCGCTGTACGCGGCGATTCGCGCGCTAGGAGTTCAGTTCGGCAGTGCCGTCGAACGCATCGAAACAGTACTCGCCTCACCCCGCGAGGCATCGCTGCTGGACACCTCGATCGCCATGCCCATGCTCCTCATGAACCGGCGCACCCTCGACACCGATGGGCGCCCGATTGAACGGGTGCGCTCCCTGTTCCGCGGAGACCGTGTGGCCTTCGAGGCGGTACTGAAGGAGTGACATAAGTGTACGGTATGCGTACACTTATGTCATGGTTGCCCGCGGAGAGACACGTAGCGCCGCGCTCCTCGCGGTCGCATTGCAGGTACTGATACGCGATGGATACGACCGCTTCTCCATGGATTCGGTTGCGGCACTGGCCCATGCCAGCAAAACTACGATCTACCGCAGATGGAGCAACAAGGCCGAACTGATCAAGGCCGCACTGGACGCTCATGATGCGAGCTTCAACGACGAGGTCTTCGACACCGGCGGATTACGCACAGACCTCATCGCCACAATGGGCATGCTGCGCCGCAAGGCGCAGGCGCTACCGCCAACCCTCTACCCAGACCTGATACGCGCGATGGAGCACGACGAGACACTCTCCGACGCGATCCGTCGCCATCTCGCCGACCCAGGTCTGTCTCCCTTCGACGCTCCGCTGTCGCGCGCGGTCGGCCGGGGCGAGGCGGGCGTCGATGTTGATCGTCAGCTCATTCACGATGTCGCCGAAGCAATGCTTACCCATCGCCTGACCCTGGGCGGCCCCCTTGACGACGCGTTCATCGGCCGGCTCGTCGATGACGTCTTGCTCGTCCTTATCCGACCCGGGGCCCGATGACAGTGGTGATCGCCGGGGCCGGCCCCACGGGCCTGACGCTGGCGTGCGAATTGACGCGGCGCGGCATCGCATGCCGGGTGCTGGACAAGGCTCCCGATCTGTTCCCCGGTTCTCGCGGCAAGGGCCTGTCCCCGCGCACCCAGGAGGTGTTCGACGATCTCGGTATCGCGCCTGCGATCAACAGCGGGGGCATGGCCATGCCGCCCTTCCGCATCTACGCGGGCCATGAGGTCGTCGCCGAGCGCAGCCTTGTGGAGATGCTCGGGACCGACATCCCCTCGGGCCCAGGCATCCCATACCCAGGTTTTTGGTTGGTGCCGCAATGGCGTACCGACGAGATCCTGTTGGACAGGCTGCGTCAGTTCGGAGGCGATGTGGAATTCAACTGTGAGGTAGTCGGTTTCACGCAGAGATCGGATGCGGTCAGCGTGATGGTGTCCCAGGGTGGCGCGCCCGAATTGCTCCACGCCTCATACCTCGTCGGTGCCGACGGTGGGCGCAGCACAGTACGCAAGATGCTCGGCGTGGGGTTTGCCGGGGAGACGTTCGAGAGGGAACGAACGCTGATCGGCGATGTGCGGGCCGATGGCTTGGAGGGATCCTTCTGCCATGTGCTGACACGGGATGGTCAAGTGTCGGAACGCTTTTCGCTCTGGAATCTACCGGGCAGTGAGCACTATCAATTTGTCGCGAACATGGCTACCGAGGATGTTCCCGCGCTGACACTGGACGCGGTTCAGAAACTGGTCGTCGATCGCTCCGGCCGGGACGACATTGTGTTGCGGGATCTGCGATGGATTTCCCTCTACCGCGTGAATGCGCGCATGGTGGACAGATTTCGGGTGGGACGAGTGATCCTGGCCGGTGATGCGGCGCACGTGCATTCCTCGGCGGGCGGCCAGGGCCTGAACACGAGTGTGCAAGACGCCTACAACCTGGGATGGAAGCTGGCAGCCGTCATCTACGGCGCCCCCGAGAAATTGCTAGACACCTATGAGGAAGAACGGATGCCGGTGGCCGCATCCGTGCTGGGACTGAGCACCGACCTGCACCATCGCAACTTCGCGCCTGCGAAAGGACCTGCGCCTCAGTTACATCAGATGGACATCACATATCGTGGATGCTCGTTGGCCGTCGACGATCGCGTGTTTCAAGGAAATCTCCGAGCCGGTGACCGGGCACCTGACGCCTTGCTAGACAACGGGGTACGCCTGTTTGATGTGCTACGTGGCACGCATTTCACGCTGTTGACGTTCGGCGCCCAGGCTCCCGTCATCGCCGACGTGTGCATTCAACAGATGACGCCATCGCCGGACTACGACGTTACGGCAACGACACTGGTGCTGGTACGCCCGGACGGGTACATCGGTGTCATGACCGAATCCGGGCGCACAGTCCTCGAGTATCTCGCCCGTGTTGTCTAGATGGCGGCGGTCAGCGTCTCCAAACGCGCGGGGACATGCTTGTGCCATGGCGTTCCGGCGTACTCGTCACGCCAAGCCGACGAGGTGAGAGCATTCGGCGCCACCCCGGGTATATGTGTTTCCCCGGACTCGTCGGTGTAGTCGAGGCCGAAACCATTGGGCAGCGAGGCGTGACCGGGCTGCATCATGTCGCTGATCTCGACCGTGGCCTCGGCGGCACCGGCCGCTGTCGCGATCCGAACCCTTTCACCGTCAGCGACACCGAGCTGTTGTGCATCCTGCGGACTGATCCGCAGAGCTCCCTGCTGATCACGCTTGCGCCAGGACGGGTCACGCAGGATGTCGTTGGCGGTGTATGCCCTGCGCTCGCCGGCCGACAGCACGATCGGAAATTCCGGCGTTGTCAGCTGTGCCGGACGCGACACCAGCCCCTTTATCTCATCAAGCATTTCGGGAATAGCGAGAGCGATCTTGCGGTCCGCGTGCGTGATGAGGGCGAAGTCGTCCTCATAGTCGTGGACGGTAAAGGTCACGCCGGATGGGCTGTTCAGGATCGCGTCGAACAAGGCGTTGCCGTCGGGGTGACCGGCCCGAGCCACCGCCTGCGGGTAGGTCATCATCGCCTTCTGCGCCAGGCCCCAGAGAGCTGCAGCGCCTTCCAATCCCCTCGGCAGTGTGGGGCCCAAGGTCTCGTAGAGGACGTACGGAGCCAATGCACCGAGTACCGGATTGGCCAGTACTGCGAAAAATGCCTGCAAGTATGCTTCCCGCCCCTGCGCGGCGGCCTCACGTAATGGCTGCAGATCCGCGTCGTCAACCACTCCCAGCGCCCGCACCAGCCGCGCCCAGATCTCGGGTTCGGGCAGGGTTCCTGACTCGGGTTCGAATAGTGGGTGTCGCAGTTGAAAGGTGTTGTGCGGGAATTCCAGATTGAAGAAGGTGGCCTCTACCTTCTCGAACTGTGTGGCGGCGGGCAGCACGTAGTGTGCGAGCCGCGCGGTCTCGGTCATCGCCACATCCACGACCACCAAGAGTTCCAGGGCAGCGAAGGCCTCCTTGCACCGCGCCGAATCCGCAAGGGAATGTGCGGGATTGCTACTCTCGACGATCATCGCGCGGAAACGATCCGGGTGATCGGTGAGGATCTCTTCCGGGATGACATTGGAGGGCACCAAGCCACCGATGATGCGGGCCCCGGTCACCGGGGTGTAACCGAAGAAGCCACCCATGAGCGGCGCCATCCACGAATGCAGATGCTGCCCACCGCGTTTTGCGAAGTTCCCGGTGAGGATCCAGAGCATCTTGTTCAGATATGAGCTCAGCGTACTGTTGGGGGCCTGCTGGATGCCCAGGTCTTCGAAGACGGCCACGCTCTCGGCCGCCGCAACCCGGCGGGCCGCCCGCCGAATGAGGTCCTCGTCCACCCCGCAGCGCCGTGCGTAGTCCGCGATCGGCACCGTGCGCAGCACATCCCGAACCTCTTCGGTTCCGGTGACGTGTTCGGCGAGGAATGCTTCGTCACAGAGATTCTCCTGCACCAGCACCGCCGCCAGCGCGGCGAGGCACCAGGCATCTGTACCGGGGCGTACGCGTAGATGAAAGTCCGCCATCTTGGCGGTATCGGTGTTAACCGGATCGATGACGATCATCGAGCGCTGCGGATCCTTGGCAATCTCATTGAGCACCACACGAGCCCGCGGAAAGCTCTGCGACATCCACGGGTTCTTCCCGACGAAGACGGACACCTCCGCATACTCGAATTCGCCGCGAGTGTGTCCGCCGTACAGATTCTTGTCGATCCAGGCCTCACCCGTCTTCTCCTGGGCTAGCGCATTGGAACGGTACTTGGACCCAATGGCTTTGAGGAATGCGCCGCTGTAGGCACCACCCAGATGGTTACCTTGCCCACCACCGCCGTAGTAGAAGATCTTGTCGCCGCCGTAGCTGTCGCGGATGTGTTTGAATCCCTCGGCGATCTCCACGATCGCCGTATCCCAATCGATTTCCTCATAGGTGCCATCGGGACGGCGACGCATGGGCGATGTCAGCCGGTTCGCATTGTTCTGATAGTGATTCAGCCGCAACGCCTTATTGCAGGTATACCCTTTGGTACCCGGATGATCCTTGTCACCGCGGATCTTCGCGAGGGTGCGCCCCTCCGTCTGCACCACGATGCCGCAGTTACATTCACACAAGATGCATGCGGTGGGCAACCATTCGGCGGTCATTGTCCGGCCTCCTCAATGAGAGTGCGTAACTGCCTGTGCACCACGTCGATTGGCGTGATGTCGCGAGTCGATCGCGCGATAATGATTGCGCCTTCCAGAGAGGTCGTCATCAGGATCGCCAGCTCGTCGGCCCGCGTACGGACAACCCCGACGGCGACCAGCTTGTCGGCGATGAGGTCGATCCAACGCCGGAAGACGGCCGCCGAGTGTTCGATCAGCTTCTGACTACTGGCTGGGCTCTCCGGATCGCCGGCCTCGACCGCGACTGCCACCACCGGACACCCCGCCCGGAAGTCGCTCCGCACGAGTTGTTTTCGATAGGACGCGACGAGAATATCCAGCGCGTCTACCGCCGAGGGTTTGGCATCGATCATCCCGGCGATGTATTCGCCCGCCAGATCCACTGCCTCACTCAGCAGTTGGGTCCGCCCGCCCGGAAAGTAGTGATATGCGGAGCCACGCGGCGCACCGCTGTGCTCGAGAACATCGGAGATGGCCGTGGCGTGAGCTCCTCGCTCGCGGATCAACAGGGCTGCCGAGGCAACCATTCGTTCGCGCGGGGTGCTCAATCGTCGTCCTTCCCGAGGAGTTCCGGTCTATGTATGATGCTCTACATAATCCGCCACCGATCCGGAGAAGTCAATGTCCGACTACGAAACCCTGCGCATTCGCCGCGATGGATATGTCCTGGTCATCGGTCTGAACCGGCCCGCCAAGCGCAATGCCTTCGACAAGACCATGCTCGAAGAACTGGCGCTGGCGCTCGGCGAGTACGAGACCGACACCGACCTGCGTGCCGCGGTGCTGTACGGCGAGGGCCCGTTGTTCACCGCCGGCCTTGACCTGGCCAGCGTGGCCGCCGAGATTCAAGGCGGCGCATCGCTGACGCCCGAGGGCGGAATCAACCCGTGGCAGGTCGACGGAAGGCAGCTTTCCAAGCCGCTGCTCGTCGCCGTACACGGCAAGGTGCTCACACTGGGCATCGAACTGGCACTGGCCGCAGATATCGTGATCGCCGATGAGACCGCGACATTCGCTCAGCTCGAAGTCAACCGTGGCATCTACCCGTTCGGCGGCGCCACCATTCGCTTCCCCCGCACAGCCGGTTGGGGCAACGCGATGCGGTGGATGCTGACCGCAGACACCTTCGACGCGGTCGAGGCTCATCGGATCGGCATCGTGCAGGAGATTGTGCCGGTCGGCGAGCACGTCGACACGGCGATTGCCATCGCCCAGACGATCGCGCGTCAGGCACCGCTGGGCGTGCAGGCGACCCTACGCAATGCCAGATTGGCTGTGCGCGAGGGCGATGCGGCTGCCGAGGAGCAGCTGGTGCCCACCGTGCGTGAACTGTTCACCAGTGAGGACGCCACGCTGGGCGTGCAGGCATTTCTGTCTCGCACCACCGCCGAGTTCGTGGGCCGCTAGCGGGCGCTCACGGCCTTGCGTACGTCACCGAGCTCACCGATCGGCACAGTGCGCGTCGAAGCAACCGGACGCACCCCCGGGCCGTCCGGCTTGGACACCATCACCACGCTGTCGATATAGGGCTGGATGGTGGTGGTGTTCTGCACGGTGGCCACGATCACCAGCTGGAATCCGAACTTACGGAACGCGGACAGCGCCTGCTGGGCGAACTGCGGATCCGATTTCGAGAACGCCTCGTCGAGCATAAGCTGCGCGAAGACCGGCCGGTTGTCCCCCGTCTCCGGGTTAGCCAGGTTGAAGCTCAGCGCGCCGGCGAGGCAGAACGCCATCAACTTCTCTTGTTCTCCACCGGAATTCGCACCCGCGTTGCTGTAGGTACGGATCGGTTCGCCGGTCCTGGCATCGCGCTCCTCGCAGTACAACACGAAGCGGTTACGCACATCCAACGCGTCGCGCGTCCACTGGCGCGCCTCAGGTGTCTCAGCGGCCAACAGGTTACGCAGTTGCAGGATGTCCTGGTACTGATCGTGGATGGCCTTCTCGTCCCCCATCGAAACGGCGACGGCACGCCCGGATATCCGCCGGGCACGCTCGTTGAGCTCGCCGACCGCTTCGAGCGCCTTCGGCTCGGCACGTAGGGTCAGCCGGGTACCCCGGTTGAACTCGACCGAACCCAAACCGCTATTGACACGGTCGATCTGGTCGGTGATGCGGTGTGCCTCCTCCTCGGCGAGCTGGTGCAGCCGCAACACGGCAGTGGGCGCCTGCTCGGTGATCAGCCGCAGCATCCGTTCGTAGGCAGCGGGCAGGTCGCGTTCATCGATCCGGCGGCAGAGCGCGACATAGTCGTGGATCTTCTCGTCGAAGTTCTCACTGTCGTTGGGGATAGAGTCGGGGAAGTCCCGGTCGTACGCGTTGAGAATCCGGTTCAGCTCGTTACGTGAGCGGGTGACGCTCTCACGCAGCACCGACTGATCCTTCTCGATCTGCCGCCACAGCTCCAGTCGGTAGGCATCGGGTTCCAACACATCCAGGCTGGACGAGAGTTGGGGCACGTAGGCCTCGATTCCCGATCGGGTGTGCCCGCCCACCTCACGCGGGCTCAGGTTGTCCAGCAGATCCAGCAGCCGGGTCCGGCGCGAATCATGCTCGGATTCTTGCTTGCGCAATGCTCCGATGCGTTCGGAGAGCCTCTTGATCTCGTCGAGGTAGGAGTCGGCCTGCTGCTGCAATCCGGTCAGGTCGGGGTTGGCTTCCAGCATCGCGTCGTACTGGTCCTGCAGACGCGCCACGGCAGCTTCGGCCGAGTCCGTATCAATCTGGCTCCAATACTCGTACTGGCTGTGCAGCTTGGACCACCGCACCACCTCCGAACGCAGCTCTTCGCGCTTGGTGTCCATTTCGCCGATGAACTTTTCGGCATCACTCACCGCCTGCTGCGCTTCGACCACATCGTCGGAAAGCGCGGCGCGCTTGTCACCGGCGTTGCCCTGATAGATGTACTGGGAGGCCCGCAATTCACGCCGATCGTCCTTGACCGCGCGCCGGTCACCGTCCTTGCGGAGTCCCTGATCTGTGACCGCCCGGCGGTGCTTGCTGAATTCGTCGGGGCTGTCGACCAACACGTAGTCGCCGACACCGGCCACCAGATTCATGGCGGCACTGGCGCATTCGTGGTTGGGGTTGGTCAGGCGCAAACAGTCGGCGAGCGTGCCCGGCTCGGCGCGCCGCGGGGTACCGGAGGGAATCACCCGCTCCATCTGCAGGTAGCCACGCATCGGGTTCTCGTTGACGTAACGCAGCACCTGACGGTGGTGCTGATCGGGCACCAGCAGGCAGAGCCCGGTGGAGCGCAACACCTTCTCCACAGATTTGCGCCACCGTTCCTGCCCTGGGCGCAAATCCATCAGTTCGCACACGTAGGGCAGGTCCTTGGCGGTAAGCCCAAGCGCCGCCGCGATCTCCCCGCGCATGCGGTCCTCATCCGGTGGCACCGGGGTACCCAGGTGCTCGACCCGCTTGAATTCGGCGGATGCGGCACGCAGCTGGTCACGTGCCGTCGAGAGCGCACCCGCGGCCATGACATATGCATCGTGGCCGGCTTCGAGCTCAGCGTTGATCCGGGTGACTGCCCGCAGGCTCTCCACCCGCATGGCCTCGAATTCCTCGGCAGATTCGATATCGTCTTCATGACCCAGGTCCCACAATGCACTGTCGTAGGCCGTACGCCGGCGCGACACCTCTTCTGCGCGGGCACGAGCATGAGCCAGCTCGCTTTTGAGTGGTGCCAGATTGCTGTCGGCAGCGGCGATCCGGCCGAGCAATTTGTCCCGCTCTCCCGTGAGAATGTCCTGGCGCGACTGGATTTCGTCACACTCACCGCCCAGCCGGGTGATCTCGGTATCCAGCAGATCGATCTCCGGGCCCGCCAGCGCCAGGCGCTGCTGATCCACGTAGTCGCGCACGGTGTGATGGTCCACGACGTCCACGGTGGCCAACTGCGCCGCATCGCTGGCGTACGTCTGTTGGATCTGTTCGATATCGCCCAGCGTCTGCCGCTGGCGCTGCGCGATCGCCAAGGCGGCACGGGCGTCGACCAATGGTGTGATCTGCCCTAGCGCTTCGGATATCGCTGCCATCGACTCCGGTTCATCGAGCATGTACTCGCGTACGAACTGCTCCAGGCCGCCGACACTCTTGAGCGACTTGGCCTTGCCCAGCAGCTGCTGCGCGGCAGAGGAACCCTGAATACCGACGGCGGCGTATAGCTGTTCCAGGTACCAGCGTTCGCTCTTGTGGCCGCGCCAACCCGCGCCCTCGAATACCGAGCCGGCGTATCCCTTGCTGGCCCATGCATTGCAGAGATCGCGGATGTCGGCGTCCGCGTCGATCAGGTAGTAGCGGCTGGACGAGTCCGAGTCCGAGCCCGGGGCAAGCCACTTGAGTACCAGGCCGGTGATCACCCGACCGTCGGTGCCGGAGTAGGTGACGGCGATAGCCGACCAGGCCCCACCCTTGCCGCGCAGGAACATCTGCTTGGGGCGCTCCCCCGGGTTTTTCAGCTCTCCCCACAAGCCCCGCACATACTTGTCGACGGTACGCTTGCCCATGCTGGAACCTGCGGCGGTGGTGTCGCTCGAAGCGTTGAAGTTACGGCGGTTCGAAGACAAGAATGCCAGCGAGATCGCATCCAGTAGAGATGATTTACCGCTACCGGAGGAGCCGGTGATCAGCGTACCGCGACGGCTGAACTCGATGCTGTGATAGCCGTCGAAGACGCCCCAGTTGATGACCTGCAGCCGGGACAACCAGAACTGTTGTGTCGCTGCATCACTCGTCGTCATCGGTCTCGCCATCTTCTTCGTCGGTGGGGTCTGCGCCGTCGGCGTCTTCGGGGGCGGCACCGCCGCGCTGCAACTGCTCGTACTGACGCTGCAGTGCCTCGATCATCTGCGCCGACATCAGCGCGTTGATGACTGGGCTGATGGTGTAGCTGTGCTCGTCATCGCGGGTGCGCTGCAGAATCTCAGCCTTGGACAGCCGCTTGATCGCCTCGTCAACGCGATCACGCAGCATCGCCTCGTCGCGGTCGATGTCGTGGGAGACGTTGGCGAAAAGTTCGTGAATATCGTCGCGGCTGACCAATACATGTTCGTCGTGCGCGGTCCTGGCGATCTTGGCCAGGTGCAGTGCCACGATCGACGCGTAGGTGCCCAACGGTTCCCGGCGCAACACCCTGGCGCCGTACACGCTGGGGTTCTCCAACGGAGCTGGTTCGGCGTAGGCAACCTCGAGATCGTCGAACACCCGCAGCCGCAGGTCCAATTCGGACAGGCGCGCGGCCAGCACCTTGCGATGCTCGATCATCGACGCCCACAGTTCGGGCTGACCGTCCTTACTCAGGTAGCGCCGGGCCACCAAGTTCTGCAGCGCCCAGCAGGCCTTGTCCGGAAGCTCACTGGTGTCGCCGTCGAATCGCGGCCCCTTGGCCATTCGCGGTGCCGAGGCATCGGGTTCGACACCCGGCAGGTCGTCAAAATTGATGTTCCCCAGGGCGGTCCCTGAAGCCTGTGTCGTCACAGTGTCGATCCCTCCTCTTCGAGGGTGGCCAGCACCGGTTCACGGAACATCAACTGAGGTACCTCCATCACCCGGTCCTGTCCGTCGAGGGACCGGAACTTCACCTTTACCGATTCGCGGTCGGCAGTGTTGTCCTGCTTGAGGGCCAGCGACCACAACACGATCACATCACCTAGGTAGGGGGCCTCGACATGAGAGATCATGTCGGGCAAGGAAACTGGGCCACTGGCAATAGCACTGTTGACCGTATCGGCCAATGCGGCCATATCCACCTGGGTGGCCAGCGCCGAGAACCCGCTCAAATCCAGCGGCCCCGACGGGGCGTCCTGTGCGAGCACCGGCGGCGCGGTGTCCTTGATGGTGAAAGACAGCGCGCCGATCGCCGCTGCGGCGGAACGCCCGATCGGTAGCTCGGCGTCGATCGGAGAGTCCGCCGTCGACATCTTGAGTAGAGCGTGCCCGGCCGCCAGCGCGTCATTGAGCTGTCGCGCACGGCCACGAGCCTGCTCCGTGGTGCCGGCGGCGAAGAACCGCCGGATGCGCTGTGCGCAGCGCTGTTCGATGCGGGAGACCTCCGCGATCTGCTGAGACACGAGCTTGAAGAAGTTCCTCATGACCTCACGCAGCCCGGGGTCGAGATCAGGCAAACCCTCTGCGACACAGGCAATATCACTCCGTAGCGCGGCTCGCTGATCCGGATCTTGGATGGTCCGCGTGAAGGCCGAATAAGAGGCACGCTCGCGGGAATCGAAGAGGGCGTCGTAGTCCGCGAACATTCTGCGGGCGCGGTCGCGGAAGCCGGAGTCGGAGTCCTCGGCGGCGTCGATGAGTCCGGCGGTGATCTCGTTCTGCATGCTGCCGTAGCGGACGATGTCGGTGATCACTTGTTCCATCTGGTATGCGATGGCCCGGGTCTCGTCCTCAAGATCGACGATATCCGGTTCCGGACGATATCCGTCGTCGATGGCATGCAGCTGGGTCTGCAGTTCTGCGATCTGGGCTTCGATGTCGGCGCGCAGGCGTGACGGGTCGCCGTCCAGCTGGGTGGCCACCCGTTTGAGGCCTGCCGCGATACCGGCAATGGACCCGCCCGTGGCCACCGTGTCAGCACGGCGCAGGCGGCGCACAAAGGCCAGCGCGCTGCGCGCGTCCTCGGTCAGCGAGCAGACGTTCTCGGCATCGGGGCCGGTGCCGTCCGACGCTCGGTGCAGCCACCCGTCGCTCGCCCAGCTCTTGATGAGGGCCAGCCCGGACTGTTCTCCCAGCCCGACGGCGCTCAGGTCCCGGTCCAGCTTGGCCACCAGCTGAGGTTCGGAGACTTTGGCGCTGCGGTCCAGGTGGCGTTCCATGAGCGTGATGTAGGGGGCCAGATTCTTGGCGGCCAACAGGCGGACCGCACGGGATTTCTGCACGTCATCGTTGTGCGCGAACAGCTCTTCGACTGTCAGATCATTCATCGCACACCTCCATCACATTGCTAGCGGCTTGTCCCCCGGGCCGCGCAGCCGTCGTAGCCACTGGCCCGGAAAACCTACCGGGCCGACGGGAGTGTGGCGAATGGGCTCGCTGACGTGGGACAAATGAGGCAAATGAGTTAGCTGGGATCTCAGTGGACGCCCAGCGTGCCCTCCAGGTAGTGGCGGCGACAGGCCCGCCGTGCCAGCTTTCCACTGGTAGTGCGCGGGATCGCCCCCGCCGACAGAAGCAGCACGTCGGCGGGCTTCAACCCATATTCCGCATCGACCGCGGCGCTGATCGCATCGATGGCCTCCTGCGGGTCGGCCTTGGCCGTGCGTGAGGCGCGCTCGGCGACGATGACCAGTCCGCCCCCGGGCACCGTGAACGCGGTCACATAACCGCGCCGCACGATAGGCGAGGCGGCTGCCACGCTGGCCTCGATGTCCTGCGGATAGTGGCTGCTGCCGTCGACCTCGATGTGGTCGGCGAGGCGGCCGGTGACGTACAACTCACCGTCGAGATAGAAGCCCATGTCGCCCGTGCGCAGCCAGTCGCCCTCGATATCGGCCTCGCCCGCATGGCCTTTCGGTTGTCTTGCGCCAAGCCGTGCATGAAAGACCTTCTCGGTGTCCTCCGGGCGACCCCAGTATCCGCGCCCAATATTGTTGCCTTGCAACCATATTTCGCCGACGTGACCGTCTGGGAGCTCATCGGTGCCGACGGGATCGACGATCACCCCGTGCAGACTGCGTGCCAGCTGACCGCAGGAAACGTGGACGCTGACATGGGGCGTATCCGGATCTGTCGGCACCGCGCGACCTCGGGCGAGCTGGGTGCGATCGAGATATGCCACGGAAGGCTCGGCGTCCGGGGCGATGTTGGCGATGAACAGTGTCGCCTCGGCGATACCGTAGGACGGCTTGAACGCTGTCGACGGTAAACCGAAGGGGGCAAAAGCCTTTTCGAAGTTACGGATGGCGTCGATGCTGACCGGCTCGGAGCCGATGATCATCACGGCCTTGCCCAGGTCGATACCCGCACCGTCCTTCGGGACCCCGCGTTGCGCGGTGTACTCGTAGGCGAAGTTGGGTGCCGCGGTGATCACCCGACCTTCTGTGCAGCCGTCGGAGAGTGCCTTGATCCAGCGCTGCGGGCGGCGGATGAAAGCGGTGGGTGACATCAAGGTGGAGTGCCCGCCGTAGACGGTTGGGAAGCCGATCATCGACAGACCCATATCGTGGTAAAGCGGTAACCAGCTGCAGCCGTGCGTGTTTCGATCCAGCAGATTGATCGACAGAATCATCTGGGTCAGATTGACGCCGACCGCCCGGTGGGTGATTTCCACGCCCACTGGGGGCCGGGTGGCACCGGAAGTGTATTGCAGATGTGAGACGTCGTCATCGACAAGGTGCACGTACTCGAAGCCCTCCCCTGCTTCGTCGGGGATCTCGTCGATGGCGAGCACGAGTGGCGCCTCCGGCCGCCCATCGAGAAACTCTTCGACAGTGTCGCGCACGGCGGCCGTCGTCAGGACCACGGTGGGCGTGCAGTCCCTCAGCGCGATATCCAGCCGCTCGGCGTGACCCGGTAGCTCGGGAGCGAACAGCGGCACCGCGATGGCGCCGGCCTTGATCGCCGAGAAGAAGCCGACGATGTAGTCGAGCCCCTGCGGCGCCAAAATGGCCACCCGCTCGCCACGCGTGACGTGGCGTTGCAGCTGCGCGGCGACGGCGCTCAGACGGATGCCGAGCTGCGACCAGGTGAGTTCAATGGCATGCCCGTCCTCCGAAGCGGTGAAGTCCAGATAGCGGTAGGCGACCATGTCCCCGACGTTCCTGATGTTCCGGTCGATCAGGGATATCAGCGTGGTTCCGGGCGGTAGCTCGATATTCCCGTCGGCATTCAGGCAATCGTCGATGTCAAGCAAACCGTCACTGCGCACCACGTTTTCAAGTCTAGGCGCGGCGGCGACGGGCGCCGAGATCGCCGAGATCTACGTTTCGCAGAGGCTCACTCGCACGTTGTCGGCAGAACGTCGATTTCGACAAAAGTAAGGCCTCGAGGGGCCGCGCTGACGCCGGTCGGCAAGACGGCATGAACATCCTGCTGTTGTGCGGGCGGAGGGACTCGAACCCCCACGTTCTTTCGAACACGGGGACCTAAACCCCGCGCGCCTACCAATTTCGCCACGCCCGCAGGGCTTCGATGTTACCTGGTGAGTGTCAGACTCCTCACCACACGCCGTGACGAGTTCCTCGAGCCATAGCGCTGACCAGGGGCGTTGGCATCGGTACCGGCTTCGCACGGTACCGTCAGAAGATGTCCACTACACGGCGTCGGAGACCGGCACTCATCGTGCTGGTCGGCGTCAGTGTGGTCGCGTTCTTGGGATTGGCCTATTGGCAGTTCCAGCGCTTCGAGTCCGTGACCGGCGACGGCCAGAACCTCGGCTACGCCCTGCAGTGGCCGCTGTTCGCGGCCTTCGTGATCTGGGCCTATCGCCGCTTCGTCCAGTACGAGGACGAGGGTCCGCCCCCGCCGCCTACCGATCGGGTCACCGAGATCCCCGAAGGTCTGCTGCCCGAGCGGCCGGCCGCCGCGAAACCGGACCCAGCAGATCGCACGCTCACCGAATACAACGCATATCTGGCCGCCCTCGCCGAAGAAGATAGGAAGCCTGCCCCGTGACCGAGAACGAAACCACACCCGATTCGACGGTAGTAGTCACCACCCCGGTGGCGAAGATCCGCAGCGCGCTGTGGCGATACCGCATCCTGGCGTGGACCACCGGTGTGTGGCTGATCGCTCTCTGCTGGGAGATGTGGCTCAAATATGTTGAGCAGGTACCGCATCCGCCGAGCTGGATCGGGATCGTGCACGGATGGATCTACTTCGTGTACCTGATCTTCACCACCGACCTGGCCGTGAAGGTCCGCTGGCCCTGGCCCCGCACCATCGGCACCCTACTTGCGGGCACCATCCCGCTGCTCGGCTTCATCGTCGAGCACTATCGCACCAAGCAGGTCAAGGAACAGTTCGGTATCTAGGACTTGCACGCACGAGCAGAAGAAAATCCCTCATGTCAGGAATATTGACATGAGCACGGGCATTGCGTACGTGTATGAACATGACGCAAGCGATTGTCGCGACATCATATGGCGGTGCAGATGTCCTGGAGTTTCGAGATATCACGACCCCCGGCCCGGGCCCGGGACAGGTGCTCATCAACGTCAAGGCCGCGGGCGTTAATCCCATCGATTGGAAGCTGTACTCGGGTGCCTTCGGCACTGACCCCGACAAGCTCCCGATGCGTCTCGGACTCGAGATTTCGGGAACCATCGCCGCCGTCGGCGCGGGCGTTGACGGCTTGGTGCCCGGAGACGACGTCATCGCCGCAGGCCAGATCGGTGGCTATGCCACCCGAGTCATCGCCGCCGCGGATCAGGTATTCAAGAAGCCCGCGAGCCTGTCCTTCAATGAGGCGGCCGGGTTCCTACTCACCGGGCAGACCGCTGTCCACCTCCTGGAAGCCACCAACGTCACCGAGGGCGATACCGTCCTCATCCACGGCGCCGCAGGCGGCGTGGGGCTGCTCGCCACCCAGCTGGCGAAGGCCCGCGGTGCCACGGTGGTCGCCACCGCCAGTGCGGCACGCCACGATCAGTTGCGCGGGTACGGCGCCCTTCCCGTCGAATACGGTCCCGGACTGCAAGAGCGTGTCAGCGCGATCGGGCCTGTGGACGCCGCACTCGATCTCGTCGGCACCGACGAGGCCGCCGATGTCTCGTTGGCCCTCGTCGCAGACAAGGGGCGCATCGCCACCATCGCCGGATTCGGCCGTGCCGCAAGCGATGGCTTCAAGGCACTCGGCGGCGGACCCGGCGCAGACCCCGGCACCGAAATCCGGCTTGCCGCGCGTCCCGAGCTGATCCGGCTGGCGGGCAACGGCGAGCTGAAGGTCACCGTCGACCGGACCTATCCGCTCAGCGACGCTCGCCAAGCCCACGAATACGGGCAGACCGGCCACGCCCGCGGAAAGATCATCCTGTTGCCTTAGCCAACCCCGTGGAGCAGACACTTAGTGCACCAAAACCCCTGCTAGGGGCCGCACTAAGTGTCTGATCGGGGGTACCGATGAACTAGGGCGCGGTGCGGCCCAGATTCACCAGGTTGCGCAGCATCGGCAGCAGTGCCGCCAGCGCCCGCCCTCGATGCGACACCGCGTCCTTCTCTTCCGGCGTCAACTCGGCAGCGGTTCGCAGGCCACCGCGCGGCACGAAGATCGGGTCGTAGCCAAAGCCGTTCTGCCCCGCAGGTATCCGCGCGATAGACCCTTTCCAGCGTCCCTCGACGACGACCTCTTCGCCCTCGGGCGTCACCAGCGCGCACGCGGACACGAAGGCCGCGCCACGACGCTCGTCGGGGATATCGGACAGCTGTGCGAGCAGTAGCGCGGTGTTGGCGGCGTCATCGCCGTGTCGTCCACTCCAACGAGCCGACAGCACCCCCGGCATCCAGTTCAGCGCATCCACGGCGAGTCCGGAATCGTCGGCCACACATGCTAATCCGGTGTGCTTGACGCCCTCCCGCGCCTTGATCAGTGCGTTGTCCTCGAAACTCGCCCCCGTTTCGGGCACTTCCTCGTATTCGGGCACATCGGTCAAGGACACCAGCTCGACGCCGGAGACGCCCGACGACTCGAGCACTCGCGACAGCTCCGCGAGCTTCTTCGGATTACGGCTTGCAACAAGTATTTTCATGGAACCCGGCCTACTACGAACCGAATGCCTTCTTCTGCGGCGCGTCGGGCAGTACCCCGGGGTACGGCAACGCGAGCGCTTCTTTCTGCAGCACGAACAGCTGGTCGGCGGCGCCCACCGCGGCATCGAGCAGCTTGTCCAGGGTTGACCGCGCAAAGGTCGCGCCCTCACCGGTGCCTTGCACCTCCACCAGGGTGCCGGTATCGGTGGCGACCACGTTCATATCCACCTCGGCACGCGAATCCTCTTCATATGGAAGGTCGACGCGCACCCGGCCATCCACCACGCCGACGCTCACGGCGGCAATCGCACACGAGAGCGGTTCGTCATCTGCCAGCTTGCCGTGCGCGGCCAGGTAGGTCACCGCATCGGCCAGGGCCACATAGGCCCCGGTGATCGCGGCCGTGCGCGTGCCACCGTCGGCCTGCAACACATCACAGTCGATGGCAATGGTGTTCTCCCCCAACGCCGACAAATCGATACAGGCCCGCAGCGAGCGCCCGATCAGACGGCTGATCTCCTGGGTGCGGCCGCCGACACGCCCCTTGACCGATTCCCGATCGCTACGGGTGTGCGTGGAAGCCGGCAGCATCGCGTATTCGGCTGTCAGCCAACCAAGTCCAGAACCCTTGCGCCAGCGTGGCACCCCCTCGGTGGCGCTGGCAGTGCACATCACCCGCGTTTGACCGAACTCGATCAGTACCGAACCCGCTGGATGCGAAGTGAATCCCCGTGTGATGGTCACGGGGCGCAATTCGTCGTCTTGTCTGCCGTCTTCTCGTCTGGACACGCCTTCGACCTTATCGTCTCCGCGACGGTGCCGAGCGTGAGTGACGGAGCTACAGGTCGATGTTCTCCCCGGCGACCACGGCATGTACCGGTCCGTCGAAGGCCGACTTGGCCTCTGCGATGACATCCTCACGCGAGGTCCATGGCGGGATGTGGGTCAGCAACAGTTCCTTCACGCCTGCCCGGGTGGCGATCTGTCCCGCCTCGGTTCCCGACAGGTGCAGGTCCGGCGGGCGGTGCCCCGGCATGTGCGTCCATGACGCCTCACACAGGAACACATCGGCACCGCGTGCCAGATCGACCACGGCGTCGCAGATGCCGGTATCGCCGCTGTAGGCCAGAACGGTGCCCGACGAATCCTCGATGCGCAGACCGTATGACTCGGGCGGATGCGCCACCCGAGTCGGTGTGACGGTCAACGACCCGAACTGGACGGGCTCGCCATCGGCCCACGGGAAGACGTCGAAAATGTCGGTGAAATCGTCAACCTCACCCCCGATCTCGGCGGAGGCAGCGCCTACCCGGACCAGTGTGTCGGCGGGCCCATACATGATGGCCTTGCCCTTGGGTGGATTCGGGTGATACCGGCGCCACACGAACAGGCCGGGCAGGTCCAGGCAGTGATCGGCATGCAGGTGCGACAGCAGGACCGAGACCGATCCCGGGTCGGCAAAACGTTGCAGAGAGCCCAAGACACCGCCACCGAAGTCGATGACCAACGGTGGCGCATCCGGTGCCGTCAGGAGGTAACCAGACGCCGGTGAATCCGGTCCGGTGACACTGCCCGAGCAGCCGAGCACGGTGACTCGCACAGCCCTAGCTTGCCACGCCTGGCAAGCGTCTCTGCACAGGGGCGCAGGGGTGTCTAACTGGAACGGGTAATTTCGGTGTAACCGGGAACACTGCTAGCCCGAGTTTGCACTGCTGTCACAGCCGGGCCGAGGAATCGGGCGGCCAGCGCGCGGAACGCTTCCGGATCGCCGGTTGCCTCGAAGACGCGGTTCGGAGACGCGGTGCCGGGGCGCTCGGGGTGCGGCCGCAGCAGATCTTTCTCCGACAGCACCCGCAGCAGGTCCTTAGCGGTTTCCTCCGCACTGGACACGAGCGTGACGTCCTCGCCCATGGCCAGCTGGATCAACCCGGACAACAACGGATAATGGGTACAACCCAACACCACGGTGTCCACCTGGGCTCGTTGCAGTGGCTCCAGATAGCCCTCAGCGAGCTGAAGTACCTGCCGCCCACTGGTAATGCCGCGCTCGACAAAATCGACGAATCGCGGACATGCCACCGCCGTGATTTCGGTGTCGCGCGCGGCGGCGAATGCGTCCTGGTACGCACCCGAGGCGATGGTCGCCTCGGTGCCGATGACACCGATCTTGTTGTTGTGCGTGGTGTGTACGGCTCGTCGCACGGCGGGCAGCACCACCTCGATGACGGGCACCGGCGCATACCGTTCGCGGGCATCGCGCAGGCACGCCGCCGATGCCGTATTGCAGGCGATCACCAGGGCCTTCACCCCACGGCCTACCAGATCGTCCCCGATGGTCAGTGCGTGCGTGCGGATCTCCGGAATGGTCAGCGGACCGTACGGCCCATTGCCGGTATCGCCGACATACAGGATGTCCTCGTCGGGCAGCTGATCGATGATGGCGCGTGCCACCGTCAAGCCACCGACGCCGGAATCGAAAATTCCGATGGGTGCGTCGCTCATGGCGTGAGCCTCGGCGGCACCCCTGGCCCACGTGCGGCCTGTACCTTACGTTCCCTGCCGGATAGCCAGTAGGCCGCCAGCACGCCGGCCACGGCGCCACTGAGGTGTCCCTGCCAGGACACCCCGAACTGTCCGGGCAGCACGCCCCACAGCACGCCGCCGTAGAGGACGAGGACGACGGCACCGATGAGGATCTGCCCCACACTGCGATTGAAGAACCCTCTGACGATCACGTAGGTGAGCCAGCCGAAGATGAGGCCCGAGGCCCCGATGTGGTTCGTCTCGTATGGCAATCCGATATTGCCGATCAGCCAGGTCCCGACCCCGCCGAGCAGCCAAATGATGGCAGTGGCCAACAGAAAGCGGCCCACCCCGGCGGCAGCAGCCAAGAAGCCCAACACCAAGGCGGGCACCGTGTTGGCCACCAGATGCCCCCAGTTGGCGTGCAGCAGCGGTGCGAAGAGAATGCCGTCAAGACCATCGGTCTCCAGGGGCCGGATGCCGTTCTCGTCGAGGCGGTGACCGGTGACCGAGTCGATGCCCTCGACGACATAGAGGAGAGCAACGAACGAGGCCACCAAGACCCCGCCGGTGACCCATTGCGGACGGCCCGACCGCTCACGACGGGAGGAAGGAGAACCTGGATAGTCAGGTCCACCGCCATATCCCGTCACGCCCACAGCTGCCCTTCCAGTGCATCCTCTGCGTCGTCCACGGTACCGGCGTAGGCACCGGTCGACAGATACTTCCAGCCCGCATCGGCCACCACGAACGCGATGTCCGCGCGCTCCCCGGCTTTGACCGCCTTGGCGGCCATGCCGAGCGCCGCATGCAGAATCGCGCCGGTTGAGATGCCCGCGAAGATGCCCTCCACCTGGACCAGTTCGCGCGTGCGGCGCACCGCGTCGAAGGACCCGACGGAGAAGCGCGTGGTGAGCACCTCGGGGTCGTACAGCTCGGGTACGAATCCCTCATCGATGTTGCGCAGTGCGTAAACACCCTCGCCGTATCGCGGTTCGGCGGCGACGATCTGGACTCCTGGCACGTTCTCGCGCAGGTATCTTCCGGTGCCCATCAGGGTTCCGGTGGTGCCCAATCCGGCGACGAAGTGGGTGATCTCCGGCAGATCGGCCAGAATCTCCGGACCGGTGCCACGATAGTGCGCATCGGCGTTGGCCGGATTGCCGTACTGGTACAGCATCACCCACGAAGGATTTTGCGCGGCAAGTTCTTTCGCTGTCGCGACGGCGGTGTTGGAGCCGCCCTCGGCCGGGGAGAAAATGATTTGGGCCCCGTAGAGTTCGAGGAGCTGGCGCCGTTCGATGGAGGTGTTCTCGGGCATCACGCAGATCATCTTGTAACCCTTGAGCTGCGCGGCCATCGCCATCGAAATGCCGGTATTCCCACTGGTGGGCTCCAGAATCGTGGCTCCCCGCTCCAGCAATCCGTCCTGTTCGGCCTGCTCGATCATGCGCAACGCGGGCCTGTCCTTGATGGATCCGGTCGGATTGCGGTCTTCCAGCTTGGCCCACAACCGCACGTGCGGAGAACCGTCACCACCTGAATCCCACCGTGGGGACAGCCTCTGCAATCCGACCAGTGGCGTGTTCCCAAGCGCCTGCAGCAGCGAGTCGTATCGCGTCATGCGCTGCTAGCCACCGGCCACGGCGGGCAGGATGGTGACCGAATCGCCATCGGCGATCTCGGTGTCCAGCCCACCCGAGAACCGCACGTCCTCGTCGTTGACGTAGATGTTGACGAAGCGGTGCAGCTTACCGTCATCAACGAGTCGCTCGGAAATCCCCGAATAGTTGGACTCCAAGTCGGCGATCACCGCCTGCAGGGTGGAACCCGTTGCGGTCACGCGCTTCTCACCGCCGGTGTGGACCCGCAGGATGGTGGGAATCGATACTTGAATCGACATTGTGGACAATCCTTTTCTCTAGTACTGCTCGACGATGGTGATGTCCTCTTCGGTGACCACTCCGTCGATGATCCGATAGCTGCGCAGTTCATGCCGCTCGGGATCGCGGGTGGACACCAAGACGTAATGGGCATCGGGCTCGGCAGCCAAGCTGATATCGGTGCGGCTGGGGTACGCTTCGGTGGCGGTGTGGGAGTGATAGATAACCACCGGCACCTCGTCGGCGTCGTCCATCTCACGCCAAACCCGGAGCTGCTCACCGGAATCAAAGCGATAAAAAGTCGGCGATCGCTCAGCGTTGATCATGGCGACATGCCGCTCGGCGCGATCGGAGCCTTCCGGGCCCGCCAGTACCCCGCATGCCTCGTCCGGGTGGTCGGCGCGGGCATGCTTGACCATGGCATCGACCAGGTCGGCACGAATACGAAGCACTAACGGTCCTTCCTGCCTTCTGGGGCCACTGGGGCCATTACGAAAACGCTCCTGGCAACACGTCACGATATGCGGGTATTCCGGCCACGCTCGCGGCGCCCACCACCGCGCGCACCACGGCTCGCTCGACACAGTCGGCGGCGGCGATACCCACCGCGGCGGTGAGCGGATCGGCATCGCCCTCGCCCGTTCCCGTCGCCAGCACGTATAACGTGTCCCCGTCCATCGGGGTATGCGCGGGTCTGATGGCCCGGGCCAGCCCGTCATGGGCCGCGATCGCGACACGGCGGCACTGAGCCTTGCTCAGGGCGGCGTTCGTTGCCACCACCCCGATCGTCGTGTTCAAGGACACCGACTTATCGGGCAGGTCCCGCAACTTCTCGATCTCGGCAGCCGGCGGCGCGCTCAGCTCAGGCAGGATATCGGCGGTCCAGGGCCGCCCAGTGGCCGGATTAATCACCAGCCCAACAGGATTCGCAACAACAAGGGCACCGACGACAATTCCGTCGCCCACATTCACGCTGGCCGAACCGACGCCACCCTTGAGCGTTCCGGCCCTGGCGCCAGCACCGGCACCCACCGCACCCCATTCGGGCGCATCGTCGGCGAGTTCTGCCGCTCGGTAACCGAATTCAGTGTCCGGCCGGTTCTTCCAGGCGCCCACCGGCAGATCGAAGATGACCGCAGCCGGGACGATGGGCACGGTGCCTCCGGACAGCGGCACTCCCCGACCGCGCTCCTCGAGCCAACGCATCACCCCGTCGGCAGCGGCCAGCCCGTAGGCACTGCCCCCGGTGAGCACGACGGCGTCGACGGTCGCGACCGTATTGGCGGGGTCGAGCAGATCCGACTCACGCGTGCCCGGCGCCCCACCACGCACGTCGACAGCGCCCGTGGTCCCCGGCGGCGCCAACACCACGGTGGTGCCGGTGGCCCAGCCTGCTCCGAGGCTCGCATCGGCGTCCACCCGCTGGTGATGACCCACGAGTATTCCCGGAACATCGGTGATCGCCCCAGAGAACAGGCTCATACCGCCGATTTACCCATCAACGCGAGCACCAGCAGCTCCTGCATCACGGTCAGCCAATGGTAGATGTCCATATGTCCGGCCATGGGGTCGTCGACGGCCAGCTCCTGAGGCCCTTCGCTATCGATCCCCAGCATGGCGCCCAGCGCCAACCGCACATCATTGAGCGCGGTCAACCATGCCTGCGCGTCCGTTTCGGACAGTTCGAATCGCCCGCCGTCCGCGGGAAGCGTCCGCAACAACCGTTGCCCGGCCTCGCGTTTGGCGTCGATGATCTCCGGCTCGTACAGGCTGCGTAGGGCGCTGTTGAGTCCGCTGACCGCTTCGATGCTGCTGGTGCCGTCCTGGTCCGGCCGGTGAAAGTCCGGTAGCAGCCGCCCCAGGGTGACATCGGTGGGGGCCTCGGTGTTTCCGGTGCGGATACCCGTCAGCTGGGCCAGTTCATCACTGGGTGCCGACGATTCGCGCTCGTCCAGCATCGCAAGCATGGATGTCACCATGGATTGCACCAGAGCCGCCTCGTGCGGCTCCATCTCCGAACGCAACCGAATTCCATCGGAGGCGTTGACGCGCTTCCACTTTCGCACGGATCAGTGACTCATCGATCCTGCTGCAGGGTGGCCCACAGGCCCGCGGCGTGCAACTTGCTGACGTCGATCTCCATCGACTCGCGAGCACCGCAGGACACCACGGCCTTGCCCTCATGATGGACCTGCAACATCAGGTTGGTGGCCTCGGTCTCGCTGTAGCCGAATAGCTGCTGGAACACGTAGGCGACATAGTTCATCAGGTTCACCGGATCGTCCCAGACAATGGTGACCCACGGCGACTGAGTCTCGTCGACATGTTCGACAGACCTCTCCGCTGTAGTCCCTGGCAAGGCTCGCGCCGGCGCACCCATGGCCCCAGAATACCGGGACTGCCGAGTCTGTCAGCACGAAGTTCGGAGTTTCCCGCGACCACGCGACGCCGTCGAGCACCCGCTCACACCGCCTGATCTCCCGCTAACGTGGCGCACATGACGCACCCTTGCACGTCATTGCTCACCGACAAATACGAGCTCACCATGCTTGCCGCGGCACTCCGCGACGGCACCGCGGGGCGTCGCGCCACCTTCGAGGTATTCGCCAGAAGGCTCCCCGACGGCCGCCGATACGGGGTGGTGGCCGGTACGGGCCGGTTGCTGGAGGCACTCGCCGAATTTCGCTTCGGACCTGCTGAATTAGAATCGGTGTCTACTTTTCTGGACGAAGATTCTCTCGAATACCTGGCCGCCTACAGATTCGGCGGCGATATCGACGGCTACCCCGAGGGCGAGCTCTACTTCCCCGGGTCCCCCGTACTCACCCTGCGTGGCTCCTTCGCCGAATGCGTCATCCTGGAGACCCTGATCCTGTCGATCCTGAATCACGACAGCGCCGTCGCCTCCGCCGCCGCCCGCATGGTGTCGGCGGCCGGAGACCGACCGCTCATAGAGATGGGATCGCGCCGCACTCACGAACTCGCGGCGGTGGCCTGCGCCCGTGCGGCTTATCTCGCGGGCTTCGAATCGACATCCAATCTGGAGGCACAACGCCGCTACGGTGTGCCTGCCCGGGGGACCGCTGCGCACGCCTTCACGCTGCTGCACGCCAAGGACGGCATGAGCCCCGGCGAGGCCGAACGCGAGGCGTTCCGGGCACAGGTAGAGGCGCTAGGCGTCGGCACCACCCTGCTGGTCGATACCTACGACATCACCGCCGGAGTGGAGAACGCCATCGCCGTCGCAGGCACCGCGCTCGGCGCGGTACGCATCGATTCCGGAGATCTGGGCATGCTGGCGAGGCAGGTCCGGGCGCAACTGGACGCGTTAGGCGCGCACCGAACCCGCATCGTGGTGTCCGGGGACCTCGACGAATACTCCATCGCGGCGCTGCGCGCCGAGCCCGTCGACATCTACGGAGTGGGCACCTCGGTGGTGACCGGCTCGGGAATACCGACCGCGGGTATGGTCTACAAGCTCGTCGAAATCGATGGCATTCCCGTGGCTAAACGCAGCAGCCACAAGGAATCTCACGGTGGCCATAAGTGCGCCCTGCGCATCGCCAAACCAACGGGGACCATCACCGAGGAAGTCGTGTACCGCGCCGACGCCGGTCAACCGACAGTGCCCGAGCCACACCGGATACTGACCACCGCACTGGTGCGCGGGGGCAAGCCTGTGGCATACCACTCGCTCACCGAAGCCCGGAACCGCGTGCACGCCGGGCTGCTGAGCCTGCCGTGGGAAGGGCTGGGCCTTTCCCACGGGGACCCTGCGATTGCCACCCGCCTGGTGGGATAATTCGGGCCGGAGGTCATATGGCAGCCAGAAGGCAATGGGCGGGAACCACTCCCGAGGAGCGTCGAGCGACGCGTCGACGGGCATTGCTCGACGCGGGTATCGCCGCCCTCGGCGCCATCGATGGCCCGGCACTGACGATCCGCACCGTGTGCCGATCCTCCGGTGTGTCCGAACGCAATTTCTACGAGGAGTTCGGCGACCGGGACGACTTCGTGCGTGCCGTGTACCAGGACGTGCTCGAATCGGTGATGCGCGTCGTCACCGAATTCGCGGCCGAAGGCGACGATTTGGAGACCCGCGCGGTCGAGACCTTCATCGGGGCAACCGTCGATAACCCCGTCTACGGACGGGTCCTGATGGTGGCCCCGTTCACCGAACCCACCCTGGGCAGCGCCGGGTTCGCGGGCTCCCTCGCCTTCGCCTCACTGGCCGAGAAGGCACTCATCGATATCGATGACCCCGGACGCCGCCGGTTCCTGTCGGTGTCGCTCGTGGGCGCTGCCTCGGGCGCCATCATCGATTATCTACGGGGCGATCTGGCTATCAGCCGCGACGAACTGATCGACTACATATCGCGCATGGGCCGTCAGGTGTCGGCAATCTTCAACTGAGCGCCGGCCGGGGTACCGTCGATCCATGGGCAGGGCGCTTATCGTCGTCGACGTGCAGAACGACTTCTGCGAGGGAGGCTCGCTGTCCGTGCCCGGCGGCGCCGCCCTGGCCCGGACACTGAACCACCTCACCCGCTCGGGCGCCTATGACGCGGTGGTGGCGACCCGGGACTTTCACGTCGACCCCGGCGGCCACTTTTCGGAGAATCCGGACTTCCAGACGAGCTGGCCACCACATTGCCGGGCCGGCACACCCGGCGCGGACTTTCATCCCTATCTGGATATGGGCCCCGTCGACGAGGTGTTTTCCAAAGGTGCGTACAGCGCGGCATACTCGGGATTCGAGGGCGTCGCCACCGACGGCACCGCACTGGCAGCCTGGCTGCACAGCCGGGAACTGAATGACGTCGACGTGGTGGGCATCGCCACCGACTACTGCGTTGCCGCGACCGCCCGCGACGCGGCGCACGAGGGACTGCATACTCGCGTGCTTACCGCCTATTCCGTTGGCATCTCTGAGGAATCGGTGAATCGCGCCCTGGACGAGCTCCAGCGCGCCGGCGTCGAGGTGATCCGCTGAAGGAGAAATTGAGCGACACATCCACAACATCACATGGTCTTTCCGCGAGCGGCTCATCCACAGGCCTGCTAGCCACCGCCGTCGCGGCCCTCGGCGGCACTGAACGTGCCGGACAGCTCACCATGGCCACCGCCGTCGAGCACTCCCTGCACAGCGGTGAGCATCTGGTGGTCCAGGCCGGTACCGGCACCGGTAAATCCTTGGCATACCTGGTGCCCGCACTTGCGCACGCCATCGAGCAATCCTCCCCGGTGGTGGTATCGACGGCCACCATTGCGCTGCAACGCCAACTCGTGGACCGCGATCTCCCCCGCCTCGCTGAGGCGCTGACGCCTTCGCTGGCCCGCAAGCCCCGGTTCGCGATCCTCAAGGGCAGGGGAAATTACCTGTGTCTCAACAAGTTGCACAACGGTGCCGCATCCGACCAGGAGGCGCCCGATACCCTGTTCGAACCCTTCGCCGCGAGCGCGCTCGGCCGCGATGTACAGCGGCTCAACGATTGGGCGGAGAGCACCAAGACCGGGGATAGAGATGAACTCAAACCCGGCGTGCCCGACCGTTCCTGGTCACAGGTCAGCGTGTCGGCACGCGAATGCCTGGGAGCCACCCGGTGCCCATTCGGCACAGAATGCTTCGCCGAGCTGGCCCGGCTCGAGGCCGGACAGTCCGACGTGGTGGTCACCAATCACGCCCTGCTCGCCATTGACGCGATAGCCGACATCAACATCCTGCCCGAGCACGACGCGGTGATCGTCGATGAAGCTCACGACCTTGTCGACAGAGTGACAAGCGTTGCCACCCAAGAACTCTCGGCGGTCGGCCTCACGGTCACCATCCGGCGCATCGGCCGCCTGGTGTCGCCCGAGACGGCGAGCCGCTTCGAAGCGAGTTCGGCGACGTTCTCCTCACTGATCCACGACAGCAGGCCGGGCACGATCGACCGCGCGGACGAGGAAACCGTGACCTACCTGACCGCGTTACGCGATGCTGCCGCCGCGGCGCGTACCGAGATCCCCACCGGCCAGTCCACCGACCCGGCAACGGCCTCCGCACGCACGGAAGCGGTTGCCGCTCTCGACGATATCGTCGACGCGGCTTCGCTGGCATTGGCCTGTTGGGCCGAACCGGACATCACCGCACGGCCCAATGTGGTGTGGCTGGATCATGAGGACAACCGGGGTTCCATACGCCCCGTGTTGCGGATTGCCCCGCTCTCGGTCGCCGGGCTGCTGCGCACCCGGCTCTTCGGACAGCGCACCGTGGTTCTCACCTCGGCCACGCTCGCCCTCGGCGGGAGATTCGATGCGATGGCCGCCTCGTGGGGGCTGCCCGCCCGAGAGCCTGCCGCGGACTCCCCCACCGAGATCAAGGCCACTTGGCACGGCATCGATGTCGGGTCCCCCTTCCAGCACGAGAAGTCCGCCATCCTCTACCTGGCACGCCACCTTCCTGCCCCCGGACGTGACGGTGTCGGCGCGGCGACACTCGACGAGATCGAAACCCTCGTGCGGGCGGCAGGAGGCCGCACCCTGGGACTGTTCTCCTCGATGCGCGCCGCAAAGGAAGCGTCGGAGGTGATGCGCAGCAGGCTGGAGACCCCGGTGCTGTGTCAGGGCGATGACGCGACGTCGATTCTCGTCGAGCAATTCAGCGCAGACCCGCAGACCTCACTGTTCGGGACCCTCTCGCTGTGGCAGGGAGTCGACGTACCCGGGCCCTCGCTGTCGCTGGTCCTCATCGACCGAATCCCGTTCCCCCGCCCCGACGATCCGCTGCGCGCGGCACGGCAACGAGCGATCAGCTCGCGCGGGGGTAATGGGTTCATGGCGGTAGCGGGCACCCAGGCAGCGCTGCTGCTGGCGCAAGGAACCGGACGCCTACTGCGCAGCGCGCACGACAGAGGCGTTGTCGCGGTGCTCGATTCACGGATGTCAACGGCGGGTTACGGCGGGTTTCTGCGGGCATCGCTGCCTCCGTTCTGGTCGACTCACGATTTGGCGGTGGTCACCGCGGCCCTGCAACGCCTGAGGAACCAGCACGACGCGACCTATGCTGGAGGAGGTTCCCCTACACGGGGATAACCACTACAGAGAGACGGCCATGTCGATCCCGCTCAGGTGGTTTCACACGTCGACGACAATCCTGGCCTGCTGTGTCCTGGGTCTGGCCGGGTGTGCCAATACCGTTGACGGCACCCCGGTTTCGCAGCTCGGGAATGCCTACCAAATCGCCGGGCTCCCGGTCGTCGACGGCCCTTCCGGGCTGCGGCCACACCCCACATCGGCCGACAGGGCGGTGCGCGGCACCGACAGCGGCCAGATGGACCGGCTCGCGGTCAATGCGATCGCGGACATCGAGGACTTCTGGCAAGAGGCTTACCCGAAGACATTCTGGGCCACGTTTCACCCTGTCCAGTCGTTGATGTCATGGGACAGCACCGGCCCGAACACCGGCGAATTCTGCGGTAATCCCACAACCGGATTCGACAACGCCGGCTACTGCATCAACCAGAACGCTCTCGGCTGGGACCGAGGCGCGCTACTGCCCAAACTCGTGCGGATGTTCGGGACCATGGCGGTGCCGATGACGCTGGCCCATGAGTACGGGCACGCCGTCGCACACCAATCGGAGATGGTCGATTCGCGGACACAGACGCTGGTCGGTGAGCAGATGGCCGATTGCCTCGCAGGCACCTATTTGCGCTGGGTGGCGCAGAACAACTCGCCGCGATTCACACTCAGCACCGGCGATGGCCTCAATAAGGTCATCGCGGCGCTCATCGCCTTTCGCGACGACCCGATCGAGATCGGCGACATCGTCGACTCACACGGATCCGCATTCGAACGGGTCTCGGCGTTTCAACACGGATTCATCGACGGTGCGGCCGAATGCACCCGGATCGACATGGCCGAAATCACCAAGCGGCGCGGCGGACTGCCCGTGAGCCCGCCATCCGGCGTATCGACGCAGATACCGATCTCCGTCGATACCTTGCGCACCCTGATGACGGTGCTCAAGTCGGTTTACCCGACCAACGGGACCACCGCACCACGCCTCACCGTGTCGGGAGCCGCCTGCGATGAGCCGGGCCGCCGGGTGGCATCCCCGCCTGCGATCTACTGCCCGATCTCCAACACCGTTGCCCTTGATCTGCGACGACTGACCGATCTGGCGCAGCCCACGCACGACCAGGGGCAGATAACCGGCGACTTCACCGCTTTTTCGGTGGTCATCTCGCGCTACGCGCTGGCGGTCGAGAACCAGCACGGTCTACCACTGGACAACGGGCAGAGCGCGTTACGCGCCGCCTGCCTGACAGGCGTCGCGTCGGCCGCGCTGGCCAAGCCCACGACACCCACCCAGGAACCGAACCCAGTGGTGCTCAGCGCCGGAGACCTGGACGAAGCGGTATCGGGCCTGCTGACCAACGGCATGGTCGCCAGCGATGTCAACGGGGTCACCATTCCGGCCGGCTTCTCCCGGATCGATGCCTTCCGCGACGGCGTGGCCGGAACCACCGACCGCTGCCTCACCCGCTACGGGTGATGATCGCGCCGCTAGTGCTCCAGGTCGCTGGCGGCCAACACGGCCAGGCCCAGCTCGCTGTCGCTTGCCAACAGCGGGTGATGCGGCAGTACCCGGACCGTGTAGCCCACGGACCCCGAGACCGGCAACGTTGTGGTGGTGGAGAAAGTCTCCACGCCGTCGCCGCGGCTTCCGGTGTGCACCATCGGCACGATCTCCGAATCGGAGAGCTTGTCGTCAAGGTCGACGCGCCCGATGACGGCTTGCACCGCGACCTCCGCGGGCGCCAGCCCGGCGAGCTGCACCGAGGCGGTGAGCGTCAGCGGCGATCCCAGCAATGGGGTGTCCGGCAAGCCCGAACTGTCAACCTCGGTGATGACCAGGGACGGCCAGACCTGTTGCACCCGTTCGCGATAACGCGCCAGTTCCTTAGCCGGGGCAAACGAGCCGTCAGCCCCGACCGTGGCGCGCAGCGACTTGGCCGCAGGAGCGTAGTAACCGACGGTGTAATCGCGAACCATCCTGGATGCCAGCACCTTCGGTCCCAGCTTCTCCAGCGTGTGGCGAACCATCTCGACCCACCGCTGTGGCGTACCGTGCTCATCGCGTTCGTAGAACTTGGGCGCCACCTTCTGTTCGAGCAGCTCGTACAGTGCGGCGGCCTCCAGATCGTCACGGCGGTGGTCGTCGGTTACACCCTCGGCGGTCGGTATTTCCCAGCCGTTCTCGCCGTCGTACCACTCGTCCCACCAGCCATCGCGAATGGACAGGTTGAGTCCGCCGTTGAGTGCGCTCTTCATCCCGGAAGTTCCGCACGCCTCCAGCGGACGCAACGGATTGTTCAGCCACACATCGCAGCCGAAGTACAGATACCGGGCCATCGACATGTCGTAGTCCGGCAGGAAAGTGATGCGATGCCGCACATCGGCTTGATCGGCGAATCTCACGATCTGTTGGATGAGTCCCTTGCCGCCGTCATCGGCGGGATGCGACTTGCCGGCCACGATGAGCTGCACCGGATGCTGCTCATCGAGAAGCAGCTCACGCAGCCGGTCCGGATTGCGCAGCATCAGCGTGAGCCGCTTGTACGTGGGCACCCGGCGCGCGAAGCCGATGGTCAGCACTCCCGGGTCGAAGGCGCTATCCACCCAACCCAATTCGGCCTCGGCGGCACCGCGTTGCAGCCACGATGCCCGTATCCGCCGACGCACATCCTGAATCAGCTGCTCGCGCAGCTGCGACCGGATCCACCAGATGTGCCCGGGATCGACTTCGTGGATCCGCTCCCATCCGCTGGCGTCGTTGAACGCCTCGGCACCGACCAGTTGTTGGCCGAGCTCCAGCCATTGTGGCGCCGCCCACGTGGGCGCGTGGACACCATTGGTGATCGAGCCGATGGGAACCTCCGCGGCATCGAAGGACGGCCAGAGGCCGTTGAACATCGACCGGCTCACCTGGCCGTGCAGCAGTGATACGCCGTTGGCACGCTGGGCCAGTCGCAGTCCCATGTGGGCCATGTTGAAGGTGGAGGGATCATCCTCCGCGCCCAGCGCGATGATGCGATCCACCGGCACGCCGGGCAGCAAGGTGGAATCTCCGGATTCCCCGAAGTACCGGCGCACCAGGTCCACGGGGAATCGGTCGATGCCCGCCGGAACCGGTGTGTGCGTGGTGAATACGGTACTGGATCGCACCACGGTCAAGGCCGTTTCGACATCCAGCCCCTGCTGTCCGATGTATTCCCGGATGCGCTCCAGCCCCAGGAATCCCGCATGCCCTTCGTTGGTGTGAAACACCTCGGGTGACGGCGCATCCGGCCCAGAAGCACTCGACGCGACATATGCGCGGATGGCACGCACGCCACCGATACCGGCCAGGATCTCCTGTTTGATGCGGTGATCCTGATCACCGCCGTACAGCCGGTCGGTGACGTAACGCAGCTCCCGGTCGTTCTCGGCGATGTCGGAATCCAAGAGCAGCAAGGGAATCCGGCCCACCTGGGCAATCCAGATGCGGGCCGAGAGCACCCGGTCCTGCGGCATCGGGACCGTGATCAGGATGGGGGTGCCATCCTCATGCGCCAGCAACCGCAAGGGCAGGCCGGCGGGGTCGATGAGCGGGTACTGCTCGGTCTGCCAGCCATCGGCGGTCAGCGACTGCCGGAAGTAGCCGGACCGGTAGTGCAGCCCCACCGCGACGAGCGGCAGACCCAGATCGGACGCGGCCTTGAGGTGATCGCCGGCGAGGATGCCCAAACCACCGGAGTAGTTCGGTAACACCTCGGAGACGCCGAACTCCATCGAGAAATATGCGATCGCCGCGGGTAATGCTCCGCCCTCATCGCCCTCCTCGTCGTTGCGCTCCTGCTGGCGCTGGTACCACATCGGCCTACTGAGATAGTCGTGTAGATCTCCTGCGAGGGCCGCCACCCTGTCGACAAAGCCGTCATCGGCGGCCAGCTCATCGAGCCGCTGCGCCGGTACCGACCCCATCACCGCGACGGGGTCGTGGTTGGTCTGCTCCCAGAGCTGGTGATCTATATCGGCGAAGAGATCCCGGGTGGGCTGGTGCCAGGACCAGCGCAGGTTGTTGGACAACTCACCCAGCGCCGCCAACCGCTCCGGAAGATGGGCTCGAACCGTGAATCGACGTAGGGCTTTCACCCTTCAGAACCTTACTGAGATTTCGGGTGAGCGCATGCCCTGCGGCAATTCCCCGCCGACACGCCGCGTGGTGGCGGTTCCGTATCGCACGTTTCCGCCACGGGCGGGCGTGTCGCCGAGGGTTCGGTAGCCGCTGCTATCCCGCGCGGCAGGGGCCCGTCTACTACGGTGGACGTGGTGACCGGACGCATAGGCATCGACGATGTCGCCCCCGTGATCGCGGGTGGACGCTATCCGGCCAAGGCCGTCGTCGGCGAGGTTGTGCCGGTGGCGGCGACCGTCTGGCGGGAAGGCCATGACGCCGTCGCCGCAACCCTGGTGGTGCGATGCCTCGGACCCAGCTACCCCCAGCTCGCCGAGGGACCGCTGCGCCGCATATCGGCCCCTCGCGACAGGGACAAGAACGCGGCACGCATCAAGCCGGTGCATATCCCGATGCAGCCGGGCGGGGCGCTCGACCGGTTTCACGCGAACTTCGTGCCGGACCGCGAGGGACTGTGGACCTTCCGGGTCGACGGGTGGGGTGATCCGGTCGCTACCTGGCGCCACAACGTCGCCGCCAAGTTGGAAGCCGGCCAGGGTGCCGCCGAATTGGCCAACGATCTGGAGATCGGTGCGCGATTGTTCGAGCGGGCCGCCACCGGCGTGCCACGCAAGCGGCGCCAGCCACTGCTGGATTCCGCGGACGCACTGCGCACCGACAACGATCCGGGCGTACGTTTTCAGCACGCGCTGTCCGTGGAGGCGCTCGGGCTGCTCGACGAATTCCCGCTGCGCGATTTGCTCACCCGGGGCACCCAGTACGGCATCTGGGTGGACCGCACCCGCGCACTGTACGGCGCGTGGTACGAGCTGTTCCCGCGTTCCACCGGTGGCGTCGGACCGGACGGACGCCCGATGCACGGCACCCTGGCGACCGCCGCCGCAGATCTGGCCCGCGTCGCTGCCATGGGATTCGACGTGGTGTACCTGCCGCCGATTCATCCAATCGGCGAGGTAAACCGCAAGGGCCGCAACAATAATCCGATCTCCGAACCCGGCGAGGTGGGCTCACCGTGGGCGATCGGCAGCGTCGCCGGTGGTCACGACGCCATCCATCCCGAGCTCGGCACCCTCAAGGACTTCGATCGGTTCATCGCCACCGCACAGAAGCTGGGTCTGGAGGTTGCGCTGGACCTCGCATTGCAGTGCGCACCCGATCACCCGTGGGTGCGCGCGCATCCCGAGTGGTTCACCGAGCTTCCCGACGGGACCATCGCCTACGCGGAGAACCCTCCGAAGAAGTACCAGGACATCTACCCGCTGAACTTCGACACAGATCCGGCGGGCCTCTACACCGAGGTACTGCGGGTGGTTCAGCACTGGATTTCCCACGGCGTCAAGATATTCCGGGTGGACAACCCTCATACCAAGCCACCCGACTTCTGGCAGTGGCTGATCGGCGAGGTCAAAGCCGCCGACCCCGACGTCCTCTTCCTCTCGGAGGCCTTCACACGCCCGGCCCGGCTCTACGGGCTGGCGCGGCTTGGCTTCACCCAGTCGTATACCTACTTCACCTGGCGCACCGGAAAATCCGAGATCGCCGACTTCGGACGGGAAATCGCCGCACAGGCCGACCAGGCGCGCCCGAATCTCTTCGTAAACACCCCGGACATCCTGCACGCCAGCTTGCAGCACGGCGGTCCGGGCATGTTCGCCATCCGCGCGGTCCTGGCCGGCACCCTGAGCCCCACCTGGGGCGTGTACTCCGGATACGAACTCTACGAACATGTTCCCCTGCGTGACGGCAGCGAGGAATACCTCGACTCGGAGAAGTATCAGCTGCGGCCTCGTGACTACAAGGGGGCCGCGGCGCGTGGCGAGTCATTGGAGCCGTTCATCACCCGGCTCAACGAGATCCGGCGATTGCACCCCGCTCTGCACCAGCTGCGCAACATCACCTTCCACCATGTCGAGAATGACGCGCTGCTCGCGTACTCCAAGTTCGATCCGGTCACCGGTGACGCGGTTCTGGTCGTCGTGAACCTCAACCCGTTCGGCCCCGAGGACGGCACCCTCTGGGTTGACCTGCCCGCGCTCGGCCTCGACTGGCACGAGACCTTTTGGGTACGTGATGAGCTCACCGGTGAGCAATACCGCTGGGGCCAAGCCAACTACGTGCGGCTCGATCCGCCCAAGGCCGTAGCGCACATCCTCAACCTGCCGCAGGTTCGCGAACCCGTACGAACGCAGCTGGTGTACCGCCCGTGAGCCCATCGACCGCCCCTTTGCAACCGGATGCCGCGGACATCGCGCGGCTGCTGGCAGGCACCCACCACAACCCTCATTCAATCCTGGGCGCGCACGAGTATCCGCGCTCGAAGAGCAAGGGATATACCGTCATTCGCGCGTTCAAACCGGGCGCCAGTGCCGTCGCGGCGGTGGTCGGTGACGCGATTCATCACATGACGCACCTTGGTTCGGGGCTGTTCGCCGTGGCGCTGCCCTTCCTGAATCTCTTGGACTATCGCCTCGATGTCGAATACGGCGGCACATCGCTCGTCATCGCCGACGCCTACCGGTTTCTGCCCACTCTGGGCGAGGTGGACCTGCACCTGTTCAACGAGGGCCGCCACGAACGACTCTGGGAGATCCTCGGTGCGCATCCGCGGTCCTTCGTCACCGCCGACGGCGAGGTCAGCGGCGTCTCCTTCGCGGTCTGGGCGCCCAATGCGCGTGGCGTCTCGGTGATCGGTGATTTCAATGGGTGGAACGGAAATGACGCACCGATGCGCACACTCGGCTCCTCGGGAGTCTGGGAGCTGTTCTGGCCGGGCATGACGCTCGGCGCGCTGTACAAGTTCCGCGTGCACGGCGCCGACGGATCGGTGACCGACCGTGCCGACCCCTTCGCGTTCGCCACCGAGTTGCCGCCGGCCACCGCGTCGCGGGTAAGCACCACGTCGTATTCCTGGGAAGACGGCGAATGGATGTCCCAGCGCGCTTCGCGCAATCCGGTATTCGAGCCGATGAGCACCTACGAAGTGCATCTGGCATCGTGGCGCCCCGGACTGAACTATCGAGATCTGGCCCGCGAGCTCACCGAATACGTACTGGCACAAGGTTTCACTCACGTTGAGCTGCTACCGGTGGCCGAACACCCCTTCGGCGGGTCCTGGGGGTATCAGGTGACCTCGTACTACGCTCCCACCTCACGGCTCGGCACACCCGATGACTTCCGGTATCTGGTCGATGCCCTGCACCGCGCGGGCATCGGGGTACTCGTCGATTGGGTGCCCGCGCACTTCCCCAAGGACGCCTGGGCATTGGCCCGCTTCGACGGCACACCGCTGTATGAACACGCCGATCCGCACCGGGCCGAGCAACTGGACTGGGGAACATATGTTTTCGATTTCGGACGCCCCGAGGTACGCAATTTCCTTGTCGCCAATGCACTGTTCTGGCTCGACCAGTTCCACATCGACGGGCTGCGTGTCGACGCCGTCGCATCGATGCTCTATCTCGACTACTCACGGCCCCAGGGCGGCTGGACTCCGAACATCCACGGGGGCCGCGAGAACCTCGAGGCCGTCCAGTTCCTGCAGGAGATGAACGCCACGGTGCACAAGCTGCATCCCGGGATCGTCACCGTGGCCGAGGAGTCCACCTCTTGGCCCGGCGTTACTCGCGCAACTAGCCTTGGCGGCCTTGGCTTTTCCATGAAATGGAATATGGGCTGGATGCACGACACCCTGGGGTACCTGGGCCGCGATCCCATCCACCGTAGCTTTCACCACCACGAGATGACCTTCTCGATGCTGTACGCGTTCAGCGAGAATTTCGTGTTGCCCATCAGTCATGACGAGGTGGTGCACGGCAAGGGCACACTATGGACCCGGATACCGGGCGACGGCCATGCCAAGGCTGCCGGACTTCGCTGCCTACTGGCGTACATGTGGGCACACCCGGGAAAGCAGCTGTTGTTCATGGGCCAGGAGTTCGGGCAACGCGCCGAATGGTCCGACGAGCGCGGTGTCGACTGGTTCCAGTTGAGCGAAGACGGATACTCGGCGGGAATCGCGGCGCTGACGGCCGACCTGAACACGGTGTACCGAGAGCGCCGCGCACTGTGGTCACAGGACACCGCGCCGCAAGGGTATTCATGGATCGACGCCAATGACTCGGCCAACAACGTGCTGAGCTTTCTACGTTTCGGCGACGACGGCTCGGTGCTGGCATGCATCTTCAATTTCGCCGGCGTCGAGCACAGCAGCTACCGCGTGGGGTTGCCGCTCACCGGCCGCTGGCGCGAGGTCATCAATACCGACGCGCTGCAGTATCGCGGCGGCGGCGTGGGAAATCTCGGGGAGGTCATCGCCTCGGCGAACCCGTGGCACGGTCGCCCCGCCTCTGCCACGCTGGCACTGCCGCCGGCCGCTGCCATCTGGCTAGAACCCGTCTCGGACCGTCTCTAGAAAACATTAGGATGCGCTAAACGCACGCTCGCGTATTTCAAAGGGGTGGCTTGATGTCCAAACGCTGGGTAGCACTGTTGGTGGGATTGGTGCTGGTCATCACGTCGTGTGGGCGCCCGCTCGGTGGGCAAGCTCAGTCGATCTACGCCGATCCCCTGCGGGTCGCGGGCATGCCGGCGGTCGACGGCCCATCGGGCATGAAGCCCGGAGTCCAGGTGCCCAAGCGCAAGATCGAGAACACCGACAACGGTGAGATCGACGATTACGTCAAGGTGTCCCTGGCCGATATCGAGGACTTCTGGACGCAGTTCTATGGAGATTCGTTCGCGAATTTCCGGCCCGTGTCCCGGCTCATCTCGGTCGACTCGCGCAAGAACAACGACGACCTCGAATTCTGCAGGGGCAACCTGACCGACTTCATCAACGCCGCGTTCTGCCCGTTGGACAACTCGTTCGCATGGGATCGCGGACAGCTGTTCCCGTTCCTGCGCAAGCAGATGGGCGATATGGCGATGAACACCGTGATGGCGCACGAGTACGGACACTCGATCCAGTTCCACGCCCAACTCATCAACCCGATCGACGATCCGAAAATGAGCAGGGACCAGGTCGAGTACCTGATGGACCTCAATCAGGAACAACAGGCGGACTGTTTCGCCGGGTCCTATCTGCGCTGGGTCACCCAGGGCGATTCACCCCGCTTTACCCTCAACACCGCCGATGGGCTCAACAAGGTGATGGCCGCGATGATCGCGATCCGCGACAACGACACCAGCAAGAAATGGGCCATCCACGGCTCGGCATTTGAGCGCGTGTCGGCCTTCCAGTTCGGTTTCACCGACGGCCCCATGGCGTGCAAGCGCATCGACTCCCAGGAGATCATCAAGCGCCGCGGCGAGCTGCCCCGCGGTCTGGGCGTGGGCCCCAACGGCGACAACTGGCCCATCAACCCGGACACCATCGGCGCGGTGCTGGCCGCGGCCTCGCAGGTGTTTCCCATGGACAATCCGCCCAAGGCCGTCTACGGGGACGGGAAATGTTCCGACGGTTCGGGCACAGCACCGGCGTCGTACTGCCCCAAGGACAACACCATCGCGCTGGATCCCCAGGCGCTACAGAAGATGGCCAAACCTGCGACGGACCGTGCCCTGTTCTCCGCGCAGGTGAATGGCGACTACTCGGCGTTCAGCGTGATCGTCTCGCGCTACGCGCTGGCGGCGCAGAAGGCCGCCGGGCTGGAGACCGAGGGCATCATGACCGGGCTGCGCACTGCCTGCCTAACGGGGTACTTCACGTCACGTGCGGCGGGCAAGGGCATCGTGACCCCGCGCGCACCGGTCATCCTGTCCGGCGGCGACCTCGATGAGGCGGTCTCCGAATTGCTGTCCAGCGGTAGAGCTTCCAGCGATGTGAACGGTGAAACGGCGCCGGCGGGCTTCTCCCGCATCGACGCCTACCGGATCGGCGTACTGGGCAACGACCAGACCTGCGCCAAGCGCTTCCCCTAGCTCCTAACCGGCACGGGCGAAAAGGTCAGAACAGGGCGTTGGCGAGCTTGCGGCGTCCAGCGATCACGGCGGGATCGGCGGGATCGAACAGCTCGAACAACTCCAGCAGGCGCGCGCGTACCTTGGCCCGGTCGTCGTCGCTGGTACCGCGCACCAGGGCGACCAACCTGTCGAATGCCGAATCCGGCTGCTGGGAAAGCACTTCCACGTCAGCAGCCGCCAAACCGGCGTCGATATCACCGGGTGCGGCATTGGCGGTGAGCACCGCGTCCTGAGGCTGGCCGGTCGCACGGATCAGGAAGGCGATCTGACGCACCGACGCCGTCGCCTCGGCGGCCACAGCACCGGTAGCACCGCCGTCGAGCAGGCCCTGGTAGGCGGTGCGAGCGGCCTCGAAGTCTCCGGAATCCAGGGCGTCGCGCGCCGCGGCAAGCGCCGGGTCGACAGCCTCCTCGGTGTCCTCATCATCCGAGACAGGAGCATCGGGCAGCTTGCCTGCCACCGCATCCAGTATCGAATCGAGCCAGCGGCGCAGCTGATCGGCCGGCTGCGGTCCCGTGAAGCTGGTGAGGGGACGCCCGGCCGCGACGGCCACCACCGTCGGTACCGCCTGTACCCCGAAGACCTGTGCAATCTGCGGATTGGTGTCGACATTGACCCGCGCGAGTGCCCACGTGCCGCGATCCTCGGCCACCAGGTCACCCAGCGTGGCGGCAAGCGCCGCCGAGGCCTCGCTGCGCGGCGACCCCAATAGCACGATGACCGGCACCCGGTTGGACTGCGCCAGCACCTCGGATTCGAGATTCGCTTCGGTTACTTCGACGGTCCATTCGCCGCCGGCCGAAGGCTCACCGGACGCAGGCTCCTGCGCACGCTGCTTGAGGGCGGAAAGGTCGACGGCTCCGGACATGGCCGCAGCCGCAGCCACCGCGGGACGTGGTCGGGTCACGCCCTCCAGTCTGTCACGGCGCGTGCGCCGGCACTACGGCGCCGGGTCACCGGCCGCCGCAGTGCCGGCGATCGGCAACTTGCCAGCCTTGTCGGCCCATATGACAAAGATCACACTGCACAATGGGGCAACGCCAGCTAACAGTGCGAGCAACCAGGTAAGTGGCTTCCAGCGGTACTCGCGCCCCGCCAGGAAAGCGACCACCAAATACGCGATGAAGATGATCCCGTGGATCCAGCCAAAGACCTTCACGCCGATCTCGTTGCCCGGATCCGGCACGTACTTGAAGAACATCCCGGTGAGCAGCCCCGCCCAACTCACGGCCTCGAGCAACGCAACGGTGCGGAACCTGCTTGCAGTGCTCCGCAGGTCGAAAAGCTGTGTCATGCCCTCAGTCTGCCCGATGCGGTGCCCGGCGCAATGCCTATCTACTACAACACGTCGTAAATCACACCCGGACGATCAGGGCATCACCCTGACCACCGCCGCCACACAAGGCCGCCACGCCGATGCCGCCGCCACGGCGCTTGAGCTCTTGCGCCAGATGCAGCGTGATCCGGGCACCCGACATTCCGATGGGGTGACCGATCGCGATCGCACCACCGTTGACATTGACCTTTTCCGGATCAATGCCCAAGTCCTTGATCGAGGCCAGGCCCACCAGCGCGAAAGCCTCGTTGATCTCCACCAGGTCAAGCTGCTCCGGCGAAATCCCTTCCCGCTCGCATGCCTTGCGAATAGCGTTGGCGGGCTGCAGCTGCAGGCTGGAGTCGGGGCCGGCGACAACACCGTGCGCGCCGATCTCGGCGAGCCATTCCAGCCCCTCGCGCTCCGCGCGCTCTTTGCTCATCACGACGACGGCGCAGGCACCGTCGGAGATCGGCGACGACGACCCGGCAGTGATGGTCCCGTCCTTGCTGAACGCCGGACGCAGCCCGGCCAGCGAGGCAGCCGTGGTGTCGGCCCGGATGCCCTCATCCTCGGCGAACTCGATCGGATCGCCCTTGCGCTGCGGAATCCGCACCGGGACCACCTCGTCGGCGAAGGCGCCGTCCTTCCATCCGCGGGCCGCATTCTGATGCGAACGAGCCGCGAATTCGTCCTGCTCCTCACGGGTGAATTTGTCGGAGGCGTTGCGCTGCTCGGTCAGCAAGCCCATGGCCTGATCGGTGAACGCGTCATGCAGGCCGTCGAACGCCATGTGATCGATAAGCGTCACGTCCCCATACTTGAACCCCGCGCGGCTCTTGGGCAGCAGGTGGGGTGCGTTGGTCATGGATTCCTGCCCACCGGCGACCACCACCTCGAACTCGCCGGCCCGAATCAGCTGGTCAGCAAGGGCGATGGCATCCACACCGGAAAGGCACACCTTGTTGATGGTGAGCGCCGGGACGTCCATGCCGATCCCACCGGCAACCGCCGCCTGACGTGCAGGCATCTGCCCCGCACCGGCGGTGAGCACCTGCCCCATGATCACGTAATCCACTGCGCTCGGGGCCACGCCCGCCTTCGCCAGGGCGCCCGCGATGGCGATGCCACCGAGCTGGGCACCGGAAAAGTCCTTCAGGGATCCCTGGAACCGGCCAACCGGCGTACGTGCTCCAGCAACTATTACGGACCTATTTGTCGCGGCCATGGGAGTCCTTCCGTAACTTTCTTGATTGGACGCCGTTTTCTGGAACGGGTTACCGTTGCGTTATGACGACTTCGTCTCCTCTTGATGTACCCGCGATCCTATCGACCGGGCTGGTGACCGCCATCGACCACGTCGGTATCGCCGTGCCCGACCTCGACGTGGCAATCGAGTGGTACCACGAGCACCTGGGCATGATCCTGGTGCACGAGGAGATCAACGAAGGCCAGGGTGTGCGTGAGGCCATGCTGTCCTTTCCCGGGGCCGAGCCCGGCAGCGCTCAGATTCAGCTGATGTCACCGCTGCACGCGTCCTCCCCCATCGGCAAGTTTCTGGACACCAAGGGACCGGGCCTGCAGCAGCTGGCCTACCGGGTCACCGATATCGATGCACTGACCGATCAGCTGCGTGCCGCGGGTGTGCGGGTTCTGTATGACGAGCCGCGCATCGGCACCGCTAATTCGCGGATCAACTTCCTGCACCCCAAGGACACCGGCGGGGTGCTCATCGAGCTCGTTCAGCCGACCGAGTCGCACTAGCTCCCGTCAGCTCCATCTGCGCGTCGGACTGCGATTCGCGCGGTTACCCCAGCACGGCGTATGCCAGTGTCGGCGGTCTTCCATCCCGCTTTCCGGATTGCCCTCGGCGGGCCACACCACCACGTGTGCGACCCCGATCGCGATTTCGTGATCGCAGCCAGGGCAGCGGTACACCTTGACGGCGCGCGCTGCCGCGATGCGACGGACGTGATAGTCGAAGCCATCGACACCCTGCTCCACCTGGTCACCGCCGATCGACAGCGCCGCCGGGACCTCTCGGCGCGGTTGACGACGCTTTCCGTGACGAACCATGTCAGAACAATCGGAACTCGTCCGAGTCCATTCCCCGCATAGCGTCGTAATCCAGTGTGAGGCACCGGATCCCACGGTCTTCGGCAAGCGTACGAGCCTGTGGCTTGATCTGCTGCGCCGCAAAGACTCCGGCCACCGGCGCCAGCGTGGTGTCGCGATTCAGTAGTTCGAGGTAGCGGGTCAGCTGCTCGACTCCGTCGATCTCGCCGCGGCGCTTGATCTCCACCGCCACCGTCGCACCGTCGGCGTCGCGGCACAGCAGGTCCACCGGACCGATCGGTGTCATGTACTCACGACGCACCAGGGTGTATCCGTCGCCGAGCAGCGCGACGTGCTCGGCGAGCAACTCCTGCAGATGCGCCTCGACGCCGTCCTTGACGAGGCCCGGGTCTACGCCAAGCTCATGCGCGGAGTCGTGCTCGATGCTCTCGATCGTGATCCGCAGCTGCTCGCCCGCCTTGTTTTCCACCACCCAGACGGTCGGTGCACCCGATTCCGAGGTGTCATCGCCACCTTCACCCTCGGTTTCGGTGAGCCAGCATGGCGGACTCATCCAGTTCAGCGGCTTGTACGCGCGGTCATCGGCATGCACGCTCACCGAGCCGTCGGCCTTGATGAGCAAGAGCCTTTTGGCAGATGGCAGGTGGGCGGTCAGCCGGCCAACATAATTAACGGTGCACTGAGCAACGACGAGACGCACCGGCCCACTGTATAGGGCGTTAGGCTGGCAACAACTATGGCAAACGAGTCGATTCGCGCAGTGTCGCGGCGGGTGGGCCGTGCGTTGGGCGCGATTACAGGACAGACCGGAAACATCAACACCGGCAATGGCTACGGTTCCTGGCTGCTCGGGACGGCCGACGAGAGCACATTCATCCAGCGGATCCGAATCCAGCTGATCCTGACCGTGTTTGTGGTGGCCGCCAATCTCATCGGGATCGGCGTGGTGATTTTGCTAGTGACGGTGGCGTTCCCCACCCCCAACGTCTTCGACGCACCGGCCTGGGTCAACTTCGTCATAGTCCCCGTCTACATCGCCCTCGCCGTCCTCATCGGCGCCGTCTGGGGCACCCGGCGCATCTTCAAAGCAGTGCGGTGGGCATTGGACGAGCGCCCACCCACCAAGGCCGACCAGCGCAACGCCTTCGCTGTGCCGTGGCGTCTCACCGTCATACAGTCGGTGTTGTGGGCAGGTGGCGTGGCGTTATTCACGCTGCTTTACGGGCTCTATGACCCCATGTACATCCCCAAGATCTTCTTCGCCGTCGGCTTCAGTGGCGCGGTGGTCTGCGCCGCCAACTATCTGTTCACCGAGTTCGCGATGCGACCCGTCGCCGCACGCGCGCTCGAGGCAGGCTATCGCCGACGCAGGCTGGCTTCGGGGGTGATGGTGCGGACGGTGCTTGCCTGGATGCTGGGATCCGGAGTGCCCGCGGCGGGCATCGTGATCACCGGCATCGGCGCCCTGGTACTACACAACCTCACGGTGAGCCAGCTCGCGGTGGCGGTGATCATCATCGCCGGCGCGATTCCGTCTTTCGGGCTCATCCTGATCTGGATCGCGTCATGGTTGATGGCTACGCCGGTGAAGGAAGTCCAGACCGCGATCAAGCGGGTCGCCCAAAATGACCTCGACATCGATCTCGTCGTCTACGACGGCACCGAGCTCGGCGAGCTGCAGGCCGGTTTCAACACCATGGTGGAGGGCCTGCGCGAACGAGAGCGGGTCAGGGACCTCTTCGGCAAGCATGTGGGTCGCGAGGTAGCGGCGGCCGCCGAGCAGCAACAGCCCGAGCTTGGGGGCGAAGAACGCCATATCGCAGTGCTTTTCGCCGATATTGTCGGTTCAACCCGCCTCGCGGCGACCCGCCCCGCAGTCGAGGTCGTCGCGCTGCTCAACCGGTTCTTTACCGTCGTCGTCGAAGAGATCGACCGATACGAAGGCATGGTCAACAAGTTCGAAGGTGATGCGACCCTCGCGGTGTTCGGCGCACCGGTCCGGCAGGACCGCCCCGAGAGCCAAGCCCTTGCCGCCGCACGCGCCATTGCCCGCCGTCTCCGTACCGAGGTGCCCGAATGTCAGGCCGGAATCGGAGTCGCCTCCGGACAGGCCGTAGCGGGAAACATCGGCGCTCATGACCGCTTCGAGTACACCGTCATCGGAGATCCGGTCAATGAGGCTGCCCGACTCTGCGAACTGTCCAAGACGGTGCCCGGACACCTGGTGGCCTCACTCGACACCGTGCTGCGCGCACACCATCGTGAAGCCCTGCATTGGCGTTCCGGCGATACGGTGACGCTGCGCGGACGCACCGAACCCACCGAACTCGCGGTGCCTGTTTAGTCGGACTGTTTCCACCACGCCTCGACGTAGAGCACCATCGCCACCACCAGCGCGATGAGCACCCACAGCACGAGAGCCTGATCGATCCATGCCCCCGGCGGCGGCGCTCCCGGCAAGATGTTCCGCAACGGAACAATCGCGAACAGCATGGTGCCGAACCATGTTGTCAGCGGTGGATGGAACTTCTTTCTGCCCTTGACCGTCTCGATGGCCACAATAAGCGCCATTGTGGGCAGTGTGATCAGCACCAGGCAGATGCCAACATCGAATGCCAGGGTGCCACGGGCGCGCACCAACCGGATCGTCGTCTGGTCGCCCTTGCCCGCGGGAGCCTGCGACGTCGCCGTCGACACACGCCATCCGCCCAAACTCCCGATCACTTCGATACGCGCAGGCACCGGGCGACGTCCAACGCCATTACCCACCATGACTTCTGCGCGCAGATTACCGGTCGAGTATTCGTCGAACGGCCATGACTGAGCGTCACCCGTCGCGACCAGCGTGTCATCCATGGCCGCGGGGAGGGTGCCGCGCGGAAAATGACGCTCGCCGTAGTCGAGGGAGGACACCAATCGCACCGACATATCCGCGTTCAGCAGCCCGAAGGCGTCGAGGGTCGTTTTCGCCGGCAGCACCACCACCTCCGCGTCCAGCCGGTTGTTCACCGTCCGCAGGTCCTGGAGGTCGATCACTACCACGGTCTCGTTGTCCCGGGACAGGTCCAGGTCGGCCGACTCCGGACCGGAGTGATGATCCAGCATCCGATAGATGGCGAGAAACCCCACGTAGATGACCAGTACAAGCACCACCGCACCCACCGTGGTGGCGGCCGGTTTCAACCTGAAGCGCCCCTTGAATGCCTGCACACGATTCCTATCTCTACCGCTCTCTACCGCGACGCCGTTTCAGAAATCTAGCAGCCAGAATATGAAAATGCCCCCCAGTTTCCTGGGGGGCATTTCCAATTTATGTTCGGCGGTGTCCTACTCTTCCGTTCCGTGTCGAGAACAGTACCATCGGCGCTGAGAGGCTTAGCTTCCGGGTTCGGGATGGGACCGGGCGTTTCCCTCTCGCTGTGGCCGCCGTAACTCTATCGTGTGATCAACACACAAGTTATCTGGTGGTGGAGTGTGGTCGTCAAATGACGACGAATAGTGGTTGCGATTTTATTAGTAAGTTTTCGGTCGATTAGTGCCAGTTCCCTGAACGTATTACTACGCTTGCAGGTCTGGCCTATTGAACCCATAGTCTGTGGGTGACCTTATCCCTCTAAAAGGGTAAGAAACCTGGTCTTGGAATAGGTTTCCCGCTTAGATGCTTTCAGCGGTTATCCTGTCCGAACGTAGCTATCCAGCCGTGCTCCTGGTGGAACAACTGGTACACCAGAGGTTCGTCCGTCCCGGTCCTCTCGTACTAGGGACAGGTTTCCTCAAGTTTCTGACGCGCGCGGCGGATAGAGACCGAACTGTCTCACGACGTTCTAAACCCAGCTCGCGTGCCGCTTTAATGGGCGAACAGCCCAACCCTTGGGACCTGCTCCAGCCCCAGGATGCGACGAGCCGACATCGAGGTGCCAAACCATCCCGTCGATATGGACTCTTGGGGAAGATCAGCCTGTTATCCCCGGGGTACCTTTTATCCGTTGAGCGACACCCCTTCCACTCAGAGGTGCCGGATCACTAGTCCCGACTTTCGTCCCTGCTTGACTTGTAGGTCTCGCAGTCAAGCTCCCTTGTGCACTTGCACTCAACACCTGATTGCCGTCCAGGTTGAGGGAACCTTTGGGCGCCTCCGTTACATTTTGGGAGGCAACCGCCCCAGTTAAACTACCCACCAGGCACTGTCCCTGGACCGGATATACGGTCCGAGGTTAGAGGTTCAATACGATCAGAGTGGTATTTCAACGATGACTCCACAAACACTGGCGTGCCTGCTTCACAGTCTCCCACCTATCCTACACAAACCGAACCAAACGCCAATACCAAGCTATAGTGAAGGTCCCGGGGTCTTTTCGTCCTGCCGCGCGTAACGAGCATCTTTACTCGTAGTGCAATTTCGCCGAGTCTATGGTTGAGACAGTTGAGAAGTCGTTACGCCATTCGTGCAGGTCGGAACTTACCCGACAAGGAATTTCGCTACCTTAGGATGGTTATAGTTACCACCGCCGTTTACTGGGGCTTAAATTCTCCGCTTCACCCAAGGGTTAACGGGTCCTCTTAACCTTCCAGCACCGGGCAGGCGTCAGTCCGTATACATCGTCTTGCGACTTCGCACGGACCTGTGTTTTTAGTAAACAGTCGCTTCTCACTGGTCTCTGCGACCTCGTTCAGCTCACGGAGCAAGTCCGGTCACCAAGCGAGGTCCCCCTTCTCCCGAAGTTACGGGGGTATTTTGCCGAGTTCCTTAACCATAGTTATCTCGTACGCCTTAGTATTCTCTACCTGACCACCTGTGTTGGTTTGGGGTACGGGCCGTGTGTGAACTCACTAGAGGCTTTTCTTGGCAGCATAGGATCACTGAATTCGCCTCAATCGGCTATGCGTCACCTCTCAGACGTATGACATCCGGATTTGCCTAGATGTCGTCCTACGGGCTTGCTCCGGTATAACCACTAACCGGTACAGCTACCTTCCTGCGTCACCCCATCGCTTGACTACTACCACCGAAGGTCCCACGCAGCGGGTTCACGTCGCACTCCGAAGAGATTGATCTAGAACCTTTTGGGTGGTTAGTACCGATGATTCATCATGGGCGCGCACACACGGGTACGGGAATATCAACCCGTTGTCCATCGACTACGCCTGTCGGCCTCGCCTTAGGTCCCGACTTACCCTGGGAGGACTAGCCTGGCCCAGGAACCCTTGGTCATTCGGCGGGCAAGTTTCTCACTTGCCTGTCGCTACTCATGCCTGCATTCTCACTCCCGCACCCTCCACTGCTGAATTACTTCGCAGCTTCGCTGGGTGCAGGACGCTCCCCTACCCATCCATGCCACTGCCCCGAAGGGAATGTATTGCATGAATGCCGCGGCTTCGGCGGTGTACTTGAGCCCCGCTACATTGTCGGCGCACAATCACTTGACCAGTGAGCTATTACGCACTCTTTCAAGGGTGGCTGCTTCTAAGCCAACCTCCTGGTTGTCTTCGCGACTGCACATCCTTTTCCACTTAGTACACGCTTAGGGGCCTTAGCCGGCGATCTGGGCTGTTTCCCTCTCGACGTACGGAGCTTCTCCCCCGCCGTCTCACTGCCGCGCTCTAACTTATTGGCATTCGGAGTTTGGCTGACGTCAGTAACCTAGTAGGGCCCATCGGCCATCCAGTAGCTCTACCTCCAACAAGAAACACGCGACGCTGCACCTAAATGCATTTCGGGGAGAACCAGCTATCACGGAGTTTGATTGGCCTTTCACCCCTACCCACAGCTCATCCCCTCAGTCTTCAACCTAAGTGGGTTCGGGCCTCCACGGCGTCTTACCGCCGCTTCACCCTGGCCATGGGTAGATCACTCCGCTTCGGGTCCAGAACACGCCACTATGGGCGCCCTATTCAGACTCGCTTTCGCTACGGCTACCCCACACGGGTTAACCTCGCGACGTGTCCCTGACTCGCAGGCTCATTCTTCAAAAGGCACGCCATCACCCCACGAGGAGGCTTTGACGGATTGTAGGCACATGGTTTCAGGTACTATTTCACTCCCCTCCCGGGGTACTTTTCACCATTCCCTCACGGTACTAATCCGCTATCGGTCACTAGAGAGTATTTAGGCTTACCGGGTGGTCCCGGCAGATTCACAGCAGATTCCACGAGCCCGCTGCTACTCGGGATGAAGTACGAGACAGGTGTCGGATTTTCGCGTACCGGACTCTCACCGTCTGCGGCGGGCCGTCCCAGACCACTTCCGCTAATCACGACACTTTTTTACTGTCCGCCGGCCTGGTAGAACCGGCAAGTACAACTCCCACAACCCCGCACACACAACCCCTACCAGGTATCACATGCATGCGGTTTAGCCATCTTCCGCTTTCGCTCGCCACTACTCACGGAATCACGGTTGTTTTCTCTTCCTACGGGTACTGAGATGTTTCACTTCCCCGCGTTTCCTCCCAAAGCCTATATATTCAGCAGTGGGTAACACGACATCACTCGTGCTGGGTTTCCCCATTCGGAGATCCTCGGATCAAAGCTCGGTTGGCAGCTCCCCGAGGCTTATCGCAGCCTCCTACGTCCTTCTTCGGCTTCTAGTGCCAAGGCATTCACCATGCGCCCTTAAGAACTTAGCTAATAAAATTGCAAAAACCAGCCCCACTCGAAAACGAGCGAGGCTATGTTTAGATGCTCGCAACCACTATTCAGAAGTCAAAGTCCACACCCCACCACCAAGCAGGGTGACAACACAACGTGTTGCCTCAGGACCCAACAGTGTGCCAGCGTTTCAATTCTTATGACAGTCCGACGTTTTGCCGACTACCCATCCACGGGGTGGACAGGATTTACAAAACATATTCACCAAGTAGATATCCACTACAGATGCCTACTTTATGTTCCCTAGTTCATTCGACTGGGAAATGGTGCTCCTTAGAAAGGAGGTGATCCAGCCGCACCTTCCGGTACGGCTACCTTGTTACGACTTCGTCCCAATCGCCGATCCCACCTTCGACAGCTCCCTCCAAAAGGTTAGGCCACTGGCTTCGGGTGTTACCGACTTTCATGACGTGACGGGCGGTGTGTACAAGGCCCGGGAACGTATTCACCGCAGCGTTGCTGATCTGCGATTACTAGCGACTCCGACTTCATGGGGTCGAGTTGCAGACCCCAATCCGAACTGAGACCAGCTTTAAGGGATTCGCTCCACCTTACGGCTTCGCAGCCCTCTGTACTGGCCATTGTAGCATGTGTGAAGCCCTGGACATAAGGGGCATGATGACTTGACGTCATCCCCACCTTCCTCCGAGTTGACCCCGGCAGTCTCCTACGAGTCCCCGGCATTACCCGCTGGCAACATAGGACAAGGGTTGCGCTCGTTGCGGGACTTAACCCAACATCTCACGACACGAGCTGACGACAGCCATGCACCACCTGCACACAGGCCACAAGGGAATACCTATCTCTAGGTACGTCCTGTGCATGTCAAACCCAGGTAAGGTTCTTCGCGTTGCATCGAATTAATCCACATGCTCCGCCGCTTGTGCGGGCCCCCGTCAATTCCTTTGAGTTTTAGTCTTGCGACCGTACTCCCCAGGCGGGGTACTTAATGCGTTAGCTACGGCACGGATCCCAAGGAAGGAAACCCACACCTAGTACCCACCGTTTACGGCGTGGACTACCAGGGTATCTAATCCTGTTCGCTACCCACGCTTTCGCTCCTCAGCGTCAGTTACTGCCCAGAGACCCGCCTTCGCCACCGGTGTTCCTCCTGATATCTGCGCATTCCACCGCTACACCAGGAATTCCAGTCTCCCCTGCAGTACTCTAGTCTGCCCGTATCGCCCGCACGCCCACAGTTAAGCTGTGAGTTTTCACGAACAACGCGACAAACCACCTACGAGCTCTTTACGCCCAGTAATTCCGGACAACGCTCGGACCCTACGTATTACCGCGGCTGCTGGCACGTAGTTGGCCGGTCCTTCTTCTGTAGGTACCGTCACTTTCGCTTCGTCCCTACTGAAAGAGGTTTACAACCCGAAGGCCGTCATCCCTCACGCGGCGTCGCTGCATCAGGCTTGCGCCCATTGTGCAATATTCCCCACTGCTGCCTCCCGTAGGAGTCTGGGCCGTATCTCAGTCCCAGTGTGGCCGGTCACCCTCTCAGGCCGGCTACCCGTCGTCGCCTTGGTGGGCCATTACCCCACCAACAAGCTGATAGGCCGCGGGCTCATCCCACACCGCAAAAGCTTTGCACCACTCACCATGAAGTGTGTGGTCCTATCCGGTATTAGACCCAGTTTCCCAGGCTTATCCCAGAGTGCAGGGCAGATCACCCACGTGTTACTCACCCGTTCGCCACTCGAGTACCCCGAAGGGCCTTTCCGTTCGACTTGCATGTGTTAAGCACGCCGCCAGCGTTCGTCCTGAGCCAGGATCAAACTCTCCAAACAAAATTTAATCCCGGCAAAACAACTGTCAAAAGAATTGTTTGTCGACATAATTAAATGTCTATGTAAACACTGACACACTATTGAGTTCTCAAGCAACACATTTATTTGTATTGGCAGCGAATTCGGGATCTTCTCCCTTATTCTCGCCTCCGCCCTTTCGGGCGGCTCGGAAACCGTATCAAGTTCGTGAACCTGAGTCAAATTCCCGGTTTTGGCTGGTCACCTGCGCACCATCCGATCGCCGAGATTCTGGAATTTCTTCCTGAATTCCGACTTTCGCTCTTCCGAGCGACTTGGAAACCGTATCAAGTTCGGTGAACTTGAGTCAAATTCCCGGTTTTGGCTGGTCACCTGCGCACCATCCGATCGCCGAGATTCTGGAATTTCTTCCTGAATTCCGACTTTCGCTCTTCCGAGCGACTTGGAAACCGTATCAAGTTCGGTGAACTTGAGTCAAATTCCCGGTTTTGGCTGGTCACTTGCACACCATCCGATCGCCGCTATTTCCGAATTGCTTCGTTAATTTCGGCTTTTGCTCTTCATGAGCGGCCCGAGAGTTATATCAAATTCAATGAACTTGAGTCACGCTCAGGGGTTTCAGCTGGTCAACTGCGCACCAACCTAGGACCGGGATTTCGGAATCGCTTCCTCGTCCCGGTCTCGCTCTTTCAGGGCAACCCGACCACTGTACCAAGTCCAATGAACTTGAGTCAACTTCGGGTCGGGGGCTTGGTCAGCGCTAGCTGACCCGCTCGACTTCGGCACCCAAGCTCTGGAGATTCTCCACGAACAACGGGTAACCGCGGTCGATATGAAACACATCGTATACCTCTGTGACGCCGTCCGCCACTAGACCCGCCAGTACCAGACCCGCGCCGGCCCGAATATCCGACGACCACACCGGAGCGCTGGACAGTTGCCGGATACCCCGAACCACTGCGTGATGCCCATCGGTTCGCGCGTCGGCCCCTAAACGCATCATCTCTTCGACAAAACGGAAGCGGGCCTCGAAGACGTTTTCGGTGATCATGGATGTGCCGTCAGCTATGGCCGCTAGCCCAATTGCCATGGGCTGCAAGTCAGTTGGGAATCCTGGGAACGGCAGCGTGGCGACGTTGATCGCCTTCGGGCGCTCGTACTGCACGACACGGAAACCGTCGTCGCTCTGCGTGACTGTCGCCCCAGCATCGTGCAACTTGTGCAGTACCAACTGCAAGTGCTCCGGATCCACGCCCGTGACCGTGACATCGCCGCGCGTCATCGCCGCAGCGAGACCCCAAGTGGCAGCGACGATTCGGTCTCCAATGACGCGATGCTCGGTGGGATGAAGCGCGGAAACACCGGTTACTGTCAGCGTCGACGTTCCCGCTCCCTCGATCTCGGCCCCCATCTGCACCAGCATGGTGCACAGGTCGACCACGTCGGGTTCACGTGCCGCGTTGTGGATGGTCGTCACGCCGTCAGCGAGCACCGCTGCCATCAAGATGTTCTCGGTGGCGCCCACCGACGGAAACTCAAGATGAATATCGGCTCCGTGTAAGGCTTTTGCCTCCGCAACCACGCAGCCGTGCTCAATGGTGCACTCCGCGCCGAGCTGCCGCAGCCCCGCCTGATGCATATCAAGCGGTCGTGATCCGATCGCATCCCCGCCAGGTAGCGCGACCTTGGCCCTCCGGCATCGGCCCACCAGAGGTCCGAGGACACAGACCGAGGCACGGAACTGCCTGACTGCGGCGAAGTCCGCGTCATACTTCGGCTCGTCGGGCGAAGTGATCCTGACTACATCGCCTTCCAACTCGACCGTCGCGCCCAATCCGCGCAGCACCTCAGCCATGAGCGGCACGTCCAGGATGTCCGGACAGTTGGTGATGGTGCTGGTCCCCTCGGCTAGAAGAGCTGCCGCCATCAGCTTGAGCACGCTGTTCTTGGCGCCGGTCACTGCCACGTTGCCTGTCAGCCGGGCGCCGCCGGTTACCAAGAAATGCTCGCTCACGCCCGACAGCGTAGCCGGGTAACGTCACGACGCATGACCGATGAGGCATCCACCGGCGGGACGAACCCCCGATCAGAGCGAGCCGCCTCCAGTGGCGTGCATCTCACCCGCATCTACACCCGTACCGGCGATGACGGGACCACGGGTCTGAGCGACTTCTCGCGGGTACCCAAGAACGATCCCCGGCTCATCGCCTATGCGGACTGCGACGAGGCCAATGCCGCCATCGGTGTCGCGGTGGTGCTCGGCAACCCGGGCCGGGAAGTCAGTGCCCTACTGCTGCAGATCCAAAACGATCTGTTCGACGCCGGTGCCGACCTGTCCACCCCCGTCGTAGCCGACCCTCAGTACCCGCCGCTGCGGATCACCCAGCCGTATGTCGACCGTTTGGAGGCTTGGTGTGACGAGTACAACGCGAACCTGCCGAAGCTGAATTCCTTTGTACTTCCTGGCGGTACCGCACTATCCGCGTTATTGCATGCGGCGCGGACGGTGACCCGGCGGGCCGAACGCTCAGCGTGGACCGCCATCGAGACCTATCCCCACAGCACCAACGTGCTGACCGCCAAGTATCTGAACCGGCTCTCGGACCTGTTGTTCATCTTGTCGCGGGTCGCCAACAACGGAAAAGACACGCTGTGGAAGCCGGGTGGGCCGGCACAACCCGCCTAGTCGCCGGGCTGGATACAAGAAGTTAGCGGCTGCGGCGCTGCGCCCGAGGTGAGGGACGCGACTCGACCCAGGACATGAACGCGGTCAAAGCCCCTCGGTCCAGCGCCATTTCGTAGTCGCGCGCACCATCGCGCAACTGCAAGACCACGATCTCGGCGGTCATGATGTCGTACTCGTCACCGCGTGGGATCCGGCGGTCGATGATTTCCAGGTCGCGGCGTGACAGCTGGCGATCGGGCCAGAGCCGCACACTGGAGAGGCGATAGAACTCGGCTTGTGACTCGCGGTACCGCATGACGCCGTGGCGCCAGCGGCCCTCCCCTACCTCCGGCATATCGCGTAAGAGCGCCGCGGTACCGCCGTTGCGCAACTTCAGCAGGCGGAAGCTCAATGCGGCCACCGCCAAAGCAAGGACGGCGATGACCGATATCTCGATCATCGCCGTCACGCTCACAAGCGGGTTCCTTTTACGCTTGTATCAGCCGGGTAGAGCTAAACCGTCTGGCCGAGCGCACGGAGGCGCGCGCGACCCTGCGCCGCGACCCGTGGATCCTCGGAACCGGAATCGGTCTTGGCCTTGGCCTCATCGATATCCGCACGAGCCTGCGCGGATTCAGCCAGGATGCTCACCTTGGTGTCGGTGATCGACAGGAAGCCCCCGTCGATCGCCCACCACAGGTCATCACTACCCTCGCGCTCGATCTTCACCGCCGCATCGTCCACCAGCTGCGCCACCAACGGAATGTGGTGCGGCAAGATGCCGATTTCGCCGGAGGTCGTGCGGGTGAAGACGAATGTGGCCTTACCCGACCAGATCTCACGCTCGACGGCGACGATCTCGACATCAATCTCGGACATTCAATGCACCTCCTTCAGATGGCTAGTGACGAACTACAGCTTGGCGCCGAGGCTTTCGGCCTTCTTGGCCAAGTCGTCCAGGCCACCGATGAGGAAGAACGCCTGCTCGGGCAGATGATCGAACTCGCCCTTGGTGAGCTTGTCGAACGCCTCGATGGTTTCCTTGAGCGGCACGGTCGAACCGGGCTGACCGGTGAATTGCTCGGCAGCCATCATGTTCTGGCTCAGGAAGCGCTCGATACGACGCGCGCGGCCCACCAGCTGCTTGTCCTCTTCCGACAGCTCGTCGATACCGAGGATGGCGATGATGTCCTGCAGGTCCTGGTAACGCTGAAGGATGCGGATGACCTCCTGCGCGACACGGTAGTGCTCCTCGCCCACCACGGACGGCAGCAGAATCGTCGACGACGACGCCAGCGGATCCACAGCCGGGAAGATGCCCTTGGAGAACACCGCACGGGAAAGCTCGGTGGTGGCGTCCAGGTGCGCGAATGTGGTCGCGGGTGCCGGGTCGGTGTAGTCGTCGGCGGGCACGTACACGGCCTGCATCGAGGTGATGGAGCGGCCGCGTGTCGAGGTGATGCGCTCCTGCAGTTCACCCATCTCATCGGCCAGCGTCGGCTGGTAACCCACGGCCGAAGGCATACGGCCCAGCAGGGTCGACACCTCGGAGCCGGCCTGGGTGAACCGGAAGATGTTGTCGATGAACAGCAGCACGTCCTGGCCCTGCTCGTCACGGAAGTACTCGGCCATCGTCAATGCAGACAGGGCGACCCTCATACGCGTGCCGGGCGGCTCGTCCATCTGGCCGAACACCAAGGCGGTGTCCTTGAGCACGTTGGCGTCGGCAAGCTCGACCCACAGGTCGTTGCCTTCACGGGTGCGCTCACCCACACCGGCGAAGACCGAGGTTCCACCGAAGTTGCGGGCGATACGGTTGATCATCTCCTGGATCAGAACGGTCTTGCCCACACCAGCACCACCGAACAGCGCGATCTTGCCACCACGCACGTACGGGGTCAGCAGGTCGACGACCTTCAGACCGGTCTCCAGCATCTCGGTACGCGGCTCAAGCTGATCGAAGGCCGGCGGCTTGCGGTGGATCGACCACTTCTCGAAGTCGCTGCCGTAGCCCGGCTCGTCCAGGCAGTTGCCCAGGGCATTGAACACGTGGCCCTTGACTCCGTCACCGACGGGCACCGCAATGGTGTTGCCGGTGCTGACGACGTCCACGCCACGGACCAGGCCGTCGGTGGGCTGCATCGAGATGGTGCGCACCAGGTTGTCACCCAGGTGCTGTGCCACCTCGAGGGTCAGCGTCTTGGCCATTGCCTCGTAGGTGATCTCGGCGTTGAGGGCGGAGAAGAGCGGCGGCACGGCGTCACGCGGGAACTCCACGTCGACGACCGGGCCGGTAACGCGGACCACTCGCCCGGCGGTCTTGTTAGCAGTTGGTGCGGTCATTACTCGTCTCTTCTCGTTCTCTAGTGGCCTGCAGCGTCGGCGAGCGCGTTCACGCCACCGACGATTTCGCTGATTTCCTGGGTGATCTGGGCCTGGCGAGCACCGTTGGCTTCCAGGGTGAGTCCCTTAATGAGTTCATCGGCATTGTCCGTAGCCGCCTTCATGGCACGACGACGAGATGCCGACTCCGATGCCGCCGCCTCCAGCAGCGCCGCGTACACCCGGGTAGCCAGGTAGCGCGGCAGCAGCGCGCCGAAGAGCGTAGTGGCGTCGGGCTCGAACGAGTACTGGGTGGTCGGGCCGGCGGCCTCGCCCACATACTCGACCTCCATCGGCGCGATCCGCTTGGCGACGGCCGCCTGGGTGAGCATCGACTTGAACTCGGTGTACACGATGTGCAGCTCGTCCACGCCGAGGATGCCATCCAGACCCGGGTCATCCCCTTCGTCGTCGGCGCCCGCCAAGAAGGCCTCCACCAAGGTGTCGGCGATCTTCTGAGCCGATGCGTACTCGGGCCGCTCGGAGAAGCCGGTCCATGCCTCGGTGACCTTGCGGTTGCGGAAGCTGTAGTAGTTCAACGCCTTCCGGCCTACGACGTACACCACCGGGGTCTTGCCCTGCTCACGCAGCAGCGCGTACAGCTCCTCGGCAACACGAAGCACGTTGGCGTTGTATCCGCCACAGAGACCCCGGTCCGACGACACGATGAGCACACCGGCCCGCTTGGGCTCAGGCCGCTCCACCAACAGCGGATGATCCAGTGCGGCGTCATCCGCCAGCGCCGTGAGCACGTTGGTGATCTCGGTCGCGTACGGCCGTGCCGCCACGACACGTGCCTGCGCCTTGGCGATACGCGATGTCGCGATCAGTTCCTGCGCCTTGGTGATCTTTTTGATCGCTCCGGCGGATTTGATCCGCCGGCGCAGTTCTCGGATTTGTGCACCCATGGCTCGTTGCTACTTCTTGGGAGCCGGCTTGCGGACCTGGACGGTTTCCTGCCCGACCGCGGACTCGTCGAGCGCCTCGGCGGCGACACCCTTGACCTCAACCGAGCTGCCATCGGTCGCCGCAAAACTCTTCTTGAAGGCGTTCACGGCGTTGGTCAGCTTGGTCTCGGTGTCCTCGGAGAACTTCTTGGTCTCCCGGATGTCGGCGAGGATGTCGGCGTGCGAACCGCGCACGTGGTCGAGGAACTCCTGCTCAAAACGCATGACGTCCTCAACCGGCACCGAGTCGAGATGACCACCGGTGCCCAGGTAGATGGCGACGACCTGCTCCTCAACCGGGTACGGGGAGTTCTGCGGCTGCTTGAGCAGCTCGACCAGACGAGCACCACGCTCGAGCTGAGCCTTCGAGGTGGCATCCAGGTCGGAGGCGAAGGCCGCGAAGGCTTCCAGCTCGCGGTACTGCGACAGCTCCAGACGCAGCGAGCCTGCCACCTCCTTCATCGCCTTGATCTGCGCGGCACCACCGACGCGGGAGACCGACACACCGACGTTGACGGCGGGGCGCACACCCTGGTTGAACAGGTCGGTCTGCAGGAAGCACTGGCCGTCGGTGATGGAGATGACGTTGGTCGGAATGTAGGCCGAAATATCGTTGGCCTTGGTCTCGATGATCGGCAGACCGGTCAGCGAGCCGGCACCCAGCTCATCGGAAAGCTTCGCGCAACGCTCCAGCAGACGCGAGTGCAGGTAGAAGACGTCACCGGGGTACGCCTCGCGGCCCGGCGGACGACGCAGCAGCAGCGAGATGGCGCGGTAGGCCTCGGCCTGCTTGGTCAGGTCGTCGAACACGATCAGAACGTGCTTGCCCTGGTACATCCAGTGCTGACCGAGGGCGGAGCCGGTGTACGGGGCCAGCCACTTGAAGCCGGCGGCGTCGGAGGCCGGGGCGGCGACGATGGTGGTGTATTCCAGAGCGCCGGCCTCGTCCAGGGTGCGTCGCACGGCGGCGACGGTGGAACCCTTCTGGCCGACGGCAACGTAGATGCAGCGCACCTGCTGAGCCGGATCACCGGTCTCCCAGGCCTGCTTCTGGTTCAGGATGGTGTCGATGCAGACCGCGGTCTTGCCGGTCTTGCGGTCGCCGATGATCAGCTGACGCTGACCGCGGCCGATCGGAGTCTGCGAATCGATCGCCTTGATGCCGGTCTGCAGCGGCTCCGAAACACTTTGACGCTGGACCACGCTCGGGGCCTGGAGCTCGAGGGCACGACGGGTCTCGGCTTCGATGTCGCCGCGGCCGTCGATCGGCTGGCCCAGTGGGTTGATGACGCGGCCGAGGAAGGCGTCGCCGACGGGTACCGAGAGCACTTCACCGGTGCGCTTGACCTGCTGGCCTTCTTCGATGTCCTGGAAGTCACCGAGGACAACGGTGCCGACGCTGCGCTCGTCGAGGTTCAGCGCCACGCCCAGCACGCCACCGGGGAACTCGAGGAGTTCCTGGGTCATCACGGAGGGCAGACCCTCGACGTGGGCGATGCCGTCACCGGCGTCGGAGACGATGCCGATTTCTTCGCGGGTGGGGTCGGCAGAGAACGTCGCGACGTACTGCTCGATCGCGCCGGAGATATCCGCCGAGGAGATCGTCAACTCTGTCATGGCTTTTCGTCTTCCTGCTCGTCTATCGGGGTAGGTCTAATGGTGGTTAGTTGGGCAGATGTAGGGCGGCCGCGGAAAGCCGGGTGGACAGGCTGCCGTCGATCTCCTCGTCACCGATGTTGACGACGAGCCCGCCCAGCAGTTCGGGGTCCACATCCAACTGCACCGCGATGGTGCGGCCGTAAATCTGTCCGAGCACCTGGGCCAGCCGGGTGCGCTGTGCGTCAGTGATGGGTGCGGCTGCCTTCACGTGAGCCACCGACTCATCGCGGCGGGCGACCGCCAGCTCGGCGACGTCCAATACCGCAACCTCGGCGCGAACCGAATACAGCAGCCGTACCGTCTGCGCGAGCAATGCGGTGGTCACCTCGTTGGCACGTCCGCCCAACACGTTGGTCAGCAGGGCAACTCGCCCCTGCGCCGGAGCAGTCGAATCGCTGAGCAGGGTGGCCAGCTGCGGCTCCGCGTCGAGCACTCGGCTCACCCGGAACAACTGGTCTTCGACATCCTCGATCTGGCCGTCCCGTTCAGCGCGCTCCAGCAGTGCCAGCCGCGCGATGTACTCCAGCGAGGTGATCAGGTCGCTGGAGGCCGACCACCGCGCGGTGACGGCCGAACGCACGATGGCGAGTGCCGGGGCGCCGATCTTGTTGCCGAGCAACGAATTCACGAGCGTCAGCTTGGCCTCGTTCTCGCTGGCGTCCACCGGCTCGGAAAGATGCTTGCGCAGCACGAGCTCGGAGATCAGCAGCTCGGCGACGGCGGCGATGTCCTCGGCGAGCGCACTGAGCGCCGACGAATCCAGCGAAGCCGCGGTCTCGCGGAACGTGCTCACCTGGGCAGCCAGGGATTCGCGGCTGGCCGCGTGCATACCGGAGTAGCCACCGGGTACCGGGCGTTTGGCGGCACCGACGCTGCCGGCCATCTGCGACAGCTCGTCGAGGAAACGGTCGACCGTGGCCGATTGAGCCGACGGGTCGGCCACATGCGAGCGCACCAGGTCGCCTGCGCGGCGCACGGATTCGGCTCCGAGGTCGCCGCGGAGCTGACGGATCAGTTGTTGGCGCTGGAGCACGATCTGCTCCTGGCCGTGCACCTTGATCCGCTCGACCTCGGCATCGGCCTGCTCACGCAGCTGCTTCGAGATCTGGACCGCATCGGCCTTGGCTTCTTCCGCGATCTGGGCGGCATCGGCCTTGGCGTCTTCGATGGCCTTGGCGTGCGCGCCTTCGGCCTCGACCAGCTTGTCCGCAGCGGTCTTGCTGTCAGCGAGCTGCTGGCGTACCGCATCCTGCTGCTTGGCCATCAACGTGCGCACCGGCGGCACCACGTACTTGACCACCAGGAACACAATGACAGCGAAACCGATGAGCTGTCCGATAAATGTCGACATCTGTGTTTAGCCTCGCCCTGCGTTCGCTGGTTCCGAAAGGCTCACGCCGAGAACGCGTTCGGCGAGGGTCCGGGACAAGCTGTCGACGTTCGTCGCCAGCTCCCCGGCGGTTACCTCGCCCTGACGGGCCAACTCCGCTGCTGCCGTTTCAGTCACGGCAGTTGCTTCTGCGTTGGCTCGCTGACGCATGTCCTCAAGAATGCCGCGCCCCTCGGCCCTGGCCTCGTCACGCACCGCCGTTGCGGCACCGCGCGCCTTGGCCAGCTCATCTTTGTAGTCAGCCTCGGCGGCGGTGAATTGCTCAGCGGCGTTCCGGTTGTCCTCGGCCGTCTTGGTGACCATGTCCTCGCGTGCCTTCAGCACCTTTTGGATCGGCGGCACCACGAAGGTTCCGATGACCGCCAGGACGATCAGGAAGATCGCCAGGACGACAAAGAAGGTGCCGTTGGGGATGAGGAAGTTGTTCTGCTTCCCACCCTCTTCGGCGGCTTCCGCCGCGACTGCCGTGACGGCAGAAGCGACACTGTGCAATTCACCCATGCCGATTAGCTGGCGCCGGGAGTCGCGAAGACGAACAACGCCATGAAGGCCAGGTTGATGAAGTACGCAGCCTCAACCAGACCGACGGTGATGAAGAACGGGGTGAACAGCCGGCCCTGAGCCTCGGGCTGACGAGCCACACCGGAGATCAGAGCGTTACCGGCGATACCGTCACCGATACCGGCACCGATGGCGCCTCCGGCCATGATCAACCCACCACCGATGAGGGCACCAGCAACAATTGTGGGGTCCGCCATTTTCTTCCTCCTTATTAAGTGGTAGCTGTGCTACCAGGGTCTATACAGGTTGGTCTATGTGGTTAGTGATGGTCCTCGTCCAGCTCCATCGACTGGCTGAAGTACAGAACCGTCAGCAACGCGAAGATGAAGGCCTGGATAAGACCGACGAACAGGTCGAACGACTTCCAGATGGCATTGGGCGCCCACATGATCCATGCGGGGAACATCGCGATCAAGGCGACCATGATGCCACCGGCGAACATGTTGCCGAAGAGCCGCAGCGAGAGCGAAATAGGCTTGGCCAGCTCCTCGATCGGGTTGATGAAGGCGGTGACCCAGGTGTGACCCTTGAGCAGCTTGATCGGGTGGCCGATGAGACCACGGCGCGCGAAGCCCGCGATGTGGTAGCAGACGAAGACGAACAGGGCCAGTGCCAGCACGTAGTTGATATCCGAGGCCGGCGGTGCCAAGAGTTCGGCGGTCTTACCCGTGTCATCGGTGTACTGCACGGGCAACACCGAAATCCAGTTCGACACCAGGATGAAGACGAAGATCGTCACCGCCAGCGGCAAGACGAACGGCGCGATCTTCATGCCGATGGCCGACTCGACCTGGTTACGGAACTGAACGGTGACCGCTTCGAAGAACAGCTGCACACCGTTGGGAACACCGGTCGAGGTGACCTTGGCACGCAGGAACAGCGCCAGCGCAATCACAACCACCCCTGCCAGGGCGGTTGCGACAATGGTGTCCACGTTGAATGTCAGCTCGTACGGCCAGAAATCACCGTGCCAGGTCCAGTGCTTGTGGTGACCGACCTCGATGGCGGCTTCCGCCTGGAATGTCGTAATCATGCTGGGCTATGCCCCCTCAACCTGAGCCTGCGGCTGATTCACTGAACGGATCCCTTTCCACACCGGCACGGCGGTGGTCAACACCAGCAGCACCTGGAACAACGCAACCCCGAAGAACACCCCGAGTCCGGCGGGGCGGAACACGAAGGCGAGCACCAGGGCGAGGACGGTGATGATCATCAACCGCGCAGCGGAATTGATGGCCATCTTTTGCTTGCTTGGATTGTCTTGCGCGGTAATCACTTCCGCGGACTGGCGAACGAGGAGAGCGTTCACCAATCCGAGTCCAAGCCCAGTAACGAAGAAGACGCCGAACTGCCACTGCCCCAGGAGAGCGGAGGCCAGCAGAGCCAGGGCACCGAGCACGCCACACAAAGCCGCCAGACGCAACGGACGAAACGCCAATGCCGGAAGAACCAGCGGGGCGTCGGGCGTTGTCACCTGGGGTGTCACCTCACATCTTTGTCGGGGTGGCGGAACAAAAAAATGCGTTCGTCGGTTCCAGACCTTATAGGAGGTCTGAGGGCTCGCTGAACTCACCTCAATGGGCAGCTCCCTGTCGGTCAGTTGATCCGTCCGCCAGAGTCTGAAATGTCTGGAAAGACCTTCCAAAATCCCTGCCGATCCGGTGTGGCCGGCACCCGTGAGTTTTCGGGTATGGCAGAACCGTATCACATGGTAGAGGCGGTTAATGCACCCCTACTACTTTTCGTCGTACACGACCGGTTCCGTCCCCGGACTTGAGTCCGGCGCGGTAGCCAAAGCCGGATCGGTGTCTTCACGGCGCAGCAATGGAATGACCGTCGCGACAATCGCGATGCCGATGGCACCGACCACCACCGCCCCGGCGTAGCGGGGCTCGAAGAATATGGTGCTGGCGGCCCCGAAGGCGATGATCGCCACCCATAGATAGATGATCAACACCGCCTTGCGGTGCGAATGACCGATCTGCAGGAGACGGTGATGCAGATGCATCTTGTCCGGGCTGAACGGGCTGCGACCCGCACGCGTGCGCCGGATGATCGCCAACAACGCATCCAGTGCCGGCACCAGCATGACCGCGATCACCAGCAGGAAGGGTGAAAGCAGGACGAACATGTCCTTGGCGCCGTAGGAGCTCTGCGAAATAGGGCCCGCCGCCGTGGTCGAGGCTGCGGCCAGCATCAGGCCGATCAGCATCGAGCCCGAGTCACCCATGAAGATCCGCGCCCGATGGAAGTTGTGCGGAAGGAAGCCCAGGCAGGCCCCTGCCAACACGACCGAGATCACCGCGGGCGGGTAGTACAGGACGTCGCCACCGTGACTGCGCAGCAGCCCGATCGAAAAGATGCAGATGGCCGCCGCGGTGATCAATCCCAGGCCGGCGGCCAGACCGTCGAGGCCGTCCACGAAGTTCATCGCGTTGACGATGGATACCGTCAACGCCAGCGTGACCAGGATCGACGACATCTGATCCAGCACAATCGTCCCCACCCCACCGAATGGGATGTAGATCATGCTCCAGGCCACCCCCATAGTGACCAGCACGCTCGCGGCGGTGACCTGACCCGCGAATTTGGTGAGCGCATCCAGGCCCCATTTGTCGTCGATGAGACCGACGATCATGATGATGCCCCCCGCGACGACGACGGCAGGCATGCCCGAGGAGTAGACGAAACCCCTTGTCAGCGCGGGTAGCTGCGAAGCCAGAAATATTGCGGCGCAGACCCCGAAGTACATGCCGAGCCCACCCATCCGCGGCGTCGGCTGCAGATGCACATCACGCTCACGGGGGTAGGCCACCGCGCCCACCCGGGTCGCGAACATCCGCACACCACCGGTGCAGAAAAAAGTTGTGATGGCTGCCGTCAAGCCGACCAGCGCAAGTTCCCGCAACGGGACGCCCGCGCCGCGATCGGCAAGGGCCAGCAGCTCACTCACGCGTCCGACCGTACTTCACGATTCTGTGGGCTCCCCCGACTCGCCCGACTCAACAGGTCCGACTTGGCCGCCGATCACCTCCACGATCTGCTCCCGACTGATCGGACCTTCCCGCACGATCACCGGCGCCGGGCCGGTGAGATCGACGATGGTCGAAGCCGCACCCAGCTCGGCCTGTCCGCCGTCCAGATACACCGCAACCTTGTCGTCCAACTGACCGCGCGCTTCGGCGGCGGTGAGCGCCGCGGGCCGGCCCGACACGTTGGCGCTGGAAACCGCCATCGGACCGACGGCGCGCAGCAGTTCGATGGCCACCGGATGCATGGGCATTCGCAGCATGACGCTCCCCTGGGCATCGCCCAGGTCCCAGGACAGCGAAGGGGCGTGCCTCACGATGATGCTGAGCGGTCCCGGCCAGAATGCCTCGATAAGTTCACGAGCGGCAGCCGGGACCGCGAACACCAGGCCGTCGATGGTGTGCCACGAGCCCACAAGCACGCCGACCGGCATGTCCCGGCCGCGCCCTTTGGCGGCCAACAGCGCCGTCACCGCACCGGAATCGAATGCGTCACAACCCAATCCATAGACCGTATCGGTGGGCATCACCACCAGCTCGCCCGCCTTGAGCGCACTCACCGCCGCGTCGATCCCGCTCTGGCGGGTCGCAGCGTCTTGGCAGTCGTAGACGACGGTCACCCGCCCAGTCTAGGACGCCGCGATTTTCCGGCGAGCGGTGACGAATCGTGGCCGTCCGGTCAGGTCGTGCCGCTGCACAACCTCATCGAAAAAGTCACAGGCCGTAAACAACTCGCGTGTGCGCCCGCCCTTACTGTCGTCATGCTCAATACCGATGGCGCCCCCCGGCGCCAGGAGCCTTCCGGCGGCGATCACGATCGGCGCGATGATCGCGAGCCCGTCCGCGCCGGCGAAAAGCGCCTGCGGCGGATCATGCCGCGCCACTTCGGGCTCCAGCTCAGTATCTTGGGGAATATAAGGCGGATTCGCGACGATCAGATCGACAGCGCCGTTCAGCTCGGTGAGCAAGTCCGGCGAAGTCACATCGGCCTGGACCACCTCGACGCCGGTACCCTCGGCGTTTCGCCGGGTGTAGATCAGGGCATCCACGTCGACCTCGATCGCGGTGACACGGGCCGTCGGCTCGTGCTGCGCCAAAGCAATGGCCAGCGCCGCAGAACCGGCACATAACTCGACAACCGTCGCGTGAGGCGCCAGCTGCCCTGCCGCCCAGGCATACAGAGACTCTGTTTCAGGACGTGGAATGAACACCCCGGGGCCCACGCGCACTTCGATGGGACCAAAAGCAGCACTTCCGACCAAGTGCTGCAACGGAATGCGCCGCGCGCGCTGTGCCACCAGATCTCGATATCTCCCCGGAAAGTCCGCCGCGGCCTCGGTAAAGCGCAACTGTGTCCGCGAGACCCCCAGCAGGTGGGCGGCCAGCTCCTCGGCGTCCACCTGAGGGCTGGAAACACCTGCCCGTGAAAGAGATTCGGCTGCCTCGGCGAGCAGCTCACGCAAGCGGCTCATCACGCCTCCTGCAGGCGCGCCTTCCGGTCGGCCGCTGCCAACGCATCGAACAGGGCATCCAGATCTCCATCGAGAACCTGGTCCAGGTTATGCGCCTTGAACCCGACGCGGTGATCGGTGATGCGGTTCTCCGGGAAGTTATAGGTGCGGATCCGCTCGCTGCGATCCACGGTGCGGATTTGGCTGGCACGACCGGCCGAGGCATCTGCCTGCGCCTGCTCCTCGGCAAGTGCCTGCAGCCTCGCGGCCAATACCTGCATAGCGCGCGCCTTGTTCTGCAGCTGCGAGCGCTCGTTCTGACACGTCACGACGATCCCGGTGGGCAGATGCGTGATGCGCACCGCGGAATCGGTGGTGTTGACGCCCTGGCCGCCCTTGCCCGAGGAGCGGTACACATCGATGCGCAGGTCCGATTCGTCGATCTGGATTTCCTCGACCTCTTCAGGCTCGGGGTACACCAGCACGCCGGCCGCCGAGGTGTGCACGCGCCCTTGAGATTCAGTGACCGGCACACGCTGAACGCGGTGTACGCCGCCTTCAAATTTCAACCGTGACCAGACACCATCGGCGCTGTCGCCCTTGCTCGCGATCGCCAGGGTGGCGTCCTTGTACCCGCCGAGGTCGGACTCGGTCTCATCGAGAACCGTCACCTTCCAGCCATGCCGCTCGGCGTAGCGGATGTACATGCGAGCCAGATCGGCGGCGAATAGCGCCGATTCCTCGCCGCCCTCGCCTGATTTCACTTCCAGCAGGATGTCGTCACCATCGTGAGGATCACGCGGTGCCAGCATGTCCGAAAGTTGCGTTTCCAGCTCGGCGATCGACGATTCCAGCTCCGTCACCTCATCGGCGAACGAGGGATCGTCCGCCGACAGCTCACGGGCCGTAGCCAGGTCGTCGCGGGCGGTGGCAAGCTTTCGGTGGGTGGCGACGATCGGCGACAGCATCGCGAACCGGCGACCGGCCTTGCGCGCCGCGGCGGCGTCGGCGTGCAGCGCCGGATCGGCCAGTTGCTTCTCCAGCTCAGCGTGCTCGGCCAGCATCGCGTCGATCAGCGGAGTCTCGCTCATGCACCCTCCTCCCAACATTCCTACGCGCAGTGGTCATACAAAAAAACCGACGCCCGGACTGCACAAACGGCAGATCCGGGCGTCGGCAAGGAAGCTATTTGTCGGCTGCGGCCTTGCGCTTGCCGTAGCGAGCCTCGAACCGGGCGACACGGCCACCACTGTCCAGGATCTTCTGCTTGCCCGTGTAGAACGGGTGGCACTGCGAGCAGACCTCGACCACAATGTGGCCGCTCTCCTTGGTGCTGCGGGTGGTGAAGGTGTTGCCACAGCCGCAGACCACGTTGGTCTCGACGTAATTGGGGTGAATACCCGATTTCATGGTGTTTCCTCTTCGTGTTGTGGTCGCCGGGTCGCCTGCGTCACGGCGTGAACCGGAACCCTTCAAAGGCTGAGAGGCCATTATGCCAGCTCAGTCACGCAGAACCTAAACGACGACAGCCCACACGGTATTCCAGGCCTCGCGGACATCGACGGCCGCGCACCGCAGCATCTCCCAGCACCGTCGCCACCGGCGCCGTTCGACTACTGGGGCACAGGGTGACGCCGATGCGGGACCCCGGATTCAACCAGTGAGAGTTCTGGTTCTGGGGCATCTGGATCCCGCTGCAACGCGCTGTTTCGGGCGAGGCCCTGCCCGCGAACGGGCTTGGAGCCCCGCAGCCCGGGCAAAGAACGCGTACGTTGGTTGGTGGCGCGTGAATTGCGAATCACTGCCGATCCGGAAAACCGCCCAGGAAAGCCGATTCGGAAAGGACTCCGCATGAACATCAAGAAGGTCAACATCAAGAGATTGATCGTGACAGGCGTATCCGCGGCGGCGATGGGACTCGCCACGTTCGCGGGCGCACAGGGTGTCGCCAATGCCGACCCCATCACTCCCCCGCCACCGCCTCCCATCCCTCAGGCACCGCCGATTCCTGACGGGAATGGGGTGCCGCCAGTACCGCAGGCGCCACCGATACCTCAGATTCCCGCGATCCCGCAGCCGTGATTTGTGCCCGAGCCAGGGCATGTAACGGCTGTTGACATCCTGTCGATATTCAACATGGCAGCCGCGGCATAACCAGCGCGGTGCCGCTGTTGAGAACGGTTGAGTCGGGGCGAACCGCCGAGATATTCGGACAGGAGTCGCACATGAATCTGAAAAGCCTTGTGGCGCAGGGGGCTGCGGTCGGCGCATTGGCGATGGGCACGCTCGGGATGGGTGCCGTTCCCGCGTTTGCGCAGCCCGTCGGCCATCCCGCCTACACCCAGGACCATCCGAATCGCCCTCATGGCGACGACGATGACGACTGGGGTGGCCACGATGGCCGGCACAACAACGGCAACTGGCGCGGCGATGACAGTCGGCGCGATCGGGATCGGGACTGGCGTGATGACGGCCGATGGCAGGACGACCGCCGTGAGTGGCGCGATAACCCGTGGCATTACGACCAGCGTCCGCCATGGGGCTGGGCGCCACCACCGCGTGCGGAATGGCGTGGTCCACTCCCCGACCGCTGGGGTCCGCCACCACAGGCCTTCGACTACTGGGGACACCGGGTGCAACCCGTCTGGGATGACGGGTTCAGGACCTGGGGGTTCTGGCTCTTTGGAATCTGGATCCCGTTGGTCTCCGTCGGTTAACCGGCCTGCCCGGCCGGGACCGGATTCTGTCTGGGGCATCTGACAGCCCGGCGCGTCGGAGCATGCGCAGCGGCGACAACACGTGGGCGCCATGCCGTACGAGCACTACGAGCACACGGTCGAGGTACTGGCGCCGCTGCGGGAGATCACCGATCCATATCAGTGACCCGACGCGTTAGCTGTACTGCGTCTCCTCGGCGCCGGCGGCGCCCGGGGTGTTCTTGGACACTTGGACCAGGAACTCGTAGTTGTTCTTTGTCTTGCGCAGCTGGCTCATCAGCAGATCGATGGCCTGATGCGAATCGAGTCCGGACAGCACCCGACGCAGCTTGTGCACGATCGCGAACTCGTCGCCGCTCATCAGCAGCTCGTCCTTGCGGGTACCCGACGGGTTGACGTCGACGGCGGGGAACACCCGGCGCTCGGCGATCTTGCGATCGAGCTTGAGCTCGGCGTTACCCGTCCCCTTGAACTCCTCGAAGATGACGGTGTCACCGGTGGAGCCGGTCTCGACCATGGCCGTGGCGATGATCGTCAGGGAGCCACCGTTCTCGATGTTGCGCGCCGCGCCGAGGAATCGCTTGGGCGGGTACAGCGCGGTCGAGTCGACACCACCGGACAAGATGCGTCCCGAGGCCGGCGACGCGTTGTTGTACGCACGACCCAGACGGGTGATCGAGTCCAACAGCACCACGACGTCCTTGCCCTGTTCCACCAGGCGCTTGGCGCGCTCGATGGCTAGCTCGGCAGCCTGGGTGTGATCTGACGGCGGACGGTCGAAGGTCGAGGCGATGACCTCGCCCTTAACCGAGCGCTGCATGTCGGTGACTTCTTCGGGCCGTTCGTCCACGAGCACCACCATGAGGTGGCATTCGGGGTTGTTGGCCGAGATCGCATTGGCGATGTTCTGCATGATCGTGGTCTTACCGGCCTTGGGCGGCGAAACGATCAACGCACGCTGCCCCTTGCCGATCGGCATGATCAGGTCGATCACACGAGTCGTGAGCTTCTCGGTGGTCGTCTCCAACCGCAGACGCTGGTTCGGGTACAGCGGGGTCAGCTTGGTGAAATCGGGACGCTTCTTGGCGTCCTCGACCGGGCCGCCGTTGACGGAGTCCAGGCGCACCAACGGGTTGAACTTCTGCCGCTGATTCTGATTACCGGCGTCAGGATCGCGGGGTACGCGCACCGCGCCGGTGATGGCGTCACCACGACGCAGCCCGTTCTTGCGCACCAGATTCATCGAGACGTAGACATCGTTGGGGCCGGCCAGGTAGCCGGACGTACGGACGAACGCGTAGTTGTCCAGCACATCGAGAATTCCGGCCACCGGCTGGACGACATCGTCCTCGCGCAGTTCGGTCTCGCCGCCCTCGTTGTTGTTGCGATCGCGACCGCGACGACGCTCCCGGGTGCGACGCCCACGGCGGCCGCGGCCCTCGCCGTCATCGCCGCGATTGCCCTGGTTCTGGTTGGTGTCCTGGTTCTGGTTGTCCGAGTTCTGGCCACTGGAGCCGCCATCACGACCGGAGCTCTCAGCGTTGTCGGCGTTGTCGCGGCTGCCGTTCTGCTTGCGCTCGCCCTCGGCCGGTTGGTTCTGGTTCTGGTTCTGGTTGCGACGCCGCTCACCACGTCCCTCACGGGGGGCCGCGCCGTTCTCGGCCTTCTTCCCCTCGGAGTCCTGCGTGGATTCGGCCACGGGCTTCGGTGCCTCGGCAGGAAGATCGAGCGCGGTCTGGGTCGGCTCAGCCGATTCCTTCAGGCCCGATTCCTTCTGGCCCGATTCCTTCTGGCCCGATTCCTTCTGTGGCGCCTCCGCCGGTGCCGACGAGGCCTGCGGCTGCTGGCTCTGCGCCGCCTGATTGTTGTTCTTCGGCGCACCAAGCGCGCCCTGATGCTCGCGAATGGCGGCGATCAAGTCGCCCTTACGCATCCCGGAGGTGCCCTTCACGCCTACCTGACTGGCCAGCGCGCGCAGCTCCGGAAGCACCATCGTCGACAGCGCGCCCAGTCCGTCACCCCGGCGCTCCTTACCGGCGCGGTCGGATGAGGCTGCGGCGGGCGCCTCCGGAGTTTCCGGGGCGGCTTCGGTCGCGATGAGGTCCGTATCGGTCACGGATTTCCTTTCCTTCCCCCGCCAAACATGGGGCGAGGGGTCTCACTTCGGCCAGTTAGGTTGCTGGCCGCGAAGTTCATGCTGCGGGCCCACACAGATAGGGCCGCACGAGGTCCTGAGAAATGGCAGCTCACCGTCAACCTTGCCCAATATCGCCGCCTGTCGGCGACAACTGAAATATCAGGAAGAATTTGTGATCGTCCTCGTTCTCGGCGCAGGTGCGCAGAAGCTGCAATTGCTGGGACTGATATCGAGGATAACCCCCGGCCGAGCATCAAGCAACCAGCACCCCCGGCGAGTCCCCCGGGCTCACCAGCCATAACGTCGGCTATCGAACCGACACACCCGCCGACACAGCCATGGCTACCAGTGAGAAACCTTGATCTTCAGCGTATTTCACCGCCGAATCGGGCAGATCGACGGTTGTCAACGCCAACACCGCAGGTCCAGCACCCGAAAGGACGGCCGCGACACCCTGGCTCCGCAGGTACGCCAGGACATCCGCGGACGCCGGCATCGCCGACGCTCGCTGCGGTTGGTGCAACCGATCCTCGGTAGCCGTCATGAGCAGGTCCGGCCGCGCGGTGAGAGCGACGGTCAGCAGAGCGACACGGCTAATATTAAAACGAGCATCTACATGTGTGACAGCTTGGGGCAGCAATACCCGAGTGTGCGCAGTGGAGGACTGCTCCTCGGGAATGGCCGCGACAATTTTGATATCGGGATGCACATCGAGGCGGGTAGCGGCATAAATCGGGGTCGCCCCCGACGTCTCCGACCATGACACCACGGCACCGCCTAGCACGCTGGCCGCGGCGTTGTCCGGATGTCCCTCGAACTCCGACGCCAGCTGCACCAGCACGTCGTCGGAAAGCACCGCGCGCCCGGCCTTGGCAAGCAACCCATTGGCCACACCCAGACCGGCTACTGCTGCCGCGGCCGACGATCCCAGACCTCGCGAGTGCGGAATTTTGTTGTGGCACTGGACAATCAGGCCTGGGGCGGCAGCTCCACCGGCAGCGAGCCCGCGCTCGATCGCACGCACAACGAGGTGGCTACCGTCGAGCGGAACCTCTCCGGCGCCCTGACCCTCGACGGCCACCTTGAGACCGGATTCGGTTGTATTGACCTCGATCTCGTCGTACAGCGACAGTGCGATCCCGAGGCTGTCGAAGCCCGGGCCCAGGTTCGCACTCGATGCGGGCACCAGGACCGTGGTGGCCAGCCCCGCGGGCAGCACCTCGCTCACGCCAGTTCCAGCGCCTCGGCGACGGCACTCGCCTGGACCGGGATGGGAGTCACCTCGGGCATTCCGCTCAGCGCATTGTCGGGATCCTTCAGGCCGTTGCCCGTCACGGTGCAGACCACGGTGGAACCCTTGGCAACCCAGCCGTCTGCGACCGATTTCAGCAGGCCCGCGATGCTGGCTGCCGACGCGGGCTCCACGAACACGCCTTCGCTGGATGCGACCAGCCGGTAGGCGTTGAGAATCTCCTCATCGGTGACGGCCAGGAACTTGCCGCCCGATTCCTGTTGCGCGGCAACCGCGCCCGACCACGAAGCAGGAGATCCGATCCGGATGGCGGTGGCGATGGTCTCCGGATTGGCGACAGGCGCCCCGTTGACCAGCGGTGCGGCGCCGGCAGCCTGAGCACCCAGCATCTTGGGCAGGCGGTCCGACAGACCGTCACGGTGGTACTCGTTGTAGCCGCGCCAGTACGCGGTGATGTTCCCGGCGTTGCCGACCGGCAGCGCATGGATATCGGGGGCGGTGCCGAGCGCATCCACGATCTCGAAGGCAGCAGTCTTCTGCCCCTCGATACGCACCGGATTCACCGAGTTCACCAGCGCAATGGTCGGATAATCCGCCGTGGTCTTGCGCGCCAGCTCCAGACAGTCATCAAAATTGCCGTCTACCTGGATGATCCGCGCACCGTGGATAACGGCCTGGGCCAACTTGCCCATCGCGATCTTGCCCTGCGGAATCAATACAGCACACGTGATACCCGCCTTGGCCGCATATGCGGCGGCCGAGGCGGAGGTGTTCCCGGTCGAGGCACACAGCACCGCGCGCTGGCCACGCGCCAGCGCGTCGGTCACGGCCATGGTCATACCGCGGTCCTTGAACGACCCGGTGGGGTTCAGGCCTTCGACCTTCAGGTGCACGGTGCATCCGGTGAGCTCGGAGAGACGAGCCGCGGGGAGCAACGGCGTACCGCCCTCACGCAGGGTCACTGGCTGCCAGTTCTCACCGATCGGGAGACGGTCGCGGTAAGCGGCGATGAGGCCGGGCCACGGGGTATGAACTGTCACTCTTGTGTTCCTTCCAGCCGGATGACGCTCGCGACGCCCAGTACCACATCAAGATCGGCAAGAGCGGCAACAGTTTCCGAAAGTGCGGCGTCGGTTGCCTTGTGCGTGAGCACCACCAACCGGGCGCCCGTCTCGTCGACCTCACCCTCCTGCCGCACGGTGGCGATGCTGACCTCACGCTTGGCGAATTCGGCAGCCACAGTAGCGAGCACGCCGGGCTTGTCTGCCACCCGCATCCGCACGTAGTAACGCGTCGGGATGAGACCGATCGGCGCGACGGGCAACTGGGCGTACCGCGACGCCCGGGGACCGCGTCCACCCTGCACCCGGTTACGGGCCGCCATCACCAGGTCTCCCAACACTGCCGATGCGGTCGGTGCACCACCTGCGCCCTGGCCGTAGAACATCAGCTCGCCGGCCGCTTCGGCCTCCACGAAGACGGCGTTGAAAGCCCCGTTGACGCTCGCCAGCGGATGCGTCAACGGCACCAGCGCCGGATAGACCCGAGCAGAAACACGTTGGTGTCCTTCGCTGTCTGTCAGCCGCTCGCAGATGGACAGCAACTTGATGCTGCACTGCAGTGCCCGCGCGGAGTCGAAGTCGTCGGCGCTGATCTTCGTGATGCCCTCGCGGTACACGTCGTCGGCGCTCACCTTGGTGTGGAAGGCAATCGAAGCGAGAATCGCGGCCTTGGCGGCGGCGTCATAACCCTCCACGTCGGCGGTCGGGTCGGCCTCGGCATAGCCGAGCTCTCCCGCCTCGGCCAACGCGGTGCCGTAACCCGCACCGGTGTTGTCCATGGCAGACAGGATGTAGTTGGTGGTGCCGTTGACTATTCCGGACACCCGAATTACCGAATCGCCGGCCAGTGACTGCGTCAGCGGGCGGATAACAGGGATCGCCCCAGCCACCGCTGCTTCGAAATAGAGGTCGACCCTTGCCTTTTCGGCAGCTTCGGCGAGCTCACCGGCGGACTGCGCCAGCAGCGCCTTATTGGCCGTGACGACAGACTTGCCCGCGTTGAGGGCACCAAGGATGCCGCGCCGGGCAGGCTCGACCGGCCCCATCAGTTCGACCACGATATCGACGTCGTCGCGTGCGACCAAGGCCTCGATATCATCGGTGAGCAGGTCGACCGGAACTCCGCGGCCATCGGCAACGCGGCGCACCCCGATGCCGCGGATCTCCAGCGGGGCACCTATGCGGGCCGCGAGATCACTTGCGCTGCTTTCGATGATGCGCGCGACCTCACTGCCGACGTTACCCAGGCCCAGGATCGCCACGCCTATCGCGTCGCTCATTCACTTACCTCCAAACTCACCAAATCCTCGACGGTTTCACGCCGCAGGATCAGTCGCGCCCTTCCGTCCTTGACGGCGATGACCGCCGGACGGGTCAGCAGGTTGTACCGGCTGGACATCGAATAGCAGTACGCCCCGGTGGCAGCGACAGCCAGCAGATCGCCGGGAGCCACATCCTCGGGTAGCCATGCGTCCCTGACCACGATATCGCCGCTTTCACAATGCTTTCCGACAACCCGGGACAGCACCGGTGCGACGTCGCTATCGCGGGAGACCAGTTGGGGGTGATACTCGGCCTGATACAGCGAGGTGCGGATGTTGTCACTCATCCCACCGTCGACACTCACGTAACGACGCTGGCCGTTCGAGAGGATCACGTCCTTGGTGGTACCCACCCGGTAGAGCGTGACAGTGCCGGGACCGGCGATGGCCCGGCCCGGCTCGATCACCAACCGCGGCCCGGGCAGGCCCGCCAGCGCCGACTCGGTACGCACGATGACGCCGAGCTTGGCGGCCAGATCCTCGATGGGCGGCGGATCGTCCGACGGCACATAGCTGATACCGAGGCCGCCGCCGAGATCGATGATGTTGAGCTGAGCCGTCTTGTCGGTGCCGAACTCGGCGACCACATCGCGCAACAGCCCGATCACCCGGTGCGCGGCTACCTCAAAGCCGTCGACATCAAAGATCTGCGAACCGATATGGCTGTGCAGTCCAACAAGCCGAAGGTTATCGGTGGCGAAGACCCGCCGGACGGCCTCCAAAGCCTGCCCGCCCGCGAGCGACAACCCGAACTTCTGATCCTCATGCGCGGTGGAGATGAACTCGTGAGTGTGTGCCTCGACGCCGACGGTGACTCGCACCAGCACGTCTTGCACCACGCCTGCCCGGCCGGCGATAGCATCCAGGCGATCGATCTCAATCATCGAGTCGACGACAATATGCCCGACACCAGCCTGTACCGCCTGTGCCAGTTCCGCCTCGGATTTGTTGTTGCCGTGCAGCGCGATTCGCTCAGGCGGAAACTCGGCACGCAAGGCAACGGCCAACTCGCCCGCCGAACAAACGTCCAGGCCCAACCCCTCGTCCTTGATCCACCGCGCGACCTCGGTGCACAGGAATGCCTTGGACGCGTAGTGCACGCGGGCAGCACCACCGAATGCCGCCGCCATGTCGCGGCAGCGCGAACGGAAGTCGTCCTCGTCAATCACGAACAGCGGGGTGCCGTACTGCTCGGCGAGTTCGGAGACGGCCAGGCCCGCAAGGGTCACTTCACCGTCGGCACCGCGAGAGGCATTGCGGGGCCATACATTTGACGCCAATTCGGTCGGATTAGCCGGTGGTGCACTGCTCATGGCGGTGTGCTGTTCCCCTTCTGCGTGGCGGGGGCCTGCCGGGTGTGCGCTCACATCCGCTCCGGTGCGCTCACGCCGAGGATGTCCAGGCCGTTGGCGATGACTTGGCGAGTGGCCAGGCACAGTGCGAGCCGGGCCGCGTGGAGGTCGCCGGGGGTCTCGTCGCCTTGCGGGAGCACCCGGCACGAATCATAGAACCGGTGGTAGTCGCCGGCGATGTCTTCCAAATACCTTGCGACACGGTGTGGTTCGCGCAACGCTGCGGCGTTCTGCAGGATCCGGCCGAACTCGCCGAGCCCACGGATGAGCGCACCTTCTTTCTCGTGGGTGAGCAGCTCCAGGTGCTCCGTCGAGTGCTGCAGACCCAGATCGGCCGCGTTGCGGGCCAGTGCACAGAGCCGTGCGTGCGCGTATTGGACGTAGTAGACCGGGTTCTCACTCGACGCGGACGCCCACAGCTCCAGATCAATGTCGATCGAGGTGTCCACCGAGGAACGGATCAGCGCATAGCGAGCCGCATCCACGCCGATGGCGTCTACCAAGTCGTCGAGGGTGATGACGGTCCCCGCGCGCTTGGACATGCGCACCGGCTGGCCATCACGCACCAGGTTGACCATCTGACCGATAAGCACCTCAACGCTGTCGGCGTCGTAACCCAGTGCGGCGGCAACGGCTTTCAGGCGCGCGATATACCCGTGATGATCGGCACCGAGCATGTAGATGCACAGGTCGAAGCCCCGCTCGCGCTTGTCGAGGTAATAGGCGATATCACCGGCGATGTAGGCGGGGTTGCCGTCGCTCTTGATGACGACACGATCCTTGTCGTCACCGAAGTTGCTCGACCGCAGCCAGGACGCGCCGTCCTTCTCGTAGATGTTTCCGGTCTTGCGCAGCTGGGCGATGGCCTCCTGCACCCGGCCTGACGTGTGCATCGAGTCCTCGTGGGTGAAGACATCGAAATCCGTGCCGAACTCGTGCAGTGACTCCTTGATGTGGGTGAACATCAAGTCCACGCCAATCTCTCGGAAGACCTCGGATCTCTCGGGCTCCGTCAGCGTGAGCGCCTCGGGCCGCTGGGTGATGACCTGCTTGGCGATATCGGCGATGTAGTCGCCGGCGTACCCGTCTTCCGGGGCTTCCTTCCCCTCGGCCGACGCGATGAGCGACCGGACAAACCGGTCGATCTGGGCGCCGTGGTCGTTGAAGTAGTACTCGCGGGTGACCTTGGCGCCCTGACGAGCCAACAGGCGGCCGAGCGCATCGCCCACCGCGGCCCATCGGGTACCGCCGATGTGAATCGGGCCCGTCGGGTTGGCGGAGACGAACTCCAGGTTGATGGTGTGCGTGCCTTGCGCGTCGGAATTCCCGTAGGTCTCCCCCGCCTTCAGGATGTTCGCCACGATGGTGCCCTGTGCGTCGGCCGCGATCCGCAGGTTCACGAACCCGGGCCCGGCGATCTCGGCCCCGGCGATCGCCGCGTGGGACACGAGGGCCTCGACGAGCCAGCCGGCCAGGTCACGCGGCGCGACGCCCACCTTTTTGGCGACCTGTAAGGCCACGTTGGTGGCGTAGTCTCCGTGCTCCGGATTACGGGGCCGTTCGACTGTCACCACGGCGGGCAGTGCCGACGTGTCCAGACCTCGCTCGTCCAGCACCGTGGTAGCGGTGGAACGCAGCAGGTCGGCGAGGTCGGCGGGAGTCACGGCGATCATCCTATGGGCTGGGGTATCCAGGCCCCGAATCCTTTACCCCGACCGAAACGGTGGTCGGGGTCCACGTGTGGATGCGCTAGGCTGTCTCCGCTAGTCTTTCCAAGCCCTGATGCCCTCGTAGCTCAGGGGATAGAGCGTCTGCCTCCGGAGCAGAAGGCCGCAGGTTCGATTCCTGCCGAGGGCACACACGATCATTCGGCCGCGGTATCAGTTTCCGCGGCCGCGGCGGCTCGGAGCTGCTGCTTCTCGGCTTTCACCCGCCTACGCCAGGCGCGTACCACGAAGAACGCCACAAGCAAGAAGATCAACAGCGCGACGATGGCCCCGATCGCCGTCGCTCCCCGGAATCCGGGTGCTTCGACATCGAGCACGCGCTCGCCGGCATGAGCGGAATTGCTGGCCCCGAGCACAATCGTGAGCGTCATCAAGTTTGGTATCGCGATGAGGACGGCCAATAACGTCAGTACCCCCGCGAAGAATTTCCCGCCGCGGCGACCTCTTATCAGAAATGCCCACATCGCCAGCAATAACGGAATTCCGGTGCACAACAAACCGAGCGCCAGTCCGCTGCCGATCCCCTTGGTGAAACTGCCGTGGCCGGACATATCGGCGATACGTTGCGCCCACCAGCGCGGGATGAAGGCCGACAACGCGAAGTACACGGCCACCAGCGCCAACAGCACGGCGATGGCCGCGAAAATACGCCCACGCCACCTGGCCCAGATGGATTCCTTCTCCGCAACTTTTGTTTCGCCGCTTCGAGCCATACCGAAAAGGCTATTCCAACAAAACTAGTTTCGTGCGGGGGAAGACGGATTGCCAAAGGCGGCCTGCATGGCCGCCAGCGTGCGGTCGCGAAGAACATCCGATTCCCTGTCGGCCGCGAGTTGCGATTCCGGCGGAATGTCATGTGCGTCAGCAGGTGGCATGAACCAGCCCCGGGATGCCTGCGCGAGTTCCCGGCTCAACCTCGCCATCTCGCGGATACGTCTCTGATACCGCGTGAAGGCTTGTCGGTGGTCACCCGGATGGCAGGAGATTTCGTCGGCCAGAATCGCGGCGCCCACGACGGCCAGAGTGGCCCCCATACCGGAAAACAGCGAAGGCCCGTAGGCGGCGTCCCCGATCAGCGCCACTCGGCCCCGGCAGGGGTTGGCGAGCGATACCTGTGCGATGGAGTCGAAATAGAAGTCGTCGCACGTCCACATGGCCTCGAGAAGCTCGGCGGTACGCCATCCCATGCCCTCGAAGACGCGGTGTATCCAGTGGCGCTGTGCGGCCGGATCTGCCCGGTCGTAGGCACGTTGGGCCGACTCGAAAAACAGTCCGATCACCAGCTCTCTACTCTGGTGCACGGTGTAGCACCCCAGGGTGCGACCCGGACGGTTCAACAACAAGCCTGCGTTGCGCAGGCCGAGAACGTTACCGGTGGTGAAATGCGCCTGGTAACAACCGAGATGGCGAACGAAATCACTCTCGGGGCCAAAAGCCAGGGTACGGGTACGTGAGTGCAGCCCGTCGGCGCCGATGACGACGTCGAAATGGCCATGCCTGCCGCTGTCGAATGTGACGGCGACGTCGTCGCCCCGCTCGTGGAGCGATCGGATCGAATCACCAAAGCGGTACTCGACACCGGTTTGAGCGGCGTTGAAGAGCACAGCATTGAGTTCTGTTCGCAACAGCTCGATCTCACCACCGATCACGTGCGGCGCCATGGTGAAGACACGTTTGCCCGATGAATCGATACGGAAGAATTCGCTCAACTGCGTCGCGCGCGTTTCCAGTTCGGCGAGCACACCCATGTCGGCCATCACCTGCAGGGCAGGGCCGCGCAGATCGACGGCATTTCCGGCCTGACGCAAATCCGCGGACCGCTCCACCACCGTGGGCCGTAGGCCGGCACGGGCCAGCCGATACGCCACCACGGTGCCGGCGATGCCCGCACCGCAGATCAAGACGGTACCCGCACCATTTCCCCTCGCCGGCTGCATAACCACAGGCTAGGGCCATACTTGACCAATGGTCAAGTATGGCGGTTGCTATCGTGCTCGCGAGTCAGGAAGGACGCGATGGCACGCCTGGACAGAGCCGCGGTGTTGGCGGGCGCGTGGGCCTACATCGAGGCACACGGGCTGGACACCCTCACGATGCGCAAGCTCGCCGGCTCACTCGGGGTGAACCACGGCACGCTGTACTGGCATGTCGAGAACAAACAGGCCCTGATCGACGCCCTCGCCAACGACCTATTGACGGGCGTCGCCGATGACTCACACAGCAGCGCGGCGGGCATGGAGCGACTCGCCGAACTGGCACACCGCCTACGCGCGGCCCTCCTGTCGCATCGAGATGGCGCGCGCATTCTCGCAGGTACTTTTGTCCGCGAATCACACACACTGACCTTCGGCGAGGCCGCAATCGGCGCCGCCCTGGACGCGGGTCTGACCAAGCAGGATGCGGTACTACTCGCCTTCTCTGTGCAGTATTACGTCACCGGGTTTGCGATCGAAGAACAGGCCGCACACCAACGCGAGCGCACCGGGGACACCCCCGTGCGAAGCGATATCGACGAGTCACGTTTCCCGCTCGTCCGGGCCGGACTGGAAATCCTGCGAAATACCGCCCGCGACAAACAATTCGACTACGGCCTACAGCGATTGTTAACGACTTAGCCCGCCCGGCTAGGCAACGCCACGGCCCTGGACCGCGCATACAGCACCGAAAGGCCCAGTACGACCAGTCCCGCGATCGCCAGCGCGGCACCGACGAGGGAGGGCGCCCGATAGCCGTATCCGGCGGTGATGACCAAACCACCCAGCCATGCCCCACCGGCATTGGCGATGTTGAGAGCCGAGTGGTTCAGCGCGGCCGCCAATGTTTGCGCGTCGTCGGCTACATCCATGAGACGGGTCTGGAGCGCCGGCACCAAAGACGTCCCGGAGACGCCGACCGCGAAGACCAAAGCCAATGCGGCCCAGGGGTTTCTTGACACCGCCGCGAAGATGAGCAGCATCGCGGCCACCAGCACCAGCCCGACGGCAATGGCTCGAACCACGCTCCGGTCGGCCATCCAACCGCCCAGCACATTTCCAGTGACCATGCCGATGCCGTAGAGCGACAACGCAAGTGGGACAAGCGCCCTGGGCAGTCCGGAAACGCTGGTGAGGGTGGTGCTGATGTAGGTGTAGAAGGCGAACATGCCGCCGAAGCCCACGATGCCGATGAGCAGGGTGAACCACACCTGCACGCGACGCAAGGCACCCAGCTCGGTCAACGGATTGGTGATCCGCATATCCGTCAGCCCGGGCAGGTACCGCAGCAGTGCCGCGATCGTGATCGCACCGATGACGGCGACAACGGCAAAAGCCGAACGCCAGCCCACCGTGTTGCCCAGCCAGGTGGCCACGGGAACACCGACCACATTGGCCACCGAGAGGCCGAGCATGGTTTGTCCGACGGCCTTGGCGCGTTCGCCCGGACCGGCCAGGTGCGCGGCCACCAGGGCAGCCACGCCGAAGTACGCGCCGTGCGGCAGCCCGGCGACGAATCTCGATGCGATAAGCGCCGCGTAGCCCGGCGCGAAAACGGTGGCGGCATTGCCGATCGTGAACGCGACCATGAGTGCGACAAGCAATGTCCGGCGCGAGGCACGGGCAGTGAGCGCCGCGATTACCGGCGCCCCCACCACCACACCCAGCGCGTAGGCGCTGATGACATGCCCCGCCTGCGGCTCGGTGACATGCAGGCCGTGCGCGATATTGGGCAACAGCCCCATTGCCACGAATTCGGTTGTCCCGATCCCGAATCCACCGAGGGCCAGTGCGAGGATTGCGCCGCGGCGCACGCGCGGCGACACGGGTGCCGCCGGCTGCACGCGTGAATCGACAACGGCAGTCATGAATGGGCTCCTGTGCGGTATGCGGTGGATGCGTTGCGCTGAACGCGCGCGGCGGCGCACACCAATGAGCGCCTTGGTCGGTCAACCACCAATTCTGCCGGGTTCATTCCCGTCAGGCGAACCGTAATCGTCCGATAGTTGTCAGCGGAACGGGCTGATGACGTCTCGCATGAACTGACCGATATTGGTCGACATATCTCCATCGGGGAAGCTCGCGGTGGCCAGCACATTGCCGCCCGCGTCGGCGAAGTTACGGTCAGCGCGCTGCTGGTGCGTGGAATTCGTCACCAGAATGATTCCCGACGCACCGGCTTGTTTGGCCAGCGGTACCGAGAACTGCGCATTCTGCACCGTACTGTTGGCCCGCGGCTCCACGATGATCCGATCGGACGGGTAACCAAGGCCGACAAGCATATTGCGCATCTGATCGGCCTCGGACACCCCGTTCTGCGGATTGCCGCCGGTCACGATGATGAACGAGTTTGGGAACATGTTGGCGATAGCCCTACCGGTCGCCACGCGCTGATAGAGCTTGTCCCGCATCGAGCCGTCGGGCTTGAGGCCGTATCCAAGGATGACGATCGCGGGTTTCGAGAAGTCCTTGCCCGCCGCCAGCGGCTCGGCACTCGCGATCACCGGGACACAGAGCGCGAGGACGGCGCTGACAACCGCGGCGGTCGCCCATCGTGTAATCAACGCGCCCTCCAAGACCTCAGTGACTTCTGAGACGAACGAGGTACATGGTGCCAGAGTTGCCCCTGTCAAGTCGACCCGCCGGTGAAATCTCTCGCGATTTCCCTGGTGTGACCGGCACAACAGAGGTACGCTGTGCTATCAGACACATGTCTACTAAGACCACAACGCCGTGGAGGGTGACGTGACTGAGATCTCAACCATCGATCGGGCAGCCGATGTCCCCAAGCCCATCGCTCCCCCGCTCGTGACGCTTCCCAAGCTGGCCCAGGGCATTGCCTTCGTGGCGTCCCGCCGCTGGACCACCAGCCGGCTGGCCAAGAAATACGGGAAGGTCTACACGATCAACATCCCGAAGTTCGGATACACGGTGGTGGTCGCCGACCCCGATCTCACCCGCGAGGTCTTCACCACCAGCACCGAGATACTCGGCAATATCCAGCCCAACTTGAGCCAGCAGCTCGGACCCGGTTCCGTCTTCGCCCTGGAGCGCAACGAACACCGACATCGTCGCAAGCTGCTCGCGCCCAAGTTCCACGGCAAGGCGATGGTTCAGTACGAGCAGATCATCGAAGAAGAGACACTGCGCGAATGCGCCACTTGGCCCGAGGGGCAGCAGTTCGAAACCATGGAACCGATGATGCGGATAACACTCAACGCGATCCTGCGCGCGGTCTTCGGTGCGGACGGCGCCGAGCTGGACGTGCTGCGCCGACTGATACCGCCCTGGGTGGTGTTGGCCTCGCTGACAACTCGAATCCCGCAGCCGAAACGAAACTACGGGCGCTTCAGCCCATGGGGCAGACTGAAGACCTACCGCGCCCATTACGACGCAGTGATCGGTTCACTCATCGAGAAGGCACTTGCCGCACCGGATTTCGAGGACCGCACCGATATCCTGGCCCTGCTGCTGCGCTCAACCTACGACGATGGCACCACGATGTCGCGCAGCGATGTCTCCGACGAGCTGCTCACGCTGCTGGCAGCCGGTCACGAAACCACCGCCACCACTTTGGCGTGGGCATTCGAGCGGATCACCCGGCACCCGGAGGTACTGTCTCGACTGGCCGAGGAAGCACAGGGTGACAGCAACGAGTACCGCCAGGCGACCATCCTTGAGGTGCAGCGCAGCCGGCCAGTCATCGATTTCGCGGGCCGCCACGTGCTGGCACCACATGTCGACATCGGGCCATACCGCATCCCGCAGGGGCATTCCGTCGTGGTGAGTATCAATCTGATGCACGACGATCCGGTGGCTTTTCCCTGCCCGGAGCGTTTCGACCCCGAGCGATTCATGGGCGCCAAGCCGGGCAACTCCTGGGTTCCGTACGGAGGAGGCACCCGACGCTGCGTGGGGGCCGCCTTTGCCAACATGGAGATGGATATAGTGCTGCGGACTGTGTTGCGGCACTTCACCATCGAGACCACGACGGCGCCTGACGAAAAGTGGCACTCGCGCGGAGTGGCGTCCTGCCCGAAGAACAACGGCCGCGTCACGGTGCGGCGACGCTGACGCCGTCAGGCGAGTCTACGTAGCTCAGCGGCAACATTGTGCCGGGAGGCCGCTTCCCAGCGCGTGGACGACATCGTGATGACGCCGATGCGGTTCGGACCATCGGCGCAACAAGTCCGTTCGCAGGTCATCGGCGTGTGCGGACATCGCGGTCACGGATGCCGCTTACGTAACCGCATGAGTATCTCGCCCTCCGGGCCGCCGGTGAATGTCACTTCACGGCGCGGCTGCTGTCCGGGCAGCAGATCCAATTCATAGTTCTGTGCCAGCGCGGCAATCCCGATGATGGCTTCCAGATTCGCAAACCCCGAGGCGACGCACATTCGCTTGCCCGCACCAAAAGGCATGTGCGCCTTTCGTTGTTCTGGCTGTAGGTTCTCCTTCAGAAACCGCGCAGGGTCGAAGGTCTTGGCGTCATCCCACACTCGTTCGTTGTGGTGGATGCTGTCGATGAGAACCATGACCGTCGTTCCGGCCGAAATCGGATAGTCCCCCAGCACGTCGTCGGCCTTCGCCGTGCGCGCCAGCCCGAGAATGGGCGGGTACACCCGCATGGCCTCGTTCAGTACCGCCGCCGTCCAGGGGAGATTGTCGACGTCCGCGGCTGTAGGTTGCCGCCCACCCAGTACCCGATCAACTTCTTGCCCCAGCTTGGCGCGGGCATCGGGATTGCGGGACAACAGATACCAGGTCCAAGCGAGCGCGGCAGCGGTGGTCTCGAATCCTGCCCCCAGAAAGGTCATCAGCTCATCACGGATCTCCAGGTCCGTGTACTTGGCCCCGGTCTCCGGGTCCTCGGCCGCCATCAACAGCGCCAAGAGGTTGTCCTGCCTGGCGATGCGGCCGCTGCGGTGATCGGCGATCAGCTGGTCGATGGTGCGTTCCACCCACCGCAGCCCCTTCATCGTGCGCGGTGCGGCGACCGACGCGCCGATGCGCAGTGCCCTGATAGCTAAACGTGGTGTGTGCGAGGACAATTCATCTGGGCCATGGGCGGCGAGCTTGTCCACCACCCAGCGCAGCGGCGGAGCGGCCCCGACGATGAATCCCACACCGAATAGCTTGAGCAGTCGCGCGAAGTAGATCCGCATCCGTTCAGCCATATCGCCGGAGAGATCGATTCCGAACATCGTCTGCGCGACGATATCCATGGTCAGATAATTCATCTCGGCGGTGATGTCCACCGGCTTACCCTCTGCGTACAGCTCATCCCAGCGGGAAATGGTGCGCGCGGCAGCCTCTGCCATCTGCGGCGCGAACAGATCAACCTGCCGCTTGGCGAAAATGGGCTGCACCAACCGTCGATTGCGATTCCACAGTCCCTCATTGAGGTCGGTGACCAGTCCGCGGCCGAATCCCACTGCCAAGAGATCGTATTCGGCGCTCTTGATGTAGTTGTCCTGATTGGCAACCAGTACATGCCGGGCCAATTCCGGATTGCGAACGATGACCGCCTTCCGCATGGGTGCCCGGGCGACGATGACGTCGTCCTGACCAGGGAGATCAGCAAGGTACTCCGAAATGGTGTGTCTGTAGGTGGACCATACCGCCCCGAGTGCCAGCCTCCATGACTTCAGGTAGCCGACGCGAGTGTGATGCCACCGCAGGAAGGTTGGGCCACCGGGATACAGGTCATGGTTGACCGGACACTCACCGGCGGCCACCTCGACCGGCGCGGAAAGGGGTTCGGGCTGCAACGCTGAAGCCGACACGATCAGACCCTTTCTTGTGCTGAGGCGTTGTCGCGCGCCTCGGGCTCCGCTCCGGAAGTCACCTCTTCCGCCGTGGCATCGATCTCGTCGGCGGCGTCACCCTCGTCGTCGAGGTCGACGAGCTCGCCCGCCTCCTGGTCGTCCTCGCCTTGGTCCTCGTCTTCGCTTTCCTGGCCTGCCCCCGCGTCAGCCAAGTCCTCGGCATTCCACCGCTCATGATCGGCACGCGCCCGCTTGCTGGCTTCTGCGATCTCGAACCCGTCGGCCACGACACCGCTCACCTCCTGTGCAACTTCCCCCACAGTCCGCGTGATGATGCGAATAATCCGGCCGACCCGAGTCCCGACCGACTCCAGAACTTCCTGGACGACGTTGACGTTGCGCTCAACAGGTCCCACCATGCTGCACTGTCCTTCCGGTCTCAGTAACCAAATAGTGAACAATCGTGCACTGGGCTCAGTGTGCGCAAGCTAGATGAACCTGTCAATACCAGGCATCAACGTGGTCTCAAACGAAACAAGGTCAAACAGTAGGAGTACGCCCGTACACTGACAGGTATGCGACATAGTCGTGCCGAGAAGAAACTGCATACCCGCCGCACATTGCTCGACGGAACCTTGGAGCTACTGAAGGTACGTGGCTTCGCGGCTGTGAGCCTGCGCGAGGTGGCCAAGTCGGCCGGATTGGTTCCCACTGCCTTCTACCGGCACTTCGAATCGATGGAAGACCTCGGCACGGTTCTGGCCGAGGAGAGCGTTCATGCGCTTCGTGACACCTTTCGCCAAGCCCGGCGCGAGGCTGGCAGCGACAACCCCGCCAAAATTCTCCGTCTCATGGTCGACCGGGTGAACGAGCACGCGAACAATTTCCGGTTTCTGGTACGTGAACGTCATGGCGGCTCGCCTCAAATCCGGCGTGCCATCAACAACGAGATGCGCATGCTCACCAACGACGTGGTGGTGGAACTCGCCCGCAACCCGGCGACGAACCATCACACGACCGAGGACCTGGAAATCGCGGCGGAACTCATCGCCAGCTCCATTCTCAACACCATCGGCATGCTGGTCGATACTGATCACCCCACCAAGGCCGACGCGGACGCAGCCCTGAATCGCGCGCTACGCCAGCTGGACCTGGTGACTAGTGGGCTGGCTCATACCCGCACCATGACCACCATCATTGCCGAGCCCGCCGCACGCCCGAGCGAATCTTCCGCCACAACAGCAGCACCGTGAACAGACCGATCGCATCGGTGAGCAGGTCCGGCAGGCTCCCGTCCCGGCGCGGAACCCACAGCGCCTGAATCACCTCGGACGCCGCCGCGAACATCAGAACCCAAGCCAGCGTGGATTTCTCGCTGATCCATGCGAAACGCGAGCACAGGCCCAACATCGCGAAAATAAGAAAGTGCGCTACTTTGTCCGCTCCGGGAGGGCCCGACGGGACGGTGCCACCAGGGGTGAACAACAGCAGGCAGGCGACCACGAAGGCACACAGCAGGGTGAGCCAGCGCATGCACAGAGACCAGGGCGCAGCGATCGGAATCATCATGCCCCATATTGCCGCTTCGGTTCTGGCTGATTCAAAGCGATGCCGCCACTGAGCATGCTGCGTACAACGAAGATATGACTTCCGCTCCGTCAGTCCTGGAAATCCGCGCGCTGCCCGGCACCGACACCTACCGGAATCTGCTCGCCCAAGTCGCCGAGGGAGCACGGGACCGTGATCTGGACGACGAGAATCCCTTTGATCAAGTCCGGCTGCTCAAGGAGGCGGGATTCGGCCGGTTGCGCATCCCCACCGAACTGGGCGGCGCGGGACTTTCTGTGCGACAGCTCTTTTCCGCCATCATCGATGTCGCTCAAGCCGACCCTATCGTGGCACACATCTTCCGCACCCACTTCTGGTTTGTCGAGGAACGGCTGCGCACCCTCGCCGACCCCGTGTCGGCGGCCTGGCTTACCAAGGTGAACGAGGGCAATCTATTCGCGAACGCGTTCAGCGAGAAAGGCTCCCTGGCCGTGGGCAGCCTGGTATTCAACACGCGGCTGCTGCCGGTGGGCGACGCGTATCGGTTGAACGGCGAGAAGTTCTACAGCACCGGAACATTGTTCGCGGACTACCTCACCGTCACCGCGACCACCGACCGCGACTCAGTGGCCTCGGTGATCGTCCCCGGCGATCGTGACGGCGTGCGCCTGGTCGACGACTGGGACGGCTTCGGCCAACGACGCACCGGTACCGGCACCACGATCTTCAGCCAGGTCGACGTCGCCGCCGATGAGATCCTCTCCGAAACACCGTATGACGCAGCCCCCGTGCCCACCACTCAGTACGCTTCGTTGCAGCTCTACATCCTGGCAATCGTCGCCGGTGTACTACGGGCCGTGGTGGATGACGGCGAGGCACTGCTACGTTCCCGTCAGCGCAACTTCAGTCACGCGCTCACTGAGCGCCCGGTCGATGATCCACTGCTGCAGCGCACCCTTGGCGAGCTGAGCGCGACCGCTTTCGCCGCAGAGGCCACCGTCCTCGCCGCTGCCGATGCCATCGAAGCCGCCACCGCAACCCTCCGAGACGGTGTACCCGATGCACAGCTAGCCCAGGAGGCTCAGGTCGCCGTGGCCAAGGCCAAGGTGCATATCGATGCTGTCGCACTCGATGCCGCGACCAAGCTCCTTGATCTGGGCGGAGCCAGCGCCGCCAGCCGGACTCGCAACCTGGATCGGCATTGGCGAAACATCCGAACCATCAGCCTGCACAACCCGGTGCATTACAAAGCGCGAGTGATCGGTCAGAATCTGCTGCACGGCACACCGCTACCGGCGAATGCGTACTTCTGAGTGGGTCAGGCCGACAAGCTGATTCGCTGTGCGCCGGTGACCGCGCGGTAGCGATCGGGGCTGCAGGTCAGCACAATCACCTGAGTCTCGGTGCCTACCGCACCGAACACCTCCCCCATGCGCTCCAGCCTGTCGCTGTCGGTGAATCCGAGCGCATCATCGATGATGACGGGCACCGCGTCCTGAGGCGCCACCAGTGCGGCGCTGGCCAGCCGGGCCACAATGCCCAACTGTTCCTTGGCGCCGCCCGATAGCGACTCGTATGGCACGGTCCTGCCCTCCAGGGTCCGGCTGCGAATACTCAAGTCGCTATCGATATCCACTTCAAAGGTGGGGCCGAAGACCATGCGGCCCAACCGTTCCAGCTCGGCCCGGAACGGATCCACATACCGCAGCCGCATACCGTCGCGATGACGCATCATCACCGATCGCAGCGTGTCGACGGCCCGTGCCTTCGCGCCAATCCGGGCGAATTCCGTTGCCGCATATTCCCGCTCGGAGGCTGCCGCATCCAGCTGATCCTGACGCCCCTGCCTGCCAAACACCTCAAGACGCACCGAGATATCGCGCAGTCGATCTCGCGTCGCCTCGTGTCGCCGATCCAAAGCCTGCGCCCGTGCCGAGACCTCGGCGAGTTCGGCGCGCACCCGGTCGGCCTCCAGTGCCGCCAGCTGGCTCACGAGGTCGGTGACGCGTCTGCTGGTCAAGTCGGCCGCCTGAACCGCGCGTTCATGGCGCTCGGTGAGTAGATCATCCGAGGCCGACGAACGTACATGGGCGAGGCGTTGTTCGGCGGCGGCCAGCTCCTCGGCACGCGCGGCGTGCTTCTCCCGTGCAGCCATTGCCTCCGCGGCTTTCTCGGCAAGCTGCTGGCCTGCCGTCTGGACTGCGCGCCGATGGGTCACCTCTTCGGCCTGCAGACGTTCCACTTCACCGACAAGCCGGGCAACTTCGGCACGGGCCTGCGCGGGATCGATCGCATCCCACAAACCGGTCGCCTCCGGAACCAGCTCACGCAGTCGACTCAGCTTCTCGCGCAATGCTTCCAGGCTTTCCGGCCCCATCAGACCATCGAGCAGCGCAGTCAGCCGGTCGCGTTCAGCATTCAGCTCGGTGCGACGTTCAAACTGCTTCTGCGCCTCTCCGACATCGGCTACCCCGGCATCGGCCAATGCGCCCGACAAGGTCTGGCGCGCGGTATCGAGTTTGTCACGCAGCTGGGCCGCGTTGGGCCCCGGGATGATTCGAGCGACTGCCACACCGGGCGCGGTGATCTCGATGGTGTCCGTGGCGGCGCTGGACCACCGGTCCCCCGCCGCGACCCGCAACTGCTCACCGTTGACGGCGATGTCCACATCGACGAGTGCCCGGAGCTCGACCTGCGCCGACGCGGTCTCCAACGCCGCTTCCGCCATGCCCACCGCACGCGCCGCCGTCTCGATTGCCCCCAGGCTCTGCGCGGTGATGACCAGTGACGACAGCTCGGCACCGACCGAGGCCAGCTGCCGGTTTGTGAGGTCGATACGGGAAACCCGAGCGGCCAGCCCATCCACCTCATCCCGAGCCAGTGCACGGTCCAATGTGCCCCGGGCCGCCTCCAGCTGGACACGGGCAGCGTCGACCGACTCCGTCGCCTGCGCGGCCGCCGCCTCGGCAGCCTCGCACACTTGCTGCGCGGTGCCGTGTGCCTCTGCCGTGGCGGAAAGCTGTTCCGCCAGCATGTCTATGGATACCCTGCGCGCCCGGATATCGGCGACCAGCTGGGCTCGCTCATCACGTTTCGTCTGGGCCGCCACCGCGGCCGCCTGGGCAGCCTCGGCAACAACCACGGCGTTATCGTGCTGCTGCACGAGAGTCGTGACGGCTTGGGATGCTTCTTCCAGGGGAGCCAGCCGGCGGTTTACCTCGGCACGATCGGCGATGACGGAGGCCAGCTCCTGGGTCAGCTCGTCGTGCTCACGGACCTGCTGATCGACCTCGGCCATGGCCGCTCGTGCGCTGGCAAGAGCATCCTCGGCCGCGGTCAGTCGCGCTCCGGCCCTGGCCCATTCACCGGTGGGACGCCCCGTCCCGGTGAAGTACAGCGCGTACTCGGCATCGATGCGCTCCACCAGATCGGGCTCGCTACCCGACAGTGCAACCGACTGTCCGGCAGCCAGATCCAGCGCACGGGTGAGCGCATCGCTCGAGGACAGATCCAGCACACCCGCCCCTGCCGACTGCAAGACACGTTGCGCTTTCCACAGATTCATGTCGATGGACTGGTCAAGCATGTCCAGAACCCGCTGATGCGCCTCGTCACCGGAAAGCTGTTCGCGACGCGGCTCGATAACCGTCAAGTGGGTCTCGGCGCGTTTGTGGAATCGCTTGCGATACACAAAGCGGTAAGGACCGCAACTGATCTCGGCCTCAACCTCGGAACCGACATCGGCGAAGGTGGGCTTGACCTGTTTGACGTCCTTCTTGGTGGAGCGATCCTTGGATTCGATAAGCAGGTCCAGGGCCTCGATCATCGAGGTCTTACCGACCTCGTTGGCGCCCCCGACCACCACGACACCCCGTTCGGGAAAGGTTATGTCGCGGTGCGTAATTCCGCGGTAGTTGGTCACGGAGAGCCGATGCAGCTTCACGCCGCCGCCCCTCGTTTCTTCGCACCACCCTTCGCCGGGCTGCCGAGCCCAGCACCGGACGTGAGCCGCAACAACAACGACAGCGCCCCTTGTGCGTCCGCCGAGGAACTCCCGCCGGCGGCCGCCAACTCCTTGAGCTCCGCGATCGCGGATTCGGCGAATCCCCCAACCCCGAGGTCGCTGAACTCTCCATCGGCGGGCACCACCGCGATATCGGTGTGCCGTTCCCAGGTGCGCAGGCTCGCGAACAACCGGGTGTACTTGTCCAGGCACTCCTCCAGCCCCGCGTTGTCGGTCACGCTGAGCGTGCCGGTGAGCGCCAGGCGGACCACCGTACGTTCCTTGTCGGGGAAGAGTTCCAGATTCAACCCCAGGTCGGCAATATCGCGTGCGTTGTCCACCGACCAACGCAGCGTCACGAACCGCCATCTACCCACGTCATGGGCATCAACCCGAATCGCTCCGGATTCGTCCAAGTCCACCACGAGCGCATGCCCCGGGTCGGACTCCACATCGTCGTAGTTGGTGACCTCGGGGGCTCCCGAGTACCAGACCCGACCGCTGGATCCCACCTGGGTCCGGGAGTGCTTGTCTCCCAGCGCGACGTAGTGAATGGCGCCACGATCGATGGCATCCTCAACGGCTTTCAGCGCGATCAGCGCGGGCTTCGTCGGATCAGGGTCGAGCATGTCGACACCGCCGTGGGCCACCACTATGCGGCGTGTGCCGTCGGCCGGTAGTCCATCCAGCTGCTCGGCCACCAGATCATGCGTGGGAGCCTTGGATCGCCACGGCACCGCAACCAACTCGACTCCGGGAGTCACCTGATGACGACCCGCGGTGTCGAGCACATGCACGTTCGCCGGCTTCTCGGCTAGGAACAATTCACTGGTGTACACCGACGCGGCGTCCAACGGATCATGGTTGCCGGGGAGCAAATAGACATCCACTCCGACACCGCGCATGACCTCCAGCGCCTGGCTGATGACGCGCGGTGCCAGCTGATTGGATTCGAAGACATCACCGCACACCACCATGAAGTCACAACCTTGCGCCACAGCAACTTCGCCAAGGGAGGCAATAGCCTCTCGACGCGCGGCCGAGTACTGCGGCTGAGCCTCACCGGCAAGGAAATGCCGTGTCATACCCAGCTGCCAGTCAGCGGTGTGCAGGAACTTCACGAACGAAAGTCTATGACCGCCGACCGACAACCCCGGGGACGCCGCGCCTGTCTCCCGGCACCCGACACAGGGGTCTATCCACAGGTCTGGCATTTGCCCGGCGCTCGTCGCACAGCCCCGCTACGGTACGAATCATGCCGGATGACGCCAAGCGCACCCTGATCCTGATGCGCCACGCGAAGTCGGCCTATCCGCCCGGGGTCGATGATCACCAGCGCCCGCTGAACTTGCGCGGCACCCGGCAGGCGGCACAGGCCGGGACTTGGCTACAAGACCATTTCAATCGGATCGACGCGGTGCTCTGTTCCACCGCGACCCGGACCCGCGCGACGCTCACTCAGACCGGGATACACAGCCAACTCGTCAGGTTCAGCGACAAGCTGTACGACTCCACGCCGGGAATCACCCTCGGCGAGATCAATGCGGTGCCGGATTCGGCGGTCACCGTGCTGGTCGTCGGGCATGAGCCCACCACCTCACAGCTGGCACTCGCACTCGCCGACGCCGGGACCAGTAGCGCCGAGGCGGCGAACCGCATCGCCACCAAGTTCCCGACCTCGGCGATCGCGGTGCTGACCACGCGCTCCCCGTGGGCACGGCTCGAACTGGGGGGCGCCTCGCTCACCACATTTCACGTCCCGCGCTAGCGGGCAGTTTTCAGACCTTCTCCGCCACCTGGGAGGAAAGCTTCATCGCGCAGTGGCAGGCGGCCGAGGAGGTGCCGTGGCCCGCCCCGAGCAGAGTGACCGCCAATTCGAAGAACTGATCGTCGCCGTATTCCAGGGCGGTGACGCACATGCCATATGTCGAGCTGATGAATCCGTTCTTGCCCGCCGCGGAAAAGTCCCTGACCTCTTCGCGCGTCCGCTCCTCCCCCTCCCGCTCCCGCCCGATCGGGCTGCCGCGATACCAGGACAGGGTGACGTTCGGGAGCACGCTCCAATATCCGTTGGGCGTCCATGTACAGCCTGCCGGAGTCTTCGCGACCAGCTTGAGGTCGGCACGATGCAACACCGCCGCGACATCAGGGGTGGTGAGGCTGCCGCACTCGGAGTAGGCGGGGCCGACCCGAACGTCGTGGAGGGTCGACGCGTTGTGTCCCTCATGTTCACCGTGGTGACTTGAGCAGCCCCCGCTCAGCAGGACGCCCAGGGCCAGCACGGTACACAGGAACATCCCGGTAAGACGGCACGAGCGAACACGACGCGTCAGATGTTGACTGACAGCGTCATTTCCATCAATTTGATTGCCTGCGTGCATGAGTCTCCGCCTCGGCCCTGCGGGTTGACCCACCATCCAACAACACCTGCGGCATCGCTGGCAACTCCACACGCGCCCGGTTGGTCCGGTGGCTTCATCACGATCGACGGGATTCCCTGAATCGCCCGCTCCTGGACGTTGTACTTGAGACTGTTCGCTGTGGCCTTCTCGGCTTCGAGGCTGCCGGTCTCGAACCAGAATCTGGTGATGTCGACCAGCCCACCGCTCTTACTCATGGCCTGCCACCGGCACAGCGCACCCACGAATGTGCTCTGAATATCCCTCGGGTCCGCGTCGACCGCCTTGGCCAGCACGTCCGTGGTCAGGACTTCGCATTCCTTGAGCAGGTTGGGGTACTTCTGTTCGGCGTTGGGCCCCTCTGCCGAGTCACCCTTACCGGGCATGACCGCCTCGCCGTCGACCGTGCCGCCGCAACCGGCCGAACCGAATGCGACGAGTGCGACGCATGCCGCCGCGAACAGTGACTTCGTCTTTCGATGCATCATTTCTTGGCCGCCTTGATGGACGTCTCGGTCAGCTGCTTGGCCACATCGCAGGAGTCCGGAGCACCTGAACCCGGCTCAAAGTTGATGGACCATTCGATGAAGTCGTTCCCGAAATCCATGCCGATCTCGCACAGCGTGGTGACGGTGCCCGGGTAGCCGTTGGTGGCGATGAAGCCCTTGTACCCGGCGATCTCGATGTCCTCGACACTCGGGCGCGTCCGCTCTTCCGTCGCGCGCTCGCGCCCGATGGGGCTGCCCCGATACCAGTTGAAGGAAAAATGCGGACCGACGATGCTTCCCCCGCGCAGCCAGACACAACCGACCGAGTTCTTGGCGGTGCCCACCAGGCCCACGACCTTGGTCATCTGCATCATGGCCTGGTCACTGACGCCGCCGCACTCGGTGAACATCGGACCGTCGACACCCTTGGACTTGGTCTGCTGCGGCGCCGTCGCATTTGATGCGGTGCCATTGGGCTGATCTGACTTGTCACCACCCGAACAGCCGGTCAATACGAGTGCGACCATCACCAGCGCGACAGCACACTTGCTCCACACGTTGCGTGAACCCAAGCCCAACCTCACATGTGCACTGTAGCGGCACAAACCGGAGTCAACCACTGAGCTGCGCGTTTGTTGCGAGCGGCGTGTGCGACAGTGGTGCCCATGCCTCAGGGTCAGTTGCGGGCCCTCCTGCCACGCTATGTGCGCCCATACCGCGGCTTGATCGCGGTGGTCGTCACGTTGCAGATCATCAGCACCCTGGCTTCGCTGTATCTACCGACCGTCAATGCGGCGATCATCGACGACGGGGTGGCGCACGGCGATACCCGCACCATCGCACGTCTCGGCGCGGTGATGCTCGGCGTGACCCTCGTGCAGATCACCTGCTCGATCGGCGCGGTGTACTTCGGTTCCAGAACCGGTATGGGCTTCGGACGAGATATGCGGTCGGCGCTGTTCCACCACATCACCGGGTTCTCCGCCGAGGAATCGGCGCGATTCGGCGCTCCGACCTTGTTGACGCGCACCACCAACGACGTTCAGCAGCTGCAGCTGCTGATCCAGGTCACCTGCACCATGCTGGTGACAGCACCGATCATGTGTGTCGGCGGTATCGCCATGGCGATTCACCAGAACGCGGGATTGTCGTGGCTCCTCATGGTGAGCATGCCGGCACTCGGGCTGGCCAATTGGTACATCGTGCATTCGATGCTGCCGATCTTCCGTCGTATGCAGCGCCTTATCGACGGCATCAACCGGGTGATGCGCGAGCAGCTGTCCGGTATTCGGGTGGTTCGCGCATTCACCCGGGAAGCTGTGGAACGTAAACGGTTTAGCGCGGCTGTTGCCGAGGTGTCGGAAGCCGCGCTGGCCGCGGGCCGGTGGCAGGCTCTGATGCTGCCCGCGACTTCACTGGTCATCAACACCTCCAGTGTCGCGTTGATCTGGTTCGGCGGGTTACGCATTGACCAGGGACAGATGCAGGTGGGGTCGCTGGTGGCCTTCCTGTCCTATTTCTTGCAGATCCTCATGTCGATGATGATGCTCACCATGCTGGCGGTCATGGTTCCACGCGCCTCCGCCTGCGCCGAACGGATCACCGAGGTGTTCGATACGACGGGAGCCATCACCGCCCCGGCCGACCCGGTCCGGGTCGCGGACCCATACCCCACCGTCGAGTTCACCCGCGCCGGATTCCGCTACCCCGGAGCCGAACGCGCTGTGCTGGAAGAAATTTCGTTCACCGCGCAGCCCGGCATGATCACCGCCATCGTCGGCGCCACGGGTTGCGGCAAAAGCACCCTGCTGAACTTGATACCCCGCCTGCATGACGTCACTACCGGTTCAGTGCGTGTGGGCGGCAACGATGTTCGCCGCTATGACCCGGAAGACCTGTGGACAGTAATGGGTTTGGTACCCCAGCGCGGTTACCTGTTCTCCGGAACGGTGGAGAGCAATTTGCGTTACGGCAAGGCAGATGCCACCGAAGACGAGATGTGGGCTGCGCTTGAGGTGGCACAGGCGGCCGGCTTCGTTCGTCAGCACGCCGCCGGACTACAGATGCCGGTGTCGCAGGGTGGTATCAACTTCTCCGGCGGGCAGCGTCAACGCATCGCGATCGCACGCGCCGTGATTCGCCGCCCCGGCATCTATCTGTTCGACGACGCGTTCTCGGCACTGGACGTGCACACCGATGCGCGACTGCGGGCCGCGTTGCGCGAGGTGGCCGCGGATGCCACGGTGATCGTGGTGGCACAGCGGATCTCGACCGTGGCAGACGCCGATCAGATCGTCGTCCTAGAGGACGGCCGGGTAGCCGCCACCGGCACCCACGCCGAGCTGACGCGGCGCTGCGGGACCTATCGGGAGATCTGCGATTCCCAGGCGGTGTTCGCGTGACCCGCGCGATCGGTTTTCGCGGCGTGCAACAGGGACCGGCAGAGCGCTCCCGCGATTTCCGCGGCACCGCAATTCGCATGGTGAAGCGGCTTGCCCCACAGCGGTTCCTGACCGCCACGGTGATCACGCTGTCGATGATCGGTATCGCGATCGGGGTGATCGGGCCACGGATCCTCGGACACGCCACCGACTTGTTGTTCAACGGGGTGATCGGACGGCAACTGCCCGCGGGCCAAAGCAGGGAGCAAGCCGTTGAAACCGCCCGTGCGCGGGGAGACGGTCAGTTCGCACAGATGCTCTCCGGCATGAATGTCATACCGGGCCAAGGCGTCGACTTCCACGCGATAGGCATGACTCTGGCGTTGGCCTTGAGCCTGTATCTGATAGCCGGGATGTTGGCATGGGTACAAGCACGGCTGCTGAATGTCACCGTGCAGCGCACCGTGGTGGCCCTACGCACAGAAGTTGAAAACAAAATACATCGACTTCCGTTGTCGTACTTCGATTCCCGCCAGCGCGGAGAGATCCTGAGTCGCGTGACCAACGACGTCGACAACATCCAGACATCGCTGCAGATGAGCATCAACCAACTGCTGAGTTCGATGCTCACACTGGTCGCCGTGCTGGCCATGATGCTGAGCATTTCGCCGCTGCTGGCGGTGATCACGCTGGCGACCGTGCCGTTGTCGCTGTGGGTGACGCGCACCATCGCCCGCCGGTCACAGCGTCTGTTTGTGGCGCAATGGGCCAATACCGGGAAGTTGAACGCGCATATCGAGGAGACGTACAGCGGTTTCACCATAGTCAAGACCTATGGACACCGCGCAGAGGCCGAAGCCATCTTCGCGGACCGAAACGCCGAGGTCTACCGCAGCGCTTTTGGCGCACAGTTTTTCTCGGGCCTGGTCTCGCCGGCGACAGCGTTCGTCGGGAACCTGAGCTACGTGGCGGTCGCAGTGGTCGGCGGCCTCAAGGTGGCCTCGGGCGGTCTGACGCTGGGTAGCATCCAAGCCTTCAGCCAGTATGTGCGACAGTTCAATCAGCCACTGACACAGGTGGCCGCGATGTACAACACGCTGCAGTCCGGACTGGCCAGCGCAGAAAGAGTTTTCGAGCTGCTGGACGCCGACGAGGAAACGCCGGACCCGCTGGCTGCGGCGACGGCGCCGACCGGCTCCGTACGCGTCGAGTTCGAGGACATCAGCTTTGGCTACTCCCCCGGCCAGCCGGTGATCGAAGGACTGTCGCTGCGTGTCGAACCCGGCCAGACGGTCGCGATCGTGGGACCGACCGGCGCCGGTAAGACCACTCTGGTCAACCTGCTGATGCGCTTCTACGAAGTCGACTCCGGACGAATTCTGCTTGACGGCATTGATGTCTCGACCATGACCCGACACGATCTGCGGTCCCGCATGGGAATGGTGCTCCAGGACACCTGGTTGTTCGGCGGCACCATCGTCGAGAACATCGCCTACGGACGCCCGGGGGCATCCCAGGAAGAAATTCTCGAAGCCGCCCGTGCCGCGTATGTGGACCGATTCGTGCGGACGCTTCCCGACGGATATGACACCAAGATCGCCGATGACGGCGGAAACATCAGCGCCGGTGAGAAGCAACTGATCACCATCGCGCGCGCCTTCTTGGCGCGCCCGCAGCTACTGATACTCGACGAGGCCACGAGTTCGGTGGACACTCGCACCGAACTACGGATACAGCGGGCCATGGCCGAGTTGCGCCGAGACCGAACGAGTTTCATTATCGCCCATCGGCTTTCCACCATCCGCGACGCTGACCGCATCGTGGTGCTGGACGGCGGGCGCGTCACCGAGAGCGGCACACACACCGAACTACTGGCCCGCCACGGCGCCTATTTCGCGATGACGCAGTCCTAGAGCCGCGGCCCCTGCGTTCGCAGGTCCCGAACCTCGGTCATCGCGGCACGCAGCTTGTCCAGCCACTCCTCGGTATGTTCACCGACCAGGCGAACCGCCCACGCCAACGCATCGGAACGGGACCGCGCGACTCCGGCCTCAACCAACGTATCCAGCACCTGACGCTCAGGCTGGCGCAGCCGGGTCATCACCGGAACGGCGATGTGTGTGAACAGGATTCGATCAGGATCTTCGCCGACGTCGACACCCCAGGACACCTTGCGTCCGTAGCGAGCCTGCGCCTCGTCGGCGATGCGCATTCGGTGCGCGCGGGTCTCTTCCCGAAAGCGGGAGGCGCGGCCCGCCGCGTGCGCCTCACTCTCTTTCTCGCCCTCGGCGGCGGTCAGCCGGCCGATGACGGTGATCTCTTCGCGGTCGACGATGACTTCAGGAGCGCCGCTGAACCATCCGTCGGGCAAGCGTCCGGCGAACCATTCCGCCGCGTCAGAAGCATCCGCCTGTTGATCTCGTGCCATGATTACAAAATTACATACTTACACACCGCGCGGTGTTCGCCTACAGCGAACAACCGGGAAATGGCGGCGAACCGCGTCAGCTGCGGCGCATGACGATCGCGGCTCCGCCCGCAAGGACGATGACCACTGCGAGAACCAGTGCCCATCCGAGACCGGCGAGCCACCACACCGCTCCGAGGACAGCCAGGACCGGGGCCGCCAAGAACAGCGCCATTCCCGGATGCAGCCGGATCACCGCCAGCGCGGCGTTTGCCCGCTGCTTGTCGATTTCCTTACCAGCCATGTCACCAGCGTACTGCGCGTGGGCGCAGGCTACCGGCTCGCTTTCTCAAGGGTTTCGACGGTGCCGCTCGACAATCCATCCAGGTAGAGCGGGCGGATGCCGTTCTCGTCGAATGCGATGAGGATGCGGCGCCGCAATTCACGTTCCACGGCCCACTGCGCGTTCGCACGGACCGCCACCGTCAACCGCAGACTGATTGCGTCCGCGGTGATGCCGTCGATGCCTAGCATCTCCGGGGCCCCAATGACGTCGTCGCGCAGGGCTTCCTCGGCGACCGCCTCCCGGGCGGCCTCGAGTGCAATCGTGCAGGCCAGATCCACGTCGGCGCTGTAGGAAAGGGGTATCTGCAGAAATGCCACCGCATAGTCCTGACTGAAATTGCCCACCCGCGCGATCCCCCCGTTGCGCACGTACCAAAGCGTGCCTTGCAGGTCACGCACCGTGGTAATCCGCAGCCCGACACTCTCGACGGTGCCGACGGCGTCACCGACATCCACTACGTCGCCCACCCCATACTGGTCCTCGAACAGCATGAATATTCCGGTAATGAAGTCCCGCACCAAGTTTTGCGCGCCGAAGCCAAGCGCAACGCCGACGATGCCCGCGGATGCGATGAAGGGTGCGACGTTCACTCCCAGGATCGCCAGCGATTGCAGGATCACCCAGACCAGCACCAAAAACGAGACCGCCGACTTGAGAACCGACCCGAGGGTCTGCGCTCGCTGCGCCCGCCGCTTCCGCCTGCGCGCATCGCGAGCCGGGTCCTGTGCGCGCCCTCGCAGCGTGCGCGTCCTCGCTGGCAGCCGCGCGGTCTCGTCCAGACGATCACTCTCCCCCAGATCACGTCCGCGACGCAGGAACGCCCACCACTGCCGTCGGGGATGTTCTGCAGATTCCGGCCGCCTCGCGCCTTGCACCAGGCGGTCGATCGCCCGATGCAACACGTACCGAACCGCGAGCGCCAAAACGACGTAGATGGCGATGTCGACCGGCCTGTGGATCAGCCAATCCCGACCGGACTCTGACAGTTGAATCGCAAGGTCTGACATCTCCCCGAGGGTACCCATTTACCCCGATCACGCGAGTGGGCAAATATCGGTCGACTCATTCCCGCGACACGAAAAATGTTTGCCCTGTGCGCAATTCGTCACGCTCAGCCTGACCGGTCAGCTCTAGATCTTCGATATCGAGTTGTGGTGGGGGTATCCATTGGGTGGTGCCGTTGGGGTGTTTTCGGGTGGTCCAGCCGTGGTTGAGGAGGCGGTGGGGGCGCAGGCGAAGGTGAGGTGACCACTCACCGGCTACGGTGTGCTCATGTCCTGTGTGTTCTGCGCCATCGTTGCCGGCGAGTCACCGTCGTTTCGTGTGTACGAGGACGAGACGACGCTCGCCTTCCTCGACATTCGTCCGATCACCCGCGGACACACACTCGTGATTCCAAAGGCTCACGCCCAAGATCTGACAGACCTGAAGCCCGATGATGCCGCCGCCATCATGACGGTCGGCCAACGCATAGCCAATGCCATGCGCGGCTCGGAACTACAGAGCGACGGGACCAACCTGGCGCTCAACGACGGCCGTGTCGCCTTCCAGACGGTCATGCACGCACACCTCCACGTGGTGCCCCGCCGCGGTGGTGACAAGCTGGCCTTCGCAAAGGGATTCATGGTTCGGCGCGATCCCGATCTGGAGGCGACCGCCCAGATCATCCGTGCAGCGGTGCAAGCCAACTAGCCAAGAAAATCGCTCGACCAACCCCGCCACCCGCTGCTAGGTTTCGTGCGACATGTCCACTCCGACGGCGGATTCGCCGACTATCAATCAGGTGAATCGCGGGCCGGTTCTCCTGCTGCTCTTCGCATCTGTCGTCGCAGCCATCGGCAACGGTGTCTCTATCGTCGCACTGCCCTGGCTTGTATTGCAGCGCAACGGTTCCGCGGCTGACGCTGCCATCGTGGCGGCGGCAGGAACCCTTCCGCTGGTCTTCTCGACACTCATCTCGGGCACCGCCGTCGACTACTTCGGACGGCGCGTCATGTCGATCTTCTCCGACGTCCTGTCCCTCGTATCGGTCTCGGCCATCCCGATCCTTGCGATGACCACCGGACTCAACGTCCCGCTGTTGGCCGCGCTGGCCGCCCTCGGCGCCATCTTCGATCCGGCAGGTATCACCGCACGCGAGTCCATGCTGCCGGCGGCCGCGAAGTCGGCCGGGTGGTCTCTGGACAAGATGAACAGCATGTACGAGGCGACCTTCAATGTCGCCTACATCGTGGGGCCCGGCCTCGGCGGGCTGCTCATCGCGTCCGTCGGCGGCGTCAACACCATGTGGGTCACCGCGGCCAGCTTCGTCGTGTCGATCATCGCCATCGCCCTCCTCAAGGTCGACGGCGCCGGAAAGCCCGCGCACGAAACCCGGCCGACGGGCGTGTTCAGTGGTGTGCTCGAGGGCTTGAGGTTCTTCTGGAACATCAAGATCCTGCGCACCATCGCGCTGGTCGACATGGCGATTACCGCGCTGTACCTGCCCATCGAAAGCGTGTTGCTGCCCAAGCACTTCAGCGATATCGGCGCACCCCAACAGCTCGGCTGGATGCTCATGGCGATCTCCGTGGGCGGACTCCTCGGAGCGCTCGGCTATGCGACCATGGTGCGCCACTTCCAGCGTCGCACCATCATGCTGTGCGCCACCTTTACCGCCGGCATAACCACATTGGGTATGTCGCTGCTCCCACCGATCGCCGTACTGCTGGTGCTGGCCGCCTGCCTCGGCTTCATCTACGGCCCGGTCGCACCGATCGCCAACTTCGTGATGCAGACCCGCTCTCCCGAGCACCTGCGCGGCCGTGTGGTCGGCGTCATGACTTCCACCGCGTATTGCGCGGGCCCGTTGGGTTTCATGCTCGCCGGTCCCATCGCCGACAAGTTTGGTGTCGCCACAACTCTGGTCATCCTCGGTGCACCGATGCTGCTCATCGCCATCGCGAGTACTCGGATGCGTGTCTTGCGAGAATTGGACCAGGACGAACCGCAGCCCGACAAGGAACCAACTCGGTAGGGTCGGCTCCGTGGCTGATTTCGAGGGAAAAACTGCACTGATCACGGGCGGCGCGCGCGGTATGGGCCGGTCGCACGCGGTGGCGCTGGCCGAGGCCGGCGCCGATATCGCGATCTGTGATCGCTGTGAGAACAGCGATGTCGTGGGATATCCGCTGGCAACCGCAGACGACCTCGCCGAGACGGTCGCATTGGTCGAAAAGACCGGACGCCGGTGCATCTCGGCCAAGGTGGACGTGAAGGACCGGGCCGCACTGGAATCGTTTGTGGCCGAGGCCGAGGACACGCTCGGCGGTATCGACATCGCCATCACCAACGCCGGGATCAGCACCATCGCGCTGCTGCCCGAGGTCGAATCCGCGCAGTGGGACGAGGTTATCGGCACTAACCTCACCGGAACCTTCAATACCATCGCGGCCGTCGCGCCAGGAATGATCAAACGAAACTACGGCCGCATCGTGACCGTGTCCTCGATGCTCGGCCACAGCGCGAACTTTGCGCAGGCCTCCTACGTGTCGTCCAAATGGGGCGTGATCGGCCTCACCAAATGCGCGGCCCACGATCTCGTCGGCTACGGGATCACTGTCAACGCCGTCGCTCCGGGCAATATCGAAACCCCGATGACGCACAATGATTTCGTATTCGGCACGATGCGGCCCGATCTGGAGAAACCGACGCTCAAGGACGTGGAGTCCGTGTTCGCGTCCCTGCATCTGCAATATGCCCCCTTCCTCAAACCCGAAGAGGTCACCCGCGCCGTGCTGTTCCTGGTCGACGAGGCGAGCTCACATATCACCGGTACCGTGTTGCCGATCGACGCCGGCGCCACGGCGCGAATGATATGAGCCGGGACGCCCTCCACGCCCTCACCGCCGTCCTCGGTGAGGGCGCCGTCATCACCGATCCCGATATCACCGCCTCGTACCGGCAGGACCGCGCCTTCGATCCCGATGCCGGAATGCCGCTGGCAGTGGTGCGCCCGCGTAGCACCGAAGAGGTTTCTGCCACCCTCAAATGGGCCAGTGCACACCATATCTCCGTGGTCCCCCGTGGCGCGGGTACCGGATTGTCGGGTGGCTCCACGGCTCAGGATGGCGCGGTGGTGCTGTCTACCGAACGGATGCGCACCATCACGATCGATACCGCCACCCGGGTTGCGATTACCCAACCGGGTGCGCTCAACGCCGAGGTGAAGGCCGCTGCCGCCGCACAGGGCCTCTGGTACCCGCCCGACCCGTCATCCTTCGAGATCTGCAGCATCGGCGGCAATATCGCCACCAACGCCGGCGGACTGTGCTGCGTCAAGTACGGCGTAACCACCGACTACGTGCTCGGCATGCAGGTGGTACTGGCCGACGGCACCGTCCTCAAACTGGGCGGACCGCGTCTGAAAGATGTTGCCGGCCTGAGCCTTACCAAATTATTCGTCGGCAGTGAGGGAACGCTGGGGGTGATCACCGAGGTCACTCTGCGCCTGCTCCCCTGCCAGCCGACGCCGTGCACGGTGGTGGCGACCTTCTCGTCGGTGCATGACGCGACCGACGCAGTCTTGGCGATCACCGCACAGATCCGGCCATCGATGCTGGAGTTCATGGACTCGGTGGCGATCAACGCCGTCGAAGACAAACTGAAGATGGGTCTGGACCGTGCGGCAGGCGCCATGCTGGTAGCACGCTCGGATGAACGCGGCCATACTTCCACCGAGGACGCCGAACTCATCGCCCGCATCTTCACCGATCACCATGCCGCCGAGGTCTTTTCCACCGATGACGAGGAGGAAGGCGAGGCCTTTGTCGCGGCGCGCCGGTTCGCGATTCCCGCGGTGGAAGCCAAGGGGTCGCTACTCCTTGAAGACGTGGGCGTCCCCCTACCGAAACTCGCGCAGCTGGTAGAGGGCGTGGAAGCCATTGCCGCACAGCACCGGCTACTGATCTCGGTAATCGCGCACGCCGGCGACGGCAACACACATCCACTCATCGTGCACGACCCCACCGACCCCGACGAATCGCGACGTGCCCAAACCGCCTTCGGACAGATCATGGATCTGGCCATCTCACTGGGCGGCACCATCACCGGTGAGCACGGTGTCGGACGACTCAAGAAGCCGTGGCTGGGCGATCAGGTGGGTCCCGAGGTACTCGAGGTCAATCGCCGGATCAAGCAGGCGCTCGACCCGGACGGAATCCTCAATCCCGGCACGCTGATCTAACCGGCGCGATATTGACACATCGACTGACATGCCTTACACATAAGACATGTCAGTCGATGTGTCTCATACCGTTGCGCCGCGCTACGTTCCCGGAACGGCCGACAATTGGACCAACCCATGGCCGATGTACGCGGCGCTGCGCGACCACGACCCGGTGCATCACGTGGTGCCCGAGTACACGCCCGACCAGGACTACTACGTGCTCACCAGGCATGCCGACGTCTACGAAGCAGCGCGCGACTGGGAAACGTTCTCGTCTGCCCGGGGGCTCACCGTCACATACGGCGACCTGGAGAAAACCGGCATGGGCGACAACCCGCCCATGGTCATGCAGGACCCACCCACGCACACCGAGTTCCGCAAGCTGGTCTCACGCGGTTTCACCCCGCGCCAAGTTACCGCCGTAGAACCGAAGGTCCGCGAGTTTGTGGTGCAGCGCCTCGAGCGACTGAAAGAACGCGGCGAGGGCGATATCGTCGTCGAACTCTTCAAGCCCCTGCCCTCGATGGTCGTGGCGCACTATCTGGGAGTACCCGAGGAAGACCGCACCCAGTTTGACGCCTGGACCGACGGCATCGTCGCAGCAGCCTCCGGTGGCGCCATCGACATCGAAGCCATGCAGGGCGAGGTCGCCCAGACCATCGGTGAACTGATGATGTACTTCACCGGTCTCATCGAACGACGGCGCGCAGAGCCCGAAGACGACACCGTGTCGCACCTGGTCGCCGCGGGTGTCGGAGCGGACGGAGACATCAGCGGGACGCTCCAGATCCTCGGCTTCGCGTTCACCATGGTGACGGGCGGCAACGATACGACCACCGGAATGCTGGGCGGCGCAATACAACTGCTACATCAGAACCCCGCCCAGCGCCAGAAATTGATCGATGATCCTTCGCTCATTCCTGGGGCGGTGGAAGAATTCCTGCGGCTGACGTCTCCGGTGCAGGGCCTGGCACGTACCGCGACCCGCGACGTCATCATCGGCGACACCACCATTCCGGCCGGGCGTCGCGCACTGCTGCTCTACGGCAGTGCCAACCGCGATGAACGTGAATACGGCAATGACGCAGCCGAATTGGATGTCTTACGGAAGCCGCGCAACATTCTCACCTTCAGCCATGGGAACCACCACTGCCTCGGAGCTGCCGCCGCACGCATGCAATCGCGGATTGCTCTTGAGGAACTACTCACCCGCATACCAGATTTCGAGGTCGATCTCGACGGAGTCACCTGGGCGGACGGCTCGTACGTGCGAAGGCCCCTGACAGTACCCATCCGCGTGCGATGATGGATTGATGAGGCAATTGCGCGACGAACACCAGCTCAGATGAGCTGGCTGGGCGACACCCGAACGTCGGTGGCCGCGGAAAAAATTCTGGACGCGGCTGCCGAATTATTTGTGCGCGACGGCGTCGCGGCCGTTGGCATGAACGAAATCGCCCGGGCTGCCGGTTGTTCCCGCGCCACCCTCTACCGGTACTTCGAGAATCGCGAGGCTCTGCACATCGCGTATGTGCATCGTGCCGCCGGAGTGATCACCCGGAAGGTCACCGAGCACGTCGCGGGGATCGACAACCCCACCGAACTGCTGACCGAAGCCATGGTCACCGCGTTGCGGCTGGTACGCGCGGACCCCACACTTTCCGCCTGGTTCCGTCCGGGCGAGTACTTCGGCGGCTCGCTCGGCTTGCATTCGGAGGTCATCAACGCCATGGTGGCCTCATTCATCAATGGCGCGGCGCCCCATAGCGATACTCACGCCAAGGCTAAATGGTATGTCCGGGTGATCGTCTCGCTGCTCGCTCATCCCGAGGACAGCGAGGAAGACGAGCGGAAGCTGATCACCGCATTCGTTGCGCCAGCGATTTCCGCAGACGTGAGCTCCGGGCCAGTATCACCTCAACGGTCCGATGGATCAGCCATGAAGCGGGCACACTGACCAGCATCGTCACCAAGAACACGATCACCACCGATCCGGTGTAAACGTGGTAATGCAGCAGATCAACCATCACTATTTCCATCAGGATCATGTGGATGAGAAACAGCTCGTAGGAGATCTCACCCAGCCACACCATGGGCCGTGTCGATAGAAACCTGACATACCAACCGTTGTCGCCCAATGCGGCGGGGGCGACCAGCAGCGTTGCGATCACCACGTAGAAGATCGATTTCGTCAGTGCCTGCGGTAGCGCCCAGGGCGAAGTGGTGGGATCTCCCGCGATCCGGGTGGACACGATGAGGTAGCAGATGACGGCCAGGGGCACCGTGACCAGCGCATAGCAGCGCACACCCATGACGGCAAGCACCGACAGGATCATGCCGCCCACGAACCACGACAGGTAAGCCGGCAACCACAGCTTCGCCCCGTCGGGGAAGGCACCGATGGTGTATACCAACGACATCCACAGCGGCGTCACCAGCGCAAGGCCGCCCAGGCCCACCAATAGTCGCGCCGGACGCCATTGCCCACCGCACAGCTTCTTGACGAGCAGCCAGGCCAGGAACGGCAGCGCCACGTAGAAGGCGGCCTCCACGGCAAGACTCCAGATCTGCGTCATGCCTTGGTGGATATAGCGATATCCGTAATTAGAGGTGTAGATCTGCGTCAGCGTGAGGTTCCGGAACAACCCCAGCCAGGTGTGTCCGGGGTTCGGGTACTGGTCGCGAATGTGGTACCAGATGTACGCGATGGCCACCAGAATCCAGTACGCCGGCATGATCCGCCGAAACCTGTGCCAGGCATAACGTTTTACCGACGGAGAAGCTGTGTTGTCGGCGGCGGCGCGCACCCAGGGCAGGAACAGCAGGAACCCGGAGAGCACGAAGAAGATCGGCACACCGATCTCCAGCCGCGACTGCAGCAGATGCAGATAGGCCTTCCACGGGGAAACCCCATCGACCACATAGTTTCCGGTGCTGTAGGCCGCATGGGTGGCCACCACCAGGGTGGCCGCCACTGCCCGAACGCCCGTGAGCGCGGCGACGCGACCGGAAGCGCGGACAACGGGTGCGCTTTCAGTGGGAGAAACTGCCGTCATGGTTTCTTCGGGGCCCGCTTGGGACGCTTCGCCTCCGAACGTTTGTGGTCCGAATGTTTGTGGTCCGCGCGTCTGCGCTCGGTGTACTTGCGGTCGGGACGCGCACCGTCCGGACCACCGGCAGGGCGCAGATCGATGAGCACGCCCGAGATCCGGGTGTTCTCCAATGCCTTCAGTGTCTTGGGAGACAGCTTGGCAGGTAGCTCGACCAGTGAGTGATCGGGCCGAATGGTGATGTGACCGAAGTCGCTGCGATGCAATCCGCCCTCGTTGGCGATCGCGCCCACGATGGCGCCCGGCATCACCTTGTGCCGCTTCCCCACCGCGATGCGATATGTCGCCAGTCCGGGGGTGCGCGGACGCTCTCCACGAGGTCCACGGTCGGGACGCTCCCCGCGCTCATGACGGGGCTCACGCGGCGGATCGGGTTGCAACAGGAACTGTTCGCCGTCGCGCGACAGCACCGCTAGCGCCGCCGCGATATCGGCCACCGGGACGTTGTTGTCGCGCTCGTAGTCCTCGACCAGGCGGCGGAAGAGTTCGACCTCCGGCGCCGCGAGCGCCGCAGTGATGGCATCGCGGAACTTGGTGACTCGCTGGGCGTTGACATCCTCGACCGAGGGCAGCGGCTCCTCGGCGAGCTTGGCACCCGTGGTCTTTTCGATCGCCTTGAGTAGGTGCCGCTCACGCGGCGACACGAACAACACCGCGGTGCCCGAGCGGCCCGCACGGCCGGTGCGGCCGATGCGGTGCACATACGACTCGGTGTCATGCGGAATGTCGTAGTTGAGCACATGGGAGATGCGCTCAACATCCAGACCGCGCGCCGCCACGTCTGTGGCCACCAGGATGTCGATGGTTCCCGCCTTGAGCGCGTTGATGGTGCGCTCGCGCTGGGACTGGTTGATGTCGCCATTGATGGCCGCCGCCGCGAAGCCCCGCGCCTTGAGCTTGTCTGCCACTTCCTCGGTGGCCTGCTTGGTCCTGACGAAAACGATCATCGCCTCGAAGGTCTCGACCTCGAGGATTCTGGTGAGTGCGTCCATCTTGCGTGGGCCGGCCACCTGGATGAAGCGCTGCGTGATGTTCTCAGCGGTCGACGTCTTCGCGTCGATCTTGATCTCGACGGGATCGTGCAGATACTTCTTGGTGAGCCGTCGGATCGTGGTGGGCATCGTCGCCGAGAACAGAGCCACCTGCTTGTACTCGGGGGTATCGGCCAAGATGCGCTCGACATCCTCGGCGAACCCCATGGTGAGCATCTCGTCGGCCTCATCGAGCACCAGGTAGTCCAGGTGTGACAGATCGAGGGTGCCGCGCTCCAAGTGGTCGATAACACGTCCGGGCGTACCGACCACCACCTGAGCGCCCCGCTTGAGTCCGGCCAGCTGCACCACATACGACTGCCCGCCGTAGATGGGCAGCACATTGAGCTTGGGCATGTGAGCGCCGTACCGGCCGAAAGCCTCGGCGACCTGTAAGGCCAGCTCACGGGTGGGCGCCAGCACCAAGGCCTGGGTGTCCTTGGAGGTCAGATCGATTTTCGACAGGATCGGGATCGCGAACGCCGCGGTCTTTCCCGTTCCGGTCTGTGCCAGGCCCACCACATCGGAGCCCGCCAACAGCGGCGGAATGGTGGCGGCCTGGATGGCCGAGGGAGTCTCGTACCCCACGTCGGACACCGCACGCAGCACCTCGGGGGCAATGTGCAGGTCCGCGAAGGTGACGGTGTCATCCGCGGGGGGTGCACTCGAATCGCCGGTGTCGGGCGTGGGGATATCTGTAGAGGTCATGGCGTTAAAGAGTCTAGGCGTAACCGCGCTCAACTCCCGCCTCCGCGGCATCTTCGGTAAATGTCGGTAGTGTCCGGGGCCGTGCGAAGGATGGTTCTGGGGACGACCCCGCCGGTGCTGACGACTCTGCTCGTCGTACTGTCGGCACTCGCCTGCGCATGCACCGGCGGCGACAGCACCGTGTCGAAAACCCCGACAAACACCATTGCCTCGCCGTCGTCGACGCCGCCGTCTCCGGGACAGCCGAGCGCACCGGTTAAGCCCAAGCTGCCGTCGACCAAGGACGACTGCGCGGTGAACCTGAAAGATCCCGCCGTTGCCTCGGCCATCGCTCTACTCCCCCCGGCGCCGAACAACGAGGCCACCTGGAATCCAGTGCCCGTGGCGGGCAACTACAACAAATGCGCACCGCTGTCGGCGATCATCGTCGCGGCCGATACGCATGAACCGCAGCCGCCCACACGGGCAGTGTTCTTCCACCTGGGCGGTGTGATCTCTCATGGTGTTCCCGACACCTATGGCTACAACGCGATCGATCTGTCCGCGAGCACGTTGGACACCGTGGTGCTCAACTTCTCCAACGGCATCCCGGGTCTGGAGAGCGTGGTGTCGTTCCGCTGGAACGGAACTGGCGTGGAAAAGGTGCAACAAGCCGGGCAGTAAGGCGGCCACGTCGGAGTCAGCACCTACAGTGATCGGGTGTTCGTCCTCGACGACCGGGTGGTCTACAGCGCTTCGGATCTAGCCTCTGCCGCGCGCTGTGAATACGCCCTGCTGCGGGTGTTCGATGCCAAGCTCGGTTGGGCTCCGGCACCCCCGCGCGATGATGAACTGCTGGCGCGCACCGCGATCCTGGGTGACGCGCACGAAGCCCACCACCTTTCCGCTCTCCAGGCGCGGTTCGGCGCCGGAGTGGCCGGCATCCCTTTTCCGCCCGCCTTCACCCTCGAGGGCTTGCAGGCTGCCGCGGCCGCCACACGACGGGCCTTCGAGCAGGGGTATCCCGCCGTCTACCAGGCCGCGATGTTCGACGGCAGATTCCTCGGTTTCGCCGACTTCGTGGTCCGAGAGGGCGAGCACTACCTGGTCTGCGACACGAAGTTGGCCCGCAGCGCCAAAGTGACGGCTTTGCTACAGCTGGCGGCCTACGCCGACAGCCTGGCGGCGACAGGCGTCCCCGTCGCGCCGTCGGTGCGACTGATCTTGGGCGACCGTTCGGCCGTCGACTATCCCGCGGCAGACCTGGTGGGCGTCTACCGCCAACGGCGAAAGCAATTGCAAGACCTGTTGGATCACCACCTCTCGGGCGGCGTACCGGTGCGGTGGTCCGATCACCATGTGCGCGCCTGTTTTCGGTGTCCGGTATGCGAACCCGAGGTGGAGCGCACGGATGATCTCCTGCTGGTCGCGGGCATGCGGGTCAGCCAACGTGCGGCGCTGCTGCAGGCAGGTGTCGGAACCGTCGCACAGCTGGCCACCCGCACCGAACCCGTCGCGGATCTCTCGGCCCGCAGCCTGCGGCAGCTGATGGCGCAAGCTGAACTACAGATTCGCCAACGCGACAGTGGCACACCACAGTTCGAGGTGGCCGATCCGATCCCGCTGGGCACGCTGCCGGCCCCCAATCCTGGTGACGTCTTCTTCGACTTCGAGGGCGACCCGCTGTGGACCGAGGACGGCGTGCATTGGGGGCTGGAGTACCTGTTCGGCGTGCTCGAATACGACAGATCCGGAAATGAGAAATTCCGGCCCATTTGGGCCCACGATCGCCGCACCGAACGCAAGGCCCTACTCGCATTTCTGGAGCTGGTGGCCAAGCGCCGTCGCCGCTATCCGGGAATGCATGTCTACCACTACGCGGCCTACGAGAAGAGCGCGCTACTGCGTCTCGCCGGTCGATACGGCATCGGAGAGCAGCAGATCGACGACCTGTTGCGCGACAATATTCTGGTCGATCTCTATCCCGTGGTACGCAAGAGCATTCGTTGCGGCTCCAACGGATACGGGCTCAAGGCACTGGAGCCGCTGTTCATCGAATCCGGAAAGCGTTCCGGTGAAGTCACCACCGCTGTCGACTCGATCAACGAGTACGCACGCTATTGCGCTCTCCGGGACAACGGCGACCCCGGGGCCCAAGAAGTGCTTGACTCCATTGCCGAATACAACCGGTATGACTGCGCCTCCACGCGCAAACTCCGGGATTGGCTACTGGTACGGGCCTTCGAGCACGGCATCACCCATCTGTCGTCATCTTCTTCGGCCGCAGGCGAACAACCGGAGCAGGAATCCGATGAGGTTGGGCGCGCGCTGGCAGATTTCGCCGGAGACGGCGCCCCGGCCGATCGGGCTCCGGACCAGACGGCGGCCGCCATGATCGCGGCTGCCCGCGGATATCACAACCGGGAGCGAAAGCCCTTCTGGTGGAGCCACTTCGATCGCCTCAACAATCCTGTCGACGAGTGGGCCGATACCGCCGGAGTCTTCATCGTGGAGAGCGCGAGGCTGGTCGAGGACTGGCACAAGTCGGGTAGTCAGCGCAAGCTCCGACGTCACGTGCAGGTGACCGGCGATCTCGCCGGCGGTGTCCTGGAGGACAGCGTCTATGCACTCTACGAACCTCCGGCGCCGCCGGGGCTCGGCGATGGCGACCCCGACCGTCGGGCATCCGGTTCGGCCACTGTTGTGGAGATCACCGAGTCCGGCGGTGTCCCGGTGGAGGTAACGATCCGCGAGCTCACGCCCAAGAACGGCGAGGTGTTCTCGGCGATGCCAATGGCGCTGACACCCGGGCCGCCGGTAATGACCAAGGCACTGGAAGCTGCCATCGAGGAAGTAGCGATGGGCGTCGCCCATAGGTTGCCCGAGATGCCCCGAACCGCATCCCTGGATATTCTGTTGCGCCGCAACCCCCGTGGCGGGCCATTGCCGCCTGTCGACGCTGGCGGATACGCTGGGGCGATCACCTCTGCGCTGCGGGCCCTGGATTCGTCCTACCTGGCAGTGCATGGACCGCCTGGCACGGGCAAGACCTTCACCGCGGCACGGGTCATCGCTGATCTGGTGACGCAGGACCGCTGGCTTGTCGGCGTGGTGGCGCAGTCCCACGCGGTCGTGGAACACCTGCTCGATCAGGTGGTGGCGGCGGGCGTGCCGGCGGACCGCGTGGCCAAGAAGGCATCGCCATACAGTGGCGATGCCGCCTGGACTCAGATTCGCGACAGCGACTATGCCAGATTCATCGCGGATCATACCGGCCAAGGGGCCGTGATCGGCGGCACCGCATGGGATTTCGCGAACGCCACAAGGGTGGCAGATGACGCGTTAGAGCTATTGGTGATCGATGAGGCCGGCCAGTTCAGTTTGGCCAACACACTGGCGGTAGCGCGCGGAGCACGCAACCTGCTGCTGCTTGGTGATCCGCAGCAGCTGCCGCAGGTGTCGCAGGGTGTGCATCCCGAGCCGGTGGACACCTCGGCACTGGGCTGGCTCGTCGAGGGGCACGGGGCACTGCCGGCCAGCCGCGGCTACTTCCTGGAACGCTCGTACCGGATGCATCCTGCCCTGTGCCAATATGTTTCACGGCTCTCATACGACGGCGAACTTGAGTCCGCGGCGCCAGAGCGCAGCTTGGCGGGGCAGCCTCCCGGCGTGCGGACATTACTGGTTGACCACGAGGGAAATGCCACCAGCAGTCCACAGGAAGCCGAGGCCATCGCCACCGAGATCGCCAGGCTGATCGGCTCCGACTGGACCGACGAATCCGGCACGCGCCCGCTGGAGCAATCCGACGTATTGGTGGTGGCGCCATACAACGCTCAGGTCTTGACGCTACGCGCCACACTCGCCGCCGCCGGATTAGGCGAGGTACTGGTGGGAACCGTCGACAAGTTCCAGGGCCGTCAGGCGCCTGTGGTCTTTGTCTCGATGACGGCCTCGGCCGTCGATGATGTACCGCGTGGAATGTCGTTCCTGCTGAATCGGAACCGCTTGAACGTCGCGATCAGCAGAGCCAAGTTCCAAGCGGTGATCGTGCGTTCTCCGGCACTGACCGAGTATCTGCCCACGACACCCGACGGGCTGGTAGAGCTTGGGGCATTCCTGGCACTGAGCCCCGATAAGACCTTCTCGTAACAAGCCGCTACCGCAGGGCCTTTCGGCTCATCTCGCCCACCACCCCCGCGATGAGATCGATATCCTCCGCCGACAGGCGCGTACGCCGCACCCGGCGCAAGTAGGTCGTCTGGGCCACCGCGAATCCCAGAGCCTGGCCGATCACCGCGTGCGCCTTGATGATCGTGAGGTGGTCGTCGGCCGATGCCCCGGTGGCCCGGGCCACCAGCACACAGATTTCCCGATGCGTGGGCTCGACGAACCCGGCGAACAAGCGGTCGTAATGCGTTGTCGGATTGAGCTGTTCGCGCGCGATGAGCAGAATCCGGTCCCTGGCCTGCGCGCCGTGCAGGATCGCCCGGGTAAACCGCTCCATGAGCTCGGCGAGAAGCATGTCGCCCGGCGGACCCGCCGCCTCACTGAGCTCAGACACGAGATGGTCGATCACCGCGGCATAAACACCTTCCTTGCCACCGAAGTGGTACGGGATCGCGGATTGATTCACCCCTGCCGCCTGTGCCAGGGCGCGGGTACGGACACCCTCGAGTCCATGCTCGGCGAATAGAGCGAGCCCCGCAGTGACGAGACGCGCCCGGGTGGCTTCAGCCGACGCCATCGGCCCACATCAACCTGGTCGAATTACCGTTCAATTCCAGCCCTCGGTCGGTACCCACCAACACGGTTCCTCCGAGATTGGCCAGACGCCTCCCAAATCCACAGTTGGGCTCGAATGCGAATGACATTGATTCCTTCAGTTCAACCTCCCGCCCCACGGTCGGCGGCCGGCCGCAATCACCGTAACCCGCCGCATCCGCGAACACTTCGATTCCCGGAGCCGTGCCGAAACCGATGGGTCCGTATGGATTGATGCTGTGAATCAGCGGGTGTACGTGCCACCCCTGCGCCTCCAGCAGCGGCGCCTCCATCGCGTCCACCACATCGCCAAAGGTATTGCCCGCGCGCAGGGCGCCGACACCCGCCTCATAGCTCGCCCGGGCCACCGCGGCAGCGCGGAGGAACTCGGGGTGTGGCTCTCCGATGGCGATCATCGGTTGATGCTGGGTCTCAAACAGTCCGAACAGCGAAAACACCTCGGCAAGAACAACATCACCCTCCGCTAGTACCCGAGGCGGCTGGGCACGGTAGTTCCAGGCCGCCGGTCCCCACCCGATGTGTTCCGGGCCGGAGCCGATCAGCACCTCCGCGGTGTACCCGCCATCGCGCAGACATGTCGACACCGCGGCGGCGACCAGGTCGGCCTCGGTCGCGCCCGGCCGGGCTTCAGCCCTCATCGCGTCACACATCCGCTCGCCGATACCCGCGGCGTGACGGACCAAGCGGAGTTCCTCCTCGCTGCGCACCGAGGCCAGCTCGAAGAACTGGCGATAGACGGGGACGAGGCTGATATCGGGCAGCTCTTCGGTCACCGCGTGCAAGGTCCGGAATGGGATTGCCCCGTCGAAATAGAACGGCGGGTACGGCTCCAGCCCCAGTACGCCCACCGGTCCTGACGAGACACCACGGTGTTTCAGGGCCGCGGCCAGATGAGATCCCGTCTTGCCCACAAAGATCTGGTCAGGCTCGATCCACTGCGTGTCACCGCGGTACCGCGCCTGCAGGTGATCGGCAATCATCATCGAGGCGAACGTCAACACGGTGGGTGCTTCATCCCGCACAAACAGCACGATGGACCCCAGGCGGTCATTGGTGAAGTAGCCGTCGACGTTGAATGCCGCGGGCGCGCCCGCCTCACGGTCGCCGTACACGATCAACGCGTCCACGCCCGTCCGGCGCATCAACTCGCGCGCCAGCCCCCACCTGCGATCACGCTCGGCCAATGACAATGCCGGAACCGATTCCATGAGAACACCTTTCGCAGAGGACATACCACTAGACCATAATTCATTCATTTGAATGAATTCAAGGCGTCGGTAGAATCCCCCGAAGCGCGATGTGGATGCCACACTGGGGTCCATGTCTACGCTCGCTCGCGCCCTGGTCCAGATCGTCGGCGAGAGATACGTCAGCACGGACGCCGATGTCCTGGCGGGACGAACCATCGATCACACCGGGCGCTATCTCGGGACTGCGAGCATCCTGATCCGGCCCGGAACCGCCGAGGAAGTCGCCGAGATCCTGAAGGTCTGCAAGGAACGCAGCCAAGCCGTCACCACCCAGGGCGGGCGTACTTCAATGGTCGCCGGCACGGTCAGCGAGCACGATGACGTACTGCTGTCCACCGAGCGGCTCACCGAGATCGGCCCTATCGACACGGTCGAACGCCGCGTCCGCGCCGGATCCGGTGTCACCCTGGCCGCGTTGCAACAGGCCGCCGCCAAGGAGAACCTGCAGTTCGGTGTCGACATCGGTTCGCGCGACTCCGCCACCCTCGGTGGGATGGCATCCACCAATGCGGGGGGCTTGCGTACGGTGCGCTACGGAAACATGCGCGAACAAGTCATCGGAATTCAAGTCGCACTGCCCGATGGTTCAATCATGGAGCGCCACAGCGATGTTCGTGCCGACAACACAGGCTACGATCTGACCAGCCTGTTTGTCGGCGCCGAGGGCACCCTGGGTGTCATCACCGCACTCGAGCTGCGTCTACACCCGGTGCCCACACACAGCGTCGCCGCCCTCACCGGGTTCGACAGCCTGGATCGACTTGTCGAGGCCAGCCGTATCTTCCGGGATCTGGACGGCATCGCCGCGCTGGAGCTCATGGATTCCAGGCTGGGCGTCCCAAGCCCCCTCGACAACCCCTGGCTGCTGCTCATCGAACTCGCGCGCGACAGCGACCCCACCGACGATCTGGCCGAGGCGCTCGAGGCCGCCGGGGTGGCCGAGCACGCCGCCGTCGGCCTGGACAGCACCTCGCGTGAACGCCTATGGCAGGTACGCGAATCCGTCGCAGAGGCGCTGGGCACCTACGGCCCGCCGCTGAAATTCGATGTGGCGCTGCCGCTGGCGCACATCGGCGAGTTCGAACGACGTGCCTCCGAGCTGATCGCCGCCGCGGTGCCCGGGGCCATGCCCGTGCTGTTCGGCCACGTAGGCGAGGGCAATCTACACTTAAATGTGTTGCGCTGTCCCGACTCCACCACGTTGTATCAGCCCATGATGACGCTGATCGCGGATCTAGGCGGCAATGTCAGTTCCGAGCACGGGGTCGGCACTCTCAAACGCGACTACCTCGGCATGGCGCGCACCGCCGGCGATATCGCCGCGATGCGGGCCGTCAAGTCCGCGTTCGATCCCACAGGGTTTCTGAACCCCGCGGTGCTGTTCGGCCCGGAATCATGACACTCGTCGTCGACCCCGAGACATTCAGCCGGGAGTGGTTCGCGGCGTGGAACGCCCACGACATCGAGGCGGTCCTGGCGGCCGACGCCCTGACCCGCAACCCTGATCTGCGCTTCGAACCGGTCGGCACCTACGTGGGCGCCCGGGCCCTCGTCCTCAACTACCGAAACCACAAGGGCGGACTCGTCAATGAGGTCCTAATCTTCGACGGAGACCACATCGTCGAGGGGCACGGCACCTACCTGTGAGCCTCCGGGCCGCATGAACAGCGCGGCCACCAGACCAAGTGCCAGCGCCGCGATACCCAGCAGCATGGACTGTGCCATCGCGGCCGAGAACGGCGCACGCAAGCCCGGAGGCAGCGCTGCCTCCGGGGTGGACCCGGAACCGGGAGGCATGGCGGGCATGGTCGCCGTCAATCGCGCCGTCATCAACGCACCCATCGCCGAACTGCCGACCACGCCGCCGACCTGCCGCAGTGTGTTGTAGACGCCAGACCCGGCGCCCGCGACCGACGGCGGCAGGTTTCGCGTCGCGGTAGTGGCCAGTGGACCCCAGATGCACGCCATGGCCGCGCCGATACCCGCCGCCGGAAGCATGAGTTGCCACATCTGGGTCTCAGGCCGCATCAACAGCGTCCACCACAGCGTCGAGGCGATCATCAACGCGATACCGCCGCCGATCAGTATCGATGGACGCACCCTGTCGACCAGCCATCCGGCTAGGGGCGCCAGAATTCCACTCACAATCGCCGTGGGCGCCTGGGTCAACGCCGCCTTTGTCGGCGAAAAGCCGAGTGCCAGTTGCGTATAGAACATCATGGGCAGACCGGTCGAGATCACACAGAAACTCATCGACGCGATACCGACGCCGGCAAGCGAAAAGTTGCGGTCGGCGAACAATCGCAATGGGATCAGCGGCTCCCCCCGGTTCGCCGACTGCCACCACACGAACACACCCAAAACCACTAGGCCAGCGGCCATCATCGCCCACACGCCAGGAGCCCACTGGAAGCTCTCTCCCTCTTGGAGCGCGAAAACGAAGGCAAACATGCCGACGGCCGAAAGTGCCATCCCCAGCAGGTCTAGCCGATGCCGATGTGTCGGCATTCGCGGAATATAGATGGCGCCCAGGATGATTCCCAGCACACCCACCGGAACATTGACATAGAAGATCCACTGCCAGCCCCACCCGTCCACGAGCAGACCACCGGCCACCGGGCCCACCAGCGTCGCGATCCCGGCTACCGCACCCCACACCCCCATCGCGGTCCCACGCCGCTCCGGCGGGAACACCCGCTGCACCACGGTCAACGTCTGCGGCGTGAGCATCGCCGCACCGATCCCCTGCACCACGCGCGCCGCGATAAGCCAGCCGATCGACCCCGCCAAGCCGCACCACAGCGAGGCTGCGGTGAAGACCGCGAGCCCGGACAGGTACATCGAGCGTGGGCCGAATTGATCTCCGAGTCGCCCGGTAATCAGCAGCGGCACCGCGTAGCCCAGCAGATATGCACTGGTCACCCATACCGTCGACGAATAATCGGCACCGAAACCTGCCTTGATGGCCGGATTGGCGACCGACACAATCGTCGAGTCGAGCAAGATCATGAACAACCCGAACAGCACCACCCACAAGGTGATCCACGGTCGCGGATATTCAGGTCGCACGGCTACGGAACTTAGTCGTCGGTCAGGCAGCGACACGATTTCTCACGACGGCCAGCCCGGCCAGAGCCAGCACCACTCCGATCATCATGACGATGGCGACGGCCAGCGCGTTGTTGCCCAATGCCCCAACCAGCGGCGCGATCACGGCACCCACCCCGAATTGTGCGGCGCCCAGCACCGCAGCCGAAGTACCCGCCGCCTCACCGTGGCGGGACAACGCCAGCGCAGGCGCGTTCGGTATGACGAAGCCCATCAATGCCATCAACGTCCACACCGGAGCCACAAAGCCGACGAGCCCACCGATACCGAAACCCGCCAGCACCAGTAGCACCACCGCCGGGATCAAAGCCAGCGACAAGCACCACCGCACGATCTGCTGCGGTTCGAATCGCTTGAGCAGCACGACGTTCAGCTGTGAGGCAGCCACAAACGCGATGGCACCCGCACCGAATGCGAGCGCGAACACCTGTTGATTCATGCCGTACTGTCCCTGCAACACAAACGAGGCACCCGAGATGTAGGCGAACAGACCGGACAACGAAAGACCGGCAACCAGCACCAGAACCACGAACACCTTGTCGCGCAGCAGATCGCGGTAAGTCCGCAGGATGGCCCCTGCCCGCAGTGGACGTCGCGCAGACGGGGGCAGTGTTTCCGGCAGCGCCACCACGGCGAGGATGAGCAGCAGGACGCCCAGGCATGACAGGGCCGCGAATACGTTCTGCCATGACCCATGCACCAGCACGGCCGCGCCCAGTGACGGAGCCAGGATCGGCGCAATACCAATGACGAGTGTGAGCCGGGAGATCACGGTTGCCGCGGCCTTATCGGTATAGAGGTCACGCACCACGGCCATCGCCACCACCATGGCCGCCGCGGCGCCCATCCCTTCGACCGCCCGCAACACGCCGAGCACCACGATGTTCGGGGCGATGGTGATGGCCAGTGACGCCACGATGTGCAGGATCGCCCCGGCGATCAGCGGCAGCCGCCTGCCGAGTGAATCCGACAGCGGGCCCACCAGCAGCTGCCCCAGACCCAACCCCACCAGCGTTCCGGTCAGTGTCAGCTGGGTGAGGGTGGAGTTGACGTGCAGATCCGAGCCGATGTCGGGCAGGGCCGGCAGGTACATGTCGATGGTGAGGGGGCCCAGGGCAACCATGGCGCCCAGCACGGTGATGAGCCATGCCCGACCCAGGCGGGTTGCCGGAGGCGAGACCGAACCGGCAGGAGTGCGATCGGTCGCCGGGTCATCGACTGTCGTCTTACCGGGGGCACTCGTCACCTCAGTGCTCAGCGCACGCACGTGGCAAAACCTTCCCTTCCCTAACAAATGTGAGCTGCGTCTCACTCAATCGGTCAAGTCTCCACTCCCATCCAGGAGGAGACATCGCCCCCATTACCGGCCTCATCAGCGCCGACGCACATTTCCCCAGGTCGCCCGCTCCGGAACGCCGTCGCTATAGACAACACACCGAAGAGCCGGTCCGTCAACATCGAAGCACAGCGCGCCTGTCCCGTCACCGCGTTTTTACGGCGGCGGCGCTCACCGCCACGACTTTGCTCATGATCGGCACGCGCCAGCGGATCCCTGCCAGGAAATCGGTTGCCCGGACAGCGCGCGAGTGTCAAAACGTCGCGCAAATCACCCATTTAGACCCCTATTTGAGGAACGAAAGACACTCGCCATTCGTCTTCACTACTGTGAGAACAGATCTTCGCTCACAACCAGTGGACCCACCCAGACCACAGCACTGAAGGAACACATGCCGATGAGCACTCGCATCACCGAACCGCAGCGGCAGCTCGCGTTGGGGGGCAAGAGCAAGGAGTCCAAGCCGGGCGCCTCGGGCAAGCTCCTCTCCCTCGTCCTGGACCAGAGCACCAAGGTTCAGGAGCCCGCGGTACGCGCATACGTCCAGAAGCTACGAGCCACTCACCCCACCGCGACACCCGCCGATGTCGTCGCGATGCTGGAGAAGCGATATCTGGCAACGGTGATGGGCAGCGGTGCGGCCGTCGGCGCGGCCGCCGCATTCCCCGGCGTAGGCACGCTGGCCGCGCTGTCGGCGACGGCCGGCGAGGCTGTGCTGTTCCTGGAGGCGACATCGCTGTTCACTTTGGCGCTGGCTGCCGTCCATGACATCGAACTCGCCAAGATCGAGCATCGCCATACGCTGGTGCTCGCGGTTCTGCTCGGTGAGGACGGTGAGACCACGGTCTCGGACGTGCTGGGCAAGGAGCGCACCGTCGGCGGAGGCTGGCTGGCCGAGGCCACCTCGACGCTGCCGGTGCCCGCGCTCAGTCATCTCAACGCCACGCTACTCAAGCGGTTCACCAAGAAATTCGCCGTGAAGCGTGGAGCCATGGCGGCGGGCAAGCTGTTGCCGGCCGGAATCGGGGCCGTGATCGGCGCGGGCGGCAACCGCTTTATCGGCAAGAGAATAATCACGAACGCACGCAATGCCTTTGGAGAACCCCCGACGGCATGGCCGGTGCAGCTGCGACTGGTAGCACCGGACAGCTAAGCAGGACAGGGGTGGCCGTTCACCGGGAGTCCACCCCTGAGCCATCAGTGGCGCCGATGATGTCGCCCCTGTCATGGAACGGCGACATGCCGCCCCCGATGGCGACGCGTTAGCCTGGTACCGGTCGCTAAACGGACTGAATATCGAACGAGACGGAGCGAGGCGAAGACTGCCGTGAACGGTTCAAATCCACAATTCGGGCAGAACGAATGGCTGGTCGAAGAGATGTACCGGCGATTCAAGGAAGATCCGTCTTCGGTCGACTCGAGCTGGCACGAGTTCCTGAGCGACTTTGGAGCCGAGTCGGTGGCCGAGCCCGCGACCGCCAGCGCCAACGGTCACGCGGCCCCCGCACCGGCACCCACGCCAGCGGCACCCGCACCGGCACCGGCACCGGCAGCGGCACCCGCGCCCGCCCCGGCAGTCAAGCCCGCGTCCGCACCGAGCACGGCCCCAGCGGCGCCAAAGCCCGCCGCCCCTCCGATCCCCACCGCCGAGGGCGACGAGGCCCAGGTGCTGCGCGGTGCCGCCGCCGCCGTGGTCAAGAACATGTCTGCCTCGCTGGAGATCCCCACCGCCACCAGCGTCCGGGCGATCCCCGCCAAGCTGATGATCGACAACCGCATCGTCATCAACAATCACCTCAAGCGCACTCGCGGCGGCAAGATCTCCTTCACGCACCTACTGGGCTACGCCATCGTCCAGGCCATCAAGGATTTCCCGAATATGAACCGCCACTTCGCCGAAGTGGACGGTAAACCAGTCGCCATCACCCCCGCCCACGTAAACCTGGGTCTGGCCATCGATCTCCCCGGCAAGGACGGCAACCGCACTCTGGTCGTTGCGGCCATCAAGGGTTGCGAGGCATTGGGTTTCGGCCAGTTCATCGCCGCCTACGAGGACATCGTGCGCCGCGCCCGCGACGGCAAGCTGACCGCCGAAGACTTCTCCGGAGTCACCATCTCACTGACCAATCCGGGCACCATCGGCACCGTGCACTCGGTGCCGCGGCTCATGCGCGGCCAGGGCGCGATCATCGGTGCCGGTGCGCTGGAGTACCCGGCCGAGTTCCAGGGCGCCAGCGAAGAGCGCATTGCCGATCTGGGCATCGGTAAGCACATGACGCTGACGTCCACCTACGACCACCGCATCATTCAGGGCGCCGAGTCGGGCGACTTCCTGCGGACAGTGCATCAGCTACTACTCTCCGACGATTTCTTCGACGACATCTTCCGGGAGCTGGGCATCCCCTATGAGCCGGTGCGCTGGCGCATCGACAACCCCGACTCGATCGTCGACAAGAACGCCCGCGTGCTGGAACTCATTGCGGCATACCGCAATCGGGGCCACCTCATGGCCGACACCGATCCGCTGCGCCTGGACAAAACCCGCTTCCGTAGCCATCCCGACCTGGACGTGCTCAGCCACGGCCTGACCCTGTGGGACCTGGACCGCGAATTCAAGGTCTCGGGATTCAAGGGCCAGGAGTACATGAAGCTGCGCGACGTGCTCTCGGTACTGCGCGACGCGTACTGCCGCCACGCCGGCGTCGAGTACACCCACATCCTGGAGCCTGAGCAGCAGAAGTGGCTGCAGGAACGCATCGAGGCCAAGCACGACAAGCCGACCGTCGCCGAGCAGAAGTACATCCTGTCCAAGCTCAACGCGGCCGAGGCCTTCGAGACCTTCCTGGCCACTAAATACGTTGGGCAGAAGCGCTTCTCATTGGAAGGCGCCGAGGGCGTCATCCCGATGATGGACGCCGTCATCGACCAGAGCGCCGAACACGGCCTCGATGAGGTGGTCATCGGCATGCCGCACCGGGGCCGGCTCAACGTGCTGGCGAACATCGTCGGCAAGCCGTACTCGCAGATCTTCACCGAGTTCGAGGGCAACCTGAACCCGGCGCTCGCCCACGGTTCCGGAGACGTCAAATATCACCTGGGCGCATCCGGCACCTATATCCAGATGTTCGGCGACAACGACATCGAAGTCTCACTGACCGCCAACCCCTCGCACCTCGAGGCGGTGGACCCGGTACTGGAAGGCCTGGTGCGCGCCAAGCAGGATCTTCTCGACGTGGGCACCGACGGCGGCCGCTTCACCGTGGTGCCGCTGATGCTGCACGGTGACGCCGCGTTCGCCGGACAGGGTGTGGTGGCCGAGACCCTGAACCTGGCCAACCTGCCCGGCTACCGCACCGGCGGCACTATTCACATCGTGGTTAACAACCAGATCGGTTTCACCACCGCGCCGGAGCACTCGCGCTCCACCGAGTACTGCACCGATATCGCGAAAATGATTGGTGCGCCGATCTTCCACGTCAACGGCGACGATCCCGAGGCATGCGTCTGGGTGTCACGTCTGGCCGTGGACTTCCGCCAGAAATTCAACAAAGACGTCGTCATCGACCTGGTCTGCTACCGCCGGCGCGGCCACAACGAGGGCGACGACCCCTCGATGACCAACCCGCAGATGTACGAGGTGATCGACACCAAGCGCGGTGTGCGCAAGACCTACACCGAAGCCCTGATCGGCCGCGGCGATATCTCGATGAAGGAAGCCGAGGACGCCCTGCGCGACTACCAGGGCCAACTGGAACGGGTCTTCAACGAGGTACGCGACCTGGAAAAGTATCAACAGCGTCCCAGCGAATCGGTCGAGGAAGACCAGCAGCTGCCGCAGAAGTTGGTCACCGCCGTCGACAAGGCGCTGCTGCAGCGCATCGGTGACGCCTTCCTGTCGGTTCCCGAGGACTTCAGCGTGCATCCGCGCGTCAAGCCGGTACTCGATAAGCGCCGCGAGATGGCTTACGAGGGCAAGGTCGACTGGGCCTTCGGCGAGCTGCTGGCGTTCGGCACCCTGGTCGCCGAGGGCAAGGTGGTGCGGTTGTCCGGCCAGGACTCCAAGCGCGGCACCTTTACCCAACGTCACGCGGTGATCATCGACCGGCACAACGGCACCGAGTTCAGCCCGCTGCAGCTGGTGGGTGTGGACGCCGAGGGCAACCCGACGGGCGGTCGTCTCGTGGTGCACGACTCGGCGCTCTCCGAATACGCGGCGCTGGGCTTCGAGTACGGCTATTCCGTCGGCAATCCCGACGCAATGGTGTTGTGGGAGGCTCAGTTCGGCGACTTCGTCAACGGCGCACAGTCGATCATCGACGAGTTCATCTCCTCCGGTGAGGCCAAGTGGGGCCAGCTCTCCGAGGTGGTATTGCTACTCCCCCACGGCCATGAGGGGCAGGGTCCCGACCACACCTCGGGCCGCATCGAGCGGTTCCTGCAGCTGTGCGCCGAAGGCTCGATGACGGTGGCCATGCCGTCGACGCCCGCCAACTACTTCCACCTATTGCGTCGGCATGCCCTGGACGGCATCACCCGGCCAATGGTGGTGTTCACGCCAAAGTCCATGCTGCGCAACAAGGCTGCGGTCAGTGACATCAAGGACTTCACCGACCGCAAGTTCCGTTCAGTGCTCGAGGAGCCCACCTACGAGGACGGTGTGGGCGACCGCAGCAAGGTCAAGAGGATCCTGCTGACCAGCGGCAAGCTGTACTACGACCTCTTGGCGCGCAAGAACTCCGACAAGCGCGACGATGTCGCGATCGTGCGGATCGAGCAGCTGTACCCGATTCCGCGCTACCGACTCGAGGAGACCCTCAGCCGGTACCCGGATGATGCGCAATACATCTGGGTACAGGAAGAGCCCGCCAACCAGGGCGCGTGGCCGACCTTCGGACTGAACCTGCCCGAGGTGGTGCCGCGCCTGACCGGCCTCACCAAGATCTCCCGGCGGGCCATGTCGGCGCCGTCGTCCGGTTCCTCGAAGGTGCACGCCGTCGAGCAGCAGGAGATCATCGACGAGGCCTTTGCTCCCACCTCCGGGTAGGAAGTGAGCGGTCACAAGGTGCCGTCGGCCGTTTGGTGAGTGAACATGATCTGCGGTCATTGCGTTGTCATGCGCCGCAACCGGTCAATACGCTGCGCAAGGTAGTGAACTGTGCTCACGACCGGATAGGACCGCCAGTGCAAGGACAACAGGCTCGATGACGGCCGGTACCGCGCCCAGGCCTGCTCCGGCAACGCCCTCGATCGACGAATGGCCGCTGCAGGTCGACAAGCCGTTGTCGGCTGCCTACGACCCCTTCTTCGGCCCGGCGCCGCAGGGATGGGAAGGCACCGCACCGGGGACACCGCTGCGACGCCGCCGAGTGCGGCTCGGGCTCTTCGGCCTCATTCCGCTGAAGCTGCATGCCTGGCAGGTCCTCTATCGCAGCACCGACTTGCATGGCAATCCGGAAACCACGGTCACCACGGTGGTCGTACCGCAGCGTGCGACGGCGGACTCGCCGCTACTGGCCTTCCAGAGCGCCATCGACGCCGTCACGCCCAAACGGTTCCCGTCGTATTACCTGCAGCAGGGATCCTTTGGCCTGACCCAGTCTCAGAACGAATTCCTGCTGGTGGTGGCCGCACTCACCAAAGGATGGGTGGTCACCATCAGCGACCACGAGGGACCGCACGGGCTTTGGATGGTGGCCCGCCAGCCCGGGTACCACGTGCTCGACGGCCTGCGCGCCACCATCGCGGCGTCCGGCGACGACGGCATCCCGCAGCTGAGCTGGCAAACCCCCGTCGCAGTGTGGGGATACTCCGGTGGCGGCACCGCGACAGCTTGGGCGGCGGAGCTGGCGGGTGAATACGCCCCGGAGCTGAACATGGTGGGCGCGCTGATCGGGGCGCCCGCCGCACAACCCGGCCCGCTCGTGCACTACCACTGCGCCCGGCCCGCCTCAGGCCTGATCATCCCGGTGCTCGCGGCGATGATGCGTGCTCATCCGCCGGCCCGCGAGTTCCTGGAGCGCCACCTCAACCGCAGGGGACGCCGAATCGTCGAGAAGTCCGAGCGCATGACGCTCCTGGAGACGGTGCTGCGCTGGCCATTCCTGGACTTCAACAAGATCCTGGACCGCCCCCTCGAAGAAGTCATGGATGGGCCGGAGATCACCGCACTCACCGATGAGATGACGTTGGGGCAACGGACGCCGACCGCACCGGTGTATCTGTATCACCCGATACACGACCTGCTGCTGCCGATTCAGTACACCGATCAGCTCGCCGAGGATTACATCGCCGGAGGCGCTCATGTCACGTATCGACGCGATCGCGCGTCCGAGCACATCGTGTTGGCTCTGGCCGGCGGCTCGGACGCCCTCGCCTGGCTGGATGAACGGCTGACCGGCAAGGCATTACCCGCGAGATCGGATGTCCAGACGGTGTTCTCCACCTCATTGACCCTGCGGGCCATCCGGATGTTCATGCGCTGGCAGCGGGGGATCATCCAGCTGCTCAGCGGGAAGCTCTGATTCTCAGCGTGCCTTGACCGCCAAGAGCGCCGCGGCGAGCGTCCGCGCCGCGGACGGTTGCGCCGGATCCAATCCGGTCAGCTCGGCAACCCGGCGCAACCTGTAGTCGAGGGTGTTGGGATGCACATGTAGTGATTTGGCGGCCAGCTGCCGGCCGTGCTCGTGCTGCAGGTAGGCGCTGAGCGCCTGCTGCAGGTGTGGGTGCGCGGCGAGCGGCTGAACGGTCGCGGCCAGCAGGTCGCGTGCCCTGCCCGGCCGGGTGATCTGGTACTCCAACAGTAAATCGGAGAGTCGATACGCCCCCGGCGCCCGGCCGAGTCGCAGTGCGAGCAAGGCCAATTCGCGCGCCTCATCGGCAGCGGCGGCGATCTCCGCGGGATCGGCCGCCTCGGACAGCCCGATCGTGACCGGCCCCCCGGCCACTTCCGAGAACAACGGCAGCAGTGATTCCACCTTGCCCACCGCGGGCAGCAAGATGGTGCCGCCGCGACCATCCAGCGCGGCCAGCACGGGCTCGCGCGCATACTCGTCGACGATGTCCTGCACGCGGTGTGCGCGCCGCCGCGCCACCACGGTGTTGGTCGCGGGTTCGGGCATGTACAGGAACAGCACGTGATACGACAGCGCCAGCGTGACGCTCGCCCGTTCGGCCGCCTCCTCCCACGGCATTCCCTTGACCAACGCCTCGAAGAGGTCACGGCGGGCATCTGCCGCCGCACCATAAACGCCCTGACGCTCTTCGAGATACGCGGCGGTGACGGCGGGCAGCATCAATTGCAGATAGCGCTGGAGCTGCACGCTCACAGCCAATACCTCGTCCACCTCGTCGGGAGTTGCCAGTTCCCGGAGGGTCTCGATGCCCACCCGCGCTGCGACGTTGTAGACGGCCAGCACCGCAGGCAGCGGGATATCTTCCTGCGCCCGGCGGGACGCGGCCAGGATCGATACCGCGAACTCGTCGTCGGTGGGCGCACGCGACTCCAGCATGACCCGGGCGAATATCCGGAAATGCTGCTTGGTGAACTCGGTTATCTCGCCGTCGAGAACCTCACGCGGCAGCATCCCGTAGTACGGCACCTCGGCAGCGAAACAGTCCACCGCGCGACGCGCCGTCTCCGGCAGCCGGCGCATGAACCGATCACTGAGTGACGCCGTCATCAGCGGACTCCAACCTTCTCCCACCGCAGCGTGGAATATCCGACCCCCCACGGATCACATCCATGAGACCATTGCGCACCCTACCGCCTCCCCGGTGAGTTCGGAGGTTTGCTCGAAGGTTCCTTCCGGGACGCGCGGGTTATTGGGACCGGTCATAGCTTCCGGCCGCGCGCCTCGTGTCTTTCACCAAGGTCGGCACAAGTCGCGGACCCGGCGCCGCCGCCGCTCCTAGATTTCACAGATGCCTGCCATCGCCCAGCGGCGTTCGCTCAACGAGTTGGTCACGCGGTACTGGACCCTGATGTCCAGGGTCTACAACTTCCCACTCGTGCAGCGCCATATCTACAGCCCTGCCCAGACAGACACCATAGCGCAGCTATGCGAGCACGACGCCCGGCGTGTTGCCGATATCGCTTGCGGCACTGGAATATTGGCATCGCGCATTCGGGCAGAGTTGCACCAGGCAACCGTCTTCGGCGTTGATATGTCCGACGGCATGCTCGCCAAGGCCAGGGCGCGGTGCGCTCAGGTGCAGTGGCGCAAGGCGCCCGCCGAGCAGCTCCCCTTCGCGGATTCCAGCCTCGACGCCGTAGTGACGACGTCGGCCTTCCATTTCTTCGACCAGCCTGCCGCGCTGGCAGAGTTCTACCGCGTGCTGGTCCCCGGCGGGATGGCCTCGGTCGCCACGATCTGCCCCAGGGAGCGGCGCTGGGCACGCAACCGCACCGGCGAACGTGGCCCGGCGCATTTCCCGACGGCCACCGAGATGGAACGGTTGTTCGCAGGTGCGGGCTTTGAGGTGGTCGTGCACCGCCCGGTGGCGCGACCCGTTACACCACCGCTGGTTTCCGTCGACTGGATCTGTGTGGGCCTCAAGACCTGACGGTCACTCGCCCGCCGCCATGATCATGCCGTACGGCCATCCATTACCCTCACTGATTGACGTCAGCCTGACAACGTAAATCTTGAGGAGTACCCATGGAGGGCTTCAGCGGCAAAGTCGCCGTGGTGACCGGTGCCGGTTCGGGCATCGGACGCGCACTGGCCGTCGAGCTGGCACGATCGGGCGCCAAGATCGCCATCAGCGATATCGACAACGAGGGCTTGGCCGAAACCGAACGCCAGATCAAGAGCCTTGGCGGTGATGTCCGATCCGATCGCCTCAACGTCGCGGAGCGCGAAGCCTTTCTGCTCTACGCCGACGCCATCAAGGAGCACTTCGGCACGGTCAACCAGATCTACAACAACGCCGGCATCGACTTCCATGGCGAACTGGAAGCCAGCGAGTTCAAGGACATCGAGCGCATCATCGATGTCGACTTCTGGGGCGTCGTCAACGGCACCAAGGCCTTCCTGCCACACCTGATCGCCTCCGGCGACGGCCACGTCGTCAACGTCTCCTCGATCTTCGGAGTCATGGCATGCCCGGGCCAAAGCTCCTACAACGCAGCGAAATTCGCGGTGCGCGGCTTCACCGAGTCACTGCGCCAAGAAATGATCATCGGCAAGAAGCCCGTCGCCGTCACCTGCGTGCACCCCGGCGGCATCAAGACCAACGTGGCCCGCAACGCCACGGTCGCCGAAGGCTACGACCATGCTGAATTCACGAAGTTGTTCGACATGCTCGCCAGAACCAGACCGCAGGCCGCGGCGCGAATCATTCTGACCGCCGTACGCAAGAAGAAGCCCCGCGTGCTTGTGGGGCCGGACGCGAAAGCAATCGACATTCTGGTCCGGCTGACCGGTGCGCGCTACCAGGATCTGTTCGTACTCGGCGAGCGGTTCCTGATGCCCAAACGTTCCCATTGACCCATTACTCTGACTATTTGACAGTCGTCTAACAAGGAGACACTTATGGAAGGCTTCAGCGGCAAGGTGGCCGTGGTGACCGGCGCGGGTTCGGGTATCGGACGCGCACTGGCCGTCGAGCTGGCACGATCGGGCGCCAAGATCGCCATCAGCGATATCGACAACGAGGGCTTGGCCGAAACCGAACGCCAGGTCAAGGCGCTCGGCGCCGAGGTCCGTGCGGATCGTCTCAATGTCGCGGAGCGCGAAGCCTTCCTGCTCTACGCCGACGCCATCAAGGACCACTTCGGCAAGGTCAACCAGATCTACAACAACGCCGGCATCGCATACCAGGGCGAGGTAGAGGAAAGCCAGTTCAAGGACATCGAGCGCATCATCGATGTCGACTTCTGGGGCGTCGTCAACGGCACCAAGGCCTTCCTGCCACACCTGATCGCCTCCGGCGACGGCCACGTCGTCAACGTCTCCAGCCTGTTCGGCGTGCTGTCCATGCCCGGCCAAAGTGCTTACAACTCGGCCAAGTTCGCGGTGCGCGGCTTCACCGAGTCACTGCGCCAAGAAATGATCATCGGCAAGAAGCCCGTCGCCGTCACCTGCGTGCACCCCGGCGGCATCAAGACCGCCATCGCGCGCAACTCCACCACGGCCGAGGGCTACGACCAGCAGGCGATGGCCGCGATGTTCGACAAGTACCTGGCGAACACCAGCCCGGAGGCCGCTGCCCGCATCATCCTGACCGCCGTACGCAAGAAGAAGCCGCGGGTACTGGTCGGCCCGGACGCCAAGATCCTGGACGTCATCGTCCGGCTCACCGGTGCCCGTTACCAGGACATCTTCTCCGTGGTGACCCGCTTCATCCTGCCCCGGCCGGGTAAGAAGTAACCCGGGCCGATCATTTGCGCCGCGTTACCGCGCGGCGCGAATGATTGACGGCAGGAAGGTACCGATGACGGTTTGATCGAACACCATCGTGCGGGGAAGCCGGTTGTGCACAATGGCCACCGAGATTTTGCGTTTCTGGTCGGCCCACCCGAAGGATCCGCCGGCACCGATATGGCCGAAGCCGCCACCGATCACGGGGGCCGTCAGCGAGTGATACCCACGGTGCCAACCCATCGGAAGCCCGAGCGTGTGGTCGATCCGATAGCTGTTCTTGCGCCCCAGTCCGCGGGTGATGTCCGGCGACAGTAGACGCACACCATCCACGCTGCCATCGCCGGCCAGCGCAGCGTACAGCTTGGCCAGCGCCGGCGCGGTGCAACATGCGCTGCCCGCACCACACCGCAGGTCCATCACCGCGGCGCTGGCGTGCCCGTCGTCAGCGAGCAGCATTTCCGCGCCCGGCTGGTACAGCGTCGACGCGGCGCCCTTGGCGCCGGGCATCTTGTCGAGCACACCCATCACGGAAGGGGCAGCGCGACGGATGAAGCCAGACCGTGCGACCCGGTCCAAATACGGTGTGAGCGCAGCAGATTGCGACGGAGCACCGGCCGGCGGGCGTCCCATGTAGATGCCGTCGACACCCAGCGGCTCGGCCAGCTCGCTGCGGTACAGCTCCTCCAAATCCCTACCGGTGACGGCTTTGGCCAGCCGTCCCATCAGCCAGCCAATAGACAGAGCGTGGTAGGCCGGCTTGCCGAAATATCTATCGACCGGAGCCGCGGCCAGGCGATCGGCCATCAGATCCGGATCGAACATCTCCTCGTAGTTGTGCGCAATGCCGGTAAGCCGCGACAGACCCGCGGTGTGCGAGAGAATCCCATCGACCGTGATCGCTTCCTTGCCGTTGGCGGCAAACTCCGGCCAGTACCGCGCCACCGGCGCGCGGTAGTCCAACAGTCCACGATCCACCAGACGGTGAATGATCGTCGCGGTCACTCCCTTGGACGCCGAGAAGATCACCGGAGCGGTATCACGAGTCCACTCCTCACCCTTCTGCGCCACCCCAGCCCACAGGTCGAGCACGGGCTCACCATCCACGTACACGCACGCGGCGCCCCCACCCACGCGATAACGGGTGAAGGCGAACGCGAAGACGCGCACTACTCCGCGGAACTCGGGGCGCGCCCAACCGTTCACTCCCGGCGGTAGCTCCATACCGCGTTCCAGCGGAGGGTAGGCGAATTGCGGCCGCGCCGGTAGCGGTAATTCCGTGGCCGCGTCATCGAGGCCATGAGGTTGTGCCATAAGTAACAGTGAGTACCAGGTACTCGACATCAAGGCAAGCGCGATGGCGTAGATGTCAGACAGATACCCAATCGGGGCGCAGCGATTGGGGGCGCTTCACGACCCCGGCTCTTCAGCCGACCGCCTTGACGATCTGGGGCCACAAGAACGCGAAGGAGATCTGGTCAAGAGCCATGGTCAGCGGAAGCCGGTTGTGTGCGAAGCCGACGGCAATCTTGCGCTTGGGGTCGGCCCACCCCATCGAGCCGCCGAGTCCGATGTGGCCGAATCCGCCCCGGAATCCGTTCATCGGCAGCGACATGTACCCCAGGTGCATGCCCATGGGGAACACGATGGTGCGGTCGATGGTCAGATTGGTCTTGCGGGCAAGTCCTGCCACCGTTTCCGGCGAAAGTAACTCACGGCCATCGACACTGCCATCCCCAGCCAGGGCGGCATACATCTTGGCCAGGGCCGGCGCGGTCGCCACGGCATTGGCGGCGGGTGCCTGCATGTCGTACAGGGCCGAATTCAGCGTGCCGTCATCGGCCAGAATCCGCTCCATGCCTGGTCCGTACATCGTGCCGATGGCGCCCTCGAAACCAGGGAGGCGATCGATGGCACGAATGACCGTCGGCAGCAGCCTCCCCACCGCGGGCTTGTTCGCCATCGAGTCCAGGAATGGATACATCGAGGCGGCCTTGGTCGACGCGGTACGCGGTGGCCGCCCCAGATGGATACCGTCGACCCCGAGCGGATCGGCGATCTCGGTTCGGAACAGCTCCCGCATGTCTTTACCGGTGACCGAGCGCGCCAGCCCCGCGAGCAGCCATCCGAAGGTCAGAGCGTGGTACGCGCGCTTACCGTAGAACTTGTCGACGGGGGCGGCGGCAAGACGCCGCTCCATCAACTCGTGATCGACGATTTCCTCTGCGTGGTAGGCGATTCCCTCGAGACGGGAGAGCCCGGCGCGATGATCGAGGACCTGCCGGACGGTGATCGAAGACTTGCCGTTGGCACCGAACTCCGGCCAGTAACGTGCGACCGGGGCGTCGTAGGTGATCAGTCCGCGATCGACCAGGCGGTGGATGACCGTGGCGGCAATGCCCTTGGATGCCGAGAAGACGAGGGCTCCGGTGTCGCGTGTCCAGCCCTGTCCGGCCGCCGCCGCACCCGCCCAGATATCCAGGGCGGGCTCGCCGTCCACATAGACGCTCAGGCCGCCGCCGCCCAGCCGGTATTTGGTGAACATCCATTCGAAGGTGCGCACGACGGCGGACAACTCGGGCCGCGCCCAGCCTTCCACTCCGTTGGGCAGCCGTAATCCGGGCTGGTCACCCGGGTATAGCCCGTCGCGACGTACAGGTGCTGTGGCCGCAACATTGGGGCCCAGTGGGATCGCCATAGTGACATTTGGGTACCACGTGTCAAATAACCCGGTCAAGTCACAATCTGATTGCCCGAGGTATCTACGCAGGTCAGAGCGCTACGGTCAGCCGCGCAGCAAAATCTGGTGATCATTGAGCCAGGTGCCGACCACACGCTGCGGGTCTGCACCACCGGAAACCTCTCGCGTCATCGCCGCGAGGTCCCCGGTAGTGAGTTCACCGGCAACCTTGTTGAGCGACAACACCTGTGCCTCGGTCAACTCATTGCGACGGTACAGCGGCACCACACTGTTCGCGGGTAACCATTGCTTCTCGTCGTCCAGCAGTGTGACTCCGTCGGCCGGTAGGGCCGGGTTGGCGGTACTGGTCCACGCCACCGCGACCTCACCACGCCTGAGTGCCGCGAAAAGCTCACCGGCGCTGGCGTATTGACGCGGCGTACCGGTAGCGCACGACCCGATGCGCGGTAGCGGAACCGGTCCCTGGCCGACCTGCCCACCGCGGGCCAGCTGATCGCAGTGCCGTACGAAGGCCGCCAGCGTCGGCTTGGCCGACGCGCCCGGTGAGCTGGTGACCGCCAGCGCTGCCCGATCCTCGGCGGTGCCATAGTCGGCGGCGGCGACACCGGCGGGTAGTGCGGCGATCATGGCCTTATACGCCGTCTCCTCGTCACCACTCGGCCGCTGCTGCGGCGCGAACCGTCGCAACACTCGCCCGGTGAAACCGGGCGCAACGCTGGCAATGCCGGTGTCCAATTCTGTTACCGGATCGGCGCTCTCACGCACTTTGGTATCGATGCCGGTCGCCTTGACCACCGCCGCGTAGATGTGCGCAAGCACCCGATACTGCGCGTCGTTGGTCGTCACCACCGTGAGATACGGTGCCGGGCCGTGGTTTTCCGAGCAACCGGCCAGAACAGCCACTGCCGCCAGCAGCACCGCCGTCCACCTACGCAACCTCAAACGGCTAGTCGCTCTCGTGCGCGACGGCCTGCACAGCGGCGGCCACGGCCGGCCCGACGCGCGGGTCCAGTGGGCTGGGCACAATCTTGTTGGGCGCCAGCTCCGGCTCCACAACAGAGAAAATCGCCTCGGCCGCCGCCACTTTCATCCGCTCGGTAATCTTGGTGGCCTCGGCGTCCAATGCCCCGCGGAATACACCGGGGAAGGCCAGCACGTTGTTGATCTGGTTCGGGAAGTCACTGCGCCCGGTCGCCACGATCGCGGCGTACTTGGCCGCGACATGCGGATGAATCTCAGGATCGGGGTTGGAACAGGCGAAGACGATGCTGTCATCGGCCATGGTCGCGATGAGCGATTCGTCGACCTTGCCCGCCGAAACACCCAGGAACACATCGGCGCCCGCGAGTGCCTCGGCCTGTCCCCCGGTGAGTCCACGAGGGTTGGTCCGCGCGGCGAGGTCGGCCTTGAACTCGTTGAGATCATCGCGGCTGGTGTGCACGATCCCCTTCGAATCCAGCACCGTCACATCGTTGATGCCGTCGGCCAGCAGGATGTTGGCGCACGCCACGCCGGCCGCGCCCGCGCCGGAGATGACCACCTTGAGGGACTGCTGATCGCGTCCCAACACCCGGGAAGCACCCATAAGGGCGGCGAGCACCACGATGGCGGTGCCGTGTTGGTCGTCGTGCATGACGGGACAGTCGAGCGCCTCGATAACGCGTCGCTCGATCTCGAAACAGCGCGGCGCCGAGATGTCCTCCAGGTTGACCGCACCGAAGGTGGGGCGCAGACGGATCAGCGTCTCGACGATCTCATCGGGGTCCTTGGTGTCAAGCACGATCGGGATGGAGTTGAGGCCGGCGAATGTCTTGAACAGGGCGCTCTTGCCCTCCATGACGGGCAGCGATGCCGACGGGCCGATATCGCCCAGCCCCAGCACGGCACTACCGTCACTGACCACAGCGACCAGGCGGTGCGCCCAGGTGTACTTCTTGGCCAGACTGGCATCGGCGGCGATGGCCCGCGATACCTGTGCGACACCCGGGGTGTAGGCAATCGACAGCGCGCGCTGGGTATCCAGCGGCGACTTGAGCTCTACCGACAGCTTCCCGTCGATATGTGCCTCAAAAATCTCTTCATCTGTCACAACAACGTCGGATGCAGTCACAGCGTGAGACTACTGTCCCCCTTGCATGTCACTGGTGGCGACTCTGGAACTGTGAGCGGCCCGTTACGCGCCCGCCACGAATCCGCGTACCGACTCGGCGATCATCTGCACCGCGATGGCCGCCAGCAGCAGACCGGCGACCCGCGCCAAGAGCATGATTCCGCCGTCCCGCAGCACCCTGATCAGCACCGTCGAGAACCGCAGCGTCAGATACAGCACCACGTGCACGCAGAGAATCGCCGCGGCGATGGCCACAAGCGCCGGTGCCTGCGCGCCATCACTCTGGCCGGCCTGGCGGACCGCGATGATGGTCGCCGCGATGGCCCCCGGGCCCGCCATCAACGGAGTACCCAGCGGCACCAAGGCCACATTGACGCCGCTGTCGGCGTCATGACTGGTGGCCCCGCCCATCAACAACGACAAGCCGGTGATGAGCAGCAGCAGACCGCCCGCGCCCTGTAGCGCGGGCACACCGATATGTAGGTACGCCAGAATCGCCTGCCCGCCGATCGCGAACATCGAGATAACGGTCAACGACACCGCGGGGGCCTGCCATGCGGCCCGATGGCGTTCGGGAGCGGGCAGTCGCCCCGTCAGCGACAAGAAGACCGGGACCGCCCCCGGCGGGTCCATGATGACCACAAGGGTGATGAACACTGAGGTGAACACCGCGATATCGAAGGCCACCGGGTCAGTCTTCCAGGCGCTCGCACAGGTTCGCGGGTTACCTGCCCAACAGTCGCGCCACCGTCGGATTCTTACCTAGCCGGTATGCGAATGTGATTGTGCGCGAACCAAAGATAAGATTCGAGAAGGCGTACAGCAGCGTTGGAGACAGCCGACGCAACAGGTAAACCAAATATGCTTCCGGCCGTACCAACACGGTCTTGCGGTTGTACACCACCGCACTCTCGATAGCGCGCGCCACATTCTGGGGTCCGGGGATCAGATGCCAGCTGCGAATCTTCTCGAAAGCCGCCCCAGTAAGCGCCGAGCGCTGCACCTGCTCCTGCTCATCGGCACCGGTATGGGTCGCGGACGAGAAGATATTGGTCATGATTGGCCCAGGGCATATAACGCTGGCGCCAATATGATTCGGAGCAAGTTCGCCGCGAATGCAATCGGTGAACATCTTGACCGCGTACTTGGTTGCCGAATACGACGCCAGGTTCGGCATCGGAAGAAACGCTGCCGCTGAGGCGACATTTACGATATGGCCAGGCTTGTTCGCATCGACCATCTGTTGCGCGAACAGACGTGCGCCATGGACCATGCCTAGCAGGTTGATGCCGACGATGCGGTCCCAGTCCGATTCTGTGGTATCGATGACCTCACCAAGAATGCCGATTCCCGCATTATTGACCACGACATCGCATACGCCGTGTTCGGACTGGACCCAACGCGCAAAATCCTCGAATTCGTTTACATCGGTTACGTCAAGACGGCGGGCACACGAATCGCCTCCCGCATCCCGAATCGCTGCGACGGTCGCCTCCGCCGCCACCTCGTTGATGTCACTGACGATCACCCGCGCGCCTAGCTGTGCGAATCGTTCAGCTGCGGCCCGTCCTATACCGCTGCCCGCTCCGGTCACCACAACCAGCTTGATGTCACTTCGCTTCACTTGGTCCTCTCCTTGAGCCAACCCATGGCCGTGCGCACCAGTGACGTGTTTTCGACGTATCGCAGGGTGCCTTCCCCGCTCAACCGCGCGATCACCTTCATCACTGTGGGGCTGAGTCGCCACAGTGCATACCCCAGATATGCCTCGGTGGTAACCGGTTGGATGGCGCGGTTGGCGCGCACCGATCGCACGATGGCTTTGGCCACCGCATCTGGCCCGCTTCCGAACCGGGCTATCGCCCCAGCGGAAAGATCCCGGCGTTGAGTGTTGACGGCGGCGTCGGAGCCCAGATGGCGAGCCGCGGTATAGAAACCGGTGTTGATGGCACCTGGACAGATTGCGGTCACACCGATCCCGTGCGGACGTAGCTCCAATCTGAACGCTTCCGAGAACATCATTACCGCTGCCTTTGTCGTGCAATACGGCGAGCTGACGGTCAACGGCGTGTACGCGGCTCCCGAAGCCACATTGATGATCTGCCCGCGGATACCGGCGTCGACCATTCGGCGCGCACACAAACGCGACCCAGTAACCGCACCGCGCACGTTGACCGCAACCAAGTCTGCCCAGTCATCGGCAGAGTGGTCCAAAAAGCGGCCCGCTGTCGTGTATCCGGCATTGTTCACTAGAACGCGCGGAATACCATGGTGCTCTTCGACTCTCGCCAAGGCGCTCTCCCATGCCAGCGGGTCGGCCACATCCAACAGGACCGGCTCGCACACACCACGGGATACATGCACCAGCTCTGCCGTCTGCTCTGCGGAGGCCAAATTCCGGTCCGTGGCTATGACTTTTGCACCGCCCCGGGCGAACGCAAGGGCGGTCGCACGCCCGATGCCACTACCCGCACCGGTAATGAAAACAACTTGGTCACGCAGGTTCATTTCAGCGCGCGCTACATCCCGAGGCCCTAGTAGGCGATTTGCCCTCACAGCGGCTAGCTCGCCCGGGTCCGGTTCCGCAAAGCACGGAAAAGCCTGCCGGTGAGGAACACGGCATACACGGCAAGCCCAGATACTCCAGCAGCGCGGGTCTTGTCGGCGACTAAAGCAGCACCAATCACTGTCTCTGCTGCGCCATTTCGCCGTATCCACCCCGCCGTGTCGTCTGGAAACAGCGGCCGGGTGATCAGGTCAAACACCCACGGCGCGATGAAATGGGCAACGCCAGTGGCCGCCAGCACGGCACCGGCGAACCGGATACGTCCTGTTGCCGAGGGCAGCTCAGCGGCGGGCGCGATCCCAATCTGGGTAGCACTGGACATGGAGATGGTTCCTCTCATCGGTATTGCGTCTCGAACTGGCCGCGAGCGCTGGCCGGCACACACCATCAGGCTTGCCTGTCCCACCCGCCGCACCGAGCTACCCGAGGTCTCAGGCGCCGGTCTGGCTAGCATCGTTACATGCGACTGACGTATCAGTCAATAACTGATTAGTTGTTCATTTCAATGCCGAAGAGCAACGGAGGCGTGGCGGTACCCTCACTACGTGCCCGAACAGTTGTCGCGCTTCGAGCGTCGCAAGCAGGAGACTCGGCGTGAGATCTTGGGCGCGGCGCTTGCTTGCTTCGCCGAGCGCGGTTATCACGCGACGGGCATCGCCGACATAGTGAGGCGAGTAGGCATCGCGCAGGGGACGTTCTATCTGTACTTCCAAAGCAAACGTGAGATCGTCGAACAAATACTCGATGACTTGATGGAACGTCTGTCCGCAGCACTCCTCGACCTGCCGCCATCGGCGCCTACCAGCCTGGCTGAGTACCGAGATCAGGCAGAGCACATTTCGACTTCGCTGACAGGCGTCCTTAGCGCAGATCCACAAGCAGCACGGTTCTTGCTCCTACAAGCCGCCGCTGTCGATGACGATATGGCCGAACGGGTGCTGGCCTTCTATGACGCCGCAGCCGCCATTCAGGCCACATACCTGCAGCACGGAATAAGCGCCGGTTATTTCAGAAGTGATCTGGACGCGGGCCACGCCGCCAGAGCAGTCAATGGAATGCTCCTGGCCTCCGCCTTTTACAGCCTTCGAGACCCAAGCCCCGCTGCCTTCGAACAGTTAGCCCATGCTGTTCGGGAAATCCTTTACTACGGCCTGGCCAGTGATCACCACCCGCAGATAGCAGACTGAACACCGCGCGATATCGAACGTCACCACATCGGCCTTCCAGGCGCTCGCACAGGTTCGCGGGTTACCATCGCGCAGCACGGTTCCGCAGAATTGGTATGCGAACAGGGAGCCCACATCATGGCGCGATTTCCGTCGGTCACCCCGTCGTCGTTGCGTTCCCCCATTCGCGGCCGTGAGCCAGAAACCGATGCCAAACGCATCCCGGTGCCGCTCGCCCGGGCCATCGTCGACTGCGGCGTCTACGTGGACGGAGTGCGGCTGCCGGGCAAGTACACCCCGAACGCCGCGCTGGAAAAGGTGCGCTCGCTGGATCGCGGGTTCGTCTGGGTGGGCCTGCACGAACCCGACGAACATCAGATGGAGGCGGTAGCCCAACCTTTCGGGCTGCACCGGCTGGCCGTCGAAGACGCCGTGCACGCACACAACCGGCCCAAGCTGGAGCGGTACGACGACACCCTGTTCTTGATCCTGAAAACCGTGAATTACGTTGAGCATGATTCGATCTCGTCGGCCCGCGAGATCGTGGAGACCGGCGAGATCATGATCTTCGTCGGCGGCGACTTCGTGGTGACGGTGCGCCACGGCGACCACAGCGGGTTGGCCAAGGTCCGTGCGCAGATGGACTCCGATCCCGACCACATGCGCCTGGGCCCGTACGCCGTCATGCATGCCATCGCGGACCGCGTCGTCGACTCCTATATGGAGGTGTCCGATCTGGTCGAGACCGACATCGAGGCGATGGAACAGAACGTCTTCTCCCCCCGGTCCAGCACCGACATCGAACACATTTACATGCTCAAACGTGAAGTCGTGGAACTACGCCGCGCCATCAGCCCGCTGACGGGAGCCCTGGCCAAGCTGACCCAGGACCACAATGACCTGATCACCAAGGAAGTGCGCCGGTACCTACGTGACGTGCTCGATCATCAGACGCACGCGGCGGACAAGATCGGAAGCTACGACGAATTGCTCACCTCGCTGGTGAACGCGGCGCTGGGCAAGGTAGCCATGCAGCAGAACACCGACATGCGCAAGATCAGCGCCTGGGTGGGTATCGCGGCATTTCCGACGATGCTTGCCGGCATCTACGGCATGAACTTCGAGCACATGCCCGAGCTGGCCGAGCCCGCCGCGTATCCGATCGTGCTGCTGGTCATGGTCTTGGTGTGCACGCTGCTGTACCGGAACTTCCGTAAGAACGGCTGGCTGTAATTCCTTACCGACATACTCGTCATTCGGGGGGACCATGACATTGCGCTTGGCACTGATGCTCATGCTGGCACTGGTGTGCGCGCCGAACGCATTCGCGGACCCGGCGCTCCCCGACTTCTCTTCCATGCCGAAGGCAGCCGCCAAGGACTTCACCGTACGAGACGGTCTTGCCTACTCGGTCCGCGGGTTCCGGACTCCCAGTGGTGCATACTGCACATCGTCGTCACATCGCGGGATGTCCGCACTCGACTGCCACGGCAGATTCTTCGGCGCGCCCGACGGAGCCAACTCCGCACATCTCTTCAACAACTCGCCGGAACCGCTGCGGTTCGGTACCGAGGACGTGGACTTCACCAAAACACCAGAATTCGAAGGACATCCGCTACCCCTGCTGCTGCCGGGAGTTGACTACGCCTTCGACAACTCGCACTGCGCATACGTTGCCGGATACCAGCTCGCGTGCGTCATGGACCTCCGAGGCTCTCAGGTCGGCTTCGTTGCCACTCCCACCGATTTCGCCGCCGTAGGTCAGTAACCGCCGCGCTAGCTAGGTTGCGCGTGGGCACGGGAAGGGTCCGTCACGTCGATATCGGCTTGCCGCCAGGCATCCTGCAGGGCCTCGGCGCCCTTGAGGCGCACCCAGGCAGCCTCATTGGCGGTGATGGGTACCGCCGCCAGGAATCGCACCGGTGAAAGCGGTTCCGGCAGCGACAGATCCGCGACATCACTGGCCTGTAGCAGAACCGCGGTAAACGCCTGCCGGTCCGGATCGTCCCACAACGGCTGCCCGAGGTCGATGAGCGCATCTTCGGTGAGCACCAGACCCTCCACCGCGGGCGAGGCCGCCAGCACCGCCAGAGAGCGGGCGAGGCCCGGAAAAACATTGCCGTGCAAGCTGATCAACACCTCGGCTCGCGGGCCGAGGTGTTCGGAGGCAATCATCTCCCCTGGATCGGCCATCGGATATCTGGACGCCCCGACCGAGGCAAAATGTGTCAGCCCGGCGTCATCGGGCCCATAGCGCAGCAGCTCATACGGCTCAGACCCCAAGAAGGTCACCGAGGCCGAATCCGGCTCTCCCGCACCACGGCCGGAGAAATGGCCGAAAAGATGCGCATGCACCCGGCGGACAATCTCTTCCGAGTTCATTGCGCGCTGATCACTCTGCGGTGGCGGCCAGCGAAAGGTTCTCACCCGACTCGGCGTCGAAGATCACCAGCTTGCCGGTATCGATGATCAGCTCGATGGGCTGCCCCTCGGCGACCTTTGACGCCGCGGAAAGCCGTGCCACGAACTCGTTCTCGGCGACCTCGGACTCCTGGGCAAGTTCGGTCAACTCGTCCGAGTGCGCGGCGCCGCCCTCGGTGGTGAAGTGCACGTACTTGTCTGAACCCAGCGACTCCACCACGTCGGCGTTGACCGTCAGCGTCAAGCCGGTGATCCGCTTGTAGGTGTCCACCAGTGCCGCATCCTCGAACTGCTCGGGCCTGATGCCTACGATCACATCGCCGGACGGCTTCCGCGCGGTGATACCCGCGTACAGCCCGGCATCGAGAGTCACTTCACCGAACGGCAACTGCACACCCACGTCGGTGAGCGTCGCCGGAAAGAAATTCATGGATGGGGAACCGATGAAGCCCGCGACGAACAGGTTCGCCGGCGTGTCGTAGAGCTCCTGGGGCGCGCCCACCTGCTGCACCTTGCCGGCGCGCAACACCACCACCCGGTCTCCGAGGGTCATCGCCTCGGTCTGATCGTGCGTGACGTACACGGTGGTGGTGCCCAACCGCTTCTGCAGCCGGGCGATCTCGGTGCGCATCTGCACCCGTAGTTTGGCATCGAGGTTGGACAGCGGCTCGTCCATCAGGAAGGCCTTGGGGCTGCGCACGATCGCACGGCCCATCGCCACTCGCTGCCGCTGCCCACCAGAAAGATTGGCGGGCTTGCGGTCTAGATAATCGGTCAGATCCAGGATCTTCGCGGCCTCGGCGACCTTGGCGTTGATGTCGTCCTTGCTCATCTTGGCCAGGGTCAACGGAAAGGCGATGTTCTGGCGCACCGTCATGTGCGGGTACAGGGCGTATGACTGGAACACCATCGCGATATCGCGATCCTTGGGCGCCTTCTCGTTGACTCGCTCGCCGGCGATGGTGAGCTCGCCGGACGAGATGTCCTCAAGTCCGGCAATCATGTTCAGCGTCGTCGATTTACCGCAGCCGGAGGGCCCGACCAGGATGATGAACTCGCCATCGGCGATGTTCAGGCTCACGTCCCGCACCGCGGCCGAACCGTCCGTGTATGTCTTGGACACCTGGTTGAGCACTATCTCAGCCATCGCTAACCCTTCACTGCACCGGAGGTCAATCCGGCGACGATCCGTCGTTGAAATATGAGCACGAAGATGATGATCGGCACCGTGATGACAATGGCGCCTGCCGCGATCGATCCGGTGGGCTCCTCGAATTGCGAACTGCCGGTGAAGTTCGCGATGGCCACCGGGGCGGTGATGGATCGGTCGGTGGCGGTCAGCGAGATCGCCAGCAGCAGGTCGTTCCACGCGAAGATGAATACCAAGATCGCGGAGGTGACGATGCCGGGCGTGGCCAACGGGGCAATGACCTTCCAGAAGGCCTGCGCCGGAGTGGCGCCGTCCATCTTGGCAGCCTTCTCCAGTTCCCAGGGGATCTCCCGGAAGAAGGCCGACAGGGTGTAGATGGCCAGCGGCAGCGCAAAGGTGATGTACGGGATGATCAATCCCGGCCAGGTGTCGAACAGACCGACGGAGCGCTCGATGTTGAAAATTGGTGTCACCAGCGAGATCTGCGGAAACATCGCAATCAACAGGGCCGCTCCGATGAGCGCCTTCTTTCCTGGGAAATCCAGCCGCGCAACCGCGTAGGCCGCCATGGTGCCCACACTGACGGCGATCACTGTCGCGATGAGCCCGATGCCGATGGAATTGACCAGCGCCGAGGTGAACACGTTGCCGCTGAAGATGCCCCGGTAGTTGTCCAGGGTGATCGGCCACGGAAAGAACTTGCCGTCCTTGACCGACGACGTCGGTTTGAGCGACAGGCTGAGCACCCACAGCACCGGCACCAGTGCATAGCACAGCACCAGCACATCGGCGATCAGCCAGCCGGCGGTACGCGAGGAATCGGGGCGGCTCACCGTCTTGCCTCCTCGCCATCCGTGGTCGGCGCCGAAGCCCCGAAGCCCTTGATGAAGATGACGGCGATGATGGCCACACACAGGAAGATCAGCACGCTGATGGCCGAGCCAAGCCCCACGTTGAAGGCCTTGAACAGATTGTCGTATCCCAAAATCGACACCGATCCCGTGTTGTTGCTGCCACCGGTCAGCACATAGATGTTGTCGAAGATGCGGAAGGCGTCCAAGGTACGGAACAGCAACGCGACCAGGATCGCGGGCTTCATGATCGGCACGGTGACGCGGATCAGCCTGCTCCACCCATTGGCCCCGTCGACCTGGGCGGCCTTGAGCAGATCATCGGGCACCAGCGCCAGACCTGCCAGCAACAGCAATGCCATGAACGGCGTGGTCTTCCACACCTCGGCCAGGATCACCACCGCAAGCGACGGAATCTGTTGCGTCAGTGGCGCGCTGCCCGCGGGCAGCAGATTCGCCAGGTAACCGGTGCCCGGCGTCCACGCGTAGTACCAGCTGTATGACGCTGCCACCGTGACGATGCCGTACGGGATCAGCACCGCCGTGCGCACCACGCCCCGCCCGAAGATGGTCCGGTGCATCACCAACGCCAGGGCCAACCCGAGCACGAGCTCGATGAGCACCGAAATCACCGTGATCACAAGTGTGACGACAAGGGCACTCCACCAATATCTGTCGCTCAGGACGGTGATGTAGTTGTCGAACCACACGAACTTGCGATCCTGCGGACTGGCGAAGCTGTACTTCTGCACGCTCAGCCAGATGGCGTAGCAGATGGGATATGCGGTGACCGCCAACATCAGCAGCGCTGCCGGCGCGATGAGTAGCAGCCCCAGCCGGCGTTCGGCCCTCTTGCCCTCGGAGCTTGTCCTGTCGGTCACGGGATCAGCCCCCGCCCGTCGACGGCCTTCTGCACCTGATCGTTCAGCAGGTCCGCCGTGCGCTCGGGATCGATACCGGTGATCGGCGCCAACACGGCGGAGACCCGCGTCGAGATGGCTTGATAGTAGGGCGAGGCGGGACGCACCGCGGCGTTGGCCAGTTGGTCGCGAATGATCGCGTACGCCGGATATTTCGCCTGGAACTCCGGATCGTCGTACAGAGACGAGTCGACCGCCGGCAAGCCGCCCTCGATGGCTGTCGCCTTCTGGTTCTCCCGGCTGCGCAGACAGTTCAGCGCCTCGAAGGCCTGCGCCTTGTATCGCGTTGTCTTGGCGACCGCGATGTTCAGCCCGCCAATGGTGACCCGGGCCGGCTGGCCGGCCACCACGGAGGGAAATGGCGCGAAACCGAGCGCCGCGCTGGCAGCCTCGTACGCCGCCGCGAACTGCTCCTCGCTCGGCGCGAATCGGCCCGCATCGCCGATCGCGCCGGTCAGGTCCGGCCGCCGGTCCAGTCGCAAGAACGGGACGCCACCCTTGATGGCGTTCTCCATCATGCTGGCCATCACAAATGGCCAATTGATCTCGAATGCCGCCTTGCCCTGCTCGAATGCCAAACGTGCTGTGCCCTCGTCGGTCTGCGTGATCGAGGGATCGGCCCCATCGGCTGTCGCGATCGATTTCATGGTCCGCAAGGCAGTGACCGTGGCCTGCCGGTGCGCCGGGGTGTCCGTCAACGTAACGGTCTTACCGTCACCGGCCAGAACGGAGCCGCCCGCGCTGGACAGCAGTGTGTTGAACAGAACCACCAGACCCTCATACTGCTTGCCCTGCAGAGCAATCCAGCTGGGACCCTCAGACCGCGCGAAATTCTCCGCCTCGCGCACCGTCTGATCCCATGTAGCGGGCGGTTCGGGAACCAGATCCTTGCGGTACCAAAGCAGCTGAGTATTGGTGCTCAACGGGGCGGCGTACAGCTTGCCCTTCCACCGGGCGCTCTCCAGCGGTCCCGCGAGGGCGTCACGCTGCGCGGCGGCCTCGGTCACACCCGCTGGGTCGTCGGAAAGCGGTAGCGCCCAACCAGCTTCGGCGAACTCGGCGGTCCACACCACGTCCATCCCCATCAGGTCCAGGGTCCGGTCGTTGCCGGTCAGCCGGCGCGCGAGCTGCAACCGCTGCTCGTCGGCGCGTTTCGGCAGACTGACCTGCAGAATGGTGAACCGGCCGCCCAGCTCCCTATTGCATCGCTGTGCGGCGGCGGAGAACGTCCCCGCCTCGCTGGCCGGAGTATAGAAGCGGATCACGATCTGGTCGTCGGAGCGGGCACATCCGGTCAGCGAAGCCAGCGTCAGGCAGGTCAGCAGGGACGAGCCCAGCGCCACACCCTTGCGTCGGAACCATCTGGCCGACGACTCCAGCACGACCGCCTCCTGGTCCGTTGACGTGTCTCAAGCACCTCCGCGTGCCCACACGGCGGGTACACCCGTCCCGCGCGGCAACCGTAGAGCGAAAACCAGGTGACATGCAACATGTTCGGTGCGGGCGCTGTCCGCGGTGTCGGGCTCAGCAGCCACCGGAGACAGCACCGGCCAGCGCCATAGGGCGCGAAACAGGCCGGGTCTAGATGGCTAATTTGGCCAACATGTCGCGCGCGGCCTCGGCCTGCGCCGGCTCGCACAGCACGTCGTAACGCCCCGCGACCAGCTGCATCGTCGATGCGAAATCCCTTGTGCCCCTTGTCATGGCATAAGGTACCGCGGCAGTGACCAGTCCGAACACCAGGCCGACAGTCAGCCCTACCACCAAAGATCCGGCCAAATTCGTGCTGAACATTCCCAGCACCAGGCCGATGAACAAACCCAGCCACGCGCCGCTGAGCATGCCCCCACCCAGCACCTTGGGCCAGGACAGGCGACCGGTGACCCGTTCCACCTGCATCAGATTCACCCCGACGATCGTGACGTTCTCGACCGGGAACTGCTCATCGGACAGATAGTCGACGGCGCGCTGGGCCTCCGCGTAGGTCGGATATGAACCGATAGGCCAGCCCTGTGGCGGTGTCGGCAGAGACAATGACGAAGACAGCGGGGAGCGCTGTGACGTCGAGCGTGGTGGTTGCCCGGGTGTGAGCGGTTGTCCCACGAGTACGGTCCTCCTGGAGAGTCGGCGGCGCACGATGGCGCACTAGCTAGCACTTATTTAACGCCCAGGAGCACCAGTTGGTGCCCCTTTGACCGCGACCTGCGACTTTCCGCCCGCAGCGCGGCCCATACCTGCCTCGATACGCTAGGTTTGCGCCATGACTACCCCGGGTCACGAGCCTTCCGGATCAAGCCCTGACGCCTCATCCGGATACGAATACCCGTCCCTGGAGAAGTCCGCGCCGCCGGCCGATCCCGCGGTCGCGGCGAACCCGACCCCCAGCCCCCCACCTGCCTGGGAAGCACCCGGGCAGCCCACCGCCTCTTATCCGGCGTACCCGGCCTCCGCCTACCCGACGGCTCCCCCCGCGTATCCCACCGCGCCCCCGCCGTATCCGACGGCCTCGCAGGCCGCGTATCCGCAATACGGCCAAAGTTATCCGTCGTATCAGCCGGGGCAGCCCGGCACCTATCCACCGCCGGGCTACCCCGTCGCCGGCGGCTATCCCGGATATCCCCCGCCGGGATACGCCGATCCCTACGGATACGGCGCGTACGGGCAGACCGGCGGCACCAATGGGCTGGCCATCGCGTCCCTGATCACCTCGATCGCGGCGATCGTGACCTGCTACCTGGGAATCATCCTCGGCATCGTCGGCGTCATCCTCGGCGTCGTCGCGTTGAATCAGCTCAAGACCAGACAGCAGGACGGCAAGGGCATAGCGATTGCCGGCATCATCCTGGGCGCGGTGATCCCCGTGCTGTGGATATTGGTCCTCATCGTGATAGCCGCGGGGAGCAGCAGCACGTCGGGGTCTTTCTAGCCCGTCGGAGGCTCGTAAGGGGCCGCCTGGCGAGCCATTCCCGCGGCACGTCCCTTGCCCGCGATCACCAGCGCCATCTTGCGGCTGGCCTCGTCGATCATCTCGTCTCCGAGCATTACCGCTCCCCGGGCACCACCGGCGACCGAGGTGTGCCACTCGTAGGCGTCCAGGATCAGCTCGGCCCTGTCGTAGTCGTCTTGCCGCGGGCTGAATATCTCGTTGCCCGCCTCGATCTGTGCGGGGTGTAGCACCCATTTCCCGTCGAAACCGAGTGCGGCCGATCGGGCTGCCGCAGTTCGGAAGGCATCGACGTCACGCACCTTCAAATAGGGACCGTCGATGGCATCGATTCCGTGCGCCCGCGCGGCGACCAGGATGGTCATCAGCACATGGTGATAAGCCTCGCCGTCGTAGCCGGGCGGCTGTTCGCCCACCACCAGCGTGCGCATGCCGAGGCTGGCCATGAAGTCGGCCGGACCGAAGACGAGTGAGCGCATGCGCGGGCTGGCCGATGCGATCGCGTCGATATTGGTGAGCCCCTCGGCGTTCTCGATCTGGGCCTGGATGCCGATGGCACCCACCTGCAGCCCGTGTGATCGCTCCAGCTGGGTGAGCAGCAGATCAAGAGCCGTCACGTGTGAGGCGGCGGTGACCTTGGGTAGCAGGATGTTGTCGATGTTGGCGCCCGCCCGGGAAACAATCTCCACCAGATCGGCGTAGGTCCATTCGGTGGTCCAGTCATTGACGCGCACCGACAGCAGCTGGCCGGACCATCCCGGAGCGTTGAGCGCCTCGGCGATGCGCCGGCGCGCCTCTACCTTGGCGGGTGCGGCGACAGCGTCTTCAAGGTCCAGGAAGACCTCGTCCGCCGGAAGGGTTTTCGCCTTGTCGATCATCTTCTGGCTGCTGCCGGGCACAGCCAGCGTGGTGCGGCGTGGACGGTACGCGGGTGCTGTCACAGATAGTCAGCGTAGGCGCCGCCCTATGCGGTGGCTCGCCTCCCGTACCGCTCCTTGGCCTCGGCCGGCGTGACGGTGACGGGCCGCAGCGGCGCCTTGGCCTTGTGGAAATCGCGCAGTGCGGTGCGCGTCATCGGAAGGCTGCGCCGCAGAATCGTGGTCTCCACCGCCGGAATGCCTGCGATACGCATACCGGCGGACACCAGCGGGCGGTAGGCGGCGTCGACAATGCCCGGCTGATCGAATTGCCCCAGCTCACGCATCCAGCGCGGCAGCGTCGCGATAGTGGCGGGTGCCAGCAGTCGGCTGATCGCCCAGAACTGCATATTGCTGCTGCCCGACCGCGGGGTGCGCAACAGATAGTGCATGGCCCGCTGGGCCCGTTCGGACGTGCACAAGGCGGGCCGCATCCGTGCGAAGTACTGACGGACCTCGTCGCGTGATCGTGGTACCTCGGCGGGATTGACGGTCTGCAATTCGGCGGCGATCACACACTCGGACCAGTAACGGTCCTCCTCGGCCCGGCTCAGCGGTCCCGGGCCGAATACCTCGTAGCACTTGAGCACAGAATGCCAACCGGTGACGTGAATCCACAGCTGAGATGCCGGATCGTTGGCGCTGTAGCGAGTTCCGGTGACCGGATCGATGCCCTTGGACCGTGCGTGCACCTTTTGGAGGTGTTCGGAGGCCTCGACGGCGGTACGCGAATCGGCTGTCGCGACGATCAGGAAGTAGGCGAGGGTCCCGTCCATCCGTCCACGCGGATCCCGATAGATGCCGGCCGCGTCGGCCACCGCGGCGGCCAGGTGCGGTTCGAAATGTTCCAGCACCACCGAGCGCTGGAATCCGATGAGTGCTGTGGGGCTGGTCCACACCTTCCACGTCGGCGAATCGGGCCCGAAGAAGCCATGGTCCTCGCGGGGCCGATCGGAGCCAAGTTCCCAGTGGACGGCGACATCCGGTGCTGCGGTCATGTTGTAACGCTATCAATTGATTATGTTTACGTCTAGATACTGACCGTAAGTCAGCCAATGTCGAGGCCCTTCCGCGCGAGATAGCCACCCGCCCATTTCTGGCAGCGCCATACACCGAACTCGGCGTGCCCGAGCGAGATTGGCCGACCAACCGAAATTCGCTGGGGTTTGCCCATTTTGCAACCCGGCCGTGATCGCGCCGGTATCGTTTCCCCGGTTCACATCGGTCACACCCGTCACGACTACATAGGTCAGAATGAGTGCCGACAGATGGACCCGGACGCACACACAGGGGCCCCGAAACGGGCCCGAAGGAAGGAACCGAGTGGAGCTGCCACATTGGGTTGCGACCTCGGTGAATCATGCGCGTGGCGCGGCATCGCGCATCAGGGGCAACTCGGCCTCCGTGCCGTGGCTGCGGGTCGGTGGGCTCAGCGCCCTGACGGTCGTCGGCTTCGCGGTCGCGGCGAGCAGCGCCCAGGTGAGCGGCCAAGCCGTCGTGCCTGTTCCGGTTCCGATGGTCTCCGCGGCCACCCCGCAGGCCGAGGTCGGTGAACTGAACCTGGTGACCGTGGTGCGTCCCCCCACGCAGTACCGCATCGCCCCGAGCGCCGCGATCGCGCCGCCGCCTCCGGGGATCGTGATGGCCCCTGGTGGCCTTGGCATTCCGAAGATCGCCCTGGAGGCCTATCAGAACGCCGAGAAGATGATGGCCAAGGCCGCACCGGGGTGCGGCGTGAGCTGGAACCTGCTGGCGGGCATCGGCCGGATCGAGTCCGGCCACGCCAACAATGGAGCGACCGACGTGAAGGGCCGTGTAGTCCGGCCCATCTACGGCCCCAGCCTGGACGGCACGCTGCCGGGCAACGAGGTCATCGTGGACCACGAGCAGAGCCGAACCCAGGGTGCTCAGGTCTACGTCCGGGCCATGGGCCCCATGCAGTTTCTGCCGAGCACGTGGAACCACTACGCCTCCGACGGAGACGGTGACGGCAAGGCCGATCCGCAGAACGTATTCGACGCCAGCCTGGCCGCCGCCCGATATTTATGCAGTGGCGGATTGAATTTGCGGGATCGCTCGCAAACGATGTCGGCCATCCTGCGCTACAACAACTCGGTGGCTTATGCGCAGAACGTGCTCGCCTGGGCCGCCGGATACGCCACCGGGGTGCTTCCGCTCAATCTGCCGCCGCTTACCGCCGCCGATGTCGCACCCGAGCGCAAGGCCCATCTGGGCGGCGGCGAGTCCCGCGGACTGGGACCGGGTTCGGTAACCGATGTCGCAGGGCTCTCGCCCAACGATCCGCTGGCCCAGCTGCCCATCGTCAATCCGCTGACTCCGGATCGGGCTGTCATCGCGGCCCTGCCGGGAGCCGTCCCGCCCGCGCCCGAGGCACCCCAGGCACCATGCATGCTCTTCTGCGCCCCGCCGCCACCTCCGGCCGAACCATTCAACCCATTCGCGCCGCAGCCCCCGGCCGAGCCGTTCAACCCGTTCGCCCCCAACCAGGCACCACAGCCGTTCAACCCGTTTGCCCCGCCGCCACCCCCGGTGGAGCTGGGACCGGCGCCCGGACCCGCGCCCGCACCGGCAGCGCCGAGGCCGTAAACGGCACGCCCTAGACTCGGGTAGTGACATCCGAGCTCACCACGGCCGTGCGCAGCGCACTCGCCGGGGTTATCGATCCTGAACTTCGCCGTCCCATCACCGAGTTGGGGATGGTCAAGGACATCACGTTCGACGACGCCCACAACGTCGAGATCGGCATCTACCTCACCACCTCCGGCTGTCCGAAGAAGGCCGAGATCGCCGAGCGGGTGACGCAGGCCGCCGCCGATGTCGATGGCGTAGGCACCGTGCGGGTGCAACTGGACGTCATGAACGACGAACAGCGCACCGAACTGCGTAAGCAACTGCGGGGTGACAGCCCCGAGCCGGTTATCCCATTCGCCCAGCCCGGCTCTCTCACCCGCGTCTACGCAGTGGCCTCCGGTAAGGGCGGCGTCGGAAAGTCCAGCGTCACAGTGAACCTCGCTGCCGCGATGGCCGCCAAGGGTTTGTCCGTCGGGCTGCTCGACGCCGACATCTACGGCCACTCGGTGCCACGCATGATGGGCACCTCCGACCGGCCCACCCAGGTGGAACGGATGATCCTGCCCCCCGTGGCCCACGACGTGAAGGTCATCTCGATCGCCCAGTTCACCCAGGGCAACACCCCGGTGGTGTGGCGCGGGCCCATGCTGCACCGCGCGCTGCAACAGTTCCTGGCCGACGTTTTCTGGGGCGACCTGGATGTGCTGCTGCTGGACCTGCCGCCGGGCACCGGCGACGTCGCGATTTCGGTGGCGCAGCTGATACCCGGTGCGGAGATCCTGGTTGTCACCACCCCGCAGCAAGCCGCCGCCGAGGTGGCTGAGCGCGCGGGCGCGATCGCGACTCAAACTCGTCAACGCATCGTCGGCGTGGTCGAGAACATGTCCTGGCTGGTGCTGCCCGACGGCACTCGCATGGAGGTGTTCGGGTCCGGTGGCGGCGACACTGTCGCCGAAAGCCTGACCAAGGTGGTGGGGACGAAGGTGCCGCTACTCGGCCAAGTTCCGCTGGACCCGGCGGTGCGCGAGGGTGGCGACGACGGCCTGCCGATCGTGCTCAGTCAGCCGGATTCGGCCGCAGGCCAAGCTCTTCGGGCAGTCGCGGACAAGTTGTCGACGCGCAGCCGCGGCCTGGCGGGCATGTCGCTGAACATCGATACGGCACGCCGTAACTGACCCTTCCCGCGCGAGCATGCTCAAATGTGCCTGTTTCGGCGTGAATCGGGCACATTTGAGCATGCTCGCGGACAGGGTGGGGGTGGACGCGGGTTACGTCGCGTCTGCGTCGTAACGCGTCGGCCCGGGCTCCGCGGGCTTGGCGAGTTCGGGGTTGACGATCGGCGTGGGCGCAGGCTCGGTAACCGCCTTCTTCACGTCGTCCAACGGCCGGGTCAGTGAATCGAACACCGAATCATCGCCATCGAGAAGGTGTTTGGTGATGACGGCGCGCGGCGTCATCCCCCGCAGCTTCTGCAGCTCGGCGAGCGGCTTGCGCACATCGTCGAATTCGGGCCCCAACTCCTCGCGTAACGAGGCCGTCGCACCGCTGGCGTAGTCACGCACCTTGCGCAGCGACTCGGTGGTCCACCGAATCGCCCCGGGCAGCCGCTCCGGGCCGAGCACCACGAGCCCCACGATCAGCAGGACCAGCAGCTCTCCCCAGCCGACACTGCCGAACATCAGGAGCCGTCTGGACCGGGCGTGACTTTGAGCTCGACGGGCCGACCCTGACGGAGCACAGTGATGGTGGCTTCCTGCCCGATCTTCAACTGCCGCACCGCGACCACGAACTCGTCGGCGTCGGCCACTGTCCGGTTACCGACCTTGACCACGACATCGTTCTCCAGCATGCCGCCCTTTTCCGCGGGGCTGCCGGCCTTGACGTTGGCCACCTCGGCCCCGGTGGCGGTCGCGTTACTGACCGTACGGCTGCTGATGCCCAGGGTCGCGTGCACGATCTTTCCGTCGCGGATCAACGTCTGCGCGACGTCGGCAGCCTCATTGATGGGGATGGCGAATCCGAGGCCACTTGAGCTGTCGCTCAACGATTTTCCGGCGGTGTTGATCCCGATCACCTGAGACTTCATATCGATGAGCGGACCACCGGAGTTGCCGTGGTTGATGGCGGCGTCGGTCTGGAGCGCATCGATCACGGTGTCGGTGTCGCTACCCTCTCCCGAGAGCGGCACCGGTCGGTGCAGGGCGCTGATGATGCCGCCGGTCACGGTGCTACGCAAACCCAGCGGGGAACCGAACGCGATGACCTCGGCGCCGACGGCGACCTTGTCGGAGTCTCCCAGGCGCGCCACGGTCAGGTTGTCGACGTTGTCGACCTTCAGCACCGCGATGTCCGTCTTCGGATCGCGCCCGACCAGATTGGCGGGCACCTTCTTGCTGTCGTTGAAGATGACCTCGATCTTGAACTTGCCGGGGTTCTTGGCGGCGTCGGAGATCACATGGTTGTTGGTAATGATGTAGCCCTTGGGGTCGATCACGACTCCCGAGCCCTGGGCCACCTCGTCATCCGAACTGGCCTCGATAGTCACCACCGAGCTCTTGACGGCATTGGCCACCGCGGTGAATCGGGACTCGTCGGGCTGGGTGCTGTCATCGGTGGTCAAGGTGACCTTCGACGTGGTGAATGCCTCGACTACCTCGGCCGTCTTGCGCCCGATGATGCCGCCGACCAGACCGATCAGTAGTGCGACCGCGGCAAGAATGGCGAGCGCGGGGATGGACACCCGGCCACCGAAGAGAACATCGCGCACACCCAGCTTCGGGGCCGGTGCACCGGACAACGATACGGGCGCCTTGTTGACGGCGGGCCTGCCCAGCTGGACCTGCGCCGTGGGGTCGCGCCACGGGTCCTCCGCGGCATCCGGTCCTTCGTCGGCGGCGTCGAGCTTGCCGGCGTCGGCAGGGTGGCGTTGAAGCGACGTGGTCACGTTGTCGGGCCGCCCGAAGGCCTGTGCCAACACCGGGTCCGGCGGACCTACTCGCGGTGTGTACTCCCCTTGGTCTCGGTACTTGTCCGCGCCCTGGAACGAACCGGATACCCCCGACGGACGGCCGAAAGCCCGCTGCGAAGCCGGATCGACAGGCGGCCGGTCAACCGGGCGCGGCGCCAACCGGGGGGCGGTGTCCTGATTTGCGGTCACCGGCCCACCCTACCGGCGTTTACGACGTGCGCGGCTATCCGGCCGCACCGCGTCACCACCCAACGCGGGCGGCAGCTCACCCTCGTGTGCCGAGGGCTGCGGCGGCGCAACGTCATGCGGGATGTGCGGAATCTGGCTGAGGAGTCCAAGCAAGGAGCCCGGCACCCGAATGGCTCCGGAGTCGCGCAGCGCGGTGCGCGCCTGGCGCTGTGCGTCGATCTCCAGCGCGCATTCGGCGCACATCGACAAATGGTGCGCTGCCCGCAGGTGCGCACTCATCCGCAGTTCGCCGTCGACGAACGCCGCGATCGCCTCCGTGGACAAATGCTCGGTGGACCCGAACTGGCGCGGCGCGCCCACCGGTGCCCCACTCTGCGAGGCGAACGGGGAGGGCAGTCGCGAGAAAGAGGAGAAACTCGAGAACGCCCTACGGAACGAGCCGCTATCCACCACGGCGACGCTCCCTTCGGTTCGGAATGGCCGGCGGACTCGTACCGGCCTACCTCGAAGATAGCGCGCGAATGTACTCATTGCGTACCAACCTGCACCAATGGTGTCGCGCGCTACTCGGCGGCCGCGAGCGCGGATGCCGAGGAGTGTGCAGCCAGGTACTCCCGGATGGCCTGCCGACCGCGGTGGATACGGCTGCGGACGGTGCCGAGCTTCACATCCAGGGTGGCGCCGATCTCCTCGTAGGACAGACCTTCGATATCGCACAGGACCACGGCGGCACGGAACTCCGGTGCCAATGAATCCAGTGCGGCCTGCAGGTCCGCACCCAGCTGGGCGTCGTGATAGATCTGCTCGGGATCGGGGTCGGTAGCCGGCACCCGGTCGTAGTCCTCGGGCAGCGCTTCCATGCGGATGCGCCCGCGGCGACGAACCATGTCGAGGAACAGGTTGGTGGTGATGCGGTGCAGCCAACCCTCGAAGGTGCCGGGCTGGTAGTTCTGCAACGAGCGGAACACCCTGATGAAGGTTTCCTGTGTCAGGTCCTCGGCATCTTGCTGGCTGCCGGAAAGCCGGTACGCCAGGCGGTACACGCGGTCGGCATGCTCACGAACCAGTTCATCCCAGGACGGCATGGCGGCCTGGTCTCCAGTGGCATCGAATACTGCGGTCCCGGATAGTTCGTCGGCGTTGGCGGCGTCGACGAATTCGGTGTAATCGGGCTCGCTGATACGCGTAAGCGAAATCGCGTGTTCCTCCTGTTCGGTTACGGCTGCCTCGCCCCCAGTGGGGAGACCGTCAGCCTGCTCAACCCAGATGCCATCGGTGTTATTCCCGGATAGACGCGGGTCGCTCGGGCTCTGGTTCAGGATGGATCGCGACATGCACTGACCCTCTACCACCCAGGTGTGGGTCACTTAGGAGCTAACTTAACTCTTCCTGAGAATGCGGTCTCGATCCGATCTCACCAGGCAGTTCCATCCAAGAAACCCGCTCGATCGTGGCGGAGTTCGGCGTGTCGCAGGACAGATTCACTCGCGCTCGACAGGATCGAATCGTGACCAGCAGCGCAGACCGATCCCCCGTCGAGGCGATGGTGAGCCACGCCGAGGGCGCCATCTCCGAAGATGACATCGTCGCCGCCGCCCGGGAACGTGCCGTTGACCTGGGCGCGGGCCCGGTGACACCCGCGGTAGGGGCACTCCTGAGCGTTTTCGCACGCCTGTCCGGCGGCAAGGCCGTCGTCGAAGTCGGCACGGGTGCCGGGGTCAGCGGATTGTGGCTTCTCTCAGGTATGCGCGAGGACGGGGTACTCACCACCATTGACGTGGAGCCCGAACACCAGCGCAGCGCCAAACAGGCATTTTCGGAGGCCTCCATCGCGCCGTCGCGCACGCGATTGATCGGTGGACGCGCCCAGGAGGTGCTGCCCCGGTTGGCCGACGAGTCCTATGACTTGCTGGTCATCGATGCCGCACCCGCCGACCAACCTGATTTCCTGGCCGGAGGCATCCGGCTGCTCCGCCCGGGCGGCGCCGTCGTCATCCACGGGGCATCGGCCGGTGGACGGGCCGGCGACCCCAGCGCCAACGATCCAGACGTGGTCGGTGTCCGCGAGGCCGCTCGTATCATCGCCGACGACGGCAGGTTTACCGCCGTCCTGATTCCGCTGGGCGACGGCCTGCTAGCGGCGACCCGAGACTAACCAGTCCCACCGCCTCCCCGCCGGATGTGAGCTCCGCCGCTCACATCCGGCATTTTTTGTGGCACCGGCTCTCGCTCGAAGCGCGGGGACCTCCTTGACTTCGCATTGAACGCATGTTTAATCTGCTAAACATGCGTTCAGCCGACGACCTCACTGCCGCCGCCCGCATTCGTGACGCTGCGATCAAGTTGTGGGGCGAGCAGGGAAACGGCGCGAGCGTGCGGGCCATCGCCGACGCGGCGGGGGTCAGCCCGGCACTGGTCATCCATCACTACGGGTCCAAGGACGGGCTCCGGCAAGCGGTGGACGACTACCTGCTGGCGTACATCCGCTCGGAGAAATCGCGCACCATCACGTCGAATGACCCCCAAGTCTGGCTGGACGCCATCGACGAAATCGAAACGTTCGCACCGATGGTCAGATATCTGCTGCACAGCGTGCAATCCGGCGGCGAACCGGGCCGCGCCTTCCTGCGCCGTTCGATCGACGATGCTGAGCAGTACCTTGAGGACGGGGTACGTGCCGGCACCATCAAGCCGAGCCGCGATCCCAAGGGTCGCGCCTTGTGGGTCTCACTGAACAGCGTGGGCTCGCTGATCATCTACGTGCAGATGCACGCGAATGAGGACCTGCGAGAAATCTTGCGGCGCTACGCCGATGAACTGATCTTCCCCGCGATCGAGGTCTACACCGAGGGCCTGATGACAGATTCCACCATGCTCGATGCCTTTGCCGTACAACAGGATAAATCTCACAGCAAAGGAGATCCGAAGTGACGTATCCGAATTTGGCGGTCGAAATACGAGGACTGACGAAGCTTTTCGGAAAAACCAAGGCACTCGACGGCCTGGATTTGTCCGTCGCACATGGCGAAGTGGCGGGCTTCCTCGGACCGAACGGCGCCGGCAAGTCCACCACAATCCGGGTACTACTCGGCCTGCTGCGCGCCGATGCCGGCACCGTACAGCTCCTCGGCGGCGACCCCTGGGTCAATGCCGTCGACCTGCACCGACTGATCGCCTACGTACCGGGAGATGTCACCCTGTGGCCCAACCTCACCGGCGGGCAGGCCATCGACTTCCTCACCAGAATGCTTGGTACCGAACATATTTCAATCCGCCGGCGCAATGAACTCATCGAGCGCTTCGAATTGGACCCCACCAAGAAGGCGCGCACATATTCCAAGGGAAATCGTCAGAAGGTGGCGCTGATAGCCGCATTCTGTTCGGACGCCGATCTGTTCATCCTCGACGAACCGACCTCAGGACTGGATCCCCTCATGGAAACGGTCTTTCAAGAGTGCGTGGCCGAGGTATCGACACGCGGATGTGCGGTACTGCTTTCCAGCCACATTCTGGCCGAGGTGGAAAAGCTCTGTCACCGGGTCACCATCGTGCGCGCCGGCCGTACCGTGCTCTCGGGTTCATTGGCCGAGCTACGGCACTTCATGCGGACGTCGGTCACGGTGCGCACCTTGGCCAATCCCTCAGGACTGAAATCGATTCCACAGTTGCGCGACGTCACCATCGGAGGCAACCGCGCATCCTTCACCGTGGATCGCAGCGATCTTGACCGCACGATGGAACAATTGGCCGGTCTCGGGATCGTCGACCTGAGCGTGGCCCCCGCCTCCCTCGAAGAATTGTTCATGCGCGAGTACCAGGGCGCCTCGCGGTGAGCACCGATTTCGCGACACTTCCCATCCACCGGCCTGGTACCGACGGAACACCCCGGCACCCACTGACCGGCATCGGCACATTGATCATGTTGGCCCTACGCCGCGACCGATTCCGGATTTGTATGTGGGTGGGCTGGCTGACGCTCCTGATGACCTACACACCGCTGGCCTTCGAGTCCATGTACCCCACCACCGCCGACCGCATGGCGCGGGTCACGATGATGAAGACACCAGCCGGGATCATCATGAGTGGACCAAGCTTTGGCATCAACGAAACCGATGTCGGCGTCATGGTGGCCAACGAACTCATGACCGTCATGATCGCCGCTGCCGCCATCATGTCCATCCTGACGGTCATCCGCCACACCCGGGCCGAAGAAGAGTCCGGTGCCGCTGAGCTGGTGATGTCGGCGGTGATCGGCCATCAAGCACGCACCTACGCCGCCCTGATCGTGGTGGCTCTGATGAATGCCGTCCTCGCCGTCGCCATGACGGCGGCATTGTCCGCAGCCGACTTCGACTTCATCAACAGCCTCGGCATCAGCCTTGGAATCATCGGAGCCTCCATGGTTTTCGCCGGCCTCGGGGCTGTTACCGCACAGCTGTGGCGAACCGCGCGAGCGGCCAGCGGAGCCGCCATGGCGGCCTTGGCCGCGGCGGTCGTGGTTCGTGGCCTCGGCGACATCATCGACAACAAGGGCAGTGCGCTCAGCTGGTTCTCCCCGTTGGCATGGGCCCAGCAGATGCGCCCCTTCGTCGACCTGCGCTGGTGGCCCTTCCTATTACTGCTGGGCACCACGCTCGCGCTGATGCTGACCGCACACCTGCTGGAAGGACATCGCCAATACGACGCGGGCGTACTACCCTCCCGCGGCGAGAACCCCAACGCTCCCGAGATCAAGACGGTAGTCGGGCTGAACGGGCAACTACAGCGTGGACTGATCACCGGATGGGGATTCGGAGTCTTTCTGGGCGGTATGGCATTCGGTTCGATGGCCAAGAGCCTGCGAGATTCCATCGACACCAACCCCTTACTGGCCCGTGCGTTCACGGCACACGGCCTCGACAGCATTTTCGCCACCTTCAATCAGGTGCTCGCCATCGCGGTCACCGCGTACGCGGTTTCCGCGATCCTGAGGCTTGCCAAGGACGAACAATCGGGTATCACCGAGGCGGTGCTGGCCCGTGCCGTGTCGCGCTGGACCTGGCTGCTGTCCGCGGTGGCGATGACGGCCCTGGGCAGCGCGCTATTGATGACGATCGCCGGTCTCGGCGCGGGACTGGGCGCCGCCAGCACCTTGCACGACCCGGATCTGGTGTGGCGTCTTATTCTTGCCGGTCTTGCTCAGATTCCGGCACTGTTGGTCGTGTGCGGTATCGCGGCTGTCGCGGTCGCCCTGCGGCAGAGCTGGATTGGCTGGGTGGTGGTGGCATTCTCGGTGGGCATGCTCTATGCCGGGATACTGCAGCTGCCCACCTGGATGGTGAAGCTATCGCCGGTGATGCGCGTCAGCGCACCCGTGGAGTATCCATGGCTCACCATGTCACTTCTTATCGTCCTCGGCGCGGGTTTGGCCGCGGCCGCAGGTGCCCTGTATCGCCGGCGCGACGCGATCTGAGAAAGGAACATCCATGAAAACTGGTGCACAAGCCCTGATTTCGGGCCTGACTGGCCTGGCTGTGTTCGGCGCGGCGCTGTTCTGGCCCGCAGGCACATTCCACTACTGGCAGGCATGGGTCTTCCTGGCGATCTTCGTGGTCTGCTCCGGGGTCTCCTCGATCTACTTGGCCAGATCGAATCCCGCAGTGCTGCAACGACGTCTACACGGTGGCCCGATGGCCGAGACGCGCCCGGTGCAGAAGTTCGCGGTCACCCTACTCCTGAGCTCCTTCGTGGCGCTCGTCGTGGTGAGCGCGTTCGATCATCGGTTCGGCTGGTCTCAGGCGCCAACCTGGCTGGTGATCGTCGGTGAAGTGCTGACGATCGGCGGATTGGGGATGGCCACACTCGTAGTGGCCCAGAACAACTATGCCGCGGCCAGCATCACCGTCGAGTCCGGGCAAACCGTCACGGCAACCGGGTTGTACGGACTGGTGCGCCACCCCATGTACACCGGGTCTCTGGTGATGATGGTCGGCATGCCGCTGGCGCTGGGATCGTATTGGGGGCTGCTTGCCACCGTCCCGGCTGCTGCCGCGCTGGTGGTACGCATCATCGACGAAGAGAAGATGTTGCGCCATGATCTGCAGGGCTACGACGAATACACCGAGAAGGTGCGCAGCCGCCTGGTACCGCTGGTGTGGTGAGGGCACCCCTGACATTCACTCGGCTGATGTAGGCCGCCGGAGCCGCTGCTTCCACACGTCAGCAGCCATGGTGATGGATTGGGCCGGAACAATATCGACGCCCAACTGGGGCACCGGCTCGCCTACCACCGACTCAAAGGGAAGATATCCCGTCCATATTCCGGAACGGGCGTCCTCGGTGGGTTGCCCTTCACGTACCTTAACGCTGGACATGTCCAACGGCATCCGCAAGACATACGTGGCGGCCAGTTCCCGCTTCGTCGGCGGCCGCACTTCTGTCCAACGCCCGGGCATAAGGCGCTCGGAGATCACGCGGATGCAATCTTCGCGTTCCCGCTCCGTGACCGGCACCGCTCTACCGAAAACCATTGCACAGCGGTAATTTACCGTTGAATCAAACAATGACTGTGCGTAGACAAGACCATCGAAGATGGAGATCGTGGCCACCAGCTCAACGCCCGCAACGGCCGATCGCGTCAGTCCCGAACCCGAAGACCCATGCATGAGCAGGAACTCGCCGTCCCGTGCGTACGCCATGGGGATGACCATCGGCTTGCCGTCAGGACGGACAAAACCGACATGCGCAATGGTTCCCGCGTCCAGGATCGCGAACAAGTCGGCCCGCTCACGCCGCTGCAGCCACTTATAGCGGTGCACCAAAAGGTCTGGGCTGTCACGCAGTTGATCATCGGTATTCGTCGTGCTCACTGTCATGTGACACATGGTCTCGCGAGGCCGCGGTGAGACGACAGACCACATTCGGTGATTTCAACCAGTCCAGTGCGGTGTGAAATGATACGGGTCACCTGCGGCGGCGAGGTGTTGTCTTGACTCTGAACATCCCGATGAGAGTTGATCGTGCCTCTCGGCTGAGTATTCGCGCGCAGATCGTTCAACAATTGCGCAGTGCGCTGGAATCCGGTGTACTCGGCCCGGGATCGCCCGTGCCATCCAGTCGTGCGGTGGCCTCCGCATTGGGTGTGTCCAGAAGCACCGTAGTGGCGGCGCTGCAGGAACTTGAAGGTGAAGGCTGGATCGAGTCCTCGCAGGGCTCGGGAACCGTCGTCTCCCACCGCCCGCACGCCACGAGCGACGTCGCGCGAGACCCAGCAGGATCCGCGACGATGTCTGATGAAGACATCGAAATCGATATGCGCCCAGGAGATCTCAACCCCGGAGATATCTCGCGGGTCGGATGGCGCGCGGCCTGGCGGTCGATAGAGCCTTCTACCACGCCTCCTCCGCCGCCGGGCAGCGCGGCACTACGTGCGGCATTGTCCACCTACCTACGGTCCTCCCGCGGATTGCCATGCGACCCGTCGCAGATTGTGGTCTGCGCCGGAACTGCCGAAGCCCTGACACTTCTCACACTCGCTTTCCAATGGCGAGAGCGTGCGGTCGCCGTCGAAGACCCCGGCTATCCCGACATACGCCGGACCTTCCAGACGCTCGGGGTGCGGTGGGTACCGGTCGACGTCACCGATGCCGATCAGTTCCTGAGCGGGCTTCAATCCATCGAGAAGCCAATTGAGGCTGCGTATCTGACACCTAGCCATCAGTACCCGCTAGGCCATCGAATCAGTCCCGGTGTACGCGGCGATATCTTGCGCTGGGCACGTGACGCGGGAGTGATCCTGGTGGAGGATGACTACGACAGCGAGTTCCGGTTCGGGGTAGCCCCGCTGCCCAGCCTGGCCGGTCTGGACACCACCGCGAGCACGATCTATCTGGGCACGATGTCGAAGGTCCTCGATCCGGGCCTGCGGCTCAGTTATCTACGCGTACCAACGCATCTGCTGCAGCCTGTCCTTGATACCCGCGACGCACTGGGCGCAACCGTTTCCGCTCCCGTGCAACAAGCCGTCACCCACCTGCTCACCAGCGGTGAGCTCGCGCGGCACATCGCCCGTGTCCGCAAGCTGTACCAAGACCGCCGCGCCACCATGTTGCAGTCCCTGGAAAAAATCGCCGCCGTCACTCACGTCACCGGAACCGAGGCCGGCCTGCACGTCTTGGCATCACTGCGCCAAGGCATTTCAGCATCAGCGGCCGTGGAACAGGCCCGATCCCATCGGTATGCACATCACCGACCTCGACGACTACCGGGCCCGTCCCGACCCGTCGAATCCCGGGCTGGTCCTCGGATACGGACAGCTCAAACCGGCCACAATCCGGCACGCGGTCAACCGACTGGCCACCCTGCCCGCATTACAGGAGGCCGACGGCCGGTAACGGGGGACAGGGCTCAGATCCAGACGCCCTTACCGACGGCGACCACGCCGCCCGCGCTGACGTTGAAGCGTTCCCGGTCGCGCTCGATATCGACGCCAACCTGTTCGCCCACACCGACTACCACGTTCTTGTCCAGAATCGCGTGCCGCACCACGGCGCCGCGCCCCACCCGCACGCCGGGCATCAGCACACTGCCCTCGACGACGGCGCCGTCGTCGATCACGACGTTGGAGGACAGCACCGAATTACGCACCGACGCAGCAGACACGATGCTGCCGGCCCCCACCACCGACTCTTGCGCCGATCCCCCGTTGACGAACTTGGCGGGCGCCAGGTTCTCCGATTCACCGCGGATCGGCCAGCGCCGGTTGTACAGATTGAACACCGGATGCACCGACACCAGATCCATGTGCGCGTCATAGAACGCGTCCAGGGTTCCGACATCGCGCCAGTAGGCGTGATCACGCTCGGTGGCTCCGGGGACCAGGTTGGTGTTGAAGTCGTAGACTGCCGCGCGGCCGTCGGCCACCAGCCGGGGAATGATGTCACCGCCCATGTCGTGGTCGGAATGGTCGTCATCGGCATCCGCGCGGATCACGTCGATGAGTTCCTTGGTGGTGAAGATGTAGTTCCCCATCGAGACGAAGGCCGCATCGGGATCGTCCGGAGTACCGGGAGGATTCGCCGGCTTCTCCACGAACTCGCGAATGCGCCCAGTGTCGTCGGCATCGATGCATCCGAACGCACTCGCCTCGGTGCGGGGCACCCGGATGCCCGCGACGGTCACCGCTGCTCCACTTTCTATGTGAAAGTCCAGCATCTGCTCGGGGTCCATCCGGTACACGTGGTCGGCACCGAACACCACGATGTACTCGGGATCCTCGTCGAAGATCAGATTGAGCGACTGATGGATGGCATCGGCGCTACCGGTGTACCAGCGCGGGCCGAGTCGCTGTTGAGCGGGCACCGGGGTGATGTACTCCCCCGCCAGACCCGACAGACGCCAGTTCTGCGAGATGTGCCGGTCCAGTGAATGCGATTTGTATTGGGTGAGAACGCAAATACGCAGGAACCGCGCGTTGACCAGGTTGCTCAGCACGAAGTCGATGAGGCGATACGCGCCACCGAAGGGCACCGCCGGTTTCGCTCGATCGGCAGTCAACGGGTAGAGCCGCTTGCCTTCACCGCCGGCAAGCACGATCCCCAGAACGTGTGGCGATGCCCTCATAGCAATCAACCTATCGGCAGTCGGCAGAAGCGGCCAGCGCTACACCCTGTGGCGGGCCGGCGATGAGCCGCTTGCGTGAAGAGCCAGAGGCAGCGGCCGTCGGAGCCACCTACTACGGTCGTGGCTATGACGCGGGTGGCCATGATGACGCGGGAGTATCCACCCGAGGTGTACGGCGGGGCGGGTGTCCATGTCACCGAGCTGGTTGCACAGCTGCGCACACTGTGCGATGTCGACGTGCACTGTATGGGCGCGCCCCGCGACAACGCGTTCGTGCATCGGCCCGACCCCGCGCTGGACGGCGCCAACCCCGCCCTGACCACCCTGTCCGCCGATCTGGTGATGGCCGCCGCGGCCGCCGGCTCGACCGTGGTGCATTCGCATACCTGGTACACGGGAATGGCCGGTCATCTGGCCAAGCTGCTGCACGGCATCCCGCACGTCGTGACCGCACATTCCCTGGAGCCACGCCGCCCATGGAAGGCCGAACAGCTCGGCGGCGGATACCGGGTGTCGTCGTGGGTGGAACACACCGCCATACACGCCGCTGATGCCGTCATCGCGGTCAGCGGCGGGATGCGCGATGACATCATCGCGACCTATCCCGGCCTCGACCCCGACCGGATTCATGTGGTGCGCAATGGGATCGACACCACCTCGTGGTACCCGGTGGATCCGGAGGAGGCGTTCGCCCAACCCGGATCGGTGCTTGCCGGGCTCGGCGTGGACCTGACTCGTCCGATTGTGGCGTTCGTCGGGCGGATCACCCGGCAGAAGGGGCTGGCGCACCTGGTGGCCGCGGCGCACCGTTTCTCGCCCGAGGTGCAACTGATCCTGTGCGCGGGCGAGCCCGATACCCCCGAAATCGCCGAGCAGATCACCGGAGCCGTCACCGAGTTGGCCGCGGCCCGGCCCGGCGTTCACTGGATACGGGAGTTTCTGCCCACGCCCAAGCTGCGGGAGGTGCTTTCTGCGGCGACGGTTTTTGTGTGCCCGTCGATCTACGAACCGTTGGGCATCGTGAACCTGGAAGCCATGGCGTGTGGCACCGCGGTGGTGGCATCGCGCGTCGGCGGAATCCCCGAAGTGGTTGCCGACGGGGTCACCGGAACACTGGTGGCGTACGAGAGCAGCGAAGCTGCCGCGTTCGAGGCGGGGCTCGCCGATGCGGTCAACGCACTGGTCGCGGACCCGGCCCGGGCCACTGCGTACGGCAACGCCGGCAGAGCACGGTGTATCGAAGAGTTCTCGTGGGCGCACATCGCAGAGATGACGCTGCAGATCTACCAAAAAGTCTGCAGCTAGCGCCCGGAGAGCTGTGGGCCCTAGCTGGTGACGTTCTTGAGTTCGTCGCCGAGCGCGGCAGCCTCATCAGGGGTCAGCTCGACCACCAAGCGACCGCCACCTTCCAGTGGCACGCGCATGACGATTCCACGCCCCTCTTTCGTAGCCTCGAGAGGACCGTCGCCTGTTCGGGGCTTCATGGCCGCCATCGTGTGCTCCCTCCAAATTCCAGCCAAGGGTGTTCGGCATCTCCGACCATTGTTCCCTATCTGAGCTGCCGTTTCACTGGACCATTGTTCCCTATTGGCGGCATCTGGGGACAGCAGACCCTCAACTGGACCGTCAGATAGGTGCGGTCTCGGCTCGCGGAACCCAACACGAACGCACATGATCGTCCACCATTCCGGTGGCCTGCATGAGTGCATATGCCGTGGTAGGCCCCACAAAACGGAACCCCCGACGTTTGAGTTCCTTGGCCATGGCGGTGCTCTCTTCGGTCACCGCGGGCACCTCCGAAAGAAGCTGTGGCCGGGCGCGGCGTTTCGGCGCAAACGACCACAGCAAGTCCGAAAGATCGGTGTCCAGATCGAGGACGGCGCGGGCATTGGAGATGGCCGACTCGATCTTGGCGCGGTTCCGCACGATCTCGGCATCCGCCATCAGCCGGGCAATGTCCTGGTCGGTGTATCGGGCAACTTTTTCGGGTCGGAAACCGTCGAACGCACGCCGGAAGCCCTCGCGTTTGCGCAAGATGGTTATCCAGGCCAGGCCGCTCTGGAAGGCCTCCAGGCATAGCCGCTCGAACAAGGCATCGCGGCCGTACAGCGGCCGTCCCCATTCGGTGTCGTGGTACTCGGTGTACAACGTGGATCCGGCCGAATCCACGGCCCAGGCACACCGGGTGGGTTCCTTACTCGGCATTGGCGTCGACGTTGTCTCGGGCGTCCCGCACCTCGTCCAGCTCGGCACGCAGGTCGTCGATCTGCCGGGCAAGCCGGTCCAGCACCCAGTCGACCTCGCTGGCCTTGTAGCCGCGGAACACCAGGGAGAACTTCACGGCGTCCACGTCGGCGCCGGTCACCTTGTCGGCCGGCAAGACGGTGGCGGTGGTGCCCTTGGGCAGCGGCGGCAGCTGCTCCCCGCGCCCGAACAGCATCGAGCCCAGCACGAACAGCACGGCGGCCACCGCGATGAGAACCAGCAGATACGTCAGTGCGAACGTCACGACACCGATCTTGCCAGCGAGGTCCGACATCCGGACCTACCGTGGCACTATGACCTCCTGGCGAGAGTTCACGCGGCTGGCTCCCACTATCGCCGAAGTCTTCACCCGCCGCCACGCTGATACCCGCAATCTGTGTTTCCTCTCGACGCTGCGGCGCAGCGGGGCCCCGCGCATCAGCCCGATGGAACCGCGCCTCTTCGAAGGAAGGCTCATCGTCGGCGGCATGCCCGGCACCACCAAACTCTCGGACCTGGCTCGCGATCCCCGTTTCGAGCTGCACACCGCAACCACCGACACCCATCTCACCCGGGGCGACGCGAAAGTCTGGGGCACCGTGCATGACGAGCAAGACCTAGAGCTGCACGCGAGATTTGCCGAACATCTCTATGCCACCATCGGATTCGATCTGCGCGGACGGCGATTCGCACCGTTCTACGTCGCCGATGTCGAGGGCGCATCAGCGGTACGACTCGAAGACGGCCACATGATCGTCACGGTCTGGTCGCCGACCGCGGGGGAACGCGAGATTCAGAAGACCTGACGCCTAGCGCAGGGTATTCATCGGTGGGCGATCCTCCAGCGAGACCGTCGAACTGCGTGGGGTGAATCCGTCACCGTCGGCGAAGAACTGTGTGATGCCCACACCCGAGTCCGGAATCCCACACCGTGACAGCATGGTGGCCATCACCTGCCGGCTCATCACACCGAGTTCGACCAGCGGCCGGTTGCGGTGGCTGCGTACTCCCAGATTCACCTGGGCGATAGAGCCCAGTCCCAGCTTGTCGTAGGTATCGATCAGCAGACCGATCTCCACGCCATATCCCGGCGCGAAGGGCACGGAGGACAGCAGCTCCCGGGTCCCGGCGTACTCGCCGCCCAGCGGCTGGACGACACAACTGAGTTCGGGCCGAAGTGCCGCGAGCATGGGCCGGGCCACCAGTTCGGTCACTCGCCCGCCGCCGTTGGCGTCCTCGGCCCCGCTGACCTTGAGGGGACGCCGATAGAAACCCTTGACCAGGTGAATGCCCTGCCCCAACAGCAGCGGCCCCAGCAGGTGTGGCACGAACATCGGATCGGGGTCGATCAGATCGGAGTCGACGAACGCGATGAGGTCACCGGTGGTCGCGGCCACCGACCGCCACAGCACCTCGCCCTTGCCCGGGTTCGGCGGTACCTCGGGCAGCGCCTGTTCCCGGCTGACCACCCGCGCACCCGCCGCCACTGCCCTGATGGCGGTGTCATCGGTAGAGCCCGAGTCCAGCACGATCAGCTCGTCCACCAGACCGCCCAGCAGCGGGCTGATGGTGTCGATCACGGCCGCGACGGTCTCCTGCTCGTTGAGCGCGGGCAGCACCACAGAAACGGTGCGTCCCTTCTTCGCGGCGATCAGCTGTTCGACGGTCCATTCGGGCCGGTTCCAGCTGTGGGTCTCCAGCCAGCCCGGGAGCTGTGGCGCCGGCGACATCCAGCTTGAGTCGATACCAACGGTTGAGGTCATGCCAACCCCCTCACTGTTCGCGCCGGTGGGCGGGTCCCGACGATGGAGCCCACCATTTCCAGCGTGCGGCGTGTGGGCCCGACCTCATGAACCCGGAACATGCGAGCACCCGCAGCAGCCGCCAGTGCGGTGGCGGCGAGGGTGCCCTCGAGTCGTTCCGTCAGTCCCACACCAAGAGTCTCCCCGATGAAATCCTTGTTGCTCAACGCCATCAACACGGGCCACCCGGTATTAACGAGATCGTTTACGTGGCGCAACAAAGCGAGCCCGTGGAAGGTGTTTTTGCCGAAGTCATGCGTCGGATCGATCAGAATCGCGTCCTTCGACACCCCCAGGGCGAGCGCCCGCTCGGCGGACGCGGTCACTTCGTCGAGCACCGCCCGCACGACGCCGTCGACCTCGGTTCCGTAATGGACGCGATACGGCCGGGTACGCGGTACCGCGCCACCGGTGTGGGAGCAAACCAATCCGGCGCCGTACGCGGCCGCCACGGCCGGTAGCTCGGGATCGGCACCCGCCCAGGTGTCGTTGATCAGATCGGCTCCTGCCGCACAGGCCTTCGCCGCAACCTCGGCGCGCCAGGTATCCACGCTGATCAGCAAGTCGGGGTGGGCGCCGCGCACCCATTCGATGAAGGGCACCACCCGCGCGATTTCGGCGTCGGCGTCGACGTTCTCCCCCGGGCCCGCCTTGACGCCACCGATGTCGACGACATCCGCACCATCGGCCACCGCTTGATGCACCGCCGCCTGCGCCGCCTCGTCGGTAAAGGTGGCGCCGCGGTCATAGAACGAGTCCGGTGTGCGGTTCACGATCGCCATGATGAGCGCACGATCGGTGCGGACGGGTCGTCCACAAAACGTCTCACGCACGTCCTCATTGTGCAGGGCAGCCCGCCTCGCCATGCGCCGAGTGTGAAGCTGCTGCGGGATTTGGACCGATTTCCCGCAACGGCTTCACTCTCGGCACGCGAAATGACTTGCGGGCCTCGGCAGTATGGGCACATGAGCGAGAGGCGATTCCTGGTCACCGGATCCTCGGGACATCTGGGTGAGGCACTGGTCCGCACGCTGCGGCGGGACGGCGTCGATGTCGTGGGAATCGATATCGCCGCGGGCCCGGCCACCGATATCGTCGGGTCGATCGCCGACCGTGGCCTGGTGGCTGAGGCGATGAGCGGGATGACCTCGGTACTGCACACCGCGACACTGCACAAGCCGCATATCGGGTCGCACCCGCGCACCGATTTCGTCGAGACCAATATTGAAGGCACGCTGTCCGTGCTGGAGGCGGCGGTTGCGGCGGGGGTACGCAGCTTTGTGTACACCAGCACAACCAGCGCCTTCGGTCATGCGCTGGTCGGGGCGCGCGAGGCGGCCTGGATCACCGAAGCCGTGGCCTCGGTGCCCAAGAACATCTATGGGGCCACCAAGACCGCAGCCGAGGACATCGCGCATGTAGTGCATCAGGACAGCGGCCTACCGGTGATCGTGCTGCGCACCTCGCGGTTCTTCCCCGAGCAGGACGACAACGACCGGGTGCGCAACCGCTACCGCGACGGCAACGTGAAGGCCAACGAGTACCTGTACCGGCGAGTGGATCTGGCCGATGTGGTCGACGCGCACCTGCTGGCCGCCGAACGCGGACCCGAGATCGGCTGGGCCAAGTACGTGATCTCGGCGACAACACCCTTCAGCCCGGGCGATGCCGCGCAGCTACGGACCGATCCGGGAGCCGTGGTGGCTCGTTACTTCCCGGAGCAGCCTGGCCTGTACGCGGCACGCGGATGGTCCATGTTCCCGACGATCGACAGGGTCTACGTCAACGCCAGGGCCCGCGACGATCTCGGCTGGCAACCACGGTACGACTACCGTCGCATCCTCGATTGTCTTGCCGCGGAACAAGATTTCCGCAGTCCGCTGGCGCGCGAGATAGGCGCAAAGGGATATCACGACGAGCCGACGGGCGTGTACACCACCTAGGCCAGCGCCTGAGTGACCTCCACATATCGACGCAGAAACGCCGTCTCGTCAAGACGTTTGCGCCGCATCCAGCTGGTCACCTCGGCATTGCATTTGCTGGAGTTGCACGACCCGCACGCCGGCACCACATTGGCTTGGGTGTACCTGCCGCCCCGCGAGATCGGCTGCACACAGTCGCGCTGCAACGCCGTTCCCGTCGCACCGCAGTAGGCACAGCCACCCCACGCCTGCACGAGCTGCGACCATTGAGCATCGGTGAGGTCGTTGTCGGCACGACTTACCCGTAGGCGGCGGCGTTTCGCTATCCGCGCACGACGAGTTCCGGCCATGCCTCGAACGTTATCCCGGCAAGCCAGCCGCGCCGGTTTACGACGCGCTAACCCTTGGGGCGCTGTCCGCCCGCCAGTTCCTCCGGGTACTCGGGATAGAACGGAACGTATCCCTCCGCACGGCCGGCCAGCACGTACAGCGGATCGGTCACCGATTCGCCGTACGCCTGCTCGCGCAGCTCCACTTTGCGACTCTTGAAGGTGGTGGTGTGCTCCAGGGTGTCCACGATCCGAATGAACAGCGGCAGCGCGTACGCGGGAAGATTCTGATACACGGTGTCGCTCAGAGCCTTTGGATCGAGCTCGACGCCATCGTGCAACTTGATGGCGGCCATTCCGGCGCGACCATCGGTACCGGGCACCTGCACGCCGAAGACCGTCGACTCCTCCACCGCGTCGTTGTGTTCGATCGCGGCCTCCACCTCGGTGGTGGCCACATTCTCACCCTTCCACCGGAAGGTGTCGCCGAGCCGGTCACCGAACGCCGCATGACCCCAGCCGAGGTTGCGCATCAGATCGCCTGTGTTGAACCAGGTGTCGCCCTTCTTGAAGGCGTCACGCACCAGCTTCTTCTCCGAGGCCGTCGGGTCGGTGTACCCGTCGAACGGCGCCAGGTCGGTCACCTTGCTCAGCAGCAGTCCCGACTCCCCAGGCCCGACCTTGGTCAGGAAACCCTTGTCGTTACGTACCGGTTCACCACTCTCGACGTCGTACTTGACGTACGCGATGGGCATCGGACAGATGCCCACGGTGCGGTCGATATTGAGCGCGTTGACAAATGCGGTGTTCGACTCGCTGGCCGAGTAGAACTCACAGACCCGCTTGATCCCGAATCGCGCGGTGAATTCGCCCCACAGCTCCGGCCGCAGGCCGTTACCGACGATGACGCGCACCCTGTGTTTGCGATCGGTGGGCTTCGGCGGCTGATTGAGCAGATAACGGCACAATTCTCCGATGTAAATGAAAGCCGTTGCACGACTGGCAATCACCTCGTCCCAGAACCGCGACACCGAGAACGACCGGCCGATCGCCAGGGTAGCTCCGGCATTGACGGTGGTGGACACGGCCAGGGTCAACGCGTTGTTGTGATACAACGGCAAGCAGCTGTACAGCACATCGTCAGGCCGCAACCGCAACGCCATGTCGCCGATACCCGACATACCCCGCAACCAGCGGTAGTGCGTCATCACGCTGGCCTTGGGCAGGCCGGTGGTGCCCGAGGTGAAAATGTAGAACGCGCGATCCTTGGTCATCACCGCTTCGGTGGCACTCGGATTGGCGGTAGGCGCCAAAACCGACATCCGGTCCAGCTCGTCGATGGTCAGCTGCGAGACCACATTGACGCCGGATTCGCTGATGGCTTCCTCGAACTCCGCCTCGGTGATCAGTAGTTTGGAATCAAGCAACCCGATGCTGTGGGCCAGCACATGGCCACGCTGGTTGTAGTTGAGCATGCCCGCGATGGCACCGAGCTTGACGGTCGCCAACATCAACAGCACTGTCTCGGGAGAGTTGCGCAGCATGATGCCGACCACGTCGCCACGCCCCACCCCCTGCGAGGCCAGGGTGGCGGCGTACCGATTGGCGGTGGCGTTGGCCTGCGCGTAGGTGATGTCCTGGCCCTCGAAACGCAAGAACACTCGGTCTGCGTGTTTGGCGGCGCGTTCGGCAAACACCCCGCCGATCGACCACCGCCCCTTGGGCGTGGACTTGATGCCGCTGAGGATGCCCCGCGCCATGATCGGCAGGTCGAGCGCCAAACCGGGCAGCTGCGCGAGCACATCGGTCAACCGGACGCGATCACGCGGATTCGACGGGATGGTGCTGCTTGCGGACATCTAGTTCTCCCTGTTGTCGGTCGTCCCGCGAGCGGGTCATCCCTGTTCTTACCGCCGAGTAGGCAATGGCTCACCGCATTGTTGACGAACGGCCAGGCCCCGTCAATCCGTTGGTTTACACGCGTCGAGCGCGGCGGCAATATCCGTGTGCACCAGCAGCCTGTCGCGGGCCGGTGCCGCCACGTACCCCTTGTCCTGAAGTTCATCGAGCCAGCGCAGCAGGCCCGTGTAGTGACCGTCGGGGTCCAGCAGCACCACCGGCTTGTCATGTAATCCCAGGTAACCGGCGGTCCAGGTCTCGAAGACCTCCTCGAGAGTGCCGATTCCGCCGGGCAGCGTGATGAAGGCGTCGGATCGATCCTCCATGATCTGCTTGCGTTCGCGCATGGTGGTGGTGACCACTAGCTCGTCGGCGTCGGTGTCGGCGACCTCACGGTGCACAAGCGTCTTCGGAATGACGCCGATGGTGCGCCCGCCTGCGGCCCGTGCCGCGTGGGCGACAGCGCCCATCGCCGACACATTCCCGCCCCCGGACACCAGGGTCCAGCCCCGTTCGGCGATGGCGGTACCCAGACGGGTCGCCAGATCCAAGAGCTCGGGGTGACGTGGACCCGAGGCGCAGTACACACAGACCGACAGGGGCTGATTCATCGGTGGTTCCCATTCCCGTTCACGGCGGACGCCAGAATGATGTCGACGGCCTCGTCGACACTGTCAGTGATCGAGAGCAGCGCAATGTCCTGCTCCCCGACCTTGCCTGCGGGCAACATGGTGCCGCGGATCCAATCGAGCAGGCCCGACCAGTACTCGGTGCCGAGCAGGATGATCGGAAACCGTGTCACCTTGCGCGTCTGCACCAGGGTCAGCGCCTCGAAAAGTTCGTCGAGGGTGCCGAATCCGCCGGGCAAACAGACAAAGGCCTGCGCGTATTTGACGAACATCGTCTTGCGAACGAAGAAGTAACGGAAGTTGATGCCTAGGTCCACCCATTCGTTGAGGCCCTGCTCGAACGGCAGCTCGATGCCCAGCCCCACCGAGTAGCCACCCGATTCACTGGCGCCCCGGTTGGCGGCCTCCATGGCGCCAGGGCCACCCCCGGTGATGACGGCGTAGCCGGCATTCACCAGCGCGGTGCCCAGATCCCGCCCCAGCCGGTATTCAGGTGAATCCGGCTTTGTCCTTGCCGAACCGAAAACCGTTACCGCCTTAGGTGTTTGCGCCAGCGCGTCGAATCCCTCCACGAATTCGCTCTGAATGCGCAACACCCGCCATTGATCAGTGTGTGTCCACGCTCCGGATTCGTGGCTGTCCAGCAGGCGCTGGTCGGCGGTGGTTATCTCACACCGGTCGCGGCGCAGCCGAACCGGTCCGTGGAGTTGGGTTTGGGGTTGATCGGGCACCTAGCCAGCCTAGGGGCCGCCGGCAACTCAATTCCCGCGGGACAGCTCGCCCAGCAGCGCCAGCGTGCGAGCTTCGTCCTGCGGGCCGCCCAACTCGGTATGGCTGGCGAACACTTCGGTGGCCCCGGCGTCGAAGTACCGTTGCAGTTCGGTGGCCACGTGCTGCTCATCGCCGATGATCGCCAGCTCGCCGGTGTGCTGAACACCCTCGGCGTCAAGCACTTTCCGGTAGGACGGGATATTTTCGTAGAAGGCCATGTCTTCGATGGCCAGCGCCCGCACGCGTTCCGGTTCCGAGGTGACGACGACGGCGACACCGGCGATAACGCGGGGCCGTGGCCGTCCGGCCCGCTCGGCAGCGGCGCTGATAACGGGCACGACCTCCTGACCGAGCGCGCGGGGGCCGGCATGCAGCGGGATGGTGCCGTCCGCCAGTTCGCCGGTCGCGCGCAGGGCCTGCGGCGCCATGGCCGCGACCAATACCGGGATGTTCTCACCGCCCGGCTGTGAGGTCGTGAACTGTGGTGCGACGGTGAGGGTTTGGCCGTGAAAGTCCGCGGTTCCGGCGTCCAGCAGCTGCCGCAGGGTGATCAGGTATTCACGCAGGCGCCGGATCGGTTTGTCCACATGCAAGCCGTAGCTCGGGCCTTCGATCACAGGTGCGCCGAGCCCCAATCCCAACTGGAATCTGCCGTGCGTGGCGGCCTGCGCGGTTTGCGCGGCCGCCGACACCTCGATGGGGTGGCGTGGATTGATCGGAATGACCGATACCCCCACCGTCACGTCGGGAACCGTCTGCCCCACAACGGCGGCCATGGTGATCGAGTCGTAGTGGTACATCTGCCCCAGCCAGAGTGTGCGAACACCGGCCTCGGCCACCCTGCGCGCGTGCGCAATGAATGTGTCGACGAGGTTTGTGGAGTTCTGCACGCTGAGGGGTCGGCCGATGGCCACGCCAAGTTTCACGTCTCGGCCAACCCGCCGCCGTCGGTTCGCTATTCCCGCTCCGGGTGCGGCAGCAAGAAGGCCAGCACTATCGCCAGAATCGGCGCGACGCAAAGGGTCGTCAGCACCGCCTGCGGCCCGTGGTGATCGGCAAGTACGCCCAGCAGCGGAACGAAGAATCCGCCGATGCTGACCGCTAGGCCCAGCGTGACGCCCGCGGCTGTGCCGGGACGTGTCGGCAGATAGTCCTGGCCCAGTTTCACCAGCACGGCGAACGGGATGTTGACGGTTATGCCGACGACGGCGGCCAGCGCCAGCGCGATCCACGGCTGCGGGCATATCCGCAGCGCGACGAACGCGGGGATCGCGACGATACTGCCCACTCGGATGGTGGCGATCATGCCGAGGCGGTCGCTGATGCGGCCGCCCAGCAGTGTGCCGATCACACCGCCGCCCAGGAACATCGCCAGCCCCACACCGCCCACCGCCGCGGAAACATCAAGGTGATCGATCAGGTATAGCGCGATGAAGGTGTTCATGCCGAAGTAGACGGCCGAGCGCACCACCTCTACGGCGACCAAAATCGAGAATGCGCCCCAACGATCATTGCCCGTCAGCTGCCGGTCCACCGAATTCGCCGAACCCTGGCGAAGTTGATAGCGCCAGAGTACGAATCCCATGATGACGGCGGGCGGGATGAACCAGGCCGTGGCGCCCAGGCCCGCAGACACCAGCGCGGGTGTCACCAGCGCCGGCGCCAGAAAGAAACCGACGCTGCCGCCCGCGGCGAACAGGCTCATCGCGGTGGCGCTGTCACCCGCGTCGCGGCGGGCGTCGCGCCCCGCAGCGGGATGGAAGGCCGCCACCCCCAGTCCGGAGACGAGCAGCATCGTCCAGACCAACCAGTAGCCGGGTACCAGTCCGGCGAGGCCGGCGCCTATTCCGGCCGCGGCCAGGCCCGCCGGCGCCATCCACAGCAGTCGCCAGCGATCGGCGATGAGACCGAGCAGCGGCTGGGGCAGCGCGCTTCCCAGCGTCGCGGCGAGCGCCAGACCCGATGCTGCCGCATAGCTGTAGTGACGCTCTAGCACGAAGAACGGGATGGCCGCGGGCACCAGGCCCTGGTAGAAGTCGTCGACAGCATGCGCGATCACCCAGTACCGCATGCGATTCCACGCCGACACGGGTGTTGGCGTAATCCGCCGGTCATGCCGCACGGTCAGCTGTTCATCGTTCGCCAAATCGGTCACGAGGGACGAGATTATGGGTTTGCCGAGCCGTAAGCCTCCGATAAAATGCCATCTTGTGTTGATTAACCGCCACCTCACCGGGGTGATGTCGGTGGCCGGTGGTCATCGCATCAACCGCCATTGGCATCAGGAACACCAAATCGTGTATCCGGCCAGCGGCGTTCTGGCAGTCACCACCGATGAAGGAACCTGGATCGCACCCCCGAACCGCGCGTTGTGGATACCGTCCGGTGCCGGTCACGAGCACCGCTTCTATGGCCCCACCCAGTTTCATTCGGTGGCTTTCGATCCCGGTGTCTACCCGGTGGAGCTGGCCAGCCCGACCGTCATCGCGGTGTCACCTCTGCTGCGCGAACTCATCATCACGTGTTCTGACCCTGGTGATCTGCCCGAGGAGGAAGTCGCCCGGTTGCGCGTCGTGCTCATCGACCAACTCCGGCACAGCCCCGAACAGGCCCTCAGGCTGCCCACCCCCCACGATGAGCGCTTGGCCGAGGCGTGCGCACTGGTGGAGGAAGATCTGACCCAGGTGTGGACGGTGGCCGACCTCGGGCGGCGGGTGGGGGCCAGCGAGCGCACGCTGACCAGGTTGTTCCGTACCGATATGGGCATGACGTATCCGCAGTGGCGTACCCAGATCCGCCTCCATCACGCGTTGCGGCTACTCGCCGAGGATCGTCCGGTGACCTACGTGGCGCATCAATGCGGTTGGGCCACACCGAGCGCATTCATCGACGTGTATCGACGCACGCTCGGTCAGACACCCGGAACGTACGCCGCACCCGTCACACGGTGAGATAACGCCGAAGTACCTCGGTGACGGCGGTGATCTGCTGGACGGGAACGTGTTCGCCGCGGGTATGTGCCAAGTTGGGATCGCCGGGCCCGTAGTTGACCGCGGCGATACCGCGCGCCGCGAACCGGGACACGTCGGTCCAGCCATACTTCGCCCGCACCACTCCCCCTGCCGCACCGACCAATTCGGCGGCGGCGGGGCGGTCCAGGCCGGGCAGCGCTCCGGCGGCCGAGTCGGTGAGTTCGATCTGGACATCGAGCCCGTCGAATACCTCATGCACGTGCACGAGCGCCTGCTCGGGGCTGCGATCGGGAGCGAACCGGAAATTCACAGTGACCGCCGCCTCATCGGGAATCACGTTCCCGGCGACTCCGCCATCGATCCGTACCGCGGATAATCCTTCCCGATACTGACAGCCATCGATATCGACGATGCGCGCCCGGTAAGCGGCCAGCCTGTCCAGTACAGCGGCCAGTTTGTGAATGGCGTTGTCCCCCAGCCAGGATCTCGCCGAGTGCGCGCGGGTGCCCCTGGTCCGGATGACGACCCGCAGGGTGCCCTGACAGCCCGCTTCGATGAGTCCGGCGGTCGGCTCGCCCAGGATGGCCAGGTCTGCGTCGAGCCAGTCGGGCAGTTCGCGTTCGATGCGGCCCAGCCCGTTGGCCGAGGACTCGATCTCCTCGCAGTCGTAGAACACCAGCGTAAGGTCCACCCGGGGTGTCACGGTGGCGGCCAGATGCAGGAATACGGCGTCCCCGGATTTCATGTCGACGGTGCCGCAGCCGTGCAGGATCTCTCCCTCGTGCCTGCTGGGCACGTTATCGGCGGCGGGCACGGTATCCAGGTGCCCGGCCAGCATGACCCGGGTACCGAGCCCGTTATTCGTACGGGCCAGCACCGCGTTGCCGTTACGGATGACCTCGAAACCACTGGTCTGTTCCCGCAGCGCCACCTCGACCGCATCGGCGATCTGGGCCTCGTGACGGGACTCACTGGGGATGTCTACCAGGGCAGCCGTCAGGGCGATCGGGTCACCAGCGAGTTCAAGCGCCACCGGTTCAGGCTAGCGTGTACACCGTGAGCGGAGCAGTAGCACTTGGCCTGGCGACCATCGCGGCGGACGGATCGGTTCTGGATACCTGGTTCCCGGCCCCCGAATTGACCGACACCCCCGGCACCCCCGGCACCGAACGGGTCTTCGAGCCCGACGCGCCCGCGGAGTTGTCCGGGCTGGCTGGCTCAGACCCCGATCGTGGCGTCGAGAAGGTGTTGGTACGCACCACGATTGGCTCGCTGGAAGACAAGCCCGTCGATGCCTACGACGCTTACCTGCGCTTGCATCTGCTCTCGCACCGTCTGATCCAGCCACACGGCGCCAGCGTGGACGGACTGTTCGGCGTGCTCACCAATGTGGTCTGGACGAACTTCGGCCCCTGCGCGGTCGAGGGATTCGAGGCGGTGCGCGCAAGGCTTAAGGCGCGCGCCGGCGCGCATAGCTCGGTCACGGTGTTCGGCATCGATAAATTCCCCCGCATGGTCGACTACGTGGTGCCCACCGGCGTGCGTATCGCCGACGCCGACCGCGTACGCCTGGGCGCGCACCTGGCGCCCGGCACGACCGTGATGCACGAGGGTTTCGTGAACTTCAACGCCGGCACGCTGGGCGCGTCGATGGTGGAGGGCCGTATCTCGGCCGGCGTTGTGGTGGGCGACGGCTCCGATATCGGCGGCGGCGCATCGATCATGGGCACCCTGTCCGGCGGCGGCAGCCAGGTGATCTCGGTCGGTCAGCGCTCGCTGCTGGGCGCCAACTCCGGTCTGGGCATCAGCCTGGGCGATGACTGCATCATCGAGGCCGGGCTGTATGTCACGGCGGGAACCAAGGTCGCTACACCGGACGGTAAGACCATCAAGGCATTGGAGCTGTCTGGCGCCAATAACCTGCTGTTCCGGCGTAATTCGCAGACCGGCGCGGTTGAGGTGGTATCGCGCGACGGCGGCGCGTTCGAGTTGAACGCGGCGCTGCACGCCAACTAGTACTCGATGTCCCCGCCGCCGGAAGAGGCCGACTCGCCTTCGAACACCGTGGCGCAGCGATCGCGGCTGGCACGGGGCGCACTGCTGTCACTGAAAGTGCTCGGCGCGTTGGTGATGGCGGTTCTCATGGTGGTCGGCACGGCGACGGCACTGATCGCGTATCAGGGAAAGCGTGCCCCGGCGGGTAATCACGAATATGTGGCACTGGGCAGTTCGTTCGGTGCGGGTCCCGGCGTACCCGACCGCGACCCGACGAGCCCCATTCTTTGTATTCGCTCGGACAACAACTATCCGCACCAGCTGGCCAGATTGCGCCACCTGGGCCTCACCGATGTCACCTGCTCCGGGGCCACTGCCCAGAATGTCTTGCACGGAGGGCAGCACTTTCAGCCACCGCAGCTCGACGCGGTCGTCGACACCACCAAACTTGTCACCATCACCGCGGGTGGAAACGATATCTACTATCTGCCCAATCTCGTCGCCTGGGCATGCGCGAAAGATCCCGGCGCCTTGTCCTTCTCATGGCGGCTGAGCGTCTGCACCATCCGGCCCGACGATGAGGTCGACACGGCGGCAACACAAGTGGGTGCGAGCCTGCAACAGATTGGCCGGGAAGCGCACCGGCGTGCGCCGCATGCCACCGTCGTCTTTGTCGATTACATGACGGTGCTGCCAGACGCGGGATACTGCCCGGACAAGCTACCCATCACCAGCGCCCAATTCGACCGTGCCCGGTTCCTGGCGAAAACGCTTGCGGCCAAGACGAAAGAGGCAGCACAGGCGACGGGGGCTCTCTTCGTATCGGCATCCGATCTGACTCGTGGGCACGATATTTGTTCCGCGGACCCCTGGGTCTACGGCTACACGTTCCCGGCGACCCCGCTGAATTACGGGCCCATGGCCTTCCACCCGACGTTGCGCGCGATGACCGTGATCGCCGCGGGGATCAATAAGGCCCTCACCCGCAGGTAAGTTCTACCGCCAGGCGTACAGATCGCGTAGGAGCGCGATCTCCGCCCCGTGGTGCAGCAGTTCCCGATTGATATGCAGCGCCAGTGTCAGGAATGGTTTCTCGGCCCAGGGCCCCTCCGCCGGACCGACCGGCGCGGCCAGTGCGGCCTCGTCCTTACTCAGCACACCATCGCGCCATGCCGTGTACATGGAGTCAAGACGCCCCAGCGCATCGGCGGCGGTGACCGGGTAGTCGTAGCTCATGTAATCGACGGGCGGTCCGCCGAAATGACTCGCGATACGTGCCCCGAGCACGCCGACGATGATGTGGCCGAGCCGCCAGCCGATCGTCGTGACCGGCGCGGGTTCGGGAGGCGGAGCGGCGAATTCGATCACATAGTCGCCCGAACCGCCCTGCAGTGGCGTGGTCGCGGTGCCACGCGGCCGCAGGCTCCAACAGCCGCGCACAGGTTCCCAGAAATACTCATCATCGGTCAGACCATCGAACCGGGGCCGCAGCTGAGACGTCCAGTGCCAGTCGATCTGGTCGACGACCTCTGCGGCCACCTTCATGTGATCAACTCCTTCTTGAGGACCTTGCCCATCGCGTTCCGGGGTAACGCGTCGACCCGCCGAACCTCACGGGGACGCTTGTGCACCGAAAGCTGCTGCGCCACGAAGCCGATCACGTCATCTTCTGCCACATCACCGACAACGTAGGCGACGATCCGTTGTCCCAGGTCGTCATCGGGGACCCCCACCACCGCAACTTCCACGATGCCTGGATGCCCTAGCAGCACGGTCTCGATTTCACCGGCGCCGATTCGGTAGCCGCCGGACTTGATGAGGTCGACCGATTCGCGGCCGACGATGCGGTGCATTCCCCCGGCATCGATGACGGCGACATCACCGGTGCGGTACCAGCCATCCTCCGTGAGTACCTCGGCCGTCTTCTCGGGCAGGTTGTGATAGCCACTGAATAATGTGGGGCCCTGAATCTGCAGCTGGCCCACGGTTTCCCCGTCGTGGGCGGCCGGAGACCCATTCTCTGCCAGCAGACGGGTCCGGACACCGGTCAGCGGGTGGCCAACCCAGCCGGCGCGCCGTTCTCCATCGGCACGGGTGGAAAGTGTGATGACGGTTTCGGTGGCCCCATAGCGCTCGATGGGCGCATGCCCGGTAAGTCGGCATAGCTCGTCGAACACAGGCACCGGCAGTGGCGCACTGCCGGATACCAGCAGGCGCGCGGTAGACAGTGCGCGCGCACAGGATTCATCGCCGGCCACCCGCAACCATACCGTCGGCACGCCGAAGTACAGGCTGCCTCGTGCCGCCGCGTAGGCCTCTGGTGTGGGCTTGACGGTATGCACGAACCGATTACCCACTCGCAATGAACCCAGCAGGCCGAGCACCAGCCCGTGCACGTGAAATAGCGGAAGACCATGCACCAGCACGTCGTCGGCAGTCCATTCCCACGCGTCCGCAAGACCGTCGAGGCTGGCAGCGAGCGCACGCCGGCTCAGTCGCACGCCCTTCGGTGCACCGGTGGTTCCCGAGGTATACACGATGAGCGCAGTCGACTCGGGATTCGGTTCGGAATATTGATGCCATGAGCGTGCGTGCCGGCGCACCGGCACGTGGGGCAATCCCTCTGACTCGTCCGGGGATTCACCCAGCCAGGCCACCGCGGCGCTGTCGGCCAGAATGTGGCGTCGTTCGGCAATCCCGACGTCTGCGGGTACCGGGACGATCGGCACGCCCGCGATGAGTCCGGCGACCACCGCCAGAACCGTGTCGATGCTGGGGCGGGCGAGCACCGCGATCGGTCCTGAAGCCCCGCCGATGCGCTCGGCGGCGGCCGTCGCAGCACCCACGAGGTCACCGCGCCCCCAGCTGTCCTCACCGATACGGACCGCGTCCGCTAGATCAGGCGACTTGGGGTGAAGCGACGTAAGCAGCATGAAGCCAGCCTAGAGCTAGCCTCCGGAAACGAGTGCGCGAAGGAAGAACGTCATGTTGGCGGGGCGCTCGGCGATACGACGCACGAAGTATCCGTACCACTGTTCACCGAACGGCACATAGACCCGCATGTGGTGCCCCACACCGGCCAGCCGACGCTGCTCGGCCTCTCGGATTCCGTACAGCATCTGATACTCGTAATCGCCGGGACCTCTGCCCGTCTCACGTGCCATCAGGCCCGCCGCCTCGATGATGGCGGGATCGTGCGAGGCCACCATGGGATACCCGTCACCCTCCATCAGTACGCGCAGACAGCGCAGATAGGCGACATCGACGTCCTCGGGGTCTCGATGCGCAACAGCCGCCGGCTCGTCATAGGCGCCTTTGCACAGCCGAATACGTGAGCCCTTACCCGACAAGTCAACGCAGTCAGCGTAGGTACGTTTCAGATATGCCTGCAGCACGGTGCCCAGCCCGGGGAAGTCGGCCCGCAATTCACGCACAATGTTCAGCGTCGAGTCCGTGGTGGTGTGATCCTCGGCATCGGCCGTCACCCACACTCCAGCTTGATCCGCCTTGGCGCACAACAGCTGTGCATTCTCCAGAGCGATGCGCTCCCCGTCGCGCGGCAACGCCTGTCCCAGCGCGGACAGCTTGAGCGAGATCTCCAGCGGGCGCACGCCGGTGTGCACGGCATCGCTGCGCTGTGCCAACGCATCCAGCAGCGAGAGGTACGCCGACACCGTGCGGGTGGCCTGCTCGCTGTCGGTGGTGTCCTCACCGAGATAGTCAATGGAGATGAACCGGCCCGAATCAAGCAGCCCGGTGCTGGCACCGAGTACGTCGTCCTGAGATTCACCGGGGACGAAGCGGCGTACTACCTGTCGGGTCAGCGGCATGCGTTCGGCGGCGTGCCGCAGCCGGGCCGATCTGCTGGCCGCCAGGATGGCAGGTCTGGCAGTTTTCCCGAACCATTCAGCCATCCTCACGCTCCATATGCGGGTATTGATATTCCGTTGGGGCGTTGAATGTTTCCTTGATCGACCGGGGCAATAGCCAACGCTGCAGATTCAGCGGAGATCCGGCCTTATCATCGGTTCCCGACGCGCGCCCGCCACCGAAGGGCTGTTGACCGACGACCGCGCCGGTCGGCTTGTCGTTGACATAGAAGTTTCCGGCGGCATAGCGCAGCCGGTCACTGGCCTGCCGTATCGCCGCGCGATCATCGGCGATCACCGCACCGGTTAGTCCGTAGGGCGAACCGGTATCGACGACATCGAGAATGCGTCCATAGTCATCGTCGGGATAGACGTGCACGGCCAGGATCGGGCCAAAGTACTCGGTGGAGAACGCCTCGTCCGTGGGGTCGTCCGAGAGCAGCACCGTGGGACGAACGAAATAGCCTTGACTGTCGTCGTATTCACCGCCCGCGGCGATGGTGACGCCGGCACTCTTGGCGCGGTCGATGGCGGCAGCATTCCGTGCGAACGACTTCTCGTCGATCACGGCCCCGCCGAAGTTGGACAGGTCGGTTACGTCGCCGTAGCTCAGGCCAGAGGTGGCATCCAGGAATTCATCGCCCATCTGATCCCACACAGACCGCGGCACGAAGGCCCGGGAGGCAGCGGAGCATTTCTGGCCCTGGTAGTCGAAGGCACCGCGTATGAGGGCGGTGCGCAATATCTCTGGACGCGCCGACGCATGCGCGACGACGAAATCCTTGCCACCGGTCTCACCGACGAGCCGCGGGTAGGTGTTGTACCTGTCGATATTGGTACCCACTTGGCGCCACAGATGCTGAAACGTGCGGGTGGAGCCGGTGAAGTGGATACCCGCCAGCCGCGGATCAGCCAGTGCCACATCGGATACCGCGATGCCATCCCCGTTCAGCAGATTGATCACACCGGGCGGTAGTCCGGCCGCCTCGAGGAGTTCCAGGGTGAAGTGCGCGGCAAAGGCCTGCGTGACCGAGGGCTTCCACACCACTGTGTTTCCCAAAAGCGCTGGGGCCGTGGGTAGGTTTCCGGCGATCGCGGTGAAGTTGAAAGGTGTGATCGCGTAGACGAAGCCCTCCAGCGGGCGATACTCCAGCCTGTTCCACGCACCGCCGCCACTGTTGGGCTGCTCGGCGAGGATCTGCCGCGCGAACTGCACATTGAACCGCCAGAAGTCGGCCAGCTCGCACGCCGAGTCGATCTCGGCCTGATACGCGGTCTTGGATTGCCCGAGCATGGTGGCGGCGTTGAGGATGGCACGCCACGGACCGGACAGCAGGTCCGCCGCCCGCAGAAACACAGCCGCCCTGTCATCGAAAGGCAATGTCGCCCAATAATTCTTGGCGGCAATGGCCGCCTCCACCGCATCGTGAGCCTCCCGATGACCGGCATTGGTGACGGTACCCAGCACCGAGCGGTGGTTATGCGGCTGCACTACGTCGATACGTTCACCGTCACTCATCCGCCGGGCACCGCCGATCACGTGCGGCAGGTCGATGGGTGAGGCGGTCAGTTCGCCCAGTGCCGTCGTCAATCGGTCACGTTCGGGAGTGTTCGGTGCGTACGTGAGCACCGGCTCATTGCTGGGAGCCGGCACGGTGGTGATGGCATCCATGTACCAAGCATCGTCCTGTTCACCCACGGGTGTCGAGGATTGACGGAGATTGCGCGCGAACACGCAAGGAAACCTCAGGTAGCGGCAAAATCCGGCTGGACGTTACGTGTGGTAGGTGAGGTATCGATCACTAGGGATCGCTGGGCACCGTAGCCGTCAGCTCGGCCGGAACAGGTGCCGGGCTGGTCAGGTCGAACACCGCGACACCATGGAACCCGCGCGGCGTGAAGGTTCGCTCCACCCATTCGGTGATAGCGGTGGACACTTCTGGCCGGTCGCCCCCTTCGGGCGGTGCCGCCAAACGTTCTACGACGAAGAAATGAATCTGGTGCCGCGCGACGTAGTCCTGGAACTGGGCCAACGCGGGGAATGGGTCGCGGCCGGTGAAGCCGCCGACTGGCAGGACAGGGCGATGGGATGTCAGTTGATAGGGCGCGGCGGTATTGGACCGCACCGCCGCCGCCATCCAGGTGAACCGGCCGGCATCGTGTTCGAGATACTCCGTGAGGTCCGGGGCGGGCTTCTTCTCCTGTGTCCGGTCGTCATCCTTGGGCGCGTCCATCAAGATCGCGGCCAGCGCCGGTGTCGCCTTTGATTCTTTTTGCTCGCCAGCCTCTTTGGCGGCTTGCCTCATTGCCCGGACAAAGTCGGCATGCGCCGCGGTCGGTCCCGCCAGCGGTAGTCCTCCGTGGGTGCCGTGACCGGTGGTGTCCACGCAGAACGCGACCGGGCCCGCCAGTACGGCCACCGCCGTCGTCGCCGCACCGACCTCGCGGCACCGGCCACTGACCCAGATCGCGGCGGCAAGCACGGCGGACGCGGCAATCACCCACCGCAACCACGGCACGAATTCCGGCTCGCGGGCCAGCACCACCACCGCCCACGTCCCCGTCCCGAACACCAGCGCCGCACAAAGCCATCGCGCCCAACGTGTCTCACGGTGGCGCCACACCATGGCCGTGCCCAGGCCAATTTGGGCGGCGATGGCGGGGGCCAGCGCCACGGTGTAGTACGGGCTGAACATCCCGCCCTTACCGGTCATGAAATCGAAAAGCAGCCACACGACCACCAACCAGCCACCGAAGGCGACCGCGCACGCACGTTCCGGATCGATCCGCGGCGCCTTGCGCAGCAACACCACCATGACGACGGTGAGTACCAGCGCCGCAGCCAACAGCCAGCTGATCTGGCCGCCGATGACCGCACTGAACATGCGTCCGAATCCCTGCTGAGAAGCCAGTGGATTGTCCTGTGCCAGAGCCGACATGGGGCTGTGGCCCGCATGCTTGCCGGTGATCCGATCCAGACCGTTGTAGCCGAACGTCAACTCCAGAAACGAGTTCGAAGGGGAACCACCGATCCAAGGCCGCGAGGACGCCGGCCATAGCTCGGCCAGCGCCACCCACCAACCACCGCCGAGAACCGCTGCGACGGCGGCGACGCCCAACTGACGCGTACGCACCGAGAGCGGCGGCGGACCACACCACAGATACGTCGCCGCGAGCGCGGGAACCGCGATCAATGCCTCGAGCTGTTTGGTGAGAAAACCCAGCCCCACGCAGGCACCCGAGAGCACCAGCCACCGGGTCCGCCCGTCCCGCACGGCCTCAAGCACCGCCCACACCGAGGCAACCATGAGCAGCAGCATCATGGGTTCCGGATTGTTGTATCGGCACATGGACGCGTAAATGGGAACGAGCGCGAGCACGAGCCCCGCGATGAGTGCGGCCGTCGGCCCGGCATTACGACGAACGGCCCACCACAGCAAGGCCACCGCCGCTACTCCGATGACCGCTTGCGGTACCAGCATCGACCATGGGCTGAAGCCGAACAGCCGGACACTCAGTTCCATCGGCCACAGAAACAGCGGCGGCTTGTCGACGGTGATGGAATTGGCCGCGTCCGACGAGCCGAAGACGAATGCCTTCCACGACACCGACCCGGCCTGCACGGCCGCGGCGTAGAACTGGTTGGCCCATCCATTCGCCGACAGGTTCCACAGGTAGACGGTTGCCGTACCAACCAGTAAGGCACAGAGAGTGATTCGCTCACGAGAGGCAGAACGGGGGGCAGCTTCGGGCGCGGTGGTCGTCAGCACGCACTGAAGGTACTCAGTGATGCTGTGGATCAGCTGGCAGTCAGGCGATGCGCTGCGGCATCGATGCGTTCATCGGTCGCGGTGAGCGCCACGCGCACATGCTCTCTACCGCGGGGCCCATAGAACCGGCCGGGCGCCACCAGAATTCCCCGCCGCGCCAGATACGCCAACGCATCATCGCAGGAATCGCCCCTGGTGGCCCACAGATACAGACCTGCCTCGGAATGATCGATACGGAAGCCGTTGTCAGTCAAAGCCTTCGACAGCCTGTCGCGACGGTGCTCATAGCGGGCGCGCTGCTCCCGCTGGTGTTCATCCTCGCTCAGCGCGGCCGTCATCGCGGCCTGCACCGGCCCGGGCACCATCATCCCGGCGTGCTTACGCACCGCGAGCAGCTCGCCGACCACCGAGCCGTCGCCCAGTACAAATCCGGCACGGTATCCGGCGAGCGACGAGGTCTTGGACAGCGAATGCACCGCTAACAGCCCTGCGGTCTCGCCGTCGCAGACCCTGGGATCGAGAATTGACACCGGCTCGGCATCCCACCCGAGACCGAGATAGCACTCGTCGGACACCACGAGAGCGCCGCGCTCGCGCGCCCACTCGACCACCTTGCGCAGGTGTTCGACAGGAAGCACCGCACCGGTCGGGTTGCTTGGCGAGTTGAGATAGATGAGGGTGGGGCGCTGCGGGCCCAGTTGTGTCAGGGAGTCCGCCCGAACCGTGGGCACCTGCGCCAGCCGCGCTCCCACTTCATAGGTGGGATAGGCCAATTCGGGGATGACGATCAGGTCGTCGGCGCCCAGCCCCAGCAGGGTCGGCAGCCAGGCGATGAGTTCCTTGGTGCCGATCACCGGCAACACAGCATTGTCCGCCAGTGGGACAACGCCGTATCTGCGCGTCACCGCATCACGGATGGCCTGTCGCAGTGCGGGCGTACCGGCGGTCGCCGGATACCCGGGCAGGTCACTGGCCGCCGCCAACGCATCACGTATGACGGGGGCGACGCTATCGACAGGGGTGCCGACCGAGAGGTCGACGATACCGTCGGGATGTGCCGCAGCCGCCGCCTTGGCGTCGGCGATCGTGTCCCACGGAAATTCAGGGAGCGACGCCGACACTCTGGAATGCACGAGCGAGCTCAGTGTCCCTCACCCATGGGCGGAAGCTCCTTGACCGACGGCGGGTCGTAATCGGTCTTGCCCACCTTCGCGGCGCCGCCGGGCGACCCCAGGTCTACGAAGAAGTCGGCGTTGGACTGGATGTAGCCGGTCCACTGGTCCGGCACGTCGTCCTCGTAGAAGATGGCCTCGACCGGGCACACCGGTTCGCAAGCACCGCAGTCCACGCACTCGTCGGGATGGATATAGAGCATCCGCCCGCCCTCGTAGATGCAGTCGACGGGGCACTCTTCAATACATGCCTTGTCCATAACGTCGACGCACGGTTCCGCGATCGTGTAGGTCACGAAGGTCTCCTCGATATTTTCTGGGCTATTTCCTGTCCAGTACATGCGTTGCGGCCAGTATCCCGGTCCCCAGATGTGCCTCGCGACACAGGCTGTCCTAACTAACGAGGTCAATCTAGCCGTATCCACCGGTTACAGGTACTTAGCTTAACGTTTAACTTGGCTCGGCGTCTAGCAGGCACGCTCAGCTCTCGAATGGGTGCTGCTCGACAAGCGATACGCCCCGATCATTCTGCCCAGCCGGCGCGCACCGCATGGCGAGCCGAGCCCGACGAAGAAGTCCGCGTTGACCCGTACGCATCCGCCCATTTCTCGGGCGCATCGCCTTCGCAGTAAATCGCCCCACCGGGCAAACCGGTTCACACGCATTGCAATCCACACACTCGTCGAGGTGTACGCACCTGGCGCATATGCCCGCGTAGACGCGTCCGCCGAGGCACTCCTCGACGCAAGCCCTTGTCCTTGACGTCCACCCACGGGCCCGCGAGCGGTCGGGCCAGAAAATCCCCCCAAGAGATCCGAGCAGCTATATGTTTCTACTAGTTACAGTTACCGTGGCCAGCACTTAACTGGACTCAATATGCAGACAGTTGCACTGCAACAAGTTGCATAGGGTGCGGGATTCGTGCCAACATGCTCGTGTGGCCCTCACCCACGCACTACTGCTATCTCTTGCCGAACAAAGCGGCTCCGGCTACGAGTTGACCAACCGATTCGACCGGTCGATCGGCTACTTCTACAGCGCCACTCACCAGCAGATCTATCGCACGCTGCGCCGCATGGAGGACGACAGCTGGCTGCACTGTCAGGTCGTCGACCAAGAGGGGCGACCTGCGAAGAAGGTCTACACCGTTGCCGAGCTCGGCTATCGCGAGTTGTCGCGCTGGATCGCCAGCTCCGAGGGCACCGACATGCGCGACCTCGCCCTCAAGGTCCGCGCCGCCACCTACGCGGACAGCGACGTGGTCATCGAACAAATCCGCGCTCAGCGAAATGCCCACGCTGCGGCCCTGGAGGGCTACCTCCACATGCAAAAACGCCAGTTTCCCGCTCCGGACCAGCTCTCCGGGGCGGCACTGCACCAATACCTCGTCCTGCGCGGAGGCATCCGCATGGAGGAGGGCTTCACCGATTGGTGCGACGAAATGCTGTCAGCTTTGTCCAGCTCACATGTCCCAGCCCGGACTGACGAAAGTGAAATCGATGAGTAATTCGTACCCAACCCTGCTATCCCCCTTGGATCTCGGATTCACGACGCTGAAGAACCGAGTTGTCATGGGCTCCATGCATGCCGGCCTCGAAGACTTCCCCTGGGACACTCCGGCGCTGGCGGCCTACTTCGCCGAGCGGGCCAAGGGCGGCGTTGGCATGATCATCACCGGCGGATACGCCATCAATCGCACAGCGTGGCTCAAACCGCTGGCCGGCAAGCTCACCACCTCCCTGGAGGCGTACCGGCATCGAATAGTCACCAACGCCGTGCACAAGAACGGCGGCAAGATCATCGTGCAGCTGCTGCACTCGGGCCGCTACGGCTATCACCCGTTCTCGGTGAGCGCCTCGGCCAAGAAGTCACCCATCACCCCGTTCAAGCCGCGCAAAATCAGCACCAAGGGTGTCTGGCAGACCATCGACGACTGGGCGCACAGCGCCAAGATGGCCAAGAAGGCCGGCTACGACGGCTGCGAAATCATGGGCAGCGAAGGCTATTTCATCAATCAATTCCTCGCGCCTTACACCAATGACCGCACCGACGAATTCGGCGGTAACCCGGAAAACCGGCGACGACTGGCCGTCGAGGTGGTCAAGGCCGTGCGCAAGGCGGTAGGACCGGACTTCATCATCTGCTACCGACTGTCGATGGCAGATTACGTTCCCGATGGCCAGACCTGGGATGAAATCGTGGCCCTGGCCAAGGAAATCGAGGCGGCCGGCGCCACCATCATCAACACCGGCATCGGCTGGCACGAGGCGCGGGTACCCACCATCGTCACCTCGGTGCCGCAGAACGCGTTTGTCGACCTCTCCAACAAGATCGCCCAAGAGGTCCGTATTCCCGTGATGGCATCCAACCGGATCAACATGCCGCAGTCCGCCGAGCAGATTCTGAACGACGGTCAGGTGCAGCTGATTTCGATGGCCAGGCCACTACTGGCCGACCCAGACTGGGTGAACAAGGCATCGGCCGACCACGCCGACGAGATCAACACCTGCATCGCGTGCAACCAGGCCTGCCTCGATCACTCCTTCGTGAACAAGAAGGCAAGCTGCCTGCTCAACCCACGGGCCGGTCATGAGACCACGCTTAAGCTGCTGCCGACCCGGCACACCAAGAAGATCGCTGTGGTGGGCGCCGGTCCGGCAGGACTGTCGGCCGCCGTCACCGCGGCGCAACGCGGTCACAAGGTGGTGCTGTTCGAGGCCAACGCCGAGATCGGCGGCCAATTCGATATGGCCCGCAGAATTCCCGGCAAAGAGGAGTTCAACGAGACCATCCGCTACTACACCACCATGCTCAAGAAGTACGGCGTCACAGTGCTTTTGAACAAAAAGGTAGACGCCCAGGAACTCATCGCCGGCAAGTTCGACAATGTCATTCTGGCGACCGGCGTCAAGCCCAGGGTGCCGGCCATCCCCGGTATCGATCACCCGATGGTGCTCTCGTACCCGGAAGTCATCAAGCAAGCCAAGCCCGTGGGTAAGCGGGTTGCGGTTGTCGGTGCGGGCGGCATCGGCTTCGACGTGTCCGAGTTCCTGACGATTGATGAATCGCCCACGCTGAACCTCAAGGAATGGCGCGCCGAGTGGGGCATTTCCGAAGAACACGACGCGCGCGGGTCACTGACGAAACCCATTCCCGCCCCGGCAATTCGCGAGGTCTATCTGTGTCAGCGCAAGAAGGGCTCGCTGGGCAAGGGGCTCGGTAAGACCACGGGGTGGGTGCACCGTGCTTCCCTCAAGGCCAAGAAGGTCACCGAGCTGGCCGGGGTCAACTACGAGAAGATCGACGATGCCGGGCTGCACATCAGTTTCGGCGAGGAGCGTAAGGATCCCCGTGTGCTCGAGGTCGACAATGTGGTGATCTGCGCGGGCCAGGAGTCGGTGCGCGACCTGGACGACGTGCTCAAAGAGGCCGGGGTCAACGTCCACGTGATCGGCGGGGCGGCGCTGGCCGCCGAACTCGACGCCAAGCGCGCGATCCGGCAGGGCACCGAGCTCGCCGCCAAGCTATAGCACTGTCGCGAGCGTGAAGCTGCTGTGGGAAATCAGTGGATTTGTCGCAGCAGCTTCACGCTCGGCGAGCACACCTACACCTCGAGGGCGACCTCGTATACCGCCGGATAGGCGATCGCATCGAATTCGGCCGCGGCGTCACGGATCATCGCCTGAAATCGGTCGTCGCCCGTGGCCGTGGTCAGCGCCTCGATGCTCTCCCAGGTCGCCACATTCACGAGCTGAAAGCGCGCGCCGGGAACCACTGCTCGGTGTATCCGGAACGATACGAACCCCGGCTGCGCTGCCATGAATTCGGCGCGTTTCCGCCAGCCTGCGAGGAAGGCGTCGACCTTGTCCGCGGCAAGCTCGAAGACATTGATGAAGACGATCGGCTCACTCATTGCACTAGCGTGCGCCCAGCCTCTCAATGTGTCAATGAAGCTGACAACGACGGTTAGGGCGTCGGCGCTCCGGTGGGGCTTTCCAACGTCCCATCCCCGGTTCCGACGCCGGGTTTGACGCCACCGGGCACCGGAACCCCATCCACCCCGGCAGAGAATCTAGGGCCACGTGACGGCCCCGACATCAACACCGGCAGTTGGGTTCCGCGCGACGGGCGCAGCGCCGGCACCTGCCCAGGGGAAAAGACTGGGTTATAGGGCGCCGGGTTGGGCGGGGGCGGCGCGGCGGTTGCCGGCACCGCGAGCCCGACTGCCAGGCCCATCACGACCGTTGCCACACACAATGTTCGTATCATGGCGCTACTCCTTGGGTTATGCCACGAGGGTCTTCCAGTTGTCCGGCGGTCGTACCGGCGCCGATTCGGGCCGTGTACCCGGAGTCGACACCGGCCGAGATACGCGCCCCACGCGGAGGGGCCGGACTCAGCCCAAAGGGCGGCTGGGCTGCGGTCGCGGCATAGTTGGGCGTCCCACCGGGTACCGGAATTGGTGCGGCCGGATTGCCCGGCTCCGCGGCAGCTGCCGGCGCCCAGCCCGCCATGCTCAGCAAAACTGCTGTGGCACAAAGGAATTTATTCATCAGATTTTGATCGGATCGCCATAGATCGCGAACTCGGTGTGACCGGTCTCAGTGGACGCGCGCAACGAGGCAAATGAGCGGATGGTGACATCGCCGCCGCAGGCATCGGCCTTCACGTGCACGTTGTCCAGGTCCAGCGCGCCGGTCCCGCCATGGGAAAGCACCATGTTGCCCATCGGCAGATTGACGATGACACCCGGCTGCACCACCGTCTGCACAAATCCACTGACTCCCGCGCTACCGCCGACTCCCACCGACGGGCTGGGAGCCACGCCCAGGCTCACCGACGGCGCGACACCGGCCGATCCACCGATCTGCAACCCCGAGGAGACATCCGACTGGCAACCGAGCTGATATCCGATGACAAAGAGGCTGTCGGTGATCGGGTTGGAGCCGCCGGTGGCGGTCGCAGTCCCCGACAAGGTGATGAAGGCCTCGCGTGAGTTTGTGGCTCCCGCCAGGTTGGGTACCGGATTCACCTGCTCATGATCCAGCCGGATCTGTAGCCGCCAGCCGTCACGCGTGGTCCGCGAATACATCTGCGGCGCCATCTCTCTGGGCTCGGCACTGGCCGGGACCGTGTCCAGGAACCCAAGCATGGCAACGATGAAGCTTGTCGCTACGAGTCGGGCAATCACGGACATCACGATGCCCAAAACGACCCATGGAGTTAACTCTCCGCGACCCAATCAGTCAGATGCGAACACAGACCGTCAACTTGTTGCCGGTCTGTGCACCACTTCTGGCGGCGCGACCACTGTCTCGGTCGGGCGTTACCAGTCCGGAACCACCTGGCGCAGTGGAATGTTCGGCCAATCAGTCTCCGGAACACCCCGGCATCCGGTAAATATCAAGATCACATTGCACATGGGGAGGCTTAGTTGCGGATCAAGGTTCTGTTTTTCACCGTCGCCGCGTTCATCGGCGGCCCGTCGATCGGCGTCGCCCTCGCTCCCTTTGCGCAGGCATATCCCAATTGCGCGGCCGCACGAGCGGCGGGCGCCGCACCCCTTTACCGCGGACAACCCGGCTACAGCTCGAAACTCGATCGCGATGGCCACGATGTCAACTGCCTCACTCGGGCAGACGCGCTGAGGGCTTCGGCATAATCAAGAACCGCTACGCCGCGGACGGCCTCCGTGCGTACGTGGTGGTGCGCTCCACCGCCGGCCGCCCGATGCCGTCGGCGATTTCTTCCAGTTCGGCAATGGTCTTGGCCGAGCCATGCTCGGACCCGGCCATCCGCGAGATGGTCTCTTCCATGAGCGTGCCGCCGAGATCGTTGGCACCGCTTTGGAGCATGACGCGGGTGCCCTCGATGCCGAGCTTGACCCAGCTGGTCTGAATATTGTCGATGCGCCCGTGCAGCATGATGCGCGCCAGCGCGTGTACCGCCCGGTTGTCCCGATTCGTGGGCCCGGGACGTGCCGCGCCCGCCAGGTATAGCGGGGCACTCTGATGCACGAACGGCAGCGGCACAAATTCGGTGAATCCGCCTGTGCGGTCCTGAATTCCGGCGAGCACACGCAGGTGTGCCACCCAATGCTTCGGGGTGTCGACGTGCCCGTACATCATGGTCGAGCTGGAGCGCAGTCCCACCTCGTGCGCGGTGCTGATGACATCGATCCACTCGGACGCGGGCAGCTTGCCCTTGGTGAGCACCCAGCGGATCTCGTCATCGAGAATCTCCGCGGCGGTACCCGGAATGGTGTCCAAGCCCGCGGCACGCAGCTCGGTCAGCCAATCGCGCACACTCTGGCCGCCCTTGGAGGCACCGTTGACGATTTCCATGGGGCTGAAGGCGTGCACATGCATGCTGGGCACCCGCTTCTTCACCGCACGCACCAGATCCGCATACCCGGTCACGGGCAGTTCCGGGTCGATGCCGCCCTGCATGCAGACCTCGGTGGCCCCGGCGACATACGCCTCCCAGGCGCGGTCGCCCACCTCCTCCGCGGACAGTGAGAACGCGTCGGCGTCACCCTTGCGCTGCGCGAACGCGCAGAACCGGCAGCCGGTGTAGCAGATATTGGTGAAGTTGATATTCCGGTTCACCACATAGGTGACGTCGTCGCCCACCACGTCTGCGCGGATCGAATCAGCCAACGCGGCAAGGGCATCCATCGCCGGCCCCTCGGCTGTGGCGAGGGCAAGGTATTCATCGTCGGTGCATCCTGCCGGATCACGCTCGGCAGAGCGTAAGGCCGCCAACACATCGGCGCCCACCTTCTCCGGCGCACGCGCATTCAGCTCACGCACGTGCTCGCGGATGGACTCCCAGTCGCCGAAGGCGCTCGCCAGGTCGCTGCGGGTGTCGGTGTTGCGCCCCTCGGAGTCGATCGCGGCATGCAAGTCCACCCGTCCCGTCGACTCCCAGGTTTCGTCGGGCTCCTGCCACGGCAATCCCGTGGGCGAAATATCCAGGGCGTAACCGGTTTCCGGGTTGGCCAAGGCCTCCACATGCCCGCGTACCCGCGGGTCGATCCACGCGGCACCGGCCTGTACATATTGCGGCTGCGCCGTCAGGCGCTGCACCAGGTCGTATCCGGCCTCTGCCGTCACCGAGGCCAAATCGTCCAGCGCCGGCCAGGGCCGCTCGGGATTCACGTGGTCTGGGGTGAGTGGCGAGACGCCGCCCCAGTCGTCCACTCCGGCACCGATCAACGCCAAGCACTCGCTGCGGGATACCAGATTTGGGGGTGCCTGTACCCGCATCTTCGGCCCCAGCACCAGTCGGGTCACGGCGATCGTCGCCAGAAAATCATCGATGTCGGCGTCCGGAGCCGACTTCATGGCGGTGTCCGACTTAGCCCGGAAGTTCTGCACGATCACTTCCTGGACGTGGCCGAATTCCTTGTGCACCTTGCGGATCGCATGAATCGTCTCGGCGCGCTCGGTCAGATTCTCGCCGATGCCCACCAACAGGCCCGTGGTGAACGGGATCGACAACCGACCCGCGTCCGTCAGTGTGCGCAGCCGCACGGCCGGGTCTTTGTCGGGGCTGCCGTAGTGGGCCTCGCCGCGGTCCTCGAAGAGTCGCCGCGAGGTGGTCTCCAGCATCATGCCCATCGACGGCGCCACCGGCTTGAGCCGGGCCAGTTCGGCCCAGCTCATCACCCCAGGGTTCAGATGCGGCAGCAGACCCGTCTCCTCCAGAACCCGGATCGCCATCGCGCGCACATAGTCCAGGGTGGTGTCATAGCCACGCTCGTCCAGCCACTGTTTGGCTTCGGGCCAGCGCTCTTCGGGTCGGTCCCCCAGGGTGAACAACGCCTCTTTGCAGCCCAATTCGGCACCGCGGCGGGCCACATCCAAGATCTCGTCGGGCTCCATGTACATGCCCTGGCCCTGCGCACGCAGCTTGCCGGGAACCGTCACAAAGGTGCAGTAATGGCACTTGTCCCGGCACAGATGTGTTACCGGAATGAACACCTTGCGTGAATACGAGATCGGCAAACGCCCCTCGGCGCCCAGACGGCCGCCGGACTCCAGACCGGCATCACGGACCCGCGCGGCGCTGGCCATCAAATCGGCTAGGTCGTCCCCACGGGCGGTAAGCGCGAGCGCGGCCTCGTCGACGTTCAACGTCACGCCGTCACGCGCACGTCGCAACACCCGCCGCAGCGCGGTAGATGACGCCGCCTTCCGGGAGGGAAACGCGGGGTTCGGCAGCGGCGTTACGTCGTCGGGCACGTTTGTACAACCGTCGGTCACCCTCAGATCATCCGCCCGTACCGAAAAGCCGACCACTCGGGGGTTCATCAACGAGGCCACCCTGCGGAAACGCCCCGGATCGCTAGGCTGATCACCGTGAGTCTTACGAGAACCCTCAAGCAGAAACTCCCATTTCTGCGGTATTCGTTTCTGCGGGCGGTGTTCGGCGGCCTCAACGTCATGCGCACCGGTCAGATGGGCGATGGTCGCGAGGAAGCCACCGCCGAGCATGTCGTCGCGACCGCCCCGGCCGGGGATATCGACGCCGCCATCGAGGCGATCGACAACTTCGCGTACGACCAGTCGATTCTCATGAACGTCGGCGACGAAAAGGGCCAGCTGCTCGATGCCGCCGTCAAACGCGCCAACCCCAAGATCGCCCTGGAGCTGGGCGCCTATTGCGGCTACAGCGGCCTACGGATCGCGCGGGCGGCCCCGGGCGCCAAATTCTTCTCCATCGAGAAATCAGGCGCCAACGCCTCCGTGGCACGCCGAGTCTGGGCACACGCCGGTCTGGCGGATCGGGCCACCTGTCTCACCGGGACGGCCGATGACGGCGTCACCTTGGACACCTTGGCCAAGGACTACGGGTTTACCGAGGGATGTCTGGATTTCGTGTTCATCGACCATTGGAAGGACATTTATCTCGATGACCTGCAGCGGCTTCTGGAACGGGGCTGGCTGCATCCGGGCACGATCGTCGTCGCCGATAACGTCCGCTTCCCCGGCGCTCCGAAGTACCGCGCGTACATGAAGGACCAGCAGGGCAAGCTCTGGCAGACCATCGAGCACGAGACCCACGTGGAGTATCAGACTCTGGTGAAGGATCTGGTGCTGGAGTCGGAGTACCTGGGATAGGCCGGGGCTAGTCGATCCGGCGGCGCAAAAGATACGCCGCGGGCAGCACACCGATCACGATCAGCAGGACGGGCCAAAACCCGGTGAAGACAACATCGCCGCCGGGGCCACCGAATAAGAGCACCATCGCTGTTGCCACGAACGCCCACAGGGATGCCCCAACCCATCGCGGGGTCGGCGCCCACTGCAGGGCGCTCCACACCAGCAGCACGTTGAGTACGGCGGCGATGATCAGGCCGAGCGGAACGAGGACCCCGCCGAAGCGTGTGTTGAGCAGAGCGGCGCCCAGAATCGCGCTGATGACGCCATCAAAAATGAGCGCGGCCATGACGAACCCGCGCACGAATACGTTCAGGGCGCCTAGATCGGGATCGAATCGAGCTGAGCTGCCAGCGAGCCGACGACCCATTGGAAGTTGTCCAGCCGGTCTTGCCAGTGCTGCTGGTTGGGATCCAGGTCTTGATCGGGTGGCATGAATCGAGCTTACAACTCCACCCCAGCGAACAGATCTGATTCCCACCCGGTGTCCACGCCCGGCTCGCCCCGCACCAGCACGAAATGCTCGATGTCCGCGATGGGCAACGCGATCAGGTTGGACAGCGCCATCGAGGATCCGTCGTCGGACACCGTCAGCTGGGTAGCGTGCGCGCGCAGCGCCGCGACCTTGGCCTCGCGGTGGCCCGAGACGTCGATGGCGGCACTGATCTTTTCGTCGGCGAAGGTGGGTATGAGATCCAGCGGCGCCGGCTGGCATCCCGGCGGCAGCTGGGTGATCGATGCGAGGCCGGTCTCCAGCGCACTGGTCGCGATGACGGTCCAGTACAGCTTGGCCACCTGCCAGCTCGCTTTTTCCACGGCCGCGGTCGTCACCGTGTGGGCCTGGATGTGATCGGGGTGTCCGTAGCCGCCGAACGGGTCATAGGTGACGACGACATGGGGACGGTGTTCGTCGATCAGCGCGGTCAGCGCGCCCACCGCCTCGTTCAGATCGGCGCCCGCGAAGGCCCGTGGGTGCAACGGCGTGGTGTCCGCCATGCCGGAGTCACGCCAGCGCCCGGCGCCGCCCAGAAAGGTGGGCCCGTCGACACCGAGATGTCTTAGCGCCGTGGAGAGTTCTCCGATCCGGTATCCGCCGAGTTGATCGGCCTGGTCAACGGCCAGCTGCGCCCAACGATCGCCGATCACCTCGCCTTCCTCCCCGAGAGTGCAGGTCACCAACTGGACATCGGCGCCTTCGGCGGCGTACCGCGCAATGGTTCCCCCGGTGGTCAGAGATTCGTCATCGGGGTGTGCGTGCACCAGCATGAGTCGTCGAGTCGTCATGGGCGGGTCTTCTTCCACTCTCCTGCCGTGGCCACAATCCCGACCGGCACCGCACCGGCCAGCTCCACGTTCTGCACGCTGGGACCGGCCGCGGCGATGGTGGTGTCCTGCATGATCGGCAGCACCGTTGCCATCTTCCATAATTGCGGCTCGGCCTGATCGACGACCTTGCCCACATCGGCATGACCCGTCAGCGCGGCGTCGATGCTGGCCTGCAATTCCTCATCACACAGCCCGGTCAGATTGCTCGGGGCGCGAACAGAATCCTCTCGCGACGGCGGCGCGGGTGTATTACTGGCCGGCGGCGGTGGCGGCGTCGTGGTGCGAGTGTCGGGCAGCCTCCCCGCTTGCAGCGCCGGGCAGCCATACCGAGAGGCGAGTGCGGTGGCCAGGTCTCCGCCGGCCTGGTGCCAGCCGACGATGGCATCTACCCGGCCGTCCGGGATCGCCTGTCCGTACAGCGTGGGCGGGTCGAGGGCCAGCACGCTCGCGCGCACTCCCGCGTTGCGCAGCTGGTCGGCCGCGGTGTTGGCGACGGCCACCGAAGTGGGATCGTTGGAGGCCGCGCCGATGACGAGGGTCAACGGGTCCCCGTCCTTGGTGATCTGCGGCGGACCGGCGGGTGCATTGGGAGCCGGGGGCACCACCGGGTTCTCCACGGCCTCGTACCCGGCCTCCTTGAGTAACGCGAGCGAGGCGTCCCGGGTCAATGCGACGGGTGCGGTGGGCTTGTACCCGGGGTCCGACGGTGAGCGCACCTGAGCCGCCGCCAGCGTGACGGAGTTTTCATTGCCTGCCGCCACCGCCGCCAGTAGCCCGACATCGAGCAAGCCCAGCAGTCCGCGTCGCACCTTCGCGTCGGTGAGAGTCGGCTGCCCGGCCCGCAGCGTCAGCTGCAGGGTGCGCGGCGCGACGATGCGCGCGGTGCGCACCCCGGGGATATTGGACAACTGCGCGAAGGTCACCCCGCTGCCGTGCACCTGGGCCACTTGGGTGTCCCCGTTGCGGATCGAATCGGCCAACACCGTCGGGGCGCCTGCTCGACGGAAAAGGATCTCGTCGGGAACGGCCTGGGTTGCCCAGTACCGGTCATTACGCGCCAGCAGGATCTCGTCACGCTGCGGGTCGATGGTGTCGACGCGGAAACGCCCCCCGGAGGCGGGCATCGACTTGACCAGCCCGGAGGCGAACCCGCCCGGGATGTCCTTCACGATGTGCGCGGGCAGCAGGTCATTGAACAGCTCGCGCCATGCCGGGTACTTATGGTCGAAGGTGACGACCACGCGCTTGCCACCGTCACGCGACTGCACGTCGGTGATGTTTCCGTAGCCCGCCGGGTCGACGGTCCCGGGCTGGGTGAGCATCTGCTGCCACAGGTAGGAGAAATCATCGGCGCCGATGGGTGCGTTATCGGTCCACTGTGCCTCGGGACGGATCGTGTAGGTGACCGTGAACGGTTCCTGGCTGGTTTCCTCGGCCGAGACCAGCAGTGTCGGGTCCATCTCCCAGCGCGAGCCGGTGGTGGTCGCCGAATCGGGCACCGGACGGAACGCGCTGGGCAGCACCAGCGCACTGATCGCGGAGTTCACCGGCGACTGATCGGACAACAGATGCGGGTTGAAGCCCGCTCCGATCGAGTCGATGCCCACCACAATCTGCTCTTTCTTGGGTGGTGGCGGTGTGGTCGAGCTTGTTGTCTCGCTGCCCTGCACGGCCGGAGGTGCGCTGACAGAGCACCCGGCGAGGAGCACCACACCGAGCACTGCACACAGTCGCAGGCGCGGTGAGTCGGTCGGCATGAGGAACAACCTTATCGGTGGGGTGCTGTGAGTCGGATGTCAACAAGGGCCAGCTACACCCGGAGCCGCTGCCGGATACCGCCGGTACGACTGTATGCGCCGGAAAATCGGCTAACGACTGGCGACCCTACTGTCCGCTGGGCGAATCCTGCCCAGTTCCCGACGGGTTGGACGAATCCGCGTCTCCGGGCACGCCCGTGTCGTCACCGCCGCCGTGGTTCGGGTTGGTGCAGATCGTGCCCTCGCACGGCACATAGTTGCTGCTGCCGTCCGGATTCTTGATCGCCTTGGGACCCACATACGAACCCGCCGGGCACGCCGGATCCTCGTTCCGCGCGCAGTACTCCTGGCTCACGTTGTTGCCGGTCGAACCATCGGCACCCTTCGGTCCACCATTCACCGGCTGGCCCTGCGAGTCCCATCCCCCCGCCTCGTCCGCTGCGCCGTGGTTCGGGTTGGTGCAGATCGTGCCCTCGCACGGCACATAGCTGTTGCTGCCGTCCGGATTCTTGATCGCCTTGGCATCCACATACGAACCCGCCGGGCACGCCGGATCCTCGTTCCGCGCGCAGTACTCCTGGCTCACGTTGTTGCCGGTCGAACCATCGGCACCCACCGGGCCGCCGTCGACAGGATTGCCGTTGTTGTCCCAGTAGCCGGCACCCGCGCCCGGCGCCGCGTGCGGACCTAGGTAAGTTCCGGCCGCGCAGTTCGCATCGTGATTCTGAGCGCAGTACGCATCCGTGCGCTTGTCGGCTGGCGCCGAACCTGTCTGGTGAGCCTTCGCGTGTTGCGGCGGCCTCGATCCTCCGGAAGAGTCAGGGGCCTGCGCGCCGCAGGACACGACGGACAGACACAAGCCCAACGTTCCGATAATGGCAACGTAAAGCCGCCGCGCCGCCAAATCGAACCCTCCTCCACCACAATGCCTCTGGGTCTTATCGGGCAGGTCTGGCTCGCATCAGCGCGAGACCAGAACCCGCCCGACCCTCGCGATCACGTCCCCCGTGACCACGTCCGGCCACTGTAGGCAAGAGCGATGTTGCGGCGCCTTCGAAATCTGGCGCATATTGCGGAAAATGAGTCATACACCGCTGCGATAAGCCGTCGGTGTCACGCCGATACGGGTCTTGAAGGTGGTGGCGAAATGGCTAGGGCTCGAAAAACCCACGGCAACACTGATATCCGTAACGGACAGATCGGTAGTCGCAAGTAGTTGCTTGGCCCGGCTCATCCTGCGGTCCAGGACGAACTGATACGGCGTGTGGCCGAACACCTCGGTGAAGGCCTTGCGGAACTCGCTCGTGGACATCTGCGCATGACCGGCCAGTGCCGACAAGCTGATGTCCGCGTCCAGACCATCCTCGATGTACTCGGTCACCCGGGCCTGCATCGCAGAGTCCAGCAGCCGGCGACGTTCCGGCCGCGGGCGAAGTGCGGCGTAATGGTCACTGAGATGCAGTCGCACGACGTCCGCCAAAGACTCACGCAACAATCGCGCGATCACATCGGTGCGATCGGCGACGCTGTACATCCTCGATGCCAGCTGCAGTATCAGCGGATCTGAATAAGCCACCCTGGGCTGCAGGTCTCGCTGGTCGAGCAACCTCGTCGGAATATCGAAGCGGCAGAACGAAGCACGCTCTCCTTGTGTGGTGATGGCAGCGCGGCTGCCCATGGGAACAACCAGGACATCACCAACCTTGGGCAGGTACCGCCGGGACAGGCCGTCTACGAAATCGATCTCCTTGGAAAGGATTCGTCCGCCTTGGTACACGGCGACCACATGATGGGGCTCGTCGAAGTACCACTCCGTGGGCTCAACAATCGGCTCGCTGACAAACGTGATCTGCAGCTCACCCAATGCAACACCCCCAAAACCCCCGAAAACCATTGTCGTCCAATGCTAGCGGCAACATGCGCGCATCCGGCTACGGCGTCACGATCGCAAAACCTGGATCGGGTTCATCAAGCACCGAGACCAGCCGCGCGAACCCGCTCGCATCGCCTTCCACCGTGATCTCCCCTGAGGCGAACAGTCGCCCAGGGTCCTCCCCTGCCAACAGAAGTTTGACGAGCCCCGTCCGAGTAAGGGTAAAGGCGACCGCAGGCTGCGGCGCATTGGCAGTCTCGGGCAGGTCATAGTGCACCAGCACCCCGTTACGCAGTTCCACACGGTGTACCCGATCCTCGTCGGTGAATCGCCAGTCGCTGACAAAGCGTTCGTCCCACGCCTTGGGGCCATTGACCCGCAACGAGAGTGCGTCGAAGATTTGATCGACGCTCAACGCCGCCATCATCGAGGGCGACCCGATCGAGACCGGTGTGCCCACGCTGCCATGGCGTAACTCATAGGCGCCCATCAAATAGAAGTTGCGCCAAGTGGCATTCTCGGCGCCATAACCGAGTTGCTCAAAGCAGTTGGCTTGCAATGCCTTCGCCGCGTCATTGGCAGGATCCGCGAAGATCACGTAGTTGAGCACCTGGGCCACCCATCGATAGTCGCCCTGCTCAAAGGCGATACGCGCCTTACGCAGCACCTCCTGAGCGCCGCCCATGAATTCCACATGTCGCCGCGCGTTCTCCACGGGCGGATGTTCCCAGAGGTGCGCGGGGTTACCGTCGAACCAGCCCATGTAGCGCTGATAGATCGCCTTGACGTTGTGGCTGACCGAACCGTAGTAGCCGCGCGTGTGCCAAGCGCCGGCGATCGCCGGCGGCAGTTGCAGATCTTCGGCGATCTCCGAACCCACCAGTCCCTGGTTGAGCATACGCAACGTCTGATCGTGCAGATAGGCATACAAATCGCGCTGCAAGGCAAGGTATTCCACAAGACGTTCGGTGCCCCAGGTGGGCCAATGATGCGAGGCGAACACCACATCGGAGTCACGGGCGTACAGATTGATGGCCTCGGTGATATACCGCGCCCAGACATGCGGATCGCGTACCAGCGCGCCGCGCAATGTCAACAGATTGTGCAGGGTGTGAGTTGCGTTCTCGGCCATGCAGAGCGCCCGTCGCTCGGGAAAATGAAAGTTCATCTCGGCGGGGGCCTCGGTGCCCGGCGTGAGCTGGAAAACCATGCGCACACCGTCGACCGTCTCCTCTTGCCCGGTGTGGGTGATGTCCACGGTTGGCGGGATCAAGGTGACGGTGCCGAGCGAATTGGTCTGCCCCAGGCCGGCTCCTACCTGCCCGAGCGGGCCTCTGGGCAGAAATGCGCCGTACATGTAGACGGCACGACGAGTCATCGCGGGTCCGGCGTACACGTTCTCGGCCACCGCATGTTCCAGCAGGCCGGCAGGCGCCAGCACGGGGCAGCGCCCGGTCGCCACATCCTCGGGGCTGGTCACCCCGAGTGCACCCCCGAAATGGTCCACATGCGAGTGCGTATAGATCAACCCGGTCACGGGACGGTCACCGCGATGGTGCCGGTACAGCGCCAGCCCCGCGGCCGCGGTCTCGACGGACACCAACGGGTCGATCACGATGACTCCGCGTTCACCCTCGACCAGCGTCATATTCGAGATGTCCAGGCCCCGAACCTGATAGATGCCCTCGGTGACGTGGTAGAGCCCTTGGCGGATGTTTAGCCCGCACTGGCGCCACAGGCTGGGGTGCACCGATCCTGGACATGCGCCCTGCAGGAACGCATACGAATCGTTGTCCCACACCACCTTTCCTGAATCGTCGCGAACCACTCCCGGCTCCAGCGCAGCGATGAACCCCCGGTCGGCGTCTTCCTGGTCGGCGGTATTGGCGAACGGGAGTTCCTGCGCCGCGGCCGCATTCTGTTCGAGGATGCGAGATGTGGGCTGGGTTTGCTCGGCCATATCGCGATAGTACCCACTGGCGCTGTCGCGTGACCGCGAAAGCCGTTATCTCTCAAACACGTTCATCGAGCCGAGGCAACCGCTGTGACCACAATCTGTCGGGATCGACATGGCCGCGTGGCCGATGTTTGTCAGAGCGGTTTGAGGCGGGCCTTGAGCAGGCAGAACTCGTTGCCCTCGGGATCTTGCAGCACGTGCCATTGTTCCTGCCCGGTCTGCCCGATATCGGCTGGGCGCGCCCCGAGTCGCAGCAGGCGCTCGAGCTCGGCGTCCTGATCGCGGTCGGTGGGGTTCACGTCGATATGTAGCCGCGACTTGCCGCGCTGCGGTTCGGCGCTGTAACTGAGGAACAGCGTTGGCTGCAGGCCCCCAAAGCCCCCGCCTGGGCCGACCTCCAATGAGCCATCTTCCTCACGACTCAGCACGACGAAATCCAGCACCTCGCACCAGAACCGCGCGAGCCTCTCCGGGTCGCGACAATCGAGCACAAGTTCACTGATGCGGCATGCCATCAGCCGAACCTAGCTGTTGTTGGCGGCCGCCTTCGCGCGTGAACGGTTGCGCGCGCGGGTGTTGGCGTCCAGGTCGACCTTGCGTACACGCACGATCTCCGGTGTCACCTCGACACACTCGTCGGCCGCGCAGAACTCCATGGCCTGCTCCAGGTCCAGTTCAATCGGCCGGGCCAGCGTCTCCATGACGTCGGCGGTCGACGACCGCATGTTGGTCAGCTTCTTTTCCCGGGTGACGTTGACGTCGAGATCCTCCGCCCGCGGGTTGATGCCCACCACCATGCCCTCGTAGGTGTCTTCACCGGGCTCCACGAAGAACTGCCCACGGTCGGCCAGCTGGATCATGGCGAACGGGGTGATGGTGCCCGAGCGGTCGGAGACCAGCGAACCGGTGTGGCGCGCACGAATCTCGCCGGCCCAGGGGCGATACCCCTCGAAGACGGCGTTGGCGATGCCGGTGCCACGCGTGAGGGTCAGGAAGTCGGTGCGGAAGCCGATCAGACCACGCGAGGGCACGATGAAGTCCATCCGGACCCATCCCGCAGCGTGGTTGGTCATCTCTTCCATGCGGCCCTTGCGCGCGGCCATCAGCTGGGTGATGGCGCCGACGAACTCCTCGGGACAGTCGATGGTCATGGCCTCGAACGGCTCGTGCAGCTTGCCATCGATCTGCCGGGTGACCACCTGTGGCTTGCCGACGGTCAGTTCGAAGCCCTCGCGGCGCATCTGCTCGACGAGGATGGCCAGCGCCAGCTCGCCACGGCCCTGCACCTCCCAGGCATCGGGGCGGCCGATGTCGACGACCTTCACGGACACGTTGCCGATGAGTTCCGAATCCAGGCGCGACTTCACCATCCGCGCGGTCAGCTTGTGTCCCGACACCTTGCCCGCCAGCGGTGAGCTGTTGGTGCCGATGGTCACCGAGATCGCGGGCTCATCGACGGTGATACGCGGCAGCGCATGCGCGTGTTCGGGGTCGGCCAGCGTGTCACCGATCATGATCTCGGACATTCCCGCGACGGCGACGATGTCTCCGGCGACCGCCTCCTCGGTGGGGCTGCGGTCTACGCCCTCGGTGGCGAGCAGCTCGGTGATCTTCGCGTTGGTGATGACCGGATGGCCGTCCACCTCACGCATCCACGCCACCTGCTGGCCCTTGCGGATCCGGCCGTTGTAGATGCGGATCAGCGCCAGGCGTCCGAGGAAGGCCGACGCGTCGAGGTTGGTGACCAGCGCCTGCAGCGGGGCCTCCGGGTCGCCCTTGGGCGGCGGAATGTGCTCGAGCAGGACGTCGAACAAGGGGTCGAGGTTGTCCCCCTCGGGCACCTCGCCATTGGCGGGCTCGACGGTGCTGGCGACACCGGCACGGCCGGAGGCGTACAGGGTGGGCAGCCCGAGCGCGTCCTCGGCGGCCTTCTGTGCTTCTTCGTCCAGGTCGGAGGCGACGTCGAGCAGCAGGTCGTGGCTGTCGGAGACCACCTCGGCGATACGGGCGTCGGGACGGTCGGTCTTGTTGACGACCAGAATCACCGGCAGGTGCGCGGCGAGAGCCTTGCGCAGCACGAACCGGGTCTGCGGCAGCGGGCCCTCGGAGGCGTCGACCAGCAGCAGCACGCCGTCGACCATCGACAGGCCGCGCTCCACCTCGCCGCCGAAATCGGCGTGTCCGGGGGTGTCGATGACGTTGATGACCGTCATCGAGCCATCCGCGTGGTGGCGGTGCACCGCGGTGTTCTTGGCCAGGATGGTGATGCCCTTTTCCTTCTCCAGGTCACCGGAGTCCATCAGGCGCTCAACGGCGTCATCACCTCGGTGCGAGAGCGCACCCGATTGTTTGAGCATCGCGTCGACCAGGGTTGTCTTGCCGTGGTCGACGTGCGCAACAATGGCTACGTTCCGGAAACTATGGGTCACGTCTGCCAATTCTGGCAGTACAGCCCACAGTTCACGAAACCGGCGAACAATTGGTGTGACGCCGGACATAGCAACACCCATCGTCAGCCCCAGAAGTAGGACGCCAGTGAAGGCCAGCAAGGTCGCAAGGCTCAAGCCCAAGAAGAAGTGCTGCAAAAGCAAGCCACGCTGCACCAAGTGCCCCGTTGTGGTGCACAAAATGCAGAAGGCCGAGCATCACGGACTCTCGGAAAAAGAGCTGAAGAAGGTGCTACACCGGGCGCGTGCCCACTAGCGCCTGCTTGAGCGCCGGGATCCATCCGCCGTCGGCCGCCACCCATTCGACGGCGTCGAGTTCGCCGGCGGTGACCCAGCGCAGCGCGAGATGCTCATGCGGGTGCGGGCTACCCGGGTGCTGCGGATGTAACCGCGCGCTATAGGCACGCAGCACCAGATTCCCGACGACGACGTCCTCGCCGAGGCGGGCACCGACTTCGACCTCGATGCCGAGTTCTTCACGAAGCTCCCGCACCAGCGCCTGCGGCTCCGACTCGCCGTCGGCGACCTTTCCACCCGGCAGCTCCCACTGCCCGGCGAGTTCGGCGGGTTTGGCGCGCTGAGCGATCAGCAGCTTGTCTCCGTCGATGACCGCGCCCGCGACCACTATCGCCATGGTGCTCGACGCTATACGTTGACACTATGGCCCTGCTCACCGATGACCAGATCAACGCGGCGCTCGCCGGGCTTCCCGGCTGGACACGCGAGGGCGACTCGCTGCGCCGCGCCGTCACGTTCGACGCCTTTCTCGACGGCATCGATGCGGTGCGCCGCATCGCCGAGCACGCGGAATCCGTCGACCATCATCCCGATATCGATATCCGATGGCGCACCGTGACGTTCGTACTATCCACGCACTCTGAGGGCGGCATCACCGACAAGGATCTGGCGCTGGCCGAAACCATCGACACGCAGATCGGCCGCTAGCAGCCACGAGCGCGGCGTTGCGCACAAAGACACGCCGCATTCAGCGGACCTAAGGTGTCGCTCGCGCGCCGGATCAGAGAATCGCGGTGACGTTCCCGTGCCGCATGACGCGGTCCTCGCAGTGCCAGGCCACTGCCCGCGACAGCACCAGGCGCTCCACGTCCGAACCCAGCCGCACCAGGTCTTCGACGGTGTGGGTGTGGTCCACCCTGATCACGTCCTGCTCGATGATCGGCCCCTCGTCGAGCTCAGCAGTCACGTAATGCGCTGTGGCACCGATCATTTTGACACCGCGCTCACGAGCGCGCCGGTACGGCATGGCACCGGTGAACGCGGGAAGAAATGAATGGTGGATGTTGATCAGCGGACAGTCGATCTCGTTGAGGAATTCCGGCGACAGGATCTGCATGTAGCGGGCCAGCACCACCAGGTCAACGTTTCCCTGTAGCAGTTCCAGCTGCTTGCGTTCGGCGTCGGCGCGGTTCTCGCGGGTTGCGGGGATGTGCACGAAGGGCAACCCAAACGAGCGCACCTGGTCGGCCAGGTCGGGATGGTTCGAGATCACCATCGCGATCGACATGTCCAGCTCACCGCGGCGATTACGCCACAGCAGGTCCAGCAGGCAGTGATCCGTGCGTGAGACCATGATCGCCACTCGTTTGGGTTTGGCGGCCTCGCTGAATCGGTACTGAATGTCGAATTCTTCGGCGATGGAAGCGAATTTGGCTTCCATCGCGTCGCGCGCGGCGGCAAGCCCGGAACGGTGGAACACCGTGCGCTGCATGAACCAGCCGCCCTGCGGCTCCGTCGAATACTGTGCCAGCGAGATAATGCTGGCGCCGGCTTCGGCCAGGAAGGCGCTCACGGCCGCGACCACGCCGATCCGATCGGGGCACTGCAGCAGGAGCCTGCCGATGTCCTTGGAATGGAAGGCATCTGACGATCCGGTGGGATGCATACCTTGAGGGAACATGACCTAACGCACCTTCAGCCCGTGCATGCGTGCCAGGAACTTGAGGAACAACCGGGCGGGCAGCAGACGCTGTGCGGTCATGATGATCGGAGCATTACTCCCCTTGGCGTACAAAGGTTTCGGGCTCGGACTCAGCGCCACATCGACAACCAGGCGCCCCAGTTCATCGGTGGCCGTGCCGTGTTCTTCCCGCGCGGCCATGGCCGCATCGACCGTCCGGAATGCGTCCCGGTAGGGGGATCCATCGGGGACGATGCGGTTGCGTCGCGTCTCGATTCCGGTGGCGATCACGCCGGGCTCCACGGTGCTCACGGTGATCCCGAACGGCGCCACCTCATAGCGCAGACAGTCGGCCACGGTGTGCAATGCCGATTTCGCGGAGCTATAGGTCGATCGGAACGGGACATGCAAGGTGCCCGCCATGGACCCCACCATGACGACGGCGCCCCGGCGCCGCTCCCGCATACCGGGCAGCACCGCCTTGGTGAGAGCAACGGGCCCAAAGACATTGGTCATGTAGAGCTTCTCGAAGTCATCCATCGAAACGTCTTCCAGCGCACCGATCTGACTCTCACCGGCATTGTTGACGAGGATGTCCACCTCACCGGCCTGGGCAACGCATTCAGCGATGCTGGCCTTATCGGTTTGATCGAGCCGCAGGTACTGCACCCCGGGGACGCGATCGGTGATGGTGTCGGGATTGCGACTGGTTCCGAATACGCGGTGTCCCCGTTCTGCGAAGATTCGGGCCGCACTCGCGCCGATCCCGCTGGAAGCGCCGGTGACCAGGACGGTCCAATGTTCAGACATGGCGCCACGGTAGCCGACCAAGGTGGCCGCTTCGCCGGCCCACCACCGCCATCCAGGTCAGCGTTGCTATGGCCGCCACGATGTCCACCAGTCCGGCCCACGCCAGCGGCCACGGACGATCGATGCGCCAGATGTCAGGTTGGGCGAAGCTGAGCAACCAGGGCACTCCAATCAACAGCAGCACCAGCCACCCGCATCCAAAGACCTTCGCGCCCACTTTGTCTCGCCACGGACCGTGTAGCAGCCACACCATGAACGGAACCATCCACACCCAGTGATGCGTCCAGGAGATCGGTGAGATGAGCAGACCGAACATCTCCACTACGCAGATCTGCCCCAGCCTGTCGTTCACGGCCCGCCATGCCAGGAAAGCGAGTATGGCGGTGACCGCGTAGGCAAACAGCACCAGCACTCCAGATCCCGCGTCATGCCCGAGGATCCTGGAGATTCCGCCCCGCCAAGACTGGTTGAACACGGTGGCGATGGGACCGATCCGGTCCGGCTTACCCAACAGATCGGTGAAGTAGTACCGCCCCTGCTCCCCTACCACGGCGATGCCGACCACCACGGTGAGCAGAAAGACCACGCCGGCCCAGATGGCGGTCGTCCAGCGACGCGCGCCCAGGAAGTAGAGCCCACTGACCAGTGGGGTCAGTTTCACGCCGCCCGCGAGCCCTATCAATGTGCCGGATATCCACCAGCGTGAAGAGGCCACCGCCAGCAAGATCAGCAGCATCAACAACACGTTGATCTGTCCGTAGTCCAGGGTGGACCGCACCGGTTCGGTCCACATCGTGACCGCCGTCCACACCGCCGCCGCACGCGCGTCGTCAAACCCGAGTAGCCGCTGACTCAGCCGAACCACCGCATACAGCGCAGCGATGGTGCCCAAAATCCAGCACAGCCCGAGCAGAGTGAAGGGAATCAGGTGTAGCGGCCAGAACACCACGGCCGCGAAAGGCGGATAAGTAAAGGGCAGCGGGAAGTCTGGGGTTTTGTCCGGGTAAGTGAACTCGTAAAGATTTCCGTGGCCCAACGTCGCCGGACCGCTGACGTACACGTGGAGGTCGACCAGATCGGCGCCATGAGGCGTGAGATATGCCCACGCCAGGCGCACTGCGACACTCAGCCCCAACAGCCACGGACCCCAGGCACGGACACGGCGCCACGCCGACGCGCCGCGTGTCGGCATTGGGGGCTCGACATTCGCCCTGGTCGGCTCAGTTTTCTCGGTCGCCATCGGGAGTTTCGATAACCTCGCTCACTCGTTTTGGTAACGGTTCCGTCTACACCACACGCGTCACTTGAGTAACACGCGTAACGGATTACCTTGGCGTTTAACACCAGTAACCACGTCTAGCGAAACAGCATTGGAGTTCAATATGTCACGGATCACCAACGTCTTCATGGGCGCGTCGATCGCAGCCTTCGCGTCGGCCGGCCTGGCGCTGGGCCTGGCGTCGACCGCCAGCGCTGACCCCATCCCCGGCCCTCCCCCGAACCCGACCAACCCTGCCGCCATCCTGGGCCAGGCCGCATCGGGCTTCGGTAACGCACCTGCTGCTCCCGCAGCGGTTGCCGCACCGGCCGCGCCTGCCCTGCCTGCGGTCGCTCCGGCCGCTCCCGCCGCCCCCGCCGTTCCGGGTGCCGCTCCGGCCGCCCCCGCGGTCGCGCCGGCTCCGGGTGCGGCTCCGGCTGTCCCCGGCGTGCCTCCGGCCGCCGCCCAGGGCCTGACCCCGGCCGCGGCCGCGGCCCTGTCCCCGGCGTCAGTTCCCGCCACCAGCAACGTGCCCGGCGTCTCGCAGATCCCGGGTGCCGAGGGTGTGACCCAGACCGTTGATCTGTGGGCCACCAACCTGCCGAAGCTGCTGCCCGCGGGCGTGCAGCAGACGCTGATCCCGCCGGCGCTGGTCAACGGAATCCCCGCCGCCGCAGCAGCTCCCGCTGCCGGGCTGCCCGCCGCGGCCGCCGCCACCCCCGGGGCCGGCCTGGTTCCGTCGGCACCGATGTTCGCGGCGCTGCCGTAGCTCGTTCCTACGAAGCAAGGCGGTCAGGGCGTTATGCCTTGGCCGCCTTTGCTTTGGCAGCAGCCTTCATTTCCTTCTTATGGGCGCGCACCAGGCCCAGCGACTCGGCGTCGACGACATCTGCCACCGAAAGATGTGTGCCCTTCTCGCCATAGTTCCCCGCTGCCTTGCGCCAGTCCTTGGGCTGGACACCGTACTGCTTGCCCAGCAAGGCCAGGAAGATCTTCGCCTTTTGCTCGCCGAAACCGGGGAGCGCCTTGAGTCTCTTGAGCAACTCGGGCCCGTCCGGATCTCCGGCCTTCCAGATGTTCTCGGCGCGGCCGTCGTACTCGTCGACGATTTCCTGCGCCAACACCTGAACGCGCTTGGCCATCGATCCGGGGAACCGGTGTATGGCGGGTCGCTCCGAACATAGGGCCACGAATTTGTCGGGGTCGTACTCCGCGATCTGGTGCGCGTCGATACCGCCGATCCGGTCGGCTATCTTCTTGGGCCCTGCGAAAGCAACCTCCATCGGAATCTGTTGATCCAGGAGCATCGCTATCAATAGCGCCAGCGGGTTGTCCTCCAGCAACTCATCGGCGGCCGGGTCTTGCGCAAGCTGCAATCTCGCCAATGTGACATTCCTTCCTTCTGAACTTTGACAACCTCAGCGGTGTTACGCTACGGCAACTTGGGCGACCAAGATCGCCACGCTCGGGGAGGCTGCCGCTGTCAGGCCAATTGGACGTTGATCTAGAGGCGTTGCGCAAGCTGTCGCCGGAATTACGAGAACAGGCCCACAAGCTCTGCAATCGGGCCGATAACCCCGCCAGGGTTGAACCGGGCGATGCTCCATCGCTGACGGCTGTCAGGCGACTGGTCACCGAGGTCATCCCCGAGTTGCAGCGCATGTTTGCGGCGCGCTGCGTCAACATGGCCGACCTGGCTCAGCAGGCCCAAACCCGGTTCGGGGACACCGAAGAATACGTTCGGCAGACCATCCTTTCGGCCGCGTCATTGTCGAGGCAGCAATGAAGTCGGAGTATTCGGCCAGAAGGTTATTGACCAACCACCCAGAGCAGTCGATCGTGCCGTTGCGCCAAGCGATGCTGGCCGCCGCCGAATTGCAGCACCGCGCCCAGGACTACAAGAACTCGATCGACAGGCCCGGCGGCCTGCCCTGGGACGGCGTCACCGCCCGGGCCATCCAGGACACCGCGGCCAGCGATGAGAAGACGATCTATCTGGCCACTCAGATGTTGCTCGACGATGCCCCAAAAGCGCTGGTGACGTTGGAGTTTCAGTCGATCGAGTATCGGCGCGAAGCCGTCGATCTCTACAACGAGGCGGTGGATCATGGTTACACCGTGGCCGAGGACCTCACGGCCACCTGGATCATGCAGCCCCACGCCAGCGCCGAGACCATCGAGAAGGGCAATCGGTACGCCGCCAAGTTCACCCGGATGATGCGCAGGGCCTATGACAAGTGGTGGGCGGCAGAGCTGGAAGCCCAGCAACAGATCGAAGACATCTGCGATGCACTGGCCGCCTCGTTCAACCCCTTCTGCGGACTGACCTCCGCTCAGGGAAACCGGGATGGAGCCCATTTCCAGGGCACCAGCGCGCAAGACCAAGCCGTGCTCAATCGTGTCCATGCGGCGTCGCTTCTCAACGACCAGCAGCTCAAGGACCTAGCGGCCGGTAAGAGCGTCACCATCCCGTCGAACCAGCTGCAATACCTGTACGAGTTCGCGCAGTCTTTCGATGGCAAGTCCCCCACTGAAATCGCCGCGATCAAGGCGGGGCTGCCCGAGGAATCGCAGGACGCGATGACGCGCGCATTCGATCTGGTGTCCAATAACCAGGTCAAGTCCGGCGTGCCCTTCACCGACGGCGCCCTGAAGAACTTCATCCCGGATCTGGGCTCTGAGCCTCGTCTCCCGCACGGCATCGTCAGCGAGACCATCGAGCTGCCGCCGCTCGAGCCGACCGACGCCGAGAAATTCCTGCGGGCGGTCAATCAGCAGTACGGCGACGAACCGTCACGCAAGGAAGCGTGAGGTTTCGGGCCCAGCAGTTCGCCGCGATTGCTGTCGCATCTGTCATCTCTCAGGGAACAACAGGGCACCGCGGGTGACTTAGATTGGGTTGTGATTGCCCGTCTGCGCCGCTCGGCCGCCTTCGTCCTGCTCGCGTTCAGTTTCTCCGCGGTCATGATCGGCACGACGATGCCGACACCCATGTACGCGTTGTACTCGCAGCAGATGCACTTCTCGGTGCTCACCACCACTGTCGTCTACGCCACCTACGCCGCCGGCGTGCTGTTCGCGCTGCTGATGTTCGGCGGCTGGTCCGATGTTCTCGGCCGCCGTCCGCTGTTGCTGACCGGCGCCGGCTTCGCGATCCTCAGCTCGGTCATCTTCTTGTTCGTGGACTCAGTTCCGCTGCTATTGGTCGCGCGCATCGTCTCAGGACTGTCAGCGGGCTTTTTCACCGGCGCCGCCACCGTCGCGGTCATCGAGTCGGCGCCTGAAACATGGCGGGGACGTGCGGCCGCCGTGGCCACCGTCGCCAACACCGGCGGCCTGGGCCTGGGGCCCTTGCTCGCCGGTGTGCTGGTGCAGTATGCGCCCTGGCCCACCCATCTGGCGTTCGTCGTTCACATCGGCCTGGTGTCGATAGCCGTGGCGGCGCTGCTCTTCGTGCCGGAGACCGCACCGAAACACGGAAAGCTTGGTAGGCAACGTCTTTCGCTACCTCCTCAGGTGCGCGCTACCTTCGCCGCCGCCGCGACGGCGGGCTTCGCCGGATTCGCCGCACTGGGATCCTTCACCGCGGTTGCTCCCGGATTCCTGTCCGGGGTGCTCGGCATCGATAACCATGCGGTCGCCGGGGCAAGCGTGTTTCTCACTTTCGGATCTTCTTGTGTGGCACAGATTCTCACCCGCCGGGTGGCTGCCGCCAAGGCCTTGCTCATCGGCTGCACGATTCTGCTGACCGGCATGTTGCTGGTGGTGTTGGCGCTGCACACTTCATCGTTGCCGTGGTACCTGGCAAGTGCGGTGGTGGTCGGCATCGGGCAGGGCATCAGCTTCAGTCGTGGGCTGGCCGCGATCGCCGACCGGACCCCCGAGGACAACCGTGCCGAGGTGACCTCCAGCTACTTCGTAGTCGCCTACATCGGCATCGCCCTGCCGGTGATCGGCGAGGGACTCGCGGCGCAGGCGTGGGGCTTGCGCACCGCGGGGGTCACCTTCGCACTGGCGGTGGCAGCCCTGGCGGCGCTGTGTCTCATCGCTGTCATCTGGCAGGAGCGCCCCAGCCGGACCGAGGCGCTGGCGCCGGTGTCCACCGGCTAATCAAATTCTGTAGCCGCCACGCCCTATGAGCACACTGTGGTGCCGAAAAGATAGGTAACACAGCACAGTTCGTAGACTCAGCGTAGACGGTTAGGTCAGAAACCGTTCCTCCATAAGGGTTGTCCGGGCCGTGAATCGGCGCTAGGTTGTCGGCGACCCCTGCCTACTCCGGGGTCATTACCGGTCTTTTCAGAAGGAGTCGATGGGTCGTGCCTGAAGTCGTGCCGGATGACGGAGAAGCCCCAGTCATTGTCAGCCTCGTCGATGCCGCGGTGCACATGTACTCGTCCGCCATCGACACCCTGCCCGACCCCAGCGACCCTGAGTACGGCGAACGCGTTGCCGTAGTTCTCAGCGGTCTGCGCAAGCTTGAGAGTGCGATCTCGAAGGCCGCCGGCCGCAGTCGGGTGACGCCCTCGGTGATCGTCGCGCTGAGCGGGGTGCGCCATCGCTACGACGACCTGATGAAGGCGGCCGCCAACAGCCCCAGTGCCACCCTGGGGCAGCGCCTGTACACCGCACGGAGACGGGCGCGTCTTACCGCGCAGGAAACCGCCAATGGCGCCGGCCTGAAGGTCGGATTCCTGACGGCAATCGAATCCGAGGAACCCGTCACAGAGGACGAGGCCGCCAAGATCAAGGACCTCATCGCCGCCCTCGGCGGCTAGTCCGGTAGGTACCTTCTCGCCGTGCCTGCGGGGGTAACTACTTAGCCGATTCGGGTAGGTACGCGCTGCAGCGGTGCCGTCGGTGACGCGACGCTGGATGGCATGACGATGACTCTGGGTTTACCCACCGCCGACGAGGTGGGTGCCGCCACCCCCGCAACGCGCGACCGCGCACTCGACGTGATCCGGATCGTCTCGCTGGCCGGCGTGGTTCTTGGGCACACCATCATGGCGGTGAGCACGATCGACAATGGTGTGCTGCTGTGGGGCAACCTACTCAACGGACGCCCGGTTTTCCAGGCGCTGACCTGGGTTTTCCAGATCATGCCGTTGTTCTTTTTCGCCGGTGTCGCCGCCAGCGTGGGGTCCTGGAAGCCCGGCACCAGCTGGGGATCATGGCTCATGCATCGCTGCACCCGGCTATACCGCCCGGTTTTCTACTACCTGGGTTTCTGGGCGGTGGCGCTGCTGATTCTTCGGCAGATCCTGCCGCTGCACGTGTACGAGCCGGTCGCCGGTGTGAGCACGCAGCTGCTGTGGTTCCTGGGCGCCTATGTGCTGGTGCTGGCCGCGATTCCGCTGCTCGCCAGGATCACGACGACCCGCGCCATGTTCACCGCGCTGGCGGCGGTCTACCTGGGCATCGCGGCCATCGACGTGCTGCGGTTGGGACTGGACGCGCCCAAGGGCATCGGATACGTGAACTTTGTGGTGTGGCTGCTGCCGGCGGTTTTGGGCGTGGGGTACCGCCGTCAGCTGATCACCCAGAGAGCGGCCTTGGTGCTGGCGGCAACGGTGTTCGCGATCAACGTCGCGCTGGTGACGTTCGGCCCGTACACCATCAGTTTGGTTGGCGTGGCCGGACAGAAAGTGCCGAACATGATTCCGCCGTCACTGGTGCTGGCCGGGCACGCAATCATCCTGTCCGCCCTTGCCAGCGCGGCGATGCCGGCCATCAATCGGTGGGCGCAGCGCCCTCGGGTGTGGTGGGCCGTGGCGATCGGCAACTCGGGTGCGATGACGCTCTACCTGTGGCATATGCCCGCGCTACTGGGCATGCATCTGGCCTTCGATTTCCTCGGATTCGACCGATATGACACCACCGCACCGGATTTCATCGCGCTATCGGTGCTGCAGGTCGCGACGATGATGCTGCTGGTGACCGGTCTGTTCCTGGCCTTGCGACCGCTGGAGAACAATCCGCTGCCCGGTTGGGACGGCGGCTACATCGCACGTCCTGGGGCACGCAGTGCGGCGGCCGGGACGGCCCTGATGCTCGCCGGCGGGTTCACCTTGGCCTCAGTGGTTTGGGGGCTCAAGGGCTTTGGTCTGGTGTGCTGGGTGGTCGTGCTCGCCGGGCTGATCCTCGCCCGGGTGTTGGCCAATCGGACGAAGATCTAGCCGCTCTTCCGACGGAATTCGCGATGCGAGCCGGCCCTGCCATGCGCATGGGTCGGCTTGCTTCCGGTGTCCTTGTGGTCGGCAGCGGAGCCGGCCTTGCTGTTCTTGCGGTCAAGTGCCTCGCGGAACTTGCGCTTGGCCTCGTCCGCGGCCGAGTCGCCGCTCCCCTTCGAATCGGTCATACCGGTCAGCCTAGCCAAGGGACCGTCCCGCCGTCGCCCCATTTCACTAGCATCAGCGTCATGACCGAGTCCGATGCTCTTCGCCCGAGCGGCTCATCGCGGATCAGCGGGGACAGTCTGGAGGGCGTCTCGGCTACCACTTTGTGGACGCTGCACAATCGCGGTACCGAAGCCAAGCGTCCCGACAGTGTCATCCGGGACCCGCTGGCCGCGGAGCTGTTCGATGCCATCGAGTACGACTACCGCAAGTTCGGCCGCCCGTCGCAGACTCATGCGTTGCGCGCCCTCGCCTTTGACACGCAGGCACGCGTGTATCTCGCGACGCACCCCAGGGCCGCGATCGTCGCCCTTGCCGAAGGCATGCAAACCAGCTTTTGGCGGCTGGGTGGTGCCGATGCCACCGCCCAGTTCACCTGGTATTCAGTGGATTTGCCGCCCGTCATGGAGCTACGCAACCAACTGCTGCCCAACGATGAACGAATCGTCAAGCTGGCGCAGTCCGCGCTCGATCTCAGTTGGATGGATCAGGTCGACGCCTCCGGTGGTGCCTTTATCACCGCGGAGGGACTGCTGATGTACTTGCAACCGGAGGAGTCTCTCGGACTAATCGAGGCCTGCGCCAAGCGTTTTCCCGGCGGGCAGATGATGTTCGACAGCATCCCGCATTGGTTCAGCAGGCGCACCCTGCAGGGCTTTAAGTTGTCGGATCGCTATGTGGCTCCACCCATGCCGTTCGCATTGACACCCGACGAAGGCGAAGCGCTCATCTCCATCCCGGGAGTGGTCACCGCCATCGACATACCGCTGCATCGTGGCCGCGGCATCTGGAAATTCGTCAACTCCAAGCGCCTTGATCGCGGCTTTCTGCGCCGGACCCGCCCCTCGATGACGCTGCTGCAATTCGGGTAGACGTGCCTGACCACGGCCGATGGAATCACAACATCCACTACCAGCGCGAGGTGCTGCGCAGGGTACCGGCTCATGCGACCGACGTTCTCGACGTGGGCTGCGGCATCGGGATGCTGACGCGGGAGCTGGCCCCACTGGCGCAGCGGGTGGTCGGGATCGACCCCCACGAACCGAGCCTGCGCATCGCCCGTGCGGAGACGTCAGCATCAAATGTCGAGTACGTTCGCGGCAGTTTTCTCGAACATCCTTTTCCTGCTGAATCTTTCGACCTCATCGCGGCCGTCGCCGCATTGCATCACATGGATATCGAACAGGGCCTGCGGCGCATGTCGGATCTCCTGAAGCCCGGTGGCCGGATCGTCATCGTCGGCTTCGCCGCCAACCGCTCGGTCACCGACCTTTGGTACGACGGCCTGGGTTTCTGGCTGCACCGTTATTACCGCCTCAGGTACGGCTGGTGGGAGCATCCCTCACCGGTCAGCTGCGAGGGCCTGGACAGCCACGACGAAGTGCGACGCATCGCCCAGCGCGTGCTGCCCGGCGCCCGGCTACAGCGCCTCGTACTGTGGCGTCACCTGCTCACCTGGGAGAAATCATGACCAAATACGCCGCGCTGCTTCGTGGAGTGAACGTCGGCGGCATCACGATGAAGATGGCCGACGTGCGCGATGCTCTTGAGACCGCCGGATTCGCCGGTGTGACAACGGTTCTGGCCAGCGGCAACGTACTATTGGATGCCGACGAACCCGCGGCGACGGTGAAAGAGCGTCTGCAGCAAGTGCTCGGTGAGCGTTTCGGGTACGAGGCGTGGGTGCTGGTGTACGACCTGGACACCATCGCCCGAATCATCGCGGCGTTCCCCTGGGAGCCAGAGATCGAGGGCGTGCATTCGTACGTGATGTTCTGCAGCGACCCGGTAGTGCTTACCGAGTTGGCAGCCCTGGAGAGCGAGCTCGACGAAAGCGAACAGATCGCCGCCGGTGACGGGGTGTTGTATTGGCAAGTACCCAAGTCGCAGACCCTGGGCAGCCCCGTCGGCAAGACCACCGGCAAGAAGCGTTACAAGTCGACGACCACCACCCGCAACTTACGCACGTTGCACAAGCTCGTTCGCTAGTAGGGTGGCGTACATGGCCGCCATTGATGCCCGCCACCTCGACGGGGTGTCCGAGACCGCACTCATCACGCTGAATCAGCGGGCCACCGAGGCCAACCGGCCCGACGGCGTTCTCGAGGATCCGATGGCCATCGTGCTTCGCGACAGCCTGGATTACGACTACCACCACTTTGGCCGCACGCATCAGGGTATTGCACTGCGGGCGTTGACATTCGACACGGTGTCCAATGAATACCTCGCCGAGCACCCGCGCGCCACGGTGGTGGCACTGGCCGAGGGCCTGCAGACCAGCTTTTGGCGTATCGACAACGGCGAGCTGAATTGGCTGTCGGTAGACCTGGAACCCATCGTGCGATTGCGCAGGCAGTTACTACCCCCGTCTGACCGGGTCCGGTACGTTGCGCAGTCTGCGCTCGACCACTCGTGGATGGATCAGGTCGATGACTCCAACGGAGTATTGATCACCGCCGAGGGTCTGTTCATGTACCTGGAGCGCGACGTGGTGTTTGACCTCATCGCCGCCTGCGCGAAACGCTTTCCCGGTGGCTGGATGGTCTTCGACACCATCCCTTGGCTGATGAGTGTGTATTCACGGCGCCGCGGCTGGCGACTCAGCGAGCACTACACAGTGCCACCGATGCCCTTCTCCTTCACCGCCCACCAATACGGCCAGCTGCGCGCCCTTGACGGGGTCAGTGCGGTGCGCGAGGTCCGGATGCCCGCCGGGCGCGGCACTTTTCTCAAGCTCGCCACGCCGCTGTTCTACAACCTGCCGTTGTCAGATCGCATCAGGCCAGCCATGACGGTAGTCGAATTCGGTTGAGCGACAGGTGCTCTAGGCGGGTTTGACCGCACGTCCGATCACGATCGACGACGAGGGCATGGGAATCCCCATCACCTTCAGCCAATCGTCGCGCCGTTCCTCGATCGTGAATCCGGCCCGCTCGATCGCGGCCAGCGTGTCCCGGTGCGTGTGGCAGTTCCCGAACAGTCTGGGCCAGAACGTCGCATCGACCGCGCGCTGAACCAGCCCGAGCGCGCCGTCGTGAGCCACATGTTCGAAGAAACGCACCTCTCCCCCGGGCTTGAGCACCTCGAACGCCTGGGCAGCGGCCCGATCGGGGTCGCCGACCGAACACAGCACCAACGAACACACCACCGCGTCGAACCGGTCCTCGCCGGTCACGGCCAGATCCTCGAACACACCCGCGGTCACCGTCACCGGAATCGCGGCCCCGGCCGCGGCATCCTCGGCCTGCGGACGCAGCCGCGATTCGGGCTCCAGCGCCGTCACCGCGGTGACGGTATTCGGGTAGAGCAGGAAATTGGAGCCGATTCCCGCTCCCACCTCCAGGACGTGGCCGGTCAGGCCGCGCAGATTCTCCGCACGCAGCTCCTTGATCTCCTGAGGTTCGCGCCGCGCGATGGCAGACCACGTTGCGGAGAAGAATCTGTTATCGAAGCTGACGGGCGTCGTCATGCCACCAACCTAGCCCCGCTGATGCAATCCGCACCCGAACTCTGGAACACTGGGGCCATGGCACAGATCACGTTGCGCGGAAACCCCATCAACACGGTCGGCGAGCTTCCCGCTGTCGGCTCTCCTGCCCCGGCATTTGAGCTGGTAGGCGCCGATCTCGGCCCCGTCACCAGCGATCAGTACCGGGATAAGCCGGTGATCCTCAACATCTTTCCTTCGATCGACACCCCCGTCTGCCAGGCCAGCGTACGCACCTTCAACCAGCGTGCCGCCGAGGCCGGCGCACCGGTGCTGTGTGTCTCCAAGGACCTGCCGTTTGCCCAGAAGCGTTTCTGCGGTGCCGAGGGCATCGAGAACGTGGGTACCGCCTCGGCGTTCCGGAGCTCGTTCGGCGAGGACTTCGGCGTCACCATCGCCGACGGCCCGATGACCGGTCTGCTGGGCCGCGCCATCGTCGTGATCGGCGCCGACGGCAACGTCGCCTACACCGAGCTGGTTCCGGAGATCGCCCAGGAACCCGACTACGACGCGGTGCTCGGGGCACTGTCCTGATCGGTTTGTGAGGAACCGTGTCCAGCGCCCCATTTGCCGATGAGCTGCTGGCGACCGTGCAGGCGTCGCCAGCAGCAGTCGGTGCTCACGACAAGGACACCTGGGTGGGCCTGTTTGCCACCTATGGCCAGGTGAATGACCCGGTGGGTTCGCGGCCACATATCGGCGAATCCGCCATCGGCAAGTTCTACGACACCTTCATCGCGCCCAACACGATCGTCTTCGACGTAGAAAACGATGTGGTCGCCGGAATGTCGGTGCTGCGCGATCTGACTATTCACACCACCATGTCCACCGGCGTCACGATGCATATCCCCATGCATCTGCGTTACGACGTCGTCGAGGACGGCCCGGCCTCGTCCCTCAAGATCGACCGGCTATTCGCCTACTGGGAACTACGCGCCATGATCAGCCAGTTGCTCGGTTCCGGCGGTGACGGGCTGCTGGCCAGCGCCAAGCTGGGACCGCAGCTGCTGAAGAACCAGGGACTCAACGGGGTGCTGGGATTCATGCGCGGACTCAAGGGCGTGCACGCGGCGGGCAAGCAGCGCGTCCAGGAGCTGACGGCGGCGCTCGCCGCCCGCGATATCCCGACGGTCACCACTGTGCTCGCACCCGAGGCCGCACTGTCGCTGGACGGAGTATCCGAGGCATCACTGGCCGAGTTCGCCTCGGCAGCAAGCTCTTTGACCGTGGATAAACTACTGGCCGCGGGGCCCTCGGTATCGGCCACGGTGCATCTCGGTAATCGCCGTGGCATTGGACTCTTCGAGTTCTCGGATAATTCGGCGGCGCCGGGCACGTTGGCGTCGGTGCGGCTCTACTTCTGACGCGGCAGCACTTCTGTCAGGTCAATATCGCTGACCGCCTGCCCCAGGCACGCCGCACGCAGTACCTCGCTGGCGAATTCCTCGGGATCCCCCCACGGTAGATGCGGTTTGGTGACGAGCATCGAGGCAACACCATGCGCGGCCACCCATAGCTGGAGGGCCATCGCCACTGTGTCGCCTTCGGGGTATAGCCCCTCGGTGACAAGCTCTTTGACTCCGTTGTGCAGGTGCGCAAATGCCGCACTGGCCATGGTCTCGTCGAGCTCACCCTCTGGCTGGGTAACCGTGGCCAGCCGGTACATCAGCGGTGTCGCGATGGCGAAGCGCACGTATGCCATCCCCTGCGCGTGCAGACGCTCCAGCGCGGTGATGTCGCCGCGGGCCGCCTCGACCATCTTGTCGTTGAGACGCTGAAAATACTGGCCGCAGACGGCATCCATCAGCTCGTCCTTGTCGGCGAAATGCAGATAGATCGAAGGCGGGGTGACACCGATCTTGCGTGCCACCTCACGGATGGACGGTGCACGCAATTCCTTGGTCTCCAAAACAAGAGCGATTGCGGCGTCGATTATTTCGTCGCGCAGTCGATCGCCCGAGCCGCGGGACGCGCGCTGCCGCCTAGTCACTGAATCCGATCCGTTCATGCAGCGTGACCAACGGCTTGGGCGCCCACCAGTTGAACCGTCCCAGCAGCCGCATGAACGACGGCACCAGCAGCATCCGGATGATGGTGGCGTCCACCAGGATCGCGATGGTCAGTCCGGTACCGAACATCCGCATGAAGGACACCTGCGCAGCCATCAGTGCCGCGAAGGCGATCGCCATGATCAGCGCCGCGGCGGTGACCACCCGGCCGGTGCGGGCCACACCGAGCGCCACCGCCTCGTCGTTGTCGGCCCGGGTGCGCCCGGAGGCCATCCAGTACTCGCGGATGCGCGAGATGAGAAACACCTCATAGTCCATTGATAGCCCAAAAGCTATGCAGAACAACAGCATCGGCATGGTGGCGACGATGGTGCCGGTGACCTCGGTGCCGAACCCGCCCAGGTGTCCCTCCTGGAAGATCCAGATCAGCGCGCCGAAGGTGGCCGTCAACGACAGCACGTTGAGGACCAACGCTTTGATAGGCAGTACCACCGAACCCGTTAGCAGAAATAGCAGCACAAAGGTGACGACGGCGATGATGGCCAGCACCAGGGGCAGCTTGTGCACAATGCCGTCGACGGCGTCACGATCCAACTGGGCTCCCCCGCCGATCCTGACCAAGACATCGGCCGGGCCCGGCAGTGCGTGGATGGCATCGAGCTGGCGCTCGGCGGCCTCCGTGTACGGCTTGGCGGCGGTCTGAACCGTGAAAAGTGCTGTGTCATTCTTGATTCCGGTTGCACTTGCCGACGGGCCCACCTTCATGCCCCGGATGAACGCACCGGTGGGTGCGGCCACCTCCTTGACGTCCTCGATATTCGACAGGTCCGCGGCGTACTCGTCGATCTCCCTCGGCGGCACCGAACCGACGCCCTCGGCGATGACGGACAAGTTGGTGGAGCTGTTGTTGTTGAAGTTGCGGCGCATCTCGTTGCCGACTTGATGCGCCGAGGCCGAGGCGGGCAAGACCCGGTCATCCGGGAATCCGAACTTGCCGTCGAGGAACGGCAGGCCCAGCACCACCAATGCGCTGACGATGATGATGGCAATCGGAACAGCGCGCGCCATAACCCTTTTGGTGGTCCGGTACCAGAAGCTTTGCGTGACGTCCTTGGCGACGGGTTCCGGCCTTCCCAGGACCCTGCGGATCAGGCGGCGCACGTCCAGGGCGTCGATCCGGTCGCCCAGCAGGGTGACTACCGCCGGGACGATGACCAGCGCGGCGATGGCGCCAACGAAGACGACGGCTACACCGGCGTATCCGAACGATTTGAGGAAGTACATCGGGAACAGGATCAGCGCTACCAGGGCCAGCGCAACCGTCAGCGCCGAGAACAGCACGGTCCGTCCGGCCGTGGTCATGGTCAGGACCAGCGCTTCATCGCGCGGTTTGCCCGCATTCACCTCCTCGCGATAGCGACTGATGATCAGCAGGGAGTAGTCGATCGCCAGCGCCAATCCCATTGCCACCGCAAGGTTCAGCGCGAACACGGACACATCGGTGACATACGTCAGCCCGCGCAATATCGACATGGCGCCGACGATGGAAAACACTCCGACTACGAGAGGCAACAGGGCCGCGTAGAGGCCGCCGAATATCCATACCAACACCACAAAGCTGATCGGAATCGCGATCGACTCCATAACCAGCAGGTCCTTCTCGGACTGGGTGACGATCTGGTTGTAGAGCGTGGCGACACCGCCGGCCTTGACCGCTACCCCGTCACGGTCCACCGCGAGAGACTTGATGAGCTTTGCCGCGTGCTTCTGCGCGTCGTTCTCGCCCCCGGTCAGCCCGGCGACGATCAATCCGGCCTTGCCATCGGCGCCCAGCAGTTCCTCGGCTACCTGTGGCGGCGCCGTCCAGGCCGAGGTCAGGTTGATGACCACGCCGGAGTCTTTGAGCTGGCGCTCCAGATCTGCTGCGACGGCACGCATCTGCGGGCTCTTGACGCCTTGTTCGCTGGTGAGCATGAAGACCAGAGACTGGTCGCTGATATCAAACTTGTCTCGGAGAGCCTTGGTCACATAGGCAGATTCGGAGTTCGGGTCTTGCTGACCACCGGCGGCCAGATGCTTGGTCACCGGAACGCCGAAGAGGGCCGCCGCGATCGCGATGAGCAGCGCCATCCCGAGAACGAGGCGGGGCGCCGCGATCACCGATCGAGCCAAACGTTCGAGCATCATCGCGCCTTCCGCCGGAGAATAACGGCGTTAAGTTATCAGCGATAAGTTAGACGGTCAAGGGTGGTTGAGGCGGATGCGCCGCTTAGGTGGTGAGAGAAATCTTGAACAACGTGGAACCGAATCAGCCCCTACCCCGTCGGATATTTACATAGGGGTTTGTGTCGATCAAGGGAGAGCCAGCCATGCCGAGCGTTTCGGGGCCTTCGGGCAATTCTTTCCACGTTGACCCCACTGAACTGCAGAACCACGGCAAGCAGCTGCACGGGCACGCAGACGATCTCAAGGAAGTGCACGACGCTGCGCACCGGGCGATGAAGGACGCGCAGGCAGGCTTCGGATCGGCACGCTCGGCGAGTGCGTTGAGCAGCCGCATCGCCGACTGGGAGAAGGAAAGCGCCGAGCACCACACCGAACTCACCAGTCACGGCGATGGTCACATCTCGTCTGCCCAGAAGTTCGTGGCGCGCGATGAGGCCAATCGCGACCTGATCAAGCGCGCGGGACCGGAAGGCAAGGTTTAGGGGGACTCGTATGGGGATGACACTGGCCGAACTGCAGGAATGGCCGCCACATATCAAGGCGCTCGCAGACGCGGCATCCAAGCGTGGTGATGCCAGCCAGCAGGCGGCGGACAAGGTACAGGCGATCGTCGATATGTCCACGTGGCAGGGCGATGCCGGCGAGGCCGCAAGGGACGCGATGAAACGCTCGGCCGCCCGCTTCGACAATGCTGGTTTCGAGGCGCTTTATGTCGCGATGCATGCCAATAAGGCCTATGGAGAGTCGCAAACATTGGCCGATGACATCGGGGCCTTCTTGGCGTACGCCGCAGCTCCCCCGAAGGTGGATATCAATCCCAAGACCAATGCGGTGACGCCCCCGGACATCAGCGGGCTGAATAAAGAACAGCTACAGAAGGTCATCGACAAGCTGAAGGATCTCCAGCAGCGAGTGACCGGCCTCGTGGCCCGTGGCGAGATGTTGGACGACTCCCTGGCTCGGGTGCTCGACGAAGGCACCGGCGGGCACACCATGGCCCAGAAACAGATCGCTGAGGGGACACCTGAACAAGCCGAACGCGATGTCCACGACGTTCTCGCCGGAACCGCCACCGAAGAGCAAAAGGCGCGTGTCCAGGCAGCATCAATCCTTAGCCCGGAGCAGATCGCGGATCGCGATGCGGGCCGGCCAGTGCAGTTGACGCGTCCGCAGCAGCAGGTGTTGGGTCAGCTGCAGGCACAGATGAACGGAATGTCGGTGGAGGACATTCACCGGGCCGAACAGCGGTTGGGTAACAACAAGAGCATTATCGGCAACGCACTGCAGATGATGGGTTCGAATCAATACGGCTACGCGAAGACCGAATTACGGCCCGGCGCACAGGGATCCACTACCGAACTCACAACAGGCGGGTATGACAAGCTGCCTACCTCGGTTCAAGAGGCGTTGAATGACAAATCTCCCGGCTTCAGCTACGTGTCTCAGGGCCCCGGCCAGGGAACCGCTCCCATTACCCAAGGATCAACCCTTGGCAACCTGGACAGGCTTTCGGATGTCATCAAAGACGGGGATCCCGGTTTCCAAAACGGTACCGAGCTCGATCGAAGGCTCATGCAACGCGGTGCAGACATCTTGCACTTCGAGAATCAAAATCACGACAGCCACGAAGGCGCCGCGGACTCGACGATTCAGAACATATTCTCTTCGGCTGGCCGGGACCACATTGTCGATCACGACATGATGGTCAACCCGGAAGGTAAGCGTAATGACCAGTTCCTAGGTGATTTGACGCATCATCAATTCACCGACGGCGGCAAGGCTGCGGGCAGTTTGATGAGCTGGACTCACGACTCAGCTCACGTGGGGCCGGGAGTCTCCGCGGATCAGGCCAAACTCTCCGGGGAAACTGCGCACGCGTATGCCAGTTATGTGGCCGATCACAAGGAATTGAACGCGCTGCCCGCCAACGACAACCAGGGCCTCGGCCAAGGAACGAAGACACTCGGCCAACTCAGCCCCGAGTTGGTGAAAGGCATGGCCTGGGGCCTGGCGCCATACACAGCCGCCATCGGTGGCGGCGATCCCGCGATATTCGGCAGCACTCCAGGTTTCGACAATGCTTTGGATACCGATGACGCCATTGGCAATGGTTCCATGCCGCAGGCCAAGGCACTTTTCAAGGTGCTGAGCACGAATGCGGAAGCAGCCACCACGCTAGGTGGAGCGCTCTACGGGGACTCGGTTATGGCCACGAATCACTACGCAGAAGCGGTAAAGCATTCTGGTGTAGGCGAAATCGGAGACCTGGATCAGGCGGGGAGATTCCGTGGCCTGGCAGACGCTGGATTGGCCGCAGGCAACGATGCACAACATAAGGCTGACACGGTCTCCAAGGAGCAATACGCTAAGGACCTACAGAGACTGAAAGAGACCGCGTACGGCGCCATCACCAAGATCCTGCCGATACCGGCGGAAGCAGCTACTCCTTTTGGAATCATGTCCGACGCTCTCAAGGACAGCATCGTCGGGAAGGCGCCCGAACCCGGCCAGCCCGCAAACACGACGGTACCGAATTTGAATCCGGCGTACGGCCAGCAGCAACTGCTGAACGCATACGCGGCCACGGGAGTCCTACGGCCCGAACAGTTCCCCCCGAATATGCTCGTGCCGGACCCCAAACACCCGGGAGTAATGCGGGTGGGCACCTTGGAGGAATTGCGACAGATGAAGGGACCGGACGATCGTCCCGTTTACGAGCACCTGACTTCAGACAAATACCACACCATGGTCAATGAAGCCCTTCGCCGGATACCAGGGGATGCAGGCTCTGCTCAGCCGCTGATTGATGCATACAACAACGCTGTAAAGACAACCGAATGACCCACCCTCGGAAAAGGCACGCAGGGGCCCGCATACTATTCGGCTTGCTGGCGACGATCGTTTCGATGTCGGCGGGTTGCACGCCCACTGAGCAACCACCGATCCCGTTTACCGGGCTTACTAAAGACCTGCGTATTCGCTGGTCTGCCGAGCCCGGCATCGATCTGCTGACAGGTCCTGCCGTGATCGTCCGCGCCTACCGCGAGTCTTATGTAGTCGGCGGGCTCATGGCCAACCCGGCGTACTACTACCCCGGCTTCGAGCACGCCGTCCCACAAAACGGCCCAAACGTCAGCCCGCTGATACGGCCGCTCGTAACCGGCGACTCGCAACTGGAGCGCCGCGGCTTCCAGATCGCCACTCCGATCGTAGGCACCTGGCGAGAACACATACTGTCCCTGACCGGCGATCCAACGTCGGGTTACACGGCAAAAGTGTGTGTGTGGGATACGGGCACTGGAGTGCTAGCACCGAATGGCCAGTACCGCTACCCGAACCGGCTTCCCTCGAATTCGATGTGGTCAGTACGCGCTGGCGTCGGCACCTTGGCTGTCCGGATCACCATTACGCCGCCACCACCGTTCGAACCGGATCCCACCAAAAAGTCTCAACAGGGGAGCGCACCCAATCCCTCGACCGACATATTCGGCGGCTGGAAAATCCGCGCAGCAGACAGCCTAGGCATCGCATCCTGGATGGATCAGCGGTCAGACTGGCCACTGGATGACTTTCGCCTCACTCTCAACGCCTGCGGCGAGCGGGCTCCTGACCTTCTCACAGGACAGGGGAACTTCATTACGGTCGGCGATCACCCTCGCAGCGACTTCCCGACTCTGCCCGCTGATCCCGGCTGGCCTGCAGCGGGCACCTAACAGCGCCTCAAGCTGCTGTTTCAAAATCGTTTGAAAAACATGGAACCGAACCACGTGCCCTAGCGTCGTAGCCATTAGTAGGACAAACATGTCCGCACGACCAGCGAGGGGAGCGTCCATGCCCGGAGAATCAGGGCTCGATATGAACGAGCTACACCTGGCGCCTGGCGCCGCGATGAAGGTGTCCCAGGAGTTCAGCGGCGCCGTGGACAAGCTGGAAGCGCTCCGCCGAGACGCACTTGCGTTTGACGTTGAACTCGGCATGGGTGCATGCGCAGAAGGCACGTCTTGGAACAGCGCATTGAACGACTTGGTAACCGGCGCGTCAGACTCAGTCACCTCAGTCATTGATGCACATATTAAGACTGTGAAGACCTGGGCCGAGTGGGCCAAGGTCGCGCAGAACGAGTACGACAATACCGAGCACCGCAATGCGGAGTCGTTCGAGCAGCTTAGAGGCGACACGATCGATAGCAATGGTCTGGGCGTCTACCCGCCGCCCACCACCAGCTGACAGGTCAGGAAGACTCAACCAATGAAGATTAAGTGGATCGCTGTCGTCGCCACGTCGACTGCGCTCGTTGCAGGATGTACACACGACGGAATCCAGGGCACTCCTCCTACCGGTTCCGCCTCAACCTTGTTGACCTCATCTTCATCGTCTGCCAGCGCGTCGCCCTCAACAAGAAGTACCGACCGCGACCCGGTAGCAGGAACAACGTTCGATGCGTGCACCGCGATTACCGACGCAGATGTTGCAACGTGGGAAGTAAAACCCGACAAACGTGACGCACACGCCACCGCGTTCGGCCAGAACGTTCGAGGTTGCATCTGGGACGGACCTAAATGGGGCGTCAAGGTGTATGCGGTAGACACACCGTTGTCGCAACTAGCACAGCCCAATGACAAGTGGGACCGTCACGAGCCGGTCACCGTTGGTACGCGATCTGGATGGCTCGTACACAATGTCAACGGTGCGAGTTGCACGGTGGCCATTCCATCTGAACAAGCCATCGCCGCCGTCCAGGTCGATCTGAACCTGGATTTAACCGAGCAGCACTACGACCAATGCCCGCTGGCCCTGCAAATCATGAAGCAGATCGAGCCGAAAATACCTTAGAGCCAATAGTTTTCAGGAGGAGAAGACGTGGGGAAGAAGCAGATCCAGAAGGAACACTGGGAAGGCCACGACCACCAGTCGATCTACAACGCCGCCCAGGCTTTCCAGACCGGCAACCCGCAGGCAGCACAGGAATCGATCAACAGCATCGCCGAGCAACTGGGCGACATCATGCACACGCTCGGCGGCAAGGTGCAGGGCATTCTGGTCGAGGACTGGCGCGGGGCAGCCGCGAAATCCCTACAGGCCAACATGTCCGAGTATTTCCGAGCCTCGGAGAGGGGCATCATCAGCATTCGGCACGTGGCCGACAGAATGCCCCCTCTTGCCGACGCGATGAGCGCCGCCAAGCGGAGCATCGAGCCGCCGATGTCCGACGCCCAGATCTCGCAGCTCAAGAAGTCCGGATCGTCGGACGCCGACATACAGCAGCGGAAAAACCAAGAGCAGTTCTTTGCACGCCTTCAGATGGTCGGCCTGTTCAGCGAACCAGTGGTGCGCGAAGGTGACAACGTCACCGATGTTCGTCCCCCGCAAGGCAATAACCCTGGAAACATCACGCTTCAGCAACCCGCCAACGGATCCGAATCCGGCACCGGCGGCGGTGGCGGAGGCGGCCAAAACGGCGGCGGCTCAGGCGGCGGTCAGGGCTCGGGCGATCTGAGCAAGCTCACCGACGGACTCGCCGACAAGAACACCAAGCCCGCCTTCAGCGATGGCTCGGGCAATCAAAGCGGACAAGGCCAGGGCGCAGGTGCCGGTAGCGGCAGTGGTGCGGGCGGCGGCAGCCCCCAAAGTGGTTCCGGCGGTTCGGGCAGCGGTCTGGGCAACGCCCTCAGCGGTCTTGGTGGCAGCTCAGATAAGACCGGCTCCGGTCTGCCGTTGGGTAGCACCACCGCGGCCGGTTACAGCTCGCCCTCCAGCTCAGGTTCAGGCGCCGGTACCCTCAGCGGCCCAGGCGCATTGCGCGGCGGCGCGGGCGTTCCCGGCCTCGGCGGCGGAGCGGGAACAAACCCCACCGGCATCGGTGGCGCCGGAGTCCGCGGCGGCGCAATGGGCATGGGCGGCATGGGCATGGCCCCAATGGGCGGTGCGCACGGGCGCGGCGGCCACGGCGAAGAGGACGACGAACACCAGACCCCGGAGTTCCTGATCAACTGGGACAACGGCAACGAGCTGTTCGGCGATCTGCCCAAGGCATCCCCCGGCGTCATCGGCGACTGGAGCGAGCACGAACGCGCCGAAAAGCAGCGCCGCGAGTCGGAGAAGCGCCGCTACAAGTCCATGGGCTGGAACGTCGACTTCGGCGACGACGACTAGGAGCCAGCCTGCGCCTTGGCCACCGCCTCCCGGGCGACGGCCACATCGAGCTTGCGCATCTGCATCATGGCCTGCATGGCGGCATTCCCCGTCACTGGATCGGAATGGAAGATCAGATCGATCAGCTCACGCGAGACCACCTGCCAGGAGAGCCCGAACTTGTCCTTGAGCCAGCCACATTGGGACTCCTGTCCCCCGTCTGCGGTCAACGCCGCCCAGTACCGATCGACTTCCTCCTGCGATGCGCAGTCGATCTGAAATGAGATCGCCTCGTCGAAGGTGAACTGGGGTCCCGCGTTGAGGGCGGTGTACCGCTGCCCGTCCAGTTCGAACTCGACAGTGAGCACCGTGCCCTCAGGCATGGGGGTGTTCGGCCCGTAGTGGGTTACTTCGAGAATCTGCGAGTTCGGGAACACCGACACGTAGAAGTTGGCGGCCTCTTCGGCTTGGGTGTCGAACCATAGGCAAGGAGTAATTGTTGGCATACCGGTATCGACCGGTGCCGGTACCAAAACTCATCGCAGCTGGCGGGAAACCTCGTCAAGAGCGCCGGCCAACAAGGCTTCGTAATGGTCAGCGTCGGGCAGCACCGCCGCACTCGTGTGCACACTCACTGTGACAGTGTCACCGATCCCGTGCACACCATGCGTCAGCCCCATCACCGGCGACAGCGCCGGGAACCCGGCGGTGAACGCCACCCGGCCCCCGCCGAGGACAAGATCGGCGGCACCGCGCACCACACTCGACACCACGGTGTTGCCCGCGACCGTGGGCGGCATGAGGTCGGCGTCGAAGGCGCTCACGCCCGCCCACATCATCGGCGCGGGAAGTGCCGAGCCACCCGCACGCTGGGCCACCAGGACCGGGTGCGCGGCACGACGGCGCCTGCTTTCGATACCGTCGGCGATCCGGCGGGCCCGGACGCGCAAGTCGGGCTCGTCCCAGCACAGGTCCACGCCGACGTTGCGGAAGTTGTTGCGGGCCGCAGACTCTCCAGGCTCAGCGACGGTCACCTCAGCACCCAACCTGTCCGGCACCCACTGGCCGTGATCACGTAGGTACCGCGGTAGTGCGGCGGCAATCGCCGTCATGACCGCGACGGTCACGCTGACTCCGGCGGCACGAAGTTCCTCCCGAGGACGCACGATCATCCGGATTTCCCGACGATGATCGGGCCGGGCATTGAGCGAAATCAGTGGGAAGCCTTGCGGTTCCGGCTCCAACGCACCGGCCGACACAAGCTCCTGCTGCCTCTTGTAGGCCCGGTACCCGTCCCTGCTCGCGCGCAGCAATCGTCCCAACTTCACCGGGAAACCCACCAGAGCACGCACGGTGGCGAGCGCAGGAACCGCGGGCAACGAGCCACTCATCGGCATCCCGTCTCCGAACAATGCGCGCGCGGCAGCGGTGGAGCGCTGCCCGTCGGCCAGGGCGTGCGACACCTGCAGCACCGCGACAAGTGCCGGACCGGGAACCTGCGGCGCCCCCTTCACGCCCGGGAAAAGATGTAAATGCCATGGGCTTTCGCGGATATCGACAGTGCTGGACAGCAGCGCGGCCACGGCCGATCGACACTGCGGCCAGCTGGCATCGGCCAGCGTATGCACCGTCAGCGGGAGCTGCGACTCATCACGCGGAACCCAGTACGGGTAATCGAGGTGCCCGGCGACGTCGACGGCCCGTACCCGCAGGTCCGCGATCCGGGCCGCGCGGGCCGCGATCACCGAGCGCACGGTATCGAGGTCGGCTGTCGGCGAATCGAAGCAGAACAGCAGGAACTGATCGTTGGGGATTTTCGTGGACATCCAATACATCTGGGCGTCGCGCGGGGCCATCTGTTCGATCGTCATCGAACGCCTACTTGTAGGTGCGCCAGTCGTCCCATAGCTGTTGCCACGGCGCAATTCTGCCGTAGTACCGATACACATGTGCCTCGTCCTCACCCGCCGCGTGCAACAGCTCGATCCGCTGCACACCCCGGAAGCCTTGAGCAAGTTTGGGATCGGGATCGTCCACGCCGACATACATCATGTCCGTCATGGATTGCGGCGGCGCCCCGAAGTAGTAGTAGCCGCGGTGGAAGCTGTAGGCACGGGAAATTCCCGCGCGTCCGGCCTCGACGTCGTAGGCGGCGGCCATCGGATAGATCTGCACGACGAGAGCCGTACGGTGACGTACGTCCGCCGGCAACGAATCGTAGGTATCCCGCGCGACCTGCCGGAACGCCTCCGTGGAGTGATCACCTTCGGCAAGCATGGTCGGGCCCATACCGCCTGCCCAGGCGAACCAGCGCGCGGCAGCCGCTTCGGACACGATGGGCAGCCGGATGACTGCCATGGCCACCGATGCCACCGTGACCGTCCCGATAAATCCGTAGACAACCCCACGCGCCACCGGCCGGGCCGGACGCCACCGGGACAACGTCACCGCACCCGCGCCGATCAGCAGCGCATAGAGCCCCATGGCGTAGTGGGCTCGGCCGTGCGAGGCGAACATGAAAGCCCCGACCAATACCGCGGCCGATCCCAGGTATCGGTACGGGCGCAACGATGCCGACGCCAACAACCCCACGATCCCGGCTAGCAACAACACCAGCCCGATAACAGCGGAGCCGACGAGCATGCCGCCCAACAGCGCCGCTCCCCGCTCCGATTCGGCGGCCACAATTGCGGCCATGCGCAGATACGGCCAACCGTGCGCGGCCTGCCAGATCAGGGTGGGGGCCGTGGCCACGACCACGACAGCCGCCCCGATCCACAGTTGCCGTCGACGCAGCAGCGCCCGCGGCCCGAGGACCGCCGCGCTCAGCAGCACCGCAAACCATAGAGCCGGGATGAGGAACTTGGTCTGCATGCTGATCGCGGTGACGATCCCCGCCCAGAGCAGCAGCCGATCATCGGGCAGCCTTTCCCGCAGGCTCCGGGTCCAGCGCACCAAGAGCCAACACACCACCGCCCACAGCGCCGGATCGATCGCTGGTGTCTGTAGCCAGTGGGCCAGAATCTGAAACATCGCGGTGGCATGGGCAATCGCCGACAGCGATTGGGTCAGGCGACCGGCGCCGAGCTCCGCCGCGATCAGCCCACACATCAACGTTCCGATCGCCACTGCGGCGGTGGCCGCGAGCCGCAGCACCCACAACGATCCAGGCGCGATGTTGTCGGCGACGCCCGCGATGAACGGCACCAGCGGAGGCTGATCGAAGTATCCCCAGGACAGGTGGTCGCGCCCGGCGACCACGAAGTAGGCCTCGTCGAAGAAGTACCCGTATCCCCTGCTGGCCCAGCCGAAAACAAGGAAGGTAAGCGTGGTGATGGCCGTCAGGTCCGCACGTGCGATGCACACAGGCGGTACGCCAGGGATGTTGTTGCCGTCGTCGTACCGGGAAGTGACCGCCGCCATAGCGAGTTCACCATAGCGCCCGTGCCATAGAATCCCGGCGTGCCGAGCGCCAAACAGTACAGCGATCCCTTGACCCGCAACGATATTGGACTCTTGGTCCTGCGTGTCGCGGTTGGTTTGACGCTGTGCTGGGACGGACTGAACGTCGTATTCGCCTCCGAACAGTTCAAGCAGCTGGGCTCGACGGCGGGCGCATCCGCTGACCTCGCGGCGCGCGTCCTCGCAGGGACGTACAGCATCGGCGGTGCGCTACTGGTCGCCGGACTGCTCACTCCCCTCGGTGGGTGCGCGGTGCTGGGGTCGATGCTCTATGCCGCCACTCTGAGCTATTCGGTGCGCCACGATCTCCTGCAGTCCGGGACGGCCGTGCAATTCCCGCTTCTACTCGCTGCCGCGGCCATGGCGGTCATTCTTATGGGACCGGGGCGCATCTCCGTGGACGGGCGTTTTGGTCGCGAAGAATGGCCGAATGCGGTCACATCGGTGCTGGTGGTGGCCGGATTTGGGGCGGCCATTGCCGCGTGGGTGCTCGTCAAGGGCACAAATCCGCTTTCTTAAGAGTTCAGCAAGGCCGCTCATGGTCTATGACCTGGGGCGATGCCCGCAGCGAAAATTGCCAGACTTTTCCGATTCGTGACTCAATGATTTCTTAATGGTGACCCCTAATGTCAGGTACATGACGAACGAGGAATTCGGTGCCACGGTCATCGAGATCGACTTCGAAGCCATCTACAGCGGCGAGCTGCTGGTCGAGGGCGACAACACGGAGCAGACCGATGAGTGGTTCCCGCTAGCCGTATAACGGCAGGTTGGCGAACCCCCAGAGGGGGGACGCATCGGCGAGACGCGTAGCGCCTCGCATGCCGGGCCAAGTCCCGGATGTTTCTCACTCAATCCGTTCAACAGGCGAGGGCAGTCACACCGACTGCCCTCGCTTTTTATTGGCGCGGCCTCAGCGCTATTCGAGCTCCTCGGCGAGCTCCATCCACTGCACCTCGGTGGCGTCCTTCTCGGCGACGACGGCGTTCAGTTCGGACGTCAACGTCACCACTCGGTCCGGATCGGTGGCATGTTCGGCGAGCTGCGCGTGCAAGGCAGTTTCCCGCTCCCCCAGCTTGGCGACGGCCCGTTCGAGGCGGCCGAGTTCTTTCTGTGCCGCACGCAGTGCCGCACCATCGCGGCCGCGCTCGGGCACGGCTTTCGCGGCAGGCGCGGCGACCGGCTGGGCGTGCCGGCGCAGATACTCTTCGATGCCGCCGGGCAGATTGGTCAGCTTCCCGTCACCGAACAGCGCCCAGGTGGAGTCACATACTCGCTCGATGAGATACCGGTCGTGGCTGACCACCACCAGGGTGCCCGCCCAGCCGTCTAGCAGGTCCTCCACCTGCTGCAGCGTTTCGATATCCAGGTCATTGGTGGGCTCGTCAAGCAGCAGCACGTTCGGTTCGGCCATGAGCACGCGCGTCAACTGCAGCCGGCGGCGTTCGCCACCGGAGAGGTCTCCGACCGGGGTGCGCTGGCGCGCGGGGCTGAACCCGAGCATCTCGGCGACCTGAGAAGCAGAGAGCTCCTTGTCTCCCAGGGTGATTCGCAGGGCGATGGATTCAATCGCATCGAGCACCCGGATGTCCTCCGGCAGGTCGTCCAGTTCCTGGCGTAGCCAGCCGATGCTTACGGTTTTGCCCTCTTTGCGATGCCCGGCGGCCAACGGCACCGCACCCGCGAGCACACGCAGCAGGGTGGTCTTCCCGGATCCGTTGACCCCCACCAGGCCGATGCGCTCACCGGGGGCCAGACGCCACGTCAGATCCCGCACCAACTCGTCCCCGGCCGGCGTCGCCACCGTCGCATCTTCCAGTTCGATGACAATGCGGCCCAGACGCCGGCGCGCAAACGCGGTGAGCGCCACCGAGTCTCGCGGCGGCGGCACGTCGGCGATCAAGGCCTCGGCCGCCTCGATGCGGTACCGGGGCTTGGATGTGCGGGCGGGCGGGCCGCGCCGCAACCAGGCCAACTCCTTGCGCGCGAGATTGCGGCGACGAGCCTCCGCGGCGTCGGCCTGTCGCCCGCGTTCGGCACGGGCGAAAGTCCAGTCGGCGTATCCACCTTCATACGATTCGACATTGCCGTCGACCACTTCCCAGGTGCGGGTGGCCACGGTATCCAGGAACCACCGGTCGTGTGTCACCACCACCAACGCGGTCGAGCCAGATCCCCGAGTCACTCCGCTCCTGCCCGCCGACCGCGCGAGCAGATGCTCGGCAAGCCACTGCACACCTTCGACGTCCAGATGGTTGGTGGGCTCGTCCAGGATCAGCAGATCCAGGTCACGAACCAGCGCCGCGGCCAGCCCGACCCGGCGCCGCTGGCCTCCGGAGAGCTGATCCACCCGCCGATCGAGCCCCAGTGCGGCCACCCCGAGACCGTCCAGGATCGAACGGATCCGTGCGTCGCCCGCCCACTCGTGCTCGGCCACGCCCAGCGGGGCGATCACCACGTCGAAAACCGTCACGCCCACGAGCTCGTCGCGCTGGGTGACAACGGCCTGACGCAGGTCCCCGGCGCGGCTCACCCTGCCCTGATCTGCCGGTTCGATACCCGAAAGCACCTCCAACAGCGTGGTCTTACCACCACCGTTGAGGCCCACCACCCCGATGCGGTCTCCCGCCTGCACCCCGAGGCTGACGTTCGAGAGCAACGGCTTGACGCCGTACGACTTCGATACGTTCTCGAGGTTGACGAGGTTGATGGGTTTGGCGGGGCTGGTCATGGCCTCCACAAACTACTCAGGCACGGGCGGCCGGCGCCACTTCCCTGCCCCGGTCGAGGAGTCCCGCCCGCCGCAACGCGAAGAGCGCGGCAGCACACACCAGCCCGACAACCACCAGTGACACCCACAATAACGAGGGCACACCGCGCCGCTGGCTGTAGCCGAACACCGAGCCGGTCAGCAGATTCCCCGCGAGAATGCCGATACCGACGATGGTGTTGTACAGCCCGTATTGAGTGGCCACCAACCGGTTGTCGGCCAGCCTGACCACGGTGTCCATCTCGAAGGGAAAAGTCGCGATGGTTCCCACGGCCAGCAGCGCCGCCGAGAACAGCAGCGCGGCGATCGCGGCGAGTTGCCCTGCCGACGCCGCTGTGGGCAGCAGCACCAGCGGTACGAACGCCGTTCCGATGACCAGCATCCCGAGTACCAGACTGCGACTGGGACCAAAGCGTGCGGAAAGCCAGCCGGTCAGGCGCACCTGACCCGCGATGGCCACCAGCCCCGACACCACGAAGATGCTTGTCACCAGCGCTGTTTCGGATTTCTTGTCGTCGGTGAGCAGCGCCGCCTGCAGCGGAAGTGCGAGGTACACCTGGAACGTCAGCACATACGAACCGATCATGGCTCCCGAGAACAACAGGAAGGCCTTGTTGGACACCACCGAACGCCAGCTGGTCAGCACCGGAGCACGGTCGGCGTTGCGCTCCGACTCTGCCCGGTTCGGCGGCAGCGCCATCAACTGAATCACCGTCAGGAATGCGAAAACCGCCGCGGCGACAGCGCAGGTGATCCGGAAGTCCCAGGCCGTCAACGCCAAGCCGACGATCGGTCCGAAAAGGATGCCCGCCTGGTAGAAGACGTTGAACACCGCGAAGGCCTCTACCCGACGCTCACCGGAGTCGGCGGCCAGGTAGGCACGCACCGCCGGGTTGAAGAGAGCACCGGCGAAACCCGTTGCCGCCGACGCGATCAATATCGCCGGAAGAGTACCGACGAACGCCAGCATCGCAAATCCGGCGGTCCGCAAGAAGCATCCGGCGACAATCAGCGGCTTGTACCCGAACCTGTCGGCCAGCGTGCCACCAACCAGAAACATGCCCTGCTGAGAGAAGTTGCGGACCCCGAGCACCAGTCCCACCATCCACGCGGCCAAGCCCAGGGGCCCGGCCAGATATCCGGCGAGATACGGCATCAGCATGTAGAAGCCGACATTGATGGCGAACTGGTTCACCATCAATATCTGGCTGGGCCGATCGAAAGACCGGAACTGGCGCAAGGTCTGGATCACGCCCTCCTCCCTATCGGGTCGATCACGCGGGTGAGCCTGGTCCATCGGTCCACCACCCGCTCCGATGGATCATCAATCACGTCGGGATCTTGCGCCGGAGGGCGGTCCAGCAGATCGTGGCTGCGGCAGTAATCGTCATCGTAGATCGTGCCGTGATAGCGCATCGGGCCGTCGGGGAAGATGGCAGCGATGCGTGCGCCGGGGTCTGATGTCCGCGCCACCCAGCCCGCGACCAGGGCCACCGCTCCGACGCTCCATCCGCCGCTGGCGTGATAGGTCGCGGCCAGCGTGCGGGCGGCCCAGACAGCCTCATTGGGCGCAACCCAATGGGCTTCGTCGAACGCGGGATAGTCGACATTGCCCGGGTAGATGCTCGAACCGAGCCCGCGCATCAGCCGTGAGCCGGCGGGCTGCCCGAATATCGTCGACCCGATGGTGTCGACACCCACCAGCCGCAGGTTCGGATTATGTTCGCGCAGTACCCGTCCCACCCCCGACGAGTGTCCACCGGTACCCACCGAGCAGACCAGCGTGTCGACGGTGCCGAGTTGGTCGATCAGCTCCTCGGCGAGCCCGCGATAGGCGTCGACGTTATCGGGATTCTGATACTGATCGGGGCACCACGAATCCGGTTCGGCGGCAAGTAGTTGCGCGACGCGATCCTTGCGCGCCTGCTGCCAGCCCCCGATCGGGTGCGGTTCGGTGACGATATCTACCTGCGCACCGTAAGCATTCAACATACTGCTCACGATGGGTTCCAGACCCGGATCGGTGACGAGTGTGACCGGGTGACGGTAGATGATGCCGGCCAGCGCCAGCCCCAAACCCAATGTTCCGCTGGTTGATTCGACAATCATGGCGCCGGGCTTGAGATCACCGCGGGCCCTGGCCTGCTCGATCATATGCAGCGCGGGGCGATCCTTCATGCCGTTGGGGTTATGGCCCTCGAGTTTGGCCCAAAAACCGGTGCCCGGTGTCGAGAAGGGTTCGGACACCCATAGCACTGGGGTGTTGCCCACCAATGTGTTGGGGTCGTGGAACTTGGGGCCCTGATGAGTGCAGCTACGGCGAGAGGACAGAGCAATGCTGTTGTTCATGGAGAATCCCTGCGTGAGGGCCGCTGCGAAGCGGCCGGGAAGCTGATGGCGGCGCGTGTGGGCATGACGGGAAAAGCCCGTCGTGCCCGAGGGCCGATCAGCGCCGAATAACGCAGAGATGGGTGAGGATGTCGCGGCCCGTGCGGGCCTCATAACAGCCGGCGGGCAACGGTGGCCCCCGCGACAGGTGCGCCGCTACGGGCTGGAACACCACAGTGGCCAGCACCAGTGCGGCGAGCACGATCAGAACGCGTAACGGGTTCAGGCCGCGAGTCAGCCCGACCATTCCGTCCAGGGTCTGACATGACAGCTGGTGTATCGAGTTGTCCAGGTGCGCATGCGAGGCAGACGGACCATGCCCAGGCAGTGCCGCATGCGTCGCCTGATGATGCGGTCCATCGGGACCGCCATGCCCGGAAACACAGTGCAGGATCGGCAGGCTCGCCATCATCCCGATCAGGACCGCGACAAGCCACAGTCGACTACGGCCACTCCTGCGGCGCGTTCGGGTCGACATGGGAGCCAGGTTAGCACTGTTTTTCATACCCTCACGGGGTATGTGATCCGATCGCTACCTATCCGTGGTGAGCGCTCAATGTGATTGATGCTTCCAAGGTTGCCTCATATACCCCTACGGGGTATAGATTGGGGTCATGAACACTGGCATGTCACCACGGCTTGACCGACGCGAGCTCCTCCGTTTGGGTATGACGGCTGCGGCTGCGGGGTTCTTGGCCTCCTGCACCAAAAACACCTCGGGAGCTGCCACATCGCCACGCGTTAACCCGGATTCGCCACGCATCGCCGCGGTGGAAGCGGCACGAAGAGGGCGGGGCGCTCCCGTCCGCCAATTCGCGCTGAACGCCGGCCCCACCGAGCTCGATCTCGCCGGCACGCGGGTATCCACCTGGGCATACGGGGGCCGGGTACCCGGGCAGGAAATCCGCCTGCGCAAGGGCGAAATTCTCCGGGTACAGACCGTCAACAATCTCCCGGCGCCTACGAGTGTTCATTGGCACGGCCTGGCGCTGCGCAATGACATGGACGGCGTGCCCGGCCTCACCCAGCCGGAGATCGCACCGACCGGAGTATTCGACTACGAGTTCGCGGTACCGCACGCCGGTACGTATTGGTTTCACCCTCATGTCGGTACGCAGATCGATCGCGGTCTCTACGCGCCGCTGATCATCGAGGATCCCGACGAGGGCGCCGACTATGACGAAGAACTGGTGGTGGCGCTCGATGACTGGATCGACGGTACCGGCACCGATCCCGATCGAGTACTCGAAGGATTACGCACCAAGGGCATGCCCCCGATGGATCATTCGATGATGGGTGGCATGGGAGCGGACCCGACGGCACCGTTGGGGATGGATGCCGGCGATGTGACGTATCCCTACTACCTGATCAACGGGCGAGTGGCGGCCGATCCGCAGGCCGCGAACTATCGGGCCGGACAGCGCGTCCGGCTGCGGATGGTCAATGCCGGTGGCGACACGGCGTTCCGGGTCGGCATCCCGGGTGTACCGATGACGGTCACTCACACCGACGGGTTCCCGGTGCAGCCCTACAAGGCCGACACCATCCTGGTCACCATGGGCGAACGAGTTGACGCCGTCGTCACCATCCCGGGTTCATCGGTGCCCTTGATCGCCGTTCCCGAAGGGAAAAAGGGCTTCGCGCAGTTGATCCTGCGCTCAGGGGATACCCCGGTGCGCGGGCGCGCCGAGGACGCCGCGATGCTGATGAAGTCGCAGGTGCCTCTGGATACCGCGATGCTGACCGCTGCCGACGCAGTTCAACTCACGCGGCGGGAACCCGGGGTGATCCACGACGTGCGGCTGGCCGGACCCGGCGGGAAGTACACATGGACCATCAACGGCAAGACCTACGACCCGCGCGATGGCCTGCCCGTGCGCGAGGGGCAGCGTGTGCGTTTGCGTTTCATCAACAACTCGATGATGTTCCACCCTATGCACCTGCACGGGCATACCTTCGCCGTGCGCGACGGCAAAGGCGCGTTCCGCGCCCGCAAGGACACGGTCCTCGTCGCACCCATGAAGACCGTCGAGGTGGACTTCGACGCCGACAACCCCGGGCAGTGGCTTACCCACTGCCACAACATCTATCACGGTGAGACCGGGATGATGGCGGTGGTGTCGTATATGCAGGACTGACGTTGCCGCCGGGCTCTCAGCGCACTCGCGAGTGCCCGGCTATGAGCGACAACGTGTCAACTGACCTGCCGCATTCTGCTGAACATACCGACAATCCAGAATGGCTTGGAGACTAGCTCACCCACGATGAGTTCAGGAATGGCTATGTGGTCATCCCCATGCCATGGTGCAGGGTGCCGAACCTTTCGAATCGGGCAACGGCATGTTCCGGATCGGCCGGTGGCGACACCGGCCGTGCAAAGGTAGCGGCGACGGGGCACAGGCAGACCGCCAAATTCGTTGCCGCGATGACAGGTAGACAGTCCACCGCCAACGCTCCGTCGCCTGCATTCGATCGAATCCTGAGGTCGGCCACACCGGCCCTACGCTGCCGCCAGCTCTGACGGGTGCGAACACCCAGGGCTGAATCACAAGTGGTGATACTGAGATTGCGCGCCAACCGCGGGTGTGACTGGGCGAGGACCAGTGGCTGGTTCGAGCGCCGCCCCCATGCAGATGCGCGCCGTCCAGAAACAATCCAGGTGTAGCACAGCCGGACAATGAGCAAAACCAATGCCAGGATCACCAGAAAGGAACTCTCGGCATTGATCACCGCGGCGCCGGCTGCGGCGACAATAAGCACGAGCGGAACAGTCGCCGACTCTTGCAAAGAGACCCGTCGCGCGGCACGACCGTGGGCGGCAAGCCGACCACCCGCACTGACGGCAGCAACGGCATCAAGCCCGTGATGGGAAAGCACATCGCGGGCAATGTGGAGCGCGAACGTGCGCGCTGTCGGTGGCAGCAGTTCAATATCTTTGTGCCCAACAATTTCCGCATGTAGCCGCGCACCCTTGGCCCACCGCAGTGGAATAGGCTCGGTCAATCTAATTCCACGAATCCGGCTCCGGGCGAACGTGATTGCTTTCGTCTCGAGCAGCCCCCGTCGGTAGATCAGCAATGGATCCTCGCCACTACCCGTACCCGGCGATTCCTCCAGCCGAAACCCACCGTATCGGGCCGCGTACGAAAACAATACGATCGCGACCCCCGATGCCACACCGAGAACAATGAGCAACGGCGTGGCGATGTGGGCAAGTGCGGCCCGCGCTTGCGCACTGAGGCCATCAAACTGGCTCACGAAGCGGTCACCAATTCTGTTCGCCAGAAACGCCACGCCGACAACGCCCGCCCAGCCGATGGGAGTGAGCAGGGAATAGCCAAACCACCCGGGCCTGAAGGCAGCAATCACCCGAACATCGGAAGCCTTTTCGCTGACTTCGGTTTCCAGGCTTGCGCCAATGTCACGCACAGACTGAGGCGACAGTCCGTCCAGAACCAGATTATTGGAATCGTCGTTGGTGGTCAGTTGTAAGGTCTGCAGCCCGCACAGTCGATCCAGCATTTCGGCGGATACCACCAGCGTTTCAACGGCACTGCGCGCGACGGACTCTCGCCTGGTGGTCACACCCCGAACTTCCAGCACAACTGCATCGCCGCCAACCTGGATCGTGGTTCTTCGCCATGCCCATGTCTTCAGCAAAACGACCAATACAAGATACGCCAGGAAAAGGAGCAGAAACGACTCGTTGACCAAGACCAGGGCCAGGCCGGCCCAGCCGATCTTGAGCGTCTCGATGAACTCCCGCAGAATCCACCGCGCCGATCGACGAAGCGTCATTCGTCGGTATCCGGGGCAGTGGCGATTGCAGACTTGTTAGCAATCTCTGCCGCGACCAAGTGATCAATGTTGTCAATGTTGATCGTGCCAGCGCCCGAACCGGCGCTGATGGTCAGCGATGAGAGCCCAAACTTGCGCTGCAGCAATCCACGCTGCTCGGTGATCTTCTTGATCCGCTGGATAGGAATGATCGTGCGCACATGCGTAATCCACCCGGTTTGGACATACAGGGCTACCTCATTGAATTCCCACCGGTGGACACGTAGACGCAGATAAGAGCGCGCAATGACGTACGGTACCGCCAGAATTCCGACGACAGCGGCAAGGCTCCACCACCAGAACCGACCGGGCGCAAAGAAGCCCACCCCCACGATAAATGCGATCACGACGAGGTAGTTGGCAATGCCCTGAACAATCCACAACGTGCGCGCATTCGGACCCAGCCGATTGGCTGGTGCGACAAAAAGCATCGGGGTGGCCACGTGGCTGATCATAGGGGAACACGATCGGCAGCAAATTGACAGACTCATAGGCGGGGCATTCACCACGGGCTCGCAGCCGTCGATGCACCGCTGTTTCCGGTCCGCTGAACCAGACACAATCGGATCCGCGTTAGCGTTGAATAGCAGTCAGACGTCGTACCAGAAGGGCATCCCACGTTGACCGGACACAGCGCGATCCACCCCGAAGACGTTCTGTCCGACAGCGACAATTCCACGACAGTCGATGGCGTCACAGTGCGTAAGGGCACCATCGCCGCGTTCATCGCGAACGCCAAACTGCTGGAGACCATTGCCCAATCGGATCCACGACACGCAGCCATTGAACGTGAACTCCGCAAGCTGGCACCTGCCGTACGCGCCATCGGGCTTCTCGATGTCTTTACTCCACGCACACCGCGCATCGCCTCGCTCCTTGGCGAGCCTCAGGCAACATGATCACGGCCGTTTCGTAACCACAACAGTTGTCATCCGGAGAGACTCTCCGGCCTACACGTTGAAGCGGAACGCCAAGGTATCGCGGCTCGCCCGAGCCGACCTGCTCTCCCGAGCGGGATCGTGAGCCCAGCACCGCCCGGTATCTCGACCAGACCAGACTCGATCCCGATCGTCACGAATGCGCACGGTCACCGTGTATTGCCACATCACAGAATCACGGGGATCAGGCACGAACCGCAAGGAGAGCGCCGCACCAGCCACCCATTCGGGCGGAATGCGCCGGGCAGATAGCTGGCGGTCCAATTGCTCGCCGTACCTGCGCGCCAGGGGAACATCGTGGACATCGGCGCGCAGGTCGAGATCAATCCCGGGCGGGCCAGGTTGACGGCACAAGACCCCGATCCCCCACCAACCTGCAATGTCGTTGTTCCGACTGCCGAAACTCGTCGCGACTCCCTGGCAGACGTCCCGAAGTTCGCGGCGGCGCGGCATTAGTAGCGCTTCCGCCTAGACGTTAAACCGGAATTCCACCACGTCACCGTCAACCATGACGTATTCCTTGCCTTCCATCCGGACCTTTCCGGCGGCCTTGGCCGCAGCCATCGATCCGGCCTCGATGAGGTCCTCGTAGGACACCACCTCGGCCTTGATGAAGCCCTTCTCGAAGTCGGTGTGGATGACGCCGGCCGCCTTGGGCGCGGTGTCGCCCTGGTGAATCGTCCACGCGCGCGCCTCTTTTGGCCCGGCGGTCAGGTAGGTCTGCAACTTCAGCGTGTGAAAGCCTGCCCGCGCCAAGGCATCCAGGCCACGCTCGGCCTGCCCGATCGACTCCAGCAGCTCGGCGGCAGACTCCTCGTCCAGCTCCTGCAGCTCGGACTCGATCTTGGCGTCCAGGAACACCGCGTCGGCAGGGGCCACCAACGCACGCAGCTGCGCCACCCGTGCCTCGTCCCCCAGCACCGACTCGTCGGCGTTGAACACATACAAGAACGGCTTGGTGGTCATCAGGTTCAGTTCGCGCACCGACGACCAGTCTTTACCTGTCGAGAACAGCGTCTTGCCCCCGTCGAGCACCTCCTGCGCGGCCTTGGCGGCATCGAGCAGCGGCTGGCGGTCCTTCTTGTTCTTGGCTTCCTTCTCCAGCCGCGGCACCGCCTTCTCCAGCGTCTGCATATCGGCGAGAATCAGCTCGGTCTCGATCACCTCGATATCGGCGGCAGGATCGACCCGCCCGTCGACGTGCACCACGTCGTCGTCGGCGAACACTCGCACCACCTGACAGATGGCGTCACATTCGCGGATGTTCGCCAGGAACTTGTTTCCCAGCCCGGCCCCCTCGGAGGCACCCTTGACGATTCCGGCGATGTCCACGAACGTCACCGTGGCGGGCAGCGTGCGCGCCGAACCGAACACCTCGGCCAGCTTGTCCAGACGCGGGTCGGGCAGCGGCACCACGCCCTCGTTCGGCTCGATGGTCGCAAACGGGTAGTTGGCCGCCAGCACGTTATTGCGGGTCAGCGCATTGAATAGCGTCGACTTCCCGACGTTCGGCAGACCGACGATTCCCAGGTTCAGGCTCACGAGATGGAGAGTCTACGGACCGCGGCGATTAAGAATGGTGCGGTGACCTTTTCCACCAAGCGGATCTACGAGTCCCCCGACCCCTCCGACGGCTATCGCGTACTGGTCGACAGACTGTGGCCGCGCGGGGTCAGTAAGGCCGCCGCGCAGGTCGATCTCTGGTTCAAGGACATCGCGCCGAGCCCCGATCTGCGGGTCCGCTGGCACCACGCACCCGACGACGACTGGGGCGCCTACGCCGACGAGTACCGCGCCGAGCTGGCCGGCAACCCGGCGGTGGACACCGCACACGAACTCGAACGTGAGCACGGCACCGTCACGTTGCTGTATGCCGCCAAGGACCCGCAGCACAACCACGCGATCGTGCTGCGGGACTTCCTAGCCGATTGACGTCAGCAGGTGATGTCGACGTTGACGACACGGTGTTGCAACAGAATGCCGCCCCAGGCCACCCCGGGCGTATTGACCACGGTTCCCGGGTTGAGGAACCGGCCCGGGCGCACGGCGGTGGCCTTGCAGTCGGCCATCGGGCCGCTGCCCACGCGGTTGATGACCACGATGTTGCCGCGGGCCTCTAGGTCCGCGATGACGTCGGCGGCACTCTCGCCGTCCTCCGGGCCGGCAAGCGCCGACGGCGCCGCGAGGAGTGCCCCGGCAACAGCTAAAGCAGGAATGGCAAAACGAGAAGACATGGATGCTCCTGTGTAGAACCGCGCCATCGCGGTATGACTGACATTGGGTCGGGTCGCACCGACCTCGTCAGCACCTATGCACACAGCCTCCGAGTAACACCGCACGGCCTGAACGGCCAACAATCCGTTGCAACACAGGCGATCCCCGCGTCGCCGTGAGCAGCACGTAGCGCAGCACAAACGCCAGCACCAGCAGCATCGCCCCGGCCAGCACCCCGCGGCACATCTTGGTGATCTGCACGACCTGGGCAAAGGCATCGACCTGCGGCGCGTCCGCCGGCGCTGCGCCCACCCCTTCCGGGCCGGCGACATGCGCTGCGGCCAGTGCCCCCGGCTGGCCCATCACGCTGCCGGGGTTGACGCCCACCAGGCACAGCACGCCCACGACAAGCGCCAGCACGATAACCCTTAGGGGGTAGTCGTATCGACGCATGTCGGGCAGACTAACCCACGGTTTGCCTCCGTGCCGAGCCTCATACACCCGGTGGTTACGAGAAATTAACTTCCGGACGCCGCCGTCACTGCTCGCGGGGAATGAGGACCCACAACGCCAGGTAGGCCAGCACCTGCGGCCCCGGCAGCAGAATCGAGGCGACCGCCAGAACACGGACGATCGTCACATCCCACCCAAAGCGTTGCGCGAACGCCGCACACACCCCGCCGATCATCTTCCCGGTACGGGGGCGTCGCAGTGCAGTAGTAGTCATGAACTCACCGTAGGCCGACGAAACGCCCTGGCACATCGGGGAAGTCCCTGATCTTTGCCGTGTAGAAGCTCAGCATTTCAGGTCCACGTAGACAGTTCCGTGGTCCAGAATCTTGGTCGGAACCGATCTGGAATCGGCCCCCACAGGCCTCTCGTACAGGTACACCGGGGCGCCCTCCTGAACCCGAGTTACTGTGCAGTCTTCAAGCGGCAGGTTCCCCACCCGGTTCAGGATGACGTAATTTCCTTGCTCTTCAAGGGAACTGATCAACGCCTCGACGTCGCCGTAACCCTGTGGCCCCGCATGCGCAACAGCCGCCAGCGCCACTGCCGCAACAGGGAGAACTACCACCATGGCATCCAAAGCTGTTGCGAAATACCCGGATTTGGTCATGTGCTGACGCTATGAATCAAGATCACGAAAGACATCAGGGAAGCCCCTTATCTTTCCCTGATCTTGAATAGCGGGTCGCGGTACTACAGGCCCCGGCGAGGGGCACTTAAGGTAACGCGCATGGCCATCGATCAGCCGCAAGACCTGACTCCCCCACCCGGCGTCGAGCTACTGCGGACAGATCCCGCGCTCCCACCGGTCGGCGTGATCGACAATCGGGCACCCTCACCCACCGCCCGCGTGGTCCTGCTGCTGGTGGCACTGCTGGGTGCCTTCGCCTGGACCATGATCGCCCTGCTGCGCGGGGAACATGTCAATGCCGTCTGGTTTGTCGTCGCGGCCATCTGCACCTACCTGATCGGCTACCGCTTCTACGCCAAGCTGATCGAGCGCAAGCTCGTCAGACCGCGCGATGACCGCGCCACCCCTGCCGAGGCCCTGGACAACGGCAAGGACTTCGTCCCCACCGACCGCAGGGTGCTGTTCGGCCACCACTTCGCCGCCATCGCCGGCGCCGGGCCCCTGGTGGGGCCGGTGCTCGCCGCGCAGATGGGCTATCTGCCCGGGATCATCTGGATCGTGGTGGGCGTCGTGCTGGCGGGCGCGGTACAGGACTACCTGGTGCTGGTGATATCCACCCGGCGCGGCGGCCGCAGCCTCGGCCAGATGGCCCGCGACGAGATGGGCACCGTCGGCGGTATTGCGGCGATGGTCGCGATCTTCGTCATCATGATCATTCTCATCGCGGTGCTGGGCCTGGTCGTCGTCAACGCCCTCGGCGAAAGCTCGTGGGGCGTGTTCTCCATCGCGATGACCATTCCGATCGCGCTGTTCATGGGCGTATACCTGCGCTACCTGCGACCGGGGAAGGTCAGTGAGGTCACCGTCATCGGGGTGGCACTGCTGCTGGCCGCGATCATCTCCGGCCGCTGGGTCTCCGAATCGGGCTGGGGTGAAACATTGTTCAGCCTCGACAAGACCACCATCGCCTGGCTGATGATGTTCTACGGCTTCGCCGCCTCGGTGCTTCCGGTGTGGCTACTGCTGGCTCCCCGCGACTACCTGTCGACATTCATGAAGGTCGGCACCATCGCCATGCTGGCCATCGGCATCCTGATCGCACGGCCGGTCGCACAGCTTCCGGCGATCAGCGAATTCGCCTTCAACAGCGCGGGACCGGCTTTCGCCGGCTCGCTGTTCCCCTTCTTGTTCATCACCATCGCCTGCGGTGCGCTGTCCGGGTTCCACTCGCTGATCTCCTCGGGCACCACACCCAAGCTGCTGGAGAAGGAGAGCCAGGCTCGTTTCATCGGCTACGGCGGCATGCTCACCGAGTCGTTTGTGGCCGTCATGGCCCTGGTCACCGCGGCAATCCTGAACCAGCACTTGTACTTCGCGATCAACGCTCCCACCGCGGCCACCGGGGGGACCGCCGAGACCGCGGCCGCCTACGTCAACGGCCTGCCACTGAGCGGCCCGAAGATCACCGGCGACCAGCTGACCCAAACCGCTCGCGACATCGGCGAGACCTCCATCGTTTCGCGCACCGGCGGCGCACCCACCCTCGCCATCGGGATATCGCATGTCATGTCCGACGTGTTCGGCGGCAGCGGCTTCAAGGCCTTCTGGTACCACTTCGCGATCATGTTCGAGGCGTTGTTCATCCTCACCACCGTGGACGCGGGCACGCGGGTCGCCCGGTTCATGTTGTCCGATTCGCTCGGGAACCTCGGCGGGCCACTACGCCGCTTCAAGGACGCCTCCTGGCGGGTCGGGGCCTGGATCTGCTCGGCGATCGTCGTGGCCGGCTGGGGCTCGATCCTGCTCATGGGTGTCACCGACCCGCTCGGCGGCATCAACACCCTTTTCCCGTTGTTCGGCATCGCCAACCAGCTGCTGGCCGCCATCGCCCTCACGGTGGTGACGACGATCGTCGTCAAACAAGGGCTGTACAAGTGGGCATGGATTCCGGCCCTACCCCTGGGCTGGGATCTGATCGTCACCATGACGGCGTCCTGGCAGAAGCTGTTCTCCACGGACCCGGCCATCGGGTACTGGAAGCAGCACCAGCTCTACGCGGCCGCCCGCGACGCGGGCCTGACGAGTTTCAAGACCGCCAAGACCCCCGAGGCCATGGACGCCGTGATTCGCAACACGTTTGTCCAAGGGACGTTGTCGGCCATCTTCGCCTCGTTGGTGTTGGTCGTCGTCGCGGCGGGAGCCTGGACCTGCCTGCGCGCGGTCCGGGCGGGCGGCCTACCGACCAGTGAAGACCCGGCGGAACCGTCCGCACTGTTCGCGCCCAGCGGCTTCCTGCCCACCGACGTGGAGAAGCACGTCGAAAAACAATGGTCAGCACGTGAACTCACCGGGACCTCACCATGAAGATGATCAAGGGATTGGTGTGGTGGTTCACCTCGGTCATGGGCGACCACGACTATCAGCGGTACGTGGAGCATCTGCGGCGCCGCCACCCCGGTGCTGCGGTGCCCACCGAAGCCGAGTTTTGGCGGGCGCGCTACGCCGATGCCGACGCGAATCCGTCGGCGCGATGCTGCTGACACAAGCACGCTGACGGGCACCGTTACCGAACATCCGGCGCGGCACCGGTACCTTTCAACATGTGACAGGTCAACGCGCCCGCTCATCGGTGGAAGCCGATCATCGGTCGGCACACCCCGATATCCCGGGCGTGCCATGGTGGGGCGCCATCCTCATCGCGGTTGCCGGAACCCTGTTTGGTTTCGCACTTGACGCGATGATCAATGGCGAGAAGCTGACCGGCGCGTTCGCTGGCTGCTACGCGGCGGGATGTGTCGTGGCGGTTCTCGCGGTCCGCTACGCATCGATCTTCACCGCCGTCGTGCAGCCGCCGCTCATCCTCTTCGCGAGCATCCCGATGGCCTACCTGATCATGTCGCAGGCACCGCTTGCCGGGGGCAAGTCGACAGCGATCACCATCGGGTACCCCCTGATCGAAAGATTCCCGCTGATGATCAGCACCGCGTTGGGTGTATTGATCATCGGAGTGGTGCGCTGGTACTGGGGAATCTTCTCCGGCAGGCCGGCCCGGGACAAAACCGCCAAACCCGCCAAGCCCAAGGCCACCAAGTCGGCCAAGCCGCGAACGACCCGGACCCGGGTGCAGACGCTGGTCGACGCGGAGACCGACGCCACGGCCAAGACCGGGGGAACTGCCGTGCGCAGCCGCCGTCCCCGCGTCGAGGAGGCCGCCGCACGGACACGCCATGGGCGTCACGAGTCCCCGACACGCCGCCGTCCCACCCGTGATTCCGAGCCCGTGTCGCGGCGGGCCTCGTCGATAGGCACCCCCTGGGAAGACGAGCGCCCGATGCGCACCGAACGCCGCCCGGCACGCCGGCTCCGCGACGAATACGACTATGACGACTACGGGTACGACGAGCGGCCCCGATACCGGGAGCCGCGGGCAGAGGCCCCACGCGAGCCGCACCGGCCTGCCGTCAGGTACCGGGACGAACGTCCGCCGGTACCGCCGCGGCGCCGCCAGGACCGGTACGACGCCTGGGACTACGACCGCTAGCCAGAGCGCCGCGAGGCCCGCAGTTCACGCGGCAGCGCGAACACCAACGTCTCGTTGGCGGTGGTGACCGGCTGCACCTCGCCGTATCCATGCTCGGCCAGCCGCTCCAGCACACCGCGCACCAGCACCTCCGGCACCGAAGCACCCGAGGTGACGCCGACCGTGGTCACTCCCTCGAGCCACGCCGGATCGATGTCCTCGGCGTAGTCGACCAGGTAGGACGCCCGCGACCCCGCATTCAGGGCGACCTCAACCAGCCGCACCGAGTTCGACGAGTTACGCGAACCGACGACAATCACCAACTCGCATTCCGGGGCCATCGCCTTCACCGCGACCTGGCGGTTCTGGGTGGCGTAGCAGATGTCGTCACTGGGCGGGTCCTGCAGCGTCGGAAAGCGCTCACGCAGGCGCTGCACCGTCTCCATGGTCTCGTCGACGCTCAGCGTCGTCTGGGACAGCCAAATGACCTTGTTCTCGTCACGCACCGTGACGTTGTCCACCGCGTTGGGGCCGTCGACCAGTTGTACGTGGTCGGGCGCCTCACCGGCGGTGCCGATGACTTCCTCATGGCCTTCGTGGCCGATGAGCAGAATGTCGAAGTCGTCACGCGCGAAGCGCTTGGCTTCCTGGTGCACCTTGGTGACCAGCGGGCAGGTGGCGTCGATGGTCTTCAGATTGCGTTCGGCGGCCTTCTCGTGGACCGTCGGCGCCACCCCGTGGGCCGAGAAGACCACGATGGCGCCCTCGGGCACCTCATCGGTCTCGTCGACGAAAATGGCGCCGGCCTTGGCCAGCGTGTCCACCACATAGCGGTTGTGCACGATCTCGTGACGCACGTAAACGGGGGCGCCGTGCTTCTCCAAGGCACGCTCCACCGTTTCGACGGCACGGTCCACACCCGCGCAGTAGCCGCGCGGCTCAGCCAGCAGCACGCGCTTGCTGATCGCCGGGCCGACTGTGCGCATCGCGGTGCTCACCATCCCCGGAGTGCCCATATCGACTGCAGCCATAGTTACCAGCTTACGGCCCAGCCTTTCGCTGCACGACCGACGTAAGGCAAGCTTGAACCTATGATTCGTCCTCCGTTCGGCGTCCGGTTGCTTCTAGGGGTCGCCGCTACCGTTCTCGAAGAGACTCGCAAGCTGCCTCAGGCGGTGCTGACGTACCCCATGACGGCCGCGAGCCAGACGGTGCAGAACTTCATGCGGTTCCAGCAGACCGTCACCGAACTGGCCATCAAGGGCGACGAGGCCTGGGAAAACATCTTCCCGCCGACCGAAGAGCAGCCGGAGTGGGCGACGTTCGACGAGGACCTCGACGAGCTGGACGCGCCCGAGCACGACGAGACCCAGGCCACCGCCGTTTACGAGGACGCCGCGGAGCGAATGACACAAGGTCGCTTTGCCCTGTACTCATCGGAGCCGGCCGCCCCCGAGACCGAATCGGCGCCGGCCACCGAGCCCGAGACCGCCGCCGAAAAGGCCGCACCGCGCAAGGCACCGGCGAAGAAGGCCGCCGCCAAAAAAGCCCCGGCGAAGAAGGCCGCACCCGCGGTGCCCGCCGAATCCGCCGATCCGAACGCGCCCGACGTCGTCACCGAGCTCGGCTATCACGACCTGACACTGGCCCAGTTGCGGGCGCGGCTGCAGTTGCTGTCGGTGGGTGAACTCGAGGAGCTGCTGGCCTACGAAGACGCTCACAAGGCCCGGGCGCCGTATCAAACCTTGCTCGCGAACAGGATCACCCGCGCCGCTGCCCGTGGCTGATCCGGGAACCAGCCCCGAGAATCCCTGGCCGGTCCGGGCTGTCGCCACCCGGGTCGCCAAGTGGATCGACCGCCTGGGACAGGTGTGGGTGGAAGGGCAGCTGACACAGATCGACGTCCGGCCCGGCAGCAGGACCGTGTTCATGGTGCTGCGCGACCCGGCGGCCGATATGTCGCTGACCGTGACGTGCCCGCCGGATATGGTGCGCAACGCGCCGGTGAAGCTGACCGAGGGCACCCAGGTGGTGGTGTGTGGAAAACCCACCTTCTACACGGGGCGCGGATCGTTCTCGTTGCGACTGAGCGAGATTCGTGCCGTGGGCATCGGCGAACTGCTTGCCCGCATCGAACGGTTGCGTCAACTGCTGGCGGCCGAGGGGCTCTTTGATGCGCGCTTGAAGCGTCCGGTCCCGTTCCTGCCTGCCCGCATCGGACTCATCACCGGCCGGGCCAGCGCCGCCGAGCACGATGTGACCTCGGTGGCCACGACACGTTGGCCCGCAGTGCAATTCGCGATACGCAACACCCCGGTGCAGGGCCCGCACGCGGTGGCCGAGATCGTCGCCGCCCTGCAGGCGCTGGACGCTGATCCTTCGGTGGATGTGATCGTGTTGGCCCGCGGCGGCGGCAGCGTGGAGGATCTGCTGCCGTTCTCGGACGAGACCTTGTGCCGGGCGATTTCGGCCTGCCGCACCCCCGTGGTGAGCGCAGTCGGACATGAGCCCGACAACCCGCTCTCCGATCTGGTGGCGGACCTGCGTGCCGCGACGCCCACCGACGCGGCCAAGAAGCTGGTGCCCGACGCCGCGGCCGAGCAGGCATTGATCCTGGATCTGCGGCGGCGCTCGGCGCAGGCGCTGCGCAACTGGGTTCAGCGCGAGCAGCGCGGGTTGGATCAGGTACGCAGCCGGCCGGTGCTGGCCGATCCACTCCGGATGGTCTCCGTACGGCAGGACGAAATCGACGGCGCACGAAACGCTTTACGTCGCGATGTACGGCGGCTGGTGGACATAGAGTCTCAGCGGGTCGAGCATCTGACCGCGCGGCTGACCACGCTGGGCCCGGCGGCAACCCTGGCCCGCGGATACTCGGTGGTGCAGCGCGTGCGCGACGATGGCACCGTGGAGGTGCTGCGGACCGTTGCCGACGCACCTGTCGGCGCACCGCTGCGAGTGAGAGTTTCAGACGGCGCCGTGACCGCGACCGTGACAGGAGAGGATTCATGACGGAATCCGGCAAGCCGGTAGACACATTGGGATACGAGGAAGCGCGCGGCGAGCTGATCGAGGTCGTGCAGCAGCTTGAGCAAGGCGGGCTGGATCTGGATACCTCACTGGCCCTTTGGGAACGCGGCGAGGCACTGGCCAAGCGCTGCGAGGAACATCTCGCGGGGGCACGCAAGCGCATCGAGGACGCCCTGGATTCCGACTAGCGCCACGCGGCTCCAGTAGTGTCACGGCATGTCTGACACGACGGCACACAGCGGACTGGACGGGCTCGACACTCCTTTCCTGGCCGTCGATCTGGCGGTGATGGACCGCAATATCGAGCGGCTGGCTGGGCGTCTGCGCGGCACCGGCATCCGGCTACGGCCACATGCCAAGAGCCACAAGTGCATCGAAATCGCCCGGCGCCAGATTGACAGTGGCGCGATCGGCCTGACCGTCGCCACGGTAGGCGAGGCCGAGGTCTTCGCCGAGGCCGGATTCATCGACCTCTTCATCGCCTACCCGCTGTGGGTCACCGCGCAGAAAGCACGTCGGCTCCGGCAGGTGGCGTCCCGGGCAGCGTTGCGTGTGGCGGTGGACTCCGCAGCCGGTGCTCAACAGTTGGCCGAGCATCTTGGCGATCTGCCCATCACCGTTGTCATCGAGGTCGATTCCGGGCATCACCGCACTGGAGTCGCCCCAGACCAAGCCGGTCCGGTTGCGGCAGCAGCGCGTTCGGCCGGGCTGAACGTCGTGGGCATTTTCACCTTCCCCGGCCACGGCTATACGCCGGGGCATCGCGCGGAGGTCGCCGCGCAAGAATCACACGCGCTCGATACGGCCGCGGCAAGCCTGCGCGCCCAGGGGATCGATCCCTCGGTGCGCAGCGGCGGCTCCACCCCTACCGTCGGCGCGGCCGACGACACCGTACTCACCGAGGTACGCCCGGGCGTCTACCCCTTCAACGACGCGCAGCAGTTGGAGCTGGATGTCTGCACGCTCGATGACATCGCACTGTCCGCGGTCACCACCGTGGTGCATGCTCGCGGCCGGACCGCGGTCGTGGACGCGGGCAGCAAGATCCTGGGCGCCGACCGACCCGGTTGGGCCACCGGCTTTGGTCGCGTGATCGATGAACCCGACGCCCGTATCGTCGCGCTGTCAGAGCACCATGCGACTATCGAATTTCCCGGCGCCGCACCACCTCCCGGCACGCGCCTGCGCGTCGCCCCGAATCACCTGTGCAACGCGGTGAATCTGGTCGACTCCTTGGTTATCGACGCGGCCGATGGTGTCCGGCACTGGGCGGTGGCGGCACGGGGCGCCAACACCTAGATGGATATCGAGATCAACGTTTTGCAGCAAGACACCAAGAAGAACCCTGCATTTCGTCGATTTCGACGCGTCAGGACCTAACGGGGAAGTGGCGTGGCCGTCTGTACGGCGCGTGCGACGGTCCGGAAGGCATCGGTATCCCCGGCCCCGGTGACACCGACCGTCACTGTGTTGCCCAGCCGGGTAACCCACAGCGGCTCGACACCTTCATCGCCCTCGTACGCCACCCAGTGCACACCGTCGACGTCCTCTGGCCCGCGCGGCACCAGGGAGGTGTTCACCTTCGGCACGAGTCTCTCCTCGGGCGCACCGCTTTGCAGTACCGCCATATACGCGCCTGACGGGCTCAGATACCCGACCCTCGAGAGCGGTACTCCGTCAACACTGTCGCGGCCACCGGAGTTCGCGCGCCACCCCTCGGGCAGCGACGGTTCGCGGATCGGGAACGAGAACTGCCGGGCATCGGCCTGCAACGCGGCGTGCGCGTCGTAGGAGGGCGGCGCACCCGTGGTCGGCCCGCTCGGCGTGAACGAGCACATGCCCAGCACCCCAGCCAACACGATGCACACCAGCACGAGCGGCGCCATCGACCAGAACATGTCGCGGCCGTCCTGGAACAAACGCGGCTTGGCGGGCCTGGGTGCGGGCACGGCGATGCGATCGTCGGGTCCTGGATCTCCGCTTGCATCTGCGCTGCCTGCCACGCCTCCCATACTCGCAGGCCCGCATGAAAGAATCACATCCCATGAGCCCGTCGCGCAGAGAAGCCCCTGACCGTAACCTGGCGTTAGAGCTGGTCAGAGTTACCGAGGCGGGCGCCATGGCCGCGGGCCGGTGGGTCGGCCGCGGGGAAAAGGAGAAGGGCGACGGTGCCGCCGTCGACGCCATGCGCGAGCTGGTCAACTCCGTTTCCATGCGCGGTGTGGTCGTCATCGGCGAGGGCGAGAAGGACAACGCCCCGATGCTCTACAACGGCGAGGAAGTCGGCAACGGCGACGGTCCGGACTGCGATTTCGCGGTGGATCCGGTGGACGGCACCACCCTGATGAGCAAGGGCATGCCGAACGCGATCTCCGTACTCGCGGTTTCCGAACGCGGCGCCATGTTCGACCCGTCTGCCGTCTTCTACATGGAGAAGATCGCCGTCGGCCCCGACGCCGCCGACGTGATCGACATCACCGCCCCCGTTTCGGAAAACATCAAGCGCGTGGCCAAGGTGCGCAGCTGTTCCGTCTCCGACATTACGGTCTGCATCCTGGATCGGCCCCGTCATGGCGAGCTGATCCAGAACGTTCGCGAAACCGGCGCGCGTATCCGCCTCATTTCCGACGGCGACGTGGCCGGCGCCATCTCCACCGCCCGACCCAACTCCGGCACCGACATGCTGCTGGGTATCGGCGGCACCCCCGAGGGCATCATCGCCGCGGCCGCCATGCGCTGCATGGGCGGCGCCATCCACGGCAAGCTCGCGCCGCGCGATGACGAGGAACGACAGAAGGCCATCGACGCGGGCTACGACCTCGATCAGATCCTGACCACCGAGGACCTGGTCTCCGGCGAGAACGTCTTCTTCTGCGCGACCGGTGTCACCGATGGTGACCTGCTCCAGGGCGTCCGCTACTTCGGCGGCGGCTGCACCACGCAGTCAATTGTGATGCGTTCCAAGTCCGGCACCGTCCGGATGATCGAGGCCTACCACCGCCTCACCAAACTCCGCGAATACTCCGCGGTCGACTTCATGGGCGACGACGACGCCACCCACCCCCTCCCCTAATTCCATCATCGACGACGAGAAGGAAAACCATTGTCTGAACAGCAGTACCGCATCGAGCACGACACCATGGGCGAGGTCCGGGTGCCCGCGGAAGCACTGTGGCGCGCGCAGACCCAGCGCGCGGTCGAGAACTTTCCCATCTCGGGACGCGGCCTGGAGCGCACGCAGATCCGGGCCCTCGGCCTGCTGAAGGGCGCCTGCGCACAGGTCAACAAGGACCTGGGGCTGCTGGCTGCGGAGAAGGCCGATGCGATTATCGCTGCGGCACAGGAGATCGCCGACGGAAAGCACGACGACCAGTTCCCCATCGATGTCTTCCAGACCGGCTCGGGCACCAGCTCGAATATGAACGCCAACGAGGTGATCGCCAGTATTGCGGCACAGGCGACGCCACCGGTTGTCGTGCACCCGAATGACGACGTGAACATGTCGCAGTCCTCCAATGACACCTTCCCGACGGCGACCCACCTGGCCGCGACCGAAGCTGCTGTGCGCGACCTGATTCCGGCACTGGAGTACCTCCAGCAGGCACTGGCCACCAAGGCCAAGGCCTGGAAGACCGTCGTGAAGTCCGGCCGCACGCACCTAATGGACGCGGTTCCGGTGACGCTGGGCCAGGAGTTCGGCGGCTACGCCCGTCAGATCGAGGCCGGCATAGAACGGGTCAAGGCGACGCTGCCCCGCCTCGGCGAGCTGCCCATCGGCGGTACCGCCGTGGGCACCGGCCTGAACGCCCCCGACGGCTTTGGTGCGAAAGTTGTTGAGGTACTGAAGCAGTCGACGGGCCTGTCGGAGCTCAAGACCGCTTCTGACTCGTTCGAGGCACAGGCCGCCCGTGACGGGCTGGTTGAGGGCTCGGGCGCGCTGAAGACCATCGCGGCATCGCTGACCAAGATCGCCAACGACATTCGCTGGATGGGCTCGGGCCCGCTCACCGGCCTGGGCGAGATCCAGCTTCCCGATCTGCAGCCCGGCAGCTCGATCATGCCCGGCAAGGTCAACCCGGTGCTGCCCGAGGCCGTCACACAGGTCGCGGCGCAGGTCATCGGTAACGATGCCGCCATCACGGTGGGTGGCTTGTCCGGCGCCTTCGAGCTCAACGTGTACATCCCGGTCATGGCCCGCAACCTGCTGGAGTCGTTCACGCTGCTGGCCAACGTATCTCGCCTGTTCGTCGACAAGTGTGTCGATGGCCTGGTGGCCAACGAGGATCACCTGCGGACGCTGGCGGAGTCCTCGCCGTCAATCGTTACCCCGTTGAACTCGGCCATCGGCTATGAAGAAGCGGCGGCCGTCGCCAAGGAAGCGCTCAAGGAGCGCAAGACGATTCGGCAGACGGTCATCGATCGCGGCCTCATCGGCGACAAGCTGAGCATCGAGGAACTGGACAAGCGCCTCGACGTGCTCGCCATGGCAAAGGTGAAGGACTAGCCAGTCCCGTCACCCCGGGCGCCTAGTAGGACGGCAGGACGATGTCCTCCCAGGTGACGGTGATGTTCGGTGGCTCGATACCGATGATGTCGGTGACCACTGCGGCAGCTCGCTTCCGCAGTGCGTCACCGTCGTCGATGTAGGTGCTGTCCCGGTCGGCTGCACCAACAGCCACCAGGTTGATACGTATTGCCGTCACCGCCTGCCCGGCCACGTTCACGTCCACGGCAGCAATCGCCGCTGACGCCTCGGCGGCGAGCTCGGCCAGGTTCGATGTCAAGGCCTTCGCCAACGCCAGATGACTGACAGTGATCCCCGGGATTGCGGTGTTGATCGGCTTGCCCCTGCGCGGCAATGCGGCGATCCGGTGTGCGACGGCGGTGCGCAGCTGCTCCAGGGCCGATCCGCCTTCGCTCCACGGTGCGGTCGGTTCAGCGCCATCTGATCCCCCGTCGAGCTCAGCCAGTCGGCGGGTGGCATCGGCGATCCATGCCGTGGCATCCGCCACGGCATCGTGATTGTCCCCGTTTCTCGCATCCATCAGGTCTCCAGTGTTACGCCATATGCCGGAAGCTGTACAGCGGGCGGATTGAATGTGATCTGCGCGTTCACTCACGGGCGGAAGTCCTTAAGCGTCTCCGCGAGCCGCTTGCGGGTGCGCTGCAAGTTGCCGCGAACCGAGCCCTCAGTGGTCCGAAGAACAGTCGCTATCTCCGCCAGAGGTAGGTCATAAACCTCACGTAACCACCAGGCCGCACGCGCCGCATAGGGCAGCTGCGACAGCTCGCGGCTCAACGCCGCAAGGAAATCACCGTCCAAGGCGCGTTCACTGGGCCCCGCGCCGGCATCGGCAACTTCAGGTACTTCGTCGATATCGAAGTCGCGACGGCGCCGCCGCATGGCGTCAACGGTTTTCCGGGAGGCGAGCGAATACAACCAGGTTCGGAACTGGGACCGAAAGGCAAAGGACGGCAGCCCTTTCCATGCGGCGATGAACGTCTCCTGGACGATGTCGTCATACTCGGCCCGCTCCGGATACGTGCGGGCAACGAATCTCAGCAGCGCGGGGCCATGCCGGACGACCAGAACATCGAACGCCTCGGAATCACCTTGCTGAGCGCGTCGAGCAAGCATCTCGTCCGACAACGACGCCAGTAGTTCGCCCCGAGGCAAGAGCGGCAGCACCACTGTGTCCCCTGTCGTCGCGAGTACGAAATGTGTGTTAGGTCTCGTCGGCGTGCGCAGTTCCCACCGTTGCCCGACGAACTCATTGTGCCGGACAAAAATGTCCGGAAATTGAGACAAGTCGAAGGAGAAGCTGATGACCACGGCAACCCAGACCCGCGAACTGAGCTCGTCGAAGCAAGTCGACAAGTCCGGTAATGCCGTCGAGAAGGTCTCCAACCACGGCGTCACCACCATCGCCGACGTGGTGGTCTCCAAGATCGCCGGGATCGCCACACGCGAGGTCGACGGTGTCTACGACCTGGGCGGCCAGGCCGCCCGCGTCGTGGGCAAGCTGCGTGAGACGCTGCCCGGTTCGCCCAGCCTTACGCAGGGAGTGAGTGTCGAGGTCGGCGAACGTCAGGCAGCCATCGACATCGGGATCGTGGCCGATTACGGGATCGCGATCCACGACCTGGCCGAGGGAATTCGCAGCAACGTTATCTCCGCCGTCGAGAACATGACCGGGCTCGAAGTCACCGAGGTCAACGTCACCGTGCATGACGTGCACTTCGCCGACAGTGATGACGACGCGTCCGACGCCGGAGAGCCACGAGTCCAGTGACGGACGCGACCGGCGAGCGGGTCGATCGCGTGGTCGCGGCCGTGACCGCCATCGACGGCGTCATCGGCCTCTATTCCGGGGGCCTCGGAGTCGCCGCCACGCACCTGCCCGGGCGGACGGTGCGTGGCGTGCGGCTGGGGGCCGAGGGCGGCGAGGTTCACGTGGTGCTCGACCTTCGGTCGGGTCTACTCGACGTCGCGGCCCGGGTGCGCCAGGCCGCCAGCGAGGCAGCGGGTGTACCGGTCGTCGTGGTGGTGGACGACGTGGCAGTCGCCGAAGCACAAGCCTGATCGCCGTGCTGAGTGTGGAACGGCAGGCACGCCGTGAGGCCGTGCGAAAGCATCACCCCGACGCGGGTGGATCGGCGGAGGCACTGATGGCAGCGCTTCAGGCGCTGTCCGGGGAACGGGCCCCGCGGCGCGCTGCGGTCCGGGTGCAGCCAACCTGGCGCGGCCGGCTCAGGGCGCTCACGAACGCAGCCCGCCGACGGCGTATCCGGCGGCAACGCACCAAATATCTCGAGAGGAGATGACGGGAATGAATGGAAATTACGCAGTGATCGGCCTTTTCGCGGGCCTGCTGCTGGCGATCGCAGTGGTCACCGGTGGCCTTATCGGATTCCTCCTTGCGGTGGTGTTGGCCGGAGCCGGCGGCGCGCTCGGCGCGCATCTCGACGGCACCATCGATCTCACCGCGCTCGGTCGCCGCGACCGGAGCTGACGATGGCGACCACTACTGGGACGGTGCCGGTGCGTGGGGCCACCCGCGTTCACGACCGGGTACGCCATCGTTTGATTGAGCATGCCGTGCTCTCGGTACCTGGAGTGGTTCGCCACCAGAGCTTGGCGCCCGGTCGAGCGCTGCCGTCGATCGCCATAACCGATGACACCCGCCCGACGGTGAACGTCAAGATCGCGGCGACCTGGCCCATTGACGGCGGAAATCTTGCCCAGGCGGTCCGGACAGCGGTGGCCCGAGAACTGCACGAATCGCTCGGCGAACAAACGGCTGACGTCTACGTGCGTATCGCACGGATCGAAAGCAATCGCACGCCGGCCGAAGTGGCCGACGCGTATGCCGCAGCAGCCGATGACCCGTACGAGACCGATTCCGCAGCAGCGGTGAGTAGTAAATACCGGGGACCGCACCGTGTGGCCGGGGCAACCGTCACCAGCATCCTCGTCGCCATCGGACTGGTCATCGCGGGCGTGGTCGTATTGCGGGACGCAGCAATCGGTGCGGGGTGGGCAGACGGTTCGATGTGGGCAGCCGCCGCGACCCGATGGGCGCAGCACGCGCATTGGATGTGGTGGACCTGGCCCGCAGCAGCGGCGGCGGGCATCGCGGGACTGACCTTGCTCGTCCTTACCGTGAAGCCGCGACGCCGCACCCATGTCGCGGTGGGCGACGGCATCTTGGTGCCTCATGCATCAGCGCACCGATGGTCCGACGAACATCGCGCACTTCTTGAGAAGAAGGGCGGAACCAATCAGTGACACGCACAACCCAATTCATCGACAGGCTACTCACCGCCCTATTGGGCGTCGTGTTGCTGACAGGCGCGGTGTGGCTGATCGGCTATGGCACCGACGCTCGCCTGGCTCGCCGGGCGGCGGCGGCAGTCGACCCGCAAGCCCCGGCCCGCGCACTCGAATCGCCATGGCTCCCAGCGGTGCTCGCTGGAGCCGGAGTCGCCACCGTCCTCATCGGCCTATGGTTGCTGCTTGTCCATCTGCGCCCGACATCGGTGCACAGTCTCGGCGACAGCGACAGCCAGGTCGACCTGTCCAAATTGGCCGACGCAGCCGCCGATGACCTGGCACGTCACCCTGCCGTCCAGAGCGCCCGCGCGATGACGCTGCGCGACAAAGGCCGCCCCGTGGTAAGAGTTACCGTCGGCGTCTCGCCCCACACCCCGACGACCGAGATCCGCCGCCTTGCGCGGCGATGCGGAGCCGATCTTCGGTATGCAGCCAACAGTGACCTGGACTTTCAGCTCGTAGTCAAGGACATAGCACCGGAAAAACTGCGTCCGCAGGTTGTCTAGGCCCCCCGTGTTCAGCGACCTTCTCGCCGACACCTTCTCGCCGACTTTCCCGACGCGGATGAAAAAGCTTGGGTGCACTCGTGAATCGAGCTGCCCCGAGATGAGGTAACGATCAAGCACCGCCCACTGGAAAGGAGCCCCCGATATGGGAATAGCCGACGACGCACAGAACAAGGCCGAAGACTTGAAAGGTCGCGCCAAGGAGGCCTTTGGTGCGGCCACCAACAACGACGACCTCAAAGCCGAAGGACAGGCGGACCAGGGAATTGCCTCCGCGAAGCAGGCGATCTCTGATGCCGCAGACAAGGTGAAAGAAGGCGTCGAGGCGGTCAAGGACAAGTTGACCGGCAAGTAGTTCCCGCCCGGTGTCGGGCCCGGCGTGGCGCACCCTCCCATGCCGGGCCTGCCACCGCTCACACGGCCGCGGCACCGTCACCGGGCGCAACTGCTCGGCATCGAAGTCCTGTGCCCGGTGTAATACGCCAGGTTTCTCGAATCATCCGGGTTTCCATACACCAGAAGGCCTTTCGCGTCCGGCCCGTTCGGGCCTGGTGCGCGGCGCGGAGCTGGCGCTCCACACTCCTATTGGCCGACGGCCGGTCCGCCCGCACCCTGGTTGGGCAGGTCGGTGATGGGGATGTTGGTCGCGGGCAACGGCGACGGAGTGTTCGGCAACGGTGGGATCTCCGATGCCGGAATGTCTTTCAACAGGTTTACCGGCGGACCGTTCTCTCTGCTGCCATAGCTGGTGCCGGGTTCACGGGGGCCGAGCAACTGCGTGACCGTCACCGCGTGATAGCCGTTGGCCCTCAACACGGGCAAGAACTGCTCCACCAGATCCACTGTGCTCGAATAGGTGTCGTGGAAAAGCACCACCGATCCCGGCTTGATCTGTGACATCAGAATCGCCCGGGTGGCGTCGGTGTTCGAATCGTTGGCCCAGTCGAACGGGATGACATCCCAGTTGATGTCGGCCAGCCCCTGTTTCTTGGCCTCGGCCAGCACCTGATCATTGATCAGTCCACCAGCGGTGCGGAACAGCTTGGGACGTTGGCCGGTCGCGGCTTCGATGGCGTCGCTGGCTTTGCTCAACTGACCCGCGATCGCCTCCGGCGGGATCGTCGTCATGTTGGGGTGTTCCCAGGTGTGACTGCCGAGTTCCATCCCGGCCTCCACTACTCGCTTGGCACCCGCCGGGTCGCGCTGCACCTTATTGCCGATCTCGAAGAAGGTGGAGTGCGCGCCGTTGGCCCGCAGAATGGCCAGCAGCCGATCGGTGAAGGGGCTGGGCCCGTCGTCGAACGTCAGCGCGACACACTTCTCGCGCTGGCAGTCCACCGGCTCGGCGAAGGCGCGCTGCTTGTCGGTGACGACGATCGCGGCCGCGATCAGACTTCCCACCGCGGCCGCGACCATGGTCCAACGAAAGACGTCACGCTTGGATAGCACGTCCAACAGCGTAGTAGCCGGTTCATCCCGGCATTACGCGGTGAGCCCGGGCCCGAACTCCTCCAGCATCTCCGTGACCAGCGCGGCGATCGGCGAACGCTCGCTACGCACCAGCGTGACGTGCGCGAACAGCGGATGTCCCTTGAGCTTCTCGATGACCGCGGCGACACCGTCGTGACGACCAACACGCAGGTTGTCGCGCTGTGCGACGTCGTGGGTGAGCACCACCCGCGAGCCGGTGCCCAGCCGCGACAGCACCGTCAGGAGCACATTGCGTTCCAGTGACTGCGCCTCGTCCACGATCACAAAGGAGTCGTGCAGCGACCGGCCCCGGATGTGGGTCAGCGGGAGCACCTCGAGCATGCCGCGTGAGAGCACCTCTTCGATGACCGCCGGCGACGCCAACCCCTCCAGGGTGTCAAAGACGGCCTGCGCCCACGGCCCCATCTTCTCGCTCTCGCTGCCCGGCAGGTATCCCAGCTCTTGGCCACCGACGGCGTACAGCGGACGGAACACGACCACCTTGCGGTGACTGCGGCGCTCCAGAACAGCCTCGAGTCCGGCGCACAGTGCCAGCGCCGACTTGCCGGTGCCGGCCTTGCCGCCGAGGGAAACGATGCCGACCGACTCGTCGAGCAAGATATCCAGCGCCACACGCTGTTCGGCAGATCGGCCGCGCAACCCGAAGACCTCGCGGTCGCCCCGCACCAGCTGTACCCGCTTCTCGGCGTTGACGCGACCCAGGGCGCTCGAGGTACCACCGAGGAGGCGGACCCCGGTGTGGCACGGAAGATCTCGCGCCGCTTCCAGGTCAACCTCGCCGGATTCGAAGAGCGAGTCGATGACATCCGCCGAGGTGTCCAGCTCGGTCATCCCGGTCCAGCCCGAATTCACCACGTCCTGGGCGCGATACTCGTCGGCCGCCAGGCCCACCGCACCAGCCTTGACGCGCAACGGGATGTCCTTGCTCACCAACGTAACCAGCTTGCCCTCGGCGGCGAGGTTGAGTGCGCACGCCAAGATCCGGGAATCGTTGGAGTCGGTGCGGAAGCCCACCGGCAGCACCGAGGGATCGGTGTGATTCAACTCAACGCGCAGTGAACCACCCTGCGTCCCAACAGGAATGGACTGATCAAGCCGGCCGTATTCTAGCCGCAGATCGTCGAGCATCCGCAACGCAGTGCGGGCGAACCAACCCAGCTCATGGTGGTGGCGCTTGCCTTCCAGCTCGCTGATCACCACCAATGGGATCACTACCTCGTGTTCGGCGAATCGGTTTGTAGCCCAAGGATCAGACAACAACACCGAGGTGTCGAGCACATAGGTACGGATTGATGAGCCGCTTGCGCGAAGATCATCAGCCTTGGTCCCAGGGTTCTTTGAAGCAGTCACCGAGCGCTCCTGACATCCGTGCGGCACCACACGCGATCTGTCGTGGACGCGGTCGGTACTGGGTGTGAACCGTCATACAGACGGTCCACATCAGGACCGGGGCCGGTCCTGTCGCTCTCGCCACGATCAGTACCTCCCGGATAGCAAAGCATGTCGCTAGCCATCGCTTTTGACGCTACTCGCACCTACCCACAGATGCCGCGCACCGAATCAAGCGTGTTGACTAACACCGGGTTAACGCACATTTCGTGCGAGTGTCGAGTTGCCCCACGAGAGCACACATGCACCTCACCACGGGGCAACGCCCGACGAAGCTCTAGAGGCGGTCGGTGACGCCCCACTTGTCGGTGAGTTCGCGAACCACGTCCTGCACGGTGGTCCCGTCGATGATTCCGGCCTCGGCCACCGTGGCGACCTTGTCCTCGTATCCGTCGATATCGGCACCGATGACCTTCAGCTCCGCGGCCCGCGCCTTGATGGCGGCGATGGTGTCCTCGGGGTGCAGGCGCAGGCATTCGAGCACGATGTTGCTGTACATCTGCTCGTGGCGGCGCTCATCCTTCTCGATGTTGGCGAGCAGGCCCTTGAGTACAGCGTCTTCCGTCTGCGCGGCGAGGTTCTGCACGAACACCGCGTGCATCTGCTCGAAGAACGCGTTGAACACCAACGTCTCGATCTGGCTGTATGAGTCGGCGCGGTAGCCCTTCATGACGTGAGCCAGCCGGGTGTCCTCATCGGCATTGGGATCGGCATTGCGGGTCACCACGAGGTACTCACGCAGCGCGATGGCGTGCAGGTTCTCCTCGGCGGTCCAGCGCCCGATGAAGTCCGCCCAGGGAATGATCTCCAGGGAGAAATGTTCCACCATCTCGCGGTGGTAGCCCGCCAGGTTGTCCTTGGTGATCAGCAGGATCTGGACGGCGTCGACGACAGCCTTGGGCAGCTTCACGTCGGAGGGCTCCCAGTCGCGTCCGCCCAAAAAGGCGAAGTTCTCGCCCTCGTCATAGGGGACGTGCTCGTGGGCGTACCACAGCTCCGCGGTGTCGCGGTGGCGATCGATGTTCTCGGCGACGACGTCCGTCAGCTCAAGAGTCAGCGCATTGGGTACAGGTTTCTGTGCCATGCGGTAACAGTAACCGGACGGAATCGAAATGTGAAATCGCCGCGCGACAGTTCCTTCTCGCGCCGACACGCCGTGTTTTGCATGGTTGTCCAGGCTGTTTGCAACAGAACGCGGCGTGTCGGCGGGACTAAGGTCCCTACAAAGTGAGGCCCGGGTACAGGGGGTTGGCGGCCAGCAGCTCGGCCGAGGCGGCCTTCACCCGCTCCGCCACTGCGTCGGCCAGGGTGTACTTGGCCTTGGAAGACCCATCGGCCTCGGTATTGGTCAGCACGTCGACCACCAGCTCGGCCACCTTGTCGAACTCGTCGGCGCCGAATCCGCGGCTGGTGAGCGCCGGCGTTCCGAAGCGGATGCCGCTGGTGTACCAGGCGCCGTTGGGGTCGGCCGGGATGGCGTTGCGGTTGGTGACGACGCCCGCGTCCAGCAGGGCCGATTCGGCCTGGCGCCCGGTGAGCCCGAAGGACTGCACGTCCAGGAGCACCAGGTGATTGTCGGTGCCGCCGGTGACCAGGCGCGCGCCCCGCTTGAGGAAGCCCTCGGCCAGCGACTTGGCGTTGTCGGCGACGCGCTGTGCGTAAGCCTGGAATGACGGCTGACGTGCCTCGGCCAGGGCGACAGCCTTGGCGGCCATCACGTGGGACAGCGGTCCGCCCAGCACCATCGGGCAACCCTTGTCCACGGCGTCGGAGTACTCGGCGGTGGCCAGCACCAGGCCACCGCGTGGGCCGCGCAGCGACTTGTGGGTGGTGGTGGTCGTGATGTGGGCGTGCGGCACCGGGTTCTCGTCGCCGGTGAACACCTTTCCGGCCACCAGGCCGGCGAAGTGGGCCATGTCCACGAACAAGGTGGCACCCACCTCGTCGGCGATCTCACGCAGCTTGGCGAAGTTCACCCGGCGCGGGTACGCGGAGTAGCCGCCCACCAACACCAACGGCTTGAACTCGCGGGCCGCGGCGGCCAGCGCGTCATAGTCCAGCAAGCCCGTCTCCGGATCGGTTCCGTAGCTGCGCTGGTGGAACATCTTGCCGGAGATGTTGGGCCGGAAGCCGTGCGTCAGGTGCCCGCCGGCGTCCAGCGACATGCCCATCAGCCGCTGGTTGCCGTACTGGTGACGCAGCTCCTCCCAGTCGGTCTCGGACAGGTCGTTGACATTGCGCACGCCCTTATCCGCCAGCGCCGGTGCCTCTACCCGGGTGGCCAGGATCGCCCAGTAGGCAACGAGATTGGCGTCGATACCGGAGTGCGGCTGCGCGTACGCGTACGGCGCGCCAAACAGCTCGCGGGCATGCTCGGCGGCCAGCGCCTCGACGGTGTCGATGTTCTGGCAACCGGCGTAGAAGCGGTGACCGATGGTGCCCTCGGCGTACTTGTCCGAGAGCCAGGTGCCCATGGTCAGCAACACAGCCGGCGAGGCGTAGTTCTCGCTGGCGATCAGCTTCAGCGAATCACGTTGGTCGGCAAGCTCTTTGCGGGTAGCGTCCGCGATGCGCGGCTCGATGGTCTCGATGACCTGCAGCGCCGACCGGTAGGCGGCGCTGGCGGTCTCGGCATACTGCGCACCCTGCGCGATATCGCTGGAGGCTGAAGTCGTCATGGCCATCAGCCTAGTCGGCGGCTACACCAACGTGGACGCCACCAGGGGCTCATCGAGCAGCCTGCCGAAGCGGGCCGTCAGCGACTGCTCCGCCGGGCGCCGATCCAGCCAGCCCTTCAACAATTGATAGCCCTCGACGTACGTGGAGATGTATGCGCGCCACAGCGGCGACGACAGGAATTTGAGCATGTGCCGGGCCCGCTCATCCGAGACCAGCAGCCAGCGTTTGAGAAAGGCGATGACGTCCTCGACGTCGCGGTGCTCGTCATGCAGCATCAGGGCGGCATCCTGGCGGACGTTGATCAGGCCGGCCCGAGCCCGCCCGATGGCCTGAGCCTGTTCGCCGTCGAAACGCAGCCCCAGGTCGGCATAGATCTCCTGCGCCCATAAGCCCCAGTCCTCGCCCACGGCGGCATAGAGCGCCAGGTCGGCGAGGCCTTCGGCCATCAGGCACTGCGGCGTGTTGACCAGGAATATCGTTTGCTCCGCTTGTTCTCCGATTCGCACCAGCCCTGCCTCCTTGCGGCAGTGCTCGGTGTGATGCCCCGGATACGACTCGTGCGCGATCAGGGCGGGCACGTTATTCAGGTACTGCTTGAGGTCGGAGTTGACCGCGACCGTGGAGCGATAATTGCCCTCGTAGTAGTTGAATCCCGACCACGGCTTATCGCTGACCACCTCGTACTTCACCGTCTCGGTGTCAGGCAGCGGAAAGTCCGCGCGCACCCGGTCGCGCAGCGCGCTGGAGAAGGCGTCCACACATTCCCGCAGCCGACTCGGGTCGATCTCCTGCGACCGGTCATAGGCGGTCTTGCGTTCCAAGAGTGAACCGCCTTCGGGTAGAACGTTTTCGAGCGCCTCATGGGCTTGCCGGTAGCGCTCTTCATCTCCCTTGGCGATGCGCACGTCGAAGTAGTCATGCACCTCGTCGACAAATCCGATGTCTTCGCCGGCGAACTTGCGCCCGGCACACGCCAGCGCCTTCAAATGAGTGTCGATGAACGCCTTGCGCGCCCCGTCGAGGTCACTGGCGGCCAGCTCCGCGCGCAGCGTGGTGGCCTGACGGGCGAGGTCGGCCGGGTTGGGCGTGGGTTCATTCTCGACACGCTGCCGCAGTGCGGGATCACCGGTGAAGGAGTCGACGTACCCGCTCTCAATACGGTCAAATCGCAGCCCGAGCAGCAGGTATTCGGTGACGACACTGTTCTTCGACTCGTCGTTATCGCCCATGTCACACAACCCTAGTGCCGCGTTCACGAATGGCTCCTGCAAGACTTGCGTTCATGCCGCGGCTGAGCGAGCCGAGCCCCTACGTGGAGTTCGACCGGAAACAGTGGCGCGCGCTGCGCAAATCCACGCCACTGGTCCTTACCGAAGAAGAGCTGATCGGCCTGCGTGGTCTGGGCGAGCAGATCGACCTGACCGAAGTCGCCGAGGTCTATCTGCCGCTGGCACGGTTGATCCACCTGCAGGTAGCCGCCCGGCAGCGGCTGTTCGCCGCGACGGCGACCTTCCTCGGCGACCAACATCCGGACCGTCTGGTTCCCTTCGTCATTGGCGTGGCGGGCAGCGTCGCCGTCGGCAAGTCCACGACTGCCCGCGTGCTGCAAGCGCTCCTGGCGCGGTGGGACCATCATCCACGCGTGGACCTCGTCACCACAGACGGATTCTTGTATCCCAACGCCGAGCTATCGCGACGCAACATCATGCACCGCAAGGGGTTTCCCGAAAGTTACAACAGACGCGGGTTGCTGCGGTTCGTCACCGAGGTCAAATCGGGCGCGCGGGAAGTCACCGCGCCGGTGTACTCGCACCTGCTGTACGACATCATCAAAAACGAGAAACATGTTGTGCAGCAACCCGATATCCTCATTCTTGAGGGCTTGAACGTGCTGCAGACCGGCCCCACGCTGATGGTCTCGGACCTGTTCGATTTCTCGATCTACGTGGACGCACGCATCGAAGACATCGAGCAGTGGTACATCTCCCGCTTCCTCGCGATGCGGTCCACCTCTTTTGCGAATCCCTCATCGCACTTCCACCATTACGCCAAGCTCTCCGACAAGCAGGCAACCCTGGCCGCACAAGAGATTTGGCATTCGATCAACCTGCCGAATCTGCTGGAGAACATATTGCCGACCCGCCCACGCGCGACGCTGGTGCTCCGCAAGGATGCCGACCACTCGATCAACCGGCTGCGGCTACGCAAGCTGTAATCGGTAATCCAGGTAGACCGACTGGTATATTCGCCTGATGATCAACAACGTGGTTGAAACCTGGCACGGCATCATTTCCGGCGCGAACCCCGAAGCACTCAACGATCTACTGGCCGACGACGTCGTCTTTTACTCCCCCGTGGTCTTCACCCCACAGCACGGCAAGCCGGTGACCGCGATGTACTTGCTGGCAGCCTTCGCCACCCTCGCCGGACCCGATAGCGGGTTCCACTACGTCAAGGAAGTCCTGGCCGGAAATCAGGCGGTGCTGGAGTTCGAATCCACCGTGGACGGCAAGTACATCAACGGCGTCGACATCGTCACCTGCGACGATGCCGGAAAGATCATCGAGTTCAAGGTCATGATCCGGCCGCTACAGGCCATCAACGCGATCCACGAGAAGATGCGCGCCGCACTCGCTCAGGCACAAGGCTGATTTTCACCCCGCAGCGCACGACCAACCAGTAGGTTGGCCGCCATGGACTATGACTACGACGTAGTCGTCATCGGGTCCGGTTTCGGTGGGAGCGTTGCGGCCCTCCGCCTCACCGAAAAGGGCTACCGAGTCGGCGTATTGGACATGGGAAAACGTTGGAAACGCGAAGATTTCCCACCGAATAACTGGCACGTGCGCAAGGCGATGTGGGCACCGGCGCTGGGCTGTTACGGCCCCCAACGTCTCACGGTTCTCGGCAAGACCTTCATCGCCAGCGCGGTGGGTGTGGGTGGTGGCTCGCTGATCTACGGCAACACCCTCTACGAGCCGTTGGAGCAGTTTTACGTCGACAAGCAGTGGGCGCATATCAGCGACTGGAAGTCCGAGCTGGCCCCGTATTACGACCAGGCCAGCCGCATGCTGGGCGTCGCACAGACTCCGCACACCACCCCGCCCGATGAGGTGCTGTTGGCGGTGGCCAAGGATCTGGGCGTCGAGGACACCTATCACCCCACCAACGTGGGCGTCTTCTTCGGCGACGAGCCCGGCAAGACGGTGCCCGACCCGTTCTTCGGCGGCGCCGGACCCGAGCGCACGGGTTGTATCGGATGCGCGGCCTGTATGACCGGCTGCAAACACAACGCCAAGAACACCACCGAGACCAACTATCTCTATCTGGCCGAACACGCTGGCGCACAGATCCATCCGTTGACCCAGGTTCTCGACGTCCGCCCGCTGGAAGACGGTGAGGGATACGCGGTCAGTACCAAGCAAACCGGGCGACTGTTACGCAAGAAGAAGCGCACGTTCACCGCGCAGCATGTGGTGTTCTCGGCGGCGTCGCTGGGCACCCAGCGACTGCTGCACAAATTCAAGGATTCGGGGTCGCTGCCCAATCTGTCGGAACGTCTGGGCGAACAGACGCGCACCAACTCTGAATCAGTGCCTATCGTCTACTCCCCCACCCGTGACGACTTCTCGCAGGGAGTCGCCATCACATCGTCAATTCACCCCGAACCCAACACCCACGTCGAAGTGGTTCGGTACGGGGAGGGATCGACCTTCCTGAGCATGTTGGGTACCAATATGGTCGACGGCGGCCCGTGGCGTTTCGCGCGAACCTGGCTGGCGAACCTGCGGCACCCCGCGATGATGTTGCGGTCGATGTTCCCCTACCGTGCCGCGCAGCACTCCATCATCGTGTTGGTGATGCAGTCGCTGGACAACTCGCTGACCACCTACCTCAAACGCGGAATGTTCGGCAAGAAGATGACCGCGAAACAGGGTTCCGGAGAACCGAATCCGGACTGGATCCCGGTGGCCCACGATGTCGCACGCCGCATGGCCGACAAGGTCGACGGATACGCGGGCAGTACGCATCTGGATTCGATGAACATCCCGCTGACGGCGCACTTCATCGGTGGCTGTCCCATCGGCGATTCGCCCGAGACGGGAGTGATCGATCCGTACCAACGAATCTACGGCCATCCCGGTCTACATATCTGCGATGGATCGGCGATCTCGGCGAACCTGGGAGTGAACCCGTCGTTCACCATCACCGCACAGGCCGAGCGCGCCATGGCGTTCTGGCCCAACAAGGGCGAGGCCGATCCACGCCCGGCGCTGGGCTCGGCATACCGGCGCGTCGCGCCAGTGCAGCCGAATCACCCGACGGTTCCCGAGTCCGCACCCGGTGCGCTGCGCTTGCCGTTGACACCGGTCTGAACATGAAGGTGCCGGGCCACCAAGCGGATGGCCCGGCACCGGCTCACTCTCAGCAGGTGAGCCATGTGAGCGGCTACGCGGAGCGCAGCCGCCGTAGTCCCAGGAACTGAATGTCCGCCATCACGGCGGTATAGACCCCGAAGGCGATGCACAGAGTCACCCCTGCGGTGGTCAGCGGTACCCATGTCATGACGCCGGCCATCACGTACAGCACGGTCGCCAGCAGGTTCGCGGCGATGTAGACGACGCCGATGGTGCCGAGCCTCGACCGGTCGGCGCGACTCAAGGCAAAGGCCAGTACTCCGTATCCGATCAGGGCGGCGGCGTGCCCGACCTGAAATTGCAACGAGGGGCCGAGCGGCTCCACGAGCCATTTTGCCGCGATCAACAGTCCGACGGCAGCCGTACCGGTGGCGACGCCGTCCAAACCGATCCCGAAGCGCAGAAGTGCATCGGGTTGGGCAAATCGGGTACGCAGTACCGAGGCGTTCTGTGAGGCGATGGACATTGGTGACTCCTTGGAAAGCTCCGGGGAAAAGCTGATACCGGAGACTCTGCTCGACAGGCACTGCCAGCTCCACGGTCGGCACTGCCAATTTCTGCCAATTCCCCCGGCGATGTGCCATCATCTAATGATGACAACAACCGATGTCATCTCCACCGCGCTCGGCGCCCAGCTGGGCCGCCGGTCTCTGTTGTGGCGCTGGGCCGGCGATATGCGGATAGCCTTCACCGGCGGCACCGCCGGACTGCTGCAAACGATGGATCCCGCGATCGGCTACGCGTTGATCGAACACTCAAACTTCTTCGCCGACCCCGTCGACAGGGTGTTTCGATCGTTGCCACCGATTCTCGGGACGGTGTACGACGATCCCGCCGCCGGCACCGGAGTGACGGTGCGAGATTTTCACCGCGACATCAAAGGGGTGCAGCCCGACGGCGTCCGGTATCACGCGCTGAACCCCACGACGTTCTGGTGGGCACACGCCACCTTCCAGGTGATGGTCGAACAAACCATAGATAGGTACTCCCGATATCGACTATCCGGCGCCGAACGCGAACAGCTCTACCAGGAGGGCGTCGAGTGGTATCGCCGCTACGCCATGAGTGAGCAGCCGCTGCCCCCGAATAGAGCCGCCTTCCAACAGGAGTGGGATCGCTACTGCGACGAGGTACTCACCCCCAACCCGGCCGCTGACTATCTGATGAAGGTCATCGAGGGACGCTCGGTTCCCGATATGAGCAAGTCGCCGCATCTCCCGGTGGCCGCTTACCTGAAGCCCGCGGCGAAACTCGCCTTGCCCACCGCTCCTCTGCGCATGGCATTGGCTCCTCCGCTTCGGCTGACCATCTACGGCGGCCTGCCTCCCCAGGTGCGCAAGCGTTTTGGGATCCGGTGGAATCTGGCGGACGAGACCGCCTATCGCACGCTGCTGCGTGCGGTGCCGCTAGCGTGGCCGTTCATCCCGACATCATGGCGCTGGCATCCGGCCAGCCACGACGGATGGCGCCGCGAGCGGGGCCGGCTACCGCGCAACTGGTGAGGAGCCGTTGGTGCTCAACCCATTCGGCATCGAGGCGATCTGTGCACGCAGATCCGCCGCGATAAGTTTCGCCGCCGCGTTCTGCCAGTTGTGCAAGGAACGCTGGGGTACCTCGGTGACCAGCCACTGCCACGCCTGACGGGATACCGGGTCCAAGCCGGCAGCCGTGGCCCCCTGGGCATATGCCCGTACACCCATGACGTACGGGAAGTACAGCGCGTTGTAGTAGCGCCATTGATCGGTGGTACCGAAGTCGCCGTCATTGCGAGGTTTGAGCCGTGAGATGGACTCGGCGAGTACCGCTCTGAGCTCATTGGCGCGTTCGACGGGCTGGTCCGAGGCGCCGCGACCGGCGAGCCGCTCATCGATGACGGGCAGTGCGGCCAGCGGACTGGCGACGAGTTTGGCGAGGTCGCCGTAGTGGCTGAGCGCGCGGCGCGTGAGCCTGATGAAGCTCTCGTCATCGACTCCGGCGATCGGCGACGCCGACTTGAGCGGCAATGCCGCCTCGGTACTGCGCAGTTCGGAACGTTCCTGACGCAGCTGCGGAGACCGTGAGAACGCCAATCGGTCCAGGAAATCCGCGAACGGGCCCGACTGCACCTGGATGCAGATGGCCAGGCCGATACTGGTGAACAGCAGCACCACCAACGCGACCGACTGGCCGACGACAGCGATGCCGATCATCGCCTGCGCACCGAACAACGCGCCCACAAGTATTGAGGCGACAAAGGAGCGCAGCATGTCACCGCGCAGCGCCTGGCCTTCGTCGAAGGCGTCCCAGAGCGCTACGCCCAGACCGAGCAGCACCAGGTCGAAGCCCGTCGATGCCAAGGCCAGCCAGCTCGGCACGATCCCCAGCGGGATGATCAGCTGAGCATCGCCGAGCGTGAAGAACATGGTGGCCACCAGCACGACACCACGCGCCGAGCCCGGTATCGAGGCACGCCGGCGGAACAGCAGAATGGCCGCTCCGATCGCGGCAGTCCCGTTGGCGCAGAACATGATCCAATGCCCCAGCCGTGCGGGCCCCGCGATGGTACCCGCCAGCGACGCGCCCACCAGCAGTACCACGGCCAGCACCACCCCGGGCACCGCCATGGCGGCGCGATCGCGCCACCGATCACCGCTGTTGGTGAGCTCAAGCAGCACCATCAGCCAGGCGACACTCGGAATGATCGCGGTGAAAACCTCAATGCGGCCCAGCAGTTCGGCATCGGAGCCCGGCGTCACGCGGATGGCGTCGAGCGCCACCACGACGGAGTAGCCGATAAGGCCGATGGCCGCCAGCACCAGGACCGGCTTGCGGGGATTTCGCGCGAGTAAGTACAGACCCAACCACCAGCTGAGCCCGAAGACCAGTGCCGACATCGCCACCATTAACAACAGTGTGACAGGTGCCGGATCGTCACGTGCTAGCGGCTGAGCAGACCCTGGTCGATCAGCCAGTCGCGTGCCACGATCGCCGGATCTTCGCCGGCCGAATCGACCCTGGCGTTCAGCGCCAACATGGTGTCGTTGGTCAGCCGCGGGTTCAGCAGGGCGAAGATCTCGCTCAACTCGGGGTGCGCCGCCAACAGGTCGGCATCGATGACCTCGGTCAGGTTGTAGAGCGGAAAGAAGTGCCGGTCGTCCTGCAGGACACGCAACTTCAGCGCCGGGATGCGACCGTCGGTGGTAAATACCTCGCCGAAGTTGCAATCGCCCTTGGCGGTGGCGGTATACACCACTCCTACATCCAGGTTGGTGATCCGGCCCAGTTGCCCGGTGGACAGACCATACGTCTTGAGCATCGGCACGAACCCGTCGTTACGGCTGGCGAATTCGCTTTCCACACAGAACGTCAGATCGTTGCGTGCGAGGCCGCGCAAATCGGACAGCTTGGTCACCGCCAGCCGTTCGGCTTCCGACTCCCGGATGGCGAACGCGTAGGTGTTGTTCATGGGCGCGGGAGGCAACCAGACCAGCCGGTTGGCCGCATCCTCCTCGTTGACCGCTTTCCACTGCGCGACGGGATCCTTGATGGGGTCGGCGTGCCCCAGATAATTGATCCATCCGGTTCCGGTGTACTCGGGCGAGACATTGGCCACCCTCTTCAGCATCGACTGCCGCACTCCGAAACTTCCTGGGGTGTTGGTCATATTGGTGACACTGGCGCCGGCCGCATTGAGAATGATCGCGACGATGTTACCCAGCACCAGCTGCTCGGTGAAATCCTTTGCCGCTACCGTGATATTCACATCGCGAAGCGAATCGTAGTGCCGGATCAGGCCCGGCTTGGCGGCGAGTACCGCGCCGCTCGCGGACTGGAGACCGCAGCCTGCCTGCAGCATCATCACCAAGCAGGCAAGCACCACAAGTCGACGCCTTCGCATCACAGCCCCCTTGGTGCTGCGATGATCTCGACGACGCGGGCCAGCCAGTCGATGAACAAGGCCAGAGCAGCCACCAGGATGGCGCCCACCACCAGGGTCACCGGCTGCTGAAGTTTGATGCCCGTGGTGATGAGCTGACCCAGCCCGCCGGCTCCGGTGAACGATGCCAGTGCCGCCGTGCCGACGATGAGCACCAGCGCGGTGCGCACTCCGGCGACGATGACCCGCAACGCCAATGGCAATTCCACCCGGATCAGGGTCGAGCGCGCCGACATCCCCATCCCCCGTGCCGCCTCCACCAGGCGGGTATCGACACCGTCGAGACCGATCACGGTATTGGCGACGATGGGCAGCGCGCCGTAGACGGTCAGGGCCAGTACCGCACCGATACCACCGATGCCGAACAGCACCGCCCCGAGTGCGATCAGTCCGATGGCCGGAGCGGCCTGGCCGAACCCGACCAACGTGGTGATCGTCTTCGCGTACCTCCGGACGGGCCCTCGCGTCAATGCGATGCCTAGCGGGATCGCGACGGCGCACGTGAGCACCGTCGCGGCGACGCTGATCGCCATGTGCTGTCCCAGGAGGACCAGCAGGTTCGACATCCCCAACGAGCGCTTCTCCGACGCCGATACGTCCGCGAGGTTGACGTATGCCAGCGAAACCATCACGGCCACAATGCATGCCGATGGCTGTAGCAACTGCCTGGCGGCCAGTGCGGGCCGCCTGGCGGTGGCCGGAGCCGATTGCGCCGCCCCGGTCGCGGTGATGGTTGATGCCGTCATCTGGGATACCCCTATTGCGCCGCGGCCCGCATCTCGGCCATCGCGTCCATGATTGTCTCGACCCTGATGACGCCCTGATAGGTGTTGCGGCGCCCCGTCACCACCACCACGCCGTGTGAAGAGGTCAGCATGTCTTCCAACGCGTCGGTGAGAGTCGATGCCAAACTCACTTTTTCGAGGTCTTCATCCTGAGAGACCCGCTGCAGGGCATTGGGCGCGCGAAGCTCGTCCAGGGACGACCAGCGCAACGGGCGCTCATGCGAATCGAGCACGATCACATGCTCGCGGTCGATCGATTCGGCGGCCTCGATCGCCTGCGCGGGATCATCGCCGACATGTGCGACGGCCGCCTCGTGCAGCTCGACATCGCGCACCCGGGTCATGGTGAGCTGTTTGAGCGCGGCCCCGTGCCCGACGAATCCGCGCACAAAATCGTTGGCCGGGTTGGCCAAAATCACCTCGGGAGTGTCGTATTGGACGATCTGCGATCCCTCGCGAAGGATCGCGATCCGGTCACCGAGTTTGACCGCCTCATCGAAGTCATGGGTGACGAATACGATCGTCTTGCTCAATTCCTCTTGTAGACGCAGCAATTCGTCCTGCAGGCGCTGCCGGGTGATAGGGTCCACCGCACCGAAGGGCTCGTCCATCAGCAGCACCGGCGGATCTGCCGCCAACGCCCGGGCCACACCGACACGCTGCTGCTGACCGCCTGACAATTCGCGCGGGTAACGGTTGCGATATTGGGCCGGATCGAGATTCACCAGATCCAGGAGCTCGTCGACACGTTCGTCGATGCGCTGTTTATCCCAGTTGAGCAGTTTCGGCACGATCGCGATGTTGTCGCCGACCGTGAAGTGCGGAAAGAGCCCGGCGCCTTGGATGACATATCCGATGTGGCGCCGCAGCTCGTCGGGGTTTTTGTCCGTCACATCCTCGTCGCCGATGAAGATCCGTCCACTGGTGGGTTCGATGAGGCGGTTGATCATCTTCATCGTGGTGGTCTTGCCACATCCGGACGGACCGACGAACATGACCGTCTCGCCCGCGGGGATCTCCATCGTCACGTTGTCGACTGCTGGAGTGGACTTTCCGTCATATAGCTTGGTCACACCGTCCAGCAGGATGCGCGCACCGCCGGTGATGGTTGCGTTTTCCGTTACGTCAGACACGGATCCCCCTTGGTGTCGTGAGGCGGGTAACGACGTTGAGCACCGAGTCGAGAATCACCGCCAAAATGAGAATGCCGACCGTGCCGGCGATAACGGAGTTGGTCGCGTTCGCGCCGCCCATGCGCGAGATACCGGAGAAGATGTATCCGCCCAGGCCCGGTCCGAGCGCGAACGCAGCGATTGCCGCGGTACCCATCAACATCTGCGCCGATACCCGGATGCCGGTCATGATCACCGGCCACGCCAACGGCAGCTCCAACCGCACCAGCGTTGCCAGTCGGCTCATGCCCATCCCGCGAGCGGACTCGACGAGTGTTTGATCAACGCCGGTCAACCCCACCAACACATTGCGCAGAATCGGCAGACTGCCGAAGAAGACCAGCATGATGACCGACGGCGAAACACCGATACCGACGACGCCGACCAACACTCCCAGCAGGGCGTACGAGGGGATTGTCAGGCCGATGGCGGCCAGCGCATTACCGCTGGCCACACCCCAAGGCGACCGGTAGATCAGCACCCCAAGAAAGACGGCACACATGGCCGCGACAACCAGCGTTTGCAGGACCAGACTCATGTGCTGATAGGCGAGAAAGGACAGGACCGCCCAGCGGTCCTTCACAAACTCGACAAAACCCATAAATCCGCTGGTGCCTCCATAGAAAACAGATACCGACACCCGCTCTCACCGGGCACCGCCAACCCACCATATGTCAATGACGGCCCCGGAGGCTACTTTTCACATACGTAGCCAGACGAGAACTCCAGCTATTTACGCCAACCGCTATACGGCGATCCGTCCCCCACACGATGCGGTTCCCAGCCAGGTATGCGGATTGCGATCCCAGCACCAGCCGAGCTTGGGGCGCCGATCAGATATCCAGATCGCGGGCACGCGCTGACCCTTTCCGCGGGACGCGGCCAGCGAGAAACACTTGTTCTTGCGCAACATGTCCGGCCGCACCACGACCAGCGCTATGCCTTCATCGATGGTCAGCGGCGTGCGGCCGCGCGCAAGGATCGTCTTCAGTGCCGTCTCCGGTGTCACGGTGCGGAACTCGGTGCCGGTATCGATATCGGTAAGCAAATAGGCCTGTTCCGGGATCTGCACAATCGATCGGTACACATCGACATCGCCGTCATCCATGGCATGAAAGCCGTTGCGCTCGTTCAGACTCATCAGCGGCGCGGTCTGCTCGTAGTCAGTGCCGGGCACCACGAGGACGAAGGGGATGTGATCATCGGGGTCGACGTGCGAGGGGCCGGGATCTGTGGCCCGGGCCCGCAGCGCGGTGGCATGTTCGGTGACGGGATATCCAAGTTCTCGAAGACGGGTGAACTGGCGGTCGAATTCATCCTGGGTGGCGAGCATTGCTGCTCAACGCGTCACCGCACCGCCGAGTTCCCGCGCGATGACATTCAGGGAATTTGCGCCGGGCCGCCACGCACAAGTGTCACCGCGACCTCTTAGGCGACCCGTCCGATATCACGCCACAGCTCACGCTGCGCGCAATGCGGATCCAGCTCGATACGCCGCTCCTGATCAAACACCATGACCGCACGCTCCGGCTCCCCATAGGCCGGCCAGCCGGTGCCCGGAACGCCTGTGCGTGAGAACGCGAGCCATCGACTCTGGATGTCCTCGGTCAGCGCCAACGCATGCCGCCGGTCCTTCTTTCCAGCCAGCGCTGGCCAGCGTTTGAACAAGCCGAAGACCGCGAACAGCTCCGTCGCGTGCGCGGCTCCGAGGCCGAATCGCCGCAACGGTCGCGGTGCGTAGTCGTACCGGTAGAAGTAGACCGACGAGTGCCGACTATGTGCCTGCGCCACCCGCCAAGCCTCCGAGCCGAACATCGCATCACCCATGAGACGCACCAGGACATCCCGGGCTGGATACCCCTGGTAACAATCGATCACCCGCTGTGCATGCTCGGGACGCAACTGGACGAGAGCGCGCGCCACGGCACGCGTGTCGAATCGGGACAGTGACATCACCCGCGTCAGCAGCCTGTTGAACAACCGGATCTCTTCGGCGTTGTACCCGATGATGAGGGGAACCCTATGCGCCTCACCGTGTTCCATCATGGCGATCGGGTCATCGGGTACCACATCACCATCGATACTGGGTCCTACACCCAGCGAGAAGGCCGATTCTCGGGTTTTCGCGGTGAGCAGCCGGTGCGTCGCGGACACGAGTGCACGCGGCCTGGCATTGACCACGGCCTCGGCGGGGCTGCGAGCGTCGGCCCCCAAGTATTCGACGAGCCGCCGCGCGTTGGCCGCCGCCTCGTCCCGAGTATGGATCATCCCACTGGCGGTGCTCTGACAGATCGCACGATGGAACAATCCGGCCGCTGCCGGAACCGCCAAAAGCATCTGAACGCAATGCGCCCCGGCACTTTCACCGAAGATGGTGACACTGCCAGGGTCTCCTCCGAAGGCCGCTATGTTCTCGCGCACCCACTGCAGTGCCAGTACCAGATCACGGAGGTACAGATTGCTGTCGATGGTGTGCCGCGCATCCGACAGGGACGACAGGTCCATTGCCCCGTAGGCTCCGACGCGATAGTTCACGGAGACGAAGACGCATCCGCGACGCGCGAGGTCGGCTCCGTCGTACAAGGCCAAAGCCGAACTACCCAAAACGTAGGCGCCACCATGGATATAGAACATCACCGCCAGCGGATCGGATGAATTAGCCGCCGGCACGGTCACGTTCAGGGTCAGACAGTCCTCGCCTACCTCCTGAAAATTGGTGAGTGAAAGCGGCACATAGACCCGTTTTTGCGGCGACGCCGATTTCCAGGAATCGCACGCCAGCACACCTGCCCACGGTTGCGCGGGCTCTGGGCTTCGCAACCGCAGTGCACCCAGCGGAGGCTCTGCGTAGGGTATGGCCCGAAAACGACGCACGTCATCGTCGAGGAAACCCTCGACGACACCGTTGGTGGTGTGCACACGCACCGCAGATGATGGTCCTTTCCTCATCGGCGCCTCAGACCACGGTCAGCGGCAGCGACTTGCGGGGCTCGAACACGAACCGCGATCCCCCGCTGACATTGGCGATCATCACCTCGGGTAGCAGTTTGTCTTCGCCCTCATGCTCGACGAACGATGCCGTCCAGTCCTGTGCATCTCCGGCAATCTGCACGCCGACGTGCGGATCAACGGCCGTGGCAACCGCCTGCAGCGGCCGCGTCTCGGCGGGGCCGCACAACGAAATCCAGGCTGAGTCCTCATGAGCGGGTGATCTCCACACATGAAGCTGTCCGCCCGAGATCTCGGCGTTGACATATCCGGCCGGGTTCAGCAGCGGATGCAGCTGCACCACCTGCAGCACTCCCTCGACGCCAGACGAAAGCCCCAATGCCTTCTTGATCCTTGCGGCCGCGACACCGGCTAGCCCAATAAGTTGCTGGGTGCACACGGTACGAGCCAGCTCCGCATCGGCCGCCCTCTTGCGCACCGCGATCGAGAACCCAAGGAACAGCAGATGCATCTGCACACAGATCTCGTCGGCAATGCGCACCAGCGCCGAATGCGAGAACGCACCGAAGTCCAGATCCGATAGCAGCGGGCCGGCATAGTCCGAGGCACCTACCTCTGACGTGTCGATATCGTCCAACTCCCAACCCGCAGCGATGGATCGACCCACCACATCCAGAGCGGGGATTCCCGACACTGCCGGATACGACTCGTCAATGGTCACCGTCCACGCACAGTGCGGATGCCGATCGGCGGGGTTGCGCGGCGGGCGGTGAATCGGCCGCACCTGGGCATGCGGGTTGGTCGCGAAGGCAGTGGCATCGAAGGTGGGGTCCTCGATGTCGTGGCACATGCCGGTGACGTAGTCGGGCCCGAGTGGCTCGACATCAAGTAACGCACCGCAATGATCCAGGTGAAACTCCCCGTGCCACTTGTCATGCACGGTGTAGCGGAAGTCCATGAATTGCGGCGGCGCTCCTATATCGAGCTGCATGCCCTTGAAGATGGTGATCACGTCGTCGCCCTCGAACCGCAGTGCCCTCTGCATGCGCCGGGTATAAATCGGACTGGATGAAGCCCACTCCTCGATGGCGACCTGCAGCATCTCCTCACGTCCGAAATGCTGTATGCAATAAGCCATTCCCGATCGGTCGATGAGCTGACCGATCAACAGCAGCTCCGGGACCAGGAGCGCCAACTGGTCCCGGGACAGCCCGGAAAATCGGCTAGTCATCCGAGGATTCTTTCGTGCGCCTAGCTTCATTCTGTTTTGCCACGGCCATCTCGACATGCTTGTTCACCCGCTGCCCCAAGGGCCATCCGACATAGTGAGTGATGAAGATGGCCACCTCGCGCAGCTCGGCCTCGGTGAGCTCGCCATTCTTCAACGCCGCGCTCGTCTGGATCTCCAGAATCTCGTCAAGCCCCAGGGCGCTCACCGCGCCGAGAAGCAACAGCCGACGGTCCCGCATGGACAATTCGGGGCGCGTCCAGATGGTGCCGAAGAGATGATCGATGGTGTATTTGAAGTAGTCACCAGGGATGTCGGGCATGTCCCAGCCGTACACCTCTTTCATCTTGTCCAGACCCTGGCGGCGCAACTCATCCATTACTTGCCCCTTCCTCGTGTGGCACACCAAGACTCGCCGCCAGCTGCTCACGGGCCAGCGTCGCCAACGGCAAGTCGACGGATTGCTCCTCGCCCAGCGCCAGCGCCAGGCTCAGGTCCTTCTCGCCCAGGCCCCGTACATGGGTGAAGATGGGCAGCCAGAAACTGTCCGGCGTCACCGGCTCGGTGGTGTCGCGCAGCATGATGGCACCGGGCCCACCGGTGATGGCATCGGTGTGCCGCACGACCTTGCCCAGGTCGGTGATGTCCAATCCACAGCTCTCGGCCAAGCGCTGCGCCTCCCCCGCGGCCGTGAAGGCCACAAAATGTAGAAGGTTGCGCGCCAGCTTCATTCGGGTGCCTGCGCCCGGGGCACCGGCATGAATCACCAACGACGCCCACTTCGAGAAGGCCTCTTTGACCCGCGCGAAGGTCTCGCCGTCGGCACCCACCATGGTGGCCAGCTCACCCTTGTGCGCACCCGGCGCACCGCCGCTCACCGGTGCGTCGATGACGTGAATATCGCGCGGCCTCCAGGCCTGCGCCAGCTCGACGGCCGTCGTATCGCTAATGGTGGAATGGATCGCGATGATGGTGCCGGGCTTTGCCTTCGGGGCGACCTGCCCCACTACCTGACGCACCTGTGCGTCATCGAGCACGGTGACACTGATGAGGTCGGCATCCGCGATATCGGCCACATCGGAGGCACCCACGGCGCCTTCTTCAACCAGCGGCGCCACCGCCTCGGCCCGCAGGTCGAAGACCGTGAGGCCGCCTGGCCAATCGACAAGCCGCCGGGCCATGGGCGCCCCCATATTGCCCAGGCCGATGTATCCCAGTTTCATGGCTTGCTGCGTCATGACCGGATGATCTGTCCGCCATCGACGTTGAATACCTGGCCGGTGATCCACGACGCCTTATCCGACAACAGGAAAAGACACATGCCCACCATGTCGTCAACAGTTCCCATGCGGCTCAGCGGAATGTTCTTGACCAACTCGCTGCGGAATTGCTCGGGCACGGTGCCGCGGGTGGCCTCGGTGTCGGTCGGCCCCGGCGCGATGGCGTTGATGCGAATCTTCTGCCCGCCCAGCTCTCGGGACAACTGCTGCGTCAGGCCGTTGATGCCAACCTTGGCCAATCCGTAGAAGCCGGAGTACAGCCACGCGGCGGTGGACGACTGATTGACAATGGCGCCGCCGCCGCGCTGAGCGATGTGCTTGTACACCGCGCGGGTGCACACCAGCGCCCCGTCCTGGTTCACGCTCATGAATTTCTTGTAGTAATCCCAGGGCACCGAGAGCAGCAGGTCGAGCTTCATACCGCCGTAGATGGCGGCGTTGTTCACCAGATAGTCGATGCCGCCGAACTCGCTGACAGCCTTGTCTGCCATGGCGATCGCCGAATCGGGATCGGAGACGTCCACACCTGCGAAGATGGCCCTACCGCCGTCGGCGACGATCTGCTTGGCGACGCCCTCACCCATCTCGGCATTGATATCGGCGACCACCACCGCGGCGCCCTCGCGGGCCAGCGCGTGCGCGTATGCCTCGCCGATGCCCTGTGCGGCGCCGGTGACAATGGCGACCTTGTTATCAAACTCACCCATAATTCTCTCCTCAAGTCTCCTATTTCACTGCCGTCGCAATGACTTTGGTTTCCAGATATTCCTCGAAACCGGCCACACCCATCTCCCTGCCGTTGCCCGACTGCTTGTATCCGCCGAAGGGTGCGTCGGCCGAATACCAGACACCGCCGTTGACGTTTACCGTTCCGACCCGTAGCCGCGATGCCACCCGTGCCGAACGCTCATCGTCGTCGCCGAATACCGTGCCGGACAGTCCATATGGCGAGTCGTTGGCTATCCGGACCGCGTCCTCATCTCCGTCGTGCGCGATCACCACGAGCACGGGACCGAAGATCTCCTCGCGCGCCACCCGCGCGGCGTTGGTCAAACCGGCCACCACGGTAGGTTCGATGAAAAAGCCCCGGTCTTTGCCTTCGGGACGGCCGCCACCACAGGCGAAGGAACCACCCTCGGCGACAGCCAAATCCAGATAGGACTGCACCCGATCACGCTGGCGTGCGGAGATCACCGGCCCACAGATCGTGCCCGGCTTGGCGGGGTCCCCCGGTTTGAGCGAGCCCATCGTGGCCGCGGCCGCCGCGACAGCGTCGTCGTATCGTTCGCGCGGAACCACCAGTCGGGTGGTGATGGCACAGCCCTGCCCGGCGTGCATAGCCGCCGTGAATGCCGCGACCGAACATGCGGATCCGAGGGCCGCCTCATCCAGGTCGTCGAGCACGATGAACGCCGACTTGCCCCCGAGTTCGAGAAACACCTTCTTGACGGTGGCGGCGGCATCGGTCATCACCGCACGTCCGGTGGCCGTGGAGCCGGTGAACGAGACCATGTCCACGCGGGGATCCGTCGACAACTGTGCGCCGATTCGATGGTCGCTGGACGTGACGATATTGACGACACCCGGTGGAAAGTCGGTGTGTTCAGCGATGATTCGCCCCAGTACCGCCGCGCACCATGGGGTATCCGGGGCAGGTTTGAGAACCAGGGTGTTACCCGCTGCGAGTGCCGGGCCCACCTTGGCGAGATTGATCTGATGCGGAAAATTCCACGGAGTCACCGCGCCGACCACGCCAACCGCCTCGCGTGCCAGGGTGCGCCGGGTTTTGATGCCCATGGGTGAGGCGACACCGAGGTCGGAGGTCCAATCGAAGGATTCGGCGGTATCGGCGGCGAACTGCAGATCGTCCACGGGTCCTTCCAGCTGTGCGCCGGCGGTCAGCATCCGGGGCGCACCCACCTCGGCGATGGTCAATTCCCGCAACTCCTCGATGTGGGTCTTCATCCCGTCGCGGAGCTGGCGAATGCAGTGCACCCGCAGCGCTACGTCGCGCGACCAGCCGCTGTCATCGAAGGCGCGGCGCGCCGCCTCGATGGCATCACTCATGTCGTCGCTGTCGGCATCCGCCGCGGTTCCGAGCACCTCCTCGGTAGCCGGGTTCACCGTCGGGAATCGCCCCGCACCGCCGGGGAGCAGCTTTCCGTCGATGAACAGTTCACTGTCGCCATCGGACAGAACGGTCATATCAGCTCGTCTCCCAATCTGGACACTTGTCCATTCCATATCCCGGAACCATAACCATGGAAATCCCAGCATGGCAAGGCCGCCATCAGAACGGGACAAATAATTGGTGTTGGACAGCATTTTTCAAACTCAACCTTGCCGGCCCATGCGCTCCGCGCTAATCTGGACACGTGTCCAGTGAAGTTGTGGTGCCCCTCACAGAAGAAACGCCACGGAACCGGCGGCAAGAAGAGACGATCCGCAAGATCGTCACCGCGGGCCGCGAGATGCTCGGCGAGACCACCTATGCGGACATGACCATCCGTGGCGTCGCCGCCCGCGCCAAGGTCGCCCCCGCCACGGCATACACGTATTTCTCTTCAAAGAGCCATCTCGTCGCCGAGATCTACCTCGACCTCATTCATGAGGCGCCCTACTTCACCGACGTCAACGACACCCAGGCCGCACGAGTGACCAAAACACTGCGGAGCCTGGCGCTGGTGGTGGCCGATGAACCCGAGATCGCGACCGGCTGCACCACCGCCCTGCTGAGCAACAACGACGAGGCCGTGCGTGCCGTCCGGGACAAGATCGGGCTGGAAATCCATCGCAGGATCCGCTCTGCCATGGGACCGGACGCAGACCCTCGTGTGGTGTCGGCCCTGGAGATGACGTTCTTCGGCGCCCTCATGCACGCGGGAAGCGGCACCTTCACGTATCACCAGATCGCGGACAAGCTGACCTTCGTCGTGGATCTCATGTTGGGGAAGAAGGAATGACAGTAGCCGAAACGTCAGCAGTACCACTGGTTTTCGACCCGTACGACTACGACTTCCACGAAGACCCGTACCCGTACTACCGGCGATTGCGCGACGAGGCACCGCTCTATCGCAACGACGACCTGAAGTTCTGGGCGCTGTCGCGACACCACGATGTGCTACAGGGCTTCCGGAACAGCGAAGCACTTTCCAACGCCAATGGGGTCTCAATGGACAAGGCGTCCTTCGGGCCACACGCCAAACTGGTCATGTCGTTCCTGGCGATGGACGACCCCGAGCACCTTCGGCTGCGCGCGCTGGTATCAAAGGGCTTTACCCCCAGGAGAATCCGTGAACTTGAGGGGCAGGTCGTCGCACTCGCCCGCACACACCTGGATCGAGCACTGGCCAACGCTTCCGATCGATCTTTCGACTTCATCGCCGAGTACGCGGGCAAGCTGCCCATGGACGTCATCTCCGAGCTGATGGGCGTTCCGGAGTCCGACCGGGCCCGCATTCGGGAGTTGGCCGATGGCGTCATGCATCGCGAGGACGGTCTGGCCGACGTACCGCCGGAGGCCATCCAGGCGTCGTTCGACCTGATGACCTACTACATCGAGATGGTCAGAGAACGACGGCGCCGGCCCACGGAAGATCTGACATCGGCCCTGCTGCAAGCGGAAATCGACGGCGACCGGCTCACCGACGAGGAGGTGCTCGCCTTCCTGTTCCTGATGGTGATCGCCGGCAACGAGACAACCACCAAACTGCTGGCCAACGCCGTCTATTGGGGACACCGCAATCCCGACCAGCTCGCCACCGTGCACGCCGATCACGACCGGATACCGCTGTGGGTGGAGGAGTCGTTGCGCTACGACACCTCCAGCCAGATACTGGCCCGCACGGTCGCGGAGGATATAACGGTGTACGACACCAAGATTCCCGCCGGGGATATCTTGCTGTTGCTCCCCGGCTCCGCCAACCGCGACGACCGGGTGTTCGACGACGCCGACCAGTACCGCATCGGCCGTGAGATCGGCGCCAAACTGGTGAGCTTCGGCAGTGGCGCACATTTTTGTCTCGGCGCGCACCTTGCCCGCATGGAGGCCAAGGTGGCCCTGACCGAACTGTTCACCCGGATCAGCGGCTACGAGATCGACGAAAGAAATTCCGTACGTGTGCATTCCAGTAATGTCCGCGGATTCGCCCATCTGCCCATGACAGTGCAGTTGAGAGAGGGACGCTGATGCCCCGATTCGAGCCACATCCGGCCCGGCGACCGTCCATCATCGCCGGGGCTTCGTCGGGCATCGGAGCGGCCACCGCAATCGAACTGGCCGGTAGGGGTTTTCCGGTCGCGCTGGGCGCCCGCCGCGTGGATAAGTTGACCGAGCTCGTCGAGAAGATCCGCTCCGACGGCGGTGAGGCCGTCGCGTTTCCGCTGGACGTCACCGATGCCGATTCCGTGAAATCCTTCGTCGCGGAAAGTATTGACGCACTCGGGGAGATCGATCTGTTGGTATCCGGTGCCGGGGACATGTATCCCGGCCGGGTACACGAGATGAGTGCCGCGACCTTTGCCGCGCAGATCCAGGTGCATCTGTTGGGCGCCAATCAGCTCGCCACCGAGGTGGTACCCGACATGGTGTCGCGGCGACGGGGTGATGTTGTCTTCATCGGCTCCGATGTCGCCCTGCATCAGCGCCCGCATATGGGGGCCTACGGGGCCGCCAAGGCCGCACTGCTGGCGATGGTCAACACCATGCGCATGGAACTGGAAGGCACCGGCGTCCGGGCGTCCATCGTGCATCCGGGGCCCACCCTGACCTCGATGGGCTGGCAGCTGTCCGCCGAGCAGGTTGGTCCCATGCTGGAGGACTGGAAGAGCTGGGGCCAGGCCCGCCACTCCTACTTCCTGCGCCCCTCCGATATCGCGCGTGCGGTGACCTTCGTGGCCGAAACACCACGGGGCGCACATATCCCGGAGATGGAAGTGCAGCCGGAAGCACCACTCAAGGATGCACCGGCGGACAAACAGAAGCTTGAGCTCGGCGAGGAAGGAATGCCCTCATGACCACGCCCACCGTTCCCCGGGTCTCCGGCGGCGAGGACCAATACGGCCACCTCGAAGAGTTCCGCACCGATCCCATCGCACTGATGAAGCGCATCCGTGCGGAATGCGGGAACGTCGGCACCTTCCAGCTCGCCGACAAGCAGGTCGTCTTCCTCTCCGGCGCCGAGGCCAACGAGTTCTTCTTCCGCTCCAGCGACGAAGACCTGGACCAGGCCGAGGCCTATCCGTTCATGACGCCCATCTTCGGCAAGGGCGTGGTGTTCGACGCCGATCCCGAACGCCGGAAGGAGATGCTGCATAACGCGGCGCTGCGTGGCGAGCAGATGAAGGGCCATGCCGCAACCATCGAAAATGAAGTCCGGCAGATGATTTCGCGCTGGGGTGAAAGCGGTGAAGTCGACCTGCTGGACTTCTTCGCCGAGCTGACCATCTACACCTCCTCGGCGTGCCTGATCGGCAAGAAGTTTCGGGACGAACTCGACGGCCGGTTCGCTCATCTGTACCACCAGCTGGAGCAGGGGACCGATCCGCTGTGCTACGTGGACCCCTACCTGGAGATCGAGAGCTTCCGCCAGCGCGACGAGGCGCGAACAGGCTTGGTGGCGCTGGTTCAAGAGATAATCAACGGCCGAGTACAACGGTCCGCTGATTCTCCGACGGACAAGAGCCAGCGCGACATGCTCGATGTGCTGATCATGATCAAAGACGAGCACGGCAATCCGCGCTTCACCGCCGACGAGATCACCGGGATGTTCATCTCGATGATGTTCGCGGGCCACCACACCAGCTCGGGGACGGCATCCTGGGTACTCATCGAACTGCTGCGGCACCCGGATATCCAATCTCAGGTGATCGACGAGCTCGACGAGCTGTACGCCGACGGCAGCGAGGTGAGTTTCCATGCGTTGCGCCAGATCCCGAAGCTGGAGAACGTACTCAAGGAGACGCTGCGGCTGCACCCGCCCCTGATCATCCTGATGCGTGTCGCCAAGGGCGAATTCGAGGTGGGCGGATTCCCCATTCACGACGGGGACATGGTGGCCGCCTCCCCTGCCGTCTCGAATCGGATAGCCGAGGACTTCCCGAACCCGGACGGCTTCGTGCCCGATCGCTACGAGAAGCCACGCCAGGAAGACATCGTCAACCGCTGGACGTGGATACCGTTCGGCGCGGGCCGGCATCGCTGTGTGGGGGCCGCCTTCGCCACCATGCAGATCAAGGCGATCTTCTCGGTGCTGTTGCGCGAATACGAGTTTGAGATGGCCCAACCCGCCGACTCGTATCACAACGACCACTCGAAGATGGTGGTCCAGCTGGCGCAGCCGGCCAAGGTTCGTTACCGCAAGCGGAGCGCCTGATGGCCTACCGGGTCGACGTCGACACCGATCTGTGCCAGGGACACGCCATGTGCGAGCTGGAAGCCCCCGACTACTTCCGTGTGCCCAAGCGCGGCACCGTCGAAATTCTGAACAACGAACCGCCCGACGACGCCCGCGACGAGATCGAGCGAGCGGTCGAGGAATGCCCTGCCAGAGCTTTGTTCATCACCGAAAAATAGGAGCGTCAACGATGCCGCAATTCCCCCGCCAGGAACTCGACGATGTCGTCGCGGACTGGCTGCAGGCCAACCTGGACGCCGAGAAAGCAGGCGACTGGAAACCGTTGGCACGCTTCTACACCGATGATGCCACCTACGGCTGGAACATCGGCCCCAAGGAAGACGTGATGTGCGTCGGCATCGACGAGATCCGCGATATCGCACTCGGCCAGGAGATGGAGGGCCTGGAGGGCTGGACATACCCGTATCAGAAGGTGATCGTCGACGATAAGCAGGGCGAGGTGATCGGGTTCTGGAAACAAGTGGTCACCGGTGGAAATGATGAAGCCGGCGGTGACGATCTGAGCGTCTACGGCATCGGCGGCAGCTGGTTCCGGTATGCCGGTAACGGCCAATGGAATTGGCAACGCGACTTCTTCGACTTCGGCCATGTCTCAGCCCTGTACATGGACCTCATCAAGGCCGGCAAGCTCAGCGAGGGCATGCAGAAGCGCATCCAGCGCGGCCTGTCGGGCGAGAAGGTGCCCGGTTATTACCCCCTGGGCAAGACCCCGGTACCCCTCTGGTGACCGCCATGAAGACCGCTGCGGAGCTGGGCCTGCCGGAGGGCTTTGACTTCACCGATCCCGAGTTGTACGGGAACCGGATGCCGCATGAGGAGTTCGCCACGCTACGCCGCGAGGCGCCCGTCTGGTGGAACCCGCAGCCGCGCACGGTCGGCGGATTCGCCGACGAGGGATACTGGGTGATTTCCAAACACCGTGATGTACGGGAGGTTTCGCTGCACACCGATACCTTCTCGTCGGGCCGCAAGGGCGCCATCCCCCGTCTAGAGGATCACATCAGCCCAGAGGAGTTCCAGGCCACGCTCTCGGTCCTCATCAACAAGGACGCTCCCGAGCACACTCAGCTGCGCGGTTTGGTGTCACGCATGTTCACCCCTCGTTCCATCGCCGCGCTGCGTATCACATTGGAGGAACGTGCCGAACGTATCGTGCGGGCAGCCCTGGAAGGCGGGCACGGCGAGTTCGTGCGCGAGGTCGCCAGTGAGCTACCCATGCAGGCCATCGCCGAATTGATCGGTGTCCCCGAAGAAGACCGTGTCAAGCTCTTCGAGTGGAGCAACCAGATGACCGGGTACGACGAGGCGGATGTGGAGATCGACCCGCGCGTCGGCGCCGCCCAGATACTCGGATATTCGTATCAGCTCGCCGAGCAGCGCCGCGATTGTCCGGGCAATGACGTGGTATCCCGGCTGCTCACCGGGACCGTGGACGGTGAGCAACTCACCCCGGAACAGTTCGGGTTCTTTGTCGTGATGCTGTCGGTTGCCGGCAACGAAACCACCCGCAACGCAACCACCATGGGCATGATGGCCTTCCTGGAACACCCCGGCCAATGGGAATTGTTCAAGTCCGCCCGCCCGAGTACTACGGTTGACGAGATTGTCCGGTACACCTCGCCATTGATATCGCAACAGCGAACAGCACTGCAGGACACCGTGATCAGCGATGTACGCATCAGGGCGGGCGAACGCGTCGTCATGCTCTATCCGTCGGCCAACTTCGATGAAGAGGTGTTCGAGAACCCGCATACCTTCGACATCACCCGCGATCCCAATCCGCATCTCGGCTTCGGCGGAACCGGCGCCCACTATTGCCTGGGGGCCAACCTCGCGAAGGCGGAACTGGAGATCATCTTCAACAAGATCGCCGACCGCATGCCGGACATCTCGCGGATCGGGGATGCGCCCCGGTTCCATTCCGGCTGGATCAACGGGATCAAGAAGTTCGACACGGCGTACTGCCCCGTCACGCACTGATGCCCAATTGTGTTGTCGTTGGGGGTAGCCGGGGCATCGGCCGTGCGGTGGCGCTGCTACTCGGCGAGCTGGGCACCAATGTGGTGGTGAACGGCCGTCATGCCGACGTGGTCGACGACACCGTCGGTGCGATCACGTCGAGCGGTGGCACGGCGGTCGGCTTTGTCGGCGCGCCGGATAACGAGCGGACGGCCACGGATCTGATCGACACCTGCCGCACCCAGTACGGTGGCATCGATGCGTTGATCAACTGCGCGGGCATACCCGAACCCACCGGCTCGTCCATCCTCACCATCACCTCCGGCGACTTCCACCGGCTCATCGACGCACATCTGGGCACCGTGTTCCACACCTGCCGTGTGGTCGCGCCGCTCATGGTTCAGCAGCGACACGGGGCCATCATCAACACCGGATCGACTGCTTCCCTAGGGATCTACGGCGGCACGGGATATCCCGCGGGCAAGGCGGCCGTCAACGGACTCACGCTGGCGATCGCCGCCGAGCTGAAACGCAGCGGCGTGCGCGCCAACGTGATCTGCCCGGGTGCCCGCACCCGGTTGTCCGAGGGACCGGAGTACACCGCGCACCTGCACGATCTGCACACCCGGGGATTGCTCGACGACATGACCCTGCAGGCGTCGTTGGTGCCGGCACCGCCAGCGTGCGTGGCACCGCTGTACGCCTACCTGGCAGGCGATCTGTCTGCCCGCGTCACCGGACAGATCTTTCTTGCCGCGGGCGGTTTCATCGGACGTTTCAAGCGCCAGACGCCGGTACCGCTGGGATACCGCGATCACGCGCTGGACGCACCGTGGTCGATGGAGGAGATCGACGACCTGATGGGCAGACGCTGACTACTGCCCAAACCGCCGGTTTCGCGCGGCGTAATCGCGCAGCGCGCGCAGGAAGTCCACCCGCCGGAACTCGGGCCAATAGGCGTCGGTGAACCACATCTCCGAATAGGCGCTCTGCCAGAGCAGGAACCCTGACAACCGCTGCTCCCCCGAGGTCCGGATCACCAGGTCGGGGTCGGGCTGCCCCGAGGTGTAGAGGTTCTCGGAGATGGCGTCGACGGTCACCGCCTGCACCAGCTGCTCGGCGGAGGCGCCGTTGGCCAGCTCTTTGTTCAGCAGGGTGCGCACCGCATCGGTGATCTCCTGCCGCCCCCCGTAACCGACCGCCACGTTGACATGGAAACCGGCATCCGAAGGTGCGGACTTGACGGCCTGCCGCATGCGCTCCGCCACCTCATCGGGCAGCAGATCCAGATCACCGACACTGCGCACACTCCATTTGTTCTGCGGGGCGCACAGCTCCTCGACGACATCGGTGATGATTTCCAGCAACTCGGTGAGCTGGTCGGGGTCGCGTGTCAGATTCTCGGCCGATAACAGATACACGGTCGCCATCTCGACACCGGCATCCTGGCACCAGCCGAGCATCTCGCTGATCTTGCGGGCCCCCATCCGGTACCCGTGACTGACGTCGGTATAGCCCGCGGACCGCGCCCAACGCCGGTTTCCGTCGCACAGAACGGCGATATGCCGCGGTTTCGACGCCTTGACCAACTCCTGGCGGAGCCGCATTTCGTAGAGCTTGTACAGCGGTTCCTTCAGTCTCGGCGGGATGATCTCCACGGATCCAGCCTAGCGAGCCGCACGCGGGCCGGAGCAGCGGATATGGATCTGCACACAACCTTCACAAACCTGACTTTGGGAACGCGATACTGTGACGCATGCAGACCGATGAGTCTCCTGCACCTGAAGCACCGGAAGCACCGACGTCCGAACTCTCCATCCCGATGGCCGCACTGGTGGGCGGCATCGAAACGCTTCCCATCAAACCCAAGGCACGCGGCTGGATACATTTCTATGCCTGCGTGATCGCCATCGTGACCGGGATCGTGCTGGTCTCGGTCGCGTGGTCGCTGCGCTCACCGAAAGCCGGCCTGGCAACCGCGATCTATAGCCTCACCGTGCTGGGCGTGTTCGGGGTCAGCGCCGCCTACCACCGGGTGAACTGGACATCACCGACCACCCGCACCTGGATGAAACGGCTCGACCACTCGATGATCTTCGTCTTCATCGCGGGCAGCTACACGCCCTTCGCGATGCTGGCTATGCCGCCGTCGGAGGGCAATCTGGTGCTGGCCATCGTGTGGGGTGGCGCGCTGGCCGGGGTGATCTTGAAGATGTGCTGGCCGACGGCTCCGCGCTGGGTGGGAGTGCCGCTGTATCTGTTGCTGGGCTGGGTAGCCGTCGGCTTCTTCCCCACGCTGCTGAACGGCGCCGGGGTGGCCGCGGTGGTGCTGCTGATCGTCGGCGGCGCCCTGTACAGCATCGGCGCGATCCTGTACGCGGCGAAGTGGCCCAACCCATGGCCACTGCACTTCGGGCACCACGAGTTCTTCCATGCCGCAACGGTCATCGCGGCGACATGCCACTACATCGCGGTGTGGTTCGCCGTCTTCGCGTAACGACTCCTCACGCGAGCACTGCCTGAACCGTGGCGAAGTTCCGGACAACGGATTCGGCGTCGTCGGCAGCCATCGCGTGGACGACGCGGCCGAGTGCCGATTCCTCGTCACCCGTTAACGGCACCCCGTCCGCGGTTTTCCCGACGATCGAGCTCACCTGCCGAACCCAAGCCTGGAGCAGCAGGACGCGCTGCCTGCAGTAGTCGGCGTAGTCGGCGTCGTAGTGGTCCCCAAGGTGAATACGAGCCGAGTTCAGGTGCTCGTCAAAGTAGGCCGCGCTCGCGGCGTGCGCGATCGCCCGCGCACGCGAGTCATTCGGCTGTGGCCGGTTCCCGTCGATCCAGCCACGCACCGCCGCGATGATCGGGCCGAGCGCCGCACGCCGCGCCACGCTCAGCCCGCTTTCGAAATCGAACTGCCGGACCGTATCGCCGACGAGGTCGAGGGCCGCCTTGAGCTCGTCGGCGTTCACGTCGACAGGGCGTTGCGGGTCCAGCATCTGCATCGTCCTGGTGAAGACGAAGACTCGCTGCAGATAGCTGTACAGAAAGCCCAGCCCCTCGAGCTGGTCGCGTGCAGAGGCAATCATGCGGCGAACATACAGCGCCGCAAGCGGTCTAGAGCTGCTTGATGTCGTCCTGGGTCCAGAAGGCCCGCATCGAGGTGATCTTGCCCTCGTCGTTGAAGGTCATCACGTCGATCGGCGCGATCACCATGCCGCCGTTGTCATGTCTGATGGTGAGCTCGAAGTTGAACGCGGCCTCGTTATCGGTGGCCCGCACCAGCTTCAGCTCGCCGTGACGATCCAGCGGCTCGATGGTGGCGTAGAAGCCCTGGATCGCCTCGCGGCCCTTGAGCACGTCGGCGCCCAGTGGGTCCTCGACGGTCGCATCGTCGGCATATAGGTCAGCGATCTGCGCCGCGGTGCCGGAGGTGAGCAGGTCGCAGTAGCTCTGGACGACGGCGAGAACGTGTTCGCGGGTTACGGTCATACTCCCGGACGCTACCTACCCAACGCGGCGTCTAATTGTTGGGTCCCGGTGACCGGGAGATCGCAGACGGTACCTCGGCACACATAGGCGGCATCGGCGTCGCCGATCTGTCCCCTGTCGCGGAGCAACTCGCTCGAATCCTTCACCCCGCCAACCACAATCGCGCCACCGGGGGCCAACAGCCGGGCACTCCTCAACAGTGCAGAGGTCTCGGCGTCACAGGCCACCGCCACCTGGATCGGGCCACGGACGGCGGCCTCGGCCACCGCCAGCCAGTGCCCGGCCGATCGCGGTGCGCGTGCCAGCGCCATGGAGGCCGCTGCCAGCGAGGCATACGCGGCTTCGCGGTAGCGAGGGTCCTCCAGCAGGTACCCGGCGGTCAGTAGGGCTTCGGTCACCGACGATGCCCCGGATGGGGTCGCGCCGTCCAGCGGATCACTGGGCCGCAGTACCAGTTGTTCGGCATCGTCGGCGACGTCGAACCAGGCGCCGGGCGATTCGGGGTCGGCGAAATGATCCAGCGCGGCGTCCAGCAGCTGCGCGGCGGCCTCACGCCAACGCCATTGGCCCGTCACTTGATACAGCGAGAGCAGGCCCGTCGCGAGGGTGCCGTAGTCCTCCAGCACGCCGTCGCCTTCGGATACCTGACCGCCCAGGCTCGCGCGCCGCAACCGGCCGTCGCGCAGGTGCAGCTCCAGCAGCGCGGCGGCACACCCGCCCGCCGCCTCCAGCAGGTCATCGCGGTCCAGAGCGACCGAGGCTTCGACGAGCGCGGTGATCGCCAGCCCGTTCCAGGCGGTCACGGCCTTGTCGTCGCGGCCGGGCTGCACGCGCACCAGGCGAGCGGCCAGCAGCGCCTGACGGACGCGCTGCCACCGCGCCGCGTCTTCGGGGTCGCGCAACAGCTGCAACACCGAGCTGCCGCGCTCGAATGTTCCCGTCGGCGTCACCTCGAAAAGTGTTGCCGCCCAGGCACCATCCTCGGGCCCGAGAACCTCGGCCAGCTGCTCCGGGGTCCACACATAGGTGGAGCCTTCGGAGCCGTCGGCATCGGCATCCAGGGACGAGACGAACAGCTCTCCCACCCGTAGCTCATTCAGCAAGAAATCGGCCGTTTCCGAAGCAATTCGCCGCGCCAGCGCGTCTCCGGTCCGGCGTGCCAGATGCCCGTAGAAACGCAGCAACAGCGCATTGTCGTAGAGCATCTTCTCGAAGTGCGGCACCACCCAGGCCGCATCCACGCTGTATCGCGCGAAACCTCCGGCCAACTGGTCATAGATGCCACCGCGCGCCATCGCCGCGGCGGTGCGGGCCACCACGGCAAGCACGGGGGCATCCCCGGTGCGCTCGTACCCCCGCAACAGCGCCTCCAGCAGAGCCGACGGCGGAAACTTGGGCGCCCCACCGAAACCCCCGAAACGCACGTCCTCGGCCGGGAGGATCGCGGCAATCGCGGTATCGCACAGTGCGATGTCCACGCCCGGTCCCGCGGGCAGCCGGCCCGACATCGCTTGCAGCTGTCCGGTGATACTCGACGCCGCCTCTTCCACCTCATCGCGGCGCCGCTCCCAGGCCTCCCGCACCGCGGAAAGTAGCTGCAGAAAGCCCTGTTTGGGGTAGTAGGTGCCCGTATAAAAGGGCCGCCCGTCCGGGGTGAGGAAGCACGTCATGGGCCATCCGCCCTGGCCGTTCATCGCGACGGTGGCGTTCATGTACACGGCATCCAGGTCCGGACGCTCTTCCCGGTCGACCTTGATGTTGACGAAACCGGCGTTCATGACGGCGGCGACCTCGTCGTCCTCGAAGGACTCGTGAGCCATCACATGACACCAATGGCAGGCCGCATACCCGATCGACAACAGGATGGGCACATCGCGAGACTGCGCTTCGGCCAACGCTTCCGGGGTCCACTGCTGCCAGTGCACCGGGTTGTCGACGTGCTGGCGCAGGTATGGGCTGGTCGCCTCGCCGAGCCTGTTAACGGTCATCGCCCCGCTGGTCGGCGGAATCCGAAGATGTTTCGGGTTCTTCGGCGGACGCGCCCACCGTGCCGTCGTCGACGGCCTGATCGGCCTCGGGATGTTCCGGATCGAAGGTTTCGGGCAGCTTGCGCAGATGCGAGTTCATCGACCGGATCAGGAAGAAGGTACCCACCATCAGCAGCACCACCACCGTCAAACCGAAGGGACCGGCCTTACCGAAGTCCGGTCCGATATTGGTCGGACTCTTCTCGTCGGCGAGCACCAGCACGGCGTCCATCAACATCATTTGGTTTCAACTCCTGCGAACAGATCATCCTCGGGCGTGCTCGTCGGCACGCGTGACTTCGCCAGCTCGAAGTCCTCGGTGGGCCACAATTTCCGCTCGAACTCGCGTGGGACCGCGAAAAAGCTGCTGTCGGGCGGGATTTGCGACGCATGCGCACGCAGCGCCGCGTCGCGGGCATCGAAGAAATCTGCGCACGGCACCCGCGTGGTCACCCGGCGATCAAAGGTGTCGTCATCGGCCGGCCAACGCTCAAGCCATTCGTCGAACGGACCCTTGTACCCGTGCTTCTTGCACTCGTCATTGAGCAACTGCATACGCGCTCGCATGAATCCGTGGTTGTAATAGATCTTGCTGACCGTCCACGGCTCACCCGCCTCGGGAAACTGCTCCGGGTCCGCCGCGGCCTCGAAGGCCGCCATCGAGACCTCGTGGCACCGGATGTGATCCGGATGCGGATAGCCGCCGTTCTCGTCGTAGGTCGTCATGACGTGCGGGCGGAACTCCCTGACAACCGCGACCAGCTTGGCGATCGGTTCCTCGATGGGCACCAGGGCGAACGAATCCGACGGCAACGGGGGCAGCGGGTCGCCCTGCGGCAGTCCCGAATCCACGTAACCCAGCCAGCGGTGCCGCACGCCGAGCTCGGCGGCGGCCTTGGCCATCTCCTCGCGGCGGATGGCACCGATGTTCGCGGCCACCTCGGGACGGTCCATGGCCGGGTTCAGGATGTCGCCGCGTTCACCGCCGGTGAGGGTCACCACCATGACCTCGTTGCCCTCGGCGGCATACCGCGCCGTGGTGGCGGCGCCCTTACTGGCCTCGTCATCGGGGTGGGCGTGCACCGCCATCAATCGCAATCCGGTCACCCGTGCGCCCGCCTCTTTCTGGTCCGTTCACTGCCCTCGGGAGAGGACTCACCTCCCCCATCGTTTCATCTCGGGTATACCCGGCATACCGTTGACCCGTGCAGCGACCAGAGGACCGATACGGCACCAAGCCCGCGACGCCCGGCCGCGGACGCTGGATCGCCATCGCACTGACCGCATTGGTGATCGTGGCCGGGGTCGCAATCGCCGCGATCGGATATAACCGTTTGGGCCCTGGCGACGTGAAGGGCGAACTTTCCGCCTACAAACTCGTGGACTCCTCGACGGTCTCCGTCACCGCCTCGGTGGAACGGAAGGACCCATCCAAACCTGCGGTCTGCATCCTGCGGGCACGCTCCATCGACGGCAGCGAGACGGGACGGCGCGAGGTGCTGGTGCCACCGTCGGCCGAACGATCCGTGCCGGTCACAGCCCTGGTGAAGACAACACGGCCCCCGGTGACCGGAGACGTCTACGGATGCAGCCTGGCCATTCCGTCCTATCTGGTGGCGTCCTGACCTAAAACTTTCCGCCGGCGGCGCCGCCGAACCGCGCCGGGGGCCATCAACCACACGTCGGCAACGTTCACATCCGGCAAACCTCCACCAAAAATGGGCTGAACATCACAGCGACAGTGGTATGCTGAGCGGATACACGGATCCCTGCTGGGACCGTGTATTGCTGCATTTTGGAGAGTCAAACCCGCAGCAATGCACCCGACCCGGCACCCGATAGATGAGCGCCAGTGGACGTTGCTGGCCTGAGACAAGGAGTACCTGCACCATGACCGACACCCAGGTGACCTGGCTGACCCAGGAATCACATGATCGGCTCAAGGCGGAACTCGACCAACTGATCGCCAACCGCCCCGTCATCGCCGCCGAGATCAACGAGCGCCGCGAAGAGGGAGACCTGCGCGAGAACGGCGGCTATCACGCCGCCCGCGAGGAGCAGGGCCAGCAGGAGGCGCGCATCCGTCAGCTGCAGGAACTGCTCAACAACGCCAAGGTGGGCGAGGCGCCCACCCAGTCCGGCGTCGCGCTGCCCGGTTCCGTCGTCAAGGTCTACTACGACGGCGACAAGGGCGACACCGAGACCTTCCTCATCGCCACCCGTCAGGAGGGCGTCAAGGACGGCAAGCTCGAGGTGTACTCCCCCAGCTCACCGCTCGGTGGTGCCCTGATCGACGCCAAGGTCGGCGAGACCCGCAGCTACACGGTGCCCAACGGCACCGAGGTGCAGGTGACGCTGGTCAGCGCCGAGCCGTACCACGAGTGATTCCTTCATAGTCCTTCGATCGAGCGCGAGCCTCACGCGGAAATCTGACCTGAAATCCGCGTGAGGCTCGCACTCGTTGTGGGCCGGGCGGCATTTCTGAGGGCCGCATCGACACGGGCGACCACCGTGCCCGCGCGGTGCCGCAGCATCTCGGCACTCACCCGCACGATGGCCCAGCCCTGCGCCGCCAACTCCGAGGCCCGATCGATGTCGTGCGATCGTTGGCGGGCGTCCAACCAGTGTTGAGCTCCATCGAACTCGACACCGACCTTCAAGTCCTCCCAGCCCATGTCGATACGGGCGATGAAATCGCCGTAGCGATTGAACACCCGTATTTGCGTCTGGGGCGGCGGAAAACCCGATTTCACTAAGAGCAGCCGAGTTCTGGTCTCCTGCGGCGATTCGGAACCTCCGTCGACCAGCGCCAACACGCTCCTCAGCCGAGCCAGGCCGCGCACCCCTTTGTGCTTCTTCATGACGTCCTCGACCTGCTCAGTTACCAAGCCCGTCGCAGCCATAAGAGCATCTATCCGCTCGACGGCTCCAGCCTGCGGCAGCCACCTACCCACATCGAAGGCGGTGCGCGCCGGACTCGTGACAGCAATCCCCTCGATGCGATCAATCTCGTTGTCCATCAACGTGTCTCGATGGATCCGTAAGCCTCTGGCCGTCTTATGGTGACGGTGGATCAGGTCGACTACTACCCCGGCTTCGACCCATTTGGCGCCATGCACTGCCGAAGCCGCCAGCCCGGCGATCACACCACGTCGCCCGGTCCATAACCACGCCGAGTACGCGCGCTGCGTTGCGCTCACCTCCACCTCACGCGGAACGCAGATGCCCGGATACAGCTGCCGGTAGCGGGTGCGTATGTAGTGCTCCGTCACAGCGCCCGTGGACAGCATCTCGGTCGAGCGGAACGGCCATGGAATATCCCCCATGGCCGTCAGCATCACACCGACGACCGACAACCCATCCGCCCCCGATCGAGTGCGAGCCTCACGCGGGTTTCAGGGCAGATTTCCGCGTCAGGCTCGCACTCGTTGAGGGCTGGGGGCGGGGGCTACCGCTCTTCTTGGACCGTCAGGCCGGCCGCGACAATTGCGTCGAGGACCGCCTGACGGTGTTCGGGCCCCCGCGTCTCGACGGTCGCCAGCACATCCACCTCGCCCAGACGCAGCCGCTCGCTGTTCCGCCAGTGCGTGACGTCGACGACGCTGGCACCGGAGGCCCGGAAGACATCCAGCAGACCCGACAGTCCGCCCGGCGCGTCGGCGACGGTGACCCGAACCGTCAGATAGCGACCGGCGGCCCGCAATCCATGGGTGATGACATGGGTAAGCAGCAACGGGTCGATGTTGCCGCCCGAAAGCACCGCACACACCGGCCCGGTGAGGCCCAATTCCTCGGCGGACAGGGTGAGCAGCGCCGCTACCGCGGCGGCGCCGGCAGGTTCCACCACCAGCTTGGCGCGCTCCAGGCACAACAGCAGGCCCCGCGACAGCGCTTCCTCGCTGACCGTGACCACGTCGTCGACCAGGGCGGCCACGTGCTCAAAGGGCACCGCCCCGGGCTTACCGACGGCGATGCCGTCGGCCATGGTGTCCATGGATTCCAGTGCCACCGGGTGCCCGGCTTTGAGCGACACCGGCCAGGCCGCCGCACCGGCGGCCTGCACCGCGACGATCCGAACCGCCGGTCGCGCCGCCTTGACCACCGCGGCGACCCCTGCCACCAAGCCGCCGCCGCCCGCGGGCACCACAATGGTGCCCACCTCCGGAAGCTGCTCCAGGATCTCAAGCCCGACGGTGGCCTGCCCGGCCACCACATCGCGATGGTCGAACGGATGGATGAGCACCGCACCGGTTTCCGCCGCGAACTCGGTCGCGGCCAACAGCGCGTCGTCGATGGTGGAGCCGGTGAGGTGCACGGTCGCGCCGTACGCACGGGTGGCGACGATCTTGGGCAACGCCGCCCCCACCGGCATGAACACCGTCGACGGGATGCCCAGGGTGGTCGCCGCCCAGGCCACGCCCTGGGCATGATTGCCCGCGCTGGCTGCCACCACACCATTGACGCGCTGCTCGCCGGGCAGCTGGCTGATCCGGTTGTAGGCACCACGCGGTTTGAAAGATCCTGTGCGTTGCAGGTTTTCACATTTGAGCCGCACCTCGTGCCCGCAGCGGTCACTCAGCGCACGGAAGGCCACCATCGGTGTGCGCCGTATCACAGGGGCCAGCCGCTCGGCTACCTCCTGGATCTCCTGGACCGTTACCAACCCTATTGCTCCCGATGTCTCCATGGCCATGCCAGGCATCATGTCACCAGTTCTGCCGCTATTGTCCCCTCATGCCACAGATTGCGGAGGACCTCCTGCTTCTGTTGCTGAACAACGCGTCGGGACGGCCCCTGCTGGACAAGAATCGACGCTCGCAGGCCCTGGCTGCCGCGATCGTATTGGATCTTGCTCTGGCGCAACGCATTCGGCCCGCCACGCACGGGGAACCCACCAAGGCAGGCCATCTGCTGGTGCTCCAGGCACCCGACATCGGGGATCCGGTACTCGACCGAGCGATACACCGACTGCGGCGGCGGCCGATGGATCCCACCGAGGCGATCGCCAAGGTGGGCCGCGGGGTCGAGTCCCAAATGCTGCACCGGCTGGAGATCACCGGAGACATCCACACGGTCCGCATGGGCGGCCGACTGTTCCCGGACAAGTACTGGCCGGTGACCAACAACGAGCGCGCCAACGCCGTACGCCAGGGGGTTACCGATGTGTTGTTCCACTACGCTCCGCCCTCACCCAGCACTGCCGCGATCATCGCGGTGCTGCACGGGGTCAATGGATTCGACGCGATCTTGAGTCTGGATCCCATCGGCAAGCAGCAGGTTTCTCGCTGGTCGCAAACGATCGCCGACGGCGGGTGGGCGGCCCAGACCCGCGACAACCGGGGCCCGGCAGTCAATCTCGCGGTGACCGCCGCGGTGATCTCGGCGGCCCTACATTCGATGTCTTAACGCAACGCCTGCTCGAGGTCGCCGATCAGATCGCCGACCTCCTCGATGCCCACCGACAACCGCACCAGATCGTCCGGCACCTCCAGCAGCGATCCCGCAGTCGACGCGTGCGTCATGGCTCCCGGGTGCTCGATCAAGGACTCCACCCCGCCCAAGGACTCAGCCAGAATGAAAAGCTCTGTTCGCGAGCACAAGTCGAGTGCCGCCTGGCGTCCTCCGGCCAACCGCACGCTGACCATGCCGCCGAAGCCACGCATCTGCCTGGCGGCCACGGCATGCCCCGGGTGGCTTTCCAGCCCCGGGTAGATCGTCTGCGCGACGGCGGAGTGGCCGGCCAGGTACTCGGCCACCGCTTGCGCGTTCTCGCTGTGTCGCTGCATGCGCAACGCCAAGGTCTTGATACCCCGGTAGGTCAGGTAGCCGTCGAACGGGCCCGGCACCGCACCCGCCCCGTTCTGCAGGAACGCGAAGGCGGTGTCCAGCTCCTCGTCGTTGGTGAGCAAGGCTCCCCCAACGACATCGGAATGTCCGCCAATGTATTTGGTGGTGGAGTGCAGCGCGATATCGGCGCCGAGATTCAGCGGCTGCTGTAGCGCCGGTGAGGCGAAAGTGTTGTCCACCAACAGCTTCACGGAATGCTCCGCCGCCACCTGGGCGACCGCCGCAATATCGGCGATACTCAGCAGCGGGTTGGTCGGCGTCTCCAGCCAGATCAGCTTGGTGGTGGGGGTAATTGCCGCGCGGATGGCATCGACGTCCGCCACCGGCACCGGAGTGTGTCTGATCCCCCACTGCGAGAAGACCTTGTCGATCAGCCGGAAGGTGCCGCCGTAGGCATCATTGGGGATGATCAGGTGATCGCCCGGCCTCAGCAGCGCGCGCAACACGCAGTCGGTGGCCGCCATCCCGGAACTGAACGCCCTGCCGAAGTGGGCGTCTTCCAATGCCGCCAAAGAGGCTTCGAGAACAGCACGCGTGGGATTGCCGGTGCGTGCGTATTCGAATCCTCCACGCAGCTGGCCGACGCCGTCCTGGGCGAAGGTCGAACTGGCGTAGATCGGCACGTTGACCGCACCGGTCTGCGGATCGGCATGGAAACCGCCGTGGATGGCCCTTGTGGAAAACCCTTGCCACCGAGACGCGTCGGCGGCGCTGCGCTGCTCACTCATCGGGTCCGAGCCTATACCGGACCGATAGGAGTGAGACAGCCCAGCGCCGCCTGACGATTACTTCTACTTGGGAACGACGACGGTCTTCACTAGCATGTCGGCGATCGTCTGACGCTTGGCCGTAAAGAGCGGCAGCAGGAAGCCGATGTAACAGATGACAGCGTCGAGGAAGTGCGCGATCTGGCGGACAACCGACATCCCGAAACCGATCGGCTGGCCGGTGGCCTCACCGAGGACCCGGATGCCGAGCAGGCCTTTGCCGATGCTCGATCCGGTGGTGCCCTGCTTGAGACCCCAGTTCCACACCGCGAACGCAAGCGCCGCGAGGCTGAACAGGATGTAGGCCGCCCAGCCCACGCCGGTGTACTCCGGCTGGCAGCTGACGTAGCTCATCCCGCCCGTCATGGGGTCACCAAAGGAGTCGCCGACGCAATCAGCGGTCGTAGCGGTGCCGCCCGCGATCCCGCCGCCGATTCCGCTGAGCAGAGCCACGGGAATGACGTCGATGATGTACGCACCGACACGCCGGATCCAGATTTCGAAATTACCGCCCGGCAGCGCCGGCGCACCGGCAGCAGGAGGCGGCGGCGGGTAGCCGCCCGGACCCTGCGGCGGGGGTGGTGGAACTTCGGTCACGATATGTCCTCCAGTTTCGTATGACACGCATCAGCGTCGAGCAACAGAGGACATTACGCGTTCAGCGTTTCCACAGGTTGGCTTCTGCGAAACGATTTGGCGCGAAAATCAGTGCCGTACGCCCCTACCGGATGAGACGAATCCCAGCAGGTCATGGCGGGTGATGACACCAACGGGCTTGCCCTCGTCGACGACCATCACCGCGTCGGTGTCGCGCAGCATGGATCCGGCGGTACTCAGCGGCTCACCCGAGCCGACCAGCGGCAATGGTGGGCTCATGTGCTGAGCGACGGCATCGGCAAGCTGTGCCCGGCCTTCGAATACCGCTGACAGCAGCTCTCTTTCGGAGACCGATCCGGCCACCTCGCCCGCCATGACGGGCGGCTCGGCCCCCACCACGGGCATCTGGGACACCCCGTACTCGCGCAAGATCTCGATGGCGTCGCGCACCGTCTCCGACGGATGGGTGTGTACCAAATCAGGTAGCGCACCGGACTTTCCACGCAGCACGTCACCCACGGTGGGCTCGGAGACGCTGCCGTCCAAACGGCTACGCAAAAATCCGTACGAAGACATCCAGGCGTCGTTGAACACCTTGGACAAGTATCCGCGGCCACCGTCCGGCAACAGCACCACGACCAGTCCGTCGGGGCCCACCTTCTCTGCCAACCGAATTGCCGCCACCACGGCCATGCCGCAGGATCCGCCGACCAGCAACCCTTCTTCTCGCGCCAGCCGCCGGGTCATCTCGAAGGAGTCGGCATCGGACACCGCGATGACCTCGTCGACCACGCTGGGGTCATAAGCAGAGGGCCAGAAATCCTCTCCCACACCTTCGACAAGGTAGGGACGGCCCGTGCCGCCGGAGTAGACGGACCCCTCCGGGTCGGCACCGACGATCTTGACCTCGCCTATTGCGCGGCCGCCGGAGACCTCTTTGAGGTATCGGCCCGCGCCGGTGATGGTGCCACCGGTGCCCACCCCGGCGACGAAATGGGTGATCTTGCCGTCGGTATCGGCCCAGATTTCCGGGCCGGTGGTCTCGTAATGGCTGGCGGGGCCGTTCGGGTTGGAGTATTGGTCGGGCTTCCAGGCGCCCTCGATCTCACGCACCAGGCGGTCCGAGACGTTGTAGTAGCTGTCGGGATGCTCCGGCGGAACCGCCGTGGGGCACACGACGACCTCGGCCCCGTAGGCCCGCAACACATTCCGCTTGTCCTCGCTGACCTTGTCGGGGCACACGAACACGCAGTGGTATCCCTTGCGCTGCGCGACCAGCGCGAGCCCAACCCCGGTATTGCCCGAGGTGGGCTCGACGATGGTGCCGCCAGGCTTGAGCAGCCCCGCCTCCTCGGCGGCCTCGATCATCTTGACGGCGATGCGGTCCTTCGAGCTGCCGCCGGGATTGAGGTATTCGATCTTGGCGGCCACCGTCGCGCAGCCCTCGGGCACCACCGAGTTGAGCCGGACGAGAGGGGTGTTGCCGATCAGATCCGAGACATGCTGGGCGATGCGCATGCAGGTAACGCTATTAGACCGATGAGTGTCCCGCGCGCAGAGGCTCCCACACAGGCATCCGGCGAGGGCCCAGAACGCCGATCAGACCGCCGCGGGCGCGGCGAACTCGGCCGGGAAAGTCCCGGGTACGGCGTCGCGGATGTACTGGCCGATCTGTGCCAGCGATCTCTTGGCCTCGGGGACCACCTTGGTGGCCACCTGGAAGACGTGCATCTGGCCGGGCCAGATTTTGATCTCCACGGGCACACCCTGCTCGGCGAGGCGTTTCCCCAGCAAGCGGGCGTCGTAGAGCAGCACCTCCGACCCTGAGCAGTGCACCAGCGTCTGTGGCATGCGGCCGTCGACCTTGTCGATGATCTCCTGTGGCGGTATTCCACCGCCTGCCTTGGTGAGGATCTTCTCTAGCGCCTCAAAACAGTTGGGCGGCAACATGACATCGGTCCTGGCGTTCTCATGGGCGACCTTGGCCGCGGGATCCAGTTCGATCAGCGGCGAGATGAGGGCCAGCGCGGCCGGTGCTTCACCGTCTTCGGCCAACAGACGTTCGGCCACCGCGACGGACAGGAAACCCCCTGCCGAGTCGCCGGCCAGCACAATCTGTTCGGCCGCGTACCCCTGCGCGCGCAGCCAGCGGTATCCGTCGAGGCAATCGTCGATGGCCTGATCCAGCGAGGCCTTGGGCGGCATCCGATAGTTGACCACCAGACACGGCGCATCGGCATGTTGAGAGATGGTGGACACCATGGCGCTGTGGGTGTTTGGGCCACCGACGATGAACGCGCCGCCATGCAGATACAGCACCACGCGTCCGGTTCCGTCGGCCGGCCCCACACCCTTGGCGCGGATCAGCCGCGCGTTGGTGTTCGGCAGGGTGACGGTCGCCTTGACCGTGCCGCGCGGCGGCACCAGCACCCGGCCGAGCTCCTCGATCAACCCGAACGGGTAGGGGAAGGTGGGCGCGTGGCTGCCGATCTGCAGTACCGTGCGCACCGTCATCCGGACACCGAAGCCAAGGAGCCGTCCGGCCAGGCTGGCGGCGTCCTCGATCACTTCGACGGCGGCGCCGTCACTCAACGGCAGGCCGCGGACCAGCGTATTCACGGCACTCAGCGAGGATCTAGCAGACCCCGCAGGCCCGTATTCGGGTGCGCGCTTCGGTGCGGTCATCTGTTCAGGCTCCTTTGCCTAGCCAGTGTCCTGTGACGCTTAACTGCTAGCTGCCAGCTAGCGTCCGATGGACTATACCTATCAACAAGCAACAAACCGCTTTCGATACCGCATCGTCCACGCCTCATTTCCCGTGATGCTGGTCAGAGGACTGGCGCCGTGTGTCGTGGTCGTTGAAAATAGCCACCGTGAGCATCCTCGCCACACGGAGACGGACGATCTGGGCGGCCCTGAGCACCGGGGCCGCAGGCGCGGCGATGGGTACCGGCGTCTGGGGCGCGTACAGCTTCCTGAACGCGCAGGCCAGGCAGGTTCGCCGGGTCATCCCGAAGACTCACGACGCTCCCCCGGTGGCCGATGGGGTGTACGAGCGCGGTGGTGGCCCGGTCACCCGATACACCCGTGGCGTGCAGTACGACCTGCACCTGGCGATCTTCGGCGACTCCACAGCCACCGGGTACGGCTGTCACATACCCGACGAGGTACCGGGGGTGCTGCTGGCACGCGGCTTGGCCGAGGAGTCAGGCAAGCGAATCCGCTTGTCCACCAAGGCGATATCCGGTGCCACCTCCAAGGGACTGGCCGCACAGATCGATGCCATGTCGATCATCGGCCCACCGCCGGACGCTGCCGTGATCATGATCGGCGCAAACGACGTGACCTCGCTCAACGCGGTGCGGGCTTCCGCCCAGCGCCTGGGTGACGCGGTGCGGCGATTGCGCGCGGCCGGTTCTGTCGTCGTGGTGGGCACCTGCCCCGACTTCGGCGTGATCACCGCCATACCGCAGCCGCTGCGCGCGGTGGTGCGTTCCCGCGGACTGCGCCTGGCGCATTTCCAGGCCGCCGCGGTGCGGGCCACCGGTGGTGTTCCCGTTCCGCTTGCCGACCTGCTGGCGCCGGAGTTTCTGCAGGCGCCCGAAGAGATGTTCGCCGACGACCACTACCACCCCTCGGCCGCCGGGTATGCGCTGGCAGCACGGCTGCTGCTGCCGGCGGTCGCGCATGCCCTGGGCGAATGGACCGGCGGGCCCATCCCGGATTTGCCGTGGGTGTCCGCGGCCGCCGAGTCACAGACCATGAGCGCCCGGTTACGCGTCCTGAGCCGCATCTGGCGGCGCAACGCTACGGAGATCGCGACAAGCATTACCGAGCCCGCAGACCGGCCCGACAATCTGCCCGTCGCATCGCTGCATTAGATTCCTGGGGAGTAGAACCAGTACTAAATCCCCTATATTCAGGAGTTTTCATGCCCGAAGCCGTGATCGTTTCCACTGCCCGCTCCCCGATCGGGCGAGCCGGCAAGGGCTCGCTGGTGAGCATGCGGCCGGATGACCTGGCCGCGCAGATGGTGCGCGCCGCCCTCGACAAGGTGCCCGCACTGGACCCCAAGGATGTCGACGACCTGATGCTGGGCTGCGGTCAGCCAGGCGGCGAGGCCGGTTTCAACATCGGTCGCGCGGTGGCGGTACAGCTGGGCTACGACTTCCTGCCCGGCACCACCGTCAACCGTTACTGCTCGTCGTCGCTGCAGACCACCCGCATGGCGTTCCACGCCATCAAGGCCGGCGAGGGTCACGCATTCATTTCCGCTGGTGTGGAGACGGTTTCGCGCTTTCCGAAGGGCACTTCGGACGGATGGCCGGACAGCCACAACCCGCTGTACGCCGACGCCGAGGCCCGCACCGCGACCGCGGCACAGGGTGCCACCGAATGGCACGACCCGCGCAACGACGGCCTGACCCCCGACGTGTACATCGCGATGGGCCAGACCGCCGAGAACGTGGCACTGCACACCGGCATCAGCCGTGAGGACCAGGACCACTGGGGCGTGCGCAGCCAGAACCGGGCCGAAAAGGCCATTGCCGATGGCTTTTTCGAGCGCGAGATCACCCCGGTGACGCTGGCCGACGGTACCGTCGTGGCCAAGGACGACGGCCCCCGCGCCGGCACCACCTACGAGGCCATCAGCCAGCTGAAGCCGGTGTTCCGCCCCAACGGCACCATCACTGCCGGTAACGCCTGCCCGCTGAACGACGGTGCGGCCGCGCTGGTCGTGATGAGCGATGTGCGCGCCAAGGAGCTGGGCCTGACCCCGCTGGCGCGCATCGTCTCTACCGGTGTGTCCGGCCTGTCGCCGGAAATCATGGGCCTGGGCCCGATCGAGGCCGTCAAGCGCGCACTGGCCAACGCGGGCAAGTCGATTGGCGACATCGATCTGTTCGAGATCAACGAGGCGTTCGCCGTCCAGGTGCTGGGCTCGGCGCGCGCGCTCGGCATCGATGAGGACAAGCTGAACGTCTCCGGCGGTGCGATCGCGCTGGGTCACCCCTTCGGCATGACCGGTGCCCGCATCACCGCCACCCTGCTGAACAACCTGACCACCTACGACAAGACCTTCGGTGTCGAGACCATGTGTGTGGGTGGCGGCCAGGGTATGGCGATGGTCATCGAGCGGCTCGCCTAGTTCTCCCCTTTTTCGTCGACACGCCGTGTTGCGGCGGGTTCGTATCGCACGTTCCCGCCACGACACGGCGTGTCGGCGTTTGGGGCGCCTGCCGGCCGGGCGGCAGGCGCCCGCTCACTAGACTTCCGTCGCGATGACCACTATCGGAACTCCCCTGTCACCGCGCGCCACCCGTGTCATGCTGCTCGGTTCCGGCGAACTCGGCCGCGAGGTCCTGATCGCCCTGCAGCGTCTGGGCGTCGAGACCATCGCCGTCGATCGCTACGAGAACGCCCCCGGCCACCAGATCGCCCACCACGCGCGCGTCATCTCGATGACCGACCCCGAACAGTTGCGCGCCCTGATCGAGGCCGAGAAGCCCGACCTGGTGGTGCCCGAGATCGAGGCCATCGCCACGGCCACCCTGGAAGCCCTGGAGACCGAGGGCGTGGTACGCGTGATCCCGACAGCCCGCGCGGCGCGGCTCACCATGGACCGCGAGGGTATCCGCCGGCTCGCGGCGGAGACACTTGGATTGCCCACCAGCCCTTACCAATTCTGCGGCTCACTCGATGAGCTCCAGGCGGCGATCGACCCGGAGTCCGGGGGCGTCGGCTACCCCTGCGTGGTGAAGCCGCTCATGAGCAGCTCCGGCAAGGGGCAGAGCAAGCTCGACGGACCGGCCGATGTCGAGAAGGCCTGGGACTACGCGATGGCGGGTAGCCGGGTCACCAACAACCGCGTGATCGTCGAGGGGTTTGTCGACTTCGACTACGAGATCACGCTTTTGACGGTGCGGGCGCTAGGCGACGACGGCGAAGTCGAGACCAGCTTCTGCGCGCCCATCGGGCACCGGCAGGCCAATGGTGACTATGTCGAGAGTTGGCAGCCGCATCCCATGACGGAGGCCGCCTTGCGCAGCGCGCAGCACATCGCCCGATCCGTTACCGAGAACCTGGGCGGCCAGGGAATTTTCGGTGTCGAGCTGTTCATCAAGGGCGATCAGGTGTATTTCAGCGAAGTGAGTCCGCGCCCCCACGACACCGGCATGGTCACCATGATCACGCAGTGGCAGAACGAGTTCGAGTTGCATGCCCGCGCCATTCTCGGGCTTCCCGTCGATACGACGTTGAAATCTGCGGGGGCCAGCGCGGTGATCTATGGCGGGGTCGAGGCGCAAGGCGTGGTGTTCGATGGTGTCGACGAGGCGCTCCGCGTCCCGCGGACCGAGCTGCGGCTGTTCGGCAAGCCGGAAAGCTTCATCACCCGCCGGATGGGCGTGGCGCTGGCCCGCGACGAGGATGTGGACACGGCCCGGCGCAACGCCGCCGAGGCCGCGGGCCGGGTCCGCGTTTCCGGCTGAACATTCGCATTAAAAAGGGGCGCCCCTTCCGGAGCGCCCCTTTTCGTTGCTTAGTGCTAGTCGTTCTGGAAGTAGCTCAGCAGTCGCAGGATTTCGACGTAGAGCCAGACCAGGGTGACGGCCAGGCCGAGGGCGATGCCCCAGGCCGCCTTCTCCGGGGCACCGGCGCGCACCATCTGGTCTGCGGCGTCGAAGTCGATCAGGAAGCTGAACGCGGCCAGACCGATGCAAACGAGCGAGAAGATGATCGCGATCGGGCCACCGCTGCGCAGCCCCATGTCGATGCCGAAGAATCCGAGCACCATATTGCCCAGCGCCAGCACCAGCACGCCGACCAGACCGGCCAGCAGCATCCGCTGGAACTTGGGGGTGACGCGGATGGCACCCGAGCGGTACACGAACAGCATGCCGATGAACACGCCCACGGTGCCGAGGATCGCCTGGCCGATCAGGGCGCCGGCGTTGGCCCCCGCCACCTGGAAGGTCAGGGCGAAGGAGATCGCGCCGACGAACAGACCTTCCAGCGCGGCATAGCTCAGCACGATGGCCGGGTTGTCCTGCTTACGCCCGAAGCTCGCGATCGCCACCATGATCAGACCGCCGAAGCCACCCACCAGCAGGAACGGCAGCGCCAGCCCCGGGTTGGTGCTGACGAGGAAGAAGGAGGCAACGGCGACGGCGACGATCACACCGAGGGTGATGCCGGTCTTGGTCACCACATCGTCGATGGTCAGCGGCCGGGATACGCCCGCCTGGGCCTCCGGGTACGCGGTGTAGGGGTCCTGGCGCATCTGCTGGGCCGCCATGGCACCAGCGCCTGCCGCACCCGCTCCGAACTGCGCATAGCCGCCGCCCTCTTTACCGGGCAGCGTCCGAAGAATGGGATTGCTGGTGGTTCGCACCGTCGTGATCCTCTCCTGGATGTGCGGCGGCGCGATATGCGACCTCCGCGGATGACGTCTAACAAGTCAACTGGACCTTTAACGAGCAGGCAAGTGCAAGAGTTCCGCGCTTTCGCGAATGATCCCCGAACTGTCCGGCTACGTCGTGGGCTCACACTACCGCCCGCATGCCGCTGCTGTGGCAAATCCCTGTGAGATCCCTGTGAACACTCGGATTTATACCTGGAAGTCCTACTAGACATTACATGGATGTCCAACTAGATTTGGGAGTGCCGACCTCCCTGATCTTCCACCGTTTCCCAAGGGGCTACACCATGAGTTCGTTACCGCAATTAACACATTTCGTCGCCGGAAAGCCCGTTCCCGGCACCTCTGGCCGCTTTGCCGACGTGTACGACCCGACGCAGGGCAAGCCGGTGCGGCAGGTGCCATTGGCCGACGTTTCGGAGGTCGAGGCGGCCATCTCGAACGCCGCCGAGGCCCAGCCGGGCTGGGCCGCCCGCAACCCTCAGCAACGTGCCCGCGTGCTCGCCAAGTTCGTCGACCTGGTGCGCGCGGAGATCGACGACCTGGCCGCGATGCTCTCCCAGGAACACGGCAAGACCCTCGCCGACGCCAAGGGCGATATCGAACGCGGGCTCGAGGTCTGCGAATTCGCGACCGGCATCCCCCACCTCATCAAGGGTGAGTACACCAGCGGCGCCGGCACCGGCATCGACGTGTACTCCATCCGCCAGCCCCTGGGGGTTGTCGCGGGCATCACCCCGTTCAACTTCCCCGCCATGATTCCGCTCTGGAAGGCCGGTCCGGCTCTGGCATGTGGAAATGCGTTCGTCCTCAAGCCGTCCGAGCGCGACCCGTCGGTGCCGCTGCGGCTGGCCGAACTGTTCCTCGAGGCAGGTCTGCCGCCCGGCGTCTTCAACGTCGTCAATGGCGACAAGACCGCGGTGGACGCGCTACTGCACGATCCGCGCGTCGCCGCCGTCGGGTTCGTCGGCTCCACGCCGATCGCGCAGTACATCTACGAGACCGCCACCGCCAACGGTAAACGCGCCCAATGCTTTGGCGGCGCCAAGAACCACATGATCATCATGCCGGACGCGGATATCGACCAGGCGATCGATGCTCTGATCGGCGCGGGATACGGCTCGGCCGGTGAGCGCTGTATGGCCATCTCCGTTGCGGTACCCGTCGGCGAAGCCACCGCCGAGCGGCTGGTCGACGGCCTGACCAAGCGTGCCCGCGAGCTGGTGGTCGGCGCCTCGCTGGACGAAGGTGTCGACTTCGGTCCGCTGGTCGGTGCCGACGCCCTCAAGCGGGTGCGCGACTACATCGACATCGGCGTCGCCGAGGGGGCCGAGCTGGTCCTGGACGGCCGCGATCTCACGGTCGACGGCCATAAAGACGGATTCTTCATCGGTGCCTCGCTTTTCGATCACGTGACACCCGAGATGCGCATCTACAAGGAGGAGATCTTCGGTCCCGTGGTGTCGGTGGTGCGCGCCAAGGACTACGACGAGGCGGTGCGCTTGCCGTCCGAACACGAGTTCGGAAATGGTGTAGCCATCTTCACTCGCGACGGCGACACCGCGCGCGACTTCTGCGCCAAAGTCAACACCGGAATGGTCGGTGTCAACGTCCCGATCCCGGTTCCCGTGGCATACCACACCTTTGGCGGCTGGAAGGCGTCCGGATTCGGCGACCTCAACCAACACGGGCCCGACTCCATCCGGTTCTACACCAAGACCAAGACGGTGACGCAACGCTGGCCGTCGGGTATCAAGGAGGGCGCCTCCTTCGTGATCCCGACCATGGATTGAGCGAACATCCATGTTCAATCTCACCGAAGAACAGCGTGAAATCTGGAATACGGCAAGGGAGTTCGCCGATATCCACATCGCGCCGCACGCGCTGGACTGGGACCGTGACAAGTACTTCCCGGTCGAGATTTTTCCCAAGGCAGCGGCGCTGGGCATGGGCGGTATCTACGTCAACCCCGATGTCGGTGGCTCCGGGCTCACCCGCTTGGACGCGTCGTTGATCTTCGAGGCCATGGCCACCGGGTGCTCGGCCGTCTCGGCTTTCATCTCCATCCACAACATGGCCGCCTGGATGATCGACGAATTCGGCGACGAGGAGCAGCGCCGACGCTGGTTGCCCTCGATGTGCACGATGGAGACGATCGGGGCGTACTGCCTCACCGAGCCCGAATGCGGCAGTGACGCGGCTGCCTTGCGGACCAGCGCGATTCGCCAGGGTGACGAGTACGTGCTCAACGGCGTCAAGCAGTTCATCTCCGGCGCCGGGGCCGCAGACCTCTACGTGGTGATGGCCCGTACGGGTGGCCCCGGACCACGGGGCATCTCCACCATCGTGGTGCCCAAGGGCACTCCCGGCCTGTCCTTCGGCGCTCCCGAACGCAAGATGGGTTGGCACGCCCAACCCACCGCACAGGTCGTCTTCGAGGATGTCCGGGTGCCGGTGGCCAACCGCATCGGCGAGGAGGGCATCGGATTCACCATCGCGATGCGCGGCCTCAATGGCGGCCGGCTCAATATCGCGTCCTGCTCACTGGGCGGGGCCCGCTCGGCACTGGAAAAGGTCATCGAGTACCTGCGCACCCGTAAGGCGTTCGGTGAGGAGTTGATCAAGTTCCAGGCGCTGCAGTTCCGGCTCGCGGACATGGCCACCGAGCTGGAGGCCGCCCGCACCATGGTGTGGCGTGCGGCGGCCGCGGTGACCGAGGGCGATCCGCGCGCGGCCGAACTGTGTGCCATGGCCAAACGCATCGCCACTGACGTAGGTTTCACGGTGGCCAACGAGGCGCTGCAGCTGCACGGCGGCTACGGCTACCTGGCCGAGTACGGCATCGAGAAGATCGTGCGTGACCTACGGGTACACCAAATCCTGGAAGGAACCAACGAGATCATGCGAGTCATCGTGTCCCGCAAGTTGATAGAACAGGGGCTTCCGGCGTGACGGATCAGATCGAAACCCGGGTCGAGAAGGGGGTCGGCCTGCTGACGCTGAACCGTCCCAAGGCCATCAACTCGCTCACCTACGACATGATCGCGGCGATGAACGCCGTCCTGGCGGAGTGGGAGGCGGACGACGCGGTACGCGTGGTCGTGCTCTCGGGCGCCGGCGAGCGTGGTCTGTGCGCCGGCGGCGACGTGGTGGCCGTGCACGACAGCGCCAAGATCGACGGCGTGGCAGCCCGCAGGTTCTTCCGCGACGAGTACGTGCTCAACGCACAGATCGCGCGCTTCCCGAAACCGTATGTGGCGCTGATGGACGGCATCGTGATGGGCGGCGGTGTCGGAGTCGGCGGGCATGCCAACATCCGCATTGTCACCGATACCTCCAAGGTGGCGATGCCGGAGGTGGGCATCGGCTTCATCCCGGACGTGGGCGGTACCTACCTACTCTCGCGCGCCCCCGGCCAGCTCGGCTTGCACGCCGCACTCACGGGTGCACCCTTCTCCGGAGCCGACGCCATCGCGCTGGGCTTCGCCGACCACTACGTGCCGCATGACCGGCTCGAGAAGTTCACCAAGGCCATCATCGATAGCGATATCGCCACTGCGCTTGCGGTCCACGGCACCAACGCACCGTCGAGTGATCTGCTGGCTCAACGCAATTGGATCGACGAGTGCTACGGCGGTGAATCCGTCGCCGATATCGTCGCCGCGCTGCAGGCCCGTGGTGACGAACGGGCACGCGCGGCAGCCGATCAAATCCTGACCCGCTCCCCCATCGCACTGTCGGTGACGCTTGCGGCAGTGCGCAGGGCTCGCGAACTGCCGTCGCTGGAAGCGGTTCTCACCCAGGAATATCGAGTGTCCAGCCAATCGGTGCGCTCGCATGATCTGGTCGAGGGCATCAGGGCTCAGCTGGTCGACAAGGATCGCAACCCGCAGTGGGTTCCGAAGACACTCGCCGAGGTCACCAAGGCCGATGTCGAGGAGTTCTTCCAGCCAGTCAGCGACGACTTGGAGTGGCCGTGACCAATATCGCCTTTATCGGCCTGGGCCACATGGGATTACCGATGGCGGTCAATCTCACCAAGGCCGGACACACCGTGGCGGCTTTCGATCTCTCCGAGCAGGCCCGGGACGCCGCCACCCAGGCCGGTGTGCCGTTGGCCGAGTCGGGCGCCGCGGCTGCCAGCACCGCCGATGTGGTGATCACCATGCTGCCCAAGGGCGCGCACGTGCTGGCGGCCTACGAGGATCTGCTGCCCGCCGCGCGTCCCGGCACCCTGTTCATCGATTCCTCCACCGTCGACGTGGCCGATGCCCGCGCCGCGCATGAGGCTGCGACCGCCGCGGGACACCGCTTCGCCGACGCCCCCGTGTCCGGCGGGGTGCCCGGGGCCACCGCGGCGACTCTGACGTTCATGGTGGGTGCCGACGACGCCGTATTCGTAGCCGCAGAACCGATTCTGGATGCCATGGGCAAGCGCGTGGTGCACTGCGGTGGTCCCGGCGTCGGGCAGGCCGCGAAGATCTGCAACAACATGATCCTCGGCGTATCGATGATCGCCATCAGCGAGGCGTTTGTGCTCGGCGAGAAACTCGGGTTGTCCCATCAGGCCCTGTTCGATGTTGCGGCCAACGCCTCGGGCCAGTGTTGGGCGCTCACCTCGAACTGTCCGGTGCCCGGCCCAGTGCCCACCAGCCCTGCCAATCGCGACTACGCCCCCGGCTTCGCCGTCGCGTTGATGGCCAAGGACTTGGGGCTGGCGGCCAATGCGGTGCGCGCCAATGGAGTTGACGCACAGCTGGGCCTGGCCGCGGCACACATCTACGACGACTTCAATTCCACCGGAGGCTCCGGCCTAGACTTCTCGGCGATCTTCTCGCGAATCCAAGGAGCGTCATGACCTCACACAATTTCGAAACCATCCTCACCGAGCGCATCGACCGTGTCGCGGTCATCACGCTGAACCGGCCCAAGGCGCTCAACGCACTGAATTCGCAGGTGATGAACGAGGTCACCACCGCCGCAGCCGAATTCGACGCCGATCACGGTATCGGCGCCATCATCATCACCGGTAGCGAGAAGGCCTTCGCGGCGGGCGCGGATATCAAGGAGATGAGCGAGCAGTCGTTCAGTGACATGTTCGGTTCCGACTTCTTTTCCGCCTGGGGCAAGCTGGGCGCGGTGCGCACCCCGACCATCGCGGCGGTGAGCGGATACGCCCTCGGTGGTGGATGCGAGCTGGCCATGATGTGCGACGTGATCATCGCCGCCGAGAACGCCACGTTCGGCCAACCCGAGATCAAACTGGGCGTGCTGCCCGGCATGGGCGGCTCCCAGCGGCTCACCCGCGCCATTGGCAAGGCGAAGGCCATGGACATGATCCTCACCGGCCGCAATATGGACGCCGCCGAAGCCGAGCGCAGCGGCCTGGTCTCGCGCGTGGTCGCCACCGAGAGCCTGCTCGACGAGGCCAAGGCCGTCGCCAAGACCATCTCGGAGATGTCACTGTCGGCTTCGATGATGGCCAAGGAAGCCGTGAACCGGGCCTTCGAATCCAGCCTGGCCGAGGGATTGTTGTTCGAGCGCAGGATCTTCCACTCGGCATTCGGTACCGCCGACCAGTCCGAGGGCATGGCCGCGTTCGTCGAGAAGCGCCCCGCCAACTTCATTCACCGCTGAGCGCATGACCCTGCCGTTCGATCCCGTCGACGATGCCCATCGCCATTGGGTGGAAAACGGCTGGGGCGAGGTCGCCGACGGGATGGCCGCCGTCACGTCGGTGATGCGCGCCCACCAGATCATGCTGGCGCGGGTCGAGGACGTCTTACGCCCGCATGGTCTGACCTTTTCGCGCTACGAACTGCTGATGCTGCTGTCCTTCAGCCGCGCGGGCTCCATGCCGATGGCCAAGGCCAGCGCGCGCCTGCAGGTTCACCCCACCTCGGTGACCAATACGGTGGACCGGCTGGAGGAGGCGGGGTTGGTGCGCCGCGTGCCCAATCCCGCCGACGGCCGCGGCACGCTAGTCGAGATCACCGATGCCGGACGAGATCTCGGTTCGGTGGCCACTGCCGACTTGAACGCCAAGGTGTTCGCGCAGATCGGGCTGTCGCCCTCACGCACCCGCACGCTGGTGTCGGTGTTGACGCATCTGCGCCGTGACGCGGGGGACTTCAGCTAGAGCCAGGCGTCCCACCCCACACCGTTGGTGCCCACCTCTATGCGACAACCGCGGTGTAGGCCAGCTCGGCCGGATCGTTGTCGCATAGACGCGGGCAGTGCGTACACGTACCCGGGTGGCGCTTATCCGCATGTCATGCCCAGGCCCTGCGGCAGGGAGCTAGATCAGGATGCCCTTGTCCTTGAGGGCCTTGTATCCGCCGATGACGTCGGTGGCACGGTAGAGACCGATGTCCTGCAGCGAGGCGGCGGCAAGGCTGGAGGTGTACCCCTCCTGGCACAGGATCACCCATTCCACATCGTGATTGCCGGCCTGCGGGATCCGGGCATCGCTTTCCGGGTCCAGCCGCCATTCCAGCACGTTGCGCTCGATGACGAGGGCATTGATCACCTCGCCCTCTTCGGCACGTTGCGCGGCAGGACGGATGTCGACCAGGAACGCACCACGGCCGAGCGCGGTCGGCACCTCGTCGGCAGGCAGACGACGCAGGCGCCCCCGCGCCGACGCGAGCAGATCGTGAATCGTCATGCCGCCGGCCCCTCTGGCTCGTCGGTGAGGATGGTGCGGCTGCGTCGCAATGTGTTGGCCTGGGTCACTTCGTAATACGACATCGCGGTCAGCGGCGGCGAGTAAGCGTGCACGCTCAGCGTGGGCCCGCTTTCGGCAGGAACCGGCGCACCGCTCAATTTCAGGGGAGCCCGCATGACGTCATGCACCCAGCCGAGCGGAAACCCCGCTTGATCGCCGGCGTCGAGCCTGCGGCGCACCAGTTGGCTGCCATCCCAGCGATATTCATGCAACGAACCGCTGAGCACGGTCAGCGCGCCCAATGATCCGCAATGGTCGTGCAATTCGGTGGATTTGTCGGGCACCCAGCTGATCAGCCAGACATCGAGCTCGTCGTCGGCGTGGATGCGGGTGGCCCAGCGCTCGTCGACCGGTAGGCCGCCCGCGGGCAGCAGGTGGTCGAAGCGGCCGTGCAGGGCGTCATCGGCACCCTCATCGGTGATGCGGAGCAGGTCCGGCAGTCGCAGTCGGGTGGGCAGGGATCCTGCGGAGGAAGGACGGCGCAGATCCAGGACAGATGCAGTGGTCATGAAGGCTCAATCGATGGAAGGGGCAGGGGTGGACACGGCTAGCCGCGACAACACCCCTGAAAACCCCTGTGTCCCATCACAGCTGAAATGGTACCGGCGTTTTCCAGCGGTTTTGGCCCCCGGGCAAAAGCTCTAGGTGAGTAAATGTCGTGGCTGGTAGGCACTTGCTACTTTGGAGTGGTGACCGCCCCAACTCGCATCGCTGCGACTCTGATGGCCTGCTGCGTCCCACTGATCGGCGCTGCGTGCTCGTCCGCATCGGACGATAAGGCGGCTCCCAGCCCCTCCGTCACCGCAGGCACCACCACGACGTCGCTGGGGGCTCCCGCAGCCCAGCCGCCGGCCGCCGGCTCAGGAGTGTCCCCAGCGGGCGTCACAACGTCCGTGAACGCCGCCCCCTCATCCTTGGAGGAGGAGTACTACCAGGCGTGCCGGGCGGCTGCCGACTGGATGACCGGCAAGCACGATGGGCCCGACCAGCTGGTGGAGGGGTACCTACAGTCCATACAGAGCACCGGGAACATCGGCCCCGGCACCTTCCACAAGTCCTGGCATGAGCTGACGGCAGATCGGCAGGCCGCGGTCATCGTGGCGACCAATGCCGCTGCCGAACAGCAGTGCGGGTAACCCGCTCCTCAGCGGGTAGACACGAACACACCAGTAGGGGCGCGGTCGCCGGCAATCGCTGGAAGCCTTTCTCATTCAATTCAATTCGGGCAAATCGATGGATATGCCACATCCAGCAAACTTGAAGTGCTGCGCGTAACCTGACCTTGGAGGAAGCCGAGCGCGGTGTTAACATGCTGCGGTCAGTGCTCATGGGGTCATGGATGCAGTGAATGTGTCCACTCACCGAACGGACGGTAACGACGTTGGCAAATTCAGATCAGCTTCCCCCGAAGCCCACACTGGTTCATTGGACGATCGTCGGAGCGGCGATTGTCGCAACCATCGTCGCGGCGGTTGTCGGCTTTACGGCACGCGACGCCGAACTGACCCGATTCGTCCAGGGCATCGTCACGCCACTGTTGGCGCTGGTCTCCGGAATCTTGATTGCCGACCTGTATCACCGCATTCAGCAGAGCAACAAGCTTGACCGCAACGTCGGGCAGTCTGCCTACGCGACCATGGTGACGCTGCAGGGCATGATGGACGTGGACAAGCACCTTGCGGCCGCGTCGAACGACCTCAACGAGGGCAACAAGCAGTCGGCTTCCAGCGCCCTGAACCTGGCCCTGACGATCAGCCGGCTGACTTTGCGTCATGCCTTCCAGGCGCTGCGCGAGTCGGAGAATGTCTCGAGTGCCGCGGTGGCCAAGGCCAAGACCGATTTCGCGACGGCCGAGAACGCCGGACAACCCGAACGGCAAAAGATCGAGTCGGCGTCGCGCCCCAACAACTACACCGTCGGTGTCGGCAATGCCTGAAGAGACCACGGTGGCGGAGCAATCGGTTGGTGAGCCGGAGCTGGAGCCCGTCGACCCGATCATCGGGAAGGTCGCCGATATCGTCGACCGCTACTCGGTACTGGTCAACAAGGGCGACGAGGCAGGCGTGGAGGTCGGGATGATCTTCTCGGTCATCGGCGCCACCGGAACCGCCGTGCGCGATCCGGAAACCGGCGAAGACCTGGGAACGCTGCCCATCGAGAAGGCGCGCATCCGCGTCACCGAGGTCTACTCCAAGTTCTGCCAGGCCGAGACCTACCGTGTCACCGAGCCCGCGGTCGCCGGTCTGATCAGCGACATCTTGCAGGAGCAGTGGCCGGGAACCAGCGACGACTTCGGTCGCGAGCAATTCCAGCTCAACGTCGTGCCCACGCCGGCCGTTCCGGAGGCGGCCGAGGTGCACATCGATGTCGGCGACTACGTCTGCGAGCTGACTCCAGCTTCCTGACCGCGCCCTTTGGTGCCGCGCGCATACCCGGCGCACGCATTTCACATGAATTGTGTGTATGCAGTACGCGCTTGCCGAATTAATGGCCGTTCCCCCGACAATTGGTGAACATCTAAAAACTCGCCTAAATGGCGCGGCTAAATTGTTACGTTCGAATCATGGATACCAATCTGATGAAACGAGCAGCAGGCGCGGTTTCCATCGTTGCGATCTCCGCAGCGGTAGCTGTCGCCTGTTCACAGCAGGACAAAGATGCCGCGAAGGAATCGGTGTCGAGTGCAACTAGCGCGGCATCGTCCGCGATCAGTGCGGGTGGCAGCGCCGCCTCGAGCGCGGCCTCATCGGCCAGCAGCGCGGTGTCATCCGTGGTTGCGGGAGCACCGTCAACGGTCACCGTGCCGGGTGGCGGCGAGGTGGTCTTGGAGCCGCCCATTGCCGAGGCCTACACCAAGGCCGGTGGCGAAGCGAAGCTCGGTGCACCGAGCGGACAACCGGAAAAGGTTGGTGACGGCACGGTGCAGGCGTTCGCCAAGGGCACCATCTTCAGCTCGCCCTCCACTGGCGCACACCTGGTCCAGGGCGAAATCCTGAAGGTGTACACCGCGCAGGGTGGGGCCGGTGGCGCGCTCGGCTTCCCCACCGCCGACGAAGAAGAGACGGCTGGCGGACCCGATGTCGCCAAGGGCGGCTGGATCGGCGAATTCCAGAAGGGCACCATCACCTGGCTGAACCAGGGCGACGGCACCTTCAAGGAAACCGTCACCCAGAAGTAGCGATTGGCTGCGGCGGGCGCTGTACGGTCAGCGCCTGCCGCGCCACCACTGCGGGTTCTCCGCGGGAGACCAACCCGGCGATGTCAGATCGGGCCAGGGTGGTCGACGGATGATCGCCAGCAGTCCCAGGGCCGCCGCGAGCATGCCGGTGAGGATGCCCAATGTTGAGGCCCGGTCGGCATTGAAGGCCGGGCGCCACTGGGCATCGCCGTCCTTGATGACGAATACGCCCAGGGGTTTGGCGACTGTTTCCAGCGGTTCGCCCTCAGAGCCACGCCCGCGGTTTCGCACCTTGGCGACGGTGATGACCAAGGTGCCGTCGGCTGTCGTATACGGCTCGCCGTAGACGATCGACTTACCACCGTCGGTCACGAGTCCATCGAACGAACTTGGCAATTGCATGTCGCCCATTGTGGTCGCCATCGGCGTCCATGGCGAGAGGTTCTTTTATGCCTCGGCACCGCAGAACAGAATCAGGTTGCCGTCGGGGTCCCCGATATCGGTGCCGCACTGGGTGCAACGCACGTTCGCTGGACGGTCCCCCCCCATCATTCATGTCCGAAGGCTATCGCTGTAGGACACGTGGTGTGCGACCATCGGTAAGTGGAGCCCGACGGTGACCCCGAGGCCCGAATTCGGGAGCTGGAACGCCCTCTCAGCGAGCGGGCGCAGCGCTCAGAGTTGGGTGCCCCGAGCCAAAGTCCGTATCCACTCCCTGCGTATGACACGACCCAGATCTCTCGGTCTCCCGTCCGCACGTTTCGCCGACGGTTCCTTGTCTTTCTGGCCGTGATTACCGCAGGAGCCGCGGGGCTCGTCTTCTATGCGGCCGAACCCACGATTCGGCAAGGTGGGCCAACGGTTTCGGGCCCGTCGGGCACGCGGCCAGCAAGATCAACCGTGGTGAAAATTCCCAGAGCAACGCCGTCATCAACCGCGGCACCGGGGCCGACGTTCGTGCCCGCGGGATCGACATTCAGTGTCGCCGGCACTCATAAGAACGTCGCAATCAGCTGCGACGGCTGCTCGGTCAGCGTCAGCGGGGTCTCCCATACCGTTGAGATACTGGGTAATTGCGACACCCTCACGGTCTCCGGTGTCGAGAACACGGTGACCGTCGAGACCGCGGTAAAGATCGGGGTTTCGGGTATCGACAACCAGGTCACGTATCGCACCGGGGAGCCGCAGGTCGCCAAGTCGGGGAACAACAACACCGTGGAACAGAGCTGAACTCAACTGACCGGTGAGCGACCGTTCGCCGCACGCGTGGCCGCGGCCCGCAGCGCATCCCGGAACTGCGGGTGCGCGATGGCCGCCAGCGCCTCGCCGCGCTCCCGAACCGTCCTGCCTTCCAGCTCCGCAGCCCCGTATTCGGTGATCACCACGTCGACCTGATGACGCGGTGTGGTGATGACGGCGCCCGGCCCGAACCACGGCACAATGCGCGACTGGAGCGCACCACCCTTCTCGAAAGTCGAAGGCAGGCAAATCAAGGAACGGTCCGACAGTTCGAGCCCTGCGCCGGCCACGAAGTCCTCGGCGCCGCCGATTCCGCTGAATTGCCCACCATTGATGGTGTCGGCGACAACCTGCCCCTGAATGTCGATGGAGAGCGCACCGTTGATCGAGATCATGTCGTTGTTGGCGCCGATAACCTCAGGGGCATTGACGATCTCGACCGGAAGGAACGCCACGTCGGCGTTGCCGTCCAGCCAGGCGTAAAGATCCGGTGACCCGAAGGCGAAAGTCGTCACGCTCACGCCGTCGTACTGGCCCTTGCCGGTGTTGGTGACCTTGCCCGCGCGATGCAGTTTCATGCAGCCATCGGTGAACATCTCGCTGTGCAGCCCGTAACCACCGCCGTCGCCTTCTGCCAACAACGTCGCAATCTGGTTGGGAATGGCACCGATTCCGGTCTGCAACGTCGCCCCGGGGCCGATGAAACCCACGGCGTGCCGCGCGATGGCGCGATCGACATCCGACGGTGCCGCATCGCCTCCCGGCAGCGCCAGCGGCGCGTCCGTCGAGGACACCAGGACATCGATCTCGTCGACGTGCAGCGCGTGGCGATGCTGCTCCCCGACACCAAAAGTGCGCGGATATGCCTCCGAGACTTCGACGATGAGCAGGCGCTCCGGATCGGCTCCCGCACGCCGTAATTCACCGATCGTCCCGCCCGCGTGCAGCGAGAGCGAACACCAACCGTCTGGGCCGGGCGGCGTCGCGACCGTCGTCATCACCCGTGGCGACTGGCGCTCCAGCAGCGGCCCGAAGCGGCGGAAGTCAGCTGCCGCGAACTCGATATCGGCGCCCATGTCCCGCAGTGCGCGCTCGAGCGGCCCGAAGAAGCCCGACAGATAGTGCACGCCCGGCCGGGAGAACAGTTCGGTGCCGACAGCCAGCAGCGCGCCGTACACCCGCAGATCCGTCCAGTCCTTACGGACACCAAGTGCGCGCAGAAAGGCCGGGGGCTGGCCGGGTCCCAACGGGATGCCCAATGTGTCGACGGGGTTCAACCGGGCAGCGGCTTGTTCTGCGGTGAGCTCCAGCGGCATGGGGTCAATCTTGCATCAGGAGATACTCAGTGGTTGGGGCCCGCGCACGACGGCTCACGTGAAGAGACGTGCCCCCAGTCGGACTCGAACCGACACTTGGCGGATTTTAAGTCCGCTGCCTCTGCCAATTGGGCTATGGGGGCCATAGATCACCTAGTTCTACTAGGCGCGCCCGCCAACACCAACTCCGATATCCCACCGCGCGCGGCTCCGCTTGTTTACAACCAAGCTCACACCCGCAGGCGACACACCTCTTGCGTCACATTGAAACTATCCGGCATGTAGTGATACCCCTTGAAGGACACCAGATTTCACAGAACTCTGATGTTGATTCGTCACCAGACTGCGCGATCGACGACCTTGGAAGTTGCCGCCCGCCCCTCGCACGGCGGGTCACCTGCGAGCTAAGAATTTACTTAGTTAGCGCAGGTAGTGTTTTCCATCGTGAGTCGGGAGCTGGATATGTCAGACGGAGTGGCCGTTCGCCAGAGCGGGATTGAGGATTATCTCGACGTCGACGGTTTGATCGATCTGCCTCCCGGGTCAACGCTACTGTCCAACTTTGAGCGCAATATCGCCGAGTTCGGTTCCACCGCGGCCTACCGGTACCTCGACTTCACCCGTGATGACGATGGCGTGGCGATCGAGTTGAGTTGGGATGAGCTCAATACCCGGATGAGGGCGATAGGGGCCCGCTTGCAGCAGGTCACGGCGCCGGGGGATCGGGTGGCGATCCTGGCGCCGCAGGGCTTGGACTATGTGATCGGGTTTTTCGCGGCCATCCAGGCCGGAAACATCGCGGTGCCGTTGTTCGCCCCCGAGCTGCCCGGCCACGCCGAGCGCCTCGACGCGGTGCTCGCCGATGCCACCCCGTCCGTCATTCTCACCACCGACGGCGCCGCCGAATCGGTGAACGCGTTCCTGCGCAAGCTACCTCGTGCGCGCCGCCCACGGGTGATCGCGATCGACGCGGTTCCCGATGCGGTGGGTGCCACGTTCGTTCCCGCCGCCCTGGCCACCGACGATCTGGCGTATCTGCAGTACACCTCGGGCTCGACGCGCACTCCGGCGGGCGTACAGATCACGCACCGCGCTGCCTGCACCAATGTGTTGCAGATGATCCTGGCCGGCGGCCTGGACATGGACATCCGCAGTGTGAGCTGGCTGCCGCTGTATCACGACATGGGCCTGATCATGATCTTGTTTCCGCCGCTGTGCGGCGGACACATCACCTTGATGTCGCCGTTGGCGTTCGTGCGGCGCCCCCGCCGCTGGATCAAACAACTGGCCACCGAATCCGCGTACGGGCGGGTGTTCGCCGCCGCGCCCAACTTCGCGTTCGACCTGGCCGCCCAGCGCGGACTGCCACCGGCCGGCGAGACCTGGGATCTGTCCAATGTCGCGGGCCTGCTCAACGGATCCGAACCGGTCACCATCGCCGCCATCGAGAAATTCACCGACGCATTCGCCCCCTACGGATTTCCCCCGTCGGCCATCAAACCCTCCTACGGCATGGCCGAAGCCACCCTGTCGGTGGCCACCATCGGCATCCAGGACCGTCCCAGCGTGATCTACCTGGACCGTGAACAGCTCGCCGAGGACCGCGCCGTGCCCGTCTCCGCCGAAGCGCCCACCGCGGTACCCCACGTGTCCTGCGGTCAGGTGATCGCCAGCCAGTGGCTGGTCATCGTCGACCCGCGCACCGGAGCCGAGCTCCCCGAAGGAGAAATCGGCGAGATCTGGCTGCACGGCGACAACATCGGCGCCGGCTACTGGGGCCGACCCCGCGAAACCGCGTCAACCTTCCACAACCGGCTGCACTCACGCCTCGACAACAACAGCCACGCCACCGGAACCGCCGAGGACAGCCGGTGGCTACGTACCGGGGACCTCGGGGTGTATCTGAACAACAACCTCTACGTCACCGGCCGCATCAAAGACCTCGTCATCATCGACGGACGCAACCACTACCCCCAGGACATCGAGGCCACCGCCTCACAAGCCTCCCCGGCCGTGCGTTCCGGATACGTCGCCGCATTCCCCGTGGCCGCCAACCAACTCGCCGAAGCCGCCATCGCCGATACCAGTGAACGCCTGGTGATCGTCGCCGAACGCGCCCCCGGTTCCGGTCGCGTCGAGCAAGCCCCGGTCATCGAGGCCATCCGCGCCGCCATCTCGCGCACCCACGCCCTACCCGTAGCCGACATCCGGCTCGTCGCCGCGGGCGCGATCCCCCGCACCACCAGCGGAAAACTCGCCCGCCGCGCCTGCCAAACCGAATACCTCGCGGGGATGTACCGGTAGCCCACCTCAACTGTGGGTTGAATCACACTGAGAGTCTGCCCCTTCGCGTTGAGGGCGCACCGCATCGGTGTTTGACTTATGTAATGGCCACTTCGAGCCCCCCGTCGGCGCCTCCCCAAGACGCCAAATCCGCCGATGCGAATCTGGCTGACCGCATCAATGCACTGTTCCAGTCGCATCGTCGGCCCGACGGGCGCATGTGGACCAACGACGAGGTTGCCAGTGGCATCAAGAAGGCCAATCCCGGCATCAAAGTCGGTGGCGCGTACCTCTCGGCGCTGCGCACCGGCAAGCGTGCCCGCCCGGCCATCGACCTACTCGGCGCGCTGGCCGACTTCTTCCGTGTTCCGCTCTCGGCACTCACCGATCCAGAGCGCACGTACTCGCTCGATGAGCGCCTCGGAGCACTGGACGAGACCACGCGCGACGAAGTGGAGCTCATCGCGTTGCGGGCGATCGGTTTGAACAAGCAGAGCCTGGAAACCGTCGCCGCCGTGCTCGATCACGTACGCGCACTCCAGGGCCTGCCTACGGTGGACAACTCGGTCAGCAACGGGCAGTAATCATGCCGAAGATGCGTTGTGCGACAACAGATCTGCGGTCCACTCGCCAACTTCAGGCGATCCACCAGCAGTGCGCACGCAAACTCTCAGACCTGGGGCTTGACTCGCTGACCACGGTCGAGGACATCCGCGCCCGCGCCAGTGAGCTCAGCAGGCGCGATATCCAGCTCGTCCCCTACTCCCTCTCGGGCAGTGGAGTGCACGGCCTGTTGGTTCGCACCGATGCCACCGACTACGTGGTGTACGACAGCGACACGACCACCATGCATCGCGAGCACATCATCCTGCACGAGCTAAGTCACGTGATGTGTGGGCACACAGCGTCGAGCAAGCGTGAGCTGGCCGAAGTCCTTTGTCGTGAAACGTATCTGGACGACCAAGAAGTGGAAGCGGAGATGCTGGCCTCCATGATGGGACAGCGGGTGAGTCCGGACAGCCACCGCCCCATCGCCGTCACGAACGCCAACCTGCGGCGCATCCTGGCATCGCTGACCTTGGAAGGCGTGCCGGCGGCGCCGTGACGTCAGTTTTCGAAGACTCCGCCTCGGCGTACTCGGTCGCGGCCGTCTTCAGCTTTGGCGCAGTGGTGGTGGTTGCCGCCGCCATGCTGCGCTCCCGGGTGCGCCCGCCGGCCGCCGTGGCACTGCTGTTGTCGTTCCTCTTCAAAGGGATCGCCGTCACCCTGGCCACCCCACCGCTGTACGAGAAATTCGACAACCTGGTCGGCGTGCACAACATGGGCCGGCTCGTCTTGAACCTTTCCGGCGGCATGGCCTGGACCGCATGCGTCCTCACGGTCATCACCTTCTGGGGTGAATCCGGGCCCCGGGCGGTGCAGCGCGCACGGCTATGGGTCGGCATGGCGGTAGCCATCGGCGGCGCGCTCACGCTCTGCTGGTTTGTGGCCCCCACTTCCGAACTGCCACAAGACTTCTACGCTTCGCACGGCAACAAGCCCGCATGGGTCGCGTACATGCTGATCTATCTGATCACCTACGGCTTGGGCGCACTGCTGATCATCATCAAATGCCTGCAGTACGCCCGTTTTCACGACGTCGCGTGGCTGCGGCGCAGCATGCTCCTCACCGCGGCCGGTGCCACCATGTGCCTGGCGTTCTGCATCATGCGGGCACATTCGGCGATCTACGGCATGATCACCAACGACAGCTACTCCTGGCAGCGTCTGGCCCCACTGGCCGCCACGATAGGGCAGATCCTGATCGTGATAGGGCTTGCGGGACCGTCGTTCTCGCAGTTGGTCTCCTCGGCACGCCAACGCATCCAAACCTACCGCTGGCACCGCCAGCTCGAACCGCTGTGGACCGCACTGTATGAAGGCAACACCCAGATCGCGCTGGCACCCCCCAGCGCCGCGATCGGTGATCACAACTATCGGCTCTACCGCAGAATCGTCGAGATTCGCGACGGTCTGAGCGCCATTCGCCCCTACGTGGCCGAGGACACCTCGTCGACCTCGGCGGCGGGACAGATCCATTCGGCCATCGAACAACAGCGCACGGCACCGCGGGCAGAGAAAAGCTCGGGCGCCAAGATCATCGGCGAAGTTCCGGGCGCGAACCGCAAGCAAGAACTGCGCTGGCTGCTAGACGTCTCGCGCGAACTCCAGCAGATCAACCGCCGACGCACACCTGCGGCACCGGCGCCGGACCTGATTTCTTCGTCTTAGCCGCCGCGGTCCGGATGGCCCGCACGATCTCACGGACCGCGATGAACACCAGATAAGAACCGAAGACCAGCGCCAACCAGCGCGCGTTGAGCGCCAGTGCCAATAGCGCCCCAATCACAGTGCCGGGCAAGGCGAAGGCCGCCAACCGGAACCCGATCGGGGCATCGGCGGTGCCCTGTCGCAGGTGCGTGGTCGCCGCGACAAGCGCATTGGGCAACATGACCATCAACGAGGTGCCCTCTGCCACATGCAGCTCGGAGCCGAAGAGCACCAGCATTGCCGGCACCGTGAGCAGGCCGCCGCCCAATCCCAGCGCGGCCGACCACGCACCCACCACGAAGCCGACCACCGCCCCGATGGCGATCACCGACGGCACGTGTGCGAGCACCCCCTCGGGCAACAAGGCCTCACCCGCGGATGGATCTATTCCCGCGGCACTCAACAGCAGTTTCGCGGCGGTGGCAAGCAGGACGAAGACGAACAGCGCCTTCAGAATCCACTCCGGGATGCGGGCAACCAGCTTGGCTCCCACCACCGCACCGATCACGCCGCCCGCCATCAACCCGGCGCCTGCCACCACGTCGACCTTGGCGCCGTGTAGCGCGTAGACGGTGCTGCCCGCAATCGCGGCAGAGACATTGGGCAGCGTGGCGGTGCCATGAATGACCGCCCGGCTCAAGGTAGTTGCCCGCGCCAGCGACGGAACGGTGATCACGCCCGTGCCACCACCGAGCAGGCCACCCGACATACCACCCAGCACGCCGATCCGTGCCAGGGTCCCCACTCCGGGGCGCTCGGTCATCCGGCCACCCGAAGCTTCTCGATATCAGAGAACTCAGACAGGCGGAAGAACGCCTCGGCACGGTCCAGAATCCGCTCGCGCATCGTCACCGTTTGGCCGTGATTGCATCCTTCCAACAGGGCAAAGTACGCACGCGGCATCCGCACCGCGGCCTCCCGCGATTCGGCCAGCCGCATGGGATCCTCGGAGCCTGCGAAAAACAGTGTGGGCGTCTCGATCTGGAGCAGAGCCTCTTCGGTGACGCCCGGCTCGTCGTCCCACTGACGCAGCAAGGCAGCCAGTCCGCGTTGCCCTAATGCCTCGATCGTCGCCCGGAAACCCGACGCCATGCGTTGCCCGCGATGCGATTCCCAACCGTCGATGAAGGCGGGGAGCCCCGATTCTTCTACCACGCGAATGGCATTCGGGAAGATCAAGACATCCACCGCACCACGCTGCGGGCGGTGCGAGGAACCTGCCACCACCAACGAGGTGAGGCGCTCGGGCGCAGTGGCCGCCAGGGTCAGACCGATTCGACCGCCCAACGAGTACCCGAGGTAGTGCGCCTGATGCACCTGCAGATGGTCCAGCACGGCACAGACGTCCCGCGCCGAGGACGCGATGGCATACCCACCCGGGTGGTCCGGCTTCTCACTGGCGCCGTGGCCGCGCACATCGATGGTGGTCACCCGGTACTGCTGAGACAGCTGCGCGATGTAGCCATGTTTGGACCACACCGCCGAGTTCTGCAAGCTGCCGTGCACCAGCACGACGTCGACCACACCGGGCCGGGAACGCCCATAGGTGCGGTAAGCGACCGCGGCCCCATCGGGGTCGGGCCGCCGGACGAAACCCGTCTCCGAAACGCCGATTTCGCGTACTTCGGCCTTCGACATGGAAGTTGACACGAGGAAACCAAACCTTCCGCACCTAATCAAACATTTGCTGATCCGGGCTCGTACGCGGCGCTGCGTCCCTTCAACCAACCGTTATGAGATTGAGTTGATATCTCAACTGTCAGTTGATTTTCCTCATGCGTCAAGTCGTGGAGCATGAAGAATGTCAACTGTGACTCAGCTCACAAGGGGTGGAATCGGGCGAGCTACCGCAAAGATATCGCGATGCCGTCGAGGATGTCGTGCTCACTGACCACCAGCTCGGTAATCCCCGCACGCTCAGACAACTCGCGCGCCAATTCCTCCACGACGATGGAGCCGCCCCCGATGACATCGACACGGCCCTCGTGCATGGGCCCGAGAGCTGCCCGCTGCGCTCGGGGCATCGCGATCAACGAAGACGTCACTTCGGCCAGACGGCTTAGCGGCACTCGCGAGAGATGGATCGCGGCAGGGTCGTACACGTCGAGCCGGTGTGCCAGCGCCGCCAAGGTGGTGAAGGTGCCCGCCACCCCCACCCAGGTGTGTGCCGTCCGCACCGGCACCACCTCGAAGGTCCGCGCCAACTGTGCACGGACCGCCTCGCGTGCCGCCGCGATCTCGTCGGCGACGGGGGGATCCGAATGCAGACACCGTTCCGTGAGGCGTACGCAACCGATATCGGCCGAAAAACTGGCCTCGACGCCGCTACTGTCACCGATCACCGTTTCGGTGGACCCACCGCCCAGATCGACCACCACGAAGGGTGCCGCCGCCGGATCCAGCTCCCCCACCGCGCCGGCGAAGGACAGCGCCGCCTCCTCGGTGCCGGTGATGACCTCCGCGATGGCGCCCGGAATCACCGCCCCGAGCAGCTCGGCAGTCATCGCGAAAAATACGTCACGGTTGGAGACATCACGCGCGGCGGACGTGGCGACCATGCGGACCCGCTCTACCCCCAGCGATGTCATCAGCTGGGTGTACGCGGCCAGTGCCGCCCGGGTGCGCTCGATGGCCTCCGGCGCGAACTCCCCTGTCGCGTCCACACCCTGACCGAGGCGCACAATCCGCATCTCGCGGTGCACATCGGTCAGCCGCCCGGAGTCGTCGATATCCGAGACCAGCAGACGAATCGAGTTGGTACCGCAATCGACGGCGGCAACCCGCGTCACTCCCAGGCCTCGGGAAGCACACCGGGCATGGTGCCCGCCAGCTCACGAATCGCCTCGTCGCCCAACGGGTTCACCCCCGGGCCCACGGCCAGCGAGTGCCCGATCAACACGTGCAGGCACTTGACCCTGTCGGGCATGCCACCTGCGGTGACGGTGGTTCCGAGCGGTTCGATGGCATCACGCTCGGCGAGGTAGCTCTCGTGCGCCCGCCGATAGGCGGCCGCCAATTCCTCGTCCACGGCAAGGCGTTCGGTCATTTCACGCATCAGGCCGCCCGACTCCAGCCGGCTGGCCGCAGCCGTGAGCGCTGGATGCGTCAGGTAATAGAGCGTGGGGAACGGCGTGCCGTCGGGTAGCCGCGGTGCCGTCTTCACGACGGCGGGCTCACCGTTGGGACAACGGTACGAGACCTCCAGCATTCCTCGCGGCGCGCGGCCCAATTGCGCTGTGACCGCCGCGATATCGTCGTCTGAGATCACGGGTGCGGCGCCGGGGGTGCGGGCGGAACGGCGGGCGGTGGGGTCGGGACGACAGTCGGCGAGTCGGCGATGTTGTGCCACAGGTTGGTGTACCAGGGATTGCCGGTGTCCACCGGCCCCTGGCCCTGCGGCTTGACGTCGACGGGGGTGTTCGGCAGCTGCACCTGGAACGGCACCTCACCGGGCATCACGAAACCCAGCCGCTCACGCGCCTGGGCCGCGATATAGGCCGGATCGGCCAGCCGGCGCTTCTTGTCCTCGAGGGAGGAAATCTGGTCGCGCAGTTGGGCCTCCGCCGCGGCCAGCTGACTCTTCTCGGCCTGCTGGGAGAAGTAGGTGCGTACCGGACCGGCAACGGTCAAGGTCAAGGCACACACCACCGCCGCCAAGATGGCCGCGCGCCGCGCGGTAGAACCGAGGCGCTGTTCGGATTGATGCTCGGCACTGCGTTCGATCGAGGCGGCCACCGCGCTGGAGGCCCCGCCGGACTTGGTCGCCTTGGCCGGCGCCGCGGGGCCGCTACGGGCAGGCCCCCGGACAACCTTCTGCACCGGACGCTTGACCGGCGTCCGCTTACGCGCAGCCGGGGCCGGCCCCCGCGACCTACCGGACGCGGGGCGGCGCTTCGAATCCGCCATGGATCGGCCTCAGCAGAACCGGCTAGTTGGCGGGCTCGATCGAAAAACGGGGAAAGGCAAGGTCTCCCGCGAAACGGGCAGCGTCCCCGAGCGTTTCCTCGATACGCAGCAACTGGTTGTACTTGGCCACTCGCTCGCTACGCGCCGGAGCGCCGGTCTTGATCTGACCGCTGCCCACCGCGACCGCCAGGTCGGCGATGGTGGTGTCTTCGGTCTCGCCACTGCGGTGGCTCATCATGGTCTTGTAGCCACTGCTGTGCGCCAGCGTCACCGCGTCCAACGTCTCGGTGAGCGTGCCGATCTGGTTCACCTTGACCAGCAAGGCATTCGCCGCACCCCGCTCAATGCCTTCTTCCAGGCGCTCCGGATTGGTGACAAACAGATCGTCGCCCACCAACTGCACGCGGTCGCCGATCGCCGTGGTGAGCGCGACCCAGCCGTCCCAGTCGTCCTCCGACAGCGGGTCCTCGATGGACACCAGCGGGTAAGCGTCGAGCAGCTCGGCGTAGAACGCACCCATCTGCTCGGCGGTGCGCTTCTCCTTCTCAAAGCTGTAACCGTCTGCGGCGCTGTAGAACTCGGTGGCGGCGACATCCAGCGCCAGCGCCACATCCGCGCCCAGCTTGAGGCCGGTCGCCTCGATGGCGGTGCTGATCAGGTCCAGCGCGGCCCGCGTCCCGGCGACGTCGGGGGCAAACCCGCCCTCGTCGCCCAGGCCGGTGGACAGGCCCTGCTTCTTGAGCACCGACTTCAGCGAGTGGTAGACCTCGGTGCCCCACCGCAGGGACTCCTTGAAGCTCGGGGCACCGATCGGCGCCACCATGAACTCCTGCACATCCACCCCGGTATCAGCATGCGCGCCACCGTTGAGGATGTTCATCATCGGCACCGGCAGGATGTGTGCGTTCGGCCCGCCCAGGTAGCGGAACAGGGCCAGCCCGGCCGAATCGGCAGCGGCCTTGGCCACGGCCAGCGAGACACCCAAGATGGCGTTGGCACCCAGCCGTGACTTGTCCGGAGTGCCATCCAGGTCCAGTAGGGCCTGATCGATGAGGCGCTGATCGTCGGCGCTCTCGCCGATGATGGCCGGGGCGATCTCGTCCAGCACGGCGTTGACGGCCTTGGTGACACCCTTGCCGCCGTACCGGGCATCGCCGTCGCGCAGCTCAACGGCCTCATGCTCGCCGGTGGAAGCACCGGAGGGGACGGCCGCCCGTGCGAACGTGCCATCGGTCAAGGCGACCTCGACCTCGACGGTCGGGTTGCCGCGTGAGTCGAGGATCTCGCGGGCGCCTACCTGCTCAAGAATCGGCACTGTCTCTCCTTCGGGGGGTGCTCCGGTGGTCGGGTAACAGACTAGTGCTACAGCGTCGCACCCTTGGCGTAGGCCGTTGCCCAGTCCCGTACCTGTTCGGCGTACACGTCCGACATGTTGTAGGCCCACAGCGCCTTGATCCACCCGTCGGTGGTGCTCAGGTCACCGCCGCGCGAACACAGGTAGCCAGCGGCCGACAGCGCCGCGTCATCGATGTTGTCGGGGCTGGGCTCGCCGTCGCCGGCCGCGCGCACGCCGTAGATACGCCAGGTTTCGGGAATGAACTGCATGGGACCCATCGCCCGGTCCTGGTTCGCGTCGCCGTCTAGCACACCTTTGTCGGTGTCCGGGAGCCGCAGGTTTCCGTTGGACCCGTCCAGCCGCACGCCGCGAATCGGCGGCAGTGCGTCGCCGTTGGGTTGCAGTTCGGCCCCGTGATACGTGCCGTTGTGGCTCTCGACGGTGCCGATTCCGGCCAGTGTGGTCCACGCGATCTTGCAGCGCGGGTTCTCCCGCTCGGCAACCTTGGCCGCGTAGGCGTAGGCCTCCAGCGCGATGACGGGAATTCCCGTCTTCTCCGCGCGTGGTGTCGACCACTCACGGAGCTGATCGGCCGGGCGGCCCTGGATGTGTGCGGGCGGCGTCGCGATGTCGGGCACCGGATCACCTGCGGGCGGCGGCACGCCTTGCGGCAGCGGATTGCGGCCGCCCAACTGCCAGGAACAGCCTGCTGCCAGCAGAAACACCGAGATGGAGACGACGAGCATGATTCGTCCAAAGCGCGCCGGGAGGGAGCGCACAGCGACGGACGACACGACAGAACTCCTAGACGGTGCGATGGATTGCCCTCCATCGTCGCATGAGCTGGCCACTTGCCCGCGCAGCCGCTGCTCTCCCGCCCCTGTTTCAGGTAAGGTCAGCCGCACCTTGGCAAGCGTTGGCTAGCCAAAGTCCAATGGAGGAAAAGGACCCTGGACATGCGCAGTATCGGCGTCCTAGCCGACGGGCCGACAAGCTTCTCGCAATACTTCAGTAGCGGTCTCATCGGACTGCGCGAAGGACTCGAATGCGGGATCGTCGTGATGATCCTGGTCGCGTTCCTGGTGAAGTCCAACCGTCGCGATGCGCTGCGCTGGGTGTGGCTCGGTGTGGCCGGTGCCGTCGCGATGACACTGATCATCTTCCTGACGATCCATCTTGGCAGCAACACCATCAGCGATCTGGGCGCGGAAGCCATTGCCGGAGTGGCCTCGCTGGTCGCGGTCGCCATCGTCACCACCATGGTGCTGTGGATGCGCACCGCGGCGGCCAGCATCGCCGGGGACCTACGCCACGGCATGGCCCAGGCGCTCGAGGCCGGCGCACTCGCCGTCCTGACCGTGGCCTTTTTGTCCGTCGGACGCGAAGGCGTGGAGACCGCACTCTTCATGGTGGGCTACGCCAAGGCCGAAACCGCCTGGCCCCTGGCAGGACTGGTCACCGGAGTCGCTGTCGCCGCGGCGTTGTCCTATGGCATGTACCGCGGTGCGATCAAGATCAACCTGGGCAAGTTCTTCAAGTACACGGGCGCCTTCCTGGTGATTGTCGCCGCCGGGATCCTCTCCTATGGCATCGGCGCTCTACAGACAGTCGGATGGCTGCCAGGCCTGTCACAGAAGGCCTTTGACATCACCGACTGGTTCGACTGGAGCGCGTGGTACGGGGAACTGCTGCGCGGAATCTTCAACGTGACCCCGACCCCGACGGTGCTACAGCTGGCGGGCTGGATCATCTATCTGGTGCTCGTGCTCGGCCTGTTCCTGCGCCCGGTGGCCGTCGCGCCCAAGGCCAATACTCCCCAAGCCCAACCCGAGAGGACCGCTGGATGAAACCGTCACTTGCCTATGTTGGTGCCGCACTTGCGGTGGCCGCCGGCACCACGCTGGCCGGATGCACTCCCAAGGAGCCTGCCCAGGGCGGTGCCGCGGGCGGTGGCCAGGAGATCACGGTCACCGCGACCGACTCCAGCTGCCAGCTGTCCAAGACCGAGGGAACCACGGGCCCAGTCACTTTCAACGTGACCAACAATGGCTCGAAGGTGACCGAGTTCTACGTCTACGACAAGGGCGACCGTGCCCTCGGCGAGGTCGAAAACATCGGCTCGGGCATCAGCCGCAAGCTCATCGTGCAGTTCACCGAACCCGGCACATACCAGACCGCCTGCAAGCCAGGCATGATCGGCGACGGCATCCGCGGCGACCTCACGATCACCGGAGCCGCGGTGAAACTGGACGCCGAAGGCAAGTTCAAGGACGCCACCGACCGCTACCGCGGCTACGTGATCAGCCAGGTCGACGCCCTGAGCGAGGCCGCAGCCAAGTTCGTGGCCGCGGTCAAAGCCAAGGACATCGCCTCCGCCAAGGCTCAGTACCCGACCAGCCGCGTGTACTACGAACGGATCGAGCCGGTGGCCGAAGCCTTCCCGAACGATCTCGACCCACGAATCGACTTGCGCGAGGCCGATCTTCAGCCCGGCGAGAAATGGACCGGCTATCACCGACTGGAGAAGGACCTGTGGGTGACCGGCCTACAGCCGGACACCAATGCGATCGCCGATCAGCTGCTCAAGGACATCAAGGAACTCTCGGACGGAGTGCGGGCCAAGGATTTCGACATCAACACCACCAAGATCGCCGGTGGCGCGCAGACTCTGCTCGACGAGGTGGCCAGGACGAAGATCTCGGGCGAGGAAGAGACCTTCAGCCACACCGACCTGTGGGACTTCCAGGCCAACCTCGACGGCTCACAGAACGCCGTCGCGACCGTGCGGCCGATTCTCGATGAACGCAAGCCTGAACTGGGACAAGCGATCGACAAGCGCTTCAAGGAAGTCGACGCCCTCCTGGGCAAGTACCGCAAGGGCGATGGATTCGTCTTCTACGACACGGTGACTCAAGATCAGCGCATCGAATTGGCACATGCCATTGACGCGTTGTCCAAGGAGGTCAGCGAGGTACAAGGTGTCATCGCCGGACGATGAGCGGCGTGCACGCAGAGAGCCCAGCGTGAGCACGGGGCTCAACCGCCGCAAGCTGCTGGGCGCGGCAGGAGTCACCGCCGCCGTCGCCGGAGCCGCCGGGGCGGGGGTGTTGGGTGGTCGCGCGAGCGCGGCCAGCACCGGACCGGTCAACGTCAAGGTCCCGTTCCGCGGCGACCATCAGGCCGGGATCGTGACCCCGGCGCAGGACCGGATGCACTTCTGCGCCTTCGATGTCATGCCCAACGCGACCCGCGGCGAGGTACAGGCCATGCTGCGCCAGTGGACCGAGATGGCCGATCGGATGACTCGGGGCGAGGAGACCACATCCGGCGGTGCGGTGGACGGCAATCCCTATTCGCCGCCCACGGACACCGGCGAAGCATTGGACCTGGCTGCCTCGGCGCTAACCCTGACGATCGGCTTCGGCCCCTCTTTCTTCCGCAAGGACGGGGTGGACCGATTCGGTATCGCCGACAAACTGCCCCCACCACTGCAGGAACTGCCCAAGTTCCGCAACGAGAAGCTGGATCCGGCCCGCTGCGGCGGTGATATCTGCATCCAGGCCTGCGCCGACGACCCGCAGGTCGCGGTGCACGCCATCCGCAATCTGGCTCGGGTGGGCTTCGGCACGGTCGCGGTCAAGTGGTCACAGCTGGGATTCGGGCGCACCTCATCGACCAGTCGATCGCAGGTGACGCCACGAAATCTGTTCGGATTCAAGGACGGAACCCGCAACATCAAGGCCGAGGACACCGCCAAGGTGGACTCCAGTGTCTGGGTGGCCAAGGGTGACGATCCCGCATGGATGGCCGGCGGCACCTACCTGGTGGCGCGGCGCATCCGGATGCTGATCGAGAGTTGGGATCGCACGGTGCTCACCGAGCAAGAACGGGTCATCGGGCGCGCCAAGGGGTCCGGCGCGCCCATCGGTCAGGCCGACGAGTTCGCGGCCCTCGATTTCACCGGCAAAAAGCCGGATGGGGAACCGCTGCTCGATGTGGATTCACATGTGCGGCTGGCCTCGGCGGAGGAACTGGGCGGAATCGAAATCCTGCGCCGCGGTTACAACTTCACCGACGGATCGGACGGCTTCGGACATCTGGACGCCGGGCTGTTCTTCATCGCCTTCGTGCGCAATCCGCAGACCCAGTTCATCCCGATGCAGCGCAAGCTCGCCACCGAGGATGCGCTCAACGAATACATCCTGCACACCGGTTCGGCCATCTTTGCCTGCCCACCGGGCCTGGGACCCAAGGAGTACTGGGGCCAGGCGCTTTTCGGCTGATGGTGCTAGCCGAGTAGAGCCCTGCCGTACCAGTCCTTTTCATCAGCGATACCGGGCAGCGCAAAGAAGTAGCCGCCCCCGAACGGCTGCACGTAATCAATGAGTGGCTCGTCGTTGAGACGGTTCTGCACCGTCTCGAACTGACGCTCCAGATCCTGTTGGTAGCAGACGAAGACGTGGCCTGACTGCATGTTGCCGTTCGCATCCACGCCCAGGTCGTAGTTGTAGGAGCGGCGCACCAGCCGCTGGTTGTCGGTGTCGCCGGTGCGCGGATTGGCCAGCCGGATGTGCGCGTCGAGCGGAATCGTCTTGCCGTCCGCGTCGGCGGCATAGTTGGGCGTATCGAACTCGTTGTTGCCGTCCAGCGGCGCACCGCTGTCGCGGCGGCGGCCGAACATGCGCTCCTGCTCGTTGATGGAGACACGGTCCCAGAACTCGACCATCATGCGGATCAAGCGCACCACCATGTAGGTGCCCCCCGCGGTCCAGGCGGGTTCACCGTCGCCGGTCCATACCAGCTTCTCGGCGTCATCGGATACCGGGTTGGCGGTACCGTCCTTGAACCCCAACAGGTTGCGGCCCGTCCCGGACGGGCGCGGCGGCGAGTTGTATCCCTCTATGCGCCAACGCATTTGTAGATCACCCCGGACGGCGCGGGTGATATCCCGCAATGCGTGATGCACCGTGTCCGGGTTGTGGGCGCACAGCTGTACCAACAGATCCCCGTGCGACCAGGCCGCCTCGGGAAAGTCGTTGGGAAACACCGTCATGGGCTTCAACTTGGCGGGTTTGCGATCCGCGAGCCCGAACCGCCGGTCGAACAGGCTCGAACCAACGGCGACCGTCACCGTCAATCCATCCGATTCGACCACCGGGCCCAGTACCGCACTGTCGGCGGGGGGCTCACCGATGCCCAAGTCCGGCGGGGTGCCACCATCGCATAGGAACCGCGCACGGGCGGTGAGCGTCTTGAAGGCGGCCACCACCGCGTCCTTGTCCTTCGAGATCACATCGAAGGCCACGTGACAGGCGAAGTTCTGCTTTTCGGCCGGGGGCGGAACCAGAATCCCGGATTGGTGCACCCCATGGAACGGATACCGGCTGGGCGGGACAGCCACCGCTGCCGCGTTCGCATCGACCTCGGCACCCTTGACGAGCGCCGCACCCGTGATCGCGGTACCCGCGGCTCCGACGGCGGCACCACGAAGGAAGTTCCTGCGATTGACATCCATATTGCGCGACTCCTTGGTCAACGGCTCGGCGGAAGTTCGATGAGCAGCGGTACCGAGGCAAGCTTCTCGACCGCATTGCCGAGCGCCGCGTTTACCGACTGTCGCTGGCGCAGCGGCACCTGCGCGAGAGGGCGCCAGCGGCCATCCCGTTGCGTGGCCTTGAGCGCGGCGTCCAGCACGTCAAGCCGGGACATGCTTTCCCCCAACAGCTTCGGCGCACGAGCGGTGACCAGCGGCGCGAACTGCTCGAGCACCGCCCGGGTGGCATCGACGGCCGCTGCCGCTTCCGGGTATTCGGTACCCGCGCCCTGATCAGTGAAGCCCATGAGCTGGAAACGCAAGGTGTCCTCCAGGATTTCGTGAGGACGCTTGGTCTGGTCGGCCGGATCGGTCATCACATCCGACAGGTTGGCACGCAACGTATCGATGGTGGCCCCCAGCTCGTCCGCGACCGGAGTCAGCGTGGACGCCGACTGACCATGCCACAACCCATATTCCAGGCGGCGCAAGCCTTTGAAATCGGGATCGTCGACCCCGTCGGGCAGCCCGTGGGGCAGCCCGGCAATGGCGTCTCCGTAGTCCTTGAAACTGCCGTAGGCGGCGCCAATCCGGTTCCAGGTCAAAATCGCCGGCACCCAATCCTTCTTGGCGGCCTCGATGTTGCCGGACCCCAGGTCGTTGCGCACGGCCCGGACCTGACCACCGAGAACACCCAGCAAGCCATCGGCGTACCGCTGGTATGCCGCCATCGGCACCGCGAGATCTTCGTCGGTCACACGCACCACCGGTTGCGGAGCGCCGGGGACCGAATCGCCACTGACTTGTTGAGCCGCAGAGTATTTGGCGGGCTCACCGGCCATGAGGCACACGAATTTGTAGGTTCCATTCGACAACGCGGCCGTCATAGTAGCGCTCGTGGATGGGCCCAGAGTCTCGATCTCGGCAACGACCGCGTTATTGGTATCGACGAGATTGATCTCCCCCGTCTTGCCTGACCTGTTCATCACGGTGAACGTCTGCAAGCCGGACCGTGCCGATTTCCAGTCATCGGCACAGCCCTCGGCGGTCACCGTCACCTGGGCGCCGGCATCGTGGTTGGCCGCGGGCAAGATCGCGATAACGGCCGCGGCCAACAGCGCGGGCACCACCACAATGGCAGCCGCGACAGCGACGGGACGCTGGCCGATCAGGCGCGCAAAGGCCGATGGCGCCTGGTCCTCCTCAGGCCCGGCGGGTGAGGGCGCCATCCGCGAGACCCTCATGAACGCCGGAATGACCATGACCAGGTATCCGACCCAGGCCAGCACCTGAAGCACCGTCATCCTGGGCGTGAGCTGTGTGATGCCGGTGATGATGGTTACCCACCAGGAGTCCGCGGATATCCGTGGGCTCAGATCGAAGGCGTACCAGGAGTGTCCGGGCAGCCAGCCCGCGGTCTGCAGATCCCCCACACCGTAGGCCAGGATGCCCGCGGCGATCACGATCAGGACGATGGCGGTCCGAGTGAAGAACACCCTGAGATTCAGGCGAACCGCGCGCCGGTACAGCAGCCAGCACAGCACCACGGCAATGGCCAGACCGAGGGCGCCACCGACCACCGGGCCAGTGGTCTCGCCGGCCGCCTTGGCCGCGGTCCAGAAGAACAGGGTGGTCTCCAGGCCCTCGCGGGCAACCGCGAGGAACGCGGTCAGCGCGAGTGCCCCCGCGCCGAGGACCAGGGCATGCTCTACCTTTCCGGACAGTTCACCCGACAGGTTGGCCGCGGTGCGCGACATCCAGAAGATCATCGCGGTGACGAGTCCGACCGCCAGGATGCTGAGCAACCCGCCCACCACGTCCTGGCCGATGGCGCTCAGGGAACTGGTGGTGGAGTTGAGTACTGCCGCGAAGCTGGCGGACACCGTGAGAGCGCCGAGCACACCCAGCCATATCGGAGCAGTGACGCGACGGCCCTGCTCCGCCAGCGCGGATCGATGGACGGCGGCAAGCAAAATGCTCACCACCAGTCCGGCTTCAAGCCCCTCGCGCAGGCCGATGAGCAAGTTGGGAATCGCGTCTGACAAGACCACGCAGATAAGGTATGGCACCCCTAATACGCAGTGCAAATACCCTCACGGGCAATGGTCCCGACACGACGGGCATAAAGTCCCGTCCGCCGTGAATTTAGCTACAGATACCGGAGCTAGGCACTCTTCGGCCGGCCGGAATCCGCGGCTTCCTCGTCGTCATGCACGTCAGGCTGCTGCTCTTCAGCGGTGAGATCCGTCTCCGTGGCCGCCGCGGGGTCTGCGGGGGCCTGCCGCCAGTGCGCGCGCCATTCCTCCGTGCTCACCTCGCGCAGATCGCTGACATCCAGCTCAGAGGCCACGTCGTCGCCGCGACGTCCCCGCAGGATGTCCTTCTCGGCGCGCCGCACGGTGTCCATGAATTCCAAAGCATCGGCACGGAGCTGGTTTTCGGCGTCACCGTCGGGGTCGATGCGCACCGACAACAGTTGTGCGGGAATCAGCTCCGCGGGCAGACCCGCGGCCGTCACCCTGCCCAGCACCTTCTGAGTAAGCGCAAGCGCGGGTTGACTACTGGATATGCCATCCAGGCAGGAGTCCCGGTCTTTCTTCTCCTCGGCCTTGCGTTCTTCCCACTGCGCCAATTGCTCTTCCAGTGAGATCGAGGCGGAATCACCACCGGCACCGAGCAGGACCGGGATGCGGTTGCCCAGTTTGCTCAGCAGCGTCTCGGCCACATCGTCGATATTGAACGGGTGCTCCGGGGCGTCCTCGGCGATACGCGCGTGAAAGAGCACCTGTAGCAATACATCGCCCAATTCCTCACGAAGCTCGTCGGCGTCCCCGGTGCGCACGGCATCAAAAAGCTCGTAGGTCTCCTCGAGCAGATACCGACGCAACGAATCGTGCGTCTGAGTGCTCTCCCACGGCCCGTTCGTCCGCAGCCTGTCCATCACCGCTACCGCGTCGATGAGCTTTTCACCTTGCCGTGCCGGCGGTGCGATGACCGCGGCGCCCGCCTTGACCCGCGCGCGCACCTCCGGATGGTCTGGATCCGAGGACAACAGGGCGGGAGCGTCCTCGCCGATGTACACCGGGCGCGCCGTCGACAGCGACCACGCCAGCCGCACCGGCAGTTCCTCCGTGTACTGCAGATCACCGGCGAGCAACGCGACCGCCTCGACCGGAACCATCGACGGATGGCGTGGGTCGACGAGTATGACGGTCATTTGCTCACCTCCAGTGGTGTTATATCAACACTGCCCGCCGGGCGCCCGGACAACGCGACCAACAGCTCGGCGATCATGTGCACAAGCTCTAGGTCCCGAATCCGGTCCGAACCCACACCGCCGTCACCGGCACGCGGGATGGGCACCTGCACAACGGAAGTCGTCGCGCGATATTGCGCGGCCGGATGCAAACGCTTCAGCCTCAGCTGCGCCGAATCAAGAAGTGGCAACGGTTGTATCCGAATATTGGTACCGACCACGGAAAGATCGGTGATTCCCATCTCGCGGCACAGTAAACGCAGCGAAGCGACCGCGACCAGCCGCTGCACGGGCAGCGGCAGCGGTCCATAGCGGTCGGCGAGCTCCTCGACCGCGGCATTGATCTGTGCGGCGTCCGCGGCAGCCGCCAGCCGACGGTATGCCTCGAGCCGCAGCCGATCGCTGCCGATGTAGTCGGTGGGCAGATGCGCGTCGACCGGAAGATCGATGCGCACCTCCTTGGGCTCCTCGGCGGTCAGCACCGTCTTCCCGTCGGCGGCAGCGCGATACGCCTCGACGGCCTCGCCGACGAGACGCACGTACAGATCGAAACCCACCCCGGCGACGTGCCCGGATTGCTCGACACCGAGCACATTGCCGGCGCCACGGATTTCCAGGTCTTTCATGGCCACCGCCATGCCGGCACCCAGATCGTTGTTCTGCGCGATCGTGGAAAGCCTGTCGTACGCGGTCTCGGTGAGCGGCACCTCGGGTGAATACAAGAAATAGGCGTACCCGCGTTCGCGGCTGCGGCCGACACGACCACGCAGCTGGTGTAGCTGGGACAGACCGAAGATGTCGGCCCGCTCCACGATCAGGGTGTTGGCGTTGGAGATGTCCAGCCCCGTCTCGATGATGGTGGTACACACCAGGATGTCGTATTCCCGGTTCCAGAATCCCTGTACGGTGCGCTCCAGCATCTCTTCCGGCATCTGGCCATGTGCGACAACGACTCTGGCCTCCGGAACGAGGTCGCGTATGCGCGCGGCGGCCTTGTCGATGGTGCTTACCCGGTTATGCACGTAGAACGCCTGGCCATCGCGCAACAACTCACGACGAAGCGCCGCTGCCACCTGCTTGTCGTCGTGCGGGCCCACATAGGTGAGCACCGGATAACGCTCCTCGGGCGGGGTCAAGATGGTCGACATCTCGCGGATACCGGCCAGGCTCATCTCCAGGGTGCGTGGAATCGGGGTCGCGCTCATGGTGAGCACGTCCACATGGGTGCGCAGCGCCTTGATGTGCTCCTTGTGCTCCACGCCGAACCGCTGTTCCTCGTCGACGATCACCAGGCCGAGGTCTTTCCACCGCACGCCGGTCTGCAGTAGCCGGTGCGTGCCGATGACGATGTCGACCGAACCGTCGGCCATTCCCTCGACGACCAGCTTCGAGGTCAACGGATCGGTGAACCGCGACAGGCCCGCCACCTTCACCGGAAAGCCGGCGGTGCGATTGGTGAACGTCTGCAGATGCTGGTCGGCGAGCAGCGTGGTGGGCACCAGCACCGCCACCTGCTTACCGTCCTGGACGGCCTTGAACGCCGCACGCACCGCGATTTCGGTCTTGCCGTAACCCACATCGCCGCACACCACGCGGTCCATCGGGACCGGTTTTTCCATATCCGATTTCACTTCGGTGATGGCGGTCAGCTGATCGACGGTCTCGACGAATCCGAACGCGTCTTCCATCTCGCGCTGCCATGGGGTGTCCGGAGCGAAGGCATGTCCGGGCGCGGCCTGGCGCGCCGCATACAGTGCAACGAGTTCGCCCGCGATCTCACGAACCGCCTTGCGCGCCTTGGTCTTCGTGTTGGTCCAGTCGCTACCGCCCAGCCGACTCAGGCCGGGCGATTCACCACCCACATACCGGGACAGCTGATCCAGGGAATCCATCGGCACGTACAGGCGGTCGCTCTGCCCACCGGCCGCGGCGCCGCGCTTGCCGGAGGCATACTCCAGCACCAAGTACTCCCGGCGGGCTCCGCCGACCGTGCGTTCCACCATCTCCACGAATCGCCCGATACCGTGCTGATCGTGCACCACCAGGTCACCCGCGGAAAGCGCCAGCGGATCAACCTGGTTGCGGCGCTTGGCCGGCAGCCGCTTACCGTCGGTGGCCGCGACCCGGCTACCGGTCAGATCCGTCTCGGTGACGATGACGATGTTCGCCCCGGTGAGCACGACACCGTCGGTGAGGTGACCGCGCAGCACTCCGACCACGCCCTCGGCGGGTTCCGCACCCGGCTCCAACAGCGTTGCGGGAGTTTCGGTTTCCGCCAACTGTTCGATGATCCGGTGTGTGGTTCCGGCTCCGGCGGCGACCACCGCTGCCCGCCCGCCGGTCATCACATGGGCACGCAGCATCGCGAAGATCTCCGCCGCGCCCTCCTTATGGCCACGCGCGGAGGGCGACGGCCGCACCGCCAGCCCGATCGCCTGATCGTTGTCCATGCCCAACGGGCTCAGCGACCACCACGGATATCCGGCCTCACCGGCCGCGTGCTTGACGTCGTCGAGTTCGCGGAATCCCGAATCTGCCAGTGCTTCAACATCGATCGGCGCATCCGAACCGATCGCGGCAACCGACCACGACGCCTCCAGGAACTCCCGGCCGGTGCGTTCCAGGTCCGCCGCGCGCGTCCGAACCTTCTCGGGGTCACAGACCAGAACTGGCGCATGGTCTGGCAGATGGTCGACCAGCATAGTGAGCTTACCCGAATGCAGCACGGGCAGAAGCGATTCCATCCCGTCGACACAGATTCCGTCTGCCAGTTTGGCGAGCATCTCCCCCACCCCGGCGCCGAGCCGGTGCCCCTCCTCGCTACCGGAAACTCCGGCGGCGGAGGCCAGCTCGGCCGCCCGGGCCCGCACCTGGTCGGTGAGGAGCAGTTCGCGACAGGGCATAGCGAGCACGGAGTCGACCTGCAGCTCCGGGATCGAACGCTGGTCGGCGACGGAGAAATAGCGCATCTCGCTGACCTCGTCGCCCCAGAACTCGACGCGCACCGGATGGTCGGCAGTGGGACTGAACACGTCGAGAATGCCACCGCGCACCGCGAACTCACCGCGGCCAGCCACCATATCCACCCGCGTGTACGCGAGCTCGACCAAACGCGCGATCACCCCGTCGAACTCCAGCTCGGCCCCGACGGCCAGCTCCACCGGCTCCAGGTCGAACAGCTCGGGAGACATCGGCTGTAGCAGCGAGCGCACGGTGGTGATCACCACGCGCAGCGGTACCCCCATACGCGAATCCTCCGGATGGGCCAACCGGTGCAGCACCTGCAGCCGCGCGCCCACCGTGTCCACCCCGGGTGACAATCGCTCATGCGGGAGCGTCTCCCAGGACGGCAGCAGCGTCACCGCGTCGCCGTACACGTCGCGTAGCTCGGCGGTGAGATCTTGCGCCTCGCGGGTGGTGGCCGTCACAACCAAGACGGGCGCATCGCTCGCATCGGCCATACCCGTCACGACAAATGCGCGTGCACATGTCGGAGCGGTCAGATCGAGGCCGGTCTTGGCGGCGATAGCCGGAGCAAGAACATCGAATGCGGGATCCCGCAAGGCTGTCCGGATCACCCCGGCGAGAGGCGGGGTAGTCGCAGTCATGGTGCACCCATTCTATCGGCAGCCACCGGGCCGGCTGCTGGGCGGGCTCGAGCCGTCGAGACTACGGTTTTTGATGCATTTTGCGAGTCGGCGCCGCCAAACACGGCGTGTCGGCGCATAGGGCTACGGCGCCCAGATCCCGACAAAATCGGGCCCATCGCCGTCAAGGCCACGTCAAGAAACTCCGCACCAGGTCGCCACGAGAGCACGGTGGATGCATGACACTTCTGGACCTCCTGCCGTCCTTACACAATGTGGCTCGCCCACGCGTCGACCCGGCCGTGTGGCCGGTCACCACACACCTGGATGAGCAGGGCCGGATGTGCGTCGGAGAGACGGCGCTCTCGGAGATCGCCGACCAATTCCGCACCCCCGCGTACGTGCTCGACGAGGAGGATTTCCGTCATCGCGCCCGCCGCTACCGCAGCACCCTGCGCGAGATCGAGGTCGCATACGCCGGCAAGGCGCTGCTGACGGCCGATATCGCGCGCTGGGTGGCACAAGAGGGCCTGTCACTGGATGTCTGCTCCTCCGGCGAGCTGGCCACCGCCCTCGCGGGCGGTTTCGATCCGGAACGAATCATCATGCACGGCAATGCCAAGACCCCCGATGAACTCAGTGACGCGGCTGCCGTGGGCGTGGGCCGGATCGTGGTGGATTCCTACACCGAGATCATGTTCCTGGCGACCCGCCTCGCGAAGCGCCAGCGCGTGCTGGTGCGGGTCACCCCCGATATCGACATCCACGGACATGCGGCGGTGACGACGGGGGTCACGGATCAGAAGTTCGGCTTCCCGCTGCATGAGGGCCACGCCATCGAAGCTGCCCGCCGCGTGCTGGATCAGCCCTTGCTGAACCTGGTGGGCCTGCACTGCCACATCGGCTCGCAGGTCACCGACTGTGCGCTGTACGGCGAGACCATCCGCCGCATGATCGCGGCGATGGCCGACATCCGGGCCAGGCACGGCGTGATCCTGGGTGAGCTCAATATCGGTGGCGGCCACGGCGTTCCCTACCGTTCGGGCGACCCCGAACTCGATCTCGCCGAGCTGCGCGACTTCATCGACGACGCCCTGGACGCCGCCTGCGCGGCCGAGCGCTTCCCGCGCCCGCGTGTGGTCGTCGAGCCCGGCCGCGCGATCTCCGCACGCGCGGGCGTCACGCTCTACCGGGTGGTATCGGTCAAGACCCAGCCCGGTGGCCGCACCTTCGTCGCCGTCGACGGTGGCATGAGTGACAACCCCCGCGTTTCCCTGTATAGCGCGAAATACAGTGTCGCGCTGGCCAACCGCCACCCGTCCGCCCCGCCACAGCTGGTGACGGTGGCCGGGCGGCACTGCGAATCCGGCGATGAGATCGCCCGGGATGTCAGTCTGCCCTCCGATGTGCGCCCCGGCGACGTTCTTGCCGTCGCCTGCACCGGCGCGTACCACCACAGCATGGCCTCGTCCTACAACCTGGTCGGGCGTCCGCCCGTGGTCGCCGTACGCGATGGACGCGTGCGCGAGCTGGTACGCCGCGAGACGATTGCCGATCTGCTCTCGCGGGACCGCGGCGCGCGCTAGGGCCAGTGAGCGGTGGGCATGGGTTTGGTCTGTTCTACCGTCAGCGGCGGTGTGGCCTCATGCTCGGGATCGGGAGTCGAGTGGATCTCGGCATTTCCCGGTTTCGAGCACTCCTGCTGACCGGGAGCGGGTTCCCGGCAGGCAGGACGGCCGCTCGTCGGCGGCGCCTCCGACGTCGTCGGCAACGAGCAGGTAGCCGCACCCGGTGCACACGGATCGGCGTATGAGGCACCGATCACCACCGAACCTCCGACCACGAGGCCCGTCACCGCTACCGACACCGCGGCGCGCGTCAGCGACAAGCGCATTACCCCACCGTAGAAGCCACCGCACGCATCCGTCTAGAGCGCGGCACCGCCCTTGGTCGGCGCGACCGTCAGCGGCGGCGCCGGAATGTGGGCTGTCGGGGTGGAGTGCAGTTCGGCGTCCCCGGGCTCGGAGCAGACCTGCTCACCCGGTTTGGGCGCACTGCACTTCTCGTGCGCTCCGGCCGGCGGCACCACCGCGGTGGGCAACGCACACGCGGCCGCACCCGGTGCACAGGGTGGATCCGCGTGCGACACGCCAAGTGCCAGCGGCGTACCGACGGTGACGCCGACAGCAACCAGCAATGCGGCGCGGCGCATCAGGACGAACATCATGAGCCGACGATAAGCCCGATTGTGTGGCCTGGCACCACTTCCCAGCGAATTCACAGCGGCACTCAACGGACCGTTGCACGAGCCCGCTTCGCGTTCAGGGATGATTCCGCGCCTCGCCGGGAGCGTTGATCGCCTGCCACGGCGGCATCCCGCTCTGGGGCACCTGCGGTATGACATTGGGATCGGGTTTGGAGTGCAGTTCGGCATCCTCGTGGACCGGCGCCGGCGTCGGCGGGGCCTGGCACATGGCCGGATCCGCGCACGGCTGCTCGGCTCCTGCCACCGGAATCAGGACGACGGGCATCGCGACCAGAGCGGCCGCGGACGCGGCGCTGATCACCCACCTCGGCACTGTTGACGTCATGACCAACACCTCGCCTATCAATCAGCCCCAGGGGCATGATTTTAGGCGCTTTGCGCACGGCACACAGCGAGTTCACAGCTTTTCGGCCAAGCCGGCTCACAAGTTGTCGGGGCGCACCGGAACGTCGGGAGGGGTTGGGAGATCGGCCGGATCGGGCCAGGACCGCAGCTCCGCGTCGCCCGGCGTCACACACACCTCAGAACCGGTCCGAGGCTGCACGCAATGACCGTGCCCGCCATGAGCAGGCGCCGCCGAAACCCCCACATCCCCCGTATCAAGGACAACCGGAACCGCCGCCAGCAGACCCGCTGTCACCACCGCCATGGCGTACCGAAGGCCAGGCATGGCACAACACCCCTTAACTGCTTAGATTTCCTAACAAGTCAAAATTAGACTCATTAGGATCTGAAAGCAACTACCTGGGGTGTTACGCCAGGCGACGAGGGACTAGTGCCCCATGCCGGGATTACCGAAAACCACCCAGGGCGGCTGCTCGGCTTGCGGCACCTCGGGAATGTCCGCGGGGTTGGGCGAGGAATGCAGTTCCGCGTCCCCCGCACGGGTGCACACCATGTCGTCGGGTCCACCGTTGCAATCCTCGGGGTTGGCCGGCTCCGACTGGCACATGGCCGGGTCGGCACACTGCGGTTCCGCCCCGGCGACCGGCGCCAGCGACACGGGCAACGCGCCCAGCGCGGCTGCTGCGGCACCAACCACAGCCCATCGCACAACTACTGACGTCATGACAAACACCTCACCTTGTGGTCAACCCCAACAACTTAAATTCTAGGTGATCGACGCATGTCACGCGCTGGTTCGGGTTGACAGCGCGTCCGGTCACGGAAGCCAGATGCCCGAGCCGGTGCCGCCGACCACCAGCCACGGCGACGCTTGCGGCACATCCGGGATGAACTGCCGATTCGGCGTGGAATGCAATTCGGCGTTGCCCGGCTTCACACACACCCGCGCGGTAAGCGGTCCGCTGCAGTTGTCGGCCGCCGCGGGAGGTGCGCCGAGGACACCGAGCGCCAGCACAGCGGCCACACCAACAAACACTCGAGACCCGGTCACAACCGACCACCACCTTTACGAACCATCCGTTAAGTCGAACGGTCCGCAGTGCGCAGATGTTCCTGCGCGGGGCGTCATTCCTCGTGCAGCTGCGGATCGGCTTCCAGGTGCTTCAACCCATGCCAGCACAGGTTGACGATATGGGCCGCAACGACTTCCTTTTTGGGCTCGCGGGCATCGAGCCACCATTGGGCCGTCATCGACACCTGCCCGACGAGAGCCTGCGCGTACAGCGGCGCCATCTCGGCGTCCAGACCGCGGCGCTGGAAGTCGCCCGCAAGGATGCTCGACACCTGGCTGACCGCATCGTTGAGCAGACTCGAATAGGTACCCGAGCTGACCCCGGGCGGCGAATCCCGAATCAGAATCCGGAAGCCGTCGGTGCGCTCTTCGATGTAGCTCAGCAGCGCCAACGCCACCTGCTCGAGCCGGACCCGCGAGCGATAACTCGTCAACGACGAGGTGATGCCGTCCAACAACACCGACATCTCGCGATCCACCACAACGGCGTAAAGCCCCTCCTTGCCGCCGAAATGTTCGTACACAACCGGCTTGGACACCCCCGCGCGCTGAGCGATCTCCTCGATGGAGGTTGCCTCATACCCGCGTTCGGCGAAGAGCGACCGTGCCACATCGATCAGCTGACGGCGACGCTCGGAGCCAGCCATCCGGACCCGCGGAGTCCGCCCGGGGACATCCGGCCTACTAGGTACCGCCATCTGCCATCACTTTCCTACGACGCGCCTCGCGCCAGCCTGCCGAGTCGCCCGGACAAGCCTTGCTCCGTGGTCGACTACAGTCTTCATTCTGTAACAGTCCGTCGTGGTGTAATCGGCAGCACCTCTGATTTTGGTTCAGATAGTTCAGGTTCGAGTCCTGGCGACGGAGCAGTAGGGAGTAGGAAATGCCAGGCAATACCGCTGGGACCGCCGTAATCGTGCTGGCCGCGGGCGCCGGCACGCGCATGTGCTCGGATATCCCCAAGGTGCTGCATACCCTCGGGGGCCGCTCCATGCTGGCACACGCCGTATACGCGGCAGCCAGCGTGAATCCCGAGCATCTGGTGATCGTGCTGGGGCACGAACGCGAGCGGATCGCCACCGCCGTCGACATCCTCGCCGAGTCCCTCGGCAGGCGAATCGAGATCGCGGTCCAGGAACAGCAATTGGGCACCGGACATGCGGTGGCCTGCGGCCTGCAGGCGCTGCCCGCGGGTTTCGCGGGCACCGTCGTCGTCACCTCGGGCGACATCCCGCTGCTCGACGGGGGCACCCTGGCCGGTCTGATCGGCAGCCACACCAGCGAGCCCGCCGCCGCCACTCTGCTGACCACCACACTGACCGATCCCACCGGCTACGGACGCATCCTGCGCACCCAGGACCGCGAGGTTATCGCGATCGTCGAACAGACCGATGCCACTGAGAGTCAGCGCGCCATCGGCGAGGTCAACGCCGGGGTGTACGCCTTCGACATCGAGCCGTTGCACGCGGCCCTCTCGCGGCTGCGCTCAAACAACGCACAGCACGAGCTCTACCTCACCGATGCCGTATCCATCATCCGCGAGAGCGGAAAAGTGGTGCACGCCAATCATGTTGACGACAGCGCACTCGTGGCCGGGGTAAACGATCGCGTGCAGCTCTCCGAGCTCGGTGCCGAACTGAACCGGCGGATCATCCGCCACCATCAGCGCAACGGCGTCACCATCATCGACCCATCGAGCACCTGGATCGACGTCGACGTCCACATCGGCCAGGACGCGACCATCGCCCCCGGCACCCAGCTGCACTCGGCCACCGTGATCGGCGGCCACTGCCACATCGGCCCGGACACCACCCTCATCGATGTCACCGTCGGCGACTCGGCGACGGTGATCCGCACCCACGGTCAAGGTTCCACCATCGGTGCACGATCGGTCATCGGACCGTTCACCTATCTGCGGCCCGGCACCGTCACCGGCGAAAGCGCCAAGCTCGGCGCCTTCGTCGAGGTGAAGAACTCAACGGTGGGCCGGGGCACCAAGGTGCCGCATCTGACGTACGTGGGCGATGCCGACATCGGCGAACACAGCAACATCGGCGCCTCCAGCGTCTTCGTCAACTACGACGGAGAGACCAAGCGGCGCACCGTGATTGGCTCGCACGTGAAAACCGGCTCGGACACCATGTTCGTGGCACCGGTCACCGTGGGCGACGGCGCCTACACCGGCGCCGGGACCGTCATCCGCGAGGATGTGCCGCCGGGCGCGCTGGCGGTGTCCGCCGGACGCCAGCGCAACATCGAAGGCTGGGTGGCGCAGAAGCGTCCGGGCTCGGACGCGGCCAAGGCCGCCGAGGAAGCATCCAAGGGTTCCTGACCGTCGGGAACCCAGGTTGGACATCTCGCGTTCAAATTCCGGCAACCCCCTCCCGGTCTTCCGGGAAAGGTCCGTACCATTACCCCGACGGGCGGTACCCGATCCGCCCGATTCAAAGCCCACGATACGACCCAAACCAAGAGGACTAGCTGCGCCGTGAGCACCGACTGGACGGACAACCGCAAGAATCTGATGCTGTTCTCGGGTCGTGCACACCCCGAGTTGGCCGAACAGGTCGCCAAGGAACTCGACGTGCAGGTGACCGCGCAAACCGCTCGCGATTTCGCCAACGGCGAGATCTTCGTGCGGTTCGAGGAATCGGTGCGCGGCTGCGACGCGTTCGTCCTGCAATCGCACCCGGCGCCGCTGAACACCTGGCTGATGGAACAGCTCATCATGATCGACGCCCTCAAGCGGGGCAGCGCCAAGCGCATCACCGCGATCCTGCCGTTCTACCCCTATGCCCGCCAGGACAAGAAGCACCGCGGTCGCGAGCCCATCTCGGCCCGCCTGGTGGCCGACCTGTACAAGACCGCCGGCGCCGACCGCATCGTCACCGTCGACCTGCACACCGACCAGATCCAGGGCTTCTTCGACGGACCGGTGGACCACATGCGCGCCCAGTCACTGCTGTGCGGCTACATCGCCGAGCACTACGTGAGCAATGGTGAAGATGTCGTGGTGGTATCCCCCGACTCCGGCCGCGTGCGCGTTGCCGAGAAGTGGGCCGACTCCCTTGGTGGGGTGCCGCTGGCCTTCATCCACAAGACCCGTGATCCGCGAGTGCCCAATCAGGTCAAGGCCAATCGCGTCGTTGGCGACGTGACCGGCAAGACCTGTGTCATCACCGACGACATGATCGATACCGGCGGCACCATCGCCGGTGCGGTCGGCCTGCTGCACGAGGCGGGCGCCAAGGACGTGGTGATCGCCGCCACTCACGGCGTGCTCTCCGACCCCGCCGCCGAGCGTCTGGCCAACTGCGGCGCCCGTGAAGTGCTGGTCACCAACACCCTGCCGATCGGCGAGGAGAAGCGGTTCCCGCAGCTGACCGTGCTGTCGATCGCACCGCTGCTGGCCAGCACCATCCGCGAGGTCTTCGAGAACGGTTCGGTGACAGGGCTTTTCGACGGAAACGCCTAGCCCTGCCCCGAACCGATCGAGCTTAGACCTCGTCGTTGTCCGACGTCAGGACGGTTCCACTCTCATCTCCGCCGCACGCCGTACCCGCGTTCTCGCATTCGGCCCCGGTGCCGCTGGCGGGGGCCGGTGGTGCGACATTGTCGGTATCGGTGTCCTCGGGACCGGAGATATCCGAGTCGGGACCGTCATCGCCGGGATCACCCGGATTGACGGGCGCATCCGAGATCACGGCAGCGGGGGCAAGCGGATCGGCAACCGCCGTCGCCTCCGCGGAACCCAGTCCGACAGCACCGAAGACGACGAGACCAAGCGCCGGCAAGAAACGATGCGCAACCGCTCGTGTTCTTGAAAGTTTCACAAGTAGCATTCAGTAAAGGTACAGGGGTTTCCATGGATGTGAACATGAAAATCTGTGTGCTTTTCAACATCCAAAACCATTGCGCCAATTGCCCACCAGCGTCGGCGGGTCGTTCGACCGATTCTGGCGAACGGGCGTGACAACCCATAGGGTCGGTTCCGTGACCAAAGCGCTGCAAGGACCACCGCCCGTCCAGCCGGCAGGGGGTCCCCGCGTGCTACCGAGGGTCGGCACCATCTGCGAGGTCTTCGAGAACGATTCGGTGACAGCACTTCTCGGCCAGAATGCGTAGCGCCGCGCTGGCGGCCGCAGCGGTGGCCGCATTCGCGATGATCGGATGCGGGAGTCACAACCCCGGGCAACCCACCGGTTCCGCAAGCAGCACGCCAGAATCGGCGGCACCTCCCGCCAAGCCCGCGTCGATGAACGAGTACCTGCACAGCGTCGGCGTCACGGTCACCCCGGTGTCACCGGAGAGCCCGGCTAATGTGCGGGTCGACGTACCACTACCCCAGGGCTGGGAGAATCTGGGCGCACTCGACCCCGCCTATCTGATCGCCGACAAGCCCAGCGGTGCCGATCAGGGCCGAACGCCCAGCGCGGTGGTCTATCTCATCAAACTGGGCGGCCCCTTGGATGCCCGCAAGGTCATCTCCGAACATGGATTCGCCGACGCGCAGAACACCCAGAACTTTCAGAAGATCGCCTCGTCCCTCGACGACTACCAGGGATACCCATCGGCTGCCATCGAAGGCACCTACGAGAACCAGGGTGTGCGGGTGCACGCCTGGAACCGGGACGTGATCGTGCCCGATGGGCCGCTGCACTACCTGGTGCAGTTCACCGTGACGACCACCGAGGCCCAGTCCGCGGCGCTGTCCCAGGATGTCGCCGCGCTCACCGGCGGCCTGAAGATCACGAAGCGCTGAAGCCGCTCAGCCTCTCGACGGTGATGGCCCCGACCGTTAGGGTCAGCTCCCGTGAGTAAGTCAACTGCCACATGGAGTGCCGCCAAGCTGCCCTCATTCGAGGGCCGCACCGTCATCATCACCGGAGCCAATAGCGGACTCGGCTTGGAGACCGCGCGCGAGCTCGCACGTGTGGGCGCGCACGTCATCATGGCGGTGCGCAACACCGAGAAGGGCAACGCCGCCCAGGCTTCGATCAAGGGAAGCACCGAGGTGCGTCAGGTCGACGTGGCAGATCTGGCTTCGGTGCGCGCCTTCGCCGACACCGTGGAGGGCGCCGACATCCTGGTGAACAACGCGGGCATCATGATGGTGCCACCGGCGAAAACTGTCGATGGCTTCGAAAGCCAAATCGGGACAAACCATCTCGGCGCGTTCGCGCTCACCAACCTGCTACTGCCCAAGCTCACCGACCGGGTGATCGCGGTGTCGTCCGTCGCGCATCGTGCCGGGAAAATCGACCTGACCGACCTCAACTACGAGCGCCGCCGATACACCCGCGCGGGCGCCTACGGCGCCTCGAAGCTGGCCAATCTGCTGTTCACCAAGGAGTTACAGCGCCGCCTGAGCGCAGCCGGATCACCGGTACGCGCACTGACAGTCCATCCCGGAGTCGCCGCCACCGAGCTGCAGTCGCACAGCGGGAACCCGATCTTCGAACTGGCGTTGAAGACCGGCAACCTCTTCGCCCAGAATGCCGCGCACGGCGCCCTCCCGACGCTGTACGCCGCCTCCCAAGACCTGCCGGGAGACACATACATCGGGCCCGACGGGCCGTTCGAGGCCAAGGGTTACCCCACGAGGGTGGGCCGCAGCGGTCGGGCGCAGGACACCGAGACCGCCAAGGGCCTCTGGCGGCTGTCCGAGCAGCTCACCGGGGTTTCTTTCCCGCTTTAACCAGCGCTGATTGGCCTTTTGCGTTCACGCTCGGCTACCCTGAGCAGGCTGTCACGGCGAGGGTGGGTCTCCCACCGTTATCGACGGGATCATGGATTTCCTCTGGAATGCCTGCGATGTCCTCCCTGCGCCGTGCCTCACGAGACCGCAAGGAGTTGACCGAATGTCCAAGAAGAACACCCCCACCAGCAACAACCTCGATGTGACCGTCCGCACGGACACCGGCAAGGGCGCCTCCCGCCGCGCTCGCCGCGACGGCCAGGTTCCCGCCGTTCTCTACGGCCACGGCACCACCCCCGAGCACCTGAACTTGCCCGCCCACGACTTCGCGGCCGTACTGCGCCACTCGGGCACCAACGCGATCCTGACCCTGAACATCGAGGGACGCGAGCAGCTGGCCCTCACCAAGACCATCGAGATCCACCCGATCCGCCGCAACCTGGTACACGCCGACCTGCTCGTCGTGCGCAAGGGCGAGAAGGTCACCGTCGAGGTCACCGTCCACATCGAGGGCGACGCCGCCAGCGGCACCCTGGTGACTCAGGACGCCAACACCCTGGAGATCGAGGCCGAGGCGCTGTCGATCCCCGAAGGCCTCACTGTGTCGGTCGAGGGCCTCGAGGCCGGTACCCAGATCACGGCCGGTTCGATCGAACTGCCCAAGGGCGTCACGCTGATCTCCGACCCGGAGACCCTCGTCGTCAACGTCGTCACCGCGCCGACAGCAGCCGACCTCGAGTCCGAGGGCGCCGGCGAGGAGGGTGCCGAGGCTCCCGCCGACGAGGCCGCCGAGGGCTCCACCGAAGAGTAGGCGGAGCACTCCGTGCCGGTTTTATCCGACGACGCCGTGCTCGTGGTCGGCCTGGGCAATCCCGGGCCGAACTACGCCAAGACACGGCACAATCTCGGATTCATGGTCGCCGATCTGTTGGCGGCCAAAGACGGCGCAACCTTCAAGCCGCACAAGAAGTCCGGCGCCGAGGCGACAACGATTCGCCTCGGCGGCCGGGCCGTAAATCTGGCCAAGCCGCGCACGTTCATGAATACCTCCGGCCCGCAGGTCGCCGCGCTGGCCAAGTTCTTTTCGGTACCGCCGGCGAACGTCATCGTCATGCACGACGAGCTGGATCTGGATTTCGGCACCGTGCGACTCAAGCTCGGCGGCGGCGAGGGCGGCCACAACGGGCTGCGCTCGGTATCGCAGTCGCTGGGCACCAAGGACTATCTACGGGTTCGGCTGGGCGTCGGACGCCCGCCCGGCCGTAAGGACCCGGCGGCCTTTGTGCTGGAGAACTTTGCCAAGGCGGAGACCGATCAGGTTCCGCTGCTGTGCGAGCAGGGCGCAGACGCCGCCGAGCTGCTGATTCGCCTCGGTCTGGAGGCAGCACAGAATCAGGTGCATGCCTGGGGTTAGATCCCTGGATGTGCCCGCTATGGTCTCCTCATGACCGATATCGCGGAGATCACCGGCATCAACAAGATCGGCCTACTCAGCCTGGGGGCGTACCGACCCGAGCGCGTGGTCACCAACGACGAGATCTGCGAGCGCATCGAGTCTTCGGACGAGTGGATCTACACCCGCACCGGCATCAAAACCCGGCGGTTCGCCGCCGATGAGGAAACCGCTCAGACGCTGGCCATCGAGGCCGGGCGCAAGGCGATCGCCAATGCCTTGCTGACCGGTGCCGAGATCGACGCGGTGATCGTCGCCACCAGCACGCACTACCTGCAGACGCCGGCCTCGGCCCCGGCCGTGGCCACCGCGCTGGGCGCCCAAGGTGTCCCCGCCTTCGACCTGTCGGCCGGCTGCGCCGGATTCGGATACGCCGTGGGCGTGGCGGGCGACATGATCCGGGGCGGCAGCGCCAGCAAGGTGCTGGTGATCGGCTCGGAAAAACTCTCCCCCGCACTGGATATGACCGATCGCGGCAACTGTTTCATCTTCGGCGACGGGGCCGGCGCGGTTGTCGTCGGCGAGACCGCCGAACAAGGTATCGGCCCCACCGTGTGGGGTAGCGACGGCAGCCAATCCAACGCCATTCGGCAGGACATCGACTGGATGGACTTCGCGGCGGCACCCGATCCGGAGGGCCCGCGCCCCTACTTACGTATCGAGGGTACGTCGGTATTCCGTTGGGCCGCATTCGAAATGGGTAAGGTCGGACAGCGAGCCATGGAAGCCGCGAAGGTGGGGCCCGAGCAGATCGATGTCTTCGTACCGCATCAGGCCAACACCCGGATCAACGAGCTGCTGGCCAAGAATCTGCACCTGCGCGCGGATGCGGTCATTGCCAATGACATCGAGCACACCGGCAACACCTCGGCGGCATCGGTGCCGTTGGCCATGGAGACACTGCTGTCCACCGGCGCCGCCAAGCCGGGCGATCTGGCGCTGCTCATCGGCTATGGCGCCGGGCTCAGCTACGCCGCACAGGTGGTCAGGATGCCTCCTGTGCCGTTCGAGTGATGTCGCTGCGCGAATGTAACCGCACACATACGATCTGCGTCGATTCAGTGCGTGGCGTTACGTTCGGCGTTGGTCGTTCGACGCCTTGCGGTAGGCCCTAGATGACGAGCGCCACCGACGTCGAGCGGCGCAGCTTGCCCGACGGGGTCTTGGGGATGCTGCCCGGGCCGAGCACCACCACGTTGCGGGGCCGTACGTCTACCTCGGCGACCACCTCGTGGGCAACCTGCTGCTCGATCCGCCGCACCTCGTCCGGATTCTCGAAGGCGTTGGACTCCACCACAACCGCGAAGGTCTCGCGCTGGTTCTTGGGGTCCACACCGGCCTCCAACCGCACGGCGACGGCGCAGCCGGGGCGCACCCCGTCGACGCGGCCTGCGGCACGCTCGATATCGGTCGGGTAGATGTTGCGGCCCGCCATGATGATGACGTCCTTGACGCGACCGCACACCACAACGTGGCCCTTCTCGGTCAGGTAGCCGAGGTCGCCGGTGTTGTACCAACCGTTTTCGTCCTGCGCGGCCAAAAATCCGCCCATGGTCACATAACCGGGAGTCACCGACTCGCCACGCAGTTCGATGACACCGACGCCGCGCGCAGGCAGCACGTTCAGGTCCTCGTCGACAACCCGTGCCTCGATACCGGGCAGCAGGGGGCCCAGCGTGGCCAAATGGCGCAGGTTGCCACGGGTGGCGGGAACGGCTCGCCGCAGGGCGGCCAGCAGATCGGCGTCGACCTCGTCGACAACCAGACCGGAGGCCTCGACCTCCGAGAAGGACACGGCCAGCGCGGTTTCCGCCATGCCGTAGGCGGGCACCATCGCAGAAGGCTTGAAGCCGAACGGCTTTCCAGCATCACATAGGTCCTCGACCACGGCGGGGTCCACCGGCTCGGCACCGGAAAGCACGAACCGCAGCGTCGAGAGGTCGAAGTCGCCCGGCTTGGCCTGGTTGCGCAGCCGCTTGGCGAACAACGAGTACGCGAAGTTCGGAGCGGCCGTCATGGTGCCCTTGTACTTGTCGATCAGCCTGCCCCACAACAAAACATCGCGCATGAAGTCCATCGGGGTGATCTTCACGAGCTCGGCGCCGAAGAACATGGGCACCGTCAGGAAGCCGACCATGCCCATATCGTGGAATAGCGGCAGCCAGCTGACCATGACGTCGATTTCGGGCTTGTACTTGGAGGCGACGTACATGCCGTGCGCGTTGGCGTACAGGTTGCGGTGGGTGATTTTGACGGCCTTGGGAGATCCGGTCGAGCCGGACGTCAGCTGCATGAGGGCGACGGAGTCCTCATCGGCCTCGAGGGGTTCGATCGGGTCGGCGTCCCACAGATCCTTGATGTGCACGACGATGACGCCCTTCTCCTCCAGAACCGGAGCGGCGGCGTCGAACGGAGCGGACACGATGACGGCCTTGGCGCCGATCATGTCGACGACCTTGAGGGTGTCCTCGGCCCATACGGCGAGGTCGGTACGCGGGGTCGGCTGGTGCAGCATTGTCAGCGAGGCACCGCGCATCCACACGGCCTGGATCGCCGGAGCGATCTCCACGGGCATGCCGACCAACATGCCGATGGCATCGTCAGGGCCAAGCCCAGCTCCAGCGAGTCCACCCGCAACTTGCTTGGCGCGCTCGTGGACCTGCTTCCAGGTATGCCGGACCGGAGTATCGGGTTCGCCGGTGACCATGCCCTTGCTGCTTGACAGCGCGTTGGCGTACAGCTCGTCGGTAAACCTGCTCACAGTTCCTCCTGGCCTAGGCCTGCTGGGCGAGTCACGCTTCCTTATCGGATGGTCCGCCACCTAGGCCGCGACGTGCGGTAGGCGCGCGCGGAGCCTGTAGCAGCGGATTCGTATCGTTCAGGTGACAGTCCGGATGCCTTCTAACAATCCGCTAGCATCTTAGGCTTTTCTTAATCATCGGCCAAACCCACCGTGATCTTGGTATTCGGCGTGTCGCGGTCGCGGGCGTGTCGGGTCAGCCGTCACTGCGGCCCTGGATGACCTGTGCGCCGTGCACGGGTCCGCTGGCCACCCGCACGGTGCGGCACACCCCCGCGCCCGCCAGCTCCGCACTCACCTGCACCGCATCGTCGGCCGAGGTGCACAAGAACGCACAGGTGGGGCCCGATCCGGAGACGATTCCAGCCAGGGCGCCGGCCGACTCCCCTGCCCGCAGCGTGCGCCGCAATTCGGGGTTCAGGCTGACCGCCGCGGCCTGCAATTCGTTACCGAGCAGCGGCGCCAGCCGGCGCGCGTCCCCGGCGGCGAGCGCACCCAAAAGCTCATCCGCCTCGGCGAGCCGCGGCGGATCGCCGTTCTCACGCAACCGGTCGATCTCCTTGAAGACCTGAGGCGTCGCCAGTCCCCCGTCGGCGAAGGCGAACACCCAATGAAAGACATTGCGCGCCAATACGGTCGCCAGCTGCTCACCCCGGCCAGTGCCCAGCGCGGTGCCGCCATGTAAGGCAAAGGGGACATCGCTGCCCAGTTGAGCGGCCAGGTGGTGCAGGTCCCGGCGCGGCACACCGGCATGCCAGAGCTCGTTCATCGCCACCAACACCGCAGCGGCATCGGCGGATCCGCCGGCCATACCGCCCGCGACGGGGATGTCCTTGTTAATGAAGATCGAGACGTCGGGGGCGCGGCCCACGTGATCGGCGAAAAGCTCGGCGGCCTGCCAGGCGAGATTGCGTTCGTCGGTGGGCACCGTGCCCTCGCCCTGCCCGACCACATCGATCGATAACACGTCGGCGTCCCGCACGGTCACGTCGTCGGCCAGCGAAACGGCGTGAAAAACCGTGGTCAGCTCGTGATAGCCGTCGTCACGGAGGTCACCTACGGCCAGGTACAGATTGACCTTGCCGGGTGCCCGGACAGTCACCGCGCCGGTAGGAACCCAATCGGAGACGGTCTCGGACACGCCCCTGAGGGTACGTTCTGCGGCGCGAATGGCGCTCATCCATCACACAACGCAGACATCGAGGCCTTCTCTGACTAAAGTCAGGGAAATGACCGATGCCCTGGTCGATGGCCTGCGCAGCTTCAACCGCACCGTCACACAGCGGATAGGAGTCCTGGAGAGCGAATACCTCGCCCGGGACCGCCCACTCGGGCAATCGCGGGTGTTGTGGGAAATCGGGGACAGCGGCTGCGATATCCGAGAATTGCGGGCGCGCTTGGGCCTGGACTCGGGGTATCTCAGCAGGCTGCTGCGCGCATTGGAGGGCGCCGGGCTGATCGAGGTCACCGCGGCCGACGGCGACACCCGGGTGCGCACCGCCCGCCTCACCGCGGCCGGGCGCGCCGAACTGGCCGAGCTCGACCGCCGCTCCGATGACCTGGCGCATTCGATCCTCGAACCCCTGAGCGTGAATCAGCGGCAACGGCTGGCCGACGCCATGGCCGAGGTCGAGAGGCTCTTCGTCGCCTCGCAGGTTCAGATCGCCGTCATGGATACCCGTACGCCCGAAGCCCGGTATTGCATTCGCGCCTACTTCGAGGAGATCTCCGCGAGGTTTGAGGACGGATTCGATCCCGCACTCACCCTGCCGGCCGGTGATGCTGAGCTCTGCGCCCCCGCCGGCCTGTTTCTGGTCGCCGCCCTGCACGAGGAGCCTGTCGGGTGCGCCGGGCTGAAGCTGCCTCCACACACCGATACGGCCGAAATCAAACGCGTGTGGATCGCCCCCCATGTCCGCGGCCTGGGACTCGGAAAGCGAATTCTCGCCGAACTGGAGCGGCTAGCGGTGGATCACGGTGCTCACACGATTCGCCTGGACACCAATCGGGCACTCACCGAGGCGATCGCCATGTACCGGTCGGCGGGTTATGACGAAGTCGCCGCGTTCAACCAGGAGAAGTACGCACATTTCTGGTTCCAGAAACAGCTGAGCTGACCGCCATCGAGCCTGCTCCGCTGTTCAGGCATCTGCACACCGCGCACGGCACCAGGCTTGGCAATAGATCAATCGGTCTATATGCTGCCCACGTATACCGATCGGTCTACCCCCTGGGGTGTCGCAACGAAGGTGGCTTATATGGCGCACAGTGATCACCCGGCGCTTCGCACGGTCAGCCGGTTCTCGTGGCGGCGTCCTTGGCTGGTCATCGGCTCCTGGTTGGCGGTCCTCGTCATCCTGAACCTCGGGATACCCCAGCTCGAAACGACGGTAGCCAAGCACTCCGCGCCCTTCATGCCGTCCAACACCCAAGCTGCACACACCTTTCAGTACATGTCGGAACGTTTTGGCGTGCCGGCCTCCTCGGCCATCGGCAGCATCGTGCTGGTAGATGAGCAAGGCATCAACGAAGGCGATCGGCGGGTGTACAGACAGCTCGTTGATGCCCTGCGCGCGGATACCGAGAACGTCGCGTACATGCTCGACGCGTACACCAGCGAAAATCTGCGTGATATTGGGTTGAGCCCGGACGGCAAGGCGATCAACCTCGCCCTCGCCGGCACCGGCGACATCGGAACGACGAAAGCCCACGAGAACACCGTGCGCATCCGTCAGATGATTGACGGTCTGCCCAAACCGCCGGGGCTCGACATCTATCTCACCGGGCCCTCACCGACATTGGCCGACATGTTCAGCGCGATGGACTCCTCGCTATTGGTGATCACCGCCGTCTCGATAGTCCTGATCACGCTGGTGCTGTTGGCGGTGTACCGCTCGCTGGTGACGGCGATGGTGCCGCTGATCACCATCGGCATCGCCCTCGGCGTGGCGCGCCCGGTGATATCGCTGCTCGGTGAGCATGGAGTTCTGCTGGTATCGAATTTCACGATCTCGCTGATGACAGCACTACTACTCGGCGCCGCCACCGACTATGCGATTTTCATCGTCGCGAGCTACCACGAGGGACGCCGAGCAAAGCTCTCCGTTTCGCAGGCCCTGCGTCACGGAAGCAGCAAGGTCAACGGAATCCTCGCCGCGTCCGCATTGACCATCGCTGTAGCGGCGTCTGCCATGGCCTTTACCGAGCTGGGCATGTTCAAAGCCGCGGGCCCCCCGATCGCCATCGCCATCGTGTTGGCACTCGCCGTGTCCCTGACTGTGCCGTACGCGATTCTGTCGATCCTGGGCACACGCGGGTACGCCGAACCTCGGCACCTCAACGAGCTCAGGTGGCGACGCACAGGCGCGAGGATTATCCGCCATGCCGGGGCGCTCAGTGCCGCGTGCGTAGTCTTCTTGCTCGCCGCCGCTTCGGTCGTCGCCACTTTCCGCGTGAATTTCCGCGAGAGTTCGATGCTGTTGAACGACACCGAAAGCACCACCGGGTACGCAAAGGTGCGCGCCCACTGGGGGGTGAACGACGCCGCCCCCGAATACCTGGTCGTCACTTCTGCCACGGACATGCGCAACACCGACGACCTGGCAGCCCTCGAGCACATCGCCACTGCCATATCCACGCTGCCCGATATCGCCTACGTCCGATCGATAACGCGGCCCGCAGGCAAGCCCCTCACGGAGACGACCACCGGCTATCAGGCCGGTGTCATCGGCAAACGCCTGGAGGAAGCACAGCAGCGTATTGCCCAGTCCCGCCCCGATCTGGGGCGACTGGCATCCGGGCTGGCACAGCTGCAGGGCGGAGCCGATACTGCGGCGGCCAACGCGCCACGACTGGTGGCGGGTACCAGACAGGTCGTCGAACTCGCACGCACCATCATCAGCAGCTATGAGTCGGCGGGACAAGCCCTATCGACCGCGACAAACAGCACGGCCGATATCCCACAGACGCTTGCCGACCTGACCGGGCTGGTGGACGTTCTCGATCGTTCCTTACAAGCCTTGAGCGCCAATGCGTTCACGGCAGATGCGGTGAATACACTCGGATCGGTGCTCGGTCCCGCACTGACTCCAGAACCGATTCCGGCATGCACCACCAACCCGATCTGCGCACACGCCCGGGCGCAGCTCGACGAACTCGACTCGATCTCCAACGGCGCCACTACCCGGGTGCTGCGACAATTCCTGGCGTCGACGGCCGTCCCCCAGGAAGGCATTCAGAGCGCACGGTTGGCTTTGCCTCGGGTCAAAGACGCCCTCGCTCGGCTCCAATCGCTGTCCAAGCAACTCGGAAGTCAATCGCCGGCGCAAGTTCGCAAACAGCTGGACGAACTGGTCCAGGGAGCGGCGACACTCGCTCAAGGAGTATCGCGACTCTCCGGCGGCATCGCCCAGGTCAAGGGCGGCGTCGATCAAATCTCCGGTCTCACCGGTGAACTCAACAACGGGCTGGAGGAAGCCTCGGGCTACCTCAATAACATCGGCGCGCATACCTCCGCCGGTCCTGGGGCCGGCTTTTATCTACCGCCACAAGGCTTCACCGACAAACAGTTTGTCGCCGGGCAGGAACTGTTGTTCTCTCCCGACGGCAAGACCGCCCGGATGCTCGTGGTATTCGACGTCGAACCCGACAGCTATCGGGCATTGAATACCGCACATCAGCTTGCCTCGGCCGCCACCCAGGCCGCCGTCGGCACGAGCCTGCGGAACGCGCAATTTGCAAGCACAGGATTGGCATCGCTGTCTGCGGACATGCGTGATCAGGTGTGGCGCGATTTCGCCACTTATGGTGTCGTAGCCATGCTCGGAGTGTTCCTGGTGCTGGCCGTCCTCTTGCGCAGCCTGCTCGCACCACTGTTCATGGTGGCCGTGGTCACGTTGTCGTTCGCCGCGGCCGCCGGCATCACAATCCTGTTCTGGCAGCACATCATCGGAGTCGACGTCGACTGGTCGGTTTTCCCGGTGTCGTTCATGGCGTTGATCGCGGTAGGCGCCGACTACAGCATGCTGTTCGCGGCCCGAATCAGAGAGGAGTCGCACGACGGCATGGTCCGCGGCATTCTCCGCGGCTTCGGCAGCACCGGGAGCGAGATCACCACCGCGGGGCTCGTCTTCGCCCTGACGATGTTCGCACTGATGAGCGGAAGCGTGATCAACCTGCTACAGATCGGCTTCACCATCGGCGTTGGACTGCTACTCGACATCACCATCGTGCGCACCGTCCTGGTTCCGGCGGCAATGTCGATCATCGGCAACAAAATCTGGTGGCCCAGCACGCTATAGCTGCCGTCTCAATCGCGGACAGGGCTACTTGGCCGCACCAATGCACGTCGCGGTCAGCAGCCGGGTGAGGGTGCTGCCAAAGTCGGTGTCCCAGTCGTCGGGAATGCCGGGTTCGTTACTGAAGTCGTGTTCGAGCCCCTTCGGGGGATGTGCGAACTGCCACAACATCGCCGCGAGCGCGAAGGACGATATGACGATGTCGAGCGCACCTTCGCGATCGATCTGCGGTGCCGACCGCTCGATCGCCTCGACGATGGTCATCGCGGCCGCCTGATTCACCCGCTGGGCCTCGCGGACGTGGTCGATCACCACCTCATGCTCGAAGTGGACGTAGTGACTGCCCAACAGGTCGCAAAACAGTGGCGCATCCACCAGGGCGCCCGAAAGTATGGCGCCGACCTCGATAGGCGATCGCTCCTGCGAGCCCTCCAGCGCCGCACAGACCGACTCGGCCAGCGCCGCCATGCCCTCGGTCGACAGCCGCAGCAGCACCTCTTTATGGGAGCTGAAGTAACGGCGCACGGCGGAGTGGTGGACACCCGCACGATTGGCCAATCCCGTGAGAGTGACCGACGCGACACCCGACTCCAGCGCCAAGGCACGTGCGGCTTCCACGATCGTCGCCGCACGTTGACGCTTGTTTTCCTCGGAGCGGGCGCGCCGAAAACTCAGGGATGTCATCTCCCCCAAGATAACGCACGGCGTGTGACTTGCGGGCACATGAACCCGCTGGTAGGTTGCCCATAACGCACATGCCATGCGTTAAGAATTGAATGCTTCATATGTTTTTTGGTCAGCATGCCCTGCAGGTGAAGCATTGCTGTTCAGCTAGTCCGCAGTAAGCGATCTGATCTACAGCAACGGGTGAAGGGGTCCTGCGATTTTTGGCGTTCTGAAGCGGGCGTGGATCCCGGTGGTCATGGTCCTGGTCCTGGTCATCGCGGGCTTCGCGGTATGGCGGATTCGCGGCATCTTCGGTTCGCATCAGCTGCCCACCTACGCCGGCAGCATGACCGACGACAAAAACAACTCCAAGCCCAAGCATGTCCTCTACGAGATCTTCGGCCCGCCCGGCACCATTGCGGACATCAACTACATCGACAAGGAAGGGGAGCCCCACCAAATCAACGGGGCGACGCTACCGTGGTCGATCGAGATCATCACCACCGCGCCGTCGATGACGGGCAACATCTTGGCCCAGACGCGCAATGCCGACGGGCTGGGTTGCCGCATCACGGCCAATGACGAGAAAAAAGACGAGAGGTATACCAACGAGGTGAGCGCCTACGTCTACTGCTTTGTGAAGTCCGCATGAGCGGGTCGCACGCAAACGGAGAGCCCACCTTCGTGGCCAAATGGATCCGCCGCCTGTCGGTCCCCATCGTCGTCGGCTGGGTAGCACTCGTCGTCATCCTCGCCCTGGCGGCTCCCCAGCTCGAACAGGTGGGCCAGGAAAACGCCGTCTCGCTGAGCCCCTCCGACGCGCCCTCCATGAAGGCGATGAAGAACATGGGGCGGCTGTTCCAGGAGTCCGACTCCAACAGCGTCACCATGATCGTGCTCGAAGGCGACCAACCGCTGGGACCCGGCGCGCACAAGTTCTACGACGAGATGGTGTCGCAACTACGTGCCGACACCAAACACGTTCAGCACGTTCAGGATTTCTGGGGCGATCCGCTGACGGAGTCCGGCGCACAAAGCACCGACGGCAAGGCCACCTACGTCCAGGTGAACCTCTCCGGTGACATGGGCGAGACGCTTGCCAACGAATCGATCGAAGCCGTCCGCGACATCGTCAAGAAACTCACGACCGACGAACACGGCAATCCCAAGGCCATGCCGGACGGCCTCAAGGTGTACGTCACCGGCGCTGCCGCCCTCCAGGCCGACATGGGCCACGCCGGCGACAGCAGCATGCTCAAGATCACCGGGCTGACGTTCATCGTCATCATCATCATGTTGCTGTTCTTCTACCGGTCGATCTTCACCGTGCTGATGGTGCTGCTCATGGTGGGCATCCAGCTGGGCGCCGCACGCGGAATGATCTCGGTGCTGGGCGACAACCACATCATCGGGCTGTCCACCTTCGCGGTGAACCTCCTGGTGGTCCTGGTCATCGCGGCCGGAACCGACTACGCCATCTTCCTGATCGGGCGGTATCAGGAGGCGAGAGTCAACGGGCTCGATCGCGAGGCGGCCTACTACGAGATGTTCCACGGCACAGCGCATGTCATCTTGGGCACCGGGTCGACGATCGCGGGCGCCATGTACTGCCTGAGCTTCACCCGCATGCCGTACTTCCAGACATTGGGTGTGCCCTGTGCCGTCGCGGTCCTGACTGCGGTCGCCGTCGCCCTCACCGTGGGCCCCTCGCTGATCACCATCGGCAGCAAGTTCGGATTGTTCGAACCCAAGCGCGCCATGCGCATTCGCACCTGGCGCCGCATCGGCGCCGCCATCACGCGCTGGCCCGGCCCCATCCTGGCCGCGTCGATGGCCATCGCCATCATCGGTCTGGCCGCCCTGCCCGGCTACAAGACCAGCTACGACGACAAGAAGTACATCCCCAAGGACATCCCCGCCAATCAGGGCTTCCAAGCCGCCGACCGGCACTTCGATCCGGCCCGGATGAATCCGGAAATGCTGATCCTGGAGTCCGATCACGATATGCGGAACTCCGCGGACTTCCTGGTCATCGACAAGCTCGCCAAGGCTGTCTACCGCGTGCCGGGAATCGCACGCGTGCAAGCGATTACCCGCCCCCAGGGCACACCGATCGAGCACAGCTCCATCCCGTTCCTCATCAGCGCCCAAGGCGTCGGCCAGGTGCAGAACCTGAAGCTGATGAAGGATCGCATGGCCGATATGAAGGTCCAGGCCGATCAGATGGGCGTCATGGTAACCACCATGAAGAAGATGCTGGCCAACATGACCGAGCTCACCGGCGTGATGCACCAGATGATCGTCGACATGCACACCCTGCAAGGCACCATCCACGACATGCGCGACAGTCTCGAGAACTTCGACGACTGGTTCCGCCCCATCAAGAACTACTTCTATTGGGAGAAGCACTGCTTCGACATCCCGGTGTGTCAGGCGTTCCGGTCGATCTTCGAGGTGCTGGACAAGATCGACGAACTCACCGAGAACATGGACGGCATGATCGTCTCGATGGAGCAGATGGACGTCATCATGCCCAAGATGGTCGAGGACATGCGCGACATGATCCCGCTCATGGAGTCGATGCAAAACATGATGCTGACGATGCACAGCACCATGGCCGGCATGTACGACCTGCAGGACGAGACCAGCAAGGACTCGACCGCCATGGGCCGGGCATTCGACAAGGCCAAGAACGACGACTCGTTCTATCTACCGCCGGAGATCTTCGACAACCCGGATTTCAAGCGCGGCCTCAAGATGTTCCTGTCGCCTGACGGCAAGACATTGCGCATGATCATCTCCCACCGCGGCGATCCCACATCGCCGGAAGGTCTTTCGCATATCGAGCCGATCAAGCTAGCGGCCATCGAGGCGGTCAAAGGTACGCCGCTCGAAGATGCCAAGATCGAACTCGGCGGCACCGCAGCGACATTCCACGATATGGCCGACGGCGCCCGCTACGACCTGATGATCGCCGGCATCTCCGCGCTGTGCCTGATCTTCTTGATCATGCTGTTGATCACCCGCAGCTTCGTGGCCTCGCTGGTGATCGTCGGAACCGTGTTGCTCTCCCTGGGAGCATCATTCGGCCTATCGGTCATCATCTGGCAATACATCCTGGGCAAGGAACTGCACTGGATGGTCATGCAGATGGCGATCATCGTGCTGTTGGCCGTCGGCTCGGACTACAACCTGCTGCTCGTCTCCCGGCTCAAGGAAGAACTCCCGGGCGGCCTGAAGACGGGCATGATCCGGGCGATGGGCGGCACCGGCAGCGTGGTGACCTCGGCCGGCCTGGTCTTCGCCTTCACCATGATGGCCATGGCGATCAGCGACCTGACCATCATCGGTCAGGTGGGCACCACGATCGGCCTCGGTCTGCTGTTCGACACCCTGGTGGTGCGATCGTTCATGACGCCGGCCATCGCGACCATCCTCGGTCGCTGGTTCTGGTGGCCGCTGAATGTGCGTACCCGGCCGCTGCCACCGCCGAGAACTCCGCAGCCGGACACCACACCGCCTCCCCCGGCCCCGGCACCCGTCGGCGCGGGACCGGATCCGGCGACAACGGAGTTCCCCAGAGCGTCGTACTAGACCGAACCACTCCACCAGGCTGGGCGATTCGTGACACCCTCGGTACATGCCGGTTCCGGGTGAAGAGTTCCACGGTTATGTCGTCGGTTCCCTCGCGGGCCGTGGCGGGACGGCGCAGGTGTATCTCGCACACCGCGTCGACGACGGATTTGAGGTTGCCCTGAAGGTGCTCGAACTGCGGCATCGGAACCCGGAGAACATTGACCGGCTGCACCGGGAATTCGATTTGGCCCAACGGTTTTCACATCCGCGCATCGTCACGGTCTTCGAACGCGGCCAGGATTGGCTGACCATGGAGGCGCTCACCGGCGGCTCCGCCAAGGACCTGGTGGGCACGAACCAGAGTTGGATCATCCCTCTGAAACTGACTCTGCTGCAACAAATCGCCGGAGCCCTGGACTTCATCCACGACGAACAGGTCGTACATTGCGACGTCAAGCCGTCCAACATCATGCGCACGCGCTCGGGCAGCGCCGTACTCACCGATTTCGGCATCGCCCAGGAACTCGCCCATGCCGATGGGCCACGGCGGCCCGTTGTGCAGACATCGCTGCCCTACGCGGCACCCGAGGTACTGCGCGGGCAACCTGTGACGGCCGCCACCGATCAGTATGCGCTGGCCTGCACCGCGGTGGAACTGTTCGATGGCAAACCTCCGTTCACCGCGCGCACCATGCTCAAACTCGCCGATATGCACCTCAACGCCGCGCCGTGGCCAATCTCATACCGCCATAAATACATCCCCCGTGCTTTCGATTCCATCGTCGCCAAGGCAATGTCCAAGGATCCGTTAAGTCGCTACCCGACATGTACGGAGTTCATAACACTTTTGACACACGCGATGACCTAATCCCCGGTACCGTCGCTCCATGGCGTCTCCAGCTAATTACGATGTGTCGGCCCTCACTCGTGAGGACGAGGGGTATCACAAAGGCTTGAAGAACCGCCAAGTCCAAATGATCGGCATCGGCGGCGCCATCGGCACCGGCCTGTTCATGGGCGCCGGCGGCCGCCTACACAGTGCCGGGCCCGGACTGTTCGTGGTGTACGCGATCTGTGGCCTGTTCGTCTTCTTCATGCTGCGCGCGCTCGGCGAGCTGGTGCTGCACCGCCCCTCCTCCGGCTCCTTCGTCTCCTATGCTCGTGAATTCCTCGGAGAGAAGGCCGCATACGTCGCGGGCTGGATGTGTTTTGTCAACTGGGCCTCTACCTCGATCGTGGACGTGACCGCGGTGGCGCTGTACATGCACTACTGGGGAGCCTTCAAGGCGGTGCCGCAATGGGTCATCGCGCTCATCGCCCTGATCATCGTGTTGACCATGAACATGATCAGCGTAAAGCTCTTCGGCGAAATGGAATTCTGGGCAGCACTGATCAAAGTCGTTGCCCTGGTAGCTTTCCTGATCTTCGGCATCGTCTTCCTGGCCGGACGTTTCACCGTCGACGGCTCTACCACGGGCCTCTCCGTGATCGCCGACAACGGTGGCCTGTTCCCCAATGGACTGCTCGCGATGGTGCTGATCACCTCGGGCGTGGTGTTCGCCTATGCCTCAGTGGAACTGGTGGGCACCGCTGCCGGCGAGACCGAGAACCCCGAAAAAGTGATGCCCAAGGCCATCAATGCCGTCGTATTCCGCATCGCCATCTTCTACGTGGGCTCGCTCGTACTGCTGGCATTGCTATTGCCATACACCACATACAAGGCCGGCGAGAGCCCGTTCGTCACCTTCTTCGCCAGGGTGGGAGTTCCCCACGCCGGCGACGTCATGAACTTCGTGGTACTCACCGCGGCGCTGTCCAGCCTGAACGCCGGCCTGTACAGCACCGGGCGCATCTTGCGGTCGATGTCCATGAACGGCAGTGCGCCGTCATTTCTTTCACGGATGTCCTCCGGCGGCGTGCCCTATCCGGGCATCCTGCTCACCGGCTCGTTCACCGTCCTGGGTGTGTTCATGAACATGGTCATCCCCGCCCGCGCGTTCGAGACCGCGCTCGATGTCGCCGCGCTCGGCATTCTGGCGTCCTGGGCCACCATCGTGATCTGTCAGTTGCGGCTCTATCAGTGGTCACGACACGGCATCTTGAAGCGCGGCAAGTTCCAGATGCCGGGTGCTCCCTACACCGGCTACGCCACGGTCGTTTTCCTGATCGCCGTGCTACTTCTCATGTGTTACGAAAACTACTGGAACCTGGTGGCCATCGGGATCTTTACGCCACTGCTCATCATCGGCTGGTACCTGCAGCGGGACCGGGTGATGCGGCTCGCGCAGGAGCGGGTGGGCTACACCGGCGCGTACCCCGTCATCGCGGAGACCCCGATGATGGACGACCCGCCCAATCTCGGCGACAAATAGCCCGCCACTCAGCGCCGAGAGATGACGGGCGGGAATTAGCTGATTGCCGAACGTTCCAGCAGCCGCGCGAAATCGGCGACATCCAGCGTCTCGCCGCGGCGCGCGGGGTCGATGCTGGCCGCCAGCAGCCGACGCGCCGACTCGTCACCCGAGCCCGCCCATTCGGCGAAGGCATTACGAGATGTCTTGCGGCGCTGCGCGAACGAGATATCGATGAGATCGAAGAGCTCCTTGCGGAACCCGGCGTCGGAGGGCCATGCCGCATCCGCGTGGCGATCGATGCGTACCAGTCCCGAGTACACCCGCGGGATCGGCCAGAACACCGCCGGCGACACCGTGCCCAGACGCTTCACCTTGCCGAAGTAGCGCACCTTGACGCTGGGCACCCCGTAGATCCGCGAACCCGGCTCCGCGGTCAGGCGATCGGCGACCTCGGACTGAACCATCACCAAAATGGTTTTCACCGAGTCGAATTCGGTCAGGATTCGCAGGAGCGCGGGCACCGCGACGTTGTACGGGAGGTTCGCCACCATCGCCGTCGGCTCGCCCTGAATATCGGCGGGCGTGAGGTTCAGCACGTCCTGGTGTATCACCGAGAATCGGTTGAACTCGCTGTGCGAGTGTTCCTTGATAGTGGTCGGAAGGCGCCGCGCCAGCACGGGATCGACCTCGACAGCGGTCACCGCGGCGCCCTTATCGAGCAGACCCAGCGTCAGCGAGCCGAGCCCGGGCCCGACCTCGATGACGTGGTCGCCCTTACCCACACCCGAGGCCGACACGATCCGGCGAATGGTGTTGGCGTCATGAACAAAGTTCTGGCCCAGCGTCTTCGTCGGTCGGAAATCGAGATCCTTGGCCAGTTGTCGGATCTCGGTACGGCCGAGCAGCCTGATGGTCAGCGGGCACCAACTCTCGCGCTGCATACCGGCCAAGCGCCCCACCCCTGCGCCGACAGTGTCTTCTCCGCGATCGCGATCTGCTCCTCGCGCGTCGCGAGGTCGGCGCGGGGCGCGTACTTGCCGCCGCCGTGTGCCAGCCAGGTGCCGTAGTCGAACTGCACGCCACCGTAGAACCCGTTGCCGGTGTTGATGGCCCAGTTGCCACCGGCCTCGCACTGCGCCAGCGCATCCCAGGCCGAACCACGCGTGACGGCCGGTACCTCGGTACCGGGCTTGGCGCCCACACGCAGCACCGAGTCGCGCGCCGGGGTCAGCACGTTGTTGGACACCGGCATGCGGCCGGTCTCGCGGCCGTTGACCGACAGCACCGAGTAGACGATGTCCTGGGTACCGGGGGCGCCCGGATCCTGAACCACCGAGCGGCTCATGTTCATCTCGGGGTCTTCGATCTTCTGCGGGGTCGGCGCCAGCGGGGCCTGCTCGGTCACCTTGCTGACGCGGATGCGCGTCACGGTGATCGGCATGTCCGCGGTCACCGGAGTGCTCGGCGCCGGATCGACGGTGTCGAACTGCTGCAGCGGGTTACCCGTGGCCTCCAGCAGCGCACCCACGGTGGGGGCGGCGATACGCGGGGTGCTGATCACGCCGCCGTCGTTGAGCTGGACGGTCTTGGCACTCACCACGGCCAGCGACATGCCCTCCAACGGGAGGCGGCTGCCGCGGGTGGCGGCGGTCGGCGCGGTATCGGTCATCGACAACTGCGACAGCGCGTCGTTCACCGTGCTGGCGGTGGTCCACACCTGCTGGGTGTCCTGCCCGTCCACCGAGATGTCCAGCGGACGTGAACGCTTCAGAACAATGGTGTCGCCGTCACGCACCGAATCGTGCTTGGCGGGGGCGACATCGTCACGGTCGGACAGCGCGTATCCATAGTCTGCGAGGACCTCGGACACCCGCGATTTCACGGTCGTGACCGTCATGGCGTTTCCGTCGACGTTGAGAGTCAGCGTCTTGTGCGCAGCGATGGCGTAGCCGCCGCCCGCGCCGATCACCACCAGCAGGGCGGCCACGAGGGCGCGTAGCAAGGGCGATCGCGTTGCGTTGAGCTTCGTCAGTGCATTCACGAGTAGGGGTTTCCTGCGTTCGTTTCGGAGCCTCGATACCGGATTTCACACGGCGAAATTCGGCTGATAATCATCCTCATTGATCACGACACGGTAACGAAAGCATCGCGTGGGGGCAACTCATCAACGATCTTGAACACCGCGATTGCGGTAGTAGACGAGGCTTCCGCTAACCGGTCAGCGGTTCGCCCAGTTATTTCCGCCAGGGCGCGAACGGTGTACGGCAGGCAGTACGGCTCGTTGGGCGCACCCCGGTGCGGGTGGGGTGTCAGATAGGGCGCATCGGTCTCTACCAGCAGTTGTTCGTCGGGAATGAGAGCGGCAGCCTCTTGCAGAGCGCGGGCGTTCTTGAAGCTGACCGTCCCTGACAGGCTCAGAATCCAGCCCTCAGCGATGCATTTTTTCGCCATGTCAGCATCCGACGAGAAGCAGTGGAAGATAACCGAGCCTGGCGCGCCCTCCGCCTTGAGCACATCGAGGACGTCCGCGTCCGCATCACGGTTGTGAATCATCAGCGGCTTGCCCGTCCGCTTAGCCAGCTCGATATGCCAAGCAAATGCCTCGCGCTGAATCGACGGCTCCGCGCACCCCTCCAAACGACCCGGCCAATACAGGTCCAGACCGGTCTCCCCGATCGCCACCACCCGGGGATGAGCCGCCAACGTCTCCAATTCGGCACGGGCCTCGTCGGTGAGGTTCCCCGCGCGAGTGGGATGCAACGCCACCGCGGCATAGACACGTGGATCGGCGGCCGCCGCCGAGACCGCCCACCGGGCCGAGTCCAGGTCGTCGGCGACCGTGACGACTCGTCCGACACCGACGGACTCCGCATGGTCGACCATGGCGCGCACATCCGCTGCCGTGACGGCGCCGCACGCGTCCAAATGGGTGTGGGCGTCAATGAGAGGCGCGAGCGGCTCAGGGTCGGGTGGGCGGGAACGAATGCGGTCGGGTGGGGCCTGCCTGTTATTGCCGGGCGTCATCAGGTATCCATTCTATTTGGATAGATACAGTTGCTCCCACCATGCCTGAATCATTGGATCCGTTCTACATCACCACCGCCATCGCGTATCCGAACGGCGAACCGCACATCGGACACGCATATGAGTACGTCGCGACCGACGCCGTCGCCCGCTTCAAACGGCTGGACGGCTTCGACGTGCGCTATCTCACGGGCACCGATGAGCACGGTTTGAAGGTGGCGCAGACGGCCGCCGCGGCCGGAATCCCCACCGCGCAGCTGGCCCGGCACAATTCCGATGTGTTCGAGGCGCTACAGCGCACACTCAACATCTCCTTCGACCGGTTCATCCGCACGACCGACCCGGATCACTACGAGGCCTCGAAGGCCATCTGGCGCAAGATGGCCGATAACGGTGACATCTATTTGGACACCTACTCCGGCTGGTACTCGGTGCGCGACGAGGCGTACTACACCGACGCGGAGACCACGGTGGCCCCCGACGGCACCCGCACCGCCACCGCGACGGGGACTCCGGTCGACTGGACCGAGGAGCATTCCTATTTCTTCAGGCTCTCGGCGTACCAGGACAAGCTGCTGGCGCACTACGAGGCACATCCCGAGTTCATCGGCCCCGATGTGCGACGCAACGAGGTGGTCAGCTTCGTCTCCGGCGGGCTGCGCGACCTGTCCATCTCACGGACCACCTTCGACTGGGGCGTGCCGGTCCCCGACAACCCCGAACATGTCATGTACGTGTGGGTGGACGCGCTGACCAACTACCTGACGGGGGTCGGCTACCCGGATACCGATTCGGAGCTGTTCGGGCGGTACTGGCCCGCCAACATCCACATGATCGGCAAGGACATCATCCGGTTCCACACCGTGTACTGGCCCGCCTTCCTGATGTCTGCCGGGATCGCGCTGCCCCAGCGGGTCTTCGCGCACGGCTTCCTGACCAACAAGGGCGAGAAGATGAGCAAGTCGATCGGCAACGTCGTCGACCCCATCAACCTCGTCAACACCTTTGGCCTGGATCAGGTGCGCTACTTTCTGCTGCGCGAGGTGCCGTTCGGGCAGGACGGCAGCTATACCGAAGAAGGCCTGATCGGACGGATCAACGCCGACCTGGCCAACGAGCTGGGCAATCTGGCGCAGCGGTCACTGTCGATGGTGGCCAAGAACCTGGGCGGAATCGTGCCGGAGCCGGGTGAATTCGCCCCCGAGGACACCGAACTCCTCGCCGCCGCCGACACGCTGCTGGAGCAGGCCCGGACGCATTTCGAGGTGCCCGCCATGCATCTGGCGCTGGAAGCGATCTGGCAGGTGCTGGGGGCGAGCAATCGGTACTTCTCGGCACAGGAGCCCTGGGTGCTGGCCAAGAGCTTCCAGACAGACGGATCCGCGGCGGACCAAGAGCGCTTCGGCACCGTGCTGTACACCACGCTGGAAGTGGTTCGAATTGTCGCGCTGTTGGTGCAGCCGGTGATGCCCGAGTCGGCAGCCAAGCTGCTGGATCTGTTGGGCCAGGCCGACGATCAGCGGGACTTCGCGGCCATCGGAACACGGTTGAAGCCCGGCGTGAGCCTGCCCGCGCCGACGGGTGTGTTCCCGAAATATCAGGTGCCCAAGTAGGCCGCCGAATGTGAGCCCGGTCACGGTCCGTCACAGATTTCGTCGCCCCGGTGTCTTAAGGGCATCAGCGACGGAAAGGAAGTCACCGAAATGACCGAGAACACCACAGTGATCGTGATCGGCGGGGGTTACGCGGGAACCCTGGCGGCCAACCAATTGCTGGCCAACAAAAACCTGACCGTGACCCTCGTGAACCCCCGGCCGCACTTCGTGGAACGGATTCGCCTGCACCAACTGGTCGCCGGTAATGCCACCGCTACCGCCGGCTACGACAAGTTGCTCAATCCGGCGGTCAGCCTCGTCGTCGACAAGGTGACCTACATCGATGCCGGCGCCCAGAAACTGGAACTCGCCTCGGGCGCGGTGCTGCCCTATGACTATCTGGTCTACGCCGTAGGGAGCACCACCAGCACCCCCGATGTCCCTGGAGTGGCCGAATACGCCTTGTCCATCAACGAGTTCGAGCATGCCCAACAGGTGCGTACGCGATACGAAAGGCTGGCGCCGGACGCGCCCATCGTGGTGGTCGGCGCGGGCCTGACCGGTGTCGAGCTGGCCGGTGAACTCGCCGAAGCCGGGCGCCGGGTGACCCTCATCTGCGGCACGCAGCTGTTGCCGTCCGTCGGCGAACCAGCCCGGCGGGCGGCGGCCAAGCGACTGCGCAAGCTCGGCGTCGACGTACAGGCGCCGGCGACGGCGATCCGGGTCGACGAGAATTCGGTGACCCTGTCCGACGGCCGGGTACTACCGAGCGCTTTGACGGTGTGGACCGCGGGTTTCGGCGTGCCGCGACTGGCCATCGACAGCGGGCTGCGCACCGATGCCCTGGGCCGCCTGCTCACCGATGAAACCCTGGTGAGCCTCGACAACCCCCGCATCATCGCCGCCGGAGACGCCGCCAGCCCGTCGGGGGTGCCGTTGCGGATGAGCTGCCAGGCCGCGGGGCCGCTGGCCGCTCGCGCCGTCAAGACGGTGCTCGCCCTGGTCGACGGTCTGCGGCCCGAGGCGCGCACACAAATCTTCACCGGGCAAAACGTCAGCATCGGCCGCCGCGCGGCGGTCATCCAGGTAGGCCATACCGACGACACGCCGCGCACGCTGTATATCGGCGGACGCACCGGCGCCGCCATCAAGGAAATGGTCTGCAAGGGAACACTTTCCATCCTGGCAACCGCGGCCAAACACCCCACCTGGTACTACTGGCCGCAGGGCGGCAAGCGTGCCGAGGCACTCAGAGCACAGGTGTAGCGGTGTCCGGCACCGATCATGCCGAGCTGTTCACCCACCTGCGCCCGCTGCTGTTCACCATCGCATACGAAATGCTCGGTTCCGCAACGGAAGCCGATGATGTACTGCAGGAGAGCTATCTGCGGTGGGCGCAGGTGGACCTGGACACCGTGACCGACACCAAGGCCTATTTGGCACAAATTGTCAGCCGCCAGGCCCTGAATACCCTGCGCACCAACAGCCGTCGTCGCGAGGAGTATGTGGGGCCGTGGCTGCCCGAGCCAGTACGGGTGGCCTACGACGACAGCGACAAGGACGCCTCGACCGATGTGGTGCTGGCCGAATCGGTCTCCATGGCCATGCTCGTCGTGTTGGAAACCCTGGCCCCGGACGAGCGTGCCGTGTTCGTGATGCGCGAAGTGTTCGGCTTCGACTACTCCGAAATCGCCTCGACGGTAGGCAAATCCGAGGTTGCGGTGCGCCAGATGGCGCACCGTGCCCGCGCGCATGTGCAATCACGGCGACGCCGATTCACGCCCACCGATCGGCAGGCCGAGGAGCTGACCACCAAGTTTCTGCTCGCCGCCGCCGGTGGCGATGTCGACGCGCTGGTCGAGATGCTCGCCCCGGACGCTGTCTGGACGTCCGACGGCGGCGGCAAGGTCAGTGCGGCGCGACGGCCCGTATACGGCGCCGACAGGGTGGCCCGCGTGGCGATCGGGCTATCGCGTGCCGCCGCGGAGTTCCCCGATGTGCGGATGGAATTCAGCACGTTCAACAGCACGCCGGCACTGCTGATCTACACCGAAGGGCGCCTAGACGTGGTGCTCGCCGTCTCGATCGAGGATGGCAAGGTGGAACACATCTTCGCCATCCGCAACCCCGACAAATTGGCCACCGCCGAAATCACACGCCATATCAGCAGATAACCGGTGGCGGCCCCGGCGGGTCATCGGACACAATCACCGGCGTGTTCTGTGATATCGACACGGCCGCGCGCATCGAACGCGCCGAGGCCGACACCATTGCCGCCGGCACTGCCAGGTGTGATGACGGGCTCGTGCTCCCGTTGGCCGGCGGTGTCGCGTCGTACGCCGGACCGGACTCCCCCATGAACAAGATCGCCGGGCTCGGGTTCGGCGGCGTCCCCAGTGAATCCGATCTTGCGGACATCGAGCGTGAATTCGCCGCGCGCGACACCCCGGTGCAGGCCGAGGTCGCCAGCCTGGCAGATCCCACGATCTGCGAGTTGCTGACGGCCCGGGGGTACTTGCTCGTGTCATTCGAGGATGTTCTCGGGCGCCCCCTGGCCCAAGCCCCCGCACCCGTGGTTCCGGACGGCATCACGGTGCGTCACAGCGGGACCGACGAACTGACGGCGTGGCTTGATGTGGTGGTCGAGGGGTTCGCCGCACCCGATGGGCAGGGTGTGCCCTCACACGAATCGTTTCCCCGCGAGGTGCTTTCCCGCGCGATCGGTGCGCTGGCGACGGTGGAAGGCGAACAGCGGTATGTCGCACTGCGCGACGGCGCCGTCGCCGGGGGTGCGAGCATGCGCCTGCTCGACGGAGTGGCCCAGCTCAACGGCGCGGCAACCGCCGCACCGCACCGCCGCCGTGGCATCCAGACCGCGCTGCTGACCACTCGTCTTCACGAAGCCGCGCGCGAGGGCGCAGATCTCGCGGTTGTCACCACCCAGCCGGGGTCGAAATCCCAGCAGAATACCCAGCGCCAGGGCTTCTCACTGCTGTACACCCGCGCGATACTGGTGAAGGGTCTGCGAAACTAGATCGATGCACGTCCAGCAGCTCGGCGATCTCGGCGACCCGCCGGCCGTGCTGCGATCGCTGGCCGCCGCCGCACGCGACACGCAGCGTCCGGCTCCCGCCGCACTGATCGGTTCTTGGTATGGCTCGCGGGCGATCATCGCACCGTCCTTGGCTACGCGCCCCGTGCTGCCTCGACAAGCATTCGGCGGCAAGGCCTCTCATGTAGGCACCGTTGCGCCGGGCGCCGTGGGCGGCGGCTGGATCGGCTATCTGGGATATCCAGACCGGGCGGCAACCGGGCGGGCTCAACGGCTTCCGGCCGCGGCCGGCGGCTGGACCAACGCGGTACTGCGTCTCGACGAGGACGAATGTTGGTGGTACGAAAGCCTTCTGGATCAAGAATGCCCGGAGTGGATACTGCACGCATTGACACACCCTTGCGAGCCCGCACCGTGGTCCATCGACTGGACCGCCCCGGACCGTGAGCATCACCGCGGCGCGGTCGGCCGCTGCCTGGAAGCCATCGCGGCCGGCGAGGTGTACCAAGCCTGCGTATGTACGCAGTTCCGTGGCTCGCTGACCGGGAAAGCGCTGGACTTTTTCGCCGATGCCGTCACTCGGACAGCACCGGCCCGCGCCGCTTACCTCGCCGGCATCTGGGGCGCCGTCGCCTCGCTATCTCCCGAATTGTTCTTGCGACGCAACGGCACCGATGTGTGCTCCAGCCCCATCAAGGGCACCCTGGCGGCGACGGAAGACCCTGCCGCGCTGCTGACGTCGATCAAGGACGTCGCCGAGAACGTGATGATCACCGATCTGGTGCGCAACGACCTGGGACGCATCGCCGATACCGGCACGGTCACCGTCCCGGAGCTGCTGGCCGTCCATCCGGCGCCCGGCGTGTGGCATCTGGTGTCCACCGTGGCGGCCAAGGTGCCCGACGAGGCCACCGCCGGCGATCTGCTCGCGGCCGCATTCCCACCCGCTTCAGTGACAGGCACCCCGAAAACCCGTGCACGCCAACTACTTCGACAATGGGAAGCAGAGCACCGCGGGGTGTACTGCGGCACCATCGGCATGCTTTCACCCGCGGCCGGCCTGGAACTCAACGTCGCGATCCGCACCGTCGAAATCGCACCGGACGGCAGCGCCGTGCTGGGCGTGGGCGGCGGCATCACCGCCGACTCCGACGCCGACGCCGAATGGCAGGAATGTCTGCACAAGGCCGCCGCGACCATCGGCCTCACCGCGATCGCGGAACTCAATCCCGCGCTTTGACCACCGCGTCGTAGAGGTCGCGCCGCGACAGCGTGGCGCCGGACTCCCCGATGGCCGTCGCACAGGCCTCACGCAACCCCATCCCGTCGTCCATCAATTCCTCGACCCTGGCCACCAGGGTCTCGATCTCGGGGACCGCGGGACGACCGCCGTCGAGCACCACCGTGATCTCCCCGAGCACCTCGTTGCCCTCGGCCCACGCCGCCAACTCGCGCAGCGTTCCCCGCAGCACCTCTTCATGCGTCTTGGTCAACTCACGGCACACCGCCACTCGGCGCTCCGGGCCCAGCACCTGCACCGCATCGGCCAGTGTCTCGGCAAGCCGCCGCGGCGACTCGAAGAACACACAGGTGCGCGGCTCGGCGACCAACTCGGAAAGCCACCGGCTCCGCGCTCCTTGCTTACGGGGCGCAAAGCCCTCGAAACAGAAGCGGTCTACCGGTAGCCCCGAGACCGCCAGCGCCGTCGTCACCGCAGACGGTCCGGGCAGACACGTGATCGGTATGCCCTGTCTCACACATGCGGCGACCAAGCGATACCCCGGGTCGCTGATCGAGGGCATACCCGCATCGGTCACCACCAGCACGTCGTATCCGGCCTCCAGATCCGCCAGCAGCGGCTCGATGCGGCTGGCCTCGTTTTGATCGTAGAAACTGATGATCTGGCCGCTGATCTGCACGTCCAGTGATTTCGCGAGGGCCCGCACACGACGCGTGTCCTCGGCAGCCACCACCGATGTCTTGGCCAGCGCCTCACGCAATCGGGGCGAGGCGTCCGCCGGCTCACCCAGCGGCGTCGCCGCCAGCAGCAAGTTCCCCATCCGGGCAGCTTAGATGGCCGAGCAGGCTCCTCCCCTACGATCGACCGTGTGACCGCGCCCGCAACCCTGCCGCCGACCTCGGCAGCCGAGTCGGATCTCCAGTCTCCCGGGCCCCGGATACCGCCCGCGGACTTCGGGCCCACCGACCGTTTCCGGGGCTGGGTGATGACCGCCGTCATCACAGCGATAGCGGCACTGACCCGGTTCATCAACCTTGGCGCGCTCACCGATCGCGGCACTCCCGTCTTCGACGAGAAGCACTACGTGCCGCAGGGCTGGCAGGTCGTCACCAACAACGGCGTCGAGGACAACCCCGGCTACGGGCTCGTGGTGCATCCGCCGATCGGCAAACAGATGATCGCCATCGGCGAATGGCTGTTCGGATACGACCCATTCGGCTGGCGGTTCGCGGCGGCCCTCTCGGGCACCATCCTGGTCATGCTGGTCGCCCGGATCGCGCGACGCATCAGCCGGTCCACCATGGTGGGCGCCATCGCCGGCGTGCTGCTGATCGCCGATGGCGTCAGCTTCGTCACCGCCCGCACCGCGCTGCTGGACGTGTATCAGGCGCTCTTCGTGGTGGCCGCCTTCGGCGCGCTGATCGTCGACAGGGACCAGGTCCGGCAGCGCCTCTACAACGCGTATCTCGAGGGGCGCATCGGCGACACGCCGTGGGGCCCTCGCCTGGGTGTGCGCTGGTGGCGTTTCGGGGCCGGCATCCTGCTCGGATTGGCCTGCGGCACAAAGTGGTCGGGGCTGTACTTCATCGCATTCTTCGGCGTGCTATGCATCGCGTTCGATATCGCTGCACGCCGCGCCTACGGCGTGCAGCGCCCCTGGGCCGGTGCGGCGGTGCGCGATCTGGGCCCCGCCTTGTACGCACTACTGATCATCCCGTTCCTGGTGTATATGGCCTCGTACTGGTCGTGGTTCGCCTCCGAGACGGGCATCAACCGGCATGCCGAAGGTCGGCAGATCGGGGTCGGCGGATGGATGCCCGATGCCCTGCGCTCGCTCTGGTACTACACCCACAGCGTCTACACGTTCCATTCCACGCTGACCAACTCGAACGGCAACCACCATCCGTGGGAGTCCAAACCGTGGACCTGGCCGATGTCGCTGCGGCCGCTGCTGTACGCCATCGAGGACAAGAACATCTCCGGGTGCGGCACCAATTCCTGTGTGCGCGCGGTGTTGTTGGTCGGCACACCGGCAATCTGGTGGCTGGCGGTTCCGGTGCTGTTGTGGGCCACGTGGGCGACCGTGGTCCGCCGGGACTGGCGATACGCGGCGGCGCTCGTCGGCTATTGCGCGGGGTGGCTGCCCTGGTTCGCGAACATCGACCGGCAGATGTACTTCTTCTACGCCACGCCCATGGTGCCGTTCCTGGTGATGATGATCGCGTTCATCATCGGTGACTTCCTGCGCAAGCCGACGGATAACCCGGAACGAAAGAAGTTGCGAATGTTCATCGCAACGTTCTATCTGGCGCTGGTGGTCACCAATTTCGCCTGGCTGTATCCGATCCTCACCGGTGCCGCCATCTCACCGTTCATGTGGAACATGGAGATGTGGCTGCCCAGCTGGCGCTGACCCCTCCCCTGCGCCGACACGCCGTGACATGCCGAGCGCAGCGCGCAGAACACGGCGTGTCGGCCCGCAGTGACTAGAGCAGATCGCGTGAGACCGGGCAGGACATGCAGCGTGGTCCGCCGCGGCCGGTGCCCAGCTCCGAGGCGGAGATCGCGAGCACCTCGATCCCCGAGTCCTCCAGGCGGGCATTGGTTTCCACATTGCGTTCATAGGCGACGACGACCCCGGGCGCCAACGCCAGGGTGTTGTTTCCGTCGTCCCACTGCTCACGTTCGGCGGTCACCGGATCCAGCCCGGTGTCGATGACGCGCAGCTTTCCGATGCCCATCGCGTCGGCCGCGGCCTCGACGAACGGCTCCGCACCCGAGATGCTGACCCCGCTGTCCGTGCGGCGGATAGTGAACGCCGACAACGAATCCTGTATCGCCGGGTACATCACGACCGCGTCGGTGTCCACCATCGTGCAGACGGTGTCCAGGTGCATCGACGCTCGCTCCTGGGCGATGGGCACCGCGAGCACGGTATGCGCCAGACCATCATCGAACAGACTGCGCGCCAACGCTTCCGCGCCCGCGGGAGTGGTGCGCTCGCCCACCCCGACGGCGACCACACCGGGCCCCAACAGCAGCACATCGCCACCTTCGACCGGCGCCGAATGCGACTCGTAGGCACGCCGGACCCCGAGGAAGCGCGGATGATGGGCGTAGATGAGATCCGTCAGCGAGGTCTCACGCACCCGCGCGGGCAGGGCCAGCGTGGTGATCGCGAACTTGCGTCCGATCCAAAAGGACGAGTCGCGGGTGAACAGCAGATTTGGCAATGGTTCGATGACGAAATCCGATCCGTGGTGCATGGTGCGCACCAGCGACGGTTGCGCCACCCCACCGCCCAGCGGAAGCTCGTCGAACGTCATCCCGCACATGAGCACATACGCCAGATCGGCGGCATCCAGCGATCGCAGATACGCCGAAAGGTCTTGCGCCAGCGCGTAACCCAATCGACGCGCATTAACAGCCGCCGCGATGCCCTGCACCCGGGCCGCGCCGCTGGCAAGCGCCTCCCGCAGCAAATCCGAGAGCAACAGCACCTCGACACCACGGGAACGCAGCACCTCCGCGAAAGCGTCGTGCTCCTCCTGGGCGCGAGCGACCCAGGGCAGCCCGTCGAACAGCAGCTGATCGTTGTTTCGTGGAGTCAACCGCTTGAGTTCGTCGCCGGGCCGGTGCAACACCACCGCCCGCAGCCGTCCCACCTCCGAATTGGCACCCAGTACAGGGACATCCGTCATGAGAAGACGTTAGCTTGCCGCGCAATCGAACGTATGTGCGATACCATGTGGGTGTGACACACGCGGTTCAAGCATCACTGTTCGGCGCACCGCCGGTCCCGCGCCGCGAGCTGGCCGGCGGCGCATGGCTTGAGGTGCACCACGAATGGCTCGGGCGTGCGGACAATCTGATGGGCCAGTTGCTGGCACAGGTGCCCTGGCGAGCCGAGCGGCGCCGCATGTACGACCGCACCCTCGACGTGCCCCGCCTGGTCAGCTTCCACGACCTGACCTCGGGACCGCCACCGCATCCGGTGCTGGAAACCATCTGCGACCGCCTCAATGGCGAGTACACCGATGAACTCGGCGAGCCGTTTACCACCGTGGGCCTATGCCAGTACCGCGACGGCACCGACAGCGTCGCCTGGCACGGCGACACCATCGGCCGCGGCCTGCGTGAAGACACCATGGTCGCGATCGTAAGCATCGGCGCCACACGAACTTTCGCCCTGCGACCACGACTCGGCGGCGAATCGATCCGCATCAATATCGGACACGGCGATCTGTTGGTGATGGGCGGCTCGTGCCAACGGACGTGGGAGCACGCCATCCCGAAAACGTCTAAGCCGGTGGGCCCCCGGATCAGCCTGCAGTACCGGCCTCGCGACGTGCGTTAGGAGCGCACCGCCGCAACCGCCTTGACCAGCAGATCGGAGGCACGCTTACCGTCGGGCATGGCGGGCGGAACTTTTCCGACGGCGATGGGACTTACCGTCACCACCACCATGTAGCGGCCCAGATAAGCCGAGTAGTTCAGCACTTCTTGGCCAATCGCCCTGCCCGAGGTTCCGCTGAGCACATCGCGCTTCATGCCGAGTGTGCGAGCACCGTCGATGGAGGGCGCGTCGATCACCTCGGTCTGCCCAGCGATCCCGTTGCCACGGAACCCGACCTTCTTACAATTCTCCGACACGGCAGGATCGAACGGGACCTCCTGCGATGTCTCGACGGCGACCGCCACGTACTGATTGCCCGCACCGGTCGCGGTCAGCGCCGCCATGTTGCCCTTGAGTTCCGCGGGCACCGCACTGCCGCCGCTGTACTTGGCACAATCGGGTGGATCTACCGTCACCCCCGGGGGCAACGGAGCCGGAGAGAGCAGCTTGGGATCCATCCCGGCCGGTTTCATGGTCTTGACCGTGAATTCCGGCCCGAACTCGCTCTGCAGCGAGACGATGTTTCCGATCGTGATGTTGTGGTTGACGGGGTTCTGGACGGACCGGCCGCACCCGGCCACCACGACGGCCGCGAGCGCACAGATGGCCCAGATTCCCCAGCTCTTGACGGTCACCGGCTTCAACACCCGGCCACTGTATCGATTTGGAACGAAAAATCGATGGCACCTATAGGGAACAATGTCTGTGTGACCCAGAGTTAAAAACTGTGAGGACGGTGTGAGATGAAGACGGCAGCTCGGTTGGCCCGGTTGTGCCTGACAGCCGTGGGAGCCGGCGCACTGATGGCCCTCACCCCCGCGACGGCGCTCGCCGATGACGCGCAGTCAGTCATCAACCAGTACCAATCGCAGGGTTACCAGGTCATCATCGACCGCAGCGGCAGCGCGCCCACCAACAAGTGCACCGTGTCCAACATCCGCAACGGGCAGGACGTTTACCGCACGGAGTATCAGCGCACGTGGATGCCCAATGGAAAGTGGCTGGTGCTTCCCGTCCGGGTGCTCGACCACAAGCTGGTGTACATCTCCCTTAACTGCAACGTCTAGTTAGCCTTACCTAACCATATTTGCCGGTTCGCTGGGGTACACCCCGCCGCGGCTGACCCACTCAGCGTCACCTAAGAGTGGACGCAAGCGCGTCTATGAATTTGATGTCAATTTCCGAAACCGGGAATCATTCTGAGTATTACCGCGTTGGACAGGACAGATTCACGAACGTTGATGATTTGGCGAGTCGAGGATCCGGCCTTGATGTGATACGCGGAAACATTTCTGTAACAGCTGGGCCACGAGGAGTGAGGAGAGAGGAGTGAAATCGTGAAGAAGTTGTTATTTGCAGGCATTGCCGCAGTCGGCCTCATCGGGGCGTCGCTGGGATCGGCAAGTGTCGCGCTCGCCGGGCCGGCTGGATCGGGCGATGCCAACGCCGTCATCAATGACCTCAAGTCCAACGGGTACCGAGTGATCGTCTCCAAGACGGGCGCCGGCGACCTGACCAAGTGCACCGTCGAGTCGGTCACGCAGGAGTCACCGGTGAGCAATGTGCAGCCGGCCCGAGATGTGCGTAACAACCCCACGACCGTGCCGACGATCGACCGCAAGGTCGCGCATGTCGCACTGAGCTGCTGAGTACAGCAGGACCTGACGATGGCCCGGGCCACAAGCCCGGGCCATCGTTGTCTCTATTTCAAGTGATCGACGAGCGTGCCGTCGGCACCGAACAACTCGGCGCGCCATTGGTCCAACAGGGCGTCCGTATCGAGGTCGTCGGGATGGAAATCCTTCTTCATGTAGACGGCCAGTCTGCCGATCATGCCGTCGTTGAGCAGCGGGCCGCGGATCAATCCCACCGTTTCGCGCAGCACCCGCCCCGGCTGGCGCCGCCCGTCGGGATCACTCCATGCGATGGAGAACCACGAGCCCGCCGTCGCGAACGGCACCGTTCCCGTCCAGATGACCGCCATGACCGCGCGCCGCAACCATTCTGGACCGCCGACCGCGCGGTACACGTCGAAGGCGACCGATTTATGCTCAAGTTCCTCGATCGCATGCCAGTACAACAGATTCCGCACTTCGTCGTCGGTCACCATGTCCTGCAGCTCACTGCTCTCGAGTAGGCGTTCGGCCAGCACGGCAGTGTAGTGCTCCAGCGCGGCCGTCGCGGCCAGCATGGTCAGCCGGACGTATTTGAGGCGGTCCATGTTCGGCAGATATTTGTCGACCAGATCCTCGACCTTGCCCGAACGCCGCCCGATGTTCTCGACCATCTTGCTGCGATAGCCCATCTCGGTGAGCTTCTCGTTGAGCTCCCGGTGATGCAGACCGTGGGTGACCTCTTGACCAATGAATCCGGCGACCCGCTTCTTGAGCGTCGGCTCGGTGATTCTGTCGGCATAGCGACGCACCGACCGGACGAAGAACTCCTCCCCCGGCGGGAACACCGCGGAAGCGCCCGCCAGCACGTGGCTCAACGCAATGTCATTGTCGGCAAAGTGCCTTCGCATCGGAACCGGGTCGCCGAACCAGAACCGGATGCGCCGGGTCTTCGGGTATGGGGCCGTCGCCGGAGCAGCCATGTCGCACCACCTCCACCTCAATCGTGTAACTCAGTGTTACACGAATCGCTTACGTTTTGAAGTAGTGCGTAAATATTGAGTCGTAGGTCCCCGACCGCAGCCGCGGAACGATCGCCTTGCGCTCACGCGGGTATTCGGTAGGAAAGGTCTGGCGATACCCGCGATGAATGGACAGGGCGACGGTACCGACTGAACGGTGGTTCTAAGCAGGGTCGATGATGTTGGTCTTCAACTGGTTGGCCACCTGCCCGGCGACTTCGGCGTTGTCGGTGGCACCCGATGACGTCACCCCGTACACGACGTTCCCCGTGGTGTAGATGCGTGTGGCGCCGGTGTTGTCGGCCCACGAGAGTGTGATCGCGTTACGCATCCCGAACGAGTACGCACTGGGAGATAGCGAATTGCACTTGTTGAATGCCTCTGTCAGCCGTTGAAATTCGGCTTGAGCGGTGGCCTTGTCCGGAAAAATCGCGACGGTCTCGTGCAGCGTCTGACGCGAGTCGCTGGTGCTGGCCACATTGAGCTGGCGGAACGCCTGCCAGCCGTCGCCCAAGTCGCCCTGCGAGGTCGCGTGCAGCATTCCGCACGGGTCCGCGGGGTTGATGGCCGGTCCATAGACCGGCGCAGTATCGGTATGTGTCGTATCGGCCGACGGGAAGCCGAGGGATTTGATCTCGTCGAGCCCCGCGAACAACGAATCTGCCGCGGCAGCATCGATTTTCAAGTCCGTGAGCTCAGGAGTCGGAGGCTTCTGCACCTCAGGGCTGATCGGTTGCGAGCAGCCCGCGACCACAACACTGGCGAGAAGGCCCAACCCGGCCCACCGTGTCCGCGTCACCTTAGAAGTGTGGACTGCCAACCTGGGAACACGCTGGAAAGTGGGACATCTCACTCACCAAACGCGTCGATGGCCGTGGCAATGCGCGCACTGGCCTTCTCCAGGATGGCCTCACCGTGGCCGAAACCCCCGATCTCGGCGCCGGTGGCAGCCAGCCTGGACAGCGACCTCGCCGCCACCTGCCGATCAGAGTTGAACACGCCGAGAATGACCTGCCCGTTGAATTCGGCCACCGCATCGCCGGTCAGCACAGCATCGGCGGCGGGCAGATACAAGGCAATACTGCCGGGGGTGTGCCCCGGCACCGCGATAACGTGCGCGCCGCCCGCGAAATCCAGCACCTCACCGTCTTTCACCGCGCGGTCCACGCGGCACACCGGCCCGTGTGGTGGCTCGGTGAACCCGGGATGCAGGGCTTGCTCTCCCGCGGTCAACACGGGCACCGGCCCGCCGCGTTCACCGGTGATGAAGGGTGAGTCAGGCTCTCCCGCAATTACTTCGGCCCGCGACCAGGCGGCTATCTCGGCCGCGGCTCCCACATGGTCCTCGTGAAAATGGGTGAGCACGATCCGGACGATGTCTGTGCGGCCCCTGCCGAGCTGATGGAGCGCCTGCTCGATCAGCTCCGCGCTATCGGGCCATCCCGTGTCGATCAGCGTCACGCCGTCCGGCGCCAGCCACAGATAGCAGTTCAGCAGATGTGCCCGGCCACCCGGAATACGCAGACGGAACAGCGAAGGGGCGAGCTGCTGCAGATCCGGAGACGACACCCACACCACGCTACGCGGCGCGCGATGCTCGTTCCTCATCAGAGCCGTGCGGCCAGATGTTCCTTGCGCCACAATCGGAGGGATAAGCAAAATGCAAGGGAGACAACGATGACCGATTGGGATGCCGTCGGCCGGGCCAACTATGTGTCGTTTACGAGTTACCGCAAGGACGGCACCGCCGTTTCCAGCCCGGTCTGGATCGCGCCCGCGGACGGCAAGCTTTACTTCTTCTCGGAGGTCGGCGCATACAAGGTGAAACGGGTCCGCCGCAATCCGGCGGTGACGTTGCAGCCCTGCGATGTGCGCGGGAAGCTCACCGCGGACTCCCCGGTGGTCGAGGGCACCGCCCGTATTCTCGAATTCGCCGACGGCCCGGGCGTCCGCAAGATCATGAACCGCAAGTACCGGTTGCTGGGGCCGCTGAGCGAATTCGGCGTCTGGATAACGCGGCGGCAGCGGGCGTCGGTCGCCATCGAGATCTCCCCGTCCGAACATTAGCCGGGCTCACCCCCGCCGGCCGAAGCCTTGCGCCACGTTCGGCGAGCGACCCAAGGAGACAACCCCATGTATGCGATAACGCTCAACGGTTTTGGCGATCCCGAGGTCATGCAGTGGACGCAGGTAGCCGACCTGCCCGCACCCGGCCCCGGGGAAGTGACCATCGACGTGGTGGCGGCAGGGGTGAACCGGGCCGACGTGATGCAGCGCCTGGGTCTCTATCCACCGCCACCCGGTGTCAGTGAAATACCGGGTCTCGAGGTTTCCGGCCATATCGCCGAAGTTGGCCCCGCAGTACAGGGCTGGGTGCCCGGTGATGCGGTATGCGCGCTGATGGCGGGCGGCGGATACGCCGAGCGAGTGAACGTGGCCGCCACCCAAGTGCTGCCCGTGCCGAGGGGCGTCAGCATCACCGCCGCCGCAGCCCTGCCGGAGACCGCCGCCACGGTGTGGTCGAACGTGGTGATGACGGGCGGTCTGCGCAGCGGACAGACACTGCTGATTCACGGTGGTGGCAGCGGAATCGGCACGCACGCAATACAAGTGGGCCGCGCGCTGGGCGCGAATGTGGCGGTGACGGCGGGTACGCAATTCAAGTTGGACCGGTGCCGCGAGCTGGGCGCGCACACCCTGATCAATTATCGGGAGCAGGATTTCCCCGCGGTGGTCAACGCGGCATACTCCGGTGCCAACGTCATTCTGGACATCGTGGGCGGCGGCTACCTAGCCAAGAATGTGGAGGCGCTGGCCGAAAACGGCCACCTGACGATCATCGGACTGCAGGGCGGGGCCGCCGCCGAACTGAATCTGGGCGCACTGCTGTTCAAGCGAGGCTCGGTGCACGCGACCAACCTGCGTCGCAGGCCCGAACAGGGACCAGGCTCCAAGGCCGAGATCATCGCCGAACTGCGGCAGCATTTGTGGCCCTTGATCGCCGAGGGCACCGTGGCGCCCGTCGTCTCCGCCGAGGTCCCGGTGACCGACGCCGCAGAAGCGCACCGGCTGCTGGACTCGCCGGAGACCGTCGGCAAGGTCCTGCTCACGGTGCGCCGGCAGTGAGCATCGCCACGGCTGAAACGACAAGCAGCCCAACATAGGCCCAGGCGTGCACGGTGTCGGGTAGCCGTGGGGGCCGCCGTCGCAACCACATCACCAACGGTAGCGCCCCGGCCAACAGCGCGGCCGCGGCACGACAATCGACCGCCCCGGCGAAGTACGGCTCACCTGCCACCGCCGCGGTGCTCGTCAGAAAGACCGCCAGGGCCGGCACGCTGATGGCCAATGTCAACGGATTCGCAAGTGCGGTAGCCACACTCATGGGCTGACCGCCGCGGCGCAGCAATGGAACCGTCATCACGCTGCCGCCTACGCCCAGAAACGAGGCTGTCGCACCGATGGGGATGCCCAGACCCGCAGGGATCGCGAACTCGCGTCGGGGGCCGTCGATCACGGCGGGAGGGCGCAGAAATCCGGGCCGCAGCAGTACATCGGCGATCGTGATCACCAGGTAGCCGACGAAACCCCAGGTGGTCAGCTGCGGTGGCGCCAGCCGGGCCAGGCCCGCGCCGAGCGCCCCACCGCACCCCAGCAAGGCCACGAGGGGTACGGCGCTTCGCAGATGGGCCAACGTGGCACGCGATGTTGCCGCGGTAGCGGCGGCCGCGTTGACCACCATCACCACCGCGGACGTCGCTACGGCCACCGCCGGCGCCGCCGCACCCAGCGCGCCATCGGCCCAGACGATCACCGGCACGGTGACAAAGCCGCCCCCGAAGCCAAACAGCACGGTGGTCAGCCCGGCGAGAATCCCGATCAGCACGAGCACCAGCATGAGAACAGTTCATCCGACGCCGTCTCCGCAGACAATCGAATGACAGCTCAATACATTCGACTTTCAGCCGTATCCTGACCAGATGCGGAACATACCGCTGGCCGATGTCGATCACCTGCCCCATGAGGTATTGCCGATCAGCACCGACTACGCGGATGGGCAGCTACTGGACTGGCACCGGCATCGGCGCGCACAGTTCCTGTACGCCACCACCGGCACCATGATCGTGGACACCGATGCCGGGACGTGGACCGTGCCCACCCACCGCGCGGTGATGATCCCCGCGCGTACCAGGCACCGGGTGCGCATGTTCGAGGTACGCACCGGCAGTCTCTACGTTGAGCCGTCGGCGGCGCCGTGGTGGCCGACATCGTGTGTGGTGGTCGACGTCAGCCCGCTCATGCATGAGCTACTCAGTGCGGCAGCCGATCTGGATGTCGACTATGACAGATCGGGCCGCGGCGGAGCCCTCATCACACTGTTGCTGCATGAGATTGCGTCCTTCACCGCGCTGCCGCTGCACGTGGACATCCCATGGTCGGCCGATCTGGCCGAGCTGTGCCGCACATACCTCGACGCACCCGATGTGTCGGTGACCAACGCCGAATGGGCACGGCGACTGCGTACAAGCGAACGCGCGCTGACGCGCCGCTTCCGGGACGAGGTCGCGATGAGCCCCGCCGCGTGGCGTGTGCGGGCACGGCTGCTGGCGGCGGTGCCGCTGCTGCGCGACCATTCGGTGACTCAGGTTGCCGGGCGGCTGGGCTACGCCACCCCGGCCGCGTTCTCCTATGCCTTTGGCCGGGCGTTCAACATTGCCCCGTCCAGCGTTCGATGACCTAGAGTCCATCGCTATGAGCCGGACCGCGATCATCATCGTCGTTGGAGTTGTCGCAGCGCTGGCGTTCCTCGCCGTGGGCGCCGTAGTCAAGAAGGTCGGGATACAGAGCGCCGTCACGCATTTTCTTGTCGCCTGGGCAGGCGTTGCTGTGTTCAATATGGGCGTGGGTGTCTTCGAGGCGGGCTATGGCGTGGCCGAGGAACTGCCCGTGTTGCTGGCGGTATTCGGGGTGCCCGCGGCCGTGGCGGGCATCGGTTGGTGGGGAGCACGGCGCTTCGCACCGTCGTGATCGCCCGCCGCAACACCTCGGAGGCGCTGGTCAGCGCTTGACGATACTGTGGGTCGTATGACGACAACGTTCGTCGGGATAGCGGCGATCGTGGCGATGACCTTCATAGGTATCGGCATGAATGCTGGGCTCTTCAACACCCGCAGGGCGCGCCAGGCAATTCCACCGCTGGTGGCACGGGCGGCTGCCCCTGTATACGCACTCAACCGCCGTATCGGCAATCCGGGCCGTGCCGCCAAGGCGAACGACGAGGCCGAGTCGCCCGACGAACCGCAAAAATGAAATCCCCCGGCCTGGCCGGGGGTTCTCTTGGTGGAGCTAAGGGGAAGAAACTCGAAACATGCACACTTGTCAAAAAAGTGGTCTGAACTGCGGGAACGGATTGACGAGTCTGCGCCTCGTCCACGCTCATTGCATCGCAACAAGCCGAGAATACAGTCGAAACGGTTCTTGAAGCGCGGGGACACTGCCGACATCGTTGCTCGGTACGAAGCAGGTGAGACCGCTCAGCAGATCGGCACTCACTACGGCATCTCGAAGACCAGGGTCGCCACGGTGCTCCGCGAGCAGGGCGTCACCATCCGCAGCCAAGGTCTCGCCGACGAGCAGGCGAGGGAAGCCGCCGACCTTTACGCCGCTGGCAGCTCACTTGCGGCGCTTAGTGCCCGATTCAGTGTCTCTAACACCGCCATCGCCGCTAAACTTCGCCAGCATGGCGTCCAGATCAGGCCGCGTCCAGGGCGTCAATAGCGCTGTGCTGCAACAGCTTTAGTCGGTCTATCGGAATACTGCGGCGAACACATGCAGAGGACCTCCGCATCGCCACGCGGGCCCCGCGACGGTGCTTCCATCGAAGGCGGGCGCAGCCCGGACAGGCCCGACAGCAGGGGCCGCTTCGCGAGGCACGCAGCTATCCCTTCGGTGGATTCTTGTCACGGCTCCGCGGATAGGTGTTGCGCTCGCCGATCGTGCCGTCCATCTTCTTGATCACGTGCTCGACGCCGCGATCGATCGCCATCTGCCGTCCGGCCCCGCCTGAGCTTCGGCCTTCGTCTCGGCGGTGTTCGACGCTCGCTGTCCGCCCTGCGCCCGGTTCTTCCAGACCCCGTCCTCGTGGTAGGTCTCAATGTCGCCTTTGGAAGGTGCAGGGCGAATACCTGAGCCAATACGCCGATTCGGACCCCTCATACCGGCAAGACCCCGCCATCAAGCCGTTCAAGAACATCGGCGAAATGCGGGACATGGTGTCCACGTCCGACAAAGGCCACTACGCAGGCGAAATCATCAACGAACAAGCCCAGGAACAGCACCAGCAGCTCCTCAACGATGCTGCCCGTACCGGCAGCGACCACGACCTCAAAGCCGCTGGACGGCTCTCCCAAGGCATGCTCGACGGGGCGCTGGACTCTGTCGGCGAGAAACCCACGGACCAGAATGTCGAGGACCTCAAGAAACTGATCGGCAAGGTGCCCTTCGCTAGCGACGCTATGGACGTTCTCGACAGCGCACAAAAACAGATGGAAAACACCACGAAACTGCCCGAAGGATTCGCCCAAGACCTTGCCCAGTCCGGCAGTTTCGGCAACCCCTCCGCCTACCAAGCCAGCGTCCTAGACGCACTTGCACAGGCCCACCCCGGCATCGCCGATGACCCCATCGTCGGCAAATACATCAACGGCGGACACTTCGACCCCAGCACCATCTCGGCGGAGCCACAGAGCGTGAAGGAAGCTCAAAGGGCCCTGGATGACTGGTTCAAGACCACGGCCCCACGCGACTACAACGTCAACCTGGACCACTGGCAAGCCCAGGAACAGATGGGCGGGAAATACCCGAACTGGCAGTGGGACCCCCACCAGTGAGCCCTCGGACCCTCACGCTGACCGCAGCTGCGATGTGTGCTCTGCTTGTCACCTCGTGCACGCACGAGAAACCCAAACAACCAGCACTCACCTGGGAGAACAAGGACCGCACCACCATGCGGTGGATTCCCAACCCGGTAGCCGACCTCATGTTCCCCGAAGGCACCTTCGTGCGCGCGATCACCGAGTCCTTTACTGCGGCACAATCTGGGCCCGGGCGAGGCATCGACGCGATCCGAGCAGTGGGGTACCCCGGCTTCGATCATGCGTTCAACAACGGGTGGGATCTAGATTTTTTTGGCGAGTCTCAAGGGTTTGACTATCTCTATCCAAACCTGGTCGAGAATGTCGGCACCGACTACGCCGAGATTGTGGAGCTGCGCCAGGACGGTGACCAGTTCACGGCGGGGGTTTGTGGTTACGGTTCTCTCACAGCGGGAAAGATGACGGACGGCACGTACCACAGTGGCGGCTCGCAATCTCTAGGGCATGCCCAGTGGCTCATATTCGGCCCAGACCCGAAACTTCCTGCCGGGCAACAACACCCGCCTTTGGCGAACCAGCGGGGGCCAGCCAAGCGGCCTACGGACAACGTGTTTGGTACCTGGGTGCTGACCTGCATAGATTTCGCGGCCACAGATCTGCCGCAGTGCAAAAAGCTCGCGCCCGGCATACCCAACAACTGGCCCAAACCGTACGTCCGGCCCGACCCGCCGCTCACGCTGCCGAACGATCCTGGCTGGCCGGAGGGAAGTTCGGCGTAGAGCGGCGACATTTGGCTGACGGAAAGGAATGGTTTCGTGTCATCGCAAGCCGAAGGCGCAGATTTAACACCTGAGCAAGTGGCCGACCGAGTGGCAATGCTCGCCCACCGTCGGCGAGCCTCACATGACGGAGCGCTCGCCCGGATGCGAGCGGCGTTGCCAGGGTGGGTAGGTGAATCCCAATCGGCCCTTGCAGACCTAATCGAAAGCCTGCAGCGTGAGAACGATCGAACCCATGCGCAGGCGATGCGAACAGCAGAAACTATCCGGAAGATCCCGCGCGACGGGTCCTCGTAGCTTTCCGTGCTCATCGACTTCTACCGGGAACGCATCGCTCGAAGCCACGATGGACAATCTGCAGGACAAATCGATCGCAACTTGACCATCGTCCTCGTGCAAGTCGAGGATGAGATGAATCTGGCGTCGATGCTCGTCGAACGATGCCCTCACGATCGACATCACTGCTTCATCTTTGTTGCGTTTCTCGCAGAAGGACAGCTCCTGATTACATATCAGGTCCGCAAACATAAGGATTGCGGCTGCTTCTGCTCGGCTATAGGTATCTTTTCCATAGATACCTAGATTCAGCATCGCATCCTGTCGCCGGTCGGTCAGGTTGCCGGGCGCATTCCTTAAGTTCAATATCGCTTTCAGGATTACTGCGTGGGTGTCTTCGGCGTGATAGCTTTGCAGCGCACAATCAAGCGCCCTAATCGTCGTGATGGGCAGTGTCGTGCCCGCGTTGCCTCCGCGCGGAGCAAACTCATGCTGACTGATGCGTAGGCGCTGCAGGTTCTTGCCGTATTCAGTCACGCGAGCGAGTGAAGCACCCTCATGCTGACGTACCTTCGTCAGGTCACTCTCAACCTGGCTTAACGACGGCAGCGTCCTCGGCGACGTTGACTCCTCCACGGATTCGGCCGTCATCTCGCGCCTCCCACACCGATCCAGTGCCCACTACCCAGCGGACACATGAGTTTACGGGTCGATTCGCTCCGAAATCGGGCGCTGGGCTGGGTATCGCGGCCACGACTCCCACGAGACGGTAGACGCATCAATTCACGACCCGCTCCACCGCAATCCAGACGAGGAGGATCCGATGTCCACCACCAGTCGGACGTGGCCCAGTTCATCTGTTGAACTACCGGTTTCATGGGCCATCAATGAATCGCCCGTACCAACCATGTCCACCATCTTGGTTCTCGAACAGCCCTCAGCAGAAGCAACACTCGGCCGTCCACTGATCGATCCGCCGCTTTTCGCGATCAACTACATGCAGCACTGTCTCGGTCATTCCCTCAATGTTGAGGAAGAACTTGTGCTTGCCCTCGATGGTCCGACCGAGACAGCCAGACCCGCCCGCGACAGCAGCGCGGCCGCATCGCCACGAACCCGCCTCTCACGTCTCGCAGGGTTGGTGGTCTCGGTGATTTTCTCATCCGCAGTCGCCGGCTGCGGACATGCAACCAGCCCTGGGACGGTTCAGTCCGAACACATTGTTGACGGATGCGCAAGATGGTGTTGGTGAAGTTGAATCACCTCTGTCGTTCGTGTCTCCCCCACGTCAACGACAACGGGTCACTGACCGACTTCGAGCCCAGGTGGTCGCGGCGTACGAGTCCGGACAGACTAGCCGGGAGGTTGCAGAAACGTTCGCTATCGGGAGAACGACAGTCCTGAAGATCCTGAAGGCTGCCGGGGTGGCGGTGCGGCCGCGAGGAAGAAGGTACTAGCGATCACATCGAGCCGTCATCGAACTCGTCAGGGTTCCGCAGGTGCGCCGATAATATGATATCTCGCAACGCAGGTTCCAGGTTTGTGACCCACTCCCACTTGCCCGCAGCACGAACCCATCGACCGTCCACGATGTCGTCGTCTAGGTCGTCCGGAAAGTACTGGCAACTCGTGGCCAAGAGCATCTGAATGCTAAGCAAAAGTCCCCGTGTCGCGAGCATAGGCGCGTGATACGCGGTCGACAACGCTACCTCTGAACGAGGATCGTCTCGGTCCCAGTCCGTCACGGCAGGACCTGTGTCGACACCGTGAGCTGGAATGTTCCGCATCGAATTTCCGATCGAAAGCAGCAAGCCAGGTTCTCTTCGCCATGAGGTTTTCAGGAGCGATCGAGACAAACTCTTTTCCGACTGAAGCGCTGCATCATTCTGAACGTGCTGACAGAGGTGCTCGTACACGCACATGTAGTGTTCGGGCAAATCTGCCAGTTCATAAGATTGAGTCAATAGCGAAGATGCTCGGTTGTAATTGTTTCTAAATTTATCCGGCACGTTATCCGGAAGAATCAGCAATTTCAATAGCCTCTCGGCGGCGCTCCACACGTACAGTAGACGATTCTGTTCGGTCGCATAGGCGCTTACCAGAGAATTATGGGCGTCGTTGTAGTCACCAGCAACCGAGCACAACCACGAATCTCTGCCGTCGAGAAATTCGATGTCAACAAAGCGCAACCCGGCCGCCATTCCTAGCCACTGCTCCACCTGAGTCCACTCATGCCTGATCTCTTTATCAGTCATATGCGGCTTGTGGGCGGGTAGACCAAGAAACTCGATGATCGCTTTCAATCCACGGGCATGATCGTCGAGCCCTCGGAGAGCCACGCAATCGACCGTACTCAACGGAGTCGCCTTGTAGAAACGGTATCCCTCGCTAAGCAGTTCGGACATCGACATAAAATCTCTACTTCCGTCAACGACAGATATCGCTTGCACTGTGCCGCGCAATTGCTTGACGCCAGTATGTTTGATGTCGTCTTGCAAAAATGGCCGCTTACTCAAATTACAAACACAAGGATAGCCAGGTCAAGTAGATTCTTCTCACGGTCGTCAAACTCCACATCCGTCCAGGAATTTAGTTTCGCTAGATCTGCCGTCATCGCAATCTCACTGGCAGGATAGCTTGTGGTTCGCTTGACCGAGAAGGGCTTATTGCCGGTGTCAGAGTTGTCCTTTGGACCGAAGAACGTCAGATTAGCGAGCCAGTGCTTCTTCTGCTCCAGTGCGGCATCCTTGTCGGTCGTGGAAGCGCCCTGTGGATAGATGTGCTCGATCGTCGCTTCGTCAATGTCGATGACCTTGGTCATCGAAGGCCTTGGTGCGGCCACACCCTGCTTGGATGCCGGCTTCGCCAACCACGCTCGATGTTCCTCTAGAACAGTTAGGAACTCCCGGATGTTGACCCGCTGACTGGAGTTGGAATACCGCAACTTCTCTAACAACAATTGCTTAAAGAGTGCGTCCCCCGCCTTATCGGCGATGAGCTGCCGCAACTCCTGCTTGAGCGTTTTGAGCGTATAGGGCTTCGATTTAGTCGCCATCCGCATCAGATAGGCGTGCTCGTAGTACAGATTCGAAGGCTTCGTAGCGTGCGCACCGCAGATAATCTTGTAACGAAAAGCGAAGATCTCCAACATGTATGCCAGAGCCGCAAAGTCCGTCTCCGACAGCGACCGCGCTGCTGCCAGCAACAGTGGCAACGCCAAATCGTGCCGCAACGTTACGGTAAGTCGCCGCAGCCGCTCTATCTGCCAACTGTTCACTCGCTGCTGCCCGGGCGGCTGTCGTGGATACGGCCAGTCTCCGGCGACTAATTTCGCGTAGAGCAGGAATTCGTCGCGGAACCACTCGACTCGCGCAACAACCCGCTCGGCATCCGCCGTAGAGGTTGGGACGACGCTCGGAAGAAATGCCTTCTCCAGCGCCTCGAACAGGTCACCCTGGGCGCGCTTGCCGGTGACAGAGGGATAGATGGCTTGGAAGAACAGTTCCACATCTCGTGCCTTATTTGACAACAGATCGTCCCAGATCAGAGCCGCGGCCTCCTGGTGGGACAGAAATCCTTCAAGCATCTCCAAGCTCCGACTGCGAAGGAGGTCGGCATCAGATAGAGATTCGCCACGATGGTTGAGTACAGAGAAGAGTCGGTACGCCTGTGCGCGCTCCTTCGATACGATATGAATCACGTGCGCATCCTGCAGAAGTGCCTGCCGCAGTCGGAGAAGCCGATCAAGGCGCTCCTTGAGCGTTCCCTTTGTGCCGACGAAACGGTAGGTCATCGCCATCAAAGCCTCATGCGCCTCGATCAGGAGCGTGTGGCCCTCTCGCGCTGGCGTCGGTACCCGCTTGCGCATGACAAGAGCCTCGAAGACAGCGTCGTCGGCGAGCGAGAGCGTCATCCGTCGGCGGACCGTGGAAATCCCGGCCGCGACGTCGGACTCCTTCCAGGTAACGAAGTTCTCGACGATCTCATCGCGAAGTGTGCTGGCGCTCGCCGCTATCTGGGGATCCTTCTTGGCGCACCGCTTAATCAGATCCTCGGCGACCTCAACAACGCAGGACAGCGCGAGCATTAACGTGGCCAAGCGCTGCTGCCCGTCGACCACCTCGTAGCTCGTGGGGCGCGTCTTTTGGTTGTCGGTGAGCTGGATACACACCACTCCACCAAAGAAGTGACTCGTCTGTCCTGCCGGCTGGTCCAGCATCGCCTCGATATCACGGATGAAGAAGCCGACTGCCTCGTCCCCCCACGCGTAGGAACGCTGGTATCGGGGCACAGCGAAGGGGAAGCGTTCGTTCATGACCTCACCGACGGTCATGCTCTTGGCCTCAACCGAGGCCGCTCCATACAACATCGCGGTCCCCCCTTCGATTTGCGACGCTACCAGCGCAGGTGCCCCCGTCATGGGAAGACACGACAGTTTGGCCCGTGGATATGCGTCACCTCGGCGACAAGCCACGACCTAGGATCAGGCCATGCCGCCGCCGACTGGGAACGACCCCGGATCACCACCGACGCGGCTCGGCGCTCTTGAACTCGATCTCGCACCCGATCTTCCCGGGATCTACGCGTGGTATGCGCAGCTTGCCTTGTCTGAGGATGATTGGCATCCGCGGATGCGCAATGGATTCGACGTCGCGGGATTCGACCTAGTAAATGCGATCGAAGATTACGCCCGCATCCATGAGCCCGCGGCGGTGGAACTCAAAGGAGCAGCCACCTACGGGTTGAACTGGTTCGGCTCGATACGACGACAGTCCATCACCCGACGGTCCGCTGGTTCGGCCGAATCACCCATCAACGACCGACTTGGAGAGCTAGCTGCGACTGCAGACAATCGTCGGCTCCTCACCCAGCTGCTACTTTCGGCTCCGCCTGTCTTCGCCAGTCCGCTCTACATCGGCGTCGCGACGAACCTGCGAGAGCGACTTGCTGAACACCGCGCTAGCTTTGAGAAGGCAAACACACTGCTCCGAAGCAAGCCAGAACAAGCCGCCAACTTGCAATTTCTCGGCCGCGACCTTGGTGCGCGACTCGCGGGGGCAGGGATACCGCTCGAACGACTTGAGTGTTGGATTATGACGGCGCCACAACCGCCACCCGCCGACAGTGGGCCAACCACCAACCAGCGATCGGTTGCCCAAGCCGCCGAATGGATTGTCCAGCGAATCTTCCAACCCATTCTAGGGAGACAGTAAACATGAGCCTGAGTCAACTCGGCGGCGGACCGACGTTTCAGAACCACGTCCAAGGCACGGTCGGCCAGTTCAGAACACCGGCGGGCAGGGTCAACTACCTGATGACCAAGGCGCGCCTGGGCGCCGAAGCCACAGACCCCGAACGACGGCTCACGCAACATCTAGCGCCAGTACGCGAGGTGATTGAGGCCGAAGAGCTGGATTTCAGCCAGCTCCTTCAGCGCGATCTTGACGACCATCGCGTTGCAGTGAGCCTAGTCCCGTATCTGCTCAACCCCGATTCCACTGGACCTGCGTTCTTTCCGCCGATCGTCGCTATCGCGTTGCCTTTCGAGCACCAGCACCCCTCAGAGTTTCCATCGCTCGATCTCGCTACAACCGTGTCTGATTCGGGTCTCTCATGGGCACAGCAAGATGCAGGGCAACACCTCCGCACACGTCGGCTGCTTGGGGCGGATGGCAAAACGAATCCGGTCGCCCTAGGACAGCTGTGGTGGAATAAAGAGTTCTGTCGGATCGTCGTTATCGATGGCCAGCACCGCGCGATGGCGCTACTGGCCATCGATCGCACGCTCCGGTCTATGTGGCAAGACAGCGGCGGTGCACGCTATCGCTACTTCTATGAGACTCGCATTAAAGAGATAGTTAAGAGCCTCGGCAATGTTGCTCTCGATGACATCGAAGTGCCGGTTAATGTGCTCTGGTTCCCGGACCTATTTGGACCAGACAAAGATCCGCATAAGGCGGCACGCAAGCTGTTTGTCGACGTGAACAAAGAGGCGCGCGCGCCGAGCGAATCCCGCCTGATCTTGTTGTCCGACGGTGAACTGGTTAATATTCTCACTCGGACCTCATTGACCCAGCTACGCAACCAGGCGACTGACGAATTTCTTCCTCTTTACTGCATCGAGTACGATAATCCGGATACTAAAACTACACAGTCCGCACGCTGGTCGGCTCTGACCAATATCCATGTCCTTAAGCAAATGGTCACTAGGGTTATATTTGGACCTCCGAAGTACATCAATAAAGTCGATGTTACAATGGGCAAGCGCGAGCCGGAAGAAGAACGTAATGCATTCATGCGAACACAGCTTGCCGTCGACAAGTTGTTTCCGCCAACGTTGCCGGGCGACGAACCGTTCTCCCGCGATAAGTTGGGGAACCTAGCCTTTCCCGAGTCCGCTATCAGCACACTTGCGGACGCATACAAAGACACATGGAGTCGGGCACTTCTTATCCTCCTCAGCGAGACGTTGCCATTCAAAGCCCATGCCGACGCGCTCACCAAACTGAAGCAGAACTGGTTACCCGACGAGGCTATTGCGATGCTGGCACACGACGCCCTCTTTAGCGGGGTGGGCATGTACTGGACTCTGCGGGATTCCGCCATCTACTACCAGGAGGAGCGTGCACTCCAGGGCGGAGCATCCACAAAGCCCGACGTGGTAAAAGCCTGGGACCTAATTGTGAAGAAGCAGGCTGAGTTTGAAGAGCTTCGCGCGCAGGAACTATTGGGAACCAAGTCTAAGCGGGAGAGCGCCAATCAGCTTTTTCAGGCAATTAATACCCATGCCTGCCAGCTAGGACTCGCGTTGACACTTGGAACTCTGCATAGGCTCGCGAGAGAAAGCGATGCCAGTGTCGTCGATATCGCACATTGCATGACGCGTGGGATCAACGCCTGGATGTTGAGTAAAATAACGGGCGACTACGACCGACGACTAGCACTCGCAAAACGGCGCGACGATTTTCCGCGACACCCTCTTAACGTGATTGCCAATATGGACGCACCTCGAGCGATTCAGTTCCGCTACTTCTGGCTTGAGATTCTTGGGTCGGAGCAAGCAGCACCTGAACTCGACGGTGTGATTTCAGGTTCGACGCTCAAGGCGCATCGCGACATCGCGAGAGGTGCATACATCGAGTATGTCGCCGGCGAGAAGGAGAAAGCGCTCAAGACTTCCGATCCAGGACTGAACGACGCTCAGCGTCGGAAACAGGCGAAGGAATCCGCGACGTCAGAATTGCGCACGGCATTACTTCGCTGGTTCAGCATCAGCGCCGCCGACTGGGACGCATGGGTGGAAGCACAGGCGGACGCAGCAATCTCCACGGATTCCGCTGATGAAGTTGACGCGGGCGAAGACGAACTTGAAGGTGAATCGGGGGACATCGAGGATGAAACGGAAGAATCGGTTGAGCTCGAAGACCTAATTGGACCGGAATCGAGCTGAATTGGTAGATTTCCATTCCTGAAGCAAGTGCTGTCGCGTCACTTCGCGTCAGTTCCGCTTAGCGCTTGTCTAAGCACAAGTCGATGCCCACGAACTGACACTCCCGCAGCGTGCATCGTGGACTGCCAACCTATAAGTGTTCCGATCCGCTCCGGGTGCGCATACAGCCCGGCATTCACTTCCGCGCGCGTCAAGCGTTCATAGAGAGAGCGCTTCGGATGATCCGGACCGACGAACTCCTCCTTGCGGTGGAGCAAGGGGGGGTTCTCTGACCGGCTGTAGTCGCGCCAGTCCACGCTGAGTCTCCGGAGATTCACCGTGACAGCCGACCGCAGGGTCGGATGCGGATCACGGTCAAAGTCAGGATAAGTCAGGTATGAGACCTGCGGCTCCTTTACTGACAGCTTCACCATGTTGGCATGCTCGACGGTGCCAGCAAGAACCCGCCCGCAGGCCTCATACACACGTAGTACCGGTGGCAAATGGCCAAGCGCAGAGCGATGAACGTACAGAGCGGAAGGCGTCTGCTTGCCTACGCTGCTACTTCGCGCCGATACGAGCACGATCGCGGGATCACCCGTGGCAAGGAGAAGACGGTCGGCCTGGAGACAGGCATCACTGTACTTGCCGAGGTGTGTCTTGATATCTGCGGCAAGCGTTTTCGCGAGTTCACTGAACCTCGGGCGTCGCCCGAACCGAGACATCGCGATATAGACGAGCATCTCCTGACGTCGCTGCAATCTAACGTCATCCCAGTAGTCATCATCGGTAACTTGTCGAATCAAGTTGGTAGCACTGGCAATTGACGAGAATTGGTCCCGGATCTGAACCTCGGCTGATTCTTCGAGTTCTCCGCTGCGTGGACTACGTGCATGCATACTGAGAAAATCCAGCAGAGGTGCGAGGGTTTGCTTGTGCGTTTCGTACACCGCGTGCGGGTCGGCGCGCATCCGCGGGCGGTACGTATATGCCCGTGTTGCAAGAAACTCGTGAGCACGCGCCGCATCCCGGAAAACATAGAAAATGCCGGGTGCGGCCGCGACGGGCTTCACGCCTAGAGACTCCTCGATCCAGGCCGCCAGTTCTGCTTGTTCATAGAACTTTTGGAAGGTTCCCGTACGGGTTACAAGGCCGTCGGCATAGGGACGGCCTTCAAGATCGCGCGCTTCCCACACCAGCCGCGCAGACACAACCAGCACTTGCTTGGCGAGATTCCATGCGCGCTGCAACGTCTCTCGACGCTCGGCACGGTCATCGATGACATTGACCACGTACCCGATGTTGACGATATCGGCAGGACGTAGCGCAGCCTCCGGCCGGTGACTCGGGTCCCACCCGTCGGTCTGAAATCCCAAAGCGGTCAGGTTCCGCAGATCGTCGCCGCGCCCACATCCGTAGTCGAAGACGGACAGGGAGCTATTCAGTACACCGTCAGATATCGCCAGCGCCACCGGGCGGGAAAGCGCTGCACGCGTCATCGCCGTTCGATGCCGCGCGACCTGCTCGGTCATGCCGCTGGCGGCTGTTCCAGTACAAGAGAGGCAAGTCCCGCAATGTTAGTGACACGCGGATCACCAACCAGATAGCCAATCCCGCGATGAAGATGGAGACGGAGCTGCTGCCCAATCGTGTCGTCATCCGTGGCTAATCCGTCGACGTGACAGCGATAGCGCACCAGCGCGAGCAACTCGTCGCCGTGTTCCCCGGCGAACACCCGCCATGTCATCTCCACATTGCTGTCGAACACCAGCTTCGCCACAGGAGGCGGTGCAGACTCCCCCAAAGAACGGCAGAGCGCCCAGCGGCACAGGACATTCCACTGTGTGATGCCGGTTCGACGTTTCAGAGTGACTAGCTGGTCGCGAGCCGTTGTCGTCAACCGGATGTGCTCGATGCTCATACTCACTCCCAAAAATATCCGAGTTGAACCGTCGTGGCGTTAACAGCGCTATCGAACTCCAGCCGGTACATCCTCCCGACGGACGGCCGCAACGATTTCAATGCCGCTTCGTCGACTTCAGTGTCGGTCGACAGCAACACGACCTGATGAGCCGCATGCGGAAAGTACCGTTCGATGAGCCGACCTCGATGCGCACCGTCTAGCCGGCCGAGTGGTGTGTCAATGACCATCGGCAGCGGTTGGCCGGCCGCCTGGGCAAGTCCCCACAGAAGTGCCACCGCCAAGAGCTGCCGCTCGCCGGCAGACAGCTCCGTTGCCGCGAGACTCTGACCATCAGAACCGACCAACTCAACGGTGTATGACGTCGGGTCAATGCGAACGTCGGTGACGAGGCGGTCTTTGCGGAGAAGCCTGGTGAGTGCTTCGAGTACCAGGCGACCAATCTGGCTGACGTGCCGCTCGGCAGCCTTGGTCTTCAGCTCATCCAGGGTCACACGAGCCCGCTCGGCGTGCTCAACCAGGCGGCGATCATCGTCGGCGTCGAGTGTTGCCTGTGCCGACTTGTCCATCGCGGCTTCGTATGCGCTGTCGGCACGAGCGCGCTCCTGGCGCGATGCTTCGAGCTGATCCTCGTTCTGGACGAGAAGCGCGTGACACCTCACAGCGGCTTCGGACGCCTCATCAAGTTCCTGCTTGAGTGATGCGAGCGATTCCGGATCTGGAATGGCAACCAGCGTTCGCTCGGCCTGCACCAGTTCTTCGGCGAGCGCGACCCGCCGTTCCACCAGGCTCGCTACACGATTCTGTGTCGACGGTAGGACGCTTGCGTGTAGGGCCTCGACAGGTCCCCCATCGCGTAGCCCGCTCACCATCGGGACGCGCGCCGATGCATCCTGGCGAGACGCGACATCCGAAGCCATGAACTCTTCCAGCGCGGTGAGCGCCGCTCCCCGAACCTTTGCCTTGCGCAGCAGTCCCAATAGCTCGCGATCGCGGTCGCCCACGACGCTCAGCACCAGCGAATCGCGGCGCGCGTCCCGCTCGCGTGCCACATGATTGGCCAGATCACCCAGCAGGCCTCCGACCAGGAGGAAGGGAGCGGTATCAGCCGCTTCCGCGCGAAGCTCATCGTCAAGGTCAGCGATCTGTTGTCGCACTAAAGTCACCCGCGTGTTCGCGGCGTCTCGTTGTTCAAGCAGACCGCCTCCGGCCGCCCGGTACTGCTCAGTGACTTCGTTAAGGCGCTTGTCCGCCCGTTCTGCCTCCACCCGCGACGTCGCTGCCAACGTCGCGGCCATCTCCTCACCCTGACGAGCCAACGTGACGGTTTTGCGCCGCTCTTCAACAGCCAGCCGCAAGTCATCGGGAACCTCAGCGCCGCGGTGGCGCCGCCGCAACACGGCGAGATCTGTAGATAGACGGTCGATCAGATCGAGGCCAAGGAGAGCGGCGAGCGCTGACTTGAGTACATGTTGGGATTGCTCCAAATCAGCGAGGGCTTCGATCTGCTCGCCATCGAAGAAGAACAGTCCCGCGATCCCGCGCGGGATGAACGTTTCCACATGTTCGTTCCATGTGGATGTCAACGCATCGTCATACTTGCCGTCGACCCACACGAGCACAAACTCTTGTAGCGACGCACCGCCGCCTTGCCATCGTCGCCTAATCCGGTACGAGTGCTCCTCCCCTTGTTGGAAGAGGTGAAAGCTCAGCTCAACTGCTGCGCCCTCCGAGGCTGGCACGCCGTGGTGTATCAGGCTTCGCAAGTACGTGTCGTAGCTGCCGCTGCGTCGACTTCGGGCTTGTGACAACGGCCCGTACAGCGCGAGGTGGATAGCTTCGAGAATTGTCGTCTTGCCAGCACCGTTCAGGCCGCCAATCAGCACCACCGGCTTCTTAGACGAGGATGGCGTGAGACGGATTTCGTTCTTGCCGCCGAAGGTGCCGATGTTCTCCAACACCAAGTTATCGAGAATCATTGCACCAACTCCGATTCAGCGTGCCGTACATAGCCATCCGCGATATCCAAAGGATCGGGTCCGTCCGTCTGCCCACCACTGCGATCCATGGCTGCTTTCCGGCGTTGCGCCCTCGAAAGGGCGTCGTCCTGATCGTCGTAGAAGTTCCGCCGAATGGCCGCCTCCAAAGAGTCAAACAGTCCTGCGCGGCGCGATTGGGTGCGATACCGTTGCTCGACGTCAAGGAGTTCCCGGACAAGTTCAAAGTGCAAACGATCGCCACCCGTCACTTCGCGCAGCGTGTCGATCAGTTCAGGTCCGAGCGGCAGGTGCTCATCCAAGGGTCGGCCCGGATAGGGAACACCCATTGCACGCTCGTAGATCGCAGGCAAGTGGTCCTCAAACTCATGCTTCTCGACCACCCATATGCGACGGATCTCGTCCAGCTCGGCCTGCGTGATCAGATCCAGAGATCGAACGTAGTCGGGACCTTCTGCACGGATAAATGCTTGTGCATCAAGCAGTCTACGCAGCCAGTCTTCACGCGAGTCCTGCGTGTAGGGACCGGGGATCGGTTTGCCATGGAAAAGCTGCACCGAACCGTTCATCCGCCGGAAGTCACGCAGATGTCTGTCATCAGCGACGTCGAGTGCATTTCGAAGATCCAGCAGCGGGAGCATCCATTCTTTCTCCTCGTCGTTCTGGATCATCGCCGACATCGACTTGTCCTTGTCGACCAATGTGCAAGTCCAGCAGCCGAATCGGCTATCTCCGCAACTAGGTGTGCTGGAATCGACAACCAGCGGGCACTCACCGTCTGGTGAAGCACCCTGGTACATCGTCAGCAGTTCCTTATTGGAATAGCCCCACGGATTTGCTTCCTGCATCAGGAACGTCCACACGTCATCGTTGGACCAGTCCTCAACCGGTGAGTACACAAGGCAGTTCGGTAGCGAGTTATTGGGACTCAGTAGATCTCGGACACGACGGGCCTCCAATTCCGTCATCCGGTGGGACCGTCCGGAACTTTCGGCTTTCCTGGTACCGAGCACCAGGATCGCTTCACCGTGCGTCGTCACCATGTCGCGGATAAAGGTATTCGATGGCTTGATCTTCAGCCGTTCTGTGCACCATCGAAACTTCGGTCTCGGCGCCGGATAGCCGCGACCGATCAAGTTGACCCAAAACGTGTCCGCGACCGCAGGAGTGAGTCGGTGAGGAGTCAGGGGGAGCTCGCTCTTGACTGCGGCGGCTTCCATCACTTCGAGCGAATGTGTCACCCAGGAGGCGACCACCGGGTTTTCGACCAGCGTGTCTGTACTGATTACATGAACGGGCTTGTGCCGTTGCTTCTTGGGCAATCCCTGCAGGGCCATCCACACTATCTGCAGGACAGCAGTCGAATCCTTGCCACCCGAATATCCGACGACCCACGGCACGTTATCGGCCGCATAAAGTTCCTGCGCCTGACGGACGACCGCCTCCACGGTCGCCGAAAACCCCAACTCATCAAAGGCCGAACGCCGCTTCGGCGTAATAGGCAGACTTCGCTTCACTTAATTCCCTCCTCCAAATACGTCTTCCGCACGCTGCTCATCAGGCGGCAGCGGCAATCCCATAACTGCGCGCATCGCCGCAGTGGTGAGCAGGACGTTGGCCGCGCTCTTCGACACACGGCCGCCAATGACGGCGCGGCCCTCCCACGTACTGCTTGCGCGGTGCCAGTCCACGTCCCGCAGCTTCTTCAAGGCAGGCGACCAAGACCGGACTCCTTTGCCCTGACTCAGCAGACTGTTCCCCACTTTGCCGAGGGCGTGCAGCACGATTCCGTGCGTATGAATGAAGTCTCGGCGCACTTCGCCCGCGGTTATCTCGCGGTTGAAAACCTGGTCCCACTCAGGAAATTGACCGATCACCAGTTCCCAGTACTTCGAAGCGAGATCGACTCGACGCTCGAAGTTGCTCTCCTCGATACCGTCGAGAAGCGCCTTGGTGGCGGCGTGTAGCGCTGACAGCGTGAACAGCTTCCGCGACCGCTGGGCGAGGTTCGACGTCTCCATCTCTGTCAGATCACGCAAGAAAGGTGAGCGCAACACGACAAGCCTCGTCAGCGCGGACATCTCGTCCCGGTGGTCATACAGCACGCCGATCGACTTCGCGGGACGAACCGCGTAGCGGTTGAGATCAGCGAACATCTGCTGGCAGCGCTCCAGGCCAATATCGAGGAACAAGACGATCGCGATACTCTCGTCGCCCAGGGCAGGATTCTCTGCCAGTGCTTGCTGGATGGCCGCGCGCCGGTGCTGACCATCGTTGATCACGAAGCGAGCTGACATAGGAATTACGAGCGTGCCCACCCGATCGCTTGGACCATCCGTGGCAAGCGGATCGAATCGCACATCGACGTCCACCGACGCCGTCAGCGCGGAGAACACGTAGCTATCACTGTTCTCCACGATGTACCGGGCGATCTCCGGCACGCGGCCCTTATTCAGCGTGCGCTGTGCCCGCATCTCCGCAGTCAACTCTTCCTCATCGAACAGGAACATTCTGGGAATGAGCCGTAGCGGGCACATCGTCACGTAGTACTCGCGTCCAGCTTGGACGCCGCGGATCGCGGGGAATGCCCACTCGAATTCACCCGTGCGGGCGCGAACTGGCGAGGTGGGCGACTGGGCGTCGGTGTGAGTCTGCGTCACCTCTCATTGTCCTACCATAGTGCGTTGTTCGGAACAAGTGATCCGAACAGACGTCGGCGGTTCTCCGAACACATGTCAGAACCTACGCGTACGGTCTTGGCCATGACGGTAGACACGCCCACCGACAACCCGACCCAATTGCGATTTTCCGACAAGGAAACCGCAGGTCGGGTGGTCTACCTGGATTCCAATGCCACGACGCCGGTCGACCCACGGGTGGCCGACGAGGTGTTGACGTACATGGCCCGCGAGTTCGGGAACGCCGGCAGTCGCACACACGGATATGGCCAGGTGGCGAAGGAGCGAGTCGCCCGTGCCCGCGAGCAGGTCGCGGAGGTAGTCCGCGCCCAGCCGGACGATGTGATATTCACCAGTGGCGCCACCGAGAGCAACAACCTCGCAATCCTCGGATTGGCCCCGTCAGGCGAGAAGGCGAACCGACGACATATAGTGTCCACCCAGATTGAGCACAAGGCAGTCCTAGAGCCGCTCGCGATCCTCACGGATCGCGGCTTTGAGGTCACGCTCGTGCCGCCGACGCGTGGAGGGCGGATCGAACCGAGCGCCATTGCCGACGCAGTCCGGCCGGACACCCTCTTGGTCTCGACAATGGCCGTCAACAATGAGACCGGCGTGATCCAGCCGATTCCCGAAATCGCCGAAGTGCTTGCTCCGCACGACGCCTACCTTCACGTAGACGCGGCCCAAGCATTCGGAAAGATCATCGAACCCCTCCGAAATTCGCGGATCGACATGCTTAGTGTCTCTGGCCACAAAGTGTTTGCCCCGAAGGGCATTGGGGCGCTCGTGGCGCGGCGACGCGGTTACCGACGCGTGCCATTGCAGCCGCTGATGTTCGGCGGTGGCCAAGAACGAGGGCTGCGACCTGGAACACTGCCCGTTGCTTTAATCGCCGGCTTGGGCCTTGCCGCAGAACTCGCCCTAAAGGAAAACGATGCACGGGCCCGACATGCTCTCGCGCTCAAACATCAAGCACTGAACGCACTTTCAGAACTGGGTATCCAGGCAAACGGCGATGAAGAGCACACGGTCCCGCACACACTGAACTTCTCGGTGCCCGGCGTCGACGCGGAAGCCGCGATCGTTGCCCTCAAAGAAGTCGTCGCGATATCGAACGGTTCCGCGTGCACCTCGCAGAAGTACGAACCTAGCCACGTTCTCGTCGCCGCCGATCTTCCGAAAAAGCAGATAGACGGTGCGCTCCGCTTCTCATGGAGCCACTTAACCGGGGAAGTGCCCTGGGATGTTGTTGCACAGCGTCTCGCACAACTGGTGACATGAACGAACGGATCGACGCTCAAGATGTCTAAAGCGATCACGTAATCGCAGACCTGATAACTGTGAAATCCCCGACGGAAGAAGGATATCCGTGACATCCGACCCGAACGACACGATGCCGGACGAGTTCGACATCGCGATCAGCGTGACGCATCGCGGTGTAGCGGTTCAGATCTCGGACCGATCGTCCGACTAAATCACACACGAACAGAGCAATCTCGACGATGTTCGCGAAGCGCTCGACTGCATCGAGAGAATAACCGCGGTCTCGGCATAAAAGGTCAGTGGACACTGACGATCACGACTGCTGCCGCGTCTCTCACCACCGGTGGCCGAGCTCTTCCGACCGCCACTTTTGCGAGGCACTGCGCTACCCGCGCGAACGAGGCCGTATATGCGCAAGCATTTCGATGTCCGGCGCGCTGACATCGGCGATGAGGCTCCACTCATAGTTCCGCAGCAGGTTGGCAACATCCCCGATCTCGTCAGGCGATCGATCCGCCGCCATCACCACCTGTCGGTTGCTACGAAGCATCCGCTCGATGCGTCAAGTAATGCCGAGCGCACCTCATCCTTGTCCTCGTACGCAAACTCCTGAATGTCGTCAATCACCAGCACATCGGATAGGGCGTAGCCTTTCTTCTTTTGTTCGGTGGACCAGGCAGCCTCATCGCGGTGCGACGTGAAGCCGTCCACCATGGTGTCGGCCGCGACCCATCCGACCTTCAGGTCGGGATGCAGCACCGACGAGAGGTGGTAGATGCACGGTGAGTTCGCGGTGCTGGCGTCTCCGCCTCCACCATTGAGAAGCGTCAGGCATTTCAAGAGATCCTGACATTCTTGCGCGAAAACAGCGATGTACGCAATGTCATCGTCTACGCTCAGTCGCGCGCGTTTCGCAACTGCATCGACGCTCCAGCACTACCTCAAGGGCATCTTGTTCTGCGACCGCTGCGAACACGCAGCGAGCGGACATCGCGCCTCATCTACACCGAAGCGACGAACAGGTCGGAAACCGCTACGGCTATTTCCTGTGTCACGGACGACAAGATGGCGTATGCGACCTCCCGCACCTGCCCGTCGACAAGGTAGAGCAAGTCGTCGTCGACCACTACGAGACGCTGAACCTGCCCACGAACTTCGTCAACGATGTCCATCAGCTGCTCGATGAAGCGCTGACCGAGGAACAGTACAGCGTGGCCGAACTGCATGCGGCAGTCAGCCGCAAACTCAAGGAACTGGAGACGAAAGAGGACCGCTTCCTCGACCTGCTCACCGACGACCGACTACCGCAGGCAAAGTTCAGGGAGAAGTTGCGCAAGATTCAAATCGAGAGAACCGCGACAGAAGCCCGACTGGCCAATTCCGGCGAAGTTCTGGCAGTAGGCGCCACAACGCCTCTCGATGCGCTCGATTTCATGTCTGACCCTGCGGCAACCTACGCCAGCGGCACCGATTCGATTCGCCGGAACCTCAACGAGACCTACTACCAGCGCATCTTCCTCGACGAGGAAGGAATACAGGCAGGCGAGCTAAAACCACCATTCGACGAGTTCCACGCTGCATTGGCCATGACAAAGGAGAGACGAACAACCGTCACAACATCGACATCAACAACACCGCCTACGAAACAAGGCCCCCTTGCGGGAGGAGCCTTGGATCGAGTATCGCACGATCGTTCATCTTCTGGACTAGCTCTTGCCCTTACCGACATCCTTTCGGACGCGGATCGAGTAAGACCTCTTGGTGGAGCTAAGGGGAATCGAACCCCTGACCTTCTCGATGCGAACGAGACGCGCTACCAACTGCGCTATAGCCCCAAGACGCTAAGACCTTACCAGCCGTCTCGCGTCTCACCGAATCGGATCGTTACTGGCCGACAGCATGCGGCATGCGGTACTGCCGCGGCTCGTCGTAGTAATCCAGGTGTTCGAAAACCGGGTCCTCATCATCGATTTCGAGGACGGCCGCACCCGGGCGGCGTAGGCGCTGCGGCACCACGTCCAGCTCACGATCCGCGACGTTCTCCACACCGACAACCCGCGCACGCTGGTAGCGCGCGGCGCGGCGACGGCGCAGCTGCTCCTCGATGCGGGTCTGACGGCGCAGGTAGCCAAGGTAAAGCACCGAGAGCACCCCGAATCCGCCGCAGACCCACCACGCGGTGCTGGTAGCGGTCGCGGCCAGCAGCCCGGCGACGACCATCGCGCCCACCAGGCCCATCAGCACCCGCTTACGGAAGGCGAACTTGCGCGCGTTCTCCTTGGCCATGACCTCGGGGTCAAACCGGCGACGCCGCGACGAGCTGTAGACCGGCGGAGCCTGGTGACGTTCCCGCGACGGCTCGGCAGCGATGGCCAGACCCGACGTATCGTCGACGTACTCATAGGTGCCCGAATCGGTTTCGGCTCCCGTGTGCGCGCTGGGCGCCTCCTCCAGGTCCTCAAGTTCATCGGACAGTGTGGCCTCGCCCGCCGGCAGCGCGGTGGCGTCCTCGTCGACGACGTCGACATCGACGGGCTCGTCGGCCTCCACCTTCTTCTCTGGGCGAACCTTGCGCACGGCCATGGCCTTGACGGCCCGGGCCGCGTCCTTGTCGTCCTCGCTGGGCTCGCTGGCGATCACACCGGTCGACTCTTCTTCGTCCTCGTCATCGAGCTCGTCGATGTCCTCGCGGCGGAAGTCCGGGTCGCTGCGGTGGCCGGCGGCGGGGCCGGTACGGCGCAGCAGCTTGGCGGCCTTCCCGTTCAGGACCCGCGTCGCGAGGGCGACATCGCTCGTGCGCTTGACCACGTCACGCTTGTTGATCAGCATCGGCACCAGGACGAACAGCCACAGCACGACCAGTCCGATCCACAACACCGATTGGGGGATGCTCGGCATCTCGGCCTGCTCCTTTCTGCGCGCTCTCCGTGCGTCTACGTCTAAGCCTCAGGTCAAGGCTAGGTTGGCGATCTACGCACGTTACGAGGCGCGCCGATACCAATTACACACCTGTAATTCTACAGGGGCAAGCATCACAGGCCCCAATAGTCACATCAGTCTCAGCAATCTCACGGCGAACAGATGCTCGTCGCCCCGAAAGCCCAGGAAACGCCTGCGCGAAGCCTCTACTCGCGCACGGAAAAGGGTCAGACCCAGCTGGCGTTGCCGGAACGTACCAGCGTCGCGGCGACAGACCCCCGCACCTCTTCGACGGTCATCGCCACCAGCAAGTGGTCCCGCCAGGCACCGTCGACGTCGAGGTAGCGCTTGAGCAGGCCCTCCTCGCGAAAACCGACCTTGGACAGCACCGCACGACTGGCTCCGTTCTCCGGCCGCACCGTTGCCTCCACCCGGTGCAGGGTGACGGGTCCAAAACAGTGATCGAGCCCCAGCGCCAGCGCCGCGGTCGCCACCCCCTGCCGGGTCACCGTGCTGACCACCCAATAGCCGATCCACGCCGACCGCAACGCGCCGTGCGCGATATTGCCGATCGTCAGCTGGCCGACGAACTGTCCGTTCAGCTCAATGGCACAGGGAATCATCCGGCCCTTGCGCGCCTCGGCCCGCAGACCCGAACACAGCGCCGGCCACGACGACACCCCGTGGCGCGCCATCCAGTCGATCTCCGACGACGGTTCCCACGGTTGCAGATGCGACTGGTCGGCCAGCCGGGCGCGGCTCCAGGCCATCCCGTCACGCAACCGGATGGGCCGCACCGACACCACCCCGGCGGGCACCCTCAGCTTCCCGAGCAGCATCGGCCATCCGGGGTGCGCACTCTCCTGACGCCAGACACTCATGCGCGCTCCTGGTCTTCGCGCAAGCGGCTCATCCGCGCTCCTGGTCTTCGCGCAAGCGGCTCATCCGCGCTCCTGGTCTTCGCGCAAGCGGCTCATCCGCGCTGCGCCAGGAACGCGACCTCGACGATCTCGCCCGTGCGGACCTGCTCCACCTCGGCGGGCACGATCACGAGGCAGTTCGCCTCAGCCAGCGTCGCGAGCAGATGCGATGACGCACCGGGGGCGCCCAGGATCTGCACCAAATACTCGCCGTTGTCCTGATCGCGCATCAGCTGCCCGCGCAGGAACCCCTTGCGTCCGGCAATGGAAGTAATAGGGGACACGGTGCGCGCCTGAATAATTCGGCGTTGCGACTGCCTACGGCCCAATGCCAGCCGAATCAGCGGCCGCACCATCACCTCGAAGACCACCAGCGCACCGACCGGATTGGCCGGGAGCAGGAAGGTGGGCACCGCGTCACGGCCCAGTTGCCCGAAGCCCTGCACCGACCCCGGATGCATGGCGATGCGGCCTACCTCCATATCGCCCAGCGCCGAGAGTGCCTCACGAATACCTTCCGCCGCCGCACCGCCGACGGCACCGGAGATGACGACAACCTCGGCCCGGTTCAGCTGGCCCTCGACCACCTCGCGGAACGCGGCGGGCTCCGCACTGACGATGCCCACGCGGTTGACGTCGGCGCCGGCATCACGGGCCGCGGCCGCCAGCGCGTAGGAATTCACGTCGTACACCTGGCCATTGCCCGGAGTCCGGTCGACGTCGACAAGCTCACCGCCGACGCTGATCACCGATAGCCGCGGACGGGGATGCACCAGCACCCGGTCGCGTCCCACCGCGGCCAGCAGTCCTACCTGGGCGGCACCGATGATGGTGCCTGCGCGCACCGCGACGTCACCGGGCTGCACGTCGTCGCCGGTGCGCCGCACGTAGTCACCCGAACGCACCGCGCGCAGCACCTTGACGCGCGACTCGCCCCCCTCGGACCAGCGCAACGGCAGCACCGCGTCCGCCAATGTCGGCATGGGGGCCCCGGTCTGCACACGCACCGCCTGTCGCGGCTGCAGACGGGTCGGTGTGCGCTCCCCCACCCGCACGGTGCCGACGACCGGTAGCTCGACCGTTCCGATCTCGCCCGCGGATTCCTCAATATCGTCCTCGTCATCGGGGCTGCCGCCCTCGCCCGGACTGATCACGCGCACCACGCCGCCGGCGGCCTGCACATCGACACTGCGCACGGCATATCCATCGATGGCGGCTTGGTCGAATCCCGGCAACGGCCGGGCTGTCACTACTTCCTCGGCGCACAACAAACCCTGGGCTTCGGCGATCGCCACCCGAACCGGGCGTGGCGCGACCGCAGCCGCCGTCACCTTGGCCTGCTGCTCCTCGACCGAACGCACTGGTGCCTTTCTTACTCCGACTCCGGCAGCACGGACGATTCCCGGCCGAGCCGCTCGACCAGCCACTCCCGCAAGCCCGGACCGTAATCGTCGCGATCCAACGCAAAGTCAACAGCAGCCTTGAGATAGCCGCCGGGATTTCCCAGGTCGTGTCGGGATCCGCGGTGCACCACAACATGCACCGGATGCCCCTCGTCGATCAACAAAGCGATGGCGTCGGTGAGCTGCAGCTCGCCGCCGGCCCCGCGCGGGATCCGCTTGAGCGCGTCGAAAATCGCGCGATCCAGCAGGTAGCGGCCGGCCGCCGCGTAGTTCGAGGGTGCTTCCTCGGTCTTTGGCTTCTCGACCATTCCCTTGACGCGCAGAACATTCGGGTTCGCGGCGTCGGGCACGATCTCGACATCGAACGCACCGTAGGAGCTGATCTCGTGCGGGGGCACCTCGATGGCGCACAGCACCGAGCCGCCGCGTTTGGCCCGCACCTTGGCCATGGTCTCCAGCACGCCGCGCGGCCACACCAGATCGTCCGGCAGCAGCACCGCGACGGCATCCTCGTCGTCGTCGAGAACCGACTCCACGCATCCCACCGCATGCCCCAGCCCCAACGGCTCGGCCTGCACCACCGACTGCACCTTGATGAGCGCCGGAGCCTTGCGCACCTTTTCGAGCATGGCGTGTTTACCGCGCGCCTCGAGTGTGCCTTCCAGCACCAAGTCTTCGACGAAGTGCGCGACGACGCCGTCCTTGCCCTCGGAGGTGACGATCACCAAACGTTCGGCGCCGGCCTCGGCGGCCTCCTCGGCCACCAGTTCGATTCCGGGGGTGTCGACCACCGGAAGCAGCTCCTTGGGCACCGTCTTGGTGGCCGGCAGGAACCGGGTGCCCAGGCCCGCCGCGGGCACAACCGCGGTTCGGGGAATCAACACGTCAGGTCCCGTCATAGCCACTCACCCTAACCACTGACCCGGGAATTCCGCTGGCAAGGCGGTAGCGTCACGGAATCGGCACTTCTCAGAACATCAAGGAAGCCCTGCGGCAACAGATTGTGCAGGCACGACGGGCGATATCGCCTGCTGAGCGCGAAAAGCAAAACGATGCGCTCGCCGCGCATGTCCTCACCGCGGTCTCAGGGCTTTCCGTGATCGCCGCCTACCTGCCGGTGGGGTCCGAACCCGGATCGGTGCGGATGCTCGACGCCCTGCTGGACCGCGGGGTACGGATTCTGCTGCCCATCGCCCGCAATGACGAGGCAGGCATCCCCATGGCGCTGCGCTGGGGGTACTACGCGCGGGAAGAACTGGTCGATGCCCCTTTCGGTCTACGGGAACCCGCCAACCCGGTGGCCGGTTCGGCCGCCGCCCTCGCCGAGGCTCAGCTTGTGCTGGTCCCGGCGCTCGCGGTGGACAAGCAGGGCAACCGGTTGGGGCGGGGCGCCGGCTTCTACGACCGCTCCCTGGGCTTCGCCGCGCGGGCGACGCCCCTGGTCACGCCGCTATTTGTCGGCGAGATACGCGATGAGCTCCCGGCGGGACCACATGATGTCCCGATCACCCATGCGATCACGGCGGACGGATTGGTCACACTCGGCGCGGGGACGTGGCAGACCTAGCACTCCAAGCGGTAGAGTGCTAGTGGCGTTTCACGGCTTGCCAGTTTCGGAGGACCCCCATGCCCACCTATTCCTATGCATGTGCCGACTGTGGCGACAAGTTCGACATCGTGCAGTCGTTCACTGACGATGCGCTGACCGTGTGCCAGAAGTGCTCGGGCAAGCTGCGCAAGCTGTTCAACTCGGTGGGCATCGTGTTCAAGGGCAGCGGCTTCTATCGCACCGACAGCCGCTCGGGCAGCGTGGACGCCGCCACCAAGAGTGACGCCGGAACCAAGAGCGAATCCAAGTCTTCCTCGGACTCCTCCGGTTCTTCGTCGGCCGGCTCGTCGTCTTCGTCGAGCTCGTCCAGCTCCACCGCCACCGCGTCCGCCGCCGCCGGCTGACGAGTTATCCACAGCGAGAAATTCTCTGCTGACGCGGGGATGTGCGTCGCCTTAGCGTGAGGGCATGGCCCGATCACCTCTCGATCCCACTGCACTGCAGCGCATATCGGCGGCACTTCGTCCCGATTGGGCCCGCACGGTGCTGGCTCGCAGGATCGCGGCAGCAATTCTGGTGCTCTTCGCGGCATTACTGGCATTTCGCCCCGACCCGGCCGATGACCGCGCCGAGGTGGTGGTCGCCGCCCGCGACCTGTCTCCCGGCACGATCCTGAGCAGTGACGATGTGCGGCTTGAAAAGCGTTCCACAACAATCCTTCCCGACGGCGTACGCACCGAATCCGCCACACTGTTCGGCGCGACACTGGCCGGACCGGTTCGTCGCGGCGAAATGCTGACCGACGTACGGGTGTTGGGTCCCCGATTGGCGGAGTCGGCCGCCGGCAAGGACGCCCGCATAGTGCCTGTACCGCTGGCCGACGCCGCCACCGTAGACATGATCCGTACCGGAGATGTGGTCGACATCTTGACGGTGGCCGGACACGAGCCGGGTGCGGCGCGCGACACCCCTGCCGAGCCGACGGTCCTGGCGAGCGGCGCGGTGGTGGTGCTGGTGTCGCCGAAGCCCGCCGCCAAAGGCGTTGGGACCGAAAGGGTGGTAATGGTCGCATTGCCGCCGCAGCAGGCAAATCGTGTCGCCGCAATCGCGCTAGTGCAGGCGGTAACGCTGACCTTCCGTTAAGGTCGGATCATGCTTAAGGGATTCAGAGATTTTCTGCTGCGTGGCAACGTCATTGACCTCGCGGTTGCGGTGGTCATCGGAGCGGCCTTCACCGCGCTGGTCACCAAGTTCAGTGACGCCATTATTCAGCCGTTGATCAATCGGATTGGCACGGGCCCGGATTCGGATCACCCTGCGCTCAAGGTCGGCATCGGTGGCGGGCAGTATCTGGACTTCAACGTCCTGGTGACCGCGACCATCAACTTCGTCCTGATCGCGGCGGTCGTCTACTTCCTGGTTGTGCTGCCGTACAACACGATCAAAGAACGGCTGGCCAAGTCCGGCGAAGAGCCTGCTGCCCAAACCGAGGCAGAGCTGCTCGTGGAGATTCGCGACCTGCTGGCTGAGCAGAAGAAGGCGTCCTAGCGCCTTCTTCTGCTCGTGCCGCCACTACTTCATGTCCCAGGTCTCGCCGTAGGTGGTCACACTGTCCCCGGCGGAACTGATCAAACGCGCGTAGGGACGAAGCAGCACACCACCGGCCGCACCGGTCACGGTGCCGTGCGCGTTGGACACCGCCACCGCACCCTTCGGACCGGCGATAGCCACTGAGAAGGTGGCGACTTCCTGAATGCCGGGGCCGTTGCCCAGGTCGACATTGATACCGGCACTGGGCAACAGGTTGGTCGTCTGCACATACGAGGCCTCGGGAGTACCGCCGAACGCGTTCGGAATACCGTAGAGAATCGAGGTGTTGGGCGTCGTGTAGTTGAAGTTCAAACCCACACCCAACGACCACGGGTAACCCACCTGGTAACCCAACTCCAAGGTGCCCTCGAAGGTGTCCGAGCCCGCACCCGTCACTTCGTACGCAGCGCGACCGGAGTGGAACCACTCACGCGTCAGGCGGTTGCGGTCCAACGGAAACACACCGTTGAGAAAAGTGTCCCACTGCTGGATCCGCAGCAAGCGCCCCTTGCCATCAACCAGCGTCAGTTCATCGTCTAGACCCGCATGCGCCGTACCGGTGCCGATAACCGTCAGGCCCACCATGCCGACGACGAGTATCAGTGACGTGAGGGTGCTCTGCACAACCCGCCGGATGCCAACCGTTCTCATTTGGTTCCCTCAATTCTCGGGCGAATGAACGCCAGGGCAAATGCCTACCTCGCCAAGACCACATTGTTGCTCAGGCGGGCCAAACGTAACGGCTAAATCATCTCTGTGAGTTTCTTGAATGTTTCGGGGAGGCTAACTCACAGCAGATACACAGATCCCGTGTACATGCAGTGTCCTATGACCATGGACCTATTCAGTAATGGCGACTACTTCATATCCCAGGTCTTGCCGTACGTAGGCCACGCGGAACCGATCAAACACGCGTAGCGGCGAGAAAGGGCGCGGGCACATCCCGACCCCGGCGCCGTCCGCATTGTCAGCGCAACAACACCCTTGCGCCCGACGTTGCCCCAAGACCGGCCCAACGGCCGCGAACACCGCGACGAGGCATCGCGAGCAACCGTCCGCGAAATGACCGATATGGGGTAGGCCTTGGCGCCTGGTTGCGGCAGGGATACCTGCCTACTTCATGTCCCAGGTCTCGCCGTAGGTGGTCACACTGTCCCCGGCGGAACTGATCAACCGCGCGTAGGGACGAAGCAGCACACCACCGGCCGCACCGGTCACGGTGCCGTGCGCGTTGGACACCGCCACCGCACCCTTCGGACCGGCAACCGCTACCGAGAAGGTGGCGACTTCCTGAATGCCGGGGCCGTTGCCCAGGTCGACGTTGATACCAGCACTGGGCAACAGGTTGGTCGTCTGCACATACGACGCTTCGGGGCTACCGCCGAACGCGTTCGGAATACCGTAGAGAATCGAGGTGTTGGGCGTCGTGTAGTTGAAGTTCAAGCCCACACCCAACGACCACGGGTAACCAACCTGGTAACCCAACTCCAGGGTCCCCTCGAAGGTGTCCGAGCCTGCGCCCGTCACCTCATAAACCGCACGGCCCGAGTGGAACCACTCACGCGTCAGACGGTTGCGGTCCAACGGAAACACACCGTTGAGAAAAGTGTCCCACTGCTGAATCCGCAGCAAGCGCCCCTTGCCATCAACCAGCGTCAGTTCATCATCTAGACCCGCATGCGCCGTCGCCGTCGTCGCAATGAGAGCAACAAGAGTCATAAGCAGAGCGCCGACCGCCAGCACACCGCGGCGGGCCCAGCCCGATACCTTGCCCAACAGCTTCATTCTGTTCCTATCAGTCCCCTCATGGCGAACATGAGAATTTCCTTAGCGACGGACAGAAGGACGATATCGGCACGGTGACGGCGCGGCAATCTGAACATTCGATCTGGTAGCCCTCGCATCACCTACCCCCAGGCGGGCCTGTGAGCCGGAAGTTAGCCAAACCCAAGACGTCCGCAAGTTAACATCCGGGTGAACAATGAATTTGCTGGAAAACAATCAGAGAGCATCGGGGAACCTGCACCCCGGATGGGTATCCGTGATTGGCGACCTGCCCCATTTATGCATTCGATATGCGGGAATTCCCTAGCCGTGATGAGGCGGAACGTTGTCACGCAACCATTGGTCGCCCTCACGCGCACCGTGTGAGTCGTTCATGTCACGTTCATCTGGACCCAGCGAAGGCATGGTCTGACCGAAGATCCGGTCGATGTCCGCATTGCTGGCAGTTGTTCCACCTTCACCATTTTTGTGGCGAAGGTCACAATCTCGGCTATCCCGAGGTGACACCCGGTCAGATCTCCAGACTAGATAGCTGCTCGATGATCTGAATCGCCATGGGCGTCAGCGTGGCCATGCCGTCACGCACCGCTGCACGCGAACCGGCGATGTTGACCACCAGCGTGCTACCCGAAATGCCCGCGACACCGCGCGAAAGGCCCGCCTCGGTGACGCCCGCCGCGAGCCCGGACGACCGGATCGCCTCGGCGATGCCCAGCAGCTCACGATCGAGCAGGGGCTGTGTCGCCTCGGGTGCGACATCACGCGGAGTGACGCCGGTGCCTCCGACGGTCACCACCAGGTCCACTCCACCGATGACCGCGGTGTTCACCGCGTTTTGAATCTCCGACAGGTCATTTTCGACAACCACCACACCGTCGACCACAAACCCGGCCTCGGCGAGCAGCTCGGTGACGAGCGGACCACTAGTGTCCTGGTCACCGTGGGCTGTCCTGTCGTTGACGATGACGACCAGAGATCGCCCAACCGGTCCTGCCTCAAGCTCTGCCATGGAAGCAACCGTAACCGTTCGCGGGGACATGGAGGTCATCGGGCGACCTCACCCAGTGTCACGTCGGCGGTCTTCTCCTGGCCGCCGTTGCCATCGGTATACGTCAATGTCACCTTGTCGCCGGGCGCTTTGGACCGCACCGCTGCCACGAGTCCATCGGCGCTGTTCACAGGGCGGTTGTCGACCTTCGTGACGACCGCCCCATTGGGGATGCCGGCCTTCTCTGCGGCGCCGCCGGCGACCACCTCGACGATCCGGGCGCCCTGGACCTCCTTGTCATTGCCTACCCGGACACCGAGCGAGGCGTGGGTGGCGCGGCCGTTGGTGATCAGCTGATCGGCGACACGTTTGGCCTGGTCGACCGGAATCGCAAAGCCGAGGCCGATAGATCCGCCCTGCGTTTCGCCGCTGGAGTCTCCGCCCATGGTTGCGATCGCGGAGTTGATCCCCACCAGCTCGCCGTTCAGATTGACCAGCGCGCCCCCGGAGTTACCCGGGTTGATCGCGGCATCCGTCTGGATGGCGTCCAGCACGGTGTCCTGATTACCGGCCTGCCCCGCGGTGAACACCGGACGGTTCAGTGAGCTGACGATGCCGGTGGTGACGGTGCCGTCGAGACCCAGCGGAGATCCGATCGCAACAACCGATTGGCCCACAACCAAATTCGCGGAGGAACCCAATGCTATCGGGGTGAGACCCGAGGCCCCGGTGATGCGAACCACCGCGATATCGGTGCCGGGATCGATTCCGACCACGGTGAATGGGGAGGTCTTTCCGCCAGCGATGGTGGCGGTGGTCTTGGCGCCGGGATCCCCCGCCGCCTGCACCACGTGGGCGTTGGTGAGCACCAATCCGTCGGCGGAGAGAATCACTCCGGATCCCTCTTCACTCGACCGGCCCATGATGGTTTCCAGCTTGACGACGCTCGGAAGCACTTTGGCCGCAACCTGTTCCACCGATCCGGCCGGTAGCGAGGCGACCGGCTGAGCAGCGGGCGGACGGCCCGGCGCGATGGGGGTCAGCCCGGTGCTGCTGCTGGTGACGACGGGTGCCTTGTGCTGACGATCGGCGACAACGGCACCGACCGTTCCTCCCAGACCGCCTGAAACCAGGGCCAGGACAACGGCGCCCACCACGAGCCCGCCGCTACTCCGCCCCTTGGGCTGCGCCTGCCGCTGCGGCTGCTGAGCCGGACGCTGCTGTGGCTGCTGCGACGGGTATCCGTACGACTGCCCCTGGTAATGGTGGCTGGACTGGGCGTGATGGTTCGGCGCCTGATGATGCCCATGTTGCCCCGAGTAGGAGCCGGACGGCCGGTATGCCCAGCTGCCGTGCGGGTCGTTGGTCATAGCTGCTTCCTCACCAGTCCTTCATAGGCGTTCGGGATCATCTAGCTTGGGCGCCACGCTGCCGGAACGGACTGAGAATCCACTGAGATCTCCCTCGCGTTCGGCCCAGAGTTCCGGCGGCCGGCCGTATCGCCCATGTTCGGCCGAACAATGGGTCCGGGCCTGCCCGGCAGAAGCACGTGCATGGATGTCCCGGGGGCCGGTTCACCGTCGATCACTGCACCGGGATCAGTCTCTTCAACCTTAATGGCGCCACCATGTTTGAGCACTACCTGCTTAACGATGGCCAACCCCAAGCCGGAGCCGGGCATTCCCCGCGCCGGGGTGGCCCGGTAGAACCGCTCGAAGACCAGGTCGCGTTCGGCCGGCGGGATTCCCGGGCCGTGGTCGGAAATGACGAGTTCGGCATGGGCGGCATCAACCTGCGCCAGCCGCACCGACACCGCGGTTCCCGAGGGGCTCCATTTGGCCGCGTTGTCGAGCAAATTGAGGACGGCCCGCGACAGTCCCGCCGCATCGCCGTACACCTGCCAGGGCTGCATCACGACATCGAATTCAATATCGTTGCGGCGGCGACGAACTCGCTCGAGTGTGCCCTCCACCACCTCAACCATGTCGACTGGCTCGTGCACGATGTCGGCGCCGTCTCCCCGTGCCAGATCGACCAGATCGCCCACCAGCGTGGACAATTCCTCGATTTGGGCGATCACATCTTGCTGCAGCGCCTGCATTTCTTCGTCAGGCAGCCTGGGAGCACCCGGCTGCATGGCGGCCATCAGCAGCTCGGTGTTGGTGCGCAGCGATGTGAGCGGGGTACGCAGCTCGTGGCCGGCGTCGGTCACCAATCGCGCCTGGCGGTCCCGAGACTCGGCCAGGGCGCGCAGCATCGTGTTGAAACTGATAGTGAGCCGCGCCAGCTCGTCGCTGCCGGTGACGGCGATAGGGCGCAGGTCATCGGTTCTGGCCACGCGTTCGGCGGCATCGGTGAGCCTCGCCACAGGACGTAGCCCGGTGCCGGCCACCATGGCCCCGGCCGCGGCTGCCACCGCGACACCCACGCCACCGACGATCAGCAGCACCCAGCCCAGCCGCCGCAGCACCGTGTCGGTGGGATCGAGCGATTTGGCCATGATCAGCGTGCTGCCGTTGTCGAGACGAAGAGCAAGCACGCGTTGGTGATTGACGGTACGCAGCGACTGCTGCAGATCGCCCCGGGTTACCGCCTGCTCGGGTGTGCCGTAGGGAATGGTTTGACCCTGCTGCGTCGCCGAGAAGGTGATGAGCCCCGGGAAGATCAGCTTGGCGTTGACGTCGGCCGAATATGCGGTGCCTTCGATGGCGCGGCGTGGATCGACCGAGAGCAACCCACTGCCGATCAGCAGGTTGGCGCGATCGTTGAGCTGCTTGTCAACATCGCGATACAACGCGGTGGACACCAGCAGGTACGAAGCGACGGCCATGAGCACCACGACCATCGCCACCATGGACATTGCGAGCAGCATCACGCGCCAGCGCAGCGATACCGATGAGCTGGTTGCCCGCAGTGGAGTAAATATGGCCGTGCTGGAGTCTCGCATCCGCCTCGGCATCCGTAGTGTCGACATGGGGATTACGGAGGGGTCTCCCGCAGCACGTAGCCGACACCGCGAACGGTATGAATGAGCCGGAGCTCCCCTTCGGCCTCGGTCTTGCGTCGTAGGTAGCCGACGTACACCTCGAGGGCATTACCGGACGTCGGGAAGTCGAACCCCCATACCTCTTCGAGGATGCGGCTGCGGGTGAGCACCCGCCGGGGATTAGCCATGAGCATTTCAAGCAGCGCAAATTCCGTGCGCGTCAGACTGATCGACCGGGTGCCTCGATGCACCTCACGTGTGACGGGGTCCAGTGTCAGGTCGCCGAAGCTGAGCGTGGCGGCATCGGCCGATTCATCGATCGTGGTGCGGCGCAGCAGCGCGCGCATCCGGGCCAGCAGCTCCTCCAGCGCAAAGGGCTTGGGCAGGTAGTCGTCGGCGCCCGCATCCAGCCCGGCCACCCGCTCCGAGACCGAATCGCGAGCGGTAAGGACCAGGATCGGCAGATCATCCCCCGTGCTGCGCAGGCGACGACACACCTCAAGGCCGTCAAGCTTGGGCATCATCACGTCGAGCACCAATGCGTCGGGGCGATCATTGGCGATCACGTTCAGCGCATCGACACCGTCCTCGGCCAGATCGACCGAGTACCCATTGAAGGACAAGGAACGCCGCAACGACTCGCGCACAGCACGATCGTCGTCGACTACAAGAATTCGCACAGGCACAGTGTTAACCGTGCGGCTGAGATATTACTGAGGAAGCCTGAGAATCGGCTCGATCAGCGATCAGCGACGGTCGAGGTCGATGAGCCCGAGGCGGGCAGCCTTCAGCAGGCGACGCGGAACCTTGTGGTTCTGTCCGCCGACAGTGACGTTGACCAGCTCGGTGGCGGTGGCCTTCCACTGCGAGCGCCGGCTACGGGTGTTCGAGCGGGACATTCTCCGCTTGGGGACGGCCATGGTCGCGCCCTCTCCTTATTTCTCAGGTTTCTGGTTTATTCGCCCGCGCCGCGCCAGCATGTTGGGCGCAGCGAGCGACAATCAGCACACGATAGCCGGTAGCGGGCATGAGCTGCAAATTTGCCCTGTTCCCTCCGCGCCGACACGCCGCGTCACGGCGACGACGTATCGCATTTTCTCACCATAAGACGGCGTGTCGAGGCAGCCACGGCAGCTCGGCCAACCACTTGGTTGGACCGCTAGATTGACGTTTTAGCGGGTGGGGTAATTTGGCAGCGCACGAGCAGTCGCCGCCGACCTCGAGAGGACTTCCGATGAGCCGCATGCGCGAAGAGGATCAGGAATCGTGACTACTGCGCCGGCACGAATTGGGAACTGTTCAGGCTTCTACGGTGACCGAATATCGGCCATGCACGAGATGCTCACCGGCGGTGAGCTGGACTACCTGACCGGCGACTATCTGGCCGAGCTGACGATGCTCATCCTCGGTCGCGATCGCGCCAAGGCGCCCGAACGCGGCTATGCCAAGACCTTCCTGCGCCAGCTCGAGCAGTGCCTCGGTTTGGCCCAAGACAAGGGTGTACGGATCGTCGCCAACGCGGGAGGACTCAATCCCGCGGGTCTGGCCGATGCCATTCGCGCGCTGTCCGAGAAGCTGGGCGTCCCGACCAACGTCGCCCATGTCGAGGGCGACGATCTCTTGCCCCGCGCCGCCGAACTCGGGCTCGGCTCACCGTTGACCGCCAACGCCTACCTGGGGGCCTGGGGCATCGTCGAATGCCTCAATTCCGGGGCAAACGTCGTGGTCACCGGTCGGGTCACCGACGCCTCGGTCATCGTCGGGCCCGCCGCCGCGCACTTCGGCTGGCGCCGCGACGACTACGACAAGTTGGCCGGAGCGGTCGCGGCCGGGCACATCATCGAGTGCGGCACGCAGGCCACCGGTGGCAATTACGCGTTCTTCACCGAGATCGCCGACCTCTCCCACGCCGGGTTCCCCCTGGCCGAGGTCTACGAGGACGGATCCTCCGTGATCACCAAGCACGCCGGTACCGGCGGCGCGGTCAGCGTAGGCACGGTCACCGCGCAGTTGCTCTACGAGATCACCGGCGGCCGCTACGCCAATCCGGACGTGACCACCCGCATCGACAGCATCGAGCTGAGTCAGGAAGGCCCCGACCGAGTGCGTGTCTCGGGTGTGACGGGCGAGGCGCCGCCTCCGGATCTCAAAGTGTCATTGAACGCACTGGGCGGCTTCCGTAATCAGATGACCTTCGTGTTGACCGGCCTGGACATCGACGCCAAGGCCGACCTGACCCGCAGGCAGCTGGAGGCCGCGCTGACTTCCCCGCCCGAGGACATCCAGTGGACCCTGGGACGCACCGATCACCCGAATGCCGACACCGAGCAAGCCGCCAGCGCACTACTGCATGTGATGGTGCGTGACTCCGATCCGAACAAGGTGGGCCGGCAGTTCTCCAACGCGGCGGTTGAGCTGGCACTGGCGGGCTATCCGGGCTTCCACGTCACCACGCCGCCCAAGGACGGCGAGCCCTACGGCGTCTTCACCCCGGGATACGTCCCCGCGGAAAAGGTTCCGCATGTGGCGGTGCTGGCCGATGGCACCCGAATCGACATCGCCCAGGCGACGCAGACCCAGCCACTCGCCGAGGCCCCCGCGGCGGCATTGCCGGAACCGCTACCCGCCGGGCCGGTGCGTCGCGCACCGCTGGGCATCCTCGCGGGCGCCCGCAGCGGCGACAAGGGCGGCAGCGCCAATGTCGGCGTCTGGGTGCGCACCGACGAGGAATATCGTTGGCTTGCCCACGCATTGACGGTCGACGCCCTGCGCGAGCTGCTACCGGAAACCGAGCACCTCGAGGTCGCGCGCTATCTGCTGCCCAAACTGCGAGCCGTGAACTTCGTCATCCAAGACATCCTCGGCAAGGGCGTGGCGTATCAAGCCCGGTTCGATCCCCAGGCCAAGGGCATTGGCGAATGGTTGCGTTCCCGCGAGATCGACATCCCTGAATCCCTGTTAGAAGGAAAGTGACCGCCGTGAATTCTTGGAACACGCCCGAACGCAAGGCACTTCGGGAGACCGTGCGTGATTTCGCCGAGCGCGAGATCCTGCCGAATGTCAACGAATGGGAACGTGAGGGGCTGCTCCCGCGCGAATTGCACCGCAAGGCCGGTGATCTGGGCCTGCTCGGGCCCGGCTCGCCCGAAGCGGTCGGCGGCGGAGGTGGCGATGCCATCGACCCGGTGATCGTGTGCGAGGAACTGCACTACGCGGGCGTGCCCGGTGGCGTGTTCGCCTCCCTGTTCACCTGTGGGATCTCCACCCCGCACATGATCGCCTCCGGCGATCAGCGGCTCATCGACAATTATGTGAAGCCAACCCTGGCCGGGGAACTGATCGGCTCGCTTGCCATCACCGAACCCGGCGGCGGGTCCGATGTCGGTCACCTGACCACATCGGCGAAGCGGGACGGCGACCACTACATCGTCAACGGCGCCAAGACCTTCATCACCTCCGGTGTACGCGCCGACTATGTGGTGACCGCGGTCCGCACCGGCGGCCCGGGAGCCGCCGGAGTTTCGCTGCTCCTGATCGACAAGGACACACCGGGATTTGAGGTGGCTCGCAAGCTCGACAAGATGGGCTGGCGTTCCTCGGACACCGCCGAGCTGTCCTTCACCGACGTGCGTGTACCCGCCGAAAACCTGGTGGGGTCCGAGAACACCGGTTTCGCACAGATCGCGGGCGCCTTCGTCTCGGAACGCATCGGTCTTGCCGCGCAGGCGTATGCGAGCGCGCAGCGCTGCCTGGACCTGACCGTGGAGTGGTGCCGCAACCGGGAGACGTTCGGTCGGCCACTCATCTCCCGGCAGTCCGTGCAGAACACACTCGCCGAGATGGCACGCCGGATCGACGTCGCACGGGTGTACACACACGCGCTGGTCGACCGTGCCATCGCGGGCGAGAGCAACCTGATCGCCGAGGTGTGCTTCGCCAAGAACACCGCTGTCGAGGCCGGTGAATGGGTGGCCAATCAAGGCGTCCAATTATTCGGGGGCATGGGCTATATGGCCGAGAGCGAAATCGAACGGCAGTATCGCGATATGCGCATCATCGGGATCGGTGGTGGCACCACCGAAATCCTCACCTCCCTGGCCGCCAAGCTCCTGGGATTCCAGTCATGACCGTCCTGCGCACCGCCGTCAACACCAACTCGCCCGAGTACATGGCCGCCGCCGAGGCCATGCTGATCAAGCTGGCCGAGGTCAATGCCGAGACCGCCAAGGCCCTTGCCGGCGGCGGGCCGAAATACGTTGCCCGTCACCATGAACGCGGCAAGCTACTGGCGCGGGAGCGCATCGAGCTGCTGATCGATCCCGACTCGCCATTCCTGGAACTGTGCCCGCTCGCCGCATGGGGCAGCGATTTCACCGTGGGCGCCTCCCTGGTCACCGGTATCGGTGTGATCGAGGGTGTCGAGTGCATGATCGTGGCCAATGACCCCACCGTCAAGGGTGGCACCAGCAACCCCTGGACCCTGCGTAAGGTCCTGCGGGCCAACGATATCGCCTTCAAGAATCGCTTGCCGGTGATCTCACTGGTGGAGTCCGGCGGCGCGGATCTGCCCACCCAAAAGGAAGTGTTCGTGCCGGGCGGGCAGATGTTCCGCGACCTCACCCGGCTTTCCGCCGCCGGTATCCCGACGATCGCGCTGGTGTTCGGCAACTCGACAGCAGGCGGCGCCTATATCCCGGGCATGTCCGACCACGTCGTGATGATCAAGGAACGCTCCAAGGTCTTCCTGGCAGGTCCCCCACTGGTCAAGATGGCGACCGGCGAAGAGTCCGACGACGAATCTCTCGGTGGCGCCGAGATGCACTCCCGCGTCTCCGGTTTGGGCGACTATCTGGCCGTGGACGAACAGGATGCCGTGCGCCTGGGTCGCCAGATCGTGTCGCGCCTGAACTGGGTGAAGAAGGGGCCGAAGCCCGCCGCGGTCATCGAGCCGATCGCCGATCAGGAAGAGCTGATCGGCATTGTCCCGGGTGATCTGCGCATCCCGTTCGATCCACGTGAAGTCATCGCGCGCATCGTCGACGGCTCCGAGTTCGACGAATTCAAGGAACAGTACGGTTCCTCGCTGGTCACCGGATGGGCACGCCTGCACGGCTACCCGATCGGCATCCTCGCCAACGCACGTGGCGTGCTGTTCAGCGAAGAGGCGCAAAAGGCCACGCAGTTCATTCAGCTAGCCAACCAGACCAACACGCCACTGTTGTTCGTGCATAACACCACCGGGTACATGGTGGGCAAGGAGTACGAGGAGGGCGGCATGATCAAACACGGATCGATGATGATCAACGCCGTGTCGAACTCGACGGTGCCGCACCTGTCGCTCATCGTCGGCGCCTCCTATGGGGCGGGGCACTACGGCATGTGCGGACGCGCGTACGACCCCCGGTTCCTGTTCGCCTGGCCCAGTGCCAAGTCCGCTGTTATGGGTGGCGCCCAGCTTGCGGGCGTCATCTCCATAGTCAGCCGTGCCGCCGCGGCAGCACGCGGCCAACAGGTCGACGACGCCGCTGATGCTGCTTTGAAGGCGGCCATCGAGGCGCAGATCGAGGCCGAGTCGCTGCCCATGTTCATGTCCGGACGTCTCTACGACGACGGGGTTATCGATCCCCGTGATACCCGGGCCGTACTCGGTATGTGCCTGTCCGCCATCGCCAATGGACCCATCGAGGGGACGTCGAACTTCGGCGTCTTCCGGATGTGACACGTAAGGAATCGATGACAGTGCCTTCAATCACCTCCGTTCTGGTTGCCAACCGCGGCGAGATCGCCCGTCGCGTCTTCGCCACCTGTCGCAAGCTCGGCCTGGGAACTGTCGCCGTCTACTCCGATGCCGACGCCGACAGCCCGCACGTTTCCGAGGCCGACGCCGCGGTTCACCTACCCGGCACCTCAAGCGCCGAGACCTACCTGCGTGGCGAGCTCATCATCGCCGCGGCCAAAGCCACCGGAGCCGACGCGATCCACCCCGGCTACGGATTTCTCTCGGAGAATGCCGATTTCGCACGGGCGGTTGCCGATGCCGGCCTTACCTGGATCGGCCCTCCCGTAGCCGCCATCGAATCGATGGGCTCAAAGATCGAGTCCAAGAAGCTCATGGATGCCGCGGGCGTGCCGGTGCTGGGCCAACTCGATCCGGAAACCGTGACCACCGCGCAGCTCCCGGTGCTGGTCAAGGCCTCCGCCGGTGGCGGCGGGCGCGGCATGCGCATCGTTTCCGAACTTGACAAACTTCCTGCCGAAATCGCTGCGGCACAACGGGAAGCACAATCGGCGTTCGGCGATCCAACCGTCTTTTGTGAGCGTTACCTGGGTACGGGCAGGCACATCGAAGTGCAGGTGATGGCCGACGCCCACGGCACCGTGTGGGCGGTGGGCGAACGTGAATGCTCCATTCAGCGCCGCCACCAGAAGGTCATCGAGGAGGCTCCCTCACCACTGGTCACGCGGATTGACGGCATGCGAGAGCGGCTCTTCCAGGCATCTCGCACCGCCGCGGCGGCCATCGGCTACGTCGGAGCCGGGACCATGGAGTTCCTGGCCACCGAGGACGGTGAGTTCTTCTTCCTCGAGATGAACACCCGTCTGCAAGTGGAACATCCGGTCACCGAGTGCACCACCGGTCTTGACTTGGTGGCCCTGCAGATTCAGGTGGCGGATGGCGGCACACTGCCCGCCGAGCCACCCGCCATCCAGGGCCATTCGATCGAGGCGCGCCTATACGCGGAGAATCCCGCGGCGGGGTGGCAGCCGCAGAGCGGCACGGTGCGGCGCTTCGACATCCCCGGCGCCACTGCCGAATTCCATCTTCCGGGACACCCGGGACGCAATGGCGTCCGCCTGGATTCGATGATCGAGACCGGCGCGGAGGTTGAAGGTCGCCCGCTTCGCGGCTCCACCGTCTCGGTGCATTACGACCCGATGCTCGCCAAGGTCATCACGGTGGCGCCCACCCGCACCGAAGCGGCACGGCTACTGGCGTCGACACTGGAACGCGCGCGCATACACGGGCTCACCACCAACCGCGACCTGCTGGTCAACGTGTTGCGCCATCCGGCGTTCCTGGACGGCGATACCGATACGTCGTTCTTGGACAAACACGGTCTGGACACGCTGGCCAGACCGTTGGCGGACGAAGCCGCACATCAGTATTCGGCCCTCGCCGCCGCGCTGGCCGATGCCGCCGCGAACCGGGCCGCGGCGGTGGCCTGCGCCGCCGTCCCGAGCGGCTGGCGCAACCTGCGAGGCCCGTCTTCGGGTTTCCAGACCAAGGAATTCGTGGCCGGTGACAGCACCGTGCGCGTCAGATACCGCCTGACACGCACCGGCCTCGAGCTCGATGGCGCATCCGACACGGCCTGGCCCACTATCGAACTGGTCTCGGCGACACCGGAACACGTGGCACTCGTCATCGATGGCGTGCGGCGCGGTTTCGATGTCGCGAACTACGGGGACACCGTCGACATCGATTCCCCACTCGGCCCGGTGGCGCTGACGGTGGTTCCACGGTTCACCGACCCCAGCACCGAGGTGGCGGCGGGATCGCTCATCGCACCCATGCCGGGGGTGGTACTGCGCCTCGGCGCCGCCGTGGGTGACGCCGTCACCGCGGGGACCCCCATCGTCTGGCTGGAGGCCATGAAGATGGAACACACCATCGTCGCGCCCGCGGACGGTGTCGTCGAAATCCTGAATGTCGAACCCGGCCAACAGGTCGAGCTCGGCACCGTACTTGCCCAGTTGGCCGCCGAGGCCACCACAGAAGGAGAGCCAGCATGACCCAGCCGAACCCGTACGTCGAGTCCGACGAGCGCAAGGCCCTGCGTCAGGCAGTGGCGTCTCTGGCCGCCAGCTACGGCCACGAGTACTACCTGGAGAAGTCCAAGACTCACGAGCCCTTGGCCGAATTGTGGGATGAAGCAGGGAAACTCGGCTTCCTCGGGGTGAACATTCCGGAGGAGTATGGTGGCGGCGGCGCCGGCATGTACGAGCTCGGGCTCGTCTTCGAAGAGCTCTCCGCGGCCGGTTGCCCACTGCTGTTGATGGTCGTCTCCCCCGCGATCAATGCCACCATCATCGCCCGGTACGGCACCGACGCCCAGAAGAAGAGCTGGCTACCGGCGATGGCCGAGGGCAGCTTCAAGATGGCGTTCGCGATCACCGAGCCCGATGCCGGCTCCAACTCGCACAACATCATCACCACCGCCAAGCGCGACGGCGGTGACTGGATCCTCAACGGACGCAAGGTCTTCATCTCTGGTGTCAATGAGGCCAACGCGGTGCTGGTGGTGGCCCGCACCGAAGAAGCCAAGACCGGAAAACTCAAGCCTGCGCTGTTCGTGGTGCCCACCAACACCAAGGGATTCGAGTACACCCCCATCGATATGCAGCTGACGCTGCCCGAGCAGCAGTTCCAGGTATTCCTCGACGATGTGCGCGTGCCCGGTGACGCGCTCGTCGGTTCCGAGGACGCCGCACTCATGCAGCTGTTCGCCGGTCTCAACCCGGAACGAATCATGGGCGCTGCCAGCGGTGTTGGCCTGACTCGGCTCGCACTGAACAAGGCCACCGAGTATGTGAAGACCCGCCAGGTGTGGAAGACCCCGATCGGTGCACACCAGGCCATCGCGCACCCGCTGGCCGAGATCAAGGTCGAACTGGAGCTGGCCAAGCTCATGATGCAGAAGGCGGCCACACTGTACGACTGCGGCGATGACTGGGGCGCCGCGGAGGCCGCCAACATGGCCAAGTACGCGGCCGCTGATGTGGCCTGCCGCGCGGCGGACCGCGCCGTGCAATCACTGGGTGGCAACGGGTTGACCACCGAGTACGGCGTGGCACCGCTGTTGAACCTGTCCCGTTTCGGGCGTATCGCCCCGGTCAGCCGCGAGATGATTCTCAACTTCGTCGCGCAGACCTCCCTTGGCCTGCCCCGTTCGTACTGATTCGTACTCAAGGAGACGCCCCGATGAGTGACACCCTGGTCCAGTACGAGGTCGAAGGCCGTGCCGCACGCCTGACGCTCGACTCGCCGCACAACCGTAATGCGTTGTCCAGCGGGCTGGTACGGCAATTGCGGGAGGGACTGCAGCGGGCCGCCGCGGACCAGACGGTGCGCGCCGTGGTACTCACCCACACCGGCAACACCTTCTGTGCCGGAGCGGATCTGTCTGAGGCCTCTGAGGGGTCACCGCAGGACATCGCCAAGGACCGGGCGGGTCAGCTCACCGCACTGCTGCGCGACATCCTGGAGCTGCCACTGCCCGTCATCATCGCCGTCAATGGCCATGTGCGGGCCGGCGGTTTCGGTCTCGTCGGTGCGGCCGATATCGCGGTGGCGGGTCCGGACAGCACGTTCGCGCTCACCGAGGCACGCATCGGGGTGGCGCCATCGATCATCTCGCTGACCCTGCTGCCCCGGCTCACCAGCCGGGCCGCGGGACGCTACTTCGTCACCGGCGAGAAGTTCGACGCGCGGGTGGCCGCGGAGATCGGTTTGGTCACCCAGTCCGTCGACAGCGCCGAGGCTGTCGAGGCCGCGGTCACCTCGTTGGTGGACGACATCGCGCTGGGTTCACCACAGGGACTGGCCGAGTCGAAGCGGCTCACCACTGCGCCGATCCTCGCCGATTTCGACGCGCGTGCAGTCGAGTTGACGGAAACCTCGGCGCGCCTGTTCGTGTCGCCCGAGGCACAGGAGGGCATGCTGGCGTTCCTCCAGAAGCGGCCTCCCGCCTGGCAAGTGTGAACCACGCGCCACTACGTATGTAGTGCGCTGAGCAACACTATTGAACCGCGTGCCTTTAAGCGCCGTTCGTCGTAGGCTCGGCGGTGATGAGCAACCTCCCTGAGCGGGTGACCGCATCGATGCGGGCCGCAGACGTCGATCGCATGCGTGTCGCGCAGCTGTTATCCGACGCTGCCGCGCAGGGCCGGCTGGAGCTCTCCGAGTTCGAGCAGCGCCTCGCCAAGGTGTACTCGGCAAATACCTACGGTGAGCTTGATCAGCTCAGCGCGGACCTCCCCGACGTCGCCACCTCCCCGGTCCGGGGTCAAGGCAGCAAGCCAGCGCCATCGACGGTGCTGATGGCCATCATGAGCGGGTTCGAACGACGCGGCCGCTGGAATGTTCCCGGCAAGCTCACCTCATTCGCGCTGTGGGGTGGCGGCGTGCTGGATCTGCGCTACGCCGACTTCACCTCCAACGAGGTTGAGATCAGGTCCTTCTCCATCATGGGCGGACAGACGATTCTCTTGCCACCCGAGGTCAACGTGGACGTCAAGGGCGTGGCCGTCATGGGTGGCTTCGATCACTCGGCGAGCGGCAATGGTGTACAAGGCGCCCCCCACGTGACAGTGAAGGGGTTCTCGCTGTGGGGTGGCGTCAACGTCAAGCGGAAGCGGCGCAAGCGGCGCGAGTCGTTGGAAGAGCGCTAGACGGGGCTCGACCCAAGGACAGGGCGCCCAACCGCCACAGCGCATTCACCACGTGGCGGCGCCGGTCCTCATCGTCCAGTTGCGGCGCCAGGACGGCATCAAGATCGCGCAAGGTGAACTCACCGTCGAGCGCTAGAAGTTCGTCAAGATTCACAGCGCCACCGAAGACGATCTCCCGGCCCCGGGCCACCAGATGAGTGCGGTCCGCGCCGGCAACACACTCCACCACTCCCGTGTAGGCCCAGGCGAGCGTGGCATCGGCAGGCGGGGCACCGATTCTCAGGGCGGCAGCCTTCGGCGCGCGCAGATATCCGGCGGTGCGCTGCTTGGCCGCGGCCAATTCCATGGTCGTGGCCAATCCGGCGAGAGCCTCGGGATCGCGGAGCACGTCCATGACCGTCCGGCTGACATCAGCGAAGCTGCACGGCTCACCCGCTTCCTCAAGCCGCGCGCCGAAGTGGCCGACCATCAAGTCCGAGAAGGATTTCCGGATGTCGGGCGGAAAGAGCGTGACTCCCAGGAACATCGACGGACCCACGTTGCGAAACAGGTGATAGCGCCCCTGGGGAATGCACACGAAGTCACCAGGGCGCAGCGTGTAGCGGCTCGCCCCGGGCAGCAGCCGTTCGAAGTCGAACGACACCCGGCCCAGCGACGGGTTTTCGAACAGTTGATCTTGGCCAATGCCGCCCGACGGCCATACCCAGAGCTCCTTGAGACCCGGGCCTAGGTGGAAGATCAACGACGGCTCGTCATCCTTGTGGATGCCGAAGGGCGTCCACTCCACATCGGCGATAAAGGTATAGATATCCGCACCGGAAACCAGATCCCGACCGGGGACCAGGCTACGCACCACCGACTGCGCGAGTGCGGCGAGGCCTAGATCCCACGATGACACGTCGTTGATGGCGACACACGCCGGACGACCGTCAGCCGCACCGGAAAGCCACTCGGTCAGGGACTGCCCGTCCGTCGGGGGCGTACGCGAGAGTCGCTCGGTGAGCTTGAAATCGAACTCGCTGCCCCGGAATCCGCGCAGCCTCAATCCTTTTGCGCCGCTCGACGTCGCAGACGTGACCGCTGCCGTGATCCGTTCGCTGAACGCCGAGGGCGACGGGACCAATGCGGGAAGAAAGACCGTCTCTTCATAGCGCGGAGCATGATCGGCGACGAATTGACGCCAACGTGGATCCTGGACGAACACTATTTCGTCTCCATGCGTGCTTCCGGGGGCGGACGGCCAATGGGATAACCGCCCGCCCCCGGCAACCACTCTTAGTGGCTGGCAACCATTTCCGTCGCGGTGACGATTTCCTCGTCCTCAACAACGATCTCTACAGCGATGTCGCGCATGGTGATTCCTTTCATTCGATGGTCAGGAACTCCGCGGTGACATCCGTCGCATGGCGCCACCGCGATCGACGCGCACCCAGCCCGCGGGCACCGTCACTACATCAGTCGTACGCCGGTGACCAAAAGTTCCCGGCTTCTTCCACCCGGGCGACGTGTCGGAGTTATCCGGTCGGTAAAGCCAGGCAGTAGGTCCGCGGTGGAGCCGAGTAGCGCGAGGGCGTCGTATCCTCCGGACAACGCTTCTCGTCGTCCAGTTCGAACCGCTGCACCACCCGATATGCGTTCTCTCCGGCCTTCGCGCAGTCGACCAATTGGGTGCTGCCCCCGGGCCCGCCCTGTTGATAGCAGTGCCCCACAACAAGATTCTTCGCCAGGCAGAGCTTCCCCACCGCCGCATCCTTGATGGTGATGCTGTACTGGGTGTACTTCCCGTCGGAGCATTCGGCGCTCGCGTCGATATGCAGGCCGACCGTGTAGCTCGGGTCCACCTCGCAGCCAGTCTTGGTCAGGTCGGTGCCGCTCTTGCTCTGGCTCATCGTCACGCAGTCACCGACCGCGAAGCTGTCCAGCTCCTTCTCCGCCGAATGGCGGCTACGTTCCTCGGCCCTGTGCTCACGCAAGACAAATCGGCCCGCGGCAAGTGCAATCGCCAGGATGACGCCCACGACGGTCCAGAATTTTCTGTTCTTCCACCACGTCGGTTTTTCCGGCGTTGTAAGGACGGGCTGCGCTAGGTGTGGTTCGGTCATTTCGGCCTCTCAGTCTGAACTCCGGCTATCCGCATTGATCGGACGTAGCGAACCTCGCAGCGCAATGGACCGCGTCCGGCTATTCGACATCTTCCCCAGCCCAACGAAGTTTCCTTGCGCGATATACAGCAACATAGACATCCGTGCCGGCCATATATGCGCGCATGCATCACCCCGCATCCATCGATATCCATCGATGGAGCCCCGATCTAGCGAAATAGTGACATCGATATACAGCCACGTCAACTGGAGAATATAGATTGGTCAGCCAAGCTGAACCATCACCGCCGACCTCGCCACAGCCCTGGAGCGCAGGAGCTGGGCAATCTTTCCCAATGTTACCTCTGCCAGCAGCGCGGAATCCGGGACAATGATCTTCGAGCATCCGAGATGCTCCATTCCGCAAACGATCAGCGAGACGGCGACGCTCCGGTCGCGGACAGTTCCCATGCCCCGGTTCCGGTCAGCACCAACCGCGACTGATGATGGCGGTCAATCGTCGACCTGTGCCCCACACTGACCACCGCGCAGGCGGGCAGCCGCTCGCGCACCAACGCGTACATCGCATCCTCCAGCCCTTCGTCCAGGGCCGAGGTGGACTCATCCAAGAACACCACTGTGGGCCGCACCAGCAGCACCCGCACGAAGGAGACCCGCTGCTGCTCCCCCAGCGAGAGCACAGCCGCCCAGTCGGCCTCCTGGTCCAGCCGTTCGGTGAGATGCCCGAGGGAGACATCGCGCAGGGCCTGCTTCAGCTCCTCATCCGAAACTTCTTCCACGGGAAGCGGATACACGATGGTCTCGCGGAGATTGCCCAGCGGCAAATACGGTAGCTGCGGCAGGAACAACGTCGCCCATCCATCTGGACGCGCCACCAAGCCCGAGGTCTGTGGCCACAACTGTGCCAGGCTGCGCAACAGGGTGGTTTTGCCGCATCCCGACGGCCCCTTCACCACGACACTGCCGCCCGGGGTCAGCGCGAGATTCAGATCGGTGATCATGTCCTGTCCTTGCAGGTTCCGCACCGCCACGTCGGTGAGCGTCAGGACCGCGTCGGCGTCGGTCACGGCGATGCGGGGCAACTCGCGAGCCCGGTGGTCACTGTCGAGCATCTGATCGATACGCAGCAAGGCGGCCCGATAGACGGTGAATTCGTCATAGCTGTCCCGAAAGAACGACATGGCACCGCAGACATTCCCGAACGCGGCGACGGTCTGCAGCAGATCGCCGACCTTGATCTGGCCGGCGAAGAAGCGCGGTGCCTGCACGATGTACGGGATCATGCCCGTCGTCACGTCCCCGACGCCCCGGTTCCAGCCGTTGAGTCTCAACTGCGCGAACACGATGCGCCACATGTTGGCGATGATTTCGTTGAACCGCGAATGCAGCAGTCGCCGTTCACGTTCCCCGCCGCGGTAGAACGCGACTCGTTCGGCGCTGTCTCGCAGACGGACCAGCGCGTATCGAAAGCTCGCGCCGTATCGCTCGTTTAGGAAATTCAGACGCACCAGCGGCCGACCGATCCAGAACGCCAGCACGGTGACAGTGATCGAGAACACGAAGGCGATGAACACCATGGCTCGCGGAATCTCGAATCCCCACAACAGCAGCGGACCCGAGAGCTGCCACAACACCCCGGTGAACATGACAATCAGCAGGGTCTTGTTCACGGCGCCGAGCACTAGATCCACCGACTTGGTGGTGTGCGTTTCGATGTCGTTCTGGATCCGCTGATCCGGGTTCTCAACCGGCGGATCCAGAAAACGGTTGCGGTAGAAGGCATCCTTGCTCATCCAGTCATCAACCAGCCGCGTGTTGAGCCAGACCCGCCACCTGATGGCGAAGACCCTTCGCAGAAAAAGGTCCACCACCGTATACGTCACCGTCAGGACGACCAAGACGCCGCTGATCGCGAACGACGTGAAGAACGCCTGTCGCGCGTCGGTCAGCAGCGCGGAATCGTGCGTGACGAGCGCCTCGGACCCGACTTGTAACGCATTCATCAGGTCCTTGTACTGGTACGTGAAGATGACCGCGACGCGCGCCATATACACGGTGTGCCACATGACGAACGCCAACAGCGCCCACGTGCGCCAGGTGCCACGCCCCCAGAAGAAAGGCGCGTTCACCCGCCAGAACTGTTGTCCCCACTGGGTAAAACGGGCGACGATGACAGCCACCGCGAGAAACACCAGCATGGTGACGGCCCAGGCCTGCAGGGTCCACACCAGCGAGCGCAGTGGCTCGCCCGGCCAATCCAAACTGGGCTGAACCATCGGCTCTCCCTCGTGATGCGCCTTAGTGGGCGAAGTGGCGTGCTCCGGTGGTGTAGAGGGTGATACCCGCCGCCTTGGCGGCGTCGGTTACCAACTCATCGCGCATCGAACCGCCCGGATGAACAACCGCGCGCACACCGGCCTGGCTCAGTACCTCCAGGCCGTCGGGGAAGGGGAAGAACGCATCCGAGGCAGCGACGGCACCGCTGACCCGGTCTCCGCCACGCGAAACCGCGAGCCGCGCGGCATCAACCCGGTTGACCTGTCCCATGCCCACACCGATGGTGGCACCGCCCGAGGCGATGACAATCGCGTTCGACTTGACGGCCCGCCCCACCTTCCACGCGAAAACCAAATCCGCCAGAGTGTCCGCATCGGCAGCGGCTCCGGCCACCAACGTCCAGTTGGCCGGATCGTCGCCCTCCGCATCCAGCGCATCGCGCTCCTGGACCAGCAGGCCACCGCTGATCTGGCGCCACTCGGTGCTGCCCGACTCGGGTTGTGCGGCACGCAGCAGCCGCACGTTCTTCTTGCGGCTCAGCACCTCGACGGCGCCATCGGCGTACCCCGGGGCCACGATCACCTCGGTGAAGATGTCGGCCACCCGCTCGGCCATCTCCACACTCACCTCACGGTTGACGGCGATCACGCCGCCGAACGCACTCAATGGATCGCATTCGTGCGCCTTGAGGTGCGCATCGGCAATCGAGATGTCCGACACCGCGATACCACATGGGTTGGCGTGCTTGATGATCGCCGCGCATGCCTTGTCCTGATCCCATGCGGCACGCCACGCGGCGTCGGCGTCGGTGTAGTTGTTGTACGACATCTCTTTTCCGTGCAGCTGCTCGGCCTGAGCAAGGCCCTGCCCGGCGGCACCGATATACAGGGCCGCCTGCTGGTGCGGGTTCTCTCCATAGCGCAGCACCGCCGAACGGTTCCACGTGCCGCCGATCCATGAGGGCAGCTCGGCGTCCCCGGGCTCTGCCACACCGGAGAGCCACCCCGCGACCGCCACATCGTATTCTGCGGTGTGCCGGAACGCCTTGGCAGCCAAAACCTTCCGCGCCTCCAGGGTGAAGCCTCCGGCGGTGACCGCGGCCAGCACCTCGCCGTACGCGGCCGGATCGACGACAACCGCGACGCTCGGGTGGTTCTTGGCCGCGGCGCGCACCATCGAAGGTCCGCCGATATCTATCTGCTCGACGCATTCGTCTTCCGAGGCGCCCGAGGCCACCGTGGCCGCGAACGGATACAGGTTGACCACCACCAGCTCGAAGCCCTGCACCCCTAGCTCTTCGAGCTGGGTGAGGTGCTCTTCGCGGCGGGTGTCGGCCAGCACGCCGGCGTGCACATGCGGGTGCAGAGTCTTCACCCGGCCGTCCAGCACCTCCGGAAAACCCGTGACATCCTCCACAGGCGTCACTGGAATTGACGCAGCCGCAATGGTCTTCGCCGTGGATCCGGTGGATACCAGCTCCACACCGGCCGCATGGAGACCGCTGGCGAGCTCCTCCAGCCCGGTCTTGTCGTAAACGCTGATCAATGCCCGACGTACGGGTCGCTGCGTACTCACTTGATGGAGGCCCTTCTTCCGTTCCATGTCAAACCTTTGGTGGCCACCGCGGCCAGCACATCTACCAGCAGGGTCCGTTCCACTACCTTGATGCGTTCATGCAGACTCGCCTCGTCGTCGTCCCGGTCTACCGGGACGGCCTGCTGGGCAAGGATCGGCCCGGTGTCCATCCCCGCGTCGACCAGATGCACGGTGCAGCCGGTGATCTTGACGCCATGCGCCAAGGCCTCGGGCACGGCGTGCGCGCCGGGAAAGGACGGCAGCAGCGCAGGGTGGGTATTGATCACGCGGCCCAAGAACTGCGAAAGGAACTGCGGTCCAAGAATCTTCATAAACCCGGCGGACACCACGAGGTCGGGGCGGTGCACCGCGGTGGCCTCGGCGATCGCCGCGTCCCATTGTTCGCGGGAGTCGTAATCGCCGAGTCGCACCATGTAGCTGGGGAGCTGTGCGTCGGCAGCGATATCGAGGGCGGGACACGGTCGGTCGGTGCCCACCGCGACGATGCGCGCGGGAAAATCGCCGGTGGCCGCGTCCAGCAGGGAACGCAGCAGGGTACCGGTACCGGAGGCCAAGACCACGACCCGCGCGGGAGCAGATGGCGCGATCTCGACTGACTGACTGGGCACCGACACGCCGCTGAGCGTAGCCGGGCTGGTCACTTGGCCGATTCCGGAGGGTCGCTGGGGTCGATCTCGGGACCCTCATCCGTGTCGGCTTCGGGTTCTGATTCGGGTTCCGGCTCGCGCTGTGGTTCAGGTTCAGGTGCGGGTTCCGGATCCGGCTCGGGTGCGGGTGCGGGTTCCGGATCCATCTCGGGCTCGGGTGCGGGTTCCGGATCGCGCCGCGTCCTGGCGGGCAGGCGGGTCGCCCCACCCAGCATGAACACCGTCAGCAAGCCGATGACCAGGAACCAGAAGAACACCCCGGGGCCAAAGGTGCCCTGGTCGATACCCAGACGCCCGAAGTTCCCGAGCTGTCCGCCGGCCAGCTTGCCGACGATCGCCAGGAAGGTGGCGGCCAGCAGGGCCGCCGTCACCACTTTGTGGATCGCGGTGGGCCACGGCACCGGATGGCGCGCGCACTGTTGACCGACGGCCACCCCGGATACCGCACCGATGATCATCAGCGCGACCCAGGCCGGCCCCAGCGGCGGGGTGGGGACCGCCGCCAGAATGGGTACCGCCGGCAGCTGCCCCCCGAACACCGCGAAAGCGCTGAAGGTCGCGGTCCCCACGTGCGCGCTGGAGCCCACAGCCAGTGCGCAGGAGCCGAGAATCACATTGGGGGCGTACAGGATCGCCAACAGGGTCAAGCTGAGCTGACCGACAAAATCGTTGGTAACCGAGTACAGCTGATCCATCGTCGCCCAGTGGACCACCAGCGAGCCGGCCGTGACGGCCCCGGAGAGCCCGAACAGCGCCAGCACGCCGGCGACGGCACCACGGGCGGCATCCATCGGCCACGACGGCAGCTGCAGAACGAGCGCGATCCGCCTGCCGACTCGCGTCACGACGCCGATGACCGCACCTACCGCATGCACACCCAATACGCAGCCGAAGGCGCGCAGAGCGTTCGGTGATTGCAGCTGCGTCAGCACCGTCGACGCGTCATGGATGATCGCCAGCGATATGGCCGTCATGAGCAGCGGGCCTGCCAGCGCCGAAGCGATCACCCACCGGATCACGTACCAGGACGTGGTCGGGGCGAGGGCCGAGGCCACCGTCCGGGCGACACCCCACACCATCGCCGCCGTGGGCAGGAGCGGCAGTACCTCGATGACGCGACCACCGATGGAGATCGGTACCAAGTGAGTGCCCAGCCACATACTGGCCACCGCACCGAACGTCCCGGTCATATCGCTGTTGGCGATCACCAACTGCACCAGAACGATTGCCGCAATGATGACCAACGCAACTGCTGACGGCCCAAATGCGACCGTCAGCAGTGCGCGAGCCTGTGCGGGATTGGCGCGCGAGGGTTGGTTCACGCGCCGATCGGGAGCCGATGGTCTTCGCGCCAGCGGCTCATCCAAGCCGTGAACACAGTCTTAATTGGAGGGACGCGAGGTGCCGAACAGATCGTCACCACTGGCAGAGGCGGACCCACCGCCAGCGCCTGCGCTGCTCTGCTGCTCACCGCCCGCCGCCTGACCGCTGGCCGCACCGAAGGTGGGGTACTGCTGGGTCGGCTGTGAGGAAGCTGCCTGCTGGGCGGGCTGTGACGACGGAGGCGTGAAGCCCGAGCTGCTGAAGCCCTGCGGCGGGGTCGGAGGGGCCGACTGCGGTTGCTGCTGACCGTAGCCACCGTACGAAGGCGGAGCCGCCGGAGCGGACTGCTGCTGACCGTAGCCGGGAGCTGCCTGGGCGCCGCTCTGGCCATAGCCCTGCGCGGGCTGCTGCTGGCCGTATCCCTGCTGCTGGCCGTATCCCTGAGCCTGTCCGTAGCTCTGTCCCTGTCCCTGTTTGGGCAGCTGCTGCTGCGGCTGTTGCTGTGCCGGGGTGTAGTAGCTCTGCTGGGGCTGATACTGGTTGCCGAACGGGTTGGCCGCCGGCGACGCAGTCTTAGCCTTGATGACACCCACCTCGCTGAGCAGGGAGTACACCGACACTGCGGCCTGCAGGCCCGAGACCACGGCAAGGGTGATCAGGCCCCAACCGATGCCGACCTCGCCGACGGCGGCCGCGAACGGGTTGCCGAACAGCCCGCCGAGCACGAAGAGGAAACCGACAATCGAGAGAATCGCGACGGGGGCCTGCTTGTCGTCCTTACCGGACAGCAGCGAGACACCCGCGGTCAGACCGGCGATCAGCAGGGCGAACTGGGCGAAGCCGAAGACCGGGGAAAGCGCCAGAAGGTCGAACCCACCGAAGCTGCCCGACGTTCCGGAACTGGCCTTGCCGGTGTAGAACGGCCCGAAGCCGGCGATGAAGCCGATCAGGCTCAGCACCAGGACACCACCGGGCAGGTAAACCCCCAGCGCGCCCGTGTTGGGCTCGGCCACGAAAGACGGGGTGCCGTACGGGTTGGACGGCTGCGCGGGCTGGTATCCGGGCCCACCGGTCGAATACGTCATTACATCTCCTACGTCACGGTTTCGGTCGTGGTCTCGGGGTAGATCGCCTCCACGCTACTGCACGTCCATCCCCGCAGGGGCGGAGACAAGCCGAAGCCAAGCCGAGACGAGGCCAGACACGGCCCGGTCGGCGCCGATTAGCTCAAGACCGGCACCCTGTATTCGCTGAGCGTTTCCTGAGAGTCGGCCGCCTCGATCTCGCGGACCAGTGGCAGCACCTTCGCACCGAAGTATTCGATCTCCTCTTGGAAGTGCAGGAAGCCGCCCAAAATCAGGTCCACACCCCGGCGGCGGTAGGCGGCGATCCGCTCTGCGATCTGCTCGGGTGTGCCGATGAGCTGGGTACGGAATCCGTCGTTGTATTGGACAAGATCTTCGAACGAGGAGTCTGCCCACATTCCCTTTTTGTCACCGGTGGCGGCACCCGCCTGCTGAACGGCCGCACGGAAGCCCTCCACGGCGGGCCGATTGGCCTTCTCGACGATCTCCCGCAGCACGTCGCGCGCTTCGGCCTCGGTGTCACGGGCGATGATGAAACCGTTGAGCGCGATATTGACCTCGCGACCGACGGTGCGGGCGTGGTCCCGGACCTCCACGATCTGGTCGGTGATACCGGCGAAGTCCTTGCCGTTGGAGAAGTACCAGTCGGAGTAGAGACCGCCGTTGCGCCGGGCCGCTGTGGAGTTGCCGCCCTGGAACAGCTCGGGGGTGTGCAGCGGCTTCGGCTTCAACGTGAAATCGTGAATCCGGTAGAAGTCGCCGCGGAAGTCGACATCGTCTTCGGTCCAGATCTTGCGCAGCACTTGGAGGAATTCGGCACTGCGCCGGTACCGTTCGTCGTGCTCGAGCCAGGGTTCGCCCAAGTGGGTGAACTCATCCTTGAACCACCCCGAGACCACGTTGACGGCGAAACGGCCGCCCGAGAGATGGTCCGCGGTGGCACCCAGCTTGGCCAGCACGCCCGGCTGCCAAAGCCCGGGATGCACGGCGGCGATCACCTTCAGCCGCTCGGTGGCCAGCAGTAACGCGAGAGAAAAGCTGGTGGATTCGTGCTGATACTCGGCGCCGTAACTCGCCTCGTAACGCACCTGGGTCAGCGCGTACTCGAAGCCGTTGTCCTCGGCCGTGCGCGCCAGCTTGACGTTGTAGTCGTAACCCCAGTCGGTGCGCTGTTCGATGGTGCTGGTAACCAGCCCGCCGCTGACGTTGGGGACCCAGTAGGCGAATTTGACGTGGTCGGAGATCCGTTCGGTCGTCATGAAGGTATGCAAACAGCGAACCCGCAGGGCGGTCATCCGTCTGGCTCACCGTGATCCGTTCCCTGCGTGATTCAGCACCCGCCCTCGACAACAAAACTGGAACACGTTCTAATTGATGGATGGACTACGGCCTCGTTCTGTTCACCAGTGACCGCGGCATCTCGCCGGCCATCGCCGCCAAGGCCGCCGAGGACGGCGGGTTCAGCACCTTCTACGTTCCCGAGCACACCCACATCCCGGTCAAGCGCGAGGCCGCCCACCCCGGCACCGGCGGAGCCGAGCTGCCCGACGACCGCTATATGCGCACCCTGGATCCCTGGGTGTCCCTGGGCGCCGCCTGCGCGGTCACCTCGAAGATTCGCCTCGCCACCGCGGTCGCCATCCCCGTCGAGCACGACCCCATCACCCTGGCCAAATCGATTGCCACCCTTGACCACATGAGCGGCGGGCGTGTCACCGTGGGGGTCGGCTATGGCTGGAACACCGACGAGCTGGCCGATCACCATGTTCCCGCGGGGCGCCGCCGCACCATGCTGCGCGAGTACATCGAAGCGATGCGCAGGCTCTGGGAAGAGGAAGAAGCAAGCTACTCAGGCGAATTCGTCAACTTCGGGCCCAGCTGGGCCTGGCCCAAGACCGTGCAAAAGCACGTGCCGGTGATCGTGGGCGCGGGCGGTACCGAGAAGAACTTCACGTGGATCGCCAAGAATGCCGACGGCTGGATGTCCACTCCGCGCGATGAGGACATCGCCGGAAAGATCGTGGCGCTCAAGGAGGCATGGAAGGCGGCCGGGCGCGACGGCGACCCGCTGATCTACGTGCTGGCGGGCAAGCCCGACCCCGAGCAGCTGGCCGCGTGGCGCGAGCTGGGCGTCACCGAGGCGATCTTCGGGATGCCCGACCGCTCCGAGGAAGAGGTGCGGGCGTACATCGACAGGCTGTCCGGAAAACTCGCCGCTTTCGCCTAACGCACCGAGAACGGCGGCAGGGCGGCGAACTTGTGCGCCACCCGGATGGTCGGCGTCACTCCGGCCACCCACCGGCGCAGCCGCGTCAGCGGGTGATCAGGAAACCTTTCATCCCACCGCATTTCATCGGCGATGTTGTACGGAATTCCTGGTTCCAAATCTGGCGCGTACGGATGTGGGGGCCACATCTGCGACGATGGGCCGCCGGCCGCCAGCAACTCCTCGAGCACAGTCGCCTCTCGGGTCCCGGTAACCGGCCCCTCCGCGAACGCCCCGCAGACCATCGCATAGGAGTGCGCACGCGGCACCACAATGGAGGCCATGAAGGTGAGCCCTTGCGGGGCATCGGCTTTGGGCACCTTCACCACGTACAGCAGTCCAGGTAGCGCGTCGACTCCGACGACGAACGCCTCGACAACTCCCGCGCGTCTATTGAGCACGGTCTCCACGAGCACTCGCCGTACCGCACCCACATCATTCAGCGGCACCGACAGATAGGCGCCCCGCGAATGCGAGACCCAGAACTGATCGCCGGTAGCCGGGTCGTACCAACCATCCTCGCTCGGCACCAGTCCGGATGTGTCGAACGAGAGCTCCACGAATCGGAAAGGTAGCCGCCCAGCGTCGGCCCGCAGGGCATGTCATCCGATTGTTCATGCGTAGGTCACGCAATCTCACTGAACGAAACCAAATATCGCCTACCAGTAGATTTCACGGCCACTGAGCGTGAAGCTACAAAGGCAATTCGGCCTGATTTCCGCAGCAACTTCACACCGGACGGGGCCGAAAGAACAAGGGCCCCAACCGGAAAACCGGTGGGGCCCTTGCGCAGGAAACCTCCTACAGGCTCTGCAGGATCTCTCGCGCCAGCTTGGCCGTCTCGGACGGCGTCTTGCCGACCTTCACACCGGCGGCCTCGAGGGCCTCCTTCTTGGCCTGGGCGGTACCCGAGCTGCCGGACACGATGGCACCGGCGTGGCCCATGGTCTTGCCCTCGGGGGCGGTGAAGCCCGCAACGTAGCCGACGACGGGCTTGGACACGTTGGCCTTGATGTAGTCGGCCGCACGCTCCTCGGCGTCGCCACCGATCTCACCGATCATGACGATGATCTTGGTCTCCGGGTCCTTCTCGAACGCCTCGATGGCGTCGATGTGGGTGGTGCCGATGACGGGGTCGCCGCCGATACCGATGGCGGTGGAGAAGCCGAAATCGCGCAGCTCGTACATCATCTGGTAGGTCAGGGTGCCGGACTTGGACACCAGACCGACCGGACCGGTGCCGGTGATGTTGTTAGGAGTGATACCCACCAGCGCCTCGCCGGGGGTGATGATGCCGGGGCAGTTGGGCCCGATGATGCGGGTCTTGTTGCCCTTCTCGACGTTGTAGGCCCACGCATACGCGCTGTCCTGCACCGGGATTCCCTCAGTGATGACAACGAGCAGCGGGATCTCGGCGTCGATTGCCTCGATGATGGCGTCCTTGGAGAAGGCCGGCGGCACGAAGGCGATCGACACGTCGGCCCCGGTCTCCTTGATGGCCTCGGCGACACTGCCGAACACGGGTAAGTCGACACTTTGACCGCTCTTATCCACATGCGACACGGTGGTTCCGGCCTTGCGGGCGTTGACGCCGCCGACAACCTGAGTACCGGCCTTGAGCATCAGCGCGGTGTGCTTGGTGCCCTCACCACCGGTGATGCCCTGGACGATGACCTTCGAATCCTTGTTCAGAAAGATAGACATTGGTTCAAGCTCCCTTAATCTGCGGACTCGGCGCTCTAGTTGGATGCGGCCGCCAGGGCGGCCGCCTTGTCGGCACCGGCGTCCATGGTCTCGGCCTGGATCACCAGCGGATGATTGAACTCGGCCAGAATCGCCCGTCCTTCTTCGACCTTGTTGCCGTCGAGACGAACCACCAACGGCTTGCTGGCCGTGTTACCGAGAGTCTTCAGGGCGCCGACGATGCCGTTAGCCACCGCGTCACATGCGGTGATGCCACCGAACACGTTCACAAAAACGCTCTTGACCTGCGAGTCACCCAGGATGACATCAAGACCGGCAGCCATCACCTCGGCCGAGGCGCCACCACCGATATCCAGGAAGTTGGCAGGCTTCACGCCGTTGTGGTTCTCGCCCGCATACGCGACGACATCCAGGGTGGACATGACCAGACCTGCGCCGTTGCCGATGATGCCGACCTGACCATCGAGCTTGACGTAGTTGAGGTCGTGCTCCTTGGCCTTGAGTTCCAGCGGATCGGTGGCGTCCTTGTCCTCGAACTCGGCATGGCCGGGCTGACGGAAATCGGCGTTGCCGTCCAGGGTGACCTTGCCGTCCAGCGCCAGGATCTGATTGTCGGGGGTGCGCACCAGCGGGTTGACCTCCACCAGGGTGGCATCCTCGCCGACGAAGACCTCCCACAGCTTCTGGATGGTCACCGCGGCGGAGTCCAGTACCTCGGCGGGCAACTTGCCCTTCTCGGCAATCTCACGAGCCAGCGCCAGGTCGACACCCTTGACGGCGTCAACGGGCACCTTGGCCAGTGCGTCGGGGTTCTCCTCGGCGGTTACCTCGATCTCGACACCGCCCTCGACCGAGCACATGGCCAGGTAGGTGCGGTTGGCACGGTCCAGCAGGAAGGAGATGTAGTACTCCTCGGCGATATCGCTGGCCTCGGCGACGAGGATCTTCTTGACGATGTGGCCCTTGATGTCCAGGCCCAGAATGTTCTGTGCGTGAGTAAGAGCGTCATCGGGGGTGGCGGCGTACTTCACACCACCGGCCTTGCCACGTCCGCCAACCTTGACCTGAGCCTTGATCATCACCGGCTTGCCGATTTCTTCGGCGATCGCCTTGGCATCCTCGGCGGTGGTGGTAACCCGGCCCGGCGTCGTCGGCACATTGTGCTTAGCGAACAGCTCCTTGGCCTGGTACTCGAAAAGATCCATCTAGCTAGCCCATCTTCCTCATCGAACGTCGGGGTCGGCACTATTGCACTAGGGACTGTAGCCAAGGCCACAGCAAGGCCCTTCACTACTTCTGAGTAAGTGGCCGATTTCACCACCTGGTCAGTCGTAAAATTCATCGGCTTGTCATCCGCCGGTAGGACTCGAACACATGTGCAACCGGTTTCAGTTCGGTCACGGGGGCTCGCCATACGTGCGTGATCTGTGGTGAGGTAGCCCCTGCGAGATTCGGCAACGATGCCCGGGCTCGGGAGTCCTATCAGCGACTTCGTGACACAAGTCACATTTATATGCGTATCCGCGCATTGAGTTGCGACTCCCATTGCCCAACCGTTACCTTCTCTTGGGTTAGATCACGTTTTGGTCACGTCAGGTCGTGGCGTCGAACGGAAGACTGGCAGGGTTTTGACACAGCATCGAGCGATACGCACGCGTGGTGGCCGAGGCGCGGAACTAAGCGAGAACGAGATCACCAACATCGTGCCGATCGACGAGTTCGGCCTGAGTGACGCGCTGGAACGCCCCGAACTTGAGGACTACGACGTCTACGAAGACGCCCCGGAAGAGGGCGCCGAGATCGAGGACCAGACCGCTCTGGATCAGCTGGAGCAGGACTGGGAAGAAGACACCGACGAAGCCGACCGGATCCGCGCCTCTATCGAGGCCACCGCTGACTGGTTCGCCGCCTCTGCCGCACGCACCCGGGACCCTCGCGACACCCCCACCGACAAACTGCCCAGGATCAGCAGCGGGGGCGTACACCGTCGCCGTGAAATCGGGCAGGTAGGCAAGACACGCCTCGCGCTGGCTGCCATGGCCGCCGGTGCTGCCGCCGCGGCCGGATACAACGCGTTGAGCGAGCACGACGCCGCGACGGCCGCCGATCACCACGGCCTGGCTTTGGGTAACTCCGCTGCGGTGATGGCCACCCACGGCCCGCAGTTGGTCTCCGCGCCTCTCGCGACCGATGCGTCGGTAACCGATGAGCAGCTGGCGAAGGCCACCGCATTCGCGACCGAGCGTGCCGACCGCGAGAAGCGGCTACTGGCTCCCCGGTTCGTGATGCCCACCAACGGCACCTTCACCTCCGGCTTCGGCTACCGGTGGGGCGCGCTGCACGGTGGCATCGACATCGCCAACAGCATCGGCACCCCGATCGTGGCCGCCGCCGACGGCGTCGTCATCGCGACGGGCCCGACCGCCGGCTACGGCGCCTGGGTCAAGATCCGCCACTCCGACGGCACCGTGACCCTCTACGGCCACATCAATACCTGGGAAGTCTCGGTGGGCCAGCGGGTGATGGCGGGCGATCGCATCGCCACCATCGGTAACCGCGGTAACTCCACCGGTCCGCACCTGCACTTCGAAGTGCTGTTGGGTGGCTCGCAGCGCATCGACCCGCAGGGTTGGCTGGCCAACAAGGGCCTCACCTTCACTCGCTTCGGCGACTGATCACAGCTTCCAAGGCCGGGTGTGAGCAACGTTGCTCACACCCGGCCTTTTTTGCCCTGCCGTGCCATCACAGCGGGCCCGCATGGCTCGGCTGGCCCGTTGTGAGTTCTAGAGCTTCTGCACGGGTGCGAAGTTGTGCATCAACTTCACGCGGCCCTCACTGCCGAAGTCGATGAGCGAAGTGGCGCTCTCGCCGACACCGGTCACCTCCACGACGCGACCCAATCCGTACTTGTCGTGGCTCACCCGGTCCCCGGCCTCCAGCACCATCAGCGGCTTGGTGCGTTTTTTGGAGGGAGCGCCCAGCGAGCCGCCGCCCGCACGCGATCCGCCGGATCCGTACCCTCCACCGCCGTAACCGCCGGCGCCCGTCGCGATCCGCCCAGGCAGCGGATCGGTGCGCCGCCAGTCGATAAGTTCTTGCGGAATCTCTTGCAGGAAGCGTGATTCCGGATTCATCATGGGCTGCCCCCACGACGAACGAACTTTGGCCCGGCTCAGATAGAGACGCTGGCGAGCCCGGGTGATCCCGACATAGGCCAGCCGCCGTTCCTCGGCGAGCTCCACCGGGTCACCCAGTGCCCGCATATGCGGGAACATGCCGTCTTCCCAGCCGGTCACGAACACCACCGGGAACTCCAGCCCCTTGGCGGTGTGCAGGGTCATCATGGTGACGACGCCGGCGCTGGACTCGGGCAGCTCGTCCGCATCGGCGACCAGGGATACCCGCTCCAGGAATGCCTCGAGGCTGCCCGGAGGGGCACCGACATCCTCATCGTCACCCGGCACGTCTTCCCCGGCGGCCTGCGCATTGGCCGCGTCCGCACTGAATTCATGTGCGACGCTGACCAATTCATTGAGGTTGTCAAGACGTGCCAGCTCCTGCGGATCGCTGCTGTTCTCCAGTTCGTAGCGATATCCGGTGTGGTTCAGTACGGCCTCTACCACGTCGCCGATATCGGGCAGCGCTCCCGGATCATCGGTACGCAGGGTGACACGGATCTGGTCGAGCATATCCATGAAGGCCGCAATTGCCTTCTCGGAACGAGAGTTCAGCATCGCCACCTTGCCCGCGGCGGCGTCGGCCAGCGCTTCCCCGAATCCGATGCCATTGGTCTCGGCGTGTACCGCGACACAGGCCTCGGCCCGGTCGCCGATACCCCGGCGAGGGGTGTTGAGGATCCGCCGCAGGCTCACCGCATCGCCCGGGTTGGTCAGCACCCGCAGGTAGGCGACGATGTCGCGAATTTCCTTGCGTTCGTAAAACCTCACTCCCCCAACAACTTTGTACGGAATACCGGTACGGATGAAGATCTCTTCCAGCGACCGGGAATTGTTGTTGGTGCGGTAAAACACCGCGATGTCACCATAGTTGGCATCGCTGCGATCGAAGAGCCCGTCGATCTCGCGGGCGATGAAGGACGCCTCGTCGTGTTCGTTGTCCGCGACATAGCCGACGATCAGCTCTCCCTCGCCGGAATCGGTCCATAACCGCTTCTCCCGGCGGTTCGCATTTTTGGCGATGACCGAGTTCGCCGCACTCAATATGTTCTGCGTGGACCGATAGTTTTGCTCCAGCAGAATGGTTTTCGCGTTCGGATAGTCGCGCTCGAATTCTTCGATATTGCGGATGGTCGCGCCGCGGAACGCGTAGATGGACTGGTCGGCGTCACCCACCACGCACAGCTCGGCCGGCTCCGGACCATCCGGGTCCACAGTGCGGTCGACATGAGCTCCCACCAGCTCGCGGACCAACACGTACTGGGCGTGGTTGGTGTCCTGGTACTCGTCAACCAGGATGTGCCGGAACTTGCGGCGATAGAACTGCGCGATCTGCGGGAACTGCTGCAGCACGGCCACGGTCTCGCCGATCAGATCGTCGAAGTCCAAGGCGTTGGCGGCGCGCAGCCGGCGCTGGTACTCGCCGTACACGTCGGCCACGATCTGCGGAAGATCCCCGCGCAGCTCCCCATCCTGGCCGCCGGCGGTGAGGTTGGCCACCGCCTGTTCGGGAGAGATGAGCTCGTTCTTCAGATTGGAGATCGCGGTGGCGAGCAGCCGTGGCGAATAGCGCTTGATGTCCAGGCCCATATCGCGACCGATCATCTGCAGCAGCCGCCGTGAATCGTCCGAGTCGTATATCGAGAAATTGGAGTTGAGCCCGGGCAGCAGCGAGGCCTGGTTACGCAGGATGCGCACGCAGCTGGAGTGGAACGTCGACACCCACATGGACTGCACCCGATTCGCCACGATCCGCCCAACGCGCTCGCGCATCTCGGCCGCCGCCTTGTTGGTGAAGGTGATCGCCAGGATCTGACCGGGGCTGACGTCCCGCGCGGCCAGCAGGTACGCGATGCGACGGGTCAGCACCGCGGTCTTGCCCGAGCCGGCACCGGCGACAATGAGCAGCGGTGCGCCCTGGTGGGCGACGGCAGCCCGCTGCTGCGGGTTCAGGCCGTCGAGCAACGCGTCGCTGGAGGCACTCGAGTCGCTGGGCATGTCAAAAAGTGCTGGTTCGGAAAGATTCGCCATGACCGATCTAACTTACCGCTGACAAGGGACAATCTCGGCTTGATGCTCTTCACGCCGGCATTCACCGCATGTCGGCTACACTCTTCGATGTGCTTGACCACCCTCAGAGCCGCGTTGTCTTCGCGCAAGCAGCTCACCCACGATTTTTTTACGGGTACCGGACTCCGGTGCCCGTGGTCTAGCCGATTCACGAGCCCCGCAGTCCGCTACCGGACTTCGGGGCTCATCTCTTGTGAGGCCGAATTCCGGGGTGGCACGCGGGGCGACCGCTCCAAGAGAAGGTGTTGAGAAAGAAATGACTACCCACATGACCGAGAAGGCCAGCCAGAGCGCCGGGGATCCCATCCTCGATATCGACGAGCTGCGCAAGGAGATCGACCGCCTCGACGCGGAGATCCTGGCCGCTATCAAGCGCCGTACCGAGGTCTCCCGCGAGATCGGCAAGGCACGCATGGCCTCCGGGGGACCACGCCTGGTACACAGCCGCGAGATGAAAGTGCTGGAACGCTACAGCGAGCTCGGCCAGGAGGGTCATACTCTCGCCATGTTGCTGCTGCGCCTGGGCCGCGGCAGATTGGGACACTGATCGGGCCAGATCCCGGCGGGGATCGCGATGAGGGAGGGATTCGTTGAGCGACCAAGACAAGGGTGACAACAAGCCCGACGCCGAGGAGAACTCCACGGACAAGACCACCCCGAAGGACGCGAAGCCGGCGACGGCCGACGACAGGCCGGTGGATTACGAGCTGGAAGCCGCCGTTGCCGCCGAGCGGACGCCCACCGGCAAGTTCGTCGCCCGGCACGCGACCAAAATCGTCATCGGTGTGCTGGCGGTCTGCCTTGCCGCCGTGACCGCGGTTGCCGTCGGCCTATGGGTCGAGAACAACCGGACCGTCGACGACATCCCGCAGGCCCGCCCGACCGTGAAGCTGGGTGTGCCGTTGGTCAATCCCGAGGTGACCACATCCAGCACGACCACCACGACAAAGTCGCGGACCCGAACGACGACCAGTACCACGACCGGCGGTACGAATATGTCGACGACCAGTGCAAGCGCCACCGCCACGACGGCGACCACGGCCACTTCAGCGACGACCAGCATCTCGGTGCCCGGACCCACCACCACCTCGGTGCCACGTGAGGCGACCAAGGACGAGCAGTATCAGCTGACGAACGTGCTCAAGGCGTTTTATGCCGCGCTGGGCGCCAAGAACCTCGAGGTGCTCAACGCGCTGTCCTGCGTGAAGATCACCGACGAGGATCTCGAAGGCCAGGCCGATGACCTGAAGATCACCGTGGACAAGGTCGAGAAGACTGTCATCAACGGCGATACCGCTTCGTCACGGGTGACCATCACGGCGACCGCCGGCGGGAAGACCCAGACAAAGTCGGGCATCGCCGGGTTCGCACGAATCAGCAACCGATGGGTAACCTGCGCCAACCAATAGGCAGCACTGCACCACGCGATCACCCCTACTAGGCTCGGTCGCATGACACTCGCAGCGGCGTGGCAGGCACTGGAAACTCATCACAAGCAGATCGCCTCCACTCACCTTCGAGAGTTCTTCGCCGAGGATCCGGCCCGGGGAAGTGAGTTGACCGTCACCGTCGGTGATCTGTACATCGATTACAGCAAGCACCGGCTGAATCGTGAAACCTTGGCGCTGCTGGTCGATTTGGCCAAGGCCGCCGATCTGCAGGGGCGCCGCGACGCCATGTTCGCCGGGGCGCATATCAACACCTCCGAGGACCGTGCGGTGCTGCACACCGCCCTGCGCCTGCCCCGCGATGCCAAGCTGGTGGTCGACGGGCAGGACGTGGTCGCCGACGTGCACCAGGTACTGGACGCCATGGGCGATTTCACCGACCGGCTGCGCAGCGGCGAATGGACCGGGGCCACCGGCAAGCGCATCACCACCGTGGTCAATATCGGTATCGGCGGTTCAGACCTGGGACCGGTGATGGTCTATCAGGCGCTGCGCCACTACGCCGACGCCGGAATCTCGGCACGATTCGTCTCCAACGTCGACCCTGCCGATCTGGTGGCCACGCTCGCCGACCTTGACCCGGCCACAACACTTTTCATCGTCGCTTCCAAGACATTCTCGACCCTTGAAACACTGACCAATGCCACCGCGGCACGGCGCTGGCTGGTGGCCGCCCTGGGCGATGAGGCGGTGTCCAAGCACTTTGTCGCCGTCTCCACCAACGCCAAGCTGGTCTCGGAGTTCGGGATCGACACGGCGAACATGTTCGGCTTCTGGGACTGGGTCGGTGGCCGGTACTCGGTGGACTCGGCGATCGGTTTGTCGGTGATGGCGGTCATCGGGCGTGAGGCGTTCGGGCAATTTCTGGCCGGGTTCCACATTGTCGACGAACACTTCCGCACCGCGCCGCTTGAGCAGAACGCTCCGGCACTGCTGGGCCTGATCGGTTTGTGGTACTCGAATTTCTTTGGCGCCCAATCACGTGGGGTACTGCCCTATTCCAACGACCTGTCCCGGTTCGCGGCATACCTGCAACAGCTGACCATGGAATCCAACGGCAAGTCGGTCAAGGCCGATGGGGCACCCGTTTCGGTCGATACCGGCGACATCTACTGGGGCGAGCCGGGAACCAATGGGCAGCATGCCTTCTACCAGCTGCTACACCAGGGCACCCGGTTGATCCCGGCGGACTTCATCGGTTTCAGCGAGCCCACCGACGACCTGCCCACCGCCGATGGCACCGGCAGCATGCACGACCTGCTGATGAGCAACTTCTTCGCCCAGACACAGGTGCTGGCGTTCGGCAAAACCGCCGAGGAGATTACGGCCGAGGGCACCGCGCCAAATGTGGTGCCGCACAAGGTCATGCCCGGAAACCGGCCCAGCACAACGATCCTGGCCAGCAAGCTAACCCCCTCCACCGTCGGACAGCTGATCGCGCTCTACGAGCACCAGGTATTCACCGCCGGCACCGTCTGGGGTATCGACTCCTTTGACCAATGGGGTGTCGAGCTGGGCAAAAAACAGGCCATCGCCCTATTGCCCGTCATCACCGACGACACATCCCCGGCCCAGCAGACCGACAGCTCCACCGACACCCTGGTACGCCACTACCGCAACGCGCGAGGCAGAACCACGTAACCGCGAGGTCTTTGCAGCGCGTCGCAGGCGGCCTACTCTGGCGCTATGCGGCGCTGGTCGCCTTCGGCCGCTGACCCGGCCCTTACCCGACGGCAATTGCTCGTCGGCGTGGTCGCCGTGTGCGCCCTGGCGTGCTTGGACAGGTATGACAGCGCGGCGGCAGATCCTTCGACGCCATCCGCACCCGTTCCATCGATCGTCCACACCGACGCCGAATGGCGCCAGCTACTAACCCCCAGCCAGTACCAGATTCTCCGCAAGGCAGGCACCGAAACCCCGTACAGCAGCCCACTGAACAATGAGCACCGAACCGGCGTCTTCAGTTGCGCCGGTTGCGCGTTGGACCTCTTCTCGTCGGCGGCCAAGTTCGACAGCGGCACCGGGTGGCCGAGCTTTTGGCAACCATTGCCGCATGCCGTGTCCGAAAGACCAGACAACAGCCTGGGGATGAGTCGTACCGAGGTGTTCTGCAGCCGGTGTGCGGGACATCTGGGCCATGTGTTCGACGACGGGCCCAAACCGACCGGGCTGCGCTATTGCATGAACGGTGCCGCGATGAACTTCCGTCCCACGTAATCGCTAGGTCGCGGCGACGATCACCACAAGCGCCGGGGTCTCGGACGTCCGGCGTATCCGGTGGGTGCGGGTGGCATCGAGATAAGCGCTATCCCCTTCATCCAGCTCGTAACTCACCACCTCATCGTCTTGGCCGCACTGCAGTTCGATCGATCCGCGGTGGACGAACACGAATTCCTGACCTTCATGCGACGACTTGTGTTCCGCGAATTCGGTTGACGGACTCGCCAGAAACGGCGTCATGATCTTGCCGAGCATCTCGGTGCTCAGCGCATGGAACTTACCGTCATCCCACTCGTCGGCACCGCGATCCACCACCACCCGAGACTCGTACGCATCGTTGGTGAACAGCCGGCTCACGTCGACATCGAGAGCCCCCGCGATGCGCATCGCTACCGATACCGACGGAGTGCTGTGTTCTCGCTCGACTTTCGAGAGATAGCTCTTGGTCAGACCGGTACGACTACCCAGTTCCTCCAGGGTGAGGCCACGCTCCCGGCGCAGCGCGCGAACCAGCGATGCCATCCCGTCAGTGTGACACGAGGTGTCCGCGGCGTTCGCGATGCAACACTGTTGACGATATGACACCTTGTGTCCTATCGTGATGTCCACCCACCGAGACCAGAAAGGAGCACGAAAATGGCCAGCACCCTTCACGACACCAAATCCGAACTGATGGATCGTGCCGAGCGCAGCATGCAGACCCACTTCTCCGACTCGCAATGGACCACCCGCCAGAAGGTGGCGCTGACATGCCGAGCGCTCTTCGACCGGGGCCACGATTCCGGCCTCGCCGGACAAATCACCGCGCGCGCCGAGGAACCCGGCACCTTCTACACCCAGCGACTGGGCCTGGGATTCGACGAGATCACCGAGGAGAACCTGCTTCTCGTCGACGAGGATCTCAACGTTCTCGAAGGCTCAGGAATGGCCAACCCCGCCAATCGCTTCCACAGCTGGATCTACCGGGCTCGTCCGGACGTGCAGTGCATCGTGCACACCCATCCGTTCCACGTCGCCGCACTGTCCATGCTGGAGACGCCACTGATCGTCTCGCAGATGGACATCGCGCCGCTGTACGACGACTGCGCCTTCCTGCCGGACTGGCCAGGCGTTCCCGTCGGCAACGAGGAGGGCGAAATCATTTCCGCCGCACTCGGAGACAAGAAGGCGATCCTGCTCGCCCACCACGGTCACGTCGTCGCGGGCGCTTCCGTCGAAGAGTCCTGCTCGCTGGCGGTGTTGATAGAGAGAGGCGCCAAGCTGCAACTGGCCGCGATGGCGGCGGGAACCATCGCGCCGCTGCCCGACCGGCTAGCCCGCGAGGCGCATGACTGGACCCTTACCCCCAAGCGCAGCATCGCCAACTTCGCCTACTACGCCCGCACCGCACTCGCCCATCACCCCGAAACCCTCACCCTGCCGACGACACAAGGGAATTCCTAATGACATCCACACCCCAGTTCCACGGAATCATCGCCTACCCGGTCACCCCATTCCTCCCCGATGACACCGTCGACATCGACCGGCTCGCCGAGCTCGTGTCCCGGCTCGTGGACGACGGCGCCCACGCCATCGCACCGTTGGGCAGCACCGGCGAGTCCGCGTATCTCGAGGAGCGCGAGTTCGACGCGGTTGTCGACACCACCGTGGCGGCGGTGAACAAGCGAGTGCCCGTCATCGTCGGAGCCTCGGATCTGACCACCGCCAACACCATTCGGCGCGCCCGCCACGCCCAGCAGGCCGGCGCCGACGCCGTGATGGTGCTGCCGATCTCGTACTGGAAACTCAGCGATCGCGAGATCGCTCAGCACTATGCCTCGGTGGCCGCGGCGATCGATATCCCGTTGATGGCATATAACAACCCCGCCACCAGCGGAGTGGACATGAAACCCGAACTCTTGGTGTCGATGTTCGGCGATATCGACAACTTCACCATGGTCAAGGAGTCGACGGGCGACCTGAACCGGATGCTCGAGATCAAGCGCCTCACCAATGGATTGCTGCCCTTCTATAACGGCAGCAATCCATTGGTGCTCGACGCACTCAACGCCGGTGCATCCGGATGGTGCACTGCCGCACCGTGTCTAGCACCGCAGCCCTGTCTGGATCTGTACGAGGCGGTACGTGCCGGACGCGACGACGATGCCGCGTCCCTCTACACCGCACTCAAGCCCTTACTGCAATTCATCGTCGCAGGCGGCCTCCCTACTACCGTCAAGGCCGGGCTGGAACTGCAAGGACGCCCCGTGGGCGATCCGCGACGGCCGTTACTTCCGCTTGATCCCGAGGGCCGGGAGACGCTGAAGGGCATCCTGGCATCGACTCCTTAATGATAATGGTTATCATTATCATGTGACCACAGCCCAGCTTCTCCCCGTAACCGTGCTCTCCGGATTTCTTGGCGCCGGAAAAACCACCCTGCTCAACCACATCCTGGCCAACACCGAGGGACGCCGTGTCGCGGTGATCGTCAACGATATGAGCGAGGTGAACATCGACGCCGCCCTCGTTGCGGGCACCGGCCACCTGGACCGCACCGAGGAGCGGCTCGTCGAGCTCACCAACGGCTGCATCTGCTGCACCTTGCGCGAGGATCTGATCGAAGCCGTCGGAAACCTGGCCCGACAGAACCGATTTGACCAGCTCGTTATCGAGTCGACCGGAATCTCCGAGCCCATGCCGGTGGCCGCGTCGTTCACCTGGGAATTCGAGGATGGGACCAGCCTGGGACAGGTCGCACGACTGGACACCATGGTGACGGTCGTTGACGCGTCCACCTTTCTCCCCGAGCTGGCCCGCGGCGAGTCGCTCGCCGACCGGGAGATGGCCGCCGCGAATGGCGACGGACGCTCCATCGCCGACCTACTCACCGACCAGGTGGAATTCGCCGACGTCCTGATCCTCAACAAGGTGGACCTGGTGAACGAGCGGACGCTCGGAATGGTGGAAACTCTGCTGCGCCGGCTCAATCCCACGGCGACGATCGTGCGGTCCACCGCTGGCGTCGTCGACCTGGACCTGGTGCTACAGACCGGATTGTTCGATCCCGACCTCGCCGCCCAGACGCCCGGCTGGGATGAGGAAATCGCCGACGGGCACACCCCCGAAACCGAGGAATACGGCATCAGCAGCATGACCTTCCGCTCGGATCGCCCGTTCCATCCGCACCGCCTCAACACGGCGCTGGAAAACATGCAGGGACTACTACGCAGCAAGGGGTTCTGCTGGATCGCGAGCCGCGACGATATCGCCGCGATCTGGTCGCAAGCCGGCCCCAACCTGACCATCGAACCCGCTCAGTTCTGGCACAGCACCGAAATCGCACCCGGGCAGGAAATTGTTTTCATCGGCGTCCGCCTGGACCGGCCCCGCGTACAACATCTCCTGGAATCCGCGGTACTCACCGACGACGAACTCGCCGGGGGGCCCGAGCTGTGGCGTAGCTTCACCGATCCCCTCCCCGCCTGGGGCGTCATGCACGCTCATTAGCCCCGGCGGCCCAGCGCCGCCTTCTTGGCCCTGTTCCCGCAGGTGTTCATGTTGCACCAGCGCCGATTGTTGGCCCGGCTGGTATCGACATACAGGCCATGGCAGTGCTCGTCCGCGCACGTCTTCACGCGATCGCGATCGGGACCGCCTAGCGTCTCGATCGCATTGGCCGCAATCACCGAGAGCGCGTCCGCGACGCCCGCGCCCTGCCAGCCCGCGTCCGGACCCTCGAACACTCTGTGCGGATTTCCGCTGCGGGAGAACGTATTCAGTACCCGAAGTATCTCCGGGTCGATCCGCTCACCATCCGCCACCGCGGTGCCCGCACGATGGATGCTCTCGCGCAGTTCTTTGGCGGACACCAGATCAGCATCGGTCAACCTGGCGCCGGAGAAGTCCAACCCATTAGCCCGCAACCACAACCACAGACGGTCCGGATCGATAAGTCGCTCGGTCGCCGCGCCGGCACGATCAATCACCGTCGCAGTGAACCGGAAGGCCAGCACCGCGTTGTCCAGACGGAACATCGACCGCGCCTCCCGGATCGCACCAGCCATGTGAACCACATTAACCGGTTCGACAGATCCTCAACAGTGCTCTACGGTGGAACCGTCTTAACCGGTTCAGGTGGAGGAGAGATGTCCGTCAACCACGTCGGGATCACCGTGCCCGATATCGCAGCGGCAATCGACTGGTACCGCGATGTGTTCGGCTTCGAGTGCGTCATGGGGCCACGCACCCTCGAACCCGGCCCGGCCGGCGAACTGCCGCCGGGGCTGGACGCCCGATTCGGCCAGGCTCGAATGGCCGGCCTACAGACGGCGAACGGCGTGGGCGTCGAACTCTTCGAATTCATCGATCCCGTGACCGATCCACCGCCGGAGGTACCCGTCGAGTACACCCGGCGCGGCACCTGGCATCTGTGCCTGACGGTTTCCGATGTCGAGCGACAGACGCGATCTGTCGCCGCTGCCGGCGGCCGGGTGATCACCGCGCCACGACGGGTCGTGTCGGGTAGACCATGGACCATGTCCTATCTGACCGACCCGTGGGGCACGGTCATCGAATTGATGAGCCACGACTACACCGACATCTTTACCCATTGGCCCACCGAAACAGGAGCACACTCATGAGCACAATTGCCGTCATCGGACTGGGAGCCATGGGAAAGGCCATGGCAGACAATCTCGTTCAGGCAGGACATCAGGTATCCGTGTGGAACCGCTCACCCGCTCCCGTCGCAGAGCTCGCAGCGGTCGGCGCCCGCCCATTGGATTCCGTGGCACAGGCCTTCGACTCCGGTGTGGTTTTCTCGGTACTGGCCGATGACCACGCGGTGACGGAGACGTTGTTGACCCCAGAGGTCCTCGCGGCCGGGCATGGTGCGCTGCACGTGAACCTGGCCACCGTCAGCGCCCGGCTGGCCGATCGGGCGACGGCATTGCACGACGAGCACGGCGTGGGATACGTCGCGGCACCGGTGTTCGGCCGCGTCCCCGTCGCGCAAGCCGGACAGTTACAGGTATTGGCGGCGGGTGCGGCCGCACAGATCGACAAGGCTCAATCGTTCTTCGACGTCATCGGGGCGCGTACGTGGCGATTGGGCGATGCCCCACGGCAAGCCAATGTCGTCAAGATCATCGGAAATTTCCTCATCGCATCGGCCATCCAGTCGTTGAGTGAGGCCGTCAGCATGGCGGAACGCTCCGGAGTGGACTCCGCACTGCTGGTGGAACTGTTGACCAGCACCCTGTTTCAGGGACCCGCCTACAGCAGCTACGGCAAGCTCATCGCCACCTCGGCCTACGAACCAGCCGGATTCACAACCACCCTGGGCCGCAAGGATGTCGGTCTGGCATTAGAGGTGGCCGCGGATACCGGGCTGCGGCTCCCGTTCGGCGAGATCCTGCGAACGGTTTTCGATGAGGCACTCGCGGGCGGACACGCCAACCTGGACTGGTCCTCCATCGCCGACCTACAGCGGGCGCGCGACGCAGAGTGACTATGGCATGATGTCCGCAGGAATGCCTCACGTACACAGGCGAATCGCACTGTTTTCGTATGGAGGTTTCCTGTGGCTACATCATCTGTCGAGCTGACGGCAAGTCGTCCTTTTCCCCCGCGCGTAGGGCCTAAAGGCTCTCTTATCTACCGGCTTGTTACCACCACCGATCACAAGTTGATCGGCATCATGTATCTGGTCACATGTTTCGCCTTCTTCATGGTCGGTGGCTTGATGGCGCTGCTCATCCGCGCCGAGCTCACCACGCCGGGGCTGGCATTCCTCTCCAATGAGCAGTACAACCAGCTGTTCACCATGCACGGCACCGCGATGCTGTTGTTCTACGCCACGCCGATCGTGTTCGGCTTCGCCAATGTGGTGCTGCCGCTGCAGATCGGCGCCCCCGACGTCGCCTTCCCACGACTGAACGCACTCTCGTTCTGGCTGTTCCTATTTGGTGCGCTCATCGCACTGGCCGGATTCATCACACCCGGCGGTGCCGCCGACTTCGGCTGGACCGCCTACACGCCGCTCTCCGACGCCATCCACTCTCCGGGTGCGGGCGGCGACTTGTGGATCTTGGGCGTCGCGGTGGGCGGTCTGGGCACCATTCTGGGCGCGGTAAACATGATCACCACCATCGTGTGCATGCGTGCGCCCGGCATGGTGATGTTCCGGATGCCGATCTTCACCTGGAACATCCTGGTGGTCAGCGTGCTGGTGCTGTTGGTGTTCCCGCTGCTGGCAGCCGCGGCCATCGGACTGGAGGCGGATCGCCGGCTCGGGGCACATCTGTACGACCCCGCCAACGGCGGGGTTCTGCTGTGGCAGCATCTGTTCTGGTTCTTCGGACACCCGGAGGTCTACGTGCTGGCCCTACCATTCTTCGGAGTCGTGTCGGAGATCTTCCCGGTGTTCAGCCGCAAGCCGATCTTCGGTTACACCACGCTGGTCTTCGCCACCCTGGGAATCGGAGCGCTGTCGATCGCGGTGTGGGCGCACCACATGTACGCGACCGGCGCGGTGCTGCTGCCGTTCTTCTCCTTCATGACGTTCCTGATCGCGGTTCCCACCGGTATCAAGTTCTTCAACTGGATCGGCACCATGTGGAAGGGGCAACTGACCTTCGAGACCCCCATGCTGTTCTCGATCGGCTTCCTGGTGACGTTCCTCTTCGGCGGCCTGACCGGTGTCCTTCTCGCCGCTCCCCCAATAGATTTCCACGTCACCGATTCGTACTTCGTGGTGGCGCATTTCCACTACACCTTGTTCGGCACCATTGTGTTCGCAAGTTTCGCCGGGGTGTACTTCTGGTTCCCAAAGATGACGGGCCGCCTGCTCGACGAGCGCCTGGGCAAGTTCCACTTCTGGCTGACCTTCATCGGCTTCCACGCCACGTTCCTGGTGCAGCACTGGCTGGGTAACGAGGGCATGCCCCGCCGGTACGCCGACTACCTGCCCACCGACGGCTTCACGGCGCTGAACATCGTGTCCACGGTCGGCGCTTTCATCCTCGGGTCGTCGATGCTGCCGTTCGTCTGGAATGTGTTCAAGAGCTACCGCTACGGCGAGGTTGTCACGGTCGACGATCCGTGGGGCTACGGCAACTCCCTGGAGTGGGCCACCAGCTGCCCGCCACCGCGGCACAATTTCACCGAGCTGCCCCGAATCCGTTCGGAACGTCCGGCATTCGAGCTGCACTATCCACACATGGTCGAACGCATGCGCGCCGAGGCGCACGTCGGGCACTAGCCCGGCACGTGACCGCCGTCCGGTTCACGCCCGAACACGAACCGGCGGCCGGTGATCTGTGCCGGAATGATCCGCACATAATGCAGTTTCAGGGTCGGGATCCACGGATACAGTCCGGCGCCATCGGCTTCGTCGATCTCGACCGAGGTGCTGAGCACCTGCGCGGCGCCGCGCACAACAACACTCCAGCCGCCGATATCGTTGTAGTCGTCCGCCTCGAAGAGCACCTGGTCGCTGACCACCGCACCAAAAAGCTTGGTGCCCTCCGCTGTTCGAAATAGGACGGTACCGCGCTGGGTCACGAAATTGATGGGGAAGATCTCGGGCTTACCGTCGATCACCACCACCAGCCTCCCCAACTTGGCGCTGGACAACAGGGTCCAACTTTCGTACTTTTCCAGCAGGGTCACGGGTTGCGAATCGGGCGTCATGACGCCGATGATCGCCCATCACCACATCGGGCGATAGATGCCAAGGTCCCTGCCTCAGTGCGGTGATCAATCAGCGAAAGTCCTTGAGGCGGCTAACGCGAGCCGGCCTTCTCGCCCTCTTCGAAAATCGCCGAGGCCGGGCCGACGATCAGCGGGTCCGGGGTGCCCACGACGGCTGCGTCCTTGTTGTCGTAGTCGAATTGCGAAAGCACGTGCCGCATTGCCTCCAACCGGGCACGCTTCTTGTCGTTGCTCTTCACGACAGTCCACGGCGCGCTATCGGTATCGGTGTAGAAGAACATGGCCTCCTTGGCCTCGGTGTAGGCGTCCCATTTATCCAGGGACGCGAGGTCTGTCGGCGAGAGCTTCCAGTGGCGTACAGGATCGGTGCGGCGGGCCTCGAAGCGAGCCAATTGCTCCTTGCGGCTCACCGAGAACCACAGTTTGATCAGGTGAGTTCCCGAATTCACCAGCATGCGTTCATATTCCGGGGCCTCGCGCAGGAATTCGGCGACCTGCGCGGGGGTGCAGTAACCCATCACTCGCTCGACACCCGCCCGGTTGTACCAGGAGCGATCCATCAGCACGATCTCGCCGCCGCTGGGCAGATGCGCGGTGTACCGCTGGAAATACCACTGCGTCTGTTCCACCGAGGTGGGTTTCTCCAGCGCCACCACGCGCGCGCCACGGGGGTTGAGATGTTCGGTGAACCGCTTGATCGATCCGCCCTTCCCGGCGGCATCCCGGCCTTCGAAGATGATGCAGATCTTTTCGCCGCGTTCCTTGACCCACAATTGCAGCTTCAGCAGCTCGATCTGCAGCTTGCGCTTGGTCTTCTCATACTCTTTGCGACTGAGCTTCTCGTCATAGGGATAGCCCTGTTTCCAGGCGTCCTTGGCCTCTTTGGTGCGGCTGATACCGCCACGCAGGCTCGCGAGTTCGTCGAGTTCGGCGGCGTAGTCCACCGTGACTGAAGTGTTCGGTTTCTCTTGATCGGCCATGGGTTCAGCATCCCACGTGGGCACAAAGTCCCATGTGGGAAACCCTCGGCCGATTACGCGAGGCGCCCCGCCAGCCGGGGCGGCAGCAACCGCATGACCGCCATCACCGGTTCCCACGGCCATCGCGGCACCGCCGCGCGGCCGGGCTCCTTCTCGATGGCGTTCACCATTGCCGTCACGCCGGTCAGTGTGTCGACCATCATCGGGGTGGTCGGCGACTTGGCGCTCAGATCGGTCTGTATGTAGCCAGGCTCAATGGTGCTGACTTTGATTGGGCCGCGGGCATATTCGGATCGCAGTGATTCACCCAGCGAGGAAAGTCCGGCCTTGCTGGCCGCATAGGCGGCTTTGGTGCCAGGCAGCCCCTTGGCCGCTGTCACCGAGGAGATGAGGACCAGGTGCCCGTAGCCCTGTTCCTTGAACAGGGCTAGCGCCGCCTCGATCTGTACCAGTGCACCGATGAGGTTGGTTTCGATGGTCTGGATGTTGGCCCACGACTTGCCGCCACCGAGGTGCCAACCCTTGGCGATGCCGGCGTTGACCACTACCCGATCCAGGCCGCCGAGCTCGTCGCGCAGCTCGCCGAATACGACCGGCACGGATTCGTGGTTGGTGACGTCCAGCGCCCGCACCGCGACCTTGATTCCCGGGTTGGCGCCCAGCAACTCTGCCTTGAGTTCTTCGAGCGCCTCGGTGCGCCGGGCGCACAGCGCCAGGTCCCGTCCCTTCGCAGCGAACTGACGGGCCATCTCGGCACCCAGGCCGGAGCTCGCCCCGGTGATGAGGATCTTCTGTCGCGTCACGTTGCCACTTTATTTGAGCAGTCGCGAGAGCCGACGGTCGGCTAGCACCTTGCCACCGGTCTGGCAGGTCGGGCAATACTGGAACGACTTATCGGCGAATGACACCTCCCGCACCACATCGCCACACACCGGGCAGGGCATCCCGGCGCGGGCATGCACCCGCAACCCGGATCGCTTCTCCCCCTTAAGAGTTGCCGCCTGTTGTCCGACGCTACGCTCTACCGCATCGGTGAGCACCGACTGCATCGCCTCGTACAATGCGGTCAGTTGCCCTTCGGACAGCGTTTTTCCGCTGGCGAAGGGTGACAGCTTGGCCACATGCAGGATCTCGTCGCTGTAGGCGTTGCCGATTCCGGAGATCACCCGTTGGTCGGTGATCACGTTCTTCAGGCGCGCAGTGGTCCCGGCCAATATGTCGGCCAGCCCGTCGGCAGTGAGAGAGAGCGCGTCGGGCCCCAGGGACGCTATCTGCGGCACCGCGGCGGGATCTCGCACCACCCACACGGCCAACCGTTTTTGGGTGCCGGCCTCCGTGAGATCGAATCCTGGCGCATCACCAGGTGTTCCGAGGTGCACCCGCAGCGCGATGGGGCCCTTTCCCGGCTTAAGGGGTGCCGCCGCCAGCTTGTCCGACCAGCGCAACCACCCCGCACGGGACAGGTGCGTGACGAGATACAGATCCCCTGCTTGCAGTCCCAGATACTTGCCCCAGCGAGTCGCACCCGTCACCGGCTGACCGTGCAAAGCGGTGATCGGCGGATCGAAGGTCTTGAGCACGGACAGGGCCGAGATATCGATGCGGCCGATGGTGGCCCCGGTGGCGTGGCGGCGCAGGTGATCCGCGAGCGCCTCGACTTCCGGTAGTTCGGGCATGGGCCCAGTGTGCCCCTACGCGCCGACACTCCGCAGCAGGTAGGTGTCCATGATCCAGCCGTGGTCAGCTCGGGCTTCCGTACGAACCTGCGCGATCCGGTCACCCACCTCACCGACTGTGCCCGCCACCAGCAGCTCATGTTCGGTGCCCAGGTACGCCCCCCACCAGATCTGGGTCGACGGATCCAGCTGCCGGAACGCGCAATCACCGTCCAGCATCACCACGACCGTTCCTGCGCGGGGCCACTCATCCAGTAGCCGGCGCCCCGTCGTGATGAGCACCGGTTCGCCGATGCCGTTCAGCACGATCCGGTGCCGGGCGGTCAAAGCGGAGATCGCGGTGATTCCCGGCAGTACGTCGTACTCGAAGGCGGCCGGGTCGTCGACCAGGATCGCATCCAGGATTCGCAGGGTGCTGTCATACAGGGAGGGGTCGCCCCACGCAAGAAACGCGCCGGTACCACCGTCAGGCAGATCAGACGCAATTGCCTTGGCCCACAGGGCTGCCCGCTCGGCATGCCACTGTGTCACCGCGCCCCGGTACTCACCTTTACCGCGCACCGGATCAGGTAATTCGACGAAGCGATAGTCGGGGTCGGTGATGTATCGCTCGCAGATATGTCGGCGCAGCTCGACCAGGTCGTCCTTGATATCGCCCTTATCAGCGACAAAGAACACGTCGACCTCATTGAGCGCGGCGATGGCTTGCACCGTCAAATATTCGGGGTGGCCGGCGCCGATCCCGATGACGCGAATCCGTCGCATTGCGACTTACGAAGCAGCCGAATCGGGAGCCAACACCGTCGCGGAGATCTCTTCGGTGATCGCCGAGACCTTGAGCAGATTCCCGATGAAGTCGCCCAGCTGCTCATCGGTCTGGGTCTCGACGACACCCGGGGTCACCAACAGTGAGGCCGCAATCCGGAAGCTCCATTCGGCGGCCGCCTTGACGTTGATAGAGGCCAGCTGTTCCTCGGTGAGCAGCTGACGGAAGTACGGCGCCAGCAAGATCGTTGTCTGGTCGATGAACGGGCGTGCCTTCACTGTCAGATACGGCAGCACCTGTTCGGGGTTCTCCTTGAGCCCCTTCTGTAGCAACGGGTGATGGCGGCCGTGCTGCACAATGCGCACGATGGCGTCGATGAACCCGGTGCGGGGATTCTTGGCAGCCGCGAAGACGGGTTCCAGCATTTCACCGAACCGGAGAAACTCGCGGTGGAACAGTGCCTCGATGATCGCGGCCTGATCACCCACGTGCTTATAGACGGTGGGTCGCGACAGGCCCGCCTTCTTGGCGATCAGCGCGTGCAGACGGGCCTCATAGCCGTGCTCCAGCAAGCATTCCTCAGCGGCATCGAGGATACGACGGCGAATCTCACCGTGGTCGCGGGTGCGTCCGCGATGGCTCGACCGGCTCACTTTCATCGGTGCTCACTTTCATTCGCCACGACAATTACGTGGCACTTCGCGTCCCACTTGACGCCTTCAACCTGCAACGTTTACGTTTGACATCTTAACGGAAAGGACTGTCAACGGTGACGGCTACCCTCAACAACGGCCCCGCTCGGACCCCCAATCGGGAGGAATACTCCGACCGGCTCCTCAAGGGCACGGTGCGGCGCTCATACCAGCCGATGGTGGATCTGGATTGGGACGCGCCGTTAGATCCGGACAAGTACTACCTGCCGCCCAAGGTCGTCTCGCTGTATGGCACCGAGGTGTGGAACCGCATGTCACGCGCGGAGCAGATCGAGCTGTCGCGGCACGAGATGGTGAATCTGCTCTCCACCGGCATCTGGTTCGAGAACATGCTCAACCAGGGCTTGCTGCGGGTGATGATGCACGCCAACCCCGTCAGCAGTGAGACGCTGTACTCGCTCGCCGAGATCGGTGACGAGACACGGCATATGACGATGTTTGCCAAGGCCATCGAAAAGACCGGCCTGCCCCCGTACCGGATGCCGTGGTATCAGCGGGTGATGGCCAACCTGCTACCTCTGGCGCTCAAGGGCCCGGTGCTCTGGGTCGCCGCCCTCATCGGCGAGGAAATCTTCGATGCCCTGCAGCGCGAGATCATGGACGACCCAGAGCTACAGCCACTTGTACAGCGGCTCATGCGGATTCACGTCACCGAGGAGGCCCGGCATATTCAGTTCGCGCGTGACGGCATTCGCCAGCGTCTGGACCGCACCCCCACCCGCGTCAAGGTCATCCTGCGACTGACCAACGGTCTGGGCGGACCGATCTTCCGGTACCTGCTGACCAACAAGAAAATGTATGAGGCTGTCGGGCTTCCGGGCCGCGAGACCATGCGGCTGGCGCGCAGCAATCCGGCGTTCCAGGAAGCCTCGCAGACCGGCTTCGCGCCGCTGTACAAATTCCTCGAGGAAACCGGCCTGATGGGCCGGTTGTCCCGGCGAATGTGGCGCAGAACGGGTTTCGTCGCGTGAGCGAGCACGGCACGGACGACGACATTTTCGACGGGACGGCCGTCATCACCGCGGGCGAGTTCACCACCGAATCGCGGGTGCGGCTGATCGGCTTCTTCAATCCTTTGGACGGCAAATTTCACTGGCAGGGAACGATTTACGCCAAACCCGAGGGTGGAGAGCTCAGGGGCGGCACGCAGGTCATCATTGCCGTGGGTGACACCAGCGCACAGGGACGCATCACCGAGCAGACGCCGTGGGGGCACTTCTCGGTGGCCGGCGTCGGCGCGCCGCCGTACCCGCTATCCGAGATCGAGCTCGACGTCGCGAACTGACTTGTCGGTGCGCAGTCCGCGCCAACTTGAGTGCTTCAGAATTCCGCCCGGGGTGCGGTCACCGTATCGGACTTCGGCCACCAACACCGGCTCGACGAACTGCACATCCTTGGCCTCGACGGTGGACAGCGGCGCATCGAAAGGCGATTCGGCACGGTGCAGGGGCTCTAGACGCTCCTTCAGCGATGACAGTTCCCTCTCGGTGAATCCGGTACCGACCCGGCCCGCATAGCGCAGACCACCCTCGACGGGTATTCCCATGAGCAAGGACCCTATTCCGCTGCTGCGGCCGCCCTGCCCCTTGCGCCAGCCGCCGATGACGACCTCTTGACTACTCCAGTTCTTTGCCTTGATCCAAGACTGTGTTCGGCCGGGAACGTAGGTGGAATCCAGCCTCTTGGCCACCACCCCCTCCCAGCCTTGATCCTGCGAGTACGCAAGGGCCGCGGCGCCGTCGCCGCTCAACTGCTGCGGGACTGTCATCGATTCGGTGCCGGTAACCAGCACCTCAAGCAGTCGACGTCGGTCCCGATACTTGGTACGCAACAACGATTTTCCGTCCAGATACAGCAGATCGAAGGCCCAGAACCTGATGTCGGCGCCTGGTGTCCTATTCTGCAGCAGCGCAAAGCTGGGCAGGCCCTTACGATCCGGCACCACCACCTCGCCGTCGAGTACCACCCGGTGATCGGACAGTTCATGCGCAAGCCGTTGCAACGCCGGGAATTCGGCCGTGACGTCGCGCCCGCTGCGCGCCAATGCTCTGAGCTGTCCGCGATCGCATTCCAGGATCAGCCGATAGCCGTCCCATTTGCCTTCAAACGCCCATTCTTCGGCGGTCAGACCCGCCACCGACCCGGTGGTCGGCAACATCGGCGCGAGACCGACGGGCATCGAACCGGCGGGCCGCTGATCCTTCATCCGGTGCACCAGCCATTGCTTGCCGTTGGTTCGAATCAGCGCGTACCGCCCGGTGATTCGCTTGCCGTGGAGGGTCACGATGACCTCACCTTTTTGCCCGCCGTCGGCTCCTGAATCGTCGCGCGGGTCGATGAACTTCTCGGTGTCGTAAGTGCCCGAGTCCCAGATCGTCACCTCGCCCGCCCCATACTCCCCCTTCGGGATGGTGCCTTCGAAGGAGCCGTACTCCAGCGGATGATCCTCGGTGTGCACCGCGAGATGATTGACCGACGGTTCCAGGGGCAGGTTCTTGGGCACCGCCCACGACACCAGCACGCCGTCGCGCTCCAGCCGGAAGTCGTAGTGCAGCGCGGTGGCGTGATGCTCCTGGATGACAAATGAATTATCTTGCCCAGCTTCGGGTTTGACTGCCGGTACCGGTTCAGGCGTGCGTGTGGGATCGCGCATGCTGCGATAGGTGGACAGCCTGTCCTCGGCGATCTCAACATCGTCGAGCCCGGCCAGCAGGTCGCCGTCACGCTGGGCCCGCGTCAGTACTTCGTCGTATCGCAGCTGACGCAGGCCGGGGTCGTCCAGTTCTTCCCACGTGCGCGGCGCGGCGACGGTCGGCACCGCCCGGCCACGCAATGAGTAGGGCGCCACCGTCGTCTTGGAACCGCTGTTCTGGCTCCAATCCACGAAGACCTTGCCCGCGCGTAGCTGTCGGGTCATCGTCGCCGTCACCAGGTCGGGCATCACCTGCTCCAACTGGACGGCAACCTTCTTCGCCACGGCGACCGCACCGGACGAGCTGGCTGGTTGCGCCAGCGGCACGTACAAGTGCAGGCCCTTGCTTCCACTGGTCACCGGAAAGGTCGTCAGGCCGATATCGGCCAGCACATCCCGGATGGCCCTGGCCACTTCCGCCAGTTGGGCCATGCCGACTCCCTCGCCCGGGTCTAGGTCGAATACCAACCGGGTTGCCGGACCTGGATTTTCACCGGCGAATCGCCACTGTGGCACGTGCACCTCGAGCGCCGCCTGCTGCGCGATCCACGCCAAGGCGACCGAGGTGTCGATCAGCGGGTAGCTGACGTAGCGGGACTTGTGCTCGATGCGGCGCCTCGGCAGCCAGTCGGGCGCCGAAGAAGCCAGGTCCTTCTCGAAGAACGACGGCTGGTCAATGCCGTTGGGCCACCGCTTGCGGGTGACCGGCCGGCCCGCGATATGCGGCAACATGAAGGGGGCGATCGCGGTGTAGTAGCCAAAGACATCCGCTTTGGTGGTGGCCGGGCTGGTATCCGTGGCCGGGTACAGCACTTTCTCGGCGTTGGACAGCCGGACGAACGCGGTTGCCCCGGGGCCGGATGTCGCCGACTCCGCGGCTCCGGTGGGCCATACTGGGGATATGCGTTCCATCTGGAAGGGCTCCCTCGCCTTCGGGCTGGTGAACGTCCCTGTCAAGGTATACAGCGCGACCGAGGACCACGACCTCAAGTTCCATCAGGTGCACAACAAGGACAACGGCCGGATTCGCTACAAACGCACCTGCGAGGAATGCGGCGAGGTTGTGGAGTTCCGGGACATCAACAAGGCCTACGAGGCCGAAGACGGCCGCACGGTCGTCATCACCGATGAGGATCTGGCGAGCCTGCCCGCCGAATCCAGCCGTGAGATCGAGGTGTTGGAGTTCATCCCCGCCGCCGAGCTCGACCCGCTGATGTACGACAAGAGCTACTACCTGGAACCGGATAGCAAGTCCTCCAAATCGTATGTGCTGCTGGCACAGACACTCGCGCAGACCGACAGGGTCGCGATCGTGCATTTTGCGTTGCGCAACAAGACCAGGCTTGCGGCGCTGCGGGTCAAGGACTTCGGCGAACGCCAGGTGATGATCATCCACACCCTGCTGTGGCCCGACGAAATACGGGAACCCGACTTCCCGGTGTTGGACCAGGAAGTCAAAATCAAACCGGCAGAGCTGGCAATGGCCGGACAAGTCGTGGAGTCCATGGCCGACGATTTCGATCCCAGCCGATACAACGACACCTATCAGTCACAGCTGCTGGAGATGGTGGAGGCCAAACTCGAAGGCGGCGAGGCATTCACCAAGGAAGAGGCGCCGACCGAACTCGACGCCACCGACGTATCCGATCTGCTGGCCAAGCTCGAGGCCAGCGTCAAAAAGCGCCAGGCGGAAAAAGCCAGCACCAACTAGCCAACGGGCGCCCCCGCCCCGGCGCGGACTCGCATGACCTCAAAGTTTCGGCTACTCTAACTTTTCTATTCGGAGTGCTTGAAACAGGAGGTAGGTGTGCTGGAGCGACAGAAGCAGGCACGGCCATTGCGCGGGCTCTCCCTACTGGGCCCCGCCTTCGTCGCAGCCATTGCCTACGTCGACCCCGGAAACGTCGCCTCGAATGTCAGCGCCGGGGCCAAGTACGGCTTCTTGCTGGTCTGGGTGATCGTCACCGCCAACGTGATGGCCGGCCTGGTGCAATACCTCTCGGCGAAGCTGGGCCTCGTCACCGGACAGTCGCTACCGGAGGCGATCGGCGATCGCATGGCACGGCCCACTCGGCTGACATTTTGGCTGCAGGCCGAATTAGTCGCCATGGCAACGGATTTGGCTGAAGTAGTGGGCGGCGCCATCGCGCTACATCTATTGTTCGGCCTGCCGCTACTCCTTGGCGGTGTCATCACCGGAATAGTCTCGATGGCACTGCTGACCGTGCAAGACCGCCGCGGCCAGCGCTCCTTCGAATACGTGATATCCGCCCTACTGGCCATCATCGCCATCGGTTTCCTGGCCAGTGTCGTGGTGGAGCCGCCGCCGTTGCCCGAAGCCGCCGCCGGGCTCATCCCGCACTTTCAGGGCACCGAGAGCCTGCTGCTGGCAACGGCGATGCTGGGCGCGACGGTGATGCCACACGCGGTGTATCTGCACTCCGGCCTGACCCGGGACCGACACGGAAGACCCGCGGAGGGCGAGCCGCGACGACGCCTGCTGCGCATCACGCGCTGGGACGTATGCCTGGCGATGGTCTTCGCGGGCGCCGTCAACATGGCCATGCTGCTGGCGGCCGCCACCAATCTGCGGGGACGCGACGGCGTCGACACCATCGAGGGTGCGCACGCCGCGGTCCGCGACAGCCTGGGACCCACCGTGGCGCTGCTGTTCGCGATCGGCCTGCTGGCATCCGGGCTCGCATCGTCATCGGTCGGCGCCTATGCCGGCGCGATGATCATGCAAGGACTACTGCGCCGATCCATCCCCATCGTCGCGCGACGGCTGATCACCCTGCTGCCCGCGCTGGCGATTCTCGCGGCGGGCATCGACCCCACCCGCGCACTGGTGATATCGCAGGTGGTGTTGTCCTTCGGCATTCCCTTCGCCCTCATACCGCTGATCCGATTGACCGGCGACCGCCGGCTGATGGGCAGCGATGCCAATCATCGGGTGACCACGCTGCTGGGCTGGATTATTGCCGCGCTAATTTCGGCGCTCAACGTTGTCCTGATTTTCCTTACCCTTGCGAACTAGTTTCGTCTGGGAGTAGGCTGTGAATCATGAAACGAATCCTGCCCTCAGCCAGCCGATTTGGGCTGGCAATTGGAGTCGTTGCTAGTGGTTTGTTCTTGGGCGGTATCGCCTCCGCAACCCCGGCAAAGGCCGATCCTGACATTTGCGGCTCGGTAGATACCTATCCCCGAGTTACCGTGTGCGCCGACTCCGGTTGGGACAACGGTTGGGATCGCGGCTGGCACGGCAACAACGGCTGGCGCGGCAAGGGCCACTGGAAGCACTGGGACTAACAGCCGGCGTCGCTGGCTGTTAACCGAGCTCCACCGAAGCAACGCCCGGATGCACTCCGCGGCGTGATTAGCCGCGCCGCCGTACCGCGCGCGCTGGCGCTGATTCCAGCCCGGGCGTTGTCGTCGCCCACTATCTACCGCCCGAATAGTGCGTCAGCGCACCAGCACTACACCACGACGGGTCAGATGGGTCCGCTACTGGAGTAGCCGTCACCCGAACGCGGGCCGAACCTGCGGGCATAGTCTTCATGGATGCGCGCGTCCTTCTGACGCTTGAGCACGTCCACCAGCCCCGGGTCCAGATCGTGCTGCACCAGCCGATGGCGGCGCCACACCTTGTTCAGGGCGTGCGCCATGATCAACACCCACACATAGATGGGCACCGTCATTTCCATGTGGACATAGAGCGATGCGGGCAGCAGCCAGAACGGCGCCAGGATGAACAGCGGCGGAATTGCGCACCGCAGGATATGCCGTCGAACCGCTCCCTTGCCTGCCAGATCATGGGCGACCCAGTCCCTCATCGAGTCAGGCAGGCGTTTCCCGTAGCAGTAGGCGATGTACTGGATGAGATTCGGACGATCGGCGGCCATAACTAGATTGTAGACTAATAATTAGTGCACTAACTAATAGCAAGGATAGTGAGAATGACCGCAGTCTCGCCCGAGGTAGACCCGCTGGCCCTGGAGCGACAGGTGTGCTTCGCGCTGGCCGTGACCAACCGCGCGGTGCTGGCGGTGTATCGACCACTGCTCGCACCCCTAGGAATCACCCACCCGCAGTACCTGGTGATGCTGACGCTCTGGGATCACGCCAAAAGCGGCGCCGACGACACGCGAGAAGCCTTGTCCGTCAAGCAGATAGCTGCACTGCTGCAAACCGACTCGGCAACCATCTCCCCCATGCTCAAGCGACTCGAATCACTCGGACTGATCACCCGCCCACGCAGCACCGCCGATGAGCGCACCACGCACGTCACCCTGACCAGCCGGGGCGCCGCGCTTCGCGAGCAGGCCCTCAGCGTCCCCGCCGCAGTGGTGGAACGCCTGGGTGTCAACCTGGCCGAGCTCGAGAACCTTCACAAGGTGCTGACCAGGGTCAACACCGCCGCACTGGCCGCCGGAGCCCTCGATACCGAGTAATCAGCACAACCCGTGTGACGCCCGACACATCCCATGTACACCGATCGGTACACATGGTCCAATGATTGGTAGACCGATCGATCTACCAAGGAGGTCGTCATGTGGACGGATACCGGCGTACTCATCGCGATTGTTCTCATCACCATGGCCATGCTCTGGACGGCCGGTGGCGAGAACTCGATGAACTACTACCAACGCGACGCGCAGAAAGGGTTGTGGCAGCGCTAGTTTGCGCCGGCGGTGGACGTCTGTTTGTCTGACGTCATGACCAAGAACGAAGCCGCCGAACTGATCGCCGCGCGCCGCGTGGAAAAGAATCTGACATGGCAACACATCGCGGAAGCCATTGATTCACCGCTGATTTGGACCATCGCCGCCCTGCTGGGCCAGCATCCGGTGCCCGAAGTCAAGGCCAATAGGGTGGCCGAGCTTCTCGACCTGGAGCCGCAGGTCGCCACCGCACTACGCGCGCAGCCGTACCGCGGCACGCTCGATGGCGGTGCGCCCTCGGACCCGACGATCTACCGGCTCTATGAAGCGCTGAGCGTCTATGGCCCGGCGATCAAGGAGGCCATCCACGAGGAGTTCGGCGACGGCATCATGAGCGCGATCAATTTCAAAGTCGACGTCACGCGGCGGCCGGACCCCGATGGCGATCGCGTGGTGCTGACCTTCGACGGAAAGTTCCTCGACTACCGCTGGTGACGCTCACAGCAGGCCACGTATGTTGCGGCCCGTAATGGCACCCCATTTGGTGTCGAGCGCATTCATCAGCAGCTGCCAGTACGGCGCCCACAGGGTGCGTTGTGCCATCGCCGGGGGCATCGTCTTGTAGGTGGCTGCCTGCTGTGTCCACCGCCATGCCAGTCCCCTGGCCACATCGTCGATGCACCAATAGATGAGCTCATTCGGATTGGTCGTCGTCTTCCACACGAAACCCTTTTTCGGATCACGCGTGTGGTACCAGAACTGGGCTCCATCGAGCACGTACTGCGGGGCGGTGTTCGAGTGCCGTTCCCCCTTGGCCAGCTCGGTGGGTACCGGCACCTCGGAAATGGCCACCTCTCCGGCGAGACGGCTCAGCACCGCGATGCGCACGTCTACCTGCTCACGGACCCACTCGGAGCTGCCAGGACTCCCCGGCTCCGGGGTTGCGGCGGCCGGGCTGGCAGCGGGGGCAGTGGCGGTCGGCTGATCCGCCGGAGCCGATGCCACGTGTTCGGTGGGTGCGTTACCTGCGACGTCGACGATCGCCCCACCCGCCCAATCGACCTTGGCGGGGTTGAGCACTCCGTCCTCTTCCAACGACAGATCGACGACGTAGGCGACGTCCACCAGCACGTCCCGGGCACCGGGCGCCAGGGAAACTCCCGGGCGCCGCGGGCCCAACAGCGCGACATGAACCATGAAGAATTCACCGTCGTCGTCCCGGTCGCAGTATTCGCGTTCGTACCGATCCGCGTCGGCAGCCTGGAACCGGTGTTTGACCGGGGGCTCCAGCAGGACGCTGCAGAATTGCACCGGATGGTTGCCATCGCCATCCAGCATGCCGAGTTCTGTTGCGGTAATGGGTAGTTCGGCGGCCAGACTGGGCGCGGCGTCGTCCGCCGCGGCGCGGATGGTGAACGTACGTGCGTCGGGCGGCCAGTCGTCTGGCTCCGGCGCGGCCCCCTCGTGACCGGTGGAATCAACCGTCATGTTCTTAACCGTATGGCAATCGTGAACTTCGGGCGACGATGGTGCACCCAGACCTGTTAGTTTTACCGACAGACCGTCCCCGCTGGGGGGAGCAATTCGGACGTCAAGGAGATCGCATCGTGAAGATCAATGTGCCCATTACCGCCGCCGTCGCGGCCGCCGCGGCGGCTGCGGGACTGGCCCTCATGCCCACCGCCGGCGCCGACACTACGCTCGGGCAGCAGGGGCGGCTGACCAACGGCGACGTCGTGCAGGCGTGGACCATCAGCGACCTGAAGGTCAGCACCGACCAGTTGCCTTACCAGCCCAAGGGCACCCTGTGGGAGGCCACCGCCACCGACGAGGCCATCCAGGGCAGCGTCATCCCGATCGTCGCCAACTTCAACGCCAAGGCCAACGACGGCGAGACCTACCGGGTGCTGTACGGCGTCGCGAGCGCGCAGGGCGTGAACCCGGGCACCTTGTCGCAGGGCGAGAAGACCACCGGCAAGATCTACTTCGACGTGACCGGCGCCAATCCGGAGACGGTGACCTACACCTCCGGTGACGAGGATCTGCTTACCTGGAAGGCCGCTCCGGCCGCCGCCCCCGCGCAGCGCTCGGGTGGTTCGACCCAGTCGCACGGCTCCACCCCCGCGCCGGCCACCAGCACCGCGCCCACCACCGCCACCCCGGCGCCCGCCGCGGTTCCCGCCGGCAGCCAGGGCACCCCGCTGCCCGCCGGCAGCCAGGGCACCCCGGTGGACGAGCAGGCGCCCGCGGCCACCCCGACGCCGACCGTGGCGCCGGTGACCGCCACCCCGACCCCGGCGCCGGCCACTCCCACGCCGGGCGCCGAAGGCACGCCGTTGAACAGCACCGCAGTGCCCGCCTCGCCGGCGCCCGCGACTGCTACACCGGCCGTTCCCGTTCCTGAGGGTGCCGCCCCGCAGACGGGCACCCCGCCGGTCGCCGCGGTACCCGGAGTCCCCGCGGTGCCGGCGTCCGACAGCGTTCCGCACGGGCAGCGTGCAGCGGGAAGCCAGGGAACACCCGTTTCCACCGAAGGCTGAGTAAGACCGTCTTGGCATTGACCGCCGGCCGCCATGTGCGGCCGGCGGTTTTTGTTATGAGTGCGAAGACCACCACGCGTACAGCTGGTCCAGCGTGGGACCGGTGGCACCCGAACGTGTCTCGCTGAGCAGTAGACGCTCCTCATCGGTCCAGGCGACCACCGGGTGTCCCTGATTGGTCCCGCAGAAGACCGTGCCACTGACCTGGTCGGGCGTGGCGTTGCGCCGCCATGGCCCCGGCGACTGGATGCGGCCGGGGCACACCACCACCGCGTTGCGTTTGGTCAGGCGGCTCAGCCCGGCAGCCAGCGCGGACTTGTCCTTGACCAGCGAGTAGCTGGCCTCTATCGGCCCATCCGGATCGTCGCTGCGACCGCATTTGACTTGGGCGACTGCCTCATTGGCCGGTTCGACGGCCTTACACGCCGATGCCGCATAGCCCGCCGGCAGCATGGACAGCAGCCGCGTCTCCGCATCGGTGTCTCTGCTGGACACCGTGGTCGTCGGTGGCGCGGCCGTGGGCTCCGTGGGAGCGTCGTCGCCGCCCCCACTGGCAAAAATGGCGATAACGCCGCCCACCAACACCACCGCCGCAAGCACCGCGCCACCAATGATCAATGGCCGCTTGCTTCTCTCGGGCCCCTTATCCGCCCATGACGCGAAGTCTACGGTGGACGCCGAAGCGCCACTGCCCCAAGGCTTCTCACCTATCGGTTGCGGAGTCGAAGCACCAGCGAACTGGGGTGTCGGCGCAGCAGGGGCCGACCAGTACGGATCGGGGCTCGCGGGCTGCTCGACGAACGGGGGCTGACCGAAGTCCTGCTCCGACGGAGCGAACGGTCCAGGGTCGGACAACATGCCGGGAAGCGCATTGAGGACTGGCAGCGGTGCGGTGTCCGCGGCGTCAGCCGAGCCCTCGGACGCCGGCGAGCCCGCTCCGGTATCCGTATCCATCCGCTACCCCCGATATCTAGTCGTTATGTCCCCGACCATGGTCAATGCACAAGATTACTTGGCCCGGTCGCGCACGGGCCCAAAGCACGCAGAGTTGCCGTCGCGCCGCTAGCGAACCGCCGGGCTGGCAGCCGGAACCAAAGCCTGCGCGATGGGCAATATGTATCGGCGGGCATACTGCTGGGCGTCTTCCCTGGTGGCAAGCTCCCGGCGGGGACTGGGGGCAAGGATCAGCGAATGCGTCAGGCGCACAAATACTTCGGCGATGCCGTACGGATCATCGACGAGGTCACCGGCGCTCTGACTCACGTGGCCGGCCAGGTACGTAGTCGCCATATCCAGTGCCGGGCCCGCTCCACTTGTCATGACCGGTAGCACCGACTCCGGATCGGTCTCCACCGCGCGCCGCATCAAAGGGTGTGTGTGCACGTGCCAATAGATTCCGGTAAAACCTGCGACAAGCTTCTCCTCGGGGCTGTCCAGGGCCGCGATCTCGGCGTCCACCGAAGTAAAAATCGCCTGCGCCTCCCGCATGAGGACCGCAAGGACGAGGTCCGTCTTATTGGACCAGCGGCGGTACACCGTCATATGCGAGACACCCGCACGCCGTGCGATCTCATCGACCGTCGCGCGCCGGATACCAAAACTGAGCATGGTCTGTAGCGCGGCTTCGAGGATGCGCTCGCCGGTGGGATCCGGATCTGCAGACACATCTCAGTCTCTCACGCAGAAACACTTCCCAAACCAATGTTGCGATGTTAGCTTCTAGATAAGTTCATAACATGACGGAGGATGCAATGACGCATGTACTGCCGCGCGACACCGAACGTGATGACCACGCCGAGGAGCACGAGGACGGGCTCGCGTACTTGCGCTCGGAGGGGGTGCGCCCGCACGTCATGGACGCGTTTCGCAAGCATTTGGGCAGCCCTCTCGTCGGCGTCTTCGGCGGAGTGCTGTTCGATGAGGTGGCCTTGGTGCCGGTGGCAGCATCCGTCGACCGTTCAGGGCGGTTCCGGGAGAACTTCACCGACCGCGGCATCCGGAGCGCCCTCAGCGCGATATCGGTATTCGCCGGAGACCGGCAACAACGGGCCGACACGGCACAGTGGCTCAAGGAGCAACATCGCGCGGTCCGTGGCACCGGTGTCGGCGAGTACGAAGGAATCCGTTACAGCGCGTTGGATCCCGAGCTGTGGATCTGGATCGCGGCCAGCGCCATCAACGCCACCATGGAGGCCTTTCCCCACTGCACGGGCTACACGCTGACCGCAACGGAGAAAGAGGCCGCGTATCAGTACCAGCGGTATCTACTCAAGGACCTGGAATTGCCCAGCGCCAAAGGTAAATTCCCCCCGACGTATGCCGCCTTCACCGACTACTACGACGACATGGTGGAGAACAGATTGCAGTCCAATGGTTTCCTGCGGGACCAATTCGCCGGATTGATGCGTCTACCGCTGCCGACGCTGCTACTGCCCACCGCCTTGCGTCCCGCCCTGTTTCCACTCTGGCTCGCGATTCGCCCGATAGCGGGCCGGGTGATCCAGGTGTGCTCCGCCACGGCGATGCATCCGCAGATACGCGAGATGATCGGGTTCGAGCTCAAACGCCGCCATACACTCGAATTCGCGCTGTACACCCGGGTGCTGCAGTTGGTATGGCGCGTGACGCCGGAACGACTGCTCATAGAACCCATGCTGTACAACACCATTCGAATCGACAACGCTCGGGCACAACTCGATAGTTCACCTGCCGCCCAACGCAGGTATGACAAATTGGCCCGATCCTTGACGCGCCGCAATGCGCGCTTGGCGAACTTCTACCACGGCTATCGCCTCGACAGCTTCGCCGCTCCGGAACGGCCGACAGGAGCCTGCCCGTTCGGGTGAACAGCTAACTACCCGCCGCTCGAACCGAAGACGCTACGGACGTGCTGGGCTCCGGCGTCAGGCCGGGCAGCGGGATCCGCGCTGCCTGCGGCACACCCAGGCGGCCCGCCAGCCAGGGCAATGCGGCGTCGAAAGCTTGTGCGGCGAAAGGCCAGTCATGCCTTCCGGGCTGCGCGGAGACGGCGCAGCGGATGCCATGGGCACTGGCCAACCCACACAACGCATTGGCCGCGATGTCTTGCCCCTCCGGGTTGGCGATTCCGTCATGCGGACCGTCGCTGACAGATCCGATGCCGGCGGCCGTCAGTAACCTGTGCTTCATGCCACCGGGGATGTCGAACCACCCGGCGAGCGAGCCGTACCGCCCGTGGTGATTGATCACGGTCGCCGGATCGAATCGGGACCACGCGGCCTCATCACCGCCGAACAGCGTTGCAATCGTGTGCTTTTGGTCGCCGGTGTTGGGGCTGGCGTCACCGGCAATGTCAACGAACGCACTGAAGGTCTCGGGGTGCATCACCGTCAAGTCGAGTGCGCAGGTGCCGCCCATCGACCATCCGGCCACTCCCCACTGGCTCCTGTCATCACCTACCCGAAAGTTCGAGGTCACGTACGGCACCACGTCGTTGACGAGATGGTCGGCGGCATTGCCACGACGACCGTTCACGCACTCGGTGTCGTTGTTGAACGCCCCGGTGGCATCCGCGAACACCAGCACCGGCGCGTATCCACCGTGCCCGGCGGCGAAGTCGTCGGCGGCCTGTGTGGCGTGGCCCGCCCATATCCAGTCCGCGGGAGTGTTCAGCGCCGACCCGATCATCAATACCGCTGGAAGCCGGGGCGCAGGGTTGCGCCCGAACCATGCGGGCGGCAGGTAGACCAACTCGGTGCGGTGCCGGAATCCGGAGGCATCGGCCGGAATCGTCACCGGCGTAACGACTCCCGACGGCGGCTGCACACCGGCGATCTGCATGGCCAACACCGTGCCTCGATCAACCTCGCCGGGGACCGGAGCCAACACGAGCCGGGCCCACGCCGAATGCACGGTGGGCAAATAGCCGATCCATACATTTATCGATAGCCCGGCACATATCACGCACAGCGGTATCGCAAGGACCGTCAGCGACCGGCGCCACCACCGCACCCCGCGCCAATCGGCCCCCGTCAGCCCGGCCGACAGCCCGATGCCGGCGATCCAGAGCCACAGCCACGGCGGCGCCGGTTCACCGGCGACACCCAGTGCGTCGAGATACCAGTACGCGACGGCGGCCAGCACCACACCCATGGCGAGTCCTGCGATGACGGGCATCAACCGAGATCTGCGGTACACCGCGTAGCTCAGCACGGCCGCGGTGCCGACCTGAGCAAGCATCGGCAACCAGCCGTGAATCAACGACAGCTGCCCAATGTAATGACGCATCCGGCACCTAAACGTCGACGGGCGAGGCAGATTCGCCACCGGCCGCGGTAAACGCGTCCAGCGCGCGTACCAGGCCACGGCGTTCTCGGGCGGGCATCCGCGCCGCGATCTCGGCGATCTCGGCACGGCGCTGCGCCATGACCTCTCGCACCACACCCTCGCCATGCGCGGTCAGTTCTGCCACCAGCTCGCGACGCGACCGCGGATGTGGGCGGCGATCGATCAGACCGGCACTGACCAATCGATCCACCATCCGCCCCGTCGTCGAGGGCTGTACCCCCAGCGACTGCGCGAGGGTCGCCAGGTTGATGGGCCCCTCATTGAACAAGATCACCAGTGTGCGGAACTGAGGAAAGGTGATGGTCTCGTCAACCTGCGCGATCGAGCGCGCGGAAATCGCCAGCAGCAGCCGTGACGCGACTAGCAGCGAATCTGCAAGCGCATCAAGCGATTCGTCGAGGTCGACATCGTCAACGGTCACTTGTTTCCCCTTCGAATCCGTGACAGGCCGTATCGAGATCTCACCATACCTAGTGGCAACTATTGCAGAGTGCTACTGTTTGTGGCGCGCCGCGTAAGCAGCGACCATGGGATGCGCGGCCCGTAGGGAACGCTGGCGGACTCACCCGGTAGCGACGGATCATTCCGCCAGCGTTTCCCGTGCGCGCACGTGGCCGTGCCCACGCATGTTCGGGCCCCTGCGCGCAGACCGAGTAGAGTCCTACCTCGGCGCCGGACCGGATTGCGTAACCACCCGCTGGCGGCCCCCGCCCTCGTAGCTCAGGGGATAGAGCACGGCTCTCCTAAAGCCGGTGTCGCAGGTTCGAATCCTGCCGAGGGCACTTTTACGCAGCGCTCATGCACTCGACGGATCCGGTGAAAGCGTGACACCAGCGGGATATCCCGCACGGGTCCTGACCGGGTTGCCACCGCAGCCCTTCGTCCCCGACCGTCGTCAGTACGCGCCCTCGCTGCGCACCACCGCGCCGACGGTCCGGGAGATGATCCGGATATCCAGGCCCATGGACCAGTTGTCGACATAGGAGATGTCGTGACGGATGGACTCGTCAACCGATAGGTCGTTGCGCCCGCTCACCTGCCACTGGCCCGTGACACCGGGCTTCACCAGGAGCCGCCGCCGCATGGTGTCGTCGTAGGCGTCGACTTCCCGCTGCACCTGCGGACGAGGCCCGACGACGCTCATGTCGCCGAACAGCACGTTGAAGAACTGCGGCAGCTCGTCGAGGCTGTACTTGCGGATGAAGGCCCCGACCGGGGTCACCCGCGGGTCCTCCTTCGCCTTGAAGAAGACGGGCGTGCTGCCTGCCGAATCGATCATGCCGGCGGTCTGCAGGTCCGCACCGGTGTACATGCTGCGGAACTTGATCATGCGAAACGGCACGCCGTCCAAGCCGATTCGTTCGGACACATAGAACACCGGGCCCGTGCTGGTGAGCTTGATGGCCGCGGCGATGGCGAGCATCACCGGCGCAGTGGCCAGGATCGCCGCGGTGGCGAACACCATGTCAAAGGCTTCCTTGGACATCGACCGCGCCCGCCGATACCCCGGGGCCAACATCTCGAGCATGTGCACTCGCTCAAGGCCCCGATCGGCCGTCGTCACGGCGGTCTCATCGACGTCGCCCGGCGAGACGGCGAGCTCGATTCCCAGATCCCCCAGATCGGAGGCAAGGCCGACAAGTTCCTTACGTCCCAGCTCGTTGGTCATCGCGACGGCGACGATCTGCGCCGATGTGCGCTGCGCCGCCTCAATCACGTTCCGGTCATCACCGACGACGGGAACACGACGGTCGCCAACCTCGATTTCCGTTGCACCGTAACGCGTATCGGTCGCGGGAGTGCATGCACCCACCACCTCGAATCCACTGTCCCGATGACGATCGAACGCGGTCACCATCTCCCGGACGGCATCGTGATCACCGGCCAGTAGCACCGAGGTTCGAGCCTCCGAACCCCAGACACGGCGCAGCACGTGCCGGGCAATGAAAATGCCCACCAGCCCGAGCGGTATCTCGATGATGAGATGGCGGATGTCGATCAGCTCGATGCGTGAAATCAGATAAGTCAGCAGCACGATGGTGAATAACTGGAAGGTGACGCCCACCACCGTCTGCCATTCCTGGAGCACCGCCCGCAGGGCCTTGCCCGGCCCCACAGTGTGCAACGACAGCGCCGCAAACCACACAACAGCTATCACCGCATCCGTGGCCACATACCAGCCACCGAGGTCCTGCCGCCCCGACAGCAGGTGGTGCGCCAGCTGGTAGGACAGCAGCGAGGTGAGAACGATGGCCACCAAATCGGCCGCCGGCGCCCATCGTCGATGCAGGTAGAACAGCCCGCCTGGACGCTTTTCTACCCTCTGTTGAATTTCGTCATTAACGACGCTCTTGATAACCATAAGTGCACTTCACCTGTTCGTTCATATCGGTGATACGTATGGACGATTTCGGCAATAGAACCCGACCCAATTACACGCTTACGTTTCCATAGCGATTCGAATCGTGCCACGTGATGGGGATCACGTTCAATCGAAAGTACGGTGAAAGTTTCATTGGAGGTAAATAAGAATCATCTAACAAACATCTGACCGGGCCAGGCTTTGCTAATAACCCAACCAATCACGTATCGCTCACTAGCAAATAACAATTTGGTAACATAAGCAGCTCAGTAGATATACAAGCAAATACTGATACGCCCAAAACTACCGACGGTAGCGTCGTTTCGCACCCATCGTGGTCTCCGTTGCGGGCAAAAGCCCCGCAGGGCGAAATTAGTATGCGCAATAGCTAGATCCGTGTCGCCTGCGGTTGCGCATGACTCGCCGGTGTTGCAGGCTGAGTATGGGTCGGCTTGCAGGCGGCATGAATGAGCGTGCGTCAAATACAACCGCACGCCGGATTTCGCCCGCGAGCGGTATCGCGCTACTCGCGATATGAAATGCGGCCCGCATTGGCACATATGAGTAGACACCGCCCATCACCAAGGCCGCGTCGGCTGCTCGGGTGGGTGGGCTGAACGATGAACAAACATGAGACATGGGGTCGGGGCCCGGAGCAGAAGACCCAGCAGCGGATAGCTCCCGACGTCGGAACGGTGCACCAGATGCCACGTATCGACAGACATCTCAGCTACCGGGTGGAGGCTTGATTTGGCGCCCATCAGAGTGCACATGACCGGGTCGGAATGGTTCTCCTCATTGCCCGGAGGGCTCAACAGATACTTCACCGATCTGTTCACCGCCTTGCGCACCCGCGGCGACATTGAATTATCGGCCGCGGCCTTCGGGGTTCCCTCCGACGGCGGATCGTCCTGGGGTGGCACCGGCGGATCCACCAGGTCTCGGGTCCTCGCCGCGTTCAACGATCGGTCGGGGCTCCAACAACCGGGCATCCTCGACCGCCACTTCTGTCTCTACGGGCCCGCGGCCATCGGGTGGGGTACCCGGAGCCGGCTAGTCGTACATTTCCACGGGCCGTGGGCGGCGGAAAGCAGATTCGCGGGAGCCGGGCCGCTGCGGGCACGCGCCAAGTACGTCGTCGAACGTCTCCGCTATGCCGGGGCCGAGCGAGTCATCGTGCTGTCGGATCGCTTCCGGGATGTGCTCGTCGAGGACTACCGGATACCCACCGATCGCATCGAGGTCATCCCTCCCGGCGTCGACCTGGACAGATTCGGCGTACTCCCACGATTGGACGCCCCCACCGGCCGACGAACGGTGCTGTGCGTGCGCAGACTCGAGCACCGCATGGGTATTCACCGCCTCATCGAATCGTGGCCTACGGTCGTGTCCGCGCACCCAGACGCCTGTCTGATGATCGTGGGCACGGGCACCGCCGAGAAAGACCTACGGGCCCAGGTAGCCGCTGCCGGTCTGGACGACAGTGTCCACTTCACCGGGCGCGTCGACGACCTGACCCTGACCCAGCTCTACACACTCGCGGATTTCACCGTGGTGCCGTCGGTAGCCCTGGAAGGCTTCGGACTGATCGCACTCGAATCCCTGGCCACCGGCCGCCCCGCTGTCGTCACCGACTGCGGCGGCCTGCCCGACGCGGTGCGTGGCCTGGATTCCTCGTTGATCGTGCCCGCCGACAACGCCGAAGCGCTTGCCGCACGCCTTGTCTCGGCACTCGATGGCGCACTCCCCGATCCGGCGCAATGCCGCCAACATGCCGAATCGTTCTCCTGGGCTGCTGCCGCCCAACGCCACCATGCCGTGTACGCGGAGCTGAGCGCATGATCCGGGCGACATTCGTAGCACACACCGCGGCACCCTCGGGCGCCGAGCTCGCGACACTGCGGCTGCTGTCGGCGGTACGCAACTCATCGACCGGGCTCATCCTTGAACCGTCGGTGGTCTACACCGAGGACGGGCCGATGGTGAACGCGATGAAGTCACAAGGCATCTCAACTTCGGTGTTGGCCAACACCTTCGACAGCCGAAGCGTCACCATCCGGGGCTCCGGCTGGTTGCGCCGCTTGGCGGGGGCGACCTCGCTGGTTCGCGTCGGCTGGTCTCTCGGCGCCGCTGTACGCGAGCACGGGGCCGACGTGCTCGTCGCCGGCAGTACCAAGGCCCTCATCATGTCCGCCGTGGCGGCCAAGCGAGCACGAATCCCCCTGATCTGGCATGTGCACGATCGGATATCGGCCGAATACTTCGGTGCCGCCTTGGCATTCCTCATTCGCATACTGGGCAAGCTGGTCGCCGACGGGTACATCGCGAACAGCCGGTCCACCGAAAGCTCGCTTCGGCCTGGACGCCTTCCGGGCGTGATCGCCTACCCGGGACTGGATTTTCAGCACACCCCGGCCGTGGAGCACGCACCGCAGCGACCTGCCGCGGAGACGGTGATCGCCGTCGTTGGCAGGCTCACGCAGTGGAAAGGACAAGACGTATTCCTGCGCGCACTGGCCAACACGAGAGTCCGACCGCAGCGGGTGTATCTGGTCGGCGGCACCTTCTTCGGTGAGGAGTCCTTTCGTACCGAATTGGAGGACCTGGCCAGCGAGCTGCAGCTGCCGGTGACGTTCACCGGACATCTCGACGATCCCACGGACATCCTGTCCATCGCCGATATCCTCGTGCACTGCTCCGTGATCGCCGAACCCTTCGGGCAGGTGGTCGTCGAGGGGCTTCGTGCAGGCTGCGCGGTCATCGCCACCCAGCCCGGCGGCCCCGCCGAAACCATTGAGTCGGGTGTACACGGACTACTGGTGCGGGCCGGCGACACCGGCCAACTGACCGACGCCCTTGACCACCTCATCGAAGACCGTGACCTTCGAATCCGTTTGGCGCAGGCCGGGCGGGACCGCGCGCGGCGCTTCGACATCGCCGACTCGGCGCAGACGGTGGGGACGTTCCTCTCCGACATGCTGGCCCGGCGCTCAACCACGCCACTGGCAGGGCGCCGTGTCTAACGAACCTCGAAGTAGCACCACGCTGCCCCGGGCCCTGCGGCTGGCCCGCGATTTCGGGGCGGTCGTCTTCGGAAAGTACGGGCAGTATCTGGTCACCTTCGCGACGGTGCCACTGCTCGCGCGGGTGCTCGGCCCGGCGGGCATGGGGCTGCTGGCGGTCGGAATGGCCGCCTATTTCTTCGGCTCGATAGTCGTCGACTTGGGTATGACACCGTTTCTCGCCGCCCGCGTGCCCGAACTGCGCAATACCCCGGCCGAGCTTCAGCAGGTTCGCACCGACTACCTCACCGTGAGACTGATGACCCTCGGAGTCCTCGGCGCCGCACTCGGCGCCGGTTGGATCGCCGGGGTGCCTCCGTACGTGCACATGATTCTGCTGGGGCTCTTCACCGGTGGGTTCTGGGCCGCCTCCGACGACTGGCTCCTGATCGGGCAGGGACGCTTTATCGCATCGGCGATATACCAAGGTTCGGGGCGCATCACCTACCTGCTTCTGCTCGTCGTACTGCTTCCGCACTCCCCCCATGCGGCGACCGCCATCCTCTGTCTGCTGGGCTCCTCGATCCTCACGGTCGCAGGAACCTGGTGGGACAGCCTGCGGACATTCGGTTCGCTGTGTCGTCCGTACGCGCCAGGCCAAATCCTGCGCAGCAGTTGGCCGATCGTTACCTCACGACTGCTGACCACCGGCTACGGCCAGGGGGCGCCCGCCATCTACTCGGCAATGCTGGACGCGGTGTCCCTGGGACTGTTCTCGGCCAGCGACCGCCTGGTCAGGGCGATGCAGTCGCTCTTGGACATGATCGGGTTGGTTCTGTTGCCGCGGATGGCGAAACGCAGTGGCCATGAGCACTTCTGGCGCAGCGGTTTTCAGGGCTTGCGGGGCGCCGTCGCGGTGGCCGTGCTTGCCGCGACACTACTGTGGGTGCTGGCTACCCCAATTGTCCACCTCATCTTCGGCAGTGAATTCCTCGGAGCCGTTGGCCTTTTGCGTGCCGAACTACTCATTCTTCCGGCGAGCACCATCAGCTCATACATCAGTACCGCGCTCCTACCCGTCCGCCAAGACACCCACGGCGTTCTCATCGCCGCGGTGGTCGGCACCACGGCAGCGATGGCCGGGCTGCTCGCCGCCTCGTGGACCCATTCGGTGTGGGCCCTCACGGGCGGTGTCATTGGCGCTGAATTCTGTGTGGCGCTGTGGTATTTGGCTCGGGTACGGCACCTTTCCGGGCGCGAGCGGGGCGCGGCGGCCACCGCTGAAACCGCGCAGGAAGAGGCTGCGCGATGAAGATACTTTTTATCGGCGATGACTGGGTGGGCAGCAACGCACGCTCCATGGCCGACGGATTTCGGCAGGCCGGTCATGAGGTGATCGTGGTCGACACCACCCCGGTCACCCTGCCCACCAGATTGTCACCGGCGTGGGTGTATTCGAAGGCGATGCGCCGCCGTGCGCCGTGGCTGCAGGAATCGGCGCACCGGCAGATCGAACACATTGCCCAGGAATTCGGTCCCGACATGCTGTTTGGATTCAAGTCGATCCATCTGGACCAGGCTCGTCTCCTTCAGGTGCCCGCGGCCGTCCGGGTGCACTACAGCCCGGACGATGTCGGCAATCCCTACAACACGACACCCGACTACCTGGCGCAGGAGGGCAGTTGGGATCTTGTGGTGACCACCAAACGACACAACGTGCCCGAGCTCCTGGAACGCGGCGCGCGGCGCGTGAAGTTCGTACACAGCGCCTATGACCCGGCGTGGCACCGGCCCTGCGCCAAACGTGTGGCGCGGCAATATCTGGTGGGATTCATCGGAGCCCGGCGTCCAGACCGCTCGGCCCTGATGACCCGCCTCGGCGGCGAGCATGGACAGGACCTGCTTGTCCGCGGCCCGGGCTGGCGGCGCGTGCCGGCCCTGCGCGCCACCGGAGCCACGATCGGCGGCGCCGTCTATGGCGACCATTTCGCGACCGCCGTCGCGTCGGTGACCGCGAACCTGGTACTGCTCAACTCCGATAATCGCGACACCCACACCTGCCGCACCTTCGAAATCCCCGCGTGTGGAGGTCTATTCGTGGGGGAACGCACCGATGAACACAGTGAGCTCCTCAACGAAGGAACCGAATGCCTGCTGTTCTCCGACGAGGCAGAACTTCGCGAAGTGCTGCACTGGTGTGCCCGCCATCCCGCACAGGCCGCCAAGATCGCGGAGGCCGGCCATGCTCGGGTGACCCAGGACGCACACCGCTACGTCGACCGGGCCAGGGAGATCATCGATGAGCTTCAGTGACGCGAAGGAGACACCTGTTACCGAGGACTCGCCCGTCGCGCCCAGCCCGGAACCCAAACCGCGGCGGCGACGGATTCTGTTGGTGTGCATCACCGTCACGGTCCTGCTCGCCGGTTTCATCACCGCAGGGTGGCGGGTGTACATGAATCCGCAGACCGACCCGTTGCGACCGGCCGACGCCATCGTCGTCCTGGGCGGCACCCCGTACGAGCGTTTCGATGTCGGCCTGGACCTGGCTAAACGGGGGTATGCACCGTACCTGTTGATCTCGCAGTCGACCGGCGCCGACGACCGCAACATGGACAAATACTGCAAGGGCCATTTCACGTTCACGGTGAGCTGTTTCATCCCAGATCCGTGGACCACTGAGGGCGAGGCGCAGGAAATACGTTCCAAGGCACAGGAATTAGGTTGGCATCACATCATCGTGATCACTTTCACCCCGCATGTTTCGCGAGCTCGTTACATCGTCGGAAAGTGCTTCGACGGGGAACTCACCATGGTCGCCAGTCCCGCACCTTCCGGCGTTGCCTTCTGGTCGTGGATGTTCATCCGCCAGTCCGGCAGCTACGTCAAGGCCTTCCTGACCCTCGGATGCTGAGGAGCATGTTATGAGCACATCGCGTGTCGCCATCGTCCACGAACGTTTCACCGAGTTCGGCGGCTCGGAGCTGGTGGTCGCCGAGTTCATGAAGACCTGGCCGCAGGCCAAGGTCTTCGCTCCCATCACCGAACCGCATTGCCGCCGGCAGGTGATGCATGCCGCAGGCCGAACCGAAGGCGCACCGCACGAACCCATTTCCGGAACCTGGCTGGACGACGCGTATGCCCTCACCGGACGCAGGTCGCACGCACCACTGCTGCCCCTGGTACCCGGCGCCCTCGGGAAGCTTCCGCTTGGCGACGACGTCGACGCGGTGCTGATCAGCCATCACTCGTTCGCGACCCAGGCAGCCTTCGCCACCGAAGCCCCCGTTGTCGCATACGTGCACAGTCCCGCCCGCTGGGCCTGGGATCGCACCTTCCGCGACCACGAGATGGCAAGTCGAGCGGGCCGGATCGCCCTGTCCGCGTTGGGTAAGCTCGCACGCCGCGGCGAGCTGCGCGCCGCACCGCGCCTGTCGCACGTCATCGCGAACTCACACGCCGTGGCCGAGCGGATACGTGACTGGTGGGGACTGCCGTCGACGGTGATCAGCCCACCGGTGCGTATCGACCGCTTCTCGCCCGACCCATCGATCCGGCGCGAGGACTTCTATCTGTGCGCGGGCAGACTGGTGCCTTACAAGCGTGCGGACCTTGCCATCCGGGCCGCGCAGCGGGCCAACTGCCGCCTGGTGGTGTTGGGGGAAGGACGGTTCCGTGAACACCTTGAAGACATCGCGGGGCCCGAGACCACGTTCCTGGGCGCCGCCTCCGACGACGTGCTCCTGGACATGTACCGGCGGTGCCGCGCCCTGCTGATGCCGGGAGTAGAGGACTTCGGCATCGTCCCGGTCGAGGCGATGGCATGCGGGACACCGGTTCTCGCACTGGGCGAGGGCGGCGCCCTGGACACGGTGACACCCGGAATCACCGGTGAGCACATGCGGGCCGGCCCCGATGACGCGGTTGTGGAACAGCTGGCCGCGCTGATGCGTGACTTCGACCCGGCCGACTACGACGCCGGCACAATCCGGGCACGAGCGTGCGAGTTCTCGCCCGAGGCATTTCGTGCCCGGATCGCCGAAACCGTGCAGGGTGCCGTGCGCGCCTAGTCGCCGGCTGAGTGCTTGCCTCCACCGGCACCGGATCCGCCATGCGAACCCGAACCATCCGAACCACCACCGGCATTCGATCCGCTCGAGCCGCCACCGGACGCATCAGGGGCACGGTGCTTGCCACCAGACTCGCTGGGGGTCTTGACCTTCACTTTGTTCGGGCTGCCGGCCGAGCCATCCTCGTGATGCTTACCGGAGTCACTGTCCTTGGCCTTGGCGTCCTTGGTCCCCTCGGCGGCAGCCGCTGACGTGCCGCCGCCGGTCACCGCCGAGGTGGCCGATTCAGCGGTGTTGGTGATGGTCGAGGTGATCGCGCCCCTGGTCTGTTTGATGGAGCCCGTCGCCGAATCCTTGAGCGCCTGGGTGGCCTTGTCGACCTTGTCCTGCAGTTTCTCCTTGACCACCGGCTTGGCGGGTTTGTCTGCCTCCTTCGCGTCTTTCACCTCGGCCTTGGGCGCTTCCTTGGCGACATTCTTGACGGGTTCCGCAGCGGGCGAAGTCGCGGTCTCGCCGACCGACACCACGCTCTGTTCCGGCACGGTAGGTGCCGATACGGAAAGTGTTGTGGACGTGACCTTCTCGACGATCCTCTCCTTGGTGGCGACAAGATTCGAGGTGATGTCCGGCTTCGGAGCTTCGAGCTGCTTGACCTCGGGCGCGGCCGGGCCGGTCGGCTCCTTCGCCGCCGGTGCGGGAGCCGCAACGTGCTCGGCTGCCGGCGCTTGGATATCCGCCGCCGCCAACGCCTTGGGCACGGGAGACGAGAGAGGGGCGGCACCGATCAATCCGCCGAGCTGTGTCATGACATCCTTGTAGAACTTCGAGGCTTGCAAGGTGTTCGACGCCGCACCGTTGAACAGGTTGCCGTACTGCTGCGTGAGCAGATCGGAAATCGGCGTCAGGGCAGGGGTGACCAAGCCCTTGTACAGCGGAGTAAGGGCCTTGGCGAGTTCCACAGTGGGGTCAGGGATTCCGAGCGCGGTGCTGATCAAGCCGGAGACCGTGATCAGCTGAGTGGGCACTACGGCGCCGGTCGGAATCAGGTTCGGCGGGATGACACCGAGCGGCGTGTTGGCCCCCGGCGCCGTGCCCAGTTGGAAGCTGGGCATCAGCCCCACCCCGAAAAGCGACGGCAAGGTGAAACCCGCGCCCTCGGTCCCGAAATTAAAGCCGCCCAGGGAGTAGACGAGCGGCACCGGCAGCGCCCCGCTGAACGGAGTCTGCAGCACCATCACGTTCTGACCATTGTTGACATTGAATCCGTTGGTACCGAGGTAATTTCCCGTCGTCACATTCAGATTCGTCATGCCGAGGCCGAGCACCGGAATCGAGAAGTTGGAGAGCGTCGTACCGATCGGCGAATAGATACCGTTCTGCGTCGGGATCAGCACGTGCGCGTTGAACTGGCCGGCCTGCCCGAGCCCCAGCGGCGCCTTGATGCCATTGGCCCACATCGGGATGGACAGCACGGTCTGCGGAACATTTACCGCACCACCGTCAACGATCAGGGTGGGCGCCGTAGCCCACCACCCCGTCTCCATGCCCAAGGGGAATGTGTAGTTCCCCGCCCCCATCGGGACCCACGCCGTGACATTGGGCAGTGTGCCGTCGGGCAAGATCCGTACCGAGTCGGGCAGGATGCCTAGTGGGTCCAGCGCGGCCGGAATCTTGATGTTGAGCCCGCTCGGCGTCTGCACGAACGTGTTCGTGATGGTCGTCAGACCACTGGCCTGCAGCAGCGGCCAGTTGTAGCCCGCCGTGAATGTGTCCTGTTCTGCGATCAGGCCATCGACGATGTCGCTCAGGGGTGGGAGCCGGTTGACGATGGGCCCAATAACCGGATTGTTGAACACCCCGTCCAGCGCGTTGGCAAGACCGTTGAGGACACTCGCGCCGGGGATGGTGGTGGGCAGCGGAAGGTCTACAAATCCCTGCCCCGGGATCTTGATCGCCGGGATGACGCCCGGCACGGCCGTCGGGAGCGGCGTACTGGCGAGGTTCCGCAACACATCGGGCAGATCGCCGATCTTGGTCAGATTTGAGTGGGTCAGGCTCGTCCCGAAGGTCGGGAGCAGCCCTCCGGAACCCTGGGCGAGCGGATTCCAGACCCCGCCGGCCGCCGTGCCGATCGCATTAGTGCCGGATAAGTAGTTATTGAGCGCGTTCTTATAGTCGGTGACCGCGCCCTTGTAGTCCGGCGCCGCCGCCGCTGCCTGCGCGGTCGGGCCGACAAAAGCCAAGCTAGCCGTCGCGGCGACCGCCCCGGCAGCAGTCACAGTGCGTTGGACGACGACCTTTTTGGATGACTTTCGATGTCGCTTGGACAAGACGGCAACCTCTCCTTTGAGGGAATCCAGAAACGTGAGCAGCACTGTAAACGTGTGACTCAGCTCATAGTCGTCATTTGAAAATCGTGTCTACCAGCGATTTGTCTGGTAACACCACGTGCCCAGACTTGCGTTGGTCGCTAAATTCCGGCCGAGCGCCAGCCGTACTCACGCAAAGTGGTTGATGAAAGTTTGCTAGAAGCGTCAACAAGCGTTTACGTCGAGCAACCGGCCGGCCAAGGCAAACACGCGAACAGCCAGGACAACGGGGTACTACAAGCCCAGTAGACGACCGTCAATTTACGTTCACAGGTGAATCCATTTTGGCGTTTTGGGTGCATCCAGGAACCGAATAGCCCATGATGTCCGAGACGTACTCGTAGATTGCTGGGATTTGTGTTCCAGGTCACACAGGGAGCTGTATTGATCGCCGTAGCCGCAACCCCTCCGAGCTGCGTCTGTGTGGGTCACCTGCGATGACGACACAAGACGAACGCCGCGCTACCAATGATGGCGTCGCGGCGATCCAGGACTGGACCACCGGGTACGTCAAACGTCACCCTCTGGAATCACTCAAGACAGTCGGCGAGCAGTTCATGCTCGGCGTGCGCACCATCCAATGGTTCTTCGTCGATCTGTTCACCGGAAACTTCCAGTGGCAGGAATTCGTGCGGCAGGGCGCCTTCCAGGCAGGCACTGCCGTCGTCCCGGTCATTCTGGTCACGCTGCCCATCGGCGTCACACTCTCGATCCAGTTCGCCCTGCTTGCGGGCCAGGTCGGTGCGACCTCGCTGGCAGGCGCCGCCAGTGGCATCGCCATCATCAGGCAGGCCGCCTCCCTGGTGGCCGCCCTGCTCATGTCGGCCGCTGTGGGTTCGGCCATCACCGCCGACCTCGGCTCACGCACCATGCGGGAAGAGACGGACGCCATGGAGGTCATGGGCGTCTCGGTGATCCGGCGGCTCGTCGTCCCCCGCTTCGCCGCCGCCATCATGATCGGCATCGCGCTGACCGGTGTCGTCTGCTTCGTCGGCTTCCTCGGCGCATACCTATTCAATGTGTATTGGCAGAACGGCGCCCCGGGCAGCTTCGTCACCACCTTCTCTGCCTTCGCCACCCCCGGCGACATGATCCTGGCCCTGATCAAGGCCGTCATCTACGGCGCGATCGTGGCGGTGGTGGCCTGCCAGAAGGGTCTGTCCACCAAGGGCGGCCCGATCGGCGTCGCCAACTCCGTCAACGCGGCCGTCGTCGAATCGATCCTGCTGCTGATGACGGTGAACCTGGCCATCAGCCAGCTGTACATCATGATGTTCCCGCGGACGGGGCTGTGACGTGACCGCATCAACTTATGTACCCCCGATTGCACGGCCCTTCGTCGGCATCTACAACAGGGTCCAGAAACCGGTCACCCGGCTGGGCCACATGGTCGCGTTCTTCTTCCGGGCCATCGCCGGTGTTCCGATCGTGTTGCGCCACTACTGGAAAGAGTTCCTGCGGCACCTCTCCGATATCGCGTGGGGCAACGGCTCGCTCGTCGTGGGTGGCGGTACCGCCGGCGTCATGATCGTCCTCGGCGTCATCGCCGGTGGACTGGTGGCCATCGAGGGCTACAACTTCCTTGACCTGCTGGGCCTCGGACCGGCGACGGGCATCATCTCATCGCTGGTGAACACCCGCGAGCTGGCTCCGATCATGGCCGCGATCGCGTTCGCCACCCAGGCCGGCTGCCGCTTCACCGCCCAGCTCGGCGCCATGCGCATCTCCGAGGAGATCGACGCCATGGACTCCATCGCCATCCGGCCCATCCCCTATCTGGTGACCACACGGCTCATGGCCGCGATTGTCGTCACCATTCCGCTCTACGTCGCGTGCCTGGCCGTCAGCTACCTTTCCTGCCAGGTCATGGTGGGAATCATGAGCGGTGGATCGATCGGCTCATACCTGCATTACTTCGGTATCGGCGTCAGCGGAATCGACATCGTCTACTCGGTGATCAAGGCGATCATCTTCGTCTGGATCGCCTCGACCATCCAGTGCTACTACGGCTTCTACGCCAGCGGTGGCCCCGAGGGTGTGGGTGTTGCTGCCGGACATGCGATGCGTGCCGCCATCACCCTGGTGATCATCATCAACATGCTGCTCACCATGGCCCTCTGGAGCGTGGACGCCGGCGCCAGGCTGGGCGGCTAAATGGCGTCGAATTCCTTTGAGACAGACGGTCGTGGCCCCTCTGAGCGACTCCTGTTGGGTACCGGTGCCGCCATGATCGTGGTGGCCGCACTGGTCACCGGGCTCATGCTGCTGAAATCCACCGGTCGTCTCAACGACTTCGTGCGCGTAGTTGCCGACCTCAACAATGTGGGTGACGGCCTGCCGCAGAAGTCCGACGTGAAGTATCACGGCGTTCTCGTCGGCGAGGTCGATGGAGTCACCCCCGCCTCCAACGGTCAGCCCAACTTCGTACACATCAACCTCAAGCCGCAGTACGCCAAATCCATTCCCAGCACCGCCACTGCCCGCGTAGTTCCGAGCAACGTCTTCGCGGTCTCCTCGGTGCAGCTGGTGGATCGCGGTCCGGGCGCTCCCATTCGTGCGGGTGCGCATATCGCCGAGGACACCCAACTGCCGACCGTGCTGTTCCAGACCACGGTGAGCAAGCTGCGCGACGTTCTGGTCGCCACGGGCCGCGGCCGAGACGACCACTCCGTCGGCATCCTGGCGGCCGTCGGCGCCGCGACCGACAACCGCCGCGTCAAGCTGCTTACCGGCGGTGCGCAGCTGAATCGCCTTATCGCCCAGCTCAATGACATCGTGGTGACCGACACCGGGCCGTCCACGGTAAAGGCTCTGCTCGATGCCACCGAGGGGCTCAAGCAGACGGCCCCCGAACTGATCGACTCGCTGCACCAGGCCGTCAAGCCGATGCAGACCTTCGTCGAGAAGCGCGAGCAACTGACCAGCCTGATCAACGGCGGCCTCACCACGGTGGGCACCACTCGTCAGGCCTTCGACAACCACACCGATCAGCTGATCGGCATCACCACCGAGCTCACCCCCGTCATCGGCACCTTCGCGAACAACGCGTCCAAGTTCCAGACGATCTTCCAGAAGGCAACACAGCTGGGAAACAAGTGGTTCGAGGAACCATGGAAGCCGGAAGTGGACACTCCCAACATGCGGGTGAATCTGTCCATGACACCCGGCTCCACCTACACCCGCGCGGACTGCCCCCGATACGGGGATCTCAAGGGACCGAGCTGCTTCACCGCTCCCGAGCTCGTGGTGCGGCCCGACCTGCCGGAAACACTGCTGCCGCAGAACTACAAGGTGCCGGCGGATCTGCAGCCGCCGCGCGGGACCGTGGTGGGGCCCAACGGAAACCTCATAGCCGTGGGACCCCCGTATGTCGTACCGCCGGGCGGACCGAACCTGACAGATCCGAACCCGCCTCTGCCGCCGTGGCAGCCGAATCCGTCGCCGCGCGTTCCCGGGACGGCCGATCCCGATCTGCTCGAACCACCGCCGCCCCCGCCCCCGCCGATCCCCGCCGCGCCGGTAGCCCCCGGGGCGCGCGACGGCGGCGGCGCACCGATCGCGCCCGCCTCGTTCGGCGGCACGGTAGGCCCGGTGGGCAGCCAGGTCGAACGTGCTCAGCTCAGTGTCATCACCGATAAGCCGGCCAGCTCCGCCACACAGCTGCTGCTCGGCCCGGTCGTGCGAGGCACCACGGTCTCGCTCGCGAAGGAAGGATCCCCATGAAGTTCCGTGGCCCGTTGATCGCGCTGACCGTCTTCATGGCGGTCGCGCTGGCGTTGACGTGGTTGGTGTACGCCACGCTGCGCCGCGACGTCGCCGGCGGCACCACGTCCTACTCGGCGATCTTCACCGATGTCTACGGCCTGCGCGACGGTGACGACGTGCGCATGGCCGGTGTACGCGTCGGACGCGTCGAGAAGATCGAGCTGGTCAACAACAAGCAAGCCAAGGTCGACTTCGTGGTCCAGAACGACCAGAAGCTCTACGGCAACACCCTGGCCTCGGTGACCTACCAAAACATCGTGGGTCAGCGGTATTTGGGCCTTTCGCTCGGTAAGACGGGCGACACCAATGTGCTTGCCGGCGGATCCACGATTCCGGTCGAACGGACCGACCCGTCCTTCGACGTGACGACGCTGCTCAATGGCTATGAGCCACTGTTCAGCACACTCTCACCCGAGCAGGCCGATAATCTCACCAAAGGTGTCATTCAGTCCCTGCAGGGCGATCAGGCCTCAATCACCTCCCTGGTTGACCAAACCTCAACACTGACAAAGACTTTCGCCGGGCGTGATCAAGTGCTGGGCAATGTGATCACCAGCCTGAGCACCGTGACGGGCAATCTGGCCCAGCAGAACGACAGCCTGGACAAGGCCATCACCAACACCCGGAAAGTGGTGGCGGACTTCGACTCTCGGCGGCCAGAACTGGTCAACTCGGTGGGCTCTCTGGCGCAGACCATGCGGCGTCTGTCGAAGATCACCGATGAGGTCTATCCGTCCCTCGACGAACTCATCACCCGCCAGCCCGGCTTCGCCAAGCACATGGTCCAGATCGAACCGAAGCTGGCGTTCCTCGGCGGCAACCTGCCGCTGCTTCTCAAGGGCCTGGCCCGCATCACCGGTGATGGCGCCTACGGCAATGCCTACATCTGCGATCTGAACATCACCGGCTTCTTCCCCGGGCTCAACGACGTGGTACCGATCATCGTCAACGCGGCCACGCCCGGCAACGTCGCCCAGCACACCCCACGATGCAGGAATTTGGCCAATGGCTGAGCAATCACGATGGCAGAAAATCAAGAGCAGGCCGGTCGAGACCTATAACAAGACCTGGCTGGGGTTCATCGCTATCGCGGTGATCGGCGCCCTGGTGGGCGGAATGCTGCTGGTGAAGGCGATCGGTTTCGGCTACACCACCTACACCGCGGAGTTCGCGCAGGCCGCATCGCTGCGGGCGGGCCAGCCCATCACGGTAGCGGGCATTCCGATGGGAACGGTCACCAGCATGAAGCTGGTCGGCGATCACGTCGAGGCCAAGCTCTCGGTAAGCGATGACGTCAAACTGGGCAAGGACACCAAGGCCGCCATCCGGGTGACCACCATCCTGGGATCGCGGTACCTGGACCTGCAGCCCGAGGGCCCCGGATCGTTGCCCAACAAGACCATCGACCTGGCGCACACGGAAGTCCCCTACGACCTGCAGGCGACTCTCAGGGACGCGACGAACACCTTCGATCAGGTCGACTTCGACAAGGTGGCGCAATCGCTGAGCATCCTGGGCAAGCAGCTCGATGGGCTGCCCGAGGTGGTTCCGCAGGCCATGCAGAATATCCAGACGCTCTCGCAGATCATCGCCGAACGGCGCGATCAGCTCGGCACACTCTTGAAGAGCTCCGAGAAAGTCACCAACACCCTGCGCCACCAGCAGCAGGGCATCGGAACCCTGATCAACCAGGGACAGAACCTGATCGGTGAATTCGTGGTGCGCCGCGGCACCTTTCACGCCATGATGCAGTCGCTGACCAACCTGGTCCAACAACTCAGCAAGATCACCATCAAGGACCGCCCGCAGCTCGATGAGATGCTCAGAACCCTGCACCAACTCACCGACATGCTCGGCCAGCATGACGACCTGCTACGCAACATCCTGCAGATCACACCGGTCACGTTGCGTGGTGTCGCGAACGCCACGGGTACCGGCAACGCCATCGAGTTCAACGCACCCAACGGTCTGGCGGTCGACTCCTGGATGTGCGCAATCAGTGGACGCGCCAAGCAATTCGGCATGATCCAATACTTCAAGGACTGCAAGTGATGAACAGCAAGGGCGCTGGAAAAGGCAGAGCGATAGCCGTCATCGCAACCGTCGCGGCAGTGGCCGCGGCGATCGTGGGCGCGTGCGTCTACTACGTGAAATCGCAGCTGGACCACATCACGCTGACCGCCCAGTTCGACAACGCCTCGGGTCTTTACGAATCGAATGTGGTTGCGGTGCTGGGCATGCCGGTCGGCAAGATCACAAAGATCACGCCGCAATCGGGATATGTCGATGTCGAATTCACCGTCGACAAGGACGTCAAGGTGCCCGTCGACGTGCAGGCTGTCACGCTGTCCACCTCGATCCTGACCGACCGCCAGGTCGAGCTGACCCCTCCCTACCGTGGCGGTCCGACACTCCAGGACGGCGACACCATCGGGCTGGACAAGACCAAGACGCCGGTCGAGTTCGACCGTGTGCTGGGCATGCTCGACAAGTTGTCGGTATCACTCAAGGGCGACGGCAACGGTCAGGGACCGGTCAGCGACATCATCAACGCGGCCGCCGGTGTCGCCGACGGCAATGGCGACAAGATCAAGTCGGGGCTCGACGAGCTGTCGAAGGCACTGCGGCTCAGTTCGGAAGGCGGCGTGACCACCCGCGAGCAGATGACCACCATCATCAAGAACGTCAGTTCGCTCTTCGACGCCGCGGCCGCCAACGACGGGAAGCTGCGCGAATTCTCCACCACCATCCATCAATTGAGCAACATCATCGACGACGAGGCCCTGGGCACCGGCAACACCGGGCGCCAACTCAACGATCTGGTCACGCAAGCCGGCGACCTCCTGGATGCCAACCGCGACCACATCAAACAATCCATACTCAACGGCAACACCGCCCTCAAGACCGTGGTCGACAACCAACGCGAGCTGGCGGAAACTATCGACGTCGCGCCGCTGGCCGTGGAGAACCTGTACAACACGGTGGATCAAGACAACGGTTCTTTTCGCGCACGGTTTCTCACCGACAAGCTGCTGTTCGAGAGCCAGACCGGCAAGGAGATCTGCAACCTGATGGGTCTGCGCCAGCTGGGTTGCAGCACAGGCACGTTGCAGGACTACGGTCCCGACTTCGGCCTCACCTACGTGCTCGACGGGCTCGCGGCGATGGGACAAAAGTGATGGCTATACGTAAGCGGCTGGCGGCCGTGGGCGCCGCGACTGCCATCGCCCTGTCGGGCTGTGCGACCAACGGTCTGGGTGACCTCCCGCTGCCCGCCCCGGGCGTTGGCACCGGCGGCTACCACCTCACGGCGCTGTTCTCGAACATCCTGAACCTGCCCAACAATGCGAAGGTGAAGCTGGCCGGCGCCGACGTCGGCCAGGTCGATGACATGCGAGTGAGCAACTACACCGCCATCACCACGTTGCGCATTCTGGACGGGGTTCGCCTGCCCAAGGGCAGCACCGCCGAGCTGCGTTCGGCGACCCCGCTGGGCGACGTCTTCGTCTCGATCAGGCCCCCCGCGGGTGCACCGTCAGATGGGCCGATCCTCAAGGAGGGCGACACCATCGGCCTGGACGAGACGACGGCCGCCGCGACGGTGGAATCGGTGCTGAGCTCGGCCGCGCTCGTCTCCAACGGCGGAGCGGTGCGCAATCTGACCAATGTCATCAACGGTTTCGGCAAGGCCACCGGCGATCAAGGCCAGGCCTTCGGCGACCTCATCAAAGACTCCAATCGCCTACTGGGAACATTGAATACGCGATCCGCGCAGATCTCGGAGGCACTCACACAGACCGCGCAGCTGGCTGACCAGCTCGACACCAAGAACCAGACCCTGACGGACATCGTGAAGGAAGCCGACCCAGCCACCGAGACTCTCGCGGCCAACACCGCGCAGCTCTCCCAGTTGGTTTTGCAGATCGGCGCCACCACCAAACAATTGGAGAAGTTCCCGTCGATCGCGGGTACCGATACCAGCGGCCATAGCATCATCAAGGACGCGAACACCATCGCCAAGGCGTGGAACGATGTCGCGCAGGACCCAACCGTCGACATCAATGCGCTCAACCGACAATTCGCATCCCTCATCAAGATCACTCCGAGTGACACGATCTCCGTGCGGGTGAGCATTGATCGACTGATACTGGGCTCGATCCCGGATGCGGGTTTCAAGGGTGATGTGGGTTCGCACGGTCCCAAGCGCTACAACTGGGCCCAGCTGGTCGGCTCCTTCAAGTACACGTTGTGGCGGCTGCAGGAACGTGTCGTAGGCAAGGGCGTGTACGGCGAGGACGTCCCGATGCGACCGAGCCCGACCGAGCCGGGCGTGATCGAGCGCGTTCCCGGACCACCGCCGGGCGCCCCGGTGCCCCCGCCACCGGGGCAGGCAGTTCCCGCTGCTGCCCCCGCAGAGACGACAACGCCCACACCGGCGCCCGCTCCTCCACCGGGGCCCGCCCCCGGGCCGGCGGTGATGGGCCAATGATCAACGCCATCGCCAACGGCCTCGTCGGCTCCGTTCGGGCCGCACATCGCAGGAAGATGCTGCTTTCCGGCATCGCGCTGGCAGCCGTGCTACTGATCGCCATCGGCTATCTGACGGTCGGCGCCTTGCGCGTCAGCCCGTTCTCCGGCACCTACCGCGTCAAGGTTCAGCTCCCGGAATCCGGTGGTCTGTTGCCGAATCAGGATGTCGCGCTGCGCGGCGTCAAGATCGGCACGGTCCAGTCGCTGGATATCACCCAACAGGGCGTCGACGCCGTCGCCGAGATCCAGTCGAAGTACAAGATCCCCGTCTCGGCGAAGGTGCGCGTCACCGGTCTCTCGCCGGCCGGTGAGCAGTACATCAACTTCGAGGGCGTCTCGGATCAAGGACCATTCCTCAAGGACGGCGCGGTCATCTCCCAGGGCGCCCAGGTTCCCGTCACGCTGGCCAAGCTGCTCGCCGACGCCGACGGGCTGCTGGCCCAGGTGGACCCCAAGAAGCTCGAGCTCATCAAGAAGGAACTGAGTCTGAGCAAGGAAGGCCCGCGCAAGCTCACCGAGATCATCGATGGCGGCACCTTCCTGCTGAACACCCTCGACTCGGTGCTGCCCGAGACCACCAGCATCCTGCGGTCCAGCCGTGTGGTGCTGACCCTGGCCTCGGACAAGAACTCCGGCATCCAGGCCACCGCGAACGAACTGGGCCGCACACTGCGCGGTATCGACAAGATGCAGAACGGCTACCGCACGCTCGTCGACCGGACCCCCAACACCTTGCACTCGGTGGACAACCTGTTCGATGACAACTCGGACACCATGGTGACCCTATTGGGAAGTCTGGCGACCGCGTCTAAGCTGCTCTATCTGCGCGTTCCCGCGCTCAACGCGCTGTTCCCCAACTATCGCGGTTCGGTCTTCGACGCACTGATGAGCATCATGCACGAGGGCGGCATTTGGGCGACCGCCGATCTGTACCCGCGCTACGTGTGCGATTACCCGACGCCACGACTCCCGGGCTCAGCTGCCGACTACCCCGAACCGTTCTTGTACGCCAACTATTGCGCGGACGAGGACCCGGCCGTGCTGATCCGCGGCGCCAAGAATGCGCCGCGACCAGCAGGGGACGACACCGCGGGGCCGCCCATGGGGGCCGATATGGGCAAGAAGGCCGATCCGACACCGAAGGGCCGGTTCCAGGTACCGACCCCATATGGTGGACCGACATTGCCGATCGAACCCCCACATTGATGCCTGACCTGCGAATCGGATACAAGGAGCTACTACCGTGGTCACCATGACCAAAGAAGACGTCGATTCCACAAACGACGCCGACACGGACACCGCCGACGACAAAGAGACTGTCGACTCTGCCGCCGAGACCGATTCGGAGATTGCCGAGGACGCTGCTTCGACCGATACCGATGCCGCATCAAGCGCTGACTCTGACTCGGAGACTGCTAGTTCGGACGAGGACGGGGATGCCGCCAAGGGGGCGTCGTGGGTTCGCTACGCCGCCTTGGGTGCTGTCGCGGCGATCATGGTCGGCGCGCTGGTGTTCTCCGGCATCTTCGGCTGGAAGGTCTGGCAACAGCATCAGATCGACGCGGCAGGCGAGCAGGCCCTGGCGGTTGCCATCCCCTATACCGAGACCTTGACGAGCATCGATAGCAACGACATCGACGAGAGCTTCCGCAAGATCCTCAACGGGGCGACCGGCGATCTCAAGAAGGACTTCACCCCGGCCAGCGTGCAGCTGCGGCAATTGCTGCTCGACAACAAGGCCGCCTCGCATGGCAAGGTGGTGAACTCGGCCATCCAGTACAAGTCCACCAACAAGGTGGTGCTGCTGATGATGGTGGACCAGAGCATCACCAACACCCAGCGGCCGGACCCACGGGTCGACAAGAGCCGAATGAAAATCACCATGGAAAAGATCGATGGCCGTTGGCTAGCGAGCAAGCTCGAGTACCTGTAGACCACCGGAAAGGTAATCATGCGGATTTCTAAACTCTTCGCCGGGCGGGTAGCCCGAGGGGTTGCCGGAACGGTGGTCGCCGCCGCCATGGCGGGCACCGCGCTCGTCGGCGCACCATTGGCGGGGGCGTCGGCGCAGTCCTTCTGCGGTGAGCTCGGCGGCAATTTCGACGGGCTGTACTGCCATACGGTGATCACCTCGCCCCGCAAGGCCGACCGTGACATCAAGGTAGCCATCCCCGGAGATCTCGTCGACAACGGAACCACCGGACCGACCATCCGTGACTACCTGCGCAACCTGTACAACAACTGGAAAGCCAAGGGCGCTGACATGATTCAGGACAGCTATGGCGAAGAGAATTTCCAGGTGTTCCACCATGGCAACGCGATGTCAGTGGTCTTCCACGAGGACTATCACGCTAACGGTCCACAGACGAACAACGCGTACCGCACCTTCACCTGGGATATGTCCACCGGTAAGCGGCTGCAATTGGTGGACATCCTGAAGCCCGGCCTGGGACTGGATGCCATCACACCGCTGGCCGAGCCTTACCTCCTGGAGGGCTTCGACCGTGCCGCCTGGGCGCACAGCCCGGGCACCTACCCATTCGTCCCCGAACGCTGGACTCCCGACAAGGTGTACTCCGGCGGGTACAAGGCATGGGCCCTCACCCCGGATGAGCTCGTCATTTACATGCCGGATTACCCTGTGGCGCACGACTATCCGATCGACTACACCCCCGGCGCGCAGGTGTGGTCGATGGACGGCGGCACCGTCGAGGCCCACATCCCGATCGGTGCCGTAGCCCCGATTCTGCGTCCCGGATACGGCGGCTAGAAGTACTGCTGAAAATGCCTGCCTACGAGCGACAACGCTTGTAGGCAGGCATTTTTCGTTTCGGCGACCGGAGCGCCGGCTAGTCCACCCGTTCCAGTACCGCACTGGCACCGTGACCGCCTGCTGCGCAAATACCCAGCAGTGCCGTGCCTTTCCCGCTGAGCGCCAGCTCGTTGGCCATTGTGGTGACCATGCGGGCGCCGGTGGCGCCGAACGGATGTCCGATCGACACCGAACCGCCGTGCACGTTGACCTTGTCGATATCGGGAGTGCCGACCGCCTCCGAGCGCCCCAACCGGTCGGTGGCCCACTTCTTGGAGCCCAGTGCCTCCAGCACCGAAAGGGTCTGTGCGGCAAAAGCTTCGTGAATGTCGATGTAGTCGACGTCATCGAGATCGAGTCCCGCCTTCTCGAGCGCACGGGGCATCGAGATCGCCGGTCCGATGAGCACCTCGTCCGCCGGATCCACGCTGACGTAGCTCCAGGAGCGGAAGGCCGCCAACGGCCGCAGGCCGAGCGCCCGGGCTTTCTCCTCACTCATGAGCAGGACCGCCGCGGCACCATCGGTGAGCGGACTGGCGTTACCCGCGGTCACGGTGCCGTCGCGATTGAAGACGGGCTTGAGCGTGGCCAGCTTTTCCACGCTGGTGTTCTCACGGACCAGGCCGTCGCGGGTCACGCCCGCGACGGGAACGACCTCCCGGTCGAATCGTCCCGACGCGATGGCCGCGGCCGCACGGCGGTGCGAGCGGACCGCGAACTCGTCCTGGGCCTGGCGGGTGATGCCGTGAATCTTGGCCATTTTGTCGGCCGACTCCCCCATCACCTCACCGGTGGTGCGCTCCTCGATCTTGGGCCGGCGTGGCAGCAGTCCGGTGAACGGGGCCAGGCTCCATGCGGCGTCGAGGTAATCCTTCGGCTTGGGCTTACCCAGGGCCAACGGGGCGGCCGCGTGAATCAGCTTCTGCGGCAGGTTGACTCCCGCGTTCGAGGTGGAGTCGGAGCCACCGGCGATCATCACGTCGTATTCGCCGCGCTCGATCGCGGCGGCCGCGGTGGTGATGGCTTGCAGACCGGAAGCGCACGCGCGCGTGACGGTGTGGCCTTCGACGCCGTGCCCAAGCTTGAGATCGAGTGCGATCTCGCGGGCGACGTTCGGCGCGCCCGCGGGCAGGATCACCCCGCCCCAGACGATCGCCTCGATCTCACTGGAAGAGACCTTGGTGTTGTCCAGCAAGCCGCGCACCGCCTCGTCGGCCAGCGCAATGGTGTCCATGCGGGTGAACTCACCGAAGGCACGAACAAATGGGGTGCGTGCGCCCGCGACAATGACAGCGCGGCGCTTGGCAGATCCGGTCATGGCGGCGAGCTTACTCGCGAGTCAGTTGCCCGTTTACGCGGGTGTCTGGTTCGTAAAGCGCAGCACCCGCTGCCAGTTCAACCGCCGCGAAAAACCCTGTGGGCCACGGCAGGACCTGTCGCTCGAACCCACCCGACAACAACCGCGTCAACCCCATGCCGAAGCTGGCATACCGCACGGCGGCCCGCAGGCCCTTTGATCGCGCGCCGTCGCCTCCCGCCCGCACCAGGGCCAATGCGAAGGCCAAGGGAATACCGCCGTATACGGCGCGGATTTCGGTGCGAGACTCACTGGTAGATGCGGTGCCCCCAAATATCTGCGGCACCCGCGCGGGCTGCGCCAGCGCGAAGATTCCAATACCCGCATAAAGACCTGCCGCTGCGTTGCGCAGCGCTGCGTTGTGGCTCATGGAAACGATGCTGCCAGCGCAGGTGGGTCCTGACACTGCCATTCGGTGCCAGGACCCATCCGATCCATGCCAATCGCTCACCCGACGTTGGTGCAGACGACTCCCGGGTTCTGGCACACCACCCCGGTTTGCCCCGGCGCACTGACGAAGCCTCCGGCGTCGTAGTTCTCCGGGGCCAGGCTCGATGAGGGCGGGTTATAGGTGCCGCCGCAGACGACCCATCGGTTCTGGCACTGCGCGCCGGCGCCGCCGGGCAGGAAGCCCCATCCGGTGTTCCCGTCGTTGCCGGGCTGATTCGCCATCGAACCGCGCGACGGCGCGTTGGCCGATCCGGGAATGGGCGGGTTCGGAGTCGGGGCGATGGGACCCGCAGAAGCGGTTGGCGCGCCCAACCAGATGTTCACCGCCGCCAAAGCGGTCATAGCGGGGGCGAGAACAAACAGTCGTGCATATGTGGTGCTCATGACTACCTCTATTGATTTGTCGGTATTTGTTTGTGGATATTGAGTTGTCGGCATTCAGTGGTCCCGGGCCGGGTCACCACCAGGAGTCCGTCACCCGGTAGTGACCCGGCACAGACTCCTAAGTGCCCGCGCCCGGGCTGGCCGAGCCGTCGGCGGTATAGGACTTGGCTCCGGTCCCGGCCAGCTGGCCGCCCTCGACAATCAGGTACTCGTCGCGGATGGACCGTCCCCCGAAGAAGTCCTCAAGAATCTCCCGGGTGCCGGCCGCATACCGTGCCTGCGCGGACAACGTGGTTCCGGAAACGTGCGGGGTCATCGCCTCGTGCGGCATGGTGCGCCATGGGTGATCCGGGGCCGGCGGCTGCGGATACCAGACATCACCCGCGTAGCCAGCCAGCTGTCCGGACTCCAGGGCCTTGACGATGTCCTCCTGGACCGTGATCTCCGCACGCGCGGTGTTCACGATGTACGAGCCGCGGCGCATCGAGTTGATCAGGTTCGCGTCGAACAGGTGGTACGTCTGCGGATGCAGTGGAGCGTGAATGTCGACGATGTCGACCGAACGTACCAACGACTGCACATCCGGGTGATACGTCAGGCCGAGCTCGTGCTCGACCTCGGCGGGCAGCCGGCGGGTGTCGAAATAATGTAGCCGCACATCGAATGGCTTGAGCCTGCGCAAGACGGCCTGACCGATACGCCCGGCCGCGATAACGCCGACATCGAATCCCTCGAGGTCATAGGCACGCTCGACGCTGTCGGCGATGTTCCAGCCGCCGTCGACCACCCACTGATGAGCGGGCAGGTAGTTGCGCACCAGCGCCAGGATCTGCATCACCGCGTGCTCGGCGACACTGATGCTGTTGCAGTAGGTCACCTCGGCGACCGTGATTCCGGCCTTGATGGCCGCATCCAGATCAACGTGATCAGAGCCGATACCGGCCGTCAATGCCAGCTTGAGCTTCGGCGCCTTGGCAATTCGCTCGGCACTGAGGTAGGCAGGCCAGAAAGGCTGGGAGATAACGACATCGGCGTCGGGAAGTTCCTTCTCGAACACCGAGTCGGGCCCGTCCTTATCGGAGGTGACCACCAACTCATGGCCGTGCGCCTCCAGATAGCGGCGCAGCCCGAGTTCACCCGATACGCAACCCAGCAGCTCACCGGGTGTGAAATCGATGGCCGACGGAGTCGGCAGGGACTGCCCGTCCGGGTAGCTGTCGATCACCGGCAGTGAATCGCGGGCATAGACAGGGGGATACCCCGTCACCGGGTCGGGATAGAGCACACACAAGATCTTTGCCATGACCACTCCTCTGCGGCGGTCGTTGTGGCCGCCGGTTCTGTTGGTACAGATGACTTTTCAGACATCCGATGCGCCTTGTCGACGCATTCTCAGTGTCCGGCGCGAGGCGCACAGGTGTCCAAGACCAAGTTCCGACCGCCCGATAGGCGCGGCCGATCAGGGCTGGTCGGGCGGGGCCACCACCTGCGCCAGCGCGCGGGCAAGCAGCGAGGCGGGATCACCCGCGGCGCGGACCAAGGCCACTGGAGAGCCGAGCGTCGGCGCCTGCAGCTCGACGGTGCGCGTGCCCGCGGGCGGCGCGGCAGTGGCGAACCAGGTCCGGGCGACGATCGCCGCCCAGCGTCCGGTGCCCACCAGCGCGAGCAGCGTGGCCACCGAATCAGCCTCCAGCCGGGGTGACACCGCCAGCCCGTGCTCGGCGGCCGCCTCGTCTATCCGATCACGGTCGCGCATTCCTTTGTGCAACAGGCACATCGGCAAGCTCAAAGCCTCTGACCAGTCGATCGGGTCGTGGGCATCCCGCAACAACCCGTCGCCCGCCACCAACACATAACGTTCCTCGTACAGACGGGTCAGCTCGAGCCCATCGGTCTGCAGACCGTCGTCGTAAACCACCCCCGCGTCGAGTTCGAACCGGCGGATGCGGTCCAGGATCTCCACCGACCGCAGGCTGGACTCGATGCGCACGCGCACCAGTGGATGCTCGGCGCACAACGCGTCGGCCATGAGCGCGACCCGGGTGGCCGCACCGGGCACCACGCCAAGCCGCAATTCACCGGTAAGCCCGCTGCGTAGTGCGGTCACTTCATGCTCCAGCGCGTCACGGTCCGCGAGGATCCTTCTCGCCCAGAGGACCAGGCGATCCCCCTCCGGGGTCAGCCCCTCGAAGTTGGAGCCGCGCAGCACCAGCGGAACACCCAGTTCGTGTTCGAGCTTGCGGATTGCCTCCGAAAGCGCGGGCTGGGAGACGTAGCACGCCGATGCCGCGCGCGCGAAGTGTCGCTCGCGCGCCAACGCCACGAAGTATTCAAGCTGCCGGAACTGCATAATTCGTTCTACCACCAGCGATCGGCGCTGCCTATCAGGTCAGCGGCAACGCGTCTTGGACAGGCATGCTCCGGCCCACACAGACTGGAGAGCATTACCGGCAGACGTTGGGAGAAGACCCGTGGGCGCATCCGCGAGGACGCGGGTACACGCCCGGCCCGACCGGCAGGACCACTGGCATGCGCTGCGGGTGGCCGCCGGTCTGGCCCTCCCGGGCGCACTGCTGTTGGCAGCTGGTCGGCCCGAACTGTTGGTGTACAGCGTGTTCGGCTCATTCACCGGGATCTACGCCCGTGGCGAATCGGGTTGGCTACGCACCCGGCACCAGATCCAGGCCGGTCTGCTGCTCTGTGCAGGCGTTGCTCTCGGAGTCGCGCTCTCTTGGCTGCACGCGAGCGCGTGGATGCTGGTGGTGGTCGAGGTGGCGTTCGCGACGGCGGGCTCGGTGATCGCCGATGTGCTGCGCCTGCGTCCCGCGGGGCCGTTCTTCTTCATCTTCGCGATGGGCGCCACCGCCACCGTTCCGGCCGGGCCGGTGACACCGATGACTGCTCTCGGGTTGTGTGCGGGAACCGCACTGTTGTCGGTCTTGATCGGCAGCGCCGGTTCGCGCGCTACGGAGTCACAGACGGCCGAACAGCCCGATCGGCTGCCACCGGATGTGGGCACGCACGCGCTGCGGTACGCACTCGCGGTCTCGGCCGCGGGCGGGGCCGGACTGCTGCTCGGCTTTGACCATGCCAATTGGGCCATGGCCGCCGCCGCGGTGCCGCTGAGCGCGATAGACAGCGCGCGTCCGTCAGATCGAGATATCGCGCGGGTGCTGGCGCGTGCCGGGCACCGCACCGCAGGCACATTCGCGGGTCTGATACTCACCGGAGCGCTACTGGCACTGGGGCTTGCGCCGATCGCCATCGGCGCGCTGGTGATTACGCTGCTATTCCCGACCGAGCTGTTCATGGCGCGCCACTACGCGCTGGCCGTCGGGTTCTTCACCCCGCTGGTCATGCTGATGACCGAATTGGCCGACCCCACAGACCCATTCAGCCTCATTCTGTTCCGCGGTCTCGACACGGTGATCGGTGTCGCGGCCGGAGTGGTGGCCGCGATGCTGCTAGGCCGCCGTCAGATCCTTGATCAACCGGGTGGCACCGACACTCATGTAACCCCCGGTCAGCGCGACCATGGCGGCGGCAGTGGCGCGGGGCAGGTCACCTCGCACCAGATGCAGGGCACCGTGCGTAGTGTCGGTGATATCCACCATCAAGGCGAGCCGCTGCCACCTGAACCGCTCGGAGGCCGCTGAGGTCAAATAACCCAGACCCAGGGCCATGGCCCGGATACCGAATATTCTTGTCATATAGGTGAGTTCGGGCGCGGCGGGAACACGTCCGGCCTTGGCGAGCAGGTTCGGCGCCGCCAAGGAGGCAATGCCCAAGACGATCCGTCCGATCGCCAGACCTCGCAGCGCGCCCGCCAACTCGTTGTTGGCAGATTCTGGAGTCATGCTCCCTATGGTGCCAACTCTCGCCCCGCGAAACCGGCCGCTCCGTGCCAGATGTGATCGGATTTAGGACAGCAACGCCGGGGCAAGCTGTTCGAGATACCGCACACCCACCTCCGTCTCGACATTGGCCGGCATTAGCACCACGTGATCGGCTCCCGCCTGAAGATGTCTGTCCACCATCGTCGCGACGTCCCCTGGCGAACCGTATGCCACCAGATCATCGACCAAACGATCGCTGATATCGGCGACCTCCTCATCGGCATACCCCAAGCTTTTCAATCCGCCACGCACACCTGGTAGCTCCAGCCGCATTGAAACCATATTGCGAGCAATGGTTTTCGTGTCATCGCCGTCTCCGGCGACAATCACGTCAATACCGACCACGATCAGCTTGTCGCGGCCCAGCGCCTGTCGCACCTGTGCGGTGAATGCAGGAGGCCGGCCCGCGGGCATGGCACCGTCGGCAGCATCGCGGGCCAGTGCCAACATCTTCGGGCCGTTGGCCGCGACAATCCGCGGATACCGCACATCAACAGCCGGTAGCGGAGTCGTTTCGCCCATGCGCGACAGGTAGTCGCGCATGGCACCCAACCCGCTGCCGAAATGGGATCCGACCAGTTCAGCTTGCGAAGGGTAGCCAGCCCCAAGTCCGAGCACAAAGCGATCTGGGTAGGCTTGCGCAAGCATCGCCGCGCCACCGTGCGCGGTCACCGCGGGCCGCGCCCAGATGTTTGCGATCCCCGTCGCGAACGTCATGTGCTCGGTTGCGGCCAGCAGAAGACCCGCCTGCACCAGAACGTCCTTGCCTCCGACCGGTTCATTCAGCCATGTGGTGCGATAACCAGCGGCTTCCATGCGCACCACCGCTGCACGCTGCTCACCCACCGAGGGCATGCTGGTGAAGTGCATGGGCAGAAACGCGCCAACTGCTCCTAAGGCACGGCGCGCCGCTGCGACGACGTCACTCATCGAAGTAGTGTCCCTTCTCAAGGTCCGCAATGAGGCCAGGCTGCACCGGACGCCAGCCCAGACGTTCCTGGGTGAGCACGCTCGTCGCGGGCAGGTCCATAGCGAAAAACCCGCCCAACCAACCGAAATGGTCAAATGCCTGCGCAAGGGGCACCGATTCGACCGGCAGGTTCAGATGGCGGCCGATGACTTCGGCAATGTCACGTACCGGGATGCCGTCCTCGGCCACGCCGTGCAGCCTCGAACCCGTGGGCGCGTTCTCCAGCGCGAGACGGAACAGATGGGCGGCGTCAAGGCGGTGCACGGCGGGCCATCTATTGGACCCGTCGCCCGGGTATGCCGAAACGCCCTTGGCCCGGGCAATTTCGATGAGACGTGGCACGAACCCGTGGTCCCCCTCCCCGTGCACCGAGGGAGCCAACCGCACGGCCGAGACTCGCACGCCCCGGTCGGCAAGGTTCAGCGCCTCCTCCGATAACCGCGGCGATTCCGGGGCGGCCGCATCCTCCTCCGTCAGCGGGCGGCCCAGGCCGAAGCCCGCCAAACCGGAGGTGACGACGAAAGGCCGCTCCGTCCCGGCAAGCGCTTCGCCGATTGTGGCGATGGCCCGCTTGTCCGCGTTGACTGCCTCGGCGTAGTTCTCAAAGTCGTGCACGAAGGCGAGATGCGCGACGCCATCGGCGGCTACGGCGCCGGCACGAAGGCTCTCCAGATCGTCAAGAGAACCGCGATGCACATCTGCTCCGGCGGCGGTGAGTGCGGCCGCCGACGAATCGGACCTGGCCAGACCGGTCACCGTATGTCCGGAATCGATGAGTTCACGCACAACTGCCGAGCCGATAAAGCCGCTGGCGCCGGTAACGAATACGCGCATGCTGTCCTCCTGAAAGTCTCGGTGGTGGATGTACATCAAGCCTGCGAAATGTGCGGCCAAACGTCCAAGACCGATTACTCATCGGGCAATACCAATCAGGCATCACTACATTTCAGAGTGCCTATTTCTCACATTGCCGCTCTTCATACGCATACCATGTGGGTATGGCAGAGACCGCCCCGCTGGACCTGGACCTACGCCTGGTCCGGTACTTCACCGTGGTGGCCGAGCAGCGACATTTCGGCCGGGCCAGCACCGAGCTGCGGGTGGCGCAACCCTCGTTGAGCCGCCAAATCAGCAGACTGGAACAGCAGCTCGGTGTGCGGCTGCTCGACCGCACACCGCAAGGCACCACACTCACGGAAGCAGGCGAGGTCTTCCTCCCCAAGGCAAAGACCCTGTTGCGGTCGGCCGATCAGGCCGCAGCGCATGCGCGTGCCGCGGCGCAACCCAGCCACCTCACGGTCGGCTACTCGATGGGGATCATCGTGACGCCCGCCGTATTACAGATGCGTCAGAAGCATCCAGACGCCGATATCCGCGCCACCCACCTGAAATGGGACGAAGCGCGGGCCGCGCTGCTTGATCACCGGGTGGACGCGGTGGTGGCACGCCTACCTTTCTCCACCGACCAGTTGCACGTCACGATCCTGTACGACGAACCGCGCGTCGTGCTGCTGCCATCCGATCACCCTCTGGCTCAACATGACTCGCTGACCCTAGCCGACATCGCGAACGAACCGATGCCACGGATACGCAATGCCGACCCGTCATGGAGTGCCTACTGGCGCGTGGAGCCGCGACCCGATGGCAGCCTGGCACCTGACGGGCCCGTCATCGATGCCATCGAGGACAAATTCGAAGTAATTGCGTCAGGCCAGGCCATCTCCCTATCGGCGGGCGCGCACGGCAGCACCATGCGGCCCGATATCGTGGCCGTCCCACTTGAGGGGGTGGAACCTAGCCACGTGGCCATAGCCACCCGCGCCGACGACCGGGGACGACTCGTCGCAGCGTTCCGCAAGGTCGCGCAAGCCGTCCTGACCGGACCGGGCTAGAGGATCTCGTCGACCGCCTCCGTGGGCCGGGCCATCCGGGTCCCCTTGGCGGTCACCACGAACGGACGCTGAATTAACCGCGGGTGCGCAACCATTGCGTCGAGCAAGGCGTCATCGGATGCGTCAGCAAGGCCTAATTCCTTGTACTCGGTCTCCCCGGTGCGCACTGCCTCCCGCACCGTCAGCCCCGCGTCCGCGATCAGCTTTTTCAGCTGCGTCGTGGTGGGCACATCGTCGAGGTACTTGACGACGGTGACGTTAATCCCCGCCTCCTCCAACCGCGCCAGAGCCTGACGGGACTTCGTGCATCTGGGATTGTGGTAAATGGTCGCGTCCACGCGTTCAACCTACAGGTACGCAAGCCGCGACATAAATTTCTTCTGCCACAACAGTTTCTGCCGTCACATTGCTCTGGCGGCTGTCGGTGGGGGTCGTTAGTATTCGAACATGAGTTCGATTGGGGTGGTGGAGGCGGCGGTTGATGCCTTCTGCGCCGAATCGATCGAGGACCTGACCGCCGGTGAGGCGTTGGCCATGTTGGCGCGCCTGAAGGTAGTGCAGCGCCGGTTAGCCTCGCGGGGGCTGGGTTTGGTCTCCGCCGTGACCGGGCAGGCCTCGCCGATGCAGCTGGGCGGCACGTCGTATGCCGAGGTGTTGTCGCGGCGCATGCATATGGGTAAGCGGGCGGCGCGCCGGCGGATCGCCGACGCCGAGTTGTTGGCGCCGCGGCGCGCGATCACCGGCGAGCAGCTGGCACCCCAGCTGCCCCATACCGCGCAGGCGTTGGGGCGCGGCGACATTGGTGAGGAACACCTCCGGATCATCCGCCACTTCTTTGACCGGCTCCCGGTAGTGGTCGATGCTGCGACCCGCGAGGCGGCCGAGGCGCAGCTGGCGGTGATGGCCACCCAGTTTCGGCCCGAGGCGCTGCGGGTAGGTGCCGACCGGATGATGGCGCTGCTCAACCCGGACGGGCAGTTTTCTGATGCGGATCGGGCGCGGCGGCGCGGCATCACGATCGGGCCGCAAGGCTTCGACGGCATGTCAGCGATCTCGGGTTTATTGGATCCGGAGACCCGCGCCTACCTGGATGCGGTATTCGCCAAACTCGCCGCCCCCGGCATGTGCAACCCGAATGATCAAAGCCCACTCGTGGACGGCCAACCCGCAGACGATGCCGCCGAACGCGATACCCGCACCGTGGCGCAACGCCACCACGACGCCCTACGCGCAGCGCTGCGCTCCACTTTGGTGAGCACAGAGCTGGGTTCGCATCACGGACTACCCGTCACCGTCGTCGTCACCACCACACTCAAAGAGTTGGAAGATGCGGCTGGGATCGCGATCACCGGCGCGGGCACCCGCCTCCCCATGCGGGACCTGATCCGGATGGCTACCCACGCCCACCACTACCTAGCGATTTTCGATGACCACGGCCGTGCCCTGTACCTCGGGCGTTCTCAACGCATCGCCTCGCCAGATCAGCGCCTGGTGCTGCACGCCCGCGATCGTGGCTGCACCCACCCCGACTGCCATGTGCCCGGATACCTCTGCCAAGCCCACCACATCACCGAATGGGTCCACGACGGACCCACCGACATCGACAACCTCACCTTCGCCTGCGCACCGCATCACCGCCTCCTAGGCCACGGCTGGACCACCCGAAAACGCAAAGACGGCACCACCGAATGGATACCCCCACCGCAGTTAGCGCTCCCGGGTGAGACTCGGCATGATGACATCGTCGACCAGTGTCCGCACGGTGTCGGCAGTCGGTGACCTCACCGGCAGCAGTGAGCGGAACACCAGATACCCGGGCAGCAGATCCCAGAGTTCCTCGTTGACGGCGTCCGCGTCAATCTCACCCCGCTGCACGGCGGCGAACAGCACGTCGTCGATCAGCGCCTTGCGCTCGTCGACAAACTTGGTTCGAAATGCCTTCGTCAAGGCCGGATTTCGCTCAATCTCGATCAACAGCCCCCGCATCACGGGTGTATTGCGACGTACATCGGCGAGCGCATTGGTACCTATCCGCAGCAGATCCTCACGCAGGGAGCCAGTGTTCGGGCGGACCAACTGCGCGCGCATACCCTCGATGAAGGCTGCCAGCACCAGCTCCGCCTTGGATGGCCAACGCCGATAGATCGTGGCCTTGCTCGCCTTCGACTCCGCGGCGACCTCATCGACCGACAACCGGTCGTATCCGTGTTCCTGCAGCAGGCGCAATGTGACCTTGAGCAGCTCCACCTCGCGGGGAGTCCATTGGGAAACCTGTCGCCCCCGCGCCGCCTTAGTCAACCCCGTTGACACATCACTCGCCATGAGAGTACGGTACCGTACCGTTCCGCCAAAGTCGGGCAGCCGACCATCGAGAGGATGTGGGCGCTGATGCAAGGCTGGTTCTGGAATCTCCTCAAGCGCTGGTGGACGCTCGTCGTTGCGGCGGCCGTGGTGGCGGTGGTGGCGTTCGGAGTCAGCCGGCTACACGGCGTTTTCGGTTCAAACATCGAACTGTCACGCCCCGGCACCGAGGCCATGGAGAACACCAACTACAACCCCAAACGCGTTCTCCTCGAAGTCTTCGGCACCGCCGGGAGCACCGCAACCATCAACTTTCTCGACGAAATGGCGCAACCGCACCGTGTCGACAACGCTCCCCTGCCGTGGGCGCACGAGCTGGTCACCAACGACCCCACCCTGTTCGCCGACCTGCGTGCCCAGGGCACCGGTGATACCACCAGCTGCCGGATCACCGTGGACGGCATCGTCAAGGACGAAAGGACCGTCACCATCGTGAACGGCTACACCACCTGCCTGGACAAGTCCGCATGAGCGCCAATCACGCCCACGAGTCACGTGCGGCGAAGATCGTCCGTCGGCTTGCCGTCCCCATCGTCTTGTTCTGGGTAGCGATTGCCGCGGTGACCAACGCGACCGTCCCCCAACTGGAAGTGGTCGGCGAGGAACGATCTGCCCCGCTGAACGCGGCCGACGCACCGTCGACACTGGCGATGAGGCATATCGGCAAGGTGTTCAACGAATTCGACTCCGACAGCTCGGCGATGGTGGTACTTGAAGGCGAGAAACCCCTTGGCGCGCAGGCACATCAATTCTACAACACGTTGGTGCAGCGCCTGAATGACGACCACGAACACGTCCAGCATGTTGCCGATTACTGGGGCGATCCGATCACGGCAGGGGGCTCGCAGAGCAAGGACGGTAAGGCCGCCTACGTGCAGGTCTATGTCGCCGGGAATCAAGGCGAGGCGTTGTCCAACGAGTCCGTCGACGCCGTGCGCCGCATCATCGCGGAAACACCCGCGCCCGATGGGATCAAGGCCTATGTATCCGGTGAGGCTCCGACCATCACCGATCAATTCGAGGTCGGCAATGCGGGCGCGGCCCAAGTCACCATCATCACCTTCGCGGTCATCGCGGTCATGCTGCTGGTGGTGTACCGCTCGCTCATCACCACCGCGTTGGTGCTGGCCATGGTCATGGTCGAGCTCTCCGCTGCGCGGGGAATCGTTGCAGCACTAGGACATACGGGTGTCATAGGGCTATCCACCTATGCGACCAACCTCTTGACGATGCTCGCCATCGCCGCCGGCACCGACTATGCGATATTTTTCGTCGGCCGCTATCAGGAAGCACGCTCGGCAGGCGAAGATCGCCCGTCCGCCTATCAGACGATGTATAAGTCGACCGCTCACGTGATTATCGGCTCAGGCTTGACCGTCGCGGGAGCGTTGTTCTGTCTGTCGTTCACACGCTTGCCCTACTTCCAAACCCTGGGCGTCCCGGCTGCTCTGGGAGTGCTGGTGACGCTCGCCGCCGCCCTTACCCTGGCGCCCGCCGTGCTGGTGATCGCAGGGCGCTTCGGCTTGATGGAACCCAAGCGGGCCATGCGCACCCGCGGCTGGCGCCGGATCGGTACGGCGATCGTGCGCTGGCCCGGACCGATTCTCGTGGTGTCGTGCATCGCCACCCTCGTTGGCCTACTCGCGCTACCGGGATACCGGACCACCTACGACGGCCGCATCTACATGCCGAGCTCGGTCCCGTCGAACGTCGGCTATGCCGCCGCCGAACGCCATTTCTCCGTCGCGCGCCTCAACCCCGAACTTCTGATGATCGAAACCGACTTCGATATGCGCAATCCGGCCGGCATGGTGCTGCTGGAACGCGTCGCCAAATCCGTTCTCCATGCCCGCGGTGTGGCCCTGGTCCAATCGATCACCCGCCCCCTCGGCACACCAATCACCCACTCGTCCATCCCGTTTCAGATCAGCGCATCGAGCGCCAGCCAGTTGATGAATCTTTCCCAGCAGCAGAATCAGGCGCTGTACCTTTCACAACAGGCTGACCAGATGACGAACACCATCGCTGTGCTGAGACAGCAACTGGCGCTGCAGAAACAAAGTGCCGCCATCACACATGAACAGACCGAGGGGTTCCAACAGACCGTCGCGGTGGCACAGGATCTGCGGGACAAGATCGCCAACTTCGACGATCAGTTCCGGCCCATCCGAAACTATTTCTACTGGGAGCCGCACTGCTTCGACATCCCCTTCTGCGCGGCATTGCGATCCGTTTTCGATGCCCTCGACGGTATCGATGAGCTGGTCGACGCACTGCAATCGGTCACCGGGAGCCTCACCAAGCTCGACGCCCTGCAACCCAAACTTGTGGACCTGATCCCCCCGCAGATCGCCATCCAGGAAAAGAACCGCGACCTGACCCTGTCGAACTATGCGATCAACAACGGCACCAACACCCAGAACGAGGAGTCCACGCGCACCGCAACAGAATTGGGCAAGGCCTTCGATGACGCGAAGAACGACGACTCCTTCTACCTGCCGCCGGAAGCATTCGACAACCCCGCATTCAAACGCGGCATGAAGTTGTTCATGTCCCCCGACGGCAAGGCCGCGCGGATGATCATCACTCACCAGGGGGATCCGCAGACCTCCGAGGGCATCGCGCACATCGACGCGATCAAGGAAGCGGCCTTTGACGCCGTCAAGGCCACCCCACTGGCCGACGCCAAGATCTATGTCGCCGGGACTGCCTCGGCGTACAAGGACATTGCCGACGGCCAGAAGTACGACCTCTTGATGGCCGCGCTGGCCTCGCTGGGCCTCATCCTGCTCATCATGATGTTCCTGACCCGCAGTCTGGTCGCCGCCCTGGTGATCGTGGGCACGGTGGCGCTGTCGCTGGCGGCATCGTTCGGCATGTCAGTGGTGGTGTGGCAGTACATTTTCGGGATTCCGTTGTACTGGGTCATCTTCCCGCTGGCGGTCATCATCTTGTTGGCAGTCGGCGCCGACTACAACCTGCTGCTGATATCCCGATTCAAGGAGGAAACCGGCGCGGGATTGAAGACGGGCATCATCCGCGCCATCGCCGGCACCGGTGGCGTGGTGACCGCCGCCGGTCTGGTCTTCGCGGTGACCATGTCGTCCTTCGTCTTCAGCGATCTACGTGTTCTCGGTCAGATCGGTACCACCATCGGCCTCGGGTTGCTCTTCGACACCCTGGTGGTGCGTTCGTTCCTCACACCGGCCATCGCCACCATGCTCGGCCGCTGGTTCTGGTGGCCTATCAACATACGTACGCGCCCGGCCCCGAAACCTTTTGGGCCAAAACCCACCGGCGCCGACGACACCACCGGGCCGATCCCGGTGAGCGGATAGCTTTCAGCCGGGCTGGGTCCACGGCTCCGTCGGCAGCGGAGCGCCGGTCTCCAGGAACGACTTGAGGTTTGACAGCACTGCCGCCCATCCACCACTGGCCTGCGCGTACTCGGCGGGATCCGCAAGGTCAGCGTGGGACACGGTCAGCCGCACGATGTTCTGATAGGGCTGAATCAGAAACGTGACGGTGGACACCGCGGCATCGGCGCCGTCGGCCGGATCCGCCCAGGTGGTCACCAGCTTGCGGGGTGGATCGCTTTCCACCACGGTACCGACCACATCGGCGATGCCCGAACCGTCTGTGCGCCGGTGCTCCCAGCGCGAACCCTCTTGCCAGTCAGAGACATTCGCATGTCCCCAGTACTGGCCGCTGAGCTCGGGGTCGGTGATGGCCTGCCACACCTTTTCGGGTGTGCTGTTGATGTAGGTGGTGTAGACGAAAGTTGGTTGAGACATGTCCCGCTCCTCCGCTCGCTGCTTGATGGCGCTCAACGCCCGCAGCCGCGGGCGTTCGAACTTGTCGATCCACCGTTCCTGAATTTCGTGCAGCGGAACCGGATTGAGATAGTGCAGCTTCTCGCGGCCATGTCGCACGGTGCTGATCAGGTTGGCGGATTCGAGTACGCCCAGATGTTGGGTCGCGGATTGACGGGCCATGGCGACGCCCTCGCATAGCTGACTCAACGTCTGACCGTTGCGTTCATGCAGCCGGTCTAGTAACTCGCGCCGCGTGGGATCGGCGAGAGCCTTGAAAACCACGTCCCAATGAGAATGGCCGGGTGCTGACTGCACCCGGCCATTATGCAGGTATTTACCTGCCTATTGCAACGGGGGCCTCGTGCGAAGCATTTCCCCTGCCGGACGTCGCCGACCCTGCGGCTCCGGAACTGAAACGGACACCCTTGTCCGCGACCTTGCCGTACTTGAGCACCGGCAGCTCGCGGAAGTAATTCTGATAGGAGCGCCACGGGGCCAGCGGCACCTGGTGCGGCATCGCGTTCTCCGCGCGCGTGACGTATCCGGAGACCAAGTCCTCCAAGAACGGCAGCCGCTCGGCGGTGTCCGGCTCGACCGGCCACACCACCGTCTGCCCTTCCTTGTCCATGTATTTGAGCAGCCGGCAGGTGTACTGCGACACCAGGTCGGCGCGCAGCGTCCAGGAGGCATTGGTGTACCCGAACGTGAAGATGAAGTTCGGCAGGCCGGTCAGCATCAGACCCTTGTAGCTCACCGAATCTGCGGGATTCAGCTGGACACCGTCCACGATCGGCCGCAGTCCCCCGGCCAGCTGAACGTTCAAGCCGGTGGCGGTGACCACGATGTCGGCCTCGAGCTCTTCACCGGACTCGAGCAGGATGCCCTTCGGCGTGAAGCGCGTGATCCGATCGGTCACGATGGACGCGGTGCCCTTGCGCAGCGCGCGGAACAGGTCCGAATCCGGCACCACACACAGCCGCTGGTCCCACGGGTTGTACTTAGGAGTGAAGTGCTTGTCCAGATCGAAGTTAGGCAACTGCCGCTTCAGCAGCGCGCGCAGGATCCCCTTCATACGCTCGGGATCGCGACGGCTTGTCTGGTAGCTGATGAAGCTGACCATTTGGTTCTTCCACTTCACGATCGGGTACGCGAGCGAGGCAGGCAACTTGCCCTGCAGCGCCACGGCGAGCGCATCCGTCGAGGGCAGCGACACCACATACGTGGGCGAACGCTGCAGCATGGTCACATGACCTGCCGTTCCGGCCATCGCGGGAACCAGGGTCATGGCCGTGGCGCCACTGCCGATGACGACGACCCTCTTACCGGAGTAGTCCAGATCCTCGGGCCAGTGCTGCGGGTGGACCACCTGTCCGGCGAAATCCTCGATGCCCTCGAACTTGGGCGTGAAGCCCTCGTCGTAGCGGTAGTAACCCGTGCAGCCCAACAGGAACTGGGTGGTGAATTCGACCGTCTCTCCCGCACGCTCGACCTGCAACGTCCACAGCCCACGCTCGGAGGACCACTCGGCGCCGACGACCTTGTGGCCGAATCGGACCTTTTCTGTCACACCGAACTCGCGCGCAGTCTCGGTCACGTACTCGCGGATGGAGGTGCCGTCGGCGATGCCCTTGGTGCTCGTCCAGGGCCGGAAGTTGTAGCCGAGCGTGAACATGTCCGAATCCGAGCGCACACCCGGGTAGCGGAACAGATCCCAGGTGCCGCCGATGCGCTCGCGCGCCTCCAGCACCACGAACTTCTTGCCCGGCAACTCACGGGTGACACGGCACGCCATGCCGATACCCGAGATCCCGGCGCCCACGATGACAATGTCGACATGTTCGGTCATGACAGCTAGGCTATCGACGCAGTGTTGAGAAAGTCAACAGTGTGTCGATAACTTTAAAGAATGCGCAGGTAGACGTGACAAAACCGGCTACGAGAGGCCGCAAAACGACGCGCCCGTCCGGGGACGAGCGGATACAAGCGATCCTGGCCACCGCCGAAGAACTGCTCGGCAAGCGCCCGCTTGCCGATGTCTCGGTCGATGATCTGGCGCGCGGAGCCGGGATTTCCCGGCCGACCTTCTACTTCTACTTCTCCTCCAAAGAGTCCGTACTCCTCACACTCGCCGAGCGAATCATCGAGGAGGCCGACGCCAATGTCGCGAGCATCGATCCCGCGGCCATGACAAGTCCCGCGCAGTACTGGCGGGCCGTGATCAAGGCCTACTTTGACGCCTTCGGCTCCCACCGGGCCCTCACTGTCGCGCTGTCCAGCATGCAAGGAACAAGCCCCGAGCTGGACCAGCGCTGGTCCGAGGTGACCGAGAACTGGGTCGCCAATACGACGGTGGGCATTGAGGCCGAACGCGCTCGTGGCGCGGCGCCCAGCGTGGTACCCGCCCGTGATATCGCGATCGCGCTCAACCTCATCAACCAGGCGATGATGCGCGCCACTTTCACCGGGCAGCAACCCGCCGTCGACGACGGCAAGGTGGTCGATACGCTGCTCCACGTCTGGCTCAACGCGATTTACGGAGGGGTTTGTGCGAATTCGTAGTGCGGTGCTGCACGCGGCACCGATCGAAAGGCCGTACCGCGACACCCACCCGCTGAAAGTCATTGAGCTAGAACTCGACCCGCCGGGCCCCGGCGAGGTGCTGGTACGCATCGAAGCCGCGGGCCTGTGCCACTCGGATCTGTCGGTGGTCGACGGGAACCGGATACGTCCGGTACCCATGGCACTCGGACACGAGGCGGCCGGTGTCATCGCCGCGGTGGGCCCCGGCGTACGCGACGTCTCCCCCGGTGATCATGTGGTGCTGGTGTATGTACCGAGCTGCGGCGCGTGCAGGTACTGCTCATCCGGTCGCCCGGCGCTATGCCCGGACGCCGCCGCGGCGAACGGCCGCGGTGACCTGATCCGCGGCGGCACCCGGCTGCACGATCTGGACGGCACCGAGGTACGTCACCATCTTGGTGTCTCCGGGTTCGCCGATCATGCTGTGGTGGATCGCAATTCGGTGGTCGTCATCGATGAGAACGTTCCTCTCGACACCGCTGCCCTCTTTGGCTGCGCCATGCTCACCGGCTTTGGCGCGGTTACCCACACCGCGTCCGTGCGCCCCGGAGACTCCGTGGCGGTCCTCGGATTGGGTGGCGTCGGTCTGGCCGTGGTGATGTCGGCGGCCGCCGCCGGCGCGGGTGAGGTACTGGCTATCGACCCCGTGCCCGCCAAACGCGAACTCGCCCTTGAGCTCGGCGCCACCAGCGCCTGCGCGCCGGATGAAGCCCCCGGCGGACATGACTGGGTGTTCGAGGTGGTCGGTTCGGCCGCCGTGCTGGAGCAGGCCTACGCGCTCACCGGGCGCGGCGGCGGCACCGTGTCGGTGGGCCTACCGCATCCCGATGCACGAATCAGCCTGCCCGCGTTGAATATCGTCGCGGAGGGCCGCAGCATCCTGGGCTCATACATGGGTTCGGCGCAACCGCAACAGGACATCCCGGCCATGCTGGCGCTGTGGCGGGCGGGGCGCCTGCCAGTGGAGAAGCTCAAGTCCGATGACCTGCCGTTGTCCGATATCAATATCGCGCTCGACGCCCTTGCCGAGGGCCAGGCGGTGCGTCAGATCCTGCGCCCGGGAGTGAGCGCGTGACCAAACCCGAGCTGCCCACCAAGGCTGACTTCCCGGTGCACCGGAGGCACCAAACTCGTTGGGCCGACAACGATGTCTACGGGCATGTCAACAACGTGGTCTACTACGCCTGGTTCGACACGGCCGTCAACGGCTGGCTGATGGAGGCGGCCGGGTGCGATATCCGCGACCTGCCCGCCATCGGGGTCGTGGCCGAAACCTCGTGCAAGTACTTGGCAGAGGTGTCCTTTCCGGACGAGCTGTCGATCGGCCTGGCACTTGAGCACAGCGGACGCAGTAGTGTCATCTACAAGCTTGCGGTGTTCAAGGTCGTCGACGGTGTTGTCGAGGACACGCCGCGTGCGCTGGGTCGGTTCGTCCATGTCTACGTGGACTCCGATGCCCGCACACCCGTCCCCATCCCCGAGCAAGTAGCGACAGCTCTCGAACAGTTGAGGTAACAACGTGTCTGCAACTCTCACCCGCGACGGCGCCATCGCCACCCTCGTGCTCGGCACCGATGAGAATCGGTTCACCTTGCCCTTCATCGACGAGGTCAACGCACGGATCGACGAGATCGTGGCCGACGAGGAACCCACAGCTCTTGTCGTGACCGGAAGCGGCAAGTTCTTCTCCAACGGGCTCGACGTCGAGTATCTGGGCGCCAACCCCGACAAGCTCGGTTGGTATATCACCGAGGTTCAGAAGATTTTTGTCCGCTTGCTCACCCTCCCGGTACCCACCGTGGCCGCCGTGAACGGACACGCCTACGGAGCGGGAGCGATGGTTGCGCTCAGCTGCGACTATCGGGTGATGCGCTCCGATCGCGGGTTCTTCTGCCTGCCGGAGGTGAACGTGGGGCTGCCCTTCACACCGGGCATGTCCGCGCTGTGTCAGGGCCGCATGACCCCACAGGCGGCGTCGGCCACCATGCCGAGCGGTCAGCGCTACGGCGGCGACGACTGCGTACGACTACAGATCGTCGACGCCGCCGTTCTCGAAGACGAAGTGATCAGTACCGCAAAGGGATTCGTAGAGCCGCTGGTGGGTAAGAACCGCGGCACACTGAGCACCATCAAAAACGGGATGTACAGCTCGATCGTCCCGCTGCTACTTGCCGGATTGGGTTGAGCGACTCAGCGAGGGCCGTGACAGCAGTGCCACGATCGCCAGCGCGACGGCGATAGCCGACGCACAGATCGCGACCCAAAAGCCGTACCCGGTCACGATCGGGGGCTTGATGTTGGTGCGGTAGTACAGGAGCTCCAGCGCCAACAGCACCAGGGCCAGGGCACCCGCGGCCACCGGAGCGATGCGGTGCAGGATGTGCTGCCCCACCATGCATCCGGCCACCACCAGCAGCGCGGAAACCAGCAAGATCAGCTGTCCGGCGCCGAATCCCGCAGGCAGAACCACCGATCCGGTGGCGCCGCCGATGGCATTGGCTCTGCCTCCACCGCTGGCCGAGGTGCGCAGCCACGGCAGCCACACGCTGAACCCGATCACCAGACCAGTGAAAGCGATCAGCCAGCCGGCACGTCTCATGGCAGCTGGCTCGGCACGCACTTGGCCAGCATCGCCTTCAACGCGCGCTGCTCGTCGGCGGTCAGCTTCTCCATGACCTCGTTCTCACCCGCGGTCACTGCCTCCACCGCCTTCTCCAGTTGGGTGCTACCGCGCCGGGTCAGGCGGGCAGGCAGCGACCGGCCGTGGTCCGCACTCTCGGGCCGGCTGATGAGGCCCTCCTCCTCCAACCGATGCAGTACCGCGTTCATCGCCTGCCGGGTGACCATGGCCTGCCTGGCCAGTTCGGAGTTGGACATGCCGGGGTAGGTACGCAGAATCCGCATGCAGATGTACTCGGGCAGGCTCAAGCCGATCGGCTCCAAACGGGCCGCGACCTTGCCCCGCAGTGATGTCGCGGTACGGGTCAGCAAGTACCCCAGGCTCGCGGTGCCGTCGATTTCCATGTCAATGATGTTGACTTATGTCAGTGCCGCTTACAAGCAGGTCCCCGCGCCGTGTCGGGCGCGGGGACCTTTGTGCTTGTTACCGGGGACTAATTTCGCGACGCCTTGTGCGAGTCACTGTGCGACGATCCGCTGGACGAGGAGCCGCTGGACGAGGAGCCGTTGGAGGAACCCGCGTGCGAATCGCTGGACGAGGAGCTAGAGCCCGACTCCGACTTGGTGCTCGACGACGCCGCGGCCTCGGGCTTCTTCGCAGGTGAAGAGTCCTTCTCGGGCTTCTTCGGGGTGGATCCCTTGTCGGCCTTGTCCGTCTTGGAATCGGTCTTCTCGCTCTTGTCGGCCTTGGCAGAGTCATCGGTCTTCGGCGCAACCCCGCCACTGACCTCTCCGACCTTGGTGACCGGGGTGGGCAGCTTGACCTTAGGCACGTTCACCTTGGGTTCCGCGGGCTTGGCCGCGTCCACCGGCTTGGCAGCGGCGTCGGCAGCAGTCGCCGGCTTGGCGGGCTCCGCCGGAGTAGCCGCGTCCGCCGGGGTGGCGGGCTTGGCAGGCTCGGCCGCCTTCACCGGCTCGGCCGGAGTAGCGGACTTCGCGGGCTCTGCCGGCTTGGCGGGCTCGGCCGGGGTAACCGCCTCGGCCGGGGTGGCGGGCTTGGTCGCACCGGCCTTGGCGGGCTCCGCTTCCGGAGAAGACTTCGACGTGGTCGCCTTCGACTCGGCCGCCTTGGTTCCCTCGACCGCCGTCTTCTGCTCAGCCGTCGCGGTCTTCGCCGCAGTGGTAGAGGTCTTGCTCAGCGCCGAGAGGATCGACGTCGGAGCCTTGACGCTTGTGGCGGTTGTGGTCGCCGCCGGCGCGCTCAGACCCGCCGGCAGCAGCGACGCAGGGTTCTGGGTCAACGCCGTCACCACCGCGATCGTGTTGGAGACGTACGCACCCGGCAGACCGACCAAGAGACCAAAGGCCTTGGCTTCGGCATTGATCAGGTTCTGAATCGTCGGCGCCGACGTGGTGCCGTCCGGATTCACGATCGACTGCCCGGTCAGCAGCTGGAACGGCGCATTGACGATCGTGAACGGCGACGCCAACACCGGCGACTGCCACTTCGAGTTGAACTGCAACGGACCCACCAGCAGGTTCACCACCGGGTTCGTCGACGGCCACGTCGACCCCGCAGGGGCCGTCGGAGCAGGAGCCGTCACAGCCGAGCCCGTCGGAGCCGAGGCCGTCGGGGCCGCAAGCGTGTTCGCCGTGGTGGATGTTGCCGTCGTCGACGATTCGGGAAGCGACAGTGCCGTGGTCTTGGCGACCGTGGGATTCGCCGTCGTCGTCGCCGGCTGGATCAGGCCCGAGGGCAGTATTGATCCCGGGTTCTGGGAAAGTGCCGTCACCACCGCGATGGTGTTGGCCACGTAGGCACCCGGCAGACCGACCAAGAGACCGAACGCCTTGGTCTCCGCGGCGATGAAGTTCTGCACCGTCGGCGCCACCGTGGTGCCGTCCGGATTCACGATCGACTGCCCGGTCAGCAGCTGGAACGGCGCATTGACGATCGTGAACGGCGACGCCAACACCGGCGACTGCCACTTCGAGTTGAACTGCAACGGACCCACCAGCAGGTTCACCACCGGGTTCGTCGACGGCCACGTCGACCCCGCAGGGGCCGTCGGAGCAGGAGCCGTCGCAGCCGAGGCCGTAACGGCCGTGGAGGCAAGCGTTTTCGTCGTGGGGCTCACCGCCGTGGTGTTCGCCGCCGACAACGTCGTCGCCGTGGGCACGAGTCCGGACGGCAGCAGCGATCCCGGGTTCTGGGCAATGGCTTGTACCACCGCGATGGTGTTCGCCACGTATGCGGCCGGCACCCCTGCCAGCAGCCCCAGCGCGGTGGTTTCGGCGTTGATCAGGTTCTGCACCGTCGGTGCAGAGGTGGTGCCGTTGGGGTTCACGATCGACTGCCCGGTCAGCAGCTGGAACGGCGCATTGACGATCGTGAACGGCGACGCCAACACCGGCGACCGTGAGAACTTGGGGTCGAATTGCAACGGACCCACGGCGAGATTCACCAAGGGATTCGCCGACGGCCACGTCGATCCCTCGGGCGGAGTCGGAGCGGCCGCCGTGGTGACCCCCGGTAAGGCGGCCAGCGAGCCGATGCTGGCCGGGGACAGCGTCCCGTCGTTCGACGTCAGGACGTAGGCCTGAGTCGACACGGTCCGATGTTGTTCCGGACTGGCGCTGAGAGTTTGGATCGTAGGCACGGAAACCGACGCGGCGATGCAGACACTGCAAACCGCCGCGGTGGCCGTGGCACGGAGACGGACGCGCACGTGAACCACCCCTTCTGGGCAAAGAATGTCAATGGGCTGAAAAGAACCTGGAGAACTCGCAATAAACGTAGGGCACACTGCACCATGCCGCCGACCACGGATTCGATAGTTTTCCTAGCCGTAAGTCAAATATCTCCCGGGCGCCATCAAGGATTGCCCAGTGATTCTCCGAATCAACCGCCGGTTGGGCAAATCAACCCGATCCGGCTGTCGGACCCCGGTGCGAGCATCGGATCATGACCGGGACAGCCAGCATCCTGCATGCCGATCTGGACTCGTTCTACGCCTCCGTCGAGCAACGTGATGCGCCGGCACTGCGCGACCGCCCGGTGATCGTCGGGGGCGGTGTCGTGCTCGCCGCCAGCTACGAAGCAAAACATTGTGGCGTGCGTACCGCCATGGGAGGTCGTCAGGCGCTACGGCTCTGCCCGCACGCGGTGGTGGTACCACCGCGTTTCGACGCCTACAGCGCCGCGAGCAAGTTGGTGTTCGAGGTCTTCCGGGATACCACTCCCCTGGTCGAGCCGCTGTCCATCGACGAGGCGTTTCTGGATGTGTCCGGTCTGCAGCGGATCTCAGGGGCGCCAAGCGATATCGCGGCCGCATTGCGCTTGGAGGTGCGGCGCCGGGCGGGACTACCGATCACCGTCGGCATCGCCCGCACCAAGTTCTTGGCCAAAGTCGCCAGCCGCCAGGGCAAGCCCGACGGACTGTTGGTGGTGGAGCCGCACGAGGAGTTGTCGTTTCTGCGCCCGCTGCCGGTGCAGGCGCTGTGGGGAGTCGGATCGGTCACCGCCGAGAAACTGCGGGTGTATGGCATCCGTACCGTCGCGGACGTGGCCGATCTGGGCGAGTCCACCCTGGCGTCGATGGTCGGACGCGCCATGGGGCATCAATTGCATTGTCTGGCAAACAATATCGATCCACGACGGGTGGATGGTGGACGGCGGCGGCGCTCGATCGGTGCGCAGTGCGCGCTTGGCCGCGGGCCACGAGCGGACAGCGAGATCGATGCCATCGCAACACAACTCATGGAGCGGATTGCCCGCCGCATGCGCGGCACCGGCCGCAGCTGTCGCACGGTGGTGCTACGACTGCGTTTCGGCGACTACACCCGCGCCACGCGCTCACGCACCGTGCCGCGACCCACCACGTCCACCGAACGCCTCCTGTCAGTGGCCCGCGAGCTTGTCAAAGACGCCGGCCCGCTCATCAAAGAACGGGGCATCACTCTGATCGGATTCTCCGTATCCAACTTCGACCCTTGTGGCGCAGCACAGTTGGAGCTGCCCTTCTCGGATGCGGCGGAAAACACCTTGGCGCTCGACAGCACCCTTGATGGGCTGCGCGACAGGTTCGGAACCCGGTCGGTCACCCGCGCCAACCTGTTGCACGGAGGCGGGCGGGAGGAATGGGGCATCCCGACCTTCGAAGACCTCTAGCGAGACCGGGACGCCCGGGCCATGATCAGGAGTCCACGGAGCACAGCCAGAAGGTGCCGCCAGTGGTGTCCCTTATCAGCGCCATCCGGCCATACGGCGTGTCCTGAGCCGGAGCGAGTACCGCACCACCCAGTTCAGCGGCCTTGGCCGCGCCGGCGTCGGTGTCGTCGGTGCCGAAATACACGGCCCAATGCGCCGGCACCCCCTCGGGAAGTGCCCATTGGCCCACCGACGCATCGTTGACACCCGCGATCGGCGCACCGTCATGCTGTGCACATGCATACCGGGAATCCGCGGAATCGCCCTCTATCTTGGTGTTCCATCCCAGCACCGTGGTGTAGAAGTCCACAGCCCGGTCATACTCCCGGGTATTGAGCTCGTGCCATACCGGCGCGCCACCCTCGCCAACCAGTTGAAACCCCTTGTGCGCCAATGGCTGCCATAAACCCACCATGGCACCGGCCGGGTCGGCGAAAAGGGCCATGTAGCCAAGCTGTGGAACTTCCATGGGGGGCAAGCAGTTGGTACCGCCGTGTGTCACCGCTTTCTGCAGGGTGGCATCGATGTCTTCGGTAGCGAAGTAGGTGGTCCACGCGTCGGGAGCATTCCACTCCGGGTTGTTGGTGATCATTCCCGCAACGGCTTTACCGTCCTTGTACGCATTGATATAGCCGCCGTACTCGGGGCCCGCCTCCTGCAACGTCCAGCCGAACAGCGCACTGTAGAACGCCTTCGACTTCTCGAGGTCCGACGAGGCGAGGTCGATCCATGCTGGGGCTCCGAGCGGAGTTTCGTCACGAGTGGGCATGGGGTCTCCTTGAGCTGGAAGGGGCATTCACCGGTATCGACCACTGCCGGATCGAAAACTCATCGCGGAAGGGGTTTGACCACCTCAGCGCGACGGACAGCAGCCCAGTTCGCTACGGTCTCTGCGTGATCGTGCTGCTGCCGCCCTCGGAAACCAAACACGAAGGCGGCGACGGCCCACCTTTGCGCCTGAACGAATTGGCAACGCCCACGCTGAACCCGGTGCGTGAAGCACTGGTGGACGAGCTCATCGCCCTTGCCGCCGACCCAGACGCGTGCAGGCAGGCACTGGGCATCTCCGCATCCCAGGATGCGGAGATTCAGCGCAACGCCGAGCTGCGCATGTCCCCCACCATGCCCGCCCTGCACCGGTACACCGGCGTGCTGTACGACAACCTGGACGTGACATCGCTGCGTGGCGCCTCCGCCGCCAGGGCACGTGCACGCCTCGCTGTCGGTTCGGCACTGTTCGGGCTGTTACGGGCCGATGATCCGGTGCCTGCCTACCGTCTGTCGGCGTCGTCCAAGCTGCCCGGAAAGCCCACCTTGGCCGCACGCTGGCGGCCGGTATTGGAGCCGGTGCTCGCCGAGCTGGCGGCAGGCGAGCTGGTGGTGGACCTGCGCTCGGGTTCCTATGCGGGCCTGGGCCGGCTACCCCACGCCGTGACGGTCGACTGCCTCACCGAGCATCCCGATGGCCGGCGCACGGTGATCACCCATTTCAACAAGGCGCACAAGGGGAAACTGGCGCGCATCCTGGCAGGAAGCCGTGCCGAACCCAACGACGCCGCGTCGGTGGCCACCGTCGCCCGCCGCGCGGGGCTACATGTCGAGCGCGACGGCAATACGCTGACGATCGTCGTCAGTCCTTAGAGCCGGAGTGCGACTTTCCTTCCGAGGAGTGCGACTTGCTCTCGGAGGAATGCGAGCTGCCCTCCGACGACGAACCGCTTTTTTCGGACGAAGACTTCTCCGTCGATGGCTTGTCGGCGGGCTTGTCGGGCTTAGCGCCCACGGCCGGCTTCAGGCCGTCATGCACCTTGGTGTCGGTAGACGCGGCGGGTGTCTTGCTGTCGGTCACCGAGCCCTTGGACCCCTCGGTTGTCTTGGTGCCGCCGGTGGTTCCGGTTTCACCTGGCGTCGACTTCAGGCTGTCGCGAGTAACCTTTACCGGGCCCGCGGATTCGGGCTTGGCCGGTTGTGCCTTGGTCTCCGGTTTAGCGGTGACAGGCTTGGCGACCTCGGCCTTGGAAGACTCGGGCTTGGAAGACTCGGGCTTGGCGGGTTCCGCCGCCGCATCTGCCTTGGGTTCGACGGCCTTGGCGGGATCAGTCTTCGGTTCGACGGCCTTCGCCGGGTCAACCTTGGGCTCGACAACCTGGGGCTCAACAACCTTCGTCGGATCAGCCTTGGGTTCGACGGCCTTGGTCGGATCAGTCTTCGACTCAACAACCTTCGCCGGATCCACCTTGGGCTCAACGACCTCCTTGGCCGGGTCTGTCTTCGGCGTCTCCTCCGACGCCGCGCCCGGCTTGGTCTCATGCTCCGCCTTGGGCACCTCGGCGGCCTTGTCCGCCGTCTTGCCCTCATGCTCGTTGCGCTCGATCTTCGAGGCCTTCGCATCGGCGCCGGACGTGGCGCCCCCGGGCTTTTCGGACGCGGAATCCACTGTGGGAGCAGCCTTGTCGGCTTGCTGCGAGGTGGAGTCCTGCGGTGTGGTCTTGGTATCGGTCACGGGCGCCGACGGCTTGGGCACCTGCCCCAGCAGGCTCGACAAGTCATTCAGCGCCGCCACGATGACCGACGGCACTCCCTCGGTCTTGCCGATGATCGCCTGTACGGGCACCGTGATCGGCAGGGCGAGAACGTGCAGCACCGCGAACGCCAACTGCGCAAAATAGGACGGAGTACCGAACGCCGGACGGGGACCCGGGAAGTTGGTGGGCAGCGGCTCCGCCGGAGGCTCGGGGTCGGTGGTCGGGTCAGTCTCCGCCGCCGCCAGCTTCTGCAGCGGCAAAGAACTCTGCGCTATCTGCTGTGGCTGTGGCTCGGTAGGTTGCTGCGGCGACAGGCCGGGTATCTGGCCCAGCAGGCCCGACAAGTCGTTGATGGCCGCGGCGATCACCGTCGGCACGCCCTCGGCGCTGCCCAGGAAGAACTGCACGGGCACGGTGATCGGCAACGCGACCACATGGAAGACAGCGAACGCCAACTGCGCAAAATAGGACGGAGTGCCAAACGCCGGACGTTCACCCGGGAAGTTGGTGGGCGGTGCCGGCTCGTCGGCGGCGGGCGGATCGGTGGGCTGCCCGGTCGGCGGATCAACGGGTTCACTGCTCGGCGGATCGACAGTACCGACGGCCGCGGTGTTGATTCCCGGAGTCACGCCGCTCTGAGTGATATTCGGTGTCGCGAGGAGCTTGGCGACAGTGCCGATCAAGTCGGTACTACTCACCGCGCCGCCGCCCACCGAATTCATTTGCGCCGCAGCATCGTTCTGTGGCGCAGCGGCCGCCAGCAGATCAGAGAACGACGCGAGCGAGACCGCCTGGCTCGATACGGAACGCGTTGTGGGCGTGCCTGCTATGGAGAGGTTCGGCCGAACCGCCCGTGCATCAACGCCCGCGCCAACACACAGCCCGCACACCGCGGCGACCGCAACCGTCCGAATACCTACGTGCATAACAACACTCCCCACGGCCAACCAGACCGACTCCGACAAGGGCAAACTACTACCTACCCGCGCCGCGGACAACACGAACGCGGTGCGGCCGCCTCAGCCGTCGGCGCCGGTTCGGACCGGCTGATTCGCCAATGCCAGCACCTCGTCATCGGTGAAAAGCCTGGAGCGGATCAGAAACCGCACCCCCTCGGGTGCCTCCAGCGAAAATCCCGATCCCCGCCCAGGTACCACGTCGACCGTCAGATGTGTATGCGACCAGTACTCGAACTGGTCTGCACTCATCCAGAATGGGGTATCGCGGCTAACTTCGCCGAGCAGTACATCCGATGCACCGACGCGGAACTCTCCCCGCGGATAACACATCGGCGCGCTGCCGTCACAGCAGCCACCGGACTGGTGGAACATCACAGGGCCATGTTTGGCCACCAGCGAAGCCAACAATTCCGCCGCAGCCGGCGTGAGTTCGACGCGATTGATCAGGATCCCACTTTCTTCCGGTGAACCCTCATCAGAAGAAGCCCGCGGCATCGGGCGAATAGCTCACCAAGATGTTCTTGGTCTGCTGATAGTGGTCGAGCATCATCTTGTGGTTCTCACGCCCGATGCCCGACTTCTTGTAGCCGCCGAAAGCGGCATGCGCCGGGTACTGGTGGTAGCAGTTGGTCCACACCCGCCCGGCCTTGATACCGCGACCCAGCCGGTAGGCGTTGGTCATATCGCGCGACCACACCCCGGCGCCGAGGCCATACAGGGTGTCGTTGGCGATCTTCAATGCCTCATCCAATGAGTCGAACTTCGCCACCGACAGCACCGGGCCGAAAATCTCCTCCTGGAAGATGCGCATGTTGTTGGTACCGGCGAACACCGTGGGCTGGATGTAGGCGCCGTCGGGATATTCGGAAACCTTGCGCGCATCTCCGCCGGTCAGTACCTGCGCACCCTCTTGCCGCCCAATATCGATGTACGACAAGATCTTTTCATATTGGTCATTGCTTGCCTGCGCACCGATCATGGTGTCTTCGTCGAGCGGATCACCGCCTACGATCGCCTCCACGCGCGTGATGGCACGCGCGATGAACTCGTCGTAGATGGATGCGTGCACCAACGCACGCGAGGGGCAGGTGCACACCTCACCCTGGTTGAGCGCGAACATGGTGAAGCCCTCAAGCGCCTTGTCCAGGAAGGCGTCGTCGGCGGCCATCACGTCGGGCATGAAGATGTTGGGGCTCTTACCGCCGAGTTCCAGCGTGACCGGGATGATGTTCTCCGTCGCGTACTGCATGATGAGGCGCCCCGTGGTGGTCTCGCCGGTAAACGCGATCTTGGCGATGCGCGGACTGGAGGCCAGCGGCTTACCCGCCTCCACACCAAAACCGTTGACCACGTTGACGGTTCCGGATGGCAGCAAGTCGGCAATCAGCTCCATCAGCACCAGGATCGAGGCGGGCGTCTGTTCGGCGGGCTTGAGCACCACACAGTTGCCCGCCGCCAGCGCCGGAGCCAGCTTCCACACGGCCATCAACAGGGGGAAGTTCCACGGGATGATCTGCCCGACAACGCCCAGCGGCTCATGGAAGTGATAGGCCACGGTGTCGTGGTCAATCTCGGAGATCGAACCCTCTTGGGCTCGGAGCACGCCGGCGAAGTAGCGGAAGTGATCGATTGCCAGCGGGATATCAGCGTTCAGGCTTTCCCGAATCGGCTTGCCGTTATCCCAGGTTTCGGCGACCGCGAGCCTCTCGATGTGCTGTTCCATCCGGTCGGCGATCCGCAGCAAGGCGTTCGACCGTTCAGCGGCCGAGGTGTTACCCCACGCCTCGGCCGCGGCGTGCGCCGCGTCCAGCGCCTTCTCGATATCCGGCGCGGTACCGCGGGCAACCCGGGTGAACACCTTGCCGTCGATCGGAGAGGCGTTCTCGAAGTACTGGCCATCCGCCGGGGCAACCCATTCCCCGCCGATGAAGTTGTCGTACCTGGGCGCGAAAGTGACTGCACTGCCCTCGGTTCCGGGTGCCGCGTACTTCGCCATTGCCTGCTCCTGTCGATATCGATACCAGCCCTGTGACGTACGTTACACCCGCGTCAGCAGCACAGACACGGCCCGTCAGCCGCGCGGCCAAAGCACCAGTTGGGTGCAGCGGAACACCGCCACGGTGCGCCCGTCGCGGGAGGTCACCGTCGCATCCCACAGCTGCGTGGAACGTCCGCGATGTACCGGCACGGCGACGGCGGTGAGCTTGCCTTCACGGGCGGCGCCCAGGAAATTCGTCTTCAGTTCGACAGTGGTGAATCCTGATGCCCCCTCGGGCAACGAGGCCAGGCATCCGTAGCCACACAAGGTGTCCGCGAGCCCCACTATGACGGCAGCATGCACGAAGCCGTTCGGGGCGAAGTGTTCTCCACGAATCGGCAACTCGGCAGTGACCCGGCCGTCGTCGAACGAGACCGACTCGATGCCCAGAAATCCGGGAAATTGGTCTGTGGGCAGGTGTTCGCTTGTCATCTGGCTTCCTGTCCGTTGGCGGGCGAGCAACGCAGCTTCATGATGCGCGAGGCCGCATACCTTTAGCATGGGTAAGTCATGCCAGCCGAATCACACAAGCACTCAGCTGAGTCCGGAACAGTCGACCAGGAAGCGGCTAGCTCCATGATCAGCGTGCAGCGACGCAACCTGATTTTCGTCGCGGTCCTGCTAGGAATGCTGCTCGCCGCGCTGGACGGCACCATCGTCGCCACCGCTCTACCCACCGTCGTCGCCGATCTCGGCGATGCGGGACACCAGTCTTGGGTGGTCACCAGCTACCTGTTGGCCTCCACGGTGGCAACCGCGGTGATGGGCAAGTTCGGTGACCTGTTCGGACGGCGAACCGTCTTCATCACCTGCATCGTCATCTTCGCGGGCGGCTCGCTGCTGTGCGGCATGGCCGGCTCCATGGCGATGCTGGTGGGTGCGCGCGCCATTCAAGGGCTCGGTTCCGGTGGCCTGATGGTGACGGCGACGGCCCTGATCGGGGAGATCATCCCGATGCGCGAACGCGGCCGATATCAGGGCATTCTCGGCGCGGTGTTCGGGGTGACCACGGTGATCGGCCCTCTGCTCGGCGGGCTGTTCACCGACCATCTCGGGTGGCGCTGGGCCTTCTACATCAATCTGCCCATCTCCGTTGTGGTGATCATGGTTGCCGCCGGAGCCATCCCGGCGTTGGCGAAGGCGACGCGCCCCGTCATCGACTACTGGGGCATCGTGCTCATCGGCCTGGGCGCCTCCGCGCTGACTCTGGCCACCAGCTGGGGCGGCACCACGTACCCCTGGTCCTCGCCCGTGATCATCGGCCTGTTCGCGAGCTCGATCGCCGCGATCGGCACCTTCGTCTGGGTGGAATCCCGAGTGCCCGAACCGATCCTGCCTCCGCGCCTGTTTCGTGACCCGGTGTTCACCATTTGCTGCGTGCTGAGCTTCGTCGTCGGGTTCGCCATGCTCGGCGTGATGACCTATCTGCCCACCTTCATGCAGTTCGTCAACGGCGTCTCGGCCACCGTCTCCGGCCTACGCACCCTGCCCATGGTGGCGGGCATGCTCATCACGTCCACCGGAACCGGCACCCTGGTGGGACGCACCGGTAGGTACAAGCGTTACCCGGTCGCGGGTACCGCCATCATGGCCATCGCGCTGGCACTGCTATCCAGGATGGACGACTCCACGCCGTTCGTCCTGCAGTCGCTGTACCTGTTCATCCTGGGTGTAGGCATCGGCGCATCCATGCAGGTGCTCACCCTCATCGTGCAGAACACCGCCCGCTTCGACGACTTGGGCGTCGCGACATCGGGTGTCACGTTCTTCCGCACCATCGGCAGTTCCTTCGGCGCGGCCATATTCGGCTCACTGTTCTCCAATTTCCTTACGCGCGAACTCAGCTCGGTGAACACACCTCCCGAGGCCACCCAATCGCCGCAGGCGCTGCACGCACTACCGCATGACGCGGCGGTACCCGTCATCCACGCATATGCCGATTCCCTGGACCTGGTGTTCCTGTGCGCAGCACCGGTCGCCGCCGTCGGGTTCGTGCTCGCGCTGTTCCTCAAGGAGGTCCCGCTGCGCGGTGCCGACACGAGCCTTGCCGTGGATATGGGCGAAGGCTTCGGTATGCCCAATTCTGTCTCGCCGGACAAGCTGCTGGAGATCGCGATCGGCAATGCGATGCGTGGATTCCCGCACGTGGGCCTGCATAAGCTGCGCGAACATGCGGGCGTCTCGATGCCCATCGCGCCGCTGTGGGCACTGGTGCAGGCCAACCGCTTCCTGCGGGCAACCGGTTCCGCCGAGGTGTCCCGCATCGCACAGTGGTATCGCATACCGCCGGAGATCGTCGACCCCGCATTCAACGAACTCGTCGCCAACGGCTACGCCCTGCGCACCAACGATCACATCTGGCTCACCGATAGCGGCCGGGAAGAGGTCGACAAGATCAGCGAGGCCATCAACCAGTATTTGATCGAACGGCTTTCCCGTACACCAGATTTCGAAGATCGCGCAGACCGGGAGCAGATTCAGGCGGCACTGGAACGCATTTCGCGCCGAATTGTCACCGACACCGATTGGCGCGAGAACCCTATCGCTGCGCTGCCCGCGGCGTCTGGGGCGGCGTCACCAGCGCGGTAAGCAGTGCCTCGATCCCCGGGCGGGGGTTGAAATCGGCCACCGGGTTGGCCAGCTGCTGGTAGATGATGCCGGTGAGGTAGTCCTGGAAAATTTCCGCATGCAGTTGGGGCGTCTTCGGATCGACCTTGCACATCAAGTGCAGTGTGCGGGGAATCTGCGCATCCCTGCCCCGCTGTAGTGGCTCCCTCAATTCCGGATGACTCCAGCCTTCCATGAGCAGCGCCATATAGGCCCGCACCCGGGTGCTCATCGCCCCGACGGCGCCGTTGGCATACGCGGTGCCGATACCCACCAGATCGGAGACCGTGGTCGGGTTGATCTCGGTGACAAGCGCCCGCCAGAAGGCACGGCGCAGTTTCTCGATCTCCAGAATGGCACCCAGCAGCAGGGCATCACGAGTACGGAAGTGATTCGAGGTCGTGCCACTCGGCACGTTAGCGGCCGCATCTACCGAGCGGTAGGTGAGCCCACCAATACCCATGGTGCCCGCCACTTCAATGGCGGCCGCGAGCACCTCTGCCCGCCGGCCCCTCGGTTGCTCCTCCACCACTGCGAGGGTAGTACGCCATAACGGCGATATGTGGATCGCCCCTAGGATCGGAGTCATGCGCTTTTCGATATGGGGACAAACCAACCAATCCTGGGCAGATCTGCTGGACATCGCGCAGTACGCCGACGACGGAACCTGGCGCGCCTTCTACGCCGCCGACCACTTCATGTCCCATGCCGACACGGCCGAGGAGCGCACCGATTTCCACGAGGCGACTGCCCTCTTTGCCGCGCTCGCCGCCGCCACCTCCCGGATCCGGCTGGCACCCCTGGTGCTGTCGATGACCTTCCGCCACCCGGCCGTGCTTGCCAACTGGGCCGCCACCGTCGACCACGTCAGCCAGGGGCGTTTCACGCTCGGATTGGGGGCCGGCTGGCAGGAGAACGAGCACCAACGCTACGGCCTCGAGCTGGGTAAGCCGGGAGCGCGAGTCGACCGGTTTTCCGAAGGACTACAAGTGATCACGGGGTTGCTCAACGAGCCAGTGACCACGGTGGACGGCCAGTACTACCGGCTGGCCGAGGGGATCTGCGAGCCCAAACCGCTGCAACGGCCCTTACCGATCCTGATCGGCGCGACTCAGCCGCGGATGCTCGCCCTGACCGCCCGCTACGCCCACGAATGGAATCAGTGGTCGTCGCCCGGCACTTTCCGCGAGGTATCCGGCCGCCTGGATGCCGCGGCCGAGAAGATCGGCCGCGATCCCGCCACCATCTGGCGTTCCACACAGGCGCGCGTGATCGTCACCGATGGCCCGCAATCCGAAGCGCGGGCGGCGGAAACCGCTGCGGCATCGCCGATTCCGGTGCTGTACGGCACCGCGGAACGCATCGCCGAACAGATGGCACCGTGGACACAGGAGGGCGTCGACGAGGTGATCCTGCCCGACCATCTGCTGGGCAGCGGATCAGCACGCCGCGACGCCTATGACGCCTTGGCTCAGGCCCTGCGCCCGCTCTCGAACGAAACGGATTAGCCGCAGGGGCTAGTTGCCCCAGCCGCGCTGGCCATCCCAGCCGCCGCACACACCGTTGTAGCAGCCGTGGCCCCAGCCGCCCTGGCTGGGGTTCCAGCCACCGCACACGCCGTTGTAGCAGCCGCCTCCACCACCCGCGTCACCGCCGCCCGAGCCGCCGGGATCGGCAAGAACGACCTGGTTGGACGTGGTTGTCGGCACCCCGGTGCTCATCACGGTGGCAGGCGCGGCAGCGATAATGGCCGCGCCAGCACCAGCAGCGAACACCGTTCCGATGATCTTCCGTGTGATTGACATATATCCATATTGCTACTGAATTCGGAGCATGCCAAACACCGACACGAATTCGGTGCTCGCCAATCACAAACCGTCGCTTATGTTTTCGCAGGTAGACCGCGAAAATGGCGACTACGGCGTGGCCGCAAAAACTTGCACGAATTTCGCGAGCGAAGCATCGATATCGCTGCGCAACGCGGCGGCCACCACCGCACCGATGGGGCCGAACATCGCAGGCCCACCCAGGTGCAGGTTGAAATCGACGACCGAACCGGAGCCCTTGGGAGAGATCGTGACTCTGAGCTTCACCTTGACCCCACCCCTGCCCTGCCCGTCCAGAAACAGGCCCGTCGGCGGGTCGTACTTCTGCAGCGTCCACTTGACGCGGTTGTACATGCCCTTCACGCACACGATCGAATCGATGACGGTGCCCTTTTCCAGGGTCTCGGGCAACGCACTGCGCCACGCTGTGTGAACGCTGAGCCACTCATCGAAACGCCGCAGATCCGAGGCGTGCGCCCAGGCCTCCTCGGGAGGGAGGGGCACATCGATGGAGGAATTCAGTTTGGCTGCCACGTGGGCAGACGATACCGGAGAGATCCGAACAGACCGCTAGCAGTTACTGGGCGCCGGTAGTCCGGCAAACCGGTCGGCAATCCACTGCACCCCGAGCCGCTCTCCCTCGGGATCCACATGGCCCTTACCCGGCGACACGACCTCCTGAACCGTGTCCCCCAGCGCGCAGGCCCGGCGGACCGCCGCATGGATCCAGCCCGCCTCGATGAGCCGGTCGGCTCCGCCGGCGTAGACGAACATCGGCCCGGAGGCTGGGCCCAACGGCAACGCGATCCGCTTCAGTGCGGCGGCGAAGACGATCGGGTCTGCGGGACTGGTGCCGTGAAAATCCTTGGCGCGCAACCTAATTATGGCAGCTGATCGAGCGGGATCGAGTCCGTTGTGACATCCCAACAGCAGAGCCTTGTCCCGCGGAATATCTTGGAAAGAGCCGTGCAGAAAATTCTCCGGCCGCAACTCGGGGACCGTCACCGACAATCCCGTCAGCAAGGTCGGCATCATCGAGAGCTGGCTCCAGTGGTACCTGCCGTCGCCCACATGCGTCGCCATGTCGGTGAGGTCGGCGGCCGGTGACAGGTTGGCCGAGCCGACGAACTCCAGCTCGGAGGCATAGTCGCCGGCCAGCTCGGACGCGGCCCAGGTCGCCTGGCCGCCCTGGGACGCACCGATAGCCGCCCACTTCGTCGACGCCCCTGGAATCAGCGATACCGCGGCGCGGGCGGCGTCGATGACGTTGAATCCTTCCGATCTGGGTTCCAGATACGGATGCGGCCCCGGAACGCCCAGCCCTTCGTAGTCCGTGATGGCCACCACCCAGCCACGCTTGCTGAGATTGCGCACCAGCCAGATGTAACCCCGCAAGTCGGGGGCACGCGAGACCGCACACTCGTCGTCCAGCCCTGTGGTGCCGTGGCCCACCGAGACGATGGGCCAACCCGCTTGCGGTGGTTCGCCTTTCGGCGCGAAGACGACACCGGTCACCTCGGTGGGTGTACCGGTGGCACCCGACGTCGACATATAGCGAATGAGATGACCATCGGCGATGGCATCAAGATCCGGGGCCAACGACAACGGCACGTCGGATAGCACTTCACCCGGCGGGGGCGACGGGGGCTGGGGCGCAACACCTTCCGCCTCGACCCGAGCACAGGCCGCCGTGATCAACACCAGCACCGCAAGCAGCGGCGCCAGTCGGCTACTGGGCGTCGCCGTCCTTCGGGGCCGCCGCACCCTCGACCTTCTCGACCGCGCTCTTGGCAGCGTCCTGAACCTTGTCGACCACCGCCGAGTACTTGCCACCGGTCTTGGAGTCGATCGTGTCGCCGACCTTGTCGACGGCCTCGTTCACCTTGTCCTTGTTGCCCGCCAACAGGCTCTTCAGCTTGTCGATGAGGCCCTTGAAATCAGCCATGAGCTTGTTCTCCTTCGTCTGGGACGGCGCAACTGTAATACGAGATCGGGGCGTATGTTGGTTCGAGTGACGGACCCAGTGAAAATCACGCTGACCGGGGCTCCCGAGACGATGCTGGCCACCCTGTACGGCAGGGCGCAGGACGCCACATCACCCGATTCGGTTCTTCATGACCACTACGCCGCCGAGGCCGTCGCGCGCATCGACTACGACTTCTCCAAGACCAAGATCAAGGGCACCCAGGCAATCGGCGTGGCGTTGCGTGCCCGTCAACTCGACGACTGGACCTCGGAGTTTCTCACCGCACACCATGAGGCAACGGTGCTGCACCTGGCCTGCGGCCTGGATACCCGGGTCTTCCGGATCAACCCATCCGAGATGGTGCGCTGGGCCGATGTCGACTATCCCGATGTGATCGCCCTGCGCCGCGCACTGCTCCCGTGCCGCGACGGCGATTACCGGATGATCGGAAGTTCGGTCAGCGAGGCGACGTGGCTGGACAGCATCCCGGCCGACCGTCCCACTCTCGCGGTGTTCGAGGGTTTGACGATGTACCTGACCGAGGCCGAGGGGCAGTCACTCATCCGGCGTATCACCGGCCGATTCCCCAGTGGTCAATTGGCTTTCGACTGCTACGGCAGCATCGGCATCAAACTACAGAAATTGGTGCCGGCGGTGCGCAACGCGGGAGCCACACTGCATTGGGGAATCGACGATCCCGGACAGATCGAGGCGCTGCACCCGGGCCTGCGCTGCGTCAGCGATCTGCGCAGTACCGATGTGGCGGGTGAGGAACACCTGCCACTATCCGGCCGCATCCAGATGAAAGTCATCTCCCACATCCCCACCCTGCGCGACATCGGCAGGATCATGCGGTTTTCCTTCTAGCCCTAACCTCGCGAGCAGACGAGGGGCGGTCAGTCGTCTCCCGTGGCCCAGAAGTGCCGGGGCTGGCCGGACCACTTGCCCTGCAGCCACCACACCGCTTCGATCACCGCGGCCGCCGCGATGCCGATACCCAAGGCCGGACCGGTGACGGCCAGATTGCCCGGGTCGAGCATGAATGCCTTCCGCGCCAACGGGATCGCGAAGATCGCCACATAACCCAGGCCCGAGAGCGCTACCAGTGCCACCCGCCACCACTGGTACGGCCGGGCCACCACCGCGAGCACCCACACCGCCGCCACCAGTTCCGTGATCAGTGCGGCGGTCGAGGCCTGTGTGCTGTTACCGGATACGTGAAGGATTTGGCGTGCCAACAGGTAAGACAGGAACGTCGCGATACCGACCGTCAGGCCCGACGGAATCGCCGAGAGCATCACCCGGCGCACGAATCCGGTCTGCGCGCGCTCGTTGTTCGGTGCCAGCGAAAGGATGAATGCCGGGATGCCGATGGTGAACCAGGCCGCGATGGTGACATGGATCGGCTGGAACGGGAACGGCACCGCGCCGTAATGGAAGATCTTCGAGCCGAGCCCCGCAAGTCCCACCGTCAGCGCCAGCAGCACCGAATACACCGTCTTGGTGAGGAACAGGTTGGACACCCGCTCGATATTTCCGATCACACGCCGCCCCTCGGCAACTACATAGGGCAGGGTGGCGAACTTGTTGTCCAACAGCACAATCTGCGCCACCGCGCGGGAGGCCGAACTACCCGCTCCCATCGCGACACCGATATCAGCGTCCTTGAGGGCCAGCACATCGTTGACGCCATCGCCGGTCATCGCGACCGTGTGCCCGTGCGACTGCAGCGCCTTGACCATCGCCCGCTTCTGGTCGGGGCGCACCCGGCCGAAGGTGGTCGCGTCGGCCAGCGTGGCGGCCAGCTTGTCGGTGTCGGTTGGCAGTGTGCGGGCGTCCACCGCGGCGCCCGTCAGCCCCAGCGTCTGGGCCACCGCACTCACCGACACCGCGTTGTCACCCGAAATCACCTTGATCGAGACATGCTGGGAAGCAAAGTAGTCCAGCGTCTCGCGAGCGTCGGGCCGGATCTTCTGCTCCAACACCACCAACGCCCGGGGAGTCACCGCACCGGGTGCATGCGCGTCGTCAACGGACAGTTCGGCCGAGGCCAGCAGCAGCACTCGCAGGCCCCGCGCCCCGATCTCCTCGGCGGCGGTGGCAATGGCGTCGGCCGGATCCAGCAGCACATCCGGCGCACCGATCACCCAGTTGCCATGCTCCCCATACGAAGCGCCACTCCACTTCTTGGCCGACGAAAATGGGGCTATCGCAGTCGTTTCCCACCCCGGCGGGGTGTCATAAGCCTCGGCGATGGCAGCGATGCTGGCGTTGGGCCGGGGATCGTCGGCAGCCAGTTGCGCCAGCACCGCCAGCGCGTCCTCGTCGCCGTCACGGTCGGGGAAGTGCACGTCTGCCAGGCGCATCCCGTTCTCGGTGAGGGTCCCGGTCTTGTCGGCGCACACCGTATCGACCCGGGCCAGCCCCTCGATAGCAGGCAGCTCCTGCACCAGGCACTGGCGCCGCCCCAGCCGAATCACGCCGACCGCAAAGGCGATCGACGTCATCAGCACCAGGCCCTCGGGCACCATCGGGACGAGCGCGCCCACCATGCGCAGCACCGATTCCTGCCAGCTGTCATCGGTGGTGAACAGCTGGGTGTAAATGATCAGCGCGCCCGCCGGCAGCAGCAGATAGGTGATGAACTGCAGAATCTTGTTGATACCGTTGCGCAGCTCGGAGTGCACCAGGGTGAACTTGGAGGCTTCCTCGGCGAGCTTGGCCGCGTAGGCCTCCCGCCCCACTTTGGTGGCCCGGTACGCACCGCTGCCGGCCACCACGAAGCTACCCGAAAGCACTTGCGAACCAATGGTCTTCTCGATGGCATCGGCCTCGCCGGTCAGCAGTGACTCGTCGATCTCAAGGGCCGACTCCTCGATGACCTCTCCGTCCACCACGATCTGGTCGCCGGGCCCGAGCTCGATGATGTCGTCGAGCACCACCTCATTGGGCGCCAGTGCCGTGGCCGCCCCGTCGCGCCGCACCAAGGGCCGGGTCTGGCCGACGATGGCAAGTTTGTCGAGTATCTGCTTGGCGCGTAGCTCCTGAATGATGCCGACGGCACTGTTGGCGATGATCAGCAGACCGAATGCGCCGTTGATGATCGAACCGGTGGACAGCACGATGATGAGCAGCACCCCGAGAATCGCGTTGATCCGGGTGAACACGTTGGCCCGCACGATGTCCGACACACTGCGTGCCGCACGCGACGGAACATCATTGGTCTTCCCCTGCGCCACGCGCTCAGCGACCTCGGCGGCGGTCAGGCCGCTGATGGTCAATCCCTCGATCGTTGCCACCCCTGCACAGTAGCGACCTGTGACCGCCCGGCACGGCCATCGAGCGCCAACTTCGCACGATTATTTGGCGCAATCGTCACGCCACGTTCCCCTCCGACGCGGGTAATGTCAGTTGGTATGACATCGAATGAGCTCCCGGATTGGGACGCCACCTATCAGGGCAAGGGCGAGCTTTTCCAGGGTGAACCACCGTGGAATATCGGCGAGCCCCAGCCCGAACTCGCCGCGCTGATCGATGCCGGCAAGTTCCACGGCACGGTTCTCGACGTCGGATGCGGGCACGCCGAAACCTCGTTGCGGCTGGCGGCGCTGGGACACACCACCGTCGGGCTCGATCTATCCCCCACCGCCATTGAGGCGGCGCGAGCCGCGGCGGCCGAGCGCGGACTGACCAACGCCACCTTCGAGGTGGCCGATATCACCGACTTCTCCGGCTATGACGGGCGCTTCAACACCATCGTCGACAGCACGCTGTTCCACTCCATCCCGGTCGAGGCGCGCGAGGCCTACCTGCAGTCGATCTCACGCGCGGCGGCTCCGGACGCGTCGTACTTCGTGCTGGTGTTCGCCGTGGGCGCCTTCCCACCGGGTATCGGCCCCAACGCCGTCACCGAAGACGAGCTACGCGCGGCGGTCGAACCCTACTGGGCGATCGACGAGCTGAGTTCGGCGTATATCCACTCGAACATCCCCGAGGTGATCCCCGGCGCGAACTTCGAGATGCCGGTGTTCCACAAGGACGAGAAGGGACGCAACAAGCAGCCCGCGTTCCTGCTGCAGGCGCACAAACGTTAGGTAAGACGCCACCAGCCGTCCGGGGCGGCGGGCTGCCGAGCATCGGCCCGCTGTCCTGGCCTGGGCGCGACCACCGTGACCCCCTGCTCCTCAGCGGCGGCGAGCACCCGCTCGATCGGCTCGGCCCACGGGTGCAGCGCCAGATTGAACGTGGCCCAGTGAATGGGCAGTAGCGGTGCCTGCGCAGTGGCCAGATCCAGATGTGTCTGAACCGCCTCTTCCGGATTCATGTGGATATCGGCCCACGACGTGTTGTAGGCGCCGACCGGCAACAGGGTCAGGTCGAAGGGCCCGTACGTGTCACCAATCACCTTGAACGCCTTGGTGTATCCCGTATCGCCACCGAAGAAGACCTTGTGCTTCGGTCCGGCGAAGGCCCAGGACGCCCACAGCGTGGTGTTGCGGGTGATCGATCTACCCGAGAAGTGGCGGGCCTGGGTGCAGGTGAGCGTCAGCTTTCCGAGCTGATGGCTCTGATCCCAGTCGAGCTCGATGACCCGAGCCGGTGAGACACCCCAGCCACGCAGATGCGCTCCCACCCCCAGTGGCACCACGAACACGGCGTTCTGGCTGCGCGTCAGGGCGATGATCGAATCCATGTCGAGATGGTCGTAGTGGTCATGACTGATCACCACCGCGTCCAGCGCGGGCAGCGCCGAAAGTTCCACCGGCACCGGGTGCTGCCGATGCGGCCCCACCACACGCGAGGGCGAGCATCTGTCGCTCCAGACGGGATCGGTGAGCACGCGATAGCCGTCTATCTCGACGAGCACACTGGAATGCCCGAACCAGGTGGCCGCCAGATCGGCAGGCGGGCCGGAGAGCTCCGGCACCGCCAGCGGTACCTGCCCCTTCGGGGTCCCCACACCGCGGCGCGTGAGCACATCCCACACCACCGTGGTGGTCTCGGCATCGGGCGAAAACTGCCGCGCCGGTTCGGCATTGTGGAAAGTGCCACCCCGGTATTGCGGGGACCCCTTGGCGACCTCGGCGATGCGCCCCTTGCTGGCACCCAGCGTCTGCGGGACATCACGCAGGGCGCGCCCGATCCACGTCGACGCAATGGCTGCGCCGGCACCAACCCAGAGCGCCCGCACGCTCAGGCTCCCTGGAAGTTGGGGGGACGCTTCTGAATTCGGGCGACCTGGGCCTCGATGATGTCCTGGCTGCCCCACGCCTTGTCGAACAGTTCCTTGTGCTCGGGCCACTGGTCCTCGAAGGCGCCGTCGTCATTGAGCACGCGCTTGGCGTGCTTGAGAGCAAGTGGTGCGAACCCGGCGAGCTCGGCCGCCCAGGCCTGCGCATCGGCGAGTTCGCCGATGCGGTTGGCCATGCCGGTCTGCAATGCCGTCTGCGCGTCAAGCGGCTCGGCGGCCAGCAGCATGGCACGCGCGCGCCCGTAGCCCACCAGCGAGGTCAGCCGACGGATACTCCAGTTATCAAGGGCGATGCCATATTTGGCGACGGGGAACTGGAAACGCGCGGTCTCGGAGACCACCCGCAGATCGGCGACCATTGCCAGCATGACGCCCGCGCCGATCGCGGGGCCGTTGACGGCGGCGATGACCGGGATGTCGGCCGCATCGACACTCTTGATCGAGTGCTGCCACGCATCGGCGAATTTGTCGGGATCAGGAGCGCCGCTGGACAGGTCGGCGCCGGCGCAGAACGACGTGCCCTGCCCCGTGACGACGATCGCACGTGCGGTTTCCGCGGCCTTCTTGACCTCCTCGGCGAAGGCGAGCGCGAGCTCATAGGTCACCGCGTTACGCCGCTCCGGGCGCTGCAGCTCAATGGTGGTGACGGGACCGTCGCTAGTTACACCGATCATGGCAACCACCCTAATATGGCGCCCATGACTACCGTCGCCGTGATTGGTGGCGGGCAGGCCGGGATCGCGGCGGGATACTTCCTACGCCGGCGCGGTCTGGAGCCGCTGAGCCGGCGACAGCCCGCCGATGCGCCCGGCCACCGGTTCGTCATCCTGGATCACTCGCCCGGCCCGGGCGGGGCCTGGCAGTTCCGCTGGCCGACGCTGACGCTGGATAACACCAACCGCATCTACCAGCTGCCCGGGCTGCCGTTCGACGAGATGGGGACCATCCGGGCCTCCACCGCCATGCCCAGGTACTTCGGCGAATACGAGGACCGGTATGCCCTCGATGTGCGCCGGCCGGTTCACGTGCGCGCGGTGCGGCCGGCCCGGAGAGGCTTCACGATCGACACCTCGGTGGGCGAATTTCCCGTCGACGGGCTGATCAATGCCACGGGGACGTGGGACAAACCGTTCGTCCCGTTCGTGCCCGGCGCCGGCACCTTCCGGGGACGTCAGCTGCACACCCACGACTACCAGCGACCGGAGGAGTTCACCGGCCAGCATGTGCTCGTGGTGGGCGGCGGTATCTCGGCCGTGCAGCTGCTCATGGAAATCTCCGGGATCGCCTCCGTCACCACCTCGTGGGTGACCCGGCGCGAGCCGGTGTTCGTCACCGACCTCACCGTCGAGCGGCTGCGCGCGGCGGTGGCGGGTGTCGATGAGCGGTCGCGTCGGGGCGAACCGCAGCGGTCGGTGGTCTCGGCGACGGGGCTGCCGTGGACCGCGGAAACCGCCGAAGCCTCGCGGCGTGGGGTCCTGACCCGACGCCCCATGTTCAGCCGGATCACCCCGACCGGGGTCACCTGGCCCGACGGCAGCTCCCTGGAAGTCGACGTGATCCTGTGGTGCACCGGATTTCGGCACGCGCTGGACCACCTGGCACCCCTGCACCTACGCAACGGACGCGGCGGCATCACCATGACCGGCCGGCTGCTCACTCAGGTCGCGGGGCAGCCCGCCATCCATCTGCTCGGCTATGGCTCGTCGGCAAGCACCATCGGAGCCAACCGCGCATCCCGTGCCGCCGTGGTCGAGCTGATGAACTATCTAGAAGGACGTACTGCCTGAGGGCTGCAGGACAAAACCGTGCTTCTGATCGCCCGTGACCACCTGGCAGGCGGTGACGCTACCCGCCCCGACGGCACACGTGACGTTGCCATAGGTGAGCTTCTGGCCGACATTGAGCAACGGTGCTTCAGGCTTGGTACCGCACGACCACGCGCCCTTGCTGATCTCGAAGGCGCCGTCACCCTTTTGCGCGACGGTGCCCATGGGGCAGGTGCCGACGCCGGGGATGTTCACACCGCCCAGCCCGGGCACATTCGCGCTCGCGCCACCGATACCGGGCACATTCGGAGCGTTCGGGGCGTCTCCGGGAATCCCGGGAACCGCGCCGTCGCAGCTGAGTCGTTGACGCGAGGTGGGTGTCATGTTCGGGGAGGCACGGAACATGCACCCGATGCCGTCAGGGGTGGAGAAGTGAATCGATCGCACCGAAGAGTTCTCGTTGGTGACGAAGAAACCATCGGGCGGCACCACGGCGAACCCGCTCAAATCGGGGAAGGCCGGGTCCGCGTGCGCAACGGCCGCACCTCCGGAAAGCAGCCCAACGCCAAGCGCTGCACACACGCCAGCAACATAGGAAACTAGCTTTACAGGTACTGATGTCGACATGCGCAAGCTTTCGGTATGAGACGCCGGATTATCAGCTTTCATGATACTGGCGACGCCCGGCACAGCACCGGCGACGATAGTTCGACCGTTTTACCCATCTCATCGGGCAAGATGGCAGGCATGGTTGATGGGCAGGGCTCCCCGCGCGTACTGGTGGTGGACGACGACGCCGACGTGCTCGCCTCGCTGGAACGCGGCCTGCGCCTCTCCGGATTCGAGGTGAATACCGCCAGCGACGGCGCCGAGGCGCTGCGCTGCGCCACCGAACACCGTCCGGACGCGATAGTGCTCGATATCAACATGCCGGTGCTGGACGGTGTCAGTGTGGTGACCGCGTTGCGCGCGATGGACAACGACGTACCGGTCTGTGTGCTCTCCGCACGCACCTCGGTCGACGATCGGGTCGCCGGCCTGGAGGCCGGTGCCGACGACTATCTGACCAAGCCGTTCGTGCTCGCCGAGTTGGTGGCCCGCGTCAAAGCGCTGCTGCGCCGCCGCGGCGCAGTAGCCACGTCGTCGACGGAAACCATCACCGTGGGGCCCCTGGAGGTGGAGATTCCGGGCCGGCGCGCCCGCATCAACGGTGTCGAGGTCGATCTCACCAAACGCGAGTTCGATCTGCTGGCGGTACTGGCCGAACACAAGACCGCGGTGCTGTCACGCGCCCAGCTGCTGGAGCTGGTGTGGGGCTACGACTTTGCCGCCGACACCAACGTCGTCGACGTGTTCATCGGTTACCTGCGCCGCAAGCTGGAGGCCGGCGGTGCACCCCGGCTGTTGCACACCGTGCGCGGTGTCGGGTTCGTGCTGCGTTCGCAGTAGCGACGGATGAGCACCTCGCACGAGAACCCGCCAGTCATGGGCCGCCCCAGCAAGCACCGCAGTCAACGGATCACCGATCTGTCCTACCGGTTATTGGAGAAGCCCATGCGGATCTTCTCGCTGCGCACCCTGGTCGCCATCGCCGCGCTGGGCGTGATGGTGCTGGTGGTGACACTGGGCACCTGGGTGTGGCTGGGCGTCGAGGAAGACCAGTACAGCCAGCTGGATCGGCGCCTTGATTCGGTGTCCAGCCTCGGTGCCGTGTCGAATCTGCTGAATTCGGTGATCAGCTCCGACAAGAAACTCGACACCCCCGACGGCCTGGTGCTCACCGCCCGCGTGGCCGGCCTCACCAAATCCATCCCTACCGACACCGAGCTTCCGCTGTTGGAGCCGGGCTACGCCAACACCAAGATCAATGGTGTCGAATACCGCGTCCGGTCGTTCATCGCCCCGGGAAACATCCCCGTGGCGGTGGGAGCCCCGGTCGCCGAGACACAACGCCAGATCGACCGGTACCACATGCGCATCCTGGCGATCTGCGGCGGCGTGCTGATCGGCACCGTGATCGTCGGCTGGGTCATCTCGCTCATCGTGGTAAGCCCGTTCCGGCTGCTGGCGCAGCAGGCCCGTCTGATCAACGCACAGTCCAACCCCGATGACGTGAACGTTCGCGGTGTACGTGAGGCCGTCGAGATCTCCGAGGCCGTCGAAGGGATGCTCGAGCGCATCAACACCGAACAGGAAAAGACCAAGGCCGCACTGGAATCCGCACGTGATTTCGCGGCCGTCGCCTCACACGAGCTGCGCACCCCGCTCACCGCGATGCGGACCAATCTCGAAGTGCTCTCCACCCTCAATCTCAGCGATGACCAACGCGAAGAAATCATCGAGGAGACCATACGGACCCAAAGCAGGGTCGAGGCAACACTTTCCGCACTGGAGCGGCTGGCGCAGGGCCAGCTCACCACCGAGGACGACCACGTGCCCGTCGACATCACCGAGTTGTTGGACCGCGCCGCGCACGACGCGGATCGCAGCTATCCGAATCTTGAGATTTCGCTGGTGCCGTCGTCCACGATTCTGATGCTCGGGTTGCCCGCTGGGCTACGGCTGGTGATCGACAACGCGATCAAGAACGCGGTGAAGCACGGCGGTGCGAGCAAGATTCAGCTCTCGGCGACCAGCACGGTACACGGGGTAGAAATCGCGGTCGATGACAACGGCAGCGGCATCCCAGAGGCCGAGCGGGTGCAGGTGTTCGAGCGATTTTCACGAGGCTCCACCGCCTCGCATTCGGGCTCCGGGCTGGGCCTGGCACTGGTGGCACAGCAGGCCGAACTCCATGGCGGCACAGCTGCTTTGGAGTCGAGCCCATTGGGAGGCGCACGGCTGGTGCTGCGCCTCCCCGGGCATTGATCCTGGCGAAGCCCTAGCGGGCGCCGAGCAGGTCGATCACGAATACCAGCGTCTTACCCGACAGCTGGTGGCCGGCACCGGCCTCGCCGTAGGCCTGCGCCGGTGGCACGGTGAGCTGACGACGTCCGCCCACCTTCATGCCGGGAATGCCGTCCTGCCAGCCCTTGATCAGCGCGCTCAACGGGAATTCGATGGACTCGCCGCGGTTCCAGGAGCTGTCGAACTCCTCGCCACTCTCGAACTCCACACCGACGTAATGCACGTCGACGACCGATCCGGGGGTGGCCTCCGCACCGTCACCGACGGTGATGTCCTTGATGACCAGTTCGGTGGGCGGCGGACCTGGCTGAAAGTCGATCTCGGGTTTCGTCATGCCAGCAGCGTATCGTCCGGCCGCCGGTGGGCCGCCAGTCTGCTCACCACCCGTTCCACCTTGCCGTCCACACCACGACTTTCCTGCGCGACGGCCGATGTCATGGTGGCCGTCAGGCGCACTCGGTCCGCACGGAACAGGTCATAACTGAATTCGAAGGGCCGGCCGTCGGTATTGCGGGTCACCCGGGTGATAGCCAACAGGGGCCTGCGGTGCGGCACGTCAAGCCATTCGGCCTCACGCGGGTTGGCGCTGACCACTTCGATTGTTTCCGTCGATGAGTCCGCTTGTAAGCCATAACGCACCTGGCACAGCTCGTACAGCGATCCCCCCAACGGCTGTTCGAGCAAGTCCGGCACCAACTCGGCGGGAAAATACGCGGTGTCGACCGATAGCGGCACTCCATCGGCATATCGAAGCCGCCGCACATCGAAAACTTCTGCGCCTTCGGCAATTTCGAGGGCCGCTCGTTCGGCCGCAGTGGCGGGCCGCCGGGAGGTGCCCAGCACCCGGGTATCGCTCGTGTGGCCACCGATGTGCAGCCTGGTGGGCAGACCCACCAGCTCGGCCACGTTGCGCTGCACCACATCGGCGCGTACGAAGGTGCCCCCGCCACGGCCGGTTTGACGCTCCAGAATGCCGGCCCGGCTCAACGGCACCAACGCACTGCGTACCGTCGCGCGCGACACCGCGAAGCGCTCGGCCATCTCGCGCTCGGACCCCAGCCGTGAACCCGGATGCAACGTGCCCTGTGCGAGCATCGACAGGATTCGACGCCGCACATCTTCGGCTACCGGGCCGCCCTCCGACTCCTCCATCTGCTCAGTATCGCCGCAAACGCACCTAGGGGTTAACCGCGTCCGGCGATTCGGGCAGTACTTGCCCGCCGTCAACCACGATGGCCTGTCCGGTGATGTAGCCGGCCTCGTCCGTGGCCAGAAAGGCGGCCAGGTGCCCGATATCGACCGGGCTGCCCAGCATTCCCATGGGGATCGAGCGCGCCATCCCGCTGATGTACTCCTCACCCATGTCCACCAGGCCCTCGGTGAGGATGTTGCCGGGCAGTATCGCGTTGACGGTCACCCCACGCGGCGCGAGCTCGATGGCGGCCGTGCGCATGAAGCCGAGCTGGGCTGCCTTGGACGCACCGTAGTGGGACCAGCCCGGGTACCCGGTGACCGGCCCGGTGATGGATGAGGTGAGGATGACCCGGCCCCGCCCGGACGCGGTGAGCGGCGCCAGACATGCCTGCACGGTGTAGACGGTGCCCTTGACGTTGACGTCCAGCACCTCGGAGAGTTGCTCGGGGGTCATCGTGTCCAACCGCGCCTCCGGGAAGATTCCGGCGTTGGCGCACACCACATCCAGGGCCCCAAACGCGTCTACGACGGTGCGCGCGGCATCCGCACACGAGCCCGGGTCAGACACATCGAGCCGCACACCGATGACATTTCCCGCCCCCAGCTCGCCCAATTCCGCTGTCACCGACGACAGCTCACGCGGCGACCGGGCTGCCACGGCGACATTGGCGCCCGCGCGCGCAAAAACCGTCGCGATCCCGCGGCCAATTCCCTTGGTTCCCCCGGTCACCAGCACCGACCGGGCAGACAAATCGAACATCACTTTCCTCTCCGCCGGCTCAGCCGACTCGACGACCAAAAACTGCCTCCCGCAACCATGTCCGGTCGGTCAGGTAACGCTCCGCCAGACGTGCGGTACGCGCACCGAAGCCATCACTGACCCTGATCGCCGCATCGGCATCGGCGTGTGAGGCGATCCAGGCCGTGAGCATGACCCGCCGCAGCATCACGAAAGCCGGGATCATGCCCAGATCATCGCCGGAGAGCCGACGCACTCGCTGATAACCATCGAGCCAATCCGCGACGGCCGCCTCGGCCATAGGCGTGTCTTCCACCCAGGAGACCACCGCACCGAGATCGGCCATGAACCAAGACCATCCACAGTCATCGAAGTCGATGACGGTGATGTCGGATCCGGGCCGGCCCGGGTCGACCATGAGATTGGACAACCTCATGTCGGCGTGTATCAGGCCGAATCGGTCTGGAGTGCAACCATATTCGCTGAGTCGCCGGATGATGTCCCGTACCGCGGCGTCCACTGCTTCCCGGTCGGCGTCGGTCAGGCCGGGCGCCTGCCGCCAGTCACCCCAACGCGCCTGCGGCCCGAACATCGAGTCCAGATCCCAGCGAAATCGGGTGAACCCCGGTGGCACCCGCCAGCCCTGAGCATGGTGGTGCATGTGTGCGGTCAGTTGGCCGAGCTTGCCGTACCCGACCACGCCCGACGTTTCCTCGGCGGTGCAGCCCGGGACGAAACCCATGGCGTCGACATGCAAGGTGATCCCATCGACACCGACGGCGATCACTTCCGATCCGTTCCGCGCCCGCACGAGTTCCGGTGTGACGACGGATGTCTCGGCGCGAAGCGCACTCATCCAGGCGAGCTCGGAGCGGATCGCGGGCAACGAGTGGTACCCGGGCCGGTGCGCCCGCAACACCATGGGCCGCTGGTCATCCACCAGGTACGTGGCGTTCTCGGAAAGGCTCAACAACCGCAGCGGTGTGTGCGGATCGCGGCCATAACTCGTCAGAGCGGCCCGCGCGAACGCGCTGTGATTCGGCGGTAATCCCGGCATGGGTTGAGTGTGCACCACAAGACGCGCTTAAGCGGACCAAATCGGACCATTTAACGTCAACGAACCGAAACGACTCAGATTGAAACTTCACCGAAACCAACCGGGACGATTTCCCTGATTCGCTTTCAACCTGGGCACTAAGCCAGGTATAAATGAGCGCGTCGCACTAAAACAGCACCGCCGACCTGAACCATCAGGCTTCGCCGGTCGCGGAGAACCAACAAAACCAGACCAAATACGGAGAAGGGATCTTCCGTGAGCGACACCATCGACCCACCCGTCGGCACCACCACCGAGCCCGACAGTATGCAACGACTCAAACCCAATGCCGTCGGTCTGATCGGTGTGTTGTTCATGGCGGTCGCGACGGCCGCCCCGATCACCGCGATGGTCGGGAACGTGCCGATGGCGGTGGGATTCGGTAACGGCGCATACGCCCCCGCCGGCTATCTGGTGGCCACCATCGTGCTGACGCTCTTCGCCATCGGCTATGCGGCGATGTCCAGGCACATCGTCGCCACTGGCGCCTTCTACGGATACATATCGCACGGCCTCGGCCGTGTCGTCGGGCTGGGCTCAGGATTCCTGATCACCCTGGCCTACATGGTTTTCGAAGCTTCCCTGGTCGGCATTTTCTCCTTCTTTGCCAATGACCTCTTCCAGACCTTCTTCCAGGTCGACGTTCCATGGGTTGTCTTCGCAGTGGCCATGTTGGCCACCAACGCGGTGCTCACCTACTTCGACCTCAATCTGGCGGCACGCGTGTTGGGTGTCTTCCTGGTGACCGAGATTCTGATGCTGTCGCTGCTGGCGCTCTCTGTGCTGTTCGCCGGGGGCGGTCCACAGGGCTGGTCTTGGGGATCGTTGAATCCGCTCAACGGCTTTCACGATCTCGGCGGCGTTGTTCAGGGCCCGGCAGGTCCGCTCGCCGTGGCCGGCTCGGCCGGCGTGGGGCTCTTCTTCGCCTTCTGGTCCTGGGTTGGGTTCGAATCCAGCGCGATGTATGCCGAGGAGTCCAAAAACCCCAAGAAGATCATCCCCATCGCAATCGTGACCTCGGTGGTGGGCGTCGGGCTCTTCTACGTCCTCGTCTCCTGGCTGGCCATCGTGGGTACCGGACCCGAGAACGCCGTTGCGCTGGCGCAGGATTCGTCAACAGCCGGCAATATCTTCTTCGGCCCGGTCCAGAGCCACCTCGGAGTATGGGCGGTGAATCTGTTCAAGGTGCTGCTGATGACGGGATCATTCGCCTGCGGGATGGCCTTCCACAACTGTGCCGCGCGCTACCTGTATGCGCTAGGACGCGAGAACGTCATCCCGGGAATGCGTAAGACGATCGGCTCCACCCATTCGACCCACGGCTCACCGCACGTGGCAGGCTTCGTGCAGACCGCCTTCGCGACCGTGGTGGTGCTGTTTTTCGCCGCCACCGGGCGCGACCCGTATACCGGCCTCTACGGGTTGATGGCGCTGCTGGGCACGACGGCGATCCTGATTGTCCAGGCACTCACCGCCTTTGCGGTGATCTCCTACTTCCACGTGCTGCGCCACCATCCCGAAACCGCACACTGGTTCCGCACTCTGGTGGCTCCGCTGCTGGGCGGCCTGGGCATGGTCTACGTGGTCTATCTACTGGCCAAACACGCCTCGTTCGCGGCAGGAACCGCATCCAATGACTGGGTCTTCACAGCGATCCCCTGGGTGGTTGCCGCCGCCGGAATCGGCGGTATCGCCTTGGCTCTCACCCTCAAGTACACCGCACCACACCGTTATGACGACCTTGGCAGAACCGTGCTCGAGGAGGCACACGAACGATGAGCTTTTCCAACATCATGGATTCGAATAGCTACGCCGGAGTGCACGACGACCCGGCCACCGAATCTCTGATCACCGCCCGGGAACGGGTGCTCGGCCCGTCCTATCGGCTGTTCTACGAGCGGCCGGTGCACCTGGTGCGCGGCCAGGGCAGTCACCTCTTCGACAACGAGGGCAACCGCTACCTGGATGCCTACAACAACGTGGCAAGCGTGGGCCATTGCCACCCACACGTCGTCGGCGCGGTCACCCGGCAGCTGTCCGCCCTCAACACCCACACGCGGTATCTCCACGAGGGCATCGTCGATTACTCGGAACGTCTGCTTGCCACCATGCCCACCCCCATCGACCAGGTGATGTATGCGTGCACCGGCTCCGAGGCCAATGACCTGGCACTACGGGTGGCTCAGAGGTACACAGGACACAAGGGAATCGTCGTGACCAGCGACGCCTACCACGGCAATACCGCGGCGGTCACCGCGATCTCGCCCTCTCTCGGGGGAAACTCGTTGGGAGCGCACGTTCGTACCGTCGCGCCGCCCGACAGCTATCGGACCCCACCGGGCGAGCTGGCCGAGCGCTTCGCCGCCGACGTATCGCATGCCATCGATGAACTATGTGCCGCGGGATACGGGTTCAGCTGCCTGGTGGTCGACACCATTTTCTCGTCGGACGGGATCTATCCGGATGCCTCGGTGTTGGAACCGGCGGCGGAGGTGGTGCGCGGCGCGGGCGGTGTGCTGATCGCCGACGAAGTGCAGCCCGGATTTGGCCGCACCGGCGAAACCTGGTGGGGGTTCATCCGCCATGGCGTGGTGCCCGACCTGGTCACCATGGGAAAGCCTATGGCCAATGGCATTCCGGTTTCGGCGCTGGCAGCCACCTCCGAAGTCCTCGCACCGTTCGCGCAGGATGTCCCGTATTTCAACACCTTCGGGGGAAATCCGGTATCGATGGCCGCGGCCGCGGCCGTCATGGACGTGATCGAGGATGAAAAGCTACAGCTGCATGCCGCGGAGGTCGGCGCGATGCTGCGCACCGAACTACGCTCCCTGGCCTCGACCCACGTCCGGCTCGGCGACGTCCGGGGTACCGGCCTGTACACGGGAGTGGAGGTGGTCGACGACCCCGCCGCCCGCACTCCCGATCGCGCCGGAGCGCTGCACATCGTGAATGAGCTGCGGAACCGACGGGTTTTGATATCGGTCTGCGGACAGGATGGCAATGTGCTGAAAATCCGTCCCCCGCTGGTGTTCTCGCGATCGGACGTGGACTGGTTCTGCACCGAACTCGACGACGTACTGAAAAGCACCGGCTGATCACCCGAAGGCCGTACAGTCGTTTCATGGGCCTTTCAGAATCCGATCGATACGACACGGTCATCGTCGGCGGTGGCCACAACGCCCTGACCGCGGCCGCTTACCTGGCCCGCGCGGGGCAGCGCGTGATGCTGCTGGAGCGGCTCGACGTATTTGGTGGTGCGGCGATCTCGGCACCGGCCTTTGAGGGCGTCGAGGCGCGGTTGTCCCGCTATTCGTATCTGGTGAGCTTGATGCCGCGGCAGATCATCGACGACCTGGGCCTGGACGTCCGCCTGGCCCGACGCAAGTACGCGTCATACACGCCGGATCCGATGAATGGAGGTCAGCGCGGATTTCTGGCCGGCCCCAACGATTTCGCAGAGTTTGGCGCGCTCTGCGATTCCGTGACCCGGCCGATGTGGGATTCAATGCTGCAACCGCTACGCCGACGTGGCGCCGTGCGCACCGGCGCCTGGGAGCAGCTGATCGAAACGCCGATCGGCGAGGTGATCCGTGCCGCCACGCCCGACGATGTACGGCGCGGGGTACTGCTCACCGACGCGCTCATCGGGACTTTCGCGAGTGCCGATGATCTGTCCCTGCAACAGAATATCTGCTTTCTGTATCACCAGATGAATCCCTGGGATGTCCCGATCGGCGGAATGGGTGCCGTGACCGGCTCGCTGGAGGCGTCGGCGCGACGGCACGGTGCCGAGTTGCTGTCCGGGGCGGAGGTCTTGTCGATCTCGCCGGATGCAGAGGTGCGATACCGCAGTGACGGTGGCGAGCACACCGTCGCCGGCGACCGGGTGCTCAGCGGCGTCAGCCCCACCGTGCTGGCCGGCCTCCTCGGCGAGACCCCACCCGCGGGACAGCCGGGCGCACAGGTGAAGGTGAATCTGCTGTTGAGGCGGCTGCCACGGCTGCGTGACGAAAATGTCACTCCCGAGCAGGCTTTCGGTGGAACATTCCACGTCAATGAGACCTATACCCAACTGGAATACGCCTACCAGCAGGCATCACACGGCCGGATCCCCGACCCGCTGCCATGCGAGATCTACTGTCATTCCCTGGCCGACCCCAGCATCTTGTCACCGGAGCTGCGCGCCTCTGGGGCGCACACGCTGACAGTTTTTGGCCTGCATACACCGCACGGGCTCGGCGCCAGCGCCGAACAGCTTCAACAGGCGGTGCTTGCTTCGCTGAGTTCCGTTCTTGCCGAGCCGATCACCGATGTGGTGGCCACAGATACGCACGGCAGGCCATGCATCGAGACCAAGACCACCATCGACCTGGAAAGTGCCCTCGGGATGACGGCAGGCAATATTTTTCACGGCGGCCTGCAGTGGCCCTTCGCCGAGGACGACGACCCGCTGGAGACCGCCGCGCAGCGCTGGGGCGTGGCCACGAATCATGATCGAATACTGTTGTGCGGCTCGGGGTCTCGTCGAGGCGGCGGTGTTTCTGGGTTGGGCGGATATCACGCCGCGAGGGCAGTGCTGGAGACGCACTGAGCCGCACTCCACAGCGAGGTTTCACACCGGCTGGTAGCGGGTACGCGCGCGGTATGACACGTTTCGGCTATACCTTGATGACAGAGCAGAGCGGACCAAAAGACCTTGTCCGTTATGCCGTCGCCGCCGAAAAGGCGGGATTCGACTTCGAAGTGTCCAGCGACCACTACTCACCGTGGCTCAGTTCGCAAGGACATGCTCCCTACGCCTGGTCGGTGCTCGGGGCGGTCGCCCAGGCCACGGAACGAGTGGATCTGGCGACCTACGTGACCTGCCCGACCATGCGTTATCACCCGGCCGTCGTCGCGCAGAAGGCGGCCACCATGCAGATCCTTGCCGACGGACGGTTCACCTTGGGCCTGGGCAGCGGGGAGAACCTCAACGAGCACGTCGTCGGGCGCGGATGGCCCACCGTGGGACGGCGCCAGGCGATGCTCAGGGAAGCCATCCAGATCATTCGCGACCTGCTGTGCGGGGAACACGTGGACGGCAAGGGTGATTACTTCGAGGTCGACTCGGCCCGGCTGTGGGACCTGCCCGATGTCCCGGTGCCCATCGGCGTCGCGGTGTCCAGCGGTGACACGGCGGCACGCTTCGCGCCGACGGCCGACCATATGATCGCGGTCGCGCCCGAATCGGACATTGTGGACGCCTGGCGACAGGCCCGCAGGTCGGCGGCCGCACCCGAGGAGAGCCGCGTGATCGGTCAACTGCCGATCTGCTGGGATACCGACCGGGAGGCGGCGATCAAGCGCGCCCACGACGAGTTTCGCTGGTTCGCCGGGGGCTGGCCCGTGAACGCCGACCTTCCGACCCCTGCCGGGTTCGCCGCGGCAACGAAATTCGTCCGACCGGAGGATGTCGCCGGCAATATCCCCTGCGGATCGGATTCGGCACCATCATCGAGAACGCGCGCGCCTACGCCGACGCCGGGTTTACCGATATCGCGCTGGTGCAGGTGGGAGGCGACAGCCAGGACAGCTTCCTGACCGAGGCGGCCGAACCGCTGCTCGCGGAATTGCGCGCCTCCATCTAGCAAGGCCTCATCGGTGTGACGCGGTCGCTTTCTCCAGAAGCGCACGCAGAGAACGCAAATCGGCTTCCGCCAGCGCGGACAGGCCCGCCGGTGCCGGGTCATCCAGCCCGGCGATCCTCGCCACCAGCTCGCTACCCTCGTCGGTCAACGACACCCGTTTACATCGACGATTGTCCGGGTCGACGCGGCGCACCACCAATCCCCGCCGTTCCAGGTCGCTCACCGCTACGGTGGCCGCGGGGGCATCCAGCGACACCGCTTCGGCAATCGCCTTCATGGTCAGGGACTGCCGGGCAAGTCTTCTCAGGATGCGCACCCTGCTGAACGGGAGGCCTGTCGTCTCTACGACGGTGCGTCTCCAGCTGTCACGATTGTCGAGCACCAGGCTTGCCATGCTGCGCCATACTTCGTCCGCGAGCGATCTATCCGACACGAGACATCTCCCGCGCCGTGGTGCCCTCGATGAGCGGTGCGAGCCGCTGCGCGGACCGCACCGCGGCCGGTGACGTGGACACAATCCCCAGCGTAGCGATGAGCAGGCCCAGCCCCGCGCACATGAACCACAGGGCGGGAGTCCCGATCGAACCACACAGCGCCACACCGATACTCACCCCGACCTGGCGACTGGTGGACGTCACCGCGGAGGCCGCGCCCGCGCGGTCCAGCGGCATACCGCTGACGGCGGCGTTGGTGATCGGCGCATTCACCATCGCGAACCCGGCACCGAAAATCGCGAAGGTCACCAGTAGCTCCCAGATTGGCGTCGCCTCCGACACCCTCGTCAAGAGCAGCGAAGCGGTCAAGAACAGGGTGCCCGCCGCGAGCAGCGACGGCCGTGCGCCGAATCGGCCCACCATTCGGCCCGATATCGGGGAGAACACCAGCGCTCCGACGGCAATCGGGAGATAGATCAGGCCGGTGTGCATTGCCGAGAAGTGGCGCTGCCCCTGCAGATACAGCGACATGGTGAATAAGAACGCACTCCACGCCATGCACGCGCATATCGCCGTAAGAGTGGCCGAGGCAAATGGGATGCTGCGGAAGAAACGTAGATCGATGAACGGGTGCCGCCGCCGGGACTCATAGCGGAGGAACACCGCGAACGCCGCCAGCGCGACTGCCAGCACCACGATCAGTCCGGGCGTCGCCCACCCCAGCGATGGCCCTTCGATCAGGGCGAACACGATGCCGAACAGGAAGAGCACCGCAAGTGCCTGGCCTACGGGGTCGATGTCGCGCATGGTGGCCGACTTGGTCTCCGGCACAAAGACCGCCGTCAGCACGAAGGCCAGCACGCATACGGGCAGGTTGATCCAGAACACGGCGCGCCAGCCCACCCATTGGATCAGCAACCCCCCGACGATCGGGCCTAGCGCCATCGATATGCCCACCACGGCACCCCAGAACCCCAGCGCCCTGGCGCGCTCCACGCGGCCGGTGAAAACCTGCGAAATGATGGAGAGCGCAACCGGATTCAGCATCGATCCACCCACCGCCTGGAGCAGACGGGCGGCGATGAGCAGCCCGACGGTGGGCGCCACACTGCAGAGCAGCGAGCCGATCGCGAAGATCGACAGCCCGAGGTGAAAGACCTTCCGGCGTCCCAGCCGGTCCCCCGCGGCGCCCGAAAGCATCAGCAGCGAGGCCAGGCCCAGGGTGTAGATATCAATAACCCACTGCAGCTGCGAAGTAGTCGCGCCGAAATCCGCCCGGATGGTCGGCAGGGCGACGTTCACGATGGTGGAGTCCATCGACACGATGAGCAGGCTCAGGCAGCAAGACCCCAAGATGACGATCTTGCGGCGCTCACTCAGGGCACCGACGGCCGCTTCCATGAAACCATTGTGAAACCACAACTATTAGCAATGCAAACAGACTTGCGTCACAGTGTCAGATCACTGTGTCAGATCACTGTGTCAGATCACAGTGTCAGATCGGCCGCTACGCGACCGGCACAGATCAGGGGTACTGACGCTCCCCATAGCCGGTGTAGATCTGCCGCGGGCGGCCGATCTTGCCCGGCTCCGAATGCATCTCACGCCAGTGCGCGATCCAGCCGGGCAAGCGGCCCAACGCGAACAGCACGGTGAACATGCGCGTCGGGAAGCCGATGGCCCGGTAGATCAGTCCGGTGTAGAAGTCGACGTTCGGGTACAGCTTGCGCTCGACGAAGTAGTCGTCGGTGAGCGCGGCTTCCTCGAGGGCCTTGGCGATCTCGAGCAGCTGGTCATCGCCGCCGAGCTTGCCCAGGATCTTATCGGCCTGTTCCTTACAGATCCGGGCGCGCGGGTCGTAGTTCTTGTAGACGCGGTGCCCGAAGCCCATGAGCTTGACGCCGTCTTCGCGGTTCTTCACCCGGCGCACGAAGTCGTGGGTATCGCCGCCCTCCGAGCGGATGCGCTCGAGCATCTCCAGCACCGCCTGGTTGGCACCGCCGTGCAGCGGGCCCCACAGCGCGTTGATGCCGCCGGACACGGAGGTGAACAAGTTGGCGTCCGAGGAGCCGACCAAACGCACCGTCGAGGTGGAGCAGTTCTGCTCGTGGTCGGCATGCAGGATGAGCAGCATGTCCAGGGCCCTCACGATCTCCGGGTCGACCTCGTACGGCTCGGCGGGAAGGCCGAAGGTCATCCGCAGGAAGTTCTCGACGAGGGTCAGCGTGTTGTCCGGGTACAGGAACGGCTGCCCGACCGACTTCTTGTAGGCATAGGCCGCGATCGTCGGCAGCTTGGCGAGCAACCGGATCGTGGACAGCTCGACCTGTGCGTCATCATGCGGGTCCAGCGAGTCCTGGTAGTACGCGCTCAGCGCGTTCGCGGCACTGGAGAGCACCGGCATGGGGTGCGCATTGCGCGGGAAGCCGTCGAAGAACCGCTTGAGGTCCTCGTGCAGCAGCGTGTGGCGCTGGATCTTGGTGGTGAAGTCCTCCAGCTGCTGCGGGGTGGGCAGCTCACCGTAGATGAGCAGGTAGCTCACCTCGATGAAGGTGGACTTGTCGGCGAGCTGCTCAATCGGGTAACCGCGGTAACGCAGGATGCCGGCGTCCCCGTCGATGTAGGTGATGGCGCTCTTCGTCGATGCGGTGTTGACGAAACCCGCATCGAACGTGGTGTAGCCCGTGTCAGCCAGCAGCTTGCCCAGCGCGAACCCATCGGCACCTTCGGTCGCGCGGACGATATCCAGCTTGGTTTCGCCTCCGGGGTACTGGAGAGTAGCGAAATCATTGTTGTCGGCCACAGGCATCCCTTCTGAGGTTGAGCGGGCTAGAGAAGAAGGTAGTCGCTCCGCCTCCGGGCCGCCTGGTCAGGGTCGGGCTCGGGGGTCCAGGCGGCTGCCGAACGACCGGCGCCGGTCCCCCCTTCTGCGCGCCGTCGCCAGCGCACCGTCCCATAACAGCTTTGCTCCCGCCGCCATAACCGACGGTTTGAAAGTGTCCTTGGCCAGTCCTGCCGTCGCGGTGGCCTTGGTGGCTGCGCTGGCCTTGGACATGTGCCCGGAATCGAACGGCGGTTGCGGGTCGTATTCGATGCTCAACTGGATGGCCTTGGCCCGCTCCTCCCCGGCGATCTGGCCCGCCAGCCACAACCCCAGATCGATGCCGGCTGACACACCCGCCGCGGTCACCAGACCCGCGTGGCCGGTACGCACGATGCGCTCATCGCCGACCGGGGTCACCCCGAACGGCTTCAGCAGTGGCAGTGTCGACCAATGCGAGGTGGCCCGTTGCCCTTCCAGCAGACCGGCCGCGGCCAGTACCAGCGAACCGCTACACACCGACGTGGTCCAGGCAGCCGCGGGATGCACCCGGCGCAACCAGTCCAGCAGTTTGTCGTCACGCGCGGCCATCGTTGTTCCCGGGCCGCCCGGTACCAGCACGACGTCGGGCGCGGGAGTCTCGCCGAAGGAGTGGGTGGCACCGATGACCAGCACACCGGAATCGGCGGTGACGGGTCCGGGCTCATGCCATACGAATCGAACCTCGGTGTCGGGGATGAAGCGCAACACCTCGTATGGTCCGATGAAATCCAGCGCGGTGAAATCGGGATACAACACAATCGCGATCTGTGTCGCAGCGGAAGTCATACGGAACTCCTGTCGGTTCGTTGGAAAGTTTTGCGGTATTGATCGGGCGATACACCCATGCGCCGAACGAAGTTGCGGCGCAAGGATTCCGCCGATCCAAAGCCGCAGCGGCCCGCGATGACCACCATGGTGTCGTCGGTCTCCTCGAGCTGACGGCGCGCGGCCTCGGACCGGATGCGCTCCACGTACGCCGACGGCGCCTCGCCCACTTCCGCGGTGAACACCCGCGTGAAATGCCGTGGGCTCATCGCGGCCAGCCGGGCCAGCTCCGGCACCCGGTGCGATCCGCTGGGCTCGGCCTCGATGGCCTCCTGCACGTCCCGGATCGGCATTCTCTTGGCCCGCGGCATCCATACCGGTGCCGCGAATTGAGACTGCCCACCGGGCCGGCGCAGGTACAGCACGAGCCAGCGCGCGACCGCCTGGGCCACCTCCGCACCGTGATCTTCTTCGACAAGAGCCAGCGCCAGGTCGATCCCCGCGGTCACCCCGGCCGCCGTCCACGTCTTGTCCGAACTGCGGATGAAGATCGGATCGGGATCGACTGTGACGCTGGGGAACTCGCTGGCAAGCTGTCCGGCGATCGCCCAGTGGGTGGTGGCCCGGCATCCGTCCAGCAGGCCCGCCTCCGCGGCCAGGAACGCACCGTTGCACACGCTGACCACGCGCCGGGCGCCGCGCGCCGCGGCCCGGACCCATGACATGAGCGCGGCGTCGCGCTGGACCGCGGAAACCCCGATTCCGCCGGGCAGGAGCAACGTGTCGCAGCCCGGTTCGGGGTCCGGCAAGGGCTGGGTGACCAACTCCATGCCCGAGCCCGTGGACACCGGCGCCCCGTCGGCCGAGACCAGCTTCACGTCATAGCCCGGCGTAGTGCCGGTCATATGGCGCGAGGCGGTCGCGAACACCTCGTATGGGCCCACGAGGTCCAGAGCCTGAACCCCGGGGAACCCCAGAATCACCACCGAACGCCGCATGTCTGTCAGTGTTCGCCACCTGGGCAATGACGTCCAGGTCGGGTACCCCACAAATTAGGACATCAGGAGGATGTCGGCAGCCATTCCTCGTCGGTGGCCGCGAGTAGCCGCTGATGGTCCTCGCGATTGCGCCGCGAATAGGCCTCGGCGAAATCGGCGAACGCGGTGTCGGCGGCGTTGGGATCCGTTCCACCTCCCAGGTAACCCGCGATCACACCCGGAACACCTGACTGGGCGTGGGCACGGGCAAGCGCGATGGCACAGAGTGACCCGTAGAGAGCCAGGTCATCGGGATTGGTGAGGCTGGTGATGTCCACCGAGCCCTTCATGTCCCGGAACTGCCGGACGTAGAAGCTGCCTCGCCGGGTGGACGTCACGTACCCGAGGAAGGGGTCACCGCTGGCTTGCATGATGCGCTGGCCCGCCACCACCCGGCGCCCGTGCTCCCAGCGCAGTTCCTGGGGGAAATACGCCTCGACGACCGACGCGGACGCCTCCTTCATCTGCAGGAACAACGGCGAACCGTCGGCATCGGTGAGCAGCGCCAGATAGCAGCGCGTGCCCACGCTGCCGACACCGACCACCCGCACCACGGCGTCCTGGAACTGGTGACAGGCCAGCAGGGCGACCACATCCTCGGGCACCGAGCCGAAGTACTCGTCGACCATCGCGGCCGCCTCGGACAGGCCAATCTCCGGGACGCGGACCGCGATGTCCTGCTGCTCCACGATTCGGTAGTGACCGTCGACAGTGGTGGTGGTGAGCTTGCGTAACGCCCGATGCGAAGTGTTCCTGGAGGCCTTCGAGACCGTCTCGGTGGCCAATTTGGAGGCGCTCTTGGAGAGCCGGGAAACCAGATCCAGCACCTCGAGTGCCGTGGTCTTGAGATAGAAGCGCTCCAGGGCAGACATCTGGGCCAGCTCGTTGATCCGGGTGCGGTACGCGGCCGCCGTCTTGGTGGCCGTCTGCCGCACGTCGTCGTCGGACATCCCGAAATCGTGGCCGAGGATCGCCATGCTGGTGACCAGACGCTTGACATCCCATTCCCACGGCCCCACCGCGGTTTCATCAAAATCGTTGACGTCGAACAACAATGCGCGCTCACGTGAGGCGAAGAGGCCGAAATTGGAGAGATGAGCGTCGCCGCAGATCTGAATCAGGACCCCGGTCGTGGCGGTGCCGGCAAGATCTGCCGCCATCACCGCGGCCGCCCCACGGTAGAAGGCGAACGGCGACTCCGACATGCGCTCCCGGCGTACCGGGACAAGGGACGGGATCCTGGATTTGTTCTGTGCGGCAAGCTCGGCGATCGGATCTCGCCGCGGCTCACCCGAGAGCTCCGCGAGGCGCCGCCGCGGCATGCCATCGCGCAGTCCACGACCGAACTCCAACTGCTTCTCCCGCGAGAACCTCCGGAGATCCCCGGTCGTCAGCGTTGCCATACGGTGAATCTATTGCGGGTCGAGCTGGGCTTCAGTGGAAGTCCGGAACCGCACGAACACCGGCACCAACAATGCCGCGACGATCACTCCCACCACCACAAGGGCGCCGCCGCCGGCAGCCGCGGCGGTGGTACCCACCGCAGCGGCGGCCGCACCGTGCGCGAAGTCCGCAACGCGCGGTCCCCCGGCGACCACCACCGTGAACACGCCCTGCAGCCGGCCTCGCACATCGTCGGTGGCGACCGACTGCAGGATCGTGGTGCGGAAGGCCGCCGACACCATGTCCGCGATGCCGCCGATCACCAGGAAGAGCAGTGCCAGCCATAGCAGCGGTGCGTGCGCGGTGAGACCGAATCCCACCATCGCCAGACCCCACACCACAATGCTCACCACCACCGCCAAGCCCTGGCGATCGATCCGCTGGAACCACCCGGAAAACACCCCGCCGATGACCGCACCCACCGATATCGCGGCAGACAACAGCGCGATCACGGTGCCACCGTCGGCGGGGTCGCCGAATCCCTCGTGCGCGATCTGCGGGAACAGGATGCGCGGCATCCCGAAGATCATGGCGACGAGGTCCACCACAAACGACATCAGCACAATCTTGTGCCCGGCCAGATACCGAAATCCGTCCAGCACGTCCTGAAGACCGGAGCCGTTGGCCCGTAGATCCTTCGATGCTCCGGTCGGTGGCATCGTGTGCAGCCGTACGGTCGCCCAGATCGGCGCCACGCACGCGATCGCATCGATCAGGTACAGCGTGGATAGATCCACCCATTTGAGCAGCACACCCGCCAGCAACGGCCCGGCGATGAACCCGAACTGCTGAACCGTCATGTTGAGCGCATTGGCGGCCGGCAACTGCTCCAGGGGAAGCATCCGCGGAATGGCCGCCGCGCGGGTGGGCGAGTTGACCGCAAAAAACCCCTGCTGCACCGAGAGCAGGCACAGCACCACCCACACGTTGTCGACGGACAATGCGGCCTGCAGCCACAGCAGCACCGACGAGGCAGCCAGTCCGGTCGCGGTGATGATCAGCAGCGTTCGCCGGTCCATGCGGTCGGCCAGCGCGCCACCCCACAGACCGAACACCACCAGTGGCACCAGGCCGAAAACACCTGTCAGCCCGACATACGCCGAGCTCTGGGTGAGCGCGTAGATCTGCACCGGGACCGCGAACAGCGTCAGTCCCGCCCCGATAACGGTGACCACTCCGGCCAGCCACAGGCGCCGGAAATCGGTATTGCGCAGCGGCGTGATGTCTGCGAAAAAACGTCTCAGACCGCACCCGCTCCATTCATTACCGGCTGTCGGACGCCGCGGCGTCCCGGGTAGCTAACTTACCCGGGACGCCGCCGGTTCACTCCTTCAGCTCGGATACTGCGTCAGATGCTGCCGCGGGACCCGCGCCGGACTCGGCCTCGGCGGACTCCACAGCGGGTGGCGCCTCAGCCGATTCCGCGTCCGCGTCCGGCAGCTGGCCCACGAGGTACTCGGCGAGCCCACCGATGGTCGGGTAATCGAACACCGCCGTCGCGTTGATCGTGAACTTGCCGCCGAACTGGCTGTGCAGACGGTTGCGCAGCTCGATCGCCATCAACGAGTCCGTGCCCAGGTCCAGGAAGCGGCTGGTGGCGGCCGGCGGCTGCGCCAGGCGCAGGAAGTTCTGCACCTCACGCTGCAGGAACTCGGTCACGAAGCCCGCCCGCTGCGGCACCGGAATCTCCATGAGCTGCTTGAGCAGCTCACTGTCACCGGTCACCTCACCGACGGCACTGGGCAACACCAGATCCAGGATCGGTGGCCGAGAGCTGCCCAGCACCTTGGCGGCACGCTGCCAATTCGCCTTCAGGATGGTCGCCTGTCCGGTGCCATTGGCCACCACCTCGGCCAGCGCCGCGAGCGCCGCCGAGGGATCCAGCGGAATCAGGCCCTGGGCACTGATGTTCGCGGTCGCCGCCTCCGACGACGCCATGCCGCCCTGACCCCACGGACCGAAGTTGATACCCGTGGCCGGCAGACCCTGCGCCCTACGCTGCGCGATCAAACCATCGAGCAACGCATTGGCCGTCGCGTAGTTGGACTGGCCGGGCGAACCGAACAGGCTGGACACCGAGGACGACACGATGAAGAAGTCCAAATCGTCACCCTTGGTCAACCTGTCCAGATACTCGGCCCCGAAGGCCTTGGGCGCCAACGTTGTCCGGAACCGTTCCACACTCTGCTGACCGAGCAGCGCATCGTCGAGCACACCGGCCAGATGTGCCACGCCCGCCAGCGGAGGCAGTTCCGCACGGATCCGCTCCAGGAGCCCCGCGACCTCGGACTCCGCGCCGACATCGGCGGTGAACACGTGGATGCGCGTCTTGGAGCGCTCGGTGATCTCCCCGATCACGCGTTGCGCATCGGTGTCGGGCGCACGACGGCTGGTCAACACGATGTCCCCGGCACCCAGCTGAGCCAGGTAGGCCGCGGTGTGCAGACCGATCGCGCCGAGGCCACCGGTGATCAGATAGGTCCGATCCGGCCGCGGTGCCAGCGGATTCGGCATCTGGCACACGATCTTGCCGATATGCCGGGCCTGCTGCATGCGGCGGAACGCCGTCCTGGCCTCCGTCAGCGGGTAGATCTCGGCGGGCAGCGGCGTCCACTCTCCCTTGGCCAATCCCTCGGAGACCTCGGTGAGCAAGACCCGGATGCGGTCCGGCTCTTGGAACATCACCGTGTCCAACGCGACAATCTCGTAGGCGATGTCGGGCCGGGACTGCGCCATCTGCTCCGTGGTCCAAATATCGCGCTTGGCGATCTCGGCGAAGCGGCCGTTCTTGGCGGTGGCGCGCAGGGTCGCCTCGATGAAGCCCTCGCTGGTGAGGCTGTTGAGCACCACATCCACACCCGCGCCGTCGGTGTCTGCCAGGATCTGATCGGCGAAATCGGTTGTACGCGAGTCGTACACATACTTCACGCCGAGCTTGCGCAGTGTCGCCCGCTTGAAGGTGCTGGCCGTGGCGAACACCTCGGCCCCGAACTGCTGGGCCATCTGAATGGCCGCCAGCCCGACACCGCCACTGGCGGCGTGAATCAGCACCTTGTCACCCGGCTTGAGCTGCGCCCAGTCGAACGACAGTCGCACCGTGAGCGCGGCAGCGGGAATCGTGGCGGCCTCGACCCCACTGATCCCGTCCGGAATCGGCGCCAGGAACTGAGCCGGCACGTTGAAACGGCTGCCAAAGGCGCCCTGCATGGAGCCGTAGACCCGCTGGCCCACCTCCACTCCGGTGACACCTTCACCCAATTGCGTGACGATGCCGGCGAAGTCACCGCCGATCGGTCCCGGATCACCCGGATACAGCCCCAGCACGTTGAGCACGTCGCGGAAGTTGAGACCCGCGGCCTCCACCCGCACCTGCACGTAACCCTCGTCCGGCGCCGGCACCTCCTTCTCGGTGATCCGCAGGTTGTCGATGGCGCCACGCTCGGTGGGCGCCAAGACGTAGTCGCTGCCGCGCGGCACCGTCAGATGCCCGGTGCGCGACCACGGCAACAACCGGGAAGCCAGCAATTTACCTTGCCGCACCGCGATTTCCGGCTCATCCACCGGGGTGACCAACAGCCTCGCCAGCGCCTGCACGGCCTCCGGCGACCCGTCGCCGTCGACGAGCTTGGCGCGTAGCGCCGGTTCCTCGTTGATCGTGGTACGCCCGAATCCCCAGAGCGCTGCCTGCACCGGGTCCACCGGCTCGCCGGACTCGGTGGCCACCGCACGCTCGGTGACGATCCACAGCCCGCCAGGGAGTTTCACGCCGTTCTGGGCACTGTTCTGCACCGTGTGCACGGCGCTGAGCAGGTGGGCGATCTCGCCCTCGAGACGTGCGGCGCTCTCGGTGGTCGACTCCGTCGCGCCCGGTCCGGCAGCGCGCCAGACGACTCCGGAGAACGGCACGCCGCGCTCCTTGGCCGCCACCAGCACCTCGCCCAACAGTTCCGGATCCGTTTCGCGATTCAGCGGGATGCAGCCCGGCACCTTGGCGGCGAGCTCATCGAATCCCGCGATCAACCAGGTGCCAATCGATGCCGCCGACTCCTCGCCCTCACCCGCGACCGGCGGCACCGCAACCTCGTGCCAGCCAAGGGTGTACAGCAGCCGGGTGGCGTCACCCCCGAGCCCGCGCAGCAGTGCCTCGCGCGGTGCACGTTTGACGGTGAACTCACGAATCCCGCCCAGGTGACGGCCATCCCGATCCAGGTAGTCGAGATCGAAGACCTGCGTCTCGCTATCCAGCGGGCTCTCATGCCAGCGCGCACGGCAGTAGAAGCGCCGGGGCATCTTCTCCTTCAACGTCACCTGTCCGTACCGCAGCGGCAGGAACAGGTCGTTGACGCCCTGCTCGGCAGCGAGCAGGGCGGGGAACGCCGGGAAGGCGACACCGGTGCACAGGTCCATCAGGACCGGGTGCATCGGCTCGGTGCCCAGCTGCTCGGCCAGCTCTTCGCCCACGAGGACGTCGCCGATGGCCTCACCCTCGCCGAGCCACAACGACTTCAGAGAGCCGGACCAGGTTGGGCCCCAGGCCAATTCCAGATCGGCGAAGATCTCGAAGAGCTCCATAGGACGCATGCGCTCCATCCGTTCGATGGCGGCATCGACCGGCTCGGCAGGCTCAGCAGCCTCCGGTGCCGGCTCGGCGTCGTCCCCGATACCGGTGACCACCGTGCCTTCGGCGTTCAACGACCAGTCGACGTCGCGTTCACCGTAGGGACGGCTGTGCACCTGGAACTTCGAACCACTGCCGTCCTCCAGCGGATGCAGCGTCAGCTGTACCTCCCGAGAGCTCTTCTCCGGCAAGATGATCGGCTCGTAGAAGAACACATCCTTAGCCCGTGCGGGAGTGCCGACGGCAGCCAGGGCCATCGCGGCGTAGGTCGCACCCGGAACGACGACGGTGCCGTAGATGACGTGATCGGACAGCCATGGCTGCGAGCGCACCGACAACCGGCTGATGTACACCGAATCGCCGGAGGCGAGATCCTCGCCCCTGCCCAGAATGCCCGAGGGCAAACCGCCGCCGCCCTCGATGGCAGTACCGGACGACTTCGGCCAGAAGCGGCGGCGCTGGAACGGATACGTCGGCAACTCGACCGTTCGGCGTGGGTGGCGTTGCAGCGCGGCGAAATTGGGCCGATGACCGCTGACGTAGGCCGAGGCGAGAGCGTCGGCGATCTGACGCCTGTCCTCAACACCCTTGCGCAGCGAGACGATCGCCCGGGGCGGTGCCAGATGCTCGGGCCAGACCTGCACGGCGGCGCCCGTCAGCACCGGCTGCGGGCCGATCTCCATCAACACCGAGCACCCCAACGCAGCCACCGTGCGCACGCTCTCCGCGAACTGCACCGGCTGACGGGAGTGCCGCCGCCAGTACTGGCCGTCGATCGGGGTCTGCGCCGTCAGTACGGCACCCGTGCGGTTGCAGACCAGCGGCAGCGTCGGCGCCGCGAACTGCACCTGTGCCGCGTACGACTCGAATTCATCGAGGATCGGGTCCAGCAACTCCGAATGGAAGGCATGGCTGGTCTCTAGCCAGGTGCAGCGGATTCCCTCTTCCTGGAATCGGGCGACCGCCTGCTCCAGATCCTCGCCCGGCCCCGAAAGCACGGTGTTGGGCCCGTTGTAGGCACCCACCGACACCCGCGGGAACTCACCGGCGATCTGCTCGACGTGCTTGGCGTCGCTGAAGACGGCCACCATGCGGCCACCCGCGGGCAGACCGCCGAACAGCCGGCCGCGCTCGGCGATCAGTCGCGCCCCGTCCTCGATGCTGAACACCCCCGCCACGCAGGCGGCCGCATACTGACCGACGCTATGCCCCAGCACCACATCGGGCTCGATTCCCCATGACTGCCACAGTCGCGCCAGACCCATTTCGACGGCGAAGAGCGCAGGCTGCGCGAATGAGGTGTGCCGCAAGGCTTCTCCAGCCTTGCCTCCGGTTTCGCGATCGGTTGCGAACATCACCTCCAGTAGCGGCCGCGTCACGATGTCCTTGACCGCCTCCGCGCACCGCGTCACCGTCTCGGCGAATACCGGCTCCGCGTCGAACAGTTCACGTGCCATGCCCGGATACTGGCTACCCTGCCCGGTGAACAGCCACGCCGTCGTCGGGTGGTTGGTGTGTTCGCCACGCACAACTCCGGGACGCAGACGGTTCTGCGCCAGCTCGAGCAGGCCCTCACGTGCGGTCTGGATTGAATCCACGACCAGTGCGGCCCGATGCTCGAAGTGCGACCGACCGCGCCCGGCGGTAAGGCATACATCCTCGAGGTCGACATCCGGGTGCGCCGCCAGCCAGGACTCGTACCGCTGCGCCACCGCGGCCAGCGCCTCCGGTGACCGCGCGGACAGCGGCAGCACACTCACCGGAGCGGACTGCGGCGTCGATGCGTCATCCTCATCCGGCGTTGCCTGCGGCTGGGGTGCCTCCTCGATCAGCACGTGCGCGTTGGTTCCGGTGAAGCCAAAGGAGCTCACTCCGGCGCGGCGCGGGCGACCGTTCGCCTGCCACGGAATCGCCTTGTCGACCACCCGCACCGGCAGTGACTCCCATGGAATGTGCGGCGACGGGTTGTCGAAGTGCAGGCTCTGCGGCAACACGCCGTTCTGCAACGACAACACGACCTTGATCAGACCCGCTGCCCCCGAGGCAGATTCGGTATGCCCGATGTTCGACTTGACCGAACCCATCAGCAGCGGCCGATCCGCGTCACGCGAACCGCCATAGGCCGCGGCGGCCGCCTGCACCTCGATCGGGTCGCCCAGCGGGGTACCGGTGCCATGCGCTTCCAGGTAGTCGACATCGCCCCCGACCAGACCGGCGCGCGCCAGCACGCTGCCGATGAGCCGCTGCTGCGCACCGCCGTTGGGGACGGTCAGACCACTGGAGGCACCGTCCTGATTCACCGCACTCCCGGGAATCACGGCGAGCACCCGGTCTCCGTCACGTTCGGCGTCGCTCAACCTCTTGAGCACCAGGATGCCGCAGCCCTCACTGCGTACGTAACCGTCGGCGGAGGCGTCGAAGGTCTTGCATCGCCCGACGGGTGACAACATCCTGGCGCGCGAGGCCGCGATGACCGTCACCGGGCTCAGCAGCACGTTCACTCCACCGGCCAGCGCCAAGTCGCAGTCGCCGGAGTGCAGGGCCTGGACGGCCTGATGGACCGCCACCAGCGCCGAACTGCAGGCGGTGTCGACCGCAACCGCCGGACCTTCGAAACCCAATGCGAAGGCGACGCGGCCGGAGATCGCGTTGAGGGCGTTACCGGTGATGAAGTACGGCTCGATCTTGTCGATCGACTCCGACGACAGCAGGTGTGCGTACTCGTTGGCACCGACGCCCGCAAAGATTCCGGTTCGGCTGCCGCGCAACGCAGCTGGCGAGTATCCGGCTCTCTCCAGACCCTCCCACACGGTTTCGAGCATCAGCCGCTGCTGTGGCTCGATCCAGACGGCCTCACGCGGGGAGATACCGAAGAACTCGGGATCGAATCCATCGATGCCGTCCAGGAATCCGCCGAAACGCGTGTACGTCTTGCCCGCGACCTCTGGATCCGGGTCGTAGAACTCGTCGATATCGAAGCGGTCTTCGGGCACTTCCCGGATCGCATCCACGCCGCCGGACAGCACATCCCAGAAGGCCTCCGGATCAGGTGCACCCGGGAAGCGGCAAGAGACCGCGACAATCGCGATCGGTTCGTCGGTGCGACCCGTGACGGCCGAAGCCAGTTGCGCCGCCGGCTTGGCTTGCTCGGCCAGACCGAGCACATCACCGAGCAGGTAATCGGCGACATCGGAGATGCGGGGATGATCCATCACCAAGGTGACCGGAATCTCCTTACCCACACCCTGTTCCATGCGGCGCCGCAATTCGACCGCCATCAGGGAATCCATGCCGAGGTCGAAGAATCCCGCGTCCTCACGGATTTCCGAGACGTCAACGCGCGTCACCTCGGCCACCGCGTCTCGCAGGTAATCGGTGAGCAGCTTCTTGCGCTGCTGCACAGGAGCGTTCGCAAGCCTCTCGACGAGCTGCGTGCTGCCCGACTGTGCACCCGCCACCCCCGCCAGGTGTGACGGCACCTCACGATCCAGCTCCGCCAGGAATCCTCGCTTGCCCGCCTGTTGATAGAGCGGCAGGAAGCGGGCCCAGTCGATGCGAGCGATGACGCCCTGTACGGCGTTCGAACCGGAAGCCGCCACCACATCGGCCAGGCCGGCCAGTGCGTCGGTGGGCGACAAGGTCTTGATGCCGCGCTGCTCCAGTCGCGCACGGGATTCCGCGTCAGCCATGCCCGCAGACCAGGGACCGAAATTGACGCTGGTTCCGGCGATGCCCTGCTCACGCAGCCGCCAGGCGAGCCCGTCGAGAAAGGCGTTCGCCGCGCTGTAAGCAGTCTGTCCATAGCCACCCCATACCGCGGCAATGGACGAGGTGTTGATGAAGAAGTCGAGCTTCAGCCCAGCGGCAGCCTCGCTCAAATGCCATGCGCCCCAAACCTTACCGGCGAAGACGCGATCTACCTCGGCATCCTCTAGGTCGCTCAGTGGCGTGGTGCCGATCTCGCCGGCGGCATGGACGATGCCCGCCAACGGCGGCAGCTCTGCCTGAATTCCCGCCAGCAAGCGGGCCACGTCATGGCCGTCGGCGACGTCGGCGGTGACCGCGCGCACTTCGCAACCCTGCGCTGCCAGCGCATCGATGCGCTGCCGTGCCGCCTCACCGGGTTCGCGCCGACTCGTCAGGACCAGATGCTTGGCACCGCGGCCGGCCAGATACCCCGCGATCTCCAGTCCGATGGAGCCCAGTCCACCGGTCACCAAATAGGTTGCGTCACTGCGGACTTCCAGTGGCTTTCCGCTCGGTAGTTCCTCCCTGCGCACCAACCGGGGGACGTGGACTGCCTGACCGCGCAACGCGAGCTGGTCTTCCCTGGTGGACGCCTCTCCCGATACGGAGACCCGGCCGATGAACTGCGCCCATTCGTCGGTACCGGCATCGGACAGGTCGGCAAGGCCGCCCCATACCTGCGGAAGCTCCAACGCCGCGGCGCGGCCGAACCCCCACAGGGCACTCTGCTCGGGCGCGACGGTGTCGCCCTCGATGACGTGCTGTGCGCCTCGGGTGACTATCCAGATGGGAGCACGCAGCTCAGCTGCGGCCGCCGCGCGGAACAGTCGGCGTGTTCCGCCCAGAACCTGGTGCTGGATCCGCAGCAACGACTGTGCCGATGAGCTGCCCTGGCCCGCGAGGGCCGCGACATGCACGATACGCAGCGCCGAGTCCTCGTCCGCCGCCGATCGCAGCGCCTCCACGAGCTCTGCCTCGTCGGCATCCGACACCGGTAGCGCAAGCACCCGATGCTGCTGTCCGCGTGCGGTCAACACGTCGAGCAACGGCTGGGCCGCTCCCGCCGCGTCAGCCACCAGCAGCCAGGTAACGCCGCCCGCCGCTTGCGAGCCCGACAACGGGGTCGGCGACTTTTCCCAACGGAATTGGTAGCGGTCATCCGCGATGGTCTGTGTTGTGCGCTGCAGATTGTGCTGCGCCGCAAGCTTTGTCAGCACATTCAGGGTCTGCTGGTCGCCATCGACGCCGCCGAGCAGATTCGCGAGTTCCTCGATCTTGCCGTCCTCGAGCAGACGAACGGCCTCGGTGCGTGGTCCACCATTGTTCTGCTGCCGGTTCCCGGCGTCACGGTTGTCCCCGTCACGCTTGTCGCTGAACCAGTACTGACGACGCTCGAAGGGGTACGTGGGTAGGTCCAGCTTACGCGCGGGCGCATGCTGGAACGCACCGAAGTCGGGCAGGTGGCCCAGCACATACGCGTCGGCGGCCGCCTCGGTGATCTGGCGGTGATCCGCGGTGTTTCTGCGCAGGGACGCGATCGCACGCGGCGCGGTGGCGGGATCCGGCCAAGCCCGCAGAGCCGCGGCGGTGAGCACCGGCTGCGGGCCGATCTCGAGCAGCACCTTGCAGTTCATATCGGCAAGCGTGCGCACACTCTTGGCGAATTCCACCGGCTGCCGGGCGTGGCGACGCCAGTAGGCGCCGTCGAGTTTCACGCTCCTGCCCAGCGCGGTACCGGTCCGGTTGTCGATCAAAATCCGTTGCGGCGTCTTGTAGTTGAACTGATTCGCGTAGGCCTCGAACTCGTCAAGGATTGGGTCGAGCAACGCCGAGTGGAACGCGTGAGAAGTCTCCAGGAAGTCGCAACGAACACCATCGGCCACCAGGGCGGCGATGGCCTTCTCCAAATCCTGTGCGGGGCCTGACAATACGGTGTTAGCCCCGTTATAGGCCGCTACCGACAGGCTGGGGAATTCGTCGGTCAGACGCTCCGCCCGCTCAGCGTCGGTGAACACCGCGGCCATCCGGCCGCCGGCCGGCAGGCTGCTGAACAGCCGGCCGCGCTCGGCGATCAATCGTGCGCCATCTTCGAGGCTGAACACCTCCGCGACACACGCGGCCGAATACTGGCCGACGCTGTGTCCGAGCACCACATCCGGCTCGAAACCCCATGACTGCCAGAGCCGGGCCAGACCCATCTCCACGGCGAACAGGGCGGGCTGGGCGTAGGAGGTCTGCCGCAGCGTCTCCTCGGCCTCGGGTCCGTCCACATCGAAAATGACATCCAGCAACGGCTTCTCGAGAACGTCAGCGACCGCCGCGGCGCAGCGATTCAGAGTATCGGCAAACACCGGCTCGGTCTCGAACAACTCCCGGGCCATGCCGGGGTACTGACTGCCCTGGCCGGTGAACAGCCACGCCGTCTTGGGCGTGTCGTGCGACTCCCCACGCCCCAAACCGGGTGCGGGGCGATCGTCCGCGACGGCGCTCAACAACTCGACGGCCGCTTCCCGCGTGTTGACGACCAACGCGGCGCGGTGCTCCAGGTGCGCCCGTCCCACGCCCGCGGTGAAGCACAGGTCGGCCAGGGCGGCCTCCGGGTGCGCGTTCAACCAGGCGCGGTACTTATCGGCGAGCTGCGCCAACGCAGCGGGCGTACGCGCAGAGAGCGGCAGAATGCTGAACTTCCGACCTCCGGCGGGGGCGGGAGGCTCGACCGCGTCCCGCGACACGACCGGAGCTTCCTCGAGGATCACATGCGCATTGGTTCCGGCGAATCCAAACGAGCTGACGCCCGCGATACGGGGCCGCCCATTGCGGCCCCACGGCCGGGCCTCCCTGACGACCTCCACCGGAAGCCTGTCCCAGGGAATGTGCGGCGACGGGTTCTGAAAATTGCGGTGCTGCGGCAACAGCTCGTTCTCGAGCGACAGGATGACCTTGATGACACCCGCGATACCCGCGGCCGCCTCCAGGTGCCCGATGTTCGTCTTCGCCGATCCGATCAACAGTGGATCGTTGGTTTCCCGGCCGATGCCGTACGCCGCACCCGCGGCCTGCGCCTCGATCGGATCGCCCAGCGACGTGCCGGTACCGTGCGCCTCCAGATATCCGACCTCGCTGGGCGCGACACCCGCGCGCTTGAGCGCATCGGCGATAACACGCTGCTGAGCAACGCCATTGGGTACCGTCAACCCGCCCGATGCGCCGTCCTGGTTAATCGCGCTGCCGCGAATGACGGCCCGGATCCTGTCGCCGTCACGGATCGCATCCTCAAGGCGCTTGATGACGATGACACCGGAACCCTCGCCGCGCACGTAGCCGTCCGCAGCCGCGTCGAAGGTCTTGCACTTGCCGTCGGGCGCGAGCATATGGGCGTGCGAGAAGGTGATCATGGTGGCCGGCGTCAGCAGCACATTGGCGCCACCTGCCAGCGCGAGATCGCACTCCCCCAGTTGAAGTGCTTGGCACGCTTGGTGAATTGCTACCAGCGACGAACTGCACGCAGTGTCGACGGCAACGGAGGGACCTTGCAGTCCCAGGCGGTAGCTGATCCGGCCGGCCGCGGCGGCGTTGGAGGTGCCGATGGCCATATAGGCCTCGATCTCAGGGAACGTCAGTTCGTCGGACGCCATCCCCAGGTAATCATGAGTGGCCAGGCCGACGAATACGCCGCTATTAGTCTCAGCCAAATCCGTTGGGGCAATGCCGGAATGCTCCACCGCGCGCCACGCCGTCTCCAGCAAAAGTCGGTGCTGCGGGTCCATCAATCTGACCTCGCGCGTCGACATACCGAAGAAGGGCGCGTCAAATCCCGTCACATCTTCGACGAAGCCCGCGCGCCGGGTCACGACTTTTCCGGGAGCACCGGGTTCCGGGTCGAAGAACTCCTCGGCGTCCCACCGATCGGCGGGCACCTCGGATATCGCATCGCGGCCTTCCCGCAACACATCCCAGAATTCTTCCGCGTCTGCGGCCCCGGGAAAACGCGCTGCGTAACCGATGATGGCAAAGCGTGGGGTTGACTCGATCGGATTTTCAGCGGAATCCATATTGTGGCCTCCTTGCGTCGGCAGGTGAGAGAGTGGGCCTCGACGTCGTGGGACGAGAATGTGACTCGGGACATCGACGGGTGCGAACGCGACTCTAGCCGAACAAGTATCGTGCGCACTGTCGTTCCCAAACTTCACAGTTCCTAGGACAGTCAGTTCTAGTTATTAACGGTATGCGATGTGGCGCATGGGGTTTCCGGGTTTCGGTGTGACCGGCGACCACGCCACCAAACCGAGGGTATGTTGGGCCAGCGATGAGAGATGCCGGAACGGGGCCGGCCGAGCGAGAGGGACGGCGTTTTGCGCATTGGCACGATAACGGTTGGCGCACTTGATGAATGGACGTTGAATGCGGGCACGGTAACGTCCTGGCACCCCACTCCCGCGGCCACCGAAAAAGCCCGGCAGGCACCTGTGAGTTCGGTGCCGGTCAGCTACATGCAGACTCAACATCTTCGTAATTACTACGAACGCAACAATGCCGGGCTGAATTTTTCCCGGCAGATCATAGCCAGCTGTGACGTTCCTGGGAATTGCGATATCGCCGCCATGAACCACGCCCTCAACGCGTATCTGCGCCGGCACGACACCTTCCGAAGCTGGTTCGAGCGCACCGACGACGGCGAGTTCATCAGGCATTCGATCAGCGATCCGGCCGACATCGAATTCGCCCCTGTAACGCAAGGGCACATGTCGGTCGATGAGATACGTAGCCATGTCATCGACATACCGAGTCCGCTGGAGTGGGGGTGCTTCACCTTTGGAATCATCCAGAGCGAGAACCACTTCACGTTCTTCGCTGCCATGGATCACGTACACGGGGATGCCACCCTGATCGGCACTACGATGATGGAAGCCAACGGGATGTACTCCGCGTTGAGCAGTGGCGGTGCGGCACTTACCCTTCCGGACGCCGGCAGCTTCGACGACTTCTGTACTCGCGAACGCGAATTCACCTCGGCGCTGACCTTGGACTCGCCGGGGGTGCAGGCGTGGATTGACTTTGCCGAAAACAACAATGGCACCTTCCCCGAGTTTCCCCTTCCGCTCGGAAACCCGGCGGAAGCCACCAACAGCACCATGACCTCACTGCTGCTGTTGAACCCCGAACAGACGGACCGCTTCGACGCCGCCTGCGGGACAGCCGGTGCCCGGTTTGTCGGCGGGCTCTTCGCCTGCCTGGGGCTGGTCGAACACGAATTCACCGGAGCCGTCACGTATTACGGGCTGACACCGCGGGACTCCCGCACAGCTAGCGACAACTTCATGACACAGGGCTGGTTTACCGGGCTGATCCCGATCACGGTCCCGATCGCGGCAACCTCTTTCAACGACGCCGCCTACGCGGCCCAGACCGCTTTCGATTCCAGCCTGGACATGGCCCGGGTGCCGTACTACCGCGTGCTGGAGCTGGCACCCTGGCTCAAGTGGCCGGAGCCGAACTTTCCGGTGTCGAACTTCTTCCACGGCGGCGCCGCACCGCTCAACGCGATCCTCGCGGCGGGCGAGCTGGGCCTGGCCGACAACATCGGCATCTACCCGGACGGCCGGTTCTCCTACCAGCTGACCATCTACATATTCCGGTACGGCGAGGGCACGGCGATGGCGATCATGCATCCCGACAATCCGATCGCCGAGAAATCAGCCCTGCGCTACATGGAGGCCATGAAGTCGGTGTGCGCGCGCGTCGCGGACACCGGGCACTGGGGACGCGTCGCGTAGCTTGGGCGACATCAGAGTGAGGGTGAGGAATTTATGCGGCGGCTAGCCGATCTCGTGGTGCGATGGCCATGGGTGGTGATAGGCGCCTGGGTCGCGTTGGCCATCGCGTTGCCCTTGACCTTCCCCTCCCTGACCGAGATGGCGGAGAAGCATCCGCTGGCAATCTTGCCGGCGGACGCACCGTCAAGCGTCACGGCCAAGAAGATGACCGAGGCGTTCCACGAATCCAGTAATGACGATCTTCTGCTGGTCGTATTCATCAACGAGAACGGACTCGGCAAGGACGATGCCGACAGCTACCGCAAGGTGGTCGACGCACTGCGACACGATCTGACCAACGTCGTGTCGGTGCAGGACTTCATCGGTACTCCCGAGTTGCGCAAGTTCCTGACGAGTCAGGACAACAAGACCTGGGTGCTGCCGGTCGGTCTGGCCGGTGAGTTGGGCACACCCAAGGCCTTCGAGTCGTACAACCGGGTTACCAGCCTCATCCAGCACAGCATCGACGGCAGTCCGACCACCGTGCACATCACCGGGCCCGCGGCCACCGTGGCCGACCTGACCGTCGCGGGCCAGCAAGACCGGCTGCCGATCGAGATCGCGATCGCCGTCCTGGTGCTGGCGGTGCTCCTGCTGGTCTATCGCAGCGCACTGACGATGATGCTGCCGTTGGTGACCATCGGTTCATCTCTGGTCATCGCACAGTCGGTGGTGGCGGCGTATTCGCAGCTGACCGGCGCGGGCGTCTCGAACCAGTCCATCGTGTTCTTGAGCGCGATCCTGGCCGGCGCCGGCACGGACTATGCCGTCTTCCTCATCAGCCGCTATCACGACTACCTGCGGTCGGGTAAGAACTACGACCAAGCCGTCAGGGCCGCGATGATGTCGATCGGCAAGGTGATCACCGCCTCTGCCACCACGGTGGGCATCACCTTCCTGCTGTTGAGCTTCGCCAAGATGGGCGTCTTCCAAACGGTCGGCGTGTCGTCGGCGATCGGGATCGGTGTGGCATACCTGTCCGGGATGACGCTGCTGCCCGCCATCCTGGTGCTGGCCGGGCCCCGCGGGTGGGTCAAGCCACGGCGCGAACTGACCGCCCAGTTCTGGCGGCGCTCGGGTATCCGGATCGTCCGCCGGCCGATTCCTCACCTGGTGGCCAGTGTGCTGGTGCTGGCGCTGCTGGGCAGCTGCGCCCTGCTCGCCCGTTATAACTACGACGACCGCAAGGCCGTCTCGCCGTCGGCGCCGAGCTCGGTGGGCTACGCCGCGCTGGAACGCCACTTCCCGCTCAGCCAATCCATCCCCGAGTACATCCTCATTCAGTCACCACGCGACTTGCGCACTCCGCAGGCTCTCGCCGACTTGGAGCAGATGGCTTCTCGCATCGCGCAGCTACCGGACGTCGGCCTGGTCAGTGGTGTCACCCGCCCCCTCGGCGAGGTGCCGCCCGAGTTCAGGGCCACCTATCAGGCCGGACTCGTGGGCACCCGGCTGGCGGACGGCTCCAACCAGATCAACCAGCGCAGCAGCGACCTCAACCGGCTCACCTCAGGCGCCAACACCCTGGCCGGCAGCCTTACCGATCTGCGTAATCAGCTCAACAAGATCACCCCCGGTCTGCAGAGCCTGCTCGAAGCGTCGAACTCGTTGAAGACGAAATCCGGCGGCGACGAACTGGTACGGAACGTGGACAACGCCGCCAAACTCGTCGACGAAATCAACGCGCTGGCCAACGACATGGGGTGGAACTTCTCCGCCGCGAAGGACATGTTCGGCTGGATCAACCCCGTTCTGGCGGCGCTGCAAGGCAATCCGATCTGCGATGCCGACACCTCATGCAGCAACACCCGCGGCCAGTTCGAGCGGCTGGTCGGCGAGCGCAACAGCGGTCGCCTCGATGAGATCGAACGGCTCGCTCATCAGCTCGGCAACTCCCCGGGCAACAAGGCGACGCTGTCCACCACGGTCACCAAGCTCAACGCCTCCCTACTGAGTGTCGTCAACGGACTGCATGCCATGGGCCTGGACAAGCCCGGTGGCCCGCAAGCCGGGCTCAACCAGTTGCGACAGGGCGCCGACCGCCTGGCCGGCGGCAGTCAGCAAGTGGCCGGCGGCGTAGATCAGCTCGTCGGGCAGATCAAGGTGATCGTCAACGGGCTCAACCAGGCATCGAACTTCCTGCTGACCATGAAGACCAATGCGGCGGACCCGTCCCAGGCGGGCTTCAACATTCCCGCCGAGGTGTTGAACAATCCGGACTTCCAGCGAGCCGCCAAGGCGTTCATCTCACCGGATGGTCACTCCGTGCGGTACCTGGTGCAGACGAAGCTGAACCCGTTCAGTCCCGAAGCGATGGACCAGGTCAACCAGATCAGTGATGTCGCCAAGGGCGCTCAACCCAACACCACACTGGCCGACGCGACGATCTCGATGGGCGGGTTCCCCACCGCGCTGCGCGACACGCGCGACTACTACCAGCACGACATCCAATTCATCATCGCCGCGACACTGATCGTCGTTCTGTTGACGCTGATGGTGTTGCTGCGCGCCATCGTCGCACCCCTGTACCTGGTTGGTTCGGTGGTGTTGTCGTACTTCGCGGCGATCGGCATCGGAGTACTGACATTCCAGTATCTGCTCGGAGAGCAGTTGCATTGGACCGTGCCGCCACTGGCCTTTGTGGTGCTGGTCGCGGTCGGTGCCGACTACAACATGCTCTTCGTGTCACGAATGCGTGACGAGTCGGCGAGCAGTGTGCGCTACGGCATCATCCGCGCCCTGAACTCCACGGGCGGCGTCATCACCGCCGCCGGACTGATCTTCGCTGCGTCGGTGGGCGGTCTGCTGTTCTCTAGCATCGGAATCGTGGTCCAGGGTGGCTTCGTGATCGGTGTGGGAATTCTGCTGGACACCTTCGTGGTCCGGACCATCACGGTGCCTGCCATCGCGGCATTGGTCGGCAAGGCGAACTGGTGGCCTTCGCAGGTCAACGCGCGGCAGACATCGTCCGCGAAGCCCTCGGCCGCCGCGCCGGCAGGTTAGCAAGCACTCGTTATGTATGTGAGACTGAAATTGAAGTTGAGTCAGGAGCACGGATGAGAAACCTCCTCGCAGGAACAGCAGTGCTGGTAGTTGCCTGCGTAACAGGATGTTTCGGCATCCCTTCCGCGGTCGCCGATGACCCGCAGGTTCCCGGCCCTCCCATTCCCGGGATCGCACCGGACGGCACGGTCAAGGCCGCCCCCTCAGCGCCGGATCGCACCGCGTACGCGCTCGGCGGCGCTCACGTGCTCGGTATCCCCTATGACGAGTACATCCGGATGACCGGCAAGGACTGGTTCCCGAACATGAAGCGGGAAAACGTCTGGTATCCGGCCGGTCAGGTCCAGGGCCACACCCTGGAACGCTTCTTCCCCGGCATCGGTCCGATCGGAGAAAAGATCCTGCCCGGCCTGGGTCTGGACGGTCCCAGCATCGGCGAATCGATCGATATCGGAGAACCCAATCTCGAGAACGCCATACGCAGCGGCGGCCCCGGGACGGCGATGGGGTTGTCCGAGGGCGCGCTGGTCCTCAACGCGGTCAAGAATGCCCTGGCCACAGACCCGACCGCACCCGAGCCGGAGTCGCTGACCTTCGCGACGTTCGGTGACCCGATCGCGAAGAGTCCCTTCAGCGAGAGCTTCCTGACCCAGAACTTCGCTCCTGGGTCCGTGGTGCCCTTCATGGACTATCCGGTGCCGGCTCGGGTGGACAGTCAGTACCACACCGACCAGTTCATCTCTGCCTACGACAGCATCGCCGACTGGCCGGACCGGCCGGACAACCTGTTCGCGCTCGCCAATGCCATCGCCGGCTTGGCGACCGGCCACACCGCGGTGGCCTTCACCAACCCGAAGATGGTTCCGGCACGCAACATCGTGACCGAAACCAATTCCCGGGGCGGCACGACGACGACGTATTTCATCCCCGAGCAGCACCTTCCCCTGGTGATGGGCTTCAAGTACCTCGGGGTGCCGGAGGAAACGCTGAATCGGCTCGACGCGATTCTGCAACCCCGGGTGGACGCGGGCTATTCGCGCAACGACGATCCGGCAACGGCGCCGATCGCCGTCGACCCGCGTCGGGGCTTCGACCCCGCAGAAGTGACGGCGCCTGCCTCGCAGGCGACATTCGGTGGCGGATCCGATCCGATTTCACAGATCACCAGCGGCGCTCTGGCCGTGCTGGGCAACGGCACCCGCCCGACCCCTCCCAATTAAGCATGACTTGGACAAAACTATGACACCTTCAACCCAGTCATCCATCCTGTCGATGCTGCACGGACGTGCGAGCCTGCGCCCGGACGACATCGCATTCACCTTCACCGACTACACCAACAGTCCGACCGGTGTCGCCGAAAGCCTCACCTGGTCTCAGCTGTCTCGCCGCACCTTCAATGTGGCCCGCGAACTCGGCCAGCACGCCTCGCCCGGCGACCGGGCGCTGATCCTGGCGCCGCAAAGCCTCGAATACATCCTGGCGTTCCTGGGCTCCATGCAGGCCGGACTGATCGCGGTGCCGCTTCCCTTGCCGCATCGCGGCTCGAGTCTTGACCGGGTCAGTGCCGTCTTCGACGACACCTCGCCCTCGGTGGTGCTCACAACGTCCGCGGTCGCGTCAGATGTCGGCGACTACGTCGACCAGTCGCGCCTGGAGATCGCGCCCAAGCTCATCGAGATCGACACCTTGCGCCTCGACGTGGACGCCGGGCCAAGCCTCGTACCGGGCGACGTCCCCAACATCGCGTACCTGCAATACAGCTCGGGTTCCACCCGGACACCTACCGGCGTCATGCTCTCGCACCGCAATCTGCAGGTGAACTTCGAGCAGTTGATGCGCAGCTTCTTCGTGGACACCGGCTGCACCATCCCGTCGAACGCGACGATAGTGTCGTGGTTGCCCTTCTATCACGACATGGGCTTGGTGCTGGGCGTCTGCGCTCCGATCCTGGGCGGCTATCGGGCCGACCTGACCAGTCCGCTGGCCTTTCTGGAAAGCCCGTCGCGCTGGGTGCGCGCGCTGGCCACAAACCCGCACGCCTGGTCCTCCGCTCCCAACTTCGCCTTCGATCTGGCGGCCCGCAAGACGACCGACGCCGACCTGGCGGGGCTCGACCTGGGCGGCGTGCTGGGCATCATCAGCGGTGCCGAGCGGGTCGAGCAGGCCACTCTGCAACGCTTCGTCGACCGGTTCGCCCACTTCAATTTCCGGGACTCCATGATGCGCCCCTCCTACGGGCTGGCGGAGGCGACGGTGTTCGTCGCCTCCGGGACCTGGAGCGAGACAGCACCCGCGGCCCACTTCGACGTCGAGGAGCTGTCGGCGGGCCGGGTGCGGCGGTGCGCGGCCGGGGCCGGAACGGCGCTGGTCCAGTACAAGGTGCCGCACTCCCCCGTACTGCGGATCATCGACAGCGACACTCACCGGGAGTGCCCGGCGGACGTGGTCGGCGAGATCTGGGTGCACGGCGACAATGTCGCTTCCGGCTATTGGCGTAAGTCCCCCGAGGAGCAGCGGTGCTTCGGCGCGCAGATCGCCGACCCATCCGCCGGCACCCCGGAGGGGCCCTGGCTCAGGACCGGCGATCTCGGCTTCGTGTCCGAGGGCGAGCTGTTCATCGTCGGCCGCATCAAGGATCTGCTCATCATCCGCGGGCGCAATTACTACCCCGAGGACATCGAGGCCACCGTTCAGGAGATCAGCCGCGGCCGGGTCGCGGCCATCTCGGTTCCGTTCGACAGCACCGAGAAGCTGGTCACCATCATCGAGCTCAAGAAGCGCAGCGATACCGACATCGAGGCCATCAGGAGCGAAATCACCTCGGCGATCTCGAATGCGCACGGGGTAAACGTCGGAGATGTCGTGCTGGTGCCACCGGGATCGCTACCCACGACCACCAGCGGCAAGATTCGGCGCCGCTCGTGTGTCGAGCAGTATCTCCAGCATGAGTTCATCCGATTGGACGCGGACTCCCCGGTGGGCGTCGCCTAGCCCCTCTCGGTGTCAGATGCCGGCAAGCCCCACGGCCAGCAATACGCACCCGACCGCCGTCAGCACCAACGCGATATTGCGGCGGCGGTTGGATTGGATCCAGCTGTTGAGTCTGGCCATTGCCTCGGCCGTCCGCTCCGGCGCCACCGCGTGAGCCAGGAACGGAATCTCCACCAGCGCAAAGGCGATGACGTTGAACATCAGCAACGCGCTGATCTGGGTGGCGGGCGGAGAGCCCGAGGCAACGATCACGGCCAGTGCCGCCAGGAAATCCACGGACGGCAACGCGATGCCCAGTCCCGCGACCCCGGCCACCCAGAGCGAGCCACCCGTCGCGATCGACTGAATACGCGCCGAGACCTTGTCCAGCTGCGCGTGGGAAGCCGGCCCCCGCAGCCGTGAGGCCACGAGCGCGGCGACCAGGAGCGCCGCCACCCCGATACCGATCTGTACCCGGGGCAGCGTGAAGTGAGCGGATCCGGTCGATACATTGCGAAAGGCGAACAGCACCACCAGGCCCACCGCCATGCCCATCACAAACCCACCGGACAGGAATGCCAGCAGCTGCAGCATCGGGCGCGGCCGATTCAGCATCAACACCGTCATGCCCAGCCGGAAGGGTTCGAAGCTGACGGCGATCGCCATCACCAGCAGAGTGATCCACATGAGGTCAGGGCTGCAGCCGTTCAACCCGGCCGTCGGTCACCACGATCCGGTTATGCACTCGATTCTCCCGTCCCTGCCAGAACTCGACGGTCTCGGGGGCGATGACGTAGCCGCCCCACTGTGGGGGCACCGGTATCTGATCCAGCCCCGCGAACCGCTGGGTGACGTCCCCAAGCTGGGCCAACAGCGCCTCGCGCGACTCGATGGGCGCGGACTGCTGGGAAGCCCATGCGCCCAGCTGTGATCCACGCGGCCGATTGGTCCAGTAATCGGCGGTCTGCGCCGGATCGACCTTGGTCACCCGGCCACGCACATGGACCTGGCGCCCCAGCGCGTACCAGGGGAAGGTGACACTCGCATACGGTGTCGCAGCCAGCTGGCGTCCCTTGGCGGAATCGTAGTTTGAGAAGAACGTCACACCCGCTGCGTCGAATCCCTTGCACAGCACCGTGCGCGTCACCGGTCGGCCGTCGTCGACGGTGGCGAGCACCATCGCGTTCGGCTCCGGGATGCCCGAGGCCACCGCGAGATCAAACCATTTGTGCAACAGGGGAAGCCAGCCATCGGCGAGCCAGTCGACGTCGAGATCGCCGCTGCCGTCCTTTTCTCCGGGGCGGTAGTCAGAGCGCAGCCATTCGGTCACGAAAATCACGCTACAGGCGCCCGGATAAGGCACTGCGGGGTGACTAAGAAGCACCCTTATTTGCGAGTGCAAGAATCGCCTTTACCGAGTTGTTACCCACAGGTAGGGAGTCGAGAATCATGACGGTTGCAGCGCCGCTACCAGCGGATTTCGCACCTGGACTGGAGGGCGTAACCGCCTTCGCCACCGAGATCGCCGAGCCGGACAAGGACGGTGGTTCACTGCGCTATCGCGGTGTCGACATCGAGGATCTGGTCGCCCAGCGGGTGACCTTCGGTGATGTATGGGCACTGTTGGTCGACGGCAAGTTCGGACAGGGGCTCCCACCGGCCGAACCTTTCCCCATCCCCGTGCACACCGGCGACGTCCGCGTGGACGTACAGGCCGGGCTGGCCATGCTGGCACCTATCTGGGGTTTCGAGCCGCTGCTGGACACCGAGGATTCGGTGGCGCGCAGTCAGCTCGCGCGCGCCTCGGTCATGGCGCTCTCGTACGTCGCGCAGTCGGCGCGAGGCAATTCCCTGCCCGCCGTTCCGCAACACATTGTCGACGAATGTTCAACCGTCACATCGCGTTTCATGACCCGCTGGCAGGGTGATCCCGATCCCAAGCATGTCGAGGCCATTGACGCGTACTGGGTATCGGCCGCCGAGCACGGCATGAACGCCTCGACGTTCACTGCCCGCGTGATCGCCTCCACCGGCGCAGATGTGGCCGCGTCGCTCTCCGGCGCGGTCGGAGCGATGAGCGGGCCATTGCATGGCGGCGCCCCCGCCCGCGTACTGCCGATGATCGAGCAGGCCGAGAAGACCGGCGATGCCCGCGGCGTCATCAGGGGCATTCTGGACCGCCGCGAAAAGCTCATGGGCTTCGGCCACCGGGTGTATCGCGCCGAAGACCCGCGCGCGCGGGTGCTGCGCAGCACCGCCAAGCGCCTGGGCGCCGCGCGCTATGAGGTTGCCGCCGCCCTTGAGCAGGCTGCCCTGGCCGAGCTGCGAGAACGCCGCCCCGATCGCGTCATCGAGACCAATGTCGAGTTCTGGGCGGCGGTCATTCTCGACTTCGCGCAGGTGCCGACGCGGATGATGCCCGCCATGTTCACCTGCGCCCGCACCGCGGGCTGGAGTGCGCACATCATGGAGCAGAAACGTCTCGGCAAGTTGGTGCGCCCGGCCGCGCTGTATGTGGGGCCCGGACCGCGCCCCATCGAATCCGTCGAGGGATTCGGGCTGCTGCACTCTCGCGTCGGTGCGTAACTACCCGAACTCCTGGCGTCACTCTGCGTGAGGTGGTTGGGTGAGTCTTCATGGAACCCTCGCAGACCTCTCCCGACCTCCCACCAGTGCAACCCTCCGTCTCCCCGTACCTCATCGTCGAGGACTCCCGCGCGGCGATCGAGTTCTATAAGAACGCCTTTGGCGCCGAAGAGCTCGGCCTGCTGGAGACGCCCGACGGCAAGGTGATGCACGCCGCCGTCAAGATCAACGGCACGACCATCATGATGAACGACGACTTTCCGGAGTACAACGACGGCAAGTCCAGCACTCCCACCGCGCTCGGGGGTACCCCGGTCACCATTCATCTCACGGTGCCCCATGTGGACGACTGGTTCGGTCGCGCCGTCGACGCCGGGGCCACCGTCGAGATGCCGCTGGAAGATCAGTTCTGGGGCGATCGCTTCGGCGTCATCAAGGACCCGTTCGGGCACCTGTGGTCACTGGGTCAGCCCGTCAAGATCGTGAACCCCGAAGACCTCAAGAAGTACGCGGCAGGCGGCAGCGAGTAAGTCCGCCGACACTACGGTTTCTGATGCAAACGCCGAGACGCTCACGCAAAACACGGCGTGTCGCGGGCTTGGTGGCGGGCCGGTGGCGCGGCGGGCGGCCAGTAGCCGCTACCGCAGCAGGTCCTCCAGCGCGGAGCCGCGAATCGCCTTGCGCCACAACGGTGGTTGCGGGGCATCCGCGGCCACGCGCAGCATCTCGGGCACCGAGACAAACTTGTCGCGCGGCCGTCCTGCACCCTTACCACGCGCGATTTCCGCGCGGTCGATGGCCAGCCACCCGTCGTGGCCGATGATCGTCGGCTGGCGCCGCTGAATCACCTTGGAAAGGCCGGACAACCGTTGCGGCGGATCGGCGAGTAGCCCGTTGTTGTAATCCTCCACCAGCGAGGTGACGGTCTGCTGCGAACAGGACTTGTTGGTCCCGATGAATCCGGTCGGACCGCGTTTGATCCACCCGGCCACGTAGGTGCCGGGATGCGCCTGGCCGGTGGACGAATCCTTGACGCGTCCTTGCTCATTCGGGATGGTCCCGCGCTGGCTGTCGAAGGGCACGTCGGGCATCGGGACACCGCGATAGCCGATCGAGGTCAGGAACAGGCCCGCCTTGATGGTGTCGGTGGTATCCCCATGCTGGAACTCGATGGCCTCGACGCGGTCCTCCCCCAGCACCCTGGCCGGAGTGCGGTTGTAGGCGAAGCGGATGGTCTTTCCGCCCGGCTCCCGCGCCTCACGTGGGCAGGTACTGAGGACTTCCAGCTTCTGCCGGGTCAGGGGTTCCAGATGCGTCTGCAACGCTTGGTCCACGAGGTCCGCGGTCTCTTGGTCGACGACAACCGTCATGTCAGGCAGTCCGACCAGCCCGAGGAGTTCGGGCAGCGTGAACGCCGAATGCTCGGGGCCGCGTCGCCCGACGATGACCACCTCGCGCAGCTTGCTGCTGCGCAGCGCGGTCAGCGCGGTGTCCGAGATGTCGGTGCGCGCAAGGCGCTCGACGTCTCCGGTGAGCACCCGAGCGACGTCCAGGGCCACGTTTCCGTTACCGATGACGACCGCACGTTCGTGGTCCAGGTCGACGCGGAAGTCGGCGTAGTCGGGATGCGCGTTGATCCACGCGACCACCTGGGTAGCGGTGGCATTGCCCGGCAGCTCGATCCCCGGGATGTCCAGACGACGGTCCGAGGACGCACCGACGGAGTAGATCACCGCGTGGTGATGCGCCAGCAGTTCCTCGTGGGTGATGTCCTTGCCCACCTCGACGTTCAGGAAGAACTCGAAGTTGGGCTGTGCGGCCATCGTGTCGAACAGCTTGGTCACCCGCTTGGTCTGCTGGTGGTCTGGGGCCACCCCTGCACGCACCAAACCATATGGAGCAGGCAGCCTTTCGAACATGTTGACCTTCACATTCGGCTGGGTCAACAGCTCGTCGGCGGCGTACATGGCCGCCGGGCCCGAGCCCACGATAGCCACCTTCAGCGCGCTGGTCCCGCGCACCGGTGGCGCTTGAATGACCGGAGCCAAACTGGCCCGCGGGATTTCGCGCGGGTAGAACTCGGAATTGATCCGCAGGAAGGGCAGCTGCTCTTCCTTGAGGGTCGAGTCCGGCTTGATGGCATCTACCGGGCAGGCAGCAACGCAGGCACCGCAATCGACACATGCCGAGGCATCGATGTGCAGCATCTCTGCCTTGAGGAAATCAGGCTCGTCAGGCGTGGGGTGGATGCAGTTCACCGGGCATGCGTAAACGCAGGAGCCCTCGTTACAGCACGCCTGGGTGACGACGTGCGGCATCAGGCGGGAACAGCGCTGGGTGAATCAGACGCTGCGGCCTCAGGAGCCGCGTAGTTCACCAGCGGGCCGCGCTGCGGCTCGCTGCGGTAGCGGGCGGCACGGCCGTCGATGTGCAGCACTCGCCACACCAGCTTGGCGATGGGGTTCATCATGCCCACCCCACGGCACAGCATGCGGACGTCGGAGAAGACCTCGCTCATCGTCTGACGAGAGGCCGGGCTCTTCCAGAAGATCTCCTTGCGGACATCGTCCGGGATGCCGAACTTCTTGAAGAAGCTGCGCGGCGGCGTCATGATCGCGCCCATCAATACCCGCATGATGATGGGGGTGCTGATGGACAGCACGAAACGGTTGAACCAGTGCATCGTCGGGACGCGCTTGTGCAGGTACTCGTGCGCGAACGAGATGTGCCGAGCCTCCTCGGCGACGTGGATCTCCATGACGCGCCGCATGATCGGGTGCAGGTTGTCACCCTCGCGCAGCACGTTCTTCTGAGTGTGGTCGATGGGCTCTTCCCCGGCGAGCACACCGATGAAGAAGGTCTCGGGCGCGACGGTCGACGCCAGCGGAATGAACGGCGACAGCCAGCGCAGCAGGCGCGGCATACCCGGAACATCGACACCGAGGCGGTTCACCATCTCCTGGAACATCAGGGTGTGGTTGCACTCCTCGATGGACTCGTGGTTCAGGTAGCGGAACTCCGGGGAGCCATTGGGCACGCTGAAGGCGTACTGAATGAGCCCACGGATCAGGATGCTCTCGAAGTGCAGTCCCACCTTGGCCACGTTGGCCTGGCGCCACATCCCGATCTCGATCTGCTTCTCCAGCGGCTGCGACTGGTACCAGGGGTGCCGGCCGAGCGGGTCGGTGCGATGCGGGAGCACCCAGCGGGTGTCATTGGGGACGACGGCGTACTCGGGCGAGTCCCAGTCGATGTCGATGAACGGATCGAAGTTCCGGTTCGTCGATCCGTGCGACAGGGTCTCCAGCACCTGGACGTACTTGGCGTCGCCGCGCACTTCCTTCTTCGCGCGCAACTTCTCGCGGAGGGACATGCCTATCTCCTTTGATTAGGTAACGGACCTGCAAACTTTTACGTTCTGGGGCTACTTGGAAGTCTACAAGCTCTGGGCGAGTGTAAACAGGGCGAGAAGGCCCTATCTAGGTTTGGGACGAAACGTCCCATGTGACGTTCCCACCGGGGTTTGTTTTATGTGACGCAGCTCTCAGTGGGCCACCGTTTAGGCTGGTAGTCGTGGCTGAATTGACCATCCCCGCTGACCTACTGCCCGCCGACGGACGCTTTGGCTGCGGCCCCTCCAAGGTGCGCCCCGAACAGCTGCAATCGCTCGTGACTGCCGGCGCTTCCCTTTTCGGTACCTCGCACCGGCAAGCACCCGTCAAGAACCTCGTGGGCCGCGTCCGCGAGGGCCTCAAGGAGCTGTTCTCCGCTCCCGACGGCTACGAGGTGATCCTCGGCAACGGCGGCTCCACGCTGTTCTGGGATGCCGCCGCGTTCGGCCTGATCCGCGAGAAGTCGCTGCATCTGACGTTCGGTGAATTCAGCGCGAAGTTCGCCTCCTGCGTGGCCAAGAACCCGTTCGTCGGTGATCCCATCAAGGTGGTCGCGGACCCGGGCAGCGCGCCCGCCCCCGTCTCGGACCCGTCCGCCGATGTGATCGCCTGGGCCCACAACGAAACCTCGACCGGTGTCATGGTTCCGGTGCGACGTCCCGCCGGGTCGGAGAACGCACTGGTACTCATCGATGCCACCTCCGGCGCCGGCGGCCTGCCCGTCGACCTGTCGGAGGTGGACGCGTACTACTTCGCGCCGCAGAAGAACTTCGCCGGCGACGGCGGGCTGTGGGTGTCCCTGATGAGCCCCGCCGCCCTGGAACGGGTGGAGGAGATCGGCGGCAGTGGACGCTGGGTGCCGGACATCCTGTCACTACCGATCGCGGTGGAGAACAGCCTGAAGAACCAGACCTACAACACCCCCGCGATCGGGACCTTGCTGCTGCTGGCCGACCAGATCGACTGGCTGCTGGCCGGCGGCGGCCTGGACTGGGCCACCAAGCGCACCGCCGATTCGGCCTCGCGGCTGTACTCCTGGGCCGAGGCGACGTCGTACACCACGCCGTTCGTTGCGGATCCGGCGCAGCGTTCACAGGTGGTGGGCACCATCGACTTCAACGACGATGTAGATGCGGCCGCAGTTGCCAAGGTGCTGCGCGCCAACGGCGTGGTGGACACTGAGCCCTATCGCAAGCTGGGCCGCAACCAGCTGCGGGTGGCCATGTTCGCGGCCATCGATCCCGAGGACATCTCCAAGCTGACCCAGTGCGTCGACTGGGTCGTCGAGCGCCTCTGACCCCATTGCGTCCCGCCTCGAGTGGGAACCTCACGCGGATAAAGACCACACAAACCGCGCCAGGTTCCCACTCGATCGGGCTAGTGCCCCGTGAGGTCGTAAACCTCGACATCGTCGATGGTCTTTTTGGTGAAGGTGCGCTGCACCCACTCCCGAATGGACTTCGAGGTCTCGCTGCCGGGCGGGCCGAACCCCTCATCGCCGTGGCTACCGCGCTCCCCATCTATGAAGTAATGGATCTGTCCGTCGGCCACGTACTGCTGGAATTGGGCCAGTGTCGGCGACGGATCGGTTCCGTTGAATCCACCGATGGGCATCACCGGCCGCCTGGTGGCCAGCTGATATCCGGACGCTTGGTTCGAGCCGATCGCCGCGGCCACCCACGTGTACCGATCCGCGTTGTCGTTGAGGGCGGCAACGATATTCGGTCCGGGATCGCTTCCGTCCAGCAGACTGCCACCGCGCTTGGACGCGGGTTCGAATTCGGCCCGGTGTGGCCGCTCGGGCATATCCGGAAATTCCGGGAAGCCGCCGCCGTTCACCTCCGGCCCGGCAGAGGGAAGCGCGCCGCCGTGTGGGGTGGCGATGGTCGCGGCCGAGTACGCGACCGGCCCGGCCAGTGCCGCGACGAGCGCGGCGACAACGACGGCCTTGGGGCATCTGCTCATCGCCAGACCGATCAGCGCCAGCAGCGCGAGGATCAGGATCGCCCAGCGCAGCCAGGGCTGGAATTCCGGCGAACGCCCCAACAGCAGCCACGCCATCGCGGCGGTGAGCATCAGCAGAGCCGCGAGACAAGCTCGCACCCAAGACTTTTCACGTTCCCGCCAGCCCAGTACCGAACCGGCACCAACCAGCGCGGCGACCGCAGGGGTCAGTGCCATCGAATAATAGGGATGGAAGATGCCCTGCATGTAGCTGAACACGATGCCGGTGGTGAGTATCCACAAGCCGAAGACGATGAGCACGGCACGCCGCGCGTCAGTACGAGAGTTATTGCGTAACAACACTATGCCGAGAATCGCGAGTAACAGCGCGGTAGGCAGCAGCCAGGCGATCTGGCCACCGAGCGCGGGCTGAAACAGCCGTCCGATCCCGGGCTCGCTCCCGAAGTGGCCCCCGAAGCCGTACATCCCCTCGCGCGGGCCCGAGGCGCTTCCCGTCTCATTGCCGTTGATGCGGCCCAATCCGTTGTAGCCCAGGGTGAGCTCGAGGATCGAGTTATCGGGCGATCCACCGATCCACGGGCGTGAACCCGGCGGCCACAGCTCGACAGCGGCGATCCACCAGCCGGCCGAAACCACTGCCGCGGCAGCCGATCCAACGAGCTGTGCCAGCCTCTTGCCCGCACCCGCCGGCCCCGCGATCAGATAGGTGACCGCGACGGGCGGGATGACCAACAGGACCTGGAGCTGCTTGGTCAGAAACCCGAACCCGACGAACACCCCTACGAGCAGCATCCACCGGGTACGCCCGTCTTCGACGGCACGCATCATCGCCCACACCGCGGCGATCATCAAAAACACCAGCAGAGCGTCGGGGTTGTTGAAACGGAACATCAACACGGCCACCGGCGTGACCGCGAGCACCAAGCCGGCCAGCAGTCCGGCTCGATGCCCGAAGTACCGGCGAACGGTGGCATAGAGCAGGCCGACGGACGCCACGCCCAGCAGCACCTGTGGCACCAGGATGCTCCAGCCACTCAGCCCGAACACGCGCACCGACAGTTCCATGAGCCAGAGCGCGGCCGGCGGTTTGTCGACGGTGATCGAGTTCGCGGCGTCCGAAGATCCGAAGAACCCAGCCTTCCACGAGACCGAACCTGCTTGTACCGCAGCTGAATAGAAGGAATTGGCCCAGCCGTTGGAGGCGAGGTTGATCAGATACGCCACCGCCGTTCCGACCAGCAGCAGGGTGACCGAAAGCGGCTCGCGGGCACGCCCGCGAGCCGTCGACAAGACACTCATCGGCTATTCGCGCTTCGGAACACCCACCGCAACCCGACGAACCGGATCAGCGTGGCAACAAGATTGGCCACCGTGAGCACGATCAGCAGCACGTGCTTGGAGGCATCGGGAACCAGATGATGCATCGCGACCAGCGATCCGCTGGTCAGGGCGAGCCCGATGCCGAAGATGACGAGTCCCTGGAATTGATGTTTGGCGGCGTCACGCCGACCGCGTACCCCGAAGGTGAAGAAGCGGTTGGCCGAGGTGTTGAGCACCGCGGTGATGAGCAGGGCAAGGAAGTTGGCCGCCTGGTCACCGGCCAGGCCGTGCAGCGCCAGGAACAGCACGGCATAGGCCAATGTGCTTGCCACACCGATGATTCCGAACCGCACCAGCTGGCCGACCATGCCCGCGGGCACGCCGTCCACGAGGGGCTCGCGGCCGAGACTGTGCCGCAGCTCCTCCAGCGGCAGCGTGCCGAGCATGAGCGCCCGGCCCAGCCGCCAGATGCCGAGCAGGTCTTTGCGCACGGTGTCGACGATGTCCACCCGGCTGTCCGGGTCATCCACCCAGTCGACCGGCACCTCGTGGATGCGCAGGCCGACCCGCTCGGCGAGCACCAACAGCTCAGTGTCGAAGAACCACTCCTTGTCCTCGACCAGCGGCAGCAGTTGGCGCGCGACATCGGTACGGATCGCCTTGAAGCCGCACTGAGCGTCGGAGAACCGGACCTGTAGCGAGGCATGCAAAATCAGGTTGTAGGTGCGCGAGATGAACTCGCGCTTGGGGCCGCGCACCACCCGCGAGTTGCGGTTGAGCCGCGAGCCGTACGCGACATCGGAGTGTCCCGAAATCAGTGGCGCCACCAGCGGCATGAGCGCGTTGAGGTCGGTGGACAAGTCCACATCGCAGTAGGCGACCACCTCGGCGTCCGAGGACAGCCAGGCAGCCGCGAGTGCCCGCCCCCGCCCCTTCTCCTCCAAGTGCAGCACGTCGACGCCGACCAGCTCGCGTGAGAGACGGTGTGCGATCTTCAGCGTGCTGTCGGTGCTGGCGTTGTCGGCGATGGTGATACGGGCGGAATACGGAACCTCGTCCGCCAGGAACGCATGCAACCGCCGCACGCATGGCTCCAAGTCGTGCTCCTCGTTGTATACGGGGATCACGATGTCGAGAGTCGTCGCGCGGATCGCGGTCGGTGCCGTCGGGGTATCGATCGGCTGCATCACACTGGTCACGAGAATCACCATGGTCGGCGCGGCTCTGTTGTCACTGGGTCGCCACTGTGAGTTACCTGTGAACGAAACCGCCCTGTATCAATTGTGCACAATTGAATTGTGGGCTACCGTATTGTGATGAGCGCGCTCGGACTGGACCATCAGTTGTGCTTCGCCCTGTACTCGGCGTCGCGTGCGATGACCGCGGTGTACCGCCCGATCCTGACCGAACTGAACCTGACCTATCCCCAGTACCTGGTCCTCTTGGCGCTATGGGAAGAGGACCGCGCCACCGTCAGCAGACTCGGCGAGCGACTACGCCTGGACTCCGGCACCCTCTCCCCCCTGCTGAAGCGATTGGAAACCAACGGACTCATCCGGCGCGAACGATCCGCCTCCGACGAGCGCCTGGTCGAGGTCACGCTCACCCCGGCCGGGCGGCATCTGGAGCGGAAAGCTCAATGCATTCCCGAAAAGCTCGCCCTCGCCACCGGCATCGCCGAGCGGGAGGCCACGGACCTGCGCGACGCGGTCTGTCAACTCACCGATGCCCTACAGGCATCACTACGAAAGGAATCCGCGTGAGCACTCTCTACACCGCCGAGGCATTGGTCACCGGGGAAGGCCGAGACGGCAAGGGCCGCACCTCCGATGGCCGACTCGACCTCGACCTCGCCATCCCCAAGGAGATGGGCGGCAGCGGCAATGGCACCAACCCCGAACAGCTTTTCGCGATCGGCTACGCCGCCTGCTTCCACTCCGCATTGCGGATGATCGGCCGCCAAGAGAAGGCCGACATCACGGACTCGTCAGTGGGAGCTCGAGTCTCACTGGGGCCCACCGACAACGGCGGCTTCGCCCTCGCCGTCGAGCTCGAGGTCACCCTGCCCAACCTCGACCATGACGCAGCGCAGCAGCTGACAGAGAAGGCGCACCAGGTCTGCCCGTACTCCAACGCAACGCGCGGGAACATCGACGTCACGCTCGTGGTCACCGACGACTGAGCGGGCCCAGCGCCCGAACACAGCCTTGCTTATCTATCAACACTGATACGCTCGTGCCGTGTTCAATAGTTTTACTCCGGGTAGAACAACCCGGCGCATGCTCGTCGCGGCCGCATGCGTGATCGCGCTTGTCCTCGGTACCGGTGGCTGGATTATCTATGCCAACGACTTCGCCATCCGCGAAGAACGGCTGACGATTCCCGGCTCGGTTCAGCCGCTCCAGGCGACGCTGGCGCTGCCCAAGGACGGCAACGGCCCCTTCGGCCTGGTGGTTTTCATCCACGGAGACGGACCTGCCGATGCGACCAGAAACAGCTTCTACAAACCGATCTGGGAATCGTTCGCCAAGGCCGGATACGCCTCCCTGTCCTGGAACAAACCGGGAATCGATGGGGCTGCCGGCAATTGGCTGGACCAAAGCATGCATGACCGTGCGACCGAAGCCGAGGCAGCAATCAGGTGGGCCCGCGGACGCGCCGATATCGATCCCCGGCGCATCGGGATGTGGGGAATCAGCCAGGGCGGATGGGTGGTACCGGAGGTAGCCGCGCGTACGCCCGATCTGCAATTTGTCATTCTGGTGGGTGCGGCGGTGAACTGGCTACGTCAGGGCGAGTTCAATACGCGCGCCAAGCTCACGCATCAAGGCGCGTCCGAATCCGAGATTGCGGCGGCCCTGGATAGCCACAACGCAACCCTACAGCCGCTGCGCGACAATGCGACCTACGAGCAATACCTTGCGACTCAACATGATTCCGATCCGATGTCTGCCGATCGCTGGAACTTCGTACGTAAGAACTATCTGTCGGATGTGACCGGCATACTGCCGCAAGTCAAGGTACCGGTGCTGCTCGCGCTGGGCGACGACGATCTCAACGTCGATGTTAACGAGACGGAGCGGGTTTACCGCCAACTACTGCCGCCGCAACAGTTGACGGTGCAGCGGTACCCGGATGCCTCACACAACATCGTGAAGGCTGATCTCGACAATGATCAAAACTGGCGCTCGACGCTGGTCGCGGTGTTCGCTCCCCGATCGCTCTATGCCCCTGGGTATTTGGAAAATATGCGGAATTATGTTGCGGGACAGCCAGTGCACTGAGCCCGATGGGTGTGCAGCGACGCATCACTCGGCGCCTGGCCTTGGGTGAAGCAGCGGGTGCCGTACTGCTCGCGGCGATGACACTGCCCTTCGCCGCTCCGTGGGCCGGCGCCCCGCCACTGTGGGCCCAGCTGCTCGGCCTCATGTTTCTGCTGACCCTGCTAGCGGCCAACCTGTATTCCGTGCGCCGGATCCGTCCCACCGTGACGCTCGCGAACTTCAACGACGTTCTGCGCCTTCGCTTGACTATCGGCATATACGGCGCCGCGGTCGCCGTGCTCTTTCCGTTGCCGCCGTCGTGGGGCTGGTTCTGGTTCAGTCTGACAGTCCTCGGCGCCCTGCTGGGCAGCGCCGGGCTGGTACGGATGCTGCGCAGTGATCCGTTCAGATGATCTGCTGAATCGCTTCGCGGTACCAGCCGAAGAGCCGAATAGATTGGTCAGCTTCAGTTTTGGCGAGTTCTGCCCAGCATGCGGCAGCAGCCGATCGGGCAGCCGCACCGACCCACGGCTGCGGGAGCAACTGCGGCGGCAGTAGCGGGTCGGGTTCGACTGCCCGGGTGAATTCCGCGGCAAGAGCGACGGCAAGGGTCAGCAACTCGGTGGGCGACGCCGTACGCAGCACCGGGAGTAGCCCTTCGGCCACTGCCAGCAGCCTGCGGTGGCGTTCGGCGATCGCATCGATCGGCCAGAGCCGTTCGGCCAATTCACGCGCGCCGGTCTCGCCGCCAATCGCCAGGTCGGTCGTGGTGAACATGGTGACATGTTCCGCCACGCCGAGCCTTTCCGCGGCCGCCCCGACCCGGGACTCCCAGGCGTTGGCACACACGTACAGTCCCCCCTGAATCGGTGCACCACCCAAGCGAACGATCTCTTCACGCATCGCATCGCGCGCGGTTCGAGCCGATTCGGGCACCGCGAAAGCGGTGAGGTGCCACCCCCCATCCCACGGCGCCAAACCACGGTCCTGCTGGTACATATAGCGGACAAAATCCAGATCGGGCTCCAGAGTGTTCCTGGTCGCACCCGTGGCATGCAAGATCGCTTTGCGCCCCCGCCCCTCCTGCGTAAAACGCCCCTCCGCGACAAGGCGTTTGATACACAGCCTCACCTGCTGGTCGCTCATGCCGAGAATATTGGCAACGTCGTAGAGCTCGCCGGTGGCAATCGTGGCGTCCTCACGGATCATGCTCTCGACCACGCTACGAGTGGAGATATCGGCGTTCAGCACGTGTTGGATGTCCAAGCATTCACCTCCGAAACAGCAGCGTGCGAATTGTGTTCAATCATCCTACGTTCGGTGCGCCAGCGATCGGATCATGGCAGCGGTTGCTGCTCAACCAAGTAGGGCGATACTCCGCTGTCACATCCAAGGGCCACGGCGAGATCGGCAAAAAAACGCGCGGGTTCGATGACGGCCTCCGGCGGGTGAACGCCCGGGCGGCGGCCGGACCCGTCGATCACCTGCGCCATCCCCAGCGCCAGCGGCACGCCCGTGATACGCGCCATATCGCGCAACGCAGTTCTGATCGGATGCGATTGCGATCCTTCCAGATTCAACCGGGCGAGCACAGTATATCGATTTTCGTGCCGCTCGCCGGTGACTGCGGCGAAGAACGGCGGGAGTGTGCCCGGCCCCCGGAGACGAAGTGCCACATAGGCGGAACGCAGCACGCGGCGGAACTTGGGCACCGCGAATGCCTCCGCGGCTTCTTCTCTGCTCAGCCGGCCCGCGTCCATGTCGCGCCGCAGTGTGTCGAGATACGCCACGGTCCAGGGCTTGATGACCATCAGATTCAGCGCGTCGCCACGCGGTTTCAGCGTGCGCTGCACAGTGATCGGCTCCGGATGGCCTATCGAGTAGGCCGTGCCCCGGCGCCCCGCGGGCAATTCCAACGAGACCGGGCTCAGCGGACGCTTCTCCACGAGCCTTCCGGCACCGACCGCGGTGATCGTGCCGCTGGCCTGCTCCATCCAATGCGTCGCCGCGGCGGTAGGCCGGCCGTCTGCCCCCAACAGCTGCGACTTTTCTTCGGTATCCGCACCGCTGCCGCCGACATCCACCGGCCATGCCGTGTAGACGTCATCTACCTCATCGAGTTCCGCAGCGGCGGTGGCGGCAAGCAGATTGCTGATTCCCGGGCTGGCACCCATACCGATCACCGCACAGACACCGTGCGCACGTGCGATCTCGTCAAGGCCGAGCATCTGCAACGTGGGCTCCCAATCATCGCAGATGTCCAGGTAGTGGGTTCTGGTCTCAATTGCCATGCGCAGCACCGTCAATCCAAAACGGAAGTAGGGACCGACGGTGTTCAGGACCAGATCAACATCTTCGAGTGCTGTCCTGAGCGCTCCCGCATCGGTCACGTCAACGCACATAGCTCGAGTCGGGACCGGCCCCTCCCCCAGGCGTCGTACTAGAGCCTCGGCAGCACCCAGATCTTGGTCGGCGACGACAATCTCCTCGACACCGGGTATATCGAGTGCGGCGCGTACAGCCGCCGCCCCCATCGCACCCGCGCCGCCCAAAGCCAGTATCTTCACACCGCCATAGTACCTATCAAATCACAAACGATCGTTATCTATCCGATAGATTTGATCAGGTAGTCGCCCGTGGTCGCGGGGGCGGCCGGCGGTCAGCAAAGCCCAATTCGTCGCCCGCGCCATGCAAGACGACGGCGTCAAGGACCTCTAGTCACCTCGCGAGCTGGCCGCGCATCCAACTCGCGGAAAACAGCCACGAGGCCACGGCGACGATCCGCTCGGCGCGACCGAACCGGCCTCTCAGCCACTAGGCCACCAACCATCTGACGCGGAATTTGTTCCACTGCAACGTATCTCCATCTGCGTAGCGCAGATCTAACCCAGAACACCCAGAACACTCCGAAAGTTTGTTGGTTTCCACTGTTCTAGCTGTAGAAAATCCATCGTTTCGACAAAGACACGGATGTGAGCCAGTTCATAAATTCTGTGAGCCTAGCGCTGCATCACAGTCACGGGCGCCCTCGCGGCTAGCGAGACGAGACCAACCGACAAGGTGGAGCACAGATGCCCAGTATGACAATTGGCAAATACTGCGCGCAGGCCAAGGCGCGAACAGTGGCGATTGACTGCGATCGTCGACGTTGGCGAGCTGCCATCAGATCGGTTGCCGTCCTCTTGGTTTCACTAGCATTAACACCTTTTTTTGCACCGGGTGCCGCTCGGGCCGACGAGAGCCGATACTGGCAGTTCTATACCCCGCCTGAGCCTCTCCCCGCGGGCGCTCTCGGGGATCTCATCCGCACCGAACCGTCGCGACTGGCGTTGGAGCCGTCAGGGCAGCTTGGTTCCTACGTCGGAACCGGAACCCGGATCATGTACCGCAGCACCGATAACAACGGCAAGCCGGTAGCGGCGACCGGAACGTACATCGAACCGGATAACCCATGGCCGGGCGATGGGCCCAGGCCGCTACTGGTCTACGCGCCGCTGCCGAACGGAATGGGTGAGCAATGCGCAGCATCGCGGTTGATCAACCAGGGTATTCATGCGTCGGGCGACACCGGGTTCGATCTGATGGTCAATTTGGATTCGATGTTCCTCACGACGCTATTGGCGCGGGGATATTCCATCGTGATCCCCGACGGTATCGGGTCGGGTGTACACGGCCGGATGGCACCGCAGTTGCTCATGCGGATTGCCTCAGCGACTGCGGTGATCGACGCCGCCAGGGCGGCGAAGAAACTCCCTGGTACCTCGCTGACACCTGATGGGCCCGTGGCATTTTGGGGTTGGTTCTCCGGTGGTTCGGCTGCACTGGCAGCGGCCGAACTGGCGTCGACCTATGGACCCGAACTCAAGATTGCCGGCACCGTTGCCATGGAACCGGTGACCGATATGGCGAGCGTGGCGTCCTCGGCGGATGGTTCCTTCCTCGTTGGGGCGATGGGATGGCTGCTGAACGCGATCGTCGCGACCTATCCCGAATTTGACCAGCCCCTGAGGGAGATGCTCACACCTCGCGGCCTCGAAATGTTCGAGAACACCGCGGGGCAATGCATGCTACAGACAGGGACTGATTACGCATTTCGCCACGTGCAGCCCTGGTTCAAGAACGATATTCTCCAGGCCGTTCGGCAGGAACCGTTTAAGAGCCTCAGTGACGCTCAACGAATCGGTAACCATAAACCGACCGGGCCGGTGTACATCGAACACAATCGATGGGACCCAGTGGGGCCGTACGCGGATGCGATGGCAACCGCGAAAGACTGGTGCGCAATGGGAGCCGACGTCACATTCTGGACCAACGAGCTGCCACCGTTGTTCAACAAGTTGGGTACCAATCTGTTTCTGGCGCCGTTGGTAGACGGTGAGCGGAACATGGCCTGGCTGGCGGACCGCTTCAACGGTGTTCCGACGAGTTCCAACTGCTCAGAGCTGCCATGAGCAGGCGGTCAACACCGCGGCGCCCACCAACGATGTCGCTTCACAGTTCGCGCTTACGCCAAAACGGGTATGCGATCTTCTCGGTATCCCCAGAGGACTGACGCTCGAACACAACTAACGTGATCCCCATCACCAAGACGCAAGACATCAGGCCTAAGACACATTTCACGCCGCAGCACGTCGGCTCAGCAAGGCAGGACAGGTATGACACTCAGCAGCACGGAATTGGACGACCTCGTGGGCGCGGTCGATCGCTACCCCGTCTATAAGGATCTGCGGGACAATCAGCCTGTCTTGCCTGTCGAGGTGAATGGGCACGAGGCCTACCTCTTGACGCGGTACGCCGACGTCAGCCGGGTTCTCAAGACCGCATCGGCCCGGGTACAGCCACGTGCTGGCGAGTTCCCTGCTCACATCGGCACGGGGCCGGCTTCGGAGTTCTACCGATTCTCCCTGCCGTCGATGGATGCGCCCTCACACACGCGCTTAAGAAAGCTTGCTGCAGCTGCGTTTTCGCCGCGAGCCGTGGCCGCCATGCGGTCGTGGGTCGAAGAGATCATCGGCGCCGGAATCGACCGGCTGATGGACTTCGACGGTGAATTCGATTTCGTCGGCGAATTCGCCAGCCGGGTGCCGGCCGAGATTGCCTGCCGGCTGCTGCATGCACCAATGTCCGACGCGCACTCCGTGCTTGAGCGGATGCCGGACCTCAATCCGATCCTCAGCCATGGCGGCATCACCGCCGAACAGTTGGCGGCCGCCGACGCTGCAGCACAGTTCTACATCGACTACATCGGCGATCTTGTCGATACGTTGCAGGGAAAGCTCGACAGCGACGACGCTGTCGGCGCGCTTTTGGAAGCCGAGGCGGACGGGTCGAAGATGACTCGCACCGAGCTGATCATCACCCTCGTCGGGCTGTTCATCGCCAGCTATCACACCACCATGGTCGCTCTGACGAATGCGGTCTACGGGTTCTCGTCGCATCCGGCGCAAATGCGTACGCTCGCCGACAATCCGGATCTCGCGCCGAAGGCGTGGGAGGAGTCGCTCCGGTATCGGTCCCCGGTGCACGTCGTCCACCGCTATGCGGGTGAGGACATGGTGCTTCATGATCAGTCGATCCCCGAAGGCGCCCAATTGCTGCTCGGGCTGGCTTCCGCGAACCGCGACGAACGCTTCTTCGACAGCCCGGACACCCTCGATATCACTCGCGGAACCAACCGGCACCTCGCGTTCACCGGCGGCGGTCATTACTGTCTTGGCGCCCCGCTTTCTCGGCTCGAGGGTGACTATTTCATGCGGGTGCTGCCGCAGCGGCTACCCAACATTCGCGTCACGTCGGATCGTCCCGATTGGGGCACCGATCTGAGCTTTGCGTTCATGCGCTCGATGATGGTGAGCTCCGGGCGATGAGGCAGACCGGATGGGGGCCGGACGGTCGGCGGGCCGCTGCATGCATCACCTTCGACCATCTCGGCGAGGCGGCCGAGATCCAGATCGGAGCGCTTCCTCCCGATACCGTGGTCGGTGCACATCCCAGCGTCACGCACTGTCTGCCGGCCCTGCTTGCGGCGCTCGCAGAGCGGTCCACAGCGTGCACGTTTTACGTCGAGACCTGGAATTATGCGCACTACCCGCGTGCTCTGGAATCCATCCTCGAACACGGCCATGAGATCGGCTGGCACGGCTGGCTGCACGAGCCCTGGAGTAAATCGACCGGCAGTGCCATCGCCGACTCGATAGCCGAAAGCTTGAATGCGTTCGAGCGCACCGGCATTCGGCCGAGGGGGGCCCGCCCGCCGGGCGGTCTCCTGGGCGACCACAGCCTAGATCTGTTGGCGCAGGCAGGCTTTGATCACGTGTCGCTGGCTGGTACGCGCAGTGGGTTACAAGATGGGCTGGCCCTGCTCCCCTTCGCATGGTCCACAGTTGATGGGTCCTACTACTTCGATTCATTCGCCAAGCTCAGGGTGCCTCCCGGCGAGCACGCGGTCGGCGCCCCCGGCCTGCTCGCAGCGTACGACCGCTATCTCGACGAGACGGTCGCGAGCGGCGGCCTGGCCACGTTCGTCTTCCATGTTCCGTGGCAGGACCAACCCGACCGGGTCGGAGCCGTGGTGAACCTCATCGACCGCATCGCGGACGACTCCCGGATCTGGCTCGCCAGCGCGGGCGAGATCGCCGACTGGATGCGGGCACATCCCGACTCCGTGCCCGCTGTACAACACGTCGACGAACTACCGGCATGGTGACATAACCCGTTGTACAACTTGATATTTCACAACAATTGAAATGGGAAAGTACTGATGAATTTGCGGATCGTCAGCTTCGCCGGTGCCGATCAATGGCAACCCGGCGTGCTCATCGACGATGACACCGTCGCTCCCCTTGCGCCGATGCTCGCCCGTCACGACATCCAGGTGTCCTCGGCACGCGAGCTGATAGCACTGTTACCGCAGATCTCGCCGTTGATCTCTGACGAACTCGCTGGTGGCTCTTTCGAACCGGTGCCGCTCGACTCCGTTGCGTTGGGGGCCCCGATTCCCGAGCCCGGCCAGGTCATTGCTCTGGGCTTCAACTACCCGACACATTCAGACACCGATTCCCCGCTGCCGAAGATGGCGGACCCCGTCGTCTTCATGAAGTCGCCCACCAGCATTAGCGGCCCCCGTGACGCCGTCATCGCGCCGCGGACATCGCACGCACTCGATTACGAAATCGAAATTGCTGTCGTCATTGGGAAACCCGGATACCGCATCGAGCGCAGTCAGGCGATCAAGCACGTCGCCGGATATATGCTCGCCAACGACATCACTGCCCGCGATGTTGCGCTACCGTTCGGCTTCGGCGGTTCGCCATTGCAGGCGCAGGTTGTCCGCGGCAAGGGATACCCGACATTCTGCCCAACTGGCCCGTGGCTCTTTACCACCGGCTCAGATACGACGTTTGAAACGTTCGACTTCGAACTTCGGATCAACGGCGAACTGCGGCAGAGCGGTTCAACGGTAGACATGACTCTCGGCTTCGCCGAGGTTGTTGAAACAGTGAGTGCAACCATCGCCCTGCGCGCCGGGGACATCATCCTGACCGGAACGCCCGGCGGCTGCGGATTCCAATTCGATCCTCCGCGCTACCTCCGACCGGGGGATGTGATCGAAGCTCATTCGGCCAAGTTGGGCAAAATGCGGCTACCTGTCCACGACGAAAAACCCATCGAGAGCGCATCGAGGTAACGATGAAAATAACCTTCACCAATAGCGACGGCTACACGAAATCTCTTGACGCAGAAGAAGGCGTATCGCTCATGCATGTCGCGGTTTCCCATGACGTGCCACGTATCACCGCCGACTGCGGCGGCAACGCGATGTGCGCCACCTGCCACATATATGTCGACGACGCCGACTACCTACGGCTACCGCCGATTGCTGATGACGAGGACGAGATGCTCGACTTCACCGAGTGCGCGCGCCGTCCGACGAGCCGTCTTGCCTGTCAGGTTCAAGTCGACAACGCACTAGGGGCGATTACCGTCGAAATCCCCCTCGATACTGAATCCCCTGTCGCACAATCAGTGCGGAAAGGCTAAGCTCCGCAATGCCAGCCCTCTCCGATTCGATGCCGGTGCCACCAGACCGTGAGGATGCCGCGGTGGTGATCGTCGGCGCCGGCCACGCGGGTGTACAAGTCGCTGTCTCATTGCGCGAGTTCGGCTTTAGCGATCGAATCGTCATCGTGGACGCAGAAGCCAGATCGCCGTATCAACGTCCGCCGCTGTCCAAGGAGTACCTGTGCGGCACCGTCGATCAGCCCCCACCCTTGCGGGCCCACGAATTCTACGAAATACAGCGCATCGAATTTCGGCGTGCCGCCGCCGTCAGCATCGACCGCGCTCAACGCACAATCACGCTCGACGATGGTAGCCGCCTCGGCTATGGGCATCTGGTACTCGCCACCGGCGCCCGCAACCGGGAAATTCCGGTCCCCGGCGCCAACACGCCTGGCGTGCTTGGGCTGCGCACGCTCGATGACGCGCGCGATATTCGCGAGAGGATCGGCACCTCGGACGATATCGTGATCATCGGCGCAGGCTTTATCGGCCTCGAAGTTGCTGCCGCGGCCCGTAAGCGCGGCAAACGGGTGCATGTTGTCGAAGCCGTCGACAGAGTGATGGCACGTGTTGTTTCGCCGCACGTGTCGCAGCACCTGGCGGATTTGCATGCACGTGAAGGCGTCAACGTGCATCTGGGACGCTCGTTGGCCGCCATCCGCACCGACCGCGCCGGAAAACTAGACACAGTCGAATTGACGTGTGGCACAACGATGGCCGCCGATCTGGTGGTCGTCGGCGTCGGTGTGGTACCCAACATTGAACTCGCGGCCGAGGCAGGGCTGGCCGTAGACAACGGAGTTTGTGTGGATGCCGCGCTGCTCACCAAGGATCCTGCGATATCAGCGGTCGGCGATTGCGCGGCCTTCCCCGTGTCTGGCTCGGGCGCCTCGATACGACTGGAATCGGTACAGAACGCGGTGGACCATGGTCGGTTCGTCGCTGCCCGACTCACCGGATCCGTCGAAAACTACGTCGCCGTACCGTGGTTCTGGACGCACCAGTACTCCGCAAAACTCCAGATCGCCGGAAAGGCCCTTGAGGTAAGCGAATCCGTGGTGGTTGGTGACGCGCAAGCCTTCTCAGTACTTCGCTTCAACGACCAGACCTTGGTCTCTGTCGAGTCGATCAACCGGCCCGGCGATCATCTGGCGGCCCGCCGCATACTGGCCGGCGACAAGCGCCCGAGCCCCACCGATGCGCGTAGTCCGGGCTTCTCGCTCAAGTCGTTCGTGCAGTCCGCAACCAGTGCCGCGTAGTCGGCAGCGGACGCCGATCCACAAATGATGGCTTGTCTTGGACAACAGGGATACTAGTCAAACCGGGCACGTGAGTCGGCACGCGATCACTGAGCGGGCCAGCCCGTCGAAGGTGCGGGGATCCGCGCCGCTCAACTGCTGCCAACGGGTCAGTCGGTAGGCCACCGAATTGGGGTGCACCTGAAGTCTCCGCGCGGCCCGAGCCAGGGAAAATCCACAGTCCGCGAACACCAACACAGCCTCGGCAAGATCCGGGTACTTTGTCGCAGTCTCGTGGACTGCGTCAAAGAGCACGGCGAGCTGACTCTGGAAATCCAACAGCGATGCTTCGAGCCACCAATCGACGAACCGCGCCGCCGGTAGCTTCTGCACTCGCGCCATGCGTAGCGCGCGCTCCGCATCGATACAGCTCTGATGTGCACCTGCTAGGCCGCGACGGGCCAGTCCTACGCCGTACTCGGCACTCGCGCCGCTGATCGCCTGCGCGCTCCGCAAGACGTTCTCGACGTCGCAATCCTGCACCAGCGCCACCAGGACGTTGCCCCAAACGCCACACTGAACAACACCGGGCAGGTGACGGGTGGTCCGCTGCAGCATTTCCACCTCGGTGTCCGGCCACACCGATCGCGGCGAACAGAGCGCCTGGAATTCGCCATCGACATCGAACGCAAGCGTGCGCGCTGTTTCCGCTGTTCGCTCGGCGCGGCTCCGGTCACCCAATTCTGCGAAGAACTCGCGCCTGGTTTTCATTTCGTGGACCGACCGGACTGGTTGCTCTTCAATGAACGCGTCGACAACCGCCGCGGTCAGTGCTTCCGTCCAGGTGGCCAGTGGCTCTACCAGGTCGAGCAGCAGAGCGTCGTTGGCCTCCGGTGCGGTCTGCAGCGCGTTCCAGATACCCGAGCTCACGATATGAAAGGACCGCATCATGTCGTAGGCGGAGACGCCGAGTTGCATCCGGCGCAGCGCAGCGCGGCGGGTGTACTGCAGATGTTCGGCAACCGGCCCCTCGCGATCGGCGATGCCGGTCAGCAGTCGACGTGCCAGTTCGTGCACCGTGCGGCGGTGCTCGCTCTCGGAGAGCCTCGTGTACGAAGGAAGTTCGGCGCGGATACGCGCCGTCAAGTCTGGCTCGTTGCGCTCGATTCGCTGGGCTACTGCCGCGCACAGCTCATGCGCATCTGGTCGATCCATCGACATAGTGTGCCAAAACCGTCCGTGACCGGCGCTATCTATGGTCGACGATCCTTCGGGCTTTGCCCTCGGACCGGGCAATCGTATTGGGCGCCAGCACGTCGACTGTGACACTGACGCCGATCTTCTGCTTAATCAGGTGCGCCAGCGCTGCCCCTGCGGTGTCGCATTCGGCAGGCGTTGTCCCCGAACGGTGTTCCACGTTCACAGTCAGCCGGTCCAAGCGCGTCGGTCGGTCAATCACACACTCGAAATGTGGTGCGAGCGTAGGAATGGTGAGAATAAGCTCTTCGATTTGGGACGGGAACAGGTTGACCCCGCGCAGAATGATCATGTCGTCACTACGGCTGGTTACTTTGCGCATACGGCGCATGCTGCGGGCAGTCCCGGGAAGCAGCTTGGTGAGATCGCGAGTGCGGTAGCGAATGATCGGCAGGGCCTGCTTGGTCAGCGACGTGAACACGAGCTCGCCTTCGGAGCCGTCGGGCAACACCTGGCCGGTGTCCGGATCGATGATCTCGGGGTAGAAGTGATCTTCCCAAATATGCAGTCCGTCTTTGGTTTCAACGCATTCCTGGGCCACTCCAGGACCAAGCAACTCGGATAGGCCGTAGATGTCGACAGCACTGATGCCGAGCTTGTGTTCGAGTTCGCTTCGCATCTGCTCGGTCCATGGTTCCGCCCCGAAAATTCCTGTGCGCAACGAGGTGCTGCGCGGGTCGATGCCGACGCGGTCCATCGCGTCGAGCAACGTGAGCATGTAGGAGGGGGTGATCATGATGGCGTCGGGCTGAAAGTCTGTGATGAGTTGCAGCTGACGTTCGGTCATACCGCCCGAGACCGGAATTACTGTGCAGCCCAGTCGTTCTGCGCCGTAGTGTGCGCCCAGACCCCCGGTGAACAGCCCATAGCCATAGGAGACGTGCACTTTGTCGGTTGACCGGACGCCGGCGGCACGAAGGCAGCGGGCGACGAGGTTCGCCCAGATGTCGATGTCGGCGGCGGTATACCCCACTACGGTGGGTTGGCCGGTGGTGCCCGATGAGGCGTGGACCCGTGAGATCTGGGATTGCGGGACGGCGAACATCCCGAAGGGGTAGGTCTGCCTGAGGTCGGCCTTGGTGGTGAACGGAAAGTGTGCCAGGTCGGCGAGGTCCTTGAGGTCGTTGGGGTGCACCCCCGCTTGATCGAACGCATGTCGATAATGAGCGACATTGTCGTAGGCGTGGCGCAGCGACCACTTCATCCGCTCCAATTGCAGTGCGGAAATTTCGTCACGCGAGGCCATTTCGATGGGCTCGAGCTCATCAGGCGAGCACGCCACGCTGTGGCTCTCGCTGCGTTCGACGGTTTCGATCATGGCGTACTCCGGTGGGTGAGGTGGGATTTCAGGCGTCGAAGTCGACGGTCAATGAATCGGTGGTCGGATAGGACTGACAGGTCAGCACAAATCCGGCGTCTATCTCGTCCGGCTCAAGGGCATAATTGCGGCGCATGTCGACCGCACCCCCGGTGACCTTCGCGCGACAGGTGCCACACACACCGCCCTTACAGGCGAATGGCAGATCGTCGCGCGATCGTTGGGCCGCGTCGAGGACTGACACGTTGCGCGGCAATGCCATGGTGCTGGTCGCCCCGTCCAAGACAATGGTCACTTCACTGACCGGTCCTGACGCAACTCCGTCTCGATGCTCTGCCTGAGGTGGGGCGGCGTCTTCGACGAAGAACAACTCTTGGTGAATGCGGCTGTCTTCCACCCCGAGCTCCCGCAGCGCCGCTTGGGCATCGGTGACCATGCCAAACGGCCCACACAACCACACATGGTCGACGGCAGCTATCGGCACCAGCTGCTGCAGGAGCACGCGGATCCGCTGGTGATCGAGTCGCCCACTGAACAGCTCGACGGTACGCGGTTCCCGTGAAAGTACGTGGACCAGTTGCAGTCGGCTGTGGTACGTGTCTTTCAGGTCGGCAAGCTCGTCGGCGAACATGACGGTGTTGGCCCGCCGATTTCCGTAGAGCAGGGTGACCCGCGAATCCGGCTGCGCCAAAACCGATGCGGCGATGGACAGCAGGGGCGTGATACCCGATCCGGCGGCGATCAGAACGTGATGTGCCGGCGTCGTGGCATCGGCAACGAAGTTCCCGGACGGCGGCTGGACCTCGATCTCATCGCCGGCCGACAGCTGGTGCACCAGCCACCCTGAGCACGCTCCCCCGGGCACCTCGCGGACCCCGATGCGGGGTCGGGCCCCGAGCGGCGAGCAGATCGAATAGGTGCGGCGCTGCTCGACTCCGTCGACGTTCCGGCGCACTGTGATGGATTGCCCAGGGGCGAAACCGAATTCGTCGATGTACTGGTCGGGCACCGCGAAAGTGATAGCCGCAGCATCGGCGCACAGCTGCTGTACCTCGGCGACCCGCACCGTGCGGAACGGCCGGTTGCGCATGCCGCGTCCGGTGGTGGGCGCGGACAATTCGGTGGTCATGTCAGAGTTCCTTGATTCGGTCGAATGGTTCGCCGCAGTGGATGCATCTGTGCAGCGATTTGCAGGCGGTCGAACCGAATTCGGACGTCATTTCGGTTTCGAGGGATTTGCACTGCGGACACCGCACGAGCGGGCGGCTGGCGGCGAGGGTCAGCGGTATGGGCCCGGAAGGCCGGTCGCCCACCACATGTGCCGGGACGATTCCGTGTTCTTCGAGTTTGCGGCGACCGTCGTCGGTGATCCAGTCCGAAGTCCAGGCCGGCGCCAGGACCGTACGCACCTCCACCCGGTGGTATCCGGCGAGGGCAAGCGCACGTTCGAGATCGGCCCGCATGGTGGCCATCGCCGGGCAACCTGAGTAGGTCGGTGTGATGGTCACGATGAGAGTGCCGTCCTCTTCCTGCCGGATATCTCGCAACACCCCGAGGTCGGCCAGGGTCAGCATCGGCATCTCAGGGTCGGTCACCGCCGCAGCGATGTCGCGTGCGCGAGCGACCGAGCCCGGCGCGTGGTGAACCATCGTCATCACCACGTTGCGGTGGGATGCGCGCGGGCCACCGACTGCATCTCGGCCAGCAGATAGCTCAGCGCCTCGGTGTGGATGCCGTCGCGGCCGGACCTGCCATCCACCACCATGACCGGCCGCGCCGTCGGGACAGGCAAAGCGGACGCTCGCAGGACCTGCTCGACGACGCTGTCGAACTCCGTGCGCAAAGTGGACGAATCCACGGCAGCGCCGACCGCCGCCAATCGCTGTTCAACGGGGTTAGCGGTGAACAACTCGTCGACGTAGGGCCATATCGACGTGACCGCGTGCTCGATTCGGGTCCGCGATTCGTCGGTGCCGTCCGCGAGCGTGATGAACCACCGCGCGGCGTAGTCACGGTGATACGTCAGCTCTTTGACGCCTTTCGCGGCGACGGCCGCGAGCACCGGATCGCGCGACCCGCATAGCCGGTCCAGCACCGCCAGTCGATAAGTCGAGAACACCAGCAGCCGGGCGATGCTCTGCGCGAAGTCGCCGTTCGCCAACTCGACCAAACGCACGCACCGAAAGAACGGCTCGTCCCTGAAGAATGCCAACGCATCTTCGGCCGGCGCTGGCGAGCCTTCGGGCAAGGTGGGCACAATCGCCGGGTCGGCGGCCGCGGCCCGGGCCAACAGCAGCCGGGCCTGACCGAGCAGGTCGAGACCGATGTTGGACAGCGCGACCTCCTCCTCCAGTTCGGGCGAATTGGTGCACCACTGCGTCAGTCGTTGCGCACTGATCAAGGCATCATCGGCGAGCATGAGGCAGTAGGTCGCCAGATCTGTCGCATCGATACCGTCGGCCAACGTGGTGTCCACCCCGGCGAGCGGATCGTCAAAGCTAGTGCCGAACGCCCATTGGTCAAGTGTGTCGGCGTCGACGAGGCCGGCGAAAGCGGAGTCGTGATCATTCATCGTGATGGCCTTCCGGTCTCACATGTGAGGGACGTTATCGGGGATGTCGTAGAAGGTGGGATGCCGATACACCTTGTCGCCGCTGGGCGCGAAGAACGGATCCTTCTCCGCCGGGCTGGTCGCGACAATGTCGACCGAACGCACCACCCAGAGACTGACGCCTTCGTTCCGACGCGTGTAGAGATCACGAGCGTGGCGCAATGCCATCACGTCATCTGCCGCATGCACCGATCCGACATGGACATGGTTGAGGCCGCGTTTGCCACGGACGAATACCTCGTAGAGCGGCCATTCGGCGGCCACTACCGCTCCGCCCGAAGGAGCGGTAGCACCGGATTCGGGCTCGGGATGAATCATATTGGATGGCCTTCCATTTCACGTTGTTTTGCAGCGAACGCCATAGCGGCGTCACGGACCCATGCTCCGTCGTCGTGCGCCCGCTTGCGGTTGCCGATGCGTTCGGCATTGCACGGACCGAAGCCCTTGACGACGCTCATGAATTCGTCCCAGTCGGGTGCGCCGAAGTCGTGCGCACCGCGCTCTTCGTTCCAGCACAGAAGCGGATCGGGCAGCGCGACACCGAGCACCTGAGCCTGCGGCACGGTCATGTCGACAAAGCGTTGTCGCAGTTCGTCGTTGGTGTGGCGTTTGACCCCCCAGGCCATGGACTGCGCCGTGTTTGGCGAGTCGGCATCGGGCGGGCCGAACATCATCAGAGCCGGCCACCACCACCGATCGACGGCCTCCTGGACCATCGCGCGCTGCGCGTCGGTTCCTGACATCATCGTCATCAGCAGTTCGTAGGCCTGGCGCTGATGAAAGGACTCTTCCTTGCAAACTCGGATCATCGCTCGGGCATACGGACCGAAAGAGCTGCGGCACAACGGAACCTGGTTACAGATCGCGGCACCGTCTACGAGCCAACCGATGGCCCCCACATCGGCAAAAGTTAAAGTGGGGTAATTGAAGACCGACGAATACTTCTGTCTACCATCGATCAATCTGGCCGTCAGCTCGGCACGATCGACACCCAAGGTCTCGGCCGCAGAGTACAGATAGAGCCCATGACCGGCTTCGTCTTGCACCTTGGCCATCAGAATGGCCTTACGGCGCAGCGAAGGCGCCCGGGTCAGCCAGTTGCCTTCGGGCTGCATACCGATGATTTCCGAGTGCGCATGCTGGGCAATCTGACGAATCAGAGTATTGCGGTAGCCGTCGGGCATCCAGTCTCGCGGCTCGATGCGGCGACCTGCGGCAATTGCGGCGTCGAAACCCTCGGCCGTGAGATCGTCGGAAAGACCCTCCGCCTGCGATGAGATATCGGTGACTGTCATCAAATCCTCCTGATTACCGACCGAATGTTCGGTTATTTGAGTGTGCCGGATTCGAACGCGGAGCACAAGTCTCGATCGATCAGCGGCCGACGAAGACCGGCTTGTCCTTGGCCAGGAATGCCTCCACCGCAGCGCTGTGGTCGCGGGACGCCCCGAGGCGCTGCTGGGCGCTCGCTTCCCGTTCTAGGACATCGCCTAGTGGCGCGACAGCGTTGCGACGCAACAGTTCCTTGACCTCTGAGAAGGCGGCGGTGGGCCCGCCGGCCAGGCGACCGGCGACGGAGTTCGCTACGTCGGCGGGTGAGCCCTCGTCAACCACCTCGTGCACCAGCCCCCACGTGTGGGCCGTCGGGGCATCGATGGTGTCACCGAGCAGGAACATGGCCGTCGCCCGGCTAGCTCCGATGAGCCTTGGCAACGACGCCGACAACGCGGAATCCGCGGCTAGGCCGATGCCGGTGAAAGCGGTCCCGAACTTGGCGCGCTGACCGGCGATACGGATATCGGCACCCAACGCCAAGCCCAACCCCGCGCCCACACAGGCGCCGTTGATCGCCACGACGACCGGCACCTTGATGGCATCCAACGCCTCCAGGACCGGGTTGTAGTGCTCGCGCACGGTGTCCATCGCGTGAGCCGGGTCGTCGCGCAGCGCCTCGACATGCTCGGCAAGATCCTGGCCGACGCAGAAGTTCTTACCGGCTGCGCTCATGACGACCGCGCGTACCGCTGGATCACCGCCCGCTGCCAACAAAGCCTGCAGCAGTTCGGTTTTCATCGTCCGGTCAAGCGCGTTCGACGCCTCCGGCCGATCGAGCACGATCGCAGCGACGCCAGCGTGGTTCACTGAGTACGCGACGGCGGCCGGTGCGGTTTGAGTCATGATTCCTCCTCTGACGATGTTCAGCTGGACCAGCGAAAAAAGCCCTGCCCGGTCTTGCGGCCAAGGTTGCCCTCGGCAACCTTGGCCCGCAGCAGTTTCGGCGGCGTGAACCGAGGGCCGAGGGTCGCGCATAGATGCTCGGCAATAGCCAACCGCACGTCGAGCCCGACGAGATCCGTCGAGCGCAACGGGCCCATGGGGTGGCGGTAGCCCAGTTCCATGGCCCGGTCGATGGATTCAGCGTCGGCCACGCCCTCTTCGAGCATGCGGATCGCCTCCAGCCCAAGTGCGACGCCGAGCCGACTCGAAGCGAATCCCGGTGAATCACGCGCTACGACATCGGCCTTGCCGAGGGCTCGAACCCAGGCGAGTGCGGCTGCGACGGTGTCGTCTGACGTCTCGGGCGCTCGGACGATCTCCACCAGCTGCGACGTTGGCACCGGATTGAAGAAGTGCATTCCCACGACGCGCTCGGGCCGCAGTAATGCCGCGGCCAGTTCGGTGATCGAGAGCGAGCTCGTGTTGGATGCCAGCACCGTCGTGGGTTCGACGAGTTTCTCTGCGGCACCGAGGACCTCGATCTTGAGGTTGATGTTCTCGGGCACCGCCTCGACGACGAGCTCAGAGTCGGTGGGCAGTTCGGTGAGCGAGCAGACGACGTCCACCCGCGAGAGCACGTGTTCGGGAGCCTCGGCAAGCCGGTTCTTGGCGGCGGCGCGGTCCAGCCCGGCGCTCACGCGTTGGAGGGCGGCATCGGCTCTGTCACGGCCTGTTTCGACGATAGTGACATTCGCGCCCGCGGCCGCGAACACCTGCGCTATACCTGCACCCATTGGCCCGCCGCCGATCACGGTGACAACCGTGGGAACGCTGTGGGGTGTGGCGGTCATCTGGTCTGCCTTTCGAGGAATCGCGTCATGCGGTCGGTTTTGTCAGGGCTTTCGAACAGCACCGCTTGCGCGAGGTCATCGATCAGCGGATGCGCGGAATCGGCGTCGAGAACGGCCTTGGACAACCTCAAGGCCAGGGGCGACTGCCGGGTGATGCGCTCGGTCAGCGCAGAGGCGGCACCCAGCGCGCTGTGCTCGGCCACCACCTCGGCGACCAGGCCACAGGCCAATGCGGCCTCGGCGTCGAGCACCCGGCCGCCCAGAATCACTTGTTTGGCAACTGATTTGCCCACCAGATCGGCCAGCCGGTAGCTGGCACCCGCGGCCGCCAGGATGCCGAGTCCAGGTTCCGGATTTCCGAACCGTGCGCCAGCCCCAGCAATCCGGATATCGCACGCGTAGGCCAGTTCGGCGCCGCCGCCGAGAGCATTGCCTTCTACCGCTGCGATCGTCGGCAGTGGCAATGCCGCAATCCGGTCGAAGACCGTGCGGTTGATGCCGGCCAGTGCTTCGTTGCGGCCACGGACCCGAAGTTCGGCAATGTCTGCGCCGGCGGCGAAGTCACGGCCGGCGCCGGTCACGATGAGCACGCGGGGCTGCGCCTCGATAGTCGCGCAGACGGCGTGCAGGTCGGCGACCATCGCGGCATTGATCGCGTTGCGCTGCTCGGGACGATGCAGCTCAACGATCACCCGGTCGTCTTCTGTGGTGACACACAATGTTTGATATTCGGTCACGGTGCCTCGATCAATATCGCGACACCCTGTCCGACTCCCACACACAAGGTCGCCAGCCCGCGAGATGCGCCCTCACGCTCCAGCCGGTTCAGCAAGGTGACGATGAGCCGCGCACCCGAACACCCCAACGGATGACCCAGTGCGATGGCGCCGCCGTCGGCGTTGACCGTGTCCTCGTCCAAGCCCAGGCGCCGCAGCACCGCCAGGGTCTGGGCGGCGAACGCCTCGTTGATTTCCGTAGCGTCGATGGCATCGACTCGCCACCCGACTCGGTCCACCACCTTGCGAACCGCGGGCACGGGCCCCAACCCCATCAGATTGGGTGCGACGCCCGCACTGGCGGCAGCAACCACCCGCGCACGCACCGTCAGTCCGTGTTGCCGCACGGCGCGTTCGCCGGCCAACACGACTGCGGCAGCACCGTCCGACAGCGGTGACGAAGACCCCGCCGTCACGATGCCGCCGGCCCTAAAGACCGGCCGCAACGCCGCAAGTTTGGCCAACGTGGTTTGCCGGCGTGGCCCCTCGTCGGTGTCGACGACTCCGTCCACGGTTTCGATGGGAACGATTTCTTTGACGAACCGGCCCGCGTCTTGAGCGGCGAGAGCGCGAACATGACTACGCAGCGCGAAGGCATCTGAGTCCTCGCGGGAAATGCCCTCTGCAACAGCGACTTCCTCGGCGGTTTCACCCATCGCCAGGGTTACCTTGACAGTTTCGGGCCCGGCGTCGGCGGCGATACCAGCGTCCATCTGAGCGAATCTTGGATTGGTGAATCGCCAGCCGAGCGATGTATCGACCACCTCTCCCGGGCGGGCCCACGGCGCGCTCGGCTTGGCCATAACCCAGGGCGCCCGCGTCATGGATTCGACACCGCCGGCGACCACAATATCTGCCTCACCCGCCCGAATCGCCTGCGCCGCAGAGGAGATCGCGGTCAGCCCACTCGCGCACAGCCGGTTGACCGTGTAGCCGGGCACCGTGTTCGGCAATCCGGCCAGTAACGCAGCCATCCGCGCGACGTTTCGGTTGTCCTCGCCCGCCTGATTGGCTGCGCCGAGAATCACCTCGCCGATCGCATCGGCCGGCACGCCGGCACGCGCGACTACCTCGGCGATGACCCGAGCCGCCAAGTCATCCGGTCGCACCGACGCCAGCGCTCCCCCGTAGCGCCCCTGCGCCGTGCGCACTCCGTCGACCACGAACACCTGCTCCACCACTCACTCCTCTCAACAAAACATTAATAACCGATCGTTCGGTCGGTTGTCTAGAGAGGCCGGGACCGTTGGGAGTGGAAACGCCACCAGCGCACACGCGGTGCGATGATTGTCGTCATGACCACGCCCCGCACACGCCCGAGCCGACAGGTGGGTCGACCGGGCTACGACCTGGACTCACTCCTGGCGGTGGCGGTAAGCGTGTTCAATCAGCGCGGCTACGACGGCACCTCAATGGAGCATCTCTCCACACGGCTAGGGATCAGCAAGTCGTCGATCTACCACCATGTGAGCGGCAAAGAGGAACTGTTGCGACTCGCGGTCGATCGGGCGCTCGACGCACTGTTCGCCGCGACCGAGGCCCCCGACACCACCACCGGCCCGGCAATCGATCGCCTGGAAAACCTGGTGAAGCGCAGTATTCAGGTGCTGGTCCAAGAGTTGCCCTACGTGACGCTGCTGCTACGCATCCGGGGGAACACTGCTGCCGAACGGCGCGCACTGGCCCGCCGCCGAGAGTTCGATGACATCGTCGGCAACCTGGTCGAGGAAGCCTGCAATGAGGGCAGCATCCGCGCCGGAGTGGATCCCGCATTGACGAGCCGACTCATTTTCGGCACCGTCAACTCGCTGATCGAGTGGTATCGACCCAGCCGCACCCTGTCCGCCGACGAGGTTGCCGACGCGGTCGCCACGATGATTTTCGACGGGCTGCGGACCCGCTCGGGTCAGCACTGACCGTTCGGTCGGCCACAACACCCCCTGCCAGATCTTGACGCGCACCCGCTCCTGCTGCCAAGGTCATTACCGAACGAATGGACGGTTGGTAAGGAGTGTGACAATGACAGCTGTGCTGCAGAGCTACATAACCGGAAAGTGGACGACCCCCGAAGGGGATGCTGATCCGCTGGTCAATGCCGCTACCGGCGACGAAGTGGCCCGATACGCCGTGGGCTCGGTGGACCTTGCCGCCGTCGTCGCCTATGGCCGCGAAGTCGGCGGCCCCGCCCTGCGCGCGTTGACCTTCCACCAGCGCGCGGCCGCGCTGAAGGCCTTGGCCAAGCAGTTGATGGCAGCCAAGAACGATTTCTATCCGCTGTCCGCGGCCACCGGCGCCACCGCGCGTGACTCCGCCGTCGACATCGACGGCGGCTTCGGCACGCTGTTCAGCTATGCCAGCAAAGGCGTTCGCGAGCTTCCCAACGACACCATCTATCTCGACGGTGCCTCCGAATCACTCGGCCGTGCAGGGACATTCGTTGGCCAGCACATCTACACCTCGCGGCCGGGTGTCGCGGTCCAGATCAACGCCTTCAACTTTCCGGTGTGGGGCATGCTGGAAAAGCTGGCTCCGGCGTTCCTCGCCGGCGTGCCGTCGATCGTCAAACCGGCGCACCAGACCGCTTACCTCACCGAACTCGTGTTCCGGGCGATCATCGATTCCGGACTCCTGCCCGAGGGATCGGTACAGCTGTTGTGCGTCCGCTCGCACGAACTGCTCGATCATCTTGACGGCCAAGACACCGTGCTGTTCACCGGTTCCGCCGCTACCGCGGCCAAGCTGCGGAGCCACCGCAACGTGGTGGCTGGCGGTGTGCGGCTCAACGCCGAAGCCGACTCGTTGAACTGCTCGATCCTGGGCCCCGACGCGACACCCGGCACGCCCGAATTCGACTTGTACATCAAACAACTCGTCGCCGAGATGACTACCAAGGCCGGTCAGAAGTGCACAGCTATCCGCCGCGCCCTGGTGCCCGAAGCATTGGTCGATGCCGCGGTCACCGCCACTTCAGAACGCTTGTCCAAGGTCGTCGTCGGCAACCCGGAACTCGACAGCGTGCGGATGGGCGCGTTGGCCAGCATTGACCAGCGCGACGAGGTCCTGCGGTCACTGAAGCTGCTTCAAGACTCAGCCACACTGGTTTTCGGCGACCCCGCGTCGTTCACCGTCGAAGGCGCCGACGCTGCGCAGGGCGCATTTCTGCCGCCGCTGCTGCTGCGCGCCGAGGATCCCACCGCCGCGGCGGTGCACGAGGTGGAAGCGTTCGGGCCGGTCAGCACCGTCATCGGATACCGCGACCTCGACGATGCCGTCGAGCTGGCGGCACGAGGGCAAGGCAGCCTCGTCGGATCATTGGTCACCCACGATCCCGAGGTGGCCCGCAAGGTGACGATCGGTATCGCAGCTCACCACGGACGTATCCTCGTCCTCGATCGTGACGACGCCAAGGAGTCGACCGGCCACGGCTCCCCGTTGCCGACGCTGGTGCACGGCGGGCCCGGCCGCGCCGGCGGCGGTGAAGAGCTCGGCGGTATCCGCGGCGTCCTGCATTTCATGCAGCGCACCGCAATCCAGGCGAGCCCCGACATGCTGACGGCCATCACCGGACGCTGGACCACAGGCTCGGCCCGGACCGCCACAGAGGTGCATCCGTTCCGCAAGCACCTCGAAGAATTGCAGATCGGTGACACCATCGTTGGCGGCCCCCGAGTGGTCAGCCTCGAAGACATCGACCATTTCGCCGAGTTCACCGGGGACACCTTCTATGCGCATACCGATCCTGATGCCGCGGCACGCAACCCGTTGTTCGGCGGGATCGTCGCGCACGGGTATCTCGTCGTGTCGCTGGCCGCGGGTCTATTCGTCGAGCCCAATCCGGGTCCCGTGCTCGCCAACTTCGGTGTGGACGGCCTGCGATTCTTGACGCCGGTCAAACCCGGTGACGCGCTGACGGTCACCTTGACCGCCAAGCAACTGACGCCCCGACTGTCTGCCGACTACGGCGAAGTCCGTTGGGACGCCGTGGTCACCAACCAGAACGACGACCCGGTCGCCACCTACGACGTGCTGACACTGGTCGCCAAGAAAGAGAGCTGAATTGTCATATTCGAAGGAAGGCAATATGTTTCGTATCTCCGTGTGCTACGGGCAACCCACTGACCCGGAAGCATTCGATGACTATTACGGGCAAACCCACGTCCCGTTGACGTTGAAGATCCCGGGCCTCACCGGCTTCACAACGGGCAAGCCTCGATCCTTGAAGCCCGGGCAAGACGCGCCCTACTACATGGTTGCCACCCTGAGCTTCGATTCCGCCGAAGCCCTGAAGGCCGCGCTGAAGTCTCCCGAGATGGCTTCAGCCGGTGCCGACGTCGCGAACTTCGCCACCGGTGGCGTCACCCTCTACAGCACCGAGGAGATCAACCGCGGTTGACAGCTTGAATGTTCGAAGCGGCGTGCCCAATGGTTTTGGGGGCACGCCGCTTCGGCGTTTCGCAGGCATACGACGACGTCAGCGCTAGCACAACCATTCGGAGCTCAGCGCGTTCCATTCTTCGAACACCAGCCAGGTGCGGCTCGACCGGATACCGGTGAAGCTGTGCATCCGTTCCAGGACGACGTCGCGGAGGGTCTGGTTGTCGGGAGCGCGCACCACGACCAGCACATCAATGTCCCCGCCCACGAAGGTGAACCGCTCGACGTACCGAAGCGTCTTCAGTTGTTCGGACAGGCTGCGCCAAGAATCCTGTCTGATCGTCAGGGCGATTAATGCCGAAGTCGCAAACCCGGCCCGTTCCAAGTTGATTCGCGCCGCAAAGCCCTCGATCACCCCGGCCTTTTCAAGTCGCTCGACGCGAGCATAAACGTGCGTACGCGAAACATGCAGGCGTTGCGCCAAAGCCAGCATCGACACGCGGCCGTCCTTGACCAGCTCCTTGATCAACCGCCGGTCGATCTCGTCTAGCTGAACGAGTGTTTCTGTGTTGTCCATCTGTTCACCGGTAGCTTTCGATCGACGTTCGATATGAACTTTTTGACGCGTATCGCAGCCTAGTTCGTCAATTGATCCTCAGTATCTCGAAATAGGTTGTCAACTACGTCGCCACTGCGCACGATCGTAAGACAGATTGTGAATAATGGAGGTAAATGTGACGGTGGCCGAACCGGCTGACCGACCGGCGTATCAAGCGTTCCTTCCCGCCGACTCCGCGGTGCAGTTTCTTGACCCCGAGGGTCGGCCCGTCGACGGCGGCGCCCGGTACCCCCGGCCTGATGCCGATCGACTGTTGGCAATGTACCGAAACATGGTGCTGGGACGTCGCTTTGACGAGCAGGCAACAGCTTTGACCAAGCAGGGGCGACTGGCGGTATATCCGTCGTCGCGCGGGCAGGAAGCCTGCCAGATCGCGGCGGCAATGTGCCTGCACTCCGACGACTGGCTGTTCCCCACCTACCGCGATTCGATGGCGCTGGCGGCTCGAGGCATCGACACCGTCGATATCCTCCGATTCCTCGCGGGCGACTGGCACTGCTGCTTCGATCCCGCTCAGCACCGCACCGCTCCCCAAGCCACCCCACTTGCCACACAACTTCTACACGCGGCCGGGCTCGCCCATGCGCTGGCTCGCAAAGGCAGCGACACTGCGGTGCTGGCGCTGTGTGGCGACGGCGCAACCAGCGAAGGCGACTTCCACGAAGCCCTCAACTTCGCCGCGGTCTTTCGGGCGCCGGTAATCTTCCTGGTCCAGAACAATGGTTTTGCCATCAGCGTTCCGCTGGCCCGTCAGTCCGTGGCTCCATCATTGGCCCACAAAGGAATTGGGTATGGAATGGGCAGCGAGCAGGTCGACGGAAACGATCCGGTCGCGATGCTCGCGGTGCTCGATGCAGCCAGAGAGTACGTACTGGCCGGCAACGGTCCTGTCATCGTTGAAGCCCACACCTATCGGATGTCGGGACATACCAATGCAGACGATCCACTCCGCTACCGCACCGATGACGAACTGGACGAGTGGCTGGCGCGCGATCCCATCCAACGACTGGAAATCCATCTGCGTGCCGAAGGACTGCTGGACGATACCTACGTCGCAGCCGTGGCGTCCGATGCCGAAGACCTCGCAGCCACTACCAGGGCGGGCATGAATCGCGATCGACCCGTCGACGTCGACGACCTGTTCCGATACGTCTACGCGCAGCCGACCTCCCAACTTCGTGAGCAGCACGCACAGGCCCGCGCCGACTTCACCGCCCAACTCTCAGAGGACCGCCCATGACCGTGACCACTATGGCGCAAGCTCTCAACGCTGCATTGCGCGATGCGCTGCACGACGACGATTCGGTGGTGGTGTTCGGCGAGGACGTCGGCACGTTGGGGGGTGTCTTCCGGGTCACCGATGGTCTTACCGAAACCTTCGGCGCCAACAGGTGTTTCGATACTCCGCTGGCAGAATCGGGAATCATCGGGTTCGCGGTGGGTATGGCGATGGGGGGCTTTCGCCCGGTGGTCGAGATGCAATTCGACGCCTTCGCCTATCCCGCGTTTGAACAAGTCGTGTCCCACGTGGCCAAACTGCGCAATCGCACCCGCGGTGTGCTCTCTGTGCCCATGGTGATCCGGGTGCCCTACGCCGGCGGTATCGGAGGCGTCGAACACCACTGCGACTCCAGCGAGGCCTACTATGCGCACACGCCGGGACTGAAGGTGGTCACACCGGCAACCGTCGCGGACGCCTACGGGCTCCTCAGGGAAGCTATCGACGATCCCGATCCCGTCGTTTTCCTTGAGCCCAAAAGGCTGTACTTCTCCCGCGCCGACGTCGAACTGGGTCGAGGTGCCAAAATCGGCGAGGCGCAGGTGCTGCGTGCCGGGACCGATGTCACGCTGATCGCCTACGGCCCGTCGGTGGAACCTGCGCTGCAGGCAGCCGCCGCAGCCGCCGACGAAGGCCGAGATATCGAAGTCGTCGACCTTCGGTCCATCGCACCCTTTGACGACCAGAGCGTGACGGCTTCCGTCCGCAAGACCGGCCGTTGCGTAATCGTCCAGGAGGCGCAGGGTTTCGGTGGCGTCGGCGCCGAGATCGCTGCTCGGATCCAGGAGCGCTGTTTCCATCACCTGGCAGCACCTGTTCTGCGCGTCTCCGGATACGACATCCCCTACCCCGCGCCTAGGCTCGAGCGATGGTATCTGCCCAGTACCGACCGCATCCTCGACGCGGTCGATCGCCTGCAATGGGACGACCACCCCGATAGCCGTTGGGTGGTCAGCGCATGACCGCTCAGACATTCAACCTGCCCGACCTCGGCGAAGGTCTCACGGAAGCGATCATCATCAAATGGCTAGTGTCGGTCGGCGACACCGTCGTCATCGATCAGCCGGTCGTCGAAGTCGAAACTGCCAAAGCTTCCGTCGAGGTACCGGTTCCCTTCGCCGGAACCATTGTCGAGCTCCACGGCGATCCCGGGGCCGCGATGCCAGTCGGATCGCCGTTGATCACGGTGCGCGGCAACGACTCGACTGATCCGGGCGACTCGCCCAGCGCTGACGCGTTTGCACAACACCGCGAGGAAGAACGCGCCGGATCGGGCAATGTACTCATCGGGTACGGCACCAGCACCGATGAAGGCCCCACGCGCAGACGGAAGCGTACGCACGAGCCGGCTGTCGGCACCGTTACGAAGGTCATTTCGCCGTTAGTGCGAAAGCTTGCTGCCGACAAGGGAATCAACCTGGCACAGGCGTCGGGTACCGGCGCCGGAGGCGTCATCACCCGCTCCGACGTCGAACGGCTGGTTTCGACAAACCCGCCAGCCGGTGCAGGCAACGTCACTCGCATCCCGGTTACCGGCATTCGAAAGGTCATCGCCGACAAGCTCAGTATCAGCCGTCGCGAGATACCCGAGGCAACCGTCTGGGTTGATGTCGACGCGACGGAACTGCTCGCCGCCAAACGTCTGCTCAGCCAGACGCAGTCGATCAGCCTGCTGGCACTCCTGGCCCGACTGACCGTCGCCGCACTCAAACAGTTTCCAGAGTTGAACGCCACATTCGATACCGGGCGCCAAGAAATCCTCCAGTACAGCGATATACACCTCGGAGTGGCGGTTCAGGCGCCATACGGTTTGGTGGTTCCCGTCATCTCGCAGGCGGACACGCTCGACACAGTGGCCTTGTCAGATGCCCTCGCCGAAGTCATTGCGCTGGCCCGCGACAGCAAGCTGCCCCCAGCCAAGATGTCCGGGGGCACAGTGACGTTGAACAACTACGGCGTCTTCGGGGTCGACGGGTCGGCGGCGATCATCAATCACCCCGAAGCCGCCATCCTGGGGGTCGGCCGCATCATTGACCGGCCATGGGTGGTCGACGGTCAGCTGACCGTGCGAAAGACCATGGAGCTGACGTTGAGTTTTGACCACCGGGTGTGCGACGGCGGCTCTGCCGCCGGTTTCCTGCGCCTCTTTGCCGACTACGTAGAGAATCCCGTCGCTGCGCTGGGCCGACTGTGAACGCGGCACAGCACGCGGACGTGCTCATCCTCGGGGGCGGCTCGGCGGGTTACTCCTGCGCGCTGCGCGCCAGCCAACTCGGCATGTCGGTCACACTCATCGAAGCAGACAAACTCGGTGGCACCTGCCTGCACAGGGGGTGCATTCCTACCAAAGCACTGCTGCATACTGCTGAACTTGCCGACAATTCCCGCACTGCAGCAGATTTCGGTATTCGGACACGCTTCGATGGCGTCGATATGACCGCCGTACATGCCTACAAGCAGTCCGTGGTTTCACGACTACACAAAGGACTCGAAGGGCTGGTTGCCAATCGAAAGATCACTGTCGTGCACGGTGTTGGCCGCTATCTCGGACCCCGCTCAGTGGACGTCGACGGCACTGTCTACACCGGCGATGCCGTGGTGCTCGCAACCGGTTCCGCACCGCGCAACATTCCAGCCATCCCTACGAGCTTCCGCATCGTCACCAGCGACCATGCTCTGGAACTGTCTTACGTCCCCGAGAGGGCAATTGTCCTGGGCGGCGGGGTGATCGGCGTAGAGTTCGCGAGCCTATGGACCTCGTTGGGATCGTCGGTAACCATCGTTGAATCCCTGCCGCGACTATTGGCCGGGGAAGACAACTGGGCATCGGAAACCCTCGAACGCTCCTTGCGCCGTCGAGGAATAGCGGTCAAAACCAGCAGCATGGTGACCGACGCCGCCGATACCGGCGACGGCGTCATCGTGACACTCGAAGGCGGCCAGACCCTGACCGCAGACGTACTTCTGGTCGCGGTGGGCCGTCAGCCACAATCCCAGGCCTTAGCGGATGCCGGAATCGACGTGGACCGAGGATTCGTGCGTGTCGATGACCGACTTGCCACGAATCATGCGGGTGTCTACGCCGTCGGCGATCTCGTTGCGGGCCAACAACTCGCGCACCGAGGCTTCGCCCACGGGATCCTCGTCGCCGAGGTCATCGCAAAAGGCGATCCAGTACCCGTGGCCGAGCACCTCATCCCCCGAGTCACCTACTCGCATCCCGAGGTGGCTTCCGTCGGCCTCACCGAGGCAGCCGCACGCGAAGAATACGGCGAGATCACCACGACCGTGTATGACCTAGCCGGCAACGGCAAGAGCCAAATACTGCGAACTTCCGGTGGAATCAAAGTGATTCGCCGTGGACCCGCCGATGGGGACGGCGCGATTGTGGGAATCCACTGCGTCGGCGATCGCGTCGGCGAACTCATCGGTGAAGCTCAACTCATGGTCGGCTGGGAAGCGCTTCCCACCGAGGTTCGACCGTTTATGCACGCTCATCCGACGCAGAATGAAGCGCTTGGTGAAGCCCTGCTTGCGCTCGCAGGTACACCGCTGCATAAACACTCCTGACTGATATCGGTCAGAAACATCATTCGCGAGCAGTCACCCGCAAAGCGGGCGGACATTGTCATTGAATTGGCGTAGACGCAACCCCGACCGGTGATCGGTCGGGGTTGCGGGCACGCCTCGTCACAGGTTTCCGCGGGCATCCTGTTCACGCTCGATGGCCTCGAAGAGCGCCTTGAAATTGCCGATCCCAAATCCCAGGGAGCCGTGACGCTCGATGAGCTCGAAAAACACTGTCGGGCGGTCCACCAGAGGCCTGGTGAAGATCTGAAGGAGGTAACCGTCCTCGTCGCGGTCCACCAGGATTCCCCGCTTTTGCAGTTCCTCGATCGGAACACGCACCTGGCCAATACGTGCCCGCAGTTCGGGGTCTTCGTAGTAGGAGTCCGGCGTGGCGAGAAATTCGATCCCTTCCTCACGCAGGGCATCGACCGTAGCGAGAATATCGTTGGTGGCCAACGCTAAATGCTGCACACCGGGGCCGTGATAGAACTCCAGGTACTCGTCGATTTGTGAACGCTTCTTCGCGATCGCCGGCTCGTTGAGCGGAAACTTCACCCGGTGATTGCCGTTGCACACAACCTTGCTCATGAGCGCCGAGTAATCGGTCGCGATGTCCTCGCCGACGAATTCGGCCATGTTGGTGAAGCCCATGACGCGGTTGTAGAAGGCCACCCATTCGTTCATTTTGCCAAGCTCGACGTTGCCCACCACGTGATCGAGCGCCTGAAAGATCCGCTTCGGCGCATCCGCACGTTTGCGGTATGCGGAGGTGCGTGCGACATAGCCGGGAAGGTAGGGCCCGGTGTACTGCGAGCGCTGCACGAGAGTGTGGCGGGTCTCGCCGTACGTCGCGATCGCAGCCAACCGCACGGTCCCGAATTCGTCGGTGACATCGTGTGGCTCCACGAGCACGGTGGCTCCCTGAGCGCGGGCATGATCGATGCACTTGTCGACGTCTGGCACTGTGAGCGCGATATCGACGACACCATCACCGTGCCTGCGGTGATGGTCGGCCAACGGGCTCGCGGGATCAACCGCACCATTGATCACGAAACGTATTGCCCCCGAACGCAAGACAAATGAATGATGCTCGCGATTACCGGTGGTGGGACCGGAGTAGGCCACCAACTCCATGCCGAAGGCCGACTGAAAGAAATGCGCGGTCTGCGCCGCATTGCCCACGACCCACCCAATCGAGTCCCAGCCTTGGACCGGGAACGGGTCGGCGTCGGCGTCGTAGTCCACCAACCCCACGAGCTGCCTCAGCTGTTCACCGTCGAGCCCGGCCAGCAGCTCTTCGTTGGTCAATGTGTGCTCGATGGTCATATAGCGGCCTCTCCAAAGCGGTGGGATGTGGGCGACGCCGTGAAAAACGGCGTGCTGCTCATTAGTGGACGCGCACGTTGGCGGCGCAACCTAGGTATACCGAGCTCTACAATCTGGCTATAGAATGTCTAGATATTTCCTATTTAACTATGCAAGTTGTACATCAACAGTCGAACACCGAAGAGATTGCTGGAGAGTGATGCATGGCCGGTTCCGGTGAATTCGACAACCTCGATCAAGCGCTGATTACCGCGATGTACGCACATCCCCGGGCCGGTGCGCTGGAGTTGTCACGGAACCTGCACGTCGCCCGGGCGACGGTCCAGGCGCGGCTGGAGAAACTCGAAGACTCCGGGGTAATCGAGGGCTACGAGCCGCGAATCAATCTGGCGGCGGCGGGATTTGGAGTGCAAGCGTTCGTCACGCTCGAAATCGCGCAGGGAGCGCTGAGCCGAGTGTCCGACGAGCTCGCGGCCATCCCCGGAGTGCTTGAGGCCTACGCGACCACGGGCGATGGAGACGTGCTGTGCCGAGTGGCCGCAGAGTCCCATGACCGGCTGCAGCAGACATTGCTCGAACTGAACCAATCCGGGGTTGTCCAGCGATCGACCAGCGTCATCGCCCTGTCGGTCGTCGTGCCGCCACGAGTGCTTCCGTTGTTGCAAAGCCGCGAGGTCGACCGACCCGCGACCAGAGCGCCTGCCTACCGAAAAACTCAGCAATAGACACCGGAAATTTGGTACATGACTAAACTAAATTGGCAGCAATCAGAGTCCGCTCCGTAGAAGGTGGGTAGGTGACCGACAACAGAACAGACGACCTCGATTTCTGGTCGTTCATCGAGCTAGCAAAGGCTGAGCTCGCACATGAGTGCGGGCCGGAAGGACGGCTGGCGACCGAGGTCCTGCTGACCCTGAACCGAGCCTCGTTGGCCGTGACCTACGACCTGGAATCGGCCGTACACCGCGCCCGCGGGTTGTCGTGGGCGGCATTCCGGTTGCTGTTCGTCACATGGCTCGCGGGGCCACTGGAGCCCAAGAAAGCGGCCGAACTTGCGGGATTCACCAAGGCGGCAGTGTCGAACCTGGTTAAACCATTGATTGCGGACGAGATGCTGCAGAGGACCCCGGCCCACCACGACGGGCGTTCCGTGCTGCTGGCACTGACCGACCGTGGTCGCCGCGAGATGACGGCGCTGTTCGCCGACCAAAACGCGAGGGAGCGGATGTGGGTCGCCACGCTCGCTCCGGCTGAGCAACAGATGCTCATCCTGCTGCTGAACAAGCTCATCGCCGGCCGCAGCGACTTTGACATGCGCACACGCTCGTAACGGCCCGCCACCAACTGAGGCGTCCACCCCCATCGTCAATAGTTAATGTATGTACTATATTGATCCAGTACTGACTCGACGCAGGAGGACCGGTGGCCCACTACATGCAGGTCGGATCAATTCCGCCCAAACGGCACACCCAACACCGCAATGCCGCGGGCAACCTCTACTACGAGGAACTCGTCGGTGAGGACGGATTCTCATCCGACTCAGCACTGCTGTATCACCGACACATTCCCGCGGCGATCGTGGACGCGACTCCGTGGGAGCTTCTCGATCATTCGACGTGTGCGAACCGGCCGCTAATACCGCGGCACCTTCGCCTCCACTCCTTGTTTCCCCGCGACGCACTCGCCCACACCGACGTCGTCACCGGGCGGCGGCTCCTACTCGCCAATGCCGACGTACGTATCTATTACGTCGCGGCAGGTGCCGAATCCCCGCTGTATCGAAATGCGATTGGCGACGAGGTCGTCTACGTGGAGTCTGGGGGCGGACTGGTCGAGACCGTGTTCGGTTGGCTGCGGGTACGCCAGGGTGACTACGTGGTGATCCCCCGCGCAACCACACACCGCTGGGTACCCGAGCCCGGTCAGCCGCTGCGCGCCTACATCATTGAGGCCAACAGCCACGTCGCCCCGCCGAAACGATATCTGTCCCGGTTCGGCCAGCTGCTCGAACATGCGCCGTACTGTGAGCGCGATCTGCACGGCCCGACCGATTTGATTTCCCATGACGCGACCGACGTCGACGTATTCGTGAAACACCGCGGCTCCCAAGGGATCACCGGGACACGCTACGTCTACGCCGAACACCCCTTCGACGTCGTCGGTTGGGACGGCTGCCTCTACCCCTACCGCTTCAACATCTCCGACTTCGAGCCGATAACCGGGCGAGTCCACCAACCGCCGCCCGCCCACCAAGTCTTCGAAGCAAACAACTTCGTCATTTGCAATTTCGTACCGCGCAAGGTCGACTACCACCCGTTGTCGGTGCCAGTTCCGTACTACCACTCCAACGTCGACTCCGACGAGGTGATGTTCTACGTCGGCGGAGACTATGAAGCCCGCAAGGGGTCGGGAATCGCGCAGGGATCGGTCTCGGTTCATCCGGGCGGCCACGCCCACGGCCCGCAGCGCGGAGCCTACGAAGCAAGTATCGGGATGGAATTCTTCGATGAACTCGCCGTCATGGTGGACACGTTCCGGCCACTGGAACTCGGTGAGGCGGCCCTAGCCTGCGACGATTCCACCTATGCGTGGAGTTGGGCGGGAAGGCGGCTGTCGCGCACATGATCTTTAGCCGATTGTTCGACGACGCCGCGCTGTTTCCCCCAGGAAACGCCCCAACCGACAGTGCGGTCCCAGCCCATCGCGCCCATCTCGATGCCACCTACGCCGACTACGTCGGGCCGTTCATCGCTCCGGTAGGTGCTGTCCGCACCATCGCCGCCCTCACCCGCGCGGCTGCACCCGAAACGCCGATGCCGGTGAGTCTCACCTCGACGGGTCATCTCCAACAACTCGGCGAAACCATCTGCAGTGCCATGGATTACCGAGATCTGAACATCGTCAGTGTCGAGGTAGCCATGGCCGAATCGGATAGTGCCGCGGTCGCAACCACACTGCTGGATTCGGCGATTCCCGACAACATCTCGGTCTTCCTCGAAGTCCCCCGCGATGCACGCCGCGCCGATGCGTTATCGGCGCTGGCAGGCCGCCGCATTCACGCAAAATTCCGCACGGGCGGACTCACGAAAGCCGCGTACCCCGACGAGCACGAACTCGCCGCGGCGATACACCACTGCGTGCGTGCCGGCATCGCCTTCAAGGCGACTGCCGGGCTCCATCACGCCACCCGCAACACCAACCCGACAACAGGTTTCGAGCAACACGGCTTCCTCAACATCATCGCCGCCGTGCACGGCGCCCACCACGGCGCTAGCGCGGCCGATCTCGCCGCAATCCTGGCCTCGCGCGACGCGTACGGACTGGCCGACACGATCTCGGCGCTGACCCCGAAGGACGTGGCGCTGGTCCGACACACATTCCTGTCCTTCGGAACCTGCAGCATCATCGAACCACTCGAGGACCTCCTCGGACTCGGGCTGATCACCGCCGACGTGCTGTCACCATCGCAAGGGATAAACCTGTGAATCTGCGCGACTCCATCGACCATCCGTTGTTCGGCATCACCAATCTGCCCTACGGAGTGTTCTCACCCCCTGATGGCACTCCCCGAGTCGGAGTGCGGATCGGCGACCATGTCATCGACCTGGCCGCTGCGCTCTACGATCCCGTCTTCGACAATGCCACCCTGAATCCCTTTATGGCTGAAGGTGCTACACGCTGGGCAGCGGTCCGGCGCGCAATCACCGAGCTCATTCGAGAAGGCACTGTCCCCCCGCCGGCGATCCACCGGCTGAGCGGAGTCACGCTTCACCTTCCCTTTGCAGTGGCCGACTATGTCGACTTCTATGCATCTGAGCATCACGCCTCCAACCTCGGCCGCCTATTTCGACCCGACTCCGAACCGCTGTTGCCGAACTGGAAACACCTGCCGGTCGGCTACCATGGCCGCGCTGGGACGGTCGTGGTATCCGGAACACCCATCGTGCGGCCCAGCGGCCAACGCCGCGCCGCCGACCAAGCACAGCCCGAGTTCGGGCCCAGCACCCGCCTGGATATCGAAGCCGAAGTAGGTTTCGTCGTCGGTACCGGATCACCTCTGGGACAACCGATATCGGTCGACGACTTCGCCACACACGTCTTCGGCGCGGTCCTGGTCAACGACTGGTCGGCGCGAGACTTGCAGGCATGGGAGTACGTCCCGCTGGGCCCCTTCCTCGGAAAAAGCTTCGCGACAACCATTTCGGCCTGGGTGGTGCCCCTTGCGGCGCTGGAATCGGCACGCATTCATCGCCCACCACAGCAGCCCCAGCCACTCGCCTACCTCCGCGAGCGCGAATCGTGGTTTCTCGACATCGACATCTCGGTTTCCTGGAACGGCTGCGCGGTAGCACGGCCACCGTATGCAGAGATGTACTGGTCGCCCGCGCAGATGCTGGCCCACACCACCGTCAACGGTGCCGCTGCACGAACCGGCGACCTATTCGCATCCGGCACCGTGTCCGGTCCTCAGAAACACCAACGCGGATCGTTCATCGAATTGTCCTGGGGTGGAAACGAACCCATCAGCATTGGCGAGCACAGGCGCATCTTCCTAGAAGACGGCGATGACGTGGTGATCACCGCGGTGGCGCCCGGCCCCCAGGGAACCCACATCGGATTCGGCGAAGTAGCAGGACGCATCATCGGACACCGCTGAGCACTCGGCCGTCACGATTCACCACTCACGCCACGTCACCATTGTCGTGCCCGCCATAGCTCAGCCGACAGCGACAGGTTGCGCTTGAGTAGCTCCCCACCATCTGCTCACCGAACCGTTGGCGGCTGCCGATCCACACACGGCATCCCCGTTCGTACGCCAGTGCGAGAAGCTGATGGAGCTGCGCCGCTCGCGGGAGCGGAGTCGCCGGCGAGGTGCGCAGCCAGTTGCTGCGGCTCCCTGGCCACGTGCCCACCATGGCCCAGGCCGCGGGCCGCATGCTTATCGGCCAACGCACCTTGCACTGCCGGCTGGCACGGGAGGGCACGTCCTATCGCGCGCTCTTGGATGAGGTGCGCGAAACATTCGCCAAGAACTCCTGCGAAATGGGCTCTCGGTCAAGGAGGTCTCCGACCGATTGCGATATTCCGAACCCGCCGCGTTTACCCACGCACACACCCGCTGGCGAGGCGTCCCACCGAGCGCGCGGTAAGTTCGGCGGCGTGACGGAAACGCCGCCCGAGGCACGGGAGATCGACTACCGATTCACACTGGCCAATGAGCGCACCTTCCTGTCATGGATCCGCACCGCGCTGGGACTGCTTGCCGGCGGTGTCGCCGTCCAGACCCTGGTACAGCCGTTTCACCATGCGGGTGTCCGGCACGCGCTCGCGGCGTCATGCCTAGCGCTCGCCGTGGTCGTATCGATTGGCGCGTACGTGCATTGGCGCGACGTCAAGAACCGGATGGACCGCGCGCAGCCACTGAAAGGCACCATGCTGGTTCCCCTGCTCGCGATCAGCATCGGGCTGGTGGCGATTCTGGCCTCCGTCGCGGTCTTCTACCGATGAGACCGCACGACACCTACGCGGTGGAACGCACGGCTCTGGCCTGGCGCCGCACCGGATTGACCGCCGCCGGAACCGCAGCGGTGCTGATGACCCACGCACTCATCCACAAACACACTGCCGGAGCGGCATTGATCGCCGCCGCGGTGGTGCTCGGACTCGTGGCGATCAGCTCGGCACGGCACCGCTCGCTGGCCCGTGGACATTGGGCGCAGGACGGCAAGGTCATCGCGCTGACGACCGCGACGATGGTCGCGGTGATTCTGCTGTCGGCGGGTATCTACCTGTCAAATCTGGGTACGTAGGTATACCCGCGTTCTGCGGACCGCGGCCCGTTACCGCCCCATACTTTGTCCTGTTCGGCTCCACCCCATCACATATAAGGAGAACGCTATGAAGCGTGGGCTTGTGGTCGCCATTGGCGGCGCGGCGATTGTCGCCGCAGGTCTGGTCGGCTGTTCGGGCGATAAGGACAAGTCCGAGACCAAGGGCACCACCGTGAGCAACAGCGCCGGCGCGGTAGCGACCAACAGCAGCGCCAAGGTCACCATCGACGGCAAGGAACAGAAGATCGAAGGCGCGGTCGTCTGCCAGTCCTCGAACGGCAATGTCAACATCGTCATCGGCAGCGGAGCCCAAGGGTTCGGCGCCGTGGTGACAGAAGGCGATTCTCCGACCGTGAAGTCGGCGGGGCTCGGCAGCCTCAACGGACAGTCGCTGGCGTTCTCCGAAGGCACCCCCGGTGCCAGCGCGAAGGCCACCAAGGACGGCAAAAAGTACCACATCGAAGGCACCGCCATCGCCGTGGACATGGCCAACCCGACGCAGCCTTCCAATAAGCCATTCGAAATCGAAGTCACCTGCCCATAGCGGTAAGAAATCGCGATCTAGCCGGGCAGCACCGTCGTGTTGCCCGGCTAGTCTGTCTCGGGAGAACAAGGGGGGACACTATGAAACGAGTGTGGGCCGCCGTCGTCGGCGGAGCCATGTTGGCGGCCACCCAGTCCAGCTGCGCCGCCAGCACGCAGATCACGAAGATCACCGATTCCGCCACCAGCCCTGCCAAGCCCGAGCAGTCCAGTACGCCGGAGGGCGGCACCGCGACGATGACGGTCGGCGCTCTGGCCGTGGTAGCCGGGGCCCCCGTCAGATGCGACGCGTATGAACAACGGACGTTCATCAGCGTCGCGAAAGACCCCGATGCTCGCGGGCTGACCCTCACGGGAGAACCACCCGCAATCGAGACCGTCAACCTGGGCGAGGTCAACGGCCTCAAGTTCATGTACTACGAACTGCTCAAGAAAGACGGCGAGAGCGCCACCCTCACCAAAGACGGCAAGCACTACACCGTCAAGGGCACCGTGCGGGGAAGCGATAGCCAGGGGGCGGACGGCATGATCAAACCGTTCCGGGTCGACGTCACATGCCCCTGACGGCAAACAACACCTGCCACACGTGTCACATAGCGCGAACTGGCCTTGAACGCAAGTAGCCCGCCCCTCCGCGTGTCAGCAAGGAACTGCCATCTACCTGCACTAAGGTCCCGAGGAACTGGGTTATCCAGTCCAGGCGAGGAGGTCAACATGCGCGAACTGAAAGTCATCGGCTTATCAGCCGACGGCAAGCGAGTGATCTGCCAGGACGCCAACGGCACCGACAAGTTCGCGATCGACGCCGACGACAGACTCCGTGCAGCTGCCCGGGGCGATCTGTCCCGTCTGGGGCAGATCCAGATCGAAATGGAGAGTTCGTTGCGACCCCGGGAAATTCAGGCCCGCATCCGCGCCGGTGCCACCGTTCAGCAAGTCGCCACCGCCGCCGGAGTCGACGTCTCGCGGATCGAACGGTTCGCCCATCCGGTGTTGCTGGAGCGGCAGCGTGCGGCCGAGATGGCCTCGGCGGCGCACCCGGTCCGCAACGACGGACCGGCCGTCAGCACGCTCGCCGACACCGTCGCCGGTGCAATGTTCGCGCGCGGCGGCGATCCCGATGCCATCGAGTGGGACGCGTGGAAGGTCGAGGACGGCCGCTGGACGGTCCAACTGCAGTGGCGTACCGGGCGGTCCGACAACAAGGCGCATTTCCGCTACACGCCCGGGGCGCACGGCGGCACGGTTACCGCGCTCGATGATTCCGCCCGGGAGCTGATCGACCCGACATTCACCCGCAGCCTGCGGCCCGTCGCGGCGGTGTCCCCGCTGCTCCCCGAGCCCGAGCCCGAGTTGTTCACCGAGTCTCCCGCGCCGCTGCCCGAACCGGAGCCCGCAGTAGCCGAAGAGCACACGGAGACCGAGACCACGCAGGCTCCCGCACCGCGCCGCTCTCGGCGCAGCAAGCCCGCCGTACCCACCTGGGAAGACGTGCTGCTGGGTGTTCGCTCCAGCGGTCAGAACTAAGGGCGCCTCAGGTAATCAGGGCGGTCACCACCGTAGCCAGCCATCCACCGGCCACGCCGATCGCGATACCCAACACAAACCAGCGCAACACCGGACGGTCCCGCCAGCTCCAGAGCGTTGGCGAAAGACCGCCCACTGCAACGATGTTCAGCAGGATCGCCCACAGGGGATGCACATGGATCAGCCCCAGGCTCAGCACCACCACCGCGACCGCGACCACCACGGCCACACACATCGCCGAGACGATGCCCTCCACCCACGGGGTATCGGAGTCGGTCATGGCGCGAGCCTAGCGCGCTCGTAGAACGCCAGCGCCGCGGCGGTAGCGACATTCAACGAATCGGTGCCATTGGCCATCGGGATACGTACGCGCAGATCGCTGGCACGCAGGGCCACGTCGGTCAATCCAGGCCCCTCGGCACCGACCATCAACGCCACCTTCTCGGCCCGCAACGGCGGGATCGCATCAGCCAGCGCCTTCGAGTCACCCGCCGGAGTCATGGCCAACAGCCGGAAGCCACTGTCTCGCAGCCTGTACAAAGACTTTGGCCATTCCGGAAGACGCGCGAACGGCACCAGCAGCGCATGGCCCATCGACACCCGGACGGCCCTGCGATAGAGCGGATCGGCGCAGCCGCTGCCGAAAAGCACGGCGTCCACTCCCATTCCGGCGGCGTTACGGAAGATCGAGCCCAGATTCTCGTGGTCGTTCACACCCTCGAGCACGGCCACCGTGCGTGCCGTCTGCAGCAAGTCGGCCGCCGGGAGTTCCTCGGGGCGACGGGATGCCGCGAGCACTCCGCGATTGAGATGAAAGCCAACGACTTCCGCCATCACCTCGGCGCTGGCCCGGTAGTACGGCACGTCGACCGGTTCCAGATCAGCTGCCAGTTCGCTCAATCGACGGTCGGTACCCAACAGCGCGAGCGGCCTGAAGCGCGAGGCCAGCATGCGCTGCACAACCAATACGCCTTCGGCGATCACCAGGCCCTTACCGCTAGGCAGGTCGGGCCTACGGTCGACGCTATTGAGATCGCGGAAGCTGTCGAGCCTCGAATCGGCGGGGTCGTGGACATCGATAACCAACATCTACGACCGCCTCGCCAAGGGCGTCGGCTCGCATACCGGGGTGGCAGCCGGGGCAGGCGGCACCATATCGTCGGCCTCCGGAACTTCGCCTGCGACAACAGGACACGGATGCCTGTGCAGATACGTCGCACATACCAGCCCCGCCGCCGCCGAGACCAGCCCGCCGACCAACAGCGGCATCCGGCCCCCGTGCAGGTCGGCCAGCCAACCCACCAGCGGACTGCCCAACGGAGTGCCTCCCAGGAACGCCACCATGTAAATGCCCATCACCCTTCCCCGCAGCTGCGAATCCACGGACAGCTGAATGATATTCATCGCCGACGTGGTGAATGTCAGCGCCAGCAGACCTGCCGGGACAAGGGCCAGGGCCACCGAGAGGTAGGTGGGCATCACGCTGACTACGACTTCCGATAGCCCGAAAGCCATTGCCGCGCCGTAGAACAACGTCATGCGCACCTTCTTGGTGCGACGGGCCGCGAAAGTGGCGCCAAGCAGCGTGCCGATGGCCAGCGCCGTGGAGAGCAGCCCGTAGGACTCCGCGCCGCGGCCGAAGGTCTCTCGGGCCAACACCGCGAGCGTCAGCGAGAAATTCAGCCCGAACGTCGAGACCAGAAAAACCGTCAGCATGATCATGAACAGATCGCGGCGGCGCCATACATATGAGAACCCCTGGCGCAGCTGCCCCTTAGCCGCAGGGATGGGCTCGCTCGAATGCAGCTCGCCGGGGCGCATCCGCCACAGCGCGATGCCTACCGCGATGAAGCTGACGAAGTTCAGCAGGAACACCCAACCCGTGCCGATCAGCCCGATCAGCACACCCGAGGTCGCCGGCCCGATGATGCCGGCGAGGTTGAATACCATCGAATTGAGTCCGACGGCGTTGGGCAGGTGCTCCGGCCCCACCATCTCGATGGTGAACGACTGGCGCGTGGGCGCCTCGATCGCCGCGGCACATCCCATCGCAAAGGCCACCGCCATCACATGCCAGATCCGGACCAGTCCGGTCACCTGAAGCAGGCCCACGGTCAACGCGAACAGGGCCATCAGCGCCTGGGTCAGCATGAGCATCCGTCGCTTGTCGTAGCGATCGGCCAGCATCCCGCCCCACACCGACAGCAGCAGCGTCGGCCCGAATTGCAGGGCCATCACCACCCCGAGCAGGAAGGCGTTGCCGTGCGAGAGATCCAGCACCAGCCAGTCCTGGGCCACTCGCTGCATCCAGGTGCCGATAAGCGACACCATCTGGCCGCTGATCCACAGCCGGTAGTTACGGGTACGCAGCGATACGAATATCCCGCCGCGGTCAGCCACGGAAGGTCATTTTAGAGAGTAAGGAGATTGTCAGCTAACCGTTTTCGTTGACCAGCGCCGACAACAGGTCGGTTGCCTGCCGCAACACCGCGCGTTGGTCCGGGGTGAAATCCGCCAGGTGTTCGCGCAGCCATTCCTCGCGCGCACTGCGGTCGGCCTGCACGATATCGGCCCCGGCCTCGGACAGTGAGACAACCACTTGGCGTCCGTCGGTCGGATGCGCCGACCGCTCCACCAGCCCAAGCTCGGCCAGCGAGGCAATCACCCGGGTCATCGACGGCGGCTGTACGCGCTCGCGGGCGGCCAACGCGCCCGGGGTCATGGCGCCCTCGTTCAGCAATGTCGCCAGTGCCGACAGCTGCGTCAACGAGACGGGGGAATCGGCACGCCGGAACCGCAGATGCCGGGCCAGGCGGATCACAACAAGCGATAGATCGCTGGCCAACCGGGCATCTGGGTCGCTCACGGCCCAAACCTTACGGCACGTCCAGGGCTTTCACAGGGACTGAGCCGACTAAGCCCCCGGCCGGTGTCGTCGCCCGCGTATGCTGCGCATCTAGTGGACACCCCCGCGCCCCAACCGCCCCCTCTCCCGGCCGCACTGCTCAACCCGTGGCCGGTCGTCGTCGCAGGTACCGTGCTGTGGCTGATAGCTAACGTGCTCGCCTTCACCGTGCCCGCGTTCGAGAGCTGGCGTCCCATCACCGTTGCCGGGCTCGGAACCGGCGCCCTGGGCACCACCATCGTGCTGTTACAGGTGCGGGCCGCGCGGCGCGGTTCTCGCGGCGCGCAAACCGGCCTGTAGCCGAACCAATCCCGCAACAACCCCGGAAAAGAGGAGCTAGCTCATGCCCAACGCATCACTGCTGGAAGCCGCCGTCGAGATCGACGCGCCCGTGGAAAAGGTGTGGGGGCTCATCTCCGACCTGGACAACATGCCGCGGTGGAGCCCCCAGACCCGCAAGATGTTCGTACGCGGCCCGGTGCAGGCAGGCACCAACGTCATCAACTACAACCGCAAGGGTTGGAAGGTGTGGCCGACCCGCGCCGTGCTGACCGCCGTCGAGCCCAACAAGCGCCTGGCCTGGCACGTCAAGGACAACCTGAGCGAGTGGAGCTATGACCTCGAGCCCACCGCGGCCGGTGGCACCCGGGTTACCGAGCGCCGCGTGCTGGGCGATAAGCGGTCGGCCGTCTCCACCAACCTGCAGAACCTGATGTTCGGCGGCACCGAGGTGTTCGACCAGGTACTGCTCGAGGGCATGCGGACGTCGCTGTCAAAGATCAAGGCCGCCGCCGAGGGCGTCTAGGCCTGGCGCCGAGCGCGAGCCTCACGCGGATTTCCCTCCGATTTTCCGCGTGAGGCGCGCACTCGTTGAGGGCTCAATCGGCTAGATCGAGAACGCCGTCGTCGAAGGGCTCATACAACGGCATCGCGGAGTTGACCGGCTGCGGTGTATCGGAATGAGCGCCGCAGCCGTACTCGATGTGCACCACCCGCCCGTCGGCGGACATCGAATTGGCGCACACTCCGAACGCGACACCCAGCGAGCCAGCCAGCGGCAGGTAGAAGCCGCAGGACCGGCAGACGCGGCGGGTAGCACGCGCCATCTCCGCATCGGGACCCCACTCGCCGTCAAACCATCGCTGTGCGGCGTCGATACGCCCGGCCAGACTCAGCACCTGCTTGCGGCCCAGGCCGATCTCGCCGGCGGTCTCGGTGACCTGCGGATCTCCGCTGTCGGTATATCCGGGCACCAGTCGAGGGTCGTTGGGCGGCGGGGCGAGCAGATCGCCGGGGCCCAAATCGCCCGGACGGATCCGTTCCTCCCACGGAATCCAGTTCGGCGGGCGCAGCGCCTCGGCACCCGGAACAAGCACGACTTCGCTGACGGTCGCGACGGTGGCACCCGGCGCCGCGGCCATCACCACTTCCCAATGCCACCCGCGGTACCCGGGCAGCTCGGCTTCGAAACGGTGGGTCAACGCATGTAGATCGCTGTACTCGGAGGAGGCACCGAGGTACTTGCCCACGGTCTCCCCGCTGAACTCGACAATGGCCGTACGTGCCTGCTCAATACACGTGTACAGGGCGTCGCGGCCGGAGATAGTGATGTCCATCGCTGACCATCTTCTCACCGTGAGGGACAATCGATGCGTGCGGGACGACTACGCGCGGTTCGGGAACCGCCACGGCAGTAGCGACTCCCCGTCTCGCCGCCGCAACCAGGATCCGCGCGATGCCAACTCCCACCCGGGTATGGCCAACTACCCGACGGGCAGCGCCCCGCGGGAACGCCTGCGCGCAAGCAGCTCATCGAATCGCTATCTCCCCCCGCTCGGCGAGGAGCGCCGTGAGCGGGTGCGCCGCCGGCCCCCGCCCGAGCAGGACCACCCGCAGAAACTGACGGTCACCCGGGTTGCCGCGATGCGCAGCCGCGAGATGGGCTCCCGGATGTACGGGCTGTTCCAGAAGGCCGCCACCGCGGACGGCGCCGATAAGTCGGGCCTCACCGCCCTCACGTATCCGGTGATGGCCAACTTCGCGGTGGACGCCGCGATGGCGGTAGCCCTTGCCAACACACTCTTCTTCGCCGCCGCCACCGCCGAGTCCAAGAGCAAGGTGGCGCTGTATCTGCTGATCACCATCGCACCGTTCGCCGTCATCGCCCCGCTGATCGGCCCCGCGCTGGACCGCCTGCAACATGGACGCCGGGCCGCACTGGCCGCTTCATTTGGATTGCGCACCTTGTTGGCCGTGATCATGATCGCCAACTACGACGGCGCCAGCGGCAGCTTCCCGCCCTGGGTGCTGTATCCCTGTGCGTTGTCAATGCTGGTGCTGTCCAAGTCCTTTGGCGTGCTGCGCGGTGCGGTGACGCCACGTGTACTGCCCCCGACCATCGACCTGGTGCGTGTCAACTCGCGGCTCACCACCTTTGGCCTGGTCGGCGGAACCATTGTCGGTGGAGCCATCGCGGCCGGTTGCGAGCTCGCGTTCACCCGGTTATTGCACCTGCCCGGTGCGCTTTTCGTGGTCATCGCGGTCACCGCGGTGGGTGCCTGGGCCTCGATGCGCATCCCCAAGTGGGTGGAGGTAACCGCCGGTGAGGTGCCCACCACCTTCGGCTATCACGGCGACGACGGCGAGCACCCGACGATTCTGCTACGGCGCTCCCATAAGCAGCCGGAGAAGGTCCGGCAGCCGCTGGGCCGCAACATCATCACCTCGCTCTGGGGCAACAGCACCATCAAGGTGATGGTCGGATTCCTCACCCTGTACCCGGCATTCGTCGCCAAATCTCACGATGCCCACGGCTTCCAGCAGCTCGCCATGCTGGGCATGGTCGGTGCGGCCGCCGGTATCGGCAACTTCGCGGGCAACGCCACCAGTGCCCGACTCAAGCTCGGCCGCCCCGCCCTGCTCGTGGTGCGCTGCGCCAGCGCGGTGACGGTGGTGGCGCTGGCCGCCGCCGTGACCGGAGTCCTGGCGGTGGTGGTGGTCGCGACGCTGGTGACATCGGCGGTCAGCGCCATCGCGAAGGCCTCGCTGGACGCCTCGTTGCAGGATGATCTGCCGGAAGAATCCCGCGCGTCCGCGTTCGGGCGGTCCGAGGCACTGCTGCAGCTGTCCTGGGTGCTCGGTGGCGCGATCGGCGTGATGATCTACACCGACCTATGGGTGGGATTCACGGTGATCTCGGCCGTGCTCATCCTCGGCCTGGCCCAGACGCTGGCCAGCTTCCGCGGCGTCTCCCTGATTCCGGGTCTGGGCGGCAACCGCCCGGTGATGGCCGAACAAGAAGGTGGCAAGGTACACGCGTGAAAGCGAAACTGACGGCGCTGGCCGTCGTCCTGGTGCTCACCGCTGCCGCCATGGTCGGGTTTATCACCTGGCGGGTACGCGGGCACCAGGAGGAGCGACCGGAGATCAGCGCGTTCACCCATGGCACCGTGATCCATGCCGCGCCCTACCAGTACTGCGACAAAAACAAGCTGGACCAGTGCGACCCGCTGGGACACACCGTTCAATTGGCTGTCAATGCCCATGATCCCGTACAGCTTTCGGTTGACGGGCGGATCGCCAGGGCGCCATGGATGCTGTCCCGGATCTACGCGCCGACAGGCGACGTCGACCACAAGCGGGCGGAATCCAGTGTGTACCGCGACCACCGGACCGCCGTGACGATACCCACGATCGACGGTGAGGGCCGTCGGCTGCTGGGGCTGGAAATCAAGCTGCCCACGGTGGTTCAGACCGAGACCGGCGACCTGCTGGAAGTGACCCATGCCGTGTGGTCGGTCGCGACGGTCTGGAAGGACTAGCGCGCAGCGCGATACCTCGCGCGCACCCCGGCGTCCAGATGCTCGGTGGCATAACTGAGCGCCGTGCGGCCCATGGCGGCGGCATGCTCATCCAGATAGCCGAGCAGCACCTCTGTGCCACAACGCTTTCCGGACTCGCGGAGCATCCAGCCGAAGGCCTTCTGGACGAGATCACGACGGTCGTCGATCAGCAATGGCGCCATGGACAGCAAGGGCACGGCGTCTCCGCGTCTGATGAACGCGAACGTACCGATGATCCCGACGCGGCGCCGCCAGAGCTCTTCGTCGGCGGCCAACTCCAGCAGCAGTGAATAATCCTGGCCGACAAGCCATTCACCCAAGATCTGCTCGGCAGAGGAATCAACCAGATCCCAGTTGTTCACCCGGCCGGCGAGCACCTGCGCCAGATACATACCCACCCAGGCTTCACGCTCGGCCATTTCGGCGTGTGTGAACTCCCAGACCGCCAGGATGAGCCCCGTCAGCCGGTGCTCATGCACGTCGCTGGCGAGTAACCGCACCACCTCGCCACGAGTGATCCCCCGGAATCGCCGTACGAGCTTGCGCTGCTCGGGTACGGACACACCGAGGAACACGTCTCCCTCGCCGTACTCACCGGGCCCGGTCTTGAAGAACCGCGCCGACTTAGCGGCACGATCAGAATCGCCGGCGGCGTCGAGCGCCGCCATCACATCCTCGGCGCGGACGGGTGTCAGATCAGGCGTCCAACTCGCTGGCGACAGCGCGGACAACCTCGGACACCTTGCGGGCGATCTTGCGGTCCGGGTAACGCCCCTTACGCAGCTCGGTCTGCACCGTGCCCTCCAGCAGCGTGATCATGTCTTCGATCATTCCGTGCAGTTCGTCGGTGGTGTGCTTGTGGTTGACCGGCCCGCTGCTCTCGCGGCGCGTCTTCTGCACCGACGGTGGCGCGTCGATGAGCTTGAGGCTCAATGCCTGCGGCCCACGACGGCCGGCGGCCATGCCGAACTCGACCTTTTGTCCGGCCTTGAGTCCCTCAACGCCAGCAGGCAGCGCCGAGGACCGGACGTACACGTCCTCGCCGTCCTCTTGCGACAGGAAGCCGAAGCCCTTCTCGGCGTCGTACCACTTGACCTTGCCGGTTGGCACTGCACTCACCTCACATGATTAACGCGCCCCAATCAGGACGCGGTGACTGGTCATCCTACTCGGCTCGCGCAAGTGGTCGCTACGCTGGACTTATGACCCCGTTAATTGATTCGTTCGGCCGCATCGCGACCGACTTACGGGTGTCGTTGACCGACCGGTGCAATCTGCGCTGCACCTACTGTATGCCCGCCGAAGGACTGGACTGGCTGCGCAGCGAGACACTGCTCACCACCGATGAATACATCAGACTCATCGGGATCGCCGTGACACGCCTCGGGATTGACAGCGTTCGATTCACCGGTGGTGAGCCGCTGATATTCAAGGACCTGGAGAAGCTCGTTGCCGCCGTCGCCGGCATGTCGCCGCGCCCGGACATTGCCGTCACCACCAACGGCGTCGGACTCGACCGTAAGGCGGTTGCGCTGCGAGAGGCCGGATTGGACCGCATCAACGTCTCGCTGGATACCTTGGACGCCCATCGTTTTGCCGCGATCACCCGGCGGGATCGGCTGTCCGACGTGCTGCTGGGCCTGAAGGCGGCAGGATCTGCCGGGCTGTCGCCGATAAAGATCAACGCGGTGCTGACACCCGAGCAGTACAAAGAGGATGCCGTCGCCCTGCTGCATTTCAGCCTGGAGCACGGGTACGAACTGCGGATCATCGAGCAGATGCCCCTGGACGCCGGACACAGCTGGAGCCGGGCCCGCATGGTGACGGCAGACGAGATCCATGCCGCACTCAGCCGGGAGTTCTCCCTGAGCGAGGATCCCGCGCCCCGCGGCAGCGCCCCAGCGCAACGCTGGCTGGTGAACGGGGGCCCGGCGACGGTCGGAATCATCGCGTCGGTGTCCCGGCCGTTCTGTGGCGACTGCGACCGCACCCGGTTGACCGCGGACGGGCAGGTGCGCAATTGCCTGTTCGCCACCACCGAGACGGATCTGCGCGGCCTGCTCCGCTCGGGCGCGTCCGACGCCGAGGTGGCATCGGCCTGGCAGGCCGCCATGTGGGGCAAGAAGCCGGGGCACGGCATCAACGACCCGTCCTTCCTGCAGCCGGACCGCCCGATGAGCGCGATCGGCGGTTAGATCTGCATGCTTGCGAGCATCACGGTCAGGTATTTCGCGGCCGCCGCGGCGGCTGCCGGGCTTCAGGAAGAAACCGTCGATCTGCCCGCCGGGGCGTCATTCGACGATCTGACCCGTCTGTTGGCCTCCAGGGGGCCGGAACTCGAACGCGTATTGGCGCGTTGTTCCTTTCTCCATGACGGCGTGGCCGTCCGAGACCGCTCCCAACGGCCCAAATCCGGCGCTGTCGTGGATGTTCTCCCGCCGTTCGCTGGCGGATAGAAGTCCGCTGGCGCATCCATTTCCTAAGGAAGCTCTAAGGCATCTCTGAGAGCTGTGTACAGAGATGGCCCGGCAATTTCGTGATCTACGACACACATCTGAAGGTCACAGTAGGGTCACGACACGGACACGGGGCAGTGGAGCTGCCCAATAACCTGCGCAGACCCCGCCCCTCTCGGGAATAAACGCACCCCGTCATGGACGAAACACCGAGAAATGTCCAACATGACGAGACGCGCATCGGCACGTACCGTCATCCGAAGTCCATACCCGCGCACCGAGCTCCGTCCCTCGGGTGTGGACCGCGTCGGAAGACCAAGGGACGGAGACGGGGGACCCATCCGCCGGAGATCCACCCGATCTCCAGCACGAACCTTGATGGTTCTTGGGGTGAAGCCCGGGCAACCGGGCCGAGCGACCTCTTGCTCGAACCCGACAGCTGACCTCGCAGGTGCGTCACAGAGAGGAACACGACGGATATATGAGTGGACGGCACAGTAAGCCCAGCAAGGCGAGCGCCAAGGCGGCCAAGGTCGCGGTAGCGGGCGCGGGCCTTGTCGGTGGCGGTTTGATGATGGCCGCGACGGCCAACGCAGCCACCGACGGCGAATGGGATCAGGTCGCACGCTGTGAGTCGGGCGGCAACTGGGCCATCAACACCGGCAACGGGTACCAGGGCGGACTGCAGTTCTCGCCCAGCACCTGGATCAATAGCGGTGGCGGTCAGTACGCCCCGTCCGCCCACCTGGCCACCAAGGAACAGCAGATCGCGGTCGCCGAGAAGGTGCTCGCGGGGCAGGGCCGCGGTGCCTGGCCGGTCTGCGGACGCGGCCTGTCCGGTTCCACTCCCCGTACCGCTCCGGCGGCCAACATCACCCCGGCCGCACACCACGAGGAGCAGGCGGCTGCCGAGCCCGCTCCGGCCCCCGAGCCCCCCGCCGAGGGCGACGAGCAGTTCGTGGCCGAGGCTCCCGAGGCTCCGGCCATCGACGAAGCTCCGGCCCCTGAAGAAGCCCCCGCTCCCGAGGCCCAGGACGTTGACTTCCAGTCCGGCCCCGCTCCCGAGGAGCCGGCCCCGGCCCCCGAACCCGCTCCGGTCGACGAGGCGCAGGCTCCCGCGCCCGAGCTGATCGCCGCGCCCGCGCCCGAGGCACCCGTCGTCGACGAGGCCCCCGCGCCCGAAGAGGCTCCGGCTCCCGAGGCTCCTGCCGCCGACGACCAGGTGCTGCCGTACGAGCTCCAGTCCGGACCGGCCCCCGCCGAGCCCGCCCCGGCACCCGAGCCCGCCCCGGCACCCGCTGCGGCTCCCGAGATCCCGCTGCCCGCGGGTGTCCCGGATGCCGCGGACATCGGATTCGCCGCCGGCAAGGCCGCGTTCGACGCCGGCCCGGTGGCATCCAACGGCATCCCGACCAGTCCCGAGGCGGTCGCCGGTGTGGTCCGCCACCTGCCCGACCCGAACAACCTGCCTCCCGGCACCACCGACGTGGCGCCCGGCGACAGCCGCGGGGTCTCCTACCTCAAGGACATCGTGTTCGCGATGCAGACGCAGGACGTCAAGGCCAGCGACGCAATCCTCGCCCTGGCACAGCGCTGACACAGCCATCTCGTCGATCGCCCCGGCCGTCTCGGCCGGGGCGATTGTCGTTGTGGGGTAAACCTTTCGACGGTTAGCCTAGGCCCCTTGTCAAGGGGGTTGACGCGCCAGCTTCGAAGCGTACCTTGGTGACCATGACGGCATCGACCCAGCCTCCAGACGTACCGAGCCAAGAAACTTTCGAAGCGGTCTACAACGGCAAGCCCATGTTCGAGGGCGCACCCGCCGCCGGCGTCCCATGGGATATCAGGGACGCACAACCCCGCATCAAAGAGCTCGCGGCGTACGGCGCCCTACGCGGTGCGATCTTGGACATCGGCTGCGGCCTCGGCGAGAACTCCATCTACCTCACACAGCAGGGCCTGTCGGTCACCGGGCTCGATTTCTCGCCGTCCGCCATCGAACAGGCGAAACAGCGCGCAGCGGCCGCGGGGGTAACCGTCGACCTACACGTTGCCGATGCCACCAAGCTCGACGGCTGGGACGCACAGTTCGACACTGTGATCGACAGCGCGGTGTATCACTGTTTCGATCACGAGGGCCATCGTCAGTATGCGAGCGCCCTGCACCGCGCCACCCGGCCCGGAGCGCGCTGGTTCATTGCCTGCTTCGGCGACGGCTCCGTCAACGGCATTACGATGCCTTTTGGCGTCCAGGATCCGGACGAGATCAAAAGCGTGCTCTCGGAAGCCCGCTGGAATATCCAATATTTTGGCAGGACAACATATCTCGGTTCGCGGGCGGCATTCGTCGGTGCGGCGCTGGCCGGTATCGACCCCGAACAGATGCCCGCCGATATGCGCGAACGCTATCAGCGACCGGGCGTGGCAGAACAAGCACAGCAGACCTTCGAGCGCCTTCAGCAGCTCGACGACGACATGATCCACATGCCCTTCTTCAACATCGTCGCGGAAAGAGGCTGAACGCCATGGGTGCACCGACCCAGAACATCTTCGAGGACCTCTATCGCGACAGCCTCCATGAGGGCGGCCCCATCGTGCCGTGGGATTCCAAGGATGCCAAACCCCGTATCAAGGAGCTGGCCCTACTGGGCGCGATCCGCGGCGACGTCCTGGACATCGGCTGTGGCCTCGGCGACAATGCCATTTACCTCGCTCAGCAAGGCTTTAATGTCACCGGCTTGGATTTTGCGCCCTCGGCGATAGAACAGGCAAAGGGCCGGGCGGCCGCCGCGGGCGTAGCCGTCGACTTCCAGGTGGCCGACGCGACCACACTCGACGGCTGGGACGCGCGGTTCGATACCGTGATCGACAGCGGCGTCTACCACTGCTTCGACGCCGAGGGCCACACCGAGTACGCGAGCGCGCTGCACCGCGCCACTCGCCCCGGAGCGCGTTGGTACATCTGGTGTTTCGCACAAGGCGCGGTGCACGGCGTGCCCACACCATTCCAGAATGGGCAGCGAGCCGAGGAAATCGAGCAGGTGCTGACCACCAGCGGGTGGTCGGTCCTGCAAATAAACCCGACGACCATGAGTGCGCCAAAAGCCGAATTTCTCAACGCGATTCGCGGCTCCTACCGTGGAGACCCCGCCGTACTGGACCGGCTGGACCAGGATGTCACCGATCCGCTGCTGCACGTGCCGGTGTACACGGTGATCGCCGAACGGATGTAGCCGGGCCATGTTGGGCGACCGGAGTTTTCAGGCCGAGCCCACCCACTCGTCGGTGCCGTTGGCGAAGAACTGGTGTTTCCACACCGGCAGCGCGGCCTTCACGTCGTCGACGAGGCGCTGACAGGTGGCGAAGGCCTGACGGCGGTGGTCTGCGCTCACGGCCACCACGAAGGCTGCTTCCCCCACCATCAGCGCACCGATGCGATGGCTCACCGCGACGGCCCGTACGCCGTCTGCTTCCTCGGCGATGCGCCGCACCACATCGGTGAGCACCTGCTGCGCCGACGGATGCGCCGAATACTCCAGCCGCAGCACCGTCTTGCCGCCGTCGTGGTCGCGCACATTGCCGACGAATCCAACAGTGGCGCCGGCCGATTCATGATCGACCAGCCTCTCGTGTTCGATCAGCGAGATGGACTCCGCGGTCAACAGGGCACGAGTGACGGCGGTGCTCATACGTGATCACCCCCGGCTAGCTGGTCCAAGGCGTGGCCGAGCACGCCGCCGAGCACCGCGAGCCCGTCGCGGACGCCGCCGGCGGAGCCGGGCAGGTTGACCACCAGGGTGCGCCCGGCGACCCCGCAGACGCCGCGGGACAGGATGCTGGTGGGGACCGCGGGCAGCCCGGAGCGCCGGATCGCATCGGCCAGGCCTGGGACCTGATAGTCCAGCAACGCGGCGGTCTGTTCGGGAGTGGAATCGGTGGGCGAAAGCCCGGTGCCTCCGGTGGTGATGACGAGTGAGGCGCCGAGCGCGGAACGTATCGCGTCTCCCACCGCCTCACCGTCGGGCACCACAACCGGCTCGTCTACACGGAATCCTTGTGCACCAAGCCATTCGACGATGATGGGGCCTGTCCTATCGGTGTACTGACCGGTTGCCGCCCGAGTGGAGGCCACGATCACCCGCGCCGATCTCAGGGTCGGGTCCATGTTCCGGTCTTACCGCCCTCTTTGCGTAGCACCCTGACGTCGTCGATACGTGAGGCGGGATCGACGGCCTTGACCATGTCGTGCAAGGTCAGGCCGGCAACCGTCACCGCGGTCAGCGCCTCCATCTCGACCCCGGTGCGGTCCTTGGTGCGGGCGACAGCCGTGATCTGAATGGATCCCGCGGTGGCATCGATCGCGAAATCCACCTCGATACCGGTCAGCGGTATCTGATGACACAGCGGGATGAGTTCGCTGGTGCGTTTGGCGGCCATGATGGCGGCCAGACGGGCAGTGGCGATGGCGTCGCCCTTGGGCAACGTGCCGTCTGAGAGAAGCTTCAGAACCTCGGGAGTAGTGACAAAGCGCCCCGCCGCGACGGCCTCGCGTGCGGTGGCCTGCTTGGCCGACACGTCGACCATGTGCGCGGACCCGTGCTCATCGATATGGGAGAGCCCCTCGGGCCCGGATGAGCCGCTTGCGCGAAGACCCTCAGGCACCGCTCTACTTGTTGATGACGGTGACGGGGTGCACGTAGGGCACGGACTCCACCGGGAACTCAAGGTCACCGAACGGTGAGAGCGCTCCGGTGCGGTCGGCCGCCAGCTCGGAGACGGCGTGCTCGCCGTCCACGTGCGCGGGCCAGCCGTTGTCGACATATTGCTCTTTGTCAGCCACGCAGCCATTGTGGCAGGCCGAGAGGCCGACGGCGAACCCAACCCGCCTCTACGCTGGTGATCGATGAGTGACGATGCGGCGTTGGCTGGTTTGTCGGCGTGGTTACGCCGCTTGCCAGATGAACAGTTGGTACGACTAGTGCGGCTGCGGCCCGATTTGGCCTCGCCGCCGCCGGGTTCGCTGGCGGCGCTGGCGGGGCGTGCGCTGTCACGCCAGTCGGTGCGCGCGGCCACCGACAACCTGGACTTTTTGACGCTGGCGGTGCTGGATGCGCTGCTGGTGGCGCGTGCCGATGTCGCGGGCATCCCGATCGCGAATGTACTCGCTCAGGTCGACGGGCGGGCCACGGAGCTGCAGGTACGCGCCACACTGGATCGGCTGCGCGAGCTGGCGCTGGTGTGGGAAGAGGGCGAGCTGCTGTATCTGGCGGGTGAGACCCGGTTCGGCCTCCCCTGGGTGGTCGGGCAAGTGATCAGCGAGCACACCCCCGATTCCTACGACGAAGCGCGCACGGCATTGGAGGGTGCCGACGAGCGCGGCATGGAACTGCTGCGGGCCCTCATCGCCGGATCTCCCATCGGCCGCACCCGCGACGCCGCTCCCGGCGCCCCACCGGACCGTCCGGTGCAGCGACTGCTGGCGGCCGGCCTGCTGCAGCGCATCGACGACGAGACCGTGTTGCTGCCCCGGTTCGTGGCGCAGCTGCTTCGCGGCGAGGAGCCCGACCGCCTGCAGCCACCGGCCGTCGAGACGACAACGGCTACCCAGTCCGAGGCCGACGCGGCCGCCGCCGGAGCGGCCCTTGACTTGCTGCGCGAGGTGGGCCTGCTGCTCGACGAACTCGGGGTCAACCCCGCGCCCCAGCTGCGCAGCGGTGGGCTGGGCGTGCGTGAGGTCAAGCGGCTGGCAAAGGCGACCGGCCTCGAGGACAACCGCATGGGTCTATTGCTGGAGGTACTGGCCGCAGCGGAGCTGATCGCCGTCGGCGACCCCGATGTCGACACCGATGCCGACGGCTGGCACTGGGCGCCGACCACGCAGGCCGACCGATTCGCCGAGCTTCCGACCGCGACCCGCTGGTTCCGCTTGATGTCGGCGTGGTTGATGCTCGCGGCGCGCCCCGACCTGATCGGCAAGCGCACCAGCGATGACAAACCGATTGCGGCCCTTTCAGATTCACTGCGGTCCACGGCGGCGCCGCATGACCGCAAGCTGCTCCTGGAGATTCTGGGCGAGCTGGACCCCGGGCATGGACTGCGGGCCGAAGAGCTGTCCCGGGTGATGCGGTGGCGCCGCCCGCGCTGGGGCGCCCGGCTGGGCGTCGAACCCGTGACGGCGCTGCTGTTCGAGGCGACGACCCTGGGCGTGATCGGCCGCGGCGCGCTCACGACGCATGTGCGCACGTTCCTGGACAGCAGCGGCGACGAAACGACGACCCTGGCCGCGATGGAAAAGGCGCTCCCCGCCCCCATCGACCACTTCCTGGTACAGGCCGACCTGACCGTCGTCGCACCCGGACCGCTCACGCGCGAGGTCGAGCTGGATCTGGCGGCCGTGGCAGATCTGGAATCGGCGGGGGCTGCCAGCGTCTTTAGGGTCAGCGAGGCCACCATCCGGCGCGCGCTGGATTCGGGGAAGACCGCCACCTCGCTGCACAGTTTCTTCGGATCGCACTCGAAAACCCCTGTCCCGCAGTCGCTGACGTATCTGATCGACGATGTGGCCCGGCGACACGGTCAGCTGCGGGCCGGGGTGGCGACGTCGTTCCTGCGCTGCGATGACGTCGCCCTGCTGGCACAGGTGATGGCCTCGGTACTGGCGGAGGACTTGGGGCTGCGGCTGCTGGCGCCCACTGTCGCGGTGTCGCTGGCCCCGCTGGCCGAGCTGGTGACCGGGCTGCGCTCGGCCGGTTTCGCCCCCGCCGCGGAGGACGCGACCGGGACGATCGTGGAGCTACGCGCGCACCGCGCGCGGGTGACCCCACAACCGCACCGGATGGGGTGGACGCCGCCGGTGCTCAGTGAGCCCGCCGCCGCGGCCGTCGTGAAGGCATTGCGCGCGGCGGGCGACCACGACGGGGTACGCATCGAGCCGTCGCATGCGGTGGCGCTGCTACAGCAGTCCGCCAAGGCCCAGACCAGTGTGTTGATCGGGTACGTGGACCCGGCCGGGGTGGCCTCGTCGCGCGTGGTCAACCCGATCAGTGTGCGCGGTGGGCAGTTGTCGGCCTTCGACACCGCTGCCGGGCGCATCCGTGACTTCGCGATTCATCGCATCACCGCGGTCTCGCCGCCGGGCTGAGCCGGTTCGACGAATCCACCTAGTGCGTCAGCGGACACCTTCGAAGGGATTCCATGACTCGCTCTTGCGAACCCAGTGCAAGTAGTAGGCCTGGTTGGCGATACCCATGAACATCGCAGCAAAGCCTATGGAGACTGCGCGCGTCACACTGTCGGAAGCTCCTACAACCCCGAGCACCACACCGATCCCCAGACTGATTCCCAACAGCACCAAGCCCTTGCGCCACATACCCTTAACGAAGAAGTAGATCGGACCAAAGAAAAAGGCCAGGAAATTACTGGTCAACCGGATGCGCGTCCAAAACGGGCCCGCGCGAAAGATGGCGTTCGCCTCTTCTTTCGTCGGAGCCGCAGCGTAGTGATCATAGAACGCGAACCGTCGCTGCCAAATCTCCGCCAGAGCGCTGCGGTCTTGAGGTATCGTCACCGCAGCAATCTAGCAATGACAGACGACATCCTCCAATGTCGCCGCGGGTCACTATCCTGGATCGAATGACCGATGGACCGCTGATCGTCCAGTCCGATAAGACCGTGCTGCTGGAGGTCGACCACGACCAGGCAGACGCGGCGCGCCAGGCTATCGCCCCGTTCGCCGAGCTCGAACGCGCCCCCGAACACGTACACACCTACCGCATCACCCCGCTCGCACTGTGGAACGCCCGCGCCGCGGGACATGATGCCGAACAGGTGGTCGACGCCCTCGTCACCTTCTCCCGCTACGCGGTGCCGCAGCCACTGCTGGTCGACATCGTCGACACCATGGCGCGCTACGGGCGCCTACAACTGGTCAAGCATCCGGCGCACGGCCTCACCCTGGTGAGCCTGGACCGCGCCGTGCTCGAAGAGGTGCTGCGGCACAAGAAGATCGCCCCCATGTTCGGTGCCCGCATCGACGACGACACCATCCAGGTGCACCCCAGTGAGCGTGGCCGCATCAAGCAGATGCTGCTCAAAATTGGCTGGCCCGCAGAGGATCTCGCGGGCTATGTGGACGGCGAGGCCCACCCGATCACCCTGGCGCAGGATGGCTGGGAGCTGCGGGACTATCAGCAGATGGCTGCCGACTCCTTCTGGGCGGGTGGCTCCGGCGTGGTGGTGCTGCCCTGCGGCGCGGGCAAGACGCTGGTGGGCGCCGCCGCGATGGCCAAGGCGCAGGCCACCACGCTCATTCTGGTCACCAATACCGTTGCCGGGCGGCAGTGGAAACGCGAGCTCCTCGCGCGCACCTCGTTGACGGAGGACGAGATCGGCGAATACTCGGGCGAGCGCAAGGAGATTCGGCCGGTCACCATCGCCACCTATCAGGTGATTACCCGCCGCACCAAGGGCGAGTACCGCCACCTGGAACTGTTCGACAGCCGCGACTGGGGCCTGATCGTGTACGACGAGGTGCACCTGCTGCCCGCCCCGGTGTTCCGGATGACCGCAGACCTGCAGTCACGGCGCCGCCTCGGCCTCACCGCCACACTCATCCGGGAGGACGGCCGCGAGGGCGACGTGTTCAGCCTCATTGGCCCCAAGCGCTATGACGCGCCATGGAAAGACATTGAGGCACAAGGCTGGATCGCCCCCGCTGAATGCATCGAGGTGCGCGTCACGCTCACCGACAACGAGCGGATGATCTACGCGACCGCCGAGGCCGACGAGCGCTACAAGCTCTGTTCCACGGCCCACACCAAGATCAACGTGGTGAAGTCGATCTTGGCCCGCCACCCCGGCGCGCCGACACTGGTGATCGGCGCATACCTGGATCAGCTGGACGAACTGGGCACCGAACTGGATGCCCCCGTGATCCAGGGCTCCACCAAAAACGCCGAACGCGAGGCGCTCTTCGACGCGTTCCGGCGTGGCGAGATCGGCACCCTGGTGGTGTCCAAGGTCGCCAACTTCTCCATCGATCTTCCGGAGGCGTCTGTTGCCGTGCAGGTTTCGGGAACCTTCGGCTCGCGGCAGGAAGAAGCGCAGCGCCTCGGGCGGCTGCTGCGCCCCAAGGCCGACGGTGGGCAGGCCTACTTCTATTCGGTGGTCTCGCGCGACACCCTCGACGCCGAGTACGCCGCACACCGGCAGCGCTTCCTGGCCGAGCAGGGCTACGGGTACCGCATCACCGATGCGGATGACCTGCTGGGCCCCACCATCGGTTAGCCGCTCGCTGCGGGTTACCCGCCCGACGCGGCGATCTTGTCGAAGTACGCCTTGGTGCGCTTCATCGAGAAACCGACGATGGCATCCACCGCCGGGGTGGCGTTGCGAATGGGGCCGGTGCCGTCGATCGCCCATGCCCAGGTGAAGTCGGCCCCGTGTTCGGTCGGCGTCACCACGTAGTCCTCGGCGAAGGCCCGTATGCCCGGTATCGGGACCGGCAGGCTGGTCACGTAGAACGCCTTGCGCCTGCCCTCCTCCCAGAGGAAGTAGTGCTCGTTGACCTTCGGGCCCACCACCGGCCCGATCTTGCGCACCGCCCCCACTCCGGCGCGGGGGGAGCCCCACACGACCCGGATGCCGGGCGCCAGCCAGCGCAGTGTGGTGTCGTTGGTCAGCTCGCGCCACACCGTGTCGGCGGAAACCGGCACGGAAATGGTGTGGCTCGCTCGCACCGGAGCGCTGGACAGGAAGGCTTCATCGACTGCGTCAAGCGAAGGCATTCCCGTAACTTACGGTATCGGTTAGGCCGTAAACAATGGGGCTAGACCCCAATGACCTCCCGCACGAACAAGTCGATACCGGAACGGTCGTAGGCCGCCTCCGGAAAGTTGCATATCGCGTAGCCCAGGCCCAGCCCGCGGTACTCGGCCAACCGCTCAGCGATCTGCTCCGGGGTTCCCGCGGTCGTCGCCAGGTTCGCCACCGTGCCCTCGGCGACGTCCTCGCCGATGATGGGTACCAGCCGCGCCTTGATGGCCGCCAGTCGATCGGCCACCTCGCCGGCGTCGGACCCGATCACGATGTTCATGTTGGCGCTTCGGACAATCGCATCAAAATCCGTGCCGATGTCCTTGCAGTGGGCGGCAAGCACTCTCGACTTGTGTCCGAATTCTTCGGCCGTCTGACCAAAGTTGGTGTACTGCGCATAGCGTGCCGCGATACGCAATGTCACCTTCTCGCCACCGCCGGCGATCCATAGCGGAATCCCGTTCGACTGCAAGGGCGTAGGCGCCACAATGGCGTCGTCCACCTGGTAATAAGTACCGTCCAGGCTCACCCGGCCGTCACGCCAGGCATCGCGCATGATGCGCACCCCTTCGCGCAGTCTGCCCAGACGTTCGGCGGCACCGGGAAAGCCATAGCCGTACGCGCGCCACTCGTGCTCGTACCAACCGCCGCCGATGCCCATCTGGGCACGCCCGCCCGAGATGATGTCCACGGTGGCCGCAATCTTGGCCAGGTACACCGGATTTCGGTATCCCATCGCCGTACACATCTGCCCCAGTTTGATTCGTGAGGTCACGGCGGCGAAGGCCGACATCAACGTCCACGCCTCATGGGTCGCCTCGTCGGTGGGCACCGGCACGGTGTGAAAGTGGTCGTAGACCCACACCGAGTCCCAGGGACCGCCCTCCGCGTAGTGCACGAGATCGCGCATCACGTCCCAATGACGCTCCGGGGCGATGCCTACCAAATCCAGACGCCAGCCTTGCGGGATGAAGACTCCGAACTCCAGTGTCTCGGCCACCTGGGCCACACTACGCCCGAGAAGGTGATCCCACCCATCGGGTCAGCGCGCCGCGAAGTCCATCCGCACTGCCCTCGCCCACCCACGCCACATACCCGTCGGGCCGCACGAGCACCGCATCCGGCGCCGACACCTCACCCAACACCGGAAGTTCCCATATTCCTGAATATTTGGCGTCGACCACGTGTACTCGATCTTCCCATCCCTCGACATTCAGGATCTGCCGAGCCCCGAAGTTGAACAACACGGGGCGCGCGGTGTGCAGATGTTCGTAAACCCGCACCGCCCCGTCCGCCGTCACCACGTCGAGGTCGGGCATCCGGCGGCCCAACAGTTGATGTCCGTCGCCCAACATGTAGTGGATGTCCAGCCCGCTCATCATTCCGGCGATGCGCTTGCGCGGTTCGTCCATGGCCAGCAGGTCCGCCACGATGTCACGCAACGCGTCGATCCGCGGACCGGCTTCGGACAACGGCGTTTGCGCCATGGTGTTGTGCAGCACCCGTTCGGCGACAGGGTGGCGCTCCAGGTGATAGGTGTCCAGCAGCGCGTCCGGGGCATGCCCCTTGATGACCGCGGCAAGCTTCCAGCCCAGGTTGACCGCGTCCTGGATGCCGGTGTTCAGCCCCTGGCCGCCGAATGGGAAATGAATATGCGCGGAATCACCGGCCAAGAACACCCGCCCGTCTCGATACCTGTCGGCCTGACGTGTCATATCGGAGAAGCGGGATATCCACCGCGGATTGTGTATTCCGAAATCTGTTCCCGCGATGGCGATCAGCGCTTCTTTGGCCTCTTCCAGCGTCGGTTCGACGCCGAGCCGGTCCAGGCCGGTACTGAAGGCGAGCCGGCACCAGCCTTCTTCGAACGGCAGGATGCCGAGGAACGCCTGCCCGGGCTTGCGCAGCAAGCCGAACTCCAGCGGTTGTTCGGTGATTTCGGCATCGACCAGCATCGCCGAGCAGGACGGGTCATGTCCCGGAAAGCCGATCCCGGCCGCCTTGCGGATGGTGCTGCGCCCGCCGTCACACCCGACGAGGTACTGCCCCCGCAGGGTGCTTCCGTCGGCAAGTGCCACGTCCACGCCGACGTCGTCCTGACCGAGGCCAACAGCCTCGGCGTTGTAATAGATCGGTACCCCGAGCTCGTCGATCCAGGCCGCCAGCGTCTTCTCGGTGTAGTGCTGCAGTAGGCCCAGCGCGTAGGGGTGACGGGTCGGAAAGTCCTCGATGCTCATGAAAATGCCCGAAAAGTGGGTGACCTGACCGGTACGTCCCTGGGCGAGGAATCGCTCTGCGATCCCCCGCTGATCGAAGACTTCGATGGTGCGCGAATGCAGGCCCGCCGCACGAGATCCCACTTCCTCATGACTGCCGCGGCGCTCCAGGAGAGCGACATCGATGCCCGCAAGGGCCAGCTCACCGGCCAACATCAATCCGGTCGGGCCTGCGCCCGCGACAACAACCGCATGCTCAGCCATAACACTCCTTAACATCGTTATCGGCATTAACACCATAATGTCTTTAACGATGTTAAAGTGTCAACGTGATTTTGAATCGAGAGACGATCGCACGCGCCGGACTGGCCCTGCTGGACGAGAAGGGCAGCGACGGACTGACCATGCGCGCACTCGCCGCCTCACTCGGCGTCCAGGCGCCAGCCCTCTACTGGCATGTGAAGAACCGCCGAGAACTCATCGACCTCATGGGCGAGGTGATCGTTCAAGAGGCCTACGAATCCTTCGATCTCTCGACCGCACCCTGGGATGTTTTCCTGGCCAACGGAGCTCGCGCATTTCGGCAGGCAATGCTGCGGTACCACCAGGGCGCCCGGATACTCGCCGGCACCTTTGCGACCAATGCCGCCGACATGGTGGAGCCGCTGCTGGACGCCATGACGTCGGCGGGCTTCACCGTTCGCGAAGCCGCTCGATTATCACCCGCTATCTACCACTACACAATCGGTTTCACGATTGAGCAGCAGTCCCGGGACGGCTCCGAGTACCCGGGGCCCAACCCGTACACCGAAGAGAATCTGCTGGCCAAGCTCGACCTGCACAAGTATCCCGCGGTCGCGGAGGCCTTCTCGGAGATCTACGACCCCGACTTCGATGCCGATTTCGAAGATGGGCTGACGATCATCATCGACGGCCTGCGAGCTCGACTTCACGCGAAGCGGAAATCAGCGGCTCCTCGGGTGACGACTCGCCGCTAGCAGCCTCGGGATCGTCCGAGACGGCGCAATCCCCTTCCTGCGCGTCCGGCTTCGAACGCGAGAAGCGCTGGCGGAACCATGATTCCACGCTCGCCGAGGGCCACCAGTTGGCCTGCCCGCACAGCACCACCAGGGCAGGAATGGTAATGGTGCGCACCAGGAAGGTATCCAGCAGCAGGCCCATGCCGATGATGAAACCAGCCTCCACCATCGACTGCAGATTGCCGATCAGCAGGCCGAACATGGACGCGGCGAAAATGACTCCCGCAGAGGTGATCACGCCACCGGTGGACTTGACCGTCTTGATGACGCCCGAGCGAATACCGTCCGGCGACTCATCGCGAATGCGTGATATGAACAGCAGGTTGTAGTCGGCACCCACCGCCACCAGCACGATGAAGGCCATTCCGGGCACACTCCAGCTCAACGGCTGGCCGCCGATGAATTGGAAGGCGATCACGCCGATACCTACCGCCGACGCATACGAAATGATCACTGAACCAATGAGATACAGCGGCGCCACGATCGCGCGCAGCAGCGCGACCAGAATGAGCAGCACCACGATCACGGTGAGCACGATGATGAATCGCAGATCGTGGTTGTAGTAGTTGCGGATGTCGTTGTACATCGCCGACAGTCCGGCCATCGAGATGGACGCATCCGAGAGTGTTGTGTTGGGTTGCGCGCTGCGGGCCGCCTCTTGGATAGCGCGGACCTGATCCATCGCCTCGGGGCTGAAGGGATTCAGGTTGCTCTGTACCAGGTAGCGCACCGCATGTCCGTCCGCTGAAACAAACGCGGCAGCAGCTGTTTTGAAGGAATCCTGAGTCAGCACCTGCTGCGGGATGTAAAAGCCCGACATCGACCCGGGTGCGGCATCACGCTTGGCCGCCACCAACAGCGTCGAGGCATCGCCCAGCTGCCCACCCATCTGCTTGGTCTGATCCACCAACATCTGCACGCCCTCGGCAAGCTGGGCGCTGCCGTCGGCCAGTGAATTGACCCCGGTCAGAACCTCGGTGAACCTCTTTTGAATGCCATAGGAATCGGACAGTCCCAAACGGCGCAGATTGGTGTCGATCGAATTCAACGCGGTACGTAGCCGGGCGATGGTCGAGCTGATCTGCTTGTCGTTGTCCACCGACTTCAGTTCGCGGCCGAGCTCGACGATCTTGTCCCGGGTGCCATCTTGTTTGGTCTCCAGGAACTTGTTCATCTCGTCTCGCGAAGACCGGCATCCCGGATCCATATCGCAGGCCGGGTTGCCCACCAACACGCGCGCGACGGGTTCGATCCAGCCGTATACCTCGCTGGCGCCCTGGGCATTGGCCTCGATGGCATCGCCCAGGGAATGCATGCTGGTGACCAGCTTGTCCACGGAATCCAGGTCGGCCAGGGTGCCCGTCCTACCACTGCCCCGCAGCTGGGCAAGCACCTCAACCAGTGCGCGCGCGGTGCCCAACGAGTTCTTCACCGAGTCGCGGACCTGACCGAGCTTGTCCGCCAAGGTGTGTCCGCCCGCCGCCAGCTTGTCCAAGTCCCTGGTCCGGGCATCGATCAGGTTGGAGGCATCGCCCAGCTTCCCGCCGACCTCACCGGCCTGATACGACAGCTTGGCTTCCTCGAGTGGTTCACCCGTGGGGCGCGTGATACCGCGCACCTTGTCCACGCCGGGCACCTGGCTCACCCGGGCCGCCATCTGCTCAAGGTCGGCCAGCCCCCGCGGGGTACGCAGATCATGAGGCGATTTGATGTAGAGGTACTGCGGCAGCGTCGAGTTGACCGGGAAGTGCTTCTCGATTGCCGCGTATCCCTGGTTGCTGTCGGCCCAGGGCGGCAGGTTCTTACGGTCGTCGTATCCGAATTTCACCATCGCTCCGCAGGTGGCCAGGATGACCAGAACGACCAGACTGACCGCCAGGTGCGCACCGGGCCGCTTGACGATGTTGATGCCTGAGCGGTGCCAGATCTTGTTGGCGTAGGCCTTTCGCGGCGTGATCCAACCGCGGCGCCCCACCAGGACCAGCACCGCGGGAAGGAAGGTCACCGATGCCACGAAAGCGATCAGGATCGACACACTCAGTGCCGGACCCACGGTGGACAGGATGCCCAACTTGGTGAATCCCATGCCTAGGAAGGTCACTGCGACCGTCGCAGCCGAGGCGGCAACCACCTTGCCGATGGACTCCAGCGCCGCGGCGACGGCATCGTCCGAAGCCAGGCCCTGCTTGATGTATTCGTGATATCGGCTGATGAGGAAGACCGCATAGTCGACGCCCGCGCCCATCATCATCGCGGTCATGAACGTCAGGGTCTGATTCGAGATACTCAGGCCCATCTGCGCCAATCCGCCGACGGCGGCCTGAGCGATACCCAGCGAGACCCCCACCACGATGAGCGGCAGCATCATCGTCACCGGATTGCGGTAGACGATCAACAAGATGAGCAGAACCAAAGCAGCCGTCGTGATTTCGACCTTGTGCAGGTCGCGCTCACCCACCACCGTCAAGTCCCCGACAGTGGCGGTCGGCCCCGTCGTGAAGGCCTTCAGGCTGGTCCCCTGGGTGGCGTCCTTGATGATCTTCAGGGCCCCCACGTAGGCCTTGCCCGATTCGGGGGTGGCCAGTTCACCCTGCAGGCCCACCGGCAGGTACCACGCCTTGCCGTCGGTACTCGACATCATCTCGCGCAGAGGCGGTTTGGTGATGAAGTCCTGCACCATGCTCACATCGCGGGTGTCCTCGCGCATCCGCGCGGCAAGAATGCGATAGGTCTGCTCATCGGCGGGAGTCAGCCCGTTCTCGTTCGTGAGCACGATCAACAAGATGTTCTGCGCACCCGATTCCTGGAATGACTCCACCATCTGCCGGGTGGTCTCCATTACGGGAGCGTCCTTGGGCAGCAGGTCGACGGGGTGGTCCTCGATGGCCTTCTGCAACGAGGGCGCGGTCAGGGCCAACACCGCGGCCAGTCCGATCCACAGCCCGATCACGATGACAGGGGCCCGCCGGACGATCTGCGCGATCAGTCCGTAAATGCCACCTGTGTTCTCCGCCACGACTACTCGATCACGGCGTGCAGGCCGAAGTCGTCGAGCGTCTCGGCCAGCAGGGTGGTCAGGTCGGCGCGTGATTCGATCACACCGGGCTGGTATGCGACGACAGCCAAGAACACCTTGCGGTTGGCGCGCCCGGATGCCAGGAACAATTGTCCGTAGGTGCTCAGTACCTTGTCGGGCCGCACCCTTTGCTCGGCCAATTTGCAGAAGATGTAGTCGGCTTCCGTACCATCGGGACGATTCACCTCGGCAGGTAGCGCTCCGACATTCGAACATCCGACGGGATAGTCGTTGTACTCCAACGCGACGTCGGCGAGTCGGCGCGCGGCCGCCTTCGGAATGAAGGGCGTCAACGGCAGCAGTGCCCACTTCTCGTCGGGTGCGTCGCGCAATCCGGAAAGCACCTTCTTGGTGGCGCTCCTGATGCCACTGAGATCGGTGGTCAGCCGCACCGGGTCGATCGCGAACATCACAGAGGTCATCGCGTTGGCACGATGATCACCCTCGGTGCGCTCGTTGACCGGCATGGAAAGGGTGACCCGACCGTCCCGTCCCAGCCGCCCCGCCTTGGCGGCCAACTGGGCCGCGAAGGCGCCCACCAATGAATTGCTGGTGCCACCACGGCCATGCGCATGTGTATCCCAATGGTTTTCATCCAGATACACGGTGGCCGCCGCGACCCGGTCCACATGTGCGGCAATCGTGGGCAACCCGGCGTGTTTGATGTCCTGGCGCCGCGCAGTCAACAGCTTGGTGGCCTTGCGAAAGGCCCGCGCGGTATCCGGCAGGTCGCGTCTGGCGCGCCGCAAGTCTTCCCTCATGCTCCGAAAACGCTTGCGCGCCTGCGGTTCGGCATAGCCCAGCGGTAATTCGGCATCATTGACGGCGTCGGCGATACCGCGGCACAGCCCTACCCCGTCGGCGATGCTGTGCGAAACCACCAGGCTGACCGCAGCGGCACCATCGGTGAACCGGGTGACACCCAGTCGCCAGGAGGGGCCATGCTCAGGGTCGATCGGCAGCTGTGCATGACGGTGTACCCAGTCCTGCAGTTCGGCGCGTGGCAGCGGCGCCAGCTCCACGTCGATCGGGTGGCACGCCGGATCGAGCACCCATCGGTGCCTGCCGAACGGCAAGCGGGAACGCTGGATTCGCCGGCCGAACAACCCCCGGCCAAGATTGGCGTGGAACCTGCGCAACCGGTCGGTGTCGATATCGCGCTCATATATCCACACCATCTGGCTCAGCGTGGCCATTTCCGTGGCACGCAAACCGAGGAAAGATGCCTGATCGACGAAGTCCAGATGAGCGATCGAGCCGGATGTCGCGACCGCGTGCGCCTTGGTCTCCTGAATCGTTGCCGTCACAGCGATTCTCCCGCCGGTGACACCCCCAATGTGGTGTAGAGCTCGTTGATCAGCCGCACACTCCGGGGATCAGCATCCGCCTTGGTCACGTCGAATTGGTTCATCACATACGAGTAGCCGATGCGGTGCTCCAGATCGACGAAGGCATAGGACCCACCGGACCCGCCATGCCCGAACGTCTTCTGGTTGGGCCCTGCGTAGCAGCGCTGGTTGAGCATGTAGCCCAGACCCCATCCGTGGTTCGCCACCCGGGGACCCAGCACCACATCAGGATCGAATCCACCTTGGGACACCCGCACCACATCCATGTGCTCGTGACTGAGCAGCTTGCCGAGGGCCATGGCGTTGTAGAAGGTGGCCATGCCCAGCGCGGAAACGTGCGCGTTGGTGCCGGGGAACTCCAACGCGCGCCACAGCGCGATGTCCTTGCGGGCGATCTCGTCGTCGGGGATGAAGTCGCCCGAGATGAGCGGACCTGCCAGCGGGTGATCACTCATGCAGTCGAATTCGCCGGGCGCACCGCGAAACACATCGCGCAGGTACGGCTTGTTGATCAGTTCTGCGCACCGGTGATGCTCGCTGTGCGGCAGTCCCACGTGCACATCCAGCCCATAGGGCTCGGCGATCTCGGTACGCAGGAACTGCCCGAGCGTCTTACCCGTGGTGCGGCGAACGACCTCGCCGAGAATGAATCCGAACGTGGCCATGTGGTAACCCTGGGCGGTTCCGGGCTCCCACCACGGAGTCGCCCGCGCGATGTGCTCGCACACCTCGTCCCAGTTGGCCGCCTGCTCCGGAGTCAACCGGGTACGCGGGCCGATCACACCCGAGCGGTGCCCGAGCACCATCGCCAGCGTGATGGATTCCTTACCGCCCTGGCCGAATTCAGGCCAGTAGCGCGCGACGGGAGCATACAGATCGAGCACACCGCGCTCGACGAGCATGTGAACGCAGGTGCTCATCAGGCCCTTGGTTCCCGAATACACCGGCGCCAAGGTGTCTTCCGTCCACGGGCGGGTGCGCGCCTCGTCGGCCCAGCCGGCCCACAGGTTGACGACGAGTTCCCCGTCAACCCAGATCGCTACGGCCGCACCCAATTCGTCGTTCTCCAGGAAGTTCAGCGCGAATGCGCGCCGGACGTTATCGAAATCCGGTGAGTTGGTGCCGTTCACCGCGACATCAAGGCTTGTGCTCATGGCAATGCCAACCTTCCAATGCTGCTCAATGCGGCGCCTGTGCCGCGGATTCAGGAAACGAACTGTGACTGCGCGACACGCTGGTAAACCACGCGTGCTACTTCGAAATAGCGCGACACAGATTCACGGGCGACGGCATTGTCGGGGAACGAGATCGTCAGGTTTGTTTCGTTCTCAAACCTGTTGACCCACATACAGACCTGGTCGGAAGAACGGCTGTCCCCGTAGATTCCACCATTGATGCGATCCCATTCAGCGCTGACCGGGATCTTGCGCGCGTCCAGGAAGGACACCATCGGGACCACGTACTCGGGAGCAGTCAGCCCCGAATCCGGACCCGCGAGTTCCAGCGCCCGCTCGAACGGCACCTTGGCCAGGGGCTGGCATTCGTCGAACGACTTCTGCGCGGACCGCGCGACGGTCGCGAAGGAGTCGTCCGACATGTCAACGATAAAGGGGATGAAGCTCGCGTACCACCCGACGGACATTTGCTCCTCGGCGGTGCCGCGGGTGTCGTACGGGGTGATGCCGTAGAAGGTGCCGGCACCGGTGAGCTCGCGATCGATCAACGCCGTGCACGCGAACACTCCGCCGCTGAATCGCACGCCGGCTTGTTCACAAGCCTTTTCGAATGCCACGGTGCCGTGGGCGTCCAACAGCGGAATGGCCACCATGGCGCCGACGTTCGGTGCCGTGCGGTCGCCGAGAGGCAGGGCGAAGTCCGGCAAGGTGCCACCGTTGTCCCGCGCGTACCGGAGCCAGGTCTGCACCTCGAAAGAGTCGAGGGTCATCGCCTGGTTGTGCGCGAGTTCGCGCGCCGAGAAGTCGAGATATCCGGCCGGCGGCGGCAGCTGCAGCGCCGAACCGTGCACCAGGCTGGCATACATCAACTGGATCTCGATGTACAGAATGCCGGTCGACATGCCGTCGGTGTGTAGGTGGTCGACGCTGATGTAGACGGTGAAATGGTCTGCGCGCTGGATGACACCAAAGGTGAAGCAATCCCACGACAGCGGAGTGCCCGAGGTACGGAGCAGGTGAGCACGAATCTCGTCGGGCCCTTGCAACCCGTGATCCTGGGGCACGAAGTCGATGCTCGCCGGATCGTCGATCACGTGCCGCACGATCTTGTCCACCGGGTCGAACTCGAACCATGAGTGATAGGTGTCGTGCCGGCGCAGATGAGCATTGATGGCCGCGGTCATGGCGTCGATATCGCAGACGCCGGGTACGTCCCACGATCCGATCCCGAGTCGAGCCATCTCGCGGTCTTGACGGGCGAGATCTCGATAGGAGCGCAGATGCTGGGCTTGCTGATAGCTGGGGGGAATCGTGCTGGCGGGCGCCTGCGCGGCAACCTCACGGGCGCGTGGTGAAGCGCTCCAGGAGATGACGGTCCCGGGCGTCGGGCGCCAGTCGTGGATCGTTCCAAGTGCAACCATCGTCCCTATCCCTGTACAGCGATCTTGAAAATAAGCCGAATTAAGCTCGATTTACCCGCCACATTGCAGGTGGCAAAGAGATTACCCATCGCGGGCAGCGTAGCGAATAAATATCGCGCAAAGGTACGTTACGTCAAAGAAATAGCTAATGAACTGTGGGTAACGCAGCGTTACGCCAATCTACAGCAACTTCTCGAAAGACTTACCGTAACCTAATTCCAGCAAATATAACTTACATGCAGAAATACCGCATGACCTGGCGGTTCGCATCTGGTTACGCGAAGTGCCAATAACTATGTCCGTAGTGCCTGCAGAGAACCTACGGGATCTTGCGGAGATTTTGTGGGCCACGCCCCGCGGGCCCCACTGCTCTGGCCCCCGCCACCCCATCCGGACCTCCGCGGCGGCCACGCCCCCGGGCGAACTGCTCGGCGCATACCCGAAAACGGCCCTGAAACGACCTCAGCCGCCCACCCGAAAGGGTGAGCGGCTGAGGGGATTGTTTCGACCTGCTATGCGTCCAGGAGCGAAGCAGGCGGGTTGAATCGGTCACCGTACTTGGCGGCCAATTCCTTTGCGCGGGCGACGAAACCAGCCTTGCCCTTTCCGGCGGGACCGTCGTACCCGAGGATGTACTGGTGCACACCACCGGTCCAGGCCGGGAAGCCGATGCCGAAGATCGAACCGATGTTGGCATCGGCGGTCGACGTCAGCACACCCTCGTCGAAGCACTTCTGCGTCTCGATGGCCTCGGCGAACAACATGCGCTCGATGAGGTCCTGCAGCGGCGGGTTGGCGGGGTCGGCGCCATTGCGGGTCTTGAACGTCTCCCGCAGGCCGGGCCACAGCTCTGTGCGCTTGCCGTCCACGTAGTCGTAGAAACCGGCGCCCCCGAGGCGGCCGGGGCGGCCCGCCTCAACCAGGGTGTCGATGACACGACCGGCCGGGTCATCCGGCAATTCCTTGCCCTCGGCCTTGGCAGCCTCCGCCGTCTCCTTGCGGATCTTCTGCATGAGCGTCAGGTTCAGCTCGTCGGAGAGCTGCAGCGGCGGGGCCGGGTATCCGGCCTGGCTGCCGGCCTGCTCGATGGTCGCGGGCTCGATGCCCTCGGCCAGCATGGCGACGGCCTCGTTGACGAAGGTGCCGATGACGCGGCTGGTGAAGAAGCCACGGCTGTCATTGACGACGATCGGGGTCTTCTTGATGGCCAGCACGTAGTCGAACACCCGGGCCAGCGCCTCGTCCGAGGTCTTCTCACCGCGGATGATCTCCACCAGCGGCATCTTGTCCACGGGCGAGAAGAAGTGGATACCGATGAAGTCCTCCTGACGCTTCACACCCGTGGCCAGCCCCGTGATGGGCAGGGTGGAGGTGTTGGAGCCAAGGAGCGCGTTGGGCTCGACGATGTCTTCGATCTCCTGGAACACCTTGTGCTTGAGCTCGGTGTTCTCGAAAACGGCCTCGATCACGAAGTCGACACCGGCCAGGTCGGCAGGGTCGGCAGTCGGGTGAATTCTTGCGAGGAGTTCGCTGGACTTTTCCTGGGTGGTCTTGCCCCGCGAAAGAGCCTTCTCTTCAAGCTTTTCGGAGTAACCCTTGCCCTTCTGAGCCGCCTCCAGCGAAACATCCTTGAGCACGACGTCGTAACCGGCCTTGGCCGAGACGTAGGCGATACCGGCGCCCATCATGCCCGCGCCCAGCACACCGATCTTCTTGATGTCTTGCTTGGCGATGCCGTCCGGACGTGAGCCACCGCCGTTGATGTGCTGCAGGTCGAAGAAGAACGCCTGCGTCATGTTCTTGGCGACCTGGCCGGTGGCCAGGCTGGTGAAGTAACGGCTCTCGATGCGGCTGGCCGTGTCGAAGTCCACCTGCGCACCCTCGACCGCGGCGGCCAGGATGGCCCGCGGGGCGGGCATCGGCGCACCCTTGAGCTGCTTCTTCAGGTTCGACGGGAACGACGGCAAAATCGCGGCCAGGGCGGGAGTTGCTGGGGTGCCGCCGGGGATCTTGTAGCCCTTGACATCCCAGCGCTGCACGGCCTCCGGGTTGGCCTTGATCCACGCCTTGGCGGCCGGGATCAGCTCGTCGACGGAGCCGACCAACTCATCGATCAAGCCGACTTCCTTGGCCTTGGTCGGGTTGAAGCGGGTGCCCTGCGCCAGCACGGTCACGAAGCCGTTCTGGATACCGAGCATGCGGGTAACCCGGGTGACGCCGCCGCCACCGGGCAGCAGGCCCAGCGATACCTCGGGCAGACCGATCTGAGATCCCTTGACGTCGGCCGCGATCCGGTGATGGGTCGCCAGCGCGATCTCCAGGCCACCGCCGAGGGCGGCGCCGTTGATGGCCGCCACCACGGGGCGGCCGAAGGTCTCCAGCGTACGCAGGTCGGCCTTGATCTCCTCGACCTCGTTGAAGGCCTCCTGGGCGTTCTCCGGCTGGATCTGGATGATCTTGGTCAGGTCACCACCGGCGAAGAAGGTCTTCTTGGCGCTGGTGATCACCACGCCGGTGATCGAATCCTTCTCTTCCACAAGGCGCTTGACGGCCGCGGCCATCGACTGCTTGTAGTCGTCGTTCATCACGTTGGCCGAGCCGTTGGGGTCGTCCAGGGTGAGGGTGACGATGCCGTCGGCGTCCTTCTCCCACTGAATGGTGTTTGCAGACATAAGTTCTCGCTCCCTTAGCTCAGACTCGCTCGATGATGGTGGCTACACCCATGCCGCCGCCGACGCACAGGGTGATGAGGGCACGCTTGAGGCCGCGACGCTCCAGCTCGTCGACCATGGTGCCGGTGATCATGGCGCCGGTGGCGCCCAGCGGGTGGCCCATCGCGATGGCGCCGCCGTTGACGTTGAGCTTCTCGTCCGGGATGTTCAGGTCCTTCTGGAACTTCAGGACCACCGAGGCGAAGGCCTCGTTGAGCTCGAACAGGTCGATGTCGTCCACGGTCAGCCCGGCACGGTCGAGCACCTTCTTGGTCGCCGGGGTGGGACCGGTCAGCATGATGAGCGGCTCGCTGCCGGAGGTGGCGGTGGCCACGATACGAGCGCGCGGGGTCAGGCCCTGCGACTTGCCGGCCTCCTCGGAACCGATCAGCACCAGGGCGGCGCCGTCGACGATGCCGGAGCTGTTGCCACCGGTGTGGACGTGGTTGATCTTCTCGACGTAGTGGTACTTGATGCGCGCCACGTCGTCGAAGCCGCCGAGCGCGGCCAGGCCCTCGAACGCGGGCTTGAGCTTGCCCAGGTCTGCCGCGGTGGTGCCCGGGCGCATGTGCTCGTCGTGATCGAGAACGAGCAGCCCGTTCTGATCCTTGACCGGCACAACGGACTTGGCGAAGTAGCCACCGGACCACGCGGCCGCGGCACGCTCCTGCGAGCGGGCGGCGTAGGCGTCCACATCGTCACGGGTGAAGCCCTCGATAGTGGCGATCAAGTCGGCACCGATGCCCTGCGGAACGAAGGACACGTCGTAGTTGGTGGCCGGGTCCGACGCCCACGCGCCGCCGTCGCTGCCCATCGGCACGCGCGACATCGACTCCACACCACCGGCGAGCACCAGGTCGTCCCAGCCGGAACGCACCTTCTGTGCGCCGATGTTGATGGCCTCCAGGCCCGAGGCACAGAAACGGTTGAGCTGGACACCACCGGTGGTGTCGGGCAGGCCGGCCGCCAGCACCGCGGTGCGGGCGATATCGCCACCCTGGTCGCCGACCGGGGACACGACACCCAGCACGACATCGCTGATCAGGTTCTCGTCCAGGTCGGGGTGACGGTGCCGGATCTCCTCGATGAGGCCGACCACCAGGTTCAGCGGCTTGATCTCGTTGAGAGCGCCGCCACGCTGCTTGCCGCGAGGCGTACGGACGGCCTCGTAGATGAATGCTTCAGTCATGGGTATACGTCCTTATCCGGTGCGTATGGGGGCATGTGGTGCAGGTGCCCCGGCCCAGAACCCGGATTGACTCCGGGTCAGTTTCGCCGAGACAGCCCTACGTTAGACCAGGGTGGCGTACCCATGGTAAGCAGCCCTCCCAACCCGTTGGTTGGGAATGTTGTGACGCTATGCTTCGAGTGTGCTGTGGACCCGATCACGACCACTAAGACGCGTGCTCATCGGCGCTATTGCACTTGTGGTGATATTCGCGGTGTGGAATGGCTGGGAGTCGTTCACCGATGGTCCCGGTCACCGCAAGCCGGCACCCCCGCCCGTCTCGTTCACCCAGCGGATCGCGCTTCCCGACTGCGGAACGCACCGGTACGTCCGCGAGGATCTCCCCGCTGCCCAACGCGACTGCATGAACAACGGCAGAGCCTCCGGACTCGGCGGAGAACTCACCGTGGTCCAGCCCACCTTCGAGGGTGATCCCATCACCACCTACTACCGCGTCTTCTCGACGGACCGGCGCGTGGAGATCTTCACCGACGCAAGCGCCGATCGGTTCGGCAATGCCGGCTGGAGCCACTTCTACTGCTGGGCGGTACCGCTGAACTACCCACCGGATCCCAGCTGCGTATCACCGACAGACCAGCCCGACCGCTAGCCGCCCTGGGGTGCGACCCCAGGGCACCGCGTAGATTGCGGTGCCCTGCGACGAGATTTCGCCGAAACCTCCCCAGGCCGTGCCGTATCCGGCAAGTCTGGAGCGATGCTCAGACGACTCTGCACGGCAACTGCGACCCTCGCCCTGGCCGCGGCCGCGTATCCGCCGGTGGCACAGGCCGAGCCAGAACAACTCAGCGCCGAGGCAGCATTCGATCAGCGAGCACCGCTGCACTCGTGCGGCCGGCTGCGGATGTTGCCGCCGTCCCACGAGATCCCACCGGATTACCTGAACTGCATGCGACAGGCCCGTGCCGGGGGCACGGGTGCGGAGTTGGTGACCACCGTCGCGAACTTCTTCCTCGAGGACACCACCACCTACTACCGCGTCTACAGCACGGGCCGGGATGTCGAGGTGTTCGTGGACAGCCACGATCGGGGCAATCCCGGCCTAAGCCACTACTTCTGCCCGATCCCGGATACCGACCTGTCCTTCGAACCGCCCAGCTGCTAAGTCCAGCGGTAGGCTGCCCGGCATGGAGCCGCGGCACACCGAACACGGGCCAGCGTGAATCAGAGAACCGTCGAACGGTTACGTCCTTTCGGCGCAACGATCTTCGCCGAGATGTCGGCACTGGCCGTCCGGCATGACGCGATCAATCTTGGTCAGGGCTTCCCCGACGAGGACGGACCCGCATCCATGCTCGATGCGGCGCAACAGGCCATCCGCTCCGGCCTGAATCAATATCCGCCGGGGCTGGGCATTCCCGAATTACGCCGGGCCATCACCGCCGATCGGCTCGCCCGCTACGGCGAGGAGCTTGACCCGGACACCCAGGTGCTGGTGACCGTCGGCGCCACCGAAGCGATCGCCGGCGCCCTGCTCGGCCTCGTCGAACCCGGTTCCGAGGTCATCCTGATCGAGCCCTACTACGACTCCTACGCCGCCGTGGTAGCGATGGCGGGAGCGGTCCGCGTGCCCGTGCCCCTCGTACCGGACGGGGCGGGCTTCGCATTGGATACCGACGCGCTGGCGGCGGCCATCACGCCCCGGACGGCGGCGCTGGTGATCAACTCGCCGCATAACCCGACGGGCAAGGTGTTCACCGATACCGAGTTGGCGCGGATAGCCGAGCTCGCGGTGGAACACGACCTGCTTGTCGTCTCCGACGAGGTATACGAGCGCCTGCTTTTCGATGGGCGCACCCAAACTCCGATGGCAAGCCTGCCCGGGATGGCCGACCGGACCGTGACCATCTCCAGCGCCGCCAAGACATTCAACTGCACCGGTTGGAAAATTGGCTGGGCCTGTGGCACGCCGGAGTTGGTCGCGGGCGTGCGGGCCGCTAAACAGTTCCTCTCCTATGTCGGCGGCGGACCATTTCAACCGGCGGTGGCAGTGGCCCTGGACACCGAACAGTCGTGGGTGAAGACCCTACGAGAATCACTGCAGCGCAGGCGCGATCGCCTCTCGGCCGCCCTCACTGGCCTGGGATTCGAGGTGCACAGCAGTGACGGCGGATACTTTGTCTGCGCCGATCCGCGGCCGCTCGGGTTCAGCGATAGCGCGGAGCTCTGCCGGCGTTTACCGGAAACTGTTGGCGTCGCCGCAGTCCCGGTAAGCGCCTTCTGTGACAGATACGCCGACCAATGGAATCACTTGGTGCGGTTCACCTTCGCCAAGCGCGATGTGGTGATCGATGAGGCCATCACCCGCCTGGCCCGGCTAGGAGCCTAGGCCGGTCGCCATCTCACCGGGACGCTGCCGCGCCTTGGCCAGCCCCGGCAGGACCTTGATGAAGTCGGTGATCTCCGCTACCGCCCGCCGCGCATCCGGGTTGGTCATCGCGAACACCTGGAACACGTGGATCGCCCGATCGAAGATCTGCAGGCGCACCGGAACTCCGGCTGCGACAAGACGTTCCGCAAGCAGCTCGGAGTCCGGACGCAATGCCTCCTGCGAACCCACCTGCAATAGGAACGGCCCCAGGCCCGTCAGGTCAGCATCCACCGGACATGCCCCCGGCTCCCGGGCACCGTTGCGAAGCAGGAAGACATCGTTGATCATCCTCAAGAAGTCCACCGGGAACATGGCGTCGCCGACACGCTTGCCGACCGCATACTTGGGCTCCATGTCGTTGCTGGTTGCCGCCGAGATCAGCACACAACCCGCGGGCGGCGTCAACCCCTGATCGCGCACGGCGATCGCGGTCATCGCCGCCAGGAAGCCACCGGCCGAGTCTCCCGCGAGCACGATGTTGTCGGGATCGACGCCCTGGCTCAGCACGTAGCGATAGGCATCGACGCCGTCGGCGATGGCGTCTTCGACGAGATTGCGTGGACACAACCGGTATCCGACGCTCAACGCTCGCGCACCGGAATCACGTGCGATGTGGCTCACCAGCGGCCGATGGCTGTTGATACCCAAGGCGATGAATGCCGACCCATGGAAATAGATGACCACCGGCGCGTCACTCGATGCGCTGGAGGCCGATTCGTTCTTGACGTTCCACGTCCATTCTGCGGGGCAGTTCGGCAGCTGAACCCGCTCCGTGCGCGTTCCCGAGACGCCCGGAACCCACCCCATCAAGCGTTCCAGCCCGTCGTATCGCCGATTGAGCAGCACATCGGGGAACCGGCGATTGACGGCCAGCATCAGCCGGGTCAGCGCGTAGAGACCAGGCTTTCCCAGCGCCTTGAACAGGTACGTCTCGGCCACCGAATGCCAATTGGCCTTGCCCATCCACTCCGGTCCGGCATATGTCACCGCGGCCAGCCGGGAATCGGCGGCATGTCGGGCACTGGTCATCAAGCCTCCTCATAGCGTCATTGCCTGGAGTGAGACTACCAGTACCTAGTACCGACAATCCCGGCTAAATCACCAGCCGATATCGGAGAGCTCCGTCGTGTCCTTCGGGGGAGCTCCAAGGGGCCCGCTCGGCGTCCGCGAAAAGCGCGGGGCCGGCGCCGCCTGAGTCACCCCGTCCACGTCAACGATGGTGCCGCGATCACGAAGGTGCTCGTTCTGCTTGGCCTCGCCCCAGGTGAGCACCGGTGATACGCACGCGTCGGTGCCGATGAAAATCTCGGTCCACTCGTCGCGCGTCTTGGTCTTGAAGGCGTCGTCGAACATCTTGCGCATCTCCGGGTAGCGCGCCTTGTCGAGCTGGAACGGCACACTCTCTGGATCCAGCCCCAAACCCTGCACCAAGATCGCGAAGAACTGCGGCTCAATAGAACCCACCGCCATGTACTTGCCATCGGATGTTTCGTACGTCCCGTAGAAGGGCGAGCCACCGTCGAGCAGTCCGGCCTCACGCTCGTCGAAGAGCAGACCGTTGTTGTACATCGTCCACTGCATCTGAGCCAGCTGGCTCACTCCGTCGACCATTGCGCCATCGATGACCTGGCCCTTGCCCGACTTTTCGCGCTCATACAGCGCGGCCAGGATGCCTTGCACCAAAAGCATTGAGCCACCGCCAAAGTCCGCCACCAGATTCATGGGCGGCATCGGCGGGCGGTCCTTGTAACCCATCGAGCCGAGGGCTCCGGTCAGCGACAGGTAGTTGATGTCGTGCCCGGCACGGTCTGCCATCGGGCCGTGCTGTCCCCAGCCGGTCATCCGGGCGAAGATCAGCCGCGGGTTCCGCTTGGCGCACTCCTCGGGTCCGATCCCGATGCGCTCACATACGCCGGGACGAAACGGATCCAGCAGCACATCGGCCTTATCGACCAGGGCCAGCAGCGCCTCGGGGTCCTTCTTGACGTCCAGATTGACCAGCCGCTTGCCGCGGTGGAACAGGTCGGTCTCCTCGGCGGGGATGGCGAGCCCGCCCGGCCGGCGCACCCGGATGACGTCGGCACCCAGGTCCGACAACATCATCGCCGCATGCGGCCCAGGGCCGATCCCGCCGAGCTCGATCACCTTCACGCCCGCCAGGGGGCCCGTCTTGACGCCAGTGTCAGCCATGGGGCCACCCTAGCCAGTCAACCCGTTGGTTGGGAAGTGCGGCTACAGCGACGAGGAGATGGCCGGCGACGACGTCTGCGTGGGCGCCGGCGCCGGAGTCGGGGTGGGGAAATTGGGGATCACCGGCCGTGACGTGCTGGGCGCCGCCGGGGTGTCCGAGGCCGGAGGTGGCGCAGGCGGCGGTGTGAACTCGTACGCGGGCAGCGGCGGGGGTGGCGGATCGTCATCGCCCTCACGCCAGTGCGTCGAGCGATACAGGTCGATCACCTTGCCCAGGTCGTGCAGGCGCAAGGCGGGCGGGCGTCCCCCGCGCGCGTCTCGGATGCGTTGTGCCTCCCACGCGACAAGGCATTGGGCGGTCGGTGTGTTGTACAAGCTTTCCAGGAACGGCGTCAACGCCTTTGCGAGATCGCCCTCGGCCTTGAGCACATCATTCCGGTACGGCCCGTAGTACGGGAGAATCGCCTCCAGAATCCGCACCATGACGGTCTGAAATCGGGTGACGAACTGGTCGATCGCCCACGGATGCCGGGACAGCAGCGGGGAGATTCGCGCCAGCACCGGGCCCATCATCTTCAGAATCGGTTCATAGGCGGTGGCCGGGGCGAAAGCCTCGGAGGAGAACACGCCCGCGGCAGGAGCCACGTCGATCAACGAGGCCAAACCGCCCTGTTCGTCGGGACCAGGCGCCGGCCAGCCGAAGGGGCAGGGCTGGGCGACGGATATCGGTAGACCGCGGTCCGTCACCGAAGGCAGCGCGCCGAACGGACCGGCGGCGACCGGCCCCGGCGGATGCGAGGGCGGCTGAGGGCGAGGCAGCGGAGCCACCAGCTGCGGGCCTGGCGGCGGCACCGGGATCGGAATCGCACCCTCGGGAATCGAGCCGTCCCGGTTGACAATCTGGTATCCGACGATGGGTGCACGCGGCGGCGAGTACGACAGCTGGGTGATCGCGGCCACGCTTCCGATGACCGTGACCGCGGCGAATACCCGTACCGCGATGCCAAACACACGTTCCTTGGCACGCTTCGGGCTGGCGGTGGTGATCGGCGCCGTCTCTTCGGCGGGAGTTTCGCTCATCGATCCCTCACCACGCCTTCTAGATGCCACACCCCGGTGAAACTGTTGAACGGACCACCGACGATCAGACTGGTCCAATCGAGGGTGAACTTTTTGGTGTCCTTGTCATAGGTCCCGGTGGCCTTGGGACTTTCGCCGTCCACGGAATCGTGGCCGACCCAACGTCCGGCGACGAACTCCCACACCTGTTTGGCGCGCGCCTCACCGGGGATCTGGGCCTGCTCCTTGGCTTTCGGTTTGGGCGCCCCCTGGTTGAACTCCTGCCGATTCCACGATGCCGCCCACGCCGACAGGTCCGCCGAGATCGAATCGCCCGAGACGGTGGCCGTGGGCGCCAGCAGTTCGCGCTGAGTCTGCGGATCGATCTTGTTGGTGGATATGCCGAATTCGATGTTGAAGAACTTCGTGGGCTGAGTCACCCGCGATGCCAGCGAATAGCCCGTGGCCTCGTCGAACGCGGGATCCGGCTCGCCCTGATAATCACCCAGGATCAGCCCGCCGTCGGTGCCCGGCGAGAGCAGCGTCGCCGATCCCTGGGGCACAGGCGAATTGGCGTTCGGCATGAATGGCCCCTCCTGGGGATTACCGCCCGGTTGCACCATTTTGAACCAGGTGCCGCTGAGCTTGTTGCCCTCGATCTTCCCCGGCTCCAGCGCCAGCAGTCCCTTCAAGGCGGACTCGGCGGGCTTCTCGGACCCGCAAGCCGGCGCGGTCACCAGCACCGTGGCCGCCACCGTGAAACCCAGCGCACAACGCAACATCGTTTTCGCGGTCACTTTTTGTTGGGCCATCGAAGCAAGCCTTTCGAGTCGAGGGCGACCGCGGCCGCCAGTACACCGGGCACGAGGAAAAACCAGCCGAAGTAGTTGAATGACCGCAATCCCAGCGGGGCGGTGATCCGATCGAGGGCCACCACCCTGTCGAAGTTGTCGACGTTGTCAGCCATCACGCCGATCAGCGAAGCGAAATCAGCTGTCATGGGCTGCCATTGCGATACGAAAGCATCGATCCCCGGAACCGCGCGAGCCGGATCGCGGTGCCGCAGATCCTCGAGGAACTGGGTGTCCAGTTCTCCCTCCGCCGCCACCAGCACCACGAAGTGCCGCTGCACCGCCGCCACCCGCTCATGCGTCATGATCGGGGTGAAGGCATCGATGAGCTGAGCACCGGCGGGGGCACGCGAAAATAGACCATCCGCGAACGGCACGGCGATCAACACCGTAGCCGCCAGCAAAGCGAGAATCCTTGCACCCGACGTCTTTTCGCCGTCGCGGGTACGCCGGAGGCCCCACACTCCGGCGGCGATCAGGATCAGACCCGGCACCGCCAGCAGGAAGGGCAACACGTCAAAGGGCCCCACGGCGCGCAACTGCTCATAGTTGCGCACCTGGCCGTCCACCGCGGTCAGTAGATCGCTCATGTCCCGTCGAATCGACGGGTATTGGGTTACAAAGGAATCCAGCCGCTCATAGCGGCCGCCCGCAATCCCCTGGGTGGCCTGTACGTCGGCGCGCGCGGTATCGACCGTGTCCAGGTAGCCGCGAAACTTTGCGAGAACCTCGGTGGAGACAAACGGATGGAATTCGGTGAGCAGCTGCTGGCCACCCGCTGCCCGCGTGAACATTCCGGTGAGTACCGGCAGTGCGAACAGCAGTACACCGAGCACAATGAGCACGAGGAACGGCCACCGGGGTCTCGGCGCCGGGCCCGCCTCGGCGACCACGGCCCGCTCACCCACGATGGCGGCATACGTGGGCAGAGCCGGCGGCGTGTCGGCTGGCTCAGGTGTGGCCCCGCGCGCGAGGGCCTCAGCGCCCACGGCTGAAGATCCGCTCCCCCACCACAAACAGGATTCCGCCACCGATGGCCACGAAGACCAGCAGCGCGATGACCCACGGCGGGGTCACGGTGCGGGGGTTGTCGTCGACGGGCAGCGCGATGAGCTGTTGCCCCGCGGATAGCGGAGGCGGTGAAGCGAACTGCTGTCCCGCTTGGACCACCACCTGCCCCGGCACGGGCGCCACCGGCGCCGCCGCGGCGGGTGGAGCGTCGGCGGGCGGCGGTGGAACACCCGGGGCCGGAGCGGGCGGCGGCGCGGCGGCCGCTCCGCCGGGCGCACCTCCGACCTTGCCCACCAGATGCCACAGTCCGGTGAAATCGTTGAAGGGTCCTCCCACAATCTGGCTGGTCCATTCGAGAATGAAGGCACCGGAGTTGCGGTCGTAGGTGCCGGTCACTGGCGTGGTCTTGCCGGGAAGTGCGCCACCGGGTTTCGGCGCTCCCTGGTTGAACACCTGGTTGTTCCAGGTCACGCCGAAGGCGCTGAGATCACCGCCCAGCTTGTCGCCGCTTACCGTGATCTGCGGCGTGGAGGTACCTTGGCCGGTCTGTGGGTCCGTCTGATTCGAAGCAGTCGCAAAGCCGACGCCGTAGAACTTAACCGGCTGAGTAATACTGCCGGACACCGCATTTCCATTGCCATCGAACGCGTTGGCCGGCTGCGGCTGATACTCACCCGATTTCAGGCCGCCATCGGTACCCGGCGCCAACAAGGTGACCGTGTTATCCGAGCATGTCGAATCGCCATTGGCCAGATAGGGGCCCGACGCATCACCGGCCGGCAGGATCATGCGGAAGTAGGAACCGGTCGCACGACCTTCCGCGCAGCTGCCAGGCGTTAACGCGAATAGTCCGTTCAGCGGCGTGGCGGTATCGGCCATAGCCGGATAGGCGGCAGGCGAGATCGCCGCGGCTGCCACAACGAGGGCGACCGTCGCGCGGCGGGTGAGATGCTTGATCATCGGTGGTCCTATTGCAGGCTTATTGCACTGTTGCTCTGACCCGTGGCACGAGCTGGGAACGGCGCAAACGTATGAAGGTCCCAACAGTGCGTCAATGGCAATGCCCCCGCAGCCGAAATCCAGCTGGTGACGTTCCCGCAGGTGGTGGGTGTGCAACCCTCCGGGCGGTCGTTCGATTCACCCCGAGCCGATTCGGGTCACATCCGTTTACCGCCGCTGGCCGGTGCTAGCTTGCCCGGTCCGATCAGGCCGGATGCGGCTCGAATGGGCCGGCACCCGCTACATCCGGCTACGCGCGGGGCACCGACGTGCGTAGCCGGATGTAGACCTGTGGCCCCGATCACTCGCGTGCTACGGTCCTATCGCTTGATTCAATCAGTCGATAGAAACCTTCTCTGGGAGGGCTGTGACCGACCAAACCGCCGAATCTCTCCGGGCTCCTTACACGATCGAATTCGGGTTCGAACGGACTGTTGGCCCCAAAATCGGCGCCTTCCTCGACGGTCTGCGCGCTGCCCGGCTGTTCGGAGTGCGAACCGCCGGCGGCCACGTGCTGTGTCCGGTGCTCGAATTCGATCCGGCCGATGGCAGTGCCACCGGCGCGCTGGTCGAGCTGGAACCGAAGGGGGTTGTCCTGCAATGGACATGGGTGCCGCCACGGCCCGCGGACGAGTTGGAGACGAGCTTCGCCTGGGCGCTCATCCGCATTAAGGGAACCACCAACTCGATGTTCCACGCTGTCGATGTCGGCGGCAATCCCGCGGCCATGAAGTCCGGGTTGGCGGTCACGCCGCGCTGGCGCACAGACCGCGTCGGTGCGATTACCGACATCATCTGCTTCCAGCCCATCGGTGAACAGTGACCGCGGTGCCCGAACCCGTCTCTTCGATCACCAGTCCATTTCACATGGACTACACGTATGTCGCGGGTACCGGCCGCTCGGTCTTCCTGCGTGGATTGGCCCGCCGGCTGCTCCTCGCGCGCCAATGCCCGAATTGCGAACGTGCGTACTGTCCTGCGCCGCAATTCTGTTCGCGCTGCCTCACCGAACTCGGCAGTCCGTACCCGCTCGATGGGAAGGGCACGGTGGCAACCTTCTGCATCGTCAGCTTCCCCTTTCCGGGCCAGGTCTTCACGCCGCCGTACGCGGTGGCACACATCCAGCTGCGTGGAGCCGACACCAGACTCATGCACATGATCGGCGACACCACGTTGGACAGGGTTCACATCGGAATGACAGTCGAACCGGCCTGGGTCGCCGACGCGGAGCTGGCACCCACGATGCAGAGCATCCGCTACTTCCGCCCGTCCTCGGACGAGGCCTCCCATGCGTGACGTCGCCGTGGTTGCCTTTGCCCAATCCCACTGCACCACTGCCAATCTGCACGACGATATGGCCGAAATACTGCTGCCTGTGGTCCGCGATGCGCTCGCCCAGGCAGACCTGCGCCGTACGGACATCGACTTTTACGCGTCCGGTAGCCATGACTTCTTCGAGGGCCGCACTTTCGCATACATAGAATCCCTCGACGCCATCGGCGCCTGGCCGCCGATATCGGAATCGCATGTCGAAATGGATGCCGCCTGGGCCTGCTACGAGGCGTGGGCCTGGCTCCAATTGGGGCACGGCGACATCGCGCTGGTCTATGGCGTCGGCCGGGGTTCGCTGCCGGCCGACCTCGACCAGGTGATGCCCTCCTCGCTCGACCCCTACTACCTGACCCCGTTGTATCCACATCGTCACGCCATCGCCGGACTGCAAGCGGCCGCTGCCATCGAGGCCGGCATCACCACCGAGCGCGAGATGGCCGATGTGGTCAACCAGTCACTGACCGATGCGCTGTCAAATCCCTTCGCCCTCAAGTCAGGTGCTCCAGGAGTGGAAGCACTGCTGGAGCAGCCGTACATCGCCTCACCGCTGCGCCAGCACGACACGGCAGCGGTCTGCGACGGCGCGGCGGTACTGATCTTGGCCACCGATCAGGTCGCACGCCGGCTGGCCCGGCGGCCGGCGTGGATCCGGGCCATTGATCACCGGATGGACACGCACTACCCCGGATCACGCGACCTGGCGGTGCTCGAATCGGCCCGAATCGCCGCCGAGAAGGCCGCCGTGATGGCCGGTTTCTCGGCCGCCAATGTGGAGGTCGCCGAACTTCACACCGAATACAGCTACGCCGAGCCCCTGCTCACCACGACCTTCGGCATCGAGAACGCCTTGGTCAACCCGTCAGGCGGACCGTTGGCGGGTGCTCCGGCCACCGCGACGGGATTGATCCGCATCGGCGAGTCCGCCCGCACCATCATGCAGGGACGCGCCACCCGCGCACTGGCGCACGCTACCAATGGCCCTGCACTGCAGCACAACCTGGTGTGCTTGATGGAAACAAGCGCATGAGCCGCGGTGTCGCCGTCGTCGGTGTCGGGCAAAGCAAGCAAGCCAAAAAACGTGAGGTGACCATCGCCGCGCTGGTCCGCGAAGCGGTGGACGGGGCGCTGGCCGACGCCGAGCTGACCTTCGGCGACATAGACGCGATCGTGCTGGCCAAGACACCCGATCTATTCGACGGCGTCATGAACCCGGAGCTGTACCTCGCCGACGCGATCGGCGCGCGGGGTCTGCCGGTCACGCGCGTATTCACCGGTGGCAGCGTCGGCGGTCACGCCGCCATCTACGCCGCGCACCTGATCCAGGCCCGGCTGGCCGGACGGGTATTGGTGGTCGCATATTCCAAAGAGTCCGAGGGCAATTTCACGTGGGCACTGTCACGTCCGTTGCCATTCAGTGCCCAGTTGGGAGCGGGCGCCGGCGGCCACTTCGCACCGGTGATCCGGGAGTACATCCGCCGCTCGCACGCACCGGAACATATCGGCTGGCAGGTGGCGGTGAATCACCGCCTCAACGCCACCCGGAACCCCTACGCGCATATCCACAAACCCGATATCACCATCGAGGAGGTGCGCAACTCCCCGATGCTGTGGGACCCGATCCGATTCCTGGAGTCGTGCCCGTCCTCGGATGGCTCATGTGCCGTCGTGATTTCTTCGGAGATGCATGCGCGGCTCGCTCCCCGACCGCCGGCCTGGATTCATGGCACCGGATGGCGCACCGAAACAGGACATTTCGCGGGCCGAGACGAAGTGAACCCGCGCGCCGGACAGGAGTGCGCCGCCGCCGCGTATCGCGAGGCGGGCATCACCGATCCCGGCACCGAAGTGGATGTCTCCGAGCTCTACATTCCCTACAGCTGGTATGAGCCGATGTGGATGGAGAACATCGGTCTGGCACCGGAGAGTTCGGGCTGGCGCGCCGTCGATGAGGGCCACACCGCATTCGGGGGCCGGCACCCGATCAACCCGTCCGGAGGCGTGCTCTCCGGCAATCCGACCGGTGCCACCGGCCTACTCCGATTCGCCGAGGCCGCCCTGCAGGTGCGGGGGCTCGCGGGTGAACACCAGGTCGATGGAGCCAGACGTGCGATAGGCCACGCCATGGGCGGGGCGTCACAGTTCCACGCGTTGTGGGTGGTGGGAAGTGAGAAACCATGAGCGCAGCACGAGAACTCCTTGTCGAACGCGACGGGCCGGTCGTTATCCTGACGATGAACCGCCCGCACCGGAGAAATGCCCTGTCCACCAACATGGTCAGCCAATTCGCCGCGGCCTGGGACGAGATCGACCACGATGACGGCATTCGGGCCGCGATCCTCACGGGTGCCGGCTCCGCCTATTGCGTGGGAGGTGACCTGAGTGACGGCTGGATGGTGCGGGACGGCTCGGCGCCACCGCTTGATCCGGCCACCATCGGGAAGGGGCTGCTCCTGAGCCACACCCTCACTAAGCCCCTTATCGCCGCGGTCAACGGCGCATGCCTCGGCGGTGGTTGCGAAATGTTGCAGCAGACCGACATCCGGGTTTCCGATGAGCACGCTACCTTTGGCTTACCCGAGGTACAGCGCGGCTTGGTGCCCGGTGCCGGATCGATGGTCAGGCTCAAGCGACAGATTCCGTATACCAAGGCCATGGAGATGATCCTGACCGGCGAGCCGCTCACCGCCTTCGAGGCATACCATTTCGGGCTGGTCGGACATGTGGTGCCCGCGGGTACCGCACTGGACAAAGCACGCAGCCTCGCCGACCGGATCGTCCGCAACGGCCCGCTGGCCGTGCGCAATGCCAAAGAAGCGATTGTCCGCAGCGGATGGCTGGCCGAGGAAGACGCCCGTGCCATCGAGGCGAGGCTCACTCGCCCGGTAATCACCTCCGCCGACGCACGCGAGGGATTGGCCGCGTTCAAGGAGAAGCGAGAGGCACGGTTTACCGGGAGATGACCGACACGTCGGCTGAAACAACCATCCTCACAGAGGATTCCACCGACCAGCGACTGCTCAATGCCGCCGAACGGCTCTTCGCCGAACGTGGGGTGGATGCGGTCTCGCTGCGCGCCATCATGGCGGCAGCCGGAACCAATGTCGCGTCGGTGCACTACCACTTCGGTTCCAAGGAACGTCTCATCGAGGCGCTGCTCGACAGGTACCTGGACCAGATAGAGAAGCGCCGGTTCGCCCTCCTGGATGTCGCAGAAACCGCGCGCACACTGCGCGCCATCGCCGAAGCGATCGTCACACCGTTGTCCGAAATCGCCGAAGAAGGTTCGACTGCATGGCTTTCCACGCTTGGCAAGCTATTGATCAGCGGACACCCAGCGCTGATCCCGATGAGCGTGAGCTTCCAGCCGCAGGCCGCGCGCCTGCAGGAACTCATCTTGCGGCTACGCCCCGACGCGACCCTGCCCTCCATCCGGTTCGGGGTCACCCATGCGGTGACGCTCACCTGCGTGGTCCTCGGTGATATCGCGCATACCAATCGCCTGATGTCGCTGAGCGGAACCTATCTGGACGATGGGCAGATGAACGCACAACTGATCGACATGGTGACGGCGATCTTGGCCGGGCCTCCGGACGAGAGTTAGCCGCGCCCTTCCCGGAACGCGTCAAAGGATCGACGCAGTTCTCCGGTGGCAGTGCACATCACCTGCGTTCTATTCTCCAGATCCAGCGCATGCCGCAGGCTCGGCGCATCCACCGTCTGCCACATCGTCTCCTTGGTCATCCAGACGGCCAGCGGCGAGTGAACGGCGATCTCCCGGGCCTTCGACAGCGCCGCATCCAGAAGTTCCTCGGCGGGCACCACGTCGAAGACCAGACCCATGCGGTATGCCTCCTGCGCGTCAAACACACGGCCCGTCAACATCAGCTCGGCAGCACGGGCGGCACCCACCAGTCGCGGCAAGTGATAACTGGTGCCCATATCGCAGTTGGAAACCCCATGACGAATAAACACTGCGCCGAAAGATGCTGCGGGACTGGCAAAACGGATATCACAGGCGAGGGCCAGGGCAAAGCCGCCGCCTATCGCGTGCCCGTTGACGGCCGCAATGACCGGCTGCCGCATCCGGTGTATCCGCTCGAATAGAGACGCCATCAGCTCCTGCGCGGCGAGCGTACGCACCAGCTCGGAGTCGGTGGCGGCAAGCAGTGCGGCTGTGGAGGTTACCCCGGCGCTGGTGAAATCACTCGGTAGCGACTTCAGATCGGCTCCCGCACAAAAGGATGCGCCGACGGCGGTGAGCACCACCACACGAACCTTGGGATCTCCATCGATGCTCTCGATCACCGCATGCAGCTCGGCCACCGTCTGCGGGTCCAAGGCATTGCGACGTTCCGGACGATCAATGGTGACTACCAGGATTCCGTGTTCCCGCGGCTCGACACGGATCATCGGGCCACCAGCCCGCCATCGGCGATGATGGTCTGGCCGGTGATGTAACTGCCCGCATCAGAGGTCAGAAGGAGTGCGGTGCCTACCATTTCGTCAGGCAATCCGAGCCGTTTGAGGTGGTTGGTGTTCGCCATTCGCTCCACTTCAGCCGGTGGCGTCTTGCGCACCATATCGGTGTCGATGGCACCGGGCGCGAGCGCGTTGACGCGCACACCGCGCGAGGCGAGCTCGGCCGCAGCCGAGCGGGTGTAGGAGACGAGAGCGGCCTTGGCGGCCGAGTACATGGACACCCCCTGACCGAACATGAAGGCCCCCACCGAGACCACGTTGAGTACCGCCGCATGCGGACTGGCCACCAGGTGCGGCAGCGCCGCCTGCACCAGGAAAACCGGGCCGCGCAGGTTGACTCCGAACGACTTGTCCCACCCGTCTACGGTGAAGGCACCGACCGGTTCAGTAAGGGCATTGGCCGCGTTGTTCACCACGATGTCGATACCACCGAACTCCTCGGCCGTGGCCCGCACCAGCTCTTCGAGAGAATGGATGTCACCGGTATGCGTCGGCACGCCCAGCGCCCGGGCCCCCAGGGAGCGCAGGCGCTCGACCGCCTCCGTACACGCCTCCGGTTTGCGGCTTGCCACAACAACATTGGCCCCCGCACAGGCATACCCTTCGGCAAGTGCACGCCCGATTCCGCGAGTACCGCCGGTCACGATGGCGGTGCGCCCCGTGAGATCGAACAAGCGGGAGAAGGTCTCTCGATTCATCGTTTCCGTTCCTTGTCGCTGTTCGTCTCGTCGAGATGAAGGCCCCGGCCCACGGAACTCGCGGCATCTACCACGTCCAGGATCTGTTCGACGAGTGCATCGTCCGCGGTTCCACGGAGCACGCCGTGATAGACGGCCATACCCACGATGGTGTCGAAGAGCGCGTCCGCGCCCGGTTGGTCGGCGCGTTCGCCGGATCCGACGGCCCCGGCGTGAGCCCGGCGGAATGCCTCACGCAGTGGCATTTCGGTGCGCTCGGCCAAAACCACGTATTGGCTCGGTTCGCGGTAGTACTCGACCAGTAAGCCAGGCATCGCCGCGCGCGTCGCCGGATCGGCGAAGTACCCGACTACCGCGCGCACCAAAACCGGTAAGTAGTACCGGAATTCGCTGGGCGCTGCCAGCTCCTCCGGCCAGGGCCGATCCGCGATGGCGCTTTCCACCATGGCGGCCTGGGTTGGCCAACGACGGTAGATCGTAGGGGCGCCGATTCCGGCGGCCCGCGCCACGGCGGGGATGGTGGTGCGTTGATACCCGTCGGCGGCCAGCATCCGGCGCACCGTCTCGCGCACCGCGTCATCCTTGTCCGGGTCGCGGGGGCGTCCGCCCTGTCGTTTGTCCACTCTCCGCCCACCCCGCTAGTTTCGATATCAACAATAACGATACTAGCGGGGCGTATGAGAGGGAAGGCCCTACCGATACGTGGCGAGAACCTGCTTGCGCAGCCCATCGGTCGCGGTCTCCATGGCGCCCTTGATGGCGCGTTTCAGCACAAACCCGGGAAGCGGGATCAGCGGGTCAACCGTCAACTCAAACTTCACGTGCGTCTTGTCGCCCTGGGGAGTGAACGTGTACTTGCCGTCTTGGCGGCGCTGTTGACTGGCCTTGACCAGCGTCCAGCTGACGGTGTCCGGACCCCAGGTGTACGCGACGGTCTGTTCGTCCGTGATGCCCGCGGTCTTGACCTTCATCGTGACCTGGTGCGGGCGCCCATCCTCCCCCGTCGTCAATACCGTGGAACTTTGGTGTGCCGAGGACCATTTCGGCAGCACCTCAAAGTCGGCGATGACATCCATGATCTGTTCGGGAGTCGCTTCGATGACGATTTCCCGGGTGTCGCTAGTGGCCATGATCTGACCCTAGCGACCCGCTGAGAGGCTGGGGTAATCAATGTAACCTTCCTTGCCCGGGCTGTAGAAGGTGGCCGCGTTCGCTTCGTTAAGTTCAGCGCCCAACAGCAGCCGATCGATCAAATCTGGGTTGGCGAGGAATTTACGCCCGAGGGCTACTGCATTGACAGCGCCTGACTCGACCAACCCCTCTAGAACGCAAAATTCCGTCTCGGTTTCCGTGCTGGAATTCAAGACCAGATTGTTCGACCACATAGCTCCCATGGCCCGGAGCTCTACGGCACCTGGATCGATGACCACATGTAAGTAGGCCAGACCCAATGGGTCAATACGCTCCAGTAACGCCGCATATGTGGACACGGTGTCATTCTCGTGCATATCGCCGGCGCTCGTTCCCGGCGATATGCGCACACCCACTCTGGTAGGACCAACTTCTGCGGCAACGGCCTCGACTACCTCGGCGGTCAGACGGGCCCTATTCTCCGGCGATCCGCCATAGATATCAGTGCGTTGGTTGATGACATCGGACGAGAACTGGTGAAGTAGATACCCATTCGCGCCGTGTATCTCGACACCGTCCAAACCGGCGTCTATGGCACGGCGCGCAGCGGCACGAAAATCGTCTACGATCTCTGCGATCTCGTCTATACGCAACTCCCGTGGAATCACTAAGGGCACCTTGCCTGAAGGCGTGTGAGTGGTCATCTGGGCGGCAACCGCCGACGGTGCAACCGGCTCAAAACCTCCACTGACCGCCGGGTGGCCCAACCGCCCCACATGCCAGATTTGCAAGAACATCTTGCTGCCCTCAGAATGCACTGTCTCGGCGATTTCAGCCCACTTGTGTTGGTGTCGATCGGTGTAGATGCCGGGTGTATTCATATACGCGCCGTTGCCAGCCTGGGAGATCGCAGTGGCCTCGCTGATGATTAGGCCAGCGCTCGCGCGCTGGCCGTAATAGACCGGCGCAAACTCTGATGGGGTGCCATCTCCTTGTGCCCGCGAACGCGTCATCGGCGCCATCAAGATTCGATTGGACGCAACAACCTCGCCCATACGAATCGGTTTGAGGAGAGCAGCTTGTGGGTCCAGGGTAAATGCCATATCCGTATAAGCTTTCCTGGCTTGCTTTTCTTCCTTCGTACTTTTTAATACATCACTGTTTGCCGCAACGCCACTACGGCACACATACTCTACAACCCCTGTTCACACACTAAAACCACCACAATGCGCACTCACATAACAAGACGATCTATGACGTACGACACAAACCTGACGGTAACCGTGGATACGACACAACCTAAGCCTTTGTCATTTTTCTGAAGGCTAGTATTCGGTTAAGGATATTCGCCACCACAGCCTGCCAATATTTGACGCTACATGCCAAGCTATTTCACACTCAACGTACGCCATGATCGACCTAATCATCAATCGCCGAAGATCTCCTCATCTTCACCATGGCATCACATCTGATATTGATATTTAGCTTTTGAGTCTTCTAATCCTAGATGTCACAAATAACTAGGCAGCCGATGTGTACATCCGAAACATTCTTAGCCTGACTCACGGTAGGTAAACCGGATAGTCCGTATACCCCTCACGTCCGCCGCCGTAGAAGAATTCCTTCCGCGGCTCGTTCAGCGGTAGTTCCATTTCCAGCCGTCGAGGCAAATCCGGATTTGCTAACGCCAGCGCTCCAATGGATTCGATGTCAGCTAAACCAGTCGAAACATCTTGGCCAATATATTCGGCAGGACGTCCACCTCTATTGACGATCACTACACCATCATAAGCCTCACGAAGCCGACGCAACAGTTGATCATCTTTATCCGTAGTAGGCCGTAGAAACGCTATGTGAATATATACCAGCGATAGTTCAGATAGCTTTTCCGCAAGTTGAATGTACTCGTCGACATAGTTGTCCCCCTCTTCAATTTCACCTATCTCACCTCCGGGCGAGAGACGAATCCCTGTCCGTTCGGGCCCAATTTCCTCTGCCACACGTCGCGCAACTTCAATCACAAATCTCTGTCGATTCTCCACGCTTCCACCGTAACCATCAGTGCGCGTATTAGTGTTCGGAGCCAAGAACTGCTGCAGTAGATACCCATTTGCACCGTGCAATTCCACACCGTCCGCCCCTGCATCAATCGCCGATCGCGCAGCAAAAACAAAGTCATTTATCGTTTCTTCAATGTCAGAACTAGATAGCTCTCTAGCGACCGGTATCTCTTTCATGCCCTCCGCAGTGAACATTTTGAGCTCGCGTAATGGTACCGGAGAAGGCGCCACAGGGTATGTGCCATGTTGTGTGTTTAACGGATGAGAAACTCTTCCAACATGCATTAGTTGTACGAATATCCTGCCGCCACCAGCATGGACGGAATCCGCTATGGACCTCCAGCCATCTACGTGGCTGCGCGTATATACACCAGGACTATTCGGATAACCCTGCCCTTCATCGGACGGTTGGGTACCCTCAGCGACTATCAACCCAAAATTGGAACGCTGGCCGTAATACTCTGCGTTCAATGCGTTAGGGGTGCCGTCTGCATTTGCCCTGCTTCGCGTCATTGGTGCTACAGCTAGGCGATTTGAGAGCTCGATTTGACCCAATTTGATCGAATTGAAGATCGTTGGCATAAAACTTTCTCCTTGAGTGTGCTTCTCATTACAAGCATCGTGCTTTGAACACTTTGGTTAGCCACAAACGCTGGGGCTGGAACGGTTATACGATCGGAAATCGCCCGTGAATTTGGGTGCCTTGGTCGTTCATCAACAGTCAAACGATAGAGGCACTCGTAAACCACCACCCTATAACCTTGACAACATTATTGAATAGGCACACGGGTTAATGCAGGATCCCGATCAAATCGGACGCCTGTGGGTATACATAATCGCTCGCCATGCAATAAAAGTTAGCAGTGTATAGCCAAACATTTGGAAAGTAGCAGCGTGGTTGTTGTTGTATTCAGCCAACAATTTCAATCCAAAACCAAGGATAGCGAAGATTATCAGTGCAAGCAGGAATGCGAAGTTCAAGAATACTCTATCCACATCATCGAGGAACTCGCGCCTAACAATACTCGCGATAAAAAGCAGCGCGGCAACTATTTCCAGTCCTCCGGTCGCATAAATCGCTACTACGGTACCGGGGAAGTGGCTGACAAACGTGGGGTTAAACATGTCAATGTACTTAGCCATAACATTATGCCAGTTCAACAGCTTGACCGCCCCAGACAGTCCCAATGTATAAATAAACACAATCTGTATTGAGACCAATCCCAGCCGGCGTACAAGTGAGTCATAACTTTCCGCGGATGACTTTTTAGCCATAAGCCTACCTCAACCAATCCCTTTTTCGCATTGATGTCCTGCTGGATGGCCCGCAATAAATTAGCCAATTCTTTGCTGGAATGCGTTCAACCCATGCAAACAAGCTTTGCAATACCATGATTCTCCAGTGCGGCTATACCTGCCTATTTTTAGTAGCCCCCAACCCGCAGGCTCGAAATTCAAATCATTCAGATGATCTGAATTTGCGCTTTAATGCTTCGTCCACAGATATTGCGCCGCCTCCGGTAAACACTAAAAGCAAGAAAATCCAGCTATAGAGGACCGCCGCGTCGCCATTGTTTTGGATAGGAAAAAGCCCTCGCGGTTGTAAAATGGCAAAGTATGCAAACGCCATCGCTCCTGAAGCGATGAAAGCACACGGTCTCGTCCCAAAACCGATCACTATCGCTCCTCCGCACACCAACTCGATCACTCCAGCCCACCACTGTAAGGTTCCAAAAGGTTGCAGGTGTGAAGTCGATGGCCATCCGAATAGATGTGATGTTCCATACAGAAAAAATAGAAAGCCCACCACCACACGCAATATCGACAGTACAAATGGCGTCATTTCAACCAATTTGTCGGTAATTCTTTCAAGAGTCATCTTCAAACAACCTTTCGATTAAGCGGTGAATCCGCCGTCGATGTTGATCGCGGTTCCGGTGATGTACCAGGCCTCGTCGGATACCAGATAACTCACCAGGCTGGCGATATCGCGGGGCTGACCATAGCGCCCGACCGCGATATTGGGCCTCAGAATGTCTGCCAGCTGGCCGTCCTCGGGGTTCATGTCGGTACCGATGGGCCCGGGCTGAACATTGTTGATGGTTATGCCCCGGGGGCCGAACTCGCGCGCCAATCCACGCGTGAGGCCCGCCACCGCCGCTTTCGTCATGGAATACAGCGACAGGTTAGCTGTGGGAGAACTATCTCCGTTGATGCTGCCGATCGTCACGATTCTGCCGCCCTCGGTGAGGTGCGGTGACGCCGCCTTGATTCCGGCAAAAACCGCACGAACGTTGACGGCCACAATCTCGTCGAAGTCCGCCAAGGTAGCGGTATCTACATCGCCGATTGACAAGATACCGGCATTGTTCACCAGGATATCGAGTCCGCCAAGCTCTTCCGCTGCCTGACCGATGGCCGCGCCAAGCTGGTCCGGATCGGCTACATCTGCCTTGACGGCCCGTGCCCAGCCACCGTCCTCGTTGATGTCGTCCACGACATCGGCGGCCTGTTGCACCGAACTCGAATAGGTGAAGACGACCCGTGCCCCGTCTTCGGCGAGCCTGCGGACAATGCCCGCGCCGATGCCGCGCGATCCGCCCGTCACAAACGCGCGACGGCTCTTCAATGGTGACGTCATGGTGCTCCTTCCGTAGATACATGACTTTCAAGCGGACTGGGGTCCGAAACATTCCCCGTCACACCAAACAGCCGCGGTGTGTACACACCACGGGCATACTCGCTATGTGTCGTCGCCTGACATTCATCCCGATCTCCGCTTGGCAGCCAGGGCATTTCCGCGACAGGTCGGCCTGCCGCGAACCCTCTCGATACTGCGTGCGAGCATTTACCTCACCGATCTGCTGCCCCGGCACGGGGTGCGGCGCATCGCGGTCAACGACAACGTGACGGTCCGGGCACATGTTCCCAAGAACCTCGAAGAACCGTCCGCGGCGCTGTTGTGGATTCACGGCGGCGGCTACGTGATGGGTACCGCACGTCAGGACGACTTTTTCTGCCGCAAGGTGATGCACGAAACCGGGATACCGGTCGTGTCGGTCGACTATCGACTGGCACCCGAGCACCCTTACCCCATTCCACTCGAGGACTGCTACGCCGCGCTGCGCTGGCTGTCCGTGCAGGGATGGATCGATCCGACGCGCATCGCCGTCGGCGGCGCCAGTGCCGGTGGCGGACTGGCCGCGGCGCTTGCGCTCCTGGCCCGCGACCGTGGCGAGGTAGCTCCCGCCGCACAGCTGCTGATCTACCCCATGCTCGACGACCGCTCCAGTGAGCGCACGGATATCGACGGAACAAATCTGCGGCTATGGAGCGGAGACAGCAACCGGTTTGGCTGGGATTCCTATCTGGGCGACGCGGATCGCGATATCGCCGTACCCGGCCGTCGCACCGATGTGGCGGGACTGGCGCCTGCCTGGATTGGCATCGGAACGGCCGACCTGTTTCACGACGAGGATCTGGCGTATGCCGAACGCCTACGCACCGCCGGGGTCCCGTGCGAGCTGGAGGTGGTGCCCGGCGCATTTCACGGCTTCGACAAACTCGTGCCGTGGGCAGGAGTGTCCAGGGACTTCGTGGCAAAGGCGTGCCGCAGCCTGTTGGGCGCGCTGAGCTGACCCGATCTTCGCGGCCGGCTTACACAACTTCCCGTGACATGAACTATCCCAACAGCGCCCGAGCACGGATGGCGATCCACAGAGCAGCCCGGGTGTCCGCAGAGTGCAAGTCACAATCGAGCAACGCCGCGATCCTTGCGATCCGGTTCCTCATGGTGTGCCGATGGACACCGAGATTCAGTGCGGCGGTTTCCATCTGACCGTTGCAGGCCAGGAACGACTCGAGGGTGTCCAGCAGCGTGGTATCGGCCCCCGTGCCGAGCAGGGGCGCCACCGACTGTGCCAGCACTGCGAGTTCGCCGCGGTCGCGGCCGCCGAGCAGGACGCCGTAGATATCGAGCTCATCAAACTCCGCTATTCGCCCGTCCGGGTGGGCACGCGCGACCGACCGCGCCTGGTGAAGCCCCAGCGGCACTTCGTCGAGCCGGACCCGTCTGCTGATACCGGCGCAGATCGTGCGTCCGAGGGCGGTGCCCAGGCTTCGATGAAGCTCCGATGCTCGACCCACGTTCTTGGCCGCCAGCACCACCACGATCTCGCCGGACACCGAGGCCATCAAATACGGGCCTCCCCTGGCCAATTGCCTGTCGATATGCAACTCGCCCGGCAACACCGAGCCGACGTTGCACAACAGCACCACGACGACCTCGGTATCCGGATCGAACCCGAAGTAGCGCAACACACTTCGGTCCGCCGCCGCGGGGTCTGCCAGCAGTGCCCTGGTCACCGCACCCCGTAGTCGCTGCTCCGCGTCCGCGACGCGCGCCGGCTTCTCGAGCTCGATGGCGATCAGCGCCATGGCATGCGAGACGAGCAGACGCTGCGCCGCGGTCAATGCGTCTTCCGAACGCACCGCAAGATAGCCGCGCTCGGCCTTCCCGGCACGGACCGTCTGGATCGTGCAGTAACCGTCGCGATCGGCGACCACCCGGCTGGCATGCTTGCGACTGTGATTCGGGAAAGCGCCGCGCGTGATCTCGGCCAGATGCTCGGCATCATGCCCTGCCTCGGCCAGAAGTGTTCCGTCCGTTGCGGTCACGATCACGGTCGCGGCGAGAGAGCGACTTAGCGCGGACACCACACCGGGCGCACCATCGCGCAGCGTAGCCCGCACAAGCACGTCCTGCTGATCCACCACTCGTTGCACGGCGCGCAATTCGTCTGCCGTCAATTCATCGATCACCGCCCGGGTGATGGCGATGAACGGCGTACTCACCGGCACCTGCAGAATCGGCAAGCCCAGTTCATCGCCCGCCGCGAGGATCCCGGGCGGCACCTCGCTGAAGGTTGTTCCGGTGTCGAATGCCAGCGCGGCCACGTTCTTGCCGGACAGCCTCGCCGCATACTCGTATTGCTCGGCATGGCTCAACCCCACCGTCAGCCCGGTGGTCATCACCAGTTCCCCACCAAATAGGTACGGTGTCGGATCGTTCAGTTCAATCGCATGCGCCCACTTGATGGCCCTGGCAGCGCCCGCCTCGCCAGCGGACAGCACCAGCCCCAGATCAGCTCGCTGAGTCAAGTCCCTGACGGTGATCGGCACGGTTAGACGGTACTCGGCCATGCCCCGACAACTGTCTCATCAGGCGCGCGACTGTCCCAGCCGCGGCGGGCCGTTGCGATACACAACCGGAGTCTTGGACATCGAGATGGGATTGGCCACCTGCGGTTCCGGGCTACCCGGCACCGTCACGGCCACATCGAGCCCAAGACGCTCGGCGAACCGGAACGCCTCCGCGATGTCGTTGATCGGGCCCGCCGGAACACCCACAGCGGTCAAGGTGTCGTACCAGTCGTCGGCGTTCTTCTCCCGAAGCCGCTGTTCCAACACCCGCACCAGCTCGCCACGGTGGCGGACGCGCAACGGGTTCGTAGCGAATCGGTCGTCGCGCGCCAGCCGCGGCATTTCCAGTGCCTGTACGAGCAGCCGGAACTGTTTGTCGTTGCCCACCGCGATCGCGATCGGCCGATCAGCCGTCTCGAATGTCTGGTAGGGCGCGATACTGGGGTGCCGATTTCCGAGAGCCTCCGGTACTACGCCTGCCCCGAGGTAGCCCGATGCCTGATTGACCAACGAGGACAACAACACTGACATCAGATCGGTGTCGACGCGTTGTCCTTGCCCAGTGCGGTCCCGATACGAGAGTGCGGCGAGTATCCCGGATAGCGCGTGTAGCGCGGTCAGCACATCGACCAGTGCGACACCGACTTTGGACGGATGGGCGGCGTCGGGACCGGTGACACTCATCAACCCACCAACGGCCTGCACCAACAGGTCGTAGCCCGGCAGATCTGCCCCTGCTCCGCGTCCGAAACCTGTTATCGCACAATATATCAATCCCGGATTGAGCTGCTTCAGGCTCTGGTAGCCGAGACCGAACTTCTCCATGGTGCCCGCCCGGAAGTTTTCGACCACCACGTCGGCTCTGCCTGCCAACTCGCGTGCCCGGTGCTGACCGTCGGGGCTGGTGAGATCCAGCACAACCGACTGTTTGTTCCGGTTGACCGAATTGAAATACGTTGCCTGGCCATCGGAATCGTAAGGAGGTCCCCACTGCCGGGTGTCGTCGCCAAGTACTGGCCGTTCTATCTTTATCACCTCGGCGCCGAAGTCACCCAACATCATCGTGGCGTAGGGTCCCGCGAGCACCCGGCTGAAGTCGACCACCAGCAGCCCGTCCAGCGCCGCCGCCGTCACATTGCCTCCTCACCGCGCAGGTACACGGTGGTGGTGTGGGTAAAGAACTCCCGCGCGGCCCGGCCCTGTTCCTTGGGGCCTAGCCCGCTCTTCTTGGCGCCTCCGAACGGAACATGCGGGTCTGCGCCAGCGGATTCCGAATTCACATGCAGGATGCCCACGTCCACGTGGTCGACCGCCGATAAGGCCCGGGTGAGGTCTTTTGTGAATATCGCTGCGGACAAACCGTACTCACTGTCGTTCGCCAACCTGAATGCCTCCTCGGTGTCTGCGGCGCGGCGCACCGCCAAAACCGGGCCGAACAATTCCTCGGTCCAGAGGTCCACCGCTCCCATACCGAGTTCCATGATGGTGGGCGCGATGAAGTAGCCGGCGGCCAGGGGGCCGTCCCCGTAGCCGTGCCCACCGGCAAGGGTGACCGCACCCTGTGCGACCGCGCCGCCGATCCCCGCGGTGATCGTGCCGAACGCGGACTCGCTGACCACCGGGCCCATCTGGGTGTCGTCTGCGGTGGGATCGCCGACAACCAGCGCGTCCGCGCGATCCTTGAGCAACGACAGGAACGCATCCGCGATGCCCTCGGTGAGCACCAGCCGAGACGTGGCGGTGCACTTTTGTCCCGTCGAGCGGAAGGCGCCCAGCAGTACCTGCTCCACGGCGAGGTCGACGTCGGCATCGTCGAGAACGACGGCGGCGTTCTTGCCACCCATTTCCGCTTGGACCGGTATGCCCCGCGCCGCCCCTGCCGCCGCAATACGCCGACCGACGCCGGTTGAACCCGTGAACGTGAGGGCATCGACTCGGCTGTCATTCACCATGGCATCACCGACACCTGTATCCCCGACGACGAGGTTCAACACGCCAGGTGGCAGCCCAGCGGCATCAAATGCCTGGGCAAGACGCATGGCCAACAGCGGGACCGTGCTCGCCGGCTTCCACAGCACGGCGTTGCCATATACCAATGCGGGGGCGATCTTCCAGGCCGGTATGGCGATAGGAAAATTGAATGGGGTTATTACGCCCACGACTCCAAGGGGCTTGCGGGTCACCAGGATGTGTTCACCGCGTCGCGGTGAACTGAAGATCTCCCCAGTCTGCCGGTCGCCCTCGTTGCCGTAGTACCGCAGGATCTGCGCGGCCCGCCGCACCTCCGCGATGCCCTCTGCCTTGGTTTTCCCCTCCTCCGCAGCAAGTTCCAGGCCCCAGGCATCGGCGTTACGGTCAACAACCGCGGCAGCGTGCGACAACATCGCGCCCCGCGCGTGCAAGGACATGGCGGCCCAACCGGGCTGCGCCGCGCGCGCCGCCGCGGCGGCCTCATCGAACTCCGCCGGCCCCGCAGCCAGCCCTTCGGCGATGACCCGGTCAGGAAATGCGGGGCACACGCTGATCACCGCCTGGCCGCCCCCGCTGATCCACCGGCCACCCACAAAACTTTGAATCTCATTGATATGCATCGTGATTTCTACTCCACCTGGAACGTGTGGGCTCAGCGGAAGGCTGCCTGGCCGGTCAGCGCTCGCCCGATCGAAAGCAGATGCATCTCGGACGTGCCCTCATAGGTGAGCACCGATTCAAGATTGTTGGCATGGCGCAGGGGCGAGTATTCAAGGGTGATACCGCTTGCACCTAATAGGGTTCGGCATTCACGGGCGATGTTGAGTGCCTCACGCACGTTGTTCAGCTTGCCCAGGCTGACCTGCTCCGGCCGTAACCCGACAGAGTCCTTGATGCGGCCCAGATGCAGCGCCAACAGCATGCCCATGCCCAGCTGAACCGTCATGTTGGCGAGCTTCTCCTGGCTGAGCTGATAGCTCGACAACGGACGCCCGAACACCTCGCGAGTACGCGTATAGTCAAGCGCCGCTTGCAGGCTGTCGCGCGCGGCGCCCAGCGCGCCGAAGACGATGCCGAAACGTGCTTCGTTGAGACAGGACAGCGGAGCCGAAAGCCCCCGGGCGCCGGGCAGTTCCGCCGAATCCGGCAGCCGCACACCGTCGAGCACAAGCTCCGAGGTCACCGATGCCCGCAGGGATAGCTTCTTGTGAATCACATTGGCGGCGAATCCCTTGGTGGCCGTCGGCACGACGAAACCACGCACACCGTCGTCGGTCTGCGCCCAGACTGTGGCGACATCGGCAAGATTGCCGTTGGTGATCCACATCTTCGTGCCGTCGAGTATCCAGTCCTTGCCGTCGCGGCGTGCGCGGGTTCGCATCCCCCCGGGGTTGGATCCGAAGTCCGGCTCGGTAAGACCGAAGCAGCCAATGGCATGACCAGATGCCAACTGCGGCAACCATTCCTGCTTCTGCTCTTCCGAGCCGTACCGGTGGATCGAATACATGGACAGAGAACCCTGCACCGACACGAAGCTGCGCAGACCGCTATCGCCTGCCTCCAATTCAAGGCAAGCCAACCCGTAGCTCACGGCGTTGGTGCCCGCACACCCGTAGCCGTCGAGGTGCATACCGAGCACACCCAGTTCACCGAACTGGCGTGCCAGATCTCTGGGAAGTGTCGCGGACTCAAACCATTCCGCGATGTTCGGACGCAGCTTGGTATCGACGAACTTACGCACCGTGGCCGCGATGTCGCGCTCGTCCTGGTCCAGCCGGCGATCTGTGTCGAACAGCTCCAGCGGGGTCGAGCACATCTCCGGCGACGGGGTTACTGCAGTGGACATATCGAAACTCCTTGGGTCTGGTCTATTCGCAACGTCTTTAGAGGTTCCGGAACGCGTCGCGCAGCACGGCGAGGGCCTCTTGCAGCAGCTCGTCCGGCATGGACAGCGGCGGCAGGAATCGCAGCACATTGCCGTACGTTCCAGCAGAAAGCACCAGCACACCGTTGTCCTGGCAATACTTCAAGATCTGTATCACCGCTTCACGATTCGGCGAGTCGGTGCCCGGCACCACCAGCTCGGCAGCGATCATCGCGCCGCGCCCACGGATGTCTCCGATCAGGCCGGTCTCCGCGGAGATGCCACGCATCTCCCGAAGCAACATCTCGCCCATATCGGCGGCACGCCTGAGCAGGTCGTGGGTCTCGATCTCTTCGAAGACGCCGAGTGCCGCCGCACAGGAAAGCGGGTTGCCACTGAAGGTTCCACCGATACCACCCGGATGCGCGGCGTCCATGACGTCGGCGCGGCCGGTTACCGCAGCCAGAGGCAGTCCGCCCGCAAGCCCCTTCGCGGTGGTGACGAGGTCGGGTACCAGCTGTTCGTGCTCGGAGGCGAACCATGCACCGGTCCGGGCAATACCGGTTTGGACTTCGTCGGCGACCAACAGGATGCCACGCGCCCGGCAGAAGTCGGCAACCATCGCCAAGAATCCGGGCGCCGGGACGATAAAGCCGCCCTCGCCCTGGATCGGCTCCACCACCACACAGGCCACCGCTTCGGCACCGATCTGGTTGTCGACCAGGGACGCGAACTGGCGGAACGCGTCCGAGGCGCAGTTCTCGGCTCCGGACGGCCACCGATAGGGGTGGGCCATGGGTGCCCGGTACACCTCCGGAGCGAACGGCCCGAAACCCCGACGGTACGGAGCCTGTTTGGCGGTCATGGTCATGGTCATCAGCGACCGGCCATGGAAGGCATGATCGAAAACAACCACCGCCGGGCGGGCCGTCGCCACCCGGGCGTACTTGACCGCGTTCTCAACCGCTTCGGCACCGGTGTTGAACAGCGCGGTGCGCTTCTCGTGGTCCCCGGGAGTGATTCGGTTGAGTGTCTCGGCGACCTCCAGGTACTGCTCGTAGGGCGTCGCCAGAAAGCATGTGTGGGTGAACCGTTGAGCCTGCGCGGCCACACGGGCAACCACCGCAGGTGCGCTGTTGCCCACCGTGGTGACGGCAATGCCGCTGCCCAGATCCAGAAAGCTGTTGCCGTCGACATCGACCAGTACGCCGCCGCCCGCCGCGGCGGCATACACACCGGCACCGCTGACCAGGCCGGCTGGCAACGCCGCTGCGCGGCGCTCGGCGAGCTCGCGCGAGCGTGGCCCAGGCACTTCCGTCGCCATTCGTCGCACCTGGGCCACTGCCGGCCCTCCCTGGAGGCTATACACCGAGGTCATCAGCTTTCCTTCCGCTCAAAGTCACCCCGAGCGTAGGAGCGGAACACGGTGGACAGGAATATCCGAATTGGACAAGTCATATATGTTTCATGGCCTTTTTGGACATATGTGACGCACGTCGCAAACGCCAGACTGAGACCACAGCGAAAGAAATACGGAGGGCACCATGACAGCGATCCAATCGCCGGTACTGCCATACACGGCGCACGTCCAGGAGGTCGCCGAACGCCTGACGGGCGCACCGCAGGAGACCGTGCGCGCCGAGTTCCTGGACGACGCGGGGGACGGCACCATACGCGCGGTTATCGCGTGGCCCACCGAAGACATCGCACTGTCAGATATCTGCACACTCTTCGAACATTTCGGCTTGCGGCTGCGTAGGCAACTGCCCTTGGGCCCAACGGGAGCCGGCACGTATTTGTATGAATTCACCTCAACCGCAACACCTCTGGCCGATAGCCTCCGGAATGTCGCGGCCGCCGTCCAGGCCCACGGCACTAAGCACTTCACGGTAGATCCGTTCGCCGCTCTTATCCTGGCTGCCAATATCGGCTGGCGGGACACGGTCTTGTTACGGGCTCTCGCTCGGTTCCTCAAACAAGCGGGGCTCGGTATGTCACACGCATACGTGATCGACAACCTTGCCCAAAGACCGCGATTTGTCGCCGCGCTGTTGGATTACTTCAACGCACGATTCGATCCCATGACGGCGGACCGGGACCGGGCCGTCACCGAGGCCGCACGCGTGCTCGACAGTCATGTCGAGGCCGCCACTACCGTCGATGAAGACCGAGTGCTGCGTGCGTTTGCCACTTGCTTCGGCGCCCTGGTCCGCACCAGCTGGTTTCAGGTCTCGGAAAGCGGCGGCCACAAGGCACACCAGGCGTTCATGTTCGATTCCGCGCAGCTGTCTTTGTGCGGGTCGGTAGTCCCGTATCGGGAGATCTTCGTGGACTGCGACGATATGGAGGGTCTCCACGTCCGCAGCGGAGCGATCGCACGTGGTGGCCTGAGGTTCTCCGACCGGCCCGAGGACTACCGCACCGAGGTACTAGGCCTGATGAAAACCCAAACCGTCAAAAACTCCCCTATCGTGCCGACGGGAGCCAAGGGCGTATTCATCCGCAAGAACCCGGAAATCACTGTCGCTCAGGCATACAGCGTATTCATTAACGGACTGCTCGACGTGACCGACAACATTGCCGACGGCAAAACCGTGCACCCCGCCCATACGGTGACCTACGGTGCGGACAGCAATTACCTGGTGGTAGCCGCCGACAAGGGCACCGCAGCCTTCTCGGACATCGCTAACCATATTGCCGCACAACGCGGCTTCTGGCTGGGCGATGCGTTCGCCGCCGGTGGCACCACTGGCTACGACCACAAACAGATGGGCATCACCGCACGGGGCGCATGGGTATCGGTACGCGATCATCTCACCGAGATCGGGATCGATGTCGACACTGAAGCCGTTACGGTGGCCGGCATCGGGGACTGCTCGGGGGATGTATTCGGCAACGGCATGTTGCACTCGGCCAATCTGCGGTTGGTGGCCGCCTTCGACCACCGGCACATTTTCATCGACCCGGATCCCGATCCTGCCGCCAGTCACGCCGAACGCCGGCGACTGCACACGCAACCGGGCAGCAGCTGGGCCGACTACGACCCGAACCTCATTTCTGATGGTGGCGGTGTCTGGCCCCGCTCTGCCAAAAACATTGTGCTGCCCAAGCCTGCACAGGAACTGTTGTCCGTCGATCGGCAGACCCTCACCCCCGATCAGCTCGTACAGGCCGTGCTGTGCGCGAAGGTCGACCTGCTCTGGAACGGGGGTATCGGCACGTACGTGAAGTCCCATCGCGAATCTCATGTCGATGCGGCAGATCCCGCCAACGACAGCGTGCGCGTCAACGCCGAACAATTACGCGCGCGAGTCATCGGCGAGGGAGGCAACCTGGGCCTCACCCAACGGGCACGGGTGGACTTCGCTCTGCGTGGCGGCAGGGTCAACGCCGACTTCATCGACAATGCTGCCGGCGTGGCCACCTCCGACCGCGAGGTCAACCTGAAAATCGCGCTTGAGTCCGTCTGCCGTAGCGGGCAACTCACCGAAGTACAACGCAACGCTCGCCTGACGGCAGCCGAGAACGATGTCGCCGCGACCGTCCTGTCGGGGTGCCACAATCAGGTCCTGGCGCTCGGGCTCGCGGAGGCGTACGCACCGCGGCTCCTCAATCGTCACGAAAGGCTGATCGAGAGTCTGGAGCGGCACAATGGCCTCAATCGCACAGCCGAGGGGTTGCCGTCCGAATCCGAGATCGCCGCGCGCGCTCAGGACGGGCGGGGACTTACCCGGCCCGAAATCGCCGTCTTGCTCGCCTATTCCAAGAACGTGGTGTGCCAGGAGCTACTCAGCTCCGACATCCCCGATGATCCCGCCTTCGTGTCTGCGTTGTCGGCGTATTTCCCCGATTCCTGGCAGTGCGGACTGCTGACCGACGGCATCACCGAACATCGGTTGGCCCGTGAGATTATCGCCACCCAGATCTCCGACGACCTCATCAACCATGTCGGCCCCGGTCTGATCTACCGGCTCGAGGAGCGGTTCGGCGTACGCAGCCCGGAAGTGGCGGCGGCCTACATGGTCACCCGAAGGCTGTTCAAGGTCGACAGCTTGTGGGAGCATGCGCGACGCGGAGGAACCGTTGGAGCACAGGGACGGTGGCAAGGCCTCCATGACCTGCAACAGTTCATCGAGCACACAGCGGGCAGGTTGTTGCGCCACGCCGGTGGCCGTATCGACATCGCCGCGACCGTCGAGCGATATGCCGCACATATCGACACATTGCGCAGTCATCTGCAAAGGAACGCGCCAGATTCCTGGCTGCGGCTGCGCCGTCAGGCCGTCGACTTGAGTGAGACCGCCGTGCGGCTCGGCTCTGATGTCCGGAACGTCGCGCAAACACATCTGGCACTCGAAGAGGCGCTCGGCATGAACTGGGTGATCAACGCGCTGGAATCACATCACCCTGCCAATTGGTGGGAGGCCATGGCAGCTGATGCGCTGCGGGACGACATCACCGACGCACTCCATCGATTGACGGAGTTTCCACGTCACGTTGACGGCTGGCAACCCATTGCACCTGAGCGGATTTCACGGCTGAAGGAGGTGGTAGCTCGCGCGCGCAGGGATGGGTTCGTAGATGTGCCACGTGCCGCGGCAATCAGTGCCGAGCTGTCGAGCTTGTGCCGCTGGGCCGGCGGGGCCGGCGGCTAGGGCGAAATCGCTCTAGCCACCCGATCTTCAAGGAAACAGTGCCGGGAACGGGTTCGGTCGATCACCGCCCGGTCCACGTCGGCGACAAGGAGGCCCACCCCCTCACCGGCCCGCGCCAGGGCTGTGCCGTCCGGGCCGACGATGGAACTTCCGCCGCAATACGCCAAGCCATCGTGGTTACCGCAATAGTTTGCGTATGCCACATACAGCTGGTTTTCATATGCCCTTGCCGGGACCACGGTTTCGCACACCGCATGAAACGGTTCCATATTTGCGGTGGGCACCACGACAACGTCCGCCCTGGCCATCGCCAATGCCCGAACGTTCTCGGGAAACTCAACGTCGTAACAGATCAACAGGCCGACAGAGACACCGTGCACCACAGCCAGCGGCAGCTGCGGGCCGGGCCGGGTGAAGACGTTCCTCTCCGTGTCGCCGAACAGATGGGACTTTCGATAGTTCAGCACCACGCGCCCCCGCGGATCACAGATCAATGCAGAGTTGTAGATCTGGCCGTCAGAGGCACGTTCTGGGTACCCCACGCAGATGTGCATGTCCGCATCGCATGCGGTCTGCCGGATGAACTGCATGGCCGGACCGTCCGGTGACTGGGCGAGGTCCCGGATATCCCATTCGCCGATGTTGTATCCGGTCAGATACATCTCCGGGAAGACCACGAGCTGAGCATCACCCGCAGCCGCGGCATGGGCTGTTTCGGCGAGCCGGGCCAGGTTCGCTTGTACATCGGCGGCCTGCGACGAGCACTGCACCACCGCCAGCCGTAGCCGCCCGGTCATTCGGGCAACTTCAGCGGGCCGATTTCCGCGAACACATCACCCGGGCCCGGGTTCCGAGTACTCGAGCCACCCCCGAAATGGGTCATGATTCCCCACACCGCGTTCAAGGCGGTCTGCACCGCCCCTTCGGCCCAGGCGGGCGTCCACGAAACATCGTCGCCGGCAAGGAAGATCCCCCTATGTCCGGCCTCATGCTGATCTTGCATGAAGTGCGAATACATCCGGTGGTTGTACCGGTAGTGGCCCGGTAGGGCACCCTTGAACGCCCCGAGGAAATTGCGGTCCGCCTCCCACGACACCGAAATCGGCTCGCCGACGATGTGCTGGTTGATGTCGACCTGCGGGTAGATGCGCTTAAGGGCGTTGAGCGCCATATCCGCGCGATCCTGCGCCGAATACGGGAGCACCTTCATCGCGTCACTCATCCAGGAGTAGGTCAGGCATACCACGGCCGGAGCGTCGTCTCCGTTGTCGAAAAAGTAAGTTCCCCTGGTCATCCTGTCGGTGAGCGTCATGCTCATGGTGTCTCGCCCGGTGACCGGGTCAACATCCTTCCAGAACGGTCTATCAACCAGGACAAATGTCTTGGATGACTGCATGTACCGGGTGCGATCCAGCGCGGTCCACATCTTCTGCGAGAACAATGACTCGTCACAATCGATCTCGGTGGTCAACAACCAAGACTGGCAGGTCGCCAACACGGCCGGGTAATCGCGCGTGACGCCCCACTGATCTGTCACCGACAGCTGCCCGTGCGGGCCGCGCGCTATCCGCTTTACCCGAGACCGGGGAACCCCGCGGTGCAACTTCGCCAAAGTGGTCCCCCGCGGCCAATGGCACATGCTGTCGGGCTCATACGTCCAGAGGCCACGCGGAACCTGCTCGGCGCCACCGACGATAAGTTGTTGGTCCTCATCGCAATTCGTCATCACCACCCTAAGTATCTCCAGCATCGAGTTGGGGAAATCCGAATCCCAGCCTCCGGTACCGAACCCGACCTGGCCAAAAACCTCGCGATGATGGAACGACAACTTAGAGAAGGCTTTTGAACTCGCCACGAAGTCGTAGAAGGTGCGGTCGTCCCATTCGGTGACGAGCTGGTTCCACAACGACTTGAGCGTCACCGCATCGCGTGCCCGAATGGCGTCTTGGACAGGTGTGAAGCTGACTTCCTCCAGCGCCTCCGCCCAGGCCTCGGCTACTTCCTGGAAGATCTGCGGCAATTCATCGATCGCACGCGCGTGGTGTGTCACTCCCTCGATATCGATCACGGTGCTTCCGGCAGCAGGGGTGAGCGGGTTGGGAAATGGTTTGGCCGTCAGGCCAAGCATGTCGACATAGTGAAAGAACGAAAACGACGATGAGGGAAAGCGCATTCCGCCCAGCTCCGCGATGACGCCCTCGGGTGCGCCGTCGAATTGCTGCGAACGCAGCCGGCCGCCGATCCGTGCCGATTCATAGAGCACAGGCCGCAGTCCCAGTTTCATGAGTTCGTAGGCGGCCACCATTCCGGCGATCCCCGCGCCGATGATGGCAACCTCCTGACCGAAAGCGGCTTCCGGTACTTGGCCCAACCCGTCGGGATGGCTGATCCATGCGTCGAACTCAAATGGGAAGTCGGGCCCAAAGATTGAAACAGGCTTGATGGCATTGTCGGCTCCTGGCAGGAGGCTGGTCATTCGTGTTTCCTCGTGTGTCGGGGGCTTCTTGTGGCGGATGGCGTGCAGCCGTTATCCCATGGAGCCGGTCATGATGTGTTTGACCCGTGAGTAATTCTCAAGCGCGAGCGGCGACAGGTCCTTGCCGTAGCCGGAGGATTTGAAGCCACCGAACGGCATCTCCGTGGCGTAGACGCCATGGGTGTTGATCCATACCGTGCCAGCATCAATCCGCTGCGACAACGCGACTGCCGAAGAGTGCTCTGTGGTCCAGATCGATGCCGCCAGACCGTATTCGGTGTCGTTGGCCAGAGCCACCGCCTCATCTGCGCTCTCGAATTGCTGCACAGTGACCACCGGTCCGAAGATCTCTTCGGTGACGATCTCGTCGTCTTGTGCGACGTTGGTCACCACCGTCGGTTCCACGTACAGACCGGGAGCGTCGGCACGCCGTCCGCCGCATTCCACACGCGCCGTCTTGGGGACGCGGGCCAGTAGTGCAGTAATCCTGTCCAGGTGTTCCCGGGTCGCCAACGGTACCGTCCGGCTGGCCAGGAACTCCCGAGTGAGGGCTGCGACGAACTCGTCCACCACCTCGGAGGCAACGATGAGACGGGCGGCGGCCGTGCAATCCTGGCCCGCGTTGTACAGTGCGGCCTCGGCAATCTCGTGCGCGACCGCTTCGACATCGACGTCCCCGAGGACGATGACCGGGCAGTTGCCCCCGAGTTCCAGGTGCAGCACCTTCAGCCCTGCCGCACGCGTGATCTCGTGTCCTGCCCGCACACTGCCCGTCAGCGAGATCAAGGCCGGGATGTGGTGTGCCACCATGTATTGGCCCGTCTCGCGCCCGCCGAATACGGCGTTGACCACACCAGGCGGCAATGTCTCACTCGCTATCGCCAAGAGGGCCTGGACACTGCATGGCGTGGGGGCCGCGGGCTTGAGGACCGATGTATTGCCCATGGCCAATGCCGGGGCGAGTTTGGAGATCGCGGACGCCAACGGATAGTTCCAGGGCAAAATCTGGGCACATACTCCGAGGGATTCGCGTGATGACGTGGAGACAGTGCCCGGCACGTAGCTGCCGGCCAACGGCCCTTGCAGCGCACGCTGGGCCCCCGCCATGAAGCGCATCTCGTCGAGAGCCCCGGAGAGCTCGTCGCTAGCCTGCTCGCGAGTCTTTCCGGTGTTGCGTTGTTCAATAGCGACCAGCTGATCCGACTGAGATTCAATGGCATCGGCGAAAGCAATCAGTGCTATTTGGCGCTCCGCTGGCGTAGTGCCGCGCCAGTTCCGCCACCCCTCGTGCGCCGCCGAGAACGCCGCGTCGACCTCACCGTGGGTCGAGTCGGGCTGAAACTCATAGCCCTCTCCCGTGCGTGGGTCCACGATTTCAGTGCCGTTTCCGTACAAAACCTTGGCCATGTCAGTTGTCCTCCATGAGAAAACTTGCGATGCGTTCACCGACAACGGTGGTCGGGAGGGCCGTGGTACCCCGCGGGATGTCCGGGAACACCGAGGCATCGGCGATGTACAGGTTGTCGATTCCATGCACGGCGCCGCGATGGTCGACGACCCCACCGGTGGCAGGCATGCCCATCGTGCAGGTGCCTACCGGGTGCCAATAGTGCCGATGATTGGCCGCAATCCAGTCCGTGGTGAGGCCCTCCATCGGATTGATCCGTGGGCCAAGGTATCTGGAGAACTCCGAGATGCCCGTATCAATGATCTCCTCAGCCCATTCCATGCCGTAACGCATGGCGTTCACATCGCGCGGGTCAGCCAGATAGCCGTGGTTCACTTCAGTCTTCAGTTCTCCGCCCACCAGCCTGAGAGTCAAGGCGCCACGCGAGCGCGGCTTGACCAACCCGATCGGCACCACGCATCGCCAGCCATGTGGGCTTGCCGGATCGCGCTCCGTCCATGGGTAGATGTGTAGGTCGAACGGTGCGTCACCGGCCTCCGGCGACTTCACCTTGGCAATGGCTTGCTCATCCGGAAGCCATTGTCTGCTCATGAATTCCGCGAGGGCATCGGCAAGTTCACGGGTGGCGGCGTATTCGAGTTGCAGTGAGGGATGATCCTGCAGCCCTTTCCCCACACCGGGAAGGTCGCATTGCACCGGCACGCCGACTCCGGCGAGCTCACCCGCGGGGCCGATACCCGATCGCAGCAGCAGCTCAGGGGTTCCATAGGCCCCCGCACTTAGTACCACCGTATCGGCATAGACCAGTGCGGGTTCCGGCGCAGTGCGATCCGGCGCGTACACGTAGACACCGACCGCTCGGCCCTGTTCGAGCCGTATGCCGGTGACCTCCACGCCACCGAGTACCGTCAGCCTGCCCGATTCGCGAAGATCATCAAGATAGGCGAAAGCGGTGTTGTAGCGGGTGCCGTCATCGGTGATGCTGACCGGCGAATAGCCGACTCCTGCACTGCCGTTCATAGACAGAAAGTCGTTGCGCTCTTCGAGGCCCTGGTCAACGACCGCGGCCACGAAGGCGGTTTGGAGCGGTTGGAGCTGCTCGTCTCGATAGTTCCGCAGATTCAGCGCCTTGCCTGCCAGCTCGAAGAACGGCTCCAGCTCCGACGAGCTCCACCCGGTCAGTCCCGTTGCAGCCCAACGGTCATAGTCGCCGCCCCAGCCCACGTTCTGTGTGGCGCCGTTGTGAGTCGAACACCCTCCGATGACCCGGCAGCGTTCGAACTCCAGATGCTGCCCGCCCGCTCCGGTTCCCCGGTAACCCCAATCATGTGAACTGGGGATAGTGGCGGCCGACAGCAGGTCCGCCGGCCAACGACCGGACAACGCATGCCCATAGTCTGGGCCGGCCTCTAGCACGAGCACCTTCCTGCCGCTGCCTGCCAGGCGCGCGGCCACCGCACATCCGGCGGTCCCGCCGCCGACAACCGCGACGTCAAACCTGTTGAGCACGTTATGCACCGATACTTTCCTTTTCGTTAGTGATGCCGGGAACGCCGTCCTGCGGCGAAGACATGTCTCGGCGAGCCGCCGTTGGCCGTTTACCGAACACACCGAGCAAGTACAGACAGCTGGCCATCCCCAACACGGCTGCCATCGGGACCAGCTGGCTCAACGTGTATTCGAGCCGATGCCCCTCAAACCCCTTCGGAAGCAATGCGTCTGCATCATCCCCGGAGCCGGTCCACCCCACCCCCACACCGGGCCAGAACAGCGAAACGACGGTAAACAGCATCGTCCCCACCGTCAATACCGTGACGATCCAGCCGCCGATCCGTCCACCGAAAACCTGGAACGGTCGCCGGGTATGCGGATACTTGTGCCGCAGGCGGATGAACGACGAGAACGTCAGGATGTAGGAGATCGCGGTGGCTGACACCACCAATCCGATTGCCGCCGAGAAGTACTTCTCGGCATTGCCGTGGGCAAAGATCATCGCCGCCGCCATGACGATCGTCGACACCACTGCCGACATGATGTTCACCCTGGCCGGAGAACCGTTGCCGGAAAACTTTCCAAGCCATGCCGGCCCTGCACCGTCGGTGAATGCCACCGCTTGCGCGCGACTGACCCCCATGGCCCAGGCCGTACCGCTCGTGAATAGACCGATGATCAGCCCGGCGGCCGCGACTTGGGCGGCCGCTTGTCCCAGCCCGTGCAGCTCTGCGGTCCCGTCCGGCGCGACACTACCGCCGTACACGGTGAACACGGCCCGGCACGCATCAACGAATCCGGTAACGGTTCCCAACTGATTCTTGGGCAGTACCAACAGAATTCCCAAGACCGGGATGCCGTAGAGCAACGTGGCAGTCAGTCCGCCACGCAACACCGTCAGCGGGACGTCCTTTTGCGGATTGACCATCTCTTCGGCCGCGTTCGAGGGCACTTCAAAGCCCAGGAAATTGAAGACAATCACGGGTATCACCGCAACGAATCCCGCATAGGTCCAGGAGAAGTCGCTGGTGTGCATGGGCTGCAGACCGTTCTTGTACGCATAGACGATCACCGACGCGATGAACAACCCCAACAGGGCGATACGTGCGGCGGCGCCCACCAGAAAGATCCATCGCCCAAACCGGACACTGGCGCCGATCACACACGCCGAACCCCATACGAAGACGGCGGCGGCCACCCATTTCCACAAACCCGGCAGCGGGAAGAAGAACTCTTCAAAGGTGACCACCGCGACGATGCAGAGCGTGCCACCGATCCACACCGGATTGGAGATCCAGTAGAAGAACTGATTGATACCTGCGGCGAACTTGCCGAACGCAAGCTTGGTCCACACATAGGGGCCGCCCTCTTGAGGGAAAGCCGACCCCAATTCCGCGGTGAGCAACCCGTACGGCAGGAAGAAGATGACTGCGACCAGCGCCATCCACAGGAGCCCTTGCGGCCCATAGGCGCTGACCGCGCCCAGGGTGTCGACACCCACCAACGCACAGACCAATACCGCGAAGACGTCCACGCGACGAAGGGTCGGATTTAGGGCGCGCCCCGAGCCGGACGGGGCGGTGTTGGTGCTGGTCGTCATCGATCCTCCGTGTGCCGTAGATCACCTGCGCGGCCCAGTGTGGTGGGTGACGTTCATAATTGTCAAGCATTGTTGTTTATTACGAACGCGCTATTCTTTTGCTGTGGCCACGACCGTCGACAAGGGGTTGTTGCTGTTGCAGGCGCTGGCCGCCGAGGAATCACGTACGGGCGCGCCGGTGACCAACACGTGGCTGGCCGACCAGTTGAACCTTGACCAGGCGCAGGTATCACGAATGCTCAGCGCGCTGGCGGCGGCCGGATTGGCAGAACGAGAGCCCGAGTCACGGGGATATCGCGTGGGCTCCAGGTACTTCGATATCGGTGCTGCCGCCATGCGTGTCGAGGTGCTCGCGAAAGTCCGCCCCGTGGTTCGGGGGCTGCTGCACGCCTGGCATGAACCCGCGTGGCTCTCGGTGCTGTCTCGCGGGCAGGTGCTCACTGTCCAGGCTGAGCCCAGCCAATGGTTCCCGTACTTTCCGGTACGAGTCGGCGCGATGACGCCGGCCTGGTGCAGCGGGCCCGGCCGCGCGCTCACCCAAGACCTTTCTCGCGAAGAGCTGACGACCTTGTTTCAGGACGAAACGTTCGTCGGCGGCGGACCTGGAGCGGTGCGTGACCCACTAGAACTTTTCGAACGAAACCTTCAGTCCGCCAAGATGATTGCGGTAGTCGCCGATAGCGAATTCGAGCACGATGTTGTCGAGTTCTCGGCCCCGGCACAATGCGATCAGCTGGATATGACGGTGGCCGTAAGCGTTGCCGTTCCCAAACACCGAATCTCCGGCCGGACGACGGCCATCGCCACCTCGGTGGCCGAAGCTGCGCAGGGTGTCACCGCATTACTGCGGGCCGCCAGCCCAATCGCTCCGAAAGCTGGCCGGCCAGCTCCCTGATAGTGGGGCCCAGTTCCCGGGCACGTGGCGCGAGGGTGTGCGTTGGCCCCTGGATATGCAGAGCGCACCGCACCGTCCCGGTGAAATCCCTTACCGGAGCGGCAATCGCATAAACACCAGGCTGAGACTCCCCGTCCACCAAGGAGTATCCGGCTTCACGCGAACGTTCCAACCGCTGATAGAAATCGGCCGTCGAAGTGGGTGTCGTCGACGAGTACGCGACGAAATCGGTATCCCGAAAGATAAGCTCCACTTCGTCGCGCTCACAGTCCCACAACAGCGCCTGACCGGCGTCGTCGCAATACAGCGGGAATGACCGGCCCACCCAGGACACCCCAGAGACCAACCGCTCCAGGACCGCGACCGAGCTATCCCCGCGGACCTCCGCGATGAAAGCGCTCTCCCCCGTTGCCTCGACAGTCTGGCGCAACGCCTCGGTTCCGAAAGTCCGCAGCCGGGCCGCCGCAATCTGTGCGGATACACCAAAGACTCTCGGGCTGGGCGCATACCGACGGTCGCCATCTCGTTCGAGAAAGCCGGCCGACTCCAGGCTGTGGAGAGTACGAGCGATCTGGACCCGGTCGCGGCCGAGATAATCGGCCACCATGGTGGCCGACAGCGGAGCGTCCGAGCCCGTCACTGCGCGCAAGACATCGAGAGCTCGCGCAAGGCTCTTGACCTCGACCACCACAGGCAGACGGTACCCGACCGCCCGCCGGTTTCACGTTCGCGCGCGCTGGGTGATGACGATGCACGTGAACACTACCGCAGCCGTGAGCGGGACCGCCGGGCTGAACCGCTCATCGAGCAGCAGTACCGCCCAGATCAGAGTCAACAGCGGCTGTGCCAGCTGAAGCTGGCTCGCGCGCGCCACGCCGATGAATCCCATACCCCGGTACCAGACCACAAAGCCACCGAACTGCGAGATCGCGGCCAAATAGGCCATGCCGATCAGTGCGTGGGCGTTCAGATGGACCGGTTCGTGCGGTAACGCCAACACCGTGACAAGCAGATTCACCGGCGCTGCCAGCACCACCCCCCAGGCGATCACCTGCCATCCGGGCATGCGGGCCGATAGCCGACCTCCTTCGGCGTATCCGGCCGCACAGACCAGTAGCGCGGCGAACAGGTAGAGATCGGCGAGGGTGGGACGCCCATGATTCTGCGCGAGAGTGAAGACGATGACGGTGGCCGCACCGACAGACGCTGCCGCCCAGAACGTTCCCGAATGGCGGGCTCCGGTGCGGACCGCCGCGATCGCCGCGGTTGCCATGGGCAGTGCACCGATTACGACGGCCGAGTGCGCGGTCGACGACGTCTGTAAGGCCAGCGTGGTCAGCAGCGGGAAGCCAACGGCGCAGCCGATAGCGACGACCGCCAGCGCACCCCAGTCCGAGCGCGCGGGCAATGGGCTGCGTGCCACGCCAAGAGCGATGAGCGCGAGGGCCGCGGCGACGGCGCCCCGGATACCGGTGGCGCTCCATGGCCCAAAACCCTCCAGTGCCCAGGCTGTCGCCGGGAAGCTGAGCGAGAAGCTCAGCACGCCGAGGGCCGCCAGCCCGGTGCCCTTGGATAGTGACGGCGTTCCCGCCTGCACAGTAGCGCTACTATTGTATCTCATGGATGATGGTAGCAGTCATCGCCAGGTGGCTGAGCAGGTGCGTGGCGAGATCCTGGCACTAGCGCCCGGTAGTCGCATTGCAAGCCACCGAGAGCTGGTCCGGCGCTTTCATGTCAGCGCGAGCACCGTCGCCGATGCGCTATCGCTGCTGGCGCAGCAGGGCCTGATCGAATCGCGGCCCGGGGCCGGATCCTTCCGCACCGAGAATCGCCCGGTGCCCCGGCCGGGCGACACCTCATGGCAAGAGACGGCACTGGAGCTCGGCCCACAAGAAGAATCCCCACCCGGGATCCGGCGCGTGTTCGATGCCCCGGGGCTGCTGAGCACCTTGGCGCCCAGCGCCGCCGACGTCGTCGATCTCAACGGCGGGTACCTGCATCCGGACTTGCAACCACTGTCGATGCTCACCGCGTCGCTGGCCCGCGCCGCGCGCCGGCCAGAGGCATGGGACCGTCCTCCTCCCGGCGGACTTCCCGAGCTCCGCGATTGGTTCGCCGCCGAACTCGGCGGCGGGCTTGGCCGCCAGGACATTCTGATCTGCGGCGCGGGCCAGAGCGCACTGTCCACTTCCCTGCGTGCACTGTGCCAGCCGGGTGACCCGGTACTACTGGAATCACCGTGCTATCCCGGCGCGACAGCCGCGGCACGTGCGGCGGGTCTGCGGCCCATCGCTATTCCGTTGGACATCAATGGGATTCGACCGGACCGTCTCAACGAGGCACTCTCACACACCAACGCTCGCGCGATCGTCGTGCAGCCTCTCTTCCAGAACCCAACGGGTGCCAGCCTCACACCGCAACGCCGCGACGAACTCCGCGAGATAGCCCGTCGGCATGGAGCATTCTTGATCGAGGACGACTTCGCCCGGTACATGGCCCACGATGACGGCAAACCGCTTGTGCCGCCATTGATCTCCGACGATCCCGACGGCACCGTGGTGCACATACGCTCGATGACCAAGGTGACGTCGCCCAACTTGCGGGTGGGAGCCATCGCCGCACGCGGGCCCGTCATGGCCCGTCTGCGCGCGGCGTCGGTCATCGACACCATGCTGGTTCCCGCACCACTGCAATACACCACCCTGGAGGTGGTGACCTCGCCGTCGTGGCGACGTGGCCTGGCGACTCTCGGCAAGACTCTCAAACACCGGCGCGCGACCGCCCGCGACGCCATCGCCGCGGCCTTCCCGACCGAACTCACCCACTACCCGCGCGGTGGATATCACCTCTGGGTGTCGCTGCCCCCGCAGTCCGACAGTCGGCAGTTCGCCGCCGAGGCACTCACCCGGGGGGTGGCGATCACCCCGGGAGACAACTACTTCACCAGCGGCGGCGGCAGGCCACATATCCGGATCAGCTATGTCGCCGCCCCGTCTCCCGCCGATATTTCTGAGGGAATACGACGCCTGGAACCTTTGGTCAGCAAATATATTGCCGAGGGCGCCGGCTAGTAGCCCAATGTGTGCACACCACACAACGCGGCACGACGGGCGCCGAACTCTGTGAGCTAGGTGGCCGAAAGCTGTGAGATCGCTGCCGCTAATGTAAATGAAGACCGTTTTCATTATCATTAGCGAGAGGGCATATGTTGGCTGCTCCGGTGTGGATGGCGTCGCCGCCTGAGGTGCATTCAGCCCTGCTCAGCAGTGGTCCGGGCCCCGGCCCCCTGCTCGCGGCGGCCGCCGAATGGTCGTCGTTAGGCGCGCACTACAGCGCAACTGCCCAAGAACTCCGGGCAATTCTGGCCGCCACCCACGCGAGTGCATGGCACGGCCCAAGCGCGGAAACGTATGTGGCAGCACACACTCCATACCTGGAATGGCTGAACCAGGGAGCCCTCGAGAGCAACGCCCGGGCAGTCCAGCATGGAGCCGCCGCCGGCGCCTACAGCACCGCGCTGGCCGTGATGCCCACTCTTGCCGAGCTTGCCGCCAATCACGCCACACACGCGGCACTGGTGGCAACAAACTTCTTCGGAATCAACACAATTCCCATCCTCGCCACCGAGGCGGACTATGTCCGCATGTGGGTGCAGGCCGCCACCACGATGGCGACCTACCAAACGGCCTCCGAGGTGGCGTTGGCGTCCGCCCCTCCCTCAACACCACCGCCGTCGATCCTGCACGATCATGATCACGGACACGACGATCACGACCATGAGCACGGTCACGATGACGACCATGGGCACGGAGATCTGGACCCGACCGACCCGGAATGGTGGGTGCATGTGGCCGGAGAGATGGTCGAGCATTTCGAGTTGCTGCTCAACAACCTGCTCACCGATCCCGCCGCGCTGCTCACCAACCTGCCAATGGTCTTGGCAGATGTGGCCTTCCACGCGGCCCAATTGGCGTCGACAATCGGCCAGTTCGCGCCGGCACTGATTCAGCCGGCGTTGGCTCTGGCGATCGCCAACCTGGGTTGGGCGGCCGGGTTCGCGGGCCTGGCCGGAATCCAGCCGTCACCGGAAATCCTTGCCGTGGAACCGGGTTCCGTTGAAGATGCTCCCATGGCAGCGTCCGCCGGCACGGCTCTGGCACCCAGCCCGCCCGCTTCGGCCGCCGCCCCGGCAGCGCCTGCAAGCGCCCCCGCACCCACCGCATCCGGTACCGCGCCCGCTCCGCCATCCCCGCCGCCCGTGGGCGACCCGGGATTCTCCTTCCCGTATGCCGTCGGTGGCGGGCCGCGTCTCGGCACCGGGTTGGCGCTGGCGGCTCAAGTACGTAGGGGAACCAGTGCGGCAGCGCGGTCCTCGGCGCGAGAGCAGGCCGCCGCCGCGGAAACCGCAGCGGCCCGTCAGGCACGACGACGGCGAGACAAGGGCAAGCAACAGGGTCGCGGCATCGAGTACATGGATATGAATGCCACTGCACGGTGCGAGGAGCCCGCTCCTGACACGACCGCCTCGCATCGCGGAGCCGGCACCATGGGATTCGCCGGGACCGTAATCAAAACGGGCGCAACGGCGTCAGGGTTGGCGATGCTGAGTCGCGACGACGACTTGTTCGAGGGAGTGCGGGCGCCGATGGTGCCCAATACGTGGGACCCGGAGCACGGCCGCCAGGACTAAGGCGGTGAAGCGCAGGCTGATCGGCTGACTAACGATCGCAAGGAGCGATATCTCGCCCATGCGCGCGGGACTCCCGTGTCGAACCGCGTACGCCAGGAAACGCATACTCCGGAACCAGAGTGAAATTACTCCGCGATCAAACTGCCATCACGTCGCTACCCAATAGCGTTGGCCTGCACTGGACGTCGGTAGGAACCGGCGACTTCTACACCTACCAGGACCTGCAACTCTTCCAGGCCGGCACCAACGACTACGACAACAACCACCAGATGACGGCGATGCCCACCTATCTGCTGACGTTCGATCATGGCCGCTACGTTGGACCCGTCACCGACCACGCGTATTCGTGGCTGCAGGGCCAAGTCGACAAGACCGACCCCACGCTCATTCACCTGACCGTCCATCTGATCAGGAACGGCAAGTCGGCCCAACCACAATTTCGAGCCCGCTACGCAAACCGGCGAATCACCCTGATCGACTCCATCCCAGCCGACGCAGTTCCAGTGAAATGATAGTTGAGCATGAACGTGCTCGAAGGCTGAAGTGAATCCGTTGTCTGCCAGAAACTCTCCTGCACCGAACCGATCGACACCACCTGCCCTGCAGGTCGTTTCGCGTACACACTGCTAGCTGCCGTCGCGACCATGGGGCGTGAGGTTCTGGCTGAGAGCACGAAGGCCGGCCTCGCTGCTGCTCGATCCCGCGGCGCGAAGATCGGCTGTCCCCGCTCACTTTCTGCTGCGGACCGGCGGCACGCGAAGATGCTGTTTGACGGCGATAGCTCCGCAGAAGAGATCGCAGCATCGCTGCGCTGTTCCAAACGCACCGTATATCGCGCGTTGGCCGCTTAAAGCCCAGCCGAGGGGCGGGTGGATGTGGCCTGGCCTCTGAGGGAACTGCGCCGGTGCTCGCCCTTGGGTCAGTGAAAGACGCCGTCGCAGGCTTGGAGTACCTGGTGTGTTTCGTCATACATCTGGTTGATGATCTTGTAGTAGTTGATCTGTCGTTCCGTCGTTTTTGCTTGCGGGGCGTCAGGGTCATTGCGAGCGTCGCGCACGAGATTGAGCGCCTGTTTTGAGAGGCTGGCGACGCGGTGCATCGATACTCCGATATCACCTTCCGGTATTGGAGCTGCGTAGCGGTTGATCTCGTCGGACCAGTCTTGGTAGGCGGACAGGCTCGGGCCGTTGGGCAGGATCGTTGGCCCGTCGATCATCTCCTTGTGCTCAGTGAAGTAGTAAATGCCATGCACGGCATTTACGCAGTCTCGCTTGAGGGTTCGGTTTGGTTGATCGGCGAAATAGGTAACTGCTGCGGCGAAGATGGCGGTTGTCAGCCCGATTGCTACTGCGATCAATACCTGCTTTCGCCCTGACATTAACGCCGGGTAGTCGGCTGCAGAGTGGGGCGGAGCGGCCCCGGCTGCGCTTGCGGCCGAGTTCAAGAGATCGACACGGCTCTGTGTGCGGTGCCGGACATGTTCACTCCACAGCACCGAAACCAGGAGCAGCACCGCGAATACGGTGTAAGCCAGTGCATGCCGATTCTTATCGTTGATGAAATCGCCAACTGCGAAGGCGAGGAACAAGATTGGTGATATCCGCTGAAACCATTTGGCCCAAGAAGGTGCTCGGCGTTGAACGCCAAGAGCGATAGTGGCCAGTCGAACGGCCGCGGACAGCACCGCGGGGTCGCGCGGAATATCGCCGCGCGAAATTGCCGTGGCGGCTTGCCGCCGCTGGACCCGGTTGAGTCCGGCTAGCGCCGTAGCGAACGAACGGCGAACCGGCTGCTGAATCAACGCAAACATGGTCGCTAACCCCACGCTGAAAGCAGTCACTTTAACGATGAAGAACAGCCAGCCGCGGGTATCGCTGTCGGACTGCATCAGCAGCCACATCGGCGCGGAGACCGCCGTCATCAGGCACACCATCGCCAACCAGTTGACCCACCAGGGCGCCACCGACATGCGTATCCACACAGCAAACATTCTTGCACAGCGTCTGCAGGCGCCTTCTCGTGCTCAGGGAAGCGGGTTGAGCGCACCGGGCGTGAGATCGCGTTGGCTAAAGGGTGTGCCGAACTATCGGCCAACCAGGGTCGCTGTAAGTAGTCAAACTTTGCCCGTCTTGGTCCGGCTCCAAAGCCGCGTCCCGACGAACCCGAACAGAGAGCGCTTCTACTTGTGTTGTGCCCCGGCACATTGCAACGAGTCTATATATCGCCGCCTGCGTTGATCTGATCGGTGATCAGCTGTGCGATGGCCTCGGCTTTGTCGGTTATACCGGGTTCAGCGGGGTGCTTCAGATCGGCGAAGTCCATGATTTCAACATCAATGAGATAGCGCGATACTTGGGCCAAGGCACGTTGCACGGGCATCGGGCGGCTACTGCCCGTTCCGGAGAACATCAGCACCGTGGTCATCAGGTCGCCGGCATCGGAGATGGGGCCGATGTCGTAGCGAAGCGTGTAGTTGGCCCTGACTATGACCGCAGTTTTGCCTTCACATCGGCGCCAGTCGGCCGCCAACCGTCGGTACCAAGAACGGGCGCTGTCAGAGGTGTCGAGTTCGATAACCCCGAATGTGGTCCGCAAGTCCGGTGCGGGGAACTGCATGTGGCCGCGCTCGGTGTTCCAGGTAATCCGGGTTGCGGCGTGTACTGGCGCTTGCTCATAGGTGTGCCGCATGACTGGCGCATGGACCTTGATGCACTCCACCAGGGATGCGCCGGCCATGCCATCCGGCAGCATCTGCACCCCACCAGGTCTGCCGCCGTACCTGGCCTGCATCGGCGAACGCAGCACTCGGGATAGTTCCGCTTGATCGGGCAACACCCTCGTAATCGGACGCTCGGGCGGGTCAGGGGGCGGTGCAGGCTTGAGCGCCCGCCCGTTAACTAGCTCCGAACAACCAACCAACATCGCAACCACGACAAGCAGTGCTTGCCACAACGCCATTCGCAGCCACATCGCAACTGCTACTGATCCTGCCCGGACACCGTGAACTGGAAGCCATCGAGAATGGCTTGCTTACTCGCAACGTAGGCAGGGTTGTCGGGGTCGGTGGTTTGGATGGTTACGATCGCGGCCCAGGTTTTCGCGCCGTCCTCGGCTGCGGTGATGAGCGCCGTGACCGGTCGATTCTGCAGGGTGTAGGTGATTGTGCTGCTCGGGTGCCCGCACACAGTTCCCGCAGTGCGGGACTGCACGGCCATACCGCCCTGTTCCACGCCGGTGATCTCGGCATCTATCCCCTGCTGGGCGGATGTGACCTTGCCGGTCAGGTCTTCCAAGGTCACCACCGCGTTCGGTGTGAAATCGTTGGCCCGCAACCCTATATTGGTGACGGTGCCGCGGATCATCGGCGAATTCATCGCCGCCGTGTACTCCCATCCGGCCGGTGTGGGCAATGCCAGCTTCGGCTCTTCGGCAGCCTTGGTATCCAACATGACCCGGTGAACGTCACTAGCCGCACACCCTGCGGCGGTGGCTGCCGTCGACGGCGTTGATGACGTAGCCGGTGAGTCAGATGCAACGGTCGGTGACTGAGGTGACGAACACCCTGCGGCGCCCACAGCAACTACCGCGCCAAACAACGCCACTAACAAGCTAAAGCTTTTCACAGCAGAACCTCTTTCCGCTCAACGATTACTGGCTCGTCAATACTTGTCGTGCTTATTGCGGCTCCTGCGCAGGCGCCGACGCAACGGCAGGGTAATCCGGTCGAACGTTTTATTTCCTAGTGGCGTATACCGGAGAACAAAAAGAAATCGGGCTGACAAGAACAACAAAATACATCCGAAAGCGATTGCGAGATTTGGCGATACGAAGAGAAACAGCGCCGCCGCCGCTGCGGGTGCCAGCCAGGACCGGGCAGTTGACATCTCCTTATAGGCGTCTTTTCTAGAGCTAAATACGGGTGATACCAGGACTATGTAGTTCAGTATCAGAACGAGGTAGAACAGCCCTTTTAGCACTCCATCTGCGGTCATGAGCTACTACCCGGTGATGCTGTGTCGTGTCGCCGCCGTACCACGGTAGCGATATTCAGCAAGATGACAACAGCGCCGCATACAGCGCCGGTCTTCAGCGCCTGTGAGTCCGACAGCGTATATAGCCCGAAGGTTGTCAGCGCCAGGAACGCCATCGCTCCGGTCGCCAGTGCCGATAGCTGAATAGATGAAACGCGTTCCGGGAGCTGGATGAGGACGAGCGTGATTGCTAATCCGAGAAAGCCGATTATTACTGCGGCTACTGTGAGCATGGTTTCTCGTTTCTTTCAGTTACAAGCTGCCGAAGAAGGATGCGACGGCGCCGCCAGCTTTGGAGAGTGCAGAACCAGCTGCGCGGACAGCCCCGCCGGCCGCTTTTCCTACTTCGGAGCCTAGGCCGCTGCCGACGAACCCGCCGATCACCCCGCCTACTGCACCCCCGATCACGGTGCCGGGGCCGGGGAAGAATGATCCGATCGAGGCCCCGATGATGGCACCGCCCTCGGCCCCGGCCCACGCGCCGGCAAGCGAACCCACAGTGCTACCGACCGTTTCCGGTACCGGCGCACCATTGGCCAAGTCGACACCAGCTTTGGCGACTTCCATCCCACGCCCCAGCCAAGTGAACTTTTCTCCGGCCCGCAGAAGGTTTTGGGCCGTGCTTTTCGACATGGTCGAGACTTTCGCGTCGGGAGCCCAGTGGGTACCTGTATTGGCGTACTTCCCGGTTTTGCTCAGGCCGTCACCGAGCTGGCCCATGTGGAAGTCGGCGGGGAACTGTTCGCCGGATTCGACCGGCTTTTGTGTGCCCTGCTGGGTCGCCTGCTGTGTCCCCTGGGTGGTCTGCTGGGCCGCTTGTTGGGCGCCTTGTTGTCCAGCCTGCTGGGCGGCTTGCTGCCCGGCTTGTTGTGAACCGCGGCGTGTGGCCGCCGTCGCGAGATCCGTGGGATCCATCGGATTCTTCTTCGGTGTGTCCGGCTCTTTCTGCGGCTGCTGTTGCGGGGTCTGCTGGTTGACAGGATTCTGTGGCTGCTGCTGGCCAGGCTGGCCCTGTTGCGGCGGATTCTGTTGTGCCGGTTGCTGCCCGGCTGGTTGTTGCGGTGCCTGCTGCGCCGGCTGCTGGCCGGCAGGATTTTGTGGTGCTTGTGCGGGCTGCTGCGGAGCTTGAGGAGCCTGCTGAACGGGTGCCTGTTGTACGGGTGCTTGGGCGGGAGGTTGTGCGTCGGGTTGCCAGGGCCCGTAGTTGGGCAACGGTTCTCCGTGTGCGGCGCGCTGGCCAGAGGTCTGCGGGCCCATGTTTTGTTGCGGAATCTGCTGACCGCCCTGGCCAGGGCTTTCGTTGTAAATCGAGATCCCCGAGTTTTGGTCTAGCGGCGGCTGATTGATCCCGCCTTGATAGTCGGGCTGCTGACCGGGCATCTGCGGAGGCTGGAAGTTACCGGTATCTGGACCATAGGAACCTTGCCCATTGCCACCCCCACCACAACGATCCCCACACGGATCAGCCGAAGCTGTAGCGGCGTTCTGGGGCAGGTAAGAGGAGAAGGTGGCCAGACCGAAGGCGGTGGCCGAGAACGCGATCAATGCCAACACCCCGGCGCCGGCATAGATCTGCCCGATCGGGGTGGGCCCGCCGGGGCCGTTGGGGGTGTGAGCCCACGCCCACCAGCCCGACAGCGCCCGCCACCACCACGTGTTGGCCAGCAGCGCCAGAGCCAGGATCGCGGTGATCGCCGCCAGGGCCGCCATCGGGTCATCGCCGGTCAACCATGACGACACCCGCGGAACTACATACCCGGACAGGAACACCAGAGCGCCGCCGCCAGCCAGCAGCGTCAAACCCAGGCCAGGGTGGCTGGCCCACCACTGCCGCCAACGCTGGCCACCGTCGTGGTTGGGTGAGGGCTGTTGGCGGGTACCGGAGTTGGCGAAGATAAGCTTGCCCAAGACCTTGGCGCCGCCGAACAGCAGCGCTCCGGCGACCACCATGATCGCCACTTGCACGAGCTGTGAGGGCAGCGACCACCCCAGCCCGCTGCCGGAGTCACCGCCGGTTATCTGTGCCCACCATCCGCTGGCGTGTCCGCGCATCACCCACCAGATACCGGCCGCACCGACAATGATCCCCGCCGCGGCTCGTAGCAGCGGTGGCACACCGTCGACCGATGCCGACCACACCGCCGACAGCGGGGCCAGGGCGCGACGTAGCAAGGTGATGCCTTTACCCAAGGCGCTAAAGGCCAAGCACAGCAGGATCACCCAGCCGAGGACACCTGCCACACCATCACCGCGGGTGAGCACATGTAGACCCCACACCCCGAGCACCGTCAGCGCGGCCCCGACGATCCCGGCAGGAAAGCCCGTCAACTCCGGCGCGGACAATGGGGCTGCGGCGGGCAGGGTTTGCGTGGGCGCATCATCGCCATCAGGGCGATCGGTGTCGGTCATCGGTTAACCTTCTTTCCCCGGAGAACGTGCTGTGAAAGATGTTGTGCCGTAGGCATGTCAAGCTCCGCCCGCTGCTGCGGCGGGCTGGCCGGGTGCCAGGTTTTCTTTGGCCCACCGCACATGCCCGTTGGCGGTGGCCAGGCAGCCCTCGTAGTCACCGCCGTCGTGGCCGAACGCGGCCACGCAGGTATTCGTCAGGTCGGCCATAAACGTGTTCTCACACGTTAGGGCGCTGGTGTGGGCGGGGGCAGCGCTCATGCACGCAGCCAGCCGGGCACACGACGGCGCGAAATCAGCGGCCCCGCCAGGGGTTCCGTCGTCCCCGCCGCCGGCGAATTGTGGCGGCCCAGACACACACCGCCCGGCCGCACTGCCCGCTGGTGCTTTAGGCGCGGGATCGCCTTGAGCGACCGCCGGAACACCGGTAGATGGCCGGTAGGCCACGGTGATGGTGACGGGAAAATTGAGCAATCCGACATCGCCGACGTTCAGATTCACATCCGATTGCTGATACAGATAACTTCCCCCGACCAACGGTGTGACCGGGATCGGGTTACCGGCACCGTCTTTTGCATCAGGGATGCTCAGCGCCCCGATAATCGCTGCCGAATGTCCGGGGGCTGCATCGGTCTCAACAACCACCGCTTGCGCGGCTTGGCGCAGATGAGTGCCCTCCGGATAGCGGACGCCCAACGTGAAGTCACTCGGCGAGATGAAGGTCTTGCGAATCATGCGAATATCGGCGCCCCCGCCGGCATCGGGGAGCACCACATAATCCACCGGGCCTGATCCGTATGCGGCCGCACCGCCCTCACCCCAATTGGCAGCCGTCAAGGCCCGTTCGTTGGGTAGATGGATGACGACTTGCTTGCCTGGCCAAGCGGTCGCGGCATGTACCCCGTCGGTAGCGATTGGCGGAACGGCCACCACACCACGCTGGCGCGCCTCCGCAAGAGGTCGCCCTGTTCCTGACCCCATCCCTTGCGGCACATTCGTCTTAGCCTGTGCCCCACCAATACTCACCGCACGCGGCAAATTATCGGGCTGCGGCACCGCCAACGGCGGCGGAGCCGGAGCAGGAGGCCCAGGCTGATTGGGGTCTGCTCCAGCTGCACTCGCGCTAGATAACGCAAACCCAGCAACCGCTGTCACGGCCGCCAACAAAACCGATCTGAGATGGAACCGCCTAGGCATGCGTCGGCTGTAGTGGACGCCCGAAGATTCGCTGGAAGCAGGTCGCGTACGGCAGTTGATCACCGTCATCAGCCGATGCGGTACGCCCCGACTGCCGGTTTCGCCGCCCACGAGCCCCCCTTGAGCCGTATTGATACCAACCTGTCAGCGACTAGACTATACCAGCAATACCAGCACACCTACACGGTATGGCAAACTATAGAAGGCGTCCTTCGTTGACCCGCCCGTTTCTGCACTCCAGGGCGATATTCGACCGAGTTCAGGCGTTGAGTGTGACTGATGACGAAAGCTGCGGGCGTGGGGAAAAGATAGCCGCAACCTCAAATGTGGCCGACCGCCGCTGCACCCAAGTGCCCAGTCGCCGATCACCACCTGCCCGCGCCAGCGACCAAATGCGGCCACTTCGAGAGCCCGCCTACGAAAACAACGCCGAAGCAGTTTTCGGGACAACAGCCGTGATGCAGTTGGAGCTGAGGAATTGGGCGTAGCTACGTTGCCGACGACGCTGTGACGGAGAGCTTGTCCGAGCTGCACCAAACCCGGTCGATCTCGGCTGGCTCGACCGGCCTCCACAGACCGAAACCGAGCTCTACGCCGCTGCCCCACCTCCTCGCCAAGGCATCCCAGCTTGATCCCCGTGCCGTCGTGACTGTGTCGCGACGGAGCCTTACGGACATTGCACCCGGCTCAACCGGGCGGGTCATCACGAAAGTGGTCGCGTAAGTCCCGTTCTGCAACCTGCCGCAGTTTCGCCGAGCTCGACTACAGCCCGTTAGTCGAATCGGGCCGCATCCCAGCGATGGTGACGTTCACCTATCCGGGCGAATGGGAGAGCGTCGCCCCAAGGGGGCTCCAGTGAAGCGGCATATGGTGTTGTGGCGCAAACGCTTTCACAGCGAATATGGTGTGCGGCGAGAGACGAACGCTCGTGGGTGATGAAAGCCGGGCGGTGGATCTCCCCGCCATCCACGATGCGATCACACGTCGCATCGAAAGCTGCAGTCGCCGCTGAGGGATATGGCCTGTAAGACCCCAGGGTGGTTGCCACACTTATTCACCCCTTGGCGGCGAGCATCGCCGCCCACTTGGCTACAAGGGCGCTCACCAGATCATGCGCCTCGGTAAGAGGCTCGCGAGGGGGTACCGCTGTCGACCTGGCATGCCGCACCCGTTGCGCCGAGGCAATGAATGAATCCACTTGTGTCTTTGTGGCCCAATCTAATTCGTCATAGATCTTACTCCGGCCACCAATCACGTCGGTGATGATCTCGAAGACCCAATACAGATCTGACCACCAGACATTCTCTGGCTTACCCAGAACTTCCAGCGCCTCGGCGAGATCTGGATTCGACGCCGCCGCTGCGAAACGGTCCGGCCAGGGAGATGGCGGATCGGGAACTACCGTGCCGTCTGGTCTCGCGACCGTAACTGTCGGTCGCCCAACATTCACACGGATCTGAGCCGGTGCGGGTCGGAGGACCGTGTGCCGCCGACCGTCGGACGTCGTGTACTCGTCGCTCAGCGCTACCGGACGAAAGTTCTGATTTTCAACGCGCCCAAGGCCGTTGATGCGCAGAAGGAGCCGCTCGGCGGCTTGATAGAACTTCTCGTCTTCTGAGGGAGAGTCGATCTCGTGAAAAGCCAAGTAATAGTGGGTGGAGTATCGCGACCGGATCATCGCCGTGTTCCCGGAGACCGATGCGAACGAACTCGGTAGGGTGCCGCCGTTCGTTGCGTGTGCGTGTGCTCCATATGGCCACGGTTCAGCGCCAGAGCAACGTGAGCTCTCCGCCGTCGGGGAGTTCCGCCCAGCGCGGTGCGAAGTCGTCGTAGCGGGCGAAGATCCGGTCCAGGAGAGCGGGTTCGACGTAGACCTCGGCCGCTGGCCCGGGCCACGGGCCAGCGGCCTGCCGGTGGCCGCGCTCGACCTCCCACAGCGCCGCCGTCAGCGACGCGAGGTACTCCGACCGTGCCATGTCCGCCGCCTGCGCCGCCGTGGGCTTGCGGTTTCGCCGGGACGCCTTCCGCCGCTCCGCCGGATCGGCGGGCCAGAAGAGCCCGTCGAGGCCGTTGGCGTCGGCGAGGCGCCCGAACACGCCGCCGCGCAGCCGCGCCTCCTGCTCGACGATGAGGTGCGCCGCGTCGTGCGGCACGGGTGGACGGCCACCCGGCCCGCCGCGCGGCGTGAGCTCGGGGCCCCTCTCCCGGCGGATCCGCACGTCGTACCCGTTCCGGCGCTTGACGAACGTGACCTCCATGCCCTCTAGGGTGCGTCGTAGGCGGGGGCGCCACAACCGGTTTTCGACGGCCTGCGGCCCGCCCGCCACGCGCCCCACAGTGATTCCATGTCGATCCGTGACCGCTGGTGCCCGTCCCTCCTCGACGCGACGGCCGGACTCGGAGCGGTCTACAGCACGTAACCCAAGCCGTGGGAGCCCAGGTGTCAGGATCCGCGCCCCGTCGACGGGGCCCTTCTTCGGCCGCCCAGCAGCTGAACATCGCCCGCCTGATCGCTGGATATGGTGGGTGACATCGTCGGGAAGCGAGGGATGAGGGGAGCGCCGTGGATGGTCTGAGTGACGTGTCGGTCGATCACCGCGTCCGGCGTTGGAACCTCGCACGGTCGCTGTTCGCGTTCCTCACGTTGGCAGGGGTCGTGTTCTGCATCGCCAGTGTGCTCGGCACCTCCCCGCACTGGGTGTGGATCGCGGGGTTCGCCGCCACCTTGGTGAGCGGGTGCCTGCTCAGGATCGCCTGGGACAAGCACCGCGTGGCTCTCTTCGCGGGAGCCCCCACCGCCGTGGGCACGGTCCGCGACGTGCTGGAAAGCCAGTTCGGAGACGGGGCATCGAAGTACCAGCTGCTGATCGATGCGGAACTCGCACACGGGGTGTCGATCCACCGGCGGATCGACATCGGCGGGGATCCTGATCCGCTCGGCTGGGTCGGGAACCAGGTCCGGTTCCGTCACCGCACCCTCGACCCGGATGACCTCGACGACGCGTTCGTCGGGCGTGAGGAGCGCAACGCGTCGTTGGGGCCTGGCTCGTGAGCGCCCACGAGTCCGCGTCGACCCCGCCCGGCCGCGCCTACCGCTGGTGGGGCGTCGGGGCGATCACGTGCCTGGTTCTGGCGGTGACCGGTCTGCTCGGAGCCATCGCGAGCGCGTTCAGCTCCAGCCCAGAACAGCTGTGGGTCGCAACCGCCGTCGCGGTCTTCGTCCTGATCCCGGCGGGCATCCTCGGCGGCCTCTACTGCGGGCACAAGCGGTACCGCGCGTGGTTCACCAACGCGCATGTTTCCGAAGCGCCGATCGAAGAGGTCACCGAGGTGCGTCGTACCAACGACGACGGCAGCGTCTCGCGCTACTTCATGCTCACCGTGTCCGTGTCCGTGTCCGTGTCCGTGTCCGTGGCAGTGGAGGGCGGGCCGGCCATCCGAAGGCACTGCACCGTGGGTGGGGACCACCCCCGCCCACGGATCGGGCAGACGCTGCGCTTCCGGCACACCACTCTGGACCCCGACGACCTGGAGGACGCACTGTTCGACAGCATCCGCGAACATCAGCGAGGCACCGGGTGAGTCCGACTGAGCTTCGGCCCTGGCCCGCCGATCCCGTGTCCGCATGGGCGCAGGCAGTCGCTGCCCCAGCGGCGAAGTCACGGTATGGCGAGCGGCCGTCGATCAGGCCGTTGGAGGAGATTGCGGCTGACGTGCGCGGGCAGCGGGTGTTCGTGCCGGCGGTCGCCCTGGTGTTCACCGTAGTTGGTGCGATTCTCGTCGGTGGCCTGCTGGTCGGGGTGTTCCCGCTGAGCGGGCGCAGCACCTCCGCTGGTGTGCAGTGGTTCGCCGGCGTCGTTCTGCTGATCGTTGGGCCGGCGCTGTGGCTCGGGCACCGGCAGTGGCGCAAGTATGAAGAGCGCCAGGGTTTCCCACCCGCGCGCGGTGTGCTGTGTGAGATCTATCCGACGAGCTTTCACATCGGTGACGGCGATGGGTGGTGCCTGACCTCGGTCGCTATCGACGCACGCACCCCGGATGAGCAGGTGTCGAGGATCGCGACCGCATTCCGGATCTGGCTGGCCCGCCTCGAAGCCGACAAGGAAGCCGACTCCGCCGCCAAGAATGCGTGGAACTCGGGGTTCCGGCGGCGCATCATCAACGCCTTCGCATCTGACGAGATCTTCGGCCCCGAGGCCTCCGGTGGATACCTCGTCCGCGGGACCGCCAAGCGTTCACGGTGGGCGCTGCTGCTCGACTGGCGAGAACCCGAGGCCCCGGCATACCCGATGCGCAATGCGCTCGTGATCCCCGTCGACCAGGCACAGGGGTGAGAAGCGCATGGGCTGGATAGACCGACTGCGCGGGCGGGAGCGGCCGTCCACCGGAGACGCGGCGTCGGCGGACGTCGGTGTCCCGGACCTCGCCGAACCCGTCTACGCGCGTGCGCTCGTGCTCCAAGTTGATCACGACGCGGCGATCATCGAGGTCCAGCCGCCGGGCCGAGCCTCCTTCCGAGCGGAACTGCGCAGCGGCACGGATCCAGAGAGCTTCACCGGACTGGTCATCCGCTGGCACGCCCCAGTGATCATCGACGGGGCCGATCCGAAACGCGTGATCCTGCTCGAACCACCGTGCGGCCCGGATCTGCCGCTCGTGCCAGATGATCTGCAGGCGATCCGAGACGCCCGGGACCTGCGCACGAGCGCCTTGGCGGCACTGTACCCGCCGCCCTCCGCCGCCGAACTGGCCAACCTGATGACACCGACCGCGTCGGCGGCGCACCCGGCCTGGGACGCCGTCTGCTACCGGCTCGGCCTGCTGACGACGCCCGAGGCCCAGGCCATCCTCGATCACATCCGCCGTGACGGAAACGCCTGGGTTCGAGCAGAAGCCGAGCTGTACTCCTGGGGCCCGAGCATCCCCGACGATCTACGCAAGCAGGTCGGGGCGTTCCTGTCGCATCTGCATGATGTCGCCCCGCAGGGCCGCGGTATCGATCGCGGGCCGTTCTGGACACTCGGCGTCGCGGCCCTGATGCGCGACCTCGCCCCCAACGACGTCGACGCCCGAGTCTTCGAACTGGTGATGGGTCCGTTCGTCGACGTCTGCGGCCCGCTGCCGGAGCAGCTGCTGTAGCGCGTTGCTCGGTTCACAGCGTTGGGAAGCCCTCCGGTTCTCCCCGGCAGGGCGCGAGCCAGGACAGTCGCCGGTCGCAGCCCACATCGACCATGCTGACTGGCGATCGGACCTGGTAGACGACGTAGGCGTCCGCGCCCAATCGGGCATCGATACCTATTTGCGTGTGTGCAGTGTCGGGGTCGTCCGGGGTGGGCATCGTGCAGCGGTCCGGCTGATGAGACGGCGGTACTCCTTCGGGATTCATCCACCAGAGACCTGTCGCAAACTCGTCGATCCTGCTGGCACCGACGTCGGGGGTCAGCACGTCGAAGAGTGGCTCGGCACAGGAGGGTTCACCCGCAGAGTGGCCACGGAGGCGCTGTGCGACCTGCGCTGCGTCATCGGCATCGGGCGGCAGCGCGTAGATCTCGTAGGCCAGGAGCGCGCATTGTTGCCAGTAGAACATGACCACGTCCTGCTCACCGTCGCCGTCGCTGTAGCGCGGGGACATCCAACACGAGACCTGAGTCCATGAGCGCGCCGGGTTTCCTAAGCTCGCGAGCGGTGGCCGGAACTCGTCCTGTTTGGCGAGCAGTTTTGCGCGTCCGGTGGAGACGTCGTCAACCAGCTGACGGGCGTTGTTCGCCTTGAGGATCCCCGAGACGGGGCCGGGAACGAATACGAAAAGTGCCAGCACCACCACCCCGCTGAGAACACCGAACGTCCGGCGGCGGCGCGGTGGCCACGGCACCGCAGTCGCTTCCACGTCCGCTGGTTCCTGCCCATCACCCATACACGCCACGATATCGACGCGGGTGCACCCGGCCTTCGCGCCTCAACTGAGCGCACCGAGGATGGCGACTGTGGTCCATGCCGCGGCGACGGCTGCCAGTGCGAGCGACACCCACAGCAACGCCCAGAACGCACCAGAGCCGTCACGCGGACCACGCGCCGACCAGAGCAGGGCGATACCCACTCCAAGCCCGTTCGCGGCGATCCCGAGTGCGACCACGGGTAGCGCGAACATGCACGCGACGACGAAGAGAGCGGAGATCAACACCAGGATCGTCAGCGCCGCGCGAGTCCACCCTTGCTCGGGATCGTGCCGGCGGCGCAGGACGGTCTCGAGGATGCTGAACCCGGGGAAAGAAGCGATGAGCCCGCCCATCACGGTCAGCGAGTAGAACACCGGCGCGAACAAGAGCGCCTTGTTCTCCGCGGGGACGTTGCCGGTCGTCGCACCGAGGGCAAGCATCCCCGTGAACAACAGTGCGCCCAGGATGAGCGGTGCCGTCCCCGTGACGGACGCACGATCTCCCGCGCCCCTGGGGGCCGCGCTCTGTCTACTCACCGCCGCCGTTCCCAGTCGACGAACCAGGTGGACTTTCGGTTCGGTTTCTTTGGGTCGTAGCGGATCCAGTGCTTGCTGCCGACGTAGGGCTTGTGGGTGCGCGTCATGGCCTTGTGATCGTGCTCGATACCTTGGGAGTCGGTGAAGCGCAGGATGACGTCGTAGTACGCGTGGACGTTGCTGCCCTTCGAGCGCTTCACCTCGACCACCTTCGCCCGCACCCGCGGCCCGGTGAGCCGGATACTCCGAGCACGCTCGGCGCGGCGGTGTCGCCACCCGAACAGAGCGCCGAGGAAGTTCTTTGCGCGACTCATGTCACTGGGCCTTCTGCGGGATCTGGTGCATCGACGAACCCGAGGAACAACACATCCTTCAGGTCGTCCGGGTCGCCGGTGTTGTGACGGAACCGGACCATCTGTCCAAGCTCCGGCGCCGTGCGCTCAGACACCCGGCAGGTGCGACGGATGCCCCCATTCGGAAGCCTGGCCGCGATCGTGATGTCGTATGCGGGCAGTGCCTCTGGATCCGTGTGTTCATCGACAACGATCTTGGTGATAGTGCCGACGGTTTCGTCACCGTCGGCATACCGTGCGACGTCAAGCCTGAACGAGGCCAGGCACCACGGGAGGATCGAAACCACGAGTACTGCGAAGGCTGCGAGGAAGACCCACCACGGGTCCGGCTTCCCGAGGACTTCGCGGATCGCAGCCACGACGACGGTGATCACGAACCCCGTCAACCCGAGGCAGGCCAGCCCGAAGAAGACGCGCTTGAGGAACACCCACCGGCGGATCCGCGCCCGGGTCTCGGGCGTCCGCGCCAGGGCCATCCACGCTGTGGCGTCGCGGTTCACGAGACGAACCTGCGCTTCCCGTTTAGGAACGGCGACCCTGCTGCGGGTTGTTGGAGGCTTGTGAACTCGGTGTTGCCGTGGAGGCCGGTGATCAGGTAGCCGCTGCGTCGCACGTCGTCGTGTGCTTCGGTGAGCAGAACCATGGTGTCGGCCAGCTCCGGATCGGCGAAGGCGTACACGTGCCAGCTGCTCTCGGGTGTGAACTGGTCGATCGACGCCTCGTTGATGAGATCGCCCAGCCAGGCTGTGTGTGTCTTCCCGTCGGCTCCGTCGTAGTCGACGATGACCTTCTTCGTTTTTGCTTCCGCTGTGGTGTCAGGTTGGTCCCATTCGCGGATCTCGCGCACGCGCGCCACCCGGGGGTGTGGTCCAGCGCGGGCAGTGGTGTGCTCGACATCGCCTGGAGCCACCCGACGCCGCACGCGATCGCGACCACGAGAATGGCGAAGAACAGCATCACGCCGCGGACAGTCCCGTCGAGCGGCAAGGACAAGATGCCCCAGCTCAGCAGGACCGAGCTGGTCAGGAACAGTCCGATCCATGTTCGACCGTCGGTCCAGATCGAGCCGCGCGAACCGTTCACCGGACCTAGCCGGCGGCTGTCTGCTGCGCCGGTCACGACTCGATCCTCCACTTGGAATCCTGGCTGAAGAATGTCGATCCCGGGCGAGGTTTCCGGAACCGACCGGTGTGCACTTCGCCCCGGACCCCGAGCCAGAGGTAGATGCCCGAGCGCAGCACCTCATCGTGGGCCTCCGTCAGGAACACCACGGTGTCCGCGAGCGCTGTATCGCGGAACGCGTACACCTGCCAGGTGCTCCCGATGGGGAAGCGATCGAGCCAGGATTCATCGACGTCATCGGCGAGATGCACTTCGTATTGTTTGCCACCCCTGCCCTGATAGGTCACGTACAGGCCGGGCCAACCGGTCACTGAGTCGGTGCCCTCGTTCGCCGAGACCGTCGCAACGCGCGGGGTCCGGTCGATGGCCGGCAGGGTGTCGAGAGATTTCGGGCTGAGAAGCACTGCGCGCAGGATCACGATGGCAGAGAAGAGCACGAGGAGTCCGATGAAAGCCCACATGAACACCGGCCCCAGCGCTACCAAGAGGACGGCGAGCCCAACGACCCCGATGACGCAGGCGATGACGATCGTCGGCATCACTCGGTCGTAGCGGTGGAACGGCATGTCGGGCCCGTACCCGATGCCCAGCAGCCGCATCGTGACCCGGTCGAACACTGATCCGCACTTGCTCATGACGACATCTCTTCGATCCGTGCTTGCGCCCGGTCCCTGCGGTAAGCGCATGCAGCGTATAACCAGAAACCGAGCGGGATCGCGACGATGCTGGCCGGGAACAGCACCGCGGGGTTCGTCCAGCCAGGGAAGCCGTCGAACGGATGATTTCCGAGGAGGAGCATGCCGATGAGAAGCCAGCATGCCGTCGGGACGACGAGCATGACCCCGCCCCAGCCGATCATGAAGCACAGGCTCGCGAGAACGCCCCAGATCCGGTAGCCAAGCGTCCCAGGACCGTGCGGCCGGAACGGTGCCAGCTCTCCGTCGAGCTCCGCCGGCCATTGGACGACGAGCACGTCGCTGTCGTAGGTCGGATCGAGCGTCGTGTGGCGGATGACGACTTCCTTCCCGATGAGCCTGCGGCCCGCGGACGGGCCGAGCAGCGGGGACCGGACCGTCCGAGGCAACGTCACATGCTTACCGTCGACACTCACGTCGATGTGAATGACGAGGTCGTCGTCTGTCGGCCCACCCTCGGGGGAGTCGTTCGACACGGCGTAGCGGATGACGCCAACGGTCTCTCGCCCCTCAAGGAGCTCTTTGCGGAGCGGGGCAGGGCGCGGCTTCGGCGGAGGGGTGAACTCGCTGGCGATGCCCTTCCCGATCCGTCTGAGCACAGACCGAGCTGACCGTTGGCCGGGTGAATGATTGCTCATGATCCGCTCCTCATCGAGTCCCAGTCGATGCCGATCGAGTCGGCGTGCTCGGTGGTCCACCACACGGGCAGGGCGTGCGCATGGTGCCAGGGGTTGCCCAGCCGAGCCTTACGGCGGCGGGGGATCGCGAGGAACCAGCGGTGGTGGCGGTCCACGCAGGTGATGAAGCCGCCCTTCGCGTCCGGGCCGAAGAGCAGCTCGGTGGGGAGCACCTCCGGGTCCTCCCGCTTCCATCGCCGCCAGAACTCGGCATAGGCCGACGGATCCTGCTCGAGCTGGGTCGCCCACTGTTCGCAGGCGCTGACGATGCGCATCGCTTTCTCGCCGTCCATCCGAACGGTCTCGCCTTCGATGCCTCCGCCGCCGAGCAGGATCGTCGCGACGGCGGCGCTCGACGGGTGCTTGCGCAGCCGCAGCCGGTACGGGTGCGCCTCGCACAGCATCGCGGAATCCACGACCCACGCGGTCGGCCCCCAAGACCGGCGCGGGTACAGCAGCAAGAAGACACCGAGCGGCACCATCACTGCGGCTACCAACGCCGCCATTCCGACGACGAGCCAGTCCTCCGGCTCGCCCGAGAGCGACCGAAGCAGCATCATCACGCTTATCGCCGTGACGATGAGCAGCCCGACCCCGGCAACCTGGTTCATCAGACCGCTCATCTTCTGCAGCCGGGTGCCGAGATCGTCCATACGGGGGATCGCCTCAGGCCGGTCGGAGAGACGGTGCGTCCGCGCGCGCTCTTCCACGGCGGCCCACGCCGTGGCCGGATTGCCCGGCCAGGGCTGCACTGCGATCTCATCTACTCGGCTCATCGTCACCACCCCTTCGTCTCGCGGTCCGGCCAGCCATCGAAGCGCACGTCGTACAGATCGTCGGGGTCGACCGTGTTGTGCAGGATGCGGATCCTGCGCCCGATCCAGGTCTCGTCCGGGCCGCCGTGATCGCTCCTGCCGCCGTCGAGGTGCCGGTGCAGCGTGAGCTCGTCGGAGGGCCAGGCGGTCACACGGACGCGGTAGACGGTAACGAGGTCGCCCTCGCCGTCCCGCTCCTCCCAGCTCGTCACGCCCTCGACGACACCGATCGCGCTGTCCGCGTCGGCGTACTGGGCCCTGCCCAGCAGAGCGCTGGCGATGCCATACGGGATCGCCCCCAGCACTACGACGCCGGTCGCGATCGGGAAGCCCCAGAACAGGATCTCGGGGTAAACGGTGCGTGTGATCCAGAACCAGATCATGCTCCCGAGGGTCACCGGGAGCATGAGCAGGAGCAGGAGGCCGCCGACCACCATGGGCCAGATGGTGATGTTTTCGATCCGGGACAGGCGGCGGATCCGGGCGCGGGTCTCCGGGGTCTTCGCGAGGCTCGCCCAGTGCTCGGCGTGCTGGTCCTTCGTGGGCCGATCCCACGTCCGAGAGAAGAGCCGGAGTCTGCTCATGACCGGCTCCCGTTCCGGTCCGGCCAGCCGTCGAAGCGCACGTCCCGCAGATCGTCGGGATCGAGGGTGTTGTGGCGGAACCGGATCGATCTGCCTACCCATCTTCGGGGGATGGGCCAGCTGGTGTTGTCCTCGCCCCAGTCGAGCCTGCGGCGCAACAATGTCCCGTCGGGGAGCTCTGCGCCGATGAGCAACTCGTAGGTGGTCTGCTCGTCCCCACCGCCCGGGTGGGTGATGACTTCGTCGACACGCCCGACCGTCGACTGTCCGTCGGCGTAGAGCGCCGTCAACCGCCGGTCACTCGCATACGACCCGGACCAGGCACCTGCGAGCAGCAGGATGAATGCGGCGCCGAGCGGAGCAAACAGGAACCACAGCCACGGCGGGGCCTGATCGTCGAACGCGCTCCAAATACCTGAGGCGAGACCGAGAACCGGGGCGGCGAAGACGCAGATGCCGCCGAGCAGCAGCAACCAGAAGCTGACGGACTCCCATCTCGCCCAGCGCCGGATCTCCGTTCGGGTCTCGACAGTCCGTGCCCGCGCCATCCACTGCCTGGTCTGCTGATCGGTCCCGAACACACTTCGCAGCGTGATAATCCGGAAGCTGCTCATGACGTACTCCGTCGTTCTGTCTTCCGGTGGAGCCTGCGGCGGATCCTCGCGAGTTTCTTCGGTACCGGCACAGGTGTGACGATCACGTCGCGCTCGTACTCTTGCGGTTGGGTGATGAGCATCCACTGGTGCTCGGTGGTGTCTCCGGCGATCGTCGAGACGGGGAGGTGCAGGATGAAGTACCCACCCTTGGCCTGCGGACCGAACAGCGTCTCCGAGGAGATCGGCTTGGAGCCCGAAGGAGGCAGTCCTGCCTGAAAGAGCCACAGCTCGAACGCGGCGTGAATCGTCGCAGCCTGTCCGTCATCGAGGCGGTGGTCGAGGGCGATGTACGTCGCCCAGCGAGCCTCACCGTCGTCGTGGTCGATGCAGGCGCGATGGATCGAGTGCGCGACGCCATGCCCGTAGACCCACGCGTTCTCGACACGCAGATCCCTCAGCGCACTGAGCCGCAGCAGCAGAACCGCGACGGCGATGAGCAGCCATACGGTGACGCCGATCCATGCGAGCCGCGGCACCCAAGCCAGCCACGTATCACGGCTCGCACCATTTGCCGTGATGCTCCGGCCAGCACCCGTCGGGTCGGTGATCATCTGGTAGATCAGGAAACCGATGACAGCGAGGGGAAGGAACACCCAGAACACGGGCGCATACACGAGCTCGGTGCGCCGCAGATCCTCGCTGCCGGCCCATCGGCTAATTTCGTCGACCGACTCCGGACGCGGAACGTCGTGAGGGCGATCGAGGGTGGTCGGCATCGATGCGCTCGCGCTCGCCCATATCACTGAGTGATCGCTGGGGGTCGCCATCCCCGGGCTGTGCTGCGGCATGTGTCCGCCCTTCCCGTCAGGTCAGGGATCGCCATAGTGTGGTGCGGTTCTGTGTCGTCCCGACCAGTGCTCACCGCCGTCCGCGGGGTGCGTAACGTCCCTTCTCTTCTCTATCCACACTGTCCCATGACGCGTGCTACCGATCACAAGGAGAAGCGTTTTCGGGGAGCGCGCAATTCGTCTTGAGCTCGACGCGGTTTCCCCGGAATCGAAGCATCCGGCCCGAGCTGGCGTTTCAGTGGTCTCGGAAACCGACGCATGGCGCCTCACGTGAGTTACAGCCTCAGCCGTTCCTTACTTCCCGATCGACGCGTAGCTGCCAGATGGCCAGATTTACGCTTCCGAGCACCCGCCCCAGAAACGAGAAAAACCACCCGCTATCAGGTGGTTTTATGGTGGCCAGGGCCGGGATCGAACCGGCGACCTTCCGCTTTTCAGGCGGACGCTCGTACCAACTGAGCTACCTGGCCGGACGGCAGACCCAACTACTTACTGCCTCGCCGTACTGGCGACCCTGACGGGACTCGAACCCGCGACCTCCGCCGTGACAGGGCGGCGCGCTAACCAACTGCGCCACAGGGCCTTACTCTGCTCCCAGTATGACTGGTTGCGTACCCCCAACGGGATTCGAACCCGTGCTACCGCCGTGAAAGGGCGGCGTCCTAGGCCACTAGACGATGGGGGCCCGTTCCGAATCTCTCCGGGGTACCCACAACGCGTGTCGCGTTGGGAGCTCGCCCAGCTTAGGGCACAACTGCCTCAGAACCCAAACCGGATAACCTCGGTGCTCGCGCGCACACTCGACCAGTATCCTGTCTCGGCACGCCCCTATAGCTCAGTTGGTAGAGCTACGGACTTTTAATCCGCAGGTCCCAGGTTCGAGCCCTGGTGGGGGCACCAGCAGCACCGCCGTCGTCACCGCCGTCAGGCAGTGAGCGGTAACCGGTGAGGGTGTAGTTGGCATCAAGACCGAGCTTGTCGCAGATGTCGTCTACCTCCTCCACCTTCCATCGGACGCCACCGAGGGTTCGGCGTGACAGCCAAGGTTGGCTTACACCAAGCTCTTTGGCCGCCCTGTTCACCGATAGACCCAACGCAACCAGCTCTTGCTTCAGTCGGATCGAAATAGCGCCGCGACGTACTGCACGGCGACGACACGCTCGTGAGCCACGTCGAACCGTTCCCGCGCGACAAGGACACCACCCCGACCGCGAGGGACCACCGGGACAGGCACCAGGGGGCACTGTGGCATGCCCTGGCACTCGGCCGGGTCAACGGACGCGCCAGCGACGAGCTCGACCGAATCCGCAACGCGCTGTCGACGACCATCCGCGACATGTGCGAGACGCGCGGGCTGGAGGTGCCCGAGTTCCGCACGAGTCCAAGGCCTCTGCCGATGGTCGTCGAATCGGATGCACGGCGACCGGCAGATCGGTTCAGCCTCGATTCGGCACCGCCGGCCCGGGCGGGCTCGTGTCGACGATGCTTCGTCACGTTGCCCACCTCGGCGGCCGGACCGCTGTGCGACGACTGCGACGGCGCCCCGGAGACGCGCGCACTCGACCAGTTTTCCGCGGAAAACTGGCGCGTCATCTACGCAGGAAGGCGCGGCGACGAGACGCATTCGATCGCGACGACGGCGCGCATGGCCAAGTGGCTGCACCGGCACGCGGCCAATATCGCGTTGCAGGAGAACGGCGCCGAGATCTGCGACGAGATCGAGCAGGTGTACCGGTCAATTACACGCGTGGTGAACCGCCCACCCGAGCCCATGATCATCGGACCATGCATCACCGACCCGGCACCCGACGAGGTGCTTGCCGAGCGGGGCCGCAAGGGCGACAACTCAACCCGGTGCGGATACGCACTCATGGCACCGAGCCACAGCGGCTCAATCGTGTGCCCCCAGTGCGACACCGCGCATTCGGTGGCCGACGTGCTGGCACGCAACCTTAGCGAGCTCGACGACCGCAACGCGACCGTGCGCGAACTCGTCGACGTGATACTCCCCCGCCTTGATGAGCACGTGCCGCAGTCGACCATCGAGCGGTGGATCAGACGCGGGCGGGTGCCGGTGCGCGGCCGGGACGCCCAGGGGCACCAGATGGTTCGCATTGGCGATGTGCGCACGGTGCGGGCGGAGCGGCCACGGAACGCGAGGGGCCTCACATAAAGGTGTTCAAGGCGTGGTCGACGCCTAGCCAACTGGAACCGGTTCCTGCGGCGTAGTTTTCATCGGCCAGCGCTTGGGCCGGAAGACGCCTAGCATTGGCGGGGTAGGCGGATTGGTGTTGTCTTGCGCCTGCTTGATGAAACCAGTGGAGATCGCCAAGTAGTTTGCGCGGCTGTCGAGGTCTTCCCAATCGGCCCCGTTTGCCCTTGAGATTCGCTCTGCGAAGACCCACACCAGTTTCGATACGGGCGAACCGGAAATAGCGATGGGATAGTGGTGCTCGATAATGGCCTGATCAGATTCGGGCACTTCCACATCATCGGCCGAATCAACGATGGGGTCAACGTTGTCCGGGTGGTGTGATCTGCTCATCTCACATACGGCGTACTTCGGCTCGGGGGTGAGGGGATACCACCCGTCATCCATGTAAGCCCGGATATCGGCCTGCCCGTGCTCATCGGCTACCAGATACCAATGTCCTGCCTGTAGCCTGCGCTCGCGTTCCATTGTGCCGCCTTCCATTTCAGATCCCCCACGAACCATATTTGCCGTGATACTTACACTGGCGCCGTCAGGCCGTATGCATATTTAGGGGAAATTCAGAATTGGCATTGAAGCCGACTAGGTGCGTGGGAGCGTGCCGCACCAGGTGATCATCGCCAGCGACAGATAAGACACGGTGCCGATCACCCGCGGTGATGTCAGTTGCGTGCAAAGCCACGCCAGCACGGGGCGTAGCCCTCTAAATATAGATTTTCGACGTTCTCGACCCACCACGTAGAGATCCAAACAAAGTGCTAGGACCATTCCCACTAACGCCAGCATGGTCATGAACTTCAATGGCTCACCCACGATCTGGCCTAGAAGATGATTCATCTCATCGTGCGTGACGCCCTTCTCAGGCGAAGGCATCATGGCGCCAGCTAGGGCTCCCCAGAAGGCAGCGAGTCCGAAGGTCGTGGCGCCGACCAAGAATTTCGCAATCTGCTTCACCCGCACCGTAAGTCGATTGTCGGGTATCAGTGGTCGAGGCGGGCAGTTCCATAGAACGACAGCCGCGAGCAGGATGATCGCCGCGTTTATGCCGGTTATCGCCGCAGTCCACCAGAACAGATCAGGGTGGACTTGTTTGAAACGAATGATGCGCGGAACGTAGTCCAGATTCGCCAAGGCAAACAGCAGGATTAACCCGCCAATTCCTGTAAGCATCCGTATGCCAGCCTTGGCTGCCCTTTCATCTTCGGTTTCATTCGAAATCGAAGTCATTTCCGCACCCCTAACTTCAACCATCACGTGAACGTAGCAAATGTGTCAGACCCTCGGCGTAGAACCAGAACATGGCACGCCCACCACGCGACAAGTTCCCTAACGCGTACGTCGGCGACCTCGTGCCCAACGGCAATCAGGAGTCTCGGTACTTGTATCGCAGCGCACGCACCGCGCTGTGGGTTCGTCCCAAGCGCTGGGCGGCCTCAATCACGGTCAGGTTGCGATCTAGCGCGATCTCGATATCGCTGTCGGTCCAGGGCGCCTTGTAGTTGACCGCCGTGTGCCGGGTGGCCTCTTGGCGTCGCTCCCGCTCTGCTTCGGCCGCGTCCCGGCACCGCGGACATAGGCATCCGTATCGGCTCACGCCCGTGTTGGTTCCGTGCAGATGTTCAGGGACCTTGCCCTGCAGGCGCCCCAGCCACCGCGCACGAGCCACAGTGACCGAATTGATCGAAGGCGGCAATCTCCGTAGGTGTGCGGGACTCATCGGCCAGGACAGCGATCTCATCCTCGGTCCAGAGGCGCTGCCGTATCGGCTCCGCGCGCGACTCGCGCGCCGGGATCAAACCCGAGGCCTTTTGGCGCTGCAGGTCTCGAATGTGCTTGATCGCCCTGAAGGAACGCCCCAACCGGCGGGCCGCTTCAGTGCGGGAAATCGACCGATCCAGTGCGATCGCGATCTCCTGTGGTGTCCATGACCCATAGCAGGCGATGTCGGTCTCGGCTACCTGCTCTAGCTCGGCAGCGCGACCACGTTTCTGGGCGAGCAGTTGCTCAATATCGCGTCCCCGGTACCGCTTTCGAGCCTTCTCCACCTGTAGCCGGGTGCGGCCCAACCTCGCGCCAGCCTCGGCGCACGATAGTGACCGGTCCAGCGCCACTGCCAGCTCGTCAGCGGTCCACCGCCGCTGAGCTACACCATCAGCCACACATGACAGGCTACTTCTGGGTCTCCGTACATACCGTGAACCGGCGCACCGGATGTGCAAACCCGCCGAAAAGACAGCGGCTGGTATCAATCGTATTGAATAAGATCGTTATTGGCCGTTCTCGGTTCGGCAGATTTTTGTCATCACATTCGGCCCGGACAACCTTGTCCGGCGCGACGCTGATGCAGCCCTCACTCGTCCATGCGTAGTCCATGCAGGCAGTCCATTCGCCCTGCGGACTGCCCAAGTAGAATCGTCGGTCTGCGTCGTTGACGCATTGGTCAGGGAAGCCGACTCTCTGGATGACACGGTAGTTCGCATCTTGGGAGTCACAGTCCACTTTGTTTAGCGTGACGCTGCCGGGTTTTCCCTTGAGGTAGACGCAGGCTCCGATAGGCGCCTCTTCGCTTCCCTGCTGCGTCATTTCCGCCTCAGCAGGTATTTGTCCCGGGATCTTTGCGAAATCCACCGGACCTGACGCTACGGAGGTACGGACTGTCGTGGCGCCCGTCCCTGATGGCTCCGTGCTTGAGCATCCCGCTACTGAGAGTACGACCATCCCAGCGATCAAAGATCCGGTCTTGGCAAACATTCTCAGCGTTCCATCTTTCTCTCGATCGACACGGCCGCGATCACCGTGACCACAAAGATAACGATTTCGCCTATAACCACACCTTTGAGGCCTAATAGCGGATAGGTGAGCCACCACGCAGCGGCAATTGCACTATTCAAAAGAGTGAGGCGCTTGAGGGCGGTTTTCTTCTCCATCTGACGCACTCTATTACTCGTCGGTCTTCCCAGTGCAGATCATCCAACGGTCACCGTCCTTAATAAAAACCTGCTTCTGCGGAAAGGCGCCGGTACCGCCGTTTTTCTCATCATTGGCGTAGCGAATTTGAACCAGCGCAGTGGCCTTGGTTGACGATTCCAGGTGAACATCGGTGATGGAGTCGAGGGCCATCGCCCCATCCTGAACAAGAGCATCCTTCAAATCTCGGTCGGGCGATCTTGTTTTTGCTACACGCGAATCCCTCAGGCTTGGGCACATCGAACCTAGATACCGCTGAACGTCCCCGCTGTTATAGGCCTCAACATACCCCCGGACGGCCTTCTCTACCGCAGGGACTTCCCCCGCACCCTCTTCGGGGGCGGAGCATCCCACCAGCACGGCCACGGCACCAAACGCGACGGCATATCTCCTCATAAGCTGCTTGCTCATACACAGAACCCCGAATGATCAGCGTAATACCCGGCAGGGATACCCGCACGCACGCGCAGGCAACCAGTGCCGTCGCCCGCACGGTTGATGGCATTGATAAGAAAAGCCCAGCTGGCGGTATTCGCCAATCCGCATGCGCCACCCACATACGCGTTAGTTTTAGCGCCGACGACAGTGCACAGGATATAGCCGCTTACCGCCGGAGCAAGAGCAGTAAGTGCTGCGTTGTCCTTAAGCCACTTCGTTACGTTCTTGTGGAAATAGACCGAGCATGAGGTGATACCGCAGTCCGCCGTCGAGTTCTCCGAGAGCCACTTCTTCAACGGCTCCAAAGCACTGTCAATGGCCTCTTCTTTGGCTTCATCCATCTTCTCGTCGACGTACTTTTTGAGCACATCCCGCCACAACTGATCCAGCGGATTGTCCCCATCAGTGAATTGCTTAAGAACCGGTGGGTTACAGTCCGGGCAAATCGGAATACTCGGGTCCCGACCAGGCTCGAGGCGCGCATTCACCAAGGCGCCCCCTGCCGCACCGATCAGCGAGACCGGCACACTTCCCGACTGCAGCACATCAGACGCCAGACTGCACCTCTCGGAGAAATCCCGAATTCGATCACTATCGCGCTCCTGCCCCGGCTGCTGCTGTTGTGTCGGGGCTTGACTCGGCTGCTGCTGACCCTGCTGAGGCTGGTTGCCTTGCTGAGGCGCTTGAGCGTCCGGGTTGGGCTTACCGGGGCCTTGGGTGAACCCGGGATTCGTTTGATAGTCAGGAATCTGATTCCCATGAGCGGGCTGATCCCAGCCCTGCTGAGGCTGTTGCGCGCTTTGCTCACCCGGCGCCTGTTGCGGGGCACCTTGAACCCCGCTGTTATAGATGCTGATTCCGCCATTCTGATCTAGCGGCGGCAAGTTGTTTCCACCCTGATAGTCGGGCATCTGCTGAGGCGCAGAAGGTGGCTGAAACTGACTTCCATTCATTCCTCCGGGCCCGCTGCCAGGCCCGCCTGTTGGGCCGCCAGTGGGATCAGCTGCCACGGTCGCGACCGCCGAAAAGCCGCTACCAGCGACGGTGTGGCCGTCGATAACCTTCGCTCCACCGACAGCCAAAGCGACAATTGCCACCAGCGCCGAGGCTCGCCGCAAACCCGCTGGCATCGTCCAACGCTCCTTCATGACCATGAATACAACCGCCCCTTTCAGCCGACGCTGAACGCGCCCCTGGGCAGATCATTACACACATATGGTTGCCATGTCGAGAAAACCCCAGCTAAAGAGTTAGCCACTTCAGCACGGGCTTGCATCTCCGCTGGTAGACACAGCATGAAGACCCTCGCGCGGTACCGCGATCTTGGAGCAACATCGACCATGGGACGCCACGTCTCGCTCGGCGGGTCGGACCGTGTTCGCCAGATCTTCATCTTCTGCCCGCGATCTAGCCGTCATGTCGGACTCTCGGCGTAGAACTCGCCCATGGACGCCCGGAAGGCCATTCGTGAGGTCATCGAGAGCATCGGCGCCGAAGGTCAGACCGAGACCATCGTGTACACGCAGGCGCAGGTCGCCGACATCGTCGCCTCGATACTGCCCGACGCCCTCAAGTCCAGGGGCCACGTGGTCATCGCACTACCCGAGGTCGAGACCTACGAGTCCGGCCGGCAATATGTCCGAGTACCGATCACCGCACAACCATGGTCTGACGGCGCCGTTCGCATCAGCCCGCACGGCGACCAGGTGGCCATTCGCAACGTGCCCGACAAGCTGCCCGTGCAGGACGCGCCAGCGCTGGCCTCAGCACTCATGGCCGCGCACACCCTGTGGCGTCGCGACACGCGAAAGCGCCGATATCGCAGGCCTGACCTGCACGTATGGCAAAATGAGTCCCAACATGTCGGTGGGACAACTATATCCACCGCATGAAAACCCCAGCCTAGCTGGGGTTTTCGTCGTTTCGAGGCTCTGGCGGTCAGCTACCGCCGTCGCACCCACCACCGCCGTCACTAAATCCGCCGCTGTCGCAGTACCCGCCGCCACTGCCTCCGCCGAATCCGCCGAAGAAGCCAAAGGTTCCCGTGTCGGCCCCGGCTCCCGGGCTATACCCAGGCGCACCGTCCGAAACGCGACGACCGCCATGATCTGGCCCCCGAGGGCTCGCTTTGCGGACTAACTGCCAGCAGAGGTACCCGAGTAACACCGCAAACGGCGTCAGCGCGATCAGCCCAATGCTCACTGCAACCACTCCTTGCATCTGGCAGCCACTTTGCTGACGTTCTTCTCATTATGGACTGGCCAGAATCTCAACGCCGGGCAGTAGGTCACCAGCTCAAGACGCCGCTGGGCGGGCAATCTCTTGACCTGGACAACTATGTCCACCGTATGAAAACCCCGGTCTAGCTGGGGTTTTCGTCACTACTCCTGGGCTTCGGCCCTATGGTTCCGACTTCAATGAGTATCTCGCCTGCCTTGTTGAGGACCCTGAACTCGTCGAATCGCGGTAGGCACACAACGATGCCGCGATCAGAGTAAGCGATTACCTCCGGTACACCATCTCGAGTGATCATCGGCCTACCAGGTAACACGTACTCGATGAGCGCATCGTCGCCGCTAGGAAGCTGAACATGGTCACCTATCGGTTCTATCGCTAGTTCCCAGCTGGATTCGGATTGACTCTTCACGCGAATCCGCCCAGTAGGTTTGCCATCAAAGATTCCTGTGGCGTCCCCGGCCTCCGACTCGGATCCCAGGGCGGCATTTGAAACGTCACGGCGCCGACGATCTAGCACCCAGCGCCCGACGCCGCGGGCCGATTGCCAACCGAGATAGCCAAACACCACCACAACCGGCGTCAGTGCCATCAGCCCAACGCTCACTGCAACCCCTCCCTTGCACATGACCACTACTTTGCTGACTTTCTTCTCACTATGCACTGGCCAGTTCATTTACGCCAGGCCGCCAGTCGCCAGAGCGACCCCGCCATAACGCTGGCAGCCTCCAAAGGAGGGCACACGCGCTGTGAACCAATCCCTAGTCGACCTGCTCACTCGCACGTTCGCTTCGGGAGCCCTTCAACATCCCGGCAACGCAAACAGTCCCGCACGAGTGATTCCGATTCCCGGCTTCCGGGCGACCGGTATGCCTGAAGACCAAGCGCAGGAAATGATCGGCCAGGCCGCCAAGCTCTGGGCCGAGGCCATCGAGTCGGTCATCGATGGCGAATTCGACGTACTCACCAAAGCCGATGCGGCACAGCTGCGCCAGGACGCCGCAGAAGCGCCGGACGGCACCCGAATCGTCACGCTGTACGACCGCACCGACCACCAGCGCGCCACGCCCTTGTTGGTGCTGACGGTCGGCAAGACCGACGACGTGACGATCGATGCCCGTCAACTACGAAAGTTCCTAGCCCAATGAGCAATATCAAGATCACCGTCGACGGCAAGGTCCTCATGGACACCGACCCAGGTAAGTGGCGTTCCACGCCGCCGGATATCCCCGACCTTAAGCGCCAATCCGGCGGGCAGGATTGGGGTCTGGCCGTGATAGTCACTCTCGCACAGGCGGGCACGCTGGCCGAGCTGGGCCAGCCCACTGGGAACACCACGATGACCATCACTACCCGCGCCAACGGCTGGACGCTGGATGTGGAGCAGGACGGCAGCGAGCCATCCGTCGCACCCGGGAAGGGTCGTGCCTGCGCCCACTGCACCGCCAGCGCACGCCGAGGCCGATACAAGCGCTGGGCGCCAAGGATTTTCGTCGGATGTGGTGATCATGGAACCCTATGTCGCCGAGGCCCGACCATAAGGCCAGCACCACCGATCGCGGTCTGGGCTGGAAACTACGGACTCTTATGCCGCCTTCCGCTCAGGCTCGACTGGGGCCTGAGCGGCTGGCAGCTGGCGAATCTGCGGATCTTTTGCGCAATCCTGCGGACTTTTAATCCGCAGGTCCCAGGTTCGAGCCCTGGTGGGGCACCAGATCATCCGTTGCAATCAGCGGGAGCAGGAGCCTTACCAGGCCGTCGACCGGCTCATACCGTTCGGCCAATGACTTCCACGGCCGAGAACACCACCGGGACGCACCCGCCCCAATCCCGTCCCGTGACGTTCCGGCAGGCGTTCTTCGTCGCGTTGACCGCAGGCCTCGGGTACGGGTTCGACTCCTACGCGGTGAACATCTACGGCCTAGTGCTACCGGAGATCAAGGACACACTGCACATCACCGAGGCGCAGGCCGGGTACATCGGCTCGATCTTCCTGCTCGGGTACACCATCGGCACCGTCGGATTCGGCCTCGCCGCCGATCGCTGGGGCCGGAAGACCACCCTCGGGGCCTCGATCCTGCTGTATGGCATAACCACCGCCCTGGCCGGCCTGACCACCAATGTGGCCGCGTTCACCGGGTTGCGCTTTTTGACGGGTGTGGGCGGTGCCGGCGAGCTCGCGGTCGGCGCGCCCTACACCGCCGAGGTGTGGCCGGCCAAGACACGGGCCATCGGCGTTGGTGGCGTGATCTTTTCGCTCTTCTCACTCGGTTACGTCCTGGCCGCCGGGGTCGCACTCGTATTGGTCCCGCGGTTTGGCTGGCAGGCGGCATTCATCGTCGCGATCATCCCCGCGGTGGTGCTTTTCCTTGCCCGCCAAGGCATCAAGGAATCGCACCGCTACACCCAAACCAAGGCGCGCGTCCAAGGCCGTGCCACCAGGCCGAAGCTGTGGCATGTTCCCGGAGTACGGCGGCGCCTCGTCGTCGGCTGGCTCGTCTACACCGCCAATGCGGTCGGCTACTGGGGCATGACCCTGTTCTTGACCACCTACATCGTCAAGAAGTTTCATGCCACCTCCATTGACGCGATCCGTTACGCCCTCGCCTTCTTCCTGCTACAGGCTGTGTTCGTCTTCATCGGCACCGCACTGGCCGACCGGATCGGGCGGCGACCCTCGGCCGTCCTCGGCGCCCTGATCGAAATCGCCTCCACCGCATTGGGAGCCACTTCGGACACCCTGCCGGAGTACCTGGTGTTCGGCGCCATCTCCATCGCCACCTTGGGCTGGCTGTGGGGAGTCGGTGACACCTACGTCGCCGAACTCTTCCCCACCGTGCTACGCGGCACCGGGTTCGGCATCGCCGTCGGCGGCGGCCGCGTCGTCTCCATCGCGGCGCCGGCCCTGGTGGGCTGGGCCATCACGCATTACGGAATCCAAACGCCCTACCTGGCTCTCAGCGGCCTGTGGATACTGACGATCATCGGATACCTGCTTGGACCGGAAACCAAGGGTAAAGAGCTGGAAGACCTTGCCGACGAGGCGCTTACCGAGGATCTGCCGGGCTGATCGCTAAGCGACCTCGCACACCTGTCCGCCGGTGATCCGGACAAGCTCGGCGAAGGTGAGCGGAAAGACAGTGCGCGGCGTGCCACCGGCCGCCCAGATCTCATCCCACTTTTCCAGCGTGCTGTCCACCAAGGTCCGGATCGGGTTCGGATGACCAACCGGTGCAACACCTCCCACTACCTGGCCGGTAATCTTCGCGACGGCCTTGGCGGGCGCCAACCGCACCTTGAGCGCACCGACCAGCTGGGCAACGCGGTCAGTGTCAACGCGATGTGCGCCGCTGGCCATCACCAGCAGCGGTGAATCGTCCGCCATAAACAGCAGACTGCTGGCGATGGCATCGATCGCACAACCGATTGCCGCCGACGCATCGTTCGCCGAATGCGTGGAATCGGGCAGCTGACGGATGCGTCCCCGACATCCCAAACCGGCAAGGGTGGCCTGCAATTGTCGGCTGGTTTCGGGCAATACTTCGGTCATCAGGGAGCCTTCCTCTAGGGTTCTGTAAACAGAACTCTAGAGTGGTCCCGTGGACAACGACCAATCGGCCCCTGCAGAGGTCGGCGCCCGGCTACGCCGACTCCGCACAGAGGCAGGACTGTCCCTCGCAGAATTGGCGACGCGAAGCGGCGTCGGCAAGGGCAGCATCTCGGAGTTGGAGAACGGACGTCGCACGGCCCGCCTGGACACCCTGTTCGCGTTGACCAAAGCACTCGGCGCTCCGTTGAGCGCAGCCGTCGGCGTCTCGCCTCCCGCCGACGGACCGTCGGTGCACGGTCAGGCCGTACACGCCGTGTCACTGAGCGGGTGGCAGACCGACGACGGCTACGTCGAGGTCTACCGGATCACCGTCGAGACCACCACTCAACACTCTCCGGCGCACGCTACCGGGGTACGTGAAACGATCACCGTGGTTGCGGGAACGCTCGAGGCGGGGCCGCTGGGCGACCCACAGATCGCGGCCGCCGGTGAAACCATGTGCTTCCCAGGGAATGTCCCTCACGTCTACCGTGCCGTGAACGGCCCCGCCGAAGCGGTCCTGACGATGCATTACCCGCCCGGCATCACGACACCCGTCGCTCAGTGACAGCGCACCGCCACCGGGGGCACCGGCGGCCGCAACCGACGCCCCCGGGCCTCGTTGCTACGCGATGTCCCCAGCGGCCTCGGCAATGAGATCGGCGATGGCAACCGGCTGAGACGCCAACGAGGCGTGACTGGCATCCAGTTCAATGGTCTTGCGGGGTTTGATCCGCTGTGCCATCCGACGCTCGTTCTCCGGGTTGATCATTCGGTCCTGCGTCGATACCTGATACCAGGACGGCTTGTTGCGCCACGCCGGCGCGGTGATGGCATCGCCGAATGTCGATGCCAGCGGCGCCTTTTGCGTGACCGCCATCACCAGCGCCGCATCCTCGGGAAGGTCCTGAGCGAAGCTCTCGCGGAACTTGTCCTGCTTGATCCACAGGTAACCGTCGCTGTCGGGAACCAGATTGGCCGCGGCGGCCGGCGGCAGTTGCTCGGTCAGCTGACCGGGGCTCTCCCCCGCGTCGGGAGCGAACGCCGCCACATAAACCAACCCCGCCACGTTCGGCAGATCGCCGGCCTCGGTGATCACCGCACCGCCATAGGAGTGCCCGACAAGAAGCACCGGCCCGTCGATCTGCTGGACCATCTGCCGCGTACGCGCCGCGTCATCTGCCAACGACGTCAATGGGTTCTCCACCGCGTGAAGATCCTCAAAGCCGCGCCCGTGCAGCTCAACGATCACGTTCCCCCAATGCGCGGCACCACCCCAGAATCCGTGGACCAGAACGATAGTCGGTTTGCTGGACATGTCTTCCTCTCAGTAGATGTCGGATGAATCATCCCGTTGCGCCCAGGGACTGCGGCACTCTTGACTTCCAGGGATCACACCAACATATTTGGATGATGAGGCAAGTTAAATGATCCATAATCCAGATTATTTTGCCGATCAGCCAAAATCTCTCAGCTGGCCCACAGGGTCGCCGAGTATCGACGCCTTCTCCGGGATCCTGTCTGCCATTGGGCTGCGCGGTGAATCCGCACTGCGTTGCTCGGCCGAGCTCCCGTTTGACGTCTCCGTACCCGCGAACGAGCGTGTGCTGCATATCGCCGAGACGGCCGGGCTTCGTGTGTATGTCGACGGGAATCCGGTGTGCGTGCTTGCTGCCGGAGACATGGTGCTCATGGCGCGCGGCACCGCGCATCGGCTCTCCGGAGCCCAGCCACACGGCGAGCCCGCGGGCACCCTGCACTGGGTCAGCGGGAGGTTCACGGCGGAGCGTAAGGCCGCCGACCCGCTGCTCTCGGTGTTGCCTCCCGCCATCATCATTCAAGCCGCTCGGCCCGGACACGAGTGGTTGCCGCTCTCACTTCAGCTCATCCTGGCCGAGATCCTGACGCCCAGTCCGGGCTCGTGGGTGATGATTTCGCGGATCCTGGACTTGCTGTTTATCCACGCCGTGCGCGAATGGTCAAGTTCCAGTCACGCCGAGCCCGGGTGGCTTACGGCCGCAATGGATCCGCGTCTGGCGCCCGTGCTCACCGCGATACATAACAACCTGGAGCACCCCTGGTCGATCGCGGAGCTCGCCCAGCATGCCCGGCAATCGCGCTCGGCCTTCACGCAGAGATTCACCGAGCTATTGGGCCAGCCGCCTGCCGCCTATATCGGCGAGCGGCGCCTCGACCGTGCCGCGCATCTGCTGCGCTCCACCACCGACCCGGTGCGCCAGATCGGGCGAGCCGTCGGATACACATCCGATGCCGCGTTCAGCCGCGCGTTTCAGCGCCGATTCGGTGAACCACCACTGCGTTGGCGTACACACCACCGGTCCGGATGACAAAGGTCACCGACTACCCCTGCGGCTCACCACAATTCCTGCGATCACGATCGCCCCGCCGAGCGGCTCGTGCCAGCCGATGTGCTCACCCAACAGCAACGCCCCCAACAACACACCGATTACCGGGGTCAGATACGTGACCGACGACGCCGCGGTGGCACCCCAGCCATTGATGATGTGGGTGTTCCAGACATAGGCCAAACCCGTTCCCAGCATCCCGAGCGCCAACATGCTGAGCACCACCGCCGACGTCGCGACGATCCGATGCGGGTCGACGAGCGCTACGACGGCCGTCATCAGCACCGCGCCCAGGCCAACCTGAATCGCGGCCACCGTCAACGCGGGCAACCTGAGCGGCGTGACGTACTTGCGCATGTAGACGAAGCCGATCCCGTAGCTCAGAGTTGCTGCCAAGCAGGCGAATTGCGCGAGCACGGGCCCCCCGTGACCGATCAGCTGCCACGGGGCCAGCACCACGCACACACCCAGGAACCCCAGGGCCAATCCGAGCAGCTGCGTCCGATCGGGCCGCTCGGCGCGCAGCGCCAAAAGCGTCACCAAGGTGGTCATCAACGGCGTTGCGGCGTTGTAAATGCTTGCCAGCCCGGAGTCGATGGTCTGCTCGGCCCACGGATAGAGCACGAAGGGCATCACGCACAGCGTCAGCGAGACGACAGCGATATGTCCCCACACCTTGATCTCGCGCGGCAGCGGAACCCGCAGCAGTACAAGCAGGGACACGAGGGTAAGGGCGCCGAAATCCAGGCGCGCCGCCGCCACCTGCAACGCCGACAGCCCCTGCAACCCGACTTTGATGAACAAGAAGCTCGCGCCCCACACCAGGGCAAGAGCCGCGAACTGAAGAGGCAGCCAACGGCTACGGGCCGGAGCGGCGGTCGCGGTATCCACCCGACAATTGCACAGGACTACCGGCGGAGGGCGCTAGCGGATTTCTGCCGTCGTTTACACGCCCGTGCTGGACCCGGGGCGCACAATCATCAGCACCGTCACCACCGCCCACAGCAGGTTGAAAATCCCGGTGAACATGGCCAATCTCCCGAACACCCGCGCATCGAGCGGGTGCCCACCGCCCAGCTCGGCCAGCACACGCTGCTGTCGGGGCAGCACCACGAACACCAGCACGGCCGCCGCCGCACCTGTGAGCACCAACGACGCGATCAGCCACGGGCTGGCCAACACGCCCATCAGATCGGCCAGCGGCAGACCGAACATCGGAATCGCGATGCCCACCACCGCGTACACGCGGCATACCCGGTGCAACGTGCGCAGGCTGCCCAGCTCCGCGCCGCCCTCGGCCGCGGCCCGGCGTGCGAACGCCGGAAACATGCTGGCCGCCACGGCGATCGGCCCAACCGCCAGGATCACGGCCAGGACATGGATCGAGAGCAATAGCTTGGTCACGCGCAGACGCTATCTGCCCCACCACCGGAACCGAAAGCCCGCTGCTGGCCATATTTCGACGACTTTTGGCCGTATCGGACCGCGTTCTTGGGAGTATGAGCCGATGGGCCGTCGAATACTGATGTATTTCACCGTGTTCGGGATAGCGATGTGGTTCTTCGGAAACCTGTACGAGGCCATCGTGATCGGCCCCAACATCGCCGGCGACAGCAAGGAGCAACTGAGGGCCTTTCAGCAGTTCACCGAGGTGACCAACCCGATGTACTACTACGTACCGCTGACCTTGATCGCCGCGGTCACGCTGATCGTGTGGTTCGTACGCACACCGCGCAAGGCCCCTGAGAAGCTTTCACTGCTTCTGGCCTGCGTCGCTGAGATCATGGCAATCGTCCTGTCCGTCTACGTCATCGCCAAGCTCAACATGACGCTCTACTTCGGCTCACTGGGCGAAACACCTCAGGAGCTGCACCGGCTCGCACTGCAATGGAATGTGCTGAACCTGGTTCGCGTGGCGCTCACGGCAGTTGCGTTGCTCTTCGCGATGCGAGCCCTGCGCCTTGTGTGGCAGGCCTGGGCTCGACACCCCGCAAGTGCCGTGTGAGACTTCTCGGTGTTCTGGACGTCTCGATGAGGAGATTCAGTATGCCCGGCACTCCGAAAACGGTGGTCATCACCGGCGCGAACGCCGGGATCGGTCTGGCCTCGGCGCATCGACTCGCCGCCGGCGGGCACTCCATCGTCATGGCATGCCGCAATCAGCAGAAGGCTCAGCAGGCGCGGGATCAGATCCTGGCCGCGACACCGGGGGCTCAGATCGACATCATGTCGCTGGACCTGTCGTCCTTCGAACGCATTTATCGCTTCGCCGGCGAGCTGGCCGCACAGCATCCGCAGATCGACGTACTGGTCAACAACGCGGGCGCTTCCCCCATGCGCCAGTCCAAAACCGACGAGGGCTTCGAACTGCAATGGGGTGCGAACTATCTGGGCCCCTTTCTGCTGACGCATCTGCTGCTTCCGCAGCTGCAAGCCTCCCGAAGCGGAGACGCCCGCGTGATCCATCTGGCCTCCGTCGCCCACAGCGTAGGAAGGATCAACGAAAAGACTTGGCACGGTAGACGTTTTTACTTCACCTTCTCGGCGTACGCGCAGTCGAAGATGGGCAATCTCATGTTCAGCAATGCGCTGGCCCGCCGCCTTCCCGATGGGGTGACCTCGAACGCACTGCACCCGGGCAACGTCAGATCGGAAATCTGGCGTGAGATACCACAGCCCGTCCGCTCGCTGGTGATGCTGGCCCTGATCACGCCGGAGCGGCCAAGCCAGCTGATCGCCGATATGGCGGTATCGGAAGAGCACCGTGGGCGCAATGGCGACTACCTCGCCGCACAAACGCCAAGCCCGGTACGCCGCTACACGAAAAACCTAGCGGCACAAGATAACCTCTACGCTAAGAGCTGTGCGCTGGTGGGCGTCGAGCCGCTGCCCGTACGCGGCTAAGCCCAGCTCAGCCGACGATCGGCCTCGACGGCGAGATGGAGTTCAGCGATGTCGCGCGGCCGGGCGACATCACGCCCGGTCAATTGTTTTAGCCTGCGCAGCCGGTACCTCACGGTATTCGGATGACAGAACAACACCCTCGCTGTGGCGGGGATGGAGCCGTCGCAGTCCACCCACTGCCGGAAGGTGTCCACGAGCAACTGGCGGTCCACTACTCCGATCTCGGTAAGACTGCCCAGCACCAGATCGCGGTACCGTGCCATGGTCTGTGGATCGGTAATGGCGGCAACGGCATAGGGATTCGCGTCAAACGCCACCACCGGGTCATCCTCGGTGGCCGCAAGCAACGCCGCCTTCGCGTAGTTCAGAGGCGGGCCCGGCGGCGGATAACCGTCGTATACCGGACTGACGCCGATACGTCGTACACCAAGATTACGCAAGGTCTCACCGAGCTCCTCGAGCCGCGAAGGCGTGGGGAGCGCGACGATACCCACCTGCATGTCGGGGTCGACCCGCCATGCCGAAGCGAACCCCTGGTCACGCAAGGCCTTCTCCGCGCTCCGCAATGTCCGGTAGTCGAGCGGACCCGATTCGATAGCGACCACGACGAAGGCCCCGGATTCCGGTAATCCCAGCTGATGCGCCGCGTTCCAGGCGGTTATCCCCGCCGGGAAGCGCCCGTCAATGAGGCCACTCACCAGGGCGGCACGTTCCTGGTCCCGCTGGATGAGCTGCTCGACAACGACATCGCGATATCCCTCAGCCATCGCGTCCGTGTACCTGTCGTGGTTCTGCCACGCCTGCGACGCCGCGGCTCGCAGCTCCTGCCGAGACAAGCCCGCCGCATCAATAGCCTGTGAAAGTGCGTCCCACAGGAACTGGCCCCCGGCCCGGTAGGCCGACATCACGTCGGCCAGGGGCACACCTTGTTCAGCGCGCAGCCTGCCCACCCGGGCCGCCGCGCTCGTGTCAGGTGCCCCCGAGCCCATCGCCGCCAAGACGTACACCATCTGGTCACGGCCGGCCGCAAACAAATCCTCATCGGTGACCAACACCGGGTCGCGGTACGCGGCCACCCGCTCACGAATGATCCGACACTGTTCGGCACAAAGTTCGTCCACCCGGGCCAGTAGCTGCTCGCCCACCGTTTTCAAGTTTGCTCCTGCACTACCTGAGGGTGATTCACTCACGGTCCCAAGGATAGCGCTTTATCTCCGCGGCGAATTGTTCAAATGAACAATCTCATCCGCCAACTTGTTGGCTCGGATGCCATCGACGTGCGAGGAAGAGATCGATATGTTGTTCCTATAGCCAGTATTCATCCCGAAACGCAGGGCGGGCAGCCGGACGGCGAGACATCCAGACAGACATTGCTGGTACGCACAGGAGGAGCAGGACGATGAGTGATCAGCAGAAGACTATGGCCGTGGTGGGCGCCGGGGTTATCGGGCTCTCGTGGGCACGACTGGCCCGCAGCCACGGGTGGCGCGTCGGGATAACCGACCCCCGCGACGATCTCGACGCGGTCGTGCGAGCGGCCTTCGGCGCGGACGACTCCGATGTGTTCACGAGTCACACGCTCGCCGATGTGGTCGCGGAAGCCGATCTGGTCCAGGAGAACGGCCCTGAACGCCTGGCCGTCAAACGCGAGCTGTTCGGCCAGTTTCTCGAATCAGCGCCCGAGCACGCCGTGTTGGCCACGTCCAGTTCTTCGATTGGGGCGACCCTCATCGCCGACGGCCTCGGCGCTGGTGACCGGGTGATTGTGGGGCACCCATTCAATCCACCCGAGCTGATGCCACTCGTCGAGGTGGTACCTGGAACCCAGACGAGTGATTCCACCCTGAATGCCGCTGTCGACCTATATCGGAAACTCGGCCGTGCGCCGATCGTAATCCGCAAGGAGATCCCCGGTTTCGTAGCCAACCGGCTCCAGGTAGCGCTGACCCGCGAAGCGCAGTACCTCGTCGAAGAAGGGGTGGTCAGCGTTACCGACCTCGACACCGCATTGCAGAATTCGCTTGGGTTGCGGTGGGCTGCAACGGGATTATTCGAAGGGAACACGCTGGGCGGCGGTCCCGAGGGTGCGCGGCACCTCTACGAGGGACTCGGCGCCGAAGTAGGAAAGATCACAATGGGAACCCCGTCGTCAGATCCGCGGGTGATCGAGAAACTGATCGAAGATATAGACACCGCCTACGGTACGGGACCAGAGAACTACGAACGGCTGCTCGCTCGGCGCAACGAACGCACCCGCGCGGTCTTGGCGGCACTACGCCAGCTCGACGCCTAACCACGTGTTACACCACAAGGAGAACAACATGTTTCAATACTTGCTGGCCCTCAACCAGGTCAAGAGGTCCATCCTGAAGTTCCCCACGTCCGGGGAAGAGTTCACCGAACTCGTGGTGGACCTGAATGAATTGCCTGATGGCATTGCCGTCGATCCGGCCCGGCAGAACATCTACTGGACCAACATGGGTGTGCCCACGCTCGTTGACACCAATGCGCCACCCACCGAACGTAATCTGGATTTCTCTGGCCAGACCGGTTCCATCGAACGGGCGGCGATCGACGGCAGTGCACGGACTTATCTGCTGACTCCGGGGAGTTTTGTTACCGGAAAACAACTTTCGGCGGCCTGGTCGCTTGGCCGCCTGTACTGGTCCGATCGCGAAGGCGCGGCGATACGCAGTGTGCTGCTGGACGGCAGCGACCTACGTGACGAGGTATTGGTCGCACTGGACGACGAGGGCCGTCACGTGGCCCGCAATCAGTGTGTCGGAATAGCGGTCGACGAGCAGAACGGGCTGCTGTACTGGACGCAGAAGGGCCCCTCGAAGGGCGGCGATGGCCGAATCTTCCGCACTTCCTTAAAGATTCCTGCCGGGCACACACCCGAAAACCGCGATATCGAGGTGCTGTGGTCCGGTCTCCCCGAACCGATCGACATCGAACTGGACCTCGAGGCGGGGGTGATCTACTGGACCGACCGAGGCGCCGCCCCGTTGGGCAACACCTTGAACAAGGCCCAGATTCCCGCCTCAGGGCAGGCGGGCGGCGAGGTCACCGTGCTTGCCTCGGGCTTCGCGGAAGCCATCGGCCTGGCGGTGGACAAGGAGGCCGGTATCGCCTACGTGAGCGATATGTCCGGCGAGATTCGGGCGGTCAACCTCGATGGGAGTGGCGAGCGCACGTTCGCGAAGGTCGACGGCAACCTCACCGGAATCGTTGGAGTCTGAACCAACTCACCAATCATCGTCATAGACCGCTAGAGACCGCTATAGACAGGACAGAACGTGACGTACTCACCCCCGGCAGATATCGACAATCGCCCGGTCGCCGTGCTCGGCGCAGGAACACTCGGCCGCCGCATCGCCCTGACCTTCGCCACCCGCGGCGGTGTGGTGCATCTCTACGACGTCTCGGAGGAATCACTACAGTCAGCAAAGGAGTTCCTTGATCAGCGGATCCCGGAATTGGTCAAGGCTCGCTCCGCCCTGGGCGCTCAACCCGCGACCATCGAGTACTACACCGACCTGCCCAGCGCAGTGAAAGATGCTTGGTATGTAGTCGAATCGGTTCCCGAGGTGCAGGCGCTCAAGATCGATATGCTGGGCCAGCTGGACGAAATCGCCGCACCTGATGCGATCATCGGCACCAACTCGTCGTCCTTCATGAGCAGCGAGCTCATCGGCAAGGTCAAGCATCCGCAGCGGTTTCTCAACACCCACTACGGGCAGCCGCCCGAGGCACCGCAGGCCGAGCTGGTCACCGACGGACACACCAATGAACGGATTTTCGACATCCTCGGGGCCGAACTGCCCAAACACGGATTCGTGACCGCCGTCGCGCACAAGGAAAGCGTCGGCTTCATCATCAACCGGGTATGGGCTGCCGTTAAGCGTGAAGCCTTGGCCGTTGTCGCCGAGGGAGTTTCGACACCCGCCGAGTTCGACCGCATCTGGGTCGCATCCGGCATGAGTCCGATCGGCGTATTCCGGGCCATCGATCGCGTCGGCCTCGACGTCGCACTGGATATCGAGGACAACTACATCAAACACTTCCCCTACATCCCCACTACGTCACGCGACCTGCTGCAGCAATATGTCGACGAGGGCAAGCTGGGGGTGAAGTCGGGCGAGGGTTTCTACCACGACTGCCCGGAACCATCACACGACTAAGCGCACGCTCACCTCAGTGCGTGGATCCCGTTGTACAGCACCATCACACCGATGACGATCAGTATTGCGGCCATCAACGCGGCATTGTTCTTATCCATCCAGTCCTTGAGTCGTCGCATCGCGTCATCAAGGCGGTGGCCCGCAGCGACATAGGCCAGTATCGGGACGGCGACCGAGGCAGAAATCATGTCATCACGAACACGCCGACGGCGCCGAAATCCAAACTGCGGCTACGAGACCTTGGGGTTGTAGTGGTTCGGGCTGCCCCAGGTGTCCAACGGTGGAAGGTTGCGATCCGGAGTCTGCGGCAACGGAGCGTCGGCCGGGATGCGCCCGAGCGCGCGATCCCACCCCGCACGCGCACGGGGATGCCGGCGGAATCTCTCCGGGACAAACCTGAACACCACATTGACCAGTCGGCCGAAGCTGCGATGCAACCACTCGTCTCGATCAGACCAGGTGTAGCCCAACCGCTTTCGCACCGGCGGGTCGTACAACCCCACCGTGAACCAGACAAAGAACGGCGACAACATGCGCCGCTGCAACGCCCACAGCCACTTGGGGATCCACGGCGCGAAGGGCGGCACCGCCAAGGTCGTCAGGTCCAGCACATCGCGTGTGGCCTTGTTGTCCTCCAACACGTTGGTGCACATGTGATCCCAGTACTCCTGGAATTCCTCCCAGGACTTGGGCACCGGCCGCATGCTCATGCCGTACATCTGGTACCAGGTGATGTGCTCATCGAAGAGCTGCCGCTTCTCGGCCTCGGTGATTCCACCGCAGAAGCGCTCGGCCACGATGATCGTGCCCATGAAGAAAGTGGCGTGCGCCCAATAGAATACGTCGGGGTTGAGCGCGCTGTAGCGACGCCCCTGATCGTCGACGCCCTTGATATTGACGTGGTAATCACGAACCTCGGCCCCGGTCATCGGCGCCCGGTCCCCGTCGAATACCACTCCTCCGATCGGATACAGCGAACGCAACAACCGCTGCCAGCGCTCGCGGAAGAACTGCGAATGCTGCTCGACGGCCGCGCCCAACTGCGGGTGCATGTTCTGCATGGATCCGGCGTAGGGCCCCTGCAGCATGCCGCGCCAGTCGCCAAAGTACTTCCAGGTCAACGATTCCGGCCCCAGCGGTACCGGCATGGACTTGCCCGTCCCGTGACTCACCGGGCAGCCCGACACGAAGGCACCGGATTCGGCGGCAGGCTGCACCTTGGCGAGCTCGGACATATCGTTGACCATGCGGAACGCTCCATTGCGGTTCGACGTATAGTGACAATCAAGGTTGTCAACTTTGACATCACACTAGGAGGCCCGTGGCGAACGGTCAAGCGCAGCGACGGAGCTGGGCAGGTGTCTCACCGGCCGAGCGTGCCGATGAGCGGCGTCGTGAACTCATGGCTGCCGGCGTGCGGCTACTGGGCCTGCGCCCCCGGCCCGCCGTCACCGTCCGCGCGGTCTGCCGCTCCGCGGGTATGACAGAGCGGTACTTCTACGAACATTTCTCCGACCGCGACACCTTTGTCCGCGCCGTATACGACCACGTGGGCTTCCGCGCGATCGAAGCGCTCAGTGGTGTGCGGTCAGCGTATGAGGGTGTCGATGCCTTCGCCCGCCTCATGGTCGATGAACCGACCATGGGACGAGTCCTGTTGATAGCACCGACCTTTGAGCCGACACTTTCCGAATCCGGGTATGACTGGCTGCCGCGATTCGTGGCCTTGTTGCAGGGAAAGCTCAGCACCAACCTCGCCGACGAGGTCCAGCAGCAGTTGGTGGCCACCAGCCTGGTCGGTGCCCTGACAAGCCTCTTCACGGCGTACCTGAACGAGGAACTGAACGTGGACCGACAGCGTTTCGTGGACTACTGCGTGCAGATACTGCTACAGGGAGCGAACGCGTCGGTTACGCCGCGGCCGACTTCGCCTTCTCCTCAGCAGCCTTCTTAGCAGCGGCGACCTCCGCCTTGTAGCAACGCAGAGTCACATGGACCATCTTGCCGCGGTCGTCCTGGCCCTTCTTGACGGTGAAGGCTTCCTGATGCGCGACGAGACAATTGTCCAGACCGACCTGATCACCGGAGCGGCCCGCGACGACGACCGTGTAGCCCTCGCCCTTGAGTGTCGAGGAGGCGTCGGAGTAGAACTGCCCGGTGGTGTCCGTAGGACCGCCCGCATGGGCCAGCCCGGCCATTGTCAACGAGAAACCCGCACCCGCAACCGCGACAATGGCCGCATTGAATACCGACTTCACTGGTTAGACCTCCACCTTGGGTTGTGAGCAAGCATACTGCGGGTGTAAGGGCCTCGCAGCCCGAGCGGGAAAAGCATTAATCCGCACGTCAGAAGGCGCGCGGAAGGGTGGATGTGTGCCACGGCCGGTCCACTTGTATGCAACCGCCGTTTACAGATATATTGACTGCAACTTCCAGATACAGATAACTCTGTCGAACCGAGGACCACATTCATGTCGCAGAAGGAATTCACCGACCTCGAGCTGCTGCACGAGCTGGAGCCCGTGGTCGAGGAGAATGTCCACCGCCACCTCGGTGTCACCAAGGACTGGAACCCGCACGATTACGTCCCGTGGTCGGAGGGCAAGAACTACAAGGCCCTGGGCGGGCAGGACTGGGATCCGGAGCAGTCCAAGCTCTCCGAGGTCGCCAAGATCGCGATGATCACCAACCTGCTCACCGAGGACAATCTGCCCTCGTATCACCGCGAGATCGCCATGAACTTCACCATGGACGGCCCGTGGGGCACCTGGGTCAACCGCTGGACCGCCGAGGAAAACCGGCACGGCATCGCCATCCGCGACTACCTGGTGGTCACCCGCTCGGTGGACCCGGTGGAACTGGAGAAACTGCGCGTGGAGCAGATGACCCGCGGCTTCTCCCCCGGCCAGAACCGCCAGGGCGGCGACGAACTCTTCGCCGAGAGCCTGTTTGACTCGGTGGTCTACGTGACCTTCCAGGAGCTGGCCACCCGCGTCTCGCACCGCAACACCGGTAAGGCCTGCGCCGAGCCCGTCGCCGACGAGCTGCTCAAGCGCATCTCCACCGACGAGAACCTGCACATGATCTTCTACCGCAACCTTGTCGAGGCGGGCATGCACATCGCTCCCGACCAGGCCCTGAAGTCCATCCATAAGGTGCTCGACAACTTCAAGATGCCCGGCTACACGATTCCGGGGTTCCGCCGCAATGCCGTCACCATCGCCACCGGCGGTGTCTACGACCCGCAGTCGCACCTCGATGAGGTCGTCATGCCGGTGCTGCGCAAGTGGCGCATCTTCGAACGCGACGACATCAGCAGCGAGGGCGAGTGGTACCGCGAAGACCTCGACCGGATCATCGGAGACCTCAAGAAGACGTCCGCGGACTTCGAAGAGGTCAAGGCCAAGTACCTGGAACGCCAGGCCAAGCGCGCAGAACGCCAGGCCGCCAAGGCTGCCCGGGAAGCTGTCAGCGTCTAACCGGCTGTGACCGCATCTGTCGACCTACCAGAGGCCCGATCCCGCGAACTGCGGATCGGGTCTTTGGCATTGCCCAGCCCGGTGGTGCTGGCCCCGATGGCCGGTGTCACCAACGTCGCGTTCCGAACGCTGTGCCGCGAGCTCGAACTGGCCACCACGGGAACCGTCAGCGGGCTGTACGTCTGTGAGATGGTCACCGCCCGTGCGCTCGCCGAGCGGCATCCGGTGACGCTGCACATGACCACCTTCTCGCCGGAAGAGTCGCCACGATCCCTGCAGCTGTATTCGGTCGATCCGGAGACCACCTACCGCGCCGCCAAGATGGTGGTCGACGAAGGCCTCGCCGATCACATCGACATGAATTTCGGCTGCCCGGTACCCAAGGTCACCAGAAACGGCGGTGGCGCCGCCCTTCCCTACAAACGGCGGCTGTTCGGGCAGATCGTGGCCGCCGCCGTGCGTGCCACCGCGGGGACCGATATCCCGGTGACGGTCAAATTCCGCGTCGGCATCGACGACGACCACCACACCCACCTGGACGCCGGCGCCATCGCCGAGTCGGAGGGGGCCGCAGCCGTCGCGCTGCATGCCCGCACCGCCTCACAGCGCTACTCGGGCACCGCCGACTGGAGCCAGATTGCCGCGCTCAAGAACCACGTGACAACCATCCCCGTCCTGGGGAACGGCGATATATTCGACGCCGCCGACGCGGTCGCGATGATGGAACAGACCGGTTGCGACGGCGTCGTCATCGGCCGCGGCTGTCTCGGACGTCCGTGGCTCTTTGCCGAATTGAGTGCCGTTTTCAACGGTCAGACGATTCCGGCGCCTCCGAATCTCGGTCAGGTAACGGTGATTATGCGTCGTCACGCGGAGTTGCTCGTCGACCATTTTGGGGAAGACAAGGCGTTGCGCGACATGCGCAAGCACATCGCCTGGTATCTCCACGGCTTCCCCGCCGGTGGTGACATCCGGCGGGCGCTCGCGCTCGTGAGCACCCGCGCCGAGCTGGACACCCTGCTCGAACAGCTCGATCAATCCGCGCCCTTCCCTGAGGGCGGAAACGGACCTCGCGGACGCCAGGGGTCACCCGCGAAGGTGTCGCTACCCGATGGCTGGCTCAATGACCCCGACGATTGCACAGTTCCCTCAGCAGCCGACGTCATGCACTCTGGTGGATGACGCGGGGTCACATCTAGGTCACCGGGCATGGTGATCTGCGGCAATGCTCAGTAGCATGTGACGACGACCGTGCCCCGGGCACGGCGTTATCTGCTGCCGGTGTGCCGTGAACTTGCAACTGTCCAGACGTTTTAAGCGAGGTTGAACATGGGTGATGGCCCAAACGCCACTCCTGCCCAACCACGCGCGTATGGCTCGGCCCCCTGGGAACGCGCGATCGAACCCGTTGGCAGTCATCCTGACATCGACGTGGCGCCAGAACCATCCAACACACCGTGGACGCCACCGCCGGCTCTCAATCACTCATTGCCCGACCCCACCGACGACGAGTGGACGCGACGGCTCGAGACCGAACAATCCCTACGCGAACCGCGGCGGGCGGTGCCCGAGGTACCGGCATCCCGGCCCGCCCGACCGGCCCCCAACGCAACGGCACCCACGGCCCCGCAGCCGCCGGCGCCCTCCGCACACGAGACCGGATCGCACTCGTTGTCGGTCGCCGATCTGCTGGCCCGTGAGGGCGCCAACGGCAGCCGTCGTTCACGTCGGCACGCGCGCACCCAGGAGTCGGACGACTACGCAGAGGAGCCTGCTCCAGCGTCGTCCGCCGACGACAGCCACACAGACGTTCTCCCACAGGTGCACGAAGCCGCACCGCAGCGTGCTCAGTACACCGATGGGCCGGCCGACGAGCACCCGCCGTACGTGGACTACCCCGATGACGCGCCCCTCTACGACAAGGCCGCCGCGCGTCGGGTTCGGGCATCGAATCTGGACGACAACATCGACACCCGCGCCATTCCCGTCCGGGTGGGCAACCCGGACGCCGCGGTCCGAGAAGAAGAACCGAAACGCTCACGGCGGCCCATCTACCTAGGACGCTCGATCGCCGCCGTCGTCGCGGTGTGTTCACTCACCGTGACCGGCGGTGCGTGGCAGTGGAGCAACGTCAAGAACAACAGGCTCAATCACGTTGAGGCGCTGGACCCCAACTCGCGCGACATCCGCGATCCCAACGCCCAGTACGGCGACGAGAACTTCCTCATCATCGGCGTCGACACCCGTGCCGGCGCCAACAGCGCCATGGGCGCCGGCGACACCTCAGACGCTGAGGGCACACGCTCGGACACCATGATGTTGGTCAACATCCCGGCCAACCGTAAGCGCGTCGCGGTGGTGTCCTTCCCCCGCGATCTGGCCATCCAGCCGACACTGTGCGAGGTCTGGAATGAGGACACCAAGTCCTATGGGCCCGATAAGGCCTACACCGAGACCAAACTCAACTCGGCGTTCGCCTTCGGCGGCCCCAAGTGCCTGGTCAAGGTCATCCAGAAGATGTCGGGACTGAACATCAACCGCTTCCTCGGCGTGGATTTCGCCGGATTCTCCAAGATGGTCGACGCACTCGGTGGGGTCGAGGTGTGCACACCCACACCGATCGAGGACTACGAGTTGGGCACGGTGCTGCAAAACGCCGGCCGCCAAACGATCGACGGCCACACCGCCCTGCAGTATGTGCGGGCCCGCCAGGTCACCACCGAATACAACGGCGACTACGGACGCATCAAGCGCCAGCAGTTGTTCCTGTCCTCCTTGCTGCGTTCGATGATTTCGCACAACACCTTCTTCTCGCTGAGCAAGCTCAACAACGTGGTGAACACCTTCATCGACGACTCCTATGTCGACAACATCAGGACGAAAGACCTTGTGGACCTTGGTCAGTCGCTTCAGGATGTGAAGGCTGGCCGAATCACCTTCCTGACGGTGCCCACCGACGGCACCGACTCCGAGGGCAACGAGACACCGCGCACCACCGACATCCGGAAGATCTTCGACGCCATCATCAATGACGACCCGCTGCCCGGCGAGTTGCTGCCCGATGGCACCCGTGTTCCCATGCCAGGCACCACCACTCAGGACACCACCCTGGCCGCCAGCGAGCACGGAGCCGCCAGCGAGCTAGGCGAAACATCCACTGCCCCACCGACTCCCGCAGCAACACCCACCGAGCAGGTCGACCTGGTGACCACCGAACCCAGCGAGATCAACGTGCACGTGTCCAACAGCACGGGCCAAACCGGCCTGGCGGCGTCGGCGGCCAGCCAGCTGAGCAACTACGGCTTTGGCATCACCACCACCGACGACTACCCCTCGGCACTGCCCACCACCACCGTCTTCTTCTCGCCGGGCCACGAGCAACAGGCCGCGACGGTTGCCGCCTCATTCGGCGGAGCCAAGCTGCAGCGGATCACCGGAGCCCAAACCACGGTGCGGGTGGTGCTCGGCAGCGACTACGCGTCTACCGCGAACTTGCAGGCTCCGCCCGCGGCGGGTTCAACCGTCCCGCTGCAGCTGTCCTCGGGCGCAATGGCCCCCACCGAGCTGCCGATGGACCTGACGGTCGTGAACGCCGGCGACACTAGCTGCGGATAGTCCGACAATTTAGACGCTGCTCGCAGTTTCTTACGCGGACCCTGTAGTGGCATTCACTCGCCGTTCACACCAGGTCCATGACTCGACGGCGACGGGTCCGTAGGCTTGATCCATGCGTACCGCGTTTCAGGAGCAGCTGTCCTCATTGTCGGCACAGCTCGGGGAGATGTGTGGGTTGGCCGGAGCCGCTATGGAGCGAGCCACCCGCGCATTGCTACAGGCTGACCTCGTTCTCGCCGAGCAGGTGATCACCGATCACGAGCAGATCACCGCGATGAGTGCCGCCGCCGAGGAAAGCGCCTTCGCCATACTGGCCTTGCAGGCCCCGGTCGCTGGTGACCTGCGCGAGGTCGTCAGCAGCATCCAGATAGTCGCGGACGTGGACCGGATGGGCGCTCTTGCCCTGCATGTCGCCAAGATCGCCCGCCGCCGCCACCCGCAGCATGCCCTGCCCGAAGAGGTCAACGGCTACTTCGCCGAGATGGGCCGCGTTGCAGTCGATTTGGGAAATAGCGCGCAAGAGGTGCTGCTGACCCGCGATCCCGAGAAGGCTGCCCGTATCAACGAAGAAGACGATGCGATGGACGACCTGCACCGGCACCTGTTCACCGTTCTGATGGACCGCGAATGGAAGCACGGCGTGGCCGCCGCCGTCGACGTGACACTGCTGGGCCGCTTCTACGAGCGGTTCGCCGATCACGCTGTCGAGGTCGCCCGCCGGGTCATCTTCCAGGTGACCGGAAGCCTGCCGCCCGAGGGACAGGGCCACGACCACCTCACGGCGATCTGACGCGTTAGGGCACCAACACAATTTTTCCGCGGGTGTGTTGCCGCTCCAACAGTTCGTACGCACTGCGCACCTCGTCGAGCGGGAAGGTCTGCGCAACAGTTACTTCCAGCTTTCCATCGACGATCAGTGCGGCCAGCTCGGAGAGCACCTGCGCTGAGGCGCCCTCGGCATTGCCCACGCTCTGCACCCCGTATCGCTCGATCGCCGCGAAATCGATGATGGTGTCGATCCGCTGCAAATCCACGCCGAGCTCATTGAGTGCGAGATCCACATAGCCGCCGCCGAACAGGTCCAGAAACGCGTCGACACGCCCCTGGGGCGCGGCGGCCGTGATGCGCTCGGCCAGCCCGTCGCCGTAGTTGACCGGGATGATGCCATGCGCGGTGAGCCACTCGTCGTTGTCCGGCCCCGCGATCCCGATCACCGTCGCACCAGCAGCCCTGGCGAGCTGGACGGCAATGGTGCCCACGCCGCCCGCGGCGGCAGAGACGGCCACCGTGTCGCCCGGACTCAAATGAACCGAGCCGACGGCGGCGTATGCGGTGGTTCCCGCGACGAATAGGCTGCCCGCCACCTCCCAGGACAGGCCCTCCGGTTTGGTGACCAGCTGACTGGCCGGGACCACGACAAACTCGGCATGACTGGCCCGATTATCGGTGTAACCGAATACCTCGTCTCCTGGCGCGAAGCGCGCGACTCCGTGGCCGGCCTCCACCACGACACCGGCCAGGTCGCTCCCCTGCCCGGATGGGAAGGTGGCCGGGAACCTGTCGTGCAGCATCCCGGCGCGGATCTTGGCTTCGCCCGGATTGATTCCCGCGGCACGGACCTGCACCAACACCTCGTCGGGCGCCGGAACCGGGCGTGGCACGTCGCGCACCTGCAAGACGTCGATACCGCCGTACTGATCGAACTGCACCGCCTTGGTCATACTCACCACAGTAGGTGCTATCGCCATGGGTCTGCCGGGATCGGCGGGCTGCCGCCGGCTCAGCCGAAGCGGCCCGAGATGTAATCCTCGGTGGCCTTCTGAGTGGGGTTGGAGAAGATCTTCTCGGTGTCATCGATCTCTACCAGCATGCCGGGCTTGCCTGCGGCCTCCAGGTTGAAGAACGCGGTCTGATCGCTCACTCGGGCGGCCTGCTGCATGTTGTGCGTGACGATGACGATGGTGAATTCCTGCTTGAGCTCGGAGATCAGATCCTCGATAGCAAGGGTCGAGATGGGGTCCAGCGCCGAGCATGGCTCGTCCATGAGCAGGACATCCGGCTGCACCGCGATCGCCCGGGCGATACACAGACGCTGCTGCTGACCGCCGGAGAGCCCTCCACCCGGGCGGTCCAGACGATCCTTGACCTCGTTCCACAGGTTGGCACCCTGCAGCGAGCGTTCGGCGACCTCGTCGAGGGTCTTCTTGTTACGCACGCCCTGCAACCGCAGCCCGGCCACCACATTGTCTCGAATCGACATGGTAGGGAAAGGATTTGGTCGCTGGAACACCATACCGATGGTCTTGCGCACCGATACCGGATCGACTGCGGAACCGTAAATGTCGGCGCCGTCGAGCAGCACCGAGCCCTCGACACGGGCGCCCGGAGTCACCTCATGCATCCGGTTGAGGGTGCGCAGCACAGTGGACTTGCCACAGCCGGACGGGCCGATGAAGGCCGTCACGTTGCGGGGCGGAACCGACAGTGCCACATCCTGAACGGCATGAAACTTGCCGTAGAAGATGTTGACATCCTTGAGATCGAGGCGCTTGGCCATGAGAAACCCAGCCTACCTTTCAAATCTTCTTCGGCGCGAAAAAGCGCGAAATGAGCTTGGCGATAACGTTCAGAACCGCGACCAACAAGATGAGGGTGAGGGCGGCGCCCCATAGCCTGGATTCGGCAAGGCCCACCACCGAACCGCTGCGCTGGTCGAGCATCATGCCGGGCAGTGAAGCCATCTCACCGCCGAACATGTCGTAGTTGATCAGCTTGCTATAGCCGACAAGCACGAGCAGGGGCGCGGTTTCACCCATCACACGAGCCAGTGCCAGCATCACACCGGTGACCACACCCGAGAGCGCCGTGGGCAGCACGATGTGGGAGATGGTCTTCCATTTGGGAACACCCAGTGCGTAGGACGCCTCGCGCAGATCGTTCGGGACGATCTTGAGCATTTCCTCCGATGATCGCACCACCACCGGAATCATCAAGAGCACCAGCGCAAGTGACACCGCCAGCCCCGAACGCGGCAGCCCGAGCGTAGCCACCCATAGCGCGTAGATGAACAATGCCGCGACGATGGACGGCACACCGGTGAGGATGTCGACCATAAAGGTGGTGAGCTTGGCCAGCCGAGAGTTACGGCCGTACTCGACAAGGTAGATGGCCACGAAGATGCCGATCGGCACCGAGATGATCGCGCAGAACAAGCCTTGGAAGAGGGTGCCGACAATAGCGTGATACGCACCGCCCCCCGCGATCCGGTTGGTCATCATGTTCTGGGACTTGAACCACCAGTCGGCGCTGAGGATGGCGGCGAAACCACGATCGAACACCGTGTAGAGCACCCACACCAGCGGGACCAGTGCGATCAGCACCGCACTCGAGACCAGCACCGTGGCAATGGCGTTGGTAGCCTTGCGCCTTCCCGAGAGCGGATGGAACGCAGGCTCCTTGACCGGCCTGTCGAGAGTCGCGGTCATACCCGGCCCTTTCCGCCGACGACGGCACGCGCCGCCGAGTTCACCAGGAATGTCAGCACGAACAGCACCAGGCCGGCCGCGATGTAGGCGCCGGCCTCCAGCTCATTGTTGAATTCCGACGCGTTGGACGCGATGTGGGTTGCGAAGGTGCTACCGCTGTCGAACAGCGACCACCCGAACGCCACCGAGGTTCCCGAGAGAATCAGCATCAGTGCGATGGTCTCGCCCAGCGCACGGCCCAGACCGAGCATGGATCCACTGATGTAGCCGGAGGTGCCGAACGGGATGATGGTGGTGCGCACCACCTCCCACTTGGTGGCGCCCAAGGCCAGCGCGGCTTCTATCTGGCCCTTGGGGGTTTGGATGAAGACCTCGCGGGTGACCGCCGCGATGATCGGCAGGATCATCACCGCCAGCACGATGCCACCGGTAAACAGGTTGCCGCCGCCGGCGATGTTCACGGGGCTATCGGCGAACAGTGGTATGAAACCCAGATTCCTATTGAGCCACAGGGCAACCGGCGCGATCGCCGGAGCAAGCACGTAGATGCCCCACAGGCCGTAGACGATCGAGGGCACCGCGGCCAGCAGGTCGATGACGTACGCCAGCGGCCCGCGCACCCGGTCGGGTGCGTATTCGGTGAGATAGATCGCGATCCCCAAGGCCACGGGCATGGCGAGCAGGAGCGCGAAGATCGAGACGAATACGGTGACCGAGAACAAGTCGAGCACACCGAACTGCATGTGTGCCGTGTCGTCCGTGCGCCACGGACCGTTGTAGAGGAAGAAATTCTCGTCGTCGTTGTTCAGCGCGGGGACGGCGCGCAGGATCAGGAAGATCGCCACCAGGGCGATGAGGGCGACGACGAATACGCCCGATCCCGTGGCCAGTCCGGCAAAGATGCGGTCGCCGGGGCGGGTAACCGCCTTGGTGGACTTGGCGGGTGGCTGATGGTCGCCCTCGTCGCTCATGGGTTGTGGCTTCTCCTCGAAGACCGTTCCGTCAAGATCGGCCGGACGGGCTACCCCCACGGGATCGATGCCGCTGGTCTGGCTGCTCATTGAACTCGCTGTCTATGTCGTCGATGGTACGTCCCCACCCGGGCCCGCCCCGAGCGCACCGGGTGGGGACGTGACGTTGCTAAGAGAGCGCCTTGATGGCCGTCTCGAGGCGGGACTTGAACTGCGCGGGCAGCGGTGCGTAACCGACATCGGCAAGCCCCTTCTGGCCCTGGTTCACCGCGACCGTCAGGAACGACTTCACCGCGGAGGCGACGTCGGCGTCCTTGTAACCCTTGGAGCAGACAATCTCGTAGGTGGCCAACACGATCGGGTAGGCCCCGGCGGTCTTGGTCCCGTAGATCGAGGCCAGATCGAGCTTGAGGTCATTGCCCTCACCCGCGAACTTGGCAGTCTCCACCGACGCGGCGGCGGTCTCCGGGGTCAGCGCCACCGCACCGGCACCGCTGTCGATCTGGACGTACGGCAGCTTGACGTCGTCGGCGTAGCCCTTTTCCACATAGGTGATGGCTCCGGGCAGCGCCTTGACCTTTTCGGCGACGCCCGAGGACTTCTCGGCGCTCTCACCGGCGCCACCCTCCCAGCTGCCGCTGCTGCCCTTGGTCCAGCTCTCCGGGGCCGCGGTGGTGAGGTACTTGCCGAAGTTCTCGCTGGTACCGGACTTGTCCTTGCGGTACACCGGGGTGACCTTGGTGTCCGGCAGGGTCGCACCCGGGTTCAGCGCGGCGATCGCGGGGTCGTTCCAGGCGGTGATGACACCGGTGAAGATCTTGGCCGCGGTATCCGCGTTCAGAACCAGCTTGTCAACGCCGGGGAGGTTGTACGCCAACGCGATTGGGCCGAAGACAACGGGCAGGTTCCATGCTTCGTTGCCGCCGCAGCGCTCCTTGGCCTTGCCCGCCTCTTCCTCCGATAGCGCCGAGTCCGAGCCGCCGATGTCCACCTGGCCGGCGATGAAGTTGTCGCGACCCTTGCCCGAGCCGGTGGGGTTGTAGTTGATCGACTTGCCGGGGCACGCGGTCGAGTACTCGTTGGCGAAGATGTCGAACGCGTTCTTCTGCGCCGAGGAGCCCTCCGCGCTCAGCTTGGCCTTACCCGCGCAGTCGCCCGAGGCGGAAACGGCGCTGGACGACGAGGCCCCGGTGGTGTTGTCACTACCGCAGGCGGCAAGGCTTGCGGACAGAGCGACCGCGGCGGCCGCCGCGAAGATCGTGGTGCCGGTGCTTTTGAGATTCACGGCCTTGAGGTTCACGGCTCTCGCTTTCTCGCATGTGTGATGGACGACGACGGGGATGGATCTTCTACGCGCACCCCGGAAACTAAAGGCAGTCGATGGACGGGCACCCGCTCGCAGGTGAACGGGAAGTGAACTCACAGACTTGACAGTCCGGTCGTTATCGCAGGTAAACGCCCTGTCAGGCGCGACCGTAGGCGGCATCGGTGAGCGCCACCGCAAACCCCAGCCGCTCGTACGTCCGCAACGCCGCCTGATTGTCCGATTCGACGTACAGCAACACGGTCTCCAGGCCGAGGCCGGCAAGGTGATGCAACCCCACCAGGGTCAGTAGGTGCCCCAGCCCTCGGCCCTGTGCGGCGGGGTCCACTCCCACGATGTACACCTCACCCATGCCCGGCTTGTCCAAATGCCTTTTGGTCCAATGGAACCCGAGCAGCTTGGCGGTCTGCACGTCATGCGCCAGGAACAATCCCCGCGGGTCGAACCAGGGTTCGGCAAACCGGTCGGCCAGATCCCCTGGTGTCCAGCCACCCTGTTCCGGATGCCAGGAGAACGCCGCATTGTTGACACGCAGCAGGTCCGAATCATCTTGGGGCCCAAGGTAGTGCCGGACCGTGACACTGGCGTCCACGCGTATCGCGGGCAGATCGGCCAATGCGCGCCGCATCTGATGCAGCCGTCGCAGCGCCACCAGCCCCAGCTTCGTGGCGAGCGACTGGGCGGCAGGTAGATCACCGTGAGCCCAGACCCGCGTGCCCGCACCACCTTCGGCGAGTGCTTCTCTCACCATCGCCGAACCGATCCCGCGGCGGCGTGCGGCCGGCGCCACCACCAATTCGGCCATCGCCGTGGCGTTCTCGGAGGCTGCCTCATCGGGCACCACCAAATTGAGGAATGCGGCCACATCGTCGCCATCCTCGGCAACCAGGTGCTTGGCGCCGGTTCCCCGCAGCTCGCGCAATACCTGTTCACCCACCGGGGCGATGCCGTCGGCGCGGGTGGCCTCGACAATCAACTCGCGGATCTGTAGTTGGCGCCGATTATCGAGAAGCGGGACCCATTCGGTCATACCGCCAACGCTAGTCGGAGATTCACCCCGCGTTGATCGCCCCCGGTTCGGAGGCGATGTCCTGATCGGTACCGTCGTCGTCAAGATCGTCGATATCGGACTCGTCGTCGTCATCGGCCGCGGACGGGCCGGGCTCGCCCTTGGCGCGCGGCGGGCGCACCGCCTTGTAGCCGACGTTGCGTACGGTGCCGATCAACGATTCGTATTCACCGCCCAACTTCGCGCGCAGCCGTCGCACGTGCACATCCACGGTGCGTGTACCGCCGAAGAAGTCGTATCCCCAGACCTCTTGCAGCAGCTGAGCCCTGGTGAAAACGCGGCCGGCGTGCTGCGCCAGATACTTCAGCAGCTCGAATTCCTTGTAGGTGAGATCAAGCGGGCGGCCGCGTAGGCGCGCGGTGTAGGTGCCCTCATCGATGACCAGTTCACCGAGTACCACCTTGCTGGCGTTCTCGACGTTGACCGCACCCGCGCGACGGCCCACCAGCAGGCGCAGCCGGGCATCGATCTCGGCAGGGCCCGTTCCGGGCAGCAGGATGTCGTCCAGACCCCAGTCGACGTTGACCGCCACCAGGCTGCCCTCGTTGACCACAGCGACCACGGGAACCGACGACCCGGCCGCGCCGAGCAGCCGGCACAGCCCCCGCGCGGAGGCCAGATCGGTGCGGGCATCGACGATGGCCACGTCTGCGGCGCCCGCCTCTAACAGCGAGGACACCTCGCTGGGTACCGGTCGCACGGTATGGGCCAGCAGCGACAGGGACGGCAGCACCCCATCGGGATTTGGGTCAGCGGTCAACAGCAACAGGTCCAACGAGCCCTCCAACACCCGGGTGCTTCGGTCTCCAGGTGTTCCATAATGTACCGCGCCACCTGCTGGTAAGCGCGGATGAGCCGCTCGTGTGAGCATCGGCGGGGCCTGTCGGGAGCGGCGGTCCCGCGGCAATGCGCCAGAATATGCGAATGCGCAAGCCCCTGATCGCCACCATCGCGGCGGTGTGTGCCCTGGCGCTCGCGGCCACGGGCACCGACTTCGGATTTGCGATTTTCGCCGAATACCGGCTGTCCCGGACGCTGCGTACCGAGGCCAATCTGAGCTCCGATCCGTCGGTGGCCATTCTGGTGTTTCCGTTCATTCCGCAGGCCCTGAGACATCGATACAAGGAAATCGAGATCAAGGCGCACGGCGTCGACCACGCCGAGACGGGCAAGGCAACGTTGGAAGGCACGCTGCACGGCATCGACGTGTCGCGGGCGTCCTGGCTGATCCGCCCGGACTCCCCGTTGCGGGTGGACCGCCTCGAGAGCCGGATCATCATCGACTCGAATCACCTGGGCCGGTTCATCGGAATCAACGACCTGGCCGTCGAGCCGCCTCCCCGGGAACAGAACGACGCCACCGGCGGCACCACCGAGTCGGGCATTTCGACGGGCACCGGTCTGCTGTTCACCGGCACGCCCAAGACGGGTGAGTTCCAACACAAGGTGACCGTTTCGGTCGACGTGTCCGTCGGCGGGCCGGACAAGACAGATCTACAGCTCGTCGCAACGTCCGTGGTGACCGGCCCCGGAACGGCAGATCGCGATGTGCCCGAGGAACAGCAAGCCGGCGTGTTCGCCGCCTTCACCAAGGTGGTCCCACGGCAAAAGCTCCCGTTCGCCATCGAACCAACCACGGTCGGTGCACGTGGATCAGATGTGATCATCGAAGGTATCGCCGAGGGAGTAACGATCTCCCTGGACGCGTTCAAACAGTCATGACGTCGGACCTGTCCGCTCTCCACGCCAGCGGATCGTCGCCACTCGTGACCGCGGTCATCGCGATTGCGGTCGCGCTGCTGGCGTCGAGCCTCATCGCTGTCGCCATCAAGAGCAGATCCGGCAAGCTCCGTGAAGGCCCCGGTGGGACGGATGACGTCCAGGCCCCGCCCGGCATCGAGCTGTCCGCTACCGGGCCGACAATCGTGCACTTCAGTGCGGTGTGGTGCGGACCGTGCGCCGCGGTTCGCCGGGTTGTCGATCAGGTATCGGCCGATCATCCCGAGGTCGCACATATAGAGGTCGACATCGATGCCAACCCGGACGCCGCACGGGTGCTCTCGGTGTTGTCACTGCCGACAACCTTCATCTTCGACGCCACCGGACGCCAGGCCTATCGGGTCTCCGGGGTACCCAAGGCAACGGACCTGCGTACTGCGCTGCAGGGCATGACGCAGCCGGGGTAAACTCGTCGCCGTGCTAGCCCGCCTTGAGCCGATGCTCACGAAACGACGCGCCGTCGATCTGTGCCGCGTCGCGGGCTGCTGCTGTTGTTGCTGCTAATCGCGGCCACCTTTGAGTGTGCCGAAACAGGTGTAGCCATGTCCGCCACCCTTAGGAGCACAACAACCCATGACCACTGCCAACACAACGCCTGCAATCAGTCAGGTTGACGTCCGTGGCCCTCGCTTTTCCGCCTGGGTCACCACCACGGTTCTCATCATCACGCTGGCCGTGTCGGCCGTTTCGCCGACCGCCGCCGCGGTGATCCTGGGGCTCCAAGCTGTGGTGTTCGCGATCGGTGCGCTGTTAGGCCCGCATCGCGCCCCGTACGGAACGATCTTCCGGACATTGATCCAGCCTCGGCTGAGCCCGGTGACCGAACGTGAGCCGGTCCCCCCGCTGCAGTTCGCGCAGTTGCTGGGCTTCACCTTCGCCGCCGTCGGCACCGTCGGGTTTGCCACGGGCGTCACATTGCTCGGTGTGATCGCCACCGCCCTCGCACTCGGCGCGGCCTTTCTGAACGCTGCCTTCGGCATCTGCCTGGGCTGCCAGATCTACCCCCTGATCACCCGCCTCCGCCGCACCCAACCGTCTGCCCAGTAATCAACAACACGGAAGGAAATCCTTTATATGGCCCGCTCTGACGTACTGGTCTCCGCCCAATGGGCGCAAGACAATCTTTCCGCCCCCAACACAGTGTTCGTGGAGGTGGACGAGGACACCAGCGCGTACGACGTCGGCCACATCGAGGGCGCCGTCAAGCTGGACTGGAAGACCGATCTGCAGGACGCCGTCAAGCGCGACTTCGTCGACCAGCAGCAGTTCTCGAAGCTGCTGTCCGACAAGGGCATCAGCAATGACGACACCGTGGTTCTGTACGGCGGCAACAACAACTGGTTCGCGGCGTACGCGTACTGGTACTTCAAGCTGTACGGGCACCGGGACGTGAAGCTGCTCGACGGAGGCCGCAAGAAGTGGGAGCTGGATGGCCGCCCGCTGTCCACCGACACGGTCTCGCGCCCGGCGACCTCATACCAGGCGGCCGCGCCCGACAACACGATCCGCGCGTTCCGTGACGAGGTGATTGCCGCGATCGGGACGAAGAACCTCGTGGATGTGCGGTCGCCCGATGAGTTCTCCGGCAAGATCCTGGCTCCCGCGCATCTGCCGCAGGAACAGAGCCAGCGCCCCGGGCACGTGCCCGGCGCCATCAACGTTCCCTGGAGCAAGGCCGCCGCCGAGGACGGCACCTTCAAGTCGGATGAAGAGCTGGCCAAGCTCTACGCCGATGCCGGGCTGGACGGCCAGAAGGAAACCATCGCGTACTGCCGCATCGGTGAGCGTTCCTCGCACACCTGGTTCGTGTTGCAGGAGATCCTGGGACACCAGAACGTGAAGAACTACGACGGCAGTTGGACCGAATACGGCTCTCTCGTGGGAGCCCCGATCGAGTTGGGAAGCTAGTTATGTGCAGTGCACCGAAGCAGGGCCTGGCCATTCCGGCGGGCGTTGACGTGGAGAAGGAAACCGTGATCACCGGCCGTGTGGTCGATGGCAACGGCCAGACGGTGGGCGGCGCCTTTGTGCGCCTGCTGGATTCCTCGGATGAGTTCACCGCCGAGGTGGTGGCCTCTGCGACCGGCGACTTCCGGTTCTTCGCCGCACCGGGCGATTGGACGCTGCGGGCGTTGTCGTCGGCCGGCAACGGCACCGCGACGGTGAGCCCCACCGGCGCAGGCATCCACGAGGTCGACATCAAGATCGAAAGCTGAGTGGCCTAGGCCTCTTCGTCGAGACCGCGACTGCGCACCTCCCACCCGGAGAACGACGTGCGCAGTTGCGGTCTTGTCGTTTAGCGGCCTTCGCGCCGTTCCTGGCGCAGCCGCACCGGAGGTGTGCCTGTCAGCTTGGTGTAGTCGCGGGTGAGATGTGCCTGGTCGTACCAGCCCAACCGGCTCGCCACCTCCGCGACGTCGAGATCGGTCTCGGAAAGCAGCTGGTGAGCATCGATCACTCGAGCCCGCCGCAGCAGCCAGCGTGGCGATACTCCGAGGTGGCTGCGACACAACCGCTGCAATGAGCGCTGGGACAGCGCCGCCCTCGCGGCGAGATCCGCCACCGATGCGATGCTCGGATCGGTACGTACCAACCGTTCGACGCTGCGAGCACGGTGACCGTCGGCGGTCGGCCGCCGACCGCCCAACATCTCTTGTGCCGCCCTCTCGATTGCCTCGGCACGAGCCCGCGCGTCGCACGCCTCCCATACCGCCGTCAGATCCCAGCCCGGCCAGGCCTGGTCCCAGGGAACCACTCGACCCGTCCACGTGCTGGCCTCGGTGCCGGTTAGGTCGAAGATCGCTCCCGGCCTGAGATGCAAGCCGACCACCCAGCCGGGTGCCGGCAGATCGACGGCAAATCTCTCGGTCACCACCCCGTGCAGCAGTCCGGCCGGAAGCCGATGCCCGTGCCGAATCTCGCCCGGCGGCCCGCCCTCAAGCGTGAGATGTACCGTCGGGTGGGCGATGACACCGGAGAAGTCCGCCGGTACGGGTTCGGCCCAGGAGAGCGACCAAATCCTTTCCACCCAATCGCGCAGTGGTCCGCGACCCGGCAGCACCACTCGATCGATTCGCGGCAACAGCCCTTCGGGACGCACTACTGCGCGCCACGGATCCGCACCTAGGCCCTCCCGTGGTTCTGTCGGGTTGGTCCAAGACGGCACCGCCTCAGCTTAGGCAGCCTGAGCACATGAGTACTGCTGTTACCCAACTGCTTGCGTTCACCATCGATTGCTCCGACGCCTCCAGACTGGCCCGTTTCTATGCCGACCTCACGGGCGGCACGGTCACGGGTGAATATCCCGAATACGGATACGCATCGGCGGCGATCGGCTCACAGAATATCAATTTCCAAGGCGTACAGAACTATTCGTCACCACAGTGGCCCAGCCAGGAGCACCCGCAGCAGTTTCATCTCGACTTCCGCGTGAACGACCTCGGTGCCGCTGTCGACCAAGCGACGGGTCTCGGTGCCACGGTTGCCTCCGAGCAGCCAGGCGGCGACTCCTACCGGGTGATGGTGGACCCGGACGGACATCCGTTCTGTCTGTGCCCACCCAAGGAGTAGGCCATCGGTCACCGATAGCCGTTGGGCGCCACCGTCCCGACACCTGGATCAGTTCGCGGTGTCCGGTGCGGCCGCCGCACTGCGGGCCGGTTGCCTGGCCTCGAGGCCCGGCATCGGCCGATCGGGCGGGTTCCCAGTGGGAGACGGATCCTCCAGACCCATGGGCTGTCCGGTGGGGATGTTCTGCCGGCCGGTAGCGGCCGTCGCCCCCGGAGCGGTGCCCCCGGCCGCCTCCGGCACTGCGGTCTGCTGCATGGGCGACGACGGGCGGGCCCCGAACACCTGACCGAGCGGACCGGCTTCATGCGGTTTGACCGTGACATGTTTCAGCTGCACACCCAGGCGATCGCCCGGCATCCCGACATGGGCGGACTCGGGGTCGGCGTTGGTCATGGCCCGTGTGCCGCCCGCGTCGCGCACCCGCGGCGGTGGGGTCAGCGACCAAATAGATTGCAGCCCATAAACACCCGGGTAGTACCCGATGTAGCCGGGCGGGGTGTAGATCTGTCCGGTCGGGTCTCCCGGGACCGATGGGTCGGCGGTCGCGCTGGGCGCGCCGAATAGGCCGGCGATGGCGAACGCCACGATGACACCGGCCCGGCGGGTACAAGATCTCATGCAGATTCCTTGGGTTTTATTGCGGCTCGGGGAAATTCAGTGCGAGGCGGCAGGATCCGGGCCGCTGTTCAGCGAGCCGGGCCCGATGGTCCCATTGGCCTTCGGTTGGACGGACTCACTGTCCGTTTCCGGTGGTGGTTGATGCGTGCCCGGGACCGGGTCTTCCAGACCGCCGGGAGCCGCACCGGGCATGCTGGCCCCGGGCACCACGCCACCGGCAGGGTCGGGCGCTCCGATCGAGTCCATCGGCGATTCTGGGCGCACGCCCGGCGCGACCCCCAGCGTCGAGTTCCGCAGCGGTTCGACGCCCAATTCCGAGCCGGGCATCCCATATTCGGCCGAGGCGGAATCGGTGTTGGTCATGGCGCCGGTGCCTGCCGCGTCGAGCACCCGCCGCGGCCGCATCCAGAAGCCGAGGATGTATGTATAGGCGCCGGGTTGGTGCCCGATCCGGCCGGGCATGTTGTGATACGGCAGCCCGTCGTATCCGGGCGGCGGACCGGGAGGAACCGGCGGCGACGGCGCCGCGAGCGCACCCGGCGCGAGGAAGATACCGGCGCCGACAACGGCAGCGAGCAGTCCGGCGCCCTTACCGATACGTGATGTCATGTGCGCGGCCCTCCCTGTCTAGATCTTGATCGGCTCGCCATAGATGGCGTACGAGGAGTGGGCGCCGGTAGTCGAGATGCGCAGGTACGCGTAGGAGCGGATAGTGACATCGCCACCGCAGGCATCCACCTTGACGTGCAAATTCGTGATATCCAGCGTCGCCCTGCCCGCCGGGTTCAGCGCCATGTTGGACATCGGCAGATCAACGATGACGCCGGGTTCCAGGTCGGTCTGCACGTAACCGGTGGCCCCGCCGCCGACGGATCCGCCGATGGAGTTGCTCGAACCCAAAGACCCGGTCCCGCTGACACCGCCGGAGACCGCGCCGCCCAGCTGCAGTCCGCTCGACACATCGGACTGGCAGCCCAGCTGATAACCCATGATGAAGAGGCTGTCCAGGATCGATCCTTGTCCGCCGCTGACGGCCGCCGAGGAGTACAGGTTGACGAAGGCCTCGCGGGAATTACTCGCGTTGGCGAGGTTCGGAATCGAGTTGACGACCTCGTTGTAACTGTTCAGATGGATATGCCAACCGTCCGGGGTGACCTGATCCAGGTCCTCCGGCTGCATGGTCACCGGCTCCGCGAAGACGGGGGGAGCTTGCAGTACGGCAACACCAACGACCACTGCCGCGAAACACGCACTGCGGATGCATCGAATGAACGTTCCTGCCATGTCGGCCTTCCACGTGAGTGCTGAAAAGCCGTAGCAGCGGTTCTGCCCGGTCAGTTCAGCCCGAACTGAACGGGTTATTTCTAGCCAGCGCGCAGTTAACTCCGATCCGAGTCCCGGTGAACGCCGGTTGAACGCGAATAAGGTGGGGTCTGCCGCTATCTGGAGGTACGGCTGTCCCCCACCAGTGGGCGAATCAGTACGACCAACTACCCGAGGGCTGCACGACGAAGCCGTGTTCGCCGTAGTGCCGATCCGGCGGATCCTGGGTGTCCTTGGGCCAGGAATCGGGTTTCTTGGCCCGGCAGGCCAGGGCGTCATCGGCAAGGACCGCGCAGACGACGCCGTTACCGGGCGCGATCTTCGAACCGGTGGGCAGTAACGGATACGAGTGGTCGTCTGGGCTCTGCTCGTACCGCGCGATGAGGCCGGGCTTGGTGAGCGACACCGCCACGGAGTTCATGTCCGTGGCGGCGCCGACGATCGGCCCGGTGCACGAGACGCCCAGGTCGGCGATCATATTGCTCTGGCACCTGAGGCCGCCGGGCGTGCTGAAGACCCAGCCCGACATGCTCGGGTGGGCCCCGATGACCTGATATTCGGCGAGGTCGACGGCTGGATAGGAGTCCACGTCCGGGAACTTCGGCGGCTGCGCGTTCGCTACAGGTACCACGGCGAACGCCGCCAAGACGGCCCCAGCCATGAAATGCGCAGATAAAAGTCGCCCCGGAAAGATCGCCACACCCCTACATCGCGGTAGCTGAGATCGACGTTACCCGGCGAGTTGTGGGTCACACTGTTATCCCAGGTAAGCTCCCTTTCCGTGGTGCTCTTCTTCGAGATCATGTTGGTGGCCGCGGTGCTCGTCATCACCTGGTTCGCGCTGTACGCGCTGTACCGGCTGATCACCGACGAGTCGTGACGGAACCGGATCCGGCTGCCGCCGAACAGCGGCCATCAGTGGGCAGGAACCTCCCCACCTTTCAAGACCTTCCCATCCCCGCCGATACCGCGAACCTGCGTGAAGGCCCGGACCTCAATGCGGCGATGCTCGCGCTGTTGCCGCTGGTCGGGGTGTGGCGCGGCGAGGGTGAGGGACGAGACACCGACGGCGACTATCGCTTCGGTCAGCAGATCGTCGTCGCGCACGACGGCAGCGACTACCTCACTTGGGACGCACGCTCGTGGCGGTTGGACGCCGACGGGCAGTTCGAGCAGCTGACCTTGCGTGAGACCGGATTCTGGCGGTTTGCGCCCGACCCCAATGATCCCGACGAGAACCAGGCTATCGAGCTGGTGCTGGCGCATGCCGCGGGCTTTGTCGAGCTGTTCTACGGCCAGCCGCTCAATGCCTCGTCCTGGGAATTGGTGACCGATGCACTGGCCCGGAGCAAATCAGGCGCGCTCATCGGCGGGGCCAAGCGGCTGTACGGCATCGTCGACGGCGGCGATCTGGCTTATGTCGAAGAGCGGGTGGGCGCCGACGGCGGCTTGGAGCCGCATCTTTCCGCGCGACTGTCCCGCTTCGCGGGCTAATTTTTCTGCCGAGCATGCCCATATGTGCCAAAAACGGCGCAAAAAGCGCACTTTTGAGCATGCTCGCGGCTGCCTTGCTGGCCCGCCACCCCTGAGAAAGGGGCGGCCCCCGAACCGTTCGGCTCGATCGGACTCATCGAGGGTTCGGGGGCCGGGTGGCTGCCGTGGATTTGCACACCGCAGCGCATGGCTGCAGCTAGCGGGCAGCCACCTCACATGTCCCATAAGCAATCAATTTGTCGGACCACCTCCTTCCTTGTGTACCAACGACGGTACGACGCAACGAGGTGTGCCACAACCGATTTATTCTGCGGCGATCCGAACCAGCGATCGGAACTAGAGCGCGATGGCCTTGTCGACCAGCTCGGGCAACCGCGGCGCCAGCGGCCCCGCGGGGCGCGCAACACCGTCCAGCGTGTGCACCCGGGCCGCGAGGGTAATACTTGCCAGCATCCAAACATCCTGCGCGGCAATCAGATCAGCGGGCTTAACGGCCTCGTACCGGCACGGGATCCCCTCGGACGCAGCCACCTCGAACAGCGCGCGCTGAGTGGTGCCGTGCAGAATCCCGTGCTCGGGGAAGGGTGTCACCAAGGCATCACCGGTGTCCACGATGACCGTCGAGCGCGGCCCCTCGAGCACGAACCCGTCCGAGCTCACAAAGATGACATCTTGAGCCCCTTGGGTTTCGGCGTACCGCAGGGCAGACATGTTGATCGCATAGGACAGTGTCTTGGCCCCCGAGAGCAGCCATGGCAGCGGTTCGGCAGGCTGGGCGGGCAATCCACGATCCAGGGTGATTACCGAGACGCCGTCGCGCCGTGCCCTCGACGATCGCTCGGGAACCGGCGCGATGGTCAGATATGCCGTTGCACCTCCACCACTTTCACGCCCTCTGGTGTATACCAGGCGTAACATCGCATCCTCGCCCGATATCGAATTCCATTGCTGTACAGCAATCTTCACTGCGGACCGCCAGGCAGCACGGTCCGGCTCGGCCAGGTCCATCGACGCGGCCGATGCAGCCATCCGGCCCAAATGAGCTTCCAGCTTGCAGACAGCGCCGCCCCGCACCAAGGCCGTCTCGAAGGCGCCGTCACCGCGCACAGCGGCAAGCTCGTCCGCGTACAGCAGCGGGACCGATGGGTCATGCACTTCACCGTCGAGTGTGACCACCACCGCTACCGCCATGGGCAATGAGATTAGCGGTCGTAGAGTTGAAACTGTGATGAGCCGCTTGCGCGAAGAAACATAGGCACCGATGACGGCTGTGTACGTACCCGAAGGCAACCCCGACGCCGGGGCGGTGTGGCACTACGGCGACCCTCTGGGTGAGCAGCGTGCGGCGCTCACGCACGCCGTCCTCATCGACAGGTCGACCAGGGCCGTGCTCGCCCTGTCCGGTCCAGAACGGCTGAGCTGGCTGCACACCGTCTCCAGCCAGCACGTCGCCGATCTGCGGCATGGCCAGACTCGGGAGAATCTCAGCCTCGACGGACAGGGGCGTGTCGAAGACCACTGGGTGCAAACCGATCTGGACGGCATCACGTACCTGGACACCGAATCGTGGCGCGGCCAGCCGCTCAAAGACTTCCTCACCAAGATGGTGTTCTGGTCCAAGGTCGAAGTCGCTGCCGCCGACCTGAAGGTCTTCACACTGCTCGGGCCCGACACCGCGGGCCTGGCCGAGAAACTGGGCATCGCGGCACTGCCCGAGCTCGACAACGCGGTGGCGCTGCCCGACGGCGGCCTCATTCGGCGCGTGCCGTGGCCGCTGGCCGAGGCGACCTACGACCTCCTCGTTCCGTCCGGTAAGGGCCTCGCGGAACGCTTAGGGGTGCGTCCCGCCGGGCTCTGGGCGTTCGAGGCGCTGCGGGTGGCCGCCACCCGCCCCCGCCTCACCCTGGACACCGATGAGCGGACCATCCCGCACGAGGTCGGATGGATCGCCATCGGTGACGATCCACGGGCCGTGCATCTGGCCAAGGGCTGCTATCGCGGGCAGGAGACGGTGGCCCGCGTGCACAACCTGGGCAAGCCACCGCGTGCGCTGGTGTTGCTACATCTGGACGGTTCCGCCGATCGGCCGGCGCCGGGCGACGAAGTGGCCGCGGCCGGCCGCGCGGTAGGCCGGGTGGGTTCGGTGGTCGACCATGTGGACCTGGGCCCCATCGCGCTGGCCCTGGTCAAACGGTCGGTCATCGAGGCCCTTGCGAATGGCAATCCGGCACCCCTGACAGCGGGTCCTTCACCCGCCGCGGTCGACCTCGATCTACTGCCCGACCTGCATGCTGAGCAGCGCGGAAGGGATGCGGTGAACCGACTACGACAGGGGTCTGGCCAACCGGGCGGTTAGGGCGTGCAGCAGTTGGTCGATCGGCACGCTAAACTATCGTCAGGATCGATAAACAAACTCCACCGGAGCCGCCCTCGAATCGGGCCGCTCCGCTATTGCGCGAGGGGGTTCCCCCATGGGCCGCGGCCGGGCAAAGGCAAAGCAGACCAAGGTTGCTCGCGAGCTGAAGTACAGCTCTCCTCACACGGATCTTGAGCAGCTCCGCCGGGAACTTTCGGGTGCTCCGGTATCTCAGCCGGACGACGACCGCACCAGCGACCGCTGGTCGGACGACGAGGACGCCTGGCGCCGCTAAAACGGCACTGCGGTAAACACCCGAGGTTCTCAGAACCTCGGGTGCTGTCCCACGAGTAGGGCGCTCTCGCTGCCTGAATCCTTGCCCGACTTCTTGATGGTGCCCAGGGTCCAGCAATCGATGTGCCGTGCCGTCAGGACCGCAAGTGCCCTGTCGACATCCTCGGGCGCGACGACGGCCACCATGCCGACGCCCATGTTGAAGGTCTTCTCCATCTCGGCGCGCTCGATGCGGCCGCGCTGGGCGATCATCGCGAAGATCGGGCCGGGGGTCCAACTGCCGCGGTCGAGCTCGGCAACGAGCCCATCGGGGATGACGCGGGCCAGATTGCCCGCGAGCCCGCCGCCGGTGACGTGGCAGAAAGTCCGTACCTCGGTCTCGGCAGCCAGCGCCAGGCAGTCCTTGGCGTAGATCCGGGTGGGTTCCAGCAGCTCCTCCCCCAGAGTGCGGCCAAATTCTTCCACCTGACCGAACAGATCCATCCGATCGATCTCCAGCAGCACGTGCCGGGCCAGGGAGTACCCGTTGGAGTGCAGGCCCGACGAGCCCATGGCGATCACGACATCGCCCGGACGCACGCGATCCGGGCCCAGCACGCGGTCGGCTTCCACGATGCCGACGCCGGTGGCCGACAGATCGAAGTCGTCGGGAGCCATCAGCCCGGGATGTTCGGCAGTCTCACCGCCGAGCAGTGCGCAGCCGGCGATGGCGCACCCCTCGGCAATTCCGGCGACCAGCTCGCTGACACGCTCGGGCACCACCTTGCCCACCGCGATGTAATCCTGCAGGAACAGCGGCTCGGCGCCGCACACGACCAGGTCGTCGACAACCATGGCCACCAGGTCCAGACCGACGGTGTCGCGTTTGTCCATGGCCTGTGCGACGGCGATCTTGGTACCGACACCGTCGGTGGAGGCGGCCAGCACCGGCTCGCGGTAACCACCCTTGAGCGCGAACAGCCCGGCGAAGCCGCCGATACCGCCCAACACCTCGGGACGATGCGTCTTGGCGACGGATTTCTTGAACAGCTCGACGGCCCGGTCGCCGGCTTCGATGTCCACCCCGGCCGCGGCGTACGAATTACTGGGTTTGTCGGCTCGCTCGCTCATATCGGGCATTACGGTACCCGTCCCGACTGGCACAGGTGTCCGCACTGGTCCTCGATGCGGCTATTTGAACCGGCCCGCGAAGCCACGCAACGGCAGGTCGGCGGAGGTGAGGATCCCCGGCGGCGCGTCGATGACGCTCCGGATGGCGTTCAGGGCGGGCAGTCCGGTGACCGTCATCCCGACGGAGGCGAAGGCGGCCGGGTCGGTGAAGTCGGTGCCGGGCTTGGGAATGACCATGTGCTTGCTGTAGACGCAGGGGTCGCCCTGGATCTTCGTGATGTAGCAGCCCTTGACGTTCCAGTGCGGCTCGGTCTTTGGGGTCATCTGCCATTCGACATGTACTTCGACTTTCGGCACTCCGCCGACAATCCCTTGGTATTTCAGATAATTGGCACCCAATGAACCCTTGGGCAGTCGGTACCAACCGAGGTCGATGTCCTCCGTGCAGGCACCCAATTCATAGGAGAACGTGACGTCGTCGAGTTCCAGGCCAAAGCAGTCCGCCATCAGATACACCCCGTCGGCGAAGACCCGGGTGCCCTTCTCAAGCAGCGCCGGGATCGACGGATCCCCCACGGGAAGTCCGTATCCGACCATCTCCCAGGAGTCCACCGAGTGATGGCAGGACACATCCACCGACTCGATGACGGTCACGTTCTCGATCTCGGCGACATCGCAGGAATGGATGACACCAAGAATCTGCGTCAGCCCCGGATTCATTCCGGTGCCATAGAACGTCGATCCGCCGCGTTCACACGCCTGCTGCAGTACCTCGGTGGTGGGCCGGCCCGACGGGTGCGGGTGGTTCTGGTCACGGTGATGCCCGGTGATCCAATCGGCGGTGGTCACAATGTCGATGCCCGCTTCCAGCACCTTGACATAGAGATCCTCGTCGGGGAACACGCCGTGGAAGGTCAGCACGTCGGGTTTGGCGGCGACGATTTCCTCGACGGTGCCCGTCGCGATCACCCCGTTGGGTTCCAGCCCCACCAGTTCACCGGCGTCCCGGCCGACCTTTTCCGGCGAGTAGCAATGCAATCCGGCCAGTTCCAAGTCGGGATGCGACGCGATGCGCCTGATCATCTCGGTGCCGACGTTGCCGGTGGCGACCTGGAACACCCTGATTACGCTCATGCCGTGCTCTCCTCCGGATAGAACTGAGTCGCCCATTTACGCAGGGCGATGAAGCCTTCGTATTCGGCGCGCACCAATGCGGGCGGGTCCGAATAGCGCTGATGCGACCAGATGTGGATATCGGCGAGGAATTGGTCGATGATGGCCTGCGCGAACGTCTTCGCGGACTGCGGCGGCTCGGCCGAATCGTCGCCGGGTTGCCTGCCGATGAAGACGGTGAACCGCACATCACAGGTCTCGTCATCGACTGGGGTCACTGCGGAGACCGTGCGGTTGTCGACCATTCCCCAGCTCTTGGTGACGGCGACACCCAAACCCCCGTTGATGGCCTGCACGCCGCTCTTTATGTCTTCGGCGGACATGCCCGGTATCTCATCGAAGGCGATGGTGAAGTCGACGTACGAAATCGGCGTGCCGAACTCCTGCCGGGTGAACCTCGGGATGAACGGCGTCTTGTGCACGTACTTGAAATGCGCGAAATCGACGCCGTTCTCCAGGACGTATTGCGGATGTAGTTGCAGCCGTTCGCGATACAACGTGCTGTGCGGGTATCCCGGATAGTAGTCCCGCGCGCTGCCGCCGTCGCCGAATCCGGTGAAGACGTCGGGAACGTCGAAGTACGGCGGACGCCCGGCGGTGTCGTGCCAGATGTAGACGGCCTCATTGCGTTCGACTACCGGGTAGCTCCGAATGCGCCGCAACGGGTTTGGCCGCCGCTCGTAGGGAATGCAGACATTCCTGCCGTCACGATTCCACTCCCAGCCATGAAACGGGCACACGATGCGGTCCCCTTCGACGTGACCACCGTGGCCCAGGTGAGCACCGAGGTGCTCGCAATGGGCGTCCATCACTGCCAACTCGCCCGATTGCGCCCGCCAGGCCACCATCTCGCGGCCGAAATAGCTCATCCGGTGCACGGCACCGACAGTGATCTGCGCGGACCAGGCAACCTGGAACCACCCGGTGGGCCTCATCGACAACGGCGGCTTCGGCATCGGAACCTCCTCAAGCGGCGACAGTAATCCATTCCGACCAACTTTCACAGAGACTTCTATGAAAAATTCCCGCACGCGCTAGCATCGTCCGGATGAGCGAAGTGGTGGCCACCGGGCGGCGGGCGAATCGTCGCGGTCTGGCAACCCGCGAGAGCATGCTTGAGGCCGCCCTCCGAGTGCTCGCCTCCGGAGATCCGGCAGCGGTGTCTGCCAACAAGATCGCCAAGGAGTGCGGCGCCACCTGGGGCGCGGTGAAATACCAATTCGGCGATATCGACGGACTGTGGGCAGCGGTGCTCCAGCGCACCGCCGAGCGCCGCGGCGAACAACCCTGGCGAAACGATCCGGTGGGTCCGCTGGATCGACGGGTCAGCGCGATCGTCGAAACCCTCTATCGCGGCCTGACCGCCCCGGACTCACGCGCGATCGAGAACCTGCGCCGGGCACTGCCACCCGAACCCGCCGAACTCGAGCGTCTGTACCCCCGAACGGCCGCCGAGCTGGCCTCGTGGAAGCATCGTTGGGCGCGGGCGTGCCAGCAGGCGTTCGACGGCTTGGAGGTGGATCCTGTCCGAGTGCGCGAGGTGGCGGCCTTCATCCCCGGCGCCATGCGAGGGCTTGTTTCCGAAAAACAGCTGGGTACCTATTCGGATCTCGAGGAGGCCCGTCGCGGGCTGACCAACGCGATCGTCGCTTACCTAGGAGGTCACGAATGACCCGCATCCACGCGTTTACCGAGGACGCCCTGGGCGACCTGGATGCCACCGGAGTCGCCGAGCGAATCGCCTCCGGCGAGGTCACTGCCGCCGAATGCGCCGAGGCCGCCATCGTCCGTCTCGAGCGGGTCAACCCGACGCTCAACGCAGTGGAATTCAAGGATTTTCCGCGCGCCCGCGAGCGCGCCGAACAGGCAGACGCCGCGTCCAGCACTTCCGGCACTTTTCGGGGTGTGCCCACCGCGACGAAATGCAATATCCACGTGGCGGGTATGCCACTGACGGAAGGCTCGGCGGCGATCACGCCGGCACCGCAGACTGACGATGGACCGTTCGCACGACAATTCCTCAGCACCGGCGTGATCCCCATCGCCTCGACGACCATGCCCGAATACGGCTGGTCTGCCACCACGGAGCGCGCAGGTGGCTCGGCTACCCGCAATCCGTGGCATACGGACTTCTCTGCCGGCGGATCCTCCGGCGGGTCGGCGGCACTGGTAGCCGCCGGTGTGGTGCCCATCGCACACGGCAATGACGGCGGCGGCTCGATCCGGATCCCCGCGGCGGCCTGCGGACTCGTCGGCCTCAAGCCGAGCCGCGGAAGGCTTTTGGGCGACCCGTCGAGCAGTTCGGCCCCAGTGAAAATCGTCGCCGAGGGGGTGCTGGTGCGCAGTGTGCGGGACTGTGCCCGCTTCTTCGAGTCGGCCGAACTGCACTATCGCAACCCAAAGTTGACACCGATCGGGCACGTGGATCGCCCGGTCCAGCGCCGGCTGCGCATCGGCCTATGCATGGATTCCCCCTTCACTCCCGCCACCGACAACCCAACCCGGCAGGCAGTGAACTCCGCCGCGGAATTGCTTGAATCCCTTGGCCACACCGTCGAACCGTACACACCCGCCGTGCTTCCGTCGTTCAAGATCGACTTCGAGGACTACTGGGCCTTCTTGGCCTTCGCCGTGGCTAAGGGTGGTCCCCGGCTGTTCGAGGGGTTCGACCCCGCTAAGTTGGACCGGCTGACCCTCGGGCTCAGCCGCAGATTCGTCAGGCGCTCGTACCGCACGCCGCTCTTCTTGGCACGCCTGGCCGCCGCCGCCCGGGTATACGAACGCGGCTTCACCACCGGTATCGATGCGGTGCTCACGCCCGTGCTCACCCACACCACGCCACGCATCGGGTATCTCACCCCGGACCAGGATCCCGACGTACTGCTGGACAAGCTCAGCTCGTACGTGGGATTCACTCCGGTGCACAACGCCTCCGGTGCGCCAGCGATATCGCTGCCGCTCGGCCAAGACCCCGACGGCCTGCCCATCGGAGTGATGTTCAGCGGCCGCCGAGGCAGTGAACGAACGTTGCTCGAGCTGGCGATGGAAATCGAGGAGGCACAGCCCTTCTCGATACTGGGCTGATGCGTGGCCGTGACTCCAATCACAAACCACCAGTGTTACAACAAAATTAGAGCGCTCGACATGCGATCCACAGTTTGAGCACTTACCGTCTAATTCATGCCGACGGCATCGCACCGGGCACGCGGTGCCTTACGGGATCCCGCACCGCAGCACCCACGTGCGGGCAAGCTGCGGATCCTATTGGCCACTGCCCTGGTCGCATCCTTGGTTGTCACGGAAGGGGCGCCCACCACACTTCAGGTGGTCTCGAGCAGTCCGCTGCCCGGGCCCATGACCTTCACGGTGGAGTCCGGGTTCATCTCTCTGACCTCGAGCTCGACGCCACTCGGAGTGGGCACCGATTCCCCAGCGGCGCTGACCATCACCCGCAGGACCACCGTCTCGCTGAACCCAGGTGACAACGGCCGTGGTCCGGGCGCGGTCATCAAGTCCGAATCGCTCGCGCCGGCTGCCGGAGCCGACAAACCCACGCCCGGCAGCATCCCGGTCGTCCTGGTTCATGGGACTGCCGAGAATCAAAAGTATTGGGACGCTATGACGACGAGTCTGCATGGCGCGGGCATGAAGGCCTTCACCTTCGAATACGGCCAGACCGGGTTTCAGGGCCTCATCGGGTCGATCGGAGAGAAGATCGGCCTGCGCGGCTTCGGTGACGTCGAGGTGTCCACCCAACAGCTTGCCGACGAGGTCTCGCATGTTCTGAACCAGACAGGCGCGAGCAAGGTCGACCTCGTCGGTCACTCCCAGGGCGGGCTGTTGATCAAGAACTTCGTAGCACAAGACAAATCCGACAGTGTGGCCAACGTGGTTCAACTGGCACCCTCCAGCCACGGAACCACCTTCAGCGGGCTTGCTGATTTCATTGGGCCCGTGGGCAATTCAGTAAACATCAACGGCTGGAAACCCGTAAAGGATGTGATCTACTCGGCCGCAAGCGCGCTGGCCTGGCCTTCCTTGTCACAACAAACCGTGGGCAGCCGCTTTCTCGATAGGCTCAACACACTGCCGGACACCAAACCGGGAGTCGACTATCTGGTGGTGAGTACCAACGATGATGTCGTGGCCACCCCGTACAAGTCTCAATTCATCACAGCGGCACCGGGTTCCACCGCTGTCAATATCGAAGCGCATTCTCTGCCGGGTGTACCGCGCGACGGTGTGGTCGGTCACGGCTTGAACAGCGTGGAAGTCATCTCCGCGGTGACCAATTACCTCAAATCCAGCCAGTCTGCCCAGCGTTCACCCGAGCAGGTCAAGGACAACCCCGGCACCACGCTCACCAAGGATGGCAACACAACCACTATCTCTGAGGGCAAGAACATCGTCGCAACCGTCGACAACCACACCGACACAACACCCCAGCACCCCGAAAAGCAGGTGCGCCAATCGCCCGGCAAGGCAGCGACAGCGCCAGCGACCAAGGCCACTACCCCCTCGGGTGCGACTCTTGAGGTCACGGGAGGCGACGTCACGCTGAAGCGCGGCGGCCAGTCCGTCTCGATTAGCGAGACACACGGCGTGACGGTTGCCAACGCCCCCGCCGGACAAGCGCCAGACACCAAGAAACCGGCGCAGCCGGATCGCCTGGCCAAAACCGCCGAAGCCACCACCACGTCGTCCCCGGCGAGCACTGAGACGAAAACACATCAGTCACCCGGTAAGCCGGATGCCGGCAACACGCAGGTGACGCACGCGAACAACGCGATCACACCGAAGATCGGAATCGGCGCCAACGGGATAAGCCGAGACGGCAAAACAGCGGGCAGCAGATTGCCGTCCGACCATTCGACCGGCACGGCGGCCGATTCAGGATCCGCGAAGAAGCCGAAGACATCGGCTGCCATCAAGACCAACGACACACCGGCCGCGGCGGCCGAAACCAGCACACACACCAATGATAGTGCGACACATACCGTTACGCCGAGCAGTCCGGGCGCGCCGCCGTCGTCTGGCGCGACCGGCTCAGCCGCCGAGACCAAGGCAGCGCACACGCAGACCGACTCCGGCTCCGGCGGGCACACGAAGTCTTCCGGCGGGACCGCCCACGAGCACTCCGCGGGCGGCTCCTAATGACCGTTGCGCCGCGCGCGCTGCTTCACCGGATCCGGCACAGGCACGGCGGCCACCAATGCGCGGGTGTACGCGCGTGACGGGTTGTGCAAGATCTCGCCGCGGGGCCCCAGCTCTTCCAAGACGCCGTGGCGCAGCACCGCCACCTCGTCGGCCAGCCGATCCACCACGGCAAGATCGTGGCTGATGAACAGGCAGGCGAACCGCCACTGGCGCTGTAGTTCCTCGAAAAGATCCAACACGGCCGCCTGCACCGATACATCAAGCGCGCTGGTGGGCTCATCGGCGACCAACAGGTCCGGGCCCAGCGCCAAAGCGCGCGCCAGGTTGGCACGCTGTCGCTGCCCTCCCGAAAGCTCGTGTGGGTAACGGTTTTCGGTTCCTGAAGGAAGCTGCACCGCGTCAATCAGCTCGGCCACCCGGGCCACGATTTTGCCCCGATCGCCGTAACGGTGCACCCACATGGGTTCGGCGATGCAGTCACCCACGCGCATCTTCGGGTTGAGCGCGGTAGCCGGATCCTGGAACACGAATCCGAACTTGGCTCGCAGCGGGCGCAGCTTGCGCTGGCTCATGCCCACGATCTCCTGGCCGAGCACCCGCACCGACCCCGCGGCGGGTTGCTGCAAGGCCGCCACGCATCGACCGATGGTCGACTTTCCTGATCCGGACTCTCCCACCAATCCCAGGGTTTTCCCACGCCCGATACCGAAGCTCACATCATCGACCGCGCGGAACGCTGCCCGGCCCAGCAGCCCGGGGAACTCCACCACCAGGTGGGATACCTCCAACACGGGCTCGCCGATGTCTTCGCGCGGCTCAGCGCCATGTTCGGGATCTCCCTGCCCAAGGTGGGGCACAGCGGCCAGCAGCACACGGGTGTACGGCTCGGCAGGTTCAGCGAAAAGCCTTTCCACCGGCGCTATTTCAACGACCTTGCCCTGTTTCATGACCACTACACGGTCCGCTATGTCGGCAACCACACCCATGTTGTGGGTGATCAACACGATGGCGCTGCCGATCCTGTCTCGCAGGTCGCGCAGCAGCTCGAGGATTTCGGCTTGCACGGTTACGTCCAGCGCTGTGGTGGGCTCGTCGGCGATGATCACCTTCGGGTCGCACGCGATGGCTATGGCAATCACCACGCGTTGTTTCTGGCCGCCGGAGAGCTGGTGCGGATAACAGTCGTAGCGTCGCTCGGGGTCGGGCAGCCGCACCAGCTTCAACAGCTCGATGACTCGCGCGCGGGCCTGCACGCGACTCATATCCGAGTGCGCGCGGACCGCCTCGGCAACCTGATACCCGATGGTGAACAACGGGTCCAGGGCCGCACCGGGTTCCTGAAACACCATCGCGATGTCCTTGCCGCGCATGGCTGCCAGCTCACGACCCGAAAGTTTGGTCACGTCGCGGCCATCCAGCAGAACCGAACCGGTGATACGCGCGGTGTCCGGCAGTAGCCGGATCGCGGTACGCGAGGACACCGACTTGCCCGAACCCGATTCTCCGACGACGGCCAGCACTTCTCCGGGCTTGACGTCGAACGATACGTCGTCGACCGCGGACACCGGACCACTGTCGGTGCTGAACGTCACCGACAACGACCGAAAGGAAAGTGCCGACGAGGCTTCGACGTGGCTCATGCCTCACCCCGCCGGGTCCGCAACAGGGGGTTGATGACCTCGTTGAGGCTCTCACCCACCAGCGTCATGCCCAGCACCACCAGGACTATGGCGATACCCGGAAACACCCCCGTCCACCAAATTCCGTTGGCCACATCCGATAACGCCTTGTTTAGGTCATAGCCCCATTCAGCGGCCTGGGTGGGCTCGATCCCGAAGCCCAGGAAGCCCAGCCCCGCCAGCGTCAGAATCGCCTCCGCTCCGTTGAGGGTGATGATGACCGGCAGTGAGGAGGTGACGTTGGAAAGGATGTGCCGGAACAAGATCCGAGGGGTACCGGCGCCCGTAACTCTTGCGGCATCGACGAAGGGCTCCTGTTTCACACCTACGGTGGCGTTACGCACCACCCGAAAGTACTGCGGCACGAAGACGGCCATGATGGCGATGGCCGCCGCGAGTATGCCTCCCCCAGTGCTGGATTGCCCGCCGGTGACCGCGATTGACACCACGATGGCCAGCAACAATGAGGGCATGGCGTATAGCGCGTCCATCACCAGTACCAACGCGCGATCCAGCCAGCCGCCCAGGTATCCGGAGGTAAGACCCAGCACCACGCCCGCGGGTAGCGAAACCACCAGCGAGGTAACAATGACCAGCAGCGCAGTGCGCGCGCCGAACAGCACACGAGACAACACATCTTCTCCGCGCACCGAGGTACCGAACCAGTGCTGCCAGGACGGAGCCTGCTGCCGAACGAAATCGAGGCCGTCCGCGCTGGTTTGCGAGAACCCGTAGGGCGCCAGAACGGGTGCCAACACCGCGATGGCGATGAATCCGGCGACGAGAACGAGACCGACGACGAGCGTCCAGCGCTGCAGCCCATGCACGGAGCGCAGTAGGTCGGCGCCCGGGAGCCTGCGGAGCCGGTTTCCGTGTGGCTTGCTCACTGACGTTGTCATCAGAACCTCACCCTCGGGTCGATGAAGGCCACCACCAAGTCGATGACGAAGCTCATCACCGCGACGATGATCGCGATCACTGTGACGATGCCTTGCACCGCTATGAAGTCGCGCGCGGAAAGATAGTGTGCCAGCTGCGAACCCAGACCGTTCCATTCGAAAGCCGTCTCGGTCAGTACGGCGCCGGCGAGCAGCATGGCGATCTGCATCCCCATGACCGTCACCACCGGAACCAGCGAGTTCCGGAATGCGTGCCGCCCTACCACAACCCGCTCCGGCAGCCCGCGCGCCCGGGCCGCATCCACGTATCCGGCGCGCAGCGTTTGCAGCAGATTGACCCGCACCAGCCGCAGGAATACCCCGGCCGTCAACAACCCCAGTGCGAGCACCGGCAACACGAGATGTTTGAGGGCATCCACGAAATATGCCCCGTTGCCGTATAACACAGTGTCGACCAACAGCAGATGGGTGCGGTGCGGCATGGCGTCGAGCGCTATCTCGGTACCCACCGTGCTGCGCCCGGAGGCCGGCAGCCAGCCCAGCTTCACCGAGAAGAACAGCTTGAGCAGAATCGCCACAAAGAACACCGGCGCGGCATAGAAGAATACCGCCGCCAGCCGCAAGAACACGTCGGCGATTCTGTCGCGGTGCGTTGCAGCTATACGCCCCAACGGAATTCCCACCAGCAACGCCACCACGATGGCGCCCACCGCGAGCTCCAGCGTGGCAGCCCCATTGACCACGATGATATCGGCGATCGACCGCTTGTCGGTCAGCGTCTGCCCGAGGTCACCACGGAGCAACCCGGTGAGGTACTCCCAGTACTGGGCCCAGATAGGCCGGTCAAATCCTGCCTCGGCCTTGCGTTTGGCTATCTCTGCCGGCGTGAGCCGACCACCGGCCTGGGCGGTGATGGGATCGCCGATCCCCCGCATGAGCACGAAGACCAGTGTCATCAGGATCCACGCTGTCGGGATGATAAGCGCCAAACGCACTCCGAGATAACGCAGAAGCGTGGTGCTCATGCAGTACCACCCGTCTTCTTCAGCGGAGTGAATTGAAACTTGAACGAGGGCCCGAGCTTGATCCCGTCAACATTCTTCACCGACACCGCGATTTGTTTTCCGGTGAGCAGTGGCAGCGTCGAAATGTAGTCACGTGCCATCAGGTCCTGTATCTGCCCGATGATGCGCAGCCGCTTCGCGCTGTCCGGTTCGGTGACTTCGGCGGTGATGAGCCGGGTGATGGTGTCGTTCTGAAAGTGGTTCACCAACATGTTGTCTGGCATGAAGAATGGCGTCAGGTAGTTGTCCGGGTCGGGAAAATCAGGAAACCAGCCAAACTGATACACCGGGTAAGAATCCGATGATCGCCGTTCCTGGTAGGCCACCCACTCGGTGGACTGTAGGTCCACCGAGAACAGCCCGGACGCCTCGAGTTGTCCCTTGACCGCCGCGTACTCCTCCGATGAGTTGCCCCCGTAGTGGTCCGGGTTGTATTGGAGATTTATCAGTACCGGCGCCGCAACCTGGGCTTCGGACAAGAACTTTCGGGCAAGATCAACATTCGGCTTGACGCCGTACAGCGCCTTGAACGACTCCACGGAACCCGCCATCGATTCAGGCACCACCGAATAGACCGGGGTGTAGACACCCTTGTACACGTCACGCGACAGGGCTTCGCGGTCCACCAACGACGCGACCGCCCTACGGATGGCCAGCTTCTGCGCATCCGTGACACCCGGCATCGTCTTGAGGTTGAAGACGATGTACCTGAGCTCCCCGCCGGGGCCCTCATGCACGGACAGGCGCGGGTTGACCCGCAGCGTTTCGATATCGTTAGGCGACAAGCTCCGATATGCGACGTCGATGGCCCGGTTCTCAATATCGATCTTGAGATTTTCACCACCGGTGTAGTACTTGATGCCGATCAGATCCCACTGCGGCTTGCCCAGGCCCCCAACATATTTCGGGTTGGCGCGCAGGCCTATCAGCTGATTCTTGGTGTGTGAAGTGATGGTGTACGGCCCCGCGAACGGTTCTGCGCGCGCGATAGCGTCGTCGTCGAGCAACCGGTCGGGCGGGAAGACCTCTTCATCGATAACAGGCCCGGCGTTGGTGGCCAGCACTTGAGGGAACGTCTGATCATTGGGCAGCTTGAGCCGAAAGTCGACGGTCAGGTCATCGGGCGTCTCGACGCGATCAAGGTTGGCCAGCAGCGACTGCGGCCCATTGGGATCGTTGATCACGCGCTCGCGGTCGTACGAAAACTTCACATCCGATGAGGTGAGCTCGTGTCCGTTGGCGAACACCGAGCCAGGCTTGAGTGTGCAACGGTACAGCGTCGGGTTCTCGAACCCGCATCCAGCGGCCAGGTCGGGTTTGAGGTCGCCGGTCCCCGGCGTGAAGTTCATCAGGAACGGGTAGACCTGATTTTCGACCTGGAACGACCCATTGTCATAGGCGCCCGCCGGATCGAGGGTGGAAACGCGATCTGTGGTGCCGACCGTGAGGTATTCGCCGTCGATTGCGCCCGGCGGCCGGCCCATCCCGCATCCAGCGACGAGTATTGCGGATGCGGCCACGGCGAGTTTGCGCAAGCGGACCATCCGGAGAGTATGGCAACACTTGCCCCAACCCGCTGAGGTGCGCTGCAATAGATGTCACAACGCCAACCAAGCGAGCGTTAGGTAGGTTGGTTGCGATGCTGCCGGTCGCGCACGCGCCCCGGCGGTTATGACACCCGAGCCAGCCAAGGGACAAAGATGAAGACTGCCGTCACCGGAGCCGCCGGCTTCATTGGTACCAACCTAGTCAATCTGCTCGTGGATAACGGCCACGAGGTGATCGCCATCGACCGGGTGGTGCCCGCCTCGCCGGAGACTCGCGAGGCCGTGACCTGGGTCTCTGGCGACGTCCTCGACCCCGACTCGATGACGAAGGCGCTCGACGGCGTCGAGGTGGTTTACCACTTGGTGGCCGTTATCACCCTCAAGCACGAAGACGAGCTGTGCTGGCGGATCAACACCGAAGGTGCCCGCACCGTCGCACAGGCCGCCCTGACCGTGGGGGCCCGCCGCATGGTGCACTGCAGCTCGATTGACTCCTACTCCAACAGCGTGGCCACCATCGACGAGAAGTCGCCACGCTCCGCGGCTGCCGACCTGCCTGTCTATCAACGCTCCAAGTGGGGTGGCGAGGTGGCGGTACGCGAGACCATCGCGTCCGGACTGGATGCCGTGATCTGCAACCCCACCGGCGTCTACGGTCCGGTCGATCTGCCCAATCTGTCACGCATCAACCAACTGCTGTTCGATAGCGCCCGGGGCAGGCTGCCCGGGATGGTCAACAGTCAGTACGACCTGGTCGACGCCCGGGATGTCGCTGCCGGGCTCTACCTAGCCGGCGAAAAGGGACGCACCGGCGAGAACTATCTCCTCGGTGGCCACATGGGGAGCCTGTTGCAGGTGTGCCGACTGGCCGCTCGGCGCGCCGGCAAGCGCGGCCCGCGGTTCGCCGTGCCCATGGGCCTCCTCAACGCGGCCATCCCGGTCATCGAGCCGATCGGCAAGCTACTCAAGAACGACGCGTTGAGCCGGGCAGCGTTCAACAAGCTGACGGTTTCACCGGCGGTGGATATCACCAAGGCCCGTACCGAATTGGGCTATGAGCCGCGGTCGACAGAAACCACCGTCAACGAGTTCGTGGACTTTCTTCTGGGCTCCGGCCGGCTTTAAATCCCGACCATCGCGGCGCTGGCGCGCCATAGTCCGTCGGCCGCTCGGTCGTCCCGGGCCAGCGGGGCTGGATCCGGGAAGGTCAGCTGCCCCTTCACAAGTGACGCATACAGGCGGCCCTCCGGCGGCTTGACGGCGCCAATCGACAGGTCCGCCAACGCCTCTCCCGCCGTCTCCACACGCCCGGGATAGAACGCGGGCCGCGCCGCAGAGAGCAGACGCAGCACCGGCCGCAGTGCCCCCGTGACCACCCGCCCCGACATCGACGCTCCCACCAGGTTTGTGCCCAGGGTGAGGCCGGGGTTGTAGGCAACCACATCGATTCGGCGGCGCACGATCTCGTCGGAGGCGGCGAAGGAGCGGGCGGTGAGCAGATTGCACAGTTTGGACCCTGCATAGGCACGAAGCCCGGCAATGGCCCCACCAGATTCCGGGTGGGCAAGGTGTGCCGGATCCAGTGCGCGAGGCCCGAATGGAATGATCTCCGGATCGTGCGTGTCACTCGTGGTAATCACCAGACGGCCTCCGTCGGCGATGCTGGGCACAAGCAGTCGTGCCAGGAGGTAGTGAGCCAGATGGTTGACCGTAAAGGTCGTCTCGAAACCGTCGACGGTGCGATGGTTGGTGTCCCGGAACTGGATCCCCGCATTCAGTACCAACACATCAATCGGGGTCTGGCCGAGTTCGTTCTTAACCTCGTCGGCGAACTGTGTGACGCTGTCGAGCGAGGCTAGGTCCAGTGGCAGCACCTGGGCGCCGGGAACATCACGCCCGGAGCCTCTGGCGCCCGCGATCACACGCGTATTGGGCTGTTCGGCAAGGAGTTTTGCGGCATACGCGCCCAGCCCGGCAGTGGCGCCGGTCATAACGACGGTGAATTCGGTCACGACAAGCTCCCGCGAGGTTTAGGATCATGGATAACGTACCAGCAGTAATATTATCAATTGTTAAGATTGGCCATGTCAAGCACAACGAAGCGAGCGCTGCTTTTCACACTGCTCAAGGTGTCCAAGGCGTTGACGCAATGGACGAGATCGAACATCCCCACCGGCGGCGGCATGACCGTACCGCGTGCGACGGTGCTCGTAGGCTTGTCCATCAGGACCGAGCCCACCGGGATGAGCGAGCTAGGCGAATATCTCGGTATGTCCCCGCGGAACATGACGGTGCTGATCGATGGCCTCGAGAAGGAAAACCTGGTCCGCCGGGTACCACACGAACGCGATCGAAGAATTACCTGCGTCGAAATCACGTATACGGGAAGGAAAATCGCCAAGACGGAGCTCGGCCCCTCGGAACTGGCCTCTGCAGCGCTCTTCGACGACCTGTCGACCAGGGAACAAGCAGAACTGCTGCGCCTGCTGATCAAGGTCGCAGACTCCTTGCGCGCACGCGGTATTGACATACCGCAGTACCGCGGGTAGTTGAAACTGGCAACAATCTATACCAAGATCACCTCTCGAATCTTGATCAGGAGGTGACGTGGAACTGCTGTCCATCCCGCCGCGCTGGGGCACCCTGGCATCGGAGTTGGCACAGCAGCAGGGCATGGACGCAGCCAAAATGCTGATCGACGCCCAGATTTCGCCGCGGTTCCTCGCAGGCGAGCCCACCATGATCAGCCCGGCGCAGCTACGCGCGGTGACACGCGAGGTCTTGGCCCGTACCGGTGACCTGTCATTCGGCAGCTGCCAAGCCCCGGTCCCACCCGAGGCGCTCCGGGTTCTGATGTTCAGCCTGGCGACTTCGGAAACCGCCGGCGCGGCTTTTGCCCGCTGGGCGGCGTTCCGCGACGCCATGCCGCTGGTGCCGAGTATGACCGTCGCCAGATCCGGCGAATTCGCCACCGTGGTGCTGGTGTCACCAAGCCCTAAGTTGCCCGACGTCACGTTCACCGAGTGGACTCTGGCCCTGGTCATCCGGGTCTGGAGCTGGTTGATCATGCGGGCGATCCACGCGGAACGAATTCTTCTCCCCCAGGCCCGCCCGGCCGGACGATCCGATCGCAGCAACATACTCAAGGCGCCGGTCGAGTTCGGAAGCAATTCGGCCGCGGTGATCTTGGACGCCAAACTCCTCGATGTGCCGATTCTTCGCTCCGAGCAGGAGATCACCTCCATCCTCGATCACCCCGAGCAGATCTGGTTCGACGTCGGCCGCTACCACCGGGAGCTGCCCGAGCGGGTGAGTCGGATAGTCGGATCGAGTATTGGGCAGGGCATTCCAACGGTGAGCGATATCGCCGCCGCACTGAACATGGCCCCCTCGGCGCTCCAGCGTTCACTTCGCAACGAGTTCGGCACCTCCATCCGGCGTATCCGCGACGCGGCGCTACGGACGGAGGCCATCAAAAGCCTTGAGGATGGCTCGGAGTCGCTCAACGATCTATCCGTCCGCCTGGGCTTCTCCGAATTGAGTGCCTTCACTCGCGCCTTCCGGCGCTGGACGGGCGCCTCACCGGCTCAGTACCGGAACGGAACACGTTCGGTCAAGTAATTCGCCCAATTCGGTCATCGCACGTGCCCCGTCGATCACATAGCCTCGGGCCAACCAAACCTGAGGGGGGAAGTTTGCTATCGGCTGAACGGCGCTTTCAGTTCCCTCGCCGCCTTGAGGAAATCTCCGCGGTCTCCGCCTTCGAACTACCGTCAGCGGACGACATCGAACCGGGCAATCACGCACCCCTTGCCTTCGCCGACACTGCCCGTCGACTCGATGCCCTGAGCATCGGCGACACATTCACCACCCAAATCGGAATCGCCGGGCTGATGACGCCAATCGAATGGGTCGTCGTCGAAATCACCGATACAGCAACACTTCTCGCTGTACGGCGGGGGCGCTACCAGGTAGCCTCGCAGGGGCTGCAGGGCGCCAACGCGACCGTCGTACTCAATGTCTACGAACAGAAGCCATCAGTCGTCGCGGAGCTGTTCGTGCTGATCGACGAAGTGATCCTGACCGGCGAACTTCAGCAATCCTTCATGGCAGCCCTCGAGGGCATGATCGACACTCACATCGAACTCATCAGGACCGGCGTTCCCGGGCTGCGAGACGTGATCGTCGACGAGGCGTACCCGCCGCCGCGCGGGCAAGGACGTTAGCGCGCCTGGACGGATTCCGAACTCTCGCTCGATGTCTCCCGCGCAGTGGCCGCAAGCATGTGCTCGACCACGTTCTTGCCGAGCGCGGTCTCCTTGGGCAGTTCGATCGGATAATTACCGTCGAAGCATGCGCAGCACAACCTCGACCGCGGTTCCTGGGTGGCCGCGACCATACCCTCGGCGGAAATGTAGCCCAGGCTGTCCGCACCGATCGCGGTGCGGACAGCGTCGAGCATCTCGTCATCGGATTCCACCGCGTTGGCGATAAGTTCGGCCGGGGAAGCGAAGTCGATGCCGTAGAAGCATGGCCAGCGCACCGGCGGCGATGCGATGCGCACATGCACCTCGGCGGCTCCCGCCTCGCGCAGCATCCGCACCAGCGCCCGCTGCGTGTTGCCGCGAACGATCGAGTCGTCCACCACCACAAGGCGCTTACCGCGAATGACCTCGCGAAGGGGGTTGAGCTTCAGACGAATACCGAGCTGGCGGATGGTCTGTGACGGCTGAATGAAGGTGCGGCCCACATAGGCGTTCTTCATCAGCCCCTGCCCGTAGGGGATGCCCGAGCCCTGGGCGTAGCCGACGGCCGCCGGGGTGCCCGACTCGGGAACTCCGATCACCAGGTCGGCATCCACAGAGTGTTCGGCAGCCAAGCGGCGCCCGATCTCCACACGGGTCGAGTGCACGGAACGGCCGTCGAGCATGCTGTCGGGGCGGGCCAGATACACGTATTCGAAGACGCAGGTCTTGGGTGTGGCATTGGCGAACCGACTGGAGCGCACGCCATCGGCGTCGATGGCGAGCAATTCACCGGGCTCGATATCCCGGACGAAGGAGGCGCCCACGATGTCCAGGGCGGCGGTCTCTGACGCGACCACCCAGCCGGTGTCCAGACGTCCCAGGCACAGCGGGCGGACTCCGTGCGGATCACGCGCCGCATACAGCGTGTTCTCGTCCGCGAAAACCAAGCAGAAGGCGCCACGCACGGTGGGCAGCAGCGTCATGGCCGCCTGCTCCAGGGTGGCGTCGGCGGCACCGTGCGCCAACAACGCACCCATGATGTCGGAGTCGGTGGTGGCCATGCCGGGCGTCTTCGAATTGATCAGACCGGCATCGCGCGCACGCTCCGTCAGCTCGGCGGTATTGACCAGGTTTCCGTTGTGTCCCAGGGCGACTCCGGTGCCCGCCGCGGTGGTGCGGAAGACCGGCTGAGCGTTCTCCCAGGTGACAGACCCGGTGGTGGAGTACCGGCAGTGCCCCACTGCCACGTGGCCACGCATAGCGGCGAGGGTCTGCTCGTCGAAAACCTGACTGACCAGGCCGAGATCCTTGAACACCACGATCTGCGAGCCGTCGGCCACAGCGATACCGGCAGCCTCCTGACCACGGTGCTGCAGCGCATACAGGCCGTAGTAGGTGAGTTTTGCCACCTCTTCACCCGGCGCCCAGACTCCGAATACGCCGCATTCTTCGCGTGGGTCGTTTTCCAGCTCGATCGGCTGTGCGGTCACGGTGTGGCTCCCTGGGCTGCGTCCTGCGTGGAGGTGGGTGACTCCCCCAGTTTACGGGGAAGGTTGCTGATCGGGGAATCGGCTGGCCCGAACACATCGGTACCATCGCAAAGTGACCCAGGCCACCGCGACATGGCGCCCGTCGACCCGCGTCGCATTCCGGTTCTGCGTCGTCTACTTCGGCCTGTTCTGCGTGCTCCTGACGCAGATCCCCTTCGCGCTGCTGGGGGTGGTGGGCCGGGTGGTCGGCGGCCGGTTCGCGCTGACGGCGATGTCGCTACTCAATCCTCTTACCAGCTGGGTGGGCAGCAACCTGTTCGGCGTGAATGCGGTCCTGCACGAGGACTCCGGAAGCGGCGATCAGGCCGCGATCTGGGTCCTGGTGTTCTGCATCCTGGTCTTAGCGATCGCGGCGAGCACGGTATGGACGGTGCTCGATCGCCGCCTCTCCTATCCGCGGCTGCTCGCGTGGTTCACCCTCTTCCTCCGGCTGTGCCTGGGCGGACAGATGCTCTTCTACGGGTTCGCCAAGCTCATCCCCACTCAAATGCCCGGCCCCACGCTGGCTCAGCTGCTACAGCCATACGGCACGCTGAGCCCTGCTTCTGTGCTGTGGTTACAGGTAGGCAGTTCTCACCCTTACGAGATGGCGCTGGGTGCGGTGGAGGTGATCGCCGGGCTGCTGCTGTTCGTGCCGCGGACGGCGGTGTTGGGCACCATGCTGAGCCTGGCGAGCATGGCCCAGGTCTTCCTGATGAACATGACGTTCGACGTACCCGTCAAGCTATTGTCCTTTCATCTACTCCTGATAAGCCTGGTACTGCTCGCCCCCTATCTGGACCGCCTGCTCGATTTCTTTGTGCGGCAACGTGCAAGCGAGCCGCTGAGCCAGCCTCCGCTCTTCAACGACCACCGCAGGAACCGTCTCGCCATCTGGGCCCAGGTGATGATCGGTCTCTGGGTGGCGCTGGGCGGCGTCTACGACGGCTGGACCACCTGGCACGAGTACGGGGGCGGCGGCCCCAAGTCCGAGCTTTACGGCATCTGGTCGGTGCAGGCGTTCTTCGTCGACGGAACGTATGTGCCGCCCGTCGCCACCGATAGGAGCCGTTGGCAGACAATCATTTTCGACCAGCCTGGGGCCGCTACCTATCAGCGCATGAACGGTGAGCTGGTGGTGGTGTCGACCGAGTTCGACGATGGTCATCTGAAGCTCGCCGATATCTCGGACAACTCCGGCGGAAAGGTCGGCGGGAAAGCGCCCTTCGCGGATCTGACCTACAGCCAGCCGAATGTCGATTCACTGCTGCTGGGCGGGAAGCTCTACGGCAAACCCGTCACAGTCATGCTGAAACGGATGGATCCGGAGACTTTCCCGTTGCGCAGCAGAGGCTTCCACTGGGTACAGGAGTACCCGTTCTTCCGCTAGGACAGCGGTATCAAGGGCAGCCACTCAGCGATCTCGGCAGCCCGTGACCCGGATACGGTGACGGTGCGGTCGGCAATGGCCTGCTCCAGTGTGAGTAGTCCTGTCACCAGCAACAGCCAAGTCCGCGGGGTGGTCTCCACCACGTTCGGCGGGGTGCCCCGGGTGTGACGTGGCCCAGAGATGCATTGCACCGCAACGAATGGTGGCACCCGGACCTCCACGGAGGCGCCCGGTGCGTCGGCTGCGAGAGTACGGGCGGTGAACCGGACGGCGTCGGCAAGAACCGCACGCGCCGGCTCCGGCGCCTGTTCACCATGCAGCCAGTCGGCCACCGCAAGCACTGCCGTCCTGGTCGAGGCGGCATCGGGTGCACGGGCTGGCATGTCTACCAGCCTATCTGGGGCAGGCCGGGGTGCTACGCCCCGTCGCAGATCCCCGAGTCCCGGATGGTGTTTCCGTAGACGTTGGCCGTGGCGATGTTGGCGTTGATCACCCCGGAGGGCAGCTGTTGCTTGATCTTGTCGCTGATCTGGGTGAACTGGAACCACAGGTGATAGAACGAGTCGCCGTTGTAGAGCGGCGAGTACTGGCTCTGGTCCGGGTAGTTGGTGATGTATAGCGCGTGCACCCGGGGGTCCAGGAACGCGGCCGACTGATCCAGGTTGGCGGTTACCACGGTGCCGACAGTCTCCGAGCCCGACGCGGCCCAGACATCGTGGTGATCGCGCAGATAGTTCTGGAATCCATACACCGAGCTCATCAGCGTGTCGTATTGCGCATTGAACCACTGGCAGGAATCGCGTAGCGCGGTCACCTGCTCATCGTTGGTCCGGCCCTGCCACAGGTTGTACGGGTACACCGAGGTGTCCGGCGCCCAGTCCGAGGGGTGCGGAACGAATACGGGCAACGATGCGCCCTGCCCGGGGTCAGCGCCGGCAGGTGCCGCCAGCGCCAGCCCGACGGCGACCGTCACGCCTGCCAGCGCTGCACCGGCCCTGCTCATCCAGTTCGAGGCCATCTGTGCAGTATTCCGTCGAATGTCGACTTTTGGTATCAGTTACTCGCACTTTCTGGTGACAAGTCGACATTCGACCGGCCGAGGTACAGGGTTGCCACCGCGCCGGCCTCGTTGAGCGCCAGGTGAGCCAGCATCGGCGCCACCACGCTGCCCGATCGCTCACGAAGCCGGCCCAGCAGCCAGCCGAACATTCCGGTGACCAGCACCGTCCCCGGAATGGAGTCGCCGGCGGCACGCGCGGGCCGGATGTGCGCCAGCCCGAAGACCATCGCCTGGACTGCGCTGCCCGCCGTACGCCCGAAGGCTTCGGTCGCCAGGGGCTGCAACACTCCACGGAAGGCGAGTTCCTCGGACCACACTGTGCCCACCGGGATGTGCAGGCCCAGCCAGACTGCCGGATGTAGGTCGATGTCGCGAGCTCGCATCGAGGCGCGTACTGGCTGTAGTGCGGGCGAGGCGCCTACGGCGGCGGCCACCGCCGACGCGACGATCCCACCGAGCCGCAATCCCGCGCCAAGCTGGGGCGGCCTGAGACCGAGCGGGATGCCCGCGGCACCGGCCAGGGCCGTGCTGGTGCCCGCCCCGATGAGAGGGCGCCAGCGCTGGGGGAACCGTTCCAGTACCGCCGGCCAGGCCACGAGCACAACGGCCAGCACCAGCACTCGCGCGCCGGACATCACGTGTCGGGGCCGTCGAGCGACGCGGTGTCGACGAGTGCCTTCCGGATGCGTTCGGTGTCCTGCGGGGTCCAGCCCGCTGGCGGGGCGATGGCCGCCCAGCCGTTGACCGACGAGATGCCGTAGTTATGGCCGTGCCCGTCGGGCACGCCGACGGCATTCGCCAGGTCGGCCGCCACCTGCCAGAACGTGACGATCGGGTACCAGCGCATGGCAGCCGACCGGTCGCCCACCGGGGCCTCCTTGAGCCAATCCGGTTCGCTGAACAGCAGATCGGTGGACCACCAGGTCACCGGGTCCGACGGATGCTGCACGAAGAGCACCTTCGGGTTCTGCCACGGCGGTTTGGCGAGGGCGTCGATGTCAGGGCCGATCGCGAAGCGGGCGGTGAATCCGCTGTCGTACACCGGCAGTGCTTCCAGTGTGCCCCGGTCCCGCTTGGATACCAGCTCGTTCCAGATATGACTGAAGTTCGGCGGGCCGGTCCACAACACACCGGCGACACCCGCCGCCCTTATGTCGCCGAGGCCACCGAACGCACCTTGTCCCGCAAAAGATCCGAGGCTTTCGCCGTAGATCAGCAGCTTGGGGCGGTGTCCCTCAGGCTGCTGCGCCCAGCGCTTCTGGACGGTGTCCACCAGCAACTGACCCGAGGCGAGGGCCTTCTTTTTGTCGGCAAGGAAGGAGATCCAGCTGGGCAGGAACGAGTACTGGGTGGCGACGATCGCGGTGTCGCCGTTGTACATCAACTCGATGCCCCGCGCCGCGGCGGGCGTCACCCATCCGGTGCCCGTGGTCGGCACAATGACCAACACCTTGCGATCGAATGCCTTGGTGCGCTCCAGTTCCCGCACCAATATGTCCGCGCGCTCTTCGGCCGTATCGGCGGTCTCCAGCCCCGCGTACACGCGAATGGGCTCCTTGGCGGGACGCCCATTCACCTTGGCGAGTACATCGGCGTGCAAGCCGCCGGAGACGAAGTTGCGGCCCTCGTATCCAAGACTGTCCCAGGAGGACAGTGACGCCGGGCTGCCGGACCGCTCGGGTTGGAGGGGTTGTTGTACACCTGCCCTGGTGGTGTCGTTATGCGGGCCGAACGAGGCATTGGCGGCCGCGAAGAATCCGCGCACCAACACGCCGTTGAACAGCATGATGGCCAGTACCGCCACGATGGCGGTACCGATGAGCAGCGACACCTCCTGGCTCAGGCGCAGACGGCGGATCAGGAACCGGGCCAGCAACCGCACCAGGTCACGCAGTATCCGGGCTACCGAAATGAACAGCGCTCCGACGGCTATGGACACGAGAAACGCCTTTGAGTATTCCAATGTCGTCGGGCCCTGGGCATCCATGAGGGCTGCGATCTGGCGCTGCCAACGGGCGGCGGGCACGATCATCGCCAGTGAGCACACCGCTCCCAGGACCACCACCCCGAGTTTGACGGTGATCATCACCCGATCGCGCAGCGGCCACCACTTCTGATGGCGCAGCCAGAAACGGAGCACAAGTTTGGAGAGAGCGACGCCGATGCCGTAACCGATGGCCGCGGTGGCGCCGCCGATAAGCCCCTGAAAAAGCCAGGTGCGCGGCATCAGCGACGGAGTCAGCGACAGGCAGAAGAACAGGGCGCCGAAAGCGATTCCACAGAAATCCAACCGCAGCAGATTCCACGCCCAGGCCACCAGCGGGTGCCGGTGTTCGATGTGCTCTTCCAGTTCCTGAAATGCCAGCCAACTGCGGCCGATCCAGTCATCGGGATCGACGGTGCTCGTTGTTACCGGGACTCCAGGAGTCTCGCTCATCCGAACAGTCCGGGCAGCACGCCTTCGTGAATCTCGCGTAGCTCGGCCAGGGTGACCGAGAACTGTCCCTGCACCTCAACGGAATCCGAGCCCTGATCGACCACACCGATACGGACGGCGGGAAGCTGCCGCGCTTCGCACATCGACATGAATCTGCTCTCCTCGGTGCGCGGTACCGCGACCAGCACGCGCCCCGCAGACTCGGAGAACAACGCCACGAAGGGATCGGCGCCTTCGGGAAGCAGGAGGCGGCAGCCGGTTTCACCTGCCAGCGCCGATTCGACGACGGCCTGGATGAGCCCGCCCTCGGATAGGTCGTGGGCGGCGGACACCAGCCCGTCCCGTGACGCGGCGGTAAGAACCTGTGCCAGCAGCTGTTCGCGGGCCAGGTCGACCTTGGGTGGTGTGCCACCGAGGTGGTCATGTGCCACCTGCGCCCAGATCGATCCGTCGAACTCATCGGCGGTGTCGCCCAGCAGGATCAGTGTTTCCCCGGGCTCGGTTCCGAATCCCGTGGGAATGCGCCGATTCACATCGTCGATCACGCCCAGCACGCCAACCACCGGGGTGGGCAGAATGGGGGTCGTACCGGTCTGGTTGTAGAAGCTGACATTGCCTCCCGTGACCGGGATACCCAGCGTCACACAGCCATCGGCAAGGCCACGGACCGCTTCGGAGAACTGCCACATGACACCCGGATCCTCCGGCGAGCCGAAGTTCAGGCAGTTGGTCACCGCGACCGGAGTGGCCCCCGACGCGGCCACATTGCGGTATGCCTCCGCAAGTGCCAGCTGGGCGCCGCGGTATGGATCCAGAAGCGTGTAGCGTCCGGAAGCATCGGTGGCCAAGGCGATTCCACGCCCGGTCTGCTCATCCACCCGGATCACGCCCGAGTCGGCATGCTCGGCAAGCACGGTGTTTCCACGCACGTACCGGTCATACTGCTCGGTGATGAAGGCGCGGCTGCACAGGTGCGGGCTGCCGATCATGTCCAGCAGCGTTTGGCGTAGCTCGGCGGCGCTGGCCGGGCGCGCCAATCCGCCCGCGGTATCGGCGATCAACGCATCCTGGGTATCTGGGCGAGCCACCGGGCGCTGATAGACAGGGCCCTCGTGCGCGACGGTCCGCGGCGGCACATCGACAACGGTCTCGCCGTGCCAGGTGATCCGGAGCCGGTCACCGTCGGTGACCTCGCCGATGACCGTGGCCAGCACGTCCCATTTGCGGCACACGGCCATGAAGGCATCCACGTTTTCCGGAGTCACCACAGCGCACATACGCTCCTGGGACTCGCTGGAGAGCACCTCGGCCGGGGTCATACCGGTGGCACGCAGCGGCACCTTGTCCAGGTCGATGTGCATACCGCCATCCCCCGCGGATGCCAGTTCCGATGTCGCACAGGACAGTCCGGCGCCGCCGAGGTCCTGGATACCAACCACCAGGTGAGCGGCATACAGCTCCAGACAGCACTCGATGAGCACCTTCTCGGTGAACGGATCACCCACCTGCACACTGGGAAGCTTCTTGCGCGAGGCGCCGTCGGCCTCGTCACCGCCGAATGTCTCTGACGCCAGGACCGAGACTCCGCCAATACCGTCGAGCCCGGTGCGCGCACCGAACAGAATGATCTTGTTGCCGGCGCCGGAGGCGAACGCCAAGTGCAGATCTTCCTTACGCAGCACGCCGGCGCACAGGGCGTTCACCAAGGGGTTGCCGGCATACGATGCGTCGAACACCGTCTCGCCGCCGATGTTCGGCAGACCCAGTGAGTTTCCGTAGCCACCGATACCACGTACTACGCCATCGAAAACACGACGGGTGTCGGGCGCATCGGCGGCGCCGAAGCGCAGCTGATCCATGACAGCGATCGGCCGGGCACCCATGGCCATGATGTCGCGCACGATGCCGCCCACGCCGGTCGCCGCGCCCTGATAAGGCTCCACGTACGAGGGATGGTTGTGCGATTCGACCTTGAACGTGACTGCCCACCCGTCGCCGATATCCACCACCCCGGCGTTCTCCCCGATGCCGGCGAGCATCGCCGAGCGCATCTCCTCGGTGGTGGTCTGCCCGAAGTAGCGCAGGTGCACCTTCGAGGACTTGTAGGAGCAGTGCTCGCTCCACATCACCGAATACATGGCCAGCTCGGCGTCGGTGGGGCGACGACCGAGGATCTCGCGGATGCGCGCGTACTCGTCGTCCTTGAGCCCTAGCTCAGCGAATGGCTGCGGGTGATCGGGGGTGGATGCTGCGTTGTCGACCGTGTCAACCCGTGAAGTCACGAACAGATTCTACCGTCGAACCCGCCTTGCCCTCGCTACGCACCGTGCTGACCGTACGGAGCGGGCCTACCAGCCGGAGGGATGGTGCGGGCCGGGCACACGATCATGCTCGTCGGCGGCGGGCGTGCCCGGCGCGTGCCAGATCCGTCGCGTAACCGGACGACCCCTGCCGACGATGTACGTCATACTCGGAAGGTGCTCCGTGCAGGTTTGCTGGCCGCGGTTGGGATCCTGGTGGGTTCCTCTCTGCTGGCTGCGGGCGGATGTGCGGCAAGTCAGACAGATCCGTCCCGTTCGATCGCTCAAGCGATCAACAGCCTGCCCGGTGTGGACAGCACCACTCACAGCTTCTCGATCGGCTGGTACGACACATTCACGATGCATCTGGACGCCAACGTCCGGCCCGGCATCACACCAGAGCAGCTCACGGCAATCTGGGAGGTCTTCACCCGTCAAGCAGAGAGCGCCGGAGCCGATCACGCACATTTCGACGTCCGGCTGACCATCAACGACTGTCCGTCCACTGTCGCACCGCCGGATCGCTACTGCGGTCGTATCTCTGCGACTACCGACGGGGAAAGTGCCGAACCCGTACCCGACTGGCGAGAGTGGCAGGCGCTCATCCGGGGACACTACGGAAACGACATCCACGTGAACACCAGCCATGTGAACGGTCAGTCTCATAAACAGATCACGGTGACGTTGGCGCCATCGGTCGACGGGAAGCCGAGAGAAACTCGCGCACAAGACTTCTCCCCTGTCTTCCGCCGCATCGCTACCGACTTCCCCGGTCTGCGCGAGGCGGCGTGGACCGCCACCGCTACCCGTGGACAGACATCGGCGAACGCGAGCAATCTGGAACTCGGTACCTCGCGGGGATGGCCCACCGAGGCCGAGTTGGGTCTCTGGGAAGCACTCTCCGACATCGCCCCGGCGCAGATGAGTCTTGTCCGGGATGCGGGGAACAGTGACGAGATGTCATCGGTCACCGTCACACTCCCGGGCGTCGATGAGACGGCCTGGCGGCGCGCAGCGCTGAGCCAACTGATGCTGCTCAAGGCATATCAGCAACGTGTCACGTACGAGGCGACATACGGCGAGAGCACGCTGACGGTCATTGTCGGCGGTTGCTCCCCAGAGTTCGATACCGGGTCCGCGTTGCAGAACGAGCTGCGCCAGTGGTTCGAGAGCTGCGCCTAGCGATCCGCCCCGATCAGCACCTTCAGCAGTTCACGCCGGCGCAACACCAGGGCTGCCCAGATCAGCAATCCGAACCCGACCGCGAAGATGACCGGGAACCACGCCTCCTCGTGCATGTCGATGGTGACCGCGCCTCCCAGATAGGCGGTCAGGGCAACGGCGCCGAGCACCGCGGTCCGCGCGACGGCGAACACGATGGTGCATGCCAGCAGCACCCAGCCGATGAGCGCGGTTTGATAGGACGGAAACCCCAGCGCCTCCGTCGCGCTACGGGAAAACTGTGCTCCGAAGATCTTCGGGATGGCATCGGCCAACAGGAACAGCACGATGATCGCGGTCAGCGCGAGACCGATCTTCTCCGGGGGCGTCCGGGCAGCGAACGCGGCTTGAACGCTCGACACGACACTCTTGGCCTCAGCCATCACAGGTCCCTTCTCCATCGACCCTCTCACAGTATTGATATCGACCGACAAGAGCGTCGCGGCTCACCGGGAGGCCATACTCCAGCCATGGGAATGTGTGGTCAGTGGAGACGGCTCCGTGCGCTGGCGCTCATCGGGGTGTCCGTGCTCGCCGGTTGCGACTTCACCGGTGCGCAGTCCGCGGATCGAATCGACCAGGCCCTCAAGCCTCTGCCGGGGGTGTCGTCGGTGTCGCACACCGTCGGGCGCAATGGCGGATTCGGGCCCACCGAGGTCAGCTTCGACGTCTACGTACGCGACGAGGCGACCACCGACCAGCTCTCCGCGTTGACACACGTCTTCACCGATCAAATCCACGCCTCCCGCGCGTTCCGCACGCTCAGGGCCTCCCTCCATGTGCGGCGCTGGCCCCCGGGAAATCACATGCATTCGACGATGTATGTCGAACTACGGCCGTCGGTGACCACCCCCGAACCGCCGTGGCAGGACTGGCTGAGGCTGTCCCGGGGCGACTATGGATACGAGATCACCGGTTGGGCAACACCGGCCGACCATGACCGGTCCGCCGGGACCAGCCTCGAGATCACCTTGTTCGATGGCAAGAATCGGCGACCCGGCAACATAGGCGCCGAGGAGTTCGCGGCGGTGGTTCGCCGGCTCGCTGCCGACTTTCCCCAGTCGAGAAGCGACTGGGTGATCACCAACTCCTTTATCTACGCCAATGATCCACCCAGCATCCGATCCGCGCACGGACTGCCGACCCCGGCGCAGTTGCGCCTGTGGCAGGCACTGGATGCCATCGCGCCCGTCCACGGCGCCTTCAATCTGGACCCGCTCGCCTTCAATCCCAAACAACCCGACAGCAATCGCATCCGGCTCGGCAAGCTTGCCCCGCGAGACATGGATCGCGTTGCGGTCAAGCAACTTCAACTGATCGCGAAGTCGGAAACGGCCACGGTTTACGACATCGACGAGGCGCAGATCACGGTGCGCCCCGGGCGCTGCTCGGCGGGCGTGCAAGAACCGCAACCCAGAACGCCGGACAATGTGAATATGCAGGCCAAGCTGCGCGCCCAATTCGAAACCTGCCCGCGCTGACTCTCGTAGGCTCGGACCATGACCGTCACGATCGTCGCCAAAGAGCCCGTCGTCTCCGCGTTGGCCGCCGAGTGGAGCGCGCTGGATGAGCTGGGCGCCAGCTTGACCGACGACCAATGGGCCACGCCGTCCGTATTGCCGGGCTGGACGGTCAAGGACGTCGTCGCACACGTGGTGGGCACCGAACGCCTGCTGTCGGGCGACCCGATTCCCAGTACCGACGAGGCCGTCACCGACCTGCCGCATGTGCGCAACCCCGTGGGCGTCCTCAACGAGAGGTGGCTCACCTACTACCGCAAGCTGCCACCGGCCGCGGTGATGAACGACCTGCGCACCGTCACCAGCGCCCGCCTGGCCGTTCTGGAAGGTTTGTCCCAAGAGCAGTTCAATGCCGAGACCGCTACTCCCGTGGGGCCGGAGAGCTATGGCCGGTTCATGCAGATACGTGACTTTGACTGCTGGATGCACGAACTGGATGTGCGGGACAGCCTCGGACTGCCTGCTCCGACGGATCCGGTGACGGCCGCGCCCGCGCTCACCGAACTGATCAACGCGCTACCGTTCTTGATAGGAAAGCGAGCCGGCGCGCCCCAGGGCAGTCGTATCCGCTTTGTGCTCAACGGAGTTGGCGCGCAAACGGTCAACATCGAGATTCCGGACCGGGCTCGCATTGTGGCGGCCCTCTCGGAGGCCCCGCAGGTGACGCTCACCGCGGACACCTGCGAGTTCGCCCGTCATCTGGGCGGGCGCGCCAGCGCCAACCGCAACGGATTCACTCTTGACGGCGATCCCGACCTGGGCTGGAAGATCGTCGCCAATCTGCGTTTCACGATGTAGCGGGCAGCTCCAGAAACGCCTGCAGCGCATCGGCGTACATCGGCACGTCGTGTGCGCCCATCAGTTCGCGCACCGAGTGCATGGCAAGGGTCGCGGCGCCTACATCCACTGTGGTGATGCCGGTGTGCGATGCCGCGAACGGGCCAATGGTGGATCCGCACTGCATGTCCGCCCGGTGTTCATACCGCTGAACGGGAACCCCGGCCCGCTCACAGGCCAGGGCGAAGGCCGCCGCTCCCCGCCCGTCGGTGGCGTAGCGGACGTTGGGGTGGATCTTGATGACCGGCCCGGCATTGACCGCGATCTGGTGCCCGGGTTCATGCCGATCCGGATAGTTGGGATGGGTCGCATGCGCCATGTCGGCCGAGACCATAAGTGAGGCAGCCGCACGCCGCAGAAAGTCCTCGCGGGTTCCGTTACTGGACAGCACGATTCGCTCCAAAACCGTCGAGAGTAGATCTGAGTGGGCGCCGTGGTCGGAGACCGAGCCGACCTCCTCGTGGTCGAAAAGCGCCAGCACCGTCGTCGAACTGGACTCGGCCGCCAGGAACGCCTCCAGACCTGCATAACAGCTGGCCTGGTTATCCAAACGTGGGGCACTGAGCAGACTTTCGTCGGGTCCGACCAGCGCTGCCCCGGTCAGGTCGTGTGTCATCAGGTCGCGTCCAAGGACATCGGCCGGGCTGACGCCCAACTGCTCGGCGATGTACTCCTCGAACCCGAGCTCACCGCTCCACACCGAGTTCACATGCCACTGCGGGTCGATCACCCATTTCTTGCGTTCCTCGGCACTGACCATGTGAATCGCCAAGTTCGGCACCCGCAGAATCGGCTGATCGATCCGAATCAGTGTGGAGCGCACCGCATCTCCGTCGCGTACCAGCACGCGCCCGGACAATCCCAGATCGCGGTCCAACCAGGTTTGCACCCAGGCGCCCCCATAGGGCTCCAGGGCGACCATCGGCCACCCCGCCTGCACGCGATCAGCGTTGGCCTTCACCCGCAGGTTCGGGCTGTCGGTATGTGCTCCGATCACCCGGAAGGCAGCGTGTTCGCCTTCCATGTCAACGCCGCGCCAGGCCACGATCGAGCCCGACCGCACCACGAAGTAGTCCCCCGAGTGGCCCGGCCAGCGTTGCGCCTCGAACAATTCGGTAAAGCCCTCGTGGCGCAGGCGCTGCGCGACCGTGTCCACGGCATGGAACGGGGACGGCGAAGCGTCGATGAATTGGCAAAGTCCTACTGCGGTCGCGGTCACGCTTCCCATGATGGCTGACCGAATACGGTCTAGGGTCGAAGCGTGCCCGATTCCGTGCCGCAGGCCGTCCTAGAACCGCTGTCCTCTTCGGCCATCTTTCTGGTGGTGACCATCGACGAGGGTGCCGAACAGGCTGTTCATGGCGCCCTGCCGGAGCTGTCCGGCCTGGCAAGGGCCATTGGGTTCCGCGACCCGGCACGGAGATTGTCGCTGGTCACCGCCATCGGATCCGAGGCATGGGACCGACTTTTTTCCGGTTCGCGGCCTGCCCGGCTATGGCCGTTCCGGGAGGTGCGCGGCGAACGCCACGTGGCGCCGGCCACACCCGGTGATCTGCTGTTCCATATCCGTGCCTCGACCATGGACCGCTGTTTCGAGCTGGCCGCCCGCATCACCACCATGCTGGCGGGTGCAGTGACAGTGGCCGACGAGGTACACGGTTTCCAGTACTTCGACAACCGCGACCTGCTGGGATTTGTGGACGGCACCGAGAATCCCGACGGGGCGGACGCCGCCGCGGCCGCTCTGGTCGGCCCCGAGGACCCGGACTTCATCGGCGGCAGCTACGTACACGTGCAGAAGTACTTACACAACATGGCCGCCTGGAGCGCTCTTCCCGTCGACGAGCAAGAGAAGGTGATCGGGCGTACCAAGCTGGACGACGTCGAATTCGATGATGCCGTCAAGCCGTCGAATTCTCATGTGGCACTGAATGTCATTGAAGACGAAGAAGGCAACGAGCTGCAGGTCTTGCGACGCAACATGCCTTTCGGAGAGCTGGGGAAATCCGAATTCGGGACCTACTACATCGCCTATTCACGCACTCCAGACGTGACAGAACGCATGCTGCACAACATGTTTGTCGGAGATCCGCCAGGCAACACGGATCGCATCCTCGACTTCTCGACCGCCATCACCGGCGGGCTGTTCTTCGCCCCGGCCGCAGACTTTCTCGACGCTCCTCCGTCGCTGCCCGCCGAGGTGGCCATCAAATCTGTTGAATACCAGGGTTCTCTATCGATCGGCAGCCTGAAAGGATCGTTGTCATGAACAACCTGTACCGCGAACTCGCACCTATCACCGACGAGGCATGGGCCGAGATCGAGAACGAGGCCGCCCGTACCTTCAAGCGCCACATCGCGGGGCGCCGGGTGGTCGACGTCAGCGAGCCGGGCGGCCCCTCCAGCGCGGCCGTAAGTACCGGCCACCTGCTGGATGTGACGGCGCCCGCAGACGGTGTGCAGGCTCATCTGCGGGAGAGCAAGCCGCTTGTGCGGCTGCGCGTTCCGTTCACCATCAGCAGGTCGGCCATTGACGACGTGGAGCGTGGCGCACAGGATTCCGATTGGGACCCGGTCAAGGAAGCCGCCAAGAAGCTGGCCTTCGCCGAGGACCGCGCCATCTTCGAGGGATACCCCGCAGCCTCGATCGTCGGCATCCGTGAGTCCAGTTCCAATCCCGAACTCAAGCTGCCCGAGGATGTCCGCGAGTACCCGGACATCGTCGCGCAGGCGCTCTCGGAGCTGCGGCTGGCCGGTGTGGACGGCCCGTACTCGGTGCTGCTGTCCGCCGAGGAGTACACGAAGGTCAGCGAGGCTTCCGACCGCGGGTATCCCATCCGCGAGCACCTTCGCCGGCTGGTCACCGGAGAGATTCTCTGGGCACCGGCGATCGACGGCGCATTCGTGCTGACCTGCCGCGGGGGCGACTTCGACCTACAGCTGGGTACCGATGTCACCATCGGCTACCTGTCTCACGACGCCGGCAGCGTACAGCTCTATCTGCAAGAAACCCTGACGTTCCTGAGCTACACCGCCGAGGCATCGGTCGCGCTGCTGCCCTAGTCCCCTTCTCGCCGAATGTCGACTTTGGGGCGGTTCATTCGCAGTTCTTAACAGAAGGTCGACATTCGGTGAGTACTATCCCGCGGTCAGGACGGCATCCAGCGCCGAGTAGAAGATGCCGAGTCCATCGTCACTGGGGCCGGTCAACGGCTCGGTCGCGTGCTCCGGGTGCGGCATGAGCCCCACCACGCGGCCGTTGGCCGAGGAAATGCCGGCGATATCGCGCATCGAACCGTTGGGGTTCTCGCGGTAGCGGAAGACCACCCGGCCCTCGCCCTCCAACTCGTCGAGAACGTCATCGGAGGCCACGTAGCGGCCCTCTCCGGACTTCAGCGGCACCAGGATGTCGGCGTCCCGCTCATACCGCGAAGACCACGCGGTGTTGTTGGCGTCGACACCCAGCCATACATCACGGCATACGAAGTGCAGCCCGGCATTGCGGGTCAGCGCACCCGGCAGCAGGCCGGCCTCGCACAACACCTGGAAACCATTGCAGATGCCCAGGATTGGCAACCCCTGCGCCGCAGCATCGACCACCGAGCGCATCACCGGCGCGAACCGCGCGATGGCCCCCGCACGCAGGTAGTCACCGTAGGAGAAGCCGCCGGGCACGATCACGGCGTCCACGGACTTCAGGTCGGCATCGTCATGCCACAGCGAGACCGCCTCGGCGCCCGAGAGCCGGGCCGCGCGGGCGGCGTCGACGTCGTCAAGGGTGCCGGGGAAGGTGATGACACCGATGCGAGCGGTCATTCGGACTCCCGCACGATTTCCCAGTCCTCGATGACGGTGTTGGCGAGCAGCGCCTCGGCGATCGACTCCAGATCGGAATCGCTGATCTCACCGTCGAACTCCAACTCAAAGCGCTTGCCCTGCCGGACGTCTGCCACACCGGCATAGCCAAGGCGGGACAGCGCACCCACGATGGCTTGTCCCTGCGGGTCCAGGATCTCGGGTTTCGGCATGACGTTTACGACGACTCGGGCCACGGCCTGACTTTACCGTGTGGGCCCGCACACATCCCGCCTAGACTCCCCCTCATGCAGCTGACCCACTTCGGGCACTCGTGCCTGCTGGCAGAATTTCCGTCTGAGAATGGGAACACCACCCTGCTGTTCGATCCGGGCAACTTCTCGCACGGATTCGAGGGGATCACCGGCCTGTCGGCCATCTTGATCACACATCAGCACCCCGACCACGTGGACCTGCAAAGACTGCCGGCACTGGTCGAGGCCAACCCGGGCGCGGCGCTCTATGCCGATCCAATGACGGCGGCGCAGCTGGGTGGACCGTGGCAGGCCGTGCACGCCGGTGACAACTTCACCGTCGCGGATCTGACCGTGCGGGGGGTCGGCGGGCAGCACGCGGTGATCCATCCGGAGATCCCGCTCATCGACAACACGTCGTACCTGATCGGTGACGCTGAGCACGCCGCACGCCTCATGCATCCCGGCGATGCGCTCTTCGCCCCCGGCGAGGACGTCGATGTGCTGGCACTCCCGGCCGCGGCACCGTGGATGAAGGTGTCCGAGGCAATCGAATACCTGCGCGCGGTCAACCCCGCCCGGGCGGTGCCCATACACCAGGGCATCCTGCAAGAGGCCGCATACCCGTTCTACTACACGCGTTTTCGGGAGATGTCCGATGCCGATTTCCAGGTGCTGCCGCAGGAGGACGCGGTCACCTTCTAGCCGATGTCCTCGGCGGCGCCCCGGCCCGCGGCCCGTCCGCTGAAGATGCAGCCACCCAGGAAGGTGCCCTCCAGCGCCCGGTAGCCATGCACACCGCCACCACCGAATCCGGCAACCTCTCCCGCCGCATAGAGACCTTCGAAGCAGCTGCCGTCGGCGCGCAGGACGCGTGAGTCAAGGTCGGTCTCCAATCCGCCCAATGTCTTTCGGGTGAGGATGTGAAGCTTCACAGCGATGAGCGGGCCGGCCTTGGGGTCGGTGAGCCGGTGCGGCGCCACCACGCGGGCTACGCGATCGGCGAGGTACGCACGGGCGGCACGGATCGCCGCGATCTGTGGGTCCTTGCCGAACGGGTTCGCCACCTCACGATCACGCGCCGTCACCTGCTGAGCGATGGTCGCGTAGTCCAGGGGGCTGACGTCCGGCAACGCGTTCATCTTGGCCACCAGGTCGGGCAGATTGGTGGCGGTGACGAAGTCGACGCCGTTGTCGACGAACGCCTGTACCGGCGCGGGCGCGCCCGCCTTGCCCCGCCGCAGCACCCCACGCACATCCTTGCCCGTGAGGTCGGGGTTCTGTTCCTGCCCCGACAGTGCGAACTCCTTGGCGATGATCCGCGCGTTGAGTATGAACCAGGAATAGTCCTGCCCGCTGCGACAGATGTGCTCGAGCGTGCCCAGGGTGTCGAATCCGGGGAACAACGGAGCAGGTATTCGAGATCCGTTGGCATCCAACCAGAGTGAAGAAGGGCCGGGCAAGATGCGGATCCCATGGCCCGGCCAGATCGGGTTGTGGTTGGTGATGCCTTCGGTGTAGTGCCACATGCGGTCACGGTTGATCAGGTGAGCCCCGGCGGCCACCGAAATCCCCAGCATGCGGCCATCAACGTGGGCGGGTACGCCCGTCAACAACTGTGACGGCACCCGACCCAGCCGCTCGGGCCAATTTTCCCGCACTAGGTCGTGGTTTCCACCAATGCCCCCGCTGGTAACGATGACGGCCTGCGCACGGAACTCAAACTCCCCCAATTTAATTCGTGATGACGCGATACCGCGCGCGGCCGTCGAAGGCTCCAACACCGTCCCCCGCACACCCACGACGGCACCCTGATCGACCACCAATTCGTCGACCTGGTGGCGGTAGGCGATGCGTACCTGACCGCGATCCACCGCGGCGAGCACGCGCCGGGCGAAGATCTCCACCAGCCCAGGGCCCGTGCCCCACGTGATATGGAATCGCGGCACCGAGTTTCCCGGCCCCAAGGCATCCTTGCCGCCGCGTTCAGCCCATGCCACGACGGGAAAGGTCTGTAACCCCCTGGCCCGCAACCAGCTTCGCTTTTCCCCTGCGGCAAAATCCACGTACGCGTGCGCCCATTGACGCGGCCAATGATCCTCCGGGCGGTCAAATCCGGCGGTACCGAGCCAGTCCTGCAGGGCCAATTCGTGGGAATCCTTGATTCCCAAGCGGCGCTGTTCGGGACTGTTGACAAAGAACAGACCGCCAAAAGACCAATACGCCTGCCCACCTAGATTGGCGGCGTTTTCCTGTTCGACGATGACGACTCTTTTGCCGCGATCCACCAATTCGCAGGCCGCCACCAACCCGGCCAGTCCCGCGCCCACGACAATGACATCGGTACTCGTGTCACCCACCGGTTCACCGTAGCGGGCACGATTGCCGAATAAAAGGTCCAACTTCCTTGCGGTGAAAGCACAAAGCACTGGCCGTTATGCCCCTCGACCGGTCTCGGCGCGAGCTACTCCGCAGCACCAATGGCCTCCATGCCCCCCGGCCCGCCACCCCGCCCGCGGGGCAATTAGCAAACTATCGCCCTCAGGCCACGCTGTGCAATACCTGCTTGGGCAACCACTCGTATACGCCAGGGGCCGAACCGTGTAGCAACGCCAGGTCGATGGCATCGATCATCGCCTGGCGCGGCCCCGGCTTACGTAGATGCTTGGCCGAGATGGCGACTCGTACCACACCGTCGCGGCGGGCCGTGCGCGCCGCCGACAGCACCAGCATGCGGCACCACCACGGCTCGGAGAGGAAGCCCTCTCCGATACCCAATACCCGGGCGCGCACCGAGGTGCCACGCACCAGATCGGTAATCTCGGACAGCCCGATGTTCAAGCGGAAACCATTGCGCGGCAGCATCTCTATCGCCCCGGCCGAGGCCGTCCAGCCGGGTGCGGCGAAGAGCCGCGTACGTAACCCGGTCTGTTCCATCACACGGTCGGCGGCCATCAGACGCAGATTGGCCTCGTGCGCGGGCAATGCGGCGAACTCGTCTCGACGCTTCTTGGTCGCCGCCTGGTCATATCCGTGCAGAACGATGGCGTCACCGCGAGACCGACGCGCCGCCAGCCAATCGACCGTCGGCTGATCCTCCACGAGGCGATACTTGCCCTTCAAGCGCGGGGACACCAGGAAGGACAGCGGGATCGACCGCCTATCCATTTCTTCAGTGAACACCGCAATCTCATCGAGAGTGCGATCGCAGATTCCCGACACCGATACCAGCAGCTGTCCTGCCATGCCGCTAGTGTGGCAACGTCAGATGTACGCAAGGTGTCAGACACCCCGCATCGAAAAGAACGCTCCGGGCGCTAGCCCAGCTCCTTCTCGATGGCCGCGATCACCTCGGGCGCGTCCGGCACTGTTGTCGGCCGGAATCTATTGACCACCGAACCATCCCGCGCGATCAAGAATTTCTCGAAGTTCCACTGCACATCACCCGCGGTACCCTCCGCATCGGCGGTCTTGATGAGCTCCGCGTACAGCGGATGCCGATTGTCACCGTTCACATCGGCCTTCTCCAGCAGCGGGAAACTCACCCCATAGGTGGACGAGCAGAACTCCCGAATTTCCTCCGCCGTGCCCGGTTCCTGCCCCATGAATTGGTTACAGGGAACTCCGAGCACGGTCAGACCACGGTCGGCGTAGTCGGAGGCCAGCTTCTCCAGAGCCGCGTACTGCGGGGTGAGACCGCACTTGGACGCGACGTTGACCACCAGGACGGCGTTATCGCCGAAATCGGCAAGTGACAGCGCCGAGCCGTCCAGGGCGGTCAACGGGATGGACGCGAGATCGGTCATGCCTCCCACGGTACCGGGGCTGCGATGGTTGACTGTTTGCACACCAAGCAAAGTTGCGGGAGGTCATGTATGAGCGAGGAGGACGAATTCTCCTCGGGCCACAGCGCCCTGCGGATCGCGTCGGTAGCCGCCCTGGGAGGACTCCTCTTCGGATACGACAGCGCCGTTATCAACGGCGCTGTGCAGGCGATCCAGGACGCGTTCGCCATCCGTGATGCCGAGCTCGGTTTCGCGGTCGCCTCGGCCCTGCTGGGGGCCGCTGTCGGCGCCATGACGGCCGGCCGCGTCGCCGACCGCATCGGGCGAGTTGCCGTCATGAAGATCGCGGCCGCCTTGTTCCTGTTGAGCGCGGTGGGCGCCGGTCTTGCACCGAACATCGAGCTGCTGGTCCTCTTCCGGGTGATCGGCGGCGTGGGAGTGGGAGTCGCGTCCCTGATCGCGCCCGCCTACATCGCCGAAACCTCCCCCTCGCGCATCCGTGGACGGCTGGGTTCCCTGCAGCAATTGGCGATCGTTACCGGGATCTTCTTGTCCCTCACCATCGATTGGCTATTGGCACACCTGGCGGGCAGCTCTCGCGATGAATTGTGGTTGGGCCTGCCCGCGTGGCGCTGGATGTTCCTCGCCATGGCACTACCGGCGCTGGTATATGGCACGTTGGCATTCACCATCCCGGAGTCACCTCGTTATCTTGTTGCCACGCACCGCATCCCCGAGGCCCGCACGGTGCTGGCCACCTTGCTCGGCGAAAAGAACCTGGACATCACCATCGGCAGGATCCAGGAGACGCTGGATCAGAGCACCGCGCCCTCGTGGCGTGATCTACGCAAACCCACCGGCGGCCTGCACGCCATCGTGTGGATCGGCGTGGCACTGGCTGTGTTTCAGCAACTGGTCGGCATCAATGTGATCTTCTACTACTCGAATGTGCTTTGGCAGGCGGTGGGATTCGGCGAGAGCTCATCCTTCACCATCACGGTGATCACCTCGATCACCAATATTGCCACCACGCTGGTGGCCATCGCGCTGATCGATCGGGTGGGCCGCAAACCGTTGTTGCTCATCGGTTCAGCGGGGATGGCCGCGACCCTGGGCACCATGGCCGTCATCTTCGGTTCGGCCACCATGGTGGACGGAAAGCCACACCTGGGCCCCGTCGCCGGGCCGGTTGCACTGGTTGCCGCCAACCTGTTTGTGGTGGCTTTCGGAATGTCCTGGGGCCCGGTCGTCTGGGTGCTACTGGGGGAGATCTTCCCCAACCGGATCAGGGCAGCGGCCATGGGTTTGGCGACGGCCGGAAACTGGGCGGCCAACTGGGCGGTGACGGTGACGTTCCCGGCGCTGCGAGATGCACTGGGAATCGCCTACGGGTGCTACGCGCTGTGCGCGGTGTTGTCCCTGCTGTTCGTGGCGCGCTGGGTAGAGGAGACCAAGGGCAGGGCGCTGGAAGATATGGACTCGGCCATCAGTTGAACAGCTGACCGGAGCGGACCGCCGCGATGACCCCGCCATCGACCAACAGATCTGTGCCGGTGACATAGGACGACTCCGGGCCCAGCAGGAAAGCCGCCGCCGCCGCGATGTCGTCGGACGTGCCGATCCGTCTGGATGCCGAACCGTCGACCATGGCCTTGGTGATGGCTCCGGTTTCGGAGGCGAGCTCCTGATGACCCATCGGGGTGGATACCACCCCGGGGCTTATCGAGTTGATGCGGGCTCCCCGCGTGCCCCACTGGCGGGCGGCGAACCGAACGCGAATGTGATTGGCACGCTTGGACACTTGGTACGCAACTGCGGGATGCTCGATGTCCCGTACATACGGCAGCGAGAGCAAGTCCTCGGCGTGGGTGGTGCCGAGTTCTTGTTCTTGCTCGGCGGTGAGCTCGTACGGCATGTGTCCGGCCATGCTGGCAATCACCACACCGGCGCCACCGGAGGCGACGATCTTGCCAAATTCCTCCACCACCAAGGCCACACCGACCAGGTCTACTGCCAAGATGGCGGCCGTGGGCGACTGCGCCGGCGAAAGCCCCGCGGTGTGCGCCACCTGAGCGACCCTTCCCAGGCCCGCCGCGGCCTGGGCCAGCCCCGAAACCGAAGCACGCGACGAGACGTCGACGCGCTGCCCGATGACGTTGTGTCCATCGGCCTTCAGCTCATCGACGACGGCCTGCAGCGCCTGCTCGTTGTGGTCGGCGAGCAGCAGCGCCTTGCCGATGCCCTGACGACGGGCGATGACCCTGCCCATCCCGCCGACGCCGATGACGACGACGACCTCATCGGGCATTCGGCGTCTCCCCCTGCGCTCCAAGGATATCCAGTAGCCAGGCGAGCTGGAAAGCGCTTTCCTTCCAGCGTTCATAGCGGCCGCTTATCCCGCCGTGCCCCGCCGTCATCTCGGTCTTCAACAGGATGGGTCGCTCACCGGTGGTGGTGTGGCGCAGTTCGGCCACCCATTTGGCGGGTTCGACGTACAGCACCCGCGAGTCATGCAGCGATGTCATCGCGAGAATGCTCGGATAGTCGGCGGCGCGGATGTTCTCGTAGGGCGAGTACGACTTGATGTAGTCGTAAACATCCTTGTTTTCCAGGGGATTTCCCCACTCATCCCACTCGGTGACGGTGAGCGGTAGCGAGGGATCGCAAATGGTGGTGACGGGGTCGACGAAGGGCACCTGCGCCAGCACACCGGCGAACAGCTCGGGTGCCAGGTTTACCGCGGCACCCACCAACAGCCCGCCCGCGCTGCCGCCCCAGGCGACCAGCCGATTGGGCAGCGCGACCCCTGAGTCAACGAGATGCCTTGCTGCCGATACGAAATCGGAAAAGCTGTGCTTCTTGTGCAGCATCTTGCCGTCCTCGTACCAGAGGCGGCCCATCTCACCACCACCGCGCACGTGAGCGATGACGAACACCACTCCCCGATCCAACAACGAGAGCCGGCCGATGCTGAACTGGGGGTCCTCACACATCTCGTATGCGCCGTACCCGTACAGCACGGTCGGGGACGGTGACGTGATACCTCTGCGGTGGACCACTGAGAGTGGCACCCGGGTGCCATCTACGGCGAGCGCCCATTCCCGCCGCTCCACATAATCCTCGCGGCGATAGCCACCGAGCACGGGCTGCTCCTTGAGCAGCGTGCGCTCCCCGGTGTGCACATCGAGGTCGTAGACACGGGTGGGGGTGATGAACGATGCGCAACCCACCCGCAGCAGCGGCGAATCCCACTCCGGGTTGTCACCCAATCCCGAGAGCATGAGCTCGGAGTCGAACTCGACCTCCTGCGGTGAACCGTATCCGTCGGCCGTGACGGGCCAGACCTGAATGCGCGGCAATGCTTCTCGCCGGTACCCGATCACGAACCGCTGTGCGAATGCCTCGACCCCGTCCAGCCGCACATCATCGCGGTGGGCGATCAGGGTGCGTGCCGCCGACGGGTCGGCCGGTCCGTCCACCACCGCGGCGACCGGCATTTCCGCGAGCGCGAAATTCACGGCGCCGTCATTGTGCAGAATCAGCAGCCTGTCCTCACCGCCGACCACGATGTGATCGACGGTGTATTCGATACCGTTGCGGCGCAACCAGACTGGCGAAAAGGTCGCCGCGGGATCCTCGGCGTCCCCGATCAGGATCTCCGATGTCACCGACGAATGCACACTAATGGCGACAAAGCGATCACTGCGGGTGCGGCCCACCCCGATCCAGAATCGCTCGTCCGGTTCGGAGAACACCTCGACGGGTTCCGCGCCGCCACCCAATGTGTACCGGCGAATGGCGTAGGGCCGGAAGGCCTCATCGATCACGGGATAGTAGAGCGTGCGGCTGTCCATCGCCCAGGTTGCACCGGCGCCGATATCGGCGATCTCGTCCGGATACATCTCGCCGGTGCGCAGGTTCTTGAACCGCAGCGTGTACATCTCATGGCCGACGACGTCGACCGAATAGGCCAGTGTGTTCCCGTCCGGACTGACGGTGGCGGCACCGAGCGAGAAGAAGTCGTGTCCTGCCGCCTCCACGTTACCGTCGAGCAGGATCTGCTCACCAGGAACGTCGTGATCCAGGGCCGGCGGTGTCCAGTCGTTCGGATCCCCTATCGGACAACGACAATGAACTCCGTACTGCTTTCCCTCGAAGCTGCGGGCGTAGTACCACCACTGCCCCATCCGGGTCGGGATCGAAAGGTCGGTCTCCTTGGTGCGCGACTTGATCTCACCGAAGATGGTGGTGCGCAGCTCCGCCAGATGGCCAAGCTGGTCATCGACATAGGCGTTTTCCGCCTCTAAATACGCGATGACCTCGGGGGTCTCCTTTTCACGCATCCATTCATACGGATCGACGAAGGTGTCCCCGTGATACTCGCGGAGAGTGTCGATACGGTTCGCGACGGGCGGGCGTACCGGCCCGCTCACGCCGACGGGCCAATCCAATCAGAGAAGCTCAGCCCTGAAATGCGCTCATAGGCCTCGATATAACGTTCCCGCGTGGCCACTGCCACCTCATCTGGCAACGGCGGCGGCGGAGTATCCGACGCACGATCCCATCCCGATTCGGGGCCGGTAAGCCAATTGCGGACGAACTGCTTGTCGAAGCTGTCCTGAACCACCCCGGGCTGATAGTGGGCGGCATCCCAGTACCGGGACGAGTCAGGCGTGAACACTTCGTCGGCAAGCACCAAATTGCCCTCGATATCGACGCCGAATTCGAATTTGGTGTCGGCCAGGATGATTCCCTTGTGCAAGGCGTGCGCCGCGGCGCGCGTGTAGATCTTGATGGTCTCGTCACGCAGCTGGTTGGCACGCACAGCGCCGACCAGACCGACCACAGCGGCGAAGTCGACATTCATATCGTGCTCGCCGATGTCGGCTTTGGTCGCCGGGGTGAACAACGGTGGGTCCAGGCGGCTGGCTTCCCCCAGTCCCTGCGGCAACACATGTCCACACACCGCACCGGTGCGCTGATAATCCAGCAGCCCGGACCCCGTGAGATAACCGCGTGCCACACATTCCACGGGAAGCATGTCGAGGCGGCGCACCAGTAATGCCCGGCCCAACACTTCCTCGGGAATGCGCGGATCGTCGGGCGGACCGGCCAGATGGTTCGGCACGGTCAGCAGTCCGAAGAAGAACACGCTCATCGCGGTGAGGATGCGTCCCTTATCGGGTATCGGGGTATCCAGGACGAAATCGAATGCGGAAATCCGGTCGGTGGCAACGAACAGCAGGTGTTCGTCGTCGACGCGATACAGCTCACGGACCTTGCCGCTGGCCACATGCTGGTAATCGGACAGCGAAGGACGCATCGTGCCATCCTACGATTCATGCGATTCCTGCCCTACTCGACCCGACCGGGACGGTTGCTCGCCCAGCTGTTCAGCGATATAGCGGTCGCGACCTGGACCACGATCTGGGTGTTCGTCGGGCTTGCTGTGCACGCCGCGGTAGCGACGATCGCCGAGGTGGGCCGTCAGGTGAAGAACGGCGCCGACGGCATCTCCGACAACCTGAACTCCGCCGGTGACAGTGCCCACAGAATCCCGTTGGTCGGCGACAAGGTGGGCGCTCCGCTGCGCGCGGCCAGTGAGGCGGCCGCGGATTTGGCAGGCGCCGGCCACAATCTGGACACCACCGCCAGCTGGCTGGCCGTCGTTCTGGCGATCGCCGTCGCCGCACCGCCCATCCTGGCCTTCGCCGGTCCGTGGATCTTTCTGCGCATCAGGTTTTTCCGCCGCAAGCTGATCGCGGTGCAGCTTGCGGCGACTCCTGCCGGTGAACAACTACTGGCCCTGCGGGCGCTGGCCAACCGTCCGCTCAAGAAGCTGGCGGTGATCACCGCCGATCCGGTATCCGCGTGGCGGGCCCAGGACGCCACCGCGATGCGCGGCTTGGCTGCCGTCGAGTTGAAGGCGGCGGGGATCGGCGTGCCCAAGCAGTGGCGTACCTAACGCTCCCCTTCGCGCCTAACGCTCCCCTTCGCGCCGACACGCCGTACTGTGCGGCAACACGCCACAGGTTCGCAACAGAAGACGGCGTGTCGGCGCCTCGGGAGGGCGTGAGCTACAGAATGGCGCCCGGGCTGTACACCGCGGCATCGGGATACTCGGCCGCCAGCGCCTCGACCTCGGCAACCACCCGGTCGACTTGATCGGCGGCGGCACCGGTGAACGAGGCGCGGTCGGCCAGCGCCGCCTCCAGTGCATCGGCGTCCAGCGGCAGTCGCGCATCCTCCGCCAGCAGACCCAAAAGGTTTGGTTCGGCACCCTTTTCACGCATCGCCAGTGCCGTCGCGACCGCGTGTTCCTTGATCACCTCGTGGGCCTCCTCGCGGCCGACTCCGGCCCGGACCGCCGCCATGAGCACCTTGGTGGTCGCCAGGAACGGCAGGTAGCGGCGCAGCTCACGGTCGATCACCGCCGGATACGCACCGAACTCATCGAGCACCGTCAAGAAGGTCTCGATCATCCCGTCGATCGCGAAGAACGCGTCGGGCAGCGCGACACGGCGCACCACCGAGCAGAACACATCGCCTTCATTCCATTGCGCCCCAGCAAGTTCCGCCGCCATCGAGCCGTAGCCGCGCAAAATCACCTGCAGGCCGTTGACGCGTTCACAGCTGCGGGTGTTCATCTTGTGCGGCATCGCCGAACTGCCCACCTGTCCTGGCGCAAAGCCCTCGGTGACCAGCTCGTGTCCGGCCATCAGGCGGATGGTGTGCGCCAGCGACGACGGACCGGCGCCGAGTTGCACCAACGCCGACACCACATCGTGGTCCAGCGAGCGCGGGTATACCTGGCCCACGCTCGTCAGGGTCGTGGAAAAGCCGAGGAAGCCCGCAACACGCTCCTCCAGCTCGGCCAGCTTGACCACGTCTCCGTTGAACAGGTCCAGCATGTCCTGCCCGGTGCCCATCGGCCCCTTGATCCCCCGCAGCGGATACCGGTCGAGAAGCTCCCGCAACCGGGTCAGCGCGAGCAGAGTCTCGTCGGCGGCCGATGCGAACCGCTTACCCAACGTGGTTGCCTGCGCGGCGACATTGTGGCTGCGCCCGGCCATCACCACGTCCCGGTACTCGACGGCGTGACGCGCGAGCCGCGCCACCACCGCGACGCCATGGGCATGCACGTACTCCAGCGAGCGGCGAATCTGCAGTTGCTCCACGTTCTCGGTGAGATCGCGGCTCGTCATGCCCTTATGGATGTGCTCGTGTCCGGCGAGCGCGTTGAACTCCTCGATACGGGCCTTCACATCGTGGCGGGTGACGCGCTCACGTGCCGAGATCGAGTCAAGGTCCACGTTCTCGACCACACGCTCGTAGTCCTCGATGACACCGTCGGGAACCTCGATGCCCAGATCGCGTTGTGCACGCAGCACCGCGATCCACAACTGGCGCTCCAGCACCACCTTTGATTGGGGCGACCACAGCGCAGTCATCGCGTCGCTTGCGTACCGGGAGGCCAGAACGTTAGGGATTTGCACAACCAGAGTCTATGGGGACTAGATCCATGCTCTTCGCCCACGATGCTCATCGGCCGGAACCGATTCAGCCAGCTGTTCTGCTTCCAGCGGAGCTAGTACATCTATGACGTCCACCAGCATCGCGGTAGCCGTGGCGGTCGGGCTGGCCGCGGCCTCGGTAAGAGCACCGACCATTGCCCCGTCGACAGTCGAAATCAGCACCGCTACATGGTCGTTGTCTATCGACCGGCCGGACCTGCGCACCACTTGGGCCACGGCGTCGTCGCGCTGCTCCCGCAGCCGCTGCTGCACCTCACGCAGTTCGGGATGGCGACTGCACGCCAGTTCACGCTCGTATCGCGATACCAACTGCTCCCCACCACCAAAACCCGGTGTGCCGAACAACAGCTCCACCACGGCCTCGGCGGTGGCGGCAGCGCCACGGCGCCGGTATTGAACCAGCGACAGGCGTTCCTGAATCTGTTCCAGCTCGTGGGTTCCCGCATGTTCGACGGCCCGGGCGATGAGATCCTCCAGCGAGGAGAAATAGTACGTGGTGGAGGCCAACGGCAAACCGGCTCGTTGCGCCACTGCGCGGTGCCGCACCGCATCAATACCGTTGTCTCGCAATAGATCAGCTGCGGCACTTATCAACGCGCGCCGCCGCCGCTCACCCTTGGGGGTGGCTTGCGGACGGTGCGCGGCATTCCCGTCGGGGAACACCTCCGCGTGCTGCCTGACTGTCACGCCATGTCATGCTGCCAGCAGCGAAGCATCCCCACGGGCGTTTTGCGCTATCTCGTGCAAGCGGTTGATATCAGCCCCGGCCGAGCGCGGGCCGCATTCTCGCCAATGCCTGTGCAATCTCGTCCGAACCACCCGCGAAGCTCAGCCGCACGGTCCGGTGGCCGCGCACAGTGTCGAAGTCGATACCGGGCGCGACCGCTACCCCCGTGCGCGCCAACAAGTCCGCACACCACTGTTCGGCATTATCGGTCAGATGCTCGATATCGGCGTACGCATAGAACGCACCGTCGGGTGGCGCGATCTTGGTAATTCCCATGGCGGCAAGGCCGTCGATGAGCAATGTCCTGTTGGCCGCGTAACGGCGTACGTGCCCGTCGAGCTCGTCACGAGCCTCGGGACTGAAGGCCGCGAGCGCTCCATATTGGGAGACGGCCGGCGGGCAGATCGTGAAGTTGGAGGACAGCCGGTCCACGGCACGCAGAAACCGGCGCGGCACTAGCATCCAGCCCAGGCGCCAGCCCGTCATCGAGAAGTACTTGGACACCGAGCCCATCACGACCGATTCACGGCTGAATTCCCATGCACTGGAAGTCTTTTGGTCGCCATAGGAAAGCCCGTGATAAATCTCGTCGGAGATCAGCAGAGTGCCGTTGGCCTCACACCACAGCGCGATCGCCTCCAGCTTGCCCGCATCGATGATAGTGCCGGTCGGGTTGGCCGGGCTGGCGACGATGAGGCCCGCGGGTACGCGGCCGTCAGCCTGCGCGAGAGCCTCCAGCATGGCCACCGTCGGCTGATATCGCGTCTCGGGGCCGCAATCCAATTCCACAACTCGACAGCCCAGCGCGGCAAGGCAATTGCGATATGCCGGGTACCCTGGCCGAGTCATCACGACGGTGTCCCCCACGTCGAAGGCGGCGAGAAATAACAGCGTGAATCCTCCCGAGGACCCCGTGGTGACCACGACGTCGTCGGCGGTGACAGCAATATCGGAACGTTCGCGGTGATACGCGGCGATCGCGCTGCGCAGCTCCGGCAGACCCAACGTTTCGGTATACCCGAGCACCTGGGTACCGAGCGCCTCCCGCACCGCGTCGAGGACCACCGCGGGCGCACCCGTCGACGGCTGCCCGGCTGCCAGGGAGATCATGTCGCCGTGCGTGCGCTGACGCGTGGCCGCCGCCGCCAGCACGTCCATGACATAGAACGGCGGAACGTCCGAGCGCCGCGAGAGGTCTACCACGGCTGCGACGGTATCGGACAGAACCGGCATGATGGTCGGCATGCGTGATCTGTCCCGACGCTCACTACTCAAGCTGGGTGCGGCCACCGGTGCCGGCGCCGCGTTGCTCGGAGCAGGGGCCTTCCCCGCCGGCGCCGACGGCGCCATCGCGGCCGGCTCGTTTGTTTCCGCCGCCCGCGGCGGAGTCCGCACCGAATGGCGTATCGCCCGGCCACCCGGGGTCACCGGGCCGATCCGGCCCATCATCGCACTGCACGGTAAGGGCCAAACCGCCGCCGGCGTCATGGAAGGCGGCGTAGAGAACATGCTGGCGCAGGCGGTGGCCGCGGGCGCCAAGCCGTTCGCGCTCGCGAGTGTCGACGGTGGCGGTGGCTATTGGCACAAGCGGGCGTCGGGCGAAGATTCCGGTGCCATGGTGCTCAATGAATTCATCCCGCTGTTGGCAGAACAGGGTCTGGACACCTCGCGTGTGGCGTTCCTCGGCTGGTCCATGGGGGGATACGGCGCCATGCTGCTGGGTTCACGCCTGGGAGCGGGCCGCACCGCCGCCATCACCGCCGTCAGTCCTGCGCTGTGGACGTCCTCGGGCGCGGCGGCGCCGGGCGCCTTCGACGGTGCCGAGGACTACGCCGCCAACTCGGTCTGGGGATTGGCCGCGCTGAACTCGATCCCCCTGCGCATCGACTGCGGCGACAGCGATCCGTTCTACAGCGCCACCAAGCAGTTCATTGCTCAGCTTCCGACACCTCCGGCAGGCGGGTTCAGCCCCGGCGGTCACGATGGCGCCTTCTGGAGCTCGCAGATCGGCGCGGAAATGGCCTGGATGGCGCCGCTGCTCACCGCCTAGCGCGGCTGATTAAGCCTCGACGGCTTTGCCATCCGCTGGCATTATCGAGCGGGTGACCGAAATGAGCCGTCGTCGCCTGCTGCAGCTGGGCGCCGCGCTCGGTGCTGGTGCCACGCTTCTTCCGGCGCTCGCGGCACCCGCGCGGGCCGCTGTCGAGGTCACCAGCGGGTCCTTCATCTCCGAAGCCCGCGGAGGTATTCCGACCGGGTGGAAGATAGCCAGGCCGCCGGGAGTCGACTGGCCGGTGCGGCCGGTGATCATGCTGCACGGCCGCGACGAGAATGCCGATCGCACTATCTACTGGGGTTACGAGCGGATGCTCGGCGATCTGGTCGCGGCGGGCGCACCGCCGTTCGCGGTCGCCGCGATAGACGGCGGCAACAGCTATTGGCATCCCCATACCAACGGTGATGACCCCGGCGCGATGATCATCGACGAGTTCATCCCCATGCTGGCCGACCAAGAGGGGCTTGACGTGTCTCGGGTGGCCTTCATGGGCTGGTCCGCCGGTGGATACGGAGCGCTGCTCAACGGTGCCCGGCTGGGCGGTCCGAGGACCGCCGCTATTGCCGCGGTAAGCCCGTCGATCTGGATGACATATCCCGAGGCGACCGCCGATGCCTTTGACGACGAAGAAAACTGGGCCGAGAACACCGTGTTCGGCCTGCCACAGCTCAACGGCATACCACTGTGGGTCTCGGCCGGATTCGATGACCGGTTCTACGCCGCCAGCAAGACTTTCGCCGAGCAGCTGCCCGCACCTCCCGCCGGAGAATTCGGTCCGGGCGCGCACGAGGGCGGATATTGGCTGTCCCAAGTGCCGCAGGCACTGGGCTGGATCGCACCGATCCTGGCTGGCTAGACCGTACCCCTAGATACCCCTAGATGCTGATGCGCCCTTCGGCAGCGGCCAACCCGATGTCGCTGCGGAAGTGGCTGCCCGGCAGGCGAATCGCCTCGATCTTCGCATAAGCATCGGCGCGCGCGGCCTGCAGATCGGTACCGGTGCCCACCACCGACAACACGCGTCCACCGGACGACACCACGGCGCCATCCTCACGTCGGGCCGTACCGGCATGCAGCACACCCTCTGCCTCAGCGCCGGTGATCACGTCGCCGGTGCGCGGGCGCAACGGGTAGTTTTCCGCGGCCAACACCACTGTCACCGCGCTGCCGTCCCGCCAGCGCAGCGGGCCGAAATTCTGGAGATTCCCGATCGCGGCGGCGTTGAGCAGTTGCCCCAGCGGCGACTCGAGCAGCGCAAGTACCGCCTGCGTCTCGGGATCACCGAAGCGGCAGTTGAACTCGACGACGGAGGGGCCGTTCGAGGTGATCGCCAGACCCGCGTAGAGCACGCCGGTAAAAGTACTGTCCCGCTTGACCAGCTCGGCGGCAACGGGTTTGACAATGGTGTCGACGATCTCGGAGACGGTCTCAGCAGGCAGCCACGGCAGCGGGGTGTAGGCACCCATACCTCCGGTGTTGGGGCCGGTGTCTCCGTCGCCCACCCGCTTGTGATCCTGGGCCGGCAGCAGCGGCACCACCGTCTCGCCGTCGACGATGCACAGGAGGGAGACCTCGGGCCCGTCGAGGAAGGACTCCAGCAGCACGGGATGCCCGTCGTCGAGCAGGCTCGCGGCGTGGGCGCGCGCGGCCGCGCGGTCATCGGTGACCACCACGCCCTTGCCCGCGGCCAGTCCGTCGTCCTTGACCACCCAGGCCGGCTCGCTGGCGAACCGGTCCAGGGCCGCATCCAGATGCGCTGGGTTGTCCACGATTTCGCTGCGCGCGGTGCGCACCCCCGCGGCGGTCATCACGTCTTTGGCGAATGCCTTGGAGCCTTCGATGCGCGCGGCGGCGGCCGAGGGACCGAAGCAGGCGATGCCCGCGGCCCGCACGGCGTCGGCGACACCCAGCACCAACGGCACCTCGGGGCCGATGACCACCAGGTCGATGTTGAGGGTGGTGGCCAAGGCGGCAACCTCGGCACCGGAGCCAATATCGACGGCATGCTGCTCGGCCACGGCGGCGGTTCCCGCATTGCCCGGCGCTATCGCCAGGTAGTCCACGCGTGGGTCTCGCTTCAGGGCGATCGCCAAAGCGTGTTCACGGCCACCGGATCCAATAATGAGGACACGCAAGGACTCCATGCACCAGACCCTAGCGGTCGGGGCCACCCCGGCCACGGGGCAGGCTAGGCATCCGGGCGGTACCCTCGCAGCAACTTGGCCAGTAACTCGTCACGTCCGGCGACCAGCTCCGGATATGGGCGCAACGTCTGCACCAACGCCTCGCCGTCGAACATGTCGGTGATCATGAAGACCAGCGTGATGAGCTCGGACTCGGACAATCGGTCCGTCCCCGGCACCGACCGCGCGAGCTCGACCATCTGCGCGCCGTACTCGGCCACCGCGACCTGCAGCGTCTCGCGCAGCTGCTCATCGGTGCGCGCGGCCACCATGAGCTCATAGAGCACGGCGTTGATGGGCTCTTCTTTGAGTGAGCGCATCACGGCCATCACGTCCTCGAATTCCGCCAGCCGGTCCCCGGCCCGGTCGAACTGCGCCCGCACGGTCGCCAGCTGACGGCGCAGCGTCTCGCGCGCCACTTCTGCCATGAAATCGCCAACTGTCGGGAAGTGCCGGAATAACGCCCCGTAGGACAACCCGGCTCGTTTGGCGATGCGCTGCACCGAGGCGCGTGAATACCCCAGTTCGGCGATGGTGTCGATACCGGAGTCGAGCAGCCTGGCAATGGTCGACTCGCGGCGCTCGGCCTGGGTGGGGCTCACAAGGTCACCGTAGATCACGTTGGACCATGTCACTAAGGATTGTGATCGGTTGCCATCTTTTCTAGACTGGGCTCATCACCCAACGAAGGGCAGCCCCCATGAGCGTTTACGACCTCATCATTCGCGACGGCCTCTGGTTCGACGGCACCGATTCCGAGCCCCGTAAGGCCAACCTCGGCATCAAAGAAGGGCGGGTCGCTACCGTCTCCACCACTGCGCTCGACGAGACCGATTGCCCCGAGGTGATCGACGCAGGCGGCAAATGGGTGCTGCCCGGCTTCGTCGATATTCACACCCACTATGACGCCGAGGTGCTGCTCAACCCCGGACTCGACGAGTCGGTGCGCCACGGTGTCACGACCATCGTGCTGGGCTGCTGTTCCATGTCGACCGTCTACGCCAAGCCCGAGGACGCCGCCGACCTGTTCAGCCGTGTGGAGGCGGTGCCGCGTAAACATGTCATCGGCGCGCTCAACGAGTTCCAGGACTGGACCGATCCGGAGAGCTACGTCAAGAAGATCGATGCACTCCCCCTCGGCCCCAATGTGACGTCCTTCCTTGGGCATTCGGATCTGCGCACTGCCGTCATGGGGCTGGGCCGTGCCACCAACAACTGGTCCTTCCCCACCCGCAAGGAACTCGACCGCATGGCCGACATGCTCGACAAGGCACTCGACGCGGGCATGCTCGGCATGTCCGGCATGGACGCCCCGATCGACAAGCTCGACGGCGACCGCTACCGCTCCCGCGCCCTGCCATCGACCTACGCGTGGTGGCACGAGCGCTGGCGCCTCATCAACGTGTTGCGCAAGCGTGACCGCATTCTGCAGAGCGCCCCCAATATCAACAACCCGCTCACCGCGGTGCTGTTCTTCCTGTCCACAGGAACCCGATTCTTCAAGCGCCGCAAGGCTGTTCCCGTCAGTCTGCTGGTCGCGGCCGACTCCAAGAGCATCAAGGGCGCGAACGTGTTCTTCAGCGCCGCCGCCCGGATCGGCAACAAGGTCTTCAAGTCCAACGTCAAATTCCAGCACATGCCGTTGCCGTTCACGCTGTATTCCGATGGCATCGATCTGCCGGTGTTCGAGGAGTTCGGCGCCGGCACCGCGGCATTACACATTCGCGAGCAACTGGATCGCAACAAGCTGATGGCCGACAAAGAGTACCGCCGCAAGTTCCGGCGTGAGTTCGCCATCAAGAAACACAAGCCGGGCTTGTGGCACAAGGACTTCCACGATGCCGTGATCGTCGAATGCCCCGATGCCTCGCTGGTCGGCAAGACGTTCGGACAGATCGGCGACGAGCGCGGCATCGCCCCGCTCGATGCGTTCCTGGACGTACTGGTCGACAACGGCGAGAAGAACGTTCGCTGGACGACGACCGTCGGCAACCACCGCCCGAAGGTGCTCGACGAGATGGCCAAGGATCCCAACTTCCAGCTGGGCTTCTCCGACGCCGGTGCGCATCTGCGCAATATGGCCTTCTACAACTTCTCCCTGCGCTTCCTCAAGCGCATGAACGACGCGCAGAAGGCCGGGAAGCCGGTCATGTCCCTGGGACAGGCGGTGCACCGGCTGACCGGCGAGCTCGCCTCGTGGTTCGGGCTGGACGCCGGCTACCTACGCGAGGGCGACCGCGCCGATTTCGTCATCATCGACCCGGAGAAGCTGGATGGCACCGTCGACGCCTATAACGAGGCCCAGGCTCCGTTCTTCGACAACCTATCGCGCATGGTGAACCGCAACGACGAGACCGTGGTGGCCACTGCGGTCGGCGGCAAGGTCGTGTTCCGTCTCGGCGAGTTCATCGAGGGATACGGACATGACCTGCAAACAGGCCGATACCTGAAGGCCGGTGAGAAGCTCGCCCTCCGATGAGCAGACTGAGCACCTTCACCAATGACGGGCTGACTTTCGACGTCATCGACGAGGGTGCCCTCGACGGTCCGGTCATCGTTGCGCTGCACGGCTTTCCCGAACGCGCGACCATGTGGGAAGAGGTCATCCCCCAGCTGACCGGCGCCGGCTTCCGGGTATTGGCCCCCAATCAGCGAGGCTATTCCCCCGGTGCCCGCCCTGTCGGTGTCCGAAATTATGCCGTGGACAAGCTCGAGGGCGACATCATCGCGCTCGTCGATCAAGCCGGTGTCCGTAAATTCCATGTGCTGGCACACGACTGGGGTGCGGCGGTGGCCTGGCAACTCGCCGGCAACCACGCTGACCGCGTGCAAACGTTGTCGATTCTCTCGGTTCCGCATCCACGTGCGTTCCAGGATGCGATGCTGCGCGGTCAGCTGCTGCACTCCTGGTACATGCTGCTGTTCCAGATCCCGCGGCTTCCGGAGTGGCTCTTCGGCTTCAACGAGACGGAGGCGTTCAAGAAGTTCGGCAAGTCCTGGATGAAGGTGTCCGACCGGCTCGCCGAACGTATCCGGGAGTTGTTCAGCGAGCCCGGTGCCACCACTGCGACGGTGAATTGGTATCGGGCGATGCGTTATTCGCTTCGATCGCCGGCTCGGCCCTCGCGCGTGCCCACCCTGTTCATTTGGAGTGACGGAGACTCCGCCGTCACCCGCGCGGCCGCGGACGCCACTCCCAAGTATGTGGAGGCGCCGTATCGCTTCGAGGTCTTCGAGGGTGTGTCCCATTGGATCGCCGAGGAGCGGCCTCTTGAGACTGCCGCGTTGGTCCTCGAGCATATCGCCGAGTACTCGGCCTAACGCGATTCCAGCACCGCCGCCGCGTCCCGCAGCCCCTGGATGGTCGCGGCGATAGCCGGCCGGTGCCGTGCACCGGGCCGCGCCAACACCTCGTACAACCGCGCGGCACGCACCTCGCGGATCACCACTCTTGCCACCCGCGGGCTGCGGCTCGCGTATCGCGGCATCAGCGCGACACCGTGCCCATGAGCCACCATGTCCTCAACGATCTGAAAATCCTTGAACCGGAACCGGACTCGCGGAATGATCCCGGTGGAAACCCCGAGAGAGACCAGAACGTCGTCAACCGGGAAGCCCTCGGGCACGCTGATCCACGTCTCATCGGCCAGCTCGGCCGGTGTCACCGAGTCGCAGGCCGCAAGTGGGTGATCCCGGTGTACCAGCAGATCGATCGGCTCACGCAGCAGTGTCGTCGACCAGACTCTCGGCGACTGCAAGGCCGCGGCCCGCTCGTCGCGGTGCGTGATGACAAGGTCGTATTCGGTCAGCAGCCCCGGCGCCTCGCCGTAGGTGACGTCCTCATCGCTGGGGCGTATGTCCACCGCCTCCGCCACGGCCGCCACCACCCTGGGCAGCAGCACCCCCGCTCCGGATGGGAATGACGCCACCCGCACCACAGGCTGCGTGCCCTCCCGGTACGCCACCATTTCCTCGTCCGCACGATCGACCGCGGCAATCACCTCATCGGCGCGCAGCACCAGCGCGTGGCCGGCCTCGGTGAGCGCGATACCCCGGCCATCCTGACGCAGCAGCGGTACACCGGCCTCACGCGTCAGCACCTTCAGCTGCTGGGATACCGCCGAGGGCGTGAGGCTCATCGCATCCGCCACCTCTCCGACGGTGCCCCGGTCGGCAAATTCACGCAGAATCCGCAGGCGGCGCACATCCATGAAGTAAAACTACATGAATAGTGCATATTAATTAGATTGTGCTGAATCGTTTCGCTGCGCAGGATCGACGCCATGACTACTCGGCACCGTCTCCTCGGATTGACCGTCGCCGTGCTGTGGGGAGTCAATTTCGTGGCCATTCACGCTGGACTGGAGCACTTCCCACCACTGTTCTTTGCGGGTCTGCGGTTCGCTGTGTTGGCGCTGCCGGTAATCCTGTTCGTTCCCTGGCCTCGGGTGCCGGTGCGATGGCTGCTGCTCTACGGACTCGGATTCGGCACCATCCAGTTCGCATTCCTGTTCCTGGCCATGGCCAACGGCATGCCGACCGGTCTGGCGTCCCTGGTCCTGCAGGCCTCCGCGCCGTTCACGGCGATCCTCGGTGTGGTGCTGCTCGGCGAGCGGATGTCCGCCGTGCAGGTCACGGGAATCTCGCTCGCGGTCGCCGGGATGGCACTCATCGCGGCCGATCGCGCCACGCATGGTGCTTCGGCCGCGGTGGTGCCGGTAGTCGTGACGCTGCTCGGCGCGCTGGGCTGGGCCTTCGGCAACATCGCCAGCCGAAAGGCCATGGAACACAACACCGATCCCCACACGCCCCTGCGGCTCACCCTGTGGATGTCCGTGGTGCCGCCCATCCCTCTGTTCGCCCTGTCGGCTTTTCTCGAAGGGCCGGACGCGGGCTGGAAGGCGCTCACCTCGATCGGCACACATAGTGGGCTGATCGCCCTGGCCGGCCTCGTCTACATCGTGGTGCTGGCCACCATCGTCGGCCTGGGCCTGTGGACGTATCTGATGGGCCGATATCCGGCGAGCCGGGTGGCCCCGTTCTCGCTGCTGGTTCCCATCGTGGGCATCACCACGTCCTGGCTCGCACTCGGTGAGCGGCCCACCGCACTCGAACTCGTCGGAGCCGCGGTGGTGATCACAGGGTGCCTGATCGGCATGACCGCACGCCCCGCCGCCCGCGCACCCCAGCACACCGACACACCCGAGCGCGGACCGCGTGAGCTGTCTGCCTGCGCCGCCCCCGCGGGCCACTAACCTGGGGGCATGTCGAGTGTGTTCACGAAGATCATCAACGGAGAACTCCCCGGTCGGTTCGTCTACGAGGACGACGACGTCGTCGCCTTTCTGACCATCGCCCCGATCACCCAGGGCCACACCCTGGTGGTGCCCCGCGCCGAGATCGACCAGTGGCAGGACATCGACGAGGCGCTTTTCGCGAAGGTCAATCTCGTGGCGCAGCGCATCGGCCGCGCCGTCCGCAAGGCCTTCGACGCACCGCGCGCCGGCTACATCATCGCGGGCATGGAAGTGCCACACCTACACGTACATGTTTTCCCGGGCTACCAGCTCACCGATTTCAGCTTCGAGAATGCCGATCCCAACGCTTCGGCGGAATCCCTCGACGAGGCACAGGCCAAGATCAAGGCTGCGCTGACTCAGATCGACTAGCCCGCACGATCTTTGGTTCGGATGCCGCGGCATCCGGCGTCGCCGATTCGGGCTCGTCCACGTCCGCGTCGTCGTCGGTCATGTCGGCGCGCGGCAGCCGAACCTCGAATCGACAGCCCGCGCCGGGCGCGGTGTGCACCGTGACGGTGCCACCGTGCGCGGCGGTGAGGGCGTCAACGATCGACAGGCCGAGTCCGGTGCCGCCGCTGCTTCGGGTGCGCGAGGAATCCGCGCGATAGAACCGTTCGAAGACACGCTCGGCGTCCGTCTTGGTCATACCGGGTCCACGGTCGATGACCTCGAGGACGGCGTCATCGCCCTCGGTACCGACCCGGACCCGCACTGCGGCAGTGGTGTGACCCAATGCGTTGCTCACCAGATTGCCGAGGACCTGACGTAGCCTGAGCTCATCACCGATCACCTCCGGAGTGCCCGGGCCATCGAACACCTCCAATTCCACATCACGTTCGGGGGCAGTGGCTTTCGCGTCGTGAACGGCGTCGGTGGCCAGCACCAGCAAATCGACCAACCGCTGCTCCATGGGGCGATGCGCGTCCAACCGCGCCAGCAGCAGCAGATCCTCCACCAGTTGTCCCATGCGGGTTGACTCCCCTTCGATGCGGCCGAGCACCAGTTCGGTATCGGTGGCCGCGCCCTGTCGATAGAGCTCCGCATAGCCGCGAATGGTGGTCAAGGGTGTGCGCAGCTCATGACTGGCATCGGTGATGAAGCGGCGCATGCGCTCTTCGGAGGTGCGCGCGGCCTTCGCGGATTTCTCCGAGTCTGCCACCGCACGCTGGATTTGCGCGAGCATTCCGTTGAGCGCCAACGATAATCGGCCCACTTCGGTGCGCGGGTCACGTTCTGGAACCCGGCGGTCCAGGTGCCCGGCGGCGATGTCGGCGGCCGTCGCCTCCACCTCAGCCAGCGGACGCAGGCTGCGGTGCACCAACCAATACCCGGCTACGCCGAGCACGGTCAGCACCGCGATCCCAATCGCCACTTGCAACCACAGCAGGTCTCGAACCGTCGTACGCACATCGGTGATATCGCGCGCCACAGTCGTGTAGCCGCCCAACGCGTCGTGCCGGGACACCGCGCGCCACTCGGTTCCGCCGTCTGACGACCGCACCGTGACCGGCCGGCCACCCACGTCGTTGTCGAAGGGCAGATCGGGATCGGCCCGAGCCCGATCGTTGAGCATGATGACCACCCGGCCACGGTCATCGGTGGTGCGGATGAAGAACAACGACGGGGGTCGATGGCGCGTTGTCTCAAAGGCCGGCGGCGGTGGAGGCGGCCGATTGGCCCATCCATTCGCGGCGTCGATCAGTTCACGATCGGCGCGGTTCATCATGGTGCGCTGCATGGTGGTGGTCACCGCGATGCCAGATGCCACCAGCCCCAGCGCAACCAAAACCAGGGTTCCGACCACAAGGCTCACCCGCAGCGGTACACCCCGACGAACGCCGGGGACTGCCACTAGCAGCGCCAACTGCTCTTCGCGCAGACGCTCATCGCGGCTCGCGCAATACGTATCCCACGCCACGAAGAGTATGCAATAGCCGCTTCTCACCGTTGTCGATCTTGCGGCGCAGATACGAGACGTAGGACTCCACCACGTTCACGTCGCCACCGAAGTCGTAGCGCCACACATGATCGAGGATCTTGGGCTTACTGAGCACGGTGCCCGCGTTGATCATGAAATAGCGCAGCAGTGTGAACTCCGTGGGAGACAGCGCCACCGGCTCCCCCGCCTTCCACACCTCATGGGTGTCCTCATCGAGTTCGATATCGGCGAAGCTCAGTCGCGACTTGCGAGCCGGCTCGGAGCCCATGCCGGACCGGCGCAGGATCACCCGCAGCCGGGCAACCACCTCTTCCAGACTGAATGGCTTGGTCACGTAGTCGTCTGCGCCCAGCGTCAGGCCGGCGATCTTGTCCTGCAGGCCGTCCCGTGCCGTGAGGAACAGTGTCGGTGCGTCGATGCCGTCGGCGCGCAGCCTGCGCAGAACTCCGAATCCATCCATTCCGGGCATCATCACGTCGAGGATCACCGCGTCGGGGCGGACCGTGCGCGCCAGGTCCAGGGCGGCGGCTCCGCTGTCTGCGGTATAGACATCAAAGCCCTGGAATTTGAGACTGACCGAGAGCAACTCGACGATGTTCGATTCATCGTCGACCACCAGCACCTTGGCGGGGGTGGTGCCGTTGGCGGAGAAGGTTCCTTGGTGTGTCTCTGTCGTGATGCTCACCATAGGTAATCTTCCCCCCAAAATTTACGATGCGCTGGATCTTCACTGTGAGCTTCCTGTGAGTTACTCACAGGAGATTGTCAGCCAACCGCGCGAGGTCGCCCTACAGTTGAGCCATGAAGCTGGTGTCGCTGATCACCGCGCCTCTCAAGATTTCGCTGGCCGTTGCCGACACCGGATTGGCGGTGGCGTCTCGGGCGATCGATACCGGACGCGAGATCCTCGCTGCACTTCCCGACGGCCGGCCAGCCGACGACCAGGGTGACGCCCCCGGCGCGGGCCTGGTGAGCGCCGTCGAATCCCTGTTCGGGATGGCCGGACGCAAGAGTCCCCTGCACTCCGCGATGAAGGTCGCCGAGCTCATGGAGGAAGACAAACCGCTAGGCCGAGCACTGCGCGCCGGAGGACCGGTGGAACGCATCATGGCGCCCGGTGGGCTTGCCGATCGCCTCACCGAACCCGGAGGCGTCCTGGACCGCTTGTTCGCCAAGGACGGCCCGGTGGACCGACTGACTGCACCGGACGGCGCCGTGGACCGGGCGTTGGCTCCCGGCGGTCTGGTCGATCAGCTCCTCGCCGAGGACGGAATCCTGGAAAGGCTGATGCGGGAAGAGGGCGTGCTGGACAAGTTCACCGCCACCGACGGCCCCCTACAGCAGTTGGCCGATCTATCGGAGATGCTCACCAAGGCCGCGCCGAGCATTGACGCGCTGACCCCTACCGTCGAACTGCTGACCGATACGGTGTCGGCCTTGAGTTCCGTGATGAGCCCCTTGGGCGGGTTCCTGCCACGCCGGCGCCCCGCGCGGCCGTCGGGCTCGCCGCGGCCAGCGCGGTCCGAGCGAGTTATCGAGGGTGAGAGGTAGCCGGCGGCGTCGCTATCGGCTAGTACGACTTACCGTCGGCATAGCGCCGCCGGCGGGAACTGCGTCCATTGCCACGATTGCGGCTCTTGTAGGTCGGCAGTTGCGAGTCGCAGTTCGGGCAGACGAGCCGCAGATTGTCGCGGCAATTGTTGGCCGGGTTTCCGTCGACATGGTCCAGAACGAAAACGAGCGGGGAGCCTTGCCAACTGCTCGCGCCGCCACAGATCGCGCAACGGTCCGATTGAGCCTCGGTAAGGAAGGCTCGAATGTAGTGCCCGCGACGACTGTCGACCCAGGCCTCACCGGATTCAAGCCACAGTTGAGTGCATACGTCTCGCCTGGCCAGCGCCTGGCAGGCGTTACCGCAGTAAACCTTCTGGCTGCGCTTGGTTAGCGGCGCACCACAGCCGAGGCACACTCTCACGGTCTGAAACTAACGGCGGATACCGACAATCCGAGTACCGTGTGGAGCCCCCGGTCAGGATTGAACTGACGACCTTCCGCTTACAAGGCGGGTGCTCTACCACTGAGCTACGGAGGCGCTGGATCGTCGAACAGCTTAGCGGGCCGCACCGATGGCAGGTTCGGAGACCACCCCAGGCGGCCAGCCTCTACCGCGCAAGGGGCTCCACACGTGCTAGCCCGTGCACAGCAGCGCCACCAAGAGCACCACCATCGCCAGCAACAGCACGCTGAGGAACGTCGGCATATGGCTCGGCGGCAGCGCCATATCGCGCCGCATGGCCTCCTGCACACAGCGTCGGCGCCGTGCGGCCGCCATGGCCAGCAACCCGCCCGTCGTCACCAACACGATGCTCACCACGTGCCGGGCACCCGGAATCCCGAACTCCGGAACGAACTGCATGAGTGCGACACCGCTGGCGATCAGCGCCAAGGAAGTACGCACCCAGGCCAGGTAGGTCCGTTCATTGGCGAGCGTGAATCGGTAGTCGGGCTCGGTACCCGCGATCTCGTCGGTGATCACGAGCCGTACTTCAGCCACAGCGGCAAGGTCTTGGTGAGACGGTCCATGAACTTCTGCAGCCCTACCCGATATTCCCCGAAGCCCGTCGGGTCAATTCGGTACTCCGGGAAAGCAATTCCAACGCCGAACAGGCCAGGGGCGATGATTCCGTTGGCCGCGTTACATTCCAGCTGACCCCACTGCGGCGCGGCGGGAATGGGCCGAGGACTGAATCCGACCGTATACACCGCGTAATCGCAACTCTCGAGTAGCTCGGGGAATTCCGGGCTGTCCACGAGACAACGCTGTAGCCGGTCCGGAAGCACTCCGTCGATGTTCTCGCGGGCCCAGCGGGCGGCCTCACCCTTGAGTCCGGTGTCGTCAAACAGGGTCCACTCCCCCATGTCCACCGCGTAGCGCAGCGGCCCGCGGTAGAAGTTGATGACCTTGGCAGCCGGGCCCGCCAACAGGTTTGGCAGCGCGATCATGCTGGAGTGCGACGCACCGAACACCGCGACGGTGGCCCCCTCCAACGGCTGCTCGGCCAATTTGGCGGGATCAAGTGCCACCTCGATCGGAATTTCGTTCAGCCACGGGTATGCAAGCTTTTTGGGGACCGATCCAACGGCCAAGATCACGTTCTTGGAAGTGATTTCACCCAGTTCGGTCTGCACCTCCCACCGCCCGCCATGCAGCGCAAGACCTGTCGCACGGGTACGCAGCGCACTCACCTGAGCGCACAGCTGCCCGGTAATCCATACCAGCGGATCCGCGACATCACCGAGCAGGCAGGTGTCGGTAGGCGCCAAGTCGTTCAATGCGAAATGCGGTGCGTGGGCAAAACGGAAGGAATCTGCGCCGGTGAGGTAGTTGATGAACAGCTTCACCGACGTATTGCTCGGCACCGCACGCCATTTCGCACCCAGATCGCCGGCGGTGAACTCCGGATCGATCCAGGCGATCGACGCGGGCAGCACTCCGTGATCAATGAGCTTCCCCACTGCCGCAATACCCGCGGGTCCCGCTCCGACCACCGTCCACACGTACTCGCTCACTGTTCTGGCCTCTCTGCAATCTCGCGAACATCGCCGCTATATCGCCGCTATTACGTGCGGCAACTGTCTTCGATTGTTCGGCGCAAAAAGGATCGTGAGTAGGGACCAATCCGTGAGCAGCCCCAAAGTTTTACTTATACATGCAGTTCCAGGCGCTAATTCTGGTCGCCGCCATCGGCGTCCCACGTGCTCGGCAGCATGGGTATCACCTGCCGGGCCTCATCGGACGAGAGCCTGACCGTTGCGGCGACGTGTGTACTCGCTGCGGCCGGCGCGGTGCCCGCGAAGCCGAGGGGGCCGGTGCCCCGGCCGGTCGCCGCGTACGCCGGAACGTCTGCAGTGGCCGTCGCCCCCATTCCGGCCGTCTCTTCCAGGTACTCGTGTCGCCTGCCCCCGGCCTCGGCCTTGTTCTTACCGCGCAACCTGCGCCGGGCCTGGGCCGCCACAGCCCCTCTCGCCGCCGCGACGGCAGCGACGGTGTCGACGGCCGACTCGGATGACTTCTCGGTGCTCTTGGGTCCAAAACTCACCCCGGGTGGTACCAAACCCGGTATCGCGTAGCTGATGGCCGCGGATGGAGCCGGGACCGAAGACACGGTATGAGCGGGCGCGGTCGGTGTGGATACCGGCACCGAGGAGCCGCCCGAGGGAACCACGGAGGAAGTGGGCAGCGGCAGGGCAGCAAGATTGGGCTCCACGTGTTGGGTTGGCCGGCGTATCGGCCTGTCTCCCGGGGACAGCGCGGCCGCCGGCACCGGTCCGGGAGCCGCCGGCCGCAGGTGCATCAGCGCGGCCAGGCCGCTCAGCCCGCTAAGAGCGGGGATCAGGAAGGGCAACAGGTACGAGGCGTAGTACGGGTACCACAACAGGTCATAGAGAAACAGCATGATCACGGCCAGTACTGCCGAGGTCGCCGGGTTGAAGCCCATCTTCTCGAACCACTGCTGAAAGCCCTGCAGCATCTTCATGATCTGATCCGGTGATCCCGGAACGTCCGATTGATCACTGCGGGCCTCACCGCCCGGGCTGAGGATTGCGGGCGGCTGCTGGGTTGGCGGTATCGCCGACGTCATGGCCTCCGTGGTCGCTTGGTAAGCACTCATGGTGGCCGCCGCCTGCACCCACATACGAACGTAGTCGGCTTCGTTGAGCGCGATGGGGATGGTGTTGATTCCAAAAAAATTCGTGCCGACCAGGACTCCGTGCGTAATGTGGTTAGCGGCCAACTCCGCGAGCGTGGGCATGGCCGCCAGGGCGCTGTTATAAGCTGCTGCGGTTGTTTCATGTTGTGCGGCAATGACACTGCTCTCCGCCGCGGCCTGTTCGAGCCAGGCCAAGTAGGGCAGGTGAGCGGCCACGTATTCCGAGGCGCTGGGCCCTTGCCAACTGCCCGCCCGCACCCCGGCCAATACCTGAGCCAGCTCCACCGCCGTGTTGGCGTAGTTGTTCCCGATCTCTTGCCATTGCACGGCAGCGGCCAGCACCGCACCCGGCCCGGGTCCCGCGCTCAACAGCGCCGAATGCACCTCCGGAGGCTCTGCCATCCATATCGGTGCCGTCACGCGCCGCCTCCCTACTGAATGGACGCAAACGGTTTCGCGTCGCCATAGGAGTGGTCGGGCCGCGTACCAGAAAGTTCCCGAACAATCAGAATCAGCGTCGGAAATCACATTTATCGTTGTGCGCCACGAATTCCCACTCGCGCGTGCCGTCCCGTACAGTCGGGCCCATGTCTGGCATCGATGTTCGCCATCTCGACGGCGTGTCCGAGACCGCGCTGCTGACCTTGCATCAACGAGCAACTGAAGCAGCGCGCACGGACGGCATCCTCGACGACCCGATGGCCATCTCGCTACACGCCAGCGTCGACTACGATTTTGCGCACTTCGGTCGTACCCATCAGGCTACAGCCTTGCGCGCCTTGATATTCGACAAGGCGACACGGGAATACCTGGACTACCACCCCTGCGCCACCGTGGTGGCGTTGGCCGAGGGACTGCAGACCAGTTTCTGGCGCGTCGACAACGGCCGGCTAACCTGGCTCTCGGTAGACCTGGAGCCCATTGTGCGGTTGCGGCAGCGGCTCCTTCCGCGATCGGAGCGGTTGTCTCACTGCGCCCAATCAGCGTTGGACTACTCGTGGATGGACAGGGTCGACGACTCCGCGGGTGTGCTGATCACCGCGGAGGGCCTGTTCCAGTACCTGGAGCGCGATCTGGTATTTGACCTGATATCGGTCTGTGCGCAACGCTTTCCGGGCGGCAGGCTGATTTTTGATTCGGTACCTAAATTCCTGAGCACGCATTCACAGCGCGGCATACGGCTCAGTGAGCAGTACGTTGTTCCGCCAATGCCATTCTCGTTCACCGCGAATCAATACGACGAACTACGCGCCATTCCCGGCATCCGCAGTGTTCGGGAGCTACGGATGCCGGCAGGGCGCGGCAAGGTACTGCGCTGGGCGGCTCCGTTGCTGTACGCGCTACCCGGCCTCGACCGGTGGCGCGCACCTCATACCGTTGTCGAGTTCGGCTGAGGCATCAGCAATTCGGCTTGCCCTGGCTATCCTGCGGCCACGGCGAAATCGCCACCGGCCCGCACGAGCGTGTCATGAACCTCTTCGACAGAGAGCACGCTGTCGGTCAGGACACGCACCGTCGAGGCGCCCTTAGGGTCCAGGTCCACCGACACCTCGCGCACCGGTGCGAGCGCGGTGAGCGCCTCGGTCACACCCATCACACATGAGTTGCAGTGCATCCCGCTGATGGCAAAGATCTGTTCGGACATATTCATTTCCTCCTGAATTGTTTAATCACAATAGATTTAGGCCTGTCGACGGGCGTTTATGCGCCCCACTTGGCTCCTTCGGCCATGTCGCGGGCGTTCATCGACAAGGTGTTGGTTTCGTGGGTGGAGCCCATGGCGCGGTAGGCGCGGATGAGTTCTTCCATGGCGGTGTTCCACTGGGCCTGCCAGGCGGCCTGGCTCATCGAGGTATCACCGTGCCAGGCCGCCTGCAGGGAGGCCTGCTGGGCGGCCAGGTCAGCACCCAGTGCGGTCAGCACACCCGAGTAGGTGTTCATCTCACCGGCGTGGGCCAGCATCGCGGGGTAGTTGAAAGTAATCTGCGACATTTCTCTGTCCTGTCTGTTGGGGTTAGACGCCGACGTAACGGCTGGCGGCGGCGGCGTCCTCGGCCACATAGGTGGCCGCGGCATCACCGAGGTTGACCTGCGCGATATCCAGCAGCGCGTTGACCTTGGCCGCTACCTCCACGAACCGGGCATGCGCGGCCTGGAACGCCACCGAGGACTCACCCACATGAAACGCCTGCGCCGACAACGCCGCCGACTCCGCCTGCGAAATCGTCGAACGCATCAACGCCGTCTTGGCACCAAAAGTGCCCTCCGCGGCCACCAAAGCCGGAATATGCGCATCAAGCAAACTCATAACATTGCCTTTCTCTGATCGTGGTGATTTGTCCCGGGCACTATGCGATTCCCGGTAGATACGTTGCAGCAGCTTGTATATCGCCGACGGTGTAGCTTGCGGCGGCCTCCGTGGCGCCCACTCCGGACCGCCCCAGCTCATAAGCGGCCCTGGCACCGGCACCTGTGCGTTCGAGCCCGTGCGCGCTGAACAAGGCCGCGCTCTGCATCGATACGGGATCCGCAGCCGGTGGCATCACCGCGCCGATCACCGGGGCGGCGGCCGCATTCACCGCGGCCAGCCGGGCGGTCAGGGCCTCCACCGCGGCACTGGCCGCGGTCAGGCCCTCGGGAACGACATTGAGACTCATCGCGAATTCTCCTCCTTTGGCTGCGCTACAGTCATCGGGAACATCCCTGGGTAAGTAGGTCCCTAATCGATTCCGGGACAGCGAAAAGCTCGGCTATGTGCGCTGTTTCGAGCGGTATGGTCCGATGGCCCGCGAGATAGTCGCCATAGGTGCGCGACCCCAGCCGCATCCCCAGACCTGCCCAGGCATCGATCACCGACCATCGCCGCGGATTCCGCTTTGCCCAAGCACTGCGATCCAGAAGTCGTTTCCATTCGCGTAGCTCGAGCCCTTCAATACCGAAGCCACCGAGGAAGTCTGTGTACGAAACCGGCATGCCGCGCACCACGTTCACTCCCCGACCGAGCGGGGACGGTGCTGCGGCCACTCCCAGGATCGCTCTGGCTGCGCTAGCACCGGTGGTCACCTCTTCGATCAACCTGACGGAAGGGAAGGCGTGCAACGCCATACATGCATCAACAATCGACACCAGGATGTCGGCGCTGCGACCCAGTTGGCCGGCCTCACCGAGCACTCGGGGTAACCGCACGAGCGTGAAGTCGAGCTCGCCCGGCGCTGCCGCAACAATCAGTTCCGCCAGCGCCTTTGACGCCGCGTAGGGGTACACCGCCTCGCGAGGGTCGGTGACCTGGGCGGCGACAGCATCGGCGTTGACGACGAAGGTCGACATGTGAATCAGCCGCACACCCCCAGACGTGCAGGCGCGAGTGACCGCAGACACCCATTCCACATTGGCATCCCGGATATCGCGATAAGGGGCCAGCACATTGGTGTTCCCTATGCAGTTGACCAGCGTGCGCGCGCCGGTGACGCGAATCAGCTCGTCCACTGCCCCGGGATTGAACTCCGGCCCAGCATGTAGAACCCTGACACCGCCGACACCCGTGAGGCCCGGCCAGGGGCCATCGTCGGGGAGTGGCGATCTGGTGACCAGGACGACGTCGGGCCGCAGCCTGCCTTCGCGTTTCAGCTCCAGCGTGGCGCGCGCGAAGCCGGTGCCGACAATTCCGGAGGCGCCGAGCACGACGATCGGACCATCGTCGACGGCGCCGGAAGCATTGCCACACAACGCCGCAAAGGCTCGTGAGTGCGTCATCCGCTCTAGATCGGTGGCGATATCGGCGATGTCTCGCCTTGCCAGCTCATCGACCGCCGCACCCGCTGCCGCAAGGTAAGCGGCGCTGTCCGCGCTGATCAGATCCAACACCGACAGTTCGCGGCCGAGATGCCGGCGACTGGCCGGCAGGATCCTGATCAGGTCGAGCGAGCCGATCCCCTCGGCCAGAAGCGAAGATTCCGCGCCGATCCTGCGTCCCAGCAGCTCGCTCCAGATTCGCGCCAGGCCGGCGGCCAATTCTCCAGCCTTGGCTTCATCGGGCACCGCTTCCACAAATTGCGGCAGGGCGCGCAGGCCGTCCTTGTCGACCTTGCCGTTCGGCTTCCGCGGAATACTCGGCACGGCTACGACAACAAAGGATGAGACACCGAGTTCTACCAGTAGACGTCTGATACTCACGGCCGATTCGTTGTCATCCACACCGTGACGGGTCTGGAACCAGACCACCAATGCGCCGTTGTGCACCGCCACGTCGACATCGGCAACCGCCCGGTCCTCGGCTACGCGGGCGATGATCGCGGCGGTGTCAATCCTCTTGCCCGAGATCTTCACGATGGCATCGCGGCGCCCGGCGAACGAGGGAAGTCCGTCCTCGTCGAACACCACACGATCGGCGGTCGCGAAGGCCGGTCGCGACTTGCCCTCTCCGGTGCGGACCACACCGAAACTCTCGCTTGGGGTGCCCAGATACCCCGCCGAGACGGTACCACCCACGATGACGACTTCGCCGAACGCGACAAAGACGGTGTTCGGCACAACCGGTACGCCCATTCGACGGCAGTCGACACCGTCGCCCGCCGCGATGGACAGGTGTGTGACGACCACCGTGGTCTCGGTTGGCCCGTAGGTTGAGATGAGCGAGATGCCGTTCTTGTCCGTCGATTTCACCCATTGATCTACGGCACCGGGACGGATGGCTTCTCCCCCGACGACGACCTGGCGCACACCGCAGGCGCCGATCAGGGCCAGCGACTCAGCGTCCTCGCATAACAGATGCCACACGGCGGTCGGCAAGTCGAGCAGGGTTGGGCCGGCCTCACGAATGTCATGCACAAGTGCGCTCAGGTCTGCGGATTTCATCGCGGCAGAACGGATGACCTGCACGCCGCGGCTCGCGGCCACGAAGACTTCCTCGACGCTGATATCCGATGTCAGTGGTGCACACTGCAGAATGCGGTCCTGCGCGCACCAGCCATATGCATCACCGGCCGCACGAACGAACAGCGCCAATGCGCCATGGGAGATCGGCACCAGTTTGGGCCGGCCTGTCGACCCAGAGGTGGCCATTATGTACGCCGTCTTCTCCGCCAGGGCACCATCTTTGGCCACCTGCTCTCGACGTTCGGCAACGCGTCCCCGCATCGAAGCATCCAGCTCGGTGGGGATGGTCACAGCGATATCTACCGCATGCACCGTGATGTCGTCACCCTGCATCGCAATCGAATCAGAGCGCGCGACAAGCCCTTCTGAGTTCTCGCACACACTGTATCCACACCCGGCAAGGTGGCAGGCGATCAGTAGATCAATGGCCTTATCGGAGTCGTCGTCGGCGCACACCACAATGTCACCGGGCGAGACGCCGGCAGCGATCAGCCATCCGATCCACGGCTCGACGAATCTACGCCTCTGTAAGAACTCCGCCACGGCGTCTTCACTGTCCACGAACCAGGCAGGCAGCGCAGTAGATTCGGCCGGCGCGTGGTCGTCGCCGCGGCGACGGGCGCCGTCGGCGCCGATCCCGAACCATTCATTCACCGTCATCGCGATCGGCATGTGCCACATCGCTTCCATCGAGCTCAGTGCCCCGGCGATCCTCTCGGCGACCCATGGGTGGGCGCTTGCCTTCGGCAGATCGCTACGGTGCCAGATGGACAGGGTGAGAGTGCGCCGATCTTCATCGGCGACGCAGGACACCGTCATGCCCTCCACCGGACCGATGTCCGTCACACGGGGGGCGGCCGAGAGGAAGGGGCGCAGCGCGGGCGCGCACGTTTCGCGAATGAAATTGAAGGTCAACGCCTCGACCTGCGCTGTCTTGTTGATTGCCAGATACATGCGGCGGTACTGCTCTTCGCGAAGCCACCGGCGACGCGAAGCCTTGACGTAGTCGCGATCCAGGGAACGCACGACTTCCCGTACCGAGGCAAAGGCCGGGAAGCTGACCGGATGCGCGATGGAGTTGACCAAACAGGTGGCGACCTCCAGGTCGGGCTCACCGAACCTGTTGTCCACCGCGTGAATCAATAGCGTCTGTGTGCTCTGCCGCAGACTTGCATCCACCGCCACCGCGGCCGCGGCCACCAGGATATTCAAGGGCACCTGCTCGCGCTCGGCGAGAGCGGTGATCGCATCGAACGCCTTGGCGGATACGGTGACCGATTCCAGCAGCACGCCCTTGGCGGCGCCGGACGCCGCGCCGTCGCAGTGTTGCCCGGGCACGGAGCGCCGTGCGGCGTCCGTCAGTTCGCGTTGGATCGCCGCCCCGAAACGCTGCAGCGATTCATCCGCCTTCGCGATCTCGCGGCTGTGTGCCGTAGCGATACGTGTCAGTGCGCCGGTGGTACGAGAGACCTTGGCTTCCTTGGCTGACGAGAGGTTTCGGCCGAGGTCGGCCTCGATGACACCGATGGCACCGCCGTCGAGCAGCAGATGGTGTGCGTGGATGTCCAGACCCCGCACTCGTCCATCCGCGCCGGTGCGCACGGTATAACGCACAAGCGGCCTGGCCTTGAGATCGGCGGCCCATTGGCTTGCCACTGCGTCGGCGGTACGGGCGGTCAGCCCCTCCTCGTCCGCGGCAATCGACACAATGTCTCCGAACTGCAGCCGCTGCACCAGCTCTGGATGTCGATCGTGCTGAACACCTGGTTCCAGGACACACAACTGCACCGGATTGGCGGCCACCGCCGCTTCCAGCGCACACATGAATGCCGCCAGTTCGATGGGATGAAAGCGAAAGCTCTTGCCAATCAGATACAACCCTGGATCGCTCGCCTGTACGGCACCGTTGTACATGTTCTGCTGAGACCGGCTCATCGGCACGCGGTCCACCTGAGGTTCCAGGACTACCGTCATGTGGCGCTCTCCGGCTGTCCCTGTTCCAGGATCTGAGCCCAACCCGCGACGGAAAGGTCGGAAACCAAACGCTTCTGCAACTCCGAGCCACGGGTCACGCCGAGCTGCTTCATCAACAGCACGAACCGGACCGAGTCCAGGCCCAGCTCCCGCAGATCGGTCGAATCGCCTTCAAAGAGATCAGCTTCCGAGATGTACAGCACCTCGCACACTGCCGCCAGAATCCGGTCCCTCGTAGTTTCAGACACGCGCACGTGCCCCGTTGAGCGAGGCGGACAACGCTGAACGCATCACCTTGCCGGATTTGGTCCGGGGGATGTCCTCAACCAGGACGATGGTCGACGGCCTGGCCATCGACTCCGACTCACGCCGATACCTGGCCGCGATCCGCTGCTTCAACGCCGCGGTGCCCGCACCATCGAGTTCGGTGGTGGCAACTACGGCCAATCCGACCAGTGCTCCGAATTCCTCGTCGGGTATCTCGTAACACGCCGCTTCACGCACACCCGCTATGTCCTCAGCGATCCGGTCGACCTCATCGGGAACCACGTTGACACCGCCAGAGATGATCATTTCCGACGAGCGTCCCCTGATATAGAAGAACCCGTCGGCACGACGCTCCACCAGATCACCGGTGTTCACCCAGCCTTCGGCCAGCACCTCGCCGGTGCGCTCGGGGCTTCCCCAGTACCCCAGCATGTTGGCCGGCGACTTGATCCACAATGTGCCGTAGGAGGCGGACTCGGCACCCGTGGTCGGGTCGCCCCCGCCCTCAGGGGAAAGGTAGGTTTGCACGCCCGGGTAGGGGCGGCCCACAGCCCCCTGTTCAATCCTGGAAATGGATTCGCTATCTGTCGGCAGACATAATGCGGTACAGCCTGTTTCACTCAGCCCATAAACCTGAGCCGTCCGCACTCCGGCTGCTTCGATGAACCTCACATCGGCGGCTATCGCCCGTGAACCGCCGTAGGCAATGAAGCGCAATGCGGGAACATCCGTACCGGTGAGCTTGAGTTCCGAGACCAATCTGGTGAGGAGAGTAGGCACCAGACACGCGGTGGCCACCTCATTGTCGACAAGTAGTTCCCGCAGCGACGCTCCCTGCTCGCCACCGGTGATGCACGAAGCACCGTGCATCAGCCCATTGAGGATCCACCACAGCCCGCCGATATGCGTCGCCGGCAGCGGTGAGTAGGTTGTCTCCCCCGCTACCCAATCGATCCAGCGCAGTCCCTCGGCGCGCAGAATGTCCGGAATAGCGAAGAACGTCCGATTGGGCAGCAGCACGGCCTTCGGCTCACCGGTGGTGCCGCTGGTGAAGATCATCGCGAGCGCTTCGTCCGCACCACTGTCGGGTTGCGCCTTCGGATAAGCTCTTTCGCCATTTTCGGCACCGACACCACCGCCCTCGTTCGGAATGATGGCAGCAGGCCGGGTTATCTCACTGAACCGCGCGACAGTCGCCGCGGGCAAGGAATCGTCAACCATGACCGCGATGGCGCCGAGCCGGGCACATGCCAGTACCGAAAGATATGTCTGGGGTCCATTGTCCGAGAGGACGACGACACGCGAACCGTGCGTGACCGAGCCGGCTTCAAGTGTCGCGGCCAGGTCTTCGACGGCACCGATGAGCTCACCGTAGCTCATGGCGTCACGACCATCGCAGCGACGCAACGCGATTGAATCCGGCCGTGTCCGGGCCTGTGCGACGATTCGTTCCAGCACGGTGGGCGGTGGCGAATGAGACATGACGGCGACGATGTGCTTCCGGTCGGAGGGCTAGGGGATGTTGAGGACCGCGATGTCGAATTCTCCCGCCGCAGATCCTCCATCCTGATCCCAGAATTCGATGGTGCTGTGGAATTGGAGATAGCGCCATGAACGGTCGACGATATGGAAATCCCGCGCCTGTAAACGGGCGGAGAACTGCCTCGGATTGACCAGGCGCCGAAACCGCGACGACGTGCTCTTGATCAGCATGCTGGCGAGTTGGTTCTCGCAATAGTCGTCGATCGACCAGCCCCGAAACGCCCAGATATCGTCGTTGACAACACCTTGCGCGAAGGCGCAGTACGCCAACTGGTTAAAGCACAGCACCAATTCCACGGCGTTGAAGTGCCCGGTGCTCCGGATGTACGCGGATTCGTCGATCGCAAAGTTTCCCTGTGCATGCACCGCGTCGGAGGTGATGCCGTACTCGGCATCGTTCAGGTAACGACACCCCTTGTACGAATACGGTTCGAGAACCCTGCTGAGCAAGGCCGCGGACATCGGCACCATGCCCGCCGACGGCAGTCCGGTCTGTACCGACAGTGTTGCGGCGACCGCGCTCACGCCGCGAACCCCGGAGCCTCGAGTCCGTCCAGCATGGTCAGACGGTAGGTGGTCAACGTGCCCGATGCTGTCCCATGCTTCGCACGGTGCACAAGAGAGCGGTTGTCCCACAATACGATATCCCCGACTTCGTAGTGCTGGGCGTGGATGAACGGCGACGCGTAGTCCGGGTCGAGCTGGCCCGAAGCCTCGAGGAGCTGCTGCAGCAGCGCGGCGTCCTGTATCCGGCCGGCCCCGTCCTCGATGGTCTCGGTGCCCGCCTCGCAGATGTAGAGGATCTCCTCCCCTGTCTTCGGGTGCTTGATCACCGTCGGCCACTTCTGCGGAGGAGTGGTTCGCTCGATCTCCGCCAGGATCTCACCGATAGGCCGGTATACATCACTCGGGCGGATCTTGATGTAGCGGCGCGGGGTATGTGTGCTGAATGTTCCGAGTGCGGCGTCTTTTGTCTTTGCAGGCAGCGATTCCCATACCTTGCTGAGATCGATGAAGTAGGTACCACGGTCATGCCCAGGTACCGCCAATGGCAACACCATGGAGAAGGCGAAAGGCTTCGGCATGAACATGTAGTCGACATGCCAGAACGCACCTGTGCGCGGAACCCCTTGCCCCTCCTCGGTAGAAGACACGAAGATCTCCGGGTGGTCTTGATGATGGTAGACGGGTTCGTAGTAGGGCACGATCTCGCCGATCAATCTGCCGAGCTCAATGAATTGCTCGGGCGTGGGGTGCACGCCCTTGAGGACGACGAGCTTGTGCCGGTAGACGAGTTCGCGGATCTCCTCGGTGGTAATGCCATCCAGGTTGCCTGGATCAATCCCGGTGACCTGCGCCCCCAGTCCCTCGCCCTTCACGTTGAGCGTCATCGACTCCCTAACCTTCTCGCGGATATGACCAACTAATGCGACTAAGGGAGCAGTCGATCCCGGCGTACGAAAAGTTCCCAGGAAAATAGAGACCGGTTGCGCGGCGTGGGGAAATCGTTGGAAAACAATGCCGTTAGTGGTCGATGTCACGCCCCGGGAGAAGAGCTGAGCACGTCACGGCCAACCGGCGCAGCGTCGGAGACTATTCGGTATCGGTACCCGAGGCCGTCGAGTTCTCGAGGGAACGCTTGAGCACATCCGCCGGATCGCCCTGGTCGGGGTGAAGCTCGTTCGCACCGTTCGCGCCGCTGGTAGGAATCCGGTCCGGCCCGACCGGGGTCGGAGCCTGAGTAGGCTGCCCAGGGCTTGGGCCCTCCTGGGTCGGCTCGCCCGGTAATGAATTGGGTTGACCATTCTGATCACCGCCGCGCTGACCGTCGTTGTGGTCATTGCCACCGCCTTGACCATCGCCGCCGTTACCACCGCCTTGACCGTCGCCGCCGTTACCACCACCGCCTTCCGGCGGAGGCGGCGAAGGCGATGTCGTGGGACTGGGAGAGGCCGACGTCGCAGGAGGGTCTTTTAGCTTGTCCAGCAGTCGTTGTTCGGTCTCGTTGAGGTGCTTACGAACCGCTTCGTCGGGTTCGCTGGTGGTGTTGAAGCAGCCTGCGGGCGCCTCCCTGGTGACGGCAAGCGCTTCCTCCCAAAACTTCTTGGCGTCATCCCGCTTGTGGTCGGCGGACTTGAGGTCGCCGCGCGTTTCCAATACCACTTCCAGATTGATCCGCACCGGACAGGACTCGGGCGGATCCACCCGCTTGAGCGACTCCTTGAATTCGGTTTCCGCTTCCGCGAGTCTGCCTTCCAGTACGTACCGGTCGCCCTCCGTGAAGTATGCCTTGTACGAGTCGATGATGTTCCACGACTTAAGAATTCGCACGTCATCTCGCAGCGAGTACGAGTCGTAGGCGAGATAGTGCGACTGCGCCGCGTACCCCGTGCTCACCATGACAATGAGCTTCACCGCGAACCCGAGCAACAACAATGCGGGCAACACCGAGAGGGCCACCAGTCTGCGCCGCAGCACCTTGCGGCTCGGGCCTTCGCTGAAGAACCGTTGCACCAAAACAAGAATCGACCGCGGGTTCACGTCGGCCTCACCCTCGTGATGCGCGACGTGCGGTACTCGCGAACCATGGCAAACAGTTCATAGAACATTAGGACCATCGCAATACCCGTGAATACCCAATAGAACTCTGTCCGGCTCCCGGGAAGCGAAATTGAACGCTGCTCGCTGGTGGCCGCCGACGGATCGAGCGCCGGGATCACCGGGGCAATCGAATCACCCTGTACCCGATGGACATATCGCACGTGAAGCTGTTCTGCGATGCCTTTCAGGGACCGTTCGTCAAGGATGGACAGGAACGGACCGGTACCCGCGGCGTTCTGAAAATAGGTCTTCTCACCGTTGGCCGCGAGCTGACTGGCCACTGCGCCACCGTCAGTGGTTCCGTAGCCGAGCACCGCGCCTCCGTCGACCAGATCCGCGGGGATATCAAAGCTCTTGGCGGGCTGGCGCGACGCACCCGCCCCCTCTCCGAGGTAGAACACGACGTTGCTTGAGCCGGGGTACTGCCGACGAGCCAGTTCGAGTTGCCCTCTGAGCTCATCGGCGGCAGCCGCCACCTCGACCCGGTACACCGAGTCCAGCTCCGACACATATGCCGAGTAACCCTTGAGCAGCGCCCGCAAACTCCAAATATCTTCAGAGAGCGGCCAGTCCACACGCGCGCCCGTGGCGAACGAGGTAATGGAAAACCGACCTTGCGGATACTGGTTGACGACGGCATCCATATCCGCGCGAATACCCGCCATCCGGAATTGCCCGCTTCCGTAGTCCTCAGCCCTGGAGTTGATGGACCGATCGACAACAAAGAAGACATTCACGTTGCTGTTCGCGGCCGCAACCGCATGGGATTCCGTCAGCACGTGCCGCGTGGGCTCGATCCCCGGCCGGGCCGCGGCAGCGAATACGCTGACGATCACGAGCGTCAACAGACTCCAACGCAAAACAACCTTGCGCTGACTGCCTCCGCCCACCACGACCAGCACGCGATACAGCGTGTACATCCGTAGCGCGACGATGACCACCGCCAGCACGATGAACATCCACCACGGCAGCACCGGCTCGAAGGTCATCGGCGCACCCCAGCCAGAGCCGACGCGAAGATTACCGCGATCGCAAGCGCGATCGCCAGGATGAGATTCGGATGGTCCTGCACCTTCTGCACATAGACCGTGCCATCGGACTGGGTGATAACCGGAGGGTTGGCACGAATCTCGTCGAGATGCCCACGAAAAGTCTTATCGATACCGGCCTGCTCGCCCGGGCTTGTCGTCTTACCGCCTTGCAGATACGTGATGAACCGGCCACCCGTGGCCTCGGCCAGCCGTCGTACCGCACCACCTTCTTCTGCGGCGGTCGGCGTCAGAACGTTGAGCTGTATCTGTGCAGTCCTGGCTAATTCGGCCAGCTTGGCATCGCTGTAGATCGGGCGCGCTTGTCGCTGTTCGGCGGTGGGCCCCAGGAAGATGGCCGACCGGCGCCGATCGCCGGCCTTGGTGAAACCCGGAAAGCCGGTCATACACAACGCCAGAGCATCGTTGACCGTGCGGGCGTAGTCGGCATAGGCCACACCACGGGAGAATTCCAGTCTCCCTCGCTGCAGCGCTTTGCCGTCCTCAGGTCCCGGTTTGTCCTTGCCCACCAACGCGTTGAGCCCACCGAAGTAGCCGAGTCGATCGGCCACATAGGCGTTGTCCCCCGTCATGGGGATTACCCGAAGCGTAGCCGAGGTCAACGCCAGACGTTGAGTGTCGAAGGTCTTTGCCTGGTCGCGGAAGTAGTTCAGTAATTCCGAAACATCGTGAGCCGCAGGGTCATAAGCAATGCACAGGTTGATGTCTTCCGGGTGTACCCGGTTGATTTCTGCCGCTGTCGCCTTGCTACTGACCGGCCGTGCGGTAGCGACGATCGCGGCCAGCAGCAATCCCGTGGTGGCAATCGCAATGGCCGCCAACATGATCCGATACCGGCGGTAGGCCCGCACATATTCGGGCAGGGCCGTCAGTCGCTGCACCCAAGCCAGTGGGCGGAGACTGCGTGGACGTTGCCGTATCGGCCAGCAGTAGGCGGCCAGCGCGACCCCCGCCAGCAGGGCCAACCCGCCCGCCATGACAAACCACCATCTCAGCTCCACGACTGGATCACATCCCGAACGGCTGCCGCGGCCGCCACGACGTCGGCGTCGTCGCCCATCTCGAACTGGCCCGAATACAGTCGAGCCACCACCGGAGCCACCCTTGGGGCGCCGCCGTGTGCCACTTCACCGAGCGACATGTACGGCGCACGCACGCCAGTACGCATGTAGATGAACGTACGCAGCACGCGGCTCATCGCACCGTGCGCCTGCCGTGAATCCAGCGCTCCGGCCTCGTGGTCCCTACGTACCTTGTCAATGGCCGCGCTGAACTTACGACGCAGCACCCAGGCGGCGATGTCCCGGACCACCGGAATCGAGCGCAGCTTCTCTACCGGCATCGTCCACACGAAAATGCCTACACACCAGCCGACCACCAACAAAATCATGATGACTCCGAGCGCCAGCCACAGCACCGAGTACGGCAGGGGCGCCACCACCCACTTCAGATAGTCATGTGGCACGGCTGGCCCTCTTCAGCATGGTGGTGATCGCCTTGACCAGGTCGCGGCTACCGGCGACGCGAGCGCACCGGATGGCCGACGAATTCACGTACTCGTCGAACGCGGCCTCTCGCTGCGCTTCGGCCCGTTGATAGGCCTCGATCACCCCGCCTCCGAGTATCTCCTCCCGAAGGATGGAGCGACCGGAATCGACGTCGTAACCCTCACCGCCCAGCTCTGGAACACCTACCAGCGGAGCATCTTTGATGGTTATCCAATAGACGCTGTGGCGCGCCGCCAGACGGCGAAACTCTCCGTCGAGTTCGTCGGACAAATCGGGCTCATCGGACACGACGAACACGATGTGACGATGCCGATAGTTGCGTTCGACATAGCGCAATTGGGCGGCGATGCTGCTGCGTCCGCTCGCCGTGATATCACGGCTGTTGATCCTCTCGAGCATGTGCTCTAAGTGCGGCTCGCCGCGGCGGTTCGGCATCCGCCCCGAGGCGTGCTCGTCACCATAAACCAGCCCCATTTCGTCGCCCTTGCTGTTGGCGATGAGACCCACCACACCCACGGCATTCACCGCGACTCGTTGCTTGGGCTCACCGCTGGCCGCCAGGGCAAGCATGTTTCGCCCGATATCGGCGACCGCCAGAATCCGCTGCTGGCGGTACGACACAAAGCGTTTCACCAGCACCGAGGAAGATCGGGCAGACGCCCGCCAATCGATGTCGCGGACATCGTCACCGAGGATGTACGGACGCAGGTCGTCGAACTCGAGGCTGCGACCGTGGAACATCGAACGGTGCTCGCCTTCGAGCAACCCGCGAGACAAGCCGGTGGGGCCCGTCAGCCGATTATTGGTCAGCGTCTCCGCTTTGACCTGCTGAAGTAGTACTCCCATAACAGGCTAGGGGGTTCGGACGGCCTGAATGATGTTGTCTATCAACACCTCGGCTGTCACATTCTCGGCGACGGCCTCGAATCCGAGAATCAGCCGGTGCCGCAGGATCCGATGCGCCAGTGCCTTGATGTCGTCGGGTAACACATGATTGCGGTCGGCCAACAGCGCCAACGCACGTGCCGCTTTGCAGAACGCGATGGTCGCGCGCGGGCTGGCGCCGTATTCGATGAGCCGGGCCAGGTTGGGCGGCAGGTACTGCTTGGGATTACGGGTGACGTTCACGATCTGCGTGACGTAGTGCACGATCGCGGGATCGACATAGATACGCCGGACGACGTCTTGGATGTACAGGATGTCTTGGATCGAAGCCACCGGTGCACCTTGATGATTCGTGTAGACGCCGGCATCGATCCGGAAGACGACCTCGGCCTCTTCCGCGGGGTTCGGGTAGGTCAGAATCTCCTTGAACATGAATCGGTCCATCTGCGCCTCCGGCAGTGGATAGGTCCCCTCCTGGTCGACCGGATTCTGCGTGGCCAGCACCAGGAATGGTTCAGGGATCTTGTAGATCTCTCCGGCGATGCTGGTTTGTCGTTCCTCCATCGCCTCCAGCATGGCGCTCTGCGTCTTCGCACTGGAACGGTTGATCTCGTCCAGCAGCACGATGTTGGCATGCACCGGGCCGAGTTGGGTCTTGAACGTGCCCTTTGAGGCATCGAAGATCTGGGTGCCGATGATATCGCTGGGCAGCAAGTCGGGGGTGCACTGGATGCGGCGGAACTGCGCTTGAATGGCATCCGCGATAGCCCGTGCCGCAGTGGTTTTGGCCAGCCCAGGCACGCTCTCCAGCAGCACGTGACCACCGGTGAGCAGACCAATCAGCAAGGACTGCTGCAGTCCGGACTGCCCGACCACCTTGACGGAGAATGCCCGCGCGACGGCCTGGATGACCGCACGCGCCTGGTCGAGTTCCTGCCGCGAGGGCTGTGTCTGCGTCGCGGCGGTCACCGGCCGAACCACTTCACTATCAGCGGATCCTGTGTCATATCGATTTGCCCCATCGTCGGCACAATCGCCCTCCCTTGCACGGTGCTGCCGTTGGTGGACTGCACAGTAAGCATCCACGTGGTTACGCCGGTGGTCCGCACCGTCAGGTCGAACGCGGTAAATGTGTATTGCACCTTGTCCACGTCCGATGGCGGCTCCCAGCGAGCCGTACCGTCAACATAGGCCGGGTTACGCAGTGCCTGAGGGCATCCCGGCGGCGCCAGCGACGTAGATTTCGCACATTCGGCAATGTTGTCCGCCACGGCCTTCTTCACCGCCGCGGCGCCCTCTTCGCTCATCCGCATCTCGATCCCCGGAAATACCGGGGCACCCTGCACCAGGATCCCGTTGAGCAGAACCGGGCGCGCCGAGACCGCCGTCAGATTCTTGTTGGCCGAGCCGATATCCAACCAACCCGGAAATACGTATGCGACAGACATATTCGAGGCGGGCTTGCCAAACAGCGACAGCGTACGGAGGGCGCCGGCCAGGATACCGTTCTGGTCAAGTGACAGTTTGACCGCCGCGGTGCTGAGCTTCCAGGATCCGTCCGTCTTCTTGACAAGAATTGTCTCGTCGGAAGTTTGATCGCCGAAGTTCGCGGCTACATGTACACGTGCCATCACGCCACCCATATCCTCGGAATTGAGAATCCGGATGTTCCCGACCGGCCACTGTGCGATCTGCTTCTTCAGGATGTCGTCGGTCAGAAATTCCTTGGACGCCGGCTGATCCGCCGAATAGGAAAGCGCCGCTTCGGCATCGCCCTTGGACAGTGCCTCCAAGTATCCCTTTACCGCGGCCTCGGCGGTCGCCGCGCCGCCGGCGGGCCGCGTCTCGCCGTCGCCGCCACCGGAAAACGACACGATTCCCACCACAACGGCCACCACCAGCAGCACCACACCGGTAGCCACCCCGGTGACAATCAGTGCCTTGCGGTTCTGCTGCGGCGCGGCCGGTGGTTGCCCAAACTGCTGATACTGCTGCGGCTGACCGCCGAACTGGTTGGGCCAACCGGGCTGCTGGGGAGACTGAACAAAGTTAGGAGGCGGGCCGTGGGGATCTGGCTGCGGCGCACCCACGGGTGCCGGGCCCCCGAATTGCGGGCCGTCGTACTGCGGCGCGGGGTTGGCCGGTCCGTCAATGGGATTGGGGCCGCCGAACTGCGGCGGCTGCGTCACGCTCGTGCCCCGTCTTCGCGATAGCCGAACACCAACCGCCCCCTCTCCAGCAAGCAAGATCCACCCCGGCCCAACCGAGCGTATCACCGCATAATGCGAGGCACCGCGACTCGACGTCGCGCTGCCACTCCCCTCCGCCACCCGGCCCGGCGACACTCGCCGAATTCAACACTTAGCAAACTTCCCTGTTGCTAACCTAGCCGCGTGACCTATCCACCACAGGAGCCGCCTACCTCGGGCGATCCCTCAGCGTACGACCCGAATCAGCCCCCTCCGGGATATCCGAATCAGCCGCCGCCGGGGTACCAGCCACCACCACCCGGGTACCAGCCCGGGTATCAGGCCGGCCCACCCCCGGGGGGCCCTCAGTACCAGGGCGCCCAGTTCCCGCCGCCGGGCTATCCGCCGGCCGGCTACGGCTATCCCCAGCAGAGGCCGTGGCCACCGCAGGGGCCCTTCTCTGCCGGTGAATCGTGGAGCTGGTCCTGGGCACAGGTCAGCAAGCGCTTCGGAACCTTCATTCCCCCGTACCTGGTGTGGTTCCTCGCCATCGGACTGCCGGTCGGGATCGTCTACGCCATCCTGATGGCGAGTCTCCCTCAGACCAGCACGAGCGGCTACGGCGGAAATTCACGTTCCTCGTACTCGTATTCGTATGAGGGTCCAGAGCTTTCAGGCGGCGCCATCGCCATCATGATCTTGCTCTACGCGGTAGTTTTCGCGGTGAGTCTCTATGTGGGCGCATGCCTCATCAGCGCCAACCTCGATGTCGCGGACGGTAAGCCGGTCAGCTTCGGGACCTTCTTCCGCGCCCGCGGTTTCGGCCTCTATGTCGGCGCCGCGCTGCTCGTGGGGGTGGGGGTTCTGATCGGTAGCCTTCTCATCATCGGTGGCGTCATCTTCGGGTTCTTCGCGCAATACGCGGTGTTCTTCGCCATCGACCGCGGCCTCGGCCCTGTCGATGCGCTCAAGGCCAGCTTCCAGCTGGTTAAGGACAATCTGGGGCAGGCGTTGGTGGTTTTCCTGATCACCCTGGGTGTCGCCTTCGGAGGCTTCGCGCTGACCTTCATCACGTGCGGTTTGGGTGGCATCATCGCCTACCCGGCAGCGGGCGCCCTGACCGGACTGATCCACGTCTACACGTACCGGCGCCTGACCGGGGGCACCATCGCACCCGCGCCGGTGTAAGCCGCCGCGCCACATGCCGAGTGGGATCTCCCGAGAAAATCGAGACGGCGTCCCGCGTCGGATTCCCACTCGGATTCCCCCTCGGCTTCCCACTCGGCCCGGACCAGTAACGAAAAAGGCCCGGTCTGCACTGGATTTCTCCAGGCAGGCCGGGCCTCTTCGTTGGGGGACTTAGAAGTCCATGCCACCCATGCCACCGGTCGGGTCGCCCGCAGGTGCGGCGGCCTTCTCCGGCTTGTCGGCAACGACGGCCTCAGTGGTGAGGAACAGCGCCGCGATGGACGCCGCGTTCTGCAGCGCCGAGCGGGTGACCTTCACCGGGTCGGCAACGCCAGCGGCCAGCAGGTCCTCGTACTCGCCGGTGGCGGCGTTCAGGCCGGTACCGGACGGAGAGTTGCGAACCTTCTCGGCCACAACGCCGGGCTCCAGGCCCGAGTTGAAGGCGATCTGCTTCAGCGGGGCCTCGACGGCGACCTTGACGATCGCGGCGCCGGTGGCCTCGTCACCGGTGAGGGACAGCTCATCCAGCGAGGGGGCAGCCTGCAGCAGGGCCACGCCACCACCGGCGACGATGCCCTCCTCGACGGCCGCCTTCGCGTTGCGAACGGCATCCTCGATGCGGTGCTTGCGCTCCTTGAGCTCCACCTCGGTGGCAGCTCCGGCCTTGATCACCGCAACACCGCCGGCCAGCTTGGCCAGGCGCTCCTGCAGCTTCTCACGGTCGTAGTCGGAGTCGCTGTTCTCGATCTCGCTGCGGATCTGCGCCACGCGACCGGCGATGGCGTCGGAGTCGCCCGCGCCCTCGACGATGGTGGTCTCGTCCTTGGTGACGACGACCTTGCGAGCGGTACCCAACAGGGTGATATCGGCGGTCTCGAGCGACAGGCCGACCTCTTCGCTGACGACCTGGCCACCGGTGAGGATCGCCATGTCCTGCAGCATCGCCTTGCGACGGTCACCGAAGCCCGGGGCCTTGACGGCGACGGACTTGAAGGTGCCGCGGATCTTGTTGACGACCAGAGTGGACAGAGCCTCACCCTCGACGTCCTCGGCGATGATCAGCAGCGGCTTGCCGGCCTGAATGACCTTCTCCAGCAACGGAAGCAGATCCTTGACGGTCGACACCTTGGAGCTGACCAGCAGGATGTAGGGATCCTCCAGGACGGCTTCCTGACGCTCGGCGTCGGTCACGAAGTAGCCCGAGATGTAGCCCTTGTCGAAGCGCATACCCTCGGTGAGCTCCAGCTGCAGGCCGAAGGTGTTGGACTCCTCGACGGTGATGACACCCTCGTTGCCAACCTTGTCCATGGCCTCGGCGATCAGGTCGCCGATGGACTGGTCGCCCGCGGAGATACCGGCCGTGGCCGCGATCTGCTCCTTGGTCTCGACCTCCTTGGCGCTCTTCAGCAGCGTCTCGGTGACCTTCTCGACGGCCTTCTCGATGCCGCGCTTCAGGCCGAGCGGGTTGGCGCCGGCGGCGACGTTACGCAGACCTTCCTTGACCAGGGCCTGGGCAAGAACGGTGGCGGTGGTGGTGCCGTCACCCGCGACGTCGTCGGTCTTCTTGGCAACTTCCTTGACCAGCTCAGCGCCGATCTTCTCGTACGGGTCCTCCAGCTCGATCTCCTTGGCGATGGACACACCATCGTTGGTGATCGTGGGGGCGCCCCACTTCTTCTCCAAGACGACGTTGCGACCCTTGGGGCCCAGCGTCACCTTGACCGCGTCAGCAAGGGCGTTGAGGCCCCGCTCCAGGCCGCGGCGGGCCTCTTCGTCATACGCAATTGTCTTGGCCATTGCGAAGTGATTCCTCCGTGTAAGGGGGTTGCACGTTCTCGGCCGGGCTCAGTGCCCGCGACGGACGGACGCAGCTGTGTGGGCTGCGGCCTCACCGTCCCGGCCTAGCACTCACCGGTCGTGAGTGCCAATGCCATTTTTAGCACTCGGCCATGGCGAGTGCAAGGGCGATCGAGGGCACTTTGTACCAACAAACCCGACGTCGGCGCCCGGCCCGATCTTCCGCCGAGCCGGAGCCGATCACGAGTCGGGCTCGCGCGAAGACTCACCGGACATTCAGGAACGCGGTCTACGGTGACGCCATGTCACGTGAGATCCTCATCAGCGGTGGCGGTATCGCGGGCCCTGCGCTGGCGTACTGGCTTGTGCAGGAAGGACACTCCGTCACGATCGTCGAACGTGCCGCGACCGTACGAAATGGCGGTCAGGCCGTCGATTTCCGGGGTCCGTCCATCGACGTGCTGGACAAAATGGGTGTGCTCGACGCGGTGCGGGCACAGGCCACGCACATGGGGTCCCTGGTGATGGTCGATGCCGACGGCAAGGAAATAGCCCGGTTTCCCTCTGAGGTCATCAGCGGTGAATTGGAGATCCTGTGGGGCGATCTTGCGCGCATCCTGCACGAGGCGGTACGCGAACACGTCGTGTTTCGTTTCGCCGATTCGATCACCGGCGTGCGCGATGACGGCGCGAAGGTCACAGTCTCCTTCTCCAGGTCCGCACCGGAGAGCTACGACCTCCTGATCGGCGCCGACGGTGTGCATTCGGGTGTTCGCGCGCTGACCTTCGGGCCGGAGCACGAGTTCGTGACCCAACTGGGCCAATACTTCACATTTTTCGCGATGGACAATCATCTCGGCCTCGACCATCAGACGGTGGGCTTCCGGGAGGGGACACGCGGCGTCGGCATCCAGGCAACCGCACCCGACGCGCCCGCTCGCGGCTCACTCTCGTTCTCCGATGACCACCTCGAGTTCGATTACCGGGACGTCGAAGGCAACAAGAAGCTGTTCTCGGAACGATTCACCGGCTTCGGCTGGGAAACTCCCGCTGTTCTGCGCGCCCTTTCCGTCACCGCTGAGCCCTATTTCGACTCGTTGTGCCAGGTTCATCTGGACACGTACTCCCGTGGGCGCGTGTGCCTCCTCGGCGACGCGGCCTGGTGCGCGTCGCCCCGATCGGGCATGGGCACCAGCCTGGCGATCGTCGGCGCATACGTGCTCGCCCACGAATTGCGCTCCGCACAGGGCGATTTCAGCATCGCCTTCGCCCGATTTCATACGTTGATGGCTCCATACGCCGCGCGGTGCCAGCGGCTGGCACTGGATGCTCTGAAAATCGGCGAGGCCGACTCACCGTGGGCGACCGGGCTGAGAAGGCTCGGGCTATGGTCCCTGCGGCTGCCCGGCATTCGCCAGTTGGTCGCCCGTCAGGCACTCAAGGTGGGACGTTCGTTCGCGCTCCCCGCCTACGACTGACCAAATTTCCTGCCCGCCGCCACGGCCACCCGTTTGACGTCGTCGCACGACGAGGTTCCGCGTACTACCGCCCCGGGCCGCCGGGAGTCACCGGGACGGGCGCGCTCGGGCGGGAAGTACATCGGCTGATACTCCTTGCCCAGGTATACGAAGACCTCGCAGAACGGCTTGTCGTACGTGCTTGTGACCGTGCTGACGTGCAGCTCCACCCCGTCGCGATCCTCGACGACCGTACGCCGATCCTGTCCGTACCTGGAGGTATCCGGTTCGTGCGGACCCACCGGGCGCAATGCCACCTCTACTTCCTTTACGTCCGGCTCTACGTCCGGCGCCTTCCCATCGGCAGCCGGGCCGGCACCGAACCTGCAGGCGTAGGGGTCCAACCCGGCACCGGGATTGGACCGCCGATAGCTGGAGAATCCATCCAGGTGAGGTAGCAGGGAGCATGGATCCTGACCGGCGGGCCCGGGAGCCGAACCCTCTCGGCGAGGCAGGTGCTGCGATCTCATCTGTGCGGCGCCGCTGGCGATTGCCGATGCCTCCCGGCAGGGATAGACGGGGCGCCCAGGCCCTGGGTCCCGAGCAAGACTGGCCACCACGTTCACCCGGACACGGCCCGCGGGTTGGACGGGCCGCTCGTCCAGCCCAAGGTTGAAGACGTACCGGCACCATCCCCGATTGCTGGTTGGCCCCAACATATGGGTGATCGCTATCCCGTTGACGCTGACCGAGTCGGTGGGCTGCTCCACCGGCTCCCCGGCTTCCGGGGCCAGGTCGAAACCAATGGTTGCCGAGACATCGCTGGGAAAGTCGCCGTCGTACGCGCCCAGCGCCAGCGTGCACCGATCAAAGCCATCGGTGTATCCGAAAGAGATCGCCCGGGGAATGGTGGCCTTGATGGATTCCGCATCCACGAGCCCACACGGATCGATAGCCCGCACCGCGTCCGCCACGCTCAAGATTGCGGCGTCGTCGTCTGTCTTGGCACGCCAATCACCGGACCGCGGCGCACCGAAAAACGAACAGCCAACGGCCAGCAACAGCACCGACACCGACACCGACCATCGACGAAATGACATTTGCTACCTCCGACTCACTCAAGGTAGCGAAGCTAACCGCCCCTGACTACGGGCGCGGCCGCAGTCCGTCGAACACGACGTCAGTCACCTGGCGCGAGACATCCTTGTTGTAGCTCTGCATGGCCTGGCAACCGACCAGGAGTGCCTTCACCTCGTGCACCCCCACATCGGAGCGCACCGTGCCCGCCTGCTGCGCGGCTCGCAGCAGATCACCCAAGACCGCATAGAAGGACTCCTCGATATGCGGAATGAGCGCCTGAACGTCGATGCCCGCACCTGACAAGGCATCCACCAAGCCCTGATCGGTGCCGCCCCAATCCATCATCGAACGCAGAAATTCGAAGAGCGCTTCGCCGGGGTCGACGGCCGCCAGCAGCTCGCGGCCCTTGTCGATCACGCTGCCCATGCGATCCTCGGCAATCGCGCGATACAGGTCCTCCTTGGCCGGGAAATGCCGATACACCGTCCCCGCACCCACGCCGGCGCGTCGCGCGATCTCATCGATAGGCACCCCAAGCCCCTCTTCGGCGAAGGTTTGGTAGGCGACCTCCAACACCCGCGCACGGTTGCGGGCAGCGTCTGCCCGTAACGGACGGGCGGGTTGATCCATCTCACACTCCTTGACGCCTTGACAAAACGGGGCGAGCGTTCCGTATATTTACAAGCGGAGTAACCGCCCCGGTTACTGACAGACTATCAAGGAGCACCCATGTCGCGATCCACCACCAAATGGAGCACCACCGACATCCCCGATCAGACCGGCCGCATCGCTATCGTCACCGGTGCCAATACCGGACTCGGCCTCGAAACCGCCAAGGCACTCGCCGCGCACGGCGCTCACGTGGTACTCGCCGTCCGCAACGCGGAGAAAGGAAAAGCCGCGGCTGAGGCGATCACCGCGGCCCACTCAAACGCCGATGTCACCCTGCAGTCATTGGACCTTTCCTCACTGGAATCCGTCCGCCGGGCCAGTGATGAGCTCAAGGGGCGCTACGACAAGATCGATCTGCTGATCAACAACGCCGGCGTCATGTGGACGGAAAAGTCCAGCACCGCCGACGGCTTCGAGCTGCAGTTCGGCACCAATCACCTGGGCCATTACGCACTCACCGGCCTGCTCTTGGAGCGCCTGTTGCCCGTGGAGGGCTCACGCGTGGTGACGGTCAGCAGCATCGGGCACCGCATCCGCGCCGACATCCACTTCGATGACCTGCAATGGGAACGCGACTACGACCGTGTCGCGGCATATGGACAGTCGAAGCTGGCCAACCTGTTGTTCACCTACGAGCTACAGCGGCGCCTGGCCGGCACCAACACCGTCGCCCTGGCCGCGCATCCCGGTGGCTCCAATACCGAACTGGCCCGCAATTCTCCGCTGTGGGTCCGGGCGGTGTTCGACGTCGTGGCGCCGGTATTGGTCCAGGGAGCGGATATGGGTGCCCTGCCCACGCTGCGAGCCGCCACCGACCCGGCTGCCCTGGGCGGCCAGTACTACGGGCCCGACGGATTCATGGAACAGCGCGGTAACCCCAAGGTCGTCGCGTCGAGCGAACAGTCCTACAACCTCGATTTGCAGCGTCGGCTGTGGTCGGTATCCGAGGAACTCACCGACGTGGTCTTCCCGGTCAAGTGAGCTGAGCCGGTGGTGGCGAGCGCTGTGCTGATCGTCTCCAGCTATCACTCTGGTGACACGACACGCGGTGCTCGCCACGCCCGTCGGGATGCACTCCCGTAATCCGTTGCGTTAGTCTGCGACTCAATCGTTTAGGCAGAGCGGAGTCCATAGGGTGCGGGCTGTAGAAGCGCCCAGCACCCATACATTGCGGGGCTGGCAGCGCAGGGCATTGGTGCGGTATTTGGCCGCCAAGCCCCGCGATTTCTTGGCGGTGGCCACTCCCGGATCGGGGAAAACTCGGTTTGCCCTGCGCATTGCTACCGAGCTGCTGGCCGATGGCACCGTCGACAAGATCACCGTCGTGGTGCCCACAGAGCACCTGAAGGTGCAGTGGGCCCAGTCGGCCACCTCCTTCGGCCTGTCACTGGACCCCAGATTCAGCAACTCCGATTCACAGACCTCCTCGGAGTATCACGGCGTCGTCGTCACCTACGCGCAGGTGGCCAGCCACCCCACGCGGCACCGGGTCCGCACTGAGAACCACCGAACGCTGGTTATCTTCGACGAGATCCACCATGCCGGTGATGCCAAAAGCTGGGGCGAAGCGGTCCGCGAGGCGTTCGACGACGCCACCCGGCGCCTCTCGCTGACCGGAACCCCGTTCCGTAGCGACGACAGTCCCATCCCCTTCATCAACTATGAGCCCGATGGCGCCGGCTACCAACGCTCACAGGCAGACCACACCTACGGATACTCCGAGGCGCTGGCCGACGGTGTGGTGCGCCCGGTGGTCTTCATGGCGTATTCCGGTGAAGCCCGCTGGCGGGACAGCGCCGGGGAGGAGCACGCCGCACGCCTTGGCGAACCACTGAGTGCAGAGCAAACCGCGCGTGCCTGGCGCACCACCTTGGATCCCAACGGCGAATGGATACCCGCGGTGCTGCGCGCCGCCCATGCACGGCTGCTACAGAAGCGCAAAGGAGGCATGACCGACGCGGGCGCCATGATCATCGCCACCGATCAGAAGGCCGCCCGCGCGTACGCGAAGCTGCTCACCCAGATCACCGGCAGCGAGCCCACCGTGGTGTTATCGGACGACCCGAAATCTTCCGACCGCATCGCGCAGTTCTCGGCCAGCACCAGCGAGTGGATGGTGGCGGTGCGCATGGTGTCCGAGGGGGTTGACGTGCCGCGGCTGGCCGTGGGCGTGTACGCGACGAGTGCCTCGACTCCGCTGTTCTTCGCACAGGCGATCGGGCGGTACGTGCGGTCACGTACGCCGGGCGAGACGGCAAGCATCTTCCTGCCGTCGGTACCGACGCTACTGGAACTCGCCAGCCTGCTGGAGGAGCAGCGCAATCACGTGCTCGGCAAACCACATCGCGAGCCGATGGGCGATGAGGAGCCGGTGGAGCGCAAGCGCACCGAGCCCGGCGAAGAGGAGAAGGGCTTCGAATCGCTGAGCGCCAGTGCCGAGTTGGACCAGGTGATCTTCGACGGCGCGTCCTTCGGCACCGCAACACCGGCGGGCAGCGAGGAAGAGGCCGAATACCTCGGCATCCCCGGCCTTCTTGATCCCAACCAGATGCGAGATCTATTGCGGCGCAGGCAAGAAGAACAGCTGACCAAGCGCACCGCCTCAGGGGAGGTGCCTCCCGAAATCACCTCGACGCACGGCCAGTTGCGCGAGCTACGGCGCGAGCTCAACGCACTGGTATCAGCCACCCATTTCAAATCGGGGAAGCCGCACGGCTGGATTCACAACGAGTTGCGACGGCGGTGTGGCGGACCACCCGTCGCCGCGGCCACACGCGATCAGCTCAAGGAGCGCATCGAGGCCGTCCGGACCCTTCATCGGGAGCTGTGACGCGCGTAGCGTGGAGCGCATGTCACTGATCGTTTCTGGATACCCCGAACCGCGGTATCACGGCGAGACCGGCGAGGTCAGCGCGACGTTCAAACCGGTGACCGACCCGCCCGACTACGCCCCCGACGGCGGCAACGTGCAGTATCGCTACCTGGCCACCCAGCAGTCGACGGCCGGCGACTACGGGCTGTACCGGATCGATGCCGGGCCGGTGAAAGGCTTTGGTGCCGCTACGCATTTCCACAAGGCGATGTCCGAGGCGTTCTTCGTGCTATCGGGTACCTGGCGTCTCTACAATGGCGAAAACTGGGCCGACGCCACGGCGGGCGACTTTTTGTTTGTACCGCCGGGCGGCCTACACGCCTTCCAAAACGATTCGGGTGCAGCGGCTTCCATGCTCATGCTATTTGCACCGGGAGCACCCCGACAGAAATACTTCGAGGGCTTCGGTGCACTCGCCGACATGACCGATGACCAGCGCACCCAGTGGTTCATCGACCACGACAACTTCTTCGTTTAGACCGGGAACCGAACGCCGGTCAGCTCCTCCGACACAGACCAAAGCCGTTGTTGCAGAACCTTATCGTGAGACTGCTTGCTCGACCTGACGACCTTCGGGTAACCGCGGAACTCACCAAAACCTGAAGGCCCGTAGTACTGGCCGCCCTGTGCGGCCGGGTCTGTGGCGGCACGCAGACTGGGCAGCGCTCCCATTGCCGGGCTCTGTGCGATTTTCAGTGCCGCCGCGGTGAGCGCCTCCGGGCCGAATGTGATGTGCCGCATCAGCTCGGTGCCCGATGCACCCGGATGTGCGGCAAGCGCCACGGTCTCGGCTCCAGCAGCCTGGAGACGTCGCTGCAGCTCATAGGTGAACAGCAGGTTCGCGAGCTTGGATTGCGCATAGGCCCCCACCCTGCTGTAACCCCGCTCCCACTGCAAATCATCGAAATGTATTGCTGCCCTGAATTTATGGCCGTTGCTGCTGACGATGACAACGCGTGAGTCAGGCACTGCGGTGAGATTTTCCAGCAGCAACCCGGTGAGTGCGAAATGCCCCAGATGGTTGGTGCCGAATTGCAGTTCAAACCCGTCGGCCGTGAGGCTCTTCGGCGGATACATCACACCCGCGTTGTTGATGAGGAGATCGATCCGTGGATAGTCGGCACCCAGCTGTCGGGCGGCGGACCTGATATCCGAAAGCGACGACAGGTCCAGCCGCTGTAGCGCGAGGTTGCTCCCAGCCGCACCCTTCGTAATATCGTCGGCCGCGGCGGCTCCCTTGTCGGGGTCGCGCACCGCAAGAACCACCTGGGCTCCCGCAGCGGCCAAGGCACGCGCAGTCTCCAGACCGAGGCCGGTGTTGGCGCCGGTGACGACGGCAACACGTCCGGTCTGGTCGGGAATATCGGCTGTCGTCCAGTGCACCGTCACGTTTGCATACTGCCCCAGATCCCTCACATTCACCACGCTGATCGGCACTGACACGTCCGATGACACGTCAACGCGTACGGGGACACCCCCGACCTCTGAGCCGTCGACGAGGACACCGCGCGACCCGGCGGCGACAAGAAAGCGGCATCCATGCCGATTGTGCAACCCAAGGGCACGTCTGCCTCGGCACCCGTGCTCACGAGCAGGGACTCGATCACCCCGCCCTCGCCGATCGTTACCCCACGCCGCTAGACGTGGGACTCATCCGTGGAAGACCGCCTCGACGTTGTTCCCATCCGGGTCGCGCACAAAGGCGCCGTAATACCCCGGGTGATACTCGGGCCAGAGCCGGGGCGCGTGCAGCACCTCGGCGCCCGCACCCGTTGCCGCCGCGAAGAACTCGTCGACCTTTGCCGTGCTCGCCGCCGAAAACGCAACATGGACTTCGCGATTGGACTCCATCGAGGCATGCCCACTCGGGTCGCCACCGATCCAGAATTGCGCTTGTCCCTCGGGTCCGTACCCGATGGCAACACCGAAATCCATCTGCCGCGTGAAACCCAGAACCCCGAGAACCTTGTCATAGAAGGCCGCTGCGGCCGGCAGATCCGCACAGTTGATACCGAAATGATCGATCATGACGGCGATTCTGGCTTATAGGCCCGACAGCAGGGGCGGCAAATCGGCGACCGAGTCGACCACGTAGGCCGGCTGCATCGCGTACTGATCGGCGGCCCACCGGTCCAGGGTGTCCTGACGGAATTTGCCGGTGCGCACCAGCACCCCCGTCATCCCGACAACCTGAGCGGCCAGCACGTCGACATGTAGATCGTCGCCCACCATCACCACCTGATCCGGCTCGCAGCCCATGCGTTCGGCGGCGAGCTGGAATCCCGCGGGAGCCGGTTTACCGACGGCCACGGCCTTGCGGCCGGACACCTGTTCCATACCGGCCAGATACACGCCGGTGTCGACGCGCAGTCCCTCGCGGGTACTCCACACCGCGTTACGGTGCATCGCGACGACGGGAATGCCCTGGGCCATCAATTCGTACACCCGGCTCAACGCCACATGGTCGAACTGCGGGCCTGCTCCGCCCAGAATGATCACATCGGGATCGTCGGAGAGGGATTCGACAAAATCGACGCCTGCCATGTCGGCGGTGATGTCGCCGTCGTTCAGCAGGTAACACCGAGCGCCCGGATGCTGGGTGATCACGTGATCGGCGGTCAACATCGCCGCGGTGATCACCTCGTCGGCGGGCACCGCCAGCCCGGCGGCGCTGAGCAACTCGGCGATCTGCACACGGGTCCGCGACGTGGTGTTGGTCAGGAAACATCGGCGAATGTCGTCGTTCTCGAGTGCCTTGAGAGCCTGCGCGGCGCCGTCGATCGGCTCCCACGAGGTCACCAGGACCCCGTCGATATCGAAGAGCACTCCGCCGACGGTCATGGCGCTATTTTCCCGCGATGGTGTCGCCACCGCACGTCGAGGGCATGCCGGGCGCACACAACTCGGCGAAAACCCCTGCGTGCGGTATGCGCTCGGCATTCGGGCAATAATGAGCCGATGCGTTCCGTCGCAGAGCACCAGCAAGTCGTTGCCGAACTGATCCAGGCACCTGTGCCCGTACGGATACCGGTCGGCGCGGCTGAGCGGTTGGTGCTGGCCGCCGACGTCGTCGCACCGCTGAATCTGCCGGTGTTCGACAACTCCGCGATGGACGGTTATGCGGTTCGGCACGAGGATTTGGTTGGGGCAAGCCCCGCTGGCCCGATAACCCTTCCGGTCACCGAGGACATCCCCGCCGGGCGCACCGATGAACTGACCCTCAACCCGGGCACCGCGCATCGGATCATGACCGGTGCGCCAGTTCCCGCCGGTGCCAGCGCCGTAGTACCCGTCGAAGTCACCGACGGCGGCACCGAGACGGTGACCATCACCCAGGAGCCCGCTGCCGGACAACATGTCCGCTGCGCGGGAGAGGATGTGCGGGCCGGCGACACCGTGTTGACCGCAGGCACCCGCCTCAACGCGCCGGCACTGGGCCTTGCCGCCGCGCTCGGCCTGGACGAGCTGACCGTGCATCCCCGCCTGCGGGTGGTGATCGCGTCAACCGGCAGCGAGCTGGTGCCGCCCGGCACACCCCTTCGGCCAGGGCAGATCTACGAATCGAACGCGGTCATGCTCGCCGCCGCCGTCCAGGAGGCCGGTGCGGACGCGGTGGTGGCACCGACCGTCGCCGACGATGTCGAGCAATTCCTGGCCGTACTCGAAGAATTCGGCGCGCAGGCCGATCTGGTGATCACCACCGGGGGGGTGAGCGCGGGCGCCTATGAGGTGGTCAAGGACGCACTGACCGATGCGGGTGTTCGGTTCGTTTCGGTGGCCATGCAACCCGGCAAGCCGCAGGGGGCCGGTCACGTCAACGGTGTTCCAGTGCTCACGCTGCCGGGCAATCCGGTCAGCGCACTGGTGTCATTCGAGGTGTTCATTCGCGAACCGCTGCGCGCCGCGATGGGATTGACCCCGGCGCGGACACGCCACGAAGCCGTCCTCACCGATGCCATATCCGCCCCCGCCGGCAAACGCCAGTTCCGGCGCGGATACTGGGCCGCCGACAAGGGCACCGTGACCGCCGTCGGACCTCCCGCATCGCATCATCTGCGCTGGCTTGCGGTATCGAACTGCCTGCTGGACATCCCCGAAGACGTCACCCAACTGCCTGCGGGAACGACAGTCAGTGTGTGGAATCTGAGCTGATCAAGGCGGCCGTGAGCGGCGTTGCGATCAGTGTGTTCCCCAGCTCGCGGACCGCATCACTAGGATGGTCCGGTGGCAAGACGCCCCCGCCCCGCAGGTTCAGAGCCGGATTCCGGCATTCCGCATATCGTCGAGCTCGTCCGCTCGACGATTCCCCCGATCCATCCGGCAGGTCTTCCGTTTATCGCCGGCGGATTGGGACTGGCGGGTCTGGGCGTCAGGAACAGGTGGGTTCGCGGGACCGGGCTGGCGCTCGCGGGCGCGTGCGCCGGGTTCTTCCGGCACCCACCACGTGTGCCACCCAACCGCGCCGATGTGGTGGTGGCCGCCGCCGACGGGCAGGTCTGCCTCGTCGATCGGGCGGTGCCGCCGCCGGAGCTGGGCCTGCCCGCCGAACCACTGCCGCGCATCAGCATCTTTCTGTCCGTCTTCGACGTGCATGTGCAACGGGTGCCTGTCGCGGGTGAGGCGACCGCCGTCATCCATCGCAGCGGACAGTTCCTGTCCGCCGATCGTGCCGAGGCGAGCGTCGCCAACGAACGCAACAGCGTGCAGATCCGCACCCGCACCGGCCACGACGTGATCGTGGTGCAAATCGCCGGGCTCATCGCTCGCCGCATCGTGTGCCACGCCAAGGTAGGCGATCAACTGTCCATCGGCGACACCTACGGCCTGATCCGATTCGGTTCCCGGGTGGACACCTACCTGCCCGAGGGGTCGAAAATTCTTGTCCAGCAAGGACAGCGCGCGGTGGGTGCCGAGACTGTGCTGGCCGAGTTGCCATGATCAGCAGTCCAGTACCCAAACGCCCGGTTCATATCCGCATCCTGCCGAGTGTGATGACGGTGCTGGCGATCTGCGGTGGCCTGTCGTCGATCAAGTTCGCGTTCGACGGGAAGCCGTACATCTCACTGACATTGATAGCCGCGGCCGCCATCCTCGATGGCCTCGACGGCAGAATCGCCCGGCTGTTGGATGCGACGTCCCGGATGGGCGCGGAAATCGATTCGCTGGCCGATGCGGTGAACTTCGGTGTCGCCCCCGCTGTGGTGCTCTACATCTCGATGCTGGCGGATACCCCTACCGCGTGGGTCTTTTCCCTGCTCTATGCGGTCTGCATCGTGTTGCGACTGGCCCGTTTCAATACGTTGCTCGACGACGACACCGCGCCCGCGTTCACCAAGGAGTACTTCGTGGGAGTGCCCTCCCCCGCGGGCGCCCTGATGGTGCTGGCGCCATTGGCCGCGTATCTGCAGTTCGGCGACGGCTGGTGGTCGTCGGTGTGGGCGATATGCGGATGGATGGTATTCGTGTCCATGCTCATCGTCAGTCAAATACCCACTGCGGCCATGAAATCCGTCTCGGTACCGCCTCGCATGGTGGTGCTGCTACTCGCTCTGGTCACGGTGGCCGCAGCGCTGCTGCTGCAGTACCCCTATGTGCTGTTACTGGTCCTGATCGTCGTCTACCTGACACACATCCCGTTCGCCTGGCGCAGTCAGCGCTGGGTGGCCGCGCGGCCGGAGTCTTGGGACGCCAAGCCAAAAGAGCGCCGGGATCTGCGTCGTGATCAGCGGCGCGACCAGCGCCGCGCCTTCCGGCAGGCAGCACTTCCCAAGCGGCGCACCGCCGAGCGCCTGGGCCTGCGCCGCCCCGGCAGACCGCGCTAGGACCGCATGAGTTCCCTCACCCTCACCGCGCGCCTGAACACCTCGGCCGTCGACTCACGACGCGGTGTGGTCCGGCTGCATCCGGAAGCAATTGCCGCCCTAGGCATCCGGGAATGGGATGCGATTTCTCTGACAGGGTCGCGTACCACGGCCGCGGTGGTCGGAGTCGCCCCGCGCTCGGTTCCCGCCGGGACAGCCCTGCTCGACGATGTCACCCTGTCCAACGCGGGCCTGCGCGAGGACGCCTCGGTGATCGTCGCGGCGGTCACGGTGTATGGCGCACGATCGATCACCGTCAGTGGTTCCTCGATCGCCACCCAGTCGGTTTCGTCCGCGACGCTCCGCATGGCCCTCTTGGGCAAGGTGATGACCGTCGGTGACACGGTTTCGCTGCTACCCCGAGACCTCGGGCCCGGCACCTCCACATCGGAGGCGACGTCGGCGCTGACCCGCTCGGTGGGCATCACCTGGACCTCCGAGCTACTCACGGTGACGGCGGTCGATCCCGACGGCCCGGTCAGTGTGCAGCCCAATTCGCTTGTCAGCTGGCAGGGTTCGACGGCAACCAGCGCCACCTCGGCGACCGCAGCGCGGCAAACGGAGCTCGCACCGGCGGCCGGTCCAGCTCCGGCGGCTTCCACGGTGATATCCGTGGAAGATCTCAAGGGCTCTCAGGCGCAAGCCACTCGTCTCACCGAATGGCTCAAACTAGCGCTCGATGAGCCAGAATTACTCAAAACACTTGGTGCCCAACCGAATCTTGGCGTACTGATATCCGGACCAGCCGGAGTGGGTAAGGCAACGCTGGCGCGAGCCGTCTGCGCTGCACGCACGCTCATCGAATTGGACGGGCCGGAGGCTGGAGCCACGAGCGCCGACGGACGGCTCGACATGATCCGCGAGGCGGTAAGCAGGGTGCGGCAATCCGGGGGTGTGCTGCTGATATCCGATATCGATGCATTACTGCCCGCCGCCGCCGAGCCCGTCGCAACGCTCATCCTTGCCGAATTACGCACTGCGGTAGCCACTTCCGGTGTGGCCTTCATCGCAACCACCGCACATCCCGATGCGCTCGACGCACGGCTGCGTGGCCCCGAGCTGTGCGATCGCGAGCTCGGTCTGAGCCTGCCGGACGCCGCCACCCGCAAATCGCTCCTTGAGGTGCTGTTGGCCAAGGTGCCATCGCAAAACCTACAGCTCGACGAGATTGCCTCACGCACGCCCGGTTTTGTCGTAGCCGATCTGGCAGCATTGGTACGAGAGGCGGCGCTGCGCGCGGCCGCGCGCGCCAGCGAGAAGGCCAGTGCCCCAGCGCTCGCCCAGGAGGATCTGATCGGCGCGCTGTCGGTGATCCGCCCGCTCTCCCGCTCGACCACCGAAGAGGTCGCCGTAGGGTCGATCACCCTCGACGATGTCGGCGATATGGTCGCCACCAAACAAGCTCTGACAGAAGCCGTGCTGTGGCCTCTGCAGCATCCGGACACCTTTCAACGGCTCGGCGTCGACCCGCCCCGGGGTGTTCTGCTCTACGGGCCGCCCGGCTGCGGCAAGACGTTCGTGGTGCGCGCGCTGGCCAGCTCCGGGCGGCTCTCGGTGCATGCCGTCAAGGGTGCCGAGCTGATGGACAAATGGGTGGGGTCATCCGAGCAGGCGGTGCGCGATCTGTTTCGACGAGCACGCGATTCGGCACCGTCCCTGGTGTTCCTCGACGAGGTGGACGCGCTGGCACCGCGCCGCGGGCAAAGCTTCGATTCCGGAGTCACCGACCGGGTCGTTGCCGCCCTGCTCACCGAGCTCGACGGGGTGGAACCGTTGCGCGATGTCGTGGTGCTCGGCGCCACCAACCGGCCAGAACTCATCGACCCCGCGCTACTCCGGCCCGGCCGGATGGAGCGGCTGGTATTCGTCGAGCCCCCGGATGCTCAGGCCCGCACGGACATCCTCAGGACCGCGGCTCGCTCGGTTCCGCTGGGTGCGGATGTCGATCTGAATGCGCTCGCCGCCGACCTCGACGGTTTTTCCGCCGCGGACTGCGCAGCGTTGTTACGCGAGGCCGCCATGGCTGCGATGCGGCGATCCATCGACGCCGCCGACGTCACCTCCGCGGATATCCACACCGCGCGCTCCGTCGTGCGTCCGTCGCTGGATCCGGTGCAGGTGGCATCACTGCGCGCGTTTGCTGACAACCGCTGAAAAGGGTTGCGTCGCGCCAATCATGGAGCGCCCCGTAAACTAGACATCACGACACCCCGCCCAACAACCGATAGACGGGAGTGCCTTTGCTTGCGATTCTGCTTGCCCATGCCCTGGCAGCCGCGGTGGCACCGCTACTTGTGGCGCGCATGGGCCGACTGGCCTTCTATCCCCTGGCCCTGGTTCCCTTTGGTTCGCTGATCTGGGTGTTGGCAAGATGGCCGGGCAACAGTCCGGGTGTCCGCGTCGACATCCCGTGGGTGCCCGAGCTCGCAATGGACATCGCCCTGCGATTCGACGCGCTGGCCGCGATCATGAGCGTGCTCGTGCTCGGTATCGGGTCGCTGGTGCTGTTCTATTGCGCAAGCTACTTCCGGCATCGCGACGGGCACACCGAACCACGCCTGCCTAGCTTCGCTGCCGAGTTGGTGGCGTTCTCCGGCGCCATGTTCGGCCTGGTAATCAGTGACAACCTGCTGGTGCTCTACATCTTCTGGGAGCTGACGACGGTGCTGTCCTTCCTCCTGGTCGGGCATTACGCCGAACGGCTCGCGAGTCGGCGCGCGGCGGTGCAGGCCCTGCTGGTCACGACGGCCGGCGGTTTGGCCATGCTTGTCGGGGTCATCGTGCTCGGTCATGTGGGTGGCAGCTTCCTGCTGTCAGATCTCATCGCGAATCCGCCGACGGGCCTGGCGGCCAGTGTGGGTCTGGTACTGGTGCTGATCGGCGCGTTGAGCAAGTCCGCCATTGTGCCCCTGCACTTTTGGCTGCCCGGAGCCATGGCGGCGCCTACTCCGGTCAGCGCCTACTTGCACGCCGCTGCCATGGTGAAGGCCGGCATCTATCTGTTGGCCCGGATGTCACCGGGGTTCGCGGAGGCCGCCCCGTGGCGGCCGGTGGTCCTGGTCTTGGGTATCGCGACGATGATCCTGGCGGGCTGGCGCGCGCTGCGGGAGTACGACCTCAAGCTGATTCTGGCCTTCGGCACGGTCAGCCAGCTCGGATTTCTGGTGGTACTCACCGGAACCGGTGATCCCGATATCCTGCTGGCCGGGCTGGTCATGCTGTGCGCACACGCCTTGTTCAAGGCCGCACTGTTCATGGTGGTGGGGATCATCGACCACACCGTGGGAACCCGCGATATCCGCAAGCTGGCCTGGCTCGGCAATCGGCAGCCGCCGCTGCTGGTGATCGCCGGAATCGCCGCGGCGAGCATGGCGGGAGTTCCGCTGACCCTCGGATTCGTCGGCAAAGAACTGGCCTTCGCCACCGTATTACACAGTCGGGTACTCGGCTCGGCCGCGCCCTGGGTGTTGGCCGGAATCGTCATCGGTTCGATGTTCACCATCACCTACAGCATGCGGTTCATGTGGGGCGCGTTCGCCCGCAAGGGTTTACCCGAGCCCAGCGCCCGCGTGCAGGGTATGCACACTCCGACTCCCGCATTTCTGACGGCGCCCGCGCTGCTGGCGGTCACGAGCGTGGCGGTCGGCATCTTGCCCGGCTGGCTCAACGGGACCCTGGGTAGCTACGCCGATCCGGTCGACGCTCACATCGCGATCTGGGAAGGATTCGGGATTCCGCTGCTACTCACCGCGATAGCGTTCGCCGTCGGTATTCTCGCGTTCTTCTCGCGCGGACGCCTGCGCCGGGCACGCCTGGCCGTCAACCCGCTCGGCAACGCCGATCGTGGCTATGACGCGGTGCTGCGGGGCGCCGATGTGCTCTCCCAACGACTGACAGCACTGACCCAGCGAGGCTCAATCCCGTTCACACAGGCCACCATTCTGGTGACTCTCGTGATGCTGCCGACGATCGTCCTCGCAGTCGGCGACCGCGACCAAGCACATCTGAAGCTCTGGGATTCACCGTTACAGGGCGTGGTCGGCCTACTGATACTCGCCGCGGCGATCGGCGCTACCGTCATGCGCAACCGTCTGGCCGCGGTGCTGTTGGTGGGCATCACCGGCTACGGAACGGGCACCATCTTCGCCCTGCACGGCGCACCCGACCTGGCGCTGACGCAATTCCTGGTCGAAACCCTGACACTGGTGATTTTCGTGCTGGTGCTGCGTGCGCTGCCCGCCGAATCGGACATACAGCAGGCCAACAGGTTCCGCCTGCCCCGCGCCGTCCTCGCGATCGCGGTCGGCTGCACTGTGACCGCACTCGGGGTGTACGCGATGGCCGCGCGGCGTGATCGCCCGATCGCTGATCTGCTTCCGCAGGCGGCGTATCAGCGCGGCCACGGCGCCAACACCGTCAACGTGCTGTTGGTGGACATCCGTGCCTGGGACACCCTCGGCGAAATTTCCGTGCTACTGGTCGCCGCCACGGGGGTGGCCTCGTTGATGTTCCGGCACCGGCGTTTTGGACGGGCTCCCCGCGTCGGGGACGCAGCCGGTCAACCGGACGTGGTGGTGGCATCCGGAATCTGGCTGCGCGGCAGCGAGCTACGTGATCCCAAACACCGATCGCTGGTGCTCGAAGTGGCGACTCGGCTCATCTTTCCGCTCGTGATGGTGCTGTCGTTCTACTTCTTCTTCGCCGGCCACAACGTTCCCGGTGGAGGGTTCGCCGGGGGACTGACCGCTGGACTGGCACTGGTGCTGCGTTATCTCGCCGGTGGGCGTTACGAGCTGGGTGAGACGCTGCCGTTCGACGCCGGCAAGATCCTCGGCCTCGGCCTGGCATTCTCCGGCGGCGCGGCGCTGTCCTCGATGCTGCTTGGTGCGCCGGTTTTGTCTTCGGCCACAATCCAATTCGACATGCTCGGCTTTGGGCACGTGAAAATCGTGACCGCGATCTTCTTTGATCTGGGCGTATACCTGGTAGTGGTCGGTCTGGTGCTCGACGTGCTGCGCAGCCTGGGCGCACGTCTTGACGTCGAACTCGAGGAGTCGCCACGTACCCGAGCGGGAGCGCGCACATCATGACCAACCTCGGGCTACTCGTCATCATCGGCGCGCTTACCGCGTGCGGCGTCTATCTGATGCTGGAACGCAACCTGACACGCATGGTCTTGGGTCTGCTTCTGATCGGCAACGCGGTCAATCTGCTCATTCTTACGCTGGGCGGGCCCTCCGGCAATCCGCCGATCATCGGACGGCATTCCGATAACCGGACCTCGGTGGCAGATCCCTTGGCCCAGGGCATGATCCTGACCGCAATCGTGATCACCATGGGTGTCGCGGCGTTCACCCTTGCCCTGATCTATCGCATGTTCACCCTGGAAGCCGACGATGTCGTGGACGACGACGCCGAAGACGCGCGCGTTGCCCAGGAGCCCCCGGAGCCGGTCACCGACGGCAAGGACGAACATCGGGACGTATCCGAGTCGCTCGACGAAGACTCACCCGCTGAACTCGACGCATTGCCCACGGGTGAGAAGTCATGAGCACCATGTCTGTTCTGACGCCGCTGCCCGTCCTGGTGCCGACCACCGCCGCGGCACTAACCCTCATCGCCGGCAGACGCCCCCGGTTGCAGCTGTTGATCACGGTCACCGCGTTGACCACGGTGCTCGGAGTCTGTACCGCGTTGCTATACCTCACGGACCGCGACGGCACCTTCGCCCTAGCCGTCGGCGGCTGGGGGCCCACCGAAGAGAAGCTGGGGCCACTCGGAATAACCCTTGTGGTGGATCGCCTTTCGGCGCTGATGCTGGTGGTTTCGGCCATCGTGCTGCTGGCGGTGGTGCTGTACGCGGCCGCTCAGGGTATCCGTGACGGCGACGAACGACAGCCGGTGTCGATCTTCATGCCCACCTACCTGGCGCTGTCGGCCGGAGTGTGCAACGCCTTCCTCGCTGGCGATCTGTTCAACCTCTATGTCGGATTCGAGGTACTACTGGCCGCGAGCTTCGTGCTGTTGACCATCGGTGCCAGCGCCGACAGGGTGCGTGCGGGCATCTCGTATGTGATGGTCTCGATGATGTCCTCGGTGGTCTTCCTGCTGGGCATCGCCTTCGTATATGCGGCGACCGGGACCCTGAATATGGCCGAAATCGCGCTCCGCGCAGACGGTATCCCATCGGGTACCCGAATGGCGATCTTCGCGGTGCTGCTGGTGGGCTTCGCCATCAAGGCTGCCGTGTTCCCGTTGTCCACCTGGCTGCCCGACTCCTACCCCACCGCACCGGCACCGGTGACCGCGGTCTTCGCGGGGTTGCTCACCAAGGTGGGCGTATACGCCATTATTCGCGCGCATTCCCTGCTGTTCCCCGGCGGCGGGCTCAACACCGTGCTGCTGGTGGCGGCGCTGCTCACCATGATCGTCGGCATCCTGGGTGCCATCGCGCAAAGTGATATCAAGCGATTGCTGTCCTTCACCCTGGTCAGCCACATCGGGTACATGATCTTCGGCATCGCGCTGTCCAATGAACTTGGCATGTCGGGTGCCATTTACTACGTGGCACACCACATCATCGTGCAAACCACCTTGTTCCTCGTGGTAGGCCTCATCGAACGCCAGGCGGGGGCATCGTCCCTGAATCGTCTGGGTGGACTCGCCGCCGCGAGCCCGCTGCTTGCCTTCGTGTTCGTGGTTCCCGCCCTGAATCTGGGCGGCATTCCGCCGTTCTCGGGATTCATCGGCAAGGTTGCGCTGTTAGAGGCCGGATCATTGCAGGGCTCGGTGCTGGCCTGGGCCCTCGTCGCCGGCGGCACTATCACCAGCCTGCTGACTCTGTACGCCGTGGCCCGAGTATGGACAAAGGCGTTCTGGCGCCCGCGATCCGACGCCCCGGAGGGAGATCTGGCCGCAGCCGCGCCCACAGCACTTCTCGACGATGCCGAGGATGTCGCGTTTGTGGATCGCGCAGATGTGGGCAGAATTCCGGCCGGCATGCTGGCCCCTACGCTGGGACTGATCGCGGTGGGGGTGGCGCTGACGATCTTCGCCGGGCCCATCATCGCGATCAGCGATCGCGCCGCGGCCGAGGTCCGTGATCGCACGGTATACATCAGCGCTGTCCTCGGGGGTGCACCGCGATGAAGCGACTGGCGCGGTACGGGCCACGTGAAATCGTGCTGCGTGCCTGGACATTGGTGTGGCTCATGCTGGTGTGGACGATGCTCTGGGGCAACTTCTCGGTCGCCAACACCATCAACGGGCTGTTGGTGGCGCTGGTCATCACGGTCCTGCTGCCTATGCCGCGGCTACCGGTCGAGGGCCGCCTGCACGTGGTCTCCATGATCCGGCTGGCATTCACCGTCGGTTGGTACATGGTGCTGTCCAGCCTGCAGGTTGCCTGGTGGGCGATCAGGCCGGGGCCACCACCGCTGAGTGCCGTGCTGCGCGCGCAGCTCTCGGTGAAATCGGACCTGGTGATGGCTCTCCTGATGAACACCTTGACGATCATCCCCGGATCGGTGGTCCTGGAGATCGACCAGGAGCGTCGGCTGGCCTACGTACATGTACTGGATGTGGGCTCGCCCAAAGCCGTTGCAAGTTTTTACGCCCAATTACGGCAATTAGAACGGCTTTTCATCTCGGCGTTTGAACGCGACGTGGATTGGCATCCGGACACTAACCCCTTGCGCGAGTCCGACACGAGGGAGGAAGTATGAGCCTCGTCTGGCATATCGCCGCGGTGTTTCTCGTCGCCGCAGCCAGCATCACGACGTACCGATTACTCGCCGGACCCAACACGTTGGACCGGCTCGTCGCGGTCGATACCCTGGTGGCCGTCACCATGTGCGCACTCGCGGCGTGGGCGGCCTACAGCCTGGATTCCACCGTGCTCTACGGCATGGTCGCGCTGTCCTTGATCAGCTTCCTGGGTTCGGTGAGCGTGACTCGATTCCGGGTGCCCGACACCGCGATAGACCCCGACGACCCCAGGAGTAGGCCGCGATGAACGCGTTCCTCGATGCGATCTCCGGCGTGCTGGTGTTGTTGGGATCGGCACTGGCTCTGACCGCAGCGATGGGTGTGGTGCGGTTCCCTGACACGCTGGCCCGGATGCATGCCGCGTCCAAACCACAGGTGTTGGGCCTGCTGCTGGTCCTGGCCGGCGCCGCCCTGCGGCTACGCGGACATGCCGACGTCAGCATGATCGTGCTCACCGGGCTGTTCACCATCATCACTGCCCCGGTGGTCGCACACCGGGTCGCACGGCTGGCCTACCACGAGCGCAGCGTCCGTGACGACCTGATGACAACCGACGAGCTGGAACGCTAGCCCCAGCTCGTCTGCCGGGTGTTGCCCCCCTCGTAGAAGCCGTCGGCAACCGAGCCGGCGAGTTCCATGAACGCCATCCGGGTCTTCTTACCCATCAAATCCAGTGAGATCTCCGACCCTTCCGACAGATGGTTGTCGAACGGAATGATGTGCACCGCCCTGGCACGAGTCAGGAAGTGCCGGCTCAGCTGTTCGAGGTCGATGGAGGATGCCCCCGGCCGCGACGAGCTGATGGCCACCACCGATTGCCGCACCAAGTGCGAATAACCATGGTGGTCAAGCCAGTCCAGAGTTGCCAGGGCACTGCGCGCACCATCGATGGCCGGCGACGTCACCAAGACGATGGCATTTGCCTCACCCAATACACCGGCCATCGCCGAATGCATGAGGCCAGTGCCGCAGTCGGTCAGGATGATGTTGTAGAACCGCTGCAGTATTCGCATCACCGCGAGGTAGTCGGCCTCGGAGAACAACTCCGACGCCGCCGGATCGCGTTCTGAAGCCAACACCTCCAGACGGCTCGCACTCTGCGAAGTGTGCCTACGCACATCGGAGTACCGGTGAATATCAGGATCGCGCAGCAAGTCTCGCGCGGTTGAACGAGTCTCGTCGGGACCGCGCTGAGCCAGCGTTCCAAAGTCCGGGTTGGCATCCACGGCGATTACGCGATCACCGCGCAGCGAGGCGAAGGTCGCCCCCAAGGAGAAGGTGGTAGTGGTCTTGCCCACACCACCCTTCAGGGACAGCACCGCGATTCGATAGTCGCCGCGGACCGGCAGATTGATCCGGTCGATCAACTCGCTGCGGTGCGATTCCTCCGAGGACTCCCCGGGGTTGATGGCACCACCCGACAACCGGTGAACTGCCTTGCGCCATCCGCTCTTCGGAAGCGGCTTGACCGACCTGATGAGGCCGAGCTGATCGTGACTCGGCCCCTGCGGGCGCGATGGCTGCTGGGGCTGCGGCACCGGCCTGTACACGGGCGCTTCCGGCCGCGCAGCCGTAAACGGAGTCTGGCCCGGAACATAGGGCGCCCGCGGTGGCGCGGCAGGCGCGCTCCAGTCGGCACGCGAAAACGCCGCCGGCGGTGCGGGCGCAAGCGGCGGGCCGGCGGGGGGTGGCGCCCATGATGGCGCGGGCGATGTTGGCGCAGAGGGCATCTGAGGCGCCCGGCCTCCCCACGGGGTGAGGCCTTCCGGAATCATGGCGGACGCGTCGTCGGCCCGTACCTGTGGGGCCGGGTCGGGCGCCACCGGCGCGGGAGGCGCAGGCGGCGGCACCTCGACGGGCGTCTGCTCCTGCGCCGCCTCGTCCAGCCCCTCGGGAGCGGGGGACTGCTCGGCGGGTCGCGCCGGCGCGGGAGCCTCGGGTGCCGGCTGTTCGGGTACCACCGCGGAGGCGGGCCACGCCGGCAGCTGAGTTGCCGGTGCGGGCGGTGGTACAGCGGGTGCGGCCGGTTCCGCCGGAGCTACGGGGGTCGCCGGCTGATCGGTTGGCGGGCCGTAGTAATTCTGTGGCGGCGCATAGTAGTTCTGCGGGGGCGGCTGGTAATTCTGTGGAGGCTGCTGAACCGGCGCACCGTACCCCTGCGGCGGCGCCGGGGGTGCTTGGTTCTGTTGCTGCGGCATGCCGTACGCACTCAGCGGATCCGGTTCCCAGATCGGGTTCATCGGGCGCTGGTGATTACGCTGTCGCCGCGACAACTTGGGAGCCTTCGGCAGTGGAGGCGGCGGCTTGAGCGTCGGCTGCGGGAAGTAGTCAGCGCTCGGCGGCACGAATTCCTGGTTGGAATTCTTGGATCGACGAAATGGGCTGCCCTTGGTATCGCCACCACCCAGCCCGTCGGCTATGGGTTCGCGCCACGGACCGCTCGGTGGTGGCGAATCTGGTGCGTTGTCGTTGGTATCAGCCATGCCAGATCACTTCGCCATCATCGCAAGTAGGTTCTCGGGTCGCTGTGCCCCGAACTGATCGGCGATGTCACGGACCGTTCCCGGGCAGCCAATCGGAATACCGAGCGAGACTACCCCGGCGTCAAAGAGCCGCTGGGTGTCTCTAGCGTCAACCATCTTGCCGTCCTGCCTCTTTCGTGTTATCGCTGCTCATCGCCGCGCACGCGAAGTCGTGGGAAACTCTCGGAAATCGCGCCGGCCAACTTCAGATATGCCGCATTCGTATCGGCGTTGAGCAGGTTGAAGTCGACGTCGGCGCCCTCGGCGAGATGCGGGTCGAACGGGATCATATGTATGGACCGGCAACGCGCCTGGAAATGCTCGTAGACCTTGTCCAGCTTGATCCCCGCGGACCCCGGGCGAGACGCACTCAAGACCACGTGCGCTTCGCGCACTAGCGATGAATACCCGTGCTGCATAAGCCAATCGAGCGTCGCAGAGGCGCTGCGCGCGGAGTCCATCGCGGGAGAGCTCACCAGCACGATGGTGTGGGCGAGGTCGAGCACACCCGCCATCGCCGAGTGCATGATGCCGGTGCCACAGTCCGTCAAGATGATGTTGTAGTACCGCTGCAGGATGTCGATGGTGTTGCGGTAGTCGATCTCGCCAAACGCCTCCGATACCGCTGGATCCTGTTCACTTGCAAGCACTTCCAAGCGGCTGGTCGCCATGCGGGTGTGATTGCGCACGTCGGCGTAACTTCTGATGTTCTGATCGTTGAGCAGATCTCGAACGGTCGACTGCGTCGAATGATCCCGTACGCGTTCGGCCAGCGTTCCGCGGTCAGGGTTCGCGTCGACGGCGATGATCCGGTCCGTGCGGATGGTCGCGAATGCCGAGCCCAATCCCAAAGTGGTGGTTGTCTTTCCCACCCCGCCCTTGATGGACAGCACCGCAATACGGTAGTCGCCCAGGATGGGCTGGCGGATGCTTGCCAGTAACAGGTCCCGCTCGCGATCCTTCCTCGAGTCGCCGGGATTCACCCTTCCGCCGGTTGAACGGTGCACGGCCTTACGCCAACCGGAACGTGGCGCATAGCGCCCACGGTTGATGACCTCGGCCTCGTCAAGAGAGGGGGGCATCCGGTATGCCTGCGGCGCACGGTAATTGGCCGGGGGAGTGCCCCCTTGAGGCGGCGGCGGGTAACCGGCCGGCGGTTCCTGCTGCGCGGCAGACTGCGGCCCCTGTGGCTGCTGGGGCACCCATTGCCATTGGCCCTGAACGCTCGTTGGCTGCGGCGGTGGTTGTGACGGAAACTGTTGCCCACCATAGGGCTGCGGAGCCGCAGGTGCAGGCTGCGGCCATTGCCCCGGGTAAGGCTGGGGCGGGCTCCATCCCGGTGGAACCTGTGCCGCCGGTTCCTGCGCTGGCGGCGCTTGTGTATCAGGTTGCGGTGAGGCGGCAGGCGGCACGTAGTACGCCGGCGTGGCCTGCGGCTCCCCCGTCGCCGCGACTTCCACTGCCGAGCGGTTCTGCCACGGCGACGGCTCCGCCGATCCCGGCTCTGGCGCCACGACGGATATGGATTCCTCCTGTCGATCCGCCGTGGGGGTCTGCGCCGGTGACTCCGGTGCGGCTGACTCCGGTGCTACATCGGCGGTCTCACCAGCCGGCTCCGGATCTACCGCACGCGCCGCCGGGGCTTCCGCCTCGTCGGGAAGCTCGGACTCCAATATCACGTCATCAAGTCCGGCGTCTGCGGGCGCCTCTTCATACACCGCCGGAGCGGAAATCACGATGTCCTCATCGACCAGAGGCGCAAATCCCTCCAACTCAGCAGCGCCGCTGGAGGACGTCGCGGTGTCGGCGGTTTCATCGGCATCGTTGGCGGGTGCGGCGGCCTCCGGCGCAGGTGAACGCACCGGCTCGGGCACCGAGGCCCATGGCGCCACCATCGGCACGAATGGGGCGGGTTCCGGTTCGAATGCGCGGGCCTGCGCATCGGCGGCGTCATGCGCGGCCAATTCCTCGTCGAGTTCGGCACGTCTGGCCTCGATGCGCTGCAGCAGGGCGGCGGCTCTCGCATCGGCGTCACCGCCCCCGGCCGCGGGCGCCGACTCCGGGGGCTCCACGACTTCCGCTGCTGTGGGCTGCTCGACGGCGGGAGGCTGCGGCGCCAGCGAGTCACCGCTATCGGCACTCTCCTCGGGCTTCGGGGATGAGAAATCGGAGGTCTGGTCGGTAGCCGGTTCGTTCCCGGCGGAATTCGGCTCGGGCCGGTCCGCAATGGGGGGCACCGCGGTCACGGCGGCCTCCTGCTCGCCACGCGCGCCGACAGCCTCCTGGTCCACCGCGGGAACGTCGTCTTCGGGCTCAGGCGCGGTGAAACCGAGCGTGGGGGTGGGCGCGGGCTCCTCCGATGGCGACTCAACCGCCGCCTGTGCCTCCCCGAGCGCCTCCGTGGGGCCGTCGGGAGTGCTGGCGGCGACTTCCGGCGGCGTAAAGCTGAGAGCAGCTGCGGGCGCGGCTGCGGGCTCTGCCTCGGGCGCTGAGTGACGCCGGTGACGCTCAAGCTCGTCATCGGTGATGCTCTCGTCGAGGCTCATCTGGCGCAGCTGCGCCTCCAGCAGGCTGAATCGCGAGAATGGATCCGCGCTACCGGAGTCGACGACAACCCGTTCCGGGCCGGTCACAGGCTGCTCGGGGCGGGGTACGACCGGACGCGTCACCTCCGGCGTGGCGGCGGCCTGCAGGGGAGGCTCCGGCTCACCGGTGACGGCCAGGGCCGACTCAACCACGGGGTTGGAGGCGGGGACCTCGGGCTCCTGTTCGGGCATTGCCGAGGACTCGACGGGCACCGACGACGAGAGTTGCTCGACCTGCGGCGTGGGCTGCGGCTCCGGGGCCACGTCCGCGCTGGGGCCTCTAACGATGCGCGGGGCCTGCGCGTCAGACTCTGCAACCGGGCCGGGGACGGCGATCGGCTCGCTCGCCGATGACGAATCGTCAGCAGGCTCCGCGCGACGCGGTGGCGTGTAGTACTTGGACAGGTCGGACACCGGCTGGTCGCCGTCGGCACTTTCATCACCCGATGTGAGGGTCGGACGCCCTTGCCCGGAAAGCTTCACCGATTCCGCGCTGGGTTTCTGCGCGGCCGTCTTGGGCGCGGACGGCCACTCGGTCTCGTGGGTTAACGATTCGTCGTTGGGTTCGCCCTCATCGGGATTGCGCTTTTTGCGCCGCAACGACCGAAGAAAGCCTCGTTGTTCGTCTTCTTCGGGCAGCCATGGGGGACGGGGTGGTGCGCCACGATCCTGCTTGGGCAACGTCCCCCTCCCCTTCCTCAATCGCTAAATCACCGTAGAGTTCGATGGTACTCAGTAGCTAGCGCACGGGTATCAAGACTGGTTACCCAACCGAATAAACCCCCACACTCAACCAGCAGCTTAAGGGAGATTGCGATGTCCCCGCAGCGTTCGGTGCGATCCCATGCCGAGTCGATACCGGCAGCAGGGCATGCCCGCCGACCGCTACTTGGACCACCACGCGCTGGCTAAGCAACGGCGGCGCCTTAGCCGCCAGCCCCCGACTGCCAGCTTGCAGCTCGCGAATCTGAGGCAATTCTACGGTGCCGGACCACGCTCGACCCCGGCGACCGAGGTCTGCGGCACCGACCTGGGTACAGTCGCCGAGGTCGTCGATCCGGGAGCGCCTACTGCCCGTTCGCGGCATTCTCCCGCTGGATCTCCAGCGCGATGTCGATGAGCTGGTCCTCCTGCCCACCGATCAGCTTGCGTTCGCCGGCACGGTGCAGCAGCTGATGCGCGGGTACCCCATACCGCTCACCCTGACGGATGGCGTGCTTGAGGAAGCTGGAGTACACACCGCTATAACCCATGATCAGCGCATTGCGATCCAGCAGGCATTCCGCGGGCATCGCGGGCGCCACAACCTCTTCGGCGGCGTCGGCGATATCGAAGAAGTCGATGCCCGTCTTCACACCGATCTTGTCGAACACACCGATAAGCGCCTCCACCGGAGCATTGCCTGCACCGGCGCCGAATCGCCTTGTGCTGCCGTCAATCTGCTTGGCGCCGGCGCGCACCGCCTCGATGGAGTTGGCGACACCAAGCCCGAGGTTCTCATGCCCATGAAAACCCACTTGAGCATCCGACCCCAATTCCGCCACTACCGCGGCGACCCGGTCGGCCACTCCGTCCAGGACCAACGCACCCGCGGAATCCACCACGTATACGCACTGGCAGCCGGCGTCTGCCATTATCCGTGCCTGCTTGGCCAATTTCTCCGGCGAGATGGTGTGCGACATCATCAGGAAGCCAACGGTTTCCAGACCGCGCTCACGGGCGAGCCCGAAGTGTTGGATCGAGACGTCGGCCTCGGTGCAGTGAGTGGCTATGCGACAGATCGACCCGCCGTTGCCCTGCGCCTCGATGATGTCTTCCTTGGTGCCTACGCCCGGCAGCATCAGGAAGGCGATCTTGGCATTCGTCGCGGTCTGGGCGGCAAGCTTGATCAGTTCCTGCTCAGGGGTTTTCGAGAATCCGTAGTTGAACGAGGATCCGCCCAGGCCGTCGCCGTGAGTCACCTCGATGACGGGGACGCCGGCGCCGTCCAGCGCCGCCACGATAGCCCGCACCTCATCCGCGGTGAATTGATGCCGCTTGTGGTGCGAGCCATCACGCAACGACGTATCGGTGACCCGCACGTCCCATGCGGCGTCGAAGAAGATGCCGTCGGTGCCCAAGAGCTGAGTGCTGGTGTCCGAACCCATTTCACGAAACCTTTGCAGATAGAAGTTCTTTGGCGATTTCCTCGCCGACCTTGGTCGCGGCCGCGGTCATGATGTCCAGGTTTCCGGCATACGGCGGCAAGAAGTCACCGGCGCCCTCAACCTCGACGAAGGTAGTGACGACATGGTTGCCGCCGTTGACCACCGACGGCTCATCGAACTGCGGCTCATTGAGCAGCCGGTATCCGGGCACGTACTGCTGAACCTGGCTCACCACATCGTGAATCGACGCGGCAATCGCCGCACGGTCCGCGTCCTCAGGAATTGCGCAGAAAATTGTGTCGCGCATGATCATCGGCGGATCCGCGGGGTTCAGGATGATGATCGCCTTTCCGCGCTTGGCGCCTCCGATCACCTCCACCCCCTTGGACGTGGTCTTGGTGAACTCGTCGATGTTGGCGCGCGTTCCGGGTCCTGCGGACACCGAGGCGACCGAGGCGACGATCTCGGCGTAAGGCACCTCGACAACGCGCGACACCGCGTACACGATCGGAATCGTCGCCTGGCCACCACAGGTGATCATGTTGACGTTCGGAGCATCAAGGTGGGCGCGCAGATTCGCGGGCGGCACAACGGCTGGTCCCACCGCCGCGGGAGTCAGATCGATGGCCCGGATGCCCGCTTCCTCATAGCGTGGCGCGGCGGCCTTGTGCACGTAGGCGGACGTTGCCTCGAAGACCAGATCCGGCTTCTCGTCCTGCCCAAGCAACCAGTCCACACCCTCGTGCGAGGTTTCCAGACCGAAACCGCGGGCACGCTTGAGACCTTCGGACTCGGGGTCGATGCCGATCATCCACCGCGGCTCCAGCCACTCGGAACGCTGCAATTTGTACAGCAGGTCGGTGCTGATGTTTCCCGAACCGACGATCGCTACAGATGCCTTTGACGCCACAATCTCTCCTCTACTCGAAAGCCAGTCGGACCGAACCAAGTCCGGCGAACTCGGCTAAAAACTCGTCGCCCGGATGCGCGTCGAACGCCCGCGTGCACGAACCTGGCAGCACCACGTCGCCAGCCCGCAGACGCACCCCGAACGAGGCCACCTTGCGTGCCAGCCATGCCACCGATGTCACCGGATTACCCAGTACCGCATCGCTTCTCCCCTCGGCCAACTTCTCACCGTTGCAGGTCAGCACCGCGTCGATCGACTTGATGTCGATGTCCTTGGGTGAAACCCGTTGCTTACCAACGACAAACCCCGCAGAGGAGGCGTTGTCAGCGATGGTGTCGCAGATCTTGATCTGCCAGTTGGTGATCCGGCTGTCCACCACCTCGATGGACGGCACGTACGCCGCGGTCGCGGCCAGCACATCGTCCTCGGTGCAATCTTCGCCGGGCAGGTCTGCGGCCAGGATGAACCCGACCTCCACCTCAACCCGCGGGAACAGGAACTTGGACGCCGAGGCCGCCACATCCTCGAACAGCTCCATATCGGCCAACAGATGCCCATAGTCCGGCTCGTGGACGCCCATCATCTTCTGCATCGCCTCGGACGATAGGCCCACCTTGTGCCCCACGACCTTGGCGCCGTCCGCTAGACGGGAGCGAATATTCATGAGCTGGATCTCATAGGCGTCGACCACGTCAAAATCCGGATGCGTGTCGGTGGGCGGCGCGATCGCCACTCGGGTGCGCTCGGCCTCGGCCAGGTCGGCCGCGATCGAATCGCGTACCTCGGAACTAAGCATCTATACGCCTTCCAGTCTCGGTCCCGGCCCGGCGTCCGGAGAAGACGCAGTCGGCCAGGGACAATCCGCTCACATACGAATTTGAGCAGATACCGACCGCCGCACGCCCGGCGGCATAGAGCCCCGGGATCGCCGCGCCCGACGTGGTCTGCACGGCACCAGTCTCCTCGTCCACGACCAGACCGCCAAGAGTCAGCATCGGACACGGATTGAGCATGTTGGTCTTGATGGACACGTTGAACAGATAGAACGGCGCCCGCTCAATGGGCACCCTGATGTCATCGGGCTTCCCCAGCGGATCGGGGGTGCCACCGGCAATGGCCCGGTTGTGTTCGGATACGGTGCGCGCCAATCCTTCCGGGTCGATACCAGCCTTGGCTGCCAGCTCCTCGATGGACCCGGCCTTCTTGCGCCCCACGTTGAGGAACGCCTCGGCCTGAATCCGCTGAAACCACAGCGTCTGCGATCCCAACTGTTGGCGGGCCCGCTTCACCAACGGCTGGTCGGCAACCAGATATCCCACTCCGCCGGCCGTACGCACAATCTCCTTGCCCAAGGCCGCTCCATAGCGAGACTCGTCAATCATCCTCTGCCCCTTGGTATCTACCAGCAAGGAACCCAGGAAAGCGGCAGGCGGCACAATAAACCGCCAGGCCGAGATCTCATCGAGATGCCCCGTTGCCGCGCCCAACGGCTCGGCCAGCTTCAGTGCGGTTCCGTCGTCGCCGGCGGTGCCGAGCTCGAGCCCGTCCAGATAGGCCGGAGCATGCCGCCGTACGAGCTCACGATTGGCGATAAAACCACCGGACGACAGGATCACTCCGTCGTCGGCACGGATCTCAAATGGCTTGGCGAACCGGCGCTCCAACGCATATGCGGGGCCTTCGAGCGTCTTTCGCATCGGCGGGTAGTAGATGCCCGGCTTGGTCGCGTAGTGCGTAAGACGCGAGTACAACCGGCGGGCCCAGGCCGGCGCGTCCTTCAGCGTCATCCCGCGCACCCCGACAACGCGCCCCTCCTCGACGACCAGCCCGGTGACCCTGGTCTGCCGCCACACGTCGGCCCCCAAACGCTCCGCAGAATCCGCCAAGGGCGCAAACAACGCCTTACCGGACACCCCCCGGCCAAAGGCACGGTGCCCGCGCTGGCGGGGCGGGGTGGCGGCACGCGCCATGCCGGAGGATTCACTGCCGGAAAAGTAGAGGTAGTAGTCGTCAGTCGGGTACGAAGTCTTGAAAGGTGCCAGCGAACCTTCGAACGGAACTCCGTAACCTTGCAGCCAATTCAGAGTGTCCACGCTGCCGTCGACGAATTTCTGAAGCGTCTCGGGTTTGACGGCATCGCCGACCTCAAGCCGCAGGTACTCCAGCATCAGCTCCGGAGTGTCCTCGACCCCGGCGTCACGCTGAATATTAGTGCCGCCGCCGGCGTAATAAATGCCTCCTGAGATGGCCGAAGCTCCGCCACCATCGAATCGCTCAAGGATGATCACGGACGCCCCGCGCTCCAGGGCCGCCAGTGCGGCGGACGCACCCGCCACCCCATACCCGACGATGATGACATCGGCCGACGGCATGTCCGAACGACCCGGCACGGGGCCTCCCTCATCGTCGTGTAGCCAAAACAGCAACATGTTTCTGTTTTCACCGCAACATCACAGCGTCCGGGCGATGAAACCACAGGCCAGCGCCGGTAGCGCCAGGCCGCCTCAATTCTATAACGTGTTCTACATGACTGAGCAGGAGTACGACGTCGTCGTCGTCGGGAGTGGTGGTGCCGGCATGGTTGCGGCGCTCACCGCGGCACACAACGGGCTGAGCACCGTACTGATCGAAAAGGCCCCCCACTTCGGTGGATCGACGGCCCGCTCCGGCGGTGGCGTCTGGATCCCCAACAATGAGGTCCTCAAGAAAGCTCGCCAGACCGATACTCCCGAGGCCGCCCGCGAGTACCTCTACAGCATCATCGGCGACGTCGTTCCGCGCGAGAAGATCGATACCTACCTCGATCGCGGGCCGGAGATGCTCTCATTCGTTCTCGCGAACTCCCCGCTGAAGCTCGACTGGGTGCCCAACTACTCCGACTACTACCCCGAAGCCCCGGGCGGACGTGCCGCCGGTCGCTCGGTGGAGCCAAAGCCCTTCGACGCGAAGAAGCTCGGCGACGAGCTGCCCAACTTGGAGCCGCCGTACGGCAAGGTTCCCTTGAACGTCGTGGTGCGCCAGCAGGATTACGTCCGGCTCAATCAGCTCAAGCGCCACCCGCGCGGAGTGCTGCGCAGCCTGCGGGTGGGGGTGCGTACCTTCTGGGCCCAGGGCACCGGTAAGAAACTGGTCGGCATGGGGCGGGCGCTCTCGGCCGCACTGCGTATCGGCCTGCGCGACGCCGGAGTGCCGGTCAAGCTCAATACCGCCCTCACCGACCTCTATATCGAGGACGGGACCGTCAGGGGCGTCTACGTGCGCGAGACCGGGGCTCCCGAAGCCTCCGAACCGACCCTCATCCGGGGGCGTCGCGGCGTCATTCTCGCCTCCGGCGGTTTCGAGCACAACGAGCAGATGCGCGTGAAGTACCAGCGTGCGCCCATCACCACCGAGTGGACCGTGGGCGCCAAGGCCAACACCGGTGATGGCATCCTGGCCGCCGAAAAGCTCGGAGCCGCACTGGAGTTCATGGAGGACTCGTGGTGGGGCCCCACGGTTCCGTTGGTCGGCCGGCCATGGTTCGCGCTGTCCGAGCGCAACTCCCCCGGATCGATCATCGTCAACTCGTCGGGCAAGCGCTTCATGAACGAGTCGCTGCCCTACGTCGAGGCCACTCACCGGATGTACGGCGGCCAGTACGGCCAGGGGCCCGGCCCGGGCGAGAACCTGCCTGCGTGGCTCGTCTTCGACCAGGAGTACCGCAACCGTTATATCTTCGCCGGATTGCAGCCGGGGCAGAAGATTCCAAGTAAGTGGATCGAATCGGGCGTCATCGTCAAGGCCGACACCATTGAGGAATTGGCGAAGAAGGCGAATCTCCCCGTCGAGGAATTACGCGCCACCATCGAGCGATTCAACGGCTTCGCCCGCAGCGGTGTCGACGAGGACTTCGGCCGCGGCAAGAGCGCGTACGACCGCTACTACGGTGACCCCACCAACAAGCCGAACCCCAACCTCGGCGCGCTGACCAAGGCTCCGTTCTATGCGGCCAAGATGGTGCCGGGAGACCTGGGCACCAAGGGCGGCGTGCGTACCGACGTCAAGGGGCGTGTGCTGCGCGACGACAACAGCGTCATCGAAGGCCTTTATGCCGCAGGCAATGTCAGCACCCCGGTGATGGGCCACACCTACGCCGGTCCCGGCGCCACCATCGGCCCGGCGATGACGTGGGGCTACCTCGCCGCGCTCGATATCGCCGGGAAGTAGGGTCCGAATATGCCTATCAATGTCGATATCGCGCTGGGCGCGGCTACCGAACCGGCCGAATTTTCGTGGACTGCGTCCGATGTGCAGCTGTATCACCTGGCGATCGGTGCCGGTGCCGATCCGGTGAGCGAGACCGAGCTGCGCTACCTGCAGGACAAGACCCCGCAGGTACTGCCCACCTTCGCGACCGTCGCCTCGGGCTTCCACGCGGTGGAGCCGCCCAAGGTGTCCTTTCCGGGGATCGAGATCGACCTGGCCAAGATCCTGCACGGCACCGAACAGGTGACTGCGCACCGGCCGCTCCCACCGTCAGGCACCGCCCGCTCCGAGGGCAAGGTCGTGGAAATCTGGGATAAGGGCAAGGCTGCCGTCATCGTCACGGAGACGACGACATCCGATGATCAGGGCCCCCTCTGGACCATCCGTCGTTCGATCTTCGCCCGCGGTGAAGGTGGCTTCGGCGGCGAGCGCGGTCCTTCTTCCCACGGCGGCGTTCCCGAACGCGACGCCGACCTCGAGGTGTCCACGCACATCCTGCCGCAGCAGGCGCTGCTGTATCGGCTGTGTGGTGACCGTAATCCGTTGCACTCCGATCCGGCCTTCGCGGCAGCGGCCGGGTTCCCCCGCCCCATCCTGCATGGGCTGTGCAGCTACGGCGTGGTGTGCAAGGCAGCGGTCGACGCGGCGCTGGACGGGGACGTCTCGCGCGTGACGTCGTATGCCGCGAAGTTCGCCGGAGTGGTGTTTCCAGGCGAGACCCTGAAGACCCGCATCTGGAAGGAAGACGGCAAGCTGCTGATCTCCGCGGTGGTTGCTGACCGGGAAGATGCCCCCGCGCTCGCCGATGTGGAGCTCACCCACTCCTGACCTCGTTCCCGTTGCCATCCCACGCCCGACAGTAACTACACGCACGTTTTCTGCCGGAAATCTGTGGGTGCGGTTACGCTGGCGGCGTCGGCGGTGCATAATTTGCCCATGACTCGCTGGACCGGCCTGATGGTGGCCGCTATTACGCTGACCACGGGCGGTATCGCCGCCTCTACCGCGGTCGCGCCAAATGTCGCATGCGCTTGCTCCTGCGTGGATGTCCGAAAGGACTCGGCATCGATCAAAGAGTGGCTGGGACACGCGCAAGCCATCTTTGTGGGCACACCCACCGACACCCAGCTGATCAGTGATCCGGAGACCGGCAGGACGATCTACCAGTTCGCTGTCCGAGAGGTCTACAAGGGCGACGTCGGGCCGACCACCACCGTCAAGGTCGAAAACTTCGGCCCGACCTGTGGTCGCAGCTACGACATCGGCACCGAGTACTTCGTCGTGGCGGGCAAGCCCGACGAAATCCCCCACGACACCCGCCCGAACGCCCCCGCCGCCTATGGCGACAACCGATGCTCACTGACACAGGTCGCGGCCGGTTCAGATCTGCCCGGCCCCGCACAGACGGCGTACGGCACCCCACACGCGCCGACCGGACCGGCCGTCACGCTGCCCGGATAACGCTCACTACAGATAATCGGTTTCCACCCATACAGACACCCACCAACAGCAATGCAGCCTTATAGCTCCCGGATGCCAGCGCCTAACCACTCACGAAGCGCCCGCGCATCTGCCCCGTCCCCTAAGGGGAACCCGCCGGCTTTGAAGACCCAGTTGAGATAGGAAACGAAGCTCATGTGCCGGCCGCCCATGTTGACAGTGCCATCTGCGTAGGCGTCAGGTACGAAGATCCCATACGGCTCATCGCCACTAATGTTGGCCTTGTGTAGCCGATCTGGGGCGAAATCCATTTGAAACGAACCAATCCCGCTCTTCAACCACTCCTCGTGCTCGCCCTCGTAGTATGAGTAAGCCACCGAGTGGCCGCCCGAATACGCGCCCTCGAACTCGACTACCAGAGGGTCAGACTGGTGGATGCCCAGCCAACGTGGGTGGCTACCCACCAGCCATACGTCCCCCACAAACTCGATCCAAGACGCCACAGTGAGCGGAATAGGCCCGAGTTTCTCTGTTAGCTGCGCGACGAACACTCGCGAATCTTCACCAGCAGGTATGAACGGAACTCGCGACTTCCGCTCATTGCCGTTGGTGTGAGCAACAAACCCGCTGTCAACGAGCCGATCCGCTATCAACTCGATATTCCGTCGCGCGCGTATTGCCATCGTGTGCGCAACCTCTGTGGCATCTTCCAGATATCGAGGTTCACGAACACGAGACCCCAACTGCCACAGATCACGCCACACCTCGACCGTCTCGCCATTGCGATACCTCTCCGAGTAGCTCACCCGGCGACTGTAACCGCATACACAGAAATCGCCCGAGATACGCGCGTGCGGTTACGTTCGGCGCGATAGACGCGCGCGTTATCCCAGGATCAGACCGGAGGTCGGCACACCGGTGCCGGCGGTGACGAGGACGTGCTCGACGTTCGGCACTTGGTTGACCGACGTGCCACGCAGCTGGCGCACACCTTCGGCAATACCGTTCATGCCGTGGATGTAGGCCTCACCGAGCTGACCACCGTGGGTGTTGATGGGCAGCTTGCCGCCCAGCTCTATCGCGCCGTTGGCGATGAAATCCTTGGCCTCACCCTTACCGCAGAAACCGAGCTCTTCGAGTTGCAACAGCGTGTACGGCGTGAAGTGGTCATACAGGATGGCAGTCTGAATATCGTTGGGGGTCAACCCAGATTGGTCCCACAGCTGCCGACCGACCAGACCCATCTCGGGTAGTCCGAGCTCGTCGCGGTAGTACGAGTACATGGTGAACTGGTCCTCGCCGGACCCCTGCGCGGCGGCCTCAATGATCACCGGCCGGTTCTTGAGATCCTTGGCCCGCTCCGGCGTGGTCACCACAATCGCCACCCCGCCGTCGCTCTCCTGGCAGCAGTCCAGCAGTCGCACCGGGTCGGCGATCATCCGCGAATTCTGGTGATCCTCAATGGTGATCGGCTTGCCGTAGAAGAACGCCTTGGGGTTGGTGGCCGCATGCTTACGGTCGGCCACCGATACCGCACCGAAATCCGCACTCGTGGCACCATATTCGTGCATGTATCGCCGAGCGATCATCGCGACGGACGCTGCCGGCGTGCTCAGCCCGTGAGGATACGACCAGCTGTACTCGACGCCGCGAGAGTCTGCGGTCGAGCTCAGACCGGTCATCACCTGACCGAACCGGAATTCCGAGCGCTCGTTGAAAGCACGGTACGCGACAACAACTTCGGCGACCCCCGCCGCGACCGCCAGGGCGGCCTGCTGCACGGTCGCGGCCGCGGCACCGCCGCCATAGCCGATCTGGCTGAAGAACTTCAGCTCTCCGATGCCCGTCGCCCGTGCCACAGCGGTCTCGAGGTTGGAGTCCATCGTGAAAGTCACCAAGCCATCGACGTCCGACGGAGACAGCCCCGCGTCATCGAGGGCGTCGAGCACCGCCTCGGCTGCCAGCCGGAGCTCGGATCGACCCGACTTCTTCGAAAAGTCGGTAGCCCCGATACCGGCTATCGCGCTCCGGCCAGATAGCCCGGTCACTGTTCGGCTCCGATCGTCAGCTTCACTTTGGCGGTCACATGTGCGCCAAGGCTGTTGTTGCCCACCACATCCACTTCCACCACACCGTCTTCGACAGCGGCCACCTCACCGGTGAACACCGTGGTGTCGTAGGCATACCACGGCACCCCCAAGCGCAGTGAAATCGATTTCACGCGAGCGGCGGGGCCCGCCCAGTCGGTCACGAACCTCTCCACCAGGCCCGTATCGGACAGGATGTTGATGAAGATGTCCTTGGATCCCTTGGCCTGCGCCAGGTCCCGGTCGTGATGGACGTCCTGAAAATCGCGCGTCGCCAACGCTGTCGACACGATGAACGTGGGCGTGCCTTCGAGTTTCAGCTCGGGCAGCTTCTCTCCAACAGTGGTCACGCCGCCTCCCATGCGTACAGCGTCCATGCAGGGTCCTCGCCCTCGGCCGGAAAGTCCAGATATGTCGCCCGCACCGGCAATCCGATCTGGACATCGTCGGGCGACACCCCTCGAAGCTCGCCCAGCATCCGCACACCCTCGTCAAGTTCCACCAGCGCGATTACGAAAGGCAGTGTGCGACCCGGTACCTGGGGCGCGTGATGCACCACGTAGCTGTACACGGTGCCCCGGCCGCTGGCCACCTGATACTCGATCGGAGCCTCTTTGTCCTGCCAGACCGCGGGCACCGGCGGATGCTGCAACGAACCGTCCGGGCGCTTCTGCAGCCGCAGCTCGTGAGCCGCCACACCCTCCCAGAAGTAGGCGCTGTCCCGCGACCAGGACGGCCGCATGAGTTTCGACGGGTCCAGATCTTGGGGAACGTCCGCCGCCTTCTTGGCACCTGGCCGGAACTTCATGATGCGCCAGTTCATCTCGTTGACGAGCTCGTCGCCCACATGCCACTCGGCGTGGATATTGATGAACCAGCTCTCGCCCAGCGCCGTCTGCTTGGGCCCGAAGACCTCGGTCACCTCATTGGTGGTAGTGACCTGCTCACCCAACTCCAGATAACGGTGATAGATCTGCTCGTAGTTCGTGGCGACCACCGACTCGTAGCCCGCGGAATCGAGAAGTGCCATCACCCGTCCCAGCGGGTCATCGCCCGAGCGCTCTCCGTACAGCCCGGCCATGGTCCACACTTGCGCCATGGCGGGAGGCGCGACGATTCCGGGATGACCAGCTGCTTTCGCGGCCTCCTCGTCGACATAGATCGGGTTGCGGTCGCCCATCGCCTCGACCCAGTTGTTGATCATCGCCTGGTTCACCGGATCCCGTGCCAGGCGGGGCGCGCTCGGGCCGTCGGCCTTGATCTTGGCGAAACCCTCCTGGATGTCCACCACGCTCATCGCGGAACCCTCGGCGTGCCCAATCCTGCCGTCGACACCATCTCGCGCATCACCTCGTTCACGCCGCCACCGAAGGTGATCACCAGGTGGCGTTTGGTCTGTGCATCAAGCCATTCGAGAGTCTCCGCGGTATTCGCGTCAGCGGGATCGCCATAGCGCCCGACCACACCCTCGCTCAGTCGTCCGAGTTTCTGAATCCATTCAGTGGCAAGGATCTTCGTCGCAGCGGCATCGGCCATGCTGATGTCGTCGCCCGATGACGCGACCTGCCAGTTGAGCAACTCGTTGAGCCGCCACACGGCCTTCATCTCGCCCAGCACCCGGCGCACATCCTCATGCGACAACGGCGCCACACCGTCCGGCCCCGGCTTGGACGCCCACTCGTACACGCGGTCGTACATGCCCGCGATCCGCCCGGACGGGCCGAGCGAGACCCGCTCATGGTTCAGCTGGGTCGTGATGAGCTTCCAGCCCGCGTTTTCCTCGCCCACCAGCATTTCCACCGGAACCCGCACATCGGTGTAATAGGTGGCATTGGTGTGGTGCGCGCCGTCATTGGTGATGATCGGGGTCCACGAATAGCCCGGATCCTTGGTGTCGACGATGAGAATCGAGATGCCCTTGTGTTTAGGGGCGCTCGGGTCGGTGCGGCAGGCCAGCCAGATGTACTGCGCCTGATGCGCACCGGTGGTGAAGATCTTCTGCCCATTGACGACGTAGTGATCGCCGTCGCGCACCGCCGTGGTGCGCAAGGATGCGAGGTCGGTTCCGGCCTCCGGTTCGGTGTACCCGATGGCGAAATGGATTTCACCGGCGAGGATTCCCGGCAGAAACTTCTTTTTCTGCTCCTCGGTACCGTACTTCTGCAGGGTCGGACCAACGGTCTGCAGTGTCACCAGTGGCATCGGCACATCGGCACGCATGACCTCGTTCATGAAGATCTGCTGTTCCAGCGGGCCGAATCCGTGACCACCGTATTCCTTGGGCCAACCGACTCCCAACCAGCCGTCCTGTCCCATGCGGCGCACCACGGCCTCATAGGACGAACCATGCCGGTCGATCATCATCTCGCGGGTCTCTTCGGCGGTCACCAGATTCGAGAAGTAGTGCCGCAGATCATTTTGTAGCTTCGCCTGTTCCGGCGTGAGGTCAATTAGCATCGCTGGCTCCTAACCCTGCGCCGCGGCAAGGACGTCTAGGCGCTCGGAGGACCCGCCGACCAGACGGCTCAGATCCTTGATCGTCGAGTAGTAACGATTCATCGGGTATGTGATGTCCACACCGAGACCACCATGCAAGTGGTGGCAGATCTGCATCACCCGCTGCGCCTCGGCCGCCATCCAGAAGGACACAATGTCCAGATCCTCGGTGGCGTCCAACCCCTCACATAGGCGCCAAACAGCAGATGTGACACCGAGATTCAAGGTCCTCGAGACCACATAGACATCCGCCAGCTGCTGTGACACGGCTTGGAAGGTGGCCAGTGGCTTACCGAACTGCACCCGATTCGACACGTGGTCGGCCGTCAGACGCAATGCACCGGACACCAACCCGTCGGCGTAGGAGCCGATGGCCGCGAGCGCAAGCTCGTTCAGCCTCTGCACCGACCCGCTCAACTGATCCGCGGCGGGCACCGACACATCAGAGAAGGTCACCGCGTACTCTGCGGCCTTGCTTGCCGTCGGTGTCCGGGTGATCGTCACGCCCGGGGTGTTGGGTGCCACCACAACGACGCCATTGTCGGTGGTGACAAGTATCCAATGTGCCTCGGCGGCATGAAGAACGCCAATCTTGCGTCCGTTCAACACCAGCGAGGACCCGTCCCGCACCGCGGAAACCGCAGGTGCCGACGGCACCGCGCGGCCCGGCTCATCGAGGGCCGCCGTGAGAATCGCACCGTCGCCGACACCGGCAAGGTAGCGATCCTGCTGCTCGCCGGAGGCCAGCTCCACCAGCGGAACCACGCCAAATCCGAGCGTGGCCAGCGCCGGAGTGAGGGCGCCGTGCTTGCCAAGCACCCGGAGCGCTACCGACACCTCAGCCAGGCCCAGACCATCACCGCCCAGCCGTTCAGGCAGAGCCAGACTCAGGACGCCATTGGCGGCTAGGGCCCGCCAGGCGGCTTCGTCGTATCCGATCTCGGGTACCACACCGACGAACTCGCGATCGGCAAGCACTGCTTCGACCACATCGGAGACGGCCTGCTGCTCCTCCGCGAAAGCGAAATCCATTATGCTCGTTTCCCTTTGAAAACTACTGCAGAACCGGGCAGCCACTGGCGCCGGTGAAATCGACCTGCCAGTGCTTGATGCCGTTGAGCCAACCGGACTGCAACCGCTTCGGGTCACCCGCCGGTGCCAAGTTCGGCATGTGGTCGGCGATGGCGTTGAACATCAGGTTGATGGTCAACCGAGCCAGGTTTGCACCGATGCAGTAGTGCGCACCACTGCCGCCAAAGCCCATGTGCGGGTTCGGGTTACGCATGATGTTGAAGCTAAAGGGATCTTCGAACACATCCTCGTCGAAATTCGCCGAGCGATACATCATGACGACGCGCTGACCCTTCTTGATCTTCACGCCGTCGAGTTCGGTGTCCTCCAGCGCGGTCCGCTGGAACGACGTCACGGGCGTGGCCCAGCGCACGATCTCGTCGGCCGCCGTCTCTGGGCGCTCCTTCTTGTACAGCTCCCACTGCTCCGGGAACTGGGTGAAGGCCATCATGCCCTGGGTGATCGAGTTGCGGGAGGTCTCGTTGCCTGCCACCGCGAGCATGATCACGAAGAAGCCGAACTCGTCGTCGGAGAGCTTGCCCTCCCCTTCCACCTCGGCGTTGATCAGCGTCGTCACGATGTCCTCGCCCGGGTTCTCGGCCTTCTGCTTGGCCATCTCCATCGAATAGGCCAGGATCTCCATCGAGGAGGCCGCCGGGTCGATATCGGCGTATTCCGGATCGTCGTACGAGGTCATTTCGTTGGACCAGTTAAAGAGCTTGCCGCGGTCCTCGATCGGCACACCAAGCAGACCAGCAATGGCTTGCAGCGGCAACTCACACGACACCTGCTCGACGAAGTCGCCGGTGCCACTCGCCGCGGCAGCCTTGGCGATCTCCTGCGCACGCTCGTTGAGCTCGTCGCGCAGACGACCAATGGCACGCGGGGTGAAGCCGCGGGAAATGATCTTGCGCAGCCGCGTGTGGTGCGGGGCGTCCATGTTGAGCATGACGTATCGCTGCAGCTCGATGGCCTCGCGGGTGATGTCGTCCTGAAAACGCGGGATAGCGGTGTTTTCCCAGCTAGAGAAGACATCGCTGCGCAGCGACACCTCCTTGACGTCCTTGTGTTTGGTGACGACCCAGTAGCCGCCATCGTTGAAGCCGCCGACTCCGTCGGGCTGTTCCTGCCACCAAATGGGAGCCGTCTTCCGAAGCTCCTTGAGCTCCTCGACGGGAAGCCGTTCTGCGTAGATTTCCGGGTCGGTGAAGTCGAAACCGGCGGGAAGGCTGGGGTGCACCACGTTGAACTCCTATGGCCTTTCGGGGCGTCTTTCAGGGACGATCTGGTTAGAGCGTCTAGTGAGGGCCGAGTGAGCTACGACACTCTCTAGCCCCATTGAATCACACGATCAGCGCAGACAAAACGTGGTGCACGGGGGGAGAACGCGTTCTCGTTGCTTCCGGACTGGAACGTGTTCTACCGTGAAGCCAACGTTCAGAGTGCAAAGGAGCAGCTCCATGGGTAATCCGGTCATCGTCGAAGCGACGCGCAGCGCCATCGGCAAACGCGGTGGATGGCTCGCGGGGCTGCATCCCGCCGAGCTGCTGGGCAGCATCCAAAGGTCGGTGATCGCACGCGCCGGCCTGGATCCGAATGAGGTCGAGCAGGTCATCGGCGGCTGCGTGACCCAATTCGGCGAGCAGGGCGGGCACATCACACGACAGGCATGGCTGCATGCCGGGCTGCCCGAAGCCACCGGCGCCACCACCATCGACTGCCAGTGCGGTAGCGCGCAGCAGGCCAACCATCTCATCGCCGGCCTGATCTACTCCGGCGCGATCGATACCGGCATCGCCTGCGGTATCGAGTCCATGAGCCGAGTGCCCCTTGGCGCCAACGTCGGCGGTACCGGCATTCCGCGGCCCGACTCCTGGGATATCGACATGCCCAATCAGTTCGAGGCCGCCGAGCGCATCGCCAAGCGCCGCGGCATCACCCGCGCCGACGTCGACGGGCTGGGGGTGCGTTCGCAGGCGCTCGCCGCCCAGGCCTGGGCCGAGGGGCGATTCGACCGAGAGATCACACCGCTCGATGCCCCGCAGGTGGACAAGGAAGGCAACCCCACCGGCGAGACCAAGACCGTCAACCGCGACCAGGGTCTGCGCGAGACCACTCTGGAATCACTGGGCAACCTGAAACCCGTTATCGCCGAAGGTATTCACACCGCAGGTACGTCCTCGCAGATTTCCGACGGCGCCGCGGCGGTGCTGCTGATGGACAGCGACAAGGCCAAGGCCCTCGGATTGCGGCCGCGGGCCCGCATCGTGTCTCAGGCCCTGGTGGGCGCTGAGCCCTACTACCACCTGGATGGCCCGGTGCAGTCGACACAGCGTGTACTGGACCGCGCCGGCATGAAGATCGGTGATATCGACGTCGTCGAGATCAACGAGGCCTTCGCTTCTGTGGTGCTGTCATGGGCTGCCGTGCACAAGCCCGACTTCGATCGCGTGAACGTCAACGGCGGTGCCATCGCCCTGGGCCACCCGGTGGGCAGCACCGGCAGCCGCCTGATCACCACGGCGCTGCACGAACTCGAGCGCACCGACAAGTCAACGGCTTTGATCACCATGTGCGCTGGTGGCGCGCTGTCCACCGGAACCATCATCGAGCGCGTCTAGCACCTCTGACGAAAGGGCCCCGGCGTCATGGCGCCGGGGCCCTTTCGTCAGCTTGCCCGTCCGTAGCCTGCCGGGCAGAAGTCCACTTCCCAATGTTTGACGCCGTTGAGCCAGCCGGACCGCAACCTATCCGGTTCCCCTGCCGACGCGAGGTCCGGCATGTGATCGGCGATGGCGTTGAACATGAGGTTGATGGTCATGCGCGCCAGGTTCGCGCCCACACAATGGTGCTCGCCATTTCCGCCAAAACCCACGTGCGGGTTGGGATCCCGCATGATGTCGAAGGTAAACGGATTCTCGAAGACCTCTTCGTCGAAGTTGGCGCTGCGGTACATCATCACCACGCGCTGCCCCTTCTTGATCCGCACTCCGCCGAGTTCGGTGTCCTCCAATGCCGTCCGCTGAAACGAGGTCACCGGCGTGGCCCAGCGCACGATCTCGTCGGCGGCAGTCTCGGGCCGCGTCTTCTTGTACAGCTCCCATTGCTCCGGGAACTGAGTGAAAGCGTGCATCCCATGAGTGATCGAGTTGCGGGTTGTCTCATTGCCGGCAACCGCCAAAAGCATGACAAAGAAACCGAACTCATCGTCGGACAACTTCTGCCCATCGATATCGGCATTTACCAGGTCGGTGCAGATGTCGGCACCCGGCTCGGCGGTCTTGCGGGCCGCCACCCCCATGGCATACATCAGCAGCTCGGCACTCGCGACCGCGCTATCGTCCTCACCGTCAGAGGATCCGACGAGCCTGTTGGACCAGTCAAAGAGCTGCTCGCGCTCGTCCAGCGGCGTGCCCATCAAACCCGCGATGGCCTGCAACGGAAGCTCGCAGGCCACCTGTTCTACAAAGTCACCGTGCCGCAGCTGCGCCGCCGCCCTGGCGATACCCTGTGCGCGCGCATTGAGGTCGTCGCGTAGCCGACTGATCGCTCGCGGCGTGAATCCGCGACTGATGATGTGCCGCAACCTGCTGTGCCGGGGCGGATCCATATTGAGCATGATCAACCGCGTGGCATCGATCCGTTCGCGCGGCGTGGTGGGCAGATAGCGCGGTATGGCGGTGTTCTGCTCGCTGGAAAAGACCTCGCAGCGCAGCGAAACCTCTTTGACATCTTTATGTTTGGATACCACCCAGAAGCCGTCATCATCGAATCCGGCAACGCCGCGTTCGGTGTGATTCCACCAAATCGGCTCGGTATGCCGCAGCTCGGCGAGCTCACGCTCGGGGATGCCGTGCACGAAAAGCTCGGGATCGGTGAAGTCGATACCGTCCGGCAGATGGGGGTGTTGGGCCTGTACCACGCTGTACCTCCCGGCCTGTGATGTATTTCACTACTGGCTCTAGTCGCAGTGAAGCACAGAAATCGACCCCAGGACAAGGGTGCGCGGCAGAAAAACCGCAGATCTAGAACGTGTTCTAGGCGCGTGCCAGCTTCGGGACGAAGATCGCCCGGATGTGATGGATTCGGGGATCGTCGGCCGGAATTCTGAACTTCTCGTCCACTTTGGCGACAACGCGCCAGCCGGCGACCTTGGCCTTGGTCTCGATGACGAAACTCGCCACGACGTCGTCGCCCTCAACCCGGAACTGCCGATTGGACGCGGCGGCGATAAGGCGGAACTGCGGACCGTTGTTTAGGCTGCGCCGCAAGTGATCTCCGGAGAATCCAGTCTTGACGCCCTGTTCGATCCGCACACATTCCGGGGTGAACGGCACCGCGTCCGCCTGGTGTGTGACGAGGGCTTCGATGTAGGCATTCGCAGCGGCGATACGTGCTTCGTCTGAGGCTCCGGGTGTTGACACACTCGTAGCATAGGGCCATGACCGCACCGGGATCATCCGCGAACGCACCCGCCCAACTGAATTCCGAGTTCGCCGGCAAGGTCATCAAGTGGATGACCACGGTCAATGTTTGGCTGTATCAGCGTACCGACGGCCGTCTCGGTGGAAAGTGGCGTGTCGGCGCGGCTTTCCCGTGGGGCATACCGGTATTGCTGCTCACCACGACCGGCCGCAAGACCGGGCAGCAGCGTCTCAGCGCGCTGCTCTACCTACCCGACGGCGACAAGGTGGTTTTGGTCGCGTCGCAGGGCGGGCGCGCCTCCAACCCGGCGTGGTATCTCAACCTGAAGGCGAATTCTGAAGTCACCGTTCAGATCAAGGGCGATATCCGCACCATGACGGCGCGCACCGCGACCGACGCAGAACGTGCCTACTACTGGCCCAAGCTGGTCGAGCTGTACGCGGACTTCGACAAATACCAGTCGTACACGACCCGCCAGATCCCGGTCGTCATCCTGGAGCCCTAGCCCCATCGACACGCCGCGTCTTGCGCGGATCACTCGCGAAATGCGTCGTAACACGGCGTGTCGGCGGAAAGGGTTAGCCTTGCGAGCCGTAGACCGGAACCGGCGTGCGGGCCTTGTCCAGCAGGTCGGTGACCACGGGGCCCAATTCGCTTGGGTCCCAGCGTGCTCCCTTGTCCACCTGGGGGCCATGCGCCCAGCCCTCGGCAACGCGAATGATGCCGGCCTCGACCTCGAACACCTTGCCGGTGACCTCACGCGACTCCGGGCTACCCAGCCATACCACCAGCGGCGAGACGTTCTCGGGAGCCATCGCGTCGAACGCGCCATCCTCCGGCTTAGCCATGGTCTCGGCGAAAACAGCCTCGGTCATTCGCGTGCGCGCGGCCGGCGCGATGGCGTTCACGGTGATGCCGTAGCGACCCATCTCGGCGGCGGCCTGCAGCGTCAGGGTGGCGATACCAGCCTTGGCGGCGGCGTAATTCCCTTGTCCGACACTGCCCTGCAGACCGGCGGCGGAGCTGGTGTTGATAATGCGGGCGTCCACCGCGTTACCGGCCTTGAACTCGTCGCGCCAGTATGCGGCGGCGTGCCGCAACGGAGCGAAGTGACCCTTGAGATGCACACGGATCACTGCGTCCCACTCCTCCTCACTCATATTGGCAAGCATCCGGTCGCGCAGGAATCCGGCATTGTTGACCAGGACATCCAGGCGGCCAAAGGAATTGACGGCGGTGTCGATGAGGTTCTTGGCCCCGCTCCAGTCGGCGACATCGTCCCCATTGGTGACGGCCTCGCCACCGGCGGCCGTGATCTCCTCGACGACCTCCTGGGCGGGACTGATGCCCGCCGACCCATCCAGGCCGACACCGATGTCGTTGACGACGACCCGCGCCCCTTCTGCGGCGAACGCCAGTGCGTGCGCCCGGCCGATGCCACGGCCCGCGCCCGTGATGATGACGACCCGACCGTCGAGTAAACCTGGCATGTTCTATTCCTTTTCGCCGTTCTCATTGCTGTTGACATTGGCCGCGTCGAGGAACGCCGGACGCTCCCCTCCGCCGTGAACCGTGAGGACCGAACCGGTCACATACGAAGACAGTGGTGATGCTAGGAATGCCGCGGTCCAACCGATCTCGTCCGGGTTGGCCAGGCGCCCGAGCGGTACGGTAGCGCCCACCGCAGCAATCCCGTCTTCGTCGCCGTAGTGCATCTCCGAGAGCTCGGTACGGATCATCCCCGCGGCGAGGGCATTCACCCGTACCTTGGGTGCCCATTCGACGGCCAGACTCCGGGTCAGGCTCTCCAGCCCGGCCTTGGCAGCGCCGTAGGCGGCGGTACCCGGCGACGGACGGCCCGCGCTGACGCTGGTGATGTTGACGATCGTGCCGCCGCCGTCCTGCTTCTGCATCACCGCGTTGGCACGCTGAGAGACCAGCAGGGCAGAGAGCAGGTTCAACTCGATGATCTTGCGATGGAAATTGTGACTCGCATCGGCAGCGAGCGCGAAGGGTGCGCCCCCCGCGTTGTTCACCACGGCGTCCAGGCGACCATGCGCGGCGACGATGGCGCCGATGAGCGTGTCCACCGACTCTTCGTCGCGCACATCGCAGGAGTGGAACTCGTAAGGAGCGTCACCGGGCCGGCGCGCGCAAGTCACCACCGTCGCACCCTGGTCGGCGAAAACCTGGCTGATTCCGGCACCGACCCCGCGGACGCCGCCGGTAACGAGGACGACGCGACCCTCAAGGCCGAGGTCATAGGGGGTTCGCACGTGACTCCTTGCCCTGTTCCTGCTGTTTGTCCTGCGCTTTCGAGCCATGGTAGCGTACCAAGCAAGTGCTTGTTTCGGTACCTTGAGGAGTCTCATGGGCATCACCACCGCGACGGTTGAACCGGGCATCGTCACCGTCACCGTCGACTATCCGAAGGTCAACGCCATCCCGTCGCGCGGATGGTTTGAGCTGGCCGACGCCATCCTGGCCGCGGGCAACGACCCGTCCACGCACGTGGTGATCCTGCGGGCCGAGGGCCGCGGGTTCAACGCCGGTGCCGACATCAAGGAGATGCAGGCGACCGACGGCTTCACCGCACTGATCGACACCAATCGGGGCTGCTTCGAGGCCTTCAGTGCGGTGTATCGCTGCAAGGTGCCCGTCATCGCCGCCGTCAACGGCTTCTGCCTCGGCGGCGGAATTGGCTTGGTGGGCAACGCCGATGTGATCGTCGCCGCCGATGACGCCGTGTTCAGCGTGCCGGAAGTCGATCGTGGCGCGCTGGGCACTGCCACCCATCTGCAACGCCTTGTCCCCCAGCATGTGATGCGCCGAATGTTCTACACGGCAGCCAAGATCGACGCAAAGACGTTGCATCACTACGGGTCCATCCACGAGGTCGTGCCACGCGCGGAACTCGACGAGGCAGCACTACGCGTTGCGCGTGATATCGCCGCCAAGGACACCCGGGTGATCCGGGCCGCCAAGGAGGCCATCAACTTCATCGATCCGCAGGACGTCGAGTCGAGTTACCGCATGGAGCAGGGCTTCACATTCGAACTCAACCTTGCCGGAGTCGCCGACGAACACCGTGATGCGTTCGTCGAGACCGGAAAGCCGAAGGGGAACTAACTCATGGGAGACAAGCGCACCACCCTGGACGAGGTTGTCGCCGAGCTGCGCAGTGGGATGACCATCGGCCTGGGCGGCTGGGGTTCCCGCCGCAAGCCCATGGCCTTCGTGCGCGCGATTCTGCGTTCGGACATCACGGATTTGACGGTCGTCACCTATGGCGGACCGGATCTGGGTCTGCTGTGTTCGGCGGGCAAGGTCAAAAAGGCCTACTACGGCTTCGTGTCGCTGGATTCGCCGCCCTTCTACGATCCCTGGTTCGCCAAGGCCCGCACCACCGGTGCCATCGAGTCCCGCGAGATGGACGAGGGCATGGTCAAGTGCGGCCTGGAAGCCGCCGCCGCCCGACTGCCGTTCCTGCCCATTCGCGCCGGACTCGGTTCGGACGTCATGAATTTCTGGGGTGACGAACTCAAGACCGTCACCTCGCCGTACGCGGACTCATCGGGTCAGGCGGAAACCCTGGTGGCCATGCCCGCCCTGAACCTGGACGCCGCCTTCGTGCACCTGAACCTGGGCGACGCCACCGGCAATGCCGCGTACACGGGCGTCGACCCGTACTTCGACGACTTGTACTGCTTGGCCGCCGAGCGCCGCTATCTGTCGGTGGAAAGGGTCGTCTCCACCGAGGAACTGGTCAAAGCCGTCCCACTGCAATCACTTCTGCTGAACCGAATGATGGTCGACAAGGTCGTTGAGGCGCCCGGTGGCGCACACTTCACCATCGGCGCAGCCGACTACGGCCGTGACGAGAAGTTTCAGCGGCATTACGCCGAGGCTGCCGGTGACCCGGAGACCTGGCAGAAGTTCGTCGACACGTACCTATCCGGTTCCGAAGAGGACTACCAGGCAGCCGTCAAGCGTTTCAAGGAGGCTCAGGCATGAGTGAGGCAACCCGCGCTGAGGTATGCGCCGTGGCGTGTGCCGAGTTGTTCAGGGACGCAGGCGAAATCATGGCCTCCGCGATGTCGACGATGTCTTCGGTCGGTGCCCGGCTGGCGCGCCTGACCTTCTCCCCCGACCTCGTGCTCTCGGACGGCGAGGCCTTGCTCATGGCGGATACCCCGGCTATCGGCGCAGCCTCGCCGATCGAGGGCTGGATGCCGTTCCGCAAGGTATTCGACGTGGTGGCCTCCGGCCGTCGCCATGTCGTCATGGGCGCCAACCAGATTGATCGCTACGGCAATCAGAACCTCTCGGCGTTCGGCCCCTTGCAGCACCCCACCCGGCAGATGTTCGGGGTACGCGGCGCCCCGGGCAACACGATCAACCACGCCACCTCATACTGGGTGGGCAACCACACGGCGCGCGTGTTCGGGAACTCGGTCGACGTGGTCTCCGGTGTCGGCTACGACAAGGTCGATCCGGCGAACCCGGCCTACAAGTACTTGGGCGTGTTCCGCGTCGTTTCGAACCTGGGCGTCTTCGACTTCAACGGCCCGGAGCACCAGATGCGCGCCCTGACCCTGCACCCCGGTGTCACGGCCGATGACGTCGCGTCCAACACCAGCTTCGAGGTACACGGGTTGGCCGATGCCGGCGAGACCCGGCTACCCACCGCGGAAGAGCTGCGGCTCATCCGGGAAGTAATCGATCCGAAGTCATTCCGGGACAAGGAAGTAAAGCAGTGACGCAGGTGCTCAAGACAGCACTGACCCAGCTGGTCGGTATCGAGCATCCCGTCGTGCAGACGGGTATGGGCTGGGTCGCCGGACCACGCCTGGTGGCCGCCACCTCCAACGCGGGCGGGCTGGGCATCCTGGCCTCGGCGACGATGACACTGGACGAGCTCATCGCGGCCGTCGCCAAGACCAAATCACTGACCGACAAGCCCTTTGGGGTGAACATCCGGGCCGATGCCGGTGACGCCACCGAGCGCATCGATTTGCTCATCCGCGAGAAGGTCAAGGTCGCCTCATTCGCGTTGGCACCCAAACAGGACCTGATCGCCAAGCTCAAAGACAATGGCGTGGTGGTGGTTCCGTCCATCGGAGCGGCCAAGCACGCCAAGAAGGTCGCCGCCTGGGGCGCCGACGCGGTGATCGTGCAGGGCGGCGAGGGCGGGGGCCACACCGGCCCGGTCGCCACCACCTTGCTACTGCCCTCGGTACTCGATGCCGTCAAGGACACCGGAATGCCCGTCGTCGCCGCCGGCGGCTTCTTCGACGGACGCGGCCTGGCAGCCGCGTTGTCGTACGGGGCCGCAGGTGTCGCCATGGGCACCCGCTTCCTGCTGACGTCCGACAGCAGCGTCCCGGACGGCGTCAAACAGCGCTACCTGGCCTCCGATCTCGCCGGCACCGTGGTTTCCACCCGTGTCGACGGCATGCCGCACCGGGTGCTGCGCACCGAGCTCGTCGAAAAGCTCGAAAGTGGTTCGCGGGTACGTGGTTTCACCGCTGCGGTGCGCAACGCCGCCAAGTTCAAGAAGATGACGGGCATGTCATGGGCATCCATGGTCAAGGATGGCCTGGCGATGCGGCACGGCAAGGAGCTCACCTGGTCACAGGTGCTCATGGCCGCGAACACGCCGATGCTGTTGAAGGCAGGACTCGTCGAGGGCAACACGAATGCCGGTGTGCTGGCCTCAGGTCAGGTTGCGGGCATCCTCGATGACCTGCCGAGCTGCCACGAGCTGATCGATGCGATCGTCACGGACGCCGTCGCGCATCTCAAGGCCGCCAACGCGACCATCCTCTGACGGCGAATGTCGGGTTTCGGCGCGGATCACTCGGACTATTGCCCCGGAAGTCGACGCTCGGCAGAAAGGCTGAAGTAAAACTCCAGGTGATTCACAGACTCCGGGAGAATCCTGGACGTGTGATTCACCGAATGTTCACTGTGCCGACCGTCGCCTGTTGTTGTGCCGCCGCCATCGCTCTTTCCCCCATCGCCGCGGCCGATCCCGACCAGCCCTCCGGCCCCAACCATGGTCTTCACACGCCCGCGCAGGGCGCCATGGAGCTACCCACCGACCGTGGCCGGCACCATGTGTTGCGCCAAGATCAGAACGTCGGCGGGGCAGATCCCGGGGTTCCGTACGGAACCGACCCCTACGTACCCGATCATGCGAACGATATCGGCGGCGCCGATCCGGACACCCCGCTCGGTACCGATCCCGATGTGCCCTACGGAACCTGGGCCCAGAACTAGTCCCCCGGAGCAGGCGCGGGAACCTCGGGCGCCGGGGTGTCGTAGATATCGATACTGTCCCGCTGGTTCCAGCCACCCCAGCGCTGATCGCCCCAGCCGCCTGGATACTGCGAGAGCTGCGGCGGCAGGTCACCCATCGATTGCGGCAGCATATTGAGCACGCCGCTGGGCACCCCAGGGATCGCCGGGACGTAACAAATCTCCGGCGGGCACGGTTCGGCGTGCGCCGGGGCGACGCCTGCGACGACACCTAACGCCGCCACGGCCGTGCCGATCAGAATTCCTGCGCGCATGCCTCTCAGGCTACGCCCGCCTCGATCACAGGCGTTCGATGATGGTGACGTTGGCCGTGCCACCGCCTTCGCACATCGTCTGCAGGCCATAGCGGCCGCCGGTGCGCTCCAACTCGTTGAGCATGGTGGCGAACAGCTTGGCCCCGGTGGCACCCAGCGGGTGCCCCAAAGCCATCGCCCCGCCGTTCGGGTTGACCTTCTTCAGGTCGACGTCGAGCTCCTTGGCCCAGGCCAGCACGACGGGCGCAAATGCCTCGTTGATCTCCACGACGTCGATGTCATCCATGGTCAGACCGGTCTTCTCCAGCGCGTACCGGGTGGCAGGGATCGGTCCGGTCAGCATGAACACCGGGTCGTCGCCCCGGGCACTGATGTGGTGGACCCGCGCCCTCGGCGTAAGCCCGTGCGCCTTGACGGCCCGCTCCGAGGCGACCAGCGTGGCGCTGCCGCCATCGGAAATCTGCGAAGCCAACGCCGCGGTGAGACGGCCGCCCTCGACCAGGGGATTCAGGCTGGCCAGCTTCTCCAGGGTGGATTCGCGCGGCCCCTCGTCGACGCGGAAGTCGCCGACCGGGATGATCTCGTTGTCGAAGTGCCCGTTACGGATTGCGGCGAAGGCCTTCTCATGACTGGAGAGCGCGAAACGCTCCATCTCCTCACGGCTGATGTCCCACTTCTCGGCGATCATTTCCGCACCGCGGAACTGGGAGATCTCCTGATCGCCGTAGCGGTGCAGCCAGCCCTCGGACTCGGCCGTGGGCGAGGTGAATCCATATTCCTTGCCAACGAGCATGGCGGCCGAGATCGGAATCTGGCTCATGTTCTGAAAACCACCCGCCACGATCAGGTCCGCGGTGCCGGACATAACAGCTTGGGCGGCAAAGGAAATGGCCTGCTGACTCGAGCCACACTGCCGATCGACGGTGGCACCCGGCACCTCTTCCGGGTATCCGCCCGCGAGCCAGGCCAGACGTCCGGCATTTCCGGCCTGCCCGCCGATGGCATCAAGCACACCCATGTACACGTCGTCGATGGCGTCGGGATCCACGTCCACGCGGTCGAACAACCCCTTGAAGGTGGCCGCACCCAGATCCAGCGGGTGCACCTTGGACAGCGCGCCGTTGCGCTTACCGACAGCGGTACGCACAGCGTCAATGATGTACGCCTCAGACATGGTGAATCTCCTTATTTTTCAGGGCTATTCGAGAATGACCCGACGGTGATCCCGCCGAGAACGATCGAAAGATACTGTTCGGCGACTTCCTGCGCCGTACGTGAGCCACCGGGACGGAACCACCGCACCGACACCCAGGTGGCGTCGCGGATGAATCGGTACACCACCGCCACATCCAGGTCGGGGCGGAAGTAACCCTGCGCAATGCCGTCACGCAGCACTTCCAGCCATAGCTGGCGCTGCTCGGTGTTGAGCTCGTTGAGGTAGGCGAACCGTTCTTGCGAGAGCAGTCGGGGCGCCTCCGCCTGATAGATGGCGACCTGCGCGTGCTTGGTCTCGATAGCGTCGAAGGACGCCAGGAACAGGCCCTTGAGGGTGTCGACAGGATTCAGATTCGCGGCGGCAATTTCGCGATAACGCGCGAACAAACCCTCGAGAAAGTCACGCAGCAGCTCGTCGACGATCGCTTCCTTGGAGTCGAAATGGTGATAGAGGCTGCCCGACAGAATGCCGGCGGCGTCGGCGATATCCCGCACGGTGGTCGCCCGCAGACCGCGCTCGGCGAACATCTCGGCGGCAAGGCTCAACAGCTCATCGCGCCGAGACGGCTGCGGTGAGCCGCCCGCGCGCAGTGCGTCCGACTCTCGCACCTCTGACACCTTGTCCACCTCCTCACTGTATCAACCAAGCGCTTGTTTGGTCGAACGCGTGCGCGATGTCACGCCCGCTGGCTGGATACCGAGATGACCTCGCCGGTCAGGTAGCTCGAATAGTCGCTGGCCAGGAAGGCGATGGTGGCCGCGACCTCCCACGGCTCGGCAGCGCGGCCGAAGGCCTCGTCGGAGGACAGTTTGTCCAGCAGGTCCGAGGAAGTCACCTTGTCGAGGAACTTGTGCCGAGCGATGCTCGGAGCGACCGCGTTGACGCGCACCCCGTGCTCGACGGCCTCGATGGCACTGCAGCGAGTCAGGGCCATGACGCCGGCCTTGGCGGCGGCATAGTGCGACTGTCCGTATTGCGCGCGCCAGCCCAACACGCTCGCGTTGTTGACGATCACCCCGCCGTGGCCCGCCTCGCGGAAATAGCGCAGGGCCGCACGGGTCGCCCGGAAAGTCGAGGTGAGGGTCACATCGAGCACCCTGTCCCACTGGTCGTCGGTCATATCGGCGACCGGAGTCTCTCCACCAAGGCCCGCATTGTTCACCAGCACATCGATACGGCCCAGGGCCGCAACGGATTCTGTGATCAATGCGTCGACCGCCTCGGTAGAGGTGACATCGCACACCACCGCCGCGACCTTGCCGAGCCCTAGCGCGGCGAGTTCGTCCCGCGTCTCGGTCAGGCGACGCTCGTGATAGTCGGAGACGACCACGTCGGCACCCTCGACCAGTGCCCGCCGCGCGGTCGACGAGCCGATTCCGGTGCCGGCCGCTGCGGTCACGACGACGGCCTTGCCCTTCAGGAGGCCATGGCCCTCGATCTCTGTCGGCGCCTCTGCCAGGTTCATTTAGCGAGCCTCTCTGGGTAGACCGAGCACCCGCTCGGAGATGATGTTGCGCTGGATCTCATTGGATCCGCCGTAGATGGTGTCAGCACGAGAAAACAGGAACAACCGCTGCCATTCGTCCATCTCGCCCGCATTCGTCAGCAGCGTCGACGTGCCGATGATTTCCATCGCCAATTCACCTAGGTCACGATGCCAGTTGGCCCACAACAGCTTTGACACATTGTCCTGGCCGGGCCGTTCTTCGTCCATGGTGGCCAGCGCATAGGCGCGCATGGTACGCATACCCACGTAGGCCTGCGCCAAGCGTTCACGAATGGCCGGATCGTCTGCCGCGCCGTTGGACTTGGCAAGCTCGGCGAGCCTGGAAAGCTCACGGGCATAGGTGATCTGGTTACCAAGGGTCGAGACACCACGCTCAAAAGTCAGCGTACCCATGGCGACGCGCCAGCCGTCGCCGGGCTCGCCGACCACCAAATCGGCGGAGGTACGCGCGTTGTCGAAGAACACCTCGTTGAACTCCGAGGTGCCGGTCAACTGGATGATGGGCCGAATCTCGACACCCGGCTGGTCAAGGGGCACAAGCAGATACGACAAACCCTTGTGACGCGAGGAGCCGGGCTCGGTGCGCGCCACCACGAAGCACCATTGCGACTGCAGTGCCAGTGAGGTCCACACCTTCTGCCCGTTGATCACCCAGTCGCCCCCGTCCAGCACTGCAGAGGTGGACACGTTGGCCAGATCCGAGCCCGCGCCGGGTTCGGAATATCCCTGGCACCACAGCTCCGTGACGTCGCGGATGGCGGGCAGGAAGCGCTGCTGTTGCTCGGGAGTGCCGTAGGCGATAAGCGTCGGACCGAGCAGCTCCTCACCCAGGTGGTTGACCTTGTGCGGCGCCTCGGCACGGGCGTACTCCTCGTAGAAGATGACGCGTTGGCTCACCGTGGCCCCGCGGCCCCCGTGCTCTACCGGCCAGCCCAGGCAGGTCCAGCCCGCCGCGGCCAGGTGACGATTCCAGGCAAGACGCTCCTCGAAGGCCTCGTGCTCGCTGCCGGGCCCGCCGAGCCCCTTCAGCTCGGCGAACTCTCCGACGAGGTTCTCCGCCAGCCATTCCCGGATTTCGGTGCGTACCTGATCATCGGACATCTCCGACATAGGTTCTCCGGCTGGCGCCGGTGATACTTGCGACTCAACCACTCCCGTAGGCTAACCTACCAAGCACTTGCTTGTTATTGGAAGGTGGGTCGGACGCGTATGGAATCGGCGCAGCAGACACCCGGGCTCACCATTCCGGCAGCGTTGGACCAGGCAGCCGCACGTTTCGGCGAGCGCGATGCCCTCTACGCGGACGGCTCCTGGCTCTCATTTTCCGAACTGCGCGCCCGCGCCCGGCGCTTCGCCGCCGCGTTGATCGCACTCGGTGTCGAGCACGGCCAACGACTCGCCATCTGGTCGCCGAACTCATGGCATTGGCCCATCGCCTGCCTGGGTGGGCAATACGCCGGGGCCGCCGTCGTCCCCATGAACACCCGCTACACCGTGGACGAGGCGACCGACATCCTGCAGCGCAGCCACGCTCGGGTGTTGGTGTCTGTCGGAAAGTTCCTCGGCACCGACCGCATCGAGCAGCTCGACACCTCGTCGCTGCCCGACCTGCGACACATCGTGAGAGTCGCGGTGGAGGACGGCGACGAATCCGGCTGGGACGCGTTCGTCGCGCACGGGGATGGCGTCAGCGATGGGGACATTGACACACGCAAAGCCGCGGTGAGTTCCGAAGACATCAGCGACATCCTCTTCACCTCCGGTACCACCGGTCGCAGCAAGGGCGTGCTGTGCATGCACCGCCAACCGCTGGCGGCCTCGCTGGCCTGGGCCACCTACGGCGAGTTCACCGAAAACGATCGCTATCTGTGCGTCAACCCGTTCTTTCACAACTTCGGCTACAAGGCCGGGATTCTCGCGTGTCTGCAGACCGGCGCCGCGCTCATGCCACAGTTGACCTTCGATCCCGAAAAGGCAATGGCCGCAGTTCAAGAGCACAAAATCACCGTGCTTCCCGGCGCACCCACCATCTTCCAGATGCTCCTCGACCATCCCGCACGCAAGAACTACGACCTGACCTCGCTGCGGTACTCCGTGACAGGTGCGGCGGTGGTGCCGGTGGTGTTGATCGAGCGCATGCAATCCGAGTTGGACTTCGATCTGGTACTCACCGCGTACGGCCTCACCGAGACTCAGGGCTTCGCCACCATCTGCCGCTCCGATGATGACGCCGTCACCGTCGCCACCACCTGCGGGCGGCCCATGCTCGGTTACGAACTGCGCATCGACGGAGCCGAAAAGCCCGGTGACGAGGGAGAAGTGCTCCTGCGCAGCGCCAACGTGATGAAGGGTTACCTGGACGATCCGAAGGCCACCGCCGAGGCCATCGACGACGACGGCTGGCTGCACACCGGTGACATCGGCAAGCTTGACGCACGCGGAAACCTGACCATCACCGACCGCCTCAAGGACATGTACATCTGCGGTGGATTCAACGTGTACCCCGCCGAGATCGAACAGGTGCTGATGCGCCTCGACGGTGTGGCCGATGTGGCCGTCATCGGGGTACCCGACGCACGGCTCGGCGAGGTCGGCAAGGCGTACATCGTTCTCAAACCGGGTGCCACGCTCAACGCCGACTCCGTGATCGAATACAGCGCAAAGCATGTGGCGAATTTCAAGAAACCGCGGTTTGTCGATTTCCTCGATGAGCTTCCCCGCAACCTGGGCGGCAAGGTGGTCAAGCCCACGCTGCGGGCCATGCATGGCGAACAGCGCAGGGCACAGAAGGAGAGCAGTTAGTGGACCTACTTCTTGACGATGAGACCGAGGCGTTCCGGGCCGAGGTCCGCGAGTTCCTCGTATCCAATGTCCCCAATCCGCCGCTGCCGTCCTATGACTCACCGGAAGGTGCGGCGGCACACCGGCAATGGGAACGCACCCTGTACGACGCGGGATTCTCCGCCGTGTCCTGGCCCAAGGAATACGGCGGCCGAGATGTCACGCCGCTGCAGTGGGTGATCTTCGAAGAGGAATACTTCAAGGCCGGTGCGCCCGCGCGCATCAGCCAGAACGGCATGTTCTTGTTGGGGCCGACGCTGTTCGCCCACGGCAGCAAGGACCAGCTGGATCGCGTGCTTCCGAAGATGGCCAACGGGGAAGAGATCTGGGCACAGGCATGGTCCGAGCCCGAGTCCGGCAGCGACCTGGCGTCGCTGCGCTCCCCCGCTCGAAAGGTGGACGGGGGCTGGCGTCTGTCTGGCCAGAAGATCTGGAGTTCACGAGCGCCCTTCGCGGACAGAGCATTCGGCTTGTTCCGTTCCGATCCGGACGCGCAGCGCCATCAGGGTCTGACGTATTTCATGTTTGATCTGAAGGCGGAGGGCATCACCGTGCGCCCGATCCCGCAGCTCGACGGTGATCCCGGGTTCGCGGAAATCTTCCTGGACGACGTGTTTGTGCCCGATGAAGACGTCATCGGCGCGGTGCATGACGGCTGGCGCGTGGCGATGAGCACCTCGAGCAACGAGCGTGGCATGTCGCTACGCAGCCCCGGACGCTTCCTGGCCACCGCAGACCGCCTGGTCGAGCTGTGGAAATCGGTTCCGGAGAACGAGTTCGCATCCGAACGCGTTGCCGACGCCTGGATCGCGGCGCAGGCATACCGGCTGCACACATTTGGCACCGTGACCCGGCTGGCCGGTGGCGGGGAGCTTGGCGCCGAATCCTCGATCACCAAGGTGTTCTGGTCCGAGCTCGATGTCGCCTTGCACGAGACCGCAATCGACCTGCGCGGGGCCGAGGGCGAGTTGACGAATGCTTGGACGGACGGATACCTGTTCTCGCTCGGCGGTCCGATTTATGCGGGCACCAACGAGATTCAGCGCAATATCATCGCCGAGCGCATCCTGGGCCTACCCAGAGAAAGCAGCGCAAGCGCTCGCACGGGAGGTGCCAAGTGAAATTCGATCTGGACACCCAACAGCGCGACTTCGCCGCCAGCATCGACGCGGCGCTGTCGGTAGCCGATGTTCCGGCCGCGGCGCGTGCCTGGGCCGCGGGTAATCACGGCCCCGGCCTGGCGGTGTGGTCCACGCTCGCCGAACTCGGCGTCACCGCCCTCGCGGTATCCGAGAAGTACGACGGCATCGGGGCACATCCCGTGGATCTGGTTGTTGCCCTTGAAGGCTTGGGCAAGTGGGCCGTGCCCGGCCCAGTCGTCGAGTCGGTCGCGGTGGCCCCGGTGTTGCTGTCCAGCCACGAGGACGGAGCGGAGCCGTCCACACGTCTTGCCTCCGGCGAATTGATCGCCACGGTCGCCGCGCCACCGATCGCCCCCCGCGCCCTGGACGCCGACATCGCCGGGCTCGTGCTCATCGCCGACGACATCGGCATCCGCGAGGCGCAGGCCGGCGCGCAGCACGAATCGATTGATGCGACCCGCCGTGTCTTCGACGTCCAACCGAAGGAAGCCGGTATCTCACTCGACACCAGTCGCGCCATCGACTTTGGTGTGCTTGCCATTTCGGCGCAGCTGATCGGGGCCGGACAAGCCCTGCTGGACCGTGCCGTAGCGTACGCCAAACAGCGTTCTCAATTCGGCCGTCCGATCGGCTCGTACCAGGCCGTGAAGCACAAGCTGGCCGATGTGCACATCGCACTGGAGCTGGCCCGGCCCCTGGTATACGGCGCAGCACTGTCCCTCGCTGACCAATCCCCCACTGCCGCACGCGATGCCAGTGCCGCGAAGGTCGCCGCGGCTAAGGCCGCATACCTCGCTGCCCGCTCCGCCCTGCAGACGCATGGCGCCATTGGTTTTACCGCCGAATACGACCTGTCGTTGTGGATCCTCAAGGTACGGGCACTGACCTCGGCATGGGGTACCTCGGAATGGCACCGTGCACGAGTGTTGGAGGCACTGTGAGTCCTTCCGGAAACACCGAACGGCAGATGCTGCGCGACACGGTCCGGTCTCTGGTCACCAAGCGGGCCGACTCCGCAGCGGTCCGCACCGCGTTCGAATCCGAACGCGGGTACGACGAGAACCTGTGGGCCGTCCTGTGTGAACAGGTCGGTGCCGCGGCACTGTTGATCCCGGAGGAATCGGGCGGAGCCGGGGGCGAACTCGCGGATGCCGCTGTCGTGGTCGAGGAACTCGGCCGCGGGCTGGTGCCCAGCCCACTGATGGGCACGCTCTGGGCAGAGCTGGCGCTTCTGGAAGCCGGATACGAGGGCGAGCTGCTGGAGGCGCTGGCCGCCGGTGAATCGATCGGTGCGGTCGCCTTCGACCCCGGATATGTCGTCAACGGAGACATCGCCGACGTGGTGCTCACCGTGCAGGGCGAGACCGTGTGTCGGGCGGGGCAGGTCACCGCACTCGCGCTGTCCACCCTGGACCCCACCCGTCGGCTGGCCTCGATCGCAGTGGGCGCCGCCGAGCCCGTGGGGACTGCCCCGGGGTTGATCGACAAGGCCGGGCTGTTGCTGGCTGCCGAACAGGTGGGGGCCGCAGCACGTGCACTGGATCTCACCGTCGAGTACACCAAGACGCGGGTCCAGTTCGGACGCGCCATCGGAAGCTTTCAGGCCCTCAAGCATCGGATGGCCGACCTGTACGTGCTGGTCGAATCCGCACGCGCCACCGTGTATCAGGCCATCCACGATCTGACACCGGAGGGTGCGACCGTGGCGAGAATCAAAGCCAGCGAAGCACTTTCGGCGGTATCTGGCGATTCCATCCAACTGCACGGCGGTATCGCCATCACCTGGGAACATGACGCGCACCTGTACTTCAAGCGTGCTCACGGCAGCGCACTGCTGCTGGGTACGCCGCGCCAGCTGCTGCCAAATCTGGAGACCGCTGCCGGACTCTGATCCATCTGCCTAGACTCCGGGCATGGAGACCAAAGCTAGCCCCTGGCCCGCCTACCGACTGGCCGCGATGCTGCTCGGCGTCGGCGTGGTGCACTTCGTCGCGCCGAAACCGTTCGACGACATCGTCCCCGCAGGACTCCCCGGTGATCCCCGGCTCTATACCTACGCCTCCGGTGTTGCCGAGCTCGGCACCGGCGCGTTGCTGCTGGCACCCAAGACGCGCAGGCTCGGCGGCACGCTGGCCGCACTGCTGTTCATTGCCGTCTTCCCTGCCAACATCAACATGGTGCGGCTGTGGTGGGACAAGCCGCTGGCGCTGAAGCTCGGCGCCATTGCCCGGCTCCCGATGCAAATCCCGATGATCACCGAAGCACTGAAGGTGCGCCGTACGGCATAGCCCCCGGTCGTCTGTCAGTCATAGATGACCGCGTTTCCCTTGCGCTTGAGGTCGGCCAGCCCGGCCCGGAAGGTTTCCATGAATTCGGGCGGGGGCCCCTCCCAGTCCAGTACCTCGCCCACGATGCGCACCGGCTCCCGGGAACGGTACGAGTGCGTGGGGTTGCCGGGGAATTTCTTGTCCGTCACGTTGGGGTCGTCTTCCAGGGTGCCTTCCGGTTCCACGATGTAGACATGGCCTCTGCCCTCACCCTTGGCCATCATGGCCGCCAGGCCCGCGCCAACTAGCGTCTTCGTCACATAAATGTGGTTCATGACGCGGCCCTCCTCGTAATTCGACAGATGTCCCGGCGTCAGCAGATCGCCTATCGCGAGGTCGGCCTTGGTGCCATGGAAGTACGCACCCGATTCGTGCGCCTCGAAAAAGTTGGGCATCGTCATACCGGCTCCCATCAGTACAAATCGGTGATCGCAGGATTGTGCGTCATGGTGGGGGCCTTGCCGCAAGCCCCCCACCATGACATATTTTGAAAGGGGACAAGCCAAAAGGTTGACTGGAAGAGTCGCTCGGTGGTCGAGTTAAACCCATGCCGCTGCACATATCCGACCGAGAACGCGAAGCCCTGGCTCAGGTCACCCGGTTCCCATTATTGGCAGCGCTCACCGGCCGCCGGTCCCGGCGCTTCCCCGCCGGAGGCCGCATTCCCGCCGGCCCGCTCGCCTACACCAGCAGCGAGCCCATCACCCCGATATCAGAAGTTGAACGCGCACTGATACTTTCGGTGGTCGGCGGAGTAACCGGGTGGCACTACGGCATCACCTACCACCCCGGTTATGCTCCCGCCTTCCCGAACTACTCCGGCAGTGCCACCGGTCGCACCTTTCCCTCCGCCGCGGGATTTCATACCAGCCAGCTCTTCTTCACCGACGACACCGGCATCTACCTCCTGCCCACCCGTGACGAGCCGCCACAGGAGTTTTCGACAATCGAGCAGTGGATCACCCACACCGCCGACTCGTACGTCCAGATCTCGGACAAACGTCTGGAGCTGCCACGCGAAGAGCCCTATATGGAGGGCCACAACATCTGGATCGGCAACCACCCGGGCAGCCTGCTGGCCTTCCCGGTAGCCGATCTGGCCGAGCACTTGATCGCGAATCTGTCCTTCTTCGCCGCGAACGGCTACCTCGTCTATGACGACATCAACAAGCAGAGCATTCCCGGCACCGAGAAATTCGGTGGACTGCGCAACTACGACGATCCGATTCCACTGTCCTTCGTCGAGCAGTACACACTCACCGAGGCCAGCGCCGAGCTGGCCACCGCCACTCACAACGGGGTGCTCCTTCTGCAAGCACTCGGCTTGGGCGGTTGGATGTTCGACGGACTTGACCGGCTGTCGGTACTGGGCGGGTCCGGCGACCCCCGCGCACCCGGCATTGGATTCCGATCGGACAACGACGACCGATGGCCGTTCCCCAATGCCACGGGCCTTCCCGGCTACTTCGAAACCCTCAGTCCGCCGCACGTGCCGACGGTCGCGGACGGTGTCGCCAAATACATCGAGCGCAAGTACGGCCCCGGCGGCCCGTTCCATCCGGATACTCCGGGCGCCTGGGCAGATTCGCGTAAGGTGCGCTCGGCCGCGTTACCCGCCGAGGCAGTCCAGGAGATCGTGACGGTGCAGGCCTCATACATCTACGACACCTTCGGAAAGATTCCCGGCACTGTCCCTACCGTGCATACCCTGATGTACCTTCAGGCACAAAACATCGACTTGGGCTTCTACGACACCTACTTCGGTCCCGGCGCCTACCTGCCGACGCACGCCGAACACGCTAGGCGCTGGTACGGCTAGCGTGTTCGGGGCGCGTTCAGTCCTGCGCCGCCTCGGCCACCAACCTGCTGTTGTCGAACAAGAACGGGTACAGCAGGCCGCCGATCAGACCGCCGATCAGCGGTGCCACCCAAAACAGCCACAGCTGCCCTGGCGCCGCACCACCGTTGAAGAAGGCGACAGCGGTCGACCGCGCCGGGTTCACCGACGTATTGCTGATCGGAATCGAAATCAAGTGAATCAGTGTGAGACACAAGCCGATTGCCAACGGGCCGAAACCCTTGGGCGCACCCGCATCGGTGGCACCCAAAATGACCATGATGAACACCGCCGTGAGCACGATCTCTGTGACCAACACCGCCGCCAACGAGTAGTGATTGGGCGAGTGCTCGCCGTAGCCGTTGGCCGCCATGTTTCCGGTCGCTTCAAAGCCCGGCTTACCGCGCGCGATGTACCACAACGCGGTGCCCGCGAGCAGCCCGCCGAGCACCTGCGCCACCCAGTATCCGGGAAGCTCCTTGGCGGGCAGACGCCCACCGGCCACCGCACCCAGTGTGACCGCCGGATTGAAATGCCCGCCCGAAATGTGACCAACCGCGTAAGCCATTGTCACCACGGTCAACCCGAACGCCAGTGCCACTCCGAGAAAGCCGATGCCCAATTGAATGGCACCCGCGTTTCCTTCTCCTGCATCCGCGACATTCTTCGCCGCAAAAATCGCGCTGCCACAGCCGCCAAAAACCAGCCAGAACGTGCCGAATAACTCGGCCAGCAATTTAGTACTCGTCTTACTCATCGTCGGATCCCTTCGTTTCGTAAGAACTCACATGATCCTGATTACTACCAATGCTGGACCCAAACACACAGCCACTTATCAGAAACAGTTGTGTCACGAATTCTGGTCTCGCTCAATAACTCGAATTGGTCGACACTGAGTTGATGCACAGACGACATCTGTTCAAGCTCGGTGCGGCGACCGCGGGTGCCGTCATGCTGACCGCCTGCGCCGACCCACCGGACGGTGACGTCGATACTGACGTGGTGAACGACAGCACCTCATGGCGCATGCCGGATGAAGGCGAACCCCATCTGCGCACCTGGATGGCGTTCGGCGCCAGTGCAGAGATCTGGGGCAAACGACTCAACCGAAAGGTTCAACAGAATCTCGGAGCCATCGCCCGAGCCATCGCACAGTTCGAGCCGGTGTCAATGTTGGTGCGACCAGAAGAGACCGAATTGGCCCGCCAATTGGCGGGGCCCGGCATCGAGCTGGTACCCGTCGCACTGAACGACCTGTGGATACGGGACAGCGGACCCGTGTATGTCCACAATGAAAGCGGCCGGGCCGCTGTCGATTTCAACTTCAACGGCTGGGGCGGCAAACAAGAACACAAGTCCGACGCCATGGTTGCCGCCGAGGTCGCCAAACGGGCCGGAGTCCCCACCATCCACACCGAACTCGTCCTGGAGGGCGGGGCCATCGAAGTCGACGGCCGGGGCACCGCAATCGTCACCGAAAGCTGCGTGCTCAACGACAATCGCAACCGAGGCCGCTCCAAGGGCGAGGTGGAAGCCGAGTTGCGGCGCTTGCTCGGTCTGCACAAGGTCATCTGGCTGCCCGGCATAGCCGGCATGGATATCACGGACGGGCACACCGATTTCTACGCACGGTTCGCCGGCCCGGGGGTCGTCGTCGCCGGGCTGGACAACGACCCCGACTCCTTTGACTATGAGGTGACACGACGGCACCTCGACATCCTCACATCGGCCACCGATGCGGCCGGGCGCCCCCTACACGTGGAGGTGCTCGAAGCCCCGGAGCAGGGGCGAGATGAGTTCGAGTCAGAGGATTTCGCTGCCGGATATATCAACTTCTACCTCGCCAATGGCGGCGTCATCGCACCCCAATTCGGCGACCCGCAGGCAGATACGAAGGCCAAGTCCACCCTGGAGCGACTCTTCCCGGGCCGCAGGGTGGTTCAGCTCGATATCGACGGTATAGCGGCCGGTGGAGGCGGCATCCACTGCGCCACACAGCAGGAACCCCGATAGCCGGCCTCAGCGCGCGACCGAGCGAGGCGCGCCCGGGCCGGGATCGATCCGGACCGGCCCGGAGGCCGTCGGCGTCACCGGAAAATCAAAGATGGCAGTCGGAATATAAACAGTGGCACAGGAATTCGGAATATCCACCACACCGGACAATCGCCCCTCGATGGGCGCGGCGCCCAGTAGCAGATAGGCCTGCTCGGGACTGTAACCGAACTTGGTCAGATAGTCGATGGCATGCAGGCAGGCGCGCTGATACGCCAAATGCGAATCCAGATAACGCTGTTCATCGTCCAGAGTGACGGAGGTCCCCGAGAACGCCAGCCACTGAGAATACTGCGGATCGGTGTTGCCCGGCATGAAGATGGCGTTCTCGAAGACCCCGTAGGTGTCCATGCCACCCTTGATCACGTCTACATGCAGATCGATGAAGCCGCCCATCTCAATGGCGCCGCAGAAGGTGATCTCGCCATCGCCCTGCGAGAAGTGCAGATCGCCCACCGACAGCTTGCCGCCGGGCACGAACACCGGGTAGAACACCCTGCTGCCCTTGGTCAGATTTTTGATGTCCTGGTTGCCGCCGTTCTCCCGCGGTGGCGCGGTGCGGGCCGCCTCGGCCGCAGCCCGATCAAAAGAGTCCCCGCTCAGCGCGCCCAGCACCGCGTCCCTGGGTTCGGGTGGAAGTGCCAGCGCGGGAACACGGTTAGGGTCAGTGGCGATCAACGCGCCCTCGCGAGCATTCCACCTCGCCAACAATTCCGCGGACGGTGCCGTGCCCATCAGACCCGGATGCACGATCCCCGTGAATCGGACACCCGGGACATGCCGCGACGTCGCCGTCTGCCCCGAGAAGTCCCAAATCGCCTTGTACGCGTCGGGAAACTGCTCGGTGAGAAAACCGCCGCCGTTCACCGTCGGGAAGATCCCGGTGTAGCCCCAGCCCTGACCGGCTAGCGGACCGGAATCCTCCTGCGGTATCGGTCCCACGTCGAGAATATCGACGATGAGCAGGTCGCCCGGCTGCGCCCCTTCCACCGAGAACGGCCCGGACAGGGCGTGCACAGTGGTTAGCGGGGCATCTCGAATGTCGTCAGCGGAGTCGTCATTGTGGATCGCGCCGTCGAACCATTCGCGGCAGTGCACCCGGAAGGAAGTCCCTGGCTTCACGACGGCGGCCGGCGGAATATCGGGGTGCCACCTGTTGTGCCCGATGATTTGTTGCTCGGTGAACTTCTTGTTCGAATCCAGCGGGAACAACACCTCGGGCATGGCATTCCTTCCGGTTAGGGGCGGGGCAACTTGCGGTGCAAGGGATTGGACGTCACCGGGGCCGACCGACGCGCTCGAGGCAACGCAGAAACCACGCGCGGCTCACTGGCACTGCGATGGGTGGAGTCGAGTAGATCCATACGTGACGAGGGGCCCCGGCCCACTCCGGCGATGCCAAAAACCCGGCGAGCTGAATCAGGGCAGCCGGGGCAGGGCACGGCGTCGGGTGCGGTAGCCAACGGAAAGTTGCACGAGGTATCGCCACAGCTCGTACATCGGTACTGATACAACGCCATGACCCGCCCTCACCGAGGTAGCACCTGGATATGTGACGCTACACCGGATTGGCCAGGCCCACAGGGTAATAAGCGACGGCGCGGTTACAACCAGGTGTCCTCGGTGGTCGCGGTGAGGAATGCTTCCAGATCGTTGCGCCAATCCGCGGGCGTGTTCTTGTCCGGCTCGATACCGGTGTACTGCCCGCGGTAGAACAACAGCGGACGCGCGGCAGATTCGGCCGACGGAATCACCGCGCGTTCTGAGAGCTCCTTGACGGATCCGAAGACCACCCAGTGGTCCCCGCCGTCGTGGACGTTTGCGACTTCGCAATCGATATGCGCCAGCGAACCATTGATGATCGGTGAACCGAGACCTGATGGACGCCAGTTAATTCCGGCGAACTTATCGGGCTCTCGTGATCCGAATCGGGCCGAGACCTCACGCTGGTCCTCGGCGAGAACATTCACACAGAACTTACCGGACGCCGCAATGGCCGCCCAGGATCGAGATTGCTTGGTCGGGCAGAACAGCACCAGCGGCGGCTCCAGTGACAGCGCCGCGAAAGACTGGCAGGCAAACCCCACCGGCACGTCCTCATGCGTCGTGGTGATGATGGTGATACCGGTGCAGAATTGCCCCAGTACATTCCGGAAGGTACGAGGATCAATCTCCGGTGTAGACATATCGGCGCGAACCTCTACTTGAAACCGACGCTGAAGTCGTGACCCCACAAGCTGACGCCGACGCTCTCCCGCGCGACCCAGCTCTCGTCATCGACTTCCATGCCTTCGCAGCCGAATTCCATGTCGAAGCCACCCGGAGTCTTCATGTAGAAGGACAGCATCTTGTCATTGATGTGCCGGCCCAACGTTGCCGACATCTTGACCTTCCGCCGGTTGGCGCGGTCCAGGCAGAGCCCGACATCATCGGAGTTCTCCACCTCGACCATCAAGTGCACAATTCCGGTGGGATTCGGCATCGGCATGAACGCCAACGCGTGATGACGCGGGTTGCATCCGTAGAAGCGCAGCCACACCGGATCACCGTCGGCCGGCCGGCCGACCAGCTGAGGAGGCAGCTTCATCGAGTCACGCAGCTGGAAACCGAGTACATCCTGGTAAAACTCTTGTGCCGCAACGTCATCAGTACACGTGAGCACCACATGCCCAAGTCCTTGTTCGGCGGTGACGAACTTGTGGCCGTACGGGCTGACAAACCGCCGTCCCATGTACTGGGCGCCGTGGAACACCTCCAGCGTATTCCCGGACGGATCGCTGAATTGGATGAAGGCCTCGACCTTGCGATCTGAGACCTCCGCCTTGTCGCCCTCGGCATACTCAACCCCGGCCTTGGCCAGACGTTCCCGCACGGCCTGTAGTGCGGGCGCATCGGCGACCTCCCAACCGGAGGCCAGCAGCCGATCACTCTCACCCGGCACGATCACCAGGCGAGCCGCGAAATCATCCATCCGCAGGTAGAGCGCCGCGGGGTCGTCGCCGGTGCCCTCCATCATGCCAAGCACCTTGGTTCCGAACTCTCGCCAGGCCGCAACGTCTGTTGCCTGGATCCGCATGTATCCGAGTGCCTTGATGATGCTCATGGTCGTACCGCTCTCCTTAAAACCCGGCCTAAAACCCGGCCTAAACCATTGTGTCGGTGGCGGGCAGCTCAAAGGCGTGGTTACCCCAAATCTGGTAAGCCCGCTCTGCGTCATTGGCCGCGTGCACGCGGCCGGCGTGGGCGTCGCGCCAGAAACGCTGCACCGGAGCGTCGTTCGACAATGCGGTGGCGCCGGAGTTCTCAAAGAGCAGGTCGATCGAAGCGATCGCCCGGCCGGTGGCACGTACCTGGTCGCGTCGCGCCGCGGCACGCAGCTCGAAGGGAACCTCCTGGCCCGCCGCGATCAGCGCGTATTCATCACCCACATTGCCGATCAGCTGACGCCACCCGGCGTCGATGTCACTGGCCGCCTCGGCCACCCGCACCTTGGTGAACGGGTCGTCCTTGGCCTTCTCGCCGGCGTAAGCGGCACGTACCCGCTTGCCCTGCGCCTCGACATGCGCGTCGTACGCGCCGTAGGCCATGCCCATGATCGGCGCGGTGATGGTAGTGGGGTGCATTGTGCCCCAAGGCATCTTGTAGACCGGCGCGGTGTTGGTCTGATACCCACCGGCGGTCTGGTCGTTCATCTTCTTGTACGACAGGAAACGATGCTTCGGCACGAACACGTCCTTCACCACCACGGTGTTGCTACCGGTGCCGCGCAGGCCGACCACGTTCCACACGTCATCGATGCGGTACTCGGTGCGCGGGATCAGGAAGCTGCCGAAGTCGACGGGGCGACCGTCCTTGATGACCGGACCGCCAAGGAACGCCCAGGTGGCGTGGTCGCAGCCCGAGGACCAGTTCCATGAACCGTTCACGAGGTAGCCGTCGCCCGCGTCGGTCACCACACCGGCACCCATCGGGGCATACGAGGAGGACACCCGCACATCGGTGTCGTCTCCCCACACTTCCTCCTGCGCCTGCTGGTCGAACAGGGCTAAGTGCCAGTTGTGCACGCCGATGATCGAGGCAACCCAGCCCGTCGAGCCACACGCGCTCCCCAGGCGGCGGACCGCCTCGTAGAAGGTGGTCGGCGCGGTCTCGTATCCACCCCACTGCGACGGCTGCAGCAGCTTGAAGAAGCCGATCTCCTGCAGTTCGGCGACCGTGGCGTCGGGCAGACGCCGCAGGTCCTCGGTCTCCTGCGCACGCTTGCGCAGGGTCGGCAGCAGGTCGTCTATCTGAGAAAGCACCGAGAGAACCTCGTCAGAATGCTCCCGCTGTTCGGTCGTCGTCACTGTTCATCCTTCCGCGTTCCGCCGACACTTGTCGTTAGCATCAGTCGGCACAAACTAGGGCTAGTAGTTCGCGACACTCGCTGCACACCCTCGGTGGCAGCGCGCGTTCACTGCTGAGACTAGAACACGTTTCGATCTGTGTCGACATCGCCTCTCCCACCCCAGGAAGGCGGGCTCATCTGGAACGAAGCGGCGACGGTGTTGTAGGGCCAAAGGTCAATTCTGTAACCTGTTCTAGTTCAGCCAATCGCTGACGACGACTGACGGAGGAAATGACGTGACGGACGTTCCGCTCGGGAAGCACGTCCTGGAGGTTCGAATCGCCGAGGTCATCGAAGAGACCGCCGACTCCCGGTCGCTGGTCTTCGAGATTCCCGACGGGGCGGCCGATAAATTCGCGTACGCCCCCGGCCAGTACCTCACGCTGCGCATTCCTTCCGACCGCACCGGATCGGTGGCGCGCTGTTACTCGCTGTCCAGCTCTCCGCATCTGGACGATCGGTTGGCCGTCACGGTCAAACGCACCGCCGACGGCTACGGGTCCAACTGGATCTGCGACAACGCCCATGCCGGCATGCACATGCATGTGCTGGCACCGTCCGGGGTTTTCGTTCCCAAACAGCTGGACAACGACTTCCTGCTGCTGGCCGGCGGCAGCGGCGTCACCCCGATGATGGCGATCTGCAAGTCCGCGCTCTCGCAGGGCAGCGGCAAGGTCGTGCTCATCTACGCCAATCGCGATGAGCAGTCGGTGATCTTCGGGGCGGCACTGCGCGAGCTGGCGGCCAAATACCCGGATCGGCTGACCGTCATCCATTGGCTCGAATCGGTGCAGGGGCTGCCCTCGCAGCAGCAACTGGCCACGCTGACCGCACCCTTCGCCGAACATGAGGCCTTCATCTGCGGCCCCGGACCATTCATGGATGCCTCGGAGGCCGCTCTCAAGGGCAATGGCATGCCGCACGATCGCGTGCATATCGAGGTTTTCCGCTCCCTGGAAAGCGACCCGTTCGCAGAGGTCGTGCTCGCCGAGCCCTCGGACGACGACGAACCACCGGCGACCGCGACCGTGGAACTGGACGGGGAGACCCACGAGGTCAGTTGGCCACGCAGCACCGTGCTACTCGACGTGTTACTCGCCAAGGGCCTGGACGCGCCGTTCTCCTGCCGTGAAGGCCACTGCATGACCTGCGCCTGCGTCCTCAAGGACGGCAAGGTCCGCATGCTGGTCAACGACGCGTTGTCCCAGAACGACATCGACGATGGCTACATCCTGGCGTGTCAGGCAGTTCCGGAAACCGACGATGTCAACGTAACCTTCGACGAGTGAGAGACCCCTTGGCCCGCGTCATCTGCACCGTCGCCGTGATCGCCGCCGCCACCCTGACCGCTCCCGCGACGGCTCATGCGGAGGTCAAAACGGCCGACGTCAGCACGCCTGTGGACGACGCTCGTCAGCTCGAGGTCCACGCGACCGCGGACTGCCGTAAGGCCGAACGACAGTGCTATTACACCGCCACCGTCAATCTGCGCGGCCCCAACGGAATCGAGGGCTTTCCCGGCGACCTGTGGGCGAGGCAGACTACGGAGCTGCGCACGTCCGACCGGCTGAACTACCTCTGGGTGCAGTGGGCCGACAACCCCAACACCGTCGAGCACAACGGCGGCAGTACCTGGACCCTGACGACCGTCTACATCGGCGGTGGTACGCCCGAGCGCTTCCAGATCTCCGGGACCACGCAGCCCACCGACTGGGCCACCGGACAGCCCAAGCTCGACGCCGACTACATCGTCTGCAGTCGGATCGAGGCCAATTTCGATGGCCGTTACGTGATTTCGCCCGACGCCTGCGCGGTGGCACGTTTCAGTTAGCCGCCTCGGTGTGCATGTAGGGACTGCCCGCCTCTATGCGACAACCATCGGCCCGCCATGGCTGTGATGCGGGTTGATTCGCACGTAGTCGGATACAAGTCGGGTACAAGTCGGATACCAGGTTGTCGCATAGAGGCGGGCATCAACAGTATGTGGCCCCCAGGCCACCGAGATCCGTCGGCGCCCTGTGTCGGTGCTCTTTGAGATCGTGCCTACATGGCTGCCGGCACACGCTCGCTACGCACCGATCTACGCTATCTGCTGGTACTGCATATCCACCGTCATGGGCTCACCACGGTGTCCGAGCTCGTCACCATGTTGGCCGACATTGGATTTGACCTAGACGGGCGGCCGTCGAAGACGGTTTCGGACACCCTGCGCACCGACGTCAAACTCGACCGCGTCCGACGGCGCGGGCGCGGACTCTACAGTCCCGGGGCGTTGCCGCGAAGCACCCAACACCGTATGCGCGCCCGAACCGACAAGTGGTCGCGGCTAGCGCGGCAAGCCGAGTAGCCGCTCACCCGCCACGCTGAGCAGGATCTGGGTGGTGCCTCCGGCGATGGACAAGCACCGGTCCCGCATGAACAGCCACATCTCACGCGATTCCACCGCACCGTGGGTGTCCACGTAATCCAAGATGTGCTCGGAGAGCCCTTGGCGATGTCTCACACCGACGAGCTTGCGCACACTGGAGGCCGCGCCGGGGTCCTGGCCGCCGATGGCGCGTAGCGCGGTGCGCAGATCCAGCAGCGCGCCCGTCTGCGCCGAGCATACGAAAGCACCGAGCGTATCCAATTGCGCCGCATCCAATTCGGTATCGCCAATGAGCGCCAGCAGCGACTCCATGGCCTCATCCAATGTGCCGCCACCGGCCATCGCCACCCGCTCATTGGCCAAAGTAGTACGGGCCAGGCGCCAGCCGTCGTCAACAGAGCCGACTACGTTCTCGTCCGGAACGATGACACCGTCAAGGAAGACCTCGTTGAACATCTCCTCGCCGGTGATCTCGCGCAGTGGCCGCACGGTGATCCCCGGCGTCTTCATGTCCAGTAGGAAGTACGTGATGCCCTTGTGCTTGGGGACATCGGGATTGGTGCGGGCCAGACAGATGGCCCAGTCTGCTATCTGCGCCTTGGAGTTCCAGACCTTCTGCCCATCGAGCTTCCAGCCACCATCGACCCGGGTTGCCTTGGTACGCAAAGCCGCAAGGTCACTACCGGCGCCGGGCTCGGAGAACAGCTGGCACCACTCGATCTCACCGCGCAGCGTGGGTGCGACGAATTGCGCTATCTGCTCCGGTGTTCCGTGCTCAAGGATCGTAGGAGCCGCCCACCAGCCGATGACCAGATCAGGACGGTTGACGCCGGCGGCATGCAGCTCCTGATCGATGAGCAGCTGCTGCGCCGCGCCCGCGCCAAGCCCATAGGGCGCCGGCCAGTGCGGCGCCAAGAAACCCGCCTCGGCCAGCCGAACCTGATGCTCAGCCTTTGGCGCCGAGGCGATTTCTGCGACCTGCCCGGCGACCTCCGCGCGCTGGCTCTCCACCTCGCCGAGGTCGATCGTCAGTGACCGGCGGATACCACCGATGGTCAATGCGGCGGCCTTGCGCCGCCATACCGCCGGCTTGCCCACGAAGGACTGCAGGGCATATGCCCGCCGCAGATACAGATGGGCGTCGTGTTCCCAGGTGAACCCGATACCACCGAGAATCTGGATACAGTCCTTGGTGTTGGCCACCGCGGCATCGACAGCCACCGCCGCCGCAACGGCCGCGGCCAGCGAAAGCTGTTGGGAATCACCCTTGTTCGCGAGGACGTCCTGCGCGCAACCAGCGGCGTCCCAGACGGCGACATCGGCCTGTTCGACACGGCACAACATTTCCGCGCACATGTGCTTGATGGCCTGGAAACTGCCGATCTGCTTACCGAACTGCTCGCGCACCTTGGCGTACTCGACAGCGGTCTGCAGCGCCCACCGCGCCACACCCACCGCCTCGGCCGAGAGCGTGACCACCGACAGATCGGCGATCACCGCGGCGGGCAGGCCCACCGGTCGCACCGCCGCGCCATGCAGTGTGACCGTGACCCAGGGACGCGAGAAGTCGGTCGCCTTCTTGGCCTCGACCGCGACGCCCGCCTCGGCACAGTCCACCAGCACCCAGCCGTCGGGCACCGGGGCCAGCAAGACCCCGTCAGCCGTACCGCCCAACACGGCCGGCAACACGCCCGAAGCCAGCCCATCGGCAATGGCCAGGTTCCCGGTCAGCGCCAGTCCCGCCGTGCGCTCCCCGGCCGCCAGCGGTGGGACCAATTCCTCGTGCCCATCGGCGGCGAGCACCACCGCCACCAATGCGCTGGTGGCAACAGGGCCGGGCACCAATGACGCGGCGGCCTCGTCGACCATCGCGATCATGTCGTCGAATCCGGCACCCGATCCGCCCGCGGCCTCCGGTACGGCGACACCGAAAATGCCCAGTTCAGCCAGCCCTACGTACGCGGGACCCCATCCATCAGGCTCGGATTCCATCTTCCGGACCGACTCGATGACCGCCGCACTCCTGGCCCACTGACGGACGGCATCCCGCGCGGCTTCCTGGACTTCGGATGAGCCGCTCGCGCGAAGACCGGACGGTACCGACACAGTTTCCTCCTGCTATTTTTCAGCACAAATCAGACTAGAACGTGTTCTAATATCGTGGTTGGGTTCAGTGTAGTAGGAACGCATTCAGGCTGTACAGAGCGCTACCAACGAGCCAGGGAGACCTGATTCGGCCGATAGGCATCCGTATAGTCGTGCGCTGAAACCATCGCGTGCATACGCGAGATCGACGGCAGGGAGTACAGACGCATGGCAACGCCTCGGACATCTAGCGCATCGGAAGCCGCGCAGTCAGGTGACGGCGACACCGACGCGACAAGCCAGCCAGCCGCCGTCTCCGCACTGTCCGACGACGATCTCGGTTCGAGCGCTCAACGCGAGCGTCGCAAGCGCATCCTGGACGCCACCTTGGCCATCGCCTCCAAGGGCGGCTACGAAGCGGTACAGATGCGCACCGTCGCCGAACGAGCCGACGTCGCCGTCGGCACCCTGTACCGGTATTTCCCTTCCAAGGTGCACCTGCTGGTGTCGGCACTGGAGCGCGAGTTCGAACAGATCGACGCCAAATCCGATCGCAACGCGGTCAGCGGCGGCACGCCGTACGAACGGCTGCACGCGGCCATCACCCGGCTGAACCGCAACATGCAGCGCAATCCGTTGCTCACCGAGGCGATGACACGCGCCCTGGTGTTCGCCGACGCTTCCGCCGCCGGTGAGGTTGATCACGTGGGCCGGTTGATGGACGGCATCTTCGCGCGAGCGATGGCCGGCGAGGACGATCCGACCGACGCGCAATTCCACATTGCTCGCGTCATCTCAGACGTCTGGACCTCCAACATGATTGCCTGGTTGACGCGGCGAGCATCCGCAACCGACGTGAGCCACCGGCTGGATCGCACCGTCCGCTTGCTGCTCGGCATCACCTAAACCACGGCGCTTGGCCAAACTGCCCCGCGCAGGTAGCGGACGTAGACTCGGGACCCGTGGTGAGTGCCCAAGATCTGCCCGTGGAGCTGCGCCGGGCTCTTTCCGAGGTCGCCCGTACACCCCGACTGCTGGTGGCCTCCGACTATGACGGAACCATCGCCCCGCTGGTCAACAACCCGGACCATGCGCGCCCGCATCCCGAATCGACCACGGCCCTGCGCGCTTTGGCAGGGCTACCGTCGACGACCTCCGCGCTGATCTCCGGACGTGCGCTGCGCGATCTGGCGACCCTGTCGCGACTGCCGTCCGAGGTGCATCTGGTCGGCAGTCACGGCTCGGAGTTCGACGCCGGCTTCGTGCACGCCATCGACGGCGACGCCAAGGCGCTGTTGAAGACCATCGCCACCAAGCTGTCGGCCATCGCCGCCGAATATCCCGGGGTGGCCATCGAACTGAAACCGGCCAGTGTCGCGCTCCACGTGCGCAACGCATCCGAGGAGGACGCCGACGCCGCCTTGAGACAGGCACTCTCCGTCGCAAACGGCTGGGGCGCGCAGGTCACCGAGGGCAAGAAGGTTCTCGAGTTCGCCGTCATCCCCACGGATAAGGGCCAGGCCCTCGACATCCTGCGCCATCAGGAGGGTGCGACCGCCGCGGTGTTCTTCGGCGACGACGTCACCGACGAAAAGGCCTTCAAGCGGCTGCACGGCCCCGATGTGGGCGTCAAGGTGGGGGATGGCGAAACACTCGCCGGCTATCGCATCCCGGACACAGAATCGGTGGGCACAGCACTGGCTTTCCTGCTCGAGGAGCGACGCACGTGGCTGCTCGGCGGACATGCCACCCCCATCGAACGTCTCACCATGCTCGCCAATTCGCGCACCATCGCACTGGTGACGCCCACCGGCGATGTCACCTGGATGTGTCACCCCGAACCGGATTCTGCGGCGGTGTTCGCCCATCTACTCGGCGGGCCCGAGGCAGGACACTTCACGATTGGCCCCGCGCGATCCGCGCTACCGCTGGGCCAGAAATACATCGACAGCACAATGACCGTCGAAACACGTTGGGCCAGTCTGCAAGTAACCGACTACCTGGCCCATGACGAGGTTCCCGGACGCACCGACCTCATTCGGGTCGTCACCGGCGAGGCCGATGCGGTGGTGACCTTCGCGCCGCGTCCGGAATTCGGCCAGGCCCCGGTACAGCTGGTGGCCGAGGCCGACGGCCTGCGAGTACTGGGCACCAACGATCCGATTGTGCTGCGAGCGCCCGGCGTCACCTGGACGATCGGGGCCGACGACCAGACCGCGACCGCGACCATCAGCCCCGCCAACGGGCCCATCATTCTCGAGCTACGTTGTGGCACAGAAGACCTCGGTGAGAATCCCACATCTGAGCCCGAGCTGCGGGAACGGGCCGAGTCATATTGGCGCGATTGGGCACAGACCCTGACGCTGCCCGAACGCAAGCCGGGCCTGATGAAGCGGTCGGCACTGACGTTGCGGGGCCTGGTGCATGCCGAGTCGGGCGCGATCCTGGCCGCGGCCACCACCTCACTTCCGGAAGACATCGGCGGAATCCGTAACTGGGACTACCGGTACTGCTGGCTGCGCGATGCGTCGATGACCGCGTCGGCGCTGGTCGCATTGGGATCCCTGAGCGAGGCAGAGGGCCTGCTGGGTTGGCTACACAGGGTACTAGAGCATCTGCCAGGACCCGACCGTCTGCACCCGCTCTACACACTGGCCGGCACGGCGCTGCCTCCAGAGGCGGTGATCGACTCACTGCCGGGGTATGCGGGCTCGCGACCGGTTCGTGTCGGCAACGCCGCCAATTCGCAAGTGCAGCTGGATGTATTCGGCCCCGTGGTGGAACTGATCCACGATCTGAGCCACGCCCGCAAGCATCTCGGGCATTCCGATCCGCTGACCGATGCCGACTGGAACCTGGTGTCCGACATGGTTCTTGCCGTCGAACGCCGATGGTACGAGCCCGATCACGGCATCTGGGAAATCCGCGGGAATCCGCGCCACCACGTCTACTCCAAGGTGATGTGCTGGGTAACGGTGGACCGTGCCGTGAAGTTGGCCGAGGAGTTCGAGCGTGCGGCCCCGTCATCGTGGGCGGCGCTGCGCGATGAAATCGCCGCCGAGGTCATCGAGAAGGGCTGGAACGAGTCGGTCAACTCCTACACCGCCGCCTACGACGGCACCGATCTGGACGCCGCAACCCTGTACATCGGCCTATCCGGGCTGATCGACCCCACCGATCCTCGATTCACCGCGACGGTCATCGCCACCGAGGCAGAACTGCGCAGTGGTGCGACGGTCTACCGCTACCACCGCGATGACTGCCTACCCGGAGGCGAAGGCGGATTCCATTTGTGCGCGGCCTGGCTGGTCGAGGCCTATCTGCTCATCGGTGCGCGATCGCAGGCCGAGCTGCTCTTCGATCAGCTGGTCAAGGCCACCGGCCCCACCGGTCTGCTGTCGGAGGAGTACGACCCGGTGGCCGAGCGCTCGCTGGGTAACCACCCCCAGGCCTACAGCCATATCGGGCTGCTGCGCTGCGCCGCCCTGCTGTCCTGACCGCAGCGGCCGGGCCGCATGCAGCTCAGCGAATTCTGGCCGGTTTTGCACAGATACCACTCCATGCCCCATAATGAAAATCGTTTTCATTACTGGGATTCCCGGAGGTGTCTGATGCCCGCTCGCGTGGCTGGGTTGGCCGTGGCGGTGGCAACCGCTGGAACGCTCGCACTCTCCGGTTGTGGCCAGTCCCACGAGCGAAGCGGAGCGCTCACCGTGGTGGCGTCGACCGACGCCTGGGCCTCGGTAGCCCAGGCCGTTACCGGAGATCACGCCAAGGTGAGCGCCCTGGTCAGCGGCGCCGATACCGACCCGCATTCATTCGAGGTGACCCCCGCGGCAGCCGCCCAGGTCCAGGACGCCACTCTGGTGGTCTACAACGGTGACGGATACGACCCATTCATCGACAAACTGCTCAAAGACGGCGAGCCCCGGGTCAACGCATACCAGCTTCTTCCCGCAGACTCCGCCGACAAGAACGAGCATGTGTTCTACAGTCTGCGAACCGCCCAGCAAGTCGCTAATAACGTCGCCGATGATCTGGCCAAGGCCGACCCGGGCAACGCCGATTCCTACCACGCCAACGCCAAAACGTTTGGACAGCAGCTCGATTCCATCGCGAGCCTGCAAGAGGACGTCGCCACCAAGTACCGCGGCAAGGCAATCCTGGCGACCGAACCCGTGGCCAGTCACCTGGTCTCTCGTTGCGGGCTGGTGGACCGCACACCGCATGCCTTCGCCGAAGCAGCCGAACAGGGGCAGGATCCCTCCCCCGCCGACGTCGCTAGCGCACTGGACCTGATCAGCACCAAACAAGTTGCGGCGCTGCTGTTCAACCCGCAGACGGCCGGATCGGTCACCAACCGGATCAAGCAGGCCGCCGAATCACACGGCGTTCCGGTGGTTACGGTCACCGAAACGCTGCCCGAAGGCACCGACTACGTCACCTGGCAGCGACGCACCACCGAACAGCTCGCCGCGGCCCTGGGATGAGCCGCGTGCGCGAAGACCAGTAGCGGATAATGACCGCATGAGTGCCGCGACGCTGCGCGACGCATCGCTGAATCGCGGTGGACGCACCCTTTGGCAGGGTTTGGATCTCACGGTGGAACCCGGTGAGTTCATCGCCGTACTGGGACCCAATGGTTCCGGGAAAACCTCGCTGCTACGCCTGCTTTTGGGCCAGGTGCCGCTCACCCGCGGCAGCATGACCGTCACCAGCGACCTCGGATACGTACCCCAGCACCGACTCGCCGACAACGCACTTATCCTGCGCGCGGAGGATCTGGTGGGACTCGGAATCGACGGGCACCGCTGGGGATTGGCGTCATTCAACCCGGCTCGCCGGGCCCGTTATCGTGCGGCGGTCGACCTCGCGCTGAATCAGGTGGACGCAAGCCATCTGGCGACCAAGGCCGTCTCGTCGCTGTCCGGCGGCGAGCTGCAGCGGGTGCGCATCGCGCAGGCATTGGCCGGTGATCCTGCACTGCTGCTTTGCGATGAGCCCCTGCTCAACTTGGACCCAGCAAGCGCACAACAGATCTGTGCCCTGATCGACAAGCGACGATGCGACGCGCAGACGGCAGTGCTGTTCGTGACACACGAGATCAATCCGATCGTGCCGTACGTGGACAGGATCCTGTACCTGGTGGATGGACGCTTTCAGATCGGCACCGTCGACGAGGTGATGACGACCGAGACGTTGTCGGAGCTGTACCGGGCGCAGATCGATGTGGTGAAGATACGCGGACAGTATGTGGTGGTGGGCGAAGACCGGCAGATCACCGCAGAGTGTGCCGAGCACGCCCATGAATAACTTCTTCGATCTGTCGCTTACCGCCGATCTACTCGGGCGCGACTTCGTGCAACAGGCGATTTTGGCGGCCGCGCTCCTCGGACTGCTGGCGGGGCTCATCGGCCCCTTTGTGGTGATGCGGCAGATGTCCTTCGCCGTCCACGGATCCAGCGAGCTGTCCCTGACGGGTGCTGCTGCCGCACTGCTGGCGGGGGCCAACGTGGGCACCGGCGCCCTGCTCGGGAGCGTGGTCGCGGCAATACTTTTCGGCGTCCTCGGACAGCGGACCAAGGATCGTGATTCGTCGATCGGCGTGGTGATGGCCTTCGGACTGGGGCTAGCAGTGCTGTTCATCCACCTCTATCCTGGCCGCACCGGTACCAACTTCGCGCTCCTGACCGGGCAGATCGTCGGTGTCGGGTACAGCGGCCTGCTGATGCTGGTGGTGGTGAGCATGGTGGTGGGGGCGGTGCTGGCCGTCACCTACCGGCCGATGCTGTTCGCCACCGTCGATCCGGACGTGGCCGAGGCCCGCGGAGTCCCGGTGCGTGCGTTGGGGATTGTCTTCGCCGCACTCGTCGGTCTCACCGCGGCACAAGGTGTACAAATCGTCGGCGCCCTGCTGGTGATGTCGCTGCTCATCACGCCTGCCGCGGCCGCCGCGCGCATCACGTCATCTCCCGCGCGCGCCATTGCGCTGTCGATCGTCTTCGCAGAGATCGCCGCCATCGGCGGCATCATGCTTTCCCTGGCACCCGGAGTGCCTATCTCGGTCTTCGTCACCATGATTGCCGTCGCGATCTATCTACTCTGCCGCCTCGTCGGACGGTATCGACACGCGTAAGGGCGTTAGGCTTCCCGGATGGCGAGCATCGACCTGAATGCAGACCTCGGTGAGGGTTTTGGGGCCTGGCGCCTCGGTGACGACGACGCCATGCTCGACGTGGTCACCAGCGCCAACCTCGCCTGTGGATTCCATGCGGGCGATCCGGCGACATTGCATCGCACCTGCCACGCCGCCGCCACGCGCGATATCCGCATCGGCGCTCAGGTGGGCTATCGCGACCTCGCAGGATTCGGGCGCCGGTTCATCGATATCGCGGCAGCAGACCTGTACGCCGATGTCGTGTACCAAATCGGTGCGTTGGACGCGCTCGCCCGCACCGCCGGGTCCCGCGTGAGCTACGTCAAACCCCATGGCGCGCTCTACAACACGATCATTCACCACGAGGCGCAGGCGGACGCGGTGGCGCGTGCCGTGCGGGACTTCAACGCCGATCTCCCCGTGCTGACCCTGCCACACGGCGTATTCGGGGATCGTGCGCGCACATTGGGCCTGCGTGTGGTCACCGAGGCATTCGCCGACCGGGCCTACCTCGACGATGGCACGCTGGTGCCCCGGAGCGAATCGGGTGCTGTCCTGCACGATCCGGACGCCGTGGCGGCGCGCATTCCCGCCCTCAGCCGCACCGCCGAATCGATATGCGTGCACGGTGATTCACCCGGAGCGGTCACCATCGCGCGGACGGTTCGCGCCGCACTGGCCGCCAGCGAAATCGAGGTGGCCCCGTTTGTCTAGCGGTGATAAGCCGGCGGCAGTGGCAGGTCGCTTTCGGCCATCACCTTCCGCAGAGTCGTCGGATAGTCGCTGATTATCCCGTCCGCACCGGCGTCGATCTGCGCCTTCATGGTCTCGGCGTCGTTGATGGTCCAGGGAATGACCTTCAGGCCCAACCTGTGTGCCTTGTCGATGAATTTCTTGTCGGCAACCAGCGTGAAACCGGGATCACCCACCTTGCCGCCATACGGCACGGTATATCCCGGCGACAAGATGGTGGCGCCTACTTGCTTCGCCCCGTCAATCGGATCCGACACGATCGCGGGATCAACCCCACCCAGCCAGGGCGAGCCTGGGTACCAAGTAGTTTCGTCCCACAGCGCCACGAGCGGAATGCCCGGCTCTGCCCGCTTGGTCATCGGCAGGGTGCGCCAATCGAAGCTCTGAATTTCCACCTTGTCGAGCTTGCCCGCTGCCCGGATCGTTTCGAGGATGATGTCGACGAACCGCTGCGGTTCGGCGGATTTCTGCGGTTCGGCGGCCTCTACCTTGGTCTCGATGTTGAACCGCACATCCGCATGGTAGGAGTCTGCGAGGGCGAAAACATCTGATAGCTGGGCGATCTTGTCGTTCTTGACCACCTCCGCCCGTGGAAAGTCGGTGAGCAGCTTGCCGCAGTCGAGGGTATGCAGCTGCCCGGACGTCAAATCCTTCACCAGCTTTCCTACATAAGGGAACTGCGGATCACCGGGCCGCACCGGCCCGGTATCGGAGCATTTCGCGGGATCGATCACCGGGTCGTGCCAGACCATGGGTTTGCCGTCTTTGGAGATGACGATGTCGAGTTCGAGAGTGCTGACCCCCAGCTCGAGGGCTTTGGCGAAGGCGCGCAACGACTCTTCGGTGGTCTCTCCCCGCCCGCCGCGGTGCGCCTGCAGGTCGAAGGATTTCGTGTCCTTGTCGCCGCATGAGACCAGGGCCAAGGTCACGGCAAGAACGGCAGCTATGCGCTTCATGGCTGCACATTGTGCCCGAGATGACATCTATGTGGGTGAAACGCCAGGAGACACCTGCGTGAATGTCATTTCGGCAAAAGATGCTCAGCGGCGCTGGCGGGCGATCTCCGCGAGCACTACCCCTGCGGCCACCGACGCATTCAACGATTCGACGGGCCCTGCCATCGGAATCGACACCACGGCGTCGCAGGTCTTGCGGACCAGCTGCGACAGCCCCTTGCCCTCCGACCCCACCACGACAGCGATATCGCCCACGCCGTCGAGGTTGTCGAGCTCGGTGTCGCCGCCGGCGTCAAGTCCGACAATGGTGATGCCCTTGTCCTGCCAATCCTTCAGGGTGCGGGTCAGATTCGTGGCACGCGCGACAGGAAGACGTGCCGCGGCACCCGCACTGGTGCGCCAGGCAACGGCGGTGACCGACGCACTGCGACGCTGGGGGATGACGACGCCATGACCACCGAAGGCAGCCACGGAACGCACGATGGCACCGAGATTACGTGGGTCCGAGATGTTGTCCAGCGCTACCAACAGCGCGGGCTGTGCCTCCGCACGAGCGCGCGCCAGCAGGTCGTCGGGATGCGCGTACTTGTACGGCGGGATCTGCAACGCAAGGCCCTGATGTAATCCGTTGGTGCTCATGCGGTCCAGATCGGGACGCGGCACCTCCAGGATCGCGATGCCGGCGTCGGCGGCCAGCGCCACCGATTCGGTCAGCCGCTCATCGTTGTCGGCGCCGACGGCCACATACAGCGCCGTCGCCGGGACACCGGTACGCAGGCACTCCAGCACCGGGTTGCGGCCCAGCACCATCTCGGCCTCATCGCCCTGCTTGAGCCGGCGCTGCTTGGCGTCCGCGATTTTCCTTTGGACGGCAGCACGCTTGGCGGCGGGATGTTTGGTGCGCTGCTCCGCCGGAGGCGTCGCCCCCTTGCCCTCCAGCCCGCGGCGGCGCACGCCGCCCGAGCCGACAGTGGGGCCCTTTTTGGTGCCGGGCTTACGTACCGCGCCGCGGCGCTGCGAATTACCTGCCATGATGGTACTGCTCTTCGTCGCTACTGGTAAGGGTCCATTGCGGGCCATCGGCCGTGTCGGTGATCTCCAGACCCGCGCGCTTGAGCCGATCTCTGATCTCGTCGGCCAGTGCCCAGTTCTTTTCTGTCCGTGCCGTTTCGCGCCGCTGTAGCTCCGCTGTCACCAATACGTCGACCGCGTTCAGCGCGGCAGAGGTCTCATCGCGGGTCTCCCAGCGCTCATCAAGCGGATCGCAACCGAGAATCGACATCATGGCCCGAATGCTGGCCGCCGCCGACAGCGCACCCTCGTGATCACCGGCATCGAGCGCCCGGTTTCCATCGGCCCGGGTGGAATGCACCTCGGCCAGCGCGATCGGCACCGAGAGATCGTCGTCCAGGGCTGCGGCGAACGCCGGCGTCCAGGTGCCCACCGGCACGTCTCCGACGCGGATCCGTACCCGATGCAGAAAGTCTTCGATACCGCAATAGGCCTTCACCGCATCGGCGAGCGCGGTCTCGGAGTACTCGAGCATCGAACGGTAGTGCGCGCTACCCAGGTAGTAGCGTAGTTCGACTGCCCGAACACGTTGCAGCACAGCCGGAATGGACAGCACGTTGCCCAGCGACTTGCTCATCTTCTCACCGCCCATGGTGACCCAGCCATTGTGCATCCAGTAACGGGCGAACCCGTCCCCGGCCGCACAGCTCTGCGCAATTTCGTTCTCATGGTGCGGGAAGACCAAATCCATTCCACCACAGTGGATATCGAAGCTAGGTCCGAGATATGTGCGCGCCATCGCTGAGCATTCCAGGTGCCACCCGGGACGACCCGGACCCCACGGCGTGGGCCACGACGGTTCACCGGGCTTGGCGCCCTTCCACAAGGTGAAGTCACGCGGATCGCGTTTTCCGGTGGCAACCCCCTCGCCCTGATGGACATCGTCGATCTTGTGCCCGGACAATTGCCCGTATTCGGGATAGCTCAACACGTCGAAGTAGACGTCGCCGCCGCCCTCTCTGAGGTCCCGGTAGGCGTGTCCTCTTTCTATGAGCCGATCGATCAGCTCGATCATCTGGGTGATATGCCCCGTGGCGCGCGGGGACACCGAGGGCGGCAGCACCCCGAGGGACTCGTACGCCTCGTCGAAGGCGCGCTCGTATGTCGCTGCCCATTCCCACCACGGCCGGCCGGCATCGGCCGCCTTGTTCAGGATCTTGTCGTCGATGTCGGTGACGTTCCGGACAAACAAAACGTCATAAGCGCGGGCGCTGAGCCAGCGGCGCAACACATCGAAGGCCACACCGCTGCGCACATGTCCGATATGGGGCAGACCCTGCACGGTTGCCCCGCACAGGTAGATGGAGACGGTCCCGGGCTGCAGCGGCACGAAGTCACGCACGGCACCCACACGGGTGTCGTACAGCCGAAGCGGAACGTGACCGGTCACGACCAGCGAGCTTACAGCGCTGTGACGAGCGCCGTTGCCACCGCGGCCAACCCTTCGCCGCGTCCGGTCAGACCCAGCCCGTCGGTGGTGGTTGCCGATACCGAAACCGGTGCCCCGATCAGGCCGGAAAGCAGCTCCTGCGCCTCAGCCCGGCGCGGACCCACCTTCGGCCGATTGCCGATGACTTGCACCGCGGCATTACCGATCTGGAAGCCATTGTCGTGCAGCAGGTCCCGCACGTGACTCAGCATCTTCGCACCGCTGACGCCCGTCCACTCGGGACGTCCGGTACCGAACACCGCACCAACGTCGCCCAGCCCGGCCGCGGACAGCAGGGCATCACAGAGCGCATGCGCGGCAACGTCCCCGTCGGAGTGTCCTTCGCATCCGTTCTCATCGGAAAAGAGCAGTCCCAGCAACCAACAGGGCTTGCCCTCCTCGATGGGGTGCACATCGGTACCGATGCCCACCCGGGGCAATGCGTTCATTGGACGCCTTCCGTAGCACCGAGAATCGCCTCGGCCAATGTCATGTCGAGTGTCGTGGTGATTTTGAAGGCCAACCGGTCGCCTTCCACCACGTGAACCCTCTCACCGATCTGCTCAACCAGTGCGGCATCATCTGTGGCGATATCACCTGCGGCCGCGTACGCACGCCTGAGAACGTCGGCGGCGAAGCCCTGTGGGGTCTGTACGGCGCGCAGGCCCGCCCGGTCGGGAGTGCCGATCACGTCACCGTGAACGTCGATCGATTTGATGGTGTCCGCGACGGCAACCGCCGGAATGACAGCGCCGCGGCCCGTACGCAGCTCTGCGACGATGCGGGCGATCATGTCCGGAGGGGTCAACGGACGCGCGGCATCGTGAACCAGAATCCAGTCGGCCGCATCCACGGCGGCCAAACCGGCCCGCACCGAGTCGGTGCGCTCGGCACCGCCCTGCACAACGGTGGCCCCGGAGCCCACCAGGGCAGCGGCCCTCTCGAGCTGATCGGCACCGACCACGACCACTACCTCGTCCACGGCCCCGGATGCGAGCAGGCCGTCCACACAACGCTGAAGCATGGTCCGGCCGCCGACACTCACGAAGGCCTTCGGGGTATTTGCACCCAGCCGCACACCGAGACCGGCGGCCGGAACGATCGCCGCGGTCCTACGAGGCAGCTGCGAGCACCTCGTCGAGGATGGTGTCGGCCTTGGCCGCGTTGGTGTTCTCCGCAAGCGCGAGCTCGCCGACCAGGATCTGACGGGCCTTGGCCAGCATGCGCTTCTCGCCCGCGGACAGACCACGTTCCTGCTCGCGACGCCACAGGTCGCGCACAACCTCGGCGACCTTCTTCACGTCACCGGAGGCCAGCTTCTCCTGATTGGCCTTGAAACGACGGGACCAGTTGGTCGGTTCTTCGGTGTGCGGCGCGCGCAGCACCTGGAACACCGTGTCCAGACCTTCGCGTCCCACCACGTCACGGACACCGACATATTCGGCATTTTCCGCAGGGACACGCACCGTCAAATCGCCTTGGGCAACCTTCAGGACGAGATACTCTTTCTGCTCGCCTTTGATGGTTCGGGTCTCGATCGCTTCGATCAGCGCTGCACCGTGATGTGGATAGACAACGGTGTCTCCGACCTTAAATATCATCTTGTTTCGTGCCCCTTTCGATACCCAATTCTAACACGGCGTATCTCGACGTGCTCACCAACGGTGCAGGTCAGGGGCACTCCAGGTGAACCCCCGGGGTTGACATGGTGACTTTTTCGTGCATCCGGCAACCCTCGCGAGCCCTGCCGGAGAGCCCATAAACCAGTCCCCACGAGCGGTAATCCAGGTCACATCGGTTGCCCGACGGCAGACTGGGACACCGGACGCGGCCTTATCCGGAGCGTCTTCGGGCACGCCGCTCGTCCCGGGTGCCCCACTGTTTTAGTCGAGGCGAGGGACCTACTACTGTCTATAGGACATATCGGCCGCAGGTGGTTTCCGGACCCGTCCGGAGCCGCTTCGAATCAGGGAGATGCCTGTGTTTCGCACCCGGTCCCGGCGCAGCACCACTCGCGTTACGACACTTCTCGGCGCCGCCGTGTTGGCGACTGCTCTGACCGGCTGCGGTGCCGGCCAGATCTCGCAGACCGCGAACCAGTCGTCGGCGATCAACGGTGGCAGTGCCAACCTCGGCAAGCTGGCACTGCGCAACATTCACCTCGTCGGAAATTCCGACCCGGTCAAGCAGCGTGCCGGACAGAAGGCAGAGCTGGTTCTGGTCATCGCGAATGAATCCGCGGATATCAGCGACAAGCTCACCTCCATCACCTCGCCCGACGAGATCGGCAAGGTCACGCTGAGCGGTGACAGCGACATCCCCGCCACCGGGCGTTTGTTCGTCGGCTCGGCCGAGGGCCAGGAGCCTCCCGCCGAGGCGAAGGCCCCTGAGACCGCCGCTCCGGAAGCCGGCAGCACGGAGATCACCACGGCCGTGACCCCGGCGCCAGAAGCCAAGCCGCAGGCCTCTTCTGATCCGGCGATCAAGCACGGCAAGGCACAGCTGACACTGACCAAGGATCTGGCCGACGGACTGACCTACCGGTTCACGTTCACGTTCGAGAAGGCCGGAGAGGTCACCGTCGCGGTGCCTATCGACGCGGGGCCCAACGCCCCCCGCCAGCACACCATCGACGGCGGCGGCCACGAGGGTGGCGAGCACTAGCACAGTCGTATCGCGAGGGCCTGGAACGGCGATCTGCCGTCCCGGGCCCTCGCGTTTTTCGTGCTAGCTTGCGCCCATGAAACGGCTCTTCACCTGCGTGGTGGCGGTGGCCACGATCGGCGCGATGCTCAGTGCCCCGGTCGCCCACGCGGTGCCCCGCACCGTGACGTACCGGGTCTGGGCAGAATACGGCCCGTTGGTCGCGGCAACCATCGGCTACAACGATGCCGATGGTGCCCGCCGTGGCGCGATGAACCCACAGTTGCCGTGGGGCAAGGACATCACGTGGACCGATGACACCAAACATCCACTCATCAACGTCACCGGGTACAACACCGGAGATGGTCCGCGCATCTACTGCCAGATTCTCATCGACGGGCAGGTGGTCGACGAGGACGACCGGGTGGATCTGGCCACCTGCAGCTACGCCACCGATGGTGTGCCCCGGGAACATTGCCAGCGCGGCAACTCCGGCTCGGTGGTCGGGATATTGAGCAAGGTGGACGGCGACCCATGCAGCCGCAATCCCTGACTCCCACGGTGTGACGATTCAGCCCCTTTGCCCACCCCTGCGTGATAACTTCCGGCGCAAAGCCGAGAACCGGGAGGACACCGTGAAGCGAACGTTGGCGGCGGCAACTGCGGCGACCGCAGTCATGAGTCTGGTCCTTCCCGCGACCGCCCAGGCCGCACCTCCCAAGGTGACCTACCTGGTGTGGGCGGCAGGCAAGACACCCGAGGCCGGCACCATCAGTTACGGCGACTACTCCGGGACGCCCCAGGCCGTCAACGACGTTAAGTTGCCGTGGTCGGTGACGGTGGCCTGGCCATACAAGGACACCGTCAAGCAGGTGACGGCCATCTGGGGTTCCGGACACATCTACTGCCGGATTCTGGTGGACGGACAAACCGTGCTGTCCAACGACGGCGAGAAGACCGTGAACTGCCAGGACCGCATCGTCCCGCTGCCTCCCGACTGAACACGGCGGTAGGTTGACTCGACTTGTCACACCCGACGGCTAACGTCGCGGTGTGGCCAAACCCCGCGCGCAATATCGCTGTTCGGAATGTCAGCACACCACCGCCAAATGGGTTGGTCGCTGCCCCGACTGCGGCACCTGGGGCAGCGTCAGCGAAACCGCGGTGTTGTCCTCCATCGGCGGTCTGGGCGCGGTTCGCGCGGTAGCGCCAGCCTCGGCGGCGGTGCCGATCACCAGCATCGCGACCGATACCACCCGGCATCAGCCCACCGGCGTCTCCGAGCTGGACAGAGTGCTCGGTGGCGGCCTCATCCCCGGCTCGGTCAATCTGCTCGCCGGCGAGCCGGGAGTCGGGAAGTCAACCCTGCTGTTGAAGGTCGTCCATCAATGGGCCGCCTCCGGCGGGCGAGCCCTGTACATCAGCGGTGAGGAGTCCGCGGCTCAGGTCCGGTTGCGGGCCGAACGCACCGGCTGCGTGCACGACGAGGTCTACCTGGCTTCGGAATCGGACCTGCACAGCGTGCTCGGACACATCGAGGCAGTCAAACCCACACTGGCGATTATTGATTCGGTACAGACCATGTCCACGACCGACGCCGACGGCGTAACCGGCGGTGTGACTCAGGTGCGCGCGGTGACTACGGCACTGACCATGGCCGCCAAGTCGTCGGGTGTGGCAATGGTGTTGGTCGGGCATGTCACCAAGGACGGCGCAATCGCCGGCCCGCGGTCACTGGAACATCTCGTCGATGTGGTGTTGCATTTCGAGGGCGACAAACATTCCGCGTTGCGGATGGTGCGCGGTATCAAGAATCGATTCGGTGCCGCGGACGAAGTCGGTTGCTTTCAGCTACGGGACAAGGGAATCGAGTGTGTTTCCGACCCCTCTGGGCTTTTTCTGGAGCATCGCGAGAAGGCGGCGGCCGGTACCGCGGTGACAGTCACCCTCGACGGCAAGCGGCCACTGCTCGGTGAGGTGCAATCCCTTGTCACCACGTCGACCAACCCATCACCCCGGCGTGCGGTGAGCGGCCTCGATCACGCACGCTCGGCGATGGTCACCGCCGTGCTGGAACGGCATGGGCGACTTCCCTTGGGAAACAACGATATCTACATGGCGACAGTGGGCGGCATGCGCATGACCGACCCGTCGGCCGATCTAGCCATTCTGATGGCAGTGGCATCCGCGTACACCGATATAGCGTTACCCGCCAATATGGTTTTCATCGGCGAGGTTGGGCTGGCGGGCGATATCCGCCGCACCGCCGCCGTGGGCAAGCGCATCTCCGAGGCCGCCCGGCTCGGCTACACGCACGCGGTGATTCCCCCCGAAGGCGACGACCTGCACCCCGCCGGTATGCACCTGCTGCGTTGCCCGACGGTGGGCAGGGCCCTCGAAGTGCTCTCCGAAGCACGCAAGATCGAACCGGAAAAGCGCCCAAATCTGCGCTTGGCGCAACAATTTACGGACTGATACCCAGGGTCCGTGAAGCACCCTCGCCATAGTGGGCGTCCGGATCGATGATCACGAAGATGCCCTGCGAGCTGGCCACCAGTTCTCCATCGATATGCGCGCTCGCAGTGGTGTAGAGCTTACGTCCGGTCCGGCCTTCGACGGCGGCGGCCAAATCCACCGTCGAACCAACCGGAATCGGCTTGCGATAGTCGATCTCCAAATGTGCTGTTACAGCAATCAATTGAGTGACGATGCCTAAAATGCCCTGCAACTCATCGAAAATCGCAGCCATCACACCGCCGTGAATGACGCCCGGCCCACCCTCGAGTTCGGGCAGCACCTCAAACTGACCGGTCACTGCGGCACCCGCACCGGCAAAGAACCGCGTGCCCCATAGGTCTGCGTCGGTGCCTGGATGACTGAACCTGCGCGGCCAACCCGGGTTCAACTCCAGGCCCGGAGCGGGCGCTTGTGGGCCGCGACTAACCGGCTCTAGCCCCTCGGGCAACATCCGGTGCTGCCGGTCTTCGCCCGAGCGGCTCATCCACGTCGACATGACCACGTAATCTAACTGCGGCGAACCGAGCCTGGAGAGGAGGGGCATGATGGACAACGCGGAAGCCAACGCACGAATGCGGGAAACCCTGGCCCGATTGGCGCCGGGCACACCCCTGCGCGACGGCCTGGAACGCATTCTTCGTGGTCGCACCGGGGCGCTGATCGTGCTCGGCTACGACGACAAGGTGGAGAGCATCTGCGACGGCGGCTTCTCGCTGGACGTCGCGTTCGCTCCCACCCGGCTTCGCGAACTGTCGAAGATGGACGGCGCCGTGGTGTTGTCCACGGATGGCTCGCGCATCGTGCGCGCCAATGTGCAGCTGGTGCCCGATCCGTCCATTCCGACGGACGAATCCGGCACCCGGCACCGCTCCGCGGAACGCACCGCCATACAGACGGACTATCCCGTTGTGTCTGTGAGCCATTCGATGAACATCGTGAGCGTGTACACCGCCGGAATCCGCCACGTCGTCATGGATTCGGCCACGGTTATGTCACGGGTAAACCAGGCGGTCTCGACCCTCGAGCGCTACAAAACCCGGCTGGACGAGGTGACCTCGTCGCTGTCCACCGCCGAGATCGAAGACTTCGTGACGCTGCGCGACGTCATGACGGTGGCGCAACGTCTGGAGCTGGTGCGCCGGATCAGCCAGGACATCGAGCTCGATGTCATCGAGCTCGGCACAGACGGTCGCCAGCTCAAGCTACAGATCGGCGAGCTGGTCGGCGATAACGACACCGAACGTGAGTTACTGGTCAGGGACTATCACGCCAATCCCGAACCACCTACACAAGCGCAGATCGCCTCGACACTGGAGGATCTGGACGCGCTCTCCGACACCGACCTGCTGGACCTCACGGTGCTCTCGCGTACGTTCGGATACCCGTCCACCGTCGAAGCCCAGGACACCGCCATGAGCTCCCGTGGCTACCGGGCCATGACACACATCCCGCGGCTTCAGTTTGCGCACATCGACAGGCTGGTGCGGGCATTCGGGTCCTTGCAAGGACTATTGGCCGCCAGCGCGACCGATCTGCAGTCGGTGGAAGGCATCGGGGCGATGTGGGCCCGACACATCCGTGAGGGCCTGTCCCGGCTTGCCGAGTCGACGCTTACCGAGCAGACCGGCTAGGCCGGTGGCCCTGCCGGCGGCGGCGCGTCGGCCGGCTTCTCGCCGATGATGAAAGGCACTGGTGCACTGCGTAGGTCACCAAGCTGCACCACCAACGAATAAGTTCCCGGGCCGATTGCCGGGCGTGGCAGCGGGCAGTTGGGTGCGGAACCCATTCCGGTCCAGGTGACCTCGGTGGTCACCTGCTCACCGGGATTGAAGCTCTTGATCGACGATTCCTGTGACGGAGCGCAGTCCAAGTTCGCCCAGATCCGCTTGTTGTCCACGCTGAAGACGGAGGCGGCCAACACCGCTGCCCCCACATCGCGCTTGCATTGCACCAGGCCGATATTGGTGACCACCATGGTGAACTTGGGCTGCTCACCCGCCAGGTAGCTGGGCTTGTCGGTCGAGGCCTTCACCGCGAGCGTCGCGTCGGGGCAGTCGTCCCCGGGGTTCAGCGCCACCGGCGGCACCAACTCCGGCTTGGCGATCGGCGGCCCGTCATGAACCGGAGCCTCCGCTGGTTTGTCGGCGGGCTTGTTGATCTCATTGGGCGGCAAGATGACCGGCTTGCCGGCGGGGGCGGCGGATTCGGCGGGCTTCTCGGCAGCCTTTGTATCGGCTCCGGCACTGCCGCCGACCAACGCGAAGATCACCGCCGCAACGATGGCGACCACGACCACCACCACGCCGATCGCGAGCGCGCGGCGCCGCCAATAGATCTCAGAAGGCAGCGGGCCTGAAGGGTGCATGTCCATCACGATTCAACGGTAAGCGCAGGTCACTTTGGGATGGCCGACCTCGCTCGGCGTGTCGGCGAGCTACACACACGTCACAGTGCTATTTGGGGGCTATTGGGGCTATTTTTTGGGGGGGCTACCGGAGCGTGCTTTAAGGTCGTCCGGGCTAGTTCACGCAAGGGACGCCGCTGTTGCTGCTGACCACGGGCTTTCCCGAGTCCGGCGGCGCATAGTCTCCGGACGCCCCCGAACTGGACGAGCTGGACATCGAGCTCGCGGTCCCGCTGTCCTCAGCGCTCAGGACGTCACTGGGCGCGGAGTACCCGGTGCCCAACATGACGCGAATTCGTCCGGGCGCCAACGTGGGATCCGCGACGGGCTCTGTCTCGATACCCAACATGGTGGACATCGCCTTGGCATCCGCGTCGGCGCCGACACCGTAATCGATGGCGGTGCCGGTTGATTCGCCACTCAGCGGATCCCGCACATCGCCCTTGGTATAACCACGGCTGACCAGTGCAGATGACACCGTCGATGCCAGGCCGGATGTAGAGGTGGCGTTCACGACATCGACGGTGCTGGTTGGTGTCGTCGCGGCGGAGGCGGGGGCGGCGTCCTCGCCCTTGAACGCGGCTGCCACCTTGGCCCGAATCGCTACCGGGTCCACGATATTGACGTCCGCACCGTTGATGTTGTCGTATCGCACCACGGGCAGCGTCTGGAAGTTCACGTTGCCGTCGGCGATCTGCCCGAGGCGCTGGAACTGCTTCTCGGTCCAGCCCTTCGAAAGCACGACATCCTTGTGGACGACGTTCATCAGCCCGTTCAGCTTGGTGATGTCGGTAAGGGTGCCCGCATTGCGGAGCTGCTGCATCACCGAGATCAGAAACGCCTGCTGACGGTGGGTGCGGTCCAGATCGCCGTTTTCCAGCCCATGACGCTGACGTACAAACGCCAGGGCCTGGGAGGCGTTGAGGGTCTGTTCCCCGGCGGGGAAGTTGGCACCCGAGTAGCTGTCGTAGACGGCGTTGTTCAGGCAGACGGTGATGCCGCCGAGCTCGGAAGCCAGGTCATAGAAGCCGACCAGGTTGACCTCTGCGAAGTAATCGATGGGCTGACCGGTCAGCCGGTGTACGGCATTGAGCGTGGCGCGCCGACCGGCCTCACGGCTCTGCTGCTCCAGCGTCGCTTGGTCGGTGATGCCCTCGTTGACGAGCTTGTCCGCCTCATTGGCCTTGGTGAGGCCATAGGCTTCCTTGATCTTGATGTGCTTGTAGCCGGGTATGCCTTCTGCGGGCACCCAGTCATCACGAGGGATCGAGAACGCGGTGACCTTGTTGTCCGCGCCCACGTGCACCAGGATCAGGGTGTTGGTGTTGTAGCCACCGGCATCCGAATCGCCCGCGTGCAGCTGGTTCAGGACCGCCCTGGGCAGGTCGTTGCCGTCTTGGTCCTTCCGCGAGTCCAGACCGATCAGCAGCATGTTCATGGAGCCGTCGCTGGACTTGCCGCCCTCGGCCTCCGCTCCGGAGGTGGGCACATGACTGAACGCCTTGTAGAAGACCTGCCAGCCCGCACCGGTTACTACCAAACTGCCGCAGGCCAGCAGCGCGAAAATGGTCCGCGCGGCCGCGGTTTTACTAACTGACCAGCGCTTATTCGATTTAGGTAGTGCGTGTTTTGGCCGCCTGCGACCCGTGTCGCGGCTCATCAGTCGCCACCCCCGCGTGGCAGCAACGTACACACCGAACTACCCATCCCTCCCCCAGAGAAATCTGCATTCGTTCTAATTCTCCCATCACAGGCGTCAAGATGCCATGTGATGTTTGCCGAAAGCGCCTTGACCTGGGGTTTTATATCTCTACTCGCCGATATCGCCGACGTGGCCGTGGAGCACGACGCGTCCGTCGGCCAGTTTGTAGGTCAGATACACAATGGCCAGCTTCTTGGCCTTGACCGCATCAGCCACCACCTGCGAACGCTGCAACAACTTGGTGCCGGTCTCCTCGACATGACGGGCCTCGAACTCATCGACCCGCGACAACCCGTCCTTGCGCCCGCCCAGGATCGAGGGCATCACCCGCACCACCAAATCCCGGATATATCCACCCGGAACCTCACCGGTATCCAGCGCATCGAGCGTGGCCCCCACCGCACCACAGGAGTCATGACCCAAGATCGCGATCAACGGCACCCCCAAAACCGCCACCGCATACTCAATAGAACCGAGCACAGCCGAGTCGATCACCTGACCGGCAGTACGCACGATGAACATATCGCCCAGACCCTGATCGAAAATGATCTCCGCAGCCACCCGGCTATCCGAGCACCCGAACAACATGACCTGCGGGTTCTGACCATTGGCCAACTCCGCCCGCCGCGTAACGCTCTGACTCGGATGCTGCGGAAAACCCCCGACAAAACGCTGGTTACCCTCTTTGAGTGCCTTCCAGGCGGACTTCGGATCAGATGCCATACCCGACATTGTGCCCTGAGGAACTTTTGGGCTGGTTCGATGTTGCCGAACGGGATCTGCCGTGGCGCCGGCCCGAGGCGACACCGTGGCACATCCTCATCAGCGAGGTGATGCTGCAGCAAACGCCCGTGTCCCGGGTCGAGCCGGTGTGGCGCGAATGGGTAGCGCGGTGGCCGGTTCCGTCCGCGATGGCGAAAACCTCTGTGGCAGAGGTCTTACGCGCATGGGGAAAGCTCGGCTATCCCCGCCGCGCCATGCGTCTGCACGAGTGCGCGACGGTACTGGCCCGCGACTACGACGACCAGGTGCCCGGCGACGTAGAGACCCTCTTGACACTCCCCGGCGTCGGCGCTTATACGGCTCGCGCCATCGCCTGTTTCGGATACGGACAGCGAGTTCCTGTGGTGGACACCAATGTTCGCCGCGTCATCGCAAGGGTGGTGCACGGCGTCGCCGACTCGGCGCCCTCGGCACGCGACCTGCGCGACGCCGAGGCACTATTACCAACAGAGAACGGTGCCCGCTTTTCGGCGGCACTCATGGAGTTGGGCGCCCTGGTATGCACGGCCCGCACCCCGCAATGCCCGATGTGTCCGCTGAGCTCTTGCGCATGGCATGAGGCGGGCCAGCCCCCGCTGGATGCCCCGGCACGCCCCGTACAGAAATACGCCGGTACCGATCGTCAGGTGCGTGGGCGGCTACTGGATGTTCTGCGCGGCAGCAGCATTCCGGTGACGAGGGCCCAACTCGACGTGGCGTGGCTCTCCGATATCACGCAGCGTGACCGGGCGCTGGATTCGCTTCTGGTCGACGGGCTGGTGGAACAGACGGCAGACGGCCGGTTCGCGCTGGCCGGCGAGGGCGGCTAGCGCGCGGCTACCGCAAAGGCCTTGCGGTAATCGGTGGGCGTGATGCCCACACCGCGCCGGAAGTGATGGCGCAACAAGATCGCGGTGCCAAAACCGCTGCGCGCCGCCACGGTATCGATGTCCAGGCCCGTCTCCTCCAGCAGCCGGCGGGCCCGCAGCACCCGCTGGTCGATGATCCAGCGCATCGGCGTCACACCGGTCTGATCGGTGAACTTGCGCGCAAATGTGCGGGTCGACATATGCACGCGCGCCGCAAGTTCCGCCACCGTATGGGACTGGTCGATATTCTCGATCAGCCAGTCGCACAATTCTCCGAATCCATCGGCCACCATGTCAGGAACCGGCTGCGGGATGAATTGACGCTGACCACCGGCACGTTGGGGCGGCACCACCATGCGGCGCGCGATCCTGTTGGTGATCTCGCTGCCCAGCTCACGACGCACCAAATGCAGACAGGCATCGATGCCCGCAGCGGTCCCGGCGCTGGTGATCAGATCACCGTCGTCCACGAACAGCACGTCCCGATCCACTGTCGCCGTTGGGTATTGGCGAGCCAGTGTGTCGGTGTACATCCAATGCGTGGTGCAGCGCCGACCGTCCAACAGGCCGGCCGCACCGGCGATGAAGGCGCCCGAGCAGACGGTCAGGATGGTCGCGCCCCGCTCCGAGGCGGCCCGCACCGCGTCAAGCGCCTCCTGCGGATAGCCCTCGGTGAACGGACGTGCCGGAAGCGCAACCAGATCCGCATCGGCCAGACCCTCAAGTCCGTGATCGGGGATCAATGACGCTCCGACGGTGGTCCGCAAAGGCACGCCGGGTTCCACGCCGCACACCCGGAAGTCGAAGTTCGGGACGCCGTCTCGAGCGCGGTCGATACCGAACACCTCGCAGATGACGCCGAACTCGAATACGGCCACCCGATCGAGCACCAGCGCGGCAACCGAACGCAACATGGCTGAATATTATCGAAGGTCGTCAATTCCGCCACTGTTGGCGCGATATTTATCCGAACACAATGAGCGCCATGGCCATTATCGCCGCCACCCTCGTCATGTTGTCGCCCTTCGCCCTGGCGATCGCACTCAGCTGGATCGCCCGGCGCAACAAGACATTCCGGATTCATCTCGATCAGTTCCGGATTGCCGCGCCGATGGGTGGCACGTTCGCCGAGGATCGCGATCTGGAGCGGCAACGGCATGAAATGGAAGCCATCCGGACGCGCTACTAGCGGCGTGGGTACCGCCGCGGACGCGAGCCCGGTTCTTGAACCGGGCTGGTCTGCGGCGCTGGCGGTATCACCGGCGGCGGCCGGGTGTCCGTACGATCGGCGGCCGCAACCACCGCAGCGGTGTCCGGCAACTCCGGCGCCGGCCGCACCGGGCTGTCGAACCCGAAGGCCGAGAGCAGATTCCCAAATGTTTTGCGCCTCCACCCCGAGATGTTCGGCTCGCGCACACCCGTGAACTCTTCAAGGAATCGCAGTACCGAGGTGTGGTCAAAGGACTCGCCGGCCACCCACCCGCCGACCGACCACGGCGAAATCACGATGGCCGGCACCCGGAATCCGCCGCCTATCGGCACACCCTTGACCCACTCTCCGGGAGTACCGGGCGGCGGCGTCGGCGGCACCACGTGGTCGAACAGGCCATCGTTCTCGTCGTAGTTGAGGATGAATACCGTCTTGGCCCACACCTCGGGGTTGGCGGCGATCGCGTCAATCTTGCTCGCGATGTACGCCGCGCCATCGGCCGGCCGATAGTCCGGATGTTCACTCGCGGTGCTCGTCATGATGAGCCAGGACACCGCGGGCAATCTTCCCGCTCGCGCGTCGTCTTCGAACTGCGTGGCACGTACGGGGGCTATCCCCTTGTCGTATAAGGGTTCCCCGGGTCTACTCCGCTGAAAGCGGCTGAATAGCTTCAACACATTGCAGCCGCCGTAGTCGTCCTCTTCGGCATACACGCGCCAACTCACACCGGCGGCCTCCAGCCGTTCGGCGTAGGTGGTCCAGCCATAGCCACCGGACACGGGGGTATTCCGGATGATCGGGCCGCCGTGCGCGGCGTCGGGATCGATGGTGCCGGTCATCCACATCATCCGGTTGGGCCAGGTGGGCCCCATCACCGAGGAGTGAAAGTTGTCGCAGACGGTGAACGCCTCGGCGAGCGCGAAATGAAAGGGAATGTCCGCCCGCTCGTAATAGCCCATCACATACGGGTAATGCTCACCGTCGGCCTTGCGATGAGCAGCCATCCAGTTGTCCATCTTCCCGTGGTTCCACGAGTCGTGCTGCACCGACCAGGCGTGACTGGTCGTGGGGATCTTCTGCACGCTGTTCACCGCGGTGTCGAGGTGGAAGGGCAGCAAGTAACCGTCGGGGTTCTGCGGGTCGGGCTGATGGAAGACGGATTTACCTGTCGAGAGGGTGACGGCGGTCGGGTCGTCAAAGCCCCTGACACCGGACAGGGTGCCGAAGTAATGATCGAAGGACCGGTTCTCCATCATGAGGACCACCACGTGCTCGACGTCCCTGAGCGAACCGCTTCTGGGTGCCGGCTGGGCCAGGACACGCTGGAGGTTGGCGGGCATGAGCGAGACGGCGGCACTGAACGCCGCGGTGCCCGCCGCCGACGTGAGCAGGCGGCGGCGGGTCAGCGGGCTCATCGCTTCAGGCTACGACCGACGCCCCTGGCGCACCCGGCGCCGCGAGGAAGTCGGAGACGGCGCTGCGGTAAAGCTTCGGTGAATCGTCGTGCATCAGATGTCCCGAGCCGGCGATCTTGAAATACGTTGTTCGCCGCCCTATTTCGGACATTTTCTGCATCTGCCCGGCCGGGGTCACCGTGTCGTCGGCCTCCAGCAGCAGCGCCGGGCACTGAACCGCTCGCCACTGGTCCCAGAAGTCGCGAACTCCCCACTCGGCGGCCGTGGATATCCATTCCTCGATGGGCCCGTGCAGCCTCCAGCCATCGTCAACGCGATCGAACGCCTCCCGGAAGTAGCGGCCCGCGATCTCGCCGAAGCGCGCGGTGAATTCCCCGGCGGAGGTGAAGACCTCCGGCCACGAATACAGCCAGGGCTCCCACGGGCCGGTCGTCCCGCCCACGAAATCCGGCGCCATATCCTCAACCACCAGGGCGGACACCAGATCGGGGCGCTGCGCGGCCAGGCACCACGAGTGCAACCCACCCATCGAGTGCCCGATGAGCACCACCGGTGCACCCACCGACCGCACCGCCTCGGCCAGCGCGTCCACGTAGCGCTCCGTCGAAACCGGTTGTGCATCACGGACGTCACCACCGCGATGCCACGGTGCGTCGTAGGTGTAGACGCGGCCGAGGCCACGTAGCCACGGTAGTTGCCGCGACCAGGTGGTGCCCCGGCCCATCAGCCCATGCACCAGCACCAGCGTGGGGCCGTCGGCATGCCCGCCGTGATCGGTGATGTGGTCGCGCTGCATGCCACTCATGATGCCTGCCTCCATCACTTCGCCGGACCGGTAGCCTTGTCCCATGTCCGTGGTGAAGATCAACGCAATCGAGATCCCCGAAGGTGCAGGTCCGGAGCTGGAGAAGCGGTTCGCTCACCGGGCCGGGGCTGTGGAGAACCAGCCCGGATTCCTGGGCTTTCAGCTACTTCGCCCCGTGAAGGGCGAGGACCGGTACTTCGTGGTCACCCAGTGGGAGTCCGAGGAGGCCTTCCAGGCCTGGGCCACCGGTCCGGCGGTCGAAGCACACGCCGGCCAGCAGGCCAAACCCGTGGCCACGGGCGCTCACCTGTTGGAGTTCGAGGTTGTGCTCGACGTGACCGGGGCCGCCGCCAAGGCGTGAACGAGGGTTCGCTACGCGCGCGTATGACGCGCGCCGTTTCCGTGTGCACGGTGGCCGCGGTGACTCTGGCACTGGGTGGCACGGCGGGGTGCGGCATCAAGCTGCGCCAGGTACCCCACGGTGATGTCGATACCAGCACGCCGCCGGGCCTGCGGTCGCAACAGCTGATCGACATGCTCAACTCGAACTGGCCGATCGGCAAGCAGGGTGTGGCGACGATGGCCGCCGCCAACAAGGTCGACGACTACACCGAGATCATGACCAAGCTGTGGGTCGACCGTCCTTACAAGGTCAGCTCGGTGGATCTCGGGGCGAACAGCTCCACCGTCCACTTGATCGCGCCCTACGGCGCCAATGTGGACATCGGACTACGCACCAATGACAAGGGCGATGTGGACCGGCTGGTGCCGTACCAGCAGCCACCGACCATTGCCAACTGGTCCGATGTGGATGCCGCGTTATCGGCGTCCGGCGGCCGGTACTCCTACCGGGCCTCCAAGATCGTCGACGGGCAATGCCAGCAGATCGCCGGAACCAACACGTCCCAAGCGATGCCCCTGGCTTCGGTCTTCAAGCTTTACGTGCTGTTGGCCGCGGGAACCGCGATCAACGCCGGCACACTCAGATGGGATGACCAGCTGACCGTCACCGACCGCGGCAAGGCGCTCGGCAGCTCGATGGACAAACTCCCGACGGGATCGACGGTGTCGGTACGTACCGCCGCCCAGAAGATGATCTCGGTGAGCGACAACATGGGCACCGACATGTTGATCAACCGTGTCGGCCGCCACGCGATCGAGAAGGCTCTCGCCGATGCCGGGCATCATGACCCCGCATCGATGACTCCGTTCCCCACCATGCACGAGCTGTTCAATATCGGCTGGGGCATCCCCGATGTGCGTCAACAGTGGAAGGACGCCACGACACCCGAGCAGCGCGGCCGCATGCTCGCCGAAGCCGACACGCACGACTACAAGCTGGACCCGGACCGGACCACCACGCCCGCATCCAAATACGGCATCGAGTGGTACGGCAGCGCCGAAGACATCTGCCGTGTGCACGCGGCCTTGCAGAAGGTCGCCGTCGGCCCGGCAGCACCGGTACGTGACATCCTGGCCGCGGAACCCGGCATCGATCTGCACAGCGAAAACTGGCGCTACATCGGCGCCAAGGGCGGCAACCTACCCGGTGACCTGACCTTCAGCTGGTACGCCGAGGACCGCACCCGGCAACCGTATGTGGTCAGCTTCCAACTCAATTGGGATCGCGCCTTCGGCCCTGGCGCGGCCGGATGGGTCATCGGCCTGGCCAAGGGCGTCTTCAAGAAGCTGGGATGAGCGCTTGCGCGAAGACCATCCGACTCCATGAGCGCTTGCGCGAACACCAGCAGACTCCATGAGCGCCCGGCACCTCCGGCGAGCTAAACGGCAGCCGGGGTGTCGACAGGCTTACGCGAGATCACCGTCGCGAAGCCGATACCGATGGTGGCCCACATGATTGCCTGGGTGGTGAACGAATACAGCCGGAACAGGTAGAGGTCGTGTGCCGGGAATCCCGGATAGACGATCTTCCCGTCGGCGTCCAGCAGTGGTTGCGGCGCCTCGACAAATCCGGGCGTGATTGCCATGACGAGTCCCACCAGCACCACGAACACCGCGGCCGCCAGCAACGTGGCCGACCAGGTGTCCATCCGTGCGGTGAGTTTCCGGCCGACCCACAGCGCCGCCGCCAACGCGATGGCCGCGACCAGGATCATCAGCACGAAGTATCCGGTGCGCTCCTTGATGGTGCCTTCGGCACTTGCCGCCGGCGGGTTGGCCGGAAACTTCAGGAACGGCACCACGTACAGCACCAGAAACAGGCCACCGGCCACCGAGAGCGCCAACGCACGCGGGCTCAGGTTGCCCACCCGTCCGATCGCCACCACGTAGGCCACCGAGAACAGTGCGCCCATCGCGATTCCGAATCCGATGACCCCAAGGGCCAGGCCCGCATTGGCCTGCGCGAACCGGCTGAACAGTTCCGCGCCCTCGTGATGGACGTGGACTCCGGCCGCCGCGTCAAGCGCGGCCTGCACCTCGCCCCGCCCGTCTTCGTAAGCGATCGCCCTATTGATGACGGGCTCGACGAATATCCATCCGAAGATGAAAGACAACAGCCCACCAACTGCGCCGAAGCCCAAGCCGCGCAGGATTATTGACTTTTCCATGAGGTTCGCTCGCCCTGGCCGTCAGTGGCAGGGGAAGCCCAGCAGGTGACGCGCATCGTGCACGAACTCGTGAACGTGCATATCGCTACCGAAGATCGATACCGCACCCTGGTCGATGCCGATGAAGTAGTAGGCCAGCAGCCCGAAGAGAGTGGTCAGGCTCAGCCACAGCGCGGCCTGAGGGATAGACACCGCAACCGGGCGGCTGACGGACGTTGTGTGTGCCATGTTGCTCCTTTTCGGGATACCGCGTCCCGATCTGTTCTGCTCGACAGCGGGGTCTGACTTTCACAGTGGCGCGACCGTCCTGGAATCACACCAGGTTCCCGTCTTGTCGAAGGACGCCTTGAGCTTAGTCGACGCGCCTGGTCTGCGCGTTCGAGTGATAGTTTTGGCGCCGCGTTGGTTTCTCCGAAGCACCGAGGAATGCTTCCGGGGATCGCAAGAGGGAATCCGGTGTGAATCCGGAGCTGCCCCGCAGCGGTGAGTGGAAACGACGGCGGCACGTATTGCACTGGGCCCAGGCCCGGGAAGCAGCCGCTGGTAGGTGAGGCGTGCGACGCCTCGTGTCCACGAGTCCGAAGACCTGCCACCGCGGCCGTACCACCAGGTGCGGTCATTCGCCGGTGCCGAGGGACCGCCTGGCGGATAGCGCTCTTTCGCGTATCCGTCATGTCTTGGTGCGGCAACCCGACGACGCAGGAATGTCGATGCCCACAGCACAGCACACACGGTCCCTGATCCTTGCGGTGCTCGGCGGACTGGCGGCGCTGGTGCTACTGACGGTGACCGCACTCGCCTTCGGCACCGCCGACGTGCCCTGGCGCGACTGTCTGCATTTCTTGTGGGCCGGCGCGAGCGGAGGCTCGGTGCCCGCCGTCGACGCCGCGAACTATCGGATCGTGGTCGAATCCAGGCTGCCGCGGGTGCTGCTGGCGGTCCTTGTCGGCGCCGGACTCAGCGTGGTGGGCGTGATCGTGCAGGCAATGGTCCGCAACGCCCTCGCCGATCCGTACGTTCTCGGAATCTCCTCGGGCGCCTCGGTGGGCGCGACCGCAGTGGTTGTCTACGGCGTGCTCGGTACCCTGGGCACCTATGCGCTCTCATTGTCGGCGTCCCTGGGCGCGCTCGCCGCTACCGCCGTCGTCTACCAGATCGCGCGCACACCACAGGGATTGGTACCACTGCGACTGGTCCTGGTAGGCACAGCGGTCGGTTACGGGTTGTCCGCGGTGACCACGGTCCTGGTGTTCTTGGCCCCGAACGGAGAGGCCGCCCGCAGCGTCATGTTCTGGCTGCTGGGCAGCCTGGGCGCGTCGTCCTGGGACAAGGTACCGGTGGCACTTGCCGCGACCGTGATCGGAATCCTCTGCGCTGGCGGGCTTGCCCGCCAGCTCAACGCCCTTGCCATGGGCGACGAGGTGAGCGCGTCGCTGGGCCTGGACGCCGGGCGATTCCGGGTGGCACTGTTCATCTTGTCGGCCGCGATGACAGGATGCTTTGTATCCATCTGTGGCGCGGTCGGATTCGTGGGTTTGGTCATTCCGCATGCCGCGCGGCTGCTGGTCGGCGCGGATCATCGCCGTGTCTTGATCGTGGCGCCGGTGCTGGGCGCGTGCTTTCTGGTGGCCGCTGACCTTGTCGCGCGGACCGCGATTCCGCCGCAGGAACTTCCGCTCGGTGCGATCACGGCCGCGGTCGGGGTTCCGGTCTTCGTCGGATTGATGCGCCGCCGCGCGATGTCCGCGGGGGCGGTCGGCTGATGGATGTCACCTTTCGGAACGTGTCCGTCAGCATCGCCGGCGCGCAGATCATTTCGGATATCCATCTGAATGTCGCGGCCGGCGGGTTCGTCGGCATTGTCGGCCCCAACGGCAGCGGTAAGTCGACAACCCTGCGCTGCCTGTACCGTGCGCTGACTCCCGCTTCCGGCGACGTTGCGGTCAACGGAGTATCGGTGCGGGCCATCAGCATGCGGGAGAACGCTCGTCAGGTGGCGGCGCTGACACAGGACATGTCGTTGGATTTCGATTTCACCGCCGCCGAGGTGATCGCCACCGGCAGGCTGCCACACGGCGCCTCACTGCGTGGCACTTCCCAGCTGGACAGGCAGATCTGCGCACGGGCCACCGAGACCGCGGACGTGACGGCACTGAGCGGCCGCACATTCGGTTCACTTTCGGGTGGTGAGCGCCAGCGAGTATTGATCGCCCGTGCCCTGGCCCAACAGCCACATGTGCTGGTACTCGACGAGCCGACCAACCATCTCGACGTACGCCATCAGTACTCGATACTCAATTCTGCCCGCGCGCTAGGCATTACGGTCATCGCCGCACTACACGACCTGAACCTGGCGGCACAGTACTGCGACACGATCCATGTCATGGCGGACGGCAACGTGGTGCTGTCCGGATCACCGCACGAGGTGCTGACCGCCGAGTCCGTCGGCCGGTGGTTCGGCATCGACTGCCACGTCATCACACATCCACGCAGCGGCGTCCCGCAGGTCATCTTTTACGCCGAACCAGAACGACAGGAGAAGCAATGAAGGCACTCATCGGCTCGGTCGCGGCGCTGGCGCTGCTCACGACGAGCTGCGCAACGATCGACGAGGCAAGCACCGCAACCGATCACGTGTCCGTCGACAATTGTGGTGCGCCTCTCCAGGTTCCGGTGCCGGTAACCCGGGTCGTCAGCAACGACACCGGGGTTACCGAGCTGCTATTCGCGCTGGGCCTGCAGGATCGGATGGCAGGCTACTTTCTGGACTCCGGGCAGGATCGGGACATCAGCACATCGCCCTGGAAGGCACAATTCGAGTCCACCACGAACCTGGGACAAGGATTTACCCGTGAGGCCGTGCAGACCGCGCGGCCCGATCTCGTTTTCGCCGGATGGAATTACGGATTCAGCGAAACCTCGGGGTTGACCCCGGATTGGGTGCGGTCCATCGGGGCGGTGCCCTATCAGCTGACAGAGGCCTGCCGGCAGTCCGGCACCGCGCGACGCGGAATCAAGGCGCCCCTGGAGGCCCTCTACGAAGACCTCACCAACTTAGGGATCATCTTCGGGGTCCAGGACCGGGCGCGTGACCTGATCGCCTCATACCGCCAGACCATCGAAGACGTGCAGTCCCACGCCCCGCACGAGCAGGCACCCGTACGTGTCTTCCTATATGACAGCGGTGATGCCGAGCCGTTCACGTCGGGTAGGACGGCGGCGCCGCAGCAGATCATCGAGAAGGCAGGCGGCCGCAATATATTCTCCGATCTCAACGACAGTTGGACCACCAGCGCCTGGGAAACCGCGGCCCAGCGAGACCCGCAGGTGATCATCGTCTGCGACTACGGCGTGGGGCCCAACAACACCGCACAGGCAAAGATCGACCTGCTCAAGGCGCAACCGCTGATGCGGCACACCCAGGCGGTACGAGACGAAAACTTCATCGTGCTGCCCTACGCCGCACTCGTCGAAGGGCCACGCAACCCCGACGCCATCGTCACCCTGGCGAACTACCTGCGCAGCAAGGGATTCTGAGCCCCTGTACCGACGCGCCCCTGTACCGACGCGGCGAAACTACGGTTTTTGACGCATCGCCCGAGATACGGGCTCCAAACGCGGCGTGTCGGCGCGGAAGGCTTCCCCGAAAAGCCGAACGCCCGGCCGCCGCATAATGCGACAGCCGGGCGTTCGATCAGAACCGATTTACTCCGAGGCGGAGGCGGCCAGGTCGGCGGCAGGCTCCTCACCGGCGACCAGTGCGGGCTTCGGACGGCCGACGAAGGTGAACTTCGCGTCCTCGCCGGCACTCTCGCCGTCCCAGTTCTCGACGTCGACGGTGACCAGCTCGCCGGGACCGACCTCGTTGAAGAGAATCTTCTCCGAGAGTGCGTCCTCGATCTCGCGCTGAATGGTCCGACGCAGCGGGCGGGCGCCTAGCACCGGATCGAATCCGCGCTTGGCCAGCAGCGACTTGGCCTTGTCGGTGAGCTCCATGGCCATGTCTTTGGTCTTGAGCTGCTTGCCCACCCGCCCGATCATCAGGTCGACCATCTCGATGATCTGTTCCTGCGTCAGCTGCTCGAAGACGATGATGTCATCGATGCGGTTGAGGAACTCAGGACGGAAGTGCTTCTTGAGCTCGTCGTGGACCTTCTGCTTCATCCGCTCGTAGTTCGAGCCGGCCGCACCTTCGGAGAATCCGAGGCCGACGGCCTTCGAGATATCCGACGTGCCCAGGTTCGAGGTGAAGATCAGCACGGTGTTCTTGAAATCGACCGTGCGTCCCTGGCCGTCGGTGAGGCGACCGTCCTCGAGAACCTGCAACAGGGTGTTGTAGATCTCCTGGTGAGCCTTCTCGATCTCGTCGAACAACACCACGCTGAACGGCTTCCGGCGCACCTTCTCGGTGAGCTGGCCGCCCTCCTCGTAGCCGACGTATCCCGGGGGAGCGCCGAAAAGCCTTGAGGCGGTGAAGCGGTCGTGGAACTCGCCCATGTCGATCTGGATGAGCGCGTCGTCGTCGCCGAACAGGAAGTTGGCCAGCGCCTTGGACAGCTCGGTCTTACCGACACCGGACGGCCCGGCGAAGATGAACGAGCCCGAGGGGCGCCGCGGGTCCTTCAGACCGGCACGGGTGCGGCGGATGGCCTTGGAGACGGCCTTGACGGCGTCCTCCTGGCCGATGATCCGCTTGTGCAGCTCGTCCTCCATGCGCAGCAGCCGAGTGGTTTCTTCCTCGGTCAGCTTGAACACGGGGATACCGGTCCAGTTGCCCAGCACCTCGGCGATCTGCTCATCATCGACTTCCGCGACCACATCTAAGTCACCTGAACGCCATTGCTTTTCGCGATCGGCACGCTGGGCCACCAGCTGCTTCTCGGAGTCGCGCAGGCGCGCGGCCTTCTCGAAGTCCTGCGCGTCGATGGCCGATTCCTTCTCCCGGCGCGCATCGGCGATCTTCTCGTCGAACTCGCGCAGGTCTGGCGGCGCGGTCATGCGGCGGATGCGCATGCGGGCACCGGCCTCGTCGATCAGGTCGATCGCCTTGTCGGGCAAGAACCTGTCGTTGATGTACCGATCGGCCAGGGTCGCCGCGGCAACCAATGCGCCATCGGTGATGGACACCCGGTGGTGTGCCTCGTAGCGGTCGCGTAGACCCTTGAGGATCTCGATGGTGTGCTCGACCGTCGGCTCGCCCACCTGCACCGGCTGGAACCGGCGCTCCAGGGCGGCGTCCTTCTCGATGTACTTGCGGTACTCGTCGAGTGTGGTCGCACCGATGGTCTGCAGCTCGCCACGAGCCAGCTTCGGCTTCAGGATCGAGGCCGCGTCGATCGCGCCCTCGGCCGCGCCCGCACCCACCAGCGTGTGCAGCTCGTCGATGAACAGGATGATGTCACCACGGGTGTTGATCTCCTTGAGCACCTTCTTGAGGCGTTCCTCGAAATCACCGCGGTAGCGGCTGCCGGCCACCAGGGACCCCAGGTCCAAGGTGTACAGCTGCTTGTTCTTCAGTGTCTCGGGCACCTCGCCGTGCACGATCGCCTGGGCCAGACCCTCGACGACGGCGGTCTTGCCGACACCGGGCTCGCCGATCAGCACCGGGTTGTTCTTGGTGCGGCGGCTCAGCACCTGCATGACCCGCTCGATTTCCTTCTCACGGCCGATGACCGGATCGAGCTTGCCCTCCATGGCGGCCGCGGTCAGATTGCGGCCGAACTGGTCGAGCACCAGCGACGTAGAAGGTGTGCCGGCTTCTCCGCCCCTGCCACCGGTACCCGATTCTGCGGTCTCCTTGCCCTGGTAGCCACTGAGCAGCTGGATGACCTGCTGACGCACCCGAGTCAGCTCGGCGCCCAGCTTGACGAGCACCTGTGCGGCAACGCCCTCGCCCTCGCGAATCAGGCCGAGCAGGATGTGCTCGGTGCCGATGTAGTTGTGGCCGAGCTGCAGCGCCTCGCGCAGGCTCAGCTCCAGCACCTTCTTGGCACGCGGAGTGAACGGAATGTGCCCGGACGGCGCCTGCTGACCCTGGCCGATGATCTCCTCGACCTGGCTGCGCACCCCTTCCAGCGAGATGCCCAACGACTCGAGCGACTTGGCGGCGACGCCCTCGCCCTCATGGATCAGACCCAGCAGGATGTGCTCGGTGCCGATGTAGTTGTGGTTGAGCATGCGGGCCTCTTCTTGGGCCAGCACAACCACCCGCCTGGCGCGGTCAGTGAATCTCTCGAACATCGGTCTCCCTCGCTTCCTCGTCCGGCCTTTGCGCAAGCGGTTCATGGTGCCGCTTGGGGCTCTTCCCAAACGACTCATCCCCGCTGGCACTAGGACCTAATCGCCACTCTAGTGGTCGGCCGTAGTCGGCGCGGTGTTCGCATACCTGGAGATGGCCCCACTACACGAAATCACCGCACCCGGCGGTGCTTGTTAGGCAACCGAACAACGCCAGATGCGGTGAAAACGTTTCCGATATTGACCCGGCTTCGCCCTAAGCGAAATTGTCCCGGGAACGTACTAGTTGGCCGCGTTGAACGCGTCGACAACTTCGGCGGGAATGCGGCCACGCGAGGACACATTGTGCCCGTTCTTACGTGCCCACTCGCGGATCGCCGCACTCTGCTCGCGATCGATGCTGGCACGGCCACGACCCGAGCCCGAACTCCCCCGCCCGCGACGACGTCCGCTCACACGACGCGCGTGCTCGACCCATGTAGAGAGCTGATTACGCAGCTTCTCCGCATTCTTAGAAGAAAGGTCGATCTCGTAAGTCACACCGTCAACACCGAATTCAACGGTCTCGTCGGCAGGCGCTTCGCCGTCGACGTCGTCGACAAGCGTGACCGTGACCTTCTTAGCCATTCCTTTTTTCCTTCCAAAAGCGGAACCCCCGTTGGTCCATCTCAAACATGCCACGGTTTGTCGCAAAGTTCAACATACGCGCAAGGCTGCGCGTGTTCCGCGCAAGGCAAGCGTTTCACTACACTCATAGTTGAAAAGTGTGACAAAAATTCGGACGCGTAGATCAGAGTGTGGGTCGCACAATCGGGAACAAGATCGTTTCTCGAATTCCCAGCCCCGTAAGCGCCATCAACAACCGGTCAATGCCCATCCCCGTTCCTGCGGCAGGAGGCATCGCGTGCTCCATCGCGCCGAGGAAATCCTCGTCCAGACTCATCGCCTCATCATCACCGGCGGCCGCCAATCGGGCCTGGTCAACGAACCTTTCGCGTTGAATGACCGGGTCAATGAGCTCCGAGTACCCGGTGGCCAATTCAAAGCCACGGACATACAAATCCCACTTCTCGGTGACACCCGCAATACTCCGGTGCTGACGGGTCAACGGGGACGTCTCAACTGGGAAATCCCTGACAAAAGTCGGAGCGTACATTTTGTCACCGACCTGGTGTTCCCATAGTTCCTCGATCAGTTTTCCGTGCCCATAACCGCGGTCGGTAGGAATCTCGGCGCCAACCCGATCTGCGATCTTCCATAGCTCGGCAACCGGCGTATCGGGCGTGATCTCCTCCCCGAGAGCTTCTGACAACGACGGATACATTTCCAAGGTCGTCCACTCGCCGTCCAAGTCGTAGGTCGACCCATCGGGCAACGTCACCTGCCTGGTTCCCATTGCGTCGTCGGCTACCTCTTGGATGAGCTCACGGATCATTGTCGCGGCGGTGTCGTATGTGCCGTAGGTCTCGTATGTTTCCAACATCACGAATTCGGGGGAATGTGTGGAATCCGCGCCTTCATTTCGGAATACCCGGTTGAGTTCGAAAATCTTGTCGAAACCCCCGACGAGTGCCTTTTTCAGGAAAAGTTCCGGCGCAATACGCAGATACAGGTCGATATCAAGCGCGTTCGAATGCGTAATGAAGGGGCGTGCGGCAGCACCTCCGGCGAGGGTCTGCAAGATCGGCGTCTCCAACTCCAAGAAGTCACGGCGGTGCATAGCGTCACGAATAGCCCGCATCACCGCGACACGCTGTCGCGCGATCTGGCGCGCCTCGGGTCGCACGATGAGATCCACGTAGCGCTGGCGCACTCTGGTCTCTTCGGACATCTCCTTGTGAGCAACGGGCAGAGGCCGGAGGGACTTCGATGCCATCTGCCAGCGATCCGCCATCACGCTCAACTCGCCCCGGCGCGAGCTGATGACCTCTCCGTGCACAAAGACGATGTCGCCTAGGTCCACATCGGTCTTCCAGTCGGCGAGCGACTGCTCGCCGACGCCGGCGAGGCTGATCATCACCTGTAGAGAGGTGCCGTCACCCTCCTGAAGCGTCGCGAAACACAGCTTGCCGGTGTTGCGGGAGAAGATGACCCGGCCCGAGACACCTACCTGGTCGCCGGTGCTGGTATCGGTTTCCAGATCCGTGTAGGCATCTCGAATCTGCTTGAGGCTATGGGTTCTGGGCACCTCCACCGGATACGGTTGAACGCCTTCGGCAAGCAGCTTCTCGCGCTTGGCCTGCCGGATGCGAAATTGTTCCGGCAAGCTGGTCTGCGCGTCAGGATCAGTCACGTCTCGGCAGCTTAGCGGTAGTGCTCCGCACCTGAACTGCGCTGCCGATCTGACGCATGGATCTCTACCTGGTCGCGCGTGCCTTGCCGCGCTGGTCCGCCCGGTTGCGCTCGTACACCAGCCGCAGACCATCCAGGGTCAGGTGTTCCTCATAGCGGTCCACGGTGTGGGTCTCGGGCAGGATCAACGGCGCGGTATGGCCGGTGGCCACCACCGTGACGCCCGCGGCTCCGAAGCCGTCGATATCGCGGCGCACGCGTTCCACGAGCCCGTCCACCAATCCGGCGAAACCAAAGACCGCCCCCGACTGCATGCACTCGACCGTGTTCTTTCCGACGACGGAACGCGGTCTGGTCAGCTCGACTCTGCGCAGCGCGGCGCTACGGGCGGCGGCGGCATCGGAGGACACCTGCACGCCCGGGGCGATCGCACCGCCGAGAAATTCGCCCTTGGCCGACACCACGTCCACACAGATCGAGGAACCGAAATCCACCACGATGCACGCCGAGCCGAATCGGTGGTGGGCCGCAAGGCAATTGACGATGCGGTCGGCGCCGACCTCCTTGGGGTTGTCCACCAACAGCGGGAGCCCGGTGCGTACACCGGGCTCGATCAGCACCTGCGGAACCGACGACCAGTACTGATCGAACATTCCGCGCATTTCGTGCAGGACCGATGGCACCGTGGAAAGCGCCGCGACCCCGGTGAGTGTCTCGCTGTCGTCGCCGATGAGTCCATCGATCGTCAGGGCCAGTTCGTCTGCCGTGATCTCCGCTTCGGTACGAATCCGCCAGTGCTGAACCACCTTGGCGTGCTCGCCCGTACCGGAAACCAGCCCCAGCACCGTGTGGGTATTACGTACGTCGATCGCCAACAGCACGGTTACACCAGACCGCGTGGTGACACCAGGCCGAAGTTCTCGGGCACGTACGCCGGGTCATCGGAATGCTCGCCCAGTTCTACCTGCTTGTTATCCGAATCGACGAACACCACCCGCGGTGTGAACGCGCGGGCCTCTTCATCAGTCATCACACCGTAGGCGATGATGATCACCAGATCCCCGGGGTGCACTAGATGCGCTGCGGCCCCATTGATTCCGATCACGCCACTGCCCCGCGTGCCGGTAATCGCGTAGGTCTCCAGCCGGGCCCCGTTGTCGATGTCGACGATGGTGACCTGCTCGCCTTCCAACAGATCAGCGGCCTCCATGAGATCGGGGTCGATGGTCACCGAGCCGACGTAATGCAGGTCGGCGTGCGTCACCGTGGCGCGATGGATCTTCGACTTCATCATCGTGCGGAACATCATGTCCTCCAGTCAATTTCGCCAGGGAAGCTCGTGGTCGGGGTCTGTCGGCCCCGTTGGTCCGATCTCGATGGGAACGTTGTCCAACAGCCTGGTGCTCCCCAGCTTGGCCGCCACCAGCATGCGGCCGGGCCCGTGCGCGGGTGCCGGACCCAAATCGGCACCGCGCACCTCCAGATAGTCGACCTCGATGGCCGGCACCTCATCGAGCACGGCGCGCGCGGCATCCAGGGCTGCCTCTACCCCTGCCGAAGCGGAATAGATTCCGGCAAGCAGGGCGGCCGATAGGGCCCCCGCCTGCTCACGGTGCTCTTCGCTCAGGTACACATTCCGCGACGACATCGCCAGCCCGTCGGCCTCACGGACGATCGGCACGGGAACGATGCGCGTCGTGATATTGAGATCGGTGACCATCTGTCGGATGAGCACCAGCTGCTGGTAATCCTTCTCCCCGAAGTACGCGCGGTCAGGCGCCACGATTTGCAGCAGTTTGAGCACGACCGTGAGCATTCCGGCGAAGTGCGTTGGACGTGAAGCGCCTTCGAGCTCAGCACCTAGCGGACCGGGTTGCACGGTGGTGCGCCGGCCATGCGGATACATCGCCTCCGCATTCGGGGCGAACACCAGCTCCACACCCTCCTCGCGCAACTTCGCGACATCGGAGTCCAGTGTGCGTGGATACGCCTCGAGATCCTCGCCCGGACCGAACTGCAGCGGGTTGACGAAGATGGACACCACGACAACGGCACCGGGCACCTTCCGGGCGTGCCGGACCAGCGTCAGATGGCCCTCATGCAGCGCACCCATGGTCGGCACCAAGACGATCCGTCGGCCGGTGTGCCGCAACGCCTTCGACACGTCGTACATGGTCTCGGGGTCGTGGTGAACGGTCAGCTCTCCCCGAAGGTAGCCCTTCGGCCCCTTCGGACCATACAAACTCGTCATCTCAGTGCCTTACCTTGCCTTACCTTGCCTTAGCTTGCCTTAACCGGCGTCGCGGGGTTCCAGTGCAGAGAAAACCGATTGGGGGGCGTGCGCGCGCTGCGCGGTTCTGCGCGCGTCGGCGCGGTAAGCGTCGGCCAACGCCGGGTCTGCCTCCATGAGTGCGTCGAGGTGACGTCCGATGGCAGCGCCGTCTCCCCGCGCCACCGGACCCGTCAGTGCCGCCTGGCCGCGGTCCAGGGCGTTAGTGACCGCAGCACGCACCAGTGGTGCCAGCACACGCTCCGGCAGCCCGCCCGGCCCGTCGCCGATTGTCTCCTGCCCCAACAACTCCTGGCCCCAGAGCGCTGAGCGCAGCGCCTCGACCGCATCCAGTACCAGCGTCACCACATGGTTGCTGCCGTGAGCCAGGGCGGCGTGATAGAGAGTGCGGGCATCCTCGCGCACCCGGACCGGCTCGCCGCCGATCTCCAGCACCAAGGCCGTGCCAATCGCATACCCGATTTCGTCTGCTGCGGTAATTCCAAAGCAGGAGTTGGGAAGTCGTTCGATATCCTCGTCGCCACCGGCGAACGTCATGGCCGGATGAATGGCCAGCGGCATACACCCCAGAGCGGTCAACGGATCCAGGACTGCGATGCCGTTGGCCCCCGAGGTATGCACCACGATCGTTCCGGGGCGCACCGAACCGGTGGCGGCAAGACCGGCGACCAGGGCCGCCAACTCATGATCCGGCACCGCGAGGATCAGCAGTTCAGCGCGTGGCGCCACTTCTTGGGCAGGCAGTATCTGGCTTTCCGGCAGACGCTGCTCGGCGCGTCGGCGTGAGGCCTCGGACACGGCACTGCATGCGACGACGAAGTGACCCGCCGTCTCCAGCGCGACGCCTAGGGCAGTGCCCACTCGACCGGCGGAGATAATTCCGACGGCCAGCCGGGCCGGCCGCAGGCCGTCGAGAGGACCGTCGGACTGGTCGTCGACTGGGCCATCGACAGGGCCATCGACAGGGAAAGCCTCAGGCATGCTGAACGAGACACCTCGCAGACTAGATACGTTCCAGTCCTGCCCTGCAGGTACCGGACGGTCACCAGCAGAGTAGTCCTCCGGCTGCGCTATCGGCAGAGGCGTGAGCCGTTAGATTGCTCACTTTGACGCACGGTGACGATATCGCCGCGGATCAGTCCTCACGGCGGCGCCGACGGCCGCCGCCGGACTCGGAAGAATCGGTTTGGATGCGTCCCAGCAGGTCCGCGACCGAGAAACCGCCCGTGTCCTCCGCGCGACGCCGACCACGTGTTTCTTCGGATTCCTCGGGTTCGGGAGCCCGGCGCTTTCCGCGCTTCTCCTCCGGCTCGGTTTCCGGTGCCCGATGCCCACCCGAGCTCTCCGGATAGTTCGGCTGCTCGGGAGCCGGCGGTGGTGGGTACGAGGGTTCGGGGGCCCAGTGTCCGCCGCCCGTGTTCTCGGCTGCGGCAGGGGCCTGATGCCGGGACGGGGTGCCGGAGTGACGTCCGCCGGCCGCGGGTTCTGCCTGATAGGGGCTCGGCGGCGCGACAGGCTCGTTGGAGGCCCAATTGCTGCCTGCAGTCCCGGGGGGTAACCACTGACCTTCCGCCGGTGCCGGGGCCCAGGCACTGGGCGGCGGCGCGGGGGGCTGCGGAACATGCCATTCCGGCGCCGGCGCGTTCCATGCCTGCTGGGGAGCAGGCTGTTCGGGCGGTGCCATCGGCGCGGGGACCGGATCCCAATCCTCACCGTCGGCGGCGGCGTCCCAATCCTCTTGTCTGGCAGCCCAATATGGTTGCTGCGTGGGCTCGGCGGCGGCCGGGAATTGCTGTTCGTGTCCGGGTACCGGAGGCTGCGCCACATGCGGTTCGGGTTGCGGGCGCCAATGCGTCCCGGAGGACACCGGCTGCTGGTACGGCTCTGGCTCGTGAGGTTGAGCCGCCCCGTAATAAGGAGGGGTGGGATAGGGCGGTGTCGGGGGCGCCTGTTCCTGGTCCACATGGTGGGGGTCTTCGGCGACGTCGATGATCGGGTACTCCGATGTCCGGCTGTCCTCATCGACGGCGGTGACATCCTGGTACTCGTCGGCGACAGCGGGCTGCGGCTCGCGAACGGAGTGGGCGAAGGCGGCGGTGCTCGTCGTCGGCACCGGCTGCGGCTCGGCCCCGGGCCAGGGCCCGAGGGCGCGAATCGGGTCGTGCTCGATCGCGGGGCGGTCACTGAGATCGGTGTTGAACAGGATCTCCAGGTTGGTGCGCAATGCGGCGAGCTCGGCCCGCAACGTCGCGATCTCGTCAGCCGCCTGTGCCTCGATCTCACCCGCCAGCTGCTGGCGCAATCGGCTCTCGACGGTCAGCTCGTACTCACGACGTGCCGAGATCTCCCGTTCCAGCTGCAGGTCGTAGACGAGTTTCTGATCGCGCACCTTGGCTTGATCGGTATCGCTCTGCCGGCGATAGGTCAGTGCTGCGAACGATGCGATGACAGCCGCCCACAGCGCCAGCAACAGGCCGACGCGCAAATATATGGCCTTATCGGTGAAGACGAGCGCGATGCCGGACCCGATCGCGAGCACCAGCAACGCGGTCAGCAACGCCCAGCCGGGACGCCTGCTGCCACGCCGGGGCTTAGCCGCTCGGGTGGGCATGGTCATGGAGGTGACTGTACCTGGACAGCGCAGTGTGCTGGCCGACCTCGAATCGGCGATTCGACATGCGTGGGTGCTATCTCGCGGGGGTCGCGGGCGGGTCCGGCGGCGACTTACAGCAATGCTGAAGCCACAGCCCGGCGACGACGAGCGCCAACGCGCATCCGGTCGCGATCACCACGCCGAGAGTGTCGGCCGCCGCGGCGGCCAGATGTGCGCGCCGCGGCAGGATGTAAACGAGCATCGCCATCCACCATCCGGTCATCAGCGTGCCCAGCCACGCCGAAGCCTTCGCGACCACAACCGAACGCGCCACGGCCAACGCAGGCAAACGCCCCGCGCCCACGCCGATCTGGCCGTCGTTGACCCTGTTACGCACGTAGAACGCCCAGCCGGCCTCCGCGACCGCCAGCACCAGCAGCGAGACGCCGGCAAGCAGGGGAATCGGCGGCAGGGATCCGTAAGCCGCCGAAACAAAGAAATAGCAAAAGATCGCCGTGACGACGCCCGCGACCAGCAGATCGCGGAAGCGGGTGGTTCCCACTACGTCACCGGACCGGTCAGGGCGGCATCCATCCGCCGCACACCCTCGCGTTCGGCCGCGTCGAGTCCGGACAGCAGGTCGGCCACCGGGCGCACCACACCGTCGACGGTGAGTACCGCGCCGGGCTCCAGCGCCAGCCACGGCACCAGCACGAAGGCCCGCAGATGCGCACGCGGATGCGGCAGCGTGAGATCCGGGTCATCGGAAAGGACCTCACCAGCATCATGGCGACGACAGCTGATCACATCAACGTCGAGAGTCCTTGGACCCCAACGCTCGTCGCGCAATCGCTGCGCCGACTGCTCCAGGCGGTGCGCCACCGCAAGCCACTCCAGGGGCTCGCGTCCGTCGGCGACGACGATTGCGTTGAAGAAGTCCGGCTGCGGAACATGCCCCCACGGAGCGGTCTGATACACCGGCGAGACGCCGACCACGTCCGAGCCCAGTGCGTCCACCACCGATTGCAGGTGCGCGAGCCTGTCACCGACATTGGAGCCGATCGAAAGCACGGCACGCACCGCTACCGCGCCCCGGACCGAGATCGCCGGGAGCGACGGGCCACCACCGCCACATCGCCGAACGTCAACGGAATCGGCGCGTTCGGCTTATGCACCACCGCCTCCACCGCGTGAACTCGTGAGTCGGTCATCACGTCCTCGGCGATCGCACCCGCGACGGACTCGATGAGATTGCGCGGCGGCCCCGACACGATCGCGGCCGCGCGCTGAGCCAAGTCTCCGTAGTCAAGTGTGTCGGCCAGCTGATCGGTGGCCGCCGCCGTATCGAGGTCCAGCCAGACAGTGATGTCGACCGAAAACTCCTGTCCATCACGACGCTCATGCTCAAAAACTCCGTGGTAGCCAAATACTTTCAACCCACGCAGCTCGATACGGTCGGTCATTTCGGTTCACCTTTGGCGCCGCGTTGCGCCACCTCCCGACGCCACCTGCCACCCGCGGTCTTACTGGGCTCGGGCCGTGCGGTGCGCACCGTCACCTCGGTGGTGACCTCATCCTGCGCGATGGTCACGGGCGGGGATTCCGGCGCGGGCGGCGGTTCCGGGGCGGCTGCCTCTTGGGCTTCTTCTTCACCCTCTTCGACGGTTTCCGCACCGCCGGTCTCCCAGGCGCGCACCACCTTCAACGCGTCCATCGAGGCCGTCACGTCATGGACACGTACCCCCCACACCTCGTGCAGCGCACCCAGCGCGGTGATGACGGCCGTCGCGGTTTCACGGCCGTCGGGCGGCCGCTCCACACCCTTGAGGTCGGTAAGCAGCGAGCCCAGGAACCGTTTGCGGGACGCACCGATCAAGATCGGGTAGCCCAGTTCTTGCAGGTCCGGGATCGCTTGCAGCAGCAGCCAGTTGTGGTGTGCGGTTTTGGCGAAGCCCAGGCCCGGGTCGAGGATGAGCTTGTCCGGTGAGACACCCGCGTTGACCGCCACCGCCACCGACTCCATCAGCTCACGAGAAACGTCGGCGACCACATCGCGATAGTTTCGGGTAGCCGGTGTGTGGATGAAATCCTTTGAACGCCAATGCATCAGAATCCAAGGAACACCTCGTTGCGCGATCAGCTGCGCCATCTCCGGGTCGGACCTGCCGCCCGAGACATCGTTGACCATGTTCGCGCCGGCATCGATCGCGGCGGCCGCGACCTCCGCACGCATGGTGTCCACACTGATGTTGATGCCATGACTGGCAAGCTCTTTGATCACCGGGATGACACGTTGCATCTCGATCTTCTGCCTGATCGGCGCCGCACCAGGCCGAGTCGACTGGCCACCGACATCGATGATGTCCGCGCCCGCGGACGCAAGCGCCAGGCCGTGCGCTACCGCGTCCGATTGACGGACGAATCGTCCACCGTCAGAGAAGGAGTCGTCGGTGACATTGACGACTCCCAGGATGTGGGTCAGTGCGGGAGTTTCCGTCACGCCAGCGATCATGTCCTCATCATCAAGTCAAGAACCTCGGCCCGGGAAGCGGCGTCACGTTTGAACTGACCCCGTACGGCGGAGGTCGTGGTAGTCGCACCGGGCTTGCGTACGCCGCGCATGGCCATGCACAGATGCTCGGCTTCCACCACGACGATCACTCCGCGCGGCTCGAGCTTGCGCACCAGCGCGTCGGCGATCTGCGCTGTCAGACGCTCCTGCACCTGCGGTCGTTTCGCGTAAAGGTCAACCAAGCGAGCGATTTTCGAGAGCCCCGTGACGCGGCCGTGCTGGCCGGGGATGTATCCGACATGTGCGACGCCGTGGAACGACACCAGGTGATGTTCACACGTCGAGTACATCGGTATCGACTTCACCAACACCAGCTCGTCATGCTGCTCGTCGAAGGTGGTGTTCAGCACGGTATCCGGATCGGTGTAGAGCCCGGCGAAAATCTCCCTGTACGCACGCGCGACGCGGGCCGGTGTATCCGCCAAGCCATGCCGATCCGGGTCTTCACCCACCGCATAGAGCAGTTCACGGACCGCGGCCTCGGCACGTGCCTGGTCGAAGACGTGACCGGTCGGATGGCCGTTGTACTCGGCCGTCTCGGGCGAGTTCATATCAGCCCTTGCTCTCGCTGCCCTCGTCCGGAGCCGGGCCCGGCTGCTGATGCGGAGTCGGCACCGGGTACGGGTAGGGCTGCGGCGGATATGGCTGATAGCCCGGCTGCGGGTGCGGAGCCTGCCCGGGGGGAGGCCAGCCGGGTGCGTGCCAGCCGGCGGGAGCCCCATAGTTGACTCCAGGCGGAACGGGCTGTCCACCTTGGCCGTTGGGGAGATGTCCATGCGGACCCGCAGGCGCCGGTGGCACCCCATTGGCGGGCGCCGCCGCAGCCGCCTGCTCGGCGATGGCCTTCTTGAACGCGGGCTCCGGGACCGGTGGGGGCCAGGGTTCGCCACGTTCGATAGCAAGCTCGCCGGGCGTCTTGATGGGCGGCTTGTCGGAGGGGATACGACCGCCAAAGTCGTCGAACATGGTCAACCGCGGACGGCGCTGGACGCCGGAGAAGATTTCCTCGAGTTCCTTACGGACCACCGTTTCCTTCTCCAGCAGTGCGCCGGCCAGGGTGTCCAGCACATCCCGGTACTCGGTGAGGATCGCCCATGCCTCGGTGTGCGCCGCCTCGATGAGATTGCGCACCTCCTCATCGATTTCGCGGGCGACCTCATGGGAGTAATCAGCCTGGGTGCCCATCGTGCGGCCCAGGAACGGATCACCGTGTTCAGTGCCGTAGCGCACCGCTCCGAGCTTGGCGCTCATCCCGAACTCGGTGACCATCGCACGGGCCTTCTTGGTGGCCTGTTCGATATCGGACACCGCACCGGTGGTCGGCTCCCGGAACACGAGTTCTTCGGCCGCCCGGCCGCCCATCGCGAAGACCAGCTGCGCGATCATTTCCGACCTGGTGGCCAGGCCCTTGTCATCCTCGGGAACCGCTATGGCGTGTCCGCCGGTACGCCCACGCGCCAAGATGGTCACCTTGTACACCCGCTCGATATCGGGCATGGCCCAGGCAGCCAGCGTGTGGCCGGCCTCGTGATACGCGGTGATCTTCTTTTCGTGCTCGCTGATGATGCGCCCCTTGCGACGGGGACCACCAACGACCCTGTCGACCGACTCCTCCAGCGCGGCAGCCGTGATCACGGTGCCGTTCTCACGGGCCGTGAGCAACGCCGCCTCGTTGATCACGTTGGCAAGGTCGGCACCGGACATGCCGACGGTGCGCTTGGCCAGGCCATCGAAGTCGACATCGGGGCCGAAGGGCTTGCCCGCCGAATGGACTTTGAGCACGGCCTTGCGGCCCGCCAGGTCGGGGCTGGACACCGGGATCTGCCGGTCGAAACGACCGGGACGCAACAGTGCCGGATCCAGGATGTCGGGGCGGTTGGTCGCGGCGATCAGGATGACACCCTGCCGGTCACCGAAGCCATCCATCTCCACCAACAGCTGGTTCAGGGTCTGTTCACGCTCGTCGTGCCCACCGCCCAGGCCGGCGCCACGCTGCCGTCCGACTGCGTCGATCTCGTCGACGAAAATGATGCAGGGACTGTTCTGCTTGGCCTGCTCAAACAGGTCACGCACGCGCGAAGCGCCAACGCCCACAAACATTTCCACGAAGTCGGAGCCGGAGATGGTAAAGAACGGCACTCCTGCCTCACCGGCGACCGCACGGGCCAACAGCGTCTTACCGGTGCCGGGCGGGCCATAGAGCAGCACGCCACGCGGGATCTTGGCACCGAGCGCCTGATACCGCGACGGGTTCTGCAGGAAGTCCTTGATCTCGTAGAGCTCCTCGACCGCCTCGTCGACACCTGCCACGTCGGCGAAGGTGGTCTTGGGCATGTCCTTGGACAGCTGCTTGGCACGCGATTTACCGAAACCGAATCCCATGCCCCGGCCCCCGGACTGCATCCGGCTGAACGCGAAGAACAGCACCACCAGCAGGATCACCGGCAGCAGGTACAGCAGCAGCGATCCCAGGATGCTGCCCTGGTTGACCGTCGTGTTGACGGCCGCGCCCTTGCCGTTGAGCTTCTCCAGTAATGGCACCCCGTACCCGGTGGGGTACTTGGTGATGACCTTGTCCTTACCTTCGGTATCACCGTTGGCGGCCTTCAGGTCCAGCCGCAGCTGCTGCTCACGGTCGTCAATGCGGGCGCTTTTGACGTTGTCGGTGTCGATCTGCTTGATCGCGACCGTGGTGTCCACGGGCTTGTAACCGCGGGTGTCGTCGCTGAAGTAGAAGAACGACCACCCCAGCAGCAGCACCACCACGATGACGCCCAGGGTGCGAAACACGTTTGTCCGGTTCATACAGCGTCGGCCGCGGTCAGCGGCCCGGTCCTTCCGTAGTCATGGGGCAGGCCATAGGAAGCCATAGAGGTATTCATCAAGAACTCTCAGGCTACCTCACCTGCATGTTCGCATCTGTGGCGTGCACTACGCCCAGGGTGAAACGGAGGTAGTCCCCTGGCGGCACGCGCCGTCAGGTGTTGAAGAGGCTCATGTGCAGGTAAACCTCGTCGGGCGACCTGATGTCCTGGACGATATGGCGGTATACCCAGGGCTTCTCGACATGGTCTTGAGCTTCCGTGACGTTGGCGGCCCCAGACAACGGAGGACCTGCGATGACCGTCAGCGCGGAAGGGTCCGGCACGGGCCGGAAGGGCTCGGTGAACTTCGAGTTCCGCAAGATCGTGCCCACCTGGTGCTCGCTGGCCCGCACTACGACCCTGTAGATGGTGTCGATGCCGTGATCCATCCGAACCTTGAGCACCTGTACCCCTGCAGGGATGTCGATCCGCCCGAATGCCTGGGCCTCGGCCACCGGTACCTCGACATCCGTCGGACCGAAATCCAGAGAACACCCAGCTAACAGCGCGCACAGCAGCAGCCCGACCAGCACCCGCATCAATCCCCCTCCATAGCGGTCAACCGCCTGCTCAGCCCTTCGGACAGTGATCTTGTTCACGGTACTATCGCCCGAGCCTCACGACGCGGGCACCAGGTCTGCGTGCGGCCGAGAACGAAGAGGTCCAGTCATGCCTGGTCGCCACAGTGAACGCCATCGCAGAAGGCAACAACACTCAGGGGGCTTAGGCCTGACCAAGTGGATCGCGTTGGCCGCCGTTGCCCTCCTGCTCGGCGGGCTTGGGTTTTTCGCCTATGAGAAGTTATCCGAGCGATGCGGTGACGTTCGGACCGTCGCCGTCTCCGCCGACCCGGCGATCACTCCGGCCGTGTCGAAGGCGATTGACGGCGCCGGTGCCAAGGAATTGGGCTGCGCACAATTCACCGTGACCGCCAAACCCTCCGCCACCACCGCCGCGACCATCGGCAAGCCCGGCGGCGCACCCGCGCTGTGGCTCCCCGATTCGTCCCTGTGGCTGGCCAGGCAGATGCGTGCCACCGGCGCAGCACTGGACTCGGCAAGTCAATCGGTGGCCAGAACCCCGATCGTGGTGGCGGCCAAACCGGGTCAGACCCCAACCTTCGACTCGTGGTTGAGCGTGTTGAAGCAGCCGGGTCTGCGAATCGGCAATCCGCTGGAAGACTCCGTCTCGGCCGGCCCCGTGCTGGGCGCCCTCGCCGAGGCCGAACAGGGCAAGAGCGATCCCAACGCCATCACCGCAGCGCTCGTTCCGGTTGCCCAAGCGCAACTGACCAACACCAAGCAGAGCAGCGTGCAGGAACGGCTCGAAGAGGTGGCCAAAACCGGCGGTCTGGCGGTCTCAACAGAGCAACAGCTGCTCGACTACAACGCCAAGCACCCGGACACCACGCTCGCCGCCCTCGTTCCGGCGACCGGCGCACCCACCCTGAACTATCCGATTGCCGTGACCGAACCCGCCAACGACCGGCATGCCGATGCGAAACGCTCCGGCGAGGTGCTCGCTGAACGCCTCTCGGGCGACCGCGGGAGAGAGGCCTTGGCGGCCGCCGGTTTCCGCGGGCCGGATTTCGCACCACTGCAGGGCAATGGCGTCGGCGCCGTGGAAGCGCTCACCGTCAACGACTTGACGGCATTCGATACGGCAATGCGCCGATACGCGGTGCTGGCCTTGCCTTCCCGCATGCTTGCCGTGCTTGACGTGTCCGGCTCGATGAAATTCTCCGCCGGTCCGACCACGCGTGTCGGCCTGCTTAGCCAGGCAATCGACAACGGCCTTCCGTTGTTTCCGGAGAACGCGCAGATCGGCCTGTGGGCCTTCTCGATCGACAAGGGTGGCCCCGGCCAGGACTGGAAGGAACTGCTCCCCATCCGCACGCTCGGCGAGAAAGTCGGCGACAAGACTCAACGCCAGCTGCTGGCCGATGAAGGCCACGGCCTGGACGCACTGGTCGGCGGTGGGACCGGCCTGTATGACACCGCGCGCGCGGCGTTCCGCAAGGTGCAGTCGACCTACGACCCCCACTACATCAACAGCGTGGTGATCATCACGGACGGCTCGAACGAGGATCCCAACGGCATCTCACTGGAGCAACTACTCGCGACGCTCAAGAAGGAGCAGGATCCGGCACGACCCGTCGTCCTGATCACCCTGGGCATCACCGAGGATGCCGATGCCACTGTCCTCAAACAGATTTCGGACGCCACACCGGGTGCCGGCAGCCGAGTCGCACGTAACGCGGATGAGATTCCCAACATCGTGATCGACCTCATCAAGGCCCGGACCACGGCGCGCTAAATGAAGACCGCCTCCGGTTGTGGCGGATCCGCGAGCAGCGTGGGCAGGACGAAGACCCTTACGTAACGCCGAACCTGCTCGGGATCGTCGGTTCCCGGTATCAGCCCCAGCAGCAGGGACAACGCGACCGACAGTACGTAGCGCGCCGCGTCCTCGGGCCGGACGCCCTGACGCACCTCCGCCATCCGGGTGCTGAATACGCCCGCGTACATAGCCGTCAACAGATCAATGAGGTTGGGGGCGTCCACAATCAGCGACGCAACCGTGCCGCGATCGTCACGGTCGGCCAGCACCCGCAGTAGCGGATTGGCACCGACCTCCACCGAGACGATCACGAGTGATTCCGGGATGATCTCGGCGAGGCTCTTCAGTGCCATCAGGCGTCCGATCATGTTGGTGATCTCGTTCATGGTCGCGCGAACCACCAGGGCGTCCATCAAGTCGTCACGATTGCGAAAATGCCGATACACCACCGCGCGGCTGTATCCGGCTTCCCGCGCAATGGCTTCCATCGTGGACGCGGCGTATCCGCGTGCGATGAACAGGCGTTCGGCGGCATCGAGCAGCTGCTCCTGCGCCTGCTGTGCGGTATTACCGCCGCCCGGCGGCCTGCCGCGGCCGCGGGGAGCCTTGTCCTCGCCCTGCGCCTTGCGGGCCATCCTCTCGCCGCCTCCTCAAACAATATATTGACACTTTAGTTGATCTGTCTATTATTAGCCGTATGCCCAACGACCTGGCCAAATACTCTAATCCCGATGGGGTGGTGCCCGACCGCACGACCTGGACCCCCTGGCTCAAAGCCTGGCGAATGCTCATCGACGCCAAGTACCACGGGGACATCTACGAGGCATTTCTCGGTATGGAGGCGCCCGTCTTCGCGCGCGCCTACTACCAGGTGCGCTCTCACCCGAACGGCCGCAAGCTGTTCAAGCACAAACCAGACCTACTCTCGGTGCTCGGTGACGTGGACTACCTGAGCTCGCTGCCATTCGGCAGCTTGGGGCACGCGTACCTCTCGTTTCTGAATACCAACAAACTCGACGCTGGCGTGTTCGGCGAATCCAGCATCATCAGACCAATCGCCGAGAAGAACAACTGGGATGACGACTTCTACTACATGGTCATCCGGGGCACCGCACTGCACGACATGTTTCACACCATCGGCGGCTATGGCCCCGACGTCGCCGGCGAAGTGGCCAATATCGGATTCCATTGCGGACAAATGGAACCTGCCGGGCCGCTGGGGAAGCTCGGACTGTTCGGAGCCCTCACCCTGCCCGGCGCCTCCATACCGTTCAAGCTGCGCTACTACCGGCAGGCCGTCGAACGTGGACGTCGCGCCGACCTGCTGATGGCGGCGCCCTGGGAGGAGCTGCTTGAGCTTCCATACCGAGAGGCACAATCGATGCTGGGCGTCAGCCCGGTCGAGGTGGCTCATCCAGAGGGTCGGTGGACCACCGAATGGACACCCCCATCCATCAAACCCCCCGCCCCGTGGGACTACGAACGCATTCTCGCCGCCGGACCCGCGGCGGCCTGAACAACCACCGCTTCAACACAATTCGACCACGCCGAAGACAAGCATGACCGGTCTCCACCGAGACGGTTGACAAGATCGCCGGAGTGTCTAATATTCCGAGTACAAATGTGTGCGACATAATTAGGCGTAGTGCGCGGCCTCTCGACATTCACCCGCACACCATGTCAACCGGGCGATCGTCCCCCCGACCCCGGTGCAGAGCACCACCGCCGCCCCGGACAGTGGTGCTCTGCTTGTCAGATATCGTTGCGCGGCTTAACAACTCGACTACTCATCGACTCACCGAAGGCGGCCGGCCCCAACGAGCCAGCCCACATGACCGCCACCGTCTCGGTGGCGATGAACTCCGCGGCCCGATATGACCGACGGCCGCGGTCCCTGGTCGGGGGATGCGCGTTGTGGTTTAGTGGCAATCACAACGCGCGACGACAAGGCTGTTGGACGCCCCCGGAAGGTGAGAATGCGCTCATGACCGATGCCGCTGTGGATATCCGGGAACGTGACATCGCCACCAATGGGGTGCACCTGCGCATAGTCGAGGCAGGCGAGCCCGGCCAACCGGCAGTCATTCTGTCCCACGGGTTCCCCGAGCTGGCATATTCCTGGCGCCATCAGATTCCCGCACTGGCAGCCGCGGGATACCACGTCATCGCTCCCGATCAGAGGGGCTACGGCAGATCAAGCATGCCCGCGCACATCGATGACTACAACATCGAGGCGCTCTCGGATGACCTCCTCGGAATTCTCGATGACGTGGGGGCCGGAAAGGCGACATTCGTCGGACACGACTGGGGCGCCGTGGTCACCTGGCATACCGCGCTCGCCGTCCCCGAACGCGTGTCCGGAGTGGTCGGCCTCTCGGTGCCCTTCACCCGGCGCAGTCAGGTCCCGCCCACACAGGCGTGGAACAAACTGTTCGGCGACAACTTCTTCTACATCCTGTACTTCCAAGAACCGGGCGTCGCCGACGCCGATCTCAACCGGGACCCGGCAACCACGATGCGCCGCATGATGGCTGGGATGGCCCGCATCGACGGCGCCACGATGATCGCACCCGGGCCCGCGGGATTCGTTGAGCGCATGCCGGATCCCGGCGAGCTGCCCGAATGGCTGAGCCAGGACGAGTTGGACCATTACATCACCGAATTCGCCCGAACCGGATTCACCGGCGGCCTGAACTGGTACCGGAACTTCGACCGCAATTGGGCTCTCACCGAGCGTCTTGCGGGCGCTAACGTGGTAGTGCCCTCGCTCTTCATCGCGGGCGCCGCAGATCCGGTACTCGGATTCACCGACCATGCGGGAAGCGCGAAGTACCGGACCGATAACCGGGGCGACCTCCTGATCGATGGGGCCGGGCACTGGATCCAGCAAGAGCGGCCGTTGGAGGTCAACGCCGCGCTCCTGGCGTTCCTGCGCGAGGTTGTGCACTGATGTCCGCGCCGCCTCTGCGTTTCGGCGCCTTCATCACTCCGTTTCATCCCGTCGGCCAAAATCCCACCACGGCACTGGAATACGACCTGGATCGAGTGGTCGCGCTGGATCGCCTGGGGTATCACGAGGCATGGTTTGGCGAACATCATTCCGGCGGGTACGAATTAATTTCCTGCCCAGAGGTTTTCATCGCCACCGCTGCCGAACGCACCAAGCACATCAAACTGGGTACCGGGGTCGTGTCGCTGCCCTACCATCACCCGTTGATGGTGGTAGACCGCTGGATTCTGTTGGACCACATCACCCGTGGCCGCGTCATCTTCGGTACCGGCCCCGGCGCGTTACCCACCGACGCGTACATGATGGGCATCGATCCCGTAGACCAAAGACGCATGCAGGAAGAGTCGCTTGAGGCGATCCTCGCGCTACTGCGCGCGACACCACAAGAACGGATCAACCGCGAAACGTCCTGGTTCACGCTGCGGGACGCCCAACTACAACTACGCCCGTACACCCATCCGTATCCGGAAATACTCACCGCCGCCATGTTTTCGCCGTCTGGTCCACGGCTGGCAGGCAAGCTGGGAGCGGGCCTGCTGTCGTTGTCCGCGTCGATCCCGGGCGGGTTCGCCGCGCTGGAGAACGCCTGGGAAGTCGTACGCGAGCAAGCGGAAATCCACGGCCATCCCGAACCCGACCGATCAAGCTGGCGGGTCCTCGGCATCATGCACCTGGCCGAGACACGCGATCAGGCCATCGCGGATTGCACCTACGGACTGCCCGACTACGCTCACTACTTCGGCGCGGTCGGGGTATTGCCACTGGCCAACAGTGCGGACGGTGCTGATGGCGCTATCGACCCGCATGAGTTCGTCAAGGCTTACGCCGACGAAGGGAACTGCTGCATCGGGACGCCCGAGGACGCCATCGAATACATCCAGGGCCTACTCGACACGTCAGGCGGGTTTGGCACCTTCCTGATGCTCGGGCATGACTGGGCAGCACCGGAGGCGACGTTCAAGTCTTATGAACTATTCGCCCGCAAGGTAATTCCACATTTCACCGGCCAGCTCACCGCCGCGCAAGCATCCCACGACTGGGCCCAGGCCAAGCGAGGCGAACTACTGGGGCGCGCGGGCGACGCGGTCGCCAAGGCTATCGGTGAGCACGTGGCGCAGAAGGCATCGCACTGATGCGGGCGTCGGTGCTACGCAACGGCTCAATGGTCTATCGCGATGATGTGCCCAGCCCTACACCGGGCGAGGGACAGGTGCTGGTCAAGGTGTCCGCTTGCGGCATCTGCGGATCCGACCTGCATTTCGCCAAACACGGGGCGCGGGCCATCGAGCTGTCCAAACAGATGGTGGGCATGCCCAGCCTCACCGATGGCGTCGACTTAAGCACCGATGTTTTCATGGGCCACGAGTTCGCGGCAGAAGTGATCGAGGCCGGGCCGCGGACGCAAGCACCCGCCTCCGGAACCGCGGTGACCTCAATTCCAATCCTCCTGTCTGCCAAGGGCCTCGAACCCATCGTCTACAGCAACACCACCCTCGGCGGCTATGCCGAACAGATGCTGCTCAGTGCGCCGCTGCTGCTGCCCATCCCCAACGGCCTCGATCCCCGGCACGCGGCCCTGACCGAACCCATGGCCGTGGGCCTGCATGCCGTTAACAAGTCGGCCATCCAGCCGGGCACCGGAGCAATCGTCATCGGTTGTGGCCCCGTCGGTATTGCCGTGATCGCCGCCCTGCACAACCTGGGCATCGAGCCAATCGTCGCCTCCGACTACTCCTCTGCCCGGCGCGATCTGGCCCAACGCATGGGCGCGCACCAGGTGGTCGACCCCAAGATCGAGCCCACCTTCCACGCCTGGTCCCGGATAGGCGCGGGTGCGCCCGTGATCTTCGAGGCCGTTGGAGTGCCGGGCATCCTCAACGAGGTCTTGCGCGACGCGCCGCGCAGCGCACGAGTGGTGGTCGTGGGCGTCTGCATGGAGCCCGATGCCATCACCCCCTATTTCGGGATCGCCAAGGAAGTTGCGGTGCAGTTCGTGCTCGCCTACGAGCCCGCCGAGTTCTCCGAAACGCTGCGTCGAATCGCGCACGGTGAGATCGATGTTGCGCCGCTCGTCACAGGTGAGGTAGGTCTGGAAGATGTCGGTTCGGCATTTGCCGATCTCGGCGATCCCGAGCGCCACTGCAAGATCTTGGTGGTGCCATGAAGGTTGGGGAGGACAGGAAGTGACATGCGGGTACTAGCACGAAAAGCACTGACCCGGACTACCGCCATAGCCGGTGCCGCCGCGCTGGCGGTTCTTCTCGCCGGCTGTGGTGACGATTCCACCGGCGGGCCGGAATCCAGTCGCAACGTGACCGTTGTCGGCAAGGGCGAGGTCAAAGGCGCACCGGATGTACTACGCGCCGACGTCGGCGTGTCCGTGACCGCCAAGGACGTGTCCGGTGCGCTGTCGCAAGCGAACCAGAAGGCACAGGCAGTGATCGACGCCGTGGTCGGCGCCGGAGTAGCCCGTGAGGATGTGCAGACCAACGAGCTGTCTATCCAGCCGGAGCAGACGTACCCGCCGGGCGGACCCACCCGTATCACCGGCTACAACGCCACCAACTCGGTGCGCATCAATGTCCGTGACCTCAAGAAGGCCTCCGAGGTCCTGGACAAGGCGGTGCAGGCCGGCGGCGATGCCGCCCGGCTGTCCGGTGTCAGCTTCGACCTCGACAACGACGCCGACCTGATGAAGGGCGCGCGCGAACGTGCCTTCAACGACGCCAAGTCCCGTGCCGAGCAGTACGCAGCCCTGTCGGGCTCCACGCTGGGCAAGGTGCTACGCATCGACGAATCTCACGGTTCGGTGCCTCCGCCCCCTCCGCCGATGGGCAAGCGGGCCCCCATGCAAGCCGACGCGTCATTCGCCCCACCGCTGGAGCCCGGTCAGCAGACGGTGTCCTTCCAGGTGAGCGTCATCTGGGAACTCGACTAGACCATGGGCGACATCACGGTTGTCGGCCATGGCGAGGCCAGCGGCAGTCCCGACGTATTCATGGCGACCGTCGGGGTGTCGGTGCGGTCCCGCCGCATCGCCGGGGTGATGGCCGACGTGAAGGCCAAGGCGCGCGCGGTGATCGACGCGGTGATCGACGCCGGCGTGGCCGCCGACGATGTTCGCACCGCGTGGATGTCGGTGCACCCACAGTTCGATGGCAACCGGATCACGGGCTATGCCGCCGACAACTCGGTGCGGATCATCGTCCGGGACCTCTCGAAGGTCTCCGATGTGCTGGACAAGGCCGTCACCGCGGGAGGCGAGGCAGCGCAGCTGTCCGGAGTGAGCTTCGACCTGCAGGACAGCACCGCGCTCGCCGCACTGGCACGCGAGCGGGCATTTTCCGATGCCAAGACCCGGGCCGAGCAGTATGCCGCTCTCGCGGGCAGAACACTGGGCAAGGTGCTGCGCATCGATGAGACCGGCGGTACTGCCTCGCCGCATCCGCGGGCCGAGTTCGCCATGCTGCGGGCCTCGAGTGGACCACCCGTCGAGGCCGGTCAGCACGCCGTCAGCGCGGCGATCACCGTTGCGTGGGAGCTGGACTAGTCGGTGTAGACCCGTGGGTGCAGCGTGCCGATAAAGGGCAGATCGCGGTACCGCTCGCCGTAATCGAGTCCATAACCGACGACGAACTCGTTCGGAATCTCGAATCCGACGAGGGCCACGTCCACGTCGACCTTCTTGGCCTCGGGCTTGCGCAGCAGCGAGACCACGTTGAGCGAGCGCGGGCCGCGTGAGGCAAGGTTGCGCATCAGCCAGCTCAAGGTCAGTCCGGAATCGATGATGTCCTCGACGATGAGGACATCGAGGTTCTGGATGTCCCGATCCAGGTCCTTCAGAATGCGTACCACGCCGGAGGACGAGGTTGCCGAGCCGTATGAACTGACGGCCATGAATTCCATCTGAGTGGGGATCGGGATGGCGCGTGCCAGATCCGAGACAAACATGACGGCACCCTTGAGCACGGTCACCAGCAGCAGGTCACCCTCGATGTCCCGGTACTTCTCGCCGATGGCGGCGCCGAGCTCCTGGGTCTTGGCGCGAATCTGCTCCTCGGTGAGGAGTACCGATTTCACGTCGCCGCTGTATTGCTCGCCGCATGCCTGATCCTGTTCGCAGGTCACGACCGACAGCGTGCCATGGAGTACACAAGCTCTCCAAGCCGACCTCCCCCGGGCTGTCCTCGCGCAAGCCGCTCATCCCGATTGCCTAGTGACTTTGTTTACGAAATAGGCCACTATGGAAACGTGAGCAATGGCGCTTACACAGCGGTCGAAAAGACACGATCCCGCGATATCCGCGTGGTGGTGATCGGCGCGGGCATGTCGGGCCTCTGCATGGCCTCCACCCTCCGGCATCGCGGCATCACCAACTTCACCGTCTACGAGAAGGCCGACGAGGTCGGCGGTACCTGGCGGGACAACACCTACCCCGGCCTGCAATGCGATGTGCCCTCACGCTACTACTCATATTCGTTCGCCCCGAACCCCCGCTGGAGTAAGGGATTTTCACCGGGATCGGAGATACACCAGTACTTCGTGAGATTCACCGACCAGCAGGACCTGCGCCGCAATATCCGCTTCGGCACCGCCGTGACTCGCGCCGAATGGGTCGATGAGCCAGGCCAATCCCATTGGGAACTAGAACTTTCCGACGGCGGTCGCGATATCGCCGATGTCGTGGTGGGCGCCACCGGAGTGCTGCATCTGCCGCGCCTCCCTGAAATCGAAGGATTGCAGAGTTTCGCCGGACCCTGCTTTCACTCCGCACGCTGGGATCATTCGGTGCCGTACATCGGCAAGCGGGTCGGGCTCATTGGGACCGGTTCCTCCGGGGTACAGATCATCGGAGCACTCGCCGAACAGGTGCAGCACTTGTCGGTGTTCCAACGTTCCGCACAGTGGGTCGCGCCGGTTCCCAACTTCACCTACTCGGCGCTGTCGAAATCCATCTGGTCACGCATACCTGTCCTCAATAGAATCTCCTATCTGTTGTGGCGCTTCTACTTCGAACGTGGAGTGGGCGGCTCGGTGGTGATCCCGGGCGCACGTCGCAAGCTCATCCAGGGCTTCGTACGAGCGTCGCATCGGCTGCTCATCCGCGACGCGACACTGCGCGAAAAGCTGCATCCCGACTATGAACCACTGTGCCGGCGATTGGTCATGTCGGTGCCATTCTTCAAGGCGGTACAGCGACCCAATGTCTCGGTGCTCACCGGCGGAATCGACCGCGTTGTGCCGCAGGGTGTTATCACCAACGACGGAGTCCTACACGAGTTGGATATCCTGGTGTGCGCCACTGGTTTCGACGCGCACTCATACCTACGCCCGATGGAGGTCCTCGGACGCGACGGCATCAAGCTCAGTGACGCGTGGAGCGACGGACCCCGCGCCTATCGAGCCGTGGGACTCGCCGGGTTCCCGAACTTCTTCCTCTTGATCGGGCCCAACAGTCCGATCGGCAACAACTCGCTCATCTCGATCGCCGAAACACAGGTCAAGTTCGCGATGCATTGGATAGACGAAATTCGTTCCGGTCGAATGCAGTCAGTCGCTCCGACGGCGCATGCCGCAGAGACGTTCAACACCCAGATGCGCCGGGCGATGCCCAACACCGTGTGGTCCACCGGATGCGACAGCTGGTACCTGGGCGCCGACGGAGTGCCAGAACTGTGGCCCTGGCCGCCGGTGGACTATCGCCGCACACTCACGTCACCGATACGCGGCGACTTCGCGATCACCTAGCGACGTCGTGTACCGAAAGCACCAGCTGCTCCCCGGATCGGGACGCCACCAGTCGCTGGTAGCGCAGATCGGCGCCCACGGCCACGCCGCCCTGCCCCCGCCACTGCGTGACCAACGCGTCCACCGCCCGAATCTGGTTGTCGTTCAAGTCCTGTGCACCGCCGGCCAATAACCAGAGCCTGATAACCCGACGCCGGACCGCGGGTGTCAGGCCGCGCAGATCCGAGATCGCCAGGCCCTGTGCGCCCGGAAAAGCCGCACGGGCCTGCGCATCAAGTGCGTCGCCGTCGTCCTGCAATGAGAGCGCGGTACGAGCAAGCGCCTCGGCCACTCCACCACCGAGCACCTCCTCGAGCAGCGGTAGCACCTCGTGGCGCAGGCGTACCCGCACGAAGCGGGAATCCACATTGTGTGGGTCTTCCCAGGCGGTGATCGCCAATTCATCACAGTAAGAACGGGTCTCGGTACGACGACGATCCAGAAATGGTCGCCCCCACGGATCATCCCAGGGGCGCATTCCGGCGATGGAACGCGCGCCGGATCCTCGACCGAGCCCCAAGAGCACCGTCTCGGCCTGGTCATCGAGAGTGTGGGCAAGGAGCACCGGTCTTCCGTCCCTGGCCTGTTCGAGCGCCGCATACCGCGCACTGCGGGCCGCCGCCTCAAGACCGCCCACGCCGTCGACCGTCACGGAAAGAACAACCGCGTCAGAACATCCCAAGGCCAGCGCCTGACTGCGTGCCCGCGCCGCGACCTGCGCGGAGTCCTGCTGCAGACCATGATCGACGATAAGGGCCGTCACCGACCAAGCCCGCGCGACGGCGGCAGCCGCCAGGGCCAATGAATCCGCACCACCCGAAAGAGCAACCGCCACTTCCGTCACGTCCGGAAGGTACTGAGCAGCAAATGCTTTGACTGCCCCGCGCAGCGCTAGAGAACTCGGTCGATCCACTGGTCCGGATCCTCGATCTCGGCAGGCTGGGGCAGGGTCTGCGGATCGCGCCAGATGGTGTTGAAGCGCTCCATGCCGACCTTTCCGACCACGTGGTCGACGAACTTCTTGCCCCGGGTGTACTGGCGCATCTTCGCGTCCATGCCGATGAGCGCACGGATGATCCGCTGCAGCGGCGGCTGTTTGCGTGAACGCCGGGCCTCGAACCGGGACCTGATGGACGCCACCGACGGGACCACGGCCGGGCCCACCGCATCCATGACGTGATCGGCATGCCCCTCCAGCAGGGTGCCCAATACCAACAGACGGTCCAGGGCGTCCCGACCGCTGTCGGACTGCATGGCACGCAGTAGCTCGACGATGCCGTTGTGCCCCTGACTTCTGGACGAGCGGACAAAGTCGGCCAGCCTGCCCAGCATGCCGGCCACGTCCTCCTCTTGCTCGTGGGCGAGTGTCGCGAGGGTCCCCGACATGTAGTCGGCCAGCCACGGGTTGGCCGAAAATTGCACCCGATGTGTCACCTCGTGCAGACACACCCACATCCGGAAGTCGCTGGGGACCACTCGAAGTTGGCGTTCGACGGCTATGACGTTCGGATACACCAGCAATAGCGCGCCCGCGCCGTCCGCGGTGAAGGGGTCGTACTGACCGAGAATCCCCGATGAGACGAAGGCCAGCACGGCACCGGTCTGTGCCCCGGTGACACGGCCCGACAAGAACCCGGTTGCCCCCTCGCCACCGCCGGCCATCAATCGCATGGACTGCGCTGCGGCGGAGATCCAGCCCGGGCGATCGATGACCCGTGCCTCGGGCACGAGCAGCCCGTCCGCCAGACCGGTGACCTCACGTACTGGTGTCTCCGCTCGCCGCGCCGCATCTGACAGCTCGGCGATGGCCTGCCGCCGGGTGTACTCGGTGGTGGGCGGTGCCGGCCGCGCCAACTTGACGCCTACGGTCGCGGCGAATTCCCAGTTGACCATGCGGCCAACCGTCAACTCGGGACTCTTGGTTCCAACGCCGCCGCTCTGCACGACCCGTCCCGACTCAGCCATCAGCTACATCCGCAGGACCGCAGCACGGCAGCCGTGTTGTCCACCGCGTTACGTGCGGTGGGCGCGGTGGCGTGATTCTGCATCAGAGAGAAGGTCAGTACCCGCCCGCTGACGTCAGTGACCACCCCGGCCAGCGTGTTCACACCGGTGAGCGATCCCGTCTTGGCCCGCAACCACCCCGCCGAGGTTTGGTTCTGAGTGACAAAGCGCTCGGACAGGGTGCCGCTGCCACCGGCGATGGGCAGCACATCGAGAAGTGGTCGCAGCTTCGGCTTGTCGGGGCCGGCGGCGGCTCCGATCACCTCGTCCAACGTGCGCGCGGTAACCCGGTCGTCCACCGACAGTCCGCTGGAATCACGCAATGTCAGGTCCGTGAGATCGATCCCCGCACTGCGCAATTGACTTGTCACGGCGTCCACCGTGCCGGAGAAGGTCTGCGCACGCCCGGTGGCCAGGGCCACCTCCCGGCCGATGGTTTCCGCCATGACGTTGTCGGAGGCGTTCATCATCTCCCGCAGCCGCTCCATCAGCGGCGCCGATTGCACGGAGGCAATCGATTTCGCCGTCGGAGGGGCCGCGTCAAGGCGCACCGCCTCCGGGTCCACACCGAGCGCGGCGGCGAGCGCCCGGCCCGCGTCCAGGGCGGGAGTGGTGGAACGGCGCGAGTCATAGTCGGTCGGCTGCGTACGTCCGGCATCGAGCATCACCGCCTGGATGGGCGCGACATCGCCGCCTTCGATATCGGCCGGGTCCCACCCGGGCGCCATCGAGGGCCCACCGAATCGGCTGATATCAACGGTGATTGAGGTGACGGCGACACCGGACTTGCGCACCTGGTCGGCGAGGTCGCTGATTCGCGCGGCATCGCGGTACCAGGTGTCGGTGCCTGCCGGTGCCGCGCTGACGATCGGATCGCCGCCACCAACCAGTGTCACCAGTCCGCGTTGCCCGGCAGTATCGGCCACCACCGAAGTGGTCAGCTTGGCGTCGCGTTCGAGAGTGAGCAGGGCCGCCGCGGCGGTCAACACCTTGTTGGTCGAGGCCGGCACCATCGGCACCGTGGAGCCCTGCTGCCACAACTCACGGCCGGTCAGCGCGTCGGTAACCCGGCCGGTGAACATGCCCAGTGCCGGGTCGGACAACGCCCTGTCCAGCGCCTGAGCCAAACCATCCGCCGTCGGAATCGGTGCCGAATCGGAAACCGGCACCACACCTGGCGCCGGGGTAATCAGCGCCGGCTCCGGATCGGCGCTCTGCAACTGATGCGCGGTGGAGGCCCCCGTGGTCAGGGACGCCAGCAGCACCAGCGCGGCAATCGCCAATACGACGGCGACGGCAAGCAGAGCGTGGGTAGAGCGCCGCCAATGACGCGGATCAAGTGCCCTGGCGGTGACCATGCTCTGCAGGGTATCGCTATCCTGGTGCGCGCTGGATGAGCGCTTGCGCGAAGACGACTGCCAAGTACCACCGACATTCAAGGAGCGGGTGTGGAGTTCGACGTCACCATCGAGATCCCCAAGGGTCAGCGCAACAAGTATGAGGTCGATCACGAGACCGGACGAGTGCGTCTGGACCGCTTCCTCTACACCCCTATGGCGTACCCCACCGATTACGGCTTCATCGAAAACACGCTGGGCGAGGACGGCGATCCGCTGGACGCACTGGTGCTGCTGCCCGAGTCCGTCTTCCCGGGTGTGATCGTCGAGGCGCGGCCCGTCGGCATGTTCAAGATGGTCGACGACGGCGGCGGCGACGACAAGGTGTTGTGCGTGCCCGCGGGCGACCCACGCTGGGACCACATCCAGGACATCGGCGATGTATCCAGCTTCGAGCTGGATTCGATCAAGCACTTCTTCGTGCACTACAAGGATCTGGAACCCGGCAAATTCGTCGAGGCCGCCGACTGGGTGGGCCGCGCCGAGGCCGAGGCCGAGGTACTCGCGTCATTCGAGCGTCTCAAGACACAGGGGCACTAACCCGGCATCGGCGCCTGACACACGACGGCGAACACATCGGTGCTTTCCGTCACGGTCACTCCGTCGACGGTGATCGAACAGCTGATCGTCCCCTCGCCCACCATGGTGACATTCATGATGAGCGGCTTGTCCCGCTGAGTCCGCGTCACCGTCACCGCCCAGGGCTGTGAGATGTTCGCGACCCGCACGTACTCCGTGTCCGTCATGTAGGCGACGTTGACCTGGCTGCCGGAGCCGCCGACGCTGTAGGTGACACTCTTGCTGCCGTGTCCCGAACCGCCCGGCCCCTGGCCTGTCGTCGGCACCGGCTGGGGCGCTTCCGTCGTGGTGGGTACCGGAGGCGCCTCGGTGGTTGTCGGCGTCTCCACCCCGGTGCTGGGATTCGGCGGAGGTGGCGAGGGCGGCGGCGGCTCTGTCGTCGTTATGGACGGTAGCGGGACGTCATTGGGCCCGGTCCATGTTGTGGACGGGGTAACGGTCACTGTGGTCGGCGCCGCCACCTCGGTGCGGCGGGTGATGACGAGGATCGACGTCAACGCTATCGCCAGCACCGCCAGAACGCTGATACCGGCGACTATCCACGGCCATTTCGGAGGCTTCGGATCCTCGGGATAAGGGATGGGCTCGTCGACGGGCCACTGTTCCTGCGGGTACTGCTGCCAGGCCGGATCCGTCACTGTCCCCCGCTCCTTCCCCAGCATTGCTCGCCGCAATGTTACGTCGCGTTAAGCTCCTGCAAAATTGGCGGTCACCCTCTAGCGAACAGAGGTCACCCGTCGAATCATGGTCACATGTTGATGCATCAGGGCATCGGCCGCGACACGTTCAATCAGATGCCCGATACCCGAGCCGTGCATGCGCTGTACGAGTGTTGTGGCAGCGTGACATGGGCCAGGAAGGTCGCAGCGACTCGTCCATTCGCCGACCACGATGCGCTGTTCCGATGCGCAGACAACGAACTGTTCGCGCTCTCAGAGGAATCGCTGAACGAGATGCTGACCGCCTATCCGCCGCTGGGCAAACGGCCGGGAAGCGTGCGTTCACACGCCGAGCAGTGCGCGATCCGCGATGAGACACCGGGCATGATGGCTGCGTTACGGGCCGCCGCCCATCGGTACGAACATCACTTCGGCCATCGTTTCGTCATGCATATGTGCGGACAGGACGGTGCATCGGTATTGCGGGCCATCTCCGATCGCATGCATCACGACGCGGACACCGAACGCAAGGTGACCCGCAATGAACTTGCGAAGATCAACCGCACGCGGCTGGAACGCATGCTCGGCCCCGAGGGCGGTTACGACAACTGGTGATCGAGTGGTGATCGGGACCCCCGACAACGCGCCCCTAGGCAGCCAGCGGGATGCGCTGCGGTAACAGTGCCAGCACCCGGCGAGCGGCACATCCGATGTCTGTGGTGGGCGACACCGGGATCAGCGTGACCCCATCGGCCACCCCAGCCAGATAGATGTCCGCGATCAGACCCGCCAACCCTTCCGGTGTGCCCGCATACGACACCGCGGCCGGTACCCTCAGGCTCGCGAAATGCTTGCGCGCCGACCGTGAATCGGCCTCAACATGCACGTACACGTCCAAAATGACGGCAGGGGCGTCCTTACGCGAGGTTCGCAGGGAATGCCGGGCCCGTTGTGCCTGCTTGAGGTCCGGGGCGTTGACACGCGCGGTGACACCCGTTCCGCCGGTCAGTTCCAGCCATCCGGCGGCATCGTCAGTGAAGACCCGAAACGTTTGATGTTGTGTCGACACAGACGCAACGGTACCCACGCGGGCCGGCCGGGGCCATCGTTGAATTCCCGGTGAGCGGATCAGTCTCGATCAGACGGGCGACTGCTCGGTCTCGGTCAGCCGGGGTGTCGGGGTGCGCTCGGCCACGTTATCGATCAGGCGCTGCAGCCTCGGTATGAGCGTGTCGATATCCAGCCCGAGCCAATACGGAATCGGATACATGAAGTGCCGATTCAGTCCGGGCAGGAGCCTGCTCAGGAAGTAACCCAGCCACGCCTCGGGGCGCACCGGGGCCACCGCGAAGTTGTATCGCGCCGCACGGACCGCCGCGCGCGCCACCTGGGGAGGACCGATCAACTGGTCGAGGACCCGCATCGGGGCAGAGGACTGGAAGGCCCTCATCATGTTGTTGGCCCGCTCACGCACATCGTCGCGAACATCAAGACCGGCCACGGTGGCATTGACACCGATATTGGTGTTGATGAAACCCGGACATACCGCAGATACACCTATCCCCTTGGGGCCCAGCTCCATCCGCATGCACTCGCTCAACATCTTGACGGCAGCCTTCGACGCCGAGTAAGCGGGAAACAGCGGCGTCGGGGTGATGGCTCCCGCCGAGGCGATGTTGACGATTTGGCCCCCACGGCCACGTTCAGCCATCTGCTTACCGAACACACGGCCGCCATAAGCAACACCAAAGACATTGACCCGGAACTGTTTTTCCCAGTGCTCCTGTTCCAGATCAAAGAAACGCCCGCCGACCATGATGCCCGCGTTGTTCACCAGAACATCGGGCACGCCGTACTCGGCCCGCACCTGCTCAGCGAACCGTTCCCATGCGGCCGGATCGGTGACATCGAGCTGGAAGGCCACCGCCCGGTGCCCCTTCCCATGGATGATCTGCGCTGTCTCCTGGGCCGTCGTCAGGTCGACATCGGAGGCCACCACCTCCGCCCCGCCCTTGGCGAATTGGATCGCGATGGCTCGGCCGATGCCGCTGCCGGCGCCGGTCACCACCACAAGTCCTGGTTTGGGTGCGGGTAGCAGCCTCATCTCACAACCTCCTTGTTGCGCTTACGCTTTGGCGCGGACTCTACCGCCGGCGCGATCGTCTCGGTGCCGTAACGGTAGTTGTCCAGCCGGAAATACTTGTTGTGGAAGTACATCTCGCCGAAACCGCCAGGACGGAACGGGGAATCACCGTGATTGTCGATGTAATACGTATTGGCGGTCGAGCAGGCAGGAGAAAGCCACAGGTGGTTTTTGTTGCGCTCGTGCATCTTATGGAAGTACGCGTCGTGCACGTCCTGCTTGACTTCGGCGGTGGTCGCACCACGTTTCTTGGTCTCTGCGATAACGCGGGCCGCGTGCGTCGTCGTCGACTCGATGAGCATGTGATACGGCCCGAAAACGTATCCGTACGGCCCCAGAACGAGGAAGAAGTTGGGGTAGTCGGGAATCGAAACGCCCTGGTACGCCTGGTAACGATTGGTTTGGAAGAACTGCTTCAGATCCTTGCCGCCCCGCCCCGTGGTGGGGAAGGCGGGCATGTGATCCCAGATGGCGAATCCGGTGGCACAGATCAGCACGTCCACTTCATGTTCGACACCATCTGCTGTCAGCAGTCCCTTCTCGGTGATCCGCTGGATCGGTTCGGTCACCAGTGCCACATTGGGACGGTTGAAGGTTTTGAGATAGGTATTGGAGAACGAGGGCCGCTTGCATCCGAATCCGTAGTAGGGCAACAACTTTTCCCGAGTCACCGGATCGTCGACCTGGGTACGCATCCACGCCCGAATCCTGTTTGCCAGCGCCATCGATACGGATTCGGCATATTTGGAATCAAGCTTGAAAACGGCATCCGGAATGTATGCGGTGCTGAGATTGATGGCGTGCCGAATGGCCTTGGCCACGCCCGGGAAGCCGAACAGTGCCCGCCAGAACCCGTTGTATCGCCAGTCCGGTTTGGGCCCCACGTAGATAGGTGTGCGCTGAAACACCGTCAGATGACCCACCTGTGGCGCGATCTCCGGAACCATCTGTAGCGACGTGGCACCGGTCCCGATGACGGCTACTCGCTTTCCAGCGAGCTCAATATCCTTGTCCCACAGCGCTGTATGCATAAGCACGCCCTTGTAGGAGTCGATACCGTCTATCTCCGGGAGCTTGGGTTGCTCCAGCCCTCCGGTGGCTGCGATGACGTGCCGGCCGGTGACCACGCCGCCGCCCTCCAGTGTGAGCACCCAGATATTCTGGGACTCATCGAAATCCTGGCGCACCACCCGTGTGTTGAATCGAATCTTGCCGCGCAGCTCATGCTTGTCGACGAGTTCGTTGGCGTACTGCTCTAGCTCGTCTCCGGGTGTGAAGAACTTCGACCAGGTCGTCTTCTGGTCGTAGGAGAAGCTGTAGATGAAAGTCGGTATGTCGACTGCGACGCCTGGGTATTTGTTGGCGTGCCAGGTGCCGCCGGCAGCCCCCCATTTCTCCAAGATCACAAAGTCGTGGACCCCCCTTTTGGTCAATTCGACTCCGGCACCGATACCCCCGAAGCCGGCGCCGATGATCACGACCTCATGGTCGGGAACACCCTGGCGAAGCCCGCGGGCTTCGCCGTCCCGCACACGCGCACTAGTCATTAGACGTCCTTGTCAGTCCGACCCGTTATGTGTCGAACTGAAAGTACCACGTATTAATAGTTACGGATATGTGGATTGCGGATTCAGGCCGCCAGGAAATCCGGGAGCGGGCGCGGATCGTCCACCGGTCCGATCTGACCGTCACGCTCGATGTAGGCCAAGCCCGGTCCGCGCCGGACGAGTTCGTTGATCGCGCCGAGCAGGCGCGCGATGTCGCCGGCCGTGGTGCCCAGCCCGATACTCGCCCGTAGCGCACCACCCGGCGCGCCGAGTCTGGCCAACAGCGGGTGCGCGCAGAATCGTCCGTCACGCAGCCCGATACCGTGCTCGGCTGACAGGTAGGCGGCGACAACCGACGGCGCATACCCGGCGACCGTAAAAGACACGATGCCCAGTACGTCGCGATCGCCCTCCCAAATACGCAGCGTATCAACGCCTTCAATCGCCTCGAGCCCATCACGCAGTTGCACGGTGAGCGCGTCCTCGGCGTGACCTAGGTCGCCGAGGACGGTCAGCGCCTCACACGCGGCAGCAATCGCTGCGACCCCGACCACATTGGGCGTACCCGCCTCATGCCGCTGCGGGCCGGTGAACCATTGCGCCTCATCGATATCCACATTGCGGACAGCGCCTCCACCGGCCAGATAGGGCCGCGCCGTGTCAAGCCAGTCAGCTTGCCCCACAAGGACTCCTGCACCGAACGGTGCGTACAGCTTGTGCCCGGAGAACGCCAAGTAGTCAATCCCGGCTGCTGCCAGGTCAATTCGTCGGTGCGGAGCCAGTTGCGCACCGTCGACGGCGATCCGCGCTCCGTTCCGGTGGGCTGCCGCCGCGAGTTCGCCGAGCGGAAGTACCTCACCGGTGACGTTGGACGCGCCGGTGACGGCCAGCAGCGCGGTCGGCCGGCGCGCCAGCTCCTCGTCCAACGCGGCAACGGTATCCGGCACGGTCGTTCGGTGCGCCACTACCCGGGCGCCATATCGCTGCCAGGTCAACAGGTTTGCGTGGTGTTCTATATCGAGCACAACTACCTCGCCTGGCACCGCAGACGCCAGCAGATTGAGCGAATCCGTGGTGTTGCGGGTAAAGATCACGTGGTGGTCGGCGCGGGCGCCGACAAAACGGCCGACGGTTTCCCGCGCCCCCTCATAGAGCCGGGTGCAGACCCGTGAGGCGTAGCCCGCGCCGCGATGCACGCTGGCGTAATACGGCAGCAGTTCGGTGACCCGGTCCGCGACATCGCAGAGTGCGGGCGCGCTGGCAGCGTAATCAAAGTTTGCGTATCTGACCCAGCCTCCGTGAGCCAAAGGAACTTTGGTGTCGGCTCCGACCACCCGCGCGAATGGCTGCCCGGACACCGCTTGTGTGGACACTGACATGTGACATCCCATCTCACCGGACCCGCCCGGCGAGTCCACGCTTGCCACGCACGGTTGAGCGCGGCCAGGTCGTCACCTGGAGCACCCCACCGTGGTGGAGGGTTGCCGACCAGCTAGCCAGGGCTTGTCGCTGGTTCTCATGACCTGACGGCAGTGTGCCCGTCGGCCCCCGCCACCGTCAACCGCCTTGCGCACGATGATTCAAACCCGCAACGTCAGCTCGGCCGTCCGGCCCGATTTCCGATGACCCACGCCTGTAGGGCACACTGACTACTGGAGGGGAGTATTCCTTCGCTGCGGTGTCGTCATCACATCGGCCATTGGCGGTCCGGTCGGTGCCGCGGGCCGGCCATCTGCCGGCGGAAGAGACCTCCGGCGTTTTGACGACCGGAGGTTCTGAAATGCAGGTGTCCCAGCTCGAGTGGATCATCACCCTGGCCGTCACGGTCGCGATCCTGTTGGTCGACGTCATCGTGATCGGCCGACAACCCCACGAGCCCTCGACACGCGAAACCGCGACCGCTCTCAGCATCTACGTAGGGCTTGCGGTGGCCTTCGGCCTGTGGGTGTGGTTCTTCCACGGGAGCCAGTACGGGCTGGAGTTCTACGCGGGCTGGCTCACCGAGTACAGCCTGTCGGTGGACAACCTGTTCATCTTCCTGATCATCATGGCCAGCTTCAAAGTGCCCCGGGTCTATCAGCAAGAAGCCCTGCTGGTCGGCATCATCCTGGCCCTGATCTTCCGCGGCATCTTCATTGCCCTGGGCGCGGTGGCCATCAACCAGTTCTCCTGGATCTTCTACCTTTTTGGCGCGTTCCTGGTGTACACCGCCATCAACCTCGCGCGCGATACCGAACACGACGACGACGCCGACAATGCCGTAGTGCAGTTCGCCCGCAAGCACCTGCGGACCACCGATAAGTGGGACGGTCTGCGCTTGTGGGTGCGGGAAAACGGAACGCGACTGATGACACCGATGTTTTTGGTGATCGTCGCACTGGGTACCACCGACCTGCTCTTCGCCCTCGACTCGATCCCCGCCATCTACGGGCTCACCAAAGAGCCATACCTGGTATTCACGGCCAATGTGTTCGCTCTCATGGGTCTGCGTCAGCTGTACTTCCTGCTCGGCGACATGCTTAAGCGTCTGGTGTACCTATCGCAGGGGTTGGCGTTCATCTTGTTCTTCATCGGCGTCAAACTGATCCTGCACGCGTTGCACGAAAATGAACTGCCGTTCATCAACGGCGGCGAGCCGGTACACGTGCCCGAGATTCCCACGCTGGCAAGCCTTGCGGTGATCGTGGTGACCCTGCTCGTCACCACGGTCGCTAGCTTGTACAAGACCCGGCGCACGGCTCCATAGGCGTCCCCACAGCCCTCAGCAGGCCCAACACATCGACCGCAAACTCGATCGCGCGAGGGGCGTCCCCGACCATGACCCCACATCCGCGCGGCGACGAGCCTCGCTGGGGCCGGACCGATAGGCTTCGCTGCGGCAGCCCATCCGATCGCGGAAACTACGAGGAGCAGCGTGACCGGCCCCGACGAGTCACCCATGAGCCGCGCGCACCAAGAGGCACCGGATTCGGCGCCTGAGCACGCGGCTCAACCCGTCGCCCAGCAAGCCCCGGCGCACCCGGTACCCCCGCAATATCTGCTCGGTAGGTCGGCGCCCGCGGCGCGGACTCTGATCGACATCCTCTACGCCACCGCCGCGGAGAATCCCGATGCGCCGGCCATCGACGACGGCACCATTCAGCTCACCTATTCGGAGCTGATCGTCGACATGGAAGCGAGCGTCGAATGGCTCGGCGCCCGCGGCATCGGGCGTGGTGACCGCGTCGGTATCCGGATGCCGTCGGGCAGCTACTCGCTGTATGTGGCGATCCTCGCGACCCTGGCAGCGGGCGCCGCCTACGTGCCCGTCGATGCCGACGACCCCGACGAGCGCGCCGCGCTGGTGTTCGGCGAGGCACAGGTGGCCGCCGTGATCACTCCCGACGGACTGGTTCGCGGACCCGGATCGTCGCGTGGGTGGCGGGCCGCCAAACCGACGCCCCGCGACGACGCATGGATCATCTTCACCTCGGGTTCCACCGGCACCCCCAAGGGGGTGGCGGTGACTCATCGCAACGCAGCCGCGTTTGTCGATGCTGAAGCACAGATGTTCTTGCAGGACAACCCGATCGGTCCGGACGATCGGGTACTTGCCGGACTGTCCGTGGCCTTCGACGCCTCGTGCGAGGAGATGTGGTTGGCGTGGCGGTACGGCGCTTGCCTGGTTCCGGCGCCCCGTTCACTGGTGCGCAGCGGCATGGATCTGGGTCCATGGCTGGTTTCGCGCGATGTCACCGTGGTCTCGACGGTGCCCACTCTGGCCGCGCTGTGGCCGGCCGAGGCGCTGGAGGCGGTGCGACTGCTGATCTTCGGTGGCGAGGCGTGCCCACCCGACCTGGCCGAACGGCTGGCCACCGGCGAGGACGGTGCCACACGCGAGGTCTGGAACACCTACGGGCCCACCGAGGCGACCGTGGTGGCATGCGCGGCCAGGCTCGACGGAGTGAGTCCCGTCAGCATCGGATTGCCGCTGCCCGGTTGGGATCTGGCGGTCGTGGACCCTCACGGCAACCAGGTCGGCTACGGCGAGGTCGGCGAACTGGTCATCGGCGGTATCGGCCTGGCCAAGTACCTGGACCCAGAAAAGGATGCCGAAAAGTACGCTCCGCTCGATACTTTGGGTTGGTCGAGAGCCTACCGAAGCGGAGATCTGGTACGCCTGGAACCGGACGGGTTGTACTTCCAGGGCCGCGCCGACGACCAGGTGAAAGTCGGTGGCCGCCGCATCGAACTGGGCGAGGTGGATGCCGCGCTGGTCAACCTGCCCGGTGTGAGCGCAGGTGCGGCCGCGGTGCGCAAGACCGCCAGCGGCACCCCGTTGCTGGTCGGCTATATCGCCAGCGCGGATCCGAACTTCGATATCGCCGCAGCCCGCGCGAGCCTGGCCGAGTCGCTTCCGGCCGCGCTGGTACCGCGACTGGTCAAACTCGATGAGCTGCCCACGCGCACATCCGGAAAGGTCGATCGCAACGCCCTGCCCTGGCCGCCACCGGGAGCCGGGGCCGATGACGAAGCACCCGAACTGGGCGGCACCATGGGGTGGCTCGCCGGTCTATGGCGGGACATCCTGGCCGCCCCCGTCGACGGACCGGAGGCCGATTTCTTTGCGCTGGGCGGCGGGTCGTTGTCCGCCGCTCAGCTGGTTGCGGCGCTGCGGCAACGTTATCCGCAGGTAACCGTCGCCAACCTGTACGACCAGCCGCGACTCGGATCGTTGGCCACCTATCTCGATGAGCTGGCACCTCCCATCGAGGTGGAGCCCCGCGTCGTCAAACCTGTACCACGGCTTGCCGAGCTGGCTCAGTTGGTGGCGACCATTCCGCTCACCACTCTCACGGGCCTGCAATGGGCGACATGGCTTGCCCTGGCCAACAATGTGTTCGCGACATTCAGCGGGGTGCCATGGTTGGTAACCGTCAACTGGTGGGTACTGCTGGCAGCCTTCGTCTTGTTCATTACCCCCGTGGGGCGCATGAGTATCACCGTCATCGGTGCACGATTGCTACTGTCGGGCGTCAAGCCCGGCACCTATGAGCGCGGCGGCAGCGTGCACCTGCGAGTGTGGATCGCCGACCGTCTCGCCACCGCCAGTGGTGCCGAGAACCTTTCCGGCGCACCGTGGATGGTTTACTACGCCCGCGCGCTGGGGGCGCGCGTCGGCAATGGCGTCGATCTGCATTCTTCACCACCGGTCACCGGCTGGTTGGAGCTGGGAGACCGCAGTTCCGTCGAACCAGAGGTCGATCTCTCCGGGCATTGGGTTGATGGCGATAAGTTCCACGTCGGCCCCATCGTCATCGGCGACGACGCCACCGTCGGCGCCCGCACCACCCTGCTGCCGGGCGCGGTCGTCGGCAAGAACGCCGACGTCGCACCGGCTTCCGGGGTCGTCGGGCGGGTCAAGAACGGCCAGTATTGGAAGGGCTCACCGGCCGTCAAATCCGGTAAAGCCCGTCATCCCTGGCCCGACTACCGACCGCCCCGCGCGGGACAATGGGTGCCCATCTATGGGTTGACATCGATTCTGCTGGGCGGGCTTCCGCTGCTGGCCCTCGCAGCGGGCTTGGCCGTGGTCGCATACGGCATCCGCGATGCCGCGACGATCTGCGGAGCCGTTGTACCCGCCCTCATGTGGACGCCCGCGGCGGCGCTGGTCAGTGTTGTCGTGTACGCCGCCATCACCGTTGTCCTGGTGCGACTGCTCTCACTCGGCGTCCACGAGGGCTACCACCCTGTCCGCAGCCGACAGGGTTGGCAGCTGTGGGCCACCGAACGCCTGATGGACGCCGCGCGCAACTACCTGTTCCCCATCTATGCCAGCCAGCTCACGCCTTGGTGGCTGCGCATTCTGGGCGCGAAGATCGGCAAGGACACCGAGATTTCGACAGCATTGCTGGTGCCGAAGTTCACCGAGGTCGACGATGGCGCGTTCTTGGCCGACGACACGATGGTGGCCTCCTACGAATTGGGCGGCGGCTGGATCCACATCGCCAAGGCCCGGATCGGCAAGCGCGCGTTTCTGGGCAACTCAGGAATCACCCAGCCCGGACGCAAAGTGCCCAACGACGCCTTGGTCGCCGTCCTGTCCGCGACTCCACATAAGGCTAAGTCGGGCTCCTCATGGATCGGGAGCCCACCAAAGCGGTTGCGACGCAAGGCTGATGGCGCAGACTCTACGCTCACCTTCGAGCCGCCGTTCCGCCTCAAGGTGATGCGCGGCATCGTGGAGACCTGCCGCATCATCCCTATCATCGTGACCTTCGGTATCGGCGTCGGCGTGCTGCTGACACTGCAAAACATCGCCATTGGGTTCAATTTCTGGGTGGCCGGGGCGCTGAGCGGTGTGGTGCTGCTGATTGCCGGCGCCGTGGCAGGTGTTGTCAGTGTGGTGGCCAAATGGTTGGTGGTGGGCCGCACCAAGGCCGTCGAGAAGCCGCTTTGGTCCTCGTTCGTCTGGCGCAACGAGGTTGCCGACACCTTCGTGGAAACCGTTGCCGCCGTCTGGTTCGCACGTGCCGCGTCGGGAACGATCATGCAGAACTGGTGGCTACGCGGGCTGGGCGCCAAGATCGGCCGGGGCGTGTGGTGCGAGACGTACTGGCTGCCCGAGGCCGACCTGGTGACCTTGGGCAGGGGCGCGACCGTGAATCGCGGCTGCGTGGTGCAGACACATCTGTTCCACGACCGGATCATGCGGATGGACACCGTGGTCCTGGGCGAAGGCGCCACGCTGGGGCCGCACTGCGTGGCGCTACCCGCGGCCGAGCTCGGTGCCGGCGCCACCGTGGGCCCCGCGTCCCTGGTGGTGCGCGGTGACGTGGTACCCCCGTCCACCAGGTGGCAGGGCAATCCCATTTCGCCATGGGGCAAGCTGGATCCGATGGCACCGAAGAAGCCCAAGAGCGGCAAGGTCTCCCCAAACAAGAATTCCGGGGCCGCATGACCAAACCCGGCAAAAAGGCAGCCAAACGGCTCCCCCCGCGGCCTCCGGTCATCGATCCCTATCTGCCCCAAAACGGCAACTACGGGTACCGGGTGTCCCGCTACGAGCTGGACCTCGAATACAAGGTGGCCATCAACCGGCTGACCGGCACCGCGAACATCACCGCCGTCACCCTGGCCACCATCAAGGAGTTCACCCTCGACCTCGCCGACACCCTCGGTGTCGCGAAGGTGACAGTGAACGGTCGACGTCCGACACATTTCGGTCATCGCGCCGGAAAGATCACCATAAAACTGGCATCCGCGATCCCGGCGGGTGCCGCGATGACCATCGTGATTCGTTATGGCGGGTCACCACGCCCGATCAACAGCATGTGGGGTGATGTCGGATTTGAGGAGCTGTCCAACGGGGTGCTGGTGGCCGGACAGCCCAACGGTGCGGCATCCTGGTTCCCCTGCGACGACCACCCCAGCTCCAAGGCGAGCTATCGGTTTGTCATCACCAGCGACAGCCCATATTGCGTTATCTCCAATGGAGAGTTGATATCCCGACGCGTCCGGGCCGCCCATACCACCTGGACGTACGAACAGCCCGAGCCCATGGCGCCGTATCTGGCGACACTACAGATCGGCGACTACCAGCTGGTCAAGCTTGCCAAGAACCCCATCTCGATGAACGCTGCGCTGCCATCACGGCTACGCGATAGGTTCGAGCACGACTTCGGCCGACAGCCGCAGATGATGAAGCTGTTCATCAAACAGTTCGGTCCCTATCCGTTCGCCGCGGGATACACCGTGGTGGTGACCGATGATGACCTCGATATCCCACTGGAGGCACAGGGAATTTCGGTATTCGGCGCCAACCATTGCGACGGTTCCCGGCATTCAGAACGACTCGTGGCGCACGAGCTGGCCCATCAGTGGTTCGGCAACAGCGTTACCGCGCGCCGCTGGCGCGACATCTGGTTGCACGAAGGATTTGCCTGTTACGCCGAATGGCTGTGGTCCGAGGAATCCGGCGGGCCGACCGCCGACGCGCGCGCCCGCCACTACCATCAAAAGCTGAAAGATCTACCGCAAGACCTGATTCTGGCCGATCCCGGCCCACAACTGATGTTCGACGATCGCGTATACAAGCGCGGAGCACTGACATTGCACGCCCTGCGATTGCGCCTCGGTGATACGAAATTCTTTGCACTGCTGCAGGACTGGACCACCCGATATCGGCACAGCACCGTCATTACCGACGACTTCACCGGCCTGGCCGCCGGGTACTCCGATGAATCCCTGCGCCCGCTGTGGACGGCATGGCTCTACGAGAAGCAGCTCCCGCCCTTGGACCGGAAGTGACCGACGCCGGTCCCAGCACCCGCTCCAGCGTCGCGCGCATCGGTGCCGCCACCGCCGTCAGCGCGATCTGCGGATACGCCGTGCTGTACCTGGCAGCCCGCGAGCTGGGTCCCGCGTTGTTCTCGGTATTCGGCGTCTTCTGGGGCGCATTCGGTTTGGTGACGGGTGCCGCCAACGGGCTGCTGCAGGAGACCACGCGCGAAGTGCGGCTGTCGCTGGCGCAGCGGGACCGTTCCCCGCTGGCCACCACCTTGCCGGTAAGGATCGCGTCCGCTTTCGCGATCGCCTCCGCCGTCCTGATCGTCGGCACCGCACCGCTGTGGGCATCGCATGTATTCACCGAGTTCCGTTGGCTGAGTGTGGCATTACTGGCAGGAGGACTCGCCGGCTTCTGCATGCACGCCACCACTCTGGGCGCACTGGCCGGGTCAAGTCGCTGGACGCAGTACGGCGTTCTCATGGTGACCGATGCGGGCATCCGGTTGGTGGTCGCCATCGTCACCTTCGCAGCCACCCTCGGACTCGTCGGATACTTGTGGGCGACCGTGTCAGGCTCGATGTCCTGGTTGCTGCTCACATTGGTCTCGAAACCAACCCGCGACGCGCTCAAGGTGCCGGCACTCGTGGACACCATGGAGTTCCTGCGCGGCGCCCGGCATTCGATCGCGGCGGCAGCGGCCAGCGCGGTCCTGGTGATGGGCTTCCCGGTGCTGTTGCAATCGACGGCGGGCGACCTGGGCACCACCGGCGGTGTGGTGATCCTGGCAGTCACACTGACCCGCGCACCCCTTTTGGTGCCGCTAACAGCATTGCAAGGCAACCTCATCGCTCACTTCGTGGATGAGCAGGACCGGCGCCTGCGCGCCCTGGCCACCCCCGCCGCGATCATCCTAGGTGTCGGCGCTGCGGGTATCGCCCTGGCGGCGTCGATCGGCCCCTGGCTGCTGCGAACGGTGTTCGATCCCGCATACCAGGCAGGCGGCCCACTCCTGGGCTGGCTGACCGCCGGTGCGGTCATGATCGCGCTGTTGACACTCACCGGAGCGGCCACCGTGGCACACGCCCGCCACCGTGCGTACTCCGCGGGATGGGTTGGCGCGACTGTGGTTTCCGCGCTGCTGTTACTGCTGCCGCTGGGACTGGAAGAACGCACGGTGATCGCATTGCTCGGCGGACCCGTCGTCGGGATAGTGGTGCACCTGATCGCGCTCGCGTTCTGGCGGGATCCACAGCTCGCCGAAGACATCTTTGACTGATCGGCACTCAGATCCCCACGGCGTGCTCCAACTCCACGAGTGCGGCTTCCAGACCGTCGGCCATCTCATCGATATCAGCGGCCACCTCCGGTGTGGTGACAAATCCGAAATCCATGTGCTCCAGGTAGGAGAAGCAGGTGATGTTCAGCGCCACGTCCATGACCGGTGGGCCGAGCGGGATCATCGACTCCAGCCGCGCTCCGGCCATGTAGAGCGGGAACGACGGGCCGGGAACATTGGACAGCACCAGGTTGATGGGCGCCAGGTTCCGGGACAATCCGCTGGCGGTGTAGGCGCGTGCCGCCAACTGCAGCAGCCCCGGCGGCGTGGTATCGGTCAGCCCCATGATTTGGTGTGCTGACATAGCACGCGCCATTTCCTTGGCACCCTGGGTGCCCTCGTAGATCGCCTGGATCCGCTCAGCTGGGTCGTCGATATCAGTGGCCAGTGAGACAGTCATCGAACTGACCTGATTGCCGACCACGCCATCGGTTTCCTCGGTACGCACCGAGACCGGAATCTGCACGATAAGTGGTTTGTCCGGGAATTCGTCGCGCTTGGCCAGGTAGTCGCGGACGGCACCCGCGACTATCGCCAGTACCACATCGTTGACCTTGACACCGAATGCGTCCTTGAGTGCCTTGACGCGCGCAAGGTCCAGCCGTGCCCCGGAAATGCGCCGGTGCGGCGAGACCGGCGCATTGAATCGGGTATGCGGCGCCTCGAAGTACCCGGGCGATTTACGCTCCATACCAAAGACCGCCAGCTGCTGACGGACCGTCTGTTGGACCAACCGGGCCACGCGATAGGGCGTCTTGACACCGACATTCACCAGCGCGCTCAGCAGGATGCGCTCGCGACTCGGTAGCCCGAGCCCCACCAATGACCCGACGGTGTCGTCCGGGGCGGGACGCGGTTCGGGTGCGATATCGAGCAGGATCTCGCCCAGGCCCGCACCGGACACCCCATCGACGATCGCATGATGCATCTTGGTCAGCGTGGCCACCCGCCCGCCCTCGACACCCTCGATGACCCATAGCTCCCACAGCGGCCGCGACCGGTCGAGTTTGTACGACATCAGCCGTCCGGCAAGCTCTTCCAGCTCCTTGCGGCCACCAGGGGCGGGTACGCCGATCCGCCGGATGTGAAAGTCGGGGTCGAGCTCCTCGTCTTCGACGAACCACGGCCGGTCCAGTCCCAGCGGAACATCGGTGACCCGCCAGCGCAGTTGCGGCATGGACGGCAGACGTTCCACGATGAGGGCGCGTACCCGCTCAAAGCTGTAGTCCGGCGCATCGGTGGGGTCGTAAATCGACAGTCCCCCAATATGCATATGCCAGCCCGCCGTTTCGGCGTGCCAGAACGCCGCATCTACCCCAGACAGCCGTTGCATGGCGGAAACACTAGCCCCGACCGCATTCCCGCTGTGAGGAATGCGACGAACCGTTGGATCTCGATCTGATCAGCGCCACTTGCCGTAGCCCTCGAACAGATTCCACGACTGGCTGCCCTGACGTAGTGCAGGTAGTGGGCATAGTTGGCGACGCTCATCGTTGCCGCCGCGACGCCGACACTGGCGCCCTGCACGGCCCCATGGGGAAGGTCCACCACTGCGCACACGATGTTGAGCACCAACCACACTCCGGCCAGGGTGAGGCCCTTTTGCCACATACCCTTGACAAAGAAGCAGATGAGCCCGCCAAATCTCCGCCAAATCCTGGCGGTCCTGGGTGTCAGTCACGCCGGTAGAACCGGCACAGGACTGGCACAGCAGTCGCACAGCCGGTCCCGGTGCTACCTTGATCCCAGTGAGCAACACCGGTAACACCGACGTCTGGCTGGTCATCCCCGCCTATAACGAGGGACCAGTCATCGCCGACGTCATCGCCGCGGCACTCGGCACCTTCCCCAATATCGTCTGCGTGGACGACGGCAGCGTCGACCGGACCGCCGCGCTCGCGCATGGCGCCGGCGCGCATGTGGTCCGGCATCCGGTCAATCTCGGGCAGGGCGCGGCGATCCAAACCGGCGTGGAGTACGCCCGCGCGCAGCCGGGTGCGCAGATCTTCGTGACATTCGATGCCGACGGCCAGCACCAAGTCAAAGACGTGGTGGCCATGGTGGACAGACTGCGTCTGGAGCCCCTCGATATCATCGTCGGCACTCGTTTCGGCGCGGGCTCGGGTCCCGGACATGTGCCTCTTATCAAACGCATAGTGCTGAAAACCGTTGTGTTGCTGAGCCCCCGGACCCGGCGCCTCAACCTGACCGACGCCCACAACGGTCTGCGCGTGTTCAACCGAACGGTCGCCAATGGCCTCAACATCACCATGAACGGCATGGGTCACGCCAGCGAGTTCATCGCGATGATCTCCGAAAACCATTGGCGGGTAGCAGAACAACCGGTCGACATCCTGTACACCGAGTATTCGATGGCCAAGGGCCAGTCGCTGATCAACGGGGTCAACATCATGTTCGACACCGCATTCCGCCGGAGGTTGCCGTGATCACCTGGATACAGCCGCTACTGATCGTCGCAGTGCTGCTGTTGCTGGTTTATCTGCTGCGTTCACGCAGCACCGCGCAGGCCAAGGCATGGGTCAAACTCGGGTTCGTGGTGTTTGTGGTCGCCGGCATTTACGCCATCCTGCGCCCGAACGACACCACCACACTGGCGCATTGGCTCGGGCTGGGCCGTGGCACCGACCTCATGCTCTACGCGCTGATTATCGCGTTCGCATTCACCACCCTGAGCACGTATCTGCGCTTCAAGGACCTCGAGCTGCGTTACTCACGGCTGACCAGGGCGGTCGCGCTACGCGGTGCCGAGCCCCCGTCCGGCGATATTGCTCCGGAGCTAGCTCCGGAAGAAGTCAACGGTCCTTCTGATCCCGTCCGCTAGCGGCACCCGCGGCTCCCAGCCCAGCACCCTCTTGGCCAGACCGACGTCCAGGCACGACTGACGCAGGTCGCCCAGCCGCGGCGGATGAAACTCGGGATCATCCGGTGCGCCCGCCGCCGCGGCCACCAACGAATGCAGTTGCCGGTCACTGGTTTCCACACCGGTGCCGACATTGAAACGCTGCCCGCCACCGTCAGGGCCGGAGGCCCGCACGAAGGCCTCCACCACGTCGTCGACAAACACGTAGTCGCGAGTGTTGCCACCATCGCCGAACACCTTGGTGGAGCGGCCGGAGAGCAGAGCCTGCGCGAAAATCGCGACAACCCCGGCCTCACCATGCGGATCCTGTCGAGGCCCATACACATTGGCAGGGGCGATATGCGAGCACTCCAGCCCGTACAGGTGCCGGAAGGTGTTGAGGTAGATCTCGCCGGCCACCTTGCCCGCCGCGTATGGCGAGTGCGGGTCGGTGGGAACTGTCTCGCTGGTCGGAATCTGCTTCGGGGTGCCGTAGATCGATCCGCCCGACGAGGTGTGCACGATCTTGCGCACGCCCGCCTTGCGCGCGGCCTCTGCGAGCCGGACCGTACCGACGACGTTGACGGAGGAATCGAACTGCGGGTCGGCCACCGAGTGACGTACGTCGATCTGCGCGGCCAGGTGGAAGATCACCTCAGGGGAGTATTCGGCGACTACAGCGTCCAGGTCGGCCTCGACGATGTCGTCCTTGACGAATGTGAACTTGGCATTCGCCTCGGCGGCCTCCAGGTTCGCCACCTTGCCGGTGGCCAGGTTATCCAGTCCCGTTACCTCGTGCCCGTCCGCCAACAGGCGATCAACCAGCGTCGACCCGATGAATCCTGCAGCTCCGGTAACCATTGCCCGCACGTGGCGACTCCCTCTGTGTTCGCATAGCTCACGGCATTCGGCCCCACCCTACAGATAGGGTCGGGCCCAAATGCCTTCTGCAGTGCGAGCCCGACTCCCCCACCTGAACCCCGTTGCCGCCGCCGCGGCAGCTCTCATCGTGGCGCAGCTAGCGGTTCGGGGCGTGTTGGCGTTCGGGGGAGATTTTTACTGGGACGACCTGATTCTGGTGGGCCGCGCCGGAACACAGGACCTGTTCGCGCCGTCGTATCTGTTCGATGACCATGACGGGCACGTCATGCCTGCGGCCTTCCTGCTCGCGGGCATGATCACCAAGTTCGCCCCCCTCAATTGGTTCTGGCCCGCGGTAAGCCTGGTGGTTTTGCAGGCACTGGCGTCGCTGGCACTGCTGCGGGCGCTATGGGCAATCCTCGGCTGGCGGCCGGTGCTCGTGGTCCCACTAACCTTCACGCTGTTCACACCCCTGGCGGTGCCCGGGTTTACGTGGTGGGCAGCGGCGCTGAACTCACTGCCGATGCTGGCCGCGATGTGCTGGTTCGTGGCCGACGTGGTCCTGCTGGATCGCACCGGCGACCGCAGATATGCCGCAGCAGCCATGGGCGTGTTCCTCGCCGGACTGCTGTTTTTCGAGAAGTCCGTGGTCATCCCCTTCGTGGCGTTCGCCGTGCTGGCCCTGCTGGCCTACTTACGTGGGCACGGGTGGTCGTCACTGACCCGAACGTGGCGGCGGGGCGCGTTGGTCTGGATCCCGGCCGGAGCACTCACCGGGGCGTGGATTGTCCTCTACCTGGTGGTGGTCGATCAGAAACGGTGGAGCACCGATCTGTCCATGACATGGTCGCTGCTGCAACGCTCGTTCACGCATGGGGTGCTGCCCGGTTTGGTGGGTGGGCCGTGGCGCTGGGATCGCTGGGTGCCGAGCTCGCCTTGGGCCGAACCGTCGTCGTTCGTGATCGGACTGGGTGCGCTCGCCCTCGGCACGACCATCCTGCTGACCTGCTACCGCAAGCAGCGGCTTGGTCTGGTGTGGGTGACACTGCTCGGCTACCTGGTGGCCAGCGAGGTGCCGATCTACCTGATGCGCGCATCGGCATTTACTGCGCTATTGCTCGCACAGACACTGCGATATCTGCCGGACCTGGTGGTGGTCGCGGCGCTACTGGCCGCGGTGGGCCTCACCGCGCCGAACCGGCCGGGCAGTGGACGGCTGGACAGCTCGGCCAAGCGCACCACAGCGGTGGCATTGGTGCTGGCGTTATTCGTGGCGAGCAGCCTGGTCTCGACGGTCGCTTACCTGCGCAGCTGGCGCAACAACCCCGCCTCGTCCTACATCGCAACCGTGAAAGCATCCCTTGCCGCGGTGGCGACCGGGCCTGCGGTACTCGACCAGGAGGTCGACCCGCTGGTTCTGCAGAATGTGGTTCGGCCGGAGAATCTGCTCAGCCACATGTTCGCGCTGGTGCACCCCAGGCCGGAGATCGGTTCCACCACAACACAGTTACGGATGCTCGACCGCAACGGCCACCTGCTGGACGCCCAGGTGACATGGGTTCGTGCTATCACCGAGGGGCCGGTATCCGGATGCGGATACCTGGTGCAGTCCACACAAACCCTGCCGTTGAACGGTCCGCTGCTACCCGCGGACTGGATTGTCGAGCTGAACTACCTGGCCAATACCGAGGGGGCCGTGTGGGCATCGTTCACCAATGGCCCGAAGGTCAGGGTCCCGGTGCGCCCCGGGCTCAACCGGGTCTTCATCAGACTCCCAGGTTCAGGGAATGCGATTATCCTGCAACCTATTACACAGTCATTGTCGCTGTGCGTCGCCGTCGGGCCGGTAGGTGCGCTCGCCCCCCGGTAGATTGGGCGCCATGCTCGAAGAACTGGCTTTGACGTGGACCGGACGACTGTCCGCACCCGTCCTCGAGAAGCTACTCGACCTGCCCGAACCACTCACCACCGATATACAGACGCAGCGGGACATCACGGTGCGGATGCCCGACGGGGTGCGACTCTCCACCGACCACTTCCGCCCACCCGGTCAGCACCCGCTGCCGGCCGTCATCTTTCGCACCCCATACGACAAGCGCGGCATGGTGAGCCAACTGTGGGCAATGCTGTTGGCGCGTCAGGGGTTTCAGGTGATCGTGCAAGACACCCGAGGCCAGTACGGATCCCAGGGCAAATTCGACGCGTTTCGGCAGGAGCGGGCGGACGGCCTGGCCACGGCGGCATGGGTTCGCGAGCAGCCGTGGTGCGATGGCACCCTGGCAACCGCCGGGCCTTCATACCTCGGGCACACCCAATGGGCGGTGGCGCCGTATATCGAGCCGCCCCTGGCCGCCATGTGCCCCGCCATCACCACCAGTAACTTCAGAGAGCTCTTCTATCCGGGCGGGTCATTCAATCTGCACAACCTGCTGACGTGGTCGTCGTCGATCGGTTCACCGGAAACCTCCCAGCTGACCCGTCTGCTGCGGGCCGGCGCAATCGCCAAGCGAGTACGCCGGGCCATGGATCACCTACCCCTAGGCAATGCCGACAATATCGCCATCGGGAAGCCAGAACCTTTCTGGCGCACAGTAATCGATCACACCGAAGACGACCACTGGGACGAGATCAATCACACGCCGGCCCTCGCGACCCTCAACACACCGGTGAGCATGGTGACCGGCTGGTGGGACCTGCTTCTGGTCGGACAGTTACGCGATTACGAGGAACTGCAGAAGACGGACTGCCCGCGACGGATCACCATAGGCCCGTGGGACCACATGAAGTCCCTCAAGGCGGTGATCGGTGATAGCTTCTCGTGGCTTGCGGCCCACCTGCACGGTGACGCCTCGGCGACGCACCGGGCTCAAGTCCGTATCTATCTACAGAAAGCCGGTCAATGGCTGGACTTCGACCACTGGCCTCCCCGGCAATCCACATCCACCGCGCTATACCTGCACGCGGATCGCGCATTGGATTGGGAAGCGCCACAGGGCGATAGCTCTGCCGACAACTTTACCTACGACCCCAAGGACCCCACCCCGACGGTCGGCGGGCCACTGCTGGACACCCGGGCCGCCGGCCAACGCGACAATTCCGCTATCGAGAAGCGGCCCGATGTCCTGGTGTTCACATCCCAGCCGTTGACCAGCGACCTGGACCTCATCGGCCCCGTCTCAGCCTCCATCTACGCGACCACCGACAGCGGCCAGGGCGATCTCTTCGTCAGACTCTGCGACGTCGACCGTAAGGGACGGTCTCACAATGTCACGGACGGGATAATCAAATTAGACGGCGTCACGGACGCCCCGATTCAGGTGATCATGCACCCCACCGGCTACCGCTTCGCCCGTGGACACCGTCTGCGGTTACAGGTCAGCGGTGGCGGATTTCCGAATCACGCCCGCAACACCGGATCGGGCGAGCCACTGGCCACCGCCAGCCGAATCGTTCCGATCCACTTCGAGGTGCGCCACGACAAGGAACACCCCTCCTCGGTGACACTTCCGGTGATGCACTCTTCATGATCACGAAATACCTTACTCCCCTTGCACTTATCGGCACTCTCGTCAGCGCCTGCGGAGGCAGCGGCCCATCGGAAAGCCATCCGACCCTCATCCATGTCGGCGGCACCGGGGGAGGCGCCGAGACCAAGGTGGTAACGGCGGAGGACGGTAAACCCGGCGCGGTGGGACAACAGGTACACGACGGCGATCTGGCCTTCGTCGTCACCCGGGTAAGCGACGCCGGAACCGTCGGCGACGTGGCGAATCCGGCGCTGCAGGCAACGGCGACCGGGACATTCGTCGTCGTACATCTTGAGGTGCTCAACCTCGGGCAGGCAACACGCTCGTTCCTCGGCGACGAACAGAAGCTCAAGGACGCGACGGGCAAGGAGTACACGCCCGACAGCATGGCGAACATCTTGGCCCGCAACGCCGAACAGCTCGAGCCGGGAGCCGAACTAGGACCTGGCGCGCAGAAAAGGTCGGTGCTCGTCTACGACGTGCCGCGGGGCACTGTGCCCAAGGAAATCGATCTACACAGCGGCTACAGCTCCAAGGGAGCGAAAGTCGTTCTGGGCTAACCAGCCTCGGGAAACAACACGTAAGCGATCTGCGACGCGATGCGCAGCGGATCGGCGTCATCGCGTGAATCAGCAAGCGCCCCCGTGGTCCACAACGATACGAACCCATGCACCAAGGACCACGCCGCACGCGCGGCGGTGATCCTGTCGGCCGATGTCTGCTGCGGTGTCAGTGTCGCGATCCCGGAGTCCAGGGCGGCGGCGGCACGGTCGCGCGCCTCGGCCAGCCGTCCATCGGCCAAATCCAGCAGCGCCGGTTCGAACATCACGGAATAGTGGCCCGGATTGGCCAATGCGAACTCAACGTAGGCCAGGGCCGCGGCATGAAAGTCGGGATGGGCGCCATCGAGCGCATCGGCCAGTCGCGTGAACCCATCGGCGGCCAATGCCGTGAACAACCCGCGGCGGTCGCCAAAGTGGTGCGCGGGTGCGGCATGCGAGACACCCGCTTCGCGGGCCAACTCCCGCAGGGACAACTCGGTGGCGCCGCGCCGGGCCACCATGTCGGCGGCGCTCGTCAGTATCGCTGCTCGCAGATCGCCATGGTGATACGACACAGCACCAGCATAACCAGAATCTTGACAGTGGCTAGATATCGAGTACCGTCAATCTAGCCACTGTCAAGATCGGAGGGCAATCATGGCTCCGCTCATCGCCCTTGTGGTCGGAACCCTGTCGGCGCGGCTAGCCGGCATTCTGGGACTCGCACCCGCCGACTCCTGGCCCGCCGCCGTGGCAGTCGGTCTCGCCGCCATGTTCACGCTGACCGGTATCGCGCATTTCGTGCCGAAGATGCGTGATGCCATGATCGCGATAGTGCCGCCGCGGATCCCGGCGCCCGGGTTCTTGGTGGCGCTGACAGGGGCTCTTGAGCTGCTCGGCGCGGCCGGCGTGCTGATTCCCGCAACCAGAGTGGTGGCGGCGGCGAGTCTGGCCGCCCTGTTGGTGGCGATGTTTCCCGCCAATGTGTATGCCGCGAGCCAGCGGTCCAATCCGCTGTCGACTCCGCTGGGATGGAGGACCCTTGAGCAATTGCTCTTCCTCGCGGCGGCGGCAACCGCCGCATGCGGCTAGATCAAGTGCCAGACCAGGACGGCGGCCAGCACACCCATGCCATTCAGCGACCAATGCAGCGCGATGGGCGCCAAGAGGCTGCCGCTACGCCTGCGCAACCAGGTAAAGACAAATCCGGCGATCGCGGTGGCGACCACCGCCCCGGCCACACCCGCGATCTGCGCCCACAATCCCACGCCGAGCAGTCGGGTAAGGCCGACATTGCCGGTCGTCAGCCCCAGCGAGGTGGCGATATGCCAGAAACCGAACAGCAAGGAGCCGACTGCCGCCACGCCCCGAAAACCCCAGGCACGCGCCATGGTTCCGTGCAGCACACCGCGGAACGCAAGCTCTTCGGGGATCACCGTCTGCAGTGGGATCAGCACGAAGGAGGCGAGCAGCGCACCCGAAACCGTGGTGGCGTAGCTGCTGTTCAGGAACATGGGGCGGGTGATCGGCAGCAACAAGCCGATACCGATTACCGCACCGACAATGACCACGGCGACAGCCGCGTACTTGGCACCGGACCGCCAATGGTCGCGACCCAAGCCCAGCTCGGCCCAGGAGTGACCGCGGTAGCGGATGAGAGCGAGCAGGCCGATCGCGGCAATCGGGACCACCACGAAATTGGCCCACGGCGTTGTGAAGTGGGCGATCAGGTTGGTGGCAACAAGTACCGCGACCACGACAGCGATATCGATATAAGTGCGCACATCTCGCAATCCATGCAGGGGCGCAACGGCCGCCGGGGTCTGAGTAGGCACCGGTCCAGAGTACCGGCGGTCTTGTTGGCCCAGCTCAGAGTGTGATCCAGTCGTATCCATACCGATCACGACGCAGTTTTGGGCCCGAGCGAGCAGCCAACTGTGGCAGTGCCCACAACGCCGCGTGAGACGGAACACGATCGACCTTCCCGTAAGTTTTGCAATCGTGCTCACCCTGTTGCTGGCGTTCGCGGGATTCGCTTGCCTGGATGCCCTCAACGTGCTCAACATCGGTGTCGCCACCACGATCGTCTACGTGACACGCCTGGAACGCAGATCCGTGTTCCCCGGGGGCCTGAGCTTCGTCACCGGTTTATTTGTGGCCCTGTTCACGTTTGGGGTGGCAACCGTGCTCGGCGTGCGCTCGCTGACGGATGTGGCCGCGGGAGCCGAGATCACTCCGTCGACACGATATTGGGCGCAACTGGTTATCGGGGTCTTGCTGATCGCGGTCGCCGCGTTGACGTGGTTCTCCGAGCCGGTGACGCCGCCGTGGATCCGCAGTGTGGCGCGGCGTCATCCGTGGCTGCTTGCCTTTGTCGGCCTCGCACTCGGATATGCCGAGGCCCCAACCTCTGTGCCGTATTTGAGCGCGCTGGCGATGCTCGCCTCCCGCCACCCGCTGCCTACCCTCTGGCCGCTGCTGTTGGTCGGCTACGGCGTCGTCGCCATACTCCCGAGCCTGCTGATTCTGGTGCTCTCGACGAGGCGCTCTCCGCGCGCACGCCGGATGCAACGCGGCCTGGTTCGGACGGTGACGAGATATGGACCCACCGCGATCCGGGTAATTTTCCTTTGCCTCGGAGTCGTTCTCATCACCAGTGCGCTTGTGCACCACAGCGCACTGGGTCTGCGCTAGGCGACAGCACTTCCGACAAAATCGGCTGACCGCTCGCTGTGCCCAACCCCACGATGAGCACAACGATTGACCAGCTGACGCGTCCGAATGCAATTAGCCGAACGAACACCGATGACATTACTGTCAGTAAATAGTGCTTGTCAATCACTTACCTCCTCGCCCGATCACGTGCCCCCGGACGCCCCGGAACCTACGATGAGCAGCACAGCATCGGCGTGTATGGTTGGGCAGCAGAATGGGAGTACGTGAGGGGGTGCGATGCCGGACTTTTCGAAACGACTGAGCCATCTGTTTGCCACGGTGCATCCGGCAGGGCGTGGCCCGTACTCACTGAACGAAGTGGTAGCTGCTCTCGGTAAGCGCGGTGTCGAGGTGTCCTCACCGTACCTATCACTCCTGCGCAAGGGCGAGCGTTCCAACCCCGCACCGGAAATCGTCACGGCGCTGGCGGAGTTCTTCCAAGTGAGCCCCGCCTACTTCTATGACGCCGACTATGCCGAATCGGTCAACCGCGACCTGGATTGGCTTGTGCAGCTGCGCGACTCGAAGGTACGAGAGATAGCGCAGCGCAGCTACGCATTATCCGAGCACAGCCGGCAGGCGATTGCCGACATGGTCGATCACCTCCGCAAGGTGGAGGGCATACCCGACAAGGAAGCCGGGAACTCCGCGTCTTCCTGACGCTCCCGATAGGCGTCGGCTATCGCGAGCATCCAGGATTCGTCACTGACGCCATCAGGGGCGTGCAGCCATTCACGGCTGAACCCCGGAACTGGTTGGCCGACAAGCCATTTTGCCACTACCCCCGCCCGCGCTGATGACTCTTCGGCAGCCGGGCGCCCGGCCACAAGCGGGTCACCGCGCCGTTGTGCCAGCAAGGTAAGACCATCCTGAATATGGAAGCCCCATTCAAACACCTTGTCGGACAACCTTATGCGCGATTCCATTGGCGGAAAAAGCGCCGGAAAGAGATCCGCGAGGGCGTTGTGCAGCGGACGAAGCCGCCGTACGTCCCGATGCGCCTGCACGCGCGATACCACGGGAGGCCACAGGAATCCCGTGAACATCAAGATCTCCGCGATGCAGCCCGGCCAGGTATCGAGCCACACTCCATACGCACTACCCATAACCCCTTGGCCGCGCGACAGCGGCTGCCAGATACCCCCGAAGACGCACGCAACAATCTGAAAGATGGACGCCACCGCCATCAGCCCTAGACCGACCCCGACCGGGGTGCGGTCGATGTGTCGAAAACCATGCCACGCCAACTGGACCGCCACGAATATCACGTACGCGCTGCTGATCACCACCGCCGTGACCGCTGCCGGATCGCCCTCGGTGAAGACCGCCTCGGCAAGCACGTACACGTCATCTGAGCTCATGGGCAGCCGACTGCGGGTTACCAGCACCGTGACCGCTATCAGCGCGAGAACAGCCATCACGGAAGCCGTACGTAACGCACGTCGGATCCGCGCCGGCGACGCATCCCCGGCGATGCCCACCACAAAGACCTGCAAACAGGCAGCGATCGTGATGGGCGGCCAGCCCGCCACGCTGACAGCGTGCACCACGGGCGGCAACGAGGGCCACACCCAGTCGGAGTAAATCAGGAGCCAGAACCAGGCCGATGCTCCGAAAGCCGTTGCGGCAAGGGCCGGCACAGACGCCGGGAATCGCGCGACTCGCCAGATCCGGTAGAGCAATACCGGCATGAAGCCAACCAGCACCGCCACCCGGATGGCTTGCAGGTTCCCCCATGCCTCTGCGGCGGCACTCACCCGTTCGCCACCACCTGCCCACTGAAGTGATGCCCCGACATTTCCTGACGCACCCGATACGCCTTGGCTAACTCATGCACCCACCTCTCGTCGCTCGTGGACGCCGGCGGTTGTAGCCACTCACAACTGAATCCCGGAACAACCTGATCCGTAATCCAATTGGCCACCGAAGCGGACCGTGCTGCGGCATCAGCCGGGATGGGGGCATACGTACTCAGCGGCACGCCACGGGCCTGCGCCAGCAAGGTAAGCCCATCTTGAATGTGCGTGGTCCATTCAAAAGCCAGATCGGGAAGTCGCGTCGCGGGATCGACAGGTGGCCCCAACCCCGGGAATTGCGCGGCGAGCGCATCACGCAGCGGTGTGAGCGCATGCACAGCTCGCCGCGCCTGAAGATGCAGTGATACCGGCGGATAGAGAAAGCCCACCATCACGAGCGCGGTCACTCCAAACGCCGGAACAATGAAAAACCAGGGCCCGAAACGGCGCCCCTCCCACACCTCTCCATGAGCAAGCGGTGCCCAGATACCGCCAGAGACCAGCACCACGAGTTCTACCGCCGACGCCGCTGCCAACAGACCCAAACCGATCCCCACCGGGGTCCGGCTGACGTTCCGCGCCCCGGTCCAGATCAGTTGCACGAGTATCAAAGCAACATAGGCCGTGCTCGTCACCGAAGACACGAGCAGGCCGGGGTCTCTGCCCTCCATCAATGAATTGGTGAATACGTACGGGTCTTGCAGCACAGCCGAGGTATCGCTGACGAGGGTGGCAGTGGCGACCACGACAAGCACACAGCCTGCCGTCGTGAATGTGATCCAGAGGTGGCGCCGAACCCGTGCGGGTGTGGTGTGGCCGCTGATGCCCAGGACGAAAGCCTGTAGGCAGGCAGCCAGGGTTACCGCAGCCCACCCGCCCGCGCTGACAGCCCGCAGCCACGTGGGTAAAACCGACCACACGGAGTCGGTGAAGGCCAGCAACCACAACCACAGCAACACCCCGAAGCCCGTGACCGCCTTGCCCGGAAGCAGCGAGGGGTATCGCCACAGCCGCCAAATCCGGTACAGAAGAACAGGAACGAAGCACACCAAGACCGCAACGCGTACGGTCTGCATGCTCTGCCATTCCGCATGGGTGATCATGCGGCGGCATACCCCGTGAGAGTCCCCATGGCGCCGGAATCGAGGACCGATGGGGCCTTCTGTCGTCCGCATCCGTCGACGATGGCCATAATGCCGACTTCAGCGCCGACTGCCTGACGTTCCCACGCGGCGGGGATGGTCACCCCAGCGCGTCGTCCAAGTAGTGGCTCCACCGCGAGCGGGTTCCTCGTCCCGACCCCAGACGGCGAAGTAGCATTCCCGCGAACCGCTCGGCCGCAAGCTCGTCTTCGGGCCAGCCGTTCTCGGCATGAGCCAAATCATCACTGCCACAACTACGCTGCAGCATGCGGGCGACGAGGTCGGGGGTCACCACCTGGACATGTTCTGCGGCGAACTCTGCGATGGGCAGTCCGCGGTGACCCAACACCATATGCCCGAGCTCGTGAGCGATCGTGCGGTCCCTGCCCACGACTCCCTGGCCGATTTGCACAAGGTCGCGATCCGGGAACGAGATCCACTGGCCAAAAACGCCGGCCGCCAGCGGCGCGTCTTCGATCTCCATCACCCGGCCGTTCGCCTGCGCCCAATTGCGCGCGACCTCGACCACCGATCCCTGACCGCTAATAGTGAGCACCTGGTCCACGGCAGCGACGACTGCGCCATGACCACTGGCATCGCGTCGCGCAAACCACATGACCGGTAATGCTAGCGACCGGGTCCTCCACGCACAGCAGAAGCAGCGCCCGCGAGCCCCGCGACAGAGTGATCTATGTCAAAGGGCTGACCACCGCAGCAGGGGTGAACGTGGCCACGGCGAAGGGATGGAGCCACCCAGGGGAATCGAACCCCTGACCTATTCATTACGAGTGAATTGCTCTACCGACTGAGCTAGGGTGGCGCGCCGGGCGAACCCGGCGCCCGAGAGTCTACGGCAGACACCCTGGCAGACCCAATCGCGTTACCTACTCCGAAGGCCGCAACGCCTGACCTGCCGTCGCGACCAGTGCGTCGATCGCGAACTTGGGCTTCACATTGACGGCCAGCGCTTCTCGGCATTCCAGGACCGCCTCGATGCACTTCAGCAGCTGCTCGGGCGGCACTCTGTCCACCATCGGACCGAGCCTGTCGGCCATATCGGGATGATGCAGGGCCACCCGACCCTGGCCTGCGGCGCCGAAAGACAACACCAAGGCGTCCCGGAAGTAGGTCGCCAGATCGATGAGCGTACGGTCCAGCGCGTCTCGTGAGGCCCGGGTCTGGCGAGATTTTTGCTTCCGCTCAAGATCTTTCAAGACGCCGGCGGATCCGCGCAGCGCCGTCGCCGCGCCCTTCCCGGTGCCGCCCGCCCCCAGCGCGGTTTTCAGCTCTTCCTCTTCGGCCTCGTTACGCGCGGCCGTCAGCTCCTTGGCCTCGGCATCGGCACTGGTGACCAGCTCTTCGGCGGCCGCGTAGGCCCGGCTCGGAGTGGCTGCCTCCCGCGCCAGCCCCAACGCCTTAAGCCGACGCGCACGCGCCTGCTCATCGGTGGCGAGTCTGCGGGCCCGGCCCACGTGGCCACCACTGACCGAGGCCGCCCACTGGGCCTGCTCGGCATCGATGCCATCGCGGTCCACCAACACCTGCGCGATGGCCGCGACCGAAGGAGTGACGAGTGCCACATGACGGCAGCGCGACCGCAGGGTAATCGAGATGTCCTCGGGGTCCACCGACGGTGCGCACAACAGGAACACCGTCCGAGGCGGCGGCTCCTCGACGACCTTCAGCAGCACATTGCCGGCGCCCTCGGTCAACCGGTCGGCGTCCTCGATGAGCACCACCAACCAACGTCCCGTGCTCGGTCTGCGCCACGCCGCCTGCACGATGGCACGCATCTCGTCCACACCGATCGAGAGCCCCTCCGGCACCACTCTGCGCACGTCAGCATGGGTGCCCGCCATCGTGGTCGTGCATGGACGGCACGCACCGCAGCCGGCGACGTCCTCCGATTCGCACTGAAGTGCGGCGGCAAAACACAAAGCCGCCACCGACCTGCCCGAACCGGGCGGACCGGTAAACAACCATGCGTGCGTCATTCGCCCCGCATCGTCACCGCGTGCAGCCAATGCCGAGGACGAGAGCGTGGAAACCACCGCTCCCTGATCCACCAGGCGCCCGAAAACCCCGCTCATCGCCTACCAACCCTAGTCGCCGGCACCGACTCCAACCGCCTCCACACAGGCGTGTGAAACGCCTCCGTCACCGCCGACAGCTACGGTTAACGGGTGACTGGCGCGGAGGGTAGGCCCGATCGGCGCCCGCTCGCACGCGCAGCCCGGTATTCGCGGTGGGTCATGCGGACGCCATGGCCCCTCTTCATCATGGGTATTGCCCAGTCGAACCTGGTCGGAGCCCTGTTCGTACTGGGGTTCCTGCGGTTCGGTCTGCCACCGAGTGATCGTGTCGAACTCACCGAACTTGGCCCGACGCGGCTCATCATCCTGGGCTTCTCGTTGTTCATCCTGTTCGTCGTGGGGGCCATCGTCAGCACCTATCTGCTCCTGCCGGTGCTGCGCTGGCAGTATCGGTCCCCCGACTTCGAGTCCGAAGGCTCCGAAGCGGTCCGGGTACGAGCCTTGCAGATGCCGTTCTATCGGACCGTCATCAGTGTCGCGACGTGGCTCGTCGGAGGGGCCATCTTCGTCGCGGTCACCTGGTCATCCACCCACAGCTCGGTGCTGGTCGCGGCATTCGCGACCGTGCTCGGCGCGACCACGACCAGCATCATCGGCTATCTGCAGTCCGAGCGCGTGCTGCGCCCGGTCGCCATTCAGGCCCTGCGTCGCGGTGTTCCCGAAAACGTCACCGCCCCAGGCGTTATCGTCCGCCAGATTCTCACCTGGGCACTGAGCACCGGCGTGCCGATCCTGGCGATCGTGCTGACCGTGGTGGGGCAGCGGGCGGGGTACCTGAAATCCAATGCCGACAACCTCACCGGGTCGATACTGATCCTGGCCATCATCGCGCTGGCCATCGGACTCATGGGCACCCTGCTGGTGGCGACCTCGATCGCCGATCCGCTGCGCCAGTTGCGTTGGGCTCTCAGCGAAGTGCAGCGCGGCAACTACAACGCCCACGTGCCCATCTACGACGCCAGCGAGCTCGGACTGCTGCAAGCCGGGTTCAACGACATGGTGCGCGATCTCGGTGAACGGCAACGCCTACGCGACCTGTTCGGCCGCTACGTCGGCGAGGACGTGGCGCGCCGGGCGCTCGAATACGGCACCGAACTGGGAGGCCAGGAGCGCAGCGTCGCGGTGCTCTTCGTCGACCTGGTGGGGTCCACCCAGTTGGCGTCCACTCGGGGGCCTGCGGTGGTCGTACGGGTGCTCAACGAGTTCTTCCGGGTCATCGTCGACACCGTCAACAAGCACGGCGGCTTCGTGAACAAGTTCCAGGGTGACGCGGCGCTGGCGATTTTTGGTGCCCCGATCGACCACCCGGACGGCGCCGCAGCGGCACTTGCGGCCGCTCGTGAGCTGTCGGGCGAGCTGACCAATGTGTTGGGCTCCAATGACTTCGGCATAGGAGTCTCCGCCGGACGGGCGATCGCCGGGCATATCGGCGCACAGGCCCGATTCGAGTACACCGTGATCGGCGACCCGGTGAACGAAGCGGCCCGACTCACCGAGCTGGCTAAGAACGAGCCGGGCAACGTGCTCGCGTCGGCCTCCGCAGTCATGGAGGCGCGCGACGAGGAGGCACTGCGCTGGGATGTCGGCGAGACCGTCGAACTGCGCGGCCGCACGGTCTCAACGCAGGTTGCGCGCCCGCGTCACGGCTAAGTCGCCTTCTTCGCGGCCTTTTTCGCGGGCGCCTTTTTGGCCGGGGCCTTCTTGGCAGCCTTCGCCGGTGCCTTCTTGGCCCGCTTCACCGGCCCGCGTGCACGTCGGTCGGCGAGCAGCTCGGAGGCCCGCTCATCGGTGATCGACAGCACGTCATCACCCTTACGCAGGCTCGCGTTGGTCTCACCGTCGGTGACGTAGGGGCCAAAACGGCCGTCCTTGATCACCATCGGCTTGCCAGTCGCCGAATCCACCCCCAGCTCGCGCAGCGGCGCAGCCGAAGCCGCCTGTCCACCACGGCGTTTGGGCTCTGAATAGATCTTCAGCGCCTCGTCGAGGGTGACGGTGAAAATCTGGCCCTCGGTGGCCAATGAGCGAGAGTCGGTGCCACGCTTGAGGTATGGGCCATAGCGGCCGTTCTGGGCGGTGATTTCCTCACCGCTGGCGGGATCGACCCCGACCACACGCGGCAACGAGAGCAGCCTCAGCGCATCCTCGAGCGTCACCGTCTCCAAGGTCATGGACTTGAGTAGCGAGCCGGTGCGGGGCTTGGGGCCCTCGACCTTCTTGGCTCCCCGCTTCGGCTTCTCGGCCTCGACAGGTTCCGGCGGGGCCGGCAACACCTCGGTGACGTAGGGGCCGAAACGTCCGTCCTTGGCGACGATTTCGTGTCCGGTCTCCGGGTCGACACCCAGCGTCCGCCCCTCCTGCGGGATTGCGAACAGCTGCTCGGCCATCTCGACGGTCAGCTCGTCGGGGGTGACGCCATCCTTGACGTTGGCGCGCTGCGGAATGAGTGCCCCGGCTTCACCGTCCGGATCGGCCACCATCCGCTCCAGGTACGGACCGTTCTTTCCGACCCGCACGTAGATGGGGCGCCCCTGGTCGTCGTCGAAAAGCTTGATCGAGTTGATCTCGCGCGCGTCGATTTCCTCGAGGTTGACACCGACCAGCCGCTTGAGCCCGCCGGCGCGTGCCACCGAGCCCTCCACACCATGGTCGCCACCAAAGTAGAACGCGTTCAACCAATTTGTGCGGCGCTCGTTTCCGGAGGCGATCTCATCGAGGTCATCCTCCATGGCGGCTGTGAAGTCATAGTCGACGAGGCGCCCGAAATGCTGTTCCAGCAGTCCGATCACCGCGAATGCCGTCCAGGATGGGACCAGCGCGCTACCCCGCTTGTGCACGTATCCACGATCCTGAATCGTCCGGATGATGGACGAGTAGGTCGACGGACGCCCGATACCCAGCTCTTCCAGCGCCTTGATGAGCGAGGCTTCGGTGTAACGGGCAGGCGGGTTGGTGGTGTGCCCGTCCGCGGAAAGTTCCGCCACGGTGACGCTCTGGCCCTGCCTGAGCTGCGGCAGACGACGCTCTTCGTCATCGGCCTCGCCACCGCTGAGTTCGTCAACGGTCTCCACGTAGGCGGACAGGAAGCCGGGGAAGGTAATGGTACGACCGCTTGCGGTGAACACCACCTGCTCGCCGGAGGTAGCGGTACCGGCTAGCCGCAGGCTCAGCGTGGTACCGCGCGCGTCGGCCATCTGCGAGGCGACAGTGCGCTGCCAAATCAGCTCGTACAAACGGAATTCGTCGTTATCGAGTGACGAATGCAATTGGCCCGGAGTTTTGAAAGTCTCACCCGCCGGGCGAATGGCTTCGTGCGCTTCCTGCGCATTTTTCACCTTGCGCGTGTATTGCCGTGGCGAAGGATGCACATATTCGTTTCCGTACAACTCCGCGGCCTGTGATCGCGCCGCTTGCAGTGCCGAATCCGAGAGCGTGGTGGAGTCGGTACGCATATAGGTGATGTAACCGTTTTCGTACAACCGCTGCGCGATGCTCATGGTGCGCTCGGAGGAGAACCGCAGCTTGCGCCCGGCCTCCTGCTGCAGCGTCGAGGTCATGAACGGGGGGTAGGGCTTACGCGTGTAGGGCTTCTCCTCGGCGGAGACAACCGTCAGCGTCGCCTGCGACAGCCCTGCGACCAAAGCGTTGGCGCGGGTCTCATCGAGGACCAGCACCCCCGGGCCGTTACTGGTCTCCTTGACCTGGCCCAGCGAGTCGAAGTCGCGGCCCGAGGCCACCCGCAGGGCGTCCACGCTGACCAGCCGGGCATGAAAACGTGGGGGTTTTGCCGCCGGGTTGTCCTTGCCGGCATCCAGCTCGGCACCCAGATCCCAATAACCAGCGCTACGGAACGCCATGCGGTCACGTTCGCGCTGCACGATGATCCGGGTGGCCACCGACTGCACACGTCCGGCGGACAGGTTGCGTCCAACCTTCTTCCACAGCACGGGGCTGACCTCGTAGCCGTAGAGCCGGTCCAGGATGCGGCGGGTCTCCTGCGCGTCGACAAGGTTGTTGTCGAGGTCACGGGGGTCCTGAGCGGCCGCGAGGATGGCCTGCTCGGTGATCTCGTGGAACACCATGCGCCGGACGGGCACCTTGGGCTTGAGGGTCTCCAGCAGGTGCCAGGCGATGGCCTCACCCTCGCGGTCACCGTCCGTCGCGAGATAGAGCTCGTCAACGTCCTTCAACAGGCCCTTGAGCTCGGTGACGGTGCCCTTCTTATCCGGGCTGACGATGTAGAGGGGCTCGAAATCCGCATCGACGTTCACCCCGAGGCGAGCCCAGGGTTCGGACTTGTACTTGGCCGGAACGTCGGCAGCGGCACGGGGCAGGTCCCGGATGTGGCCACGCGAAGATTCGACGACGTATCCGTCGCCGAGGTAGCCAGCGATCTTGCGGGCCTTCGTCGGTGATTCGACGATGACGAGCCGTCGCAATGCTTCGTCTCCTTACCTGCGCATTCAGCCGCATATGTACGGTGTACGGGCGGTCCACCGTGGTCACAAGATGACACCCCCGCGCCAATTGCGCAAACCTAGCCTTGCATATAGGCGCGGGTATTCCGGATGTCAGGGTGTCCAAAAGCATGTCCGAGTCCTCGCCTACCCGCTGCCGAATGCCTCTTAAACCCTCGGCCAGACCCGGAATGCATCGGTGTCGCCGGGTGGTTCTCCGATGTTCTCCAATAGCCGCCCCAATCGGCGACGTCCACTGATCCGTAACGCGGGATTGGCACCGCGTGTTCCGATCAGTGTCGGAGCGATGCCCACCCGCATAAGCGCCGCTGCCAAGGGCGAATGTGTATCGGGGGCGTGCGGGTCCAAACCCAGCAGGTACCGGTCCGCCTCCGGTGAGCCCGCGGCGAGCACCCACGCCCGCAGCTCGCGCGCACCGGGTAGCCACTGCGCGGGAACGGTTTTCACCGCACCTCGGGTCCACTCACGCGCGATCGGCAGTATCGCCGGATCTATGGCGGTGCGCACCAGCGGATGATTCTCTGTGCCGGTCTCGGTATGACCGATCTCGGCCTGCAGACCGGTCTCGGTGATCATCTCGGCCAGCGCCAGGGCTCGCCACGGCTGATCCACGACCACCGAGATGCGCGCGCCCGCTCCGCTGACCACCACCTGACCAGGCCCGGCCAGCAGTCCCGCCAGATCGGTGACCTCGGGAGGCACCGACTCGGCGGAAAAGAAGGACAGCTGGCTCACAGTCACTGACAGTACTTTCTCGGGTTCCTCCGCGAGCAGACGCAAAAGCACCCGATCACCCGCGTGTCGAGAGACATGTATGCCTGCCCGCGGGGCTGTTGGAGACGAGAAACGCCCCCGGCACAGGGCCAGGGGCGTTCCTACGACGGATGTGGGTCAGACGGCGCGGACGCCGGTAGCCTGCGGGCCCTTGGGGCTCTGGCCTACCTCGAACTCAACCTTCTGGTTCTCTTCCAGGGTACGGAATCCGTTGCCCTGAATCTCCGTGTAGTGGACGAAGACGTCAGCGGAGCCGTCCTCGGGCGCAATGAACCCGAAGCCCTTTTCCGCGTTGAACCACTTCACAGTTCCCTGTGGCATTTCTTGATTTTCCTTCTCTTACACCGGGTGCGACGCGCCGTTCGGTACGTCGGGCCCCGTTCCGACCGCCATACCCCGTGAAGATGACCCTCGCAGGAACCGCGACCGCAACGTCGATCCTGCGAGTGCAAAACACGAACACAGAAGCTGCGACCGCCCTAAGTAGAGCATGTTTGGGCCGTTGGCGATAGCGGTGTGCCACATAATTGATAGGAAGTTCGGTGAACAGTGGCGAAACTTCGGCCCCCTTCAGCCCTGCCTTACCCTGGCATTATGGCCATTTACGGTAGCGGGATCGACACCGTTTTGGCACAAGTGTGCAGGTCACAAGGGGTTTTGCGGTGACCGTTGGTTACGGCCGTGAACTGCTGGATCTTATTGTCGCCGGCACGCCGAGCGGCGAGACTCCGGTGCGGCATATTTGCGATATCCCTGCCCGAAACGCCGAGGTGACCAGCTGGCCGCAGTGGGCACATCCCGACGCGATAGCCGCATTCGCGGCTCAAGGTGTGACGGCGCCGTGGTCACACCAGGTCGCCGCCGCCACCCTGGCCTTCGCGGGTCGCCACGTGGTGGTGGCCACCGGAACCGCATCTGGCAAGTCGGTCGCGTACCAACTACCGATCCTCACCGCCCTGGCCTCAGAACCGCGCGCACGGGCGCTGTATCTGGCGCCCACCAAGGCTCTCGGTCACGACCAGTTGCGCGCAGTGCGCGAATTAATCACGGGGGTTGACAATTTCGAGCGAGTACAGCCGTGCACGTACGACGGCGATAGCTCCAACGAGTTGCGACGGTTCGCCCGGGAAAGCTCCCGCTGGATTTTCACCAATCCCGACATGATCCATGTCTCGTTACTGCACAACCACACCCGCTGGTCGGCCTTCCTACGCGGCCTGCGCTATCTCGTGGTGGACGAATGCCATTACTACCGTGGCGTTTTCGGGTCAAACGTAGCACTGATACTGCAACGTCTGCTACGCCTATGCGAGCGCTACGGTTCACATCCGACGGTGGTGTTCGCCAGTGCCACGACTGCCAATCCTGGTGCGGCGGCGCAGGCCTTGATCGGTCAGCCCGTTGAAGAGGTAGTCGCGGATGGATCACCGCACGGGATGCGCACGGTCGCCCTGTGGGAGCCACCCCTGCTGCCGATTACCGGCGAGAACGGGGCACCGGTGCGCCGCCCAGTCAGTACCGAGACGTCGCGGCTGTTGGCCGACCTTGTCCAGGAGGGCGCGCGCACGCTTGCCTTCGTCAGGTCGCGGCGTGGCGCGGAGATGACAGCACTAGGCGCCGCGCATCGGCTGTCCGAGGTCGATCCGGGCCTCGTATCGCAGGTGGCGGCGTACCGGGCCGGTTACCTACCGGAGGACCGGCGTGCGCTGGAGCAGGCGCTGTCGAGCGGCACGTTGACCGGTGCGGCGACGACGAATGCCCTTGAGCTGGGCGTCGATATCGCCGGGCTTGATGCCGTGGTGGTGGCGGGGTTCCCGGGTACCGTGGCGTCATTCTGGCAGCAGGCCGGGCGCTCCGGGCGTCGTGGACAGGGCTCGTTGGTGGTGCTGGTGGCACGCGACGATCCACTGGACACCTACCTGGTGCACCATCCAGAAGCCCTGCTGGACAAACCGATCGAAGCGGTGGTGATCGACCCTACCAATCCACATGTGCTGCGTCCTCATCTGCTTTGTGCGGCAACAGAACTCCCACTCACCGAGGATGATGTACGCTCTCTCGACGCCGGGCAGGTGGTATCCGATCTGGTCGACGACGGGCTGCTCCGCAAGCGGCCCGGCGGGTATTTCGCAGCACCGGGCCTCAACCCATATGCCGCGGTGGACATCCGAGGGTCGATCGGCGGGCAGGTCATGATCCTCGAAGCCGACACCGGACGGGTGCTGGGCACGGTCGACACCGGACGCGCTCCGGCGACAGTGCATCCGGGTGCGGTCTACCTGCATTCCGGCGAGACATACGTCGTCGATTCACTGGACTTCGGCGACGGAATCGCCCTGGTGCACAACGACCGGCCCGACTATTCGACGTTCGCGCGCTCCACCATCGATATTGCCATCACCGGCGAGGGCGAGCGGATCGACCTGGGTGACATACAGATTGGGCTGGTTCCCGTGGACGTCACCCATCAGGTGATCGGCTATCTACGCACGCTGACAACCGGGGAGATCCTCGACTTCGTCGAGCTCGACATGCCCTCGTCGACGCTGAGCACCAAGGCGGTGATGTACACCGTCACGCCGGAAGCATTGGCGGGCATCGATATCGATCCGCTCTCGACCCCCGGCGCCCTACACGCTGCTGAGCACGCCGCGATCGGACTGCTGCCGTTGGTAGCTAGCTGCGACCGCGGCGATATCGGCGGTGTGTCTACCGCGCTTCAACCGGAGACCGGTCTGCCGACGGTATTCGTGTACGACGGCCACCCCGGCGGTGCGGGCTTCGCCGCGCGGGGATACCACAAACTCGCGACCTGGCTGGGCGCCACGGCCGACGCCATCGACGCCTGCGAATGCGATGCGGGATGCCCATCATGTGTGCAATCACCCAAGTGCGGCAACGGAAATTCCCCGTTGGACAAGCGCGCTGCCGTCAAGGTACTACGGCTGGTGCTCTCGCGACTGCCGGGCTAGAACGCCCGCGCGTACTGCTTGGGCACCGCGGGGCTCAGATCCGCACCCAGCTCGCGCGCCGCCCGCCGCGGCCAGTACGGATCGCGCAATAGTTCACGGCCCAAGAGCACCGCGGAGGCATCGCCCGCGGCGAGGATGGATTCGGCCTGATGCGGCTCCGTGATCATGCCCACTGCCGCTGCGGGAAGCGGTGTTTCGGTCTGAATGCGCCGAGCGAAACGCACCTGGTATCCGGGCCCGGTGGGTATGTGCACGTGCGGCACATTGCCCCCCGTCGACACGTCCACGAGGTCTACGCCACGCGGCTGCAGCATTCTGGCCAGCTCGACTGTCTGATCGGGTGTCCAGCTGTCCGCCTCGTGTCCCGGTTCCTCGGACAGCCAATCGGTCGCCGAAACCCTGACAAACAACGGTAGGTGTTCGGGCCAGACGGTGCGGACCGCCGTGACGGTGTCGAGAGTGAGTTTGGCCCGTCCGGAGAACGAGCCGCCGTACTCGTCGGTGCGGGTATTGCTTGCCGGAGAAAGGAACTGGTGCTGGATGTATCCATGGGCAGCGTGCACCTCGAGCACTTGGAAACCTGCGCGTAGGGCACGCTGGGCGGCGCTGACATAGTCCTCGATGATCGCGGTGAGGTCGGCGGTGGTGGCGGCCACGGGTGGTACAAAATCACCGTATGGCGCATCGGTGGGCCCGACGGTCCCCCAACTCAACGGGTCCGTGGGCTCCAGCGAGCGGTGCCCGTCCCACGGAGCGACGGTGGATGCCTTGCGCCCGGCATGCCCGAGCTGTATCGCGGGGACGGCGCCAAAGTGCTTGATACCGTCCACGATGGCTGCCCAGGCCTGCTCCTGGGTGTCGTTCCAGAGACCGGTGTCGTATGGGGAAAGCCGCCCTTGCGCATTCACGGAGGTGGCCTCGGTGAACACCAATCCGGCGCCGCCGATCGCGCGGCTGATCAGGTGGGTGCGATGCCAATCGTTCGGGGTGCCGAGCAGCGGCCCGGCCGGGGCCGCCGAATATTGACACATCGGCGACATCCAGATCCGATTGGGAACGGTGATGTCGCGCAGCCGGTACGGCTCGAACAACAGACTCATGGTGCGATGGCTCCTCGCGTCGGGTCGATGGCCAGCATGGCTGGCCCGGCACAGTCCAACGCAGATATCGCCGGGATGCTTCCCCGGCTGGTCAGCCAGCCTGCTCTGTCGCCGGGCCTTGCTCAGCGGCGGAAAGCGCCTCGTTGATGAAGTCGGCAGACAGCACCACAGCCTCTGCGGTATCACGCGAGACGGCTATGGCCGGGAAGGCATGCAGCTGCCATGAGTAGCTGTGCACCTTGGCCACCACACCCGCCGCGGAGAGCTTCTCGGCAAGTGCGATGGCGTCCGGCTCCAGGAATTCATCCTGCGCGGTAATGAGCAATGTGGGCGGGTACGCCTCGACCGGCACGGCAACCACGCGACGCTCTCCGGCGAATTCCACTGGCCCCCTGTCGAACTTGGGGGCCAGCTTCCTCAATTTGCCCTTGGGCAGGTACGCGTCGTGGCGGCTGGTACTGGCCGGATTGGCAGCCAAGTCCAGATCCAGCAACGGCGAATAACCCACATAGGCAACCGGTTTCGGCAACCCATGGGTGTGTGCGTATTCGATGACCTTGCCACTCAGGAACCCGCCGGCCGAGTCGCCGACGACAATCACGCGCGCGTAGTCCTGGAGTAGTTCACGATAGGCTTGCACCGCGTCGGCGACCGAGGAGCCCACGCCGACCTCCGGCAGCTGCCGGTAGTCGAGCACGTAGACGGGTACCCGGAGCTGGCGGGCCAGCAGGCCGGTGATCTTGCGGTGCGTGGCCGGACCGCACGCGATGAAAGCGCCGCCATGCAGGTAAAGGATGGCGGTATCGGCTTCCGCGACTGTCGTGCCTGCCGGAATCATGAGGTCGGTGGGCCTGTTGGCCAGGCTGACCCGAGACCGTTGGATGCCTGGTGCGTCGGGTCCGCGCTGCGCCCCGCGATCCAGCCACTTGAGCTGCCGCAGGCCTGCGTCGAAGATCGGGAACAAGATCAGCAATGGCTTGACGAAAAGCATCACTAGCAGAAACGACAAGCGTGCCTTGAGACCCGACTTTGGGTGCAGCGTGACGACCATCAGATCACGCTACAACCAGGCACTTGCCGTCGACTGCGGGGCTGCCGGTTGGCACGCATCGTCGGCGCGGGGTGCCGGGACATACCTCTCCGGTGACCAGGTCCGAGGCGTTCGCCTTCACCGCGGCAAAAAACCCGTAACCTCGGTGGGTGTCTGAGACCAAGGCCCGCCGTCAAGACCGTCGCACGGCTGTCACCACCGCGGCCATACTCGACGCGGCCGAAGGCCTTTTCGCGGAACGCGGGTTCCACGCGGTCACGGTGGATGCCATCGCCGAGGCCGCCGGCCTCGCGGTGGGTTCCATCTATCACCACTTCAAGAACAAGGAACGCCTATACCTCGCACTCGTCGAGCGGGCCTTGTCGGTCAATGAGCAGGCGATGGCCGTGGCATTTGGCCAGGGGCGCACCCCCATGGAGGAACTGCGCGCAGCCAGCGACGCCTATTGCGATTTCCACCTACAGAATCCCGGGTACTTCCGAATGATCGCGTTGCGCACCCTGGACGTACCTCCCGGCGATATGGCCGACGAGGTCGAGCGGCGCATCGCGGACAAGGTCGAGGCTCTGGTCGGCGACATCGCCGATGTGCTGCGCCGGGCCGACGCAGCAGGTGAAGTGCACTGCCCAGATCCGGTACGCGTATCAATCTTCTTGTGGGGCGCGTGGAATGGCGTGCTGTCGCTCAACTTGCGCCCCGACCGGCTGCGGCTGGAACCCGCCGAAATGCAGCGCGTACTGGAGTTGGGCCGCGACATCATCGAGCGCGGGCTCGTCCGCACATAAAGTCTTGTAGTAGCGCTCAGTTTTATAGTAGCGTTCGGTTTATGGTGCTGGCAGCTGCGATCCAACTCGAGGCAGTCATCGGCGATGTGGCCGCGAATCTGGGCAAGTGCGCACAACTGGCCGCGGAGGCCGGGCGTGCCGGCGCAAAAATCATCGCGCTCCCCGAGTTCTTCACCACCGGGATCGCGTTCGACCCGGCACTCCGAGACGCCGCACTACCTCCCGAAGGAGCTGCCACCGAGCTGTTGCGGACCCTGGCTCACCACTACGACGCGCTGGTCGGCGGCTCGTTCCTGTGCCGCGACAAAGATGGGCATGTCCGCAACGCCTATTTCGCCGCGGACGCGACCGGGATGGTCGGCCGGCACGACAAGGATCTACCGACCATGTGGGAGAACGCCTTCTACATCGGAGGTCAGGACGACGGGGTATTTCGCGCCGGCACACTCAACGTCGGTGCGGCGGTGTGCTGGGAGCTGATGCGTACCCGCACGGCGCGGCGCATGCGCGCTCACGTCGATCTGGTGATGGCGGGCTCCGGTTGGTGGTCGATACCTCCATGGCGGCCACGCGCCACCTTCGCGGCCATGGAGCGCCGCAATCACCAAACCGCCAGGGCGGCGGCCGCCACGTTCGCCAAATATGTTGGTGCCCCGGTTGTTCACGCCGCGCACGTCGGCGAATTCCACTGTGCCATGCCCTGGATCCCCCTCAAATATCGCGGCCACTTTGAAGGCTCCACCCTCATCACCGACGGTACCGGCAGCATCGTCGCCGAACGCCGCCCCGAAGAAGGCCCAGGCATCGTTCTCGGCGATATCCACCTTGGGCGCCTGCCACCCGCGGCCGAGGTTCCCGACCGATTCTGGCTACACAGCCGGGGCGCATTACCCACCGCGGCATGGCATTACCAAAGGTGGCACGGCCGTAGGTGGTATCGCAGAAACATGGTGACCACATGAGCATCGTCGTCCGCATCGGGTTGGCCGAGCTGGCTCTCGGCGCGCTCTTGGGATGGGTAGTAGCAGCCAACTTTCTTGCGCCACAATTACTCAGGAGGGCTGGCGTGACAAATGGGCGCAGGTTTCTGCAGGCCCATCTCGACTACATCATCATGGGGATACTGCTGATCGCGGTGGGCCTTGCGGTACCCGATCTGCCCGGTTGGCTGGCCGCCGTGGTGGTCTATGGCGCGCTCCTGAACCCCACCTTGTTCCTTCCGATGGCGTTCAAGCAGAACGTCACCTCCAACACCAGTTTCAAGGTTGCCACCTTCACCTCATTCGTGGCGATGAGCGGCAGCCTGGTACTGGTCGCGGTCCAATAGGTTCGCCTTTGCTCATAGCTTTCCGGTCCGCAGGTCTTGGCTACTCTTCAGAACAGCCGCGTCGAGACTCCAGTTTTCCGGTTGGACCCGCTCCCACAGGCCGCCTCTCCCGCGCTTCCTGCCCAGTTCCTCCTCGCGCCTGAACCATTGCTCGGCCGTACGGATCCTGTTCGGATGGATTTCATCCAGCAGTACGTAATCACGTTTGACGATTCCGTCTTTCCACAAGTTCCAAAAACCCGTGAAGTTGTCTCGAAATGTCATGGTGCTGGGGTCATCCGGGGCCGCGTTATATCCGGCCGGCCTATCGGCGATCCCCCCAAGTGGCCCCTGCCAGTAGGTGTCCACGTCCGTGTCTATGTACTGCGCGGGATGCCCGGTGACCTTCTCGAACGCCCGGGCGAGCTCACTGTACGGAATGTGGTCGATAGCCACTTCGAGGTCCATGCCGTTGGACCGATCGGTGTTGTCGAAGAGCCACCTGACGTAGTAACCGCAATCCTCAAGGGACACATGGGGTACAGCTCCGCCTCCCAGCGGAACCCGCCAGGTGACGACGCCCTCCTCGACGGTGGGCGCCATCGGAGTCAGCGGCGAGATTGTCATCTCAATGTACGGGCCGGATGTGAAGATCGCCGCACCCATCCGCTCCGCGTTTGACTGATTCTGAAGCAGGATCCATTCGGCGACACGCCCCTTGCCGTCATAGTGGCCGACACGGTACCTGGAGTCGTAACCAGCCTTCTTGAGCCCGTAGTCGAGATTTCCGTATACGAGAAATCTGATCCCCTCTTCCATTGCGATCTCGTACGCGCGGATGGCCCAGTACATCTCGGTCTTCTCACCGGTATTGAATCCATCGATATTGATGAAGGCACCGTCACATCTCCGAAACCCTTCGCGCAGAATGGTTTCGTCAGTGAAAGTGCCTTCCAGGGCCGACGTGTTACCCAGTTCGAGCAGCGCTCTCGCCCGCGCACCGGTGGCATCGCGAGTGAGGAATCGGACGGAGTACTTCCCATCGGCAACCAGCGACCGTGTGACGGGAATGCCCTGGGCACCCGTGGCACCGATCATGAAGATCTTTGAGGTGGCATGTGATGACATTGCGGTGTGCTCCTAAGGTGTATATACAACATTTAGATGCGGCAGCAGGGGCGGCCCCTGTTGACCACTAATCGCCGGACGGTAGTCCGAAATTGGCCGCCAGAGTCCGGACGGATTTGATACCACCGGACCCGAGGATCAGGGCGGCCTCTTCCTGCGCTCGCCGCCACTCGGGCATCACGGTCTCGATCTTTTCGCCCCCCGACGAGGTCAGCGCTACCTCGCGGACTCCCTTGGCATCCGATGCCACGGCCTCCACCCAACCGCGCCTGATCAACAGACCCACGTTGCGACTGACCGTCGACCGCTCCAGCTGTAAAACCTCGCCGATGCGCGCCGGTGAGCAGGGGCCGATCCTGCCCAGAGCGGCCATCAGATTGATCTGGGCAATGCTCACACCATGACCCTCGAGGGCGTGGTCATAGACACTCGTGATGGCCCGGCCGAGCAGCCGGACCCGAACCGCCAGGCAGTTGCTCACGATCTCATCGACGGCGTCAGTGACCATGGAACTATTGTTGCATATACATCACCGTCCCGGCAATGGCGCCGAAAGGTGCTGCGGGGTGATCGCAAACGCCCCAGTCGCGGACCACTTTCTGCCGTGGCCCGCGACTGATGGTCCGTCAGATCCGTGTGGTCACCGGCTCGCCGGCTTCGGGCTTATCCCTGAACGTGGCACGTTTGGGAGTGGGCAGCTTTTGCGGCCACCAGAACCACGGGCCGAGGATTCGGGCCAACGGCATGACCAAGAACAGTCGCACGATCATCATGTCGAAGATCAGTCCGATGCAGATGGTGGATCCGGCTTGCCCGATGTTGACCACATCGCTGGAGAGCATCGCGAGCATGGTTCCGGCGAGTACGAACGCGGCGGTGACGGCGACGTTGCCGGATCCGGCGATGGTGCGGATCAGGCCCGTACGAATACCCGCAGATAGCTCCTCGCGATACCGGGAGAGCAGCAGCAGGTTGTAGTCGCACCCCACCCCGACGAGCACGATGAATGCGATGGGCAGTGTGAGCCAATGCAACTCGATGCCGATCAGGGTTTCCCAGATGAACGCTGCCAGCCCGAGCGACCCGAGGAAGGACAGCACCACAGTGATCAGCACGATCACCGAACCGGCCAGGGTCCGCGTGATGACCATGACGATCAGGAACACCAGCCCGAATGTGGCCAGCATCATGGTGAGGATGTCATTCATGGAAAAAGCTTGAACATCACGGTAATTCGCAGACGCGCCAGCCACCAGCAGATCGACATTCGACAGCGACGTCCCCTTGATTGCCTCGTGTGCGGCGGCCTCGGCACGCTGGATCTGATCGATGCCTTCCGGGCTCATGGCCTCGCCCTGGTGGTAGATCAAGATGCGGGCGCCCTTGCCGTCAGGCGTCATCATGAACTTCATTCCAGTCTGAAAGTCCTTGGTGTTGAAGGACTCCGGGGGCATGAAGAAGAAATCGTCGTTCTTGGCGTTGTCGAAGGCCTTGCCCATGTCGACCATCGGATTGATCATCGGCTCGAGCTGCGCGATGGTGGCATGAAATAGGCTCTGCATGGTCAGCGTCAGCTGCTGCATGACGGCCATGTTCTGCACCATCGCGTTGAGCTGAGTAATCATCTGCGGAGTGGCCGCATCGACCATGCTCAAACCATCGACCATCGGTCCCAGCTGCGAGGTCGCCTCATCGATATTGTCGACCGATTCGTTCAATGAGCGCATGGCCCAACACATCGGGATATCGAAGCAGTGCGGCTCCCAATACAAGTAATTACGTATCGGACGGAAGAAGTCGTCGAAGTTGGCCAAGTTGTCGCGCGTCTTCTCCATCGCGGCCTTCAGGCCCCTGGACGCTTCAACGGACATCTGCGTTCCCGCGGAAAGCTGACCGGTGATGTCCGCCATCTTCTTGCTCGACTCCATCATGTCGCCCATCCGGGCAGCCATGGTGTCGATATCGGCCACACGGTCCTTCAAAAATCCCAGGTTCTGACCGATCTTGGTTCCCATCGAACCCATCGCATACGGCAGTGAGGCGTGTTCCAAGGGCCGGCCATTGGGTCGGGTGATGCTCTGCACCATCGAAATACCCGGTGTGCGCACGATATTTTTGGCGACGCGATCCAGGCTGATCATGTCGGTGGTGTTGCGCATATCGTGGTCGGCCTTGATGTACAGCGTATCGATGGAGAGCTGACTCGGCTGGAAATGGCGATCCGCTGCGTCATACCCACGAGACGACTCGACGCTCTTGGGCGCGTAATCGCGATCGTTGTAGCTCACCGTGTAGTTGGCCAGGTTGGCGATGCACAGCGGGATCACCAGGGCCGCAACCGCGATCATCGCCGCCGGCCACTTGGCGATCGCCGTACCCAACTTGCGCCAGGCCGGACTGGTCTTGGCCGGCTCCGACAGCCAGGGCACCTTGCTACCCAGTGTCAGCAGTGCCGGACCCAGCGTAAGCGCCGCGATCACGGCGACAACCATTGCCACGAAACACGGTGGGCCCAAGGTCCGGAAGTAGTCCAGAGTGGTCAGGCTCAGGCACAAGCACGCACCGGATATCGCGATGCCCGACCCCAGCACAACGTGGGCCACACTGCGCACCGAGGTGTAGTACGCGGACTCGCGGTCCTCTCCGGCACGCCGGGCCTCCTGAAAGCGGCCGAGATAGAAGATGCCGTAATCGGTAGCCACACCGAGAACCAAAGACACCGCCATATTCATGGCGAACGACGAGATGCCGATGACGTGGTTTTCGACCAGCAGCGAGACCACGCCACGAGCGGTGGCCAGCGTGATCAACACACCGAACAGCGGAATGATCGCCCGGGTGATAGAGCGATATGCGATCAACAGCATCGCGATGATCACGACGATGGTGACGATGGTCAGCGTGACCATGCTCTCGTCGGCGGCGTTGAGCGTGTCGGAGGCCAGGGGCGCCGGGCCGCTCACGTAGACCGTGAGTCCCTCGGGCTTGTCCTTGTCGAGCTTCTCGATAATGCCGCGGATGGCCTTGATGGACCTGTTCGAGTCGGCGTCCCCCAGATCGCCGGTGGGCCGCACTGTCAGCGTTGCGGCCTGTGCGTCCGCGCTCTGCTGGCCCGACCTGGTGACGGGGTCACCCCACAGGTTCATCAGCGATTGCACGTGCTCTTTGTCGTCCAGCAGCCGACGAACCATCTCGTCGTAATACTTGTGGTCCTGCTCGCCGAGCTGACGACCCTGCGCCTCCAGTACCACCACGGCCATGCTGGTGTAATCGGACTCCTGGAAGTCTTGCCCCTGCGTGATGGCGGCGGCAGACGAGGGCGCATCCCGCGGAATCATCGCTTTGGCGTTGGCCGCGGTCGTCTCTTCCAGGGTGGGCACAAAAATATTCAGGGCAGCGGCGGCGGCGACCCAGAAGATCACCACCGGGATCGCCAGTACACGTAGCAATCGCGCTGGCCCAGGGCGCTTTTCAGGTTCCTTCACTACCGGCGGGGTGGGCGGCACCAGCACCGGCCCGGTGTCCGCATCCTGCGGCGGCTGCTGTCCCGAGGTCATGCTGCCGTCACCGTGCATGCGACCGCGGCGCCGGTGTGGTTGACGACCTGTTCCTCACGGACCTCACCGTTGACGCGGATACGGCATCCCAGCGAATCCCCATCCACCTGTGCGACCAGGCTCAATGAAGCCGCCGACGACATCGTGGTCTCCGAAACCGACCATGGCAGTGACGTCAGCACGACGTCGACGGGTTCGCTATTGAGATTGGCATAGGACACTTTCCCGCTAGTTCCCAGATTGCCGAACACCTCATAGGTGACGTTCTTGGGATTGATCTGGACCACCGTGGCCGGAATCGGACGCGTCGTCGGCGGATGGCTTATGGCCTGCGACTTCTCCCGAATCCGGTTGACCCCGAAACCCACGACCGCGATGACGATCACTGCCACCAGGGGCATCCACAACGCGCCCAGAATTCGGCCGGCTTGACCTTTTGATCGCTTGCGTCGGCTCATCGCTGAGCACCTCCGGCCGGGACGGTAAGAACAGCGGACACGCAATCCTCCTCGGCGCTCGTTACCTGCCCGGGGAGGTATCCCCGTACACGGAATCCCCCACTCATCGCAGGCTCCTCAGGGTTGAACGGCACACATCTCGTTGTTACCTTCGGTAACATAGCTCTTGTTACCCGAAGTAACAAGTCGGCTAGGATGTTGACTCATGCAGAAAGGCCCAACGTCCGGCGCGGCATCGCGCCGACCGTGGGCAGAGCGCCACGCGCACTTGCTGGACGCCGCTGAGCAGCTGTTCTTTGAACGCGGCTTCGCCGCAGTGTCGTTGAGTGACATTGCTCAAGCCGCGGGCGTCACCAAGCCCATCGCCTACCGCCACTTCAAAACCAAGGACGGGGCCTATCTGGCCTGTGCCCGGCGAGCCCAAGCCGACTTCGCGCAGGCCCTGGTGCAGCGAGCGGATCCGACGCAGGCCGTGCGTGAGCAGTTCGCCGCCGCCGCCGACCTGTTCTATGAACTCTTGGAGACTCATCCCGAGCGCTGGGAGCTTATTTACGGCAGCGCCGCGGTGCTGCCCGCCGAGTCACGTGACGAACTGTCCGCGCTGCGCCTGGGCAACATCGAGACGACCTACGCACTGATCACCAAGGATCATCCCGACATACCCAAGCTTTTCGCCGAAGGACTCTCGCATGCAATGTCCGGGGCAGCCGAACGGCTGGGACATTGGTGGCGCTCCCGCCCCGATCTGGACCGCCAGCACATGGTCGATATCCACGTCGAGATCTTCTACGCCGCGGTAGCTCCTTATCTAGACTCGCGGTAGACAGCCAAGCGCTGATCGGTACTACCGTCACCCACCCTCGCCGATCGGCCCCGCGCGGGCTGCCGCCCGGGCAGGTCGTGCGCCGAAACGGCCCAGCATCACCGGAACACTGACGGCAACAACAACATCCAGGTCTTCGACCGTGCAGCCGGCCACCACCGCGCCCATCCGCCGGGCCACCGCACCGGCCTCCGCGCACGCGGGCGTGACGCCGTAGAGGGCGTGCTGCGCCCCCGCCAGCGCCGACAGGTCTGCGGCGGCCTGAGCCCGGTGCCGCGCCACCACGGCCGATCCCACCGCGGCACCCCCGGCGGTCAGCGCCAACAGCACCGCAATCATCGCCACCGCGATGATGGTCGCCGCGCCGCCGTCAGCCCTCGGGTTCCATCGCCGAAATTGACTCGGCGGCAATCGCAATAGCAGGGAGCAACCTGCTCGTCGCCGCAACCCGTGCCACCACATAGCCGCCGTCGCGGCGAACCTCAACCGTCGCCCCCGGTGGCGCGAGGCGACGCGCCACCGTTCGCGCATCGGCGTCGTCACCACGCGCAGCCAGTCGCGCTGCCTCACGAGAAGCATCCACACAGTGCACCTGCATCGACACCGCCTGAATTCCGGCTGCACACATCACCAGCACCGCCACCAACGCCGCGACGCCGAACGCGGCCTCGACCGTGACGGCTCCCGCATCTCCGTCTAGACGCTGGTGTTGAGTGCACGCGCAATGATGTTGGTGAGCGCACTGACGATCGAGTCTCCGGTGACCACCGTGTAGAGAATTGCCCCGAAGGCCGCGGCCGCGATAGTCCCGATCGCGTACTCGACCGTGGACATGCCATCCTCTGACTCGACGACTACCACGAGCCGCCGACGCACCTTGGTCAACATACCGTTGTGTATCAATGGATTCCCTCCCTTGTTGGCCTGCGGCCCCTCCGCAGGTCACAGCACACCGCTGTGGAACACATCGCGTGCCAAGCCCATGACGACAGGCACGATGCCCAGGCAGATGAAAGATGGCAGAAAGCACAGCCCCAGTGGCGCCCCGATGAGCACACCGGCTCGTTCCGCGGTCGCCACCGCGGAATCCAGCGCGTCTCGACGACATTGCACCGCCAATGAGGCGATGCCGTCGGCCATGACCACTCCCGAGTCGGCGGATCGCCGCGCCAGTCTGGTCAGCGCCTGGCGCTGTTCGTATCCCGGATCATCGGGTGAGCCCGCGTCCATCCATGCCGTCGATGCCGGTGCACCCAGCGCAAGCATCTCCCCCGCTCGACGGAGGATTCGGGCCAGCTCCACCGGTGCCGCGGCAGCCACCACCAGTGCCGCGGTCGCGACGGGCATCCCGGACCGCAGACACACACCGAACATGTCGAGGCTGAATGCCATTCCCAACAAACCCTTTTCGATGTCGTCCCGCTCGAAAGAAGCAGGAAGCCGATGGGGTGACATCCTCGCCCGGGCCCGCAATGCCCCGGGCGCGGTCAAGACCGCCGCGGCAAGCATCAGCAGCGCGGCGATCACCGCAACGCCTTCCCGGTGATCGCGTCGGCCCACAGCAGGCCGGCACACGCCAGCGTCACCCCTACAACGAGCAACGCGCCGCCCACGCCACCCGCGCACAGCACGCTGAGGGGTCTGGCTCCGATCATCTGTCCCAGCCCGATTCCCGCGACCGGTAGACCCGTCAGCACGACCGCGGTCGCACGGGGACCGGCGAGTCCGGCGTTCACGCGCGCGGTGAACTGCTGTCTTTCCTGCAAATCCGCCCTGCACGCGTCGAGGAGGTCGGCAACCGCGAGACCATGACGCTGGGCCAGTGACCAGCTACGGGTGATCCGATTCCATTGCGCTCTCGCCGGAACGGATCTCGGCAGGGCCCGATCTACGTTCACTCCCAAGCGGGCTCGTGCCGCGATCGCCGCGAATGCCTCGCCGGCCGCGCCGTTCAGCTCGACCGCGGCGATCTCAAAGGCCCGCACAGGATGCGCCCCGACCCTGAGTTCGCCGACAACTACATCGAGCCCGGACGCCGTGCAGTCCAACTCCTCCGATTCGACGCGAGATCTGCGGCGCCTACGCCACCGCAGGGCACCGGTCCCGGCCACCACGACAGCCGACACGACCACCGACAGTGGCAGTAGCCACAGAGCCGTCAGCACCAGCGCACTCAGCGGTGCCGCCACCAGCTTCCCCGTCCAGCGCACCGGACTCATCCCGGGCTGGTCCAGCCGCCGATACCTTTGCGGCACCAGAAGCAACGCGGCGGCGAGCAGCACTAAGGCCTGCGGCGTCATACCGCACCCCGAGCGATCAATCCGTCCAACTGCTCCGCACCGGGGCAGCGCCCGCCGTCGATATTCCACGCAGGTATCACTCGCGCGATCCCGTCATCGCCCTTGCGCACCACCGCGATTTCGGTCAGTCTTCGGAAGTTTGTGAATCTCCTGATGTGACAGACACATTGTGGCCGTTATCAGTAATAAGTTTCTGCGAATCTCTGGAGATTCCACTTCGGCACATTCGCTACATGTATACGGTGTGGCCCAACTAATCCGGTGTTCTACACATGTCACTGACGTGGGTTAGGCCACGGGGATACCGATGTCATGTCTCGCTTAGATCGAGGCACACATCGCCCCGTGCAGTGGGTGTGAAGGTGCACAGATCACTGAATTGCCTGGCACGATCCGCTAACGCGGTGCCGCGCTGACGGCGGCATAGGGGCAAAATCCGTTAACTGATGGGCCAACTGCGCGGCCGGAGCGGCTCCACGGTGCCTGCGAAGATGGCCTGAACGACTTTATGCATATACCCCGTAGGGGTATAGTCGTCTGTGGCAGGGTCTCGTCGCAGCAAGAAGGTCAGAAGATAACGAGCATCGTTCTGGGATACGAAGGGGCGCAGATGGCACACACTTTGGGTGCAAGCGCGATGTTGGGTTTGCCCGATGGGCGGGCATTGCACTACATGCGCGCCGGGGGCGGTCCGGGTCCGACGGTGGTGTTCGAGTCGGGTTTGGGGGCTTCCCGCTCGGAATGGGGCTTGGTGGCGCCGCTGGTAGCGCAACATTTCCCGACAGTCGTCTATGACCGGGCCAATCTGGGGCGCAGCGACCCAGACCCGGCCCCCCGCACCTTGGAGCATCTGGCGGGCGATCTGGGTGAGTTGTTGGCAGCTCTTGATGCCGGCCCATACATCCTGGTCGGTCACAGCTACGGGGGCACGATCGCGCTGGCCGCCGCCAACCGCGACCAGTCCTGTATTGCCGGATTGGTGCTGGTTGATCATTCCGATGAGCAGCTCGATGTGTGCTGCGGGTCATCGCTCAAACATTTGCGGCGACTGGTGCTGGCCGGCCGATGGACGATGAGTGTGCTGCGCTGGCTACATCTACTCGGATGGGTGGTACGCCGGGCCGCTTCGGGGCTCCCCGACGACGTCCTCGGCGATCTGATCGCCGAGGACTTGACCGTCAGTGCTCAGCAGGCCGCCGATGCCGAAGAACGGTTCTTTCTGTCCGGGTTGGCCAGCATGCGCCAACATCGCCGCGATCTCGGGAACATCCCGGTCACCGTGATCTCCGGTGTCAAGACCACGCTATTGGACCGCTCGATCCGCGCCGCGTTCCTGGCCGCCCACCGCCGCTCCGCCCAACGTCTGGGTGCCCGGCACGTGCTGGCCCAAAAATCCGGGCACCTCGTGGTTTTCACCGAACCGCAACTGGTGGCCGACGAAATCCGGCGTATCGCTGAGCGTATCGCGGCCGCAGCCTAACGCCGACACCGAGCCCGCGACCAATCAACTCAGCCCGCCCCTGCCCGCCACCGTGCCACCCAGTTCGCTGGTGCAGCAACCACATTCGGCCCGCGTGGCGGCTACGCCGACACCCGCCACGCACCTGCACATCCTCCCGGCCGCAGCCCTCACACGCGCCACCGACGCCACTCGACAGAAACTTAGCTGCCAGCAGCGGTACGCAGAGTTGCCCGCACGCACTGCACCACAGTGCATCACTCTCGTCGAGCAGCACCGCTGTGAAACTGAGAAGATTTGGCTTAAAGTTTGCTGATAGCCGTCTCATCCGTGAACTTATACATCGCAGTTTTCGTTGGACTATGTATATGCCACACCGCTTCCAAGGAAAGCTGTCGCGCTGCCCTGGCGTGCGGCAAGGAGGTTGCGATATGACGAAGATAGCGATGTTGGCGGCAGCCGCTGCATTCAGCGTCGCCGGTGCCCTCGGCGTGTCGCCGGCCGCGACCGCGGCCGCAGATCCGCCGCCGCCTCCGGTTTGCTATGCGAACAGGCCAAGCGTGAATGCGATCGAGCAGACCCCGTGCGTAGCCCCCGGCTCAGTGCGGTACTCGCAAGGAATACATCAGCCGACCTACGGCGGAGCCAATCCGCTGGTCCCGTACGGCACCAATCCACTGGTGCCGTACGGCACGAACCAAAACAACGCGGGCTAGGCCAAGCCACCTTTGTTTCCCTGCGCCGCAACAACCTGCCAGACGCTGCGGCGTTCAGCGGGCTCCTGGCGCGGGGAGACCGGTCGCGGTGACTTCATACAGGAGCTGGGCACCGAGGCTGTAGAAGGTGCCCGCCACCCGCAGGCGCCCCGAGTGTGCCGCGGCGGCCAGAAGCGGATGGCGCACCAGGCGCTGGCTTTGAATCGCGACGTTGACCACCGCGAGCTGGTCGACCTGGTTAAAGCCGCTGGCTGCGGCGCCCACGCGGGCCAGGTGATGCTCGTGATAGGCAGCCAGGGTGTCGCGGGCATTGTCGAGCCAGCGGCCCACCGCGCTGGTGGGCGCATCGATCGGTTCGGACAGCAACGCTCCCATCGCGCCGCAGCCCGAATGTCCGCACACCACTACCGAACGCACGTGCAGGTGGTTGAGCGCGAAATCCAGTGCGGCATCCACTGATCCTTCGGCCGGGTCGGTGGGTACCAGGTTGCCGGCATTACGGACTGTGTACAGCGGTGCGCAGCCGTCGGCCGGTGGTCCCACAGGCCAATCCGAGCAGGTCAGGTACAGCGCGTCAGGGTAGGCCGTGGTGTCGGTGGCCAGGAACGAGTTCATAAAGGTGCCCCAATCGGGAAGCAGCACACAGCACACCGGTGGCATGCCGGGCCGGATGGAAGGTTGGCGAATCGGCAAACAAGCCCGGCGGCGGCCCATGACACGCAGACACAGCGAGGCACCCGACCCGACGGGTCGATCACAGCGCTGCACATCCGGTGTCCGATGACGCCATCACCAGGTTGCACCGGCCGGTCACCGCCGGATGATGCACAAATCGTTGAGTAGGACACGCCCTGACCGCGGTCTCGCCGCGGCGCGCACGGGAGGGCCCCGATCGACGCGGGCCCACAGCGGCGCCGCGACTGCGGCGGCCGCGATCGCCGCAGTCAACGCGGCCAGCAGTCCGAGCCCGGGGTCGGCGCGCACCGTGGCAACGAGCACCTCGACGCTGTGGCACAGCGCGGTATGCCTGGCGTTATCGGCGCGTCGATGCGTCAGGACCCCGCCGTTGGCGCCGACCTGCGGTGCCGCTGCCGAGGTGATGCTGGGGCGCCCCTGAACGACAGGGCTGCGGCCGGGCTGGCCCGGCCCGTGCAGGCAATGCATTCCTGCGGGAAGCGCAGCGAGCACACCGATCAGCAGCGCCACCAGCACCCGCCGGCGGGCCCGGGGCCTGCCGGTTGTCATGGCCGGCACGCTATCACCGGCCACGGGTACCCCTAGCCGGTACACGTTCGGGGTGTGCCCGCGGGCGGTGCAGTTCAACACGAGGAGCCCGGGGAGGGTGCCCACACACCGGCAGGGGTGCTCAAGGGTGACCGCAGTGGCGGCGGCGCCGGCTTGCTGTGTCCCCGATGCACATCGCAGACCGTCAGGCGCAGCGGGATGTGGGCCGCCTCTTGGATTCTGGTGATGCACCAGCTCACCGCCGCCGAACGCAGGTGACGCTCGGCCAGCTGCGGTGTTTTCCAGGTCTGCTGTATCAGGAAATGGCCGAGGTCCCCGGCGTCCCGGAAAATTTCGTAGCCCAGATTGCCCGGGTCGTAACGGGTGCGTTCCAGCAGCACATTGAGCAGACCCCACACCGTGTCCTCAGCGCCCAGTGTCGCGGTGACCTCACCACAGACATACACCGGCGCGCAGGCCCCGGCGGCGCCGGTCAGCACTGAATGTCCACGTGGTAAACGCTGTAGAGCCGCACAACTTGATTTCGGCGCGATGCCCCATTGCAGTTGGGACAGTTCGTCGAAGGGGTACCGCCGTAGACATCCAGGTCCTTGCGGACCCGGGTGGCCACACATTGCGGCATCGGCTTGTTGCCAGTCTTGGTGACAATAACCTTGTTGCCCTGGGCTTTAAGACTGTTAATGACATCATCGGCGTCCCCGAGACCACCAGGCCCGGCATGAGCGGCCGGAGCCAACAGCACTGTCACAGCAGCGGTTACGGCACTAGCGGCCACGGCCAATCCCGTGACACGGCCGCGCAAAATGTTGTTCATGGTAAAGAACCTCTGTACGTGCGAGGCCACACCCCTGACAGGGCGCAGCAATAGCTGACGGTCGGCAAAAACGACCCGAGCCCGCGCACGGCAGCGCGATACACCGGGCCAAGCCGCGATCAGCGACGCAGCACGCCGAGGCGATGTACGAGGGTGGCGCCAGCAGTGATGACCGCCGGCCGGGTATGTGGCGGCGGGCCCCGCGTCAACGCCGGGGCCAGTGCGATCATCGCCGTCCAGGCCAGCGCGGCGACCGCGGCGATCCACAGCACGCGGGCCGCGGTAGGCGCCGACAACTGTGCGACAACAACGTCCGCCGCGGCGCACACGGCGGCAACCGGGGCAGAGAGGTGGTCGTGCGGCGCGATCACGGCCGCGCTGCGCTGCACCGGCGATCCGGCGGCCACCGCGTGGTGCGGCGGCGCGGCCACCGTGGTGTTGTGGTGGCCGGCCCCCACGCACTGCACCAGCAGCACCAAGGCGATCATCGCGGCCACCATCAGGGCACCGAGCCACGACGCACCCTGCCGGGTGCTGGCACCGGTGGCGATCATCGCCCGCCACCTGAGCGAGGGTTTCCCGCCAGGTTGCAGCTCGCCTGTGGACGGCAACACAGGTTCACCATAACATGATGTGCGCATACCCTTACCCGGTATTTGACATGTGTTTTCCGCAGCTGACTCAGGCGGCATGAAAGGACATGAAAGGAGCGGTTCATGGCGGTGTCGCGATCGCAATGGGGTCGGCGCGGGTTCTTGCAGCTGGGTGCGGCCACCGCGGCGGCCGGGGTGCTGGCCGCCTGCGGCACGCGGCCGGTGCGCGGGCCCAGCGGGCAGCCGGTGGGGCCGAGCTCACCGAGAGTGGGCGCGCTCGAAGCGGTCCGCCGCGACGGGGGCGGCCGATTGGTGCCGGTGAATTTGGCCGCGCGGCCGCTGCAGCTGGATCTGGCCGGCACGACCGTTTCCACGTGGGGTTATGGCGACCAGATTCCCGGGCCCACGATCCGGGCCCGCAAGGGCGAGGTGCTGCGGGTGGCCGTGGCCAATGGGCTGCCGGCGCCCACCACGGTGCACTGGCATGGGATCGCGTTGCGCAACGACATGGACGGGGTGCCGGATCTGACGCAGCCGCAGATCGCGGCAGCGGGATCGTTCACCTACGAATTCGCCCTGGCCCACGCGGGCACGTACTGGTTTCATCCGCATGTGGGCACCCAGCTGGATCGGGGTCTGTATGCGCCGCTGATCGTGGAAGACCCCGATGAGCGCGCCGACTACGACACCGAACTGGTCGTGGCACTCGATGACTGGATCGATGGCACCGGCACCGACCCCGACAAAGTATTGGCCGGGCTCCGGGACAAAGGCATGCCCGGGATGGGGCACTCGATGGGCGATATGCCGGGGATGTCGATTGGTTCGATGGGCGTCAGTGCGCAGGCGCCTCTCGGGGCCGACGGCGGCGACGTCACCTACCCGTACTACCTGATCAACGGGCGGGTGGCCGCCGATCCGCAGAGCGTCGACTACCGGCCCGGGACCCGGGTGCGGCTGCGGATCATCAACGCCGCCGGCGACAGCGCATTTCGGGTCGCGATCCCCGGGACACCGCTGACGGTGACTCACACCGACGGCTTCCCCGTGCAGCCGCGGCAAACCGATGCACTGCTGATCGGTATGGGTGAGCGCATCGATGCCATCATCACTGTCGGTGAGGTCTCGGTGCCGCTGCTGGCAGCCCCCTACGGCAAGGACGGCTACGCCCAGTTGGTCCTGCGCTCGAGCGGCACACCCGTGTCCGGTTCGGCCGCCGAGGCGGCCGCGGCGCTACCGAAGCTGGCGGCATTAGACACCGCGTCCCTGAGCGCCACTGAGGAGGTCACGCTGGCTGTCGGTGAACCCGACATCACCTACGATCTGCGCCTGGCGGGGCCGGGCAACAAATACTCCTGGACGATCAACGAGAAAACCTACAACCCGGCCGAGGGGCTGCCGGTGCGCGAGGGCCAGCGGGTGCGGCTGCGCTTCATCAACAACTCCATGATGTTTCACCCGATGCACCTGCACGGGCACACCTTCGCCGTGCGGACCGCATCCGGGGCCTACGGCGCCCGCAAAGACACCGTGCTGGTGGCACCCATGCAGACCGTCGAAGTCGACTTCGATGCGGATAACCCGGGCCAGTGGCTGACCCACTGCCACAACATTTATCACGGCGAAGCCGGAATGATGACCGTCGTCTCCTACCGCCAATAGCCCTGAACACCAAAGGTGTCGCTGCCCGGCCATCGGTGTCGATCAGCGGGAAAGTGCCATCGACTACACGACTACGCATAAGGAGATCACCATGGGTGCACTGCGTCCCCTCGCACTGGCCCTGGCCACGGCCGGGTTTTTCCTCGGTGGGCTGCTGGCCCCACCGTTAGGGCATGCCGCCGGGTCCTGTCCGCACCGCTTCGGGGCCGCCCAACAACTGGCCGACGCCGGCGGCAGCCAGGAATGGACCGTCACCGGCCTGAAGAAGTCGGCCGCCGTCTTGCCCGGCTACGCCCCGGCCGGTCAGCTGTGGGAAGCCTCGGCAACCGTGCGCGCCGAGCGGGGCACCATCACCCCACTCATCCCTAATCTGGCCGCCCACGCCATGGGCGGGCACTACCCGGTGCTCTGGCAAGTGGCCACCGATCAAGGCCTGCCCGCCACCACGCTCGCTGAGGGCCAATCATCTTCGGGCACCATATATTTTGATGTCACCGGGCCAGATCCGGTGGCCGTGGTCTACACCGTGGGCGCCGGTGCGCCGGCGATGATGTGGTGCTGCGAGGCCGCGATGGGAACGTCTGCGAACACGGCCATGGACCCGGCGATGAAAGCCAAGATGCAAGCCAACATGAAGGCCATGAAGGCCGACTGCCCGTGCTGTAAGGACCTGCCCGCCGCCGCACCCGGCACCGACTGCCCGTGCTGCGGGCCAACCCCTGCCGGAGCCTAACCCAGCACCGCAAGCCCGAGAACCCGCTGCCGCCACCGGCCGGCCCCGCTACACGCCGCTGGCAGTCGGTGGCGGCAGCGGCCGATCAGCACTGCACGTCGACGTACATGGTGCGGTACAGCAGTTGCGTGCCCACCCCGTTAGCGCGTTTGGCACGGTTGGGATCCACCACCTGCGGATGGGTCCACCAATACTCGGCTCTGCCTTGGCGTACCGAGGTCACGGTGCACAGTTGCAGCGGCTTGCCCCCGCGGCGGTTGACGATGACCTTGTCGCCTTGGCGCTGCAGCGCCATGATGACCTGCAGCGCATTGGGGGCAGCAGGTCCCGCCCAGGCGCTACCGGCCCCGGCCACAGTCGCCGCAGCAACAGCGGCCACGACAGCGGTCCCGGTGCGGCGAAGAAAACGTTTGTTGCCCATGAGAATTCCCTACGTTGGGGTGCCGCACGCAGGCGGCAGGAGCTGTCGAAGGACACCAGAAAGCCGATGCCTCGCGGCCACAATGGCCAGACATCGGCAGGTGTTTCCTCAGCGCCGAATAACGCAGAGCTGATGTAAAGACATCGGGCCGCCGGCGGCTGCCACGCGGGCCCGGGGCGGCGGCCCCCGCACGAGTGCCCCGGCCTCCGCGTCTGCGGCGGCCAAGGCGCCGAGCACCATCGGCACGGCCCCCATCAAAGGCATGTTGCCCCCGGCACGCGTCGTCGCGCTCAGCTGCGCGTGCGGGCACGGCGCGTGCAGATCTGCCCCCACCGGGTCAGCCGCCGCACGCAAAAATGGCAGCGCCATCTCGCTGACGGGGCCTCGGGCGACATGGGCCGTCCCGCCTGGGCCCGCAGTTGACCAGGAACGGGGCGCACCGGTCAGGCACCCCAGGGCGGCGACCACCGCCACGGCGGCCACGAGCACCAACGCTGCCGCACCCCGTTGGCGGCGGCGACGATACCCCCGGACCGGGCGCATCCGCATGCACCCCATCCTAGCCACTACCCCTACCGGGTACTGGCTTATTGGCGGGTGGGCAGATGATGTCCAGGAACGCGTGCAAGGATGCCCCCCACGGGTATGGCCCGGTTGCGGTGCACAGGGCGCGGCCGGCGCTTGCCGAATAGGTGCAGGAGGTGGATCTGTGGGTACAGTGCTCGATTCGGTGCGATTTCAGATAGCGGCGGTCGCGGTGGTGCTGGTGGCCGCGGCCGGGGTGGTCGGCATCGGGGTGCGCCACCGGTTGTTGCTGGGCCCGGACACGGTGGACTGCTCCCGTTACAAATGTGTGGCACTGACGTTCGACGATGGCCCCACGCCGTTTACCGACCGGTTGTTGCAGACGCTGACTGACCGCGGCGCCAAGGCCACGTTTTTCCTGATCGGTAACAAGGTCGCCGCTGACCCTGCTGCGGCCCGGCGCATCGCCGCGGCGGGGATGGAGGTGGCCAACCACACCTGGGAGCACCCCAATATGGCCACCATCCCCACCGCCGATATCGGCGCCCAGCTCAGCAAAGGTGTCGAGGCGATCGCGGCGGCCACCGGGATCGCCCCGCATCTGTACCGGCCTGCTGGGGGAGTATCGAATGCGGCGGTGCGCGCCGAGGCGGGCCGTCAGCATTTGGCCGAAATCTTGTGGGATGTCATACCGTTCGACTGGATCAATGACGCCGATACCGCCGCCACCGTGTACATGCTCAAAACCCAGATCAAACCCGGTTCGGTGGTGCTGCTGCACGACACCTACTCGAGCACCGTCGATATCGTCTACCAGTTCCTGCCGGTGCTGATTGCCAATGGCTACCACATGGTCACCGTCAGCCACCTGCTCGGCGACCGCGCTCCCGGCACCAGTTACGGGGGCCGCGAAAACGGTCCGCCCGTCAACGACATTCACGACATTCCGCCCGCCCAGATCCCTGTTCTGCCGGCCACGCCCTCACCCCAACCAGCACCCAATCTGCCGATCACCGACATCGCAGGCCAAAACCCCGGCGGGCCCCAATGATCGGGGCGTAAACCAGCTGATTCGGCAGTCCTCATGGCTGCTCGCTGCGGCCGGCCGCGCCCCCGGGCGCCACCAAGGTGTCCGCACCGGTGTCCTCACCGGTGTTCTCGGGTTCGCCGCGTTGGCTGGCTGACGCCGCCCGTCGCGGCCGGCCGCGGTGGTGATGCAGATTGGCGGCGGCCAGCGCGGCACAGACCGCGGCGGCTGGGATCAGCGCGTGATCACCGATGCGTCCGGCGATGATCACCCCTACAGCCGCACCGGCGATGAAGGCTGACACCGTGGCCGTAAGGATCGCGGCCCGCCACCGATCCACTCCGTGGTGGTAGCTGCGGGCCAGCAGCAGCCCCAGATCAGTAAGCGTCCCGGTGAAATGTGTGGTCCGCACGGCCATCGACGGAAATCCCGACGTCATCCCGTTCTGCAATCCGCATGCGGCGGCGGCCAGCGGCGCCCGGATCAGCGGGTGCTCGATTCCCGCAGCCGCCACCAGCAGCGCCGCCTCAGCCACCAGCACCGCAGCCTGGCGTGAGCCGGTGTGGGTCCGCGTTGGGGCCAGCACCGCACCGGCGGCGATGACACCGGCACCAAAGCCAGCCACGATCGCCGCGATCATGCGGCCCGAATCCAGCAGCGGATTGCTCGCATGCATACCCACCCGGGTGGTCAGCGCGGTCAGATTGCCCACCGGAAACACCCACACCAACAGCGCCACCGAATTGACGTAGCCGGCCACCGCGGCCAAAGACCCGTTGTAGCCCAACGCAAGTAGCCGCCCGCGGCCCCCGCAGGCGGCGTCTAGCACTGCACCGTGACGTACATGACGTGCGCGGCCAGGGTGCGCGTCGGTGGGCCTTTGCGTTGCGGCACCTGGTTGTAGATGTGCCGCCCGACCCGCACCGCGGTGGCGGTGCACTTGGCTAACGGTTTACCGGTGGTATCGCCGTTGATGATGACCTGATCGCCGCGGGTCTTCAACTCAGTGATGATGATCTGCGCGTTGCCAGGGGCTTGCGGTCCAGGTTCGCCTGGCCCGGCAGCGGCCGGGGCGGCCAGCATCACCGCGCTCACGGCCGCGGACAGCGCTCCTACGGCCAGGTGCCTAGGGGGCGCCTTGAGTGAGCGCCGTGATGTTCGCGGCGGTGCGCTCAGCGCGGTCGCCATGGGTCCGATCGTGGATGCTCTGAGAGCTGGCGTCATGAGTGAATGTCCTTGGATTGCAGCAGCATTGGTGGTACGGGGTGGTGTCGGTAGGCCTGCGAAGGTCAGGGACACGCCGTCGGCGGGGCCGCTGGCGGATGTCGGTGAGGAGGTGCCGCCCCCGCGTGGACGCAAGTTGGCGGGGGCGGCACCGGTTCGGGGGTTAGCGGTGCCCGCCGAAGCCGCCGTGTCCGCCCCAGCTGCCGTGGCCCCAGCCGCCGCCGTGTCCGCCGCCCCAGCCAGGGCGGGGCCAGCAGTTGTGGTGCCGGCAGCCGGGGCCGGCCGGTGCGGGCCCGGCGGCGCTGATCGTTGCCGGCGATGCCGGGTCCGGGCCAGCGGCGTAGCCGAGTGCCGGAGTTGACAGGGTCAGCGCGGCGGCGGCCAGGGGTGCGGCCATTGCCGCCAGGGCACGGCGAACAGGTACGCGGTGAACAGAGTTGATGAGCATGGGTGATTCCTTGCGTGAAGGGGCCACCGCACGGTGGCCACGAGTGGATGCGTTGACCGTGCGCCGGAGCCGCGTTGGCACCGGCGGACAGCTGGTCAGCGCCGCAGCACGCAGAAATGGTGCAAACGTGCACGTCCACTGCACAAAGAGCCGAGTTGGCCACGCTCGGGTGGTCCGCGCGAGGCGGGCACCCATGCCGCGGCGGCAGCAGCCAGCAGTGCGGTGGCCGCAACCACCAGGGTCCACCACCCGTGGCCGGGGCCGGCGGCGGCCATGGTCGCAAGGACCGCCGCCGGCAGCTGGCACCCGGAGTGAACATTCACGCCCTGTGCCGCGGTGCTGTGCATCGCGTGTACCGCGATCTGCGGGGCCCGCACGGCCTGGGCCGCCGCCGCGGCGCGCGCCGCCGATACACCCGCACCGTATGGGTCGTGCGCATCGAGCGCCGGGGAGCACCGCAGCGCCGGGAAGAGTGCGGCAGCCAGTGTCAACAGCAGCGTCAACGGCACCACCCATCGCGCCGCCGCGGCGCGGCCGCTGCGGGCGCGGGCACGATCGCCGGTGAGCGCCATCACCCCACCGTACACCCCAGCGCGCTACCCGTAGGGGGTATATGGCCAGAAGATGAACAGAGGCTCGGTCATCCGGATCACTGTTGGCGCACAAGACCGGACCGGATTGTTCCTCTACGCCCTGCAGTCATAACCCTACGGGGGTAGCCTGTCGATACGTTGGCGCGAGCAAGGAGGTCTCTCAATGAGTACGACGGCGCTGAAGGTCTCGGGCATGACTTGTGGGCACTGCGTGGCGGCGGTGCGTGAACAGGTGGCTGCCGTGCCCGGTGTCACCGGCGTGCAGGTGGACGTGGCTACCGGCACCGTCACCGTGACCAGTAGCGGGCCGCTGCCCGCCGAGGCGGTGCACGCCGCGATCCGCGCCGCCGGCTACGCACTGGCCAGCTAAAGGCCGCCACCCCTGTCAATCCCCGAAACCTGTGAAGGACATCTAGATGATTACGACACGCCTCCTGGCGCCCGCGGTGGGCGCAGCAAGCATCCTGGCCGGCGTGCTGGCCGCGCTCACCGCCTCCGTGGCCGCGGCAGACCCGGCACCGCCGATCCCGTTCATCCCGGCGGTGCCCGCGCCGCTGCCGGCTGTTCCGGGCAGCTACACCTACAGCTACTACAACTTCCCGGCGGTGGCGCCAGCCGCGGTGGACGCGCGCGGGATCAAGATCTCCACCAACGCCGATCCGGCGGCCACCGCTGCAGGGCTTCCAGGCAGCAAGCTCGGCAATGCCGCGCATCCGCCGAACATCCAAACCTCCTCCAGCACCCGATATGGAATCGCCGGGGGCGTGCGGCCGGCCTCGGCGCCGAGCACCACCGGTGTGCAGTTCGCGGCAGGCAATGAAAACCCCGCGCTGGAAGATCCCTACGGGCGCCCCCCACAGAGCATCGCCGGTACCGAGGCCGTCGCACCCACTGTCATGCCCGGCGCACCGACGCCACCCGTCCTGGAAGACCCGCACGGGCAGCCCCCTGCCCCCGCCGAGACTCCCTAGCGGCCCCGACGCATCACGATCTGATCACATACCCGGTAGGGGTATATGATTGCTGTGGTAGGTTGATGCTATGAGGATCTGGGGCCGGCGCCCTCGCTCTGGCCGGGTACGGCTGGGGCTGGTGGCGCTGCTGGCCGGTATCGCGGTGGCCCTGGGTGTGCCAGTGGCGCATTGTCTTGCCGATGCCAACCAACACGTGCGTCCCGAACATCACCATCAGGTACTGATCACCGTCTCGGGCATTGCCGCACCCAATCCTGCTGCGATATCGGCTCATCCGCACGCCGGTACTGCCATCCACGCCGCGTGGTGCTCGGTTATGGACCTGGCCGCGGCGATCAGCGCCCGCGCCGATAATCCGCTGCGTGCGTTGTGGGTGGTCGCTGTCGTTCTGGGCGCCGGTGTTGGCGCGATGTGGTGGTCCACCCATACCGGACGGGGGCCTCCGCAGCGCAGCCACCGCATAACCCCGCGCTTCGGGCGGATCCTTTTGACCGATCTGTGCATTATCCGCCGCTGAGGATCACCTGCTGGGCTGGCGCAGCGACCTGTGTCGCTGAGGGCTGCCCATACGCCCGTGACCATCTTGCGGCCGCTTCCTGGTGGCCCCTCACGCAGGGACTTTTCCTTCATGAACAACAACATTGCGCTGTCCTCTCGCCGTAGCTGCACCCACCTGGGCCCGAAGTTTCACGACCCCAACACCTTGGTGGGCAACACCCCGGTGCTGTGGGTGTCCGAACCCTTCTCGGGCCCAGGGACCGGTTTTTGGGCCAAACTCGAAGCCCATAACCCCAACGGCATGAAAGACCGGCCCGCCCTCTACATGGTCGAGCGTGCCCGCGAGCGCGGCGACCTCAAGCCCGGCGCCATGATTGTCGAATCAACCAGCGGAACATTGGGTTTGGGGCTGGCGCTGGCCGGCATCATCTACCGTCACCCGGTCACACTCGTCACCGACCCGGGACTAGAACCGATCATCGTGCAGATGCTCACCGCCTACGGCGCCGTGGTGGACATCGTGACCGAACCGCACCCGATCGGGGGCTGGCAGCAGGCACGCAAGGATCGCGTCGCCGAAATACTAGCCGCCGAACCGGATTCGTGGTGCCCCGATCAGTATCAGAATCCCGATAACGTCGACGCCTACCGCGGCGTGGCCGAGGAGCTGATCGACCAGCTCGGCACCGTCGACACGCTGGTGTGCTCGGTGGGTACCGGTGGACACTCGTCGGGGGTGGGACGGGTACTGCGCGAACATAATCCGAACCTGCGGCTGGTGGGTGTCGACACCATCGGGTCGACGATATTCGGGCAGCCTGCCAGCACCCGGCTGATGCGCGGGCTCGGTTCGAGCATCTACCCGGGCAATGTCGACTATCGGGCGTTCGACGAAGCCCATTGGGTTGCGCCCAATGAGGCTGTCTGGGCCGCCCGCACGCTGGCCGCCAGTTATCACGCCAGCGGCGGATGGAGCGTCGGAGCAGTCGCGTTGGTGGCGGGCTGGGTGGCACGCACCTCAGAGCCCGGTACCCGGGTGGCCGCCATCTTCCCCGACGGCCCGATGCGCTATCACGGCACGATCTACGATGACGATTACTGCCGCAGCCACGATCTGCTGGACCGCCCGCCGGCGCAAGATCCCGACGTGATTGACGATCCGTCGCAGCGGGTGGTGGACCGATGGACCAGGCTCACCCATGTGATCGACCCGCTCGGACGCACGGCGTGACCGATGCGCACCTGAGAGCACCCGGAACTGGCCAGACCGTGTTTGGCCAGTTCCGGTCTTTCGATCGGCCCAGCCAGATATTGATGGTGAACCAGTTCGCCATCAATGTCGGCTTCTACATGCTGATGCCGTATCTCGCCGGATATCTGGCCGGGCCCTTGGGCTTGGCCGCGTGGATGGTGGGACTGGTGCTCGGGGTCCGCAACTTCTCTCAGCAGGGCATGTTTCTGGTTGGTGGCACGCTGGCCGACAGGTTCGGGTACAAGCCGCTGATTGTCGCCGGATGCTTCTTGCGGACCGCCGGATTTGCGATGCTGGCGTTCGTCGGTACTCTTCCGGCGATATTGATCGCCTCGGCGGCAACGGGTTTCGCCGGTGCTCTCTTCAACCCGGCGGTGCGTGCCTACCTGGCCGCCGACTCCGGTGAGCGCCGGGTAGAGGCCTTCGCGGTGTTCAACGTCTTCTACCAGGCGGGCATCCTTTTCGGACCGATCGTCGGCTTGGCGTTGACGGCCTGGGACTTCCGGATCACCTGCGCTGTCGCCGCGGCGGTTTTCGCATTCCTGACGGTGATTCAGTTGATGGCGTTGCCGCCGAACCGGGCAGAGTCGGAGCGCAACGCCGACCGTGCTCCGGTGCTGACCAGCTGGCGTTCGGTGGTGTCCAACAAGGCCTTCCTGTTGTTCTCGGGAGCCATGATCGGTTCGTATGTGCTGACGTTCCAGGTGTACCTCGCACTTCCGCTGCAGGCGGCGCTGCTCACCGACGACAAGAAATCCGAAACAGCGTTGGTGACAAGCATCTTCGTGGTGTCGGGGCTGGTGGCCATCGCGGGTCAGGTGCGCCTGACCGGCTGGCTTTCCGCACGCTTTGGTCCCAGTCGCAGTCTGGTACTCGGGATGCTGGTCATCGGAACGGCGTTCGTACCGCTGGCGCTGCTGCCCACAGCGGCGTCGGCAGGGCAACTCGCCGCGATCGCCGCGCTGCTGTTCTCGGCGGCGCTGCTGGCCGTGGGGACCATCGCGACTTTTCCCTTCGAGATGGACACCGTGGTCAGGCTGGCCGACAACCGGTTGGTGGCCACCCACTACGGGCTGTACAACACCATCGTCGGTATCGGCATTCTCGCGGGGAATCTGCTGACCGGCTCGGTGTTCGGCTACAGCCAGCAGCACGGTGTGCCCTCGTTATTGTGGGTGTCACTGGAGGTTGTCGCGCTGGTGTGTGCTGCCGCGCTCTTGGCGTTGCGGCGCGCCGGGCTCCTGGACCCGGGCCGGGCAAGCGGTGTCGGCGGGGACCGATGAGCGCTGCTGCGGTGATCGGCAGGCGGCGCGGCAGCTGCGCGCTAACGCAACCGCTGCCGGGCCGCATGTCGGCGCCGCCGCAGGTGCTGGACCCGTTTAGGCAAGCGCCTGAATCCGTTGGCCCCACGTGCTGTCGGCCCGTCAATGCCCCGGCCGGGTTAGGAGTTCAGCATGTTACGGGCGCTGGTTTGTGGGCGCAGGTCCAGGCGGCGCAGCAGCTGGGAGTTTAAGGCGACCACCACTGTCGATAGCGACATCAGGACCGCTCCTGCGCTCATGGGCATGACGAAGCCGATCGGGGCTGCCACTCCTGCAGCCAAGGGCACCGAAATGAGGTTGTATCCGGCGGCCCACCAGAGGTTTTGCTTCATCTTGCGGTAGCTGGCGCGGGAGAGCTCGATGACCGAGAGCACCGAGCGGGGATCCGAGCTGGCCAAGATGACCCCGGCCGAGGCGATGGCCACGTCGGTTCCGGCGCCGATGGCGATACCCACATCGGCTTGGGCCAGGGCCGGGGCATCGTTGACGCCGTCGCCGACCATCGCCACGGTGTGGCCTTCCTGTTGCAATTGGGCCACGGCCGCCGCCTTGTCCTGCGGGCGCACCTGCGCAAAAACACGGTCCACCCCTAGCCGGCCCGCCACGGTATCGGCCACCGCTTGAGCGTCGCCGGTGATCATCACGACCCTGACCCCAAGCTTATGCAGGGCTTTGACGGTGTCGGCGGATTCGGGGCGGATATCGTCGGCCAGGCGCAGCGCCGCGGCGACCTGCCCATCGAGCAGCACATGCAAGATGATGGCGCCCTCGGTGCGCCATTGCGCGGCCACCGCCAGCTCACGGCTGCCGCGAGCATCCAGCAGCGCCGGACCACCTACCTGCACGCGGGTCTCGGCGACCTGCGCGCTGACCCCCAGTGCCGGTTCGGAGGTGAACCCGCTGGCTGCCGGGATATCCAGGCCGCGTTGCCTGGCGGCGGCCACGATGGCGCGCGCCAGCGGGTGTTCACTGTCGGTCTCGGCGGCTGCGGCCAGGGCCAGCACCGCATCGCCGTCATGTCCGGGGGCCGCTTCGATGCCGGTCAGGGTCGGGGTGCCCTTGGTCAAGGTGCCAGTCTTATCGAAGAGCACCACATCGACGGTGCGCATCTGTTCCAGGGCCAGGCGGTCTTTGACCAGAACGCCGCCGCGGGCGGCGCGCTCAGTGGCGATCGAAACCACCAGCGGGATGGCCAGCCCCAGCGCGTGTGGGCAGGCGATGACCAGCACTGTAATGGCTCGCACCACCGCGGCATCGGGGTGCCCCAGCGCCGTCCAGGTAACTGCGGTGATGATGGCCGCTGCCAGCGCGAACCAGAACAGCCAGCCGGCCGCGGTGTCAGCGACCCGCTGAGCCCGCGACGTGGAGGCCTGTGCATCGGCAACCAGCCGTTGGATACCGGCCAACGCAGTGTCGGCGCCCACGGCACTGACCTGCACGCGCAACCCAGAATCTGTGGCCACCGTACCGGCTACTACCTGCTCACCGACCCCACGGCGCACGGGCGCTGACTCACCAGTCACCATCGACTCGTCCAGGCTGGCACTGCCCTCGACGACCCGGCCATCGGCTGGCACCGACCCGCCGGGGCGGACCACCACAATGTCACCAACACGCAAATCAGCCAGCGGTACGGTCACTACCTGCTGGCCTTGGACACGCTCAGCGGTATCCGGGAGCAGCGCAGCCAGCGAATCGAGCGCCGAGGTCGTCTGCGCCAAAGACCGCATCTCGATCCAGTGCCCGGCCAGCATGATCACCACCAACAGCGCCAGCTCCCACCAGAAACTGAGCTGATGGTCGAGCACCCCGATACTTGCACCCCAGGAGGCGGTGAAAGCCACCGTAATAGCCAAACCGATCAGCAGCATCATTCCCGGTGTGCGGCTACGGATCTCGCTGACCGCACCCACAAGAAACGGCTTGCCACCCCACAAATACACCACCGTGCCCAGCACCGGAAAGACCCACCGCGCCCAGCCGGCGTCAGGTAACTGATAGCCGAGAAGCATCGCGAACATAGGATCGAAAACCACCACCGGGACCGCGACAACCAACATGATCCAAAACAATCTGCGGAACTGCCCAACATGATCGCCGTGGCCGTGATGGCCCCCATGGCCCTGACCATGATCCTGGCTGTGATCGCGGTGGCCTTCCTGATGGCCCGCATGCTGATCACACTGATGTGCGGCTGCCTCATGCTCGGTATGGCCGGGCATGCCCGACGGGTGTTCCTGATGGTGCCCGGAATGCTTCGGTACGGTATCCACCCACCCAACATATACCCCTAGGGGGTATATGTTCAAGTGTCGTGTGCTCCTTGCTCACCGGTACGGCAAGTACAGCTCTACAACATCTGTCACTGTCGATCCCATCGATCGGGTGTCCTGCCCGCGCGACGGACTAGGGTGGGAATACGACCACACACCGATTTGCTTGTTCGCTGGATCTGGGTCAGGGCTCCCAATATCGACCGAGAGAGTTGAGCACCACATTCGACGACCACCCCGGCGATGCCGTACCGCCGTGGTCGATGCTGGTACTCCAGTGCTCGGGGCCGGCATGGCTGGTCCGCACTTCATCTTGGTCGACAAAATGCACCCCGGCGACACGGTCGCCGAAGTCGGTCCATGTCAGCGGTGTCTCGGTAGGCAAAGCGAAAAGGACAAAGGATGGCCAGACATTGACATGTATGCACCTGAGTTAGCTGTCCCCAAATACGCATTAGAGGGGCGTCCTTGATCCAGGACTGGCATCCAACCGATCCGGTTGTGGCGAGGCTGCGTTTTGAGGTTCTGACGGCCTGCGGCGTCGATGATCCTTATGATCATTCGTTTTACGAACCGGAGGTGGTTGCCGAGCATCTGGGTCGCTGGTTTCGGAGGGTCGTTCCGGACATGCTGGTGGCGGCCGACTATGACGCCATCGAGCGGCAGGGTGTGTTTTTGACCCACTACGAGGGCGGCGGGATGTACAGCTGGGATGGGGCTGTGCAGAAGGCATTTCCCGAATTTCCGTACCAGGGGCATGATCACCGCTGGCGCATTGAGGATGTCCCCGAGGTGCTGTTGCGCGGAATGCACCTGTACAGCGAGGCTTTCGGGCGGCTGGCAAATTCGCTGGGAATAAAGTCAATTCGGGTGTGGCGCAGGCTCCGCGCCGATCGTGCCGCACAGCAGATCGAGCATCGCGTCAAGCCGGTGTCCTCGGTCTCATGGAATCGTGCCCACATGATTCGCCACGATGAGGACGACCCCGCATACGTGCTGATGGTGGCCGATGTGGATCCGCGTGTTGTTGTCGGTGTGACCGTGGGCCGCGAATGTCATCCGGTGGTCACGCCCTTTCAGATCGGGCGCGGACCAGGGCACGCAGACGTGCGTTGGGTGGTGGAGACGGCCTAACGGGCAGTTCTCGTCCGTGGCGCCATTGAAGCTCGCTACGGCTGTGATGCGCGATAGAGGCCAGGGCTTCGTGCAGCTTTGGTCCTGCTGTTCCGAAAACTGTTGGGCTTCTTTAGCTATACGGCGCAGCTCTTGGGCTTTGGCTGAGGCGATATCGACGCCAGCACATAGGTACTGCGTTCGATTGCCTGCGACACAAACTGGGTCCACCAACACTTGAAACCAGGTTCTGGCCATCACACTATGGACCGCAAGGAACAACGACAGCAAGACCCCGTCGACTACAAGGGCTTCTAGAGTCGGTGCGGGTAGGCCGTTGTCGATGGTGCACGGCACCATCATGTTCCCCACGAATGCAATGAGATAAAGGAACGATGCCAGAAAGAGCACGTAGCTGATCACCGCGTAAGCGATGGCCACTACTCCTCTCATCACGTACCCCTTTCAGCGCTGTTGGTTCCAGGCGGTGCCGAGTTGGTGTCCAACGGGCATTTCCCCGACCCGGCAGATGACAGGCGCTGAGCATGTGTTGCGGGGTTGGCAATCGAGTCATAATCGGCAAAAGCTGTGGGCTTGCGCTCAGTGACCCCATGTTGCGGCAAATACTGCGATCGGCTCGCACCACGACCGTGGTCCCGTCCCTGCAGAAGCCCTGGTCAATCCTTGTGACTACTGAGTACAATTAATACAAATACTTGTACTGGAGTGAGAATGTCTGAACCGCACGGTCCGATCAAGATCAGCGGCAACCGGCAGATCGCCTTGCCGAAGGCGCTGATGGAGCGGCTTAGTCTGCGGCCCGACGACTCGGTGTATGCACTCGCTGACGATCACGTGGAAGGCGCCTTGTTGATCGTGCCTGTTGAGCGGGTCACCGAATGGCAGCGCCTCGGCAGGGCCCAGGAGGCAGCCGAGCGCGAAAGGATCGAGCACGATGGCTAAACAAAATTCGGCGATCGAGTGGACCGAGGTGACATGGAACCCCACGACGGGGTGTGACCGTGTCTCGGCGGGCTGCGACTCGTGTTACGCGCTGGCGCTGGCGGCGCGGCTCAAAGCGATGGGCTCGCCGAAGTATCAACAAGATGGCCACCCAGCGACCTCTGGGCCCGGGTTCGGGCTCAGTCTTCACCCTGATTCGCTCGATGAGCCTTATCGGTGGCGTAACCCGCGGGTGGTGTTCGTGAATTCAATGTCCGATCTGTTCCATGCGAAGGTGCCCGTGGAATTCGTGCGCGATGTCTTCGCTGTTATCGCCGACACGCCACGGCACACTTACCAGATTCTGACGAAACGGTCGGTACGGCTGCGGCGGGTCGCCGACAAGCTGGACTGGCCGCCAAACCTATGGATGGGCGTGTCTGTCGAGAACTCCGATGCGCTATCGCGAGTTGACGATCTGCGATCTGTACCTGCTGCGGTTCGGTTCCTGTCTTGCGAGCCGCTTTTAGGAACACTCAAAGGCATTGATTTACAGGATATTTCGTGGGTAATTGCCGGTGGCGAGTCTGGCCCGCGCTATCGGCCGATGCAGTTGGCGTGGGCTCGTGAGATCCGCGATGCTTGCGTGCAGGCCGATGTGCCGTTCTTCTTCAAACAGTGGGGAGGCAGGACGCCTAAAGCTTTGGGCCGTGAACTCGATGGGCGTCGGTGGGACGAAATGCCTTCGGGTGGAAAGGTTCCAGGGAAGCTCGCTAGCGCCAAATAATCCAGTCTCTGGGTTGTGGGGCAGTATCGTCTAGCTGGACCTCGTTGGCTTTGTTCAGTTCCCGCACAGCCTGACGGACCTGTTTTTCTTGGGCTAGGCCAAACGCTGAACCGAAGACCGCTTCGGGATGATCAACCAACTTGGCTCTGCCCCTGTCTGCCAGTGCGGTGATGTTCTCCTTGAGCTGTGCATATGCACGCTGACTCTCCGATTCGATCTGATCCTCAACGAAGTTGAACAGCATCCCTTCGGCTTCTTCGTCGTCGGGCCCAAGTACCCGAAGCCACTGTTGACGAGCATGTGCTAGTGCATCACCGAAGATCCACCGGCCGTGCGGCGCGCGGGTTAGAAAGACCAAGTAGTAGACGGGCTGGTGATGAATCTTGCGGCGCACCGGTACCACGACGGGGCGCATACCGGACTGTTCGGCAAGTCGCTGCGCATGTTGGTTTACCACCGCGTCGGCGGCTGCTTCCCATGTTCTTTTCGGGTTCTGTTCGTAAGCCGCCAAGGCGATCGGCTGCCACCACCGCCCACCGCACATGTTGTCGAGTTTGGTGATCGAGCCGTTGTGTAACTGCCCTTTGGAGACACATCCAGCGGCGCGGCGGATCAGATCCGCGCTGATGTTCATCAGTGCCTCGGTCGCGGGCCGCCGAAGCCTGCGATCCTGACTGAGGGTCTTGGTGATCGCTTCATATTGCACGTTAGCGCCGCACGGATCCAGGAAAAGGAACAGGGGTACCCCGGTAGCTCGATGAACGACCTCATCGAGGTAGTTCTCGACTTCGCCGTGGAACGCCTCGGCGGTGATGCCCAGACGGCTGTATTCGGCGGCGACGTCGGAGAGGGTGAGAAAGTCTTTGTGCTCGCGCTCGACGAGCATCACTTCCACGTGTGTGGTCCGCTGAATCTTGCGGGCAGCCAGTAACATCTGCTCGCCTGATGCTGGCTTTCCATCTGGATACCGGCCACGCCCGGCGAAACCATCGAGCAGCACCACACGATTGCCTTGCGCCCACTTACCGGTCATCGCAGCGAAGCGCGGAAGATAGCTTTGCAGAATCGCATGCTTGAAGACTGACTGAGACCGCGCTTCATCAAGAAGCCCCGCTGATGTGCCTTTGGCCACCACTACCCTCCGATTCGGTGGTGCCGGTATTCGATTTGACCAGCAATGTTACGCCGCTACACCAAAAGACTCCCGGATTGTGCGGGTGCGCGTGACATACAGTTTTTCGGCGCGCACACGACTGCGAGCCCCGATGTCAACCCGCTCCTGCTCGAACACAGCACCGCGAATCCGAAAGCCAGGCCACACCTGTGCGGCGGACTTTTGGCACCAGGGCTGAGCACCCACATTCGACGACTACCCCGGCGATGCCGTACCTGAACCTTTGTCAATGGAGGACTTGCCACGATGGCGGAGCTGCTCTGCGAGCGTGTAGATCTCACCGTGAGCTGCAGCCAGGTCCTCGTTGAGCCCTTTGATGGTTGCTTTCAGTTCAGCGATGTCGGCCCGATGGCCGGTCTTGAGGGCCGTGATCTGATTGCGCAGCGCCGCGATTATCCCCGATTCAGTTGTGGGCGGACCCTCGCCTTGATCGGCTGGCCGGATGACGGGTTTATTTGCGGCGGCACGGATTTGGGTGAGCAGGTCGGTGTGGTTGTAGATGGTTTTGCGGGACACCCCCGAGTAGCGGGACACGCTGTTGGGGTTTATAGGCAACCCCTTCTTCTTCATCTCCCGGATCGCTTGTTTGATCTTTCGGGCGGTGCTGGCCCGTAGTTGAGTGGTGTGCCGTCGCAGGCCTTCGGTGGAACGCGGTGTGCTCATCCGGTCGGGTGGTCCGGTCGGCGGGCTTTGTCGAGTGCTGACTGATGGGACCCGCGAGTGACTATGGGCAACAGCGGTATCCGCTCGGCAGTGGCTGGCCCGCCAACGGCCTGGGCCTCACCTAGTTCCTTTGAGCTCAGGCGGCCGATAATCGCATTCAGGGACGTGATTTCGCGGAGTCGTTCGGCAACCCAAACGTTCTCATCGGTCAGCTCACGTCCGGTTCGGGCAAGTACCTGCGCCCGGCGTTGCTCCAGCAGTGTGTGGGTTGCGGCACGCTGAGCGACAAGTTCCTCAAGATGCGTACGGTCGGTGGCGAAATGCCCGCAGGACAAACAGGCGTTGCCCTTGTCGCATGATTTTAGCGGCGGCAGCAGGCACACCCCGTTCGGCAAAATTCGGTCGGTACGCTTGCCGAGTTGGGTCATGTCGTAGATGTCATTGGGGCTGATCGCTATGTCGGCGCCGTGGGCACCGATCTTCTTGTGTTTGAGGAATTCTGCTTCGGCGGTCGCGGCAAGGGTGGCGGCATAGCGGGCGGTCATCTCGGGGCTCTTGTGCCCCATGTAGCGCTGCACGACGTGAAAGGGCACTCCGTCGTTGAGTAGTTCGGTGGCACGGGTGTGCCGGAGCCGGTGGGTTTGGGTGAACCGCAGCTTGTGTCCGGCTGAGTCGGTCAACGCGTGGATGGCATCGAGTCTGCGCAGCGCGTTTAGATAGGAACTGTAGGCGCGGGGCCGTTGGCCTTGATGCTGATGCAGCATTCCGACGAACAGGTACTTGGGACGTATGTCCGGGTGGTGTTCGGCGAGCCAGCGCTGCTGTTCGGTGATGATGTCGACCACGGGCTGTTCGACCAAGATCGTGGGGTCGACGCCCTCGACTTTGGTCTGCTGGTAACGCAGCCGGGCCACGAATGTCTCGTTGTCAGAATCCGGTGGCCGATCCACTCCGGGAATGGCTGAGAGCGGATCATGATCAAGCATCAAGATTTCCGAGGCCCGGCGCCCGGTCATGGCTTGCAGCAGCCATATTCGCGCCGCCTGCGGATCGCCCAGACCTGGCGCTACGGTGATGGTGCCGTCGGGCTGATTGAGAATGATCCTCTGGCTGGTGCGTGCGGCCAGCACATCCAAATAGGTGAGCATCCGTTGCAGATCGGCGGTGCTGTACCACGTTAGTTCGCGGTATTTCTTGGCTCTACGGGGTTGGTAGGCCGGAGCCCATAGGCGGGTGTGCCCGACGGTGATGTCTTTCCAGCGCATGTTTGAGGTTGCGGCGGCAGCTTCGGCGGCATGGTCGTACATGAAGGTGTAGAAGGACTGCACCTCGTATTGGATCTCGGCGACCATGTAGTCGGTCAATCCGCGTTTGTTGGCTGAGGCTTGCGGGCTGCGCAGGTGGTCCAGGAAATCGAGAAACACATCGCGCAGCGTGTCGGGGTCGGTGCTGATCAGCGGATCGTGCAGGTGGCCGCGTGCGACACAGAAGGTGCCCAGTTGCCGGCCCAGGTTGCCGCTGCGGCTGATGACCGTTGTCCAGGTGAACAGTTGATGTGTCAAGGCGGTACGCATCCAAAAGCGCACCCCTTCCCGCAGCCAATCAGGTTCTATTCCGGCGAGTTTGAGTGCTTGTTCGTGGCGTGGTTCATGTTCGCGTTGCGGGATACGCGGGTCGATACGCAGGTCCCACAGATCACGGGACCACCAGGGTGCCTCGCTGCAGCGCACGGCCAGTAGCACGAACAATTTGTCGATCGTGTAGCCCAGGTTGCGGCGGTAGCCGGCGGTGGGTAGACGGCCGTTGCGGCGCTCAAACGACACGACGGCGTGTCGCATGATCTCGGAGGCGGTCAAATCGAGCAAGCTGTGCGGGGGGCGGCCATGTCGGCGCTGGTAGTCCTCGATGACTGCCGGCAGGGCCCGCAGGAACCATTTGAGATCTCCGGGATCGATGCGGCACAACCCTTCTCGCCAACAGATGTACACCCACCAGGCCAGCTCGTCGGCGAATCTGGGCGGGCCTGCCGGGGTGAAGTCATAGCCCTGCCCGTTGCTGCGGGTGCGGTAGTAGTTGTTGAGTGTGAAGACTTCAGAGGCTGGCGCTGTATCGATCCGGTAGATCGGCGTGCGCCATCGCGGGGGCACTTGTGCCCATTGGTGAGCCCAGGATGTATCTGGTCCCGCCGATTTCGGTGTGAGGTCTTCTGGAGGGTTAGTGGGGGTCATCGTGCAGGCCCTTCCATCCGGCGACGAAGTTTCTCCATTCGGCCACGCTGCGCATTTCGGCGTCCTCGGTCACCCAGCCGTAGGTGGACAAGGTGGTTTGGATGTCTTGGTGCCCGAGCCGGCGCATCACCACGTGCGGTGGCACACCTGATAACAGCAGCGCGGTGGCATGGGTGTGGCGCATCCAGTGCGGAGACCAGTCCTTCGGCACGGCGCCTTTGGCGTTGTGGCTGATGCTGCGGACCTTGGCGTACACGGTCTCGGGGCGTGTCGGCGCGTACAGTTGGCCGCCGGCGAGGTTGACGAACACGAAGTGCGTATCAAGGTCCGGCACGTGCTCATGGGCGCCGGTGTCGACCAGATGCCACACGTACGCCGAATACAGCGCTTCCAGATCATCACCCACGTAGATACGGCGGTGTCCGCCTTTGACCCGCACCCCGGCCGGATGGTCTTGACGGGGAACGACTTCCACCCAGGGGGTGCCGCCGGCACCGATATGTACGTCGTGGTGCCGCAATGTCAATGCCTCACCCATTCGCATCCCGGTCTCGGCCAGCAGCGCGAACAGCAGCCGATCGCGCAGCGCCGCCGGTGACCCGCTCCATTGCCCACTGCGGTCCTGCACAGCACACAAGTCCAAAATTGTGCGTACCTGCTCTGGTAGCAGCACCGGTGTGCGGCTGGTGTTTCCGCCTCGTACCCGGTAGATCGGCCGTGGTTTGCGCACGGGGCGTCCCACCCCGGCCAGCAGCGGGATATATCGCGCGCGTCCCGGCTTACCCAAGGTGCCGTACAGGCGTTGATACGGAGCGTCCAGATTGTGCGCATGCGCGTGGTAGCGGTAGAACGAAAGCACCGCCGCGGCCCGCTGCTGCACTGAGGCTGCCGATAGCCACACCGCTGGTGGCCCGATGCGGCTGGTGCCCGGCAGGTCCCCGGTACGTAGATAAGTGAGGAATTCTCCGAACAGTGCGGTCGTAACGTCGGTCCACCCGGTGTTGGTCTCTTCCAGCAGATTCCACCACGCCGCTAAGCCTGCGGCGTAGGCACGCAAGGTGTTCGGGGATGCTTGATCATCGCGCAGGAACTGCAGGTACTCGGTCACCGGCGCGATCGGCAGGTGGTCTTGTCCCAGGACGGTGTAGGTGTGCGCGCGGCCGGTCAGGGTGATCCGTTGAGTGCGTGCCACCGCCGAGCCCGATCCTGCCTGCTTATGCCTGCCGGCAGGATCGGGCTCGATCCAGCTTGAGGACCTGACCGCGCGCGCCGGCGTTGACAAGATCACGCTCGCGCGCAGACTGCGCCGCCGATTTCGGTGGTGTTCCGCGCTGGCCGGTGAGGAAATCGGCGAGCAAGTCGGTCGGGAAAATCAGGTCATGGACAGCCAACTCCACCGCAGAGCTCGCCCCGAAGCATTCCTCGATCCATTTCAGCAGCAGCCGGGGCCGTTCGGGTTTCCTTGCATCCCAGCCAGGTTCGGTTTTTCCCCACGTGCAGCCTGTCTCGGTGTTGATGCGGGTGTAGAGCTGGCGCTGCAGGGTTTCGGCCCGGTCTTGGTCGATGAGAGCAGATTGGCGCAGATGCATGATCAGCGCACCCAGGGAGATTCCCCAACGCAGTTTCAGTGGAATCAGGCTGTTCAGTGTCACCGCCGCCGGCAGCTCATCGGCGATCACCGCCGCGGGCGCCAGGAACTCCGAGGCGAACCGTGATGCCGCCCGTTCCTCCTCATCGCTGACAGCTCCGTAACGATGCAACACCAGATGCCCGATCTCGTGGGCGATGGTCCACCGGGTGCGTTCCCACGAGTCCATGCCACGCACCAGCACCAGCGGCCGCTGCCGGAACTCTCCGGTGCGGGCCGAACATCCCAGGTGCCTTTCAGTTAGCAGGCCTGCCGGTTCGTCATCGATCTCATTGTCCCAGTTCACATACCGCGAGGATCGGCTATGGCGCGAGCGCATGATGACCGGTACCCCGGCACATTCGAGGTCATAGGTCAGATACCTGACCGGTGCACTCGGTTCCAGGGCCAGCCAGCTGCGGGCCTTGGCCGCGGCAGTCACCACATCGGTGCCCACTGGGACCGGTTCGAGCTGCACACCGGGCAACTTGGTGTGCTTGTTCAGCTCATCGAGCAGGTCACCGGCCACGTTGGCGAACATCGCCAAGTACTCCTTCTCGGAGACGGTCGTGGACTTGGGTGCCCGGAACAGTAAGTCCTGGGCGCTGACTCGCGAGATCGGCGCGCTGGTGAAAAACCTTGCCGGGAAACGCAGCAGCGCAACCAGGCGAGAGAATTCCGCGGTGTCCAGCTCGGCGGTCTCGGATTGCTCCAGCCGGGTCTGGCGGGGCGATCGCCAACCCATATGTTCCATCACCGCGGTACTGGACATCCTGCGCAGCACCCGGGCCTGACGGACCCGGGCTCCGAACACTTCTACCGTCGCCATTACCGGTCACCTCGTTCCCGGCGACCCCCGGCATGTACCCCGACATCACTGCCTACGCTCCCGGATCCCCAGTATCGGAAGACTTCTTGGGCAGGAACTGTTCGTAGTCGCCGGCTGGCTCGTAGTCCTCGCCGGTGTCCACATCCGAAACCCTCTCGGGCCGCACGGCCGCCGGCAGCGGGGCGAAAGCCAAAATCCGTTCTTCTCCGGACACCCCTAGATCGGCCACCGCCGCCAGGATCGCGTTCTCCACTCCCGACAGATCGGCCCGCGGCCACCAATACAGCACCAGCTCGTACTGCTCCCCGATGCCCTCGGGCCCAAACACCCGATCCTGCTGGCCGGCATCCAAGGTCATCTGCGCGCCCGCCTTCGGCGCGGGCATCGGTTGAGGTGTCAGCGAGGCCAGCGTCTCGACGATCTGCGGGGTGAGCTTGCGCACCCGTGTCCACATCATCGACGGGTCGCCCAGCCGCACCGACGAGTTCAGGCCCATGGACATACGCAAGGTGGACTGCGGGCCGCAGGAGGCGCCCTCGGGCACTTTGCGTGTCGATTCTCCCCGCCGGGTGAGCCTGTCGACCCCGTTCATGGCCAGCAGCACTGCACGCAGGTGTCCGCTGAACACCCCGCCATGGACCTGCCGCAGATCGGGAAACCGTGCGGCCAGTGCTGCGGCGGCTTCCTCGAAGGCCACTTGAATCTCGCCGTGCAGCAGCGCCAGCGCAACGCGATGCTGCGCTACCAGCCGCTCGACCAACTCCTGAAGCATGCAAGAAATGTTGCACGGTTATTCCTACAACATCACGTATCTGGACGGTGTGTCGGGCAGCCTTATCAAACCCTTAGTCATACAAAAATTATACATGTGTAATGCGTCAAAATCTTTATACACAAACGTGTTTCGCGTCTTTCTTCCGCTGTCACGCCCAGAAAATTCTTGCCGCGCAGCAACTCGAACGGATGTTCCTATTGTGGTGTCTGATTCCGGTGTGATTGGTGAGGTGAATGGGGTGTGTCGCGGTGGTGTGGTTGATGCCGGCCCGGCCGCACTGCTTCGGAGCGGCCCCGGGCGTTGCGTGGGTCTGCAGCAGGAATACCCGCCGGCCCCGACAAAAGGCTCGCGGTGCACCGGATCGCTGCCCGGTGTTCCGTGTAGGGCAAGGCGGCATACCTTCCTCGCGGCGGCGGTGTGAGGATGTCTCGACATCTTCGTTCTCCTGCGTACCGTCAGCATCACTGGCCACATACCCAACATCTGCCGTCCCTATCGTCTTGTGGCAGATGCGTAAGAATCTGCGCACCATTTGCTTTGCGGTTACTGCATCTGAACTGGGTGCCGAGCTGTCCCCATAGGGCGGTTCCGCACGCATCCACAGGGGGGTGTGGGCTCGTTTTAGCGATCCCGCGTCGACGCCGAGGTGGGCACGCGCACGTACTGCGCGGGCCACGGAATGCGGTGTGCTGCACTACCTTTACGCTTGTATTCGTCGATTGTAGCCACCCAGATCACGGGCATGTCCCGGCCCGCCACCACGGCGGTGAGCGCGACCATCGACACCTGATCGCCACCGGCCGTCGTCACCTCCACCGGCGTTCCCTCATGTATCTCCACACCTCTAGCCTGATCCCTGCCACAAGGCTGGTAAAGAAAAATCTTTATGGCATGCCTTGCCGCAAGCGCCTGCGGCAGCGTACTGTCCACAACAGAAACAGGCCAGCCTCACTATGGCAAGTAGGAGACCGTTATGGCAGGCGTCGACGAGGTGAGTGGTTTTAAGCCTCCCTATATGGCATTTCAGACCTTCTGGCGGTTCATCGACGAGCTGTCCGGTCCGGGTCTGCCACCGGTAATCGACCGGTCGCTGATGAGCAGTAAGTCGGGCACCGATCAGGCCAATCTCGTGACGGCGTTGCGGTCGTTCAATCTCATCAATGACGACAACACCGTCAATGCGACATTCAACGCGTTGGTAACCGCCTCTGGCGAGGAACGCAAGCAACTGCTGCGCGAGCTGGTTCAGACGTACTACCAGCCGCAGTTGGCGGTCTCGGCCCAAAATGGCACTGAGCAGCAGCTCAACGACAGTTTCCGTAACGGTTACGGCATTGTGGGCGCAGATACGCTGCGCAAATCGGTGACATTCTTTTTGCATGCCTCGCGCGAAGCGGGGATAGCGCTGAGCCAGCATTTCCCGAACACCCGGTCCGGGTCGGGTGCGCCCGGGCAGGCGCGGGCCAAGGCCAGGGCCAAGCCCCGCAAGAAGGCGCCGGCAACCCCTGTCGTACCGCCGGCGCCCCCGCCGACGGCGAACCCTGCGGTGAACGTGCGGCTACAGACCGGTGGCACCTTGCAGCTGCTCGTTGATGTCAACCCGATCACGCTGGTCGGCGAAGACCGCGAGTTCTTCTTCAAGGTCCTCGATCTACTTACCGAGTACAGCGCGGCGCATCCTCAGACTCCGCCGGCGGCCTCGGCTGCCGACGGTGACGATTCCGGCGACGACAGTGAGGAGAACACCGACTAGAGAGACCAAAATGGCGGGACAGGTACGTCAATACCTGCCCCGCCGCGGGCCGCTGCGCAACCCGTCCTACAGACATCAGTGTACGGCCCGCCTTCTGACGAGAAAACCCTCATCGATAGAAAGGCCTTACAAAAGTGTCTATTCGTATTACTGCCATCCGCTTGTCCGGTGGCAACTCTCATCAGCACATCGTGCGCTTGTGGTGGACCGATCCGTCCAGCGGTGATACCGGCGACAACTCTCGCGCGGAGATCATTGCCTGGATGGAAACCCAGCACGGCAAGGTCTACGTGGAGGACGCCGCGGGTAATCGGGTCGATGTGGGCATCGTGACGCCCGCGTCCGGTCCGAAGTATCTGCGTACCTACGCCGACGGTGTGTGGACTAACAATTTGTTGGCGCTGCCCAAGCGCTAACAAACCCTACAGTGGCGGGAAGGCTCGGCCAGGGCCTTCCCGCCACTGCTTATCCGGGCTCGACCACGTTAGCCAGATCGCTAGGGGCGTGCCCGCTGCTGCCCGAAGTGGCTGCAGGCCAGCAGCATTGGGATAGCTATTCAGTTGAGCACGATATCGTTGATCCATTGCACGCGTTGCTCGCGGGTAGCAATCCAGTGAGCAGCGATCTTCTGGCCGACCGCGCGCTGCAGGTTGCGCAGGTCGGTGTGGGAGCGGGCCTGCAGGGCGTCGTTTCGCTCGTGGTGATCCCGATACTGCTCACGCTCGGCAGCAGTGGCGTGCGAATAACAATGTGCGCCAAACATTCCCGAACCAAGGTAGATCGCCGAGTTGGTGCAGTCCTGGCCCGTTGTCTTGACCACGGCCGCGCATTTGGGACGCTGCCCAGCCACTGTCTGGGTCCGGTCGGGTCGCGGCAGCTGATACAGGTGACGCTCTAGCCGATCGCATAACGCCGGCAGCGGCGCCACTTGCACGGCACCGCGCCGTACCGCGGCGTTGTGCCGTGCAAAAATAGCCTTCGGCCTCGACAAACTGTTGCCCCACCGCTCATCGAGTTCGGCGCCCTGATGCACGATGCTGGCCGCCTGGTAGGCCTCCAGGCTGCCGCGGTGCGCGGCCAAGATGTCGTTGGCTAAATCCGTGAAATTCAGATCAGCCTCATCAGGCAAGGTGTGCAATACCAGGAGGCATTCGAGCATTTTCATGCGCAGCTCATCAATGACATCCAGGGCAAGCGTGGACACCGTCTCATCGGGATCAAAGTCAGAATCAGTTTCGAACACGATGCAGCAATGTACTACTAGTAGGGCAGACTTTTGGTACGGGCGCCTCATTACTTGGGTGCGTGCCCACGCGACCGAGTCAGAACGATCCCGAGCGTGTGGTGGCATGGAATCGTATTCGGCAGACGGTGGGTGCTCGCATTCGGCAGATCCGTACCTCTCAGGACATGACGCAAGAGCAGCTGGCCCTTCGTTCGGGGGTGACCCGCAATGTGCTGATCGATGTCGAGCATGGTCGGCGCGGGCTGCTCTACGAACGGCTCTTCGACATCGCCGCGGCACTCGAGGTCACCGTTGGCGCACTCCTGCACGAGGACTGACAAAGCAGTTGCAGGACATGGTGTTCCCCAGTTTCTCTGCCGAGCAGCCGCCGCGACGTGCGCGCGCTGGATACCAGGTTTTCGTTGACAGCTTCGGCTAGTGTCGAGACCCATTCGGCCCACGGAATGGAGACCGCATGAGCGCAGCAGACCAGATCCAACCCGTGAAGGGCACTTTCTGGCAGGCAGATACACCCCATCGTCGGGTGCCAGGAGAGTTGATGCTCACCGATAGTCCGATTCTGGAGATCCTGGGCCGCATCTTTGATGAGCGTTCGAACCGGGTGACGATATCCGAACACGGGGGCACAACAATCTCCTATACGGGCGATCCCGAAGATTCGGTGGCCGATTTTGAGCCCCGGGACATCCACGGCGTGCTGGAGGATGGAACTGCGGTGTCAATCGTTGGCGCGCAAGGCGGAAAGAAGCATGCTGGCAGCTTCTATGACTGGAAGTATCGCCAGCAGTTCCGTTCGACTCGTCACGTCCTTGTCGGCGAGCATGTCGAGGGAGATCGACAGACATACCAGGACTGTCGATTCCAGATTGCCGGCGCGAATTGGTGGGGCACCACCGGCGGTCAGGCACAGGCCCAGTGCGGCGGAACTCTGATCCTGGAGACCGACGGTGACCAACTCACGTTTCATTACACGCCAGCGGAGCCCCAAACGATCAGAGAACTGGACTGGCAGGTGCTTTCTCCTGTGGCTAGCCTGGTCTCGCTTGCAACGCATAACCCCACTGGTGCGATTCAGCTTCGAGTTCGCCGCACCGAAAAGTCACCATGGATGGCGGTGCACCGAAGAGAATCAGCGCCAACGGCACGATCCCATGAACTTCTACCCGCCCGGCTCATCAGCCCGCAGCAATACGCCGCCTGGATCGACTTCCAGCGAATCACCGACGGCCTGGACACCGCGGCCATCGACCGGCTGCCCGGTGTCGCCATCCAAACAGAAGTACTCGCCCTGGCAGCGATCGCAGAAGGCCTCCATCAGCGAATCTACGACGCAGACAGTAGGATTCCGGCCCTTTCGCGCAGCGACATGCAACAGGCCCGCCGCGCAGCACGCAAAGCCGCCTTGGAAAAAGTCCGCCAGATAGACCGAACCGGCCGAGAGCCGCTATCGCCAGCAGATCTCACCGAATTCGGCCAAGCCATGAATGACAGCTTCAGTTTCATCAACAAACCCACGTATCGATCCAGAATGGCGGACTTCGTCGCTGAAGCTCAAAGCATCATCCCCGGTATCGTCGGGGCGTTCAACGACTGGCCAGCTGCAGTAAAGGATATACGAAACATATTGGCTCATCAGGGAACTGAGCCACACAGTGAAACCCTAGACCAGTTCCACGATGTGCTCATCGCGCTGAGCTACTCGATACCCTGGGTACTCAGGACTGTCCTGCTAGCGCGGGCCGGATTCGACCCCGCAACTTTACGAGAGGCATACGAACTGTCGTCGCAGTACAACCTCCACCTCGCAAACACACGAAACCTCCTCATCGGCGGGCCCTACGCACAAACCGCAACCGATGCTCCCGCATCTGCCGACAGCAGCGCAGCACACCGCTAACCGCTCACCGCAACAACCAATGCCGCCGACTCCTCGAACTGCCCAAAACTAGACTGGCCGAACAAACAGCGGCACCCCAGTCCCAAATCCGGCAACCGATGCTGTGGCCCGACCTCAATGATCAATGCGCGCCACCCATCACAGAATCAGTGAGTACCGAAGATCCCGGCAGCCCGCACTCGTGTACGTCTGACCGCACCACCACACCGGATTGAAGTCGGCGGCCGAATCAAATGACCGCCACAAACGTACTTCCGCTGGCGGCATGTGCTCAAAAACCCTGAAATACATAGATACTCAACACTTCATCACGCCAACTGATAAACGGCCGTTACCACTAGTAACACCACTACAGATAACCATGTGAACAACGGTCCTTGCCGACCCGATAGGTCACGTCGGTGACAGTCATACACACCCTGGCATCTGTTACAGATAAAATGGCCGCGGCGAACTGCGAGTGCAGTGCGGCGCGGTCGAGCCCACCGAGCGCTCCGAGGGCCTCCAACCGCGCCGGCACCTCCGCGGGGGCGTTCGCGTGAACGGTGCCCGCGCCACCGTCGTGGCCGGTGTTGAGTGCGGTGAGCAGCTCAACCACCTCGGCACCACGCACCTCACCCACCACAATTCGGTCCGGACGCATCCGCAATGCCTGACGCACCAACTGACGCAACGTCACCTCGCCAACACCCTCGATGTTGACAGCGCGCGCGGCCAGGCTGACCACATGCGGGTGACGCGGCGCGAGCTCTGCGGCATCCTCGGCACAGATAATGCGCTCGGTCGGGTCGACCGCCCCGAGTAGCGCGGACAACAACGTAGTCTTGCCCGCGCCCGTGCCGCCCGTGACAAGAAAGGCCAGCCGGGCCGCCAGCATCCCGCGCAGTAATCTGCCGGCATCCTCGGGGACGGTGCCGTCGGCGATCAGCTGGTCCAGGCCTTTGGCCATGGGGCGCAACACACGTAGCGAGATACATGTGCCAGCTGCGGCGATGGGGGCGAGCACCGCGTGAAGGCGCACCACCGAGCGCGGCGGACCCACGTCCAGCAGCTGCCCGTCGACAAAAGGCTGCGCGTCGTCGAGACGGCGTCCCACCGCGAGCGCCAATCGCTGTGCCAGTCGGCGTACCGCGGCCTCGTCGGTGAAGCGCACCGCGGTGAGACGCAATCCGTGGCCGTCATCGACCCAGACACGATCCGGCGCGGTGACCAACACGTCCGTTGTGTCGTCGGCGCACAACAATGGTTCCAGAATGCCCGCACCGGACAGCTCACTCTGCAGTTCTTTTATGTTGTGCAACACATCGCTATCACCAAGCACTCCACCGGATTCGGCGCGTATCGCGGCCGCGACCGCGGTGGGGCGCAGCGCCACGTTGTCCGCGGCAAGGCGCTCACGTACCCGATCGATCAATGATCCGGTCATGCCGCCGACGCCTTCCCATCCTGCGACACCAGCGACAACACGGACTGCGCGGCGGCCGCCAAGGGTGAGCGGCGTGACAGTCGCAGGCCGCCTTTGTCCAGGCGACTGGCCAGATTTGGTTCCGGCCGCATCGCCGCTATGAGCGGAACTCCGACGATTTCGGCGACCTCTGGTGCACGCAACCCACTAGGGGCCGGACCACGCACCACAACACCGACATTCGGATTGGTGGTCCGCACCGCACGCGCCACAAGTGCCGACGCTGCACACGCACGTACCTCAGCGGTGGTCACGACCACCACCAGGTCGGCGCGTTCCAGCGCTGCCACACCGCTTGCCCCTAGACGCCGCGGGAGATCCACGACGACCGCAACTCCGGCCTCACGCGCGCTGTCGATTACCCCCGCAATCGTCTCAACGTTGCCCCCGCCGCCTGTCCTATCCCCGGATAAGACAACAAGTCCGCGCCGGTGCGGTAACGCACGGCGAAGGGCATCGAAGCTCACCCTGCCGCCGCGCATATCTACGTCCGGCCAGCGCAGACCCGGAATGTCCTCCCAGCCGAGCAGCAGATCCATACCGCCGCCATAGGGGTCGGCATCCACGATCATTGCCCCACTCGGGGCGCGAAGACCGATCGCCGCACACAAGACAGAAGCACCCGCCCCACCGCATCCCCCTACTACGACAATCACTGGAGCACGGCCCGCCGAGGCGGTGGAGGGCATCGCCGACAAAGCAGCAACAAGTGTGGCCTCATCCTCCGGCAAGGCAAGCACCTGCTCGGCACCCACCTCGACCGCCCGGCGCCATACCTCGTTGGTCGGCTCGTCTCTGCAGATCAGCAGGACCCGGCTACGCCGCGGCAACTGAGCAAGTGCAGCCATCGACGTATCGGCACCATCAAGAACCACCGCGCCCGCCCGGGTCCATGCCTGCCTGCTGATGGAACCGGCATCGGTAGCGAGGACCAACGGCTTACCGGCCGCGGCGACGATTCGTTCGATCTCATTGCTCAGCTGCCGATCACCGACGGCGACGACGATCGGCTGCCCGGTGTTTGCCTCCACAACTCCACCATCGGCGTTGCGCCGCCGACGAGCCAGAGGTCATATCGAGATTGGGGATGGAGACAACTCTGTGGATAGATCTGAGGTGACCGCAAAAATCGGTGATGAACGTCCCCAGAAAAGAGGACGACCCTCGCCAGGGGGGGAGGAGGCGAGGGTCGTCGTGCATCAGCCCCGGGGGGTCGGGCTGAGACACACTCGGCATAGCCGAGTAACCCCACTATACACACGAACCGGGTGAGGGTGGCAAGACCAATCGGCTGAAAAAAGGGAAAGAAAGGCAAGCCTTCTTCTGGCACCGCCGCGTTACCAGACCACCCCGGCTGAGCTGCGACTTTCCAGATGGACACGACGACACAGGCGGCTAGATCTATCCTCGACCTGTGACCGATCACGCAACGGCACCCGGGTCCTCCCCTTCGATTGAAGACCGGGACGCCGCGGCCAGCACACAACCCGCGAGCGCCGGACCGGCCCCCAAAACAGCGGCCTTCTTCGACCTAGACAAGACCGTGATCGCCAAGTCGAGCACCCTCGCCTTCAGCAAGCCGTTCTTCGATCAAGGCCTGATCAACAGACGCGCGGTCCTGAAATCGAGCTATGCACAGTTCTTCTTCTTGCTGTCCGGCGCCGACCACGACCAGATGGATCGGATGCGCACACACATCACCAACATGTGCACAGGCTGGGATGTGGAACAAGTGAAGGCGATCGTGGCCGAGACACTGCACGACATCGTCGACCCCTTGGTGTTCGCCGAGGCCGCCGATCTGATCGCCGATCACAAGCTCTGCGGCCGCGACGTCGTGGTGGTCTCCGCCTCGGGCGAAGAGATCGTCGCGCCCATCGCGCGCGCCCTCGGAGCCACCCACGCCATGGCCACGCGCATGGTCGTCGAGGACGGCAAGTACACCGGCGATGTCGCCTTCTACTGTTACGGAGAAGGGAAGGTAGCCGCGATCCAGGAACTCGCCAAGCGCGAGGGGTATCCGCTGGAGCACTGCTACGCCTACTCCGATTCGATCACCGATCTACCGATGCTCGAATCTGTCGGTCACCCGACAGCCGTGAACCCAGATCGCGCGCTGCGCAAGGAATCCATGGCACGCGGCTGGCCAGTGCTGACATTCTCACGACCCGTATCGCTCGGCGATCGGATACCCGTTCCCTCCGGCGCCGCGGCCGCCACCACGGCGGCCGTCGGCCTGAGTGCGATAGCTGCTGGGGCGCTTACCTATTCACTGATTCGCAAGCTACGTCCGTAGTAGTGCACACGTGTCACTTTTGGCGCGCAGGTAACAATGTAATGACCTTGAGAATTGCCCCTTGATGTGACCGTCCGCTCAGTGTAGAAAGTAGGTACGGAAGCCCGACGAGGCCAAGGTCGATCCGGAAGAGAAGGACCGATCTCCCGAAGCGGGAGTCCCAGCACGGACCACGGCACCCACGCGGAGCACGCCGCGACAAGGGCAGAAGCGTTGTGGGCCTGCGTAATCGCGAAGAGAGAAAACTCATCAGACTTCTTGGGTGAAGTCCGAGTTAGATGCGTCGTGAAAGCGCCGAGGCCACCCACACAACCCACATTGCACGCTTGGTAACCGGAGGATCCGTGCTAACGGGCGGCGGGCCGATTCACTCGGACCGTCGCCCGTTTTTATGTCCGGCCCAGCCGAGTTCGAATCAGCCGGCTGCGGTATCGGCGATCGATGTCGCTTCGGCCGCACCTGCAGTTAATGCCTGACAGCAGAAGACAATCCACGCGGTGATGGCTTCGGGTGTGCCTTGGGCGAAGGCGGAGGACAGCTCCCGGTAGCGCCCGGACTGACGCATCCACATCACTTCGGGCACGCCGAGCGCATGCGGATCAAGACCCCGCGACACCGTCACCAATCGGGACGCGGCACGCGCGACAACACCATCGGCAGATCCAAATGGGTTCAGCGCCAAGAGTTCACCATGCGTCACCGCCGCGAGAATCGGCGCGGGCACCGAGGTCCCCCCCGAGATCAGCTGCGCCAGCAGTTCCAGCCGATCGGTGTCTGCGCCGGGGCGAGGCCGCCCGAGGGTGTCCTCATCTGCCATGCCGGTGGCTGCCAACACATGTAACCGCGCCAGCGCCTGCAGTGGCGCGCGTGACCATACCGCGGCCAGCTGAGTCAGCGCGTCACCATCGAGCGCCTGACCCACCCGTAACGCGCCGGCGAGTATCGGATCTTCCACCGCCCCATCGGCGCTGAGCTTCATCGTGCCGCCATCGAGTGCCGACGAAGACCTGGCGGCGCGTACCGCTGCCTCCGCCGCGGTCACCGGCCAGCCACGCAGATTGGCGCGGTGACGATGTACCTTGGTCAACGCGTCGCGGGCGGCTTCGGCGGCTTCGGGCACTCCCGGCAGGGAAGCCAATGGTGCGAGTGGGTCAGTCATGATCGATAAACAGTACTCACATGCTCAGCGCAGTGCCTGGCGCTCCTCGCGCCGGATCCGCTGCTGCTCCGGATCCGGCACTGGCACGGCCGCCAACAGGCGCTTGGTGTAGTCGTCCTTGGGCGCGGTCAATACCTGTGTATCCGAGCCGAATTCGGCAAGCCGGCCGCGGTTGAGCACTGCGATACGGCTCGCCACCAACTCGACTACCGCCAAGTCGTGACTGATGAACAGGCAGGCGAACCCGTGCTCGCGCTGCAGCTCGGCAAACAAGTCGAGTACCGTCGCCTGCACCGATACATCCAGCGCGGAGGTCGGCTCGTCCGCGATCAACAGCGTTGGCTCCAGCGCCAGCGCCCGCGCGATGCCGACACGCTGGCGCTGCCCACCCGAGAGCTGATGGGGGAAGCGGTTTCGCATAGCGGCCGGCAACTGCACCTGCTCCAACAGCGTCTTGACCCTGCCCTCTCGTTGGGTGCGATCCATATCGGTGTGCAGGGTCAATGGTTCGGCAATCGACTGGCCGATCGGCCATCGCGGGTTCAGCGAGGATCCGGGATCCTGGAAGACCACCCCCACCTTGCTCCGAATATCTCGCAGCTGCTTGCGGTTGGCAGTCGAAATATCCTGTCCAGCAACACAAATAGTTCCGGATGCCACCCTCAGTAGACCTACCGCCGCCCGGCCGATAGTGGACTTTCCGGACCCTGACTCACCAACGAGGCCCACCACCTCACCCCTACCGATGGTGAACGACACATCATCGACAGCCCGGAAGCTCCCACTCTTTCCCGGATATTCGATGACCGCGTGTTCCACACTCAGCGCCAGATCTGTTGGTGGTGGGTTGCTTTCGTCGCGACCATGCAAGGTGGCGCCCAGGTGCGGCACCGAGGCCAGCAGCTGCCGGGTGTACGGCTGCTGAGCCCGATGGAAAATACCCTCGGCATCGCCCTGCTCAACGACCTCACCGTCCTTCATCACCATGATCCGGTCGGCCATATCGGCCACCACGCCCATGTCGTGGGTGATCAGGATGATGCCGGCGTCGATACGATGGCGCAGATCACGCATGAGATCCAGTATTTCGGCCTGCACGGTCACATCGAGAGCGGTGGTCGGCTCATCGGCGATGAGCAGCCCGGGATCTAACGCGAGGGCCTGCGCAATCATGGCACGCTGCCGCTGCCCGCCGGAAAGCTGGTGCGGGTAATGCTTGACCCGCTTAGCCGGCTCGGGCATGTCGACCAGATCAAGCAATTCAACGGCCCGGTCGCGCGCCTGCCTGCGCGACATCTTCTTATGTGCACAAACGGCTTCGGCGATCTGCCAACCGATGGTGTACACCGGATTCAGCGCCGTCATCGGCTCCTGGAAGATGACGGCGACGTCCTTGCCGCGCACAGCGCGCAACTCGTCGTTGGTGGCTCCGAGCAGCTCGGCACCGTTGAGCTTCACGCTGCCGCGAACGCGCGCGCTGGGCGGCAACAAGGCCGGGATGGCCATGGCGGTAGTCGATTTCCCCGACCCGGATTCACCGACGATCGCCAGCACCTCACCCTTGGCGACCGACAACGAGACACCCTTGACGGCCGGAACCCACTGCTTGTCCACCTCGAAATCGACAGTCAGGCCCGTGATGTCGACCACGGAATCACTTGTGGGCACCTCCACCTACCTTCTCCGGGGGTCGAGTGCGTCGCGAAGGGCATCGCCGACCATGATGAAGCCCAGCACGGCCGCCGAGAGGAACAACGCCGGAACGATGACCAGCCGCGGCGTGGAAGCAAATCGCGACTGCCCGTCGTTGATCTGCAATCCCCACGAGATCTCAGGCAGCTCCAGCCCGATGCCCATATAGGTCAGAGTGGCTTCCGCCGCGATGAAGCTGCCCACCGCAATGGTGGCGTACACCAGAACCGGGGCCAACGCATTCGGAAGTATGTGCCGCAGCAGGATTCGCCATGTCGGCGCACCCAGAGCTATGGCGGCCTGCACATAGTCGCTCTGCTTGATGCTCATCACGCTGGAGCGAACCAACCGCATCGATGTCATCCAGCCGAAGGCGATGAGCGCACCGGCGACGCTCCACACCGTGCGATGCCCCACCACCGACAGCAGGATCATCCCGCCCAGAATCGTTGGAATGCCATAAAAGACGTCGGTCAGCCGGGAGAGCGCAGAATCGGCGATGCCTCCGAAGTATCCGGCCAGTGCCCCCACGATGACACCGATGATCAACACACCCACCATTGCGATGAGCCCGATGGTCAGCGAGACCCTGGCCCCGTACACGACATTGGCGTAGTAGTCACAGCCCTGCAGATCGGTGCCCAACCAGTGGGCCGCACTGATCCCCTTGCGCGCCTGGTACAGGTCGCAAGCGCGGGGATCCTTGCCAAAGGTGAACAGCTGCGGAGCAAGCGCCATCAACACCAGGATCGTCAGCAGGATCGACCCGGTGATGAAGAAGCCGCTGCGGCGCAGATACTTCCAGGCGTTGCCCCATAGGTCTGCCTGTTCCGCCAGGGACTCGGCGGTGGCGTCCGGGCCGGACACCGGGCCCGGAGTGTTTACGGGATCACTCATAGCGAATCCTCGGATCCAGCAGCGCGTAAAGAATGTCGACGACGAGATTGAAGAAGATATAGAAAAACACAATGAGGGTCAGGATGCTCACCACTACGGCGCCCTCCTGGTTTCGGACCGCGTCGAATGTCGCACGGCCCAGCCCGGGGATGTTGAACACCGACTCGGTGACGACGGCGCCCGCCAGCAGCGCCCCCACGTCCGCACCGATGAAGGTCACGACGGGAATCAGGCTGTTACGCAGGGTGTGCCGCAGCAGGATGCGCGATTCGGAAATGCCCTTGGCACGTGCGGTACGGACGAACTCGGCATCCATCGTCTCCAGCATCGATGTCCGGGTCAGCCGGGCGACGTACGCCATGGACAGCGAGGCCAGCACCAATCCCGGCAGCAGGAAGCTGTACCACCCGTCGCGGATGCCGGCAATGGGGAACCAGCCGAGTTTGAAGCCGAATAGGTACTGCGCCAGGAAGCCCAGCACGAACACCGGCATCGAGACCAGGAGCGTGGTGGTGACCAGGACCAGGTTGTCGTAGAACGATCCCCGGCGCACCGCACACAAGACGCCGGCGGTGATACCGATGATCGTCTCGAACGCCACGGCTACCACGGTGAGCCGCAGGGTCACCGGCAGACGCTGCGAAACAGTCTGTGCGACAGGGCGTTGCTGAAAGTCGGTGCCGAAGTCGCCGTGTAGGAACCCGACGATGTACTTACCGTATCGCACCAAGAACGGATCGTTGAGATGGAACCGCTCGCGCAGCTGCGCCATGACTTCGGGAGTGAAGGGACGGTCACCGGCCAATGCCCGGATGGGATCACCCGGCAGCGCGTACACCAGACTGTAGATGAGCAGCGACGTCCCGATGAGAACGGGTATCGCGAGCAGCAGCCGCTTGGCGATGTAGCGGAAGAGACCGGCGCTCTGCCAGAACTGTCGAACGTTGCCCAACACGGTGGTCACTGCACCACCTCCACGTCTGCGTACTCAATACAGTCCTGGATGCCGATCTTGACATTGCGCACCCGCTTGGAATGCACCGCCTGGTTGACCTCATAGAAGAGCGGCGCGGCCGGAAGATCCTTGAACAACAGGTCTTCCGCCTTCTGATACGCCTTGGTCGCGAGTTCTACCGTCGGCTCGTTGTTGCCTTGGCGCAGCAGCTCATCGAATGCCGGATTGCTGTAGAACACATAGTTGGAACCGTTCGGAGGCAGGGCTACCGTGCCGTACAGCGACTCCAGGAAGTTATAGATCGACGGATAATCCATGACCCAACCGGACCGGAACGGCCCCGTCATCCCCTTGCCGTCCTGCAGTGGCAGGAACTGTGACCAGGGCAGGCTTTTGAGCAGGTACGGAACTTTCAGATTGGACTGCAGCTGATTGCCGATGGCCTGTACCCAGGACAGTGCCCCCGTGCTCGACGAGCTGTACCACAGCTCAATGGGCTTGTTCCGATCGAAATGGGCCTCGTCGAGCAGCTTGTTGGCCTCATCCACGTGCAGTTCGCAAAGCTTGCCACACGCCCCCTTGCGGTACCCGTAGACCACCGCCGAGCCGTACGAGGTGGCGGGCGTGCGAGTGCCGGAGAAGATTACCTGGGTGATCGCCTCCCTGTCGATGGCCATGGAAATAGCCTGCCGCACACGCACATCGCGATATCGCGGGTCGTACATCGGGAATCCCAACGACGTGATATCCGGGCGGGGTCGTTCCAGATACGCCGACCCGAATTCGGCCTTGGCGTTCTCGTAGGCGGCGTCGGGAAGGTCCAGTTGAATGTCCAGTGCCCCGGCCTGCATATCGGTGTAGGCGGTCAGGCCCTCGGTGTACACCCGCCAAATCAGACCCTTGGCCTTGGCCTTTTTCTCCCCGGCGTACTGGTCGTACCGGCTGAGGGTGAATCCGACACCACGCACCCAATCACCGTCGGCCTTGAACGGGCCATTGCCGATGGGGTGCACCCCGAACTTGACCGGGTCCCGGAAGAACGCCTTGGGCAGGGGCAGAAACGCTGTGTACCCCAAGGTCATCGGATAGATCGCGAACGGCGTGTTGAGGCGCACGGTGAAGGTGACGTCATCCACGACGTGCAACCCGCGCATCTGTGTGGCCCGCGGCGCGATCTTGTGTGCCGGGTCACCCTGGAGATCATCGAAGCCGTCAACATTGGCGAGGAAGCTGGAGGACCCCTGGGCATTGGTGCTCAGGGCGGTGTAGTTCCAGGCATCGACGTAGGACTGGGCGGTGACCGGTTCCCCGTTGTGGAACGTCCACCCGGGTTTGAGCTTGATCGTCCAGTTGACGTTGTCGTGACTGGTGATGGATTCGGCCACCCCGGTGTACTCCACCGCAGCGGTCTCGTTGTTGAACTCGACCAGCGCGGTGAATAGCGAGCGCAGGATCCGACCACCCTGATTCTCAGTGGTGTTTCCCGGCACCAAGGTGTGCTCAGGTTCGGTGATGTACATGCTGAAGTAGCCGGGAGGCGCCGGAGTGACGAGGTCACCGCAGCCGGCGGGCAGGACGGCGACAATGCCGACAAGCAACACGATGGCCAGTCGGCGCAACCTCATCCTCGCCCTTTCCTCGGTAGCTGAATAGGTAGGACGAACCATAGGCGGGTAACGCGCCGATGTCTCTCCATCGACACACCAGCGCGCCCGCTTCTGAACGACAACTCCAATTACTTCTCGGTAACCATGACCGCCCACTAGGCTTTTGGATCGGACCTGTCTAGGGCAGAAAGGCCAGATCAGATGACCGAAACCAGCATCGAGCCGGACAGCTATCCGCCGTCGCCGGAATTCGTAGCGACAGCGAATGCGACCGCCGACCTCTACCAGGCGGCCGAGGAAGATCGGCTCGGGTTCTGGGAGCAACAGGCCGGCCGCCTGCACTGGGACGAGCCCTTCGGGCAGGTTCTCGACTGGTCCGACGCGCCCTTCGCGAAGTGGTTTGTGGGCGGCAAGCTCAACGTCGCGTACAACTGCGTCGACCGGCATGTAGAGGCCGGCAACGGCGATCGGGTCGCCATCCACTGGGAGGGCGAACCGGGCGACACCCGCACCATCACCTATGCCGAGCTGCTGGCTCAGGTCAGTCAGGCCGCCAACTACCTGACCGAACTCGGCCTGGTATCCGGTGACCGGGTGGCCATTTACATGCCGATGCTGCCCGAGGCCATCGTGGCGATGCTGGCATGTGCGCGGCTGGGTCTGATGCACAGCGTCGTCTTTGCGGGATTCTCCGCGGCAGCGCTGCGCGCCCGCATCGATGACGCACAGGCCAAGCTGGTCATCACCTCCGACGGCCAATGGCGCCGCGGCACCGCCGCCCCCTTGAAGAGTCAGGTAGACGAAGCCCTGGGAGCCGCGGGGCCGGCGACATCAGACCTGGGCGGTGAGCCGAGCTCTGTCGAGCACGTTCTGGTGGTGCGCCGCACCGAGATTCCGGTCGAATGGACCGAGGGCCGGGACCTGTGGTGGCACGAGACGGTCGACAAGGCTGACACCACCCACACTGCTGAACCTTTCGATTCCGAGCATCCGCTGTTCCTGCTGTACACCTCCGGAACCACCGGTAAGCCCAAGGGCATCGTGCACACCTCGGGCGGCTTCCTGACGCAGACGTCGTACACCCACTTCAACATCTTCGACCTCAAGCCCGAGACCGATGTGTACTGGTGCACAGCCGATATCGGCTGGGTTACCGGACACACCTACATCGTCTACGGCCCGCTCTCCAACGGCGCTACCCAGGTGGTGTATGAGGGAACGCCCACCTCCCCGAACGAACATCGTCACTTCGAGATCATCGAAAAGTACGGCGTCACCATCTATTACATCGCGCCCACCCTGGTCAGGACATTCATGAAATGGGGCCGCGAGATCCCATTCGCGCATGATCTGTCCAGCCTGCGGCTGCTCGGCAGTGTCGGCGAGCCGATCAACCCCGAGGCCTGGCGCTGGTACCGCGAGGTCATCGGCGGCAACCGCACACCGATCGTGGACACCTGGTGGCAGACGGAGACCGGCTCGGCCATGATTTCTCCGCTGCCCGGCGTCACCGAGACCAAACCCGGTTCCGCGATGCGCGCGGTCCCCGGCATTTCCGCGAAAATCGTTGATGACGAAGGAAATCAGCTGGAGCCCGCGAGCGGCGATGAACCGGTCACCGGGTATTTGGTGCTGGACAAGCCGTGGCCGTCGATGCTGCGCGGGATCTGGGGCGACCCGGAGCGGTTCAAGGAGACGTACTGGTCCCGCTACGCCGAGCAGGGCTGGTACTTCGCCGGCGACGGCGCACGTTACGACAGCGACGGTGCCATCTGGGTCCTGGGGCGCATCGACGACGTCATGAACATCTCCGGGCACCGGATCTCCACCGCCGAGGTGGAGTCCGCACTGGTCGGACACGACGGTGTCGCCGAGGCGGCCGTCGTCGGCGCCTCCGACGAAACGACCGGACAGGCGATCGTGGCCTTCGTGATCCTGAAGGCCAGCCACACCGTCGAAGGCGACGAACTCGTCTCACACCTGAAAGCTCAGGTTTCCAAAGAGATTTCGCCGATCGCCAAGCCGCGAGAGATTCACGTGGTGCCGGAGCTACCCAAGACACGCAGCGGCAAGATCATGCGGCGGCTGCTGCGTGATGTGGCCGAGGGACGCGAACTGGGCGACACCTCAACGCTGGTGGATCCGAGCGTCTTCGAGGCGATCAGGGCCAGTAAGTAGCCGCCGTTCCCCATACTGCGTCGACACGCCGCGTTTTGCGAGCCTTACTCGCGAAATGCATCACAAAACGGCGTGTCGATGCATAAGAAGATGCATGAGAACTAGCCGACCGGGGTGAAACCCACTCCGGCGGTACGGTTCTTGGCGTTGATATCGGCCAGCACGGTGTTGATCGAGTACGTGGTGGTCGGCGTATGCAATGGAATGTATTTGATGACGCACACGGGCAGCTTGGTGGCCGCGCCATGGATCATGCCGACCAGCTGTCCGTTCACAGTCACCGGAGCTCCCGAGTCACCCGGCTGGCCACAAACCTGGTTGATGAATGTGCCCGGCTCGGCTCCTGCCCCGAATGTCACCCCACACGAGTTGCCGGTGGTGCGTCCCAGCTTGCAGGCGATATCACCCGGCTGAGGATCAGGCCCGATTCCGGTGATGGTGAAGCCCTTGTAGGTGGACACCGGCTGTACCTTCTCCGGATCGAACTGGATGGTGGCGTAGTCGTACTGCTCGTTTCCGTTGACGAACTTGCCCAGCACACCCTTCTTGGGAAAGTCCTCGGAGGCCACCTGCGAGCCGGCGCCGCCGCAGTGTGCGGAGGTAAAGCCCACGAGATTGCCCTTGCCGTCGTGGCCGATCGTCGTCAGCGTGCACAGGGTGTCGCCGTTGATGATGAGCCCGGCTCCGCCGCCCATCGGCACCTTGTCGTCGGCACCCGCCGCCGGAGCCGCTGCGGCCGGTATCGCGGCCGCGAACAGGCCAAACAGCGCAATCAGGACCGGCAACCCGTACCGCATCCGTCGCCCAGATGACCTCATGTCCAGCAGCCCTTCTCACTCCGGCCGCATCTCTCCCCCGGTCGGCCACGCGTACGCCATTCTAATCAAGATTCACACTGGCCACTTCTGTCACAGTGCTATCGATTGGGTAACAACGCCCCCAGGCCAGACGCGCCGCAGCCCCGGCGCCGCCGACGTGGCAACATAGGCCGCAACTAGATTTCACCGGAAGCACACCGGACCCGCGAGGGACACGGAGGGAGCACAGTGAGCAGCCCTGGAAGCCGCAACTACCGCACGGACAGCAATGGCGTTCCGATCACCGTCGCCGCCATCCCGCTGTCTGATCCGAACGCGACCGGCACCGGCGAACCCACCATCGGCAATCTCGTCCGGGACGCCACCACCCAGGTTTCCGCCCTGGTGCGTGCCGAGGTCGAGCTTGCCCGCGCCGAGGTCATCCGGGACGTCAAGAAGGGCGTGGCGGGCAGCATCTTCTTCATCGCCGCTCTGGTGGTTCTCTTCTACTCGACGTTCTTCTTCTTCTTTTTCGCCGCCGAAGTGCTCAAGATCTGGCTGCCCGCCTGGGCTGCCTACCTGATCATCTTCGCCGCCATGGTGTTCGTCGCGGTGCTGGCGGTTCTCATCGGCTATCTGCAAGTCAGACGCATCCGCGGACCACAGGCAACCATCGAGAGCGTCAAGGAGACGGCCAACGTCTTCAGCCGCGAGGATGAGGCACCCTCGGACACCAAAGCCATCAAGCCCGTAGACCCGTCGGGCTGGTAGCCGTCTGACGTCGGCCCGGTACCGACACCTCCATGCTGTTCGACCAGACAGCTCGTCACCCCGATCCATCCGTGGTCCGTATCAGTGGCCCGTGGCGTCACTTCGACGTACATGCCAACGGGATTCGGTTCCACGTGGTGGAAGCCGACGCCCAGGACGCACCGACCGCACCCGTTACAAGCCGTCCACTGGTGCTGCTGCTCCACGGGTTTGGCTCCTTCTGGTGGTCATGGCGCCATCAACTCGGCGCTCTTCCCGGTGCCCGGGTGGTGGCTGTCGACCTGCGTGGTTACGGCGGCAGCGACAAGCCGCCACGTGGATACGACGGATGGACCCTCGCCGGCGACACCGCCGGATTGATTCGGGCTCTGGGCCACACCTCGGCCACGCTGGTCGGGCATGCCGAAGGCGGACTGGTCTGCTGGGCCACTGCTAACCTGCATCCCCGCCTGGTCAATGCCATTGCGGTGATCAGCTCACCGCATCCGATCGCCCTGCGCACCTCGACGTTCCGCGGAACCGGACAAGGCGGGGCACTGCTGCCCTCACTGATGCGTTACCAAGTGCCGATCCTGCCCGAGCGCACCCTAACCCGTCATCGCGCCGCCGAGCTGGAGCGTCTGGTGCGCTCGCGTGCGGGCACCCGCTGGACCAGCACCGACGACTTTGCGCAGAGCATGAAGCACCTGCGCACCGCAATCTGCATTCCCGGGGTGGCCCACTGTGCGCTGGAATATCAGCGCTGGGCGGTGCGCAGCCAATTGCGCAGCGAAGGTTGGCGTTTCATGCGGTCCATGAATCGCGAGCTGTCGGTTCCGGTGCTGCACATGCGCGGCGAGTCGGATCCGTATGTGCTCGCCGACCCGGTGCATCGCTCACTGCCGTACGCGCCCAACGGGCAGTTCGTCGCGCTACGCGGGGTGGGCCACTACGTCCACGAGGAAGACCCCGCCGCTGTGAACGAACATCTACGGCGCTTTACCGGGCACCGGTGACTGCGGGCCGTTGACGGGCTGCTCGGTCGGCCTATTGGCTTCGGCCGCGGAGACGCAACTGCCGGTGGCCACAGGGTCGGCTAGGTCCGCCTTGGCGAGCTGATCCTTGACCTGCTTGGCAGTGAGCGCGAAACCGGTGTCGTCATCGTCGATCGCCGCCCCGAAGACCACACCGAGCACACGGCCTTCCGTATCGATCAACGGACCGCCCGAATTACCTTGTAGCACCGAGCCCCTGACGGTGTACACCTCGCGGGTCACCGTGATGGAGCGGTAGATGTCCGGTCCCTTCAGTTCGATGATCTCGCGCACCCGCGCCGGTGACGCCTTGTAATCCCCACCGCCCGGGTACCCGAGGACGATCGCGTCGTCACCGGTCTTGGCCGGTTTGGACGCGAACACCAACGGCGCCGCGGGCATATCGGGCACCGCGAGAATCGAGATGTCGGCGTTCGGGTCATAGGACACCACACTGGCGTCGTAGGTCTGCCCCGCCGACTCGACGGTCACGCTGTTGGTGCCGGCCACGACGTGAGCGTTCGACATGACCCGATGCGGCGCGATGACGAATCCGGTTCCCTCCAGCGATTTTTGGCAGCTGCGTGCGATGCCCTTGATCTTGACGACGCTCGGCTCCGACCCCCGCACCACCGGACCGTCGGCAAGCGTCGCGTCGGGTGCGTCCACCGCGGCGATCGGTGTCTTGCCAAACGGCTGCAGCACGCTGGGCAACCCGGAGGTGTCCAACAGCTTCGACAGGTCGTTGGGCACCTTGCGCAGCTGGTCGGGGGCGTACTTGTCGACCTGGCTCAGCACCTTCGATTCACGCGCTGCCGCAGAGATATTCGGTTGATTGGAGCTCTGCATCGGGATGGAGAGCAGCCACGCGGCCACCAGAACCGCGGCCACCTGCAGCACCACACCCACCACCGAATCGCCGGTGCGCAGCACTCGATTTCTGATGGCGCCACGCATCGCCCGGCCCAACACCACGCCGGCGACCTCGCCGATGACCACCAGTACCAGGATGAGCAGCAGCGAGGCAAAGAGCTTGGTGCGCGAACCCTCGATATTGGCCACCACATGCGGCGCCAGCATGATGCCCGCCACCGCACCCAAGATCACCCCGACGAAAGACATCAGGGAGCCCAGTGCGCCGGAACGCCATCCGGATACCGCGGCGATGAAAGCGACAGCGATGACACCGATATCGAGCCACTGCGACGGATTCAGATTCATACCGACCCTCCCAGGTGCTCGGCCAGCAGCTCATCAAGATCACGGAGGTTATGAGTGTCCCATGGCTGCGCCCAGCCGGACACCTCCAACATCGCCGAGATGATCTGCCCGGTGAAACCCCAGACCAACATCCCCGGCAGCAGGAAGGCCGGGCCGCTATAGCGAATTCCAAATGTCTTCTTGGTCACCATGATCCGATTGGTGGGGTCGACAAGGTCACCGATCTTTACCCGCGACACCTCCGCGGTCTCGCCGGGATCAACGGCAAGCACCGGGCCGGGGTCGGGCGAGTACGCCAGCACCGGCGAGACGTGAAAACCGGACGGGGGGATGAATAGCGATTCCATCACCGTCAACGGTTGTACGCGGGCGGGGTCCAGGCCCGTTTCCTCCTGAGCCTCACGCAAGGCCGTGCCTACCGGGCCGCCGTCGCCCGGGTCGGTGGCGCCGCCCGGGAACGACACCTGTCCGCTGTGCTGGCGCAGGGTCGATGCCCGCACCGTCAGCAGCAGGTCCGCCTCGGTCGGGTCGGTCACGGCGCCATCGGCAGACACCAATACCAGAACGGCGGCCGGACGGCCGGAAGACGGCAACTTGCGCGCTTGCAGGATCGCTTTGACCGCAGGGTGCACGCCCCTGCCGTAGATGTCCTTCACACTGGCGGCGTTGTCCACCAAGGGGCGCATCCAGTCCGGGGCGGCATCGGGACTCAGCGGCGCTGTCGCCAATCCTCTTCGCGCGAATGGCTCATCGGCTGTCACGACCTAGAACCTCATTCCCAACGCTTGTTCCACTTCAGCACCGATCTCATCCGCCGAAGTGAACGAACGCGGTAGCACTTGGGCAACGCTACCGTCCGCGCGTATCAAAATCGTGGTGGGCATGACATTCGGTGACTTCAGCGCGGCCGCGATACGACGAGCGCCGTCCTGGATCATTGGCAGGCGCACGTGCAACTCGGCGAGCCTGTTCAACCCGGCGGCCTCGTTCTCGTCCTGGTGCACCGTGATGACGGTTAGCTTGTCACCGGCGCGGCGCTGCAATTCGGCCATGGCGGGCAGCTCATCTGCGCAGGGTCCGCACCAGTAGGCCCACAGATTCAGCACCACCTGTCGCCCGGCAAGTACCGGCCCCACCGGAACCCGCACGCCGCTGCATTCCAGCGTTATCCCGGCCAGTGCCGGCGTGCCCGGATCGGGATTCGCCGCCGGACACGAGGGCAATTGCGCCTGACGCCGCAACTCCGCCAGGGCTTCGGGGGTCTCAGCATCTCGGCGCTCGCGGGCTGCTACCTGCTGCTGCCCCTGTGGTCCGCGCCGCTGCTGATCGTGTTGCTGCGACAACATGACGGCGATCAGCGCCGCGACCAGCACCACCCCGGCGATCGTCCACCGGGCCCCGGTGTTGAGTCGGGCCACGTCACAACCCGGCCAACGCCAGCAGGTGCTCGGTCTCCGGGCCCTTCACCAGTGGCGCAGCCACCTCCGGGTCCGTCGGGCCCAGGCCATAGGACGGACAGTCCTTGGCCAGCACGCAGACTCCGCAGGCGGGTTTGCGCGCATGGCACACGCGACGGCCGTGAAAGATCACCCGGTGGCTGAGTAACGTCCACTCCTTGCGCTCGATGAGCTCACCGACGAGGTGCTCGACCTTCACCGGGTCTTCTTCCTCGGTCCAGCGCCAGCGGCGCACCAACCGACCGAAATGCGTGTCGACGGTGATGCCCGGAATATCAAAGGCATTGCCCAGGATCACATTTGCGGTCTTGCGCCCGATGCCGGGCAGCGTCACCAGATCCTTCAACCGCGGCGGGATCTCTCCGCCGAAGCGCTCCACCAGCTGTGTGCCCAACCCCATGATCGAGTTGGCCTTGTTCCGATAGAAGCCGGTGGTGCGAATCATCTCTTCGAGCTCGGCGCGGTTGGCACCCGCGTAGTCCTCGGCGGTGCGATATTTGGCGAACAACGCGGGCGTCACCATGTTGACGCGGACATCGGTGCATTGGGCCGACAGGATGGTCGCCACCGCCAGCTCCAGCGGGTTGGTAAAGTCGAGCTCACAGTAGACGTGCGGAAACGCCTGCGCCAGAGTGCGATTCATCCGCCGGGCGCGACGGACCAATCCTGTGTGCGTCTCGGGCTTCCAAGCACGGACCGGCGCTGGGGCCTTCACCGACGATTTCGCTCTGGGCTTAGCGGCTGATCCGGTTGTTGGCACAATCCCAGGGTAGCCGCGGGCCAGGACAAGGGCTGGGTCGGCCCGCACGCCATTTCGCCCCGTGCGCAGGACAAACCGGTTGTTTTTCGTGACCTCGCCGAGACCTTGAACGTGTTTACTTCAACCCGTGTCGGGCCTATTCGGTTTATTGGTACCCGGACTTCTCATGCTTGCCAGCCTTGGGTTGGGAAAGCTGGAAGCCGGGTTGATGCGGCATACCTTGCAGCCGAGTGAAGTCGCCGATTTTCTGGACCAAGCGAGTCCGTCGGACATGAATCGTCTCGCCCGCGACGGCATGCCGTCGGCCATCGAGGGTTTGCACCGGCGGCAACTGCAACGCATCGAGCCGTCTCTGGAAGCGGTCTACCAGGCCACCACAAACAGCTACAACCATCCGACTTCGCGCACGGGCACAAGCACCGCACGCTCGCGGGGAAATGGCCCCAGCCTGCGTGAAGAGAGCATTTCTTCGATGCGCTCACGGCATTCGGTGGTGGATTCACTGCGTGCCGGTGGTGCAGCGGTGTAGCTTGGATCACGTTCTTTGGCGACCTGGCCTCTAGACTCATGTCGAGGCAAGCAGGCCTGCGCAAGCATGACTAACAATTTGGGTAAGGGGCAAACGTGGACGAGATCCTGGCCAGGGCCGGAATCTTCCAGGGTGTCGAACCGAGCGCCGTCTCGGCGCTGACCAAGCAGCTACAGCCGGTTGACTTTCCGCGCGGACACACGGTGTTCGCCGAAGGCGAGCCTGGCGACCGTCTGTACATCATCATCACCGGCAAGGTGAAGATCGGGCGCCGATCACCCGATGGCCGTGAGAACCTACTGACGATCATGGGCCCGTCGGACATGTTCGGTGAGCTGTCGATCTTCGACCCCGGCCCCCGGACGTCGAGCGCCACCACCATCACCGAGGTGCGTGCCGTGTCGATGGACCGGGACGCACTGCGCGCCTGGATCGCCGACCGCCCGGAGATCGCCGAGCAGCTGCTGCGCGTCTTGGCCCGCCGCCTGCGCCGCACCAACAACAATCTCGCCGATTTGATCTTCACCGATGTGCCCGGCCGCGTGGCCAAGCAACTGCTGCAGCTGGCTCAGCGGTTCGGCACCCAGGAGGGTGGCGCGCTCCGCGTGACGCACGACCTGACGCAGGAAGAGATCGCCCAGCTGGTAGGTGCGTCCCGCGAGACCGTGAACAAGGCCCTGGCCGATTTCGCGCACCGCGGCTGGATCCGCCTGGAGGGCAAGAGCGTCCTGATCTCGGACTCCGAGCGTCTGGCACGCCGCGCGCGTTGATTTCCCGTGTATGTCAGCGCGCCGCGCTGAACACCACGACAGCTACGCACACAAGCGTCAGCACCGCACCGGTCTGTTGAACCCTGCTGAGGCGCTCATGAAGTACCAACCGGGCGATGAGGACCGTCACCACCGGGTATAGCGAGGACAGCACGGCGGCGACAGCCAGGCTGCCGTGCCCGGCGGCGTAGGCGAACAGCAGCATGGCCGAGGTGTCGAGCACACCGGCGAAGGGCACCACCCCGAACGGTGGACGCAGGTTTTCGCGCAGGTTGTTCCAGCTCAGCGCCCCGAGTATCAGGATCAGCACGACCTCGGTAGCGCGGGAGACCACCACCGCCTCCACGGGGTGATACCTACCGGCCTCGGCCAGCAGGATCATGCAGATCCCGAACATCACCATGCAGAAGAACGACCACACCAGCACCTGTCGTCCCGGCCGCTGCCCGTCGAGTCCTTCGGAGGCCGAGGCCAGCATGACCCCGACGAGGGTGCCGCCCAACCCCAGATACGTCAGGCCCGCGAGCGACTGCCCGATCACGGTGCCCCACAGCACCGGTACCACCGCACCGACCGCCGCAATCGGTGACACCACACCCATCGGCCCAATCGCAAGGGCGCGATACAGCGCGTACAGAGCCGCGAAAGCGGCTGGACCGGAAAGCATTCCGAGTAGGGTGCGGCCATCGAAATGCGTGGAGGCGGTGAGCACGGACACCAGCCCGACCACCGCCAGCCCGACGGGCCGACTCAACGCGAGTACTGCCAGGGTCGACCGCCGCTTGCTCGCATGCCCGCCGATGAAGTCACTGATGCCCCAGCTCAGTGAGCCCGCGAGGGCAAGGGGAATCGAGTTCACCGCTGGCTAAACAGTACGCAGGTAGTCCAGTTGCGCCTGGACCGACCATTCGGCCGCACCCCACAGCGACGGGTCCACATCGGTGTACACGAATTCGACAACCTGCCGTGCCGAGGCGTCTTCTCCCAGCGCCGCCAGCGCCGCGCGCACCTGGTCCAAACGCTGCTCGCGGTGGGCCAGGTATTCGGCCGATGCCGCCGACAGATCGCTCAGTTCCGGGCCGTGGCCGGGCAGCACGGTCCGCTTACCCAGACCCTCAAGGCGTTTCAAAGATTCCAAGTAGTCACCGAGACCCCCGCCGTCCTGTGCGATCACCGTGGTACCCCGACCCAGGATGGTGTCGGCCGTCAGCACCGCGTCGTCCAGAACGAAGGACACCGAATCGTCGCTGTGCCCGGGCGTGGCCAGCACCGAGATCGACAACCCCGCGACGTCGATGCGCTCGCCGTCTGTCAGCGCCACCGAGTCGCCACGCAGCCATGCCGGATCCACCGCACGCGCCGGGGCGCCGGTCAGTTCGACCAGCCGGTCGACACCACCGGTGTGATCGAAATGCCGGTGGCTCACCAGTACCAGGGCCACCTTGCCGATCTTGGCGAGCTGCTCGACGTGCACGTCGGGATCACCGGTGGCCACTCCGGGGCCCGGATCGACGATCACGATCTCGTCGCTGCCCGGTGCACGCAACACCCAGGTGTTGGTGCCCTCAAGCGTCATCATCCCCGGGTTATTGGCCAGCAGCACCGAGGCGGTCTCGGTGACCGGCCGCAGTTGCCCGTAGGCGGGGTGCACTATGCGGACACTTCCTCTCGGACCTCCACCACGATCTCGACTTCCACGGGGGCGTTGATCGGCAACTCGGCAACACCAACCGCCGAACGCGCATGCACGCCCGCTTCCCCGAATATCTCCCCCAGCAGCTCCGAGGCCCCGTTCACCACACCCGGCTGGCCGGTGAATCCCGGTGCCGATGCGACGAATCCGACAACCTTGACCACCTTCACGACATTGTTGATCCCGACGAGGGCATCCACGGCTGCCACCGCGTTGAGCGCGCAGATCCGCGCCAGGGCCTTGGCATCCTCCGGCGACACCTCGGCACCCACCTTGCCCGCGGTGGCCAGATTGCCGTCCACCATGGGCAGTTGTCCGGAGGTGTAGACGTGGTTACCACTGCGTACCGCGGGCTGATACGCCGCCAACGGCGCAGCGACGGCCGGCAGCTCGATACCCAGCTCGGCCAGGCGGGCGCTGTGCGTGCTCATTTCGACCTCTTCAGGTAGGCGACGTGCTGTTCACCGGTGGGCCCGGGCAGCACACTCACCAGCTCCCAGCCATCGCTTCCCCATTGGTCCAGGATCTGCTTGGTGGCGTGTGTCAACAGCGGGACGGTCGCGTACTCCCACGCGGTGCGTTCGGTCATATACGCACCCTAGGGCGTTCGCGATTGCCAGTCGATGGCGGACAGTTAGCATGCTCGCGTGGTGAACACTTCCCCTGACTCCCCCAGCGACGCGGCGGCGGGGCCCCCTTTAACTACCTGGCCTGCGCGAGTCGCGAATGCACGACTGCACTTCGTGACCGGCAAGGGCGGGACCGGAAAGTCCACCATCGCCGCGGCGCTGGCTCTCGCCCTGGCCGCGGGCGGCCGCAAGGTGCTGCTGGTCGAGGTCGAAAACAGGCAGGGCATCGCCCAGCTTTTCGATGTGCCACCGCTGGCGCCTAAGGAACTCAAGATCGCGACCGCCGAAGGCGGTGGGGTGGTGAACGCACTCGCCATCGAGATCGAGACGGCGTTCATGGAATACCTCGACATGTTCTACAACCTGGGCCTGGCCGGACGTGCGATGAAGCGCATCGGTGCCATCGAGTTCGCCACCACCATCGCACCGGGCCTGCGTGACGTGATTTTGACCGGAAAAATCAAGGAGTGCATCGTCCGCACCGACAAGTCCGGGCGGCATGTGTACGACGCGGTGGTGGTCGACGCTCCACCCACCGGGCGGATCGCCCGCTTCCTGGATGTGACGTCCGCGCTGTCCGATATCGCCAAGGGCGGCCCGATCCATTCGCAGTCCGAGGGCGTGCGCAGGTTGCTGCACTCGGATCAGACCGCCATCCACCTGGTGACCCTCCTCGAGGCCCTGCCCATGCAGGAAACGGCCGAGGCCATCGCAGAACTCAGCGAGATGGGCCTGCCGGTCGGCAGTGTCATCGTCAATCGGACCGTGGTGGCGCATCTGTCTCCCGCGGATCTTGACAAGGCCGCCGAGGGCGTCATCGACGCGGACGCGGTACGTAAGGCGTTGGACGAGAACAATGTAACGCTCTCCGATGCCGACTTCGCCGGTCTGCTCACCGAGACCATCGAGCACGCGACCCGGATGCGGGCGCGCGCTGAGAGCGAAGAACTCCTCGGCGAGCTCCACATTCCGCGTCTGGAATTGCCCACTCTGGCTGACGGTGTCGACCTGGGCAGCCTCTACGAACTGGCCGATCACCTGGCCGAGCAGGGAGTCCGATGAGCAACACACCTGCCGTTTTGGACATGGCGGCCATCCTCGAAGACCGCAAGAATCGCGTCGTAGTCTGTTGCGGTGCAGGCGGTGTCGGAAAAACGACGACGGCAGCCTCGGTCGCGCTGCGCGCCGCGGAGTATGGCCGCACCGTTGTGGTGCTGACGATCGACCCGGCGCGCCGGCTAGCACAGTCGCTGGGCATCGAGGCACTCGGTAACACCCCGCAGCAGGTGCAGATCGAGGGCCTCAAGGGCGAGCTGTACGCGATGATGCTGGATATGCGTCGCACCTTCGACGAGCTGGTGATTCAGCACGCGGGATCCGATCGCGCGCAATCGATTCTGGATAATAAGTTCTATCAGACCGTCGCCACCTCCATGTCGGGCACGCAGGAGTACATGGCCATGGAGAAATTGGGCCAGCTTCTCCACGAGGACAAGTGGGACCTGATCGTGGTGGACACGCCCCCGTCCCGTAACGCGTTGGACTTCCTGGATGCCCCAAAGCGGTTGGGCAGCTTCATGGATGGACGTCTTTGGAAGATGCTACTGGGTTCCAGCCGCGGACTGGGCCGCATTGTCACGGGCGCGGTCGGCCTGGCCATGAAGGCCCTGTCCACAGTGCTGGGCTCCCAATTGCTTTCCGATGCTTCGATGTTCGTGCAGTCACTGGACTCCACATTCGGCGGATTCCGGGAAAAGGCAGACCGCACCTATGAATTGCTGCGCCGGCGTAGCACTCAGTTCGTCGTGGTTTCTGCCGCCGAACCGGACGCCCTGCGTGAGGCCACCTTCTTCGTCGAGCGGCTGACGCAGGAGGGCATGCCGCTGGCGGGCCTGATCCTCAACCGCACCCACCCCACGCTGTCGAGCCTCACCGTCGAACGGGCCGTCGATCTCGCCGACAACCTCGATGAATCGGGTGAATACAGCCTGCCCGGTGCGGTGCTGAGGATTCACGCCGAGCGCGCGGCGACCGCCAAGCGCGAGATCCGGCTGCTGTCGCGCTTCACCAGCGCCAACCCGACAGTTCCGATCGTCGGAGTGCCGTCGCTCCCCTTCGATGTCTCCGACGTCGAAGCGCTGCGCGCCATCGCCGATCAGATCACCGGCGTCGCTTCCTGAGCCAGATACACGTCGAGTGTCGACTTCTCGGCTAGAAGTTCGAGAGAACTACCCGAAATGTCGACACTCGACGGAAAAGAACCTCGTTAGACGGCGCTCTTGTGCTTGCGCTGCGCGGCGAAGAAGTCAGCCCACGACTCCACCTCGGGGTGAGCCTTCAGCATCGCCCGACGCTGCCGTTCGGTCAGACCGCCCCAAACACCGAACTCCACGCGGTTATCCAGCGCATCGGCACCGCATTCCATCATCACCGGGCAGTGCCGGCAGATGACCGCGGCCTTGCGCTGCGCCGCGCCGCGTACGAACAACTCGTCAGGGTCGCCCTGTCTGCATCTGGCCTGGGAAACCCAAGCAATGCGAGCTTCTCCACCATCGATCGATACCGCCGTATGCAAAGCACTCATGGCTGGCCGTGAAGCTGACACTGGCAATCCCTTCTGTCACGAGCGGCCCACCAAGAGGCGTGGGCCACAGTCCGCTTGGTGTGTAACTTGAATCACACCGTGAGATCAAGTTAGTGGTCAGGGGTCCTCAACGCAACACCTGGTCGTAATTTTTTGGGACGGTTGTGCCGACAACGTCTTTTCATCGCCCCGAGCGAGCCCCGTGTTACCAATCAACTACCCCGCAGACACCTCTGGGGATGCCACGTACCCTGTGCCTATGCCAGAGCGGCTGTCCCCCCAGATACCCCCCTCCGTGACCCTCGCGAAGCTCGCGGGCTGCGGACTTGTCGCGGCGGTGATCCTGGCCGGGCTGATGTTCCCCTTCGCGGGTGGATTCGGGCTGGCCTCCAATCGCGCATCCGACGTGGTGGCCAATGGCTCCACTCAGTTGCTTCAGGGTGAGGTGCCCGCCGTCACCACGGTGGAGGACGCCAAGGGCAACAAGATCGCCTATCTGTACACCCAACGACGCTTCGAGGTGTCGGCCGACGAGATCGCCGACACCATGAAGCTGGCCCTGCTGTCCATCGAGGACAAGCGCTTCACCTCACATAACGGCGTCGACTGGAAGGGCACGCTCGGCGGACTGGCCGGATACGCCTCCGGGGATGAGGACACCCGCGGCGGTTCGACCATCGAGCAGCAGTACGTGAAGAACTACCAGCTGCTGGTGGTGGCCAAGACGGACGCCGAGCGCAAGGCCGCCATCGAGACCACTCCCGCCCGCAAGTTACGCGAGATCCGGATGGCGCTGCGGCTGGACCAGACCTTCACCAAGCAGGAAATCCTGACCCGGTACCTGAACCTGGTGTCCTTCGGTAACAACTCGTTCGGCGTGCAGGATGCCGCACAGACCTATTTCGGCGTCGACGCGAAGGACCTGAACTGGCAGCAGGCCGCGTTGTTGGCGGGCATGGTGCAGTCCACCTCCGGGCTCAATCCCTACGTCAACCCCGAACGCGCCCTGGCCCGGCGGAACCTGGTGCTCGACACCATGATCGCCAACTCTCCCGATAAGAAGGGCGAGCTGCTGGCCGCCAAGGCACAGCCCCTCGGCGTGTTGCCCCAGCCCAACGAGCTGCCGCGCGGCTGCATCGCCGCTGGTGACCGCGCATTCTTCTGCGATTACGTGCTCGACTACCTGGCCAAGTCCGGCATCAGCAAGGACCAGGTGATGAAGGGCGGATACCTCATCCGCACCACCCTGGACCCGGATGTGCAGAACTCGGTGAAGCAGGCGGTCTCGCATGTCGCCGATCCCGGCCTCAATGGCATCGCCAACGTCATGAGCGTCATCAAGCCGGGACAGACCAGCCACCCCATCTTGGCGATGGCTTCCAGCCGCACCTACGGTCTGGACGGAAACGCCTTCCAAACCATGCAGCCGCAGCCCTTCTCCCTGGTCGGTGACGGTGCCGGGTCGATCTTCAAGATCTTCACGGTTGCCGCGGCCATGGATATGGGCATGGGCATCAACACCGTGCTCGACGTGCCGCCCACCTTCGCGGCCAAGGGCCTGGGCAGCAGCGACGGCTCCAAGGGCTGCCCCAAGGACAACTGGTGCGTCAAGAACGTCGGCAACTACCGCTCCCCGATGAGCGTCACCGACGCCCTCGCGACCTCCCCGAACACCGCGTTCGCCAAGCTGATTCAGTCGATCGGCGTGTCCAAGGCGGTCGATATGGCCGTGAAGTTGGGGATGCGCTCCTATGCGGAGCCGGGTACCGCCAAGCCGTATGACCCCGAAGGCGACGAAAGCCTGGCCGAATACATCAAGAAGTACAACCTGGGATCGTTCACCCTCGGCCCGATTCAGATCAACCCGCTCGAGCTGTCCAACGTGGCGGCCACCTTGGCCTCCGGCGGCAAGTGGTGCCCGCCGAACCCCATCGACAAGGTCTTCGATCGTCACGGCAAGGAAGTACCGACGACGGTCGAGGCCTGTGAGCAGGTGGTGCCTACCGGGCTGGCCAACACCCTGGCCAACGCCCTGAGCAAGGACGATCAACCCGGCGGTACTGCCGCCGGTTCGGCCGGATCGGTCGGATGGAACCTGCCGCTGTCCAGCAAGACCGGTACCACCGAGGCGCACCGCTCATCGGCGTTCCTGGGGTACACCAACAACCTGGCCGGGGCGAGCTACATCTACGACGACTCGACCACCCCGGGCGATCTGTGCTCGTTCCCGCTGCGCAAGTGCGGCGACGGAAATCTGTACGGCGGTAATGAGCCCGCGCGCGCCTGGTTCGAGGCGATGAAGCCGATCGCCGACAACTACGGCCCGACGGTGCTGCCGCCCACCGAACCCCGATACGTCGAAGGCGGCCCGGGATCGAAGGTGCCCAGCATCAACGGTCTGCGCGAGCCCGAGGCGCGTGACGTTCTCAAGAAGGCGGGCTTCAGGGTGGCCGATCAGGCCAGCTCGGTGAACAGCACGGCACCGTTCAACGAGGTCGTGGGCACCAGCCCGTCCGGGACCACCATTCCTGGCTCCGTGATCACCATCCTGATGAGCAATGGCATCCCGCCGGCGCCACCACCCCTTGTCATTCCGGGTATCCCCGGCGCTCCGCCTGGCGAGATGACCACCACGATCGTCAACATCCCGGGCCTGCCGCCCATCACCGTGCCGGTGCTGGCGCCACCCCCGTGATCTAGCTCTCGGTCGTCGCACCAGGCTGCTCATCCGTGACGAGAAATGCGCCACGTTTTGTGCAGGTGATCCGGGGTCCCTCAGCATTCGGAGTTACCCTCGGATGATGAGCACGTCGTTGAACACGGTTATCAAGCGGGCGGCTGCCTACTCGGCGGGCTCGGCCGCGCTTGGCATCGGGTACGCGTCGATCATCGAACGCAACGCGTTCACGGTCCGCGAGGCGACGATGGATGTGCTCGATCCCGGCGCGTCTCCACTGCGGGTGCTGCACATCAGTGATATCCACATGCGGCCCGGTCAGCGTCTCAAGCAGGCTTGGCTGCGTGAGTTGGCGCAGTGGCAACCGGACCTGGTGATCAACACCGGCGACAATCTCGCACACCCCAAGGCGGTCTCGTCGGTGGTGCAATCCCTGGGTGATTTGCTTTCCATCCCCGGGCTTTTCGTCTTCGGAAGCAACGACTACTTCGGCCCCCGCCTCAAGAACCCGGCCAAATATCTGTACAAGAGCCATGAGCGCAAGCATGGCGAGCCGCTGCCGTGGCAGGACCTGCGCGCTGCGTTCACCGAGCGTGGTTGGCACGACATGACCCACACCCGCCGCGAGATCGAGGTCGGCGGTGTCCGCATCGCGGCTGCCGGGGTGGATGATCCGCATCTGCACCGGGACCGATACGACACCATCGCCGGCATGCCGAACCCCCTGGCGACATTGCGACTGGGCCTGACTCACTCCCCCGAACCGCGGGTGCTGGATCGCTTCGCCGAGGACGGCTATCAGCTGGTGATGGCCGGACACACCCACGGCGGTCAGCTGTGCCTGCCGCTCTACGGCGCGATCGTCACCAACTGCGAGCTGGACCGCTCTCGGGTGAAAGGCCCCTCGCAGTGGGGTTCACACATGCAGCTGCACGTGTCGGCGGGCATCGGAACGTCGCCGTTCGCGCCCATGCGATTCTTCTGCCGCCCGGAGGCGACACTGCTGACCCTGGTTCCGGCTCGCACCAGCGGCCACGGGGCCGACGCCGAATCCGGCGATCGCTCGCCCAGCGCCACCGTGCAGTGACGTGAGCCGTGCATGGGCCGATAACGCGGTTCGATTGATCGAGGCCGACGCCCGTCGCAGTGCCGATACCCATCTGCTGCGATATCCGCTGCCCGCGGCATGGGCCGACACCGTGGATGTGCAGTTGTATCTCAAGGACGAGTCGACGCACATCACCGGCAGCCTGAAACATCGTTTGGCGCGTTCACTTTTCCTGTACGCACTGTGCAACGGGTTCATCGGCGAGAACACCACCATCGTGGAGGCCTCTTCCGGGTCGACGGCGGTCTCGGAGGCCTATTTCGCACAGCTGCTCGGGTTGCCGTTCATCGCGGTGATGACGGCCTCGACCAGCCCCAGTAAGATCGCATTGATCGAATCACAGGGTGGCCGTTGTCATTTCGTCGATGAAGCGCAACAGGTGTACGCCGAGGCGCAGCGGCTCGCCGACGAGACCGGTGGCCACTATCTGGACCAGTTCACCAACGCCGAACGAGCCACCGACTGGCGCGGCAACAACAACATCGCCGAGTCGATCTTTACCCAGATGCATCACGAAAAGCACCCGCTGCCAACGTGGATCGTGGTCGGCGCGGGCACCGGCGGCACCAGCGCAACCATCGGCCGCTACATCCGGTACCGGCGCTACCCCACTCAGTTATGCGTGGTGGATCCGGACAACTCCGCGTTCTATCCCTCGTATCTCGCCAGACGTGATGTGGTGACAGGGATTTCGTCGCGAATCGAGGGCATTGGCCGGCCCCGTGTCGAGCCGTCGTTCCTGCCGTCGGTGGTGGACCGCATGGAGCAGATACCCGACGCCTACTCGGTGGCGCTCACCCGGCATGCCAGCGCGGTACTGGGCCGCCGGGTGGGTGCGTCGACGGGAACCAACCTGTGCGGCGCGTTCCGGCTGATCTCGGAGATGGCCGCCACCGGCCTCGGCGGTTCGGTGGTGACGCTGCTGGCCGATAGCGGCGACCGATACGCCGACACCTATTTCAACGACGACTGGGTGACCGAGCAGGGGTTCGATCTGCTGGGGCCGTCGGTACGGCTGGCCGAGTTCGAGGATGCCGGGCGCTGGGACTAGCCCGGGCGCCACGTTGCGTACGCGACGTGCGGCGTGTTTCCGTGCGCGACGCCGCACTCGACGGCAGGTCACAGGCCTGCTGACCAACGCATTCGCGACCAACGGCCCCGATGCGATACCCTTGCGAGGCTTCAAAGCGGGGTGTGGCGCAGCTTGGTAGCGCGCTTCGTTCGGGACGAAGAGGTCGTGGGTTCGAATCCCGCCACCCCGACTGAGCTGAGAGGTGAGCGATCCCGCTCGTTCACCCGAGGCGAGGGAGAGGGTAGGAGGCGCATAGCGCCGAATACCCCGACGCTAGAAGTTAAGGCCCGGCCAGGGACTCCCGGTCGGGCCTTTTTTCATTGGCATGACAGGGTGGAGGCATGGATGTCTCTGCGCTCGCGTCGCATCCCGTTGCCCTTGCGGCGGTCGCCATCGCGCTGCTTTTCGCCTGGAAGCTGCGCAAGGCCGTGATGCTGATCGGTGTGCTGGCAGCGGTAGTCCTGCTAGTTGCCCTGTATCGGTAACAGCTAAGGCGGAGCGCGCGACATTTCTTTCGGTAAGGTTTGTCAAAACCCGACGAATGGGAGCTTTACATGAAGAAACGCCTCGTGAGCGCCGGCGTGATCGCGCTGGCCGCCGCACTCAGCGGGCCTGCTGCCCTGGCCGCCGCAGCCCCGGCCGATGAACAGCAGATCAGGGACATCGTCGCTGGTGAGGCGGCGGCCATCAAGTCGCTCGACAATGCCAAGCTCTCGACGTTCTTCTGCGACAAGTTCCGCGGCGTGGTGGCCTCCAAGACCGCCGATGACCAGATTCCCCCGCTGAGCCAGGTGGCCGGCTACGGGCCTCAGATGATCAGCGCGGTGGCTTCGGCAGCGGGTGTCTCCGGGCCGACCACGCAGGCGCTGACCACTGCGATCCAGAACAACGACGACAAGGCCTACCGGTCCTCGTTCCACAACGCGGCCCGCGAGGTGCTCTCCGGTGTGACCTACAACGTCTCCGACGTCAACGTCACCGCACCGACGGCCACCGCGGATGTCACCGCGCAGGGCCACGATGTCACTGCCAACCAGCAGCGTGAGTTCGTGCAGGAAAACGGAAAGTGGAAGGACTGCACCGATCCGGAGAAGCGCGCCCAGACCTCGGGCAACCCGCTGCTCACGTCGCTGCTGAACTGACACGCACCAGCACGTAGAACAGGCCGCCTGCGTCCTTCGGGATGCGGGCGGCCTGTTTCGTCACTGCCCCCTCAATATTCGGTGGCGCCGCCCCGGCCAGATCTCTAGCCTGGATCCGTTTGTGCCGTAACCGAACAGATAGAGCCCATGCCTAGCTTCTCTCCGATCATCACCGATTTCTGGCGCACGTATCTCCGCCGCGGCACCATTCTGAGGGACGCAGTGGACTTCCAACTCGCCGTCAGCCCCGAACTCCACGAAGACACCGAGCTGATGATGCTCCAGACGGTTGCCGGTAAGACCAGCGCCGTCGTCACGCCCGAGCTTGCCGATCGCGCGGGATTCGATGGCTTCCCACCAGTTTCAGACACCGAGCTCCGGACCCGGCTCGACAAGGCCGGCCTGAGCCTGCATGGCGCCGATAATCTTTTCTATTTCACCGATGAAGCCCGCGCCACACTCCTGGCCAAGCTGCCCACCGGAGACATCCGGCAACTGACCGCGGACGACGCGGCCATCTTCAATGCCTTCGAATCTGCTGCAACAGAAGAAGATCTGGACGATGCCCAGGTGGAGCTGGATCACTGGGCGGTGTTCGGGTCGTTCGACAATGGCCGTCTGGTCGGAGTAGCCAGCATGTACCAGTGGGAAGACGCACCCATCATGGATCTCGGGGTGTTGGTCCTGCCGATCTTCCGCGGCAAGAGGCATGCCCAACGGTTGGTGCGCGCGGCGTTCCGGTATGCCTGCACCCGGGGCTACGAGCCGCAGTACCGCTGCCAGTTGGATAACGCGGCATCAAGCGCGCTGGCGCCCATTGCGGGGCTCACCCTGTTCGGCACCCTGGACGTCATCGCGAGCTAGCGCTACCGCGCCGTCACCGGCATGTCGATGGTCTCTGATGTGCCGTCACGGCCGGTGATGACCAGCTTGGTGTACTGCCACCATCCGCTGTCGTCGGGAAGCGACCGCGCGTCGTGGAAGGTCAGTGTCACGTCCCGCCGGGTTGTCCCGCCCGTCGCGCAATCGGGCACGCAGTCCTTCGTGGCGCGGATGGCGTGCCCGCCGGCCTGCTGCTCAGTCCAGCTGTCCCAGGTGATGTCGACGAGCATGTCTCCGGCGTCGGCGGGGGTCAGCACAATCTCGACGGGCTTGACCTCGGGCTGCTGCGTCACCGGGTTCCAGTAGACGCCACCCGGCGGCACCACCCGACGCGACGGCTCGGCCCGGCCCGGCGAGGCCGCTGCTGCCGGCGTGGACGTCTGCCGTATCGAATTCGAGGTCGAGTTCGGGGCGGCACCGCAGCCCGCAAAAACACACGCCGCCAAGGTAATTCCGGCGAACAACACGAACCGCGTCATGTTCAGACCGTACCCGCGAATTGGCTACAGTCGTTGTCCAGCTCAGAGCCTGCGGGTCAGCCGGGTACCGATGAGCGGGGCGATCTTGTCGGCCAGGTAGGCGTGCCCCGCGTCGTTCGGGTGCACACCGTCCGAGCCGATCAGCTCCGGGCGCCCGACGAACCAGCGTTCGGCCAGCGGGTCCACCCAGGAGGCGCCGACCGCGCGGGCCTCGGTGTACAGGATGTCCCGCAGCTGAGTCACCACCTCGGGGACATCGGCTGTCGGCCAGGGCGGACCGATGACGAGCAGTTTGGCCGCGGGCGCCATGCGCCGCGCCGATTCCAGGGTGTTGCGCGTGACCTCGGCATACGTCTCGGGATCGACGCCCTGGTCGTTACGCGAGCCGAAGAAGACGACAAGCTCGTCGTCGGGATGCACGACACGACCGGTGAGGTCGGCGAAGACGCTGCCGTGGTCGCCACGCACGCCGTACCCCGCGCGACCCTCGGCGGCAACATCGGCACTGACGCGCACGCCCTCACGGTTCAGGATCCGCCAGGCAATGGACGTCCAAGATTTGGCGCCCAGGCCGCCTTCCTTGGTGCCGGTGGTATACGAATCACTGACCACCGCGACATGGTTCAGCCCCGATCCGGAGTAGGCGAGCCGGTACGGCCGCACCGGCGCCGGCCGCTCTGCGGCCACGCCAAAGAGAAACGCAAATGCGATGATGAACGCGGCCAGACGGACCACTGCTACCTCCACTGTCCCCAGCATTTTACGGGCACCAAACCCGGCTGCGGCACAGCGTTATTCGTTTGAAACTAACGAGTCGTTACACCGGTCACGACGGGCTCGCGTTCGGGCTCGGTCAGGTTCTCGGGCACCCGAGCTTTGTGACCGTTATGCGAGGCGTGATGGTCGGTGATGGCAGGTTTGGTGACGCCGATCATGCGCCGCATCCACCGTCGACCGGGTTCCTCCACCCAGTGGTACAACGCCATGGACAGGATCACCGCAAGCACGAGTAGCCCGATGACGATCCACCCACCGCCGGGGTCGAGCAGCGAGAGTTCGAACTGCTTGGTAGCCCATGTCCATGAGACGTGCACGAGCTCATGAACCATGTATAAGCCGAAGGAGATCTGTCCGCCGTAGACCATGATGCGGGTCGAGAGCACCGTCGGTAGCGGGCCGATGCCCACGGCCAGCGCCATCACCAGCGGCACGAACAGCACATCCACGACACCACTGCTGTCGACGACCCCGGAGATCGGGTGTGCGTCCAGGAAGTACAGCGCGCCCACGATGCTCGCGACGATCAACAGCGCGGCATAGCCGGCGACGTGGCGGGAACGATGCGAGAGCTTCAACCGGCTCACCGCCGCGCAGGCGAGCGCGCCGGCCGTGAACTGCATGACAATGCGCGGCAGCCAGCTCCACGGGGTGTAGAACTGCCCGGTCAGCAGCAGGAGCATCACGGGCGGCAGGGAGGCCAGCACGGCCAGCACCATCAGGCTGCGGGCGCGCGTCGCATGCGCCATCCGGAAGATGACCAAGACCAGGCCGCCGAAGAGCAGGTACGCCAGCCATTCTGCGCTGATCGACCAAGCCGGGCCGTTCCAGCTGGACAGGTCGAAGTACGGACGGAACCACAGCTGCACCATGAACAGTTGGCGCACATAGTTGGTGGCGTCAAAGGTGTCGATGCGTTCGGGCACGTGCCCGACGTGCATGGTGAAGATCACCCACAGGGCCGCCAGGTGCATGGTCACCAGGTAGACGGGCCAGACTCGCGCCAGGCGCAACCACAGAAAGTGCAGGGTTTCCCGGGTGGACCAGCGGTGCCCCATCCTGTCCAGGTAGTTCCAGGTCAGCACGAATCCGCTGAGGATGAAAAAGAGATCGACGCCCTGAGCGCCGCAGTTGAGGATGGGGTTCAGCGCGGTCCGAAATTCGGGGGCTGCCTGCTCGAGTAGTGGGCGAAAGTGGAAGAGCACCACCCAGAACGCAGCGATGATGCGCAGACCCGTGAGGGCCTTGATCTCTCCGCCGCGCACAACTCTCTCCGTCAAGCTCGCTACCAGCTCTTTCGCGCTTCTTTGCGATCAACCGGTCGAGCACGCCTCCCCGCGACTCAATTCCGGCGTTCTTTCGGAGACTAACAGCGCAGGCTGCCAAAGCCTGAATCTGCGACGCGCCGCCAGGCCGCACGTCCCCACTGGCCGGCCCGCGCCTGGTTCTATCGTTGCGGCGATGGCACTTCACCTGCGCCGGGCCGAGCGGACCGACATGCTCGCCGACGGGCTCGCCCGGCTGCTGGCCGTACCCGCTCCGGATCCCTTTGCCGAGGAGTTGGTGCTGGTACCGGCGAAGGGCATCGAGCGGTGGCTCAGCCAGCGGTTATCCGACAGGCTGGGGGTGTGTGCGGGCGTGCGATTTCGCAGCCCACGCTCACTGATCGCCGAGATCACCGGAACCGTCGACAACGACCCGTGGTCACCCGATGCGCTGGTGTGGCCGCTGCTGACGGTGATCGACGAGAACCTGCACCAGTCCTGGGCCGTCCCGCTCGCCTCGCACCTCGGGGCTTTCGAGGCCGGCGAAGAACGTGAGCTGCGCCAGGGCCGCCGCTACGCGGTGGCACGGCGCCTTGCGGGGCTGTTCGCGTCCTATGCGCGCCAGCGTCCGGAGCTATTGGTCTCCTGGCTCGACGGAGACCCGGCGGAACCGGATCTGGCGTGGCAGCCGCCGTTGTGGCGCGCGCTGGTGGCGCGGGTCGACGCGGTTCCCCCGCATGTTCGACACGACCGGGTCCGTGCTCGCTTGCGGGAGGCGCCATCGGATCTGCCGCCGCGCATATCCCTGTTCGGGCATACGCGGCTCCCGGTCACCGATATCGAACTGCTCGATGCCCTGGCGACGCATCACGACCTGTACTTGTGGCTACCGCACCCCAGCGATGCGCTATGGCAGACGTTGGCGAGCGACCACGGCCCGGTCCCGCGGCGCGAGGACATCGCGCATCGTTCGGTGCGTCATCCGCTACTGGCCACGCTGGGACGCGATGTCCGTGAATTGCAGCGCGCCCTGCCCGAACCAACGTCAGATGAATATCTCAGTGGCACAACATTTTCAGACTCACTGTTGGGTTGGCTGCAGTCCGACCTGGCGGCCGACGAGGTGCGTCCGCAGGGCCGGGCGCTCGCGGCGCACGATCATACGGTGCAGGTGCATTCCTGCCACGGCCCGGCACGTCAGATCGATGTGCTGCGCGAGGTGCTGCTGGGCCTGCTTGCCGACGACCCCACACTGGAGCCGCGCGACATCCTCGTCATGTGCCCCGACATCGAAACCTATGCGCCGTTGATATCGGCCCGTTTTGGTCTCGGCGAGTCTGTACCGGGCGCGCACCCGGCCCATCAGTTACGGGTCCGGCTCGCCGATCGTGCTCTGGTGCAAACCAATCCGCTACTGACGGTGGCCGGGCAGATACTGAGTCTGGCCAGTGGGCGCGCCACCGCCAGCGAGGTCTTGAACCTCGCCGAGTCGTCGCCGGTGCGGATGCGTTTTGGCTTCACCGACGACGATCTGGACGCGATCACCGCGTGGGTGCGCGAGGCGAACATCCGATGGGGTTTCGACCCGGAACATCGCGCGCCGTACGGCGTCGACTTCCTGCACAACACCTGGCGTTTCGGTATCGATCGGGTACTTGCCGGGGTGGCACTGTCCGAGGACGCGCATGCCTGGCTGGGTGCCACGCTGCCGCTCGACGATGTGAGCAGCAATCGGGTCGAGCTGGCCGGCCGCTTCGCGGAGTTCGTCTCTCAGCTCCACACCACGGTGACCGCGTTGAGCGGCACCCGGCCCTTGGCCGAGTGGCTGACCATTCTGTCGACGGGTATCGATGCTCTCGCCACGGATTCGGAAGATTGGCCCCGCGCCCAGATGTTACGCGAGTTCGCCGAGATCCAGGATGCGGCCGTGCCGGTCTCTTTGCGGCTCAGCGATATTCGCGCACTCCTGGATCGCCACCTGGCGGGCCGCCCCACGCGCGCCAACTTTCGCACCGGCACCCTCACGGTCTGCACCATGGTGCCCATGCGGTCGGTCCCGCATCGGGTCGTCTGTCTCGTCGGGCTCGACGACGGCGTGTTCCCGCGGCTCGGCGCCGTCGACGGAGACGACGCCCTGGCTCGCGACCCGATGACCGGTGAACGCGATATCCGTTCCGAAGATCGACAGTTGCTTCTGGACGCGATCGGTGCCGCTACCGAAACCCTGGTACTCACCTATACCGGAGCCAACGAGTACTCGGGACAGGCGCGTCCCCCCGCCGTACCGCTGGCCGAGTTGCTGGACACGTTGGACATCACCACGTCGCAGCCGGTCCGTGATCGGATCCACATCACACACCCGTTGCAGCCGTTTGATATTCGCAATGTGACGCCCGGCAGCGTGATTCCCGGGCATCCGTTCACCTTTGATAGCACCGCGCTGATCGCGGCCCGCGCCGCCGCGGGAGCACGGGCTGAGCGGCCGCCGTTCATCTGCGGCCCACTGCCCGCCCTCGATGTCACCGACGTGGCATTGACCGATCTCGCTGCCTTCTTCAATCATCCCATCAAGGGCTTCTTCCGCGCCCTGGACTACACCCTGCCGTGGGATGTGGACGGGGTATCCGACGACATGCCGGTCGAGATCGACGCCCTCGAAGAGTGGACGGTGGGCGATCGCCTACTGGCCGACATGCTGCGCGGTATGACACCGGCCGATGCACAGCAGGCCGAATGGCGCCGTGGCACTTTGCCTCCCGGACAGCTCGGCTGGCGGCGGGTCTCCGAGTTGCGAGAGCGCTGCGCGGCGCTGGCCGCGGAGACCAGGGGCTACCAAACCGATGACAGCCGAGCCTTTGACATCGATATCGATCTCGGTGACGGGCGCCGCCTCGCCGGCACCGTGTCCCCGGTGTTCGGTGAGCGGCTGGTGTCGGTCACCTATTCGCGGCTCGACGCCAAGCATCTGCTGCAATCGTGGATTCCGTTGGTGGCGTTGAGCGCCCACGATCATCAGCGGGACTGGTCGGCCGTATGCATCGGCCGCGCCCGCCGAGGTCCGCAACCGCTGGTACGCAGCCTCGGACGCCCCATGGATCCACTGGGCGTATTGCGTGGCCTAGTGGCCATCTACGACGCGGGCCGCCGGGAGCCGCTGCCCTTACCGCTGAAGACCTCCTACGCGTGGGCGCAGGCTCGCCGCGATCGTGATGACCCCGAGCTGCAGGCCGGATACCGCTGGCGTTCCGGCAACTTTCCGGGCGAAGACGCGGACCCTGCCGTCGAGCGCGCCTTCGGCCAGGGGGTCTGGTTGCGGCATCTGATGCAGCCGCTGCGGCCCGGGGAAGAGACCGAGGGGGAAACGAACCGCCTCGGTGCGTATTCCGCGCGGTTATGGTTGCCGCTGCTACGGGCGGAGCGGGGCGCATGAAGCGTTTCGACCTGCTGGGGCCGCTGCCCGCGGATCGCTCCACCACGGTATTGGAGGCCAGCGCGGGTACCGGCAAGACCTTCGCATTGGCGGGTCTGGTCACCCGGTACGTCGCCGAGGGCGTCGCGACGCTGGACCAGATGCTGCTCATCACCTTCGGGCGTGCGGCCAGCCAGGAGCTCCGGGATCGAGTGCGCGGCCAGATCGTGGACGCCCTGCGGGCTTTCGCGGATCCGTCGACGGCACGCACGGATCTGACGCAGTATCTGATCTCGGCCGAGCAGGACACACGCCAACGGCGGCTGCGGGATGCGCTCGCCGGCTTCGACGCGGCGACCATCGCCACCACACACCAGTTCTGCCACATCGTGCTGAAGTCCCTGGGTGTGGCGGGCGACAGCGATTCCGGTGTGACGCTCGTGGAAAACCTGGACGAGCTGGTGTGCGAGATCGTGAACGACCGGTACCTGACACATTTCGGCAAGGACCGTGACGCCCCGCCGCTGAGCTATCCGGCGGCATTGCGCCTGGCCAGGGAGGTGGTGCGCAACCCGGCGACGCAGCTGCGCCCGCTGCAGCCCGAGGCCGATTCGTATGCGTTTGCGGCCCTGGGCTTCGCCCGCGATGTACTGGAGCAGCTGGAAATCCGTAAGCGCCGCCGCGGCATCCTCGGCTTCGATGATCTGTTGACCCGTCTGGCCGACGCACTGAACGCAACGGACTCTCCCGCACGGGTGCGGATGCACCAGCGGTGGCCCATCGTCATGGTGGATGAGTTTCAGGACACCGATCCGGTGCAGTGGCAGGTACTGGAACGGGCCTTCTCGGGCCACTCCACGTTGGTTCTGATCGGTGACCCCAAGCAGGCCATCTACGCGTTCCGCGGCGGGGACATCGAGACGTATCTGCGCGCGGCAGCCACGGCTGGCGACAAGCAGACGCTGGGTACCAACTGGCGTAGCGACGCCGCGCTGGTCGATCGGCTGCAGGTGGTGCTGCGGGGGGCGCAGCTCGGCGGCCCGGACATCGTGGTTCACGACGTGCAGGCACACCATCAAGGGCATCGGCTGGCGGGCGCTCCCCACAACGATCCGTTTCGGCTACGGGTGGTGTCGCGAAATCGAGACGGTATCAAGGTGATTCCCATTGCCGATCTGCGGCGCAGCATCGGTAGAGATCTGGCCGCCGATATCGGGGCATTGTTGTCCAGTGGCGCCACCTTCGACGGCCGCCCGGTGCGGGCCCGAGATATCGCGGTGATTGTCGAGGCGCACAAGGATGCTCGCGCGTGCCATACCGCGCTGACCGAGGCAGGCATTCCCGCCGTCTATACCGGTGACACCGACGTGTTCAGTTCCGATGCGGCACAGGACTGGTTGTACCTGTTGGAGGCATTCGATCAGCCGCACCGCCCCGGTCTGGTGCGCGCGGCGGCAGCGACCGTGTTCTTCGGCGAGACGGCGGAAACCCTTGCCGTGGGCGGTGAATCGCTGACCGACGAGATAGCGGGCACCCTGCGCACCTGGGCGGCACGAGCCCGCGAGCGCGGGGTTGCGGCGGTGTTCGAGGCCGCACAACTGGCCGGGATGGGTAAGCGGGTGCTGTCGTGGCGCGGCGGCGAGCGCATGATGACCGATCTCGCCCACCTGACGGAACTGTTGCAGGAGACGGCACACCGCAATGGCTTCGGGCCGGCCGCGCTGCGCGACTGGTTACGCACCCAGTGCTCGGAGGGCGGGGCTGAGGCCGAACGCAACCGGCGCCTGGACAGCGACGCCGCGGCAGTGCAGATCATGACGGTGTGGGTGAGCAAGGGGTTGCAATTCCCCGTCGTATATCTGCCTTTCTCCTTCAATCGGTATGTACCGGAACGGGAGTACGTGCTGTACCACGAGGATGGGCTGCGTTGCCTGCACATCGGCGGCCGGGAGGACCCGGACTATTCGATGGCCGATTTAGCGGGCCGCACCGAGGCGGCCCGTGATGCCAGCCGGCTCGCCTATGTGGCGCTGACACGGGCACAGTCCCAGGTGGTCGCGTGGTGGGCACCGTCCTTCGATGAACCCAACGGCGGGCTGTCCCGGCTGTTGCGAGGACGTGCACCCGGGAATCCGTCGGTGCCCGACAAGTGTTCTCCGGCCAAGATTTCCGACGCGGACGTGCTCAAGCGGCTGCGGGCCTGGGAAGCCCAGGGCGGCCCGGTGGTCGAGGATGCGCTGGTGACCGGATTCGTTCCTGCTGCCACATCGTCACCTTCCGACAATCTCGCGGTCCGGGTGTTCGATCGGCCGATCGATACCGCCTGGCGGCGCACGTCGTATTCGGGGCTGCTGCGGGCCGCCGAAGAATCGGGCGTATCGAGCGAACCGGAGATCGCCGAGCTGGACGACGAGGTGGATGAGATTCCCTTGCGGTCAATGCCGGCCGGTGCCGATGTGCCCTCGCCGATGGCGCAGCTGCCCGCCGGCGCGGCCTTTGGTTCGTTGGTGCACGCAGTGCTGGAGACCACGGATCCGTTGGCGCCGGACCTGGTGGCGGAACTACAGACACAGATCATCCGGCACCGGGAGCGTTGGCCGGTCGAAATTCCGGCGGCAGAGTTGGCCGCCGCACTGGAGCCGATGCACGACACTCCGCTGGGCCCGCTGCTGCCGGGTGTGACGCTGCGTCAGATAGGACTGCGGGATCGGTTGTGCGAGCTAGATTTCGAGTTCCCGTTGGCCGGCGGAGATGCGGCCGCGGACTCGTTCGCGCGGCTGGCGGATGTGGGCATGCTGCTGAGAGAGCATCTCGCGGCCGATGATCCGCTGGGGGTGTACGCGTCACGTCTCACCGGTCCCGGGCTGGGTGGGCAGAGCCTGCGCGGATATCTGTCCGGTTCCGTAGATGCGGTGCTGCGGGTTGGCTCTCGGTACGTGGTGGTCGACTACAAGACCAACTGGCTGGGGACCGGCGACGCTCCGCTGACGGCCGCTGATTATTCGCGGCCACGGATGGTCGAGGCCATGCTGCATTCGGACTATCCGCTGCAGGCGCTGCTGTACAGCGTTGTACTGCATCGGTTCCTGTCCTGGCGGCTGCCGGGATACCGGCCAGAAGAACACCTGGGCGGCGCCGTGTATCTGTTTGTGCGCGGAATGTGTGGCGCGACTACCCCGGTGGTAGAGGGGCATCCGGCCGGGGTGTTCAGCTGGCAGCCGCCCTCGGCGCTGGTGGTCGCGCTGTCGGAGCTGCTGTCATGAGCTTGGTGGAGGCGTTCGGCGAGATCCTCGAACCCGCGGATGTGCATGTGGCGCAGCGGCTGACGGCGTTGGCATCCGAGACCGATGAGTCGGTGGAGCTGGCAATCGCGCTGGCGGTGCGGGCACTGCGCGGCGGGTCGGTGTGTGTGGATTTGCGCGCGGTGGCGGCGCAGGTGGATATGCCCTCGCTGCCGTGGCCCGCTGCCGATGACTGGCTGGCGGCGGTGCGGGCCAGCCCCTTGGCGGGTGAGCCGCCCGTGCTGCGGCTTTTCGGCGACCTGCTGTACCTCGATCGGTACTGGCGCGAGGAACAACAGGTGTGCACAGATGTGCAAGCGTTGATGGCCGCCGCCCAACCACGCACCGAAGTGCCCACCTATGAGCGACTTTTCCCGCAGGGATTCGAAGAGCAGCGCGCCGCTGCCGATATTGCGCTGTCACAGGGCCTGACCGTGCTGACGGGCGGGCCGGGCACGGGCAAGACCACCACGGTGGCACGGCTGTTGGCGCTGCTGGCCGACCAGGCATCATCGGCGAGCGCCGCGCCGTTGCGTATCGCGCTGGCAGCACCGACAGGCAAGGCCGCGGCCCGGCTGCAGGAAGCGGTGCAGCTGGAGGTCAACCAGCTGGATGCCGTCGACCGGTCGCGGTTGGCCGGGTTGCAGGCGACCACGCTGCATCGTCTGTTGGGATCGCGCCCCGACACGTCGTCCCGGTTCAAACATGATCGCGGAAACCGGTTGCCGCACGATGTGATTGTGGTGGACGAGACGTCGATGGTGTCGCTGACCATGATGGCGCGACTGTTGGAGGCGGTGCGCCCGCAGGCCCGACTGCTGCTGGTGGGTGATCCTGATCAGCTGGCCTCGGTGGAGGCGGGCGCGGTGCTGGCCGATCTGGTCGAGGGCCTGGAGTCCGAACGGGTGGCGGCACTGCGCACGTCGCACCGTTTCGGTGCGGCGATTGGCGCGTTGGCGGCGGCGGTGCGTGACGGAGACGCGGATCGCGCGCTAGAGGTGCTGGCATCTGGCGATCCGCATGTGGAGTGGTCGACGGATTCAGAGGGGTTACGCGATGTGCTTGTCCCCCAGGCACTTGCATTGCGTGCGGCAAGCCTGTCCGGTGATGCCACAGCGGCGCTGGCCGTGCTCGACGAGCACCGGATGCTATGCGCGCATCGCCACGGGCCGTTCGGGGTGACGCACTGGAACCGCCAGGTGGAGCGGTGGATCACCGAGGAGACGGGCGAGCCGCACTGGGCACCCTGGTATGCGGGAAGACCGATCCTGGTCACCGCCAATGACTATGGCTTGCGTCTGTACAACGGTGACACCGGCGTGACGGTGGCCGGACCTGACGGGCTGCGCGCGGTGATCGGCGCAGCATCGTTTGCGACCAGCCGTCTGGTTGAGGTGGAGACCATGCACGCCATGACCATTCACAAGTCCCAGGGCAGCCAGGCGAATGAAGTGACGGTGCTGCTGCCGTCTGAAGATTCCCGGCTGCTGACACGCGAGCTGTTCTACACGGCGGTCACGCGCGCCAAGCAGCGCGTGCGGGTGGTGGGCTCGGAGGCCGAGGTGCGGGCCGCGATCCAGCGGCAGGCGGTGCGGGCGTCGGGGTTGGGGCGGCGACTGCGCCACAGCCCGAACTGATGTCGACCAATCGATGCATTTGCGAATAGAACAATCACTCATCGAGGCGCGCGTTAGTAGTCCATCCCAACACACATACGATCTCGCCCATGGCAGACTCTCATCATGGACAGCGAGGTGGAGCGACGTCTCCGCCAGATGGTCTTCGATCGACTTACTGAGATCGTTGCCGACCGCGGGGCAATTACCCGCGAAGAGTTGGAATCCCTTGAGGTTGACAACCAGGTGCGGCGGGTCATCGGTCGGAACCGCGGGATATGGAACCCGAGCGACCTCAATGCAACACTTTCCGTGGTTTCCAATCCAAAAGGGCCATATACAGATACACACGTTGGTGACTCTCTTTTTTCGTACGACTACGAGGCAAGGAGTACAGATGGCGCCAATCGCAAGTTGCGGCGAGCCTACGAACTCGAATTGCCTATCATTTTGTTGCGAACCATCCGGGCCGGCGTGTTCGTACCTGTTTTTCCCGTATACGTTGTAGCCGACGATATGGCCAACCGGAGGTTTATCCTCGCGCTGGACGAGAGCCTGAGGTCCGTCTCCGACCCCTTACATCTGAGCCCTGTCGAACGCGCCTACGCCGAAAGAACAACCAAACTCCGTCTTCACCAGCCCGAGTTTCGCGGAAGAATCCTGTTGGCCTATCAACAACAATGCACCGTTTGCACGTTGAGGCACGGCAAGCTTCTGGACGCCGCGCACATCATCGGAGATCACAAGCCCAACGGATTGCCACTCGTCCAGAATGGACTTAGTCTCTGCAAGCTCCACCATGCCGCATACGACACGAACCTCTTAGGCATATCGCCCGACTATGCAGTGCATATCAACCGCGAGCTGATGGACGAGGTTGATGGCCCCATGCTGCGGCACGGTCTTCAAGAGATGGACGGGAGGACATTAGCTCTCCCTAAACGCGTGACCGACCGTCCGTCTAAAGATCGTCTAGCAGAGCGTTTCGACGAATTCTGTGCAGCCAGCTGACCATCAGACCCCCTGCACCGCCCCCATCCGGCACACTGGCAGGGAACGCCATGACCGCAGCCGTGCTAGGACAGATACACAGATGACGCAACCGCAGTACCCACAAGGCCAGTTCCAGCAGACTCAGCCCCAGCAGTTCCCCACATATCAGCAGCCCAGCCCGTACGGGATGCCTCCGGGCGGCTACGCGCCTGCCCCCAAGCCGCCCCGGCCGCCGCTGACCCCGCAGCAGAAGGCGCTGGCCATCGTCGGCGGCTCGCTCGGCGTCTTCCTGATCGCCCTGCTCGTCCTGGGCCTCACCACCAACAATTCCAGCACCGAGAGTGTCCGGACGCATGCCAGCGACCAGATCATCGATTCGCCCCGCTCCTCCGGCTCCAACGACGAGCAGGACATCAAGGCGATCAAGCAGACCATCTCCGGGATGGCCGAGGCCGCCAAGGCGAACGACTTCAAGAAGATGCTCACCTTCTTTTGCGCCAAGTATCGCGAGGCGTTCAAGGACATCGCCGGCAGCGGTCAGGCACCCGATCTCAACGCCCTGACCAAGTCCGACAACGGCCCGTCGAAAATTACCGGCCTGGACATCAACGGCGACACGGCGGTCATTCACATCACCGACGCCAAAGGCAAGCACGATATCGAGTTCAAGAAGGAGACCGGCGGCTGGAAGTTCTGCCCCAGGGCCTAGCAGCTCCACTCGTCCGTGAGTGGATTCCACCGTGGCCGTTGGATATTCGCCGAACGCTCGGCATCCACCGCCGCGGCTCGGGCGACCCGGCCTATCGTGTTTCCCCGGGCGGGTCCATCATCCGGGGCTCGTACACCCCCGATGGCCCCGGGGTGCTGGCGATCTCGCGTGCGGACAAAACCGTGGTCGGCCGCGCGTACGGCGACGGTGCCGAATGGCTGCTCGACCGTCTGCCCCGTCTCCTCGGCGCCGACGACGAGCCGGAAGCACTCACCCCCAAACACGACACCGTCGCCCGGCTGGTCCACGGCGGCACGGGTGTGCGCCTCGGCGCCACCGATCGTGTGTGGGAAGCCCTTGTGCCCGCTGTCCTGGAACAGAAGGTGCCCGGTGCGGAGGCGTGGCGCGCCTGGCGGTATCTGATCAACAACGTCGGCATCGACCTGGGTGGCGCCAAGACGCCGCCACCGCAACGGCAATGGCTCGACATTCCGTCCTGGGAGTGGCACAAGTCCGGAGCCGAACCCGTGCGCATGCGCACCATTCGCGCCGCCGCGACCATTGACGTGGAAACCAAACCCGAGCACCTGACCGCCGTCCACGGCATCGGACCATGGACCGAGGCCGAGATACGGATCCGCGCGCTGGGCGACCCCGATGCCGTGCCCGTCGGCGACTATCACATCCCCGCACAGGTGGGCTTCGCCCTCACCGGCCAGAAAACCGATGACGCCGGCATGCTCGAACTCTTGGAACCCTATGCCGGGCAACGCTATCGCATCATTCGGCTCATCGAACTGGTCGCCCCGAAGCCCGCCCGGCGTGGATCACGGATGCCCGTGCGCGACTACCGCAACTTCTAAGATCCGACAAGCTGTCCGGTCAATTTGTGGATAGCCATCGTGGTTGTGGATAACCCCGGCCAGCTGTCGGTCGTCGTGCATAGCCTTCAGGCGTGAGTCCAATCGACGATCTACTGACGACGGCAACGGCTGTCGTCGAGTCGTCGTTCGATGAGCTCAACAATCCCGAGTTGCTTTCGGCACTAAGGCAACTGGAGATCGCACAGCGCAAGATCACTGCGGCCTCACACACACTCACCGCCAGGCTGGTGCAACGCGGTTCACCGGTCGCGTTGGGCGGTACGTCATTCGCGGAAGTGCTGGCACGGTACCTCTCGATAACTACCGCGACCGCCCGGCGCCGCCTCGCCGACGCCGCACATCTCGGCCCACGGCGTGCATTGACCGGCGAGCCCCTGCGACCCGCACTTCCGTATGTGGCCCACGCATTGCGAGAGGGCCGCCTCGGTGATGAGCACGTGCGGATCATCCGCAGGTTCTTCGATGTATTGCCCGACGCGGTCGACGCCGACACCCGCGAGGCCGCCGAGAAGCAGCTGGCATCCATGGGAACCGAATTCGGCCCGGAACAACTCCGCGCAGGCGCCGATCGGATCGCGGCTCTGGTCAATCCCGATGGGCGGTTCTCTGACATCGACCGCGCCCGCAGGCGGGGCATATCGATCGGACGCCAGGGAGCCGACGGGATGAGCGCCCTCAGCGGCCTGCTGGATCCAGAGACCCGGGCCTACTTTGACGCGGTGCTGAGCAAGCTCGCGGCGCCAGGCATGTGTGATCCTCGCGATGAATCCCCCATGACCGAAGGTGAACCCGACTCGGCGGCCGCCGAGCGAGACACACGAACATCCGCCCAACGAAACCACGATGGGCTACGCGCATGCCTGCGCAGCACCTTGGCCTCGGGCAAGCTGGGCGCACACCGTGGACTGCCCGTCACCGTGGTGGTCTCGACGACGCTGCGCGAGCTGCAAAGCGCGGCCGGGCGGGCGATATCGGGCAGCGGCAACCTGGTGCCTATCCCCGATCTGATCCGGATGGCTACCCACGCCTTCCACTACCTCACGATATTCGGCGACGACGGTCGCCCACTCCACCTCGGGCGGTCCAAAAGGATCGCCACCCCCGATCAACGAATTGTGCTACACGCCAAGGATCGTGGCTGTTCAGCGCCCGGATGTACCGTGCCCGGTTACCTCTGCCAGGTTCATCACGTCGACGACTGGCGCGACGACGGGCCCACCGACATCGATAATCTGACCTTCGCCTGCGGCCCACACCATCGGCTGCTCCAACAGGGCTGGACCACCCGAAAGCGCCGCAGTGACGGGATTACCGAATGGATTCCGCCACCGCACCTCGACACCGGCCAGTCCCGCACGAATGATCACCACCATCCTGAGCGGTTCATCCGCCGCTTCTAGCCCGCCAGGTGTGCCGAGAGCAACCACGCGGCCACCGACGCCCGGCCGTCGGGCTCGATCTCGTGCCGGGCGAAGCCCCGCGCTACCCCGGGTTCGAACCCGTTGAAGTTCGCGTAGATCTTCGCCGGACGGATCTCGTCGATGGCCCAATACTTCGAAACCGCATCCCGCAGTTCGTTTTCGGTGACGGCATTGACGGGAGACTCCGCGGGGAACGCGGCCCGGTCGAATACCAGCACGTAGTAACGCGCACCGGGCGCGGCAGCACGGACGATCGAACGCTGGTAGCCCGCACGCAGCCCAACGGGCATCGAGTGGAACAGCGTCGAATCGATGATGGTGTCAAAGCGCCCGTCATACCCGGTGAATGACGAGATATCGGCGACGGCAAAACTCGCATTGGTCAAACCGCGCTCCGCCGCATAACCTTTCGCCAACTCGATGGCCTTGGGCGCTGAGTCCAGCCCCACGGTGGTGTGCCCCACCTCGGCCAGATACAACGAGGTCGCCGCCTCGCCGCAACCCGCATCCAACACTTCCCCGCGCACCTTGCCCTCGGCGATCAGCATCGCAATCTCGGGCTGCGGTTCACCGATGCTCCACGGCGGCCGGGCACCCCGACCGTCGGGCGCCTCGCCGCGGTACGCGGCGTCAAACGCGAGGTCGAATTCCTCTGTAGCGGTCTTGTCAGTCATATCCCCAGAGTGTCAACCCGCCTGACATATGTCAAGGGTATTGACATGAGAAATGGGAGGCAATTGCCAGAAACGTCCTCAACCGCCAAAATAGAGAAATGAGCAACGACGAGGGGGGCGTCACTCCGTCTCCGCTACCCCCGGGACCCTCACCCGCCTACCCTCCGCCTGCCCCTGGCTACCCCCCTGCCGGCACAGCCGGGTATCCGCCACCGGGTTTCGCATATCAACCCCCGCCGCCCGGGTACCAGAATCCGTCGGCAGTGCCCTACTGGGTGACGCCGGAGCCGCCGGCCCTGAAACCGGGTGTCATCCCGCTACGGCCGCTGGATTTATCCTCGCTCTACAACGGCGCCATCGCGGCCATCCGAGCCAACCCCAAGACCACACTCGGCCTTACCGCCATCGTCGTCATCGTCAGTCAGCTCCTGATCTTCGGAATCCAGGCGGCACCGGCGACGGCAGTCCTGACGGGTGCGGCGTCCTTCGACAAGAACACCGAAGACTCGTTCGGCGCAGCGTTCGGCCTCGGCTACATCGGGGGCCAGCTGATCGGTGCCGTGGTCACCTCCCTGGTCACCATCATCTTGAGCGGAATGCTGACCGTCACCATCGGCCGATCCGTCTTCGGTGAGCGCACCACCATCAAGGAAGCCTGGCAGCGTGCCAAGCCGCGCATCTGGGCTCTCCTTGGCGTCGCCGTTGTCGAGCTGGTGCTGTTCGCCGTGGTTCTCGGATTCGGCGTTGCGGTGGTGGTCGGCTTGGCGCTCACCGTCGGTCCCGCGGGCGCGATTCCCGCCGGGCTGCTGTTGGCCCTGGCCTACTTCTTGTTCTACCTCTATCTCATCCCCGTGTTCAGTCTCGTTCCCTCCGTGCTGATCCTGGAACAACAGAGCGTCTTCGGCGCGATCGGCCGCTCGGTCTCGCTGGTACGCAAGGGTTTCTGGCGGCTGCTGGGCATCCTGGTACTCACCGGATTCATCGTGGGATTCGTCTCGATGATCATCGGCATGCCCTTCATCCTCGTCGGGGAAGTCGCGGCATTCGCCGGCAGTGATCCCAACAATCTCGGCCCCAAGATGCTGCTCATCTTCGCGCTCGCCGCAGTCGGGGCCGTGATCGCGCAGATCATCTCCCTGCCGTTCAAGGCGGCGGTGAACGTGCTGCTCTACACCGACCAGCGGATGCGTACCGAGGCGCTGGACCTGGTATTGCAGACCGAGGCCAGAACGCGCGAGCGACTCGGCCAGCCGGGTATCGATCCCGATTCCCTGTGGCTGCCCATGCGTCCCCCGGTTCAGGTGTAATGCCGGCCATCGATATCGACCGCGACTCTGCGGCCGAGGCCGCCCATCGCGAACTGGCCAAACCGATCTACGAACACCCGTCACCGATCGACCGCCTGATCAACTGGATCTTCGATCAGCTGGACTATCTGGAGTTCCGGGCCGGCGAGTTGCCCGGCGGCTGGTTCACCATTCTCGTGACCACACTCGTCGTGATCGCGGCCGCCGTATTGCTGGTCCGCATTGCCCGCCGCGCGGTACGGACCAGGGGTGGCGCCGACTTCGGGCTCTTTGAATCCGGTGAGCTCACCGCGGCGGAGCATCGGGCGGCCGCCGAACTCGCCGCGTCCCAAGGCGATTGGTCCTCGGCGATCCGCCACCGACTGCGTGCCGTGGCCCGCCAGCTCGAAGAGCGCACGATCCTCACACCGGTACCGGGTCGTACCGCCAACGAGCTGGCAGCCGATGCCGGGCGTGAATTGCCCTCATTGGCAGCGGAGTTCCGCGCCGCAGCGGAAATCTTCAACGACGTGAGCTACGGCGATAGGCCGGGCACAGAGCAGTCCTATCGCAAGATCGCAGACCTGGATGATCACATCCGTGACGCCCCGGTCCTCGCATCCGCCGCAGAATCAGGCACGACGGGGTGGGAGGCGGTGCGGTGACGATCAGTACTGCCACATCGCCGCGCCTGCGAGACCGCTGGCGCACCTTGGCATGGGCCCTGGCCGCCCTGGTCGCCATCGTCATCACCGGGCTTATCCTGTCCAAACCGCCTCGGCCCGAGGGCTACCTGGATCCGGATGCCGTAACGCAACGCGGCGGGCACGCCCTGGCTCAACTGCTTCGCGACCATGGCGTCACCGTCACACGTGCCACCACCATCGGCGAGGTGCGCGCCGCTATGCGCCCCGACGGCCAACTCATGGTGCTGGACAACGGCTACCTCTCCGACAACATCCTGGACTCCCTGGCCGAACTACCGGGCGATCGCCTGATGCTCGCGCCCTACTCCGACACCCGCGAGCGGCTGGCCGCGCAGGTGCGCATCCGCTCGTATCAGGACGACGAACTCGTGGAGCCGGGCTGCGATCTACGGGAGGCCAGGCAGGCCGGTGCGATTCAGACATACTTGGGCCCCGAGTACACGTTCACCGACCCTGGTCCCGGCCGCATCAGCTGCTACGGCGGCACGCTGCTGCGCTACCGGGATGGCGACCGCACCATCACCGTGCTCGGCGACGACACCCTGCTTTCCAACAAGCAGCTGGACAAACAGGGTAACGCCGCGCTCGCCATGAATCTGGCCGGTCGAAGCGCCCACCTGGTTTGGTACGTTCCCGAGCGGCCGAAGGTCGGCGCCAGCGCCAAACCGAAATCAATGGGCGACCTGATTCCCGATCAGGTGAACATGGCCATCTGGCAGCTCTGCATTGTGGTGCTCCTGCTCGCCATCTGGCGCGGCCGCCGTCTGGGTCCCGTTATCGCCGAAAAACTTCCCGTGATCGTGCGGGCCTCGGAAACAACAGAGGGACGCGGGCGGCTCTATCGGTCCCGCCGGGCCCGCGACCTTGCCTCCGAGTCACTGCGCGAAGCGGCCACGTACCGAATCGTGCGCCGCCTCGGGCTTCCGGTCGACGGAGCACCCCAGGTCGTGACCGCCACCATCGCACAACGAATCGGCCGCGATCCCACGGAAGTTCACCATGTGCTGTTCGGTCCCGCCCCCTCGGACGATCAGCAGCTCACCAATCTGACTCAGCAACTCGACGTTCTGGAAAGGCAGGTCCGCGAATCGTGACACAGGCAACTACCACCGGGAGTTCCGGGGAGACCGCACGCAACGCCCTGGCCGCATTGCGTGAACAAATAGCCATCGTGGTCGTCGGACAGGACTCGGTGGTCAGCGGCCTGGTTGTCGCGCTGCTGTGCCGCGGCCACGTGCTCCTGGAGGGTGTGCCCGGTGTCGCGAAAACCCTTTTGGTGCGCACACTCTCGGCCGCGCTGTCCCTCGACTTCAAGCGTGTGCAGTTCACCCCCGACCTCATGCCGGGCGACGTCACCGGCTCCCTGGTCTACGACGCGCGCACCGCGGCGTTCGAGTTCCGTGCTGGCCCGGTATTCACCAATCTGCTGCTCGCCGACGAGATCAACCGGACCCCGCCGAAGACACAGGCAGCACTGTTGGAGGCCATGGAGGAACGTCAGGTCACCGTGGATGGCACCCCGCGTCCCCTGCCCGATCCGTTCATCGTTGCGGCCACCCAGAACCCCATCGAGTACGAGGGCACATATCAGCTGCCCGAAGCCCAGCTCGATCGCTTCCTGATGAAGCTCAACGTCTCTCTGCCCGAACGCGATCAAGAGATCGCCATCTTGGACCGGCACGCCCACGGCTTCGATCCCCGAAACCTGTCACATGTCACCCCGGTGGCCTCCGCCGCGGATCTGGCGGCAGGCCGCGCGGCAGTTGGTCAGGTGCTGGTGGCACCCGAGGTACTTGCCTACGTGGTCGATGTGATCCGGGCGACCCGCCAGTCACCTTCATTGCAGCTCGGCGCATCTCCGCGCGCTGCCACGGCCCTGCTGGCGACATCGCGTGCCTGGGCTTGGCTCTCCGGCCGTAACTATGTCACCCCCGACGATGTCAAGGCCATGGCCCGCCCGACCCTGCGCCATCGCATCGGCCTGCGTCCCGAGGCCGAGTTGGAGGGCGCCACCTCGGATCGGGTCCTGGACGGAATCCTCGTCACTGTTCCGGTGCCGCGCTAGTGGTTCTCACCGGACGCGCGGGATTGGTGGCGGCACTCAGTACGCTGCTGATCCTGGTGTCGCCCTGGCCGGTTCGGTTGTTCTGGCTACTACTGCTGGCCCTCGCGCTATTGATTGCCGTCGATATCGCTGCCGCCGCCAGCCCGCGCCGACTCACGTTCACCCGATCCGGTCCCGACTCCATCCGGCTCGGCGAATCCGCCGAGATCGTGCTGCTAGCCCAGAATCCCGGCCGCCGGCTGCGTGGTTGGGTCCGCGACAGTTGGGCACCGAGCATGCGGGCCGCACCGCGCGCGCACCGCGTGGATCTGCGGTCCGGCGAGCGCACTCAGATTGTTACGACATTGCGTCCGTTACGCCGTGGTGACCACAAGCCCGCGACCGTGACGGTGCGCACGATCGGACCACTCGGGATAGCGGGGCGGCAGGGACGTCACGATGTCCCGTGGCAGTTACGGGTGCTGCCGCCCTTCCTGAGTCGCAAGCATCTGCCGTCGCGGTTGGCCAAACTACGCGAGCTCGAGGGCGCCATCCCGGTCCTGATTCGCGGTCAGGGCACCGAATTCGATTCCCTGCGTGAATATGTCGTCGGCGACGACGTCCGGTCCATCGACTGGCGCGCCAGTGCGCGGCGCAACGACGTGGTGGTGCGCACATGGCGGCCGGAACGCGACCGCCGCATCCTGGTGGTGCTGGACACCGGTCGTACCTCGGCGGGCCGCATCGGCGTCGATCCGACATCGGGCGATCCATCGGGCTGGCCCCGGCTGGATTGGGCTATGGATGCCGCATTGCTGTTGGTGGCACTGGCGTCTCGTGCGGGCGACCGGGTGGACTTCCTGGCTCACGACCGCGGGGTGCGCGCCCAAGTATCCGGGGCCTCGCGCAACGAGCTGCTTCCCTTGGTGGTCAACGCGATGGCTCCGCTGGAGCCCTCCCTTGTCGAGTCCGATGCCCGCGGCCTGGTCTCCACCATCCGCCGCAGATCACGCCACCGCTCGCTGATCGTGCTGCTGACCGATCTGAATCCGGCTGCTCTGGAAGAGGGACTGCTGCCACTGCTATCCCAGTTGACCACTCATCATCACCTCCTGGTGGCAGCTGTCAGCGATCCGCGTGTCGAAGACATGGTGACACCCGCGAATGCCACCGGTCCGGGAAATATCCGGTCACTGGATGCCGAGCAGGTGTATGACGCTGCCGCCGCGGAACGGACACGCGGCGGTCGCCGCCGCATCGTCACGCTGTTGCGGCGCCAGGGTGTCGAGGTCGTCGACGCACCGCCCGACGAGATCGCACCGGCGCTTGCCGACCGCTATCTGTCGTTGAAGGCTTCCGGGCGCCTATAACGCTCACGCGGCCGGGGCGTAGTCCGGGGCGTTCTCGATGTCGCCGGATTCGTTGGCAGCTACCCCGCGACGGCCCAGAATCAGCACATACGCCAGGAACAGCGCCTCGGCGCTCACACCAATTCCGATGCGGGCGAAGGTCGGTAGCGGGGACGGGGTGACCAGCGCCTCGATGAGACCGCTGACCAGCAGTACCGCCACCAGGCCGCCTGCGACCGACATGACTGCGCGCCCCTGCTCGGCGAGCACCTGAGCGCGCGGCCGGTCGCCGGGATCGATCACCTTCCATCCCAGTCGCATTCCGGCACCTGCGGCCAGGAACACGGCGGTCAGTTCCAACAGGCCGTGCGGAAGGATCAGGCCGAAGAACACGTCGCCACGTCCCGCCGCGATCATCAGCCCACCTGCCACGCCCACGTTCGCCGCGTTCATGAACAAGACGTACGGGATCGGAAGGCCCAGCAATATGGCGAAGATGATGCACTGGGCCGCCACCCAGGAGTTGTTGATCCACACGTGCAGCGCGAAGGCTGCGGCGGGGTGCTCGCTGTAATAGTTTTCGAAGTCCTCGTTGACCAGGTGCGCGATCTCATCGGGTGTCCCGATCACCGATTGCAGCTCCGGTGAATGCATCACCCAGACACCGACGGCCACGGCCACCGCCATCGAGCCGAGCGTCGCACCAAGCCACCAGCGCCAACTGCGATAGGCGACAACAGGAAAGGACACCGTCCAGAAATGGATGAAGTGACGCCACAGCGGGGCATGCTCACCGGTGACCGCCGAGCGCGCCCGGGCAACCAACGTCGAGAGCCGTCCGACCAACGCCGGATCGCCCGAGGCCGACCGCACCGTGGACAGCTGAGTCGACACCTTTTGGTACAGGTCGACCAGCTCATCGATCTCGGGACCGCTCAGCCGCTGCCTGCGCTTGAGCAGCTCTTCCAACCGATCCCATGTCCCCCGGTGGGTGGCGACGAATGCGTCCACGTCCATCTGGCAAATACTAGTAGTCTCGAGTGATGTCGGAGTTGGTGACGGGCGATGCGGTTGTCCTGGACGTCAAGGTGGCCCAGCTTCCGGTGCGAGTGGTGTCCGCGTTCATCGACATCTTTGTCCAGATGATCGTGCTGTACGGCGGCATCTTCGTGGTCGCGTTCTCGCTCTCTCAGTTCGACGCGGCCCTGACCGGTGCGCTGAGCATCGTCTATTCGGTGCTGGCCCTGGTGGGCTATCCGGTTATTTGGGAAATGGCCACCCGGGGCCGCTCACTGGGCAAGATGGCCATGGGGTTACGCGTGGTGTCCGACGACGGTGGCCCGGAGCGCCTGCGGCAGGCCGTCATCCGTGCCCTGTCCGCCGTGGTGGAGATTTTCATGTTCATGGGTGCGCCGGCGGTCATCGCCAGCCTGGCCTCGACCAAGGGCAAGCGGCTCGGCGACATCTTCGCGGGCACCATGGTGATCAGCGAGCGCGGCCCCAAACTTCCTCCGCCGCCGATGATGCCGCCGCAGCTGGCCCAGTGGGCTCAGAGCCTGCAGCTGTCCGGGCTGACGAGCGACCAGGCCGATCTGGCCCGTCAGTTCCTCAACCGCGCGGGGCAGTTGGCACCGCACACTCGAGACCAGATGCTCTACCAGATCTCCACCGACGTGCTCGCCAGCATCGCGCCGCCACCGCCGCCCGGCACGCCGCCTCAGTTCATGCTCGCCGCGGTGCTGGCCGAGCGGCACCGACGCGCGTTGGCACAGATGCGACCGGACTATCCGGCGACACCACCACCGGCGCCCTCCGCACCACCACCGGCACCGGAGCCTTCCGAATCGTCCACGGGACGTTCGGGTTTCGCCACGCCCGGCTGATTGCCCTGGGACGTCTTCGCATACAGCGAGCCACCGACCGTCGCCGCGGCAATCGTGACCAACGCACCGAGAATGAGCGCGGAAGCCTCGCCGTGAATCAGTGACTGCTGCTGTTCACCGATCGCCGCCGCGGCGATGGGCACCCCCAGCTGGGCAGCCGCCAACGCGCCCAGCGGTAGCGGCTGACCAAAGATCCGTACAACCAGATGGGCCAGCACCGCCGCGACACCCAAACCGACACCCAGCAGGATGAGCTTGGGATTTTCACCGAGCTCGCGCACGTGTAGCGACGCCCCCAGCCACACGAAGAACAGGGGCGAGAAGAAACCTTCGGTGAAACCGAAGAGCTGCTTGGCAAGGCGGCGTGGTTCCCCGATACCGGCTACGACCAGACCGAGCGCGAAACCCGCCAGCATGATCGAGACGTGGGTTTCCACGGCCAGGGCGGCGAGGCCGAAGACGATGGCCAGGCTGATGCGCAGTTCCATCGCGACGCGGCGTTGTTTCGAGTAGTCGTGGAACCGATCCAGCTTCCCGGCCTGATCCAACGCATGCAGGATCACGAAGACGATGCCCGCGCAGGCGGCCACGGCGACCGCGCCGACCGCCGCGCGCGGCGCATGTTTGAGGTCGATAACCAACGGCAACAAGATAATCGAGGCAGTATCGGCAATGGCCACCTGCGCGGTGGTGATCAGCACCTTGGGGCCGCCGAGTCCCAGCGAGTCAATGACCGGCAGCACCAGCGCCGCCGACGAGGAGGCGATGAGGACCGCGTACAGCGGTGCATGCCCGGTATGGAACACGTTGGCCAACAGCACACCCAGCACCGCGGCCACCGCACCGACCACGATCGCGCGCAGCGCCGCCTGAGGTAGCGATGCCCGCATGGTCTTGTCACGCACCGGAACATGGGTGCCCGCCACGAACATGACCAGCGCGAACCCCACGTCGGCGAACATTTTGAAGGTCGGGTCAAAGGCGTCGATCCAACCGAACCCGGTGCGTCCGATGACAATTCCAGCGAGCAGTTCCCCGATGACGACTGGAATCCGCAGTCGCGTGTTGAGCGCGAGCAGCGGCCCGATCATCCCGACAATAACGACAATCGCCAGGGTCGGGAATCCAAATCCACTCATGGAACTACTGCCACGAGACGAGATGGCAAGGAATGTCAGTGTTTTCGTCGGATATATAGCTGGCGCACACCCGGTGATAACCATCGGCGATTTCCAGGCGGGCTCCGCTGCGCGCGTCGCCGCGCACCAGCAGGATCGGCGACAGCGCCTTGTCCTTGGCTATCTTCGCCAGGTCACGGGCCACATGGGCATTTGTCTTGGGCAGCATCTCCAGGCGTGCCGCCCGCAAGATGTCCTTGGCCTTGCGATACTCCAGCGTCGCATTGCGCAGCGCCTTCACCGTCCGCTTCACCAGATCCGCCTCACCGACGAGCGTCAGGTAATCCGTGGCCGCTTGGTAGTCGTGATCCTCGGGCTTATCCAGCCACTTCACCGTCATGGCGGTCACCCTACGGCGGCTAGCTGGGAGGGGGCCCCAAATGTCCGTGAATCAGTGTCGAAAGTTTTCGTTGCATCACGATCGATTCCGATATATCGTTATCTATCGAGAGGCGAACTAGCCCTCCCCAGTACTCAAGGAGAGACACATGACTTCCCATGAAGAAAGGGCCGAACAGTTTCGGCCCGACACACCATTTGGTTTTGGATTCGGTTTTGACCCCACCGGTCGCGGACCGGGCCTGCGGGGCCGTCGCCACGGCAGCCGCCGGCACGAATGCGATCCTCGCGGCGAGTTTCACGAGCAGGCGTGGGCGGGCCGTCGCGGCCCCGGCGCCTTCATGGACCGTGGCTTCGGGCCGGGATTCGGGCGTGGCTTCGGCCCGGGATTCGGCTTCGGTTTCGGTGAACAACCTCGCGGACGCGGGCGGGGGCGTGGCCAGCGTGGCGATGTCCGGGCCGCGATCTTGGCACTGCTCGCCGAGCGCCCCATGCACGGCTACGAGATGATTCGTGAGATCGCCGAGCGCAGTAACAACATCTGGCGGCCGAGCCCCGGTTCGGTGTACCCGACCCTGCAACTGCTCGTCGACGAGGGACTCATCACCGAGACCGAAGGCGGCAGTAGCCGCAAGCAGTTCGAGCTGACCGAAGAAGGCACGGCTGCAGCGGAGAAGCTGGACACCCCGCCCTGGGAGAAGATCAACGAAGACGCCGACCCGTCGGTGCTCGATCTTCGTTCAGCCCTCGGCCAGCTGATGGGCGCCGTCGCGCAGTCGGCGCACGCCGCCTCGCCCGAACAACAGCAGCGGATCATCGAGATCGTAAATTCTGCACGCAAGCAGATCTACGGCATCTTGGGTGAAACCGACTAGCTCAACGCCGTCGAGTGTCGGCTTTTCGGGCGACAGTTCGAGAACTGTCCGAAAAGCCGACACTCGGCACACTGCTTTAGACGTCCACCCCGTCCAGCGTGCGCTGCACGGCTTTCTTCCAGCCCGCGAAACCCTCGGCGCGCTTCTCGTCCGTGATCGACGAGCTCCAGCGTTCGTCTTCCTGCCAGTTGCGCCGCAGGTCGTCGGCGTCCTTCCAGAAACCCACGGCCAAGCCCGCCGCGTACGCCGCGCCCAGCGCAGTAGTCTCGGCGACAACGGGTTTGACGACGTCCACACCCAGGGTGTCGGCTTGGATCTGCATGCAGAGCTTGTTGGCGGTGATACCGCCATCGACCTTGAGCACCTCCATCCGCACACCCGAGTCCGCCTCCATGGCCTCGACCACTTCCCGGCTCTGGTAACAGATGGCTTCGAGTGTCGCGCGCGCCAGGTGCGCGTTGGTGTTGAACCGGGACAGACCCACGATGGCGCCGCGTGCATCCGATCGCCAGTACGGCGCGAACAGCCCGGAAAAGGCCGGCACGAAATAGACGCCGCCGTTGTCCTCGACCTGGCGCGCCAGGTCCTCGCTTTGCGAGGCACCGCTGATGATGCCCAGCTGGTCGCGCAGCCACTGCACCGCGGAGCCCGTCACCGCGATCGATCCCTCCAGCGCATACACCGGCTTGTTGTCGCCGAATTGATAACAGACGGTGGTCAACAGCCCATTGCTCGAATGGACCAGTTCCTCACCGGTGTTGAGTAGCAAGAAGTTTCCGGTGCCGTAGGTGTTCTTGGCCTCGCCGGGGTTCAGGCACACCTGCCCCACCATCGCGGCCTGCTGATCACCCAGATCGCCGGCGATGGGAACCTCTCCGCCCAGCGGACCCAGCTGCGTCGTGAAGCCGAACGGCTCCACCGGCGACGACGCCTTGATCGGCGGAAGCATCTGGCGCGGAATGGAAAAGAACGACAACAGCTCGTCATCCCAGTCCAGGGTCTCCAGGTTCATCAACATGGTGCGACTGGCATTTGTCACATCGGTGACATGTACCCCGCTGCGGACACCGCCGGTGAGATTCCAGATCACCCAGCTGTCGGGCGTCCCGAAGAGCGCGTCACCATTCTCCGCATCCCGCCGCACCCCCTCGACGTTCTCCAGAATCCATTGCAGCTTCCCGCCCGAAAAGTAAGTGGCGGGAGGTAGTCCGGCCTTCCGCCGAATGATGTCACCACGCCCGTCGCGGTCCAGTGCCGCGGCGATCTTGTCGGTGCGGGTGTCCTGCCACACGATGGCATTGCAGTACGGCCTACCAGTGTGGCGGTTCCACACCAAGGTGGTCTCACGCTGATTGGTCACCCCGACGGCAGCGAGATCACCGGCCGATAGCCCGGTCACATTGAGAGACGTGGCCAACACCGACCAGGTGCGCTCCCAGATCTCCACCGGGTTGTGTTCCACCCAGCCCGCCCGTGGCAGCAGTTGCTGATGCTCCAGCTGATGGCGGCCCACTTCCTCGCCCCTGTGGTTGAAGATCATGGCGCGTGTGCTGGTAGTGCCTTGGTCGATCGATGCCACGAAATCAGCCATTGGCGAACTCCTCGGTATGCGAAGGTGATTGGGTTACAGGATCATCTGCGGGTAGGAATGGTTCGACCAGGTACCGGTATAGCGCGGCGCCCACCAGACCACCGATGAACGGCCCGACGATCGGCACCCACCAGTACTGGGCACCGTGCTGGTCCAGAAAGGCCGTATCGAAACCGGTGAGATAGGACGCGAGCCGTGGACCGAAGTCACGGGCCGGGTTGATCGCGTACCCGGCGATGGACCCCCATGCCATACCCAATCCGACGACCACAGCACCGATCGAAAGCGCGGCGAATATCTCGGGCATGCGAATATTCCGCCGGTCCGTGATGGCGAAGATCAGAAACAGCAGAATGGCGGTGCCCATGATCTGGTCACGCAGGCCGCCCCACAGGCTGACGTCGAGCGCGCCGTTACCCGGCAATGTCGAGAACACGCCCTGCGTCGCGATGGTGTGCCCGGGATCGATCGCCGCCAGCACACTTCCATAGTTCCACCGGACCAGCAGCGCCGCGACAAATGCGCCGCCGACCTGAGCGAGGATGAATGGAATTACCTGTTTCCATGGGAATCCGCGAAAGACGGCCAGGGCCACCGTGACCGCCGGGTTGAGATGCGCGCCGGATATCCGCCCGGCCGCGAAGATGCCGAAGGTGACTCCCATGCCCCAGGCCCAGGCGATGGAGTTGTGGTTGCCGTAATCCTCGTCGCCCGCCGTGACCACCTGCGCGACGACGCCCACCCCGAACAGGATCAAGATCAGGGTGCCGACGAACTCCGCGGCGAGTTGACCCATGTTCCGCATATCACCGAATCTAGGTGCGAGCTGCGCTGGGCACGCCCCGAAACGCCGAATAGCCCTCCGCGCGCGGAGGGCTATTCGCTACCGACTGGCTACTTCCAGGGCTCGATGCTGTCGCGCACCAGGTCGATGCTCCACGGCCCGTCGGTCTCGGCGGTGTCGGTGACCGACCAGCCCTTGAGCCGCTGGATCGAACCGCCCGTGACCTTGAAGACCTGCCCGGTCCACGGGTTCTTCTCGGTACTCAGGTATGCCACCAGCGGGGATATGTTCGCGGGGCTGAACATATCGAACGCCCCCTCCTCCACCGGAGCCGCGAAGATGGCACCCATACCGGGGGTCGCCAGCGTGAGGCGGGTGCGGGCAACCGGCGCAATGGCATTCACCTTGACGCCGTAGCGCTCCAGTTCGGCGGCCGCGACACAGGACAGGGCCGCGATGCCCGCCTTGGCGGCACCATAGTTGCCCTGGCCCGGGTTCGGCAGCGTCACACCGGAGTCCGATGCCGTGTTCACCACGGTGGCCTTGATATCGGCGCCGGCCTTGGCCTGCCCCTTCCAGTATTCGGCGGCGTGGCGTAGCACCGCGAAATGCCCCTTGAGGTGGACCTGGATAACCGCGTCCCACTGTTCTTCCTCAAGGCCGGCGATGAAACCGTCACGGAGGATGCCCGCGTTGTTCACCACGGCATCCAGCTGCCCGAAGGTCTCGACGGCCTGGTTCACCAGGTTCGAGGCGCCGGCCCACGTGGAGATGTTGTCGGTATTCGCAACGGCTTTGCCTCCCGCCGCGGTGATCTCGTCCACCACTTCCTGTGCGGGCCCGGCATCCGAGCCGGAGCCGTCATTGGCGCCACCGAGGTCGTTGACGACCACCGAAGCACCTTCCTTGGCGAAGAGCAGGGCGTGCTCACGACCGATGCCGCGCCCGGCACCGGTGATGACCGCCACCCGCCCGTCAAGTTGTCCCATGATGTATTTCCCTCTCCTTATGCGATGTCTCAGCTGCGATGTCTCAGGCGATAACGGCGTGGCCGTTTTTGATGACGAGGTCCTCGCCGACGTTGGTCTCGTACGAGAAGGTGCCTGCCGCACCGTTGGTCCAGAAATTGGTGGTGATGTCCTGCCCCGGCAGCACCGGCTTGGCAAAGCGCACCGCGAGCTCTTTGAGGCGTTCGGTACGCGAGTCGGCCAGCTCCGTCAGCGCAGCCCATGAGGTAAATGCCATGGTGCACAACCCATGCGCGATGATGCCCGGCAATCCGGCCGCCACCGCGGCGTCGTTGTCGAGGTGAATCGGCATCGGATCGCCGGCTGCCGGCCCGTACCGGAAAGTCTGGTCGTCATCGACGTGCTGAGTCAACGACGCGGTGGGCGAGTTGACCTTGACCGCCTCGTCCAGCACGAAAGTCGGGCCCAGTTCGCCGCGCGTCTCACCCACGTCGTACTTGCGGAAGAAGAACGTGACGTACTGCTCGTTGACCAGATCGCCAGCAGCATCCCGCGTTTCGGCATACACCGTGCCGCGAGTCCCGTTCTCCATGCCCTCGTAGCCGGTCATCTTCGACTTGGCCACCAGGGTGTCGCCCGGCTTGATGGGCCGGTGGAACTTGAAGAACTGCTCGCCGTGCACCACACGCGGAATCAGCTGGTAGGGAACGACACTCATGGTGGTACCGACGAGGGACTGGAAGATGGGCACGATCGCGAAGACCGGAGCTGCCACTTGTCCCTTGCGGTGTTCTTCGATCGGGTCGTTGGTGGCTTCGGCGTAGGCGATCAGGCGGTCCTTGTCGACCTCGATGGTCTCCTCGGCGCCCCACTGATCCAGGCCGTCGTTGTTGAAGGGGTACTGGGTATCAGCCATTATCTGCCAGCCTCTTTCAGCGATTAGCCGGCTTGTAGGCGGTAACCACGCAGGCACCGCCGAGGCCGAGGTTGTGCTGCAGCGCCACGCCAGTCTTCTGGGACGCACTGGCCACCTGACGCTTGTCGGCATCGCCGCGCAGCTGCCAGGTGAGTTCGGCGCACTGCGCCAGCCCCGTCGCACCCAATGGGTGTCCCTTGGAGATCAAGCCACCCGAGGGGTTGACAACCCAACGGCCGCCGTAGGTGGTGTCGCCGTTGTCGACCAGCTTGCCGCCTTCGCCCTCGGCACACAGCCCAAGCGCCTCGTAGGTGATCAGCTCGTTGGCCGAGAAGCAGTCGTGCAGCTCGATGACATCGACGTCATCGGCCGAAATCTGAGCCTGCTCATACACTTTCTGCGCCGCAAGCTTGGCCATATCGAATCCGACCAGGGTGATCGCCGACTTGGACTCCAGGGTTCCCGGGATATCGGTGGTCATGGCCTGACCGACGATTTCCACCGCACGGTCACCGAGCCCGTTCTGCTCGACGAATCGCTCCGAGGCCAAGATGGCGGCACCCGAACCGTCGGAGGTGGGCGAGCACTGCAGCTTGGTCAACGGGGCGTAGATCTCCTTGGCATCCAAGATGTCCTGGAGCGTGTACTCCTCCTGGAACTGGGCATAGGGGTTGTTCACCGAATGCTTGTGGTTCTTGTAGCCGATCTTGGCGAAGTGCTCGGCGGTGGTGCCGTACTTCTGCATGTGCTCACGCCCGGCCGCGCCGAACATCCAGGGCGCGGGCGGGAAAGCGAAATCGAACACCCCGGCGAGCGCCTCGATGTGTCGCTGCATCGGCTGCTCGCGGTCGGTGAAGGTGGCACCCAACGAGCCGGGCTGCATCTTCTCGAAACCAAGCGCCAGGGTGACGTCGGCGAGCCCGCCACGAATCGCCTGCGCGGCGTTGTACAGCGCGGTCGAACCCGTCGAACAGTTGTTGTTGACGTTGGTGACCGGGATACCGGTCATGCCGAGCTCATACACCGCCCGCTGGCCGGAGGTGGACTCCCCCGCGCAGTACCCGACATAGGCGGCTTCCACCTTGCCGTAATCGATGCCGGCGTCGGTCAGTGCATTGGTGCCCGACTCCTTGGCCATGGCCGGGTAGTCCCAGCCCTCACGTCGTCCGGGTTTCTCGAATTTCGTCATCCCGACGCCGATGACGTAGACCTTTTCCAAAACCTTTGACGATCCCTTTGGGGGCATGGTTACAAGCTCCTTTTGCACACACTTCGATGGGGGCTTCGCCAACGTAACATACGTTCTATCCTGAATGTAAGGGTCCAGTACAAATGTATTGTCCGTGCCTCGAAGGGTGCGCGCGCCGGACGATGTCCTTGATGAATGCCCGTCAAACACGACCGGAACGGCGGCCACATTTACCTGCAGTGCGGTTTGTTTCTATGCTTCGGGCGAGGGTGCGCGAAGTCGCAGCTCCAGCATGTGCTTAGCGCGCGACCAGCGGCGGTCGCGGGTTTCCTGGGATGCGGTCAGGCTGCTGACAAGCAGGCCACGAATGATGTCCATGGCGAGCAGGCCGAGGTCACGCCGCTCTTTCGGCGAGCCCACGTCATCGTCGCCGAGCACGTTGAGCGCCGACAGGTTGTGCAGCACTATCTTTTCGAACTGGTCCAGATGCACACGTAGATCCGGCTCGGTCCGTGCCGCGATAAGCAGTTCCACCACCGCGATGAACAACGGTCCCTGGTGAATCCGCCACAGCACGTCGAGATACCGCTCGATCGGATCCGCCGATTGATCCATGGCCATCAGCTCTTCGAGCACCGCCTGGGTGCGCTTGAACGCGAGGTGGCGCACCGATTCAGCCATCAGCTCCGACTTGGACTGGAAGTGGTGAATCAGGGCCCCGCGCGTCGCCCCGGCGCGACTCGCGATGCGCGACGTGGTGGTGCCGGAGTAGCCGAACTCGACCAAGCAGTCGATGGTCGCCTCAAGCAACCGCGCCCGCATCGCTGCCGAACGCTCCTCCTGGGTGCGTCGCGGCGTGGGCATGCCCACATTGCACCACAGTCAGGAGAGTCGACAGGTGGCTATCGGCCGGTGACCTGATGGAAGATCTGGGCCGCCTGTGCCTCGTACTTGGCATAGGCGTCGGGGAAGGCGGAACGCTGAACTGACTGCGCGGCTTGGGCAACGCTCATGTCCTGCCAGCCCGACACCTTGACCAGCTGGTCGTAGAACTTACCGGCCGACTTCGTCGGATCCATCAAATCTGCTGTCGCACCCCAACTTTGGCGCTGCTGGAAGGGCCCGACGGAGTCATGGTCATGTCCCACACCGTCATTGGGGAACATCATCGAGTCGGGTACCGAGGAGTTCGCGAGACTGCGCAGACCCGATTCTGTCAGTGCGGTGGCCAGGGCGATTTGAATAGCCTCGGGCGAGAGCCCGCGGCGCAGGCCTTCCTCGATGATCTTGCGAGCCACTTCCATCTGACCGGCGTCGAGATTCATGAACACCGATGGGCCCGACGGGCGCAGCGACGGGGCACCGGTATTGGAGTAGCTGCCATCGGGCACGCTGTGACCTCCACCTCCACCTCCACCATGGCCACCACCGAAACCGCCACCGTGGCCGCCCCCACTGCCACCGCCGAAACCTCCGCCGCTGAATCCACCGCTACCGGCCTTCATGGAACCGCTTGCCGCGCCTCCGCTGCTGGCAGGCATGAATGCCGCGGGCTGGGTGCTGGCTGAGTTGTGCTCCGCATCGACACTCGCCGAGGCCTTACGCAGATCGTTCGACGAGGTGCGATCGGCTTCTTCCAGTGATTTCAGCGCCTGCCGGATTGCGTCGGTCAACCGCCGGGCCTCCGCCTGCAGCTCCCTGTTGCCCTCGGGCGCGGTGACGGTGCCGTCGTCGGCAACGTGCAGCCCCTTGGAGGTTGCCTCATCCACCAGCAACATCACCTTGTCGCGCGCCGCAGTAAGCGCCGAGTGCCCGCCACGAACGGCCTCGGCGACATTGCTGATCGCGAACGAGAGCCGGTTGGTCGAGGACTGTTCGTTCGACGCCTGGTCGTAGGCGGATTGGAAGGCCTTGCCCTTCCAGAAGGACTCGGCCGAGTCCAGGTCCCGGACCACTCCGTCAATGGACAGATCCAGGTTCTTGCTGGCGTCTTCGATGGCTTTGGCGGCCGCGTCCAGATTGGCGACGTCCCACGCGCGCAGCTGCGAAATTGTCGGTCTCACAGCCGGACCTCCCCGGCCCTGGTTACCTGACGACCGTTGATGGCATCCTGGGTCGTCAACGAACCCGAGCTGTTCTGAACAAAGTTCGAGATGCTCTCGATGCGCGCGGACGCCCCGCCCCCGGCGCGCTTGAGGGCCGCGCTAACCGCGCGCAGCACCTCGGCGAACTCGGTGCCCGCCACGGCGTTGGCCGCCGCCTCGAAGTCGACCTCGGGAAATGCGTCCTTGGCGCGTCCTGCTACCCGGCTGGCCAACCGCGCCATCTCGGCACCGTTGGCCTTCATGGTGTCGTTCATAGATACCTCCCCAAGGAACCGGTCCTGCGCGCACGTGACGGCGCGGTTCATCGCCGGAATGTGCCTCTGATCAGATACGACGGCGCTACTGCTGATTCGGTTCCATGTTTTTCAACCTTTTTTCGGCTAATCCTCGAGGCCGGGTGCGAGCAAACCACCCGGTGCACGCCGCCGGTTGGGGAAGAATATGACCATGGGCGACGAAGTGGCGCGCACCCAGTTCACCGGTGAGCACCGCCGGGCCTATCGCACCAAGGTGCAGAACTGTCTGGACGTGTTCGAGACGATGCTCGCCGAGTCCCGGTTTGACTTCGAGCGGCCGTTGACCGGCTTGGAAATCGAGTTCAACCTCGTAGACGGCAATTATCAGCCCGCGATGACGAACACCGAGGTACTCGCCTCGATCGCCGACCCCGCCTTTCAAACGGAGCTGGGCGCCTACAACATCGAGATGAATGTGCCGCCCCGCGCCCTGCCGGGTTCGGCGGCCCTCGAACTTGAGGAGGACGTGCGGGCCAGCCTCAACGCCGCCGAGCAGCGGGCCGGTGAGCGCGGCGCGCATATCGTGATGATCGGGATCCTGCCGACGGTGATGCCCGAAAATCTCGATGGCGCATGGATGAGCCCCTCCTCCCGGTATCGGGCACTGAACGATGCCGTGTTCTCCGCCCGCGGTGAGGACATGCAAATCGACATCGCCGGCACGGAGCGGCTCAGCGTCAGGTCACCGTCCATAGCCCCGGAATCGGCGTGCACCAGCATTCAGCTGCACCTGCAGGTGGCGCCCGACGACTTTGCCGCCAATTGGAATGCCGCCCAGGCACTGGCGGGGCCGCAGCTGGCGCTGGCTGCCAACTCTCCGTTCTTCTTCGGCAAGTCCTTGTGGGCCGAGACGCGTATCGAGCTTTTCACCCAATCCACCGACACCCGGCCACAGGAGCTCAAGGTGCAGGGAGTACGGCCGCGGGTGTGGTTCGGCGAGCGCTGGATCACCTCGATCTTCGACCTCTTCGAAGAGAACGTCCTCTATTTCCCGTCGCTGCTACCCGAGATCTCCGACGAGGACCCTGTCGCCGAACTCGCGGCCGGGCGGGCGCCCCGGCTTCAGGAGCTGCGGCTGCACAACGGAACCGTCTATCGGTGGAACCGGCCGATCTACGACGTGGTCAACGGCACCCCGCATCTGCGTGTGGAAAATCGGGTGCTACCCGCCGGGCCATCGGTGATCGATGTGATGGCCAATGCCGCGTTCTATTACGGCGCGCTGCGGTCGCTGTCCGAGGATGACCGCCCGGTGTGGACAAAGATGACTTTCAGTGCCGCACATGACAATTTCCTGTCAGGAGCGCGGCACGGCACGTCGGCCAAGCTCTACTGGCCCGGAGTTGGTGAGATCACCGCCGACGAATTGACGCTGCGATACCTGCTGCCGATGGCTCATGAGGGGTTGCGGCGCTGGGGAGTGGCGCCGCAAGTGCGTGACCGCTATCTCGGCGTCATCGAGGCACGTGCGAAGTCGGGCATCAACGGCGCCGCGTGGCAGACGCGGACGGTCAGCGCATTGGAGAGGCGCGGACTGAACCGCAAACAAGCTCTCACCGAGATGCTCCGGAAGTATTGCGCGCACATGCATTCCAACGAACCGGTACACACCTGGGAGCTGATCTAACAACGCGAATGTAACCCCACGCAGACATTTCGGCCAGATCCTCTGCGTGCCGTCACACTCGACGAGCTGAGGCAAGCACCCCTGCCAGCAGTTCCAGCTCCTCGTCGGTCCCATCGACGTGCGGACTGACCCGCAGCACCGGCTTGGTCATCTCGAACGGTGCACGTACCATCTCGGCCCCCGTGGTCACGATCGCGTGTTCCTCGATAAGACGCGCCCGCACGGCAATAACGTCGATGTCCCCGACGGGCTCCAGCGTGGTGATGGCGCTGGGCTCGTCGACGGATTCGATGACGCGCCAATCCTTCAACTCCCCCAGTATCTTTCGGGCCGCTCGTCCGCGTTCGGCCAAAGCCCCCTGAATCTGCCCCGGGCCCGCGGCCAAATGCTGGCCGACCGCGACCGACAATCCCACCCAGCCCGCGACATGCGCCTCGACATGGCCCGCCCACTGCGGAAGCAGGTGCTCAAGAACAGGATTGACCGCAAGCACACCGACCCCGCGCGGACCCGCCAACCATTTACGCGACGGTGCATACATGGCATCCGCCCCATACGTGCAGTCGATATGCCCCAGGGCCTGTGCGGCGTCGACGACGACGGGCACCCCGGCCGCGCGCGCCAGCGCCACCACCTCGGCGGCAGGCTGTACGGTGCCGCGGTGGCTGCCCACGACGGTGAGATGCAGCAGGTCGATCTTCTCGTGCCGAAGAAACACCTCGATCCCGTCGACATCGGCCCGGCCATCCCCGTCGACCGGCAGCCACACCGGGGTGAATCCAAAGTGGTTCATGATCATCAGATTCGGACCGAATTCCCCCGGCAGGCAGGCAACTACCCGCCCGGAATCGGCGGGCCAGGCCTGCAACAGTGTACGCAGTGCGTCGGCCGCTCCGGTGGTGAACTGCACGTGAGCCTCGGGCATACCCGTCAGCTGACGGACCGCGGCACGCCCCGCCTCCAGAACCGGTGTCGCCGCCTCCTGCGCGACGTATCCGCCGATCTGCGCCTCATGCTCGGCGTGCTGGGCCACCGCACGAAGAGTCTCGATACTCTGGCGCGAGCAGGCAGCCGAATCGAGGTGTACACCCAGCACCGGCGGACGGGCGTGCCGCCACCGGTCGCGCAGGCTCATTCCTTCACCGCAAGCGACAGCCCGAAATCATCGGCATCGTCGGTCCACCAATGTGTCTGTCGCAGGCCCGCGGCGGCCAGTTCGCGCGCCACACCCTCGCGCCGGAACTTACAGGACACCTCGGTCAGCATCATCTCCCCCGCCTCGAAATCTACCGACAAATCCAGAGCTTCGATGGTGATCCGCTGATCGCGTACCGAGCGCAACCACATCTCCATCCGTTCTTCGTCGCCGTTCCACCGCGCCACATGATCGAACGCGTCCAGATCAAAGTCGGCGTCCAGTTCGCGGTTGATCACCGCCAGCACGTTTCGGTTGAAGGCGGCGGTCACACCCGCGCTGTCGTCGTAGGCGCGTACCAGCCGCTCCGCGTCCTTGACCAAATCCGTTCCCAACAGCAGCATCTCACCGGATTGCAGTGTCGCCGCGACGTCCGCCAGGAAGCGCGCCCGTGGTTCTGCAGTCAGATTCCCTATCGTCGATCCGAGAAAAGCCACCAGGCGCCGCCCCTCCCGCGGTATGCGCGCGAGATCCTTCTCGAAGTCGCCGCAGACAGCCCGCACACTCATCCCCGGATACTCCGCGACCAACGCATCACCCGCCGCCCTCAATACCCCGGAATCCACATCGAACGGTATGAACGTGTTGGGGTCCAACGCATCCAGCAGCATCCGCGTCTTCTCGGAGGTGCCGCTGCCCAGCTCGACCAGGGTGTCGGCACCGCACGCCGCCGCGATATCTGCGGCGTGGGCGCGCAGCAGCCCCGCCTCGGTCCGCGTCGGATAGTACTCCGGGAGGCGGGTGATCTCGTCGAACAGATCGCTACCTGCCTCGTCATAAAACCATTTAGGAGGAAGCGATTTCGCCTTCGCGGTCAAACCCTGCCGCACGTCGCGCCGCAGCGCCGCTGCGGCCGCACCGGAGGCCAGGTGATTCTCGAGAGTCATGGGGGGCAACGGAGTCATAATCCTTCTATTTCCACCTTCCCATCGCGCACCCGCACCAGTCGCCGGTCCGGGATGTCGACCCAGGACGGGTCGTCGTCGTACGGTTCGCTAGCCACCACGACACCGTCGGCAGCCTCCAGAATCGACAGGGTGTCACCCCATGTCGTGGCCACCAACTCATTTCCGTTGGCCGCCAAGATATTCAATCGTGCGCCCGGGTCCGCGGCGCCGATCTGCCGCACCGTCTCCCCCAGATTTTGCACACCCGAGGCGAATATCCGCGCCGCCAGGATCGCACTGTCCACCACCGATTCGGCACCGAACGCCTCGCCGACCGCACCCCGATCGACTATTCCATTGTGCGACAGGAGCCATGTCCCATCCGTGAAAGGCGCCGCCGCCGTCTCCTCGATGGGCATTCCCACGCTGGCGGACCGGACCGCGGCCACTACACATCCGCTCCGCAGTACCGGTGCCACCGAGGCGAAGGACGCATCGCCCCACAGCGGCCGTGCGCTACGCCACCGGCGAGACGCACCTTCGGCGAAGAATCCGGCGCCCCAACCGTCTGCATTCACCAGTCCGTGTTTCTGGCGTCGTGGTGAATATGACTGCACCACAAGCCCATGCGGGGGCTCAAGCATGAGCGAAGACAACGAACGCGGCGCGCCCAGCCAGCCTAGATGACGGCACATGCTAGATATCCCAGGCCAGACGAAGACCACTGAAGATCTGGCGCCGGACCGGGTGATCCCAATTCCGGAAGCTGGGCCGCATGATCTCGCGCGCCACTGCCCATGAACCCCCGCGCAGCACACGGTAGTCACCGTCAAAAAACGGTTCGCTGTATTGCTGATAGATCATCGGGGTGAATCCAGGCCACGGCCGCAGCGGGGACGTCGTCCACTCCCACACATCGCCGAGCATCTGTTCAGCACCATAGGCCGATGCGGACTCCGGATACGCACCTACCGGCGCCGGCCCCAGCGCACCGCCGCCGAGATTGGCCCGATCACGGGCCGGGGCCTCCGCACCCCACGGAAACCGCCGTCGTGCACCGATTTCCGGATCCCACACGCACGCCTTCTCCCACTCGGCCTCTGTCGGCAACCGGGCCCCGGCCCAGGATGCGTAGGCCTGCGCCTCGTGAAAGGTGACATGTTGTACCGGTTCGTCGGGCACGATCTGTAGCTCGCGCCCGAAACGGGTGAGCGTGCCGCCTTGGTTCCAGAACTTGGGCGCCGTCAGTGCTTCGGCACACCGATGCGCCCACCCGATCTCGGTCCAAAGTTCCTGACGGCGATATCCGCCGTCTGCCATGAATGCCAACCACTCGGCATTGGTTACCGGGACCGTGCCGATGCGGAAACCCCTGAGATGCACCACATGTGCCGGCCGTTCGTTGTCCAGCGAGAACGGCTCGTCAACGGCGTCGACGCCCAGCACGAACGGCCCCTCCGGTACCAGCACCGAGGTTCCCGCGACACCGGGCCGCCCCGGCGGCACCGGGTCGACGGCCTCCAGCAGCGCGGCCCCATGGCGAATCGATAAGGCCTGCATCATAGTTTCGTCATGTTGGTGTTCATGGCTCAGCACCATCGCGTACACGAACTCTTCTGCCCGGGCCGAACCGTCGGAAGGCAGCGCCTCAAGCCTGTCCAAGACCCGGCCCCGTACCTCATGACAGAAGGCGCGCGCCTGCGCCGGCGACAACAGCGGTAGCTGCACTCTGCTGGCCCGGGTATGACGGAATGCGTCATACAGAGACTCGATCTCACCGGGCAGCATCCCCGGCCTGCGGGGATCTCCGCCGCGCAGCAGCCACAGCTCTTCTTGCTGCCCGATATGCGCCAAGTCCCACACCAACGGACTCATCAGCGGGTCGTATTGGCGATGCAACTCGGCGTCGTCGTGGTCGGTAATCGTCAGCGTCCGCATCCGCGCCGCCTCAAGGTCGCGCGCCAACTCATCACGACTCATCCGATTGCCCCCGAAAAGGCCTTCTCCACACCGTATTCTGTGACATTGTCGATGAAATCATCTGCCGGACATCGACCTTGCTCGACTCGTTCGAGCAAGAACTCCATGTCGGTGGCCAACTCGGGCGGCGCCACCGCGCACGCGGCCGACACCAGTCTGTGCGCGGCGGCGTGCAGGGCAGGATCCTCCAGGCCGATTCGTGCGGCCACGCCCCATGCGTTGCCCACCGGTTCTGCTATCTCCGCCGCAATATCCGCGACCTGCGGATCATCCAACGCGGCGACCGCCGTAAACGCCAGGGCGGGCCACCACCAGTCCGGTGCGGCGTCCAGATAGCGCAGTTCCAACCAGCGGCGCGGCCGTACCGGGGGAAACAATGTGGTCAGGTGGTAGTCGAGGTCTTCGGTCGTCGGGGCGCGTCCCGCAAGCGGCATAGTCCCGTCGACCCAGGATTGGAAGGGCACACGGGTGACAACCGCGTCGGCGCCATCCTTGTTTCGCACCAACATAACCGGCGCCCGCAGGGCATATTCGACCCAGGATTCGGTGGGGTCGACACCGATCTCGACGGGGGCGCAGCGCCGCGGATCCAAGTTGTCCCAGATCCATTGCCGGGTGTTCCGGCGACCGGTAGGGCGACCGGTGAGCATCGGTGAGGATGCCGATAGCGCCGCCATCGTCGGACCGATCCGCTGCGCCAGGACAAACCTGTCCCGCCACTGGCGCGGAGTCCCGGATTGCACATTGACCTGCAGTGACGCCGTGCAGGTCATCATCTGCAGCGCGGTCTCGCCATATCCGGCGGCGCCGAAATGCCTCTCCATCGCCACATACCGGGCTCCGGGATTCACGCGCTCGGGTCTGCGCAGCGGGTCGGTGCCCAAACTGGCGAGCGCGATCCCGGCACCGCGATACACCGCGGTCAAGATCTCGTGGTCGGCCCGCATCGAGGAGATGGCGGACCAGACGTCGGAACATGGGGGGCCGGAGAGCTCGACGGCACCGCCGGGCTCAAAGGTAATCGCACTGGACCCGGGCAGGTCAGGAACCGAGTCCCCGACCTCACGCAACCGGTTCCAGGTGATTCTGCGGTGCGGAGCAGTCAGCTCGACGGTATGAGATTCCAGCTCCAGACCCACCGCACCGACCTGCGCGTCGGCGAAGGCCTGCCGAGCGATGTGCTCGGCAGCCTCGTCGTGCCCCGACAGGGTTCGGCCTGTGTCAGCCTCCGTCGCCGTGGTGGCCATCTCTCCAATGTTCCATAGGCCACCGACAAGTTGCTCTACTTCGGCTGGAGCCGGGCCCCACCGTCGATGCGAATTGTCTCGGCGTTCATGTAGCTGTTGGTGACCAGCTCCAGAGCCAGCGAGGCGAATTCTTCGGGGTTACCCAGGCGCTGCGGGTACAGCACGTTCGGTGCCAGCCGGTCCTTGAACTGTTGCGCGGACTCGCCCTCACCGTAGATCGGGGTATCGATGAGACCGGGTGCGATGGTGTTCACACGAATGCCGACAACCGACAGATCGCGGGCAATCGGCAGGGTCATGCCGACGATGCCGCCCTTGGACGCCGAGTAGGCGGCCTGCCCGATCTGGCCGTCGAAGGCCGCCACGGATGCGGTGTTGACGATGGCGCCACGCTCGCCGAACTCATCGACCGGCTCTTCCTGGCTGATCGCGGTGGCCGCCAGCCGGATCAGGTTGAACGACCCGATCAAGTTGATGCCGATGACCTTGGAGAAGATGTCCAGCGAGTGCGCCGAGGCGTACTGGCCGTCCTTGCCGATGGTGCGGCCGGGCCAGCCGACGCCCGCGCAGTTGATGAGGACGCGCACCGGGCCGAGCTCCTTGGCGGCGTCGACGGCAGCAATACCGTCGGCCTCGCTGGTGACGTCGGTGTGCACGAAGGCGCCACCGAGTTCCTTGGCCAGAGCCTCACCCTTTTCGTCCTGGACGTCGGCGATGACGACCTTGGCGCCCTGTGCGGCGAGCAGGCGAGCAGTTGCGGCACCAAGACCTGAGGCGCCACCCGTGACGATTGCAGACACACCATTGATATCCATGAGCCGCACCATAACCGATCGGTTGGTTGGGAGCTGGAGGGCCCATAGGCTTTGTATCCGTGACCGATGACCGACTCGCCATCCAAGATCTCGTCGCCCGCTATGCCACTGCGGCCGATGACCGCGACGTCGATGCTCTGGTCGCCCTGTTTTCCGCGGATGCCGAGTTGGTGCGGCCGCCCGCCCTGCTCCGCACGGGCGATTCGGCAGTTGTGCGGGGCAGCGTGACCATCGCGGATTCGATTGTCGCGGCGCTCAAGCCGCTATACGCGACGTACCATCTCATCGGGCAACACACGGTGAGCATCGACAGCGATACCGCGGCAGGAAAGGTGTACTGCATGGCGCATCACATCTACCTCCGCGGCAAGGAGTACCGCGACAACACCATGGCGGTGCGGTACCTCGACAACTACCAGCGCGGGCCGACGGGTTGGGTCTTCACCCGCCGCGAACCGGTGGTGGTCTTCAGCGAGGACCGCCCAGTTCGAGTCGGGTAGCGCACCCGGCCATCTCCTCGAGAACCGCCTCCAGGGTGGTGGCACGTCGAGAGGCCGAGAGCAGCATCCGCCCGGCTCCCGCGTGCGCGGCCTGATCCAGCGCCGCCTGGTCCACTCGGTGCAGGCCATGGCCCAGTACCAGGTCGAGGCCCCGCGGATCGCGTCCCGCATCCACGGCGGCCGCCCGCATCACGCCCACCGCGGCGGTCAGATCGTCGCCAACCAGTCCCAGCGGCTGAAATCCGCTACCCAGGCGCCCGGCCCGTCGTGCCGCCGCCTTGCTGTGCCCGCCGATGTAGAGCGGAACACCCTGTGGTCGAACCGGTTTGGGATAGGAATAGGCGTTCCGGAAGCTGTAGAACTCCCCGTCGTGACTAGTGGGGCCATCGGTGGACCACAGCGCGCGCATCACCGCGATGGCTTCGTCGGCTGCGCGGCCCCGGCGGTCAAAATCACCGCCGCACGCCTCGATCTCCTCACGCATCCATCCGACGCCCGCGCAGATCCGCAACCGCCCGCGACTGAGCCGGTCCAGGGTGGCCAGACGTTTGGCCAGCACCACGGGGTGGTGATCGGGTAGCACCAGTACGCCGGTGGATAATCCCAGGGTGGTAGTAGCGGCCGCGACAAAGGACAGCAGCTCCAACGGATCGGGGATATCAATGTCGTCGGGTAGATGCGACTGTCCGGTCGGCGAATAGGGATACGTGCTCTGCGTATCTCCGATGACAACCGCGTGCTCCACCACGGAGATCTCACTGAACCCCAGCCGCTCTGCGGCACGCGCGAATTCGAGGATCTTGTCGGGCTCCGCGGTTACCCCGAGCTCCACCGGAGCCACGACACCGATCTTCACAAGCAGCCTCCTGACATCAGGTGTCACCATAGGATCTCGCAAATGAGCCTGATCACCGACCTCCGGTCGACGTCGCGTTTGGGCGTGATGGTGGCCGTGACCGCCGCGGCAGTCGGGGTCATCTACGGGTACGACTCCTCCAATATCGCGGGTGCGCTGCTGTTCCTCACCGAAGACCTGCACCTTTCCACCCACGATCAGCAGGTGGCCGCCACCGCGGTGGTGATCGGAGAGATCTTTGGCGCCCTCATCGGCGGGCCACTGTCCAACAAGATCGGCCGCAAGCGATCAATGGTTTTGGTGGCGGCAACGTTTGGCATCTTCTCGTTGCTTTCGGCTCTCGCTGTCGACCTGAACACCCTTGCGGCCGCACGGTTTCTACTCGGTCTGACGGTGGGTGTCTCGGTTGTGGTGGTACCCGTCTTCGTCGCCGAGTCCTCCCCCACCAAGATCCGTGGCTCGATGCTGGTGCTGTATCAGCTGGCCTGTGTGACCGGAATCATTGCCGGCTACCTCATCGCCTGGGCGTTGTCATCCACCGGCAGTTGGCGGCTGATGCTGGGTCTGGCCGCCGTACCGGCGGCGCTGGTGCTCATTGCGCTGCTCAAGCTCCCCGATACCGCCCGCTGGTACATGATGCGCGGTGACCGGGCGCGCGCACGTGAGGTCCTGAGCATGGTCGATCGGGATGTCGACATCGACCATGAGTTGGACGAGATCGCCGAGGCACTGCGGGCCGAGGGCGGCGGGTCGGTGCGGGCCCGGTTGCGGGAGATGGTCACCGCGCCCTACCGCAGAGCAACATTTTTCGTTGTTGGCCTTGGATTCTTCATCCAGATCACGGGTATCAACGCCGTTGTCTACTACGGACCACGGATCTTTGAGGCCATGGGCATGTCGGGATACTTCGCCAAGCTAGGCCTCCCTGCGCTTGTCCAGGTAGCGGCGCTGCTCGCGGTTTTCATATCCATGTCGAGCATCGACCGGATGGGCCGTCGGCCCATCCTCATGATCGGAATCGGCATCATGATCGTGGCCGACGCGCTGCTGGTGGGCGTCTTCGCCGTGGGCGGATCCTCGTTCGGTGGACTGCTGACATTCCTCGGGTTCCTGGGCATCGTGCTCATCGCGGTGGGCTTCACCTTTGGCTTCGGGTCTCTGGTGTGGGTGTACGCCGGTGAGAGCTTCCCCGCGCGGCTGCGCTCTTACGGTGCCAGCGCCATGCTGACATCTGATTTGGTGGCCAACGCCGTTGTCTCCATGTACTTCCTGACATTGCTAACCGCTCTCGGCGGCGTGGTCGCTTTCGGTGTGTTCGGAGTGCTCGCGACGGCGGCTCTGGTGTTCGTACACGTGCTGGCCCCGGAAACGAAGGGGCGCAACCTTGAGGAAATCAGGCACTTCTGGGAAAGCGGGGGCACGTGGCCCGAGACGTGAAGTTCGGCGTCACGGTGGGGATCGACATCGGCGGGTCCAAGACCCGCGCCGTGGCCGTCGCGGGTGGCAGGGTGATCGGGGATGCACTGGCCGGCAGCGCCAACCTACAGTCGGTCACCGAAGAGCAGGCGAAAGCAGTCTTTACCGATATCTTTTCCCGGCTGAATCGCAGCGATATCTCTCGTGTGAGCGCCGGATCCGCCGGTGTGGATACCGCGGAGGGCGCCCAAACCCTGATCCGGCTGCTGCGACCGTATGCGCCCGATGCCGAGATCACGGCCGTGCACGACACCCAATTGGTCCTGGCCGCGGGCGGCCTGACGGCCGGCATCGCGGTGATATCCGGCACCGGATCGGTGGCCTGGGGTAAACGTGCCGACGGCGCCGTGGCACGCGTCGGGGGTTGGGGATACCTCCTCGGGGACGACGGCAGTGGCTACGGTGTTTCCAGATCTGCTGTCCGACACGCACTTTCTCTATCCGACCGGGGCGATGCGCCGGATGCGCTGTCCCGGAAATTCGCCGCGGAATGCGGCGTCACCGAACCCGCACAACTACTCGACCATTTCTACGCCCACTCCGAGCGGCGGTATTGGGCCAAGATGGCGGGGCTTGTTTTCGATCTCGCCGCCACCGGTGACAAGGCCGCTCAGGTGATCACTAGGCAAACAGCCATCGACTTGGCCGCCCTGATCGAAGGTGTCTGTCTACGATTGGGGCCCGGGCTGCCGGTGGTGCTCGGCGGTGGTCTGTTGGTCAACCAACCCGGACTGGTCGCCGATATCATCGAACGCACAAGAACCTCCGGTGTTTCGGATGTTGCTGTGCTGCAACGTGAACCGGTATTCGGAGCACTGGCCCTGGCCGGGGTCGATGTCGAGGGATTGGAGAGCGCATGACCGCGGGCACGCACATGGCCGACGAGATTCGCCAACAGCCAACCGTATGGGGGCGGCTACTTTCCGACGGGCGTTCCGCGATAGCGGAGGTAGCGGCGAAGATCGTCGAGTACAGCCCCCGGTTCGTGCTCTTCGTCGCACGGGGAACCAGCGACCACGCCGCGTTGTACGGAAAGTACCTCACCGAGATCATCTGGCAGCTCCCCGCGGGCCTGGCCTCGCCGTCGACCATGACGACCTACGGTGCACGGCCGGATCTTTCGGGCGTGCTGGTCATCGGGGTCAGCCAATCCGGCGGCTCACCGGATCTGGTCCAGACGCTCACGGTGGCGCGCCAGCAAGGCGCGTGCACAGTGGCGGTAACCAACGCCGCGCGCTCCCCGTTGGCGACAGCAGCCGAACACCACATAGACGTACTGGCCGGACCCGAACTCGCTGTCGCGGCCACCAAGTCGTACACCGCGCAGCTCTTGGCGCTGTATCTGCTGCTCACCGACGTGGCCGGTCGCGACAATACAGCGGCCGCGCTGCTCCCCGAGCGTGGCGAAGAAATTCTGCACAGCGCCGTCGTCCAACAGCTGGCGACTCGCTACCGATTCGCCTCACGCTTGGTCACCACCGGACGCGGCTACTCCTATCCGACTGCCCGCGAGGCTGCCCTCAAGCTGATGGAGACCAGTTACCTTTCCGCTCAAGCGTTCTCAGGGGCTGATCTGCTGCACGGGCCGCTGGCAATGGTCGACCATCAGGTGCCGGTGATCGCCATCGTGCCCGACGGCGTCGGTGGCCGGGCCATGAACGACGTGCTGCACAGGCTGGCCGGACGTGGGGCCGACGTCTGTTGCATCGGCTCGGCGGACGCGGTGGCGGCGACGGGCCTGGGCGTGACGCTGGAACCCACGCTTGAGGAGCTCTCACCCATGCTGGCCATCATTCCGTTGCAACTGCTGGCCATGCAGCTGGCGATCGGCCGCGGCGAAAACCCGGATGTGCCAAGAGGTTTGTCCAAGGTAACCGAGACACTGTGAAATGTCCGTGACCGCTCCCGGATTTTTCGATATGCACGTACACGGCGGGGGCGGCGCATCATTCGGACGCGACGCCGAGGCCAATCTGGTTGCCGCCACCTGGCACCGATCACACGGCACCGATGGCTTGCTGGCCAGTCTGGTCACCCTGGCTCCCGATGACCTGCTCCGTGCCGTGCGTGTGCTCGCCGAGATGACCGGAGCAGAGGGTATCGCCGGAATTCATCTCGAAGGCCCCTGGCTGTCCCCACAATATGCCGGGGCACACGACCCGCGGCTGCTTCGCGAACCGGACCTTGGCGAGCTGGAACGGCTGCTCGACGCCGGGGGTGGGCACATCAAGATGGTCACCATCGCACCCGAGCTGCCGGGCGCGATATCGGCGATCGAAATGCTCTCGGGGCGGGGAGTGGTGGCCGCCGTGGGGCATACCAATGCCACCTATGAGCAGACACAACAGGCGATTTCGGCAGGGGCAACCGTGGCCACCCACCTGTTCAATGCCATGCGGCCGATCCACCACCGCGAGCCGGGCCCCATCCCCGCACTTCTGGAGAGCCCGGACGTGACCATCGAGCTGATCGCCGACGGGGTGCACATCCATCCCGCGATCTACCGCACGGTGCTGGCCGCGGTCGGCCCCGACCGGATCGCTCTTGTCACCGATGCGATGTGCGCGGCTGGGATGCCCGACGGGGCCTACCAGCTGGGCGACCTCCCGGTTACCGTCGCCGGCGGTGAAGCACGGCTGCCCAACGGCACGATCGCGGGCAGCACCGCGAGCATGGCGGATCTACACCGGTTCGCGGCGGCGCAGGCAGGAACCGATATCGCCACCCGTCAAACATCCGTGAACCCCCGGCGCGCGGTGGGTTGCTAGGCGGCGTCGTAGCGGGGGCCGATGATCTTCGCGATCCCCAGCAGACGTTGGTAGCTTTCGGGTCCGGCCGAGCATGCGCGCAGGTCGGTGGCGGTGTTCCGGACTCTGGCCAGCAGCCGGGAGCAGGACATACGCGCACCATCGTTCGTGATCATCACGTAGGAACCAACTACCGCGTCGTCATCCCGATGCAATGACCCGATCGCGTACCTCCACTGGGCGGAATCGTGCACGGTGTGCTTCGAACACTTCAACCACATGTCCATCTCCGTGGACGCGAAGTCGCGGGCCTCATCGTCCGTGGGGAAAACAGCGATGCTCTGGGCAAGCTGGACGTTCCAGGGAGCGCTGTCCTGTAGGTACTGCTGGTGCGCGGCCATGTATGGCCCGCGGTCGTAGGTGGCCACCGACGGCAGCACCACGCTGCCACAGTCCGGCCTGTCCGTCGTGAGGGCCGAGAGCGCGTTGAACCGATCAACCACCGGAAAGCCCGTCTTCATCACCGAGGACGCCTCATCCGGTGTGACCATCAGATCGTCGATCGCGGCGGGCGGTATCGGCGAGCCTTGCTCAGCCAAAGCAGGTGCGGCACAAGCCAATGCCGCCGACAGCACGATCGTCATTGCCGACATTCTCATGGCCTATGCCTCCCACACCCGCGGACCCACGATCTTCATCAATTCGAACGCCCGCTCCCCGTCACTCTTGGAAACCGTTGAACACGTGCGGATATCGATGGCAACATTGCGTTCGCCGAGCAGCACATGCTGGCAGAAGGCGTACGCCGAATCGTTCCTTCCGTAGCTGACAGCCAGCACATTGTCGACCTGGGTGATGTCCCGGATGTCCACCGTTGCTTGCAACACGGAGCCGTCGACCGCCTGCTCGGAGACATTGATCGTCTGGTTTTCGCACGTGCGCCAACGATCGGCCTCACTGCGCGTGAAGCCGCGGGCTTCTTGGTCGGTGCTGAAGACCGCCACGCTTTGATCAACCAGGGTGAACCAGCCCGGGTGATCCCAGAGCGCCTGCGAGTGGGCTGCCATGTAGGGCGACCGGTCGTAGCTCGACACCGAGGCCAACACGACGCTCCCACAGTCCGGCCGATCGGTGTCCAAGGCGAAGGTGGCGCTCTGCCGTTGCACATTGGGCAGCCCGGCGCCCATCACCCGCTCAGCTTCCCGCTGACTGAACATGAGGCGGTCGATGGCCGCGGGCGGCACGTTGGACGAAGGGTCGGCGGTGGCGGTGGCCGGGGTCATGACACCCAGCGCCACCGACAATGCCCCCATCACCGATCGCATACCTTCCCCCTCGCCCCCTCGCCCCCTCGCATCGGCCCTCCGATTCCTGTGTATTGAACCCTAGGACGTCACACGGCGCAGCTCGTTGGCCAGCTCCGTGGCATCGGGCGGCTGTGCCCCGGGGCGGGTGCAGGTGATGGCCGCGGCCACCGCCGCACGACGCAGAGCCTCGGGCAGATCGAGCCGATGCCGATAGAACCCGTCAAGGAAGGCGCCGGTGTAAGTGTCACCGGCGCCGACGGTGTCGACGACACTGACCTTGTGGGCGGCGATACGCAGGGGCGACGGTTCACCCCTGCGGAAGGCCAGCGATCCCGCCGCACCGCAGGTGATCACCGCGATCTCGATGCGCGGGTACGCATCGAGCCAAGCGTTTACCGCGTCCCGCACCGATACACCCGGATATAGGAACTCCAAGTCGTCGGTGCTGGCGCGTGCCACACGCGCCACGGAGAGCCACGGAACGATCCGTGCGGCATAGGTCTGCCGGTGCGAGATGAGCGCGGGGCGAACGTTCACATCGAATGTGAGCGGGATGTCCGCGTAGTGCCGGGCGATCCACGCGCGCAGTTCGTCACGTTCACGCCAGAGCACGCTGGCGATCGAACCCGCCCAGATTGCCACCGGAGTCCGCACCGGATCTGGAAACGATTGGATCGCAACATCATTGGAAGTTCCCTGCCAATAGAACAGGTAACGGGCGGCTCCGTGTTCGTCGACGTCGGCAACGGCCAATGTCGTCGGAACGTCATGGCGCATCACCAATGACTCATCGACTCCCGCCGCGGCAAGGTCCTGCACGCACCGACTACCGAACGCGTCGTGGGACACATGGGTGAGCAGAGCGGTCGGCGCACCCAGCTTCGCCGCCGCGATCGCGGTGTTATACGGACCGCCACCGGGTACCGGGCGCCGCAACCCGCCGGCAACCGGGACCAGATCGACGAGCGTCTCGCCACAGACAAGGATGCCGCCTCCATCGGCCACCCGTCCGAGGCTACCCGAGACCAGTTTGGTGACAGCGCCTTCCGTATGGCTATGCCCGGGCCACGCGGGGCAGCAGCCCTAGGATGAGATCGAGGGCGCGGCTGCCGTCCCGTTCCGCGCAAGCCCGCACGTCGATAGCCACATTTCGCAACGGCGCCAGCGCGTGCTGGCAATATATGACTCCACCGAAATCCGTCGGCCACGTGTAGCCGACCACCAGAACCTCCTGGACCTGGACGATCTTGCGGAGCTGCACCCACTCGCGACGCGTGCTTCCGTCGGGTTGCGGCAAGAGCGACGTGACTCGCTGGTTCTCGCAAGCGCGCCAGCGATCGGCCTCGGCGAGCGCGAAGTCCGTGGCATCCGACCACTCGGGAAAAATCACCATGCTCTGGTCGACCAGCCGCGTCCAGTTGGGGCTGTCGATCAATGACCGGTACCGCCCGGACAGATAATTGGACGATTCATAGCTCGCGCCCGACGCGAGTACCACGCTGCCGCATTCGGGCCTGTCGGTCCGATCCGATACCAACGCGGCCCAATCTCCGGCCACGTACATGCCGGCCCCCATGACGGGTGCCACGTCCCCGGGCTCGAGCATCAGGCTGGACAACGCCTCTGTCTGCACAGGCAGCTCATCTGGATTCGCCGAGGCGGTGCCCGCGGACGCCACTGTCATCGCCAGCACGCAAAGGTACGACGCCACCCCCAAAACAGTCCTCATAACTGCAGGAGCCTAGATGAGGGCTTCCGGGGGACACACGGATTGCCAAGAAGTGCTCTATCGCACTGTCTTTCGGCGGAATCCCCCAGATAAAACTCGGTGGCCGGCTTACAAATCGGCGTTTAGGCTGCCACCCGTGTCACAGTCCCGAATCGATGACGTTGTCGCAGGCGCCCTGACGTGGACCGAGGTGGACCTCGTCAACATCGACGATTCGTCTTCCCGGCCACTACGGGATGCGCTGGAGGAGTTCGGGATCAGGGTGCATTACCACCCGGTCGGACAACCCCGCCACATCGTCACTGCGCTAGGAAGCGACCGAACTGTCGCCCCATTTGTGGTCCTTGGCTGCCACGGCGACGAAGGCCGGATCCTGCTCCCCGAGCTCGGCGAGCCGATCGCCTCCGATCAGCCGTTCAATGGATTACTGGGTCCTGACGAAGTACGCCGGCACCTACGGCTTCCCGGGAGTTTCGTGGTTTCCATCGGATGTGAAACAGGGAGACCCGAACTCGCGGAAGCATTCCTGGACGCAGGTGCGGTCGGCTACTTCGCGCCGCAAGAAGCACCCGATGGGCATGTCGCATTTCTCGTTGCGCTGCTGTTCTTCTACGAGCTGACCGGGGGCATGGCCGCGGTGGAGGCCGCACAGCGGGCGCGTAGATATGACGCCGCCACACACATGTGGCGGCTGTGGTCCCGCTAGTCGGGTAAGCCCCGCACCCATGCCGCACCGGTGTTGACACCCCGCCTCGAATATTGTTCTATGCGAATGTATGCATTAATAGAGAGGATGCCCCATGGCTGTGGCAGCACTCGCCCTGTACGTGGTCTTCATCGCCGCAGGATTCGGCTGGAAGAGCTACCGGCAGTGGCGCACGACCGGATCCACCGGCTTCCGCGGATTCCACGGCCGCCCTGGTTCACGCGAATGGCTGGCAGGCGTGGGATTCAGCGCGGCAATAGCGATGGCACTGCTCGCACCCTTGGCTCAATTGTCCGGGGTCGCCGCTGCCCTTGCCGCCCTTGACAACCGACCAACCCAGGCGGCCGGAACCGTGCTCGCGGTGGGCGGAATCATCGCGACGGTCTGGGCGCAACGAGCAATGGGCGAATCCTGGCGGGTGGGCGTCGATACCCGAGAGACCACCGCACTGGTGAGTACCGGCGTCTTCGGCTGGGTGCGGAACCCGATCTTCACCGCGATGTTGACATTCGCTGCCGGGTCCGCGCTGATGACACCTAACCCGCTGGCCCTCAGCGGATTTGCACTCTTGGTGGCATCCATCGAGCTGCAGGTACGCGACGTCGAGGAGCCCTATCTATTAGCGGCGCACGGCACCACCTATCGCGAATACGGAGCGCGAGTTGGACGTTTCATACCCGGGATCGGCAGGTTCAACGTCCAGGGTTGATAAGACCGCCGCCGCGCGTGGTGGCCAGCTCATACGCCGACTCCGCGTGCTCGGCGTCATCGAGCCCATCCGACTCGTGCTGCGGATGCGACCGGATACCCAGGGAATGACGTAAGCCCAGGCCGATGAGTCCGGTGACCGCGACCGAGTAGACAAGCACCGTGACGACGCCGACAAGCTGCAACCAGAACTGATGCAGCCCGCCACCGTACAGCAGCCCGTTGACACCAGCAGGCGCCGCGGCGCTGCCGACGACGCCGATCATCAACGTGCCGACCACGCCACCCACCAGGTGCACGCCCACTACGTCGAGCGAATCGTCATATCCCAAACGGTATTTCAGCTCGATGGCAAGTGAGCTGACGGCACCGGTCACGGCACCGATAATCAGCGCACCGATCGGGGTGACCGCCGCGCACGAGGGAGTGATGGCCACCAGGCCCGCGACCACACCCGATGCGGCGCCAAACGAGGTCGGCTTGCCATGCCGGACCTTCTCCACCAACAGCCAGCTGGCCATCGATATCGCCCCCGCCCCAAGGGTGTTGGCAATGACAAGCGCTGCGGTGCCGTCGGCCGCCAACGCCGATCCGGCGTTGAAGCCGAACCAGCCGAACCACAACAGCCCGGCTCCCAGCATGACGGCGGGCAGGTTATGCGGGCGCATCGCCTCACGCGGCCACCCGCGCCGCTTACCCAGGACAATGGCCAGCGCCAAGCCCGCAGCACCCGAGTTGATCTCCACCGCGGTGCCACCGGCGAAATCGAGCACACCGAGGTTGGCAAGCCATCCGCCCTTGTCCGCAGTGGTGCCTTCGACCGCGAATATCCAGTGCGCGACCGGGAAATACACCAGCGTGGCCCACAACGCGGTGAAGGCTATCCACGGCAGGAAGCGCATACGGTCGGCCACTGCGCCCGCGATGAGCGCTACCGTCACCATCGCGAACCCGGCCTGGAACATGACGAACACCAGCGCCGGGATATTCGTCGGCCCCCACAACGGAACCGAGGGTGCCTTGTAGTCGCCCTCGAACAAATGTTGCAGCCCGGCGAACTGGAACGGATCACCGAGCAGTCCACCGCCGATATCGGTTCCGAACGCCATCGAATATCCGAAGATCACCCAGAGCAGCCACACCACGGCGACGGCCGAAAAGCACATCATCATCATGTTGAGCACGCTCTTGGCGCGCACCATGCCGCCGTAGAAGAAGGCCAGTGCCGGGGTCATCAGGAGCACCAGCGCGGCACTCGTCAACACCCAGGCCGTATTGGCCGCGTCCGGCACTCCCATATGCGGAAACATGCGCTGGCTACTCCCGGCTCGTGCGATTAGGTCAGCGTGAGTGTAGGGAAGCCGCCGCCCGCGTGCGCAGGACCTGATCTAAACTAGAACACGTTCCAGTTTTAGGACGCCCACTGACCCGTTCCCACCACCCACCCAAGGAGTGGCCATGCACACCCCCATCTGCGACGAACTCGGCATCGAGTTCCCGATTTTCGCCTTCACCCACTGCCGCGATGTTGTCGTCGCGGTAAGTAAAGCCGGAGGCTTCGGCGTCCTGGGCGCCGTCGGATTCACCCCGGAGCAGCTCGAGATCGAGCTGAACTGGATCGATGAGCACATCGGCGATCACCCGTACGGCGTCGACATCGTCATCCCCAATAAATACGAGGGCATGGACGCGAACATGTCTGCCGAGGAGCTCACCAAGATGCTCCAGTCGATGGTTCCGCAGGAACACCTGGACTTCGGCCGCAAGCTGCTGGCAGACCACGGCGTGCCGGTCGAGGAGGGTAACGACAACGCCTTGCAGCTGCTGGGCTGGACGGAGGCCACCGCGACACCCCAGGTCGAGATCGCGCTCCGCCACCCCAAGATGACGCTGATCGCCAACGCACTGGGCACGCCCCCGGCCGACATGATCAAGCACATCCACGACGCCGGCCGTAAGGTCGCGGCGCTGTGCGGCTCGCCCAAGCAGGCCCGCAAGCATGCCGACGCCGGCGTGGACATCGTCATCGCCCAGGGCGGCGAGGGCGGCGGCCACTGCGGGGAGGTCGGCTCGATCGTGCTGTGGCCGCAGGTGGTCAAGGAGATCGCCCCCGTGCCGGTGTTGGCTGCCGGGGGCATCGGCAGCGGCTATCAGATCGCCGCAGCGCTGGCCATGGGCGCGCAGGGGGCCTGGAGCGGCTCCCAGTGGCTGATGGTTGAAGAGGCCGAGAACACCGCCGTGCAGCAGGAGACCTACGTCAAGGCCACCAGCCGCGACACCGTGCGCAGCCGCTCGTTCACCGGCAAGCCCTGTCGCATGCTCAAAAACGACTGGACCGAGGCCTGGCAGACTGAAGGCAACCCCGAGCCGCTGGGAATGCCGTTGCAGTACATGGTGTCCGGCATGGCGGTGGCCGCCACGCACAAGTTCCCCGATCAAACGATCGATGTCGCGTTCAACCCGATCGGTCAGGTCGTGGGGCAGTTCACCAAGGTCGAGAAGTCGGCGGCCGTCATCGAGCGCTGGGTGCAGGAGTACTTGGAAGCCACCAACACGCTCAACGAGCTCAACGAGGCAGCGGCGTCGGTGTAGAGACCGATCGAGTGTGCGGATCGTGTCGTTTTCCGGCCGGATGTCGACACGATCCGCACGCTCGACTATCCAGCGGGCTTGTGATCGACGCAGAGCTGGCCGGCGGCGTCAGCTCTCGATACTTGCGGTCCGCCTGCACCATCTTGTACCCGACCACCACCAGCACGACCAGGCCCACCGCGCCACCGATCCGCATCATCGCGTAGGCGGCCTCGCTGGGCTCGTTGGCTTCGGGGTTCCGGTATTTCCAGGAAGACAGCACCTGCCACTGGCTCTTCGGATCAAAAATCGACCACAACAAAAACGGGACGACGATCAACCCCAGAAAAAGAAGCAATCCCCCCATAGCTACCCCTTACTGACCCAGGCCGTTCTGCATGGTGTTGGCCAGCACATTGACGGCGAGGCTGCCATTACCCGGCTGACAGACCTTGGCCTGCAGTAGCACGTTCTCGCGCCGCCGGGTCTGGTTGAAGCAGCGGCGGTCGACGCCGGCCTCCTCCTTCATCCAGGCCGCATCCGTGGCGCCGGCAGCCGGGCCGGTGAATGTCCACACCTCACGCCGGCCGTCGTCCAGTATCAAGGTGGCCGTCTGTCCGGAGCATCCCCGGGTGCGGTCCACCACCCGATGGTAGGCCCGGTCGGCGGCGTCGCTATTGGCGAACACCCCGATCGCCTGTTTTACCAAATGTGTTGCGTCTGTGGCGGAATCTTGTGTTGTCGCCCCACGGAACGATGCCAGGTCCGGATCCGCGTACACCTCGTCGAGGCCGATATCGGACCAGTTGTTGCAGTCCGGAACGTCCACCGAGAACGCCTGGAACGGCTGCGTGAACTCGCTATGCGAACCAAGTTGTGCGCCGATGACATTGCTTACCGATCCGCGTGCGAGGACCGCATAGTTGACGACGCCCGGGTCCGACGGAACCGCGCCCGCCGCCGGGGTCGCTGTCAGACCAAAGGCGGCTGCCGCCACCGAGGTCAGCACAGTCCGGGCAGTCCTCATCACACACCAGCCTCCATCGCATCGGCAATACGCGTCGCAGCGCGCTCTGCGTCGCGGGGCGAGCACACCTTCACCTGGAACATGACCTCTTGTCGCGCCCGCATCTCGATATAGCAGGTACGGTCGTTGGCACTATTGGTCATCGACCAGCCTGCTCCACCGTCACCGGAGCTTCCCTGCGTGAATGTCCAAGTGTCCGTTGTACCTTGATCATCGGTGACCTTGATCGGATGCCCGTAACAGTCCGACATGAACAGCAACGCCACCACTGGATCGACCGCCGCCATCGAGCTGTTGAACACCCCCACAGCCTGTTTCACCGAATACCGCGCGTCCGAGGCAGACTTCTGGGACGACGTGCCCTGGTAGGCGACGAGTGTTCCCTCATTTCCGTTGAAGACCTGGGATAGCCCGACATCGGCGAAGTCCACACAGCTGGGCTCGCTCACCCGAACGGCCGTGGACGGCGCCTTGAGCGTTCGGGAGGCTTGTAGCTCAATCCCGACTATTCTGCTGAGCGCCGCCGGCTCCTGCAGGACACTGCCGATGACCTCTGGGCCTATCGCATGCGCCTCGGGCGCCAAAGCCAATGCGACCGCCGAAACTGCCGCGAGGAGCACACGTACGCCGTAGGACATGCAACGAGCATACGGAAGACGCCGGTCCCCCAACGAAGGAACCGGCACCTCACCGCACTCCGACTACTTGGCGTCCAGACCTGCGCGAACTCCCTCTTCAACCGCCTTACCCAGCTCGGGGTCCACGTTCTTCCAGTACTCGAAGACCCTGGACAACACGGGCTCGGAGACTCCGTCCAACACGTGTCCGACGATATTGCCCGCCAGTCGCGCACGCTGCTCGTCGTCGAGCACCTCACGCACCAACGTTCCCGCCTGCACGAAGTCGCCGTCCTCCGCATGCTGGATGTACCCGGCGCGCACTGCCGTACCGTCGAACTCCCACACGCCGCCGTCACCGGCAGCTTCTGGATCGGCGTGCGGGCCGCCAAAGGAATTGGGCGCGTAGACGGGAACTTCCGGATCGTTGAAGTGGTAGCGCATCGGCCCCTCCTTGGAATAGGAGTTCACCGTTGCGGCGCGCGGCGCATTCGGCGGCAGCTGCGCATAGTTGGTGCCGATGCGGTATCGGTGTGCGTCCGCATAGGCGAACACCCGGCCCAGCAGCATCTTGTCCGGCGAAAAACCGATCCCGGGCACGATATTCGAAGGCTCGAACGCCGCCTGCTCAATTTCCACGAAGTAGTTGCGCGGGTTGCGGTTGAGCGTCCACTTGCCGACCTCGATCAGCGGGTAGTCCTTCTTTGACCAAACCTTGGTCAGATCAAAGGGATTGAACCGATATCCCGCCGCTTCGTCCACCGGCATGACCTGTACGTGCAGGGTCCAGCTCGGGAAGTTGCCGTCCTCGATCGCATTCCACAGATCGCGGCGATGCGCGTCGGCGTCCGAGCCCGCAAGCTCATCCGCTTCTTGCTGCGTGAGGAAATCATGGCCCTGGTCCGTCTTGAAGTGGTATTTGACCCAGAAGCGCTCGCCCTCGGCATTGATCCACTGGTAGGTGTGCGAGCCGTAGCCGTTCATGTGCCGGTACGTCTTCGGAATGCCGCGATCCCCCATCAGCCAGGTGACCTGATGCGCAGTCTCGGGCCGTAGCGTCCAGAAATCCCACTGCATGTTGTGGTCACGCAACCCGGAACCGGGCAGCCGTTTCTGCGAACGGATGAAGTCCGGGAATTTAATGGCATCGCGGATGAAAAACACCGGAGTGTTGTTGCCGACGAGATCGTAGTTGCCGTCTTCGGTGTAGAACTTGACCGCGAATCCGCGCGGATCGCGCCAGCTATCGGGGCTGCCCTGCTCCCCGGCGACAGTCGAAAAGCGAGCCAAAGATTCGGTTTTTGCTCCGGGCTGGAACAACTTCGCCTTGGTGTACTTCGAGACGTCGGCGGTGATCACGAGCTCCCCGTATGCCCCGGCGCCCTTGGCGTGCACGATGCGCTCGGGAACCCGCTCCCGGTTGAACTGGGCAAGCTTCTCGATCAGGTAATGGTCATGCAGCAACACCGGGCCCTGCGTACCCGCGGTCAGCGACTCGTCGTCACTCTCGACCGCGATTCCGGTATTCGTTGTGGTGCGGTTGGACATGAGAAAACCTCTCCGTTAGCGGACTACTTGGACTGACACCGGGGACAGACGTCCCCGAAGGCGACTTCCACCTCGTCGACCACCAGATAAGCCCGGTACGCACCTGGGCTGCGACTGCTCCGCAGTCGAATATTGTTGCGCACCAAGCACATCAAGCACCGCGATAGACGGCGCCGTGACCCGCAGTCCCGCCCGGCGCGTGCCTGCGCCGGGGGCGGGGGGCCGTACTGCGGTCACCACCCCAGTATGCCCATTTTCTAGACTGAGTCAAGAAAAGGTTTCAGCCAAGGGGCCCATTGATGACGAAGTAGGCCCCAGCCGCGATGAGCGTGAAGCCGATGAAGTGGTTGAGGGTGAGCTTCTCGCCCAGGTACCAGACGGCGAAGCCCAGGAACACGGTCAAGGTGATGACCTCTTGCATCGCCTTGAGTTCGGCGCCGGAATATACCTCGCTGCCAAGGCGATTCGCAGGCACCGCCAGGCAGTACTCGAAGAACGCGATGAGCCAGCTCACGAGCACCACCACCCATAGCGGGTGGTCCTTGAATTTGAGATGTCCGTACCAGGCGAACGTCATGAAGATGTTCGAACAGATGAGCAGCACTGGCGGTAGCAACCTGGCGGCGATCATGTCCACATTCTGTAGATCTTCCCTGTCAATCGTCCACAGCCGCTAGCCTGCTGCGCATGGGCAGCGCCGCATTGCAGGACCGATACCTCCAGAGCTGCCTCGGTGGGCTGCATGTGCGGATCGGAGGCGAAGGACCCGTCATCCTCTTTTGGCCCAGCCTCTTGATGACGGGATCGATGTGGGCCGCCCAGGCCGAATACTTCGCCGACCGCTACACCGTGATCCTGGTCGACCCGCCCGGCCACGGCGACAGCCAGTCGCTCACCCGGATGTTCCGCTTCGAGGACTGCGCACATGCCATCACACAGATCCTCGACTCCCTCGGTATCGAGCGCGCCCACGTCGTCGGCAATTCTTGGGGCGGGATGATCGGGGGGACCTTCACGGCCATGTACCCACACAGAGCGGGAGCGTCGGTGCTGATGAACGCCACCGCGTCGCGGGCAAGCATGCGCCAACGGGTCGAGTTTCGGCTGCTCACCGAGATTGTCCGGATTCTCGGCCGATTCCGTGAGCCGCTCACCACCCGTGCCGTCAAGGCCTTCGTCGGGCCCACCATCATGCGCGAGCGCCCGCACGTCGAGCAGTCCATCCGCGCGGAACTGCGCGATCTCAGGGTCGATTCGGTGTACTGGGCGGTCAACAGCGTTGTTCCGGCACGACCCGATCAACGCGAGCTGTTGGGTCGCATCACCACACCGATTCTGGTGATCGCGGGACGCGAGGACCCAACCTTTCCGGTCGCCGAGACCGAGCTCATGGCCGAGGCGATTCCCGGCGCCGAATTGGTGATCATGGAGAACACGGGGCATCTCGCGGCGCTGGAGCGCCCCGAAGAGGTCAATGCCCTGATCGACGACTTCCTCAAACGGCACCCGATCGAGGACTAACCCACGAAATCCGCGACCAGGCGCAGCGCGAAGACGATCAGTACCGGCAATGCGATGAGCGGCAAGGCGGCCTCGGCAGCGGCCCGCGACCCGATGACCGCGACGACCAGCAGAGAAAGCGCGATCGCCATACCCAGCACCACGCACAGGCTGATCAGTTTCGATCGCCGCAGGCTGGCCCACAGCGCGTTAGCCGAGCGCTGCGGGACGGTCAGCACCATCCACACGGGCAGCGCGATCACGCCGATCGCCAGCAGGGCCGCGATCACTTGCGCGGGTATGGGCAGCTGATGATTGCCATACCGCGTGGCAACCCCCGCGGACGCGCCGAGAATCACCAACGCCAGGAAATTCACCGGCATCATCACACTGACCACGCGGTTGAATACCTCGGAAACTCCGGCCCGGACATCATCGGCCCGCCGGATGTCCATGGCACCCAGATCCAGGTATGCACGCAGCGCACTCGACAACCGCCATCGGCGCGACTGCGCCTTGCCAACGTTCTCCATCGCCGAGGCATTGCCCGGGTCTATTCGCAGGGCCGTTCGGAACTCCTTGAGCGCCTTACCTTTCCAACTGCGCATCCCGACAATCTGACCTCGGAGGTTCCGGTAGGACGAGTCGTCCGGATCGATGCGCAGCGCCTCGTCGATAGCAGCCAGCGCCGCACGTTTGTGCCGTCGGGCGTACAGCACCACCGCCATCATGTAGTGGCTCGATGCCCGATTCGGGTGTGTCCGCACCAGGTGTTGCGCGGCCGCCATGGCCGGCATCTTGTTCCAGCCGCGAAGCAGCACCGAAATGCGGATCCGCTGGGCCTGGCCGTTACCGGGATCGAAACGCAACGCGTTATCCGCGTACCACATCGCCCCGGCGTAGTGCCCGAGCTGCAGATCCAGGTATGCGCCGGTCGACAACAGATCCGGCTCATCGGGCCAGGTAGTCAGCGCCTCGGCAAGTTGAATCCGTGCGGTGTCGTACTGGCGTATCCCGATCAGCTCTTCGATCATCAGCGCACGAGCCAACGGGGTATCGTCAGCTGAAGTCACCGAGATCGCCTATGGCGCAGATACTTTGCCAACTCATCATAGGTGCCGTCCGAGTTGGAGAATTCGACAACATTGCGCGCGGTGTCGAACCAGCCGCCCGCACTGGCACCCACCTGTGCGATGGCCGTGTCGATATCTGCCATCCGTACCGGCCGCACCTGCCCGGTACTGATCGAGTCGGCCATCGCGAATTGAGTAGCGGTGTTGCAGATATGGGCCAGGTCGGCGCCCGAGCGCCCCTCGGTGCGCTTGGCGATTGATTTCAGATTGATGCCTTCAAGCGGCCGATCTCGCAGGTGGTACTTGACGATGGCGATCCGCGCCTCCTCGTCAGGCAACGCCACCAAGATCATCCGGTCGAACCGTCCGGGCCTGCGCAGCGCGGCGTCCACATCCCATGGGTGGTTGGTAGCACCCAGGACGTAAAGCCCCTCGTTACTCTCAGTCGCCGGGTCTAGCTCTGCCAGAAGCTGATTCACCAGCGGCCGCAGCCCCGAACTTCCCGACAGCTGCGAACGGCGATGCCCCAGAGCGTCCAGTTCATCGAAGAACAGCACACACGGCGCATTGCGCCGTGCGATCTCAAAGATCTCATGCATCCGTTGTTCGCTCTGGCCAAAGATCGGATGCATGACATCCGCGATACCGACGGGATAGAAATTGGCGCCCAGTTCACCGGCCACCGCACGGGCCAGGAAGGTCTTGCCGCATCCCGGCGGCCCATACAGCAGCAGGCCGCCTCTGGCCGAGACGCCAAAGGCCTTGACCAACTCGGGATTGCGGAGCGGCCCGAACAATGAGAGGTCCAACTGTCGTTTGACATCGGCCATACCGCCGACGTCCGCGAGCCGCACATCGGATTTCTCCAACGCCCCCACATCGTTCGGCCCCAATGGTTCGGGCTCTTCCTCGACGAAGGCGGGCCGGACGATATCGGCCACTTGATCCTCGGCCGCCGACCAGTCAAAGCCCGCCGAGGCCGCTACCGGCTCAGGAGCCGGAGAGTTCAGGCCGGCCGAACATGCGGCGAGCAATTCCAGCGCCCTGGCGTCTCCCGGCGCCTGCTGCAACGCCACGGTGCAGTGATTCAGCGCCTCGGCAAAGCGGCGGCTTGAGATCAGCAGCTCGATGACACGCAATCGCAGCGCGAGAACGTCGGGACTGGCCTCCACCGCGGCCAGCATCTCGGTGATCACGGCGTCGTTGGCCACGGAATTCCCCCTGCGTTAGTTCGCTCGGTGACGATATGACCGCGCGTTCCTGCGTTCCGCACCGGGCAGCGTTGGAAGACGTAAGCACGCGCTATCGTCTGCGGATGCCATCGTAACCAGGCGGTCGTACCGACGTCGAGAACATCGATCTCACGTGAGTATTAGTTAGCCCACACCGGCACGCAGCGGGTTCACTGCGAATTCGATCACCCGATAGGGGGCATGGTCACGCGAGTCGGTGTTCCACTGGCTGACGTAGATGCTGAGACGGTCCAGAGTGGAATCCGGACCGATGTAGCCGCCATAGGGCTGAGCCAGGGTGTTATCCCAAGACTCCGGTAGTTCGTCGGCGACGGCGGGCCAGGCCCCGGCATTGACCACTGTCGTCACCGGTACCGCGCCGAGTCGTGTCGGGCTGTCGGCGACCCGCACCTCGACGTTGCCGGTGGTCTGGTTGAAGTACGACAGCACCGCCTGTCCATCGACCAGCTTCATGCTCATCTCACCCAGGTGATCGCCCCACAGCGGCGTCGGGGGACGCCCCCACGCTCCCTTACCCTGCGCGTCCACGCCCCAGCCCTGCCACGTCGCACGGTCGGTGAAGGTGTCCGGCTTGGCCCGATACAGCACCGCGGGATGACTACGGTCGAATCCATCGCTGACGATGTACACCCAGCCCTTGGGCGAGTCCTGGGTCCACAGCGGGTCGTAGTAGCCGCTGATCTGTGTCTGCCGGCCGCCCTCATAGTCACCCGGACGCACCGACCCGGGTACGGTCGCCCATCCGGCCCGAAATGGGTCAGGCTTGACCAAGCGTGTCGACTGCGGAACCAGATTCTTGGTGACGGCGACCAACAACCAGTTGGTTCCGTTGATATCGATCACACCCGAAGGCAGCTGGGAGAATCCCGGCGGGGCCGCGTCGGCCAGCAGCGGCCGGTCGGTGCCCAGGACGCCGGAGTGCCGGACGCCGGTGGCGTCCGGCACGGACTCGGTGTCCACACGCAGCGCGACGGGCGAGTGCCACCCGCCATACCCCACGCCCTGACCGGCGAAGCTGTCACCACAGACCTGCAGCATGCCGCCGGTGAAGACCATGAACTCGCATAAATCGGTCGCACCCAGGTTGTACTCGGCGGTCGCGGTGCCGGTGCCCGCGACGGGCCCGATGCGCACCACCTCGCCGGGATCAAGCGGTGGCGAAACGGGGCGCAGCGGGTCCGCCGATGCCGATGCGTCACCCAACAGCTCGGCGACGACAAGCGTTGCGGCGGTTACCAACACCGCGACCAGCCGCACGCGCGTCTCCCGTCCGGCACCACCCGGCGCCACTGAGCCTCAAAGCTCACAGGGTAGTCAGTGGCACCGGGCGCGGGTCGCTACGGGCCAACTACGGCCGGGGCGGAGGCGGCGTACCCAGCCCCGGGCCGGGCCCCGGCGGCACCGTGATGGTCACGCCCGGCGGCTGGCCGGTGGGCGGCGTGCGCTGCCAACCCGGGCTCGCGGGACCGTCGCTGTCACGATCGCCGCGCTGATCACGATCCCCTTGTCCGCCGCGATCTCTGTCACGGTCCCAATCACGTCCATGATCACCGCTTCGGCCCCGATCGCGGTCGCGGTTCCAGTCTCCGCCACCGCGCTGCATGCCGCCTTCGGGCCCACCTCGAAGGATCATCACCGCCGCGCGGTCGCGGTGCTCACCATGGCGATGGGTATGCGCACCCACCATCAGGCCGGCGCCAAAGGTCGCCGCCAGCACGCACGCGGCACCGGCCGCCACCGTCGCTATGGACAGCACCTTGCCGACGTTGCGAGCCTTCTTCAGCGGCGGCGCCTGCGCGGCAACCGGCGGCACGGCGGGAACCGGTTCGGTCGGGTTTTCGGATTTTTCTGGATTGGTCATGCTCCGAGGATGACCCGGTAAGCCTGGGCTCGCCGCCGAAAATCCTGTGAACTTGCCGTGAGTCAGCCCGCGACGAGCAGTTCCGCGATCTGAATCGTGTTGAGCGCCGCGCCCTTCCGGAGATTATCTCCGGAAATGAACAGCGCCAGACCACGATTACCCGGAACGCCCGGATCCTGGCGGATCCGGCCGACCAGAGAGTCGTCCGCACCAGCGGCCGCCAAAGGAGTGGGAACGTCGGCGAGCGTGACACCAGCCGCGGCACTCAGCAGCTCAGTGGCCCGGGCCGGGGTCAACTCACGTTCGAACTCGGCATTGATCGACAGCGAATGTCCGGTGAAGACCGGCACTCGCACGCACGTCCCGCTCACCAAAAGTTCCGGAATGCCCAAGATCTTGCGGCTCTCGTTGCGCAGCTTCTGGTCTTCATCAGTTTCACCGGAGCCGTCGTCAACCAACGAACCGGCCAGCGGGATCACGTTAAAAGCAATGGGCGCAACGTATTTCACGGGAGCGGGGAAGGTGACCGCAGTGCCGTCATGTACCAGTTGCTCACCGCCGTCGATACCGGCCCGCACCTGGGTCGCCAATTCTTCGACGCCGGCCAAACCGCTACCCGACACCGCCTGATACGTCGACACGATCAGCCGGGTAAGCCCGGCCGCGTCGTGCAGTACCTTCAAAACCGGCATCGCGGCCATGGTCGTGCAATTCGGGTTGGCGATGATGCCCTTGGGCAGTTTCACCCCGCGCACGTCGCGGTCGAAGTTGACCTCCGAGACCACCAACGGCACGTCCGGATCCTTGCGCCAGGCCGACGAGTTGTCGATGACCGTGACCCCGGCCTGCGCGAACCGCGGGGCCTGCACCCGGGACATGGTGGCCCCGGCGGAGAACAGCGCGATGTCCAGCCCGGACGGATCGGCCGTCTCGGTGTTCTCGACCTCGATCTCCTGGCCGCGGAATGCCAGCTTCTTGCCCTCGGACCGAGCCGAGGCGAAGAAGCGCACCGACGAAGCCGGGAACTCACGCTCTTCCAGAAGCTTCCGCATGACGGCACCCACCTGCCCGGTGGCACCGACTACACCAATGGAGGTCATATCTATCTCCCGTCGCTTCGCTCGCCCTAGCGCCCGGTCCCCGCGTACACGGTGGCTTCCTCTTCGCTCCCGAGATCGAAGGCGTTGTGGATCGCCTGCACGGCGGCGTCCAGCTCGTCGTCTTTCACCAACACCGAGATCCGGATCTCGGACGTCGAGATGAGTTCGATGTTCACGCCGGCCTCGGCCAACGCCTCGCAGAAGGTGGCGGTGACGCCGGGGTGGCTACGCATACCCGCACCAACCAGCGACACCTTGCCGATGTGGTCGTCGTAAAGAACCTGCGAGAAGCCGATCTCATTCTTCAACGAGTCCAGCTTCTCCACGGCGGTGGGACCGTTCTCCTTGGGGCAGGTGAAGGTGATGTCGGTCTTGCCGTCCTCGACCTTAGAGACGTTCTGCAGCACCATGTCGATGTTGATTTCGGCGTCGGCGACCGCGCGGAATACCTTGGCGGCATATCCGGGCACGTCGGGAATGCCGACGACAGTGACCTTGGCCTCGCCGCGATCGTGCGCGACACCGGTGAGAATTGCTTCTTCCACGGGAATGTCCTCCATTGATCCGCTGACGATCGTGCCGGGCTTGTCCGTATACGACGAGCGCACGTGAACCGGCACGTTGTATCGCCGGGCGTATTCCACACAGCGCAGCATGAGCACCTTTGCCCCGGCCGCCGCCATCTCCAGCATTTCCTCGAAACTGACCTTGTCGAGCCGGGCCGCGTTCGGCACGATCCGCGGATCGGCGGTGAAGACCCCGTCGACGTCGGTGTAGATCTCGCACACATCGGCGTTCAGCGCGGCGGCCAGCGCGACGGCGGTGGTATCGGAGCCACCCCGCCCGAGTGTCGTCACATCCTTGCTGTCCTGGCTCACACCCTGGAATCCGGCGACCAGGACAACCTGGCCCTCGTCGAGCGCGGTGCGCAGACGGCCGGGCGTGACGTCGATGATCTTGGCGCTGCCGTGCTTGCCGGTGGTGATCACGCCGGCCTGTGAGCCGGTAAACGAACGCGCCGAGGCTCCCAGCGAGTGGATGGCCATCGCGACCAGGGCATTGGACATCCGCTCACCCGCTGTCAGGAGCATGTCCAGCTCACGCGGCGGAGGCGCCGGGCAGACCTGTTGGGCCAGGTCAAGCAGCTCGTCGGTGGTGTCACCCATTGCCGAGACGACAACGACGACGTCGTTGCCATTCTTCTTGGTCTCGACGATGCGTTCGGCGACCCTGCGGATACGTTCGGCCGTTGCGACCGACGATCCGCCGTACTTTTGGACGACGAGCGCCACGGCATACCTTCCTGCAGTTCGGTCAAGATCGGTCAGACCCCGTTCATCAGGATAGAGGGTCGGACAACTCGATAACCTGGCCCGCATGGGCAACCCCACCGAACGCATTGCCAACACCACGGTTCCGATCCAGCCGCTGATCGCCTCGCGATGGAGTCCGCGGAACTTCGATCCGGACGCCGATCTCGCTCCGGAAACGCTGACGGCCCTGCTCGAAGCCGGTCGCTGGGCTGCGAGTTGGGGAAAGCGTTTCCCGGTGCGGTACATCGTGGGGCGCCGCGGTGACGCCACCTACGAGGCCCTCGCCGACGTGCTGAATCGCGGAAACACTTACGCGAAAGTTGCGGCGGCGCTCGTCCTGGTCAGCACCGACCTCGGTGATGATGACAACACCGCGGTCTATGCGACCGTGGACGCCGGGCTCGCGATCGCCCAGCTGGGTGTCGAGGCGCGATCCCACGGGCTGCATACGCATCCGATGGCCGGTTTCCGCGTCGAGGAGGCGTCTAGCGTCTTCGGCATCCCCGGGAACGTGCGGCCCCTCGCCATCGTCGCGATCGGGCCCGTGCTGGACAACTACGACGGCGCGGAGGAGTCGACCGTGGAGCGCGACCACGCCCCACGGCAGCGCCCCGCGCTCGGCGATATCGCGTTCACGGAGCGCTGGGGCAACAGTTATTCGGGGTGATTCCGGTACCTACGTATTCGACAGGGCGCCAAGAACCTCGTCCGCTGCCTGCCTGCCCGACAGGATGGCGCCCTCCATATAGCCATTCCAGACGTGTGACACCTCGGCACCGGCCCAGTGAATGCGCCCCACCGGCGCCGCGAGTGCCCGACCGTATTGAGTCCACACCCCGGCACCGAGGCGTCCGCCGTAACAGCCCCGCGTGAATTCCTCTGCCGTCCAATCCTGTTCGACGATGTCAAACGGTTTGCCGCCTGCGGACCGAAGTACTTCACCAGCGCGTCGACGACATCCACTTTCCGCATGACACTCCATAATTTGTAAGTCAGTCGTATGACTTATCCCGGGTATGCCGATGCCGAACTCAGGGCAAGGGTGCCCTAGGCGGGAGTCACCGCCGCCAGGGCAATCAGCATCGCGGTGAGCGACTCCAGATCTTCCTCCGAACGCGCGGGATCCGGATTGACGACATGTTGCAGGATCAGCCCGTCGATACCGGCGACCAGCACCCGGGCCAAGCGCTCGAACGACACCGCACAGCGCTCGCCGGCCCGACTCGCCGCCTCCCGGCACCAGTCCGCGACGACCCCGGTGTATCGCTCGTACTGCCAGGCAGGCAAATCCTCCAAGCCGGATGTGCGAAGCGCATGGGTGACCAACTCGTACTGGACCAGCTGCAGGTTGCGGTGTTCGTCAACCAACTGCGACCAGAAATTCCGCGTGCCGCGGCGGACGGCGTCATTCAGGCCGGCCTTGGTGTCCGCGGCACCGCGCAGGACTCCCGCGATCTCGTCCACGACGTCCTCGATGACCGCCTTGAGCAGGCCCTGCTTACTGGGGAAGACGTATTGCAGGGTTCCCAACGGGATACCCGCCTCGGCGGCGACGGCACGCATCGTGGTGCGCCCCACTCCCTCGCGCATCAACACGATCCGCGCGGCGGCGACCGCCTCCTTGGTGCGCTGCGCCGATTCGACGTATGGCATCAGAGAGTTCCTTTCAGTCGAATGAATCGCGGAAGATCCGCACCGCCTTGTCGATCATCTCCCGGGTGGATCCGCAATCTCCGTTCTTCAACGAGAAGCTGAGCACCTCGATGAAAACGCGCTCGGGCGTGCTGGTCTCCTGGATGGCGCCACCCGGAACATCACGGGCGTAGAGCGGCTTGCCAAGACGCACCATGCTGGTGCACATCCTGCCGTCCTGGCCGTGAAAGTACTCGACACCGTCCCGGATTTCTTCGCGCGCCCTCGACGGCGGATCGACACCCGTTCTGATAGTCAGCTCGAATTGAGCATCGTTGTCCCGTAAGGAAAACCGGCACGCGAACGGATCGCCGAAGAGCGAGGGCCGCACATCATTCACCTGGCCCGGATACTCACCGAGAATTTCGCACGGATCACGTTCGGCGATCTTGATCGGATATGCGCTCAGCGCGTCACGCACGGGCATATCGGCCGGATTCATCGTGGCCAGCACACCGATAACAGGTTGTGCCATTTTGCAGTTGGGCGCCAACTCGCTTCGCGAACCATCGACGACCACAACCCGCACTGCCGGTGTGCCCGCCCTGGGCAACTTTGGCGCGTCCGGGAGCGTGCCCAACGCGACCGGAAACTCAAACACGCACGTGCCTGCTGTGTGATAGACCGGCGCGTCACCGACCCTGAATTCGGGTTTCGCGCGCGAATAGTCGCCCAACATCAGTGACAGCCCCACACTCGACGGGTTCGCCGAACCCGCGACCTTGATGGACCCGAAGCAGCCGCCCACATCCCCGGAAATGTATGTGGGCGCACCGATGTCCTTGAGCATCAATAGAAGACCACACGGATCCACCCGCCGTAGCGCCCGTAAATAGGCCAGCTGAGCGGTTTGCTTCTCGGTGAAGCTCTGACCGTAGGCCGGCACCACCCCCTCGAACAGCTTCTCTGCCGTGGGTGCGGGCAGGCGTCCAGTCGCGGTGCCGGAAACAATGGTGGAGCACCCCGCGATTCCCAGCAGAGCGGCGCCAATCAGCGCTACCGAGCGGAGTTTGCGAATAGTCGCACCGCCTTATCCAGAATCTCCCGCATGTGCCCGCAATCCTTCCGGTCCCTTCCGGTGAAGGCGCTGGCAACAATGGCGGGAAAGTACGCGTCCGCGTCGGTGTTGGCCGCGCCACCACCAATGTCCTTGGGATACAGCGGGTCTCCCACCAAAGCCAAAGCATGGCACCCGGTCAACTGCGACGGGTCCTCATTGTGGAAGTACGTCACCCCGTCACGCGTGGACTTCGTGTATTCATCCGGGAAGTCGTTCACGCTGCTGGTGAGCTGCACGGTGTAGTCGATATCGGAGTCCGGCAGCGAGAAGTCACAGCCAAAGGGATCACCCAGTAGGTCAATCGACACCCCGCGCGCCTTGCCCGGATACTCCCGCAGAATCTCGCACGGATCCCGCTCGGCGAGCTTGATCGGGTAGGTGCTGAGCGCGGAACGCGGCTGCAACCCCGAGGGAAGCTGCTTGGCGATCGCCGTCACCACCTGCTTGGCCACCCGACAGTCGGGATCGGAATACTCGTCCGACCCGTACAGGTACGCGGAGACCGACAACATGGCGTGCAGTGGGGGACTGGACGGCGCACCCGGCAGCCGTTCGAGACCCAGAGGTACCTCGTATTCGCACTCTTCTCCGGTCTCATAGACCGGCACAGGCCCCACCCGGAAGGCAGCCGAGGCGTCGCGCTTGTCCTGCATCGAGTATTCGTAGGACACCTCGGTGAGACTGGGGTCACCCGTGACCTTCACGCTGGCATAACACATCTGAAAGTCGCCGACGACTTGTCCCGGATCGCCGTACTCCTTGAGAGCGCTCGCGAAGCCGCAGGGGTCCACCCGGCGCAGCGCTCGCGCATAGATCAGTGTCGCCTTCTCCTGAGCATCGAGCTTTTGGCCGTAGTCCGGTTGTTCACCTTGAAAGAAAAAGTCGGCCCCGGGAACGGGTTCGCCGCCTCGGGCCTGCCCGGCGACCGTGCGCGTGCAGCCGGTGGCCACCAGCAGGATCACCAGCGCCGCCATCCCCCGTCGTACCCACATGCTCTGCGAGCTTGCCAGATGAATGGGCTCCTCGCGGCTGGTAGAGTCCCCTGCTATGCAGCGGACGCTCCTCCTCCGACGCCGCGACAGGGTCTGATCCAGACCGGCTTCCTGTCGCGGGTTGTTGGCGTGCCGGTCGAGATCCCCATTCAAACTCCCGGAGCCTTCCCATGACTAGCTTCTCCTCAGACGAGTTCAACTACACCCCTCGCAGCGTCGTTACCCCGAATGGACCCATTCCCGCCGATCAGCCGGCATGGAACACCCAGAAGAACAGCTCGATGCCGGTACACCGGTACCGCTCTTTCACCGACGAGGTCGAAAAGATCGAGCTGCCGGACCGCACCTGGCCCGACAAGGTAATTACCCGTGCACCGCAGTGGGGCGCCGTCGACCTGCGCGACGGCAACCAGGCCTTGATCGATCCGATGAGTCCCGCCCGCAAGCGCCGGATGTTCGATCTGCAGATCCGGATGGGCTTCAAGGAGATCGAAGTCGGTTTCCCGTCGGCCAGCCAGACCGATTTCGATTTCATCCGCGAGCTGATCACCGAGAACGCGATTCCCGACGATGTCACCATCCAGGTGCTGACCCAGTGCCGTCCGGAGCTGATCGAGCGGACGTTCCTGGCGTGTGAGGGCGCGTCCAAGGTGATCGTGCACTTTTACAACTCGACCTCGATCCTGCAGCGGCGGGTCGTGTTCCGCGAAGACAAGGACGCGATCAAGAAGATCGCCACCGACGGCGCACACAAATGCGTCGAAGAAGCCGCGAAATATCCCGACACCCATTGGCGTTTCCAGTACTCCCCCGAGTCGTACACCGGGACCGAGCTGCAGTACGCGCTGGAGGTGTGTAATGCCGTCGGCGATATCGTCGAGCCGACGCCGGACAATCCGATCATCTTCAACCTGCCGTCGACGGTGGAGATGACCACCCCCAACGTGTACGCCGACTCCATCGAGTGGATGAGCCGCAATCTGGCCCGCCGCGATTCGGTGATCCTGAGCCTGCATCCGCATAACGACCGCGGAACAGCGGTCGCCGCAGCGGAGTTGGGCTTCCAGGCGGGCGCGGACCGCATCGAGGGCTGTCTGTTCGGCAACGGTGAGCGCACCGGAAACGTCTGCCTGGTAACGCTGGGACTGAACCTGTTCAGTCGAGGCGTCGACCCACAGATCGACTTCTCGAACATCGATGAGATCCGGCACACGGTCGAGTACTGCAACCAGCTGAAGGTGCCCGAGCGCCACCCGTACGGTGGCGATCTGGTCTACACCGCCTTCTCCGGCAGTCACCAGGACGCCATCAATAAAGGCCTGGATCAGATGAAACGCGATGCAGACGAAGCAGATTCGGATGTCGATGACATCCTGTGGCAGGTGCCGTATCTGCCCATCGATCCCAAGGATGTCGGGCGCAACTACGAGGCCGTGATCCGCGTCAACTCGCAGTCGGGCAAGGGTGGTGTCGCCTACATCATGAAGTCCGATCATGGACTGGTGCTGCCGCGCCGTCTGCAGATCGAGTTCGCACAGTCGATCCAGCGCATCACCGACGGTGAGGGCGGCGAGGTGAACCCCAAGGAGATCTGGGATGTCTTCGCCGAGGAGTACCTGGCACCAATCACCCCGCTGGAGCGCATTCGCCAGAAGGTGACCGCCTCCGAAGAGGACGGTGGCACGGATTCCATTGCCGCCGTGGTGAAGATCGACGGCAAGGAAACCGAGGTCAACGGCACGGGTAACGGTCCGTTGGCAGCTTTCGTGGACGCCCTGTCCACCGTGGGCTACACCGTCAACGTGTTGGACTACTCCGAGCACGCGCTGAGCGCAGGCGACGACGCGCAGGCCGCCGCCTACGTGGAGGCCACGGTTGTCAGCCCCGGCGGCGGTGAGGCGCAGACCGTCTGGGGTGTCGGCATCGCGCCGTCGATCACCACCGCCTCGCTGCGGGCAGTGGTGTCGGCGGTCAACCGTGCTGCTCGCGCCTAGTCCCTTTCAGCGAAAGCGACCCTGGTGCGGAATTCCCTCGGCATTCCGCACCAGGGTCGCACCCGACATGGCTATCTAGTCCCGTAGCGCCTGCGGAACTTCTCGACCTGACCGGCGGAGTCCACAATCCGGCGATCGCCTGTCCAGAACGGATGCGAATCCGCGGTCACCTCGGCGGTGATCAGCGGATACTCCTTACCCTCCCACTCAACGGTGCGGGTGCTCGTCGCCGTCGAGCGGGTCAGGAACATCTTCCCGGTGGTGGTGTCTTGGAAGACGACGGGGTGGTAGTCGGGGTGAATTCCGGGTTTCATCAGTGGTTCCCTTCTGTGTTGTGGTCGCCGTAGGCGAGAAAAGCCTCTGCCTCGGACAGGTGCTCGCATGGATCCTCGTGCCAGTCGCCGAACGGGTCGTCAAACTCGTCCCAGTCTGCGGGGCTTGCCATTTCGTCATCGGTGAGCAGCGCACCGCGCAGCGCGTCGAGGACCTCACGGCTGTCGGCGCCGCAGACCAGCACTGTCATCGCGTTGTGGCGATCCCCGAACTGGTAGTCCCACATGAGGTCGGCGAATGCCCTGCGCTCCGGGTCTACCCGTTGCACTTCTACTGAATCCATTGCTGCCAGCCACTTTCCGGCAGCCGACACCCTGAGCCCGCCCCCGGCGGACTCCAGCCACATTGCCTGCTCGCCCTGGGTCGCCAGCCACAGCCGGCCACGAGTACGGATCACGCCGTCGAGCAGCATGTCGATCGCGGCATGCAGCCGTAGCGGATGAAAGGGCCTGCGCGCGTTGAACTCCACCAACTCGACCCGGCCGTCGGCGGCCAGGGATGGCTGGCCGGCCAGCAATGCGCCATGGGGATTATCGGCCCGGCCGCACCGCGCATCCTCTTCCAGATGGTCGAGAGCCTGCTCGACACGACCGACGCGCGCGGTGATGCGCGCCCGCGGCGCCAAACGCCGCAACACCGAGAGGACCTCCGGCTCCGGATTTCGCACCAGCAACACGTCGGCGAACTCGGCCTGACCGATCACCACCTGCGCCACCGTCCGGCCATCCGCAAGTTCGTCATCGCCGAGCGCCTGTTCCAGCCAGTTAGCGCTGTCCACGCAGCTGACCACTCCGGCGATCTGGACGTCACGCGCGGCCGGACCATCGACGAATCCGGGCCCCACCCGCACAGGCACGGTGTTGATCGCCCAGCAGATCGGGTCGGCCTCGAGCCACGGTTCGAGATGAAGGACGATTCTTCCCACGTCGTCGCGCCGATGCAGTTTGCGCAGCAAGACGAGCAAATCGTCACGGATCGTGCACGAGACGCAGCCGTGGGCCAGCTCCAGCACGGTCTCGGTGACTCCCCGAATACCCGCGACGGACCGCATGACGATGTGTCCGTCAAAGCGGTGCGTGACGACGACTGTGCCCGGGTCGCGCGCCAAGACCTGAGTGACCGCGTCGGTATCGGTCTGTCCGGACACGAGTAGCACCGGCGTGCGCATGACTCTCCCTTTTCCAGCCCTTGTGCAGCTAAATGCAAACGATTTTCATTACTACAAGGTTCACGGTACAGTCCCGAGCAGCACTTGTCGAAAATGATTCCCATTACCGAATGGGTATGAATGGAGCTCCCCTTGTCCGCACATTGCGAGGTGACCGGACGGTCGCCGGGCTTCGGCAACGCGGTATCGCATTCGCACCGCCGCACCCGTCGCCGCTGGTCACCCAACATCCAACTCAAGACCTACTACCTGCCCTCTGAGGACCGGCGTATCAAGCTCCGGGTGAGCACCAAGGGCATCAAGGTGATCGACCGCGACGGTATCGAGGCCGTGGTGGCCCGGCTACGCGCGCAGGGGCGGAAATTCTGATGGCACGCAATGAGATTCGCCCCATTGTGAAGCTGCGATCCACCGCGGGTACCGGATACACGTACGTCACCCGCAAGAACCGGCGCAACGACCCCGATCGGATGGTGCTGCGCAAGTATGACCCCGTCGTGCGCAAGCACGTCGATTTTCGCGAGGAGCGCTGACATGGCCAAGAAGTCGAAGATCGCCAAGAACGAACAACGCCGCGCCATCGTCGAGCGCTACGCCGAGCGCCGAGCGGAACTCAAGGAGATCATTCGCTCCCCCGCCAGCAGCCCAGAGCAGCGCGTTGCCGCACAGTCCGAGCTGAACCGCCAGCCGCGCGATGCCAGTGCGGTGCGGCTGCGCAATCGCGACGCGGTGGACGGCCGACCACGCGGCTACCTGCGCAAGTTCGGTTTGTCCCGTGTACGTGTTCGTGAACTAGTGCACGACGGGTCATTGCCCGGCGTGCGGAAAGCGAGCTGGTGATGGCCCCCAAGACCCCGCGCAATCGCCGCGCCAAACTCGTCGACACCAAGCCGGCCAAGCCCAACCTCTTTGCCAAGCTCGGCGTTTCATCGGTCGACTACAAAGACACCAACACGCTGCGCATGTTCCTGTCCGAGCGCGGCAAGATCCGGTCCCGCCGGGTGACCGGCCTGACGGTGCAACAGCAGCGCCAGGTTGCCAACGCGATCAAGAACGCGCGAGAGATGGCGCTGCTGCCCTACGCCTGATCAACGCGGCTGCGGAATCGCGTTTTCCAGCAGAAAGACATGGTCCGGGCTGATCACTTTGGTGATCGCGGTGCCGAACAGTGTGCTGGGCTGTGCAGGTTGCTTGGCCACATCGGTGTTGAGCAGGGCCACCACCGTGGTCTGCTCGGCCGGCGAGTAGATGGCAAGTGTCTGATAGCCCGGAATGCTGCCACTGTGACCGATCCAGCCCCGCGCGTCGAAAATGCCTAAGCCATAGCGGATATCGTCAGGTACGGGGGGCATCGCCACAGTCTGTAGCCGCTGCTGCTGACTGTCGGGCTTCAGGAGCACGCCCGTCGCCAGCGCGGGCACCCAGATCCGAAGGTCGTCGAGTGTGGAAATCATGGCGCCCGCCCACGACGCCCATGACGGGTTCCAATCGGTGCTGTCGACAAGCGACCCGGTCGGTGTCAGCTGCGTGTAACCCCGCGCGTGCGGATCTGCAATGGCACTGGTCTCCGGAAAGCTGGTGCGGCGCATACCCAGTGGACCGGTTATGTGCTCTTGGACGAATGCGGGCAGTGTCTGCCCGCTGACCTTCTCCACCACCTGACCCAGCAGCACCGCATTGGTGTTGCTGTACTCGTAGCCCTGCCCTGGGACGAAATTGGACGGCTGCGCAAAGGCATAGTCGAGCAGCTCATGGGTGCTGTACTGGCGGCGAGGATCGGCCTCCAGGTCTCGGCTGAAGGCCAGTGACATCGAATAGTTGAAGAGTCCGCTCTGCATTCGGGCGAGTTCACGCAGGGTGATCTTGTTGCCGTTCGGGACCTTGTCGACATACTTGGCGATCGGGTCGTCAAGTTCGACCTTGCCCTCATCGACAAGTTGCAGCACCGCCGTGACGGTGAAGGTCTTTGTCACACTGCCGATCCGGTGGTAGAAGTCCGGCCGCAGCGGCGCGCGAGTCGCCGTGTTCGCGACTCCGAACGTCCGCACGTATTGCCCTTTGGGCCCCCATACTCCGACGATCGCACCCGGGACCGCGGCGCTCGTCAGTATCTCGTTGATGGCAGAGTCCAGCTTGGCCGTGGTCTGCGGATCCAGCTCGGCCACCACGATCGCCGAGTGCTTCCCGCATGCGCTGACCAGCAGCGCAATCGTCAGCACTACAGCGAGGATTCGGCGCATCAGGCTGGACTCATCAAAACAGCGAGTACTGAGCTCCGGCACGACTGGGAACCGTGAATTGTTCGATATCGGTGCCACCGACAACGCGGCGCACCTCGGTCATGAACGTCCGGTCATCGAGCAGCGGTACGCCCAATGAGCGGGCATGGAAACCCTTGCCCTGCTCTGGGTTTTCCTGGTTGCAGATCACCAGCGAGGTGTCCTCGTCGACCGCATCGGCGTAGGCGAGACCGGCCTGCATGATCTGCTCGATCAGCTCTTCGTGGGTGCGCGAGACCTCCGAGCTCAATGCCACACGCATGCCCTGCACGAGCGGCTGGCCCGCGGTATACGGGCCGGGGTTGAGCCAGTGGCACGGCTGGCGCGACGCCAGTGTCTTGAGTGGACGCAGCTCATCGTGCGTAACGCGGCCGTTGGGCCAGCGCTTACGTGTGGTCTCGCGGATGGGCAGCCAGGTGCCACGCTCGCGGGCGCGCTCCAGCACCTTCGGCAGCACCTCGGCCAGCACCCGCGCATCGTCATAAGCGTCATGAGCCTTGAGCTGCTCGACACCCCAATGCGCGGCAAGGGTTTCCAAGCGCAGGTTGGGTGTGTCCAGTTCGAGACGGCGCGTCAGCTCGACGGTGCACATGACGGCCTCGGTGGGCAGTTCGGCTCCCACCAGCTCGGCCTCGGCCGCCAGGAACGAGTAGTCGAAGCCGACGTTGTGCGCGACCAACGTCCGCCCGCGCAGCAGCGCGATCAGATCGGGCGCGATATCGGAGAACTCCGGCTGGCCCTCCAGCATCTCCGGGGTGAGGCCGTGGACGTGCGTGGGGCCCGGATCGACACCGGGGTTGAGCAGACTCACCACGCTGTCGGTGATGGTCCCGTCGGCATCCATCGCCAATGCCGCAACGCTGATGACACGCGCCCGCCCCGGCTGGAAACCTGAAGTCTCCAGGTCAACCACCACCCACTTGGGGCTGTGGTCGGGCGTCTGCCCCCAGATCGGCATGACTGAAGGATGGCACGCGGGACCGACAACCCGCCCTAGGCGCGCGGAGTCCGAAGCACCTGGCGTCCGATGGCGTACTTGTGCACCTCGGTGGGACCGTCGTACAGACGGAAGGCGCGCATATCACGGAAGATCATCTCCACCGGCGTCTCATCGCTGATGCCGATGCCGCCGAGCACCTGAACACACCGGTCGGTCACCTTGAACAACTCCTCGGACACGAAGGACTTCGCCATCGAACTTTCGTGCCGGCCCTTGGCGCCGTTGTCCATCATCCAGCAGGCATGCCAGATGGTCAGTCGACACTGATGCAACGCGATCTCGTTGTCGGCGAGCATGAAGGAAACCCCCTGGTGCTCGCCGATCGTCTTACCGAACGAGGTCCGGGTTCGCGCATAGTCGACCGCGATGTCCTGGGCCCGGGAGGCGGCACCGAGCCAGCGCATACAGTGCGTCAACCGGGCCGGGGCCAGCCGCAGCTGCGCGTATCGGAACGCCTGCCCGGTCTCACCGAGCAACGCCTCCCGCGGCAGGGTGAGATTGTCGAACCGCACCACGGCATGCCCCTCGGCGTAGTTGCGGTCCATGGTGTTCATGATGCGTTCGATCACAATGCCTTCGGTCTCGCCGTCGCAGAGAAACAGTGTCGGCCCCTCCGGCAGGTGATCGTTGGCCTCCAGGTTGGCCATGATGATCCACGTTTTGGCGCCGCGAGCTCCGGTGATGAGCCATTTACGGCCGTTGATGACGAAATTCTGCCCGTCGAAGGTCGCCGAGGTCTTCAACTGCGACGGATCGGAACCGGCCCCGTCGGGTTCGGTCATCGCGAACGCCGAGCGCTGATACCCCTCGATGACGGGACGCAGAAACTTCTCGGATTGTTCCTCGTTGGTGATCTTGCCGAGCAGGAACATGTTGCCCTCATCGGGTGCCGCACAGTTCATGGCGATGGGCCCCAGGGTCGACCAGCCCGCGGCCTCGAAGATCACCGCCTGGCCGATGTGCGAAAGACCCCACCCACCATAGGATTCTGGCGCCTGAACGGTCAGCAGACCGGCCGCCCTGGCCTTACCGACCAACTCGTCGCGCAGCTCCTCGGTGGGTCCGTGCGCGGTCAGGCGAGGATCGCGCTCGTACGGAATCACGGTCTCGGTGACGAACTCACGCACCCGCTGCGCCTTCGCGGCCAGCTCTTCCGGAATGCTGAAGTCGATCATATTTCTCCCTCGGTGAATTGTGTTGTTGCCCAGTCAAGGACGGACATGGCAATGTTTTCGAAATCTGCGTATCCGGGTCCGATGAGGTCGCCGGACTGCCACTTGCGGTACAACTGCATCCAGGCGACCGCGAGACGGAGGCGCGCACAGGCCACATGCCAGTGCAGAGGCCGCGGCGGCATCCCGGCCGCAGCGAAATAGGAGTCGATGACATCCGCGCGCTTCCCGAAACCCTGTGCTGTAGTGGGCATCTGATTGACAGCGCGCACGCCGGCCGGATCATCGGGCTCCATCCAGTACGACACCAGAATCGCCAGGTCGAACAGCGGGCAGCCGCGAGTGGCCATGTCCCAATCGATGATCGCATTGGGCGACAGCGTTTCCTGATCGATCAGCATGTTGTCGAGCTTGAGGTCCATGTGGAGCAAGGAGATTGCCGAGGGCTCGGGGATCTCCTCCGCGAGTCGCGAGGTCAGATACGTGACGACGTCCGGCAGACCATCAGGCCAGACCACGTGAGCACGGCGCGTCCAGCCGGTGAGCTGACGTTCCAGCAGACCCTCCGGTCTGCCGAGCTCGCCCAGTCCCACGCGCTCGGGTGACACCCGGTGCAGGGCGGTCATGGCCTCGATGAGAGTCGCTGTGATGCGTGACGGCGCATCGACGGGCAAGCCCGCCGGTAGCTCTCCGCCAATTGCCAGCCCCTCGCGGTACTCCAGGAACTGGAAGGGGGCTGCCAGCACATCCAGGTCGTCGCAGTACAACAGCCCGCGCGGCGCCAGCGCGAAGCCATCGCCCAGCCGGGACAGCACCCGCCACTCGCGGGCCATGTCGTTGGCGCCTTCGGCGATCGGCCCCGCGGGCGGGCGGCGAAACACGGCAGGTTGCCCGTCGAGGACCACCAAGTAGTTGAGGTTCGCCTTGCCGCCGGCGAACTGCCGGGCCCCGGACGTTTCCAGCGTGTGCCCCTGCCGCGCCACCCAGGCCGAGAGCGCCGCCCAATCCTGCGACGTGCTCTGGTGATGAGCGCGGAATTGGCCGGTCGACTGTGACACAGCACTCACCCTAACCGTTTAACCAACCGACTGGTTGGGTGGGGATCCTCACTCGTTTTCGCTGGCAGCGTCGATAAGGCGGCCCAGTATCCGGCGGAGCTCTCGTTGATCATCGACGCCCAGCCGGCTGAACATCTCATCCTCTGCTGCCCAAATGGCCGACTCCACACGTTTGAGTAGCGCCTTGCCCTTGGCGGTGACCTTCGCCGGTAACGCCCGCCCCGAGGCAGGCACGGCCGGCCGGGAAACCAGCGAGATGTTCTGCAATCCGTTGAGCACCTGATTCATCGCCTGCGCCGAGACGTTGTTCTCGCGCGCCAGCTCCGCACTGGTACGGCCGGGGTTCTCGTTGAGCATCCGCAGGCACATGAACTCCGGCATCCCGAGCCCCAGCGGCCGCAGCACGGCAAGAACCCGTGGGCGCATCACCGCCCCGGCCCGGAACATCAGGTAACCGAGCGGCTCGATCTCATCGGATTCACTCATCGCAAGCATCCTGGCATGAACGTTCCAGCGCGCGTGCAGAAACCCATGGCCGGAACACGGTCGATCGATTCGATGTCACCCGAGGACCGATCCGTTGCACGGCAATGGTTTACCAACTCATAGACAATTCTCAGCAGCCTCATATCAAGAACCTTGACATGTCCGATCCGGCGCAGGTATCAAGGAAATTGATACAGGTTCAGTCGGCGACAGGCCAACTGCCTGATCATCAGAAAAGGAGAGTTAGATGTCTGGTTCATTCGCAGGCTTCGAAGGTCCCGGCTCCGGTTTCGGCGCATTTAGCGGGGCCGGTTTTGGTGGGCCCGGTTTTGGCGGGCCCGGTTTTGGTGGGCCCGGACTGGGCCCAGGAGGGCCCGCCGGGTTCGGCCTCCGAATCAAGCGCGCCGTCACCGCATCGCTGCTGCTCGACGGCCCGGCGAGTGCCGCGCAGATCGTGCAACGCGTCTCCGACGCAACCGAGGACGAGATCCTGCTTCCGGAGCCCGTCGTAGAACGTGTCCTCGAGCGGCTGGCGCATAAGGGCGTCGTCACGACAGAAGACGGCGTGGCCACCCTGACCGACTTCGGCCGGAAGGTGCTCGCGAAGCGGGGCATCACCAGCCAGACGGCACAGGCACTCCGCGCCAAGGTCTTCCCCAAGCTCGTCAACGTTCTCAAGCTCCGCTCGGGACTGGCGGAGATCGCCGGCCTGGCGCGGGTTATCGCCATCACCGGCACCGACGAGCAGAAGGAAAAACTGGCCGAGGCCGGCGCCACCCTGTTGGCCACGGTCAACGACGTCAAAAGGTCGCTACAGAGCGCCGTCGCCTGAGTGCGGCTCGGATCGCCCATGCGGCCCTCCCCTCCAGCCGCACGGGCGATCCATCGCCTCCCATAAACTGCGCGGATGCCCATCGAGCATCTATCGCCGCGTGGCCGGATCGCACTCGCCGCAGGCTCCGCCGCGCGGTGGGCATCCCGGATCAGCGGTCGCGGCGCGGGCTCCATGATCGGCGGGCTCATCGCACTCAAGCTGGATGGCTCGGTGCTGGCGCAGCTGGGCCGAGGTCGTCGGACAGTCCTGATAACCGGCACCAACGGCAAGTCCACCACCACCCGGATGACCGCCGCCGCCCTGGCGACCGTGGGGCCAGTGGCAACCAACACCGAGGGCTCCAACATGGACGCCGGTCTGGTTGCCGCCCTGGCCGGGACCCGAGAGGCCGACGTCGCGGTGCTCGAGGTCGACGAGATGCACGTGCCACACGTCGCCGACGCGGTCAACCCGGCGGTCATCGTGCTCCTCAATCTCAGCCGGGATCAGCTCGACCGCGTGGGTGAGATCAACAACATCGAACGCACTCTGCGCAAGGGGCTGGCCCGCCACCGCGATGCGGTGATCGTCGCGAATTGTGATGACGTCTTGATGGCATCGGCCGCCTACGACAGCCCCCACGTGGTCTGGGTGGCGGCGGGCGGCGGCTGGGCCGGCGACTCGGTGAGCTGTCCACGCAGCGGGGAGCTCATCATGCGCGACGGAAACCGTTGGTACAGCACGGGAACCGACTTCGCACGGCCTGATCCGGACTGGTGGTTCGACGACGACCGCATCTACGGCCCCAGCGGAATCAGCCTGCCGATGTCGCTGACGCTGCCCGGTACCGCGAATCGCGGCAACGCCACGCTGGCGGTCGCCGCCGCCGTTGAACTCGGCGCCCGTCCGGGTCCGGCCGTCGACGCGGTATCGGCTGTCGACCAGGTGGCGGGCCGCTATCGCAGCATCAACCTCGGCGACCACACCATTCGGCTACTGCTGGCCAAGAATCCGGCCGGCTGGCAGGAGGCCCTGTCGATGGTCGATACCGACGCCGACGGGCTCGTCATCGCGGTGAACGGCCAAGTGCCCGATGGCGAAGACCTGTCCTGGCTGTGGGATGTCAACTTCGAGCATTTCGCCTGCGACAACGGGGAATCGCCGGTGCCTCCCGTCGTCGCGGCCGGCGAGCGCGGCACCGACTTGGCGGTCCGGCTCACCTACGCCAGCGTTACACACACCCTGCAGCATGACCCGGTCCAGGCCATCAAGGCCTGCCCGCCCGGCAGGGTCGATGTGATCGCGAACTACACGGCCTTTCTGAATCTGAATCGAGCGCTGGCCAAAGGCGGTGCGGCATGAGTGAATCCACTGTCCGCGTAGGCCTGGTCCTCCCCGACGTCATGGGCACCTATGGCGACTCGGGCAACGCCGTCGTACTGCGGCAGCGGTTGCGAATGCGGGGTATCGACGCCGAGATCGTGGAAACCACCCTGGCCGACCCGGTGCCCGATTCCCTCGACGTCTACACGCTGGGCGGTGCAGAAGACTATGCCCAGCGTCTGGCCACCCGCCACCTCATCGCGCACCCGGGGTTGCAGCGTGCCGCCGAGCGCGGCGCGCCGGTGCTGGCGATCTGCGCGGCCATCCAAGTGCTGGGACATTGGTATGAAACCTCCTCGGGAGAGCGCGTCGAGGGTGTGGGGCTGCTGGACGTCACCACCAGCCCCCAGCACCAGCGCACCATCGGCGAACTAGCCGGTGTGCCGATCATGGACGAGCTTGAGGACACCCTGACCGGGTTTGAGAATCACCGTGGGGGAACAGTTTTAGGACCCGCTGCGACACCGTTGTCCCGGGTTTCACGCGGAGCCGGCAACCGCACCGGCGACGGTAGCGACGGCGTGGTGCAGGGCAGCGTGATCGCCACCTACATGCACGGCCCGTGTCTGGCACGCAACCCCGAGCTGGCCGACCTACTGCTGGCACGCGCCATGAACGTGCCTGAGCTGACCCCGCTGGACCTGGACGAGGTAGCGCGGCTGCGTAGGGAACGACTGAAGTCTTGATCTGCACGCACGTTCTCCTGCGGCGGCTCGCGACCAGCTCGGACTCCTAGAGCGCACCCGCCGGTCCCTATTCGAGTAGTTCACTACTCACGCGGGTCCGGCCATACCCGCAATACGTTCCGTGGGCATTCAAAATGAACGCCGAACGCCCAAAGGAGCGATTGTGACAAGCGAATCCGTAGCACGGTTCTTAAAGGCCGAGCAGCGCAGTATTACTGTGCCGGAAGATAAATCAGTGATAGTCGAACCCGGCGACCGCGAATGGGCGGGCGTGACACATCGCCTGGAAATCACCGGATTCGACGACCTGCAGGCGCTGCGCTTGGTCCCAGAGCGTTTGGAAGAGCGCGTCGCGCGGCAAGCCATAGCGGCCGACGACACCGAGGCACGCGAAATCGCCCGCCGCATAGCTGAAACCGGCGACCGGCACGCCGATGCCGAAGATTCGTGCTGCGCACCGTGCGCGAGCAAGAACGACAGCCGAGCGAGTTATCCAGTGCGGCTCGGTCGGCTCTACCGCGAAATCCGCCCGGCGATGCATACGAATCTTTCACGCGCCGTTGGTGATGCGCTTGGGGTGCCGCTTACGGCCGACAGCCTACAGGCGAAGATCACCCACTCGTTCACCCAACGATTCGCCGTCCACGTAACCCGGATACCGCTGGTAATCGTGCTGTTCAAAGACATCGAGATCGGGAAGAACGCCACGCTGACATTGAGCTCGAAGGCAAAGAGCCTATGGGCCAACGATATCCGTATCCATTCCGGGGGTCGACTCGTTATCACCTCCGGCTACATCAAAATCCGTGCCGCATCCGTCCGCGGCAATCTGGCATAAGCAGAAGGAGTAGAACCATGGCGAACATCATCAGCAATGGTCCCGACGGCGACGCCGGAGCGACAGGTGCGCAAGGTTCCCAAGGAGCCACCGGCGCGGCAGGGGCGATGGCCAACTGCAACTGGATTGACGACGACTGCGCCACCCGAGGTGGCACGGGTGGGACCGGCGGTAACGGCGGGCCCGGGGGTGCTGGCGGTCCCGGCGGCCACGGCGGCGTGATCGACTTCGAGGTGGAAACCTTCATGGATGGCGTGACGCTGCAAGCCAAGGGTGGCCGCGGCGGCAACGGCGGGCACGGAGGAGCAGGCGGAACCGGAGGCACCGGCGGCAAAGGCGGCGACGGGGACGACTGCGAATTCGGCAGAACCGGCGGCAACGGCGGCACCGGGGGGCGCGGCGGAGACGGAAATTTCGCCGGTACCGGCGGCAACGGCGGCGCCATCCTCGTCAAATGCCAGCACGACCTGTCCCTGGGCACCCACCCGATGGACGTGTCGGCCGGCACGGGCGGCAATGGTGGGATAGGCGGCGGTGGCGGAGGAGGCGGATCGGTGGGCGCCAACGGTGCGACGACGGGGGTTTTCTCGTCCTCCTCAGACTGCAGCGGGCCCGGGCCTCAGCCCAATCCGGGCTCACCAGGCGATCCTGGGACCTCGGTGGCGGTGTCGGGAGCGCAGGGCAATCCGGGTCAAGCACAGTTCCTGATCGTCCCCTGAGCCCCAGAAGTCAGAGGGGGCGGCGACCCGAGAGGGCACGTCCGAGCGTCAGCTCATCGGCGAATTCCAGGTCTCCGCCCATCGGTAGGCCGGAGGCCAATCGGGTGACGGTGAGCCCGGGGAAGTCGCGCAGCATCCGCACCAAGTAGGTCGCGGTGGCCTCGCCCTCGGTATTCGGGTCGGTAGCGATGATGACCTCGGAGATGGACACCCCATCCTCCTCGGTTCCTATGCGGGTCAACAGTTCCCGAATCCGAAGCTGATCGGGCCCGACTCCCGAGAGCGGATCCAGCGCGCCGCCGAGCACGTGGTAGCGGCCCCGGAATTCACGGGTGCGTTCGACCGCCTGCACATCCTTGGGTTCCTCGACAACGCAGACCAGCGCGATGTCACGGCGCGGATCAGCGCAAATGCGGCAACGCTCCTTATCGGAGACGTTCCCGCACACCTCGCAGAACTGAACGCCGTCGCGCACCCTCGTCAGTGCAGCGGTCAGTCGATCGATATCGGGCGCCTCGACACCCAACAAATGGAATGCGATGCGCTGCGCGCTCTTGGGCCCTACCCCGGGCAGCTTGCCCAGCTCGTCAATGAGGTCCTGGACCGGGCCCTCAAACACCGGGCAATCCCAGCCCTCCGCCAAGATCGCCGAGACCACCCGCCAGCGGGCCCAGCCGCTGGCTTGCCAGCTCCTGGGTCTTCGACGTCAGATCGGCAAGTGCGCCGATGATCAGGTCCTGCAGGGTTTCCACGTCCTCCGGGTCGACGATCTTGGGATCGATCTGGACGCTGGTCACCTCACCGCTGCCCTTGCCGGTGATCCGCACCAGACCGCCGCCGGACTCCCCCGTGACCTCGGCCGCCGCGATCTGCGCCTGAGCAGCCATCAACTGCTGCTGCATCTGCTGTGCCTGCGCGAGCAGGGCCGACATATCCGGGGCGCCTCCGGGTTGCATGTGTCTCCTTAACAGGCGGGTATCAACTTGGTCACGCTCGCCGGGCCTCGGCGGGTCGTCAACAAGGGTAGCCGCCGTGCGGGCTACCGTGGCGACGTGCGAGTGAGTTTCTGGCGCGCCGCGGGTCTAGCTGGGACGGCGCTACTAACAGCGGCATCGGTGACGGTGCTGCCGGTCGCCACGCCATCGGCACCTACCACCTTCACCGCAGGCGCGGCACCCGGTATCGCCGGACGCATCGTTGTGCTCGATCCCGGGCACAACGGCGCCAATGACAGTTCGATCAACAATCAGGTGCCCGACGGCCGCGGTGGCACCAAGAGCTGTCAGACCAGCGGCACCGCCACCGACGGCGGATACCCCGAGCACACCTTCACGTGGAACACCGTGCTGCTTATTCGGCAGCAGCTGACCCAACTGGGCGTGCGTACCGCCATGACACGCGGAGACGACAATAAGCTCGGCCCTTGCATCGACAAGCGCGCGGAGATCGAGAACAGCTACAACCCGGACGCGGTGGTGAGCATCCACGCCGACGGCGGTCCGGCCGGCGGCCACGGCTTCCACGTCAACTACTCGAACCCTCCCGTGAACGCCGTGCAGGGTGAGCCGACACTGCGCTTCGCCAAGACCATGCGCGACAGCCTGCAGGCCGCGGGCCTCACCCCGGCGACATACATCGGCACCGGCGGACTCTACGGCCGCTCCGATCTGGCGGGTCTCAACCTCGCCCAGCACCCGAAGGTGCTCGTGGAACTCGGCAATATGAAGAACGCCCAGGACTCCGCGATGATGACCAGCCCGGAGGGCCGGTCAAAGTACGCGCAAGCCGTTGTCCAGGGCATCGTCGCGTACCTCAGCGGTACGGCGCCCGCCGCGGCCCCGGCGCCCGAGGCCGCGCCCGCCGGCGGCTAACCCTTTTCCACCACCTGCTTGAGATTGGCCAGTACCTCGGCCTGAATCTTCTTGAGTCCCAACGGGGCAAAGGTCTTCTCGAAGAATCCCTTGATGCCGCCGCCACCGGTCCACGCGGTCTTGGTGGTGACGGATGAGCCGGGCCCGGCGGGTGCCACAGTCCACGTGGTCACCAGGGTGGAGTTGGCGTCCTTCTCGATGACGGTATGCCCAGCCACGCTCACGGCCGACTTGATATCCCGCACGCGCGACTCGGTGGCCTGCAGCTTCCAGGACGCCACCGTGCCCTCACCCTGACCGCCCTCGAGCACCTGGTAGTCGCGGTAGTGGCTGGACAGGATCTGCGGGCGCACATTCTGGTAGTCGGCGACCGCGGCGAGCACTGCCTCCGGCGCCGCGTCGATCAACACCGAACTGGACGCACTGACCTGACCCATGAGTTCTCCCTCGCTACTACTTGGTTCTACTACTGGTTGTAGTCGCAGTCTAGGGCTCGCTCACCAGATCGCCCAGGCGGCGTTCCCCCTCTACAGTCTGACCGCCGCGCTGTAGAAAGTGTGCGATTCGTCGGGCGCTGTGTTCATCGGCGAACGCGGCAACGATCGCTGCCCGCTCAGCGGCCAGCCCCGGCTCCAGGTCGCTGGCCAGCGCGTCCACCGTGTTCTTGACCCCCGCGATCAGGTCGAGTGGATTGGCAGCGATACGCCGGGCGAGCCGATTCACGAACCGCCACCCCTCATCGGGATTCAGGGCGCGGTTCACCCAGCCGTATCGTTCCGCCAGGTCGGCGCCGAAATCCTCATGACCCAAAATCACCTCGAGTGCCCGCGCCCGCCCCATGCCCTGAACCAGGTGTTGCGGGCCCGATCCGGCGGGCACAATGCCCAGGCCGGTCTCCACCTGGTTGAAGAGGGCCTTGCCGCGTACCGCGAACCGCATGTCCAGGTTCAGCAGGAACTCACTGCCCCCACCCGCGACCCTGCCCTCCACCAGGGCGATGGTGGCTTGCCGCAGTGCGCGAAACCTGCCGACCAGGCGCTGGAAGGACGCGACCGATTCCGCCGTACGAGCCGTGGCCGATTGCAGGATTTCGACATTCAGGTGAGCGATGAAGAAATCCGGGTTGGCACTGCCGAACAGCACCACGGTCACGTCGTCGCTCCCAGAAAGCCACCGTGCAAGCCGCGACAGGCTCGACATGAGCGGCCCGTCAAGAAGATTGAGCTGGCCGTGATCGAACAGGACCGTCAGCACCCGGTCATCGAGCGCACAACGCAACCCGGTGAGCTCCGGTATCCCAGCGTTCACGAGCCGACACCCATCAGAACGCGACGGATCCCGGCGGCAGCCCGAGTTCCACCCGCCCGTACAGCTCGTAAGCCGAATCTGTGTCGTAGACAACATGAGTGGACAACGTATTCACGTCGCGCAGGTGTCGCTGCAGCGGCGAATCCTCGTACTGCGCGGAGGCCCCACACGCCTCAACCGCCTCACCGATGGCCTGCTTGCATACCTCGACGATGTAGGCGCAGTTGCGGCGTACCGCCACCCGGTCCCCGGTGGTCAGTCCCTCTCCGGAACGTAATTTGTCCTCTACGTCACGCACGGTCTGTAGCAGTAGGGTGCGCGCCGACTCTGCTTGCGCCGCAACATGTCCCATCCGTCTATGCGCCGTAGCGAGCTTGGACTGTTCCTGCATCGAGTACCGCATCACCCGGGTCTTGATCTTCTCGGTGAACAGCTCCACCGTGCCCAGAGCCATACCCACCGCAGGCGCGGCGGCGACATTGGACAAGGCGCAGAACAACGGAATCCGGTAAATAGCGGAACCGTGCAGCTCCGCGGACGGCGACTGCCCTCGTGCCAGTGGGCCGAATTCCTGCACCCGGTGCTCTGGAACGAAGACATCGTTGACCGCGATGTCCATGCTTCCTGTGCCTCGCAGGCCGGAAGTAAACCAGGTGTCAATGACCTCCAGATCAGACCTGGGGATCATGAAGGTACGCAGGTCCGGATACTTCGGCGGCTCCTCGTGTTGGACGACTGCCGCGACGGACGCCCACGACGAGTGCCAGACACCACTGCCGAATTGCCAACGCCCCGTTATCTTGTAGCCGCCCTCGACCGGGGTGGCGATACCCGAGGGCGACCAGCTGCCCGGAAACAGCAAGGGAGAGCCGGCGGGCACCGAGCCGAACATCTCGTCCTGCAACTGTTCGGGAAACAGTCCGGCCAGCCAGTTGTGAATCCCGTAGATACAGAAGGTCCAGGCGGTCGATCCACAGACCTTGCCCACCTCGATGACCGCACCGACCAAGGTCTCCAGGCTTGCCTCATCGCCACCGTATCGCCGCGGCGCCATCAAACTGAACAGTCCCGATCGCGACAACTCGGCGATGGTCTCATCGGGCATTCGACGCAGCCGCTCGGCCTCCAGCGCCCGGGCTGCGATCGCCGGAGCGAGCTCACGCGCACGCTGTACGGCATCTGGCTGCACTGCTGTCGAACTCGTCATCAAAACCTCGCAACCTGCGCAATCATTAGTGGATGACATGCGATCGGACCGAAACTGAATCACGATTCAGGTTTAATGTAGCCTTGGCGGCGTGGTGATGTCTAGCGATTCATCGATCCCACCCTCCGGCCCCGATCAGCCGTCGACACAACGCGGCCGCAGTACCCGACGTGCCTTGATGGACGCCGCGCGCGTGGTCATCTCCAGAGTCGGGTACGCCGAGACGCGGGTTATCGACATCACCACCGAGGCCGGGAAATCCGTCGGAGTTTTCTACAACTACTTCACCGACAAGGCCGAGTTGCTGCGCACCATGGTCGATGAGTTCCGCGATGACGCCTATGCGCGCGGGGACACGGTGGCCACCAGTGATCGCCCGCCCCATGAGGTGATCAGGGACATCGTGACGGTGTACTGGACCACCTATCGCGAGCACGCACCGGTCCTCTCCGGCGTGTTCCAGGCGGCACAGGTCGACCCCACATTCGTGGATTACTGGCGCAACCTGCGGGCACCGGCACGCACGATGATCGCCAACAACATCCGACACCTGCAGGCGCGCGGGTACTGCCCCGGCATGGATCCCGACATCACTGCCTCGGCGATCGGAGCGATGCTGGACTACTTCTGTTACGTCTGGCTGGTGGAAGGCGGCGAAAGAGGGCGCAGCGCGGTCACCGACGAGGAGGCCATCGACACATTGGCGCGCATCTGGTTCAACGCGCTGTGGTGGAAATCCGAAGGCGCCCATGGCGCTACCTGACTGGGTGGTCACACTTCTGTCCCGCGCCGGACTCACGCCAGTGCAGGCCCAGCCACTGACCGGAGGGGTGTCCTCTGAGGTATGGCGGGTCCGGCTCAGCTCTGGGGAATCGGTGGTGGTCAAGCGCGCCGTCGAACGGCTACGCGTGCAAGCGCAGTGGGTGGTTCCGCTGGAGCGCAATACCTTCGAGGCGCGCTACCTCGCAGCCGCCGCCACGATCGTTCCGGCATTCGCCCCGCAGATCGTGGTGGCCGACGACGATCTGCACGCGTTCGCGATGACCGATCTGGGCCCAATTCCGTCCTGGCGAGATGATCTGGCGGCCGGCCGCGTCGATGCGGACGTGGGCGCCGTGCTGGGTGACCGCCTTGCCGCGATACACGCCCAAACCGCCGGTAACGACTCGACAGCACGCGAATTCGCGTCAGACCATCTATTCGAGGCATTGCGGATCGAGCCGTATCTGCGTTACTCGGCAGTGCGTTCCCCCGCGCACGCTGCCGCCTTGTCGGAGCTCGCGCACGATCTAGCGGATACACACATCGCGCTCGTCCACGGAGACGTCAGCCCAAAGAACATCATCGTGACCCGCGACGGACCGGTGCTCACCGATGCCGAATGCGCCTGGTACGGAGATCCCGCCTTCGATCTCGCGTTCTGCCTCAATCATCTACTACTCAAGCGGATATGGAAGCCACAGCACCGTGCGCTACTACAGGAAACGAGCACTCGGCTGCTCACCGCGTACTTGCGAGGCGTTTCCTGGGAGCCGCCAGATGCGGTGGCCGCCCGCATCGCGCGGTTGCTGCCCGCGTTGGCGCTCGCCCGTATCGACGGGCGTTCACCCGTGGACTACTTGTCTACCGCGCAACGTGAATCATTGCGTACACGGGCCGGGAGGGCGCTACACGAATCGGCCACGGACCCCTTGGCCGTCGCACAACAGTTGGAAGGGCTATGACCGGAACACGAATCAGCAGAGTCCACGCCCGACGAGTATGGGACTCCCGGGGGCGTCCGACCATCGAGGCGGAGTTGCTGCTGAGCGACGGCAGTACCGGGCGCGCAATCGCCCCGGCAGGCGCGTCCCGCGGCAGCGGTGAGGTTACCGATTTACGGGACGGCGGCGGGCCTTTCGCGGGGTACGACGTGACAGCGGCCGTGGCCGCGGCCCGCGGGCTGGCGCACCATCTGGTAGACGTCGACGCCGCGAATCAGCAGGCCGTGGATGCGGCGCTGACGGCTGCCGACCAATCGGCCGAGTTCGCAGCCATCGGCGGCAATACCGCGGTGGCGATGTCCATGGCGGCCGCCCACGCCGCGGCCGCATCACACGGAATCCCGTTGTGGCGGTATCTGATCGGTGACAAACCGGCCGCGATGCCGCTGCCCGAGATCCAAGTGATCGGTGGGGGCGCGCACGCGGCGCGCCGGACCGACGTCCAGGACTTCATGGTGGTACCCGCTGCGGCGAACACGATAGAAGAAGGCCTCAACTGGCTAGCGGAGATTCACCGCGCCTGCGGAGCAATACTTTCCGACCGAGGCAGACTCGCCGGCGTTGCCGATGAGGGTGGCTGGTGGCCGATGGTGGACTCCAACGAGGATGCCCTGGAGCTACTGGTGGCCTCCATCGAACGCGCTGGTTTGCAGCCGGGGACCCAGGCCACAATCGCCCTGGATATCGCGTCGACTGAGTTCGGTAGCGGCGGCCGCTACCGCCTGGGGCTCGATGGCACCGAGCTCGACTCCGACGCATGGTCGGAGGTTCTGATCGGTTGGATCGATAAGTACCCGATCGCCTCCATCGAGGACCCGCTAGCCGAGGATGACCCGGCAGCGCTGGCAGCCTTCACTCAAGCAGTGGGACATCGTGTCCTGGTTGTCGGAGACGATTTCACGGTGACCGACGCCGGCCGGGTGCGGCGAGCAACCGAGTCCGGCGCATGCAACGGCTTACTGGTAAAGCCGAATCAGGCGGGCACGCTCAGTGCCGCCAAGACCGCACACGACACCGCTCACGACTGCGGATGGGACACCATCGTGTCCGCGCGATCCGGCGAAAGCGAGGATGTCACCATCGCGCACCTGGCGGTCGGATGGGGAGCCGAGCAACTCAAGGTGGGCTCCATCACCCGATCCGAACGCACCGCCAAGTGGAACGAGCTGCTCCGCATCGACGAACAGCTTGGCGGAGCACCGATTCGGCTAGGACGATTGTCCCTCGGCTAGGCACGTTTTGGTCGCCTAATCGAGATCTCGGGTGCGGACCGCCCCGAAGCGGGCTAGCGTAGAAACTGTGCCTATCGCATCGGGATCGGCGCACGCCGAGGGAGTGAACCGGCTACTGCGAAGTTACCGGGCCATTCCCACGACGGCGACTGTCCGCTTGGCTAAGCCCACGTCAAATCTGTTCCGCGCAAGGGCAAAGCCGACTACACCGGGCCTGGATACTTCGGGGCTTACCGGTGTCATCGACGTGGACCCCGTCAACAGGACGGCCGAGGTGGCCGGCATGTGCACGTACGAAGACCTGGTGGCCGCCACGCTTGCCCACGGACTCTCACCACTGGTCGTACCGCAACTCAAGACGATCACGCTGGGCGGAGCGGTAACTGGACTCGGCATCGAATCGGCGTCCTTCCGCAATGGGCTTCCACACGAGTCGGTTCTGGAGATGGACATCCTCACCGGCTCCGGTGAGATAGTCACGGCAGCACCGGATCGTCTGGCGGATCTGTACCGGGGATTTCCCAACTCATACGGCACACTGGGCTACTCGGTGCGCCTGCGCATCCAACTAGAACCCGTCAAGCCATTCGTGGCCCTGCGGCACATAAGATTCCACAGCCTCGAAGAACTGGTGTCGGTCATGGAATCGATCGTGAACACCGCCGCCTACGAGGGCGAGTCCGTGGACTATCTCGATGGCGTGGTGTTCGCCGCCGACGAGTGCTACCTATCCTTAGGTGCTCTGACGGCTGCGCCAGGCCCAGTGAGCGACTACACGGGGCAACGCGTCTACTACCGATCCATTCAGCACCCCGACGGAATCAGCAACGACCGCCTGACAATTCACGACTACCTATGGCGCTGGGATACCGACTGGTTCTGGTGTTCCCGGGCCTTCGGGGCGCAGAATCCGGGTATCCGCCGGCTGTGGCCGCGGAAGTACCGGCGCAGCAGCGTGTACTGGAAGCTGATCGCCCTGGACCAGCGCTATGACATCGCCGACCGTATCGAGAGGTTTAACGGGCGACCCGCCCGGGAACGTGTGGTTCAGGACGTCGAGGTACCGATCTCGCGCACCCCGGAGTTTCTGCGCTGGTTCCTCGATGAAATACCGATCGAACCGGTGTGGGTGTGTCCGTTGCGGTTACGTGACAGCGAAGGCTGGCCGCTGTACCCGATACGGCCGGGGCAGACATATGTCAACATCGGGTTTTGGTCATCGGTGCCCGCGGGCGCCGTCGAGGGAGCGACTAATCGGCTCATCGAACGCAAGGTCAGTGAGTTAGGAGGACACAAGTCGTTGTATTCCGAATCCTTCTATACACGCGATGAATTCGAGCCCCTCTACGGTGGCGAGCACTACCAGACGCTGAAGAAGACGTACGACCCGGATAACCGATTGCTGGATCTCTATGCGAAGGCGGTGCGGCGACAATGACAACGACACAGGCCAAGAATGCGCGGGGCGAAAACGGCAAGCTTTCGCTGGCCGAAATCTTGGAACTCATGGCAGCCGGTGACCTGCCGCTGCGCTTCAGCGCGTATGACGGCAGCACCGCAGGGCCCGAGAACGCCGAACTGGGGCTCGACCTGCTGACGCCGCGCGGCACAACGTATCTGGCTACAGCACCCGGGGATCTAGGGCTGGCACGCGCATATGTCTCCGGTGATATCGAAATGCAGGGGGTACACCCCGGAGACCCCTACGAGCTGCTGAAGGCCATGGCCGAGCGGCTGGACTTCAAGCGCCCACCGGCACGGGTGCTGGCCAATATCGTCAGATCGATAGGACTTGAGCATCTGCGCCCCATCGCCCCGCCGCCACAGGAGGCCCTGCCCCGTTGGCGGCGGATGGTCGAGGGCTTCCGGCACAGCAAAACGCGCGATTCCGAAGCCATCCACCACCATTATGATGTCTCAAACACGTTCTACGAGTGGGTGCTTGGCCCGTCGATGACATATACGTGTGCCTGCTACCCCGATGCCGAGGCCACATTGGAAGAGGCGCAGGAGAACAAGTACCGGCTGGTATTCGACAAGCTGGCACTCAAGGCCGGCGACCGGCTACTGGACGTGGGCTGTGGATGGGGGTCGATGGTCCGGTACGCGGCCCGGCGCGGTGTGCGGGCCACCGGTGTCACGCTGTCGGCCGAGCAAGCGGCCTGGGCGCAGAAAGCCATCGCCGACGAGGGCCTCGCGGACCTGGCCGAAGTTCGTCACGCCGACTACCGCGACACCACCGAGCGTGAGTTCGACGCCGTCTCATCGATCGGCCTCACGGAGCACATCGGCATCGCGAATTATCCCGCGTACTTCCGGTTTCTGCAGTCACGGCTGAAGACCGGCGGTCTGCTGCTCAACCACTGCATCACGCGGCCCGACAATCGAACATCTGCCGTCGCAGGGTATTTCATTGATCGCTATGTATTCCCTGATGGGGAGCTGACCGGATCTGGGCGGATTATCACCGAGATACAGAACGTCGGGCTGGAGGTGCTGCACGAGGAGAACCTGCGCCACCACTACGCACTGACGCTCAAGGAGTGGTGCGCCAACCTCGTCGAGCATTGGGATGAGGCCGTTGCCGAAGTGGGTGAGGCCACCGCGAAGGTGTGGGGGCTGTACATGGCCGGGTCGCGGCTGGGCTTCGAGCGCAACGTGGTTCAGCTGCACCAGGTGCTGGCCACGAAACTCGACGAGCGAGGCGGCTCCGAGTTGCCGCTGCGCCCATGGTGGCAGCCCTAATTGGGGTCGATCTTACGGGCGCCCAGCTCGTTCTGAAGTAGCTCCAGCGCGACCTCTTCCGGATCGCGCCGAGGCCCAGCCTCGCTCTGCCCGGCCTCGGCGAGCATCTGCTCCTCCTCGTCCTCGGGCGACGGCGGCTCGGGCTCAGGCTCCGGAACCGGCTCGGGATCGGGCGTGGGACGGCTGGGCCGCGTCACCACGCGTGGGGCGGCCTTGGCGGGACGCGACGCAGCGGGCGCGGCGGCCTCGGCGCTGCCCACGTCGCAGCGGATCTCCCAGTTGACACCGAGCGCATCCCTCAACGCCTCGCGGATGACCTCGGCATTGCGCGACTCGGTGATGCGCTTGGCTAGTGGCGGCGAATCGTGCGACAGCACAAGGGTGTTGCCATCGATGGCGCGCACAGTGGCGCCCGACAGCATGACCTCGGTGGTGCGGCTCCGATCCCGCACCTTGGCGCGGATCTCCGCCCAGGCATTGCGCACAGCGGTGGTGTCCAGCGCACCGGGCTGACGCGGTTCACGAGCAGGTTCGGGCTCCGGTACTGGGGCCGGCTCCGGCTCTGGCTCGGGAGCTGGTTCCGGCGCGGGTGGCTCAGGGATTGGCGTGGGTTCCGGAGCCGGCTCGGGCTCAGGGGCCGGCTCGGGTTCCGGACGTGGCGCGGGCGGCTCAGGCGCCGGGCCGGGTATCGGCGCGGGTGGTTCAGGGGCCGGGCGGGGAGGTTGGGGCGCCGGAGCGGGTGACGCAGCAGTTTCCGCGGCCGGGGCAGCAGCCGCTTGAGATTTACGGACAAAGCGTGGCGCGGCGCTGGCGCCGTCCGCCTCCGGCACCGACATGTCCAGCCGCTTCTCGATGCGCTCGACACGTTGCAGCACCGCCGATTCCGCATCGGTAGCCGAGGGCAGTAGCAGCCTCGCACACACCACTTCCAACAGCAGCCGCGGCGCTGTCGCACCGCGCATCTCCCCCAGACCCGCATGCAACACCTCGGCATACCTGGTCAAGGTGGCGGGACCGATGCGCTCGGCTTGCTCACGCATGCGCTCAAGCACATCCTGCGGCGCATCCACCACCCCACGCTCCACCGCATCCGGAACAGCCTGCAGCACAATCAGGTCGCGGAAGCGCTCAAGCAAATCGGTGCCGAACCGGCGTGGATCGTGCCCGGCATCCATCACACCCTCAATCGCACCGAACACCGCGGCGCCGTCACCGGCGGCAAGCGCATCCACCGCATCGTCGATCAACGCGATATCGGTGACACCCAACAGCGAGAGTGCCCGCTGATAGGTGACGCGTTCCTCATCGGCCCCGGCAAGCAGCTGATCGAGTACCGACAAGGTGTCACGCGGAGAGCCGGCGCCGGCCCGGATCACCAATGGGTACACCGGGTCGTCAACGGACACGTTCTCTTGCGCGCAGATGCCTTCGACGAGCGTACGCATCGTCTTGGGTGCCAGCAGACGGAACGGATAGTGGTGGGTCCGCGACCGGATGGTGGGCAGCACCTTCTCCGGCTCGGTGGTGGCGAAGACGAAGATCAGGTGCTCGGGCGGCTCCTCGACGATCTTGAGTAGCGCGTTGAAGCCCGCCGTGGTGACCATGTGCGCCTCATCGATGATGAAGATGCGGTAGCGCGATTGAGCCGGCGCGTAGAAGGCACGGTCGCGTAGCTCACGGGTGTCATCGACACCGCCGTGGCTGGCGGCGTCGAGCTCGATGACATCGACATTGCCCGAACCGTTGGGCGCCAACGCGACACAGGATTCACACGTTCCGCACGGCGTCGAGGTGGGTCCCTGCACACAGTTCAGGGAGCGGGCCAGGATGCGGGCAGAAGACGTCTTGCCGCAACCGCGGGGCCCCGAGAACAAATAGGCGTGATTGATCCGGCCGGCATCCAGGGCAGTGGTCAACGGTCCGGTGACATGCTCCTGGCCGACGACTTCGGCGAAGGTCGCCGGGCGATACTTGCGGTACAGGGCCACGGAGAGCAAGGGTACCGGCGCCCACAGACGGTTACGTGCGCCCGCCATGAGCCCAGCGGTCGCCGCCGGTCATATTGTTTGCTAGTGTCCGCTCATGCCTACCAATAAGGTGAGCGCCACAACTGTGCTGGCCGCCGGAGCAACCGCCCTAGTCATGACCTTTACCTCGGCTTGTTCTCATGACTCAACCGATGGACAGCCAACAGAAAGTTCGCCTTCGACGAGTATTCCGACTGCGTCCACACTCGAGGCGAAGTTACCTACCGCCGCGCTGGAAAGTCTCATGCTCGCGCGGACCGACTACCCCGAAGGGAACGGCAAGTTCCTTGTCCAGGACAAGGCGGCCATCCAGAAGGACGATGCGGAGCGGCCCGACCCGGTGGTCACCCCGGCCATCTGCGCTGATGTGGTCAACGAGGACAAGAAGAATGACAAGCTCGACGAGGCGCGCACCAAGTATTCGACCGAGACCCTAGATGCGGACAGCACAGTCGCGCTCGGCACAGACGGTTCTTTCGCCAAAGCCGAAGAGGGCGCGAAGAAGTGCCCCACAGTGACCTTTGAGATGAGCGGGATCACCGTCAACGCCACTGTGACCTTCGCCGATGTTCCCGGGGCAGCGGTGGAAGCCAAGAAGCTCGTGCTGGTGGGCCACGCGACAGCCGCCGGGCAGCAGGTTCCCATCCAAAGCAGCATTCTCGGCGCTTTTCCTCGCGGGACGTCGGTAAAGGTATCGGTGACTCGGACCGCCGAGCCGTGGACCGCCGAGGATGACGCCCTGGCGCTGGCCCTGCTCAATAAGCAGATCGCCAAAGTCCAAGAAGCGCCGTAGACGGCGGTAATCTTCGTTAAAGTCCGCGCATGAAGACACCTTGCGTTGATATGAGCACTGCGTTAGCGGTCGGCGCGAGTGTCATCGCGCTCGCATTCACCGCCGCTTGCTCCCGGGAATCCCGGGAGACGCCGAACGATCCGGCGGCATCGTCGTCGAGTTCGCAACAGTCGGCCGAACCGACCGTAAAACTGCCCATCGGCCCGGCGACCGCATTGCTGCTCACCCGGGAAGACTTCCCCGCCGGCAATGGCACGTTCACCATCGAGGACAAGCCCAAGTTGGACCAGGAAAAAACTGGTAAATCCAAGCCGGAGAAGGTCGATCCGCCCGGGTGCTACGAGTTCATTTCCGAGGGCGACGGCGATTACGACAGGGCGCGCGCCAAGTACGACGCCGACACCGTGATGGCGGAGAGCAGCGTCGGGCTGGGGATCAAGCAATCGTTCGACGAGCTTGCCCAGCGTGCTCAAGAATGCGCCTCGGTTCAGATGGAAGGTGATGGGGTGGCGATGAAAGCGAAGGTCTCCATCGCTGATTTACCCGGGGCCGCAGTGGCGTCCAAATTGGTCAAGGTCGGCGGTCTTCTCGGGCCCGACGGCGACCAGATAGGTGTCGAATCGCATATCGCGATCGCGCATCCTCGCGGAACGACCGTCAGGATCGAAGTCGACCGGTTCATCGATCCGTGGACACCCGAACAAGACACGTTGGTGTTGGATCTACTCAACAAGCAGATCACCAAGGTTCAGAACGCCCCGTAAGCCGGTCTGCACACAAGTTGGGGGAAGTCCTGTGACGCGCATACTGCCCATCGGCGCGATATCCGCTGCGCTGATCATCGTCTCGGCGTGCACCAGCGTCGTGGAGGGCGAGGCGAAGACAGACGGCTCGCCCGGCCTGCCCAACGGCGACCCGGAAAGTCTGCTCCTACCGCGCGAAGACTTTCCGGCCGGTGCCGGCACCTACGAGGTGCTCAAGCAGCCCGGCGACGATGGCCCCAGCGTGAGCCCGGTTGAGTGCAATATTTTCGTCAATCACGACACCGTGCCCTTCGAGCAGGCCGCCGCGCAATACGAGGATGGAGCCATCCGGGTGGACGTGGTGGTCGGCAAGGGCATCACCGACTCGTTCTCGGCACTGGAAGAAAAGGCCGGGCGGTGCAAGTCCGTCACCCTGGATCTCGACGGAGTTGAGGGGACGGGCAGTGTCAAGATGGGGAAGGCTTCCGGGGCCACCGTAGACACGACCGAATCCGTCTTCAGCGGAGGCCTGGGCCTGGGTGGTGAGCAGACCGTCGAAATCACCATCAAGACGCTCACAGCGCATCCGCGCGGCGCCACGGTGACCGTCAAAGTCCTACGCGCCATGGAGCCGTGGTCCAGTGACGATGACAAACTGGCGCTGACACTGCTCAACAAGCAGGTTGCCAAGGTGCAGAACGCACCCTAAGCGCCACGCTCCAAAAGCTTTTCGGTCGCCGCTAGCAGCGCGCAGGTCGCCAGGCCGTCAACGGCGGCGCCAACTGTCTCCAGCGGCGGAAACGTGGGTGCCAGACGAATGTTCTTGTCGTCTGGGTCGTTTCGATACGGGAACGTGGCCCCCGCTTCGGTGAGCGCAATGCCGGCTTCCTTGGCCAGCGCAACCGTGCGCTTGGCGGTGCCGTCGAGCACATCGAGGCTGATGAAATATCCGCCCTTGGGCTCACTCCACGACGCGATCTTGCTCTCACTCAACCTATCGTCCAGGATCTCAAGTGCCAGTTGGAATTTAGGCGCAAGGATCTGCTGATGCTTCTGCATATGCAGCTTGACACCCTCGGCGTCACCGAAGAAGCGCAGGTGCCGCAGCTGGTTCACCTTGTCGGGCCCGATACTGCGCTTGCCGGCGTGCTGCAGATACCACGCGATGTTGGCCAACGATCCGCCCAAGAAACTGACTCCCGCACCAGCGAAAGTGATCTTCGAGGTGGAAGCAAAGATCAACGGACGGTTGGGGTGTCCCGCAGTCTCGGCAAGCCCCAGTAGATCCACGTTCCGGACGAAGTCGTGCGTGAGCGTGTGCACGGCGTAGGCGTTGTCCCAGAACAATCGGAAGTCCGGTGCCGCTGTATTCATCTGAACCAGCCGACGGGCGACCTCCCACGAGTAGACAGTGCCCGTCGGGTTGGAGAAGACGGGAACGGTCCACATGCCCTTGATCGCAGGATCGGCGGCGACCAGTTCCTCGATGAGGTCGACGTCGGGGCCGTCCTCGCGCAGCGGGATGGGAATCATCTCGATGCCGAAGGATTCGGTGATCGCGAAATGGCGGTCGTAGCCCGGGGCTGGGCATAAGAACTTGAGTGTTGACTCTTGGCGCCAAGGACGCGGCGAGTCGACGTTGCCGTGCAGCAGCGAGTACACGATCACGTCATGCATCAGCGAGAGGCTGGCGTTGTTGGCCGCGATCAGGTTGGGCGCAGGAATACCGAGTAACTCACCAAAGATGGCCCGCAGCTCGGGTAGGCCGTTGCCGCCGCCGTAGTTGCGCGTATCGGTGCCATTGCCGTCGAGATAGTCGCCTTCACCAGGCAGCGCCAGCAGACCGTTGGACAGGTCGAGCTGCTCGGGCGCGGGCTTGCCTCGGGTGAGATCCAGCGATAGGCCCTTGGCCTTGAGCTGACTGTAGTTCTCCTGTTGCAAGCGATGCTGAGCTGCGAGTTCGTCGGAACCGAGCGACAGGAATGACACGGCTTTCCCCTATTCGTCCCAGTGGGGCATCCGGAGGCGCGATCTTCGGAAAGGGGACCCCGCGCACCCGCCAGAGCCCGTTGACCCTTGCTGCCTTCCAGCCCTGGGGGAGTTCACAGGATGGACGCCGCGCGGGGTCCGGCCTCCCAGTCTAATAGGACGGGGTCAGCTGCCTTTCCTCCCCCAGCGTTAACTGTGGTGGGGGTATCCATTGGGTGGCGCCGTTGGGGTGTTTCGGGTGGTCCAGCCGTGGTTGAGGAGACGGTGATGCGGTGCGCAGGCGAAGGTGAGGTTGTCGATGTCGGTGGGGCCGTCGTGGGCCCATTCGGTGATGTGGTGGGCCTCGCAGAGGTATCCGGGGACGTGGCAGCCTGGGTGGGTGCAGCCGCCTCACCGGCGATCAAATCCTCGATCGACTCAGCGCAGACAGCATCAACCGCCGCCTCCACCACCCCAATCGAACCCATGTTCGAACACCAACGACTGTCACCGACAGCCATCGCCGACACTCAGATGCGCGCGCCAGCAAGCAGATCGATCGCTTCGGCCGCCACCTGTTGAGGCAGCTCAATGCCGGGGAAGTGTGTTTCGCCCCCGAGACGACGGTAGCTAAACCATGGATGGCGGGCGGCGAAATCGTCGTGAAGTGCGTCGTACTCCCCGATCTTGGGATGTGAGAACACGTGCCGGATCGCGCACGGTTCCGCCAGAGCCTCCATGCGCCGCATCGGCGATCCCCAGGTTCGGTAGGCCTCGTCAATCACCCGGCCAGCACGAGCCCACATGTCAAAACCGTGACCGCCGCTGTCGTATCGCACGTGATCCAGCACCGCTTGATTGGTGGTCCCCGCCAGCCACGACTGAACGAGGCCATCACGCCCTTCCTTCCAGCGCTCTGGATCCTGGATACCGTGCAGCGCGGCAACGAACTCCCGCGGTGCTGGCGTCATGATGAGATCGAGGATCATCACGGCCGGGACCCGCTGAGCGCCGAGCCGATCAGCGATCTCGAGCGCCGCCCATCCACCGTGCGCGTGGGCGATTGGTACGAAACTGTCCACCTCAAGCGCATCCAGCAGGCCGATCGTGTCTGCCGCCATCTCGTCAATACCGAAGTCGCCAACTAGATTCCGATCGGGCCCATGCCCGCGCCAACATACGCGGACCGTCCGCTGCGCTGCCCGTAGATACGGCAGCATGCCGTCATACGCGCGAAGATCGTGCGCCCAACCGCTCAGCGTGACGAACACCGGGCCTGGTTCATGCCCCTGGTCATCGAAGGCGATCTGCACGCCATTGACAGTCTTTGTGGTGATCATGCGGCACTCCTTTTCTTGATCAATTGGGAAGTCGCGGAACTGCGGCTGCGGCCCAGTGCGCCCAGCAGCGGCCCACGAAGCACCTCCGGTACGGAGCCGATGAGACGCATTCGGTACGAAGTGGTTTGAGCCTTCTCGATGGGCGGACGAAGTGCTTGCTCCCACCGATTCAGGCCGTCCTCGACATCGGCGCTCTCTGATACGGCGGCGGCCAGGCCCACGGCGCTATTCATCGCGGTCCCACCACCTTGGCCCACATATGGCGGCTGCGCATGGGCGGCGTCACCGAGTACAGCTACCCGCCCATGGGACCAGGTGCTCAATCTGATGAGTTCAAAATTGTCCCAACGGATCAACGCGCGGCCGCGGGCTGCGTCGAACACCGGCACAAGAAGGGGGAATGCTCGTGCCCAAGCGGCAAGGTCCAGTTCAGGGCCGACGGTCGCGGTATCGTCATTGTCGGCAACAAACGCCAAATATGTCTGTGTGGCCGTGCACGGCGTGTACAGCAGACGTCTTCTGCCCCCTAGGAACTCGTGATGTTGATCGACGTCCATCCCTGGGATGAATGGCCTCTCCCCCGACACCATGACGCGTGCGGCGCCCTGACGCATGCGGATGCGCCGATACGAGATTCCGAGCCGATCACGTAGCAGCGAGTGCACGCCGTCCGCCGCAACCACCAGATCGGCTCGGGTGCTTGTACCCGTGCTGAATTCGACAGTGCCGTCCGCAGTGGCGGAGACAGCCGCCGATCCTGTACACACCTCGACGCCCGCATGTTCCGCCGCCACATGCAACGCGCCGATAAGCCGGTCACGCAACAATGTCACGCACCGCGCACCTCCCGGCTGATTGACGTCAATGCGGTACAACGGTCTGCCATCGGATGCGCGAACCGTGATCGCCGGTGCCTCATATGCATCGTCAAGCCCCTCTGCCGCCGCCCCAATGGTGTCAAGTGCTTCAAGGCCGTTGTCCCACACATAGATCCCAGCGCCTACCGTCCGGATTCGGGTGTCGCGCTCATGCAGGCGCACGGTCCATCCCCGCAACGCCAGTGCAGTGGCAGCCGTGAGGCCACCAATTCCACCGCCGACCACCTCGGCGTGCCCGCTGCTCATACCGCTCCCGTTTCTCTCAGCGCTTCAAGGAAGTTGGGCAAACGCTGCCTGGCCCGGTCGGTGTACCGACCAGCGCTCGCTCTCCGGCACGCCCGACCGTGCGAACGCTGCCCAATCGGCGCGCATCGACGTACCGAGTTGAATCGCGGCCGCTGCGCCTGGCGGGCTCAACATGGGTGCATTGCGCCATGCCGCCTCATCCCCGAATAGCAGCGGCAGATCAATGCAATGGCAGGCGCCCAACGGCGCACCCGGGTCGAGCTCGCCCACCCGAAACCGAAAGACCCTTGCTCCCGCGACCGCCAGCTTGTCGGCAAACCGCGTTGTCGCGCTGTCGAAGAATCCGTCGATGAACTCCGGCCCAGTACGTCGACCGAGAAATGCCGCGAACTCGTCGGTGGTGTTGCCCAGCATGACGTCGAGGTCGCCCACACCGTCCCACGGCTCTGCCGCACCTTCGGAGGGCCACGGATCGACACCAGCGATGGGAAGGAAAGGTGGAGCGAATGGCACTCCAGAAGCAGCGAGTTCGGACGCCGCCGCCCCCTGGGCACGTAGGATCTCTTCAACGGAAGCCTGCCCTATCGGAACAGCCAGATGACGCAGCACGACTTCCCCAACCCGCTCGGCGTCAGCAACCGCCTGGTAGGCCAAGCCGAGCGGAGCACTGTGCAGGATTACGCGGCGAAAAAGGCCACGGGTAGCCGGAATTGATAGCATGGCCACGACGGCATGGGCGCCTGCGGACTGTCCGGCAACGGTGACCACCTGGGGATCACCACCGAATTCAGCAATGTTTTCCCGCACCCACTCAAGCGCGGCAATCTGATCACGCAATCCTAGGTTGCCCTGGGAAATGCCCGGTGCGCGCATATATCCCAACACACCCAAGCGATGACTGACCGCGACGACAACAATCCCCGTCTCTGCCACGAGCCGACTCGCGTCATAGCAGGACCATGAACCGCTGCCCGTCACATAAGCCCCACCGTGCAACCACACCAGCACCGGGTGGCCCGCCGGCGACGGCCGGGCCGGCGCGGTGATCGTCAGCCCGAGACAGTCCTCCGACATCGGTCGCACCTCAGGACGTCCCATCACGGTCTCCAAGCGCGACGGATTCTGCGGCGCGATGCCCGCCACCTGCCCACGTTCACCGGCAGCACACGGCTCGGGTGGACAGAACCGCGCGGCATGCGCATAGCGAATATCTCGATGAACGACGACGTCCACGACCCTCACCTCCATATCGCAAGTCGACTTGCGATATGGGGACACTACGTTTGTCGCATCGACAACGCAAGTCAGTTTGCGATAATTGGAAGGTGTCGACCGAGAAGAAACCACAGATCCGCGGCGTAAATCTTGAGCGCGCCGTGCTCGCCGCGACACTCGCTCAGATAGAAGCCGTCGGCATCGAACAAACACGGATCGCCGAGATCGCAGCCCGGGCCGGGGTTCATGAGACGTCCATCTACCGGCGCTGGAAAACGCTGCCGAGACTGTTGGCGGACGCGCTGATCATTCACATCGACGCGGACATCCCCATCCCCGACACCGGCTCACTCCGCGAAGACCTGATGAGCCTGGCCCGCGGTTTGGCGCAGTTTCTGGAGACGCCCCATGGTGATGCCCTGATGCGTGGCACCGTCCAGGTAAGCGACGATCCTGAGGTCGCCGAGGCACGCCGCGAATTCTGGAACCGGCGATTGACTGCCGTCGAGGCGATCGTGCAGCGTGCCCTGGTCCGCGGCGAGGTGCGTCCCGGCGTCGACGCACGCACCGTCGTGCTGACCCTTGGCGGCTACGTACACCTGTGGGCCGCACATCTAGGCCAAACAGCAGATGACCTCGCGCTGGACGAACTCGTCGACCTGATTATCGACGGCGTCAGCGCGGGCCGCTAAACACCGGTCAATCCCAACAACTCGGCGCCGTTGTGGTCCAGGATCGCCGACGCATCCTCAGCCGACAGGCCTTCTTCGATATAGGTCGCGGAACTGACGTACCTGGGGCCTGCCTGGTACGGAAAGTCCGAACCGAAAATCAGCCGGTCGACCCCCAACGAAGCAACCGCCGCGCGCAGTGCGGGCGTGTGGTCATGCCCGACGGTGTCGTACCAGAGCCGGCGGGCGGCATCCCTCGGCGCCTCCGGACACTGCGTCGCCTCCCACTCGGTGACCTGTCGGTGCGCACGCTCCAACACCATCGGCAGCGCACCGCCCAGGTGACACGTCACGATCTTCATATCCGGATACCGCGATGGAACACCCGCCACAATGAGGTGCATGATCGCGACGGTGTCCTCGATGGGCGCCCCGATAGACCACGTCAGGGAGTGGTCGGTGATCAGCGACGATTCCGCGCCACACCCCGCGGGGTGCACGAAAAGGACTGCCCGCCTGCGGTTCAGCTCCGCATACAACGGATCGAAGATCGGATCGGCAATGGATCGACCGAGCACCGAGGTGGTGATCGAGGCGCCATACATACCCAGTTCGTCGATAGCCCGTGCCAGTTCCTCCAGTGCAGCCGGCACATGCGGCAGCGGCAAGGACGCCAGCGCCCCGAACCGCCCCGGATACTCACTCGAGAGCTTCGCGTACTCGTCATTGATAAAACGGGCGCTCGCCACCGCCGCCGCCTGATCCTCGAAATGCGGCGATGCCGGTGTCGCGGTGAGGATCTGCAAGTCAACCCCCGCCTCATCCATCAGCTCGAAACGCCCATCCAGATCGTCACGCGTGGCCCCTGCGCCGAGCCCACGATGGACATCGGTGGCGGGACGCCCGTAGCCGTCCAACAGCGAAAGATACTCATCGGACCACAGGTGAGCGTGAATGTCGATGCGCACACTTGTCATGCTAGTACCGGAACGCCCGTTGCCAGCGGTGTGAGCAGCTCAGCGAATATCCCCACCCCGTCGCGGGTCAAGATCGACTCAGCATGGAACTGAATCGAGGCAAATCGCTTCGCACGCAACGCATGTACCTCACCGGTCACCGCGTCCGAACTGATCTGCACCCGGCCCGCCGGCGTATCCAGCCATTCGCTGCCGGTGACGGCGGCGAAGGTGTTGTAGAACCCGACGTGCCGCTCGGTACCGAACAAATCGATCTGCCGCTGTACGCCCTGATTCGGCTGCTCCTTGCGCCGGATGGGCAGACCGAGCTGACGGCACAACACCTGATGGCTCAGGCAGATCGACAAGAACGGCACACGCTGCGTCAGTGCCGCCTTCGTCAATGCGGTAAGCGCGGCAATCTTGGGCATATCGATCGCAGTCGGGTCCCCAGGACCGGGACCGAGCACCAGGAAATCATGCGATCCGGGATGGATCTCCTCGTCGAACCGGCGGATGTCCACCCGCAATCCCAGGGCCCGCAGCTGTAATCCGATCATCGACGTAAAGGTGTCTTCCGCGTCGATCACCAGCGCGGTGCGGCCCGCCAAGTTCGCGGCACTCTCCCCGGACCCATGCCCCAGCCAAAAGGAGCCGATGCCGGTGTTGCGACTGGCGAGAGCCTCCGTCACCCGGGGATGACTACGCAACTCACGGCGCGTCGTCAACGCCGAAAGCAATCCCGCTGCCTTACTGCGGGTTTCGGCTGCCTCACTCGCGGGATTGGAATGCCGGACGATGGTGGCGCCGGTACCCGCCGTCAGCGCACCGTCCGCCGAGATCTCCGCGGTACGAATAAGGATCGCCGAATCCAGCTGCCGCACGCCGGCCGAATCCGCACTGATCAACGCCGCTACCCCGCTGTAGTACCGGCGGCCCTTGGGCTCGTATCGCTGGATCACGCGGCACGCGTTCTCCAGCGGACTTCCGGTCACGGTGGGTGCGAACATGGTCTCGGCCAGGATCTCTCGTGGATCGCGATCCGTCACACCCGAAATCAGATACTCGGTATGGGCGAGCCGGGCCATCTCCTTGAGATACGGTCCCTGGACCTGGCCACCCTCGGGGCAAATGCGAGCCATCATCTTCAGTTCTTCGTCCACCACCATGTAGAGCTCATCGGATTCCTTGGTGTCCGCAAGGAATTCCATGACGGCATCCAGACTCGGCCCATTGGCGTCATAGCGATAGGTGCCACTGATCGGGTTCATCACCGCCAGCGAATCCTGCACGCTGATATGGCGTTCCGGTGTGGCTCCGATGAATACTTGGTTCCCGGTGCTCACCAAGAAGGTCCAATACGCGCCCCTCTCGCGCTCTAACAGTCTGCGGAACAGGGTCAGTGCGGTGTCGATCGAGTAATCATGCAGCTGAACAAGCAGGTTCCGCTTCAGCACAAAATTTGCGCCGGCGCCCTGGCCGATCTCCTCGGAAATAATCCCTGAGGCCAGCCGCGCGTACTCCTCGTCATCAATATCGAAATCACTGTGTCCCACCACTACCGGATGTTCGGAGATACGGTCCAGCACATCGGACAGTGCCGCCGACTCCTGCTCCTCGATCACCAGGGCCAAGAGCGGGGCACCGTCGTCAGGCGCTACGAATCCACGCTCGACGATTTGCCGATACGGCACCAAGGCCAATAGATCATGCCCAGGGTGCGCATCTCGAAGCGGCAGGTCGGCAATCCGCTCGACGGCGGTCACCGCACCGCTCACGACGTCGACGGTGTCGGGCGCACCGGATTCCGGCCGGTAGAGCAGCGCGAACGGTCCGGCGCCTCCGGCCAGCACGCGCCCCAGCAGATCGCTCATGTCAGCACCTCTCCGGCAACGGTCAGCACGGCACACCGCCGTGCTGCGTACTCCAATGCCATCCAATGTGATTCGTCGTCAAAGTCCGCGATCGCGTCGGCGACCAAGAAGGTCTCGATATCGTGGGTGAACGCGTCTACCGCCGTCATCAGCACACCGACATGTGCGTAGACGCCACAGATCACCAACTGGTCGCGCCCGGCAGCATGCATGCGCTCCAGCAGCGCCGAGCGGTGGAATGCGCTGTAGCGCCACTTGGTGAACACCCAGTCACCCGCGTCCGGAGCGATGGGATCGACGATCTGACGGTGCTCCTCGTCAACGCGCATCCCCGGGCCCCAAAAATCCTTGAGCAGGCCCCGCTGTTCCTGGGTCATGCTGCCGGGTTGCGCTGTGTAGGCGATCGGGATACCTGCCGCCACGCTGCGATCACGGATGGCGGCGACGTTACGCACCAATGCCTGGCGCAAGGAAACCGGAAGTGGCTCCAGAAAATAGCGCTGCATATCGTGAATGAGCAGCACGGCCCGGTCGGGGTCGATCCGCCAGGTTGCCGTGTTAGACGGCAGCAGGTCGACTGTCGGCAAGTCATATTCGGCGATCATGGGAATACCGCGAGTGGCGGTCGTCATTGTTCAGACTCCTAGTGTCGCGCCACCGTCGACCACCAGCGTGTGCATGGTGATGTGAGCGGCTTGGTCGGAGAGCAGGAAGGCCACCGCATCGGCGATGTGCTGTGGTTGGGCGACACGCCCCAGGGGGATGCCGGGCTTGTAGTCGCCAAGGCTTCCGGCAACCAGTCCGGCGTCGGAGGAATCGCCAAGCATTGCCCGCAGCATGGGTGTGTCGGTGGATCCCGGAGCCACCACGTTACAACGGATTCCGTACTCGGCCAGCTCGAGGCCGAGGCTCTTGGTGAAGGCGTTGGCGGCGGCCTTGGATGCCGCGTAGGCCGTCATGCCCTTGCGCGCCACCAGGGCGGCGTTGGAGGCGACCGTCACGACGGATCCCGCGCGGCGCGGAATCATACGCCGGGCCACCTCTCGGCTCAGCACGAAGGGCGCACGGACATTGACATCGAAGGTACGTGCCCAGTCCGCGTCAGAGAACTCCACTGCCGCACCGGTCCTCAACACCCCCGCGCCGTTGACCAGCGCGGTGATCGGTCCCACTCTCGACTCGATATCGGACACTCCCACCGCGACGGCGGTGTCGTCGGTGATATCCAGAATCTGCCCGATAACGTCAAGCCCCTCATCGGCGGCGTATTCGACGAGTTGCTTGATGGCCACCTCGTCGATGTCCACCGCAACGACCCGCTCGTGCCGGCGAGCCAGGGTGGTCACCACCCGCGACCCAACCCCCCCACCGGCGCCGGTGACGACGGCTACCATGCCGACACCACCTCGGTGGCCTGCGCAGTGTTGAGACGGGGATCGCACAGCGTCGAATACCGCTGGCCCACTTCATCGTTCTGCGAACTATCGAAGACGCATTCGACCACGTCGTCCGGTGTGGCCTCCAGATGCAGCCCGCCCGCGTGCACGCCGGCCTCTTCGAGTGCCGCCCGGAAGCCGCGCACCTCGTCGATCGCCGTCTGCACGTGACGGGTCTTGTAGCCCGAATCGGTGGACACCGTGTTGGCGTGCAGCGGATCGCACAGCCAGATCACCGGGTGGCCGGAGTCGCGTACCGCCGCGACCAGCTCCGGCAGCGTGGACCGCACCGCCGCCGCGCCCAGCCGCGCGATCAGAGTGAGCCGCCCGCTCTCCCGCTGCGGATCCAGCTTCTCGCACAGCGCGAGGAGGTCTTCGGTCGTCATCGACGGCCCCACCTTGCATGCGACGGGATTGGCGATCCGAGAGAACAATTCGACGTGCGGGCCATCCAGATGCCGCGTCCGGTCGCCGATCCAGGGCCAGTGCGTCGAGGTGAGCACCATGCGGTTCTCACCGTCGCGACGCAATTGAGGCACCTCATAATCGAGCAGCAGCGCCTCATGAGACGTCCACACGGGTGGCTCGATGACCGACAGCGAGGAGGGCACCCGCCATCCCAAGTGACCCATCACCCGGTTCGCGGCCCAGTATCCGGCCAGCATCCGGTCCGGATTGGCGCGGCGGTGCACCGGATGCGGCTGCGGACCGTTTACGAGATGTCCACGGAAGGAGGCCAGTTCAACACCGCCAACCATCTCGGTGGGCTTGGATCTCGGCTTTGCGTACTGCCCGCCGATACGGCCGACCCGCAGCACCGGCCGGTGCGTCTTCATACGCATGGCGCCGGCCAGGATATTGAGCAACGCGACCTTGCGGGCCACGTGCACGGGCGTGGACTCCTGCGGATCCTCGGCGCAGTCGCCCGCCTGGATAATGGTGGCGCGGCCCTGAGCGACGGTGCTCAGCAATGTGCGCAGGGTCCTGATCTCGTCCGCACCGACCAACGCGGGCAGCTCGCTGAGTTCGGAGCGCACCCGCTCCAGATGTACATGGTTCTCCCAGACCGGCTGCTGCACAGCGCGTCCGGTATCGAGCAGCAGTGATGGCGCAGTCATTCCCGTGATCTCCATTCGTTTGATTTCTGATTCACTTGCCCCACTGGACCGCGTCGAGAACGCCCAGCTGTGTGGTCTTGGTAGGTGTGGTGATCGTTCCGGATCCGTCACGCAACACCAGCTGTCGCAGGTCTGGACCAACCGGATCCCATTGCGGCAACCGTGGACTCGCAGGCGGCCTGCCATGAACGAACTCAGCCACCAGGTCCATGAAGGCGGCCGAGGTTTCCCGTTCCTTCGACCCATCGCCGAACTTGGCCACATTGGCCGGATGAGCGTAAGTGCCGAACAGGAAGGGCGATGTCGACTCGTGCGGCACCCCAAAGTACGGAGACTTCACCGGGTGTGCGTACTCCATCAGATACAGCGGTGCGCGCCGCTGGGCGGCCGCACGCCGGGTGAAGGCAAGGATGTCGTGGCGGATCAGAGCATCGCCCCATAGCTCCGTCCACAGCGCCAGCGGATCGCTCGGCCTACCCTCCCGCTTCGCCGAATCCGTATACAAGGCAACGGCATCGGAGACTGTAGAATCTGATACCGACGGCATCCCCTGGTCCAGGATGTCACGGAAGGCGGCGTGCAGGGAGGCACCGTCGGTGGGCGGCGCCTGTGGTTCGGGTGCGTTGGGTCCGGTGAAGAACGAACCCTCGGTGCTGGTGTAGACGGAGATGGCGGGGATATCCGGTAAGGGCTGATGGACATCGAAGGCCGGCAGCAGCACCGGATCCCGCACCGGGCCGCGATATTGACGACCGCTGCCGACCACCCGCTGCTGCCGGGGCTGCGCGAACTGGGCGACCCACCAATCACGGATCCGATCCGCGGGTACCTTTCTCAGATCCTTCACGGAGACTCCCTGGGCCGCGGCCAGTGCATCGAACACCGCGGTGGCGTCGTCCTGAGTCAGGCTCAGATATGGGCTCCAGACATGCGCCTGGCTGATGCTGATAATCCGGCGCAGCAGCGGACGCGTCTGCGGTAGCAAGGACAGCTGCCAGGTGCTGGCACCTCCTGCCGAGGTCCCTACCAGAGTGATGTTCTTTGGATCGCCACCAAATGCCCTGGCGTTGTCACTAACCCAATGCAACAAGGCAATCTGGTCTTGCAGGCCCCAGTTGGTGTGCAGTCCGGTGGTGGGGTCTTCGAGGGCCGGATGACCGCTGAAGCCGAAGGCACCCAGTCGGTAGTTGAAGTTGACGACGACGGCACCGGCACGTTCGGCCAGCGCGGCACCGTCATAGACCGGAAGGCTGCCCGCACCCCGGGACCAGCCGCCGCCATGGATATAGACGATCACGGGCAGCTTGGCGCCGCCGTCCACCGACGGTGTCCACACATTGGCGTACAGCGCGTCTTCCTGACGCGCTGGATCGCCACCGGCGGGCTGTATGAAGTCGGACCCGAACCGGGTGGCGTTCAATGTGCCTCCCCACGGATTCACCGGCCGCGGCGACCGGAAGCGATTCTCTCCTGTCGGCGGTTGCGCATAGGGGATGCCGCGGAACACGTGAACCTTGCCTGCGGTCGTCCCGCGGATCGCCCCGCCGGTTACCGACACCTGCGGGTCCGCGGCGCGGGCCGGTGAGCCGCACCCGGCAAGCACTGCGGCGCCAGCCAACGCAAAAGTTGTTCCTAGCAACGCCCGCCGGGTGATCACCTCTCTATCTTCGGGATGCGGCATCGAGCACCAAACAATCGCGAATTCAATTCGTCAGTTAGGAGACAATCCGTCAGGTTGGCCCGCTTGAGGCCCCATTGCGCCACCTCCGCACTCGAGCCAAGAGATGCACTGCCCAGGTCAGCGGGTTGTTTACCAATCGGTCATCTCCTATTAGTCCACCAATCCGGGTGTAGCGGGGCACCCGCATAGTCCGTCACTTTGTGTGGCGCCAATACCTGTTCTCCGGCCCGCATCTCGCCCATTCTTGGGTCGACATTGAACATCCGCTAATTCATCGAGGTGCTTCAGCATGACTTCTGCGACCAAGACCCGGGCCGCGACCGAGCTGTTCGATACGCGCCCGCGTGTCAGTTCGGTCGACGCCATGGCGTCCGTAGCCGCGCACGTATGCCCGGAAGTGCTGCGATCGCTGCCGCGCTGCGATCAGCGCGCCAAGGGTGAGGACTATGTGACCGGCCTGCTGAAGGTGCGCGGGCGTAAGTCGGCACGCAACATGGCGGCCACCATGGGGCAATCGATGGGCCGGGAGGTGAGCGAGCAGAACCTGCATCACTTCGTGAACAGCTCCACCTGGGATTGGTGGGCGGTGCGCCGGGATCTGACGTCGTACCTCACCAGCGCCCACCACCCGGCGGCATGGGTGGTCACGCCGATGCTGATCCCCAAGGCCGGCGTGCACTCGGTGGGTGTGGACCGGCGCTACTGCCCTCGTGCCGGTCGCGCGGTCAACGGCCAGCTGGCGCTGAGCGTGTGGCTCGCTGCCGACGGTTTCGCGGTGCCGGTGAGCTGGCGGCTGCACCTGTCCCAGCCCTGGCTGGAATCCGCCACCAAGAAGTCCAAGACGTCGATCCCCGAGGACTACCCGCTGGAATCGGTGAGCGGCTGCGCGCTTTCGTCGTTCCAGGAGTTCGTCCGGATCGCGCGCCCGGCCAAGGCGCCTGTCATCTTCGACCTACTGGGCGCCAGTGCCGCGGACCTCGCGCAGGTGTTCGGGACACTTACCCATCAGGTGGCAACCACGCGCGTGCCCAGCGACCTACAGCTTCAGGTCATTGACCCGGCCTTCGCCGGCTACCAGGGGCGGGTACTTCCCGCCGCGCAGATTGTGCAGGCCACCAAGGGCTCACGGCGCACCGAGCAGTACGTCTATCAGGGACGCCGCCACCTGATCAGTATTGCCAAGGTCCAGCTGGCCGATCCGGCGGCGGCCCGGCCGCGGACACCCCTGACTCTGGTGGGCATGATGCCCCTGGATCACCCGCGTGCCCGCACCGAACTCTGGTTGACCAACGATCCCGAGTTTTCCACGTCGTCGCAGGCACACCAGGTGGCACTGGCCGATCACGTGCAACAGGGATACCTGCACCTGGCCAATCGCATGGGTATGCAGGACTTCGCGGGACGGTCGTTCACCGGGTGGCATCGGCACTCCACCCTGGTGTCCATCGCGGCGACGGTGGGCTGCCTGGTGTCACCCGGTCTGGCGAGTGAGCAGCGAGCCTCTCACTTTCCACAGCTTGATGGCGAGCTGCGTGTCCAAGAGGCGCTCGGCGTCCTGCCACCCGTCACCCAGTAGTTCGTTCACCCGGTCAAGACGGCGCACCACCGTGTTGGGGTGTGTGTGCAGGATCTTCGCTGCCCGGGTGGGGCTGGCGCCGACGGAGAAGTACACGTCGAGTGTCTGAAGCAGATCGGTGTCGCGGTCCTCGTCGTAATCGATGACGGGCCCGACCATCGATCTCACAAAACCCTCCACATCCTGGTGGCGCGATAACAGCACCCCCAAGAAGCCGAGTTCATGTGCAGCAGCCGCTGTTCCGAGTGCACCCAGTGCACTCATCGCATCCAGACAACGCATCGCGTCCTGATAGGTGTCCTCGATGGACTCGATCCGTTCCGACGGTCCGGCGGAAGACACCGTGACCGGCATCCGCAGATGTGCGGTGGTTTCGTCCCACACTGTCTGAGCGATGCGCCCCGCGTCCGATCCCGGGATGAGCAGCACCACCACCTCGTCCTGAGTGGCCCGCAGCCCGCCCACCCGTGAGGCGAATGACGCCGACCACAGCGACGCACGATCCAGCCCCCCGCGTTCTGGCCTCACGATGACCACGACATGTGGTTGGTTGAGATCCAAAGCCAAACGCCGGGCGTATATCTGAACCAATCGGCTGTCGCGCTGGCGGTAGTCCAACACGTCATGCAGCAGGTCGTTACGCAGCTGCGAGACCGACAGCGACATCCGGTTGTCACCGCACATGACCACCGCGGCAGTAGTGGCAAGATCCTCAATCTTCAATGGGTACACCGAAACTGGCTGGTCGTCGAGACTGGCCACGGATAGCTCGCCGTGATAGTCGTCGCCCACGGTCAAGGCAGTGGTCAGGATATTCTGTGTGTCAGGCTCCCATTTGTAGGAGGCGATCTCGGATCCATCGTGCCCGGTCACACGCATCGCGACGCCGAGCTGTTCGCCTGCGGTGAGTACGAAGCCGTCCATGCCACCCGGGCCGGCCCCGGTATCCAGAAGTATGGACCGCAGCTCAAGACGACGCTCCAGAGCGCTGATTTGTTCTGTGTTACTGGAGAATTCGCTGGCCCGTGCCAGTGCGATGCCCGCGAACGAACACAGGCTCGCAAACAAGGACCGCTCGGCGGCGCTGAAGCTGCGCACCGTGCGTGATCCAACGTACAGGTTGCCGAAGTGCTGATCCTCATGCTCCATCGGCATAACCATCAAGCTGTGTACGCCCTCCGAACGCATGGCGGCATCACCATCGCTGGCACGGCTGAACCTGGTGTCGGACGGGTAATCCGCTGTCCAGACCGGCCCTTGCCCCGGCCGGTACAAACTGACCAGCCCGACGTCGTCACCGATCGGGAAGTAGAGCCCGTGGTTTATCGCGGTCGTGGGCCCATCGACGTACCGGACGTGATGCCGCGTCTCCGGCTCCGAATCATCGCGCACCGAGATGAACGAGAAATCGGCGTCGAGCATGATCCGTGCGCGTTTGACCAATGTCGTGGACGCCTCGTCGAGGCCGTGGCAGCCGAGTAAGTCGATGCCGATGCCGACCAGGTTGGAAAGACGCGCCTCGCGCTGGTTTTGCCCTTCGATGAGACCATAAATGCGCTCAGCGTATCCGCGGGCACGGTGCAGGTCGGCGGCGCTCCACGGCGGCGAGGATTCCCGTGCCATTTCCTTCAGACGGGCCTCGAACACGTCGGGAGCCGTCCCCGACGCGAGTAGCCGCAGCACGGATAGCGCTGAGGGGCCCGCGCTGGGAACCCCCTCGCGCGCCCCGCCCACCTGAATGTCAGTCAATACCAACTACCCGTCTGCCGTGTGTGCGTGGCAACGCTAAGGGCGGGGTAAGGCACCGTCAAGACTCTTACGCGCGAACAGTTCGCAAAGAATCAACCCGAGCGAAAGTTCGCGCAGGTGACTCGCTCAGGAGAGGTGCGTCAAGGCCTCCTCAACAAGCTGACCTGCTGCTCCTGTGTAGGTGGCAGGGTCCAGCAGTTCATCGATCTCGGCCTCGCTCAACCACGCGATGATCTCGGGTCGCGCCCGAGTCGCCTCGCGCAAACTCAGGCCACGTGCAATCACCTGATCCACCACGTTGGTGACCACGGCCTTTGCCGGGCCTTTGCCCAGCCGCGGCGCGAGCGCCGCCGCCAGTCGCTCCGCCGACGGCTGACCGCCGAGCAGCGCAAGGTTCTCCGCCATGCGGTCGGCACGCACCTGTAGCCCCCGGCTCAGCTCGACCGCGGTCTGTGCCGCACCCCCGGCGAGACGCAAACACTCCCGCAGCACCAGCCATTCCGCATGCCAGCCTCCGGCCGACCGCTCGTCCTCGCTCATCAACGACTGCGTCAGCACAACGCTCAGGGACGGGACTTGCAGCGCTGCCGACCGGATCATTGTCGCCAACACCGGATTACGCTTATGTGGCATAGCCGAGGACACCCCACGCCCCGGCGGAGCCGGCTCCGCCACCTCGGCAATCTCGGTGCGGCTCAACGTCAGCACATCGACCGCGAACTTCCCGAGTGCACCCGTCACAAATGCCGTCGTACTGCCGATATCCGCTATCGGAGTACGCAGCGCATGCCACGGCAGGCCGGACGCGGCCAGCCCTGTCCTGTGTGCGAATGCCGCGTTCAGCTTCTCGACGAACACTGCCGGATCGGCTCCGTGCTGCCCCGCATATTCCAGGTATCCGGCAAGAGTTCCGGCCGCCCCACCAAGAGATACCGGCAGCGCATCCGCCAGCGCGACCACACGCGCGCGTGCCTCCAAGATCAGCTGACGCCATCCGGACGCCTTGAGCCCGAACGTCGTCGGTACGGCCTGCATCGCCAGCGTGCGGGCCGCCATCACGGTGCCGCTATGCGCGCCCGCCAGCTCTGCCAGGGCATCGGCCGTGTACCCCAGATCCGTCGCGACGATCCCCAGCACCCGCTTGGCCACAATCATCGCGCCGGTATCGAGAATATCCTGACTGGTTGATCCGCGATGCACGTAATCTGTTGCACTCGGCTCGATCTCATCCACGGCGCGGGACAGTTCTTTGATCAGCCCGACGACGGGGTTGGCCGTCTCCCGCGCCGACAGCGCCACCGCACGGACGTCGATGCCGTGCCCGGCTGCCGCCCTGGCGATGACATCTGCCGCCGCCCTCGGCAGTACACCGATGTCCGCCTGGGCAGCGGCCAGCGCGGCCTCTGCGTCGAGCATGGCCTGTAACCACGCCGCATCGCTCAGTTCCGCCTCAGCTGCTGTCCCCGCGCTGACCGGAGACAGCAGCCCGGTGTCCACGTAACCGCTCACACCAGCACCCCGTGATCGCCCACATCCGCAGCCGCAGTGGGCGCACTCGCCAGGGCGGCACGAGCAATAGCGTCGGCGTCACCCAGTGTCACCGAATCCACGCCGGGCCTGATACCCGCCGCCGTCACCCAGTGCACGGATTCGGTGGGAACCCCATAGGCGAACCGGCGCGGATGCGCCCGCCCATCGGCACCGATCAATCGGTACGGGCGCGCGGTAACCGCCAATCCCCTTGTCTGGTAAGTCTTGTTGTCTCCCGTCGGAATCTCGTACTGGCGGCACTGCCCAGTCTCCTGCAGGAAGATCAGCAGCGGATCGTTACTGCGGCGCAGGTCGGGTTCGTGCAATCGTGCCTCGATGAGACTGCGCGTACGCACCGCCGACCCCGGCACCAGCGGCGACTCAACCACCACCGCCGGATCTTGGGTGTCGAAGCGCACCTGCATCTGCGGCCCCACCAAATGCATGACGCCCGCCTCCACCAGCGCGATGATCTCCTCGATCCGCTGCGCCGGAGGACCTATGGACAAGAAGGCATTCAGCGGCGTGTACCAGCTCTCCAACTCGTCCCGGTACGACTTTCCGTCCAGGCCACCGTGGTCCACCGCGAGGCGGATCTCATTGCGTAAGTCGCGCAGCACGTCCAGCGCGGCCTTGACCGGCCCGTCGACATTGCCCTCCCTCGCCATGACGACATCGGCGCGCAGGTGTGCCAGGATCCAGGCGGTGAAATCATCGGGGCCGGTGAACCTGCGATCACCCCATGGGCGATCGAGATCGTCCCATTTCCAGGCAATATCGACCAGACCATGTTCGGACAGGATGGACGGCAGCTCCTCCGGTGCCGCATTGAGGTAGCACTCGGCGAATTCCTCGACGGAAACTCCACGCTGGGCCAGATGCCGCTCGTAGTAGACACATTCCACCTCACGCGCGATGAGCGGCCAGAGGTCGCGGCGGAACTGCAGCAGAGCACCCAGATCCTCGCGCATCCGGTTGATACGCTCCACGGTGAGTAGCCGTGGGAAGTAACGACCGGCCGATCCCTTCTGATTCTCCCCGCGCGCGTGGTACGGGATGCCGCGCCGCGAGCTGGCGTACAAGACGGGTTCCTGGCCCGAAGGCTGGTACACGAGGCGGGCGCCCGCCCGCACGAACCTTCCGCCGCGGCCCACCGTCAGCAGAGCCATGTAATCGAAGAAGTTCAGGCCCAGTCCACGTACCGCCACCGGCTCACCCGGTTTGATGGCAGATAAGTCGATATCGGCGGGATTGGCCGGCGTCACGTAGGTCAATCCGTGGATACGGGCCAGCGAGGCAGCCCGTGCCTCGCTGGGGCGCAGCCCGGCCGGCACATGTCCGACGGCAAGAACAACGGCCTTCAGATCGTGCAGCCGAGTTCCATTTTCCAGCCGAACGCCCTGCGGCCCCTCGATGTCGCCACGGGTGTCGGCCAGTGCCACCGCACGCGAGCGGTGCACGCGAACGGTCACATGCTCGGGCGCCCAGCCGACAACGCGCGCGAAGCTATCGCTGAGATAGTGCCCATAGAGGGCGCGCGTCGGATAGGAGTTGGGGCGCAATGTTCGCGCCTCTTCGATCGCCCGCGGCCCACTGTGCGATGGATCTCCCAGCAACGCAAGGCTTTGCGCCCATTCATAGAGCGTCGGCCCGGGCTCGATGGGCCCGTCGATGGCCACGCTGTCGTCGGTGAAGACGGTGATCTGTGATGCGACAGTGTTCATCAACAGGTGCCAGGACTGATCGGTGCGCCACACCGATCCGGCTCCCGGCGAGTAGGGATCCACCACATGCACGACAATCCGGTCCGCGCTGGGTGCGTGGCGTTCATTGGCGCACAGGCGCTCCAGGACCGCCAGCCCACGCGGCCCCGCGCCGATGATGCAAATCTGGTGATCGGACATCTACCGCACCCCCACCGCCGACGTCACCGAGGCCAGCCCGAAATCGGTGTCCCCGTGCATCCAGGCCAGCGCCTGGTGTAGATCGGAATCGCGCATCGCGCCCAGCTTCTCGTTGCGTTCAACAGCTGCTTCCCCGGCCGCGTGCCACAGACCGATGCTGGCCCGGGCCGCCAATGTCACGTCACCGGTGCGGTCACATCGAGCCTCCACGAAGCGGCTGAATCGGCCCGGAACACGGTCGGGATCGGTGCCGATGATTGCGCCGAAGACGACAGCGTCTTCGAGCGCTTGGCTAGCGCCCTGCGCCGCGTAATGCAGCATGGGGTGCGCCGCATCGCCCAACAGCACGACGCGGCCATCGGACCACTGCCGCACCGGGTCACGGTCTACCAGCGCCCAGGATCTCCAATCCCTGCCCAGTTCCAGCAGGGCACGTGCCGTGCCGCGCAACGGCGCCAACTCGCTGAGCACCCGGGCCTCGCTCACCGAAACTCCCGAGAACGCCTCCGTGGCGCCATCGGTACGACTCGCCGCCAGGTTGAGCAGTGAGCCTCCGGCGATGGGGTAGGTCACCAGGTGACATCCCGGTCCGGTCCACCAGGTAACCGAGTTGGATCGCAGGCTCGCATCGACCTGTTCGATGGGCACCGTGGTGCGATACACCGTGATCCCGGATACTCGCGGTTGGCCGTCGGCAAGCAGCGTGCGCCGGATGGTGGAATTGATGCCGTCGGCGCCGACGAGCCCGTCACCCCCGAGACTGGAGCCGTCGGCAAGTTGGGCACGCGCTCCCAACGCATCCTGCTGATACCCGATCACCTCACTGCGGCTGCGCAGTTCGATGCGCTCATCGGCGGCGCACGCGTCGACCAGGATTCTGTGTAGCTCGGCCCGATGCACCACCAGATACGGACTGTTGAACCGATGCTGGTAGTCCACCCCCAGGCTCATGGTGTTGATCAAGCGATCGACGGTGGCGTCGAACAACCGCAGTGAATCCACCTGCACGCCGATGCCGGCGACCCTGTCGCCCACGCCCAGTAGCTTGAGAGCATGTAACCCGTTGGGAGCGAGTTGAATACCGGCGCCTATCTCGGCGAACTCGCGCGCCCGCTCCAACACCACAACCTCGTTACCGGACGCGGCGACGCTCAGTGCGACAGCCAATCCGCCGATGCCTCCACCGATGACGATGAGCCGGCTCATCAGAGGGACCCCGCTCCGATACGTGCCGACAGTTCCAGCCGCTTGATCTTCGTGGTGGCGGTCTGCGGAAGTTCATCGAGGCGTAGGTGCAGTGGCGGCGCCATCGGCGGCAATTTCGCCGCAGCGGCATCCCATGCGTTACGATTCAGCGGCACATTGTTTTTCGTGCAGACGACCGGCTGGGCAAGTCCGTTGGGGCCGGCAACGATGATCACCTCGGTGAGCTCATCGACCGCTAGGAACAAGCGATCCTCGGCCGCCAGAGTACTGCCGAAACCGTCGATCAGATCGACCTCGCGGTCCAGTAGGTGAATACATCCCCAACGGGTGCGGTAGCCGACATCACCCATCCGCCACCAGCCGTTGTCGAGCTGCTTCTCGTAGCGTTCCTGCTCGCCCAGATACGTGCGAATCCGGCCATCGGTGCGCACCTCGATGTACCCGGGATTGTCCGCAGAAGGCAGTTGTCCGTTACGCGAAACGATCCGCACGTCGGTCATGCCCGGGAACGGATGGCCGACGCAACGACCATCGGAGTCCGCGGAGCGGAACCGGCTGAAACCACGCGCCACGATGGGACCGACCTCACTTTGGCCATACAGCTGGCCGAACAGCGGGCGTCGGCGCTGCGAGGCGGCGAGCAGTGTGCGCACCGTGCGCGGGTGAATCGCGTCGAAGGTGCTGCTGAAGTACTTCACCGAGGCCAGCGGGCGACGCGGGTCCTCGGCCAATACCTCCCAGTTGATGAACGTATTCGGGTGAGCCTCAAGGATTCCCGGTTTAACGCGCAGGAAGATCTCCGCGGCGCGCTCAGGTGCGTCGTCGACAAGCACTACCACGGGGAAGCCGCGCAAGATGGCGATGGCCAACGCGGTTACCAGACGCGAATGCACGAACGAGACATGGATGACAATGGGTTCGCGGCGGCGCACCAGTGCGGCGACGGCGGCCTGCGGACGATATCTCGCCTCGAAGGTGAAGTTGGTGTGCACTGCCAGTTTGGGCACTCCGGTGGTACCTGAGGTGTGCGTGATGAGCGCAGGATCATGGGGGCTGGGGATGACCGCCGGTGCCGGGCACGCGGGGGTGAGCGCCGAAAGTGTCACCGCCTGTGGGTGAACGCCTTCGGCGAGCAGAACACGCGAGGTGATCTCGGCGATGGGCTCGTCGGCCAGTTCGCCGTCGAGCTTGGCCGCGTCGGTCAGCAGCGCAGGGTTGCCCACCCGTCCGATCAGCGTTGCCACCGTTGAACCATCGAGCTTGGGAGACAACAGCACTGGTATCGCGCCCACACGCGCGGCGGCGCATGCCGCCAGGGTAATGTCGAAACCGTCCGACTTGTGGATGACCAGCTTTTCACCGGGAGCAACTCCGGCGGCCCGCAGCCGCCGCGCGATGTCGTCGACGGCGGACGCCACCGCGGCGATGGTCGCGGTGCCCTCCAGCTGAGGGGCCAGCGACGGCCGATGATCCAGGGTCAGGGTGTTGTCAGGGTGCCGCCGGGCCGCGCGCTCGAACAGCGTACCGAGTTTGATACCGCGGTTTCCGATGCGCTGCAGGATCATTGGGGAACGCCCGCTTCCTGGGTAATACGCGCGATCGCATCGACGGTGGCCTGCATATCGGCCCGAAGCTTGTCGCCCCATTCACGGACGAAGCGCTGCTTGCCCTCTTCGTCGAGGTGCGACATGATCTCGGTGATTCCTTCGGTGGGCTTGCCCATCCGGTAGTGGTGTCGCAGGGTAGATCCGCCCTCGACCGGTTCCACAAAATAGCTCCAAACGCTCTCCTGCAGTTCGCCCGAACGGTTGAGGATGGACCAGCTGAACTGTCTTGGCGCTTCGGCGGCGACGATCTCACTCTCGGTCTGCCAGCCCCCACGCACCACCGGCGCCCAGGCGACGACATCGGTCGCGCGGTTGTTGTTTCCGCGGAAGCGGGCGCCAACCTGGCCAGGTTCGCCGGATATCCACTGTCCGCCAATGCATTCAGGGCTCCATCGGCCGCTTTCGGGGAGGTCGCTGACCAAGGCGTACAGCTCGTCGGGGGATGCGGTGCAGAAGGCGCTGGTTTCGATTTCGAAGAGGGTCACGCATCACAGGCTGGCACCGGCCAATAGGGGGCAGCGATGTATCCGCGGACGGTCCGTCAAGTTGGTTTTCGGGTCCGTCAAGTCGGTGCACTGGTGCCGGTAAATGCCTGGTTGCGGCCGAGAAATCAGGCGGGGAGCAACACGAGGCGGGTGCCGCCCATTACCTCGGTTTCGATACGCCGATGTGCCCGCGCCGTCTCCGAAAAATGCATCAAATCAATGATATTCGGTGTGATCTCGCCGGTACCCAGCAACATCGCGATGCGTTGAGCCGCATCGGTGAGCTGGCGGACCGTCGCCCTGGACATGACAAACCCTCGCAGGGAACCACTCTTGCGGTACAGCGGTCCCAGCGGCACCGCACGTTGGGTTTCCGGTGTGCCGTCGCCCGAGAGCAAGACGATCCGGCCGTGCGGCGCAAGCAGATCCACCGCCATGGCGACGTCGTTGACACCCGAGGTATCGATGCAGACATCGATGGCGCCGTGGTGGGCCTTGCTGACCTGCGGGACCCAGTCCGCGGTGTAGTCGTACACCTCGTGTGCGCCCAGTTGCGCGCACCTGTCCAGGCTACGGCGCGACGCCACCGCAATCACCATCGCGCCGGACCCGACGGCCAGGGCGACGGCAGCCGATCCCACGTTTCCACCCGCACCGAGGATCAATACCGTTTCCCCTGACCTGACTTCGCCGTATTCGACGGTCGCCAGATACGCGGTCGAGGCGGGATGAAGCACCGCCACGGCCGCCAATGGATCTACCTGCACAGGCAGCCGGTACAGCCTCTCGGCCGGAACAGCAACCAATTCTGCTGTGGCACCTTGCCTTCCGTCGTACCCGAGGCTGCCGCACCAGACCTTTTCGCCGGCCTGAAACCCCGCGGCACCGTGTACCACCCGGCCCACCAGATCGCGTCCCACCACGAACGGCAGCGGGATCTCGGTCGGGTACGAACCAGACCGGACGAAGGTATCGACCGGATTGACCGCCACCGCGTCAACCTGGACGATGACCTCGCCTGGCTGGGCGACAGGTTCGGAAAGTGTTCCATACCGGATGTTTTCGGCTGGTCCCCGCTGTTGGATATAGGCGGCGCGCATGCACACATCTTGCGGTATGCGGGGGCGCCCCACAACGTGACGGACAATGGCGCCGAGCATTGCCACCGTCCCGGTGACCGGCCAATAGTGCAGAGATGACACGGGTTGTCCTGATCGTGCTGTGTGCGCTGCAGGTCACCATGCAGCTCTACGTGTGGATCCCGATCCACGACATCGTGTCCGCGTCCTACGGCGGGCAGGACATGACGCCCGCGCTGTCCGCTGCGCTCTTCGGTTATGCGGCAGGCTTTCTGCTGTTCGGTCCCGTCACCGATCGGTTCGGACGGCGGCGTGTGCTACTTGCCGGGGTGGCAGTGATGGCCGTGCTCACCTTTCTGGTGCCCTTTGCCCCGACACCCGTGCTCTCAGGATTGTTCCGGGTAATCCAGGGTTTCGCCGGAGGCGCATTCTCGCCGTCTGCACTGAGCTATCTCGGGGAGGCGCTGCCGCGCCGTGCCGCCACTACCGCGATCGGCGCGGTGTCCACCGCGTACCTGATGGCCGGGGTGCTGGGGCAGGTGATGGCGTCGGTGATCACTCAGGCATGGGGCTGGCAGTGGCTGTTCTGGCTGAGCGCGGCCGGGCTCGCGGTCAATGTGGCGCTGCTGGCACTCGTCATGCATGAGGAGCGCGCCGGTGACCCGTCGACGCGGGTGGTGTCCGGTTTCGCCGCCCAGGCGCGTCTGCTGGCCCGCGCGGACATCGCGGTTCCGCTGGTCGCGGTCTTCGTACTCATGTTGTCGTTCGTCGCGATGTACACCAGCCTGGCCACCGAGCTGGTGGATGCGTTGCACCTACCCGAATCCATGGGCACCACCATCCGGCTGGCCGGTGTTCCCGGCATGCTGGTGGCCCCCTTTGTGGGGTCATGGGTGGGCCGGGTCGGTACCGAAACCGGGGCACTGGTCGGCTACCTGCTGGCCGCGGCCGGGCTTGCCGTTGAGGCCCTGGGTGCCGGCTCGGTGCCGATCATCATCGCCGGCAGCAACATCTTTGTCGCCGGGATCGCTGTTTCCTCCACCGCGATGGTCACTATGTTCGGCGATCGAGCCGCTCCGCGGCGGGGTGCGGGCACCGCCCTGTACGGATTCACCGTCTTCCTGGGCGCCAGCTCGGCCCCCTACCTGGCACATGCCCTCGGATTCCGTCCACTACTGGGCATCCTGGTGGCCGCGCTGATCGGCGGAGCAGCTCTCGTGGCCAGCTCACGACGTGCATCGGGGCCGGTCAAACCGGTGGTGGACATAAGCACCCAGTCCAGTCCGCTACCATGACCGACGGAGGATTCGCCTAGTGGCCTATGGCGCTCGCCTGGAACGCGGGTTGGGTTAATAGCCCTCAGGGGTTCAAATCCCCTATCCTCCGCCACTGCAGGACCGCATCAAGGAGGGCAATGGCTGCCGGACGCCGGACGGCGACCATCGTTCTGACCAGCAGCCATGCCGCTCTCTCCTTGATCGCGGGACTGCTTTTTTTCTTTTTTGTGCTGCCCCGCTGGCCCGAGCTGAACGGTGCCACCGGCCACACCTTCGGTACCGGGATGCGCATCGTCGGCGGCCTGCTGGTGGCCGCCGCGGGTGCACCGGTGCTCATCTCCTGGCGGCGGACCCGCCGGCCCGAGTTCGCGACACCGCGGCTGGCGCTCACATTGCGTGCCGCATCCTTTACCGGCCATTTCCTGGCAGGTGTGCTGATCGTCGGGACAGCGATCGCCGAGATCTGGCTGGACCTAGACCGCTTCGGTATCTGGGAGTTCGGGGGGTACGGCGCCGCCGCGGCAATCGGGATACTGGCCTTCGCGGCCTATCACCTGGCCTTTGTGGCCGAGCGTCCCGCGCCGGAACGCACGCCGCGCCCGGCCAAGAAGAAGCTCACCAGGGCCACCACCGAAAACGCCGATGACTCCGACGTGGACAAGGCGATCGCGTCCGAGCCCGAGGCCCGGGAGCCTGCCGACGAACCGTCCGGTGACTCCCCGGACTCCGACGAGAAGGTACTCGAACCCGCCCGCGGCCTGCGGAACCGTCGCACCCGGCGGTCCTAGCCCGCGTCCTTACCTCGCGCGGACAGGATGAGCACCGAGCCGTCCTTGGGCGCGAATGCCTTGACCTGCCAGCCGCCCTTATCCGTGTTGGTGGACAGCATCCGATCGAGTTCGTCGCTGCGTTCGAATTGCGCAGCGGCCGGCACGCCGGTGTCCAGTGTCTTCCACAGGCGCGGCCTGGAGGCGAGGACCATGCTCGCGCGGAACGGCGCCACGTACGCCGCCAGCTGCTGCGGCGGCATCTCGATGATCGCGTCCATCCAGTAGGTGGTGTTCGGTCCGGGCAGGGGCTCGTCGCTGAAGAAGCCCTGCACCCACTCGCCGGTCACCGGCTTCGGCAGCTTGGGAAACCGCTGTTCCAGCGGGTCCGAGTCATAGCGCACCGGCGACGCCCCGGTTTGTTGCGGTGTGTAGGACGTCGGGGTGGACTCCGCCTTGTCCCATACCGAACAACCACTCACCGTGAACAGTGCGACGGCACAGGTCGCCGCCCAACGTCTCATTCCTGCACGGTACCGGCACGTAGGGACTTGGTCGCTAGGACCCAGGTCGCCACCGTAAGGAACAGCAACGGGTAGAGGGCGGTGTCGAAGACCCTCTCCGCACGCGACATGTGCGCGATGACGGCGCCCCAGCCGGTGATGTACGACTCGAAGTCAGGGTTGAGCCGCATCGCGCGTACGTACAGCCCCCAGTACCACCACATGGATACGAGTACCGCGATCACGGTGGTGGCCGCGGCCCATCGCCACCGTGCCCCGCCCTGCGTCGTCATGATCTGGTTGACCAACAACACCATCAGCGGCACCGTCCACACCCAGTGGTGGGTCCATGCCAGCGGCGACACAACGCAGCCGACCATGCCAACGACGGTGATGGCCAGGAGCTCACGGCCCGTCCGGTGTGCCCGCCACGCGGCCGCCATCCCCAGCAGTGCCGCGCCACCGGCGAGCAGCACCCACAACCACGTCGGCATCGGTTGCGGTGTATACACATTCGCCAAAGCGCCGCCAATAGAAGAATTGGCCGGGTGGTCCAGCGAGCCGATGTGGCCGGTGGTGCGTACCGCGCCCAACCAGTAGTCGGATGAATCGGAGGGCAGCACAATCCATCCCAGTACAACCGTGCCGATCGCCGTGACCGCCGCAGCCGCTACGGCGCGCCATTGGCGGGTGATCAACAGGTAGGGGACAAAGATGACGGCTGTCAGCTTGACTCCCGACGCCAGACCCACCGACCAGCCGCGCCAGCGGGCGCCCTCCGGCCGAGTCAGGTCCCAGATGATGAGCGCGGCCAGCACCAGGTTGACCTGCCCCTGCCACAGGGTGCCGTGAATCGGCTGAATATCCCAGGCCACCAAGTTCATTCCGACGCACGCGATGGCCAGGGGAGCATTCGCGGAGAATCCCAGCACCCGCCAGCAGCGCCAGATGATGATGAACAGCGCGCCCAGATTCACCAGAAACCAGATGACCTTCGCCGCCCCCAACGTCACAAAACCCAATGGCGCGAAGAGCATCGCCGCGAACGGTGTGTAGGTGAACCATCCCGCGTCGGGAATTTCTGTGGCATACAACAGTTCACGGTGCAGTACCCGCAGCCCGCCGAACCGGTAGGTCATCAGATCACCACCGTTGCTGAACAACCCGAAGCTGTTTGGGGCGTTCAGCGGTATCAGCCAATGCTGTAACAGCACAGCCACAAGGCCGGCCGCCAGCCAGAACCCGGCCGTCCGCCACGACATAATGCGGACCGTCACTACTGCTTCCTATCGGTATCCCGGGAAGGCTGAACGCGTTTCGGTTCTCCCGGCATCTTCGGGTAGTTCGGCGGATAGGGCATATCGCCCAGCCCGTTCACCTCGTCCTATTCTACCATCTCCAGCAGCGGCTCGATCGATTGCGGGGCGTCGTCCATACCCGCCATGGGGTCGGGCCGTTTCCGCAGCAGTGCCGGCACGGTCGCGATGGTGAAATCATCAGGTTCGGCGTCGACGAGCTCTTCCCACGTCACCGGTGTGGAAACGGTAGCGATGGGCGTGCGGCGCACCGAATATGCCGATGCCATGGTGCGATCGCGCGCATTCTGGTTGAAGTCGATGAAGATACGCTCGCCCCGCTCTTCCTTCCACCATGATGTCGTCACCTGCTTGGGCGCACGACGTTCCACCTCTCGGGCCAGCGCGATGCCGGCCCTTCGCACCTCGATGAAGTCCCAACGAGCCGCGATACGCAGATACACGTGGATACCGCGACCACCGGAAGTCTTCGGGTAGGCGACCAGTCCCAGCTCCTCGAGCAACGGGCGCAACACCTCGAGCGCGACCACCTTGGCCTCCTCGAATCCGGTTCCGGGTTGCGGATCCAAATCAATGCGCAGTTCGTCGGGGTGATCCAGATCGGGATAGCGGACCTGCCAGGGATGCAATGTCACGGTGCCCATCTGTGCCGCCCACACGATGGCGGCCGGCTTGGTCACCCGCAGCACCTCGGCGGTACGACCCGAGGGAAAGGTCACTTCGCAGCTGTCCAGATAATCGGGATAGTGCTTCGGCAGCCGTTTTTGATAGATCTCTTCGCCGTCGATGCCGTCGGGAAAGCGCTGCAGATGGGCGGGCCGGTCCCGTAATGCGTGCAGCATCGGACCGACAGCGACGGTGCGGTAGTACTCCGCAAGGTGCCGCTTGGTGCCACCGTCGGCTCCCAACCGGGGGAAATACACCTTGTCAGGGTTACTCAGCCGGACGGCGATACCGTCGACATCCAGTTCCTCGGCGGGCGTGGGCATTACCGTCATCATATGGGAATGGACCTGCCCGTCATGCCTCCAATCGCGCCAATGCTTGCCAAACCTGTCGCAAAAATCCCTGACGGCGCCTCCTACGAACCCAAGTGGGATGGATTCAGGTCGATCGTCTTTCGCGACGGCGACGAGGTGGAGCTGGGTAGCCGCAATGAGAAGCCACTGACCCGGTACTTCCCCGAGTTGGTAGCGGCGGTGCTCGCCGAACTACCGCCACGGTGTGTCGTCGACGGTGAGATCGTGATCGCCACCGAGGCGGGTCTGGATTTCGAGGCGCTGCAACAACGGATCCACCCGGCGGATTCGCGGGTACGGCTGTTGGCCGAGCAGACACCCTCCTCCTTCATCGCATTCGACCTGCTCGCCTTGGGCGACGAGGACTACACCGGGCGGCCCTTCAGCGAGCGCCGTGCCGCGCTGACGGAAGCGCTCTCGAGTGCCGGGACCTCGATACATCTGACCCCCGCCACCACAGATCAGGCACTGGCGCAGCGCTGGTTCGAGGAATTCGAGGGCGCCGGTACCGACGGTCTCATCGCCAAACCGTTGGCCATCGCCTACCAACCCGACAAACGAGTGATGTTCAAGATCAAGCCGGAGCGAACCGCCGATTGCGTGGTCGCGGGCTACCGAGTGCACAAATCGGGTGACGATGCCATCGGCTCGCTGCTGCTGGGCCTGTACCAGGAGGACGGCATATTGGCGTCGGTCGGTGTGATCGGCGCGTTCCCCATGGCCGAACGCAAGCGCCTATTCCAAGAACTGCAACCGTTGATCATCCCGCTCGAAAATCACCCGTGGAACTGGGCCGCACACGAAGCCGGCGAGCGCACTCCGCAGAAGAACGCCGGCTCCCGCTGGAACGCGGGCAAGGATCTTTCGTTTGTCCCGCTGCGTCCCGAGCGAGTGGTGGAGGTTCGCTACGACCACATGGAGGGTGTGCGGTTCCGTCATACCGCGCAGTTCAACCGCTGGCGCCCGGATCGCGACCCGCGATCCTGCACCTACGAGCAGCTAGAACAACCAATTACATTCAGCCTCAACGATATCGTTCCAGGTCTGGTGTGACCGGGGCAGGACGTTTCGCGCCGAGCCCGTCGGGCGATCTGCACATAGGAAATCTGCGGACGGCGCTGTTGGCGTGGCTGCTCGCGCACTCGACGGGCCGCCGATTCCTGATGCGAGTGGAGGATCTGGATACCCGCACCAGCTCTGCGGTGGCGCAGCGCCAGCTGGCCGACCTCGCCGCGATCGGAGTGCGGTGGGAGCTGCCCGTGGTGTGGCAGTCCGACCGCGCCCCCGCCTACGACGAGGTGATAGCCTCGTTGGCCTCTCGCCACCTCCTCTACGAATGCTATTGCAGCAGAAAAGATATCGCGCAGGCGCCGACTGCCCCGCATGCGCCACCCGGCGCCTATCCGGGCACGTGCCGCGACCTGTCGGAATCCGAACGTGCGCAGCGCCGTTTAGACAGGGCACAGCGCCCACCTGCGCTGCGGCTGCGCACGGAAAACAGCCCGTTCACCGTGCAAGACCTACTGCACGGTGAATACACGGGCCTGGTCGACGATTTCGTGGTACGGCGCGGCGATGGCGTCACCGCCTACAACGTCGCAGTAGTGATCGATGACCACGCGCAGGGCATCGACCAGGTGGTGCGCGGCGAAGACCTGCTGGCCTCCGCTCCGCGGCAGGCCTATCTGGCCGCGCTGCTGGGCTATCCGGCGCCTACCTATGCCCATGTGCCCTTGGTACTCAACACCGCAGGCGCACGATTGGCCAAGCGCGACGGTGCGGTGACGCTCGCCGATCTCGGTGCGCAGCGGGCATTCGCGATGATCTGCGATTCTCTCGGGTACCAGGCGGCCGACGCTACCGATCTGCTGCGCCAGTTCGATGCCGGACGTATCCCGCGCGAGCCGTGGATATACCCGGGCTGATCCGAAGCTGCCTAGATGGACCCGAAACGTGTTAGCCTCCCGCGGTGTTTCGTGCCATCGTGCTTGCGCTTCTGGCGCTTGTGGCGGTAGCCGGATGTGCGGCCCCAACACAGGAGCCGCTGCGGGTCGGCACCGAGGGCGTGTACGCGCCGTTCAGCTTCCACGACGGGCACACCGGCGAGCTGACGGGTTACGACGTGGACGTGGCCCGCGCCGTCGGCGAGAAGCTGGGTCGCCCCGTGGAATTCGTCGAGATTCCCTGGGATGCGATCTTCGCCGGATTGGACGCAGAACGGTTCGACGTCGTCGCCAACCAAGTCACGATCACCCCGGCGCGCAAGGCAAAGTACGACATTTCCACACCGTACGCAGTGGGCGAGGGTGTGATCGTGACGCGGGCCGACGACAACAGCATTCACAGCCTGTCCGATGTACGGGGCAAGGTGGCCGCCGAGAACGCGACCAGTAATTGGTCGCAGATCGCCCGCGACGCCGGCGCCCGCGTTGAGGCGGTGGAGGGCTTCACCCAATCCATCACACTGCTCAGCCAGGGTCGGGTAGACGTCGTCATCAACGACAGCATCGCCGTCTATGCCTACCTGGCCAGCACCGGTGACCCTGCGGTGAAGATCGCCGGGGCCACCGGCCAGCGCAGCGAGCAGGGGTTCGCCGCACGCAAGAACAGCGGCCTGCTGCCGGACCTGGACAAGGCGCTGGATCAGTTGGCGGCCGATGGGACGCTCACCCGCATCTCTCAGAAGTACCTCAAGACGGACGCCAGCGGGACTACCAAACCACAAGCCGGGAAGGGAGATTCCGGCAGTACGCGGTCCGACACCCAGCTGGTGCTGGACAACCTGTGGCCCATGGCCCGAGCCATGATCACCGTCACGCTGCCGCTGACCGCCATCAGCTTCGTGATCGGACTGGTGATCGCCCTCGGGGTCGCACTGGCCCGCATGTCCGGTCATCGCGTGGTGACCGGCCTCGCCCGCATCTACATCTCTGTCATCCGTGGCACGCCGCTGCTGCTGCAGCTGTTTCTCATCTTCTTCGCGCTGCCCGAATTCGGGGTCAAGATCAGTCCCTTTCCTGCCGCCGTCATCGCGTTCAGTCTCAACGTGGGCGGCTACGCCGCCGAAATCATTCGTTCGTCCATCCTGAGCATCCCCCGCGGGCAGTGGGAGGCGGCCTCCAGCCTGGGGATGAGCTACAGCACCACGTTGTGGCGGATCGTCATTCCGCAGGCCAGCCGGGTGGCGGTGCCCCCGCTGTCGAACACCTTGATCTCCCTGGTGAAGGACACCTCGCTGGCCTCGGCGATCCTGGTGACGGACGTGATGCGTACGGCACAGGTCGCCGCCGCGCCGACCTTTCAGTTCTTCACGCTCTACGTCACCGCCGGCGTCTACTACTGGATTGTCTGCATGGCGATGTCGGCGGTGCAGGACCGGCTGGAGCAGCGTCTGGAGAAATCCGTCGCGCGCTAACCCTTCAGCGCCGACACGCCGTGTTTCGATCTAAACGCCGAGAGCCGCGCGCAGAACACGGCGTGTCGGCGGCATCTAGGCGATGCTCACCGGAAGCTCGGCAAGCCCGCGCAGTGTGACATTCGGCTTGTAGGTGGGTTCGTCCATCAACCGCGCGCCGGGGAACCGGGCGGTAATCGAACTCAACGCCAACCGGGCCTCCAGGCGGGCCAGCGGAGCTCCCAGGCAAAAGTGCGGCCCGTGCCCGAAGGCCAGGTGTTTGATCTCGGAACGATCCGGATTGAAGACGTCCAGATCGGGTCCGACGTCCGGATCACGTTGCGCGGCAGCAAGCATCAACAACACCCACTCCCCGTCCGGCAGTATGAAGTCACGAATGGCCATCTCTCCGTCCGCGACACGGGCGACCATGTGCACCGGCGGATCGTAACGCAGCGTCTCTTCGACAACCAGCGGCGCTCGATCAGCATTCTGTCCCAACAGTTTCCACTGTTCCGGATGCCGCAACATGGCCAGCGAGGCATTCGCGATCAGATTGACCGTGGTCTCGTGTCCGGCGATGAGCAGCAGGGTGCAGGTGGAGATGATCTCTTCCTCGGTCAGCTGATCACCCGCCTCTTCCACCTGGATCAGCGCGGACAGCAGATCGTCCCCGAGGTTGCGCCGGCGGGACGCGATGAGGTCGATAAAGTAGTCCCACATCCAGCGGGCGGCCTGGAACCGTTCGTCCATGTTGGCCGGCGACTGGCCGGTCAACGCGTACACCGGGTCCAACCCCTGCCCCAGAAGCGCTGAGGCCCTGCCAAATTCCGGCTCATCTTCGATCGGAACCCCCAGCATGCGACAGATCACCGCGACGGGTAGCGGGTAGGCAAATTCGGTGACCAGATTGAAGGTGCCTCGCAGGGCGATATCGTCCAACATCTTGTCCACAAACGTCTGGATATCTTCGGCCATCGCATTGATAACCCTGGGGGCGAACGCCTTTGATGCCAACTTGCGCAACCGGGTGTGGTCGGGCGCGTCCAGCCCCAGGAAAGAGGGTCTGGCGATCAGATTGGGATTCTGCGCAAGCTGCCGCTGGACGATGTTCGACTTACGGCGGTCCGACGACGCCTGCGGGTGGCGCAGCACGGCATTGCAGTCCGCGAAGGTGGCAAGCACACTCACGTCCATGCCGGGTGGGTGCACCGGACCGGCCTGCGTCTGCTCGACCAGCTGGCCGTACACGGGGTATGGATTCGCGCGGTTGGCCGGGTCGAGCACCTGAAGCAACAGCGTGCCCGGGTCGGTCGTAATAGGCATGTGTCCAGTGTGCGCCGAAATACTGAGATGCACCTGAGCTTCGTGGCTCAGCGGTAATAGCGGCCCAGGGTGTCTTCGCGCAGCTCCTGGAAGCAGCCTTCCACGATGCTGGCGCGAATGCGGTCTACCAAGCCGATGGTGAACCGCTCGTTGTGGATGGTGGCCAGAGTCGAGGCAAGGATCTCCTTGGCCTTGAACAGGTGATGCATGTAGGCCCGGGTGTAATGCGCGCAGGTGTAGCAGTCACATTCGGCGTCGATGGGGGTGAAATCCCGGCGGTACCTGGCCCCGGTGATGTTCACCCGCCCGTCGCGGGTGTAGACGGCGGCGTTGCGCGCGACTCGGGACGGGGACACGCAGTCGAAGGTGTCCGCGCCCGCCGCGACCGCCGCGAACAGGTCGTCAGGCTCACTGATCCCCAACAGGTGACGCGGCTTGTGCTCGGGCAGTTCGGATGTCACCCAGCCGACGATCGTGCCGAGATTCTGCTTCTCCAGCGCACCACCGATTCCGTAGCCATCGAATCCCCGTCCGGACGGTCCGGCAAGAGATTCCAGCCCACGCGCGGCCTGCCGCCGCAGGTCCTCGTACTGCGCACCCTGCACCACCCCGAACAACGCCTGATACGGCTTGTCGGCGCGCTCCCGGGTCAGCTTCTCGTGCTCGTCCAGGCAACGCTGCGCCCACTCGTGGGTGCGTTGCACCGAATCCTCTTGATACTCACGGGTGTTGATCAGCGTGGTGAGCTCGTCGAAGGCGAACATGATGTCGGCACCGAGCTGGTGCTGAATCTGCATGGACACCTCCGGGGTGAACCGGTGCGCAGAGCCGTCCAGATGTGAGGTGAAGGTGACGCCGTCATCGTCGACATGAGCCAACTTGTCCTTACCGGCGACCGTGACATCGTCGGCCCTGGCTCTGTTGACGTCCATCGCCATCACCTTGCGCACCCCGGAGCCCAGCGAGAGCACCTGGAAGCCGCCACTGTCGGTGAACGTCGGCCCGGGCCAGTTCATGAAGGCACCCAGTCCGCCGGCCTCGTCGACGATGTCGGGGCCCGGTTGCAGATACAGGTGGTAGGCGTTGGCGAGCACCGCCTGGGCGCCGAGTGCGGCCATGGTTTCCGGCAGCACCGCCTTGACGGTGGCCTTGGTGCCGACCGCGATGAACGCCGGGGTCTGGATGTCGCCGTGCGGGGTGTGGATGACTCCGGCCCGGCCCGCGGTTCCGGACAAGGTGGCGTCAATGGAGAAATACGGGTCAGTCATTTGGGAGTTATTTTGCCTGGGCGCGTCGGGGCCGTGGGTCGTAGGCTCAGGTCATGACATCGACGTCTGATCTTTTCGCGCTGGAGCATGGGACCACCACGCAGGAAGCGCTGACCTTCTTCGACAATCTGGAGCCCATCCGAGCCGAGGAATTGATCGGTCAACGATGGCACGGCGGCGAGGTGCCCACCGGGCATTCGATGGACGGCATCCTGACGGTGTCGGGCTGGTACGGCAAGCAGTTCGACGATGTGGACCACGTGCATCCGTTGCTCTTCAGCGATGGCGGGGGCGATATTTTCGCGGTCGATCCGATGCTGGCGCCGATGGGACTGGCGGGCCGGATCAGCGGACTGACCGAGTCCCCGATGGTCAAGCGGACGTCGCCGACTGCACTATCCGCACTCAAGCCACTGATCAGAACCACCAAACACCGCGCCCGGCTGCGCAATATCGAATTCCGCGGAGCCGTCAGCGCGGCCATGGTCTACGACCACAAGGCGATCATCGACCACTTCCGCAAGGTCGATGACGCGACATTGCTGGGCATCATGGACCTGCGTGATATGGACCAGCCGTACTTCTTCACGTTGCGCCGGGACTGAGGCGTGTTGACGACCATCTAGGCGGCCCGGGTGAGGGCGCCGAAATGATCTTGCTCGAGCGATCTTTCACACATTCCCCGCGGCAGATGTGGCATGCAATGGTCGATCCCGATCTGTGATCACTACAGACCAATGGGTTCCGACCGGTGGTTGGTTGCCAGTACCGCATCACGCACCCGGCCATCATGGGCACCCGACTATTGGGCACCGGTAAGTGCACCGTTGTCGCCGCCGATCCGGGTGCCCTGCTGGCGGTCGAGTTCGTGGGTGCGGTACGCGAGGGTGACCCCGCTCGCTGGACCATCAGCCATGGACTCAGCGCTACGGATTGCGGCACCGACCTCACCACGTGTCTCGACGGGGTTGATATCAACGTCACTCCGAGAAGGTGCTGATGCGTGTGGTGGTCGACAGCACGGCGCGGTCGCTGCACGTATTGGCGGACCGACTGGGGGACCGCCGCCGAGCCTGACCCCGTTCAACATATCGGTACCAGTGCGAGATTTGCCCCGACTGCCGAGCTGCGGATATCAATCGAACGGGATCGGTTCGTCGTGCTGAGCGATCGAGATGTACTGATTCTCAACCTTAGGTCGGCTGCCGGCCTTCGCTGCGCTAGTGGTTCGCCTCACCCGGATGCGGTAGATCCTGTCCCATTGAAGTGACTTAGCAATCTCTGCCGGTACATCGACAATTTCTAGGATCTGCCTGCCGCTCACTAATTCGATGTGGCCCGTAGTGGACGCTGTCCTGAGATAACCCGACACTACAGTGTCCTCGATCGTAGGTGTCCGCTCGAAAAACCTCCGAGCATTAGCCCGACCAACATCGGTAAGGCTAGACTTTCGACGCGTTCCATCTGAACGCGACAAATCCACTTCAAGTCTCGCGTCCGCAACGTCAAGTGACTCAACCAATTGCCTAGCGCGCGTTGCGAGTTCGCTCGTAGCACGTGTTATCGCCAATGCGTCATCGCCAGATTCGAACGCATCATGAAGGTCAAGGACCCGAACCAGTGCAGACTCCAACTGCGGAGGCGTGCTCATCGGAAGCTGGTCATCGGAGGCCATCTCAGGCGGGACGGGGTCCAAGTGCATGACAACGCTGCCCTTGCCAATTCGCCGGAATCCGATCTGGACACCTGCACGGTCCGACTCATCAGTTATGGAATCAATCTCGTTCTGCAGCCGTACAAATATGTCAGCGGCATTTCGCTCAAATATTCCATTATCGAAAGACGGCCCACTGAGATGGATGTTCGCAAAGGCATCCAGACGGGCGTCGGGAGAGAACCTCCGCACACCCTCAAGAAAGGACGCACGTAGGTAACTCGACGCGGGCTCGCCGTCGACTCCATCGAGTTCGGGATCGCGGCTGTACCGCGCAGCGATCTCCGGAAACCGATCGCGCAAACTCATGCGATCACCTCCAGATAACCTCTTCGCGTTTCACAGCTCGCCGCAGTTGGGGCATCTTCACCGTTGACACGACACCGCTGCCACCAGTCGTCCATCTTCCCGCGATCAGATAAGTATGCAGCCTCGTCGCCAGTCAGGTCCACCTTTGGATCGAACGGATGTTCGATAGGATGCCATCTCACGGGGAATATCTCAACCCCATACCGCGCCTTGATGGAGTCGCGGTGCTGTATCAGCCGCTTGATGCCTTTAGACCCTGGACGGCCCACCACGGAATCAGCAACCACACCGTTCACTATCGGCGTCGCGTCGACGTCACGTGGATCAACGACACTTGATGTGAAGCTCCCAGCGAGCCACAGCGACTTAAGAATCCGACCGTTAGCGGATGTCATCGCTTGAACGTCCTCCCAAGCGATGAGGTACTCGACGAGTCCGCCAAACAGCCTCGCTCGACTGCTGCTTCCCGCAAAGTCTTCATGAGCGACAAAGCGGTCTCGAATAGCTTCCAGGGTGACGCGATACCGTCCCGGCGGTAGGTGCCCATCAGCCGTTAGCTCAGGAATCATCCGCGCCAACGCCAGGTCTTTGCCAACAGAACCCCCTAGCCCCTTCAAAGAGCCACATGACCTGAGTCTATTTGGAACCAAGCGCCATCGACCCTCGGATGCTCAAAAGTAACCGCACCGAGATAGGAGCGCACCTATCCCGCCCCTAAACTCACGAAAGCAGAGGTCCGTAAGCAAACCGCCATAACCCCACCCAATTTCGCAGCGCTCGCACAACAGCTTGGCGCAGATTACCCAGACAACACCTGCAAGCGCAGAAAAATACCCCCTGAGCTGTACTGACAGTCAGAGGGTAATGGCGGTGGCGGAGGGATTTGAACCCTCGGACGGGGGTTACCCGTCACACGCTTTCGAGGCGTGCTCCTTAGGCCGCTCGGACACGCCACCGCCGAGAAGACTACAGGCAGCACGGCCCTATCCCCCAATCGGTTGATCCGGCGACCCGCGGCAACGCACGCCTTTCACATGCATGCATACGCATAGCTGACAGAAAACTCCCAGCTCGCTCTACGAATTCAGCGGCGTGGCTCCAAGGAAGATGGCTTTTCATCTTCCTTGTGCAGGTTCTCGTGGGCCTCGCAGCATCCGCCTCGTCGGGGCGGGCGGAGGCTGCCGGCCATCAACATCCAGCGGGAATCGGCACCACCGAGATCGACACCATCACATTTGGAGGCCCTGACCGATGAAAATTCTCGTGGGAATCGCAGCATCCGCGGCCATTGCGGCCGGCGGACTCAGCCTGGCCGCCAGCGCCAACGCGGCGCCGGCGCTCCCCGCCCCCACCTACCACTGGTGCCCCGGCGAGTTCTGGAATCCGATCTGGGGATTCAACTGGGAATTCGGCGAGTGCCACGACGACTGGCATCGCGACCGTGACGGCGACTGGCACGACCGCGACTGGCACGGCGATCGCGGCGACTGGCATGACCATGATCGCGGCGGCGACTGGCGCGGCCATGACCGCGACTGGCGGCCCTAGCCCTCTCACCGAGAACCACTCCACCCGCCGGACGCGTATCGGCGGGTGGAGTGGTTTGCCATGTGCCAACAAAGTTCGATGCCCGCCAATTGCCACATCAACGAAATTGATTAACTGACAGCATATTTACAGCGCCCTATACGCGAGGAAGCGGTTCTTTGACAGCATCGAGTGTTTTGCTTACCGTGTGAAAATCCTCTACGGAATTGCCGCATCCGCTGCCATCGCCGCGAGTGGGCTCGGGTTGGCCGCGACGGCCAACGCGGCTCCCGCTCCGGCACTACCCTCCGCACCCACCTACCACTGGTGCCCCGGTGAATTCTGGAATCCGATCTGGGGATTCAACATGAACTGGGGTGAATGCCACGCGGACGGCATTCTGGACCGCGACCGTCCTGACGACTGGCGCGGCGATGACGGCCGCTGGCGCAACAACGGCCCCGGCCCGGGTGACAACCGCGGCCCCGACCGTGGACCTGATCGTGGGCCGGACCGCGGGCCCGGTAACGACTGGCACCGCTAAACCCCCCGAATCGGCCCGTCCGGCGCGAGACTCCGACCCCTGATCGCCGCCGGGCGGGCCACTTATCTTTTTGCGGCGAAGAACCGCTCCAATAGCGCGGCACACTCGTGCTCCAACACGCCGCCACGCACTTCCGGGCGGTGCGCCTGACGACGATCCCGCACCACGTCCCACAGCGAGCCCACTGCCCCGGTTTTGGGTTCCCAGGCCCCGAACACCACTCTGCCCACTCGCGCAAGAACCAGAGCGCCGGCGCACATGGTGCAGGGCTCGACGGTCACCGCCAGGGTGGCCCCCTCCAGCCTCCAGCCGTCGCCGTGCTTGGCAGCGGCAGCGCGCAGCGCGAGAACCTCCGCGTGTGCGGTCGGATCGCCAAGGCGCTCACGCGCATTGGCGGCACGGGCCAATTCGGTTCCGTCGGCGGCGTAGATCACCGCGCCAATCGGCACGTCTTGAGAACCGGCCTCCCGGGCAGCTACCAGCGCGGCCCGAATCAGCGCCTCATCGTCGGGAAATGTCACCGATCCAGCTTGTCGAGCACCGCACCGAACTCGTCGGCGAAACCCATACGGGCCGCGATCATGCCGAGCTGCTCATCGGGGTAGAGATCGGTTTCGCTGAGGATCACGCTGAGGACCGGCTCGGGCAGACCGATATCGGAAAGCAGGCCCAAGTCCCCTTCCTCCCACGGGTCGACCTCGTCGAGCTCGTCGAGCTCGAGCTCCGGGACAGGGATATTCAGCCGCTCCAACACCTCCACGGCGATGTCATAGTCAATGGCCGCCGTGGCGTCGGAAATCAACAGGTGCGTACCGGAAGGCGCCGGCCTGATGATGATGAAAAATTCCTCGTCAACATCCAGCAGCCCGAAGACCGCACCGGCGCTGCGCAATTCGCGCAGCTCGGTTTCGGCCGCCGCCAAATCGGTGAGCGCCCTGGCCTTCAGCGAGGTGACCCGCCAGCGACCTTCCTCGCGCACGACGGCGACACCGAAGCCCTCCAGGCTCTCGGCACTGGGCCCCGCGGCCTTTGCGCGCTGTGCGTCCATGGGCAATACGGTAATGCCACACCCCGTGTTGTGACCACATCCCGTTTGGTCACGTATGCCAACCTGGTGGGGTGAACGCCGCCGAACACGACCACCAACGCCCCCCGATCTGCGTACTTGGCCTCGGACTCATCGGCGGCTCGCTCATGCGCGCGGCCACCGCCGCCGGGCGGAACGTCTGGGGATACAACCGTTCGGCCGAGGGCGTCGACGCCGCGCGTACAGCCGGCTACGACGCCACCGCCGATCTGGATCTGGCGTTGCGGCGGGCCCGTAACGCCCAGGCCCTGATCGTGCTCGCGGTGCCGGTGCCGGCCCTGTCCCCGCTACTGAACCGCATCGCGGAGCTCGCTCCGGAATGTCCTCTTACCGACGTCACCAGTGTGAAATCCGCTGTCCTGCAAACGGTGTCCGAACACGGTCTGGCGCAACGATTCGTCGGCGGCCACCCCATGGCCGGTACCACGGAATCCGGCTGGAGCGCCGGGGATGCAGAACTTTTCCGCGACGCCACCTGGGTGGTCAGTGTGGACGACGACGTGGATCCGCACGTCTTCGCTCAGGTGACCCAGCTGGCCCTGGATTGCGGGTCCGTGGTGGTTCCGGCGCGCTCGGACGAGCACGATGCGGCGGCAGCAGCCATCTCGCACCTGCCACACCTGCTCGCCGAGGCCCTGGCCGTGACCGCCGACGGGGTGCCATTGGCCTACTCGCTGGCCGCCGGTTCATTCCGGGACGGCACCCGTGTGGCCGCCACCGACCCGTCGCTGGTGCGCGCCATGTGCGAGTCCAATCCGCACGGCGTCCTGCCTGCCCTGGAGGAGGCGATGGCGCTGCTCGCGGCGACCTGGAACACCCTGAACGCCGAGAACTCGGTGGAGCTACTGGTCGAGGCCGGCCATGCCGCTCGACAGCGCTACGAGGCGCACGAGCGGTTCGATATCAGCGGCATCAGCCGACATGACACCGACTGGCGCGAGCAGCTGGCCGACGCCGGCCGGGCCGGCGGAGTGCTGCGGCGGGTGCCCTAGATCCGGACGGCCAGTCCGGGGTATTCCAGCAGAAAACCCTCGTCATCGACGGTCACGGTGGTGTCGGCGACCGGCGAGACCACCTTGATGCCCGTGCCGTCGTTGCGATAGCTGATAGTGGCGGGGCTGACCGCCAGATCCGGCAGGGTCACGTAGACCACGGGCAGCACCGCGCTACCTTCCTGTTGGTAGAGGCCGGTCCTCCGAATCGGAAGCGCGTTGAAGAACGGGCTGAACACCACGTCGACATCCAGTGCACCGTCGAACGCGGAACGCGTGGCGCCCTCGTGGTTCTGCACGGTCCACATGCCCTCTTCATCCCGGGCGATCGACAGCTGCCGTTCCCGCTCGGCGACTGTGGTGGACAGGGACAGCCGATTGGTGGAACCCGTCTCGTCGGTTACCAGGTCATATGAGGCGCTGAACGCGGGATGGGCGTCGGACGCGCCGGCCACAAAACGGCCATGCGCACGGATACGGCGGCCCGAGAGTTGGACCCTGGTGGATTCCATGCGCGATGCGTCGTGGGCGCGCCAGGTCAGCACGGCAGGCCCAGTCGCCTCGGGGGTATTCACCCGTCTACCGTAGGCGACCGCGCAAATTGGGGTGTCCTTGAGCCCCTACCGGCCGGGCTAACCCGGCGAGCGCGGCATTGCGCCCGCGGACACACCGCTATCCGCGTACACGGCGTGTCCTTCGCGATCCGGAAGGTCGGGCACCGGCCGCAGCCGTCCGGTCCCCGGGGCCGATAACCACACCGCGAGGGCGAGCACCGCATCGAGCAGCAGCGCCAGCGCGGTGACCATGATGGCGCCCACCAGCGCCAGATGAAACTGACGGACCTTGATGCCGTCGATGAGATACCGGCCGAGCCCACCCAGGCTGGCGTAGGCCGCTACCGTCGCGGTCGCCACGACTTGCAGCGTCGCCGTGCGGAGCCCGGACAGAATGAGCGGGAGCGCATTAGGCACCTCGACACCGAACAGCACCTGACGTTCGGTCATCCCCATGGCGCGCGCCGCCTCCACTACCGTGCGGTCCACGTTCGCGATGCCCGAGTAGGTGCCCGCCAACAGCGGTGGCACACCCAGCAGCAGCAACGCAACGGTCGGCGGCACCAGGCCCAGCCCCCACAGCAGCACACCCAACAGCAACATGCCCAGCGTCGGCAGTGCCCGCAGCGCGTTCACCGCGCTCACCACCAGGAAGATGCCGCGACCGGTGTGCCCGATGAACAAACCCAGCGGCACCGCGATCACGACAGCGGCCAGCACCGCGAGCGCCGTGTACTCCAGGTGCTCGCCGATCCGCACACCCAAGCCGCTACTGCCCGCCCAATGGGAGGCGGTGAATATGTAGCCGAGTGCGTTGGAGAGAAAATTCACGTGGCACCAGCGGTTTTCGTCGCCCTGGCCCAGGGTGTCGCCACGCGCCCCAGAACCACCAGCAGTGAATCCACGATGACCGCCAGCAGAAAGATCGCGACGATTCCGGCGATGATCTGGCTGCTCTTGTTGGCTTGGTAGCCCTCGGTGAACCATGTGCCCAGACCACCGATGCCGATTACCGATCCCACCGAGACCATCGAAATGTTGGTGACGGCAACCACTCTCAAACCCGCGACCAACACCGGGATGGAAAGCGGCAGCTCAACCCGGACCAGACGGGCCAGCGGGCGGTATCCCACCGCGGTGGCCGCGTCACGCACTTGCGGGGCGATGGCGTCGAGTGCCTCCGGGACCGCGCGGATCAGCAGCGCGGTGGTGTAGAGCGTCAATGCGACCATCACATTGGCCTCATCGAGTATCCGAGTGGGAATGATCAGCGGTAAGGCGACGAACAACGCCAGCGAGGGGATGGTGAACACGATGCTCGCGATCACCGTGGTCACCCGCCGTACCGTCCGGCGCCGGTGAAGCAATGCGCCACACGGTATGGCGATGGCCAGTCCGATAAGAATCGGCACCAGCGATAGCCGCAAGTGGATCAACGACAGCTGCCACGCGTCGCCGAGATGAGTAAAGAGGTAGCGCATATCATCGCTGCCCGTTGCGGCGCTGGCGGTCCAAGGCCGTCAGTACGTCGTCGCCGCGGACTCCACCACGTACCCGCCCATCAGCATCGATGGCCACCCCCAGCCCGCACGGCGAGGACAGCGCAGCATCAAGCGCCTGGCGCAGCGTCCCGTCTGGACCGAAGAGAGAACCTCCCGCTATCACGCTGTCATATAAGGACTTTCCGGATCGGTAGACGTCCGCTCCGGCGTCGTCCATCCATCCGAAGGGGGTGCCGTCGGCATTGCAGACCAGCACCCAATCGCCGGGCGCAATGATGAGGTCGGTGATTTGTGGCTCGCGTACCTGCCGGATCTCGTAGAGCGGCACCTCGCCCGCTTCGCGGAATTGCAGACCGCGATAGCCGCGGTCACGCCCGATGAATCCGGCCACGAAATCGCTTGCCGGATTGGATAGCACGCGTTCGGGCTCGTCGTATTGCTGTAGCACGCCGCCGGGGCCGAAGACCGCCACCTTGTCGCCGAGTTTGACGGCCTCGTCGATGTCGTGCGTGACGAAGACGATGGTCTTGTTCAGCTCGGCCTGTAACCGCTGCATCTCGGCCTGCAGGTCGTCGCGCACGTTGGGGTCAACCGCACTGAAGGGCTCATCCATCAACAGGATCGGCGGGTCGGCGGCCAATGCACGCGCCACCCCGACACGCTGTTGTTGGCCTCCGGAGAGCTGCGCGGGATACCTGGTCGCCAACTTCGGATCGAGCCCCACACGCTCCAGCACTTCGAGCGCGGTTTTCCGCGCGGCGCGCCGAGATTCACCGCGCAGCACCGGCACGGTGGCCACGTTGTCGATCACCCGCTGGTGGGGCATCAGACCGGCGTTCTGAATGACGTATCCGATGCCCAGCCGCAGCTTGACCGGGTCCACTGTCCGGACATCCGCCCCATCGACGGTCAGCAGTCCCGAGGTGAGATCGGTCATCCTGTTGATCATCCGCATCGACGTGGTCTTGCCGCATCCCGACGGCCCCACGAACACAGTGAACGATCCCTTGTCCACATGCATGTTGAGATCGTCGACCGCAGTGGTCCCGTCCGGGTACTGCTTGGTGACGTTTTCGAAGGTAATCAAGCGGTCACGCCCCCACGGGTTTGTCGAAGCCCTTGTCCGTCAACCATTTCTGTGCTGCTTCCTTGGGGTCGACTCCGTTGTTGCCGGACACTGCGGCATTGAGGCCGGTGAGGTCCGCCGTGGTCAGTCGCGCCGAGAGCGCGTCCAGCACCTTCTTCAATTTCTCGGATTTCTTCTGCGCGTTGACCAACGGCACCAGATTGCCGGCCGGGAACGTGAACTTGGGATCGTCCAAGACCACCAGATCGTGCTCGGCAATGGCCGGTGAGGTGCTGAAGATGTTGGCCGTGGTGATGGTCCCATCCACCAGCGCCTTGACCGTCGCCGGTCCGCCGCCATCGCTGATGGCGACGAACCGCGATTCCGGGATATCCAGTCCATAATTGGCCTTGAGCCCCGCCAGCCCGACACTGCGGTGCAGGAATTCCGAGGGCGCGCCGACCGTGACCTCCGCCGAGTGCGCCGCCAGGTCGCCGATCGAGCGCAGATTCCACTTCTCCGCGGTGGCCCTGGTGACGCATAGCGTGTCGGCATCAGCGGCCGGCGAGGGCGACAAGATGTCCAGATCGCCGTCGAGCTTGCGTAGCAGCGCGAGCTCGACTTCATCGGGCTTGGTAGCGGTGGCCTCCGGGTCAAAGTAGCGCAGTAGATTTCCGGTGTAGTCGGCAATGAGGTCGATCGAATGGTCCTTGACCGCCGGGATATACGTTTCACGGCTACCGATACCCAACTGCCTGGTGACGTCAAAGCCGTTGATCTGCAGTATCTGCGCGTATAGCTCGGCGACGGTCTTCGATTCGGGGAAGTCCGCGGAGCCGACGATCAGCGTATTCAGATTACCCGAAAGGGGGCCTCCGCCCAGGGGATTGGCGCTGCCGCAGCCGCTGAAGAAAATCGCCGCCATGACGGCAACGAGCAGTTGTGCGGCCCTGCGCATTCCTCGACAGTAGCCGGGCATCCGCCGACCTGCCCGCCTTTACCGTCAGGAAGATTCCGGTGGCTAACCAGATGGCCTGACCGATCCGGGACTCTCACCCGGCTCCGTCAAAAGCTCTGGCAAATGTTTGATAACCGCCTCCGCGTGCTCGCCGGGCAGCAATTGGCGCGCGAGCATGTTAGCTCCGATGATCATGAACATGATGGCGTTGGCGCGCTCCTGCGCCTCCTCCTGACCAATCTCCGGCTGCTGTGCACGCATTACCCGGGAGAGCAGACCGGCGCCGGTGGCACCGAAACTCCCCCACAAGGCCTGTCCTAGTTCGGGATCGGTGCGCATCTGGCCGAGTAACGCGGGAGCTGCCGCTATGACATCCGGCCGCTCGAACAGTTCAGCTGTGTACGAACAGGATTGGCGAACCCAATCGGTGACCCCGGCGGCGGCGCTCATCTCCGGCGTGGGCGCCGTCCACCCGAACACCGCCTCGAACACCAGGTGCGCGCGCGAGGGCCATCGGCGGTACAGCGCCGGCTTGCCGACACTCGCGCGATCGGCGATCGCAACCATGGTGGTGGCCTCCCAGCCCTGTTCCACCAAAAGCTCGCGCGCGGCAGCAAGCGCCTTGACGTCGATATCGGAGCTGCGGCGACGGCCCCTGCCCAAGGATGACTCTTCGGTACTCATTGCAAATATCGTAACACTGTGTAACGTTGAGGCGTGGGTCACAGACAGAAGGGCAGCCGATGACAGGACTTCTTTCCGGAAAAACGGTGGTGATATCCGGAGTGGGCACCGGATTGGGTCGCGAGGTCGCGCTGAAGGCACATCAAGACGGTGCGAACGTGGTGCTCGGCGCCCGCACGCGGGAGAACCTCGAAAGGCTCACGACCGAACTCGATGACACGGGCGGTTCCGCCACATGGGCGGTCACCGACATCACCGACGCGACCGCATGCCAGGGCCTCATCGATACCGCTGTCAAGAGATTCGGCGCCGTGGACGCGCTGGTCAATGTCGCCGCCAAAGAGGACGTGTTCGGTGGCATCGAGGGGGCGGACCTGGCGCAATGGCAGGCGATGCTGAACACCAACGTGGTCGGCACGCTGCAGCTGGTACAGGCCGCGGTCCCGGAGCTGAAGAAAAAGGGCGGGTCGGTGGTTTTCATCGGTTCGCAATCGGCGTTCCATCCGCAACTGCCGCAGTCCGCGTACGCGACGTCCAAGGGCGCGCTGCAGAACGCGATGTATCAGTTGGCGAAGGAACTCGGGCCACACAAGATCCGTCTCAACATGGTGGTGCCGACGTGGATGTACGGCCCGCCCATTCAGCTGTACATCGGCCTGGTCGCTCAGCAGCGCGGCATCACCCAGGAGGAGGTGCTCGCGGAACTGACGGCCAAATTCCCCTTGGGCGAGATGCCTGCCGACGAAGACGTCGCCGACGCGGTGGTGTTCTTCGTGTCGGACCGAGCCCGAATGGTGACCGGGCAGACCCTATTCGTCAATGGTGGCGAGTTTTTCCGATGAGCGCTTGCGCGAAGAGAGTGAGCAGAGCATGAGTGATAAGTATCCCGTCATCGTTTGGGGCACAGGAGTTGTCGGCAAGCTGGTAATCCGCGAATTACTGGACCATCCGGTCTTCGAGCTGGCGGCGGTACTGGTCCACGATCCGGCCAAGGACGGGGTGGACGTCGGAACCCTGGTTGGCAGTCACCCAACCGGGCTGGCCGCCACCACCGATATCGATGCCGCGCTGGGCACCGAGGGCACTGTCGCGTACTTCGGCCCGACCGCGCAGTACGCGTTGGAGAACATCGACAACATGTCCCGCGCATTACGCAGCGGGCATAACATCGTCTCCACCGCCATGACACCGTGGGTGTACCCGCAGGTCTGTCCGCCCGAGATGCTCGCCGACATCCAGCACGCGTGCGAGGCGGGGCAGACCTCCTGCTTCACCACCGGCATCGATCCGGGCTTCGCCAACGACCTGTTCCCGATGACCCTGCTCGGCGTGGGCGGACGGGTGGATTCTGTTCTGGTACAAGAACTTCTGGACTACCAGTACTACAACGGCGATTTCAGTACCCCGATGGGGCTGGGCGCCCCCATGGACCAACCGGCGGTGCTGGAGATCCCTGAGGTACTGATCCTGGCCTGGGGCCACACCATCCCCATGATCGCCGACGCCGTGGGGGTCAAACTCGACAAGATAGATACCGTCTACGAAAAGTGGGCTACACCAACAGAGATCAGCTACGGGTCCGCGCCAAACACCGGCACCATTCCCGCGGGGCATTGTGCTGCCGTCCGCTTCGAGATCCGTGGCTGGGTGGGTGGCGAGCCCAAAATCGTCATCGAACACGTGAACCGTATTACCAACGACACCGCGCCGCAGTGGCCGCGGGCGCAGTCCGTGGACAACGACGCGTACCGAATCGAGATCAAGGGCAGCCCCAACATCACCCAAGAGACCGTCTTCCGGGACGAGCGCTCCGGAGACGGCGCCATCGGCGGATGCCTGGCTACCGGAATGCGGGCGATCAACGCAATACCTGCGGTTATCGACGCTAAGCCGGGCTTTCTGACGCCACTGGATCTTCCGCTGATCGCGGGCAGGGGCACGATCCGCATTTGACCTGCATGGAGCCTCGGTCTCCCCGGGTATCGAGCTGATCCCGTCCGCGAAAAGTCGAGCTCCTACGCTTGCAATCAGCGCCCATGTAGCAAATGATGAACCCATGACCAGTGACCCCGGTACGACGCCGGACTCTCCGGTTGTGGACTCATCGACCGAAATCCCCGTCGGGGAGCAGGCTCCGCTACCCGCCAAGTCCGGGTCCGCCAAGCCCAAGAAGAAAGAGGACGCGGTCACGCGGACTCGTGCGGCGGCAACGTGGACCGGCGTCATCCTGGGCCTGCTCATCCTGATCCTGCTGCTGATCTTCATCACGCAGAACATGAACACGGTCACGACGACATTTCTGGTCTGGCATCTCAATCTGCCGCTGGGCGTGACGGTGCTCATCGCCGCCGTGGCGGGTGCACTCCTGACCGCGCTGGTGGGCATCGTGCGCATCGTGCAACTGCGACGTGCCGCGAAGAAGAACCTGCGGGCCTAGCTGCCGACTACAGTCGGCGCATGACGGCGCTGCCCCGGCGTGGAAGAGCCCTGGCGCTTGTCCGGAAGACCCTCAAGGACAAGCCCGTACCGCTGGCTGACGCGAGACATTTCCCGGATGCCGAGGTCGTCACCATGTTGCGGATGCTCGGTATCGCAATGCTTGAGGTGGGACAACCCACCAACCTGGTGCTGGCCAAATTGCATGACATCGCACCGCAATACACCGACAAGGAGTTACGCGCCGTCGTGCTGCCGACGGTGCTGATCATCCAGATCGACGGTGTCACCGGACAGCTCGAAGTCGAGGAATCCACCCGTAACACGGCGCAGTTGGATCAAGCCGGCCACATCGACGCCATCGCAGACATGGCCGTCGTGGGTGCCATCGCCCCGGCCGATGCAATCGCGCGGATCTACGAGATCAGATGTCTGAAGCCGCGTTTCGGGACCGTCCTGACGGTCGTGGGACACACCATCTTGACCCTCGGTTTCGGATTGGCGCTGGCTCCCACCTCGTCGGCGCTGCCCGCCTACCTGGTATTGGGCCTCATCGTCGGCGTGCTCATGCTGGCTACCAACCCCATGCCCACCTTGGCGGCCACCATGCCCGCCGTAGCCGCCTTTGTGGTGACGGTGATCAGCACCCTCATCGTCGCGAACGTTCCCAGCGAGGGGCTGGCGCGCGTGCTGGCGCCGGCCCTGATCGCCGTCCTTCCCGGCATGACCCTCACCATCGGGGCCTTGGAACTGACAAGCACCCAGCTGATGGCCGGTTCCACCCGCATCGTGTACGGCATCGCGCAACTGATGCTGCTGGCATTGGGCGTGGTGATCGGCGTGAAAGTGGCTGGCCCGCCGCAGCCCTCGCCGCTGGGCCCACCACTCGGCAGTTGGACGATCGCCCTGGCGGTGCCGGTGATCGCAGTCGGGTTCTACCTCTACAAGTCCGCGCCGCGCGGATCGCTGATCTGGTTGGTGCTGGCTATCGGCGTCGCGATGCTCGGACAGCGGCTGGGAAGCCTGTTCCTGGCCCCGGCCATGACGGGCTTCGTGGGCGCGGTCGCCGTTGTTCCCTTCGCATTGTTCGCCGCCCGGTTCAAGGGTGCTCCGTCGGCAATTGTGTTGCTACTGGCGGCCTTCTGGTGCTTGGTGCCAGGTGCGCTGAGCTTTGTGAACGTCAGCGAGGTGGCCGCCACCGGGCATGCCAACCTGACCGCGCTGCTCGACACCTGCATGGCGATCTTCTCGATCGCGCTGGGGCTGCTGGTAGGCGCCAGTCTGCATCGCGGGATGCGCTACGCACTCACCGTCAGTCGTTAGCGTATTTCGCCAACTCAATTCGGGCCACCACGCCGCGGTGCACCTCGTCGGGCCCGTCGGCCAGCCGCAGCGCTCGCGCGTTCACCCAGGCGGCTGCCAGCGGAAAGTCATTGGAAAGCCCTCCACCACCGTGTATTTGGATCGCCATGTCAATGACCTGCTGGGCCATGTTGGGGGCGGCCACCTTGATCTCGGACACCGCCGACAGCGCTCCCATGATGCCCACGGTGTCCAGCAGCCAGGCGGCATGCAGCACCAGTAGCCGCGTCTGGTTGATGGCGATGCGCGCATCGGCGATGCGCTCACGGTTACCGCCCAGGTTTACCAACGGTTTGCCAAAGGCGGTGCGGTCCAGGCCTCGTCGGCACGCGTGCTCCAACGCCACCTCGGCCAGACCGATCAGCCGCATCGCATGGTGCACGCGCCCAGGCCCCAGCCTTCCCTGAGCGATCTCGAATCCCTTGCCCGGCCCGGCGATGAACGCATCGGCCGGGAGCCGCACATTGTCGAACGACACCACCCCGTGTCCGCCTGGCTCGTCGTAAAAGCCCATGGTGGGCAGCATGCGCTCAACGGTGATACCCGGGGTGTCCATCGGGACCAAAACCATGGAGTGGCGGGCGTACCGATGCGCGTTGGGGTCCGTCAGACCCATGAAGATGATCACCTTGCAGTCCGGGTGGCCGACGCCGGTGCTCCACCACTTACGCCCGTTGATCACCACCTCGTCGCCCTCGACGACGGCAGTGGCTGCCATGTTCGTGGCATCGGAAGATGCGACATCGGGTTCGGTCATGCAGAACGCGGACCGGATATCGCCCTCCAACAGTGGTTCGAGCCATACCTCTTTCTGCTCCTGACTGCCGTATCGGTGCAGTACCTCCATGTTTCCGGAATCAGGTGCGTTGCAGTTGAATACCGTGGGCGCGAACAGCGAACGACCCATCTGTTCGGCCAGCGGCGCGTATTCGGAGTTGGATAGCCCGCCACCCAATTCGGGATCGGGCAGAAACAGATTCCACAATCCGGCAGCACGCGCTTTCGCCTTGAGTGAATCCAGCTCGGGGGGCACGTGCCACAGTTCGGCGGTCGTACCCGCGCGTGCACCCAGCAGCTCGTCATGGTGGGCCAACACCGCACGTTCTACCGGCATGACCTCTGCGTCGATGAACTCTCGGACGGCGGCGATCAATTCGGCGGCGCGGGCAGACGGGGCGAAGTCCATCTGTCCGATGCTAGAGGCGCGGGTCCCGCACGCGACAGACTTCGCGGCATGAGCAAGAGCCGCGTGAGCCTGCTGGTGCTCAGCGTCGTGACGGTCTGCTCATCCCCCAACTCGGTATGTCGATCCTTCCTCCGCCGGAGGTCGCCGAACTCCAGGTAAGGACCGGGCGGCCGGCGGCGCCCTCCGGGCTAGCCCTGCGTGGTTCCGGCGCACTCATATGGGGCCGAGTCCGAGGCCCAGAAGCGCCGGGTACTCGGCGACAGCTAGTCGATACCATTCCCTGCATGGGCGTCATCTACCTGGTCCGGCATGGTCAGGCTGCCAACTACTCGAGCAGTCCCGATAGCCCGCTGACCAGCATCGGGCAGCAGCAGGCCGAAAACGTGGCGGCCGAGCTCGCGCGCCGCGGACTCGGAGGCGTGCGGGTCCTGCACGGCGGGATGAAGCGGCAACGGCAGACCGCCGAGGCGATCACGATGACGCTGCGGTCCGAGCCACAACAGGACGACCGCTGGGACGAGTACGACTATAAGGAGATCGTCGGGAACTCCCGGATGCGCCGGCTGGCGTCGATGAACACCGTTAAGAGTCTCGCCAAAGGAAACACCCAGGCCATCCTGGAAGATGGGCTGGCCCAGTGGGCGAGCACCGATTCATCCGGCGAATACGCGGAGAGCTATACGCGTTTTCAGCAGCGGGTACTGGCTGCCATGGCCCATGCCACCCAGCTCGACGGCGACACCGTGGTCGCTACCTCCGCCGGTGTCATCGGCATGATCGTCGCGGATCTGTGGGGCGGAAGTGTATCGAATTGGCTTACCGCACAACGTGTTGTCATCAATTCCTCGATAACGTCACTCGTCAACGGCAAGCGCGGAATCAGCCTACTCGCCTTCAACGACCACACCCATCTGATCGGCGACGGCGGCAACCGGGATCTGGTGACTTACCGCTAGCCCTCGTTGGCGCAGGGCGACATCACGGTGACCTCGAACAGCTCCCGTCCACCGGCGGTGGTGTAGGCGCGGGCGCCCACCACATAGCCCCGGGCGTCGTGGTAGGTCTTGGTGTCCAACGGTTCCGGGTCCGGCCGGGTCCATGGCTGACGCTCAAATCCCTGTGCGGCAAGAGATTCCAACCGGCCCATGGCACCGCTGATCAATTCCCGCGGAGGGTGGTCCACCCACCACTGTCGACGCACCTTCCACGGCGGCCCCTCGCTCATCAAGGATTCCTTGTTGGTACGGCAACCGACCTTCTCGACACCATCGGGACTGGGGTCCACCTCTTGGCCGGAAACCAGCGAAACGTAACCAGCAGTGATGCGCGCGGCTTCGGTGACCGTCAACGTGATGGGTTGCATCGTGTCCTCACTTGTCGTCTTCGCGGGCCCGGTGCCCGGGCCTTGGCATGCGGTCGCCGCCGCCAGCACCAGCATGGTCACAATCGTTGTCAGCGGCTTCATTTCACCTGGATCTTCTGGCCATGCTCGGGGTGGTCGGTCACCCGTGGGTTGTCCCACGGGTGGTGGCGCCGGTCAATGGTCCCCGGGTCATCCCACGGCAGGCCGGGCACCTGCGCGCCGGCGGCCGCGCGCGATTGATCCCACGCCTCGGCCCGGAAATTGCCGTCATCGCCGACATTGATGTCGACGTAATTCGTCTGGATGCCCCGTTCGACGTAGCCCGTCGCCTCACCTCCGCCGATCACCGCAGCGATGTTGTGGAAGGCATCCGAACTCGGGTCGTCCCAGTAGCTTCCGTGACCGTCCGGTCCCACAATGACTTGGTTCGGATGCTTACCGAACTCGCCGTAGTAGCCCGTGTCCAGTCGAGTGACACCGGGGATCTTGTCCGGATCCGTCGCCGAAGGCAGTCCACCCAGCGGATTGCCGATCCTTCCCTCCACGTTGTGCGGTATGCCCGGAATCTGATCCACGCCGGGAACATCCGAGAGACGCACATCGCGCGGAAGGGATTGCACTATCGCTATCGGATCGCCGGGCGCCGTCATCGAGTAGCGCTGCACGTTGGGGTTCGGATCGGTGTAGCCGCCGGGCAAGATGCCCGTGCCCGCCGAGGACGCGTGCAGGATGCGGTCTGCGCGCAGACCCATCTGTTCGGCAGTTCCCACGATGGCACCGCCGTAGGAGTGCCCCACGTATGTCACCGGTGTACCCGGCGCGTTCTGACCTACCGCCCGGTCCACCTCATGCCCGAAGTCCACCAGCTTGGGCGCCATCGCCGCCGCGTAGGAGGGATCGGCGGCCTTGTCGAGCCCCTGTGGAAAGTCGCCGCCCAGGTACAAGAAGATGGGCGAACCGCTTTCCTTGGCCAGCTTGACCGCAGACTCGTGGTTGGAACCGCTGCCGTTGAGATTGGTGTTGGTACCCGGAACGATCACCCCAACACCCCGGACGCCCGGCTTGATATCGCCGATCATCTCGATCATGCGACCGTTTCCTTCGGTGGAGAACATGACGTACTTGCGGTCCACCATGAAGTCACGCGGCCCGGCATCCGCCGGCCGCGTGACCAACGGATCTTCCATCGGTTTGAGCATGTCTTGCAGCTGGTTGACCCTTGCCTGGTCGGGCGGTTGCTTCTGCAATTCGTCGCTGAGCGCGTTGCGGATGTTGATCTCATTCGCCGCGATCCTGGTGTCAAACGGAATCCCGTCGCTGTTCCCCATGACCTCGGGGTTGGCGATCACCATCGCATCCACCGTTTCCGGTGACAGCGTCGCCAGGAAGGCGGCACGTTCGTCGGCACTCATCTTCGAGACGCGGTCGACCAGTGCGTCCGGGTCCACCCTCTCCCCTGAAGGCAGCGTCACATCGTGCTGTCCGTCGCGCATGCTTTCCAGGTCGTCTGCTGCTTCCCGTAGCTTCTTGCCGTACATGTCATCGAGGCGCGCGAGCTCGTCGAGCCCGGACTGAATCCGGCGCTGATGGTCGGCGGCCGCCTGTGCCTTCTTGGCATCCGGGTGGCTCACCTCGCCGGTATCGGTCACCGTGAAGCCCTCGGAGACCGCGCCATCCACATCCTGGAGGGTGAACTCCTTGGCATGCTTGAGCGTTCGTGCTGCGTCCTCGGCATCATCGGAGATGCGGTTCAGGACGTTCCGGATCTCACGACCGTGATCGAGTTCCTGATCTACCTTGATCTTCGCCGCGTCGTGCGTCTTGCCATACCAGCCGGAGGCGTCATTGAACACCCTGTCGCAAGAGTCCAGCGAGGCATCCAGGGTCCGCGCATTGTCGCGCGCCGCATCGGCCGCCTTACCCAGTGCGTCCAGATTCCAGCCACGCAGCTGGCTGATGGTCGGGCGCATCAGCGTGGCTTGAGCGCGTCGAAGGAGGTGGCCGTCTTCTCATCCTGGGCCGTTACGTTGGCAGCAAAGGTATCGACGAGCCCCGCCATGTCCGAGAACCTGCGGGCAATCGACGACATCGCCTTGATGCCCGGTGACGCGGTGTCGCGAATGGCCGCCAGCACCTCGCTTCCCGCACCCGTGGCGTCCTCGAACGCCGACCATGGCATGTCATTGATGTGCAGTGTCTCGCCCAACCACGCCTTCGAGATGCCCGCGAGCTCCTCGGTGCGTACCCCGAACGGATCGGTCATGGTTCCCCTCCGCTAACTCCTGGCAATGGCTTTACCGAGTTAGACGCAGGCGGACGAGATTCGGTTTCACGGTTGTGGAGAAAGTATGAGATCTGCGGCCTTCTCACCAAGCAGCACCGACGGCGCATGGGTGTGCCCGCGGATGAGGCTGGGAATCACCGACGCGTCGACCACCCGCAGTCCCTGCACGCCGCGCACGGTGAGATCCGGCGTCACCACGCTGGCATCGTCCGCACCCATCCGGCAGGTCCCGACCGGGTGATACAGCGTATGCGAGTTGTTCTCCAGCGCGGCCACGAGTGTCTCCTCCAGATCGTCGCTGGGATTCCGGGGACGCAGGATCTTGCCCAGTACCGCGCGCATCGACGGTGTCTCGGCAATGCGCGCGGTGGTCCGCAGCCCGAACATCATGGCAGCACGGTCTCGTCCGGCCGGATCGCTCAGGTAGCGAGGGTCGATACGCGGCTTGGCCAGCGGATCGGGTGACGTCAAGGTGATCTCGCCGCTGCTTTCCGGCTTGAGCAAGATCGGGCCCATCACAATGGCGTGTTCGGTGGCCACACCGATGCCTTCGTCGAAGAACGGGGCGGGCGCGAAGATCAACTCGAGGTCCGGCAGGGTGAGATTGGGGTGACTGCGCAAAAACCCATATGCTTCACCGACATTCGAGGTGAGCATGCCCCGATGCCGCAGGAAGTAGTTGGCGAGCTGAAGCGGCTTCTCCGCGCCGAACAACGAATCCGACTTCACCGCATAACCCACCGGGCAACACAGGTGATCGAGCAAGTTCTGACCCACCTGTGGCGCGTCGTGCACGACCGGAATTCCGAGCTCACCCAATCGCGTGGCCTCGCCGATACCCGAAAGCATCAGCAGTTGGGGCGAATTGATGGCGCCTCCACTCAGAATGACCTCGCGCCGCGCGTGGACGGTATGGGTGATGCCGTCGCGCACATACTCAACGCCCACGGCGCGGATGCCGTCGAACAGCACCCGGCGCGCCTGGGCGTCGGTGACCACGTTCAGGTTGCGCCGCCGTAGACCGGGTTTGAGATAGCCATCCGCGGTGCTCCATCGGCGACCACCGTGCTGGCACACCATGGTCTCCGAGAACCCCTTGGGCTCAGGAGTATTGGCTCGCTCGACATCAAACCCGGCTTCCTTCACCGCCTCCAGCCACGCCGCGGTGCTCGAACGAGGACTGCGCTGCTTGGAGATTTTCAGCGCGCCGTCGGTACCCTCGTCGCTCTCGGTGGCGCCTTCCACAGCTTCGATGCGCTTGAAATAGGGCGCGATGTTCGCGAACGACCATTGCTCGCCCGCCACCTGCGCCCAGTCGTCATAGTCCGCCGCGAAGCCACGGACCCACATCATCGCGTTCATCGACGACGACCCGCCGAGCGTCTTGCCTCGCGGCCAATAGATTTGACGGTTGTTCAACTGAGGTTGGGGCTCGGTCAAGTAGTCCCAGTCGACATCGCTGCGGAAAAGCTTCGAGAATGCAGCGGGAATGTGGATTCCCATGTCCTTGTCCTTGGGGCCGGCCTCCAGGACCAGCACCTGATCGTTGGTCCGTTCGGAGAGCCGGGTGGCCAGCGGTGCTCCCGCCGATCCCGCGCCCACAATGACAAAGTCAGCGGCAAGGTCCTCAACCATGAATGGGACGGTAGCGGACTGGACAGCATGTGGGGCAGCTTCTGGTACAGGGCGTCCCACTTCGGGCGGCGGCGGCCGTCTCGCCGCGGCTCCGTGCGTTTACGGGTACACCCGGTAGCAGTTCGTGCCGCCGATACCCAGCACGTACACGGTGTCGCAGCGGGTAAAGCTGCCGTCGGGCGCGTAGTCGGACTCGCAGACCCCGCCCCCGTTTCCCCACACCACGACCTTGCCGCACGGTGCCGCCGAAGCTGGCCCGGCCAACGCGACGCTTCCAGCTGCCAGAACCGCAGCGACACCCACAGTGGCTAGAAGTTTCCGCATGTCAGTTGCCTCTTCTTGGTGCTCCCGGCCTCACCGCGACGCCGGATATACCCGTAGAACGTTTCCGTATTTGGAAAAGTTTCCCAATTTGGAAGGTTTGTTACCATGACCACATGCGACCAGCCAGCGGCCTGCGCGAGCAGAAGAAGTCGGAGACCAAACTGGCCTTGAGTCGTGCGGCCCTGGAACTTGCGCTCGACCGGGGCGACCTGGCCGCGGTGACGGTCGACGACATCGCCGACGCGGTGCGCGTCTCGGCGCGCACCTTTCGTAACTACTTCACCAGCAAGGAAGACGCCGTGCTGTTCTCGCTGCGCGGGATCGAAGACAATGCCGTGGCGCTGCTGCGTCAGCGCCCCCAGCACGAGCACGTTGTCGACTCCCTGGAGGCCGTCATGCTGGACCTGGCGACCTCCGAAGCCTTCAGTACCACCGTGGCTGTCACCCGGCTATCCGCGCAGAATCCAGGGCTGGCGGCGCACGACGCCGCCCGGTCCGAAGACGTGGGAACCGTCGTGCTGACGGAAGTCAGCCGACGCGCCGGGCTCGATCCCGACGTAGATCTGTATCCGCGGCTGGTCTGCAATGCCGCGTATGCGGTCCTGGCCACGGTCATCCAGCTCGCGGTATCCGGTTCCAAGCTTTCCAAAGACCCCGGAGCCCTTGTGGCCCAGGGGTTTCAACGACTACGTGACGGCCTGGCATGACGGTGCGGGCGGAACGGATCGATGCGGGCGCGGTGGTGCTCCGCAAGGCTTGTGACGCCGACCGCGACGGGCTGATCGAGATCATGACGGATCGCGAGGTGCGCGCGTATCTCGGCGGACCACGGCCCCGCGCCGACGTGGAGAGGTTTCTCGGCGAAAGGGGGCCCCATGCGGCTACCGCAGCAGCGGGGGCTTTCATCGTGGCCGACAGCTCCAACGACCGGTTTGCCGGCACCGTGACACTCGACCGCAGACATTCGGAGCTTCCCGGCCATGTCAGCGCCGATGGAGACGAACTGGAACTGTCCTACGTATTCCGGCGCGACTCCTGGGGCAGGGGCTGGGCCTATGCAGCGGCGGCCGCGCTCATCGGCGCCGCCGCCACCGAATTGCCTGATCAGCCGGTGCTCGTCGCGACCCAAAGCGCGAACGCGAGATCCATCAATCTGTTGCGGCGGTTGGGGTTCGAGTCGATATCGACATTCATTCAATTCGACGCCGAGCAGATATTGGCGTCCGCATCGCTACACAGCTTGGTCAGGGCCTAGGCCCGGGCCGATCCAGCAGCTCGGCCACGCCGTGCAGTTCCCATTCCTGCAGATCTTTGACCGCACGCAGCAGCCGCCGCTCGTCGGAATCGTCCATGTCCACGCCCGCGTTGACAACGGTCAGCAGCGTGCCGCCCTCATGCTCACGGAACGTCGTGTGCCGCTCCCAACGAGCGGGCGGGCCCTGATGCGCCAGCGCCACCAAACTGGTCGTCAAACGCTCGCCGGGCCGCACATCCAAGATCTCGATGTGAAAGTTGCCACTGAAGCGCGTTCCCACCACCGGGATGGTCTTCAGCTCGAACGTGGCGCCGACGGCGATCTCGGCCGACTGTTCGGGCGATTCCCACCAACTGCTCGGATTGATGATCGCGTCCCAGACGCGACGCGGAGGATGCGGGATATAACGCTCAACCCGGGTCATCTTCTCCGTCCTGCGGATGAGTGCGCCCGAAGGGATTCGAACCCCTAACCTTCTGACATATTCGAGCCTTGTTGTTAGTGTACCCGAGTATCTAGGAATGTCTGGAAGTGTCACCGCCACAATCGAATTGCCTTGCCTGGTGATCACTAGGTGTCAGGGGTATTCAGTGGGTGTCACGGGTGTTTATGACAGGAAAGTAGCGGAATGAAGTCAAATCAAGGTGTCCAAGCACCTACGAACCACTGGGGGTCTTGACGTTGGGTGCTATATGTTTGGGGATGTGGCCCCGCTGCTGACTCTGGGCATGTTCCTGTTCTTCGGCCTGATGATGTACGTCGCCTATCGGCAACGCAAACAGCCACGGCGTCGGCTGTGGCGGAACCCTTATATGCCGAGCCCTTACCTGTGGCGTGGCGCGCCGGACTGGCCTGACACTCCACGACCGCCGTGGCCGGTTGACGATGACGGGAATCCGATAGATGTGGACGAGGCCGCCGAGCGCTAGCTACAACTTCGGATCGTTGGAGTCCATATGGCATTTGTTCCGTAGCCGGTTCTCCGCTGCTTTGTAAGCATCCCAAGCCTTGTTCAGGTCATTCGACTTCTCGATAGCGGCCTGCTGCAGTTGTGCGTCTGGGACGGGTGCCGAGTACTTCTCTTGCACCTTCGCCAAGTCATCAGCCTTGCCAGCGACCGTGGATGCTTCTGCCTTGGTTTCCGAATCGGAGATGCTGTCAGCGTAGTTGCGAATCTTGTCGGCCCATTCGCGGTACATCGGAGTTGTGTCTTGATGTTCGTACCGGTCGTTTGTGACGCCTTCGTCGTTCTCTTTGATGACCTTGGCGATGTCGGCCATCTTGTCATCGGAGTACTTGATGAGATCCTTGGTGGTTTGGCAGCCCGCGTCTACCGGAGCATCGGACGAGCGCGTAAAGTACACCCCGCCGAGTGCTAAGACAATTACCGCCAAGACGGCTGAGACTGCAAGTAATACATTCTTACGTGACATCAATAAACCTTTTTTTGCTGCCCGTTGACGATCTCAACCACACCGCCGCTGGGCATCCCATTGTATTCAGGGAACCTCCAGGGCTGCGCTATCGGGTACCGAAAGGTCTCTTTCGGAAACTCCTTGGAGATGTCCGATATACCGGCATGTGAAATGGGTTGCCAACTGCCCACCTGACTCTGGTCGAGCGATGGGACATTTGCTGAAACTGATCGACTGCTCCAGCGGCCCTCATACGAATTATCCACCCACTGCCCGGTGAACGTACGGCCCTGACTGTCCGTCACAACCTGCTGAATATTCGTGTAATCCTGTCCAGCGAGTCGTATCTCGTATCTCTGCTCGACGTACGAAACGGCAGCGGATTGATCTTCAGTCCAGCTCTGATCCTTAACGAACCAATGGGTTCCGACGGTCGGTGGCTTATCGAACCCTGGGACCATTCCCGGCGCGTACTCTTTGAATCCCGCTGTCGCGGGCACGGTCTCCGGGTCACCTTCTCGATACTGCTTGAACACCCAGTGGCCCATATTCTCAGACTTCCCGTCCGGGGGAGGGAGCTTCAATCCGTCTGGAATCGGGTAATTCTTGAAAGCGCTCGAAGGGTCAACGATGGCCCCATCCTGCACACCGGAAGCGAACTGTGATTCAGTCTCATCGCCAGCCCCTACTAACCGCTTCACCTCGTCTTTAAGGTCTTGATATTTTCGCCATATACGATCAAGAGCCCCTTTATTCATCCCCGTCACGTCAGGTTGCATAACTTCGTTGGTGTCTAAATTCACCTCTATCGCCGGGTATGCATCGGCTTTCTCCAGCATCGCCCTTACGTCCTGAGCATTCTTGGTGGCGCTTTCTACCGCCGCGTCAGCTCGCCGAATCAGGTTCAAATCCGATGCCTGAGAATCGCCGAACACCTTCACGGTGCGCTTACCGGCCTCGTGAGCCGCGTCGGCGCTAACCCCTTCCCACTCAGACAGAACGCGTACCGCGTCAGCCCTTTCGGCAGCGGCAACGGTACCCAGAAGTCGTTTCCGCACGGCGTCGGACACCTCTTGGAATAGCTGCGGGGCCTTAAGCATCTGCTGCAATGTGGTCACGAAAAGGCCCTATAGCTTGTCAATTTCAACGAACTTGTGGGCCATCGTCGTGTGGAACTCTGCTTGGCCAGTCAGGTGCTCGTGGTGCGAGCGGGTCTCTTCTTCCCACGTAGACAGATGCTCAGCAAGCATGGAGCGGGCAGGCCCTTCCCCGAACTCGGACAACAGGTCTGTCAATTGGCCGTGCGCCTGGCCGTGGGCGGTTTTGAGGTCCTGCGCAATTTCGTGCAGCATGGCCGCCGAGTGGTGCAGTTCTTCTGGCCGTACTCGAATAACCCCACCGCTGTCACTGCGCCCATCCATAACAGACCTCCCGCCCGACTCGGTGACGCCCGTCACCCTGTTTGCCAGGCGAGCGTAACACTGCGCCCGTAGTGAGGGGCGGGTGTCAGTTGATGATCTCGACGGTGGCGGCGGCGAATGCCCAACCCGCGGATCCATCTGGTTGGGTAACCGACCCGTCCGTGGTTGTTGAGTCTTTCGTGTTCAGCACCATTGACCGTGAACTCGACGACCCTGCGACGATCCGGCGCGTGTAGCCAGCAGGCGCGGAACTCCACCCGCTGGCGTTCAGGAACGCGGTGGCGTGGAAATGCAGCAGGATCGATGATCCATCGGTGTGCGCGAGGGTCACTGCCGGTGCGGTGACGTTGACGGCAGCGCCACCCACGGCGGCATGCCCGCCAATTGGGGAAGCGGGCATAGTTCCGCGCACCACTACGGCGATCATCTGCTCTGTCCAGGTCCACGTGCCCGACGTGGTGTTGGTGGCGGTGGCTTTGAACCACGCCGTTGTCACAGCCCCTTGCCCGGCAACGGTGTTGGTGTTGTCGATGTAGTTCCAGTCAGGGACAGTCCCACCTGCTGAAGGTTTCGTGGGCGCGGTGTTCTGTGAATCGAACGCGCACAGCACAATCAGATCCCCGACTTGATGGGCTGGGATGGTTACCGAATTGGCCGTACTGGCGTTGGCAGAGACATACGAAAGCGGGGTTGTGATGCGAACCGTAGGTGTGCCGCCAGTGAGTGTGAGTGTGGCCGCTGCAGGGGCTATCTTCAGTCCGAGCGATGGTGTTCCGCCGGCAAGGGTCAGGTTAGCCGGGGCCGGTGTAATCGTCCGTCCCACTGACACATTCGGAACACCGCCCGTGAGGGTCAATGCCGCTGCTTCCGGTCGTAGCGTTTGATGGATGGCGGGTTGTCCACCGGTCAGCGTCAATTGAGCTGGGGTTGGCTCAATGAAAACGTCTTGGGTTATCTCAACGTTCGGCACGCCTCCCGTGATGGTGATGACTGCCGGTTCGGGTTCGATGAAAATCTCTGCCCACCAGCCTGTTATGCCTGCCATAGTCCGTTCCTAACTGCGTGTATTTCAATCATGGGAATGTGGATCTGTCCATCGGGCGGCACCTGGTCTGGGCAGTCCGTGCAGATACGTCGATAGCTTGGGATGGACAGCCGGTAGGTGGTCTCACCGAGGTAGGTGATGGTGAATCCGGCTGCCGTCAGGGCCATCTCGTAGTCGATGCCGTCGAGTTCGTGGTTATGGAACCCGTTGACGTGTCCATCGCTGAATCCGTACAGGAACAACCGCCCTTGCGGTTTCATAGCGCGGTACAGCGACCGTAGATAGCGCCCTCTGGCCTCTGCGCTGTCCAAGTTGTCGAGGAGCTTGGAATCGACCACGGTGTCAAAGCGGGCCTCGTAGTCCAGTGTGGTGGCATCACCTAGAACGAACTGCGCTTCTACGCCCGCGGTTCGGGTGTTGTTCCGGGCTCTTGCTATCGCGGTCGGGGCTAGATCAACGCCGGTCACCGAGCATCCGGCGCGGGCGTATTCGATGGCATGCCAGCCCGTCCCGCAGCCGGGATCTAGCACCTCACCTCGTACCGCGCCGAGGGCGACCAGCTGCCGGATCACCGGCTGAGGCCCGCCGATGTCCCACGGCGCCGCATTCACCGCGTACATGAGTTCGGCGAAGAACCCCGGACCGTCAGGGCGCATCAGCTGCCTCGATCGTGTCGTCAGGATGCACGGTGTACCAGTGGATGCTGCGGTCTTCGAGCATCGGCAGGTCGTTCGGTAAGCGCAGGCATCGCAGCACCGCACGAGAGACCGTGACGGGCTGGGGGTCCTGGTGCCGCTGGGCAAACAGGGCGCCTGCGTCTCGCACCGCCTTGGCTTTCAGCACCTTGGCCTCGGCCTCGGACAGCGTCAGGAACATCCGAGGATCTTCCAAGTACGGGGAGATGCTTTCCGACTGTCGTGACCGCTCCTCGGACACCACGGCAGCCCACGCGCCCGGATGGCGGTATTGCGCGTAAGTACCCCAAGACTCGTCACTGACCCTAGGCACGGTTCAGCCATCTAACGTCGGCAGCCTTGCGCGCCTTCTGCGTCGTGCTCGTCTCGGCGGCAGGAAGATCGGTCTTGAATCCCTTGAGCATCCGGGCCGCCGACGACTCAAGTAACCGCATCTCGGTGGAGAGCTTGATGCGTACCTTGACCTCTGTGGTCTCGTCGTAGGCCGCTTTTAGGTCCGAAATTCGGTCAATATTGGCGCAAATCAGGTCCAAAATGGCCCGTTCTGTGGCCGTAAATGACAGCTTTCTTTGCGCCCTTACGGACGCTGATTCGAGCTCTTTTTCCAGCTCACGGACTATGCGACGGGCCTCTGGGGACCTAGCCATGGTGTCCTCCAATCAAAACGGTGCGTTTATGCGTGCAGAGACGGGATTTAGAGCGTGGGCCGTCAGGGAGCCGGCATGCCGGGTAGGGGGTGGAGGCCGGGGTCATTGGGCGCTCCTTCCTTCGCGTCCGCTCTTGGTGGCGTGGCAGTTGTGGCATGCCGCTTGCAGGTTCTCTAGGTCGTCTGTGCCGCCGAATGCGACTGCGGTGACGTGATCTACCTCGGTGGCTATGACGGTGCAGCGGGGTCCGCGGATCTGGCACTTGCGTTCGTCGCGTTGTAGGCACTTGATGCGCTGGTGCTTCCACTCGGTTGTGGAGCAGCGCTTGGCGCCGACTGTTCGGGGTGAGTGCTTCCATCGGTTGGTGTGCTCGGGGCAGTAGCGCAGCGGCGGGTGGACGAGGGCTATGCAGTCCTTGTCGGCGCAGAGCTTTGGGGCTCTAGGCAATGGGGTTCTCCTTGCTTGGTGTTGGCCCCGCACCCTGGTTTGTCTGAGGACCAGAGCGCGGGGCCGGTGGCTCGCCTGTGCGGCACCACGCGGGAACCGGGCGCGGTGCACGTGGACGGGCCGGGGTTGGTGCGCGAGGTGTGACCGTCCTCGGCACCGTCCGGCGTTGTGGTCACGACACCGGTAGCCGTTGCGGCTGGTGGCATCGTCAACACCGAAGTCACTTGTCGGGGTCGATGCTGCGGTTGAAGCGGATGGGCACATGCATTGCGCGGCCTTCCCTCAGTGCGCTTTGCAGGAGAAGCGCCGAGCTCTTGACCTGAACTACGGCCTGACTTGCCCGATGCTCGCGGCGCTTCGCCATGCCGTACGCGGGAGACCGCTTGGCCACCTCTTCATCTAGCCAGGACCCCTGCGCACCAACGCTTGCCAAGTAAACGGGCAGCTCTTCGAGTAGCACTGCGAGCTCTTCATTGCTTGACTTCTCAATGAGTTGCCTTGCGATGCCCTGCTTGTCCTTAGATGCGTCAAGTAGGCGCTCGGAACGGTGCCAGTACCGTGCGGCGCGGGACTCCGCGACTGCATCCCCGGGGGGTGTGAGCTCGCGATAGACGCGTTCCATGTCTGCCTTAGCCTGCTCGTGTACTGCTTCCACCCGAGCCAATGCCTTGTCGATGCCCTTGGCCGCGTCGGTGTGCTGAAATGCCGCTAGTTGCTTCCTCAGCCCCTCTTGGCTGTAGAGGTGCGCATTCGCAGCCGTCTTTTCGATGTGCTTTTTCAGTTCCTTTTGCACATGGGCGAATAGCGCTTCTGCCTGCTCGTAGTGGGTGCCGTCGAACTTGGGTTCATGGGATCGCGCCCCCGGCTCTAGCCGCATGTCGTCAGGCGGTGGGGAGGGCACGTAACCGGGTTGGTGCGGGTACATGCTCTGGGGTGCTGCGGTAGATAGATCGGTCATGATCATTCGTCCTTTGCTGTGAGTTGCCACAATTCCATTGCAGCCGTGGCATTTTCGGGCCTGCCCTCCGCGTATGCGGCCACGGCGTGATGCCAGCGGTATCGGTAGGCGCCGTGCAGTAGAGCTCGCACCATCGTTTCGTCATCGACGGACAGGGCTAGGGTGATGAGCCGCTGTGCTACGTCGTCGTTTTCGACACCGGCTACGCGGTCGATAGCGTCGCGCTGTTCCAGGACGCCCAGAATGTTGTCGGGGCGCGGTTGGTTGAGCAGCTGCGCGGCCAGTGCTTCGCGCCGGGTCTCGGCGGTCGTCATTGTTGCCTCCATGGTTTGATGGTGCGGTATCCCGTTGCTCGGCCACATGTTTTGTGCCGCTAGGGGAAATCAGCTCGGCATCGTCCGTGTGCCGTTGTTGCGGCGGTACTGCTGGTTCTGCGCGGACTGGGCTTTCTGCATCGCCTGATCCACTCCCGTACCTACTGGGGCGTTGAAGTTGATGGACTGGTCGACCGGAGACCCGTTGCCGTTGGGTGCCGCACTGCCTTGCGAGAAGGCCGAACCCATGTCGCCGAATCCGGTGCCGGGGATTTGAGCACCCGCGATAACGGGATTGATATCGCCTGGTGCCCCTTGGAGTTGAGCGGCGTCCATGCTGCCGAACGGAGCCGGAATGATTGTCTTGATCGCGTCGACGATTCCGCTGCCAGACCCGGACATCGCAGCGCCGGTGATGTTGGCCATGAGCGCCCCGCCCTCACCAAGTAGGGGTTTCCCATCGGAGACGTTGCGCAGGCCCCCGAAGAACTTCAGCAGGGTCGAACCGGCTTGCATAAAGCCCCACTGCATCGGGTCCGAGAACCCTGGAGGCAGAAGCGATTCCTTGAGCCCACCGATACCAATGTCGGCCAGGCCGCCGAAGTCCGGCAAGATCTCGGAGATTCCCTCCATGATCTTGGCGTACGGGTTGTTGCCGCCACCGAATCCACCACTGGAACCACCCAGGTCTAGCGATGCCCGATCATCCTTGGCCTGCTGCAGGTCGCGCTTGAGCTTGTCGACCATGTCACGCTTGCGCTGCTTGGTGGTCTCTTTAGCCTTCGGGTTGGACTCCAGGTCGGCCAATTCCTGCTCGGTGACATCGAGCCGGTTCGACAGGTCCGTGATCCGGTCATCGGCCTCGCGGGCCTGTTTCGATGAGCCGCCGGAAGATCCGGTGTTGCCCATCGCTCGTGCGGCCACGGACCCACCGGACGGCAGAGAGATGTTGCTTGTCGGTAGTCCTACCGCTGCGGCGCCAGATCCTCTGCCAGAGCCCAGAATCACGTGCACGTGGTTCATGTGGTTCTTGTTGTCGTCGCCGCGATCATCCATTGGGGTGCCGCTAGTGAACGAACCGCCGTAGCCGTAACTTTGCCGACGCCAGATGAATCCGTTGAGGTCTAGGGCGCTGGCGTTGTTGGCCAGGAAAGCTGCGATTGCGTTTCCGAGCGCCATACCTTGCGGGGTTTGGTAGTTCGGAATCATGATGTCAATCGCGTTCCCCGTGGAGTGCTCGCCAAAGCCGTCCTCGGAGCGCCTGCCGCCGATGGATTTGATCTGCGGCCACATCCGCATCACCAGGGACCGCAGATAGTCCGCGCCGGGATTCAGGCCCTCGGCATATCCGGGGGCGCGCATCATGTCGGCCAGGTATGCGGGCGATGGCACCCAGCCTGAGTTCAGGGCCGCGACGATTCCCGCGCCGTGCTTCATTCCCTTGGCGGTGACCACTCCTTCGCCGTTGGATAGCCACGCCAGGATGGAATCAGAAGTACCCGAGCCGGGTCCGCGCACCAATCCGCCTGCGGCGAAGCCCTGTAGGGATTTACCCCACGAGTTGAGTTTGTCTGCGCCGGGGATCTGGAACCCGAATACCTCAGACGGGATAGAGGCAAGGAATGTGCCCAGCAATTTCAGGGGCGCTTTGATGACTGCGGCTAGTCCCGAGAATGCGGATGTGACAGCATCTTTGATCGCGCTGGAGGCGCTGGAAATGCCGGACTTGAGTGCATCCCATCCGGCGGAGAACTTATCGAGAATGGGCGATACAAAGTCCCACGCGGCGCTGATCGCGTTCTTGATTCCGTCCCATGCCGGTTGGATTGCGTTGTTCCACAACCACATTGCACCTTGTCCGACGAGCTGGCCGACCCGCACCCAGTTGTTGAAGATGTCGGAGACAACCTCCCACGCGACACCGATGACGGCTTTGATGCCATTCCAGGCCGGGGTTATCGCGTTATTCCACAACCAGGTGGCGGCGGTCCCGATAGCGGTGAATGCCAGTTTCAGGCCGGGGAATACGGTGGTCGATAGCCAATTCCACACTGCCGATATCGCTGTCTTTATTGCCGCCCAAGTGGTTTGGACAATCTTTCGGAATGTCTCGTTGCGGTTGTATAGCACTACGATTCCGGCGACCAAACCTGCGATGGCGGCGATGATCAAACCAATTGGGTTGGCGGTCAAAGCGATATTCAGCAGGGCTTGGACTGCGGCCCACGCTTTCGTGGCCACGGTGATAGCGAGCATCACCGTCTTGTAAGCAACTAGACCGGCGACGAGAGGGATTAGGAAGTCTTTGAAGCGGACGATCAGGTTGACAGCGTTCGACAACCCGCCCACCAACGCCGGACCCACGGCTGACAGGATCCGTCCGAACGCGGCCCCGATACCGGACAGGGCGGCACCGATAGCCCCGGCTGCCTGGCTTACGGCAGGGTTCTCGAAAGCGTCCTGCATCTTGTTGGTAAACCCGGTCAGTCCGTCCCCGATGCTCGACAACGGGCCTTGGACCTTCTCAAACAGGGTGATGGCCAGGGTTTCGGCGGCGTTCTTTAGCCGTTCAATGACCCCCGGTAGTCCTTGGTTCTGCGCTGCGGCGAGCTTGGCAGCCGAGCCTTGCTTTTCCATGGCGTCGCGCATCTGGTCATATCCAGCGGCACCGTCCTTGGCGGCGATGCCGGCCAGGCGGGCCGCATCGGAGCCGAACAGGGTTGTGGTGGCCGCCTGGTACATCTCTGGTGTCATCCGCTGGGAGGCGGCCTGCAAGTCCCCGAATAGCTTCTCCAGCCCCACGAATCGGCCTTGGGCGTCATAGACGGTCAGACCGAGCTCTTCAATAGCGCCTTGTGCCGGGTTGCTGGTGTCCGTCAGTGCCAGCAGCGCGGACTTGAGCAGGGTTCCGGCATCGGAGCCTTTGATGCCGTTGTTGGCCAGCAGGCCGATCGCGGCGGCGGTGTCTTCGAGCTTGAGGCCGAACTGGTTGGCGACCGCGCCACCGGACTGCAATGCCTGTGCCACGTCGGTGATTTCCGCCGAGGATGCGTTGGCCGCATTCGACAACACATCTGCGGCCTTAGAGGCGTAGTCGGCTTTGAGACCGAAGGCCAACAGGGCGTTGGCTTGAATCTCGGCAGCCTTGCCCGCATCGACTTGCGCAGCAGCGGCCAGCTGCAGGGTGCCCTTGGCGCCGGCAATCGACTCATCCACTGAGAAACCGGCCTTGGCGAGTTCGGTCATGGCCTGTGCAGCATCAGCAGCCGAGGTGTTCGACAACGTCATGTCGTTGCCGAGGGCCTTGGCGGTGTCGCGGAACCGCTGCATCACGTCTGCCGAAGCACCTGTGACACCCGAGAGGGTGTTCATGGTCTTCTCGAAGTCCAGACCCTTAGTCACCACCGCGGAAACTCCGCTGGTGGCGAAACTGGCAGCCTTGGTCATCGCATTGGCGGCCAGGTTTCCCACTGCTGTACCGGCTGCCACAATGCCTGTGGAACGCAAAGCGCCAGAGAATGAATCACCGAACCTGCGACCGGCTAAACCCCCGGCGTGCCCCGCTGCATCAGCAGAGCCGGAGAGCAGCTGCGAGACACGGTTCTGAACATTCTTCGGCGCGCGCCCCACGGCGGCTTGAGCATCGGTGGCCCGCCTCTGTGCGCGGGTGACAGCATCTAGATCCTTGGCTAGATCCTGTGCGGCGGCCTGTTGCTTGCGTAGCGCGGCGGCGTGGGATTCCTCCAGGGCGGTGAGTTTCGACCCTGAGACACCGCCCTGGCGGGCCTCGTTGAGCTTTTCCAGCGCTACCTTGAGCTTGCCTGCCTGGTCAGCTTCTTTGTCCCGAGACTTGGTTACGGTGTCGGTGAGCTTCTTTACCTGCTCCTCGGCGGCTTTCGCTTCGGAAGCAAGAGCTTTGGCGAAGGCTTCGCCGGTCTTCTTACCTGCGCTCGTGGCTTGCTTCTGCGCGTTATCAAAGAGCTTGCCCAAACCCGAGGTGGCCCCGACCCTAACCGACAGGGACACATACCCTGATGCGAGTTCAACTGCCATCTGTTGCCCCCTTCGGGCAATCGGTGCAGCCGAGCCATTGAGGGGGTATTCAGTTGTGAGCGGGCTACATCGACGCTTTAAGCGCTTCTAGCTCCATGCGCCGGATCATCCAGTCACGACCTCGACGTTCCGCCCGTAGGTACCCTGTCTTGCACCACTGGCGGACGCACCGAGCCGACTTTCCAATCTCAGCAGCAGCTTCCGCTGTTGTCAGCAATGATGCCTGACCTGGTTGCACGACAGGCGATTTACTTCCGCTAGCGGCAAGGGATGCTGAAACATGCAGCGCCTGCAGGAACAACCAGCCTGCAGGATCGGACATCTTCACCCGGTCACGCACCGCCGACGTTATCTCCGCCCGGTTCTCCAAGTACCTCGCGTAGCGGGGAGGCACACGCAGATTCCCGTGTTCGTCAAGGTAGTCGCCGAAGTCGGGCAGATCCTTCAAATGGAGCCCCCCTCAAGCCGCAGAGACCACGCGATGCGCGCGGCGTCGGCCAGATGGATGCGCTGGTCGGGGTCGCTCTTGTTCTCCAGCTCGCCAATCATGGCCTGGCAGATCTCTATCGCCAGCACCATCAGCGCCCCGGTCACTACCGGCAGCACATACGCGGGCGAACCCACAATCGAGACGTACTCGTAGAACACGCGGTGCACGTCCTCGGCGGTACCCGAGGATGCCAGCATGTCGAACGCCATCCGCCGACCCATCAACTCCGACGCGGCGGGGGTGGGCACTGCCACCACACCCCCCTCACTCGCGTAGACATCACACAACGTGGACCACGGCTGATCCTGCAACGCTTGAGCTTTCGCCTGCGCTGCCTGATCACGGGCAGCTGCAAGCCGATCCTCTTGTGGCCCCACCCTCACACCTCCTCCTCTGTCCGGGCCAGGGCGGTTGCGATGCCCGCGTGTATGTCGGCGATGGTGACTGCGATGGTCTGCAGTGCTTCGGCGTCCGCATCGGTGAGACGGCCTAACGCCTTGTCCCAACGCTTGTCGTAGGTCAGTGCCGTGAGTTCGTCCGTCGCGCCCTTGAGCTTCACCGTGAGCTGCCGTATAGCGGTGGGTATTTGGACTGCACGTGCCGGGGGAGTGTCCTCGGTTTGTGCGGTCTCCTCTACTGGCTTGGGCTCTGGCTTCTTACGCGGCTTGGGCTTCCGGTATTCCTTGCCGTCTAGCCCGACCGTCTTCTGCTCATCGGCAGGTGTCCCATTTGGGACAGCTGATTGATCGCCGTCCGAATCCACGTGTCCAGAATTGGACACCTGCGCAAGGTCATTCGCGATAGTGGACTTCGACGCCCCGGTGATCGCAGCTATACCGCGTGTACTCATCCCTTCACCGGCTAGGAACTGCACGACCTCCAGACGCACCGGCCCGCGCACTTCCAGCTGACCACCGAGGGCGTCGGCGAGATACGCTGTCCAACTGGCGAACCCAAGTACCTCATGGATATTTCCAGCCTTAGCCTCTTCCACGAACGCGGCCAGCTTCACGAAGTTGTCCCTGACTGTCCCGGCAACCTGACGGATGCGCTGATCTAGTCGTTCTGCTGAACGCCGGTCCATAGGTACGACGACCTCAACGTCGGCACCCTGCTCTAGTACTGCTACTTCACTCATTGATCTACTCCTCTGAAAGATGTTGTGGGGGAACTACTTGTATTCGGTGTAGGGGTTATCTCCGGTGCCGTGCCAGTCGTCAGGGAAGGGAAGGACGTTGGGCGAGTGTCCTGGCCTGTCCTTGCCTGGCCTGTCCTTGCCTGGGTTGTCCCCGGGGACGTCCCCCGGGACAGGGGTGGGGACAGGCGCCGGGACAGGTACGGGGACATCGGCATTAGTGCTGGTAGCCGCGTCCAGCTTGGCTGCCCGCTGCCGTGCTTTCTTTTCCCGTTCATTGGCCCGCTGCTGTTCGATGGCATTGAGCTGCTCTTTGGTCGTCTGGGTCACCGTGAACTCCGTGATGTGCCAGCTCTTTCCCTTGGGCGACCACAGTCCAGCCGCGATAAACGCCTTCACCGCCCCGGCTGCGAAGTTCGGAATCAGCGCCAGATCTTCGGGTTCAATCACCCCGTCTGTGCGGTTGGATACCGACCATGTGAGCGAGGTGATGAAGGCCCGGAAGTGGCCGTCACTTAACCGCTGGAGACGTCGGTCTGTCAGCCACCGATCCGGGAACCTTGCATCTGTCATCCGGCCCGCCTCCTCCACCGTGATCCGTGCGGCACCTTCTTCTTCACGCCATTGGTGAACCGGCACACCTCGCCCACGCCTGCACCGCATTCCGTGCACTCACCATCAGCGCCGAGAATGTCGTAGAGGGTGGGCCGGTCGTGTCGCCCGGTTTCTTCTTCGTGGTCAGTCATCAGAGCCGCCTCACAGACGCGACCTCATCGGCGCTGTGGTACCGCGTCTCGCACCCCGGGCACTTGTAGTAGCCCTGGACGGCGATGAGCGTGTTTACCCCTCGGCGCCAATAGTTCTTGTGGCGACCACAGAGGGTGAACCGCTCGCCACCGTGTGAGTGCTTCCGAATCCACAACCACTTTGCCGGGCGACGGCACCCGAGATTCCTGTATTGGCAAGGGATCTTGGCGTGCTCGTAGTTCGCGATGATGCGTTTGAACAACTCATCATGAAGAGCCTGTGTGGGCATGCTGCCTAAGTTCGTCATAGCTCCGCCTGCTCAACGACTGCGATAAGGCGCTCCAGCGCAGGTGCATTCAGATCAAAGGCGGTGCGCATCAACTTGGTGAGCTTGGCCATCAAGTAGTTGCGATTGCGTTCTATGACCCATTCATTGACTACGCGCGTGCAGTCTGGGCAGTCCTGATAGTCCCATCCCTCGGGTGGGGAATCATCGGAAAAGATCTGCCGGTGGTACTGGGCGGCGCGAGTCTGGGCGGGGCCGATCTCGTCTTCATCGTCGTCGTATGCCACTGGGTTGTCGGGTATTTCATACTTGTCGCCGCAAAGAGTGACGACCGTGGACGTACCCAGCGCCCGCGCCTGATCGGCGTCACCGGTCCACCACGAGTGACGTAGGTGGGGGTTGGTCTGGCGCCCGATCCGGTAGTTCTTCTTGATCTGCTCGGTGACGCCCGACGATTCCGCATCGAGCGGGTCACTGCCTCCGAGCGCGATCCGCTCCAGCCGCTCGGCGTGATCCTTGAAGCCGTCACCTTCCCGGTAGAGGAGGGCGTGCCGAGTAGTCCGCGCGCAGTGCTCGCATTTGAGGTCACCGGTTTCCCGGTGCCAGCTTCGGTCCACTGGTCGGTTCAGCCAGAAGTTCTCTTCACGATAGTTTTTGGGTCGACGGCAGCTGCGCAGGTTCCCGCACTCGCAGCAGAGCGCTTGCCGCTCGTCGTACCCGGTGCTTACACTCATTAGAGATCGATTCCTCTCAATGGAATTGGTTGGTTGCCCTCGACCTGGTGCTTGGCGGTGCTGGTCGGGGGCAGTTCTTTTTCCGGGCGTAGGTCCGGTGTGTGATCGGCCCGTGGATCTAGGCCGAGGTCGCAGTGTTCGGACTGCGGTAGATGGCGCATCAGAACCCCCGCTCCCGCACTACGTTGTTGACCGCCGTCTCCCCGGTCCGGTCGACGTAGTTGATGACGCGGGCGATCTCCGGGTTCTGCCTGGCCTGTGCGCGCTGCTCTGCCGTCAATTGCACGGTGTTGACGAGGAATGCCTCGAACGGAAAGCCGTTCTGCTCCACCCGGTGCTTGTACTCACGCACCAGGCGGCTGACCTTCGACGGGGACAAACGAATCCCACACCGATCAAGAAGGCCATGCGCATGCCTGATCAAGGTCTCGACACTCGTGCTGCTGCCGGTCGGGGACGCTGGCTGGGTCATTAGACGGCCTCCAGCTTGGCGATAAAGTCGGCCAGCTGACGGTCGGTGCTGAACCTTCTCCTGCCGATAGTCACCGATTCGAGCTCACCGGTTCTCCAAAGACGGCGGACGGTTGACAGGCTCACGTCGCCAAGCGCTCGTTGAACTGCGGAGCAGTTGTTCATGCTTCCCTCCTTTCCATTCGTGACACGCAGAGAATGCTGTGGAATGTTGCGTGACACGTATGACGGTACACCTAAATTCGACAGGCGCATAGAATCGGTGGATACTCGGCGCGTGAAGAATGAGCGAGACGACGACTGGGCCGCCGAACTGGTGAAGCGTGTCGGCAAGGCCATGAAGGATGCGCGAAACGGGCGATCCGCCACATGGCTAAGCGATCGGACAGCAGAACTTGGCTACCGGGTACCCGCCACAGTTATCTCCAAGCTGGACTCGGGCCACCGAGGCAGCGTGCTTGGGGTTGCAGAGCTGGTCGTGTTGGCCGCTGCACTGGATATGCCACCGGTCGCATTGCTGTATCCCGCACTCCCAGATGGAGAAGTAGACCTCTTGCCGGGGGAGCCCGTTCGGTCATTGAATGCAGTGGAGTGGTTTTCGGGACACACACCGCGGTCAGGGATTGGCAGCGCGGGTGCCATCGATCCGTCACGCATGGATGCCGAACTATCCAACTTGCGGCGACTTCAGTTGTCCCGCAATCGAGAAACGATGCAGAAGACGATTCGCACTGCGATGAGCAGTGAGCGGATTTCGCAGGAGTTCGTTGAGGGCGGCGCAACCGATGCCAACCCCCAGGCAATCCGGTCGCTCATTGAGATCTATCAAGAAAGAATGGAGCGGATGGAGTCTGAAATGTCCGCTCGGGGGTGGAATCTCGATGCCTAGGGAACGGCTTCGACCTGGCGAGCACGGTCGCATCACCGAACGATCCTCTGGTGGTAAGTATTTCGCCGTCACCTACGTCCGTGATCATGACGGTAAACGTCGGCGGGTGGAGCGGTCGAGTGAGAAGTCTGCCGAGGATGCACGGCGTACCCTACAGCGGCACTTGGCGAAGCGTCGCCCACCAAAGTCCGGGCAGCTGGTGAACGAAAAAACCGTCCTCGGCGACCTGTTCGACCTGTGGGTCGAAGCGAAGGCTGCCGAGGACGGCGTTAAGCAACAGACGGTAGATCAGTATCGGGCGGTGTGGAGAACGCACGGAGCCGCGCAGCTGGGGTCTCTGCGCGTGACGGAGCTGGAGACGCAGAACGCCCACAATTACATACAGGGCATGGCCTCCAAGAGTCAGGCCAAGCGGTTGCGCATGGTGCTCATGGGCATGTTCTCGATGGCTTGCCGGTTCGATGTGATGCCCGTGAACCCGATGCGGGAGACCAAGACTGTTGGCACCGGCAGGAGAAAGCCTCGCTCGGCTGACGCGACTGAGCTTAGGCAGATCCGTGCCGCCGTCCACGAGTACGCGAACCGGAAGGGATCGGGGCCGCGCCCCGGCCGTCTACTGCCCGCATTCGTGGAGCTTCTCATCGCCACGGGTTGTCGGCCCAATGAAGTGTTGGCCACGCGGTGGTGCGACGTAGACCTCCTTGCCGACCCGCCGACGTTGACGATCACCGGAACCTTGATCGACCACGGGCGCATCGCGGGAAAGTCACTACACCGGCAGGACGAGCGCAAAGCCGGCGCCCCCGACCACACCGTGATATTGCCCAAGTTCGGCGTTGAGACGCTGACAGCACTCATCGGTGAGTCGGGCATGGACGGCCCCGTGTTTGTTAATCGCGACGGTGGATGGATGAGCTTGGCCAATCTGCGGCGCTCCATGCGCGCTGCGTTGCCGGAAGAACTGAGTTGGGTCACGCCGCACAGTTTCCGGCGCACAGTCGCCACGGTGATCCGCGACGAGCTAGGTCCAGATAAGGCCCAGCAGCAGCTATCCCACGCCAAGCTGGCGACGACCGAGGCCCACTACCTACAGCGCCAGACTCAAGGCCCGGACGCCCGGAGTGCTCTGGAGCAGTACTGGGAAAGTAGCGCCTGAAAGTAGCGGGAAAGTATCAAGTTGCGGGCGTGTCGCCTGCCCTGATTTTCCCATTCCCCCTGATAAATGGTGCGCCCGAAGGGATTCGAACCCCTAACCTTCTGATCCGTAGTCAGATGCTCTATCCGTTGAGCTACGGGCGCTTACTATTCAATTGTTGCAGGTCAACAGGTTTGGCCTGCAGACCGACGCGGAGGCGAGAGGATTTGAACCTCCGGTCCCCCGTAAAGGGGACAACTCATTAGCAGTGAGTCCCATTCGGCCGCTCTGGCACGCCTCCTGAACTTCCTGAGCGGGACTCCGGACCCATAAAAATGGATCCCGAACCGCCGAGGGCACAGAGTACAGGGCCGCGCGCCCCAAAGGCAAAGCCGTTGGTCGTCATCGGGCCCCACGTGCCCCGATAGTCTGGTCACGTGCCCGCACGACTTCGCCCCGAACTGACCGAACTACCGGCCTACACACCGGGCCGAAACGTCCCCGGCGCCATCAAGCTCGCCAGTAATGAGACCGTGCAGGAGCCGCTGCCGAGCGTGCGGGCCGCCCTCGCCGAGGCGGGGTCGCTGATCAATCGGTACCCCGATAATGGCTACGCCGAGCTGCGCTCGCACCTGGCCAAGCACGTCGACATGCCGCCCGAGCACATCGCGGTGGGGTGCGGGTCGGTGAGCCTATGCCAGCAGCTGGTCCAGATCACCGCAACGGTGGGCGACGAGGTGCTGTTCGGCTGGCGGTCCTTTGAGACCTATCCGTTGGTGGTGCGGGTCGCGGGGGCGACTCCGGTGCAGGTACCGCTGGTCGACCACACCTATGACCTCGCCGCCATGGCGGCCGCCGTAACCGACGTCACCCGGCTGATCTTCGTCTGCAACCCCAACAACCCGACCGGCACCGTGGTGCGGCCCGCCGAACTGCGGCGGTTCGTCGAGTCGGTGCCGCCGCATATCCTGATCGCGATCGACGAGGCCTACGTCGAGTACGTACGCGAGGACTTCACCGACAGCCTCGCACTGGTGCGTGAGCACCCCAATGTCGTTGTCTTACGCACCTTCTCAAAGGCATACGGCCTGGCGGGGCTGCGAGTCGGCTACGCGGTCGGCGATCCCGATGTGATCACCACACTGGGCAAGGTGTACGTACCGTTCAGCGCGTCGAGCCTGGCGCAAGCTGCCGCGGTGGCTTCCCTCGGCGCCGCCGAAGAGCTGCTCGCGCGCACCAATGACGTTGTCACCGAACGCGCCCGGGTGACCAGTGCGCTGCGGGAAGCCGGCTATCAGGTGCCGCCGTCGCAGGCGAACTTCGTGTGGTTGCCGCTGGGCGAGCGCTCCACCGAATTCGCGCAAGCCTCCGCCGAGGCCCGAATCATTGTGCGCCCCTTTGGAACCGATGGCGTCCGGGTGACCATCGGAGCACCGATGGAAAACGACGCGTTCCTGAAGTTCTCGCGCGCCTGGCGCTAGCTCACCCGCGACAGTTCCGCGGCCGGGGCCCATTCGACCGTCAATTCCACGACGTCATGTGCACCGGGATGTACCAGCGCCAAGGGGGTCAACGGCCCGTCAGCCACCCCGGTGAGCACCCGAGCCGTCGCGGCCAGATCGACCACCGAGACCGTCACCGTCGCAACGCACTCCGCGGGGCGTACATAGAAGCGGGTGCCCGGATCCACCGGACCGGAGAGCTCAGCCCCGGAAATGTCCATCGCCTTGGCGCCCTCGGAGAGCGAAAGCACCACGGGACGCTGCGAGTCCACCACGAACGGCCCCATCAGGCCCGCGGCCATCACCGCCTGCGAGTCATCGATGGTGGGCGCGTGTTCCGCCTGACCGGCGGCGAGTAGCGACTGCTCCAGCAGGTACCGGTACAGCTGAACGACACGGTCGGCGTTGCGGTGGTTGCGCGCGTCATGCAACCAGAACTCGACGGTCTCAACGTCGGCAGTGCCACCCTGCACGTAAAGGCGATAGAACCGGTAGCCGCGATCCGGTGCGCCGTACTGGGTTTCGGCGACCGTCGCACCCACACCCAATACCTTGGCGTACTGTGCGGCACCAGCCGACAAGCTCAGCTCCGAGGAGGAGACCTCACGCCACACGGCACCGTTCACGGACGCGTGCAGCCGGACATCCGCTGGCTGCTGCCCCACGCCGGTGCGGATCGTCAAGCCGCCCAACTGTGGCCGCTCCGGGAATTCAAACTCGATGAACGACGGCGACTTTCGCGTTGCCGTCGGCACATTGCGTGCTGCGGTATCCAGCTCCACCCCGTTGGTGAGGAACCAGATGGCCGCCTGGGTTCCGGCGATCGCCTCGTGGTCCTTGATGTTGGCCTCACCCAGATATCCGGCCGCGCGCAGCCGGCGGCTCAGCCGCGCCGTGGAGAGCGCCGGAAAGGAGTTGGCCAAGATCCAGGCCACCTGCGATTCGCGGGTGCGTGCCCGCAGGTTGGCCACCGACAGCCAATCCGCCACCGCGTAGCCGGACGGCAGGTTGGGGGCGATCCCGGCGATATCGAGCGAGTACGCGGTGATCGTCGGGTTCAGGCGAATTAAATCTGTGCGAGCAGAAGTTCCGTCGGTGAACACAACCTCGTCCACAGTGGACGAATAGGTGCCGCCGCGGTACCTCGTCAAACGGCGCGGCAACACCTCGGCGTTCGAGCGGCGACGGCTGCCCGTGATGCGGGCCGACGGCCATTCGACGAGCGATAGCAAAGAATGAGTGGTCATGGTTTGGTTGATCCTTGTGCCGGCGGAATGCAGCCCAATAACTCGATACCGTCGAAAAACGGTGAGCCGGGATGCTAGGGGCGGGGTTAGGGAATCAACAACAACAGCAACACACGGAAGCGCTGCGCGCCCCGGTGGTGTCGGCGCGCAGCGCGTGGATCGCCCGGAGTCGGTGCGACGGTGCGACGTGCTGCATGCCATTCAGTCTACGTACGTCCGAGCACTCGGCCATGTCTCCTTCGACACGCCGCCTTTCGGCGGACACGTGCGGTACGCACCCGCCATGAGGCGGCGTGTCGGTGAAAACGGGCCGGGCGAGTTTGGCGCATGGGTGTTAGTTACCTGATGCGATGCGGTGATCGCCATTAGGATTTCAGCCATCAGTTCTTGAACCCGTCGCTGAGGAGGAAACTGCTGTGCCCGCTGCCCAGAACGAATCTCAGGCCCTCGGCGATCTCGCTGCACGGCAGCTAGCCAATGCCACCAAGACAGTTCCCCAGCTGTCGACGATCACCCCGCGGTGGCTGCTGCATTTGCTGAACTGGGTTCCCGTCGAAGCGGGCATCTACCGCGTCAACCGTGTGATCAACCCCGACAAGGTCGCGATCCACAGCGAGGAGCAGGGTGAGGGCGAGGCCCCGCTGCCGCAGACCTACGTCGACTACGAGACCAACCCGCGCGAATACACGCTGCGGACCATCTCGACCCTGCTGGATATCAACACCCGGGTCTCTGACCTGTACTCCAGCCCGCACGACCAGATCGCCCAACAGCTGCGCCTGACCATCGAGTCCATCAAGGAACGTCAGGAAAACGAACTCATCAACAACGCCGAATACGGCCTGCTGGCCCAGGCGACCCCGGAGCAGACCATCAAGACGCTCGGTGGCCCTCCCACCCCGGACGACCTGGATGCCCTGATCACCAAGGTCTGGAAGACACCCGGTTTCTTCCTGACCCACCCGCTGGGTGTGGCCGCGTTCGGCCGTGAGGCCACCCGCCGCGGCGTGCCCCCGGTGGTGGTGAGCCTGTTCGGCGCCCAGTTCATCACCTGGCGCGGCATCCCGATCATCCCCTCGGACAAGGTTCCCGTGAAGGACGCCAAGACCAAGTTCCTGCTGGTGCGCACGGGCGAGGAGCGTCAGGGCGTCGTCGGCCTGTTCCAGCCCGGTCTGGTCGGCGAGCAGGCGCCGGGTCTGTCGGTCCGTTTCACCGGTATCAACCGATCGGCCATCGCCTCGTACCTCGTCACCCTGTATTCGTCGCTGGCTGTGCTGACCGATGACGCACTGGCCGTTCTCGACGACGTGCAGGTGGACAAGTTCCATGCCTACAAGTGATGAGATTCCAGTAGCGGACAGCCCGCCGGGATTCCCGTCGTCGGCCGAGCTGGCCGCACTGGCCACTCAGCTGTTCTGGGAGGCAACACCTTCCGGAGCGCCTGGTATCGACACCCCGGGACCGGCGGTTCCCGTCGCGCCCCGGGGCACCGTGCCGGACGCGACGGCGGGTTCCTCCGCGGCAGCCACCACGGGTTCGTGGGCCAGCCCATATGTCCCTGCTCCGCTGGCCGATGCGCTGTCGACGGCTACGGTGGCCCCGCCGGTAGCAGCCTTCAGCTCGGCCACACCCGATGGCATTCCCGGTGCCGTGCCGGTAGCTCCGCGCGGTGGTGGCGGCGATCTGAGCTCGGGGACATCTGCGGCACACACCGCCGCAACGGGCTATCCGACAACGGGTCTCGCAGATTTCGCCGTCCCCTCCGGACTGGTGCCAACAATCCCGGGCGTGTTGGCGAGCCCGGCCACGGCCCCGGTCACAGCATCGCCGCGGACCGCTCCGTATTCGGAGGGGTTGTCGGTACCGGATCTGGGATGGGCTCCCCCAGCCGCGCCCAGCGGTGGTGACCGGGCTGGTGACGAGGCGAACTACTACTTCCTGGGTGGTGCTCCGGCCGCGGCACCCACCCACGAGGACGCACGTGCCTTCGACGTCACCGCCATCCGGGCGGACTTCCCCATCCTGTCCGAGACCGTCAATGGCAAGCCTCTGATCTGGTTCGACAACGCCGCCACCACGCAGAAGCCCCAGTCCGTGATCGACCGGCTGGTGCACTTCTACCAGCATGAGAACTCGAACATCCACCGCGCCGCACATGAGTTGGCGGCACGCGCCACCGACGCGTACGAGGACGCACGCGGAGCGGCCCGCAAGTTCCTGGGTGCCGAAGCGGACGAGAACATCATCTTCGTGCGCGGCGCCACCGAGGCCATCAATCTGGTGGCCTATGCCTGGGGCGGCAAGAACCTGGGGCACGGCGACGAGATCGTCATTACCCACCTGGAACACCACGCCAATATCGTTCCGTGGCAACTGATTGCGCAAAAGACCGGCGCCGTGATCAAGGTGGCCCCGGTGGACGATGCCGGCAACCTGCTGCTCTCCGAGCTGGAGGATCTGGTTGGACCACGCACCAAACTAGTTGCGGCCACTCAGGTTTCCAACGCGTTGGGAACGGTGACCCCTGCCAAGCAGATCGTCGAGATCGCACACCGATATGGCGCACGTGTGCTCATCGACGGCGCACAGTCGGTGCCGCATCTGGCGGTCAACCTGCAGGAGCTCGGCGCCGACTTCTTCGTCTTCTCGGGCCATAAGATCTACGGCCCCACCGGAATCGGCGTGCTCTATGGCAGCGAAGACGCACTCGCCGAGACGCCACCGTGGCAAGGCGGCGGCAACATGATCGCGGACGTCACCCTACAGCGTGCGGTGTTCCAGGGCCCGCCGAACAAGTTCGAGGCGGGCACCGGCAACATCGCCGATGCTGTCGGACTGGGTGAAGCACTGCGGTACGTGGAGCGGATCGGCATCGACAGGATCGCCGAATACGAGCACGCGCTACTGGAATACGCGACACCGCGGTTGGCCGCAATCCCGGGCGTGACGCTGGTGGGCACGGCAGATCACAAGGCATCCGTGCTGTCGTTCGTGCTCGACGGGCATGATCCGGTGGAAGTCGGGAAGGCCCTGAACGCCGATGGCATCGCGGTGCGCGCCGGACACCACTGCGCGCAGCCGATCCTGCGTCGGCTGGGCCTGGAGCAGACGGTGCGGCCGTCGTTCGCGTTCTACAACACCTTCGACGAGATCGACGTGTTCATCGACGCGGTACGGCGCCTGGCGGAAAGCGGTGGCCCGAAGGCGTAGTGGGGCAGGCAGCCGGGCGGTTCACCCCGCCCGGCTCACCACCGTCAGCAGTACCACGGAATCCTCGATCGCTGTAAGTTCGTGGCGCTCTTGCGGAAAGACCACATACTCTCCCGCCGCGAGGGTGGCCCTAGCGGTTGACGTCGCCAGCTCGACCAGTCCGCTGAGCACCAATAGTGTGGCCTCGCCGGGATTTTCATGTTCGGCCAGCTTGTGCCTGGCGGCAAGCGCCATGATCACCTGCCGGAGCGCATGACCGCTGCCGCCGTGCACGGTGTGTGCGGCCCGGCCACTGGGCGCGTTGCGTGCCGTTGCGGCCTGTGCATTTGCCAGGGCCGTCATCGAGATCACGTCCACGGCCAACTCTCTTTTCCCAGTGGCACCAACGCCAGGTTGACCGTGCAATCACCGTGACCGGCATCGGGGGACACGGTGACCTGAAACTGTCCGCCGATCGCGTCGGCGTTGACGTCGAGCACCTCTTGGATCAGGCCCCGCTGGATACCGCGGACCACTTCTGGGGCGGTCGTTGCGATTTCCGCCAGTGGGCATGAGCAGATCTGCACGGTGACCCGTCCAAAGGACATCAACGTCGAGCGCACGGTAAATCCGAGCTCTCCAAGGGTTTCCACCACCAAGTCGGTGACCTGCAGCGGCGTCCGGCGCCTCGCCACATTCACCCGGTGCGCTAGGTCGGCCCCGACCAACGCGGCGCGCGATTCACGCTCGGCGGCTGTGCCACCGAGATGTACCGCGAACAACGCCACCACATCGGCATAGTCGAGGCGGGGCGCGACCGCGTAGGACAGACTGGGCCTTCCCGCCCTCTGCTCGCCGGTGCCACCACGCCGGACAATATGTCCCTGCTCTTCGAGGGTCTTGAGGTGAAACCGCACCGTGGTGATGTGCAACCCCAAGCTGTCGGCCACTTCCCGTGCGCCCACTGGCGCCGCTGCCTCTTGCAGCACCTTCAGGACGCGCGCCCGCTGTTGACCTGCCCCACGACTGCCGGTCATTCGAGCACGCGCTTGCCCAGCCGCGCGAGCAGCCAGTGCCCGGGAAGATCCTCATGTCTGCGCCCGGCCAGGGGGAGCGTTCCTTTATCGGCCATACCTCCAATTTAGAGGAAAACTGTCCTTTTAAATAGGTCCACGTTGCGGAGTTGTATTCATCACGGCTGCAACTGTGCACCTCCGGCATCGATGCAACTAGCGTTGATGCACGTGACTGCGTCGACAACCTCCCTCAATGCCATCACCGATGCCACCCGCGAGGCCGTGGCCGACAAACCCGCCGCGGCGCACGTGGTGTTCACGGCATCGGCCCAGCCGGAGGGCGCTGTCGGCAGCGAGATCAGCCTGGGCAAGTACCGCGTACACGTTGATGAACCGCCAAGCCTCGGTGGGCAGAACACGGCACCCAACCCCGTCGAGTATTACCTCGCCTCATTGCTGTCCTGCCAAGTGGTCACCTACCGTTTCTGGGCCGAAAGGCTTGGCATTCAGGTTGATTCACTCAGCGCCAGCGCGGAGGGCGATCTCGATGTGCGTGGCTTCTTCGGCCTGGACGACAGCGTCCGGCCCGGCTTTCAGCAGATCAGGGTGACGGTGACGGTCGCCGGTCCCGACACCGATGCGCGGTACCGGGAACTACAGGAAGCCGTCGATGCCCACTGCCCCGTACTAGATCTGACCACCGGGACGACACCGGTACACACCACACTGATTACCCAGGGGCGGCCGTAGAACATTGGTGGGCCAGCCAGCAAAGGAAAAAGCACCGTACGCGCCGCCCGCCGCGCACATTCATGACATGCGCGCTTAGCGATATCGACAATCACAGCAGCCCAATACCAAGCTAACAGGGCTCCGCTCCAGCGAGGGAGCTAGCTCGGCCCGCTATTTTAGCAAACTTTTTCACAGCAGACTCACAGCGGTGAGGCGCCCTTGCGTACGTAGCATCGAAGTATGCGAACCGATACGGACACCTGGGATATCCAAACGAGCGTGGGCTCGACAGCACTGGCCGTGGCCGCCGGCCGCGCGCTCGCACGGCATCCCGCCAACGGAGCGCCGATCGACCCTTATGCCGAGTTGTTCTGCCGCGCGGCAGGAGGCCAGTGGAGCGACCTGGTACAGGGCAAGCAGTCGGATCACGCGCTCTCCAGTGAAGACTTCGGGCGCAGCTTCGCAAATTTTCAGGCCGCACGCACGGCGTTCTTCGACAACTTCTTCACGACCACCAGTGATACGGGAGTGCGTCAGGTCGTGTTGTTGGCCTCGGGCCTGGACTGCCGCGCGTATCGCTTGCAGTGGCCGGCCGAAACAGAGGTCTACGAGTTGGATCAGCCGCTGGTTCAACAGTTCAAGCAGGAGACGCTGGATGCCCACGGAGCGGCTCCCAGCGCCGTACGTCATCCCATTTCGGTTGACCTACGACAGGATTGGTCAACCATCTTGCAAGAAAGCGGGTTCGATCCGTCGAGGCCCTCGGCATGGCTGGTTGAGGGTCTGCTGTTCTTCCTCAAATCCTCTGCTCAGGATCTACTGCTGGAAACCATCGACAGCCTCGCCGCGCCGGGCAGTCATATCGCCGTGGAACAGCGTGACACGTACCCCGACATCGAATTTGAGATGCGCCGGGCAGCGGCCGCGGATTCCGCAGAACCCGGCGGCTCTCCGCTGGCGGACTTTCTCGCATTGATCTACAACGAATCTCGGAGCGAGGCAGCGACCTGGCTCCGGGGCCGAGGGTGGGCTGCTGAGCGGATCGCGCTGCTCGACTACATGAACACATCTGGATTCGAGCTCCCGGCGTACAGCAGCGTGGGCTGGGATACCTTGCGCTACACCAATATGGTGACGGCCGCTAAGCGGTAGCCCAAGCAACCGCCGGATCGGACGCGTTCGGTAGCTTCGAGGGCATTGAACCGAGTTTGAAGGCCCATCCACGGAGCCCGGATTTGGAGTACCCACCCACCCCTAGATGATGGGATTTACTCGTTGTATGTTGACGTCTGACGGGCCTGGACGAGAACTACGACTCCAACGCCAACAAGCGCCAGGCCTATAAGGCCGAAGATCAGGGAGAGTCCCCACTCCGACTCAAACGAACTGATCTCAGCATCGTACGGATTCGCAGGGTCGTATCGAACAGGGACTGTCTCTCCAGTTCTCGGTGACAGCAACCCCGTGGTATCGGACGCAAACGTGATGCGCTGCCCGTCGACGTCGAACTGCACGACGGGATACATCGATGTGTGGCAGTCATCACTGGAGTTACAACTGCGACGTGGCTGCTGGTCGACGACGCGTCCATTCACAATCGCACTGCGCTGTTGGAATTTAGATTCATACAGCGCAGTTGCACCACCGATACTCGCGAAGACCAGGCCAACGGTGACAGCTATCGCACACACTAGACGCTCCGGCCTAGCAATCATCTGTGAGAACAGTTGCATGGTTTCCTTCCCGATCTTGGTGCTTGCGTACGCAAGCACCAACCGACGAGGACACCTTCTTGGGTTGGAGTCGGCTTCCACCCTCAATAAGGCGGCAGCTATTCCCGTGAGACACCCCGTTACGGCAGCTTGTTGTTATCGACTTGGATGTCGAACTCCACCGTGCTGCCTTCAACCTTGCTGGCGGTAACAGTCACGCCGATGCGGGAATTGTCGGGTGCGGGTTCCACTCGAACTTGTCGTGCTCGTGCGCCGGCAGTACTTTTTCGCTGAAAGCGGAGCTGTAGTTGAGTGTGGCTGGGCCGAAGCGATCTGCGAACTCTTGCACACTCACGCTCCAAGACAGCAGATCCTCGGGAGAATCAGCCTCGGGGGCTCGGCCCCGAACACGTCGATGGCGCGCCGACTGAATCACTCCGTTCGCGTCGCGAGTAGCTTCAAAGTCGAACTCCGGCCACAAAACACTGGTGAATCCCACAGAAGCGGAGTCTGCATCGGCAGCTAGGCCGTGCGTCAGACCATTGAAGAAGGTCCATTCGTCGCCAAGAGCCTGCGCCACCCTCTCAGCAATAGCTTCGGCATCGCGCATTGTGAATCCATGGTCAGCTAACTTGGCTTCCATTCTGGCTTCTCGATTGATCATCCCCAACTTCATCGCCACAAGAACATAGATTTCGAAGTCGAGGATAGAGACACAGGAGCAATATCCATAACTCGGAGGGTCACTCGCCGTCTACTGAACAGTTCCCGCTAAGCTATGAGGATAAATCGCGGTTCGGACGTACTACAAATCCGAACCTCACCCCAATCACCTTCTACAGTATATGTGCCTCCATCATCTGTAAGACTATCAATATTACCAAGGTCTTCCTCGCCAGCCGCGTCTATATAACTATTGGCTGAACGGCGAATCCAGTCGATACTCGTAGCGTCCGAAAAAAGTAACTCACCATCGGCATAGCAATACTGGGTACCAGGTAGCGGCTCATGGTAATTGGGGTGCTGGGGTGTCAATACTGCTTCTAACTTGAAAGACAGTTCCCCGGCGATCTCAGAGATGCCTAGCACAAAGCTGTCTTCAAGATATACGCCGTCAAGTTGCGGAAACTGGGAGTAATCGATCATGAATTTACCAATCCCATCCAATTGCAGTATGGTTGTCTGGGCTTTTTCGCGCCACCGGATTCCCAAATGGATCAATCCGTTGACCGTTTGGATCACGGAGCTCCACATGAGGAAGCTCACTACCTGGTGCTCGTTGACTTCCCTCTTTTATCGTCATTCGCACAATACCATTATTGTCCGAATATTTTGCGGGTCCGCTTGGCGTCTGTGATTTTTTCCAGCCCTGAGAAAGGGCATACTTTTCTAGTTCACTCGCCTTCGGCGGACTGCCTGGCTGAAAATAGTCGGCTAGGCGGGGCTTGGGCACATCGACAGCAGGCAGCTGTACCGGAGGGGTCTCAACTGGGCCCCTGGTTACTGCTTTGGTTTCGGTGGAGGCAAGGTCGCCTAGTACGCCGCGTTCGATGGCTGCGCCTTCGCCGCCGAGGGGCACGGATACGGCCGCAAGCGGGAGCTCGACCATCTTGTCGCCGATGAAGTTTCCGGGTTCCTCGTACAGGCGTTTACCGTCCGCGACGAAGCCGCCGCCAACTGCGTCGGGAAGCCCCTTGACTGTGTTGGTACCGAGGTCTTTCCAGGATTCAGCGACACCGGGTGCACCTGGGCCGCCTTGTCCGGTGAGGTTTTTGCCGAGTTGCCCTAGCCCGTCGATGTCGTCGTAGGCCCGATCATTGGCGCGGCCCATGACATCGTTGAACTTGTCGCCAAGCGGCCGGTCCAATGGCTGCGCGCCGGGTGTGCGCATCGGTTGGGGGTCAGGCATGAACCGTGGGGTTTGTGCTTGTTTAACCGCATCATTGACGCGTTGCTCGATCTGGTCGGCAGGTACGTTCTGGTTTTCCAGGTTCTGACGGGTGATGGCCCTGAATGCGTCCACCTGATCAGGCTGCAATGTCGGCGCCGGCCGCAGCGGGGGCTGGCTGACGTCACGCACCCCGGGCATCGATGACAAACGGCCTGCATTCGGATCTGGTGTGCTGGCCGCCTGCGCCGTGTTCAGGGCCTGCAGCGGTGCCGGGAATGTGGAAGCCTCTAGCGGCGATAGCGGCTTAGAGGTTGAGCTCTGGTTGGCGGTCTTCGGTGTCGACGGGTTAGACGGCTGAGGCGGCTGCTGGGGTGCCCGAGTGGTGGTGCTGTCGAGCGCCTGCACGCTCGAGGGCGATTGCGACGGCACAGACGGTGGCGTAGGCGGTTTGGGGACATCGCCGGGCCCGTTGACAGCGGTCGCCGTCCCCGAGAGTGCATCGGTGGCCCCTGAGGTGTCGGGCATACCGGATGTGCCCAGGCTGGATGCGGTGTTGACCATCCCGGAAACCTGGGAGACACCGCCTGCGACCTTGCCGGTCAGGTCGGCGACTTGGCTACCGGCCTGGGTGAGCTGCCGAACCTGCTCGGCCTCGGCCTTGAGCTGCGGGTTGGCGTCGGCGGCCAGTTGTGCGCCCTGCCCGGCTTCATTGAGCCAGGTGGAGGCAATCGAGGCACCCGAGCCCACCGCATCAGCGGTATCGCTGATCCCTCCAGAAACCCCTTGTACCAACGCAACAGCGTCCATCGGATTAACCGCACCCGACTGAGCGCTAGAAGCCAGCGAGGCCCCGGCCTGGGCAGCCGAGCCGAAGTTTTGTGCCGCCGAGCCCGCCGACTGCCCCAAATTCACGCTGTCAGAGACGGTATTGGCGATATCGCCGGGCAGCGACTGACCCAGCTGCGCACCATCTTGCGCCAGCGCCTGGGTATCGGGGCCTTGCGGCTGTTGTTGGTCAGACAAGTCTTGCTCGTCCTGCTTGCGGCGCCGCGTGGAGGCCGCACCCAACAACAACGCCGACAGATCATTGTCACCAGACTGATCGTCGCGATCCTGCTGGTCCTTGTCGTCCTGCTTTTTGTCCCTGGACGGGGCTTTCGGCAGCTTCTGATTGCCGTTCTGCCTCTGCTGACCCTGCTGCAGCTGTTTGGTCAGATCATCAATGCGTTGACGATCCTGACTGGATAGCTGCTGCTGATCCTGCAGCTGCCGGGTCAAGTCGTCGATCTTCTGCTGATCGGAGGACTGATTCGGCGATTGGTTGGGCTGCTGCCCAGCATCTTGTTGCGGCGGTTGTTGCGATGCCTGTTGCGGTTGTTGCACAGGCTGCTGTGCGCCCTGATTCGACTGCCCACCTTGCGATCCCGCATCAGATCCCGGGTTGAAGTCCGGATTCGGCCTACCCGGCCCCTGCGTATACGGGGCGGCGTTCTGATAGTCCGGGATTTGAGTGCCATGCGCGGGCTGATCCCAGCCCTGCTGAGGCCCCTGCTGCCCACTAGACCCCTGAACCCCGTTATTACTGACCGACGGAGCCTGCGTGTTATAGATCGATATCGAGCTGTTTTGATCCAGCGGCGGCTGATTGATCCCACCCTGATAATCCGGCATCTGACCGGGCATCTGCGGCGGCTGAAACTGCGAAGCATCCGGCCCATACGAACCAGACCCGTTCGAACCACCCCCACAATCCGGCGGACACTGCGCATGCGCTTGGGGCACCGTGGCCGGAGTAAACCAACCCAAACCCAACCCACCCGCCGAGAACATCAACAACGCAACAACACCGGACGTCGCGGCCGCCTTATGCGAAGCATCAGTAGCCCACTTCCACAGACCCGCAAGACCTTTCCACCACCCCAGATTGGCCCCCACACCCCAAACCAACACCGCGACAATCGCAGCGACCGCCGCCAGCGTGTTGGCACCGACGATGGTGGGCCCCACTTTCGGGGTCAGCCACGCTGTCATCACCACGAGCGCCAACCCACCGCCGACAAGCGCGGCCACCAGACCCGGATGCCACAACCCCTCCGGAACCCGGCGCCTGCCCGCCGCCCGATCACGCTCGATCAACAGACCCGACTCGGTGAGCGCCTCCCTGGCCAAACCGGTCACATACCGGCCACCAGTGAACAGCGCAGCACCGGCAAGAACCGCCACCAGCATCTGGCCAACCCCCAGCGACAGTGACCACTGGCTCTCGCCGGACAGCTGCTGCCACCAACCCGCATATCCGCCGCGGAACGTCCACCACATACCCAACGCGCCGACAATGACCGCCCCCGACGCGACCACCGCTAACACCGGCTCCGCCAAACGCTCCTTGGCCCGATCGAACAACGCGGCGATGACCGGCCGCGCACCCCACATCGCAAGCTTGATTCCCCCACCAAGGGCGGTCAACGCCAGCAACAACAGGCCGGACCAAGCGATCAGTTCGGCAGCATCGTCACCGCTGCGATACAGGTTGTGCAGCGCCGCGACCGCGCCAACAACCAGAACGCCCCCGCTAGCGAAAGCTGCAGCACGTCGGCCGCGCTCATGTCCCGACACAAGTGACGTGTCAAGATCGCCAGACGGCAACCTCTGCGCCGCCGCAGCGGGGCGGACCAGATCACGGCAGTCGGTCACTGCTATCAGCTGTTTAGTTGATCTCTCATTCCCCGACACATCGCCTCCGTCAGCCACCGCAAAGCCCTCAGGGACGTGACACTACGCCTAGGCACCCAGACGTGTCCACACGCACAGCAAATATCAACTACTGCGGTAGAGGCGCCAACCGCGAATGATGGCAGTAGTGGCTGACGATTGCTCAGGCAGAGGAGTCGGCGGGATCTTCTGCAGACGCCCGGACTGCTGTGCACCGCCTCGTCCTGGCTTGTAGCTGCAAGTTCGCGGGAACCAGGCGTTCATATCGTCGGCCATCCTGCAGCGCGTGCGCCACAACCTAACGCCGTATGCGATGCCGGATAAACCTGGGCAGTCGTGCTACCAGGAAAACCCGCCCCGACACAGCGATGAGGCCGGCTTCAGTACGGGACACGCCGCCCGGGCGGAGACGCGCTCCCGGCGCCATGTGGCGAGGTGCGACATTTCCAGGATTGCCGACATCTCGCCGAACGGCGGAAATACACCCCGAAGAGCGGTGGCGGAGGGATTTGAACCCCCGGACGGTGTTAGCCGTCTCTCGCTTTCAAGGCGAGTGCATTAGGCCGCTCTGCCACGCCACCGTCGGCAAGCCTAGCGGCTCCGCTCGGTGACCTACTCCCCGCCGCGTCCGTCGCCGTCGTGAAGCGCCTCTTCGGCCCCCTCGCCCACCCTGCGGAAGCTCTCGGCGATGGCGGCCTGCTGTGGCCGTGTCAGGCGCATCAGATAGTGCTCACGCACGCACTCGGAGTACGTCCGCATCGCCGCCTCGCCCAGCGTGCGGCCCTGCTCGGTGAGCGCGGCCAATACCGCCCGGCGGTCCTGGGGCATCGACCCCCGCTTCACCAGGCCCTGCTCCTCCAGTCGGCGCACCTGATGGGTGATCCGGCTGCGTGAGGCCAACAGGCTGTTGGCTATATCCCCCATCCGGCAACTGCCGTTCGCGGATCGCAACAACTGCTGCAACACATGAAAATCCGTGAGCGAAATACTGTGCGATGCAACCATCTTGCGATTCAATAGAAAGTTCAACCGATTTGTTGCCACCCAAAAGTTTTGCCATGAACGAAATTCCGCAAGATCGAGCCCCGGAACTTCACTCTCCGAACGCGTACTCATACGCCATCCCCCTTCCCGCCGACCACGCTGTGGCCTAGACCGCGCCTCCGTACGCTGCGTCCAACAACCCAGCGACCGATAGCTCGGCATAGTCTGGATGCTATGCACGCTATCACCGTTGACAATCCGGGTGGGCCAGAAGCGCTGCGCTGGACGGAAGTTCCCGATCCAGTCCCGGGTCCGGGCGAGATCTTGATCGACGTCACCGCAGCGGCAGCTAATCGCGCCGATCTGCTGCAACGTCGGGGCTTGTACAGCCCGCCGCCCGGAGCAAGCTCCATTCTCGGGCTCGAGTGTTCCGGAACCGTCGCGGCACTTGGCGCCGACGTTGCGCATTGGTCTGTGGGACAACCTGTTTGCGCACTGCTTTCCGGAGGTGGATACGCCGAAAAAGTGGTGGCGCCCGCTACCCAGTTGCTGCCGGTACCGACGAATGTCCAGCTCGACGTGGCCGCCGCGCTTCCCGAAGTCGCGTGCACGGTCTGGTCCAACATGATGATGACCACGAAAATGTCAGCGGGGCAATCCATCCTGATTCACGGCGGCGCCAGCGGCATTGGCACCCACACCATCCAGGTGGCCAAGGCCCTCGGCCTGCGGGTAGCGGTAACGGCCGGCACACCCGAGAAGCTGGACGCCTGCCGCGATCTTGGTGCAGACCTGGCCATCAACTACCGCGACACAGATTTTGTACAGGCTGTTCACAGTTTTACCGACGGCTCCGGCGTCGATCGGATTCTCGACATCATGGGAGCGAAGTATCTGAGCCGGAACGTCGACGCCCTCGGCAACGACGGTCACCTCGTCATCATCGGCATGCAGGGCGGCGTGACCGCCGAACTGAACATTGCCAAGCTCATCGCCAAACGTGGCTCGCTCACCGCCACCACCCTGCGCGCCCGCCCCATCGCGGGTCCCTGCGGTAAGGCCGCGATCGTCGAGTCGGTGGCACAGAACCTCTGGCCGCTCGTCGAGGCGGGCAAGGTCCGGCCCGTGGTCGGTGCCGAGATCCCGCTGAGCCAGGCCGCCGAGGCACATCGCCTGCTGGAGAACGGCGCGGTGGTGGGCAAGGTGCTGCTGACCCGCTGACCCGGCAGGGGGTGGATCAGCCCAGCGAGGCGACCGCGCGCACCAGTTGATCGACCTCGGCGGCCGTCGAATAGTGGCCCAGACCAACTGTTATCGCGCCGCCGATCTCGTTTACGCCGATGGCATCGAGCACCCGGGAGCTGGTGTTGGCGATCGCGCAGACCCCGTTGTCGGCCAACCGCTGCACCACCCGATCCGCCGGAACCCCGATCACGGTGAAGCTGAGCGCCGGAATCCGGTCCTCGGGGGCACCGATGACCATGACCCGTGGCAGAGTCCTCAGCGCGCTCACCAGGTACCGGAACAGCCAGTCCAGATATGCGCCCGCAGAGTTCAGAGACGTCAGCAGCCGCTCACGCCGGGTGCCGGACGCCGACTCGTCTAAACCGGCCAGGTATTCCACACTGGCCACCAGTCCGGCCAGCATCGCGAACTGGTGTCCACCCAGCTCCAACCGCGCGGGTCCGCTCGCCAGCGGGTTGAGCGAGATGGAGCTGATCGAATCCAGTAGAGCGGGGTCGCGGAAGACCAACGCGCCCACCGGCGGTCCGCCCCAGGCGGTTGCGTTGAAGGCGATCACGTCGGCGTCCAGGTCTTCGATATCGAAGGCCCGATACGGCACCAGGCTTGAGCAGTCCATCACCACCAGGCCACCGACCGCGTGTGCGAGCTTGGTGGCCTGCTGCAGGTCCGGCACCGTGCCCAGCGTCGACGACGCTGCCGTCACCGCCACCAGACGAGTCGGCTTGGTAATCAAAGACTCCCACTGCCAGGACGGCAGATCACCCGACTCGATGTCGACCTCGGCCCACTTGACCTTGGCGCCGTACCGGTTGGCGGACCGCAGCCATGGCTGCACGTTGGCCTCTTCGTCGAGTCTGGATACCACCAGCTCATAGCCGAGTCCCGCCTTGGACGACGATCCCTCGGCCAGGGAGTTGAGCAGAATCGCACGATCGCTGCCCAGCACCACGCCGCGCGCGTCAGCGCCCACCAGGTCGGCGGCGGCGTGTCGGGCGGCCTCCAGAACGGCAGCGCTGCGGCGCGCGCTGGGGTGCGGGCCCCGCGTGTCGGAAAAGGATCCCCGGAAAGCTGTGGATACAGTCGTAGCAACCGCATCGGGAATCAACATCCCGGCCTGGGTATCGAAATGTACCCACCCGTCGCCGAGGGTCGGGTGCAAACCACGCACCCGGGCGACGTCATATGCCATGCCAGACACCTTAGATGCTCACCACAGGTCACGGCGCTGAACCCGTCGTTGCACCATGCCCCGACGGACGACGGTTAGCGGCGCCGTCTCGTGTAGTCATACTAGAACAATGTCGTTTGCGTTCGGGGTGGCTGCGGCACTGCTGTTGCTGTTCATCCCAGGCTGGTTGATTGGCCGAGCCCTCGGGCTACCAACACATTCGGCCGCCGTCACCGCTCCTGCGTTGACCTACGGGCTAGTTGGACTCTGCATCGTCGCCTTCGGCTCAATTGGCATACCGTGGAACTCACTTTCCGCGGGGTTTGCGCTTGTCGGTGCGGTCATCATCGCGCGCCTGCTGTGGCGCTGGCTGCGGCCAAAAAGGCAGGCCGAACAAACCCCGTCACAAAATCGCGCCGCGCTCGTCGCCGTCACATTCGGCGTCGCGCTCGGGATGGCGCTCATCTTCTACGCGTTCCTGCGCGGGCTCACCCACTGGCAATCGATCCCCAGCACCTGGGACTCGATGTGGCACGGCAACACCATCCGCTACATCCTCGATACCGGGCAAGCATCGTCGACCCGAATGGGTGACCTCCGCAACGTCGAGACGCACGCCACCCTCTACTACCCGTCGGCCTTCCACGGACTGGCCGCGGTGCTCTGCCAGCTGACCGGGGCCGCTCCCACCACGAGCTACACGCTCTATGCCGTCGCCGGGTCGCTGCTCTTCCCGCTGGGGTCCGCGGCGCTCGCTTGGCAGATGCTGCGGGGCCGGACCACCCGCACCTTCCAGGCGGGCGCCGCGGCCACCGCCGCAGCGCTGTCCGCCTCGTTCAGCGCGCTGCCGTACGTCGAGTTCCACGTATCGGCGATCCCCAACTTGATGTCCTTTGCCCTCGTCGGCCCGGCGCTGCTCGCCATCACTAGCGTCGTCGCCGACCGCAGCCGCATACCGGCGGCGATCCTGGCCTTCACCGGAGTGGCGTCGGTGCATACCTCTGGCGCCATCGTGGTCGTGGTTTTCGTGGCCGCCTGGTGGGTGCTCGCACCACTGTCGCGGTATCCCGGTACCAAGTCAAAAGATAAGCACCGCTTGGGAAGTGGATTCACGCCACTGGCCGTTGCTGGGGTGGGCTCGCTGGTGCTGCTCTACCCGCAACTGCGCACTCTGATGCAGCTCTCCGAGATCATCGCGGGACATCAGTTCACCACGCCGTGGGGCAAGAAGCGTGCCCTGCTGGACGCCCTCACGCAGCACACCCGCCACCTGGCCGATTACCCGGTGCAGTCTGCTCTGTTGGGGCTGGCCCTGATCGGCGCGGTCGTGTTGATCGTCAAGCGCGTGTACTGGCCGGTCGCCGTCTGGCTGCTACTGGTCATCGCGATTGTGCACTCCTCCAAACCCTTTGGCGGTTTCGTCGGCCACGCGGTGGCCCTCTTCTCCGACGCCTTCTACAGCGACCCCCGCCGTCTGTCCGCCATCGTGTGTCTGTTGCTGGCCCCGGCCGCCGGAATCGGACTGTTCGCACTGGCCGCCGCCGCGCTGGCCACACTGAGACGGGCACGCAAGACGCGGGCCGATTCGCGCTGGACGCTGGTGGCCGCTGCGATCGTGTTGGCCGCGATCTGCGGTTTCTCTGCCCGGCACTACTTCCTGCCGCATAAATACCTCGTTGGAGCCAAGTATGACCAGGTGATGGTCGGACCCAAGAAGCTCGATGCCTTCGCGTATCTGGCGACGCTGCCCGGCGCCAAGACCACCACGATCGGCGACGGAAACGTGGACGGTTCGGGCTGGATGTACGCGGTGGCCGGCCTGCACCCGCTGTGGACGCATTACGACTTCCCGCAGCAGCAGGGGCCGGGTTACCACAGGTACATCTTCTGGGCCTACGCCGACGACGCCGATACCGACAGACGCGTGACGGAGGCCGTGCATGCGCTGAATATTCGCTATGTCATGACCAGTACTCCCGTGGTCCAAGGCTTCAAGGTTCCCGACGGACTAAGGTCGTTGGACATATCCCGATCATGGAGAAAGCTGTACGACAACGGCGCCGCCCAGATCTACGAATGGGTTGGCGACCGGAAACCAGACGCGGAAGGTGACAAATGACCAATCCCGGTCATGACGAGGACGACGACCAGGTGATCATCCTGGGCGCAGACGACTCCGACAAGGGTGCCGACGGCCTGGACGATGATCTGTCGGTCACTGATCTCGTCGAACAGCCTGCCAAGGTGATGCGCATCGGCACGATGATCAAGCAGCTGCTCGAGGAAGTGCGCGCGGCCCCTCTCGACGACGCCAGCCGTTCCCGGCTGCGCGAGATCCACGCCACCTCCATCCGCGAGCTTGAGGAGGGGCTGGCCCCCGAGCTGCGCGAGGAACTGGAGCGTCTGGCGTTGCCCTTCAATGAGGACACCATCCCCTCCGACGCGGAGCTGCGCATCGCGCAGGCACAGCTGGTCGGCTGGCTGGAGGGTCTGTTCCACGGTATCCAGACCGCCCTCTTCGCCCAGCAGATGGCGGCCCGCGCACAGCTGCAGCAGATGCGCAAAGGAGCTCTGCCCCCAGGGCTTTCGGTTCCCGCACAGGGCGGCGGCAGCGGCACCGGCCAGTACCTGTAAGTCCGAAACATGGTCAGTATCCAAACTCACCAGGCGTGGGTGGAATTCCCCATATTCGACGCCAAGTCACGCTCGCTCAAGAAGGCGTTCCTGGGCAAGGCGGGCGGCGCCATCGGGCGCAACGAGTCCAATGTCGTGGTCATCGAGGCCCTGCGTGACATCACGCTGTCCCTCAAGGAGGGCGACCGCGTTGGGCTCGTCGGCCACAACGGCGCGGGTAAATCGACTCTGCTGCGGCTCCTTTCGGGAATCTACGAACCCACGCGGGGCAGCTCCTACATCAAGGGCCGCGTCGCACCCGTGTTCGACCTGGGCGTGGGTATGGATCCGGAAATCTCCGGGTACGAGAACATCATCATCCGCGGCATGTTCCTGGGACAGACCCGCAAGCAAATGCAAGCCAAGGTCGACGAGATCGCCGACTTCACCGAGCTCGGCGAGTACCTGTCCATGCCGCTGCGTACGTATTCCACCGGTATGCGCGTGCGCCTGGCCATGGGCGTGGTCACCAGCATCGACCCCGAGATCCTGCTACTCGATGAGGGCATCGGTGCCGTCGACGCAGAGTTCATGAAGAAGGCGCGAATCCGGTTGCAGCAGTTGGTAGAGCGCTCCGGCATGCTGGTCTTCGCCAGCCACTCCAATGAGTTCTTGGCCCGGCTGTGCAACACGGCGATGTGGATCGACCACGGCACCATCAAGATGAGCGGCGGCATCGAGGACGTGGTCCGTGCCTACGAAGGCGATGAGGCCGGAGATCACGTGGCCCAGATCCTTGCCGAAGACGCGCACGATGGCTAGTCCCTCACGGAACAACGTTGTCGCCGTCGTCGTCACCTACCGCCGCGCGGCGGAATTGGCGCAATCGCTGCAGATAGTCGCCGCGCAGACCGTCGCCCCGAACCACCTTGTGGTGGTGGACAACGACAACGACCCCGCCATCAAGACACTGGTCGAGGGTCAACCCATCGCGACCACCTACCTGGGATCGAACCGAAACCTCGGCGGTGCAGGAGGATTCGCGCTGGGCATGCTCCACGCGCTCACCCTGGGCGCCGATTGGGTCTGGCTTGCCGACGACGACGGCCGCCCGGGCGGTACCGACGTTTTGGAGAAACTGCTGGCCTGCGCCCGCACACATCGCCTGGCGGAAGTGTCGCCCATGGTGTGCGATATCGATGATCCAGGGCGGTTGGCGTTCCCACTGCGGCGTGGCCTGGTGTGGCGCCGCCGGGTCGACGAACTGCGCACCGAAGCGAGCCAAGACCTGCTACCCGGCATTGCGTCACTCTTCAATGGCGCCCTGTTCCGTGCGGAAACCCTTGAGGCCGTGGGGGTTCCCGACTTGCGCTTGTTCGTGCGCGGCGACGAGGTGGACGTGCACCGGCGACTCGTGCGCTCCGGCCTGCCGTTCGGCACCTGCCTGGACGCCACCTACCTGCATCCCAACGGTGCCGCCGAGTTCAAGCCGATTCTGGGCGGGCGCATGCACACGCAGTACCCCGACGACGCCACGAAGCGGTACTTCACCTACCGCAACCGCGGCTATCTGATGTCCCAGCCCGGCATGCGCAAGCTGCTGGCGCAGGAATGGGTGCGTTTCGGATGGTACTTCTTGATCACCCGGCGTGACCCTGCCGGACTGCGTGAGTGGATCGCGCTGCGGCGCTTGGGCCGGCGTGAGCAGTTCGGCCGGCCTGACAAGCCAGCGCCCAGGGTCGAAGGAGAATGACATGGCGAACGAACTGATCGAACTATCATCGGACTCCCGTACCTTCAAGCGCGCATGGCGTGACCTGTCAGAGGGTTTCGAGCATCGGCAGCTCTGGTTACAGCTCGGCTGGCAGGACATCAAGCAGCGCTATCGGCGTTCGGTGCTGGGACCGTTCTGGATCACCATCGCCACCGGATCGACAGCGCTGGCCATGGGCATCCTGTACTCGCAACTGTTCAAGCTGCCGCTGGCTGAACATCTGCCTTACGTGACAATCGGTTTGATCGTCTGGAACCTCTTCAACGCGGCGATCCTCGAGGGTTCGGACGTCTTCGTCGCGAATGAGGGCCTGATCAAACAGCTCCCGACTCCTCTGAGTGTGCACGTCTATCGGCTGGTCTGGCGACAGCTGCTGCTGTTCGCGCACAACATCATCATTTTCCTGATCGTGGTCGCGGTATACACGCCGCATTGGCATTTCACCGATCTCAGTTTCATCCCCGCGCTGGTGTTGATCACGCTGAATTGCCTGTGGGTTTCCCTGGTTTTCGGCGTGCTGGCCACCCGCTATCGGGATATCTCACCGCTGTTGGGCAGCCTGGTGCAACTGCTGTTCTTCATGACGCCGATCATCTGGAACGAGAACATGCTCAACCAGCGGGTGGGCAAGTTGGCCACCGTGGTGCAGCTCAACCCGTTTGTGCACTTCCTTGCCATCATCCGTGACCCGCTGCTGGGGCTTGATCAGCAGCTGCACCACTGGATCATCGCGCTGTCGATCACGGTGGTCGGTTGGATCGTTGCGATCGTGGTGATGCGCCAGTATCGGGCCAGGGTCCCGTATTGGGTTTAGTCATGCCAGCGAGATCCGACCGAGGGTACGTATGGCCGCTGCTGTCGGCTGCCGCTGCCCTCATCGTGTTCGCACTGCTCTGGCTGGGCTATGCCCAACAGTGGAATGGGTTGTCCCGGCTGGACGTCGGGGCGCTGACGCCGGCGCATCACTACGGAATCGCCCACCCCGGCTGGGTCACCGTCTGGGATGTGTTCGCTACCGCCCTGGGGCCCGGCGCCTTCCGCATCGGCGGCGCCATCATCATCATCGTGCTGCTGGTGCGCGGCCAGCGGCGACCGGCCGTGTTCCTGCTCGTCACGATCGAGCTGAGCGCACTGGTCACCGAGTTGGCCAAACTGCTGGCGGGGCGACCGCGGCCGGCAACCAAGTTGGTCGACGCATACGGAACCTCATTTCCCTCCGGGCACGCACTCGGCATCATGGTCTGTGTACTGGCATTACTCACGGTGTTCACACCGAAAGTGGTTGCCGCGTGGCGTCCCTGGCTCGGCGTGCTCGGCGGCGTGCTGATTCTGCTGATCGGCATCAGCAGAGTCCTACTCAACGTGCACAACCCCTCCGATGTGCTGGCGGGGTGGGCGCTGGGCTACGCGTACTTCATCGTGTGTCTGTTGGCGCTGCCGCCGTGGACCGTCACGGCAGCGGACGGAACACCGCCAGCGCCCGGTAACGCACCGTGAAGTGCGCCTCGGTGTACCTGTCGCCCGCTTCCCCATCGCGGGCGAGCACGGTAGGGCCATCCACCGCGGTGAACGTGAATTCGGGCACCTGCAGCTCGTGGTAGAGCGGGCTGCGTTGCAAGCGTCCCAGTGCCAGCGCAGTCAGGATCCGCACACCGCTGAACCGGCGACCGGTTTCCAGGATCCGCACATCGATCAGGCCATCGTCCAGCCGGCTGCGCAGGGACGGCGCGAAACCCGCCGGGAGATAGACCGAATTACCCAGAAAGAACAGTGAGGTCTGAATCGTCTTGTTGTCGAACCGGATACGCACCGGGTGATCGCGCCGCAACACGTACAGCATCGCGTACACGGCGGCCAGCGGTTTGCCTATGCGGCGCTCGAGCTTCTCGCGGACCTGCACGAACTTGGGGTAGGAACCGATGCTCGCCGTATTGATCACCACCTGGCGCTCGTTCAGGTAGACCAGGTCGACTCGGCTGACACTGCCCCGTCGGATCGCGTCGACGGTCTTGGCCACGCTCTCGCAGCCGATGTCCTTGGCGAAGTGATTGAAGGTGCCGCCGGGGAAAACCGCCAGCGGCCTGTCGGTCTCGACCGCCACACCGGCAGCGCATGCCACCGTGCCGTCGCCGCCTCCCACCGCGAGCACCTCCGCCCGGCCCGCGGCCGCACGCATCACTTCGATGACGTCATCGTCCTTGCTCAGCTCGACAATTTCGGTGCGCGGCAGCGCTTTGCGCACCTGTTCCAGGATCCGCTGCCCGGTGCCATCGCCGGACGCCGGATTGACCACCAATACGACACCCTCGCCCCCGGGCCGTGCGGGTGTTTCCACCCGCAGCGGCTCGCCCGTCGGAACAGACGTCGTCACGATCGGCGGCACCACGCGCGCGCCCAGGACTGCCAGTCCCGCACCGATCCCAAATCCCGCGAAGACGTCGCCGGGGTAGTGGACGCCGGTCGCCACCCGGGACAGCCCCACCAAACCGGCGAGCAGCGAGAGCCCAAAGCCCAGCGGCGGGCTTTCCAGGCCGACTCCCACCGCGAACGCCGCGGCACTCGCCGAATGCCCTGAGGGCAATGACGACGACGTCGGCACCCGCCGGCTGCGCCGCGTCAGCGGCACCGAGAGGTGGTTCGGCCGCTCGCGCCGCCGTAGCCGCTTGGCCACCTGGTTGGTGACGGCGCTGGTCACCGCCAACGTGAGCAGCCCACGGGTGGCACCACGGGCAGCGGCAGGCTTGCCGAACAGTGCCAGCCCGACGCCGATTCCGATCCACAGCTTGGAGTGGTCGGCGGCGCGGGTGAGGCGCGGCATGACGGCGTCAAGCAACGGGCTCGGTGACTCCGCGACGGCTTCGAAGACTTCCCGATCTAGCGTGCCCAGCCCGTCACCTATCTGGCGCAGACCCTTCAAAGAATTCCGTGACGGCAACAAACCCATGCAGCCCAACATATCCCGCACACCGCACGGCTGGGTGGTCTGTCAGCAGTTGACGGCAGGGGGCTTGGCATCGGCCCGGAAGGACACGTGCACGTGATCCATGTGATTGGCGGTCGGGCTGCCACGGTTCTCCATCATCGACCAGCCGTTGCCGTCGTTGTATCGCTGCTGCCAGATCACATAGGTGACGCCCAACCGATCACGGTTGGCCAGAACGAAATTCGCGAGTGCGGTGCCCGTCGAGTAGGAGCTTGTCATGAAATCCAGCGCCAGCCCACGACCGTGATCGCCGCCACCGCCGCGGCCGTTGGCGCCGCCGATGTCACCGATCCCGAACATTCCCTTCAGAAAGTTTCCGGCCTGGGCCACCGCCGGCCGCGCACCCGCCAACACCGTCGAACACGGCTTGATGGCTCGGGCCCGGGCCTCCATGGCAAGCGCCTCGCCCGAGATGTAACGGCGGTCCCGCTGCGCCCGCGGCAGCTCGGCGATGAATGCGATGGCGTTCTGCGGCGGCTTGATGGACAGCTGAACTTGCGGCTTCTCGACTTCGCTCACGATGCCCATCACGGCGGCACCGGCAACGAGTGACACGGTAAGGCCCGCGACGCGCGAAAGGGGCGTCGCGGGCCTCTTCTCACCGTCCTTCGCACGCCATCTCGCCAAGATCACCCGGTCAGATTACGAAACGATCACGCGTCTGTCACGCCGACGGCAAAGATTGTGGCAAATCTATCCGCGGCGCACAGGTGCGTTGCGGGTAGTGACAGCGATGCGATTCCACGCGTTGATCGTCAGGATCATCCCGATGATTTGCCCCAACTCACGCTCGGTGAACTCGGCGGCAGCCCGGGCATAGGTGGCATCGGACACGTGCTCACCAGCGGAAAGTACGGTCGCTTCCTCCGTGAGCGCCAACGCGGCCTTCTCCCGGTCGGTGTAAATATCCCCCGCCTCAGCCCAGGCGTTCAGCAGGTAGATGCGCTGCTCGGTCTCGCCTTGCTTGCGGGCATCGTGGGTATGCATATCGAGACAGAAGGCGCAGTGATTGAGCTGAGAGGCACGGATCTTGATGAGTTCGGCGAGGCTGGGCTCGACATCCTTGGCCGAGGCGATACTCAGCGCCATCATGGCCTCATAAACCTCGGGCGAGACCTTGTCCATCCGGATGCGCGGTGAATTCAGTGTGCTTGTCATCCCTCAACGCTAAGACCGCAAAGGCCCATTCTCATGGTTCAATTCCAGCATGAGTTCGTGGGCCAATTCAGCCAAGGCGGAATCCCGGCCCCTCAGCCACGATCTGCATCTCGACCTGCGCCAGAGCATCACGCCCGGCACCCGCGGCGTGCGTGAGCTGCTGACCTCCGCGCTGCGCGACGCCGTCCGCTCGGGTCGCCTCACCGTCGGGTCCATGCTCCCGCCATCTCGGACCCTGGCCAGTGACCTGGGGCTGGCACGCAACACGGTCGCCGAGGCATATGCCGAACTCGTCGCCGAGGGCTGGCTCGAGTCTCGGCAGGGCTCGGGAACCCGGGTGGTCAATCGTGGCAAGGACCAGCTGCCGCCCCGCCCGCGCGGCGCGGGCACGCCACCACCACACAACCTCATGCCCGGCTCCGGCGACGTCACCGCCTTTCCGCGCGCCGACTGGCTCGCCTCCGCGCGCAGGGCGCTGAACCATGCGCCGCACGAGGCCCTGCGGGTCGGCGATCCTCGCGGGCGACATGAATTACGTTCTGCTGTAGCCGAATACGTGTCCCGGGTGCGCGGTGTGCGCACCACACCGGACTCGATTCTGATCTGCGCCGGCACCCGTCACGCCGTGGAGATACTGACGCGGATGTACGGCCTGGCCCGGCCGATAGCAGTGGAGGCATACGGCCTCTTCATCTTTCGGGATTGCATCGAGGCGACCGGGGGCTCCAGCACCCCGATCGGGTTCGACGGGGAGGGCGCCGTCGTCAGCGACCTGGAGAATCTCGATACCTCCGCCGCGCTGATTACCCCGGCCCACCACTTCCCCCACGGGCTGCCGCTGCACCCCGCCCGGCGTACCGCGGTGGTGGACTGGGCGCGGCGCACCGACTCCTATGTCCTCGAAGACGACTACGACGGCGAGTTCCGATACGACCGTCAACCCGTCGGCGCGCTGCAGAGCCTCGATCCGGATCGCGTGGTGTACCTGGGTTCGGCGAGCAAGAGCCTGGCACCGGCACTGCGTCTGGGCTGGATGGTGCTCCCCCCGGAGCAGATGGACGCCGCGGTGGCGGCCACGGGTGGCGCACAGTGGTACGTCGGCGCGATCTCCCAGCTGACCATGGCGGATTTCATCGCGGGCGGCCACTATGACCGCCACATCCGCCGCATGCGCGGCCGATACCGGCGCCGGCGCGACCTGCTCGTGCAGCGCCTCGCCGGTTACAACGTCGGCGTACGCGGTCTGTCGGCCGGGCTACACCTGCTGCTGACACTGCCCGAGGGCACTGAATCCGATGTGCTGTACCGGGCCGGCGAGGCCGGGGTGGCGCTCGCCGGGCTGGCTCGGCTGCGCCATCCACTGGCCGGTCCGCACATCCCCAATCCGGACGGCGTGGTGGTCAGCTTCGGCACCCCGGCCGATCACGGTTTTGGCCCGGCCGTCGACGCGCTTTGCCGCGTGCTGGCGGCCACCGGACTCTAACCGCGCGATGGCACCGTCTGGCAGTGCCATGCCTCGTCATGGCAGCAGGTCACGACGATGCTCAAGACATGCCAACCTTCGAATCCGCCGCCGGCCCCATCCAGTACCGCGATAGCGGAGACGGCCCGCCAATCGTCTTTGTGCACGGGCTTTTCGTCACCGGCACCATGTGGCGCAAGATCGTTGAACCCTTGAGCGGCCGCTTCCGCTGCATCGCACCGGATCTTCCGCTCGGCGCGCACAAGACCCCGATGAACCCGGGCGTAGAGCTCGGTCCCCGCGCGGTGGCCGGTTTGGTCCGTGACTTGATCGTGAACCTGGATCTCGACGACGTCACCGTGGTCGCCACCGACACCGGCGGCGCCATCACTCAGCTTCTCCTGGCAGACGGCTGCGACCGGATCGGGCGCGTGGTCCTGACGCCGTGCGATTCTTTCGACAACTTCCTGCCGAAATCGATACGCATCTTTCAGTACTGGGCGCGCGTTCCCGGTACCGACTTCGTGCTGCAGCCGTTCAAACTGCGGCTGGCGCGGCGCGCGCTGGGCAACACCCTTGCCAAACACTCGATTCCGGACGCGGTGCTCGGCGAATGGGTCGCACCGCTCTTGGCACAGCAGGGCATCCGGCGCGATGTCCGGGCATTCCTGCGCGGTATCGACAACCGAGACACGCTGGCCGCCGCCGAGATATTGCGTGGCTTCGAGCGACCGGTGCTGCTGCTGTGGCCACGCACGTTGCCGTTCTTCCCGTTCGCACATGCCGAGCGCTGGCTGCGGCTGCTGCCCAACGCCAAGCTCGTCGAGGTGCCCGACAGCTACACGTTTGTCAGCGAGGACCAACCGGAGCTGATGGTGCGCGAAATAGAGACATTTGTCGGGCAGCGCGTGTAGACGTCAGCGGCCGGCGGCCGCCTCGAAGAACCACGACATGACCAGGGCACCGGGATCTTCGACGCCGCGGGCCGCCTCACCCACGTAGCTGGCCCGGCCGCGCGCGGCTATCGCATCCCTGGTGGCCTGGACACCCGCCGCGGCCGCATCGGCGGCGGACCGCAGGGCCAGGGCCAGTGGGATGCCCTGTCGCACAGCGGCATCGAGGGCGTCCGCGGCCGGCGACACGGCGTCGACCACGGTCTTGTCGCCGACCCGAGCGCCGCCCAGCGCCTGGATCCGATCCAGACCGTGCCGCACGGCATGGGCCACCCGCTCGGTAGACCAGGGCTCGCTGCCGAGCCCGCCGTACAACGCACGGAAGAAGGTGCCGAATACCGCACCGGAGGTGCCGCCCGCGCGCACGAAATACGAGGTCGACAGGGCAAGCAGCACATCGGCATCGGTTCCGCGCAGCGGCAGCTCGTAGTGCCGCAGCGCGGCGGCCATATTCGTCCCGAAATCACCGTCTCCGGCGCGCCGGTCCAAGTCGGTGAGCATGCCCACGGATGCCCGCACGCGCTCCACAAACGCGGAGAGCCAACGATTTTCCCCACCGCGGTCGGCCCTGTCCGTGGGCTCGACGATTGTCCCGTCGATGAGCCTGCCGACGGGCGGACCCGTCACCGCCGGCCAGCCCGGGGCGCTGGTGGGCGCGTCCCACAGCTCGAACATCTCCGGGTCTGCGCGCACCACGGTGATCGAAGCACCCGCCATGTCCAGCGCGGTCACGAAGCTGCCGACAAGGCTGCGGCCCACGGCGATTCCTGCGGCCGCCAGCTGCGCGGCCACCTCGCCGAAGAGGAGATTGAGCTCCAGCGAGTGGGTGGCCCCGAGCCCGTTGACGACAACGATCACCTCATCCCCGGACCGCACCTGCGCCGCCGGCAGGATGCGAGCCAGCAGCGCGGCCACGATCTCTGCGGCGGGGGCGACCGGCGCACGATCGACACCGCGCTCGCCGTGGATCCCGACCCCAATTTCCATCTCGCCCGTGGGCAGATCGAATGACGGCACCGGCGCACCGGGGACCGTGCACGGCGACAGCGCGACCGCCATGCTGCGTGCGGACGCCGCGACCCGACGTCCCAGCGCGGCCACCGCGGCCAGCTGGTCACCACGTTCGGCGGCGGCGCCACACAGCTTTTCGACCACCACGGTGGCGGCCGTGCCACGGCGGCCCGGTTTGGCGGCGTCCGCCACCTCGGTGGCCACGTCGTCATCGACCAACACCACCTCGGTACGCACCGAGGATTCGCCGGCGATCTGGCGCGCGATGGAGAAGTTCATCACGTCACCGGTGTAGTTCTTCACCACGTGCAGCACGCCACCACCGGCATCGGCCGCGACAGTGGCGCCTGCGATCTGCAAGGCGTTCGGCGAGGTGAAAATCAGTCCGGGACATGCGGCGGTCAGCATGCCCCGACCGATGAATCCGGCGTGCAGGGGCTCGTGCCCCGAGCCGCCGCCCGACACGATGGCCACCTGGCCGGGCCGCAATGGCGAATCCCGGATCAGATATCCGTGCTCACGATCCCACCACAGGTCGGCGGTGGCCGCGACCAGTCCCCGCAGCGCGTCGGGGATGAAGCTTTCCGTGGTGTTCAGGAAGTTCCGCAACGGGACCATACGGCAACCGTATGGCTCACCTGCGGCCAAAAGCTATGGCGACCTACTCGTCATCCTTGGCGTGGTCGGCAACGCCCGGATTCGGATCGCGTGACAGGTCGATCAGCGGATCGACGCCCTCTCCTTCGGCCCGTTCGTGCCGTCCGTGCTGTGGAGTCGTCATAGCTGCCCCTCATATGTCGATGTTCCAGCAATCCTCCGCGACCCTACCCGCGCGGGGCAGGCCGCGCCCGCGCCGCGGCGAGCAGCGCCCTCGGCAAGGACCTGTCATAGGCTCTGGCCCGTGTCAGATGTCTCAGCCGATCAGGAGCCGCTGCCGCTGACCACGCAAGCGGCCCGTTTCGTCATCACCGGCGGGCTTTCGGCGATCGTCGACTTCGGCCTGTATGTGCTGTTCCTGCACGTGGGACTGCAGGTCAACGTGGCCAAGTCCATCAGTTTTGTGGCGGGAACCACCACTGCCTATCTGATCAACCGGCGCTGGACCTTCCAGGCAGAACCCAGCCGGGCCCGGTTCATCGCGGTGATGGCGCTCTATGGCCTGACCTACGCCGTCCAGGTAGGCATCAATTACCTGTTTTACATGCAGTTTGAGGACAAGCCATGGCGCGTGCCAGTGGCCTTTGTCATCGCCCAGGGGACTGCGACAGTCATCAATTTCATCGTCCAGCGCGCGGTGATCTTCCGAATCCGCTGAGCCGCTACGCTCAATTACCGATGACAACTCCGAAGTCTGAGCTACCTCTCACTCCGCGCGCCCTGACCGGGTTCGGCCGCACCGCACCCACCGTGGCGCATGTGCTCTCCACCCCGGACGTCGACGTCATTGCCGAGGCGGTGCGCCAGGTGGCCGACGCGAGCTCCCACAGCCCCGCCCATCTGCGACGTGGCATCGTGGCGCGCGGTCTGGGCCGCTCCTACGGCGACCACGCGTGCAACGGCGGCGGCATCGTCGTCGACATGACGCCGCTGAAGCGCGTGCACTCGATCAGCGCCGAGACCGCGGTCGCGGACGTCGACGCGGGCGTAAGCCTGGATCAGCTGATGAAGGCCGCACTGCCGTTCGGCCTGTGGGTACCGGTGCTGCCGGGCACCCGCCAGGTGACCGTGGGTGGGGCCATCGGCTCGGACATTCACGGCAAGAACCATCACAGCGCGGGCAGCTTCGGCAACCACGTGCTGTCCATGGATCTGTTGATGGCCGACGGCGAGGTGCACACCATCACCCCTGACGGGCCCGCCAGCGAGTTGTTCTGGGCCACCGTGGGCGGCAACGGTTTGACCGGCATCGTGGTGCGCGCCCGCATCGCCATGACTCGCACCGAGACCGCGTATTTCATCGCCGACGGGGTGGCCACCCGCGACCTGGACGAGACCATCGCGGTGCACCAGGACGGCACCGAGGACAACTACACCTATTCGAGCGCCTGGTTCGACCTCATCAACCCCCCGCCGAAGCTGGGCCGTGCCGCCGTCAGCCGGGGAAGCCTGGCTAAGCTGGATCAGCTGCCGCCGAAGCTCGCCAAGGATCCGCTGAAGTTCAGTGCGCCACAGCTACCCGGATTGCCCGACCTCTTCCCGGTCAACTTCATGATCAAGCCGTCGCTCATGGCGATCGGCGAGGCGTTCTACCGGATGAGCGGGAACTACCAGGGCAAGATCGTCAACCTGACGCAGTTCTATCACATGCTCGACATCACAACCGGATGGCAATACGCTTACGGCCCAGCAGGTTTCGCCCAGCACCAATTCCTGGTCCCACCCGACGCACTTGAGGAATTCAAGGGCATCATCCGCTGGATCCAGACCCAGGGCCAGTACTCGGCACTGAACGTCTTCAAGCTGTTCGGCCCGGGAAATAAAGCGCCACTGAGCTTCCCGATGAAGGGCTGGAACGTCGCGATGGACTTCCCGAACAAGCCCGGCGTCAACGAGTTCCTCAATGAACTGGACAATCGTGCGATGGAGTTCGGTGGGCGGGTCTACACCGCCAAGGATTCCCGGGTAAGCGCGGAGAAGTTCCACAGGATGTACCCGCGCGTCGACGAGTGGATCGCCACCCGACGCAAGGCCGACCCACACGGTGTCTTTGCCTCCGACATGGCCCGCCGCCTCGAGCTGCTCTAGAAAGGCTTTTGTAACAACATGATTGATGCCACGGGCAACCCCCAGACCATCCTGCTATTCGGCGGCACCTCGGAGATCGGCCTCGCCATCGTCGAGCGCTACCTCAAGAACGCCAAGGCGCGCGTCATCCTGGCCGACCTGCCGAATGCCCCCAAGCGTGAGGCCGCCATCGAGCAGATCAGGGCCGCGGGCGCCAAGGAGGTCCAGTACGTAGAGTTTGACGCCCTGGATACCAAGTCCCACCCCGCGCTGATCGAATCCGCCTGGGCACAAGGCGATGTGGATGTGGCCATTGTCGCCTTCGGCATTCTCGGCGATGCCGAAGAACTATGGCAGGACCAGACCAAGGCGGTGCTGAGCGCGCAGGTGAACTACACCGCCGCCGTCTCCGTCGGCGTGCTGATCGGCCAGAAGATGAAGGCTCAGGGCTTCGGGCAGGTCATCGCGATGTCCTCGGTCGCCGGCGAGCGGGTACGCCGCTCCAACTTCGTCTACGGCTCCACCAAGGCCGGCCTGGACGGGTTCTACCTCGGCCTCGGAGAAGCCCTGCGCGAGTTCGGTGTTCGCGTGCTGGTGGTCCGGCCCGGCCAGGTGCGCACCACCACGACAATCGAGCACTGGAAGGCCACCGGCGCCAAGGAGGCACCGTTCACGGTCGACAAGGAAGAGATCGCCGAGCTGGTGGTGGCATCGGCCGCCGCCGGCAAGGAACTGATCTGGGCACCGGGTCAGTGGCGCTTCGTGATGTCTGTGCTGCGCCACGTCCCTCGCCCCCTCTTCCGCAAGCTGCCCGTCTAGGCGCGCGATGACGGCCCAGACAGCAGAGGCGGCACGTCGGCACGTACTGGACACCACCAAGGACCTGACGCTCGCTGTCGTCACAGCCGCCGCCGTCAGCGTGGTCGCACTCACCGCGATCGCGCGCGTCGAGTGGCCGGCCTTCGGCTCGTCCAACCAGCTGCACGCACTCACCACGGTCGGACAGTTCGGCGCCATCGCCGGATTGGTGCTGGCCGGGGTGCTCTGGCGCCGAGGGCACCGGGCCGTCTCGAAGTGGCTATCGCTGCTCTTCCTGGCCACGTTCACCGTGGTCACCGTCGGGATGCCGCTGGGCGCCACCAAGCTGTACCTGTTCGGGATCTCGGTGGATCAGCAGTTCCGTACCGAGTACCTGACCCGCTTCACCGATTCGCCCGCACTGCACGATATGACCTACCCGGATATGCCCCCGTTCTACCCGGCGGGCTGGTTCTGGATCGGTGGGCGTCTCGCGGCGCTCACCGGAACCTCCGGTTGGGAGATGTACAAGCCGTGGGCCATCACCTCTCTGGCAATCGCGGTTTGCGCGGCATTCATCTTGTGGAACAGGATGATTCGTTTCGAATACGCACTCATCGTGAGCACTGCGACCGCCGCCGTCACCCTGGCGTATGCCTCCACCGAGCCCTATGGCGCGATCGTCACGGTGTTGCTTCCACCCGTGCTGGTGTTGGGGTACAGCGCACTGCGCGCGGATCGCGGCGCGGGCTGGGGGGCCGTCGTGGGGACGGGCGTGTTCCTGGGCTTCGCGGCACTGTTCTACACACTGCTCACCGCGTTCGGCGCGCTCGCCATCACCGTCGCCGCCGCAGTGGTCGCGATGGGCCGCGTCCGGCAGAACGGTTGGTGGCCGGGCGTCAAAGAGCCCCTGTTGCGCTGGCTCGCCATCGCCGCAATCTCTATTGTCATCGCCCTGGTCTTCTGGGGCCCGTATCTCGTCGCCGTCGCCCACGCTTCTCTGGAGAAGGCGGCCTCGGCACAGCACTATCTGCCCAACGAGGGTGCCGAGCTGTCCTTCCCGATGCTGCAACCCACCATGCTGGGCGGTCTGTGTTTGATCGGCACCGTGTGGCTGGTGGCACGTGCGCGTAGCTCGGTGCGTGCCGGGGCGCTCGCCATCGGTGTGACGTCCGTGTATCTGTGGTCGTTGCTGTCCATGCTCGCCACCCTCGCCAAGACCACCCTGCTGTCGTTCCGGCTGGTGCCCACCCTCACCGTGCTGCTCGCGGCCGCGGGTGTGTTCGCCTTCCTGGAGCTCACTGCGGTAGCGGCAAAACGCACCAAACACGCCACACTGGTGGCCACGGCCATCGGCCTGGCCGGGGCCCTGGCCTTCAGCCAGGACATCCCCGACGTGCTGCGCTCCGACATCGTCATCGCCTACGCCGATACCGACGGCACCGGACAACGCGCCGATCGCCGGCCGCCCGGCCCGGAAAGCCACTACATCGCCATCGACAAGGCGATCACCGAGATCACCGGAAAGCCCCGCGATGAGACTGTCGTGCTGACCGCCGACTACAGCTTCCTGGCGTTCTATCCCTATTACGGCTTCCAGGGACTCACCCCGCACTATGCGAACCCGCTGGCACAGTTCGACAAGCGCGCGGCCGCGATCAAGAGCTGGGAAGACCTGCATACCGCCGACGAGATGGTGCGTGCGCTCGACGCCCTGCCGTGGCGGGCCCCTACCGTGCTGCTGATGCGCCAGTCCGGCGACAACTACTCGCTGCGGCTCGCCAAGGACGTCTACCCCAACCAGCCGAACGTGAAGCGGTACACCGTCACGCTGAACAAGCAGTTGTTCGCCGATCCCCGGTTCACCGTCCGCACCATCGGTCCGTTCGTGCTCGTGGTGCGGGTGCCGCCGCACGCTTAGCGCTCGTCGCGCAAGGGGCTCGTTGCGCGCCAACTAACATCTTCCTCCGTGACGACCGATGAGCCGCTTGCGCGAAGAGGCGACAGCACAGCGGGCAACGCGACGGAAAAGGTCGCCGGGAACGGCGACGGCGAATACCGCAAGGCCCGACTGCTCGCCATCGTCACCGGCTTCCTGGGCGCACTGCTGGCCATCGCCACCCCGCTGCTGCCGGTCCGCCAGGACACCGCGCAGCTCAACTGGCCGCAGAACAACACCCTCGCCAGCGTCGATGCGCCCCTCATCGGATACGTACCCACCGATCTCACCATCACGGTGCCCTGCGCGGCAGCCAAGGGCCTTGACGCACACAACAACGTGTTGCTGTCCACTGTGCCCAAGCAGGCGCCCAACGCGGTAGACCGCGGCATGCTGATTCAGCGCAGCGGTGGCGATCTCGTGGTGATCGTGCGCAATGTGCCGGTGGTCTCGGCACCGTTCTCCGAGGTTCTCGGCCCGAACTGTCAGCGACTCGAGGTCAGCGCGCATTCGGACAAGGTGACCGGTAAGTTCGTCGGGCTCACGCAAGGCCCCAAGGACGCCAAGCCCGGACAGCCACGTGCCGGGGAGCGCGGCGGTTACGACTTCCGGCCGCAGATCGTCGGCATCTTCACCGATCTATCCGGCCCCGCACCCGCGGGCCTGAAGCTCTCGGCCACCGTCGACACCCGGTACAGCAGCTCGCCCACCGTCGCCAAGCTCATCGCGATGATCCTCGGCGTCCTGCTCACCGCTGTCTCGCTGGTCGCGCTGCACACGCTGGACACGGCCGACGGCCGCAGACACAAGCGCTTCATGCCCGAGGGCTGGTGGAAGCCGCGGCCGCTGGACGCGCTCGTCGGGGCGGTGCTGGTGTGGTGGCATTTCGTCGGGGCGAACACGTCCGATGACGGCTACATCCTCACCATGGCCCGGGTCGCCGAGGGATCGGGCTACATGGCCAACTACTACCGCTGGTTCGGCACCCCCGAGTCGCCGTTCGGCTGGTACTACGACCTGCTGACCATCTGGGCTCATGTCAGTACTGCCAGCGTCTGGATGCGGCTGCCCACCCTGGCGATGGGCCTGTTGTGCTGGGCGGTGATCAGCCGCGAGGTCATCCCCCGGTTGGGCCACGCTGCCCGCACCAACCCGGTGGTGCCGTGGACCGCGGCGGCGATGTTCCTGGCGTTCTGGCTGCCGTTCAACAACGGACTGCGCCCCGAACCGATCATTGCCCTCGGCATCCTGTTGACCTGGTGCTCGGTGGAACGGTCCATCGCCACCAACCGGCTGCTGCCTGCCGCCGCCGCCTGCATCATCGGCGCGCTCACCTTGTTCTCCGGCCCCACCGGTATCGCGTCCATCGGCGCGCTGCTGGTCGCGATCGGACCGCTGCGCACCATCGTGTCCAAGCGCGCGAAGCGCTTCGGCTATGCCGCCCTGCTGGCACCGATCCTGGCCGCCGGGCTGGTGACGCTGATCGTCATCTTCCGCGATCAGACTCTCGTCGGGGAGATCCAGGCCAACGCGCTCAAGTCGGCCGTCGGGCCGTCGCTGAACTGGTTCGACGAACACGTCAGGTACGAGCGTCTGTTCCTGCCCACCACCGACGGTGCCATCTCCCGCCGGTTCCCCGTGCTGGCCCTGGTCATCGCCCTCGGCGTGGCTGTGGCAATGACATTGCGCAAGAACAAGATTCCCGGCACCGCTAGCGGGCCCAGCCGGCGGATCATCGGCATCACCCTGATCTCGTTCGTCGCGATCATGTTCACCCCCACCAAGTGGACCCACCACTTCGGCGTGTTCGCGGGCCTGGCCGGGTCACTCGGTGCGCTGGCCGCGGTGGCCGTGACCGCCGCGGCCATGCGCTCCCCGCGCAACCGCACGCTCTACGCCGCCATCGTGCTCTTTGTGCTGTCGTTGTCGTTCTCCAGCGTCAACGGCTGGTGGTACGTCTCCAACTTCGGTGTGCCCTGGTCGAATTCGTTCCCGCAGTGGCACTTCGGCATCAGCACGGTCTTCTTTGGGCTCTCGGTGCTCGCCATCCTGATCGCGGCGTGGATGCATTTCACCGGCCGCGACCATCCCGGCCGCACACCGGTGCATCCGGTGCTGGCGCGCCTCGCCGAGTCTCCGCTTGCCGTCGGCACCTGGATCGTCGTGGTCTGGTCGATCTTCTCGCTGACCGCCGGCATGATCAACCAGTACCCCGCCTGGTCGGTAGGACGCTCCAACCTCGACGCGCTGCGCGGCAACGGCTGCGGGCTGGCCAACGACGTGATGGTCGAAGAGGACCCCAACGCCGGGATGCTACAGCCGATCGACGCCCCGATCGGGCAGGCATTGGCCGCCGATACCAATATCATGTTCGACCCCAACGGAATTCCGTCGGATGTGTCGGCCGATGAAGAGAACAACCCACAGGGCTCGGACAGCTTCGTCGAACGCGACAAGAGCGGCAACGCCAACGGCAGTCAAGACACCGAGGGCGGCACCACCATCGCCGCCGGCGTCAACGGCTCGCGCGCCCGGCTGCCCTTCGACCTGAAGCCGGAGACCACGCCCGTCATGGGCAGCTACCAGGTGGGCCCGCAGCGCTCGGCCCGGCTGCTGTCGTCGTGGTACCGGCTGCCCCCGAAGGACGCCACCAAGCCGCTGTTGGTACTGGCCGCGGCGGGCCGGTTCGATCCGGTCGAGCTGCAGGTGCAGTTCGCCGGTGAGGACGGAAAGGTCTTGGGCGCCATCTCATTCGCCGATCTGGGCCCGTCTCCCGCCTGGCGGAACCTGCGGATGTCGCGTGACGCCATCCCGACCCAGGCCACCCGGATCCGGCTGCTGGTCACCGATGACGACCTAGCGCCACAGCACTGGGTGGCGATCACCCCGCCCCGGGTGCCGTCGCTGCGCTCGCTGCAGGCGGTGGTGGGCTCCGATCCGGTGTTCCTGGATTGGCTCGTGGGGCTTGCCTTCCCGTGCCAGCGGCCGTTCGGCCACAAGAACGGTGTCATCGAGATCCCGAAGTGGCGCATCCTCCCCGATCGTTTCGGCGCGGAGGCCAACTCGCCGGTGATGGACTACCTCGGCGGGGGCCCGCTGGGCATCACCGAACTGCTCCTCAAGGCCACCCCGGTACCGACCTACTTGCAGAACGACTGGTTCCGCGATTGGGGTGCGCTGCAACGGTTCACGCCGTACTACCGGAACGCCACCGAGGCGCAGCTGCAGCTCGGTACTGCCGTGCACAGCGGACTCTGGACACCCGGACCGTTGCGCAAGAGCCGGTAGCCCGCACCACTGCCCACTGGCCGCTTTTCGATAAAACCTGGCAATTTATCGGAAGCCAGTGGCGCCCGCGCCGACTTCAATGGGGTTGTCAGCAAAGACATCCCAAAGGAAGGTGCGGCCCATGCTGCGACAAATCGCCTGGCAATTCCTGGTGACTGCATCCCTGGCGTCATATCTGGTGACGGCGTTGCCCAGCCACGCCAAGCCCAAGGACGACGAGCCCTGTCCGCACCACCCGGTCAAGGTCGATCCGAAATGTGAACGCTCGGGAGCGATTCGCGAGAAGTCACCGCATAACGACTGACCGGGCGCCGAGACTACGGTTTCTGACGCGTTTCCCACGTGCGAAACGCAGAACACGGCGTGTCGGCGGAGTGGCTAGCCCTCCTGCGCGTGCACGAACTCCGCGAAACCGGGGATGCTGAACTCCAGCAGCCCGTGGCCGGCCACGGCGATGAGCCCCTTGTCGATGAGCCCGGCGCGGGCGGCGCTGATAGCCCGCGAATCACGGCCCAACGCGGCCGCGATATCGGACCGGCTGGACACCCGATCGTCGGTCAATGACTGCGCCATCGCCGTCATGAAGCGCCGCTGCACCGGGGTCGCGTTGTTCCAGCGCGCGCGAAAGAGTGCGTCCATATCCTCGGCGACCTGTCGGGCGGCGTGCTCGACATCGGGCATCCCGATCTGGCCTCCCGGATCCGGATACCCGGCGCGTGCCCACGCGGCGTCCGCGTAGAGCTGCAGCGTGTGCGGATATCCGTTCGTCTGCGCGATGACTGCCTCGAGCGCGTCCGGCGCCCAGTCCACCCCGACCTGGCCGGCGGGCTTGACCAGCGCCACCCGCGATGCGTCGGGGCCTAGCCGATGCAATGTGCGGTATGCGAACCGCTCGCTGAAGGTGGCTGCGGCGCTGATGATCTCCGGCGTCTGCGGGAGGCCCGCCGCGAACAACCCGGCAGGCAGGGCGTCGGCCTCGGCCTGCAGGTCCTGCCAGGTGACGGCCAGGGTGCGCAATCCCTGCCGGTCAGCGTCCTGCACCTCGTCGATCAACAGCACCAGACCCCGGTGTCCCTCGTCGCGCGCCGCCTTGACCGTCTCGACGATCAGTTCCTTGAAGGATGGCTCCGGTGACGCCCCCTCGGCGGACTGCGCCGGTTTGACCGTCGCACCGAGTTGCGCCACCCCCGGCACACCGGCGGTGATGCTCACCTGATCGATGGCTCGCAGTAACCGGCCGCGTGACTTCTTCTTCCACCCCGCGGTGCGGGCGCGGATCTGGGTGGCGATCGCCGCCGTCAGCGGCTCCTCGCCGCCTGCGGTCACCCACACCGTCACCACACCGCGCGCCTCGGCCGCACGCTGGACCTCACGCAGCAGTGAGGTCTTTCCCACACCACGCGGCCCGGTGTCGACACGGATGCGGCCGATCAGCCGCCCAAGCTCCGTCATGTACATCAGTCGCTCGCCGATCTCGGCCAGCTGCTCGGCGCGGCCGACGACCTCACGTGCCACCTGGCCTGGCGTGTACGGACTGGGCTGCATACCGAAATCCTCACTTGATACTTCTCGGTGCCGTATCAATAGGTATCAGGTGGGGCCGACATTCTGGATACTTTCCGATACTTCTACCGAGTTATCGACTGGTATCGGTTTTAGAGGTCTCAATCCGGCCAACGCGCGCGCTGCGTTCAGGGGCGCGAAGCTTCGTCACATACCATCGCCCTCGTGCCTTCGCAGCTTTCACAGTCCGCGACAGCAGGTACAGCCCAGCGGGCACGTCTGATTTCTTTGGCTGCGGCCACCATCGGTGTGCTGTTGTGCGTGCTCGTTCCCCTGCTGCCGGTCCGTCAGTCCACCGTCGACATCAACTGGCCCCAGGGAGCCGGCGCCGACGGGAACATCACCGGCATCACCGCGCCACTGGTGTCCGGCGCCCCGCTGTCCTTCGAGGCACACATACCCTGCACCGCCGTCGCGACGCTGCCCGCCAGCGGCGGTGTGGTGCTGTCCACCAGCCCCGACGGCGGCTTCGAAGCAAGCCGGCACGCATTGTTCGTGCGGGCAACCACCGATCTGGTGGTTGTGGCATTCCGCGACAACGTCGCGACGGTCGCGCCACGCAAGGCCGTGGAGTCCGGCGGCTGCACCACCCTGGACATCTGGGCCAATGCCGGCGGGGTGGGCGCCAACTTCGCCGGGCTACCCAATGCCAGCGGCACCCTGTCCATCGAAAACAAGCCTCAGGTCACCGGCTTGTTCACCGACCTCAAGGTGCCCGCGGCGGGCGGCCCAACCGCCCATGTGGTGGTCGATACCCGATTCATCAGCAGTCCAACCACTTTGAAGCTGGCGGCCATGGTGCTCGGCATCGGCGCCGTCGCTATCGCCATCGCGGCCCTGGCCGTGCTGGAACGCGGCGGGCGCAAACTCCCGCGCAAACCATTCCGGCTGCCGGGCCGCGCCACACTACTGACCAACGGTGTGGCCGACATCGGAGTCGTTGGCACACTTCTGCTTTGGCATGTCATCGGCGCCATCACCTCCGATGACGGCAACGTGCTGGTCGAGGCGCGCGTCGCGCATCAGGCCGGGTACGTCGCGGAGTACTACCGCTACTTCGGTGCCACCGCGTCTCCATTCGATTGGTACGCAACCCTTTTGAGCTGGCTCACACAGGTGAGCACCGTCGGGGTGTGGATGCGCGTGCCGGCCACCCTGGCGGGCATCGGCACCTGGTACATCCTGCGTAAGAAGATGCTGCCCCGGCTGGGCGAGCAACTCGCCGCCAGCCGGACCGCCGTGTGGACCGCCGCGCTGGTCTTCCTCACCGCCTGGCTTCCGTTCAACAACGGCCTGCGCCCGGAGCCCATCATCGTGTTCGGCACCGTGCTCACCTGGATCCTGGTGGAACGCGCCATCGCCACCCGCCGCCTCTCGCCCGCCACGCTGGCGATCGTGGTAGCCCTGCTGGCCGCGACGGTGGCCCCCCAAGGCCTCATCGCGCTGGGACCGCTACTGGCCGGCGGCCGCGCCATCGCCCGCGTCGTCGCCGTGCGCCGCCTGCGGTACGGGCGATTCACCCCTATCGCGGTCCTGGCGGCCTCGGTCGCGGGCGTGCTCGCCTTCACCTTCCGGGACCAGACCCTGGCCACCGTCGCCGAATCCGCGCGCATCAAATATGTGGTCGGTCCGACGATCGCCTGGTACCAGGAATTCCTGCGCTACTACTTCCTGACCGTCGAATCCAATGTCGACGGCTCACTGACCCGGCGTATCGCGGTGTTCATCCTGCTGCTCTGCCTCTTCGGCACCCTTGCGGTACTGCTGCGCCGCGGCGTACTACCGGGCCTGGCCAGCGGACCGGTGTGGCGCCTCATCGGCAGCACCGCGATCGGATTGCTGCTACTGACCTTCACCCCCACCAAGTGGGCCATCCAGTTCGGCATTTTCGCGGGGTTGTCGGGCGCGCTCGGAGCGGTCGCGGCATTCACCTTTGCGCGAGTCGGTCTGCATTCGCGGCGCAATTTGGCGCTGTACGTGACGGCTCTGCTGTTCATCCTGGCCTGGTCGACCTCGGGCATCAACGGCTGGTTCTACGTCGGCAACTACGGCGTGCCATGGTTCGACAAGCAACCGGTGATCGCCAGCCATCCCGTCACCAACATGTTCCTGGTGCTCTCGGTGATCACCGCATTGATCGCCGGCTGGCTGCACTTCCGTCTGGACTATGCCGGGCACACCGAGGTCGAGAACACCCGGCGCAATCGCTTGCTGGCCTCGACCCCACTGATGATCGTCGCCGCCATCATGGTGATTCTCGAAGTGACCTCGATGGCCAAGGGGGTCTACGCGCGTAGCGACACCTACACCACCGGCAAGGCCAACCTGTTGGCGCTGACCGGCAGCGATCCGTGCGCCATGGCCAGCGACGTGTTAGTCGAGCCAGACGCCAACGAGGGCCTGCTGCAACCCATTCCCGGCCAGCAAGCGGGCAAGTACGGGCCGCTCGGAGGCCTGGATCCCGTCGGCTTCGTCCCCGACGGAGTGCGCATCGGCATGACGTCCTTGCCCGTCGTCGGCAAGCCGGGCCTGGTGAACTCCGATGCCTCCCCGAACGCGCCGATCATGGAGGTAAGCGACGGAGCGGGAACCACCGGCGGCGTCGGCCCCACCGGCATCAACGGCTCCAGCATGCAGCTGCCGTTCGGGCTGGACCCGGCCCGCACCCCGGTGATGGGCAGCTACGGGGAGAACTCGATTGCCGCGCACCTCAAGTCGTCCTGGTACGAGCTTCCACCGCCCAGCCCCGATCGACCGCTGGTGGTGATCTCGGCCGCCGGTGCGATCTGGTCGTTCCAGCAGGACGGCACCTTCAGCCCCGAGATCAACTACGGCCAGCAGCTCAAGCTGGAGTGGGGTGTCCGCGACCCCCAGAGCCCCGGCGGTTTCAAGCCACTTCGCCAGGATTACCCCATTGACATTGGGCCGCAAACAGTCTGGCGCAACCTGCGGTTCCCCACCAAGACCGCGCCGCCCGGGGCCAACGTGGTCCGTATCGTCGCCGACGACCCCAACCTGTCCAGTGACCAATGGCTCGCGTTCACCCCGCCGCGGGTACCAACCCTGAAGACGGCACAGGATCTCTTGGGGTCCGACACACCCGTGCTGCTGGATATGGCTGTGGCACAAAACTTCCCGTGCCAACGGCCGTTCAGCGAGCATCTTGGGGTGGCCGAACTGCCCAAGTTCCGCGTGATGCCCGAGCACAAGCAGGTGGCGACCTCGTCGAACATGTGGATGTCGGCCGAAGACGGTGGCCCGTTCATGTTCACCACCGCGCTGCTGCGAACCTCGTCGGTGCCCACCTACCTGCGCAACGACTGGTATCGCGACTGGGGCTCGATAGAGAAGTACGAGCCCATCGTGGCTCCGAATCTGGCACCCGACGCACAACTCACCGAGGGCACCGTCGTCGTGAACGGCTGGACCCGTAAAGGACCGATTCGAGCCCTGCCATGACAGAGAATTCCGTGACAGATACCGCAGCCGAGGCCCGCAAGCTAAACATCGCACGTTGGACGGCAACCGTTTTCGGTCTGCTCGGGTTCGTGCTGAGCGTCTCGATCCCGCTGCTGCCCGTCAAGGTGTCCACCGCGACCCTCGACTGGCCACAGCAGGGCCGGCTCAACAACGTCACCGCGCCGCTGATCTCCCAGACGCCCATGGACATGACGGTGATCGTGCCGTGCGCCGTGGTCAACTCCGCCCCGGCCGACGGGGCCGTCATCCTGGGTACCGCGCCTCCCGAGGGCAAAGAGGCAGCACTACAAAGCCTTTTTGTCCGGGTCACCAAGGAGCGGCTCGATATCACCGACCGCAATGTGGTCATCGCGAGCGTCCCGCGCACCAAGGTCGCCTCTCCCGACTGCCGACGGATCGTCATCACCTCATCGGATAAGGGCACCTTCGCTACATTCGAGGGGCTTCACGGTGACGGCGCCGAGAAGTCCGCCGATCTGCGCAGCGGATTCCCCGATCCCAACCTGCGCCCACAGATTGTCGGGGTCTTCACCCAGCTCAGCGGGCCGGCGCCCCAGGGCCTGAGCCTTACCGCCCATATCGACACCCGATTCTCCTCCAGTCCAACACTTCTCAAGCTCGCGGCGATGGTAGGCGCGGTCATCTCCACCATCATCGCGGTGCTGGCGCTGTGGCGGATCGACCAGACCGATGGCCACCGCATGCGGCGGCTCATTCCGACCCGCTGGCGGCGCTTCGATCTGACCGACACCGTCATCATGAGCGCACTGGTGCTCTGGTACGTGATCGGAGCGGGGTCGTCGGACGACGGCTACCAGATGGGTATGGCGCGTACCGCCGAGCACGCGGGGTACATGGCCAACTACTTCCGCTGGTTCGGCAGCCCGGAAGACCCGTTCGGCTGGTACTACAACCTGCTGGCCATCATGACCAAGTTCAGCGATATCAGCCTGTGGATCCGGCTGCCCGACCTGATCGCCTCGCTGGTCTGCTGGCTTTTGATCAGCCGGGAAGTGTTGCCCCGCTTGGGGCCCGCTGTCGCACGCAGCAAGCCGGCGGCATGGGCGGCCGGCTTCGTGCTGCTGGCGTCCTGGTTCCCGTTCAACAACGGTCTGCGCCCCGAGGGACAGATCGCGGTCGGGTCGCTGATCACCTGGGTGCTCATCGAGCGGGCCATCACCTCCCGGCGACTGACTCCCGCCGCGCTGGCGACCATCACCGCTGCCTTTACTCTCGGGATACAGCCGACCGGTCTGATCGCCGTCGCCGCGCTGCTCGCCGGTGGCCGGCCGATCCTGCGGATCATCGTGACCAAGCACCGTCAGGTGGGCACCTGGCCGCTGGTGGCGCCCATGCTGGCCGCTGGAACCGTCATCCTGCCCGTGGTGTTCTCCGATCAAACACTGGCAACGGTTTTCGAGGCGACCAGGATCCGCACCGCCATCGGCCCATCGCAGGCGTGGTACACGGACAACCTGCGGTACTACTACATGTTCCTGCCGACGGTGGACGGTTCGGTATCGCGGCGCTTCGGCTTCCTGCTGATCGCGGCGTGCCTGTTCATCGCGATGTTCATTCTCCTGCGCCGCAAGCGCGTTCCCGGGGTGGCCCGCGGGCCGGCCTGGCGTGTGCTGGGCGTCGTCTTTGGCACCATCTTCTTCCTGATGTTCGCGCCCACCAAGTGGGTACACCACTTCGGGCTGTTCGCCGCCCTGGGCGCCGCCGTGGCGGCGTTGGCCACGGTGCTGGTGTCACCACAGGTGTTGCGCTGGAGTCGCAACCGCATGGCCGTCGTGGCCACGGTGCTGTTCGTGCTGGCTCTCAGCTGGGCCAGCGCCGCAGGCTGGTGGTACGTCTCGAGTTTCGGTATTCCGTTCAACAGCAGCATGCCCAAGATCGCCGGAATAAGCGTCAGCACAATATTTTTCGCGCTGTTCGCGCTCGCGGTCGGCTACGCAGCATGGCTGCACTTCTCGCCGCGGCGTGAGGACAACCGCATCACGCGGTCCATCACCTCCGCGCCGGTCGCCTGGGCCGCCGGATTCATGGTGCTCACGTCCATCTGCCAGCTGGCGATCGGCGTCGCCCGTCAGTACCCGTCGTATTCCAACGGATGGGCGAACATCCGCGAACTGGCGGGCGGATGTGGGCTGGCCGACGACGTTCTCGTCGAGCCCGACGCGAATGCCGGATTCCTGCCCGCGATCGGCGAGCAAGAGACCGGCGCGCTGGGGCCGCTCGGCGGCTCCGCCCCGTCAGGCTTTACCGCCGACGGGGTACCGGACAAGATCGTCGCCGAATCCATCCGGATGAATGACTCACGGCCGGGAACCGACTACGACTGGGATTCCAAGGATCGCAACACAACCCCGGGCGTCAATGGCTCCACGGTGCGGCTGCCCTACGGGCTGGATCCGGCCCGGGTACCGATCGTGGGCTCCTACCGCGTCGGTCCGCAGCAGCAGGCGAAGGTGACTTCCGATTGGTACCGGCTCCCCGCGCGCGATGCCGCCCATCCACTGATCGTGGTGACGGCAGCCGGCACCATCGCGGCCAAGAACGTCAAGGGCGAACTCTCCGGGCAGACACTGCAATTGGAGTACGGCACGGCGGGCCCCGACGGTGCGTTCAGCCCCTTGGGACGCCTGACGCCCTACGACCTTGGGCCCGCGCCATCCTGGCGCAACCTGCGCTTCGCCCGTTCGGATATCCCCGAGACCGCGACCGCCGTGCGGATTGTCGCGATTGACGGCTCGCTGACTCCGGGCGACTGGCTGGCCTTTGCGCCACCCCGGGTGCCGGAGCTGAAGTCACTGCAGGAGTACGTGGGCAGCACCCGGCCGGTGCTGCTGGACTGGACCGTGGGACTGGTCTTCCCGTGCCAGCACCCGATGCTGCATCAGTACGGGATCACCGAAGTTCCCGAGTTCCGCATCACGCCGGACTACGACCAGAAGCGCAAGGACACCGACACCTGGCAGGACGGCGAGAACGGTGGCCTGCTCGGCATCACCGACCTGCTGCTGCGGGCACACGTGATGCCGACCTACCTGTCCAAGGACTGGGGCCGCGACTGGGGCTCGCTGCGCAAGCTCGACACCATCGTCGATGCCCAACCCGCGCAGATCGAGTACGGCTCGCAGGTACACAGTGGGCTCTGGAAGCCGAACCAGATCCGGATCAAGCCGTAACGGCACGTCGAGTGTGCGGATTGTGTCGATTTCCGACGTGATATCGACACAATCCGCACATTCGAGACGCCCGGTGAGTCAGTGGTGGCCCCGGCGGCGATATCCGTGGCCGCCTCCGCCGAAGAGTCCGCCCATAAATCCCCGGTAGTCCTGAGGAGGCGCGGGTGGGTACGGCTGCGCCGTGGGCGGCTGGTCGATATGCGCCGACGGGCCGAAACGCGCGGCTCCATCCACGAACTGCTGCAGGCTGTCCTGCTCCAGTAACAGCGCCGCACATCCCGTGCATTGAAATGTGCGTACGCCGAACCATTTCGTCGACAGCATCTGTGATTCACACTTCGGACAGGTCAAGGGCTGAACGTTTGTCATGACAAATGCTAGCATGCATATGTTTGCATGAATCGTAAGAAGGAGCGGACATGGCAGCGGACGCACACGAGCACGGCTCCGGGCACTCCCATGGTCACGGCGTGAACGCCGACGCCGATCGGAAATGGCTGACCATCGCCTTGATCCTGATCGGCGGATTCATGGCCATCGAGGTCGTCATCGGCATCATCGCCCAATCGCTGGCGTTGATCTCCGACGCCGGGCATATGCTGACCGACGCGGCATCGATCGTATTGGCGCTCATCGCCATTCGCCTCTCGTCGCGTCCGGCGCGGGGTAGCTATACGTTCGGCCTCAAGCGCGCCGAGATCCTGTCGGCACAGGCCAACGGCGTGACGCTGTTCCTACTGGCCGCCTTCTTCATCTACGAGGGCATCCGCCGGCTGATCACTCCCCCGGAGGTCTCAGGCCTGCTGGTGTTCATCACCGCACTGGCCGGAATCGCCGTCAACGTGGCAGCCACGTGGTGCATCAGCAAGGCCAACCGTTCCAGCCTCAACGTCGAGGGCGCCTTCCAGCACATCCTCAACGACCTCTACGCATTCATCGCCACCGCCGTCGCCGGCGCCGTGGTGTGGCTCACCGGCTTCACCCGCGCGGATGCCATCGCCGCACTTGTCGTGGCCGCGCTGATGCTCAAGGCGGGCTGGGGCCTGGTCCGCGAATCGGGACGGATCTTCTTGGAAGCCGCGCCTGTAGGCCTAGACCCCGGCACCATCGGAACCCAGCTCGCGGCGGTGCACGCGGTGGCCGAGGTGCACGATCTCCACATCTGGCAGATCACCTCCGGCCAGCCGGCGCTGTCGGCCCACATATTGGTGGCGCCCAATGCGGACTGCCACGGAATACGGCGTGAGATCGAGGAGTTGCTCCATACGCAGTACGACATCGACCACACCACCTTGCAGGTCGACCACGAGGGCACCGAGGCCTCGACGCATTGCTTCGATCCCCACGGAGAGCCGTACCGCGCGGATGGCAGCGCCTTGCCGGGCAAGGGGTAGGCATCTGATACCAGCAGTAGCGGGCCATGGAGGTCACGATGGGAGAGCCAGCGACTCGCGCCGACGCGTTTCTGCGGGCGGCCACCATCGCCTTTGTGATCGGTTGGGGGCTGGATGCCATCGACCACCTGCGACGTGGCTTCGCCGCGGCGCCGCTGACCCTGACCTACCTCGCCGCCACCCACGCGGTTCTCATCGCCGTCGCGGTGACGATGATCCTGCGCCACCGCAGGCACGCCCCGGAGGCCACCGTGATCGTCGGCAGCGCAAGCGTTCTGGGCCTGGGCTACGTGCACCTCATGCCGAGTTACTGGCCCTCCGTACAAGACAGCTTCGTCTCCGGGCCACGCGTCGACGTCACCTGGTTCTCGTGGGTGACGATGCTCATCTCGATCGCCGCCGCGGTGGTGTGGGCGCACGCCGGCAGTCGTGCCCTGATCCTGCGCGACTGATCTCCACCGAACACGAAGGCCCCCGACGCGCGGTGCGTACGGGGCCTTCGTGCGATGAATCCTTAGATTGGGGTCAGACCGTGCTTACGCTGCATGCGATCATGCTTCTGCTTGTCCCGCAACAGCTTCAGCGACTTACGTAGCAATAGACGGGTCTGGTGCGGCTCGATGACGCCATCGATATAACCGCGCTCGGCCGCGATCCACGGCGTCGCCAGATTCTTGTTGTAGCCCTCGATGAAGTCCGCCCGGATCTTCTGCACCTCGGGTGCCGTCGGGTCCGGGAAGCGCTTCACCAGCAGCTGCGCGGCGCCCTCGGCACCGATCACCGCGATACGTGCGGTCGGCCAAACATAGTTCAGGTCGGCCGAGAGCTGCTTGGAACCCATCACCGCATACCCACCGCCGTAGGCCTTGCGGGTAATGATGGTCACCTTGGGCACATCGGCTTCCACCACCGCGTTGAAGAAACGGCCACCCTTCTTGATGATGCCGTTCTTCTCCTCCGACACACCGGGTAGCGCGCCCGGCGTGTCGACCACGAACACCAGCGGCAGGTTGTACGCGTCGCAGAAACGGATGAAGCTGGCGGCCTTGTCGGAGGCATCGGTGTCGACAGCGCCCGCCATCTGCAGCGGCTGGTTGGCGATCACTCCCACCGGGTGCCCGTCGACCCGCGCGAACGCCGTGATCATCGCGGGACCACGCTGCTCGGAGATCTCGAAGATGTCGCCGTCATCGAAGATCCTCAGCAGGATCTCCATCATGTCGTAACCCTGGTTGTCGCTATCGGGGATGAACGTGTCGAGATACAGATCGTCCTCGGTGATTTCCGGCTCCAGGCCCGGGTTGACGATCGGCGGGTAATCGAAGGTGTTGGAGGGCAGGAAGCTCAGGTAGTCCCGCACGTACTGGAACGCGGCGGCCTCGTCCTCGACGACCTTGTGGATGTTGCCGCGCTGAGCCTGTACGTCGGCCCCACCGAGCTCGTCGAAGCTCACGTCCTCGCCGGTGACGTCCTTGATGACGTCAGGCCCGGTGATGAACATGTAGCCCTGGTCGCGGACCGCCACCAACAGATCGGTCTGGATCGGTGAGTACACGGCACCACCGGCGCACTTGCCCAGAATGATCGAGATCTCGGGCACCGTGCCGCGCAGCAGCTCGTGACGGCGGCCCAATTCGGCGTACCAGGCCAACGACGTGGCGGTGTCCTGGATGCGGGCGCCCGCCGAATCGTTGATGCCGATCACCGGGCATCCGTTGGTCGCCGCCCATTCCATGAGCTTGGCAACCTTGCGGCCGAACATCTCACCGACGCTGCCCTGGTACACGGTCTGGTCGTGTGAAAACACCGCGACGGGGCGGCCGTCGATGCGCCCCAGACCGGTGACCACACCATCGGTGTACGGCGCGTTGGCATCACCGGGAGTGCGGGCGAACGCGTCGAGTTCCAAGAAACTGCCCTTGTCGAGCAGCGCGTCGATGCGGGCGCGGGCACTCGGGATGCCCTTCTTGTCGCGCCTGGCGATGGCCTTGGCATCACCCGGCTCGCGGGTGAGCGCAATCCGCTCACGCAGGTCGGCGAGCTTCTCCGCAGTTGTGTGTGGTGGCACAGTGTCTGAACCTTTCTAAGCCTGCTGGGCCTGTTGGGCGTTGATGGTCCGCAGCGCCTGACTCATATGAGCACCGACCTTAGCGATGATCGGTTCGTCGATGACCTGGATGTGCTCACCGCCGACCGGAACGACCTCGAGGTCGGAGACGAACTCACCCCAACCGCCGTCGGGCTGGCGGGTCGCGTACGCGGGCTCGAACGTGATGGCGTCATCGTGGTAGCGGTCGGCCATGTAGAGCGTCATGTGCCCGTCGAACTTCACCGGGGTGGACGTGTCAATAGCCCGCTGGTCGAGATACGACGTGCGCTGGTGCTCGATGATTCCGCCCGGAATCTGCACACCGCTGGCCTTGACCGCCTCCAGCACGAACGTCACCTGGCCCGCGTCGTCGAGCTCCTCCAGCTGCTCATACGGGATGGCCGGGATCTCGACGTTGAACGTCTTCTGGGCGAATGCCGCATAACGGTCCCAGCGTTTCCGGGTCTCTTCCTTGGTCTGCAAGATCGGAGTCCCGGGGCGTACACCGTCGATGTTGCCGACCCATGCGACCTCGGCGCCGGCCTCCTTGAGGCCGACCGCACAGGCGTACGCCAGCACTGCACCGAGAGACCACCCGGCCAGGATGAACGGGCCGTCGTGCAGTTCCATCAGCTTGGGTACGTACTTGGCGGCCCGCTCCTCGATGGTGCCCTCGACCCGCTCGAAGCCGAACATCGGCGTGCCCTCGGGCAGACGCTTCAGCAATGGTTCGTAGACGACGGTCGAGCCACCGGCGGGATGGAACACGAATACGGGAACCGCCGTGGAGCCTTCCTGGCGGGGTGCCAGGGTCCGCACAAAGCCGTCGATCTTGCCTGCTTCGAGCCTGCTGCGGACTACCTCGCCAAGGGCTTCGATGGTCGGCGCGAGCTTGACCTCCTCGGCCGGAATTTCGCCGTCAGCGCGCTGCGACAGACGTTCGGCCAACTTCTCGGCCGTCGCATCGTCGATCTTGGGCAGTGCGTTGAAGATGCTGCCCGGCGACTCGCCGGTGACGATGGCCCACGTCGCGAACGCCACCCGCTCGGCCGCATCACGCGGCGGCACATCGGCATTGAGCGCCTCGGCAATGGCTTCCTGGTTCATGGCGGCCGCGGCCTTGGCCAATTCACTTGTCTCCGCCGAGATCGTCGCTTCCTGAGCGATGGCGGGGGGTGCGCTATCGGCAGCCGGCTCCGCGGCGGGCACCTCAGCCGGAACCGACTCGGCCGCACCCGCGGTCAGGGCCGCCTCGATATCGGCCTTCGACAGCATGCCGCCGGTCGGCGCGGCCGCCTTGAACTCGTCGGTCTGCTGGTAGTCGTGCAACTCGTGCACGGCGTCCGGGTTCTCCAAGGCATAGATGACCAGTCGCTCGACGTCCAGCAGGTTCGCGTCGCGCACGGCCTGCAGCTGAATCGGCGGCAGGTCGAAGTCGAACTCGACGCGATTCTTGATCCGCACGGCCATCAGTGAATCCAGACCCAGCTCGATCAACGGCACCTCGCGTGGCACGTCCTCGGGCTCGTAACCCATGGCCATCGACACGATGGTGGCCAACCGGTCGATGACCGGCTCGCCGGACTCCTTGCTCCATTTCTTGAAGTCGGCGCCCGCGCCTGCTCCGGACAGCAGGTTGTCGTGAATCTCTTCGGGCACTTCCTCTTCCACGACGGCAACCGCATGGGAAGGCGCCGCAGAGGCACTCACCACGGCGCTGCCGTTGGTGGCAACCCCCGCGGCAGTCGCGAACGGCAGTGCGCCACCCTGACCGGCACGCGACACCACCGCGTCATAGACGAGCGTGAACGATTCCCCGATGCGGGCGTGCACCTGCACGGTGGCCCCGCCCGGGTGCCGGGAGAGCGTGGTCACCAGCGTGGAACCTTCGCCCGGGATGGCGCGCTGCTCAAACGCGGTGAGCTGAGCGCCCGGAAGCACCGATGTCGCAGCGGTTTTGACCAGTTCAGCGAAGTCGACGCCGGCGACCTCCCGCGGACTCCACTCCCATACATGCTTACCGTCGGGCAGCGACACATGCGTACCCGGGATGCGGGTCGATCCGTCGGCACTGAAATGCGCGGGCAGCCAGTGCGGCTTGCGTTTGAACTCGGTGGCGGGGATCGGCGCGTAGTCGGAAGACTTGGCCGCCCTGCTGAACAGCGTGCGCGGGTCCAGCGCGTGACCGTGCACGTACAGCTGCGCCATGGCCTTGACCATGGACTCGACCTCGTCCTCCTTGCGGGCGAGGGTCGCGATGAGCTGCGCGTCCGGCAGCCCCGACGCCATGGTCGTTAGCCCAACCTGCATGAGCGCCACCGGGTTTGGCGCCAGCTCCAGGAAGGTGGTGTGCCCGGCGTCCACGGCGTTGCGGGTGCCATGGGTGAAGTAGACCGAGTGCCGCATCCCCTTCTTCCAGTAGTCCACATCGTGGACCGGCTCCCCGCCGCCGCGGATGAAGGTGCCCTCGTGGACCGTCGAGAAGATGCCGATCTTCGGGGACATCGGCTCGATCCCCTGCAGTTCGGCGGCGAATTCGCCGAGCAGCGGATCCATCTGCGACGTATGGCCCGCGCCCTTGGTCTGCAGCTTGCGCGCGAACTTGCCTTCCGCCTCGCAGCGGGCCACTATCGCGTCAACCTGCGCCGGCGGACCACCGATGACGGTCTGCGACGGCGCGGCATACACGCACACTTCCAGATCGGGGAAGTCGGCGAACACCGTCTTGAGTTCGTCGGCCGAGTATTCGACCAGCGCCATCAGCCGGATGTAGTCGCCGAACAGCATCGCCTCGCCCTCACCCATCAAATGGGCGCGCGAGCAGATGACACGTGTCGCGTCGGCGAGCGACAGCCCGCCCGCGAAATAGGCCGACGCGGGCTCGCCCAGCGACTGTCCGATCACCGCGGTGGGCTTGGCGCCATGCGCCTTGAGCACCTCGCCGAGCCCGATCTGGATCGCGAAGATGGCGATGTTACTGGTCTCGATGCCGTACTCGTGCGAATCGTCGAGGATGAGCTCGACGACGGAGTAACCACGCTCTTCCTGCACGTACGAGTCGACCTTGTCGATCCACTCGGCGAAGATCGGATCGCGCAGGTACAGGCTCTTGCCCATCTTGCGGTGCTGGGCTCCGAAACCGGCCATCACCCATACCGGGCCATTGCTCACCGGCCCGTCCGCGGAGTACACGTACGGCTTCTGCTTGCCCTCGGCCACCGCACGAAGGCCCTTGATGGCCTCCTCGTGATCGTGGGCCAGCACCACGGCGCGGGAGCGGCCATGGTTGCGGCGCGACAACGAGCGCCCGATGGACTCCAGTGAGTAAGACTGCCCCTCTTCGGTCTCCATCCAGTCCGCCAGCGCCGCCGCGGCGGCCTTCTTGCGTGAGGACAGGAAGCCCGAGATGAACAGCGGCACAACCGGAGCGACCGGCTCTTCGGCAGCGAGCGCCGCCAGCCCCTCTTCCTTGAGCCGCTTGGCCTCATCGGTCAGGCCGGGCAGCTCGTACGGCTCATCGGAATAGCCGCCGGTGAACTCGCCGTACTCGTCAAAGCGCGAGACGGAGAATTCGTCGCCGTCAGCGGTATCCGCCTCTGCCACCGCATGTTTGCCGTTGGTGTCGGCGTCGTCGGACTCCGGCTCAGTGCTTTCGCTGGGTTCGACCAGGTCGATCGGCAGCACTTCGCGCACCACGATGTGGGCGTTGGCTCCACCGAAACCGAAGCCGGAGACGCCCGCGATGGCGTGCCCGCTGTAGCGCGGCCATTCGGAGACCTGATCGACAACCTTCAGATGAATCGCGTCGAAGTCGATATACGGGTTGGGGCCGGTGTAGTTGATCGACGGCGGAACCTTGTTGTTCTGCAAGGCAAGCACGATCTTCGAGAGGCTGGCGGCGCCGGCCGCGGACTCCAGATGTCCGAAGTTCGACTTCGCCGAGCCCAGCAGCGCGGGCTTGTCGGCGTCGCGGCCACGGCCGACCACACGCCCGAGCCCATCGGCCTCGATCGGGTCGCCCAGGATGGTGCCGGTGCCGTGCGCCTCGATGACATCGACACTGCGGGGGTCGATTCCGGCGTCCTTGTAGGCCTTGCGCAGCACCTCGGCCTGGGCATCCGGGTTGGGGGCCAGCAGGCCGTTGGAGCGTCCGTCGTGGTTGACGGCCGAACCCGCGATGATCGCCATGATCGGGTCGCCGTCGCGGCGCGCGTCCGAGAGACGCTTCAGCACCAGCATGCCGCCGCCCTCGGACCGGCTGTACCCGTTGGCATCCTGCGAGAAGGACTTGATCCGGCCATCGGGCGCCAGCACGCCGCCGACCTCGTCGAACCCGACCGTCACCACAGGCGTGATGAGTGCGTTGACGCCACCGGCCACCACGACATCGGCCTCACCGGAGCGCAGGGCCTTCACCCCTTGGTGCACCGCGACCAGCGACGAGGAACATGCCGTGTCGACGGCGACGCTCGGGCCACGGAAGTCATAGAAGTACGAAACCCGGTTCGCGATAATCGAACTCGCGTTACCGGTGATGGCGTACGGATGGGTGACGGTGGGATCGGCCACCGACAAGTAGCTGTAGTCATTGTTGGAGCTACCGATGTACACACCGACGCTCTCACCCTTGAGGCTGGATGCCGGAATACGGGCGTTTTCCAGTGCCTCCCAAGTCAATTCCAGCGCGATCCGCTGCTGCGGATCCATGTTGTCGGCTTCCATCTTGGACAGCGTGAAGAACTCGGCGTCGAATCCCTTGATGTCCTTGAGATATCCACCGCGGGTGGCGGCCTGAGCCACACGCTCGGCAATACGCGGCTCGGCGGTGAACTCTTCCCACCGGCCCTCGGGCAGATCGGTGATGGCGTCGCGGCCCTCCAGCAGCGCCTCCCACAGCTGCGCCGGGCTGTTGACGTCGCCGGGCAGACGCGCCGACAGGCCGACCACCGCGATATCGAATTCGCCCGCGGCGATCTTCGGGTCGCGCGACCAGTCCTCGTCGCCGGCATCCGGCACCTCGGGCTCGCCCTCGATGATGCGGGTGGCCAGCGACTCGATGGTGGGGTGCTGAAAGGCCACGGTGGCCGTGAGGGTGACCCCGGTGAGGTCCTCGATGTCGGCGGCCATCGCGACGGCGTCGCGTGAGGACAGACCCATCTCGACCATCGGCGCCGAGTCGTCGATACGGTCCGGGCTCACCCCGGTGGCCTTGGCGATCCAATTGCGCAGCCATTCGCGCATTTCGGGCACGGTCAGCCCGGCACCGCCGGTCGGTGCCGCTACCTCCGGAGCTGGGGTTTCCAGGCTGGTCTCTGGTGTCGAATCCTGTTGAGTATCAGTCATGTTCGAGGCCTATCTCCGGAGTATCGGATGGCGAGGCGATGCTGGATCGCCTACTGCCGGTCGTCGGGGAATGCGGTCTGCTGGTAGCCGCCGCGCAGGCTGCCGTCCAGGTAGCTGGTTCGAGCGGCGCTGCGGGCGATCTTGCCGCTGGAGGTCCGGGCGATCGAGCCCGCCGGGACCAGCAGCACATCGCGCACGGTGACGCCGTGGCGTACCGCGACCGCGGCGCGCACGTCGTCACCGACAGCTTGGTTGTCGGACTTGTGGCCGCCCACGCTGCGCTCGCCGATGATGACCAGCTGCTCGGAGGAATCCTCCGGGTCGTATTTCAAACCGGCGTGCGGATTGTCGAAAACCACCTGCGGCAACTGGTTGGCCGGCACCGAGAAGGCCGCGACATATCCCGGGCGCAGTGCCTTGTTGGCTTCTTGTGCGGTGTATTCGATGTCTTGGGGGTAGTGGTTGCGGCCGTCGACGATGATCAGGTCCTTGACGCGACCGGTGATGTACAGCTCGCCATCGACCCATACTCCGAGGTCACCGGTGTTGAGCCAGTTGGCGTCGTCCGGAGCGCCCTCGGCATGCGATGCCGGGATGCGTGATTTGAGGGTGTTCTGGAACGCTTCGCGGGTCTCTTCCGGGCGGCCCCAGTAGCCCGAGCCAATGTTGTTGCCGTGCAACCAGATCTGGCCGATCTGACCGTCGGGCACCTCCGAGGCACTCTCGCCGTCGACGATCACCGCCCACTCATCGCGGGCCATGCGGCCACTGGAGACCTGAGTCAGCGAGTTCTCTGCGCCCGGGGCCACCTGCACGATGCGCCCGGCATTGAGCTCGGTGCGGTCCACGTGCAGCACCCGCGCCGGTTCGGTGTTCCAGATGGTCGAGGAGACGAACAAGGTGGCCTCGGCCATGCCGTACGAGGGGTGAATCGCCTTGGGATCAAAACCGTACGGTTCGAAGGCGTCGCAGAACTTCTTCAGCGACGCCGTCGACACCGGCTCGGACCCATTGATGATCGAGTGGATGTTCGACAGGTCCAGCGGCGGTTCGCCCTCCTTGGGCACACCGCGCAACGCGCAATGCTCGAAGGCGAAGTTCGGCAGCGCCGAGAAGCTACCACCACGGTCCTCGCCCTTGACGGCCATTTCCCGCAACCAGCGCAGTGGACGGCGAATAAACGCCGCCGGACTCATCACGGTCATGTGCTTGCCGAGCATCGACGGCACCATCACGGTGATCAAGCCCATGTCATGGAAGAACGGCAGCCAGGTGCAGCCACGCAGCGCCTCGTGTCCCTGCGCGCCTTCTTGCGCGGACAGCGCGTCGATCAGCTGCAGCAGGTTGGTGGCCACATTGAGGTGAGTGATCTGCACACCGGCGGGGGCCCGGGTCGAGCCCGAGGTGTACTGCAGATACGCGATGGTGTCCTTGGTCGCCACCGGCTCGACCCAGGTCGACCCCACATCGTTGGGAATCGCATCGACCGCGATGACACGGGGGCGCTCCTTGGGCGGGCGATTGCGGAAGAACTTGCGCACCCCCTCGGCACAATCGGTGGTGGTCAACACCGCCGAAGGCTGGCAATCATCGAGCACCGCATGCAGGCGCCCGGCATGACCAGCCTCGCTCGGATCGAACAACGGCACCGAAATCGCGCCGGCGTACAGCGCACCGAAATGTGCCACCAAGTAATCAAGGCTCTGCGGAGCCAAGATGGCCACACGGTCACCCGGCTTGGTCACCTGCTGCAGACGCGCCGCCACCGCACGGTTACGCGCACCGAACTGCGCCCACGTGATGTCGATATACGCGCCATCACGCTCCGTGGAAAAGTCCAGGAAACGGTACGCCAGGCTCTCACCCTGTGACTGCGCGAAGCCCTCAACGTGCCCGACGATGCTCCCGTCCTCCGGGAACTTGATATGACCCGCCGAGTCAAGGAACGGGTTGTCGAACGCCATGTGTACTTCTCTCCTGTGACGGCGCGGATGCGCGGTTCGCGGGCCTGAACAGTTCGTGCACGCCGACATGACATCGGGGCGAACGTCAAATCCTCGATGATCGTACCGAGAGGCAATCGCGTACTACGGCAGCTCAGGCGGCCATTCGCGACGAGATTATCGGTCGGCGTCGGCCAACCAAAATCACTCGGGCCCGCGAACGGCTTGCAGTCTTATTTTTCTCTTAATCTTAGGTGAGCGTACCGCGCCAGCCAAATATCTTGGCGTCCTGTTGTGAAGATGACATCAACGCTTGTCAGGCGATCATCCGTGCTTCGGGTGGGGAGCGTTCTCAATGAGCCCCTCGGCCCAGTTGGTGGTCCATACCGTCGCGGCGTTGCCGTCAATCTGCCAGAACTCCGGCGTGGCGTACAGCGCGTGCACGGGTGCGCCCGCCCCGCCAGAGAGAATGTCCAGCGTCTTACCCAGGTTGGAGATGTTGAACGCGTCCGGAGGCGCCGCACAGATCAGGTCGCCGGTGCCACAGATCTGGTTGGTGCGGTCGTTGAGCTCGCCGAACCCGCCGGGGCGCGGGCCCGTCATTTTCAGCCCGAAGGAATCCAGCACACCCAGGTCCCCGAGAGTGACCTCCGCGCCCTGCCCGGGCGGGTTCGGTCCGGGTGACTGCCCCACGCCATCCTGGCGACGGCCATCGGCGATCAATGTCACGCCCAGCACCAGATCCTGGTCCACGGGCCCCTCACCGTTACCTATCTGATTGGCGATATCACCGGCGATCACCGCGCCCTGCGAGAAACCGATGATGACGTAGCTGGTGAGCGGGCACCGGTCATACATCTCGGAGAGCTGCTTGACGGCCCGGTCGGTGCCCTCCTTGCGGCTGTCGTTGTATGACATCTGGTTGTCGTTCGCGAAGGGGTTATGGAACTGGGCGGTGTAGGGCACCGTCCAGGTCTGCAGCCGGGCCTTGTCAAACTTCTCGCTGATGGGCCGGGACACGTTCAGCAGCAATGAGCGCGGAAACTCTGTCGGATTAAGGGGGTCGTCCGTGCGGGACGACTCCCAGGTGCCCGGGATGATCAGCGCCTGCACGTCGGGGCAGTCTGCGCTCTGGAAGGCCGGCCTGGGCTTCTGGCCCGGCCGCGTCAACGGCGGCGTCGTGGTAACCGGCACCTGCGCACCCGGCGTGACGTCTGCGGGCCTGCGGACGATGACCACGACGATCGCGATCACCAGAATGACGACGACGGCGACGGCCAGCGCCGCGGCCATACCGAGAATCCGGTGCCGTTTACTGTTCGAGCTCTTGGGCATGTGTCTCCTGGCCATTCTTGACGTGCGGTCTCGCAGCGTGCTCTCGCTTGCTCCAAGGTACCGGCAACACCGAGCGAGGCTACCGAACCGATGCGCCTCGCACCTGCGCAAATGATCGCCACAGCACAGAATTCGTTACGTGATTGTGGCCCATCGGCCAGTCCCCCCCCGAAATGACGACGGCGGCGGCCACCTGTCCTGAGACAGAGTGGCCGCCGCCGCCCGAGATTGCTCTTGCGCCTAGTGGCTCTGCAGGTAGCCCACCATGTCGGACTTCATGGCCTTGAGCTGGTTGCCCCAGTAGGTCCAGTTGTGCAGACCACCCGGGGGGAACTCCACATGGGCGTTCTTGCCGCCGGCAGCGGTGTAGGCATCGACGTACTGCTTGTTCGAGCCGATGGCCATGCCCTCGAGGAAACCACCGGTGAAGTTCTCGAAGCCGTTACGCGTGGCGTCCAGGTCGGTGGCGTCACCGCTACCGCAGTAGATCCACAGGCGAGTGCCGTTGGCCACCGTCCGGTCGATGTTCAGGAACGGGTCGTTACGAACCCAGGCCGGGTCGCTGTCGGGGCCCCACATGTCCTGCGGGTTGAAGCCACCGGCGTCGCCCATGGCCATACCGATCTGGCCCTTCATGTCGGCCGGGTGCAGGAAGCCCGAGAGCGCACCGGCGTAAATGAACTGCTGTGGGTGGTAGTTCGCGAGGTTCAGGGCAGAAGCGGCACCCATCGACAGACCGACAACCGCGTTACCGGTCTTGGACAGCCCCTGGTTGGCCAGGAAGGCGGGCAGCTCCTGGGTCAGGAAGGTCTCCCACTTGTAGGTGAAGACGCCATCCTTACCCTTGGCCGGCTGGTACCAGTCGGTGTACCAGCTGGACTGGCCGCCGACGGGCATGACGACGGAGATACCGGACTGGTAGTAGTCCTCGAACGCCGTGGTCTCGATGTCCCAGCCGCTGAAGTCATCGCGCGCACGCAGACCGTCCAGCAGGTAGACGGACTTGGCGCCACCGTTCTGGAACTGGACCTTGATGCTGGTGTTCATGGCCGCCGAGGGCACCTGCAGGTACTCGACCGGAAGACCCGGGCGCGAGAACGCGTTGGCGACCGCGGAACCACCGGCGACACCGATGAATCCAGGCAGAACGGCCGCAGCTGCGGCCACAGTGGCAAGTCGACGCGCGGTCTTACCGCGCAATTGTGAAAAGAGCTTCATTCCCTCAGTATCCCGTCTACTTCAATCGGCGTTACACATGTCAGGCCGATGGACATCCCGATGGACGCCCCTGGGGTTCCCGAGGTAGTCAACCACATCAGGGGGACTGTCAACACATCCCCTCGGCGTTGTTTCGCGGTTGTTGGCGCACCGCAACCGGACCGATGTTTTACCGAGACACAACCCGGCGAAGACAAAAAGAGCGGTGGCCACCCCCCTCCACGGAGAGTGACCACCGCTCTTTGTACTGCTTATGCCTAGTGGCTCTGCAGGTACGCGACCATGTCAGGCTTCATGGCCCGCAACTGCTGACCCCAGTAGGTCCAGTTGTGGATACCGCCCGGAGGAAACTCGATGTGTGCGTTCTTGCCACCGGCCGCGGTGTACGCCTCGACGAACTTCTTGTTCGAACCGATGGCCATGCCCTCGAGGAAACCACCGGTGAAGTTCTCGAAGCCGTTACGCGTGGCGTCCAGATCGGTGGAATCACCGGTACCGCAGTAGATCCACAGGCGAGTGCCGTTGTCGATGATCTTCTGGATGTTCAGGAACGGGTCGTTGCGCTGCCAGGCCGGATCGCTGTCCGGGCCCCACATGTCGGAGGCGCTGAAGCCACCGGCGTCACCCATGGCGAGGCCGATCTGGAACTTCATGTCCGACGGGTTCAGGAAGCCCGAGAGCGCACCGGCGTAGACGAACAGCTGCGGGTGGTAGATCGACAGGGTCAGCGCCGCCGAGGCACCCATCGACAGACCGACGACCGCATTACCGGTCTGCGAAATACCCTTGTTCGCAGCAAGATACGCCGGGAGTTCCTGAGTGGTGAAGGTTTCCCACTTGTAGGTCCACACGCCGTCCTTGCCCTTGGCCGGGTTGTACCAGTCCGTGTAGAAGCTGGACTGACCACCGACGGGCATGACCATGGAGATACCGGACTGGTAGTAGTCCTCGAACGCCGTGGTCTCGATGTCCCAACCGCTGAAGTCATCGCGCGCACGCAGACCGTCCAGCAGGTAGACGGCCTTGGCGCCACCGGGCTGGAACTGAACCTTGATCTCACGGCCCATCGACGCCGACGGCACCTGCAGGTACTCGACCGGAAGCCCGGGACGTGAGAAGGCGCCCGCAACCGGAGTCAGCGCCGTACCGCCGACGATGCCCGCCACACCGGGCAAGACTGCGACGGCCGTGGCCGCTACCGCAATCCGGCGCGCCGACTGACGCGCCAAGGCACCACGCATCTTCGAAAAGAGCTTCATTTACTTCGTTTTCCCATCTGTCTCAATCGATTTCCCACTACGTGCGCCTGCGGACCTTCCCAAGGTGCCCCGGGATCTTAGCCGTTAAGCGTGGCAATCAGATCACCCTTGAGGGCCTGCAGTTGCTGTCCCCAATACGGCCAGGAGTGGTTCCCGGACGCGGGGAAGACAAAGTTGGCGTTCCTTCCGCCCGCGGCGGTGTACGCCTGCTGGAATGCCTTGTTACCGGCCACCGCCAGCGACTCCAGACTGCTGGCGCTCAGGGCCACACCGGCATCGGTGTTGTCATCGATCGGCGTCGAACCACCTGGCGCGCAATAGATATAGAGGCGAGTGCCGGCCGCGACCAGCGCCTGCGCCTGCACGGTGGGGTCGTTGCGGCGCCATGCCGGATCCCACGGCGGCCCCCACATGTTGTCCACGCTGTAGCTGCCCGCATCGAGCATGGCGACCCGGATCGCGTTGGTCATGAAGATGGTCGACGGGTTGAGGAAGCCGGAAAGCGAACCGGCGAACCGGAACTGCGCCGGGTGGAACGCGGCCAGGATCAGCGCGGCACCGCCACTCATCGACAGCCCGACGACGCCGTTACCGGTGGCCGATATCTGCTTATTGGTGGCGAGGTAGGCGGGCAGTTCCTGCGTGAGGAATGTTTCCCACTTGTACGTGTAGGGCTGCTTGTTGAGCGCCGACGGCGAATACCAGTCGGTGTAGAAGCTCGACTGTCCACCCACGGGCATGACGACCGAAATTCCCGATTGGTAGAACCATTCGAACGCCGCGGTGTTGATATCCCAGCCGTTGAAGTCGTCCTGGGCACGCAGCCCGTCCAGCAAATAGACGGCCTTGGGCCCGCCGCCCTGGAATTCGACGCGAATGTTGCGACCCATCGAATTGGAATAGACATCCAGGTACTCGACCGGGAGCCCCTCGCGCGAGAAGGCATGCGCGGTGGCGGGGTTGATCGTCATGGCCGCAGCCATCGACACGGGCATCACAAACGCCGCTAACAGGGCCGACAGCACGCGGCGGGCTTTCACGCGCACGCTCATCTGGGGGTCCATCCGTTTCATATAGAGGAATTCACAGGAGTCACACTGGGCACTTCTGTCACGCAACGTTGCGCCTGAAGTGTCCGACAACGTCGTCTTCGTATCGCCATGACGGGGCCGCGTCGTTACCTAATTGGGATCACAAATCAGACACGACGGCGGCCGCCTCGAGGGGCCGGGCACGAACACCCTACGGACCGGTTGCCGGCAGCCCGGTGTACGAAGGAGTGTCCAGCTTCGGCATCGGCAGACCGCATCGCGCCAGTTCAAAGCGCGGCACACGATCGATCCGATAGGTCGTGAACTCATAGGAGTGCAGCATGTTGGACACGAACAACCGCGGCGACAACGGTTTGCGCACCGCACTGAGCATGGCGTCGGTCTGCGGACATTTCAGCGCCTCGACGGCCTCGGCCACCCAGTCTTGATCGATGTACCTGGGGATATAGGGATAACGCTTGAGCCACGGCCCGTCGGCGATCATCCAGTCCGGGAACAGGTTTTTGTCGTGGCCGATGCGCCCATCGGTGATACGCGCGGTATGCGCGGCCAGCGGGTTAGCCAAACCGATCTGATCCACGATCCGTACGTCCAGGCCCAGGTTCATGCCGAGCATGCCCAGGTTGGTGAACAGCACCGCATGTGGTCCGCGGTACCCGTGCGGGATCGGCGGCGGTGGCGGGATCGCCGGTGCCACATCCCATTGGTCGTAGTTCCCCGATGGAAGTAACAGCGCGCCGTCGGGGGTGTTGTCGATCGCCACCAGCACCGCCCGCATGCGGGGGTAGTTGAGATAGTCCGCTGCGGTCAGCGGGTGGGCGACACCTGTGGCCTGCGCGTAGAAACGGCGCTCATCGACGATGCCGCTATAGGTGACCTTGGTGCCGTCACCTGCCATGCCCGGCGAGTTGGCCACCCAGACGGACCAGCCCGCGATACCGGCGAACAACCCGATGGTGGCCGCTGTGAGCAGACGCGCCTTCTTGGGGGTGAAGGCCGCGCTATCGGGAGCTGCCAGCGGAACCACCGAGATCGGAAGCAACATGCAGAACACGGGGGTCAACAACACCCGGGCGTGCATGAAGTCCCCACCCTGGCGGATCCAGTACACACCCTGAACAAATCCGCTCACGAGCATGAAAACGACGACGGCCGTAGGGTTTTGCACGAGGCGAGCCAACCAGCCGTAACCGGGAGCCGCCACCTGCCGCACCCACCACTGCCCGCGGCGGGCCTGGTAGGCGGCCACACCCAGCGCGATGAGCAATACCGCCGGAATCCAGATCAGGTACGGGGAGTTCATGTTCTGCAGGTAGACGAACCCCTGCCCCCACTTGGAACCCGAGGCATCCTTGGCGATCGCTGTGCTGGGCACCAAGAGGCCGTAGTAGCCCATCCGGAAAATCTGGTAGAGCACGGGCAGTGCGCCACCGGCGACCACGATCCATATCCGGCTCATGAATCCGCGGGCGGCAACCAGCATCATCACCAGGAAGCCGCCGCCGATGAGCGCCAGCTCCGGGCGAATCAGCACGCTCAGGCCGGCGAGGAAGGCCAGCCCCACCGTGAATCGCCTGCTGAGAACGTCCCGCTGATCTCTCTGGGCGTGAACGATCCGCGGATCCACCGGCTGGTGTGGGCCACCGCGCCGATCAAGGGTCACCGGCGTGCGCACGGCCTGCGCCCACTTCACCATCATGAGCCACAGCCCACCCAAATACGCCAGCACCAAACCGTTTTCGAGGCCGGAGGTGGCGAAGTCACGCGCCGGCGGGATCGCGATGTACACCAGCATCCCCGCTGGAACCATCACGGCCGCACGCCCGGCAAGAAGAGGAGCGTACAGCCGGGCGGTGCCCAGGATGGCCAAGGCCACACCCACCAGGCTCAGGACCAGTGACAAGGTCAGCGCCACGTATTCCAGGCGCATGCCGCCCCCGGCCCAACCGCCCAGATAGGTCAGGTATGTCCACAGCGTGGAGGTATTGGCCTCTACGCGCTCTCCCTTGTTGAAGACGGGCCCGTTGCCCGCCAGCAGATTTCGCACGGTGCGCAGCACGATGAGCCCGTCATCGGCGATCCAGCGCCGCTGCCAGGCGCCCCACCCGAACAGCACGGTCACGGTGAGGACGCTGACCCACACCGTGAAGCGAGTCAGCCCATTACTGGGGCCCACGGCCCGTGGCCGCTCAGGAGAAGTAGAAGGCCGCACCGAGCGATCCGATCCATGCGACGAACAGGAACTGAAGCACCCTGTCCCCCAGAGCGATCTCCTCGGGCTCCCCCGCCTCGCCCCCGTCGACGTCCACCGCGTAACGCAGCACCGCGATGGTGAACGGAATCATCGAAGCCACAAACCAGGAGCCGGCCCGGTGGTCGCGTTCGAAGGCCCACAGCCCGTAACAGACCACAACGGCTGTGGCGGCCAAGGTCCAGACGAATCTCAGGTAGCTCGCGGTGTATCCCTCGAGCGACTTGCGGATCTTCGCGCCGGTCTTCTCCACGATCTGCAGCTCGGCGTAGCGCTTACCCGCGGTCATCATGAGCGATCCAAAGGCCATGATCAGCAAGAACCACTGCGACAGATACACACCGGCGGCCACACCTCCGGCGATGGCACGGATCAGGTAGGCCGACGACACAATGCAGATGTCGATGACTGGTTGGTGTTTCAGGCCGAAGCAGTAACCCAGCTGGATTGCGATGTAGATCGCGATGACCACCACGAGGTTCGCATTGACCTGTGACGCGATGGCCAGGGATCCGGCGGCCAGCACCACCGAAAGCCCATAGGCGGCCGGTACGGGCAGCACCCCCGCGGCAATCGGCCGGAAGCGCTTGGTGGGGTGCTGGCGGTCGGCTTCGACATCGCGGGCGTCGTTGATCAGGTAGATCGACGACGCCGCCATGCTGAACACTACGAATGCAATCGCGACCTTGGTGAAAACCGTGCGGTAGTCGTGCGGCGGAATGTCGCCGAGGGCCGCCAACGGCGCCGCGAAGACCAGGATGTTCTTCACCCACTGCCGAGGGCGGACCGCCTTGACGATCCCCGAGACAAGGTTCTTGGGCGGCCCCACGGTCGGAGCTGCTTCCTCACTCATCGCTGTTCCTCCTTGAGCGCCAGACGAGAGTCCGCCCGGCGAACGGCCGCGCCGATCAGTGCACCGAGCGCGGCGCCCGCGGCCACATCTGTGGGGTAGTGCACGCCGAGAACCAGCCGCGACAACGCCATCGGCGGAATCAGCAGGGCGGGTAATGGCAACCCGGTCAGCGGTGCGAAAAGCACCGCCGCGGCCGCGGTCGAGGTGGCATGCGACGAGGGGAAACTGAGCCGGCTCGGGGTACTCACGTTCACCCTCACCGCCTCATGGCTCGGACGGCGGCGACGCACCAGCCGCTTGATGATGACCGACGCGGCATGCGCGCCGAAGGCACCCGCACCCGCCGCCAGCCAACTGCGCCGGCGAGGCTTGTCTCGCCTGTTGATGGCCGCGCCGATCAGCCCGGCGGCGACCCAGCCGATGCTGTGCTCGCCGAAATGCGAGAGACCACGCGCGGTGCTGAGGACTCCGGGACGCCCGCCGAGGGCCGACTGCACGGCGACGAGAACCGCGGTTTCTCCCTGAGGCGCGGTGACCTCGCCCGGCAGCGGACCTGTCATGCACTCACCCCGGGGTTCATGGATTGAGGCGCCGGGTTGTCCTTGCCGATCCCAAGGATGTTCTCCCACTGTTCTTTACTGGTCAGTGTCGGCAACGCCTTGCGGTAGGTCTTGCGCATCTTGTTGAAACTACGCATCAGCTGCAGGTTGCGGCGCAGCGACCCGCGCAGCAGTTCGAACATCCTGGCGCGGTCGCGCTGGCGGTACACCACACCCCGCCCGTCGGCGGTGGTGACCGTGACGCCGTCCATCCCGCACAGCAGGAACCAGCGGGCGTCCTGGGTCGCGACGTTCAGTTGCGGACGCACATGATGCGCGGGGTTTTCCTTGGTCAGCTGGTGGATAACGCCCCGCGACAGGCGGAATCCGATGGCAGGCAACGATACTGGCGGCCTGTGTACCTTACGGCGTCCCGACGGCACCGGCAGCGAGGTAGCGGTCGGCAGCACCACGGCATCCGGGAATTCCTGGCGCAGCGCCCGTACCTCGGGCATCGCCGACTCCAAGATGGAGGCGATGTGCTCCGGCCCGGCCAGGAAGTCGTCGATGGCCCGGTTCTGGATGGCGACCGTCGAGTACTCCAGGCACATCAGGTGTTTGATGGTGGCCTTGATCATGCTGCCCAACAAACCGCGAATGTTGTTGTCCCAATGCAGGGCAGCAACCACCAATCGGTTACGCAAGTGGAAGTAGGCCTGCCAGTCGATGGCGTCGTCCTTGTCGCTCCACGCCATGTGCCAGATCGCGGTACCCGGCATCGACGCCGTGCCGTAGCCGTGCTCGTTGGCGCGAAGCCCGTACTCGGCGTCATCCCACTTGATGAACAGCGGCAACGGTTGGCCCAGCTCCTCGGCGACAGCGCGGGGGATCATGCACATCCACCAGCCGTTGAAGTCGACGTCGATGCGGCGGTGCAACAGCTTGCTGCGGTCTTGTTCGATGTCGTCGAGCACGAACTTGGCGAAGTCGTGGTCGTATTCGGCGAACGGCGCGTTGGTCCACATGAAGTTGTCACGATTGACGACCTCGCCCATCACGTGCAGGTGCGAGGGCTCCTGCAGATTGAGCATCTGACCGCCGACAAGCATCGGGGACTTGGCAAATCGATTGAGCGCCAAGGCCCGCAGGATCGAATCCGGCTCGATGCGGATATCGTCATCCATATAGAGGATCTGCTCGCAGTCGGTGTTCTTGAGCGCCTCGTACATGACCCGGCTGTAGCCGCCCGAACCACCGAGGTTGGGCTGGTCATGCACCCGCAGCCGGCCCTCCAGCGGACCGGAGGCGGCCGCCCATTCCGGGTGGTCCTTGACCTTCTTGGTGCCCTGATCCGGAACGATGACAGCGGTGATCACCTTGTCCACCAAAGGATCCGAGGTAAGGGCCTTCAGCGCGTTCACGCAGTCATTCGGCCGGTTGAAGGTGGGTATTCCGACGGCAATGCTGGCCCGGCCGGGCGCGGCGGTCGGCGAGTACCAGCCCGCGTTGTGCAGCGTGACGTCGCTGTCCGTGGTGATGTCGAACCAGATCCAGCCGCCGTCTTCGAAGGCATCCAGACCGATCTCGAATTCGATAACCGCATTGTCGCCACTGAACTGGGTGCCGCCCACGGTGATTCGCGCCCCGGTGGCCTTGGTGCGGTACACGTCGATACGGCCGGAGCCGGTCAGCTCGATGTGCAGCACCACGTTCTCCAGCGTGGACCAGCGTCGCCAATAGCTCGCCGGGAACGCGTTGAAGTAGGTGGCGAAGGAAACCTCGGATTCCGAGCCGATCTCCAACGAGGTACGGGTGGGCGGGTGCGCACGCCGGTCATTGGTGTCGGACTCGACGATGTAGAGCTTGCGCACGTCGAGAGGTTCACCGGGCCTGGGCAGGATCACCCGGGACAGCAGGCTCACCGCGTGTGATTCGGTCGAATCGATGGGGCCGAATGGAATATCACTCATTGTCGTCACCTCCGGACAAGGGCGCACCGTCGGCCAGATGCGGCGCCAGCACGTTGTCGTACATGCTCAGCGCACTGGCGATCGCCATGTGCATGTCGAGATACTGATAGGTACCCAGCCGGCCGCCGAACAGCACCTTCGCCGAGGCTGTCTCCTGCTTCGCGCGGGTGCGGTAGGCCGCCAGGATGGCCCGATCGGATTCGGTGTTGATCGGGTAATACGGCTCGTCGGTGCCCTCGGCGAACCGCGAGAACTCCCGCATGATCACGGTCTTGTCGGTCGGGTAGGCCCGTTCCGGATGGAAATGGCGGAACTCGTGGATCCGGGTGTAGGGCACGTCGGCGTCGTTGTAGTTCATCACCGGGGTGCCCTGGAAATCGCCGGTGTCAAGCACTTCAACCTCGAAATCCAGTGTGCGCCAGCCTAATCGACCTTCGGCATAGTCGAAGTAGCGATCCAGCGGTCCGGTGTACACGACCGGCGCCGCCGGGTTCGCGGCGCGCAGGTCCGCGCGCACCTGGAACCAATCGGTGTCCAGGCGCACCTCGATCCGATCGTCGGCAGCCATGTTCTGCAGCCACGCTGTGTATCCGTCGACGGGCAGGCCCTCGTAGGTGTCGTTGAAGTACCGGTTGTCAAAGGTGTAGCGCACGGGCAGGCGATTGATGACCGCGGCCGGTAAGTCCACAGGATCGGTCTGCCACTGCTTGGCGGTGTAGTGCTTGACGAACGCCTCGTACAGCGGGCGCCCGATCAGTGAGATCGCCTTTTCCTCCAGGTTGGCGGCATCGGCGGTAGTGATCTCGGCGGCCTGCTCGGCGATGAGGGCACGCGCCTCGTCGGGGGTGAAGTAGCGGCCGAAGAACTGCGACACCAGCCCCAGACCCAGCGGGAACTGGTAGGACTGCCCCTGGTGCATGGCGAAGACGCGGTGCTGGTACCCGGTGAACTCGGTGAACTGGCGTACGTAATCCCAGACCCTCTTATTAGAGGTGTGGAACAGATGGGCGCCGTACTTGTGTACCTCTATACCCGTCTGCGGCTCCGGCTCGGAGTAGGCGTTACCCCCGATGTGGTGGCGGCGCTCGACGACGAGCACCCGCTTATCGAGTTGGGTTGCGGCACGCTCAGCGATAGTGAGGCCGAAAAACCCGGATCCGACGACGATCAGATCGAACTGCTGGTTTTCTCCGCTGTCTGCTCTTCGCGCAAGCGGCTCATCGGCGGTCACGTGCAGTCAGGGTACTGGACCGGCACCACCAGCCCCTGACAGCGACATCCGGCCCGGGAAACACGAATGGGCCGAGGTTCGCAGATACGGATCCGGTCGCGATTAGCTCACGATTTGATTTCGTCCCACTAGTCACACCAGTAACTCTGGTTACCATCGAATGCGTCGGTTCCGGTGCCGATCCGCCGATCCGACACCCGCGGGGAAATCCCGTGATAGCACACGCAAAACCGCAGAAGACCATAAGTGATCGACCCGATATTGAGGAGACTTCCGTGCCTAATCGTCGCCGCCGCCGGCTTTCGACAGCCTTGAGCTCGGTCGCCGCGCTGGCCGTCGCAAGTCCGTTTGCCATTGCCCTCGCGACCAACATGACCCAAGCAGCCGCGCCCGCGCCTTCCCAGCAGGAATTCGTGCAGGCCGCGATCGTGTCGGACCTGCCCGGAGAGGTCATGGGCGCGGTCCAGCAGATGACTTCACAGTTCGGCGTCCAGATCCCCGGGCTCTCCGGTCTCAACATCCCCGGCTTGGGCGGTGGCGGACTCGGCAGCCTGGGCGGCGCCAACCCTGCCCTCACCTCTCCTGGTGGCCTCACCACGCCCGGCGGGTTGACTTCCCCGTCATCGTCACTGACGAACCCGGCGCTGACCAACCCCGGCCTGACCAGCCCGAGCGGCTCCACCACACCGAGTCTTACCGACCCGGCGCTCACCAACCCCGGTCTGACCAACCCGGCCGCTCCCGCCAGCACCCCGGGACTGACTCCCGCCGCGGGCACCGGTGCGACGGGTGTGAACCCGGCGCTGACCGATCCGGCCGCGGGGCTCACGTCCCCCGGTGGCGAGGTCCCCATCACGCCGAACCCGGCGCTGGGTACCGGCCTGACCAACCCGGCCCTGGCCGACCCCTCGCTGGCGGGCCTCGGTACGCCCACCGGGCTCGGCGGTGGCAGCGGATTGGGCGGCGGCAGCAGCCTGATCAGCGACGCCATGGGCGCGGTCAACCAGCTGGGCATCACCCAGGCGGTTGATCTGATCAAGGGCGCCATCCCGGCGGCCGCCTCCGCGGCGGCTCCGCCTCCGGCCAGCTAGGTCGATACACAAGCTAGGTAGCGAAACGGCACCGCAGGGCACAGAGGCTCTGCGGTGTCGTTGCGTGTGATCCACCCGTCAAACATCAAGATCGATGATTGACGCGTGTCGAATCACTAGTCACATTTGTCCCATACGTAACATCCCTGGTGGTCGTGTCGCTCCATGCGGCACGTCCGTGTGATCCAGGAGAGACGACGTGCCCATGCGAGTCAGCAAGATGCCGGTGAGACGGCAGCTTGCGCTGGCCGTTGCCGCCACCGCGACGGTGATGACCGTCAGCGTGGTCGATCACATCAAATCCGGACAGGCCGAAGAGACCGCGATCACCTCGCAGTCCTTGCAGAACGCCGCCACGCACGATGTCTTGACCTCCGAGGTCGGGCTCCCCGGCCCGAGCACTCCGGCCACCGTCCATGACATCCAGCAGGCCGACTCCTTCAGCCTGATCGCCGTGCGCGGCGAAGACCTTTCCTCCCTGGACGTATCCGTGCGTGCCCAGCAGACCGACGGCAGCTGGGGGCAGTGGTACGAGCTCGATCCCGTCGAGTCGGGCGATCCGGCCGCCGAGCACAAGGGGATTCCCGCAGCGACGGAACCGGTCTTCGTCGGATCCACCCACTCCGCGCAGGTCGCAGTGCAGCCGAAATATGGCGCGAACGTGAAGTCCCCCAAGACCGACAATCGCCGCACCCCGGCCGATGCCGGTTTGGGCTACCGGCCCGCGAGCATCGAACAGCCGCTGACCACCGGGCTCGATGCCATCCTGATCAGCCCCAAACTGGCGCCGCCCGACGCCGCCCGGTTCGAAGAACGCTGGTCGGCACCGGTGGCGCTGCCGCAGGCGGGACCACGGATCATCACCCGCGCGCAATGGGGTGCCAACGAATCAGACCGCTGCCCACCGGTTTACAACAGAGATGTGCGCGCGGGCGTGGTCCACCACACCGCCGGAAGCAACAACTATTCGCCGTACGATTCCGCGGCGATCATCCGGGCGATCTACGCGTATCACACCAAAACGCTCAAGTGGTGCGACATCGCCTACAACGTCCTGGTCGACAAGTACGGACAGATCTTCGAGGGCCGTTTCGGCGGCATCACCAACAACGTGCAAGGGGCGCACACCGGCGGATTCAACGAGCACAGCTGGGGCATCGCACTGATCGGCGACTTCACCCGCGATGAGCCGTCACCGGCGATGCTGCAGGCTGCCGGACGTATCTTGGGTTGGCGTTTACGGCTGGCCGGAGTCGACCCTCGCGGCCAGGTGGACCTGGCCTCGGAAGGCGGGCCCTTCACCACCGTGCCCGGAGGAAAAGTCGTCACGCTGCCGACGATCTTCACCCACCGCGACGTCGGTAATACCGAGTGCCCTGGAGAGGCGGCCTACCGTCTGATTCCGCGCCTACGTGACATCGCCGCCGGCGCGGCCAACGGTGAACCACCCGACCTGGTGGATTCCCTTCGCGGCGGCGCCATCTACGACACCTGGACGCGGCTGGGCAGCGCCGAAAGCGACCTCGGGGCGCCCACCTCCGTCGAGCAACAGGCCGTCGGCGAGGCCCGCTTCGCCACCTTCCGCAATGGCGCGATGTACTTCTCGCCCGGCACCGGCGCCCACCCCGTCGTCGGCGCCATCTATCACGCCTGGGCCGAGACAGATTTCGAGCGTGGACCGTTGGGGCTCCCGGTGACCGATGAAATCGGCGAGCCCAACATCATCGTGCAGAACTTCCAGAACGGGTCCCTGATCTACGACCGGGCCAGCGGCCGGGTATCGAGCGTGATCAACGGCGAGACCCGCGAGATACTCGGGGTGGCCCCGGTGGCGCAAAACGCCTTACCCGAACAGTTCTCGGCCCCGGCGGCGCCCGCGGCACCTCCCCCGCCCGCACCGGCTCCGCCTCCCCCGCCGCCGCCCGTCGAGCAGTTCGCACCCGCCAACTAGCGAGCCGGCAGCACTCAGCCCCACCAGCGTTCGAGAACCTTGGCCACGCCATCGTCGTTATTGGTGGCGGTCACCTCATTGGCAGCCGCGCGCGCCTCCGGGTGTGCGTTACCCATCGCCACTCCGTGGCCCGCCCATCGCAACATGGCGACGTCATTGGGCATGTCACCGAAGGCAATGATCGATTCGGGCTGCACCCCTGCCTGTTTCGCTACTATCGCGATTCCGCTGGCCTTGCTGATTCCAGTGGGCATTACCTCGATGAGCCCGTTGTCGGTGGAATAGGTGATAGCCGCACCCGCCTCGGTCACCAGGGGCGCCAATACCTCGGCCATCTCCGAGCTACGAGCTCCAGCCTTGCGCACCAACAACTTCACCGCCGGGAAGCTCAGCAAATCCTCGAGGGACACCTCCGTGTTATCGGGGTTCAGCCATGCATGCTCATAACCCGGCGAGCTGACGAACTGCGGCGTGGCGGCATCGTGTGCACTGCGCCCCACCCGTTCCACGGCCAGGCCCACCCCGGGGATGGCCGCCTGCGCCACCTCGGCCAGCACCGCCAGTTCCGACGGACTGAGCGTGGCGGCCGAGATTATCCGGTCGTTTTCGGCGTCATACAGAACGGAACCGTTGGCACACACAGAAATCGGCGCGAAACCGAGAGCGTCGACGATCGGGGTGATCCATCGGGGTGGGCGGCCGGTAGCCAGGACGAAGGCCGATCCGGACTCGACCGCGGCGGTGATGACCGCACGCGTGCGTGCGGACAAAATCTCGGCAGAATCGATCAGGGTCCCGTCCACATCGGACGCGATAAGGGCTGGATGGGTCACGCGTGCCCCGGATCCGTCTTTTTCCGGGCCTTCCTGCGGGCCCGTTCGGCCAGTTCCTCGCTGTCGAGCACGGCTGCCTCCTCCACTGTGGGGGCAGTGCCGCCCAAACGCCTGGGCAACCAGTATGCACCTGGTTCACTGGGATAGTCCTGCTGTGCCTGGACCAACAACAGCTCCATAGCATCGTGCAATTCGGCGGTGGTGCGCTCGAAATCAGGGGAGGCCGCCAACGCGGCCCCTACCGCTACATTCACTGGAATTCTGCTGCGCCCCAAGTCCTTTGGATGATCCTTCGTCCAGATGCGCTGCGCGCCCCAGACAATGAGCGGCACGATGGGCACCCCGGCTTCGTGGGCCATCCGCGCGGCGCCGGTCTTGAATTCCTTGAGCTCGAAACTGCGGCTGATGGTCGCCTCCGGGTACACCCCGACAATCTCTCCGCTGCGCAGGCTGTCCACCGCCGCCTCATAGGCACCGTGGCCCGCACTGCGATCCACGGGAATCGCCTTGGCATGTTTGATCAGGAAGCTCATCACCGGGACTTCCTGCATCTCTGCCTTGAGCATGAACCGCATCCGCCGTCCGGCACGAACCATCGCCAGCCCCGCGGGCAGGAAGTCGACATAGCTGGTGTGATTGATCGCGATGACCGCGCCACCCCGGGACGGAACCTGCCCCAAACCTCGATATCTGACTTTGGTCCCCGTGAGGAAGACCGCCGCATGCGCCGTGATTTCAAGGAGTCGGTAAACCGGTTCCATCTAGCTTTCTTTCTGTGCCCCATCCTTTTGGGCCTGCTGGGCCTGCTTTTCTGCCTCGCGCGCGGCGCGCTGGGCCTTGCGCTCGGCAGCGTCCTGAGCATCCCAGCGGGCGGCCTCGGCCAGCGTCGGCGCGGAGCCACCCAGCCGGTGCGGCACCCAATACTCCCCGGCCGGATGCGGGCCGTAGTCGTCCTGCACCTCCAGCAGCAGGTGCTGCATGCGGGCGTGTAGCAGCGCAGTGAGCTCCGAGACCGGCAGCGTCGGCGCGATGGGTGCACCGACCGCGATCGAGATGGGCGTGTTGGTGCGGCCCAGATGCTTCGGATGGCCCTTGGTCCAGATGCGCTGCGCGCCCCAGATGACGTGCGGGACGATCGGCACCCCGGCCTCGATGGCCATCCGCGCGGCCCCCGATTTGAATTCCTTGATCTCGAAGCTCCGGCTGATGGTCGCCTCCGGGTACACCCCGACCAACTCACCCGCCTTCAGCTTTTCGACGGCCTCGGTGTAGGACGCCGCGCCGTCGACACGGTCCACCGAGATATGCCGGCAGCCCCGCATGATCGGGCCGGTGATCTTGTTGTCGAAGGTTTCCTTCTTTGCCATGAACCGCACCTTGCGCCCCTTTTTCTGCAGGAACGCCGGCAGCCCGGCGAAGGTGAAATCCATGTACCCGGTGTGGTTGATGGCCACCACCGCCCCGCCTTCGGTCGGCAGGTTCTCAACACCCGTAACCGTGAACTTCAGGCCTTGAATCGCCCAGACGGTGCGGGCAAGCCCGATCACGGTTCCATAGACAGGCTCCACGTGACGAGCCTAGCGCTGGCGGTCCGGCTTGCACACCGGATACCCGTCTAGCGCTGCACCCCGCCCCCGCCGTCGGCGACGATCACCTGCCCGGTGATGAACGAACCCGCGTCCGACAACAGCAGCAGCGCAGGGCCGATCATTTCGTCGGTGTGCGCCACCCTGCCCATGAAGGACTGTGCGGCCATCGCGTCGATGATCTCCTGCGGGTTCTGCTGCAGCATGTAGGTGTCGACGGTGCCAGGCGCCAGCGCGTTCACCCGGATACCGCGAGCCGTGTATTCGGCCGCCATCGACCGGGTGAACGACATGAGTGTCGCCTTCATCGCCGCGTACATCGAGAGCATGGGCACATACTGGAACGCCGCCACCGACACCACATTGAGCACCGACGCATGCTCGCTGGCGGTCAGGTGCGGCAGCGCGGCCTGCACCAGGAACACCGGCCCGCGCACGTTGACGTCGAACGACTTGCCCAGCGCCTCGGGGGTGTAGCTGCCCATAGGCTGAGCCACGGGGTTAGCAGCCGCGTTGACCACGATGTCGACACCGCCGTACTCGTCGACCGTGGCAGTCACCAGGGCGTCGATATCGCCCAGCTCGCCCATGTGGGCGGGCACACCCAGCGCCCGATACCCCTTGTCGTGCAGTTCCTTCGCCGCGGCGGTACAGGCATCGGATTTGCGGCTCGACACCACCACCGATGCCCCACAGGCACCGAGTGCCTCAGCGATCGCGTAGCCGATTCCCCGGGTACCCCCGGTGACGATGGCCGTGCGCCCGGACAGATCGTAGAGCGACTGGAAGTCAGTGAGGTTCACGCTCGGCACTCTATTCGGTTGACGTCGCCGGGCAGACTGGAACGGTGACGATTCCGACCGAGCCGGTGACCATCCCCGATATCGTGGCACATCTCTCGGCGGGGCGCCCGGTGCTAGCGGTGTGGCACAACCAAATTGGCGGCCATACTTTTCAGATCGGTAGCGGCGCCGACCGCGAGTTCGTGAAGGTGTCGGCGCCGCACCCGGCCATCAACCTGCCTGCCGAGGCCGAAAGGCTCCGCTGGGCGCGCCGGTACACGACGGTGCCTACCGTGCTGTCCGTGAACACCGAAGGCCCTCTGCATTGGCTGCACACCGCGGGCATCCCGGGCGACAGCGCGGTGGCGCCGCGATGGATCGAGAATCCGGAGGTGTCGGTGCGCGCCATCGCGTCTGGACTGCGCGCGCTGCACGATCGACTGCCTGTCGTTGACTGCCCCTACAGCTGGTCGGTGGCCGCGCGGCTGGCCCGTATCCCCAATCCCGGTGGGCTGTCGGAGCACCCCGCGATCGATCGACTGGTGGTGTGTCACGGGGATGCCTGCGCGCCCAATACCCTGCTCGACGGCAACGGGAACTGGTGCGGGCATGTGGATTTCGGTGACCTCGGGGTCGCTGACCGTTGGGCAGATCTCGCGGTGGCCAGCTGGTCACTGGAATGGAATTACGGCAAGGGCTGGAATGACGCCTTCTTCGCGGCGTACGGCGTGACCGAGGATCCCGAACGGATGGCCTACTACCGGCGGCTGTGGGATTCCGAGGAGTGAACTTGCTGCCACCCCCCTGTGGCAAATTTCCGTAATCTAGATCGCATGCGTCCCACCACTCGCCGGTTCCTGCTGCTGGTAGCCCTTGTCGCAACCCTCGTCGTGGTGGGCGGTAGCGCCGTCGGCGTCTACCGTTCTCGCACGGCAACGCCGCCATTTCCTGTCGTCGACACCGTCGCACTGTCCCCGGGACGTGCCGCGGTGGTGCGCATCCTCGGGGAGGAATACGCCGCCCAGGCCGGGATGGCGAAGTATTCCGAGGGCAACGACGAGCCCTGGTGCGCCGATTTCACCAGCTGGGTGATGCGCGCTTCGGGCAAGCCGTTCTCCAATCCCAACTCCGGACATTGGCGCATCCCCGGCGTGTTGACGCTGACCGCGTACCTCAGGGACGCGGGACGCTACGAGACTCCCAGCTACGCACCAGAACCCGGCGACATGGTGCTGTACGACAAACCGAGTCCCAAGGGGCAGCATGTGAACATCGTGCTCATCAACGACAAAGGCACCCTCACCACCGTCGGTGGCGGGGAAGGCCGCGGCGTGGGTTTATCTACCTACGTGGCCGCCGACGATTCCGGGATCACCGGATACGGCCGCTACGAGTGATCACGGCGCCACCGATCGCAGCACGACCGGCGTATCGGCACGCTGTAGCTCACGCAGGAACTGCGCCATGGCCGGTGAAAGAGCCGCATCGGCGCGACGGACGAACACCGTTTCCACGCGGGCCCGCATCGGGGGCAACGGATGCATACGTAGCAGCGTCGCACGCTGCGAGGCGCTGACGACTCCGGCCGGCAGCAGGGAGACACCCATATCTGCCGCAACGCAACCCAATATTCCTTCAAGGCTACCGAATTCGAGGACTTGAGGATCAACGCCCTGCTCGGTGAAGATCTGCTGCAGCCGAGCGCGATAGGAACATCCATTGCGAAAGACGAGCATCCTGGTGGGTGCGCCGAAGACTTCGCTGATCTCCGTGTGCCGCTGGGCCGTCAGCAGGACCAACTCTTCCACAAATGCTAAATCCGTTGTCAACGAATCATTCTCGATGGGCCCGCAGACAAAGGCACCATCCAGTCGACGATCGGTCACCATGTCGATCAGCTCGGCAGTGGTGCCCGTGGCGAGGGTGAAATCCACCCGCGGACACGCAGCCGCAAATGCGGCCAGGACACCTGGTAGCCGCAGTCCCGCGGTGGTTTCCATGGACCCGATCGCCAGTGTCCCGGTGGGTTCGGCCTCATCGCCGACCACCTGAGTGGCTTCTCTCAGCAACGCCGTGATGCGCTCCGCATACGGCAGAAAGGCCTCACCCGCGTTGGTCAGGGCCATGCCCCGGGCATGCCGACGAAACAGCTCCACTCCGAGCTCGTCCTCCAGTGCCTTGATGTGGGTGCTGACGTTCGACTGCACGGTGTGCAGTCGCTTCGACGCATGCGAAATACCGCCGGCCTCGGCGACCGCGAGGAAATGCGTGATGTCACTGAGCTCCATAGCCGAAGTCAATCATGCGCCTGCGGCGGGCACTGCGAGCTCACCGGTCACGTACTGCGCGTGTCCGAAGCCGAAAGACCAATCCTGAGGGCCATTTTCGCTGATACCGACGAACAGGTCCGCACCGGTCACACCGACAGCACCGAGCCGGTCTGCCAGCTCTGCGAAGATCCGTTGCTTGGTCTCGGTTGTGCGGCCGGTCTGGGTGAAGATATGCACGATCACCACGCTGCGCGACCGCCGGAATCCCAAACCGGCGTCCTCGGCGATGATGTCGCCCGCGTCGTGTGCGGTGATGATCTGAAAACGATCTCGGGCAGGGATCTTCAAGACTGCGACGAGGCCCTCGTGCACGCCGTCGGCGATCGCGCGTTGTTCTGCCGGGGACCGATCCGCGGTGAGGTCGATGCGCACCAATGGCATAGGTCAGCTCCTTGATGTCGAGTTGATGGCAGCGGCCTGAGCCACCATGGACTCGATGATGTCGGCAACGCTCTCGACGCTTCGCACCTGTCCGATACCTTCACCGACGATCAGGTTGGCGGTGCGGTAATCCTCGGCAGCCACGCCGCTCTGATATTCAGACCGGGCCTGATCAAGATGTTGGGCAAGCTCGGCTTCGCGGCGATGCCACTTGTCGACGAAATCGTTGCGCAGTACCCGGCCGCTGTAGGCACTCGGCCAGCGCTTGCCGCGCACGATGTCGTAGACGTGCTGACGGATGGTGTCGTCGCCGCCCACCTGGAGCGCATGCCGCTGGGCGGCCCGGGAAATCGCGGCTTCTCCTGCAGCCCAGAACCGAGTTCCGACCAGCACACCGTCGGCCCCCAACGCGAGCGACGCCGCCAGTCCGCGGCCATCGGTCACCCCACCGGCTGCCAGCACCAGGATCTGGGGCGCGGTCCCGGCGACGAGGTCCACGACCTCCGGCACCAGCGTGAACGTGGAACGCCGCCCTTCTCCGTGTCCGCCGGCTTCTCCGCCCTGAGCGACGATGACGTCAGCGCCCACCTCGATTGCTCGCGCTGCCTGCCTGATGTTGTGCACCTGGCAGATCAACGGGACACCTGCGGCCCGGATACGGGGTGCGTACGGCGCGGGATCCCCGAAGGACAGAAAGAGCGCGGCCGGGCCTCGTGCCAGTGCGTGCTCCAGGACGTGCTCGTTTCCCTTCAGGGTCCAGGTGATGAATCCACATCCCACCGCGGCGGACACCTGGTCGAACTGTTGGCGCACCCAGTCCGCGTCGGCGTAGCCGCCACCGAGCAGGCCCAGTCCACCGGCGGCACTGACCGCACTCGCGAGGCGCGCATCGGCTACGTCGTCCATGGGCGCCAGGACCACCGGATGCTCGATGCCGAAGCGGTCCGTGAGCCGGGTGTTGAAGGTCATGCCTCAACCGTAGGATCGCGCGAAACCGCAGGTCCAACGGTTTCTAGCGATACCACTGTTCTGTATTTCAGAATGCTCCGTGATATAGCCGCCTGAACGGGAGAATTATCTGTCCCGTACCATCAGGAAGTGATCCTTCGTGAGATCGCGATCAGTCGTGAAAAGCAGCCGGATGCTTGGTATTTCGACATTCCTGCGATAGCCCGAATCGCCGCCGAACCCCTGCGGCTGACCACCGGTGTCACCGTGATCGTCGGCGAGAACGGCTCCGGCAAGTCGACTTTCCTCGAGGCGCTGGCATCCGCCTGGAGCTGGAAACTGCCAGCCGCCGTGAAGCATTGGGGGGCACAACCCAGCGGCGAGGACACCGACCTGCACTGGACATTCACCCTCGACGCGGAACATCCACGCCCCAGCGGAGGCTGCTTTCTGCGTGCCGAGGCCATGCATCAACTGTTCACAACCGTCGATGGGCGCACCCCGGAACAAATCTTCCACGGCAGGCTCAACGAGCGCTCGCACGGGGAATCGTTTCTCGCCTTCCTGGCCGAGCGGGACATGGAGCGGGGGCTGTTCATCCTCGACGAGCCCGAGGCCGCGCTGTCCTTCACCTCATCGCTGCAGTTGATGGCCATGCTCGACGGTGTGGTCGCCGCCGGATCGCAGGTCATCATGGCCACTCACTCCCCCGTGCTGGCCGCCTTCCCCGGCGCCACCGTCCTGGAATTCGACGAAGACGGTGTACAGCAACGCGATTGGGATGACCTGGAGATGGTGGGGCACTGGCAGCGCTTTCTTACCGACCCGCGCGCCTACCTGCGGCATCTGTTCGCAGCCGAGTGAGGCGGCAGGACTAACCGGACTGCGCCGCCATCCGGCGAGTAAGTCGCTCCAGGATCGCGGCAGCCTCGGCAAGAGTCCGCTGCTCTTCGGCAGGCAACGTACTCAGCCACGGGTCGAGCACGCCCTGCCGCTGGGCACGCATGGCGACAAGCGCCTCGCGGCCCTTACTGGTCAGCTTGATGCGCTGCGCGCGCTTGTCGGCGGGATCGACGCGCCGCTCGACATACCCGACGTCCTGCAGCCGCTTCAGCTGCACGGTCATCGTGGGCTGGCTGCAATGATCGGCTTGCGCCAGATCTGAGATCCGGGCGTCCTCCATCTCACCGACCAGCGCAAGGAGCCGCGCCTGCCCGGTGGGCACGGGTAGATCGGCGTAGCTGGATACCCAGCGGTTGAGCCGCGCAATGACGGTAAGTACGTCGGCAGTGAGGCCATCTGTGGTGGACACCCCATCGATTTTACGTAGCTTCGCTAAGCATCTGGTCCTCGTCCAGGGGATTTCGGCACACAAACAGCGGACCTACGCGCCCGTCCGCGCTTTGGCTACCGAAATCGCAGCTCGATAGGCTGGGAGCCATGCGAGTCACCAGTGTCGGCCATGCCGGATTCTTCATCGAGACGGCGGCGGGGAGCATCCTCTGCGACCCCTGGGTCAACCCCGCGTACTTCGCCTCGTGGTTCCCGTTCCCCGATAACAGCACCCTGGACTGGGACCGGTTCGGAAGCTGCGACTACCTCTACGTCTCGCATCTCCACAAGGACCACTACGACCCGAAGAACCTGACCGACCACGTCAACAAGGACGCGGTGGTGCTACTGCCGGACTATCCGGTGCCCGATCTGCGACGGGAGCTGGAGGGACTGGGATTTCACACCTTCGTGGAGACCGAAGACTCGGTGAAGCATCGGGTGAGTGGCCCCAAGGGCGACCTGGACATCATGATCATCGCGCTGCGGGCCCCGGCCGATGGGCCCATCGGCGACTCCGGGCTTGTGGTGTCCGACGGCACCACGACGGCTTTCAACATGAACGATGCCCGTCCGGTCGATCTGGATGTACTGGCCGAAGAGTTCGGGCATATCGACGTGCACATGCTGCAGTACTCGGGGGCCATCTGGTACCCGATGGTCTACGACATGCCCGCCCGTGCCAAGGAGGCCTTTGGCACCCAGAAACGCCAGCGCCAAATGGACCGGTGCCGCCAGTACATCGCCCAGGTCGGCGCCACCTGGGTCATCCCGTCAGCGGGACCGCCGTGCTTCCTCGACACCGGGCTCCGGGACCTCAACGATGATCACGACGATCCGGCGAACATCTTTCCGGATCAGCTGGTATTCCTGGATCAGATGCGCCAGCACGGCCACGACAAGGGTCTGCTGATGATTCCCGGCACGGTTGCCGATTTCACTGCCTCCGAGTTGAATTCACTGGAACACCCGGTTTCGACCGAGGAAGCAGAGGACATCTTCGGGGCGGGTAAGGCCGCGTATATCGAGGCGTATGCGCAACGGATGGCTCCCGTACTGGCCGCGGAGAAGTCCTCCTGGGCACCCGCCGAAGGCGAGCCGCTACTGGCTCCGCTACGCGCGAAGTTCGAGCCGATCATGGCGCAAACCGACCAGATCTGCGATGGCATCGGCTACCCGGTGGAACTGCGCCTCGGCAGCGAGACGGTGGTCCTGGATTTCCCGAAACGTATTGTTCGCGAGCCAATTCCCAACGAGAAGTATCGCTATGGCTTCGAGATCGCGCCCGAGCTGGTGCGTACGGTGCTGCGCGACGACGAACCAGACTGGGTGAACACCATCTTCTTGTCCACCCGGTTCAAGGCGTGGCGCGTGGGTGGCTACAACGAATACCTGTACACGTTCTTCAAATGCCTCACCGATGAGCGCATCGCCTACGCCGACGGCTGGTTCGCCGAGGCCCACGACGACAGCGCTTCGATCACGCTGGATGGTTGGGAGATCCAGCGCCGCTGCCCGCACCTGAAGGCCGATCTATCCAAATTCGGTGTGGTGGAGGGGAAAAATCTCACCTGCAATCTGCACGGTTGGGAGTGGAACCTGGAGAATGGGCGCTGTCTGACCTCCAAGGGCCATGAGCTGCGGTCCAGAAAGCTGGGCTAGCACGGCACCAGTTCGAACATCGGGATCACCCTGGTGATACGCGATTGGTAGTCGCCGAAGAATGCGTACTTGGCCGCGAGTGCCTGGAACATCCTGTGGCGCTCTTCCGAATTCAGTTCACGCGCCACGGCGGCGTAGACGTTAGGCACCACCTCGACGGTCACCTCTGGATTGGCGCGCACGTTGAAGATCCACGACGGCGGCCGTTCCTGTCCCCCGTTGGATCCCACGACGAAGCGACGGCCCCGATGTTCGAAGTACCCCAAGGGTGTCAGCCGCTGGATCCCCGACTTCGCGCCGGTGATGGTCACAATCAGCACCGGCATCTCGTCGTCGGGCACACCGGGTAGCTTGCCGCCGTTCTCCCGGAGTAGCCGTATCATCCGGTTATTGTGTTTCTGCACACCGCTTTCGGAAAGTTCGCGGTAAGTATCCGAGGTCACGCCTTCGGTCATGCCCCGACGCTAGCGCGAACTCAGCGGGCCGAACCCGTATATCCCGCCTAGCGGACGGTACGTACCCGCTGGCGCAACTCGGAAGCCGCATCGGACTCGGTGCTATAGACCCGCACCACGGCCTCGTCACCCGCTTGCAAGTAGGTGGACTCACCCAGCGGCGTGTACTTGGTCGCCCCGATCCCGATCAACACGTGCTCGGGATGTCCGGCGGCCACCATGAGCGCGCCGACGTCTTCCAACGGCGTGTCGGCGGACCCCTTCTGGTTGTCCAGGCGCTCGGTGATCCAGTCCAGCAGTACCTCGCCGTAGTACGAGTATCCGAGCAGCGGGCTGTCGACACCGTACGCGTGCTCCTGACCATCCGCGGTGTGCAGGTGGCAGTTGAGTCGCAGAGTGGCCGTAGGACCGTCCGGAGTCAGATCACTGACCTCGAAGAACTGTCGCGCAACACCTTTGGATGCCGCACCCCAATTTTTCTTGTGACTGATCTTCGGGGCGTTGGGCCGGCGGATTGAGCAGTCATTGAAGGCGCCCAGCGCGAACGGCTCAAGCGACACGACAACGTCGCCGCGCCAATTCACCCGGCATGCCAAACCCACCTCGGGTTCGATCTGCAGGTTCAGCGGCGTCTGGCTCTCGGGCAATACCGTCTCATCCTGCGAGAGCGGGAACTGTCCGAGGAACCCGTCGGCACCGGGCACGTACCACGGGAAGATTCCCTTGGGCGCGGACGTGCCGGCGGGGGCTTCGGTGACCACATTCACGAAATCCGCCGACTCTCCGGCCTGTTCGAGATGGCCGGCGAAGTTCCCGGCTACTCCGAAGCCGAACCAGGTACGGAGCTCGTTCAGCTCGACCTCGAACATCTCGGTCATTTAGGCTCCAGCACTTCGGTACCGACGAAGGGCACCAGCGCCGTGGGGACTCGGACGCTGCCATCGGGCTGCTGGTGGTTCTCCAGGATCGCCACCAGCCATCGGGTGGTGGCGAGAGTGCCGTTGAGAGTGGCCGCGATCTGCGGCTTGCCGCTCTCATCCCGGTAACGCACCGCCAACCGCCGTGCCTGGAATGTCGTGCAGTTGGAGGTGGAGGTCAGCTCGCGATATGCCCGCTGCGTAGGAACCCACGCCTCACAGTCGAACTTGCGGGCCGCGGATGAGCCCAAATCGCCTGCCGCGACATCGATCACACGGTAGGGCACCTCGATGTGGCCCAGCATCTGCCGTTCCCAGCCAAGGATCTTCTCATGCTCGGCCTCGGCGTCTTCGGGTTTGCAGTAGACAAAGGCCTCGACCTTGTCGAACTGGTGTACCCGGATGATGCCCCGGGTGTCCTTGCCGTAACTGCCGGCCTCACGCCGGAAACAGCTGGACCACCCCGCATAGCGCAGCGGCCCGTTATTCAGATCAAGGATTTCGCCGGAGTGATACCCGGCGATGGGCACCTCCGAAGTGCCAACCAAATAGAGGTCGTCCTCCTCGAGGTGGTACACCTCATCGGCGTGTGCACCCAAAAATCCCGTGCCGCCCATGATTTCCGGCTTAACCAGTACCGGCGGGATCAGCAGGGTGAAGCCGTTGGCCACCGCGGTCTGCACCGCCAGCTGCAACAAGCCCAGCTGTAGCAGCGCGCCGTACCCGGTGAGGAAGTAGAACCGCGCACCGGATACCTTTGCGCCGCGTTCCATATCGAACAGGCCCAGCGACTCACCCAATTCCACATGGTCCTTTGGGTTTTCGATCGGGTGTGGCTCGCCTACCAACTCGCGGAGCGCAAAGTCCTGCTCGCCGCCAGCGGGAACTCCGTCGATCACCACATTGCTGATCGCCTTATGGGCCTCGGTGAACGCAGCCTCGGTGACTACCTGCTCGGCTTCAGCCGACTTGACCTGTGCGGCGAGTTCCGAGGCGGCCGCCAAGAGTGCCGGGCGCTCCTCGGGCGTCGCCTTGCCCACCTTCTTGCTTGCCGCCTTCTGCTCGGCGCGCAGCGTATCGGCCGTGGATATGGCCGCCCGCCGGGCCGTGTCGGCGTCAAGCAGCACCTCGACGAGTGCCGGATCCTCGCCCCGCAGCCGCTGTGAGGCACGCACCGCATCGGGGTTTTCGCGCAGGAATTTGAGGTCGATCACCTGCTGAACATTACGTGGGAGCCGGAAACCCCGGCCAACCCATTAGGCACCGAACAGGCTCAGATACCCGTCCTTGCCGAACATCCGCGCGGCGTCGAGCGCAGACGGCGTGCCCGCGGCGGGGTCGGCGCCCGCATTGACCAGGATCTGGACGATGTCGTCGGAGCCCTTGAACACCGCTCCAGCCAGCGGCGTCTGCCCCTTGTCATTGGCCCGGTTCACGTCGGCTCCGCGCGCTACCAGCGATCGCACCGTCGAGGCGTTTCCGTGGTACGCGGCCAGCATGACGAGCGTGTCACCCGCCTCATTCGTCAGATCCACCGGTGCGCCCGCGTCGAGGTAGGCGGCCAGGGTGGACGCGTTACCCTCCCGGGCCATGTTGAACAGTTCATGGGCCAGCGCTGCGACCTGCTCGGCAACGCGGGCCTGATGTTCGGCTTCCCCCGCCTGGTCGTCCGGGTTGTCACGGTCAGGTTCCATCGTTGTCACAGTGTTCAATCTAGCGGCGTACGCAGACCGCATCGCCCGGCTAACCCGCGGCACCACCTGTAACAATGACTGCAGTATGAGTGACGAAGCCGAACCCACGCCAAAGGTCGAGCGGGACGACTCCACCCCGGATGAGCCCACCAACGACGAGCTGGGCACCGACGCATCCGCAGACTCCCCCGTCGAGTCTCCGGACTCCGCCACGCCGCCCGCAGAGGCTCCGGGCAGCGCGTCCTCCGCAGAGGGCGCCACCGAATCCGTCGACACCGAGCAGGCGCCTGCGACGGAAATCCTGGAATACCCCGACACCGATGATTCCGCCGTGCCTGTGGCCGAGGAACCGCAGCAAGGCGCCCAGGAATCCGCCAAACCTCAGTGGTGGGCGGGCCTGAAGGAAGGGCTCAAAGAGCGTTCCACGCACCGCGCGCTGCTCCTGGTCACCTTTGGTGGCCTCTTCATCGCGGGTGTCACCCAAGCCCTGCCGGACGGCTGGACCTCAGCCGACCGCCTGGTCAACAAGATCGACTCCAACCCGGTACCCAGCACGGGCGCACCGGGTAACAGCACCTTCAACTCTGCGAAGGCGGGGGAATGCCTCAACTGGCCCGCCCCCGCGTCCACCAACGACGTCAACATCGTCGACTGCGCCAACGACCACCGTTTCGAAATCGCCGAGTCCATCGACCTGCGTACCTTCCCGGGTACGGAGTACGGGCCCAATTCCAAGCCCCCCACCGTCGGCCGTATCCAGGAGATCAGCCAGGAACAGTGCCAGGTGGCCATCAACCGTTACCTGGGCGATCGGTACGACCCGAACAGCCGATTCACCATGGGCATGCTGTGGCCCGGTGAGAAGGGGTGGACCGAGGCCGGAGAACGCCGGGTGCTGTGTGGGCTGCAACTACCCGGCGCCGACAATCAGCAACAGCTGTTCCGGGGCAAGGTCGCCGAGCAAGATCAGTCCAAGGTCTGGCCCGCCGGCACCTGCTTGGGCATCGATTCGACCACCAATCTGCCCACCGAGCTCCCGGTGGATTGCGACAAGGCTCATGCCATGGAGATCACCGGAACGGTGAGCCTGGCAGAGCAGTTCCCTGGATCGGTTCCTCCCGAGCCCGATCAGGACGCGTTCATCAAGGACAACTGCACCCGGTTGACCAATGACTACATGGGCAATCCCGACGGATTCCGCGCGACCACGCTGACACTGTCCTACAACACGATCACCTTGCCGAGCTGGACCGCGGGCAGCCGTCAGGTCAGCTGCAACATCGGCTCCACACTGGGTAACGGCGCGTGGTCAACGCTGGTCAATAGCGCCAAGAGTGGCCAACTGCTGATCAACGGCCAGCCGCCGGTGCCACCGCCGGACATCCCGGCCGATCGGCTGAACATGCCGCCCATCCCGCTGTCGACCACACCGGCGCCCACCCAGCAGCCGACCCAGACTCAGCAACCCACCTATACGCAGCAACCCACGTACACACAGCAGCCCACGCGTACCCAGCAACCAACGCAGCAGACGACCCAGCAGCCGACCCGGACGTCCACCGCGCCAACCTCGTCGGGCGCGCCCAGTCCCCCCAACCAGCCGGGTATCACCATCGTGACGACGCTGCCGCCGGGGGCGGGCCCGCCTCCGGCTCCGGCCGGTCCGCCCATGGACGGTCCGCCCATGGAAGGCCCCCCGATGGAGGGGCCGCCGCCCGGACAGGCACCCGCGGGGGCACCTCCGCCCGGACCGGCCTGACGGTGTCCCTCTACGGCACCATGTCCCTTTACGGCGCCATCTCCTGATGCCCGTGCAGATGGGCGAGCAACGGTTCGAAGAGCTCGTGTCCGATGCTCTCGACGCCATTCCGCCTCAGCTTGCCGCCGCCATCGACAACGTGGTGGTGCTGGTGCAGGACCACCATCCGGAGGATCCCGATCTACTCGGGCTGTACGAAGGCATCGCACTGACCGAACGCGACAGCTTCTACGCCGGGGCGCTGCCGGACACCATCACGATCTACCGCGAGCCGTTGCTGGAGATGTGCTCCAGCGAACAAGAGGTGGTCGATGAGGTCACGATCACCGTGATCCACGAGATCGCTCACCATTTTGGTATCGACGACGAGCGCTTACACCAGCTGGGCTGGGGCTAAAGGTGCAGCTGAGGTTTGCTGGAAAAAAATCCAAAAATCTTGGAGAATGATGGAACCGAATAGAGGGATCCGCCGTCCATCTCTAGTGAAAGGGCAAAACTGCCCTTAGGACGACGCGAGACAAGTGGGGGAAAGGGGACAGAAGATGGCTGACGTACCGGCGCCCGCCCAGCGTGAGGAGATCCGTTGGGACCTGGCTAACCAGCCGGGAACTGTTCTGCAAGTCGATCCAGATGTCATGAAGGATGCCGCCGTCGAGTACGACGCGATGGCGCAGCGACTGCAGGAAGCTCTCGACAAGCAGCTCGAGACCGCCAAGTTCGGATCCGCGGGCCGCGACGAGGTGTCCACCGCGGTATCACACGCCTCGGCGAAGACCAACGAGAATTTCGAGAAGGTTGCCAAGGACGGCATCGAGCAGCTCAAGCGCATCGCCGAAGCATTCCGGCGTAACTCGCAGGCGTTCGTGGACCTGGAGCACCACAACGCCGCCCGTATCAATGGTGTGGGGGAATAGATCATGACCGGATTCACTGGTGTCAACTGGGTGGCCCGTAAGGCCAAGAAGCTGGCTCTTGACCTGACCACCGGCGCGGGCCCGACCCATGTGGTCGACAGCGCACTGGCCTGGCAGGAGATCAGTGCCGCGTTCGCCGAGGTGCACGAAAACAGCCTTCAGGTCGGCGAGAAGCTCATGGAGGGGTACCGCGGGCCTCGCGCCGAGGAGGCACTGACCAAGCTGAATCCGTTCACCGAATGGCTGGACAAGATGGCTGGGCTGACTCAGCAGGTCAGTGATACCGCCAACACCTACGCCGAGTCCTACGGCACCGCGGTGCTGGACATGCCGCACATCAACGACCTGGCCCAGCTGGAAAAGGCCAAGGCCGAGGCGTTGTCCGCAGGCGGAGCGCTCTTCGGTCTGCACGCCACCACCGAAGGCATGGAGCAGGGCCTGGATCTGCAAGCCGCCAAGGCCATGGAGACGTACGAGTCGGCCAGCGAGCCCGCGGCCAAGGTCGTCGAGTTCCCGCCGGCTCCCGAGGTCATCAAGTACCCCGAGGAGAAGTCGGAGGCCAACAGCGGCAATACCGGTGTCAGCGCGGCCGGTGTCGGCCTGTCTGAGATGGGCCCGAGCCCGTTGAGCCCCGACTCGGTGCCCGGGGTGCAGAGTGCCCGCGCGGCCGCCATCTCGATGGCCGGCAACCCGACGGCCGCCGGCGGTACCGGTTACGGAATGGGCGGTATGGGTGCCCCCATGGCCGGCATGATGGCCGGCGGCGCGCTGGCCGCCTCTGCCGGTAAGGGCATCAAGGTGGGCGGCACCGTCAACAAGAAGGACGAAGACGAGGACGACAAGGACCTCACCGCCATCGGCGCCACCGGCGTGTTCATGGGCGACGAGAGCAAGCCTGTCGAACTTCCGGACATCCTCACCAGCAAGTCCGGCACCGATAAGGTTGCCGACTTTGAAAACGTTGACGCCTCAACGCTCTTCGAGCGTGGTGGCTCCAAGGGAGCGGTTGCGCCTCCGGTTCTCGGCGCGAGCGCGGAGCTGTGACCGTCCGCCTGGACTTCGACGAACTGGAGCTGACCCGCGAAATCACCGGCAATGACCTCTTGCCGGTTGTGCTGGCCGCCGGTCCGCGCCACGAAGACGAAGCCGAACACCGAGACGCACTGGAAAGCGCGCGTGCCCGGCTCAAGGAACGCAACCTGCTGAAGGGTGAAGACCTTCACCCGACTCTGCGTGACATGTTGACCTCGGCCAGCAAGGCCACCGGTCAGGTGGCGGTGCGCCGCTGGGCGGGATCGCAGATGCTGCGCCTGTGCCTCGTCGAGCATGGGGAGGCATACGTACTGCTGGTCAACGACGGCGAAGGCGTCGCTATGCGGTCGGTGACCGGATCGCTCGGTGCCGAGCTATGGCGCTATCTCGGCGACGCCACCCCGCTGAAGTTCGGGTCGATCAACGCACCGGCCGAGCAGCTGGCGCTGGCGCTCAATTCCGAACCCGCCGACATGGCCCGCCAACTCATGGCGCTCGGGGCCACCAAGGCCGACGCGGTGACGGTGGCGAAGGGCATGGCACGTCGCGGCGCGATGACCGAAATCACCGCGATCAGACGCGTTGATGGCGTCACCGATCGCGCACCCGGCGGAGTCGCGGTATACGACACAGCATTTGGACGAATCATGGCCACCCCAAGCACGTCCGCCGACGGTGCCCTGTGGGCCACACTCACCCCTGCCACGCCGCAGCGGATGACGCACGCCCTCAAGAGCCTCGGTTTGGAATAGACCCGGCCGGCTACTCGATATCGTCGCCAAGCCGGTCGATGCGATGTACACCGTCCACCGCCGCAAGCACATTCGTTGCGGCATCAAGTCTTGTGCCGGACAAGGTCATCACCACGCCGACCTCACGCGCGGTGCCAGGGCTGATCGAGTCGGTGGTCTGAGGCGCGGCCGGTGGGTCGGCGGACAATGCCAACAAAGACCAGCGGTGTGCATTGCAGGCGTTGAGCAGCTGCCTCAGGACACCCCGGCCGTCCGCGTAGGTGACGTGCAGGCTGACAGCGCCATGCAGCCTCGCGGTGAGCAGTCGGCCCAAGGCCGCCAATCCGAATACCGTTGCGAAATGCAGGACAGTCACCACCATCGCCAGCAGCAGTAGCCCGGCGCCCGCGGCCATGCCCACCGCCGCCGATTCCCATATCGCCGCCGCCGTGGTCAACCCGTGCACCGCCCCGCGGCGCATGATGATGATTCCGGCGCCCAGAAAACCGATACCCGAAACGATCTGCGCCGCAACGCGTGACGGGTCAAGGATCACGATGCCGTCGGCCAGCACATCATCAAAACCGTATTTGCTCACCAATAAGATCAGCGCCGCGGAGGTCCCGACAATCGTCTGTGTGCGCAATCCCGCACTCTTACCCGCGATCTCGCGTTCCAGGCCGATAATCCCCGATAGCACGAACGCGGCCAGCAGCCCGACAAGTTGCCGACCGCCCTGGCCCGCACCACCGAACATCGCCACAGAATCCGCAAGTGCCATAGCCCCTTGGGTATCCACCACGAGGTAGCGCCAAACTTGTGCGCCCGGGCGATCTTCATCTGCACCGGGGCTACGCAGCACTGGACCACGCATTGAGATAATGGCAATATACGAAGGCGGCCAGCCCACCAGGCGAAGCTGTTGCGAAATCGAGGAGGTATCGGTGTCCGGCCAGCGTCAGCGGGTCAGCCGCGCCGAATCTCAGCAACGCACTCGTGAGGAACTTCTGGATGCCGCAGAAGAGCTGTTCCTCGCGAACGGGCTCGGCGGGACAACCGTCACCAAGATCGCCGAAGCCGCCGGCCGCACGGTCGGCGCGATCTACTCGAATTTCTCCAGCAAGGAAAACCTCTGCGCCGAGGTGCTGCTGCGCTGCTACATGCGGACCTTCTCGGAAGTCGCGGGCAGGCTCATCCAGTCAGCCTCGTCCGTCGACGAACAGATCACCGAACTCGCGCAGTGGTCGGCGTCGCTGGGGGGAGACGAGGGCCTGGTGGCACTGGCTGCGGAGTACGCGCTGGCCATACACAAGGATCAGGTGCAGCTGGCCGTCTCGCAGGGCCATATCGAGATGGGTCGCGGGCTTCTCGCGGCCGTACTCGCGAACGCTCTTCCGGATGACGTCTCCGACGACGACCGCGACGCAGCGCTCACGGCGGTCCTGGCAACCGCGGTGGGATTGGCGCTCGGCCGCACCTTGGGAACCATCGACGAACAGCAGTACGTCGACCTACTGACCCGGACGCTGCGGCTTTGGATTGCCGATCTGCGCCGGTCCGCGCACATCTCTAGCTAATTCCGACTACATCGCCGGTATCGGTGACCCGGCGCTCCTTGCTACCCGAAATCGTGTCGCCACCTTTTCTCCGTCAGCCATTGCATCACCATTCAGATAATCCTATTATCCGAATGAAGATCTCAACGGAGAGGAAGCCCACGCATGGACACAGCATCGTTCCGGTTTACGGCGCGCCCGGGAGGTGACTCATGCCGGTAGCAGTCGTCACCGGGGCGGGCAGCGGCATCGGGCGTGCGACGGCAGAGCGCTTCGGCCGCAAGGGCTGGACCATCGTTGTCTCCGACATCAACGAGGCCACCGGGGCCGAGACCGTCGACCGCATCACCCGAACAGGCGGCAGCGCCGTTTTCCGTCGCCTGGACGTCGCCGACCTGGAAGACTGGCGGCAATTCACCGACTGGGTGTGCGAGGAACACGGCACTCCCGATCTGCTGGTCAACAACGCCGGGATCCTCATCGCCGGTGGATTCCTGGAGCAGACGGGTGCCGATTGGCGTCGCATGATCGCCATCAACATGATGAGCCCCCTGGTCGGCTCGCGTCTGTTCGTGCAACGCATGGTCGAGGCGGGCGCCCGGGGCCACATCGCCAACATCTGTTCGGTGGGAGCCTTCATGCCGACTCCACTGGCTCCCTCTTACGTCGTTGCCAAACAAGGCGCTTGGTTCGGTACCCAGGCACTACGGGCCGAATTCGGTAAGCGCGGCATCGGCGTCAGCGCGATCTGTCCCGGACTGATCGATACCAACCTGTCCGCCAACGGAACTCGCAGCGGCGTCGACGAAACGGCCGGCAGCAGTTGGACAGACAAGCTGAATCGCGGTCAGCACTTCTTCGGGCGCTCGCCTGACCATGTCGCCGAGGCGGTGGAACGCTCCATGCGCTGGAACCTGTCCACCGTCCCGGTCGGATTCGAGGCCTGGATCGGGTGGTTCCTCTACCGGCTGTCCCCCGGGCTGATGCGTGGGGCTCTCGGCATCGCACAAATGTCGCTGGCCGAACGGGCCGTCGATGTGAGCTCACGGGCACTCACCGCTTTGGGTATCGGAGGAAAACGATGAAGACAGCGATCATCACCGGCGCAGGGTCCGGTATCGGGCGAGAAACCGCACGTCTGTTTGCCTCGCAAGGACACCGGGTTGTCCTGGCGGATATCGATATCCACGCTGCCGAGGCAGCGACCGACCAGATAGTCGCGGCCGGAGGCAGGGCATCGGCGTATCAACTGGACGTCGCGGACGAGCAACAGTGGGAGACGTTCGGCAAATGGACCGACTCCGAGTTCGGCCCAGCGGATTTGCTTGTCAACAACGCCGGGATCATGGACTGGGGCGGCTTTGTCGACATGACCGCGGAGCAATGGCAGCGCACCATGGACATCGACCTGATGAGCGTCATCTACGGCTCACGGATCTTCGCGCAACAGATGATCGATGCGGGTGTCCGCGGACATATCGTCAACATCTCCTCGGGTGCAGCATTCCTGCCGCACAAGATGATCGCCGCATACGGCACCGCCAAGGCCGCGGTGCTCATGGCGTCACAATCGCTCCGGGTGGAGCTGCGCCGACATAGGATCGGCGTGAGCGCGATCTGCCCCGGGGTCATCAACACCAACCTGATTGCCAACGGCCAGCGCGCCGGGATCAGCGAGGATGACCAGCAGCGGTGGCACGCACAGGCAGGCAAGATCCAGTCGATCAGTTACGCCGGACCCGACAAAGTGGCGCGCGCCATCGAGCGCTCCGTGCGGCATAACTGGGCCGTTGTTCCCGTCAATCCCGAGTCCTGGTTCATCTACGGTCTCTACCGGTTGTCACCGAGCTTCAGCCGGACGCTCACCGGTATCGGATCATTCGAATTGGCTGACGGTTTGATGTCCCGGCTGCAACCTTTACTGAATCGAGTGGCGAAATGAGCAGCGAACAACCAGAATTCGAGGTCGCCGTCATCGGCGCCGGGCCCGGCGGCATTGCAGCCGGGGTCAAGCTGCTGCAGGCGGGTGTCGGAAACATCGTGCTGCTGGAACGCGCCGACGATGTTGGTGGCAGCTGGCACGAGAATCACTACCCTGGCCTAGGCGTCGACGTGCCATCCTTCGCCTACCAGTACTCGTTTGCACGAAACCCTCAGTGGAGCAGGCTTTTTCCAAAAGGAGCCGAAGTCAAGCAGTACCACGTGGACGTGGCCAAGCGTTTCGGTGTCTACGAGCGCGTGCGCTTCAACACCAACGTGGAGCGTGAGGAATGGGACGATGAGGCCGGGCACTGGAAGCTTCACACCTCGGACGGCACGGTCGTCACGACACGGTTCTTGGTCAGCGCTGTCGGTGCCTTTGTGCGCCCCAAGGCCGACATCGGAATCGCCGGGGCCCATTCGTTCGGCGGCAAAATCCAGCGTCCCACCGATTGGGACCACGAGTTCGACATGGCGGGAAAGTCGGTCGGCATCATCGGGACCGGCGCCAGTGCGGTACAGATCATTCCGACGATCGCCCCGGAAATCGCGCACCTCACCGTCTTTCAGCGCACACCCGTGTGGTCGCTGCCCAAACCCGACCTCACCCTGGGCCCCTTCCTACGCCCGCTATATGCGGCGCCCGGCGTTCAATCGGCGCTCAACGGTGCCGTATTGGTGCTTGCCGATGTGCTACTTCGTTCACTGAGTAAGGCCCCTTTTCGATGGTCGCGCCCGGTTATGGACAGGTTCGACGCGGCCTGTATCGCCGCTTACCGCCGGTACATCCGATGGGTGGTGGACGACCCTGCGACAGCCGAGAAACTCACCCCCAATTTTGGGCCACTTGCCAAACGCCCGACCATATCCAACGGTTATCTGAAGGCCTACAACCGAAACAACGTCACACTCGTCACCGAGCCGATCGAACGGATCACCAAAAAGGGCGTCCGCACGCGCGATGGTGTCGAACACCGATTCAATGTTCTCATTCTCGCCACCGGATATGAGGTTTTTTCGGATCCCGAAACGTACCGACCGGGCGCCATCTTGGGCCGCAATGGATTCGACCTGGCCAGCTACTACGGCGAAAACGGCTTGCAGGCCTACGAAAGCGTCGCGGTGCATGGGCTGCCCAATCGGTGGACCCTGTGTGGACCGTACTCATGGACGGGCTCGGGTTGGCATGCCTTCATGGAGATGACATCGGATCACGCCGTGCGCGCGATCCTTGAGACCAACCGGCGCGGCGCGGATCGCTGTGAGGTACGCAAAGAGGTCGCGGACGCCTATCACCACACGGTCAAACAACGATCCGAAGCCATGCGCTACTACCTTGCCGAACTGAACGGCCACGTCCCCACCTACTATCGGAACTCCCAGGGCGACAGCACGTATCTACGTCCGGCCGGCTTCTTCGAAGCCCGGCGCAGCACACGGGACTTCCCTCTCGCCGACTACGTCTATGAGAAGCATCCGGCGAAGGTGACCGCATGACCGATCCCGCACACAAGCCCACATTCGGCGACACGGTCACCATCGAGACCGTCGGGAGCGATTCGGCTGTGCAACGGTCTTCTCACGCCGTGGCACGGGCACTTCTTCGCCCCACCTTGGAACTGCTGGCGCGAATCGCCGCGCGCCATCCGACGGCGAGAACGCACGGATTCCGCGCCGCCAATTTCATCGAGCTGGCTGCCTACCCGTTGCGGCCGAGTCGTGACACCCGGCGCCGCATCGTCATGTTTGAACAGTTTCGTGCGGAATGGTTGTGGCATAAAGATCTTCCCGATCCGGACCAGGCGGCGCAGGGCGCCATTCTGTACTTTCACGGCGGGGCGTTCATTCTCGGAGGTCTGCACAGCCACCGGCGCATGGCCGCACGCCTTGCCCGCGCGTCGGGGATACCGGTACTGGTGGTGGACTATCGTCAGCTTCCGCTGGCGCATATCACCGATTCCATCACCGATGCGGTGGATTCCTACCGCTACCTGCTGGACCGTGGGTATGCGCCTGGCAAGATCGTGTTCGCCGGCGATTCGGCTGGCGGCGGGCTGGCCTTCAGCGCCGCCCTCGCGGCACGCGACGAGGGCCTACCGGTACCGGGGGGCATAGCGGCCATTTCACCGTGGGCGGATCTCGATTGTTCGGCCAAGCGCGCCCATCCCAACGAGGCTCACGACGCCATGCTGTCCGGCTTCATTCTCTCGGTTCCTGGGGAGTTGGGCATGGCTCGCGGTAACGGACTTGACCCGGCCTGGTCTGCGGTAAATCACGACTTCCACGGTATGCCAGCGATTTTCATACAGGTCGGTTCACTTGAGGTGCTGCGAGTGGACGTGGACCTACTTGCCCGGCGGTGTGCAGAGGCACACGTGCCGTGCACTGTTCAAGTCTGGAAGCACGCCATTCATGACTTCCAGCTCGGCGCCGATCTCTTGCCCGATGCCCGTGCCGCGGTCGGCGATATGGCGCATTTCATCTATCGGATCACCGACCCCGACAATCTCAAGGCAGGTACACCGTGAGCACGCATACCCTCCCGCAGCACGAGGTCCTCGTGGTAGGCGCCGGATTCGGCGGCATAGCCGCAGGCGTCAGACTCCGCCGGGCAGGTATCGATGATTTTGTCATCGTCGACAAGCATCCGTCGGTGGGCGGGACTTGGTTCGTCAACAAGTACCCCGGTGTGGCCGTGGATATTCCGTCGTTCATCTACAGCTTCTCCTTTGCCCAGACGGGTAAGTGGAGTCGCCTGTTCGCACCGGGCGAGGAACTCCAGCAATACGCCGAGGATGTCGTCGACGGACACGGCCTGCGTGACAAGCTCCGGCTGGGAACCACCGTGTTGGGCAGCAGATTCGACGAAGACACCGACATCTGGCATGTCGAGACCGACCGCGGCGAAATCACCGCCCGCCATGTGATCGTCGGGATCGGTGGGCTGGAAGTGCCGAATCTGCCCGACATTCCCGGCATCGGGTCGTTCGGCGGCAAGCTTCTGCACACCACCGCGTGGGACCATGACTACGACCTCACCGGCAAGCGCGTGGCGGTCATCGGCACCGGCGCTACCGCACTGCAATTGGTTCCGGCGATCGCCGACCAGGTCAGTCGGCTTACGGTCTTTCAGCGCACCGCCATCTGGGTGGCGCCAAAACTCGATTTCAAGACGGGGCCCGTCAGCCGGTTCGTCTTCGGCAATCGTCTACTGCGGACTCCCCTTCGCGGTGTCGGGATGGCGCTCGTCGAACTGGGGCTAGGTGGGGCCCTGCTCGGGGGCCAGCTGCTGGGGCAGCGCCTTTACAAGACGGTGCTGCAGGGCGTGGGACTTGCACTGAGAGGCTGGATGTGGACACAGCTGCCCCACGATCCCGAACTGCGCAAGAAACTCACGCCGACCTACGCCTTCGGGTGCAAACGGCCTTCCATGCACAACGAATGGTTCTCGACATTCACCAAGCCCAATGTCGACTTGATAACCGAGCCCATCGAGCGCATCACCGAGAACTCTGTCATCACCGCCGACGGAACCGAGCACGAGATAGACGTCTTGGTGTGCGCCACCGGTTTCAAGGTCATGGAGAAGGGCGCGACGCCGCCATTCCCCTGCCTCGGCCGGGGCGGCACCGATCTCAACACGTGGTGGGACGAGAATCGCTACCAGGCGTACCAGGGGGTGACCGTTCCCGGCTGGCCCAACGCGTACATGCTGATCGGCCCGTGGGCATATTCGCCCGGCTCGTACCTGGTCCTGTTGGAATCGACAGTTGCGCATGCCGTGCGGGCCATCACAGAAACCCGGCGCCGCGGCGCCACCCGCTGTGAGGTGCGTCAAGAACCGCATGACAAGTATTGGCAGCAGATGCTTTCCCGGGCGGCAAAGAGCCATCTACTCACACCGCTGTGTGCCGGATCGAACACCTACTACATCAACTACCAAGGTGACGCCGCGGCCTACCGTCCGTCCACCAATACCGAAATGCGCCTGCAAAACCGGTACTTCCCGTTCAGTGACTACGAATTCACCACTACGCAGGCACGGCAGCTCGTCGCGGAGAGCGTCGGATGACATCAGCACGGTTCACATTCCGCGGTGACACACTCGCCTACAGCCGCACTGGCACCGGCCCGCCAATTCTGTTCCTGCACAACGGCGGGTCTGCCAAGGAGATCTGGACGCGGCAGGTCGAGGTGCTTCGACAACGGTATGAAGTGATCTGCCTAGACCATCTGGGGTACGGCGAATCCGATATGCCTGAACGCGGCTACACCATCGATCAACACGTGGAGCGTCTGTCCGCGTTTATCGAGCACCTCGGTCATGAACGTATTTCCGTTGTCGGAAACTGCATGGGAAGTGCGATGGCCCTGTTGCTAGCCGACCGCAGACCGGAGCTATTCGACTCACTTGTCCTGATCAACCCGTTGTCGAAGAACACCGCACGCCGTGGCGTACTAGGCTGGCTTTTGCCACTTGTTTCGCGTTTTCCGACGCTCTCAATGGCCATCTCCCGGCGTGTACGGATTCCGCAAGCGCTGACAAACATCGTCATTACCGTGCAATTCGGTCCGCGGAACTGGCTCCGTGGCATCCGGGCGCCGCGGCCGGGAACCGCGCAGGCCGGCAAGGGCTGGTCGGTGCGCGGAAGACTCGCCGCCCTGGCAGAGATGTTTTGCGATCAAACCTCGCTCGGCGCCGTGGACGAGATCCGCCCCGGCCCGGATTTTCCCCCGTTCGCCGTGATCTGGGGTGACTCGAACCTCGGCCTATCCCCGCGGGCTGGCCGGGCACTCAACAGGACGCTGCAGCCGGACCGTGAAGAATTCCTGACTCGATGTGGCCATCTCCCGATGATGGAATCCCCCGAGGAAGTCACCGCCATCATCACGGAGTTCATCGCCCGCCCGCCCGCTAGGCGATTAGGCGATCTCGCCACGTCTCCAGGGTCTGCATAAAGACGCTCGTGGACTGATCGGGTTCGACGAGGCCCAACGTATGGTTGACAACCAGTCCCATGCCCGTGGCCACAATGGCCGCCACGGCGTCGTCCAGCATTGGATGATCCTGCACCGCGAAGCCTTCGGCCTCCAGCTGGCCCGCGAACACCGCCTTCGCCCCGGCCTGTAGTGCGGCGACATTCTCACGAATCAGTTGAGCCTGCTGTGGATCGTGGCGGACGGCCAGCAGATACTCGGCGGTCAGCCCGATCCAGTCGGTTTCGGCGCTCATCACCCGCCATTTGGATTCAACGATGTCGAGTTTGGCCGGGGTATTTTCGGCGGCCATCACTGCCAGCGCGACCTGGCTCAGCCAGCCTTCGTAGTGGTTGCGCAGAAGTTGTTGGCACAAAGCATCTTTACTCTCGAAATTGCTATAGATCGAGCCCTGAGTGCGGCCGGCTTCCGCGGCTATTTGTGCGACCGTCGTCGCATGAAATCCTCGCTGCAGAAAGACTCTCTCGGCGGCGGACAGCACCAGATCCCGCGTCTGCGCCTGGAGCTCCTCGCGTGTCAGCGCCTTCCGCATCGACACCCCGCTTGTTCATTTGCGCGTCTTCTCACGCGCCATCGACTTCCCGGCGTCAGCCGGCCGATTCGCAGTATATCGACCGATGATCGCCGGCGACGGCACGGAAGGAGGCCGCATCACACGGTTGCCCCGGCAGGTCTGCGCACCGCGGCCTGGATAAGGGCGTCAGCGATCTCGCGGCCGGGAGCAATATCAGAGGCCTTGTGCGCCCGGAAATCCCACGCGACCTCTTGACCCCCGGCCGTGGCCACAAAGGCGCCGCCGAGTTGGTACGGGTCGCCCGTACGCTGATACGGGTACACACCCGCGCGCATGAGCCTCACCCATTCCCGGAGATTCCAGGGGCCGATTGTTCCCGCCCGGTACCGCCACAGTCCCATCGTTCGATAGAGCGTCTGGTCTTGCGTGGTCAGCACCAGAAAGCGCGTATCCGCACGTTTACGGAAGGTGAAGCCCTGGATGGAAGTTCCCAGGCCGATGAAGGCCACTTTTGCTCCGACAGCGGTAATTTCGTCATAGTAGTCATTGAGCTCCTGGGCTTGCCGCACCGCGAAGGCGCTGCCGAATTGCCGCAGGAAGACGAAGGCCACTGGGCCGTCGGCCCACAGTTCCTGGAATTCGTGTAGGTGGTGCCGGTCGTCGAGCAACCGTTCATTGGCCATGATGTCGATGCGCGTCATACCGATGCCTCCACCGGCCGTGCCGCGGTGGACACGGCATGCATCGGGCAGGCACTCGCACCCAGCGTGCCTCCCTTTCCTTGCTGCAGTTTCAGGCCTACTTCGTGATCGAAGGGCACCGGACCGGCATCCGGAGCATGCCGAATCGCATTGTGCATATAGCCCCACATCTCGTACCCGAACCACGGCAGGATCAACCGTTCGACGATCGGATTACGCAAAGCGCGTACCGCTCCCTTGATGGCCACCGTGCCAATGGCCGGTCGGATTCGCATCGTCGCGAGTCCGCAGATTTCCCGGACATACGGCGTGAGCAAGGGTATCGCCGCCCAGATTGCCAGCTTTAGTCCGCCACCCAGAATTACGTTGGGGTACAACGGGGTCCACGGGTTGTGCGTCAGAAAGTCGGTGAGTTCCTGAGCCGGCCGGGTGAATGCCATCAGATTCTTCTCCGCATTCCGAACCCACGCGTCAACCTCTTCGGGCGTGGTGGGTAGTTCCCCCGCGGGCATGCCCATGAGCTCGCACACGCGCACCTGCTCCTTGTAAAACTGGCATTCTTCTTCATACGTCGCGTCGGGGTCGCTGAATTTCTTGTACGCACGCCACAGATGCGGCCAACCCACTACATATGTGAACTTCAGGGTCTCAACATGATTCGCCCGGAAGGGTTCGCCCGTCGACGGAACCTCGCCATTGATGTGGGAGTGCTTACGAAAGAGATCGCGGCCGACCTTGATCGCCGTCTCGGTGTCACCCGCGACCGCGCCCGCGAAGAACAACAGGCTGCGACGCACCCTCCCCACCGTGTCGTAGTAATAGGTCGTGTGCTGACCGACACCGTAGGCTCCATCAGGATCGAGGACCGAGATGAACAGCCCGGAAAGCGCTCCCATGCCCGCGACCATCACGTTCTCGTAAACCTTGAAGCTGACCGAGTCCAGCCCGAAATAGCCGTCGTCTCGGCGGGGCGCCTCGGCAAGCTGCAGTGCCCTCTTACCGTTTTTGCCGTGCAGCTTGAGCAGAAAGTCGTACCGGCGGTCACGCCGACGTCGCTCCTCGACCGTGCCCGAATATCTGGGATCGTCACGCAGGCTGCCCATAGTCCATCTCCTCACCGTCGACCGCATCCGATGTTCATTCATAGAGATAGTATTGCTATTCGAATTGCATTGCAATATTAGATGCGGTACCGGCAGTTCAGACGGCTACACGTGCGTCCGCCGGGGCCCAGGCCAGCCAAGTGCGGTATGGCCACCGCCGCGCGCTCGGCACACACGCCGCGGACGAGAGACGCGTCCTGGTCCATCAGCCCTTGCGCCTCGCCCGCCGATCCGCGGCAGTGGTGCGGGGCTTGGTACTTCGCTTCCGCGATCGTTGCGCGCGGCATCCCTGCCTGCCATGGTCGCTAGCATCGATTGCATCAGGTCTGATCCGTCCAGCCGCCAAGCGATCCGGAGCACACTCATGGCACGCACCGTTTCCCAGCTCATCCTCGACACTGTGAAAGCCGCTGGTGTCCAACGTATTTATGGCCTACCTGGAGACTCGCTCAACGGCTTTACCGAGGCACTGCGGCGCGACGGAACCCTGGAGTGGGTGCACGTGCGGCACGAGGAATCTGCCGCGTTCGCCGCCGGCGCCGAGGCCGCGCTCACGGGCAATCTTGCGGTCTGTGCAGCAAGCTGCGGTCCCGGGAACCTGCATCTGATCAACGGCCTCTTCGATGCTCATCGCAGCCGGGTGCCCGTACTCGCGATCGCATCGCATATTCCCAGCGCCGAGATAGGCAGCGGCTACTTCCAGGAGACTCACCCGCAGAATCTGTTCGCCGAGTGCAGCGTCTACAGCGAGCTGGTGAGCAGTGTCGAGCAGCTGCCATATGTCCTCGACACCGCCATCCGTGCGGCCCTCGATCAACAGGGGGTGGCGGTCTTGACGATCCCCGGAGACATCCTGAGCGCCAAGGTCGACCTGGCACCGCCCTCTGCTCCCCTCGTCGCCGGGGCCGGGATCAGGCTGCCCGGTACGTCCTGCTTGGAACGAGCCGTGCGGGAGCTGAACGGTTCGAACGCGATCACCATCCTGGCCGGGGCGGGGTGCGAGGGCGCCCATGCGGAACTGCTGACCGCGGCCCACGCGCTCCAGGCACCCATCGTGCACACGCTGCGCGGCAAGGAATTCGTCGAATACGACAATCCCTTCGACGTCGGTATGACGGGCCTGCTCGGCTTCCGCTCCGGTTACGACGCACTGGAAGACACCGAGGTGCTGCTCATGCTCGGAACGGACTTCCCGTACCGGCAGTTCTACCCACCGAAGGCCACCGTCATTCAGGTCGACATCCGCGGTGAGCACATCGGCCGGCGCACCCGAGTAGATGTCGCACTCGTCGGTACGGTGAAAGATACTTTACAACAACTTAATTCGATGATTCAGCCGCATTCGGACAGGAGACACCTGGAGCGCGCCAGAGAGAACTACACACGCACACGAGCTCAGCTCGATCGCTTGGCCGTGGACGACCGCAACCAGACGCCGGTGCGTCCCGAGCTTGTCGCCCGCCGAATCGACGAGCTGGCGGCCGACGACGCGGTCTTCATCGCCGATGTCGGCACACCCGTGATCTGGGCGGCGCGATACCTGTCGATGAACGGCCGGCGCCGATTGCTCGGCTCGTTCAACCACGGCAGCATGGCGAATGCCGTACCCCAAGCGATCGGCGCACAGGCATCGCATCGCGATCGCCAGATTGTCACCCTCTCCGGTGACGGTGGTCTCACCATGATGCTCGGCGACCTCATCACGCTGACCCAGTCCCAACTGCCGGTCAAAATGGTCGTCTTCAACAACGGTGCGCTCAGCTTTGTCGAGCTCGAAATGAAGGCCGCCGGTATCGTCAATTACGGTACCGCCCTGGATAATCCGGTGTTTGCAGATGTCGCAAAGGCTCTCGGGATCCATGGGCTCCGGGTCGAGCGCCCCGACCAGCTGGACGGCGCCCTTTCGGAAGCCTTTGACCACCCCGGGCCCGTGCTCGTGGAGGTTCTCACCGCGCGCCAGGAGCTGTCGATTCCCCCGACCATCACCGCCGCGCAAGTTGCGGGATTCTCATTGTGGGCCACCCGAACGCTGCTGTCCGGGCGTGGCGACGAGCTCATCGATTTGGCCAAGACCAATCTCGGAGCACGCCTGCGCCGCAAGTGATGGGTGCGCCTCCTGCCAGCCGGAAGATCAAACAGACAGGGAGCGGACCCCGCGCGGTTACGCCGACTTGTCGGTATCCGGTGTTACAACAGAGGTATGAGGAAAACACCCGACTGGCGGCATGCCATCAGCTGCGGTGTGGACTGTCGCGATTGCCTCCGGGACATCGACCACTGTCACGGCACCCTGATCGTGCATTCCTCTCGTCATGCCGAATGCACGGACCGCGACTGCGACGGCCAGTACGTGTTGCGGCACAGCCTCGTCATCGATTGCATTGCCGCGCAATGTGACTGTGATAGCGAAAGCCAGCTGGCGGTCTAGCCCATCGGGTCGGCCGACTGCGCCAGCTCTTCGGCACTGGCGGCCTCTTGATGCGGGAAGGGTGCCACCGCGTCGCCCCAATGCACGCAACTCCACCGTCCATCGGTAACCGGGGCCAGCACAACGGCTTCCGCATTGCGCAGGTGCCGATTGACCGCGAAGCCCGGATCCACTCCGGCAAGAGCCGCGGCCACCAAACGAATCGCCGCCCCATGACTGACGATCACCACATCGCCCGTCGACGCGTCGTTCTCCAGGTGCCGTAGCCGCAGATCCGCGACCGCGGGCAGATACCTGTCGAACACGTCCTGCGCGGATTCGCCGCCGGGCATCCGGGCGTCCAGATCGCCAAAATGCCAACGCTCATAGGTGCGATCGAAGACCGCAAACGCTTCCAGATCGGTGCGGTCCTCCAACTCGCCGGCCTGGACCTCGTGCAGCCCCTCGATCTGCTCCGCCTGCACCCCAAGGTGTTCGGCGATTCCGGCCGCCGTCTGCACGGCACGCACCGCCACCGAATGCACCAGCACTGCGGGCGCATGCTCCTCGTACCGTTTGGCAAACAAACGTGCCTGTTGCAACCCCAGTTCGGTCAGCGCCGCACCCGGTGGTTTGGTGTCCAGCCGGCGTTCCACATTTCCGTAGGACTGTCCATGCCTGACCAAGACAAGGCGACCGCTCATCGCAGCCTCCCTTCCCGCGTCTCGGCGAGCCATCCCGACGCTTCGTCCAGTACCGGCGGGTTGGCGCCGGTAGGTGCTGTGGTCCCTCGTGGCCACGATCCCAAATACCGCACATCCTCACAACGCCGATGCAGGCCCTTGAGTGCCTCGCCGACGGCGATGTCGTCGATATGGCCCACGCAGTCCAGGAAGAACCGGTACGTGCCGAGCCCGGTGCGGGTGGGCCGGGACTCAATCCGCGTCAGGTCGATATCTCTGATCGCGAACTCATTCATGGCGGCGGCAAGGGCACCGGGCACGTTTCCCAGCCCCAGTACCACCGAGGTGCGGTCCGCCCCGGTGGCCGCCGGCGGTGGCCCCGGCCGCCCCACCAGCACAAAGCGCGTGTGCGCATGAGCTTCGTCCACCACTCCGCTGGCCAGGGCGTGTAACCCCAGACGCTGTGCGGCCCATTCCGTGCACACACCGGCATCGGCCCGCTCGGCCTTCACATCCTCGGCGGCCGCCGCGTTCGAGTTCGCGGCGACCAGCTCCGCGTCCGGCAGATTGGTGGCCAGCCACTCGCGAACCTGCGCGGCGGCAATCGGGAACCCTGCGACGGTCTTTACATCCCCGGCCGCGGTGCCCGGGCGCACCGCGATGGTGAAGGACACCGGCAGCACCGTCTCGGCGAAAATTTGCAACGGCGCACCTACCGCCAGAGTGTCCAGCGTGGGGACCACCGGCCCCTCCAGCGAACTCTCGATCGGGACGCACGCATAGTCGGCGTCACCGGCCTGGACCTGCACCAACGCCTCGCGGGCACTGGCCACCGAAACCGGCTCCACCTCCGATGAACCGGGAATGCGCCCCGTCGTACGCAGCGTGATCATTGCGGCCTCCGAAAACGTGCCTTCCGGACCCAGATAAGTGATGCGCTGCACACTTCAAACCTTAGGCGCTCGATCGCCGGGCGAACCCCCGACACAGGCTGCGGCACAGCTGTCCCTTGCACTCTCCACAGTCCGTTGTTAACTTAGGCTTACCTCAGTTCGCCGGATCGTCAGGAAGAGGTCGCCATGACTGCAGCACCGCCCACCACCGCCGAGCGCGTGCGCTCGGCTTGCGCACGGGCCGCGAGCTCGACCCTCGCCGTCGCTGGAGCCGACGTGGTCGGGACCTCACTGCACCACCTGTTCGACGACGGCACCTTCGCCGTCGCGGTCCCCTCCGATAGCGCCATCGCGGCGACGGTGGTCGCGGCAGGCTCCGCGGGCATGCCCGCGCTGTTGGAACTCACGGATCAAGCGCCGCTTCCGCTGCGCGAACCGGTCAGATCGCTGGTCTGGGTGCGCGGCAACGTGGTAGCCGCCTCCGACCGGGAAGCCCGCGGCATCGTCGATGTCATCGCCAGCCGCATCCCCGACCCCGCCCTACTGGACATCCGCACCGATATGCGACTACGCACCGAGCCGGGCTCGGTACTGCTGTGTCTGACCGTGGAATCCGTCGTCGTCGCCGATTCCACGGGAGCCGAATCGGTGGACGTCTCGGCCCTGCTGAGCGCGCGCCCGGATCCCTTCTGTGCGCTCGAGGCGGGATGGCTCTCCCATATCGACCACGACCACCGCGATCTGGTCGAGCGGCTGGCCAGGCGGTTGCCACTGAACTTGCAACACGGGGAGGTACGCCTGCTCGGCATCGACCGCTACGGCATCCAGCTGCGCGTGGAGGGTGCCGAGAGCGATCACGATGTACGGCTGCCGTTCAATGAGCCCGTCAACGACACCGCCGGACTGAGCCAAGCCCTGCGCATCCTGGCAGGCTGCCCGTTCCTCAACGGGCTACGCGCCCGCAAGATCTAGCTCAGCAACAGTTCGCGGAGCGCCTGGGCGAACACCGCGGGCGCCTCGCGGTGCGCGAAATGGTCCTGCCCAACAAGCTCTTTCACTCGTACTCCAGGAACGCGACGAGCCAGGTAGCCCACCGGATCCCGAAACTGAGGCGGCGAATTCGCGCCTTCCAGCAGGTACATCGGAGTCGCCGCCCGCGTGTACTCGCCGATCGACTCGACGGATCGATTCACAGCCATCCATTCCCGGGTGACCACCGTGGATCGACCGCGCAACGCGGCACTCGCGTCCCGATTCGCACTAGCCACTCGCTCTGAAATCGGCAGCGGCGGTTCGTAGAGCACAACAGCTGCCACGTCCGCGCCGCGACGTACGGCCTCCAATACGACGACGGCTCCGTACGAATGCGCCACGATCACCGCGTCGGGACCGACCTCCGCGGCGACCGCGATGACATCGTCGGCCTCACGCTGCAGGCTGTGTTCCTCAGCGTCCGAACTCGCACCGTGTCCGCGCCGGTCGACGGCGAAACAGGTGAAGTCACTCTCGAGCTCAGAGACGACACCGGCCCAGCTCGAACCGGATTGCAAACTGCCGTGCACCAACACCAGTGACGGTCCGGTACCCGACACCGTCACGCTCAGCCGCACCCCGTCAGGTGCGGCCACGTAACGCGCAATGCTCACCACATCGGACACTCTTCCACCAATACCAGCCAGAATGAGCGCCGTGGCCGAATCGGAGATGTCAGCGCGCACAATCCGCCTCGAGATCGCGATTGTGCTGGCCATCAGCTTCGGGATGAGCGCATTCAGTGCCATCCTGCAGTTCGCATCGGCCGTGCTGATGGGACTTTCCGGCCAGAGGGTCGCGCTGAATCCGCGCCGTGCCGAACTCAGTCTCATCGACCTGGGATTGAATCTGGTATCGATCACCCGGCTGGTCGCATGGGGGGCACTCGCGGTTTATCTGTTGTGGCGCAGTGGATTTCGCCCATCTTCAGTCGGGCTGGGCCGCTGGCGCTGGCGTGCTGACGGCTTGGGCGCGTTGGGGCTGGCCGCGCTCATCGGACTTCCCGGGCTTGCCTTGTACGTCGGTGCGCGCTGGATGGGCATGAGCGTTCAGGTCATCCCCGCGTCTCTCGATGACACCTGGTGGCGGTTACCGGTGCTGGTGCTGTCCGCATTCGCAAACGGCTGGGCCGAGGAGGTCGTGGTCATCGCCTACCTCCAGACGCGCCTGCACCAGCTGGGCTACGGAACGGCGGCCGCCATCGTGTCGTCGGCACTGCTGCGTGGTTGCTACCACCTGTACCAGGGTGTCTCGGCAGGCGTCGGCAACCTGGCGATGGGCGTGGTCTTCGGATACGTCTGGCACCGCACCGGAAGGCTATGGCCCCTGGTAGTCGCCCATGGCGTGATCGACACCGTGGCCTTTGTCGGGTACGCGTTGCTCCGGGATCACCTGGGCTGGCTCCATTAGCCTCATCTCATGGGACATCCGCGATGACCGAACCCACCGTTCCCTTCCGCGGTCGGCGCCCCGATCGGCGGGAGGACAGCCAGGTCATCCGCCGGCGTCCGTTGCCGCCCACACCGCCGCCGGTCAGTCCGCCGCGACAGCCCGGTCCACCGGCACGACGCGCGCAGCCACCACCACGCTCGTCCGTACGCGATACCCGTCCTCGACGGCCACCCGCGGCGCCACCACCACCCACACGCACCCCACGCACGCGGCGCTGGGGTCTGTGGATACGGCGCATCGTTGTTTTCGCCATGACGCTCATGCTGCTTGGGTTCTGCGGCGTGATCGGTACGGCCCTCTGGCTCGACGGACGGCTACATCACGTCGACGCGCTCAAGGACTACCCGGATCGTCCGGCGACCGGCAGCGGAACCAACTGGCTTCTGGTCGGCTCCGACAGCCGCCAGGGTCTCACTCCTGATCAGGAGACCCAGCTGGCCACCGGGGGCGATATCGGCGACGGCCGCACGGACACCATTCTGTTGGTGCACATACCGGCGTTCTACGACGGCGGGGCGGCCACCATGGTGTCGCTGCCCCGAGACTCCTACGTCTCGATCCCCGAGAACGGCAGCAACAAACTCAATGCCGCGTATTCGCTCGGCGGCCCGGCGCTACTCACCCGAACAGTGGAAGAGGCCACTGGTCTGCGCATAGATCACTACGCGGAAATCGGGTTCAACGGCTTCGCCTCGGTGGTCGATGCGATCGGCGGTGTCTCGATGTGTCTGGATGAGCCCATCCAAGACCCCCTGGCCGGTATCGATCTGACGCCGGGTTGCCAGATACTCAACGGGCCCAGTGCACTTGGGTACGTACGCAGCCGCGCTACGCCCCGGGCAGATCTGGATCGCATGACGCATCAGCGTGCCTTCATGAGCGCACTCTTCCACCGGGTGAGTAGTCCGGCAGTGTGGGCCAATCCCTTTCGCTGGTATCCAGTGGCCACATCGACCGCCGACGCGATCACCCTCGCCGAGGGCGACCACAGCTGGAACCTGGCCCAATTGGGCTGGGCACTAGCAGGTTCCGTGCAGAACTTGACGATGCCCATCGGATCGTTCTCCGAAAATTGGGCGGGCGACATCGTCACCTGGGATCAGGACGCGTCATCCCGCCTTTTCGACGCCCTGCGTACCGGCCAACAAATTCCCGCAGACCTCTTACCCGACCCGGCCACACCGACCCCTTGACGCACTAGGCTTTTCAAGGTGGCTACCACCGATCTCCATGCGCGTACCTCCTCGCCGTTCCTCGAACTGTTGCACGATCAAATCCGCAACGAGTTCACTGCGTCCCAGCAGTACATCGCCATCGCGGTCTATTTCGACGATGCCGATCTGCCACAGCTGGCCAAACGGTTCTACGCGCAGGCGGTCGAGGAGCGCAATCACGCGATGATGATCATCCGCTACCTCATCGACAAGAACGTAGCCATCACGATCCCCGGGGTTGACGCCGTGGTTACCGAATTCGCCGACGCGCGCGCGCCCATCGCCCTCGCACTCGAACAAGAAAAGCGCGTCACCGATCAAGTGACCGAACTCGCCCGCGCGGCACGCTCGGCGGGTGACTACTACGGCGAGCAGTTCATGCAGTGGTTCCTCAAGGAACAGGTCGAAGAGGTCGCGCTCATGGACACCCTGCTCACGGTCGCCGAACGCGCCGACCACGACCTATTCGACCTGGAAAACTTCGTCGCCCGGGAACTGGCTCGTCCCGTCAGCCCGGATCCCACCGCGCCCACAGCGGCCGGCGGCGCACTCTGACAATTTTGCGCACGGCCATTCCCAATTGCGGACTGGAGACAAATTAACTTTGGCTAAGTTAAGAATTAACCAATTAGCTTGCGCAACACTCTTCAATTACTTAGGTGAAGGTAACCTCATTAAGGCTCACCTTGGGTGACACGGGCTCTGACCTGGCCTATTGTCAAATTTATGACCGCGACCGACACCCCAAAAACGAAATTCAACGCGCTTCTTCATGACCAGATCGGCCACGAGTTCACGGCATCGCAGCAATACATTGCGATTGCCGCTTATTTCGATGATGCCGATCTCCCGCAGCTCGCCGCGCATTTCTACAAGCAGGCGGTTGAAGAGCGCAACCATGCGATGATGATCGTCCGGTACCTGATCGACCGGCGCGTATCCGTCGAAATCCCCCCGGTGGGGGCGGTGACCAATGGGTTCACCGCGCCACGCGAACCGCTGGCGCTCGCGCTGGCCCAGGAGCAGACCGTTACCGAGCAGGTCACACAACTGGCACGCACCGCACGGGACGAGGGCGACTACATCGGCGAGCAGTTCATGCAGTGGTTCCTCAAGGAACAGGTCGAAGAGGTCGCGCTCATGGACACCCTGCTCACGGTCGCGGAGCGGGCCGGAGACAACTACTTCGATCTCGAGGAGTTCGTGGCGCGCGAGATCTCGGTTGTGGAGAGCGACCCCACCGCGCCGCCAGCCGCGGGCGGCGCGCTCTAAGCACGTCAACACGATGTCCCCCACCCGGCAGGGGTGGGGGACATCTCTATTTCCGGCCGTGAACCCGTACGTTTGCCGGGTTGCTTTCGGATAATCTCTCATCGGTATCCAGAGCACATCACTCAGTGACGGCATGGCGAAAGGCGGTGCAAACGTTGTTCCGCGGTAGGCAAATTCAACTGACGCTGACTGCTTCCCGTGCTATCGAGTCGGGCCGGCCCGAACCACTGTTCGTCGACTCCTTCGCCGAACGCCTCGTCCTCGGCTCCGACGACCCCTATGCACTGGCGCTGCTGGAGACGGCCCGGGCACATCCGTCCAGCGGTTCCGCGACCGGGCGCACGCTTTTCCTCGCGCGCTGCCGGGCCGTCATGACCCGTCACTATGACGACGCTCTGCTGGCCGCTGCGCAGTCCGGAGCCACCCAGGTGGTGCTTCTGGCCGGAGGATTGGACACCCGCGCCTACCGGCTGGATTGGCCCGCCGGGGTCACCGTCTTCGAGATCGATTATCCGGAATTACTGGAGTTCAAGGACGGTGTGCTCGCGTCGGTAGGGGCGATACCGCGCACCGCACGGCGGCAGGTCGCCACCTTCCTGAGCGGGCCGTGGCAGTCCGACCTGACGGCGGCGGGGTTCGATCCCGATCTGCCCACCGCGTGGCTCGCCGAGGCGCTCATTTCCCACCTGCCCGGACCGAGCCATGACGCGCTGTTCGAGCGGATCATCGAGATGTCCGCGCTGGGCAGCACCATCGCGACCGACACCGACGGTATCTCGCCGTCCGGCCAGTCGTGGGCAGACGTTCGCGACGCCCTCGCCGCGGAAGCCTTCAACGCTTCGGAGCTGACACGCGGATACGAGGAGCGAACAAGATCCAGCGAGTGGCTATCCGGGCACGGGTGGCTGGCAAAGACCACCACCGGCCGGGAGCTGGCGGACCGGTACGGTTTGGAACCCGACGCTGCGTTAGCTCCCTACGTGGACGAATTCGATGCCCGCAGGTTCTTGACGGCCACCTTGCCCGTGAGCTACCTGCACTAGGGAACCGCGTGAAAGCCGTTGCGGCGCTCGATCTTTGCTCCCCGCAGCTCCTCATCCGCCGCCCGGCGCAGCGACTCGAAGTCGAAGCCGGCCACGCTGGTGGATCGCATGGCAGATCCCATGCTGACGCTGGCCCGGTGTGGACCGATGCCGAATCGCCTGGCCCCGATGCGTTCGATGAGGCCTGTCGCCTCATCGGCATGGTCGAAGAAGCCCACCACCATGAACTCATCGCCGCCCATACGCGCGGTGAGATCACTGGCCCGGGTCGTGGTGGCCAGCATTGCCGCGACGGCGCGGATGGATTCGTCTCCGGCGTCGTGCCCCAGCCTGTCGTTGAGCTCTTTCAGCTCGTCCACGTCGACGAGCACCACCGCGACAATTCGGGTTGCCCGCTGCCCGGACAGCAGGGAGCTCAGCGCCACCTGTACGCCACGACGGTTCAATAGCCCGGTCAGCGGATCTTGATGCGCAGCAAGCGATATAGCCTTCAGGGAGCGTCTACCGCCCTCGACGACGACCTGAATAATGATGGGTAGCAGGACAACCGAGGACAGTGCGGGCGCACTGTAGACGTACTGATCGAACCACGTCGCCTCGCCGAGTCGGACGTTCCAGCCCATGAGGCCGAAGATCGCGACCGTCGCGAAGACGCAGTGCACCGCCAACACTCGCCATCCCAGCAGAAACGCGGCGAAAACTCCGATCAGGCCCATATGCGCGAGGGCGCCCAGTCGCGATGCGGGTGCCGACAGCGTGCAGGCTCCGACGACCATCGAGATGTCGGCCCACCAGACGAATGCGATCGCCACACGCCGCCTGGGCCAGGGCAGCACAACCCAGCACATCCCGACCACAAGTGCGGACGCCACCAGCACACCGTGAATAAGCCTCGGCCACAACCCATGCGGTCCCAGCGGGTGGAACTGGATGAGTGTCCCCAACACCACAATCGACAGGCACAGCAGTCCGATCGCGATTTTGAGCGGCACCAGGTTGCGAGTGACCGTGAGCGCGCGCGTCGCGAATCGGTACTCCTGACCGAACGTCATCTCGCCGGCGCCCACAGTGGTGATTATGAGCGCGCGGTGCCGCACCGACAGCGAATGCGCGAGAAATTTGGTTACAACGTGGTACCGGTAAGCCCTCGCTGCAACCAGGACTTGGTGCGGCCCGGGTGGTTGGTGGCGATCCAGGCGACACCGATGCTCCGGCAGAATTCGACATCTTCGTAGTGATCCACCGTCCAGCAGTATGTCGCGCGGCCCTGGGCCGCCGCCCTGTCCACCAGCTCCGGATGCTCACGCAGGGTGGCTATCGACGGTCCTACCGCCGTCGCCCCCACAGTGGTAGCCGCGCTGCCGCCGAGATACCTGGAGGTCTCGCCGAGGAGCACGGTGGGCAGCATCGGAGCCGCACGCCGGATGCGCCATACCGCGGCGGCCGAGAACGACATGACCACCGCCCGTGACATATCGGCCGATGCCGGTGCCGCAATGCCGAACCGGTGGAGCAGCGCGAGCACCTTGTTCTCGACCAACGACCCGTACCGGACCGGGTGCTTGGTTTCGATGAACAACTTCACCGGGCGGTTCCAGTCGAGTACCAGGGAAACCAGTTCCTCGAGAGTCAGCAGCCCCGTGCCCGTCTCTGCCTCGGCACCCCCCGGATGCCAGCTGCCGAAATCCAATGCGCGCAGCTGGCTCAGTGTCATCTCACTGACCAACCCGGTCCCGTCCGAGGTGCGGTCGACTCTGCGGTCATGCACACACACCAGCTGTCCGTCCCGGGTGAGGCGCACATCGCACTCGACTCCGTCGGCCCCCTCTTCGAGGGCAAGCTCATACGCCGCAAGAGTGTGCTCGGGCCGGTCCGCCGACGCGCCCCGATGCGCGACGACGAACGGATGGCGTTCGCCCCTGCCGTCTATACCGTCGGCTCCCCGTGCATGGGCCTCATCCTCACCAGGCTCCGACGACTCGGTCACGATCCAATGCTGCCGGTTCCGTGCCCACTGGTTCAACCGCAGCGCCGGAATTGGCGTCGCGTGTCGGCGGCACGTCCGGACGGTCGGCATCCAGCGGCACCGGCCCCTGCGGGGATTCCACCGCCAGCCAGCGCACCGCGCGGTGATGTCCTTCCGGTGCTGTGAAGCCCTCGTACACGCGACGAAGCCTCCAGGCCGCGACCGCCGCGACCGCGTAATCGATGGCCGTGAAGAGCGCGTTGTCCGCGATGCCCTGCACTGTCACCGAATCGCGGACCACCCACGTCACCAGGGCCAGCAGCCACGTCGCCGCCCACAGAACCGTCCACCACATAATGTTCCGGTACTGCCGATACCAACGGTTCTCGATCTTGGCGAGCTCCAGGAGAAGTAGCGGTATACCCACGATGTTCGCGATCGGTAGCAGGCACAGCACCCGAATCTCCCATGGGCTGCGCGGATCGTCGAACCCCAGGTCACGATAGGTTTCTGCACGGCGCGCGATCATCCAGTCCGTCAGGAACCACGCGGTGGCCGCCATAACCGCGAAGGCAAGCGCCACGCTGATCAGGACTAGCCCGTTTGACGCACTGGCGACGAACCGCGGGATCAGTGCACCGCGGTTGTAGACCATCAACGCATATCGAAGAAAATGCGTACATGAAGTGATTGCCAGGGTGATGATTGTGGCCAGCAGGAGCCTGTCGAGTATCCGGCTGGGGACAGCACCCCCGGCTATCCCTTGGCGTGACGATCCGGTCGGCTCGATGTGGTCGACCAGACCCCAGCGAGGGATATACGCGTAGCGCGGCGTCGGCCCGAGCGGACGACGTCGGCGGGCCGGCGCCGGGGGCGATCCGGGACGCACGGCAATCCATCGATATCCCGCGGGCAGCCGGGTGGGACGCGCCTGTGGACGTCCCGCAGGCGTTGCCACGGGGCCCTGCTGAGTCGGCGGAACCCAATACTTGCCGGCGGGCGCGGGTGCCCCGACGGGCGGGCGTGACATGGACGCGGCGGGCCGCGGCGGGGCGGTCATGCCCGGCTCAAGCAGAGTGCCCCGGCATCGTGGGCACCAGTATCGACGCTGCTCACGCACGTTCCACTGGGTCCCGCAGCGGGAGCACACCTGGATCATTCGTCCAGCGTAACGGCCTACGGGAGTAACCGGCAGCGAGTAGTGCGCTGAAGCCCGCGTACGAGCCCGATCGCCAGGAAATCAGCTGATAGTCGGCTTACCTGCCTGAACCCATGCCAGCATGCCTCCCGAGACGTTGCTGACGTCGAAACCATTGCGGTTCAGGTATGCGGCGGCACGCTGAGAACGTCCTCCGGCGTGGCAGATCACCCATAGCGGCGCATCCGGGTCGAGCTCGTCCATTCGGGAGGGCACATCGCCGAGCGGTATATGTTGCGCGCCCTCGATGTGCCCGGCCGCCCACTCGTCGTCCTCACGAACGTCAAGCAACTTGACACCAAGACTCAGCGCGGCCGAAATCTCGTCGATGCCGACCTGTGGCACGTCGTCACCAGTAGGGAAGCTCATCGTTCATTCCTGTCACTCGATCGGCATGACACGCGCGGCGCCCGCAACTTTTCGTGGTGTGACGCACGCCACAGCAATGTCGGCTTATCCACACTATCCACAGGTTGATCCACAAACCACAGGGTGCTCATTTGCATTTGCGCTGGCCAGGACTCCACGATGCGGCCCAGCGGCGCTCGCGACGGGGAACCGTAGCACTGCGTGTGCAGAGTTAGCGAATTCACTGCCACACCCGTGGGATAGCTCACGCCTCGGCCGGGCCGCCGGGCGGCACGTCCAACCCAATGGGGCAGGAAACCGAGGTCCCGCCGAGCCCGCAGTACCCATTCGGGTTCTTGGCCAGGTACTGCTGGTGATACTCCTCGGCGTAGAAAAACGTCCGCGACGCGTGTCCGACGGGCCCGTTCAATGGCGCGATCTCGGTGGTGATCGCCCCATATCCGGCATCGGCCAGGGCAGCCTCGTACCGTGCGGCGCTCTCGGCGGCCTGGACTGCCTGCCCCTCACTGGTCGTATAGATCACGGACCGGTACTGGGTTCCGCGGTCGTTCCCTTGGCGCATCCCCTGAGTCGGGTCGTGGCTCTCCCAGAACTGCACCAGCAGCTGCCCGTAGGTCACCTCTCGAGGGTCGAACACCACCAGCACCACCTCCGCGTGGCCGGTCCGCCCCGAGCACACCTCTTCATACGTGGGGTTGGGCGTGTATCCCCCGGCGTAGCCCACTGCGGTGGAGTAGACGCCGGGAAGCTTCCAGAAGCCGCGTTCGGCGCCCCAGAAGCACCCCTCCCCGAACACCGCGAGCTCACATCCGTCCGGGAACGGCGGCACTGTCGTGTGGCCGTTGACGAAGTGCGTGCCGGACACCCGAATCGGTGTCGCGCGCCCAGGCAATGCCGCATCCTCGGCGACGATTGCCGACTTTCCCGGTTTGAGCCCATCTTCGATTCGCCCCAAGATCTGATCGCGAACGTTATCCACCCAAGAAGCCATGGACTCGATGGTACGCCGCCCGCGGTGCCCAATTTGCTGGTCGAGCTGGGGTTTCCAGGTACACGCTGGGTGAATTTTCGCGCACCGCGATTTGGAGCTATGATGACCGTCACACGCGAGGTGCTGTGACTCATCTCACCGTGGAGGTACTTGCAGAGAGTGGCAGGAGGGCGGCGATGACAGCACAGTCGGCAGGACACGAACCCATGTCCACTTCCGGCTGGCAGTTGACTCCTCGCTGCTACAACACCTCGTATCGTGTCGCGGCCTTTCGCGCCCTGATCATCGCCCTCATCCTCGCGGCCGGTCTCGCGTTTCTCATCCTGGTCTAACTGCCGGCCGGCACTCCGGCCATTTCGCACACATTCGGTAACCAAATCGGGGATGCCTGCGTCCTTGCGGCGCGTTGCGCAATAGAGCAGGGTTGAATCGGTAGGCCGGCACTCCGGTTCGAAGAGGTTTAGCCGTGTCTTCTGTTGGATAGATCTGCCGATAACGCAGATACGAGCGATTACGACGCAAGCGGAAAGGAATCTCGTGGCTGAGTACACACTGCCCGATTTGGACTATGACTACGGAGCGCTGGAGCCCCACATCTCGGGACAGATCAACGAGCTGCACCACAGTAAGCACCACGCGACCTACGTCAAGGGTGTTAACGACGCTGTTGCCAAGTTGGAGGAGGCCCGCGAAAAGGGCGACCACGCCGCGATCTTCCTCAACGAGAAGAACCTGGCGTTCCACCTCGGCGGCCACGTGAACCACTCGATCTGGTGGAAGAACCTGTCCCCCAACGGCGGTGACAAGCCGACCGGCGATCTGGCCGCCGCCATCGACGATCAGTTCGGTTCGTTCGACAAGTTCCAGGCACAGTTCACCGCCGCGGCCAACGGTCTGCAGGGCTCGGGCTGGGCCGTGCTCGGTTACGACAGCCTCGGACAGAAGCTGCTGACCTTCCAGCTGTACGACCAGCAGGCCAATGTCCCTCTGGGCATCATCCCGCTGCTCCAGGTCGACATGTGGGAGCACGCCTTCTACCTTCAGTACAAGAACGTCAAGGCCGACTACGTGAAGGCATTCTGGAACGTGGTCAACTGGGCCGACGTGCAGGACCGCTACACCGCGGCCACCACCAAGACGTCGGGCCTGATCTTCGGCTGATCTCACGCACCGCTTGGGCCCCGGGTTCGCTTGCGAATCCGGGGCCCACGCATTTTTCGGCGTGTCCGCTAGCGATTGCGGGGTGATTCCGCGCATGGTAATTCTGAAGTAAGCAGCGTCGCGCAATACTGGTAGTGATGTCAGAGTGATTGTGAGCGTGGCAGATATGGCGACCAGTTCCGATCAGCCGATCGAGATCGCGCCCTTCCATGCGGGCGGATCACTCAGAGGGTTTGTGGTGTGCGGCCGGTGGCCTGATTCCACGAAGGAATGGATGCAGCTGCTGATCGTGACGGTACGCATCGCCACCCTGCCCGGATTACTCTCCACCACAACGATTTTTGGCGCCCGTGAAGACCTACCGGACGACCCGGCACCCGGCATGGTGGGCTTGGTCATCGCCGAAGGCACGGTCCTTGGTGAATCGGCAGTCGCCCCTGGGCGTTTCGCAGAGCATCAGCCGCCGGCGCTGCTCATGCTCCACCCTCCGTCGGAAACCAATCCGACACTGCCGGAATGCCTAGGCGCGGCGTCCGGTTGCCTCCTCCTACCCGGAATACCGCATCTGGGCTTGGACCATCGGGCCGCCTGGGTGGAGGCAGAGTCGGACGGCACGGTCACTTCGGTGGTGAGCCGGGTCGGTATCGATCCCATCAGCGACCCGGACACGGCAGTATTGGCAATGCTGCTTGCCGCATAGCGGTTTTGAGATCCCGGGCCACCATGCGGCGCGGTACACACACGGCGCCTTGGTCCGTGGGCAGCACCAGGACAGGGTCCGCCAGCAACTACCACATCACTAGCTCCCGGGTACGTCGGTAGGTTCCTGGCGGCAGCACGACGCCACCGGCCCCGGCGTCGTTCTCCTCACCTCGCACGCGACGTATCCGAGCACTGTTCGCGGTGCGGCCGCCGTCGACGAGTACCCGCCCCGCTGCCTGCGGCCACCGCCCCATCGGGAGCCCTGCGGAGCCCGCATGGGAACGACGCAAACGGGGCCAGGAAACCAGCGACTGCCGGTGCTGTCCGACGCGCCCTTCTGGCGACCATCCCTGGCTGTTTCTCAGCGCCTACGCGAGGGGACCGAGCGGACCACCGCTCCGCCCGCCAGCGACTGTCGGCGGATCTCCCGGTGTCCACGCCCCACCCCAGACATCCCGTGCGCTGACACGGCCCCCTTCCCGGGAGTGGCCCGGATACATCCGACACACGGGTCACACACACACAGGAACGAGCCGGGCCGCGCCACGATCTTCCCGATCGGAATGATCTTGATCGGCGCGCCGGGGTTGTCTTAGATGGCAGTGGCACGCCTTTCAGCCTTGGACAGTTGCTGTGATCTTCCTCACAGTCGATGGGTGTCGATTTACCGCTGGTCAGAGGGGATGCCCTGCTGGAGGCCCCACTTGCGGTCACCGTTCCATTATTAAAACGTTACCTATGCGCGGCGATTCACACCAGAATCGCAAGCTGCCGTTATCGTCACGGGCGTGACATCGTGCCAGGTCAGCGAGGCGTGCGCGCAGAAAGTGCGGTTTTGGTGCGAGTAGCAACTCAGCAGGTTATAGCGCCGGGTACCGAGCCCGGCAGACTTAGGAAACGAATGCGATCACTCCGCACGGCTCCCGCCGGAGCCTGGGCGCCGTCGCACTGGGGATTTATCAATCATTTGCCTGAGAACGAAGATTCCCAGATCGTCCTGAATATTGGACGCTGCACAGATGTTCCTGAGCTAGCACGTTTGGATAACCGAACATCGTGTCCACCGTAGTCAAACTTGGTGGTTGCGCTTGGCTACAGGCAAAACTAAGGTTACGATGGGCAGCAAATACGTCCCCCGAATTAGCAACTTTATCTGTTTGTGGAGGTAAGGCTCGATGAGCACCACGTTCACCGCACGTTTGAATCGGTTGTTCGACACCGTGTATCCGCCCGGGCGTGGCCCCCACACCTCTGCCGAGGTGATCGCGGCCCTGCGGTCCGAGGGCATCACGATGTCCGCCCCGTACCTGTCGCAGCTGCGGTCGGGTAACCGCACCAACCCGTCGTCGGCGACCATGAAGGCTCTCGCGAACTTTTTCCGCATCAAGCCGGCGTACTTCACCGATGACGAGTACTACGAGAAGCTCGATCAGGAGCTGACCTGGCTCGCGAACATGCGCGACGAGGGCGTTCGCCGGATCGCGGCCCGCACCGTCGGTCTGTCCGTCGAGGCGCAGGATCGTATTACCCAAACCGTCGACGAATACCGTCGCAAAGAGGGTCTCGACAGCTAGTCCACCGCTTGTCTGGCCGGTCCACTCGGGGAAGGACCGGCCAGTTTGGCGTTCACCGCTCGTCGAGCCGGCGGGGGACGCACAGCGGGACGGGACTTTACAACTCAAGAACGATGTTCGGCACGCACCAGCCTGCGGTACTCGGTAGCGATCGCGAGAATCCATTCGCGATCGGAGTATCCGTCAGGCTGGTGTAGCCATTCCGGGCCTGGGAAGTTTTCCTTCGGATCACCTTCGGTGAGAACCCATTTCACTACGGCATGAGCCTGCGCCGCGGGAAGCACATCGAGTTTGACGGGCTCCACACCCAGCTCGATATCGCCCTCACCCTCTGATTCGGGGTCGAGGCCCTGGGCATGCATCGCCTCCAGGAAGAGCGCGTCCGAGATATAGGCCATGCGGTCCGCCACCTGGAAGGCCAAAGGCCCACGGGGCCGCACACCAATCGCGGCGTCCGGCTGGCGCTTCTTCAGGTCCTTGTACAACGGGGCCAGCACAAACATCTCGCGTCGCGCGACCAGCCAGGTTTCAAATGTTGGTAGCAGCGCGCCCACTGCCACCATCGCCATCGCACAGCCGATCAATGTGGCCGCGGTACCGATGGTGACATATTCGGACTGGGCCACCGCGACGCCCGCCACCACCAGCACTGCCAGTACAAGGAGACTGATCCCGACAGTGAAAAGGAAAAGGGCACGACCGCGCCGGGTCCGATTCGAATAGGCCATCCCCGCCCACAGCACCACCGACAGGGCCACCGCGATGTACAGCATGGGGACCAACCAGGCCGTGCCGGATGCAAATCCACCCAGATCGCGCTTCAGAAATTCACGAGGGGTCATCTCCGGCTGCCGGCCACGGGAGAAGAACACCGCGAGGCTCGCGCCGCCAATCACGGTGGCGGCCAGGTACTGCCAGCGCGCCCATCGCTTGTTGGCCACCGCGGTACGGCTGGCGGACATGCTCGTGATCATCACGCAACTGCCGGCCGCGCAAGCCGTCAAGGCGGCCTGGCTCAGCGCTACCGAGATGTTGGGCCAACCCAGCGAGCTGTCCACCAAGATCGTCAGCGGTTCCCAGTTCAGCGCCGATACCAGTGCCAGGCTTCCCAGGGCGACAATCATTCCGGTGCTGACCGGGGATTGCTTGTGGACGAGCACCCACCCGATGCGCAGACCCGTCGCCATACCCAGCAGCCCGGCAATAACCCAGGCGATCACCCAAAGGCCTCCCCGAGCCTCACCTGAACGATGGACGCGCGGTCGGAGGGCAGCCGGCCAAGCCGATACAACAACAGCGCCGCGAAGTCCTCGGCCTCCTGTTCAGCCTCCATGCCGGTGGCCCCCATACATCCGGTGCGCTGCGACAGCATGTAGGCGATCAGGTCATCACTGGCGAATTCCGCTTCATCTCTTGCCATTTCGACTACCGAGATACCTTCGTGGCGCAGCACCACGTGGCCGAGTTCGTGGGCAAGTGTGCGATCCCAGGTGGGTAGGCCGCGCTGAATGATGAAGATGTCTTCGTTCTCGTACTGGCGCCATTGACCGCACACCCCGGGGGGCAGATCGGCCGAGATGATCTCGATGGACCGGTCGCGGTCACGGCCTACGGCCTCGACGAGGGCGGTCAGCGTCACCTCGCCCTTACGAGGAGCAAGGTCGAGCACAGCGTTGACGGCATCGGTCACACGACGGCCTGCGCCCATGTGCCTCTCCCCTCGCGGTGTGCCTTCCCGGACAGACCCCTCATGGGGTGCTGTGTCAATTCTCCCCTATTCCAGGAAGCGGGCGGCGGCAGAGGCGCGCACGGTATGCCCGGCCTTGGCTTGCCGGTATCCGAGCGCGGCTCCCACGAAGGTCATCATCGCGATACCTGCGGCACCCGGAATTGCCACCGCGGCGATCTCGGATGTCTTGGTCAGACGGAGGTAATCGGTGTAGCCGGTGCGCGGCGCGATGGTCTCGGCGGCGACGAACTGCTGGATCGGCTTGGTGACGGCCTCTGGCTGCTTGGTGCCGCCCGCGGTGACCACGACATCACCGCCCCGTCCGCCCTCGGCCTGCTTGACGGTGACGACCGGTGGCGTCGGCGGCACGACCGGCGCCAGCGGCGCGAGGACCGGCGGCGCGGGCGGTGTCGCGATCGCAACAGCAGGCGCCTTCGGAGTGGGCACCGTCGGCGGCGCGACCGGCCCGGTGTGGATGCTTGGGTTCCCGCCCGGGGTCCGCGTTCCCGCGGCTCCACCGAACGGGGCGTCCGGGTTGGTGGCACCGCCCAGCGCGGGGAAGCCCGGCAGGTTGATCACGTGGTCGCGGTCGCCTTCGGATTCGTGCCCCGGATTCGTTCCGGTGCCCGCACCCGGTGTGTGCGTCGAAGTGCTCGGCTTCTTCTTCCAGATGATGATGGTGCGTCCGCCCATATTCACGGTGACACCGGGAACCTTGGGCTCCTCGGCCGACGACTCGTGCTCCGGGTGCGTGGTGCCTGCGGTGGGTGTCTCGGCCGTCGCGCCCGGCGCCGTCGACGTGTGCGGTGAGGTCGCCGTCTCCGTTTTGGGTGTGGTGGCGGTCTCCGTCTTGGGTGCCAGCGCACCGGCCACCGAGCCGAGCGCACCCTTCAACGAAGGATGCTCTTCGGTGTGAGTTCCGGTGCCAGCGGAGCTTTCTGTGGCAGCCGCACCCTCGGCGGTCGGGGTGTGCACCCCAGCGGCACCGCCCGAGTGCGGCAGAGTTGTCCCCACGGTCGTCCCCACGCCGCCGATTCCTCCACCGGACGAGCCATTCGAGCCGCCCGGAGCGCTGGAATTGGCGCCCGGCGTGCCGGTGCCCGAACCCGCGCTACCTGCCGCGCTATCGGCTGTCTTGCCGGTGGAGCCGGCTGATCCGGGCTTCGGGACACTCGCCCCGGGGCCCTTGTCTTTGTCTTTATCGCTCTTGGCGGAGTCGCCGTTGCCCCCCGCGGCACCTTCCGACCCGGAGCCGCCGTGCAGGCTCTTGCCGAAGCTCGGGGCCGAGGGTGCGTTACGGGCGCCACCGCTGCCCGGGCCGCCGTTACCGCCGCCACCGCCACCCAACAGGCCTCCGGTGAGTTTGTGCAGAGCGCCACCCAGGCCGTGATCGTGGTCATGGTCGTTGCCCGATCCTCCGCCGGGTTTTGCGTCCGCGGCCGGCGTGGTGATGGCGAAAACCCCGAATCCCCCCATGAGGGTCCCCGAGCTGAGCACGGTCACCACAGCGGCGCGCGCAGAGGCACGCTTCAGCTGCTGGCTTCTCCTGCTCGGATTTGCTCGATGTCGCCCCACGGCGAACAGCATGCCGGGAATTTGCTCGGAGGTCAAATGTCCGTCACATATTGTGGGCCCTTTCACCTCATGTTTCCCACGTACCGCGGAAATGGTGGCGGCCGAGACTTCGCTGCGGGCCGACGGGAACCTTTGCAGTGCATGCCACGACCACCTAAATAGGAGCCCCCATCCGCACGGGGCCGGTGCGGGTCGGCGCGCTAGGGTTAGCGCCACACTCGCAACGCGATGAACGGAGGCCGCTGGGATGGGTTTTCTCACCAGCCGCAAGAGCCGCTCGACGAAACGTGCCGAGGCGCGGGCGCTGAAGGCGAAAGCCAAGCTCGAAGCCCGGTTGGCGGCGCGCAATGACCGGCGCAGGATGCGCGTACAAGCGCGGTCGGAGTCCGCTGCCCGGCGCGACGCGCGCAAGACGGAGCTGGCGACGCTGAAGGCCCAGCGGCAAATCGCCCAGGATCAGCTCAGGGCGGTGCGGGAAGGCAAGCTGCTCTCGCCCACCCGGATCAAGCGCACGCTCACGGTTGTGCGGCTGCTAGCTCCTGTGCTGTTGCCGCTGCTGTACAAGGCGGCCATCGCGGTCCGTGGGGTCTTGGACCAGCGCCGCGCCGATCGACTCGGCATACCGCTGGCCGAGCTGGGCCAGTACTCGGGATTCGGCGCAGAACTGTCGGCCCGTATCGCCGGCGCCGAACAGTCGCTACAGGCCGTGCTGGACCGTGCGCCCAAGGATGCCGAGACCAAGAAGTTCACTGCCACCGTTCGTGCCCGGCTCGAGGAATTGGGTACCGCGGTGGGGGCATCCGAACACATGCCGCCGACCCGGCGGCGCGCGGCACATGCCGCCATCGCCCGCGAGCTGGACGGCATTGACGCGGATCTGCTCGCACGACTCGGAGTGAGGTAACCCATGCGGCGCGTACTCCCCCGGCTGGTCGCGGTGTCGACCACGGCAGCAGCGGCCCTTGTGGCGCTCGCGATTCCGGCCTCCGCGCATGTGCGGGTCACCACCGACAACACCGCACGCGGCGGCTACGCGACGCTGGAGTTCTCGGTTCCCAACGAGTCCCAGACCAAGTCACTGACCACCGAGCTGACCGTTCGGTTGCCGGATGTCGGCTCGGCCAGCACCGAACTGCTACCGGGCTGGACCAGCGCGGTAGATCGCGACACCGCCAAGGGCACAGTCAAGTCGGTCACCTGGAAAGCCGTGGCCGGCAACGGGATCGGACCTGATCAGTTCGCTTTGTTCCGCGTGCGCGTCAAGCTCCCTGATACCGATTCGGTGACCTTCCCCGCGACCCAGACATACGCCGACGGTCAGGTGGTCACGTGGGATCAACAGGCGCAGCCCGGCGGAGCCGAGCCGGAGCATCCGGCGCCCGCCCTGGACCTGACCCAGGGCAAGGCCGACCACGACGGCCACTCGGCACACGCACCTCAGGTATCGGTTACCCATGAATCCGGGGCACACGAAGCGCACCCGGACAAGACGGCGCGCTGGTTCGGCGGCATCGGGCTGATTCTCGGTGCTGTCGCCCTCGTGCTCGCTGTGACGAACAAGCGGAGGCAACAGTGATGGCTGTACTGCGGAAATCGGTATCGGTGTTCGTGTCGGCATTCATCGCGTTGACGCTTGGCCTGGCGTTGCCCGCCGTGGCCTCGGCGCACGCGGTCAAGGTTTCCTCCGACCCGGCCGAGAATGCGGTGCTGTCCGGGCCTCCCGTGCAGGTCAGTGCCACCTTCAACGAACCGCTGCAGAAGCGTTTCTCCGCGATGACGGTCATCGGCCCGGATGACAAGACCGACCAATGGCAGGCCGGTGATCCGGTGGTTTCGGGCGCGGTGATTTCTGTCGGGGTGAAGGCCGGAGCCCCCGCCGGTAAGTACACGGTCAACTATCGGGTGATCTCCGAAGACGGGCATCCGGTGGACGGGTCGTGGGCATTCACCATCACCGGTTCGGGTTCGTCGGCCGCTGCGGGCGCACCTGCGATATCGCAGCAGCCATCGGGGACAACCTCCTCTGCACCGGTGCCGTCGGCCAACCCCACCGATGGCGACCTACCCATGTGGCCGTTTGTGGTCGCCGTGGTGGTCTCGGTGGGAGCCGCGCTGATCTGGACTCAGCGCCGTCAGTCGTAAGCCGTTGGGGGCCTCCACTGGCCTTTTTCCGCCGTGACGGCATGATGGACAACGGCGGGGCGGCAGAGACTCGGGTGTAAGCCGCCCATCGTGGCCGAGAGTGCGCCACGAACACCCAGGACGACCGAAACTTGCGAAGGAGCAGGCGCATGGCGGACCAGGACAATTCGGCCAACGAGCCCAACCAAACACCGGAGAAGGCTGCGGGCGGCGAATCGCCCAAGCCCTCGGCGCCGGCCCGGCCGGCGAAGGCCGCCAAGCGTCCGGCCGCCAAACGCGCACCCGCCAAGCGGCCCGCCGGCTCATCGGCACCGCCCAAGTCGGGCCCCAAGGCCGCGCCCGCGCCCAGCGCTGACGCGGCTCCGAAACCGCCCGCCGCGGCGAAGCCCGCCGAGGCACCCAAGCCCGCCGCCCCGGCGCCTGCCCCCGCAGCGGAACCGGCACCGGCGCCCAAGCCTGCGGCCCAGCCGGTGTCCGAGGCTCCGGCGGCGCCCAAGCCTGTCGCACCGGCATCAAAGCCGGAAGCCGCCAAGCCAGAGCCCGCACAGCCGGATCTCGCGGCCGCCGCCCGGGAGACCGCCGCGCAGGCCAAATCCACCGTCGACTCGGCTCCGCCACCGATCCCGGGCCCCGCCCCCGAACAGGGGCGGCAATCCCCGAACCTGAAGATCGCCGTCGGTGCCGTTGCCGCGATCCTTGCCCTGCTGCTACTGCGCCGCCGGCGCCGCCGGGAGGACTCCGTCGAATCGGAGTGATCGGTCCCGCCGGACTACCGGACCGGTGGCCTCTGAGAGCTGCCCCACCGGGCAATAAACTCGGGGTATGACGACCGCACCGATCACCCCCCGACCGACCGCCGACCTGGGAGACGAGCTCGGCATCGATATGGCCAGCTGCGATCTTCAGCTCAATCAGTACGGCGCGCGGCCGGTGTTCGCCGGAGTCATCACCACGGTGCGCTGCCACCATGACAATGCACTATTGAAATCCGTTCTGTCCGAACCGAGTTCGGGCGGCGTACTAGTCATCGACGGTGGTGGCTCGCTGCACTGTGCCCTAGTGGGCGACGTGATCGCTGGCCTCGCCGTCGCCAGTGGCTGGTCCGGCCTTGTCATCAACGGCGTCGTCCGGGACAGTGCCGAACTGGCGACCATGGACATCGGCATCAAGGCTCTCGGCACCAACCCCCGTAAGGGCCACAAGACCGGGGCGGGGGAGCGTGATGTCGTCGTCAGCTTCGGCGGTATCGACTTCACGCCGGGCGCGATCTGCTATGCCGACCATGACGGCGTTGTCGTGGTTCCTGCCTGATGTCCGTGCGGCGGCTGGCGGAGGCACTGCGGGGAGCACCGGCGCCGCTGGCCGCGGTCGACATAGACGCGGCGCGGAGCAACGCCGCGACGCTGGTCGACGCCGCATCCGGGCTGCCCATTAGGGTAGCCAGCAAGTCCATACGCAGCACCGCACTGATTCGAAAATTTCTGGAAATACCGGGTTTTCACGGAGTTCTTGCGTTTACTCCGGCGGAGGCCGTGCATTTGGGCGATGCCGGCGTCGACGACGTGTTGATCGCCTACCCCAGCGTCGATCGCGGGGCTCTGGCGACGGCAGCCCGGCATCGCTCTGTCATCCGGCCTCTGATCGACTCGGCCGACCACGTGCGCCTGTTGGCCGAGATATCGCGTGAGACGAACGCACCCATCCCGGTGTGTCTGGACATCGATGCCGGTTGGCGACCGCTGGGTGGTCCAGTACATCTGGGACCCAAGCGATCGCCGGTACGCACTCCTGAGCAGGCGGCAGCACTGACCGATCTGGTGTGTGCGACGCCGGGGCTACGGCTTGCAGCTGTGATGGCTTACGACGGGCAGATAGCCGGGGTCGGCGATATTGTGCCGGGAAATCCGTGGTACCAGTTGGCGGTTCGGGGGATGCAGGCCTCATCCCTGCGCGAGCTTGGTGAGCGCCTCCCCCGGGTTCTGGATGCGGTGACCGCACGACTGCGCGCGGCGGGGGCACCGCCGCTGGAGTTGGTGAACTCCGGTGGCACCGGCAGCCTTGCCCGCATCGCAGGGCTCGGCTTCGCCACCGAACTGGCCGCCGGGTCCGGCTTCTTCGCACCCGCCCTGTTCGATCATTACCGCAGCCTGCACCTGGAGCCGGCCGCCGCCTTCGCGCTGCCGGTGGTACGTAAACCTGCACCAGGGCTCGCGACCGTGCTCGGCGGCGGATACATCGCCAGTGGCCCGGCCGGTGCCAGCCGGGTGCCGGTGCCGTCGTGGCCGCCCGGTTTGTCCTTCGAGGCTTCGGAAGGGGCCGGGGAGGTACAAACGCCGTTACGGGGAGCACGCGCGCTGCGGATCGGCGATGCGGTGTGGTTCCGGCACGCCAAGGCCGGTGAACTCTGCGAGCATTTCACCGAGTTACAGCTCGTCGAAGGGGGACAGCACGCCGGATCGGTGTCGACGTATCGCGGCGAGGGAATGATGTTTCTGTGAGCGAATGGCGCAACTGGAGCGGTCAAACATCTTGTGCCCCAGCTATGCTGGTGCGTCCCCGGTCTGAAGATGAACTGGCGTTCGCGCTGAGACGTTCGGCCGGGCGCACCGTGCGACCGATCGGCTCCTCGCATTCCTTTACCCAACTGTGCGTCACCGAGGATGTGCAGATTGATGTCTCCGAAATGCGGCGACTGATATCGATAGACGCTCAGGACCGGGTGCGGGTGCAAGCCGGAATCAGCCTCCACGAACTGAACCGCACGTTGTTGCGGCACGGGCTGGCGCTGCCCAACCTCGGCGACATCGACGTCCAGACACTGGCCGGGGCGGCCGCGACCGGCACCCATGGGACCGGCCTGAAGTTCGGCAACATCTCCCAGACCATCCTCTCGATGCGCATCATGACCGCCGACGGCACTATTCATGAGCTCGACGACGGCGATGCGCTGCGCGCCGCGCGGATATCACTGGGTGCACTCGGCGTGGTCACCGAGTTCACCTTGCAATGCGTCCCGGCCTTCCGGCTGCACCGCAGCCAGTCCGTTCACGACCTTGATACCGTACTGGCCGACCTCCCCACGTTGCTGGCGGACACCGATCATCTTGAGCTGTATCTGTTTCCACACACGCGTCGGGTACTGCTGCTGCAATCCACCCGGACCGACGAGGCGCCATGGCCACGCAATCCGGTCAAACACTGGGTGGAACGCGACCTGGTGGAAAACGGGGCACTCGGCGCGTTGATGTGGACGGCCGGCCGCCTACCCGCTGCCGCCCCTCGGATATCCAAACTTGTTGCAGCGCTGGCTAGTTCCAATGAGTCGCAGGATGAAAGCGCGGCGGTGTTCGCGAGCCCACGCAAGGTGAAGTTCACCGAGATGGAGTATTCGCTCCCGCTGACCAACGCCCGTGAGGCGATCGAGACCGCACTGGCCACCATCGAACGAGATCGCCATCAGGTGGCTTTCCCCCTGGAGGTCCGTTTTACCCAGGCCGACGACGCGCTGCTCGCACCGGCTTATGGCCGCGAAAGTGTGTATCTCGCTGTGCACCAAACGGTGCACGGTTCATGGGAGTCCTACTTCGGCGGCCTCGAGCCCATCCTGATCGGCTTGGGCGGTCGGCCGCATTGGGGCAAGCGGCACACGTTGACGGCCCAACAGTTAAGTGAGCGCTACCCCGAATGGGGCACGTTCCAGGACATCCGTGCACGGCTTGACCCTGGGGGTACGTTCAGCGGCGGATATCTGAACCGGCTGCTCGGGCCGGTCAGCCCCTGAACCAGGGCGGTGGCACCGGTACTGCGGCACGGTCCGGCTCGATCGGCGGGCGCCTCGCACCGGCATTTTCTCCGCCCTGGGCGAAGTCGACGGGCCAGTCGGTCTGCAGCGGCCGAGAATCGGTCGCCGGTACCGCAACGACAGAGGGGCGGTGGTGTCTTCCCACGCAGAGCTCCTTCGCCATCTGGATACGGTTGATACCCAGAATAGGCGCCCCGCCGGGATGATTCAACCGTGGGTGACGGCGGAGCTACCGCTGACCGGCCCAGCGCGGCGGGCGGCCGTCGATGAACGCGCGCGGGCCCTCGGCCGCATCCTGCGAGCCCATCAAACGCAGGTGGTCTGCCGTCTCCCGTGCCGCCACCTCGGCCGCTGACATCCCCGTCATCTGCGCATCCCAGAGCAGCCGCTTGGTCAGGGCCGCGGACTCGGGCGCCACGTTTGTCGCGATATCGTGAGCCATCCTCAGGGCCGCACCCAGTACCTTTCCTGCGGGCAGACACCGGTTGGCCAAGCCTGTCTCGACGGCCCGCTGTGCCGAGAAACTCGCGCCGGTGAGCAGTAGCTCCGCCGCTACCGCAGTACCGACCAGCCTGGGCAGCGTCCAGTGCGCCAGCGCATCGGGTGCCACTCCGAACCGCACCTGCGGTATGGCATAACGCCCCTCCTCGGCAAGGATGCGGATGTCCGCATGCAACGCCAGCGTCATTCCTATACCGATCGCGTGTCCGTTCACCGCCGCGATGACGGGGGTTCTCAGCTCGAACGCGGCCGGTTGCACCGGCGACGCCGAGAAGTCCGGATTACGCGGCGCCGCAAATGTTTCCGCGGCCGCCGAGATCTGGGCACCACTGCAGAACGCGGGTGGCGCGCCGGTGAGCACGATGACACGAACAGCTGGATCGTCGTCGAGCCGCTGATATGCGGCGCCGAGTTGACGACCCAGCTCGACCGTGAAGGAGTTCCGCGTCGACGGTCCGTGCAGCGTGAGAACCGCTACCCCGTCACGAATTTCTTCGTGGAGTTCAGTCACCTAGCTGTTGACGGCCACCGATTCAGATGCCGGCGCCGCCGCCGTCTTCTTCCGCCCGAACCGCATACCCTCGGTGACCCGGCTGCGCCGCATCATCCCGATGTCGTAGGCGTAGTTCTGCTTCAGACGCCAGGGGTGCTTGTTTCCCTGCTTGGGCAACTCATCCAGCGCGCGCAACACGTAGCCGGGGGTGAAGTCCATGAACGGCTGCTTCTCCAGTGTCTCGTCGGCGAGCTCGGGAACCGCTGTGACGTAACCGTTCTCGTCCATGTAGTTCAGCAGCCGGCTCACGTACTCGGACACCAGGTCGGCCTTGAGCGTCCAGGAGGCGTTGGTGTAGCCGATGGTGAACGCCATGTTGGGGATGCCGGTGAGCATCGCACCCTTGTAGACGGTCTGCGCGGGCAGATCCACAGGCACGCCATCCACCGTCGGAATTACACCGCTGAAGAACTTCAGGTTCAAACCCGTTGCTGTGATGATGATATCGGCGTCAAGGTGCTTGCCCGACTTCAGCTTGATACCCGTCTCGTCGAACGTCTCGATGTGATCGGTGACGATATCGGCCTTGCCCTTACGGATGGCCTTGTACAGGTCGCCGTTGGGCACCACGCACAAACGCTCGTCCCAGGGGTTGTACTTGGGACCGAAGTGCGTCTTGTAGTCGAACCCCTTGGGCAGCTGAAGCTTGGCCTGCTGCATGATGATTCGCCGTGCGGCGCGCGGGAACTTGCGGCTGGCTTGGTAGCTGAAGATCAGCTGCCCGATATTGATCCAGCGGGCAATCGGGTAAGCCACCTTGGGCGGCAGAATCTTTCGCAGGCCATTGATGATGGGGTTCTCATTGGGCAGCGACATGATGTAGGTGGGCGAACGCTGCAGCATGGTGATGTGGCCGGTATCGGGCGCCATCGCCGGAACCAGCGTCACGGCGGTGGCGCCGGAGCCGATCACGACCACCTTCTTGCCCTTGTAGTCCAGGTCTTCGGGCCAGTGCTGCGGGTGCACCACGGTGCCTTTGAAGTCGGCCACCCCGGGGAACTCCGGAGAGTAGCCCTGGTCGTAGTCGTAGTACCCACTGCAGCAGAACAGGAAGGAACAGGTGTATTCGATGGTCTTGCCATCGTGATCCACCTCAACGGTCCACTGCTGGGTTTCGGTGTTCCAGGCAGCGCCGACAACCTTCTGCCGGTACCGCACGTGCCCGTCAATACCGGCGTTGGCCGCCGTCTTGTGCACGTAGTCCAGGATCGACGGACCATCGGCCAGGGTCCTGCTGTCGTTCCACGGCGAGAACCGGAAGCCCAAGGTGTACATGTCCGAGTCGGAGCGAATACCCGGGTACTTGAAGAGGTTCCAGGTGCCGCCCATGTCGTCGCGGGCTTCAAGCACCGCGTAGGTCTTGGTCGGGCAGCGATCCTGGATATGCCACGCGGCACTGATCCCGGAGATACCTGCACCGACAATGAGCACGTCAAAGTGTTCGGACATGCCGCGATGCTACCGCTTACGGATCAGCGAGAAAAGTAAAGTTAGACCCTTGCGATCCCGATCACACTGTGTAAAGACCTGGGCGTGTTGCCACTGGTCACGGTGCTTCCCAGTCAGCCCTTGCCGATACCGGCCGGTGCCTTCACCGCGTCGAAGTAGTGATTGCCTCCCTCGTCCTCGTACTCCTCAACGACAGAGATCCCCACGGCGGCGAGCAGCTGCCGGTATTCGCGTGCACCAAGGGATCGGGCTGCCAAACCTGTCAGCGCGTCATTGCCTGACGCTGTTTCCGCCGAGGAGGTGAACAGCAATCTGCCGCCGGGCACCAAAACGCCGGCGATTCGCTGGATCAGGCGCCGCTGATCCTCGGCGGAAAGAAGGAACATCAGTCCCCACGCCAAGACTCCATCGAAGTCCCGTCCGAAGAAGCCGGTGTCTTGCACGGCCTCACAAACAACCGGTGTGCCCGGCAGATTGCGCCGAAACGCCCGGACGAGAGACGGGGCGGCATCCACCGCATAGACCTGAAGTCCTTCGGCCACCATCACCTCAGTGAGAGGAATACCGGGTCCACAGCCCAGATCGACGACGGCCGACCCGCGCGGCAGCGCTGTGGCCCAGTCGCGGACCCGTGTCACCCCGATGGTGGCCGATCGAACCCTGATGAACTCGGTGGCCACACCCTCGTATCCGTTCGACCGATCAACCACGAGGCCCTGAGCCGTGGTAGTTGGCGGGCAGCGCCACCACGCCGTTGATCCACCCCGAGCGGAAGCGGGTGGGCGCTCCGGTCGGCATCAAATCCGGCAGCCGATCCGCCAGCGCGTCGAACATGATGCCGATTTCCAGCCGGGCCAAGTTCGCGCCGAGACAGTAGTGAATCCCGTGACCGCCAAACGCAAGATGCGGGTTGGGGTCGCGCTCGATATTGAACGCAAAGGGGTCGTCGAACACGTCCTCGTCGAAATTGGCAGAGGCATAGAACATTCCGACGCGCTGGTCCTTGCGGATCTGTACGCCGCCCAGTTCGACATCCTGTAGTGCGGTGCGCTGGAAGGCGATGATAGGGCTGGCCCACCGGATGATCTCGTCGGCGGCGGTAGACGGGCGCCGTTCGCGATACAGCCGCCACTGTGCGGGGTTGTCGGCGAATGCCAGCACACCGTGCGTAATCGCGTTACGCGAGGTCTCGTTGCCCGCGACCATCAACTGGATGACAAAGTAGGCAAACTCCAGTGGCGTCAGCGGCCGGTCGTCGTACGCACCGCGCACCAAACCCGTCAGGATGTCATCTTGCGGATTGAGCTGCCGCTCTTCGGCCATCGCGTAGGCGTAACCGAGCATTGAAACCGTCGCAGTGGTTGCCGTGTCCCTGCCGATGGCCGGGTCGTCGTAGGCGAACATCTGATTGGTCCAGTCCAACACCTGTTGTCTGTCCGATTCCGGAATGCCGACGAGGTCGGCAATGGCATGCATCGGTAGCACCGAGGCGATATCGGAAACGAAATTGCCACTGGACTTTTCAGCGGCCTCCTCCACGATGCCGTGGGCCCGCTCCACCAGCCGTGCGTGTAATCCGTTGACTGCCTTGGGCGTGAAGAGCGGCGAAACTATACGGCGCAGGATGCGGTGCTTGGGTTCGTCCATGTCGATCAGCAGGTTCTCGCGCTGAATCTCAAGTTGCTCGGCGGTGATGTCTTCGTTATAGCGCACCACTGTCGTGTTCACGCTGTTGGAAAAGACCTCGTTCAGGCGTGACACCTCTTTGACGTCAGCATGTTTGGTCACCACCCAGTAGCCGTCGTCATCGAATCCGGCCACTCCCCTGGGTTGCGCATTCCACCAGATGGGCTCGGTCTTTCGCAGATACGCAAATTCCTCGGCCGGGATGCGGTGCTGAATGAGATCCGGATCCGTGAAATCGAAACCGGGTGTGAATGGGCAGGTGGTCATCGCTTGAGGTATCCCTTGTCGACGGGAATCTGTGCGCCGGTCATGACCCCGGACGCATCGCCGGCCAGCCACGCCACCACCTCGGCAATCTCGGCGGGCTCGATCAGCCTGTCGTTGTCGACCAGTGTCTGGCTAAAGCTCTGCAGATATCCGGGATACATCTCGAACATCCTCAATACCGACTGATCGCCCGCCAAGGGTGTGTTGGTCCCATAAGGATGAATCGAATTGACTCGAATCCCATACTCGCCCAATTCGATCGCCAGTGAGTTGGTCAAACCCACCACACCGAACTTGGCCGCTACATAGTGCCCGCACCCCGGCATGGCCTTGATACCCGCCGAGGAACTCACCGTGATGATGGAGCCACCGTTGCCTGCCTCGATCATCGCCGGGACCGCGGCTTTGATGGTGTTCCACACTCCGGTCAGATTGACGTCGATGACATCGCGCCATTGGTCGGCCTCGATCTCCCAGAGCCGCGCCCAGCTGGCGATACCCGCGTTGGCCACCACGATGTCCAGGCGTCCGAACCGGGTGATCGCTTCCTGGATCACCTTCTGATGCCCCGCAAGATCGCGTACATCGACGCGTTCGGTGATGATGTCGCGGCCCAGATCCCTTACCGCGGAAATGGTCTCATCGAACTCATGTGACGTAGTCGCCGGGTAGTCGTTGTACGGGGAGGGCTTGTCACAGGTGTCGATCGCCACGATGTCGGCGCCGTCGGCCGCCAACCGGATGGCGTGCGCCCGGCCCTGGCCGCGCCCGGCCCCGGTGATGTACGCGACGCGCCCGGCAAGGGGCTTGTCATGCTGACTGGTCATAGCGCACCTTCGTCTCCATCGAAACCGGCCGCAACGAGTAGTCGGAGATGGGGGAATGCTTGGAGAACCAATTCATCTCACTGACCGTCTGCGGGCGGTAATACCGCGTCTCCCCCTTGGAGTTGACGAAGTAGGTGCTCAACGGCGGTTGGCAGTCGGTGGCATACAGCCGGATCGCCTTGCTCTGGTGCGCCATTTTGCGCACCCACCGGTCAAATGCCCGCCGGCTGACCTCCGCGACCTCGCGGTGGCACCTGCTCGACGCGCCGATGATCCGGGCGGCGTGCCGTGCGTTGGCCTCTACCATCGCGTGCCAGCCCTGCCCCTGGTTACCCTCCGGGCCCACCAGCATCCACCGGTTCGGCAGGCCGGGCAGTGCCGATCCGCCATAGGTTCGCATGTCGTTGTCGCAGTAGTACGTACCCAGGTCGAAGCCGTTGCGGCCTCGCACCGCTCCCGGTTTGTAGTGTTCTGGATCCGTGTAGATCTCATAGCCGGTCGCCAGCACCAACAAGTCAACGGCGTGATGCGCACCATCTGCGGTATCTATGCCGTCCTCGGTGACACGCGCAATCGGTTCAATGACCAGTTGAACCTCGCCGGCATCCACTGCCTGGAGAAAGTCGCTCGACAAGATGGTGCGCCGCGCGAGGATGCCGTAACTGGGCATCAGCGCCTTGCGCAGCTCCGGATCTTGGACGGTGCTACGCAACAATCTGCGGTACCACCGCCGTGCCATGTTGTCGTAGCGGGGAATCAACACGCGCAGGACCGATTCCGGGAGCAGGGGCAGCAGATGGAATAGCACGAACTCGACGATGTCCATGGACACGGCGATCGACGCGTTGATGAGCGTCAGCATCAACGGCGCACTCAGTATCCGCTGGGCGCGCGGCGAGAGCGCAGGGTTGGGTTTGGGGATGATCCATGCCGGGGTGCGCTGGAAGGTCGTCACCGACGCGGCGGTTCGTGCGACGGCGGGGGCGATCTGGATACCGCTGGAGCCGGTGCCGATCACCGCGACCCGCTTACCCGTGTAGTCGTAGGAATGGTCCCACTCGTTCGGGCGCATGACCTTGCCGCGAAAGTCGTTGATACCGGGGATATCGGGGCCCGGTTTGGTGTCAATGTATCCGCCGACGGCACTGATCACGTAACGAGCACGAACGACCGGCTTTCCCGTGATGGTCAGTTCCCAATAGTCGCCATCGTCGTCCCAACGTTCCGCGATCACCTCGCTGCCACCCTGGAAATGCTCGCGCAGGCCCAACTGCGCCACCACCGACAGGTGATAGCGCTGAATATCGGCGCCGTCGGCGAACAGCTTGTTCCACCGACCGGTTCGCGCGAAACTCAATTGGTAGAACACAACCGGGATATCGACGGCAAGCCCCGGATAGGTGTTGTCCCGCCAGGTGCCACCAAAATCATCGGCCCGCTCCAAGATGACGAAATCGTTGATGCCCTGCCGTCGCAGATAGTAGGCGGCGGCGATACCCCCCGGGCCCGCACCGATGATTGCTACCCGAAAGTCGATATCGCTCATGCCAGTCCACGCAAGATGAACCGGGAAAAGTACCTGCGCACCCGGTTCGGGTCCGTCAGGTCCACGGAGATGGCGGGCAGGACCTCGATGCTCATCAGGGTGCGCATGATCCATTCGGCCGCTTCGGTGGCGTCTACGTCCCCGCCGATTTCTCCCCGATGCTTGGCGGCCTCTACCTGCGGCACCCAGAACTCCACAGACCGGCGCATGAGATCGTCGCCGCACTCCTCGAGTACCAGTTCCAACACGTTCGACACGTGCAGCGTCGGGTCCAGGCGATCAGACCACGCGCGGTGGTCACTGATCCGCACCGCGGCCTCGCCAACCTGATCGGTCAGCGTCGTCTTGGCGCTCACCGCCCCGGCGAACAGCTCGATGAACGCACCGGCAATAAAGCCCACGGCGACATCGATGGCTTCTTTTTTGCCGCCGAACCAGTTGTAGATGGTGCCACGTGACACACCGGCCTCGTCGGCGGCAGCAGACAGGCTGAAGCGCTGAATTCCGGATCTGACCAGCGTCTGAGCCACGGCCGCGACGATGGGTTCAGGCACCTCACCGCGCGGGCCCGTCGTCTTTACGAGCTTCATGCTTGAACACATTGCGCGAAAGTGTTCAAAGTGTCAAGAAGTGCTTACCGGCCTTGCCGTGTCCAGGCCAGCAACTGGTCGACCGGCCAGGTATTGATCACCCGATCCTCCGGAACGCCCGCCTCCAGGGCACGCTCGCAGCCGTATCCGGAAAATTCCAACTGCCCAGGTGCGTGCGCGTCGGTATCGATGGAGAAATCGCAGCCGATATTCAGCGCCAGGTCGAGCAACCGCCGCGGCGGGTCCCTGCGTTCTGGTCGCGAGTTGATCTCGATGGCGGTTCCGGAATCACGGCAGGCCCGGAACACCTCTGCGGCATCGAATTTCGACTCTCCGCGGGTGCCGCGCTCCCCCTCTACCAACCTGCCCGTGCAGTGCCCCAGCACATCCACCCGTGGGTTGGTGACGGCGGCGATCATGCGTCGGGTCATCGCGTCGGCGTCCATCGCCAGCTTGGAGTGCACGCTCGCCACAACGATATCGAGCTGCTCAAGGAGCTCAGGGTCCTGATCCAGGTCGCCGTCGTCGAGGATGTCGACCTCGATTCCGGTAAGAATGCGCATGGGCGCCATCTGCTCTCGCATACCGTCGATCACCGCCAGCTGGGTGCGCAGCCGGTCGGCCGACAACCCGTTAGCGACCCGAAGGCGGGGCGAATGGTCAGTGAGCGCACAGTATTCGTGCCCGAGCGCCTTGGCGGTACTCATCATTTCCTCGATGGGCACCGAGCCATCTGACCAGTTGGAGTGCAGATGCAGGTCACCTTTGAGCGCTTCACGCATCGCTCCCCCACCGGTGCTCTTGGCATTGGCCCGCAGTTGTTCGAGCGTGGCCGGGACCTTTCCCGCCCATGCCTCGGCCGCGACCGTCGCCGTCTTTGGCCCAAGACCGGTCAGGCTCTTCCACGTCTTGTTGGCGCCATGGCGTTCTCGCTCTTGAGGACTGAGCCCGGCGATGATCTCTGCGGCCTTGCGGTAGGCCATAACCCGCCGGGATTCCTCGCGAGCGAGTTCTTTGTAATACGCGATCTCCCTGAGTGCCGAGACGGGATCCATGTCCTGGACTCTAGGCGCGAACCGCCAACTCCTCATCAAAGATTTCCGGCGGGTAGTCCTCGATGTCCGCGGTCAGCGTCGCCAGTTCGTCGGGTTCGGCGCAGCCCCCGGTACTGAGGCGCAACCAGCTGGCCGTGGCGATTGTGAAGCACAGGAACACCAACGGATACCAGCCGCTCACCAGCTGACCCGCCCAGAAGGGCCGCAGGTCCAGGAAATTCCAGTACACGCCACTGAAGTAGATGGTGGTGTGTCCGCGACCGGGCCGATGCAGAGTCCACATGAAGACCAGCGCGAGAAGTCCGGCCGCGCGGTAGATCCAGCCCTGAGACCACGGCCCTTGCGTGGTGCACGCCTTCGCGACCAGCCAAACAATCGCGGGTGCGAACCACACCCAGTGGGCGGCCCAACTGAACGGCGACACCGCACACCCGGTCAGGCCCACCAGTATCAGCGCCAGCGCGTGTTCGCCCCTGCGATGCGCCCACACCGCCACCGCGAGGCCCGCGGCAAGAACCAAGAGGCTCAAGGCAATCCACAGCCATTCGGGTCGCGGCTGAGGAAAGAAGTACCGGGCAAGGAATCCGTTGATCGTCTGGTTCGCCAGATGGTCGATTCGGCTGATATGTGCGGTGTCACCCAGATGACTCCAGAACCATTCACTGTCACGCGGCAGGAGCGGCCACGTCAACGCCACGGTGGCAGCCATAGTGCCCAGGGCGTGCGTCGCGGCGCGCCACTGGCGCGTGCACAGCAGATATGGCAGGAAGATCAGCGGGGTGAGCTTGATGCCCGCGGCGAGGCCGAGCCCGACGCCCCGCCAGCGCGACTGCGCCGGGCCCAACAAGTCGAGCAGCACCACCGCCATGAGGAGGATGTTTATCTGCCCCCACCACAACGTGGCCTGCACCGGCTCGACGTCGACGACGATGGCGGCAAGCGCGGCACTGGCCAGACCCAGCCGGCTGTCCGCGCGGACACCGGCCAACCGCAGGATGCGCCACGCGATGAGCGCCAGCGCCGAGAGCGAAAGAATCAACAGCATCCACTTCGCCACCTCAAAGGATGCCCACGCGAGCGGCGCGAGAACCAACGTGGCGAAGGGCGGGTAAACGAACCAGGCCTGGTTCAGGGCCGGTGCCTCGTACAACCTCTTGCCATCCCAGAGGCCGCGCACGGCCGCACGATAGGTGTCCAGGTCATAGCCGTTCTGGGTCAACCCGAAGAAACGGACGTCGAACGGCACAAGGTGGTCGTGCACCACCATCGCCAACACCGCCGCGACCAGTGCGCCCACCACGGCGCTACGCGGCAGCCGCTTCTCCCCACCCCAGCTGTGCACCCGGCCGAGTTTACGACCGCGGCGGTTAGGACGCGGCGCCGATCTTGGTCTCTTGCTGCCAGACGGCGGCGACGTCGTTGAGGTCGAGACACAGAGTCGCCGCAAGCTGCACGACGGCACCGAACGCGGGCGTCGGGAGCCGACCGGTCTCGATCTTCCGCAGCGTCTCCGGCGAGATCCCCGCAGTGCGCGCCACCTCGTCAAGAGGGCGGTCGGCGCGGGCGGCGCGCAGCAGTCGGCCCAGACGCTTGCCCGCGGCGAGTTGTGCGGCGGTGAGCGGCTGACGGACCATGGCGCCGACTCTAGTCTTGGTATTTAAATACCGAAAGCCCTACAGTGGTATTTAAATACCGTCAAGGAGGTACACGTGATCGAGCTGAAGTCGCCCGCGGAGATCGGGCGCATGCGCGTGACCGGCGAATTCGTGGCCTCCGTGCTCGCCGAGTTGTCGTCGTTGGCCGCACCGGGTGTCAATCTGCTCGACCTGGAGCAGCGGGCTCGTGAGATGGTCAGCGACCGCGGCGCCGTGTCCTGCTACTGGGACTACTCCCCCTCGTTCGGCCGCGGCCCATTCCGCAACGTGATCTGCCTTTCCGTCAATGACGCTGTGCTGCATGGACTTCCTCACGACTATGTGCTTGCCGACGGCGATCTGTTGAGCATGGACTTTGCGGTGAGCATCGATGGGTGGGTCGCCGACTCCGCAGTCAGTGTCATCGTCGGGACACCAGAGCCCGAGGATGTCCGACTCATCGACACCACGCGGGCAGCTCTCGATGCCGCCATTGGCGCGGCCCTCCCGGGTAATCGACTCGGCGATATCTCGGCGGCCGTGGCTGCCGTCGCAGAGGGCGCCGGGTACCGGATCAACACCGACTTCGGAGGGCACGGCCTGGGCCGCACCATGCACGAGGATCCCCACGTGCCCAACAAGGGAACGGCCGGCCGGGGGATGAAGCTGGAGCCGGGCCTCACGCTCGCGCTCGAACCATGGTTCGGTCGTGGAACCGACCGGCTCACCGTGGACGCGGACGGGTGGACCCTGCGGATGGCGGACGGTTCACGCGGCGCGCACTCCGAGCACACCATCGCCATCACCGAGGACGGGCCGCAGGTGCTGACGGTGCAGGGCTAGGCCCACTACGCCGCGCAGCTCTCGCGAAGTACTGGCTGCAACGTCGATAGCGGGACCCTGACCTCGAAGAGTCCGGCTCCGACCGGACCGAGCCGGACTGACGGCAGGAACAACAGCAATGAGTCACCGTCCAAAACCCAGGCGTCATACGAGTCGACGTACGTGTGACTGTGCTCGCTTCCCAGGGGCAATGGCTCAAACTCGTCGACGGTCAGTGGCGAGTTACCCTCCGGCCTGTTGGCGTTGAGTTCATCGATCTTCTTCTGAAGGTACGGGCGCACATACGGCGGCAGCACCTTGCCGGGATCGGTTCCCCCACAAAATAAGTCGGCGAGCTGCAGTTGCCTTCTCCGTGGGATATCGAAAGTGAAGGTTGCCAGCGCGGTGTTCGGATGGGCTGCGCCACCGAAGAATGTGTAGTACTTGAACAGCACCGACTTGTCTGTCGGCGTCCGCTCATAGCGGACATAGTCCAGCGTCGCCTCACTGCTGCGAACGTACCCCTCATCCAGGGACGAAAATTGCCACAGAAATTTCCTCACGTTATCGGTCAACGCTGGGCCCATGACCGGGTCATCGAGCAACTCCGGCGAATATTTGGCGATCGCCGTCATATCAGCGCCCTTGCTGTTCCGGGAAATCAGCGTGCAGGTAGCGGCACTTTCGTCCCACGCTCCACGCATCTCCCGGCATAGGCCGACCGCACTCGACGGCTCTGCCCGGACCACCGGCGCAGTGCCCGCCCAGCCGCATAGCGCCGCGGCCAGCACACTGGCCGCTATACGCACCCTCGTCATCTCCCCCTAGCGGCCACCCGGCGCTCACCAGCACCGGCTACCACCCACACTCCGGCTGGTTACAGGTCCATAACGATCTTAAAATGATGCGCGTGTCCGCATTCCGACACGCCGACGCTCATCGTGAGCAACGCTCAGTGGCTGAAGCGCAGAAGCTCTTCGGGAGTGATGAGTCGCTCGTTCTTGGCAGGGAAACTATGACTCTTCATGGGGTGGCGGAGCAGTGACCAGGCAATTCGGCCAACCCATGTCTTGGTAACGGGTGTGTTGGGCACGAGGACATCTCCTGCGTCGGCAAGCTTTCAGAACCGGTCAGTAGCATAACGCAAATTCCTGCCGATCTCACGTGTCACACCCGCTTCACGCAAACCTCTGCGGTAATCGGGGTTGACATCGTTGCGAGCTACCGAACCGGAGCAAGCCCGGCAACATCTGCGCTCACACGCAGAACGGCTAGCGCTGCGGGGCGGCCGTCGGCTTGATCGGCGCCGGAAGCGCCGTCTCACCGGTCAGATACGCGTCCACCGCGGCAGCGGCAGAGCGGCCCTCGGCAATCGCCCACACGATCAGCGACTGTCCGCGTCCCATATCCCCGGCCACGAACACGCCATCGACAGAGGTCGCATACGCGTCATCGCGCGCCACATTGCCACGCTCGGTGAACTCCACGCCCAGGCTCTCGAGCAGACCCGGCTTCTCCGGACCGACGAATCCCATTGCCAGGAATACGATGTCGGCTTCCAGCTCGAAATCCGAGCCCTCCACCTTCTCGAACTTGCCGGCGTTGAAGACGACCTCGTGCGCACGCAAACCGGTGAGCTTGCCGTCCTCGCCGAGGAACCGCTCGGTGTTGACGGCGTAGATCCGCTCGCCACCCTCTTCGTGCGCGGAGGCCACCCGGAACAGTGTCGGGTAGGTGGGCCACGGGTCGCGCTCGGAACGGCTCTCCGGCGGCTTGGGCATGATCTCGAACTGCTGAACACTCGCCGCACCCTGCCGGTGGGCGGTGCCCAGGCAGTCCGCGCCGGTGTCGCCACCACCGATGATGATGACGCGCTTGCCCTTCGCCGTGATCGGCGGCTGGCCATCGGCGTCCACGACATCATCGCCGAGCTGCACCTTATTGGCCCAGGGCAGGTATTCCATGGCCTGGTAGATGCCCTCGAGCTCGCGGCCGGGAACCGGCAGGTCACGCCAGGCGGTCGCTCCGCCCGCGAGGACCACCGCGTCGAAGTTTGAACGGAGGTGATCCGCCGTTATGTCAACTCCGACATTCACGCCGGCCTCGAAAACCGTTCCTTCGGCCCGCATCTGTTCCAGACGCCGGTCGATGTGGCGCTTCTCCATTTTGAACTCGGGGATGCCGTAGCGCAGCAGCCCGCCGATCCGGTCCGCGCGCTCGTAGACGGTGACGTCGTGTCCGGCGCGGGTGAGCTGCTGTGCCGCAGCCAGTCCCGCCGGGCCCGAGCCCACGACCGCTACCTTCTTGCCGGTCTTCACCTCGGGCGGAATGGGCTTGACCCAGTCGTTCTCGAAGGCGTTGTCGATCAACTCGACCTCGACCTGCTTGATGGTCACCGGGTCCTGGTTTATGCCCAGCACGCACGATGCCTCACAGGGCGCCGGGCAGAGCCGCCCGGTGAACTCGGGGAAGTTGTTGGTCGCATGCAGCCGCTCGATGCCCTCGCGCCAGTTCCCGCGGTACACCATGTCGTTCCACTCCGGAATCAGGTTACCCAGCGGGCAGCCCTTGTGGCAGAACGGGATTCCGCAGTCCATGCAGCGCGATGCCTGAATTTGAAGTCTCGAAGACTCGAAATCTTCATAGACCTCTTTCCAGTCGAGCAGCCGCAGCGGCACGGGGCGCCGCTTGGGCAGTTCGCGGGTGGTGTGGTTCAGAAAGCCGCTTGGGTCACCCACGAGCAGCCGCCATGATCGCTTCGTTCACATCGCCTCCGGTCAGCTCCGCGTCGGCGATGGCCTCCAGGACGCGACGGTAGTCGCGAGGCATCACCTTGACAAAGGAGTCGCTGTGGCCGCTCCAGTCGGCCAGAATGCGTTGTCCGACAGCAGAGTCGGTCGCCGCCACGTGCTTCTCGATGAGGCTGCGCAGCACCTGCTGATCGTCCGGATCCAGTGCGTCCAGATCCACCATCTCGTCGTTGAGGTTGTCCATCAACCGCTTGTCCGGGTCGTAGACATAGGCCACGCCGCCCGACATGCCTGCCGCGAAGTTGCGGCCCGTCGGGCCGAGCACCACCACGGTGCCGCCGGTCATGTACTCGCAGCCGTGGTCGCCCACACCTTCGACGACGGCCGCAGCCCCGGAGTTTCGGACCGCGAACCGCTCACCGACCACGCCGTTGAGGAAGGCCTCACCGCTGGTGGCACCGAACAGAATCACATTGCCGCCGATGATGTTCTTCTCGGCCACAAAGCCTTCCGGCGCCTCGCGGGACGGGCGCACCACGATGTGTCCACCGGACAATCCCTTGCCCACGTAGTCGTTGGCATCGCCGAACAGCCGCAGCGTGATGCCGCGCGGGACAAACGCGCCAAAGCTGTTGCCGGCGGACCCGGTGAACGTGATATCGATGGTGTCGTCGGGCAGGCCTTCTCCGCCATAGGCTTTGGTGACCTCGTGGCCCAGCATGGTGCCGACTGTCCGGTTGACGTTGGTGATCAGCGTCTCGAACTTCACCGGGGTGCCGTGGTCGAGTGCCTCGCGGCTCATCACGATGAGCTGCTGATCCAGCGCCTTCTCCAGGCCGTGATCCTGCGAGCCGCTGCAGTACAGGTCCTGGTTCATGAACGCCGACTCGGGCTCGGTCAACACCGGGGTCAGATCGATCTTGCTGGCCTTCCAGTGCGCCACCGCGCGTTCGATGTCCAGCGCACCGACCTGGCCCACCGCCTCGTTGACGGTGCGGAAGCCGAGTTCGGCCATGAGCTCGCGCACCTCTTCGGCGATGAACAGGAAGAAGTTCTCCACGAACTCGGGCTTGCCGTTGAACCGCTGCCGCAGCACCGGGTTCTGCGTGGCCACGCCCACCGGGCAGGTGTCCAGGTGACACACCCGCATCATGATGCAGCCGGAGACCACCAGCGGAGCGGTCGCAAAACCGAACTCCTCGCCGCCGAGCAGCATCGCGATCATCACGTCGCGGCCGGTCTTGAGTTGGCCATCGACCTGCACGACGATGCGGTCACGCAGACCATTGAGCAATAGCGTCTGCTGCGTCTCGGCCAAGCCGAGCTCCCACGGCGCGCCCGCATGTTTCATGGACGTCAGCGGGGTGGCGCCGGTTCCACCGTCGTGGCCGGAAATAAGCACCACGTCGGCATGGGCCTTGGAAACCCCCGTGGCCACCGTGCCAACACCGTTCTCCGACACCAGCTTCACGTGGATGCGTGCCTGCGGGTTGGAGTTCTTCAGATCGTGGATCAGCTGCGCCAGGTCCTCGATCGAGTAGATGTCGTGGTGCGGGGGAGGGGAGATCAGACCCACGCCCGGAGTGGAGTGCCGGACCTCGGCCACCCACGGGTACACCTTGTGCGCGGGAAGCTGGCCGCCCTCGCCGGGCTTGGCTCCCTGAGCCATCTTGATCTGGATATCGGTGCAGTTGCTCAGGTAGTGCGAGGTGACGCCGAACCGGCCGGAGGCCACCTGCTTGATGGCACTGCGGCGCCAGTCGCCGTTCTCGTCCGGGGTGAACCGGCGTGGATCCTCGCCGCCCTCACCGGAGTTCGACCGTCCGCCCAAGCGGTTCATCGCGATGGCCAGCGTCTCGTGCGCCTCGGCGGAGATGGAGCCAAAGCTCATCGCACCGGTCGAGAAGCGCTTCACAATCTCGCTGGCGGGCTCCACCTCGTCCAGTGGAACAGGTGGGCGCACACCGGTCTTGAACTTCAGCAGACCGCGCAGCGAGGCCATCCGCTCGCTCTGGTCGTCGACCAGCTGGGTGTACTCCTTGAACACCGAGTACTGGCCGGTGCGAGTGGAGTGCTGCAGCTTGAAGACCGTGTCCGGGTTGAACAGGTGGTATTCGCCCTCACGGCGCCACTGGTACTCGCCGCCGACCTCCAGCTCGCGATGCGCCCACTCCTCGGGGCGGTCCAGGAAGGCCAGGTTGTGTCGCGAGGCCACATCGGCGGCAATCTCGTCGAGGCCGATACCGCCGGTGGGGCAGGCCAATCCGGTGAAGTATTCGTCGAGCAGCTCCTGCGACAGGCCGATGGCCTGGAACAGCTGAGCACCGGTGTAGGAGGCCAGCGTGGAGATGCCCATTTTGGACATCACCTTGAGGACGCCCTTGCCGGCGGCCTTGATGTAGTTGCGAATCGCCTTGTCGCGATCCACACCCGTGATCACACCGCGGTCGATGAGGTCCTCGATGGACTCGAACGCCATGTAGGGGTTGACCGCCGCGGCGCCGAAACCGACCAATGCCGCAACGTGGTGCACCTCGCGGGCGTCGCCGGCCTCGACAACCAGGCCGACCTTGGTGCGCGACCGCTCGCGAACGAGATGGTGGTGCACCGCCGCGACAGCCAGCAGCGACGGGATGGGCGCCATCAGGTCGTCCGATTCACGGTCGGACAGGATGATCACCTGGGCGCCGCCGGCGATGGCCGCGGAAACCTCCGCGCGCACCGACTCGAGTGCCGTGCGCAGTCCGGCACCGCCCTCGGCGACCGGGTACAGGCAGCGGATAACCCGGCTGGAGAAGCCGTGCGCGCGGCCGTTGACCGTGTCGGCGGGATCGAGGTGGATCAGCTTGTCCAACTCGTCGTTGTGCAACACCGGCTGCGGCAGCAGGATCTGGTGGCACGACTCGGCCGTCGGATGCAACAGGTCACCCTCGGGACCGATCACACCGCCGAGGCTGGTGACGACCTCCTCGCGGATGGCGTCCAGCGGGGGATTGGTGACCTGAGCAAAAAGCTGCTGGAAGTAGTCGAAAAGCATCCGGGAACGGTTGGACAGCACCGCGATCGGGGTATCGGTGCCCATCGAGCCGAGTGCCTCGGCACCGGTGCGGGCCATCGGCGCCACCAGCAGGTTGATCTCTTCATAGGTGTAGCCGAACACCTGCTGGCGCAACACGATCCGGTTATGCGGCATGTGCTGATGCGGGCGGTCCGGCAGCTGCTCGAGACGCACCAGACCTTCCTCGAGCCACCGCTGATACGGCTCGGCCGCGGCCAGCTCGGCCTTGACCTCTTCATCGGAAACAATGCGCCCCTGGGTGGTGTCCACCAAGAACATGCGGCCGGGCTGCAGGCGGGTGCGCTGTACGACGGTGGACGGGTCCAGGTCCAGCACGCCGGCCTCGGAGGCCATCACGACAAGTCCGTCGTTGGTCACCCACACACGCGACGGCCGCAGACCGTTGCGGTCCAGGACCGCGCCGACGATGGTGCCGTCGGTGAAGCAGACGGACGCCGGCCCATCCCAGGGCTCCATCAGGGACGCGTGGAATTCGTAGAAAGAACGCAGTTCGGCGCTCATATTTTCGTGCCGTTCCCACGCCTCGGGAATCATCATCAGCACCGCGTGGTGCAGGGGGCGGCCACCCAGGTGCAACAGTTCCAGTGCCTCGTCGAACCGCGCCGTGTCCGAGGCACCGCGCGTACAGATCGGGAAGATCTTCTCGAGCTGGGCCGGGTCACCGAAGACGTCGGTCTTGATGAGCGCCTCACGGGCCCGCATCCAGTTCTCGTTACCCGCGACGGTGTTGATCTCGCCGTTGTGCGCCACCCGGCGATAGGGATGTGCCAGTGGCCAGGACGGGAAGGTGTTGGTGGAGAAGCGCGAGTGCACGATGCCCAGTGCGCTCTCGACCCGCTCGTCCTGCAGATCAAGGTAGAACGCCCTTAGCTGCGGGGTGGTCAGCATGCCCTTGTAGACAAAGGTGCGGCCGGAAAGACTTGGGAAGTAGACGGTTTCCTCACCCAGGCTGCCCCGGCCGGATCCCTGGTTGCCCAGCTCATGCTCGATGCGCTTGCGCACCACGTAGACGCGCCGCTCCAGATCGATGCCGGAGGCGCCGGCGATGAACAGCTGACGGAAGGTGGGCATGGCATCGCGGGCGAGGGCACCCAGCGAAGAGTCGTCATGAGGAACCTCACGCCAACCCAGGACCGTCAAACCCTCTGCCTCGACGATCTTCTCGACGGCCTCGCACGCTGTGGCGGCGTCCTTGGACCCCTGCGGCAGGAAGGCGATACCGGACGCGTAGCTGCCCTCGGCGGGTAGCTCGAAGCTTCCCTGTTCGGCCAGGACAGCACGGAAGAACTTGTCGGGAATCTGCAGCATGATTCCGGCGCCGTCGCCGCTGTTCGGCTCGGCTCCCGCGGCACCACGGTGCTCCAGGTTCAGCAGTGCGGTGATGGCCTTGTCCACGATGTCGCGGCTGCGCCGGCCGTGCATATCCACGACCATGGCGACACCGCACGAATCGTGCTCGTATGCCGGGTTGTAAAGCCCGGTCGCGGGGTGTGGCATGGGCTGCTCGTCTCGTCTCCAGGGCCTGCCCGGGCGCATCGCCTGGATGCTCCCGTCGTGCCCTCCTCGAAGGTGCCTCACAGACCGGCACGGGGTGGTGCTGTACCCCGGGGCTGGCCCGTTGGCCCTTGTCCGTAGCGTCCTTCTCGGCCGTCTGCTCCGTGGGCTCGCGGCGATGAACCGCTTGCGTGAAGAGCATCCGGCTCCGACGATGAGGCACCCACCGGACACCGTTGACCAGCGGATCTCGTGCCCCGACGCGACAAGTAACCAAAACGATATGTCAGGAACCCCGTCGCACGCCAACTCGGGTGGTTAGATGGCGCGACACCTGATGGCGTCACGTTCTCAACGCCTTCTTCACAGCAAGGTCAACGCGTGTTTCCCCGGTGAACCTCCACCTATCCCGTATTGAACGTCACGTCTTTTTCTGCCTGCTCGCAGTGATTTACAATCTCCTTCATCACGTAAGCGCAGCGGTGCGCAGGATTCGGAGGATGCATGACATCCGGCAGTGCCCAGCGCAACAGCCTGGTGGTGGTGACCGGGGCCGGCAGCGGCATCGGCCGCGAGACCTCGCTGGCCTTCGCCCGCCAGGGCGCCCGTGTCGTGGTCGCCGATATCAACCATGACACCGCCAACGAGACCGTCGGGCTCATCGAGAAGCTCGGCGGGTCCGCGTACCCGTACGCGCTGGACGTGTCCGACGAGGCGGCGGTGACTGCCTTCGCCGACGATGTGTGCGCCAAGCACGGCGTGCCCGATGTCCTGATCAACAACGCCGGCGTCGGACACGGCGGCCGGTTCTTCGAGACGTCTTCCACCGACTTCCAGCGGGTACTCAACATCAACCTGGGCGGAGTGGTCCACGGCTGTCGCGCGTTCGGGCCGCGGATGGCCGAGCGCAAGAGCGGCCACATCGTGAACATCTCCAGTGCCGCTGCATACACGCCGATCCCCGAGATGGGCGCCTACGCCACCAGCAAGGCGGCCGTGTTCATGTTCTCCGACGTGCTGCGCGGCGAACTCGCGCGCGACAAGGTGAAGGTGAGCACCATCTGCCCGGGCATCGTCAACACGAACATCATTCGCACCACCCAGTTCTCGGGCCTCTCGCCGGAGGACGAGGCCAAGCGGCAACAGCAGGGAGCGGGCCTGTACGCCAAGCGTGGATACGGCCCGGAGAAGGTCGCCAAGGAAATCGTCAACGCCGTCGCCAAGGGTAAGTCGGTTGTGCCGGTGACTCCGGAGGCACACGTGCAGTACCACTTCAGCCGCCTGGCCCCGGCGCTGAACAGGTTCTTCTGGGGCCTCAGCGACAAGATCAGTCGGTAGCAAGAAGGAGATCAGACATCATGGTGCGCAACACAACTGACACCACGGGCGTGCAGGTCGTACCCACCGAGCCGGGCGAGGTCGTGCTGCGGCCGCGCAATGTGCAGTTCGACACCAGCCACACGCCGCTGCACTGGATTCCGAACGAGCCCATCGTGTCGCACTTCATCTCGGCCTTCAATCTCCTTCTCCCCGAAGGCGAGCGGGCCTTCGTCGACACCTTCACCCGCGCATTGCCCTACGTGAAGGACGACAAGATCCGCGAAGCCATGATCGGGTTCATGGGCCAGGAGGCCGTGCATGCCGAGACTCACCACAAGGTGCTCGGGGATTTCCTGGAGAAGAACGGTCTGGACGTACGGCCCGCGCTCACGCAGATCGAATACATCACACACATGCTGGAGCGGACCAACGAGCTGCGCAGCGAGAAGCTGCGCTACCGCGTGATGGTGGAGAAGCTGGCACTCATCGCCGGCATCGAGCACTTCACCGCCGTTCTCGGCGACTGGGTACTCAACCACCCCTTCGAGAAATTCAATGCCGACCCGGAGATGGTGGATCTGTTCCGTTGGCACGGCGCCGAGGAGGTCGAGCACCGCAGCGTCGCATACGACGTCGCCCGGTACTTCCAGATCCGGCGCGGGCACATGATGCTGACCTTCGTGCTGGCCACCATGCTGCTGGTCGGCGTGATGCTGCGCTACACCAAGTTCCTGGTGCGGCAGGACCCGTCACTGCCCAACTACGGAGTGTTCGGCGTGCTGCGCCAGATGAACAAGGCCATGAAGCGGGGCGCTTTCCTGCGGTGGCGCGAGCTGGGCAAGTCGGCTCTTGAGTTCATGCGTCCGGGCTTCTCACCCGACCAGGTGGGCAGCACCGCACAGGCAGTCGCGTACCTGAGTACGTCGCCCGCCGCCAAGGCAGCGGCTGGCTACTGATGTTCGATCGTTTCCGCCACACGGGCCAGCCCACCTCCAAGCGCAAGCGGCCGTCGCTGCCGCCCACGCTGTACGGCACGCTGCCGGTTTCACCCACCATCGCGCTGGGCACCGCGCTGTTCCCGGTCGCGGTCCGGGCCATCGGTGCGCTGCTGATTCTCAAGAAGCCGCCGGAGAACCACGTCGACCGCACGCTGAAGCTGGTGGTCAAGGACCGCTGGATCGAAGCCAAGGATCAGGACGTGGCGAGCCTCGTGCTGGCCTCGCCCGACGGGGACCGGCTGCCACCGTGGCATCCCGGCGCGCACCTGGACCTGCTGCTGCCCTCCGGCCGGATGCGGCAATACTCGCTGTGCGGCGACGTTTCCGATCCGTACCACTACCGCATCGCCGTACGCCGCATTCCCGGTGGCGGGGGCGGATCCATCGAGGTGCATGACGCGCTGCAGATCGGTGCCACGGTGTCCATCCTCGGACCGCGCAACGCCTTCCCGCTGGCCATGACCCAGCCGGGGCCGCGCAAGCTGCACTTCGTGGCCGGTGGCATCGGTATCACGCCGATCCTGTCCATGATCGCGTTCGCTGAGCAGCTGGGCAAGCCATGGACCATGGTGTACACCGGACGGCACCGCGACTCGCTGCCATTCCTCAACGAGCTCAAGCGCTTTGGCGACCGCGTGATCATCCGGACGGACGATCAATCCGGACTTCCGACCGCCGACGACTTACTGCCCGGCGTGGGGGAGAACGACGCGGTGTACTGCTGTGGCCCGGCTCCGATGCTCGCGGTGTTACAGCGGCGCCTCCTCGAAATGCCCTCGGTAGAGCTGCATTTCGAGCGCTTCGCCGCCGCGCCCGTGGTGGATGGCCATCCCTTCGAGGTGCAGTTGGGGCCTGGCGGACCGGTGCTGGATGTACCCGCCGACCGCACGGCGCTGGATGTGATCAAGAAGCGGCTGCCGCATGTTGCCTACTCGTGCCAGCAGGGTTTCTGCGGCACCTGCAAGGTCAACGTGCTGGCCGGCACCGTCGATCATCGCGATCAGATCCTCACCGAGTCCCAGCGCGACGAGGGTCAGATCCTCACCTGCGTTTCGCGCGGCGAAGGACGCCTGGTTCTGGACCTGCCCGCCGAATAGCCCACTGCGGAGGGTTTACCCGGCGTTCATCGGTTCCCGGCAAACTGGCCCGATGCGCATCGCTCACGCAGCTACCGCCGTCACATCCGCACTCACCCTCGCGCTCGCTCCGGTGGCTGCCGCCGCGCCACCATCGGATGCGCCCGAGGTCCCCGTGGGCGACATCGCCAAGACAGGCGGCGCCAACCGCACCACGGGCGGGCGCGACGGCGACAAGACAGCCGATCTGCGCGATTCGGTGCGGGGGCGCAACGCCAAGAACGTCATCCTGCTGATCGGCGACGGCATGGGCACATCGGAGATCACCTCGGCGCGCAACTATCAGTACGGCGCCGCCGGGACACTACCGGGGCTGGACGCATTGCCGATCACCGGCGAGTACACCACGTTCGCACTGACCAAGGACGGGCCGGACAAGGGCAAGCCGGACTATGTCACCGACTCGGCGGCCTCCGGCACCGGATGGGCCACCGGCACCAAGACCTATAACGGCGCCATTTCGGTCGATCTCGAAGGCAAGCCGCTGGATACGATCCTGGAGATCGTGCAGAGGCAGGGTTTCGCCACCGGAAACGTCACCACCGCGGAGCTGCAGGATGCTACGCCGGCCGTGCTCACCGCACATGTCACCGATCGGGACTGCAAGGGCCCCAAAGAGACCCTGGCGAGGTGCGCCGGGAACGCCGTCGACAACGGCGGCAGGGGATCCATCTCCGAACAGCTGGTGAACACCCGCGCCGATATCAGCCTGGGTGGTGGCGGCAAGTACTTTGCGGAGACCATCACCGCCGGTGAGCACAAGGGCAAAACCTCGCTGGAGGTCGCCAAGGCTGCGGGATACCAATTACCCACCACAGCAGGCGATCTGAACAAGGTGAACAATCTGGACAATCCGGTGCTGGGCATCTTCGGCACGGGAAACCTGCCGGTGCAGTGGGACAAGGTACCGGCCGCGGTACCCAACGGCGGCAAGCTGCCCCCAACCGTCTGCAGGCAAAATCCGGACCTGCCCAGGGACCAACCTCAGCTCTCCGCGATGACCACCAAAGCCATTGATCTACTGGTCAACTCGAAGAAGGGCAAGGACAAGGGCTTCTTCCTGCAGGTCGAGTCCGCGTCGATCGACAAACAGGATCACGCGGCCAATATCTGCGGACAGATCGGCGAGACCATCGCCCTCGACGAGGCCGTCGCCGCCGCCGTCGACTTCGCCCGCCAGGACCGCAACACCCTGGTGATCGTGACCTCCGATCACGGGCATTCCTCGCTCATCGTGCCCGATGACTTCAATAGCCCCACAACCCTGTCCGTCGCGGTGAAGACCGCCGACGGCGCCACCATGCGGATCATGTATCCCACTGCGCCGGAAGGGGAGTCACAGACCCACACCGGTACCCAGGTCCGCATCGCCGCATACGGCCCGGGTGCCGCGAACGTTTCCGGACTCACCGATCAGACCGACAACTTCAACACGATCGTGGGTGCACTACTCGGACCCAAGAGCCCCGACGCCGCAAGCGGCCCGTCCTGGTGGGCGGCCGGGGGGATCGCGGTGGTGGCGGCCGCCCTGGGTGCCGCGGCCGCGTTCCTCGTGGGTAAGCGCCAGACCTAGCGCCCCACGCGCGAGCAGACACGCATGACAACAACCTCTGGATGGGCGCGCAATACGTGTCTGCTCGCCGACAACGCTAGGCCACCAACCGCTTCGGATTGTCGATCACCGAGTAGTCGCTGGCATCGCCGGCGATCACCCGGCTGCTCTCACCATTGACCCCCACCGGAACGTCACCGGCCAGCGTGACGCGGTGCATGCGGCGTGGCTGATCACCGTAATCAGAGATGGCGTAGTGCTGGGTAGCGCGGTTGTCCCACATGGCCACGTCGCCGAGCTCCCAGCTCCATCGAATAGTGTTCTCCAGCCAGGTAACCCGATCCTGGAACATCCGGAACAGCGCCTGCGACTCGCTGGCACTCACATCCAAGATCCGCTTGACGAAGTTGCCCAGCAGCAGCGCCTTCTCGCCCGTCTCCGGGTGCACCCGGACCACCGGGTGGTGCGTCTCGAAATGTGTCGCACCAAACTCACGGACGTACTTCGAGCCGGATCCAGCCTTGGCCAACAACTCGGCCACCTTGGCGGGATCGACCTGGGTGTAATCGAATTGATTGTTGTGCATGGCCCACAGGTTGTCCGCCAGATCCTGCAGCGGCTTGGGCAGCTGTCGGTACGCGGCGACCGTCGACGTCCACGTGGTGGTTCCGCCGTAGGGCGGCAGCTCGACCGCACGCAGAATGGAGGCCTTGGGGATGCGGTCCACGAAGGTCACGTCGGTGTGCCACTGGTTGGCGCGGCCGCCCTCCTCTGAGTCGATCGGGAGCACCTTGACGTCACTCGAAGTCAGCGTCGGATGCGGAGTCGTGGGTATGCCCATGCTCTTCGCAAACGCGAATTGCACCTCGTCGTCCACATGGTGTTGCCCACGAAAGAAGACCACCTTGTGCTCCAACATCGCCTCATTGATGGCACTCGCGGTTGCGGTGTCCACCTCCCCGAGGCGCACTCCGTCGATACGGGCGCCGATGTTCTCGCCCAGCTTCACGACCCGCAAATCGCTGCTCATGACCCGTTCCTTCCGTCCGATAATCCGGTGTAGTCAACTGACTACACTTTGGTCATCCGCTACTGTACACACATGACTACACCGGAGGCAACGGACGCCAAACCCGTCGGCAAGGAGGAGGTCGTGGAAGCCGTCCTGACCGCCGCTTCCGCACTGTTCGCCGAGAAGGGCCCGGCCGCGACATCGATCCGCGAGGTCGCTACCCGGGCAGGGGTTAACCACGGCCTGGTCCACCGCCATTTCGGCAGCAAGCGTCAGCTGCTGGCGGCAACCCTGCAGCACCTCGCCGACACCGCGGCAGCCGTGCGCGAGGCAGGAGCCCCCATCGAGGAACTCGAGGCCGCGCACGACCTGCAACTGCGCGTGATGGTCCGTTCCACGCTGGACGGCTTTCCCATCGAAGAGCTTCAGGAGCGCAAGCCGGGAATGGCGTGGCTGCTCGAACAGGTACGCCCCGGGCACGCCGATGAGCGTGATGCCCGGCTGGCCGCGGCCCACGCGATAGCGCTACAACTTGGCTGGCGGCTGATGGGGCCCAGCCTGCGTGCGGGATTCGGCCTGGATGACATGTCCGACGCGGATATGCGCGCCGAAATTGCCCAACAGATCGCCAAGATCGTTACACCCCATTAGGTTTGGTCTACGCGACGGGCAGCGCCTCGGGAAAGACCCAGCTGCCGTCGAGAACCTGCGTTGCGCCCGGTACAACCTGACCATGTAGTTCCAGCCCGGCGTAATGGGCAGGCAATTCATCGTGGTCGGTGCGCATCCACCGAATTGCACCGTGGTCTGTCCGCCGGTGCCGTGCCGCGCGGTGATGTTATTGAGTGAGTAGGCGTTCCGCGCATTCGGCGTGAAGTACCCGTCCTTGTTGTAGACGGTGACCGACCAGAAGCCGTCCACCGGTACCGGCCCGACAGTGAGCCGGTACACCGTGGTTCCGTCGTTCTTGGCGGGATTCACGGTGAGGTAGAGGGCATCCTTCTCCGGATTCCCGCCCCAGGCGGAGGCGGTGCCGATCAGATGGCGGACCGGGTCGGTGGTGGCCTTGGCCCCGAACATCGCCGTGGTGTCGGGCAGCGTCGCGGCCAGCTGAAGCAGACCGTCACGTACCTTTCGTTGACTTGCGCCGTCCCATTTGGGGACATCGAAGGCGCCCGGCTTCTCTTGCCGCGCCGAAACACCGTCCTGCAGGGCGTGGACCTGTACAAGGTCCGCTGGATCTCCGGGATCGACCAGGGTGCGCACCACCGCGGCAATGTAGCGCGTACCGGTCTGCTCCTTGGTGATCGTGTGCTGACCCTTGCCGTAGAAAACGGCAGGTACGTAGTGGTCTTCGGTGATGAGCTGCAGCGACATGAACCGCTGGCCCGGATCGGGCGTGGAAATGCTGACCGGCCCGGCGTCCAGATCGAACACCGCCGAGGAATACAACGTGTCGCGGTTCTGCCGGATTACCAGCTGGCGGTCCAGTGGTGACAGCTCACGGATGTGATGGAACGTGCCAAAACCGCCATCCTTCACGATGTTTCCGAAGTACAGATCCGTCTCCGCCCGCGCGAAATTGTCGGGGGTCACGATGATCGCGCCGTCGGGTGTGCGCCTGTCCGGGAAAGGCGCGCTCGAGGCAGCTTCGCCGTCCGCGGGTGGGCGGGGCGACGGCGAGCACCCGACAAGTACGGCCGAAACTCCTATCAACGCACTCGCGGCGAGCCACCTCACGACCTCGAAAGTACCGGGCCCTGCCGTGCGATACGCACCCTATGGACAGGGAGCATCCTCGCCGGCGATATCGCGCAGCGTTTGGAAGAAGTCGCTGCGTTGCCGCGCCGAGATACCCGACAACAGGCGTTCCTCGGCCTCCCGGGCCAACACATCTGCCTGTTTGAGTAGGGCGGTGCCGGACCGGCTCAACTGCGCCGGCCGGGCGCGACCGGTGTCCACGGTGTCCGGCCGCGATACCAACCCGGCGTCCTGCAGAGCCTGCAGTACGGTATTCATCGACTGCGGAGTCACATCGATCGCACGGGCCAGATCGGCGTTGGACCAACCCGGGTTCTTCGATAGCACCCGCATACAGACGTACTGGGGGAATGGCAGATTCAGCGATGCCAACGCCGCCGTGATCTCAGATCGCAAAGCCGCAGACACGCGATACATCAACGCGCCGAGCGGCTGCCATTCCTGCTCATCCATATCAGTGATGTTGACACAGCTACTGTCGTCCCGCTGAGCGGCCCGGGAGCACCGTACCCGCTATCGGCCGTTGCTACCCTTGATCGATGGCAGCAATCAGTTCGCCCGGCGAACCGAATCTTGCTGCCACGAGCTGGACGATCCTCGGCATGCTGTCCTACGAGGAAGAGGTTTCCGGCTACGACATCAAGAAGTGGGCCGACTGGAGCATCAGCTACTTCTACTGGAGCCCGTCTTTCAGTCAGGTCTATTCCGAGCTGAGGAAACTGGAGAAGATCGGCTACGCCACCTCGCGTGTGGACCATGACAACGGTGCCCGCAGCCGGCGACTGTACAAGATCACCCCGGCGGGCATGGCGGCGATGAGTCAGTGGGCCAATGAGACGCCCGCTGAGCCGCAAGTGCTCAAACACAGTGTGGTGCTGCGTGTGATGCAGGGCCACATGACAGATCCTGCCCGGCTCAAGGAGATTCTGGAACGACACATCGAGTACGCCGAGAATATGCAGCGGCGCGCGGCACTGGACGCCGCCGGTGCTGCGGCGCAGCCCGCCTGGGCGTACTCGCGCGTGGCGCTCAAGTGGGCGGAGCGCTACTACGCGGCCGAGCGCGATCTGGCGATGATGATGATCGAGGATCTGGCGGAGGCGGCCGAGGAGTTCGACAAGGCCGGGCCGGACGGTGGAACACCTCGCCTCGTTCCCGGCTACTGGCGTGAGGTCGAGAAGCGAGTGGACGCCGAAAAGCTTTCTACACAGCACGATACGGCGGACTGATCACCGCGCGGCCGCGTCATGTGCCGCGATGTATCCGTAGACGAGTCCCTGCGCAATTGTTGCCCCGGCACCCGGATAGGTGGCACCGAACGCGTTGGCGGCGGTATTGCCGATCGCATACAGACCCTTGATGACACTGCCGTCTTCACGCAGCACCCGTGCGCGCTCGTCAGCACGCAAGCCACCGCAGGTCCCCAGGTCGCTGAGCACCATGCGCACCGCATAGAACGGCCCGCGCCGCAGCGGGCGCAGATTCGGATTGGGGGTGACCGTCGGGTCACCGTAGTAGCGGTCGTAGCTGCTGCGGCCGCGGTGGAAGTCACCGTCGTCCCCGGCTGCGGCCGATTCGTTGAAACGGCACACCGTGGCCAAGAACGCGTCCCTCGGTATCCCGATCATGGCCGCAAGATCAGCCAAACTGTCCGCACGATAGGCGATCCGGGCTTCGAACCAGCTGACGGGTACCGGCATCCGGGGATACAACTGGCCCGCAAAGACATAACTGTTGCGATACTGCTGGTCGAAGATGATCCACATCGATTCCGCCGGGTCACCGGAACGCTCCCGCTCCAGTACCCGCTGTCCGAACGACATGTAGTCAGTCGCCTCGTTGATGAAGCGGTTTCCGGTGTGATCGACGATGAACGATCCCGGAAGCGATCGCTCCGCCAACATCACCTTCGGGGCGCCACCAGGCAGCGGCGCCACAGCCGGAAACCACCATGCTTGGTTCATGGAATCGATTGCCGCACCGCAGTCCTGACCGATCCGGAGCGCATCACCGGTGTTGGTGTCGGCGCCCAGGCTCATGTTTTCTCCCAGTGCCGCCGACTGGAACTTGTGTCGCATCTCCATGTCGTGGTCGAAGCCGCCGGCCGCCAGCACCACGCCCCGGCTGACCGTCACCGTGAATTCGCGCCCCGCAAGGGCGACCACCGCGCCCGTGACACGCCCGCCCGCGGTGGTCAGACGTACCAGTGAGGTGCCGGTCCAGATCGGAATCCCCGCGCGCAGCACTCCCGCGAAGAGTCCTGCCGCCAGCGCCTGACCGCCGGCCAGGTAGCGCCGTCCCAATACGGCGCCGCCGACTCCCTGCGCAATTCGCTTTACGATGAGCGGCAATGCTTTACGAGGGAGCCGGGCCATCAAATTCATCCAGCGGTAGTCAGCGCTGGTCACGGGCATCGGTACTGCCGGGGGCTTCATGACTCCCGGCTGCAGCCTGGTCCGGTACTCGCCCAGCACAGACGCGTCGAACGGCCGGCATTCGCAGGTGCGCCCGGTCGGGCTGCCTCCTGGTTCCTCCGGGTGGTAGTCCGCGTAATCTCGGCACCAGGTGAAACGCATCGGGGTCAATCTCGTCAACATGTCGACGGTCGCCGCTTCATGTTCCAGAAAGGCGTCACTGCGTGCGTCCGGCGCGCTGCCCGCGACCACCGACCGTAGGTAGGTACGCGCCCGCTCCACGGAGTCACCCGTTCCCGCGGCCCGCAGGACCGGGCTGGCCGGTAGCCAGAGCGCTCCCCCGGAGCGAGCGGTAGACCCGCCCACCTGGTGCGACTTCTCGACGATCAGCACCGACAATCCGAGCTCGCTGGCGGCCAGTGCGGCAGCCATACCCGTCCCGGCTCCGACGATCAGCAGATCGATCTCGATATCACCTGCGACGGTCCCGGCGGGGATCAGCCCGGGGGGTGCTGACGCCATCTGTGCATACCTCCGTCGAATTCACGTGGACGGCGCCGAGGCTAAGCCGACGAGCAGCGGGCTGCGGTCACGTTTCCCTCCCAGCGGGAGGTGATCGCAAAAGGGCACAACGATGTCCGGTGAGCGGACCGACCCCCTGGGTCGGCGGTAAACCGGCTGTTAGAACAGGTCCATGACGACAGCCCAGTCAGCTACCGAATTCGACCCCGCGACCGTTCGGAGCATCGAGGCGGACGCGGCGCCCGCACGGTTCGCCCGTGGCTGGTATTGCCTCGGCCTCATCAAGGACTTCGGGGATGGAAAACCACATGCCGTCAACGCATTCGGGCAGAAATTGGTGGTATTTCGCCCGGCAGGCGGCAAGGTCAGTGTTCTGGATGCCTACTGTCGGCACATGGGCGGCGACCTGAGTCAGGGCGAAGTAAAGGGCGACGAGATAGCCTGTCCCTTCCACGATTGGCGGTGGGGTGGTGACGGACGCTGCAAGAAGGTCCCCTACAGTCGACGGACCCCTAAACTGGCCCGGACCGCCACCTGGATCACCCTGGAGCAGGACGGCATGCTGTTCATTTGGCATGACCCGCAGGGCAATCCGCCGCCAGAGGATGTCGCCATTCCCCGTATCGAGGGGGCCACCAGCCCGGAATGGACCGATTGGCATTGGTACACAACAGTCGTCAATACCAACTGCCGCGAGATCATCGACAACGTGGTGGACATGGCGCACTTCTTCTACGTGCACGGCGCGGTACCCACCTATTTCAAGAACATCTTCGAAGGACACATCGCCACGCAATACATGAACACCGGTGAACCGCGTGCCGACCTCCCGATCCCCGAGGGCGTTCAGATGACCGGGCAGACGTCGGTCGCGTCGTACTATGGCCCCTCGTTCATGATCGACGATCTGACCTACCACTTCGTGGGATACGACTCGAATTCGATCCTGATCAACTGCCACTACCCGATCGATGCGAATTCCTTTGTACTGCAATACGGAATCATTGTGAAGAAATCCGCCGGGCTGTCCGACGACGACGCGCTGGCCGCCGCCATCACGCTGGGGGACTGGATCAAGGCCGGCTTCGAGCAGGACGTACAGATCTGGAAGAACAAGGCGCGCATCGATAATCCGCTGCTGTGTGAGGAAGACGGCCCGGTCTATCAGCTACGGCGCTGGTATGAGCAGTTCTATGTGGACGTCGCCGACGTCACCGCCGAGATGACCGACCGGTTCGAGTACGAGGTGGACACCACTCGCCCTGGCGAGGCGTGGAAGGCCCAGGTCGAGGAGAACCTCGCGGCGATGGCCGGGGGCGCGCCTTCATGATCCGCACGGACAACCGCCTGGCCGATTCGCCGATGGTGCCCGTGGGCTGCGAACGCTGCGGCGCCCAGGTGCTGGCACGCAAGAGCAGCTGGCAGCAGACCAGCGTGCAGTGGAATGCCGATGCGGAGTCGCGGTGCGCGCAGCGCCGCAACTGCACCGGCCTGTTCCTGGTGTGCTCGGAGTTGCGCAGCTCGATTCTCGATGCCGCGCACAGCGGCCGGCTGCCCGTGCTCGCCGAGGAGTACGGCGGCTAACCAAGCATTTCGCCGACATCGCGGCACAGTCGCTGGATCCCCGCATCCGCCAGCTCCAGGCCTGGCATGGTCATGAATCCGTGAATCGCATTGTCGTAGCGTCGATACCGTACCGGCACGCCTGCTTCGCGCAGCGCCGCCGCATAGGCCTCGCCCTCGCTGCATGGCGGGTCATAGCGCGCCGTCACCACCACCGCAGGTGGCAACCCGCTCAGGTCGGCGCGCAGCGGAGCCGCGTACGGGTGGTCGCGTAATGCCGGGTCGGGCAGGTACTGATCCCAGTACCACTGCATCGCAGCTCGCGTGTTGTAGTACCCGGAGCCGCAGCTGCGGTACGAGGGGGTATCGAAGTCTGCGTCCAAGACGGGGTAAATCAGGATCTGGCCCGCCAGTACGGGTCCCCCCAGATCCCGGGCCATCAATGTGGTCACCGCCGCCAGATTTCCTCCCGCGCTGTCACCGCACACCAGCACCCGCGCGGGATCACCCCCCAACGTGGGGGCATTGCGTGTCACCCAGCACGCCGCCAGGAACATGTCCTGCGCCGCCGTCGGCCATCGGTGCTCCGGGGCGCGTCGATAGTCGACAGACACCACCACGGCGGGAATCCCGGCTGCCAAACGACGACATAGTCCGTCATGAGAGTCCAAGTCGCAGAATACGAATCCGCCGCCGTGCGCAAAGACAACAGTGGGCAGCGGTCCGGGCACGGCAGGACGATAGACGCGGATCGGTAGCTCTCCGCCGAAGGCGTACACGCACTCGTCGGTCACCGAACGCATCGGCAGTGGCCTGGCCGGCGGAACGTATCGGGCACGGATTGCGGCCCGCGCCTGTGCACCCGTCATCTTCTCGACGCGCGGAAAGCCCGCATTGAGCGCCGGTAGCAGGGCGGCCAGCTGAGGATCGAGGGTCACGCGTACTGCAATGCGGGCGAGTTCATCTCGCGTCCAGTTGAGGAGGCGGCGGGACCGCAACGCAGTGGGCGAATCGGCTGCAAGGTCGGGGCCACTCGGCTCGGACCGTTCTCCACATTGCGCCAGATTCCCATCGCCGTCATCCGCACCGGGGCCGCCAGGCGCTGGTCGAAGGTCATCCGCGTCATCGGGCCACACACCGACACGGCGGCCACGGCATCGCCGATGCTTCCGATCGGAGCCGCCACGCAGCCGATGCCCTGCTGCAGCTCCTCACGGTCGAAGGCCACACCATGCCCACGCACCTTGTCCAACTCCGGCCGCAACTGGGCCGCCGAACCGATCGAGTAGCGGGTCTTACGGGCCAGCGCGGTGCAGCCGTCCAGGATCTGGGCACGATACGCCAGGATTGCCTTGCCGGAGGCCGTACAGTGCGCCGGCTGGCGGCCACCGATGCGAGTGGCCACGGCGGCACCGATCCCGGCGCCGATCTTCTCCAGATAGACGACGTCGGCGCCGTCCAGGATGGACAGATGCACGACGAGCCCGGTGGCGCGATGCAGCTCGTGCAGCATCGGCAGCGCCGCGGCGTGCAACCTGTCCTGGTGCACTGCCAGCGAGCCAAGCTCCACCAGCCGCGTGCCCAGCTCATAGTCACGGCCGTCACGCCGTAACCAGCGCAGCTGCACCAGCCGTTCCAGCATCCGGTGCACAGACGAGCGGGGGAGTCCGGTCCGGCGCACCAACTGCGCCAGCGTGAGCCGACCGGGGCCATCAAAGGCGTCAAGCAGCAGCGATACCCGATCGATGACGGCGCTGGGGGTGGCCGAATCGGCGGTGATGGTCATGGTGCCCTCCCACGGCGTTGGGGTCTCGGTCACATATGACTATTAGTCATATAGCTGTTTGTATCATGGGTGTGTCCTCCGACACAACTCCCGATAAACGCGAACAGACGCCTGGTGCACACGCGCCTGGACTTCGCGTGCACCAAGCGTCTGCTCGGCCGAACGGGGGGGAGGATTACATCGCGGCCAGCGGCTGGCTACCGGACCAGTCGTGTCCCCAATAACTGTCTGCGGTGATTTCTTCTGCGGTGTAACACGTTTCGTCGACGCGCATGCCGTCGGTCCCGAACTCGATATCCCATCCGCCTGGTGCCCGTACATAAAAGGACACCATCTTGTCGTTGGTGTGCCGGCCCAGTGTGGACGACAACGAGTAATCGTCCTTGAGCACGCGGTCGAGCGCCTGCCCGACGGCATCGAGGCTGTCCACCTCCACCATCACATGCACCAGCCCGGGTGCGCCACCATGCGGCGCGGGGCACAGCGCGAGACTGTGATGACGTTCGTTGATGCCCAGGAAGCGCACCCGCATAGGACCGAATTCCGGCGGCGCGGGAATCCGAAAGGCGCCCCGCGGCCGGAACCCGAGCACCTCGGTATAGAAGGTGAAGGCGCCCTCCGGGTCGGTGACCGGCAGCACCACGTGTCCGAGCCCCTGGGCACCCGTCACGAATCGCGCCCCGTACGGCGTCACCACCGGGCTATGGTCCAGCACCGGTCCGTGGAACACCTCCACGGGGGTACCAGCGGGGTCGGTGAAAGCCACCACCTCCTCGGCCCGGCGGCTGTCGGCCTCCTCCGGCGACAACCGCTCGACGCCGATGTCGGCTGCCTCCAAGGCCCGCACGACCGCACGCAACGCCGCGCCGTCTCGCACCTCCCAGCCCACGGTGATGACCTGATCCGTCTCGCCCGGCACCACCACGACGCGCGCGGCACGCTCGTCCATCCGCAGATACAGGGCGTCGGGATCGGGCCCGCTGCCTTCGGCGAAACCCAGCACACGCAGCGCGAAATGTCTCCAGCGGTCCATGTCCCGGGTCGCAACGGTCAGGTATCCCAAGCTCGTCAACATCAGATCATCGACCTCAGCGGGCCCTGCGGCTCGATACCCAACGAGCTCAGTGCCGACGCGTGGAACACCGTGCTGGGCACGTGAATCGCGTGTGCCAAACCGGTATGAGCGTCGCGCCAGTACCGTTGTAGCGGCTTGTCCAATCGCATCGCGTTACCGCCGGAACGCGAGAAGATCTGGTCGACGGCCATCACGGCCCGCCACGCGGCACGCACCTGGGTGCGACGGCCCGCGGCCCGATCCGCGAAGGACACCTCCTTGCCGGAATCGACGATGCCCCAGATCTTGTCGACGTTCGCCAGGATCTCCTGGCGTGCGGCATTGATATCCGCGGCGGCCTCACCGATCGCGAAGAGCACGTAGGGATCGTCCTTGACCGCGGTGCCCTGGGCTCCGACGCGTTCGCGTTGATATTCCAGGTGCGCTGCCAACGCACCCTCTGCGATACCGATCACCGCCGAGCTGATGCCGAGTGGAAACATCGTCGACCACGGCATCCGGTACAGGGTGTCGGTCATTCCGGCATCGCGCTGCGCGGTGCCGTCGATCACCTGGTCACCGTCCATCACGCGGTACGACGGCACGAACGCGTCGTTGACGATGATGTCCTTGGAGCCGGTGCCTCGCAGCCCCACCACATTCCACGAGTCCTCCACAATCTGGTAGTCCGCACGCGGCAGGATCATGTGCAGCATTTTCGGGGGCATGATCGGTGTGCCGTCCGCGTCACCGAGCATGGCGCCCAGAATGATCCAGTCGCAGTGGTCCGTACCGGAACTGAATTGCCAGCGCCCGTTGAAGATGTAGCCACCGTCCACCGGCTTGGCCACGCCCGTCGGCGCATAGGGAGAGGCCATCCAGATGTCCTGGTCTTCGCCCCACATTTCCTCGGCGACTCGCGAGTCGGCGAAGGCCACCTGCCACGGATGCACACCGACCACACCGCAGATCCATCCGGAGGCGGGGTCCAAAGCCGCGGTGGTCATCACGGTTTCGGCGAACTCACGAGGATGCGCCTCGTAGCCGCCGTACTTCTGGGGCTGCAGTAGCCGGATGAGGCCTGCGGCCTTGAGCATCTTGGCGGTCTCGTCGGGCAGCCTGCCCAGCTTCTCCGCCTCCCACGCCTGCTCACGCAGCTGTTCAGCGAGATCGTTGATGCGGTCGATTACGCGTTCGGTCATGGCCACGATGGTGCGCCCGCCGCGTTGCCCCTCCATGGCCTTTTCCCGATCAGCGGTCGGTTGGATCCGATTGACCGGTCACCGGGAACGACTGCCCGCCGAGAACCGATGTCGCCCTAGCGTGACCAATCGTGAAAGCCCTCGTGAAGAACGTCGATGTGGTGGTGGTCGGCGCCGGTTTCGCCGGGTTGTATGCCCTGCAGCGGCTGCGATCGCAGGGGTTGTCGGTCGTCGTGTTCGAAGCAGGCTCGGATGTAGGCGGCACGTGGTTCTTCAACCGCTACCCAGGCGCCCGTTGCGATGTGGAGAGCATCGACTACTCCTATTCGTTCTCCGACGAGCTGCAACAGGAGTGGGACTGGACCGAAAAGTACGCCGGCCAAAAAGAAATTCTGCGCTACATCAACCATGTCGCCGACCGCTTCGACCTGCGCCGTGATATCCGCTGCGGCACCCGGGTCACCTCGGCCGTCTTCGACGAAGATCAGCTGCGCTGGACGGTGCGCACCGATCGGAACGACACGGTGAGCGCCCGATTCTGTGTGATGGCCACCGGCGCACTGTCCACCGCCAACATGCCCACCATTCCCGGCCGGGACGCGTTCACCGGCGAGCTGTATCACACCGGACACTGGCCCGCGTCCGGCGTGGACTTCGCCGGTAAACGGGTCGGGGTGATCGGAACCGGGTCTTCCGGCATCCAACTGGTGCCGATCGCCGCGCAGACGGCCAAGGAACTCTTCGTCTTCCAGCGCACTGCCAATTACACTGTGCCCGCTGGCAATACCGTGATCAGCCCCGAGCGTCGCGCCGAGGTGAAGGCCAACTACGCCGAGCGGCGTCGTCAATCACGGGAGAGCGGCGGTGGCTCACCGCATCAGGCCTATCCCAAGAAGACGCTCGAGATCTCGGCCGCCGAACGTCGTGCGGCGTTCGAGAGACGCTGGGAACTCGGCGGCGTGCTGTTCGGAAAGACCTTCCCGGATCAGACGACCGACATGCGCGCCAACAACGAGGCCCGAGCCTTCTTCGAGGAGAAGGTCCGTGCCGTCATCCATGACCCCGCCATCGCCGACATCCTGGTCCCCACCGATCACCCCATCGGAACCAAACGGATTTGCACGGACACCAACTACTTTCAGACCTTTAACCGCGACAACGTCCATGTGGTGGATTTACGGGCCGCGCCCATCGAGTCCATCAATAGGCGCGGCATGACCACCACCACAAAGTATTACGAACTCGATATGATCGTGTTCGCCACCGGATTTGACGCGATGACCGGATCGCTGAACCGGATCGATATCCGGGGCCGCGCCGGGCGGCCGCTCAAGGACGCCTGGCAGGCGGGCCCCCGCACCTACTTGGGACTCGGCGTGGACGGGTTCCCCAATCTGTTTGTCGTCACCGGCCCGGGCAGTCCCTCGGTGCTCGCCAACATGGTGCTGGGCGCCGAACAACATGTCGATTGGATCGGCGACCTGCTCGACTACATGGCAGCCCACGGCTATTCGACGGTGGAGGCGGAGCCTCAGGCCGTTGCCGACTGGGTAACCGAATGCAATGAGCGAGCGGCCGCCACCATGTTCCCCCAAGCCAACTCGTGGTACCTCGGGGCGAATATCCCTGGTAAGCCAAGGGTTTTCATGCCGTTCATCGGCGGTTTCGGCGTGTACGGCGCTATCTGTGCCGATGTCGCGGCCAGCGGGTACAAGGGGTTCACCCTGGCCGGGAGCCGCGCATGACCCGCCTTGGCGGCCGGGTTGCCGTCGTCACCGGCGCCGGAAAGGGCATGGGACGCACGCATTGTGAGCGTCTGGCTGAGGAGGGCTCCGACGTCATCGCCATCGACCTACCCGGATCCGACGATCTGGCGCAGACCGCCGCTGCCGTCGAGGAGCATGGCCGGCGCTGTGTCTGGGCATTCGCCGATGTCCGTGACGCCGCGGCACTGACCGAGGCCATCGACACCGGGGTGCGGATGCTCGGCCGGCTGGACATCGTGGTCGCCAATGCCGGGGTCTACGACGGCCTGGCTCCGTCATGCGAGCTAACCGAAGACTCCTGGCGGCGCGCGCTGGACGTGAACCTCACCGGAGCCTGGCACACGGTCAAGGCGGGTGCCGCCCACCTTCTGGACGGCGGCTCGGTGATCATCATCAGCTCCACCAATGGGCTCAAGGGCACCGCCAACACCGCGCACTACACCGCAAGCAAGCATGCCGTGGTGGGTTTGGCCCGCACTGCGGCCAATGAACTGGGGCCGCAGGGTATTCGGGTGAACACCGTGCATCCCGGCGCGGTGAGTACCGGAATGATCCTCAACCCGGCGGTCATCGCACGGCTGCGCCCCGATCTGGAGCACCCAACTGTCGAGGATGCCGCCGAGGCGCTGGCGGCCCGCACCCTGTTACCGGTGCCGTGGGTAGAAGCCGTCGACATCAGCAATGCGGTGGTCTTCCTGGCCTCCGACGAAGCGCGGTACATCACCGGCACCCAGCTGGTGGTCGACGCCGGACTGACACAGAAGGCATAACGTGACGGGACGATTGACGGGCAAGGTGGCCCTGGTGACCGGCGCCGCCCGGGGCATCGGGCGCGCCCAGGCGGTGCGTTTCGCGCAGGAGGGCGCCGACATCATCGCGCTCGATATCTGCGCCCCGGTACACACCACCATCACCCCGCCGGCCACTCGCGCCGACCTCGACAAGACCTCGGAGCTCGTCGAGTCGGCCGGACGCCGGGTCATTCCCGGGGTGGTGGACGTGCGCAATCTGCGCGATGTGCAGACCTTCACCCAGGACGCGGTCACCGAGTTCGGTGGCCTGGATATCGTGTGCGCCACCGCCGGCATCACCTCGCGCAGGATGCTGCTGGATATGCCCGAAAGTGATTGGCAGACAATGCTTGACGTCAATCTGACCGGAGTGTGGCACACCACCCGCGCGGCCACACCGCACCTGATCGCGCGTGGCGGCGGCGCGATGGTGCTGGTCAGCTCCATCGCCGGCCTGCGCGGACTGGTCGGGGTCTCGCACTACGTGGCGGCCAAGCACGGCGTGGTCGGCCTGATGCGCTCGCTGGCGATCGAACTCGCGCCCCACAAGATTCGCGTCAACACGGTGCACCCCACCAACGTCGATACCCCCATGATTCAGAACGAATTTGTACGCACACTGTTCCGGCCCGATCTCGAGCAACCCACCCGCGAGGATTTCGCGGCGGCCGCCAAGACCATGAACCTGCTCGACCTACCGTGGGTAGAGCCGCTCGATATCGCCAACGCCTCGCTGTTCCTGGCCTCGGACGAGGCGCGGTACATCACCTCGGTGAGCCTTCCCGTCGACGCGGGCAGCACCCAACGATAGGAGCCATCAGCGCGTACCGTCACCGGTATGGACGTGCTCATCTCGCCCTCCGAACTCGCTGACCGGCTAACCGACTTCCGGCTGCTGGACGTGCGCTGGACCGTCATGGCGCCGGACGGTCGCGCGGCCTACCTGGCGGGTCACCTTCCCGGCGCGGTGTTCGTGGATCTCGACGTCGACCTCGCCGATCACTCCGTCACGGGTCGCGGGCGCCATCCGCTGCCCACACCGCAGGCTCTTGCGGCCAGCGCCCGCCGCTGGGGTCTGAACGACGGCGACGCCGTGGTGGTTTACGACGATTGGAACGGGCAGGCAGCTGCGCGCGCCTGGTGGCTGCTGCGCGCGGCGGGCGTCTCGAATGTCCGGATACTCGATGGCGGCTGGGCCGCCTGGCAGCGGTCGGGTGGTCCGGTCGCGACGGAGGAGGTTGTCCCCGTGGTGGGCGACATCACCATCACCTCGCTGCACGGTCTTGCCGCCGTCGACGCCGATGCGGTTGCCGCTCAAGCCCAATCACCAGACAATCTGGTATTCGACGCACGCGCAGCGGCCCGCTATCGCGGCGATGAAGAACCCCTGGACCCTCGTGCCGGGCACATCCCTGGTGCCGTGTCCGCTCCCACCGCCGAGAACCTGACCGCGGACGGCACCTTCAAACCGGTAGCCGAGTTGCGTGAACGCTTCGACAAGTTGGGTGCGGGTGCCGCACCCGTCACGGTGTACTGCGGCTCGGGCGTCACCGCCACCCATCAGATCGCGGCGCTTGCCATCGCCGGATACGACGCGGCGCTCTACCCGGGCTCGTGGTCGGAGTGGTCGAGCGACCCGCAACGCCCCGTCGCGACGGGTCCCAACCCGGCCTAGAGCAGTCCGGCTGCCAGCGCGATGATTCCCAGCAGCGGTGGTATCAACTGCTTCAGGGCCGCGGAGGCCTTATCGGGCGACGAAATCAGCAGCACCAGCCCGGCAGCGACCATCGATCCGGCGCCGGTGAACACCAGCGTCGCACCCACCGAGGTACAACCGCGCGCCCACAACACCGTGCCCGCGCCGATGGCGACGGCCAGAAACAGGTTGTAGAAACCCTGGTTGAAGGCCAGCGGTTTGGTGATCTCGGCTTCCTCCGCGGTCCGGACCCCGAAGACCTTCCGGGTCTTCTCGCTGGTCCAGGAGATCGACTCCAGGTAGAAGATGTACACGTGGATAAGCGCGGCGATGCCCGTCAGTACCAGCCCGGCGATGATCATGCCGCGAAATCCTATCCGGGGTCTGGCTAACGCAACACCGGCTCACGCGTTTCGTCGGCCGGTACCGCCGCCGTGGTGCCCGGCCGTGCGCCGACATCGGTCCGTGAGTTGAGCATCAGCACCACCAGGCAGACCGTGGCTAAAAGTGCACCACCACACAGCAGCACCGGATGCGTCAGCAGCGGCGACGCATCGCTGAGCATCGTCAACATCATCGGTACCCCGAAGCCCAGGTAGGTCAGTCCGTAGAAGACGGCGGTGAGTCCGGCCAGGTCCGTCGGCCCGGCAATCCGATTGACCTCTTGCAGGCCACTGACCAGTGCCGTGCCGTAGCCGGCGCCCAGTGCCAGCGCGGCGATCAACACCAGTGGGATGGTGAGCTGGTGTGCGGCGAGCGCGGCGAGTGCCATACCCACGGCGACCAGCGCCAGCCCGATGATGCCGAGCCGGGCGGTGCCCGCCCGGTCGAGCCTGGGCGCCAGCATCTGGGCGGTGAAACCGCAGCCCAGGCACACTAGGCAGCACAGCGCGGAAAAAGCGATGCGATCTCCCGGAAGTGTCGGGGCAATCAGTGTCGGCAGCACCGCATAGGCCACCGCCGCCGAGCCGAACACCCACGGCGCCAACGGCATCACCACAAACAGGAAGCGCCGGCGGCGCGCTGCCGGAATCTTCAGGTCGTCGATCAGCCGGCCCGGAGCGCGCTCGGCCGCCGATTCCGGCACCGAAAGCGCCAGCACCGCACCGGGAATCGTGATCGCGATGTTGACCAGGAAGGCCAGGTGCTGCGGCCAGGGCCCCCACTGCGCCAACGCACCGGCCACGGCGGCGCCCAGTGCGAATCCCGCGGTCAGGCTCATCGCCCCGCGCCGCGCGCCGGCACCGGGCCGGTCGAACGGCGGCGCGGAAAGCTCCTTGACCCACGAGCTCCCGGCCGCCATCGCCAGGCCCAGCGCGACACCGGACAAGACGCGGCCGGTGAACAGCAACGCGAAATGTTGCGCACCGAGCGCGAGCACCAGCGAACCCAGCATCGAGATAAACGGTGCGGGCAGCATCACCGCGCGACGACCGTAACGATCCGAGAGCGGTCCACCCAGGAAAAGGGCGGGGATGATGCCCAGCACGTACGCGAACAGCAGCGTATCGACCGATGCCGCGGACTGTCCCGCCTGCCGGTACATCACCAGCAGGGGAGTGAATTCGTTACCACCCCAAGCAATTCCGAACATCGCCAGACCGACACGCTGCCAAGGCGCGAGGCGTGAGGGCAGACGACTAGTCAACTTCCGTCACCACTTTCATGTGCTCGACCAATTCGGTGCTGAAACGGGCCGCGTCGCCCGCCGCCAGCGCGTCCACCAGCGCACGGTGCCCGGCGACCGATCGCGCGACCCGCACCGGGTCCACTCCGATGGCCGCGGCCGCCATCCGGCGCTGGCGCTCCCTTAGGGAGTCATAGAAGTTCTCCAACAGCGGGTTGCCCAGCTTGGCCACGATCGCACGGTGAAAGTCCACATCGGCCGCCGCGAAACCCGCGGCATCGCCCTGCGCCGCGCGGCCCAACTGCACCTCGATGAGCGCCGAGAGGTCGGACAGCAACGACTGAGGTGCGCCCCGCTCGGCGATGCGTGCCGCCGCAGCTCCCTCGATGACGCGGCGGGCGTCGACGACATGACGGCGCTCCTCGGGGGTGATGGGCACCACCAGCGCTCCGCGTTTGGGATAGAGCCGCAGCCAGCCTTCGGTTTCCAGCCGCAGGAATGCCTCGCGTACGGGGGTGCGGCTGCACCCCATGCGCGCGGAGATCTCCCCTTCGCTCAGCAGTTCGCCGCCAGGAATGTCACCGTTGAGGATGCTCTCCTTGACGGAGCGGTAGGCCTCTTCACTCGCGGAGATGGCCACCGTACGAATCATAGACACAACATGTATCTAAGCTCACCGCCGGTGGCCCCCACAAGCCGAAAGTCGCACCTCACAGGGTGTTCAGCGTCACGTCGACGGCTGCCGCCCGGTCGCCGTCACCTCGGATTGCAGACCGTCGAAGTGGCACGCACCGCTGGTCCGGAACGGCTCGGCGAGCTGCGCGGTGTATCCGGCCGGATAGTTCGGCTTGGCCGCCATGCCCAGGTCGTCGCTGTGAAAGCGCCGCGCCGGGTCAAATGAGAACGTCCGCAGCAGATGGTCCCAGACCAGCGTGAACAGCCCGAAGTTGACGTCGCCGATGCCCGCCCACTTGAGGTGATGGAACCGGTGCCCCTCATTGAGCGCCAGCACCACCCGCAGCCGGCCGATCCGGTAGTCGGCGTTGGAATGCTGCAGCAACAGCTGGACCGCGATCAAGACCGTCAATGCTTCGGCGACCGCCTGCGGCAACCCCATGATGAGAAGCGGCGCCGTCCCTGCCATCAGTTCCAGCCCACCGTGCACGGGATGTTTCATCAATCCGTTGAAGCCGTAGAACCTTTTGATGCTGTGGTGCACGGCATGCAGTCGCCACAGGGCCGGCACCTTGTGGCTGGCGTAGTGCATGAGCGTGATTCCGAAATCGGCGACGGCCGCAGCGATGAGCACCTGCAACACAAAGGGGATCGACGACGGCCACCAGGTGTGGAACGGCGAGAGCAGCGCCACCGCCGGTACGACCAGCACCGTGAGTAGCAGCGCGGTCTCGTTCACGAAGGCATGCGCGGCATCCCGCCGCGCGTCTCCCATCGACTCGTTCCACTCGGGCGAGTAGGGCGCCACCCGCTCGGCGAGGAACGACAGTCCGATCGCCACCAAAATGAGCACCACCATCCACAGCGGTGCCCAGGGCCGGTGCGCCAGCGCAATCGCAACCCCGTTGATACCCAACAACATCAGCGGCACGTAGCCGTATCGCACAAACCAAATAGCCATGCAAGCAGTCTTGGTTTTTGTGTGTATGCCGCGCATGTACAGATCCGTTGACCTGTCGCAGATACTCAAAGGCATGGTCTGGACAGGCGCGGCAGTCATCGAACCCGGGCGGCTCGTCTACCGCGGGGCGCTGGGGGATACCCATCGCCATACTCATGCGGCGGTGCAGATCGCCATCGCCCTGGACGGGACACTGCAGCTCACCGACGGCGCCGATCGCAGGGTCAGCACCCGCGCCGCCGTCATTCCCGCGGGAGCGCAACACACCGTGCACGGCGGCACATCGACCGGCCTGATGATCTATCTGGAACCCACCTGCTTCGAAGGCCGCGCTCTCGGCGCGCTGTTCGACAATGCCGCACGCGACGACGCCACCGCCTGGTGCGCCGCCGCATCAGAACTCAGTGACATACAAGATGATTCGTCCTCGGCAGAGAGCGTCATCGCCCGACTTGTCGGCGATGTGCACGCGTCAGAACCACACGAAAGTGTCCGGGAGGCCATCCGGCTGCTGCCCGGGATGCTGACCGGGCCGGTGCGGTTGGCCGAAGTGGCGCGGGTCGTACATCTCTCCGCGGACCGGCTGGGCCGCATGTTCGCCCGCGATACCGGCATGTCCTTCCCCGCGTATGTCCGCTGGGCACGGCTCATCCGCACCATCGAGGTCGCGCGCACCGGAGGCACCCTGACCGATGCCGCGCACGCGGCCGGTTTCAGCGACAGTTCCCACGCCAACCGGGCGTTTCACGAGATGTTCGGCATCACCCCGGTGGAGCTGCACCGCAGTGTGCAGCTGAGCTAGCGGAGCCCGGTGCGCATGGATTTAGACGCGTGCTTCGATAACACCATGCAACGGACCATCTACACCGAGGACCACGAGGCATTCCGCGAGTCCGTGAAGGCGTTTGTGCAACGCCACGTCGACCCGCGCGCCGAGACATTCATCGAGCAGCGCTACATTGACCGCGAGCTCTGGGAAGAGGCCGGTAAGCAGGGTTACCTGGGCCTCGACGTCCCCGAGGAGTTCGGCGGCAGCAGCGCCGGCGACTACCGCTACAACGCGGTACTGCAGGAGGAACTGGCCCGCTCCAGCGCGGCCCTGGCCTCCTCGATGTCCATTCACTTCGACATCGTCGCCCCGTACCTCGTCGAGCTGACCACCGACGAGCAGAAGCAACGCTGGCTGCCCAAGTTCTGTAGCGGCGAGATGATCACCGCGATCGGCATGACCGAGCCCTCGGGTGGCTCCGATCTGGCGGCCCTCAAGACAACGGCCGTCAAGGACGGCGACGACTGGGTCATCAACGGCTCCAAGACGTTCATCACCAACGGTGCGCGAGCCGATCTCGTCGTCGTCGCGGCACGCACCGCGCCCGAGCTGAAGGCCAAGGGCATCACCCTGTTCGCGGTCGAGGAGGGCATGCCCGGCTTCGAGCGCGGCCGCAAGCTGGACAAAGTGGGCCAGCCCGAGGCCGATACCGCCGAGTTGTTCTTCACCGATGTGCGGGTGCCCGCCGAGAACGTCATCGGCGAGGTCAACCAGGGATTCATCTCGATGATGCAGCGCCTGCCTCAGGAGCGGATGGGCTGTGCGGTCGCCAACATCGCACACGCGGTCGCCGTGCTGGAGGAGACCGTCGAATACGCCAAGGAGCGCAAGGCGTTCGGTCAGCAGATCGGCAGCCTGCAGTACAACAAGTTCCTCATCGCCGAGCTCGTCACCAAGCTGGAAGCGGCACAGGTGTACGTCGATCAGGCAGTACTGGCCCACAGCAAGGGCGAGCTCACCGCGATTGACGCGGCCAAGGCCAAGTGGTGGTCGTCGCAGGTCCAGAACGAGGTCATCGACGCCTGCGTACAGCTACACGGCGGGTACGGCTACATGAAGGAGTACCGGGTCGCACGCGCTTGGATGGACGCGCGCGTCACCAAGATCTGGGCAGGCTCCAACGAGATCATGAAGGAACTCATCGGCCGCGACCTGGGCTTCTGAGGCCGCAGAACGGGGTCGGGTAGGAAGGAATTCATGACCGCCAGCGACCAAGCCGGACGCATCCGAGTTCCCGCCGATCTGGACTCGGTGACGGATATCGCCGAGGAAGACCACTCAGACATAGGCCCGGCCGCCGTCGAGCGCATCTGGCAGGCGGCACGGTACTGGTACCAGGCCGGCATGCACCCCGCCATCCAGGTGTGCTTGCGGCATAGGGGCAAGGTGATCCTCAACCGTGCCATCGGGCACGGTTGGGGCAACGCCCCCACCGATCCCGTCGACGCCGAGAAGATTCCCGTCACCACCGACACGCCGTTCTGCGTGTACTCGGCCGCCAAGGCCATCTCGACGACGGTGGTCCACCTGCTGGTGGAGCGCGGCGCGCTCTCGCTCGACGACCGGGTCTGCGAATATCTGCCCACCTTCACCAGCCGCGGTAAGGACCGCATCACCATCCGGCACGTGATGACGCACAGCGCCGGTATCCCGGTCCCCACCGGTCCGCGTCCGGACATCACCCGGATGGACGACAGCGAGTACACCCGCGAACAGCTCGGGCAGCTGCGCCCGCTGTACCGGCCCGGCCTGGTGCACATGTATCACGCGCTGACGTGGGGGCCCTTGGTTCGTGAGATCGTTCTGGGCGCCACCGGCAAGGGCATTCGCGACATCCTTGCCACGGAAATCCTTGACCCCCTTGGGTTCCGATGGACCAACTACGGTGTGGCGCCCGAAGATGTACCGCTGGTGGCACCGAGCCATCCCACCGGCAAGCCGCTGCCCGCACCCATGCGTGCGGCCTTCCGCGCGGTGGTCGGCGGCACCATGCACGAGATCATCCCGATGTCGAACCAGCCGTTCTTCCTCACCGGTGTGGTGCCGTCGTCCAACACCGTCTCCACGGCAAACGAGCTATCCCGATTCGCCGAAATCCTCTGCCGGGGAGGGGAACTCGACGGCGTACGGGTGATGTCACCCGAGACCATCCGGGCCGCGGCGGCACCGGCCCGGCGCCTGCGTCCCGACATGGCGACCGGTGGCATGCCCATGCGCTGGGGAACCGGATACATGTTGGGTTCCAAGCGTTTCGGGCCCTTCGGCCGCAACTCACCGGCGGCCTTCGGACACACCGGCCTTGTCGACATCGCCGTGTGGGCGGACCCAGCGCGCGCCCTGTCCGTCGGCGTGGTCAGCAGCGGTAAGCCCGGCAACCACAAGGAGGCCAAGCGGTATCCCGCGCTGCTGGACCTGATCGCCGCCGAGGTGCCGCTCGTCGGCTGACCGGCCCGACGAGCACCTGTTTCACGGCTTGTTTACTGGGTATACCTGCGCTGGATCGGGGAATCAGTGACCACGGACCCAGTAAAGGAAATACCGACATGAAGTTCTCCCATCACCTCACCCGCCGCACGGCTGGCGCCGCGTGCGTGCTCGGGGCCGCCGCCGTCATAACGGCCCCTGCCGCCTCAGCCGCACCGGATTGCAGCCAGGAACGACTATCGGACACCGTCGGTTCGACCACGATCGCGGCGCGCGGCTATCTCGATAGCCATCCTGGGGCCCGCGCCGTGATCGACGCTGCCTCCAACCAGTCACGGCCCGAAGCCTCCGCCAACATCCGTTCCTACTTCACCGCGCACCCGACCGAATACCACGAGCTGCGCGGCATCCTGGCGCCGATCGGGGATGCCCAACGCGAATGCAACGTGACCGTCTTACCCCCGGGGCTTGCCTCCGCCTACGACGAATTCATGGCCGGCTGAGTAGGGCTAGAGGTCCAGACCCAGCAGGGCGTTCTCGACCAACTCGGGAAGTGCGGGATGAATCCAGTACTGCCCGCGCGCCATCTCGCGAGCCGGAATCGAGAAGCTCATCGCGGTGATCAGCGACTGGATCAGCGCCGAAGCCTGGTAGCCGATGATGTGCGCGCCCACTAGCAACCCCGTGGCACGATCGGCGATCAGCTTGCACAGGCCCTCGGTGTCCTCCATGGCCCACCCGTAGGCGATGTCGCCGTACGTCTGCACCTTGACCGCGATATCGAGTCCGCGTTCGCGCGCTTGTTCCTCCGAGAGCCCCACCGACGCCACCTGCGGACGGGTGAATACCGCACCCGGTACATACCGGTGGTCGCTGGCCGTGGTCGGCGAATCCCATCCGGACAGCAGATTCGCCTGCACCACACGCGCTTCGTGATTGGCCACATGCTTGAGCAGATATTTCGAACTGACATCCCCGAGCGCGTAGATGCCCCGCACCGCGGTGCGCTGGTACTGATCGACCGGCACACTTCCCTTGGCATCGAGCGTCAAGCCCGCCGCCGCCACGTCGAGCTGATCGCCGTTGGGCGTACGCCCCGTGGCGACCAGCAGTACATCGCCGGTCACCGTCGACCCATCGCTGAGGTCTACCTCGACACCGCCGCTTCCGGTCTCACGCAGGCCCACTGCCTCGGTGTTCAACCGCACGTCCCACCGCTGCCCGACGATCTCGGTGAAACGCCGCGAAATGGTCTCGTCCTGAGCGCGCAGCAAGCGCGGGCCGCGCGCAATCACGGTGACCTTCGAGCCCAGCCCACTGAACACGTGCGCGAACTCCGCGGCGATGAAACCGCTGCCCACGATAAGTACCCGTCCCGGCAGTTCTGGCAGCCGCATGATGTCGTCGTTGGTGTGGTACGGCACGCCGCTTGCGGCGATCACCGGCGGAATGACCGGCCGCGAACCGGCCGCGATCACCACCTGCCGCGCCTCCAGCACCGTCCCGTCGCCCAGCTTGAGACGGTGCACCGAGTCGCCGTCGGCATCGGTCCCCGGCTCGATGAACCGCGCTTCCTGCTGAAAGACAGTGATATTCGGGCAATCCTCCACGCGATAGCGCAATCCGGCCGCCGCGATGGGATCGATCCGGCCGAAGACCCGATCCCTGATATCGCCCCACCGGGTGCCGTTAACCGAGCTGTCCACGCCCAGCCGTGCGCCCTCACGTGCCTCATCGGCCAGGTCCGCCGGATAGACGAACATCTTGGTAGGGATGCAACCGACGTTCAGACAGGTACCGCCGTACGCGCCTCCGTACACGCCCCGATCGACGATCGCTATCTCCTGGTCGGCGAACCTATCGTCGGGCAAGGAGTTTGCGCTGCCGGAACCGATGATGACGAGGTCGTACATCTACTCTCCATCTCCTGAGGCGGGCCCGTGACGGCCAGCGGACCCCTCTACGCTGCCATATCGGCCGGCGCCGTGACGGACACCCGGGTACCGGCGCCCGGCGCCGAGGTGATCGTGACTGCGCCACCGGCGGCCTCGATGGGAACGGTCAGCGAGGCCAGGCCGATATGCCCATCGGCAACCGAGAGCACGAGATCACGCGGGTCGAAGCCCCGGCCGTCATCCGTGACGACGAGGGTGAGCCAGCACCGTCGCGAGCTGAGCTCCACCCGAATGTTCTTGGCCCTGCCGTGTTTCACAGCATTGGTCAACAATTCCTTGGCCGCGCGGTAGACCAGTGGTTGCGCCGGGGGGCTGCCCACCTCCTCGACGGCCGTGCTGACGTCGACGATGCCACGCGCCGTGTGCTGACGCGCCAGCTCCCGGATCGCCGCCGTCAATCCCAGCTCGATCAACACCTGCGGATGCAGCGACGACACCGCGCCGCGTAGCTCGGCCGCCGTCTCTCGCAACGATGAGTGCACCGCCGTCAGCACCGGATCCGACTGGCGTTCAAGTACTTCCTCGATGCGCAGACGAGCCGCCAACAGATTTTGGAGCGGACCATCGTGCAGCCGCTCGGCCACCTCGCGATTGCGGCGCTCGTCGGCACGCATCGATTCCAGGACCAACTGCTCACGTATGTGCACCAGCTGGACGACGCGCGCGGAACGGCGTTTGAGCACAAAGCACATACCTGTCGTGAAGACGGTCAACCACAGTAGCGCCGCCCAGGTCACGTACTCGTCGCCCGGAATCCTCTCCAGATTGCCATCGGCGATGTAGTACACAAGTATGCCGAAATATGCTACGGCCGTGATGATCCCGAGAATTGCCGTGATAGCGGGCCGTTCCTGGAAAGCCACCGACACGGGGAGCAGGAAGAACACCGGCAGCAACTCGGTGTTGCCTGCGCCGGATGCCAGGCACAGCATCACCACGGCGGCGATATCTGCCGAAGTGGCTGCGGGAGCAACCCAATCGGCAACCTGTCCGCGTACCGCGATCCCCACCCATACGACGGCCGACAGCGTGTACGCGGCCAGCACCCCGTAGTAGACGCCGTTGTGCCACATCTGAATATTCGGATCTGAACCCAGCAGCACTATCAACCCGATAAGCGGCAGCCGCAGCCAGGCCGACACCCGCATGGGTTCAGCGGCGAAATAGTCGGCCATGTTATCCAGCCGGGTCATCGCAGCTATTCCAGCAAGCCGCGGCGCATCGCTTCTGCCACCGCCGCGGCACGGTCGCCGACACCGAGCTTCTCGTACAGGCGCTGCACATGAGTCTTCACCGTGGAGGGAGCCAGAAACAGCGCCCTGGCAATCGCCGGCACCGTCTGCCCGGCGGCAATCATCCTGAGCACCTCACGTTCGCGGGTACTCAGTGAGGGCCCCGCCGGTTGTGCCCGCTTGCGGATCTCGCCGGCCAGCCCCGCCGTCAGGCTTGCCGCCACCACGTCGCGTCCCCGCGCGCAGTCGAGCACGGCGCCGACCAGCTCAGTCCGAGTGGATTCCTTCGACAGAAATCCGGCCGCCCCTTCCTCCAATGCGCGATACACAATGGCCGCGTCGTCGTGTGCCGAGAGCAGCAGCACCCTGGTGGGTAGTTCGTCACGGCGTACCGCGGCTGCCACCTGGGTGCCGTCCAACTCCGGCATTCGGTAGTCCACCAACGCGACATCGGGCCGGTGCTCCCTGATCAGTTCCAGCGCGCCGGTGCCGTTCTCAGCCTCCGCGACCACGGTGATCTGCCCGCTGGCCGTGAGCGCCCGCACCACGCCCTCCCGGAAGAGGGGGTGATCGTCCCCGACGACGACCCGCACAAGTTCGCCGCTCACCTGCATAAACGCAAGCTTGACACGCTAAATCCACGCCTGTCCCCCGATTGGGGGACATCAAGATCCCCCGGTGCATCCGTCGGTCGCCCGACAGACTTTCCGGCTTCGCCGCCGCATCGTTGAACTATCACCAAGCTCCCGGTGATCCACCTTAAAGATCAACTGGCACAGGAGAAATCATGAAGAGGTACCTCATCACCGGAATCACCGCAGCCACTCTCGCGCTCGCGCCGCTCGGGTGCGCGCTCGGCACCGCGGCCGCCCAGAACGACGGCTCCGACCAGAACGACGGCTCCGACGCCCAGCAGACCGTCCGAGAGCTGCAGTCGCAGGGCTACCACGTGATCGTCAGCAAGACCGGATCCAAGGCCCTCAACCAGTGCACCGCGAGCAGCGTCCGTCCCGGACAGACCACTGTTCGGTCCGATTACGGCCTGCCGAGCAACAAGCGACCAGGCGTCTTCACCACCACCACGACCACCAAGACCATGTACGTGGACATCACCTGCTGAGGCGCGGGCGGAGGGGCTGGTCTCGAGTACGCACCAACCTCGTCCCATTTGGTGCCGATTCAGACACGGGTGGGTAACGGCGCTCGCCAACGGTGCTCCGGCCATACGAGACTGCGTATGCGACGGGTCTCACGCTGCCCGCGACGCAGGACGCAACTGTCAGAGCGCTGGGCCAGAGAGCTTCTGGTGGAGAAGGAGATTGTCGTGAGTGCGCCCAACGACTCCGTGGCGGACGGCTCCGAGGACGAGATCCTCGACCGGACCGGTCCCATCATTCCCATCAAGCTCGGCGCGCACGCCAAACGGCAACGCGCGGAAGCAGCCGCACAGCAACAACAGCAGACCCAACCGGAGCCGCTACCGTCCCAATTGCCGCCCCGCGGGCCGCTTTCCATTGTCGATGCGGTGCCGCCACACGACCCGCTGGTGGATCTTCCGCCGGCCATCGGCGACGCGCTGGGAGCCCAGCTCCGTTCGGAGATTCTTCCTCCACTGCGTCGCCCAGCATCCGCGGGCTGGCGTAAATGGGTGTACCGCGGAAGTTTTGGAGTCATCAATCCCGGTGAGTCCCGCGAGGAGGCCGAGCTTCGGGAACTCACTGCCGTCGTGCGCAGCCCCTGGCGTGGTATCCACTCCCTGGCCGTGTTGGGCGGTAACGGCGGCGTCGGCAAGACGATGATCACCGCCGCGCTCGGATCGGTGCTTTCCGAGCTGCGCCGCAAGGACATGGTGCTGGCCACGGACGCCGACCCCGGCCAGTCGGCCAACCTGGCCTCATGGATCGACCCGTCGGCCTCATCCACCTTCGCCGACGTGCTGGCGCAGCACGAGCCGGAACGCAATTTCGATCTGCGCTTCTTCGTCGGTCAGAACTCCGAAACAGGCCTGGATGTGCTTGCCGCCAATTCACATTCGGTGCGCCCACGCGGAGAACTGAACGCGGAGATCTACACCCAGGCCCACCATCGGCTGCAACGGCTCTACAGCCTGCTGATCACCGACACCGGTGTGGACTTCTGGCATCCGGTGATGCCGGGTGTGCTGCGCTGCGCCAACGGCGTGGTGCTGGTGGCGGCCGCCACGCCGGTGGGCGCCGAGGGCGCGGTGCGCGCGATCGAATGGCTGATCGCCGAGGGCTATGAGCACCTGATCCCCCGGATGGTGGTGGTGATCAACCACGTTCGTGGCTACGACAATCGCGAAGATCGCAGGAACTCCGAACGCCTGGTGGCGGCGATGGTGGCCCGGTTCCATCGCTGGATCTCGCCCAACCACATCGTGGCCGTGCCGTATGACCCGCACATCGCGACCGCGGGCCCGTTGGATATTCAACAGCTGCAGCCGGAGACCTGGCACGGGTTGTTGACGGCAGCGGCCTCCGTCTCCGCGGGACTGGCCAGCGCCTGGAGCGTCTAACGCAGCGCGTAACCGCCGTCGGTGTACAGCGTCGAGCCGGTTGTCGCGGAGTTCAGCAGTAGATACACCGCGGCCTGGGCGACTTCACCTTCCGTGACCGGTCGGCGCAGGGTGGCGGCTGCGGCGATGTGCTCGAAAGCCTGTCGACGTATCTCGGGCGGGCGCTGATTCCAGAGGTGCCCGTCCACGGTGCCAGGGGAGAGCGCGTTGACCCGGATGGGCGCCAGCTCGTGGGCCAACCCGCGCGCCAGGCCTTCGATGGCCGCGTTCGCGGCGACATAGGCCGGAGCGCTTCCGGCAGGCCGGACGCTGGCAGCACCCGACATCAGCACCACCGAGGCATCGGAGGACAGCTTGGGGAGCGCGGACTTCACCACGCGGTACTGGCCCCAGAACTTCGACTCGAACGGCGTGGCGGCCTGTTCCACGGACAGCGCGGCGATCGAACCGGTCACGTAGGTCGCGGCCGTGGTGAACAACCCGTGCAACACCTCGATCTGGTCGAAGAAGGCGTCGATGCTCGCCTGGTGTGCGGTGTCCACCAGATGCCAACGCGCCTTGCCGCCCAGCTCCTCTGCGGCCACCGCCAGGGTTGCCGGTGTACGCCCGCCGAGCACCACGTCACCGCCGGCCGCGGTCACCAATCGGGCCACGCTCAAACCAATGCCGGTGCCCCCGCCGATGAGCACGACGGTGCGGTCGGCGAACGCGGTGCCGGACAAGAACCCTGTCACGTGGGCGAAGCTACCCGACCGCCTATCCTTGCTGGAGTGTCCGAATTGTCCCGTACTGAGTTGCGCGCGCGCCTCGACGGTGTGACCTTTCGCGACGCGTCCCGCCTGGGACGCCGCCTGAAGAATCAGCGTGACACAAACCCGGACGCGCTGACGAAGCTCGCCGAGCAGATCACCGCCGCCGAGGCGCTGATCGCCACCCGTGCCGCGGCGGTTCCGGTCATCACGTATCCCGATCTGCCCGTCAGCGCGCATCGCGAAGAGCTCGCCCACGCGATCTCCGCCCATCAGGTGGTGGTTGTCGCGGGTGCGACAGGATCGGGAAAGACCACGCAGCTGCCCAAGATCTGCCTGGAATTGGGACGCGGAATCCGCGGCACCATCGGCCATACCCAGCCACGCAGACTCGCCGCACGCACCGTCGCCGAACGCATCGCCGAAGAGCTGGGCACCCAGCTCGGTGAAACCGTCGGCTACACAGTTAGATTCACCGATCAGGCTAGCGATCGCACCCTGGTCAAGCTCATGACCGACGGCATCCTACTGGCCGAGATCCAGCGCGACCGCCGGCTGCTCCGCTACGACACGCTCATCCTGGATGAGGCACATGAGCGCAGCCTCAATATCGACTTTCTACTCGGCTACCTGCGCGAGCTGTTACCGAGGCGGCCCGACCTGAAGATCATCGTCACGTCAGCCACCATTGAGCCACAACGTTTTTCGGCACATTTTGGCAACGCTCCCATTGTCGAGGTCTCGGGGCGGACCTACCCGGTGGAAATCCGGTATCGGCCGCTGGAAGTGCCGGTGCACGGCACCTCCGGGGCGAAGGCGGAGGACGAACCCGATGACCCCGATCACGAGATAGTCCGTACCGAGCTACGCGACCAGACCGAGGCCATCGCCGATGCGGTACGCGAGCTGCAGAACGAGCCGCCCGGCGACGTTCTGGTGTTCCTGTCCGGCGAACGCGAGATTCGCGATACGTCAGAAGCGTTGAGGGACATTGTCCGCGCCGGCACCGAAGTGCTGCCGCTGTACGCCCGGCTACCAACTGCCGAGCAGCACAAGGTCTTTGCATCGCACACCGGCAGGCGCGTGGTGCTGGCCACCAATGTCGCCGAGACCTCGCTCACGGTGCCGGGCATCCGGTACGTCATCGACCCCGGGACCGCACGCATCTCCCGCTACAGCCGTCGCACCAAGGTGCAGCGCCTGCCCATCGAGCCCATCTCCCAGGCGTCCGCCGCGCAGCGATCAGGGCGGTCCGGACGGACCGCACCGGGCATCTGCATCCGGCTGTACTCCGAGCAGGATTTCGAGGCGCGGCCCCGCTACACCGATCCGGAGATTCTGCGCACCAACCTTGCCGCCGTGATTCTGCAGATGGCGGCGCTGCAGCTCGGCGATATCGAGAACTTCCCATTCCTGGATCCGCCCGACAAGCGCAGCATCCGCGACGGCGTACAGCTGCTACAGGAGCTGGGCGCGTTCAGCGCCGACGGCACCATCACCGAACTGGGCAGACGCCTGGCGCGGCTTCCCCTCGACCCGCGGATCGGCCGGATGATCCTGCAGGCCGACGCCGAGGGATGCGTCGAAGAGATTCTGGTGCTCGCCGCGGCGCTATCGATTCCCGATCCGCGGGAACGCCCAGCGGACCGTGAGGAGGCCGCGCGGCAGAAGCATGCCAGGTTCGCCGATGACCATTCGGATTTCATCGCCTATCTGAACCTCTGGCGATATCTCCAGGATCAGCGCAGCCAACTGTCCGGCAGCGCGTTTCGCCGCATGTGCCGCAACGAGTTCCTGCACTACCTGCGCATCCGTGAATGGCAGGATCTGGTGGGGCAATTGCGCAGTATCGCCCGCGATCTCGGTATCCGGGAGTCGGGTGAGCGCGCCGACCCGGGACTGGTCCATGCCGCCCTGATCGCCGGGCTGCTCTCACACATCGGTCTGCGTGAGGGCGATACCCGCGACTATTCCGGCGCGCGCAACACCAAGTTCGTGCTCGCTCCCGGCTCGGTGCTGACCAAAAAGCCGCCACGCTGGGTGGTAGTGGCCGATTTGGTGGAGACCAGTCGTTTGTTCGGTCGCATCGCCGCACGTGTCGAACCGCAGGCCGTGGAAAGGCTCGCCGGGGATCTGGTCCACAAGACCTACAGCGAGCCGCACTGGGATGCCGAGCGCGGAGCCGTGATGGCCTTTGAACGGGTGACCCTCTACGGTCTGCCCCTAGTGCCACGCCGCCGCGTCGGCTATGCACAGGTCGATCCCGAGCTGGCCCGCGAGTTGTTCATCAGGCACGCGCTGGTGGAGGGTGACTGGCAGAGCAAGCATCACTTTCTGCGGGACAACGCGCGGCTACTGCGCGAGCTGTCCGAACTGGAGGACAAGGCCCGCCGGCGCGACCTACTGGTGGGTGACGACGAGATCTACGCGCTCTATGCGGCACGCATCCCCGCGGATGCGGTGTCGGCGAGGCACTTTGACGCGTGGTGGCGCAAGCAGCGCCATAAGACGCCGAACCTGCTCACCTTCACGCGCGACGAACTGCTACGCACCGCGGATGCGGGAGCCGATATGCCCGACACCTGGCGTGCGGGCGATGTCGCGCTCCCCGTGACGTATCGGTTCGAGCCCGGCGCTGCCGACGACGGCGTGTCGGTACACATACCGGTGGAAGTCCTCGCGCGCCTCGGGGGCGATGAATTTGCCTGGCATGTACCGGCTTTACGTGAAGAACTGGTCACCGCACTCATCAAGTCGCTACCGAAAGACCTGCGCCGCAACTTCGTTCCCGCCCCCGACACGGCGCGCGCGGTGCTGCAGAATCTCGACCCCGGATCCGAACCATTGGTCTACGCGTTAGCACGCGAACTGCATCGACTCAGCGGCATTCGAGTGCCCACCGACGCATTCGACCTGGATAAGGTTCCGCCGCATCTCCGGGTGACCTTTGTCGTCGAATCCGCCGATGGCGCCGAGGTGGCCCGCGACAAGAATCTGAGTGCCCTGCAACAGCGGCTCGCGGATTCCACGCGTCAAGCCGTTGCTACGGCGGTAGCGGGGCAGTGGGAGCGCAGCGGTCTGCGCGCGTGGCCCGGCGATCTGCCTGAATTGCCCCACACCGTCGAACAAGTCAGCGGCGGACACACCGTACGCGGATATCCCGCGCTGGTCGACGCCGGCACCTCGGTGGACATTCACGTGTTCGCCACCGAATCCGAGCAACGGGCGGCCATGGCCACTGGTGCCCGCCGCCTGTTGCGGCTGTCGATTCCATCGCCCATGAAAACTGTGGAGCGAGGCCTCGATCCGCGTTCCCGACTGCTGCTCTCGTCCAATCCGGATGGTCCGCTGTCGGCGCTGCTGGACGACTGCGCGGACGCCGCCACGGATCTGCTGGCGCCGGTGCCGGTGTGGACGCGCGCGGAGTTCACCGCGCTACGGGACCGCGCCGCACAGAGTCTGGCGGCGACCACCCTCGACATCGTGCGACGCGTCGAGAAGGTGGTGCAGGCCTGGAGTGAGCTGCAGGTAGCACTGCCCACCAAAGCGCCTGCGGCGCAATCCGAGGCGATTGCCGACATGCGCGACCAGCTCGACAGGCTGCTGGATGCGGGGTTTGTCGCGGCGACCGGAGCGGCGCGCTTGACCGACTTGGCCCGCTACGTCAACGCTATCGGCAAACGGCTGGAGCGGCTACCTCAAGGAGTGGAAGCGGACCGCGAGCGGATGCACCGCGTGCATGCCGTTGAAGACGCCTATGACGACCTGCTGCGCGATCTGCCCGCCGGCCGTGCCGACGATCCCGACATCCGGGATATCGCATGGTTTATCGAAGAGCTGCGCGTGAGCCTGTGGGCCCAACAGCTCGGTACCGCGCGGGCCGTAAGCGAGCAGCGAATCCTCAAGGCCATCAACGCGGCTCGCTGACACACCCGGGCCGTGCGCGAGCTCCGGCGACCACGAAAATCTATGGTGTCCAAGACATGCATCTGATCATGACGATTGATGTCGTCTATAGCGATCTATAGTGACATCGATGGAACTGCGTCATATCCGGTATCTCCTCGCAGTAGCCGATCACGCCAATTTCACCCGCGCGGCCGAGTCATTGCACATCTCGCAACCGACGCTGTCCCAGCAGATCAAGCAGCTCGAACGCACGCTTGGAGTGATCCTGCTCGATCGTTCGGGTCGCGCCGTTCGATTGACCGATGCCGGCGAGGCATACGCCCAGCACGCACGCCTGGCCCTGCGCGATCTGGATGCCGGAGAACGCGCCGTGCACGATATGCACGATCTGTCGCGCGGGCATCTCCGCATCGCCATGACGCCCACGTTTACCGCCTATTTCATTGGGCCACTGGTACATCGGTTCCACAGCGCGCATCCAGGTATCACCCTCACGGTGCGTGAGACAACGCAGGACCGCATCGAGGCCGATCTGCTGGCCGACCGCCTGGATCTGGGTATCGCCTTCGCGGGACCACATCCCGCGGGCATCGACCACTGTGCGCTATTCACCGAGACTCTGCGCCTGGTGGTGGGCACCGGACACCGGCTGGCGATGCGACACCGTTCGCTGCCGGTGGCTCAACTCTCCCGTGAGGCGCTGGGCCTACTCAGCCCGGATTTCGCGACGCGGCAGGACATCGACGCCTATTTCGCCGGCCTCGGGGTCGCCCCGCACATTGCCGTCGAAGCCAACTCGATCAGTGCCCTGCTGGAGTTCGTCAAGCGAGGATCGCTGGCGACCGTGCTTCCCGACGCGATCGCACATGAGCATTCCGACCTGCACCTGGTGCCGCTGTCGCCGCCATTACCCATCCGCACCGTGGAGTTGTTGCGCCGCAGCAGCGCTTATCACTCGGCCGCGGCGCGCGCGTTCACGGAGATGGTCCATGCGGGCGCCCGAGGGCGCTGAGCCTCATCAGCTATTCGTTGGACCAATAGAAGTCATTGAATACAAGTATTGGACTCTATAGCACCAGCTAGCCCACTCTGGACTCAGCGACGGGTACCGGCATCCACCTGGACTCACCCCTAGCCCGTCTCCGGAGAGGAACAGACACCGTGGTGCACGCGCAATTCGATCCCACCAGTCGCGAAGAGCTGGCCATCGCGGCCGTGGAGGCCAAGATCGCCAAAGACCTGAGTTGGCAACAGATCGCCGACGCGGCGGGATACTCACCCGCGTTCGTCACCGCGGCCGTGCTCGGCCAGCACCCGCTGCCCCCGCGGGCCGCCGACACCGTCGCTGGCCTATTGGGCCTTGGGGACGACGCGGCCTTACTGCTGCAGACCATCCCGACACGCGGATCGATTCCCGCTGGGGTGCCGACCGATCCGACGATCTACCGCTTCTACGAGATGCTCCAGGTGTACGGGACCACGTTGAAGGCACTGATCCATGAGCAGTTCGGAGACGGCATCATCAGTGCGATCAACTTCAAACTGGACGTACGGAAGGTGCCCGACCCCGACGGCGGGTATCGCGCGGTCGTCACCCTCGATGGTAAGTACCTGCCAACGGTGCCCTTCTGATCGGTCACCAATCTTCGAGTCCCACATAAGGAATCCCATGGACTTCGCACAACGAACCATCGACCTCGCACGACGTAACGTCGAGGAGGGCGGTCGACCCTTTGCCACCATCATCGTCAAGGACGGCGCTGTACTCGCCGAGAGCCCCAACAGAGTTGCCCAGACCAACGATCCCACCGCACATGCCGAGATCCTGGCCATCCGTGAGGCCTGCACCAGGCTGGGCACCGAGCATCTGGCCGGCAGCACCATATTCATCCTGGCCCTACCGTGCCCCATGTGCCTGGGTGCGCTCTACTACTGCTCGCCTGACGAGGTCGTCTTCTTGACCACCCGCGAGGCCTATCAACCGCACTATGTCGACGATCGAAAGTACTTCGAGTTCAACACCTTCTATGGCGAGTTCGCCAAACCCTGGGACCGGCGGCGGCTGCCCATGCACTATCAGGCCCGCGACGACGCCGTCGACGTCTACCGGCTATGGCAGGAACGCAACGGCGGCAATCGCCACGTCGCCGGAGCACCCACCGCCACCTGACGCCGATACCGCGCACTGCCGTCAGCCGGTCGTCAATTCACAAATCACGACCGGGATTTGCCTATCGGTATTGCGCTGGTATCCGTCGTAACCGGGGAACGACTTGACGATGCTCGGCCATAACCTGGCTTTCTCCTGCGCAGAGGCGGTACGCGTGTGATACTGCCGAGTGGCGCCGTCCGCCGTGATCTCGACGGTCGGGTTGGCCACGAGATTCTTGTACCAGTCGGGGTGATCCGACGATCCACCTTTTGAGGCAACCAGCACCAACCGATCGGGCGCATAGACGGGCGAGGTCAGCAGCGTCGAGATGCGGCGACCCGTTTTCCGCCCGGCGACATGCAATTCAACGGTGTGGTTGCTCCCGAATCGCTGCCCCAGCCGCCCTCCCGTTGCCGCGAGGAGCAACCGATGGCTGGTTTCCATGGCCCGGGCTCCCGCTCCCAACACCCAGTCGGGGGTACGCGCGCGGGTCATGCTTGGTGCACATTCGACGCCGGACGCACCAGCGATAGGTGAGCTCGGCGGCCACGGAGGCCGCCGTCTCGCCCCAGCTGCGCCTTCACATCCTCCGGCAGGGCCCGGGAGAGGCGCCAAAGGATCGTTGCGGGAATGCCTTTGATGATTCCTGCGTCATAGAAGAAACGCGCCATCGGACCGAAAAGGAACCGTGCGTTCTCACCGTAGCGTCGTGCCAAGAAGCCCGTGAGCATGCCCGCCGCCGGATTGACCCCTATCGCCCGGTACATCCGCGGATTGGCCAACCCCAGTGCCGGAAAGAGCAGTGCGGCTCCGCCCGCTGCAACACGCGTAAGAAAGCGGCCGGCAGGCCCCGCATCACGGTAACCACGCACGATCTCGTCCTTCGCAAACGAGACATGCCGTGCTTCCTCGATCACGTGAATCCGCATGGCGGCACGCGCATGCGGCTGCAACGCAGGATCGTTCATTCCTTCACGCTGCAGGCGATCCAATATCTCTTCTGCCATCAAGACGGCGGTGTACATCGCGGGACCGACCGGCACCAACGCACTGAAGAACGGGACCGCGCCACGCGCGAAACGCGGCACACGGAACTCCACCGCCGTGGCGTCTTCACCCATCTTCTCTACCAGACGGGCAAACATTGTGGAATGCCTTGTTTCCTCACCGATTTCGGTGAGGAGATATCTGCTCCGGCCGCCCGTCACGGGGCTGACCATCAGATCGTGATACAGAAAAACGGCCAGCGCGGTCTCAAACCAGATACCGAGGATCAGAATCGAGCCCAGCTGTTGCCTTCCGAACTCGAGCCGCTGCTCCCGAGTGAGACTCTCCCAGAGCTCGGTGCCCTCCAGACCCACTCGATGTGGGCTCAGCCAAGGCCGGGCGGGATCAATCGGGGCTTCCCAGTCGATGTCGATCTCCGGGTCGTAGTACTTCTCGGCCGAGGCCTTGAGCCGTCGCTCCAGCGCGCGCTGCGGATCCGCATCCGGACGTGTGCGAACCTGGCCTCGTTGGCTCGTGACTTCAACACCCATTACCCACTCCCATCCCGCGGCGAACACACCGTCGCGATCTGTTGTTACTATAAGTACCGGGTATATACTGTTCGGTATAGTTGGACGTTACTCCTTCCCGCTCAGGAAGCAAGACCCGTTACTCAACGTGTGTGAAAGGGGTGGGCATGCGGCTGATCGACGATTCCGCGCACATGGACGACGGGGTGGACTACTGCGGTCCGGCGACCCTAGTGATCGAGGGCGAAGAGTTCGAGACCCGCGTGCGGTTGCGCGGCCTCTTCCAGCCGATCGACGGCACCTACCGCTGGCACGGCCGAACCGATTCTGGGACAAGTTCACTGGCTCGGTTCGGCAGAGACAGAGCATCGGGTGCTATCCGCACGGCCCACGGGCAGGCCGCTGTCATCATTGACGAGATCGATCTGTGGGGGCGATACCGCCTGCGCGGCAGTGGCCGCCCTCCCTTCCCTCCCGCTGGACTGCCGCATGACCGCGACTAGCCAATACATAAGGACCAGAGACTGTTTCATGTCTCTGGTCCTTATGTAGGAATCGTCAGTCGCTGGCTATGCGCCCCACTTGGCTCCTTCGGCCATGTCGCGGGCGTTCATCGACAAGGTGTTGGTTTCGTGGGTGGAGCCCATGGCGCGGTAGGCGCGGATGAGTTCTTCCATGGCGGTGTTCCACTGGGCCTGCCAGGCGGCCTGGCTCATCGAGGTATCACCGTGCCAGACCGCCTGCAGGGAGGCCTGCTGGGCGGCCAGGTCAGCACCCAGTGCGGTCAGCACACCCGAGTAGGTGTTCATCTCACCGGCGTGGGCCAGCATCGCGGGGTAGTTGAAAGTAATCTGCGACATTTCTCTGTCCTGTCTGTTGGGGTTAGACGCCGACGTAACGGCTGGCGGCGGCGGCGTCCTCGGCCACATAGGTGGCCGCGGCATCACCGAGGTTGACCTGCGCGATATCCAGCAGCGCGTTGACCTTGGCCGCTACCTCCACGAACCGGGCATGCGCAGCCTGGAACGCCACCGAGGACTCACCCACATGAAACGCCTGCGCCGACAACGCCGCCGACTCCGCCGGCGAAATCGTCGAACGCATCAACGCCGTCTTGGCACCAAAAGTGCCCTCCGCGGCCACCAAAGCCGGAATATGCGCATCAAGCAAACTCATAACATCTCCTCAATCATGTTGTGTTGTCGGTAATCCAGATGGTCGATGGAGCTCGGGCGGGCCGGTCAGGTGCTGGACCCCCCTTCGGCGGGCCTGTCTGGGCCGTGTTCGGAATCGGTGCCCCAGCTGGTGGGAAGCATCGGTACGGTACGTGCGCCGTCCAATGCTTCGGCCGTACCGCTGTCCCGTTCCACCAGCCCGGCAGCCGCCGTCGTCCCGGCCGCTGCCGGAGCGGTGCCGGCAAAACCGAGTCGGCCCGCACCTCGCGCCGACGCCCCGACGCCCGTGGTCTGCCGCGCCGCGGACTCCGAAAAGTCCGGAGCCACCGACGAGTTCATGTCCATGAACTGCGGAGCCGGATCCTTGATCCGCGCCGCGCGCTTGCGGCGCGCGCGTGAGCGTGCCGAGGCGGCAGCCGCGGCGGCGGCAGAGATTCCGGCCGCCGGCGCCTTGGCGCCGCTGCCCTCATTGAGCGTCGGCCCAAACCTTGCCGCCGGTGGATCCTCCTGCACCGCGTACACCATGTAAGCCGGAGTAGCCGTGGCCGGAGCCGGTGCCGGTGGTGCCGAGCCGCCGGACGTCACCGTGGTGGTTGTCGAGCCACCCGGTGTCGGTGAGCCCGAAGGGACATGAGCCAGTTGCAAATCCTGTTGCGGACTCCTTCGCTCAATGCGGGTCGGCTCTCTGCCCGGCTCGTCCTCCTGGCCCGGCTCCTCGATCCCTGCGGGAGGCACCAGCGCCGATAGCGCGAGCCCCAGCACGATCGGCAGCCAGGCCGGCGCCGAAAGCAGCACGCCCCAGAAGGTGAACCCGAAGGGAATGAAGAAGGCCTCGTACGCGATGAAGAACAAGAGCGGGAACCACGCAAAGAACGCGGCTACCGGGTTCCTCATGAAGTCTTCGATCATGTCCTGAAGCGTGCCAAGCGGATTGGTCATGAACCGCATCAGCTGATCCATGATGTTGTTGCTGCTATCGAGCGCGCTGCCGGATTCGGCGGCTTGCGGCTGTGCGGCCATTGACATCATGTCGGCCGACATACGGGACATTTCGCCGCCGGGTGCCATGATCATCGGCGATGGCTGCGTAGGTGTTGTGGCCGCCAGGGCCGCACTCGAAACACCTTGATACACGCCCATGGTGGTGGCGGCCTGAATCCACATCCGGATGTAGTCGGCCTCGTTCAGCGCGATGGGAATGGTGTTGATACCAAAGAAGTTGGTGGCCAGCAGCACTCCGTGGATCATGTGGTTGGCGGCCAGCTCGGCCAGGGTGGGCATGGCCGCCAGGGCGGTGGTGTAGGCAGCGGCGCTGGTTTCGTGCAGCACGGCGTTGGTGGCGCTCATCGCACTCTGCTGGGTCAGCCAGGCCAGGTAAGGGGCGTGACTGGCCGCGTATTGCATAGCACTGGGGCCCTGCCACGAACCCGCGACGGTACTGCCCAGCAGCTCGGTAAGTTCTGTTGCGGCAGTGGCATATTGCGTGGACAACGCCTGCCATTGCGCGGCAGCGGCCAGCAGTGCGCCCGGCCCGGGTCCGGCGCTCAGCAGCGCCGAATGGACCTCGGGGGGAGAAGCCATCCAAATCGGAGCCGACACCGGTGTTAACCCCGCGCGATCATGTACGCCGCGGCGGCCTGCATGTCCCCGGTGGTGTAGCTGGCCGCGGACTCCGACACACCGAGTCCGGCCCGGCCCAGCTCCTCGACAGCCTGGGCAGCCACACCGCTGTGCTCGATGCCACGGGCGCTAAAGCCCGCCGCGGTCTCCAGCGACACCGGATCGGCCGCCGGGGGCACGACGGCACCGATCACCGGTGCGGCCGCGGCGTGGGCGGCGGCCAGACGCGCGGTGAGCGCCTCCACTGCCGCACTGGTGGCGGTCAGACCTTCCGGAACGACGTTGAGATTCATCGTGGGTACTCCCTTCCCTGAGCAGCATGCTCGCCGACGAGCGAATACGCGGTCGCGCCCGATCCCACTGAATCGGGGCAGACGCGCACCTGCCCCGGCTGGCACTGATGAGTAGCTGAAATAGCCACTGGTGACCATCGCGCCTTGGGAATCGGCGACCGCATGCAGGGAAGTTAGCATCACCTAATACGAGTGTCGAGAGTTCGCCTAAAATTGATACATAGCTCTTGAGCTGTCTTTAACCAAGGTATATAGATTGCTGCATATGGCCGGTGGTGCCACGGCCGATGAGACGCAGAGCCTGACCAGGGCTTTATCGGACTAGTCTCCAGAGAAGTCTGTTCAGTGTGCGGTCGATTCACCTCACCCAGGACATCGCACAACTGTGGCGCAGGTCACCAGCAACACTGAGGTCGGAGGGGGATCAGCGGCCGTCGGTGGCGCGATCCGACAATGCGGTGAGCACCCGCCGCGCGCGCCCAGCCATCTCATCCGCAGAGCGTTCCGGGTGGTGCCGCCACCAATCCACGAGTGCTGAGACCATGCTCTCCCAAACGAGCGTCGCCGCCGAAAGATCATCGTCGTCGCTGAGACCAACGGCCCCAAGCGTTCTGGTCACGGCGGCAACAGCCTGTGCTCGCAGGGCGGTCCGCTGACGGCGAGCCGCATCTCGGGCCCGTCCGTCGGGCACCGTCCTGTCGTAGAGCACCGGCCAGTCGCTGGGGCGGTCTTCAAGTGCGGTGAAGATCGCCGTCAACACCGCCTCCGCCACTTCGGCACGTGCGGTCTCTCCAGACAGCGCACCGCCAATGGCGGCGGCCATGCGCTCACCGGCGCGCTCCACGCACGCGACGTAGAGGTCTTCTTTGGAGCCGAAATATGCCAGCACCAAGGCCTTGGACACCTCGGCGCGCGCAGCGATCCCATTCATACTCGATCCGGCGAAGGTCGATTCCCCGAACTCCGCGGCTGCGGCGGTCAAGATCCATTGCTCCCGTTCCTGACGAGGCATTCCCTTACTGCCAGTACGGACCGGTTGCACCCATATGACGGTAGCGGAGTGTTCTTCCTGGCACCCCCGCCCGCCGCGCCGCACTCGCAATCTTCCCCGCAAAGGGATTGACCGCATAGGCGTCATATGTCGGGGGCTACAGAATCGCGGTGGCGATAACCAGACCCACCGCGAGGTAGGCCGCGGCCACCACCAATGCCGCCGGTGCGAACCGCTGGTGCGCCAGTAGCTCGCCGACATCGATGCCCATCACCCACTCGATCAGCCTGATGCAGATCGTTTGAGCCGCAATACCGATAAGCCCAAAAACTAAGGTACGCATCAAGCCTTCGGCGATATTGCCCGAAGCGGTGTAAATGGCCAGCACGATCACGAATGCCTGCGACAACAGGCCCGCCGCGGCAATCACTGCGGCATTGGGTAGGCCCGCGCGAACCATCTGCCGCAAGGGGCCCGGTGTGGTCCAGTCCAGCACAAAGAACCCTAGGGTCATCAAGACGAATCCCACCGCCGCATAAAGCCAGATCGCCGCGGCCCCATGAGCGACGATCGACCAGTATCCCGCTGTGTTCATGGCTCTCCATCCCGTCTCGTGTGGAACCCAGTGTGTGACTACAAAAGTGGTATTCGATGAGGAACGAACGCGGCGCCGTCGTCGGTGATCAGCCCGGCTGTCTCGCGTATCCCCAAGCCCGCCGATTCGTCACCGACTATCCACGCTCCCAGGACCGGCCGCATACCGTCGAACCGAGGTAACGGATCCAACAGCTGATAGACGAAGCCCTCCTCGCCATAGACACCGCCGGTCGCCGTCTCGAATCCCGCACCCACCACCGTGATATTGGCGCCTTCCCGGCCCAGCTTCGGCTTACGCACGTACTCGGTCAGCTCCCGGGGACTGTCCAGGTAGGCAGGCAACAGATTCGGATGGCCTGGGTACATCTCCCACAGGATCGCCAGAATCGCCTTATTGCTCAGGAGCGTCTTCCACAGCGGCTCGATCCATAGGGTCTCCGGCAGCAGATCCACGGCGTGGCTCCCGAAATCGTCATCGATCATCCATTCCCACGGATACAGCTTGAAGATCGATTCGATCGGCGCCTCTTCCAGATCCACCAATCGGTTGAGGTCATGGTCCCAGCCGATTTGCTCAATAGGCAGACCCACGGTGTTGAGGCCAGCCTCGGCCGCGCACTCCTGCAGATAGGCCAGGGTCACATGGTCTTCGCCCGTCTGGTCCGCCGACGACCAGGTGAAATGCGTTTCCGCCCCAGGCAGTTGACCACCGATATGCTTCCAGCGCGCCACGAGTTGCTCATGCAGTGAATTCCATTGATCATCGTCGGGAAATACATCCGTCTTCCAATGCCATTGCAAGATAGCGGCTTCCAGCAGCGAAGTGGGGGTGTCGGCGTTGTACTCCAGCAGAACAGGCGGCCGCTGCCCGTCGTACCGGAGATCAAAGCGACCATATAGATGCGGATCGCTTCTGCGCCAAGATTTCTCGATATGTTCCCACGTCCATTCGGGCAGACCGAAATCGTGGTAGCGACCCAGGAGAACCACCTGTTCAACGGCCTCCAAACACATGGAGTGCAGCACTTCGACGGTCGCCTCGAGCGACAGCACCTCGTCCATATCGAACACATAGTGGACCGACTCGTCCCAGTACGGACGGTCGCTCCCGTCCGCCATCCGGGCCGGCGTGCCGTAGCACATGCCTTGCGAGACGACGGTCTGCTCCCAGCCGGGGCGGGGCCGGCCACGTTCGCGGCGCATCAGCTTCCCGAACTTCCCGAACTACTGGATCCGAAGCCGCCGCGTGAAACGGACGGGGAGCGTGAAACACTCCCGGAACCATCGGATTTGGAGATCCGGGTGCCCGAGCTGGTCCTCGCGGTTGTGCCGCGCGGCAGCTCCAGACTTCCACCCGTAGCGACCGTGCCGATACCGCGGTTCTGCCCACCGTAGTAGTACTGGTACGGGGAGCCCGCGTAGATGAACGTGCCACCCGAGGACGGGGTACCACGCTCGCAGTACTCCTCGGGGGCTACGACGTTGGAACCTTGCTGTACGCAGGTTGCCTCGACATCGTCATCTCGATCAATCACGGCGTAGCCCACCGCCACCACCGCGGCGATACCCGCCACCACCGCGGAACCCATCAGAACTTTCTTGCGGGTCCGGCGCCTTTCCTCGGCCTTCTCGGCCTGCACCTCGGCCAGCTTCTGCGCGGCCTCCCGGGTCCGTCGCGCTTTGTCTCTGGCCCGCGCCTCGGCGACGGTGGGCGGCCGTGGCAGCGTGATGCCGGGCTCTTGCCACCGCAGGGCACCCCGCCCTGGTGGTGCATCAGGCCGACCCGCGTCGGGACCGTCTAAGAGAGGGTCGGGCATTTCTTCCCCCCTTTGCCCGAGTCATCAAAAACACACTCGAGATGACCGTACAGCAGTAACCGCGCATTACCTTTCGCACCGCCGCCCGACAGCCCACGCGCAGGTTCCCGTTGCCCGACCGGCGGGATCGCCTGCCTCGTACTGGCTGGACTCGGTCTGCTCGGCGGTGTCCCCCTGATCTTTCTCGGTGATTACGGCTGGCCGCAGACAATAGGCGCGGCAGTGGTTTCGTGCTGATCACCGCAGGCCTTCTCGGTGCCATCGACTGCGGTCACAAGCGGCACCGCGCGTCGTTCAGGAACGCGCACGTGGCCGATGGACTGACCGAAGCGGTCAACTCGGTGCACGACCCCGAAGACGGGCCGTACTACTACTACCTTGCGTACCTTGCGTACCTTGATGCGTTTCTAAAACCCGGCCAAAGGAGAAAAGGCCGGAAACCCCATAGGGTCTCCGGCCTTTGTCGTTGGGCTTCCCAGCCCACACAGCTTGTGGGCGAAGGGGGACTTGAACCCCCACGTCCCGAAGGACACTGGCACCTGAAGCCAGCGCGTCTGCCATTCCGCCACTCGCCCCAACGACCGCGGCAGCTTATCACGATCAGAACCCCACCTCCGAACCGCGATCGGTCGGCACAGCCACCCGAATACCTGCGGATCACCATAAACAGCATGCATAGAAGGCCACTTGGTGCCAAGACGATGTTGTCTCGTAATAGAGGAGTGGATGCTGCCGATCATCAAACCGATACCATCTATTCGAGATCCGCTCGCGGCGGTGCGCTGTGTCATGCGCGCAGCACCCTCCGCGCGATCGCCGAAAGGAGGAAGGCATGGGAATTGTCCAGCGCTTTGAGCGCAAGCTTGAAGACGTGGTCGGCGATGCCTTCGCCCGCGTATTCGGCGGCAGCATCGTCCCGCAGGAAGTGCAGGCGTCGCTGCGCCGGGAAGCCGCCGACGGAGTCCGGTCAGCGGGCCAGGGGCGGCTACTGGCTCCCAACGAGTTCTTTGTTCTGCTCAGCACCGCAGATCACGAGAAAGCGGCCGACGACCGCGATCTCAACCCAGACACGTTCGCCGAACTCCTGCGCGAATATATTCGCGATCAGGGGTGGCAAACGTATGGTGAGGTTGTTGTCCGATTCGAACAATCACCGAACTTGCACACCGGCCAGTTTCGTACGCGCGGTGTGGTCAATCCCGATAGCAAGCGGGACCGTCCGCACGGCGCCGTGACGACTGCCCCTCCGACCCCGGATCCACAACCAGGAGCACCCATGACTGACAATCCAGGTCCCCAGCAGGGCCGCCCCGGCGAAGAGTACGGCCGAGAGGACGACCGTTATGGGCGTCCCGATCAGGATCCGCGCGGTCAGCAGCCGCAGGGCGGCCAGGGATACCCCCCGCGCCAGGGTGGCTATGAGGGCGGCGGCTACGGACAGGGCCAGCCGTACGGCCAGGACTATGGACGCCCCCCAGCTGGCTACGACCAAGGCGGCTACCAGCAGCGTCCCCCCCAGCAAGGCGGCTACGACCAGGGCGGCTACGGTGCTCCGCCGCAAGCACCGCAGGGCGGTGGCGACTACGGACGTCCGCCCGCCCCGCCGCAGCAGGGTGGCGGATACGGCGCCCCGCCGCAGCAGGGCGGCTACGGCGAGCCTCCGCGCCCCAACTACGGCGAGTACGAGCAGGGTGGCGGCTATGGCGGCGGCCAGTACGGCGGCCAGCAGGGCCCCCCTCCCGGCCAGGACTACGGGCGTCCCCCGGCCTACCCGCAGCAGGGCGGTTACGGCGCCCCGCCGCAGCAGGGTGGCTATGGCTCACCGGAGTACGGCGACTACGAGCAGGGCGGCTACCAGAGCAGCCCCGATTACGGCGCCCCCGCCGGTGGTCCCGGCGGCGGCCGCACCACCGTCACGTTGCAGCTGGACGACGGCAGTGGCCGCACCTATCAGCTGCGTGAGGGCACCAATGTGATCGGCCGTGGCCAGGATGCACAGTTCCGCCTGCCGGACACCGGTGTTTCCCGCCGTCACCTCGAGGTGCGCTTTGACGGACACGCCGCGCTGCTGTCGGATCTGAATTCGACCAACGGCACCACTGTCAACAACGCGCCGGTCACCGAGTGGCAGTTGGCCGATGGCGACATCATCCGGCTGGGACACTCCGAGATCATCGTTCGGGTCCAGTAGGGAAACCGAGGAACAGCGACCGCATCAGCGACACCGCGTTCGACACCGGCCGCATGTATCGGCCCCCGACCGGTGAATCTGACAAGTATCGTTGCCCTGCCGAATATGTCCGGTCAGCCGGACACCCTCGCCGAGGCGCGATGGACCAGCGAGAGGAACGACAACCGGATGCAGGGACTGGTGCTCCAGCTCACCCGCGGTGGGTTCCTGTTGCTGCTGTGGGTGTTCATCTGGTCGGTGCTGCGTATTCTGCGTACGGATATCTACGCTCCGACCGGTCAGCTGATGGCCAACCGCGGTCTGAACCTGCGATCCATCCGGCCCGCGAAGACGAACCGGCGGCAGATGCAGTACTTGCTGGTAACCGAGGGTGCCCTGGCGGGCACCCGCATCACGCTCGGTACGCAGCCCATTTTGATCGGGCGGGCGGACGACTCCACACTGGTCCTCACCGACGATTACTCATCGACGCGGCACGCGCGGCTATCGCCGCGGGGGTCGGATTGGTACGTCGAGGATCTAGGATCGACCAACGGCACATATCTGGATAGGGAGAAGGTGACGACGGCGCTGCGGGTTCCCCAGGGGACGCCGGTACGGATCGGTAAGACAGTGATCGAGCTGCGCTCGTGACACTGGTGCTTCGCTACGCCGCGCGTAGCGACCGCGGACTAGTGCGGTCGAACAACGAGGACTCCGTCTATGCCGGGGCCCGTCTTTTAGCATTGGCCGACGGAATGGGCGGTCATGCCGCCGGTGAGGTGGCCTCTCAGCTGGTCATCGCCGCGCTGGCACCACTCGACGACGACGAGCCCGGCGGCGATCTGCTCGATGCCCTGGCCGACGCCGTGCATGCCGGAAACGGTGCGATCGCCGATCACGTGCGCGCCGAACCCGAGCTGGACGGTATGGGCACCACCCTGACAGCCTTCCTGTTCGCAGGAAAACGGCTGGGCATGGTGCACATCGGTGATTCACGCGCCTATCTGATGCGCGACGGGGAGCTGACGCAGATCTCCAAGGACGACACCTTCGTCCAGACGCTCGTCGACGAGGGCCGCATCACCCCGGAACAGGCGCACAACCATCCGCAGCGCTCACTCATCATGCGTGCGCTGACCGGTGCACCCGTCGAACCCACCCTCATCATGCGTGAGGCACACGCCGGGGATAGATACCTGCTCTGTTCGGACGGATTGTCCGATCCGGTAAGCCACGAGACCATCGCCGAAGCGCTGGAGATTCCGGACGTCTCCGCCGCAGCCGATCGGCTCATCGAACTGGCGCTACGCAGCGGCGGACCCGACAACGTCACCGTCGTCGTCGCCGATGTGGTGGAGCTGGATTACGGACAGACCCGGCCGATCGTCGCGGGCGCGGTGTCCACCGATGCCGACACCGACACCCCGCCGCCGAACACTGCTGCCGGCCGCGCCGCCGCGATTCAGCGCGCGTTGAAAGAGCCGGAGCCTGCCGAGGACGAATCCGACAGCGAGACAACCGACTCAGAGAATTCGAAGCCAAAGAAGCGGCGGCTGCGCTGGCTGATCGCCGCCGTTCTCGTGGTGCTCATCGCGCTGGCCGGACTGGCCATCGCACGCCGGGTGGTGCTCAACAACTATTACGTGAGCGCACACGAGGGCAATGTCTCGATCATGCAGGGCGTGCAGGGCTCGCTGCTGGGTTACCGGCTGCAGCGGCCCGACCTGGTCGGGTGCCTCGACAGCCGCGGCGACATGTCCCTGGTGAGTTACGGCGAAGCGGCGTCCAACCTTTCTTGCAAGTACCTGAAGGTGTCGGACCTGCGACCGTCCGAACGCCAGCAGGTTGAAACCGGGCTACCTGGTGGCACTCTCGATGAAGCGATCGGGCAGCTGCGCCAGCTGAGCAAGAACGCGCTGCCGCCATGCCCGCCGCCGGCTCCCAAGACCCCGCCGCCGCCCGCGCCAACCGCCGCCGGCCGGACCCCGACCACGACATCGGGCACCCCGACGACCACACCGTCGAAGCCGTCTCCCACGACTTCGGCCGGCCCCGGCGCCAGCACCACGCCAACCACAACATCCACTCCCGCGCCGGCCCCGCTGCCCGCGCCGCCACAAGAGCCGGGTGTTACCTGCCGGACCGTGTCATGACGACGGCGCCCCAAACCGCGGTAGGACCCAGTGGAAGGGGCAGCGGAGCCGTTTCGGCGCCGCCCACTCAATCAACACGACGTAGCGCGGAGCTGGGGCTCCTCGGCTTCGCCGCCGCCATCACCACGGTGGCCCTAGTTCTCGTCGAGGCCAACCTTGAGCGTGGGTTGTCCTGGGATCTGCTGGGATACGGCTTCGCCTACCTCGTGCTTTTCGTCTTGGCGCACATGGCGGTCCGTCGCTGGGCTCCGTATGCCGATCCGCTGCTGCTGCCGTGCGTCGCGCTGCTCAACGGACTCGGCCTGGTGATGATCCATCGGCTGGATCTCGTGCACTCGTACAACGACGGCGATGCCGATCAGGTCGGTGACAACAACGCTACGCAGCAGATGCTGTGGACCACGGTCGGCCTGATCGCACTCGCTGCCGTGCTGGCCACCTTGAAGGACCACCGGGTGCTGGCCCGTTACGGCTATACATTCGGGATCGTCGGCTGCGTGCTGCTGGCCATCCCCGCCCTGCTGCCCACATCCATGTCCGAGCAATACGGTGCCAAGATCTGGATTGAGTTGCCATTCTTGTCGATTCAGCCCGCGGAGGCCGCCAAGATCCTCCTGCTGATCTTCTTCGCCGCATTCCTGATGACCAAACGCACGTTGTTCCGCACCGCCGGCCGCAACTATCTGGGCATCGAGCTGCCGCGGCCACGCGACCTGGGCCCGTTGCTCGCCATCTGGGGAATCTCGGTGGGCGTCATGGTCTTCGAGAAAGACCTCGGAGCCTCACTGCTCTTCTACTCGTCGTTTCTCATCGTCCTCTACGTCGCCACCGCCCGAATCAGTTGGGTGCTCATCGGTTTGGCGCTCTTCGCCGCCGGCAGTGTGATCGCCTACTTCTTGTTCGGTCACGTTCAGGTGCGCGTGCAGAACTGGTGGGATCCGTTCACCGATCCCGACGGCGCCGGCTATCAGATGGTCCAATCGCTGTTCAGCTTCGCCACCGGCGGCATTTTCGGCACCGGGCTGGGCAACGGCCAACCGGGCACGGTGCCTGCGGCCTCAACCGATTTCATCATCGCCGCGGTGGGTGAGGAACTCGGTTTGGTGGGCCTGGCCGGGGTGCTCATGCTGTACACGATCGTGATCATCCGCGGGTTCCGTACCGCGCTCGCGGTGCGCGACAGCTTCGGCAAGCTACTGGCGGTGGGACTGTCCGCCGCGCTGGCCATGCAGCTGTTCATCGTGGTCGGCGGCGTCACCAAGCTGATCCCACAGACCGGTCTGACCACCCCGTGGATGTCGTACGGCGGTTCCTCGCTCATCGCCAACTACGTGCTGCTCGCCATCCTGCTGCGCATTTCACATATCGCACGCCGGCCACTGAGTCCACACGCTTCCTCATCGCCCGCCGCCCCGCTCGCGGAGGCCCGCACGGAACTGATCGACCGCGTATGAACACGTCGATCCGCCGGGTATCGCTGGCTGTCATGGGACTGGTCGTACTGCTGCTGGCCAATGCCACCATCACCCAGGTGTTTACGGCGCCGGGCCTACGCGCCGATCCCCGCAACCAGCGGATCCTGCTCGACGAGTATTCGCGCCAGCGGGGGCAGATTTCGGCGAGTGGGCAGCTGCTGGCATCCTCGGTGGCCACCGACAGCCGTTTCCGCTTTCTCCGGCAGTACGCCGACCCCGAGGTGTACGCGCCGGTCACCGGGTTCTATTCACTCAATTACTCGAGCACCGGACTGGAACGCGCCGAGGACACCATGCTCAACGGGTCCGATCCGCGCCTCTTCGGGCGCCGGCTCGCGGACTTCTTCACCGGCCGGGACCCACGTGGCGGCAGCGTGGTGACCACCATCCGGCCCGATGTGCAGCAAGCCGCCTATGACGCCATGCACCGCGGCTGCAAGGACGGCTGCCGCGGGGCTGTGGTGGCACTGGAGCCCTCCACCGGAAAGATTCTCGCGATGGTCTCCACTCCCTCCTACGACCCGAACCTGCTCGCCAGTCAGGATCCCGAGAAGGAGAACGCTGCCTGGAAGCGGCTGACGGAAGACCCGGCGCAGCCGATGCTGAACCGCGCCATCGCGCAGACCTACCCACCCGGGTCCACCTTCAAGGTGATCACCACCGCCGCCGCGCTAGCCGACGGCAAGACGGTCAACACCGAGGTGACCGCGTCGCCGACGATCTTCCTGCCGGGCAGCAACGCAACCTTGGAGAACTACAACCGGGCCTCCTGCGGCGGCGGTGATACCACCTCCTTGAAGGAGGCGTTCGCACGTTCCTGCAACACCGCCTTCGCCAAGTTGGGCGCTGAACAACTCAAGCGCGACAAGCTGGTCAAAGCCGCACAGGCGTTCGGTCTCGACCGCGAGCTCGACTCCATTCCGCTCCAAGTGGCTACCTCCACCGTCGGACCGATGTCCGACGACGCCGCCGTCGCCATGTCGAGCATCGGGCAAAAGGATGTCGCCATGACCCCGCTGCAGAACGCGATGGTTGCCGCGGCCGTCGCCAACAAGGGCGTGCTGATGCAGCCGCACCTGGTCGATAGCCTTAAGGGCCCAGACCTTTCGAATCTGTCCACCACCACCCCGGATGACATCGGCCAAGCCGTGACACCCGCTATCGCGAACACATTGACCGAACTGATGATTGCCTCAGAACAGCGCACCGCACAGACCGGTGCCCTCCCCGGCGTACAGATCGCTTCCAAGACCGGCACCGCCGAGCACGGCACCGATCCGCGCAACACCCCGCCGCACGCGTGGTACATCGCCTTCGCGCCGGCTCAGGGCACGACAACCGATCCTCAGGCCACGGCGGTCACTCCCAAGGTGGCCATCGCCGTCCTCGTCGAAGATGGCGGAGACCGTGCCCTGGCGGCCACCGGCGGCTCCGTCGCCGCACCCATTGGGCGGCAGGTCATTGCCGCAGCACTACAGGGGGCCTCATGACCGTTCGTGTGGGAGAAACGCTCTCAGGCCGTTACCGGTTGCAACGACTCATCGCGACCGGCGGTATGGGCCAGGTCTGGGAGGGTACCGACAGCCGGCTGGGCCGCAAGGTGGCCGTGAAGGTGCTCAAGGCCGAGTTCTCCTCGGACCCCGAATTCATCGAGCGGTTCCGCGCCGAGGCCCGCACCGTCGCGATGCTGAACCATCCCGGGATCGCCAGCGTCTACGACTACGGCGAGACCGATATCGACAGCGAGGGCCGCACGGCCTATCTGGTCATGGAGCTGATTCACGGAGAACCGCTGAACTCGGTACTCAAACGCACCGGCCGCCTCTCGCTGCGCCACTCCCTGGACATGCTGGAGCAGACCGGCCGTGCGCTTCAGGTCGCACACGCGGCGGGTCTGGTGCACCGCGACGTCAAACCGGGCAACATCCTCATCACGCCCACCGGCCAAGTGAAACTCACCGACTTCGGCATCGCCAAGGCTGTCGATGCCGCCCCGGTCACGCAAACCGGCATGGTGATGGGTACCGCGCAGTACATTGCCCCCGAACAGGCGCTGGGCCATGACGCGACCCCCGCCAGCGACGTCTACTCACTGGGAGTGGTTGGCTACGAAGCGGTTTCGGGTAAGCGGCCGTTCTCCGGTGACGGTGCACTGACCGTCGCGATGAAACACATCAAGGAAACGCCGTCGCCGCTGCCCGCCGATCTCCCGCCGAACGTGCGCGAGCTCATCGAGATCACCCTCGTGAAGAACCCGCAGAACCGGTACACCAGCGGCGGCCCATTCGCCGACGCCGTGGCTGCGGTGCGTGCCGGACGCCGTCCTCCGCGACCCAACCAGGCGCCCACCATCAGCCGGGCGACGCCGGCTGCCATCCCCCCCGCCACTCAGGTACGGCCCGCCGTGGGCGCACCGAGCCGGGTGGCCCCGCCCACCTCACGTACCCGTCAGCCGACGGGCTCGCACCGGCCACCACCGCCCCGACGCGGCACCTTCTCACCGGGCCAGAAGGCCCTCATGTGGGCGGCCGCCGTGCTGGGCATCTTCGCCATCATCATCGCGGCGCTCATCCTGTTGCAGGCGAGTGAGAAGAAGAACCAGACACCGAGCATCCCGGCAACGGTTTCCGGTAGTGAGACACCCTCAAGCCCAGGTTCAGCTTCGCCAGGAGCGCTCGCGCCAGCTAATATCGTGGCTCTGCTTCCGGACGCCGAGCCGGACCCGATCCCTGGGACGAAATCACCGTAATGACCACTCCGCAGCACCTCTCGGACCGCTATGAACTGGGGGAGATCCTCGGCTATGGCGGCATGTCCGAGGTCCACCTGGCACGCGACCTGCGGCTGAACCGCGACGTCGCGATCAAGGTGCTGCGCGCCGATCTGGCCCGGGACCCCAGCTTCTATCTCCGTTTCCGTAGGGAGGCCCAGAACGCCGCCGCCCTGAATCACCCCGCGATCGTCGCCGTCTACGACACCGGCGAGGCCGAGACCGCGACCGGGCCGTTGCCCTACATCGTGATGGAGTACGTCGACGGCATCACCCTGCGTGACATCGTCAAGGACGACGGCCCCATGCCGATCCGCCGGGCGATCGAAGTCATCGCGGACTCGTGCCAGGCACTCAACTTCAGCCACCAGCACGGCATCATCCATCGCGACGTCAAGCCCGCCAACATCATGATCAGCAAGACCGGCGCGGTGAAGGTGATGGACTTCGGCATCGCGCGGGCGGTCTCCGACGCCGGCAACAGCGTCACGCAGACCGCAGCGGTTATCGGTACCGCACAGTACCTTTCGCCGGAACAGGCGCGCGGCGAGACAGTCGACGCCCGCTCCGATGTTTACTCGCTGGGCTGCGTCCTTTACGAATTGGTTACCGGCGAGCCACCTTTCGTGGGCGATTCACCCGTCGCGGTGGCCTACCAGCATGTGCGGGAAGATCCCGTGGCCCCGTCCAAGCACAACCCCGAGATTCCACCTGGCCTGGATTCCGTTGTGCTCAAAGCGCTTTCCAAGAATCCCGACAACCGCTACCAGAACGCCGCCGAGATGCGCGCAGACCTGATGCGGGTGTACCAGGGCGAGCAGCCGGAAGCGCCCAAGGTGCTGACCGACGCCGAACGCAGCACGATGCTCAGCACACCTGCGAACACGCGGGCCTTTCCCGCCTCGGGACCACAGACCGGCCCGCTGCCAAGCCAGTACGAGGAGCCGCGCCGCAATCCGCTGAGCCGCTGGCTGGTCGGCCTGGCGGCGCTGGTGGTACTCACCATCATCGTCACCTTCGCCATCATCTTGGGCAACGGGCCATCACGCGATGTCCAGGTTCCCGATGTCACCGGCAAGTCGCAGTCCGATGCCGTCGCCGCGCTGCAAAACCTGGGATTCAAGACCAAGGTCCAAAAGAACACCAGCTCGAAGGTGGCACCCGAGAAGGTCATCGACACCGACCCGGCCAAGGGCTCGACAGTGTCCGCCGGGGCCGAGGTGACGGTGAATGTGTCTATCGGGCCGGAGAATCAGCAGGTGCCCGATTGCCACGGCCTGAGCTTCGGCGACGCCGTGAAGAAACTGCAGGCCGCCGGCTTCAAGGGCACCTTCACGCAGAGCGAGACCAAGTCCCTGCCTGAGGACAAGGGCCGCGTCATGGCGACCAATCCGCCGGCCGGTCAATACTCGGCCGTCACCAACAACATCACCATCGTGGTGGGCAAGGGCCCGGGGGAGAAGCCCGTACCCGATCTGGGCGGCCAGAACATCGACGTCGCTATCAAGAACCTGCCGACCTACGGGTTTACCGCGCCCCCCACGGTGATCCCGGTGCCCAGCCCCGAATCGAAGGGGCAGATCCTGAGCACGAATCCGCCCGCGAACACCATGTTCCCGGAAGACGGGGTCATCGAGATCCGGGTGTCCAATGGCGGGCAGTTCCGCATGCCGAACATCATGGGCAAGTTCTGGACCGATGCTGAGCCCATGCTGTACCAGGCCGGGTGGCAGGGCGGCGGCTTGAGCACCGAGGATGTGCCGTCCGACGGCAACAATCGGGCCCGCGTGGTGTTCCAGGATCCACCCGCCGGCGCCGGGGTTGGGTACAACGGCCCGATCAAGCTGCGCTTCGGCGCGGGCTAGACGGTTCTAGCCGCCCAGCGCGGCGACGCGTCCGGTCACTCCGTTCAGCGCGGCAGCCACCTCGGCTTCCAGCGAGCGCACCAGCGGCTCATCAAGGGGTGCCCCGCAATAGGTGAGCCAGTTGGCGAGCATCCGGTGCCCGCCTTCGGTGAGGATCGACTCGGGATGGAACTGCACCCCGTGAATCGGATGCTCGGTGTGCATGACGCCCATGATCACTCCGCTGGCGGTGCGCGCGATCACCCGCAGACCCTCGGGCACCGTGTCCGGGAGGATGGTCAGTGAGTGATACCTGGTGGCGGTGAACGGGTTTGGCAGGCCGCGCAGCACCCCGGCGTCCTCGTGCTCGACGGTGCTGGTCTTGCCATGCAACAGCTCCGGTGCACGGTCGACGGTGCCGCCGAACGCCACCCCGATCGCCTGATGACCTAGGCAGACCCCCAGCAGCGGGGTACCCGTCTTCGCGCAGGAATGCACCATCGCGATCGACGCGCCCGCGCTCTCGGGTGTACCCGGTCCTGGGCTGATCAGCACACCGTCGAAATCGGCGGCCACCGCGTCGGTGTCTGCCAGCCGCGGGTCGTCGTTGCGCCACACCGTCGCGTCCACGCCGAGCTGGCCCAGATACTGGACCAGGTTGAACACGAAGCTGTCGTAGTTATCGACGACCAGGATGCGCACAGGTCAAGGGTACGGACCCGCGCCAGCCGTTTCCCAGCCGGTTGACCAGCGGGAGCTTCAGTGGCCCTGTAACGGGACGGCACGCCCGGGGCCCACCGCATCGCGGTAGCCGGCGACCTCGAGATGATGGCCGCGAGTCACCGTGTAGCCCAAGCCGAATCTGGCGACGTACTGCCGATACAAGGTCACCAGCGGGGCCGCGTCAAGAGCCGCCTGCATGGCATCCGCATCGCCGATCGCCGTGATCACATAGGGCGGGCTGTAGGTGCGGCCGTGCAGCAGCAGTGTGTTGCCCACGCACCTGGGCACCGAACTCGCCACCAGGCGCTGATCGTCCTGCATCTGAATGGCCTCCGCGCCGGCGCTCCACAAGGCGTTCAGTACGCCCTCGACATCCTGCTGATGCACCACCAGGTCGTCGGGCGACGCATCCCGCGGGAACCGGCCGTATGCGTCCCGTTTGGCGTCGGTGAGCGTCACGACAAGGCCAGGCCCGGTAACGGGCCGCACGCCGGCAGCATCGGCCACCTCGGCGGTCTCGGCGAGCGCAGCCGCCACCTGGCTGTCGCCTCCCGCAGACTGCTCACGCGCGGCGGCCATCTCATTGGCCAGGCCGTCGCGTGTACCGCTGAGCTTGTCGACCGACTTTTGCGTCTCGCGGACCAGGTCCACCAGACGAGGCGACGGGGAGTCACCGCGGCGGATCTCGCTGCCGCCCGAGACCGTGTGCGTCGCGGCCAGGAGAAAGCCGGCGAGGGCACACACCAAAGGCACGCCGAACCGCCAGATCAGGCTTGCACCTCTTCGCGCAAGCGGCTCATCGGGCCCTGAACCTCTTCGCGCAAGCGGCTCATCGGGCCCTGAACCTCTTCGCGCAAGCGGCTCATCGGGCCCTGAACCTCTTCGCGCAAGCGGCTCATCGGGCCCTGAACCTCTTCGCGCAAGCGGCTCATCGGGCCCTGAACCTCTTCGCGCAAGCGGCTCATCGGCGGTCACCAGAGCATTGTCGCAGCACCGCGCTGTAACCTGCGTAAGAACCCATTACTACTCGGCCGCGACGATCACTCGCCGTGCCGCCATATCCGAGATGCTTCCGAGGTAGTCGATGCCCAAGTCCAAGGTCCGTAAGAAGTCAGCGTTCAACGCGACCACCGTTAGCCGTACCCCCGTCAAGGTGAAGGCCGGTCCGTCGAGCGTCTGGTTCGTCGCGTTCTTCCTCACCCTCATGCTCATCGGTCTGGCCTGGCTCATGGTGTTCCAGCTCGCGGCACAGCACATCACGTGGATGCTCGACCTGGGGCCGTGGAACTACGCCATCGCGTTTGCCTTCATGATCACCGGGCTGCTGCTGACCATGCGGTGGCGCTGACAAGCGGCGTGGTTGCTCCCATGCTGTCGTCGGCGCTGTGGAACGCTCTTCGCGCAAGCGGCTCATCGATCTGGTTGGCACGCGTTTCCATCGAGTCCACCCATCAGACACCCAATCACAACGATGTGATTTATCCCCACTGTGGATAACGCCTGTGGATAACTCGACGCCGCCTCCCGTTGAATGGGGCCCGAAACCTGCCGGCATCCTCGCCGTGGCGCTCCTCGGCATCGCCCTCGGTGTTGCCTCGGCGTTGTTTGTGACCGATGCACCGGGACGTCTGCTGGCCGCGCTGGCGGCTCTTGGTCTGCTGATCTTCGCGGCGGTGTCCTGGCGCTGCCGCCCGAAACTGCGTCTCGCCGACGACGGCCTGCAGATGCAGGGCTTGACCCGCCACACGTTGCTGCCGCGCACTGCCGTCGATTCGGTAAAAGTCACCGAGTTCCGCCGTCTGGGACGGCGCACCCGGCTGTTGGAGATCGAATCGGGGGACAGGCTGATCGTGCTGAACCGGTGGGATCTGGGTACCGATCCTCGCGACGTGCACGAAGCACTGCGCGCAGCGCGCTATCCGGCGTGATCTCAACAACGCGCGTATCGTTGCCTTAGGTAATTACTCCTAGGTAAGAGGCGGGCACATGACACGGACCGACGGCGATCAATGGGACATTGTCAGCAGCGTCGGTTTCACGGCCCTGATGGTGTCCTCGTTCCGGGCGCTTGAGACCACCCGGACCGAACCGCTGATCCGCGACGAGTACGCCCGTGCCTTCGTTGAGGCCTCCGGCGAACCTCGTCTCACCGAGGCGCTGGCCGCGGGCACGCCCGAGTCCGAGTGGGACACCGCCACCGTCTACCTGGTCAACCATCTCGCCGTGCGTACCAAGTATTTCGACGAATTCTTCGCGGCTGCAACAGGTTCCGGCATCCAACAGGTAGTGATCCTGGCCGCCGGCCTGGATTCCCGGGTCTACCGGCTGCCCTGGCCCGACGGCACCGTCGTGTACGAGCTCGATCAGCCGAAAGTCCTCGAATTCAAGGATCACGTGCTGCGCGAAGAGCACGCGGTACCGCTGGCCGAGCGGCGCGAGGTCGCCGTGGACCTTCGGGATGACTGGATCGCGGCCCTGCGGACGGCGGGCTTCGACGCCACTAAACCCACTGCCTGGCTCGCCGAGGGTCTGCTGGCATATCTGCCCGGGGCCGCCCAGGACGCGCTGTTCGAGAACATCACCGCGCACTCCGCACCCGGCAGCTTCCTTGCCACCGAATGGCGCAGGCGGCAAGCGACCGCTGGTCAATGGCAGGACGCCGTGAACAAACTCAAGCCGGAATTCATCAAGGACATCAGCATCGGCTCCCTCATCTACGACGATGAGCGCCAGGACCCCATCGAGTGGCTGCGCGAGCATGGCTGGCAGGTCGACACCGCCAACCGGCTTGAGCAGGCCGCCGCCTATGGCAGGCCTGCCCCCAGTGAGCACAGCGACGTCACCTCGCTGTGGTCCGACGCCTACTTCATCACCGCTACCCGATAACAGGCCTCGAGCTCACCCGTTATGAGCCTGCACGGTGCGGCTTGTTCTGCCGTGACTCAACCCGCGTAGGCCAGCACCTTCGCCATGATCAGGGCGACCGAGAGCGCGGCCACCACGGCCGCCAGCACCCACGGTGTCGACGCCTTGCGCGCGAGGTCGGGCATGCCTATGCCCCGGCACACCTCGCGGTAGTACAGCAGCGCGCCCGCGCTGAGCACGCCGAACAGCAGCCCACCCATGTGCCCGGCCAGCGAGATGCCCGGCAGCGAGATGCTCAGGCCGATGTTGAGCAGCAGCACGATGATGATGGTCTGCGGGTTCAGCCGCTCGCGCAGAGACAACACGAGCGCCGCACCCAGCAGGCCATAGATGGCGCCCGATGCTCCTGCTACCACGGCGTTTGGGCTGAGCCACATGGCCGCGGCGCTACTGCCGAGCAATGCGGTGCCATAGATCGCCGCATACCGCTGGCCGCCGAACGCCCGCTCAAGGCCCGGTCCGATCATGGCCAGCGACAGCATGTTGACGGCGATATGCATCAGACCCAGATGCAAGAAGCCCGTCGTGACGGTCCGCCACAGTTCACCCTGGGCCACCCAGGGCAGGTACAACACCAGCTCCCGGAATAGCTGGCTGCCCGTGACATCGCCGCCCACGCCATCGGACACCGTCGCCGTGTACACCAGGACGTTGACGGCAATCAGCGCCCAGGTGATCCAGGCTCGCACCTGCTGCAGCGGCTTGACCTGGCGCACCGACTTGGCGCCCTGCTGGACGCATTCGACACACTGCTGCCCCACGGGCGCCGACCGCATGCAGGCCGGACACACGGGGCGCCCGCACCGCACGCAGCGCACCGCGGTGGCCCGGTCCGGGTGCCAAGCGCACCCGTAGACCGGGACCTGACCGGGATGAGCCATCGAGACCTAGCTGATGGTGATCGAGTTGATCACGACATCCTCGGTGGGACGGTCGCCGCGATCGACGGCGGTGGAGGCGATGGAGTCGACGACCTGCTGTGAGGCGGGGTCCACCACTTCGCCGAAGATGGTGTGGCGGCGGTTCAGGTGCGGGGTCTTGCCCACGGTGATGAAGAACTGCGAGCCGTTGGTGCCCGGTCCGGCGTTGGCCATGGCCAGCAGGTAGGGCTTGTCGAACTGCAGCTCGGGGTGGAACTCGTCGGCGAACTGATATCCCGGGCCGCCGCGTCCGGTGCCGGTGGGGTCACCGCCCTGGATCATGAATCCGTCGATGACCCGGTGGAAGATGGCGCCGTCGTAGAACGGGCCAGCGGCCTCGCCCTTGGCGTTCTTGGTGGAGTACTCCTTGCTGCCGTCGGCCAGGCCGACGAAGTTGGCGACGGTCTTCGGGGCGTGGTTACCGAAGAGCGCGATGACGACGTCGCCGCGGTTGGTGTGCAGGGTTGCGGTGGCTGTCTGGATCGGTGAAGTAGGTGAAGTCACGACGACCACCTTATCCGCGCGGAAAAGACATTCATGCGGATGTTTCGCAACAGCCATCCGGCACGCGGTTCTTTTCCCGCGAGGCATGGCTGTCGGTGCGCAAAGATGGCAATCTGAAGTACCAGTCTTGAACAACCCCAACGAAGGGACCCGCTGACGATGAGCCTGCTGACCAAGTCCGAAGAACCCGCCGTCAAGCTGACCTCCGGTCAGCGTCTGGCCCGGGGGCTCAAGGAAGCGGCCCTGGCACCGATCGACGTGTCACGCGGTACCGCCGGGCTCAGCTTCGGCCTGGCCAAATCGGCGACCAGCGCCGCGGGCCGGCTGCTCCGTCGGGGCAAGGCCGTCTCATCAGAGGTGCAGGACGCCGTCGCCGACGTTGTCGACACCCTCCCTGAGGTGGTCAGCGGCGCCCGCAAGCGCAAGCTGCCCCGCGCACTGACCGGCCTTGCCGTCGTAGGGCTGCTGGGCGCTGGCGCTGTGGCGTTCAGCGTGCTGCGGCGCTCTGGGCAACCCGAGCCGTCACCGCTGGCACCGAGCGTGGATCCGCAACCGCAACCGTAAGGCGACACTCCCGCACCGGGTCAGGTATATGAAGCGGTCAACCAGTCGCGCCCGGCACTCACCTCTCGAGCAATAGCAAGGAATCGCAGCAGGCCCGGTGATTCGCGTTCTCGATGCCACACGAGTTCGACCTCTAGAGCGGGAAGCGCGCTGGTGTCTAGCGGAACCTCGCGGACAGTGCGGGGCAGAAAGGGTTTCATGGACTCGGGGATCAGCGTAAAGCTGTAGTCGTCGGGGAGGACGATGTTACGTAAGCCTGGTGTCATGTCGAGGCGGACAGCATGGGATCCGCCGCCCGCATCGAGCGCCTTGGTGAGGACGGCGTAGTGCTCGGGTGCGTACTTTGGGTCGTAGAACACGAATGTCTGCCCGTCGAAGGCTTCGCCGAGTCGCACTGGGCCAGCTCCCGACGCCGCGGGATTCTTGGGTCGGGTGACGGCAACCAAGGGGTCAGTGCGTAGTCGTTCACGACGAAATTCCGGTCGGACAGGCATGGTGTGCGCGATCACGAGGTCCAGCTCACCGTCGAGTAATCCTGCGTCGAGCTGGGCGGGCCAGAGTTCCCTGGAGTCGAGCCGCAGCCCGGGGTATGCGGCTGTTGATGCTTCGCGCAGGCGCGGAATCGTATCGTAGGCCCCGGACAGGATGTACCCGACCGCGAGTTCGCCCGCCTCTCCCGTCGCGGTACTGCGCGTCGCCGTGACAAGGTTGTCGACAGACGAGAGAACCTCCCGCGCGTGTTCGACGAATACGGCACCCGCCGCGGTGAGGGAGACCGGGCGGCGGGTGAACAGCGATGTCCCTAGTCGCCGCTCGAGTTCACGGATCTGTCGACTAAGCGGAGGCTGAGTCATGTGGAGCGCGTCCGCAGCCCGCTGCATGCCACCGTGATCTGCTACTGCCACCACGTAACGCAGCCAACGCAACTCGATCTCCATACCTTCAAGGTATCGAGTTCGCTCCGGATGGGTCTTCGACCCGTGGCCTGCGGACGCGCAGAGTTGAAGCCGTGAAGAATTCAGCACAGGGGCCCGCGAGCGGTTCGGCACGTACGCTGCCTCGGTCCGTCGTCGCTCTGCTCGCCATCGCAACCGCGACTTCCGTCGCCGTCGCCTATTACAGCCAGCCCTTGCTCGATGCGATCGGGACCGATCTCGGTATCCCAGCCACAGTCGCTCCGCTGATTGTGACACTCACGCAACTCGGGTTCGCGGCGAGCCTGTTCCTCATTCTCCCGCTCGGCGACATGCTCAATCGTCGGCGGCTCATCGTCGGTCTGAGCGTCCTCTCCGCTCTTGTGCTCGGACTCACCGCACTCGCGCCAACCGGCACCTGGGTTCTGTGGCTTTCGCCGCTTGTCGGCGCGATGGCCGTGGTCGCCCAGCTACTTGTCGCACTTACTGCCACACTCGCGCCCGCCGAGCAACGAGGCAGGGTCGTCGGAACCGTGATGAGTGGTCTCCTCATCGGAATCCTGCTCGCACGAACAGCAGCCGGACTCATTGCCGACCTTGCGGGCTGGCGCGCCGTCTATGTCACGGCCGCGACGAGCATGCTAGCCGTTGCCGCCGCGCTTGCCCGACGACTGCCATCGGAGGAATCCGCCGGTACCACCAGGAACTACATTCGTCTGCTGGGCTCCGTGCTGGACCTCGTCTACCAACAGAAAGTACTGCGGACGCGCATGCTCTTCGGCGCGATCGCCTTCGCACAATTCAGCGTCTTGTGGACGGCACTCACAAGCCTGCTCTCTGGGGAGCCTTACGGCTATTCCGAAGGCGTGATCGGGTTGTTCGGCGTCATCGGCGCAGCCGGCGCACTGGGTGCACGATTCGCCGGGAAGCTCGCGGACAGCGGGCGGTCAGCGACGACCACACTGGGCGCCGCGATCACGATGCTCGTCTCGTGGCCCGCACTCCTCTTCGGAGGAGACGACCTCATCGCACTTGTGCTGGGGATCCTCCTACTCGACTTCGGTGTCCAGGCGATGCACGTCACGAACCAGAGTCAGATATACGCACTCCCCGGCGACGCGCGTTCACGCATCACCTCGGCGTACATGACCGCATACTTCGCAGGCGGGGCGCTCGGCTCCGCTGCGGTCTCGGTCGCTGGCAGTAGATGGGGATGGACGGGGGTTTGCACTGTCGGAGCGGGGTTCGCGCTCCTCCAACTCCTGACTGCGGCACTACGGCCACGCGAATCAAGCCAAGCAATAGGAGCACTGAGCGTCTGCTCGCAGGACAAGAATTTGTGGAGCCTAGGAGAATCGAACTCCTGACATCTACCTTGCAAAGGTAGCGCTCTACCAACTGAGCTAAGGCCCCTCACCTGCTGCTGTATGCCACACTTCCATGTTGTTGCGGGCCACGGCGAGTGCTGCCGCGTAGGCCACGCCCAACAAAGCGAGTACCAGCAGCAGCACTCTCACGTGGTGGACCTCCCAACAAGTGTGGTGGGGCTAGGAGGACTCGAACCTCCGACCTCTTCGTTATCAGCGAAGCGCTCTAACCGCCTGAGCTATAGCCCCTGAGCCGAACGCAGAGATTACCCCACGGATGGGTTGCATCCCAAACCGTTAGTCACGATCGGCCAATGTGATCTCGATGCCTCCGACAAGATCGGTGGTCAAGTTGTAGATGAACGCACCAATGGTCGCGGCCGCGGTCATCAGGACGATATTCACCAAACCGATCAGCAGCGCGGTACCGAAGATGGTGCCGCTGGACACCAGCTCACCGCCGCCGCTGTTGGTGATGAGCTCACCCACGTTCTCGTTGAGCTTCGACCACACACCCATCGCGCCGAGCACCAGATACAGCATGGCGACGGCGATCATCCAGACGAAGAAGAACACCACCGACAGCACCAGCGACACCTTGAGCGTCGCCCACGGATCGATGCGCCGGATCTGCATGGCCGCACGCAGCGGACCCCGCCGCGACGGGCCCACGGTAACTGCCGAACCGCCTTGTGCCGCATCACTTCTGCGGGGCGGACGGGGGACCGGCCCGGACAGATCCGGCAGGTCTTCGTTCTTGAGAGCGCTCTTGGAGGCGCGCACCGGCTCTTGCGCGCCGGACTCGCCCCACGGAGTGCCCGCGCGGGGCGGCTCGGGCCGATCGGCCCTCTCGGATCTTTCGGGGCGCTCCGGCACCTCGTCGTACGGTTCGGGCTCCGGATCCGCCTCAGCCCGCGCAGGCGGGGTGGTGAATCCGGCCGGTGCGGCCGTTCCGGAGATGAATCTGCTGAGCCGGGCATCCAGTCCTGCGGACGGACGGCCACTGGGGCGCGGGGCCGATGTCGGCGCCGTAGGAGGGGCCGAAGCGTCGTCCACAATCGGGATGATCTCGGTCGGTGCGCCACCGGGGCGCGGCTCGCGGTCGGGAATCCGCTGCGGGCCGGTAGCGGCGGCGTGTGAACCACGCCGCCGCTCCGCCCGCTGCCAGGGAGGCAAGTCCGCCTGGTCCACGGGGCGTTCGTTTGCGCCAGACTCCCCCGGATCGTTCGGTGAACTCACCTACAGCTCCTTACTCGCCTGCGGTCGTGCCGGCTGCATCCTCATCGGGGTCAGCATCTCCCTCATCGGCATTATGCGCGATCGCCAAAAGGGTGTCGCCCTCGCCGAGGTTCATCAGCCGCACGCCCTTGGTTTGGCGGCCGGCCTTGCGGACCTGCTTCGCGATGGTGCGGATGACGCCTCCGCCGGAGGTGATGGCGTACAGCTCGGATTCCTCGTCCACGACGAGCGCACCCACCAGGGAGCCACGGCGCGGGTCGTACTGAACCGTCAGCACACCCTTACCGCCACGTCCCTGTACTGGGTACTCCTCGATGGCGGTGCGCTTGGAGTAACCGCCCGAAGTGGCCACCAGCAGGTAGGTGCCCTCACGGACGACGTTGAGCGACAACAAGTCGTCCTCGCCGTTGAAGCGCATGCCCTGCACACCGGAAGTGGCGCGGCCCATCGGCCGCAACGCCTCGTCGGTGGCACTGAATCGGATGGACTGCCCATGGGCCGAGACCAGCAGCAGATCGTCCTCGGCCGAGCACAGCACCGCACCCACCAACTCGTCGCCGTCACGCAGGTTGACGGCCACCAGGCCACCGCTGCGGTTGGAGTCGAACTCGGTGAGTTTGGACTTCTTGACCAAGCCGTTCTTGGTGGCGAGCACCAGGTATGGCGCGTCCTCGTAGCTCTTGATCTGGATGACCTGCGCGATGCGCTCTTCCGGCTGGAAGGCCAGCAGATTGGCGACGTGCTGGCCGCGCGCGGTGCGGGCAGCCTCGGGCAAGTCATACGCCTTGGCGCGATAGACGCGGCCCTTGGTGGTGAAGAACAGGATCCAGTCATGCGTCGAGCACACAAAGAAGTGCTTGACGATGTCATCCTGCTTCAGGCCGGCACCCTGCACGCCCTTGCCACCGCGCTTCTGGCTGCGGTACAGGTCGGTCTTGGTGCGCTTGGCGTACCCGGTTTCGGTGATGGTGACGACGACGTCCTCACGCGCGATGAGGTCCTCGTCGGCGACGTCCCCGTCCGCCGAGATGATGCGGGTCCGGCGGTCGTCGCCGTACTTCTCGGTGATCTCGGCGAGTTCGTCCTTGACGATGGCGCGCTGACGTTCCGGCTTGGCCAGGATGTCCTCGAGGTCGGCGATCTCGGCCTCGATCTTGGCGAGGTCGTCGATGATCTTCTGCCGCTCCAGGGCCGCCAGGCGACGCAGCTGCATGTCGAGGATGGCCTGGGCCTGGATCTCATCGACGTCCAGCAACTCGATCAGGCCCGTGCGGGCGATGTCCACCGTCTGCGACGCCCGAATCAACGCGATCACTTCATCAAGGGCGTCAAGGGCTTTGACCAAACCGCGCAAGATGTGCGCGCGCTCGTTCGCCTTGCGCAACCGGTACCGGGTGCGCCGAATGATGACGTCCAACTGGTGATTGACGTAGAGCCGGATCAACTGGTCCAGACGCAGCGTGCGCGGCACGCCGTCGACGATCGACAGCATGTTCGCACCAAAGCTGGTCTGCAGCTGGGTGTGCTTGTAGAGGTTGTTCAGCACCACCTTGGCCACGGCATCGCGCTTGAGTACCACCACGATTCGCAGGCCGACACGATCGGAGCTCTGGTCCTCGATGTTGGAGATGCCCGCAATCTTGCCGTCGCGCACCTGCTCGGCGATGGAGGTGATGAAGTTGTCGTGGTTGACCTGGTACGGCAGCTCGGTGATCACCAAAGACGTTCTGCCCTTGGAGTCTTCCTCGATCTCGGCCACACCCCGCATCCGGATGGAGCCACGGCCCGTGGTGTAGGCGTCGTGAATACCCTGCGTCCCAACGATCAATCCCGACGTCGGGAAGTCGGGACCGGTGATCTTTTCGCAGACCGCCTTGAGAGTGGTCTCCTCGTCCGCCTCGTGGTTGTCCAACGCCCAGTAGACGGCTTCGGCCAACTCACGCAGGTTGTGCGGCGGCATGTTGGTGGCCATACCGACGGCGATACCGCCCGAACCGTTGGCCAGCAGGTTCGGAAACCGGCTCGGCAACACCGTCGGCTCCATGACGCGGCCGTCGTAGTTCGGAATGAAATCGACTGTTTCCTCATCGATTTCACGCAACATCTCCATGGCCAGCGGCGTGAGCCGAGCCTCGGTGTAACGCATGGCGGCCGCCGGGTCGTTACCCGGTGAGCCGAAGTTGCCCTGTCCGTCCACCAGCGGGTAGCGCAGCGACCAAGGCTGGGCCATACGCACGAGGGTGTCGTAGATGGACGCGTCACCGTGGGGGTGATAGTTACCCATGGTCTCGGCAACCGAGCGCGCCGACTTGGCATGGCTGCGGTCGGGGCGGAAGCCGGAGTCATACATCGCGTACAGGACGCGGCGGTGCACTGGCTTGAGGCCATCGCGGACCTCGGGGAGGGCGCGGCCCACGATCACACTCATGGCGTAATCGATGTAGCTGCGCTGCATCTCCTGCTGGATGTCTACCGGTTCGATGCGGTCGACGGCGTCATCACCGCCGGGGGGCAGCGTTGTGTCAGTCATGTGCTCCTCGTTCATGCTCCGCCCGGAGAAAGCCGGGCAACCTCACCAGCCTAGTCACTTGGCCGGCGGCTTTCCCGGATGCGGCCCCGTGCGTCGTTCTCAGCGGCTTTAGATGCCCATATCCGAAGTATCCGGTACTGTTTGTTACGGATGTGTGCGCCGCAACGGGGCGGCCAGAACCGAATGGGAGCTGCCGATCATGACCACTCTGACGTCCGATTTCACCGATGAGTCAACTGGCGAGCGCCTGCGGCGCTGGGCCGACGAGTGGCGGCGCATGGCGGCCGTCGCGGTATCCAGCGCCGACGGTCCCAAGACCGGGATGGTGTACGACATCGTCGGGCCCCAGAACCTGTTCGGCGAGGAATCGCTCTTTATCAACTTTGGGTACTGGCGCGACCATCCGACGACCCTGGATGAGGCCAGCCGCGATCTCGCCCGCCTGGTTGCCTCCAGCGCCGGGTTCACCGCTTCGGATGTCGTGGTCGACTGCGGGTGTGGCTACGGCGATCAGGACATTCTGTGGGCCAACGAGTTCAAGGTGAAGAAGATCACCGGGGTCAACATCGCCGAGGAGCAGATCGCGATCTCCACCGAGCGCGTGGCCGAGGCGGGCCTGTCCGACACCATCTCCTATGTCAAGGCCTCGGCGACCGACCTGCCGTTTGAGAACGAGTCCTGCACCAAGGTGGTGGCGCTGGAATCAGCGTTCCATTTCCCGTCGCGCATCGACTTTTTCCGTGAGGCGTTGCGGGTGCTCAAACCCGGCGGGCGTATGGTGACGGCGGACATCGTTCCGCGCCGCACCGCACTCACCGCGTTCGCGCGCAGCCAGGTGGCGCGGCGCGGTTGGCAGGGAGCCCCGGCGAACGCGGTGCCATGGGCGGTCGACGTACAAGGATACCGTGACTTGTTGCTGGACATGGGCTTTGCGCGCTCCGAGACATGGTCGATTGCCAATGATGTCTATCCGCCGCTGTCCAAGTTCCTCGGTAAGCGGCTGCGGCAACCGGATATGAAACACGTCAATCCGTTGCTGCGGGCCCAGTTCAACTCGGTGGGTATGCGGTTGTTCTCGTTGCACTCGGACTACATCGTGGCGGTGGCACACAAGGCGTAGATCGCCTCAGTGCAACGTCTTTCCCTCGGCCAGTAACTCGACATACTGCGCGATACGCCGGGCGCGGGTCTCCGGCTTCTTGATGGTGGTGAGCCGAAACAGGAACGGCCACCGCGCCGTCTTGTTCAGGGAGTCGAAGAACGCCAAGGCTCCGGGCTCGGATTCGAGGGCGCGCGCGAAGTCCCCGGGCACCTCGATGGTGGCTTGTGAACTATAGGCGGCGTCCCAACGACCATCGGCCTTGGCGGCGTCGACTTCGCGTTGACCTGCGGGTCTGATGCGGCCCTCTGTGGCGAGTCGCTCGATGTGGCCGACGTTGATCTTCGACCAGGTGCTGCGGGGACGCCGCGGAGTGAACATGCGCAAGGTGTACTGCTCGTCGAGTGACCTGGCCTGGCCATCGATCCACCCGAAGCACAACGCTTCTTCCAAGGCTTCCTTGTGGTTGAGGCTGGCAATGCCGCTGGCCTTCTTGGCCATCTTGATCCAGACGCCGGGGGAGTCCTCGTGGTTCTGTTCCAGCCATGCTTCCCAGTCCCGTTGGGAGGCAAAGTAGATGGTGGGGCGATCGGCGGCCATGTGGTCACTCTATGGGTGTGCGGTGACACTGCTTAGAAGGTCCAACTGCCTTCTGGGCGGAGGACGAAGCCGTGGTTTCCCCGAGTGTTGATACACGCAACGAGGCGATCACCGCCGACAGCGCAAACCATGTCACCGTCTATCAGCTTTTCGTTCCTATTCAGCTTTTCGTCAGCGTACGGCGGGCACTGGACAGTTGTACTTGAAAAACTGTACTGATCCCAGCCGCTCACCACGGTGCATCCCGCCCCATTTCCGCCCTCCGATCTTGGAGCACCTGGAAGGTCCCCTCTGCACCCCGAACTAGAACCACTGGCCATAGTGCAGCTGATCAATCCGTCGGCCGTAACAAAGCTTGAATACAGACCGCCTCGGGACTGATGCCGAAAGGGCGCCGGGTCGACAGCCCTGAATCCACTGAGATCCGGAAACCCCTGCGGCGGTTGGCCCGCGGCTTCCGGCGCCGGAATCGCTTGGCATGCGATTGCAGCCGCTGCAATGACGATGCCCGCCGTCAGTCGCCCGATCGTCATCATGACTTCTCCTAGGAATTCGGTTGAAATATCGGCACCGACGTTTGATACGTAACAGGAGGGTATGCACCCCGGACACCCGGGACATCTCGCCAAATACTGACACGGGTGTCTACGACATCGGCGCGCAGCGCTGGATCCCAGTGAACCCCGGTCGGAAGAGCTGCGTAAGGCGCGCCTCCGGGCCACGGAGTCTTCCCAGCAGGCAGTAGGTCGGTAACTGGCCTGGCCTGCAGCAGACCCTCGGGAGTTGCCGCGCTAATTGCACCGACTGCCATATTGCGGCCTTCCGCTGGGGCATAGTCGTCGGCTCCAAACAGCGCAACGCCGCCATGCGGCAACGCGACCAGACTGCTCTCACGCGATCCCGGCAGACTCGGAACGTCGCCTTGATACCGCAGTGTTTTCACCCAATCGTTCGGATGATTGGGATCGACCGGATCCGACCGCCACATACCCCGGGCCGTGTCGCCGCTCCCATCACCATGGTTTCCAACGACATACATTCTTCCCGATGCCTTGTCGTAAACGATGCTTCCCTGGTAGACCTTGCTGCCATCCACACCCTGCAACTTGCCCAGACTTTGGGGCGGCTGCCTCGTAACGTCGTATGCCTCAGTTTGAGTGACATACACGCTCTTTCCGTTTTTGGTTTGATTTTCTGCCCACGCAGGATCATCCGGAGGCCTACTTACAAGAGCTATCCTCTCGCCATTCGGACCTACCGTCGTCCCGGTCGGAAGCGTTCGATATGGGTCGTTGGCGTCCATATCCGCAAAGTGGTGGTCTCGGGGTGGGTGCGGCACTCGTGGAGACCCATCCGCATTGTTGTCCGCCGGGTCCCCCCACACGGAATCCGGAACCGGCCTACCGGTTTTCGGGTCAATCACCACGTTCCCGTTCTCATCCAGCATCGGAAGGGGGTTCCCGTTTTCATCCAGGAACGTGTAGCCGAGGTCATAGTCTTCCTGCTCGATCGGTCCCAGTGGTTTCGCTGGCCCCATGATCTTCGGGTGGTTCGGGTCTCCACTGAAGTCCGTATTGCCATCCGGCCCTTCAAGATGGAAATTGCTTAAATCTTGCGCGATTTCGTGTAGCTTCCGAGCGATCGCGTTATCCGTCGCCACTAGCTCCTGCGCCCGGGTGTGCAAAATCCCCTGCAGCCACCTCCGACGTATTGCCCTCTTCAGACGGTCCAAGCCCGAATGTGACCGTCGCTCCGTGACTGATAGGTCCTCGTTCACGTTGAAGTCTTCGTCCTCGGGATCGTGGACCGCATAGACGGCCTTGTCCTTCGCGCCCTTCAACTGTTGTTCGGAAGATTCCGCAACCTGCTTGGCAGACTTCAATTTGTCTACCTTTGGCCGAGTTTTGTCGATATAGCTTTTCAGCCGCGTCCGAAACGCCTCGACAAACTGGCCGGACCCCCGCAGCCCGTCCAGCAGCCCCTGCGCACCGTTGACTGCGGTGTCGAGCTGCGTAGCTTGGTCCCCCCACGTCTTGGCCGCAGCCCCAAGGTGGTCGGTCCGCCAGTTAAGAATTTCTGATTTCGTCGGCATTGGCGTGGCCTACATATTCTGTGGGCCGGAGGAATGGATGTTGGCCGCGTTGTTCTGATCCATGCTCTCGAAAGCTTGAACCGCGCGGCCTAAGAACGCTGCGGCATCCTGAAGAAGCGCACCGTATTCCTTAGCGACATGGTCACCGGATGCCGATACGGCGGACACAGCCGCAACGGACTTTTCCGGGCCCGCACTCTCCGCAGCAGGTGCGCCGGCGGGGACTAAATGGTCACCCAGACCCTTCAGACCCTGGACCACCTGCCGAGCACGATCAAGATCTATGTTCAATCCCATTGGTTGCCCCTCTCCGTCAGCGGAACCTCTGGAATTGGTAAAAGTCGTCCTCATCAAGATCCGTTGGTGGCGGCACAGGCGGCCTCACCTGGGCCTGGGCATCTTGCTGCGGCGGCGCCGTCGCACGCCGATCAATCTCGGCGATGGCTTCGCGTCCGGCCGCCTCAATATCCATCACACTACGATCTGCGACACTACGAATCAGGTCGAGCTCACGTTGTAGCTCCTGTTCATCACTCATCAGCTCTCACCTCCTGATCCTGGTCAGAATTCACCTCTCATTGTGCTCCGACGTGACGAACTCCCGATTGGTTCCGTCTTTCTGCCAGATTTGCTTGGCGCCGCTACGGGCATTCCGCGAGTAACAAGTACGTTGTCCACACCATGTGGAACGGCGATGAGCTTCAGCTCGATGAATACCTGGCCTTTATCGGCTTCGACGGCGATCGGTCGCCGACGCTGGAGACCCTGCGCCGCCTGCAACGCGGCCACGTCTTGAACATCAAGTGGGAGAACCTTGATGCGGTGCTGCATAAGCATGTCGCACTGGATATCCCGGCCGTTCAGGCCAAGCTGTTGCGGAGCCCGCGCGGCGGCTACTGCTACGAGCACGTCGCCCTCTTTGGAGCCGTCCTGCAGCGCCTCGGCTTCGACTTCTACGGCATTCAGGGCCGGGTGCAGATGGGCGCCACAACAATTCGCCCTGCCACCCACGGCATGCTCGTCGTTCGGCTTGCCGCAGAGCAATGGCTGTGCGACGTCGGATTTGGCACCAGCCCCCTGGCGCCGATCCGCCTCGTCGACGAAGCCGTCGTCGCCGATGAGTCCTGGACCTACCGACTGCGGCGCGGTGAGGTAACCCCAGGTGCCGACGGATGGACACTCTCCGAAGCCGCAGGAGACGGGTCCGAACCCGGGTGGCTCAGCCGGCATACCTTTGTACTGGAGCCGCAATACCCGATCGACTACCGAGCCGCGAGCTATTTCGTTGCCTCAAGCCCTCATTCACCTTTCAGCACAAGAGCTTTCGTACAGCAGATCAGCCCGGACCATGCATACATCTTGGACCACCGGGAACTCCACGAAATCCAGCCCGGGGTGGGGCGAAAGACCCGGCAGCTGACGCCCGCTGAGGTGCTGGCCACGCTCCGAGAAATATTCGGCATCGAGCTGGGCGCGGATGATTCCACTTTGCTGTTGGAGCGGCTGGCCGAGCAGTAGCCTCCGCACACGACCGAAACCATCGCGTCGAGCTCGCCGGACATCGATCAGCTGCTCGACTCGTGGTGGGTCTCTCCGGGCCCACGGTGGTGTGCGCTGCGACGACTACCGCGACAAGCTGCGAATGACCAGTAACGCGCTCTCCAGAACCGGAACCGCGTCGAAGCTGGGCGGCGACCCTTCGGCCAAGGGCTAGAAGCTATCGGAGCGGCTATGCCCACGTCTGCGCTGTTCGGATGCGTCTGAACGTAGGCGTGCGCCACCCTCCAACCGGCTCAAAAAAGTTCCGGAAATATGGAACCAACGGCGGGATAGGGGCGTCGTACCCCTATGAGAGCAGGTTTCTGGAGGCGACCATGGCGGACAAGACGTACAGCTTTGATCTAGGCGGCATGAACCCCGACGCGCAGCGAAGCGCTGCCGAGGCGGCGGGCAAGGTGCTGCATATGGAAGAGAAGGCCGGGCAGACGGTGGCCCAGGAACTGCTCCCGGCGCTGGATCTCATCACCGAGGCTCTGCATATCGCGCAGCAAGCTGGCAACGTCCAAGGCTTTGGCGAGCTAAACACCGGGGAGAAAGCCATGGCTCACTACCGCGAACAGGCTCCTGACATGGTCGCTCACCTAACTGCCCTGCAGGAGGATTGCCAGGCCAAGATCGACCACGTGCTGGCTATGGAAGTTCTGTACAACAACATGGACGCCTACAACGCGGGCCGCGTCTTCGATCACAAGCTGTCGGTCGAATACAAGTGAAGATCTTCCATCACATCGCGCTCATGTCGGCGGTGGCACTCACCGTCGTTGGCTGTGGCGGCAATACCGTGTCTGGGGACGCGATTACTGCCACAAATACTGCGCGCGCCGGACACGATACTGCCACAAGTTCCTCACCTACTGTCACTAACACGCTCCCCGGACCGCACCCGCCCCCTAACCAAAATAGTGACGGCACTACCTTCGATCCCTGTTTGGCCTACAGTGCGGCGGAATTGAGCAAATGGGGACTCGATCCCGCCACAGTTAAGGACATCGGCGCCACCACGACACTCCAGCGGGGTTGCAGCTGGCAGGGGGACGGCTGGTACGTCCAGCAACTCGTGATCAATCGCTCCATTTCAGAGTACTTGGATACCAATAACTATCCCGACGCCAAGCCCGTGGCTATCGCCGGACTGCAAGGCTCGACACATCGCTTGGGACAATCCGGAACTGCTTTCTGCTCAGCGCAGATTCCGTCCCAACGCGCCGTCGTCGCCACCCTCGTCAGCCTTGACAGACCAAGCGCGCAGAAAGCGATCGGAGATGCCTGCACAAAAGCCATCGAGATCGCCACCGACACTGTCCCGAAGCTTCCGAAATAACATGAGAGGTAACAACCATGTCCGGTGATGGCTGGGATGGCATGTCACATGCCGAGATCGTGGGCAAGCTTAGTCAGCTGAAGCCCGACAACGCCTTTAATTTGGCCCAGTCATGGAGCGACATCTATTCCAAAGTGTCAGACTCCGCCGAACAGTACACTCGCGCCGCAAGCACCATGGAGCGAATCTGGACCGGCGACGGACCGGATGCCGCCCGTCAATCACTTAAAGCCAAGTACCAGGAACTTCAGGCCGATGACGGCATCGCGGCCAAGGCCGGGAAGCTGCAGAACGCTCTCACACAGGACGGTGCCTGCCTGACGAATGCGGGCCGCGTGCCGCAGATGTACCCGGTGCCTCCCGACAACACCGACAAGGATGCCAAACAGAAACTCCTGGAGGCTGTTCGGGCTGAGGCCGAACGTCTGTACACCGAGCCGCTCGACGTCACCCGTCCCAAGATTGACGACGCTGCTTCGGATAACTCCGGCTCCGGCGCTATCCAGCAGCCGGGTGGAGGCGGCGGCAGCGGTGGCGGGGGTGGCGGAAACTCCGCTGGCGGTGGCTCCGACAGCAAGCCGCAATCCCCAGGCGGCGGCACCGACGGCCTGGCAGACAAGAACACCAAGCCACAACTCGCCAATGGAGACGGACAAGGCGGGCAAGGGCAAGGGGCTGGCTCCGGATCCGGCAGCGGTGCTGGCGGCGGCCAAGGCGCCGGCTCGGGTTCGGGTGCAGGCGGTAGTTCACCGTTTGGCTCCGGATCCGGAACGGGCACAGGCGGTTCCGGCCTCCCGCTGGGGTCGACCACTGCGGCAGGCTACGGTCCATCCGGATCGGCTGGCGGCACCGGCCTCGCCTCGGGCACGGCCGGCGGTGCAAGCGCGTTGCGCGCCGGCGGAGGACTTCCGGGCGGGGCCACCAGCGGCGCAGGTGCCAACCCCGCTGCCATCGGCGCGGCCGGCGTGCGCGGGGGCGCCATGGGACCTATGGGCATGATGGGCGGCGCGGGCGCGCACGGCAAGGGCGGTCACGGCGAAGATGATGACGAGCATGAGACGCCGGCCATCCTGATCAATCTCGATAACACCTATGAGTTCATGGGTGACCTGCCCAAGGCGTCTCCGGCCGTCATCGGTGACTGGAGCGAGCAAGAGAAGGCCGACAAGCAGGCCCAGGAACGCGAGAAGCGGCGGTACAAGAAACTCGGCTGGGACGTCGAATTCGAGTGAGAAGTAAAGCCTTTGGGTAACTAGCGCAGTCACCCAAAGGCTTTACTTCTACTTGGTCCAGCCCAGCTTCTTGTTCGCTTCCGCGAGCACCGGCGCAGAGAAATCACACCACGTTTGGCCAGCAGGTAGCGCCGCCGAAGAGACCGCTGCGTCTCCAGGCTCGAATTCGAACTGCACGATGTTGTCCTCGGAGTTCACCAACCCCGCCTCACATTCGTTCGGCTCATCCTTCATAACGTAAATTTGTGCGCCCTCGGATTCGAGAATCCGGACGTGAATCGACCGGAAGTTGGCCGCCCCATCCGAATTCTTGAACAGCTTGATGTTCAACACCTCATGGCCGCCAGCTTCCTTATATGAGCACTGAACAATCCTGTTCGACGACTCCCTGGCGCGCGAGGTGATCGGCGCGGTGCCTTGTGAATTCAGTTGCTCCGGAGCAACAAGGCTGCAGGCATCGGTCGTGGGGGTAAATGGTTGGAAGCCAGAAGTTTTCGCCTCCGATGAGGATGAAGACGTGGTGGCTGTGGGCTCCGGGGAGCTCGACGATGCTCCGGAGGGCTCTGTCTTTTGCGACTGGCATCCCATCGCCAGGCCCAGCACTGCCAGCGCTAGTGCCCCTGCTTGCTTGTTCATATCACTTCCTCGGACCGAACGGATTGTTGAACTGATAGAAATCGTCTTCTTCGAGATCGCTGGGTGTCAGTAACGGCGGAGGCTTCTCCTCTTCCATGCCCAAGGTTGGGTCAATCGGGGTGTCTGCGAACTGTTCAACCTCGAGCCGAACGGTTTCCATCTCGGCTACACCATCCATCACTTTGAGCACCAGCGCCCGCAGATCTGGATCATCGGGGATATCAATCATCAGTTGCCGTCATCCCAGGGTGTGCTACCCGCAGCTACAGGAAGCCCTCCGTCAGGTGCCCCCGCGTAGTCACCGGCTGCCACAATCGCGGCCGGTAGGTCCTTGGCCAGCTGCTTGCCTGAGTCGCTTTCGATACCCGCCTTATCCAGGGCACCGTCCACCGCCTTGTTCAGCGCATCGGATCCCTTCTGCTTCAGGTATCCCGCCGGATCCTTGAAGAACTCGATAACGGACTTCACCAGGTCCACGGCCTTTTGGACCTGGTCAACTAACTTCGTTGCCTCATTCCAGACTTGCCTGAGAATATTTGCTAACGTGCCAATCTCAGCGAGCGTCCCGGCGAACGGAATCTTCTTCGCAAGGAACTTGAGCTTTCCCTTCCAATCCTTGATCGTGTATGACTCTTCGAATTTCTTGACGACCAGCTCGGCAATCGATTTGACCAGTTTCTTGATCTGGTCAACCAGGACATCTAGGCAGTCCTTGATCACTTTCGTCAGCGGAGCCTCTGCCTCCAAGGCCTTGCTCAAATCCGCCGAGTAGTCATCAAAAGCCTGGGCCGCCTTGCCATCCCAATGTGAACCTGACTGCGTGGTCATGGTCGCCAAAGATTTGCCGGCGCCCTCCATACCCTTGCCGGCTTTTTCGTAGACATTGCCGATGCGGGTCAGTTCGGCCCAGTTGCCAATGACCTTTTCGAACGTGTCATTGATCGGGCTCCACCCAACGGCCTTCTGTACGCCTTCATCTGCATCGGCAATCCAACCGATGGTGCCCTTGATAAGTTCCCGTACATCGGCTTCCTCTTCTTTGGGAGCCGCCAGGTCCGGAAGATCGCCGGTCGCAAGATGCGCAGCCGTCGTGGTCGCATCGCCAGCCTGCGGAGAGTCATGTCCGGGCAACGGGGCCGCAGCGGATCTGATCTTGGCCCCGGTCTTATTCTCTTGTTCCTTGTAGACGTTCGCCAACGAGATCAACTCATTGCCCGTCATGTACACGGCAATTTGACGCTTGTCATATCGCTGAGACGTGTCCGTCTTGGTCTGCTCGAATGGGCCTTTGAGCTGGGACATTAGTCCCTCCCAGCCATTCTTCGGGCCGGCGTCTGAATCGACCAAACCCTGAACCTTGCCCACATAGGCCGCTAGGTCTTGGACCCCGCCACCGAAACCCGCGAGCTTCTCGATATCAACACTGAACTTCTCACCCATCTAGGCATTTCCCTCCGGCCGTTGATGTACTCGTAAGTACGACGGCACAACGCCGGAATCGGTTCCGCTGGAACGAAAAGATTCAAGACCAAATTGAATCTTGAACTACCTGGGCGGGTTACCCCGCCGCGGTTATACGTCGAGGAAGCGCACGTCCTTGGCGTTTCGGGTGATGAAGCTGCGGCGTGCCTCGACGTCCTCACCCATCAGAATCGAGAACAGCTCGTCGGCCGCGGCGGCGTCGTCGAGTGTCACCTGCCGCAGTACGCGCACGGACGGATCCATGGTGGTCTCCCACAGCTCCTTGGCATCCATCTCGCCCAGACCCTTGTAACGCTGGATGCCGTCGTCCTTGTTGATCTTCTTGCCGGCCTTGAGCCCGGCTTCCATCAGCCCGTCGCGCTCGCGGTCCGAATACGCGAATTCCGGCTGGGTGCGCTGCCACTTGAGCTTGTACAACGGTGGCTGCGCCAAGAAGATGTGGCCGTGTTCAACCAGCGGACGCATGAATCGGAACAACAGCGTAAGCAGCAGCGTCGAAATATGTTGGCCGTCAACGTCGGCGTCGGCCATCAACACGATCTTGTGGTACCGCAGCTTGGCGATGTCGAACTCGTCGTGGATGCCCGTGCCCAGGGCCGTGATAATCGCCTGGACTTCGGTGTTCTTCAAAACCCGGTCGATGCGGGCCTTTTCGACGTTGATGATCTTGCCGCGCAGCGGCAGGATCGCCTGGAACATCGAGTCGCGACCACTCTTGGCCGAGCCGCCGGCCGAGTCACCCTCCACCACATACAGTTCCGATTTCGACGGGTCTGTCGAACGGCAGTCGGCCAGCTTGCCCGGCAGCCCGCCGATATCGGTGGCACTCTTGCGGCGCACCAGTTCGCGTGCCTTACGCGCGGCGATGCGTGCCTGCGCCGACGAAACCGCCTTATTCACAACCGTTTTAGCATCTGCCGGGTTCGAGTCGAACCAGTGCTGCAACTGCTCGTTGCATACCTTCTGCACAAAGGACTTGACCTCGGTGTTGCCGAGCTTGGTCTTGGTCTGGCCTTCGAACTGTGGCTCACCGACCTTCACCGAGATGACCGCCGCCAACCCTTCGCGAATGTCATCGCCGGTGAGGTTCGAATCCTTCTCCTTGAGGAGCTTCTTCTCCTTGGCGTATTTGTTGACCACCGAGGTCAGCGCCGCACGGAAACCTTCTTCGTGAGTGCCGCCCTCATGGGTGTTGATGGTGTTGGCAAAGGTGTGCACCGATTCGGAATAGCCGGCATTCCACTGCATCGCGATCTCTACCTCATGGCCTTCGCCCTTGCCGGAGAAATCGACGATCGTGGTGTGGATGGCTGACTTGGTGCGGTTGATGTGCTTGACGAAGTCCACCAGACCGTCCGGGTAGTGGAACACCCGGTTCTTAACCTTGTGCGGCGCAGACGATTCCGCAGCCTGCTCCTCGGCATTCTTGGGCGCCTCGGCGGTGTCGCTGACCACCTCGTCGGTCACCTCGGAATCGCTCACGCGCTCATCGGTGAGCTTGATGGTGAGGCCCTTGTTGAGGAAGGCCTGCTCCTGCAGGCGTCGCGCCACCGTCTCGAAGTCGTAGGTGGTGGTCTCGAAGATCTCCGGGTCCGCCCAGAAACGTACGGTGGTACCCGTCTTCTTGGTCGCTGCGCCCTTCTGCAGGGTGCCTGGCTCGGAACGCGTGTAGACCTGTTGCCACTCGAATCCGTCGCGCAAGATCTCCACCTCGAGCTTGGTGGAAAGCGCGTTCACCACCGAGATGCCCACACCGTGCAGACCACCGGAAACCGCGTACGAATCCGAGTCGAACTTACCTCCGGCATGTAGCTGCGTCATGACGACATCGACGGTCGGGATACCCGAGGCGTGCATGGCTACGGGGATACCGCGGCCATCGTCCTTGACCTGGATTCCGCCGTCGGCCAGCATCGTCACCTCGACGGTGGTGGCGTAACCAGCCATCGCCTCATCAACGGAGTTGTCGACAACTTCCCAGATCAGATGGTGCAGGCCGCGCTCTCCGGTGGACCCGATATACATACCGGGGCGCTTCCGGACAGCTTCGAGCCCCTCTAGAATGGTGATCGAGTCAGCACTGTATTCGCTCTTGGCACTCTTCTTCTGGGCAGCCACGATCGACTTTGTCTCCTGTCTGGAAGTAACGACTCCGGTGGGCCCGCTTCATAACAGGGGCCCAGCGATCCGTCTTATGACCATCCTACTGGTCTGCACCCACGGCACCTAGTTTCAGGGCATGTTTCGTCCCCTCTATTTACGCCGTCCGTCGCGTATCTCGGATCGCCCTGTGTCATGACGGTCTAGACACCTGTTCCATGTCGCGACGCGGCGATGAGCGCTCAACCGTACGTGTCCCGGGGACCCCGTCCGGCGATATGCCGTGGCCCCTTCCGCCATGACGGCGCCGTCGGCCCGGAAATCTTTAAACTCGTCACCACGCCGTCACCGATGGCCGCGGCGATCTTCGCCAGCAGCTGTGCCTGCACCAATCGGAGCTGTGTCGCCCACGCCGTGGACTCCGCGGCCACCGTAAGCACCCCCTCGTTCAACGCGGTCGGTGTCGCATGTGCGGCGATCTGCTCGCCCACGACGGCCTCCCACCGCCCAAACACCGCGCCCTCCGAGACGCGCGAAGACCACCCGCGGCGCTTCGCTAAATCACCTGCGGCCCTTCCCAACAACTGTGGATCGCGGGCGTCCGGGCCCGGTCCCGACCACGTGCGACGACCACCGGCGACCCGCCGGCGCTGCTCCGGCGAACGTCCACCACGCCCGATGTCTTTCCCTTGCTGCTTGGCCGCGCCCCGGGCCTCCTCCAAGACCCGGCGCACCAAATCCATGCCCTTCACCCCGGCCAGGTGCTCCGGCGGCCAGGCCTCTTCCTCACTCATGTGCCACCGACTTTCGTCCCGCGGGGCCTTCCTGCACCTCAACGGTAACCGTGCGTGCCGACAATTCCTCAGGAACGTCGTCCGGGACCGCCGCCGTCACCAAAACTTGCTCGGCATCTGCGGCCACCGTGGCCAAGGACCTTCGCCGGGCACCGTCGAGCTCGGCGAAAACGTCATCAAGCATTAACACCGGATCCGTGCCGTCGGCACGCAGCAGGTCGAATGCCGCCAGCCGCAGTGCCAACGCAAAGGACCACGATTCACCGTGACTGGCGAATCCCTTCGCAGGCCCGTCTCCCAGCCGCAATTCCAGGTCGTCGCGGTGCGGACCGACCAGACAGACGCCACGTTCTATTTCCGCCGAGCGTTTCGCCACCAATCCGGCCTGCAACGCATCCGCCAGATGCTCCACAGACAGCCCTGCCTCGACGCCCTCGACACTGCTGCGGTACGCGATATCCGCGGGGCGTGACGCCGGAGCCAGGAGCTGATACGACTTTTCCACCAGCGGGTGCAGCTCGCCCACCAATTCGATACGCGCCGAAAGCAATTCGGCGCCGTGTGCCACCAGATGCCCATCCCACACGTCCAACGTGTCCAGCACACTTTGATCATGACGTTGCCGCAATGCCGCCATGGCGGTCTTCAGCAGCGCGGTCCGCTGCCGCAGCACCTTGTCGTAGTCGGCACGCACCCCGGCCATCCGCGGACGCCGTTGAATCAGCAGATCGTCCAGGAATCGGCGACGATCCGCGGGATCTCCACGCACCAAGGACAAATCTTCGGGCGCGAAGAGCACCGCGTGCAAAATCCCCAAAACCTCGCGGGGACTGCGCACCGGAGATCGGTTGACCCTGGCCTTATTGGCACGCCCCGCGGCAATCTCCAGATCGATCGCCAACTCACGACCATCATTGACCACAATGGTCGATACCACGGCGCGCTCGGCTCCAGTACGAATCAAGGGCGCGTCCGTGGCTACCCGGTGCGAACCCAACGTCGATGAATACCAGAGTGCCTCAACAAGATTCGTCTTGCCGTAGCCGTTCGGTCCGACGAACACCGTGCGGCCGGGCTCGAGTTCCAGGTTGACACGCTCCCATGACCGGAAGTCCCGTAATCCCAGCTGTCGTACATACACCTCGGTCCGCGCGCCTCCCTCAGCCGGAAAGGCCCACGCGCTTGACCGCGTGGCCACCAAACTGGTTGCGCAATGCCGAGACAGCCTTCATTGCCGGTGAGTCCTCTTGCCGTGACGCGAATCTCGCGAATAGCGAGGCCGCGATGACCGGCGCCGGAACCCGATGATTAATTGCTTCTTCCACGGTCCAGCGGCCCTCACCGGAATCTTCCGTGTACCCCGAAATAGCATCGAAGCCGGGGTCTTCCTTCAAGGCCTTGGCCAGCAGGTCTAGCAGCCAAGACCGCACCACGGTGCCCTTGGTCCACGCCTGCAGCACCGCCTGCACGTCGGTGATGAGTGGCTCGGCGGCCAGCAACTCATAACCCTCCGCATAGGCGTGCATGAGCCCGTACTCGATGCCGTTATGGATCATCTTTGCGTAGTGGCCGGCTCCCACAGGGCCCGCGTGGACAAAGCCGTCGGCGCGCTCACCCTCGGGACGCAGTGTGTCGAAGATCGGCATCGCCCGCGCCACATCCTCGTCACTGCCGCCGACCATGAGCCCGTAGCCGTTTTCTTTGCCCCACACCCCACCGGAGACTCCGGCGTCGATATAACCAATACCCTTGGCCGCCAGTAGATCTGCGTTCGGCTTGTCCTCGGTGAACCGTGAGTTACCGCCGTCTATGACGAGGTCGCCCTCGGACAATTCCTCCGATAGCTCGGCGATTGTCTGCTGGGTGATCGGGCCCGATGGCACCATCACCCAAACGACGCGCGGCGCGTCGAGCGCCTCGGCCAGCCCTTTCAGTGACGGCACGTCGGTGACCTCGGGCCGAGGGTCGTATCCGATCACCTCATGGCCGCCGGCACGCAACCGGTCGCGCATGTTGAAACCCATCTTGCCTAGCCCGACCAAACCCAGCTGCATGACCCATAACCTCCGATGACCAGTCCGTGATGCTGTTAGGAGCGCAAGCCCTAGCCGGGCAGACGCACCGGCATCAATAGATAGACATAGTCAGTTTGCGCCGCCGTAAACGGCCCGGAGCCTTCCGGCGAGCTTTGATCGTCATCAGCGGGACGTAACACCGCCGGGCGACTGGGTGTGGTGAACCCGAAGGTCACCCGGTTCGAGTGCAGCGACCCCAGCCCGTCGGTCAGATACGTCGGATTGAAGGCGATCGTGAGCGGCTCTCCGACGAACTCAACCTCGAGTTCTTCCTCCGCACGGCCCACATCGTCCGCACCCGCCGACAGCCGCAGCAACCCCGGCTCAAACTCCAACCGGATCTGTGCGCCACGATCGGCGACCAACGCCACACGCTTGATGGCCTCAACCAGCTCCGAGATGGCAATCGTCGCCAAGGCCGTGTGCTCGGTCGGCAACAACTGACGGAACTTGGGGAACTCAGCGTCAAGCAGGCGGGTAGTGCTGCGCTTGCCATCGCTGACGATACCGAGCAGGCCCTCAGATCCGATCGCCGACCCGGCGCCCAGCGCCAGTTGCACGTCCGACCCACTGGATGCCGACTTTGCGGCTTCCGACAACGTCTTCGCCGGTACCAGCACCGCAGCGCTCGTTTCACCGGACCCCGATGTCCAATTCAGCTCACGGACCGCCAAGCGGAAGCGGTCAGTCGCAGCCAAAACCACTGTGTCACCGTTTATTTCGACACGAATACCGGTCAACATCGGCAGTGTGTCGTCTTTGCCGGCAGCCACGGCGACCTGCCCGATGGCCTCAGAAAACACATCGGCACCCAGCGCACCCGTTTCTTCCGGCAGCGAGGGCAGAGCCGGGTAATCCTCAACCGGCATGCTCGGCAGCGAGAACTTGGCGCTCCCACAACTGATGAGCAGTCGAGTGCCCTCCAGCGCCACATCGACGGGCTTGTTGGGCAGCGACCGGGTGATATCGGAAAGCAACCGGCCGGATACCAGCGCATTGCCTGCCGCGGCTACCTCCGCCGGGACCTTTACCTGCGCGGACACCTCGTAGTCGAAACCCGACAGTGTCAAACCCGTGTCGTGCGCGGTCAGCAGCACGCCGGCCAACACCGGAACCGTCGGCCGGGAGGGCAAGCTGCGTGCGACCCAGGCCACCGAATCGGCGAAATCGTCCCGCGCGACCCTGAACTTCAGGCTGGTGTCTGCGGCAGTGGGGCTCGCGAGATCCATGAATACCCTTCGCTTCCTCGTTGTCCAGGTCGGACGGTGTTCACACAAAAATCCGTGATGGCCATCGTGGCACGTCCGGGTGACAAGACTGACAGCGCATCGGGCAGCCGTCCGGTGTTCACCGGGGCACCGTGCACAGGTCCTGTCGCTCGGAGTGGGAAGTCGTCAGGCCATGCGACTTCCGAAGCACAACCGTAGATGCTTTCGGCGCGTCGGGAAAGCGGATCGGTTTCTTGCAAGACCCCTGTCGTCCATCGCCGGGTTACCGGTTGGATGGGCCATGTTGACGCGTCCATCCACACAGCTGCTTTTAAAGAGAAAGACTAGATAGAGATTTGAGCAGTATTAGTAGGTGCTGTGGAATCTGTGGACAGACAAGTGTTATCGCACCCCAGGGGCCCGGCGAGGCTGTCAGGAATTTGTGGATTCGGATGTGACTGACATTCGGTGGATGTGGAAGGGACGCGATTCGTTCAGCAACCCCCAAGCGATCGTGGGTTTGGTCAACAGCAGTCCACAGTCCTGTGCACAACCGGCAGCTGTGGTGGATGTGACGTGTGAGCCACACGAGGTGACAAAAATTCGTCGAGAAAAATCTCGAAAACTCTTGAAATAGCCGTGTATTGAGACGGCGCGGCGGCGCGGCGCGATAAAAAAACCCGGCCGCGGGGGCCGGGTGAGGACGGTTTGGGTCAGTGCCGGGAACGCTGTCGGATCCGTGCGGTGAGTTCCTTGACGTGATCGAAAACCTCACGCCGCTGCGCCATTTCGCCACGAACCTTCTTGTCCGCGTACATGACCGTGGTGTGGTCGCGCCCAAATGTCTGGCCGATCTTGGGCAGCGAGAGATCGGTCAGTTCGCGGCACAGGTACATCGCGATCTGACGTGCCTGAGCCAGCGCGCGGGTCTTACCGGGCCCACGAAGTTCCTCGACGGTGGTGTCGAAGTACTCCGCGGTGACCGCCATGATCGTGGCAGCGCTGATCTGAATGGCGTTGGCATCCGGGATGAGGTCGCGCAGCACGATCTCGGCCAGCGACAGCTCGATAGGAGACTTGTTCAGTGACGCGAAGGCGGTCACCCGGATCAAGGCGCCCTCAAGCTCGCGGATATTACGTTCGATGCGGCTCGCGATGAGCTCCAGCACGTCATCGGGCACATCGAGGCGATCCATCTGCGCCTTCTTGCGCAGGATCGCGATGCGGGTTTCCAGCTCGGGGGGCTGCACGTCGGTGATCAGGCCCCATTCGAAGCGGGTACGCAACCGGTCCTCGAGGGTGGCCAGACCCTTCGGTGGCCGGTCGGAGGAGATCACGATCTGCTTGTTCGCGTTGTGCAAGGTGTTGAAGGTGTGGAAGAACTCTTCCTGGATACCTTCCTTGCCTTCGATGAACTGGATGTCGTCGACGAGGAGAACGTCGATGTCGCGGTAGCTGCGTTTGAACGCGACCCGGCGGTCATCGCGCAAAGAGTTGATGAAGTCGTTGGTGAATTCTTCGGTAGAGACGTACTTGACCCGCATGCCCGGAAAGAGACGCTGCGCATAGTTCCCGGCGGCGTGTAGCAGGTGTGTCTTGCCGAGCCCGGATTCGCCCCAAATGAACAGCGGGTTGTAGGCCCGAGCGGGGGCCTCGGACACGGCCACGGCGGCGGCGTGGGAGAACCGGTTGGATGCTCCGATAACAAAGGATTCGAAGGTGTAGCGCGCGTTGAGGCTCGTATCGGGTGTCTCGGCCTTGTCGGCGCCGCCCGGGCGATTGATGAAGTAGGACGGCCAGGATTCATGTGCGCTAGCAAGCGCCTCGGTGGTCTCATCGACCTCGTCGAGCTCGACTTCTGGGGCCGCTCCGGCGACTTCCGAATCTTCGCCAGGGGCCGGCGCCGCGATGCGTACACCCAACTCGACATTCTCGCCGAGCCTGCGGGAAAGTGCCTCGACGATAGGACCCCGCAGATGCCGTTCGATCTCGTTCTGCACGAAGCTCGAGGGGACCGAAAGCAGCGCAAAACCCTCGGCCATGGTGAGTGGTTTGACGAGGGTAAGCCAGGCGCGCTGTTGCGGGGTCAGCGGCGGGAAGCTCGACAGATATTGATTGTCGTCACCGTTGAGCTCTGCGACGACGGTATTCCATACCGCCGTGAACTGGGAATTCAGTTCGTCAGTCAA